>NZ_JBTHJD010000002.1:0-46557 GCF_054353315.1 Streptomyces sp. NC-S4 | reverse complement strand
GACGCGGAGTGACTGCGTCACTCCTGAGGGGGCTGCGCTGCTGCGCAGCGCCGGGCGGAGTGTGCCCGGTTGGCAGTCACCTGCGGTGACTGCGGGAGGGCCCGGGTTGCTTCGGGGCCCTGGGGCCGGCGGTGAGGCCGGCGGGCGGGTGGTGGGCTCCTGGCGGTCTGTCAGGGGCTTGATTTCCGCTGGTGAGAGGGTTTCTGACAGTGTGTGCGGTACGGGATCCGGGTGGCTGGTCCCTGCGGGACCCCCGGACTGCCGGTCGCGCTGCGCGCTCCCTCTCGCAACAGTATGCACACATCCCGAGGACGTGTCCACCCTCACCACACCCCCCGAGAGACCACTACACAACGTGGTGAAGGCCACCGCACCGCTGCCCCTAGTGGTCTAAACCAAAAACGCCAGCAGGAGAAGGGGGTACCCACGCCGGGATGCAATCCTTAAACTCCGCGACCCGAATACCAAAAACGAAACAGCACCAACCCGAAACCAAAACAGCACCAACCCGAAACCAAAAACGAAACACCTCCACACGGCCCAGTACAGAAACCCGAAAACCACCCCACCACCCCCGGAGGGCTATCAAATAAAAGCCTCCGCGAAATACCGAAAACGCAAAATGCGGATTCAGTAAATGAGCCTCCGGCAGGAATGCCGGAGGCTCATTGATGGGAATGTTGGCTGGCTTACTGGCGGGCGGCCCGCTCTGCTTTTGCTCGGCGCAGGGCACCCACCAGGGACCACGCCAGGTCCTCCGAGTCCAGGTCCTCGGCATCGACCTCGCTCAGGTAGTCCTCGATACCCTGGCGCAGGACGTTGGCCTTCTCGTCATCCGTCAGGGCGGTCAGTCTGCCCGACCCCGGGCGACCGTGAGGCCACGTGCCCGGGACAGGCCGGTGCAGCGGATCCCTCCTCCGGGGTGCCACTCCAGCACCGGCTCCACCCGGTCGCCGTGCTCGGCGCACCAGGAGACCGGGACCACGCCGCCGCAGTCGTGCCACGCACACACGCAGGCCTCGCCCGGACCCGCGTACGCGATCCCATGGCGGACCACGCCGCCTCCGCCGGTCCGCGAGGTGGTGCCGCGCAGGCCGGCGGGCCAGGCCAGCGTCAGGCGCAGGCCCCCCGACCCCGAGCGGAAGCGGTCGATCACCCGCACCACGCCCGGCACCGCCAGCGGGCCGGTACCGGGCGCGGTCAGCCGGTGCAGCGACGCCCCGAACTCCCCCGCCGCCAGGGCGGTGATCGCGTCGGCGTCGTCGTCGGTGGACCAGCCGGACAACGTGTCCTCGCCGTCGGCGTCGTCGGCCAGGGTGAGCCACGGGTCATCAAGGCGGAACCGGTGCGAGACACCCCCGCTCCCGACCCCGGCCAGCACGAGCGTGGCGATCGTCGGCCCGGTGGGGATCTCGATCTTGTCGTGGGCCAGGAGCCACGCCACGACCGCGCGGAAGTCGAACTGCGGATGCACGTCCGTGCCAGCCACCGGGTCGGGGAAGTCGGGGTGGCGGCGGCGCCAGGACGCCACCGCGGCCCGCCCGACCCCGGCGATCCGGGCCACTCCCGCCAACAACACCCGGTCCTCGCCCGGCACGAGCGGGGTAAGGGCGGCGAGCGGGGAGCGGCGGCCCGCCGCGGTGGTACGCACTGCCCGCCAGTCGACGGACGGGTGGACCACCTCCAGGAGCGCGACGGCCTGGGCGTCGTACAGAGGGACCGTCGTCACCCCACCCTGCCGCTTGTAGTCGACCTCCACCGTGCCGGCCGGGGCCAGCCACCCGAGCCGCACCACCTGATCAAAGTCGCAACGGCGCACGCCCAGGCGCACCGCGGCCTGGTCCGGGCCGAGGGGCACGTGCCGGTCGAGAACGGCGGGCAGGTCCCGCCGACGGGCGAGCGCGGCCACCTGGTCCGGATGGACGACGGGGAACTGCGGGTCCCCGCCGAGGTAGACCAGCAGGCCAGCACGGACGAGGTGGCCGACGGCCGAGGCGGTCACCCTCGGCCGCAGGATCGGGAGCGGCACCCCCAGGGCCTCCGTCAGCCGGTCCGCCGCCACCCCCGCTTCGATCGCCCGCAGCGCCGCCCGCACCGCCTCGGGGTCGGCGGCCTCCACCACCGCCCGCGACCACCGTCCCGCCCCGGCGTCCGCCGCTGGGACCAGCCCCGTGCCGGTCGCCCACCGCCACGCCGCCACCGGCACCCGCAGCCGGCTCGCCGCCTGCCCCTCGTCGAACACCTCACGCACCACGAAAACCACTCCCATCCACACCCAAACAGCCCGACTACCGGGTCGTGCCCGAAACATGCCGAAAGATCCTGTTTGCTGTCAATGGCCATAATTTCAGGGCAAGTTGGAGGCACCCCGCACAAGTCGCGTACGCGTACACGAGGCCCGGATTCACCCGTTCGGGGGACGCTTCCGACGGTTCGCCGTTCTGCCGTGACAGCGGCATGACGGCAACCCCGCGGCCGCCGCACCGGGCATCGAACGCCCTGCTGAAAGGCCCCGGCCGCGCCTCGTAGGGGCGGCCCCCACCGGGCACGATGGAGTTGGGGGCCGACAGATGCGGAAGGGACGACAAGTGCGCATCGAGGACGTGGAAGTCGGCGCGGCCTACATCGCGCGCATCCCCCAGCGGCTACCGCCGGAGTACCGGACCGGGCCAGGGGAATCGGTGGCGCGGTGGCAGGCGGACATGCAGCTCTACATGGCCCGCGGCCGGCGCATCACGGTCACCGTGACCGGGTACGGCGACGCCCCCGGCACCGTGACCGCCACCCGGGAACTCCCCGCCGGCCGCGTCACCCTGCGCCTCACCGGCGAACAGGCCGCAGGTCTCGGGCTCGCCGATGGCCAGGAGTACGAGATCACCGGCATCGTCACCGACCACACCGGCCGCATGATCACCTTCCCCGCCACCACCGAGCACACCATCCCCGCACGCTGGCTCCGCCCGCCCGGCGAGCAGCTGGAGGTCCACCCGGACTCCGAACGGTTCCACCGCGCCCTGATCTGCCGGAACGCCAACGGGATGACACCGCAGCAGATCGACCACGCCACCGGCGAGGCGCTGGAACAGGTCCACCACGTCCAGGGCCTCGCCCTGGACGACCCCGAACACGACTGGTCCGCCCTCGCCGCCGAGATCGACCACCGCGAATGGCTCAGGATCGCCGAACACGTCCGCTCCACCGGCCTGACCGCCTACGACCCCAGGACCGACCCCGACGCCGTGGAAGACCCGCCCCGAATCCAATTCGGCGGCAGCCCACCGCCCGACGAGACGTAGTCGGCCAGGGCCACGGGCCAGAATCCGCGAAAACAAGCGGGACTTCCCAAATTTGGGAAGTCCCTCTTCAACGATGGGCTTGGTGGTCAACTCGCAGCTCACCAGGGTGCAGATCCAGCGGTAGTTCACAGGAATAGGCAAACCCTCCCCCGTGGATGTGAACGCGGGAGGCGGGACGCCTGGCGGACCTGGTGGCAACTCCCTCGAAGGGTCCCTGCTGTCGGCAGGCTGGGGTGGGGCGCGGCGGCACGCTCACTCGTGATCTACATCACAGGATGAATGCGGGATTCAGGTCATATCGGACTGGCTTGCGTGTCTAACCCTGCCTGTGTTCCAGGCTCTACGGAAACGCTCACCGCTAACAAAAGCGCAGCTCAGAGCGGTTGCCGGGAGTCGCATATCCCCGTCGGGACGGGGTGTTGCGTGGCTAACCCTCTCAGGGCTCAGGGTCCGTGGTGTCGGACGGCTACCTGCTGTCCGACACCCACCCCGCGACACAAGCGGTGCGGATCCCAGAGGCTCCGCCCGCCCGAGTACCTGAGCCGAGGAGATCACCCCATGACCATCACCCAGCACGACCCCGTGGCCGCCCGCCCGCAGGCGGCCGCCCAGGAGCAGACCGGTGCGCAGGAGCTCGCGCGGCTGCGGCGCCAGCGGGATGTTCTCTTCCTGTTGCTGCTCCTGGGGATTGGCGCCGTGCTCGCGGGCGGTGCGGGCATCGTCGTGCGGCTGGCGCCGTCCTGGGCCGACCCGGCGCAGGTCGCGCTGGGCACGCTCGGCGTGTACGTCGCCGCGGTGGCGGTGCTGGTGCCTCATCTGCGGCGCCGTCGGTAGCGCCGCGCACAGGAAGGGGTCCCGGCCGGCGGAGGGGCGGCCGGGACCTGCGCACCGGGCCTGGATTCGTTCTGCTGGGAGTGCGGGTCCACACTGGCCGGATGACCGAGCGTCGTCCCTTGGGCTCCGGCCCCCGCCCCATATCCCAGGCTCCGGCCGCGCCGCGTGGCCGTCTCGCTGCCGAACTCGCCCGCGCCGCTGAGGTCCAGGCCCCCGGAACTGTGAGGTCGTCTGTCTCCCCCGCACGGCCGCCGGCTGTGGGTGGGCGTCGTCGGCTGGGGCCGGGAGCAGCGTCCACCGAAGAGTGAGCGGCTCCGCCTGCCCACGGCTTCAGGTGGCGGGAGTTCAGCGGCCGAGCCAGCCCCGCCAGCCGTCCGACCTGGTCTGCCGCTCCAGAGTCCCCTGTTGCTCTGTTTCTTCCTGTGTCTGGCGGGTCTGGTGGTCGGCGCGGGACTGGCAGATCCCGCACAGGCTGCCGGGCTCGGCTCCGTCACTCCACTCGTCGCCCGGTGGGTAGACCCGGCGGCCGCACTCCGGACACGGCCAGGCCGCAGCCTCACGACGTCGGCGCTCTTCCGCCTGCTCCTGCTGCCGGCGCTCGCGCGCGGCGTCCGCGGCCGCTCTGCGCTGCGTCTCCCGGACGGTGTAGGCGCGGTGGTCGTCGGGGTCGTCCAGGGCGTCGGTGAGGGTCTGGAGCTCCTGGTGGCCGTAGCGCCACCAGATGGGCCCGTGCGGGCCGTGCTGCTCGAGGCGGTCCAGGACGGTCACCACGACCGGGACGGTGCCCTGGTAGTCCCGGTAGCCGTCCCCCGGTGTGCCGTTCAGGGCGGTGTAGCCGGTGGTCCAGCGGCCCTGCCACGCCGGTTCCGACAGGCGCGCGACCTCCCTCATGCGGGTCTTCATCGCGGTCGCGCCCATCTTCTTCGTGAACACGATCGCCAGCGGCGGGTGCGGGAGCTCCCGGCTCGCCGGGGCGGTCCACACCGTGCGCCACAGCACCGTCTCGCGGCCGGCCTGGCTCACGGTGCGGGCGAAGAACCTCTGGTAGCGGTGGATCTTCTCTGCCAGGACCGCAGGTCCTTCGGTGCCGTTGTCGACTTCCACGAACAGCAGCGGCAGCCGGCCGCCCGGCAGCGCGAGCACCAGGTCCGCGCGGACGCTGCCCCGGCCGGGGGCGGCGAAGGAGCCGGTGACCGGGAGGCTGACCTCGGTCGACCAGGCGCCGATGGGGCCCAGCCCCGGCGGCCGTTCGTCCGGCGCAGCGGCCGGAGCGGGGACGGCGCCTTTGCGGAGCACGGGCGCGGTGGGCTCCGGCGGGGTCTGCAGCAACGCGGCCAGGGTGTCGGTCACCCGGCCGGCATGCTTCGCCCCCGAGGCCGCCGCTGCCTTCGCGGTGCCGCCCATCTCCCGCACCGGGCGGTCCAGGACCACCGCAGCCGCCTCCAGCCCGGACGGCGTGAGCGACCACAGCTTCTCCGTGATCCGCCGCCCGTCCTCCTCCACCCGCGATGTCCGGCCGGCGCTGAGGACCAGGCCCTCGGCCTCGAGGTCCTTCGCCCCGCCACGCACCGTTCCGGCGTCCGCGGTGCCCGGACACATCAACGCCCGGATCTGGGACGCCGTGGCAATCTTCACCACGCCCAGCGCCTCCAGCACCTGGGTACGGGTCTTCGCCGTCGACCCGTACCGGCGTGCCGCCGTCCCCGCCATCAGCCCTCCCCCTGCCCGCATACCAACCTCAACGACTCTGCACAGGATCATGGATAAGAGAGGCGTCGAGGCTGGCTATTTCCTTCAGAACACGGTGTGAGCTGCTGAAACTCGGTCCTCAGGCCGGAGGTTCACCACAGGGGGAAGACAAGGGAGAGTTACAGGGACGCATCCAGGTGCCGGGAGGGTGGGCAAGCCTGGCTTGCCCACCGCAGGCCTGGCTTGCCGACGATGCCTCCTCCGCACGTCACGCAGGCCTCAGCAGCCCACTCAGCCACTGTCCGCCCCTCGTCGGCCAAAGGGGGCCAGCCGGGGCCCGCAGGCCTCCAGCGGGCCGCCCAGGGGCTAGAACGGCGCCTTCTCGGGCTGCTGGTGACTTCCCGTCGGCCATGCGCCGACGGGAACAGCGCGAGCAGCCAGGTCGGCAGCCTGGGCCTCCTCCCGGCGCTTGAGCCTCCAGGCGGTCATGTGGCTGCGGACAGCGTCGTCCAGGGCGGTACCGCGCAGGCCTTCCCGCAGCAGGGCAGCACGCACGGTTTCCTCCTCCACGGTGTAGCGGCCGCGCCGGGAGGCTCCGGCACGGTCCCGAGGGCCCGGAATCTCCGCCGCGGGGGCAGCAACGATCAGCTCCGGGTGTTCAGCGGCCAGCTCTTCCCGCAGCCGGGCGGTCTCCTCGGCCTCGGCAGCACGGGCTGCCCGCAGCCGGTCGAACGCCTCGTTCGCGGCCACGGCCTCGTCGTAGACGGCCTCGATCTCAACCTCACGCTTCAGGGCAGCCTCGGCCCGCTGCTGCTCCAGCTGCTCCCGGTGCTGTGTATCGAGCCGGGCGACCTCAGCGCTCTGAATGCGCTCGTGGGCCCGGTACCGGCACTGCCGGCACCATGCCCCGGTGTCGAGGAGAACGCCCGTCTCGCAGTTGGGCAGCTCGCATGCCTGCTCGAAGAGAATCTCCGCCAGGTAGCCGGCGGGCCGCAGGATCCTGTCCGAACCCTGATAGCCCTTGGACGCGCGCAGCGGTCCCTGGGCCCGGTGCCACTTCCCCAGGAGGCGTGTCGCGGCGTGCTCGGGCGTGCGCGGGTACATGTCGAACGGGGTGGGCGTGGCACTGGGGTTGTGCCCGAGGAACTCGCGGACGGCCCTGCGCAGAATGCTGATCCGGGCTGCGGGCGCGTCCAGGACTCCGAGTCCGTCCAGCAGTACGTAGACCTCCTCCTCACCCGCCACGGGCCGCAGCTCGCTGATCTTCTGCGGCGCCTTCCGCCCGTGCCGCTGATCCCCCTTGCCACCCTTCTCCTGGTTCGCGGCGGAGCCGCCCGCAGCGGCCGGAGTTTCCTCGTCCGCGCCCGCACGCGCACCCGCACGCGCGAAACCACCCGCACCTTGGCCTCCGGCCGAACCACAGGGTTTTTCCGGCTCTAGAACAGGGCTATGGACAGGGCTATAGACATTGGGCAGCACCGGTGCTGCCACCCTGGCAGCACCGGTGCTGCCACCCCTGGCAGCACCGGTGCTGCCACCCCCCTGCGGCTGAGGAGCTTCCGGCCCGGCAGTTTCGGATGCGGCTGCTGTGCCATCCGCATCGGGAGTGCGGGCTGTCTCGGAGGCGGCAGACGCTTCTTGCGCGGTCCGCTCGGCGCGCAGCTTCTTCGTGCTGACGCCCTTGGCCACGCCGCCCTTGCGCACCTGACCGGCTGCCCGCTTCGCCGCGCGCCGCTCCTCGATGAGCTCCTTCGCCACATCGGCTGCCAGGACCCCGGGCGGCAGAGGGTCGACCCACTCCCCGTGACCGGCGTACATCAGCGCCGCATCGTGGAGCTCGTACACGTTGGCGTCGTTCAGGTCGGGATTGTCAGGGTCGGTCCGCGCGTGGACGGTCCACAGGCCGGCCACCTCGCCCTCGAAGAGGGTGCGGTCCAGAGTCGACGGGGAGCAGCCGAGCTGGCGGGCGAGCTCCTGCCGGTAGGGCTTGCCGCGCTGGGTGTCGCGGGTGTGCGTGTCGACGTACGACACGAGGATCGCGTAGAGGGTCCGACAGTTCGTGGAGTACCGGGGATCGCACACCCACCGGTTGCACGACTGGCCGAACGGCAGGTTGCCCCCGCGCCGTACCTCGGGGTAGAGGCTCACCGAGCACCCCCCGCAAAGATCATGAGGGCGCGGGTCCAGCCAGCGGGCCGGAGCTCGATTGATGCGTAAACGTGCAGGTCAAGCACGGGAATGATCTCCCCTTTTAGGGGAGCCGCGGACGGCAGTGTGACCAGACAAGGGCCCAGGATGGTGGCCTCTGGATGTCAGGCCGCCTATTCTGGGTATCGGTGACCACGCGGGCCATGGGCCCACGGGCATCACCCCCGGCGAGGTCACCTCTCCGGACACGACTCGGGCTGTGGTAGGTAGCGAGTCGAACTGAAGTGAGGCCGTTCCTGTTGGCGCAGGGACGGCCTCTTCAGTTTTTAGGGCGTTGCGGTCGAAGCGACGACGTCGGGGTGCTGCTGGGCGAGGCCGTGGAGCAGACGGCTGTACGCGAGCCGCTTTTCGCCGTTGCGGGGTTCGACACTGCCCGCTTCCCAACGCAGGATCTGCAGCGGCCGGACACCGATCGCGCTTGCCACCTGCCGCTGAGACAGACCGGCCGCACGTCGAAGCGGAGCCCGAAGGGCAGGAGGCAGCAGTGGTGCATGCTCGTCGAGCAGGGCATTCACGGCGGACACAGGGTCATGAGCGGTCGTCATTCGCACCTCCAACATCAAGAGAAGTGAAAGATATCGCGTAGTTGCCGTTCGGCAACCCACAACGCAACTGGCGTGTCGCCTTGCCCGGAGACGTCTGAGGGCCGATCACCCCGACGTGAGGGGCAGGTTGTCGTAGCTGAGTTGCAGCCGGTCGGCAGGGGCGACGGCTCGCATGACTTCCAGGGGGCGGCCCTGTGCGTCGCGGGTGAGTCGTTCCACGGTGATTACCCAGACGCGTCCACCGATCCGGAGCTGGGTGGCTTCATCTTCGGTAGGCACCCGGGCGCCGACGGTCTCGCTGGCGCTGGCGGGTTGGTGGCCTGCCTCTGTCAGTGCGCCGTAGATCCCGCCGTCGATCTTTCCGTCCTGGTCGAGGCCTGCTGCTTCGGCGATGACTGAGGGGTACCAAGCCTGCTGGAGTTGGACGACGTCATTGGGGAGTAGGACAGCCTGGCGTACGCGATAGACCAGCTCATCGCCTTCGGCGAGCCCTAGAAGTCCGGCCAGGCTGGCGTCTGCGTGGACACGTTCCACGGAGACGAACTGCATGTGACCCTCAAGGCCTGCAGCTGCCGTGGCGGATTCCCACGGACCTGCGGGTCCGCCCGGCCTGAGCACCTGCCCATACCTGCTCAACGGCAGGGCGATTGAGCTGGTGGAGCGGACGATGGTGCCAGCTCGCTTTGACGAGAAGACCAGCCCATCGTCGGCCAGAGACGCGATTGCCTTGGTCACCGTCGCCTTCGAAACGCCATGCTCGGCCATGAGCTGCGCGTTTGTGGGCAACCTGACGCCCACTGGGTACTCCCCCACCGCGATACGCCGGCGCAGCTCTGCGGAGAGGTCTCCAGAACTGGTCATGTGCCTGCACCTCCTGTGTTCACGCCACACCTTATCGCCTAGGCGTTATTGACAACAGCCAAACGGGCGGGCATCCTCATTAATGCCTAGGCAATAACGAAGGTTGTTTCAGTCTAGGCGTGGTGCCCGCCTGCAAACGCAGGTGCCCGGCCGGTGAGGACACACCGGCCGGGCGGCGGGCACGAGGTTGCAGCCTCGTGCCCGCTGTCGGGTGGTCCGCTGTGAGAGGACGCCGACATGGCGATGGTGTCAGACGCATTCCGCAGGTGGCGGGTGCAGAGGTGTGTGCGCGGTGTTGTGGTGCGTACCCGGACGGTTCTGCCGTACCGGTGCTGCACCACGGCGATGACCGTTCCCACCCCCACGGTGCCGGAGGCGCCGGGCCTGGGTGGGGACGAGCTGCGGGTGCGTGCGAGCCTGCGGGCACTGGGAGTAGAGCTGTGAGCGCCGTGCGCGGGGTGCCCCCGCTGCCGACGGGTTGGGCCGCAGCACGTCCGGCCGACTGGCTGGACCGGTTGTGGGCGTACGAGGACCTGGCCCCCGCTCCGGCGGTGCGCCGGGAGCGGTCGGGCAGTGCCGCCTGTGTGGGCGTGGACCCGAATGTGTTCTACCCGGAGCCGTGGGAGCTGACGGCGGGCGCGGCTGTGCCTTCGGAGGCGGAGCGGACGGCACTGGCCCACTGCGATGGCTGCCCGGTCCTGGCCCGGTGCCTGAGCGAGGACCTGACCACGTCCTCCACCCCGTCGAAAGTGATCGGGGTGCGCGGGGGAATGCGGCAGGCGGACCGGCGGGCGCTGCACGTGAAGTTGTTCGGCAAGCGGCTGCGGAACGGGGTGCAGCGGTGAGGGCGCGTTCTGCCACTACTCCGGCCGCGAAGGAGCCGGGCACGCCGTCGCCGTCTGAGGCTGACCTGCCAGGGCCCGAGGTGAGTGCCACGACCACGGCTCGTGCTCGGCTCCGCCGCGCGCGCCGGGTCACGGCCGTTCCGGCCGCCGGGTCGGGGACGGCCCCGGGGAAGGCCGCGAAGGGGGCGAGTCTGCGGAAGGCGACGTGGGCCGCGCTGCGCGGTCAGACCACCTGGACCCAACTGGCCGGTGAGGTCCGCAGCGCAGCTGGGGAGGCGGTTCCGAACCGTCGCCTGCGGTGGGCCGCGTACAACGCCTCGGCCGCAGCGGTCGGCCACGGCATCCTCAGCTTCACCACCGGCGACCCGTGGGCCGGAGCGGCCCTCCTCGCCGAGGCGATGACGTCCCTGGTGAACGTGACGGTGTTCGGCGTGACGATCGGCGCCGCGTACGTCGGCTGGCATGCCGTCAAGCTCGTCTGTCTCCACCGGCTCCCCGGCTTGTTCGGACTCCTCGCCCGCCCGGCGGGGATGATCGGCGCCGCCTTCTGGGGCCAGGGGACCGGAGAGCTGATCCGTACCGGCCTCGCCGAACTCGCCCCCTGGCCCGTCATCCTCGCCCCCCTGCTGATCGCGGGTGGTGCTGGGTACGGCCTGTTCCTCCTGGAGCGCCGCATCACCCGCAAGCCCCGCCCCGCGCCGGTCCGGTGGCTGGCTCGGGTCCCCCTCGCCACGCTCGTCGTCTCCTCCCTCCTCTACGCCCCTGGAGCCATGCTGTGAACTCCATCGCCCTCGCCACCGACGTCGTTATGGCGGCCGGTCCCGTCCTCGGAGGGGTCGGCACCAGTGGCCTCGCCTTCACCAACGGCGTGGTGCTCCTGGCCGGCCTGCGCGGCTCGAAGCGCGTGAAGTTGGACAGGGACCGCTCGGGCGGCCTCGGCATCGCCCTGGGCATCCTTTCCGCCACCGCCAACACGGCGCTGTCCCAGCTGACCAACGCGGCGGCAGAGCTGCCGAAGAGCCTGATCCAGGGCGGGACGTTCGGGGACATCGGCCTCGGCGGGACGGCCCTCGGCCTGACCGCGATCATCTTCCTGTTCGAGTGGAAGCGGCTGTGGATCCCCGCCTTCCTCGGCATCGGGGCCGGGGTCATCTACTCCGAGGCGGGCGGCATCTGGGGCATCGTGCACAACGCCCTGCTGCTCGGTGCTCAGGCAGTGGGCGCGCTGTGAGCGGGGTCCAGGGAATCGGCTCCGTGCTGGCAGCGCTCGTGTCCGGGTCGCTCGTCCTCGGCGGGCGGATCTGTACGTGCGTCGCGACGGCCGGCAGCCGGATGTGGGAGACCGCCTGCACCGACCCGGCCGCCACGGCGGAGCGCCAGGAGGCGGCGAACGAGGCGGCGCGGAAGCGGGCGGCGGCGAAGGCGAAGGCGGCGGCCGCCCGGCGCCGCAAGCGTGCCGACGACGGGGAGGACGAAGACGATGACGACGACGGGGAGCTGACGGCGGAGCAGCTGGCCGCCATCACCGCGCCGCCGGTCGTCATGGTCCGCAGGGACAAGGGCGACGCGCTCGCGGTCCTCGGGCTGGGCGGCCTCCTCGGCGCGGCCGGGGTGTACGCCGGGGCGCAGACCGCAGGTCCGATGATCGCTGATCTGGTCGGCGGGAACGGCTCGATGATCGTTTGCGGGGGAGCGCTGGTGTGGGCGGTCGCCGCGTGGATGGTCTCCCCTCCCCCGGAGGCGGCCGGAGCCGAGGACCCCGAGGACGGGTTCGGGGAGTCCGAGGACGGGTTCGGGGAGTCCGAGGAGGAGGACGACGTCGAGGAGGGCCAGGAGGCCGCTCCCCCGGCGGCCCATCCGGGCGCCGCGTTGCTGTGGCACGTGATCAGGGATCTGTCTGACGCGGAGTTCAGCAAAAGGGCGGGGGTCCACCTGGACGTTCTGCTGGACAGCGCGGTCGCCTCGGGGCTCCTTCCCCAGGACACCGAGCAGACCAAGTTCCGGCAGTGGCTGGAGGCCGCGGGGATCCCCACGGTGGAGAAGCTCGGGATGCGGATCGAGGGCAAGCCGGTGACCCGCGCGGGGGCCAGGGTGGACGCGTTCGTCGCGGCCCACGGGTACAGCCCCACGGCCCTGCTCCAGAACACCCCGGCCGCCGGCACCCGGACCCCCGCGGGGGACCCCGTCCCGGCCCGGGGGGAGGCCCCTCTCGGCACCCCCGCCGGGGCCCGCGTCCCGGCCCCGGGGGAGGCCCCCGCCAGCACCCCCGCCGCGGCCCCTGTCCCGGCCCGCCGGGAGACCCCCGCAGCGGCCTTCCTCACCCTCATCCCCGGGGGTCTGTCGGCCCCCGCTCCGGCCCCTTCCCAGACCCCTTCCCCGGCCCCCTTCCAGGAGGGGGTCCAGGAAGGCCGATAGACGGCCCTATCACCGCGCTGACCTGCGGTTCTATCGGTCGCCCTAACGGCCCCTTACGGGAGGTCTATCGGCCTCCTGACACCCCAGAACGCCCGTCCCCGAGAGGGGTTCGGGACACGCAAAAGCCCGCCCCGGGCCACCTACCAAGTAACCCCGGGACGGGCGAATCCACCAGAAGATGGAGACGCCATCATGGCATTCCGCAAGACGATCAGCCAGGCCGAGTTGGGCGCGGGCCAGAGCGACGCGAACCGGCAGCAGCACGGCCGCTCCTACTCGGCCGAGACCGGCGGCTGGACCGAGAAGACCACGGACCGGCCCACGGCCGGCACCGGCACCACCGACCAGGACTCCTCGGGCGCCCGGAAGTGGTGGAAGTGATGGCGCGCCACACGGCGCCGGTCTGCCACGGCCGGAAGATGCGCTACGACTCCAAGACCAGGCAGTACGTGTGCCGTACGTGCGGCAGCTGGACCGTCCGCCTGCTGACCGCTGTCCTCGGGGGTGCCCGATGAACGCCCAGCAGCAGGCACAGGCCCAGGCCGCCGCGGAAGCGGCTGCGGCAGCCGCCCGCGCCGAGGCCATGCGGCAGCAGGCCGAGGCCGAACTCCGCCGCCACGGACAGGCCATGTCCGGCCTCAATTCGCACTCCTGACCGACCCACCACTCCCGCCACGGAAGGCACCCCGGCACGATGGGGCAGCGCCACCGGGGCCATTGCGGCCCGGGCGGGTACCGTTTCGGCGCCCGCCCGGTCACCACCAGCGGTTTCGACAGAGGAGAGAGATGACCACAACGATCGAGTCGGGAACGGTCCCCGCACAGGGGACCGCCCCGGCACCCGCAGCACCGGTTCCGGTACCGGGCCGCGCCGTTGCAGCGGCCGCAGACCCCATTGCGGCGACCGCGCACCGGGTTGCGGCGACCCTCGGCCCCCGTTCGGCGGACGGCCTGGCGGGCTGGCTCGACGAGCGGGACGGCACCGCCACCGGTACGGCGGCCGAAGCGGACGAGGGAGCTCCGCAGGGCAGCAGCCGACTCCGCTGGTGGCTCGGCGCCGTGTTCCTGGTCGGCGGCATCGCCCTCGGTGCCGTCGGCTTCTACCTCTCCTTCGGCAACCTCTCCAGTGCCGCGCACCAGCGGTTCGGATTCGACGACGGCGCGGACAGCACGCTGTTCGCGATCGGGGTGGACGTCACCATCCTGATCTGCCTCGTCGGCGACCTGCTGTTCGCCACCCGCGGCCGCTCCTACTGGGTCCTGCTCCCCATCGCGCACCTGTTCACCGCGCTGACCATCGTCCTGAACGCCATCGCGCACGGCTCGGTCGTCCAGCACTGGGACAAGGCGCTCAGCCACGCCTTCATGCCGGTCATCTTCGTGGTCCTGGTGGGCGCCGGCCGCCACTACCTCGTGACCGAGGCCGCCCTGAAACTCGGCGTCGGACGCGACCCGATCCCCTGGCACCGGTGGGTGCTGAACCCGGTCGACACCTACCGCGCCTTCCGCACGGTGAAGCGGTGGGGGATGGCCTACAGCCAGGTGCGGCGTCAGCGCCGCGAGCTGGCCATCTACGAGGTGTGGCTCGCCCACCGCGAGGAGATCGTGAAGGGCCTGAAGAAGGACGACGTGGGCGTACTCGACCGCCTTCCGGTGCTCCTGGCCCCGCACGGCGTGACCGTCGAGCAGGCCCGCGCCCTCCCGGCCCGGATGCTGCGGGCCGAGCAGCAGCGCCGCCAGCAGGCGGAGCGCGAGGAGCGCGAGCTGAAGGCCGAGGCCGACCGCCACGACCGGGAGCTGAAGCACGCCGAGCGGATGTCCGCGACCAGGGCCGAGGCCGAGGCCCTGGACGCCGAGGGCGAGCTGGCCCAGCTGAAGGCGCGGGTCGCCGGCGCGGAGAAGGTGGCCGAGGCCGAGGCCCAGGGCGCCACCGCGGCCGCCGAACTGAAGGCCCAGCGCACCCTCGCGGCGGTGCAGCGGGCGGCGACCGCGGAGGAGCGCCGCGCCGCCGACGAGGCGGCCGCCGAAGAGTCCGAGCGCGCCGCCGCAGCGAGGCTCCGGGCCGCCGAAGCCGACCGGCTGGCCGCCGCAGAGGCCGCCACGGCCGCCGAACTGCGTGACGAAGAAGTGAGGAAGGCGGCGGCCGAGGCGGCCGAGGCGCAGCGCGCGGAGGCGCTGAACCTTCGTGCGGCGCAGGACCGACTCGCCGCTGCCGAAGCCGACCGCCTGGCCGCCGAACAGACACGGGTCGCCGCCGAAGAGCGACGCCTGGCCGCCGAAAACACGGAACTGGCCGCCGCAGCACGGGCCCGGGCCGCGCAGAACGAGGCACTCGCCGACATGTCCATGGTGCAGCTCAAAACCCGCGTCGTCGCCCGGCTCCTGCTCGTCAACCCGCAGATTGACGGTGCCGAGATCGCCGCGGCCCTTGGTGGGGCGTCCCCGTCCACAGCCAGCACCTACAGGAAGTCGGCCGAGGAGCTGATCGGCCGCGGCTACAACCCCGAGGCCGGGTTCGACCCGGACATCTCCCAGTAGGGAGAGGGGCAGGCACGACATAGAGCGGGGCCCGCGGCGCTGGAATCGCCGCGGGCCCCGCCCCGTGGTTCTACCGTACGACCCAACATGAGGCGCTGCGAACAGGCACTTTGAGCCTGCGTGACTGCCCCGACACTCTGGCTGGGGCCTATGCGTCAGCCCTGGGCGAGGGCCTGACGGACCAGGCCTGCGAAGCTGGAGTAGGTTCTGTCGTTTTCGAGTTCGCCCAGCAGCCCGGTCACCGCAGCAGCCTGGATTGCAGGCGCCCAACGGGCCTGCAGGTTCATCATTGCTGGCGCGCTCTCCGCATAGACCGTCTCGTAGACGCCGTGGTTGCAGATCACCACCATGAATTCCGGGTCGGCGTCCAGACCCCCGTTGCGGCGGTAGATCTCCAGCCACAGCGGGGTGAGGTCCCTCTCGGACAGCGTGCCCCACTCCGAGTATCCGGCCTTTTTGCCCGCTTCATCAGGGTCGTTGAGGTGCTCGAACCGGGCGAGCGGATCTGACTCGAGCTCGATCCACTGGTCGGAGGTGGTCAGCATGAAGGGGTTCTTCTTCGTCATGACCCCTACGGTGCAGCATCGGCGAGACCGGGGACCCGCTTTCCGGGAACACCCCGGTTCCGTGCGATGGTGCGCTGACGGCACCGCCGGGATATCGAGGTGCGAGGTCCGGCACGAGTCCCGCATGCGGGACAGATCGTTCGAATGAAATAGAACGGCGAGTCCCGCATGCGGGACTCGCCGTTCCAGGAAAACCGAACAGGGTGGTGGGTCCTAGACGTCCGGCAGGTTGTCGACCACCACCGTCAGGTGGTCCCGCAGCCGGACCGCGAGGCGCTTCGCTTCCGCAGGGTCCGCCTCGGCGGCTGCGGCGTACGCGGCCGCCAACCCGTCCGTTTTGCCCGCGAAAGCCTCGGCGGTGGCCACATACGCCGCGAACGCCGCAACCGGCGTCGGCTGCGCCCTGGCGGCCGCCTCGGCGGTGGCCTGCTGCACCGCGAGTGCGTGGATGCGCTCCCGACGCTCCTCGGCGTTCAGGTCTTCCACGGCCCTGCGGGGAAACTGCTTGACGATGCCGGTGATGGTCTTCTGGCTGACCTTGTCGCGGCCGGTCGCCTCGGCCACCGTCCGGTACGCCTCGGCGGCAGCGTCCTCTCCGTAGTCCTCGCGGATGGGTGTCAGGCTCTCTGCCGCGCGCTGGCTGATCACGTAGGCCCGCACGTTGTCCGAGTCCCGCATGCGGGACAGATTGTTCGATTCGAGTTCGAGGCGCGGGGGCTCGGCGAGAAGCGCAGCGATGCGAGCCCCGGCGATCTGCCGGTAGGCGTTCGACGTCGACATGTCCGCCACATCCCGGATGAACGCCTCGGCGGTGTCGTAGTCCCGCCGCCACAGCCGGCCCCGCAGAGAGATGTCCAGCGCGCCTGCCGCGACGAACCACGCGTCCTTGTACTGGGCGAAAGAGCGCTGGCACAGCTCCCAGGTCTGCTCTTCCTCGGCGGTGAGCGGCCCGTGAGCGTCGGGCGCGTCCACCGCGGCCGGCAGCTGCTCGAACCGGATCATCGGCTGCGGCCGGCCCTGGGCAACGTCGTCCTCGGTCAGGGTCGCCACGGCGCTCCCTGATGCTTCCTGTTCCTGCTGCCTGCGGAGCTTCCGGAGTGCCCGCAGTTCCTCGGGGGTGGGGCTCTTGCTCACTTGCTGATCAGCCCCCGCTGCTCCATCTCCGTGACCAGCTCGTCGAAGTGGGAGCCAGCCGCGTGGATGGGCAGGCCCTCGCCGGTGTTCGCGTACCTCTGGACGGACGGGATCATCGTCGTGAACACGTTCCAGCCCTCATCCACCAGGCCCTTGCGGATACCCTCCGGCGACGTCCGGGTGCCTGGCTGCACGCGGACCAGGAGCACCCACACCGGAGGCGGAGGGACGTTGTCGGCACGCTTGCGCCACGACAGTTCCAGGAAGCCGTCCATCGGCAGTTCTTCCATGCGCTCGACGTCCCCGTTGGTCGCGGCGCACACCACGATCGTCAGGTCCGCGACCCGCAGCACCGAGTACCCGATACCGGCGTGGTTCTCCAGGTGACCGCAGTCGACCGCGCCGACGTGGCCGTCCGGGAGTTCGCCCGGTGCCTCTTCGTGGAACCGGGTGTCCGCGAGACGCGTCACGTCGAAGTCCTGGTCCGACGCCTGCCACCACCGGTAGAGCTGCTTCGACTCGTCTGCGTCGAACCCCTTGACGTTGTACCCGCGCGCGTGGAGGGCATGGAGCAGCCACCAGATGACGGTGGTCTTTCCAGTGGATCGGGGCGAGACAGCAGCAATGAACATGACCGCACGATACTGCCCGCCCTCGCGTGTGCAGCCCTCCAGCGTCACTTGCCGAAGCGACAGCTCCACTTCCTTGAATCGGGGAAGTGGAGCGGAGCCATCGCGGAAGGCTCTCCCGGCCGGTTCGCCAGGACCCCAACTCCCCCCGTGCGGGGACTCGGTGCTGTGATGTCGCTGTCAGTGCCGTCCGGGAGCATCCCGGAGTGGACTATGACCAGCCCGCTGCGGTCTATCGGCTGTACGACGCGGACGAGGCACTTCTGTACATCGGCCTGACCTGCAATCCAGCGTCCCGCTGGAAGGACCACTGCAAGCAAATGCTGTGGTGGCCTGAGGTCACCCACAAGCACCTCACCTGGTACGACACGCGGCGAGAGGCATGGGCGGCCGAAGGCGCAGCGATCCGGGAAGAGGGCGCCCGCTACAACAAGAGCTCGTGGCCGAACATGGCGTCGAACCTGCCTCCCGGCGTACCGCCTCAGCCGCACGGAGCGCGCACCGCCTACCAATACCGCGAGACCCGGATCGGTTACCGCATGCGCTGGTATCACTGGCGGCTCACGCTTCAGGGCGTCCTGACGCGTAGAGAAGAGGTCGATGACGGCTGACCTATGAGGATGGCAGCACCAGCGGCAGCGAAAGTACCAGTGGATCAGAGAGCGATACAGCGTTTGTTACACCTTAGATGCAGCAAACGCTGCTCTCCATTGGCAGACTGTTACTATTGCTGCATGAATCGGAGTGAGGCGATCCGGCGGCTCGGCGCGATTGCCGCTGACCAGTGGGGTCTGGTCACAGCGCGGCAGGCCCAGGCAGCTGGGATCTCCCGCGTGGACCTCGCCCGCCTGATTGACGCGGAACTGCTTCTGCGTGCAGTCCACGGGGTCTACCAGGTGGCCGGCGGGGCACCGGCCACCCACCTCGACATCAAGGCAGCCTGGCTCCGCCTCGACCCGGGCGTCCCGGCCTGGGAGCGCACACTCACCGGAGACCGGGCCGCTGTCGTCTCGCACGCGTCCGCCTGCCAGCTCTACGACATCGGCGACATTCCCGCCGACCACGTCGAGATCTCCGTCCCCAGACGGAGGACCACACGCGAGCCCGGCGTCACCCTCCACAAAGCCGAGATCGAAGCCGCCGACGTCACCCTCGTCGACGGCCTGCCCACGACCACCGTGGACCGAACCATCTGCGACCTCCTGCGCGCCCGCGCCGACGGCGGCCACATCGGCCGAGTCCTCGCCGACGCCGACCAGCGAGGCCTGACAGACACCCGCGTACTCGCGGACCGGGTCCAGCCCCATGCGCGCGCCTACGGCCTCCCCAAGAACGCATCCGGATCCGACCTGCTCAACTTCCTCGCCGAACAAGCCGGCTTCACACTGAGGGACGAGCAGCTCACCACTGCGGGAGCGCGCGCCGCCATCAATTCCGCGATTCAGGAAGCAGTCATTGCTCATGGGACGGCGTCCCCCGGCCGGGCGGCCATGTACGAAGCCGCGCGTGCAGCTGGGAGCCGCCGCTATGAGGTTGGCGATCAATCAGTAGCTCATGTACTGGCCAATGCCCCGGGCGAACGGGTGCGAAGGGCGCTGGAGAACATCGCGCGCCAGAGTCCTGGACAGGCGTATCAGGAGGCACTCAGGTCGGTCGGGGCGCTTTCGCGGCTGGAGACGACCGTGCTGGCCCAGTGGATCGCCGAAGATCCCGCGCGGATCGCCGCCGCCAGGATCACGGAACTGATGAACAACATCGCCCCCGCCGCCCATATCGCGGCCCTCTCGGAGACCACGGCACGGGTTGCGCAAGTGGTCTCCGAGCGCCCCGCGCAGATCGTCGGCGAAAGGATCGCGGAAATGTTGCACAGCACCGCCCTTGCCGAACAGCTGAAGGAACTGGCCTTCCCCCTGCCCGACATCGACTTCCCCGTCCTCGAACCGGGCGACGGGGACGCCCAGGAGCCCACGCCGTCCGACGGGCCCGAGTGAGCCGTAGACCTCGCCGATACCCTGGGATGCCTGAACCGGGACCGGGGGAGTCGAGATCAGTACCAACGGCAAGACCTACACCACGCCTGCCAGCTTCGAGAAGGCTCTGAAGGAGCACGCCAAACAGGTCGTGAAGCAGGACGGCGGAACCGTCGCGGCGCTGATGCGCGGCTTCTTCTTCCAGCGTCTGACCGCCCGGGTCTTCACCGCGGAGCCCACCGGCTGGCTACTGAAAGGCGGTCAGGCCCTCCTTGTCCGCTACCCGTCCTTCGCCCGCCTCAGCAAGGACATCGACCTCCAGCGCCTGCACGGAACGACCGAGGAAGCCCTGGACGCCCTCCTGGCCGGCGCCGCCGTCGACCTTCATGACCACCTGCGGTTCGTGCCACGGCGGATGGAGCTGCAGGGCACCAACGGCGACGGCATCAACCAGGCCTTCGACGTCTACATCGGACCCCGCAAAGTGGACTCGGTCCATGTGGACCTGGTCACCGGCAAGAACGTTACGGCCAACCCCGCGGACTTCCAGCTCATGCCCCGCCCCGACCTGCCCTGGCCCACCGACTGGCCGCAGGTGCGTCTCTACCCCGTCGTCGACCACCTCGCGGACAAGATCTGCGCCATGTACGAGTGGCGCGGCACCACGCCCTCCAGCCGCTTCCGAGATCTCGCCGACATCCTCCTCATCAGCCAGAACGAGACCATCGCCGCGGCGGAGGCCCACCACGCCCTGCACAGCGAGGCAGCGCACCGCACCGCCCACGCCAGCTACACCGAGCTGCGCCTGCCGTCCGAATTTCAGATGCCCGCCCCGACATGGCGTGCTGGCTACGCCAAGGCGGCCGTGGACGTGGCCGGCCTGACCGGTTGCAGGACGTGGGAGGAGGCGGCCGCGGCCGCCCACACCTTCGTCACCCCGCTCCTGGGAAGCGTCTTCGCCGGTACCTGGCATCCGGACAAAGCGGAGTGGGTCCGCGGCTGACATCCGCACGGCTGCCGCCCGTCCCTGACAGGACTGCCCCTTCGATTCCCTGGCTGTGTACGCGAGTAATCACGGAGCTGTCCCGCCCTCCATGTCTGACACGGGACCATGAAGCACCGCTGAACGAGGCGACCAGGGCAGCAACTGCTGCCGTCTGCGAGAGGTAAAGAGCACAGGGTGATTTGATCTACTTCATGACCCAGGGCGCCTTTCTCACATCTGCTCTTTGGGGGCCTGTGGGCCTCGTCGTTGGCGTGCTTTTCACTATCGTCATGGGGTGGTGGTTCTGGCGGGCAAGGACTCACCTTTACTACAGCATGTCGCTTGCAACACCGTTGCTGAATGTCTCGCCAGCTGTCCGGGAGCGTCTTGTCCTGCCTGTGGGTGAGGTCCCGCTCGATCATCCGCATCACGTCGAGGTGGAACTGATCTCGCGGGGGCCACGCGACATCGCCCCGGGTGACTTCCATGGGGCACTCACATTCGATATCGGGGCGGTCGTCATCGACATGATCGGGGAACCTCGTGTCGTGCCCACGAGCGCTCAAATCCCCCGCGTCAGCCACTCTGGCAGCACGATCAGTGTTCAGCCGTGCCTGATCAAAAGCCGTGAACGGATTTCGGTTTCGCTGCTTGTTGACGGAGCCCATCCTCATCTGACGTCCACGTCTGCCCACCTGGCCAATGTCGACCCAAAGAGCTTCACCGGGGAGGTGCCTCCCATTGGCCCCTGGCGTAAAGCCACTAGATGGGCAGGCGGCGCTGCCCTCGTATACAACCTGCTGATCGGCCCAGTGGTTGCAAGTTTTGTACCTGGTGCTTCAGAGAAGGATTCGCCACTCCTGCAGGTGGGCGTTGCATTGATCTGGACTTGGCTCTTCCTGGCAGTGTTTACCGCCCTTCTCAAGCGCGTATTCGGGCGGTTCTGAAGCCCCCAATCGAACATTTAGGTGACGCTCCGCGACCGCTCCTCAAGATCTGGGCCAGAACCCCGTTCTCATGTTCACAGCCACTTCCCGGAAGCAGGGAAGCGGAGAGGCAGCAGAGGCAGCACAGTGAAGAGCCGTCTCCCCGCCGGGGAGACGGCTCCTGCCCTGGGCATGCGGCTGCTACTTGTCTGACTCCTTGGGCTTGCGCTGGGAGTGGGCGGCGATGCCTCCGGAGACGTTGTTCGGGGTTTTCTGGGTGCCGACGCTGCTGGACCCGCCCCGGGCGTGCCCGCGGTCTCCGTGAGCGCTGATGCCGCGCATGACGCCTGCGGATGCGGATGCCGGGCCGGTGATCGCGCGGGCCGCGCCGCCGGTCGCCTTTGCCGCGGTGCGGGCCACCTTCACGGCGTCGCCGAGGGCCGGCACCTTCCACACCAGGTAGACGGAGACACCGAGCGCGAGGAGCGTGATGGCCAGCCCGGTGACGACCTTGTTCGTGTCGGGGCTGGTCTGGAGGGCTGCGGCGAGACCGATGACGATCACGATGATCGGTTCGACCGCGATGAGCGCGAACATGACCCCGGCCCAGCGGCGGGTGTGGCCCCACCAGTCCCGGTCGACCAGGCCCGCGTAGACGACCACGGAGAACAGGGCTCCGACGTACAGGGCGAGGGCACGGATGATCAGGAGCAGCCACAGGGCCCCGCACAGGGCGATGGTGGCGACGGAGACGAGGAGCAGGATCAGCGGACCGCCGCCGACCTTCCCGGCCTCCAGGTCTGCGCCGAGGCTGTCGAACAGTCCGTTCGGGTTGCTGCCGAGGGCGCTGACGAGGACGTCGGTCACCGCGGAGGCGGCGCCGATCACGGTGTAGAGGATGAGCGGGGTGAACGCGGAGGCGGCCACCGCGATCCACAGCAGTCCGATCGCCTCCGAGAACGCGGTCGTCATCGGTACACCCCGGATCGCGCGTTTGGCGACGGCGAGCAGCCAGAGCACCAGGACGAGGATGGTGGAGGCGGCGAACACGACCGCGTACTGCTGGAGGAAGCCGGTGTTGGTCAGGTCGACGGCGTCGCGGTTTCCGACCACCTTGCCGAGCTGCTGCGCCGTCCAGTGGGCCGCCTTGGCGGTGGAGTGGGCGAGGGCGGTCAGCGGGTCGAGTTCGCCCATCGGGTCGGCGGGGGTGACGACGCCGCCGGCGCCCGTGCCGCCGCCACCGGTGCCGGGCTTGCAGACCCCTGCCACGGGTCCCGTGATGTTGTCGCACGGGTCGCTGGGCTCGAACAGCATCAGCAGGCCCCCGCGGGGTGGGTGTTGGTCATCGGGTTCCCCCTCGTCGGATGGTCACGGTCAGTGCAGGGTGCGGCGGGCGGTGCGCAGGTGGGTGGTGGCGGTGACGGCGGCCTGCCCGGCCAGGTGGAGGGCGGCCGCGCTCTGCCGGGACGTCGGCGCCCGGGGGTCGAGGGCGGCGGACATCTGCTGGAGGGCGGCGGCCATCGCGTCGGCCAGGCGCAGCAGATCCTCGGCGGCCTGGCGGACCTGGTGCGGGTGGCTCCACTCGGCGCGGCCGCCGCGGACGTCGTGGGTGAGGCGGGCCATCGAGTCGGCGGCGACGCGGACGTAGTTAGCCGGATTGTGGGTCATCAGCCCTCCAGGCCGGGGGGTCGGATTGATGCGTCTGATGCGTCATCGCAGGTCACTACGTAAGTCTGATGCGTTGGGAGCTGACGCATCGACGCATCGCGAAAACTGCCCGCGACGCATCCGGCCACGTCGCCGACGCATCCTGACGCAACGCTGGCACATCGCCGGCGCATCACGACAGGGCGCCTTGGATGTCCGCGAGCCGGTATCCCGTGGGCTGGTTGGGCAGGGTCGTGACCCGCACGGACTTCACGGTCAGCCCGGCTGCCTTCAGGTGGGCCTGGATGGTCCTGCCGATCATCAGCGGCCGGTTCTTCTTGCCCTCCCACTTCGCCCAGGTTGCGGGGTCCACGGTGACCAGGTAGTCCCCGAGCTGCGAGATGGTCAGCATTTCCGGATCACTGTGCGTAGCAAACGCGGCCAGCAGGAGCGCGACGATCGGCGGGGGAGGGTTCGCCGCGGCAGGTGCGGTGTTGCCGGTGGAGGGCCAGGACAAGACGGGCAGTCCGGCCCGGGTGCGCTCCTGGGCGATGGACAGCGCGGTGCCCGCGTCGAGGTGGCTGACGTACCGCAGGACCGGTTCCCTGTGGCGTGGGGTGACGCAGTAGTAGCGGCCGGCATCGGCGGGTTCCCACTCGCCGGGGGAGGGCACCAGCAGGTGGGGGAGCCAGCCCCGGGAGATGGCGTCGTCCCGGCCGACGGCCAGGGGCACATCCGCCTTGCGGCACGACATCAGGATGCGGATGCCGAGCGCGTCCCCGATCGCGTCTCCCATCGCGTCCTCGGTGGAGTCCGTCGTGCAGATCACCAGTGTCACGCGGGATTTGCGGCCGACCTGCAGCAGCTTGACCGCCAGCTGCTTACCGCGTTTGGTCAGCGCGGGGTACTCGTCCACGAACCCGATGACGGCCGGGGAGTCGGCCGTGACGGGCATGTTGTCCTCGGTGGGGCCCAGGGCTGCGATGCGGGCGTTCGCGAGGTCCAGGAGGTACTGCAGTTCCTGCTCGGCATCGTGGGGGTTGCGGGCACTGCGCACGGCGCAGCCGGCGAGGGGACCCAGCCCCCGGCCCTTGGGGTCGATGTCGACGGCGACGGCGTCGTAGCAGGCGGTGGTGTACTCGGCCATGGCCCGGACCATCGAGGACTTGCCGCCGCCGGTCCGGGCGACGATCAGGGCGCTCTGGCCGGCGAGCACGATGGGGGTGTGCTCGCCGTCGAGGGAGACACCGATGGAGAACGGGTCGGTGATCGAGCAGGACTTCGGGGTGCGGACCGGGTAGGCGGGCGGTTCGGCGAACGGGTCCCGGGTGAGGACCTGGAGGTTCATCAGGGCCGCGTCGTGCGGGTCGGCGGCGCGCGCCAGGACCTGTGACTCGCCCACCCGGAGCGTGGTCGCCAGAGGCTTCAGCACGCTCATGAGCTGACCGCTGGTGCCGGACTCCAGCACCAGTGGAACCTTCCACCCGTAGGCCGTCTCCTGCGGCACGAGGACCTCGGCGACCTTCGCGCCTTCCTTGCGCAGCGCGAGGCGGACCGCCTCGCGGGCCTGCCGCGGATCGCGGCCGGCGTCCCGGATCGGGAACGGCTGCGGCTCCGGCTCGGCGGCCAGCTCCGTGTGCGCGGGCGCGGTCGGCGGGATGAACAGCAGCTTCGGCACGGGCGGGCGGCGCGGTGTGAGGCTGCCGCCCGCCGACCATGCGGCGACGGCGAATACGGCGGCCGCCAGGAGGGTGACGGCCAGGCCGGCCGTCACCGAGGCCCACCACAGGCCCGCCCAGGCCGTGGCCAGCGCGAGGAGCCAGCCGGCTGCAGCCCAGTGGCGGCGGGCGCGGACCTGGCCGCGGCCGATGTGCAGCATGGAAGGGGTGATCTCCTGGTGCCGGAACTCCTGCTGCCCGATGCGCATCTGGAGGCTGGCCCACTGCATCATCTTGTACGAGACCGCCGGTGAGGCACCCCCGCCGCCGTATCCGCCGTACCCGTACCGGCCCTGGCGCTGACGCTGGCGTTGCAGGTTCATCTGCATCATCTGCGCCTGCCGCTGGTGCTTCTGCTGCTCCTTGAGCAGGCCGATGTTCTGCTGCACCTCGGCCTTGTGACGCTGCTGGAACCGCATCCAGGTCCGGTACTGGTCATTGAGGACGTAGTGCGCGACGTGGGTGTCGCTCCAGTCCTCGGCGCGCCACCAGCGCCCCCACTCCGCCCGCAGGTGCGCCGCACCCGCTCCCAGACGGCCCCCGCCCGTGCCTGCTCCTCTTCCCACAGCCGTTCGCCCCCGGTCAGATGGTGCGGATGAGGATGTCGCCGAGGGTGTTGCCGCTGGTGCGGATCAGCCCGAGCGCCATGCCGATCAGCCCGGCCGAGGCCCCCAGCCACACACCGACCAGCGCGCCGCGCAGCACCGGCGACCTCAGGTCGTAGCGGCCGGACTTGATCAGGCCGGCGTAGAGGGCGAGGAGGCACAGGCCCACGATGGCGCCGGAGACGCCGACCTTCTCGCCCCCGGTCATCGGGGGCCGGGAGCCTGCGTCGGCGACCGCTCCGGCCGCGCCCTCGAGGGCGAAGCGGCCCACGCCGTCGCCGAGGGCGGCCGCGGTGCCGCCCATCACGCCGAGGATGCCGCCGCCGAGGAACAGCAGCGCGGCCAGCGCGACCCCGGCGAAAAAGTGGATCTTGGGGGTGGGGTCGCCGCCCTTCCACCGGCCGATCTGAAAGAACAGGCAGACGAGGCCGAGCGCGATCGCGCCGATCCCGCCGGCCGCCGCCCCAGTGGTGTTCATCGTGCTCACGCTCCAGTCATCCAGCGGACCGCCGCACGTCCGCCGACGCGGAGCAGGGCGATCACGAAACTCCAGCAGGCCACCGCGACCAGCAGGCGCAGCAGGTAGCCGATGTAGGGGGCGCGCCAGGCGCGCACGAGCAGGTTGGCCAGGCCCCGGAAGACGCTCGCGACGATGTCGGCGAAGACCTGCCCGATCGGCAGGACCATCACGGCCAGGCCGAGGAGGAAGACGAGCATCACCCAGCCCAGGGGGGCGAAGATGCCGTCTTCGGTGACCGAGCGGGTCATGGCGTCGACGCCGCTCTGCCCGCGCCAGGTCACCAGCAGCGCCAGCAGGATTCCGGGGATGTTGTACTTCAGCCCGAGCCAGGCCAGGTCCAGGCCCCGCCAGCCCTGCTCGGCCGGGGTGGGCGGAGGCCCGGGCGGGGCCGGGAGGTGGGCGGCGACGGCCTCGCCGATCTGCGCGCCGATCTCCCAGGCGGCCTCGCGCGCCTCCTGGCCCTCGGCGGCCCAGGGGTCCTGCCACTCCTGGCGGACGTCCGGGTGGCGCCACCAGTCGGTTGCCGCGCCGTCCCCGACCGGGGCCGCCGCATCGGCGGGCCAGGCCGCCCCCGGTTCGGCCAGGTCGGCCGGTCCGGTCTCGGGGCGCGGCGGCGGCACCTTCGGCGCCTGCGGGTACGGTGCGGACCCTTCCCCGGGATCCCACGCGCTCTGGCCGTCTCTCATCCGCCCCCCTCACCCCTGGCTCATCTGCCGAAATCTACGTCGCCTCCGGCAGGTCGGCACCGCGCTTGCGCAGGTCAACGGGTCTTCACCGGACATTGATTCGCGGCAGACAGGGAGAAATGGGCTCGAACTGGGTTGGAGAGTTGGCCTGATGACGTCAGGTCATCAGGTTGACCAGCAGGGGAGCGGCCCGTTCACCGCGGACCGAGGACACCGACAGCACGGCGTGCCCTGCCGGCACGGCGTGCGCCAGATCCGAGGCGGACCACCGCTCCCGTTCCACCTGCCGCACGGTCACGGCGTCCGTGGTGACCGCCTTGCCGGTGACGAGCTTGCGGAACGAATGGATCGCCCTCGTCAGCGGCTGGTCGGCGAAAACGGTGCGGTGGGTGACGTCGCGGGCCTCCACCCACTCGGTGCCCCAGGCCTCCGCGAACCGCTTGCCGTCCCAGGTGGTGACTCCCGCGAACGCCATCCGGCACCCCACCGCCCCCAGCAGCGGCGTCCGCAGCTCCTCCGGCACCTCGTCCAGCGTCCGCAGCGCCAGCAGCACCCCGGCGTTCGCCGACCGCAGCCGCGCGGCCCCGCGCAGCGTCCCGGCCGTGACGGCGTGAGAGGCGTCGTCCAGGGCCAGGAACGCGAACAGCGACCGGTCCGCACGGGTGACGGCCGCGGCGCTGAACTGGGCGAGCAGCAGCCGGGCCAGCATCCGGGAGGCGTCCGCGTGCCCGCGCTCCGGCAGATCGATCCGCACCCGCAGCGGATGGTCGAGGGCGGCCAGCGAGAACGGCCGCCCCTGGCCGCTGGTGTCGAAGAACCCGGCGAACGCCGGCCGGTCCAGCAAAGCCACCCGGTCGGCCAGCACATGCCCCGCGTCGGCCGGACTGCCGTGCTGGCGGACCCGGGCGTCCAGCTCCCGCACCATCGACGCCTGCCCCGCCTCCTCCAGCACCTGCCGCAGCGCCGCCAGCGGAGCCTTCTCCTGCTCCAGGAGCTCCCGCAGCTCCGGAACCGAAGGGAACCGCCCGTACCCGGCCCGGAACGGCCCCAGCAGCTGCGCCAGCGCGGTCGCCGCCCGCCGCACGTCCATACCGGCGACGTCGCCGACGAGACCTTCGGCGAGCAGCCCGGCGGCCTCGTCCGCGTCCGCCGTACCGCCGTACAGGTCAAGGTCGTAGACCGAGGCCGGATCGCCGACCCGCACCACCACGTCGTAGGCGGCGTCCGGACCGAGCGGCGAGCCGGCCGCGCCCACGGCGACGACCGCGGCCTGCCCGGCCAGCGCCTGCAACGACAGCGACTCCACGACCGGCCGCACCAGCCGCCGCGTCTTGCCCGTCCCCGACGGCCCGACCGCGAGCAGGGACGTGCCGAGCACATCCGGATCCAGGGCGAACCCCGTACCGCGCCGCGCGTACGGGATCCGGGTCCCCGTGTCGACCGTCCCCAGCAGCACCTGCCGGGCCAGCAGATCGTGCCGGGCCGCCCGCACCGGCAGGTCCCGTGTCCCCGACGGGTGCAGGCAGGCCGCAGCGCCCCGCTCGCGCACGGAGGCGTCGAAGGGCCGCAGCCGGGACGGGTCGGTGCGCACGCTCTCCCACGCACGTCGGATCCGCACGTAGTCGACATCGTTGAGCTGCCCCGCCTGCGTCTCGGCCGCCAGCCGCTCAGCCGCCTCGGCCAGGCCCGCACCGCGCAGCTGCTCCCAGGCGGCCAGGTCCTCCGCCGGCCCGTCGGACACGGGAGGCGGCGGCAGTGTTCCGGGGACGGGACGCCGCGCGATACGCCGCAGGAGTTCGGGCCAGCGCCCCATCCGGCCGAACCCGAAGATCATCCCGCCCGCGACGATCGCGTACCAGGTCCATCCCGCGATCACGAACGACTGCGTCCCCCGCCACGAATCCGGCGTGAACATCAGCAGCGGCCAGATCCAGAACGTCCCCAGGTAGCCGTTCCACAGCAGCGACCACAGCATCAGCCCGGCCACCAGCGACAGCAGCGCGCCGGTGACCAGCTGCCGGGCGGGCGTCACCTCGGGCTCCTCGGCCGCGCGCGGCACGTACCCGTACCGCCACACACCCGCCTCGGCCGCCGGCCGGACCACCCGCAGCCACTCCACCAGCGTTGGCCCCGCGTGCGGAGCACGGGGCGGGGGCAGCGCAGCCCCCATGTCCGGGGGGACCGGGGGCATCGGCGGCAGACCGCCGGGGCCGGGGACCTGAGAAGTGTCGTGGTGCCGCTCGCCGTTCATAGCCCCCCTGCCGTTCCAGTGCAGCCGCTCAATCTAGTGGCCCCGGCGGCAGGCACCAGGCCTAATCCGGCTGGGACATGCGGTTGCAGCCGGCCGTGTACGCGCCTTCGGTGAGCGGAGCGAACCAGCCGTTGCCGGTCGTCGGCGGGACGGGTGGGTGGGGCGGTGCGTACCAGCCGCTGAGCAGGTGGGCCGGGGCCGCCGGTTCGGCCGGACAGGACAGTGCGGCAGGCGCGGGCTCCAAGGCGGCGTTGAGAAGGGCAACGGTCGCGTCGATGGACTTGCGCAACTGCTCGTCGTGGAGCTGCCGGGAGGCCTCGTCCAGCAGCATGGCGGCGCAATGCAGGACACCGGCCTGGACGGAGACGGGGGCGAGCATGGACAGCACGGCGGCGGACTGTTCCGCCGGCGACAAGGAGATGGTCACGGGGAAGAGGGTCCCGCAGCCGCGTGAGACCTGAGACAGCGACGCACCCTGCGATGGGAGCCGCGCACATCTTCCTGCCCGGTGCTCCGGAGGAGGGGCTTCACGAGGCGACAGGGAGCACGCCGCTGATGACTGTGCCGTTCTGGGCGGGCCAGCGGCGTGCGGTGACGGCGTTGTGCAGAGGCATCCACATCTGCACGACGTGCGGTTCGCTGGGCCGCCAGGCCACCATGAAACGGTCGGCGTCCATGACGCCGAAGCCTTCACCAGGGGGCAGGGGCTTCCACCCCATCGAGCGGTAGTACGGGACCAGGTGGAAGTTGTCCGCGGTGACGGCGGCGGTCATGAGGCGGAATCCGCGGCTCGTGCAGTGGTCCGCGGTGTGGCCGGTGAGCAGAGCGCCGAGACGGTGGCCCCGTGCGCCGGGTTCCACGGCCAGGTACTCGCACTGGACGATGAGGTGGGACATCAGCATCCGGCGTTCGTGCGGGATACCCGGCACGCTCACCAGCCACTTCAGGGGCGGCGCGGCGACCATCAGGCCCGTGACAGCGCCGGCCTGTTCGGCCACCCAGGCTGTACCGGTGGCGAAGGCTTCGGCCCGCGCAACGGGAATGGGAACGGTGGCCAGTTGGAGAGCGAAGCTGTCGGTGTTCGGATCGCCCGGGACCACCATGCCGAGCAGGCGGGCGAGAGCGTGCTCGTCGCCGGGGAGGGGCTTGCGGATCACTGTCTGCGCAGCGTTCGTCCGGCGGTGCCGTGCGGCGGCGCGGGTGCGGGAGGCTCGCCCCATCACTGTTCCCCGTGTGTATGACGGATGAGGCTGGCCACCGTAGAGACCTGGACGGGCACTGCCCGGACAGACACGGCGCACCGGCGGGTGAAAGGCGGATGTTCGAACTCGGCGCCGGGAGAACCACAGACGGCTGGAGTGGCCGTGATCAGCGATGGCGGCGGACGCGGTCCTGCCTTCTGAATCTGGCTCATACGAAACGGCGGGCTGCGGACCGGAACCCGGTCAGCAGCCCGCCGCTGTCGTGACGCGGGTGTCAGGTCAGTGCCGTGCGGTGGCGCCGTACGACCGAGGCTTGCCCGGCGAAGAGCGCGCCCGGTGTGAAGTGGGGTGCAGGCAGATGCCGTTCCAGGGCGGGGAGGTAGTTCCAGCGCAGGCCGGGGTGCGCGGAGTGGGCGTAGTGGTGGAGGTCGCCATAGGGGAGCCAGGTCGCGGCGGCGAGCGCGGCCAGTGCTCGGCTGCGCGGGTAGAGGCGCATGCAGCGTCCGGCCTCGACCTCGGCCGGTGTCCCGGTCCGGTGCTCTGGATCCCACCAGGTGTGCTCCACCAGCAGGCTCCACCAGGCGAGCAGCGGGTACAGCACCAGCCGCGGGACGAGGAACCCGGCGACCATCCCCGTCCATCCGGCGGTCAGGTACGCGGCGGTCGGGACCAGCGCGAGAGCGGCCGCTCGGGCGGGATGCGGGCGCAGGGTTGCCGCCAGACCGGCGGCCGTCGCCCACAGGCCCGTGACGGTGAGCGGGTGGAGCAGCGCGAGGGTGAAGCGGCCGCGGCTGATGCCGGGACGCAGGCCGGCTGCGGCGAGTTCGGCAAGGTTGGGATCGGTGGCCAGGGTGGCGTTGGGGTGGTGATCGCGTACGTGACGGCGGCGCCGCACGGCCACCGGCACCAGGCCCAGCGGCAGATGCGCGCCCGTCTCGGCCAGGAACAGGTTGGCGCGGCGGGTACGGGCGAGGACCCCGTGGACGGCGTGGTGGCTGATCTCCTGGAGGTGGCGGAACTGCACGGCGATACAGGCCGCAGAACCCGCTGCGCCCAGGGCGCCATGTTCGGCGAGCAGCCAGCAGCCGACGATCTGAGTCCACTGCCCGGCCATCAGCAGAGCGGGGGTCCAGTCGTTGGCGTGGTCGCGCTGCAGGGCTATGAGCGTGGCGGCGTCAGCGGCGTGCGGCCGCCTGGACGCGAAGCGGACCCGGTCGGCCTGGCGCACCAGGATTCCGGCGGCGATCAGGCATAAGGCGAGCAGCATGCAGCCATCCCGTGGGCATAGGGCGGGCACACTCCCGCCATCCGCTACCCACCGTACATCTAGTGACTAGCTCTGTTGTGTGGGGGAGTGCGCAAGGGCCCGGCCCGCGTGCGTGGGCCGGGCCAGTGAGTGCTTCTGCTGTCTTCTGCCAGTTCCCCGGCGGGCGGAAGCTTCGCCACATCTCCGGTTCTCGGGTGCGGACCGAACCGTCGCGCTGACGGGTGGCGGATCAGACGGTGGCGCCGATGCGCTGGGCGAAGGGCCTCAGTCCAGGTACTTCTCCGTGCGCGGTGGCCAGCTCTGCCGCGATCGCCCGTACCTTCGGCCGGCGGGCCTCCTGGGGGGCGTGGCGTTCCAGGGCCCGAAGGGCGTGGAACGCCTTCGAGGGCTCCCCGAGGTCCCGCCAGATCCGTGCGACGTCCATGCAGACGCGGCCCCGCCGCTCCGCGTTCGGGAGGGCGCCCAGGTCGATTTTCCCGGCGTGGAGCAGAGCCTGGTCGTCCTCACCCAGCGCGTGGTGGACGGAGATCCGGAAGCCGCGGGCCTGGTCGACACCGAAGACGCCGGGGATGTAGAGCCGCTGTTCCTCCGTGTGCCGGCGCCCGGCCAGTTCCTCCGCCTCTCCGATCAGTTCCAGCGCCTGGCTTTTCCATCCGGCCTGCGCCGCGGTGTACGACGCGGTGAGCAGAAGGGATCCCTTCATGGCCAGCTGGTCCGGCTGGTTCCCGAGGCGGGCGGCGGCCGCCTGGAGGTGTTCCAGCGCGGCCCGGTACCTGCCGTCCCGGCGCATCGTGATGGCCATGGAGTGGGCGGCCTCGGCCATCACCACCGGGTTGCTGGTGTGTTCGGCCTCGGCGCGGGCGCGGTCGGCGGCCACCCATGCGTACCCCTCGTAGCCCTTGATGGCCAGCTGGGCCAGCAGCACGTAGGAGCGGGCGGCCACGTCATGGGCGCGGGAGGCCAGGGAGCTGGAGATCAGCCCGGGCAGATGCCCGCTCAGCTGGGTGTACTTCGCTTCGTGGAACAGGGCGCGGGCCTGTGTCAGCGCGGCGGCCAGCTTCGGACGGCTGGTTGGCGGGGCGTCGGGGAGGGCGAACAGAGCCTGCTCCACGGCTGCTTGCGGCTCGTTGGCGGCGGCCGTTGCGGGGAAGGCCAGTGCGGCTCCCAGCCCCAATCCCAGTGTCAGCGCTTCGCGTCGGTGCACTTCCGCCCCTTCGGCCAGGTCCTGAACAGGTACCCCCAGAACACCACACCAGCGGACCAGCGTGACCTGGTCCAAAGGGATCTTCCCGGATTCGGCTCGCGACACCCAGGAGGCGGAGTACCCGACCTCGGTCCCCACCCGCTCCTGGCTCCACCCCTTGAGCACCCGCGCCCGGCGCAGGACCTCGCCCCAGTCCGTGTCCATGCACAGATTGTGCCGATTCCCGCACACCCTGTGCAGGGCTGTGTCCGGACATACCTCGAACGGTTCCGGGCCGCTGAACTGGTGGCTGGAGGCCGGCACTGCGCACGGGGCGGGCCCTCCTGCGTCCGCCCCGGCCCGAGTGCCGCCCCAGGACAACGGCCCAGAACCGACCAGCAGATGGAGACCAGCCGGTGAACGTCCACCCCGTATCCCCGAACACCGTGCTCGCCAACGCTCTGACGCACGCCGAAGACGTCCTGTTGCCCCGGATCAAGGCCCAGAAGCCGGACCGGATCGTGTTCACCGTGGGGACTCAGATCAACGGCGTACCGCACATCGGCACCAGCCTGGTCCACTCTCTGGCGTTCGCCACCGCGGCCCGGATCCGCGACCGGTTCGACGTCGCAGCCGACGTCTCCTTCGGCGCCCTGGACAACGCCCCTGCCGAACTGGCCACCGACGCGGACACCGGTCACCACTACCAGCGCGCGCATGCCCAGGCCCTGGGCGAAGACGCTGTACGGGCCCAGGTCGAAGACGCGTACGGGCCGCTGTTCGCGGCCTTGTCGGAGCGCACCGGTGTCCCCCACCAGGTCCACACCTACTCGGGTCAGCAGCGGACGGAGGTGTTCCGGCGGGCCTGGCTCCGCGTCCTGCCGCGTGTGGCGGCCGCCCGCTGGTGGCTTGCCCCGTCCACCGGGGTGCCCCACGTTCGCGTCCCCTGCCCTGCCCCGGAGTGCGGGTGGGCGGAGAAGTACGCGGAGCGGACCGCCGTCCAGTGGAACGGGGGTTCCGCGACCGTCAACGCCGTGTGCCTGCACCACGGCCCTTACCAGGTGGTCCTCGATACCGGCCCCGGCGGCTACCTGGACCTGGCCACCCTCTACCGGAACCTGGTCAAGGAGCTGGCACTGGCCGACGGCCGGGAGACCCTCCACGTGATGGTCAAGGGCGGTGACTGGGTGTTCGGCTCCCACCTGGTGGACGGAGCCCTGGACGCTATTGGCCGGCCCCCGCGGCTCCCGGTCAGGCTGTTCTGCCCGCAGGTCGTCACCGACACCGGGGCCAAGCTGTCGAAGTCGCTTATCCGCGAAGGCCGGGCGGACATCCCCGAGGGTGCGGCACCCTGGGTGCTGGATACCCGCCTGTGGGACGGGACGCCGGAGGAGTACGCGGCCAGCCTCCTGAACCTGGCCGACGTTCTGTTCTCCGACCCCCGGCACTTCTTCCGGTCCTACTCGGCCCCGGAGATCACCCGCATGATGACGACAGGGAGCCTCGCACCGCAATGAGCACCACCACCCGCAAGACGCACCAGCTCAACCTGTACCGCCGGTACTTCGACCTGGTGGCCGCCGGGACGAAGTCCATCGAGGTGCGGGTGAAGTACCCCCGCCTGGAGGGCATGGCGGCCGGGGACCAGATCGTGTTCTCCGTCAAGGGATCCGAGGAGCGCTGCGTGGTCGATGTCCTTCGGGTCACGGAGTACGCCTCCTTCGAGGACCTCCTGGACGGAGAGGGACCGGCGAACGTCAACCCCAGCTCCAGCAGGGACCAGCAGCTGGAGAACATCCGCGCGATCTACGGTCCGGAGAAGGAAGCACTGGGCGCCCTGGCCATCGCCATCCGCCTGGCCTGACGACAGGAACCTGACCCGCCACGGGTATGCGGAAGGCCCCCACCCCGACGAGGGTGGGGGCCTCCTGCACGTCCTCGGTTCGCAACGCCGTCAGCGTGCAGGTGCGAGTCGCCGGTTCTACAAGCCGGCGACGGTGGCGTTGATACGGGACGCGTCCCAGGCACCGGCGTCGAGCATGGGGCGGGCGGTCGCTTCGTAGGTCTGCAGGACGCGGGGGGCGGAGTCGGCGCCGTGGCCCCAGACGGATTCGAAGCGGCCGGCCCAGCGGCCGATGCCCTTGAAGTAGACGGAGGAGCGGCCGCGGTTGTAGTCGGCGTCGCCCTGCTCCTCCTCCACCAGGGCGGCGGCGTTGGCGAAGATCACGACGTCCACGGCCTGGTCGGCGCGGAGCCGGTCGCGGACAGCGAGGCCGCAGGTGACGCCGAGGTCGCGGTGCTGGCCGACGAGCGCGAGCAGGGAGGAGGCGAACTCTTCCTTGGCCAGGTCGGCGGCGTGGACGATGAACAGGCGGTCGATGCGGCCGCCGGCCTCGGTGAACCGGCGGTTGGCGGCGATGTACTCGCGCCGTCCGGTCAGCAGAGTGGGGTCGGTGGTCAGGTCGGCGGCGAGGATCCGCTGCGGCTGCGCCTGGGCCTCGGTGACGGTGTTGACCAGGAGGGTCGACAGGCGGGGAACCTCGGCGGCGTAGACCCGCAGGTGGCCATCGGCGATCTCGCCGTAGTCGGAGATCAGCTCCGCCTCGAGGCGGGCGCGGACACGGTCGTAGTACGCGGCGTCATCCATGGCCTTGAGGTTATTGGCCCGGCGCAGCGGGATGTAGTTCTTGCGCACCCACAGGTGGCCGGCGGCCAGGACCAGGATGAGCGCGGCCTGGACGAGCAGCAGGGCCTTGAGGTTGACGCGGTCGACGGCCCAGCCGACGACGGGCACGACCAGGCCGACGATGCCGATGGCGGTTCCGAGCGCGGGGGAGCCCAGCGCCGCAGTGGCACGGCTGAGCGGATCGCGGCGTACGTCTGACATCGGTTCCTCCCCCGGATCCGGCCTGGTGGGGGCCGGAGGGTTTCATGATTCCCGACCAGGTGGCCCGCCTCAAGAAAACCGGCAACTCCCGGGCCCGTTGGCCGGGACACACGTTCCCGGGTGGCTGGATCGGGGCTCCCGGCCGGGAGGTCAGGCCTGCTCGTCCGCCGGCTGCAGGGCGATGTCGTAGGCGACGGCCCACCGGTGGGCGGGGATCAGGAGGTCCGCGGTTTCCACCGGGCGGCCGGTGCTGTCGTAGTAGGTCCGCTCGATCAGCGTGGCGAGCGTGCCGGCCGGGACGCCGAGCTGCTGTGCCTGCTCGCGGTCGACCTGGACGGGCCGGGGCCGCTCCACCGCGCGCACCACGCGGATGCCGAGGTGTGCCATGCGGTCCACGACGCTGCGCCCGGCGAAGGGGCCGCCGTCGGGCAGGACGACGGCGCTCTTGCCGGTGATGGCCATGGGCTCCCAGCTGGTGGAGAGCATGACGGGGCGGCGGGCGGCATCGAGGAACTCGTACGCGGTGCGCACGCAGTGCTCGCCCGCCGCGATGTCCAGGCGCTCGGCGACGGGCGCGGGGGCGGGGAATTTGGCAGTGCTTTGCGCCTCCCAGGAGGCGACACCTTCCGGGGCGAGCGGGGCGCTGGGGTAGCCGGGGGCGGGGCAGCGGTTCATGGGCACCTGCTCCTCCCGGGCGCGGACGTAGGTGCCGGAGCCGGCACGGCCCTCCAGCAGCCCCTCGGTGATGAGCAGCTCCTGGGCGCGGCGGACGACGTTCTCGCCGACGCCGTACTTCGCGCCCAGGACGTTGCGGGAGGGGAGCCGGAAGTCGGCCGGCCATTCGCCGTCGGCGATGAGCCGGCGGAACACGGCGGCGACGCGCAGGTAGGGGGGTCCGGTCCTGTCGGCGGCCATGCGTCTCCCTTGCCTGTCGCGGTACTGACCGAGCGTCAGCGCATCCCGGCGGGCGCCACCGAACCCGAAGCCCGGGAAGCGCTCACATTTTGACAACCTAGTTCACTAGCTCAGAGCTAGTGACTAGCTGTACTTTGTGTAGTCCATCAACTGGCCGACGAGAGACGGGCCATGGACAACGAACTCTTAACCCCCGCCGCAGCAGCGGCCATAGCCGCCCTCGCTGATCTCACCGGCACCCCGCCCGTCACCGAGGCAACCGCCAGCGCCCTGACCATCCGGGCCGACACCGCGACCATCCCCGCCCAGCAGTGGCCGCGCCTCGTCGCAGTCCTGGAAACCGGCACCTCCTACGGCATGACCACCACCGCAGCCGGCACCCGCACGGTCTGGCTCCGCATCGAGCTGGGAGAGACACCCCGCCCATGAACACCCCGATCGGCATCCCCTTCGCCAAAGGCCACGGCACCGGCAACGACTTCCTGATCCTCGAAGACCCCGACGGACTCCTCGACCTCACCTCCGCCCACACCACCCGCCTGTGCGACCGCCGCAAGGGCATAGGAGCCGACGGCCTGCTGCGCCTGGTCCGCTGCACCGCCTCCCCGGAGGCCTTCGCGATGGCCGACCGGGCGGAGTGGTTCATGGACTACCGCAACGCGGACGGCTCGCTCGGCGCGATGTGCGGCAACGGCGCCCGCGTCCTGGCCCGCTACCTCACCGCCACCGGACGGCACCGGGGCGGCGCACTCACCCTCGCCACCCGTGCCGGTGTGCGCGAGCTCCACATCCCCAACGACCCCGACGCCGCCCCCGGCCAGGGCGACGTCAGCGTCACGATGGGAGTCCCGCTCCTGCCCGGCCCGGAGCGCATCACCGTCGCCGTCGGGGTACGGCACTGGCACGCCCTCCACGTCGACGTCGGCAACCCCCACGCCGTGGTCTTCGTGGACGACCTGGACCACGCAGGCACCCTCGCCACCGCCCCCGACGTCACCCCGGCCTCCGCGTACCCGCACGGTGTGACGGTGGAGTTCGTCCGCGACCTCGGCTCCCGCCACCTGGTCCTGCGCGTGCACGAACGCGGCGTCGGCGAAACACCCTCCTGCGGCACGGGCGCCTGCGCCGCGGTCGCGGCCGCACTCCATCGGACGCCCCAGCCCGCCGGCCCGGTCAAGTACACGGTCGACGCACCCGGCGGCCGCCTCCTGGTCGACGTCGCCACCGACGGCACCATGACCCTGACCGGCCCCGCCCACCTCACCACCCGCGGAACCGTCCGCCTCCACACCGCCTGGCCCCCACCGGCACGCAACGGCGAACGCGGCCTCCAACAACCCCACGGAGTCCCCACTCCAGCCCTGCTGGCCCGCGCAGAACGCGGCCTGGAACACCTCGCTGACCTCCACGCGGGCCTCCAGCCCCGCCGTGCCACCTGAACCCGCAGCAGACCGAAAGCCCCTGGCCGCAGCCAGGGGCTCTGTGTTCCCGGGGCATCGACCCCGACCACCGACCGAAAGGCAAGAGCGTGATCACGAACCTGGCACCGCTCGACATCGAGGGCTTCACCGGTGTAGCCGACCGGCTTGACGCGGAGTTCGACGCCGCACTGCTGCGCTGGAAGAACGAACATCCCGACGCGGTCCGCGAGGAGGCCCAGACCGAGGGAATGAGGCTGGTCGGCCTGATGGACACCACCAACCGCTACTCCGATGTCCGTGATCGGCTGGCTCATGAGCAGGTCGCCCGTGCCGAGCGGGACCGACTGCTGCACCAGGTGGAACTGCGCTGGGAAGCGCTGGGTACGGCGGCTGCGTGGCTGGCGGCCCACCACGCCTACGTGGTGGCGGTCGATGAGGCGCGCACCGCCATCGACATGTGGCACGAGCGGGCCGCGGCGGCCCTGCAGCGGCCGTTCTTCTGCTCCACCCCGGGCGAGGAGGCCGCGTACCGGCAGATCCAGGAGGCCGGATACCCGGCGCTGGAGCAGGCGATCGGCCACCTCGACCAGGTGCCCGACCAGACCGCCGCCCGGCTGCACGCCGACCTCGATCAGGCCCACGTACACCGCCTGGAGCTGGCCTCCGAGACCCTCCGCTGCGCCCAGTCCGTCAGCCGCTGACCCCGCCCACCACCCTGCACCCGAAGGAGACCCCCGTGTTACCGACCGTCCAGACACAGCAGACCGCCCGCGCCCGCCTGCTCGCCGACTCCACCGGCCCCGGCGCCCTGGTCGACTACAACGGCCACCCGGGGGACCGACGGTGACCGGGACCCCCACGCCGCACGAGGTGCGCACCCCTGCACCCGCAGGCGACCACCGGTTGGGCCAGGCCCGGACCGAGGTCCTCGCGGAGATGGCGCGCGCCGACGCCAAGGCCGGCGCCCTGCTGACCGTCCTCGGCCTTCCCCTGGCGATCCTGATCGCCGCAGTGCCCGGCCGGAGCCTGCCCGCTGCCGTGCTCGGCATGGTCGCGGCGGGGACAGCAGGCCTCGCCGTCGCGATGAGCCTCGCCCTGGCCGTCATCCGCCCGCGCCTCGGCGGAGCGACACACGGCTTCTATCTGCACTGGGCGACCTGCACCACCGCCCACGAAATCACCACCGGCCTGACCGACGACCGCAGCGCCGCCCACATCGCTCTGCTGTCCCGGATGGTCCGCCGCAAGTACAAGCTGCTCCGCCACGCGATCGACATCACGGCGGGCGCCCTCGGCGCCCTGTTCCTGGCCCTGGTTATGGCCCTTGTTCTGTCCTGACCCTGCCCTGAGCCACGAGTAGCAAGAGAAATGACGGGCGCCCGCAGCCATTGGAGTTGGCTGCGGGCGCCCATGCATGAGGGTAAAGGGCCATGGCCGCAGGAGCCTTCACCGGGGCAAGAACCACCCTGGGCGGTCACCCGACCGGGACAGGCCCGGAGGAGCGATGGTCCGGGGCGGCGCTGGACCGCATCGCCGGGGCCTGTTTCGCCGGCTACATGGCCTGTCGGCCCGGTTGTGCGACAGCACTGCGGACGCGGTCGGCTTCGAGAGGGTCGGCCTGGCGGCAACCTTCGGAATCGCCCCGCAGTGGGTCCGGGCCCGATGAACGAGCTACGGCGGACATCCCCCAAACGCAGTACACCAATCGCCCTTGCAGCCAGAGCACAAAGGCAGCCTGACATGCAGTTTCCTCGTGACGTGCCCGCGGATCGCCAACGAAGGAACACCCCGCCGGTTCTCTCGATTTGGGGTTGGCCCGCACCGGGTCAGTACTCTGTTTCCACTCGTTCGGGTGTGTGTGCAGCTTCTGAAACGCCGGGCCACGGCGGTCCGTTGGCCGGCGTTTCACCTGTTGCACACCGATCCGAATGGAGGGGGCTCCCATGCCCGGTAAAGACGAAACGCCGTCCGACGAGTCGGAGGACGTGGAACCGAAGCCCGGGGGTGAGAGCAGCACCACCACGCGTCTGCTGCTCGTCGGCGTGGTCTCGGCCTTCCTGGCCGGCCTCGCGGACGAGGCCGCGCACTGGTTCATCCAGTTCGTGGTGTGGCTGTACGAGTTCCTCGTCAGCCGCCTGTAGAAACGCGGCGCGCCCCCTGATGCGACAGCATCAGGAGGCGCGGTCCCGGCAGTGTTCCCGCACTGTCGGGTGGTGGTGCGCGTGTCACCCAGCGGTCTCTGCCCTGTCGTTACCCACGCCGGGCAGAGGCCGCTCTCTGTTGTGGCGACGACCCACCTGTTCCCAGGAGAGGCCGCCTCCGCTGTGGCGTACGCACCGTCCCTCTCGTAGCCCTGCACTGGTTCTCGGACCGCTCCCCGTGCACGCGGGGAAACGAACCACCGAGCAGGTGCTGATGGTGCTCTGCAGGCCATCCCCGCGTGCGCGGGGAGCGGTCCGCTGGGTTGAGGCGTACGCCATAACCCAGTCCAACTGTAGCGAGAGCGGCGGACATCATGTCCACCCATCCATGCGGGTGCCCGCGTCCAGGCAGCGGCTGCTGACCCCTGCCGCACTTATCGGACGGGGCAGGGACCGAACGGGCAGTGACGCTTTCGACAGCCACCGGTTGAAGCAGTATGCGAAAGACGATCTATGTACTTACCGCGGCGGCTCTCTTGTTCGCCGCAGCGCCCGCCCATGCCGATGCGAAGGCCAGCGACGGCCGCGTGGGCCTGTCGGTCCGGGGCAAGGGCCTGCGCGTGACCAGCGTCGGCGCACATATGGACGGCCACGGCACGGGCGTCCGCGCACGCCTCATCACGTACACACCGAAGGGATACCGGTCGGAGCTGACCGGCTGGAAGGACGCCACCCCTGTGAGCGCTGCCCTCACCAAGATGTCCATGGTCAGCTGGAAGTGGGGAGGCAAGGGCCGCGCGTTCGAGCACGGCACGAAACTGTGCGTTGAGTTCAACATCGTGGCGGGAGAGCCCTGCGCAGTGATCCACCGCTAGACCGTGCCGGGCCGGGTGAGGGCGTCGAAGGCCCGGGCGTTCTGGGCAGACCCCGGCGTGCATCGCGGCGGGCCGGCCACGGGCACGGCCGTCGAGGAGCCATGCGTTCGCGGCTTCGGGAGGTGCCTGCGGGAGGTGGCCCGGCCCCGGATCATAGTGAGGTGACACGTCCCCGCGTACCTCCCGCCGCCGCGGCCGTTATACCGGGCATGCCCGTGCTGCCCGATCGGAGCGCGCCGGGCGTCCAGGACCTGGCCGAGGCTGTGGCGGACAGCGCGTGCCGGCTCGCGGACGCGGCCGGCCATTGGAACCTGTCCGCGGTCGAGGACGCCGTCGAGGCGATCGACACCCTGGTGGCCGCCCTCTCCCAGATCGATCCGGACGTCGCCCGGGCGCTCGCGGGAGTGCCCGCCGCCACCGCCGCGGCGCTGCGCCACCTCGGCGGCGAACCGGAGGAGCAGCCGGACATCCCGGCCCCGCCGGTGCCTCCACCGGCCCGTCGGGCGCCGCGGCGTCGGGGACTGGGACACGGATACCAGGGCATCCGCATGCCCGAGTAGCCCCCGGGCGGGCCCGGCTGCTCCGGTCACGCGGCCCGCGTGTCCGGTGCCGCTGTGTCCTGCTGTCTCAGCTGTCGCTGTTCCGGCCGTGGGCGAGGATCGGCAGGAGCGTCTCGGCGGCGTCGCAGGCGGTGCAGGCGGTGGTGCCGGGGCGTGTGAGCGCGTCGAGTGCCTGCGTGGTGCCAAGTGGGTGTGAGCGGTCGGTGGCGCTGGAGCAGCCCTCGGCGTGGACGGTGGCGGGCCGGCCGTGGGTGCGGCCGTCGAGGAGCCACGCCCACCGGGCCGGCGCCGGGGTACGGGTGCGCGGGTGGGCCGGGATGCCGTCCAGGTCGACGCCGGGCAGCGGGCGCAGCTGTGCGGCGGTGACCCAGGTGCTGTACTCGGCGGGCTCCACGCCGCCCCCGGCGGCCGTCTGCCACAGGGGAATGCCTATGCGGAACATCCACAGGCCGGAATCCAGCTGCTGGCGCTCGTAGAGCCGTACCCGCTCGATGGCCTGCCCGTCGGGGAGAACCAGGGTGATCGGGGCCGACGGAGAAGCATCGGACACGGTCAGGGGCGGGCGAACTGCTCATGCCGGGCCTGCCGACAGGGCACACACAGCGGTGACGCCGGAGCGCCGTACCGCGCGCAAGGGGAGCCGCACCGGGCACAGGGGCCGGTCTGGCTGGGAGCCCAGGTCACGACCTGCGGTCGGGGCCGGGCGGGGGTCTGCTCACTCACACACCCAATAGAGCACGTGTTCGAATATATCGGCGAGTGCCCACGCCGCCCCCTCACCCGTTGGATGTCCTCTGACAGGTGATCTTGATCGATTGCCAGCTGACCTTGACCGGCGTGACTGAACGTCCGTCGCTACTCTGCGATCAGCGGGCGGGAACCGGCGGGCCTCTGCGTAGAAGCTCCGCTCGCGGCCAAACTCCTAACGAAGCGGTGGCTCGACCTCCACCGCCAAGCGGTTCCCGGCCGTGAGGTAGCCAGTGATTCCGAGCGTCTCCCACATGCGGACGATCCCCTGCCCCAGGGACTGGAGCCGAGTGTCCACATCCGCAAACTCGGACAGCGTGGGGATGAAGGGTGTGCTCTCCAACAACTCGACGATGGGGTCCCAGGCGGGAGCCAGGTAGAGCGAGGCGCCCAGATGCTCAAGGAAGTGGTCGAGGATCCGGCCTCGGCCGGCCGTGCACTCCAGCGCGTCAGCGTAGCCCAGCATTTTCAAGAGGTGGCCGGTCTCGGCGACCAGTTGGTTGAACATCGTGACGATGTCGATGTTGCCGTCGAGGCAGGAGTCGGCCAGGTCCGGCCAGCCAGGATGAACGACTGAGTCCAGCAGGTGCGTGAGTGTGCTGCAGTACCGGTCCTGCACCAGGAGTTCGAGGCTGATGGTGGCCGAGGGATCGGGGCTGCTGAGGACGCCCGCCTGCTGCAGCCCCTTCATCAGGTGGTCGGAGAGCAGTTCGCATCGGTACTCGTCGGCGGCCTCGAAGGCCCAGATAGCGGCCATCTCCGGCAGCGTCTGGTCTCGGGTGGGGTAGGACGGCCGGGTGCCGGCTGCGGCGCGCAGGCGGCCCAGGATGACGTGGCCGTACTCGTGGAGGACGGTGTGGATCCACTCCAGCTGGTCGAAGTCGTCACCGGTCGGGGCGCCGACGAACATCTCGACAACGCTGTAGTCACGCTGCACGGGAATCGTCTTGCCACCGACCGTTCCACCGCCGAGCCGCTCTGGGGTGAAGCCGACCTCGCGGTCCGCGATCGAGGCGGCAAGATCACCGGAGAGCACGATCGTCAGCTCGAAGGGAGGAGCCTCCCATACGTCTGCGGCAGCTGAGGCCAGCGCAGCGTGGATCACGGGGAGATGGTCAGCAAGGCCGCTTCGGGCGCCGTGCTCCTCGGTTACCGCAAGCGGGTAGTCGTCCACCGTCGTCCTGTTCCTGGGTGCTGGAGGCACCGGCTCCACGACGCCTGCCGGTGCCCGACATGGGACTGCAGCTACACCCCCTGGCAGTCTCCGCCGGGCAGGCTACCGGTCTCACTGGTCGCGGCCGTGCCGGACCACTCCAAGCCGGGCTGCTGGGGCGATACCGACAGACGTTCAGCCACACCGGTCAAGATCACCCGACAAACGGTCAAGATCATCTGCCAGAGGGCATTGGACGGGACGGGACGCACACTGCTCCACACGTCCCGGTCCCCTCGCCGGGCTGACCCGGGGCCGGACGCGGCCGCGCGCGTGGCGGCGGCAGGCGGTCAGGGCGAAGAGACCAGCAGCCCCTCGTCGGCGGGGCTGCCGGTCAGGCTAGGGTCCTGTCCAGCCCGTGCCGATAGGGCGTGTGCGGGTGAGGCCCGGGGCCCAGAGCGCTCTGGGGGCAGCAGTACCCCCGGGCCGCCCCATCCCCGCCGACCACCGACCGGTCGGCCTGCCGGCCGCCGCCCGGCCCGCGGCGGACCCGGACGCGGTGACGTACGTCCGCACCCAGCGCGCCCGCACGACCCGAACAGAAGAACGATTCACACCTAGGGTCATTTTCGGCATTCTCAATGCGCTTTCAGTATCAGAATTGCTAGAATTGCATCATGACGATGGGTACGGAAGAACTCCTCAGACTCACGGTCGCGGCGCTGATGACGCGCTCCGGTGAGCGTCAGCACGTTCTGGCCGACGGTCTCGGTCTCTCGCAGGCCCAGATTTCCCGGAAGCAGGGGGGCCGTCAGCACTGGTCGCTCGAAGACGTCGACGGCCTCGCCGCGCATTTCGGCCTGCACGTCCTGGACCTCCTGGCCGGTCCCACGCACGCGGTCGGCGTGCTGCACGGCTCGATCTCCGCCCTGCGCCCCGCCGACCTCGCCAGCCCCGCACCGGCCGCGCAGCTCCCCGTCCAGCTCCCCGCCCAGCCCCCACCAGTGCCTGTTCCGCTGGCCGCGCCCGCGCTGCCGTGTGTGCTGTGCGGACAGCCGTGCGGCGAGGAGGTCGACGGGTTTCCGCAGCACCTGACCGCCGAGGAGTGCGCGGCCGCCGTCGCCGCCGCAGCCCCGGCCCCCGCGCCGGCCCCGCCGCCACCCGCACCTGCGCCCGTCCCGCAGCAGCTCCCCGCCGGGCCCCCGGCACCTGAACCCGAACCCGCGCCCGAGCCCGAGGCGGAGGCGGAGTCCGTGCCTGCGCCGCAGGCGGGGCCGGCCGTGGTGCGGGCGGCGCGGGCGTACGCGTCCGGGTCGCTGGTCGACCAGATCACGGGCCGGGTGGACGAGGTGCTGCAGGAGTGCGCCGGTGACCTGGAGGCCGCCCAGGCCGTGCTCCTGAAGTCCGCGATCCCGGACGTGATGGCCTACTTCAAGGCCTCGCGGGTCGGCGGCCGGTACGAACACTCCGAGTTCCCGCCGACCGACGCCATCCTCAAGAAGCGGCAGCAGAGGGGGGCGGACGACATCTGGGAAGGCCGCCCGAAGTGGCGCAACCCCGGCATCTTCCGGGCGGCAAAGAAGGGCGACGAGCAGTTCGACGTGACCGCCCTGGACATGAACGCCGCCTACTTGTCGGCGTTTAAGGCGTGGCTTCCGATTGGACGGCTCCGCGAGGACACCAGCGGCGTCCACGACCGGAAGAAATCCGGGGTCCATCTGGTCACTCCGGCCGAGTGGGAACACGCCGACCTGCCCAACCCGCTGGGCAACCGGATGGAGCCGGGGCAGCTCTGGATTTCTTAATCCACGCTCCGCCTTCTCCTCGACTGCGCCCGCGACGGCCTCGCCGACGCACCGGTAATCCACCGCTCGCTCGTTTCCGGCGGAACAGAAGTCCTGCTCGAAAAACTGCGCCGCGCCCTGGCAGAAATCCGGAAAGCCGCTATTGCCGAGGGCGACGAACTGACCGTGAACTACGTGAAGTCCATGTATTCTAAGTTCGTATCCACGCTGGGTGAATCCACGGCGAACCGTGATATGACACGGCCGGACTGGATGCACATCATGCGCGCGAAAGCATTCGCGAATCTGTGGATGAAAGCCAACAAGGTCCACAAGGCCGGACTGCAAATCGTGGAAATTTCCGGCACGGACGAATTGCACGTGATCGGCGACTGGCGGCAGGTGTTTGCCGAGGGCCGGGACCTGAATCAGGTGAAGGAAAAGAAGACCTACACGCTGGGGGGTAGCCGCTGATGTCCGGATCAGAAGACCTGTGGGGCCGGTGGGGCGTCTGGCAGAAGCACGACGCCCGCGGCATGAAGGGCGGCCAGGCCCTGATCCAGGAGCTCAACCGGATCGTCCACTCCTCCGGGATCACCTCGCCCGTCACCTCCCGCCGCGGCCTCGCCGCCCGGCTGCGCTACCTCGACAGCGCAGCCGGGCGCCAGGCCCTGGCCGAACAGGGCGTCACGCTTCGGACGCTGCGCTCCTGGATCCGGGGGAAGGCCAGCCCCTCCGCGGCGAACCGGGAGCGGATCGACGCGGCGTACTGGTGGCGCCGGCGGGAGAACCTCATCCGCTCCGGATGGCTCGCCCGGCACCTCGACAACCACGGCCAGGGCCGCCGCATGGAGATCTATCCCGTCGACCAGAGCCGGGTCGATGAGAAATACGCCCGCCCCCTGAGCGACCGCTCCATCAACGTCCGCTATATCTGGGGCGATCTGGTCAAGGCCTGGGCCGACCGCGACGAAGCCCTCGTAGACGAAATCTGGGAAGACGTCATCAACGATCTCGACTCCGACTATGCGGCCTACGCATACGTTTCCGGGATCGGTATCGGGGCCTAAACCCTTTCCTGCCACAGAGCGCCCCCGGCCCTGAATTGGACCCGGGGGCGCAAGCGCGTGAGGCATCGCCGGGGTTCCTCTGGTTCTGGTTCTGGTGCCCGGCGCTAAGGACTGTGTGGGGGTGTTTGTGTTTTGGTACCGGTTGGGTGTTTTTCGTTTTTGGTATTTGGCCTGCCGGGTTTTCTGCTGCATTCCGGCATGGGTACCCCCTCCTCCTGCTGGCGTTTTTGGTTTAGACCACTAGGGGCAGCGGTGCGGTGGCCTTCACCACGTTGTGTAGTGGTCTCTCGGGGGGTGTGGTGAGGGTGGACACGTCCTCGGGATGTGTGCATACTGTTGCGAGAGGGAGCGCGCAGCGCGACCGGCAGTCCGGAGGTCCCGCAGGGACCAGCCACCCGGATCCCGTACCGGACACACTGTCAGAAACTCTCCCACCAGCGGAATTCAAGCCCCTGACAGCCAGTCAGGAGCCCACCACCCGCCC
>NZ_CM135937.1:4927500-8677566 GCF_054353315.1 Streptomyces sp. NC-S4 | reverse complement strand
AGGGCACCCCGATCCCACCGACTGTCACCGGCCGTACCCCCTCCGGGATGGCCGGCCGGCTGTCGGGACCGCCTCGGGACCCGGGAAAGGACGGGCCGCGGGCCCCGGTGCCCCGGCCCTCTCCGCGCCCGCCCCGGTCGGCCCGCGTACCTGCGGGCAAAACCGCGGGCGGAAGGTCCTGGGCGGAGGATCTCGGTGTGGCGGCATGTGCGGAGACCGCTGGGGCTGCTTGGGTATCGCGTTGCGTCTCGCAGGCGAGGGCGAGAAGGCACACCCCGGCCAGCCACAGAGGAAGTCGCCTGTTCACCGTCCATCACCTCTCGTCGCACCGTTTCATCGCGCCGTGCCGCAGCGCCTTTCGGCTTGTCGCAGCCCTTCGTCGAAGAACTGTTGGTACTGGCGGATGCGCTTGGTGTTCGCCCTGCCAGCCTGTTCCGGCGCGGCCAGCTGGATCAGGGCGTCTTGTTGGGCGGTGCGGCCGCTTCGCAGCTCGCATCGGTCCAAACTCCAGCGCGCCAGCAGGCCCCCAGGTGGCCCGTTGGCCCGGATCTCATCCGTATTTGACGGCGACCCGGATGTGCCGGACGGCCGCCGCCAGACCGCGTTGGCCGGCCGCGTGGGTGGCGCCGATCGATTCCGCGAGCGCGTGAAGTTCGACGGAGCCGGTGATATCCGGGGCCGGCTTGCTTGACCGCTACCACGGCCCGTTCCACCCTGCCGTCGTCCCACTCCAGCTTTGACGGGCCCCGGCGGCGTGCTGACGCGCTCACACGATCGTGGAGTCGACCGCGACGGCCGCTCCAGGTCGCCCTCGGCGTCGGCCTGGGCGAGCAGAGCGGTGAACACCCTTGCCCGGGTGCCTTCGGCCGCCCACTTCCGGAACCGGTTGTAGGCGCCCTTCCACGAGCCGAAGTGCTCGGGCAGGTCCATCCACGGCGTCCCGGTGCGGTACTTGAACGCGATCGCGTCGATCACCTGCCAGTGCTCACGCCACCGCCCGCCCCGCTCAGGCCCCGGTCCGGCAGCGCAACAGCACACATCAACCAACGATCCGATGACCTGATGAAAACGGCCTGGGCTCACTGGCCTGGAGTCGGTCTGCGGAGGCGGACGAGTCGGCTGCCGTGGCGCTTGTTCACCGCCCTTATCACCGTCCCGGGCACTTTGCGGTGGTGGCGGAAAGATTGCGAATAGCGACCAGCACGGCCGGGATCGAAGTGCACCCGCGGGCGGTCTCGCTCCCCGGCCATGGTCACGGCGTACTTCACGCTGTCAGGTCCGGTTCCGCCGAGGCGTGTGCAGTGCTGCATGCCGTCGACCTCCCCACGGGCCGGTACCACTCCAGCGCGGGACGGCCGCCGCATCATCCATCCGAGGACAGCCATGCGCCGCCGGGTATCTGCCTCCACCCCCTCCGCGCTGTGCCACCGGACCTATGAAAGACGGCGCCGTTCGATGCGGCCGCCCTCCGCCGGATGCCCGCCCGAGTCTCTACCCACTACGCGGCCGTATGCGCGTCCGAATAGGTATGGCTCATTTAAGTTAACCGCGGGTAAGGTGATCACCGCGTCGATGGCAGCCCTGACCAGGCTGCCCATGACGCGCGTCATAGGCGGCCGGGGGAACGGTGCCGCTTCGGGGGATGAAAAGCTCGCTTCGCCGCGACACCAGCCGCACAAAATTGTCCGCTGCTGTCCGGTTGTGCCTTCGGGTCCACAAACTGACCCGGGTGCTGCGTCCTCGAGCCCGATCCGCTCCTCGGTTGCCTTCATCCGCCGTGAAGGACAGCATTCGTGCGCTCAAGACCAGGCATGTTCTCCCGGAGATCGCTCAGATCCCGGCTTCTCACTCCCGCCGTCACATCCATAGGCACGCTGGCCGTTCTGGCCGGTCTGGCCGTCCATCCCGCAGTGCTCGACCACGCCAACGCACTACGCGCTGCCGCGGCCGGCAGCTCCGAGGACTGGCTCGACGACACCGCCGCCGAGCAGTGGCGGCAGGACCAGTGCCTGATGGCCGACGTCCTGCGCCTGGGCGGGCCGGCCATGGCGCAGGTCGCCCAGGACGGCCTCAGCCAGCCGCAGGACAAGCTCCATGCCCTGGCCGACCGCAATCACTGGGAGCAGACCCCGCTCGCGGCCGCGTACCAGAAGGACAGGGACGCGGCGAGCAGCGCCATGACGGCGATCGGTTCCCTCCGGACCACGTGGCAGAAGCCCCTGGAGGGGCTGACCACTCCGGGCGGCATCAACAACGCCGACTTCCACTGGCCCCCGGGCTCGCCCGGTGACGGCAAGCAGGACTTCTACGCCCAGACCGGGCTGAGCAAGTGGACCGCCGACCGGTTCTGGACCTCCGAGAGCGACTTCTACAAGGACCCCACGCCTCACGCCTCGCCGGCCGCGGTCACGGCCGTCAAGAACCTCGGCGCGCCCCTCTACGGCAAGGACCCCGACCCCCAGCAGGTCACGGGCGACGCCTGGATCCGGGCGATCGCGGAGCGCGACGCGTACAAGGCCCTCACCGACTGGTCGCGGGAGCCGACGGGTGCCGACAACGCCCGTGTGTTCCTCGCTTCCGGAGGGTTCGCCCGTACGGCACCGGCGGCGGGAACGGCGGAGTACCGCATCGCGGTCGAGGACCTGAAGACCCGCTTCGCCTCCTGTGCCTGGCGTGACCCGATGGACCCGGCCAAGGTGTTGGGCGGGATCACCGAGACGGCCGCCGCCGAGTGGCAGCAGGAGATAGCCTCCCAGCAGACGCAGCGGAACCAGATCCTGGCAGCGAACAAGAACGCCACCCAGTCCCTGGCCGCGGGTGCCAAGGCCCTGGGCGAGCTGCTGGGCCACTCGTGGGTGGCCGACCACGCCGCCCGCTTCCAGGACTACTGGTCTCCCGGCGGCGTCGGAGCCGTCGGCGAGAGCCCGGCGACGATCCAGGTGCACGCCTCGAGCGGCAAGTGCCTCGACGTGCAGGGCGGTGGTACTGCCGACGGGACGCCCGTGCAGGTGTACACGTGCACGGGCTCCGGGGCCCAGTCGTGGCAGCTCTTCGGGGACGATCACGGACTGCACCTGCGGAACAGCAAGTCCTTCAAGTGCCTCGAAGTGGCGTCGAACAAGAACGCCAACGGCACCAAGATCCAGATCGCGACGTGCAACAGCTCGCCGGCACAGACCTGGGACTTCAACCTGCGCGCCACCACCGGCCTGAAGAGCGTCGGCACCGGCAAGTGCGTGGACTTGTCGGCGTACGACAACGGCGTCGACGCGCGGCTGTGGGACTGCAACACGTCGGGCTCGCAGCAGTTCGACGTGAAGCCGTCCGCCAACACCGGCTCCGTTCCGCCCAAGGCGGAGTTCGACAAGGCGAAGAAGGCCGTCACGGACGCCCAGACGGGCGCCAAGAAGCAGCTCGACGTCCTGAAGGCCCAGGCCGCGGCCGCGAAGAAGGCCGCCGCCACCAGCGACACCGCCGAGCAGGCCGCCTACGCGGTCGCGGACTCCGCTGGGGCGCCGCGAGGGCGTGGCCTGTTGATCGGTCAGCAGAAGGCCCAGGTCACCAAGGGTTCGGTGGCGGCGCTGGACGCGATGGTGAAGGCGGGTGAGACCGCGGAGGCAGCCACGCGTGCCTCCGGCGCGGACAGCGACACCATCGCGCAGCGCGCTCTTGCCCAGGCTGCACAGTCGAAGGCGGAGTTCCGCCGGGAGGCCGCGCGCACGGCCGAGCTGCAGGCAAAGGCGGCCGCGGATTCGGCCAAGACGCACCGGGACAACGCCAAGAAGGAAGCGGACACCGCGAAGGCGAAGCTCGGTGAGGCGCTGAAGGCGGAGGCCGACGCGAAGGCGGCGGCAGCAGGCGCCCACGCCAAGCGGCTCGCCGCCGAGGCGGAAGAGGCCACGGCGAAGAAGGAGAAGGAGACCGCGGCCGCCAGGCAGGCCGAGGCCGCGCAGCACAAGAAGAACGCGGAAGCGGAGGCGACCAGGGCGAGCAACGCCAGGACCAAGGCCGAAGCCGCCGAGACGACCGCAGTCGAGCACAGGAACGGTGCCTTCAAGGCCCGCGACACGGCCAAGGCCAAGCGCGACGACGCCTGGCAAGCGGAACAGAAGGCCGACGCCGCGCGCGCCAAGGCGGACGCCCAGGCCGCCTACGCCGCTTCGCTCCTCGCGGGCCCGGAGGCCACCGCCGCCCGCGCGGCCTCCGACCAGGCGAACAAGCACGCGACGGACGCGGAGACCGCGGCCGGCAAGGCGCGCGGCGAGGCCGACGCGGCGACGAAGGCCGCCTCCGAGGCCGACGCGGCCGCGACCCGCGCCGAGGCTGCGGTCAAGCGCTCGCGCGCGGACGCCGACGCCGCCCAGGCCGAGAAGCTGAAGGCGGACGCCGCGGTGCGGACGGCGACGAGCGCCGCCGCCGAGGCGATCGGCGCTTCCGGGCGCGCCGCGTTCGACGCGAGGGCGGCCGTCTCCGAGGCCAACGAGGCGGACGCGCAGGCCAAGACGGCCAAGTCCCAGGCGGACAAGGCGAACGCGGAGGCCGGCAAGGCCCGGGCCGCAGCCGCCAAGGCGGCGGGATTCGCCTATGTGACCGCCCAGGCCGCGGTCGACGCGGGCAAGGCGGCCGCACAGGTCGCCCAGCCCGCGAACGACGCGATCCAGCTCGGCTCGCCGTACGTCACCACCGACTCGGCGGCCGGCCTGGTCGTGCTGACCGGGCAGGCGTCGAAGAGCATCGCGGAACAGCAGAAGGCCATCGCCGACGCGCACGTCAAGAACGCGCAGGAGGAGGCCGCCTCGGCCAAGGCCCTCGCCGACCAGGCGAAGGGCGACGCGAAGGCCGCGTACGAGCACGCGGCGAACGCGGCCAAGCACGCCTCGGACGCCCGTACCTACGCCAAGGAGGCCCTCGGCTACTCGGCCGACGCCGCGAAGTCGGCGTCCCTGGCCGCCGCTTCACTGGCCCGCAGTACCGAGTACGCCAGGCAGGCCGCGGCGGACGCCGTGGCCGCGGACCAGGCCGCCGGCCGCTCCGAGGGCTACGCCAAGGCGGCCCGCGACTCCGCCGACCAGGCAGCCCTCGACGCCGCTGGCGCCCGCGCGGCGGCCACCCGGGCCGAACAGGACGCGAAGAGCGCCCGGGAGGCCGCCGACCGCGCCGCGATCGCCGCGACCGAGGCCGAACAGGCCGCGAAGGACGCCGACAGGTACGCCAAGGAGGCCCAGGAAGCCGCCGACAGGGCCGAGAAGGCCGCCCAGGCGAAGCAGATCAACGCCGGAACCGTGCCCGACGGGTCCGGCGGGTCGATCGGCAGCATGTTCTACGTCATCGACCACACCGAGAACATCGGCAAGCCCGAAACCCTGAAGAAGACGGCGGGCTGCGACGGCATCATCGACGCGCTCTTCTACAAGGGCGACTGCACGCTGACGGTGAAGATCCGGTACATAGCTTTCCTCGACGTGTACCTGTGCAACACGCTGGTCATGGACCCGTCGAAGTCCACGTGTCCTTCGGGCGAGACGAAGTACATGGGGCAGTACCCGACGGAAGAGCTCTCGCAGGAAGTCACGCACACCATCACGATCGCCGAGTACCAGGCGGGGATCGATCCGGTGGACATCCTCTTCGGGCACTGGATCAAGTGCGGCGAGAAGTTCTCCTCCGGCTTCGAGCGCGGGAGCTGGGGCGGCTGCGCATGGGCGGCCCTGGACGTCGGGCTCCTCTTCGCAGGGAAGATCCTCAAGCCCATCGCGGACGCCGTCCGCGCGGCCGACGCCGCCGTGATGACCGGTATCGGATTCGCCGATGCCTACAAGGCCCTGCGGACTCTTGGCGTACCCGAAGCGGCCATCTCAGGCATCATCAACAAGGCCTTCCAGAAGCTGCGCGAAGCCTGCAAGACCAAGATCCCTGCTGGAAAGACCGCACCCCGGGCTGCTGCGGCGTCCAGTAAGGCCAGTACGTCCCCTTGCCTTGATTGGGGCGACGACTACGGCAGCGGAAGTCATGGGATATCGGGCTCCATCGACAAGGAAGGTGTCCTGCATCTCGTCGTTCTCGCCAAGGAGGGAAAGACTCCGGTCGGCAGTGTCATGATCGACGACGTGATGGAGCACATTGGCGGAAACGCGAAGGGAATGGCGGGAACCTGGCTGAGCGGCGGTGAAATGAAGGACAACCTGGACAGCTTCAACGCCGGCATACAGAGCCTCAAGTTGAGCGAGGAGGAGGCAGCACGGCTGACATTCACCGGTAAGATGGCCACGAAGCACGGCTTCACCGGGCGGGTTGAGTTCTCGAAGCGGGAAGGAACTCCGGGTAACTACAGCAGGGTTGAGGTCGTATTTTGGAAATGAAGAATCCAAAGCTGATCGGCTCCGGCATTCGCGAGCGCGCGGTCCGCGGTGACGACGCGCTGGACATCGCGCTATGGGTGAAAGAAGAGCTGGGAAGCGAAGCGACCTTCTTCGCTTTCGTGCACTGCTTCTACCTTGGACTGGGAGTTCCGGTCCACGCGATCAGGCACTTGGAGGGGTGGAACGGCGTAGGGGGCAACCGAGAAGTTCCGGATTCCGATGTGAGGGCGAGCCTTGATCCCTACATCGCGCCGCTGAGACACCAGTCGTGACTTCAAGCAGCCGCAACTGATCATCTGACAGGCGGACGGCCGACCGGGGAACCCGCCCCGGCCGGACGTCCGCCTTCGGCGGTCTCGGGGGGAGGCACTCTCCGACGGCACGCGAAGAGGAACGGCCCCGCAGGGCCGAAGTGATCGACCACCGCCGCGGTCCCTGGCCGGACCGGGTGGTGGCATAGCGGTTGACGGAGGCTCTGGCGTTAGCACCGCTGCGGGGGTATCTGCGCGGACTACTGCTGGAGGGTCGGCGGAAGTCGATGCAGCCGATGGTCGAACGGCTCGGGGTCGATCACCAGCAGTTGCAGCAGTTCATGACGCCCTCGACCTGGCCGGTCGGGGACGTCCGGGCCCGGCTGGCATGACGGGCGGTGGCAGCGGCGCGGCCGCAGGTGTGGGTGGTGGACGACACCGGATTCCCGAAGGACGGCCGTTCCTCGCCCGGGCCGGCCCGGCAGTACTCCGGCACCCTGGGCAAGGTTGGCGACTGCCAGATCGGTGTCAGCGTCCACGCTGCCTCCGACGCCGCCTCGTGCCTGCTGTCCTGGCGCCTGTTCCTGCCCGCCGCCTGGGAGGGGCCCGACGCCGCAGCCCGCAGGCGGGCCTGCCGGATCCTCGAGACCGTCCCCCACCGGGCCAAGTGGCAGCTCGCACTGGACCTGCTCGATGAACTCGCCGCCACTGGGCTGCGGCCCGTAGTCCTGGTCGCGGACACCGGATACCGCGCCAACTCCGACTTCCGCCGCAGCCTGGAAGACCGCGGCCGGACCTACGTGCTGCAGGTCGAAGCCGAAATGACCGCCTACGGCGAGTACGCCGAACCTCACCAGCCGGCCTGCGGCAGCCCGGGCCCGCGGCCGCTGCCCCACTACCGCACCCGCCCGGTCTCCTTGCGCGAGCACGTGCTGGCCGCAGGCCGCAGGCCGCAGCAGTGGCCTCACCCTGACGTGGCGCAAGGGCTTGAAAGCGGCGATGAGCTCCCATTTCGTGTTCCTGCGGGTCCGGCTCGCCGGGCGTCGTCCCAAGCCGTCGCAGGACGGCACGATCCCCGGTGCAGTACTGGATCTCGAACCTGCCCGCCGACATCCCCGCCAAAGATCTGGTCCGCCTGGCGAAGTCCCGCTGGCGGATCGAGCACGACTACCGCGAGCTGAAAACCTGCCTGGGCCTGGACCACTTCGAGGGGCGCTCGTTCACCGGGCCGGCACCGGCATATCACCGTCGTCACCGCCGCCCACTTCTTCCTGACCGAACAGCGGAGGACCCCAAAAGCCCCCGCCAGGGCCTGACCCTCTACCAGGCCCCGGACCTCCTCCAACACCTCATCGCCACCTGGACCGGCACCTGCCCCACCGGCCGACAAGCCATCCCGCATCCATACGACACGAGCTAACAAAGCGTTACTAGGGCATGCTGATCGCTGCGGTTGGGTCTTGGGCGGAACACGCGCTGCGTACGCGTGGTCCGGTACGACCGTCGCGCACGGTCCGTGGTGGGTCGTGCGTATGAGTGCAGTGATGGGGGGGGTGGGCACGATGTTGGCGGAATCGTTGACCGCGTTGGCCACTGCGGCAGGTGCCGGGGTGGTGCAGGCCGCGACGACGGACGCATGGGCGGGTGTCAGGGTCCGGGTCGCGCGGTGGTTCGGGCGCGGCAGCGAGCGGCGGGAGCAGGCGCAGTTGGAGCGGCTCGACCGCACGGCGGCCGAGCTGGTCGCGGGTGGCGGGGCGGAGCGGGAACGGGAGCTTCTGGCCCGGGGGTGGCAGATCCGGTTCGAGGGCGTGCTCGAGGATCTGGAGGAGCCGGAGCAGCAGCTGGCCGCAGCCGAGCTGCGGACGCTGCTGGAGGAGGAAGGCGTGGGTGCGGGTGGCGTCTCGGCCGGTCCGGGCGGGGTGGCTGCCGGCCGGGACATCAGTGTGAAGGCCGAGCACGGTTCCATCGCTGCGGCCGTGCTGGAGGGAGGGGCCCACATCGGCCACCCTCCGGTGCCGGATCCGTCCCAGGGCTGACCGGACCGGCGCTTCCAAGCCCTCACGACTTCGCTCCGCCAGCCGGCGGGGTACACGTTCACGCCGTGCAAGGAGGTCTGGCGGCCTACCACATCGATCACGTCACCTATCAGTCCGTACCGCGGGGCGGGGTCTCCTGGCCGCATCAGGTCGGTGTTCTGCCCCGTCGGGCCGGCGCGTTCCTGGAGCGGACCGAAGCGCACCGGCTGCGGGACGGCGCCAGGGACACGGGCAGGGCGGTGCAGGTCCTGGTCGGGATGGGCGGGGTCGGCAAGACCCAGATCGCCGCCGACCACGCCCGGCGCGCCTGGAGCAACGGGGAGGTCGACCTCCTCGTGTGGGTGACGGCAGCGAGCCGGCAGGCTGTCATCAGCGCCTACGCCCAGGCGGCCGTCGAGATCCTTGGCGCGGACCCGACCGATCCGGAGCAGGCCGCACGCGCGTTCCTGGCCTGGCTGGAGCCCAAGCCCGCATCGCAGTCGGCGCGCTGGCTCATCGTTCTGGATGACGTCGCCGACCCCGGGGACCTGCGCGAACTCTGGCCTCCCGCTCACCCTCTGGGCCGGACCGTGATCGCCACCCGTCGTCGCGATGCCGTCCTGACCGGCTACGGGCGCCTCGTCCCGGTGGGCCTGTTCTCCCCGGAGGAGTCTCTCGTCTACCTGGAGGGAGCCCTGTCCGCGTACGGTCGGGGCGACAACACTGCGGACCTCGTGGCACTGGCCGGAGACCTCGGACGCCTGCCGCTCGCCCTGTCCCAGGCCGCCGCCTACCTCGGTGACTCCGGCCTGGACGCCGCCGCCTACCGCATCCGGCTTGCCGACCGCGCGCGGCAACTCGACGACCTGCTCCCCGAGCCCGGCACCCTGCCCGATGACCAGTCGGCCACAGTTGCCGCCGCCTGGTCCCTGTCCCTGGAGTACGCGGACCGGCTCCGCCCCGCCGGCCTGGCCCGCCCCATGCTGCAGCTCACCGCGATGCTCGACCCCAACGGCATCCCCCACCCGGTCCTGACCCACGGAGCGGCCCTCACGTATCTCTCCGCCCATCGCGCCGCCCAGCTGGGCGAAGGCCCTGTTCCGGTGCCGCTCGCGGTCTCCGAGGAAGAGGCCACCGGCGCGTTGCGGACCCTTCACCGGCTGAACCTGATCGACCACGACCCCGAGGAACCCCACCAGGCAGTACGCGTCCACCAAGTCGTCCAGCGGGCCACCCGAGACTCCCTCGACACCGACCACCGCGACCGCCTCGCGCGCACCGCAGCCAACGCTCTGACCGACGCCTGGCCCGAGCTGGAGCGTGACACCGACCTCGCCCGCGCCCTACGCGCGAACGCCACCGCTCTGGTCGCCTGCGCTGAAGACGCCCTGTACCGGCCCGAGGTCCACGGATTGCTGTTCCGCCTGGGCGAAAGCCTCGGGCGCGCCGGTCAAGTCTCCGCCGCCGTCGAACACTTTCTGCACCTGGCGGACAGCGTCACCTGCCGCTTGGGTCCGAACCACCCTGCCGCTCTGAACGCCCGCGGCAGCCTCGGCACCTGGCAGGGAGAGGCGGGGGATGCGGCCGGGGCTGCTACGGCGTACACCGGCCTGCTGGAGGATTACCTGCGAGTGATGGGTCACGACCACCCCGAGACCCTCAGCACCCGAAGCGACCTCATCGCCTGGCGGAGCAGTGTCGGGGAACCGGGTGCGGCCGCCGCGGCGTACACGGAACTGCTGGAGGACTGCCTGCGGATTCTGGGCGGTGACCACCCCGAAACCCTCACCGTCCGGAGCCACCTCGCCTCCTGCCGAGGGGAGGCGGGTGATCCGGGTGCGGCGGCCGCCGCGTACACCACCCTGCTGGAGGACTATCTGCGGGTGATGGGCCCCGACCACCCGCACACCCTCAACACCCGCAGTACCCTGGCCGCCTGGGAGGGCAGGGCGGGGAACGCCGCAGCCGCGGCCGGCGCGTTCGCCGCGCTGTTGGAGGACTGCCTGAGAGTCATGGGCCCCGGCCACCCGCGCACTCTCGGCACCCGCAACAACGTCGCCTACTGGCTGGGAGAGGCGGGGGATCCGGGTGCGGCGGCCGCCGCGTACGCCGACCTGCTGGAGGACTACCTGCAGGTGATGGGTCCCGACCACCCCGAAACCCTGGGCACCCGAAGCGACCTCGCCCGCTGGCAGGGAGAGTCGGGAGATGCGGCCGGGGCTGCTGCGGCGTACACCGGCCTGCTGGAGGACTACCTGCGGGTGATGGGTCCCGACCACCCGCACACCCTCGCCGCACGAGGCGACCTCGCCCGCTGGCAGGAGCGAGCGGTCCTGAACTGAAACGGAAGGCTGGACGGGCCGGTCGGCAGCGCCTGCCGACGGCTGTCTTCTCAGGCTCCTTGAAGGCAGGCACGTCTCGCTGTGTGTCCGGTTGCTCTCCCTCACCACGAGCACCACGAGCACTGCTTGTTGCGGTCCGGCGCCACACGGGTCGGACGGGTCCCGGTCAGGCTGCCGGGGCGGTCAGGACGTCCTTGGCCGTCAGACGGAGATTCCTGATCATCGGGTTCGGGTCGCCCTTGCGGCTGACCAGGACGACCTTGCTGGGGGGAGCGCCCTCGATCGGGACGGTGACGAGGTCGGGACGCAGTGAACTGCGCCGATCGCCGACCGGTAGCACGGCGATCACCTTGCCGCTCGCTACGAGTTCGAGCTTGTCCTCGTAGCTCTCGATCTCCGGCACACCGGTCCCGAGGATCCGGTAGGAGGTCCAGTACGCGGTCTCGAGCGCGCACGGCGCCACCTCCTCGCCGGCCAGTTCTTCCGCGGTCACCGACGCGCGGTCGGCCAGGGGGTGGCCGCGCGGGACCACGAGCATCCTGGGCTCCTCGTACAGCGGGGTGGTGACCACGTCCTCGGCGGCGAGCGGCAGCGGAACCCGCGCGATCAGGGCGTCGACGCGCTTGTCGGACAGTGCCCCGACGTCGCGGCAGCTCAGGTACCGGGTGGTGATCTCGGCGTCCGGGTGCCGGTGGCGCAGTTCCCGTACGGCGGCAGTGATCACCAGGTCGTCGACGTAGCCGATGGTGATTCGTTCGGTCCCGGCTTGTTCGCGCACGGCCAGCTCGGCCTGGCGGGCGGCCTGCAGCAGGGCTTGGGCCTGGGGGAGGAACCTCTGGCCGGCCGGGGTGAGCCGGGTGCCCTGGGGTCCGCGGTCCAGCAGTCGTGCCCCGAGGTGCTTCTCGAGCCGTTGGATCTGGCGGCTCAGGGCCGGCTGGGCCACGTGCAGGTCGGCGGCGGCGCGGCCGAAGTGCTGGTGCGCCGCCACCACGGTGAAGTAGCGCACCAGCCGCAGTTCCAGGTCCTGTCCGGGATCGTTCACCCTTGCAGCGTACGCGTCATGCCGTTTCGGAATGACCGGTTGCCGAACCGGTCTTGGACGGCCGTACCGTCCTGGGCCTTGACTGGAGGAGCAACGTTTCCCCGAGAAAGAGACAGGCGCGATGAAGGCGATCCAGTTCCACGAAGCGGGCGGGCCGGAAGTTTTGCACTACGACGAGGTGCCGGTTCCCGGGATCGGCCCGGGCGAGGTGCTCGTCCGGGTGCACGCGGCGGGCATCAACCCGCCGGACTGGTACCTGCGTGAGGGGATGAAGGTCGTCCCGGCCGAAATGAGGCCGGCACTGGAGTTCCCCCTGATCCCCGGAACGGACATGTCGGGCGTGGTCCAGGAAGTCTCCCCGGACGTGCAGGGGTTCGCCGTCGGCGACGAGGTCTTCGGCATGCTGCGGTTCCCCGGATTCGGCGGCCGGACCTACGCCGAGTACGTGGCCGCGCCGGCTTCGGACCTGGCCCACAAGCCGGCCGGTATCGACCACGTGCAGGCGGCCGGGGCGCCGATGGCCGTGCTCACGGCCTGGCAGTACCTGGTTGATCTCGGCCATGACGCGCCGTCTCCCTTCACCGGCCAGGTGCACCGGCCGGTGCCGATCACGCCGGGGATGACCGTGCTGGTCAACGGGGCCGCCGGTGGAGTGGGGCACTTCGCGGTGCAGCTGGCGAAATGGAAGGGGGCACACGTGATCGCGGTGGCCTCGGGCCGGCACGAGCAGTTCCTGCGCAAGCTCGGCGCCGATGAATTCATCGACTACACCAGGGCGCGGGCCGCGGACACGGTCAGCGGTGTCGACCTGGTGATCGACACCGTCGGCGGCCCGGACAGCTCACGCTTCCTGACCGTGCTCAAGCGCGGCGGCACCATGCTTCCGGTGTTCTTCGCCCAGTACGACCCGGAAGTGACGGCACGTCTGGGTATCACGGTCTCGGACACCCAGGTGCGTTCCAATGGTCCTCAGCTCGCCGAGATCGGGCGCCTGTTCGACGAGGGCACGCTCCGGGTCGGGGTGGACAGCACCTATCCGCTGCCCGAGGCGGGCAGCGCACACACGCGAGCCGCGCAGGGCCACCTCCAGGGCAAGATCGTGCTGACCGTGGCCTCCTGACTGCCGGACTCTGCCAGGCGGTGGAGAGTTCCCCGACGAACCCCCGGTTGCTGCTGCCGGATCGTCAGGGGCCGCGCGGGGAGGCCGGCTTCCCATCCGTCGAGGAATCGTTCCCGTCCCGGTTCGAACCCGCGCCCGGCCTTGACGACTTTGTCGAGGTAGGGCGCGTGGGCGTCCATCCATTCCCCGGTGCCGGCTCCGGAGCGTCGGACGGCTTCCTGTTGGGCGAGCTCGCCGATGGCGCAGCCGCGGACGAAGGCCTGCAGCGTGTTGTCGACGGCGCTCATGACCTCGATGTCGAAGCCGAGGGGATCGAGGGCGGCGAGTGCGCGTTCGGCCGCATCGAGGGAGTTCGGCCCAAGTGAGGGGTGCCCTGCCCCGAGGGAGGTCTGTCCGGAGGCTTCCGTGACCGGAGCACAGGAGGTCACGTGGGAGGGAGGTGGCCGTGCGGGCGGCGCCGATGTCTGCGTGTGACGAAGAGGGCGGCAGCACCAGCGGCCGACAGCAGGCCCGTGCAGCCGAGCAGGCGCAAGCCGGGGTCGGCGCCGGTCTCGGGGAGGGCGTCCTGCGGTATGGAGGCCGGGGCATCCGGCGTGGTTCGGGTGGTTGTCGGTGCAACGGTGGCTGGGGGCGGACCGGCAGGGCTTGCTGCCCCGGGCGCGGTCCGGTCCGTGTCCGTGTCCGTGTCAGCGCCCGGACCCGGATCGGGGGTGGACGCGGGCGTGGGACCGGAGTCGGGATCGGGATTTCGGCCGGGACGGGGGTCCGTGATGCGGAACGGGGTCAGGACGTTGTTCTGTCCGGGGTCCGGCGTGCACCGGGCGGTGATCTCGCCCGGGTGGACGGCATCGCCCCTCGCGTTCTTGAGGGCGAGGTGCGCGACGAGGTCGTCGACGGTGATCCGCGCGCTGCCGGCCTGCTTGAAGGTCAGCGTCGGGGCGGAACCCGAGGCCTCGATGTGGAAGGGACCAGCCGCCGGGACACCGGCCTTTACGCGGACCGGCACGTTCACCCGGCTCTCCCCCTCCGGGGCCGTCACGCTCACCCGTGTCTCCACCGTGCCCTCGATGTCCGTCACCCCGATGCCGGCCAGCACCATCGCGGCATCCGCGGGTACCGGGACCGCAGCGCTGACGGGAAAGCTCCGGGTAGGCGTTCCGACCTCGACCGAGTCAGGGATGTCCGCGTGGATCCGTACCGTGACCGGCAGGTTCCCGATCAAGGTGGTCGAGCACGTGTACCGCAGGGTGAGTGACACCGGGTCCGCGGCCGCGGGTCCGGTTGCGGGGAGTGTCAACGCCCCGCCCGCAGCCGCCGCAGCCACCAACCGTCCAAGCGAGCCGCGTGGCTTCGGAGGGTTCTGGGCGTGCGTGCCGTTTCTCATGTTGATCCCCATCAGGTTGTTGTGAGTTCTCGGAGCTTCGGAGGAATGCGTCTCGGGGCGGGATGGGCGGGTCACCACCGTGTTCTGCCCGTCACCGGGTCGGTCGGCCGGTGACGATGTCGGCGGGCGTGGGACCGGCCGCTCTCGGGGCCGCGTCGGCCGTGGTGCCGGTGGTCGCGGGGCCGCCGCCTGCGCCGCCGGCCAGAAAGGCCCGGGCCAGATGGTCCTGGAGTTGGGCGTGACGGAACTGGTAGACCGCGCCGGCCTGGCGCAGGACGTCCCGCTCGCAGGCGTCGTCGAGGAAGGCGATCAGCCGCCAGGGCAACTTCCCCGTGAGCGGCAGCCAGATGCGCCCGAGGGCCACCCACTGGCCCCACGCGGTGAAGGCGAGCCCGTACGCGAGTCCGCCCGCGAATGCGGCTTCGATCCCGAACGCGAGCCCCACCAGCAGCCCCCACACGGGCCCGGCCGTGACCGCGTTGGCACAACCGGCTCCCGTCCCGAACACGAGCGCCCACACCAGCAGATGGAAGAGCACGTTCCTGCGGTCCTGGCCGAGCAGCTCCGAGGAACTGACACCGGACCGGACGTCGAGGGGGACCTCCAGCCAGGCCAGCAGCCCGAGCACCGACCCGGCCCCGAGTCCGAGCCCGGGTACGAACACGAGGGCCCCCGCGAGCCCGCCGTCCAGGCCGTCCGAGAGTCCCAGGGAGTCGACGACGAACCTGTCCGTGAACAGGAGCGCGAGCGCCGCCAGGACCCCGCACCCGAGCCCCAGCCGGAACCTGGGGAGGACTTCCGTACGCCTGCGCCCGGTCCTGCCGAAGACCTGGACGCGTACGCGGGCCGGCTCTGCCTCGCCCCGCGACACGAATCCGTAGAGGAGCCCGAAGAACAGCCCGTTCACGAGCGCGTGCAGGAGCCCGACCACGAGTCCCCGCACGAGCGCGAACCCGAGCCCGAACGACGTCGCGACCAAGTCCACGGGAACGTTGCCGACGGCGGTCGTCACCCCGAGGGCCAGTGCCGCCAGGAATCCGATCACGAGCATCCGCGTGGAACGGCTCATCGTGCTGCCCAGCTGCCACCAGGCGAGGTCACGTGCCGGAACGCCCGTGGCCGCCCTGCCGAGCTGGTCCAGGTGCGCGGCGAGGTAGCCGAGCCACTGCTGCGCTCGCTCGGGGTTCCAGTCCAGCCTGCGGCGGCGGCTGCCGCGTTCGGTGGGCGTGGGCTCGTAGGCGGCCGGGGTGAACGCGGCCAGCAGATGCCTCTGCAGGGCCTCCGGGCCGGCGAACTCGGTGGTGTCCAGGAGTCGTGCAGGGTCGGGCCCGGTGGCGTCGCTGTAGACGGCGCGGGCCATGGCGACCATCAGCGGGGTGACGAGCACCCTGGCCAGGTTCTCCGCGCCCGGGGTCCGCTGTTGCCGGCGCAGCCCGTCCAGGACGGGTTCCCACACCGTGCCGTGCGTACCTCCGTCGACGCCCGGACGGCTGGTGAGGGGCAGATAGAGGGCGATGTCGTCCAAGGTCAGGTCGTCCAGCTCGACGACGGCGGCCTTCGGCAGCGGCCGGGCCTCCACGGCCTCGGCGTACTCCTTGGTCCGGCTGGTGAGGAGCAGCGGGGTGGTGGTGCGGTCGAGCTCTTCGAGCGCTGGGCGTCGCAGGCCCTCGGCGATTTCGTCGAATCCGTCCATGACGGGCAGGATCCAGCCGGTGTCGACCAGTGCGCCGGCCAGATTTCCCCCGTGGGCGGCGGGGCCGGCGAGGCCGTGGTCGCGTATCAGCCGGTCGCACATCCAGTCGCGCAGGGAGACGGTGGTCGGGTTCCATGACCCCAGGCTGAAGATCACCGGTACGGGCTCGTCCGGCATTCGGGCGGCCAGCCGGTCGAGGACGAAGCGCAGGGTCAGGATCGTCTTGCCCGCCCCGGCCTCGCCGAGCACCACCAGCCGGCCCGACGGGACGGACCGGTACACCTCCACGATGCGGTCGGTGCTGCCGGTCAGTGCGAGCGGCGCCGGATCCGTCCCGGGTGCGGCGGCCATGATCTTGGCCCAGTGGTCGAGCAGGCGTGCATCGGCATTTCGGAAGCGCACGGGGAGCGGGAACGGGTCGTGCACACGCCGCCGCCGTTCCTCCTTCCGCCATTGTCCGGCCACCCTGGTGGCGAGCAGCCCGGCGGCCTCCCGCAGGTCCGTCACACCGGGGAGCGGCGGTCTGCGGGGAAGCTCCTCCAGTCCGCGCGGATGCGCGGGCAGCCCGATCAGTGAGCTCAGCTCGCCGAGCTGCTGCGGGCTCACCTGCCGGTACCAGCGGTCCACCGGGCTCGCCGCGAGCGTGCCGAGCCCGTCGGAGCGGTAGTGCTTGGTGATGAGCCCGATCACGCACCCGCTGCTCCATACCGGGGCCCCCGACATGCCCTCCCAGGGCGAACGGCTCCGCTCGGGGTCGTGTTCCGGGGAGGAGTTCAGGGTAATTTCCAGGCTGCCCTCGCGCTGGTTCGACAACGGGGTGGCCTCCCCCCGCGCGTGGTGGGAGTCCCGGTACAGCACGGCCGCGCCGCCGTCCGGCGGCCTGGTCCCGGTCCCGGTCCTGGTCCCGGTCCCGGTCCCGGTCCGCAGTCTGAACCTCGGGAACCCCAGCGCCTCGCACTCCACCGGCTTCGCCACACGGGCGAAACGGACCGGCGCGGCCGCGACGCCAGCGGCGCTGTCCGTGCCCGATCCGCCGACGGTTGTGTCTGCGAGGGCGATCAGCGCGATGTCCACGGCGGAGTTCGCCCAGAGCGGTTCGCCCTGAACCTCGTACGTGCCGCCGTCCTCGGTGAGGAAGCGCACCCGCACCGTCTCCGCTCCGCACACCACGTGCGCGGCGGTGAGCACCACGTTCCCCGCCACCTGGTAGCCCGACCCGCGCCCTCCGGGCCCCGTGCCGCAGGTGGTGATGACCTGGACCGCCCTGCGCCGGTCGAGCCCGTCCGGCTCCGCCGGCCCGCCCACGACGGCGCTCACTGCTCGTGTGCGTCTGCGCGGCCGGAGATGAACGGCGGTCGGTCCCGCCCCGCCAGGGCCGGCTGCAGCGCCAGCGAGATGCGCTGGACCGAGACGGAGTTCACCGCCGCCTCCGCACCGGACTCCATCACCCAGAACCGTACCTTCGCCCCCGCCTGCCCGGACCGCTCCAACGCGACCGACAGTTCCAGCTCGATCGGTCCCAGCTCGAAGTGCAGCGACTCGCCCTCCGCCGCGACGATCGCCCGGCCCAGCTCCACCCGTAGGTCCCTGATCACGCTCGTCAACTCGATCACACCGTGCCCCTTGCGCTCCCCGGCTTGTCGGCCGTTCTCCCTCACATCTCTGCAACCATGACCGGACACGCTGCAGGGCAGATGAAATTCCGATGATGTGCGAAAGCGGGGCCTCTCCATGGACAGCGCAGCTCCCGGGCAGCTCCGGATCGCGGTGCTCGGGCCGTTACGGGCGTGCCGGGGCGGAGATCCGCTGGATCTGGGGCCCGTCAAGCGGCAGGCCGTGCTTGCCGCGTTGCTGCTCAGCCGGGGAACCGTGGTGAGCCATGAGCAGCTGATGCACGGGGTGTGGGGGGCGGAGCCGCCCGCGTCCGGTCACAAAGTGCTGGCCAGTCACGTCAATCCGCTGCGCCGGGCGCTCGATGCGGAGGGCACCCGCCCTTCGGAGTCGGTGATCCGCAGCGGAAAGGGTTGGTACCGCTTCGTTGTCGACAGGGTCCGGCTCGATGTGGCGGAGCTGGCCGAACGGGGCGCCGAGGCGCGGCGTACGAAGGCGTCCGGCGAGCTGGCCGGGGCCGTCGACCAGTTGTCCTCGGCGCTCGCCCTGTTCCGGGGCGAGCCCCTCGCCGGCGTGCCGGGGCTGTTCGCGCAGGCCGAGCGGGAGCGGCTCCGGGAGCGCCGGCGGGGGCTGCGGCTGGAGCGGCTCGAGTGCCTGGTCCTGCTCGGCCGGTTCGGCGACGCCCTTGACGACCTCACGGTCCTGTCCCCGGCCGACCGGCACGACGAGTCGCTGCTGGCGCTTCGGATGCGGGCCCTGTACGGCTGTCAACGCCAGGCGGAGGCCCTGAACGCCTATCAGGGCATGCGCGTACGGCTGCGTGACGAGCTCGGCGTCGATCCGGGGGAGGAACTCCAGCGGCTGTACGAAGCGGTGCTGCGCCGCGACGACGCACACCTGCTCGGTCCCGCCGCCACCCGGGCCACCGCACCACCCGCCCGGCCCCGGACCCGCCGCACCGTCAATGAACTGCCGGGCGACGCCGGCCGCCTCGTCGGCCGGGAGGACGAACTCGCCCGGCTGACCGCGGCCTACGCCCCCGGATCCCTGTCGGTCCTGACGGTGGACGGTACGGCCGGTGTCGGCAAGACCGCGCTCGTCGTACGCGCCGCCCGTGAGCTCAGCGACCATTACCCGGACGGCAGCCTGTTCGTGGACCTGCGCGCGCACAGCACGCAGCGGCGGCAGACTCCCGAACAGGCACTGCAGCGCCTGCTGCGCTCCCTGGGCGCGGCCAAGGGCGAGTTGCCGAGCGACCTTGAGGAACTCACCGCCGCCTGGCGCGCGGCGACCAGCCCGCTGCGGCTGCTCCTCGTGCTGGACGACGTCCTGGACGCGGACCAGGTGCGACCCCTGCTGCCCGCAGGAGCGGGCAGCAGGGTGTTGGTGGCCGGCCGCCGACGGCTGCCCGAACTGGACGCCGATGGGCGGGTCACGCTGGAGCCGCTGCGGGGCGGGGGTGCGGTGCGACTGCTCACGCACCTCATCGGAGAGGAGCGCGCGGGCCGCGAGCCGGAGGCGACGCGTCGGCTGGTCGGACTGTGCGACGGGCTGCCCCTGGCACTGCGCATCGCCGGGTCGCGGCTGCAGAACCGCCGCACCTGGACGGTGGAGTACCTGGTGGGCCGTATGGCGGGCGACGAACGCCGGCTCGGCGAACTGAGCATCGGGGACCGCAGCGTCGAGGCGGCCTTCCAGCTGTCGTACGACCAGCTCGCACCCGATCAGCAGCTCGGATTCCGCGCCCTGGGCCAGACGCCGACGGTCGAGTTCGACGTGCTGGCGCCGGCGGCCATGCTCGGCCGGCCGCTCCACGACACCGAGCGGATCCTGGAGAGCCTGGTCGACGCGAGCCTTCTGCAACAGCCGCGTCCGGGCCGCTACCGCTTGCACGATCTGGTGCGCGTGCACGCGCGGCGCCTCGCGGAAGCCCTGCCCGACGAGGCCGCCGGCGCGCGTACGGCCGCGCTGCGCCTCTACCTGGACGCCGCCCGGATCTCCAGTGACTGGGGCCTCGCGACCGGTTTCCCGACCGGCCCCCAGCCCTCCGGAGCCCTGTTCGCACACTGGAAGGACGCGGAGAGCTGGCTGGACGCGGCCGGCGGAGAGCTCGTCGACGTCGTCGGACACGCGGTGGCCCACGGCGAGGTCGACCTCGCGTGCTGGATCGCCGAGGCGCTGGTCGACTACTTCACCCGGCAGGGCCGCTACCACGAGTCCCAGACCGCTCTCGAGATCGCGCTCGCGCACGTGAACGGGGCCACCGACCCCAGGATGGCCCTCGCCCTGCGCAACTGCCTCGCCTACACGGGCGTGTTCCAGCGCCGGTACGCGCAGTCGCGGACCTTGTTCACCGAGGCGCTCCGCCTCAGCCGGCGCGACTGCGACCATGCCGAAGAGACCCGGGCCCTCATCGGGCTGGCGTCCGTCGACATCAGCGTCGGCGAGGGGGACCGGGCGATCGTCGATGTCGCCGAGGGACTGGCCGCGTCCCGGCCGCCGCACAACGACTGGATCGCCTCGATCGGGTTCGTCATCCAGGGCCTCGCCCACCAGCTGGAGGGCCGGAACGAGGAGGCACTGGCCGGATTCGCCGAGGCCCGTACCCACGCCGATCGGAGCGGCAGACCGCGCTTGCTCGGCAGGGTCCTGAGTTTCGCTGCCGACATCCACCTCCGTCTCGGCCGGTACGCCGAGGCCAAGGCCCTGCTGCGCCAGGCGGTCCCCCTGGTCGAGGAGGCCGGGGACGTCTTCCTCTGCGCACGGGGACTGACCCGGCTGGGCACAGCAGAGCTGGGCGTGGGCGACTCGGCGGCGGCCGTGGCCCTCCATCACCAAGCCCTGATCCAGCATCATCTGTTGTCCCCGCTCACCGAACCCGCCTACGACTGGCTGGAGATGGACATCCGCTCGCGGCTGGGCCACGCCTACCTGGCGACGGGCCGCGTCGGTGTGGCGCTCGAACAGTTCCGGACCGTACTGGGCGTACCGGGCGCGCGTGGGCAGCACGGCTGACCGCACGCCACTGCCCCGCCCGGGAGGCCGTGATCCGGCCGATCCCCGCCGACCCCGCAGGCTCCACCGCCGAACCCACCTGGGCGGCCTGAGCCGCCTGTGCCGGTATGAAGCTTGGGCCACGTACCGGTGGCAGGGACGGCCCCGGCAGGCATCCAGCAGTGGCCCAACTGTCGGAGTTACCGAGGTGGGCATGTGCTGAGTAGCTCGGGGAGGACGTACCAGCCTTGATGACCTTTGCGTGGGCAGTCACTCGCGTACGGGTTCGGGGTGCAGGGTGACGCCTGTGGCGGTGCGCACGCTTGCGGCCATCTTCTGCAGCTCGGTGCGGAAGCCGTGGGCGGTGGCTTCCGCCTGGGCGGCGGGGGTGAGGGTCCGGCGGGTTCGGCGGGTGGAGCAGCGGATGCCGGGGGTGATTTCGGCGCCGGGCCGATAGCCGCATGCCTCCAGGAGCCGTCCTGCCCTGGCCCGGTAGCTCCCTGGGGGTGCGCGGTGGCCCAGCCCTCAGACGGCGGCGGGGATCCGGGCGGTGCGGCTGGTGGTCCAGTCGTGGACGCGCACAGGAGGGCTACCGCGCCTCGAAGGCAACCCATGTGTTCCCCGGCAGCTCGGGCTTCCCGGGCACCGGTCGCCGCTCCTCGGTCCAGGCCTCGCCGGCAACTTCGGAAGCGACGTGACGCCAGAAGCGTGCCGCGCCCGTGTTCTCCTCCTGAAAAGCGATCTCCCATCGGCCGGGGTGCGCCGCCAGGACGGCCTGCACCGCTCGCAACCCGAGGCCCGACCGGCGTGCCCCACGCACCACGAAGAAGCTGTTCAGCACACGCGCATCGCTGTCCAGGGCGCGTACGAACGCAAAGCCGACCGGCCGGTCACCAGACCATACGAGATAGGCCGACCAGGTGGGATCGCCGATCGCCGACTCCAGCCACTCGCGGCGGTATGTTCCGTCCGGGTTCGGCAGGACGCCCCAGAACTCCGACAGGTCGTGCAGGAAAAGTGGCCAGAGTCGTTCCAGGACGTCTCGGTCCTCGGCGCCCGCTCTGCGGACAACAAAGTCTGCCATCTGATCCTCCTCGAGAACGCGAGAAGCCTTCCGGCAGACCGGAAGGCTTCGAACTATCGAGCGGACCATATCGTGTCTACGACCTGGACACGCAGCTCGCGATCCAGGCGCCGACATAGCGGACACACGGAGGTTCACCCGCACCCCTCCACGAACCAACGCGGCGGATGTGGATGCCACGGGTGGCCATGTGGATGACGGGCCTGGTGGTGCCGTGATCGGCGGCGAGGGTGTTCAGGTCAGCCGGTCGCTCTGGGCCCGGATGATGCCGCGCGCGGGGCGGATGCCGCATCGGGGTCTGCCGGGCTCGGCGCCGTGCTCGATGCAGCCCGGGCAGCGCGCCTGGTCCGCCGGCGTATAAGCGCACACTGCACCACCACCATCCTGCGCGCCGACGGGCGGACGTCGCCACGCCGGTGCCGATGAGTCACCTGCACCTCCGTTCCAGGACATGCCGTTGCCGGTGGAAACGGCGGATGGTCTGCCGCGCCGTGCCCTGGTCTCGTGAAGCGCAGCAGACATCGCCGGCCCGATGCCACGCGCCGACCGCGCCATACACAGGTCTCCGATCAGGTCCCCGGGGCCATCTCCGCATCGTGGCCCACTGCCCTTCGCCTCGATCGCCGAACTGGCGGATACGGCAGAGAACATGCGGCACATGAACCGCATGGCTGCTTCTCGCCTGCGTCCCGTCTCCCCGAAGTCGGTGGGTGGGGCCGCGCACACCCATACCCGCCGGGCCGACAGACGCGCCTGACTCAGCGGTTGCCGACTACTCGCCAGGATGCGGCCTGCGGCAGGAGGCGCACGCCGCGACCCGTTGGCCGGACATGCCGCCCTGACCTTGCATCAGACGCCAGAATAGGGATCGCGTGTCACATTTCGGACACGCCTCCTGACGGAAGGCATGTCATGAAGTTCGCGGTCATGGGCGGTACCGGGCTGATCGGGTCGCAGGTCGTCACGAATCTGAACGCCGCCGGTCACGAGGCGGTGCCGCACTCGCAGTCCACCGGAGTCGACGTCATCAGCGGCCAGGGACTGGACGACGCGGTGGCGGGGGCCGACGTCATCGTCAACCTGACGAACTCCCCGACCTTCGACGAAGCCTCCCTGGCCTTCTTCCGGACCTCGATGGACAACCTGCTGGCCGCAGGCGAAAAGGGTGGCGTACGCCACTTCGTCATCCTCTCGATCGTCGGCGTGGACCAGGTGCCGGAACTGGATTACTACCGGGCCAAGGCGCTCCAGGAAGACATCCTCACGGCCGGACCGATCCCCTACTCGATCGTCCGCGCAACGCAGTTCATGGAGTTCATCGACGCGATCCTGTCCTGGACCGCCGACGGCGACACCGTCCGGCTGCCCGCCACGCCGATCCAGCCGATCGCCTCCAGGGACGTGGCTGCCGCCGTGGCAGAAGTCGCTGCGGGCGCCCCGCTGGGGGGTATTCGCAGAATCGCCGGACCCGAGGTCTTCTCCCTGGACGAGTTGGGCCGGCTCGCCCTGTCCCACAAGTCCGACGGCCGCACCGTCGTCACCGACCCCGCCGCCGGCATGTTCGCCGTCGTCAAGGGAGACGTCCTCACCGACAGGGACGCCCACCTCGCCCCCACCCGCTATGCCGACTGGCTCTCCTGAACCCTCCCCGAACCACGGGCGGTGCGGGTGAGGATCTGCGCACAGACACCGGTATCGAGGATCGCGGGCGCCTGGTGCAGGACGAGGTTGGTGTCGGCCAGGAGGGCGGCGGCGTACAGGTGCAGGGTTTTCAGGTCCACGTTCTTGCTGCCCTCGCCGCGAATCCGGCCCAAGAGGGGGTGACCGTCGGTGGCCTTCACCGCTTGGCCGCGTAGGTCACCAGCGGGAACGGCTGTCGGCAGATCCGGGGAACGCCCCAGCTCGTGTGGCCCTGGCGATGTCGGCGAAAAGCAGGAACATCGGGCTGTTGTGCCACGCGATCGGTCAGCTGCATGCTCCGGGCTGCTGAGCTCTGCCCATGAGGGATGATCCCTTCATGGACAGAGTTGTTGATCTTGACGAAGCGGCCGTGCTGCTACTCGAGCGAGTTGAGCGCTGGAGGTCGGCCGGCCTTGAGGTCGGAGAGATGACCTGGCGGGATGGAGAGGCGAAGTGGCCCCAGCCTCTGGAGACCGACAGGGCTCGGGCGACCGATCCCGATTCCCTCGGTGTGGTGATCTCGGGTTCGGCGGAGGCCGAGTTGCAGGTGGTTCTGTTTCGCGGCGGCTGGGCTGACGTGGACTTCTTCGACGGCCTTGACGATTTCGGACCTATTCCGGCTTTTGACATCGCCTCAGCATGTGACTTCGCAGCCCGGATAGATCAGTGGGTGGTGCGAGTCTTCGGATCCCTTGGGAGCGTTCAGTGAGTGCTGATCCGCCGGTTCAGCGGACGGGCTGTTGCTCGGCGTGTGCTCGGGTGGTGGCCAGGCGGTAGGAGTCGGTGCCGGTTTCGATGATGTTGCCGCCGAAGGTGAGGCGGGGGTCGGTGAAGGTCTTGGTCCAGCCGGAGAAGGACTCATTGGAGGCGATGGCGACGCTGTTCTTCTCCTCGCGTTCGGTCAGAACCTGAAAGAGGAGTTCGGCGCCGCGGCGGTCGAGTTCCATGTAGCCGAGTTCGTCGATGCAGAGCAGGTCTACGCGACCGTAGCGGGCGATGGTCTTGGTGAGCTGCTTCGCATCGGCGGCTTCAACGAGCTCGTTGGCCAGCTTCGTCGCCAGGACGTACTTCACCCCGAAGCCGGCCATCGCCGCGTCGGTGCCCAGCGCGATCAGCAGGTGGGACTTTCCGGTGCCTGAGTCCCCGACGAGGCAGAGGGGCAGCCCCTTCTTGATCCACTCGCATTTGGCGAGGGTGTGGATCACAGCCGCTTCGATGTTGGGGTTTGCGTCGAAGTCGAGCTTGCGGAGCGACTTGTCGCGAGGGAATCCGGCGGCCTTGATGCGGCGCTCTGAGCGGCGGCGGGCCCGGTCGTCGTACTCCGCCAGCAGGAGTTCGGCGAGGAAGCCGGGGTAGGGCATCTGCTCGCGTCCGGCCTTCTCGGCCAGCTCAGGGAACTGCGATCGGATGGTGGGCAGCCGCAGCATTTCGAACCCGCCGTACCGGCCCGCGACGGGGGTGCCCGCGCCGAGCAGGTTGAGCGCCTGCGCGCGGGTGAGGGGTACGGCGCGGGCGGTGGAGTCGGGGCGAGGCGCTGGTCCGTCGTCGCCTGGCTGGTCACTGGGGGTAGGCCGTACGCGTAACCACCGCTCACGCTCAGTAGCGCAAAGATGACGACGGCGCAGGTCCGCATCCGGAGCATGGTGAGCATGGCTGCCTCCGCAGCATGAGGACGTCGATCCCCGAGCGGAGGAGGCCTCACTGACCATGCAACGCCTCAACGGCGCAGGCTGCATCCCGAGCACGGTCGGCGGCGGGCTCCCGAGTGGCCGTCAGGAGCCGGGGGCATCTCGTCCAGGTCGAAGGGCGGCTCTTCGGCGTCCGGCGCCGCAGGCCGTGCCGCCGACGGGGACGCCGCATGAACCGGACCGGCGGGAGCCGGAGCGGCAGGGGCAGAAGCGACGCAAACGGCCGGGGGCGCCGAGGCAGGGGCGGGAACCGTGGCGCTGCACTGCGCCAAGGTGCCGATGACTCCCTTGGCGTACTTCGTGAGCTTGGCCTCGCCGAAGCCGCCGATGGTGCCCAGCTCCTCCGTCGTGGTGGGCAGCCGCGTCGCGATATCCCGCACCGTCGCGTCGTGGAAGACCACGTACGCCGCTACTGCGTGCCCCCGCGCCGTCTCGGCGCGCCAGGCGCGCAGGGTCCGGTTCGGCAGCGGCCGGCAGGTCGACCGGTACGCGGGCGCCCTCACCCGAGCGCGACCCGGACCCGGACTCCTTGGTGGCTGGCCCGGCGGGCGCCTTCTCCTTGCGCATCGGGACGCTGCGGCGTCCTCCCAGCACGATCTCGCCACGGCCCGGATCCGGGAGCAGCACCTGCTGGAGGTGGAGACGGGCTGCCGGAGCGGAAGCCCGTTCCGCTCTCCCTGTGCGGACCGCCACGTGGCGACCCACCACCGTGGCCAACCCGGCCCGGTACCCAGCACGTCGCCCGCTTCCGGAACCTCGAACAGGACCGCGGGCTCGCCGAAGGAGCAGTTGTGGGACCAGACCGGTCCGACAACGAGAGTGGGCACAGCGGAGGCGGGGTAGCCATGGCGCCAGCACACAGGCCTGTCGGCGTTTCGCGTCGCACTTTCGCCGAGCTCGTCACCGAAAGTGGGCCGACCGCTACCCTGCGGCCGAAATTCAACGCTCACACCGGCCGACTGGACCGCTAACCGGCCAACTAAAACGCTAAGTCACAACACCGTGATGACCGGAGTGGAGCACTCGCCAAGAAAATCGAACACATGTTTTACTTGGAGTGTGCGACCACCGTTCCGTTTCCCCGAGGACCTGATCACGCTCCAGAGGGCGTGGGAGCAGACCTACACCGAACTCGCTCAGGCCCCGGCCGGGGCGGGCACGACCGCACTGCGCCGCCGACTGATCACCCTCTCCGGAAACCTGTGCACCCATCCCCACTGGGCGGCCCCCGCCACCTGGCGGGCCGGCGGCGTCGAGCTCCGGCGAGCCGCCCGCACCCACACCTCCGCACCGGCCGACGGGGAGGCAGCAGCATGAACGAAACAGACCACCGCCAAGCCCCGCCCGCAGGTGGCCATTTGGGCACCCACTCGGACCAGCCCCTGCGCACGGTGCGGATCTCCCTGCGCGAGGTACGGCGCCCCAGCGTCACCGCTCCGCGCGCCCTGCAAGCAGGCCCGGCAAGAGCTGCCGGCCCGCCGCCCTGACTGTGTCAGATCCCTCTCCGTCGGCCCCGATCGCCCTGATCCTCCCCGACGGACAGGCCATCGAGCGGGTACGGCTCTACGAACGCCAGCAACTCGACTCCGGCTTGTGGATGTACCGCATCGGCGTTCTCCTGTGGCAGACCGCTGCAAACAGGATGAATTGCATCGGCCACAACACTCTGCGCGTTTTGACTGCTGTCGTCCTTGCCGGTCAGGGCCTCGGGTCCGTGCATTGTTGCGGCTGATACAACACCGTTTGTGGCTCTTGAAGCGCCTGGATCGGCGCGCCTTGTTCTCGCGCGTAATGTCGCTCACCGCGACCCCGCACCGGCAGTGTTCGAGGCGATGAAGGATGGGTAAGCCAGGCAACAGGCTGCCCGTTTCCTGCGGGTCTCGACGATCGGCCCGCGGCTGCACGTGGTGCAGCGGATGTTCGAGTTCACCGGCCTGTATCCGTGGCAGTGGACTCCCACCGAGGGCGAGGCGTTCATCACAGAGTTGCGCGGTGGCAGCAACTCTTCTTCGCCAACGGCTGCACGAGTACCACCCGTCCTCCGTGAAGCCCCCGAACGCGGCTCGGAGGAACGGTCGGGCGGTCCGATTTCTGGCGTGGTGGCCGGGAGTCGGCCGGGGCGAGCACGCGGCTCCTGAGCGGACCGCGGGTGCTCGTTACTCGGCCGAGCCGGTAGCCGGGGGCACCTCCAGAACGAAGAACAGGAAGCACATCGTGGTCGAGAAGCGTTGGAAGTCGTCGGGGTAGAGCTCGCGGGCGGCCGGATCGGGCTGTGGCTCGCTGATGACGGCCAGACGGAAACCGGCGGCGGAGAAGGCGTCAGTCATCGCGTGCAGCGGCCTGCGCCAGAAACTCATCCGGGCGCTCTGCCCCACCAGGTCGGTCCATTCCTGGGTGTAGCTGGTGGTCGCGTGATAGTCGGGCCGAGGGTCCTGGATGGCGTAGTCCACGAAAGGATGCTGCACCGACGCGATCAGTCGACCGCCGGGCCTGAGTACTCGCCGCATCTCGGCCAGGGTCGGGCCCCAGTCCTCCACGTAGTGCAGCACCAGCGAGGCCAGGACGTCATCGAACTCACCGTCGGCGAACGGCAGCGGGTCACCCAGGTCGGCCACATGCAGGGCCGCGTCGGCACCCAGCCGCTGCCGTGCCAGCTCCAGCATTTCGGCGCTGGCGTCGAGGCCGGTGACGAGAGCACCCCGATCGCGTAGTGCACCGAACAGGGGGCCGGAGCCGCAGCCGGCGTCGAGGATCCGGCGGCCGGCCACGTCCCCGGCGAGGGACAGCATCGCGGGCCGCTCGTAGTAGGCGTTCAGGAGACTGGTCTCGCTCAGTGCCGAGTACGCCTCGGCAAAGCCGTCATAGTCGTTCACCCCGGCCGCAAGTGCGGGCTTGGCATGGTCTTCGGCGGTAGGCATACTGCGGTCTCCGTCGTGTCATCTCGGCATATCGCAAGGTCGTCCTGATGATCGACGTGGATTCGGCGCGTCCCGGTTCCGGTGTCGGAGACAACTAGATCGTTTCGTCTGGATCACCTGCACCTTGGCCCAAATACACCGTTGGCCGACGTGCAGTGGGCGCGGATCGAGCCGCGACTACCTAACCGGACGCCGAAGCGGAGTGCGGGGCTCTGGTCGCCAGTTGTGACTCCGGCTCTTCTGTGGAGCCAATCCCCGCGTGCTTGTCCTGGCGTCGAACCTGGCCTGCCAGTTCTCCCAGCTTGTATGCAAGAGCCTCTGGCCACCGATGCGGCACCCCAGAAGTCGAGCCAGAACCCGAGGTCTGACGGCACTGAGGTATCGGCCACGAGAGCACCGGGATGGACCCGGTGAAAGGCCCTGGTCACGCGGCGATCCGACGCGACCACCCCGACCGCCGGTGCACAGCCGCAACCGTGGTGCGGCAATCTGTTGTAGTCGGACTCGGTGAACCAAACGAGACGGTTTGAGCGGCTGCGGCCCAGCCCATGGCAACCACAGCAAGTGGAGTGGCCTGGTCACTGGTCGAGAGCTCTACTGACCTTGAAGTCGTCCTGTCGTAGGGGCTGACGATCGGTGATCGTCGCGGTATGCCGGGTGTATGAGGTATCCGCAGGGTGGGGGTCTGACCGCGGAGAGGCAAGTCTTCCGTGAGCGGATCCGAATGGAAGCAGTGGCGATGTTCGCCGCCGGGCGGGGCAGTACGGACATCGCGCAGGAGTTACGGGTCAGCCCCGGTCGGTCCAGCGATGGCGGAAGGCCTGGAAGGCGGCCGGCCGGAACGGGGTTCGATCCTGTGGCCCCGCGTCCAAGCCGAAGCTGAGCGACGCACTGTTCGCCGCGCTCGAGGAGGAGCCGGCCAAGAGCCCGGTCGCTCACGGATAGCCGGACCAGCGGTGGACGCTGGCCAGGATCAAGACCCTGATCGGCCGACGGTTCCACACGTCGATGACACTGTCAGGCATCTCGCAGATGCTGCGGAGACACGGCTGGAGCCACCAGGTTCCAGCGCGCCGGACTCTCGAGCGGGACGAGGAAGCGGTGGCCGGCTGGGTGAAGGACGTGTGGCCGCACGTGGAAACACCGCGGCGGCGCTCGGAGCCTGGATCGTCTTCGAAGACGAGGCCGGATTCTCGGTGACGCCGCCGACCTCCCGCACCTGGAGCCGACGCGGCACCACACCCGTCATCCGGGTCCCCGGACGCTCCCAGCGCCGCTTCTCCACCGCCGCCCTGTGCTGCTACAAACCCGGCGAACGCTCCCGCCTGATCTACCGGCCGAAACGACACACCGATCACAGGGCCGGGGGCCGCAAGAGCTTCGCCTGGACCGAGTACCGCGACCTCCTCATCGCCGCCCACCAGCAACTCGGCGCACCCATCGTCCTCATCTGGGACAGCTTGAACGTCCACAAAGACCGCCGCATGTGGGACTTCATCGAGGGATTCCTCACCGGGACCGGACTCACACTGACGACACCACGCCCACAACCTCAGTAACAACCGCATTGCTCCTCGTACCCCGCGAACCCGCAAGGTGCCGATACGGCACTGGTGGCTCGGGGTCCGCGCTTCACGTGCCGACCGGAGCCAAACCGTTGGTGTTCAGCAGGGCGAGGCCGAGATGGGTCAGCGTGTGAAGGGCAGCTTTCCGCTCGCGGGTGAGGGCGGCCAGTCCGGCGCTGCGCAGCGTGGTGGCGTGCTCGCTGGCGCTGGCCGGTGATATCCCCGCCCGCTGGGCCAGATGCGTCGTGGTGCACGCGGGATGGTCGGCGATCACACACAGCACGACCGCCCGGGTACGGCCGAGAAGCGCGGCCAGGGCCGGTGGCACCGGAGCATCGGCCCGGCGTGCATTAGCGGAGAGATCCCACAGACCGACCGCGTCGACCGGATTGCTCAGAGCCGGATACACCATGACCACGGCGCCTGCCTGGCCGGCGAACAGTTGCGGCACCGGCCCGCAGAACACCGACGCAGCCAGAACCAGCGGGCGCCCCGCCAGGTGGAAGTCGGTGGCCGGGTGGACGAGCGGCCGCTGGTCCGGGATCTCCAGCGCGGGGGGATTCCACAAGGCCATCGGGCACAGGCTTTCCAGCAACGCCGTCACCCCACCCCGCATCATGAGGCGCCCTCGGCGCGCCACCTCCCCGTCCAGGTGGTGGTGGACGCGCCCCCGGTACGGGGCCACTGCCCCCCGGTCGGCCGCCATCACCCCGGACAGCCACTGCGCCCGCCGCCTGCTTGCCCCAAGTACGGCGAACTCCGCACGTAGAGGGCCTTGTGGCGAACTGACCAGCCGCTCCAGGCCCTCACCCGTACTCTCCGCAGTGCCCACCAGGGTGAACAGGTCCACCAGCCCACCGTCCGGCGAGCTGAGGAATCTCGCGGCGTCCGGCCCATCTCCTGTAACGAGTGGGCTCGTGCGCGCCAGCCATGGAACAGCGCCTTGCCGTCCCGCCGCTGGAGGTTCCACAAGCTCAGTGTTGTCTCCGCGAGCGGACCCAGCAGATTGATCTTCACGCGCGCCAGGTCCTCCGTGGTGAAGTGCAATCGCAGCGCACCGACCTCCTCATTCGCCTGAGCCGAATGCTTCACGTTGCGCTCGTTTCAGGGCAGACCGAGACGAGTCGATTTGCCTGTGTTCCTGGGCGATTTCTGTCCGTCGGAGCGCCACTTCCCGCCGACGGTCGGCATACCGCGCATGGCGAACAACGCATCCGATCGCTGCAGCACGACAACGGCGAGCGTTGGCTCCTCCGTCGGTGCCGGCTCGCCGGTGAACGTCACGTGAGCAAGTCCTCAGCCGTGCAACACCCCTAGCACACAGCCTCTTCGCTGTCTGGTGAACGGTTCAGGCGCCCCGTGTCAGGACCCTCGGTTCGGCTACGACCGAATCGAATAGCGCGGACCCGCGCTCGAATCCGATGGTAGGGACGGCAGCCCCGAGTGGTGCGGTGGGCGCGGAAGCGGCTAACCCGCCACAACGGCCTGCCTAACAATCAGGCAGCCGCTCAACTCGGTGATGCAAACACCAGGGGAGCCGGCCAGCACCTCACACGTGAGACGCAATCGCACGGGTCAACGCAACCTACAGATCAAGGAGTTCAGCATGCGCATCATTCGCAACGTCCTCGGAAGCGTGGGGGCCGCCGCCGCGCTCGCACTCGCGATCACCGCAACCCCCGCCGCTGCCGCCGCTCCGGCAGCCACGGCGTCGGTCGTCGTGGCGCCCACGGCAGCAGAGCCCAGCGCGCTCCCGCTCTACTGGTCGCCGACGAACCAATACTTCACCTATAAGTCCACCTGCGACGACCGCGGCGCGTGGTACTGGGACAACCACGCCAACGTCTACAGCTGGGACTGCCGCCCGACCAGCGACGGCTACAGGCTGTGGCTCCAGAAGGGCTGAACAAGCAGTGGCGAACTTCTGATTCGCCACTAGTGGCCTGTCACGCAGCCTCGTCCGGATCCTGTCCGGGGTCGTGCCGCAGCGCGGGAACGGGGATCGCACCGGTGGTCGCAGAGCATGGGAAGGCTTCCTGACAGGAGACGGTGGCCTGCAGTGCGGGGCGGTCCTTCCAGATCGGGAGGACCGCCCCCAACCATCCCGGCTGTTGCGCTATGAGTGAGAGGGCTCTCCAGATGCCGGAAGACCAGGCAATGGGTCGCGTATTGCAGTCATCCCACCTGCCGGGCTCGAAAAGGCCTCCCCATGCCCGAATGACCCCAATATGGAAGCGTGAGGCCACCGAATCGAGACGAGCGGCTACTGGGAACTACAAGGAGCATCGGCCCTCGGTCACGGCTCGAAGAAGTCCCGGGCATGATACAGACCCTCCCAGGGGGACGAGGGTGAGCACGTAGCCACGTACCGGGCTGTGCACTTTCACACGAACGCTGACAAGCCCCGCAGCGGAGAACCGGCGGGTCGGGTCCGGTGGTGTTCGAGGAGCTGGGCTTCGAGGGCAGCGATGCGTTCGTCTGAGAATCGGAGGTCGGAGCGGGCTCCTTCGAGCCGTTCCTGGAGCTTGCGATGCTCTTGGGTCAGTTGCTGGACTCGATGCTCGAGGATCGTGTTCTTGCTGACCAGGTGCTGGACGGACTCACCGGGGACCATCTGGTCGAAGTCGCGGATCTGTCCCATGAGCTCGCCGATCCGCTCCCGCTGGGCGAACGCTTCCTCCTGGGTGCGGGTCAGCTCGCTCTCGGCGTTGTGGGCTCGCTCCCTCCAGGTCGCCTCAATCCGGTCGTACTTTTCACCCGCTTGACGGTCGTGACGGCTCTTGCTGGCGGCAACGGCCTGCTGGACGAGAGCCCGGGCTTCCGCGTTCTCATAGAGGAACGTGGCGGACACCTCCGCGCGTTCAGCGATTGCCCGCACTGCGAGCCGAACGCGTTCTCTCCGCAGCTGTGCGATGGCCTTCTCGACCTGGCGGAGCTTGTCCGTGGTCTGCTGACGTCGGGCAGCGATGGCTGCCTCGGTCGGACCGGGACCAGACATTACTCGATCTCCTCGTCCTCGTCCTCGTCCTCGTCCTCGTCGGTGCCGTACTCGCCCTCGAGACCGTCGTCGTCGGGGCCTTCGAGTGGGCCAGTTCCCGGCCCCGGAAGGCGGTGGCCCAGACGCGTCCGAAGTAGTCCTGCGGCCGACGTAAGTCGAGGGAGAGCGCTTCGTCGAGGAGCCCGACGGCTGCCAGGGCCTTCTCCAGACCGGCGATCGCTCGCGCGGTGGGCGGGGCTCGAAGAGGTTGTGCAGGTAATCGGCGGTCGCGCTGGTGGGGGCACCTTCGGCGATCATGCGCCACCGCTCTCGCTTGCGGTGCCAGTAGACGAGGTCAGCGCCCCATTTACTCCACCGGCCGGGTTCCGCAGGCAGCACAGGACGACTCGGCCCCTGCAAGCCCACGGGCACGCTGCCGCTCGATGCTGGGCAGGCAACGGTCCTGGCCGCCAGGCTCGCGGAGACACTGCTGAAGTCACCCGGTTCCCCCGCCTCCGTCCGGTTTCCAGACACAGCGGTCACCACAGTCCGCCTGCTGCCGCGTGTACATGAAGAGCGCGATGTTGCGCTCCGCCCGGCCAGGGACCGGATGCGGGAGGCGCTCGACGAGTCGGTGGGTACGGGTTCGACTCCGGCGGGGCCGGGGCGATGCATGGTCGGCGACGGGTGAGAGTGGACCGTTGGCCAGACCGAACCCCCAGGGCGGGCCACGATTCGAGCCCGTCGGCAATGCCTGCGGTCGGCGCGGGCGGCGCGGGCGGGCGGACTGCCCTCCTTCCCCGGGCGGCCTGCAGCGGCTGCCGGCGCCTTCGGCGGCAACGGAGTTGCAAGTGATGCGGAAGCCATGCACCTCTTCACCGACATGCTTCCAAACGGGCTACAAGGAGGTCGCCGTGTCAGCGATCCCATGGCGCGCCTGGTACGGGGCACGCAGACCACCCAGAGAGTGAGACCGAGGAAGGCGCAGGGCCAGTGGGCCGGGAGCAGGGATAGATCATGGAGCTGAAGTGTGAACAAGACGGGCAGTGACCGTCGGCAAGCAGTACTTTCCATCGCACGTGTACTGACAACGGCGGGCATCCTGATCGCCTGCTACTACCTGCTGCCGTTCGATTCGACCTTGACAACAGGCCCCATTCTCGTGCTTGTCGGGTGCCTCGCGGGGCTGACGCTGCTTCTGGCGTGGCAGATCCGCAGGATCACCCTGTCCCCCTGGCCCGGCCTACGTGCCATGGAGGCACTGGCACTGAGCATCCCTCTGGTCGTGCTGCTGTTCGCAGCGGTCTACCGGCTGGTGGACCTGAACGCACCGGGCAGCTACAGCGAGGCACTGTCACGGACCGACGCTCTGTACTTCTCCGTCACCGTGTTCAGCACGGTCGGCTTCGGAGACATCGTGGCGCGCAGCGAGCCGGCCCGGCTGCTCACGACGGGGCAGATGACCGTGAACCTCCTGCTCCTCAGTGTCGCGGTCCGTCTTATCGTGAACGCGGTCGAGCAGGCCAAACAGCAGCGGGAGCAGGTCGGCGACCCGCCATGACCCTCTTCGCTCGATCACGGACGCCGATCCGCTTGCCTCCAGCCGTCTCCGTGGCGCCCTGAGCTGTTCCGAGGGCACCGCCGGACTCCCGGACCTCCTCGAGGATCCACGACAGCGTCAGGTGATTCCACCCCGGAAGGAGCCACGAGCCCGGATCCGGGCCGTGGTGGCCCGCTCCGGGGACCGGACCGCAGCAGCTCCTCATCGCTGTCCATGTGTCCCGGGTTCCCGGCCGTCACCGACAGAGAACCGTCGCTCAGGGTTGCCTGAGGCACCGGCCGCCCGTGGCTGCCCGCCACGACGGCGCCGCCTTCCGACGACCGACGGCCTTACCCGGTGCGCGCCTGGCCCGTTCGTGCCGGGTGTCTCCGGCCGCGTCGGTCGCGCGGTGTGTCCCTCGGCCGCGGCAGGCTCCGGCGCTGTTGAATCGAGGCATGACCAAGCGCGACGATTCGGCTCTTTTCGGTAACCGCTTCCTGACGGTGCCCGCTCCCTCGGAGACCTTCCCCGAGGAAGGCATGTCCGCGACGGACGCGATGCGGCTCGTGGATGTGGATCTCGCCATGGAGGGTGACCCGCAGCGCAACCTCGCCACGTTCGTCACCACGTGGATGGAGCCGGAGGCCCAACGGCTGATCGCCGAAAACCTCCACCGCAATTTCATCGACCATGCGGAGTATCCCATCTCCGCCGAGATCGAGCAGCGCTGCGTGCGCATGCTCGCGGACCTCTTCAACGCGCCCGGCAGGACGACCGGATGCCGGACCCAGGGCTCATCCGAGGCGATCATGCTCGGCGCGCTGTCGTTGAAGTGGAAGTGGCGCGAGCGCCGCCAGGCAGCCGGTCTTTCCACCGACCGGCCCAACCTGGTCTTCGGGGGTGACGTCCACGTCGTGTGGGAGAAGTTCTGCCGCTACTTCGACGTCGAGCCGCGGATCGTGCCGCTCGCCGAGGACAAGTACACGATCGGCCCGGAGGACGTGGAGCCCCGCCTCGACGAGAACACGATCGGCGTCGTCGCCGTCCTCGGCACCACGTTCACCGGCCACAAGGACGACGTCGTCGGGATCGACAAGCTCCTGCGGGACGTTCGCAAAGAGCGGGACCTCGACATTCCGATCCATGTCGACGGCGCCAGCGGCGCGTTCGTCTGGCCCTTCCTCTACCCGGACTCGAAATGGGACTTCCGGCTCGAGCAGGTCCGCTCGATCAACGTGTCCGGACACAAGTACGGACTGGTCTACCCCGGCATCGGATGGCTGGTCTTCCGCGAAGAGGCCGACCTCGCCAAGGACCTCGTCTTCTACGAGAACTACCTCGGCAAGACCGACGCGACGTTCACGCTGAACTTCTCCACCGGTGCGTCGATGGTGCTCGCGCAGTACTACAACTTCGTACGCCTCGGCCGCCAGGGCTACACCTACGTCATGAAGACGATGCAGGAGAACGCCCGCGCACTGGCGGACAACCTGCGCGACAGCGGCCGCTTCGAAGTGATCGGGAGCGACCTCGAGCAGCTGCCGCTGGTCGCCTTCCGTCTCGCCGGCCAGCACGCCTACGACGAGTCCGACATCGCCTGGCAGCTCTCGGCCGAACGGGGCTGGATGGTGCCCGCATACACCCTCCCGCCCAACGCGGAACGGGTGAAGATCCTGCGCGCCCTCGTCAAGGAAACCCTGAGCCGCGAACAGATCGACCGTCTGACCCAGGACATCGCCGACGCATGCCGCACCCTGGACGACAAGGGAGCGGCCCACAGCACCGAGCGGACCCAGGTCAAGCGCGGCACCGGCTACTGACGCACTGCGACTCCGAGCGACGGGCAACCGGCGACCCGTGTCGTTGTCCGTCCTGCACGGTCAGGAGCGTGACCGGAGCCCCGGAGCAGACCGTCCCGAACCGTCCCGGGCCCGGTCGCCACCGCTTCGGCGGACAGGCCGTCGCCACGCAGCCCTCGGGCGGCCGCCCGGCACGCCCGGCACGCCCGGCGGAGGCCGGGGCACCGCGGTACGCGTGACACTCCCCCGGCACGATGCCGAACTGGCCCGGGATTGCCCGCAGTGCGCGGGCGCCGCGGCACGGCTTGTCGTGTGCCGGCCCACCGGGGACCCCTCCGGGGTGCCGGAGGGGAGGTGGTTGATCGACCGGCCGGACATCGTGCAGCGCGTCCAGGACGCACACGGCAGAACAGGGATCCTGCGGGACATCGACCCCGATGGGAAGACCCCTCCGACCTGCCGTGCGACTGCAGCCGACGCCCCGTCGCGTTCACCTCTCCCGAACGTGGGGGGGCGCAAGTGGCACGCCGACCCCGTCACCCTGACCCGGGCGTAAGGGGTTGATCCTGACGCCATTGCCGCCAGGCGCGCCGGAAGCCGTCCTCTGGGGGCGCCCGGCCGGGGTGCGGGACGCTTCACCCGCCCCGGAGGGACCCTGGGGAACAGATCGCCATAGGCTCCGGCGAGCCCCCAGCACTGGCGCTCAGACCGCCGGCCCTTGGGCACGGACCCGACGGCAGTGGCCCCGCCACATGATGTGCAGGGCGCGCCGAGAGTGCTCCGCGGGAGGCGTAACGGACGCAGGCATCCGCGAAGGTCCTGCAGCGCCGCTGGAGTGGCATTCACGTTCTCCAGTTGCTCGGTGAGCGTCTCCAGCCGGTCCGGTTCTTCGGGCCGGTCCGGATCGGCTGCGGCCCTCCTGGCGAGCTCGCCGAGGACGTCCTGGTCCGTCCTGTGCCGCAACAGCCGGGTGGTGAACCCGTCCATCGCCCCACCCCTGCCTTCGGTGATCACCAGCCCCGGCCCACACCTCCGGGGCCCCGTGAGTGCGTGGCAACGTCTTGCGCCCGCCGCTGCCGGTCGCGGTGATGACTGCCTGCGGCCGTCCAGCCGCCTGGGCGGCGCACAGCGGCAGAAGACCGACTTACCTGCCGCACGCCGCTCCGTGAAACCGAGGACGAGCGGTCCCTTTGAGGAAGGTGAGGCGCGGGATGGCGGAATCGGAGGATGCAGTTGCCTTCCGCCACGTCACCGAGCGGCTGATGAAGGCACACTCTCGGCTGGACGCGGCGCTGGTCCAGAGCTCGGTACAGACGGCCTACGAAGAACTCCGGTACGCGCGCGAGTGCGCACCTATCTGCCGGTCCTGATGGAGCGCAGAGCCAAAGACCTGCTGCCGCCCGACGAGCGGACGGAACGCCACAACTGACCTCCGCGCGACCGCCCTCGGTGCGCGGGGCGCGCCTTGTGCCCTCCATTCGGATCTTTGTCGCGGCTCGGACGGTGCAGTGCGCGTCGTGGACATACCCGACTGGTACGTGTGGATCTTTCTCGGTCTGGCGGTCCTGCAAGCCGTTGGCCTCGTGCCCATCGTCCACCGACTGCGCGGACCGACCTCGCGCTGCGCTCCCGGGCACGTCTCGAACTGCTGGAGACCGTCGGCACCCTGCTGCTCATCGGCGGGCCGCTGCTGAGCCTCACGGTGGCCAGATCCTGGTTCTGGATCGCCCCCGTCGGCTTCGCGCTCATGGCCTCCGTCTACGCCGCCAAGGGTGTCCGGCGACTCCGCTCACGAACCAGGGTGTGGCGTCCAATCGCACCGTGCCGTCGCCGAGGTCCACCGCCCACAGGCTCTCAACCTTCACCGGCGGCCGGCCGTTGCCGGAGCAGACGAAAACGGGGACGGGGACGGGGCTGGCGGGCATGCGTGAGCGTCAGTGGCCGACCGCATCACTGCGTTATGGGTAGGCACTCGGCGAGCAGGTCGAGGATGTCGCGCCACGCTCGCTGTGCGTGCCGCGGGTGGTAGCCGACGCCAGGGGGCGCGGCGTGGTCGACCGGTGGGTGGTGGAAGGCGTGCAAGGCTCCGCCGTAGACCGTGAGGCGCCAGTCGACGCCTGCGGCCTGCATTTCGGCGGTGAACGCCTCCCGTTGCGCGGGCGGCATGATCGGGTCTTCCGAACCGACTCCGACCCACACCGGGCAGCGAATGCGTGCCGCCTCGTCCGGTCGGCCCGTGGTCAGTGCATTGACCGTCCCGATCGCGCGCAGGTCGACGCCGTCGCGCCCGAGTTCCAACGCGACGGCGCCCCCGGTGCCGTAACCGATGGCCGCAACGCGGGCGAGGTCGGCCCGCGGTTCGGAGCCCAACACGTCGAGCGCCGCGTGGCCGATGCACCGCATCCGGTCGGGATCGGCGAGCAGCGGCATGCAACGGGCCAGCATCTCCTCGGGGTCGCTCAAATAGCGCCCGCCGTGCAGGTCAAAGGCCAGTGCCACGTACCCCAGCTCCGCCAGGGCCTCGGCCCGGCGGCGCTCGACGTCGCTGAGCCCCATCCCCTCGGGTCCGATCAGGACTGCAGGCCTGCGATCGGCACCGCTCGGGAGCGCAAGGTGCCCGATCATCGTCAGGTCGTCGGCTGGATACTCCACTGCACGCGTTGTGACCGTCCTCATGCGACTGGACTGTAGTGACCGTCAAGTTCGTTCGGACGGGTGTTCACCTCTGGCGGACAATGGTCTGTCTCCGCTGCGTCTCCGCAGAGCTGGATGCGCAGCGGCGGTCCCCAAAGGGCACACGCTGACCCCAGGGGCGAAGATCTACGTGGTGTACGCGGAGCTCAACCTTGACGAGAACGTCGAGAACGTCGAGGACCGCTCCGCCCGCCTCCTGCGCGACCTCATGACCACCGGCCGCCCGCCCGCCCTCCCACACCGACCTCGACGCCACGATCGACGGCCGAGCCACGGCGATGACCGCCTACCAGGTCCTGGAGCCTTGGGACGAACTCGCGGTGCGGATCGTCACGGGGCTTCGGGGTCGGCCGCGCCGGCCTCCTGTCGTTGGCCATTCCCGCCGACCACACCACGCCCTAGACTGCGACCGCTCCAAGACCTGGCGATCATCGGGAGGGCGTGCAAGATGAACCGAGCACTCATCAGTGCATTAGCGGCCGTGGCGTTAGTCGTGTCCGGGGGGAGTGTCGCCGCCGCTTCCGACGGCGCTCCGCCGCGCACCACGCACGGCCCTTGCCAGTACACACAGACCCCGGACGAGCCGCCCGCGCGGGATGTTCCATTGCCGCCCGACCCGCGGCGCACGCCCAGTCGTGGCACGGTTGACATGGCTGTTCCGACCAGCCAGGGCCCGCTCCCGCTGCGTTTGGACCGTGCCAAGGCGCCGTGCACGGTCCAGAGTTTCCTGCACCTGGCACGGCATGGCTTCTACGACCGTACGGTGTGCCACCGTCTGACGGCGTATCCGACGCTGAAGGTCCTGCAGTGCGGCGATCCGACCGGTACCGGTGAGGGCGGGCCCGGATACAAGTACAAGGACGAGCTGCCGGTGGACCTGCCGCCGGCACCGACCGATCCGACCGGCGCGCGCCGCCTGTACGGGCGCGGCCTGCTGGCGATGGCCAACGCCGGCCCGAACACGAACGGCTCCCAGTTCTTCGTCGTCTACGGCGACTCCGCACTACGCCCGAACTACACGGTGTTCGGCACGGTCGGCCCTGACGGCCTGGCAACACTCGACAAAACGGCCGCCGGAGGAATCGAGCCGACCGCGGAGGACCCGGCACCGGTCGACGGCACCCCCGTGCTGCGGACCGAGCTGCTCCGCGTCCGGCCGTCCTGCTGGCATTGACTCCCCGCGGCCCGCGCCGAAGCGGCCGCGGTGGCAAAGCCCCCCAATCTCGCCCCGGGCGCTGCGGTGCCCTCTGCCTGGGGTTCCCGCGCCCCGTCCGACCATCGACATCCCTGATCCGCAGTTGGAGCGGGGGTTGGCAGACATGGACGAGGAACTGGTCCTCGATTCGAAGACCGGCAACAGCCGCCGGTCTGCACACTGGACCACTCACCGGAAGCGGCGGCAGAACGCGCCGGCTGGGGCCTGCGTAGCGCTCGGAGGGGGTGGCGGACGGCTGCAGGGCCACGGCGGGGAGCCCGTCATGGTCGCACTGCGCATAGCCGCCCGCCACCCTGGCCGCCGCACCCACCCGACCCTGACCCGCACGTCGGGCACGGCTGACCGGACGAGCCTGCCCGTCACGACTGCGCCGTCCGTGCCGCCTGTCGACCCAGTACCGAAACACCACCCGAGCTGCCCGCGCCCCGCTACGGTAGTGCCCGGCGCGCCGGTCGAAGCCCTCGGCCCGTCAACTCCGCCTGTGGAAAAGGATTGATCCAGTCCTTCCACCGGCGTGGTCCAAGGCGCGGCACAGGTGGAAGCGGGAACCGTTCACGCGTGGATGTGTGTCTCCGAGCGCACAGCGACACGTGTCCGGGCGGGGATCGCGAGCACCCGAGCGTCGTCCTGCCCGGCCGCGCCACGACGGCGACGGCGACGGCGACGGCGACGGCGACATGGAGTACGACCAGACCACGGCCGTCTACCTGTCGTCGATCAAGACCTGGACCGAATACACGATCGCCAAGACCGACCCCGACCCCAGCGCCTCGTTCAAGGACCTGCTGCTGCCGGTGGGCGGCACCACCAAGGCCGAGCTGCTCTCGCTCTCACGGCATGACGAGCACGTCGGCGCCGCTGCGGTCGGGCCGCGGCTGGCAGATCTACAACGGCATCATGGCCACCGGGGATCTGACCGGGGACCGGCACCCCCACCTGCTGGCCCGTGACTACGCCGGCGACCTGTGGCTGTACACCGGCACCGGCACCGGCAGCAAACCCTTCAACGGCCGGGAGGGTCGGCTCGGGCTGGGGGATCTACGACCAGTTGGTCGGGGCCGGCGACGTCGACGGCGACGGCCTGGGCGATGTCCTCACCCGGACGCTGAGCGGTGAGTTGAGGTTCCACAAGGGGGCCGGCAGCGCCACCGCCCCGCTCAAGGCACGTGTCAAGGTCAGCGACGGCTGGAACGCCTACAACGTGACCACCGGCTCGGATGATGGCGACGGCGACGGCCTGAGCGACCTCCTCGCCCGAGACCGCGACGGCGTGGAGTACTGGTTCAAGTCGGTCGGCGGCGGCAAGTTCGCCGCACCCGCCTACTTCGGCAGTGGCTATGAACTGAACAAGTTCATCGTCGGCGCGGGCACCACGCCGCTCTACGGCAAGGCACAGAACCTCGGCACCGAAGCGGACAACGACCTCGCCAAGTACAGCGCCCTGGCCAACGGCGACTACCGGACGCCGCCGGCCTGGGCCGGCAAGGAGACGCCCGGTTCCCGCACCGCGTACGCCACCGGGCTCAACAGCCGCAACCACGCGACCTACGTGCAGAACATCGGAAGCGACCTGTACATCCAGGGCGAGCGGGTCAGCACGGCGTGGAACTACATCGTGACGGTCGACCCCGGTGACCTTACCGGCGACGGCAGGGGCGACCTCCTCAGCCGCGACTCAGGCGGCACCCTGTGGCTCCACCCCGGCGACGGTGCGCTGGTCACCAAGTTCGGCGCGCGCATCAAGGTCGGCACCGGCTGGAACGGCTACGACGCGCTCGTCGGCGCGGGCGACTACTCCGGCGACGGGCGGCCCGACCTGCTCGCCCGGGACACCTCCGGCCGCCTGTTCCTCTTCAAGGGGACGGGCACGGCCACCGCGCCGTTCGCCGCCCGGGAGCAGGTCGGCAGCGGCTTCGACCAGTACGACAAGCTGTTCGTCCCGGGTGACATCGACGGCGACAGCAAGGGTGACCTGCTCTGCCGACTCCCGAACGGCGTCGTGTACCGGTACTCGTCGACGGGCAAGACCGGCACTGCGACCTTCGCCGCCCGGGTGAAGTTCGGCACCGGCTGAGACCTCTACAAGAACATCGTCTGACATTCTGCGGCCGCCCGGTCGCGCAGCAGCGACGGCACGGGCCCGCCCACCGGCACCGAGCCCGGCTGGAACGGGCCCGTATCGGGCTGCTGCAGCGCGGTCAGGGCGCTGCACCCTGCCGGTCAGCGCCACGCACGCCGCGCACGCCGGATCCTCGCCCGCCGCCAGCCGCTCGACGGCAGCCAGGGCCCCCTCGTAGTAACGGCCCAGCGCAGAGCCTGCCGAGAGCAGGAGAACCGGGGCGGCAGGCTCAACCCCTGACCATGATCAATCTCAGCGCCAATCGCTGCACCGACGTTCCCCAGGGCCGGTGAGGCCCCCTTCCGAGAAGGCACCGAAGCGACTATCTTGAACGCGTTCACATTGAACGCGTTCAAGGGGGGTCTGGTGTTCTCGGCTGTCGACATAGCGGCGGTTCTGCTCTTCTTCTTCGTGCTCGTCCCCATGGGTCTCGCCCTCCTGGTCGCAAACTGCCGGGCATGCAGGAAACGCCGGAGTCGTCCTCGGGTGTGAACCAGGGGTCGTCCGCTCCTGTTCCACCGCCCGCGCCCGCGGAGCCGTCGGTGCCAGTACAGCTTCCGCGGCCGGCGCCGACCTCGGCTCCACCGGCGGTTTGACGTCACGGACGGCTCCCCCACAGCTTGCCTGTCCCGCTTTCCGCCAGACCCGCCGGAGCACCCGGGGGAAATCGCGCGGACGTGGTCCCCAGCGCGCTGCACCGCCTGGTCCGGGCGGTCGTCGAAGGCCAGTTCACCGAGTGCTCCGCACTGTGCGCACCGGGCCCATCTCGCCGTGACCGGGGCACGCACTTCGGGGTCGTCGGGGTCCTACTGGCCGAAGCCCCACCAGACGTGGACGACCTCGTAGAGGGTGGTCAAAGAGAACGTCCTGCGCAGCTCCTCCAGCGCGGCCGCCCACTCCCGCTCGACACCCGACCCCGACCCCGACCCCGACCCCGACCCCGACCCCGACCGAAGAAGCACCTGACATAGCCCCACAGGCCAGAACTCGTCCCACCCCGACGGTTGCCAGAGCGGGGCTGGATGCTGCCGACCGAGGCGGTGACCAGCGACGTGTGACGGCAGCCAAGGTCCTGCCCGCAGTCGCTGTTCCCCCTTCCGGGTTGTGTCGGGCGTTGACGCGCTCGAACGCGGCTGCGTCCCACCCGGACAGCCATGCCTGCCGTTTCGCTGCTCTGCGAGGGGTGCGTTCTTGCCGTGGCGAGTGCACGGCCGGTATGAGCGGTGTCCGGAGGATGCCGCCCTGAGATCCGCGCGGGTGGCGGTCCGGCTGGCCGTCCGCCGGTTCAAGTGCCTCAACCCCCGGTTGCCCGGTGGTGGCTTCCGCCGAACGGATGCCCAGGGCTGCCGGACGTGTGGTCCGTATGTCCCGGCCACGTCGGCTCTGGGGTCAGACGATGTCTGCGTACCGGATCCGGCTCGGCGGGCGCCCCGGGTCGGAGTCGTAGCGCCTGGGCATCCCGGGCCTCAGCGCAGGGCGCACCAGCTGCCACGTCCGCTCGATCGCTTCGCCGGTGAAGCCGTGGAACTCCGGAGTGACCTGGAGCAGCACCGCGCCGTCCCGCAGGGTCTCGACGCGGTGGAAGTCGCCGGCCGCGGCGATGCCGTCGCCGCCACCGAGCTTCGCGGCGATCTCGCGCGGAATCACCATCAGCCACTCGTACCCGCGCAGCAGCCGTCGCGAGTCCGGCAGCGTCATGGAGGGCAGCGGCGGACCGACCCGCTCCTCGTGCTCGGTGCGCCCCAGCGTCAGGCCGTAGCCGACCTGGGCGTAGGACGGGTCCACCTCCTGCGAGAAGTCCCGCAGCAGCTGCGTCATGCTCGCCTGAGCGGCCGGCCCGAAGCGTCGTTCGGAAGTCTCCGCGCTGAGCCTGACCCACGCCCTGGAGCTCTCGTCGCGCGCGACACCCATCCGCAGGAGCTCCTCACCCGGCATGCCCCGGTCGTCCAGCCGGTAGACCGCGGTCTCGGCCAACTGCACGTCCAGGGAAAGCCACTTGCGCAGCATCGGCAGGTTCTTGCGGGTCAGCACCCGGGAACGGCGGCTGACCCGCCCTCGACCGACAATGTGGGCGCTGAGGAAGCCCCAGAGCGACCCGGGCGGGCCGCACGGCACCGACTTCTTGATTGACTCCTCCACCTGTCCGGTGGAATCGAGGACTGCGGGGAAGGACTCTCCCTCCAGGCGCTCCGCGCCTTCGGTGAGCCAACGCCAGCCGAGATCGGCCAGCGCCTCGGTACCGCGGAACTCGGTGTCGATCTCACATCGGATCTCATGCATGCCGACTCAGCATCCTTGTCGGCGGAGCTGCCGGTCGAAATCGGGCGCCGTCCCCGGCGGCGGAGTGCAGACCGGACTCACCGTCATGGCGTGCGCCCGTCGCGGCGCCGGTGCGGTGGCCGCCGCCCGGACAGGCGGTCGGCTGACAGAGCGAAGGGGCTGGCGGGCCAACGTCGTACCTCGGTATCCGGGCAGGGTGCAGGGCTGCTCTGTTCGTCATGGAGGACATGATGCCGTCCAGGCTCCGTCGCCGTTGAGGCCGGGCACACCAGCCGATCGCGGCGGCCGAGGACGAGAGCTGCGGACGGGCGAGGGTGGTGGCCCGCCCTCAGGACTACGGGCTGTACAGGGGCTCCGGGCTGGCCCGCCTCGGGAACTCCGACACGTCCGCGGGCGTGAACGCCCTGCCGAGGTCCGCCTTCCACGCCGCAGGGCGTGCTCGGTGACCTTGCGCCCGCCCTGCGGCGACACTGGATGGATCACGATCTCAGTCTGGTCCGCCATGCATCCACAGTGGGGCGGGTCGCCCCATGGACATCCGGAGACCGCCTCATGGCTCCGGCCCCCTGCCGCGAGAGACAGTGCGGAGGGCTGGCATCTGGAGGAGGGCGGCCCGGACAGACGCATGGACACTGGAGACGAACGCCCCGCGAGTGGCGTACTTCCGGAACGGGCCCGCGGCTTGCCCGCCCTATCCCCGGCGTCGTCCGGTAGGCCCACACGCACGACGGGCTGCCCGCGCGGCTCCAAACGGCACCTCGTCGCCCCGTCCCGGCCTCCTCCCCGGCTGGAACGGGCTGGCCGGGAAACCCCCGGCGCCGCCGCCGGACCGCCGGCCCCGGGCAACGGGCCGGACGGCAGCAGCCCGGCCGACGCGTCGGCGTCCGCCTAGGTGGACCAGCCGGACCACCGGTCCTCCCCTTCCGCGTCGGCGGCCAGGGCCGGCCACGGGTCATCGAGAAGGAACCGCCCGCGCTCACTGACATCGGCGCCCGGACACGGCCTGCACGACCGCGAGCGTCAGCAGCCCGGTATCCGTCAGTCGCGGACCATCGGTCACAGCATGGCGAGTCCGGGCGGAGTGGTCGACGTCCCATTGGCCAAGGCCCCACGGGTTGGCCGCGAGTGGGGACGGCAGGATTCCCGACCAACCTGACTCTTCAGCCAGCTCGTTAAGTGATCCGCGCCGTCCCTGCTGGTGAGCTGCGGACTTCGCGCCATGCGCGTCCTGGGCGGGGGCGCTGCGGGCAGCGCCCCTCGAGTCTTGTGCCGGGTGTCGTCAGCGGCGGCGCAGGAGTGATCGGATTCGGGTGCGTGGCAATCACGTACCCAACGACACCCAGGAACAGGACGACGACGAGAGCAAGGAGCAGCAGTACGAGCGCATCGGCGTCCGGATTCCTGCGGGCGGCCACTGAAGCTCTCCCCCGCCCCGGTGGACGGCGAACCGTTCCTGCACGCACTGGCAGTCCCGCAGGCGCCTCCCCCTCCCCAGAACTGCGAGAACGCGCAGCAGCAGGGCAGGGCGGGGCGGGGCGGTCTGCCGGGCTTGTGTGGCACGGTGGCGGCACGCGTCGCAGGCCCCTTCGGGCCTTGCGTGCACCTGGCAGGTCGGACCGCCATCGCGCCGGGTCCTCGAGTGAACCCCGCGGCAGGCGGTCACTCCGTCAAATATCAGTCAGTGACAGTGACTTCGCGCCCGGTGAGGTTCCCGTCAGGGGTGAGGGTGAAGGCCGTGGGGAACATGCCCGTGGTGCCGTGGGCGTCCTCGCCGTACGCCTTGAGCGTGATCGACTCGGCCTTGCCCATGTGGATCTCCGCCTCGGCGGCGTGCGCCCACTTGTTGACTCGGATGTGCGCGGACCACTGCAGCACCTCTTGGGACCGCCAGCCGCCCCATGTCGCTTCGGGGAGGAGGCCCGCCGCCGGGCCCTGACGGACGGCAAAGACGCCGGCGGCCAGTAGTACGGCGGCCAGGACGAGGTAGATCGCCGTCACGCGGGACGGGCGGCGCAGCGCGGGCACGGAGGACTCCTGTCGTTCGGTGACGGCGGCCGGCTCTCGTCGCACCACCCGTGGGTGGAGACGGCCGTGAGCGCGCGCCCGTTCCCGAACCGCGGCCTGACCTCGGTCGCGGACCGGGTCGGACGTAACGTCTCGATGACTTCCGCTGCCACAGCTGAAGCCCCCGGCACCACTGATGCGGATGCCCGAGGGCCCGCCCCGATCGCGTTTCCGGCGGCACCGGGGCGCAGGTCAGGCGCAGCGTGAGGACGCGGGTGGTGGGGACAGGGTCCCGGGCGTACGGCTCCTCGATCTTCTGCTCCGGGCGCCGGGCCGTCGGACCTGTCCGCGCAGGACATCGGCCTCTGTCCGGGGCATCGCCGACTTCTGTTTCTGCGCCTCGATGCGCAGTCCCTGCTCGACGATCAGCGCTTCGGATTCACGGGCGTCATCTCGTACAGCAGCTCGGCGTTGGCATGCTCGGCCGCCTTCACGAGGTCCGTGGCGTCGTCCGGCCGTCGGCGGCAGCGCCATGCCCTCGTCCTGCACTTCGACCTTTCTCTACACCCGTGCCGCGGTCGTCGCCGCCGGCCGCACCGTCTTCGACAGCGTCCTCGAATACCCTGCGGCCTTCACTCCTTACGTCACCGACCTCATCTGGGCCGAGCCACTGCTCTGCACACCGGACCGGGCCTACAGACGCACCACCGGAAAGGAGTGGGACCGCGACACGCGCTACTCCTACGAGTCGTGCTCGAACATCGAGGGCTGGGCTGATCGAACAGCAGGCCCGCCGACGGTGACGACCTCCAGCACCGTTGATCGTCCTCACGGAATGTGCGCCAGGACCTGCTGAACCCGTGAACAAAGCCACCGAGAACTTCGCGCCCGTCCACGGACGTACTGGCGCGACCGCGGTGAGGTGCTCGGCGACCGACCGGGCGGCGTCCGCACGGAGCGGTACGGTCGCGTTGCGCACATTCGATCACCGACGGCAGCCATGGTGTCACGATCAGCGGATCTCGGGGATGAGTCTCGGTCAGGTGTCTGGATTTCAGATGCTACGCGCGGGGGACGGAAGATCACTCCTGGGAATGATCCGGCTTGATCCGCTCGCCCAACACAGTGGAGACGCAAGCGATTTGACCCGACGAAAGAACGGGATCCCTCGCATGAAACGTCTCGCACCGCTGCTCGCCACCTCCGGACTGTTAGCCGCCGCCCTTACCGGGCTGGCGGCGCCATCCGCCTCCGCCGCTCCGTCCCCCGCGTACATGCGACAGACGCCGGCCTGGCACCGATGCAGCCCCGATCGGCCGGCGGCGTACGAGTGCGCCACCCTCAAGGTGCCGCTCGACTACCGGCGTCCCGAAGGGCGCACCCTGAACCTCGCCATATCCCGGATGAAGAGTGAGAACCCCGCCAAGCGGCGGGGCGTCCTCCTCCTCAACCCCGGCGGCCCCGGGACCGCGGGTCTCTATCGGCCGATACGGGCGAATGCCGAGATGCCCAAGGAGGTCCGCGACCGCTACGACCTCGTCGGCTTCGACCCGCGCGGCGTCGGCGAGAGCAGCCCGATCAGCTGTGGTGATCTGAGCGAAGCGGAGGTGGGCGTCGGTGGTGCGTACCGGCCCGAGACCTTCGCCGCGGACGTGTCCTGGGCGCGCGGAATCGCCGACAAGTGCCGTGAGAAGTCGGGCGATGTGATTCCGTACATCACCACCCGCAACACGGCGCGCGACATGGACGTCATCCGCGCCGCACTGGGGGAACGCACGGTCTCGTACCTGGGCTACTCGTACGGGACGTACCTCGGCGCGGTGTACTCCCAGATGTTCCCGGAGCGAACCGACCGGTTCGTTCTGGACAGCGGTGTGGACCCGGGGCGCGTCTGGCGCGGCATGATCCAGGCGTGGGGGACCGAAGCCGAGCCCGCCTTCGAGCGGTGGACGCGGTGGGCGGCAGAGCGCTCGGACACCTACGGGCTCGGAGCCACGCCCGAGGCGGTCTCGGCCACCTTCTGGGCGCTGGTGGCGCGGGCCGACCGGGATCCGATCATCCACTACGGGGAGAGGATGACGGGTGACGACATCAGGGCCGACCCGTCGCTCTTCTTCGATCCCCACGGTGCCTCGGTCGTCATCAAGTCCATCAAGGCATCGGCCGACAAGGCGCCCCAGCCGGCGACTGGCACCGGTCCGGGCGCGAGTGGGAAGGGCTCCCACAGGAAGGGGTCCGGCGCCCGGTCACCGCTCGACGGTGTCCGGGCAGCCGGCCCGGGCGTCGACGCGGGAGGGGCGTCGGAAGGTCCGGACGCCGCTCCCGCCAGCAACGCCACCGCCGTGTACTGGGCCGTGGTGTGCGGGGACACGGACAGCTGGCCCCGCGATCCGGAGCAGTACGCGCGGGACGCGGCGCGGGACAAGGTGGAACACCCGCTGTACGGGGACTTCGCGTCGAACATCAAACCGTGCGCCTTCTGGCAGCGGCCACTGGAGCCCGCCACGCCCATGAAGACCCGGGCCCATGTCCTGACCGTGCAGAACGAGTGGGATCCGATGACCCCGCTCGGCACCGGCCGGGGGCTGCACCAGGCGCTCAAAGGGTCGCGGATGGTGCTGGCACTGGGGGGTGAAGGGCATGGCGTGTATCTCTCCAACCCCACGGCCTGCGCCAACACACCCGTCAACGCGTACCTGTCGACGGGACGGCTGCCCGCGAAGGACGTGACCTGCCACAACCCCCCGCCCACCCCGGATCCTGAGGATGCCGGAGCCCGCTGACGACAGGACCCGGCCGCCCGGCCCCGCCGGCCTTCAGCCGACCGGCCGCCCGACGCAGCGGCGCAACGGCGCAGCGGCGCAACGGCGCAACGGCGCAACGGCGCAACGGCGCAACGGCGCAACGGCGCAGCGGCGCGCAAGGAACTCCTGGCCGTCGTGCCGCAGGAGGGCGACGGCGACGAAGCAGGCCGGCCACCGGGCAGCCAGGGCCGGGACGCCGCAGGCGCGGGAAGCGACCCGGCGCCGCAACGCCTCGAAGGACAGCCGGCCGGCTCCGGTGTCCCGGACGACGGGTTCGTGTCGAGGACCAGACCGTCCGGCAACTGCGCCTCGGCGGCAGCCGGCAGATCCGGCCACCGGTCCGGCGCCAGCGCCCCGCGGCGGGTCCGCACCGGCGCGCTGCCGGCACGCGGTCGGCACGCGGTCAAGAGCGTCGAGTGCGCGATGGGATGCGTCCCCGGGCTGGGTGGGCGCTTCGGCCTGGCCAGGACGAGCTTGGCCGCCGCCCACCGCGGGGTGGCCGGGGAGGTGACGGCGATGGAGGCCCGGGCGGTGCTGCCGGTCCACTCGTGACGTCCGAGGACGATCGCCGTCTCGGCCTGGCGGAGGAAGTTCGCCATGGCCAGCAGGACATGAAGACGCACAGCATCAGACGGCGGTTGACCAGAGCGACCGGCTGGCCCGCGCTCTCGGCACCTGGCCCAGCGCGTGACCGAGCCGCCGGCGCCACGCGTCCTGCGCCGCCTCGGACTCGGCTGGATCCTCCGCGTGGCCCTGCTTCATCAGCTGCATGTGCGCGGAGACGGCCTCTTCCCGCGCCACGGTCGCCCAGTGGGGGTGGTCGACGACGGAGATCGCCAACTCCCTGATCTCAGCCCCGCATCCGGGCGACGGTCTCCCTCCTCGCCCCCAGGGCCCGCTCCTACCGCGCCCGCAACGGGATCGGCCATGCCCGTCTGCGCCTTCAGGGGCGGCAACGCCCCGTACGGTCCGGGCCCCGGCACTCACGCCCCGCGACAGTGCCGCTGCCGGCCCGGCTGCGGTTTCCGTACGCGATCCGCAGCCGGTCCACGCCGGCCACAGCCGGGACCGCAACGGCTCGGCCCGCAAAGGCCTATGCGCGCGCGTCCCGGTCCGGGTCGTGGGCGGTGTACAGCGAGACGAGGACGCCGTGCACCGGTTCGCCCTCCGGGGCCTGTTCGGCCTCGTCGACCAGGCGGGCGAGGGTTTCGCCGAGTTCGCGGGCCGCGGCCGGGGTCAGTCGGAGGTGGCGCAGGCGCAGCAGGTGGTCGACCGGGGAACGGTCGATCTCCTGGGCGAAGGCGCTGAACAGGGCGGCGGTGCCGACCGCCTGCGGCTCGGCGACGACCAGACTGCGGGCGGTGCGCCCGTAGTACCGTTCGGTGCCGCCACGGACCGTACGGGTGCTGACGACCGCGATCAGCCCAGCGTCGCTCAGCACCTTGAGGTGGTGGGCGAGGTTGCCCTTCTTCGCGTCGAGGAGCAGCGCGAGCTGGCTGACCGTGGCCGGCCGCTGGTTCAGGGCGAACAGCAGCCTCTGGCGCAGCGGGTGGGCCAGGGCCGCGTACTGCTCGGGCGCGCCGATGTGCTGGACTTCCTCCGGAGGCTCCCAGGCCGCCTCGTCCCCGCCGGTGTCCGTGTCGCTGTGCGTCATGACGTAAGTGTCTAATGCTCTTGACTCTTTCGCAAGGCCGGTGATCTACTCCTCGCCATGCCGACTCTGACATCCCTTCAGCCCGCCCCCGTCGTCGAGGAACTGGCCCGGCTGCTCGCCGCGCACTACGTCTTCCCCGAGCTCGGCCAGGAGCTCGCCGACCTGGTCCGCAGGCGTCTGGCCGACGGCGCCTACGACGTCGCCACCGCCGAGGACCTCGGCCGGGTGGTCACCGCCGACCTGCAGTCCCGCAACGGCGACCGGCACCTGCGGCTGATTCACCACGCCGAGCAGGTACCCGAAGAGCAGAACGCCGCGACGCTCGCGGCGATGCGGCGCGACTTCGAGGCGTCGCTGGGCGGCATACCGCGCCTGGAGCTGCTGGACGGCGGGGTGGCCGTCCTGGAGCTGACGCCGAACCTCTTCCCGCTGGAGTGGGCCGCCGAGCCGCTCGGGGCCGCGCTGGCGGTGGCCTCCCGGGCCCGGGCGCTGATCCTGGACCTGCGCCGCAACCGCGGCGGCTCCCCCGACACGGTCGCCTTCGTGTGCGGCCACCTGCTGGACGAGCGCACGCTGCTGAACACCATGCACTGGCGCAAGGGCGACCGCCGCGAGCAGTCCTGGTCACCGGCGTACGTCCCCGGCCCGCGCTTCGGCGGTGAGAAGCCGGTGTACGTGCTGACCAGCCCCCGCACCTTCTCCGCGGCCGAGGAGCTCGCCTACGACCTGCAGCAGCTCGGCAGGGCGGTCGTGGTGGGCGAGACCACGGGTGGCGGGGCGCATCCGCGGGAGGGCTGGACCCTGCATCCGCACCTGGAGGCGTCGATCCCGGTGGGCCGGTCGGTCAATCCGGTCTCGGGGACCAACTGGGAGGGCACCGGGGTCGTCCCGGACCTCCCGTGCCCGGCCCCCGACGCCCTGGCCCTCGCCCACGAGCGGGCCCTCGCAGCCCTGGAGCCGTCCGCCTGAAAGGTGCCGCGGCAGGATCGGCCGTGGGCAATTCTCCTGGTGTCTGCCGCTGCCCGACCGGAACAACCTCGCCTCGCGGCAGCTCGCTCCGCGCTTCGGGATCTCCCCGGCCACCGTCTGCCGGGGGGGGGCAGCCGTCTCGCACGCAGCACACCGCGCCGGTGCGGCCGGTGGCTACGGCTGCGCGTCCTCGTCGGACGGAGCGATGGCGGCGAGCCAGAGCTGGATCTCCAGGTCCCCGTCTCCGACCAGGCAATAGGACTGCAGGACGAGCTGCCGCGCGCCGACCTGCCACACCGTGGACGACTCGCCGTCGCCGCAGCGCAGGAACAGCTCGGTTCCCGGGAGCGGGTCGCCGAAGCGGGCGGTGAGCCGGCCGATCGTGTCGGCCCGGATCTCGCCGAACCGTTCGTTCGTCCAGTCCTCGAGGAACGAGAAGTCGTGCTGGTGCTCGGCGTCGAGAAAGATCTCCGCGATCACGCTCATCGCGCCGAACGAGGTGCCGTCCGCGTCCGGGTCGTCCTCGGGTTCGGCGGGCTCGTACGGGTCCTCCCGGTCGTCGAAGATCAGCGAGCAGGGCTCGAAGGGGCGGGGCTCGGCGGCGAGCAGCTCCTCCGCGAGGTCGGCGACGTCCCGTTCCGGTGCTCCGGGGTAGACCAGGTACGAGTGGGCCTCCTGGCAGTGGGTGGGCTCCACGGACTCGAAGGTGCCCTCGGCCCCGACGGTCTCCCAGAGGGTCGCCCCGCCCCGGTTCACCAGGCGCAGGGAGGCCCCGTCCGTGGCCCCCTCGACCCGGCAGACGTCCATGCCGTCGCGGTCCACGTGGACCACCGCGCCGTCGCGGGTGACGAACGCGGCGAGTCCGGTACCGAAGCCGAACCCGAGAACCCAGCCCCCGGCATCGGTCAGGGGCTCGAGATGGTGGACAGGGATGAACCGTCCGTCCGAGCGCAGGACTCCCCACGCCCGCCCTGAGGGGCGATCGGCGGCGGCACCGGCTGCTTCGGGGTCGCCCCCCTCCACGGGTCCGAGGTAGTGGGCCACCGCGGCCCCGGCGGCGTCGAAGTCCTCCGCCCACTCGTACTGCTGCTCGATGACCTCCTCACCGGCGGCGTCGAGGTAGCCGTGCGCGTAGCCGTTGTCGAAACGGACCAGCCCGCACCGGAAGCTGTCGGACATCCGGCCGCTCGCCTTGATCACCACTTCGCCGCGAGCGTTGAGGAAGCCCCGGAAGTGGGCGCCGACGGTACCGCCCAGGACGTAGGCGAGGCCGTTCGCGTGGAAGGCGTTGAGCATCGGGAAGGACGGTTCGACGACCCACTCCCCCTTCTCGTCGATCAGGCCCCACAGGTCGCCCACCCGCACGGGCGCCGCCCCACCGGGGCCGAAGGGCCTCGCCCCGTCGAACCGCGGCTCGACGACCGTACGGCCCGCGCGGTCGATGTATCCGCAGTGCCCGCTGTCGGCCGACTTCACGGCGGCGAGCCCGTTCGGGGCGAACTGCCCCGCCGCGGCGTACTGCGGGCGTATCACGAAGCGGCCGGTGGGGTCGATGTAGCCCGTCCCCTCCTCGGTGCGGGCGGCGGCCAGGCCCTGTCGGAAGACGTGGGCCTCCGTCAGGGTCGCCGGTATGACGGGGGTGCCGTCCGTTCCGGCGTAGCCCCAACGGCCGTCCTCCGCCCGGAACCGGGAGAGCCCGTTGTCCTCGAACGCCTCGGTGTAGGGCAGGGCCGGTTCGGACAGCCACGCGCCGCGGTGGTCGAGGTAGCCGCACCTGCCCTCCGGGTCGGCGGCGGGGGCGACGAACCCGCCCCGGCCGTCCGGGTGGAACACCCCGACCGCGCTCAGGTCCGGCGCACGCACCAGCTGCCCGTCGGCGCCGACGAGGGCATACGGCGCCCCGGAGGCGGCCGACCCCGCGCAGGGGACGACGTACGGCGGCCGGTCGGTGGTGCTGGACGGCATGGTGCGGCTCCTCGCGCGGGGCCGGGGCAGCGTCGGCGGCGTCGCGGCCCGGGCTGATCAGGGTTGGTTCATGCTAGATCGCCCGTACGACAACGCCCCCCGCGCCGGGGCGGGACGGGCGGGACGGGGCCGACAGATCCTCTTCTACCGCGAACCGGGCTTTCCCCGGACGCGATCGCCGCGATCCTCACGAACCCGGGGTCCCCCCCTACAACGAAATTGTCGGGGAGGCGAGTTGTGCCTCCGAGCAACACGGCTGCGGGCACATCATCGCCTTGCCCGCGAGCCCGTACGGCACCCGCCTCCTGGCGTGTGCCGTCACCGTCACCTACCGGGCACCAGATCTCCCAGGCCTCCCGGATCGCCCCGGATGTACCGGTACTGGCCGGTCTCGGCAGCCACGTTGTGCTCCGGCGGGCGAGGTTCGCCCGTCCGCCCTTCTACCGGCCGCCCGGGCCAGCGCTTCCGGTTGTGCCTCCCGTTTGCGTGCGGCCCTGCAAGGGTGCACACTTGCGCGAATTCCGGTCGGGCGCAGCGTCGCACCCTCATGACGGATGCCCCCGGAACCGACGCCCGGGTCATCAGCAAGCCACACGGGAGCACGTGTTGAGTTCACCAGGTACCGCCCGTAAGCAGCAGCTTCGAAGCCTCAGCGACGGCGAGCTCTGCGCCCTGCTGCGCGGGCACTCGTCGGAGTCCGACGCGGCGGTCAGCGACGTGATGGACGAGGTGTTCACCCGTCACCATCCCTCGGTGCTCGCCTATGCCCGCACCTGCTGCCGGGACCTGTCCACCGCCCAGGACCTCGCCGCCGAGGCCTTTGCCCGTACCTACCGGGCCATTGCCTGGGGAGCCGGCCCCGAATACGCCTGGCGACCGTACCTGCTGACCTGTGTGCGGCGTCTGGCGGCCGTGTGGGCGCGGGACACCGCCCGTACTCGGCTGTCCGACGATTTCGAGGAGTGGGCGGCCCAGCTCTCGGACGGTCAGGACACCGAGGACGCCGTCTTCTCGGCGGAGGAGGGGTCGCTGGTCCTGCGTGCCTACCGGTCGTTGCCGGAGCGCTGGCAGGCCGTACTGTGGCACTCCGTCGTCGAACACGAGCCGGCGGCCGAGACCGCGGCACGCCTCGGGATATCGGCGGGAGGCGTCGGCTCACTGGTGTCGCGTGCACGGGAAGGCCTGCGGGAGGCCTACCTGCGCGCTCACCTGGACCAGAGCGCGAGTGACGAGTGCAAGCACTACGGCGGTCAGATAGCCGCCAGGCTGCGCCGACCGGGCAGACGCCTCACCCGGGATCTCGGCCGCCACCTTCAGGGGTGCGACGACTGTGCACGGGCCGAGCGCGACCTGCGCGATGTCAACAGCCGTCTGGGCGTGCTGCTGCTGGGTGGAATCCTGTTGTGGAACCCCGCTTCCTTCCTGTCGGCCCTGGGTGGGGGCGGCACGCAGCTGGCTTCGAGCACGTTGAACGGGACGCAGCTCGCCGGAGCCAAGGTCGGCGCGGTGAAATGGGCCGCCGCGGCGGCCGTGGTGGGAACGGCGGCCGGCGTGGTCGTCCTGCTGCCGGGCGACTCCGAGATCGATGGTGCCGGCCGGGCCGCGGCTCCCGCCACCGCGTCCGTGGCCCCGGGCGGCCCGCTCCCGGAAACCGAACCGGTCACGGCCATCGGCCCGGCGGCCTTCGCCACCGCTCCCGCCGCTCCGGTCCCTTCCGACTCCGCGCCCGCCTCCCCGTCCGCCTCGGCCTCCGCCGTGGCGCCTTCCGCGTCGCCCTCGGCGCAGCGCACCGGCGCCGCCCTGGTCCATGTGGCCTCGGGGCTGTGCGTCGGCCCGGGCGGCCCCGGTTCCGGCAGCCCGTTGCAGCTCGAGAAGTGCACCGGAAAGGCCGACCAGGGCTGGGAGCAGCTGCCCGCCGCCCGTCAGAACGCTTACCAGCTGCGCAACACGGGCACCGGCACGTGCCTCGACGGAACCACCGGCGGCGGGAATCTCGTCGAGGTCACCCTGCGCGACTGCCGGACGGGCGCGGGCAGCGCCACGCAACTCTGGCGGTTCGAACCGGACGCGCGACCGGGGGCGTACCGCATCTGGTTCGTGCCGAAGGTCTGGCACACCGACTACTCCGACCATCTGCTGGGCCCGCGGAACTGGCCGAAGGCCGACCCGCCGCGTCCGGGATCGGAGATGGTGCACCTGCCCAACTACTACAATTCGGTCAACATGCTCTTCGCCCTGAGGTGAACGGCCGCGGGCCGACCGCGCGGGTCAGCCCACCGCTTCCCAGGCCCTCAGCGGACCGTCCAGCCAGGCGGGCGGCAGCTCGGCTGCGTCCCACTCCTCCCGCAGTGCGGCCGTCGGCACGGCGAGCCGTTCCAGCACGGCGATGCTGGTGGCGGAGTGCAGCAGGGAGTAGCGGCCGTGGATGGCGGTGGGACTGCCGGGCCCGTACTCCACGTACAAGCGCTCCAGGCGGGCCCGGTGCGCTGCGACGAAATCCGCCAGCCGGCCGGCGTACCGGGCCCTCTGCCGGGGGGTCATCGTGGCGAGGACGGCGCGCAGTACCTCTTCGGTGGCCCCGGGGTCGAGGTCGGAGGCGGCCGTGAAGGCGAGGTAGAGCGGGCTGACGGCTGCCTTCGCCTGCTCCACCTCCATGCGGCCGACCGGTGGGCGGGCGGCCGAGGCGACGCCCGGTGCGTCGGGGTCGACGGTTTGCCGCAGCGCCCGTTCGGCGATCGAGCGGAGCTCGTCGGTGACGGCGCGGGCACCGTCCAGCCAGCCCGACTCGTACGGCTCGCCCTTGTCCCCCGGTACGGACCCACCGAGCGCGCCGACCTCCTCGCACGCCCCGGCCAAGGCGCCCGCCTCGACCAGGGCGATCAGGCCCTCCGCATCGTCGGCGGAGACCCCCGCCCGGCCGAGCAGCTGGAGCAGCGTCCTCTTCGCGTTCAGGACGCTGACCGGGTCCAGCTCGGGCCGGTTCTCCTCGGCGGCATGCATCGGATCTTCCTCATCCCATGGGTCAGCAGTGCGGTGCGGTGCGTCAGCGCGGAGCGCACCTCTTGACGGTTCAACGTGGGAAGGGGCTGCTGTGATCCCTGCGGACGCCCTGCTGCTCGACGACTGCATCCGTTCGGCGGAACGAGACCTCGGCCGCCCGCAGGCGCTCAGCACCCCCTGACCGGCGCGGGCGGGGCGGGTCAGCCCAGGACGAGCGGGAACCTCACCGCCGCGTCGCGCAGTTCGGCCCGTTGCGCGTCGGTGGGCGCGCTGCGGCCGGTGCCGATCAGGAGCGCGTCCCGGTCGGTGAACGACGTGGGGAACGGCGCCCCGGCGATCCGTTCCAGCATGGCGCGGGAGCGGGCCAGGCTCTCCTCGAGCGGCCGGGTCCGCGCGTCCGGGAGGTGGGCGATCAGGTCGAGGTGGTGCAGCGTCCACTCCAGGACGTAGGCGCCGAGGTAGTCGCCCACGGTCAGGACCTCGTCGCGGGTGCCCACCCGGGCCTTCGGGTCGGCGAGTCCGGCGGCGCGGCCGGCGGCGGAGCCGACGTCGTCGAGGTGGAACCGGAGCAGGTGCGGGTCGCCGTACGCGGCCGCCAGCCGGACGGTGAGGGCGTCGAGCGGGTCCTCGCCGGTCGGGGGCCGGTCCTCGACGTGCCAGTAGGTGACCGCGTCGACGGTCGGCTCCGTCGCGGCGGGCGTGGCGAGGGTGATCAGGACGTCCTGGGCGTCGATGACCAGGTGGCACACGAGGTCCCGTACGAGCCAGCCGGCGCAGCCCGACGGCCGTGCGAAGTCCGGGTCCGGGATCTCGGCGACCGCCGTGCGCAAGGCCGTCCAGGATGGGGTGAAGAGGTCCACACCGGCACCGTAGTGCGACGTCGCCGCGGCGGACAAGCTCGGCCGTCCGGTCCGGCCGGGCGTGTCACCGTCGCCCGGTGCCGCCGACTCCGGGCGAGGCGGACGGCCGGCCGACCCGCGCGAGGACGTCGCCCCGGCCCGGTCGGCACCGCCACCCGCCGGTCGCGGGGAGCGCCCTTGGCGATCGCGTCCGGTGCGGTCGAGGGCCGGTTGAACACGGCACGGCCGGCGCGAGCGAGAGGCTGCCGGGGAACGCGCCCGCCGCGACGGTCCGGGCGAGACGGTCCGCGTGTCCCTGCCGAAGGCCGAAGAAGGGCGACCGGCCTCCGGCAGGGCGCCGATCGCCGGCTTCGGGACACCTTGTCCGGACCTGGCCCCGTCAGCGCCGACCGGGCCTCCTCCGTACGTCGCACGACGCGCGTACGGCCCGCGCCGGCACCGCCTTCCGCCGCAACTGCGGTCGCTGCCCCAGTCCTTGTCGGAAGATCACAAGTTCCGCGGCGGCCGGTCGTCCCCGGGTTACGCTCCCGCTCCGGGTTCCCCGGCACCTGCGCCATCCGGGCAGCCCTGCCGAGCACTCGGGCCTGCCGTGAGAGCGACGTCCACCCGCCGTTGCCCTCAGGCACACCACCCGCCATGTCCAAGACCTCGCACAGGCCGGCCGGCATCTGGAGGAAGCCGCCGCGGTCCTGCCGCCGCATCACACCCCGCACCGCGCCCCGCTCACCAGCCGTTGGCACCGGACACGTGGCCGCAGCGCCTTCGGCCGGCACCACCGCGTCCACGGCGGCGGCGACGGCCCGCCGGACCCTGCACTGCTCCCACCCCGCCACACCCTGCCCCGCCCCGCCCCGCAGTCCCTCCGACGGAAAGCCCTGCCCTGTTGACCCTGGCCGAACACCCGACCACCGCCCCGCCGCTCGCCACCTACGGCGCCGTGCTGGGCAGTCGGCACGTTGCCCGCCTGCTCGGCGGCACCCTGATCGGGCGCCTGCCCAACTCCATGGTTCCCGTGGGGATCGTCCTGTGGATCACCGGCGGCGGCGGGTCGCTGTCCTTCGCCGGAATGCTCGCCGCCCTCTACGGACTGGCGTCCGGCCTGTCCCAGCCGGTCAAGGGCAGGCTGATGGACCGCTACGGTCAAACCCGTGTGTCGGCACCTGCGGTACTGCTCAACGCCGGCTGTCTGGCAACGCTCCCCTTGATCCGGGCGTGCGGACACCCTGCGGCGGTGACCGCGGTGGTCGGGCTCGCGGGTCTGGTCACGCCGCCGCTGGAGGCAGGGCTCCGGGCGCTCTGGCCGACAGTCCTGCCCGACCTGGGGCGGCGCCGAGTCGTGCAGGCCCTCGACACCGGCTCGCAGGGACTCCTCTACATCACCGGCCCGGTGCTCGCCTCGTGGCTGGCGACCACGCACGGGCCCGACACGGCCCTGGCCGCGACCGCCGCCCTCGGGCTGACGGGCACGACGATCGTCCTGACCTCCTCACCATCGCAGACCTGGCGTCCTGCCGCCGGGGTGACCGAAAGAGGACGGCTGATGAGCGCTGGCCTGGTCCTGCTGTTCACCGCGCTGGCGGGAACGGGGTTCACGTTCGGAGCGATGAACGTGTGGGCCGCGGGCCTGGCCGGCACGCACGGGCAGGCGATGCTCTGCGGACTTCTTCCTGCCGTGTTCTCCACCGGCAGCTTCCTGGGCAGTCTGGTCTACGCCCGCCGGGCGTGGCCCGGCACGACCCGATCGCAGCTCATCACCACCAGCGCCCTGTTCCTCCTCGGCTGGACGCCCCTGCTGGCCCAGCCCGGACCCCGGACCGCCTTCGCCCTCATGGCGATCCCGGGGCTGTTCTTCACCTTGATCATCACCAATGGCTTCCACACCGTGGACGCTCTCGCCTCCGCCTCCCGCACCACCGAGGCGTACGCCTGGCTGATCCTGTCGGTCGGTACCGGGCAGGCGGCCGGAACCGCGCTCGCCGCCGCCCTCGCCGCCCGACCAGGTGTTCTCGCCGCGCTCCCCGCCTGCGGCGCCGCCACCGCGCTGACCATTCTCGTCCTCGCCCGCGGCAAACTCGGCCCGGGCCGTCGCCTCGGCCGCCACCGGCGTACCCGAGGGCAAGGGGATGCTCACCGAACGCCGCCACCGATCCGCCGGCGAGCGGCCGGCACACGCTCGCCGCACCTGGCGTCGACCGGCTCCGAAAGGGCGCTGAGCGCTCTGGCCGGTCACGCTCGCGGGACTCGGGCGTCGTCGCGGGCAGGCGCCGCTCGACCGGTCGGCGGCCCGGTTGCGGTATCGGGTAACCAGCGTCCATCGACGCTCCGTTGAACATGCCGGTGGTGTCCAGCACCTCCCGACCGCCGGGAGGTCCTGGACACCACCGGGGCTCAATCCGTTCGGGCGGTGTTTCCCCGTCCACGTACGGTCTGCCCATGACGAGGACCACGCCGACCCGACCCGTGCCCGTGGAGGCGGTGTTCCCGGAGCTCGCCGCCCATCGGGGCCGGACCACCCGGCTGCACCCCCGGCCGGGGCGACCCGGCATGCGCGAGAGCCATGTCGGCGGACCGATGCTGTGGCCGGCCGAAGAGCCGTGGCCGCTCTGCCGGGAGCCCCACCGGCCCGAGTCCGAGGGGTACGAGCCGGACGCGATCCGACGTGCCCGGGCCGCGGGCGTCCGGCCGCGCAGTCAGCCGTGGCAGGGCTCCGGAACGCCCTGGGAAGACGGCCCGGTGCCGTTCGTGGGCCTCGCCCAGTTCTTCCGCCGGGACATCCCGGCCCTGGCGGCCGGGCCCGGCGGCGCGGATCTGGTGCAGATCTTCCGCTGCCCGTTCAACCACGGCCCGCACCTGACGCGCCGGTACCACCTGCGGTGGCGGCGGGCCGCGGAGACCGAGCGCGGGGGGGCGGTTCCTCGCTCCCCCGCCCGAGGTGCCCATGCTGCGATGGGAGCACGAACTCCCCGAGCCGTGTGTCCTGCATCCCGAAGAGGTGGACACCTACCCCTGGGCGGAGGACGACACGCTGCCCGCCTCTCTGATCGCCCGCATCGACGCATGGGAGGACGCCCGGACCGCGGAACACGGCCCTGACGCCCCCAGTTACCAGCTCGACCTGTCGATCCCGCCCGGCTGGCGGGTGGGCGGCTTTCCGAGCTGGGCGTCCACGGGCCCGATGCCGGTCGACTGCGAATCCTGCGCGACCCCTATGCGGCTGCTGCTGACCGCCGCCGGTGAGGAGGCGGACGCCGGCTCACACAGCTGGGTACCCCTGGAGGACCGCGACCCGTCCCTGCGGGGGGGGAAGGCCTCGATCCAGGGCGGCCGCTCCGTTGGCGAGCCGACCCGGCTCCGCTTCGGCCGGGACCGGGACCTGCACGTCTTCACCTGCCCGGCCGACCCCGGCCACCCACCCCAATGGGTTCTCTCCTGAGGCCGTACCTGAAGGCCGGGTGCGGTGCCGGGCGCCGCCGCGGGCCCGGCAAGATCCGAAAGAGACGGCCTAAGACTTGTCCCACAAAAGACCTTCGAGTCGGGTTGGACGGCGCAGCTGCTACGGGGCTATGCGGACGAGCCCGGAGCCCGGGTGGCCGCCGTCGGCGATCGTCATCGTCTTCCCGACGGCGTCTTCGGCGCCGGATTGCTCCCACGCCTTGCAGTCGTTGCGGTTGCCCGCGAAGGGGCCGTCCGACCACGACGACCCTGCGGGTGTCGGCGTCGATGACGACCTGGTGGTCGGTGGAGTACCCAGCGGGGCGACCTGGCGCATCGTCAAGTCCGTGCGCGAGTAAGCCGTGACCAGCGGGGCTCTGTCTGCCGGCGGCGGGCTCCACGGTCTGCCCCGGCGGGTGGCATCGACTTCCGTGCGACGCAGTGCCGACACCGGTTTCGTGAATCGGCGCGGGCTCAGCCCGGTGAACGGGACTGTCCAAGACGGCTCCGGCGCCGTGGTCACGAACCCTCCAGCCGGTGAGGGTGGGGTCCGGAGACGAAGGCGAGGATGTCGCGGACCGCTTCGTGCAAGGTGTCGAAGTGGCGATGCACGCCGTCCACCGCGGCGGGGGCGTTGACGCCCCACACCGTCATCCCGGCCCGCAGCCCGGACTGCACCCCGGAGGGGGCGTCCTCGATGACCAGGCAGTCTTCCGGTTGGGCGCCAAGTCGCGCGGCGGCCTGCAGATACGGCACTGGTGACGGCTTGCCCTCCTCCACCGCGGCGGCGTCCACGAGGACTTCCGGGACCGGCAAGCCCGTCCGGGCGAAACGTCCACGTACCCGGTGCTCATAGTTCGACGTCACCAGCGCCCAGGCCCCGGGCCGCAGAGCGTTCAGCAGCTCCGAGGCGCCGTCGAAAGCCGTATAGGTGCCGGTGCGGACGTCCTCGTCCTCCAGCTCGTGCAGTGCGGCCAGGCACTTCTCAGCGTCCCGGTCCGGAGCGACCTGCGCGAAGGTCTCCATCGGCCTCGTCCGTAGCGCCACTCGGTAGACCTCATCAGGGTCCAGACCGTACCGCTCTGCCCACGTCCGCCAGACCAGGCGCTGATTGTCCACGGCATCGATCAACGTGCCATCGACATCGAACAGGACATACCTCATCGCACCGGACTGACCGGGTTCACTGATCACGCCTCGATCATGCCATCAGGCCCTGAACAGGCGGTTTGCGGGACAAGCCTTAGCGGGCCGGTCGCCTCGGCACGGCCCAGGCGGTTGCTGCCCACAGCAGGCCCCAGACCAGGAAGTAGGGCGACCAGAGCAGCAGATCCATGCGGGAGACGTGGTGCGCGATCCCGGTGTCGGGCGGGTCCACGTGGAGGTGGCCCGTCAGCACCATGATGTCGCCGATGAAGCCGAAGCCGAAGGCGCCGCAGGCGCGCAGCACCATGAGGGCGCCGATGATCCACATCGGCACGGCCAGGAGCCGGCGTGGCAGCACGTGCCCCCACGGCCGGACCGTGGCGAGCGCCGCCAAGGCGCCCAGGAGGACCAGGCCGACCGATATCCAGTGGCCGGCCATCGCGCCGGGGGTCTGCACGACCAGTTCCTCTCGGCCCGACCGGGGCAGAGGAGCACTGGAGGTGAGCGCCGTGCCGCCCAGCGCCCAGTAGAGTTTCAGCGTTCCGTAGCCGGCGAGGGTCCAGACACAGGTCGCGTAGGGGGCCCATCGGCGTACGGACAGGGTGCGGCGCGTGGGAGGCCGGTCATCCGTTGCTTCCTTCATTCCGTGCCTCGCGCCGTCTTCTCCGTGGCTGTGGGGTTCTGTCCTCGTCGGCGCGTGAAGAGCCAGGCCATGGCAAGCCACAGGCACAGGCCTACGACGCCTTGCACTGCGGCTCGCGCCGACCAGTCGGCGGGACCGGAACCGAAGAGGACTTCCCGGGCCACGTGGATCTGGCTGACGGCCGCCAGGGCGGCCGTTCCCCACAGCCCGAGGAGCAGCAGCGGGCGCGGGAGCAGGCCGCCCCACGGACGTACGGCGGCGAGCGCCATGACGGCTGAGAGCACGCCCAGTGAGGCCAGCGTCCACTGCGCGAGCGCGACATCGGGGACGTCGGCGTACTGGGAGGCGGTGACCGGTGGTCCGCCGGGAATGCCCAGGCGCCCTTGGGTTGCGTAGTAGCCCTTCTCCGCCGCGTACACCAGTTGGTCGACTGCGGACAGGTACGCGGGCCAGGCCCATCTCAGGGGTACCGGGACCGGGCGGCGCGCCGGTCGCCAGCGCCGGGCGGCGTGTACGGCTGCCATCGCGTTCATGCGCCGGGCACCCGTCTCGGGTCGGGAGAACTCGTCATGCGTTCACGATCACGTCTCCCTCCGCGTCGGGTCTTCGTACTCGAGGGTGATCCGCCTCCCTCGCGTGGGGGAGATCCGCGCAGACGGCCCGGGTGATGGCCGTCCGAGAGGGCATCGCGCCGGCCCGTGACCTCGCACGGGAGCTCACCGACCGGCTCCGCCGGTGCCGCGGCCATCTGCTCCTCCGCGACCGGAGTCGACGGGCAGAGCCGGGCGGCCGGGGCGTGTGCCAGTTGCCGGGACACGTGGCCCAGTACCACCTGGCGGACCTCGAACTCTTCGGCCACTGGCGCCACTTGATCGAACGGTCCGGGACCTGCCCGCAGCACCTGTCCGAACGGATGTCAGAGGCCCCTGCGAAGATCACGGCCATGGATCTCCCCACCGCCCTCGCCGGGCTCGACGCCCACCCCTGGTCCACCGTGAACCACGCCTACGGCCCCGCCGAGGACCTGCCCGGGCTGTTGCGCACCTTCGCCGCGGGCGGTGAGGACGCCGAGGAGGCACTGGGCGAGCTGTACGGCTCGATCGTGCACCAGGGCACCGTGTACGCGGCCAGCGTCGACGCCGCCCCGTACCTCGCCCGGATCGCCGCCTCCGGCAGGCAGACGGTCGACGCGCTCCGGCTGCTCGGCTGCCTCGCCGAGAGCGAGGACGAGTACGACGTCGAGCCGGGCGCCGTCCGGGCCGCCGTGACCGCCCAGCTGCCGCTGCTCGGCACGCTGTTGGCCGATGAGGATCCCGCCGTCCGGCAGGCGGCCGGCTGGACGGTCGGGCACACCCGGGACACCCGCACCGCCCTGCCCGCCGTCCGGGCCCGCCTGGCCGCCGAGACCGAACCGGTCGTCCGCGCCGAACTCCTCACCGCGTACGGCCGGTTGGACCGCGCGGGCGCCGTCACCGAGGCTCGCGCCCTGCTCGGCCCGGACACGCCCGCGCCGTTGCGCCTGGCCGCCGTGTTCGCCTCGTTGAACGCCGAGGAGCCGTGGCTCGCCGCGCACCGGGACGCCGTCCTCGGCCTGTTGCCCGCGCGTGAGACGGCCGGGTCCGGCTACGCGGACGAACACCGGGAGCCGCTGCGCTCCATCGTCGGGATCCTGCTGCGGCGGGACGGCGACGCCGACCGCGAGAGCGCCCTCGTGCTGCTCGACGCCGCGCTGCGCGACGAGCGCCCCGAGGTGCGGGCCGAGGCCCTCTGGGCGGCCGACCACGCCTGCACCCTGTCCCGCAGCGCCCCGCAGCGGCTGATCCCGGCGATCGTCCCGCTCGCCGCCGACTGGGCGGCCGCCCAGCTGCTGGGCAAGATCGGCCCGGCCGCTGCCGAGGCCGCCCCCGTCCTCGCCGAACTCGCCGCGCAGCCGGACGACGAGGCGGCCGACCAGGCCCTCGCCGCGCTCGTCCTGGTGTCGCCGCGGGCCGCCGCCCCGCTGCTGGCCCGGGCCTTCGGCCGGCGCCCGCGCGCCATGCAGTGCGCCGCCGGGTCCTACGCCCCGGCCGATGCGCCCTTCCCGTTCGACCCGGAACTGTTCGCCGCGGTCCGCACTCGACTGGCCGCCAAGGCAGTGGAGCGTTCCGAGGGGCGCAGGGACTGCGGTTGCTCGACGACCGAGCAGCACAACGACACCGCCGGGCTGGTCCACCTGCTGCGGCAATGGGGCCCTCGGGCCGGCGGGGCGCTGCCCGAACTGTGCGCCGTCCTGCCCGTGTTCCCGTACGCCGCCTCCGCGATCACCGCCGTCGCCGCCGGCGTCGGGCCGGAGCAGCGCGAGCAGGCCGCCACCGCCCTGCGGGCCGGCGCCGGAAAGCTGCTCGTGGCGCGGGCACTGTACGAGCTGACCGGCGAGGCCGGGCCGCTGTTCGCCGCCGCCGAGGCTTCGCTCGCCACCGGTGTGCGCGGCGTCGCCGAGGGCGCCCGCGCCGTGGCCGGCCTCGGCCCGGCGGCCGCCCGCCTCGCCCCGGCCCTGCGGACGGCGCTCGGCCGCACCGCCGACCGCGACACCACGCCGGAGGTGGACCGCGACCTGGCCCTGGCGCTCGCCCTGTGGCGGATCGCCGGTGATGCGGCCGAGGTCGTCCCGTTGCTGGCCTCGGTGTTCGACGCGAGCGAGGGCCAGCAGTGGTTCCACCGGACGGCTGCCCGCGCCGCCCGCGAGCTCGCCGTGCTCGGCCCGGCCGGGCGCCCGCTGACCGCCCGGCTCCACGCTCTCCTCGACGACCCGGCCCAAGCGCCCTCGGCCGTCCTCGGGCTGCTCGCCGTCGCCGATCCGGCGGGCCTCGACCGTACCCGGCTCGCCGAAGCGGCGCTGCACTCGGCCGAGACCCGCGCCGACCTCGAGGGCGCCTGCGACGCCCTGCGGGCGCTCGGCGCCGCCGCCCTGACGCCGGCGCAGCGCGACCGGCTGGCCGCGCTCGTGACCGGGGACCGCCGCCTGGTCGTCTACGGCTCCGACCACGCGATGATCCGCGAGGACGAACAGCTCCGCGCCGCGCTGGCGTCCGTCTTCGACGGGGTCGGCTGAGCGCCGGGTCCTCTCGTCCGGATCTTGCCGGATGCCCCTCGCGGCGCGTCGACGCACCCGCCCGGACGTCAAGGGCGCAGTGCCCACTCGTCGAGGCCGGAGTAGATGCAGGCGGTTCGGCTTTTCGGAGCGGAGAGGCACTCGGCCTCTCCCCCGTAGATCGCGATCAGCGAGTCAGCGCCTCTCCACCAGGTGTCTGCCAGCCCCATGACCTCGGACATCGGATCGTGGCCGGCCAGCGAAAGGCCGGCTGCCGCGTCGCCGGTGACCTTCGTGATCTGCGGTGCCGACGTGGAAGCCGGAGGGGCCATCGGTGCGGCGTGGCGAGGCCGGGGCGCTCGGGGGCTGGGTCATGATCGGCTGCGTGAAGACTTCCGGACGTCTGGCCGCCTTCGCGGTCGCGGGCCTGCTCGCCGTACTCCCCGCGTGCTCGGGGTCCGACGGCCGTGGCGGCGCCGGGACGGGGCCCCGTTCCGGTCCGGACGCGGGAGCGGGTGCCCGGTCGGAGGCATCCGGCACGGTGTTCCGCGGCGGGCACCCCGCTGCCGCGGGCGCGGGTGACCCGTACTTCCCGGAGCTCGGGAACGGCGGCTACGACGTGACCCACTACGACCTGACGCTGGCGTACGACCCCGGCAGCGGCCGACTGGAGGGCACTGCCGGGATCACCGCGAAGGCCACTGCGGACCTCAGCGCCTTCAATCTCGACCTCCTCGGCATGGAGGTGCTGGGCGCCACCGTCGACGGCAGCCAGGCGCGGGTCCGGCAGGACGGGCAGGAGCTGACCCTGCAGCCCCGTGATCACCTCAAGAAGGGCGCGGCCTTCCGCAGCGTCGTGCGCTACGCGGGCACCCCCGAGTCGATCACCCATGACCACGGGTGGCGCGAGGGCTGGCTGAGGACGGCCAACGGAGCGGTCGCCTTCGGTGAGCCGACGGGCTCGATGTCCTGGTTCCCGGGCAACCACCACCCCTCGGACAAGGCCTCGTACGACATCACCGTCACGGTCCCCAAGGGGCTGCAGGCGATCTCCAACGGGCTGCTCAGCTCCCGGCGCACGAGTGGCGACCGCACCACCTTCCACTGGCACCAGGCCGAGCCCATGGCCAGCCATGTCGCGACCGTGGCAATCGGCAGCTACGACATCACGACCTCCCGGACCCGGTCGGGCGTCCCGGTCGTGTCGGCGATGGACACGACGGCGGGCGTGGACGAGGACGGAGCGGTCCTCGGCCGGTTCCCGGAGATCATGGAATGGTCCGAGGGGAGGTTCGGCCCCTACCCCTTCTCCGCGGCCGGGGTGATCGTCGATCAGGCGGCGGATGTGCCCTACGCCCTGGAGACGCAGACCAGGCCGACCATTCCGGCCGGCATCTTCCACACCACGAACGTGGTGCACGAGCTGGCCCACCAGTGGTTCGGCAACTCCGTCACCCCGCGAACGTGGCGGGACATGTGGCTCAACGAGGGCTTCGCGACCTATGCGGAGTGGCTGTGGACCGAGGACCACGGCGGGGCCAGCGCCCAGGACCACTTCGACCGCAACCACGCCAAGGCCGCGGACGACGACGAGTGGGACTTCCCGCCCGCCCAGCCGCCGAGCGCTTCGGACATCTCCGGCCAGCCGGTGTACGTGCGCGGCGCGATGGTGATCCACAAGATCCGCCAGGCCGTGGGCGACGAGGGCTTCCGTTCCCTGGTGCGGGGCTGGACCCTGAGCCACCGCCACGGCCACGCCTCCACGGACGACTTCACCGCGTACGTGGAGGCCAGGGCCGGCCGGGACCTCGACTCGATCTGGGACACGTGGCTCTACGGCGACGGCAAGCCCGCGTGATGGGGTCGACCCGGTGGTGTCAGGTCCTGATGTTCCGGCGGGCGCTCTCGACGAGCTTCATGTACTTGTCCCAGTCCCACACGGTCCCGGGGTCGTCGTGAGTGGACAGCGGGACCTCCACGTGGCCCAGAATGTGGTCCCGGTCGACCGGCACGTCGTACTTCGCACAGATCGTGGCCGTGAGCACGGCGGACACCTCGTACATCTTGGTGTTGTAGACCGGCTGATCGGTCCAGCCTTCGTGCTCGATGCCGATGCTCCGGTGGTTGTACCAAACGCTGCCGGAGTGCCAGGCCACGTCCCGCTCGCGCACGCACTGGGCGATCTGCGTACCGGTTGCGCTGATCATGTAGTGCGCGGACACCCTCTCGGCGGGGTCCTTGAACTTGGTGAACATGATCGGCATGATGTCCGTTGTCAGGTGAATGACGACGTATTCGATGGGATACGCCTCGGGACGTTCGGAGGACGTGTAGTTGGACTCGGAGGCTTCGACCCAGACAGCGGGGGCGTAGTCCACCGAGGGGTCCGTACGCCGGCGCGCAGGCGGCCCGGCGGCGGCGACGGGGGCCTTGCGCACGGGTCTCGGCGGCGCGGCCTTCACCTTCTCCTCGGACCCGATCAGCTGGGGAAGCCCGACAGCGGCCAGAGCCGTACCCGCCGCGCCGGCAGCACCCCACAACAGCCGTCGGCGGCTGAGCAGGCTGTCTTCCATGGCCACTCCTCATGAGGTCGGGCAAGCAAGCGGGCAGCGGACGACGCGCCGCGCATCGTGGCATCACGATGCGCAGGCGACACATCCCGTAATCTGATGCTTCACCAGGGCCCGCACCCCGGCAAGCCGATCGTCGACCACTCGGCGCACACCCTCACCCTTGGCCGCGCCTTGCCCGGGGGACCAAGGGTCGAGCGCGTGGCGTCCGCCGCGGGCCGGGCCGACCACGCCTTCTAGGATCTGCGGCATGGCAACACGACTTGTGCAGATCAATATGAAGGCCCAGGACGACTCCGCGCTCGGCCGGTTCTGGGCGGAGGCGCTCGGGTGGGGCATCGACAGCGAGGCACCCGGCGTGACCAACCTAGAACCCGTGGGCTTCGCCTATCCCGACCCCTCGGCGGTCTGCATCGACATCATCGCCCGCCCGGAACCCAAAACGGTCAAGAACCGGGTGCACCTCGATCTGGCCACCACCTCGACCGCCCATCAGGCGGAGTTGGTCGCACGCCTGCAGGATCTCGGCGCGACGCTCGCCGACGTGGGTCAGGGCGATGTCCCCTGGACGGTCATGGCCGATCCTGAGGGGAACGAGTTCTGCGTCCTCGAGCCCCGTCCGATCTACCGGGACACCGGGCCGATCGCCGCGGTGGTGGTCGACTGCGCCGACCCGCGAGAGATGGCCCGGTTCTGGGACGGGGCGATGGACTGGACGCTGCACGAGGTCGCCGACGACCACGCCACCCTGCGTTCCGCCAAGGGCGTCGGCCCCTACCTGGAGTTCGTCCGCACCCCCGACACCAAGACCGTGTGGAACCGCGTCCATCTCGACATCAGCCCCTACCGCGGTGACGACCTGGCAGCAGAAGCGGCCCGACTGCGCTCCCTGGGCGCCACCGACCCCGGTATCGACCAGTCCGCCATCCACTGGATGGTCCTGGCCGACCCGGAGGGCAACGAGTTCTGCCTCCTGACCCCTCGCTGACGCGGAGCAGCGGCTCCGGCGCCTGCGTCGGCCGCACCTCCCGGGGCCGCTGCCCGCCTTGGCGTTCACTTCCATTCCATTGCAACGAACGACGTGGCGCACGTCGCATTAGGCTCGAAACCATTGCAATGAAATCTAACTCTTGACCTGCAGTGATGCAGATTTAGCGCAACAAGTCTGTTGCTAGTTCAGCGAACGCAACGTAGCTTTTCGTTCATCAGAAACCGCGGGGCGCACGGAGCGCAGCCGCTGATGAGGGAGAAGCCACCATGCAGAAGTTCGCCACCGCCGCCCCGATCGCCGCCGTCCTGGACGTGCCCGCCGGGCTGATCCGGTTCATCGCGGCCGACCGGGCCGACACCACCGTCGAGATCCTTCCGGCGGACGCCGCCAAGGGCCGTGACGTGAAGGCCGCCGAGCGGACCACGGCCGAGTACCGCGACGGTGTGCTGCGGATCGCGGCCGCAGCGGTGAAGAACCGGGTCCTGGGCAACCACCCGGGTTCGGTCGAGATCACCGTCCAGCTGCCCGCCGGCTCCCGCGTCGAGGCGAGGACCGCGGCCGCCGAGTTCCGCGGGGTCGGCCGCCTGGGTGACGTCACCTTCGAGAGCGCCCAGGGCACGGTCAAGCTCGACGAGACCGCGAGCGCCCACCTCACCCTGATGGCCGGGGACATCACCGTCGGACGCCTGGGCGGCGCCGCGCAGCTCACCACCCAGAAGGGCGACCTGCGGATCGCCGAGGCCGTCGACGGCACCGTGGAACTGACCACCCAGGCCGGTGACATCACCGTCGGCGCCGCCCGCGGCGTCTCCGCCACCCTCGACGCCGGCACCGCCTACGGCCGCATCCACAACACCCTCAGCAACACCGACGGCGCCGCCGCCGGCCTCACCATCCGCGCCACCACCTCCTACGGCGACATCACCGCCCGCAGCAACTGACCCGCAGTCAACGCCCTTGCCTGACAACACCATCGCGTCGTCACCACGCCCCGCGCCGGGCTTCGCAGACCGAGTGCGTTCGCGCCGACGATGTCGGCATGGGGCGAATCGCCGATGGCCCATGCGCCGCTGAGGGGCACTCCGACGGTGTTCACGGCGAGCCGGTCGAGTCCGGCACGGCCGATCTTGGCTTCCTGCTGAGCGGCACTGCCGTTGGCGACGATCACGCAGGTCCAGCCGTCGGCCCGGGCCCTCTCCCGAGCCCGCGGGAGGAGTCCATCAGCGCGACACGATCGGCAGCACCATGGTCGAGCAGAGCGTGAACAGCCTCGCGGGGCGCCGCGTCCCGGTATCGCCCCGTCAGGGCCGCCGGGACCTCCTCCCGGGGGTACAGCCGCCGACGTCGATGTTCATGACCCAGGTGAGATCAGTGTCGGGGAGGCGGTGTTCGACGAGAAGCGCGGCGACAGCAGGGCGTAAGGCCGTGTCGCAGTCGATCAGAGTGTTGTCGAGATCCAGCATCAACAGCGGCATGGTCGGGAGTAGATCACGGGCGGTGCGGGCCGCGATCCGGTCCAGGTCGACGGTCCGAAGCATCCGGACCCGGACCTCCGGGCCGGAGGCCCGGTGGCCGGAAACCCGGTGGTCGGAGGCCCGGTGCAGCACAGGGCGCAGTGCCCGCCCAAGAACCGCTGCGTCACCTGCGGGACCCCGGGTACTCCTCAGGACCGGCCCCGCTCCTCCCCTTCCAGCAGGAGGCGCTTCTGGGGCTTCCCCATGGCGTTGCGCGGTACCGCCGTGATGAAGCGGACCTCGCGCGGACGCTTGTGGACCGACAGGCGCGCCGCGACGAAATCGGTGAGCTCGCCGCCGCTGACGCCCTCGGCCACGACGAACGCCACGATCCGCTCGCCCAGATCGGCATCGGGCACACCCACCACCGCCGCCTCCTGCACCCGTGGATGGTCCAGGAGCGCGTTCTCCACCTCGCCCGCGCCGATCCGGTATCCCCCGGACTTGATCATGTCGGTGGAAGCCCGCCCCACGATCCGGTGCACACCCTCCGCGTCGACGGACGCGATGTCACCCGTACGGAACCAGCCGTCCTCCGTGTACGCGGCCGCCGTCGCATCCGGCCGGCCCAGATAGCCCGAGAACAGCGTCGGCCCCTTCACCTGGAGCTCACCGATCTCCGCCCCCGGCTCGGCGACGACCCGCGTGGCGACACCCTCCAGCGCGGTACCGACCGTACCGGGAGCCACCGCGCCCCCCGCCCGCCCGCTCACCGTGATCAGCGTCTCCGTCATCCCGTACCGCTCCACGACCCGGTGCCCCGTCAGCCGCTCCAGGTCACGGAAGACCGGCGTCGGCAGGGCCGCGCTCCCCGACACCAGCAGCCGGGCCCCCGACAGCGCCTCGGCCGCCCCCGGCGCTGCCGCGATCCGCGACCACACGGTCGGCACACCGAAGTACAGGCTCCCGCCCGTCGCCGCGGCCGCCGCGTACGCCTCCGGCGTCGGCCGGCCCGTGTGCACCAGACGGCTTCCCGTCCGCAGGGCCCCCAGCACACCCAGCACCAGCCCGTGGACGTGGAACAACGGCAGCCCGTGCACCAGGACGTCCTGCGCACCCCACTCCCACGCCGCTGCCAGCGCGTCCAGGTCCGCGACGATCGCGGCCCTGCTCAGCTCAACGCCCTTGGGCACACCCGTCGTCCCCGACGTGTACAGAATCAGCGCCGACTCCCCCGCCCTCGCCGGACCCGCCGACGGCAGGGGGCCGGGCGAGGGCACACGGCGGGCGAAGTCCACCTCCAGCAGCCGGGCGCCCGAATCCCGCAGGATGTGATCGCGCTCCACCGGCCCCGCGTCGGGCGGCACCGGCACACACGGCACCCCCGCCAGGAGACCGCCCACCACAGCGGCCACCGTCTCCAGCGAAGGCGTCGCGGTCACCGCGAACGCCGGAACCGGCCCCCATTCGGCAAGATCCGCGGCCACCGCCCCCGCCGCACCCAGAAGATCCTCGTACGACGCGGCACGGCCCGCGACCGAAACAGCATCCCCACGGTCCCCGAAAGCCCCGGTAAGAGCAGTCAGCACGACAACACCCCCAAGAACAACGACAAGAAAACACAACCCCACCACACCACGGGGCCACACACACCACTCGACCCTTATGATCAGCCAAATCCCAGACCGCCGCACGGCCCGCCCACCTGGCACGGCCCGTCAGCACCGCTCCCGGCGGATCCCGGCGCGTACCACCCGCCGACCCCGGCACCGCACTGCCCGGCACGGCACCGCACTGCCGCCCAGCCCACCCGGCCCTCAGGCACCGACCGGAACACCACGGAAGGGAACCACGTGGAAACCGCACGAACCTTGACCCTGATCGCCGCGACCATCACCGCCGGTCTCACCAGCGGGCTCTTCTACGCATTCACCGTCGCCGTCATGCCCGGCCTCGCCCGCAGCACCGACAGAACCACCGTCGAAACCATGCAGAACATCAACAAGGCCATCCTCAACGGCTGGTTCATGCTCGCCTACCTCGGCGCCCCGCTGCTCATCACCGCCACCCTCGTCCTCCACGCCACCGACTCCGGCACCCGCGACACCATCGCGCCGCTCGCGGCCGCACTCGCCGCGTGTCTCGCCTCCATGATCATCACAGCCCGCGTCAACATCCCCCTCAACAACGCCCTCGAAGAGGCCGGACACCCCGAACAACACACCGACCCCACCACCACCCACACCGCCCGTACCGCCTACGAAACCCCCTGGAACAACGCCAACACCTGGCGCACCGTCCTCACCACCGTCACCCTCGCCCTCCTCACCTACGCCCTGACCCTCCACTGACCCGCCCACGGGCGGCAGCGCGGGTGAACGCGAGGAGCCGTGGCACGGCGCAGGTTGCCCCTTGAGACGGATGAACCGGACCGGCCCCGCCCCCGGTTGAGGGCCGGGGTGCGGGGCCGTCTCCGTCCTCGCGGGCTGCCGCAGGGGGGGCAGCAGGGCCCCCACCCGGCCCACCCGAGCGCGCGGAGTGATCGTCCGATCAGATGGATCGTCCGATCAGATGACGCCCTGTGCCAGCATCGCGTCCGCGACCCGCTCGAATCCGGCGATGTTCGCGCCGGTGACGTAGTCGCCCGGGGCGCCGTACCGCTCGGCCGTCTCGTGCGCGACGGCGTGGATCGAGCGCATGATGGCGGCGAGCTCGTCCTCCACCCGCTGTGCGCTCCAGGCCACCCGGCCGGCGTTCTGGCTCATCTCCAGGGCGCTGACGGCCACCCCGCCCGCGTTGGCGGCCTTGCCGGGCCCGAACGCGACCCCGGCCTCCTGCAGGATCCGTACGGCCTCCGGGGTGGTCGGCATGTTGGCGCCTTCGGAGACCGCCTTGACCCCGCCCGCGACGAGCGTACGGGCGTCCTGCGCGTCCAGTTCGTTCTGCGTGGCGGAAGGGAAGGCGATGTCCGCCGGCACCTCCCAGACCCGCCCGCCGGGCACGAACCGGGCCGAGGATCCGCGACGCGCCACGTACTCGCTCACGCGCCCGCGCTCGACCTCCTTGACCTGCTTGAGCAGTGCGAGATCGATGCCCTTGTCGTCGACCACGTAGCCCTGGGAGTCGGAGCAGGTCAGCGGGTTCGCGCCGAGCTGCTGGAGCTTCTCGATGGTGTACAGCGCGACGTTGCCGGAGCCGGAGACCACCGCTCCCAGTCCGTCCAGCGACTCGCCCCGGACCTTCAGCATCTCGGCGGCGAAGAGCACGCTGCCGTAGCCGGTCGCCTGCGGCCGGATCGCGGAGCCGCCCCAGCCCTGCCCCTTGCCGGTCAGGACGCCGGCCTCCCAGCGGTTGGTGATGCGCCTGTACTGGCCGAAGAGGTAGCCGATCTCGCGGCCGCCGACACCGATGTCGCCCGCGGGCACGTCGGTGTGCTCGCCGATGTGCCGGTGCAGCTCGGTCATGAAGGACTGGCAGAACCGCATGACTTCGGCGTCCGACCTGCCGTGCGGGTCGAAGTCGCTGCCGCCCTTGCCGCCGCCGATCCCGAGGCCGGTGAGGGCGTTCTTGAAGATCTGCTCGAAGCCGAGGAACTTCACCACGCCGATGTCCACCGACGGGTGGAAGCGCAAACCGCCCTTGTACGGGCCGAGCGCGCTGTTGAACTCGACGCGGTAGCCGCGGTTGACGTGGACCCGGCCCCGGTCGTCCTGCCATGGGACACGGAAGACGATCTGCCGCTCGGGCTCGGTGAGGCGCTCCACCAGTGCCACGGCCGGGTCGGCGTACTCGGGCCGGGCGGTGAAGACGGGGGCCAGGGATTCGAGGACCTCCCGTACCGCCTGGTGGAACTCGGGCTGCGCGGGATTGCGGCGCTCGATCTCGGCCCGCAGTGCTTCCAGCCTGTCCTTCGAGTCCTTCACGTGTGTCCCTCCAGGGAGTGCGCGGTGCGCAGACGACGGCAGGTCCATGGTGTCCGCGGGTCCGCGAACACCGGCTGATTTCGGGCGTGGCGCGCTCCGAACAATCGCTTTCGGAAAAGTTTTTCCGGAGCATGCCCCTCTTGCGGAGGCTACCGCGCACGGCGCCGCCCTGGGCAAGGCTTCTGCCCTGCGGACAAAAACGTCCCGCGCGCCGGCGTGCGCCGGCCGGCGTGCGTGGTGGACATTTCCGTGAATCCCGTGCGCCACGGGGCCCCACCGCCCCTACCAGCGGCAACATTGACAATTCGATCATCCCTGCGCGACGGGCCGCGGGCTCGGACGGGTGCGGCCGGCGCCGGGTGGAGGCGCCACGGGTCCACTGCCCGGCAGGGACGACCCGACGGCACGGGTTGCCCCTTATCTGGCGCTTTGTGGGGCAGGCTGGTTCCCGCCAGGAGCGCCAGCACGCGGTCGGCCCCGGGTCGGCCCTCGACAGGCAGGAGCAGAGCCATGGCGGAGAGCCCCGAGGTGTCAGACAGTCCCACTCAGCCGCCCCCGCGCGACTGCGTCAACGAGCCGATCGCCGGGATCATGGCCGAGTTCGTGGGCGAGCGGATGGGGGACCGCGTCGCCCGGGGGCAGGATCCCCTCCTGCGGCCGGTGTTCGTCAAGTTCCACGGGGCGGCCCGCGGTGTGCTGACGGTCGTCCCCGGGTTGCCGCCCGAGCTCCGCATCGGTTTCCTCGAAGCCGCCGCGGAACAGGGCGGTCTGACCGCCTGGGTGCGCATGTCCAGTGACACCCAGCCGGAGCGGCCGGATCTGCGCAGGACCGCCGGCTGGGGCGTCAAACTGTTCGGCGTGCCGGGGCCGAAGCTCCTCCAGGACGACACCCGGGCCGACACCCAGGACCTCGTGCTGCAGAACCACGACGTCTTCTTCGTCGACACGGCCCGGGACATGTGCGAGTTCCAGCTGGACCCGGCGGCGTACCAGCAGCAGCACCCCCTCACCCGGCAGATCCTCGCGGACATGCGCAAGCCCGTCGAGAGCACGCTCACGTCGACGTACTGGGGCGTGCTGCCGTACTCCTTCGGACCGGACCGGCACGTGAAGTACAAGCTCGTCCCGGCCGGCTGCGCGGACGGTGACCCCCGGGCCACTCCGCCGGACGAGGACCCTTCCTTCCTGCGCGGGGACCTGCGCCACCGCCTGGCCGCCGGCCCGGCCGCCTTCGACCTGCTGCTCCAGTTCCGGACGGACCCGGACCGGATGCCGCTGGACCGGGCCACCGTGCGCTGGGAGGAGGACGAGAGCGTCCCCGTGAAGGTGGCCACGCTGACGCTGCATCAGCAGGACACGACCGCACGGGGGCAGAAGGCGTACGGGGACAACCTCGCCTTCAACCCCTGGCACAGCCTGTCCGAGCACCGGCCCGTCGGCAGCATCGCCGAGGCCCGCAAGGTCGTCTACCACGCGTCGGCGGCCCGGCGGCGCGATGCCAACGGCATTCCGGCGGCGGAACCCGGTCCCGCGCGGCCGGCCGCCACCGAGCCGCACGGCCGCGACACCCGGATCGTACGGGCCGCCGTGCACCCGGCGATCGGCGTGGCCAGGGTCGGCGACAGCGCGGACGAGTTCTTCCTCGCCCCGGAGGTCGACGGCGCTCCCCCGCCGGCCACCGGCACGTACAAGGACGCGAGGGGCGCGCTCAAGCGGCAGGCCGTCCGGTTCCGGGTGTACGGCTACAACGCCGCCGGTGAGGCGGTGGCCGAGCTGACGGCGGACAACGCCGACCTGCACTGGACCGTGGAGGTGGCCAACAAGAAGGCCGCCTGGTACCAGTTCCAGCTGGCCCTGGACATCCCCGAGGCGGCGCAGGCCCCCGCGACCACACTGCGCAACCTCACCACGGTGCCCGCGGGGGAACGCCACCGGCTGGCGATCACCCCGGGACCCCGCTCGATCCGGGGCCGCGAACGCGCGGGGAAGCCGGAGTACGCGTTCGACTCGGGCACGTTCCTGGGGCACCCCGTCCACCTGGGCGAGCTGCGCACCGACGGCGCCGGCCGCCTGCTGTTCCTCGGGGGGCGCGGGGTGTCCGCCTCCTACCCCGCCGCCCAGGCGACGCACTTCGCCAACAACGACGGCTGGCACGACGACACCTGCGACGGCCCGGTCACCGCGCGGGTCCGCATCGACGGCAGGGACGTCCCGGTCGATCCGGCCTGGGTGGTGGTAGCTCCCCCGAACTTCGCGCCGGAGCTCAAGTCGGTGCGCACGATGTACGACCTGATGTGCGACACCTTCGTGGCCGCGGGCATGCTGGCGCCCCCGGAGCGCGTCTCGTTCACCCACGACGTGCTGCCGGTGCTGCGCCGCCTGTGCGATCTGCAGTGGGTCAACCGCGGCATCGCGGCCCTCTTCGGTCACGGTGGGCGCGAGCACTTCCTGGCTCCCGAGCGACTGGCGGAGCTGGCCGGCCACGGCGCCCGGCGCGACGAACTGCGCCGGCAGATCTGGGCGATGATGCGCGATCCCGACCGCGACGGCCTCTCCCCCGTGCCCTGGCCGCCGATCTACGGCGACTCGATGAGCGTACGGCCCGTCTCCGCGCGGCAGCATCTGGCGCTCTCCCCCCTGCAGTACGACATGCTGGCCCGCTGGGCCGCCGGGGACTTCGACGCCGACTACGACCCCCGGGCCGCGCCGCCCACGACGCTCGACGCCCTGCCGCTCGCCCAGCGCCCGGCGGCCCTCGACCGGGCCGCCCTCTCGTACTGCCTGGCCGACGCCTTCCACCCCGGCTGTGAGCTCACCTGGCCGATGCGGCACGCCAGCCTGTACTCCGCGCCCTTCCGCGTGCGCCACCGCGACCCGGCGCGGCCCGAACCCGGTTACGGCTCCACGCTCACCCCGCAGACGGCGCTCGCCGTCGACGGTCCGGTGTACGGCCAGGAGCCGGGCGGGCTGACCCGCTGGATGGCCGTGCCCTGGCAGACCGACACCGCCCGCTGCCGGTCGGGGTACTACCTGGGCTTCGGGCCGCGGTACGACCCGTACCTGCCCACCTTCTGGCCTGCGCGGGTGCCCAACCACGTGTTGACGGAGGAGAACTACCGGACGGCCGTGGACCCGGCCGCCGATCCGGAGGACCGCCGCACCGCCTTCGAGGACAGGGCGGTGTGGGACAGATGGCTGCCGTCCGACCGCGTCGCCCAGATGAACGCCATGGTCAAGGACTTCGGCAAGCTCGGCATCGTCGCGCGCCGGGAGGGCCCCGCCGCCGACTCCAGCTCCGGTTCCGGCGACCCGGTGAGTCTCCCCGCGAGCATGCTGGTGGAGTCCGAGGTGAGCTTCCATCCCGAACACGCACCGCCCCCACTGCGGAACCTGGTGTGCCTGCACGTGCCCGAAGCCGCCGATCCCGCGGTGCGGGAGAAAGCGGTGGCCGCCGCCATCGCCTCGGCCGGGCGGCCCGACGGGGAGGTGATGGCGGGATACTTCGAGAAGGTCGCCCGCTTCCCGGAGACGCCGTGACCGCCCGGACCTGCCCGGTTCCCCACGCCGGACGTTTCGAGGCCGTCGTGGCCGGGGGCGGCCCGGCCGGGGCCGTCGCCGCCCTGGTCCTGGCCCGGGCCGGCCGACGCGTCCTGCTGGTGGACGGCGGCCCGCCGGGCGCCCCCGCCGCGGCCTTCACGATCGGTGAGACCCTGCCGCCGGCGGCCCGGCCCCTGCTGCACGACCTGGGACTCTGGACCACCTTCGCCGCCGACGCGCACCTGGTCTGCCCGGGCACCTACGCGTCCTGGGGATCGGCGCGGCTGCACGGCCACAGCCACCTGTTCGACCCGCACGGCCACGGCTGGCACCTCGACCGCGGGCGTTTCGACGCCTTCCTGCGCGAGGCCGCGGTGGCCGCGGGCGCGCTGATCCGGCGAGCCACCGTGATCGGCCACCGCAACACGGCCGGGGAGCAGCGCCTGCTGCTGCGGGAGCGGGGCGGCGCCGTGACGGAGGTGCGCAGCGGCTGGGTCGTCGACGCGACCGGCCGCCGCGCCCTCATCGGCCGCCGCCTGGCCCCGCGCCGCCGGCAGGATCGGCTCGTGGCCGTCTTCACGCTGCTCGGCGGCTCCGGGGCGGACCGGACCCGCGGCCCCGGACCCGCCGAGGACCTGGAGCTGCGTACGCTCGTCGAGGCGGTGCCCGAGGGCTGGTGGTACACCGCCAGGGTGCCCGCCGGGCGGGTGGTCGCCCATCTCACCGACGCCGACCTCGCCCCGGCGGGGCTGCGCACCGCGCACGGATTCCGGTACGCGGCGGAGCGCACCCGCCACGTAGGGGACCGTCTGAGCGGCTACGACCGGGCCGGCTCCACCGCGCCGCGCTGGACGGCCGCCCACGGACTGCGGCTGTCCCCGCCGGCCGGCCCCGGATGGGTCGCCGCCGGGGACGCCGCGATCGCCTTCGACCCCCTGTCCTCCCAGGGCATCCTCACGGCCCTGCACACCGGGGCCCGCGCCGGCCTGGCCGTCGACCGCTGCCTGGCCGGTGACACGGGCGCCCTCGCGTCGTACGCCTCGTTCCTGAACGGCGTGGCGGACGCCTACCACCACCATCACGCCCAGTCCTACGCCGAGGAACGGCGGTGGCCGGACCACCCGTTCTGGCGCCGCCGGAACGGGTCACAGGGCTGTCTGCCGGGGAGGTGACACCATGCGGTGTCATGGCAGAGAACAGCACCAGTGCGTTGCCGCGACGACCTCGCCAACTCATACCCGGACTGGCTCACCGCCGCTTGACCACGGCCACCGGACGATTCCTCGGTCCCAAGACGTGACGTCATGCATGATGAGGCGATGTCGGTCCGCACGGAGAGCCTGCCGCAGAGCCCGCAACAGCACATGACGGTTCGGGTTCACACCCCGGTCGGAACCGCCGTGGTGGTCTGGCGCGGTGATCCCCAGGATGCCGACGGCCGGCACCTCATCGAATGGCACGTCGACGAGGACATCCACTGGGGCCGGAACACCTGGCCGGCCGCTGCCGCCGAGCCGGAACTCCGGCAGGACGGCGACCGGGTGCTCATGAGTGGCCGCCTCCACCTGACCGACGACGGCGCCGCCTGCCTCCGGATGGGCCACTGGCCCGTGCTCTTCGACCTGGCATCACCCGTCCCCAGCGGCCTGGACGGTTCCTGGGTGCAGATCAGCGTCGGATCGGAGAGCGTGGCCCTGTACCCCTACCGAACCTGACCGGGCCGCTCCCTGGTTCCCGTTCCTCGACGAGAGCCGGACGGATGAGCGCGTCCACTCCGTACGGCGGCCGCGGGCCGGCTACGGCCGCTCGAAGAGCTGCAGCACCCCGCCGACCGAGAAGCACAGCGCACCGGTGAGCGTTCCCCAGTTGGCGATGTCGACGTTGACCAGGCTTCCGGTGGCGGGACGGGTGAAGGCGGCCAGCGCCGAGACCATGAAGAGGACCGAACCGAGCTGGTTGACCGCCACGACCCACCATCCGAGACTGCGGGAGCGGATGCACGGCCAGGGCCGATGACAGATCTCGGCGAACGCGAGATGCCCCGAGACGAGGAACAGCACGCACCCGATGACGTCAGGGGTCCAGATAAGCCGATTGACCTGCTGGACGGTCAGGCCCTCCAGGAAGGAGTCCAGGAGGTTGACGCCGAACACGAGCGTCCCGCTGAACAGGACGAACGTGCTCAGCCAGTCCAGCCGCATCGGCTCGTACCCCCACCACCGCCAGCGGGCGGTTTCCAGGAAGCCGCCGCCCGCGGCGTGCCGCGGCGCGTTCAGTACCTGCAGGACCGAGACGTAGCCCCCGGTGCTGAAGAACAGCCCCCCGACGAGGTACACCCACGCGCTGACGAGCGGATCGCCCGAGCCGAACTGGGAGACCGCGGCGCCGACGGCGAACAGCGCCCCGCCGATGACGAACGCACCGGAAGCGACGACGTTGAGCCTGCGCAGGCGGCGCAGTGCCCCGGGCTCGGCGGGCGCGGCCCGGCCGGCCGTGTCCCCCTGGCTCCGGACCGACAGCGTGCCGCGCTTGCGGGCCAGCCGCGAATCCCAGACCACGGTGTCCCCCTCGGGACGCCGCCAGGTGCGCCGGGTGACGAACGGTCCTGCGCCTTCGACGCTCTCCAGAGGCTGTCCCACGGTCCGAGACTAGTGCCGGGGGCGACACCCGACCGTCAGCGAAACGGACCCGTCGCCCGTGACCCGGGTGGTGGAATCCCGGGTGCCGGAACAGTGGTGAACACGCACAGTGGGTGCTCAGGGCGATGCGACACGATGCGACCGCCCGGAACGGAAGTGCGGCGAATGGCCTCGGGCCCACCCGTGCACCTCGTACGGGTCGGACCCGGGCGGACGGATACCGGTCCCGTACGTCGTGCCATGGAGCGCCCCGGCGCCGACGCGTGAGGATGCCCGCCATGACCCAGCCCACCCAGTCCGCGCAGTCCGCACCGTCACCCGGGTCGGGCCCGGCCGACCACGTCATCGTCCTCTTCGGTGCCACGGGAGACCTGGCCCGGCGCAAACTGCTGCCCGGCCTGTTCCATCTCGCCAAGGCGGGGCTGATGCCGCGGCGCTACCGCATCGTCGGCTCCGCCCCGGCGGCCGAGGCCCTGAGCGACCAGGACTTCCGTGCCCACGCACTCCAGGCCGTGGCGGAGTTCGGGCGCTCGCGCCCCGAGGGCCCCGAATGGGAGGAGTTCGAGTCCGCCCTGTCCTTCGGCTCGGCCGATCCGCAGGCTCCCGAGCCGCTGGTGGCGGCTGTGCGCGCGGCCGAGCAGGCCGTCGGCGGCACCCCGCGACGGCTGTTCCACCTCGCCGTCCCGCCCGTCGCGTTCACCTCGATGGTCGAACTCCTCGGCGCCACGGGCCTCGCCCAGGACGCCCGTGTCATCGTCGAGAAGCCCTTCGGGACCGACCTCGCGTCCGCCCGCGCCCTCAACGGGGCCATCCACGCCGTGTTCGACGAGTCCCGCGTGTTCCGCATCGACCACTTCCTCGGCAAGGAGGCGGTGGACAACATCCTCGCCCTCCGGTTCGCCAACGGCCTCTTCGAACCCCTCTGGAACCGCGAGCACATCAGCCATGTGCAGATCGACGTTCCCGAGCAGATCGACATCCAGGGCCGTGCGCACTTCTTCGAGGGCACCGGAACCTTCCGCGACATGATCGTCACTCATCTCTTCCAGCTGCTCGGGTTCGTCGCCATGGAACCGCCGGTCGTCCTCGACGCGCGGTCGCTCCGGGACGAGCAGGTCAAGGTCTTCCGCAGCCTGCGGCCGCTGGATCCCGCGCACGTCGTCCGCGGGCAGTATGCGGGCTACCGCGCCGAACCCGGTGTCGATCCGGCTTCGGACACCGAAACCTTCGCCGCCCTGCGCGTCGAGATCGACAACTGGCGCTGGGCCGGTGTCCCCTTCCTCCTGCGCTCGGGCAAGGCACTGGCCGAGGGCCGGCACGTCGTCACCCTGAGCCTGCGCGAGCCCGTCCTCGGTATGTTCCCCCTGAACGCGCGCGCGGCCGTCGACGGCCGCGGCAACGAGCTCGTCATCGACTTCGCCGACCCCGGTTCCATCACCGCCCGGTTCCTCGTCAAGGAGCCCGGTCCCGCCATGCGGTTGGCGGAGGCGGACATGGTCTTCGGCTACCGGAGCTCCTTCACCGCCGACAACTCCCTGGAGGGCTACGAGCACCTCCTCCTCGAGGCCATGCTCGGCGACCAGTCCTTCTTCACCCGATCCGACGGCATCGAGCGCCTGTGGGAGGTCTCGGCCCCGCTGCTGGACGCGCCCCCTCCCGTGGAGCCGTACGCCCCGGGAACCTGGGGGCCGGACAGCATCGACGCGCTCGCCGCCCCGCACCGCTGGCATCTTCCCGACCGGCGCTGATGCGAGGCGTACCGGGCGGGGGAACGGCATTGGAGACGCCGCCGGGCCTGGCGGCCGAGCCGTTGGTCGGGGCGGTGACGCGCGTGGCGGCCACCGTGCTGGCGCCCGATGCGGAGCGCACCGCCGTCGAAGGCGTGTCCCGCGCCCGGTTGGACGAGCTGGCCCGCAGCGGCGCCCACGGAGTCCTCGGGTACGAACCGGCACCGGGCGGCGGCTGCACCCGCGGTCAGGTGGTCCGGGAGGTCCACGAGATCCTCGCCGCCGTCGATCCGTCCACCTGGTTCGTCTACACCCAGCACTTCGGCCTCGTGAAGGCGCTGACCGCCAGTGCCAACACCGGACTCCGTGACCGCTGGCTGCCCGGACTGGGCACGGGTGCCGTCCAGGCCACGGCGGGCTTCGCGTACTTGCGCCATCCGCGGCCGCCGGTGTCCGCGGAGCGCTGCGAACAGGGGTGGCGGCTTCGTGGCCGGGTGCCCTGGATGACGGGCTGGGGTCTCGCGGACACGGCGGTCATCGGCGCCGTCACCGCCGATGACCGAGCCCTGTTCGTACGGGTCGACTGCCCGAGGGGGCCGGGCACCGGCCTCGGCATGGCCGCGGTGGAGTCACCGCCGCTGTGGGCGATGGGCGCGACGCACACGGCCGCCGTCGAGCTGCGGGACGTCGTCGTGCCGCTGGAGGACGTGATCTCCGTCGAGCCCAGGTCGCAATGGGCCCGGTCCTACGATCTGGAGAACGCGAACGCCAATCCGGCCGTCTTCGGACATCTGCGCGCAGCCGTCGACCTGCTGCTGGCGGCCGCGCCCCGGGCCGGAGCCACGTACGGGACGCTCGCCCACCGGCTGGCGGAGGAGGCCGCCCGGCTGCGTAGCGAGGCGTACGCCCTGCGGGACGAACTCGCCCCCGAACAGGAGGTACCGGCGCGGACCGGGGTCCGGGCCGCGGCCCTGGACCTCGCGGTGAGGGCCGCCACCGCCTGTGTGGCGGCGACCGGCGGGCGGGCCGTGCAGTACGGGAACACGGCGGGCCGACTGGCCCGGGAGGCCCTGTTCCACCTGATCCAGGCCCAGACCCCGCAGCTGCGCGAAGCCACTGCGACCGTGACGCTCCACGGGCTCTGACATACCGTCGACACGGAGGCCGGGGAGGCCGGGCCGCGTGGTCACAGGGGCGGGAGCCGCCTGTGCAGGAGGCAGAATTCGTTTCCCTCCGGGTCGGCGAGGACGTACCAGTTCTCGGTGCCGGTCTGACCGACGTCGGCGGGCCTGGCGCCGAGGGCGAGGAGGCGCTCCAGCTCGGCGGCCTGGTCGCGGTCGGTGGGGTTGACGTCGATGTGCAGCCGGAGCTTGCCGGTCCGTGGGGCGCTGCCGGGGCTGAGGACGAGGGTGGGCTGCGGGCCTCCGAAGCCCGCGTCGGGCGGCCCGATCTCGATGCTCCCGTCGTCCTCCCGGCCGAGTTCGGCGTAGCCGAGGACCTCGCTCCAGAAGGCGGCGAGCCGCTCGGGGTCGGCGGCGTCGATGACCAGCTCACTGATGCGGCATGCCATGCCCGTCAGTGTACGGAGCGGCACGGGCCTCGCCCCGCAGCCGGAACAGCACGGCGCGGGGCGAGGGTCGGTCCGCTGCTACGAGGCGGACGGGGCGGCGGGGTGGAAGTTGACGCGCTCGCGGACCACGGGGAAGCCGGCCTTGGCGAAGTTCGCGGCCATGGGGAAGTTCCCCCGGTCCGTGGCTCCGGTCACGGCCTCGGCGCCGTGCTCCACCAGGAAGTGGGTGCACTCCGCGAGGAGGTCGTAGGCGTAGCCGCGGCCGCGGTGTTCCGGGAGGACCCCGATGAATCCGATGGTCGGTCCGGAGGGGTTGTGCGCCGGGATGTGGATCCCGGCCAGGTCGCCCTCGGGGGTGCGGGCGACCTGCCACCACTCCCGCGGGGACGGGCACCAGTGGAAGAAGTCGAGCTCCTCCTGGGCGGCCTGGTCGAGGCCGCCCTCCGCTATGGCCTTCAGGGCGTGGGCGTCCAGGGTGGCCGAGTGGATGCGGCGCAGCGCGTCGAAGAAGACCGCGTCGTCGGGTTCGGCGCCGAAGACGAGGCGGCCGGGCCGTTCGGGGAGTCCGCACTCCGGGGTCCAGCGGTAGAGGAAGCGTTCCACCAGGAGTTCGTAGCCGGCCGCCCGGGCGGCGGCGAAGCGGGTCTCGGCGGCGGCGGTCAGGTCGGGGTGGTCGCGCCAGTCGCCGGGGAGGTTGATCTCGAGCTCGACCTGCCAGGGGGCGGAGCGCAGGAGTTCGGCCCCCGCCTCCACCTCGCCCTCGGCGACGTCGAACCAGTTGACGTTGACGGGTTCCTTGTCGTCGGCGCCGCCCCACCAGGCGCCCCGGGCTACGACCGTGCCGTCGCGCAGGGCCACCCGCTTCCAGTCGGGGCGGTGCGTGGTGCGCTCGTGGGCGGCGCGGGCGTTCAGGGGATCGGGGTGTGCGTCGAACAGGTGGGCGTCGCTCTCGTCGAGCGCGCGGATGACCGGGTCGGTCATGGAATCCTCCGGGATGGGTACTGCGTGGTGCGCTCCCGGCCTCGGATCAGATGAACCACACCGGGGTAACGGGGAGGGAGCGCTGGATGGTTGAGAACTGCACGGCACTCGCCTCCTTCCGTTCGTCTCGTGCGATGTGGTCCGGGTTCGGACGATACTTGATCATCGACGGTCCGTCCACGCACTTTGTCGGACCGGCCGGAGGAACCGGACCGTCTCTTCCGGATCTTGCCGTGTGAAGATCACTGGGTCGATGCCGACCGTGAGGCGGGGCGCATGGCCGCTGTGGTGCTCGTGCACGGCCTGTATCACCGTCCTGAGCACTTCGCCGAAGTGGCAGGGTCTCTGCGGGCCTGCGGAACCGAGGTCGTGGTTCCCGAGCTCCACCGGGGTGCGCGGAGCAGGGCACTTGGTGTACGTGGCGGCCTTCGTGCCGGACGCCGGTGAGAGCGCGGCCGGTCTGGGTGGGGCGTCCTCTCGGCTCCGGGAGGCGATCCGCCCCGGGCCCGACGGCTCGACCCGGCTGTGCCCCGATCCGGCCGCGGCCGCCCTCTACGACGACTGCCCCGAACCGCTCGCCGCCCGTGCGGTCGGCCTCCTGCGAGCCCAGGCCCCCGGCTGCGGGCGAGGGGTTCCGCAGCGCCAGAGCTGGAAGGACGCTCCCTCCACCTACGTGGTCTGCGCGAGTGGCGGACGGGCCATTCCCCGTTCGTGGGACGGCCCGGGCTCGTCGTGGGCCTCCTGCGGGAACTGCTCGCATCGTCCGCTTTCCGGCGCGATGGGTCCATATGAGTCCGCGGTGCCGTGAATTCGGATGGCCTGCGCGGTGCTGACCTGCGACTATCTGCGGATGCTTATCCTTGCTGACGATCTCGGCCACCTTTCCTACACCGTCACCGGCGAAGGTCCGCCCGTGGTGCTCGTGCACGCCGGTGTCGCCGACCACACCATGTGGGACGCGGTGGTGCCCGCCCTGGCGGAACAGAACACCGTCATCCGGTACGACCTGCGCGGGTTCGGTGAGTCCGCACCCCCGACCGGGCCGTTCACGGAGACCGATGACCTGTGCCGGCTCCTGGACCACCTCGGTCACGAGAGCGTCCGGCTCGTCGGCGCGTCCTGGGGCGGGCGGGTGGCCGTGAACTTCACCCTCGCCCACCCCGGCCGGGTCCGGTCGCTGACGCTGCTCGCCCCGCCGTGGCCCGGCTACGGCTGGTCGGCGGACATGGTGGCCTACGACGAGGCCGAGACGGCGGCCCTGGCCGCGGGCGACCTGGACGCCGCGGTCCGCGTGAACCTGGACATGTGGCTGCGCGGGCCCGGTCGCGGCTGGGAGGACGTCGCTCCGGGCCTGGCCGAACGGCTCCGCACCCCCGTGCGGACGTCGCTGGTGAACCAGGACACGGTCGGGGAACACTCCCAGGGCGGCGCGGGCGGCGACATCGCGACGATCGGTGTGCCCACGCTGGTCGGGATCGGCCGGCTCGACGTGGCCGACTTCCAGGACATCGCCCGCCGGTACGCCGCCGGGATCCCCGGTGCCACCCTGGTCGAGTTCCCCGCAGCGGCCCACCTCATCGCACTCGACTCCCCCGTCGAACTCCTCGCCGCGCTGCGGCCGTTCCTCGCCCGCTGACGCGGAGACGGGGAGCGGCGGAAACCCGAGTGCCGCCGCGCCCCCGGGCGGTGCAGGATCTGTCCATGAAGCATGGGGACAACATGGACAGCACCCACCAGGCGGACGACAAGGTCGCGGCACGGCTCGCGGAGGCCCTGTCGTCGGGCATTCCGGTCCGCGTCCACCGGTCGGCGATCCGGGGCGCCGACCGGCTCGACGGATTCGTCGTCGGCACGAGCGCGGCGTGGACCCTGATCGCCCTGTGCAGTGATCTCCGGCTCGACGGCTGGGCGGCGGTGCGCACCGCGGACATCACGAAGGTCGGGTGGCGGGGCGGCCCGGACTGCCTGACCGTCCGGGCGCTGCGGCGGCGCGGGCGGTGGCCGGCCCGGGCGCCCGAGCCGGCGCCGGTCCTGGACGGGCCGGCAGACCTGGCGGTGGGGGCCTCCCGGACGTTCGGGCTGGTGTCCCTGCATGTCGAGCGGGTCGCGCCGGATGCCTGCTGGATCGGCGAGGTGGCCGCGGTACGGCCGAAGTCGTTGCGGCTGCGGGAGATCGACACCGAGGCGCGATGGAGTCCGAACCTGTCGAAGTTCCCGTTCCGGGCGGTCACCCGGGTGGGCTTCGGCGGGCGGTACGAGCGGACGCTGCTGGAGTTCGCCGGGCCGCGCCGCTGAGCGTGGATCCGCTCAGGCTCCGGCCGCCGGGGGCGCGGGGGCGGTGATGCGGCGGACGGATTCCACGACCGCCGCACGGTGCTCGGCGAGCCGCTCGGCGGCCCAGCCGGTGCCCGCCGCGTCCGCCGCCGGGCCGCCCACCGCGCCGAACCAGGCCTGCGACAGGCCCATGACCAGCGTCAGGACGTCCGCCGCGGGCACCGCGGCATCGATCCGGCCCTCTTCCTGCGCCCGCCGGACCGCCGCGATCTTGCCCTCGTAGGACATGGACTCCTCGTCCGCGGCCCCCGGGCGCTCCAGCTGCTTCCACAGCACGAGGCGCATCAGCGCGGGCCGCTCGACGAGGTGGTCGAAGACCGCCCCCGCGTAGCCGGGCAGGTCCTCCACGTCGAAGGGGACGGACTCCGATCCCGTCGCGAGGGCCCGCTGGAGCACGGCGTCGAAGAGCTGCTCCTTGTTGCCGTAGTAGACGTAGATGAGCCGCTTGTTCGCTTGCGCCGCCTCGGCGATGCGGTCGACGCGCGCGCCCGCGATGCCGTACGTCGCGAACTCGGTGAAGGCGGCGTCGAGCAGCCGCGCCTTCGTCGCGTTGGAATCCCGTGCCATGGGCCGCAGCCTAGCAAGTAACTATCCAGTTATTGACAAGACGGGCCGAGGCGTCGCAGACTCAAACTATCCAGTTAGTTACTTTTTCGTGAGGAGCACACCATGGAGATCCGCGCACTGGGCGGCCAGGGACTGGAGGTCGGCGCCGAGGGCCTCGGCCTGATGGGCATGAGCGCCCACTACGGCGCCACCGACGAGACCGAGTCCCTCGCCACCATCGACCGCGCCCTGGAGCTGGGCGTCACCCTCCTCGACACCGCCGAGGGCTACGGCCCCTTCCGCAACGAGCAGCTGCTCGGCAAGGCCCTGTCCGGCCGCCGCGGGTCGGCCGTGGTCGCCACCAAGACCGGTATCGAGTTCAGCGACGAAGGCACCCTGCTCGGCCACAACGCGAGCCCCGAGTACATCCGCCGCTCGGCCGACCGCTCCCTGCGCCACCTGGGCACCGACCACATCGACCTCTACTACCTGCACCGCGTCGACCCGAACGTGCCGATCGAGGAGAGCGTGGGAGCCCTGGCCGAGCTGGTCGAGGCCGGCAAGGTCCGCCACATCGGGCTCTGCGAGGTCTCCCCCGCCACGATCGCCCGCGCCCACGCGGTGCACCCGCTGGCCGCCGTACAGACCGAGTACAGCCTCTTCGAGCGCGGCATCGAGCACGACGGCGTACTGGACACCCTGCGCCGACTCGGCATCGGGCTCGTCGCCTACTCCCCGCTCGGACGCGGCTTCCTCTCCGGTGCCATCACCGGCCCGGACGACTTCGCCGCCGACGACTTCCGCCGCACCGACCCGCGGTTCCAGGGAGAGAACTTCCACCGCAACCTCGCCGTCGTGGACCAGGTGCGCCGGCTCGCCGCCGAAAAGGGCGTCACCCCCTCCCAGCTGGCCCTGGCCTGGACCCTCCACCAGGGCGCCGTCCCCATCCCCGGCACCAAGCGCCGCCGCTACCTGGAGGAGAACATCGCCGCCACCGCCGTGACGATCACCCCCGCGGAGCTGGCCGCCATCGACGCCGTGGCGCCCTACGGCGTGGCCTCGGGCGACCGCTACGCACCCGAGCTGATGGCCACCCTGAACGGCTGATCCCGTGGGGGCACCCCGGGCGAGCTCACAGCATGACGTGCTTGACCTGGGTGTAGTCCAGGAGCCCCGCCATCGAGAGATCGCTGCCGTAGCCCGAGTGCTTGACCCCGCCGTGGGGCATCTCGGAGACGGTGGTGCCGTGGGTGTTCACCCAGACGATGCCGGTGTGCAGGGCCCGGGTCGCGCGCATGGCGCGGTCGTGGTCCCTCGTCCACACACTGGCGGCGAGGCCGTGGCGGACGTCGTTGGCCAGGTACAGGGCCTCCGCCTCGTCCGTGAAGGGCTGCACGGTCACCACGGGGCCGAAGATCTCCTCCTGCACGATCTCGTCGTCCTGGCGCACGCCGGCGACGACGGTGGGTTCGTGGAAGAAGCCGGGCCGCGGGAGGCGGGCGCCGCCGGTGACGATCCGGGCGTGCCGCGGCAGCCGCTCGAGCAGGGACCGTACCGAGGTCAGCTGGGCCGCGTTGTTCAGCGGGCCGAAGTCCGCGTCCGGCTCGTCCGGGGCGCCCGTGCGCAGCCCTGCCGTCTCGGCCGCGAAGGCCGCGAGGAACGCGTCGTGCACCCGGTGGTGGACCAGCAGCCGGGTGGGCGCGGTGCAGTCCTGGCCCGCGTTGTAGTAGGCGACCGCGGCGAGGGCGGCGGCGGTCGCCGCCACGTCCACGTCGTCGTGGACGAGCACCGGGGCGTTGCCGCCGAGCTCCAGGTGGACGCGTTTGAGGTCGGCGGCCGCGGCGGCGGCGATCTGCCGGCCGGCGCGCACGCTGCCGGTGACCGCGATGAGGGCCACGTCCGGGTGGGCGGTGAGCGCGCGTCCGGTGTCGCGGTCGCCGCAGACCACATTGAGCACGCCGGGCGGCAGGTGCTCGGCCGCGACGCGGGCCAGCAGCGCGGATGACGCGGGAGTGGTGTCGGCGGGCTTGAGCACGGTCGTGTTGCCCGCGGCGAGCGCCGGGGCGATCTTCCACACCGCCATCATCAGCGGGTAGTTCCACGGGGTGATCTGGGCGCAGACCCCGACCGGTTCGCGCCGCAGTACGGAGGTGCGGCCTTCGGTGTACTCGGCGGCCGCGAGGCCCGGCAGGTTGCGCGCGGCTCCGGCGAAGAAGCGCAGGGTGTCGACGATCGCGGGCAGTTCCTCGGCCCTGAACTGCCGCGGCGGCTTGCCGGTGTCGCCGGACTCGGCGGCCACGAAGGCCTCCGCGTGCTCCTCGATCGCGTCGGCGATGCCGAGCAGGGCGCGCTGGCGTACGGCCGGTGTCGTCGTGGACCAGTGCGCGTACGCGCCTGCGGCGGCCGCGCAGGCGGCGTCCGTGTCGGCCCGGCCGGAGCGCGGGGCGTGGCCGTGCACCCGGCCGGTGGCGGGGTCGACGAGCTCCATCGTCTCGCCCGAGGCGGCGGGCCGGTCCACGCCCGCCACGTGGTTGAGCACGGGGTCAGCCACGGCGCAGCGCCTCCTTGGCGGCGTCGCGTCCGGTGCGTACGGCGCCTTCCATGTAACCGGCCACCCACTGGTCGGATCCGCAGACGTAGAAGGGGGGTTCGTGGGTGCCGTGGCGGGGGCCGATGGCCATGACGTCGCCGGGGGTCCACTGGGTGACGTACCCCTGGGTCCACGGGTCGGTGCCCCACATCCGGATGTAGGTGGCGAGCGGCCGGTGGGCGTCGTCCCCGTAGAGGCGGGCGATCTCGGCGAGGAGTTCGCGGGTGCGCAGCGGGGCGGGTGCGGCGAGCAGGACGCCGAGCCTCTCGGGCGGTACGAGGGCGGAGAGGATGCCGTCGCTCTGCGGCCAGGTGCTGCCGAGGACCCCTTCGCATTCGGAGAGGCCGCTGCGGCCGAGTGCGCGCCAGAAGGGCCGGTCGTACGCGGCCACGAACTTGGCGGCGAGGGCGTTGCGCTGGCGGTGCAAGGAGGCGAGTCGCTCGTCGCCGACGCCGGTGACCGCGATCCGGCGGAGCGGGCCGACGGGCAGGGCGCTGACGACGGCGCCGGAGGTGAGGGTCTCGCCGCCGGCCAGCCGTACGGAGCAGTGGCCGGGCCGGGCGACCGTGACGGCCTCGACGGGTGCGCCGGTGCGGATGCGTCCGCCGAGGGCGTCCGCCATGCGCAGGGCCACCGTGGCGGATCCCTCGGCGACGCGCAGGCCTTCCCATGCCTCGTAGTCGTAGGCGCCGGGGCCGGGGACGGCGGCGTGCTTGCGCAGGGCGGCGAGCAGGGACGTGCGCTCGTACGAGCCGTCTGCGAGCGCGAGTTGGCCGATCTCCCAGAGGCGGACGACGGCCGGGGTGGCTCCCTGGGCGCGCAGCCAGTCGCCGACGGAGGACCGGTCGAGGGCCGTCGCGTCGGGGTGGGACCAGGGGGCGGCCGGGTCGACGGTCCGGGCGAGTGTGCGGAAGGCGGCGGTGACCTTCTGGTGGCAGGCGTCGTCGCCGGGGCCGAACCAGTGGGGCGGATCGCCCGCGGAGACCGCTTCGGGCGTGGCGCGGGTGAGGGCGCCGGGCTCGGCGACGTAGCTGGGGACCGGGGTGAGGCCGAGTTCCGCGGCGAGGTCCAGGTAGGCGGTGTGGGCGCGGCCGACGACCTCTCCGCCGAGCTGGACCAGGCGGCCGTCGGGGAGTTCGGTCTGTTCGACGCGTCCGCCGACCCGGTCGCGGGCCTCGACGACGAGGACGTCGGCTCCGCCGGCGGCGAGGTCGCGCGCCGCGGCGAGGCCGGAGAGGCCGGCGCCGAGCACGATGACGTCGTGGTTCATGGGGGTGTTCCTTCGGTCGGGGCCGTTTCAGTCCAGGACGAGGCAGTGTTCGGGCTTCCAGCCGATCTCGACGCGCTCGCCACCGCTCCAGCGGTCCTCCCTGCGGGACCGGACGGTGTTCTGCTCCAGTACGGACACCGTGACACCGGGGGCCAGTTCGATCAGGTACGTGGTGGTGGGGCCGCAGTAGACGGTCTCGCGGACGACCCCGGTGGCGCGGGCCATGTCGGGCTCCAGGTCGGACAGCCAGATCTTCTCGGGGCGGATCGACAGGTTGACCCTGCTGCCCTCGGAGACGGACGGCCGCTGTCCGACGGGGAGTTCGGGGCCGTCGTCGAGGACGACCCGGCCGGATCGGTAGGTGCCGGGGACGAGGTTGGAGGTGCCCATGAAGGAGGCGGTGAAGCTGCTCGTGGGGCGCTCGTAGACGTCCTCGGGCGTTCCGCACTGCTCGACGCGGCCCTCGTTCATGACGGCGAGGCGGTCCGACATGGTCAGGGCCTCGTCCTGGTCGTGGGTGACGAAGACGAAGGTGATGCCGACCTCGCGCTGGATCTGCTTGAGCTCGACCTGCATGTGGCGGCGCAGTTTGAGGTCGAGGGCGGCCAGCGGCTCGTCGAGGAGCAGGACCTGGGGCCGGTTGACGAGGGCGCGGGCGAGGGCGACGCGTTGCTTCTGGCCGCCGGAGAGGGTGGCCGGCCTGCGGTTCGCCAGGTGCCCGAGCTGGACGAGTTCGAGCATGCCCGAGACGCGTTCGCGGATCTCGGCGCGGCCGACTCCCTTGCGCTTGAGGCCGAAGGCCACGTTGTCGGCGAGGGAGAGGTGGTCGAAGAGGGCGTAGCTCTGGAAGACGGTGTTGACGTTGCGCTTGTCGGGCGGCAGGCCGGTGACGTCCCGGCCGTCGAGGAGGACACTGCCCTCGGTGGGGTCGGAGAAGCCGCCGATCATCCGCAGGAGGGTGGTCTTGCCGCAGCCGGAGGGTCCGAGCAGGGAGAAGAACTCGCCGGGGGCGATGTCGAGTTCGACGTCGCGCACGGCATGGGCGCCGCCCGCGGCGGGGTACCGCTTGCTGACGTGGTCGAGCCGGACGGCGGGGGTCGGGTGGACGGGCGTCGGGGTCAGCAGGGGCGTCGCGGCCGGGGTGGGGGCCGGGACGGCCGTGGGGGTCGGGTGCTCGGGTGTCGCGGGCATGGGTGTCACTTCCCGGAGAGCAGGTCGAGGCCGCCTTTGCGCCCGAACAGGCGCGGGATGGCGAGGGCGAGGACGATGAGTCCGATGGAGCCGGCCAGCATCAGGGTGCCGACGGCGTTGATGGTGGGCTGCACGCCGAACCGGATCGCCGAGTAGATGCGCACGGACAGCGGTTGCGGGTCCACTCCGGTGGTGAAGTAGGCGAGGACGAAGTCGTCGAAGACGAGGGCGAAGATCAGCACTGCGGCGGCGAGGATGCTGGGCAGCAGCGCGGGCAGGGTCACCAGGCGCAGTGCCTGCCCGCGGGTGGCGCCGAGGTCCATGGCGGCTTCTTCGACCTCCGGGTTGAGGGCGGCGATGCGGGAGCGGAGGATCACCGTCACGTAGGAGACGGAGAAGGTGATCTCCGCGAGCATCACGGTGGTGGTGGAGAGGGTGATGCCGAGGCCCTTGAAGAGGAGCATCGCCGCGACGCCCGTGACGATCTCCGGGGTGATCAGCGGGACGAGCATGATCAGGCCGGCGAAGGAGCCGAGGCGGCCGCGGCTGCGTACGAGCCCCAGGGCCAGGGCCACCCCGAGGACGAGCGAGCCGGCCATGGCGACCAGGGAGACCCGCAGGCTCATGCCGAGCGAGTCGAGGAGTACCTCGTCGTGGAGGAGGGACGTGTACCAGCGGAGGCTGACGCCGTCGAGGACGGTGAGGGACTTCTGGGCGTTGAAGGAGAACAGGACGACGACGCCGACGGGGAGGTAGAGGAGCGCGAAGAAGAGGGCGGTGACGGCGATGGCGAAGCGGGGCCGGCGCTCGGCTCCGCGCCGGCGGCGCCGCGGGGTGCCACGGCCGGTGCCCGCGCCCGTGCCGGTACTGGTGTCCGTGCTGGTGCCGGTACTGGTGCTCATCGGGCGGCCTCCGCCTCGTCCTTGCGGGTACGTCGCAGGTAGCCGAGCATCCCGAGGAACAGGACCGCCATCAGCAGCATGGTGAGGGCCGAGCCGAGCGGCCAGTTCTGGCCCTGGAAGAACTTGTCCTGGATCAGGTTGCCGATCATGATCTGGTCGGGGCCTCCCATGAGCTGGGCACTGACGAAGTCGCCCATGGCGGGCAGGAAGACGAGGACGCAACCGGCGGCCGCTCCCTGCCGGGTGGCGGGGACGGTGACGAAGAAGAAGGTGCGCAGGGGGCCTCCGTACAGGTCGCGGCCGGCCTCGATGAGCGAGGTGTCCATGCGTTCCATCGCCGCGTACAGCGGGATGATCATGAAGACGACGAAGCCGTAGACGAGTCCGGCGATCACGCCCGCACCGGTCTGGAGGATCTTGGTGTCGTCGTCGGCGAGACCGGTCGCGCGCAGGGCCTTCAGCAGCGGGCCGTCGTCGGAGAGGACGACGGACCAGCCGTACATCCGGACCAGGTAGTTGGCGAAGAACGGGACGACGATCGCGGCGATCAGCAGGTTCTTGAACCGGCCGCCGCACAGGGCGATGGCGTAGGCCACCGGGTAGGCCACGGCCAGGCAGATCAGGCAGGTGATCAGCGCGTAGCCGAGGGAGCGCAGCAGGACGGTGCGGTAGGCGGGGTCGGCCAGTGCGGCGATGTTGGCGAAGTCGAGCCCGAAGCGCGGGTTGCCGAGGGGGTCGGTGGTACCGAGCGCCAGGGTGGCCACGAGGAGGAGGGAGGCGACGAGGAAGCCGGCCATCCAGAGGGTGCCGGGCAGCAGGAGCCAGGTCCACAGGCGCGGCTGCCGTATCCGGGCGGGAGTGCCCGGGGCGGGCGCGGGCCTGGTCCGGTTCCGGTTCCGGTTCCGGGACGGCGTTCGCGGCTCGGCCGGCTCCCGGGGCGGCCGGAGCGCGGTCCCGGTGCGGTTGCTTCGTGTCGCCATGTCAGCCGGCCTTCACGTCGGTCCAGGCGGCGTCACGGGCCCGTTCGGTCCCGGCGTCGCCGTTGCGGAAGAAGAGGTCGGCCGCCAGGTCGTCGGCGGTCACCAGGCACTGGGGGAACGGCTCGACGAGCGCGGCGTAGGTGTCCTCGGTGCCGCGGACCGGCATCGGGTAGCCGATGTACTCGATGTTCTTCTTCACGTTCTCCGGGCGGAGCATGTAGTCGATGAAGAGCATCGCGGTGCCGGGGTGCTGCGCGTTGGCGGGTATGGCGTAACAGTCGGAGTTGACGGGGGCGCCCTCGCGGGCGACCTCGAAGCCGAAGACGGCCGGATCCTCGGCCTGGGCGAGCATGGCGGCCATGTCTCCGCTCCACGCCTGGGTCATGTCGGCGTTGCCGTTGAGGAGGTTGTTGTAGCTGTCGCTGGAGAAGCCGCGCAGGCGGGGGCGGAGCGAGCGCAGGGTGTCGGTGACGCGGGCGAGGTCGCCGGGGTCGCCGGTGGTGAGGCCGAGGCCGAGCTTGAGCGCGCCCAGGCCGAGCACCTCGTCGCGGTCGTCGAGGACGAAGACCTTGCCCTTGGCCTTCTCGTTCCACAGGTCGTGCCAGGAGCCGGTCAGGTCGCCGAGCCGGTCCCGGCGCCAGCCGATGCCCGTCTTGTACATGGTGAACGGGACGGTGTGCGCGGAGCGGCGGTCGTACCAGGGGTCGGCGAAGTAGCCGTAGCCGCCGAACACGGCTTCGGCGCCCCGCAGGCGGGAGTGGTCGATCGTACGGAGCCGGCCGCCGGCGACGAGGCGCTCGGCCCATTTCGCGGTGGGGAAGATGATGTCGTAGCGGTTGCCGGCATTGAGCTTGGCGGCCATGCCCTCCATGGAGTCGTAGTTCGACTGGACGACCTTGACGCCGTATTCCTTCTGGAAGCCTTCGAAGACGGCGGGGTCGACGAAGTCCGCCCAGTTGAAGTAGACGAGGTCGCCGTCGACCTTGACGTCGATGGGTGCTTCCGCGGTCGCCCGCCCGGCCGGGTCGTCCGCGGTGGCGAAGCCGCATCCGGAGGCGGTGAGGGCGAGGGCGGCGGCGGTGCCGGCGCGGAGGAAAGCGCGTCTGGTCGGGGGGAGTGCCTCGGGGGACATGGGGTCCTCTCCGTAGGGGCCGCAGGGGGACGGCGGGGAACGAGCGGTACGTGGGGGCTCGGTCGTGCGGCGGGCGCGGCGCGGGGGCGGGGACGGTGCGGGGGCGGGGGCGCCGCGCTGTGGTCGTGCGGTGGTGCGGTCGTGGCGTGGTGGGCGGGGCCGGGCGGGTGGGGCGGGCCTCAGTCGCCGGGGGTGTCGAGATCGGCCCGGATGCGGCCGGCGAACCAGCCGACCGCCGACTCCCGGCGGGACAGCGGTCCCGGCTCGAACCCGGGGGTGGAGAGCCCCTTCTGCACGCGGGCGACCAGCTCGGCGTCCTCGTCGTTCGTGATCCAGCCGATGTGGATGTTCAGGCGCCGCGCGAGGCGGGTGCGCAGGCCGGTGCCGCGGCGGGTGTAGAACGCGCCGGGTACGGCCACGCGGTCCACCGCCGTGGGGATCGCGGTCCAGGCCAGCACGTGGTCGGGGTAGAAGTCGATGAGGGTGTTCGGGTAGATGACCGCGTACCGCCAGATCCGGCGGTCGGCCTCGCCGAGCCCCGGCATCGGGGCGGCGATGCGCTGGTAGAGGCGCTCGGCCCAGTTCGAGGACGGCTTGTCGCGCAGGGGTGAGGCGAAGAGCGCGTAGGACTCCTCGATCTCGCAGGTGTAGCCCTGGTAGTCGAGCAGCCGCATCAGGCCGGGGTGGGCGACCGGGACGTGGTAGCCCTCCAGGTAGTTGTCGACGGCCACCTTCCAGTTGGCCTGCTGCACCTCGGCGGCGGCCAGGTCGTGGATGCGGGCGCGGCCGATCGGTACCAGGTCGGCTCCGGCGTAGTGGCCGACCGCCTCCGCGAGGCCCGCGCAGCTCTCGGCCAGCGGGACGGCGTCGGGGTCTAGGTTGACGAAGACGAAGCCGAGGAAGGACTCGGCGCGGGCCGGGAAGAGGCCGAGCTTCGGCTTGTCGAGGCAGGGGATCTGGCGGGCCTCCGGGGCGCCGACCAGGCTGCCGTCGAGGCGGTACGTCCAGCCGTGGTACGGGCAGCGGATCGCCTTTCCGTCCGGCTCGGGGGTGGTGACCAGGCGGGTTCCCCGGTGGCGGCAGACGTTGAGGTGGGCGGCGAGACCGCCGTCCTCGGTGCGGGCCACGAGGACCTCGCGGTCGGCGACCGTGGCGGCGAGCCGCGCTCCCGGGTTCGGCAGGTCGGACTCGTGGCAGACGAGCTGCCACGACCGCCCGAAGACGTGCCGGGTCTCCGCGGCGGCGGTCTCGGGGTCGGTGTAGTACCGGGCGGGGAGGGCCGGGCCGGGGGCGTCGATGGCGGGGGCCTCGCGGCCGGCCGGTGCAGGGGCCGCGGCGTGGCCCGGTGGGCCGGTCGGGCCGGTGCGGGCCGGACCGGTGGTGCGTTCGGACCGGCCGGTACGGCCGGTCGGTGATTCGGGAGCTCTTGAGTGCATCGGTGACTCCTCCGTGCCGGGTGCGGCGATCGGTGTCGGCGTTCGATGGCGAGGCAAGGCTGGTGCGGTGGGAGCAGGGCAGGGCGGCCCCGGGCGGCGGGCAGGCGGCCGGGGCGGGAGGCCGGAACCGGCTGACCGATTGGACAGCCACATTGCTGGCTCATTTCCACCGGGTCAAGACTTGTTCACTGACCGATCGGTCAGCTAGCGTAATTCTTGCCTGACCGATCGGTCAGCAAACGCGTCTTCCTGTCGCCGCACCGGCCCCGTTCCCCGTTCGCCCCTGCTCATAGGGGCGGACCCGGCCGCCGTGCGGCCCGCCCGGCCCGTACCGGGCCCGCACCCGGATCCCACCCGATCTCCCGATTCCCCGATCTTCCGATCTCCCCGGAGGCACGCATGAGCGGTCGTCGGCGTCTGGACTGGCTCGGACTCACCCCCGAACCGGAGCGAGAACTCCCCACGGCGGTCGCCGCCCTGCGCGCCTCGTCACACGGTGCGTCCGCAGGGCCACCGCCCGATGATCTGACGGCCCGGGAGCGGCGCCGCGTGGAGCGCCTGATCCTGCGCGGCAGCCGGCACAGCTGGCTCCGCTACCTCGCCGAGGTCACCGACCTGGTGACCGGCGTGGCCGCCGGATCCCGGGCGGGCGACCGGGCCGCCGCCCTGCTCGCCGGCGAGGTCGTCCTCGACCACCACCGCATGCTCATCGGCCTCCCGGGACCGGGATACGGCCGCACCGCCCAGGACCGCACCGCGCTGGAGCGCGCCGTACGGACCCTGCGCACCCCCACCACGACAGGAACCGGCCGATGACCACGATCCGACTCCCGACGGCGCAGCCGCCGGGCACCGTCCTCGGAGCGGCGCCGCAGGCCGCCGAGAGCGCCGACGCCTACCGCGCCACCGGCGGCTACGGCACGGCCACCGGCCCGGCGGAACTGCTCGCCCACCTCGCCGCCTCCGGGCTGCTCGGTCGCGGCGGCGCCGGATTCCCGGCCGCAGTCAAACTGCGCTCCGTCCGCGACCGCGGCGGCTGCCCCGTCGTGGTGGCGAACGGCGAGGAGGGGGAACCGGGCTCGGCCAAGGACCGCTGGCTGCTGCGGGCCCGGCCGCACCTGGTGCTCGACGGCCTCGCCCGCGCCGCCGCGGTCACCGGCGCCGTACGGGGCTTCGTGTACCTCTCGGACCCGGCGGCGGCCGAGAGCGTACGCCGGGCCCTCGCCGAACACCCGCCGCCGCTGCCCGTCGAAGTCGTCGAGACCGGCCACACCTACGTCGCCGGCGAGGAGACGGCGGTGGTCCGCCGGATCGACGGCGGCCCGGCGCTGCCCACCGCCAAGCCGCCCCGCCCCTTCGAGCGCGGCGTGGGCGGTGCGCCGACCCTGGTGTCCAACGTCGAGACGCTCGCCCGGATCGCCCTCACCGCCACCCGGCCCGACCTGCGGCGCGCCATCGCCCGCGGCACCCTGGTGACCCTGTCCGGCGGCGGCCCCGCCGAACCGGTGCTCACCGAGGTCCCCCACGGAGTCCCGCTGCGCACGCTGGCCGCGCGGTACGGGACGCCCGACGCGACCGGAGCCCTGATGGGCGGGCTGTTCGGCGGACTCGTCGACGCCCGCGCCCTGGACCTCCCCCTCGAACCCGGCGCGCTCACCGCCGCCGGCACCGCCCTGGGGTGCGGAGCCATCCGGTTCCTCTCCCCCGGCGGTTGCCCCGTGACCACCGCCGCCGACGCGGCCGCCCACCTCGCGGCCGAGAGCGCCCGCCAGTGCGGGGTCTGCGTGTCCGGCACCGCCGCCGTCGGCAAGGCCCTGTACGGCCTCGCCGCCGGGACCGCCGGCCCGGACACCGCGGACAGCCTGCTCCGCTGGTCGCGGGGCCTGACCGGGCGCGGCGCCTGCGGACTCCTCGACGCCGCGGCGGGGATCGCGGGCAGCCTGCTCCGCGCCTTCCCCGGGCTCGTCCGCTCCCACCTCGCCGTGCCGTGCCCGGTGTGCGCCGACGCGACGCCCGAGGACGGCGGCCACCGTCTCACCGTGGCCGTACCGGAGGTCGCCTCCCGGTTCACCACCACCCCCAGGACCCCTGCGCCCGCGCTGAAAGGAACGCCGTGAAACTCCTGCTGGACTCCACCCGCTGCCAGGGCTACGGACTGTGCCAGGAACCCGCACCCGACCTGGTCGAACTCGACGAATGGGGCTACGCGAACGTCATCGCCGTACTGGTCCCGGCCGGTACCGAGGACGCCGCCCGCGCCTGCGTCGAAAGCTGCCCCAACTCCGCCCTCCGCGTGGAGGGATGACATGGGACGCGATCTGACCGCCCTCTTCGACCCCCGCTCGGTCGCCGTCGTCGGCGCCAGCGACGACCCCGCGAAGTACGGCCACGCCGTGGCCTCCCAGGCCCTGCGCGCCCCCGGCCGACGGCCCGTGCACCTGGTCAACCGGCGCGGCGGCACCGTACTCGGCCGCACCGCGGTCGCCTCCCTGACCGCCGTCGGCGAACCGGTCGACCTGGTGGTGATCTCCGTACCCGGCGCCGGTTTCGAGGCCGCCGTCGACGAGGCGCTGGCCTGCGGGGCGCGGGCGATCGTCGCCATCACCGCGGGCTTCGCCGAGGCCGGTCCCGCCGGCCTGGCCCGGCAGCGGTCGGTCGCCGCCCGGGTACGGGCCGCCGGAGCCGTCCTCGTCGGCCCCAATTGTCTGGGCATCGCCGACAACACGACCGAGCTGTACCTCGCCTCGGACCGCTTCGCCCCCGGCGGCGTCGCCCTGCTCAGCCAGAGCGGCAATCTCGCCCTCGAACTCCAGCTCCGGGGCGAGGCGCACGGCCTGGGCTTCTCCCGCTTCGTCTCCCTCGGCAACCAGGCCGACGTCACCCTCGTCGACCTCGTCGAGGACTGCGCCCGCCACGAGGCCACCTCGGCGATCGCCGTGTACGCGGAGGACTTCGGCGACGGCCGGGCCTTCGCGGCGGCCGCCGCCGCGGCGGGCAAGCCGGTGGTACTGCTCACGGCCGGCCGGGGCTCCGCCTCCGCGCGCAGCGCGCAGTCGCACACCGGGGCCCTGACCACCTCGGCCGACGTGGTGGCCGCCGCCTGCCGCGACGCGGGGGTCGAACTCGTCCGCACGCCGCGGGAGATGACGGTCGTACTGGCCGCGTCGGCCGCCGGGGTGCGCACGCGCGGCCGGCGTACCGCGGTCTTCACCGACGGCGGCGGCCACGGCGCGGTCGCCGCCGACGCGGCCGAGGACGCCGGGCTGGAGGTACCCGAGCTCGGCGGGCCGACGCAGGACGTGCTGCGGAGCGTGCTGTGGGAGCAGTCCTCGGTCGGCAACCCCGTCGACCTGGCGGGGATGGGTGAACAGCGGCCCCTGTCCTACGCGGACACGGTCGGGTCGCTGCTCACCGCCGACGAGGTCGACGCCGTCCTGATGACCGGCTACTTCGGCGGGTACGCCGCCTCCGAGGGCGGTCTGGGCGGCGGCCCGGCGGGGGGCTCCGTACTGGCGGAGGGCGAGGCCCGGGCCGCCAAGGAGATCGTCGCGCACCTCGCCGCCGCGCCGAAGCCGCTGGTCGTGCAGTCGATGTACCCGCGGTCGCCGAGCTGCCGGGTGCTGGCCGGGGCCGGGGTGCCGGTGTTCGCCGCCACCGAGGACGCCGCCCGCGCGCTGGCGGCGATGACCGGACGGGGGGCGGCGGACGCCGACGCCCCCGGCGTGCCCCCGCTGCCGCCCGCCGCCGCACCGCTCGCGGACCCCGGCTACCACGGGGTACGGGCGCTGCTCGACGCCGCCGGCGTGCCGTTCCCGGCGGCGCGCGAGATCACCGACGAAGCCGGACTGCTCGCCGCGGCCGCCGAGTTCGACGGTCCGTACGTGCTCAAGGCCCTGCACGTGCTGCACAAGTCCGACGCCGGCGGTGTGGCGCTGCGCCTGGCCGACCGGGACGCGCTGCTCGCCGCGTACCGGGACATGCACGCCCGGCTCGGTGCGCCCTCCTACTCGGTCGAGGCGATGGCCGACCTCACGGACGGCATCGAGCTGATCGTGGGCGTGAACCAGGACCCGCGGTTCGGGCCGATCGCCCTGGTCGGGCTCGGCGGTGTCCTCACCGAGTCGCTCCGCGACGTCGCCTTCGCGCTCGCGCCCGTACCGGCCCGGCGGGCCGAGGCGCTGCTGCGCGGTCTGCGCAGTGCGGCGCTGCTGGACGGCGTACGCGGCCGGCCGGCCGTCGACGTGGCCGCAGCGGCGGCCGTCATCGAGCGCATCACCAGCGTCGCCGCGGCGCACCCGGAGATCGCCGAGCTGGAGGTCAACCCGCTGCTGGTGCGCCCGGACGGCGCGCTCGCCCTGGACGCGCGGGCCGTCCTGCACTGACCGATCCACCCCCACCCCCACCCCCCGTGCTCTGGAGGACTGACGACCCATGGACTTCCGCTACACGCCCGAGCAGGCCGACCTCAAGGCCCGCGCCGCCGCCTACGCGCGGCTCCTGATGACCTACGAGGACCGGTCCGAGGAGGCCGGCGGCCCACTGCCCGTCGAAACGGTCCGTGAGCTGACCCGCGCCGCCGTCGACGCCGGTGTCTACGCGATCAACATGCCCGCCGAATGGGGCGGCGCCGGGCTGTCCCTGCTGGACCAGGTCATCGTCGAGGAGGAGTTCGGCAAGGTGACCAACTGCCTGTGGGACATTCCCTGGCGGCCCGCGAACGTCCTCGCGTACGGGACCGAGGCGCAGCGGGAGAAGTACCTGCTGCCGGTCATCCGGGGCGAGCGGTTCGACGCGTTCGCGGTGACCGAGCCCGGTGCGGGTTCCGATCCCGGGTCGGGCACGAGTACGGCGACGCGTACCGACGGCGGTTGGCTGCTGAACGGCGAGAAGTGGTTCGTGACCTGCGGGGACATCGCCGACTTCCTGCTGGTGCAGGCGGATGCGGGGCCCGAGCGGGCGGCGACCCTGTTCTTCGTGGACAAGCAGGCGCCCGGGGTCGAGATGACCCGGGTCCCCCGTTTCATGCACTCCGCGGTGAACGGGCACCCCGAGTTCACCTTCACCGACGTGTTCGTCCCGGACGAGGACGTGCTGGGCGGTGTGGGCAACGGCTACGAGCTCACCAAGGAGTGGTTCACCGACGAGCGTCTGATGATCGCGGCCCGGACCGTCGGCGCTGCCGAGCGGGCCCTGGAACTCGCCCGGGACTGGGCGGTGGAGCGCCGTCAGTTCGGCTCCCCGATCGCCGACTTCCAGCTGATCCAGGGGATGCTCGCCGACTGCGCCGTCGACATCGCCGTCAACCGCGCGTACACCCACCAGGTGGCCTGGGAGGCCGACCGGCCGGAGACCGACCGCAAGACGCTGCACGCGAAGGCCTCGACGGCGAAGCTCGCGGCGAGCGAGGCGGCGGGGCGGGTCGTCGACCGGTGCGTGCAGATCTTCGGCGGGCGCGGCTACGACCGTACGTACCCGGTCGAGCGCATGTACCGCGAACTGCGCGTCGACCGGATCTGGGAGGGCACCTCCGAGATCCAGCGCCTGATCATCGCCAACGAGCTGATCAAACGCGGGACCCGGGCCCTCGCCCTTCCCACCTCCTGACGACCGCTCCCCCACCACGACCGAAGAGGAAAGACAGACATGGACTTCCGCCTCACCGCCCGTCAGGAAGAGCTCCGGAGCGCGGCGCGCGCGCTCACCGACTTCATCACGAAGTACGAGCTCGACTGCGAGGAGAACAACGGGCTGCCGCCGCAGGCCCACACCGCGATCCGCGATGCCGTCCTCGACAGCGGGCTGCAGGCCGTCAACATGCCCGTGGAGTGGGGCGGCGCGGGCCTCAGCATCCTGGAGCAGGTCACGGTCCAGGCGGAGCTCGGCCGGCTCACCGGAGCGCTGTGGGACATGGTGTGGCGTCCGGCCAACGCCCTGTCCTTCTGCACGCCCGAGCAGCGCGAGCGCTACCTCGTCCCCGTGATCCGCGGGCAGCGCCGGGACTGCTACGCGGTGACCGAGCCCGAGGCCGGCTCCGACCCGCAGAGCCTGCGGACCACGGCGACGCGGACCGACGGCGGCTGGGTGCTCAACGGCGAGAAGTGGTTCGTGACCGTCGGCGACCACGCCGACTTCATGATCGTGCTGGCCGCGGCCGGCGAGGAGCGCGCACCGACCCTCTTCCTCGTCGACAAGGACACGACGGGCATCGAGATGACCCGGGTGCCGCGCTGGATGCACACCTTCGTCTACGAGCACCCCGAGTTCACCTTCACCGAGGTGTTCGTGCCCGACGACGCGGTGCTCGGCGGGGTGGGCCAGGGCTACGACATCACGCGCTCGTGGTTCACCGAGGAACGGCTGATGATCGCCGCCCGGACGATCGGGGCGGCGGAGCGGGCGCTGGAACTCGCCCGGGACTGGGCGGTGGAGCGCCGTCAGTTCGGCTCCCCGATCGCCGACTTCCAGCTGATCCAGGGGATGCTCGCCGACAGCGCCGTCGACATCGCCGTCAACCGCGCGTACACCCACCAGGTGGCCTGGGAGGTCGACGAGGGCGTCCTCGACCGCAAGACGCTGCACGCGAAGGCGGCCATCGCCAAGCTGGCGGCGAGCGAGGCGTCGGGCCGCGTCGTCGACCGGTGCCTGCAGATCTTCGGCCGGCGCGGCTACGACCGCTCGTACCCCGTCGAGCGGCTGTACCGCGAACTGCGCGTCGACCGGATCTGGGAGGGCACCTCCGAGATCCAGCGCCTGATCATCGCGGGCGAACTGGTCAAGCGCGGTACGGGCGTTCTGCGGATGCCGTCCCCGCAGTGACGGGCGGGGCGTGACAGGTGGGGGCGGCCCGGGCCGGCGGTCCGGGCCCGCCCCGTCGACAGCAGGAGCAGCAGAAGCAGCAGGAACCCCGCAAGCGCCAAGCACCAGAAGAGGGAGGACCGATCGATGACCGATGTCGAAAGGGTCGGGATCGTGGGCTGCGGACTGATGGGATCCGGTATCGCCGAGGTCTGTGCCCGGGCCGGACGGGACGTCGTGGTGCTGGAGGCGTCCGGTCCGGCCGCGGCCGCCGGCCTGGAGCGGATCAGCCGCTCCCTGGCCCGCGCCGCGGCGTCCGGCAAACTGACGGCCGCCGAACGGGACGCCGCCGTCGGCCGGATCGCGGTGACCACGGATGCGGCACGGCTGGCGGACCGGGACCTCGTCGTCGAGGCGGTGGCGGAGGACGAGCGGGCGAAGCTGGAGGTCTTCGCCCTGCTCGACCGGGTGGTGGAGCGCCGGGACGCGGTCCTCGCGACGAACACCTCCTCCATACCCGTCATCCGGCTGGCCGCGGCCGTCTCGCGGCCGGAGCAGGTCGTCGGCCTGCACTTCTTCAACCCGGTACCGGTACTCCCGCTGGTCGAGCTGGTGCCCTCCCTGCTCACCGGTGACGAGACCGTCCGGCGGGCGCACGCGTTCGCCTCCGGGGTACTGGGCAAGGAGGTCGTGCGCGCCCGGGACCGGGCCGGGTTCGTCGTGAACGCGCTCCTCGTGCCGTACCTGCTGGCCGCCGTGCGGATGGCCGAGCACGGCGCCGCTTCGGCCGAGGACATCGACCGGGGCATGACCCTGGGCTGCGCCCACCCGCTGGGACCGCTCGCCCTGGCCGATCTGATCGGCCTGGACACGGTGCAGGCCATCGCGCGGTCGATGTACGCGGAGTACCGCGAGCCGCTGTACGCCCCGCCGCCGCTGCTGGCCCGGATGGTCGACGCGGGCCGGCTGGGCCGCAAGACCGGCAGGGGCTTCCACACCTACGGCGACCGCGGGGGCGGCCGGATGCGCGAGGATGGTGGCGTGGTGGCCACGGCAACCGGGCCCACCCGCCCGGTCCACGGGCGCCGACACGGGGAGCAGCCAACGTGACCAAGGCCGAGCGCGCACTCGAGACGCGTGAGCGAATCCTCACGGCCGCGTGCGAAGTCATCGCCGAGATCGGCTTCGAGAACGTCAGCATGCGAAAGGTCGCCGAGCACGCCGGTGTGTCGAAGGCCCTGCTGCACTACCACTTCGACACGCGGGAGAAGCTCTTCGCCGAGGCGATGACGCATTCCTTCGCCCAGACCGGTACGGACACCGAGGACGTCCCCGATTCGGTGCCCTCCTCGGTCGTCCTGGCCCGCATCCTGCGGAGCATGCTGCCGACCGACGCGGAGCTGCGCCAGGACTGGAAGCTCTGGCAGGAGTTGTGGGTGCGGGCCCAGCGCGATCCGGCGGCCCGGCACCTGGCCGTCGACCTGTACGACCAACTGCACACGTGGGTCGGCGGGGCCGTGGAACGGGGCATCCGCTCGGGGGAGTTCGCCGACTGCGACGTCACCGCGCTCGGCACCCTGGTCCTGGCACTGTGCGACGGCCTCGGCATCCGGCTGATGCTCGACGACCCGCGGGTGGACCTCGCGGCGGCCCGCTCGACGATCTGGCGGGCCATCGCCCCCACGCTGGGCATCGCTGCGGAGTTCCCGGACGTGTGACCGGACCGGCCGGTCCGGGTCAGCCCGGACCGTGCACGGTCTGGACGCGGCCGGTCGGGTCGACGGTGAGGGCGACGCGCTCCGTCCTGTTGCCCAGGGCCAGCACGATCCACACGACGCCCCACAGCAGGCAGGTGAAGATGGTCAGGATCGCGTGCAGGAGGTGGTTGACGTTCCCGCCGCGCACCAGCACCGCCTGGGTCGGGGAGCGCGATTCGACGCGCCATCCGAGGGCGACGTACTGGTTCACCGTCCAGTCGAGGACCGCGGTGCGCCGTGCGTCGTCGAGCGGCTCGCCCGGGGGCACGTTGAACAGTTCCGGGGGCGGGTCCGGAAGCGGCCCCCAGCCCTTCGGTTCGTCGGACTTGGCCATGCGTTCTGCCTCCCCACGCGTCGGGGCCGCCGGAGGGCGGCACCAGGGGCGGAACGGTGTCGGTACCGGTCCCGCCTCTCCCCAGGGTGCGCCGGACGGGCGGGCCCGGCATTCCGAGCCCGCCGGACCGGGCGACCTCTCGGATGCATGTTCGAGTTCGGGCTGCTCGGCCGTCCGGGCGTTGTCAGTGGCTCGCCCTACAGTCGGAGCATTCCCATTCAAGGGTTGAGGCGGGCTGCCTCGCTGCACGATCCCACCCCACCGGACCCCCTCGGGGGACAGCGACCGGTGGGGTGGCGCGCGGCCGTTCCTCAGTCCCAGAACTCGCCGTCGTGCGGCAGGGCCGCGAAGTGGTCCGGGTCGTGGGAGAGGAAGACCCGGATACCGGACCGGGACAGCACGCGCAGGCGCCCGTAGGTCAGCATCTTCTCCTGGGTGTTCCAGTCGCTGAGCATCGGCACGTCGTGTTCCATCCCCTGCTGGAGGTGCGCGGCGTCGCCCATGAGGGCGATCCGCCCGTGGTGGTCGAGGTCGAGGATGACTCCCTGGTGGCCGGGGGTGTGGCCGGCGGTGCGCACGAGCGTGAGCGTGCCGTCCCGGAACAGGTCGGTGTCACCGCTCAGTTCGAGGAAGTCGTAGTTCCGGCTGCCCGCGTAGTCCGCGAAGGCGTAACCGCGGGCCGTCCACCGGTCCGGCCACCAGGCATGGCGCAGTTCGTCGTGCTGGGCCACGTGCACGGCGTGCGGGAAGTAGGTCATCCCTCCGGCGTGGTCGAGGTGCAGGTGGGAGTAGAGGACGTACCTGACGTCGGCGAGGCGGTAGCCGAGGCGCTCCAGCTGCGCGTCGACGGCGTGTGCCCGGGTGAACCCCTCGGCGCCGTACGCCGACCGCAGGCCCGGACCCCAGTGGGCCTCGGCCGCTTCGGGGTCGGCGACGCGGTGGTTGACGCCCGTGTCGAAGAGGATCGGCCCGTGGGTGGCGTGCTCGATGACGGCGACCGTCGAGGGGACGGTGACCGTGCCGCTCGCCCCGTACAGGAGGTCGCTCCTCGGCAGGGTGAAGGGTCCCGCGTCCACTGTCGTCAGGCGCAGTCTCGGGGTCACCACGGGGACCTCCCTCCCCACGTGCCGGCGGGTGGTTTCTCCCTGTCCAGGCTAACCGTCTCTTTCGAATCTTGCCGGCAAGATCCGGAAGAGACTGCCTAGCCCCGGTGCGGCGGGACCACGCGGCGGAGGGCCTCGGCGAGGGCGGGCGGCGAGTCCACCGAGACGTACACGGTCGCCGCCGCCACCGGCCCGGCCGGGCCCAGGTCCAGGAGCACGGGCGGGTCCAGGTGCACGGCCACGTTCAGTGCGCTCTCCACCGAGCAGGCCACCGCGTCCGGTTCGCCGGGCACGGGCCTCGGGCCGCGGCCGGGGACGGTGCGTATCACCGGGGAGGTGGAGCGGACCGCCGGGCGCGGCAGGGTCACGTCGCCGAGGAATCCGGTCCGCAGGACCACCCGCTCCTCGTCCACCTCGTGCGGGTGGCGGACCAGCGCCGCCACCAGGCCGAGGCCGCCCAGCACGAGAAGGAGCTCCAGCACCGCGTGCAGCGGCCGGACCGCGGGCGGCAGCATCGAGGAGAGCGGGAAGGCCACGACGACCTCCGTCACCGCCAGGACCAGGACCACCTGACGCGTCCCGGCCGAGTGCCGCGGGCCCGGGGCCGGCGGACGACGCAGCACCACCGCCGTCAGCGACCGGGCCCATATCCGTAAGATCCCGCTCCGGGTCGGCCGCGGTGTCACGGCCCCCGTCGCCGGTCCGGTCGTCGGTCCCTGCACCGCCATGGCCGCCCCCTGCCCCTCGTCACTCCGCTTCGTTCCCTCCTCCAGGCTCGCGCACGTGCCGGCGGTCGGACAGTGACGAATGTCAGGGGTGCGCGGACGGTACCGCCCGCGGGCCCCCCGGGGCCGGGGAATCCGCGAATCAGCGGCGGCGCACCGCACCGGTCGGCAGGATGGGGCCATGGACCGTGGGGACATGAGGCCGCGCGGGTCGCGGCCGGTGGTGGTGCGGGTGCCGGTGGAACCGGTGGAAGCCGCAGTGGAAGCCGACGCGCTCGACGCCGTGGCGCGGGCGGGCGATGTGGTGGTGCGCGGCCCGCTGTTCGGGGTCGCGGCGCAGTCCGCCGGGGACGGGCCGCGGTGGCGCGTGGTGCTGGAAGTGACGTCCGGCTGCCCGCAGCAGGCACGCGACGGGCTGAACTCGCGGCTGTGGTTCCATGCGAAGGACGAGGCGCAGGACCGGGCGGAGCGGCGCGAGCTGCTGGCGGCGGTCGCCCGGCTGGAGCGCGAACCCGTCGACGAACTCGTCGTGTCCGGGACCCGGTACCGGGTGGTGCGGGCCGAGGAGTACGCGGCCTCGGGCCCGGGCGGTATCGAGACGCCGCGCCCGACGGATCCGGAGCCTCTCGTCCCCGTCTGGGACCGGGCGGCCCGGGAGCCCGCGATCGACGACGGTCTGGTCGTGGATCCGGACGCCCCGGTCACCCCGACCCAGGCGTTCGAGCAGCTGGCGCTGCGCGGCCTGTGCTACATGGGAGGCCGGTTCCCCGAGGAGGTGCGCGCCGACTCGCGGCGAGCCCTGGACACCCACCCGGACGTTCTGCTGATGCCGCCGACCTTCAGCGTCGTGGAGCGGACCAAGGACGGCTGGCGGCCGGTCAGCGGCCCGCACGCGACCCCGCACGCCGCCCGCAAGTCGCTGGACTTCGCCCTGACGTGGATGTGGCCGCGGATGCGCGGTCTGATCCCCGAGGACGCCGACCCGCGCACGGACGCCCGTACGTGGACGGCCGCGGGCGGCGGGGAGAGCGCCGATCTGCGGGCCGCGAAGATGGCGGCGTACGCCGGGGCCGCCGACACGCTCCGGGCCGGGCGCGTGGACCGGCTGGAGTTCCAGGGCACGCTGTACCAGATCGTCCGCACCCGCCGCCTGCTGCGCTGGGGGCCCGACGGGCCGGAGGGCCCGCGGCCGTCCGACGTCAACAGCCAGGACCCCGCGCGCATCCACCTGACGCTCGACGAGGACGGCCGCGTCCTCCCCGACGACTGACCCGCGACAACCGCCCCGTCCCTCCCGCAGAAGTCGGCGGCCGCCGGGCGTTTCGACGTGCGCCACGGGTCCTCCATGGGAAACGGTGGACCCGCCCCGCCGTGCGACCCGCCGATCCCCCGATCCCCCGATCCCCGAAGGAGACACTCCATGAACTGGACGCTCGAAGTCGTCCCCGTCCCTGTCACCGACATGGATCGCGCGAAGAGTTTCTACGCCGACCAGGTCGGTTTCGGCGTCGACCTCGACGACGAGGTCTCCCCCGGCGTGCGCATCATCCAGCTGACGCCGCCCGGTTCCCGGTGTTCCATCGCCATGCTCCAGGGGATGCCCGGAGCGCCCGGCGGCCGGACCATGGAGCCCGGCACCCTGCACGGCCTCCAGCTGTGCGTCACGGACATCGAGGCGGCCCGCGAGGAACTGGTGGCCCGGGGGGTGGACGTGTCGCCCGTCCGGAACCTCGGCGCATCGGGCTGGCAGGAGGGCAAGGGCGGCACCTGGAACTCCTTCCTGACCTTCGACGACCCCGACGGCAACAGCTGGATCGTCCAGGAGGCCCCGTCGGAGCTGTCCGAGCGCTGACCGGGCCGGCGCCGGCCTCCCCGCCGCGGCGGGCAGATGTACCAAGCCCGCCCCCGGCGGGAGGAATCCCGGCGCGTACAGACCGGCCGCTCGCACAGCAGACCAGTACATTCCCCATTTCAGTCGGTTCGTTCTATTTTGGGGATGTGTCTTGCGTCGTACCGCTGTCGCCCTGACCCTGCTGGCCGCCCTCTCCTGCGGTTCCTTCGCGGGCTCCCAGGCCGTCTCGGCCGCGAGCGCGCCGGCAGGCGGTGGCGGTGCTGTTGGCGGCGGCCGGGGCACCAACATCCTGGTCGTCGGCATCGACAGCCGCGCCGGACTCTCCGCGGCCGAGAAGCGGCGGCTCCACGTGGGCGGCAAGGGGTGCAACTGCACCGATGTGATGATGCTCGTCCACCTGTCGCAGAACCGGCGGCGCGCGAGCATCGTCTCCATCCCGCGCGACTCCTACGTCGAGTACGCGGCCACCACCGCCACGGCCGCCGGCCCGGGCCGCCGCGGCAAGATCAACGGTGCCTTCGCGCTCGGCGGTGGCCCGCTCACGGTGGCCACCGTCGAGAAGGCCACCGGTCTGCGCATCGACCACTACCTGGAGACGGGTTTCACGGGCTTCGAGCAGACGGTCGACAACCTCGGCGGCGCCACCGTGTGCACGGACCGGCCGCTCAAGGACGAGAACTCCGGGCTCGACATCGGCGCCGGCCGCCACCTCGCCGACGGGAACCGCGCACTGCGCTACGTCCGGGCCCGTCACGTCGACCTCCGGCCCGGCGACCTCGGCCGGGTCCGCCGCCAGCAGCGGGTGGTCAACGACCTGCTGGCCCGGCTCACCGCGGAGGGGGCCCTGGCCGGCCCCATCAGCACGGCGCGGACCGTACGCACCCTGCTGAAGACCGTACGCACCGACGAACGGACGGGCCTGGACGACCTGGTGCGGATCGGCTGGGCGCTCGGCCACCTCCGGGCGGACCGGACGGAGTTCGCGACCGTCCCCATCCGGCTCTTCGACCACCGCGTCCCCGGTGTGGGTTCCACCCTGGTGTGGGACGAGGCCCGGTCCGCCGCGCTCTGGGCCGCCCTGGGCGCGGACCGCCCGATCACGGGCGACACCCGGATCCAGCCCGTCGCGGAGAACCCGGCCCCGGCCGATCCGGCCCGGATCGCCGTCCGGGTGGACGACGCCGAGGTGGCCGCCGCCCTGCGCGGCAACGGCTTCGCCGTCACCGACTCCTCCGCGACCGCCCCCGCGGTACGCCCGCCCGGGCCCCCGGTCGTCCGGTACGCCACCGGCCGGGAAGACGACGCGGCGACCGTGGCGGCAGCCCTGCCCGGCTCCCGGACGCAGGTGGACCCGGAGCTCGACGCCGTCGTCGAGGTCACCGTCGGCGACCGGCCGGTCCGGGTCAGGAGCGTCACCTTCGACCGCAACGTGGCCGACGGCGCCCCCGTGACCGCCGGGCGCCTGCGCTGCGCCGAAGCCCCGGCGGCGGCCGGAGCCGCCCGGCCGGGGGGCGCCGCGGTGCCATCCGGGCGACGATGAGAGATGTGGACCACGCGCAGTCGCATGTCGCAGCGGGTGGGTGGCCGCACGGGCGGACCGCGGCACGGCCGCGGCGCCGGGTCGACGGTGGCCGGGTCGACGGTGGCGCACGCCGCCCCGGCGGGGCCGGCGCGGCGCGAGGCCGGGGCCGCCCCCGAGGAGCGGGTGCAGGATGCATGAGGAGATGCCGCTCGACGATCTGATCAGCAGCGCCGCCCAGGATGCCGGAGGCTGGCTGGGCGCCCTGCCGGTCGCGCTCGTGGCCACCAGCAACGACGGGATCATCGTGCGCTGGAACCAGGGCGCCCAGCAGCTCCTCGGCTACGCCCCGCCCGAGGTACTGGGACGGCACATCTCCGATCTGCTCCATCCGGGCGCCGACCGCAGCCTGGGCCGGTCCCTGTGGGAGACGGCCGCGACCGGGCGCGGGGTCATGGGTACGGTCACCGCCTGGCACAGCAAGGGTCACCCGCTGGAGCTGGAGATCTGGGCCTGCCCGGTCCCGGACCGCCGCCACGGCGCCTCGGCCGTGCTGGTCTTCGCCGCGGACGCCCATGCGGCCCGCCGCATCCGGGGTTCGTCGGCCGTCTGGGACGGGCTGTTCGCCCGCTCGCCGGTCGGGATCGGCGTCCTCGACACGCAGTTGCGGTTCCTCCAGGTCAATCCGGCCCTCGAGGCGATGAACGGTCTCGCGGAGTCCGCCCATGTGGGGCGGCGGCTGGCCCAGTTGCTGCCCGAGGTGAACGCCGACGAGATGGAGGAGGCGATGCGCCGGGTCCTGGAGACGGGTGAGCCGGTCCTCGACCGGCGCCGAACCGGCCGGACCCCTGCCGACCCGGACCACGACCACGTGTGGTCGTGCTCGTACGTGCGCGTGGAGGATCCCGGCGGCCGGCCGATCGGGGTGATCGCTTCGCTCCTCGACATCACGATGCAGCAGCGTGACCACACCGAGGCGGAGGCGGGTCGCAGCCGTCTCGCCCTGCTCAGCGAGGCGAGCTCCCGCATCGGCGCCAGCCTCGACCTGGAGCGCACGGCGCAGGAGCTCGCCGACCTCGCCGTCCCGCACCTCGCGAGTGCCGTCACCGTCGACGTCCTGGATTCCCTCGCCCGGGGTATCGAACCCGGCACGGGACTGGCCGGGGGTGTCGCCCTGCGCCGTCTGGGGAAGGCACCGCTGACCGGTTCCGCCGTCACGCAGGCCCTGGCGCCCCTGGGCCGGACCCTCGTCTTCCCCACGACCGCCCCGTACACCCAGGCCCTCGCGGCCCGGCAGCCCTTCCTGATCGCCCAGCTCGACGAGCGGGCCGTCGCCCCCGCTGCCCGGCACACCCCCAAACCGGCCCAGCTAATGGAGCTGGGCGTGCACTCCTTCATGATGACGCCGCTGATCGCCCGCGACATGGTCCTCGGCGTCGCCACCTTCTACCGCACCGGGCGCACCGGCCCGTTCGGCTCCGACGACGTCACCCTCGCCGGTGAGCTGTCGGCCCGCGCCGCCATCAGCATCGACAACGCGCGCCTCTACCACCACGAGCACGAGACCGCGGTCGTCCTCCAGCGCAGCATGCTCCCCCAGCACGTCACCCCGCCGCCCGGCATCGAGATCGCCCACCGCTATCTGCCGGCCAGCGACGTCAACGAGGTGGGCGGTGACTGGTACGACGTGCTGCCCCTCAGCGGGGGCCGGGCCGCGCTCCTCATCGGCGACGTCATGGGCCACGGCATCGCGGCCGCCGCCGTGATGGGGCGGCTCTCCGCGACCGTCCGCGCCCTCGGCCGCCTCGACATGCCCCCCACCGCCCTGCTGCACCAGCTCGAAGCCGCCCTCGCCGACCTGTCCGACCCGATGCTCGCGACGTTCCTCTACGTGGTCTGCGACCCCGCCACCGGCCATTGCACGGTCACGCGCGCCGGCCACCCGCCCCCGGCGGTGGTCCAGCCCGACGGCACGGTCTACCTCGTCAAGACCCCGCCGGGCGTCCCGCTGGGCGTCGGCGGCATCTCCTTCACGACCACCGACATCGCCCTTCCGCCCGGCAGCACCCTGGTCCTCTACACCGACGGCCTCATCGAGGCGCGCCGCCGTGACATCGACGAACGCCTGGCCGAACTCACCGGCCTGCTCGCCGCGCCCCAGCAATCGCTCGACCACCTCTGCGATTCGCTCATCGCCCACCTGGTGCCCGCTTCCGCCGACGACGACATCGCCCTCCTCGCGGCCCGCATCGGCGGGCCCGAACCCCAGCCACCGGGCTGAATCGGGCCATCGGCCCTCCGGCGCTGTCACCGCACCCGTCCGTCCCCGTACAGTCCGTGATGCCGACGCATCCGTCGGTCACCGTCCCGACAGCCGGACAGGAGCAGAGCCGTGGCCATCGACGCCAGCAGCGGGCCGCCCACCGTGCAGCGGTCCGGGGCGGGGCGACCGCTCCCCGAGGCCGACCCCGGCTGCGTGGAGCGGTGGCGCGCCCACGGGGGTGAACTGGTCGACCTGCTGGCGCAGGTACGCGAACGGCTGGGCGGTGTCGCCGCGTTCCGGCTCGGGCCGCAGCCCACCGTCCTGGTCACCGCGCCCGAGGCGGTCCAGCACGTCCTCGCCCTGCACCCCGACCGGTACGTCAAGCGTTCCCACCGCGCCCGCCTGCTCATCGGCGACGGGGTGCTCGCCGCGACCGGCGAGGCCTGGAGGCGCCAACGCAAGTTGCTGCAGGCGCAGTTCACCGGGAAGGGGATGCGCCGCTACGAGGCGCGGATCGCCGGGGCGGCCCGGACCACGGCCGGACGGTGGGCCGAACACGCGCTCACCGGGCGGACCTTCGATCTCGGCGAGGAGATGCGCCGCTTCGCCCTGGACACCATCTGGCGGGCGCTGACCGGGCACCCGCTCGACGACGCCACGGCGCACGAACTGACCTCCGTGGCCACCGTGGTGGCGGCGCTGCCGAGCCTGCCCGCCGACCGGGTGGACGCCCGGGACGCCGTCGCCGACGACCTGGCCAGGATCGACGAGGTCGCCCGGCGGGCGGTGGCCGCCGCCCGGGACGGCGCCCCGGGCCCCGACGGGCCGGGGCTGCTCCAGGTGCTGGTCGATGCCTCGGCCGAGCACCCCGAGTACACCGACCGGCTGGTGCGGGACGAGCTGGTCACCCTGCTGGTCGCCGGCCACGAGACCACCGCGACCACGCTCACCTGGCTGTACCTGCTCCTCGACCGCCACCCCGCGGCCCGCGAGGAGGCCCTCGCGGCCGGTCGCGCGGGCTCGGCGGAGCGGCGCGAGGCGATCCGGGCACTGGTCGGCGAGACGCTGCGGCTCTACCCGTCCGCGTGGATCCTGCCCCGGCACGCCGCCGAGGACGACGTCCTGGCGGGCTACCGCGTCGCCGCGGGCACGGATCTGCTGGTCTGCCCCTACCTCACCCACCGGGATCCCGGTCTGTGGCCGGATCCGGAGCACTTCGACCCCAGGCGCTTCACCGTTCCCGGTGGCCGTCCGACGCGGCCCGGCTCCTATCTGCCGTTCGGCATCGGCCCCCGTGCCTGCCTCGGCCAGCAGTTCGCCCTGCGGGAGTCGGTCGCCCTGCTCGAACTCCTGCTGCCCGACCACGTCCCGGACTTCCGGGCCGTCCCCACGGGGGCGGCGTACGGCATCACCGTCCGCCCCGACGGCCCGACGCCCGTGACCCTCGCCTCCCGCCGGACCGAACGGCGCATCAAGCAAGATCGACACGGATAGGGTGAGGGCGACTCCTGCCTTCGCCGGCAGGGCAGTTGGACCTACGGAGAAGCGGGGGAACCAGGGATGGCCGACATGCGCGTAAGGATCGGGGCCGATGACGGGGACGACCCGGGTGCGTCCGGGACCGCCGGGCTGACCGGCGATTTCGCCGACTGGCTGACGCAGGACCGCGAGGTGTCCCGGTCCACGGCCGTCCGGCGGGTCCGCGCGACGGCCCCGAGCGGAGCCATGTCGGGCGATCTGGTCGAGTGGATCAGTCTCGCGGTCTCTTCCGGGTTCTCCGCCACGGCGCTGGTGTACGCGCACCGGACGTTCCGCGCCTCGCTGCCGCCCCGGCAGCGTTCCGGCGCGCAGCTGGTGGTCGAGTACGACGGGGTCCGCATCGTCGTCGAGGACGGTACCGCGGAGGACGCGGCGCGCGTCGCGCGCGCCTTGGCCGGCGGTCAGGCCGGCCCGGGCCTCTCGCAGGGCGCTTCGCAGGAATCCCCCGGTGCCGGTTCCTGATCCGAACGCGAGCCGGGCCGTACTGATCGGGGTCGGCGACTACGGCCACCCGGACCTGGAGCCGCTGCCCGCGACCGCCGCGGGGGCACACCGTCTCGCCGAGCTGCTGCAGGACCCGTCGGTCTGGGGCCTGCCCGCCGCGCACGTCACGGTGCTGGGCGCGGACGCCTCCGGCTCCCGGATACTGGGCGCGGTGCGGGACGCGGCCCTGGAGGCCACGGACACGCTCCTCGTCCACTTCGCCGGGCACGGGCTGCGCGACCGCGACGAGAAGCTGTACCTGGCCCTGGCCGAGGCGGACGCGGATCATCCGCAGATCGGGTCGCTGCCGTACCGGACACTGCGTGACGTGGTGCGCCAGGCCGGGTACCGGGCGCGGCACCGGGTGACGTTGCTGGACTGCTGCTACAGCGGCCTGGCGGGTGCGATGTCCGGCATCGGCGGGGCGACCCGCGAGGACCTCGCGCACGCCCTGGACGAGACCGCACGTCCCGCCGGGCACCCGGCCGGCGGCGGGGAGGCGGTGGACGGGGACGACCACGGGGACTGCGTCCTGACGTCGGCTCCCGCGACACGGCGCTCCTTCGTCCCGCCGGGAGCCCCGTTCCCGGAGTTCACCGGCGAGCTGATCTCCGTGCTGGAACACGGCATCGCGGGCGTGGGACCGGAGCTGAGCCTGGAGGACGCCTGGCGGGCCGTCCGGCGCCGGATGGCCCGGCGCGGCAGCGCCGAACCGCAGCAGTTCGCCCAGAACGCCGTCGCCGCCCGGATCCGGCTGCGCAACCGGGCCGCCGGGCCCGCCACCGCGGCGCCGCGACTGCCCGCCGGAGCGGCCACCGCGGCACCGCGGCAGTTCGGGAACGGATCGGCCACCGCGGAACCGCAGCAGTTCGAGAACGGGCCGCTGGCCGTCGTCGATGCCGAGAACGGCACGGTACGGGCCCACTGCGCGGGCGGCCGCGTGCTGTACTCCCCCGCGACGACGCTCGCCGAGCTCCTGGAATGGGCCCTGACCCGGGCGGGCCTCGGCGCGCCGCGGCTGCACCGCCACGGCAGGGAGGCCGATCCGCTGCTCGTCCTCACCCCGGCCGCGGCCGAACGGTTCGGCCTCCCGCCCAGTCCCGGCGGCTCCCGGTGGTCCCTCCCGGACGGCCACGAGGTCCTCGTACGGCTCCGGCGGTCGGGCTGGCAGCCGACCCGGACCGGATTCGGCTCCTGGACCCGGCTGTACCGCCCCGCCCGGGGGAGCCGACGGCAGTGCGTCCAGCTGTGCGTACTGCCCTGGGGCGGACTCGACCCCCGCCACTGGGGTGCGACCGCGCAGCTCCCGCCCGCCGCGGCCGCCCGTGTGCTCGGCACGTACGCCGAGCGCGTCATCACCCCGCACGGCTCTCCGGCGGCCACGGGGCTGTCGCTGATGACCGCGCTGCGCCCGCCGACCCGTGCCGTACGGGACAAGCGGACCGGGGCCTGGGTGTCCGCGCCCAATCCCTCGGCGCTCACGGAGGCGGTGGACTGCGCGCCGTGCGAGGCCCCGGACGGGCACCCGATGCTCGCGGGCCTCCACCCGCCCGGCCACCGCCGCACTCCGGACCAGGTGCTGATGGAGGAGGCGCACTCCTGGCAGCGGCCGCCCGCCGACGCCGAACTCGGCGCGTCCCACGTGGTCGGCATCAGGGTGAACCTGGCGCCGGTCGGGGCGGCGAGCCGGCTCGGCGTGGGGCTCGACGCCCCCGTGCACGTCAGGCGGCCGGGCTTCGACAAGTCGCTTCCCGGCAGTTGGCTGGTGGACCTGTCCCACATCACCCTCGACCCGCGCCTGCCCTCCCCGTTCACACCGCACGGGCGCCCTCCGACGGGCGCGGCCTGGTACACCACCCCCACCCTGGCGTACGCGGTGGAACTCGGCTTCGCGGTCCACCCCCTGGAGGCGTACGTCCGTACCAGGAGCGCCCCCTACCTCGACCCCTGGTACGAGCGGCTGCGGGACGGCTACCTGGCCACCATGGCCGACCTCGGTATGGTCCCGGGTCTCACCGAGAAGGAGTTGCTGGACGCCATGGCCCGCCGCCACCGGGGCGATCCCGGGGCGGCGGCCGTGCTCGGCGCGATCGAGGCGACCGCCGAGGGTGGTCTGGCCCTGCTCGGCGGGCAGTCGTGGCAGGCTCCGCAGCGCCCGACCTGGCGACCCGACATCCGGGCCGCGGTCTCCGCGAAGGGCCGGACCAACATGCACCGCAAGATGCTCACGTCGGCGCGGACGGCGGGCCTGTTCCCGCTGGCGGTGTCCGCCGACTGCGTCGTGTACGCCTCGGACGGCCCGTCGCCGCTGAACATCCTCCCCCGCACACCGGAGGACGAACCGCTCCTCGGCGGCTTCCGGCTGGGCGTCTCGCCGGGACTGGTCTCGTACGCAGGTGCGCGCACCATGAGGTGGTTCGAGGACATGCGGGCGGAGCACGGCCCGGACTTCAACGTCGCGCAGGACATCGCGGCCTACGGCGGTGAGGAGCCCTGACCTGTCCTCATGTGCCGTCGGACGCGCGGCGGATCGCGTCCAGGGTGCGTGCGACGTCCTCGTCGGTCGTCGACCAGTTGCTGACCGAGATGCGCATCACGCGGCGGCCGTGCCAGGTGGAGCCGCTGATCCAGGCCGCGCCCTCGTCGAGGAGGCGGGTCAGTACCCGGTCGGTGCGCGCGTCGTCGCCGAACGCGGCGCAGACCTGGGTGAAGACCACGTCGTTGAGGACGGTCGCGCCCTCCATCGCGACAAGGCCGGCGGCGAAGGCGCCGGCGTGCCGGCACAGCCGGTCGACGAGGTCGGCCACGCCCTGGCGGCCGAGGGATCTGAGGGCGGCCCAGACGGTGAAGGCGCGTCCGCGGCGGGAGAGTTCGGGGACCTTGTCGACGGGGTCGCCGTGTTCGTGCTGGATGAGGTAGTCGCCGCGCTCGCCCATCGCCGACCGGAGGGCGGAGGGGTCGCGGACGATGGCGAGGCCGCAGTCGTACGGGACGTTCAGGGTCTTGTGGGCGTCCGTGGCCCAGGAATCCGCCCCCGCACAGCCGTCGGTGAGGTGGGCGTGGGCCGGGGAGGCGGCCGCCCACAGGCCGAACGCACCGTCCACGTGCACCCACGCGTCGGCCTCGCGAGCGATACGGACCGTCTCGGTGAAGGGGTCGAAGGCGCCCGAATGGATGTCGCCCGCCTGGAGGACCACGATGGTGGGGCCGGGACGGCCGGCCGCCAGGGCGCGGCGCAGGGCCCCGGGGTCGATGCGTCCTTCGCCGTCCGCCCCGACGAGCTCGGGCCGGCCGAGCCCGAGGTAGCGCAGGGCCAGGTCGATCGACATGTGGCGGTCCCGGCCCGCCACCACGCGTACGGGCGGCCCGCCGACGAGTCCGTCATGGGCCGCGTTCCAGCCGGCGCGCCGCAGCACCGTGTCGCGCCCGGCGGCGAGGCAGGTGAAGTTCGCCATGGTGGCGCCCGTGGTGAAACCGACGGCGCTGTCCGGAGGCAGGCCGAGCAGGTCGAGCAGCCAGGCTTCGGCGATCTCCTCCGCCGCCGTGCAGGCGGGCGAGACCGCGCGCATCACGCAGTTCTGGTCCCATGCGCCGACCAGCCAGTCGGCCGCCAGTGCGGCCGGCTCGGTACCGCCGATGACGAACCCGTAGAAGCGGCCGCTGGGGAAGGCGGTGAGCCCCGGCTCGCAGGCCGTGGCGAGCAGGTCGACCACATCGGCGGGCGTGCTCGGCCCGTCGGGCAGCTCGGCGCCGAGCGCGCGCACGATCTCCTCGACCGAGGCACGGGCGGGAACCGGGCGGTCGGACAGACTGGCCAGCCAGCGGACGGCATGGCCGTGCGCCTGTCGGAGCGCCGCCTCGCGCTCGTCCATACCTCGGACTATGGAACAGAGCGCGCCCGCCCGCAAGCGGCGGGGCCCGGGGGCAGGCGGGTGCGGGGTCAGTGGATGACGCTGAAGCTGCGCCAGGGCAGGCTCACCGGGGCCGTGACGTTCGAGAGGGTGGTGGCCACGTAGATCCCGTCGGCCTTGTCGGTCTTCTGGCAGTCCGGTGTCCGGTACAGGACGATGTCGACGAGGGTGTTGTTCTCGACGTGCGTGGCCCCCTTCGGGATGCCGATCTTGTGGCAGCCGACGACCGGCGTGTTGGAGTAGCTCAGCTCGACCGGCGAGTCGTGTCCGCGGAAGGTCAGCATGCCGACGGTGCTCCGGCCCAGGCCCGAGCAGGCGCTGGCCGTCAGGAGCAGTGCTGCGACGCCCACGAGGGTGCTGATACGTCGGCTGTGGGACATGGGCTCGGTCCTCGTCTGTGCGGTGGTGACGGTCCTTGTCCACAGCCTGACCCGGCGGGGCGCGGCCGGCCTGCGTTGCTCGGCCGACCGGATGAACGCGGACGTGCCGGCGACCGCCACGCGGGGCCGGCGGGCCGGTCTACAGGCTCAGCGCGTCCTCCGCGTTGTTCATCCAGGCGGTCACGGAGTTCTTGGTGGGCGAGACGTACAGGCCGGGAGTGGACGCCTTCAGCGGCGTCTGCTTGAGGTCGGACTCGGTGCTCATGGTCAGCGCGATCGAGTTGACGGTCTTGCCCTTGCCGTCGTTCGCGCCGCCCATGAGCCCGGCGTAGGCCGACTGGCCCGGCTCCAGGCGGAGCGCGTCCTCGATGCCGGGGGCCGCGCCCCGCTGCGTGGCCTGGCCGTCCAGGTCGCCGAAGGTGACGATCGGGTGCCCGAGCGCCCTGCACGCCTTGGTGCCCTTGTTGGTGATCTTCAGCAGGTAACTGCTGGTCGTGGGCTCGGCCAGGTTCGCGGTGAAGGTCACGTCGAACGTGCTGCACGGGAAGACGTCGAAGTCGGGGTCGGTCGACCCCGGCTTCGGGGACTTCGACGGGGTCGTGGTCTTCTTCGGTGCCGCGGACTTCGACGCGCTCGCGCTCGGGCTGGGGGCAGCGGTCGCGCTCCCGCCGGGCCCGGCGGTCGGGCTCGCGGCGGGCGTCCCGGACCCGCCCGCCGCGCCGTCCTCGGTGGGGCCACAGGCCGTCAGGGCCAGTGCGGATACGGCGGCGAGGGCGATGGCGGCCTTGCGTACGGTGCTCATGATGATGGTCCCCCCTGGGGAATGCGCGGAACGCGCCGGGCTGGGCCGTGCTGGCTGAGCACCAGCGTCCCGCAGAAGCTTCACAGCTTGGTGACGGTGCGTCGTCGGATCGACCACGGTTGCGGACGGGGCCGCGGTCCGGCCGGCCTTAGCATCTGGGTCCATGGGGATATCGCAGGAGGACGGCCGGTCCGGCGGGTGGCGGGTCACGGTGCGGGCACGGGGGCGCAGGGCCGGTCTGCCGCCGGGTGGCCCGTCCCGTGCCGGGGGCAGGCCGCTCGCCCGGCGGCAGGATCTGCGGATCCACGGTGCCGCCGGGAAGATCAGCTGCATCGACGACTCGGGACGCACCCGCTGGACCGCGCTCTGTTCCGGCGTCCCCAACGCCGCCCACATCTCCGGCGGCCGGGTTCTGGTCACGACGGACTCCCTCGCGTACACGGCCTGGGGAAACCTGGGCCCGGCCGTGCTGCTCGACCTGACGGACGGCAGCCGGATCGCCGAACTGCGCGGCGCCCGCGGCGCGGCCCTGGGCGGCGGCCGGTTCGTGCTCGGCCTGGAGGGCTACGACGCCTTCGACACCTGGGCGTACGACCGCGACGGCGCCCTCTACGACTCCTGGCGCAGCTACGGCCACTACGTGATCGGGACCGGCATCCGCGTCGTCGAGACCGACCGCAACATCCCGACCGGCAGCCGGGTGGTCCGGCTGCTGCCCGGTGGCACGGTGGAACGCGGACCGTCGCTCACCGACCCGCAGACCCCGGAGCCGCTCGTCCTCACGGACGGCACGATCCTGGTTCTCGACGCCGGAGTGCTGCGCGCCGTCGGCCGCCGGCTGGAGGACACCGTCCTCGCCGAACTGCTCGCCATCGACGCCGCGGAAGCCTGGCGCTACCACGGCGCGCTCCACCGCGCCGGCGACGAGATCACCGCGACCATCACCGAACAACACCCCGACCGGCCCGGCGAGCACAGTCACCGGACCTGGACGCTCACCCTCCACCGGTGCAGGTGAGCCCGCGCACACCCGGGTGCGCGCGGGGCCTGGCCGGGAGGGCTCAGTTCGCCACGACGGTCAGTACGGCCGAAACGACCGTGACCGCGGACGCGGCCACCATCCAGTTCCGGCCCCGGCCCGACAGCACCGGGAGCCCGTCGGCGTCGGGGTCGGCCTCCTCGGATTCCTCTCCCGGCCCCCGCAGGCGCGGACATGACCGGCAGTCCGGATCGTGGACCAGTGTGTCGAGCCAGACGACACCGTCGAGCGGCGCCCGAGCGAACAGCATCCCGTCAGATTCCATAACCGGAAAACGCCATGATCCGCATCAGGCCACTGCCGACGGCCGGACCGAGGCCCAACCGTTGCCGACCAGCCGATCGGACAATGCGCTCAGCGCACCGGGCGGCCCCCCGCGCGCCGGGGTCAGCGGCCGTGGCGGTTGTCGTAGATGGTGAGGCAGAGCGCCTTCATCGCGGTCTCCGCCAGCCTGGGGTCCGCGCCGTCGTCGATGGCTTCGAGGGCGGCGGCCGCCGAGGTCCGCACCGGGTACGGCAGGCCCTCGTAGGCGGAGATGCGGTAGGCCATCGTGCGGCGGGCCTCGCGCTCGGACTCGGTCACCCCGTCGGGGGTGAGCGGGAAGACGGCTGCCTGATAGGTCGCGATGCACACGAGGGCGGCGTCGGCGAGGCCTTCGGCGTAGCCGTCGGCGGGGACGGCCTCGTGGTCGGGCTGGAAGAGGGCGAGGACCTGCCGGCGGGAGAAGAACGATCCGAGCGCGGCGCCGAGACCGGCCACGGCCCCGAAGACCACCGCCATCAGCCGGCCGGACACGAGCACTCCGAGGCAGGCTCCGGCCACCGCGCCGCACGTCACCAGGACGAAGGTGATCATCAGGTGGATGCGGGAGCCGATCGGGGACTTCATGCCAGCAGTATGCACAGTGCCGACGGAGCCGGTGGTGTCAGGAGCGGCGGTCGGCGGCGTCGAAGCGGGCCAGGGTGAGGGCTCCGGCGTGCAGGCACTCCTCCAGTGCGCGGTGCGTCGACGCGTCCAGGCCGCCCAGGGCCTGCGCCACCTCCTCGGTGGCGTCGCGGGCGATCTCGGCGGCCAGCTCGTCCGGCGGGGTGCGCGGTCCCAGTTTGCTCACGGCGGACGCCGCCCGGGCCGGGGTGAGCAGGCCGGTGCCGTGGGCGAGCAGCCAGCCGGGGACTCCTGCCGCGCCTTCGGCGGGCGCCCGGTAGGGGCGCGAGCCGTCGAAGCGCTCGTCCTCGGCGAAGGCGGGCTGCTTGAACTTGGCCATGGGCCGCCCGGGTTCGCGGGATCCGTCGGCGGGTTTGACGACGAGGCCCTCGGCGAGGTTGCCGGGCAGCGCGGGCAGCCGGGTGGGGAAGACCGACGGCAGTTCCTGCAGACGCGCGAGCGGGCCTTCGGCGAGCAGCGGGACGCACAGCAGCCCGGCCTCGGCGGCGGCCGCGCGCAGCGTCCGGTCCCCGACCCAGCGCGGGCCGTCGTGGTCGGTGACGGTGGCGTCGAAGGGGAGCCAGAGGAGTTCGGGTGCGTACCAGACGCCGGTCTGGACGGGCTCCGCGCCCGGTACGGCGGGTACGCCGGGGTGGGGGTACCGGCCGCCGGCGAGTTCGCCGTAGACGGTGACGACCGCCGAGACCGGGGCTCCGGTGTCCTCGCGCAGGCGCCGGGCGCAGCGGGTCGCGGCGACCGACAGCGCGGGCCAGATCCGGCCGACGCCGAAGAAGTCGTCCAGCCCGCCGTCCGTGAGGAGTTCGCGCCGCTTGGCGGGGTGCGCGCCCGACGCGTCGCACACGACGGCGAAGTTGGCGCCGTGGATCTTCTCGTGGGCCACCCAGTTCCGCCCGCGGACCTCCCCGAGCCGGGTGTTGGAGGGGATCTTGGGATACGGGGACCAGGGGCGGGGTTCGGCGTGCACCAGGCGATGGTAGCGAGCGCGTCCGCGAAGCTCCCCGGGTTTGTTTCCGCCTGCTCGGCGGGCGCTGGGGGACACCCCCTAGGGTGGCGAGCAAAGATCCACATCATGATGCGGGGGTATCGGGGCGTGTTCGCCGTGATCTATCGATGGCGGCTCAGGCCGGGCATGGAGCAGCAGTTCGCCGACGGCTGGCACCGGGTGACGGCGGCCATCCACGCGCAGTGCGGCAGTTACGGCTCCCGGCTGCACCGGGCGGACGACGGTACCTGGGTGGCGTATGCCCGCTGGCCCGACGAGGCGGCGCGCGAGCGCTGTTCGGCGCCCGATCCGCAGGGGGTCGCGATGATGGTGGAGGCGATCGCGGAGCGCCTGCCGGAGACCCGGATGCGGATCGTCGACGACATGCTGGCGGAACCGGGCGGCGTCCCCGGCGCGGTCTGAGGGGCCCGCGGGGCGCGGGGACCGTCAGATGGGGTCCACGTCCAGGAAGGCCGCGAGGGCGGCCTCCGTGCCGCCCGCGGCGCCGGGCAGGGCCAGCTCGGCCCAGATGACCTTGCCCTCGGGCGTGTACCGGGTGCCCCAGTGCTCGCTGAGCTGCGCGACGAGGAACAGGCCGCGGCCGCCCTCGTCCGTGGTGGCGGCGTAGCGCAGGTGCGGGGCGGTGCTGCTGCCGTCCCACACCTCGCAGGTCAGGTTGTGGTCGTGGAGCAGGCGTACCCGTACGGGTGCGCTGCCGTGCCGCAGGGCGTTGGTGATCAGCTCGCTGAGGATCAGTTCCGTGGCGAAGCCGAGGTCCGTCAGGCCCCACTCGTCGAGCTTCTTCGCCGCGGCGTTGCGCATGGCGCCCACCGCGCTCGGCTGGAACGGTACCTCCCACTGGGCGACCCGGTCCGGGCCGAGCGTCCGGGTCCGGGCGATGAGCAGGGCCACGTCGTCGGTGGGCCGGGGCGGCAGCAGCATGTCGAGCACGGCCCGGCAGCTCTCGTGCGGGTCCCGGTCGGGGTGGCTGAGGGCCGCGCGCAGCAGTTCCAGCCCCTCGCTGATGTCCCGGGTCCGCTCCTCGATCAGCCCGTCCGTGTAGAGGACGAGCTGGCTGCCTTCCGCGAGGTCCAGCTCCGCGGTCTCGAAGGGCATGCCGCCCAGCCCCAGCGGGGGTCCGGCCGGCAGTTCCACGATCTCCGTCGTGCCGTCGGGGGCGACCACCAGGGGTGGCAGGTGGCCGGCCCGCGCCATCGTGCAGCGCTGGGACACGGGGTCGTAGACGGCGTACAGGCAGGTCGCGCCGAGGACGCCGCCGTTGACGTCGTCGCCCTCCCCGTCGTGGTCGATGCGCTGTACGAGGTCGTCCAGGCGGGCCAGGATCTCGTCGGGCGGCAGGTCGAGGGAGGAGAAGTTGTGCACGGCCGTACGCAGGCGTCCCATGGTGGCGGCGGCGTGCAGGCCGTGTCCGACGACGTCTCCGACGACCAGCGCGACGCGGCAGCCGGCCAGCGGGATCACGTCGAACCAGTCGCCGCCGACCCCGGACTGCGCGGGCAGGTAGAAGTGCGCCACGTCCATGGCGCTCTGCTCGGGCAGGGCGCGCGGCAGCAGGCTGCGCTGGAGGGTCACGGCGAGGGCGTGTTCCCGGGTGTAGCGGCGCGCGTTGTCCATGCTGACGGCGGCGCGGGCGACGAGTTCCTCGGCCAGGGACAGTTCGTCCTCGTCGAAGGGTTCCTGCTTCTGCGACCGCCAGAAGTTGACCACGCCGAGTACGACGCCCCGGGCCATGAGCGGGGCCGCGATGAGGGAGTGGATGCCGTAGTCCACGATGGCCTGGGCGCGCGGCGGGTCCTGGGCCTTCCAGCCCGGCGCGTCGGCCAGGTGGGGCACCAGCTCGGCCCGGCCGGTGCCGTATCCGCGCGCCTGGGGGGTCGAGGGCAGGAAGTCGATCAGCCGGCCGACGGGGTAGAGGGGGTGGTCGGAGCGGATGCCGTAGACCGCGGTGCGCCGCATGTCGGAGCCCGCGCGGGGCTCCTCTCCGTCGATGACCTGGTCGGCCAGGTCGACGGTGACGAAGTCCGCGAAGCGGGGGACGGCCACGGCGGCGAGCTCCTCGGCCGTCCGCACCACGTCGAGGCTGGTGCCGATGTCGCCGCCCGCGTCGTACAGCAGTTTGAGGCGCCTGCGGGCCGTCTCCGCCCGGCTGGTCAGGACCTGCATCTCGGTGGAGTCGCGGATGGTGATGGCGGCGCCTTCCGGGCGGCCGCGGGGGTGGGTGGGCCGCTGGTTGACGACGAGCAGCCGGTCCCCGCTCTCCAGGACCTCGTCGGTGGCCTCGCGGCCGGAGAGCAGCAGGTCCGCCATCCGGCGGTCCAGGCCCGGCACGTCGGCGATGTGGCGTCCGTCGGCGTCCTCCGGGAGTCCGAGCAGGCGCTTGGCCTCGTCGTTCGCGAGCAGGAGCCGGCCTTCGCCGTCGGTGATCAGCACCCCTTCGCGGACGGCGTGGAGCACCGCGTCGTGGTGCTCGTACATGCGGGTCATCTCCTGCGTGCCGAGCCCGTGGGTCTGGCGGCGCAGGCGTCTGCTGATGAGCGCGGTGCCCACGGTGGCCAGGGCCAGGCCGGTGGCGATGGCCAGGAGGATGACCGGGAGCTGGCGGTCGACGACGCCGGTGACGTTCTTGACCGTGAGGCCCGCCGAGACCAGGGCGTTGACCTTGCCGTCGGGCCCGGTGACCGGCACCACGGCCTGGATCTCCTTGCCGAGCGGGCCGTCGACGCTCTCGGTGTGGACCTGGCCCTTCAGCGAGGGCTCGATGGTGCCGACGAATCGTTTCCCGATGCGGTCCGGCTGGGGATGGCTGTAGCGGATGCCGTTGGTGTCCATCACCACGATGAAGTCCACCCCGGCGGCCTTGCGCGTGGTCTCGGCGAGGGGTTGCAGCGTCTTGGACGGGTCGGCCGACTTCAGGGTGTCCTGGAGGCCCAGGGAGTGGGCGAAGGTCTGGGCGACGGAGACCGACCGGTTGCGCGCCTCGCGTTCGGTGTCGTGCCGCGACTGGAGGACCAGGGCCAGCAGGGCCCCGGCCGCGAGCAACACCACGATCGCCACCTGGAGGACGAATACCTGTCCGGCGACGCTCTTGTTCCGGTTGCCTAGAGGTGACCGCACCGACGTGCCCGGCACGGGTGGCGAGGAATGGTCACGAACCCAGTTGTAGCACTTCCGGGCGTCCGCGGCCCCCGACATGCACAGGGAGCGCCCGGATTGTCACACCTGGTCCTCCGGTGACGTCAGTCGGCGTGGCGCTGGGCCTCGGTCCCGGCGCCGTCCGCGACGGCGGACGACGGGGTCCGCGCGAGCGCCGGGGCCTGCGGTGCGCCGCCCGGCGCGGCACTGGGGGTGGCGCCCGCGGTGGCGCCCGGGGTGGCGCCCGGAGAGGCTTCCGGCGCGCCCTCCGGGGTGCAGGTGACCTCGTCGCGCGGCGTGTAGTGGGTCTTGAAGTCCTCGTGCTTGACTTCCTTGCCGCCCTGGACGAAGGTCCGGCCGACGGTGACGTCGAAGCCTTCCAGGGGCGTCTGGACCTCGCAGGTGTCGCCGCTGCCGGTCCGCTTCCCGGGCGGCGTGATGTTGGTGCGCGGCCCCTTGGTGGCACGTATCTCGTCGTACTTCTTCGTGCCGAGGAAGGAGATGGTCAGCGAGGTGTCGGTGGACCGGGCCTGGATGTACAGCGGGTGGCCGGAGTCGTTGATCCAGCGCAGGTCGAGGGTGCCCCAGGCGACGGTGGCTTCCCGGCCCTCGGGGTAGCGCTCGATGTAGAAGGAGTGCGCGCCGTGCTCGACGGGCTTGACGCCCGCGAAGAACGCGGCGTTGTACATGGTGGTGGCGACCGCCGAGACACCGCCGCCGGGCGATTTCACGTACTGGCCGTCGTTGATCATGATCCCGTCGACGAAGCCGTTCTCGGGGGTGCGCTCACCGACCGTGCGGTTGAAGCTCCACTCCTGTCCGGGCATGACGACGGAGCCGTTGATGAGCTCCACGGCGCGGCCGATGTTGGTGGTGCGGTACGGGGCGGCCGGGAATTCGACGGTGAAGGAGGAGACCTTCTCCTTGATGCCGAGACGCCGCGTTTCATCGGCGGTGAGGTCCGGCTGGACCGCCACGGTGGCGACCTCGCCGCTGCGGGCGGCCGCACCGGTGCGGGTCAGCAGGGGCAGCACGGCCCGGCCGAGCGCGTCCTGGGTCACCTTTCGTCCCGTACGGCCCTGGTCGGTGATGACCACGCGGCCGTCGGCGGCGAGGCCCGGCACGGCGTTGCGCGGCGTACGGGTGACCTCGTCGATCGTGGGCGCCACGGCGGGGTCCGCGAGCAGGCCCTTGGAGTCGAGGGCGGGCACGAGGCGGCCCTGCCCGTCGGTACGCATCTTGAGGTGTTCGCCGAGGACGGCGGGGGTTACGGACATCCGCCGGCCGGCCACGGTGAGCGTGACGGGCCCGGACATCGCGGGCTCGGCGAACTGGCGCATGGCCCGTCCGGTCTCCTCCGCGCCGACGCGCGGCTCGGTGCGCGCGACCGGCAGGACGACGGGAGCGGTGTGCGGCCGCAGATAGGCGTCGCGGAGGGTGGCGAGGGCCCGGTCCTCGACGAGGGAGACGCCGGGGAGCGGGGTGACGGCCTTCGCCGTGCCCTTCTCGAACGTGATCGCCCCGTCGCGGACGTGCTGCTCGGTGGTCAGCCCGAGGCGGTCCACGGCGGCGCGGGCGGTCTGCTCGTTCATGCCGATCACCGGCGCCACGTCGCGGCTGCCGGAGGCGAAGAGGCTGCCGATGACGGTGCCCGGACCGTAGCCGGTCCGTACGACGCGGTCGACGGTCGCCTCGGCGTCGAGGGAGAGTCCGAACGCGGCGGGGTCGGCCTTCTCCACCCGGTCGCCGATCTTCACCGTGATCGGCGCCGCGGCGGCGGGCCCGAGCTGCCGGGTCAGCGCCTGGCGCGCCTCGGCCCGGCTCATGCCTCCGAGGTCCACCCCCAGGACCCGTGTGCCCTGGTCTATGTCGCCTCCGACCGCGAGAGCGGTTCCGTAGAGGCCGCCCAGGGCGAGGACGACGGCTCCTCCCGCCGCGATCGGCAGAGCGATGCGTCGGTTGACCGTCCAGCTGCGCACGCGTCCCATATCTCTCCCGTGGCGCCCACCGGTCCCTCAGGTGGCGCGGGCCGCAATGGCAGCCATATACGACAATTACGGGAAACAATGATCCCTGCCGAATGCCCTATTTGGGGATGAATGTAATCGTTGTCACGAATCCCGCCGCGGCTCCGCGGCGTCCGTGCCCTCCGGACCGGCGACCACGAAGACGTCCGACAGCGGGGCCGTGTCGGCCCCGGCGCTGATCAGCAGGTCGTACGTGCCGGCGGGCAGCACGCCGACGTCGACCCGCTGCCTGCGCCGTGCGACCGTGAGCTCGCGGGCGACCACGGCCCGGCCGGTGGTCCGGGCGGTCACCGAGAGTCGCGCCGGGACCTCGGGCAGTTCGCTCTCGCCGAGCGCGCTGATGGCGCCGACCTCGCAGACGACGGGTTCGCCGGAGAGGTAGAGATCGTCACCGAGGTAGCTGAACCACGAGGTCACGGCGGCGCGCAGGTCGTCGATCCGGATGTCGTGCAGGGACTGGAGGATGCCGCCGAGGTGGTCGAGCATCGCGTCCTGGTTCTGCAGGCTCCCGTGCTTCTGCGGGACGAAGGTGCGGGCGTCCTCGGTGCCGGAGAGGGCGGCGGAGAGCTTGGGCACGGTGCCGTCGCCGCCCTCGTCGGCGTCCCCGCGGACCATCAGGGTCTCGGCCTTGTGGTCGGTGAGCCGGGCCGACTGCCGGGTGGGCTGGTCCATGCCGACGATGGGGTGGTAGACCACCTGGTTGGACTCCCAGTCGGACTTGTTCCTGTTCTCGGTGGCCGCCTTCTCCATCTCGCCGAAGAAGTCGGTCAGGTGGCTGCTCCACTGCGGTTGCCAGCCGGGCAGCCCCGCCTTGGCCGGGGTGGCCGCCTCGCCGTCCGGCCCGTACACGCACCTGTAGACGGGTACGAGCTGGTGGAGGCCGGTGAAGGAGCGCAGGAGGCGTGTGAGGTCCTTCTCGAACGGTCCGATCCGCTTCTGGAAGCCGTTGCACAGGAACTCGACGGCGTTGAGCGAGCCGTAGTAGGGGGTCCCGAACGTCACGATGGCCCGGGTGTCCTTCCAGCCGCCCAGCACCTCGACGAAGTAGCGGGAGACGAGCCCGCCCATCGAGTGCCCGATCAGGACGAGCTGGGCCGCGGAGTTGCCGCTCGTCTCCCGCCAGTCCCGCAGCCAGGTGGCGCTCCGCTCGGCGAGCCTGCGGGCGGCGGCCCGGTTGTCGCGCCGCCAGTCGTACGGGAACGGGAAGTAGTTCCGGCCCTTCTGCAGGTCGAACCGGGCCAGCAGGAACTTCTCGATCGCCGTGTAGCCGTCGATCTTCCACAGTCCGGGCAGCGTGTGCAGATCGGGCACCAGACGGTCGGCGGCGACGCCGTCGCCGAGATCGTCCACGAGCCAGTCGTCCGCACCGAGTTCCAGGGACTCCAGCGAACCGCCGAGGCTCGCCAGCGCGCCCAGTACCGCCGAGGCGGAGGGCGCCCACACGTCCTTGCCGTTCCTGGTCAGCACGCTCCCGCCGATACCGGGGAGCAGTACGACGACATCGGCCATCGGGATCCTGGCCATGAGTGGACCTCCTAGCTGCCCCCTGGTCGGACGAACGGGTCGGCCGCGTCCCCGTAGTGCTGGTAGGCGGCCCAGGAACTCCAGCGCTGCCCGCTCGGCGCGACCTGCGGGCCGTCCGGGCCGTCGGGGCCGTTCCGGCCCTGCGGACTGTCGGGTCCCGGCTCCTGCTCCCCGGCGGCGCGGAGCCCGTACAGGCGCCTGCGCGCCGCGCGGACGGCGCCGCCCACCGTCGGGGTCGCCTCGCCGGACCCGCCCTTGAACAGGTGCGTGTAGAACTGGTCGGCGAAAGTGATCCCCTGGTCGTCGGGGATCCGCCAGGCCGCCCCGATGTAGTGCCCCACGCCCATGCGCAGGAACTCGTCGGCGAGGCTCGGCACCAGCGCGGCCTGCGGGTTCCCCCAGGGACTGCGGCCGGCGAGGCCGGGCGCCGCGTCCGGGGCGCCGGGGCCGGCGGCGTCGCCGAGGCGGGCCGTGTAGCAGGCATTGGCCACGACGATCAGCGGCGGGCGTTCGAGCAGGGCGAGCTCCTGGGCGGTCAGCAGGCCGTCCGCGAAGACCCAGCCCGAGCGGCGTCCCGTACCGGAGAGGTCGAAGTCGCTGTGCCCGCAGTAGTGCACGATGTGGTTGCCCCCGCACAGCAGGACCCGCAGCACGTCCAGGCGCCGGGCGGGGTCGACTCCCGGTTGGCGCAGCGCGTTCGCCGCGCCGACGAAGAGGCTGACGCTGGCCCCGAGCTCCTTGAGCCGGGAGGCCACCGCGAGGGCCTCCTGGCGGGCTCCCGGCAGGTGGAAGCCCTTCTCCGGGTCCCCCGGGTCGCCGATCACCAGAGCGCGCAGCGGGCCGTCCGCGAGGCCCTCGGTCATCACCCGCGAGTAGGTCGTGCGCAGTTGCCTGGACAGCTGGGTGCGGATCGCCAGGGGATCGCGCTTCTCCACGCCGGCCTGCTGGATCTCGGCCAGGAACTCCCAGGGCACGGAGGCCGTGTCCCGGTCCAGTTCCAGCAGCACCGTCGAGTCGTCGGTGAGCAGCCGCTGGAAGTCCGGCGGCACCACGAACCGGGACAGCAGGTCGGGCAGTTCGCACGCGTCCTTGACACTCGGCTCCGTCAGCCGGTCCACGAGTTCGCGCAGCAGGTCCATGTCCACCGGCACGAGCCGCTCCGGTACGGTGGCCCGCCCGGTCAGCGCCGCCCAGCGCAGGCCGCCGACCCCCGACTGGACGGACATCCGGACGGGAACCGCGTCGTCCTGGGCCTCCGCCGGTCTGCGGACGGTCACGGACAGCTCCGTGTGCTCGACCGAGGCCAGGTCCGCCAGCTGCTCGCGGATCTTCCCCCGGATGTTGTCGTCGAAGCCGGCGAGCACGGTGTGCAGGACGTCCTGCGCCGACCCGGGCGGACCGGGGCCGCCCGGGGTGCCGTCGGGGGCGGCTTCGCCCGCCGGCCCGGCGAGCCCGGTCAGCGCCGACAGGGCGTACACCGCGGCGGAGGGTCCGAAGAGCTCGCCGCCGGTCTCCTCGCGCAGCGCGGGGACGATCCGTACCTGCGGGAGCTTCGCGGCGGAGTCCGTGAGTGCGAGGTGGAGCTGTTCCGCGCGCAGCCGGTCGACCTCCAGGAGGAGTACGTCGGTGAGCCGGGGCGGCGGCGCGGGCGGGCCCAGTGGTGCCAGGGTGTCGGCGAATCCCCGGACGAGGGCGCGGGCCGCCTGTTTGACGGTCAGATTGCCCGTACCCGAGCCGATGAGCACGGTGGCCATGGTCCCGACGTGGCCGAGCCCGAGCGCTTCGCCGAGCAGCGAGGCGTACAGCTGGACGGCGCGGCGTTCCGTCAGGGTGCCCATCGGTCCCATGCCGACGACGGCCGCGCAGCGCACGGGGCCCTCCCTGCAGGGGAAGTACGTGACCTCGCCCAACTGGGCCTCGATCCAGCCGAGCTTGGTGTGCTCGGTGATGGTGCGGCGGGGTTCGACGGAGATGGCCCGGTCGAGTGCCAGTTCCGCGGCTGCGGGCACTACCGACTGGTAGTGGCCCGTGACGTGCAGATCGGCCTCGATCCGGGCGATGTCGCCCCAGATCACGGTGATGTTGAGCGTTGGACCATCGGTGCGCGGGGGTCGGGCGGGGGCCGGAGCGGGAAACCGAGGGGGCGGGTTCGAGGCCGTCGGTACGTCGTCCAGCAGGTCAGCGATGCGAGCGGCGGCGGGGGTGCTCACCACGCTCCTCCCTTCGAGTCGCCCGAGCTTCTCGATCCGAGTGCGTCACATCTGTCTCCCCGACTGGATTATCCCACTACCGGGGCCGGGCCGTCGCGCGGGCCGGTCCCACGGGGACAACTCGGCTTCCGGCGACCCGCGTTGCCGTCCCGGGATCATCGGGGTTAGATTTCTGGAAACTTCTCCAATTTCGAGTGGGGCTGGCTGACGTGTCAGAGCTGACGGGGAGCGGGGCCGAGCCGCTGGAGGCGACGGATCCGCGTGGTATCGGGTCGATCCCGCTGGTGGGCCGGCTCGGGGCCGGTGGCATGGGGCGCGTCTACCTCGGTATCCGCGAGGGGCGGTACGTCGCCGTCAAGCAACTGCTGTCCTCCGTCGTCGGCGAGGACCAGGACTTCCTGCGCCGTTTCGGGCACGAGTTGGACAACCTCGCCCGGCTGCCCGCGGACGCCACCGCGCCGCTGCTCGACAGCGACCGCACCGCCACTCCCCCGTGGTTCGCCACCGCGTACATCCCCGGGCTCACCCTGCGGGAGGCCATCGCGCTGCACGGCGGCCCGCTGCCCGCGCGGGCCCTGTGGCTGCTGCTGCGGGAGGCCGCGGCGGGACTGGCGGCGGTGCACGCGCTGGACATGGTGCACCGGGACCTCAAGCCGTCCAACGTCATGCTGACCCTCGACGGACTCACCCTCATCGACTTCGGCGTGGCCCGGGCGGCCGAGCAGAGCCAGCTGACCCGGACCGGCATGGTGGTGGGCACGCCCGCCTACATGGCCCCCGAACAGGCTTCGGGGCGAAGGCGGTTGAGCGGCGCCACCGATGTGTTCGCGCTGGGCTCCGTACTCGCGTACGCGGCGTGCGGCAGGCCGCCGTTCGGCGACGAGTCGGGGCACGGGGTGCTGTACCGGATCGTCCACGAGGAGCCCGAACTGGAGCCCTTGCGGGAGCTGGAGCCGGAGCTCGCCGAGCTCGTCGCGGCCTGCCTCGACAAGGACCCCGAGGGACGTCCCACCGCCGCCGAACTCCTCGAACGCGCTCGCGGGCACGGGCCGTCCGGCGCCCCGCTGTGGCCGGAGGCGGTGACCGAGCGCCTGACGGAGCGGGCCGCCTTCGCGGCGAACGTCCAGGAGGCCGATGTGCCCACGGTCCCGCTCACGGGCGGGCGGCCGGAACCGGAACCGGAACCGGAGCCCGCACCCGGGCCCGCGCCGGAGAAGGCCCCGGCTCCGGCGGCCCCCGCTCCCCCGGTCACGGCCCGTCCGGAACGGTCCGCGCGCAGCCGCCGCACCCGCGTCCTCCTCGCCGTCGTACCCGTCGTCGTGGTCGCGAGCGGTACGACCCTCGCCATCCAGCACCTGCCGTACGCCTCCGCGCCCCAGGCCGGGGCCGGCGACTCCCCGGCCGCTCCGGTCACGGCTTCGGCCCCGGCCGGCCCGACCGGGTCGGCGGCGGCATCGGGTACGGCGAGTACGGCGGGCGGCGGCCCGTCGGTCGCGCAGTCACCCGCGCAGCCGCCCGCCCAGGACCCGGGAGCGGCCGCGGCGGCGGCCGCCGGGGGCGCGGGCGGCACCGGCCCCGGCACCGGCACCGGCACCGCGCCCGGCGCGGGTCCCCTCCCCGGCGGCGGTACGCAGCCCGGCGCGGGCGGCGCCGGGAACTCCGGCAGCCCCGCGAACGGGGGCGGCGGCTCCGGCGGTACGCGACCTTCCGGCGGCGGAACGTCCACGGCGCCGACGGCCCCACCGCCCCCGGCACCTCCCGCGTCCGGCACCTACCGCTTCCGCAACGGCAACAACAGCAAGTGCATCACGCAGGTCTTCGGGGCTTCGGACTACGGCGACTGCACGGACGCGAGCGCCCGGTGGACCGTACAGAGCGGATCGGACGGCAGCTTCAGGCTCGTTAACCAGCAGGGCGGGGGCTGCCTGTACGCCAACATGCTCGGCCAGGCGGTCTTCGTCGGAGACTGCTCCCAGGGCACCGCCCGACTGTGGCGCACGGGGTCGGGCGGCAGCCTCCGCAACGACTTCAGCGGGGGCTGTCTCGACCTGGGCATGAGCGGCGGTCTCGTGACGAAGACGTGCGGCGGGGAGGCGTCGCAGCGCTGGACCCGGCAGGGTTAGGGCCTGTCGTCAAACTCCCGTCGTCGCCCGGAGGGCGGCCCCGCGGCGTCTGGTGCGTGCTCTCGGCGTGCCGGGCGGAAGCGCGCGTACTGGACGTACTCGGCTTTCGCCCGGTGCGGCGAGAGGGCGTGCCAGGCGCCGTGGGGCAGACGGGAGTTTGACGACAGGCCCTAGGGTGAGCCGCATGGTCTCAGTGGTGCAGAACGTGGCGATCGACTGTGCGGACGCGTATGAGCTGGCCCGGTTCTGGAGCGAAGTGACGGGCTGTCCGGTGTATCCGCACTCCGAACCGGGCGACCAGGAGACGCTGGTGATGCTTGCGGAGGGCCCGGTGCTGTACTTCAACCAGGTGCCGGAACCGAAGACGATCAAGAACCGGATCCACCTGTGCCTGAATCCGACGACCTCGCGCGAGGAGGAGGTCGAACGGCTGTTGAAGCTCGGAGCCACCCTGGTCACCGATCGCCGGCAGCCCGACGGTACGGGCTGGGCGGTTCTCGCCGATCCCGAGGGCAATGAGTTCTGCGTCCTGCGCAGCGAGTCCGATCACGCCGCGACGCCCTCCTGAGGCACCCGCCCTTGCCCTCAAGCGCACTTGAGGTCCTACGGTCTCCGTATCACCTGCACCGCACCGTGAGGGAGCCCGACATGACGACCCAGCAGATGTCCGACGCCGAACTCGCCGGACAGCCCGCCGCCTACTGGACCGGTATCGCCTACGAGGCCCTCATAGGGTTCACCCGGGCCCGGATAGCCGAAAAGGACTACACCCAGCCCCAGTTCTGGCTGTTGCGCAATCTGTCGGTGAACGACATCTCGCCCGACGGCCAGGGGATGACCCTGCCCGAGCTGCGGGAGGCCATGGCCTCCTACATCCGGCACGAGGACGACCTGGCGGCGGAGGCCGAGGTCCTCCTGGAGCGCGGCTGGCTGACCCGGGACCCGCAGGACCGGCTGTGGCTCACCGCGGAGGGCGAGCAGGCCCGCGTCGACCTCGCGCGCAACGCCCCCGCGATCCGTGCGGCCCTCCACGAAGGCATCGACGACGCGGACTACGTCACCACCCTGAAGGTGCTCCGGCAGCTGATCCGCAACGCGGCCGGCCCGAGCGCGCCCTCCCTGTAGCCGTCGCTCCGGCGGTGTCACCGCCCCGTCCGCAGGGGTCCCGGTCCGTGACCGTCACGGGCGACGGCGATCCCCGGCCATCGGGCTCCCGGCGCGCAGGGACGGGGCGGGTGGATGATCTAATCTGCGCGCTATGTGGTCTCCTCTCTTCCGCCTCCTCGCCGTTCCCGGCAGGGCGGCGGTCCTGCTGCGGTCCCTCGCAGCCTGTGTGCTCGCGGCCGCCGCCTGGGCGGACGTACGCGCCGGGACGTTCACCGGACCGGCGTCGCAGGGCCGGCTCGTGCTGTCGGCCACCGCCGTCGGCGCCGTCCTCGTCGCCCTGCCCCTGCTCAAGGAGGCCTGGTCGTACGCCTACGCCGGAGGCGCCGCCGCCACGGCCTCGCTGATCTGCACCGCGGCCGTGCACGTGAGCCACGCCGCTGTCGGCGTCTCCTCGGCCTACGGGGCGTTCGAACCGGTCGCCCTCCTCGTGGTGCTGGCCTTCGTCGCCCGGCGGGGCCCGGCGGCCGCCACCGTGCCGGTCGTCCTGCTGCTGGCGGCCGCCATCGTCCTGCGACCCCTGTCCATCGGCGTACAGGAAGGAAGCCTGACCGTCGCGTTCGGCCTCACCCTGGTCACCGTTCTGGTGGCGGGGGCGAGTGTGACCGCCCGAGTGGTGGAGGCGGACCGGCGGCAGCGCGCACACCGCCTCCGGCTCGAGCAGCGGATCGAGCTGGCCAGGGATCTGCACGACCGCCTCGCCCACCACGTGACCGGCATCGTGGTGCAGGCCCAGGGCGCCCGGGCGGTCGCCGCCAGGCGGCCCGACATGGTCCTGCCCGCTCTGCAGCGCATCGAGGAGACCGGGGCGGAGGCGCTGGTCTCCGTGCGGAAGATGGTCGCCGGGCTCACGGCCGGCGAGAGCGACGCACCGCCGGCCGCACCCGGCGGCATGGACGACCTGCGGGCCCTGGTACGGGGGTTCGCCCTGAACGGTGTCCCGGCGCACCTCACCGAGGAAGGCCCGACGGACACCGTTCCGCCCGATGTGGCCGCCACCCTGCACCGGGTGACGGTGGAGTCCCTCACCAACATCCGCAAGCACGCCCGCCACTGCCGTCACGTCGGCGTCCACGTCCGCGTCCGTCCCCACGAGGCCGCCGTACGGATAACCAACGACGGAACGGCCCACCCGGCCTCCCGCCCGGGCTACGGTCTGAAGAACCTGCGCGAACGCGTCACCCTGGCCGGCGGCACCTTCCGCGCCGGGGCCACGGCCGAGGGCGACTGGCAGGTAGGGGCCCGCATTCCGCTCGCCTAGGCATGGGTCAAGCGCAGGGGCACCTTCATCCGGAAGGGGATTCGGCGGCCGTCCGGCCGTCGGCCCGCCTACGGTGGAACCGGGCAGGGGGGCGTACCAGTCGGCGGCACCCTGCCGCCCGGCGGGGGACGGCCCCGAACCGCACCCCGCACTCGTGGCCCCGGCAGCCTGCCGGGGCCACGGAACCGGCCGCGCCGCGTTCGGCCGTCACGAAACGGTCATCGTCCGGTCCCATTCCGACACTAATGGTCGTGAAGCATTCCGCTGGAGAACGTCAGTCCAGCAAGGGACCCCTCCGATGCTCCGTTCCCGACGAGCCGCCGCCAGGGCGCCGCTCGCGTGACCCACCGCAAACCGAAGGCACGACCCATGTCGCGCCGCACCGCAATGCTCTGCACCAGCAGCGGACTCATCGCCACCGCCTTCGGGGTCGTCGTCGACCGCGGCGGGGACCCCGGGCCCGTCCGCACCGAGGCGCAGGAGGAGAGCACGGCGGAGCCGCCCGCCGAAGCGGCTCCCGAACCCGGGAGGCAGGCCTGGATGCCGGACGCCACCCTGCGGCCCCTGTCCGTGAACTTCACTCCCGGCGGGCTCAGGGAGATGCGGGGTCTGGTCCTGCACGTACAGGAGGGCGAGAACTCGCTCCACGACCACTTCAGCGACCCTGCGGCCCAGGCCTCCGCGCACTTCTGGGTCTCGCAGTCCGGCGAGATCGAACAGTACGTCTCCGCGCACGACCGGGCCTGGGCACAGGGCACCGGCAACCCGTCGTGGCTCTCGGTGGAGACCTCGGGCTTCGCGAGCCGGCCGCTCACCGCGCAGCAGGTGGACTCCGTCGCCCGGATCTACGCCTGGGGCATGGCCCAGCACGGCTGGCCCCTCGAACCCGCCTCCACACCGCAGGGCCGGGGGCTGGGCATCCACCGCATGGGCGGCCGGGCCTGGGGCGGACACTCCTGCCCGGGCCCGCTGCGCTCCGCCCAGGCGGGAGAGATACTCGGCGCGGTCCGCACCAAATACTCCCGGTAGGCGCGGCCCTGCTCAGTCGGCGGCTCGGCGGCGACCCCGGCGGCGGGGGTACGGAAAGAGGCGTGGCGGGCGTTTGGCGGCCACGTCCTCGACCCAGCCGAAGGCCAGCACCAGCAGCCCGAGCAGCGGGAGGGCCACCAGCAGCGTGAACCACTGGCTGGCCAGCAGCCACTGGAGGTTGTCGTAGAAGAAGGGGACGCTCCAGAGGGGGTCGATCAGCGGAACGGCGACCACCAGGGCCACCTGGTGCCACAGGTACACGCTGACGGCTCGCGCGTTGAGCAGGCCGACCAGGCCGCTCCAGCGTTCCAGCGGCCTGGGCCAACGCGCCCACGACGGGCTGGCGTGGAGGAGGATGGCGACGAAGCCGAAGGACCACAGGGCCTGGGCGATCGGCCAGGCCTCGATGTCGGTCGCCACGGTCGGATCGACCGGACGGGTCTGCAGGTACCAGAAGCCGGCGACCATGATCAGCGGTGCGACGGACGGCAGTACGTACTGCGGGATCTTCTTGAGCAGGCCCTCCTGATGGGCCATGCCGAGGATCCAGCAGGCGCCGAAGGTCGCGAAGTCGTTGGCGGTCTCCCACACCCGGCTGTACACGAACTCCTGGTCGGCGAAGAACGCGTTCATGACGATGACCATCGTCGGCGGACCGGCCAGCGTCGCCACCGGAAAGCGTCGCAGTGCCCTGAGCAGCAGCGGCGAGAGCAGGACGTACCAGAGGTAGGCCCGGAGGTACCAGAGCGGGACGGTGATCTGCACGGCCCAGCTCGCTTCCAGGTGCTGGAAGCCGGACAGCTCCTCCGCGTACGGCGGGGTGCTCAGCGGCAGGATCCAGAAAGCCAGCTTGGACCACCACCAGGTGGGGTGGCCCTCGGACTGCGGGCCCCACCCGTCGAGGATCTGGAGGGCGATCAGTACGGCGCCGAACAGCCACATCGGGGGCAGCAGGCGGCGCAGCCGGCCGCGGATCACGCCGAGGGCGGGTCGGCTGAGCGAGCGGGCCATCAGGGCGCCGGCGAGGGCGAACATCACGCCCATCGACGGGAAGACGAGCGGCAGCCAGAACCAGCCGAAGTTGTGGTAGAGCAGCACGCGACCCAGCGCCAGCGCGCGCAGTAGGTCCAGGTAGCGGTCGCGGCCGCTCCCGATCCCAGCCGACTGCTGCTGCTGCGGCGCAGGCCTCGGCTCGGTCTCCTCGTCCCGCGTCGGCTCGACCCGCAGTGCGGCCGGAATTCTCAGCTGCATGGTGTCCCGGGTGCGACCGAGGTCGAAGGATGCGGTCACGGTCAGGCCTCCACCGGTACGGCGACCTCGCCGGTGCGCCTGAGCTTCTGCCAGCGCAGTCGGCCACCGGTCATCGCCGTGATCGCGGACTGCAGCAGGACGATGTACATCAGCTGCCGGTAGACGAGTTGCTGGATCGGCAGGCTGATCAGGTGCCAGGGCTTCTCGCGGTCGAGCCGGAAGGCGTACCACGACAGTGCGGCCTGGAGGAGGATGAAGCCGCCCCAGCTGGTGAGGGTGATCGGGGCGTCCCCGAACAGCACTCCGTACAGCAGGAACAGGTCGACCAGCGGCGCCAGCAGCGGGGCGATCACGCCGAACAGCACGACGAGCGGGAGCCCGAGCCGTCCGAAGCGCCCGGCCGGGCCGCGGGACGTGACGGCACGGCGGTGCTTCCACATCGCCTGCATGCTGCCGTAGCTCCAGCGGTACCGCTGGGACCAGAGCTGCTGCAGGCTGGCGGGCGCCTCCGTCCAGGCGCGGGCGTGCTCGGCGTAGACGATCCGCCAGCCGTCGCAGAGCACCGCCATGGTGATGTCGGTGTCCTCGGCGAGGGTGTCGTCGCTCATTCCGCCGACCCGCCGCAGGGCATCCTTGCGGAACGCTCCGACGGCGCCGGGGATCGTCGGGATGACGCCCAGCATGTCGTACATCCGGCGGTCCAGGTTGTGGCCGAGGACGTACTCGATGTGCTGCCAGGCACCGATCAGGCTGTCGCGGTTGCCGACCTTGGCGTTGCCCGCGACCGCGCCGATCGCCGGATCGGCGAAGGGCTGCACGAGCTCGCGCACGGTGGACGGCTCGAAGACGGTGTCCCCGTCCATCATCACGACGATGTCGTACGAGGCGGCCGCGATGCCGGTGTTGAGCGCGCTGGACTTGCCGCCGTTGACCTGCCGGATCAGCCGGACGAACGGCAGGTTCATCTCCTCGACGATGTCCGCGGTGCCGTCCGTGGATCCGTCGTCGATGACGATCACCTCGATCGGATGGTCACTGACGGCCAGGGAGTGGAGGGTGTTGGCTATGCATTCGCGTTCGTTGTAGGCCGGGACGAGCACGGTGACCGGCTCGGTGACGGGCGGCCCCCAGGCGTCCCTCCGTTTGGCGCGGCGGGCGTGGATCGGAGCGAGGACGAGCATCAGCGCGAACCGTCCGAAGTTGAGGAAGCCGACGAGGGCCAGCAGTGCGACCAGCACCGGCAGGGTGAGCACGGCGACCTTCGTGGCCCAGACGAACCCCTTGCCCGCCCACAGCTGGAACCCGTGCACGGGCACGGTCGCACCGGAGGCGCCGAGCGCGTCGGAGATGGTGGTGAAGCGGTAGCCCTGGGCCTGCAACTTGTCGATGATCTGCACGAGGGCGGCGATGGTCTGGGTACGGTCGCCACCCGCGTCGTGCAGCAGGATCAGCGCGCCCGCACCGGGCTTGGCCGGCATCGCCGCCTTGACGATCTCGTTCACGCCGGGGCGCTTCCAGTCGTCCGTGTCGCGGTCGATGAACGCGGTGAGGTAGCCGCGTGCCCCCACGTACTTGATGACCGGATAGTTCCAGTCGTCCATCGCGGTGGCGTCGGAGGAGTACGGCGGACGGAACAGGGCGGAGTGGACGCCCGCGACACCGGCCAGCGCCAGCTGCGTCTGCGCCAGCTCCCAGCTGATCCGGGCGTGGGACTGGTACACCAGGTCGGGGTGGGTGAAGGTGTGCACTCCGAGTTCATGGCCGCCCGCAACGATCTGCCGGATCAGCTCCGGGTTGCGCGTGGTCATCGCGCCGGTCACGAAGAAGTCCGCACGGATCCTGCGGGCCGCGAGCACCTCGAGGATCTTCGGAGTCCACTCCGGTGAGGGGCCGTCGTCGAAACTCAGAACCGCGGTCCGGTCGGGGATGTGGTAACTCACGGGGTGCTCGTTCCTGGCGCCGCGCGCGTCGATGACCGGACCGCCCTTGAGCAGGTCGGCCGGAACCGTCGTCTTGTCGACCGAGATGGCGATCCGGGAGTCGTGGAACGCCTCGTTGGTGGCGAGGCCGCGCAGGACGAGCAGGGCGAGCAGGCAGGCCAGCAAGGACAGCGGCATGAAGAAGCGCAGCGGCGGCGCGGCCAGTCGGCGCGGCCTCAGCAGGGACTGCCGGCGGCGCTGGTGGCGGGACAAGGGTGCTCCTGGAGATGGTGGTGCCGGCGATCAGGGGTGCTTGGCGGGCCGGCTCGAAGGCTTCGCGCCGTGCAGCGCGGTGGTCACGGGTTTCGGCGGGGTGACGGCTGCCTTGGACGGTGCGGCCGCGTTCTTCGACGGGGTGGCCGAGGTCCTGGCGGCCGGGATTGTCTTCGACACGGGCGCAGCTGACCGCGTGACCGCCCGAGGTGAGGCCGGCGGGGTCGGCGGGGACGACCGGGGCGGCGACCCCGACGGCACGGGTGAGCGCGAGGGCTGTGCGGGGATGCCCATCGTGGGGGCGTCCGCCTGCACACCGATCAGGCTGCTGCCCATGGCAACCGCCAGGATCGCGCCGAGCACGGAGACGGGCCAGCCGAAACCCCGCAGCAGACGGCCGCGCAGACCCGACTGGTCGACGAACACCGGTGCGGGGGCGGGTTCCTCGACGGCAGGATCGGACGTTCCAGGATTCGACCGGGGTACCGATCCGCGCTGGACGGAAGTCATGGCTGGGCGCACCTTGCGAGGCCTCTCATTGCAGGGTACGTAGAGCGCGGGATCGCAAGGCGAACGCTAGTGCACCGACCCGGATCGACTTGGGCCCGATGTCGGGATATGAACCGATCTACTCGTGGGTCGTGACCAGATAGAAACGGAATTTTCCATACCGGTTAGCCGCTGCGCCCACCGCCGCCGGGTGCCGGTCCGTACGCGTAAGGACGGGCCCGTGGGCGGTCCGTGGGCGGTCCACGGGCGGTCCATCGGCGGTCGGGGAGCGCCTTAGGATGACGCCCGCATCGGTTCGGCCGGTGACGACACCCCCGCACGGGGCGTGCCCAGGTACCGCCTCTACGCCCCCAAGGAGCCCGCGTGAGCCAGCCCCGCCGCACCCCTCGTCGCCGCGCGCGGACCGCGCTCACGCTGCCCGCCCTCTTGTGCGTGCTCGCCGCGTGTTCCGCCGGCCCCGGCGACGACGCCGCCCCCGCCCCGACCGTCGCGCCGACCCCGTCCGGTCCGCCCGGAACCCTGTTCGACAGCTTCCACTACAGCGGCCCCGGCGACCCGTCGCTCGCCGCCCACGGCTGGGAGGTGCGCACCGGCGGGGGCGGCCCCGGAATCCAGGACACCTGGTCCGCCGCCGGCGCCGACTTCCCCTCGGATGCGACCGCACAGGGCGGCAGGGTCCTGCGACTGCAGTCCTCCACCGACGGCACCGCGCAGGGCACCCGGCAGGTCGAGGTGCAGGGCACCGGCAAGAACCTCTTCACGGGCACTTTCGCCGCCCGGGTCCACTTCAGCGGCAAGCCCACGACCGGCCGCAACGGCGACCACGTCGTCCAGACCTTCTTCCCGATCTCCCCCGCAGACGATTCGGCGGACTACAGCGAGCTGGACTTCGAGTACCTGCCGAACGGAGGCTGGGGCACGAAGGGTCCGCGTCTCGACAACGTCAGCTGGCACAAGGCCGATCCGCCGGACCGGGTCAGCCACACGCTCGCGCGGCGCACCGAGGGCTGGCACGTCCTGATGGTCACCGCCATGAACGGAACGGTCACCTACTCCCTCGACGGCGAGGTGCTGTTCACCAGCTCCGGCAAGTACGTCCCGCGCGAGAAGATGGACATCCACTTCAGCAACTGGTTCATCGACACCCCCGCCCCGGGCGGTCCGCGCACCTGGGACATGAAGGTCAACTGGGTCTACTACAAGGCCGATGAGGCCGTCTCCCGGGCGGACGTCCAGAAGACGGTGGACGGCTTCTACAGCGCGGGCACCACCCACATCGACACCGTGCCGAAGGCCTGAGCAGCAGAATGCACTGACCTCAGGGGTTGCCCGCGAGCTGGAGGACCGCTATGCCCGCCAGGACGGTGACACTGGCGGCGATGCGCCGGTGGCCGAGGCGTTCGCGGAAGACGGCCGCGCCGATCAGGGCTCCGAAGACGATGCTGGCCTCCCGCAGGGCGGCGATGGTGGAGAGGTCACCCCGGGACTGCGCCCATACGACGAGCCCGTAGGCCAGCAGCGAGAGCAGTCCGCCGACCAGGCCCCGGCCGCACAGCGGACGCAGGGCGGTGAGCAGGGCCGGACCCCGCCGGGCCCAGGCGATGAGCGGGAGGACGAGTCCCTGGCAGAGGAAGAGCCAGGCGATGTAGCCGAAGACGCTGCCGGAGACGCGGACGCCGCTCCCGTCCACGAGGGTGTAGGAGGCGATCATCACGCCGGTGCCGAGCGCGGCGGCCAGCGCGGGCAGTTGGGCGCGGCCGGGGATCCCGTCGGCGAGGGCGAGACCGGCCAGACCGCAGGCGACGACCGCGATGCCGAGGGCTTGGCCGGCGGGCAGCGAGTGGCCGAGCAGCGTGGCGGACACCAGGGCCACCACCACGGGCGAGGTGCCCCGGGCGGTGGGGTACATCTGGCCGAAGTCGCCGAGCTGGTAGGCCCGCAGGAGCAGGAGCTGGTACGCGACCTGCAGTGCGGCGGAGGCGGCGATGTACGGCCAGGCCGCCGGGGCGGGCAGCGGAGCGAGGCATACCAGCACGGCTCCGCAGCCGGCGGAGGCCAGGCTGATGAGGGTGAAGCCGGCCAGTTTGTCCCGCAGACCGTGGGTGAGGCCGTTCCAGGCGGCGTGCAGTACCGCCGAGGCGAGGACGACGGCGGGCACGGCGGCCGCGCCCGTCATGGGCGGCAGGTTTGCGGGCACGGTCGCTCCCCACGAAAGGCTGTGGAATGGATTTCCTTGGTAGCATAGCTTCATGGAAATTCATTCCACAGCGCCGGGCGGACTGGCCGCCCACATCCGGGCCCACCTGTCCGAGCTGCGCGACACCGAGGCCCGGGTGGCACAGGTCGTCCTGGACAAGGGGGCGGAGCTGGTGCACCTCAGCGTCAGCGACGTCGCGGCGCTGGCCGGCACCGCGCCGTCCACCGTCGTACGGGCCTGCCAGCGCCTCGGGTTCCGCGGGTACCAGGAGCTGAAGATCGCCGCCGCCCGGCAGGCGCCCGCGCAGGAGCCCTCCCAGGACCGGGACCCGGCTGCCCGCGCCCTGGCCGACACGGTCCGCGCCGCCCGGGAGGCGCTGGACGGGGTGGCGGCGACGGTGACCCCCGAGCAGTTGCGCACGGCGGCCGGGATGGTCGACACGGCCGGCCGGGTGCTGGTGGTCGGCGCGGGGCTGTCCGGCGCGGTCGCGCTGGACACCGCCTACCGGCTGCGCGCGCTGGGCTGCGCGGTCGACGCACCGGCCGACCCGCTGACCGCACAGCTGGCGGCCTCACAGCTGACATCCGCCGATGCCTGCCTGGCCATCAGCCACACGGGAGCCACCCGCAGCACCGTGGACGCCGCCCGGGGCGCGCGGCGGTCCGGGGCCCGGGTCGTCGCCCTCACGAGCTACGCCCGCTCCCCGCTGAGCGAGTCCAGCGACTGCACCCTGGTGGCGGGCGGCCAAGACCTCGTGTTCGGACTCGAGACCGTCGCCAGCCGGCTGGCCCACCTCACCGTGATCGACGCCCTCACCCTCACCCTGCTGGGGGTGCGCGGCGCCCCGGCCGAGGCGGCGCTGCGCCTGTCGGCCGACGTCACGGTCGACCACTCGTACTGAACGGTCCGACCGGTGCGCGCCGCGCGGCCGGAACCCGCCCCTCCTCGACCTAGGCCTTGCCGCGGCCGCCCTTGGGGGCGCCGTTCGTCGGCGGGTAGCCGGGCCGCGCCGGTATCGGGGGGCGCGGCGGGGCCGGCAGGGGCGGGAGAGCCGGTTCGTGGAGCCAGGCGGTGAGCAGGCCGTCCAGCGGCTCGTCCGCGTAGCGGGACACGTGCTGGGTGAGGGCCGGCGTGGACACCACCCCGTGGCGGTGCACCGTGGCCCAGTCCCGCAGCATGCGGAAGAACGCGCTGTCGCCCAGCGCGCAGCGGATCGCGTGCACGGTGAGGCCGCCGCGCTGGTACAGGCGGTCGTCGAACATCAGCTTGCGGCCGGGGTCGGCCAGTCGCAGGTCCTGCGGCTGCCCGGACAGCAGCCGGTGTGCGGCGGCCGCCAGCTCGTGCGCGGTGCGGCCGCCGGAGCGTTCCGACCAAAGCCATTCGGCGTACTTCGCGAATCCCTCGTTCAGCCAGATGTGCCGCCAGTCGGCGATGGTCACGCTGTTGCCGAACCACTGGTGCGCCAGCTCGTGGGCGATGAGGCGTTCCGAACCGCGGACGCCGTCCACGTGGTTGGCACCGAAGGTGGACAGGCCCTGCGCCTCCACGGGGACGTCCAGTTCCTCGTCGGCGACGACCACCACGTACTCGCCGAAGGGGTAGGGGCCGAAGAGTTCCTCGAACAGGCGCATCATGGCGGGCTGCCGGGCGAAGTCGCGGGAGAACCGCGCCAGCAGGTGCGCCGGCACGTGGGCGCTCTGGGGGACTCCGCCGAGTCCGGGGTCGCCGAGGAGCACCGTCTGGTACATGCCGATGGACAGGCCGACCAGGTAGCTGGAGGTCGGCGCGGACTGCTCGTAGACCCAGGTGGTGGTGCTGGCCTTCGTGGTGCGCGTGAGCAGCCGGCCGCCGGCCACGACCGCGTACGGGGACGGCGTGTTGACCGAGATGTGGTACGAGGCCTTGTCGGCGGGACGGTCGTTGCACGGGTACCAGGAGGGCGCGCCGACGGGCTGGCTGGCCACGAGCGCGCCGTCGGTCAGTTCCTCCCACCCGAGGCCGCCCCAGGGGCTGCGCACCGGCTTGGGGTTGCCCGCCCAGTGCACCTCCACGGTGAAGGCCGAGCCGGCGGGCAGGGGCTTGGCCGGACGGATGCGGAGTTTGCCGCCGCGGTGGGTGTAGTGCGGTGCCCGGCCGTTCACCAGGACGCGGCCTATTCTGAATTCGGCCAGGTTCAGGTGGAACTCGGTGAGCGGCGCCCGCCCGGCGATCGCGCTCAGCCGGGCCGTGCCCGCGAGCCGGTTGGGGCCCGGACGGTATTCCAGGGCGAGTTCGTACCGGTGCACTCGGTAACGGGAGTCGCCGTTGGCCGGGAAGTACGGGTCCGAAGGCTCTGTTCTCTGGCCGCTCACTGCCGCTTCCGCTCCCTGCGCTGTGCTCGTACGACGTGCTGGTGTGCCGGTGTACCGGTGGTGTGCCGGTACCGTCCTGCTGCCTGCCGCGGCGCGGACGGCCCGGTCAGGACCGCCACGCCTCGATCGGGTTGCCCAGCCAGCGGGTGTCGGCGGGGACGGACTCCCCGGCCATCACGAGGGATGCGGGGCCCAGGGTGCTGCGGGCCCCCACCGTGCTCCCGGGCAGGACGATTCCGCCCGGGCCCAGGGTGGCGCCCTCACGGAGCACCACAGTATCCGTCCTCAAGATCCGGTCGTGGAAGAGGTGTGTCTGCAACACACAGCCGCGGTTCACGCCGACCCCCTCGCCCAGCACGACCAGGTCCGTCTCGGGCAGCCAGTAGCTCTCGCACCACACGCCCCGGCCGATCCGGCCGCCCAGCGCGCGCAGCCACAGCACCAGCACGGGCGTGCCGGGCACCGATCCGGCCAGCCACGGCACGGCCAGGACCTCCACGAAGGTGTCGGCCAGCTCGTTGCGCCACACGAAGCCGCTCCACAGCGGGTGCTCCCCGGTGCGGTGCCGGCCCACCAGCAGCCATTTGGCGGTCACCGCGACCGCGCAGGCGGCCACTCCGGCGGTGAGCAGGACCGCTCCGGACAGGAGCGCGGCTCCCCAGAGGCCGAGGCCGCCGCGCGTGACGAGCGCGCAGAGCGCCGCCGCGGTCAGCACGGCCAGGGCGGCCGAGCAGAACACCGGGACGAGCCGGCACAGCTCCACCAGGCCGCGCGCCCACAGCAGCCGCGCGGGCGGCTCGTACGTCCGGCTCTGGTCGGCGTCCGCGGTGGACCGGGGCAGCCGGACCGGCGGGAGCCCCAGGTAGGAGCTGCCCTTCTTGGCCTTCTTCGGGGTAGCGGACAGGACGCCGACCAGGCCGTCGTCCGGCACGGTGCGGCCCGGGGCGGTCATGCCGGAGTTCCCGAGGAAGGCACGGCGGCCGATCTCGGAGTGTCCGATGCGCATCCAGCCGCCGCCGAGCTCGTAGGGGGCGGTCAGGGTGTCGTCCGCGAGGAAGGCGCCTTCGCCGACGGTGGTGAGGCTGGGCAGGGCGAGCACGGTGGAGACCTCGGCGCCCCGGCCGATCTTCATGCCGAGCAGCCGCAGCCAGACCGGTGTGATCAGCCCGGCGTACAGCGGGAAGAGCGTCTCGCGGGACAGGTCCATCAGCTGGGTGACCGTCCAGGCCTGCCAGCCGACCCTGCTGTGCGTCGGGTGGGTTCCGGTCCGCAGGCCCAGGCTGAGCAGGCGTACGGAGGCCAGCAGCAGGGCCGCGTACGCGAAGCCGAAGGCGAGCGCCGCGGGCACCACGGCGAGCAGCGCTCCGCGCAGGGCTTCGGCGAGTCCGGCGCCGGCGGGTACGAAGCGGCCGGCCACGAGGAGGGCGGGCAGGGCGGCGAGCACGGGCAGGGCCGTGAGCCCGAAGCCGGCCGCCCCGTAGGCGGCCCGCCAGGGCAGTCCGCGCGGCGGGCGTTCCTTCGGCCAGTTGTGCTTGGCCCTGCCGAGCTTCCCGGCGGGTGCGCCGGCCCAGCGCTGGCCGGTCGGGATCTGTCCGACGACGGCGGAGCCGGGGGCCACCTCGGCGCGCTTTCCGACGCGCGCGCCGGGGAAGAGGATGCTGCGGGTGCCGACGACGGCGCCCGCGCCGACCTTGACCGCGCCGATCTCCAGGTGGTCCCCGTCCAGCCAGTGGCCGCAGAGGTCCACCTCGGACTCCACGGCGCAGCCGCGGCCGAGTTTGAGCATGCCCGTGACCGGGGGCAGGGAGTGCAGGTCCACCTCGGGGCCGATCTTGGCGCCGAGGGCCCGGCCGTAGCGTTCCAGCCAGGAACCGGTGAGGGACGTGGCGCCGGCGCATTCGGCCAGCCGCTCGGCCGTCCACAGCCGCAGGTGCACGCTGCCGCCCCGGGGGTGGCGTCCGGCCTGCACGCCGCGCAGCAGGAGGCGGGCGCCGCCGGCCGCGATCGCGAGCCGGCCGGGCGGACTGAAGAGCAGCAGCGCGCCGGCGCCGACCAGCCACCACGAGGCGGTCGGCGCCCACGGGAAGGCGCCGAGGCCGTGCAGCACGTTGCCCAGGGTCAGCAGGACGACCGTCCAGCGCAGGCCCACCAGGGTGAACAGCGGGAGCAGCAGGAACGACTGGACGACCTGGGAGCGCAGCGGGACCGGTGCGACGGTGCGGGCCGCTCCGTCGTCCTGGACGGACTTCTCCAGGTGCCGGGCCAGCTTGCGCAGGGTGGGCTGCTGGTAGATGTCGAGGACGGCGGCGCTCGGGTAGCGGGTGCGCAGCCGGGTGGTGAGCTGGGCGGCGGCGAGGCTGCCGCCGCCGATCGCGAAGAAGTCGTCGGAGGCGCCGGTGACGGTGACCCCGAGGGTCTCGGTCCACTGTTCGGCGAGCCAGGCCTCGGTCCCGTAGAGCTGTTCGGTGGGGCCGGCGGTCTCCAGGTCGGGCAGCGGCCAGGGCAGCGCGTCCCGGTCGACCTTGCCGGAGGTGCGGGTGGGCAGCTCGGCGACGGGCGCGAGGAGCGGGACGAGGGCGGCGGGCAGCTCGGCGCGCAGCCGGGTGACCGCTGCCGCGTGGTCCCAGCCGTCCTGGGTGACGAGGTAGCCGACGAGCAGCTGGTTGCCGCTGCGCGCGGTGCGGACGGCGGCGGCCGCGCCCGCGACGCCGGGCAGGGCCTGGAGCGCGGCGTCCACCTCGCCCAGCTCGATCCGGCGGCCACCGAGCTTGATCTGCTCGTCGGCGCGGCCGAGGAAGACCAGGCCTTCCGGTTCGGCGCGTACGAGGTCGCCGCTGCGGTAGGCGCGCTGCCAGCCGAGGGATTCGAGCGGGGCGTACTTCTCGGCGTCCTTGTCGGGGTCGAGGTAGCGGGCGAGGCCCACGCCGCCGATCACGAGCTGGCCGCTGCCGCCCATGGGGACGGGCTCTCCGGACTCGTCGACGACGGCCAGTTCCCAGCCGTTCAGCGGGAGGCCGATGCGGATCGGCTCCTCGCCGGTCAGGAGGGCGGCGCAGGCGACGACGGTGGCCTCGGTGGGGCCGTAGGTGTTCCAGACCTCGCGGCCCTCGGTGACCAGGCGCTGGGTGAGCTCGGGCGGGCAGGCCTCGCCGCCGAAGATCAGCAGCCGGACCTCGCCCAGGTCCTCGGGCTCCCACAGCGCGGCCAGGGTCGGCACGGTGGAGACCACGGTGATCTCCTGGTCCACGAGCCAGGGGCCGAGGTCGGCGCCGCTGCGCACCTGGGAGCGGGGTACGGGCACGAGGCAGGCGCCGTGGCGCCAGGCCAGCCACATCTCCTCGCAGGAGGCGTCGAAGGCGACGGACAGTCCCGCCATGACGCGGTCGCCGGGGCCGATGGGCTCCTCGGCGAGGAACAGTGCGGCCTCGGCGTCGACGAAGGCGGCGGCGCTGCGGTGGCTGACGGCGACGCCCTTGGGTTTCCCGGTGGAGCCGGAGGTGAAGATGATCCACGCGTCGTGCTCGGGGCCGGGCCGGGAGGCGGCGGCCCGGGCGCCGGGCTCCGCGGCCCGGCCGGAATGGATGCGCTGTCCGCCGCCGAGCACCGCCCGGACCCCGGCCTCGCCGAAGACCAGGTCGGCGCGCTCGTCCGGGTCCTCGGCGTCGACGGGTACGTAGGCGGCTCCGGCGGCGAGGACGGCGAGGACGGCCACGTACAGCTCGGTGGTCCCGGACGGCACGCGGACGCCGACCCGGTCGCCGAGTCCCACTCCGGCGGCCGCGAGGGCCCGGCGCCGGCGCTCGACCTCGGCGGCGAGTGCCCGGTAGGTCAATCGGGTGGTTCCGTCGTCGAGGGCGAGCTCGTCGGGGTGCGTCCGTACGGTGGCCTCGAAGACGTCGACGAGGGTGCGGGTGGGGGCGGCGGGCCCGGCGGTGAACCGGGCGGACTTGCCGGACTCCTCCCACGCCTCCCCGTCGTCGAGCAGAGTGAGTTCACCGCGCTCAGGTGTGACTGCCATCGGCCCTCGCGTCTCGTTCCCGGCAGCATCCGGGTCGCGGGCGGAGCCCGGGTCTGCCCAGGTTGTTCCGGCCCAGCGCCAAACAACCCACCAGTCTAGTGCGGTATCAAGGATTTTCTTGTTGAAGCCTTGTGCGTGGCTGGGAAAGGACGGTATTGCGGCTGCCGAACCGGAACGGCCGGCCCACGGCGCGTCCCTACGCGCAGTCCGGGCACAGGCCGCGGTAGGTGACCTCGACCCCGGACACGGTGAAGCCGAAGCGTTCGTCCGCCGGGAGGCCGGTCAGGGGGTCGTCCGTCGGGTGGACGTCGCGGATGAGGCCGCAGGCGGAGCACACCAGGTGCTGGTGCGGGTGGCGCGCGTTGGGGTCGTAGCGCTTCGCCCGGCCGTCGGTCGTGACCTCCACGACCTCGCCGAGGGCCACCAGCTCGCCGAGGGCGTTGTAGACCGTAGCCCGGGAGATCTCCGGCAGCCGCTGGGCCGCACGCGCGTGCACCTCGTCCGCCGTGAGGTGCACGTGGTCACCGTCGAGGACCTCCGCCACCACGCGCCGCTGGGACGTCATCCGCCAGCCACGCCCGCGCAAACGCTTCAGCAGGTCACTCATATCGGCCCACCTATTCAGGTTCGACGGGGTGCCCCGAAGTTTATCGGCGGACATCCGGAATCCGGTCGAATGTGGACCTGGTGTCCTTCTTGACTTGGATTCTGTCCATCGTAGGATCGGTTTCGTAGATAGCCAAGAGACAGGAAGACTCCAGAGCGGCAGGTGACAAAAGCGTGACGGATCACCGCCGAGGAGCTGCCCGGTGCCGGCACGTGCGCACCGGCCGCCGGCGTCCCACTGCGCGCAACCGTCCGGGACGGTGACCTCTCGGCGTCGAGGCGATCGACGAGGCCGAGCCCATTGGAGCGGGGCCCCGCGCCCCGGCTGTTCCATCGCATTCAGTCGCATTCAGTTCCTGAACACCGTGATCCGCCTGGTACGGAAGGATTCCCATGTCTGAGAACCATGATGCAATCGTCACGGACGCCAAGTCGGAGGGTGGGGACGGCTGTCCGGTGGCGCACGGACGAGCCCCGCACCCGACCCAGGGCGGCGGAAACCGCCAGTGGTGGCCCGAACGGCTCAACCTGAAGATCCTCGCCAAGAACCCGGCCGTCGCGAACCCCCTCGGGGAGGAGTTCGACTACGCCGCGGCGTTCAAGACCCTCGATCTCCCCGCCGTCAAGCGGGACATCGCCGACGTGCTGACCACCTCCCAGGACTGGTGGCCCGCCGACTTCGGCCACTACGGTCCGTTCATGATCCGCATGGCCTGGCACAGCGCGGGCACCTACCGGATCAGCGACGGCCGCGGCGGTGCCGGGGCCGGCCAGCAGCGTTTCGCCCCCCTCAACAGCTGGCCGGACAACGGCAACCTCGACAAGGCGCGCCGTCTGCTGTGGCCGGTCAAGCAGAAGTACGGCCGCAGCCTCTCCTGGGCCGACCTCATGATCCTCACCGGCAACGTGGCGCTGGAGTCGATGGGCTTCCAGACCTTCGGCTTCGGTGGCGGCCGCCCGGACGTCTGGGAGCCCGACGAGGACGTCTACTGGGGCCCCGAGACCACCTGGCTCGAGGACGAGCGCTACACCGGCGACCGCGAGCTGGAGAACCCGCTCGGCGCGGTCCAGATGGGCCTCATCTACGTCAACCCGGAGGGCCCGAACGGCAACCCCGACCCGATCGCCGCGGCGCGGGACATCCGTGAGACCTTCCGCCGGATGGCGATGAACGACGAGGAGACGGTGGCCCTGATCGCGGGCGGCCACACCTTCGGCAAGACCCACGGCGCGGGCCCGGCGGAGAGCGTCGGCGCCGACCCCGAGGCCGCCCCGATGGAGGCGCAGGGGCTGGGCTGGAGCAACTCCTTCGGCACCGGCAAGGGCGGCGACGCGATCACCAGCGGGCTCGAGGGGGTCTGGACCAACACCCCGACCACCTGGGACAACACCTTCTTCGAGATCCTGTTCGGCTACGACTGGGAGCTGTTCAAGAGCCCCGCCGGGGCGTTCCAGTGGCGGCCGAAGGACGGCGCCGGGGCGGGTACCGTGCCCGATGCCCACGACCCGTCCAGGACCCACGCCCCGACGATGCTGACGACCGACCTGTCACTGCGGGTCGACCCGGCCTACGAGCAGATCTCCCGGCGCTTCCTCGCGAACCCCGCCGAGTTCGCCGACGCGTTCGCGCGTGCGTGGTTCAAGCTGACCCACCGTGACATGGGCCCGGTCGTACGCTACCTCGGCCCGGAGGTCCCGGCCGAGACGCTGCTGTGGCAGGACCCGCTCCCCCCGGTGACGCACGAGCTCGTCGACGCCGCCGATGTCGCGGTGCTCAAGCGGCAGGTCCGCGACTCGGGCCTGACGGTGTCCCAGCTCGTCTCGGCCGCGTGGGCCTCGGCCTCGTCCTTCCGCGGCAGCGACAAGCGCGGCGGAGCCAACGGCGGCCGGATCCGCCTCCAGCCGCAGAGCGGGTGGGAGGTCAACGACCCGGACCAGCTGGCCGGGGTGCTGCGCACCCTGACCGGGATCCAGGAGTCCTTCAACTCCGCCCAGAGCGGCGGCAAGCGGATCTCGCTCGCTGACCTGGTCGTGCTGGCCGGCGCGGCCGCCGTCGAACAGGCCGCCACGGACGGCGGGTTCGCCGTGCAGGTGCCCTTCACCCCGGGCCGCGCGGACGCGGCGCAGGAGCAGACGGACGTGGAGTCGTTCGCCGCGCTGGAGCCGGCCGCCGACGGCTTCCGCAACTACCTCGGCAAGGGCAACCGGCTGCCGGCCGAGTACCTGCTGCTCGACCGGGCGAACCTGCTGACCCTCAGCGCCCCCGAGATGACGGTGCTGGTCGGCGGCCTGCGCGTGCTGGGCGCGAACCACCGGCAGACGTCGCACGGTGTCTTCACCGCGACCCCCGGGGCCCTGACGAACGACTTCTTCGTCAACCTGCTCGACCTGGGCACGACGTGGTCGGCGACCTCCGAGGACGGGAACACGTTCGAGGGCCGCGACGCGGCCACGGGCCGGGTCAGGTGGACCGGCACCCGCGCCGACCTCGTCTTCGGGTCGAACTCGGAGCTGCGCGCCCTCGCCGAGGTCTACGCGAGCGACGACGCGAAGGAGAAGTTCGTGAAGGACTTCGTCGCGGCGTGGGACAAGGTGATGAACCTCGACCGGTTCGACCTGGCCTGATCGTGGCGTCCGGGCCGGGCTACGGTTCCGCGTGGACTCGGCCCACGACGAGCCGGACGGCGCCGATCGTCAGGTCGGGATCGTGCACCTGCACGTAGTGGTCGCTCCCGGTGGCCAGGAAGTGCGGGGTCTGGGACCCCAGGTCCACCAGTTTCTGCTGGACCTGGGGCCAGGCGCGCTCGAGGGTGTCCAGGAGAACCTTCGGGGTCCCGGGCGGGGCGGCGAAGGGTTCCGTCTTGCTGAGGACGGCCATGGGAACCGCGGGCAGGGGGCGCGCCGCGGTGACGGAATCGATCGAGCCGTCGATGTCCACCCTCTCGAAGGCGGGTTGCGCGTCGAAGGGCGTGCCGGGGCGGTCGAGCAGCTCGCGGTATGCGGCCCACCGCGCGCCGAAGAGGGCCCGGATGTCCGTACCGAAGGCGTCGACGAAGACCAGCCCCGCCGTCTTCCCGGGGTGCCGCTGGGCGTACAGCCGGGTGATCATCCCGCCGAAGGAGTGGCCGACCAGCACGTAGGGGCCCGGCAGGTGTGCGGAGGTCAGCAGTGCGTCGAGGTCGTCGGCCATCGCGGTGAGGGAGCGGGTGCCGCGGACCGGCGTGCTGCGGGTGGTGAGTGCCGGTGGGTCGGTGTACCGGACGGTTCCGGGCCGGTCGTAGACGCAGACCCGGGTGAACTCCGCGACGCCGGGAAACACCGCCGGGGATTTCGGTACCGGCGGCCGGGTGTCGGTGAAGGTCCAGGTGTCGGAGGAATCGTGCAGCCCGGACTCCAGGAGGACGAGCGGGCTGCCGCTGCCCTTGCAGCTGAGGTAGATCTTCCGGCCCCCGCCCACCTCGACCTGGCCGGAGAAGTCGCCGGTGGCCGGGACGGAGGTGGGCGCGGGCGGTGAACCGCGCAGAGCCGAGGGGCCGCCGCACCCCGCGACGGCGGCCAGTGCCACCGCGGCCGCCACGACGGGCAGGAGCGGAATTCGGTGTCGCATCGGCTCTCCGGGTCCCTCGTCGGCGCCCCTCCCCCGATCATCCGGCAGGAGGGGCCGCGCGCCCGGCATTGCCGGACGGGAAGTCGCGGCTCCTCGCTGCCGGGCCGCTACGCCCCGCCGGCGGCCACCAGGGCCATCTCCCGCTCCACGGAGCCGAGTTCCTCCTTCCGGTCCATGCGGACGAGCTGCTCCCGGTAACGGTCCAGCGCCTTGATGAGCAGGAGGTCCCTGCTCGGCTCCATGGTGTACATGCGGCGCGCGGCGGCGACGGCCTCGGCCCGCAGGGCCAGGGCGGTCCCGGGCAGATGCGCGAAGTCCTGACGGCTGTATTCGTACAACGCCTCGGCGAGCAGCGGCAGATAGGCCAGCGGACTCACCTGGACGAGCACGCGGTAGGCGGCGACCTCCTGCCGGGCCGGCAGGGTCTGTGATCCGAGGAGGGCGACCCGGGCTCGGAGTACGGCGTCGTGACTGGCGTGCGCTGAGTAAGTCATGACGGTGATTCTGAAAGCCGCACAGGGGTCCGAACAAGGGCAATCCGCTGTGCTCTCGGTCCTACGAAAATGGCCTCTGACCTGTCATGATTGATACGTCTTCACCCCTGCGACCCGGGGGGCGGGTCAGCAGCCGAAGAAGGACAGGCGGACCTGCCGGCGGGGGTTGTCCCGGTTGGTGTCCACGAGGGTGACGGACTGCCAGGTTCCGAGCTCCAGCAGACCGTCGATCACGGGCAGCGTCGCGTGCGGCGCGACGATCGCCGGAAGCACGTGGTCCCGGCCGTGGCCGGGGGAACCGTGCCGGTGCCGCCAGCGGTCATCGGCGGGCAGCAGGGACGCCAGGGCCTTCAGGAGGTCCTCGTCGCTGCCCGCTCCCGTCTCGATGACGGCGAGTCCGGCGGTCGCGTGCGGCGTGAAGATGTTGAGCAGTCCGCTGCGGCCCCGCGCCACCTCCCCGAGGAACGACGCGCAGGCGTCGGTCAGGTCGTGGACGGTCTCCCGGTCACCGGTCGTCACGTCGATGGTGCGCGAGGCGAAGATGTCGGCCATGACGGCATCCTCGCGCCCGGCCGCCCCGCCGGCGCGCAACCCGGCCGACGGCGGGGGTCGGGGCGGTCAGGCCTCGGCCAGGCCGGTGACCTCCTGCACGTGGCGCAGGCTGGGCGGGGCGAGCACCTCGTTCAGCTGCTGGAAGATCTGCCGCGCGGCGACCGCGTTCCAGTCCGCGGGGAGCAGCTCGGCGGGCAGTCCGGGGTCGAGGTAGGGCAGGCGGCGCCACTGGGTGAGCATCGGGACGTAGTGGCGGAAGGCCTCGGCGCCGTCGATGGCGCTCCGCTCGGTCAGTCCCTCGGCGACGGGGCCGTAGGCCTCGGTGAATCCGGCGTACTGCTCCTCGATGGCCGGGAAGTCCCACCACGAGCTGACCGTGCCGGGCAGGTCGCTGAAGGCCGCGTATTCGGCGGCGAACAGGTGCACGTACTCGCTGAGCCCGAGCCGGACGAGCATGTCGCGGGCGTCGCCGAGGAGGCGGCCGGGCGCCAGCCACACGCCCGGGGCGATGTTCCCGAAGCCCAGCCAGGTCAGCCGGGTGCGCAGCTGGTAGCGGTAGGAGCGCTCGGACTCCGGTACGGAGAAGACGGCCATGGCCCAGCCGTCGCTCAGCTCCGCCGGTTCCAGGCTGCCGAAGATGCGCCGGTCGCCCTCGTCGAAGACGGGCTGCGCGCCCGGGCTGAGCCGGTACCCGGTGGCGCCCCGGCGTTCCGGTTCGAGGACGCCCTTCTTCTTGAGCCGGGAGATGGCCGAGCGGGCCGCCGGACCGTCCACGTCCAGCTCGGCCATCAGGGTGATCAGGTCCGCGACGGAGATCCATCCGCCGAGGCGTCTCAGGAATGCCCCGTAGACCGTGTTGATCAACGAGCTGGGCCTGAGGGGACTGTCCGCCATGATCACCTTCCGTCGTGTGCGGTGGTGATCCTATCGACCTGGGCGAACCCGGCGCCGCCCAGGTCAGGGTCCCCGGCGGCGGGGTCAGAGGCGTGCGGCCCGCTTCAGCCGGCCCAGGTCCACGAACTTGAAGTCGGTGTCCGTACGGGCCTCGCCGTCGGCTCCGGCGGTCCGGGGGGTGTTGTGGCCGTCCTGGACGACCAGCAGGCCGTTCGGGAACCTCTTGCCCAGCGGCGCGCTCGTGACGGCGGCGCCGTCGCACTCCTGCGAACCGTCCGGCGAACCGGGCAGCGCGCCGTCACCGACGCGGAAGCCGCGGACGTACGGGTTGCCGTGCTCGCGGTCGAAGACGGCGAACGTGTCGTCGCCCTGGCTGGACGCGAGCAGGTAGCCGCCGTGGCCGGGTCGCTTCGGATCGCGCCAGATGGTCAGGCCCTCCACGTCGGCGGCGATGTGCCGGCCGCCGAAGCCGGGGTCCGCGCCCGCGTCGCACTCCTCCGTCCCGGGGTTCCAGGTGCCGGGCACGCCGAAGGAGCGGACCTTCTCGATGAGGCGGGCGGGCGAGCGCAGGTCGGCGTCGAGCTTCCAGATGCCGACGTCCTCCTGACCGGCGTAGAGGTCACCGGTGTCGGGATCGACGACCATGCCCTCGACCTGGGGCAGCTCGCCCGGTTCGGCGCACGGTGCCCAGCTCTTGCCGTTCGGCAGGGTGAAGGAGGCGGGCAGCGAGGTGGTGCGGACGGTGCGGTAGCCGACCTTGCCCCGGGCGTTCGGCAGCAGTTCGGCCAGTGCGAGGTCGGTGGCGTGGCGCCGGCTGGTGACCGCGTACGAGCGGCCGCTGCGGCGGTCGGTGTAGGCGGCGAGGCCGTAGGCGGTGCGCTGGTCGTTGACCTCGTCCTGACCGGCGGAGAAGACCCGCGGGGCGGCCGCCTCGTCGGTGACGTCGACCAGCGGGGCGGCGGGCCGCTTCGGGTCGATCCGGTAGACGCGCAGCTGGTCGCGGCCGCGGTCGGAGACGACGGCAACGTCGTGGCGGCCGTCCGGGAAGCGAAGGCCGGTGATCAGGTCGACGTTGTTGAAGCGCCCGGGCTTGTCGCCGTCCCTCGGCGGCGCGGGCGCGGGCAGGGCCTGCACCTGGCGTCCGTCCAGGTCGTAGACGCGCAGGCCGCCCTCCTTGGCGGTGGCGATGACCAGACTGGCGTCGGGGTCCTTGGCGTTGCGCCAGATCGCCGGGTCGTCGGCGTTCGCGTTGCCGCCGGCCTCGTCGTCGAAGAGGGAGGGCGTCTCGACGGAGGCCGTCACCCGGGGCAGCCACGGTGGGGCGCCGCCGCGGTCCTCCTGGGCGTGCGCCGGTCCGGCGATCACACCCAGGGCCACCGCGGCCGCCGCGGCCGCGGCCACGGCCGGGGTCCGCCTGCTCGGGATCACGCGCATCTTGCCTCCTGTCGAGGGGGTACGGGACGGGCCGGCCGCGTGTCGGCCGGGGTCCTCCGGCGTCCCGCGACGGGCCGCCCCCACCGTGGGCCACGTTCGGGTGACGACCGTGGAGCAGGCGTGACGTGCGCATGACCGGCCGGTGAAATCCGGCGGCTCCGGGGCTTACCCGGGGGCTTTCTTAGCGGAACGTTAGATCTGCGTGGCGGACCTTGTCCGGGTGCGGCGGCCGCCGCATGCTCTGGACACTCCCCCACCGCCGGGGCCCCGTTCCACCATCCCTCATCAGGGAACTTCCCTCTGGAGCCGCCATGTCCCCGTCCGTCGTCATGCCCGCGTCGCCGCCCGGGGACGAGCGCAGGAAGCGCCGTCTCGCCCTGGTCGGCGGCTCGCTCGGCAATCTCGTCGAGTGGTACGACTGGTTCGTCTACGCCAGCTTCGCGATCTATTTCGCCGACTCCTTCTTCCCCGGCGACAACCCGACCACCCAGCTGATGAACACGGCGGGGATCTTCGCCGTCGGCTTCCTGATGCGTCCCGTCGGCGGGTGGATCCTGGGCCGTGCCGCCGACCGGCACGGGCGCAAGAGCGCGCTCACCCTCACCGTCACCATGATGTCGGTGGCCGCCCTGCTGATCGCCGTTGCCCCGACCTACGACCAGGCCGGATACTTCGGCGCCCTGGTACTGCTGCTCGCCCGGCTGCTGCAGGGGATGAGCATCGGCGGCGAGTACGCGGCCAGCGCCACCTACCTGACCGAGGCGTCGGCCCGGAACCGGCGCGGGCTCGGCTCGTCCTTCCAGTACGTGTCCATGACCTGCGGCCAGCTGCTCGGACTGGGCGCTCTGATCACCCTTCAGCACACCCTGACCACGGCCCAGCTGGAGAGCTGGGGCTGGCGGCTCCCGTTCCTCCTCGGGGCGCTCTTCGCGGTGGTCGTCTTCTGGCTGCGGCGCCGGCTGCAGGAGACCGACGCGTTCAAGGAGGAGTCGTCGGCGCCGACGGAGACGGGCGGGGACGCCCACGACGACAGCACGCGCGGCACGCTGAAGGCCCTGTGGCAGTACCGGCGGCAGGCGGGGCTGGTCATGGCGCTCACCCTCGGCGGCACCGTGGCCTACTACACCTACACCACCTACCTCACCAAGTACCTGGTCGGCAGCGCGGGCATGGAGAAGACCACCGCCACGCTCGTCAGCTTCACCGCACTGACCCTCTTCGCCGTGCTGCAGCCCTTCGCCGGCATGCTGTCCGACCGGATCGGCCGCCGGCCCCTGCTGATCACCTTCGCGGTGGGCTGCACCGTCGGCACGTACCCGATCATGACCGCGCTCGGGTCGGCGTCCTCGTACTGGTCGGCGCTCGGACTGTCCCTGCTGGCCCTGGTCATCATCACCGGCTACACGTCCATCAACGCGGCGGTCAAGGCCGAGCTGTTCCCGACCCGGGTGCGCGCGCTGGGCGTGGCGCTGCCGTACGCGATCGCCAACGCCCTGTTCGGCGGCACGGCGGAGTACGTGGCGCTCTGGTTCAAGAACAGTGGGCACGAGACCATGTTCTTCTGGTACGTCTCCGGATGCGCGCTGATCTCCCTCGTCACCTACGTGCTGATGCCGGACACCCGCAACGCCGCGCTCAGCCGCGCCGAGGCCGAGGCCGATGCCGACGGCGAGCCCGGGCAGGAGCGGCCGACGGTCGCACCCGCCGAGGCGGCACGCTGAGCCGACCCGGTGGGGCGGCCCAGTGGGGCGGCCCGGTGAGACGACCCGGTGAACCGGCGCGCCGGCTCCCGTAAGCTGCTGCGCCGGGTCACGGGGCTCCGGTCACAGGTCGCGAGGGATTGTCTATGCACGCGCTTCTCGTCGAGGACGACGACCGGATGGCCCGGGCCCTGGGCACGGCCCTCGCCCAGCGCGGGCACACCGTCCGGCGGGTCGGGCGCGCCCTGGACGCGCTGCGGCACATCCGCGAGGCCGAGTTCGTCCTGCTCGACCTGGGCCTTCCCGACCTGGACGGGCTGGAGCTGCTGCGACGGCTGCGGACCGTGTGCGACGCGCCCCTGATCGTGGTGACCGCGCGCTGCGAGGAGCGCGACATCGTCCAGGGGCTGCGGGCGGGAGCCGACGACTACGTGGTCAAGCCGTTCCGGATGGCCGAGCTGATGGCCCGGATCGACTCCGTACGGCGCCGGACGGACCCGCACCCGGGCCGTTCGGACCCGGCCCCTACCGGGCCCCGGCCCGTGCGCAGCGGCGATGTCGCGGTGGACCTCGCGAGCCGCACCGTCACGGTGGCGGGAGCCGAAGTACGCCTGACGCGGCGCGAGTTCGACGTCCTCGCCTTCCTGGCCGCGCGCCCGGACGAGGTGCATTCCCGCGAGGTGATCCTGGACCGGATCTGGGGTGACGCCTTCCTCGCGGCCTCCCGGTCCCTGGACGTCCACGTGGCGGGCATCCGCGCCAAGACCGGCCGCTCCGGCCTGGTGCGTACGGTCCGGGGGTTCGGGTACCAGCTCGGCTGCCCGGCCCCGGGCGAGCCGGGCGGTGAGCGGTGAGGCGCAGGCTGCTGGCGGTGCTGATGGTGCTCATGGGGGTCGCGGCGCTGCTGCTCTGCGTCCCGCTGGCCGACGCCTACGCGCGCGGGCGCACCGAGCACCTGCTCCTGCAGCGGCGTTCGGAGGCCGTACGGTTCGCCGACCTAGCCGACCGGATGCGTACCGCCGCCGACCGGGCGGAGCTCTCGGCCGAGATCGGCCGCTACGCCCAGCTGTACGGGGCCGGGGTGGTCGTGGTCGACTCCGCGGGGGCGACCGTGGCCCGGGCCGGGACGGGACCGGCGGCCGAGGCCGCCGCGGACGCGGCCTCCGACGCCGGCACCGAGCCCGACGCCGGCACCGAGCCCGCCGCGGGCGGCTCCTCCGAAGGGGCGGATGCCCGTCGCCGTGCCCTCACCGGCCGCTCGACCGACCGGCTGCCCACCCTGCGCCCCTGGGGACCGCGCACCGTGGTGCTGGCCGAGCCGGTGGGCCGGGACGAACGGGTGAGCGGGGCGGTCCTGATGGCCGTGCCCACCGGGGCCGCCCGCCGGGACGTGACCGTCCGCTGGTCGCTCATCGCCGCCGGGGCGTTCGCGGCCTTCGCGGCGGCCGCTCTGGTCGCGGCCGGGATCACGCGCTGGCTGATGCGGCCGGTACTGGACCTGGACCGGGCGGTCGGGCGGCTGACCGCCGGCAGCCTGCAGGCCCGGGCCGTGTCCGACACCGGTCCGCCGGAACTGCGCCGTCTGCGGCAGCACTTCAACACGATGGCGGAGGCGATGGCGGACTCCATCGGCCGCCAGCGCGACTTCGTCGCCGATGCCTCCCACCAGCTGCGCAATCCGCTGGCCACGCTGGTGCTGCAGCTGGAGAACGTCGAGCCGCACGTCGCCCCCGGGCCGGGCCTGGCCGAGCACGGCCGCGCGCTCGACGAGGCGGAACGTCTGGAGGAGCTGCTCGACGGGCTCCTGGCGCTGGCCCGTGTCGAGTCGGGCACGGCGGAGCCGGCCGACGAGGACGTGTCACGGGCGGTACGGGACCGGATGACGGCCTGGGCCCCCGTCTTCCGCGCCGCGGGGGTCGAGCTCGTGTCCACCGGCCTCGCGGAGGACCTGCGGGCACGCGCCCTGCCCGACGCGGCGGGCCGGATCCTCGACGCGCTCCTCGACAACGCAGTGAAGTTCGTTCCGAGCGGCGGCCGCGTCGAGGTGCGTGCCGCGCGGGCAGCCGACGGGAGCGCCGGGGCCGTCGTACGGGTCTCGGACGACGGCCCGGGTGTGCCGCAGGAGCAACTTCCCCTTCTGCTACGCCGCTTCGCGCGCTCCCCGGAGCACCAGAACGTCCCCGGCAGCGGGCTGGGGCTGGCCATCGCCGACGAGATCGCCCGGCTCAGCGGCGGCCGGATCGACGTCCGCTGCAACGATCCGCACGGCCTGGTGGTCGAGCTACGGCTCCCGCGCCCTCCCGCCGGGTGAGGTCTCAGCCGTACACCGCGCGGTAGTAGGCGGCCGCGCCCGGGTGGAGGGGCACCTCGCCGGTGGAGATGGCGAACCGGGGCTCCAGCCGGGCCCCCGCCGTCACCTCCCGCAGCAGGTCGCGCCACCGGTCGAACACCACCCGGAGCAGGTCGCGCACCGCGGACTGCGGTACGTCGGAACGCGCGAGGAGGTAGTTGCCGACCCCGATGGTTCCCACCGGTTCCGTCAGCCCGTACACGCCGGCCGGAAGCGTGACCGCCGTGTAGACGGGGCCGTGGCGCTCCCGCAGCGCTCCGACGTGGTCGTCGAGCGGCAGGAACCGCAGTGGCAGCTCGCGCGCCAGGTCCGCGAGGGCCGGTGTGGGCACCCCTCCGGACCAGAACAGCGCGTCGACCGAGCCCTCGCGCAGTGCGCTCACGGAGGCGGCGAGGCCCAGCTGCCGCTCGTCCGCGGGCACGGGCGCAGGCACGGATGCGGAAGCGAGTGCGGATGCGCCGCTCAGCCCGGCCGCCCGCAGAACCCGCTCCGCCACCACCTGTACCCCCGAACCGGCCGCGCCCGCCGCGACCGGGCGCCCGGCGAGGTCCCGTACCGAGCGCACCGGCCCGCCGGCCGGGACGAGCAGGTGCGTGTAGTTCACGTAGACCCTGGCCAGGGCCGTCGCGGCGGTCGCCCGGGGGAACGGCTCCCGCCCCAGCACGGCGTCCTCGGCCACGTCCGCCATGGCCAGGGCCAGCTCGACGGAACCGTCGTCCAGCTTCCGCAGGTTGTCCACGCTGGCCGCGGTGCTCACCGGGACGATCTCGATCCGGCGGCCGCTCGCGGCGACGGCCCGCGCGAGGACCTGCCCGAACGCGTTGTACGGCCCGCCCTCGGCCCCCGTGGCGAGCCGCAGCCGCCGCACCGGCCCCGAACCCCCCGAGCAACCGGCCGGCACCCCCGCCAGGACTCCGAGGCCGACGCCCATCATCCGCCGGCGGGTCATTTCTGCGCTGGTCACGCCGGAAGCCTAGGCCCCGCTGTCAAGCCACGGGATTTCGGGCCGTGAGGTGCTCTTCTCCATCCATCTCACTGGAATGGAAATGCCACCGGGTCGGACAGGAGAAGCCCATGCGCATCGTGACCACCATTGCCGTCACCGTCGTCGTAAATATTCGCCAGCGTCATGTACATGCGACACATCTCGAGAACCGCCTGCCGAGATCGTTACATTGCCCCGACCTTCCTCCACCACGAAATCGATTCACTCCGCATCGAAATGGCTTACGGCGTTGTGCTGGGCGTGAGCCTGGTACTGCTCAACAGATTGAGACGTCCCCAGGTCCGGCCTCGCCCGGCCGGGCCCGGTGTCGCCGCGCCGCGGGAGTGGGCGTGCGCACGGACGCGGTGATCGATGCGTCGCAACGTCCCGAGGAGGGGGTTCTTCGGGACGGTTCCGGGGAGGGACCGATGACGGTGACGGCATTCGACACGTCCGAGCGTCGCGCGCGGGCCGATTACGGCAGCTTCGGCAAGATCTGCGCCGGTGTGGTGCCCAGGCTGCTCGACGCCGCCGGGATCGAGGCGGGCATGAGCGTGCTCGACGTGGGGACGGGCACGGGGACCGCCGCCGCGGCGGCGTGCGGGCGGGGAGCCGAGGTGAGGGCGGTGGACGCCGAGCCGAGCATGGTCACTGTTGCCGCCCGCAATGTGCCGACGGCCGACGTGTGCCTTGCCGTACTGCCGGAACTTCCCTTCGCCGACGACGCGTTCGACGCGGTGATCGGCAACTTCGTCCTGAACAACTTCGGACGACCGCTTTCGGCACTGCGGGAGCTGCGGCGGGTGCGCGACCGGGCGGGCGGATCGCGGTCACCGTCTGGGCAGCGCCCGCAGCCGCCGGCCAGACCTTGTTCGGGCGGGCCGTCGGGGCGGCCGGGGTCGGCCGCCCCGCCCATCTGCCGGCACTGGCGCCGGACGACGACTTCCCTCGCGACGAGCGGGGCTTCGCCGCACTGATGGCCCAGGCCGGCGTGCGGGAGGCCGCCTTCGAGTCCCTGCTGTGGGACCACCGGACCACTCCCGAGGAGTGGTGGAGCGGTCCCGCCGCCGGGATCGCGACGATCGGGCAGCTCCTGCGGAGCCAGTCGCCCGAGGTCATCGCGACCGTCAAGGGGCACTTCGACCTGCTGTGCGCGGAGTTCACCGACCGCGACGGTGTGCTCGTGCTGCCGCATGCCGCGCTCATGGCACACGGCCGCGCGTAGAGCCGGGCCCGGTAGCGTCGCCGCCATGCGCTACCACCACGTCGACGTCTTCACCGACCGCCCCTACAGCGGCAACAGCCTCGCGGTGTTCCCCGACGCCGATCCGCTGACCGCAGCCCAGATGGGGGCGATCACCCGGGAGCTGCGGCACTTCGAGTCCGTCTTCCTCATGCGCGACGGCTCACCCGGGCGGCCGCGCACACGGCGGGCGCGCGTCTTCGACCTCGCGGGGAAGCTCGACTTCGCCGGGCACCCCCTCATCGGCGCGGCCGCCGTCCTGCACTTCCTCCACGGCGCGGCCGACCACGAGTCCTGGACCCTGCGCCTGCCCGAGCGTCCGGTGGAGGTCGCCACCGAACACCGCGGCCCGGGCCGGTACGCGAGCCTCCTCGACCAGGGCCCGGCAGCCTTCCTCGGCCGCCCCGACCCCGGCGGCCTGGCCGCCCTCTTCGCCCTCGACCCCGGTGACCTGGACCCCGGACTGCCCCCGGAAGTGGTCTCCACGGGCCTGCGCTACCTGGTGCTCCCCGTACGCGGCGACGCGCTCGCCCGCGCCCGCGTCACGCGACCGCTCGACGCACCTCTGGCCCGCCTCGGCGCCGAGTTCGCCTACCTGCTGGACGCCGCGGCCATGGAGGGCAGGCACTGGAACAACGACGGGATCCTGGAGGACGTCGCCACCGGCAGCGGTGCGGGGTGCGCAGCCGCCTACCTGCGCAGCCACGGACGCATCGGCGCCGCGGAGCCCCGCCCGCTGCGCCAGGGCCGCTTCACCGGCCGCCCCAGCACGATGACCGTCAGCGCCGACGGCCACGGGCGGGACATCCGCTCGGTACGCGTCGGCGGCGGAGTCGCGCTCGTCGGGGAGGGACGCCTGCGCGAGCTCCCGCCGTGCTGAGGCTCCCCGGCGGCGGGCGGCTCGTCTCGCGACCGGGGGCCCGGGCGCCTAGCCTGATGGTGTTGCCCGGGGCCCTCGGACGGCGGGAGACCATGCCGTGAAGCCAACCCCCCTCCGGCTGCGCCGGGCCTGCGCGGCCGCCGCCGCGACAGGAGTGCTCATCGCCCCGGCCGCCGCGGGTTCCGCGTCCGGGACGTCCGTTCCCGGGCGGCCCACTCCCGTCTCCGCGGCCGCCACGACCAGCCCCGCCCCGACCACGCCGTCCCCGGACACCGGTACGGGCTTCACACCGCTCACACCGGCCGTCGCGGCGCAACTGGACGCGGCCGTGCGTCGGGTCATGCGCGAGGCGCAGGTGCCGGGCGTGACGGTCGGGCTGTGGGCCCCCGGCAAGGGGAGCTACGTACGGTCCTTCGGCGTGGCGGACAAGGCGACCGGCGCGCCGATGATTCCCGACCTCCACGTGCGCATCGGCAGTGAGACCAAGACGTTCACCGTCACCGCCCTCCTCCAGCTCGTCGACCGGGGGAAGGTGGGGCTGGACGACCGCATCGGCGACTTCGTCGCGGGGGTTCCGAACGGGGACCGCATCACCCTGCGGGAACTGGCGGGCATGCGCAGCGGGCTCTTCAACTACAGCCTGGACGAGGCCTTCGTCAAGAAGTTCGAGGCAGCGCCGGAACAGTCCTTCACCCCACAGCAGTTGCTCGACGTCGCCTTCGAGCACCCCGTGCTGTTCGAGCCCGGCGCGGAGTTCGACTACAGCAACACCAACCTGATCCTGCTCGGCCTGGTGGTGGAGAAGATCACCGGCCGGCCGCTCCACGAGGTCGTCACCGAGGACGTCCTGGGGCCGGCCGGGCTCCGCAGCACCGTCTTCCCGACGAGCCCGGCGCTGCCGGCGCCCTACGCGCACGGCTACACCGACCAGACGGCCTCGGGCAAGGTCGAGGACTCGACCCACTGGAATCCGTCCTGGGCCTGGGCCGCCGGGGAGATGGTCTCCGACCTCCAGGACCTGCGCAGCTGGGCCCGCACCCTCGCGACCGGCACGCTGCTGAAGCCCGCGACCCAGGCGGAGCGCCTGAAGACCACCCCGATGGACATTCCGGGTGCCGGCTACGGACTGGGCATCTTCGACGTCCAGGGCTGGATCGGCCACAACGGCTCGATCCCCGGGTACGAGGTCCTGCCCGTCTACCTGCCGTCGGCGCAGGCGACGATGGTCATCGCCCTGAACACCGACAGCCAGTACAAGGGCCAGGAGCCCAGCACCCTCTTCGGCGAGGCGGTCACGAGCATCGTGACCCCCGATCACGTGTATCCCGGCCACAAACCGGTCGCGCCCAAGTCCGGCTGAGATCCTCCGACCCGGCCCGGAAATGCCCCGGGCACAAGCGGAGCCCGAACGGCCGTCAACGCCTCCTCCCGGCCGGAATCGATTGGGAGAAATTCCGATCGGCCGACCGATTCCACATCGGTGACCGCTGCGGAAACTCCCGGTAAATCGCGGCCAACAGAGCTTCAACGGGGCGGAATCGGCCGCCGCCAAAGGATGCCCGGGTCAACTGTCCTGTCCGACAGATGAGTTACTACCCAGAAGACATGGAACGTCGCTCACAGTTCGGGTAGCTTTCCTTCACGTCGCCGCCACACCCGGGGCACAGGGCCCCATGGGACTAGCGGCGCAAAGGACCCGACCCCTGTTGACGACAGCAACCGAAGTCTTCACAGTCCGGCCGTACACCCCGCATTGCCAGGTGATCAGCACCGAAGGCGATCATGCCGTCATCGGCATTTCCCCGGGGAACAGTTACTTCTCGGCCCAACGTGTCAATGACCTTGCCCACTGGGGCCTGCGCAACTTCGAGCAGGTCGACCTCATCTACACCGACATGCACGTGGCCGAGATGTACGAGGCTCTCGGCTACGGCGAGGACGAAGCGCGCCGGAAGGCGGTGAAGAACCTGCGCGGCGTCCGCGCCAAGGTGAACAACGCCGCCGCGGAGGCCGATCCCACCGGCGTCCGCCTCCGCGCCCGCCCGATGTCTTCCCTCACCGACATCCCGGCCTACCGGGCGCTCCACCGTCACCTGACCACCCTGCTGGACACCGACCCGGAGTTCCGCAAGACCAGTAACACCTTGGTCGACGCGTTCCTCTCGTCCAAGGTCCTGAACGGGAAGGCCGCCACCACACGGCAGCGCGACGTGTGCCTGGAGTACGTCTGCGCCGAAATGCCGCTCTTCCTCGACACGCCGGCCATTCTCGGCGTGCCGTCCTCCCTCAATTGCTACCACCAGCTCCTGCCCATGGCGGAACTGCTCTACTCACGCGGCTCGGGCCTGCGCGCCTCGCGCAACCAGGGTCACGCCATCATCACCCCCGCCGAAGGAGCCCCCGATGTCCGCTGACACCCTGCTCGACTTCCCCTTCTCCGCGCGCGGCGACCAGCTGCCGCCCGAGATCGAGGAGCTGCGCGCCGAGCCGGTGAAGCGGGTGCGCACGATAGCCGGTGACGAAGCCTGGCTCGTCTCCTCCTATCCACTGGCCAAGCAGGTCCTCGAGGATCCCCGGTTCAGCCTGAAGGACACCTCGGCCCCCGGTGCGCCCCGCCAGTACGCGCTGACGATCCCGCCCGAGGTCGTCAACAACATGGGCAACATCACCGGCGCGGGACTGCGCAAGGCCGTCCTCAAGGCGATCAACCCGAAGACGGCCGGGCTCACCGACTGGATGCGCGCCCAGGCCACCGGCCTGGTCGACAGTCTCCTGAGCCACGGGGCGCCCGTCGACCTGCGCGGCCAGTTCACCAACCCGTACGCCGAGAACCTGCACTGCCGTATCCTCGGCATCCCCGAGTCCGACGCGCCGCGGCTGGCGGCCAGCCTCGACATCGCGTTCATGAACTCGGCTTGCCCGGTCACCGGCGCCAAGCTCAACTGGGACCGCGACATCGCCTACATGGTGGAGCGCCTCGACGACCCCACCACCACCGGACTGATCGCCGAGCTCGCCGCCCTGCGCGACGACCCCGAATACGACCACCTGACGGATGAGATGCTCGCCACCGTGGGCGTCACGCTGTTCGGCGCGGGGGTCATCTCCACCATGGGCTTCCTGACCATGGCGATCTTCTCCCTGCTCCAGAACCCCGAGATGTGGGAGCGGCTGCGCAAGGAGCCGGAGAAGATCCCGGCCGCGGTGGACGAACTCCTGCGCATCAACCTGTCGATCGCCGACGGCCTGCCCCGGCTCGCGCTGGAGGACGTCACCCTCGGCGACGTCGAGGTGAAGAAGGGCGAGCTGCTGCTCGTCCTGGTCGAGGCCGCCAACACCGATGCGGACGTGTACCCCGACCCCCACGTCGCGGACATCGACCGGCCGAACGCCGGCACGCACCTCTCCTTCGGCGGCGGACAGCACTACTGCCCGGCCACCGCGCTCGGCAAGCGGCACACCGAGATCGCCATCGAGGTGCTCCTGGAGAAGATGCCCGGCCTCGCGCTCGCCGTACCGGTCGACCAGCTCGTCTGGCGCACCCGCTTCATGAAGCGCATCCCGGAGCGCCTGCCCGTGCTCTGGTGATCGCATGGGCGCGCGGGACGGCCGCGCCCGCCCGATGACGGCCCCGGCCGGGGGGAATCCGGCCGGGGCCGTTGCCGTACCGGACAGATGTGCCGCTCGGCCTGCGCGGACCCGGCTCCCCCTGCTGAAGTGTGAGCCGTCAGGACACCCATCCGGAGAAGGGGAAGATCCTCATGCGCAGTCGAGTCCGCGGCACCCTCGCCACCGCCCTCGTCGGCACCACTGCGGCCCTCGTCGCCCTGCTCGTTCCCGGTACCGCGCAGGCCGCCCCGGCAAAGCTCAGCCACGCGTCGGCCGTGAGCAGGCTGAACGCGACGGGCGGCATCGGCCTGTCCTCCAGCGGTGGTTGCAGTGACCGGAACAACGGCACGTGCACCTCGCTGGAGCAGGTCAACGCAGCCACCATCAGCGACGTCAGCACCCTGCGCAACGCGAGTCACTGCGCCCTCACCATCACGGGCGGCACGGAGGTGGGGCACGCCTCGGGCACCTACAGCCACTGGAACGGCTACAAGATCGACTTCAGCCCGACCAGCTGTGTCAGCAACTACGTCACCGGCAGCTTCACCCGGATCGCCAACCGCGGTGACGGCGCCGCCCGTTACCGCTCCGCCGCGGGCAACGTCTACGCCCGGGAGAGCAACCACTGGGACGTCACCTTCTGCGGCGGCAGCCCGGCCTGCACCGCCGCGGCCAGTTCCTGAGCGCACCCGCCCGCCGGACGGCGGGCCCGGGGCCGGCGCACCCGCGCCGGGCCCGGGCGGCCCTCACCGCATGTCCTCCCCCAGCACCTCCCGGATCACGTACCGGGCGTTGGCGGCCATCGTCCGGTTCGTCGTGCGGTAGTAGGGCAGCGCGTTCAGCGCCTGCGAGAGCGTCCGCCCCCGGCCGCGGCGCCAGGTCGCGTCGTCCACGCCGAGCTCCTCGCGGAAGACCGTCCGCGCACCGGCCGGCAGCAGGTTCCACGCCGGGAACAGATCGCAGGCGGGATCTCCCACCCCCGCGCAGCCGAAGTCGATGACCGAGGTCAGCCTGCCCCCGTCCACCAGCAGGTTGCCCGGCGTCAGATCGCCGTGCAGCCACACCGGCGGCCCGTCCCACTCCGGGGCCCGCAGCGCGTCCTCCCAAACGGCGGCCACGGCATCGCAGTCGACGCCCTCCTCCGGGATCCCCCGCAGCTCCTCGATCGCCGCCCGGGTCGGCGCGTCGAGCAGGGCGAGCGGCCCGCCCCGGTAGGCCATGGGGGGCGCCGGCAGCGTGATGCTCCGCATCGCCGACACGAAGGCGGCCAGGTCACGGGCCAGCGCCACCGGCTCGTGCAGCGCCCCGGCCTCGGGGTTCTCCCCCGCCAGCCACCGGTAGACCGACCACGACCACGGGTAGCCCTCCGCGGGCTCCCCGGCCCCGAGCGGCTCGGGAACGGCCACCGGCAGCCGGGGCGCGAGGCGGGGCAGCCATTCCCGCTCGGTCGCCACGTCCTCGGCCCCGTCCGCCAGCATCGGCAGCCGTACGACCATGCCGTCGCCCAGCCGGTACATCTCGTTGACCGTGCCGCCCGACGGCAGCCGCTCCACGCTCAGCCCGGCCCACCGGGGGAACTGACCGGCTATCAGACGGCTTACGAGGTCCTCGTCGACGGGGTGCGCACCGGCGTGCATCGTCTGTGCAGTACTCATGGAGCCTCATCCGATCGCCGGCCGCCCACGAGGTCAAACCCTTTTCCCACCGCACCCGCGCACGGCCCCGTTGCCCGACCGGGGTCGTGATCGTTTACGTGGCTGACGGGACATCAGGGACAGTCACCGACGGACGGGGCGAGTGATCGGGTTGCGAGTTGCGCGAAGGACCGTACTGCAGGCGGCTTCGGCCGGCGCCCTGACGGCGCTGCTCGGCCGCGCGTCCGGGGCGGCGGCCGTCCCGGACGCCGCCGCCGGTGAACCGGTCCGGCTCCGCTTCACCCGGGCGACCAACGGAGCGGCCACCGCCTCCGCCACCGGGGACCGGGTCGTCGCCGAGGTCCAGGGCGTCCTGTGGTCGCTGCCCCCGGACGGCTCGCCCGCGACGGCACTGACCCCGCCCGACCTGGAACCCGGCCGGCCGGTGTTCTCCCCCGACGGCCGCCGGGTGGCGATGAGCGCCTACCGGGGCGGCACCTTCCACATCTGGGTGATGAACGCGGACGGCTCCGCCCTGCGCCCGCTCACCGACGGCCCGTTCGACCACCGCGCGCCCGCCTGGTCGCCGGACGGCCGCACCCTCGCCTTCTGTTCCGAACGCGGCGGTGACCCGGTGGCCGGCAGCCCGTACCGGATCTGGACCGTCCCGGCGGCCGGCGGCCGCCCGCGCCGGCTGACGGGCCTGCCCGGGCAGGAGGGCCCCGGCCAGGACGGGGAGTGGGAGGACTTCGACCCGGTCTGGTCGCCGGACGGCTCGCGCGTCCTGTTCGTACGCGGCACACCCACCGGGGACACCCTGACCGCCCGGACCATCGCCTCCGTCGCCACCGCCTCCGCCGCCACCGCCGCCCCTGCCTCCGCCGCCCCTGCCTCCGCCGCCACCACCGGACCCGGTGCCGGAGGCCCGGGAGCGGGCCCGGTCCGGGTCGAGCACACCGCCACCGACGGCAGACTGCTGGCTCCCGCGCTCTCCCCGGCCGGACGCACCGCCTGGCTCTCCGCGGCTCCCGGCCCCCGCAAGGCCGAGACCCTCACGCTCTTCGCCGACGGCCGTCCGGTCCCCCTCGACGGTGACCTCGCCCCCGCTCCCCCGCGCTGGATCGGCGACGACCGGCTGCTGATCACCCTCGACGGCCGGTTCCGGGTGATCCGCCCCCACCGGGACGACGGCGACGGCGACAGCGTGATCCCCCTCGACGCCACCCTCGAAGTGTCCCGGCCCCGCTACCGAGTCAAGGAGTACGTCCTGGAGGCCGAGCGGAGCCTTCCGGTCCGGGGTATCCACCTGCCCGCCCTGTCCCCCGACGGCCGCAGCGTCGCCTTCGCCGCACTGAACGCGCTGTGGGTCGCGCCCGTCACCGGCGCCTCTCCCCGCAAGATCGTCCAGGCCCCCGTCACGGCTTACGTCCAGGGTCCGGTGTGGAGCCCGGACGGCCGCGCACTGGTCTACACCGACGACCGCGACGGCCTGAACACCGTGCGCCGCCGGGAACTCGACAGCGGCCGGGAGAGCGTCCTGGCCGCGGGCGGCCGCGTCTACGGGGTGCTGTCGCCCGACGGCAGCAAGCTCGCCGCCCTCGACCTCGCCGGGCGGCTCCTCGTCCGCGACCTCGCGACCGGGACCGAGACGGCCCTGGTCGCGGCCCTCGGCGGCGGCGGTCTGCCCGGCCCGCCCAGCTGGTCGCCCGACGGCCGCCACCTCGCCCTCTGCGACCGCAACCGGCTCAGCCGGCGCTTCCGCGAGGGCTACAACCTCATCCGGATCGTCGACACCGGCACCGGGGCCGGCCGCCTGCACGCGCTCGCCCCGCACGCCTCGCTCGCGGACCGCTACGCCTCCGGCCCGGTCTGGTCCCCCGACGGCCGCTTCCTGGCCTGCGTCGCCGAGTCGGCCCTCTGGCTGCTTCCCGTCGGCCCCGACGGCGCCCCGACCGGACCGGCCCGCCGCCTGACCGACGAGCCCGCCGACCACCCCTCGTGGTCCGCCGATTCCCGCACCCTGCTCTACCAGTCCGGTGCCCGGCTGCGCCTGCTCGCCCTCGACGGCGCGGGCGCACCGGCCGGAGCGCCCCGGACCGTGCCCGTCTCCCTGAACTACCGGCGCCCCGCGCCCGTCGACACCGTCGTGCACGCGGGACTGCTGTGGGACGCCACCGGCTCCCCGCCCCGCGCCGACGTCGACATCCTGATCGGCGGCGGCCGGATCACCGCCGTCGAGCCGCACCGGCCGGGCCGCCGCGCCACCCGCACCGTGGACTGCTCCGACGGCACGGTCCTGCCCGGCCTGTGGGACGCGCACGTCCATCCGTACCCCTACACCTACGGGGCGCGCCAGGGTGCGCTGCACCTGGCGTACGGGGTCACGACCGTGGTCTCGCTCGGCGGTTCGGCCTATGAACAGGCCCGGCTGCGCGAGGACATCCGGGCCGGGCTGCTCGCCGCGCCCCGCCTGCTGGCGGGCGGGGAGCTCCTCGACGGCTCGCGGGTCGCCTACAGCATGGGGCGCGCCCACCGCACGCGCGCCGGGTTCGCCCGCTCGCTGGCCCGGGCCGCGGCGCTGGACTGGGACTTCGTCAAGACGTACGTACGGGCGCCCTACGCCTACATGGCCGAGGCGGCCCGCTTCGCGCACGAGCGGCTCGGTGTCCTGGCCGGCTCCCATCTGTGCGCCCCCGGCATCCGGTCCGGCCAGGACCTGACCACGCACCTGGTGGCGACCGAGCGGGCCGAGTACGGGCACGGTGCGACCCCGCGGGGATTCACGTACCAGGACACCCTGGAGGTCTACACGCGCGGTGGTTTCGACCTGATCGCCACCCCCTTCACGGCACTCCCGCTGATCGGCGCCGATCCGGCGCTCGCCGACGATCCGCGGGTTTCGTCCCTGATGCCGCCGTGGGACGTGGCGGCCGTCCGGGCTTCGGCCGCCGGGCCGCCGAGCGCGGAACAGAGCGCGGCGCTGGAGCGGGAGGTCGACTTCTACCGCCGTGTGATCGAAGGCGGCGGGCGCCTCGCGCTGGGCACCGACGCGCCGCTCACCCCGGTGGGCCTCCACCTCCACCTCGCCCTGCGGGCCCTGCACCGGTACGGCCTGACGCCCGCGGCGGCCCTGACGACGGTGACCTCGGCCCCGGCCCGGATGTTCGGCGTCGCGGACCGGCTCGGTACGGTCGAGCCCGGCCGGATCGCCGACCTCACCCTCGTCGGCGGCGATCCGTTCACCGACTTCGACGACCTGGTCCGGGTACGGGCGACCGTCCGCGGCGGGATCCTGCGTGAACGCCCGTCCCTGGAGCGTGCCTTCACCCCGTCCGCCGCGCCGCCCGACCGCGATCCGGACCCGGCCGGGTGGCGCGCGGTACTGGACCAGATGCTGCGCGACGGCTGCTGCCCGCCGCACGCGTAGGTGCGGGGCCGCGGGCCGTACTGCCACGCGTCGCACGACCAGGCGCAGCACCCTGGTCCGATGAGCCGTTGCCGGGCCCGGTCGGCCCTGTCAGTGGTCGCGCCTACAGTCGCCGCATGACGGTGAACGACCGGACGGCGGCTGGGCCCGGCCGCGCGGCCCTCGACCAACTCCTGCGGCTGATAGCGGAATCCGCGTGGGGCGACGAGCTGGTCCTGCGCGGCAGCATGGTCATGCCCGCGTGGGTCGGTGGCCGGGCCCGGCCGCCGGGTGACCTCGACTTCGTCGTGCCGCCGCCGTCGCCGGTCCCCGTCGACCGGCGGGACCCCCACCCGTACGTCACGGCGTACGACACCGTGCAGCAGTGGCCGGAGGCCGCGGACGGTGCGGCCCGCTACGAGATCTGGGTGGACGGGGAGGAGGAGTTCGAGACGCGGGGGCTGCGCGCGAACGTCCCGCCGGAGGGCCTGGTCTGGCAACCGGAGCCGGAGCCCGCGGACTTCCCGCCGTACGAGGACCTGCTGGAGCTGGTCCGCGACCGCCCGCGGGCCGCCGCGGGCGTCCTGCTGGACGCGGACGGGGCGCGCCGGGACGGTACGTGGGCCTACGCGTACACGAACGGCGGGGACGGGCCCGCCGGGATCAGGGTCCTGATCCCGTGGCGGGCGGACTCCGGCCCGGTGGGGGTCGCGCAGTTGGACTTCTCCTGTGACGAGCGGCTGCCCGAGGCACCCGTCTGGACGGCCGTACCGCGCGGCGACGGCGGGGTCACGGTGGCCCGGACGGCGAGCCGCGAACTGTCGCTGGCCTGGAAGCTGCGGTGGCTGGTGGCGGACGCCGCGGCCGAGGACGGTCCGCGGTGCAAGGACCTGTACGACGCCGTGCTGCTGGCGGAGGCCTGCCGGGGGCGGCCCCTCCGGGAAGCGCCGCCCGGCCTGGCCGGCGTACGGGTGGACGAGCGGGCGTGGCAGCGCTTCCGCGCGGCCCACCCCGGGGTACGGGGCTCTGCCGCCGACTGGCTCGTCCGACTCGGCACCGCGCTGCCCCCGGCCCCGGCCCGGGCCGGCCGGTAGCGGCCGGTCAGGCTCCGGCGTCGGCGGTCCGCCAGCGGCGCAGTCCGATGCCGGAGAGTTCGATCAGTTCGCCGCGGGCCAGGTCGTGGTGCGTGGGACGGAATCCGGCGAGGGCGCCGAGGCGGGTGCCGGTGGTGGGGTTCCAGATCTCGAACCCGGATTCCGAGGAGGAGAACAGCAGCCCGTCCGCGGCGAAGAAGCGGCCCTTGGGGCCGCCGAAGGCCGCGATCTCGGCGGGCTCCCCCATTGCGCCGGCGCCGCCCGGTCCTCGGCGGCCGAGGTCGAAGACGCGGGCCCCGGGCACCAGTTCCTCCTCGTCGTCGCCCAGTCCTTCCAGCACGAGGCGGTCCTCGTCGAGCCACACGATCGAGCGGTCCCAGTAGTACGCGCAGGCCGGCAGGCCGGCCCAGCCGATGTCCCCGGCCCAGGCGCTTTCGCCTTCGGTGAGCCACTGGTCCAGGTTCCAGGCGACGGGCCGCCCGAGGGGGTGCCACACCCAGGCGTCCGAGGCGATCCGGGTGCCCGCCGGGCTGGGGTGCAGGGCGCCGTGGAAGTGCCCGGAGGCCCAGCACGGTCCGCTGCCGTCGCCGTGCGATGACCACGGACTCCCCGCCGACCCGGACGTCCAGCGGACCGAGAACTCGCACACGCACCATGACCGGCCCAATGTGTCAACGGCCTGCGCCCCGGCCGGGCGTGATCAGGGCTGGTGGTCGTACCAGGCGAAGGCCGCGATCCGCCAGCCGTCCGCGGTGCGGACGAACTGGATGGTCTTGGTGCCCGCCCCCTCGAACGGTTCGCCGTCCAGGATCCCGGACTTGCGGTACCCGCCGAACCGCGAGGCGATGTCGCCCGCGATCTGGGTCCGTTCGGAGGTCTCCCACTCGGAGAACTCGGCGAGGCGCCCGCCGGAGGCCAGCAACAGGCGGCGCGGCTCGACGAACTCGTCCACGGTCCAGACCGTGAACTGCGGGCCGGTCATGGTGATCACTCCGCCCGGCAGGACCAGCCGCCGGATCCGGTCCAGATCGGCGGCCTTGCCGCCCCGGTTGTCGAAGGCGCCGAAGAACTCGGCGGTCACCACGTCTATTTCGGCCTTGGACGACATGGCGCGACGATAGCACCGGCGGCTATCCCGTGCGGTGACGCTCCGTCAGACCGCGAGGGCCGTCGTGATCACCAGGGGCGGTCGCGCCCGCTCCGCCGTCCACGCGCGGCCGGCCGCGAAGTCCGCGTCGGCCACGATCAGTGCCTCGTCGACAGTGGGCCGCTGCTGGACGACGCCCCGGAATCCGGCGCGCTCCAGCAGGGTGGGGAGCACTGCGACGGGCCACGCGTGGTTGCGCACCTCCTGCCAGGATCCGTCCGTGCGCCGGAGCCGTACGGTCAGTGCGTCGCCCGGCCCGTACACCGCGCCCGGGTCGCCGATCCGCAGCGAGGCGTACTCCGTGCCGCTGCACGCGGGGTCGGTGGCCAGCAGGACGAACGGGGCGCCCGGCCGCAGCAGCCGGCGGATCTCGGTGAACACGCCGAGCACGGCCTCCTCGGTCGGCAGCGAGGCCAGTACGTGGTTGCACATCACCCCGTCCGCACAGCCGTCCGGAAGGGCGGTCACGCGTCCGTTCACCACCAGGTGGTACCCGGCCACCGCGGTCGCCGAGGCACGGGCCAGCGCCAGCATCTCCGGGGAGGTGTCCACCCCCAGCACCCGTGCCCCCAGCCGCCGCGCCGCCTTGTCGGCCACCTTGCCCGGCCCGCATCCGTAGTCCACCAGGACCTCGCCGGCGCCGATCCGGCGGGTCAGGGCCCGGAAGACGAACGGATACCCGAGCAGCCAGTCCGTGGCCGCCTCCACCGCCGCGAAGGCCCGCGCCCCCGCATCTCCGGACCAGGCGGTGCCGTCCCCGGCACCACCGGTCCCGGGTCCCTCCGGCCTGTCGCTCACCGTCCCACTATCGACCCACCACGGCCGCAGGGCGGGGCAACGACACGGGGCTCCTCCACGGCCTCACGGCAGAGCGGGGGAAACGATCGCGCCCTGGTTCTCGGGGACGGTGACCAGGCCGCGGCACGGCGGGTCCGTGATCACGACCGTGTACGCGTCCTTCGGCGCCGGAGCGGGGACGGACGCGTCGCGCAGGGCCCGAAGCCGCCGCTCGGCACATCCGACCGGAAGCAGGCCCGCCGCATCGGTCTGCGCGTCGATCTCCACCGTGGCGGGGACGTACCGATCCCAGGAGGCGACCTGGGCCGTCCCCTCCTTCGCCTTGTCGCCTCCGTCCTCGTCCGGGGGCAGCCTGCTCGCGTACAGCGCCCCACCGATCAGGGTGCAGAGGACGCCGACCATGATGAGCCGCCGGGCCAGGCGGAACCGTCCGCCCATGAGGAGGACGTTGGCCTCGATCAGGACCTGCTGCCGGTGGCCCAGGTACTCCTTGATGACGGTGTCGTACTCGGCGAGGCGTCTCGCGGCCGTCGCCATCTCCCGTGCTCGGACGGCACGTTCGCGCGCAACGGCGTCTCCGGCGTGGATCTCGTAGTGAAGGGCCTCGGTCACGGCGGCCACCAGCTGCTGTTTGGCCCGGTCGGTCCCCGGAGCACCGATGGCCTCGAGGCGTTGGGTCAGCGTGGCGACGGCGGCGACGTGCGCATCGCATGCCTTGTCGAGCGCGGCCAGGCCCGCTCGTTTCGCCGCCTCCGACCGGGCGGCCCCGAGCTGGTGGTCGTCCAGTTCACCGAGCTTCTCGATCAGCTGCTTCACCGACCTCACGCCGGGGCCGAGGTGAGCGCGGGCGTCATCCCCCTCAAGGGTGTTGCGCAGATTCCACAGGGCTGCTTTCCGGGGCTTCCAGAACCTCGTGGCACGGGTGGGATCGGGAAGGGGGTCGCCCTCCGGACCTCTGGGGATCCGCGCGAGCCTGCGCCCCAGATGTCCCAGGCTGGTAACGGCGGGGCTGAAGACGGTGGAAACGGCGAGGACGGCCAGCGCGATGCCCAGGGCGGCGAGAGCCAGGCCGGTCCACAGCCAGAACAGGTTGACGAACCCGTTCACCTTGCCGATGTTGGTGAAGGGGAGGGAGCCGAAGATCAGCAGGCCGAACGCGGCGAAGACGCTCAGGATCCACATACACGTTTTCTGGTAGGCCTGCCGGGCGCGGCCCGCGACGCTGTTCAGACCACCGGGGTCCAGGCTCATGTCGGTGGCGACCGGTGGCTCCGGGGGCGGCAGTGGCGGAGCCGTCGACGCGGTCTCCTCCGCCGCTTCGCCCGCCAGCTCCTTGGTGAGTGCCTGAAGGGTCTTCGTGACGACTTCAGCCGGGTTCGTCATGGCGCTGCCACCTCTCGCCCCCGCCCGCGGATTCCCTTCCAGCCTTTCCCCGGCGGGCAGGCCCAGTCGCGTGAAGACCGGCGAGATCACCCGTATTCCGTCGAATCGCGTCGCGAACGGCTGGGGCGGCTCCTGTCGGTGCGTGACGGCCTAGAGGTCGATCCAGTAGCGCCGCTTGGGGCCTATCAGGGTTTCGCGGGTGTCCTCGAGTACCCCGCCGTTGCCCTCGATCGTGCGGACCGATGCCTCGTTGTCCGGGTCGCAGGTCAGCAGGACCCGGTCCATGCCCAGGACGCGCGCCTCGTGCAGGACGGCCGCCAGGGCCCAGGTGGCCAGGCCGCGGCGGCGCGCCGAGGGTCTGACGCTGTAGCCGATGTGGCCGCCCGCGTCGAGGAGGAAGCCGTTCAGGTAGTGCCGCAGGTCGATCGCGCCCAGGTACGTGTCGCCCTCGGCGATCCACCAGTACGTGGCATGGACCCGGCCGTGGTCGACCGGCAGGGTGCGGTCCGACTGGCGGTGCAGCCGCTCCACCCAGGCCGCGAAGCCCTCCGGGGTGTCCACTTCGTCGTCGGAGCCGAGCCCGCCGCCGTCCAGGTGGGCGTCCGGTCCCCATTCCCGCTGCGCGGCGAGCCAGGAAGCGTGCAGGCGGGGGGTGGGGGATATGAGCTCGGGCATACCCGGACGATAACAGCCGGCCGGGCCGGGCCACCGCTAGGCCGAGCCCGTCGGCAGGGTCCTGGCGCGGGCGATGACCAGGGCGACGTCGTCGTGGTCGTCCGTGCGGCGCAGGGAGTCCAGGAGGCGGTCGCAGGTCTCCTCCAGCGGGCGCCCGATGTCGGCGAGCAGGGCGAGCAGGAGGTCGAGACGTTCGTCGATGGGCTGGTCGCGGGTTTCGACCAGGCCGTCGGTGTAGAGGACGAGCTGGTCGCCGGGGTCCATGGCGATGGCTGTGGACTCGAAGGGGATGCCGCCCACGCCGAGCGGCGCCCCGGTGGGCAGGTCGAGCAGTCGGGGCCGCCGGCCCGCGCGGATGAGGACCGGGGGCAGGTGTCCGGCGAGGGCGACCCGGCACTGGGCGGCGTGCGGGTCGTAGACGACGTAGACGCACGTGGCGATGGTCTCCTCCAGCGCGGCGGTGGTGTGGTCCAGCTGGTGGAGCACCTGGGGCGGGTCGAGGGCGAGTTCGGCGAGGGTGCGGGTCGCCGTGCGCAGCTGTCCCATGCTGGCGGCGGCGTTGATGCCGCTGCCCATGACGTCTCCGACCACGAGGACGGTGGTGTCGTCCGGTCCGGCGATGGCGTCGAACCAGTCGCCCCCGATCTCGCTGCTGGCCGCGGCGGGCCGGTAGCGGTAGGCGACCTCCAGTCCGGGTGTGGGCGGCGGGTGGTGCGGCAGGAGGTGGTGCTGGAGGGCGAGGGCGGTGTGGTGCGCGTTGCGGTACCAGCGGGCGTTGTCGATGCACACGGCGGCGCGGGCGGCGAGTTCGCCGGCCAGCACGATGTCGTCGTCGTTGAACGGCAGCGGGTTGCGGGTGCGTTTGAGGTCGAGTGCCCCGAGGACCTCGCCGCGGGCGATGAGCGGCACGGCCAGGTAGGAGCGCAGCCCTGCGCGGCTCAGGAGGTCGGCGGCGGTGCTGTCGCGGGCGATGCGCGAGATGTCCTGGGCCTGGACGTGGGCGACGAGGACCGGGTGGCCGGTCGTCACGGACTGGGTGACCAGCCGGTCGGCGGCGTAGCGGGCGATGTCGCCGGGCGGGTCGGCGGCGCGGACGGCGTCGCTGGGGTAGGCGGCCGCGAGGGCCAGCGCCCGGAACACCGCCGGCTCGTGGGCGGAGGACCTCAGGGTCGGCCGGCCTTCGAGGACGGAGTCGAGGATGTCGACGGCGGCGATGTCCGCGAGCTCGGGCACGACGACGTCCGCGAGCTCCCGTGCGGTCTGGTCGAGGTCGAGGGTGGTGCCGATGCGGACGGTGGCGTCCGCGATGAGGGCGAGGCGGCGGCGGCTGCGGGCGATCTCGATGGCCGCCCGGTGACTCTGGGTGACGTCCACCACGGAGGTGGCGAGGCCCAGTACCCGGCCGGTGGCGTCCTCCAGCCGGTAGTACGACACCGACCAGGCGTGTTCGGTGCGGTCTCCGCCGTGGGTGCGGCCGGCCGTGAACTGTTCGAGGAGCGGCGTTCCGGTGGCGAGGACCTGGCGCATCGCCGACTCGGCGGCCTCCGCGTCGTCGAGGAAGGCCAGGGCCTCGCGGACGCCCCGGCCGATGTGCTGCTCGGCGGGCAGCCCGTTGATCCGCTCCAGCGTCGGGTTGACGAGCACGTACCGCAGCTCGGTGTCCAGGACCGCGAGGCCGATCGGGGACTGGGCCACCAGGCGCGCGGACAGGGCGAGGTCGCGCTCGAGCTGGCGCAGCCGGGTGCGGTCGGTCGCGATGCCGAGGGCGTACATTTCGCCGTGCTCGTCGAGCAGCCGCATGTTGCGGAACTCCACCAGGCGGGTGGTGCCGTCCCTGCGCCGTACCGGGAAGGCTCCCGCCCAGTCCCCCGCGCCGCCCATGACGCGCGCGAACAGCTCCGTGACCAGGCCCACGTGCTCGTTGGCGGCCAGCAGCCGGGCGGCTGGACGGCCGAGTGCCTCCTCCGCCGTCCAGCCGAACAGCTGCTCGGCCTGGGGGCTCCACAGCGCGACCCGCCCTTCGGAGTCGAGGACGACCGCCGCGACGTTCAGGACGTCGAGCAGACCGCTCGGCGGCGAGACCCCGGCCATGCCGGGTCGGATCCCACCGGTCCCCGCCCCGTCGATCGCACCCATCGGCGACGCTCCTTCCGGCATCGTCGGCCAGCCGCCGCCCGCCGCCACCCGCCCTGGGGCGGTCCGAGGCGCACGGCTTCCTCTCATCGTGCCCCCGAACCCGGCCGGCAGCGTCCGGAACGGCCCCGCCGGGACCACCGCGCCGTCGCCGCGCGCTCGCCATGCACGCGACGGCGGACACCGCAACCCGACGTTCGTCGGGGGCCGGGCCGGCCGTTCGGCCGGGGCGGACGGACCCCGGCATTCCTACGGTCGGGGCCCATGGAATCGAACACCCGATACGGATGGGCCCGACGGCTGCTGCTCGCCGGCGCGACGGCCGGGGCGGGCACCGCGGCCGTCGCCGGGGCGGCGCCCGGCGGCGCGCTGGGCACGAACGAGCCGGTACACGTCACCGAGGGCGTCTCGGCGACGGCCTACCGGTCGCTCGCCCGGAGTGTGGCCGACGACTGGCCGGCCTGGGCCGGGACGGCCCTGGAGGCGGCGAGCGGGGGCACCGTGCTGCTCCTGGCCCTGCTGCTGCTCTCGCTGGGTCTGCAATCCCTGCGGCGCCGTGACGTGCCGGGCCTGGCCGAGGTGGCCCTGGCGGCCGCCGGGACCGTGGCCGCCTACGCGCTCAGCGAGGCGCTGAAGCTCCTGGTCGACGAGGAACGGCCGTGCCGGGCCGTGGCCGGGGCCCTGGCGGTCGCGCCGTGTCCCGCGCCCGGCGACTGGTCGTTCCCGAGCAATCACGCCACCCTCGCCGCCGCGCTGGCGGTCGGGGTGACGCTCGTACGTCCCCGGCTGGCGGGCCTGGCCCTCCCGGTGGCCGTGGCCGGCGCCCTGCTGCGGGTCCTGGTCGGCGTGCACTATCCGCACGACGCCCACGGGTGCGGGCGGCGGCGCGGCGGTGCGCCCGGGCCCCCGCGCCGTCGGCCGCGAGATGGGCGACGACCCGGGCGGCGACCTTCGGTGACAGGTAGGCGGCGCCGTCGGCGACGGCCCGCACACCGGCCTGCAACTCCTCCGGATCGCCGGACTTGATCAGGAAGCCGGTGGCCCCCTCGCCGAGGGCGCGCAGGATGTAGTCGTCCTCGCCGAAGGTCGTCAGCATCACGACTCCCGTCGCCGGTACGGTCCTTCGTATCTCGGCGGCGGCAGCGATACCGTCCGTGCCCGGCATCCGGATGTCCAGGACGGCCACGTCCGGGCGGTGGTGCTGCACCAGCCGCACCGCCTCGCGGCCGTAGCACTGCCGAAAGTGCGCCTTCGGCCCCGGCCGGTCAGACCGTGCCCATGAATCCCGGGTCGACCCCGTCGAACTGCCGCCCGGTTTCCCGGCCGATGCCCAGCAGCTCCCGCATGGGGACGGCGCGACGGCTGGTCGCCGCCAGGTCGCCACGGCCCTCGGCGGACCACAGGGGCGGGTGGAGCGACAGCCCCCGGCCGCCGTTCAGTTCCGCGACCTCCTCCCGCCACCCGGACCAGCGCAGGTCGGCGTAGAACCGGTCGAGGGCCCCGGACAGCAGCCAGGACAGCCACGCCGAATGGCCGGCCCCGAGCGCCTCCCAGCGCAGCGCGTCGGGGGCGTAGTAGACGATCTCGCCCGGTCCTCCGGGGCGGCCGTCGTCGGCGGGACGCGCGCCGTTCAGGGCGAAGACCCCGCCCAGCACGTCGTACGCCACGACCAGCCCGGCATCCGGGCGCCAGTCGGCGTCGAACGCCGAGGGGAAGGCGTTGGCCCGTGCGAGTCCGGGCAGCCCGCGGGAGCGGTCGTCGGGGGCGGGGCTGCCGAGGACGCGCAGCCAGCCGTCGTCCAGGAGCAGGCCGCCGCAGTGCAGCACCACCGCGCCCAGGTACGACCGCGCCGTGACCTGCAGCTGGAGGAGCGAGGCGCGGGCCAGGTCGGGATCGGCCGGCAGTACCTCGACCGGAACGGCTGCCGCGCCGAGTTCCGCGCTCAGTTCGGGCCAGGCGGGTCCGTCGACGTCGATCAGTTCGTTCAGGGTGCGCATCCGCGCATCGTCGCACCCGTCACCCGCGTACCGGTGGGCAGGGCCGCAGGCGGGTACGGCGGGCGTACCGGTGCCGGGGTCCCGAGCGCGTACGCTCGGCGGATGGCGAAATACTTCGACGTACACCCCGAGAATCCCCAGCGGCGCACCATCGACAGCGTGGTCGACATGATCCGTGGCGGGAAGCTCGTCGCATACCCGACCGACTCCTGCTTCGCTCTGGGCTGCCAGCTGGGCAACCGCGACGGCATCGGCCGGATCCGGTCGATCCGGAACCTGGACGACCGTCACCACTTCACCCTCGTGTGCCAGAACTTCGCGCAGCTGGGCCGGTTCGTACAGATCGACAACGACGTGTTCCGCGCCATCAAGGCGGCGACACCGGGCAGTTACACCTTCATCCTCCCCGCGACCTCGGAGGTGCCGCGCCAGCTGCTGCACCCGAAGAAGAAGACGGTCGGAGTCCGGATTCCCGACCACGTCGTCACGCAGGCCCTGCTCGCCGAGCTCGGCGAGCCGCTGCTCTCCAGCACCCTGCTGCTGCCCGACGAGGCCGAGCCGATGACCCAGGGCTGGGAGATCAAGGAGCGGCTCGACCACGAGGTGGACGCCGTTCTGGACTCGGGTGACTGCGGTACCGAGCCGACCACGGTGATCGACTTCTCCGGCGGCGAGATCGAGATCGTGCGGCGGGGCGCGGGCGACACCACTCGGTTCGAGTAGCCGCGCCGGGGCGCCCGCGGCCCCCGGTCACCGTCCGGCCCCGGGGCTCACGTCCGTGTAGATGCCCAGGTATCGGTAGGCGCCGGACTCGACCTGGTAGAGGTGGGCGGTGCCGGATCTGTTCAGCACGTGCGTGTTGGGGTCGAAGGACAGCGGCTTGGCCAGGCCCTCGTGGGCCGTCCGGAAGATCCGGCGGGTCACGCCCGCCCGGTCCCGCCCCTCCTCCGCCAGGCCGCTCAGGGTCGCGGCGAGCAGTCCCACGGCGTCGTACGCCTCGGTGGCCCAGCGGGCGGGCGGTTGCCCGTACGCGGCGCGGTGGGCGGCGACGAACTCGGCGGCGGCGGGGACGGCCAGCGGGTCGGTGAACAGGGCGGCGAACACCCAGCCGTCGGCGGCCGGACCGGCGTCCGTGAGGAAGGCCGGTTCCATGGCGTGCTGGAGGCCCAGCCGCCGGCCCTGGAATCCGCCCTCGGTCAGGGCGCGGGCCATCCGGGCCGCGCGCTGCGGTGAGGTGCCCGCGTAGACGACGGCCTCGGCCCCGGCCCCGGCCAGCGCCCGTACGGCGCCGTCGAAGTCGGAGGTTCCCGCAGGGATCCGGTGGACGCTGAGCGTGCCCTCCGACGGCGCCGACTGCTGCAGGGCCTTGATGACGGGGTAGGCGGGCTCACCGCCTTCGACGTCCTCCACCAGGCCCGTGCGGTGAACGGGCCGGATCCGGCTGAAGTAGTCGATCACCGCGAGGGCGAGCTGGTCGCCGGCCGGGCGGGTGGCGACCATCTTGCGCCAGCCGTCCCGGGCGGGGGCGGTCTCGGGGCTGTCGGCGGACACCAGCAGCAGGGCGAGATCGGCCGCGTCGCAGGCCCGGACCAGCTCGGGCACGGGGGCGTCCCAGGTGGGGCCGATGAGCGCGAGCACCGCAGGGTCGGCGGCCAGCTCCTTGACCACCTGTGCGGCGCGCGTGGCGTCCCCGCCGTCGTCGGCGACGCGCAGGGCCAGTCGGAACGGGGCGTCCGGACGGCTGTTGTGCCGCTCCACGGCGAGCTTCATGCCGCGTTCGTGCGCCTGGCCGGTCTCCTTGCCGGGCCCGCTCAGGTCGGCCTGCAGGCCGAGGGTGTGGGTGGCGAGCGCGCGGGCGGGCGGCGGTGCCGTGCCGCGGGCCCGGCCGCGGGTGGTGAACCAGGCGACCGGCGCGCCGATGACGGCCAGGCCCGCGCCGGCCCCGAGCAGCCGTCTGCGCGTGAGGCCCCGGCCGGTGGCCCCGGGCACATCGATCCGGGTCGGTTCGGGGACGGGCAGGTCCAGGGCCCTGGTGGAACGTTCGGCGATCAGGCGGGGCAGCGGGGGCGGCAGCCAGTCCTCGCCGTCCGGGCCGGGGAGGTCCCTTCCGAGTACGGCGCACAGCTCGTCCGGGGTCGGCCGGGCCGCCGGGTCCTTCGCCAGGCAGGCCAGCACCGTCTCGAGCAGCTCCGCCGGCAGTCCGGAGAGTTCGGGCTCGTCGTGCACCGTGCGGTAGACCACCGCGGCCGCGTGCCCGCCGCCGAAGGGACCGTGCCCGGTCGCCGCGTACGCCAGGACGCAGCCGAGGGAGAACACGTCGCTCGGGGCGCCCGCCACGGCGCCGTCCGTACGGGCCTGCTCCGGTGCCAGGTATCCCGGGGTGCCGAGGACCGCGTCCACGGCGGTCAGCGTGACCGCGCCCTCGGCGCGCGCGATCCCGAAGTCGATCAGCCGGGGCCCGTCCGGGGCGAGCAGGATGTTGCCGGGTTTGACGTCGCGGTGGACCAGCCCGGCGGCGTGCACCTGCGCCAGTGCCTCGGCGAGCCGGGCGCCCAGGGTCCGTACCGCCCGGACGGGCAGTGGACCGTACCCGCCCACGGCTTCGGCGAGGGAGGGTCCGGGGACGTAGGGGGTGGCCAGCCAGGGTTCGCGCGCCAGGGGGTCGGCGGCGACGACCGGGACCACCCAGCGCCCGGTGAGCTGCCCGGCGGCCTCCACCTCGCGGCGGAACCGGGCGCGGAAGTCCGGGTTCGCGGCGTGGTCGGCGCGGATGACCTTGACGGCGACCAGGGTGCCGGCGGCGGATCGGGCGAGGTACACGGTCCCCATGCCGCCCGAACCGAGGCGTCCCAGCAGCCGGTTGCCGCCGATCGCGGCCGGATCGGCGGGGGTGAGGGGGCGCATCCGGGGCTATCCCGCCGCGGGCTGGACGGCCGGGCCGACGTAGCGCATCCGGCCCCCTTCCACCTGGTGCGTGAAGTAGATGTTGCCCTTGACCTGGCGTCGCTCGTCGAAGGTGTATTCCTTGGTCAGGCCGCGGAAGGTGCCCTGGGTGAGCGCGGTCAGCAGCGCGGCGCGGGTCGGGCGTGCGCCGCCCGCGGCGGCGGTGACCAGCCGGTCGATGATCAGTCCGGTGGCGTCGAAGGCCTCCGCCGTCCAGATGTCGGGGGCGGATCCGTACGCAGCCCGGTGCGCCCGGGTCACCTCCGCGACCTCGGGTGACTCCGGGCCGGTGTACGGGGTGAAGAACTGCCAGCCCTCGGCTGCCTGCCCGGCCGCAGCGAGGAACTCGGGGCCGGCGATGGTGTAGTCGGCCGCCCGGGGGCCCCGGAAACCGGCGGCGGCCAGCAGCCCGGCGACCTTGGCCCCGCCGGCCGGCGTGCCGGTGTAGAAGAGGCCGTCGATGCCGTGGGCGAGCAGATCGGCGACCACCGGGGCGAAATCGGTGGCTCCGCGCGGGACGACGCGCCCGTAGTAGGTGGCCTCGGGTGCGAAGTAGGCGATGGTGCGGCCGATCAGCTGGGCGGCCTGCCAGGTGTCCGTGTCCCCGCCGCGGTCGCTGAGGATGCCCATGCGCCGGACGCCCTGCTTGCCGGCGAGTTGCAGGTTGACGGCGGCCGCCTGGGCCGAGGAGATCGGGCAGCTCTGGAAGAAGCTGCGCCGGTCGGTGACGCTGAAGGTCGTCGCCAGGGCGGACACGGTCACCAGGGGGACGGAGCTCTCGCCGTAGAGCTCCAGGCACGGGATCACGGAGTCGTTGCCGGTGGGGCCGACCACGGCGAACAGGTCGCGGTTGGCGATGAGTCCGGTGGCGGCGGCCGCCGAACGGTCCGCCTTCCCGCCGTCGTCGGCGGTGGCGACGGTGAGCGTGAAGGGCTTGTCCTTGCGGGAGTTGAAGGCGTCGACGGCGAGGCGCACCCCGCGCTCCTGGGCCTGTCCGGCGGCCTTCTGAGGGCCGGAGAGGTCGGCGTGCACACCGATCACCCACTGCCGCGGGGCGTCCGCGGCCGGGGTGCCGGGCTCGTCCCGGTCGCGCAGCGCCAGCCAGGCGGCCAGGCCGCCGCCCGCCGCCAGGACGGCGCCGCCGGAGGCGAGGGCGAGGAACCGCCTGCGGGTGGGCGCCGGCGCGGCCGTGCCGGGCGCGGGGGCGGCGTCCGGGTCGGCGACGGTCTCGTCGATGCCGGGCAGGGCCAGCAGCGCGGCGGCCCGCTCGGCGATGGTGGCGACGACCGGGTCGGGCAGCCAGTCGGTGCCCTCCCCCGGGGTGTCCTCGGTCAGTGCCGCGTCCAGCTCGCGCGCCCCGGGGCGGATGTCGGGGTGCTTGGCGACGCAGGTGCGCAGCAGCGCGGTGAGTTCGGGGTCGGCGAGGACCTCGGGGCCGAAGTCGGGCTCGTCGTGGACGGTGCGGTAGAGCACCGCGTCGACGGTGCCGGTGCCGAAGGGCAGCCGTCCGGTGGCGGCGTAGGCGAGGAGGCAGCCGAGCGAGAAGACGTCGCCGGCCGGTTCGGCGGGGCGGCCCTCGGCCTGCTCGGGCGGGAGGAAGCCGGGGGTGCCGAGGACGGCGCCGGCGGAGGTCAGGGCGGTGTGCTCGCCGCCGCGGGCGATCCCGAAGTCGATCAGCCGGGGCCGGTCCATGCCGAGGAGGACGTTGCCGGGCTTCACGTCGCGGTGTACGAGGCCCTGCTCGTGCATCACCGCGAGGGCCCGGGCCATGGCCTTGCCGAGGATCCGTACGGCTCGCAGCGGGAGCGGGCCGTGGGCCGCGACGGCCTCGGCGAGGGAAGGCCCGGCGACGAAGGAGGTGGCGAGCCACGGTTCGGTCGCGTCCGGGTCGGCGCCGGTGACGCGGACGGCCCACGGGCTGTCCACCTCGGCGGCGATCTCGGCCTCGCGCCGGAAGCGGGCCCGGAAGTCGGCCTCTTCGGCGTACTCCGCACGGATCACCTTGACCGCGGCGAGCGCGCCGTCGTCGGTCCGGCCGAGGTAGACGACGCCCATGCCGCCGGCGCCGAGGCGCCCGAGGAGCCGGTGGCCGCCGATCCGGGAGGGGTCCGAGGGATGGAGCGGCTCCATCAGCCCGCCGCCTTTCCGAGCTCCTGCTTGGCCAGGTACATCATCTGGCCGGTGCCCTTGGCCACGTAGGCGTTCAGGTCGTCGTCGGTGACGCCCTGTGCGCCCTTGGCCGCGATGGCCACGGTGACGGGTCCGAACTGCGCCTGGGACCAGGTGTAGGGGTAGGGGCCGCCGTCCGCGCCGACGTACTTGCCGGATTCGGTGAAGGCGTCCTCGGTCCATTCGTTCATCTGCTCGCCGAGGTAGAGGGCGCCTCCCCACAGGCTCTTGAGCTCCTCGCCCTCACGCAGTTTCTGGTCCGGGCACCGCAGCACCTCTTCCATGGCGCGGGCGGTCTCCCAGCCGGATTCCTCGCGGTTGTGGTGGACGGTGACCGTGGCGTTGATCCGCACCCGGCCGCGGCCGCCCCCGGCGGGGATGTGGAAGTGGCGGGTGCTCGTGGCGAGTACGTCGTCCGGCAGGCCCTCGGTCTGCCAGACGCAGCTCTCGTCGAGCACGGGCCAGCGGCCCGGACCGCTCTCGAACGGGGCACTGCGCACCACCTCGGGCCCGAGGTCCTGTTCGGCGACGATGATCCGGCCGAGCAGGTCACGGGCCTCGGCTGCCGTCCTCGGCTGCTTGGACTCGTCGACCGGGGGCATCGGGATCGGGACGGCACCGCTCGGCCGGGCAGCCGGAGTGCTCGCGCCGGGGCTGCCCGTGCCCTGCGTGGCGGATGCCCCGGGCGTGCCGCTCGCCGCGCCGTCCTTCGACGTACCGTCGGCCGCGCAGCCCGCGACGAGGAACAGACCAGCCACCGCGCAGCCGCAGGCGCGCAGGACGGCCTTCCCCCTGTTCTCTCCCACCAGTCCCCCCACGGCACGGATGTTACCCCGCCACGGGCACGCCTAACTGGCTTACGGAAAACGGATGTTGATGCCAGCCCCGGCGACCGGACGGGCGGTGCCGATCGGGCGGCCAAAGACAAACCGGTCCACCGGTATGTAACGCACCGCGACCGGGCATGTTCCTAGAGCGTCAATCCATGGGGAAGGAGCCGCTCGTGCTCACTCAGGTTCTCACTTGGTTCCGACGGCTCACGGGACGCTCCACCGGTACCCCCACCGGTGGGGACTCACCGCTGAGCGCCCGGGCCCCGGTCTTCACCGCGGACTTCAGGTCGACCACCCAGTGGGTCGCCGGCCGGTCCTGGGCCTATCCGAACGGCGGACCCACCAACACCGGCGACAACAAACTCGACTACCTCGTGGCCGACCCCTCCTACAGCCGCACCGGCACCTTCCGGGCCACCCGCCGCCCGGACGGCAAGTGGAACGCGGGCCTGCTGACCACCGAGGGCAGCGAGGAGGGGTTCATGGTGCGGACCGGCGACGTACTGGAGTCGCGGGTGCGGCTGCCCTCCGAGATCGGGGCCTGGCCCGCGATCTGGACCTGGCGGGACGGCGGCAACGAGATCGACGTCTTCGAGTACCACCCCGACAATCCCGATCTGCTCGAGCTCTCCAACCACGTCAAGGGCGGCTCGCGCTACTACCGGAACTCCGCCATCACCCCCGGCGGCTGGATCGACCTGAAGGTCGAGTTCGGGACGCGCTCGGTCGTGTGGTGGGTCAACGGCATCCGGGTCTTCGCCGACCGCCGGGGAGTCGGACGCAACTGGCGGGCGTCCCTCATCGTCAACCTGTCCGTGTGCGCCGGGCGCTACCACCCGGCGCCCGACCCGGGCGTCTCGCAGATGTCCTACGAGGTGGAGTACCTACGCGTCCACCGACCCTAGCGAGCCGCAGGCCTGGTGACCCCACCGGCTGCCGTTCTTGGTGATCATGTCACCGGCCGCGTAGGGCTTTCCGCAGGCGCAGCTCCCGGGGAACTTGGCCTTGATGGCCCGGGATCCGCCGCCGCCCGGGGCGCTGCGCGCGGACGAACGCTTCCCCGGCGCGGCCGCCTTGCGGCGCGCGGGGGAAGCCGCGGCCGGAGCGGGGACCGGCATTTCGGTGCTGCCGAGGGCGGTACCGGCGGCCTCCTGCGTGACCGCCGCGTCGCTGGCGGCCTGGTCGGCGATCGCGTTCAGGTGGTCGCCGTCCTCGCGGTGCGCGGGAACGTACTGGAAGGTGACGTCGCGGTCGGCCAGCAGCCGGTCGATCGCCTCGACGAGTTCCCGGTTGGCGACCGGCTGGCCGGAAGCGGTCTTCCACCCGTTGCGCTTCCAGCCGGGCAGCCACTGGGTCACGGCCTTCATCGCGTACTGGGAGTCCATCCGCACCTCGACGGGCGTCCCCGGGGCCACGGCCTCCAGCAGCCGCTGGAGGGCGGTCAGCTCACCGATGTTGTTGGTGGCCCGTCCCAGCGGACCGGCCTCCCAACGCTCGGGGCGCCCCTGGGAGTCGGCGATGACCCAACCCCAGCCGGCCGGCCCGGGATTACCTTTGGCCGCTCCGTCACAGGCGGCGATGATGCGATCAGACATCCCCCGATCATGCCTCATCCGCCGGGGCTCCCCGATCGCTCAGCCCGGCAGCACGTCCTTGGCCGTCAGACGGGAGCCCGCGTAACAGAGCCGGTAGACGTCGACCTGATCGAGGAGGTTGCCGTTCGAGCGGTAGTACGCGCACACGGTGCCGGGGGGTGCGGGCAGCGCCCGTACGGCGTCCGGGACGTACCGGAACTGCTGCTCGGGAAGGAACGGGGTCACTTCCGCGACGTCCTGGCCGACCCGGACCGCGGCGAAGTCCGCGGGGCGCAGGACACAGGTGGTCAGCTGGTGGGCCAGGTAGGCACAGGAGGCGAGTGTCACCAGGCCGAACCCGATGGGAGCCGCGAACGCGGCGACGAACCGGTACCGGGCCCCGCGCCGGGCGACGGCGAGCCGCCGCGCCGATGCGGAGCCGGCGTGCTCCCCGGGCTCCTCGGCCTGCCCGGGCTGCCCGGGCTCCCCGGCGCCTCGCGCGTGCTCCGGGTTCACCTGGTCCGGCAGGGTGGCGAGGACCTCGAAGCCGCCTTCACGGGGTGCGGCGTGCAGCGTTCCGCCGATGAGCAGGACCCGTTCGCGCAGGCCGGTCAGACCGCGCCGTCCCGGGTCAGACCGGCTCGTGGCGGCCCCCGGGCCGGCGGACGGCGAGCCGGCCCGCGGCGCGGAGTTGGTCACCCGTACCTCGGTCCGGTCCGCCTGCCGGGCGATGCTGACGTGGACCGTGCTGCCGGGTGCGTGCTTGATCGCGTTGGTCAGCGACTCCTGGACCACGCGGTAGGCACTGCGGTCGACCAGCGGCGGCAGGGCCCGGGCCGGCCCTTCCCGCCGCAGGTGCACCGTGACCCCGGACTCCCTCGTCCGGGCGACGAGTTCCTCCACCGGTTCCACGGACGAGGCCGTCGGCTCCGTACCGTCCGAGCCGTCCCGCAGCACTCCGACGGTGTCCCTGAGGTGACCCACGGCGTCGGAGACGGCGGCGCGCAGCACGGCCAGGTCCGCCCGGTCCTGGCCGGTCAGGGTGGGCGAGAGTTCCAGGGCCCCGGCGCGCAGGGCGATGAGGCTCAGTTCGTGGCCCAGCGAGTCGTGCATGTCCGAGGCGATCCGGGTGCGTTCGCGCAGCCGGGCCTGCTCGGCCACGGACCGCTGCCGCTGTTCGAGGCTGCGGGCCCGCTGCCAGCCCTCGTGCACCAGGGCCAGCCTGGCCTGCCGGTAGCGACCGGCCAGCCAGGGCAGCAGGAGGGCGGCAGGGATGAACGACATCGCGTAGAACCAGTGCACGGCGCCGACGCCGAGGACGGCGCACAGTGCGAGGTCGATGGCCGTGCAGGCTCCGAACAGCACCAGCGCGGGCACCGTACGGTCCGCCCGGAGGCCGAGCAGGTACGCCAGCACGGCCAGCGCCGTCAGGTACGGACTGGCCGTCGTGGTCGGATCGGCCAGGCCCGCGGCGACCACCGCGTTGGCGAGGAACACGGCCGCCCCGGGCCGGGTCCGGCCGGCGGGCACCGCCACCGCGAGGACCAGCAGCGGCAGGACCAGGCCGAAGGCCGACGCGGGACGGGCCGCTTCCCGGTGGGCGAGGACCGCGGCGCCCGCCATCACCGCCCACAGCGCCGCGTCCCGCACGGCCGGCCCCCGCATCCTCACTCCCACGCCCACGCCCACGCGCGCCGCTCCCCTCTCATCCGTCCCGCTGCTCCTGTCCGCCCGGGTCACCGGCCGGATCACCGGCCGGGGCCAACCCTGTCACCCGTCGCGCCGCCGCAGGACGAGCCGGCCGGTCATGTGGGCGGCGGCCGTCCAGGCCAGCACGATCAGGATCGCGGCCGCCGGCGGGTAGGGGGCATCGCCGTCCGCGAGCATGAAGTGGCCGCCCGCGGTCTGCGGGAGGACGTCGTTCACCGCCAGGAGGACGGAGCCCCCCAGTCCGGTACAGATGGTGGGGAGGGCGGAGACGAGACCGAAGACCGCCGCCAGCGTGCCGACCGCGGTCCGCAGGGCGAAGGCCACCCCGACCGTGAGCACGGCGACCAGGGCGCAGTACAGGCCCATCGCCAGGGTCTGGGCGAGCGCCTTGCCCGGATCGAAGGACGCGTGGCCGCGGAAGGGCACCCGGGCCACGGCCATGCCGAGGACGGCGAACAGGCATCCGGCGGTGAACGACACCGCCGCGGCGACGACCGCCTTGGCCAGTTGCAGGCGGTGTCTGACCGGCACCCACTGGAGCGAGGTGCGGACGCTGCCCGTCGCGTACTCACTGGTGACCACGGTCATCGCGAGCACGACGACGACGAACTGACCGAGGATGACGGAGGAGACCGGGGCGTTGCCGAGCGGCTGGACGGGCCTGTCGTTGATCCGGGCGATGGAGCCGTAGTAGAAGGTGAAGACTGCCGTCAGCAGGATGCCGACGAGCAGGCAGGCGTACGGGGTGCGGATCGACCACAGTTTGGCCCATTCGGCGCCGACCGCACCGGCGAAGCCGCCGCCCGCGGGAGCCGGGGCGGCGCTGCGCGCCGGGTCCGTCATGGTGCCGGTCATCGTGTCGGTCATAGGGGTCACGCCTTCGCCGTTCGGGTCGCGTACTCGACGCTGTGTTCGGTCAGTTCCATGTAGACCTGTTCCAACGAGGCCGAGACGCTGTGCAGTTGGTGGAGGCGGATGCCGAGGCGGTGGGCGAGGTCGCCGATCTCCCCGGCGGTCCTGCCCCTGACCACGATCTCGTTCCGCTCGCCGCCGCCGGGCGAGGGAGCGGGCTCGGCGATCACCCCGTCGTGGGCGAGCAGGCGGTCGGTGAGGGCGCGCAGGTCGCCGGGGCCGGCGGTGCGCACCCGTACCGAGGCCGAGGCACTCGCGGCGAGCAGTTCGGCCATGGGGGTGTCGGCCAGCAGCCGGCCCCGGCCGATGACGACGAGCCGGTCGGCCGTCAGCTGCATCTCGCTCATCAGGTGGCTGGAGAGGAAGACCGTACGGCCCCGCGCGGCCTGGGCGCGGACGAGTTCGCGCACCCAGCGCACGCCGTCCGGGTCGAGGCCGTTGACCGGCTCGTCGAGGATGAGCACCTTCGGATCCCCGAGGAGGGCGCCCGCGATGCCGAGCCGCTGGTACATGCCCAGGGAGAACGCCCCGGCCCGTTGGCGCGCCACCGCGGCCAGGCCCACCGTCTCCAGGACCTCGTCGACGCGGCGCACGGGGATGCCGTTGCTGCGGGCCTGTGCGATCAGGTGGCTGCGTGCCGGGCGGCCCGGGTGCAGGGCCTTCGCGTCGAGGAGGGATCCGACCTCGCGGACCGGGTGGCGCAGCGACGCGTAGGGCTTCCCGTCGATGAGCGCCCGGCCGGCGGTGGGCCGGTCCAGGCCGAGGATCATCCGCATCGTGCTCGTCTTCCCGGCGCCGTTGGGGCCGAGGAAGCCGGTCACCCGTCCTTCCTCGATGTCCAGGGTCAGTCCGTCCACGGCGACGGTGTCGCCGTGGCGTTTGGTCAGGCCTCGTAAGGTGATCACGGGGGTCCTTCCGGTGTCGTCCCGGTGTCGTCGGTTCTGTGACGACCGTAGGAACCGGCGGGGGCGGCGGGCATCGCCCGCAGGTCGGCGATCGGATCCCCTACTTTCGTCGGGGGTCCCCGACGAACGGCCCGGCCCCGGACCGCCGTTAGACTGCGCCGGTGGTCGAGGTGCTGCTGGCGGACGACGAGGCGATGGTGCGGGCGGGCGTGCGCGCCATCCTGGCGCGGGATCCGGGGATCGAGGTCGTCGCCGAGGCGGCCGACGGGTACGAGGCCCTGGACGCCGTACGCGCGCTCCGGCCCGCCGTCGCCCTGCTCGACATCCAGATGCCCCGGCTCGACGGGATCACGGCGGCCGCACGGATCCACCGGGAACTGCCCGGCACTGCGGTGATCATGTTGACCACCTTCGGCGAGGACGAGTTCATCGGCCGCGCCCTGCGCGAGGGTGCCGACGGGTTCCTGCTCAAGGCGGACGATCCGCGGGAACTGCTGGCGGGTGTGCACGCGGTGGCCGCGGGCGGCGCGTACCTCTCACCGAAGGTCGCCGCCCGGGTCGTCGCCGGACTGCGCGGCGGGCGGACGGCGGGCGGCGTGCCCGCGCGCAGCGCCGTGGAGGGGCTGACGGAGCGCGAGAACGAGGTCCTGGCCCTGCTGGGCGCCGGCCTGTCCAACGCCGAGATCGCCGCCCGCCTCCTGCTGGTCGAGGGCACGGTGAAGGCCCACGTCAGCGCGATCCTGGGCAAGCTCGGGGTACGCAACCGGGTGGAGGCGGCGATCGCCGCGTACGAGGCCGGGTCGGCCGGACGGAACCGCCGGACGGGGCCCTGAGCCCGTCCTCGAAGGGGTCCTCGAGCGGGACCGGCCGCACCGGTCAGGAGCCGGGGCCCTCGGCGGAGAGCAGCGCGCACTTCTCGAAGTTCATGCATCCGCAGGCCAGGCAGTCGGCGACGGCGTTCCGCAGGATCTGCGTCTGTTCGATGAACCGGTCCAGTTCGGGGAGCTTGCTCTCGGCGAGGGCGCGCCACTGCCGGGTGGCGCCGCGCTCGGCGTCGCCGTCGAGCAGGCCGCGGATCTCGGCGAGGGTGAATCCGGCCCGCTGGGCCATCTTGATCAGCGCGAGCCGCCGCACGGTGCCGGCCGGGTAGACGCGCCGGCCCCCGGCCCGGTCGGCGGGCGGCAGCAGGCCGACGCTCTCGTAGTAGCGCAGCGCCGAGGGTCTCATCCCCACCTGCCGAGCGAGCTCACCGATCCCGAGCTGTCGCACCCGTCACTCCCCCTTGACTTCAAGTGCGCTTGAACCTTGAGTCTGACCTGGTGACTCCCGTACAGACAACTCGCCTCCTCTCCACGGCCTACCGGCCGCTGTTCGCCCGTGCCGACTTCCGGCGGCTGCTGCCCGCGCTGGCGGCCTCCGATCTCGGTGACGGGATGAGCGTGGTCGCCGTGGCGTGGCTGGCCATCGAAATCGCTCCCCCGGGGCAGTCCGGGATGCTCCTGGGCGCCGCGCTCGCCGCGTACGCGCTGCCGGGGGCCGCCGGAGCGCTGCTCTTCGGACGGTGGCTGCGCCGGCTTCCCGCCGGGCGGCTGCTGGTGGCCGACAGCCGGATCCGCGCGGTGCTCCTCGGCTGTGTGCCGCTGGCCTGGGCCGCGGGGGTGCTGCACCCGGCGCTGTACGTGGCCCTGCTCGCGGGCTCGTCCGTCCTGCACGCCTGGGGGAACGCGGGCAGGTACTCCCTGATCGCCCAGATACTTCCGCCCGATCAACGGCTGGCCGCCAACGCGCTGGTCAGTTCCAGTGTCTCGGCCTCCATCGTCGTCGGCCCCGCGCTCGCCGGGTTCCTGGCCGTGGTGATCAGTCCCGCCTGGCTCATCGGTCTCGACGCGCTGTCCTTCGCCGTGCTCGCCGTCCAGGCCGGGCGGCTGCGGGGCACGGCGGCCGGGCAGGAGGGGAAGGGGGAGGAGGCCGCCGCGGCCGCGCCGGTCGACGCCGACCGGTCGGCGGCCGGCCTGCGCCTGCTGCGCAAACAGCCCGAGCTCCTCGGAGTCCTGGCCCTGACCTGGTTCTTCAACTTCCTCTACGGGCCGGCGGAGGTCGCGCTCCCGTTGCACGTCACCGACGACCTGCACGCCGGGGCGGGTCTGCTCGGGCTGTACTGGGCGCTGTTCGGGGCGGGTGCCGTGCTGGGCGGTCTGGCCGCGGGCGTGCTGCGCCGGTTCCCGCTCTGGCCGGTCACCCTGGGGATCGTCGCGGGCTGGGGGCTGGCGCTCGTACCCTTCGGGCTCGGCGCGCCCGCGGCCGTCACCCTGGCCTGCTTCACCCTCGGCGGCCTGATCTACGGACCGTTCACGGCGCTGTCCTACACGCTCTTCCAGGAACGCACCCCGGCCGCCTCGCTGACCACTGTCCTCGCCGCCCGCAGCGCCGCCCTGCTGACCGCCGGACCGGTGGGCACCGCACTCGGCGGGCCGCTGATCGCGCTCCTGGGGCCCCGGCGGGTGCTGGCCGCATCCGGGATCGCGACCGTCGCACTCGCCGTGGTCGGGGCCGCGATACGGGTCCGGGGACGGCGCCGGTTCAAGGCCCCTTCCACTCCGTCGGCCCCGTCGGCCCCTTCGGCCCCGTCGCCCTTGTGACGGCCGACCTGATCTCGTCCGCCAGCGTCCGGGCGGCCGTGTCGGCCGCGCCGCCCACCAGGCGCGTCCGGGTGAGGCTGAAGGCCAGGCCGCGGGCACGGTCGGCGAAGGTGATGCTGTCGCCGCTGCCGTGGTGGCCGAATGCCGTGCGTCCACCCGCCATCTGGGGCAGTCCGACGAAGTAGCCGAGCCCCTTGGCGTACCGGCCGAGGAGCATCAGGCCCTTGCCCTCGACCGCCACCTCCGCCGCCAGGGCCGCCCGCCCGGGGGACAGCAGCCGCACGCCCCCGACCTCCCCGGACAGGGCGGCGTAGAGCCGGGCGGCTGCCCGCGCGGTCGTGGTGCCGCACGCGGGCAGGTCGGCCGGCAGGTACGCGCGCCGGTTGGCGAGTTCGGCGACGGTCCACACGCTGCGGCTCGGGACGACGTACCGGCGCAAGGGCGCGGAGGGGGAAGGGCCTCCAGCCCGGCCGCCCCATTTGCCCTCCACCAGCGGCGCCGTCCGGGCGAGCTCGCTCTCGGGCAGGCCGAAGCAGAGCTCGTCAGCCACCCCCAGCGGTTCGCTCACGTACGTGCGCAGGGCCTCGGACGGGGTCGGGCCGGTGATGCGGCGCACGGTCTCGCCGAGGATCCAGCCGAAGGTCCAGCCGTGGTACCCGCTGGCGGAGCCCGGCTCCCACAGGGGCTCCGCCGCCGCGACGATGGCGCACATGCTGTCCCGGTCGCACAGCTCCTCCGGTGTGAGGGCGGCGGGGAGCAGCGGTACTCCCACGTCATGCGTCAGGGCGTGCCGTACGGTGGCCCGCTCCTTGCCGTGCGCCCCGAACTCGGGCCAGTAGTGGGCGATGGGGGTGTCGTGGTCGATCAGCTCCTGGACCATCCCGCCGACGCGCGCCTGCGCATCCGTGCTCACCCTGTGATCCACCCGGGCATCATGGCACCGCGCGGAGCCCGGAAAACGGATCAGGGCCGTGCGGCGTCGCCGCACGGCCCTGATCCTTCCCGCGGCCCGTTCGGTGAAGGGGCCAATCGGGGAAACGGTTCTCCCGAGCCCGGTGGTCCCACCGGGCCGTCGTCCGGGACTAGGCGGGGGTGATGTTCTCCGCCTGCGGGCCCTTCTGACCCTGCGTGATGTCGAAGGTCACGGCCTGACCCTCCTGGAGCTCACGGTAGCCAGTGGCGTTGATCGCCGAGTAGTGGGCGAAGACGTCCGGGCCGCCACCGTCCTGGGCGATGAAGCCGAAGCCCTTTTCCGAGTTGAACCACTTCACAGTTCCCGTAGCCATGTTCATGCCTTCCGTTGACGTAAGTCCTCCACACGGCGTGGAGGACGGAGGTGATCGCCCTGGTCCTACGGCACAACACAGCAAAACTGCCCACACCTGACGGCACGGGCAAGGCACTTGGAACCACGACAGCTACTCGTGAAGGTACACGCCTGCACGCACTGTCACCAGGGGGAATGATCTCGCCTTCGGGACGAGATTCAGCCCTTTCGCCCACACTCCGGGCACGACCCCCCGTAAATGCGCCGAGTACGGCCCCCGGATGCCGTCCTGGCGCGGCCCGGCTCCGGATCACCCGGTGGCCCGCGGCGCCGCCGCCACGCCGCGCCGTGGCCGCCCCGACGATGGGTACCCGACCCGCCGTGTGACGGCACTCACACGACGAACTGTCGTCCGGTGTCGACCGGACGGGGTGCGGCGGACGTATGCCCGGTGAGAGGGACACATGGATTCGGGAGCGATTTTTTGACCATCGAGGAGTTCGAGGAGTTCTACGCGCAAGCGGCAGGACGGCTCACAGGACAGCTCTACGTGATGCTCGGCGACCACCACGAGGCGCAGGACGTGGTGCAGGAGGCCTTCGTCAGGGGGTGGGGCCGCCGGCGTCAGCTGGATCGTGACGGCCGACCCGAGGCGTGGATCCGCACCGTCGCGTGGCGGCTCGCCGTCAGCCGCTGGCGCGGGCGGCGGCGCACCGCCGACGCCTGGCAGCGCACCGCGCCCGCCGGTCACGTGGAGGGGCCGGGGCCGGAGGCGGTGGCGCTGGTCGAGGCACTGCGGCAACTGCCCCTGAAACAGCGCCGGACCATGGCGCTGCACTACGTGTGCGATCTGAGCGTCGAACAGATCGCCGCCGAGACCTCCCTGTCCACCAGCACGGTCAAGACCCACCTGTCCCGGGGCAGGGCCACGCTCTCCCGCCATCTGCAGGACCCCCGCATTGAGGAGGCTCCCGATGCCTGACTCCCACGACCCGCTGCGGTCCCTGTTCCGGGAAGCGGCCTCCGCCGGACAGTCCGCGAGCACGGCCCCGCCCGTCGCCGTCATCGAGCGGCGCGGCGAACGGCACCGCCGGCGCCGGATCGTCGGCATCGCCGCCGCCTGCTTCCTCGTACTCGCCGGATCCGGGGCGGCGCTGTCCGCGTTCCTCCCGGCGGACCCGGGCCCGCCCCTCCCCGCGACCACTCCCTCTCCCGCGGCCCCGTCCCCGACTTCCGCACCGCCCCCGCCGCCCGACTCGACGGCGCCGACGCTCAACTCCGCGCCGCCGCGCAACACCACGGCTCCGCCGCCGCGCAACAGCAGCATGCCGACGAGCAGCAGGACGACACCGCCGGCCGATCCCACCGGGACGGCGACCACGACCATGTCGGCCATGCCGCCCCAGCCGCTCCGCTAGGCCGTCTCTTTCGGATCTTGCCGGGCCCGCGACGCCCGGCACCGCACCCGGCCGCGTTGTCGGGACACCCGAGTACGTCCAGTACACGGGCGCACCTCCGCCTTGCCGTGCACGGCACCGGACGCCGCGGGCTCGGCCGACAAGATCCGAAAGAGACGACCCAGCCCCAGCACCTCCTCCTCTCCCCCTCCCCCTTCTTCACCCTCTCCCGCAGCACACCGCCCGCGGACACCGGCCCGGACCGGAGTCGGTGACTCCGCACACCCTCAGACGGCCAGGAGATCCCGATATGCCCGTTTCAACCCCCCGTCGGCCGGTCGAGCTTCCCGGCTCGCCCACCCCCTGGCCGCCCGTGCGCGAGACCGGTCGCCGCCCCCGGCTCCTCCGCCGCCCCCTCCCGGCGTTCCTCCGGCTCGGCCCGGGCGAGCGCGAGGTGGTGTGGCTGTACCTGCTGACCCGCGTCGGCATCTGGGCCACGGCGGGTGCCGTCGGCTGGCTGTTCCCCTCCGACGGCGAGGCCCGTCGGCCGGCCTCGCTGCTCTCGCCCTGGCAGCAATGGGACTGGTGGCACTACCTCCACATAGCCCAGGAGGGCTACTTCCCCGACCAGGCGGGACCCTGGACGGCCGGCTGGGACAACCGGGAGGCCTTTCTGCCCGGCTTCCCCCTCGCCCTGCGCGCCGTCCACACCGTGATCCCCGACTGGGCCGCGTCCGGGGCTCTGATCTCGTTCCTCGCGGGAGGCGTCGCCGTCCTGGCCCTCGCCCGGATCGCCCGCCATCACCTGGCCGACCTCGAAACGGGCCGCCGCGCGGTGGCCTTCCTGCTGCTCTCGCCGTGCGCCGTGTTCCTGGCCGCGGGCTACACCGAGGCGCTCTTCCTCGCCTTCGCCCTGCCCGCCTGGCTGGCGGCGCAGCGCCAGAACTGGCCGGCGGCCGCGGCACTGGCCTGCCTGGCCTGCTCGGTCCGCATCACGGGACTGTTCCTCGCGGCCGCCCTCGCCCTGCACTTCGTCCTGACGGCCCGCGACCGCACCGCCTGGCGAGCGGCTCCGTGGCTCTTCCTGCCGGCCCTCGCCCCCGCCCTCTACAGCTGGTACCTGCACAGCTGGACCGGGGACTGGATGGCCTGGAAGCACTCCCAGGAGCGCGGCTGGTACCGGGACTTCCACACGCCGTGGGAGGCCTGGGAGAACACCTGGGAAGCCGCCTTCCACCACACCCACCCCACCGGGTACGCGCTGATGTGGCAGGCCGAACTCCTGGCCATGGTGATCGGCGTCGTACTCCTGGTCCTGCTCGTACGGGGCCGCCGCTGGCCCGAGGCCCTGTACATCGCCCTCACCCTGTGGGCCCTGGGCACCTCCTACTGGTACACGTCGGTGCCCCGCTCCACCCTCCTGTGGTGGCCGCTGTGGATCGGCCTGGCCTCCTGGAGCCTGAGGCGCCCCCGGATCCGGAGCGCCTACCTCTACGTCGTGGCCCCCCTGTCCACCGTCGTCGCCATCACCTTCCTCACCGGCCGCTGGGCCGGCTGACCCCGTCGTCAAGGCGGCGTCGACTGGCCGGTCGCGCACGGTGGGCGTTCCATCGAAGGGTGGGCCTTGTCCCGAGGGGCTCGTCGCGGCAGGAGATCGCCATGGCCGGAGTGAGGACCACGCACCCGGGCCGCGCCCGGACGGCACTGCTGTGCGCCACCGCGCTGCTCGGCACGGTCCTGCCGGCCGGTGGCGCGTGGGCGGCGAGCGGGGCCGGGGCCCGGGCCGCGTCCTGCGTGGCGTCCCCCGAGCCCTCGGGCGGCGAGGCGAAGCAGATCCTGGACATCGCCAAGGCCGCGCAGAAGGAGCTGGACCTGAACGCCGTGGTCCTGCGGGTCACCCGCGACGGGCGGGAAATAGTCACCGGCGCGCTCGGCGAGTCGATGACGGGGGTCCCGGCCACGGCGGACATGCACTTCCGGGCCGGTTCCGTGGCCATCGTCTACATGGGCATCGCCATGCTGCAACTCGTCGAGCAGGGCAAAGCCCGCCTCGACGACCCCATCTCGCGCTGGCTGCCCGACGCGCCGCACGCCGACGAGATCACCCTGCGGATGCTCGGCGCCTCCACCTCGGGCCTGCGCGACTACGTACCGGACCCGAAGTTCCTCGCGGCCCTGTACGCCGACCCGTTCCGCCAGTGGACCCCCGACGAGCTCGTGGGCATCTCCGCAGCCCACCCCCTGCTGTACGAGCCGGGGACGAGCTGGAGCTACTCCCACGCGAACTTCGTGATCCTCGGGCAGGCGCTGGAGAAGATCTCCGGCATGCCGCTGGCCCAGGTGATGGAGCAGCAGATCACGGGGCCCTCCGGGCTGGACAACACGCGCAACAGCTTCACGCCCCAGATCGAGGAGCCCGTCCTGCACTCCTTCGACGCGGAGCGCGGCAAGTACGAGGAGTCCACCTACTGGAACCCCTCCTGGACCACCGCACCCGGTGCGGTCCTGAACACCCACATCTGCGACCTGGCCCGGTCGGCCGAGGTCGTGGGTACCGGTGAGCTCCTCTCGCCGCAGAGCTTCAAGGTCCAGCTCGACCCGGGCACGGTGGGTCTCGGCGGCAACACCCCGGGCTGTGCGCCCAAGGACTGCTTCCGCCAGCTTCCGGCCCGGCACTTCGGCTACGGCGTGATCGTCCAGAACGGCTGGATCCAGTCGAACCCGTCCTTCGCGGGCTACGCGGCCATCCAGGCGTACCTCCCGAGCGAGCACCTGGCCATCGCGGTGTCCACCACGGTCGGCCCCAAGGGCCCCGAGACCAACACGGCCCAGACCATCGCCGCCCGGATCGCCGCGGCCCTCGCCCCGGAGAACTCCCTGGCGGGTTGAGGGCCTCGCCCCCACCCGCACGGACCCGGCGATTCCCCGGTCCGCAGTGGTTACGGGACCGTCTCTCCCCAGCACAGGCGCAGTTCTTCCCGCAGGTCCGGAACGGACGCCGCCGCGCAGGACATGACGATCACGAGCCTGCTGAGGTCGAGGCCGTCGGACCGCCGCGTCCAGGACCATCGCCGGCCCGCCCGCAGAAGCGTCCTGAAGAGCAGTTGCCGTGTGTCGGCATCGCCCGGCAGCACCTCGTCCGCAGCCTCGACGACGAGTACGCAGCGGTCCGCGGGCTGCAGCCAGTTGAGATCGCGCAGGCAGTCGAGGAGGGCGTTCCAGTTCCACCCGAAGTAGTCCGGGAGCTTGAGCCGGTCGTAGAACTGCAGGAAGACCGCGTCCGTGTCCCGCATCCCACGGCCGTCGAGGCGCACTGCGTACGTCCTGCCGGTGTCGGGCAGCAACAGATCGACGGGCAGAGCGCCTTGCTCCGCAACGACGTGCACCCAGGGCGGAGTGTGCACACCGCCACCTCCCCCTGCGACCGTCCGGGCCCCCGGCTCCGCGCCACCCTATCCGGTACCCCGCCCCAGCGTTGAGCGGGAACGGAGCGCGGGGTCCACGGCGGGGGCATGCCGCATGCGGCATGATCTGGATCATGACGCATCCCTCCCTGCCGAGCACCGAGTCGGCCGTCGTCGCGATCCGGGCCGTCGCGGCCGAGTACGGGCTGGCCGTGTCCGTCACCGATGACATCGGCGCCGATCAGACGTCACGGCGAACCTCCGCGGCCCTGTTCACCGTCCTCGACCCCGACGGATCCCTGCCCCACGAGGCATTCGTCGAACTGGGCGGAAGCCCTGCCGTCAGCGTGCGGATCTTCCCCGAGGACGATGCGACGATCACCGTCGACGGGGTGGTGTTCGAGGACGTCCCCCGGGACTCCGTCCCCGCGTTCCTCCGGTCCGTCTACGGCGGACTGGCCTTCGTGAAGGGGCGGTTCTTCCCGCCGGGCTACTGGCTCTCCGTCCCCCTGCCCGGCGACGAGACGTACCGGGAGATGGTCGCGGGCCCCTCGCTCACGCCCTGGCTCTCCGGCCGCGTCCGCCCTAGCTGAGGAAGAGCCGGCCCGCGATCTCGCAGGCGCCCGGGTCCGGCCGCGAGCATGCGGGCCACACGGCGTCGAGCTGGGCCCCGCCCGCGTGTGCCGGGCATACGGCGCGGCCGGTTCGGCCGAGGGCAGGTTCTTCCGGAGGTAGCCGATGATGCCCGCCCCGAGGGCCCGGCCGACGTACAGCGGGCGTGCGGGAGGCCGGCGTCCCGCTCTGCGCGTCGGGGACGCAGAAGGTCTGCGACGCCGACCACGTCCACCCCGACCGGCCGGACCGCGTGCACAGGACGGTCGAGCGCCTGTCACCGACCGGCAGGATCGGGCGGCCGCTGATCACCGCCCAGGGCACGCTCGACGCCGTCCTGCCGATCAGCAGGAGCGGGGACGTCCACGCGAAGCCGGTCGAGGACTCCGGGCGGGGCGATCTGCACCACTGCCACCGGATCACCGCAGAACCCGCACGACCGTTCCGGGGCCCGTTCCCCGCAGGCAGCACGCGTGCGCCGAACGGGCCCCCGCCCGGTCACCGGGCGCGCATACTCGGAGCATGGCCGACACCACCACCGTCGAGGTCGACACCGATGTGCACGACCGCCTCTGCGTACTCGCCGCGGACCGCGGACTGAGCCTGCGCGCCTACCTCGCCGAACTCGCCACCGCCCAGGAGAACGAGGCCGCGCTCGCGCGGGCCGCGCGCGCCTTCGAGCGGGCTCTGGACCGGCCGGGCTTCCGCGAGGGCTTCGCCCGCGACTTCGGCGGCCCGGCGTCGCGCGACTGAACCGGCGGCCGCGTGCCCGCGGCCGCCGACGGGCCGGGTCCGCGAAACGTACCTATGCTCGAAGAAGGGGCGGTACCGAGCCCTGGAGGGCGGCTGTCATGACCGAGGCGAGCGATGCGGCCCAGGCGGACCGCACTCTGAAGGCCCGGCACCGCGCCATGTGGGCGCTGGGCGACTACCAGTCGGTGGCCTCCCACGTCATTCCGGATCTGGGGGCCGTGCTCGTGAAGGAGTGCGGCATCCAGATCGGCGACCGGGTCCTCGACGTCGCGGCGGGCTCGGGCAACGCGGCCATTCCGGCCGCCCTGGCCGGGGCCGACGTGGTGGCGTCCGACCTCACTCCCGAACTGCTGGAGATCGGCCGTCACCTGGCCACCGTACGCGGGGCCACGCTGGAGTGGCGGGAGGCGGATGCCGAGCACCTGCCCTTCGCCGACGGCGAGTTCGACGTCGTGATGTCCTGTGTCGGCATCATGTTCGCCCCGCACCACCGGCCCGCCGCCGAGGAGATGCTGCGCGTCTGCCGCCCAGGCGGCACGGTCGGGCTGATCAACTGGACCCCGCAGGGGTTCGTGGGCCGGATGTTCGCCACGATGAAGCCGTACGCTCCCCCGCCGCCGCCCGGTGCCGAGCCGCCCCCGCTGTGGGGCGAGGAGGAGCACGTGCACGAGCTGCTCGGCGACGCCGTCACCGACGTGGACTCCCGTCGGCAGACGGTGCGCGTGGACCGCTTCACGGGCCCCACGGACTTCCGGGAGTTCTTCAAGGCCTGCTACGGGCCCACCGTCGCCGTCTACCGTGCCGTCGCCGGCGAGCCGGACCGGGTCGCCGAGCTGGACGCGGCGCTCGACGCCCTCGCCGCCGAGCACACGGTGGACGGGGTCATGCAGTGGGAGTACCTGCTGCTGACGGCCCACCGCCGGAGCTGATCGGGCCCCGGTCAGTCGAGGACCGGATGCACCTCCGGGTGGGCGTCCCACCACTCCTTGTGGAAGGGGTTGTTGTCCACATTGGCCAGGTAGGCGCGGCCCGCGGCCCGGTAGAGCAGTTCCGCCTGCCCCGCCGAGAGCGCCGCGCGGCTCCACGCGAGGCGGATGCGGCCGATGATGGGGGTGCCGACGAGCGGGCGCATCACCGTGCCCTCCCCCGAGGGGGCCGTCGGCTGGCTGAGCGCGACCGCGCGGCCCGCGGCGATCAGGTCGTGCTGCATCTTGCGGTCGGTGATCCGGTAGCGCAGTGAGGGGCTGAATCCGGCCTTCTCGCATGCGGTGACGAGTGCTTCCGGGCCGCCGTCGTCGTCCTCCACGAGTGTCATCCACGACTCCCCGGCCAGGTCGGCCAGTTCGATGCGGTCCAGACCCGCGAGGGGGTGCGCGGCGGACAGCCGGATGCAGAACGGCTCCTTCGGGATCAGCGTCCTGGCCAGGGTTCCCTCCGGCAGCGGCACCTCGTGGCCGTTGACCTCGCCGTACACGATGGCGTCGTAGCGTCCGGCGCCGAGCATCCGCGCCAGCACGGTGACCGAATCCTCGAGGTCCACGGCTATCTCCCGGCCTGACATGGACAGGTCGGTCTGGGCGAGGAGGCCGTCGAGCAGCACGAGCATGATGCAGCCCAGACGCAGCGGGCCGCCGGTCGACATGGCGCGCGCCTGCGCCCCCAGGGCGTCCATCTCGCTGAGCACGCGACGCGCCTTGGCCAGCACGAACTGGCCCAGTGCCGTGGGTTCCACACCGCTGCGGCCCCGTACGAAGAGCTCGCCCCCGGTGACCCGTTCGATGCGGCGCAACTGGGCGGAGAGCGCGGGCTGGGACACTCCGAGCCGCCGCGCCGCGCCCCCCAGGCTGCCCGCCTCCGCTATCCGGCAAACGGCTTGCAGATGCCTCAACTCCAGCTGCATCCGGGCAGCGTACGAGCCGGGCCGCCACGGCACCATAACGCGGACCTTATGCCCCCCGAGATGTCCCAATCTCGTCATGTTCACGCTCATACTCGGCCGCGAACGACACTCATCCCCGACCCCCCACGATCGGAGTGGACGTTGCATCCCAGCAGATGGACGGCGGCCGTGGCAGCGATGGCGCTGACCGCGAGCCTCGCCGGCGCTCTGGCCGGGACGGCGTCGGCGGCGCAGCAGGCGCAGCCCTCCCCGTCCCAGAAGGACACACCGGCCGCACGTGCGGTCGCGGCCGCCGACCAGGCCGTCGACAGCGGCCTGGACTCCCTGGTCAACTCCTCCCAGGAGCAGTACGAACGACGTCTCGTCACCCCTTGGGTGAAGGACCTCTACTCCGTCTCGTACGAGCGCAGCTACCGCGGCCTGCCGGTCGTCGGCGGCGACGCGGTCGTGCTCGCGGACGGCACCGGCAAGGTGCGCGCCCTCCAGTCCGCCTCCTCCGTGCGCATCGACGTCTCCACCCGGGCGTCGGTCTCCGCGAAGGACGCCGAAGCGGCTTCGCGGGCGAAGCTGGCCTCGGTCGACAAGGTCGAGAGCAGCCGGCTCGTGGTCCGTCTCAAGGACGACAAGCCGGTGCTGGCGTGGGAGACCGTGCTGGCCGGCCGGACCAGGACCGCGCCCAGCAGGCTGCACGTCTTCGTGGACGCACGCACGGGCGCCTTCGTCGACAGCTACGACGAGGTGGTCGCGGGCACCGGCAACAGCAAGTGGAACGGTCCGGGCCCGGTCACCATCGACACCACCAACTCGGGCTCCACCTACACGCTGCGCGACCCGGTCCGGACCGGTCTGAGCTGCGCCGACTACAGCACCGGCACGGTCTTCTCGAAGTCCTCCGACTCCTGGGGCACCGGCAACCCCACGAGCAAGGAGACCGGCTGCGTCGACCTGATGTTCGCGGCGCAGAAGCAGTGGGACATGCTCTCCCAGTGGCTGGGCCGCAACGGCGTCAGCGGCAACGGCCGCAGCTTCCCCGCCAAGGTCGGCCTGAGCGACCTCAACGCCTACTGGGACGGCAGCTCGGTCACCATCGGGCGCAACAGCGCCAACGAATGGATCGCCGGGATCGACGTGGTGGCCCACGAGTACGGGCACGCCATCGACTCCAACACCCCGGGCGGCACCAGCGGCCAGGAGTCCGGGCTCGGCGAGGCCACCGGTGACATCTTCGGCGCGCTGACCGAGGCCTTCGCCAACGAGCCGGCCCCGTACGACACCCCGGACTACACGGTCGGCGAGGTCATCAACCTCCAGGGCCGGGGTCCGATCCGGAACATGTACAACCCGCCGGCCGTCAACAACGACCCGGCCTGCTACAGCTCCGCGATACCCGGCACCGAGGTGCACGCGGCGGCCGGTCCCCTGAACCACTGGTTCTACCTGCTGGCCGAGGGCACCAGCCCGGGCGGCGGCAAGCCGAACAGCAGCACCTGCAACGGCACCTCGCTCACCGGTGTGGGCGTGCAGAACGCCGGCAAGATCTTCTACGGCGGCATGCTGCTCAAGACCAGCAGCATGTCCTACAAGAAGTACCGGACGGCGACGCTGAGTTCGGCCAAGTCGCTGGACGCCACCTGTGACCTCTTCAACAAGACCAAGGCTGCCTGGGACGGCATCAGCGTGCCCGCCCAGACCGCCGATCCGACCTGCACCCCGAGCGGTCAGAACAACGACTTCTCGATGTCGCTGAGCCCGTCCTCGGGCACCGTCCAGCAGGGCGCCTCCGTCACCACCACGGTCGGCACCACGGTCACCACGGGCAACGCCCAGTCGGTGACGCTGACCGCCTCCGGCCTGCCGGCCGGCGTGAGCGCCTCCTTCAACCCGGCCACCGTGCAGTCCGGCCAGTCCTCGGTGCTCACCCTGACCGCCACGGCCAACGCGGCTCCCGGTGCCTCCACGGTCGTCGTCAAGGGGCAGGGCGCGGCCCTCTCCCACACGGTCGACTACGCGCTCAACGTGGGCGGTACCCAGCCCGGCAACGACCCGCCGGACATCGACGTCGCCAACGTGCAGGCGCACCTGACCCAGTTCAACACGATCGCGAGCCAGAACGGCGGCCACCGCCGTGCGGGCAGCGCCGGCTACACGCAGTCGCTGGCGTACGTGAAGGGCAAGCTGCAGGCGGCCGGTTACACCGTCACCGAGCAGAACTGCACGTCCTGCACCTACCCGTCGAACAACCTGATCGCCGACTGGCCGGGCGGTCCCGCCGACCAGACCGTCATGTTCGGCGCGCACCTCGACAGCGTCTCGGCCGGCCCCGGCATCAACGACAACGGCTCGGGCTCCGCGACCCTGCTGGAGAACGCCCTGGTCCTCGCCCAGAAGAACCCGACGATGACCAAGCACGTGCGCTTCGCCTGGTGGACCGACGAGGAGCAGGGCCTCAACGGCTCCGAGTTCTACGTCAACCAGCTGAGCAGCGCCCAGCGCAGCGCCATCAAGGGCTACTACAACTTCGACATGGTGGGTTCCACCAACGGCGGCTACTTCATCAACAACGTCAACTCCACGACCGCGGCCCCGCTGAAGGCGTACTGGACCTCACTGAACCTGGCGCCCGAGGAGAACACCGAGGGCCAGGGCCGCAGCGACGACTACTCCTTCCAGCAGGCCGGCATCCCCACCTCCGGCTACGCGGCCGGCGCCAGCGCCCGCAAGACCTCGGCGCAGGCCACGAAGTGGGGCGGCACGGCCAACGCCGCCTACGACTCCTGCTACCACAGCTCCTGCGACACGACGAACAACATCAACGCCACGGTGCTGAACCGCAGCGCCGACGGTGTCGCCTACGCCGTCTGGAAGCAGGCGGTGGGCGGTGAGACGCCCGCGCAGGACTTCTCCATCGGCGTCAGCCCGTCCGCGGGCAGCACGGCCCCCGGTGGTTCCGTTTCCGCCACGGTCAACACCGCCACCGTGAGCGGCGCAGCCCAGACCGTCGCGCTCTCCGTGTCCGGCGCGCCGGCCGGTGTCACGGCGACGCTCAGCCCTGCGTCCGTCCAGTCCGGCAGCTCCTCGGCGCTGTCCGTCCAGGTCGGCGCGAGCACCGCACCCGGCACCTACACCCTGACGGTGACCGGCTCCGGCACCGTCAGCCACACCACCACCTACACGCTCACCGTCACCGGCGGCGGCACCTGCACACCGCGCCAGCTCGTGGTCAACGGCGGCTTCGAGAACGGCTCCAGTCCGTGGAGCGCGTCCGCCGGTGTCATCACCAACCAGTCCGGCCAGACCCCGCACGGCGGAAGCTACAAGGCATGGCTGGCCGGGTACGGGTCCACCCACACGGACAGCGCCGCCCAGACGCTGGCCATCCCGTCGGGCTGCTCCACGTACCGGCTCGGCTTCTTCCTCCACATCGACACGGACGAGGACGAGAACGTCGTCTACGACCGGTTCACCGTCTCGGTGGCCGGCCAGACCCTGGAGACCCTCTCCAACCTGAACGCGAACTCCGGCTACGTGGAGAAGTCCTACGACCTCTCGCAGTTCGCCGGGCAGACCGTCACCCTGAGGTTCAACGGCACGGAGGACCAGTCCCTGCAGACCTCCTTCGTCGTGGACGACGTCACCGTCCAGGTGAGCTGACGCCCGCCTGAGCGCCCGACCCGAACAAGCCCGGCCCGGCCCCCGTACCAGGGGGCCGGGCCGGGTCCGTCGCGGCGGGTGTCCGCAATGGAGCCACGGTCCGTGCGGGGCCGCGCTCACCGGGTGGGGCCGTCAGACTCCGGTCAGGGTGTACGTACCCGTTCCGTCCTGCCGGCCGCTGGAATACTGGCGGATGAGCTCCCCGTCCGCGTACCGGTCGTGGCCCAGCATGGAGCCGGTGTACTTGTTCTGCAGGCCGATCTTCGAGCTGCCGGGTACGTCGCGGTAGATGTAGAACCGCTGGAGGTCGTCCTCCCCACAGGTGGCCGTTGTCAGGTATGCCTGCTCCTGGTTGGCGATGCCGGCCGGGATGGTCGCGCATCCACCGTTGCCCCAGTTCCACAGGGTCGCTTCGAGGACTCCGTTGATCTCCGTGACGTTGCACAGGCGCCAGTTGTCCAGGTGGGCACTGGTCCAATTGGATTGGCGCAGGCGCGTGCCGTCGTTGGCCAGCAGCGGCGCACTCCAGTTCAGGGGCTTGCCGGGGACGTCGATCTTGTAGGCGCCGGGTTGGCAGTTCAGGGCGGTGCGCGGGGCAGGCCCGGCGGCCCGGGTGGCTGTTGCGGCCTTGTCGGCGTCGCGCTCGGCCCGGTCGGCCCGGTCGGCCCTGGCCGAGGGAACAGGACCTGCCGGGTGCTCCGCGGTGGCGGCGGGGGACCCGCAGTCCAACAAGACCTGGGCCTTGGCCATGATGCTGTTGGCGGGGACCTTGTCCTCGCAGCGCACCGCGCCTTCTTCCAGGGCGGTGTAGGTGGTGTAGCTGCCGGTGTCGGGGCCCTCGGTCCACTTCAGTGCCCACCTGCCGTCGCCCTGTTGGACGCGGTTGCAGTTGAGGCTGCCGTAGGTACCGGTGACCTTCTTGGTGCCCTTGTAGAGGCCGTAATAGCCGGGCTCGAAGAAGTTCCAGGAGACGGAGTTCGACTCGCTGCTGGTGGAGGAGTAGTTGACCTGCACGTTCAGGCCCAGGCTCGCGCCGACGCTGCCGAGGGCCTCGACGGCGAAGCTTCCCTGAACGGTGCCGTTGAGGCCGACGGACACCGAGACGGTGGTCTGGGTGCTGGTGGTGACGGTATGGCTGCCGGTGGAACCCTGGGTGACGTACCAGCCCTTGAAGTGGGTGATCGTCGGGGTGACTTCGGTCGTCTTGATGACCGGGTGGCGTGTGCCGAGATCGGCTGAGGTGCAGGTCTGACCGGGCTGGACCGTCTGACCGGAGGCGGCCGGCGTGGCGGCTGCCGGGGTGGCGGCCAGGCCCACGGCAGCCGTCGCGGTGGCCGTCGCGGTGGCTATGAGTGCTCCGAGTCCCCTGCCCAGGCCGGTTGTTGTGCGGCGCATCGTTGTTCCCCCCTGCGTGTGGTCCGTGAGGCGAGCGTGAGTGAAGGTAGCGCCGCTTGGGGCGGCAGGGCGATATGACAACTAGCCAAATGTGATCAAAAGCCGTCCCATTCTCAGCTGGAACGAACGGGAGTCGACCGGTTCCATTCCTTCGATGTGCCCGCACAGGGCCCACCGACGGAAGGGACCACCTTGTGAAACACATCAGAAGCGGCCTGGCAGCGATAGCCTCACTCGCCCTCACCGCAGCCCTGTGCGCCGTGGGCGCCCAACCGGCCACCGCCCAACCGCCCACGAGCCGTACGGCCCCCCGGGGCCACGGCGACTGCACGGAAACCGGGCCCGACCTCCGGCGTGAGGGCATGGCCTGGACCTGCATCAGGACGGGACCTGCTACCGCCTCCGCCCTCGCCGCCGTGTCCGTCGCAGCCCCCCGGACAGCCCGCGGCAACCCGGGGGCGGACCTCTGCCTCAAGGACGACCCGGACAAGCCCTTCGAGCCCATCCCCTCGAACCGCAAGGCGTACTGCACGCGGTACCTGGCCGAGTACGTGACCCTTGGCGAGGACGACAAGGTGAACGGCCGGGCCCATGTCCTGGTCTTCGCCGCGGCGGCCATGAACTCCCTGTCCAATGCGCAGTGGCAGGAGGACATCGTGATCCGCGTCACCGATATGACGCCCAACATCGCCGCTGTGACGATGGCTCTGAGCGCCACGTGCAGCGGCCAGTGCACGGCAGGGGCACCGGCCTGGGGCGGCGTCCCCGTGCTCCTGAGGAACGGCCAGGGCAGGGACGACGGAACCCTCACCTACAGCTCGTCGGTCGGCAAGGGCTTCGACACGATCGTCCAGCCCTCTTACCACGTGAACGGGACCATCCAGACCGTCAAGGGCGGCGGGAGGCCGGTGAACAGGTTCCTGCACTGGCCCGGCCCCAAGGTGCGCTGTGACGACAACGTCTCGCCGAAGGACGGATCGCCGCCCGGATGCATCGTCGACGGGCACACGGCCAACGTGACACTCCACCGGTCGCTCTACAAGGGGGCGGCCGTCGCCTACGAATGGGCGCAGAAGAACCTCACGGGCCGGTTCGGCACCCCCGGGCACCTGCTGAACCGTTGGTACGTCGACCCGCTCGACCCGGAGGCCAAGGGCAGGCGCGCCCTGACCTGTGACCGCGGGAAGTACAAGTTCCCCCGGGGCGCCACGGGCATCCCCAACGACTCCTGTGACGAGTACCCGTTCGCCAAATCGGTGCAGGGCGGCAACGAGGGTGAACTGTGCATCGACATCACCCCGCGCGAGGTCGGCGGGGTGTGGGACGTGGCGAACGTGACCGTCGACCGGGGCACCCCGCCCAACGCGCCCTGTATCCGGGCCCACGTCGACGAAGAGGACAACTCCGCTGCGGGTCGCGAGTTCGGGAGGGCGGTGACGTCCGACCGCATCCTGCAGGGCGAGGCGTTCGAGGTCATCATCGACGCGTAGGCAACGGACCCGCCTCCCCGGATGCCCGGGGAGGCGGACGACGCCTGTTACGGCATCAGCTGGTACTCGGGGAAGTTGCCGGGCAGCCGTTCGCCGTCCCGGCCGTCGGTCACGGCGTGCACGAGCAGTTCGCCGCCGACGAACGCACCGCGCCAGGACGCGCCGAACCCGCCGAAGAGCTCCTCGCGGTCGCCGCGCGAGCGGGGCTTGCCGTGGCCGAGTTTGAAGGCCCGGATCTGCGGGGCGAGCCGGGCGAAGGTGGCCGGATCGTCGGTGGACAGGGTCGCGACGAGGGCGCCGCCCGAGGCGTTCATCGCGGCGAGCAGCTCCGCCTCGGTGTCGACGAGGACGATCGTGTCGACGGGACCGAAGGGTTCCGCGTGGTACAGCGGTGAGGAGGCCGGCGGGCTGAGCAGCGTGAGCGGGGCCATGTACGCGGAGGTGTCCTGGCCCTCCAGGAAGCGAGCCGGATCCAGCGTGCCGCGGTGGAGCGGTACGGCGCCCCGCTCGATCGCCTCGGCGGCGTGGTCGGTGAGCTCCTTGGCCTTGGCCGCGTTGATGAGGGGGCCGAAGTCCAGCTCGGGCAGCGGGTCCTCGGGGTGCGCGACGGCGAGCGGGTGGCCGGTACGGATGGACGCGACGGCCGGCAGGTAGGCGGCGAGGAAGGCGTCGAAGGCGGTGCGCTGGACGACGAAGCGCGGGTAGGCGGTGCAGCGCTGCTTGCCGTAGTCGAAGAGCTTGGGGATGACCGCCGCCAGGGCGCTCCAGTCGGTGTGCTCCCAGACCCCCCAGGTGTTGAGGCCCTCCTGCTCCAGGATGTGGCGCTTGCCGAGGTCGGTGACGGCGGTGGCGATCCGTGCCCCGGTGTCGCGGCCGCCGACGAAGGACACGCAGCCGATCTCGGGGGACCGTACGAGGGCTTCGGACAGTTCGGCCCCGCTGCCGCTGACCAGGGTGACGGGGATGCCCTCGCGGCGGATCAGCGCGCCGGCGAGGGTGAGGCAGGCGAGCCCGCCGTCGGTGGGTGTCTTCGCGATGACGGCGTTGCCCGCGAGTGCCTGGACGAGCATGGCGTGGACCAGCACGGACATGGGGTAGTTCCAGCTCGCGATATTGGAGACGGGCCCGGCGAGCGGGGCGCGGCCCTCGGTCATGGCCTCGATGTGCTCCACGTACCAGCGGACGCCGTCCACGGCGCGGTCCACATCGGCCTGGGCGAGGTGCCAGGGCTTGCCGATCTCCCAGACGAGCAGGAGGGAGAGCAGTTCCCGGTGTTCGGTGAGGGCGTCGAGGGCGGCCGTGACCTTGGCCCGCCGTTCGGGCAGCGGGACGTGCCGCCAGGCGCGGTGCTCGTCGAGGCAGGCCCGTACGGCCGCGCCCGCGGTCTGCGCGTCGAGCCGGGGCGGGCCCGCGACGGGGCTACCGTCGACCGGGCTGGTGGCGGGCAGGCTGCGGCCGTCGGGCTGCCAGGAGCCGGCCCAGAGGTTGAGGACGCGGTCGTCGCGGAAGGCCTCGGGGGCGGCGGCCAGGGACCGCCGCCACGCGTCCGACCAGGCGGTTCCGGGCTTGAGGGCGAGGGTGGGTGCCATCTGTGGTTCTCCGCTCAGGCAGTGGGCGGGGCAGGGAGGTGGCTCGTGTACGGCGGCCCTTCGCACGGGGGCGGCCGCACATCGAGGCTACGGGGCATCACCGCGACCGTACGTACCGTGGCCGGGAAATGGCCGATGCGGGCGCGGGGCGGCGCGTCGCCCGGGCCTCCTCGCGAGGGCCGGATCCCACACGCCCGGACACCCCGTCAGCGCTTGCCGCGGCCCCGCTCCGGGGCGATCATGGCGACCAGCCCGTAGTCCAGCTCCGCGCCGTCGACCAGCAGGGCTTCGACCGTGCGCGTGCTCGGGTCGATGTCGGCCTCCACGCCCTGCCCGCGGTAGCGGGGATAGCCCGAGGCACCCGTCTCGCCGGTCGCCTCGACCGTGGCCGACCGCAGGGCCCGGTCCGCGGGAGACTCGCCGCGCAGGTTCTCGATGTGCCCGGGCACCAGCAGGATCTCAAAGCTCTGCGGCTCTGTGCTCATGGACCGAAGCTACCGGATGACGTGCCCCGGAGCGGGTGTGCACACGCCCCGCCCCGTAGGCTCTGCGGGACCCCCCGCACGGATGAAGAGGAAAGACATGAGCGGCGACACCCCGGGCAGGATCGTCCTCGTGGCGAAGGAGACCACCCTCAGGGGCCTGCTGGAGCGCCTGCTCGTTGCCCGGGGGTTCACCGTGGTCGACGGCGGGACCGGGGTGGGCACCGTCTCCCTGCTGGGCAGCGCCGGCCCGATCGATCTGGTCGTCTGCGAGCGCACCGGGCCGGGCCTGGACGAGGTGGCGCTGTTCGAGGAGATCCGCCGGCACCCCGAGCACGGGCGGGTGCCGATCCTCGCGCTGCCGCCCGCGGATCCGGAGTGCACGGTGCGCGCGCTGGAGGCCGGGGTGAGCGACTGCCTCGCGAAGCCGTTCCATCCCGCCGAGTTCGTGGCTCGCGTCGAGCGGCTGGCCCGGCCGGCCGCGGCCTGATTCCGCTCTTCGGTCTCCGGCCGGTCGGCCGGATCCGGCCGGTCCGGGTAGGACGGCGCGATTGGCCTGAGATCGCCCTGGTCCGGGCCGCCCGGGGTTCCTACGATTCGGGCACCCGGACTTCACCGACCGGGAATTGTCAGGGACATGCCCAGATTCCCCTTCCTGGGCCTGCCCCGTTCCACCCTGCACACCGGTCTGTGACGACCCGGCCCCGCTCTGGCCGGCCGCACCCCCCACCCACCGGCACCCAGGCATGCCCGCCTGCGCGCCGCCCGGTACCGAAAGCAGTGGATCGGAGATACATGTCCGGCGGATTCCTCGTGAGCGGCGCGATCGGCGCCCTGCTCACCGCCACCCTGCCCACGCACGCCACCCCCACCACGATCGTGAACCCGCCGCCCGACCGCATCGTGATCGAAGTCGCCACGGTCAACGGATCCGGGTGCCCCAAGGACACCGCGCAGGTCGCCGTGTCCCAGGACAACACCGCCTTCACCGTGACCTACAGCCAGTACCTGGCCCAGATCGGAGGCGGCGCCCCGCCCACCGCGGCGCGCAAGAACTGTCAGCTCAGCCTGATCGTGCACGTGCCCCACGGCTTCACCTACGCGGTCGCCAGTGCCGACTACCGCGGCTACGCCTCGCTCGCACCGGGCGCCAAGGCCACCGAGAAGGCCTCGTACTACTTCCAGGGGTCACCGGACACGGCCGCGCGCACCCACAACTTCAGCGGCCCCCAGGAGGACAACTGGCAGGCCACCGACGTGACCGACTGGGCGCAACTGGTCTGGGCTCCGTGCGGGGTGCAGCGGAACTTCAACATCAACACCGAACTGCGGGTGACCAGAGGTACCTCGTCCCCCTCGTCGACCAGCTACATGACGATGGACTCCACCGACGGAAGCATCAACACCATCTACCACCTGGCCTGGAAGGAGTGCCCCGGCAAGTGATCCACCCCGCTCCCGGCCGCCTCCCGGCGCGCGCCCGCGCGCGGCGGGAGGCGGTAGCCGCGTTCCCGGACCAGACGCGCGGTGAGCCCGGTGAAGGCGCGGGCCGCGGCGCTCTCGTACGCGCTCTCCCGGCGCAGCAGCACGACCGTGCGGGACGGCAGCGCCGGTTCGAGCGGTACGGGGCGCAGGTACGGGTGGTCGTCGGTGACGGCGTCGGGCAGAACGGTGGCCAGCGTGGTGCGCCGGACGATCTCGGTGAGGGCCTGCACTGAGTTCGCCTCGACCGCGATGTCCGGCCGGACGCCATGGCCGGCGAGGTAGGCGTCGACGTGCTCGCGGGTGGCGAAGTCCCCGCTGAGCAGGGTCAGTCGGCGCGTGGCGAGGTCGCGTACGGTCAGCGGGCCGGGGTCCGCGCCGGCGGCGGCGACCAGCGCGAGGGTCTCCGTGAACAGCGGGGTCGCCGCGATCCCGGGCAGGTGCGGCCCCGCGAAGGCGAGGCCCAGCTCGTGCTCGTCGGCGAGCAGCCCGGCTTCGATGCGGTCCTGGGGCATCTCCCGGACCTCCAGGGTGATGCCGGGGTGCGCGGTGTGGAGCCCGGCGACGAGCGGGCCGACGAGGTACGCGGTGAAGGTGGGGGTCAGCGCGAGCCGCAGATGACCGCGGGAGAGGTCGGCCAGGTCCAGGACGGCGCGCTCGGCCGCGGCGAGGTCCCGCAGGGCGCCGCGCGCGTAGTGGACGTACGTCGCGCCGGCGTCGGTGAGCCGCACGGCGCGCCCGGTGCGGTCCAGCAGCTGGACGCCGACGGTGCGTTCGAGCTGCTTCACCTGCTGGGACAGGGTCGGCTGGGAGATCCGCAGCTCTTCGGCGGCGCGGGTGAAGCTGCCGTGTTCGGCGACGGCGATCAGATAGCGCAGGTGACGCAGTTCCAGTGCCATGGGCGCGACTATAGATGACATCGATGGGATACATGGATATTGCGTCTTGGACACAATAGATGCAGCTCATGCATGGTGGAACACGTCAGCCCCACCGGGGGACGCACCCACCACATGGGAGTGAGCATGCAGACCACGCATGATGTGTCGGCCCCGCGCGATCTCGCGGCGGGCGTCGCTCGGTTCCGGCGCGAGGTGTTTCCGGCCAAGGCGGAGCTCTTCGCCCGTCTGGCCGGGGCGCACCGCCCGAAGACCCTGTTCATCGGCTGCTCGGACGCCCGCGTGGTGCCGGAACTGATCACCCAGAGCGATCCGGGCGAGTTGTTCGTCATCCGTACCGCCGGAAACCTCGTCCCCGCGTACGCGCCGGTCACGGACGGGGTGGCCGCCGGCATCGAGTACGCCGTCGCCGTCCTGGGCGTCACCGGAATCGTCGTGTGCGGGCACTCCGCCTGCGGGGCGATGACCGCCCTGGCCGAGGGCGCCGACCTGAGCGCCGCCGCCTCCGTCGCGGCCTGGCTGCGGCATGCGGACGCCTCGGTGGCCCGTACGGCGGGCGTCACCGGCCCCGGCCGGCTGTCCGCCCTGGTCCGCGAGAACGTACGCGCCCAGCTCGCGAATCTGGCCACCCACCCCTCGGTCGCCCGCGCCCGGGCCGCGGGGGCCCTGACGCTGCACGGCTGGGTCTACGACATCCGCTCCGGCGGTGTCACGGACGTCGGCCCCGCAGCGGCCGCCTGACCCCGTGCGCCCAGCCTCCCCGCCTCCCCCTCTCACACCCTCCTCGAAGGAGACATCCTGATGCCGCACGCCCAGTTCGACCCCACCGCCCGCCAGGCCCTGGCCGTCACCGTCGTCGACGCCAAGACCCGGGCGGACCTGTCCTGGCAGCAGCTCGCCGACGCGGCCGGTCTGTCGGTCGCCTTCGTCACCGCCGCCCTGCTGGGCCAGCACGCCCTGCCCGAGTCCGCCGCGAAGGCGGTCGCCGGGCTGCTGGACCTGGACGAGGACGCGGTGCGGCTCCTGCAGACGATCCCGACCCGCGGTTCCGTCCCCGGCGGCATCCCGACCGATCCGACGGTCTACCGCTTCCACGAGATGCTGCAGGTCTACGGGACCACGCTGAAGGCACTGGTCCACGAGCAGTTCGGGGACGGCATCATCAGCGCGATCAACTTCAGGCTGGACGTCAGGAAGGTCGCCGACCCCGAGGGCGGTGAGCGCGCCGTCATCACGCTGGACGGCAAGTACCTCCCCACGCGACCCTTCTGACCGCCTCGTCCTCGCGCGCGTTCGCCGCGCTCGCCCGAGCCGCTCCGCTCACCGGGCCCCCGCGAGGGCGGGCCGGTCCAGGTACTCGGCCCTCCAGCGCTGGTGCCGCTCCTCCAGCGCGGCGAGCGCGCTGCGGAAGCGGTTCCACTCGGCCTCGTCGAACCGGGCCGAGCGGCGCAGGTCGAGATAGGCCCGGACCACCGTGTCGTGGGCGTCGCCCGGGGCGGTCGGCAGACCGCACAGGTTCTCGAAGCGCTCGTACTGTTCGGACCCGTCTCCGGACCGGGGGGCGGCGACCGTCCGGAACGGTACCGAGGCCCGGTCGAAGAGGCCGGTCGCGCGGTCCACGTGGTCCGCTGCCGCGTCCAGCCGGCTCGCGCGCAGCGCCTCGATCGCCGCCCCTATGTCCGCCGCGATCGCCTCGAAGGCCTTTTCGCCTCCGTCCACGTGCCCGACGGCCTCCCAGCGGTCCGCATCCGCGCCTTCCGGGTTCATCGCCACTCGCCTCCTGGAGCTGCCGTGCCTCACGCCGTCCGGGTGAAGCGGGAGATTCCAGTGGGCATGATCGGAACACCGCCCGTCACGTCGCGGGCATTCGTGTCTTGACAGGGGCGGTGGGGACATGCACAGAGCCTCCGGCCCGGTCGGGCGGGAGGCTCTGCGGCGTACGGCTCGGTGCCCACTACGGCGGCCGGTGGGCCGCCGCGCGCCGGTGGAGGAGGCGGATCCGGGAAACCGCGGATCCGGGTGGAACAAGCCGGGGCCCCGTGGGCACTCGCGCAGGCGTCGGAGGCCCCGGCTCGCACAAGGGGAGTGCGTCAGCTGTTGGCCGAGAGGTTGCCCGAGAGGACCGGGATGTTGTCCAGGATGTGCGAGAGCGGCTCGTCGCCCTTGGCCTGGGTGGAGTTCTCGGTGCACTGCTGGTTCTGCGGGTTGGACAGGACGTTGACGTCCTGGACACCGACGTTGGCGAGGACCGCGAGCAGGGACTGGGCGTTGACCTTGACGGGCAGGCCGATGCAGGGCTTGTTCAGGGTGCCCTGGATCGCGCCGAGCTGCGGGCTCATGTCACCGCGGGTCTCCTGGTTGCCGTAGATCTGCGCGGCGCCGTTGCCCTGGACGGTGTTCACGCCGTTGTCGTTGCCGATGGCCATGGCCGGGGCGGCCATGGCCGCACCCACGCCGACGATCGACGCGGTGGCGGCGGCGGTGGCCATGAACTTCTTGATCATCAGTCGTCCTTCTGTCGCACGAGTGCACGGTGACAAGCACCTTGATCAACGGTCGGCGAGAGCACAGGTTGCGACGCTTCACCCGAACAGCCCTACCGCGGCTCACGCCCCCGGACGGCCACGCTCAGCCCGACGACGTAGTGCTCCTCCACCCATCCGTCCGGGAACCGGTCCAGCAGGAGGGCGCGCTCCTCCTCCAGGAAGGCATCCGTCCCCGGCTCGCCGATGAGGAACAGGGAGTGGGTGGACAGCTTGGCCAGGTGCGTGTCGACCGGGACGCGGCGCGACCAGGCCAGCCGGCGGTCGGTGAAGCGCAGCCCCTCCTGGGAGAGGGCGCGCTCGTTGATGTACCAGCCCGGGCCGAACCGCTCCTCGATCCGGTTCTGCTGATCGGCGATCCAGCCGACTCCGGTGTCCGGGTCGTTCTGCCACACCGCCAGGGCTCCGCCGGGGCGCAGCACGCGCAGGGCCTCGGGGACCGCGTGCGCCGGGTCCGTCCAGTGCCAGGACTGGGCGTACGTCAGCAGGTCCAGGCAGCCGGAGGCCAGCGGCAGCCGGTTGCCGTCCGCGCGGACCAGCGGTGTGCCGGGGTTGCGGCGGCGGAACTCCTGCGCCATTCCCTCGCCGGGCTCCACCCCGACCACCAGCGCTCCGCGGGCCTCCAGGAGGGCGGTGGCGATCCCCGTTCCGGCTCCGACGTCGGCGACCCTTGCTCCGGCCAGCGCAAAGCCCGCCATCTCCGCCAGCGTGTCGAAGAGCTCGGGCGGGTACGCGGGGCGATGGGCGGCGTAGCGTGCGGCCGCGGAACTGAAGGAACGAGCACGGGAATCGTTCGTCATGACGTCCATGATGCCGGTGTCCCGCAGCGGCGCGGAGAGGCAGTCCCCCATGGTGGCCGCGCGGTATGTCACGTCGCTGGTAGGGGCGTTGGAGCGGTACGCCGGGCGGCCGGCGCTCGGCGCCGGTCCGGTCGTCCTCGGGTTCCAGGAGGTGCTCGACGGGGCCTGCCGACTGGCCGGGGCGCTCGCCGGGGCGGGGATCGGACGCGGCTCGGGACTGGCCTGCGTCACCGGCTCGAACCGGCCCGAGGTGCTGCTGGTACGGATCGCCGCGCACCTGCTGGGCGCCCGGCTGACCCAGCTGCTCGCCGGACCCGCCCTGTACGGGCTCGACTTCGTCCTGCGGGACTGCCGGCCGGACCTGGTCGTGCACGACGTGCCGGTGCCCGTTACCGGGGCTCCCCGGATCGGCCTGGCCGAGCTGATGCGCCGGGCCGGCCGGTGCGCGCCCGGCGCGGTGGCGGTGCGGGCACGGGAGGACGACGTGGCGCGGGTGACGTACACGGGCGGGACCACGGGGCGGCCCAAGGGGGTGGCGTCGACCTTCGGGGCGATGGCGGCGCGGAACGCGGTACGGCCGTCGGGCCGGGCGGAGCCGGTGTACCTGTCGGTGACCTCGCTGGCGCAGCGGTCGGGCGGGCGGTGCCTGGAGCAGTGGCGGGCCGGGGGCCGGGTGGAGATCCTCGAACCGTTCTCGCCCGCGGAGTTCGCGGCGGCCTGCCGGCGCCTGGGGCCGGTTGCCACGTACCTGACGACCTCGATGGTGTACCGGCTGCTGGACGACCCGGCGACCGCCCGTGGTGTTCCGGGGCTGGAGGCGGTCTCCTACGGCGATTCGCCCGTCCACCCCGAGCGGCTGCGCGAGGCGGTGACCCGCTGGGGCGGCCGCTGGCGGCAGGGCTACGGCTCGAACGAGGCGGCGGTGATCTGCCGGCTCTCCCCCGCCGATCACGAGGCGGCGGTGGGCGGGCGGCCGGAGCTGCTGGCGTCGGTGGGGCGGCCGGTCGCGGGGGTGGAGGTGGAGGTGCGCGACGGCCGCGGTACGGCGGTGGCGGCGGGCCGCACGGGCGAGGTGTGGATGCGGTCGGCGGCGATGATGACCGGGTACTGGGGCCGGCCCGGGCCGACGGCCCGGGTACTGCGGGACGGTTGGCTGCGTACGGGGGATCTCGGGCACTTCGGCGCGGACGGGTACCTGTACCTGGACGACCGGATCGACGACGTGGTGATGGTCCACGGGGACAACGTGTACTGCGTGCCGGTCGAGGCCCTGCTCGCGCGGCATCCCGCCGTCGCCCGGGCCGTGGTGGTCGGGCGGCACAGCGACCTCACCGGCGAGGAGGTGTGCGCCTTCCTGGTACCCGCGGCGGGATACCGGCCCGGACCCGGGCTCGCCGCCGAGGCCTGCGACCTGGTGGAGCGGGAACTGGCACCGTCGCACCGGCCCACCGCGGTGTTCTGGGAACGGGCGATCCCGCTGACGGCGCGGGGCAAGCCCGACAAGCGCCGGCTGCGGGAGCGGGCGGCGGATTCCGCCCGCCGGCGGACGTAGGACCGGCGGGGCGGCGGGGCGGCCGGGTGGCAGGGTGGCTGGGCGGCCGGGTGGCTGGGCGGCCGGGGAACGGCGGGCGGTCAGGGGCGGGCGGCGGCGTAGGTCCAGAACTCCCGCATCACCTCGGGCGCGGCCGGGCCGGCCAGTTCCCACTGGGTGAGGAGCAGGGTGAGCGCCCCGGTGGCGGGGACGATGTGGGCGGCGGTGCCGGTGCCGCCGATCCAGCCGTACCGGCCCGGTACGTTCCACGGGTCGAGGCGGGCCACGTCGACCGAGCCGCCGAAGCCCCAGCCCTGGCCCTCCAGGAACAAGGTGCCCGCCGCGCGCTGCGGTGCGGTGAGGTGATCGGTGGTCATCTGCCGTACCGAGTCCGCCGAGAGCAGCCGTCGGCCACCGTCGTCCGCGCCTCCCGCGAGCAGCATCCGGCCGAAGGCGTACAGGTCGTCGACGGTGGAGACCAGGCCGCCCGCGCCGGACGGGAAGGCGGGGAGGGTGCTCCACTCGCCGTCGGGCGCGTCCACCAGCTCCGGGGCTCCGCCCTCGGGGGCGGCCCGGTAGTAGCCGGTGAACCGGTGGATCTGCTCCGGCGGTACGGCGAACGCGGTGTCCCGCATGCCGAGCGGCTCGAAGACGCGCTCGGCGAGCACGTCCTGGAAGGGCTGTCCGGCGGCCCGGGCGATCAGCACCCCGAGGATGTCGGAACAGGTGTTGTAGAGCCATGCCTCGCCGGGCTGGTGGAGGAGCGGGATCCGCCCCAGGGACGCCATCCACGCGTCCGGCGCCGCGACCTCCTGCGGCCTGGGCGGCCCCTGCTTCAGACTGCCGAACAGCGGGGCGACGGCGGGCAGCGAGAAGTCGGCGGGGAAGCCGTAACCGGCGCGGAAGGTGAGGAGGTCGGCGACGGTGATCGGACGGTCGGCGGGCACCACGTCGTGGAGCGGTGCGGACGGGGTACGGACCACGGTCGGCTCGGCGAGTTCCGGCAGCCAGCGGGCCACGGGGACGTCGAGGGCCAGCAGTCCGTCCTCGACCAGCATCATGGTGGCCGCGGCGGTGATGGGCTTGGTGACCGAGGCGATCCGGAAGAGGGAGTCGCGGGCCATGGGTGCGGTGCCCGCCGTGTCGACGGAACCGACGGCGGCGACCTCGGCGTCGCCGCCGTGTGCCACCAGGGCCACCGCGCCGGGCAGTGCGCCGTCGCGGACGTGGGTCTCCAGGAGACTGCGCAGGTCGCTCATGATCCACCTTCTCGTACGTGCGGATGCTCGTAGGGAAGACTGCCGCCGGGCCCCGGAATCATCGGTCCGGCACGACCGGTACGACCCGCCCGCGTGCGGACGGGGCCGGGTCGGACGGGGGCCGGGGCGGGACCGCTACGCGGCCGGGACCACCGACGCGCGTATCGCCGAGGCCCACTCGCCCAGCAGGGCGGCGTGGCGGATCCGCTCCGCGTCGGAGAGGCGGCCCTCGGCGCGTGCGAAGAGGCAGCGGATGTCGGCGTTGATCTCGGCGAGGGATCGTTCGGGGGCGAGGTGGTCGTCAGAGGTCGGGCTCACGTGATCAAGAGTAGGGGGCGCCTCTGACAACGGTGGACCGTGTCCGTCATGCGGACGCCCGGAGCGGGGGTCCGCCCGCTCACCCCGCGAGCCGGTCGGCCCGGAACAGGAGGTAGCGGCGTTCCGGAACGCTGAGGGTGAGGCCGGCGGCCCGCACGTAGGCGGCCCGCGCCGCCGCCCTCTCCCCCGCCGTTTCCAGCAGGTGGGCCCGTACGGCTTCGAGGCGGTGGTGGCCGGCCAGGCGCTCGTCCGCGTCCAGGTCCGCGAGCAGGGCCAGGGCCCGCCGGGGCCCGTGCACCATGGCCACCGCGACCGCGTGGCCCAGGCGCTCCACGGGGCCGGGGACCAGACGGACCAGTACCTCGTACAGGGCGAGGATCTCCGCCCAGTCGGTGTCCGCGTCGCTCGCCGCCTCGTCGTGCACGGCCGCGATCGCGGCCCGCAGCTGGTAGGGGCCCAGCGGCGCGCGGGTGAGGGCGTCGCTGACCAGGGCGACCCCTTCGGTGATGGCGGCGCGGTCCCAGCGCGTGCGGTCCTGCTCGGCGAGGGGGACCAGGTCGCCGTCGGGGGTGCTGCGGGCACCGCGGCGGGCGTCGGTGAGCAGCATCAGGGCCAGCAGGCCGGCCACCTCGCCGTCGGCCGGGAGCTGCGCGTGGACGGCGCGGGTGAGGCGGATCGCCTCGGCGGCGAGGTCGGCACGCTGCAGATCGCGGCCCGAGGTGGCCGTGTACCCCTCGTTGAAGATCAGGTAGAGCACGTGGAGGACGTCGGCGAGCCGTGCGGCGCGGTCCTCGGCCGCTTCCCGGTCCGTGCCGCGGGTGCCGTCGGGCCCGATGCCGAACGGTGTGCCGGAGGCCTTGATGCGCCGCTTCGCCCGGCTGATCCGCTGGGCCATCGTGGCCTCGGGCACCAGGAGGGCGCGGGCGATCTCCGCGGTGGTGAGGCCGCCGACGGCCCGCAGGGTGAGGGCGATCCGGCCGGCCGGGGGCAGTTCGGCCCGGCAGCAGAGGAAGAGCAGCGCGAGGGTGTCGTCCTCGGCGGGGGCCCGGCCCTCCCCGGGCGGCGGAGCCACGAACTCGTCGCGCGGGGTCAGCGCGGCGGCCGTCTCCTCGCGGCGCCTGCGGGCCTCGTCGCTGCGCAGCCGGTCGGTGAGGCGGCGGGAGGCGACACGGATCAGCCAGCCGCGCGGGTTGGCCGGGCGGCCCTCCTCGGGCCACTGCCGGGCGGCGGCGAGCAGGGCCTCCTGAACGGCGTCCTCGGCCGCGTCGAAGTGCCCGTAGCGGCGGACGAGCGCGCCGAGGACCTGCGGCGCCAGTCGGCGCAGCAGGTCCTCCCCCGCGGGTTCGGGTCCGGGGGTGGTCAGCACATCTCGGTCCCCGAGCGGCTGTCGACGGGGTGGACGACGACCGGGTAGTTGGGCGCGCCCTCGGGTATCGGGCAGGCGTAGGCGCGGGCGGCGATCTCGGCGGCGCGGTCGAAGTCCACGACGTCGACGATCCAGTACCCGGCGAGCACCTCCTTGGCCTCGCCGTACGGCCCGTCGGAGACCACGGGGCTGCCGTCGGCGGCCGCGGTGACCAGGCGGGCGTGGCGGGGGTCGGCCAGGCCCCGCCCGTCGACCCACTCGCCCGACTCGGCGAGGTCGTCGTTGAGGGCGCCCATGTAGTCGAACATCGCCTTGACGTCCGCTTCGGACCATCCCGGGCCGTCGCTGTTCGCGGCGCCGGCCATGGCGTCGTAGTCGGCCTGCTTCCCGAGAACCATCAGCATGTACTTCATGGGGTGCCACTCCTTCTGTTCCGCGCGGCGGCTCCGGGACCGGAAACGGGATCGGGATCGGGGTCGGGATCGGGAGCCTTTCGTACGGGACGTCGGAGCCGCCCCTCCCATTTCGACACGTCGGCCGCGGCCGCGCACGACGGCTTCGGCCGGGGGCTCGACCGTACGGCTCGGTAGGCTTGCCGCATGAAGATCATCGATCTTGAGCCCGGCGACCCCCGGCTCACCTCCGACCTGCTCCCGGTGCTGCTCGAACTGCGTCCCCACCTCACCGAGGAGCTGTTCCTCCGGATCCTCGGTGAGGGGCACGGCCAGGGTCTGCGCTTCACCGCCGCCTACGACGCGGACGGCACGTGCGTGGGAGCGGCCGGCTGGCGGATCGTCGTGAACACCTCGGCGGTCCGCTCGCTCTACGTCGACGACCTGGTCACCGCTGCCGCCGCCCGTTCCACCGGCGTGGGCCGCGAGCTGCTCGCGCACCTGGAGCAGCACGCCCTGGCCGCCGGATGCAGCGCCCTCACGCTGGAGTCCGGCACCCAGCGGACCGACGCGCACCGCTTCTACTTCCGCGAGCGGATGGCCGTGACCACCTTCGGCTTCGAGAAGCCGCTGGGCTGACGCGTCCACCCGCGAGGCAGCGGTGGACGCCGGGCGGGTGCGGGTGTGGTGCCCGACCGTCCGGTCGCCGTCCTGGCACCATGGCGGCATGGAACGTGTGCTTGGAATCGGCGGGTACTTCATGCGGGCGGCCTACCCGGCGGCCCTCGGTGCGTGGTACCGCGACTGCCTGGGACTGGACGCCGACGAGCACGGCCTGTGGCAGCAGGACGCCGGTCCGACGGTGTTCGCGCCGTTCGACTCCGAGACCGACTACTTCGGCTCCCGGGCCCAGCAGACGATGCTCAACTTCCGGGTACGCGACCTGGACGCGATGCTCGCGCAACTGCGCGCCAAGGGCGCGGACGTGGACGCGGAGACGCAGGACATGGAGGGTGTCGGCCGCTTCGGCTGGGTCACCGATCCGGCGGGCAACCGGGTCGAACTGTGGCAGCCCGCCTGACGCCGTCCGCACGCCGGTGCTCGCACCGCTCGTACGAGGACGAGGACGAGGACGAGGACGAGAGCACAGGCCACTCCCCCGGAATTGGCCTTGTCCGGAGGCCGATTGGCCTCGATACGTTCGCGGCATGCGCATCAGGATCGTAGACGCCTTCACCAGCCGCCCCTTCACCGGAAACCCCGCCGGCGTGTGCCTGCTCCCGGCCGCCCCGTGGCCGGAGGACGCGTGGCTGGGGCAGCTCGCCGCCGAGTTGAACCATCCGGAGACGGCCTTCGCCCGGCCGCTCCCGGACGGGGCCGGAGCCGACTGGGAGATCCGCTGGTTCACCCCGCTCGTCGAGGCCAACCTGTGCGGCCATGCCACCTTGGCCACGGTGCACACGCTGCGCCGGGAGGGGCTGCTGACCGGCGGCCCCGTACGGTTCCTCAGCCGGTCCAGCGGTCTGCTCACCGCATGGGCCGAGGACGGGGAGGGCGGGGACGACGGGGAGATCACCCTGGACTTCCCGGCCGCCCCCGTGACCGGGGCCGCGGTACCCGTGGGTCTCGCCGACGCCCTGGGGATCCCGCCCGAGGCCGTGTTCCGTACGGGCGCGCTGGGTGACCTGCTCGCCGTACTGCCCGACGAGGCCGCCGTACGGGCCTTGCGGCCCGACCTCGCGGCGATCGCGGACCTGTCGGTGCGCGAGGAATCGCGCGGGGTCATCGTCACCGCGGCGGCCGACACGGCGGAGTCCGGGTACGACTTCGTCTCCCGGTTCTTCGCCCCCGCGCGAGGCATCCCCGAGGACCCGGTCACCGGCAGCGCCCATACCGCCCTGGCTCCCTACTGGGCGGCGCGGCTGGGCCGCACCGCCGCCCTCACCGGCCTGCAGGCCTCGGGACGCCCCGGGCTGGTCAAGGCCGCGCTCCACGGGGACCGGGTACACCTCACCGGGCGCGCGGTCACCGTCCTGGAGGCCACGCTCCGCGTCTGACCGGCCCCCGGGGGGACCGTGACCGAACCGTCGCCGCCTCGAGGCGTGATCGACCTCGTCCGCAGGGGCGCCACCTTGTAGCTTCCTGGCGAAGCCCACCCCTGGAGGACCGATCCCATGCCGGTATCCCGATGCCCCCGCAGCGCCCTGAGCGCGGCGGCCGTGGCCGCCGTCCTGCTGGCGGGCGCCACCGGGTGCGCGGACAAGGACGGCGCGGCACCCGCGGCCGCCTCCGTTCCGGCCTCCGTTTCCGGCTCCGCCGAGGTGTCGGCGTCGGCGTCCGCGTCCGCCTCCGTGCCGGCTTCCGCCCCGCCTTCGGCCCCGGCCTCCTCGCCGCCCGGCTCCTCCGCTTCCGCGACCCCGACCACCGCCGTGTCCCGGGCCGTGCCGCCGCCCGCGGCTCCGACCCGGCTCACGGTCTCGGTCGCCACCCGGGGCGGCCGGCTCGCTCTCGTACGGGGCGGCGCCGCGCAGGAGTTCACCGTCACCCTGCGCAACGGCAACTCGGCCGAGTACCGGCACCTGCTGGTCGCCTTCCAGATGGAGATGCTGGTCGGTGAAGCCGGCGCCGGGACGGGCAGCGGCCCGGGTTTCCTGCTGGAACGTTTCGACCCGGCCTCGGGCAGCTGGCGCCCGGCCGACTTCCGTGTCGCCAACGACGCCAAACCCCCGTCCCAGTACTCGGGCGGCGGCCCGCTCGCCCGCGGGGCCGTACGCACCGAGCGCTACCGGCTGCGCGCCACGGCGGGCGGACCCACGGGCAGCAGCCCGGTGGTGGTGTCCTTCATCGACACGGATGCCGACGGCCAGGCCGCGGCCCATGTGGTCCTCGGGCACAGCACCCGCTGAGTGCCCCGCCTAGCTCAGGATCGTCCAGGTGAACTTGCCTCCGCTGACCCACCGGACCACTTCGAGGTCGTCGAGGTCGTGGATGGTGATCCCGGCCTCCGCGGCGATCAGGAGGACGTCCGTCATCGAGGTCGCCCTGCCGACGAACTCGCCGTCGACCTCCACGATGCGGAAGGGCGGGTTTCCGGGTTGCACCCCCAGTACGGTGATCCGCGCCGAGGAGATGTGTGGTGTCGAGCCTTCGGTCATGCGGAGACGGTCGCATGCCACGACCGGTGACGGGCTCGGCGACACGTTCGGAGGGGCCGATCGGCTTCCTGCGCGCCGGCGTGCGGTGCCACGGCGCACCTCCGCGGGACCGGTCTCAGGCCGTCTCCCGGCCCGCCTCGCCGAGGGCGGACGCCGCGGTGCGCCAGGCGGCCGTGACCGCCTCGCGGGCCCGGTCCGTGGCCTCCGGCACACGGTCGGGCAGGTGGAGCGGCGAGCCGATGTGGACGTGGAAACAAGGCCTGCGCAGCGGGGCGGTGAAGACGCCGGCGAGCTGCTTGGCGCCGTTCCCGGAGCAGAGGCGGCGGGCACCCGCCTGGCCGACGGGCACGACCGGGGCGCCCGTCGCGACGGCGAGCCTGGCCAGGCCGCTGCGGAAGGGGCCGGGGGCGGTCTCCCCCGCGTCGCGGCGCACGGGCAACCTGCCTTCGCCGTAGAGCAGCACGCTGCGGCCCGAGGCGAGGGCGACGGCCGCCGCGTCGAGGGAGTCGGCGGCTCGGGCGGTGCCGCGGTGGACGGCGATGTGGCCTTCGCGGCGCAGCGCGGAACCGAGCAGCGGTACCCGCCAGAGCCCGCTAGTGGCCAGGATGACCGGCTCGATCCCGTAGCGGCGCAGTGCGGCGACCACGACGGCCGGATCGGCGAGGGAGGTGTGGTTGGCGACCAGAATGCTGCCGGAGTCGGGGCGGTCCCCGGGGTCGGCGGTGACGGTCAGCCGCCCGAAGGCGGGTACGAGGGCGGCGGCGATTCGGCTGAGCATGGACGACCCCGTTCGGATGGTGTGGTGCGATGTGTCCCATGGTCGGCCGGTGGGGCGGGCGGGGTCATGAGTAGGCGTACTCAGCGAATATGACCGAACGGTCACAAGATCCGGTGGATGGAACGAGTGCGATACCGGGGACATCTGGCAGTGCGGCGGGGCCCTGCGGGGCCTCGCCGGTCGTATCGGCATGTGTGAGCAGCAAGGCGGGGCTGGGATGAAGGCGGTAACGGTGGCGGGCGGTTCCTCGGACGACCCGAAGATCGAGGCAGAAACCACCGTCCTGGAGGGGGAGTCCAAGCCGACGGCCGAGCCCGGCGCCGACCGTGAGGCGGACACCGGCCCCAAGGGTGGAGCCGATGCCCAGGACGCAGCGGGATCCGATGGTGACGCCGACGCCGAAACGACGGCCCGCTCCGAGGCGGAAGCCGTCGCGACGGAGCCGAAGGCCGACGCCGACGCGGACACGGAGCCCGAGAACGAAGCCGCACCGAAGGAACAGGCCGACGCCAAGCCCGAGACCGAAACAACGGCCCGCTCCGAAGCGGAAGCCGTTACGACGGAGCCGAAGGCCGAGGCGGACACGGAGCCCGAGAACGAAGCCGCACCGAAGGAACAGGCCGACGCCAAGCCCGAGACCGAAACAACGGCCCGCTCCGAAGCGGAAGCCGTTACGACGGAGCCGAAGGCCGACGCCGAGGCCGAGGACGAGGCCACACCGGAGGGACAGGCCGGCGCCGAGCCCGAGGGCGCAACCGGGTCCGAGACCGGCACCGAAGCCGAGGTGAAGACCCGCTCCCGGGCGGAAACCGTTACGGCGAAGCCGAAGGCCGACGCGGACACGGCGCCCGAGGACGAAGCAGCGCCGAAGGCACAGGGCGGCGCCAAGCCCCACGTCGAAGTCGACCCCGAGGCCGTCGCGGCGGAGCCCGAGGGCGAGCCCGGGCCGGAGGCCAAGGGTGACGCCGCGTCCGACGAGACGATGCTCATCGCCCTGCCCAAGGCGAAGCCCGCCGGGCCGGACGCGCCGCGCAAGGCGCCCTCCTGGGCGCGGGAGGCGGATCCGGACCCCGAGCGGACGAGCCAGTTCGTCGCGCTCAAGGACGTCGACCTGCCCGCGCCCACCGCGCCGCGGGCCCAGCCGCAGGCCCCCGGAGCCAGGAGCGCCGCACCGGCCCCCGCCACGCCGCTGCCCCCGCTCGATCTGCTGGCAGAGCTCACCAACACCCCTCCCCCGGTGGAGACCCCGCGCCGTACCGCGGTGCGCCGCGTCAAGATATGGACGCCGATCCTGCTCCTCCTCGTCGGCGCCGGCGCCGGCGCGCAGCTGATGCGTCCCCTGCCCGCCCCGCAGCTCGTCGCCGCCGAGGCCGACCGCACCATCGACGGCAAGTTCTCCGTCCCGTGGCCCGCCAAGGGCCAGGGCGCCGTTCGCGTCTCCGGCTCCGGCGACATCGGCACCTTCGGGGAGCAGAAGCCCGTCCCGACGGCCAGCGTCGCCAAGGTGATGACGGCCTACGTGATCCTCAAGGGCCACCCGCTGCGCAAGTCCGACCCGGGTCCGGACATCACGATCGACGCGAAGACCGTGGCGGACGGCAACGCCGACCACGAGTCCCGCGTCGAGGGTCTGACCGTCGGACAGAAGTTCAGCCAGCAGGACGTGCTCAAGATGCTCATGATCCCCTCGGGCAACAACGCCGCCCGCCTGCTGGCGCGCTGGGACAGCGGCACCGACTCCGAGGCGGCGTTCGTCGAGAAGATGAACGCCGCCGCCAAGGAGCTCGGGATGACGAACACCACGTACACGGACCCCAGCGGTCTGGACTCGGGCACCGTCAGCACCGCCGTGGATCAGCTGAAGCTCGCCGAAGCCGTCATGAAGGACGAGGTGTTCCGCTCGATCGTCGCGCTCCCGAACGCCAGCATCAAGGGGTTGTCCACGCGGCTCGAGAACAACAACATCCTGCTCACCTCCCAGGGCCTCAGCATCCGGGGGATCAAGACCGGTTCCAGCACGCCCGCCGGCGGGACCCTGATGTGGGCGGCGTACAAGTCGATCGACGGCAAGGACCAGTTGATCCTCGGCACGTTGATGGACCAGCATGCGGACGGGCCGGACGAGGACGGCGCGAACAGCCTGAAGCTGGTGCTGGCGAACAGCAAGACGATCATCGAGGGAGTACGGACGGCGCTCGCGTCGGCCCCGCTGATCCGCAAGGGCGACGTCGTGGGCCATGTGGACGACGGGCTCGGCGGCCGTACGCCGCTGGTGGCCACCAAGGACCTGAACGTGATCGGCGTGCCGGGCCAGCAGATGAAGCTGTCCCTCACCCGCACCGGCGGTGCCGGGGAGCTGCCGCACACCGCGAAGGACGGTTCCGAGGTGGCCGTGCTGACGGTGGGCAGCGGGGAAGGGGCCCGGAGCGTGCCCGTGGCCGTCAAGGGGGCCCTGGCCGAGCCCTCGTTCGGAACGCGGCTGACCCGCGGCCGCTGATTCGCCGAAGGTGGAGGGAGGCCGCGGCCCGTGGGCCGCGGCCTCCCCCTTTTCCTCAGGCGCCCGGCGGGACCCTGGACGGGCGGCCCGTGCCGCGCGTCAGGGAGTAGCCGAGGATGCCCGCGAGGGCGGCGAGCACGCCGCCCGCAGCGGTCCAGATCCAGCGGTCGGACCACCAGCCGCCGGACCAGCCGTCCTCCGGTTCGCGCAGGGTCGCGGTCACGTTGCCGGCGACCAGCGGGGTGGAGAGGGCGCCGTCCACCGCCTGGATGCCACCGGTCTCCTTCACGTCGGCCTCCACGGCCACGCGCACCGGGAGACCCTTGTCCTCGTCCGGCAGGTCGACGACCGTCAGGCGTACGTAGTAGCTGCCCGGCAGCGGATCGTTTGCCCACGGCTCGGCGCCGGCGCGTACGGTGCGCAGGGTGCAGGACAGTTCGACCGTGGCGGCTTCCTTCGCCGCGCCCGCGGTCTGCGCGCCGTAGGTGCAGGCCTGTCGGCGGCGCAGTCCGTCGTACACGTCGAGCTGCCAGGTCGAGGCGCCGTGCCGGGCCTTCGACTCGGGCAGGGTGACGGCGGCCTTCACCGTGGCGCGCTGCTGCGCGTCGATCGGCACCACCCAGTAGAGGTAGTCGCCGCTGGACGCGCCGGCCGTGGCCTTCTGGCCGGGGCGGAACGCCGCTGCGGTGCGGAAGCTCGTACCGGCCTCGGTCGGGGCCGCTTCGGTCTTGGCGCCACCCCCGCCCGGACTCGCGCTGGCGCTCGGCGAGGGCGTGTCCGCGGCGGCCGTGCCCACGGCCGTGCCCGCCACCATGAGGGCGGCGGCCGCGGCCAGCAGGGACGCGGTCAGTGTGCCTACTCTACGCATCAGTTGGTCCTCCAGACGGAGATGCGCCAGCGGGAGATCCATCCCCACACCAGACCGGCAAGCAGTCCGGCGAGCGCCAGCACGGCCAGCAGCCACCAGCCCCGTCCGAGGCCGAACGCGGCGACGTCGGAGGCCCCGTCGGGTCCGTCCACCAGGTCGATGGTCAGTTCGACGGGCATGCCCGGGGTCGTCTTGACGGAGGCGGGAGCGGAGAAGGAGTTGCTGACCTGGAGGCAGACGGTCTCCGGGACGGGCTTGGCGTCGGAGTCCGGGCCGTCGACGTCGGCCTTCGGGTAGCGCAGGCCGGTCGAGAGGACGTCGGTACGCCCGTTGCCCGCCTCCGAGCCGCGCACGATCTCACGACCGTGGACGGTGGTGGCGCGCAGCAGGACGCCGTAGTCGTTGTTGACGGCGCGGTCGGCGCCGATGCTGACCGCGGCGCGCAGTTCCTGCCCCGGGAGGACGTCGACCCGGTACCAGCGGTGCTCGCCGAAGGTCTCGCGGTCGCTGTAGAGGCCGGCCTTCAGCTGCGGGGCGCCCTCGCACTGCTTCGTGCCCTCGGTGGCCACCGGGTTGACGACCGGGTCCGCGGCCCGGTCGACGAGTTGCTTCACCCTGTTGGAGAGGTCTGCCTTGTGCTGTACCGAGGTGTAGGTGCCGCCTGTGGCCTCGGCGATGCAGGTCAGCTGGGCCCGGGTCTTGGCGTCCGGGACCAGGCCGAGGGTGTCGATGACGAGGTGGATGCCCTTGGCGGCGATGTCGCGCGCCACTTCGCACGGGTCGAGCGGGGCGCAGGTGTCCTCGCCGTCCGTGATGAGCACGATCCGCTTGGAGCCGTTGCCGCCCTCCAGGTCCTGGGCCGCGCCGAGCAGGGCCGGGCCGATCGGCGTCCAGCCGGTGGGGGCCAGGGTCGCCACCGCGGTCTTGGCCTCGGTCCGGTCGAGGGGGCCGACGGCGTAGAGCTGCTTGGTGTCCTTGCATCCCGTGGCCCGGTCGTCCCCCGGGTAGTCGGCCCCCAGGGTCCGTATGCCGAGGCGCACCTCGGCCGGGACCGCGTCGATGACCTCGTTGAAGGCCTGCTTGGCCGCGGCCATGCGGGACTGTCCGTCGATGTCGTTGGCCCGCATGGAGCCGCTCACGTCGAGGACGAGGTCGACCTTGGGGGGTTCCTTCGCCGTCGGTCCGTCGGCGGCGGTGGCGCTCGCCGGGAAGAGCCCGACGGCCAGGGCGGCGAGCAGGCCGCACGCCCCTACCGCAAGCCGTTTTCTTGTGATCATCGCCGGATCGTATTGAGGATCGTCCGGCAATCCAAAACGGGCTCCCGGCCGGGGCTTTCGGGGTGTCCGTGCGGTGAACGCGGCCCCTGGCGGTCCCGTGCGGCGGTCCGCGGGGCGACGGACGGGGCGGATCGGCGGATATCCGGGTGCAGGGGACGCGGTGCCCGTTCTAGGCTCCGGGCATGAGTGCCACCCGTACCTTCCGTATCACCGTCCGCGGCTCGTTCGACGGTCTGACCGACGACCAGACGGCCGAGCTGCTCGCCGCCGCGCACGAGCACGACATGCTGCGCGCGGAGTTCACCGCCGAGGGCCATCTCACGTACGACTTGGCCGCCCGCCCCTTCTTCACCTTCCGCTTCCTGGACACGGGTGAGGCCGAGGAGGACATCCTCGACGCGACGGCCCGGGCGGAGCTGGCGGCGGAGGGCTGGCTGGCCGAGCGCGGGTACGGATTCAAGCAGCTGAGGTCGCAGGCCCAGGACATGTCGCTGGCCCCGCTGGGCAAGCGGCAGCGCCGCGAGGCCGCCCGGGCCTGACGGGTCAGTTCGGCGGGCTCGTGGCGAAGACGGCCGCGAGGTGGGCGGCCAGGCGGTGCGGGGCCGCCGGGGAGAGCGGGAGCCGAGCGCCGAGGTATCCGTCCGGGCGGATCACGAAGGCCGTGGGCTCCTCGACCGCGTAGAGGCGGGCGAAGTCTCCCCGGGTGTCGGTGTAGACCGGCAGTGTCCGCCCGTCGGCCTCGATGACGGCGTGCGCGTCGGCGTCCGCGTCCGTGTCGGTGTCCGCGTCGGCGTCCGCCGCGCGCAGCAGGCAGACCTCCATCCGGCCGCCCGAGAACTCCCGGGCCGTCCGGACGAGTTCGTCGAGCCCGGGGCCGGCCTCGGACCCGGGCCCGAACCCGGCCCCGTGGAGCAGCAGTACGTGGTCCCGGTCGCGCAGGACGTCGTACAGGCGCAACGGGTAGGCGGTGCCGGGCCCGGTCAGGCCCGCGCAGTCGGGTGCCCGGTCGCCGGGCCGGGGGCCCCGGCCCTCGCCGGGCGGGTCCACGGTCGGGCTTCCCCGGTAGCCGACGAGGAGCTGGGCCTCGCGCATCATCACCGTCGCCGGGTCGTCGGGGTCGTTCTCCATTCCCTCGACGGCGTGCCGCACGGTACGGCCGACGACTTCCTCGCCGACGGGCCGGCGCTCGGCGTCGTAGCCGGTGAGCAGGCCGGGGTGGGCCGCACCCGCACAGGCCAGGGCGAGCTTCCAGGCCAGGTTCCAGGCGTCCTGGATGCCGGTGTTCATGCCCTGGGCGCCGGTCGGCGGGTGGATGTGGGCCGCGTCCCCGGCGACGAAGACGCGGCCGTCGCCGTAGCGGTCCACGATCCGGTGGCTGATGCGGAACACCGAGGTCCAGCGGATGTCGAAGGCAGTGGTCGGCTGCGGTGAGAGCCGGTCCAGGACGGCCTGGATGTCGGCCAGTGCGGGGCCCCGGCCGCTCTGCAGGCCATGGGCGATGCCGTCGGCGGTGTCCGTGTCCTGCCGCGCGGTGGAGAGTTCGGGCGGCACCATCATCGACATCCGGTACCGGCCCCGGCCGGGCAGTGGGATGCAGACGAGCACGTCGTCGACGGCCCCGTCGTCGTCGACGTGCATGGCGCGCAGGTTGTACCCGGGCGGCAGGTCCCAGTCGACGCGTACGTCGGCGAGCATGTACTCCTCGGCGAAGGCGCCGCCCTCGAAGGTGAGGCCGAGGCCCTTGCGGACGACGCTGTGCGCGCCGTCGCAGCCCACCAGGTACCGGGTGCGCAGTTCTTCCTGGGCCCCGGACGCGGTGCGCAGCCGGCAGGTCACCCCGTCGGCGTCCTGGGTGAACGACAGGAGTTCGGTGCCCCGTTCGACGGCCGCCCCGAAGCGGCCCAGGAACTCGTCCAGGATGCGTTCGGTCTCGTACTGCGGCAGCGCCACGAACCCGTAGGGCACTTCGGGCGGCACGGAGAGCTCGATGCGGGCCTTCTCGACGCCGTTGACGTAGAGGAACTGCCCCCGCATCGGGACGGCCGCCTCCAGCGCGGCGCGGACCGTCCCCATGCGGTCCCAGACCTCCAGCGTGCGCGGCTGGATGCCGACGGCCTTGGCGAACGGCAGCCGGGCCGGCAGGCGGTCGACGATCCGGCACGTGACGCCCCGTCTGCGGAGCTCCGCGGCGGCGGTCAGCCCGACCGGGCCGGCGCCGACGACCAGGACGTCCGTTGCGTGGGTGTGCGCCACCGGCGCCTCCTGGCGTGCGGCCCCCGTAGGAGTGGATGTCCTTCCATGGTGGCCGCCCGCCGGGTGTGCGGCATCTTTACTCGATCACGAGGTCCACGGCGATGTTGCCGCGGGTGGCGCGGGAGTACGGGCAGACCTCGTGCGCCTGCTTGACCAGCAGCGTGCCCGTCTCGCCGGCCAGGGACTCCGGGAGCTCGACGCGCAGGGTGACGGCGAGGCCGAAGCCGGCACCGTCCTTGCCGATGGAGACCTCCGCGGTGACCGAGGCCTCGCTGGTGTCCACCTTGGCCTGCCGGCCGACCAGGCCGAGCGCGCTGGCGAAGCAGGCGGCGTAGCCCGCGGCGAAGAGCTGCTCGGGGTTGGTGCCCTGCCCGTTGCCACCGAGCGCCGGGGGCATGGCCAGGGCGAGGTCGATCTGGCCGTCGGAGCTGACGGCACGGCCCTCGCGGCCGTTGGCGGTGGCGACAGCGGTGTAGAGCGCGTCCATGAGAGGTCCTCTCGCAGAAATGAACCGTGGTGGCGGCCGGTGGTCGGCCGCGCTCCACTACTAGAGCACACAATTCAGTTGTGCACAATTCAATGCCTCGCAAGTCTGTCCCGGGTACACTGGACGCCATGACCGAGCAGCCCACCGCCACCCACGCCGACCAGGACTTCCTGCGCCTCGACGGCCAGATCTGCTTCGCGCTGAACGCCGCGAGCCGTGCCTTCGGGGGGCTCTACCGGGTCGTCCTCAAGGACCTGGGGCTCACCTACCCCCAGTACCTGGTGATGCTGGTGCTGTGGGAGCACGGCGAAATGCCGGTCAAGGAGATCGGGCAGCACCTGCGGCTGGACTCCGGAACACTGTCCCCGCTGCTCAAGCGGCTGGAGGCGGCCGGACTGGTCCGCCGCGAGCGCAGCACCGAGGACGAGCGGAGTGTCCACGCCCACCTGACCGAGGAGGGCGCCGCGCTGCGCGTCCGCGCGGTGGAGGTGCCGCGGCGGATCGCGGCCGCGACCGGCTTCGAGCTCGCCGAGGTCCTCGACCTCCAGGCCCGGCTGAACCGCCTCACCGCCGCCCTCGACGCCGCCGTGCCCCGGGAGGCCGGAGAGGCGTAGCGCCCTTCCGCGCCGGACACTGGTCCGGGAGACGGGCGAGGGGGCGGCGGGACGGCCGGCAGGAGGTACGCGATGGACCCGGTTGCGGCACTGGACCGGATCGCCTTCCTGCTGGAGCGTGCGCAGGCTCCCACCTACCGGGTACGCGCCTTCCGGTCCGCGGCGGCCGCGGTCACCCGGATGGGCGAGGGCGAGGTGGCCGAGCGGGTCGCGGCCGGTTCCCTGGAGGCCGTGAAGGGCATCGGCCCCAAGACGGCACAGGTCGTGCGGGAGGCACTCGGCGGTGCCGTGCCGGCCTATCTGCAGGCACTGGAGGACGAGATCGCCGCCCTCCCCGAAGGACCGCCGGCCACACCCGCCGCGACCGCGCTGCGCGAGGCCCTGCGCGGGGACTGCCACGTGCACTCCGACTGGTCCGACGGCGGGAGCCCGATCGCGGCGATGGGGCGGGCGGCGGCCGCGCTGGGCCACGACTGGGCCGTACTGACCGACCACTCGCCGCGCCTGACCGTCGCCCGCGGGCTCTCCCCGGAGCGGCTGCGCGAGCAGTTGCGGGTGGTGGCCGAGCTCAACGACACCTGGGCGCCCTTCCGGCTGCTCACCGGGATCGAGTGCGACATCCTCGACGACGGGGCCCTGGACCAGGAGCCGGAGCTGCTGGACCGGCTCGACCTGGTCGTCGGATCGGTCCACTCGAAGCTGCGGATGGACCCGCCGGCGATGACCCGTCGGCTGCTGGCGGCCGTGCGCAACCCGCTGATGGATGTCCTGGGGCACTGCACGGGACGGCTGGTCACCGGCCGGACCCGGCCGGAGTCGCGGTTCGACGCCGAGGCCGTCTTCGCGGCCTGCGCGGAGGCCGGTACCGCCGTGGAGATCAACAGCCGGCCCGAGCGGCTGGACCCGCCGCGCCGCCTGCTGCGCCTCGCCGTCGCGGCCGGCACCTTCTTCGCGATCGACACGGACGCGCACGCCCCGGGCCAGCTGGACTGGCAGATCGTCGGCTGCGAAAGGGCCGTGGAGTGCGAGGTCCCGGCCGGCCGCGTCATCAACACCTGGCCGGCGGACACGCTCCTGACCTGGACCCGCACCCGCGAGATGCCCTGAAGGACGTCCGCCGGGCCCGCGCAGGCCCGGCGGTTCACGGGCGGAGTTCGACGACCAGCAGGATCACATCGGCTCCGGCCACCGCCATGGCGGCCAGGAACGGGAGCCTTCCGACGGGCCGACGGGCCGCGACGAGCAGCCCCGCCGCGGTCGCGGCGAGCAGCGTCCAGCCGTACGCCGTCACCCGCCCCGGTGGTCCGAGGACCAGGACGGCGGTCGAGCCGAGGACGAGCTGGCCGGCGAGCGCGGCCGAGACCCGCCGGCCCAGCCGCTGCGGCAGTCCCGCCACCCCGGTGGCCAGGTCGTCCTCGATGTCCGGCAGCACGTTGGCGAAGTGCGCACCCGCGCCGAGGAGGGCCGCCGCGGCCATGAGCCAGGGCGGCGGCCACGGGGCGCCGGACAGGCCCAGGGTGACGAAGGCGGGCAGCAGGCCGAAGGCCAGGGCGTACGGGACCCAGGAGGCGGCCGTGCCCTTCAGGTGGAGGTTGTAGGCCCAGGCGGCCGCCACACCGACGAGGTGCGCGGCGGCGGCGAGCGGCCCGCAGGCCAGGGACAGCGCGACGCAGAGCAGCAGCGACACGGCCGCGGCCCGCGTCACGGCCGCGGCCGACACCGCACCGGCGACGAGCGGTTTGTCCCGACGGCCCGTGGCCAGGTCGCGCCGCAGGTCCGCCCGGTCGTTGCACCAGCCCACCGACAGCTGTCCGGCGGCCACCGCACCCACGGTCACGGCCGCCCGCGCCGGACCCTGCCCCGCGGCGGCCGTCAGGGCGGCGGCGAAGAGGGTGACGGCGGCCGCGGGCAGCGGGTGGCACGCGGCGGCCAGGCCCCGTACGAGGGCGTGGCCGGGGCCGCGGCCGGGCGCTGCGCTCCCGGCGGCTTCGGTGTTCTCGCCGGTCTGGGCGGTTCGCGCGGGCACGGCGACACGCTACGCGGCGCCGCGCCCGGTTCGCCTGATTCATAACGTTGTGTCAGTTGTTTTCTATGGTGACCGAATGACACGTGTTCTGGCAGTGCGCAGCGTGTTCCCGCCCCATCACCATCCCCAGTCCGAGATCACGGAGGCGCTCGCCCGCTTCCTGCCGCCGGGCTCCGACACCGCCCTTCTGCGCCGCGTCCACGGCTCGGTGCGCGTGGACGGCCGACATCTCGCGCTGCCGCTGGAGCGGTACGGCCCGGGCAACGACTTCGGCGCGACGAACGCCCTCTTCATCGAGACGGCCCTGGAGCTCGGCACCCGGGCCCTCGAACTCGCCCTCTCCGACGCCGGCCTGGCCGCCGGGAACGTCGATCTGGTCATGTCGACGACGGTGACCGGGGTCGCGACGCCCTCGCTGGAGGCCCGTCTCGCCACCCGCGCCGGCCTGCGTCCCGACGTACGGCGGGTACCGCTCTTCGGTCTCGGCTGCGCGGCCGGCGCCGCCGGAGTGGGCCATCTCCACGACCATCTGGCGGGCCGCAGCGGCCATGCGGCACTGCTGCTGTCCACCGAGCTCTGCTCGCTCACCCTGCAGTCCACCGACGCCTCGATGGCGAACCTGGTGGCCGGCGCCCTGTTCGGCGACGGCGCGGGTGCCCTGGTGGCGGTGGGCCGCGACCATCCCCTGCACGCCACCGGCGCCGGACCCGAGGTGGTGGCGGCCCGCAGCCACCTGTACCCGGGCACCGAGCACCTCCTCGGCTGGGACATCGGCCACTGGGGGATGCGCATGGTGCTGGGCCGCGAACTCCCGGACCTGGTCCGGCTGCACGTGGCCGAGGAGGTCGAGTCCTTCCTCGCCGCGCACGACCTCAAGCCCGCGGACGTCGACGCGTGGATCTGCCATCCCGGCGGCCCGAAGATCCTCGACACGCTCTCGGACGCCCTCGCGCTGCCGGAGTCGGCCTTCGCCGCGAGCCGGCGCTCGCTCGCCGCGGTGGGCAACCTCTCCTCCGCCTCGGTCCTGCACATCCTGGACGGCGTCCAGAGCGCGGGCCCGCCCCCGCCCGGATCGGTCGGGCTGATGCTCGCCTTCGGTCCGGGTTTCGCCTCCGAACTCGTCCTCCTGCGCTGGTGAGCCCGATGATCTCGATCCCCGCCCCGACCGCCTCCGCCTCCGCCTCCCTGACCCCGTACCTGCTGCTGATCGGGATCGTCGCCGCCGAGCGGCTCGCCGAGCTGATCACCGCCCGCCGCAACACCGCGTGGAGCCTCGCCCGCGGCGGCCGCGAGTACGGCCGCGGCCACTACCCGGCCATGGTCGCCCTGCACACCGCGCTGCTCGTGGGCTGCGTGGTGGAACCCTGGGTGACCGGGCGGCCGTTCGTCCCGCTGCTGGGCTGGTCGGCCCTCGCCGTCGCCGTCGCCGCCCAGGGCCTTCGCTGGTGGTGCATCGCCACCCTCGGGAAGCGCTGGAACACCCGGGTACTGGTCGTTCCCGGACTGCCGCTGGTGGAGAGGGGACCGTACCGGCTGCTGCGCCACCCCAACTACGTGGCCGTGGTCGCGGAAGGCGTCGCGCTGCCGCTCGTGCACTCCGCCTGGATGACGGCGCTCGGCTTCACCGTGCTCAATCTGATGCTGCTGCGCGTACGGATCGGCTGCGAGGACGCCGCCCTGACCGACGGCGGCCGCCTGCGGGCGCCCGCCTCCGTCCACTCGGCCGGCGCCGCCTCGTGATCGACCTGCTGATCGCGGGCGGTGGCCCGGCCGGACTGGCCACCGCCATCCACGGCGCGCTCGCCGGCCTCGAGACCGTGGTCGTGGAGCCTCGGCCCACCCCCATCGACAAGGCCTGCGGGGAGGGCCTGATGCCGGGGGGCGTACGCCGCCTCCGGGAGCTGGGCGTCCCCGTGACCGGGCAGCCGTTCCACGGCATCCGCTACGTCGACGGGGCGAGCGGCCGCCACGCCGAGGGGCTCTTCCGGTCCGGCCCCGGGCTCGGCGCACGGCGCACGGAACTGCAGGCCGCACTGGCCGAGCGCGCCGCGCAGCTCGGAGTACGGGTGCTCCCCGGGCGCGTCGACCAGGTGCGCCAGGACGTACACGGAATCGCCGCGGCCGGGCTCACCGCCCGCTACCTGGTCGCGGCGGACGGCCTGCACTCCCCCGTCCGTCGCGGGCTGGGCCTGTCGGCGCCGCCCGCGCCCCGCCGCCCGGCCCGCTACGGGCTGCGCCGCCACTACGCCGCCCAGCCCTGGAGCGACCTCGTCGAGGTGTACTGGTCGGCGCGGTGCGAGGCGTACGTCACCCCGCTGGCACCCGACCGGATCGGCGTGGCCGTCCTGACCTCCGACCAGGCCCCCTTCGACGTACAGCTGGCCCGGTTCCCGGTGCTGGCGGCGCGGCTGGCCGCGGCGGAGGGGACGCCGGTGCGCGGGGCGGGGCCGCTGCGCCAGGGGGCCCGCGTACGGGTGGCGGGGCGCGTGCTGTTCGTGGGGGACGCGGCCGGGTACGTGGACGCGCTGACCGGCGAGGGACTCACCCTGGCCGTGACGGCGGCGGGCGAACTGGTGCGGTGCGTCCGGGCGGGGCGTCCGCAGGCCTACGAGCAGGCCTGGCGGGACCTGTCGCGCAGCTACCGCGCGCTCACCTCGTCCCTGCTGTGGGCCCGTCACCAGCCGCGGCTCGCGCCCCGGATCGTCCCGGCGGCCGCCCGGCTCCCCCGCGTGTTCACCCGAGCCGTCAACCTGCTCGCGTGAGAGCCCCCGCTGCCGCGGTGGAACCCGCGGCCGGTCAGGCCGAGGGCTCCCGGCGGTTGCGCAGGGCCAGGCCGGCGAGGACCGCGCCGACCGCCGCGCACAGCACGACGGCGACTCCGGCCCAGGCCAGGTTGCCGCCCACCGCGCCCGCCAGCGGGTCGTACCGCAGCGACCCGCCGAGCACGTGCAGGGCGACCACGCCGAGGGCGGTGGCCGCGCCCGCCCGCCACACCGCCGCCGTGTCCCGGAGCGCCACCAGGGCGCCGCTCACCGGACAGAGCACGATGACGAGGAGGGGCAGGCAGTCGACAGGGCCGGCGAACCGCACGGCCGTCAGGTCGTTCGGCAGGTGCAGGGCTCCGCAGACCAGCAGGGTGATCGCCACCGGCCAGCGCAGCACGCCCTGCGGCGCCCGGCCGCGGGACGCGGCGGGCGGGCTCGCGGGGACGGCGCGCCGGGGCGGCTCCGGGTACGGGGCGTCGTTCGGCTCCGGGTACCGCGGCTCGTACGGCTCCTCGTACCTCGGCCTCGACTCGAGCGGGTCGGCGGACGGCCCGGCGCGGCCCCGGCGCTCCGCCTCGGCCGAGTCCTCCTTGCCGAGGACGGTCACCAGCAGGGCGACGTCCTCGATGGACCGCCCGACGGCGGCGGCGCGCAGCGTCGGGTCCGCCTCGGCCACCTCCTGCGGCGACTCGCCCAGGAGGGCGACCATCCTTCGTACGTCCTGCACCGGTCGGGTCACTGCGGCCGTGCGCAGCGCGTCGTGTCCGGCGTCGGGCAGCGGGCCGCCCTCCTTGAGGAGGCTCACGAGCGCGGTGACCTCCTCGACCGGACGGCAAGTGGCCGCCGTCTCCAGCAGGGTCCGCACGGGCGGCGCGGTGGGCTCGTCCGGTGCTATGGGGTCGGGGGTCACGCGGCGGTCCTCGTACTCGTTCGCCGCGAGGGTGATCGGGTCGTCCATGGAAAACTCCGTTCGCCGACGCGCGGGTCCACGCGATCGCGCGCCGGTCATCATGCGTCACGGGAAGCACACGCCTTGTTACATTGGGTGCCACTTTCGCTCACTGCGCCATTCGGGGCGGTCAAACGGGGGCTCCATCCGGGCCGCGAAGGGGAGGGGCGTCGACCGTGACCGACCTCGGCCGGATCCGCCGCCGGTGGACCCTGCTGCTGGCCCTCGTCCTGCTGCCCGTCGTGGTGTCGCTGCTGGGCGCCGCGCCAGGGCCCGGGCGGCCCGTCGTGTCGACCGACCGGGGTCCGGTACGCGGTCTGGGGCACGGCGCCTACGACACTTTCGAGGGAATCCCCTTCGCCGCTCCCCCGACCGGTCGGCTGCGCTGGCGGCTGCCGGAGCCGGCGCCGCGCTGGGCGGGCGTACGCGATGCCGGGGCGCCCGGTCCGCGCTGTGCGCAGCTGCCCGCCATCGGACCGGGCGGGCCGACCGGCTCGGAGGACTGCCTGTACCTCAACGTCACCGCACCGGCGGGCCGGGCCGCCGCCGGGGGCAGGGGGCGGCCCGTCATGGTCTGGTTCCACGGCGGCGGCTTCTTCAGCGGCTCGGGTGACGCCTACCGGCCCGACCGGCTGGCCGCGCGGGGCGGCGTCGTGGTGGTGACCGTGAACTACCGGCTGGGCGTCTTCGGCCTGTTCGGCCATCCGGAGCTCGGCGGCGCGCCCGGTTTCGCCCTGGCGGACCAGCGGGCGGCGCTGCGCTGGGTACGGGCGAACGCGGCGCGCTTCGGCGCGGACCCGGGCAACGTCACCGTCTTCGGCGAATCGGCGGGAGCCCTCAGCGTCTGCGCGCACCTCGTCTCCCCCGCCTCGGCGGGCCTGTTCCACCGGGCGATCGTGCAGAGCGGATCGTGCTCGACCACGACACCGCCGCGGTCCCTGCTGCCCGGCCTCGGCACGTACGAGCCCTTCGTGCCGGAGCGGCGCACGGTCGCGGACGGCGCCCTGGCGGCGGCCCGGCTCGGCTGCGACCGGCCCGGCAGGGTGCTGGACTGCCTGCGCGGGCTGGACACCGGCGCCCTGGTGACCGCGGACCTGATGCAGCGCTTCTCGCTGCTCTCCTACGGCAACGGCACGCTGCCGCTGGAGCCCCGGCGGGCACTGGAGGCCGGCCGGTTCCACCGGGTGCCGGTCGTCCAGGGCGCCACCCTGGACGAGATGCGCCTCTTCCTCGCACAGACGCTGGCGGCGTATCCGATCCCCGACGGGGCCGCCTACCGGGCCCGGCTGGAGCTGTCATTCGACGCGCCGACCGCCCGCGCGGTGGAGGCCGCCTATCCGGTGTCCGCCTTCGCGAGCCCGGCAGTGGCGTGGGCCGCCGTACTGACCGACGTGTCGTTCGTCTGCCCGACGCTGCGGGACGGCGCGGCGCTGGGCCGGCTCGTGCCGGTGTACACGTACCGGTTCAGCGACCGGAGCGCGCCCGACTTCACGGGCCTGCCGGAGCCCCCGGACCTGCCCTACGGCGCGGCCCACGGCTTCGAACTGCCCTATCTCTTCACGATCGTGCCGCTGACGGGACCGCAGCGGCAGCTCGCGGACCGGATGACCGACTACTGGACGGCCTTCGCCCGCACGGGCGTTCCGGCGGTGCCGGGAGCACCGCGGTGGCCGGGCGACCGGACCGCTGCCCGGGTTCTGTCGCTGGCGCCGGGGGCGGGCGGGATCCGTACGGTGGACGCACGGGCGGAGCACCACTGCGCGCTCTGGGACGTGCGGTGGCCCGAGGTCACCAGCGCTCGGTGATGTTCAGCCGCCCGCCCGTCGCGGTCTGGAGGGTCACGGTGCCCGTGTCGCCGTAGACCTGGTGCCGCCAGTCGGCGAACAACTTGGCCATGGCGCGTGCGGCGTCGCCCCGGCTCTTGCCCACTTCCTCGGTGGTGAAGGTGATCCTCGCCTCGCCGACCGCGCGCACCTTGCGGACGCGGACCTCCTTGATCACCTCGGAGTCGTCGTAGCCGTCGTCGGCCTTGTGCTTGAGGTAGTAGGCGGTGAAGTCACGGGTCATGTCGAACCAGTCCGCCGGGCCGCAGGGGCCACCGCCGTCGGTCATCCGGCCGTCGGTCGGCGGGCCCACGTATCCACCGGTCTCCTGATCGGTGGGCGGACCGGCATACCCGCCCGTCTCCTGATCGGTGGGCGGACCGGCATACCCGCCCGTTTCCTGATCGGTGGGCGGACCCGCGTACCCGCCCGTCTCCTCGTCGGTCGGGGGGCCCGCGGGCCCGCCCGTTTCCTGGTCCGTCGGCACGTCGAGATCGCACTCCGCCGTGGCGAGCGCGGATACCCCCGCGGGCGGCGCGGCCTCTCCCGCCCTTGTGGTCCCGCACGCCGCCAGGGCGGCGCACAGGAGCCCCGCCGCCACCAGCCTCCCGGTCACGGACACCGCTGTCTTCGTCATTTCCGTCCCCCCTTCGGCGAACAAGAGGCGATCACGGCGCCGCGGGTTCCACCTCGTGGTCGCGAGCCGCCTCACACGGGCGCACCGCGTTGCGTCCCGGGACGTCCCACGGGGCTCTGGGACGGGAAAAGGGCCGATGAGCTGGCTACGTTCGCTCCTGACGCCGTCCGGTCCGGCCGGGCCGGGCTCGTCCTCCGCCATCGACACACCCTCGGGGATCCTCATGCGCATGCGTACTGCCGCCATGGCCGCTCTGGCCGCCGCCGCCCTCGGCACCGTCCTGGCCGCGGCCCCGGCCCAGGCCGTCACCCAGAACAACATCACGATCAACATCTCGGACGGCCTCTGCCTCGACATCCCGCAGAGCAACCCGTACAACGGGCAGGTCGTCCAGCAGTGGTGGTGCAACGGCACCAACGCCCAGAAGTGGAACCGCGTCGACGCCGGCGCCCACCACTTCAAGATCCAGAGCGCCGCGTGGCCGCAGTTCTGTCTGAACAACTGGACCAGCGGCGGCGCGGTCGGCGCCGAGATCAAGCTCTACAAGTGCGACAGCAACGACAGCGCCTTCAACATCGTCGGTGTCGACTTCGGCAACTACTACCAGTTCCAGCCGAAGGCGGCGTCGAAGAACTGCTCGACCATGACGGGTCAGAACGTGGGCGATGTCATGCGTCTCGCCCCGTGCTCCGACAACGGCTCCAACTCGCGCTTCCGCCTGTTTCCCGCCCGGTAACGGCTGAGGCGCGTCGGGCGGTTCCCGCTCTCAGACGAGCACGACGCGGTCCCCGACCCGGGCCGTTCCCGCCAGGACGATCCGGGCGAGCGCGTCGAGCCGGTTGCCGTGCCCCCTGGCGATCGCCCTGAGGATCAGCGGCGAGTGCGGCAGGTCCCGCTGGGCCTGGTTCGTCATCACGCACCGCTCGCTGGAGCGCAGGAACTCGATCCGGAGGGTGTCACCCACGACGGCCTCGGACCCGATCCACTCGTCCTCGACGAAGGGTGGGGTGCCGGGCGGGGTACGCACGAGGATGTTCGGACGGAACCGGCGCTCGTCCACCGGTACGCCCGGCACCTCGCGGCGGATCCAGTCGAGGGTGGCCGTCGTGAGGACGCTGAGCGGCAGCTGGTCGAAGTGCGAGACGTCCCCCTCGCGGGCGAGCTCCACATCGTCACGGCCGAGGTGGGCACGCAGGTACGCCGTGGGGTCGGCCACCGCTCTCCCGGCCGGGTCGAGCAGTTCCGGCGCACCCGGATCGGGCCCGGAGACGCCGCGCGGGTAGCGGGAACCCAGGTGGAGCAGGCCGTCCATCCGCCGGAAGCGCCGGGTGTTCTTGCCCGAGCCGAACTTGCCCTGCGCGTCGCGCACGGCGAACAGCCGGTCGCCCACCAGACCCCGTTCGTCGACGTCCACCCTGTGCAGCCGTTCGCCGCCGGTCGACTTGATCGGATACCGCCACAGCCGCTCGATCACACCCGCCACATCAAGATCGTTTCCCATGCCCGGGAGGACTACCGTGGCCGTATGACCGGTTCCACGGCCCTTCCCCTCCCCCTGCCCCTGCCCCTGCTCTACCTCGATGTCGACGGCCCCCTGATCCCGTTCGGCGCCGGCCCGTACCCGCCCGGCGACGACACGAATCCCCTGCTCGCCCGGATCGATCCGACGCTCGGGCCCCGGCTGGCGGCGCTGCCCTGCGAGCCGGTGTGGGCCACGACCTGGGGGGCGGAGGCCAACGAGTGCGTCGCGCCCCGGCTCGGCCTGCCGGAACTGCCCATGGTGGTCTGGCCGGAGCCCGCCGAGGAGGACGGGCGGGGCGGGATCCACTGGAAGACACCCGCGCTCCTCTCCCACGCCGCCGGGCGGCCCTTCATCTGGGTCGACGACGAGATCACCGGCGCCGACCGGGCCTGGGTGGCCGCCCGCCACCCGGGCCGGGCGCTCCTGCACCGGGTCGATCCGGGACGGGGACTGGCGGAGGCCGACCTCGGCGTGCTGCGCGACTGGTTGCGGTCGGCGTAGCCACCGGCCGGCACCGCGCGGGCCCCGCCGGGGATCACCGGCCCAGGAGCGTCTTCAGTGTCCGCGCCGTCGCCCGGGGGAACGTGGTGTTGCCGTTGTGGCCGCCGGGGAACTCGACCGGCTCGGCGCCCAGTCGCGCCGCCAGGGCCTGCGCGCAGCGGTAGGTGTGGACCGTCGGCCGGGTCGTCCGCCCCGTCGCCGCGATGATCCTGGTGCCGGCTCGCGCCGCGGCCCGTACCGGCTCTGCCGGGTCCAGGGCGTCCGTGGTGACGGCCGTGAACTCCGCTGCGATGAAGTGGCCGAAGTTGGCCTGCCGGCGCGGGGTCATCGGCTGGGGGGTGAGGCCGTCCTCGGTCTCGTCGTGCGACGGGTCGATGCCCAGGTGCCGGGCGATCGCCGGGAACGCCGCCGACAGCCCCCCGGCCGCGTAGGCGTCCTGGATGGCCGTCAGCTCGGCGAGGTGCTCCGCGCGGTCCGCCGCGGCCAGCAGGTTCGGCATCACGGGCTCGTGGGCGATCAGGGTGTGCAGCAGACCCGGGTGGCGGGCCACCGCCTGGAGGCCGATCGCGGCGCCCATGCTGAACCCGGCCATCAGCGCCGGCCCGTCGGCGACCTCGGCGAGCAGCCGGGCGACGTCGTCCGCGTGTTCGGCCATGGTGACGGGCCCGGCGGGGTCGTGGAGGGTGCTGCGCGACAGGCCCCGGCGGTCGTACGTGACGACCGTGAAGGTGTCGGTCAGGTGCGGGACGAGGTCGACCGTGCGGTCCGCGTCGCCCTCGCCGCTCTGGGAGAGGAGGAGGACGGGACCGCGCCCCGCCACCTGGAAGTGCAGGGTGGCGCCGGGGACGGCGAGGGTGCGGGTGCGGGTGACGGTGGTGGCGGAAGCGACGGTCGCGGGCATGGCGGGTCCCCTTTCCTGAGGTGTCGTCGGTCTTTCCGGCCGACGGCACGACAGTAATCCATCTAAATAGATGCATCAAGATAGATGCATCTATTCAGATGTACTCTGCTGCCCATGAACGGAGTCGAAGCGTTCCTCCTGGGACGCGCCCTCATGAAGATCGGCGAACAGGCGATGCCCCGGCCCGAGTCGGGACCGCCGGGACCGGTCCGCTCGGTGGTCGTCGTCCTCGGCGACGTCGTCTCCCACCCCGGGACCACGGTCGGCGAGATCGCCGCGCGGACGGGCCTGCCGCAGAGTCAGGTCTCCACGGCCGTCGCCCGGCTGGAGCAGGCGGGCTCCGTCGACACGGAGCCCGACCCCGCCGACCGGCGCCGCCGGCTGGTCCGGCCCGCCGCCGAGCCCTCCGCCCGGGTCGCCGAGGTCCGGGCCACCACCATCGACGACGCCCTCACCGCGGCACTGACCGGGCCCGACGGAACCGCCCCGGACCCGGACACCGTCCGCGAAGTCACGGCGGCCCTGGAGCTGCTGGCCCGCAGGCTGACCCCGGCCGTCAGGGCCCGCTGACCGGGGCTGCGCCCGGGGTCGCCGCCCAGGACGCGGCGATCAGACAGCGCTCCGCCGCCACCAGATGGGTGGCCGCGGCCAGCCAGGCCCAGGCGTAGCCGTCGGGCGAGGGGTCGGCCAGCCGGCCGAAGACATCGCGGGGACGGCGGTCGGCTTCGGCGGCCAGCGCGGCGGCCAGGTCCGCCGCCCCGGTGAGCCCGGCCCGGCGCAGCGGACCGTACGAGGCGCCGGCCAGGGAGTCCGCGCCGCGGGCCGCCTCGGCGACGGCGCGGCGGCCACCGGCGACCCCGGTCTCCAGGAGGCGGCGTACCCGCCACAGCGGGGAGTCGGCCAGCGGGTCCGGGCCCTCGGCCGCCGGGAGCGGTACGGGGGCGGCCTCCCCCCGCGGGAAGTGCGCGCCCTGGAGGCGGTCGTAGCCGAGGTCGGCCCGGCCCAGCCATTCCTCGGGCAGCCGCAGCGTGTGCTCCGCGCCCGGCACCGGGCCCACCGCCAGGGGGCGCAGCGTGGCGGTGCGGTCCAGGTCGGGGCGGCCCAGGACCCGCAGCAGGAGCCCCGGGTACGAGGCGATGCGCCGCAGGTTCTCGGTGTGCGCCAGCTCCGGGTGCGGATGCGCGGGCACCAGCCTCAGCAGCGGCGCGTCCGGGCGCGTCTCGCGCACGAGGAGGTGTGCGCCGGCCGCGCCGACGACGGTGACGTCGCAGCCGATCAGCGCGGACTCGGCCGCGTCCGGGGCGGCGAGCAGCTCGGCGACCGCCTCGGCGGCCGGCCGGGCGAAGAGCCGCGCGGCGGGCTGTTCGGTCCAGGCGGTGCCGGGCAGCGGGGTCGCCCTGACCCCGCGTCCGGCGCCCAGTCGCCCTTCCGGGGAGACGGTCGCGCCGACGATGCGCAGGCCGCCGCGGGCGAGGCCGGCATGATCGAGGGTGGCGCCGCCGAGGGCCACGGAGGCCGAACCGGCGCCCCGGGCACGGGCCAGGCCGCCGGGCCTGACGTCGGAGACCGAGTAGGGGATGCCGTCCGGGGCCAGCAGGTGGGTGACGACGCCGCCGTACCCGGTGGCGGAGAGCACCGGTTCCCGGCACAGGCCGTGCACCTGGAGACTGCCGCCGGGCGCGTAGGCGCGCCGGCTGATGCCGGTGAGCGCGGGGTCGGCCGAGCCCGAGGCCAGCATCCCGGCGGTGTGGAGGAGCTCGCGGAACGCCCCGGTGAGGTCGCCGAGCCGCTGGCCGGCCCGGCGTTCGCGGGCGGCACGCAGGCCGCGTACGACCCGTAGGGCCGCCGCCTCGGCGCGCGGGAGCCCCGCGAGGCGGGCGGTGTGGGCGGCGCGCAGCAACTCGGCCTGGACCACCGCTCCACCGGCGGTGACCCCGGCGGCGAGCGCCTCGGCGGCCACGTGCCAGAGGGCGCCGGCGGCGCGCAGTTGGGCGGCGGTGAGGGCCGGGGCGGACTCGCCGGGATCCGCGGGCCCGGTGGTTTCGGTCGACCCGGTGGTTTCCGTCGTCCCGGTGGCTTCCTTGGATCCGGCGGGTTCGGCGGGCGGGCCGGGTTCGGCCGCCGCGACCGGCTCCGGCGGGGTGTCCGCGAGCGGGGCCGCGCCCAGGGCGGCGGCCCGGTGCAGGCAGCGCGGTGCCAGCAGGCAGCTGCACGCGGCCTGGTCCGCCGTGGTGATCGTGCCCCCCGGACCGGGGCTCAGGGTGACGAGGGCGTCCTCGCCGAAGCGGAGGGTGACGGTGCCCTCGGCCGTGAAGACGGCGCCCGCCGCGCAGCCCTCGGTGGCGGCGTCCAGCTTCTTGCGCAGACGGGGGGTGAGGTTCTCGACGGCTTCGGCGAGCACCTCGGGTGCGACGGGCGGCAGTTCGGTGCTCAACGGGACTCTCCACGGAGGCGGTCGCCCACCCAGCGGGCGAGGGCGAGGGGACTGAGGGCGGCCACGGGCATTCCGGCCGCCACGAGTTGCCGCGCGACCGGGACCGAGTACCGGGGCGTCCCCTCGTCGTCGAGCGCGGCGCAGCCCAGCAGGTGGGCGCCGGAGGCGGCCAGCGCGCGGACCTCGCCGAGGAGCCCGCCGATCGGCGCGCCCTCCTCGAAGTCGCTGACCACGACGACCAGGGTGCGGCTCGGGACGGTGATCAGGGTGCGGGCGTGCGCGAGACCGGCGGCGATGTGCGTGCCGCCCCCGACACGGACCTCCAGCAGCAGGGAGAGCGGGTCCTCGACCCGGTCGGTGAGGTCCACGACCTGGGTGGAGAAGGCGAGGAAGTGGGTGGACAGGGTCGGTACGCCGCCCAGTACGGCCGCGGTCAGCGCCGACCAGATGACGGAGGCCTCCATCGATCCGGAGACGTCGACGACCAGGATCAGCCGCCAGTCGGCCTCACGGCTCGCCCGGGTGCTGAAGACGGGCCGCTCCGGGACGACGACCACGCTGCCGTCGTCCCGGCGCCGGGTGTGCGCGAGGTTGGCGCGCAAGGTGCGGGCCAGGTCGAGCTTGCCACCGGGCCGCCGGGTGGGGCGCGGGGTGGCCAGGCCCGAGAGGGCCGGCCGCAGCCGGGTGGCGAGCTCCTTGGCGAGTTCGTCGACGAGCCGCCTGACCAGGGGGCGCAGCCGGACGAGTTGGGCCTCGGGCAGTCCGCCGGCGAGGGACAGCACGGAGCTCAGCAGTTCCACCGAGGGTCGTACGGCCGCCGGATCGAGCTGGGTGAGGACGTCGGTGCGGCCCGCTTCGGCCGCGCCCGCCAGCACCTCCTCGCGTACGTCGGCGCCGAACAGCGCCTCCAACTCCTCGGACCACTCCCGGGCGGTGGGGAAGGAGGCCTCCTGGCCGCCGCTCTGGCCGCGCCCCCGGCCGAGGTCGAGGTCGGAGGCGCCTTCGCCGCGCCCCGCTCCGTAGAGCTCGTCCAGCGCGTGGGCGTAGCGGCGGGCGCCGGCCGGGAGCCGGTCCCGTTCGCGGCCGAGCAGCAGGCGCCAGCGGTCGGCGGGGGCGAGCCGCGGGCCGTCGGTCCGCGGGGCCGGCGTGCGCGGGGCTGCCGCCGCCCCGGCGGCTTCGGCCGGCACAGGCACCGGCACCGGCGTCGGTGCCGGTGCCGGTGCCTGCGTTTCCGTTCCGGGCAGCGGGAGGGCCTTGAGGGCGGCGAGTCCGGCCGCGTCGGCGGCGGCCCACAGGGCGAGCAGGGCGGGTGACGCGTCGAGCGCGAGGTCGATCCGGTCGCCGAGGCGCTCGGTGACGGTGTCGAGCAACCGGTCCCGGGCGGCGGGCGAGAGGGCGTCGAAGCCGCCGCGCAGTGCCGGGAGCCGGTCGAGGAAGTCCTGGTCGGCGAGGTGCTCCACGCGGTCGAGGAGCGGGGTGAGGGCGGCCGGGGAGGACTGCAGCAGGGGCCCGGCGGCGGTGAGGAGCCCGCCGAGCCGCCGGGTCAGGGCGCGCCGGCTGTCGGCGGTGCCCGCGCCGTCGATCCAGCCGGCGGCGCGGTCGCCGAGCGCCTCGGCCGGGTCGAGGTCGAGCAGGACCCGCACCGCCAGGGCCGCGCCCTGCATCATCGGCGCCGCGTCGGCCGCCAGGGCGGCGAGGGCGTCGTCCGTGCGCAGGCCCAGGTGATGGGCGGCGGCCCGGTCGGCGAGGGCCACCAGGGCGACCGCGTCGGCCGGGTCCTCGCTCCCGGCGAGGCCGGGCAGGCAGCGCACGGCCGCCTCGAGGAGGTCGCCCGCCAGCGCGGCGGCGGCCGCCCTGGACGCGTCCGAGGTGCCGGGCAGGTGGCCGCGGTGGAGGGCCTCCAGGAGGTCGAGGGCGTCCAGGAGTTCGGGCAGGGTGGCGGTCTGCGGCAGGGCGGTGGCCGCCTCGTGGAGGCGTACGTCGACCAGCTCGGGCAGATCGCACCGCGCGGCGGCGGCCAGCCCGGCGAGGATCTGCGCCGGGGTCGGCCCGCCGTCGGCGGCGGCGCGGCGGGCGGTGTCCCGCAGCGTGCCGGCGGCGGCCTGCGCGGCGGTGACTCCGCGCACCCCGGCGAGGTCCAGCCGGGCCGGGACGGAAGGCGTCCAGGACAGCCGCCACTTGGTGCCGAGGGCGGTGCCGTCGCCGGTGGCGGCGACGGTGAGGGGCTCCCCGTAGGCGGCACCGCACACGAGGAGCCGCTGCAGCAGGACCTCGCGGCGGCCGTCGAGGGCGGAGCGGAGCGGGTCGAGGCGGATCTCGCGGGGCGCGGGGTCCTCGGGGGACGGCAGCCGCAGGGCGGCGAGCTCGGCCTCGACGGAGGGGCCGAGTCCGGAGCGGGGGGCGTGCGGGGTGATCCGGCCGCGGGAGGTGCCGACGAGCACGGCCTCGAGGGCACGGGCCAGCGCCCGGCCGCGGCCGAGCGGTTCGCCCTGGCCGAGGACGGTGGTGACGGCTTCGAGGAGCTCGCCGCGGCCGGGCGCGGGCAGCGCGCGCAGGGTGGCGAGGTCGCAGGCGAGCCGCAGGGTCTCGGCGGCCTCGCCGGTGCCCGCGGTGTGCCCGGCGCGGCGCAGCTCCCGGCAGAGCCCGGTGACGGCGACGGAGGCGGCCTCGCGGACCCGGTCGGGGTCACCGCCGGCTTCGAGGACGGCCTGCTGCCAGCGGGGATCCCGGATCCCGGCGGGGTAGCCGGAACGGGAGTCGAGCAGGTCGAAGGAGTACGGAACGAAGGAGGTGACGGCGGGCGCCGCGTCCGCGGCGGCCCTGCGGTCCCGAGGACCCGGCACGACCGCCTTCGGCCCGGGGGCCGCGCCGGCCCCACCACCCTCGCCCCCCGAACCGGAACCCGGCCCATGGCCGGAGCCGGTGTCAGTCCCGGAGGGGGCCCCATGGCCGACACCGGAGGCGGGCCCCTGGCCGGAGCCGGAGTTGGCGTCGCTGCCGGACCCCGAGGCGGGCCCGTGGCCGGCTCCGGTGCCGGAAGCGGAGGCGGATCCGTGACCGGAGCCGACGCCAGTGCCAGTATCGGAAGGGGACCCGGTGCCGGAGGCGGACCCCGTGCCGACGTCGGCGGCGGGGCCCTGTCCGGAACCGGAGTTGGAGTTGGTGCCGGACCCGGAGTCGGGTCCGGTGCCGGACCCGGTGCCGACGCCGGGGGTGGTACCGGAGCCGGACCCGACTCCGGAGGTGGTACCGGAGCCGGAAGCCCGGCCGTTGCCGGGCACGGCATCGTGGCCGGAGGCCGGCGAGGCGTCGGCGGACGTGTCCGGGAGGGCCGGGGCGTGGAATGCCCCGATCACCGCCGCCACGCGGTGGCCCGCGGCGACGGCGCCCGCGATGACGCTCCGCATGTGCGCCTCGCGGGCCAGGTCCGTCGCGGGTACGGCATTCGTGTCCGAGCGCAGCGCCCAGCCGACGCCGAGCGCCGCACGCCGCACGGCCTCCGGGGAGCATCCCGGCGCGAGGACCTCGACCGCCCGGTCCCACAGGTCGTCACCCTCGCGCCCCGTACCGGCGGCGGTCAGCGCATCCGCGAACGTCCCACCGGCAGGAGCCGGGCCCGGGCCCTGGCCCGGGACTTCGGCCGGGGCGGTCCAGCCGCGGTCCGACAGGGGGAGGTCGCAGCAGATGACGGCCGCGCCGGCCGCCCGGGCCCAGCGGATCGCGGCCAGTTCCGGGGAGAAGTCCGCGAACGGGTAGAACGCGAGGCGGCCGTCCTCCCCCGTGCCCGCGAGGGCGACCGGGGCGACGGTCTCCGGGTCGGCCAGGTGCTCCAGCCAGGACTGGAACTCCGCCGGGAGCTCGACGCACACCACGTCGGCGCCCGAGGCGTCCAGCAGCGCCGGTACCACCGCCGCCAGCGCGGGGCTGTGGTGGCGCACCCCGATGAGGTAGGGCTCGCGGGCCGCGGCGAGGGCGTCCACCGCGGCGCGCGGGTCGGTGTGCGTCAACGCAGGCTCCCGCGCAGGTCCCAGAGGCGGCGCCACATCGGTGAACCGTCCTCGGCGCGGCGCCGGACCGGCCCGTCCCAGTACCCCAGCAGCCGTCCGTGGTCGGCCGGGTCGTCCTTGCGCACGACGCCCAGCAGGTGCCCCGGCAGCAGGTCCAGCACGTCCCCGCCCGGCAGGTACGCGGCGGCGACCCCGAGCGAGGCCGCCACCTGGACGGCTTCGGCGGTGGACATGACCGTGCCGGGGCGTTCCACGTCCCAGCCCTCGGCGGAACGGCCGGAGCGCAGGTCTCGGAAGACCGTGACGAGCGCGTCGAGCACGGCGTCGTCGACGCCGAAGGCGGCGCCGGCCCGCTGGACGGCGGCCACCGCCTGGCGGCGGATCAGCGTGGCCTCCGCGTCCGCGTCGGCGATCGGGGCGACGGTCTCGAAGTTGAAGCGCCGCTTGAGGGCGGCGGACATCTCCGAGACGCCGCGGTCGCGCAGGTTGGCGGTGGCGATGACGGTGAAGCCGGGGGCGGCGGAGACCACCGCGTCCTCGGTGGCCGTCAGTTCGGGCACGCTGAGCCGCCGGTCGGACAGGATCGACACGAGCGCGTCCTGTACCTCGGGCAGGCAGCGGGTGATCTCCTCGACGCGGACGACGCGGCCGGTGCGCATGGCGGCGAGCACCGGGGAGTCGACCAGGGCCTGCGGGGTGGGGCCCTGCGCGAGCAGCAGGGCGTAGTTCCAGCCGTAGCGGAAGGCGTCCTCGGTGGTGCCGGCCGTGCCCTGGACGGTGAGCGCGCTGGTGCCGCTGACGGCGGCCGCCAGCAGCTCGGACAGCATCGACTTGGCGGTGCCGGGCTCGCCGGTCAGGAGCAGGCCGCGCTCGCCGGCCAGGGTGACGACGCAGCGCTCCACGAGGGCGCGTTCGCCGACGAACTTGGGGGTGATGACCAGCTTGGCGGGGAGTCCGGCGCGGCGGCGACCCGGCAGCGCCAGCTCGGTTCCGTCGCTGCCGCAGACGAAGGTGACGACGGCGCGCGGGGTCAGGGCCCAGCCGGGCGGGCGGGGGCCGGGGTCCTGGGCGGCGAGGAAGGCGAGCTCGGCGGCGTGGCGCTCCTCGGCGGGCAGCACCTGCCGGGCGGCGGGGGCGGTTTCTTCGGTGACGGTCATCGGTTCCTCTGGAAGGTGTGGCGGGAGGTCGGTGCGGGGGCGCGGCGCACCTGCGGGCAGGTGCGCCGCGCCGTGCCGGGGGTCCCCGGCGGCCCGGGGCGGGCGGGCCGGTTCAGCGGCGGCGGGCGCGGGTGCGCTTCACCTTGAGCTCCTCGAAGCGCGGCAGGTCGCCCTCCTGGACCCGCTGCCAGGCGCGGCGGTAGAGCTCGGCGGCGGGTTCGGCCGGGACGAGCACGCCCAGCGGGGGCCGGCCACCCGTGCTCAGGCCGTACATGGGGAGCTTCCACTGCTCCACGGGCAGCGTCGGGGAGGGCATGTCGGCCCAGCCGCCCGGCAGGAACAGCGAGCGCCCGGCCCGGCTGCGGCCGGCCGTCACCACCAGGTCGGTGGCGGCCAGTTCGGCGCGGGCGGCCTTGAGGCGGGCCGGCTTCCAGCCGGTCCACCGTGCCGTGTTGCGGTCGGTGGGGTCGGGCATGGCGAGCAGCATGAGGTAGAGGGTGGCCGCGTCGGCTCCCAGGCCGTGCCGGTCGCCCGCCTCCGCCACCAGGTCGGGGACGGAGCGGCTCGGGTCCTGCGGCCACCAGGTGCCGTCGGCGTCCGTCGCACCGGCCGCCGGGGCGCCCGGATCGGCGAGCAGCGCGGCGAAGCGCGGGTCGTGGGCCGTGCGCAGCGCCGTCTCCGCGGGCGTGGGCCGCTGTTCCTCGCCGCGCAGGAGCGGCAGGTAGGGGTCGGAGCCGGTGGAGTCGAGCAGCGCCGGGCGCAGGGCGGGCTTGGGCATGTCGTCGTGGGTGGCCATGACGACGGCGCCGTAGCGTTCGAAGCCCTCGCCGGTCTCGGTCGGCGTACCGGCCGCCGAGCGGAAGGCGGGCAGGTTGGTGTAGTGCCCGATCTCCAGGAGCAGTTCGGGTGCGGCGAGCCGCTGCCGTACGGCGGTCAGTACGGGCGGCAGGACCGCTCGTACCGAATCGCCCGCGGGCAGCCGGTGGGCCAGCCAGGACGCCATGGCCGTGGTTCCGGTCAGGACGGTCGCGGTGAAGGGTTCGGTGGCCGGTTCGGCGGGCTCCACGTGATCGCCCTTCACCGTCCAGGGGACGTCGACGGAGAGCTCGCGCGAGGCGGCCGGGTCGAGCAGCGCGGCCAGGGCGCGGTGCGCGGGCCAGCTGCCGCCCACGGCGCGGGCGGCTTCGGTGCTCAGCCACTCGGGGACGGGGGTGCGGCGGCCCACGCGCCGGTTCCAGATCTCGGCGGCGGCCTCGACGTCGGGCCCCTCGCTCCACAGCTTCGCCGGATCGGCGGGGAGCAGGGCCCCGACGACGGCGCGCCGCAGCTCGACGTCGAGGTTCTTGAGCTCGTCGCGGGCGTACGCGGCGTCGGTGGCCTTGACCCCGAGGGCGGTGCGCAGTTCGGGGCTCAGGAAGTTGCGTTCGTAGCTGTCGACGCCCGGGAAGCCGGCGAGCACCAGGCGGGCGAGGGTGCCGGAGACTCCGGTGAGCCGCGCGAACTCGTCCGCGGCTTCGGGGCGCAACGGCGCGGGACCGTGCTCGGCTGCCGCGCGGAGGAACGCGGTCAGCCAGTCGGCGCCGCGCTCGCGGTCGCCGAGCGGGGCGTCGCCGCGGACGGTGTAGGGGCCGGGGACGGCGAAGGTGCCCGTGGGGTCGTACAGCAGGGCGCCGAACTCGTGGCCCTCGGGTACGGATTCGCTGTGCTCGGTCAGTGCGAGGACGGCTCCGCCGCCCAGCGGCAGCAGGCTGCGGTGGTGGACGTTGCGTTCGCCGTCCGGGGTGAGCAGGTGCTGCCGCTCGAGGCGGAGCAGGACCCGGCGCCAGTGGTCCGCGGAGCCCTCGGCCGAGGCCAGGCCCAGGGCGTCGACCGCGCCGAGCAGGGTGAGCAGGCCCTCCCGCTGCTCGTCGGTGGGCGCGACGGTGACGGCCCGGTAGGCGACGGCGGCGGGCTGGTCCAGCAGCGGGGTCCACGTGAAGGACCAGTACGGCAGTGCGGGCGTGTCGAAGTGCAGCAGGCCGGGCACCGGGGCGGCGTCGGTCCGCGCGCGGGCGGCGGCCAGTTCGCTCAGCGTGTAGTGGGCGGCGTCGCTCTCGCCGCCCCAGCGGTAGTAGCCGGAGCCGATGAGACCGCTGAGCCCGTCGGCGATCAGCCGGTCGCCGGGTCCCTGCTCGCGCTCCTCGACGGGGGTGTCGTCCGGGTGGAGCCGGGCGGCGATCTCGTCGAGGGCCTTCTGCTGGGTGAGGGTGAAGCGGAGGACCTCGACGACACCCGCGATGATCTCGGGGGCGGTGATCGCCGGCAGGGCCGCGCTCACCAGCTCGGGCAGGTCGGCGGCCTTTTCGGCCGCGGCGGCCGTCTTCAGCAGGGCGGCCACGGTCTCCCGGTCGGCGGCGCGCAGGACGGCCGAGCCCTCGGTGTCGCGCGGGCGCAGGGCGTACCAGTGCGACAGCGGCGGAAGGTCCACGCTGCCCGTGCCGAAGGCGGAGCGCCGGCGGTGGCCGTCGCGCGAGCGGGCGGTGGTCACCCCATCCGGGTCGGTGATGCTCAGCTCCCGCCAGTGCTGGGACAGGGCGCGGGGCCGGTCGTCACCGGGGAAGAGGAGGCCGGCGACGGGCACGTTGCCGCCCTCGGGCACGGCTACGGTGCGGCCGCCGGTGTCGGTGCCCTCCCAGCCGTGGTCGCGGATCGATACGGTGCACCAGCCGAGCAGGCCGTCGGTGGGCTCGCCGAGCACCGAGCCGGCCACGGTGGGCGTGGGCCGCAGCCAGTTGGAGGACCCGGCGCGGTGGCCGGTGTGCGGGTCGGCGCGCAGTGCGTCGGCGAAGAACGCGGGCATGGAGGACCGGCCGTGGGTCCCGCCGACGGGGTCGTACTCGAACCAGCCGGTCTCGTTCTGCTCCTCACGCCGCAACCACACCCAGTACGAGGTGCCGTCGGACAGCAGGGGCCGCTCGTCCGGGAGCTTCGTGTCGCCGCGGTGCAGGACTCCGCCGCCGGTGGTGCGCCCGCCGCCGGGGAGCGGCAGGGAGAGGTGGTCGCTGCGCAGCGACCAGTGGCTGCGGTCGGTGTCCAGGGTGAAGACGGTGCCGGGCGAGTGGTGCCAGTAGCCCTGCGTCCCGTTGGTGCTCCAGGAGGACCAGAAGACGAGCAGTTCCCCGTCGACGTAGTGGAAACCGTAGTTGTAATTGGTACCCGTCGGCACGCGCAGGTCGTGCGTGAGGACGGTGGAGTCGGCGTCGATGACCCGGACCTGGGTCTGGTTGGCGACGATCAGGTACGGCCAGGCCTCCACCACGGTGAGGGCGTCCTGGCCCCGGCCGGGGCTCAGTTCGGCGAGGGCCTCCTCCCAGGAGGGCCAGGCCAGTTCCTCGAAGAGGCCGCCGCGCAGGGTACGGGCGAGGGTTTCGGCGAGGTCCGCGGCCGCGGCGGCGGCCACTTCCTCGGGGGCGAGTTCCAGGGCTTCGGTGGGCAGCCACCTCAGCCGCGCGATGGCGTCGGGGACTCCGGGGAGACCGGCGGCGGTGGAGGCGAGGGCGACGTCGCGCATCCACTCGGCCAGCAGCGGGCGGCCGCCGGGCGAGGCGGCGACGCACCGGACGACGTCGGCGCTGCCGTCGCCGAGGTTGCTCAGCGCGCGGCGGAAGGCGGGGTGGAAGCGCTGGTCGGCGGCGAGGGCGAGCAGGTCGCGGCGCTGGTCGCGGCCGGCCCACTCGGAGAGGTGCAGGTGGTCGGAGCGGTGTCGGCGGTGCTCGCTCCCGGCCTCGGGGTCGGCGACCGGAACGTCCAGGGCGAGCAGCAGGTCGAGGAGGTCGGTGTCCTCGACGCCGATCCGCAGGCCCGCTTCGCGTTCGGGGCGGGCGAGTTCGGTGCGCAACTGCCCGGCGCACCGTTCGACGATGTCGAGGAGGAGCGGGAGGGTGGGGCGGCTGCCCCAGCCGGAGTGGCGGGCGGCGTGGAAGCGCTCCAGCCAGCCGGCCGTGCCGTCGGCGCAGCGCTGCTCGGCGGGCAGGTTCCCGTCGGCGAGGCCGGCGGTGGCGCCGGACTCCTCCAGGATCTCCAGCCACAGGGTGGTGAACTCGCCGCCGTCGCCGCTGGGCGGGGTCAGCCCGAGGAGCGTGCCGCGGACTGCGGGAACGCGGCGGGCGAGGGCCACGAGGGCGCTGCGGTGGGCCTTCCACCAGCCGAGCGCGGCGCGCAGGGTGGCGGGCAGGGGCAGCAGTTCGGCGAGGTAGTCCTGCTCGGGTTCGGTGCCGGTCAGACCCGCGGCGCGGGCGAGGCGGCGCAGTTCGGCGGCGGCCTGGGCGGAGGGCGGCAGCCCGCCGGCGGTGCGGCGCACGCACAGGCGGCGGAAGCGGTCGTAGGCCTCGGCGGGGGTGACGCGGCCGGCGAGGGCCTTGCCGTAGCCGGTGAGTACCTTGACCGGCAGGGCGCCGACGAGGGCGAACTCGAGGAAGACGGCGTCGAGCCGGTCCTCGTCGATGGCCAGCCCGTACTGGGCCTCGGCGGCACGGGCCCGCCCGAACAGCTGGGCGGCGTAGGTGGTGTTCTCCACGGCGAGGAAGAGGCGTGCGGCCTGCTCGTGGAAGAGGGGCAGGAAGTGCGGGACGGACGCGGCGAGGCGGCCGGCGAGTTCGAGGCAGGCGTCGAGGGCGGCCTTGGGCTTGGTCTTGGCCTGCCGGGCGATCCGGTCCAGTTCGGGGACGACGGCGAGGGCGTGGTGGCCGTCCTCGGGGTGGTGCACGAGGACCCACTCGGGGAAGCCCAGGGCCTGGCGCTTGCTCAGCCCGACGACGGGCGGTTCGCCCTCTTCGCGTACGAGTCCGAGGAAGCCGGCGGCGAGGTCCTCGGCCGCGCCCAGTTCGCCGGGGGCGAGCCGGACCACGACGCGGTCGTCGGCGAGACCCGGGTGGCGGTAGGCGCGCGCGGTCAGTTCCACGACGTCGGGGCCGGCGCCGGTGGTGTCCGACGGCAGTACGGCTCCGGCCTTGAGCAGCAGTTCGGCCTTGTTCATGTCGGTGTCTTCCTGGTTGGTGCTCACGCGTCCCCGCCCTCCTCGATCTTGCGCCCGGCGTACAGCGCCGCGGCCATCCGCATGCCTTCGGACCAGGCCACCGGTCCGACCTCGGCCAGGCGTACCGCCCGGCCGTCCTCGTCGTGCCAGCTCAGTGCGCCGGTGGTCGTCTCGTCGTCGTAATAGGGTTCGCCGATCCACACGGCGGCCTCGGTGCCCGTCCCGGAGTCCCGGACCTTGCAGGTGGCGTAGCCGCCGGAGACCCGGTAGCCGAGGCCCGTGGCCCGGGCCGCGAGGCTGAAGCGGGTCGGGAAGGAGCCGCCCGCGTAGTCGCGGACCTCGGTGGCGGTGGCGGCGACCGCGGCGGGCTTGTGCCAGGTGGCCCGGTGGATCTGCTCGACCCGCTGCACGATGCCCAGCTCGGCCGCGAAGTCCCGTACGTCGTCGAGGTCGGGCAGCAGAACGGGGTGCGGCAGGGTCACCGTGCGGGGGGAGAGCCGGACGGTCTCGCCGTCGAGGTTGACCACCTTCAGCTCACCGGAGGCGGTGGCGTCGCGCAGGAAACCCACCTCGTCGGGGTCGTCGCCGACGACGGCCACGTCACGCAGGGCGCTCTGCCAGGCCTCGTCCGGCCAGACCCGGGCGAGCAGTTCGGTCGGCACGGGCAGCGAGGAGACCATCCAGCTGTCGACCTGTGCGGCGCAGGCCGCCTCGTGCCGGTCGAGCCATTCGGCCAGCCGGCGCAGCCGGTCCACCTCGGGATGGTCCTTCAGGGCCTTGGGCAGTGTCTTCAACTGCCGCCCCGCCGTCCGCCCGGTGGTGGACCGTGCCGCCACCCGTCCCTCCACCAGGGCGATCTCGTACCCCTCGCCCGCTGCCAGCCATGCCATCAGACTGTGCCCCTCCGCCTGTCCTGTCCGGTTCCGCGCAGCCCTGACAGGGGGGAGCCGACCCCCCTGAGCTGCGGTATGCCGGGAGACTAGCGAGAGCCACTGACAACGCCCGCCGGAGGGCCCTCCGTAGGTTGATTGTCCGGTTCTGGGTAGTGTTTCCGGGACAGCGTGCGGAGCGGTACCGGCTCGGGGTGGGGTTATGGGACGTCAGATACGTGTGCCGGGTGCGGTGCTGGTGGCGCTGCTGCTGGCCGCCGCGACCGGGTGCTCCGGTGCGGTCGCGCCGGACGGCGGGGACCCCAAGGCGTCCGCGCCCGCGGGCTCGCCGTCCACGGCGGCGCCACAGTCCCCGAAATCGCCGGAGACACCGGGCGGCGACGCCAAACCGGCCGGTGGGGACGTATTGCCGGGCATGGTCGGCGTGGCCGTGGCGCGGACGCAGTTGGCGGCGCTCGTGGTCGCCCCGGTCGGCACGATGGCGGGCTACAGCCGGGACAAGTTCACGCACTGGGCGCAGCAGGGCAACAAGTGCGACACCCGTGAGGTGGTCCTCGAGCGCGACGGCACCGGGGTCACCCGGGACGCCGAGTGCAGGGCCGTGTCCGGCAACTGGAAGAGCCTCTACGACGGGGTGGTCGTCACGGACGCGGGGAAGATGGACATCGACCACATGGTGCCGCTCGCCGAGGGCTGGCGCTCCGGCGCGGCCGGCTGGGACTCCGCACGGCGCAAGGCCTTCGCCAACGACCTGACCCATCCTCAGCTGCTGGCCGTGACCGCGGCCTCGAACCGTTCCAAGGGCGACCAGAGCCCCGACCTGTGGCAGCCGCCGGACAAGGCGAGCTGGTGCCAGTACGGGCGGGCTTGGACGACCGTGAAATCCACGTACGGACTGACCGTCACCGAACCGGAGAAGAAGATGCTCACCACGATGCTGGACACCTGTGCCTCATGACGCGACCGCACCGGTGGCAGGACGGGGTGCTCGCCGGGCCGGGCGGTGCCATGACCGACGAGGTCGGCGTGATCACCGGCCCGCTGACGCTGCGCAGCACCGAGGCGGCCGGGGGCCTGGTCCGGTTCGACGTCCAGTACGAGGACGCCGACGAGTGGTACACGCTCACGGGCAGCCCCCGGGCCCATCGGGGCGATCCGGCCGCCCTGCACGCCGCCGCCCTCGCGGCGATCCGCGCGGGCGGCGGGGCCGTGGCGCCGGGCCGGGACGCCTGATCGGTGGACGGCCCGGGCGACGGCTCAGAGGACGGCGATGCCCAGGGGCCGGGCGCCCGCGCCGAGTCGGCGGGTGGCTCCGGTGTCGAGGTCGACGACCGTGATGCCGTTCCAGTAGCCGTCCCGGGTGTAGCCGCCCGTGACGTAGGCGGTCCGGCCGTCGCGGGAGACGGCCACGTCCTCGTGCGGTCCCCGGAGCGGGTACACCCGCTCGGCTCCGTCCGGGGAACGGACCGTCAGTGAGGGGCCCCGGCCGTCGCCCGGCAGCACGGCGCCCGTACCGACCACCAGGAGCCGGCCGTCGGCCGTGCCGGCGGCGCCGTGCTGGTGGGTGTCGGCGGTCATCGGTTCGATCGCGGTCCGCCCGGTCCGCGGGTCGACCACGGCGAGCCGCTCGCCCTCGAAGGGGAGCAGCAGTTTCCCGTCGGAGGGGCGTACGACGGTGTAGTGCGGCTTGAGCCAGGAGCCGAGCCCGCCCTCGGTGCCGTAGGGGGCGACCTGGATCCGGCGGGGGCGCAGCGTGCCGGTGGCGACGGCGGTGACGTCGAAGGAGTCGTGGCCGGTGACGTAGACCTCGGCGCCGTCCGGTGACACGTCCACGTCGAAGGGGCGCCGGCCCACCGGTACGACGGCGGTGACCTCGCTCCTCGCGGTGTCGAGGACTTCCAGGACCCCGGTGGTGCCGGGCACGTTGACCCCGACATAGGCGTGCGCGCCGTCGGGCGAGAGCGCGATGCCCATGCCGCCGCCGCGGTACTCGCCGTCGGTGACCGGGCCGGTGGCGGTGCGGTGCGGGACCAGGGCCAGCCGTGCGCGGGTGTGCGTGTCGACGACGGCCACGCCCTCGGCGGTGGCGACCCACGCCCGGCCGTCCGGGCCCACGGCCAGTCCGTACGGGGCCCTGCCCACCCTGACCGAGGCGACCGCGCCGCGGTCCGGGTCGACGAAGGTCACGGTGTCGGCCCCGAAGTCGGCGGTCAGCAGCAGCCCGTGCGGGGTGGGGGCGGTGGCGGGCAGCGGGGAGGCGGCGGAGGGCGCCGGGGCCGGCGGCGCGGACGCCGTGTCCGGTGAGCAGGAGGCGAGCAGCAGGGCCGCGGCGAGCGCCGCGAGGGCGCCGCTGGAGCGGGTCGGCGGACGGCGGTTCACCGGCCGGTCCCGGATCGCGCCACCGCGGCAGCGGCCTTCAGGGTCCGCGCCAGGCCGGCGAAGCCCCGGCGGACGGCGTGCTCGTACGGGGTCACCCCCTCGTGGTCGGGCAGCAGCGGATCGGCGCCCGCGGCGAGCAGGGCCGCGACGACCTCCTCGTGGCGCGGGCCGCCGTCGCCGAGGATCACCGCCTCCAGCAGGGCGGTCCAGCCGAGGCGGTTGACGTGGTCGACGTCGACGTCCGTGGCGTCGAGCACGGCGCGCACGTACGCGGTGTGTCCGCGCTCGGCGGCCGGGATGAGGGAGGTCCCGCCGAAGCGGTTGCGCCGGCGCAGGTCCGGCCCGGCGGGCAGCAGCAGACGCATCATCCGCACGCTGCCGGTGACGCCGGTGACCAGCCAGGGGCTGTCCTCCCGGGAGTCCGGGGCGTTCGGGTCGGCTCCGGCGGCGACCAGCAGTTCGGCCACGGCCACGTGGTCGCCGAGCGCGGCGAGCAGCAGCGGTGTGCGCAGCTCCTCGTCGCGGGCCTCCACGGCGGCGCCCGCGGCGAGCGCCGCGCCCACCGCCGCCGCGTCGCCGCGGCGGGCCCCGTCGAGCAGGAGTCGGTCGTACGCGTTCATGGTGTCCCTCTCGGCTCCGGGGCGGGGAGGGCCGGGTACGTCCTCCCGCTCCCCCGGTCCATGCTCGCCGTGCCGCAGCCCCCGGCGGGTCCGCCCGGTGGACGGAGGGGGCGGGCGGTCCGGAGGAGCCCGGGGTCGGCCGATCGGCCGATGCGGCCGCGCGGATCAGGGGGTGGAGCAGGGGGCGGGGATCAGGCCTCGTACTCGGTGAGGTCGATGCCGTGGACCCGCACCGAGGTCCCGTACCGGGGGTCGGTGGTGTCGCGTTCCGTGGCCATGCCCAGCTTGCGGATCACGTTCTCGGAATCGGTGTCGCTCAGCCGGTTGACCGCGACGACGCGGTCCAGGCCGCGGTCCTGGAGCGCGAACTCCAAGGTGGCGTGGGCGGCCTCGGAGGCATAGCCCTGGCCCCAGTACTGGCGGCCGAGCCGCCAGCTGATCTGCACGTCCGCCCGGGCGTCCGGCAGGTCCTCCAGGACGGAGAGGCCCACGGCACCGATGAGCTCGCCGGAGGCGAGGAGCTCGACCGCGAAGAGCCCGAAGCCCTCGTCGTCCCACTCTTCCTCCCAGCGCTCGATCTCCTCGGCCGTCTCGTCGAGGCCGAGGGTCTCGCCGTCGCCGATCCAGCGCATCACCTCGGGGTCGGCGTTGATCTCCGAAAGGGGGACGAGGTCGTCGTCGGTCCAGCGGCGGAGGAGGAGTCGGGGGGTACGGATCTCGGTCATGCCCTCATCCTGCCGAATCTCCGCCGACCAGCGGTAATCGGCCGTCGCGGCAGGACGGCGGGGTGCGCCGGCCGGTGCCGTGGCCCCGGCGGGCCACGGCGCGGCCCTGCTGCCCCGCTGCCCCGCTGCCCCGCGCTCCCGGGTCAGGGGGTGTGGAAGGCGACCTCCGGAGCGTCCGGGGACGGGCCGTCCAGCACGGGCTGCGGGCGGCCTCCCAGGTGCTGGTCGAAGAAGGCGCCGACGTAGCGCCGGGTCAGTTCGACGGAGCGGCCGCCGGGCAGCGGGGCTTCCGCGTCGGGCAGGCCCAGCTGTTCGCCGATCGCCGGGAAGTCGGTGAAGGTGAAGTGGCCGGAGCCCGCGAAGGTGATCCAGCGCTTCCAGCCGTCGAGCAGCGGCCAGTCGCGGTCCCAGCTGACGTTGCCGCCGGGGCCGCGCTGCTGCGCGCCGAGCAGCATGAAGGGGCGTCCGCCGAGTCCGGCCGCGGGGACCGGTGTGGAGAAGCCGCCGTCCATGTTGATCCCGGCCCGGATCCTGGCGTCGGCCGCCATCGCGGCGGCGGTCGAGGAACCGCCGATGGAGTGGCCGGCCATCGCGATGCGGCCCTTGTCCATCAGTCCCGCGTGGCGCCAGACGGGGTTGCGGCCGGCGAGGCGGTCCAGGAGGAAGGTCACGTCACGGGCGCGGGTGGCGCCGAGCGTGCGGTATCCGGCATCGTCCTGGACCTTCTCGCAGGCCAGGCAGGTGAGCACGCGCCCGCCGGGGAAGGCGGTCCCCACGCTCTCGTAGGCGTGGTCCACGGAGGCGACGACGTAGCCGCGGGAGGCGAGGTCCTCGGCGAGCGCGGTGAGGGTGGCCCGGTGGGCGGTGAACCCCGGGGAGAGGACGATCAGCGGGTACCGGCCGGCGGCGGGCCGGGCGTCCGTGCGCCCATGGGTCCGTGTGCCGGTCAGCGTCTCGACCGGGATCACCCGTTCCAGTCCGCGGTGGACCAGCAGCAGCCGGGCCTCCTCGGGGGTGAGGTAGCGGGTGGCCCGGCCGCTGTCGTGGCGTGCCGGGTAGCGCATGGTGACCATCAGTTCGCGGGGCCCGGAGCCGGCCCAGGGGTCGGTGCGGCTGCGGTCCACCAGGTGCAGGTCCTCCCGGCCGACGGCGAAACGGCCGGTGGGGCGCGGGAGTTCCACCGTCGTGCGGCGGTCGGCGGCCGACGGCGGCCCGGCGGCGACCGGGCTGTCCGCGGCGACCGAGGTGCCGGCGGTGGCGAGCGGGAGGGGCAGGAGGATCGCGGCCAGGGCCAGGGCGGAGGCTGTTCTGCGGATCTTCATGAACTTCACGCTATGGGCCCGGTTCTGGTGGATCGTCAGCCTCTGAGGTGGATCCGCCGTCGGACCCCGGAGGGAGGCGAGGGCGGCCGGGTCACTCCTGGGTCGTAGTCACGCTGATGGCGTCGAGCTTGCCCCTCAGGTAGGTGTGCGAGTCGACGGGGTCGTGCACGATCCGGCCGACCGGCGCGGGCAGCGACTCCACCCGGGTGTGGGGGTCGCACTCGTAGAAGTAGACGAGGGAGATCAGTTCCTCGGCCGGGGTGTGGGCGGGCGGGGGCAGTACGCGGTGGCGGCCCGCGCGCCAGCGGTCGCCGGTCCAGCGGGCCATCAGGTCGCCGATGTTGACGGTGAGGGCCGCGGGGTCGTAGGGCGCGTCCTGCCAGCCGTCGGCGTCGGTGTGGATCTGGAGCCCGCCCGCGCCCAGCTGCCGGTCGAGGACGGTGACGGTGCCGAAGTCCGTGTGGGCCCCGATCCGGAACTGGCCGGGCAGCGGCGGGCCGACGACCTCGGTGCCCGGGTACCAGTTGAGGTTGAACCCCCAGGTGGGGTGTGAGGTGTGGCGGGTGAAATGGTCCTCGGCGAGGCCCAGTGCGACGGCGAGGAGCTCCAGCAGTTCGTCGGAGAGGGACCGCATCAGGCGCAGGTACTCCGTCACCAGCGGACGGAGCTCCGGCACTTCGGCGGGCCATGCGTTGGGCGCGAACCATTCGGCGTCCACCGAGGGGATCCCGGTGGGGTCCTCGGCCGCGAAGGACCAGGACTCCTTGAGGTCGGGCGGCGAGGCCGCCCCCTCCGCGTAGCTGTTGGCCTCCGCGCCGGGCCCGAGCCAGCCGCGGCCGCCGACCGGGACGGCGTACGGGGCCTTGGCGCTCGCGGGCAGCCGGAAGAACCGGCCCGCCGCCTCCCGGATCCGTGCGGGGAGCTCCGGGTCCACGCCGTGCCCGGCCACCAGCAGGAAGCCCGCCTCGCGCAGGGCCCCGTCGACGCGGGCGGCCGTACGGGCGCGGGCCCCGGGCCCGCCGGACCGCCATGGCCCGAGGTCGATCACGGGAATCTGGGATGCGGCCATGGGAGACCTGCCTTCCGGGGCTGCGGGCGCGTCCGGGACCGAGGCTATCGCCGCACGCCACCGGAGAGGATCGCCACGGAGCGTGATTCTCGGACACCTTCTGTGGACATTCACCGCCGTGGATCGCGAAGATCGTCCGGATAAGCAGCAAAATGGGAGAGGCAGTGGTGGCTGACCAGAGACGGAGCGAACGGTGGAGATTTCGACGAAGGAAGTCTTCGGGGCCCCGTGCTGGGTGAGCCTGATGACGCGCGACCTCGGCACGGCCCAGCATTTCTACGGTGCGGTCGTGGGCTGGAGGTTCCGCCCGGCCCGCCTCGGCGAGGCGTTCTCGGTGGCGTTCCAGGGCCGGGTGCCGGTGGCGGGCATCGGGGCGCTGGCCGCGGACCTGGGGGTCGCCGCGGCCTGGACCCCGTACTTCGCCGTCGACGACGCCGATGTGGCGGTGGACCGGATCCGGGAGCGGACCGGCACGATCGCGGTCGGCCCGGTCTCCTTCGCGAACGCCGGCCGCGCCGCGCTCGTCGCCGACCCGGACGGTGCCGTCTTCGGGATCTGGGAGGGCAATGTGGAGGCGGACTGGCGCGTCGGCAGGGGCCCGTCACCCGCCTGGCTGGAACTGCGCACCAGGAACGCGCTGGACGCGGCGATGTTCTACGGCGCGGTGCTGGAGTGGGCCACCGGCCGCGCCGGCTGCTGCGAGGTCTCGTACGAGGAGGACCAGGTCGTGCTGCGGCAGGACGGCGAACCGGTCGCCCGCCTGAACAGCGGCCCCGTGGAGATCGCCTCCTACTCCCCGCACACCCGGCCGCGCTGGCACGTGCACTTCCGGGTGCCGAAGCTCCGTCCGGCGATGGAGGCCGCCGTCTCGCTGGGCGGGCGGGCCGTCTCGGACATCATCTCCAACGCCACGGAGCGGTGGGTGACGCTCCGCGACCCGGACGGGGCCCTGTTCACCCTCACGACCGCCCTCGGGTCGGACACGGACTGACCGTCCCCGTCCGTCGTCCGCCTGCGGGGGGGGGCGGCTCACACTCGGTGACGCTTCGAGATGCGGGCGCACGGCAGGACTGGTTCGCTGAATCCGCCCGCTCTCCCCCACAGATCCGAGGAGCGATCATGAGCGTTTCAGGTGAGTCCCGCGGCCGGTCCCAGCAGATGCGCGCCAAGGCCAAGGAGCTCAACGACGCGGCCGAGCGGTCCACCGACCCGGAGGAGCGCCGCCGGCTGAAGGAGAAGGCCCGCCGCCTCCAGGAGCAGAGCGAGCAGGAGGGCCGCATGGACGACCGGGGCATGGACCCCATGTAGCCCGCACGCCTCTTCCACGCACCCCCACCGGCCGGTGCCCGCCGCGATCCCCCTCGCCGCGGACACCGGCCGACGGCGATACCGGCTTGGCCCGTGGGGATCATGGACCTAGGCTGCTGCCCCGGATCGCCTTCCTTGAGGAGTCACCCGTGGCGCGCTCGCTCGACGGCCTCGTCTTCGCCCCCGTGGCCGACCAGTCCCCCGGCCAGGTCGGCCGTCAGACCCGGTTCGAGTACCACGAGCAGGACGACCGGATATGGGCCGAATACCGGGGTGGTGACGTGGCCATGGGCTACCTCGTCGGCACCCGGGCCGGCCGCACCATCGACTTCCGGTACGTCCAGCTCCGCCTCGACGGCACCACCGCGTCCGGGCACTGCACCTCGCTCCTGACGGAGCTTCCCGACGGGCGCCTGCGCCTGGAGGAGACGTGGACCTGGGAGTCCCAGGAGGGCAGTGGCACGAGCGTGGTCGAACAGCAGCCGCTCTGAGCACCGAACGGCCGGGACCATAGGATGATCGGCTATGCAGACCCCGCCGCACCTTCCGGTCCCGGTCCACCTCCCTGAGGTTCTGGAGGCGTTGGCCCGGAACACCCGGCTGCCGGTTCCTCTGCTGCGGCGGCTGCTCCACCACCGCGGGGCCCGCGACGAGGCGGCGAGGTGGCGGAGCGATCTGACGGAGCGCCTGGCCGAGGAGATCGGCGAACTCGGTGACCGCACGGCGAGCCATGCGCTCGCCTGCAACCCGGACCTTCCGCCCGTCGTCAAGCGCAAGCTGGTGCGCAGCGGTGACCCCGGCGTCCGATCGGCCCTCGCCAGCCGCGACGCGCCCCTCCCGAGGGACCTGGCCGAGGCGTTCGCCGCCGACCCGTCCGTGCAGGTGCGCAAGGCCGCGGCGGCCAACGGGCGGTCCCCGTCCGATCTGCGCGCCCGGTTGGCCACCGATCCGGATCCCACGGTCCGCGCCGAGCTCGCGCAGTGGTGGACCGACGCCCCGGAGGACGTCCGCCGCACCCTGCTGACCGACCCCGACGCCACGGTTCGCGCGGCCGCCTGCGCGACCTACTTCCGCCGGCCGCCCCACCCCGTACCGCCCGCCGACCTCCACCCGGGACTGCTCGCCGATCCCGTCACCCGGGCGGGTGTGGTGGCCCACCTCGACCTCGACCCGGGCACGGCGCGACAGCTGGCGGCCGACGAGGATCCCGAGGTGCGCGGCGCCCTGGCGGAGCATCCAGGTCTCCCCACTGCTCTGGTCGAACGGCTGGGGCGCGACGAGGACCCGCTGGTCCGCGCCAAGGTCCTCCTGCGCCGGGACACCCCCGAGGAGCTGCGCGCGGTGATCCACGCCGGCCTGCTCGCCGGCTCGAGGCGCGCCAGGGCCGACCTTCTCGGCGCGGACGAACAGGACTTCTTCTGCTCCATGGCGATGATGGATCTGAGCATCCGGATCGCCCCGTGGGTGCGGGAGGATCCCGCCGCCCACGTCGACTCGCCGTACGAGGTGTTCCGCCGCTCGGCCGCGGCGGCCGGCGACGCCCTGCCACCGACGGCGGTCGCGCGACTGTTCGACGACCCCGAGAGCAGCGTCCGTACGACGATGGCTACCGCGGTGTCCGTCCTCGCCCCGGACACCGCCGAACGCCTCGAACGCCGGCACAGGGAGGACCGCAAGCGACCCGGCCGCCCGGCCGACAACGCAGTCTTCCCTCCCGAGACCATGCGCCGGTTCGCGACCGATCCCGATCCCAGGATGCGGGCCCTGGCCCTACGGGATCCCGGGCTGCCCGCCGGACTCGTCGAACGCCTCGCCCTGGACGAGGACGCCCGGGTCCGCCGCGAGGCGGCCGCCCACGCGAACGCACCCGTCCCGGCCCTTCTCCTCCTGCTCGGGGACACGGACGTACGCGCGGCCCGGGCGGCCGCCGGCTCGCCCCGTCTCCCCCACGAGGTCATGGAGGCGGTCCTCGCCGTCGCGGACCTGTGAGTCCCGGCCCGGTGACCTTCAGAGCCGGACGTTCCAGTCGACCGAGGAGCGCAGGGTGCGCACGACCTTGGGATCGCGCACCGACGGGGTGCGGTCCTCGGCCGTGACCGTCAGCCGGTGGGTGCGCAGGTCGAAGAGCCACAGCTGTGCCACCGGCACCTCGGTGCGGCCCTCGAAGCGCTTCAGCTCCCGGCCGTCGAGGTACCAGCGGACCACGAGCTGCCGGCCGTCCGCCCCGGACAGCTTCGGTACGGAGGCCTTCGCCGTGTGGCGCAGCCGCAGGGTGCGGTCGGTCGGGGTGAGCGGGGTGGCGATCCGCGCGTGCTGGTAGAAGCCGGCGATCATCGACTCGACGCCGGGCAGGTTGAAGGGCTTGCCCAGGACCCGCATCAGGGAGTTGTCGGTGGGCCGGTAGAGCCCGGTCACGAAGTAGTTGCCGCCCTCGTACGCGCCGATCGTGCCCCCGTCGGGTGATTCCTCGCCGAGCCAGCGGTACCACTTGGCCCGCTGCGCGGCCATGCGGTCGGCGGGCAGGGCCGAGCTGTTGGATTCGCCGGGCTCGGGGCCGGTGTACTTCTCGTAGTCCGGGACACCCGGGTAGAAGTACTCGTCGGCGAGCTTGCCGAGGGAGTGGCCGGTCTCGTGGATGGCGACCTGGCCGGACTTCGGGTGGCCCGCGGAGGCCGTCGATATCCCCTCGTAGCCGAGGGTGGCGCTGGGCTCGTTGTAGCCCGCTCCGCCGTACTTGGCGCTGTTGGCCAGGACGATGACGAGGTCTGCGGCGGGCGCCTTCGCCACGTAGGCGTCCACCTTGGCCTGGTCCACGCAGAGCAGCCGCTCGATGTTCTCGCACCAGAAGTACGAGCCGAGGGCGGTGTCGCGGACGGTGGCCGGGTCGGGGTCGCCGGAGACTCCGGAGTCGTGCGAGACGGCGTCGACCGTCCAGACGTTGAAGAGGTTCCGGTACGTGGTGTAGGGCTCGACTGCGGTCACCTCCGCCCACTTCTGCCGGGCGTCGGTGTGGAACCGGTCCAGTTCGGCGGCGGTGTACCCGTCACCGATGACCACGACGTCGAGGCGGTCGGCGGTGGAGCCGTTGTCGATCGTCTTGGTGACCTGGCCGTCGGCCGACCGCTCGGCCGGGGACAGCCGGCCCGAGGCCTTGGCGGGGCTGCCCGTGGCCGGTACGCGGGTGTGGCCCGATCCGGCGTCACCACCGTGCTCCGGCCCGGGTATCTCGACCTCGACCCGCGGCCCTGCCGGGGCGGGGGCCGCGCCGGCGGGGCCGGCCGGTCCGGCGGCCACCAGCGCGGCGGCCGCGCAGATCGTCGCGGCGGCCGCGCGCAACGCCGAGCGCACGGCCGGTCGCCTGCCGGGACGGCTGCCCGAACCTCTGACTGGATCCATGAAGTACTCCCCCGGGAACGGAAGTTAAATGGTCTGTTAAGCAGGTTGAATCGGCTGCTTAAACTAGGTGGCGCACGGGAGGTGCGCAATGCCTGCTCCCGCTGAATACTGGGAAGTTCCAGCGACCAGGGGGAATTCATGGACGAACCGGCCCGGATCGGCCGCAGGGTGCAGCGCATGCGCGGTGAACTCGGGCTGACTCAGCGCCAGTTGGCAGAGCCCTCCTACACCTCGGCCTATATCTCCACGCTGGAGTCGGGCAAGGTCCGCCCCTCCGAGACCGCGCTGCGCTTCCTCGCCGCCCGCCTGGGCACCTCGTACGAGGAGCTCGCCACCGGCCGCCCCGCCCACCTGGCCACCGAACTGCGGCTCGCCCTCACCGACGCCCAGCAGACGCTCGCCACGGGCGCGGCCGACGAGGCCGCCGCCCGCTACCGGCGGCTGCTGGGCGAGGCCGAGGACCTCGGACTGGTCCCCGAACAGGCGGAGGCCCGGCTCGGACTCGGCGACTGCGCCCTGGAGTCCGGCGAACTGCCCGACGCGATCGGTCACTTCGAGGCGGCCGAGCGCCTCCTCGCGGACGAACCGCTCCCCCGCCGGGCCCGTCCGATCCGCGGCCGGGCCGTCGCCCACCTGCTCGCGGGTGAACTGCGCTACGCCTGCTACCTGCTCGAATCCACCATCGACGAGCTGGGCGCGAGCGGGCTCTCCGATCCCGAGGCGCTGGTGCTGCTCAACGCCGCGATCATCGGGCCGTACCTCGACATGGGCGCCCATGCCCGCGCCGCCCGCGCCGCCGAGCTCGCGCTCGCGCTGGCTCCGCAGGTCGGCGATCCGGCGCTGGTGGCGGGCATGCACCGGCAGGTGGCCCGGACCTTCCTGGCCGGTGGGCGGGTGGCCGACGCCGACGCCTCACTGGCGAAGGCCCAGGAGATCTACGGGCAGCTGCGGCTGCGGACCGATCTGGCGCACTGCCACTGGATGCGCGGCTACGTCCAGGCGCAGAACGGTGACCTCGCTTCGGCCGAGCGGGAGTTGCGCATCGCCCGGGACATGCTGTCGGCGCGCCGCGCCGGGCTCTACACGGCGCAGGTGGAGGTCGAGCTGGCCGACGTACTGCGCCGGCGCGGCCGGTACGAGGAGGCCGCCGGGCTGCTCTCGGCGCTGCTGGAGCTGGGGGACAGTCACGGCGCCGTGCACGCGGGCGGCGCGCACCGGCTCCTCGGCCTGATGGCCGAGGAGCGCGGTGAGCCGGAGGCGGCCGAGGAGCACTACGTGCAGGCGCTGGCGCTGCTGGAGCGCAGCGGGGCGTCGGGCGATCTCGCGGACCTGTGCCGGCTGCTGGGCGATCTGCTGCGGCGCACGGGCCGGGTCGAGGCGGCCATGGACGCGTACCGCACGGGCCTCGGGCACCGGGCGGCGCCCGGCACCACCACGCTGGGCCCGGCGCCCGCCGCGCCCGCGGTGCGGCCCGTCGTCAGTGGTTCTCGGTCGGCTGCAGGTCCCGCGGAATGAGCGTCCAGGTCGTGGCCGCCGCGGTGACCGCGAGTACGGCGGCCAGCAGGAAGGCCGGCGTGATCGCCAGGGTGTAGGCGTGCGAGGCGGTGTCCAGCAGGGCCTGGCCGACGGCGCCGCCGATGCGTTCGGCGGTGTGCGCGGCCTCGCCGACGGAGCCCCGCACGGCCGCGGCGCTCGGGCCGTCCAGCTCCAGGGCGGGCAGGTTGCCCCGGTACAGGGCCGCCGCGGTGGAGCCGAGGACGGCGACGCCCATGGCCGAGCCGAGTTCGTAGCAGGTCTCCTCGATGGCGGCGGCGCTGGAGACCTCGGCGGCGGGCGCGGCGGAGACCAGGGTCACCGAGGCCACGGTGGTGGCGAGACCGGCGCCCAGGCCCATCACGGTCAGGGCGGCGGCGAAGGCCGGGTAGCCGAGGTCGGTGAACTGCTGGAAGGTCCAGGGCAGTGCCATGCCGACGGCCAGGACGACCAGACCGGCGCCGAGCACGTGGCGGATGGCGAAGCGGTGCATCAGCGAGGGGGCCACCATGGAGGCGGCGATGAGCGCGAGCGGGGCGGGCAGGAGGCGCAGTCCGGCCTCCAGCGGGGTGTAGCCCTCGCCGTACTGGAACCACTGGGTGACGAGGAACAGGATCGCGCCCATGCCGACCATGGGCAGGAAGATCGCGGTGGCGGCAACGCTGAAGGCGGGCTTGGCGAACAGCCGTACCTGCAGCAGCGGGTGGTCCAGGCGCAGCTGGCGGCGTACGAAGACGGTCAGCAGGGCGGCGGCGACCAGGAGCAGGGCCCAGGGCAGCGGGTCGGTGATGCCGCTCTTGCCGAGCTGCTTGATTCCGCCCGCGAGGGCGAGCATGCCGACGACGGACTGGCCGACGCCCCACCAGTCCCACGTGCCGCTGCGCGGGGAGCGCGATTCGGGCAGGTAGCGCAGACCGGCCGCGACGATGACGGCGGCGACGGGGAGGTTGAGGAGGAAGGCGGAGTGCCAGCCGTAGTCCTGGACCAGCAGTCCGCCGACGACCGGCCCGAAGGCCATGCCGCCGCCGAAGACGGCCGCCCAGACGGCGAGCGCGAAGGCGCGCTCCTTGGCGTCGGTGAAGACGGTGCGCAGGATCGACACGGTGGCGGGCATGATGGCCGCGCCGCCGATGCCGAGCAGGGCGCGGGCGGCTATGACGTGCCAGGCCTCGGTGGAGAGCACGGCGATGAGCGAGGCGAGCGAGAAGATGCCGAAGCCGGCCATGAGCAGCCGCTTGCGCCCCCAGCGGTCACCGAGCGCCCCGGCGGTGACCAGCAGTCCGGACAGGGCGAGCGCGTAGACGTCGATGATCCACAGCTGCTGTACGGCGCCCGGCTGGAGGTCGTCGACGAGCGAGGGGAAGGCCACGTTGAGGATCGTGGTGTCCATGGAGATGAGCAGGAGGCTGCCGGAGAGGATCGCCAGGACGATCCACCGGTGGGGGGCCTGCGCGGGGGTGTGCATGAGGTTCCGTTCAGAGGTGCGCACGGCGCGCACGGCGGTGGGGTGTTTCAGGGCGCGGGAGCGCCGTCGGGGGGCGGCGCGAGCGGCCGCGTCCCGCTGAGGAAGGAGGTCAGCACCAGCCGGCCGATCTGGCGCGGGGCGAAGTGGCCGTCGCGCACGCCCTCGGCGGCCGCGTCCAGCAGGCCCCAGAGCGAGTACCAGATCCAGTACGGCGGCAGGTCCGCACGCAGCCGGCCCAGCCGCTGGCCCAGCGCGATGAAGGCGACGGCCTGCTGGTCCTGGCGGTCCACGCCGGCCCGGAACTCCGGGTCCGCGAGGACGGTGGCGTCGCGCGAGGTGAAGCCGTAGAGGTGGGCGGCGGGCATCAGGGCGATGACCAGTTCCTCGATGGCGGCGTCGAAGGCGGCCGCGTCGGCGCTCCGGGTCAAGTCGAGCGGGGCCAGGCACCCGTCGACGACCTCGATCGCCCGGACGGCGACGGCCTTGAGCAGGGCCTCGCGGGTGGCGTAGCGGCGGCTCAGCGTGGCGCGGCTGGTGCCGATGCCGGCGGCGATCTGCACCATCGAGGCGCTGTGATCGCCGGCCAGGACGCGGGCGGCGCCGTCCAGCAGTTCCTTTTCGTTCACCATGAGTGAGCCTCCTCCGCCTCGAACGATACAAGATTGTCTCATCCGAGGCAAAGGTGCTTCCCTTGCCGAACTCTATTGAAAATGGGATTCATTTCCGTATACTGCCTTCATGGCACGCAACGAAGTACGCCCGATCGTCAGGCTCCGCTCCACCGCGGGGACCGGCCACACCTACGTGACCCGCAAGAACCGGCGCAACGACCCCGACCGCATGGTGCTGCGCAAGTTCGACCCGGTCGTCCGCCGGCACGTCGATTACCGCGAAGAGCGCTGACCCCGCCCCACACCTCCCGAAGGAGCGCACCGTGAAGCCCGGAATCCACCCCGCCTACGGCCGCGTCGTCTTCCGCGACAAGGCCGCCGACTTCGCCTTCCTCACCCGGTCGACAGCCACCAGTGACAGGACGGTCGAATGGGAGGACGGCAACACCTACCCCGTCATCGACGTCGAAATCTCCTCGCAGAGCCACCCCTTCTACACCGGCACCGCCCGCGTCCTGGACACCGCCGGCCGGGTCGAACGCTTCCAGCGCCGATACGGCAGCAAACGGTGACCCTGCCCGTCGTCACCGCCAGCGGCGGGCTCCATGCGCAGTGCGGCCGCCGCGCTGGGCCGGCATCCCGGGCACGCCGACCGAGGCCGGGTTCGCCGCCGGGGCCGGAGGCGTGGAAGTGCCTGCCGACCGCCTTCGGCGCCCTCCTCGACCCCGCCTCCCGACCGTCCGGCCGTCCCGGACCGGACCCGGACGCCGGTCCTGATCGCCGCCGCTAGGTCGTCTCTTTCGGATCTTGTCGGCCGAGCCCGCGGCGTCCGGTGCCGTGCACGGCAAGGCGGAGGTGCGCCCGTGTACTGGACGTACTCGGGCGTTCCGACAACGCGGCCGGGTGCGGTGCCGGGCGTCGCGGGCCCGGCAAGATCCGAAAGAGACGGCCTAGTCGCCGGTGGCGCGGGCGCGGGCTCCCGAGCGGGTGCGGCCCGCGGTCTGGGCCCGCTGCGGGTGGCGGCGCACGTACTCGTGCTCCAGCTCGTTCATCCGCTTCGTATGGGTGACCAGGGCGTCGTCGGACCCGTGCAACAGGGTCTCGTGGCGCGTGCGGTGGATGGCCTCCAGCTCCTTGAGCAGCCGGCCCTCCTCCAGCTTCTGCGCCGAGGGACCGCCGTCGTGCTCCGTCATGGCACGTGCACCTCCTCCGCCGGGCCACGGGATCGGACTTGGCCTACCTCCCCGGCCACTCCATCATGCCCCGCACCACGGGGCAGGGCCTCCGGGGCCGGACGCGTCGCGCGGAAGGTGCGGCGGTACGCCTGGGGAGAGACGCCGAGGGCGGTGCGCAGGTGCTGACGCAGCGAGGCCCCGGTGCCCAGGCCCGCACGGGCGGCCACCGTGTCGACCGGCCAGTCCGTGGTCTCCAGCAGGTACCGGGCCCGCTCGATCCGCTGCTGCACGAGCCATCGCCCGGGGCTCGCTCCGACCTCGTCCCGGAAGCGGCGGGTGAAGGTCCGGACGCTGACCTTCGCGTGCGCGGCCATGTCGGCCAGGGCCAGGGGTTCACCGAGCCGCTCCAGGACCCAGGCGCGGGTGGGCGCGGTACCGCCGGCCGTGGGCACGGGAACGGGACGGCGGATGTACTGCGCCTGCCCACCGTCGCGCCACGGCGGAACGACACAGGAGCGCGCGACCTCGTTGGCGATCGCGCTGCCGTGGTCGCGGCGGACGATGTGCAGGCACAGGTCGATGCCGGCGGCGACCCCGGCCGAGGTCAGCACGTCGCCGTCGTCGACGAACAGCACGTCGGGGTCGACGCGGACCCGGGTGAAGGTCCGCCGCAGCCGGTCGGCCTCGCGCCAGTGGGTGGTGGCCGGACGGCCGTCGAGCAGACCCGCGGCGGCCAGGACGTAGGCACCGGTACAGATCGCCACCATCCGCGTGCCGGGGCGGAGGGCGGCGAGGGCTGTGCGCAGGGCGTCCGGGAGGCGGCCTTCGGTGCGGATCGGCCCCAGGCCCCGGGAGGGCGCGACGACCACTGTGTCCATGTCGGCCAGGACGGACGCGTCGTGGCCGACGGCGAGCCGGTAGTCGGCGTCCGTCCGCACGGGCCGGCCGTCGAGGCTGCACGTGGTCACGGAATAGAGGGCGTTGCCCTCCGGGTCGCGGGCCGCGCCGAAGACGCGCGCCGCGATACCCAGTTCGAACGGCATCACACCGTCCAGGGCGAGGACTCCGATGCGGTGCATGACCCGATCCTTTCAGGTGTTGGCCATCGGGCCGCTATCCGGTCCCGCCCGCTCACGGCAGCCTGGGAACGTACCCCGGCGAAGGGGTACGAACACCCTGATATCCCTCTTGAGAGCGATCACCATGAGCCACGAAGCCCGTCCGATGATGCGCGCCGTCACCCAGGACCGCCCCGGCGGACCGGAGGTGCTCCGGCTCACCGAGACCGAGCGGCCGAGTCCCGGCCCGACGGAGATCCTGGTCCGTGTGCACGCCGCGGGCGTCAACCCTGCGGACCGGCAGATCCGTTCGCGGGGCTTGTTCTCCACCGGAGCCACGCCCCCGTTCACCCTGGGCTTCGACGTCTCCGGCGTCGTCGAGGCGGTCGGCCGCGGCGTCACCGTGTTCCGTCCCGGTGACGCCGTGTTCGGCATGCCGCGCTTCCCGCATCCGGCCGGCGCCTACGCCGACTACGTCACGGCCCCGGCCCGCCATTTCGCCCACCGCCCCGAACGGCTCGACCACATCCACGCGGCGGCCCTCCCGCTGGCGGGCCTCACCGCCTGGCAGGCCCTGGTGGATACGGCGGGCATCGGGCCGGGCACGCGCGTCCTGATCCACGCGGCGGCCGGCGGGGTCGGCCACCTCGCCGTGCAGATCGCCAAGTCCCGGGGCGCGTACGTGATCGGCACCGCCCGTGAGGCGGGGCACGGTTTCCTGCACGCGCTCGGTGCCGACGAACTCATCGACCACACCCGCCAGGACTTCGCGGAGGCCGTGCGCGACGTCGACGTCGTGCTCGACGCCGTCGGGCCGGCCTACTGGTCCCGCTCCCTGAGCACTCTGCGGCCCGGCGGAACGCTGATCTCGATCGTGCCCCCGGACGGGACCTTCCCCTCCGAACGGGCCCGTGCGGCCGGGGTGCGGGCGGTGTTCATGCTCGTCGAGCCCGATGGGGCCGCGCTGTGCGCGATCGCCTCCCTGGTCGACAGCGGCCGGCTGCGGGTCCGGGTCGACGCGGTGGTCCCCCTGGCGGAGGCGGCCCGCGCTCACGCGCTCGGCGAGGGCGGACACACCCGGGGAAAGATCGTCCTGTCCGTGGTCTGACACGCCGGCAGGGCGAGTAGACACTGTCTACTCGCCTTGGTAGACAGTGTCCATGGACCAGGAGAGACCGCTCCGGGAGCGGCTGATCGACGTAGGTGTGGAGCTCGTCCTGAGCGAGGGGGCCGGCGCTGTCGGGCTGCGGGAGATCGCCCGCCGGGCGGGTGTCTCGCACGGGGCGCCGCGCCGGTACTTCCCCACGCACCAGTCCCTGCTGTCGGCGATCGCCCGGCGCGGGTTCGAGGATCTCGGGGTGCGCATCGCGGCGTCGGCCGGCGCGCCGGAGCTGTCCCCGCGGGAGCGGGTGCGGACGATCGGATGCGCGTACGTCGGCTACGCGCTGGAGCGCGCGGGGATGTTCGCGCTGATGTTCCGGCACGACCTGCTGGACAGTACGGGCCAGGGCCCCTCCGAGGGGCCTCGGCTGCGGGAGTCGACCCTCCCGATGTTCGGCCTCCTCGTGACGCTCGTCCGCAGCTGCGGCGCGGCCGAACCCTCCGTCACCGCCGCCGCATTGTGGGCCAACCTGCACGGCGTGGCGCAGTTGTGGCGCTGGGGCAGCCTGCAGCTGGCCCTCGGCGGCGCGCCGGCCGACGGCGTCGAACGGCTCGTCGCAGCCGCCGTCGACGCGCACCTCGGCCCGGAGCCCGTATGAGGCAGCGGATATCCCTCCTCGTCAGCGCGGCGGGAGCCATGCTCGTCGCGCTGGACGGCACCGTGCTGACCGTGGCCCAGCCGAGCCTCCGGCGCGACCTCGGGGCGAGCGTGGCGCAGGTCCAGTGGACCAGCACCGCCTATCTGCTGGCCGTGGCCGCGTTCCTGGTCGTGGCCGGGCGCCTCGGCGACCGGTACGGGCACGCCCGGCTGTTCCTCGTCGGCGTCCTCGGCTTCGCCGCGGCCTCGGCCGGCATCGCGTTCGCGCCCGGCATCGGCTGGGTCGTCGTGCTGCGCGCCGCGCAGGGCGTGTTCGGCGCACTGCTGCAGCCCGCGACGCTGGCGCTGCTGCGGCTCGCGTACCCGCCCGAGCGGCTCGCCACTGCGGTCGCGGTGCGGACCAGCGCGATCGGACTGGCCGCGGCGGCCGGTCCGCTGCTCGGGGGCGTGCTGGTCGCGCGGTGGGACTGGCGGGCGGTGTTCGTGATCAACGTGCCGGTGGCCCTGGTGATCGCCGCGCTCGCCCTCGTCGTACGGGCCCCCGCGCCGCAGCGGAGGGAGCGCGGGCGCCCGGAGCTCACCGGAGCCGCTCTGCTCGCCGCCGCCCTCGCGGCGTTCGTGCACGCGCTGGTCGGCGTGCCGGGGTACGGGTGGACCGCCGCGCCCACCGTCATCGGCTTCGGGGCCGCAGCCACGCTCGCGGCCCTGTTCGTACGCCGCGAGCGGCGGGCCGCGCTGCCGTTCGTCCCGCGCGCCGTGGCCCGGTCCACGGCGGTGACGGCCTCGATCGGACTGCTGCTGCTCGTCTCCGGGGGCATGTTCGGGGCGCTGTTCACGGCCACGTTCCGGCTCCAGGACGTCGAGGGGCTGGATCCGCTGGCCACCGGTGTGCGGGTGCTGCCGCTGACCGCGCTGATGGTGGCGGGGGCGCCGGTGGCGAGCATGGCGCTGCGCCGGTTCGGTGCGCGCCGGACCGCGCTGGCCGGTACGGGGCTGGTCGTCGCCGGGATCGCCGGGCTGGGCTCCGCGTCCCCGGTGGCCTTCGGGGTGCTCGGCGCCGGGTTCACCACCGTCATGGTCACGGCCACCGGGGCCGTGGTCGGCGAGGCCCCGGCCGGATACGCCGGGGTCGTCGGGGGGCTCAAGCAGACGGCCATGAACGTCGGCCCGGCCCTCGGTATCGCGCTCGCCGCGAGCGCCGGGCAGCACGGCTCGTCGTCGGCGGCGCTGATGGCGCCGGCCGCGCTGGCGGCGGTGGGTCTGGTGGCGGCGTCACTGCTGCCCGGCGGCGCGCGCCCGGCAGCTGCGGTCGACCTCCTCGGCGAAGGCCAGGGCGGGCGGGGCGAGGGCGGCCCAGCGGCGGACGGCCCAGCCGACCGCCAGCGGCGGCAGGGCGGGGATCGGCACGAGGCGCAGCGGGCCGTCGGAGCCGGGGACCCGCCAGCCGGGCAGCGCGGGCACGACGGCGTGTCCGAGGCCCAGTTCGGCGAGCAGCAGGGCGGTGTCCCAGTCGGCCACGCTGGTGTCGGAGCTGACCCGGATGCCGGATTCGGCGAAGGCGGCGTCGAGGTGGGCGCGTGAGGCGGAGTTCCTGGGGAGCCGGATGTGGCGGATGCCGGCGAGGTCGGCGGGGTCGATGCGGGTGCGGGCGGCGAGGGGGTCGTCCGCGCCGACGGCGAGTACCCAGGGCAGTTCCATGACGGGGCGCAGCTCGATGCCGCGGACCGGGCCGCCGATGGTGATCCAGGCGAGGTCGAGGGCATCGGCGGCGAGGGCGTCGAGGCAGTTGCGGATGGAGTTCTCGGTCTGGAACTCCAGGCTCACCCCGGGGTGGCGGCGGCGGAAGGTGACGACGGCCTCGGCCATGAAGTGCCGCACCGTCGTCCCGCCGGTGGTGATGCGTACCGTGCCGCCACCGCCGTGGACGAGCTCGTCCACGCGGCGCAGGGCGCCGTCGAGTCCGGCGATGCCGTCGGCGGCGGCCGTTTGGAGGATGCGGCCGGCCTCGGTGGGCAGAACGCCACGGGCGTGGCGTTCCAGGAGGCTCGTGCCGGTCTGCTTCTCCAGGCGGCGGACGTGCTGGCTGACGGCCGACTGGGTGCAGCCGAGGTCGCGGGCCACTGCGCTGAGGCTGCCGGCCCGGCAGACGGCCACGAACACACGAAGATCATCAAGGGTCACAAGACCCAAGGTATCGCTTGGGAGTTGGGAGCAAATCGGAGGATTGACTTGGGTTTTGGATGGGATCAAGATCGATGCAGGGCCCGGGCGGCAACCCGTCCCTGCCCGCGCCACGGGGTCCGGAACCCAGGCGCGGGCAGGGCCGGGTGTCGACCCACCCGGCCCGACCGCTTCGACCGGAGGGACACGCCGGTGTCGGATCACGCCGTCGCATGGCTGCGGACGCTCGGCGCGCAGGAGATCACCCACCCCGGCGGGACCCTCCTCGCACACCTCGAGCGCGTACGGGGGCTCCTCCGGTCCTGGGGGGCGCGGCCCGCGCTCCAGCGAGCGGGCCTGTGCCACGCGTTCTACGGCACGGACGGTTTCCCCGGCGCTCTGCTGCCGCTCGCCCGGCGGGCCGAACTGGCCGCGGTGATCGGCGACGAGGCCGAGGAGATCGTGTACCTGTACGCCGCCTGCGACCGCGCGGCTTCGTATCCGACGCTCGCCCACGAGGAGGCGTCCTTCCGCGACCGGTTCACCGGCCGCGTCCACTCCCCCGCCCTGGAGCTCCGGCGGGACCTCGCCGAGCTGTCCGCGGCCAACGAGCTCGACCTCGCGCGGATCGATCCCGCCTTCCGCGAGGCGTGGGGAGCCGAACTCCTCTCCCTGTTCACGCGGTTGCGCGGACTGCTGAGCGAGCCGGCCCGGCGGGAGTGCCGGGCCGTGCTCGGCGAGACGGCCTAAGGGGCGGGCCGGCCGGTGGACGAGGGCAGGGCCGCCGCCGCGGGGACGCTCGTGCCGTAGGCCGAGACGGTGAAGGCTCCCGCCTTGCTGCCGGTCTTGATCCACAGGACTCCGGAGCGGTCCGCCGGGTCGAAGTACCAGCCGGACGCGGCGGAGTCGTAGGCGGCCTTGGAGGCCAGGCCCGGCACGGGGGTCCCGTCCAGGGTGACGGTGGCGGGTGCGGTGGCCACGTGGAGGGTCAACTCGTAGCCACGGGTGGCCGGTTTGCCGGTGTAGCCGCCGGTGGGGGCGCCCACGGAGACGGTGACCGTGCCGGGCCCGGCGGTCGGGGCGGTGACGTCGACCCGCTGACGGGCGTAGGCGCCGGACCGGTACGCGCGGGTGAGGCCGTCGTCCTCGTAGAGGCTGAAGGTGGAGGCGCCGCGCGGGTGGATGTCGTAGGTGAGGGTGGAGACGGGCTTCTCGCCGGTGTGGTTCATCTGCGGCCACATCGGGACGACAGCGCCGCCCTTGACGAAGAGCGGCAGGGTGTCGAGCGGCGCCCGGTACCCGTTCAGCCACCCCGGGCCCGCGTAGGTCCGGCCCGTCCAGTAGTCGGTCCAGGTCCCGGCGGGGAGGTAGATGCCGTCGCGGACCGAGGTGTCGGAGACGACGGGTGCGACCAGGAAGGAGTCGCCGGCCATGAACTGGCCGCTGGTGAGGTTGCCGCGGGCGACCGGGTCGTCGGGGTACTCCAGGACCATGGCGCGGGTGCTGGGCACGCCGCTCTCGTGGGCGACGCGGCTCATCGTGTACAGGTACGGCATCAACCGCATCTTGAGCTGCAGGTACTTGCGGTTGATGGACAGGTACGGCTCGGCGAAGCGCCAGGGCTGCTTGTCGTGGTAGCCCGCGGAGGGCCCGGTCGCGCCCCAGCCGGACATGGTCATGAAGGCCGGGGTGAAGGCCTTCCACTGGAGGTCCCGGGTGTACGTCTTCGGGCTGCCGCCGAAGATGCCGTCGATGTCTCCGGCGGCGTAGTTGAGGCCGGAGAGACCCGCTCCGGTGATGGCAGGCACGTGCCAGCGCATGTCGTCCCAGGTGCCGTAGGTGTCGCCGGTCCAGACGACGGCGTTGCGCTGGGTGCCCGCCCAGCCGTCGACGGTCCAGACGTAGCGGCGCGCGTCGGAGTTCTGCTCGATGCCGTCGACCGCCTGCTGGACGCCCTGGAAGGCGGACTTGTAGCCGCCGCCGATCCAGGCCACGTCGGTCTTGACGCCCCGGCTGCCGGCCGTACCGACCTCGTCGGCGATGGACCCGAGGCCGGTGGAGGTCCACAGGCCCGTCTGGAAGCCCTTGGCCTTCAGGGCGTCCACCGTCGACTTGAGGGGTGCGGTGTAGCCGCAGCCGTAGCCGTCATTGGGCAGGAACCAGCCCGAGGGCATGTCGGCGGCGCGGGCGTCGGCCGCGTAGCCGACGACGTCGGGGGTGTTCTGGTGGCGGAGCCGGCCGTGATCGCCCTGGTAGTCGGGGTTGGAGGCGTTGAAACAGTCGGCGTTGCCGAGCTCGAAGCCCCACATCGGCGCCATGAACGGCTTCCCGCTGACGTCGGTGTAGGCGTCGAGCACGGACTTGAGGGAGTCGCCGGTGAAGTACCAGGCGTCGAAGCGCTTCTCGTCGTGGGTGAGGGTGGTGGGGGCGTGGAAGCCGTACGAGCCCGGGGCCCAGGTGTTGCGCATGACGCCGTAGCCGTTGGTGGACATGTAGAAGGGTGCGGGGCTGGCGTTGTCGTTCTCGCGCCACTTGTTGTCGACGGCGATGGGGACGTCCTTGCCGCGCAGCGCCCACTCGCCCAGGCGCAGACCGGTGCCGTAGAACTGCTCGTCCGCGCCCCGGGCCAGGTACTGGGTGGTCCGGCCGCCGGTCCAGCTGGTGGGCCGGGTCTCCTGCCAGACGGGGGTGGTGTCGTCGGCGCGGAAGACGGAGAACCGCAGGGGCTTCTTGTTGACCCGGATGGAGAGGGATCCGGTGGTGATCCGGTAGTACGCGCCCGCGTCCGACCAGCTCGTGGCCACGGGGCCGAAATCGGTGGTGGGCGCGAGGTCGGTGCCCGCCGGGTCGTCGGTGAAGGACCCGTCGGGCGAGAGCCAGAGGCGGAAGATGTCGGCGCGGGCGACGACCACGCGGGCCCTGGCCCCGCCGGACGCCCTGACGGTGAACGTGTTCCCGGACCGGGTGAAACCGGTGACGTCCCCCGCCGTCGCCGCGGCACCGGCGGGGGCGGTGGGGGTGGCCGAGGCGGGTAATGCGACCGGTCCGGCGGCGGCCAGACCCGCCACGGTGAGGGCGGCGGCGAGCAGGGCGGCGGCCGGGGTGCGCCGCCTGCGCCGTCGCCGCGCCGGGTGTACCCGGCTGCCTGGCGGGCCTTGCCGACCCTGGCTCCTGCGGATGCTTGGCAGTCTCATGGGGCAGCTCCTCGTGCGGTCCGGGACACGGACACAGCTCCTTGGCATGCTCCCGGCAAGATAGCGCTCCGGCGGGCATCAGTGAAAGATGATGCTCGAAGTCGACTTCCATCACGCATCTTTGAACATCTGTCAGGCAGCGGCGCGCTCTGGATAGAGTGCGCGGCATGGTGATCTACGACGTGGCAGTGGTGGGGGCGGGACCGGTCGGGCTCGGCGCGGCCCTGCTGCTCGCCCGGGCCGGTCTCGAGGTGGTGGTGCTGGAACGCCGTCCCGGGCCGGTCACCGAGTCCCGTGCGACGGACCTGCACGCGCGGACGCTGGAGGCCCTGACCCCGAGCGGACTGGCCGAGTCCCTGCTCCCGCTCGGCCGGCGCGTGGACGCGGTGGAGATGTGGTCGGGGCGGCGCCGGCTCGGCGGCTTCGACCTGGCCCGGCTGCGCTCCCCGTACCCGTACATCCTCACCGTGCCGCAGTGCGCGACCGAGGGTCTGCTCGCCGCGGAGGCCGAGCGCGCGGGGGTGCGCGTCCACCGCTCGACCGCCGTCCGGTCGGTCGACGAGGACGCCGACGGCGTCACCGTACGGTCGGACGCCCTCGGGCCGGTGCGCGCCCGCTGGGTCGTCGCGGCCGACGGCGCGTCCAGCACCCTGCGCGCCCTGGCCGGCACGGCGTTCCGCGGCCGGACGTACGCCGGTGCGTGGCAGCTCGCCGACCTGCGGGTGGAGGATCCCTCACTGGACCCGACCCGGGTCCACATGGTCGGCGGTCCGCGCGGCCTGCTCGTCGTGCTCCCCATGCACCTCGACGGTTGGGCCCGGGTCGTGCTGCACCTGCCGCACGGCCCGGTGGCGGGCGGGGGTTCGAGCGGCCCGGAGGACATCGCCGCCGAGGCGGCGGCCCGCGGGTGGACGGCGGCCGTCCGCGAATGCCGCTGGACCAGCACCTTCCGCACCCACCGGCGCCTCGCCGCGCCCGACGGGCGGCGGCGGGTGCTGCTGATCGGTGACGCGGCCCACGTGTGCAGCCCGATCGGCGGTCAAGGGCTCAACCTCGGGCTGCGGGACGCCGTCTCGCTCGCCGCGGCGCTGCCCGCCGCCACCGCCCGCGGCGGCCCGGCCGACGTCTCGCTCGCCGCCTGGCGCCGCGCCCGCCGGGCCGACGCACTGGGCGTCCTCGCCCGCACCGACCTCGCCACCCGTGCCTGGACCCTGCGCTCGGCACCCGCCCGCGCCGTACGGGACACGGCGGTACGGGGCGCCCTCATCACGGCGGCCGGCCGCCGCCTGCTCGCCGAGGCCGTCGCCGGCCCCCGCCCCGGACTTGCCGGGACGCTGCCTTCGCAAGGCGCCGGACGGGCCCGCGGCGCCTGACGCCGTTCACCGGGAGGCAGGAAGAGGCGCGGGCCGGGCGGGTTCCGCAAGAGCCGGCCCGGCGTCCGTGCGGCGGTCGGGCGGTGGGGGCCGGTTACGATGTTCTTGTCATGATCAGTCTCAAGGTGCTCGGCCCGCTCCGGGTCGAGGTGGACGGCCGCGAGGTCGACGCGGGCGGCCGGCTCGCACGGATGGTCCTGGTCCAACTGCTCCTCGCCCGTGGAGCGGTGGTCCCCACGGAACGGATCATCGAGCGGTTGTGGCCGACGCGCGTCCCGTCGAGCGCCCAGTCCTCCCTCCATGCCTACATCGCCCGTCTGCGGCGCACCCTCGAACCGGGACGGGCCCCGCGCACGCCTGCGCGACTCCTGGTCAGCGCGCCCTACGGCTACGCCCTCGCCGTGGAACAGGACGCCGTGGACGCCTGGGCGTTCGAGAGCCGGGTGGCGGCCTGCTCGGACGCCGGCCTGGCGGCCCACCTCGCCGCCGACGGCCTGGCCGGCGCGCTCGCCGCGTGGGGCGGACAGCCGTACGCGGAGTTCTCGGACGAGCCGTGGACCGCCGGTGAGCGCGCCCGGCTGGAGGAGGTACACCGCAGCGCCCGCGAACGGCTCGCCGCGGCCCGGCTGGGCTGCGGGCAGGCCGCTCAGGCACTCGCCGACGCGGGCGCGCTGACCCGGGAACAGCCGTTGCACGAGGAGGGCTGGCGGCTGCTGGCCCTCGCTCTGTGGGCCCGTGACCGCCAGGGGGACGCCCTGGCCGCCCTGCGGCGGGCCCGGCACGTCCTCGACGAGGAACTCGGCGTCGAGCCGGGGCCCGCTCTGCTGGAGCTGGAACAGGCCCTGCTCCACCAGCGTCTGGACGCGCTTCACCGGGCCACCGGGGTGCCTGCCCCGGCCGCCGCCCCCGCCGGGGTGGCGAGCACCGTGGTGGCGGCGCGCCGCCCGGCCCCGGCCGCGGCACACGGAGGCGGGACGCCGACGCTGCTGGCGGCCGACCGGCTCCTGGGCCGCGACGTGGAGCTCGCCGGGCTCGCCGCCGCGGCGGACCGGGCCCGGGGCGGCCGGGCCCAGGTGGTCGTGGTCAGTGGTGAGGCCGGCATCGGCAAGTCGAGCCTGCTGGACGCCGCCGTCCGTCAACTGCCCGAGCAGGGCTGGCTGGTCGGGTCCGGGCACTGCCCGGAGACCGACGGCGCCCCGCCCGGCCGGGCCTGGTTCGACATGCTGCCGGAACTGGCGGAGGCCGCACCGCCGGGCCCGTACGCCGGTGAACTCGCTCCGCTCCTGGCTCCGGGCACCGAAGGGGACTCCGGGCAGCCGGACGGCAGCCCGGCCCGGCGCTTCCGCCTGCACCGGGCGCTGCTCGGCTGGCTGCGCGACACGGCTCTGCGGCAGCCGCTGGCGATCGTGCTGGACGACCTGCACCGGGGCGACCAGGAGAGCATCGAACTGTTCCTGCTCTGCGCCGAGCAGCTGCGCGACGTACCGCTGCTGCTGGTGGGCTCGTACCGCACCGGAGAGGGCGAGCTGACGGGGGCGCTGGCCCGCCTGGCCGCCTGCTCGCCCGTACGGATGGCGCTCGGCGGTCTGTCGGACGTCCAGGCGAAGGAGCTGCTGCGGCGCGGCACGGCCGGTATGAGCGAGCACGCAGCGGCGGCCCTGGCCGAACGGGCCGGGGGCAATCCCTTCTACCTGCACGAGAGTTCGCTGCTGCTGGCCGGCGAGGGCGAGCAGCGGGCGCTGGCCCGCGTGCCGCAGGGGGTCCAGGACGTGTTGCGCCGCCGGCTGGCGCTGCTCGCGCCGACCGTCACGGCCGGCCTGCGCCTGGCGGCCGTCGCCGGCCGCGAGGCCGCGGTGGCCCTGCTGGTGCGCGCCTCGGACGGCGACGCCGAGCAGCTCCTCGACGCCCTGGACGCGGGTGTCACCGCCGGACTGCTGACCGAGCCGCGTCCGGGCACGGTGCGGTTCACGCACGCCCTCGTGCGGGACACGCTGGAGGGCGACCTCACCCGCCTGCGGCTGGCCCGGATGCACTCCCGTCTGGGCAGGGCCCTGATCGCCCTCGGCTCGGACGACGTCGCCACGACGGCCCACCACCTGCTGCGGGCGGCCCCGGTCGTGACCGCCGACGCCGGGCCCGCGGTCCACCACGCGCGGCTGGCGGGCGAGCAGGCGGTGCGCCGCTACGCCCCGCAGAATGCCGAAGTCCTGCTGACCGCCGCCCTCGGGCTGCTCGCCGACCATCCGGCGGCCTTCGCCGACCAGGATCCCGCTGAGTTGCGTGTGATGCTGCTGGGCCAGCTGGTGGATTGCCGCATCCGGATGGGGGCCGTCGTACCCGCCCGTGAGGCGCAGGAGCAGGCCGTACGGGTGGCCCGTGGGGAGGGCCGCGCCGACCTGCTGACCGCCGCCTACACGACCTGGACCGAACCGACGCCCTGGCGTGTCCGTGCGTACGCGGCGTCGGACCCCGAGGCCGTCGAGGAACTCGGGAGGCTGCTGGAGGGCACCGGTCCGACCGACCGGCAGCGGTGCCTGCTCCTCGACCAGCTGGCCGACGCGCTCGACGACACCGATCCCCGCGCCGTGGCCGTGTCCCGGCAGGCCGTGGAGCTGGCCCGCACCCTGGACGAGCCCCGGCTGCGCGGCCTGACGCTGGCGTCGATGCTGCGCCGGGTCGACTGCGAACTCGAACCCGGGACCTACCTGGAGCTCCACCGGGAACTCGGCGTGGTGGCCGAGTCCCAGGACAGCCCCGAGTACTCCTGGATGACGGCGTACATCGCCGCCCGCATCGCCGCCGCCCGCAACGACCCGGCGGCGATGGAGCGGTGCCTCGTACGGGGGGACGAGATCGCCCGCACGTACGAGCTGCAGGGCGCGCTCGCGGTGGCCCAGTTGCGCCGCCCCCTGCTCGCCATGGCCCAGGGGCGCTTCGACGACGCGGAGCGGGACCTGGGGACGGCGGTAGCCGAGCTGCGGGCGCGCGGGGCGGTGGACCTCAGCGGGCTGGCGGCGCTGGCCGTCGGGTGCATCCGGCTGCAGCAGGGCCGGATCACCGAGGTGCTGCCCGTACTGCTCGCCGTGTGGGAGCAGTACCAGCCCCTCAACGAGGCCATCACCGCTCTCGCGCTGCACGCGGCGGGCCGCCCCGACACCGCCCGCGAGGTGTTCGCCCGGCGCGTGCCGATCCGGCGGGACTTCTGCTTCTCCATCCTGGCGGCGCTGCGCGGCAGGGCCGCCATCACCCTCGGCGACCGGGCGGCGGCGGCCGAGGTCTACGAGGAGTTGCTGCCCCTGCGCGGGCTGGCGGGCAGTGCGAGCAGCCTCAGCCTCGTCTTCCGGCCCGTCGCCCAGACCCTGGGCGACCTGGCCCGGTTCCTGGAGCGTCCCGAACAGGCCCGGGAGCACTACCTCGAGGCAGCCCGGGTGGCCGCCGCGTGGGACTCCCCGCACTGGGCGGGCGCGGCGCGGTCCGGGCTGGCCGAACTGCCGCGGGCGCCCGCGCAGGAGTGGCCCGGGGCAGGGGCTAATCGGCCAGTTCTGCCATGAACGCCGCCGCGAGGTCCAGGTACTCCTCGGGCGAGTCCGTCGTCAGCTGGAGGTCCACCAGCACCTCGTCGGTCCCCGCCGTGCACATCTGCTCGAGGTGGTCGCAGATCTGGCGCACGGTCCCGCGGTGGTGGGTCTCCGCGGGGTCGGCCCCGGCAGTGGTGATGTCCGGGTTGACGCGGAACACCCGGCGCAGCCCCGCCGGGTCCCGGCCGGCCCGTTCGGCGGCCTCGACGGCCACGGCCCAGAGCGCGTGGAAGAAGGGCAGGGGCATCGAGGCGGCGAGCCAGCCGTCGGCGCGCCTGCCGACCCGCTCCAGGGCGTACGGGGTGAAGCCGCCCAGCAGGACCGGCGGCCTCGGACCTTGCCGGGGTTTGGGCAGGACGGTCGACTCGGGGATGGTCCACAGGGGACCGGTGTGCGAGACCGGATCGCAGCACCACACGGCTTCGAGGACGTCGAGGGTCTCCTCCAGCCGGGCGCCGCGGCCCCGCCAGGGCACCCCGGCGGCCTCGTACTCCTCGCGCATCCAGCCCAGCCCGATGCCCACGTCCAGGCGTCCGTGGCTGATCAGGTCGAGGGTCGTCAGCGCCCGGGCGAGTACGAGGGGCGGCTGCCACAGGGCGTTGAGGGTACTGCTGCCCAGCCGCACGCGCTCGGTGGCGGTGGCCGCCAGGCCCAGGGTCAGGAGCGGGTCGAGGTGGGTGCCGTACCGGGCGGGCATCTGCTGCCCGCCGAGGTAGCCCTCGGGCGGGTCGAGCGGGGCCAGGAGCCGGTCGGCCACCCAGAGGCTGTGACAGCCGAGTGCTTCCAGCGCCGCGCACATCGCGGCGGTGCGGTCGGGGTCGGCGAACGGGCCGAACTGGGGGACGGAGAATCCGATGCGCATCGGTGGGAGTTCCTCGATCGGTGCGGGGCGGGAGGGGGTGGGCGCGGGTGTGGGCGTGGTGGGCCGGGCGCGGATCCGGCAGCGGGCCTCGGGGGCGGGCGGCCGGACCCGGACGGCACGGCACGTCAGGCGGCCGTGTGCCCGCCGCGGATCCGGGCGGTCTCGCGGCGGTACTGGCGCCGGCCGAGGAGCCTCCACAGCACGCGGGCCGGGAGGGGCAGCCGGCCGAGGAACTCCTGCCGCTCCTCGGGCGAGCTGTCCTCCAGGATGGCGCCCAGGGCGATCATCAGCCGGTTCCGCGGCGTCTCGGCGAGGCCCCGCTCCCCCAGCGCGTGCCACTGCTCCTCGCTCACGTGGAGGGCGACCATCGGCATGACCTCCCGCTCCTCCTCGTCGAGGTGGGCGCACAGCTGCCGGTGGTGCGTACGCAGCGCCTCGGCGAGTTCGTCGCGGTCCTCGGGCCGGGCCTGCGCCTCCCAGCGGTCCATCAGCCGCTGGACCTCGGCGATCCCTTCGGCGAGCTCGTGGTGCTGTGCCTCCATCGCCAGGACCTGCTCGGCGTCGAGGTCCAGGTGGGGCAGCAGGACCGGCCAGAGCATCTCGTCCTCGCCGGTGTGATGGGTGTGCAGGCCGACGGAGTAGAGGCGCCAGTGTTCGGCGAGGATCCGGGCGCGGGCCGTGTCGGCGGGGCGGACCTCCTGGACGAGCTCGGCCAGGAGGCGCGACTCGCGGCGGAACACCTGGTGGATCATCGCCATCTCGCGGGTGTAGGGGTGGACGGCGGTAACGGAGGGGTTGTTCGCGTTCATGAGGACCAGTCTTCGGAGGCCGGTTGCACCGCACTTGCAACCGACTTGCCACGACCCTCAGGACGGTGGGAGGGGCGGGAGCGGCGGGGTGACCGCCAGGACCGGTGGGGCCGGAGAGGACCAGCGGTGGCCGCAGGGGTCGAAGACGAGGGTCACGGGCCGCCCCGGGCGCTGGCGCCAGGAGATGCGTTCCGGCGCCTGTGCGCACACCGGGCAGCAGGGCAGCGGGCGGGGGTCCGGCAGGCACTCGGGGGCGGCCGTGAGCGGCCTGGCGTGCGGATCGCGCATGGAGGCTCCCTGGTCGTGCGGTTGGGCTGATCGCACTGTGCCACGGGCGGGCCCGTGTGCGCACGGGCGAATCGTCCAGTGTTCGGGCCTGCCGGAGGTGCGGTCAGCAGGGGGAATCCGGTCCTCTTGGGGGCACTTGGTGATCAACCGCTCCCGCTGCCGGCCTCCACCAGGCCCGATTCGTACGCCGCGATCACCGCTTGGGCGCGGTCGCGGACGCCCAGCTTGCCGAAGATGCCGGTGATGTGGTTCTTGACGGTGGAGACGCTGATGTCCAGTTCCGCGGCGATTTCGGCGTTGCCCCGGCCGGTGGCCAGGAGCCGCCAGATCTCCAGCTCGCGCGGGGTGAGTTCGACCGGGGTCTCGGCCGCCCACGGCCGCGGCCGCACGGGGGTGCGCACGTAGGCGGAGAGGAGCCGGCTGAGCAGCCGCGGCGCGACGGCCGCCTCGCCGGTGTGGACGATGCGGACCGCGGCGATGAGCTCCTCCGGGGAGATGTCCTTGGGCAGGAAGCCGTACGCGCCGGCCCGCAGGGCGGCGACCACGTACTCGTCCATGTCGAAGGTGCTGAGGGCCAGGACGCGGGTCCCGGGGAGCGTGCGCGCGAGTTCCTCGGTGGCCCTGACCCCGTCCATGACCGGCATGCGGATGTCCATGACGACCACGTCGGGCCGTACCTCGTGGGCGAGGGCCACGGCCCGGGCCCCGTCCTCGGCCTCGCCGACGACCTCGAACTCGGGGTCGGGTCCCAGGATCAGGGCCAGGCCGCGCCGCACCAGCGGCTGGTCGTCGGCGATGAGTACCCGGATCATCCGTGCGTTTCCTCTCGTCGGGCGGAGTCCTGGACCGGGAGGGGGATCCGGGCCGCCACCCGGAATCCACCGCCCGCGAGGGCGGCGGCCTCCAGGGTCCCGCCCTGCAGGGCGACCCGCTCGTGCATACCGATCAGACCGTACCCGGAGCGCGCCGTGAGGCGTGCGGGCGGTGCCTGTGCACCCGCTCCGTCGTCGCGCACCTCCACGCCCACCTCGTCCCCGCGGTACGTGAGCCGTACGTGGGCCCGCGCCCGGCCCGCGTGCTTGCGGGTGTTGGTCAGGGCCTCCTGGACGATCCGGAAGACGGTGAGACCCACGGTGGGCGGGAGCGGGCGGACCGGCCCGTCCACGGTGAACTCGGTCTCCGTGCCGGCCAGCCGGGACTCGGTGATGATCCGGCCGAGATCGTCCGCCCCGGGCTGCGGCGCCGGCGGAGTCTGTTCCGGTTCCTCCCCGGCCCGTAGCACGTCGAGGAGTTGGCGCATCTCGCGCAGCGCCATGCGTCCGGAGTCCTCCAGGGTGACCAGCGCCTCCCTGGACGCCTCGGGGTCGTACGCCAGGTTGGCCCGCGCCCCGCCGGCCATCAGCTGCATGGTGGTGATGTGGTGGGCGACGATGTCGTGCAGTTCGCGCGCGATCCGGCGGCGCTCCTCGGCCACCGCCCGGTCGGCGAGCAGCGTCCGCTGGGCCTCGGCCTCCCGTTGCCGGTGGTTGACCACCAAGGCCGCGGTGACCGTCATGAGGGCGGCCACCGCGTTCGCGGCCAGACCCCACCAGCCGTAGGGCAGGGGCCAGCCGCGCTGGCCCGCGGACACGAGCGGGACCGCTGCGGCCACCGTCACCGCGACCACGGCGGGGCGGCTCACCCTGACCACCGAGTAGAGGGCGATCGTGAGGGTGAGGCTGAAGTGCGGGGACAGTGGCGCGGCCAGGTTCACCAGGGCTCCGAAGCCCAGTACGGCGGCGAGGACCGGCAGCGGGTGGGAGCGCCGGGCGAGCAGGGTCATCGCCGAGACGACCAGCAGGGCCGCCGCGGTCACGCTGAGGGACCCGCCCTCGGTCAGGGATCCCAGGGAGAAGCCGACGAGGTCGGTGGCGCCGGCGGCTATCGCCACGAGCGCGTCGTTGCGCGTCCACGGCCCCCGCTCGACGGCCCCCTCCGCGCCCGTGTCCGAAGCCGTGCCCGTGTCCGAAGCCGTGCCCGTACGCGTTCCCGCACCCATGCCCACCCCCATGCCGTCCTTCCTGTCCCCCTGTGATCCATTCTGGCACCGGCCGCCGGCCGTGCCGCCCGACCACGGTCGGGGCCCGGACCAGGACCCGGGTCCTGGTCGGCGCGGCCGGCCGGACCCTGGTCCCGGGGTACGGATCCTCCCTCGACCCGACGTTTCGCCCGCTCGCCCCTGATGGTCTGGGGTCAGGCCACACACCCCTGGCCGACACCGCACAGACCGGAGGAAATGTGATCCGCGCCCTGACCGGATTCTCGACGCGAAGTCCGTGGAAGGTGATCGCCCTGTGGGCGGTCCTGGGATTGGCGGCGGCCGTCCTGGGCCAGGCGTTCGTCTTCCGCGCCGTCCAGACCGGCAACGCCGGGTTCCTGCCCGCGCAGTACGACTCGGCGGCCGCTCTGAAGATCGCCGAGGAGCGGTTCGGGGCGAGGCCGGACGCGAACCTCCTGACCGTGCTGGTGGCCCGCTCGGACGGGGCGCCGCTGAGCGCCGCCGACGAGCAGCTCATCGACGCGCAGGCAGGACGGTTGTCCGGGAAGCGCGTCACCATGCCCAGGACCGAGGAGACGATGCCGCTGGCCCAGGACCACTCCCAGGTCCCCCGGGTCAGCCCGGCCATGACGGCGCCCGACCGCTCCTTCCGGCTGCTGTCCGTCGAACTGACGGGGAACCCCGCCGACCCCGGGGTGCAGGACACCTACCGGGCCTTCCGGGACTCGGCCCGGGACGCCCTGGCGGAGGACGGCCTGCGCACCGGCTTCACCGGCGGGATCGCCGACCGGGTGGACTCGGCGGACGCGGAGAAGACCCGTGCGACCGTCGTCGGCATCGCCATGCTCGCGGTCATCGTCCTGTTGCACGTACTCGTCTTCCGCAGCGCCCTGGCGGCCCTGCTGCCCCTGCTCGCGGTCAGCGTCATCGGGGGCGCCGCGGCGGGGGCCGTGGTCGGTGCCGCACTGCTGACCGGGATCGGACTGTCCGAATCGACGCCGAGTCTGATCAGCGTGGTTCTGATGGGCATCGGCATCGACTACTTCCTGTTCCTCCTCTTCCGCTTCCGGGAGCAACTGCGCGAACACCCCGAGCAGTCCGGGCGCGAGGCGGCCGCGCACGTCGCCGGGCGGGTGGGTACGGCCATCACCTCCGCCGCCCTGACCATCGTCGCCGCCTTCGCCACGCTCGGGGTCGCCTCCTTCGGCCAGTTCCGGGTCCTCGGGCCGGCCATCGCCCTGTCCGTACTGGTGATGCTGCTCGGCAGCCTCACGCTGATGCCGGCCATGCTGGCGGTCACGGGCCGCAGGATGTTCTGGCCTTCCCGGGCCCTGGAGCGCGAGCCCCGCCCGGGGTCCGCCGCGCGGATGGGCGACCGGGTGGCGCGCCGCCCGTTCGTGCTGGTCCTGGCCTCGGTGGCGCTGCTCGCCGCGCTGGCCGCCGGGGTCGTGGGGATGCGCATGGACTACGGGCAGGGCGGCGGGGGCGGCGAGCGCACCGCCGCCGTGGCCACCGCGGCCGAGGTGGCCCGCGCGCTGCCGGCCGGCGTGTCGGACCCGACCAGCGTCTTCGTCACCGCTTCCGACGGCGCCGCCCTGACCGTCGAACGACTCGACGGACTGTCCAAGGCACTCGCCGGGGTCAACGGGGTGGGCCAGGTCGCGGACACGGTGCTCAGCAAGGACCGGCGGGCGGCGCGGATCGACCTCTTCCTCACCTCCGACCCGCAGCGGCAGGAGGCGCGCGACCTGGTGACCGGCCCGGTCAGGACCACGGCCCTGGCTCGGACGCCCGCGGGTACGGAGGTGCACGTGGGCGGCACCGCGGCGGTCTTCGCCGACATCGCGACGGCGGTGGACAAGGACCTGCGGGTGGTCTTCCCGGTGGCGGCGGCGCTCATCGCGCTGATCCTGTTCGCCCTGCTGCGCAGCCTGCTGGCACCGGTGATCCTGCTGGCCGCGGTCGGACTCGGGTTCGCCGCCACCCTCGGCGCCTCGACCCTGGTGTTCCAGCACGCGCTGGACCGGCCCGGGGTGGACTTCACCCTGCCCCTCGTACTGTTCCTGTTCGTGGTCGCGCTGGGCACCGACTACAACATCCTGATGAGCGACCGGATCCGGGAGGAGATGGCCCGGCCCGGTCCGGCCCGCGCCGCCGTGGGCCGCGCCGTGCGGCACACGGCGCCCGCCATCGCCACGGCGGGCCTGGTACTGGCCGCCTCCTTCGGGAGCCTGGCCGTCACCCCCGCCCCCTCCACCCAGCAGATCGGTTTCGCGACGGCCCTCGGGATCATGCTCTCCGCCTTCGTCCTGTCGATCGTGCTGGTGCCCGCGCTCGCCACCCTCCTGGGCAGGTCCATGTGGTGGCCGGTGCGCCCGCGCCCCCGCACGCAGGACTCCGACCCGGACGCCTGGAAGGCCCCGGACCGGGTGCTGGTCGGCTGAGCCGCCCCGGACGCACGAAAGGCGCCGCCGCGCGCAGGACCCGTACCGACGTACGGTCCTGCGCGCGGCGGCGCCTTCGCTGCGGGACGGCCGGGGGCCGCCAGGCCGACCGGCCGACCGGCCGCCCGCGGTACTACGCGAGCCGGTCGACCTCGGGGTGGTCCTGCAGCCAGGCGCGGACCGCCTGCTGCTCCTTGCCCTTCCCGGTCTGCTGGATCTTCGCTTCGAGGCCGGTCAGCTGCTCCTCCGTCAGCTTGAAGGACTTCAGCCATTCGGCGACCTTCGGCTCGTCCTCGCCGAAGCCCTTGCGGGCCAGGCTGTGGATGCCGTCGCCCTTGCCCCAGGCGCCCTTCGGGTCCTCGAGCTTGGTCAGCTCGTAGGAGGAGTACGCCCAGTGCGGGGACCACAGCACGACCGCGACGGGCTCCTTCTTCTCGTAGGCCCGCTTCAGCTCGGCGAGCATGCCGGGCGTCGAGCCGTCGACGACCTGGTACTCGCCGTCGAGGCCGTAGTCCTTCAGGACCTCGTCCTTGAGGATCGACATCTCGCCCGCGCTCGGCTCGATGCCGATGATCCGGCCCTTGAACCGGTCCGCCTTGCCCTTGAGATCGGCGAGCGAGCGCACGTCCTTCACGTAGGAGGGCACGGACAGCTCCAGCGAGGTGGGGCCGTACCAGGAGCCGAGGTCCTCCAGCTTGTTCCCGTACTTCTCCCAGTACTGGGCGTGGGTGACGGGCAGCCAGGCGTCGGTCTGGAAGTCGAGCTGACCGCCGGCCAGGCCGGTGTAGAGCGCCCCGGCCTCCAGCTGGCGGGCGTCGACCTTGTAACCGCGGCGCTCCAGGAGCTCCTTCCACAGGAAGGTGGAGGCGATGCCCTCGTCCCACGGGATGTAGCCGACGGAGAGGGTGCGGCCCTTGCCGATGTTCGCGGCCCCGGCCGGGCCGTCCTCGGCGGCGGAGCCGCCGAAGGTGTTCAGGCCGCCCGCGACGAGCGCCAGGACGACGGCGCCGCTGATCGCGTACGCGGGCCGGGGGCGGTGGTTCCACACCTTGGCCGCGCCGGTCGCGGCGGCCCGCGCCTTGGCGAGCGTACGGCGGCCGATCGGGGAGACGTGGCGGCCGAGCGCACCGGTCATCCGGTCCAGGTACATGGCGAGGATGACGATGGAGACGCCCGCCTCGAAACCGAGGCCGATGTCGACATTGCCGATGGCCTTGTAGACGGCGCCGCCGAGTCCGCCGCCGCCGACCATGCCGGCGATGACCACCATGGACAGGCCCAGCATGATGACCTGGTTGACGCCCGCCATGACGGTGGGCAGGGCCAGCGGGAGCTGGACGCGTACGAGGGTGTCGCGCGGGCTGGTGCCGAAGGCCTCGGCGGCCTCGACGAGTTCCCCGTCGACCTGGCGGATGCCGAGCTCGGTCATCCGCACGCCCGGAGGCAGCGAGAAGATGATGGTCGCGATGATGCCGGGCACCACGCCCACCCCGAAGAAGATGATGCCGGGGATCAGGTAGACCATGGCCGGCATGGTCTGCATGAAGTCCAGGGCCGGCCGCAGGAGGGCGCTGACCCGATCGGATCTGGAGGCCCAGATGCCGAGCGGGATCGCGAACGCCAGGGTGACGAGGGTGGCGACCAGGACCAGGGACAGGGTGGACATGGCGTCCTCCCACAGGCCGAGGGAGTCGACCAGCGCGAAGCCCGCGAAGGCGAGCAGGCCTGCCAGCAGGCCGCGCAGCCACCAGGCGGCGACGGCCAGGATGCCCGCGAAGAGCAGCGGGGCGGGGGCGGACAGGACGGCGTCGATGCCGTCGTAGAGGCCGGTGACGAGCACGGTGATGGCCTCGAACAGCCAGGAGAGGTGGCTCTGGAGGAAGTCGACCCCGTGGTCGACCCAGGCGCCGAGGTGCAGGCGGGGCATCAGGCGGCCACCTCCGCGCAGTACATCGGGGGCCGCTGCTCGTCGCCGATGAAGGCGATGAGGCGGTCCTGGGGTACGGAGCCGATGACGGCGCCGTCCGCGCCGGTGACGGCGACCGCGTGCGGGACCCGGGCGCTGACCGCGCACAGGTCGGCGAGCGGGGTGGCGGCGGTGACGGTGGGGCAGTCGCAGGCGTCGGCGGCCGGTTCCGGATCGTCCATGACGGCGTCGGCCGTCAGGACCCGGGAGCGGTCCACGTCCTGGACGAAGGAGGCGACGTAGTCGTCGGCGGGGCGGGTGAGGATGTCCTCGGCGGTGCCCTGCTGGACGATGCGGCCGTCGCGCATGACGGCGATGCCGTCGCCGAGGCGCATGGCCTCGTTGAGGTCGTGGGTGATGAAGACGATGGTCTTCTTCAGGGTCCGCTGGAGCTCCAGCAGCTGGTCCTGCATGTCGCGGCGGATCAGCGGGTCCAGCGCGCTGAAGGACTCGTCCATCAGCAGCAGCTCGGCGTCGGTGGCCAGGGCCCGGGCGAGGCCGACCCGCTGCTGCATGCCGCCGGAGAGCTCGTCGGGCCAGGACCGCTCCCAGCCTTCGAGCCCGCACAGGGCCAGGGCCTCGGCGGCGCGCCGCTCGCGCTCGGGGCGGGGCACGCCCTGCACCTCCAGCCCGTAGCCGGCGTTCTCCAGCACGTTGCGGTGCGGGAACAGCGCGAAGTGCTGGAAGACCATGGAGATCTTCGTGGACCGTACGTGGCGCAGCTCGTTCGCGCTCAGCGCGGTGAGGTCCTGACCGCCGAAGAGGATGCGTCCCGCGGTGGGTTCCAGCAGGCCGTTCAGCATGCGCAGCAGAGTGGACTTGCCCGATCCCGACAGACCCATGACGACGAAGATCTGGCCGGGCCGGACGTCGAAGGAGGCGTCGATCACGGCAGCGGTGGTCCCGTCCGCGCGCAACTCGTCGCGGCCCGCGCCGCTTTCGAGCGCGCGGACGGCGGCCGCGCTGTCGGCGGGGCGCCTCCCGAACACCTTGTAGACGTGCTCGGCCTGGAGCGTGGACACATACACCTCACGGGTCGTACCAAGAACGGCGCGCGCCGGCGGAGCGGCGGGCCGTGGAGCGGGACGGGATCTGCCCGTGTGCGCCACGTCCTGTGCCCCGAGGGGCCGGAGGACATGGTTCCGCTCCAGCAGCGCCGATGCCCTGCATTCACATGGGCAAACACCGGGGTGATCCTCCTCACGTGCGGGGGTGCGAGGGCCCGGCAGGCGGCGCTGCGGGCCCGGGCGGGCGGTCGCGGATGACCGCGGTCGGGTACGCCCGTCCCCCGGAGGGGAGTTGGGGCGGCGGCCCGGCGGCCGGACCGGCGGCCGGGCCCGGCACTCCGCCGCCCGGGGTGTGGCCGGGGCCACAGTGCGGGTCGGGGCGTCAGGTGATGCGGAAACCGGTGGTCGCGTGGTCCCGGCGGTCGCGGTGGAAGGTGAGGCGGTCCCAGGTGGGGAAGGCCAGGTCGGTGACGGCCAGCAGCCGGCCGGAGCTGTCGTGCAGGGTGCGGCGCACGGTCAGGCCGCAGACCGGGGCGGCGGGCGGGACTGAGGTCCGGGCGGTGGCCTGCGGGTGGGTGACGCGGGTCACGGTGAGGGTCTCGGCGACCCGGCCCGCCGCGGCGGCGCGGTCGAACCAGTGGTGCAGGGGGGTCAGGTCCTGTGCGCGGGCGGTCGCCGTCGCCGCCGCCGTCCGGTTCCGGAGGGCGGCCAGCTCCGGGCTCCGTGCGACGGCTCCGGGGCTGAGGTAGGTGACGGCGTCCCGGACGGTCTCCCCGGCCGGGCCGCGGTCGCGGTGGTGATGGACCAGGGTGCGGTCGCCGCCGGTCATGCCGAGGAGCGTGCCGAGCGAGGGCGGGACGGTGACGAAGGTGACCCAGCTCCGGGTCGGTGCGGGCCCCGCGGAGGGTTCCGCGGAGAGCGCGGGGGCCGGGAGGACGGAAACGGCGCCGAGGGCGGGGACGGGGGCGGCGGGGCGGGTGCCGCGGCGGCCGGTGACGACGAGGCCGTCCTCGCGCAGGTACTGGAGGGCAGCCCTGATGGTCTGCCGGTTGACCTGGTAGCGGGCGGCGAGGCTGCGTTCGGACGGCAGTCTGCCGCCGGGGGTGCGTGCGGCGCGGTCGAGATCGCGGCGCAGCGCTGCGGCGATCCGCTGGTACTTGGGCATGGCGGCCTGGCCGCCGCCCCGTGAAGGGGAGGGCATGGCTTCTCCTCTGACGGGTGGTCAAGGACTGCGCGGTCTGCCCGACCAACCTAGCATTGGTCTATACCTGTTGGTGAGGGCGGATCGGGCGCGCGGCACGGATTGGCCGATTCCGCCCCCACGCACAGCCGCTCCCCGATGATCAGAACCCTTGACAGGGCGAATCGTTAGCCGCCATATTACTTCCATGACGAGGGACGACACGCACGGCGTGGACGGTGAAGCACCCACCCTGGACCAGGCCAGGCGGCAGGTCGAGCACTACGGCCTGGAGGTCGATCCCCAGGCGGTATTGGTCGCAGTGCGACTGATCTCGGCGGGCGCACGGGTCGGCCGGGCGGCAGAGGCGCACTTCGCCCGGTTCGGCCTGTCGACGGGGCGCTACCGCCTGCTCGCCGACCTGGAGGACCACGGCGGGGAGAAGTCCCCCTCGCACCTCGCGGTCGACCTCGGCGTCTCCAGGGCGACGATCACCGGCCTGCTGGACGGCCTGGAACGCGAGGGCCTGATCGCCCGCCGCCCGTCCACGGAGGACGGCCGCGGCACCGTGGCCGTCCTGACCGCCCGGGGGGCGCAGCGCCTGCGGGATATGGCGTCCGAGCACTTCGGACGGCTGGAGGCGATGGTGGGCGACCTTTCCGTCGAGGAGCGCACGGTGTTCCTGGACCTGCTCGCCCGCGTCGTGCGCGGCAGCGCGGCCCTGGCGGCGGACTGACCCCACCCGCGGCCGTTTCGGCTCCGTTCCACGGGACGGGGCCCTTTTCACGCAGTAATGGTTAGCCACCTAATTACCATGGTGAGGCAGGCCTGCGGCCCACCGCCGCAGCCTGTCACCTCCCTCACCTCCCCTCACTTTTGCTTACCTCACCGAACCGGAAAGAGGCCGGCATGACCGCCCCGAAGCACAGAACCAGCCCCGACCGAGCGGCCCCCCGGCCGTCCCGGCCACCGCAGTCCCCCCGGCCGTTCACGCTGTGGCGTGAGGTGCTGACCTCCTACGCCGCGCCCGCGCTGACGGCCGGTGCCGCCGGGGTCCTCACCGGTCAGCGGGACCTGGCCGTGGCCGCCTGCACCTCCATCGCCGGCACCTCCGCCGTGGTGGCGTTCCTGGTCGGCACCTGGCTGCGGCACGGCGGGCAGCCCCGACGGTGGACCCTCACCGCGCCGCGCGGACTCCTGACCGCCCTACTCGTCATCACCACCGTCGCCGCGGCAGCCCTGCTGGGGTGGTTCACCGCCCAGTGGCTGCCCGTGCACACCCCGGTCCCCGCCGCCCCGTGGCTGGAGCGCCTGCGCGTGGACCTGCCCGTCTCCGCGGCCCTCGCCACCACCATCGTCACCCTCCGCTGGCGCGGCACCACCACGGCACCACCGGCATGAGCCCACCCCGGCCGCATCCGCGGCCGGGGTGTCACCGAGGAACACGAAAGAACACGAAGGAATGAGCACACGATGATCGTTGTCATGGGAGCGACCGGAGCGACCGGGAACGCCCTGCTCCACAGCCTCCTCGCCCTCGGCACGCCCGTCCGCGCACTGACCCGGACCCCGCACGCGCCGATCCCCGGCACCACCGGCGCGCACCGGCCGCCCGTCGAGGTCCAGTACGCCGACGCCACCGACCCCCACTCCCTGCACACCGCGTTCAAGGGCGCCGACCAGCTCTTCCTCGCCATGGCCAACGGCCCCGCACAGGTCGAACTCGAAACCCGCGTCGTCGACATCGCCGCCCACGCCGGCATCGGACACATCGTCAAGGTCTCCGCGCCTGCCGCCGAGCCCGACTCGCCGGTCGCCGTCTCCCGCGGACACCACGCCGTCGAGGAGCACCTGCGCGCCAGTGGCCTCACCCACACCGTCCTGCGCCCCTACGCGTTCATGCAGAACCTCCTGCGCCTGGCTCCCGCCGTCGCCCAGGGCGTCATCCTCGGCACCACGGGCGACGCGCCCTTCAACTACGTCGACTGCCGCGACATAGGCGACGTCGCGGCCGCCGCCCTCACCCGGCCGGACATCGCCGGCGGCACCTACCCGCTGACCGGGCCCGAAGCCGTCTCCCACCCCGAACTCGCCGCACGGCTGACCACCCTGACCGGCAGGCAGATCCGCTACGTCGACCTCACCCCGGACGAAATGCGCGACAACCTCCTGCGCCACGCCCACATGCCCGCCTGGCTGGCCGACCACGTGACGGAGATCCAGCAGCTCGCCGTCACCCGGCCGGAGACCCCCACCACCACCGTCAGCGACGTCCTGGGCCGCCCGCCCCGCACCCTCGACGCCTTCCTCCACGAGCACCGCGCCCACTTCCACCGGTAGCGGACCGCGGCGGGGCCATCAGGACCCGGGCCGGCCGACGGGGCCGTCGAGTGGCCCGCGCCGCGCGAAGGGCGTTCCGTCGAAGGGTGAGCGCTCTGCGTATCGACGTCCACGCGCACCTGTGGACCGTGGACTGCCTGAACTCGGCGCCGACGCGACCGAGGCCGATCTGGACCACCGGTTCGCCTTGATGGACCGGGCCGGCATCGACCTCCAGGTGCTCTCCGTCGCGCCGCAGTCCCCGCACCTGCCCGGCGAAGCCGAGGCCGTGGCACCGGCCCGCGCGGCGAACGACTCGTACGCCGCGCGGGCGACCCGTTTCGCGGACCGGTTCCGGGTCTTCGCCGCGAGGCCCCTCCCCCACGTCGACGCCACGCTGCGCGAGGTCACCCGTGCCCCCGACGACCTCGGCGCGGCCGGCGTCGGCGTGACCACGACCGTACTCGGCCGCACCCTGGCCGATCCCCTGTTCCATCCCGTCCACGAGGAGCTCGACCGGCGCGGCACCGTCCTGTGCTTCGGGGCCGGCCGTCTCGTGCTCGGCACGGACTTCCCGTACGAGAACGACGAGGTCTTCGTACGGTCCGTCGACCACGTCTCCGAGACGGGCCTCGCCCGGGAGGGGGCCGCGGCGATCCTCGACACGAACGCGGCGGACCTGCTGGGCCTCTCCCGCCGTGACCCCTCGGAGAAACTCCGGACGCTCCGGATGCTCCGGGCGCTCCGAGGGTGATCACAAAGGGGTGGCCGATGAGTACGCGTACTCATGTCTCCTCTCCGCAGGCCCGACATGATGCGGACATGACTGATTCCCCGACCGGGCCCCGGCCCCGGCGCGGCCTGCGACCCTGGTCGCGCCGGACGCCCCTCGCCGCGGACCTGGCCATCGGCATTCCCCTGTTACTGCTCGGCGTGGGATGGCTCGCGTTGGACTACATGCTCGGGTACGGCATGGAGGTCTGGGCCGCGCAGGGCGACCAGGAACGGATCGACGCGGCAGACCTCGCCCACCTGGCCCGGATCCAGAACTTCTTCGTGACCGTGCTGGTGATCGCGGTCGTCGCACTCGTGTTCCGTGCGCGCTGGACGGTGCTGTCACAGTTGTCCGCCGCGGCCCTGGCGGGAGCGCTGCTGATCATCGCGCAACACGACTGGGACCGTGATCATCCGAGCCCGGCCGGGGCGGCGCCGGAAGGCGCGAGTTCGCGCTATCGCGAGAACAACGGCTTCCGCATCGCGGGGGACATGTCTCCCGCGAGCGAGCAGGACGCGCAGAAGGACGCCGACCGTATCGAGCCCGTCCTCAAGCGGCTCTGGGAGGCCGGGACGTGGGATCCGCAGACCGTGCGGACGGCCCTGCTCGACCTCGGGTTCGAGGAGGAACGGTTCGGGCCCGGGGGTGAGTGGCTCGGCGGAACGCTCACCGTACGGGACATGGGCCCGCGCTTCGAAACGGACCACTACGTCACGCCCGAGGGCGCGTTGGTCGGTGTCCGTGTCCATGACGACGCCTGCGTCACCGCCTTCGTCCAGAGGACCAACTACCAGGTGAAGACCAACGGCCCCTACCCCGAGGGCGGCTGCTTCGAGCCGCCCGCCGGTCACTGACCGACCGCCGGGCCTTCGCAACCCGCTTCGGCGCCCCGGCGTCCCACCCCACGACGGACCGCTGCGATCACCTGGGAGAGCACATGGCGAAGAAGGACCGGCCGACGGACTCGGAGAAGGACCGCGAGAAGTGGATGGCGCGTTTCCAGGTACGTCTGGCCATGCAGCCGGGCGTGGACCGGCCCGTAGTGCTCCGGGCGGTCAAGGAGGTCACGACCCACTGCGCGGACACGGGAGAGCACCCGCGGGCCGCCTTCGGGGACCCGGACGCCTACGCCGTGCAGACCGCCGCACGGCTGGTACCGGCGGACCGGGCGGCCCGCGCGAGGCGGCACGACGCGGTGGTGGACGGGCTCGGCTCCGCGCTCGGGAAGGCCGGGGACGTCGCCGGCCTGTGACCGCTCGAAGCCCGGCGTGCCTTCGGCTCAGGGCCGGGCCGACGCGGCCGCGGCCACCGGTCGGTCGGTGTCACCGTGCCAGGTGGGCCAGCCCAGGAGGTGGGGGCGTTCGGTGACCCACGCGCGGGTGTCGGTGCCGATCTCGGCACTGATGAGGTCTTCGAGCAGGGTGTTGTAGCGGGCGACGAGATCGCGGTGGGCGGGGTCGGCGGCGAGGTTGCGCATCTCGTGCGGGTCCTCGACGCGGTCGTAGAGGACGACGTCGTTCTGGGCGTACAGGGCCTCGGGGCTGGTGGGGCGGTTGGGGTTGAGCGGGGAGAAATAGCGGCCGAAGGTGTAGCGGCTGTCGGTGTAGCCGCGCAGGAAACCGCGCTTGGTCCAGTCCGGGCGAAGGTCACCGGACTCGATCCGCCGGGGTGCTGCGGGGTCGGCGAACTCGAACCAGAAGGAGGCGTCCAGGCCCGTGACCGACTCGACCGTGGTCAGGACCCCGTCACGGACGGTGCCGCCGGTCAGGGAACGGCCTTTGAGCGCGGGGTAGCGGGTGGCGGCCTCGGCCGGGTTCACCCCGGCGAACTCGAGCAGGGTCGGGGCGATGTCGACGGCGGAGGCGAGGGCCTCGATGCGCGCGCCGCGCGGGAAGTCGGGGTGGCTCAGGATGAACGGGACGTGGAAGTTCTCGTCGTAGACGAGGGCGCCCTTCTGGCGCAGGCCGTGGGAGCCGGCCATCTCCCCGTGGTCGGAGGTGAAGAGCACGACGGTGCGGTCGGCCTGCCCGGAGGCCTCCAGTGCGTCGAGGACGAGCTCGATGCTGCGGTCCACGTCCCGGATGGCATTGAGGTAGAAGTTCAGGCCTTCGCGCCAGTGCCGGTCGTCGGCGACCGGGCCGAAGACGATGTCGAGCATCCGCGCGAACTCGGCCACTGCCGGGGCCGCGCCGGACAGGTCGTCATGGAGGCCGGCGGGCAGGTCGAGGTCCCAGCGGCGCCGGTAGACGGGAACGTCGGCGGCGGCCTTGGCCACGACGGCGTGCGCGAGTCCGAACGGAAGCCGCACCTGGGACGAGCCGCCGTAGTCGAAGCTCATGATGTCGTGCGGGTTGACGAAGTTGACCGCCATGAACCAGGGCTGGTCGGCCTCCACGACCGGGGCCCGGTTGCGCAGCCAGCCCACGGCCTGGCCGGCGATGACCGGATCGAGTTTGAGCCCGGCCCAGGCACCGCCGTCGATGTCGCCCCAGTCGTTGAACTCGCTGAACCCGTACGGTTCCAGCGCGTTCGTGGTGGGACCGGGGTTCTGCGGGGTGACGTAGGCGTTGGAGAGGTGCCACTTGCCCTGGTACGTGCAGTAGTAGCCGGCCTCGCGGAGCATCGTGCCGAGGGTGCCCAGTCGGGGGTCGAGCGGGCGGATGTACGGCATGTTGTCGTTGTCGTAGATCTCGGTCAGCGGCAGGTGCTGCCCGGTGTAGATGACGGATCGGGCGGAGCTGCACATGGCCGAGGCCGTGTAGTACCGCTCGAAGGTGGCGCCCCGCTCCGCCATCCGTTCCCGGGCGGGCAGCGAGAAGCCCGGCGGACGGGGGATCACCGCGCGTTCCTCGTCGGTGACGATCATCAGGATGTTCGGACGTCGTGTCATGGCCCTCGATCCCTCACGGTGATCCGGGCGCCCGCCCGGGCGTCACACCACCGGGCACGGGCGCACGGTGGTGCGTCCCGGGCCGAATCTAGATCTCCGGCCGGGCAAGTCGGGCGAGGACACGGCCGCCCTGCGCCGTCCGGGTGAACCCGTGTCCGCCGTAGGCTCGCGGTCGTGAACGAGCAGATACAGAAGATCGTGGCGGAGCTGCCGAGCCTGAAGAACGTCACCGGTGTGTGGGCGGCGGTCGACGACCGTTTCGCGCAGGGGGACGTCGCCTTCCCCGCGGACCTCGGCATCGCTCTCGCCAGGACGTACGGCTCCGAGGGGCAACTGTGGCAGTACCGGAGCGTCTTCGATCGTGTGCTTCGGCTACTGGCCACCACCCCTGGCGCCGACAACGCCTCCCAGGCGCTGCGGCTGGTCTCCTCGGCCGAGGTCGCCGACAGGAAGCTGGACCGTTACGCGGCCTCGCTGCTGGCCTCCGGTCACGAGCCGGCGGACCTGGCCGTGGCGTTCTCCGGCCACGCTTCGGAGGAGCTCCGGGCCTGTCTGGTCCACGAACTGGTGCTCAGGGGCGTGGACATCGCGGCCACGCCGGGCATCGCGGGCTGGGCGACGTCGCCGCACTGGCGCCATCACCCCCTGGGCCGGCTGCCGCTGGCGCTGTCCGACGTGGAGGGGTGTGCGGATCTGCCGAGCTACGGCAGCGGTGGCAGCAGTCACTCGATGCCGTACGGGCCGCCGGACAGCCGCGAGCCGGCGGCGATCGGCGACGGGCGTGTCCCGTCGGTGAAGGAGACGACCGAGCCTGCCACTGCCACCGCGATGGCCAAGGCCGTGGCGAACTGGGCCGAAGAGTCCAACGGGCGCATCGAGGCGCGGGTCTTTGAGTTTGCGGAGCCGCTGAGCGTCGGGGCGGTGCCGAACGCGCTGTTGGCACTGGGGCTGAAGTGTCTGCACGGGGCAGGGAAGAAGGCCCCTCTGTCGGTCGACGTCCATCCTCCGGCCCGGGCATGGCAGTTGCTCTTCGCCGCGGCGTCCACGGGAGGGGCCTACAACTCCGGCTCGTTCGGGGCCTACGGCCGCCTTGCGGCCTGGCAGTCCATGGCCGCGCTGTCCCGAAGTCCGGAAGGCGCCACGGCCGAGGACGTCGAAGCACGCGTGCGGGACTGTACCTGGCACGTCTTCGATGCCGAGACGAAGTGGTTCGAGCAAGTGGCATGGGACATCGGTCTGGCCGCCCTCGCACCGGGGCATCGGCACTTGTCCGTGCTGGCCGCGACCGACACCGACTGACGTCCTGGCCACTGCCTTCGGGATGTGTCCGCGGTGCGGCCCCGAGTCCGGATGCCGCACCGGGGCCGCGGGCGTCTCCCCGCCGCGGCACGCGGGCCGGGCGTCGCGGGCCCGGCAGGATCCGAAAGAGACGGCCTAGCCGCGCAGCGGGTTCGGCAGGGGGAGGTAGCGGGCGTCCGCGCCGTCCGCGCGGGTCCAGCGCAGCAGCAGGTTGGTCTTGCCGGGCAGGGTCGGGGCGGCGAGCAGTTCCGCGATCTCGGGGAGCCCGCGGGTGGCGTCGTAGCGCAGGAACTCCTCCCGTGCGGCCGGCCACAGGAGCGGCGAGACGTCCGGGTGGCGTCCGGTCAGCGCGCCCGCGATCTCCGTCAGGTTGTTGACGACCAGGCAGTAGACCAGGCGCTGCCAGGCATCCGCCCGCGGCAGGTCCGCCGGCAGCTTGACCCCCTCCGCGTCCCGGAAGAGGGCCTGCACCGGCAGGCCGTCGGCGTCGACGGCGACCAGGGTGTTCTGGAGGTGGGCCTCCAGCACGATGCCGTGCCGGGCGAACAGTTCCAGCACCGGCGGCACGACCTGGCGCAGATACGCCCGCCACCAGCGGACCGGGTCGGTGGCCCCGGCGGGCGGGCTTCCGGGGTAGCCCTCGGCGAGGGCGGCGGCGAGCAACGGCGTGGCCCCGGGCACGGTGTGCGCGTGCAGGCCGTCGCGGACCAGGACGGCGAGCTCCTCGAAGGCGAAGGCGGCGGTGCGGTAGCCGCGGTCCGGCAGCCAGGCGGCGGTCGCGCCGGTCCGGCGCAGGGCGGCGAAACCGGCCTCGACGGCCGCATCGGTGCGGCGCAGCTTCAGCAGGTCGTGGCGCCACAGCCGGCGCACGTCGTTGGTGATCCGGACGTCGAGGCTGAACTTCACGAAGAGGTCGGCCGTCGGGTCCGGTACGTACAGGGTCCGGATCGAGGCGGTCGGCCAGGCGGGCCGCCGGGTCGTGCCGAGCCGCAGCAGCCGCCCGTCGGCGAAGGCCTCGCGCACCGCGGGCCGCTCGCCGATCAGGTCGAGCTGCCAGGGGTGGGCGGGCAGCAGCCGGTATCCGGCGGGCGGGCGCGGCCCGTCGAGGGCGTCGGCGAGGGCGTCGATCGCGGCGGCGGCGGCCGGGCCGCCCTCCTCGGCGCTCTGGTCCTCGCGCAGCCCGAGGAAGACCAGCGGGAAACGGGCGTAGGCCTCGGGCGCGTACGGCAGCCAGCTCCCGGCCGGCGCCCCGCCGCGGGCCTTGGGCGCGGGGTGGTGGGGGTGACCCATCACCAGGGACTGTTCGGAGCGGAGGTAGGGGTCCGCCGGGGGTTCGGCGGTGGCCCGGGCGGCCAGCAGCGCGGCGATCGCGTCGCGGCTGTCGGTGATCTCGACGGGGAGCTCGTCGTTGGGGACACCGGTGAACCGGCCCAGTTCGTCGGAGACGAGTTTGGCCAGTTCGGTGTGGCTGAGCGGGTGCCAGCCGTCCGCCGTGCGCAGTTCGGGGCGTTCGGGCCGGCGCCCCCCGCGCACGCGGAGCAGCCGTCCGCTGCCGCGCAGGCGGTGGACGCGCACGTCCGTTCCCGCACCCGTGTCCGTGCCGTGGCCCTCGGCGGGTTCGGCGGCCTCCCTGAGCAGGCAGTTCAGGAGCGGGGCGGCGGCGTACGCGTCGGCGGCGGCGTTGAGGTCCACTGGTTCCATTCGGTCCATCCGGTGCGCCGGAGGTTCGCAGGGCGTAACCACCAGTCGTGATCTTCGGTATCCGCAATCATTACTTGATCATCCCGTAAAGCGATATTCCGATGCCGGAGCCTCAGCATGCATCTTCCCCCTTCCCCGGCCGAAGAGGCCGTCGCCGCCGAACTGGCCGGCGTACGCCCGTCGCTCGGGCCCTCCTACGCCGCCGGGCTCGCCGGTGCCCGGGCGGCCGTGCTGACCCGGTTGTGGCGGGCTCTGGCCTTCGAGCCCCTGCCCTGGATCGTCGGCCGGGAGCACGCGCCCGACGGCCTGGCGCTGCTGCTGGCCGGGGGCGCCCGGCTGGAGGGCCCGCTGCCGGATCCGTACGCGACCGGGCCCTACGTGAGCGAGCTGCTGCTCGACGGCAGGCCCTACCGGCAGGCCGCGCGGCTGGTGGCGGCCCTCGAGGTGCCGCACGGGGAAGGGTTCGCCGCCGAGCTGGACGGCTGTACGGCCTCCCTCGCGCTCTCCCGGGCCGGTCAGCCGGCCACCGGGGAGGACCCAGCCCCGCGGACCACCTGGGAGTGGGAGCAGCGGGTGGTCGACGGGCACCCCTACCATCCGAACTGCCGTTCCCGGCCCGGTTTCTCGGTGGCCGAGCAGCTGGCATACGCGCCCGAGCACCGGCCGGTGGTGGAGCTCGGGCTGGTCGCCGTACGGACCGAGGAATGCCTGGTCACCGGCGACTGGCCGGAGGAGCTGCGGGACGCGGGGCGGGTCCTGGTCCCGGTGCATCCGTGGCAGGCGGCGCACGTGCTGAAGCACGAGCGGGTACTGCCCGGTTTCGCGGCGCATCCGCTGATGGCGCTGCGCACGCTGGCTCCCGCCGACGGCGGGGCTCATGTGAAGACCGCGCTGAGCGCCCGGCTGACCTCGTCCGTTCGGGACATCTCCGTCTACTCGATCGAGACGGCGGCGGCCGTCTCGGCCTTCGCCCAGGGCCTGGCCGAGCGGCTCGACGGCCGGCTGCACATCACCCGCACGCTGGGCGCCACGACCGCGCACAGCCCGGACCTGGCGGCCGTACTGCGCGAGCCTCCGGAGGTGTACGCGGACGCGGCCGCCGGTGAGCGGGTGCTGCCGGTGGCGGCCCTGGCCTCCTACGGCCCGGCGCGTTCGGCTGCCTGGCGGGCCGAGTTCGCCCGGCTCGCGCTCTCGGTGTGCCTGCGGGTGCTGGAGCTCGGGGTGGCCCTGGAGGCCCACGGCCAGAACCTCCTCGTCGTCCTCTCCCCCACCGGCGCCCCGCTGCGGCTGGTCTACCGCGACCTCGCCGACATCCGGATCAGCCCGGCCCGGCTGGCCCGGCACGGCCTGCCGGTGCCGCCCCTGTCCGGCAGGCTGGTCACCGACGACGTGACCGTGCTGCGGCGCAAGCTCTTCGGGTCCCTGCTGACGGGGGCGCTGGGGGCGACGGCGGGCTCGGCCGGGGCCTTCGCCGAGGCCCTCGCGGAGGTGGCCGCGCTGCCGGCCACCTCGGACACCGGGGCGCTGCTGACCGGGACGCTGCCCACCAAGGCGCTCACCCTGATGCGGCTCAGTCCCGGGGTTCCGGGCGATCAGTGGGCGGAACTGCCCAATCCGCTGGTCGGGGGGTGAGCGGGAGCACTCGACCGGTTTCCCCTCGGAGGGGCTCCGGACGCTACTGTTCAGGGGCATGACAGAGACCTCGTACCTCAGCTCCGTACGGGCGTCCTACGACGCCGTCGCCGTCGACTACGCGCGGCTGCTCAGCGCCGAGCTGGCGGGGAAGCCGCTGGACCGGGCCATGTTGGCGGCCTTCGCCGAGTACGTGCGCGACGACGCGGGCGGCGGCGGCCGGGCGGTGGCCGACCTGGGCTGCGGCCCGGGCCGGGTGACGGCGCATCTGGCCGGTCTGGGCGTACGGGTCTTCGGCGTCGACCTGTCCCCGGCGATGGTGGCGGTGGCCCGCCGTACGTATCCGGGGCTGCGGTTCGAGGTGGCGTCGATGGCCGCCCTGGACGTGGCCGACGGGGTCCTCGGCGGGGTGCTGGCCTGGTACTCCACCGTGCACACCCCGCCCTCGGGGCTGCCCGCGCTGTTCGCGGAGTTCGCCCGCGTGCTGGCGCCGGGCGGCCATCTCCTGATCGCCTTCAAGGCGGGCGACGAGCTGGTCCGGCTGGAGCACGCGTACGGGCATCCGGTCGACCTCCACGTGTACCGGACCCCGCCCGAGCTGATCGCCGGCCTGCTGGCCGGGGCCGGACTGACGGAGGTGGCCCGCCTGGTCCGCGGGGCGGGCCCCGAGGAAGCCTGCCCCCAGGGCTTCCTGCTGGCGCGCAAGGCGTAGGCCCCGCCGCCGCCGGGCGAGCAGGGGCGCGTGCCGGGCCGCGGCGCCCCGCCCCCTCGGATCGCGGAGGCGGGCCGGGGGCGGGGCGCCACTGCGTGCCGGTGGCTAGAGCAGGGCGATCGAACTCGCCCGGTCGTTCATCGCATCCCCGATGTAGGAGGTCGACTGCTGGTACTCCTGGTGGACCCCGGAGGTGTTGGGGGCATCCCATAACTCCAGCCAGCAGGACAGCGTGGTCAGCGAGCTGACGGAGTTGTTCCAGGTCCCTTCGAGATTGATCTGGGCGTCCCGGCCGTTACCGCTCCGGCAGCCGCTGCCGCCGGTCAGGACCAGCGCGGAGCCGCCGTAGTTCGAGTCCGTGTAGACGACGCCGAGCTGCACGGCCTCCGCCCCCGTGGCGCCGGAGGAGGCCTTGAGGCGGTCGGCCAGCTCCTGGTCGATGTGCTTCGCCGACAGCGGCGCGTCGGTGATCCGTCCACCGGTGGATGCGGTGACGGCCTCCTGGAACGTGTCGAAGCACCGCATGCCGCCCGAATCGATGTCGAGCACGCAGTTCCTCGGGGCGGGTGCCGCGTTCGCGGTGGCCGCGGCCGTACCCAGGGCGAGGACGGTGGCAGCTGCCGCAATGGCGATACGTGACGTACGAGCAAACACGGGTCACTCCTGTCTCATGGACGTTCCGACCGACAGCGTGGATGCTTCCGTCTCCGTTGTGCATGAGCCAGAGGCACATTCGGCCAGGGTCGGTGTATACGGCATGCGTTGTCGCGAGTAAGTGGTCTCCGCGTCCTGCGACGGGCGCTTCATGACCTGCCGTGACACGTCGAACGGGTCGCCGGGAGCGGCCCCGGAGGGGGAGCCGGAGAACCGGCGCGAACTGTTCGGGACCTCGGCTGCCGATCGAACGGATCGACCCCGATCCCGTCCGAGGTGCTTGCCCTCGACCTGCTCGAGGGCTTTAGCGTCAGCGCCCATGGCATCCCTCGACACCGCCCGGCCCGTCCCAGCACGCCCGGCCGCCCTTCCCCGCGTCTATCTCGTCTGGCTCATCGGCACCCGTGCCTCGCTGCTCGGTGATGCCGTCCTGTACTTCGCGCTCGGCTGGGCGGCCAGTGCCCATGGCGGCGGGACGGGCGCCCTGGTCCTGACCGCCATCACCCTTCCGCGTACCTTGCTGCTGTTGCCGGGCGGTGCGGTCGGTGACCGGTTCGGCGCTCGCCGGGTGATGATCGCCGGGGACGCCGTGATGCTCGCGGCCACGCTCGTACTGGCCCTGGTGGGCCTGCGCCTGGGCGCGTCGCCCTGGCTCCTCGTCGTGGTCGCCGTCGTCATCGGCACGGTCGACGCGTTCTATCTGCCGGCCACCGGGTCCATGCCCCGCCGCCTGGTGGGCAAGGAGCAACTCCCCCGGGCGTTGGCCATGCAGCAGGCCGGCAGCCAGATCGCCTCGCTGCTCGGGGCTCCGGTGGGCGCCCTGCTCGTCGCGTCCGCGGGGCTGACCGGCGCGGCGGTCGCCGATGCGGTCACCTTCGCGATCGTCCTCGTGGTGCTCGTCCGCGTCCGGCCGGCCCTCGACGTCGAACGGTCCCCTCACGGGGAGGGCCTCCTGGCAGGGGCGGCCGACGGGGTGCGGACCACTGTGGGGGATCCGGTCCTGCGGCCCGCACTGCTGCTGACGGCCGCTGCCGCGGGCCTGCTCCTGCCCGTGGTGTCCCTGCTGAACCCGCTCCTGGCGCGGGAACACGGCTGGGGCGCGGGGACGGCCGGTCTGGTCGCCGGTGGCCAGGGCCTGGGGATGATCGCTGTGGCGCTGGTGGTCTCGCGGCGGGGCACCATGCGCCGGATCGGCAGGGGTGCGGCGCTGGGGCTGTGCGTGTCGGCGCCGGGGATCGCCGCGGTGGCCCTGGCCGATACAGCTGCCCTGGCCGTGGCCGGAGGAATCGTCGTCGGTGCGGGTTCGGGGATGTTCGCCTGCCACATCGGTCCGCTGGTGCTGACCAACATCCCGGACACCCACCTGGCCAGGGTGCAGTCGCTGCTGGTGCTCGTGCAGAGTCTGGCGCTGGTGGTGGGCAACAACGCGCTCGGCGCACTCGCCGACGCCCAGGGGGCCACGCCCGCCGCGGCGGTGTGCGCGGTGGGTGTCTGCGCCGCGGGGACCGTGGGTCTCGTCCTCAAGCCGATCCGTCGCCTGCGTCAGAAATGAGACGGACAGGTCGATCCGCGGTGCGGTGCGACACGGCGCGGTGCGGCGGCCGACATCGGCGGTGCGGGTACGCGGCGCCGGACCGGGGCCGCGTGGCCGTCGGCCACCTGCGGCGGACGCGCGCCGCGCTCCCGCAGCCGCGGGCCGCCGACCACGACCGGCTGCAGATCCGGGCGACGTGCCGGCGGACGGCGGCCTGGGCGGACGGTGTTCACCGCCCCGCTCGCCGGGCCGGACCGAGTCGTCACGGTCGATTGCACGACCGTGCGAGCACACCGGCGCGCCGCCGGAGCCGGCCAAGAAGGGACCCGCCCGACCGGGCAGTCTCTTCCGGATCCTGCCTGGCCCGTGCCGCCCGGCGATGCGCGGCACCGGGCGGCGCGGGCTCAACCGGCAAGATCAGAAAGAGACCACTTGAGCGCGCCCGACCGTGACCTCGGGGCGGTCGCGCGGCGGACCGACCACCAGGGTCCGCCCGGTGGCCGACGGCCGCCAGCGGCCGCTCGCATTCGAGGAGTTCATGGCTCTGGCCCACATCCCACGCCCCGTCGGCAGGCCTCGCTCGACGGCGGTCGCGGTCCTGGTTGACGAGGCGATCCGTCGGCAGCTGCGGCGGCGCCGTGGTCCGAAGGAAACCGCCCAGCGCAGTCGCGGATCGCCACCCTCGACCCGGACCGCGCCGTCACGACACCTCAGCACGGGCCGCCGGACTCGCGGGCCGGCACCGGCGGCGGCGTGGCTCCGCCACGACGGCGTCGTGCTCGCGAAGGGCCCGGCGCTCACCAGCGCAGCGGCAGCCGTGTCACGCCCCTCATCAAGGTGCCCGGGAGCCAGTCGGGCGGGCCCGCGTCCGGATCGTCGGCGAGGTCCGGGAAGCGCTCCAGCAGGGCCCGGACCGCGATGCGTCCCTCCATCCGGGCGAGCGGGGCGCCCAGGCAGAAGTGGATGCCGTGACCGAAGGCGAGGTGGCCCGGGCCGGTGCGGCGGATGTCGAAGACGCCCGGCCCGGGCTGCGCGAAACGGGCCGGATCGCGGTCCGCCGCGGCGAGGGCCACCAGGACGGAGGAGCCCGCCGCGATGGTGACGCCGCCCAGCTCCAGGTCCGCGGCGGCGAAGCGGTACGTGGCGTGCTGGACCGGGCCGTCGTAGCGGAGCATCTCCTCCACCGCCCCGTCGATCAGCCCGTCCGGGTCGGCGCGCAGCGCGGCGAGCTGGCCGGGGTGCGCGAGCAGGGCCCGTACGCCGTTGCCGATCAGGTTGACGGTTGTCTCGTGGCCCGCGACCAGCAGCAGGAAGGCCATCCCGATCAGCTCGTCGGGGGAAAGCCGTCCGCCGTCCTCGTCGCGGGTGCGGATCAGCGCGCTGAGCAGGTCCTCTCCTGGATCCTCGGCCTTGGCCGCGACGAGTTCGAGGAGGTACGCGGTCATCTCCGACACGGCCCGGGGGTCCGCGCCGACGCCGTCGAGCGGGGCGACGATCTCGCTCGACCAGTAGCGGAAGCGCTGCCGGTCCAGGCCGGGGACGCCGAGGAGTTCGCAGATGACGGTCATCGGCAGCGGTACGGCGAGGGACGCGATCAGGTCGGCCCGGCGGTCGGGCCGGGCCGCCATCGCGTCGAGCAGCTCGTCGGTGATCTGCTGGACGCGGGGGCGCAGGGACTCCACGCGGCGGGCCGTGAACTCCCCGGCAACCAGGCGGCGCAGCCGGGTGTGACGGGGCGGATCCGTGTCCAGCATGCTGGTGGCCACGGCCTGGACGGGCATGGTGCTCGCGAACGGCCCGGAGCCGAGCCAGTCCTTCGACAGTCCCGGATGGGTGAGGGCCTGCCGGGCCTCCTCGTGGCCGACGACCAGCCAGGTGCGTTCGCCGCCGAGCACCAGCCGGTGGACGGGTCCGGCGGCGCGCAGCGCGTCGTAGAAGGGGTACGGGTCGGCGTTGAACGCGTCGGCGTGCGTGCTGAGATCCACCAGGGCCATGGGGGCAGCGTACGGCGGCCGTTCACGGATCGGGGGTCGCCGGTCGCGGTACGACCGTAGGACGAGCAGAACCGTTTCGGCTGTGCGCCGTTCAGGGGGCACCCCGGTGCGTGTGGGACCCGCCTGCACGGCTATCGGCCCGGGCGGTGGCAGGAAGGAGGCATGAGCCTCAATCGCCGCCAGGTCCTCGGCAGCGCGGCCGCGGCCGTCCTCGCCACCGTCGGCGCGGCGGCCAGGACCCCGGACTACGGGGCGCTGGCGCGCGGGATGGACGGGCGTGTGGTGCTCCCCGGGGACCGTGACTACCCGGAAGCCCGCAGGCTGTTCCAGCCCCGGTACGACACCGTCGCCCCGGCCGCGGTGGCCTATCCCGCGCACGCCGGGGACGTGGCCGTCTGCCTGGACTTCGCCCGCCGCTCGGCCGCGCCCGTGGTCCCGCGCGGCGGCGGACACAGCTACGCCGGCTGGTCCACGCGATCCGCCGGGCTGGTGGTCGACACCGGGGCCATGGCCGCGGTGTCGGTCGACGGCGCGGGTGAAGGAGGCGGCGTACGGGTCGGTGCCGGGGCCCGGCTCGGGGACGTGCACGCCGCCCTCGCCCCGCACGGCCGGTCCGTCCCGACCGGGTTGTGCCCCTCCGTCGGCATCGCCGGACTCACCCTCGGCGGCGGTCTGGGCCTGGCCTCGCGGGCGTACGGGACCACCGCGGACCGGCTCACCGGAGCCCGGGTGGTCACCCCCGACGGGATCGTCCGCGAGGTGTCCGCCGACCGGGATCCGGAGCTGTTCTGGGCGCTGCGCGGCGGTGGCGGCGGCAACTTCGGCGTGGTCACCGAGTTCCGTTTCCGCACGCACCCGGTCGGCGCGTGCGCCACTGCCGAACTCCACTGGCCCGGCGCCGACTCCGCGGCAGTGCTGCGCGGCTGGCAGCGCTGGCTGGCCGGGCTGCCGGACCCGTTCTGGAGCCAGGTGGAGTTCACCGTCGAGGCGGGCGCCGAGGCCGGGGCCGGTGGCGGGACCGGGACCGGCGCCGGGACCGGGACCGGGGCAGGGGCGCCACCGGCGGTGCGGGTGGTGTGCCTCGACGGGCGCCACGAGCTGGAGCGGCAGTTGACCCGGCTGTCGGACCTGGTCGGCAGGGCTCCGCAGGACAGCTGGACCGCCGTACGCAGCCACGAGGACACCGTCCGGGCCATGTCCGGCTGCCTGGAGCTGAGCCCCGCGCAGTGCCGGCTGCCGGGCACCCTGCCGGGCCGGGACCCGCAGGGGCGGCTCGGCAGGGACTCGTACGCCGCGCGGTCCGACTTCTGGGCGGGCGGCGGGCTGCCCGACGCGGCGATCGGCGCGGTCCTGGACGCCGTGCGGAGGTACGGGACGAGCGTGCCCCGGGGCGGCCTGGGCGTGGTCCAGTTCGACGGGGTCTGCGGCGGTGCGGTGAACCGCGTCCCGGCCGGTGCCACCGCCTTCGTGCACCGCGACAGCGCCTTCCTCGCCCAGTACCTCGCCTACTGGCCCGAATCCGCACCGGCCGCCGAGGTGGCCCGGCACCAGGGCTGGCTCGACGGGCTCTGGCAGGACCTGCGCCCGTGGGCGAGCGGCCGCGCGTACCAGAACTACACCGACCCGAAGCTCACGGGCTGGCGCGAGGCCTACTACGGCCCGAACCTCGCGCGGCTGCAGGAGGTCCGGCGTGTCCACGACCCGGACCGGCTCTTCCGTTTCCCCCAGGCCCTTTAGGGAGTGTCCGGCATGCGACGTACGTTGACGATGGCCGTGGTGGCGGCCGCCCTGCTGGTCCCGGGAGGACCATTGCCCGTGGCCGAGGCGGAGGCCGGGGCCGTGGCCGGGGCCGGGAGCGTGGCCGGGGCCGGGAGCGTCGCCGCCCCGGTGGCCGTCGGGCGCTGGTCGGCGCGTGAGGCACAGTCCTTCTGGACCGCCGAACGGATGGCCTCAGCCGCCCCGTTGCCCCCCGCACCGCCCGAACTCGTGGATCCCGTGCCGGCCGCGCCGGCCGAGCTGCCCGAACCGCCGGAGCCGACCGAACCCACCGACCTCGACGACCTCGACGACCCCGGCGATCCGGCCGAGGCGCCGCTGCCGGCCGCCACAACCGCGCCCGCGCCGACCCCTTCGCCCACTCCCACGCCCACTGCCGTTGCCACGCCGACCCGCGCGCCATCGGTTCCGGCTCCGGCTCCGCTGCCGGCCCCGGCACCCCCGACCGTTCCGCGGCTGCCGGCCCTCACCCCCGGCATCGGGCAGAACTTCGACGGTATCCCGGTCGCCGGCCGGATGTTCCTCGTCAAGGCCGGCGGGACGTACTTCTGCAGCGCGAGCGTGGTCTCCTCCCCCGGCCGCGACCTGGTGCTCACCGCGGCGCACTGCCTGCTCGGCTCCGACACCCAGCAGGTGGCCTTCGTACCGCAGTACACGCTGGCGAAGCCGCAGCCGTACGGCATGTTCCCGGTCCTGCGGGACGCGGGCGGGCGCTCCAGGATCTGGATCGACCCGCGCTACCGCTCCCAGGGCGTCGACCGCGCGGCCGCCCTCGACGCGGCCTTCGCCCAGGTGGGTCCGGACGCCCGCGGTTTCCCGGTGGAGGCCGTGGTCGGCGGGAACCGGCTGAAGACCGGCGCCGGTTACGCGCACGCGCGGGTCACGCTGATCGGCTATCCGGCCTCTGCCGCCCGGCCGCGCGTCTGCGTCAACCGGACGACGAAGTTCACCAGTGCCGACGCACGGATCCCGGGATCGTTCCTGCGGATCGACTGCACCGGCTATCCCGGCGGGACCAGCGGCGGTCCGTTCCTGAGCGGCTACGACGCGCGCACCGGGACCGGGGACGTGGTGGGGGTCATCGGCGGCTGGAAGACCGGCGGGGACAAGGCCGACACCTCGTACAGCTCCTACTTCGGCGCGGACATCAGGAAGTTGTACGAGAAGGCGGTTGCCGGGGCGAAGGCGCGGCGGTGAGCACCCGCGCCCAGCGGGTCCGGCGCGGGTTGCCGACCGTACGCGGGGTCGCCGCAAGCCCGTCGCCGCTCAGCGCGTCGGCGGGCGCGAGGTCGAGCCGGCGACGCAGGTCGGCGAGGGCCGCGTGGACGGGTGCGAGGACCACCTCGGTGCCCGGGCCGACGGACGCGAGCGCGAGCGCGGTGGTCTCGATCGCCTCGACGGCGTCCTCGGCGGCGGCCCGGCTCCATCCGCCCGGCGCGCCGGACCGCCAAGGGGCGATGGTGTCGTAGAGGTGGCAGGCGGCATCGGCCACGGCATCGGCCCGTTCACCGACGCCCGGCGCCGCGATGGTCGGCAGTTCCATGCCGGGTCAACGAGCCGATGCCGCCCGGGGTACGTGCGGGCGGATGCCACCGTCTCCCGGTCGTCGCCCGCACCCTTCAGCCGCGTTCCCAGTGGAAACAGGGCTGCGGGACGGCCCCGGGCTCCGCGGTCGGGCCGGGACAGAGCGAAGGCGTACCGCTCGGGACGGGAGCCCGCTCCCAGTGGGTCGACCCCGGACCGGGCTTCTCGGATTCGTCCAGGTAGAGAGTGAGCGCACCGCCCGACAGCACGAGCGCCAGCCATCCCGCCCCCGCCCACCACCAGGCCTTCCGCGACACCGCTCCCCCTCGACCACGACCTCGACCTCGATCACTCGGGACCAGTCTGCCCGGCAGGCCCGCGTGGCGCTCACTTCCAGGCCATCCCCGGGCACGGGCGACACCCTGGATCAATGGGCGGTCCTACGACTCCACTCGCTCCAGGGGATGCGGACCCGGCACCCACTCCGGCAGCCAGTCGGTGGCGAGCGCACCGGCGAGGGCTCCGCGGAACCACTCGCCGAAGCCGAGCCCCGTTTCGTGCCAGTCGCCCCACCCCCGGCGGAACGCCGACACGGTCCAGGTACCGTCCGCCCGCGGGACCAGAAAGAGCCGGTCGCCCTCGACCGTGTGGCCCCAGAGCAGCGCTCCTCCCGGCGCGGGCAGGACGGGGCAGGGCACGGAGCGGGAGTCCGCAAGCAGACGGCTCCACTCCTCCCCGTAACTCCGCAGTTTCCGGGCGCCGCAGAAGTACACGTAGTCGGAGATCACGACGTCGCCGTAGGCGGCTGCCGCGGCCACGTAGTCCGCCGGCAGGACGACGCCCCAGTCACGGGCGACCACCTCGATGGCAGCGGCGCCGTCTCCCGGCGGCCCGACGGGAGGTCCCAGCAGCTCGGCGAGGCTCCAACCGGTCTGCGCCGCCAGGGCCTGCGCCCTCCCCGGAGCGGGTGCGGGCGTCAACGGCGCCCCGTTCAGGTCGGTGTCGCCCTCGACGGTCCACCACAGTTCGCCGTCGCGGGTCAGGTAGGGCGCACAGCCGTCGACCGTGCCGCCGTGGTCCAGTACGTCGGCCACCTCCGCCAAATAAGCGGCCAGCGACGGCCAGCCGTCCTCGAAGGCGCCGCTGCCATCGTGCCAGGCGGTACCCAGCCGTCCCTGCTCCGGCCCCTCGCGCATGTCGATCACCTGCGCGTCCCCGTCGCCGTGGGCCCAAGGGATCCAGCGCACGTGCCACCAGGGCTCGTCCGACGGCCCGGAGGACCCGCGGAGGTCTTCGTCGTCACCCGCGATCTCCTCGCACATCCGCCAGTGGTCCACGATCAGCTCTACCGGTTGAGGCGGCTCGCCAGGAAGGACGGTGCCCCACTTCAGCAGGCCGTCGTGGCACAGCAGGGAGTCGACCAGGTCGGCCGGAAAACGCAGGCCCATCTGCGCCTGCGCCGCCTCGATCCGGTCGGGGTCCGCGGGCGGCGCGAGGATCTCGTACGAGGCGGGGGCGTGCACGCGCAGCCAGGCATCTATGCGGTCCCACGACGAACGGACCGACGGCACAGGAGAACTCATGGCACCGAGCATGCCCCACGCCTCCGACAACGGCCTGCCGGGGTGACGGCCGCGGCGGCCGTCACCCCGGTGGCCGCGTCAGGAGACGCCTGGGGTGTCACCAATGCAGCAGCACGACCGCGCCGCCGGCGCCGCCGGCGAGGCCGAAGAGCGCCACCCGTTCGCCCGGGGCCAGCCGGTCGTGGGCGGCGGCGTGGGCGAGTTGGAGGGTCACGGTCGCAGCGGCGGCGTTCCCGGTGCGCGGGGCACGGACGACTGGTGGACGCAGGCGGGTTCGAGGTCGCGGACGTCCACGTGTTGTTCCTTGAGCCACTGGCCCGCCCGGACGTCGGGGTCGACGAAGGAACCCAGCAGGGCCTCGGAGTCAACGTGAGGGCCTCGGGGTGGTCGGGGGCGTGGTGAGGGTCGTAAGGAGTGGCGGCGGGCCATCCCGCGGAGTTGGCGAGGAACACCGAACCGGTCATGCCCGGCACGGGCGAGGCCTCCGCCGGGAGAGCCGCACCCAGGTCGGCGCCGGTCAGGGGGCAGTCCGGTGCGCAGCCGGTCGCGGGTGAGGTGCCAGCGGGAGAAGCGGCATCCGCCGCGAGGTCGCGGGCCTTGTCCGCATCGCGTGCACCGGCGATCACGTCCCAGCACGCTCCCGCCGGACGGAACACGATCATCCGGCCGAAGCCTCCCGTCGCCGTCCCGTCACCAGCACGCTCCGCCCGTCCGCTCCCGCGGCCAACGCTCCACGCCCTTCCCGGCCGGACAGCCGTGCCGAAGCCGGTCGGCCGTGCTCGCACGCGGACAACGACTGTGCCCCGGCCCCGCTGGTGGCCCCGCGGACGGCCAGGCGGAGCCGGGGAGCAGTCGGTGCGAGGAGCGAGGAGAGCAGGCCCGTTCTTTGGGCTACCCGCGCTGTTCGCGGCGTGTTCAGCCCGCGGCTGCCGCCGTGCCCCACGCTTCGCCGGGAGCGCGGGCGCGCTCACCTGCCCACCCATGAGACGAGGACCGGCCGTTGCGTACGAACTGGCGTAGAGAAGCCCACATCATCGCCGTCGCCCTGACCGTCCTGGCCGTCGGCCTGTCCGGTGCGCCGGCCTCGGCACACACCCTGCCGACGGTGCGGATCAACGAGGTCGAGTCGAGCGGCGGCAGCCCCGGTGACTGGATCGAGCTCGTCAACACCGGGACCACCGCGGTCGACATCTCCAAGTGGGTCGTCAAGGACAACGACAACTCCCACTCCTACACGATCGCCAAGAACACCTCGCTGGCCCCGGGTGCCTTCCTCGCTCTCGACGTCGAGTCCTCGTTCGGGCTGGGCAGCTCCGACTCCGCGCGGCTGTTCACGGCGGGCGGCTCCACCCTGGTCGACTCCTACGCCTGGACCGCCCACGCGACGACCAGCTACGGCCGGTGCCCGGACGGCACCGGTACGTTCACCACCACGACCGCCGCGTCCAAGGGTGCCGCGAACATCTGCGGCACCTCCGGCGGCGGCCAGCCCGCACCGGGACCCTGGCCCGGCGACTCCGCGGTCACCGTCGCGGACGCCTCCAACGTGTTCGGGGAGAACCTCAGCGGCCTGTCCTTCGAGAGCGCCGGCGTGCTCTGGGCGGTGAACAACGGGCCCGGCAAGCTCTACCGGCTCGTGCCCAACGGCTCGGCATGGCGTCCCGACCCGGTCGGCGGCTGGGCGGCGGGCAAGGCCCTGCACTACGCGAACGGCAGCGGCGACCCCGACGCCGAGGGGGTGGTCGTCACCCCCGACGGCCTGTTCGTCGCCACCGAACGCGACAACGGCAACGGCTCCACGAGCCTGCCGAAGATCCTCCGCTACGACACCACCTCCAGCGCCTCCTCGCTGAACGCGACCGCCGAGTGGAACCTCACCGCCGACCTGCCCTCCCTGGCGGCCAATGCCGGGCCCGAGGCCCTCTCGTGGGTGCCCGACTCGTTCCTGACCGCGCACGGCTTCCGTGACGAGCACACCGGCGCCGTCTACGACCCGGCGTCCTACCCCGGCCACGGCAGCGGCCTGTTCTTCACCGGCGTCGAGGCCAACGGCACCGTGTACGCCTACGCCCTGGACCTGTCGGGCGGCGGCTACACCCGCGTCGCCACCATCGCCAGCGGCTTCACCGGCGTGATGGACCTGGAGTTCGAGCCCGCCACGGGCCACCTGTGGGCGGCCTGCGACGACACCTGCCAGGGCCGGACCTCGGTCCTCGGCATCGACGCCCAGGGCAGGTTCACCGCGACCGCCGTCCACGACCGGCCGACGGGCATGCCGAACTACAACAACGAGGGCTTCGCCATCGCCCCCCAGTCCACCTGCACCGCCGGCCGCAAGCCGGTGCTATGGTCCGACGACGCCAACGACGGCGGCCACGCACTGCGCGCCGGCACCGTGAACTGCACCCCCTGACACCGGCGCCCGCCCCTGACACCCCCGTGCCCCGACAGGGGCGCGGGGGCACCGCGCGTCCGCCGCCGGGCACCCGCTTGTCCCACACAGGAGGTGTGAGATCCGCCCCCGCCGGTTATCCGAGGAAGGTCTATCGATATTCCCGGGCAAAGGGGCAACAGTGGTGCATCCAAGGCAGGAGACCCACTCCGGCATCCGGCTGCATGTGAACGGCCGTCGCTACGAGCTCGACGTGGACCACCGCGTCACCCTCCTGGACCTGCTGCGGGAGCACATCGGCCTGACCGGCGCGAAGAAGGGCTGTGACCACGGCCAGTGCGGCGCCTGCACCGTCCTGGTCGGCGGCCGGCGCGCCAACAGCTGCCTGCTGCTCGCCGTCGCCCACGACGGTACCCGGGTCACCACCGTGGAGGGGCTGGCCGATGACGAGACGGGCGGCCTGCATCCGTTGCAGGAGGCCTTCATGGAACGGGACGCCTTCCAGTGCGGCTACTGCACGCCCGGCCAGCTCTGCTCCGCCGCCGGACTGCTCGCCGAGGCGGCCGCCGACCCCGGGGCCGCGGACCTCGGCCGCTCCGGGATCGCCGAAGCGATGAGCGGCAACCTGTGCCGCTGCGGCGCCTACCCCCGCATCGTGGACGCCGTACAGGACGTGGTGGCCGCCCTGGCTCCCGGTGACGGGCGGGTGGGCGCGTGAAGCCGTTCGCGTACGTGCGCGCCACCGGCCTCCCCGAGGCCATCGCCGCCCACGGCGCGCGGCCCGGCTCCCGCTACCTCGGCGGCGGCACCAACCTGGTGGACCTCATGAAGCTCGGCGTCGAGGCCCCCGACACCCTCATCGACCTCGCCGGCCTGCCGCTCGGCTCCATCGAGGAGACCGCGGACGGCGGCCTGCGGATCGGCTCCGGGGTGCGGGGCAGCGACCTCGCGCGCCACCCCCTCGTACGCACCCGCTACCCCGCCCTGTCCCAGGCGCTCCTGGCCGGTGCCTCGGCCCAGCTGCGCAATGTCGCCACCACCGGCGGCAACCTGCTCCAGCGCACCCGCTGCCCCTACTTCCAGGACGTGGCCAAACCCTGCAACAAGCGCGAGCCCGGCACCGGTTGCGGCGCCCGCGACGGAGTCCACCGGGACCACGCGGTTCTCGGCCACTCCTCGCAGTGCATCGCCACCCACCCGTCCGACATGGCCGTGGCGCTCGTCGCGCTCGACGCGGCCGTCGAACTCCAGGGCCCCGACGGCCCCCGTACGGTGCCCGCGACCGCCTTCCACCGGTTGCCGGGCGACCACCCCGAACGCGACACCGTCATCGAGCCCGGCGAGATCCTCACGGCGGTCACGCTCCCGCCGGACCGTGCCGGTCTTCCGTCGTGCTACCGCAAGGCCCGCGACCGCGCCTCGTACGCCTTCGCGCTCGCCTCCGTCGCCGCCGTGCTCGACCTCTCCGGGGGACGCGTCCGCCATGTCGCGCTCGCCTTCGGCGGGCTCGCCCACCGCCCCTGGCGCGCGACCGCCGCCGAGGAGCGGCTGCTGGGCGCCGCCTTCACCGAGAGCGCCGTACGGGAGGCCGTCGCGGCCGAGCTCGACGCGGCGCAGCCGCTGCGCGACAACGCCTTCAAGGTCCCCCTCGCCCGCAACCTCGCCCGCGACGTGCTCGACACCCTCTCCGGGAACGCCCTCTCCCGCGGCTCCCGCCCCTGAACCGTCCCTCCGCCCCTCACCTCACCTCACCTCCCCGCCCTGCCCCTCACCTCCCCGCCCCTCCCCCGCCCCCGCCCCCGCCCCGATCGCGAGGACCGCCATGGACCCCAGCCCCGCCGCCCCGGCGCCCTCCCTCGGCAGCCCCGTCATCCGCCTGGAAGGGCCGGACAAGGTCACCGCGCGGGCCCGCTACGCGGCCGAGCACGCCCTGCCGGACCGGGCGTACGCCTGGCCGGTGCCCGCCACCGCGGCCCGCGGCCGCGTCACCGCCGTCGACACCGCCGACGCGCTCGCGCTGCCCGGTGTCCTCTGCGTCCTCACCCCCTACGACGCGCCCCGGCTGGGGCCCTCCGACGACCCCACCCTCCACGTGCTCCAGGACCCCGAAGTGCCCCACCGCGGCTGGTACGTGGCCCTGGCCGTGGCCGAGACCCCGGAAGCCGCCCGGGCCGCGGCCGCCGCCGTCCGCGTCCGCTACGACGCCGAGCCCCACGACACCGTGCTGCACACCGGCCACCCGGCGGCCTACACCCCCGAACAGGTCAACGGCGGCTATCCGGCCCACCGCGAGAAGGGCGACGCGGCCGCCGCGTTCGCCGCCGCGCCGGTCCGGGTGGACTGCGCGTACGCCGTGCCGCCGCTGCACAACCACCCCATGGAGCCCCACGCCGCGACCGCTCACTGGGACGACGACGCCGGCACCCTCACCGTGTACGACTCCAGCCAGGGGTCCGGCTTCGTACGCTCCACCCTGGCCTCCCTCTTCGGGCTGCCCGCGGACCGCGTCACGGTGGTCTCCGAGCACGTCGGCGGCGCCTTCGGCTGCAAGGGCACGCCCCGCCCGCACGTCGTCCTCGCCGTCATGGCCGCACGGCACACCGGCCGCCCCGTCACCCTCGCCCTGCCCCGGCGCCACCTCGCGGCCGTCGTCGGCCACCGTGCGCCCACCCTGCACCGCGTGCGCCTGGGCGCCCGTGCGGACGGCACGCTCACCGCCCTCGCCCACGAGGTCACCACCCACACCTCCCGCGTCCGGGAGTTCGTCGAACAGGCCGCCGTCCCCGCCCGCGTGATGTACGCCGCGCCCGCCCTCCTCACCACCCACCGCGTCGTGCCCCTCGACGTGCCCACGCCCTCCTGGATGCGGGCGCCCGGCGAGTGTCCAGGCATGTACGCCCTGGAGTCGGCCATGGACGAGCTGGCCTGCGCCCTCGGCATCGACCCGGTCGAGCTGCGCGTCCGCAACGAGCCCGCCGCGGAACCCGACAGCGGCCTCCCGTTCAGCAGCCGCCATCTGGTGGAGTGCCTGCGCGAGGGGGCCGCCCGGTTCGGCTGGGCCGCGCACCGCAGGCCGCGCCGGGACGGCCCGCTGCTGATCGGCACCGGGGTCGCGGCAGCCACCTACCCGGTGTACGTCGCCCCCTCCTCGGCACGGGCGCACGCCCTCCCCGACGGCAGGTACCTCGTACAGACCAACGCCACCGACCTCGGCACCGGAGCCCGCACCGTCCTGGCTCAGATCGCCGCCGACGCGCTGGGGGTCGCCCTGGACCGGGTGACGGTGGAGATCGGCCACTCCGCGCTGCCGCAGGGCTCGGTGGCCGGCGGCTCGGCCGGTACGGCCTCCTGGGGATGGGCGGTCCACGACGCCTGCACGAGCCTGGTCGACCTGCTCGCCGGCCGCTCCGGCCCGATCCCGGAGGCCGGCGTGTCCGTCGCGGCCGATACGACGGCCTCCGCCAAGCAGAAGTCCCCGTACGCCAGGCACGCGTTCGGCGCCCACTTCGTGCAGGTGCAGGCCGACACCGTCACGGGCGAGGTCCGGGTCCGCAGGCTCCTGGGCGTCTTCGCGGCGGGCCGCGTCCTGAACCCGCTCACCGCCCGCTCCCAGTTCGTCGGCGGCATGGTCATGGGGCTGGGCATGGCCCTCACCGAACACAGCACCATGGACCCGGCTTTCGGGGACTTCACCGAGAACGACCTCGCCTCCTACCACGTACCCACCCACGCCGACGTGCCCGACATCGAGGTGCACTGGCTGGACGAGCACGACGAGCACCTCAACCCGGTGGGCGGCAAGGGCATCGGCGAGATCGGCGTCGTCGGCACCGCGGCGGCCATCGGCAATGCCTTCCACCACGCGACCGGACGCCGGATCCGCGAACTCCCCCTCACCCCGGACCGTGTCCTGGCGGCCATCGGCTGAGGCCGGTGCGCGGCGCACCGGCCTCGGCCGGAACCGTCCCGAGCGGCTACGGCTCGCCGATCCACGCCCACACGGTCTCGTTGGTGGCCATCGCGATGGCGGCGTCCTCCAGCCCGACCAGCGCGCCGGTCGTCGGCGTCCCGGCGCCGAGGATGTCCGGCGCCGGGACGGCCCGGAACAGCGAGGACGCGGGTCGGGCGGGCAGCGCGATCCAGCCGCCGACCCGCAGGTCCCCGCAGAACCAGACCACGCCCCGCCCGTCGCGCACCGACAGCCAGTCCTCGGGGGACATGGACCCGCGGAACGCGGCGACCGGGGTGCGGTCCGGTGCCAGCAGCTGGACCAGGGCCCCCACCAGCGCCTGGTTGTCCGAACTGGCCTCCCCCTCCAGTCGGCACGGCCACACCTGCCACGGTTCCTGCTCCAGCGTCTTCAGCGCGTGCTTCCTCCGGGCCCCCAGCTCGGTGGGCCAGACGACGGCGAAGCCGATCGCGCCGCTCATCCCGGCCAGTACGAAGGGCATGTGGAAGATCACCATCATCGCCACCGTCACGACGATCCCGCCCGCGAGGCCCTGGGCGATCCTGCTCGCGTAGCCCGGCTCCAGCGCGTTCTGCGCCTTGCGCGCCACGCCCCGCACCTGTGCCGCCGGTGTGGGCGATATCGCGTACCCGTATTCCTCGGCCAACATGTGTGCCTCCCCTGGGACGGCCCCGGATCCCGCCCCTCGCCGAACAGGATTCACCCGGGCCGGAAGAGCAGTCGACTCGTTTCGGTCTGTCCCGAATCGACGGCGGTGGGGAGCATCGCCCAAAGGGGCGGGCGAGGGGGTGGACGTGCTGCGGTTTCATTTCGCCGCGGAGGATCTGGCGCTGGTGAGGGTCACGGTGCTGGGTCCGCTCGCGGAGACGCAGCTGAGCTTGTGGAACCTGCAGCGGCGTGACGGCAAGGCGCTGTTCGGCGGCTGGCGTACGCGCACGGGCCCGCTGGTCACCAGCGACGGGCCGGACACGGCACGGTTCCTCAGCCGTCCCGCCGGAGCTCTGGTGGATCTGTTCACCCTGGTGGGCTCGGCGGGCTCCCTGGACGAGGGGCTGCAGCGCCTGAGCAGTGCGCCGGACCGTCGGCTGCGCGCGGAGTTCGCCGTGCTTCCGCCCAGGGACAGGTGGCGGGCGCCGTGGCTGGCCGAAGCGATGAATGCCGACCCGCGGGCGGTGCGCAGGCTGGTCGCCTCGCTGCAGGACTGCCACCGCGTCGCGGTGGCCCCGTACTGGGGGCGGATCCAACGGCACCTGGAGGGGGAAGTGGCCCGGCGGGGGCGGCTCATGGTGGAGGGCGGGGTGGGGGCGTTGCTGGACAGCCTGCGCCCGATGGCCGTGTGGAAGCCGCCCGTACTGGAGATCCCGGGTTACCGGCCGCTGGTCCACCCGGAGACCGACTTCCACCTGGCGGGTCGTCCGCTCGTGCTGGCTCCGTCGGTGTTCTGCGGTCCGGTTCCCCAGGTGTTCGACGACGACTGGTCCGGCACCGTGGTCATGGTGTATCCGGCGCTGAACACCCCGGTGGAGGCGGTCGGTCTGTGGGCTCCCCCGGCCGATCCACGCCGGGCCGATTCTCCTGTGCCACCGGCCCTGTCCGCGCTCCTGGGCCGTACCAGGGCGGTCGTGCTGTGCGTAATAGCCGACCATCCGGCGTGCACGACCACGCAGCTCGCCCGGAGGGCGGGCATTTCACCGGCCAGCGCGAGCGAGCATGCCACCACGCTGCGCGCCGCCGGGCTGACCACCCTCACCCGGGAGCGGAAGACCGCCCTCCATACGGTGACGCAGCTCGGCTCGACCCTGCTGAACTCGGGCGGTTCGGCCCCGTCCGGCACCTGAACACGGCCCCGCCTTCTTCGCGGAGTCCCCTATGCTCGCGAGGCATCTGGTGTGAAGAGTCCGATCGGGGGACGCGGAGCCGCATGGCCGACGAGATCGAGCACGAGTACGAGTACAAGACCGTGCGGACGGTTCGCGGCGCCGACGGCCCGGTGATCTCGAAGATGCAGAAGGACGGCTGGGAACTCGTCGACCGGACGCAGGGCATGCTGCGCTCCAGCCTCGACTTCCGTCGGCCGAAGACGCCCCCGCCGTGGCGTCTGATCGGCGCGGTGGTCGCCGTCCTCGTGGTCCTGGCCGGCGTCATCGCCACGGCCGCTGTGCTCGAGGACGGCGACGGAGGCGAGCAGAAGAACGCGTCGGGCACGTCGACGGCCGTTGCGAGCGGCAAGCCCTCCGCTGCGCCGGCCCCGGCTTCGGCTTCCGCTTCGGCTTCGCCCGGGCCGGCTGCCACTGATGTGATCACGCCTCAGAACAATCCCGAGTTCGCGGCGCTGCTGAAGGCGGACTCGTGCGACGACGCGAACCTGGACTTCGCGACCGGGCACAAGGGCCGGACGGTCGCGTTCGACGGGTCGATCGTGCACATGGCGCCCCACGGTGACCGGGACACCCGCTACGACTTCCTGCTGGGCCCGGGCGACGAGGGGCCGCGAACAGCGGCCGGCCCGGCCTTCAAGTACGAGGACGTCAACATCCTCGACCTGAAGCTGACCGGCGAGAAGGTGCCCGCCGCCGTCGGCCCGGGCGACCGGTTCCACTTCGTCGCCGAGGTGGGCGGGTTCAACGCGGACCAGTGCCTCTTCTTCCTCGAGCCCGTCTCGACCGGAACCCGGTAGCCGGGCCGGGGCCGGGGCTGGTGGCACGGGCGTTCACGCGGCCACGACCTGCAGCCACAGCGGCAGCAGCAGGAGCGACACCAGCGAACTCTTGATGACGATCGACGCGGAGAGGTCGACGCCGACGTCGTAGCGCTGGGCGAAGATGAACAGGTTCTGCGGGGTCGGCATCGCCGCGATCAGGACGAGGTACGCGAGCCACTCGCCCCGGACGCCGACGAGCAGCCCGCAGACCGCCCAGGTCAGCAGCGGGAACGCCAGGCACTTGAAGCCTATGAGGGCGAGTTCCTCGCCCGTGGTGCCCCGCAGGTCGAGGCCGAGGCCGCCCAGGTGGAGGCCGAGGGCGAACAGGGCCACCGGGGAGGCGCTGTCCCCGACGAAGGCGGCACCGTCCAGGACGACGGCCGGGACCCGTACCGAGAGCAGGTTCAGCAGGATCCCCGCGTTGCAGGCGAGGACCAGCGGGGTCGCGAGCGAGGCGCCGACGGCGCGGGAGAGGCGGCGGCCCGGACCGCCGGCCGCCGGGCCCGCGCGGCCCAGTTCCATGAGGGCGATGACGACCAGGGACAGTACGCAGACCTGGAACAGCAGGATCGGGAAGATCGGCGCCGCCGTGCCGAACACGGTGATGAAGACGGGTACGGCGAAGTAGGCGGTGTTCACCTGGACCCCCGCCATCACCCGCAGCGCCACGTCGCGCGGCTCGCGCAGGCCGTGGACGACCGCCGCCACGGCGACCGCCGCCACGGCGAGGGCCGCGGCCCCGGCATAGCCGCCGATCGCCCGCCAGTTGAACAGGGCTCCGAGGTCGCTGGCGTAGATGTTGCCGAAGAGGTAGCAGGGGACGGCGAAGAGGAAGGCGTAGTCGGAGAAGACCTTCGAGGCCTCGGCCGGAACGATCTTCCGGCGGGCGAGCAGTACCCCGCCGCCGAACGCCAGCAGCACCGGCACCAGTTTCTCCAACGCCGCCGCGGCACCCATGCCCGTATCCCCCATGATCGACTGCACGCAGCCTAGCCCCACCCGCCTCCGGGCGGTCCGGGCCGTCCGGGGCCTCCGGGGCCTCCGGGGCCTCCGGCGCATAGGCTGGTCCGATCATGAGCGACGAACCCCGGAACCGGCCGCGCGGCCGTACTCGCGAACGCACCCGTCCCTCCCCGGCGGCCGGTGCCCGGATGCCCGGCGCACTGGCGCGGCTCGCCGTCGTGCTGCGCACCCCGGCGGGGGCGGCGCAGCCCTTGTTCGCCCGGGCGCCCGGGCGGTGGCAGCGGGCGCTGCCGTTCGTCGTCGTCGGCATCTTCGTCGTCACCCTGCTGCCGGTGACCATCACGGTGCTGACCGACGACTACGGGGTCGGCGGCGGCTGGGCGGGCGCGCTTGGGGTGGCACAGACCGTGCCGCTGCTCCTCGCGCTGACCCGGCCGCTCCACGCCTGGATCGTCGTCCTGGCCGCCGACACCGTCGCCGCGGTGCTGCTCGTCGGTGCCGACAAGATGGCCGGGCATTCCTGGCCGTGGCCGCCGATGACCATCGTCGGCTACCTGGTGCTGATGGCCTGCCTGGGGCTGCGCGAGCCCGTCCGGACCCTGGTCGGGGTGTGGCTGGTGACCGGCCTCGTCGGTACCGTCCTGGGCTTCTCCGAGCCCGCGGGCGTGATGAACACCAACGCCCTGCTCTTCGTGCTCAGCGGCGTCATGCTGGTCCTGACGGGCGCGCTGCGCGGGGTCGGTGACGCGCAGCAGCGGGTCGCCGAGCAGGAGAGCATCAGCGAGGCGGAGCGGTCCCGGCGGACCCTGCTGGAGGAACGGGCCCGGATCGCACGCGAGTTGCACGACGTGGTGGCCCACCACATGTCGGTGATCACCGTGCAGGCCGATTCGGCGCCGTATCGGGTTCCGGGCATGTCGGAGCCCGTACGGGAGGAGTTCGCCGCGATCGCGGCGAGCGCGCGGGAGTCGCTGGGCGAGATGCGGCGGCTGCTGACCGTACTGCGCGGCGACGGCGCGGGCGGATCTGACGGGACGGACGGCACCGACGGGGCGCGGGCCCCTCAGCCGGGGATCGACCGGCTCCAGCAGCTGGTGGAGGCGACCGTACGGGCCGGGCAGCCGGTGGAGCTGTCGCTGGCGGCCGGGGCGGCCGGGGCGGCGCCGCCCGCGGTGGACCTGTCGGCGTACCGGATCGTGCAGGAGGCCCTGGCCAACGTGGTGCGGCACGCGCCCGGCGCCGCCACCCGGGTCTCGGTGACGGTGGACGAGGACGAGGTCCTGGTGCTCGTGGTCAACGGTCCGGCGCGGGACTCCGTGGTGGAGCTGGAGAGTTCGGGCACGGGGCACGGTCTGGTGGGAATGCGCGAGCGCGTACGGTTGACGGGCGGGACGCTCGACACGGGCCCGCTGCCGGACGGCGGCTTCCGCGTCGCCGCCCGGCTGCCCCTGAACGATCCGACCGAGGACCCCAGTTGACCATTCGCGTGATCATCGTCGACGACCAGGCCATGGTGCGGGCCGGGTTCGCCGCCCTGCTGTCGGCGCAGGCCGACATCGACGTGGTGGGCGAGGCCCCCGACGGGCGGCAGGGCGTGCAGGTGTCCCGCTCCGCGCACCCCGATGTGGTGCTGATGGACGTACGGATGCCGGAGATGGACGGGCTCACGGCCGCCCGGGAGATCCTCGATCCCCCGCCCGGGGTGGTACACCGGCCGAAGGTGCTGATGCTGACCACCTTCGACATCGACGACTACGTGTACGAGGCGCTGCGCGCGGGCGCCTCCGGGTTCCTGCTCAAGGACGCCCCGCCGGCCGATCTGATCGCTGCGGTCCGGGTGGTCGCCTCGGGCGAGGCGCTGCTGGCGCCCTCGGTGACCCGACGGCTGATCGCGGACTTCGTGCAGCACCGCCCGGCGCCGCGCAAGGACCCGGCTCTGCGGCTGAAGGGGCTCACCCCGCGCGAGACCGAGGTGTTGGAGCTGATCGCGCGCGGGCTGTCGAACCAGGAGATCGCGGGGCACCTGGTGCTGGCGGAGCAGACGGTGAAGACGCACATCGGGCGGGTGCTGGCCAAGCTGGACCTGCGGGACCGGGCCCAGGCCGTGATCTTCGCGTACGAGGCGGGGCTGGTCCGGCCGGGCGACTCCGGCTGAGCCCGCCCGGTGCCGCCGCAGGGCGCCCTTGCCCTTCCGGTCCGCCATGCGTGCGCACGGGCCGAGGCGCACCCGAGTACCGGGCCCGGCCCCGAAGGCACGGGGCCTCGGGGGCGCGTTGCCGGCCGGGCCGGATCAGGGATCGCCGCTCGGCGCGTGCGCCGCGGGCACCGCAAGGCCCCGTGGGCCGTCCCTTTCGGACCTTGCCGGGCCCGCGACGCCCGGCACCGCACAGGGCCGCGTCGTCGGGGCGCCCGAGTACGCCCAGTACACGGTGCGCCTCCGCCTTGCCGGTCTCCCCCCGGCCTTGGCGGGCCCGGGGAGACGGGGACGTACGGGGTGCTGCAGCCACTCGCCCGCAACGCGTGAACCTGAAGAAGATCGAGACGTGGGGCCGGACATCGGCACCATCCGCCAGGCGTACCGCGACGGGATGGAGGACCAGCTCGGCGCGCTCGGCCTGGTCCTCAACGCCTTCGTGCTCTGGACGACGAAGTACATCGAAGCTGCCGTCGCCAAGTTCCGCGCCGAGAGAGCCACGAGATCCCGGGCGAGGACATCGCCCGGCTCTCGCCGCTCAAGCACCGCAATCTCAGAGGGCGTTGTCGTACCGATCGTGGGGCTTGTCGATCGAACGGGAGTCTTGCTCGGGCGATCGCGGTCGGTGCCGGGCGTGCGAAGGCCCAATCGGCCTGACGGGCGATCTTGCGCGCTTCGACCGGGAACTGCAGCGGCTGCTCATTGATCGCCAGCGGGAAGCTGACATTCCGGCACCCGGCTACTTGGGCCTCTCTGGTGCCGTGGCGCTGGCACAGACGGGGCGGGTGCGGGCGGCATAGGAGCGGGCGGCCACGATGAGGCCGACGCCCAGACCGCCGAATGCCAGGCCGCCGAACTCGGCAAACCAGGTGATCCCCGAGCTGGTGGTGAAGGGCGGGGACGGCTTGATCTTGGGCAGCACACCGGCAGCCATGAGCGGGACCATGATGAGGATGGCGGCCCCGTACATCGCCAGTGGGACACCGGTCAGCCAAGCTGGAATCAAGGGCAGCAGGCGCGGGACCCGTCGTCCGGACAAGAACAGCGTCCAGCGGGGGAACACCTGCCCCCACACGTACAGCAGCCCCAGCAGCAGGAAGATCCCGACCATCGCCGCCAGCACGGTCACGTCGATCCCCGCCGACGCAGTTGCCTTCGACGGCCCCGACGCACCAACGCTCGTCGTCCTCTGCCAGTCGTCGCCCGCGACGCCGAGCGTGTTGCCGCCCAGCGTCCAGATGGTCTTGGCTCCCGCCCACGGCAGGAGTCCGCACATGAGCAGGTACACCGCGATGCGGGTCCGCCTAGGGGCTCGGGAGGCGGCTGGGTGGGCAAGCGAGCCGTCGCTGGCGCCGGCGTGCGGTCGCCCACATCGCGGGCAGTCGCCGCGCAGCCGTCGGCGGTACGACAAACCGACCAGGAGCAGGAAGGTGGCGCCGGACGTGTTCAACAGCACCTGGGTCAGCCCGGTGGCGCTCTCGATCCCCGAGAGCGTCGTAATCGTCACGAAATAGATCGGCAGTCCGTTCATTCCCACGACGAAGACCGGGAGTGCCACGATCAGTGCCGTCGCCACCGCGACCCGGCCGAGCTTGGCGAGAGTTCGGGTGCTGGCGAGGCAGGCGCCGCCGGCCAGGAGCGCGAGGGCCGCCAGGAAGAGCTGGACCCCCGGCGCGTACGCGGCGTGCTCCTTCCATTGCACGGTGGTGCCCGTCACCGCCCAGGTGACCTCGACAGCGGCGTACAACACGCCCCAGGATGCGGCTGCCACGGGCGCCCATACGGGCCACCGCCGCCACCACAACATCCGCCCCGGGCTTGCGGTCGGCGGCTTAGGAACGCCACCTGTCTCCGAGTTCGCAGGAACAACCACCGTGACCCCCGTGTATCCGGATTGCCGACGCTCCAAGATTCCGCGTCACCCGCCCTGATCACATCCATCCCACGGATCATCCGGCTTCCCCCGCGCGGGGGAAGCCGGATCGTGAGTGTCAGCCCGGGGCGGATTTACGGTGCGGTGCGCCGACCGTTGTCGAAACGATCAGGGTGCTTGCCGATCGGACGGAAGTCTCGATCGGGTGATTACGGGCAGTCGGCGCGTAGAGGCAGGGCCTCCTGCACAGTTCGGGGACCGTCGAAGTCCTAGGAGTTCCACGACCGGCTGCGCGTCAATGTCCGCACCCGGGCGGGCCGGGACGCCGAGCCCAGCGCGGGCGTGATCGACTCGCAGTCGGTCAAGGCCGACGCCGTCGTCGGCGCCGACAGCCGCGGCTTCGACGGCGGCAAACTGATCAATGGGCGCAAGCGGCACGTCGTCGTCGACACGCTTGGCCTGCTGCTCGGGGTGGTGGTCACCGCCGCGGATGTCGGTGACCGCGCCGCCGCCGAGGTGCTGCTCGCCCAAGTGGCCGACGCGCACCACCTGCTGGAGCTCATCTGGGCCGACGGCGGCTACACCGGCGGACTCATCGCTTTCTGCCTCACCGCCTTGGCGCTGGTCCTGGCCGTCGTCAAACGCAGCGACGACCAGAAGGGGTTCGTGGTGCTGCCCAAGCGGTGGATCGTCGAACGATTCTTCGCCCACCTGATGCGCACCCGCCGCCTGGTACGGGACCTCGAACGCCGCACCAGCACTGATGCCGAGGCGATGATCTACTGGTCGATGACCCTGCTCATGACCCGCCGACTGGCCCGGCCACGTCCTTCGCGAGAGTGAACCGCCCCGGCGCGGGCTCGGCCAGCCAGTCCCGGGCCACCAGCCGCTTCGCCTTCGACCGCAACGCCTCCACCTTCACCGGCACCACCTCCAGGCCGAAGCAGGCGGCCATCTCCTGGCATGAAAGCGGACCTTGACCGAGCCGATCGCGGTCGGCCAGGACCCCCAGGATGCGCTGATAGTCCACCGACAGTGCCGACCAGCCCAGTCCCGCATGCCACATCGGCACCACCGATTTCGCCTTCGCCGACTCCGCAGACTCGGGCCGGGCCTGCTGTTCACCGGGATCCCCAGGTCGTCGCAGGCATCGGGACCGTCGGCGTTGTCGTCGTCCCGAGCCAGTACCTCGCCGACGCGCGACCGGGCGATGACCCACTCGCTCCACTCCTGCTCGGCCACGGCGAGCTCGGCGTCGATACGGTCGGCCTCCTCCCGCAGTGCGTCCACGCGACGGCGTGCAGTGAGCTCGCGCTCTTCCAGAAGCCCAACGATTGACGGCATCCCCGACCTCCACCCGAGTGACAACGAGACACGTCACCACTCCCACGAGACCGACGACCCTATGCCTGACCAGCGAGAACGCGGTCCTCAAGTCCGGAAAGACAACAGCCACTCAATTGCGCTGTGTTCACATGGACAGCGGGTCGACCGGCGGCCATGGGTAGCCCAGTTGCTCGGCATCATGCGAACCTCCCCAGACCTCGACAGTGGAACGGGGATCGCCTGCGATCAGCCGCGCTTCGAGGTGCTCGGCCTGGTCCGCCGGGTCATCTGCGGAAATCGGGAGGGTCATCCCGAACTGAAGCCACGGCTGATCCGCATCGGCCCGGTTACGGGGATGCATCAGGACGACGTGGATTCGATCGGGTTCCGTTCCGCTTCATCTCCTCGAAGATCCACTTTTCGGCGTCGGTGAACTTCTGCTCACTCCGCGCCGACCCCGTCGGTGGGATGACCGGACTGGCCGAGGCGTTGAACCCCCCAATGGTGCCGTCGAGGATGTTTCCGTCCACGACCACGGCTTCGAGCGCCTGTTTGACAGCCCTGTCGAACTCTTCCACGGCCCTCACCGCCGCGGCGATGTACGCGGTCCAGGACTCCTCCACGCTCTTCAGGTCCGGGTCACGTCGCAGGGTCCGCGCCTGCGCCGGATCCTGGACCCGCGTGAAGTCGAAGGTCGCGCGTCCCGCTGCCGAGACGGCCATGCCTGCGGCGACCGCGTCGTCCCGCGCTGATTCGACCTTCTTCTTCAGGTCCTCGAAACCGGTGTGCGCGTCCGTCAGAAGCTTGGCCACCGCCCTTGCCTCGGTCTGCGCGGACTTGCACTCGCGCCGAGTCGTCCACCCCACAGGGCGGCGGTGCCGCGGGCACGATAGACCAAGGTCCTGGGCCAGGGGTCTTCCAGGTGGGCGGCGATATGCCGACGAAGACCGAAGGGATCAGCAGGAGACCGTCGCCGGTGAGGCGGACTGTTCCGCCTCGGAACAAGTCGATCTCGATACCGCCTGCGTTCCATTCGATGCCCGGGTGCAGGCTCTCGATGGTCGTGGCTCATCCGTGTTCGCCGATCATGCCCACCCGGTGCACGACATCGCGCTCACAGATCGCGCGCAGCTGCGGCCAGTCCGCGGCGAGCAGTTCGCGCCACGGCCGCTTCACCAGCCCAGGCCCTCGGCCGGAAATGTCCTCGCCGGCGAATTCCTCCACCTACGCGTACGCCAACAACGCCCCTGTCAACCAGCCTGACCCATCCGGTGTCTGCCCCCTTTGCGTCAGTGCCGGAATCGGGGCAGCCTTCGGCGCTGTAGCCGAAGGAGGCATCTACACCTGGTAACACCGTAACGGCGGCTTCACCGGCTCCGATCGGAGCTCGCCCAGGCCTGGAATAACCTCTCCGTCCCCTCGTACGTTCGAGATCTGTATGGGATAGATGCGGAAGAGACTGCTTTCGGGACAGGGAGGTGTTGGCTAAGACGTCGTCTCGTTTGGCTCGGAACTCACATGTCTCGGGCCGGTCCGTACGCCTCGCGGGTCCGCTCGTGAGGTCCCGTGGGGAGGTACTCCAGCAGGACGGGACCGGGGCGCAGGGCCGCGCTGGCCCAGCCGGCCATCTCTTCGCCGGTCAGGTAGCGATACAGCCACTCGGCGAAGTCCATGGCGTGGCCGGCCCAGTCGCCCTCCGAGCCCTGGACCACGATTCCGTCGGAATGCCCGTGGACTTCTGGAGCCAGGAAGACAGCGGCTCCCTGGTCCGTGCTGGCAAGAGGGATGAGGCCGTCGGAGGAACCGAAGGTGATCTGGGAACGGTTGCAGATCACTCTTGGATCGGCGTCTGGGTCCAGATCGTCGGACTCCCATGACCGCCACTCGGACCAGCCTTCCGCATCCGACCGGATCGCCTGCCCCAGGTTTCGCCAGGCACAGGCCGGGTGGGACGAAAGGTAGAGGCTCCCGTTGAGCTGGACGGGGGCGTACGCATCGACGATCGCCTTGTAGTCGGCGGGAAGTTTTCTGTCGATCTCCTGCTCCAGGTGCAGCCAGGCAGCAGGATCGTCGTAGCGGTTCTCCGCTGGGCCGAGCATGGCGAAGACGGCCTGCAGATAGTCGGTCATGGCGTTCGTGTCCCTTGAAGATGGTGGCCGGGAATGGCTGTGCCAGCATCGAGCACCCCTCGTGTCGACGGTTGGCCGGGGTTCTCGTTGTCTCGGCATGGAGATGGTGCGGCGGCTGGTTCCGGACAGTTTGTGGGAGCTCTTCCTCCGGGTCATGCCCGTAGCGCCGCTGCGTCCACAAGGCGGCGGACGTCGCAGGGCTGACGACCGTGGAGTCTTGGCCGCGATCCTTTTCGTTGCCACGTCCGGCTGCACATGGCGGCAGCTCCCACCCACGTTCGGCGCGTCCTGGCAGACCGTCCACCGCCGATTCACGCACTGGACCGAAGCCCGGGTTTGGGCCAGGCTTCACCGCATCATCCTCGACGAACTGGGTACCACCGGGGAACTGGACTGGTCGAGGTGTGCGATCGACTCAGTGAGCCTGAGGGCAGTGAAATGGGGGCCGCTGACAGGACCGAATCCGACCGACGGCGGCGCACTCGGATCGAATATCCACCTGATCACCGACCAGAATGGTCTGCCTCTCTCACTGGGCGTCTCGGGCGCCAACATGCACGACAGCCTCGGCCTGGAGCCGCTCGTGCGCGGGATTCCACCGATCCGATCTCGCCGTGGACCCCGCCGACGACGGCCTGCGAAACTGCACGCGGACAAGGGATACGACTACGTCCACTTGCGCCGATGGCTCCGCGCACGCGGCATCCGCCACCGCATCGCTCGCAAGGGCACCGAGTCCTCGCAACGGCTCGGCCGCCACCGGTGGGTAGTCGAGCGCACTGTGTCCTGGCTTGCTGGGTGCCGTCGGCTTCACCGCCGCCTCCTCCCCAACTGAGACGTCGCCTAAGTGGCGTGTCATCGAAGAAGCGGTCGTCTGGTACTGGCTGCCAGGAACAAGCTTGGAGCAACTGTTGAAGGACATGGGGACGGGGTGGTAGACGCGTGCAGTCCGACAAGATCAGGACCGAGCATTGGCGGATGTATGTGGGAGGGGAACTGGTAGGCCTCCTTCATCTGGCTACCCCTGACCAGGCCTGGAGCACGTGCACGTTCGAACCGCTGGAAGGCTGGGAGGCAGTCCGCCCCCTCTTCGATGTGCAGAATGACGCCGCGAGGGAGGGGTTTCCTCCAGATAAGGGCTGGGCTACGAAGGAGATCTGTGACCGCGGAGTAGAACTACGTCCGCTGGAGAGCGAAGCCGCCCCAGTGGTTGAGCCCTTCGTGATCTACGTGGATGGCGACCAGGCCAGATTCGGGCCCTGAGACAACCGGCGGGGGCAGGCGACTTCTGCCTGTCCCCTCCCACGCCCCTCGCGGGCAAAGAGGACTTGCCAAGTCGGTTGCGAAGGCTGCGTCCTGTTTTCGGCACAGGGCCCGGCGCACACTGCATTACACCCCACGCCCACCTGCATCACCCCCCCCATGTTGCACAGTTCTGGCTCCGTTGGAGGCAGTGGCTGGCGGAGCGGCAGCACTCCTGGCGGTCAGCGCCCCGGACCGACGGGGTCTGGGGCAACGTGCCGCCCGCCGTCGTTAGACAAACGTCAAGGTCAGGCCATGTCGCCCAGGTACCTCGTCTGCCACGTACCGGCAGAGGCCTGGGCAACGACATGAGTGAGCCGGTCGCGCAGGTACAGGGGGATCATCCGCAGCCCGCCGACTTCGTCGAGCGGCACCCACTCGACCCCGGTGTGGGTCGGGTCCGGCATGCTCCCGCCCAGCGTGGACGGCTCCGATACGACCTCGCACCAGAACAGCGCATCAACCCGGTGGTTGCGGTCGTACGCCATCGGACCGGGCTCGTGATTGGCGGGGATGTGTTCACGCAGGAACAGCAACTGTCCGGCGCGCACGGTCACACCGGTCTCCTCCAGCACCTCCCGCTCGACAGTGCGGTGCAGAGGCTCGCCCAGCTTCTGTCCGCCACCAGGAGGCAGCCAGGTATCCGGCTGAGGCCAGTCACCTTTCACGAGCAGGACGTTGCCGTCGCGGACGACCAAGCCGGTCGCGGCTGTTCGGATGCGGCTCATGCCGGCCTCCCCTCCTGCAGATAAGCGGCGCGGCCGGCCAGCGCTGCGGCATGGAGCGCGGTGAGCGTCTGACGGTTCGCTGCGAGAGGATCCGGGAGGTCGTCGGGGTGGTGGAAGGCGTGCCGGTCGTGTTCGGGGCTGAGCCGGATCTGCTGACCGGCGGCGAGCCTCGCGGCGAAGAAGTAGTCCACGACGGGTCCGGTGCCGAGGACGTTGGCCCTGTGGTCGATGCCGATGAAGCAGGGTTGCGAGCCCAAGGTGAGGCCGGTCTCCTCGCCCATCTCCCGGCGGGCCGCCGGCCACGGGCTCTCGCCCTCATCGACCATGCCGCCCGGCAGCCACCACGTCCCGCTGGCGTCCCCCTGACCGGGGCCGTACCGGAGTAGAAGCATTCGGTCCTGACCATCCAGCAGCATGACGCACGACGCCACGAGCGCCTGAGGCTGCGTCTTCACCCACTCCTCGCGGGGGATCCAGTCACCCACCTACTGCTCCCTTCCAGCGCTCAGCTTCTCTGCACTTCCCTCGACGGCACGACCGGGCCCAGCCGGATGCCGTCGCCACCCCTCGTGATCACGCTGCCTTGTTGAAGACTGTCAGTGAGTCCAACACCTGCCCCTGCCAACAAGTACCCAGGTATCCCGTCGCATGACCGTGGGCGGGCGCACAATGGAATGACCGCCTCGGGCCCGGGGATCCTGCTGCCGGGTGGGGCGGGTCTCGACTGGCGTCCCGCTCAGCTGGCCGGCCGTGCCAGGGTGAGCATTCCGCACCCGTACGCCTTGCCAGAGCCGATGCCAGGGGTGCTGGGCCCGGACCATCCCCACACCCTCACCCCCCAGAACAACCTCGCCACCTGGCCGGGTTGTCGGGTAACGATCGTTCGTGAGACACGAGGCGGATCAGGACCCGGCGGAGTGGTTGTTGCCGGCGCCGGATGCACTGTGCCGGTACGGCGCGGAGTGGACCGCGACCAAGCTCCACTGGGGCCCGGCGGTCGACGAGGCCGAGCGGGACCGGCTGCTGGGCATCGCGGCCGGTTTTGTGGCGGCACGGACGTGGAGTTCACCCCCGCCCCGTAGACCGGTCCGAAGGTCAGGGCCGCCGCGTCGACAGGTGGCGGCCCTTTGCATGCTCGCCGGCTGCCGGTGAGCGCGGCCACGCGCCGAGGCGCTCCGCGCGGTGTGCGCGTGCGGATGGCGCGGCGCGGCGGAGTACCCGCTGGACTGGGCGACGTTCGGCGACCGGCCCTTGTACGAGGCGGACGTCGACCTGACCGGGCCGCTCGCGGACTGGAACGCCCACCTGCCCCTGGTCCGCGACAAGGCGGCACCGCTGCCCGAACCGCTGGCCGCCCTCCTGGTCGAGATCACCGGGCATCCGACCGCCACGACCGACGACGCGCCGTTGGCCGTGCTGCGTGCGATCGGGGTGCTGGAGCGGATCGCCGCTCGTGTCGGGCGGGAGGCGGCCGGTGTGCCGGCGGAGGACGGCGTGTCCGCCGAGACGTTGCCCATCGGGCTCGGGACCACCCGCTCCACGGCCCTGATGCTCCTTCTGACCGCGCGGGACAGGTGACAACACCCGGTCGGCATCGGGCTTTCTCGGGTCAGAGCAAGGGCCGCGAGCCCACCCCGGGATGGGAAACACGTGCGATGCGCGGGCTGGTGTGCGAAGAATTCCGCAGAACGGTTGTTACCTGATCAACTACTCCGGGCGGGTGAGGCAGGAGAGAAGTGCGCCCGGTCGTGCGCCGGAGCGCGCCGGCCTCGATGTCCGGTTTGCGGGGCGGGTGGGTGTAGCGCTCAGTGAATGTCAGGGGCACGCTCGGGCGGAATGCGTGCATCCGGAAAACGACTGTGACGGATATGTCCGTATCCGGTAACCGGCGCCGGCGCGGGCTGCGGCGGGGCCCGTGCCGGGTCGAGAGTGTGGCCCTCGGCCCGCTCCGGTCCGATACCGAACCGCCTCCACCCCTTCTGTTTCGGCCGGTGGGGCACTATTCTTGAAGGAGCGTCACCCATGTCTTCTGCTTCTTCCTCCGTACGCCGTATCGCCGCCACCGTCCTGGCCGCCGGCGCGGCCGTCTCGGCCGCCGCACTGCCGGCGTCCGCCGCGGACGGGGACCGCCACCACCACCAGCGTCCGCGGGTGGAGATCAGCCGGGTCCAGGCCGACAGCCCCGGACGCGAGGACCGCTCCAACCGCTCCCTCAACGCGGAGTGGGTGGAGATCACCAACACCACCCGCGACGGCATCAGCCTCCGCGGCTGGACCCTGCGCGACCGCGAGGGCAACCGCTACCGCTTCGACAACGTCCGCATCGCCCCCCGCGCCACCATCCGCATCCACACCGGCCACGGCCGCGACACCCGCACCGACCTCTTCCAGGACCGCCGCGACTACGTCTGGGACAACCACTCCGACACCGCCACCCTCCGCGACGACCGCGGCCGCACCATCGACACCGAAACCTGGGGCCGCCGCCGCTAACCCCCACCCCCAGCCGGACCACTCGGCAACCAGCCACTGACCGGCACACGGACACGGGCCGTCACCCCCACCGGGCGACGGCCCGCACCGCTGCGCACAATGGGAAGACTGCTGGCTCGACCAGCACGGGCCGACCAGCCCCTGCCACGATTGCCGAGGGACCTGACGGCCATGTCCAGGTGGAGAAGGCGAGAAGGGAGTTCGCCTCGGCGTCGAGGTCTGCCTGTCCTGGGTACGGGTGGGTCGGGCTGCCGGTGGTGCAGGGGTGGGGCAGCATGAGCTGACTGCTGTCGGTGGTGAGTGCGGGGCGGGTGCGGTGGCAAAGACGTCGAGCGCGTCGCTGCCGGACTCGGTCGCCAGGTGGGGGCCGGGCAGCGGCGAGTACGCGGCCGTGTGAATGGCGCTGGCCGCGCCCAGGGGTGTGCGGAAGAGGCGATGCAGCTGCTCGAGCTTCGCCGAACTGATCGCGCTGGAGTGACATCGGGGTCGGTCGGTGCGCCGGGGCCGGAGCCGGCGTCCGGCAACTTGGCCCCGGCCAGTAGGAGTGTGAGGAGTACGGGTACGGCCCTTCCGGGACCGAGCAGCCCCATGGCACCGGACGCCTCGGCCTCGGCCTCGGCCGACAAGGTCCGGCAGTCACACACCTAGGGCAGGCCGGCCAGGGTTTCGCAGCCCGTGGCGAAGTCGGTGCCGCCTTCGCCGTCGCAGGAGTCCGGGCCGTCCGGGCCCCCGGTGAGGAAGTCGCCGGCGGGGCCCGCCTTGAGGGTGTCGATGCCCTCGCCGCCGTCGAGGAAGTCGGCGCCTCCCGCCGTTCCCGCGCTCGCCGTGCCGGTGAGGTCGACGTTGTCGCCGAAGACGCGGTCGTTCCCGGCGCCGCCGCTGATGGTGTCGTTGCCCGCGGTGGTGCGGCGCGCGTCCGCCTGGGCGCTGTCCCCGACGAGGAACTCGTCGGAGGCACCGCCGATGATCCGGTCGTTCCCGGCGCCGATCGCGCGGCCCCCCGCCGGGCTGGTGACGATGTGGTCGCCGATCGCCGAGACCCCGCCGTCGGCGCCCAGGTCCAGCAGGTCGTCGCCGCCGCTGCCGATCGCGTTGCGCGCGGCCTCGCTGTCGCCGGTGATGGTCTCGGCTCCGGGCCCTCCGAGCAGTACGTCGCTCCCGGCGCCCGTGGCGTTCCCGGCGAACGCGCCGGAGTCACCGAGCAGGGCGTCGTCGCCGGGGCCGCCGTCGATCCGGTCGACCCCGCCGCCCACCGCGCTCTGTCCCCTGCTGTCCCCCGTCAGCCGGTCGTTTCCGGGGCCGCCGATCAGCTGATCGTTTCCACCGCCCTCGGCGGTGCCTCCGGGGGCGTAGCTGTCGCCGGTGAACTGGTCGTCCCCGTCGCCTCCGAGGAGGCGGTCGTTGCCGCCTCCCGTGGCGTTGCCGGTCGGGCTGAAGCTGTCGCCGCGCAGCTGGTCGGCGCCCGCGGAGCCGTCGATCTGGTCGTTGCCGAGCCCGCCGATGAGGATGTCGTCGCCCGCCAGCCCGCAGATCAGGTCGTCGCCGCCCTGGCCGTGGATGGTGTCCGGGCCCGGAGTGCCGACGATCACGTCGTTGCCCGGGGTCCCTTCGGTGGTCGCGCCGGGCGTGGTGACGACGAGGGTGGCGGGGACGCCGAAGCAGGTCACCGCCCGGGCGCTGACGTCCCCCGGCCCGAGGAGGACGAGGGACCCGGCGGCCAGGGCGCAGGCGAAGCCGGCGGCGGCCACCCGGCGCGGGCCGTGTCCCGGCCGGGCCGCGGGCTGATGTTCCCGGTGGGCCATCGTCTGCACTCCCTTTGCCGCAATTAGTCGGACTATCACCATGCCTAGTCGTGGTGTGGGCCCCGTCGACGCCGACACACTGACGGGTTCGGGCAGACGGCTGACGCGGATCGCACCCGTGGAGCAACGCCGTCTCCTCCACCCCCTACCGGGGTATGACATCCGACTTGGCTCCACGGTCGGACGTGGGCGCGGATACCCCCTACCTACCTTCCCCCTCGTCACGAGGAGAGAGGAGAAGGGGCATGCGCCGCTTCGGAAGGACGCTGGGCACGGCCGCACTGGCGGTGGCCCTCGTCGGGGGGACCGCCGGGTGGGCCTCGGGCGACAGCCAGGTGGCGGTCACCGGACCGCCGCCGGGCACCGCCGCCTGGCTGGCCGACACGGTGTCCGGCCGGGCGCTGCCCGATCCGGCGACCGCCGCGCCGCACGAGGTGGCCGCCTTCTTCGCCGGGCTGGACGACGCCGCGCGCCGGGACCTGCTGCGATCGCACCCGTCGGTCGTGGGCAATCTGGAGGGGGCGCCGCTCCCCCTGCGCTACGAGGCCAACCGGATCGCCGTGGCCGCCACGGGGGATCCGCGGTACGCCTCCCTCGCCGCGCCGGACCGGCAGATCCTGGCCTTCGACCCGCGCGGCCGGGGCCAGGTGGCCGAGGTGTTCGGGGACCTGGAGCACGCGGAGCACGTCGCGGTGATCGTGCCGGGTTCGGACAACGATGCCGCCGGCTACGACGCCCCGCGCAAGCCCCACACCGGCCCGGCCGGGATGGCCCGGGCCCTGCGCGAGGCGACCCGGTCCGGGACCGGGTCGGGCTCCGGGTCCGGGACGGGCTCCGGGTCCGCGGCCCGGACCGGGACCGGGACCGGGACCGGCGGGGCCACCGCCGTCGTCGCGTGGATCGGGTACACCACCCCCGTCGGCGTCGGCCTGGACGCGGCCGACGGCCGCCTCGCCCGGGCCGGGGCGGCCCGGCTGGCCCGGTTCACGGCGGGACTCGACGCGGTCGGGGCGCCCGACCCGGCGCTGTTCTGCCACAGCTACGGCTCGGTGGTGTGCGGGCTCGCGGCCCGGCACACCGACGCCGCCGACATCGTGGCCCTCGGCTCCCCCGGAATGCGCGCCGACAACGCGGCCGCCCTGGGCACCGGAGCCCGCGTCTGGGCGGCCCGGGGCCCCTCCGACTGGATCGCCGACGTCCCGAACGTCGAGCTCGCCGGGATCGGCCACGGCGCCGACCCCACGTCGGCGGCCTTCGGCGCCCGTCGGGTGCCGGCGGCCGACGTAGCGGGCCACACCGGCTACTTCATGCCCGGCACCCAGTCCCTCGCGGCCTTCGCCGCCATCGCGACAGGAACGGCCCGATGAGCGCCTCCACCACCCTGGCCCCGCTGCGGGAGGCCGCCGCGCGGATCGACGGCCGGACCCCCGCCCACCGCGACCGGGCGATCGACGGACTGCGCGCCCTGGCGCTGCTGGCCGTACCCACCGGCCACTGGCTGCTCGGCGGCTTCACTCTCGACTCCGACGGCGGCCTGCACAACGCCAGCCCGCTGTCCGCGCTCGGCGGTCTGGCCCCGGCCGGGTGGGTGCTCCAGATGCTGGGCATCTTCTTCCTCGTCGGCGGGTACGCCTCGGCGCTCTCCTACGCGCGCCGCAGCGGGTCCACGGGTGCCTGGCTGAAGGGCCGCGTCGTCCGGCTGGGGCGGCCGGTGCTCGGGGTGACCGCGGTGTGGGCGCTGGCCGCGCCGGTGCTGTACGCGGCCGGGGTGCCGGAGGCCTCGCTGCGGACGGGCGCGACGCTGGTGGTCCAACCGCTCTGGTTCGTCGGGGTGTACGTGGTGGTCACCGCCCTGACCCCGTACTGCGTGCGGGCGGCGCGGCGCCTCGGCGGCTGGGCCGCCGCCCCGCTGCTCGGCTCGGTCGCCGTGGTGGACTTCCTGCGCTACGGGCCGTTCGCCGAGTCCGTACCGTCGTGGGTCGCCCTGCTGAACGTCCTGCCCGGCTGGCTGTTCGCCTACCAGCTGGGCGTCTCCTGGGGCGAGCGGCGGATCGGGCGGCGCGGGGCCTGGCTGCTGCTGGCGGGCGGGACGCTGCTGTTCGCCGCGCTGCTGGCGGTGTTCCACTATCCGGCGTCGATGGTGGGCGTACCGGGTGCGGCGCGCACCAACTCGCACCCGCCGTCCCTCCTGGTACTGGCGTTGGCCTCGGCGCAGTCGGGCGCGGCGATCCTCCTGCGCGACCGGCTGGCGAAGCTGCTGGCGCGGCCCGCGCTGTGGGCTCCGGTGGTCGTGATCAACCTGTCCGCGATGACGATCCTGTGCTGGCACCAGACGGCGATGCTGGCCGCGGCCGTGCCCGGCTCGTTCGCGGGTGAACTGGCCGGGCTCACGACGGCGCCGGACAGCCTGGGCTGGATCGCGGCACGCATGGCGTGGATGCCGGTGTTCGCGGTGCTGTTCGTCGCGATCGCCCGCTACGCGCGCCGGTTCGAGGTCCCCCTGCGGGAGGGACGCCGGGCGAGCGGGCTGCGCCGGACCGTGGCCGGGCTGCTGGCGGCCGGGTTCGCGGTGTTCGCACTGGGCCTCGCCTGAGCGGGACCCGGTGGGACCGGGATACGGCGAGAGCGCCGCTCCTTCGGGGGAGCGGCGCTCTCGTCGCGTACGGGTGCTCCGCGTCAGGCGATCGAGGCGGCGACGATCGCGGCCACGGCGAGGTTGCAGGCGGCCGAGACCCAGACCGCCGGGTGGGGCTCCGGGTCGACGACGATGGCGCCGAGCTTGCCGGGGGTCGCCAGGTCGAGCACGAGGAAGGCCACCGCCATCAGGATCAGGCCGAGCACGCCGAAGGCCGCGGTGGACAGCAGGCCCTTGCCGAAGTCCGCGTACGTCGTCCAGATCGAGGTGAAGACGATGCCGCCGATGCCGAGGAGCGCGGAGCTGAGGAACAGGGCCGCGTTGCGGTTGCGCTCCTCCCAGATCTGCTTGGGGAGCTTCCCGGGCGTCAGCACGTCCACGAGGACGATGCCGAGGATCAGCAGCACCAGGCCGAGGGCGCCGTAGGCGCTGGTGCGGCCAAGTCCGTTGATGATGTCGCTCATTGAGAAGCCTGTCTCCGCGTGGGTGGGAAAATATGTGCCGTGGGGAGGCCGAATCTATCGCACGGCCTTGACCCGGACCATGGGGAGGTCAGCAATTGGTAAAGGTCAGGGCCGCGCGGCCCACCGAGGCCGAGGACCTGACCGGGCTGGTGATGCGGTCCAAGGCGCACTGGGGGTACGACGCCGCCTTCCTGGCCGCGTGCGCGCCGGAACTGCGGATCCGGGCCACCGACGTGACGGCCCGCCGTGTCGTCGTGGCCGAGAACGGACGGGGGGAGGTGCTCGGGGTCGCCTCGCTGGAGGGCGCTCCCCCGGTGGCGGCGCTCGGGCTGCTCTTCGTGGAGCCGTCCGCCATCGGCCGGGGTGTGGGCCGGCTGCTGTACCGGGACGCGCTGCGGCGGGCCGTGGACCTGGGGGTGCGCCGACTGGTGATCGACTCCGATCCGCACGCGGTCGGCTTCTACCGGGCGATGGGGGCGGTGGCCACGGGCGCTGCAGGAGCTCCGGGCGCGGAATCCGGCGGTCCGGCCCTGGTCCGGTTCGAGACGGCTCCCGTCCCGCTCGCCGACTGGGCACGTGCCTGGACCGGTGGCGGGCGGGCCGTGCACCTCGGCAACGTCGGCGAGTTCAACGCCCAGTTCGCCGACACCACCCTGGACCCGGAGCAGCGGCCGGCGCACCACTACGCGTGCCTCGCCGCCTTCTACAGTCCCCACCCCGCGGTGCTGGTGCTGCCGCGGCCGGTGCCGCGGGGCTGGACCGAGCTGGTCTGCCGCCAGCTGGGCTGGACCGGGGTCGAGGTGTACGACGGTCTGCTGGACGCGGATCCCGGGCTCGCCGATGCCGTACGGGCCCGGCCGGCGCTGGCCGCGCTGCTCACCGGGGCCGGGCTGCCCCTCGTACCGTGGGGGCGCACGGGGCCGTTCGCACGACTGGCGGGTCTGCCGTGGCGGCCCGGGGAGCTGCGCTACGAGTCGAAGTCCGCGGCGCACGCCCTCTTCGGGCGGATCCTGGCGGACGGCGGGCATCCCGGGATCGTGCTGCCCCGGCAGTGGCGGGCCGAGGGGCGGTGGGCGGCGGTCCGGATGCTGGCGGCCAGGACCAGGGCGGGCGAGAGCACCGTTCTGAAATCGGAGCACGGTGTCGGGGGTTCGGGCACCACGGTGGTCACCCCCGAGCGGGTCCGTGCCGCGGGCGGCGCGCGGGCCGTGCTGCGGCGGCTGCCGCGCGGGCCGCTGCTGGTGGAGGAGTACGTCGGCGGTCCGGCGTCCGGGGCCGACGAGGGGCCGCGGGATCTGACGTACGACGGCTTCGTCGACGGGGCGGGCCACGCGCACGAGGTGGGCGGGGCGGTGATGGACGTGGCGGACGGCTGCTACCGGGGTGCCACGGTGGGGCCCGGGGTGGTGCCGGCGTGGGCGGAGAAGTCCCTCGGCGCCTTCGGCGCGGCGGTGGGCCGGGAGCTGGCGGAGTCCGGTTACCGGGGCTGGTTCGACGTGGACTTCGTCGCCGACGGGGCGGGGCGGCTCGCGCCGACCGAGACGAACCTGCGCCTGACCGGGCCGTCCATCGCCTTCATGGTGGCGGCCCGGCTGGACGCGCTGCGGGGCGCGGGACACCTCGTACGGATCGCCGACCGGGTGGAGCTGGGAGCGCGGCTGCCCGAGGCCCTGCTGGACGAGTGGTGCGCGGCCCTGGCCCGGGGCTGTGCGGAGCTCGGGGCGGTGTTCGTGCCCGCCATCCCGACCGCGGCCTTCGAACCGGCGCCCTGGCTGGGTGTGCTGGTGGCCGCGCGCAGCAGGGAGGTGCTGGACGCGGCCGAGGCACTGGTGCGGTCGGAGGCCCTGGCGGTCGGGGCGATGTTCGGCCCGACCCGGCCCTCCGACCGTAGATCGTGATCTCCATGGCCGGGTGGCCCGTCGCCGATCGTGGCCGGCGCTCTCCCCGGGCGGGGCAGGGCCGGCCGGTCAGTGCTTGAGGTGGATGGTGAAGCGCCTCGTGCCCGGAGCGATCGTGTCGGCGTGGACGGAACCGCGCGCCCGGTCGAATTCGCCGGTGCCGCCGGTGATCGCGTTGTCGAACGAGGGGGGAGGGCCCGGGACGAGATTGCCGAAGACCATCCCCTGCACGGAGAGCTGACCGCCCGGGAGGGTGTAGGTCACGACGCACTCCTCCGCTCCGCCGTTGTCGACCCGGGTGGTGGTGCAGGTGCCGCCGGTCTCGCCGACCTGGTTGCCGGCCTCGTCGAAGAGGTTCGACCGGAAGACGGTCCGGTCGCCCTGGGCGGCGGCGCCGCCGGGGTTGACGGGGAAGCGCGACTGCTCCGCGAGCCGGCCGGTGAGGGTGATGACCCGCTCCTTGCCCTTGTCGTGGGCGGAGGCGGGGTCCGTCGCGGCGGCGGCCGCGACAGGGGCACAGGCGAGAAGGGTGACGAGCGTGGTGGCCGCGCCGAAACAGGCCGCTCTGATGGGGCGCATCGTGTGGCTCCTGAGGTCGATGCCCATGGACTGCCGGGTGACGAGACCGTCATCCGATGTCATTCATAACCTCGGCCCGGCCGCCGCCCGGAGCCTCTCGGTGCGACCCTCCGGCAGATCTGACCGATCGGACCAAACCGGGGCGGGGGACGGGGCGGCCGGTCCACCCGCCCGGGGCGCGGGTCAGCGATCGGGCCAGTCGTCGGTGGGGTCGTGGAAGTCGAAGGGGTCGGCCGGCCTGCTGACGGCGTAGGCCGCGACGACGGCGCCCGCGATCATCAGCGGGATGTTGAAGGCGTAGACGAGCGCGGCCTGGCGCGGCCAGTCCTGTTTGGCGGCCAGCCGGTAGAAGTTGTCCTGCGGCCACCAGGACAACAGCAGGTAGGACACGGCCAGATGGGCGGCCACGGTGAGGGAGGGGCTGCGGCGCTGGCGCAGCATCCGGGCGCGGCCGCCGAACAGGAACACCACCCCGATGCCGAAGGCGACGCATTCGAACAGGTAGAGCACGAAGAACAGGAACGCCCAGGGCTGCGGCACCCGGCCGAGGTCGGTCGATCCGGGCCAGAGGAAGTCCGTCAGGATCAGGGCGAGGAGGCCCAGCGCGAGTCCCCCGCAGCCGGCCGCGCAGCCGGCAGAGGTCTCGCCCCGGCCCGGGGCTGCACCGTACTTGCCGGACTTGCTTCCGGCGCTCCGCGCCGCCACGGGCAGGACGGGCAGCGGCAGGGCGTCCCGGTCCTCCTGGCCCGCCGCGGTGCGGGGCAGGGCGCGCAGCCGGATCACGGTGCGCGGGGACTCCTCCCGGAGCACCTTGCCCGCCAGGTGGTCGCGCAGTTCCTCGATGTCCGGCAGCGGGGCCCCGGCCGGCCCGCCGGGTGGCGGGGCCACGTACGCGACGAGCCGGCGCGGGCCGCGGGGGCCGTCGACCCCCTTCAGGACGGCCGCGCCGATGCCCTCGTGGCTGCGGATGGCGGATTCGACGGGGTACGGGTCGAGCAGGCGGCCTCCGGGCAGGGTGATCCGGTCCCGGAGCCGGCCGCCGTACTCGAGCAGTCCGTCCTCGCGGAGAACGCCGAGGTCGCCGGTCGGTACCGCGTCGGCGCCGTCCGGCGGGAGGATGCGGATCTCCCCGCCGCGCACCTCGGCCCGGAAGCCGGGGAACGCGGTGCCGAGCAGGGAGATCCGTTCCGCGTCGTCCAACGGGTGCGGCAGCTGCGGAAGTTCGAACCACGTGCCGATACCGGCGCACTCGGCGGGTCCGTAGACGTTGAGCACGCGTGCGCCGGGGCGCAGCCGGATCTGCAGGGTCGCCTGCTCGTCGAGGTAGAGGCGGGCGCCCGAGACGGCGAGCAGCCGCAGGGACCGGCAGGCCGGGTCGGCGCCGAGATGGGCGGCCGGGGTGAGGGTTGCCCGTCCGGCGTCCTCGATCAGGAGCCGGGCGGCGCCGGCCGGATCGGTGTGCAGCACGGTGACGCGGTCGGTCTCGACGGCCGCCCGGATGTCCCCCGGCTGCCAGGCCGGCCGCGGGGAGAGCACGAGGGAGCCGCCCGAGCACAGGGCCCGGGTCCAGCCCGCGGCGAAGGCGGTGACGTCCGGCCCGGCGGTGAAGAGGTGCCGGTCCTGCGGGGTCGGCCGGGCCACCTCGGCCCAGGACTCGTGGGCCGCGAGGAGCAGCTCGTGGCTCACGGGCACCGCGCGCGGCTCGGCCGACCCGGTGAACAGGACCGCGGCGGTGCGGCCGGGCGGCGGTGCGGCCACGGGCGCCCCGGGAAGCCGGTCCGCGGGCGGGGCCTCCGACTGCTCCGCGGGCCGGTCCGCGGGCCGTTCGGTGCGCGGCCCGCCGATCGCCGGGGCCTGCGCGTCGAGCCGGATCACCCGGGGGCCGCCGCCGTTGTCGAGGGCGGCGTGCTGGGCGGCGTCGGTGAGCAGGACGAGGGGCTCGGCCGCGGTGAGTTGCCGGCGCCCGGAGCGCGGGCTCGCCACGTCGAGGAGGGTGTAGGACCCGCCGGCCTTGAGGACGGCGAGGAGGGCGACGACCAGTTCGCTCTGCCGGGCCGTGCCCACGGCGACGAGGGCGCCGGGCGGCAGGCCGGAGCCGAGCAGGCGGTGCGCCAACCGGTCGGCGCGCGCGTCCAGTTCCCCGTAGGTGAGGCTGTCCGCGCCTGCGATGAGGGCGCGGGCCCCGGGGGTGTCCCGGGCCCACTGCTCGAAGCGGTGCAGGACGGTGTCGGTGGTTCGTCTGCCGGAGCGTACGGACTCGGATCCCTGCGTCATGGACCGATGATGCCATCGGGCCCCGACAACGGACGGCGGTCGTCACGATCCGCCGTCCGGAAGGGAGTTGGCGCCCCGTGCGGGCGATCCCGCACCGAGTGCTTGACCTGAGGTTCGGTTGAGGTCCTAGCGTGCGGGTCATGGACATGGAAGTCACCGCCTGGACGTCGCTGCACAGCGCGATCAACGCCCAGCAGGACCGTCGCCCGCTCTCCCGGGCCGGTCTGCGCCGCGTCGCCGCCTTCGCCCGCCCGCACCGCCGCGGGCTCACCCTCTTCCTCCTGCTGAGTGTGGTGACCGCCCTGCTCGCGGTGGCCACCCCGGTGCTCGCCAGCCGGGTCGTCACGGCCATCGTGGACGGCCGCGACAGCTCCGCGGTCACCCGGCTGGCCCTGCTCATCGCGCTGATCGCGGTCGCGGAGGCCGGGCTCGGACTGCTGACCCGCAGGCTCTCAGCCACCCTCGGCGAGGGGCTGATCCTGGATCTGCGGACGGCGGTCTTCGACCACGTGCAGCGGATGCCGGTCGCCTTCTTCACCCGGACCCGGACGGGGGCCCTGGTCAGCCGCCTCAACAACGATGTGATCGGGGCCCAGCGGGCCTTCAGCAACACCCTGTCGGGGGTGGTCGCCAATACCGTCACCCTGGTGCTGACACTCACCGTGATGCTCGGCATCTCCTGGCAGATCACCCTGCTGGCGCTGGTGCTGCTGCCGGTGTTCGTACTGCCGGCCCGCCGGATGGGCGCGAGGATGGCGGCGATGCAGCGGGAGGCGTCCGCGCTGAACGCCGCGATGGGCACCCAGATGACCGAACGGTTCTCCGCCCCCGGCGCGACGCTGGTCAAGCTGTTCGGGCGGCCCGCCGACGAGTCCGCGGAGTTCGCGGCCCGGGCGGCGCGGGTGCGGGACATCGGGATCCGGACGGCCATGGCCCAGTCGGCCTTCATCACGGCCCTCACCCTGGTCTCGGCGCTGGCCCTCGCCCTCGTCTACGGCCTGGGCGGGTTCTACGCCCTGCGCGGTTCCCTGGACGCCGGATCCGTCGTCGCCCTCGCCCTCCTGCTGACCCGGCTGTACGCCCCGCTGACCGCCCTCGCCGGTGCGCGCGTCGAGGTGATGAGCGCGATGGTGAGCTTCGAGCGGGTCTTCGAGATCCTCGACCTGGAGCCGCTGATCGCGCAGCGGCCGGACGCCCGGCAGGTGCCGCAGGGGCCGGTGGCCGTGGAGTTCGACCGGGTCTCCTTCGGCTACCCGGCCGCCGACAAGGTCTCGCTCGCTTCCCTGGAGGAGGTCGCCACCCTGGATGCCCGGGGTGGTACGCAGGTGCTGCACGAGGTGTCCTTCCGGGCCGAGCCGGGGCAGATGATCGCCCTGGTCGGCTCGTCCGGCGCCGGCAAGTCGACCATCGCGCAGCTGCTGCCGCGGCTCTACGACGCCGACGCGGGCGCGGTCCGGCTCGGCGGCATCGACGTACGGGACCTCACGGCCGACTCGATCCGCGAAACGCTCGGCATGGTCACCCAGGACGGGCACCTCTTCCACGAATCGGTGCGCGCCAACCTGCTGCTGGCCCGCCCGGCGGCCACCGAGGAGGAGATCTGGGAGGCTCTGCGGCGCTCGCGGCTGGACGGGCTGGTCGCCTCGCTGCCGGACGGACTGGACACGGTGGTCGGGGAGCGCGGCTACCGGCTCTCGGGCGGCGAACGGCAGCGGCTGACCATCGCGCGGCTGCTGCTGGCCCGGCAGCGGGTGGTGGTCCTCGACGAGGCCACCGCGCACCTGGACTCCACCTCGGAGGCCGCGGTGCAGGAGGCCCTGGGCGAGGCCCTGGCGGGCCGGACGGCGGTGGTGATCGCGCACCGGCTGTCGACCGTACAGGCGGCGGACCTGATCCTGGTGGTCGAGGACGGCCGGATCGTGGAACGGGGCACGCACACCGAGCTGCTGGCGACGGGCGGGCGGTACGAGGAGCTGTACCGCACCCAGTTCGCCGTGTCGGGCGGCGAGGCGCCGGTGCCGGGCGCATGATCCTGTGATGGACATCAAACTGGAACTCGTCGCCGTCCCCGTCACCGACGTGGACCGGGCCAAGGCCTTCTACGAGAAGCTCGGCTTCAACGCCGACCACGACGTCACCGTCAGCGAGGACATCCGCTTCGTCCAGCTGACCCCGCCGGGCTCGGCCTGCTCGATCGCGATCGGCAAGGGGCTGACCCGGATGACCCCCGGGTCGCTGGACAACATGCAGGTCGTCGTCACCGACATCGAGGAGGCGTACGAGGACCTGCGCGGCCGGGGGGTGGAGGTGACGGAGATCCAGGACCTGCCGTGGGGCTCCTTCGTCTACTTCTCCGACCCCGACGGCAACGGCTGGGCGGTCCAGCAGACCACGCCCCGCAAGTCGCTGGGCGGCGCCGCCTGATCCCTCCCGCCGGGGACGCCGATGGGACGTTCCGCCGAGGGCAGGGCGCGGCGACACGCCGGACGGCCTGCTGCGCGCCGGGGCCCTGCGGTACGGGCCGCGGAGCGCGCCGATGCACGGCGGGGACCCGCGTCACGTACGCGCACCCGAACCGGCGCGTGGACCGGACGGCCGCCGGGTTCCGCCCGAGTTCGTCGCCACCGTGTTCGCGCTGATGCGCGCCGGCGCGGCCCCGTGCTCTGCCCGATGACGCACCGCGCGTCGGAGGTGTCCCACCTGGTGCGGGTCGGCCAGGCCTTCGACCTCACGGCGACGGCCTCGGACATCGCCGCCCGAGGGCCCTTCCTGCGGCGGGTGTTCACCTTCGGGGCGCCGGGCGGAGCGTCCCCGTACGGGGGCTTCACCGTCGACGCGGTGGGCTGCCAGGGGAGCCGACGGGGCAACGCCCACCTGCACTGGCACATCGCGGCGCTGCCGCCCGGGGTTCCGTACGAGCGCCAGCAGTTCCACTCCCTGATGACCGAGAACGGCGTGCTGTCGCCGTCGCCCGCCGAACAGGCCGCCACGGCCGGGCTCCTGCGCGCGGCAGTCGCCGCGCGCGGAGTCCTCGATGCGCCGCGGTGAGGTCAGGCCTCCACGGCGGCGTGGTGGTGGTCGAGCTCCCACGCGTGGTGCTTGAACTCGTGGCGGAAGTCGGCGTGGTCCTCCCACTGGCGGGCGATGCCGCGCAGCACGTCCCAGTTGTGCTCCACCGACTGGTCGATGACGCGGCGCATAGCGGGCTCGGCCGATTCCCTCTTCTCGATGAGGCCCTTGATGGCGGAGGCCTCCAGGACGGAGTTGCGCAGGGCACGCAGGGCGCGGGAGGTGTCGTCCATGGCGAAGCCGTGTTCGCTGCCGGTCGCCTCGTCGAACAGCGGGGTGAGCCGCGCCTCGATGAATGCGGTGATCCGCTCGAAGTGCTGCACGTCCATCGGGGGCTCCCTCTCCTGCCGGTACACGCTGTGCATCCGGCGTCTCCACTCGCTCCTGCTGTTCGGGGGTCATTATCCAGCAGTCGGCGGGCCGGGCCGGTCCCGGCCGGGGACGGCTCCAACTCCCCCTCACCAGGACACTTTTCCGCGTGATCTATTTTGGTGATCGGGTGCGCGCGATCGATACGGGGGACCGGTGGACGAGAATTCATGGCTGACGGAACGCTTCGAAGAGCACCGCTCCCATCTGAGAGCGGTGTCCTACCGCATGCTCGGCTCGCTCGCCGAGGCCGATGACGCCGTCCAGGAAGCCTGGCTGCGTCTCGACCGGTCCGATGTCAGCGGTGTCGAGAACCTCGGCGGCTGGCTGACGACGGTCGTCTCGCGCGTCTGCCTGAACATGCTGCGCTCGCGCGAGTCCCGGCGCGAGGAGTCCATGGAGGCGTACCCCTCCGCCCCCGCCCTCGGTCGCACCGCCACCGTCGAACCCGTCGACCCCGAGCAGGAAGCCCTGCTGGCCGACTCGGTCGGGCTGGCCCTGCTGGTGGTGCTCGACCAGCTGGCACCGGCCGAGCGGCTCGCGTTCGTGCTGCACGACCTGTTCGCCGTTCCCTTCGACGAGATCGCCCCGCTGATCGAGAAGTCCCCGGCGGCGACCCGGCAGCTCGCCAGCCGGGCCCGCCGCCGGGTCAAGGGGGCCCCGGTGGTGCCGGAGGCCGATCTGACCCGCCAGCGCCGCGTGGTGGACGCCTTCCTCGCCGCCACCCGCGGCGGGAACTTCGACGCGCTCGTCGCCCTGCTCCACCCCGACGTGGTGCTCCGCGCCGACAAGGCCGTCGTCCCCAGCCCCGCACCGATCCTCGTCCGCGGCGCCGTCACCGTCGCCACGGGCGCGATGGCCGCCGTGCAGCGGGCCCGGTCCACGGCGCCGGCGCTGGTCGACGGAGTGGTCGGCCTGGCGATGGCCCCGCTGGGGCGCCTGTCCCTGGTGCTCGGATTCACGATCGAGGACGGCCTGATCACCGAGATCGACATCGTGGCGGAACCGGAACACCTCGGCGCGCTCGAGATCGCCGCGCTCGATGTCCGAGGGCCGGGCGCCGGGCACCCGGAAGCGGCCCTGGGGAACTGACGGTTCCCGTGCCGCGGCCGCCTCTCGCGGGCCGCGGCACGGTGCTCAGGGCGCGAGTACGTCCAGTTCCTCCAGCGCGCCCACGGCGATCCGGCGGGTCAGCGCCTCGGCGCGCGCCGCGTCGCCCTCGCGCACCGCCTCGGCTACCTGGACGTGCAGGGTGACGGCGGCGGGGTCGGGATCGTGGAACATCACCTCGTGCTCGGTGCGTCCGGTCAGGACCTCGGCGACGACGTCCCCGAGGCGGGCGAACATCTCGTTGCCGGAGGCGTTCAGCACCACGCGGTGGAAGGCGATGTCGTGCCGCAGGTAGCCCTCCAGCTGGTGGCCGCGCGAGGTACGGACCATGCCGAGAGCCGCCTCGGTGAGCTCGGCGCACTGCTCCGGTGTGGCGAGCGTCGCGGCGAGTCCGGCCGCGACCGGCTCGATCGCGGAGCGCAGCACGGTGAGGGACCGCAGCTGCCGGGGCCGGTCGGGGCCGGCCAGGCGCCAGCGGATCACGCGCGGGTCGTAGACGTTCCACTCGTCGGTGGGGCGCACGGTGACGCCGACCCGGCGGCGGGACTCGACCAGGTGCATCGACTCGAGGACGCGGACGACCTCCCGTACGACGGTGCGGGAGGCGTCGAAGCGTTCGGCGATCTCGTCGGTGCGCAGGACGCTGCCCGGAAGGTACTCCCCCGCCGTGATCGCGAGGCCGAGGGTGTCCAGTACGTGGGCGTGGAGCCCGTGCCCCTGTCCGGGACCTGCTTCGCCGGGACTGCCTTCGGTGGTCATGGCGTAAGCGTACGGTGACGCCTCCGGCGGCAAAAGATGTGATGTTTCTGACCTGAGGCTTGAATACGTCGTACTTAATACGCTTCAGTGGTGCCACACGAACCGATGTCGACGAGGACAGCGAGGTAGACGTGAGCACCCAGCGCGTCATTGTGGTGATGGGCGTGTCCGGCACGGGCAAGACGACCGTGGGGCAACTGCTCGCCGAGGCGCTCGGCATCCCGTACGCGGAGGGCGACGCCTTCCATTCGGCGGCCAACGTCGCCAAGATGGCGGCCGGCATCCCGCTGGACGACGCGGACCGGTGGCCGTGGCTCGACGCCATCGGCGAGTGGATCCGCAACCGCGCCGGCCTGCGCGGCGGTGTGATCGCCGCCTCCTGCCTCAAGCGCGCCTACCGCGACCGGCTGCGCGCCGCGGCTCCCGGGGCCGTCTTCGTCCACCTCTCCGGTGAGCGCTCACTGATCGAGAAGCGCATGGCGGAGCGCAAGGGCCACTTCATGCCCACCACCCTGCTGGACTCGCAGTTCGCGACGCTGGAGCCGCTGCAGGACGACGAACTCGGCGTCGTCGTCGACGTGTCCGGGTCCCCGGAGGACATCACCGAGCGCGCGCTGGCCGCTCTGCGCCGACTGCCCGCACAAGAGAACTGAGGAATCCCCACCGTGACCGGTCTCAACGTCGAGACTCTGGCAGCGGCCGCCACCGGACCGATCACCTCGGCCGGGAACACCCAGCTGGGGATAGCCGTCCTGGCGGGCATAGCCGTCATCGTCCTGCTCATCACCCGATTGAAGTTGCACGCCTTCCTGGCCCTGACGGTCGGCTCGCTTGCCCTCGGAGTCTTCGCGGGCGCCCCCTTGGCCAAGACGATCGCCAGCTTCACCGCCGGGCTCGGCGCCACGGTCGCGGGCGTCGGCGTACTGATCGCACTCGGCGCGATCCTCGGCAAGCTGCTCGCCGACTCGGGCGGCGCGGACGAGATCGTGGACACGATCCTCGCCCGCGCCAAGGGCCGGGCGATGCCCTGGGCGATGGTGCTGATCGCCTCGGTGATCGGGCTGCCGCTCTTCTTCGAGGTCGGCATCGTGCTGCTGATCCCGGTGGTCCTGCTGGTCGCCAAGCGGGGGAACTACTCGCTTATGCGGATCGGCATCCCGGCGCTGGCCGGCCTGTCGGTGATGCACGGGCTGGTCCCGCCGCACCCCGGACCCCTCGTCGCCATCGACGCGCTCCACGCGAACCTCGGGGTCACCCTGGGGCTCGGGGTGCTCGTGGCGGTCCCGACCGTGATCATCGCCGGGCCGCTGTTCTCCCGCTACGCGGCGCGGTGGGTGGACATCCCGGCGCCGGAGCACATGATCACGGCGCGGCCCTCGGCCGAGCTGGAGCACCGCCCGCGCTTCGGGGCCACGGTCTTCACCGTGCTGCTCCCGGTGGTTCTGATGCTCGTCAAGGCTCTCGTCGACATCGTGGTCGACGACCCCGCGAGCCCCGTGCAGCGGGTGACCGATGTCGCGGGCTCCCCGATGATCGCGCTGCTCGCGGCCGTCCTGGTGGGCATGTTCACGCTCGGCCGGGCGGCCGGCTTCACCCGGACGCGGATCTCCGCCACGGTGGACAGGTCCCTGGCCCCGATCGCGGGCATCCTGCTGATCGTGGGCGCCGGCGGGGGCTTCAAGCAGACGCTGATCGACGTCGGCGTGGGCCAGATGATCCTGGACGTGTCCAAGGACTGGGCCGTACCGACCCTGTTGCTGGCCTGGCTGATCGCCGTGGCCATCCGCCTGGCCACCGGCTCGGCGACGGTGGCCACCATTTCGGCCGCCGGGCTGGTGGCCCCGCTCGCGACGGACATGTCCACCACCGGGACCGCACTGCTGGTCCTCGCCATCGGGGCCGGCTCGCTGTTCTTCAGCCATGTCAACGACGCCGGCTTCTGGCTGGTCAAGGAGTACTTCGGGATGACCGTGGGGCAGACCCTGAAGACCTGGTCGGTGATGGAGACCATCATCTCGGTGGTCGGCCTGGGCCTCGTGCTGCTGCTGTCACTGGTCCTGTAGCTGGGCCGCGGCGAGCGCGAACCCGCCGGCCGCCGTGGCGCAGCGCGCAGCGAGCCTGGTGACCTCGGCCCGCAGGGCCTCGGTCTCCGGACCGTGCCAGTCCCGCGTCCCGGCAACCCCGTAGAGCCGGAAGGCGTGCGTACGCAGTGCGGCGGCGCGGCCGCTCAGGCCGCCGTCCGGTGGCAGCGGCGCCGGCCGGGGCGGCCGGTTCGTGACCCGGCGGCGGGCCGGGCCGCGGGTGGGGGCGGTCCCCGTCACGGCCCCCGTCGCGGCCGGCCCTTCGGGCAGACCCGTACCCGGGTCGCAGAAGGCCCAGAAGGCGGCGCCCAGCCCGAGGGCCGGTTCGGCGGTCTCGGCCCGGCCGGTGGCGACCTGCCAGCCGGCGTGGTCGTTGAAGGGGTTCGCGTCGGTCAGTGCGTGCCAGGCGAGGATGTCGGCGAAGGACGGGGCCAGCAGCGCGAAGGCGTGCTCGGCGCCGCGCTCGCGCATGACGGCGCGGAACAGCCGGACGGCCTCGCCCTGGCGGCCCGCCCCGACGGCGCCCAGGACCGCGGCCGCGTCCGGATCGTCGAACAGCTCGGGACGGCCCGCGCTCGCGGCCCGGATCCGGGCCTTCAGCCCGCAGACGGCGATGCTGATCGCAAGGCTCTCCCGGCCCGCCAGGATGCCGGCGAGCCGCCCGGCCCGGGCCACGCCCCGGCCGCGCGGGGCCCAGCCGAGGCCCGACGGGTCGGTCAGCGTACGCAGCAGGGTGCGCCAGCCGAGCCGGGTACGGCCGCCCCGCGCGAGGGCGGCCGCGGGCAGCCGTACCCCGAAGGCCAGGCCGGAGGCGTAACGGGCGGCCTCGCCGACCGCGTCGGCGGCCTCGGCGAGGGCGCGGCACGGGGCGTCGAGCAGGTCGATGTCCGGGGCGGTGGACGCGGAGGTCGCGGCGTCGGGCATGTGATCCTCGTGGGGTTCGGCTGGGGCTCGGGGACGGACGGGGTCGGACGGCGTCGGACCGGGTCGGACGGCGTCGGGCTCGAACGGGGACCGGAACCGGGGCGGGTGCCGGACGCCCTCAGCGGCGGGTGAGCGTGAGCCGGATGCCACGCGGGTCGAGCATCGCGGGCAGCGGCCCCACCGGGTCCAGCACCGGCCGGGTGCCCGCGACCCGATGGCCGCGCAGCACCTCGGCGCAGAGCGCGGCGGTGGCCATCAGACCGAGCTGGTCGCCCGGGCAGCGGCCGCCGCCGTGGCCGAAGGGCGCCATCCGGATGTCCTGGTCCGCGCCCGGATTCTTCCACCGGCCGGGTACGAACACGTGCGCGGCCGGTACCCGTTCGGGGTCGCGCTGATGGAACGCGGCGGGCACCAGCACCGAGGTGCCGGCCGGGTAGCGCACGCCCCGCCACTCGGTCTCGGCGCGGGTGACGCGGATCAGGTCGGGCACCACCGGGTACAGCCGCAGGGACTCCCGGACGCAGGCCCGCAGCCGGGGCAGCTCGCCCCGGTGCGCGTCGGCGGCGACTTCGGCCGCGGCCTCGGCCACGGCCAGGTCCTGTTCCGCGGGGTGCGCCCCGAGCAGGAGCAGGGTGCGCAGCAGCGTGTCCGGGACGGCGTCCATGGCCAGCAGCCAGTGCTGGGCCTGACCGACGGGGTCGAGGGTTCCGGCCGGGCCGGCGTGGCGGGCGGCCCGCCCGACGAGGGTGGCCTCGTCGGCGAGGGCGGCGTACTCGGCGATGCGGGCGCGGGCCCTGTCGTGCACGGAACGGGCGGCGCGCACCCGGCCGCCGCGCGAGCCGCGCTCCTCCGCGCGCAGGTGGGTGAGCCATCCGCTCAGCTGCTCGTCCGCGGCTGCCGCGTCGCCGAGCACGATCCGCCGGGCGGCGCGGTGCACGGCGTACCGGGCGCGGGCGAGGTCGAGGGGGACGGCGGCGGTCCCCGGGCCGGAACCGGTCAGGTGCCGGGCCTCCTCGGCGAGGGCCGCGAGGAAGGGCCCGTGGGAGGGGTGCACGGGCCGGCCCGAGGCCAGCACCTCGGCGCCGGCCTCGCGTCGCTCCGCGGCGAACTCGCCGCGGGAGCACGCGGAATCGCCGGAGTCGGCGGTGTCCGCCGACTCGACGGGATTCCCGGGGTTCGGGCCCCGGCACTTGTCCGGCGTCGCCGCCGCGAGGACGCCGACGGGCTCGGCGTAGAAGCGGCGCAGGTCCTGCGGGTCGAGGAGGACGAGGACGGTCCGCCCGGAGCGGGTGCGGACCAGGGCGGGTGCGTCCCCGCGCCGTGCGCGCAGGGCCCGCAGCACGGCGGCGGAGGTGTGCACCTCGCCGGGGCGGGGCCGGGTCAGGCCCCGCAGCAGGACGCCGAAGCCGGCGAGGGCCGCCCGGGCCGCGGTTTCCGGGGCCGGGGCCGCGTACCGCGACGACTGCCCCCCGGACGTGCGCCGTCCGGGGGCTTGCGCGACCGGTCCCTGCAGGGCGGGCCCGCGGTCCGCGAGCGGCGCCCCACCGCGGGGGGAGCGGCCCGCCCGCTCGGGGCGGCGCCGGGCGGCGAGGGCCCGTACCCGGGCTCGGAGCCCGTCGAGGGCGGCCCCTTGGACCGTACGCATCCGTGTACCTCCGTGGCGGGTGCGGCAACGCTCGGCGACAACGGCATCACCGTACGTCCCACCTGCGCACTCCGCGCCCCGAGGACCACTTCAGGGGTCCAGCCCGACCAGCAGCGCCGCGACGTCGAGTCCGGCGGTGAGGTAGGAGGTGAAGGCCTCGTTGTTCAGGGCCCACGGCGAGCGGCCGCGGCGCACACGGGCGATGGCCCCCTCCGGTGTCAGTCCCCGGCCGACGAGGCACTGGGCGACGACGAGGCCCGACCTGTTGTAGCCCGAGTGGCAGCGGACCAGTGTGGTCAGGCCCGAGTCCAGGGCGAGTCCCGCGGTACGGGCGAGGCGCTGGACGGTGTGGAGCTGGTCGCTGGTCAGCTCGGCGTCCGGGATCTCCACCACGACGTGCTCGGCGCGATGTCCCGGGCCGTGCCCGGTCCGGGTGAAGAGGCTGATGACGAGGTCGAACTCCTCCCCCACGACGACCGGCCGCAGCTCACCGGCCGGGTCGGTCCAGTAGTGGCCGCCCATCCACAGGCCCGGTGCGATCTCGTCCCACGGGGAAGCCGGCCCGGGTACGTCCCGGTCGCGTCGGCGGGTCTTCTTCATCTTGTCGGTGCCTCCTGGGGGACGGCCGGCCTCCAGGATCGCACGCAACAGGCCTTCATTCAGGGGCAGTTGACGCGAAGGCCGCCTCACGGAAGGCGTGGCGCGGGGCACCCGGACCGGCGGTCGGCAGGAGGACGGCCCAGCGGTGGTGGCGCGGGGAGACCCACAGGGCCGGGCCACCGTCCTGCGGGGCGTGGTGGGTCCAGACCCCGTGCGGGGCGGGGTCCCAGAGCAGGCCGCGGGCCGGGGTGAGTTCACCGGTGCGGATCCGGAGCGACTCGGTGGTCCAGGCCCGGCTGATGCCCGCCGGGGCCACCGGGTCGCCCGGGTCCACCGGATCTCCCGGGGCCACCGGGTCCCCCGGATCCAGGAGGTGGCGCAGGAAGCGGACGACGTCGGCGAGGGGCGCGCGGAGGGTGCCGTCGGTGAAACGGGTGCCGGTCATGCCCAGGGGGTGCCAGACCCGGGCGGCCGCGAGGTCGGCGAGCGGGCTGCCGGAGAGCTGCTCGGCGAGGCGCGTGAGGTGGGTGAGGGCAGCGGTCCCGCCCGGATGGGTGAGGAGATGGTGGGCGGTGGTCCCGGCGGGGACGCCCTCGGCTGCCGTGTCCCCGTAGGCGGCGAGCGGCGTGTGCAGCCGCATCGCGCCCTCGTCGACGAGGCTGCCGATGACCGGCCAGAGTGCGAGGACGCCGCTGAGGCCGTCCACGTCGAGGGCGGCGTCTGCGGGGTGCCCGCCGTCCGAACCGGCCTGGAGGCCCTCGGGTCCGCCGACGGCCCACACCGCCCCGGGGTCGGCGGACTCCACGAGGGCCCGGACGGCGGTGGCCTGGTCGCACAGGGGGGTCATGGTCGCCCACGTTAACGAGCCGGGCTGCGGCCTCCCGGCAGGCCGCCGCGAAGTCCGCGCTCCCGCCACCCGAATGCCCCGCGGCAGCAGGAAGGGGCGGGGCGCACGCGGGCACCCCGCCCCCGTGTCCTGCCGGCCGGACTAGCTCTTGTCGGGGCGGTCGGTCACCCGCAGGGTGTTCAGCAGGGGCTTGCCGAATCCGCTGTGCGTGACGAAGCGGACGTTGAGGACCCCGTCCGTGACCGTGACCGTGTACGTACGGGTCAGGGCCTTGTAGGTGCCCGCCTCCAGGGAGATGTCCAGGGAGGGCAGGACCTGCGTGCCCTCGGCCAGGACGTCGAAGACGCGCTTGTTGGGCTTGGTGGAGGAGAGCTCCGCGAAGCCGAGCTCCACCGTGTAGGTACCGTTCGGTACGTTGTCGAAGCGGTACTCGTACATGCCTTCACGGGCGTTGCGGAACAGCCGCTGCTCGTCCGTGCCGGCGATGGTGCGGCCGGTGGCCTCCACAGTGCTGTTGCCCTGGTATCCGTAGGAGCCGGGCGTGTACTTGCGGTCCGGGGACCAGGAGTCGCCCAGGCCGTCGGTGCTGGTGTAGCCGGATCCCGCGTCCAGGCCGACCTGGTAGCGCGGGACGACGACCTTGACCGGGACGGAGAGCACCGGGGTCCGGCCGCTCGCCGAGGTGATCTTCAGGTCGGCGGTGAGGACCGCGCCCGGGGTCAGTCCGGTGGTGTCCACCGAAAGGGTGAGCGGGACCTTCGCTCCGGTCGCGAGGGTGCCGGTCGCCGGTGTGGCGGTCAGCCAGGTCGCGTCCTCGGACACCGTGAACTCCGTGCCGAGGCCCGGGTTGGTCAGCTCCAGGGTCCGGGTCCGCTGCTGGTTCGCCGGGAGGACGACCTCCAGGGACGGCTTGGAGGCCGTCACCTTGCCGGTGCGCAGCGACTGCGTCACCGCCGTGACGTCGGCGGCCTTGACGTCCACCGTCGCCGTGGCCGACTCGTACTGCGGCGCCGCAAGCGAGACGGCCCGCGCGCCCGACGGGCTCTGGACGACGTATCCGCCGTCCGCCGCCGTGGTCGCCGACACCGCCGTGTCACCCGTGCCGACGGTCACCGTGGCGCCCGCGACGCCGTTTCCGTCGTTGGCGTCGAGCACCCGGCCCGCGACCACGCCGCTCTTGGTGGTCCGGAAGGCGATGGAGAGTCCGTCCGTGATGACCGCGGTGTTGAAGGAGTACTTGAAGGCGTCGGTGCCGGCCGCGTTCTCCACGCCGACCGTGGCCGTGGAGCCGCCCTTGATGCCGGTGCCGCCGGTCCCCTTGTAGGAGTAGGAGACGGTGCCGTCCTCGCCGATGGTGGCCGAGAAGGAGAACTTGTCGGCCTGCGCCGACCAGTGGGACACCTGGCGCCACTCGATCACGTAGCTGCGGTGCGGGGCGGTGCCGGTGACGCCGGTGAAGACGCCGGAGCCGCTGCCCGGGGCGCCGACGACGAGGTCGTCCCAGAACGGGTACAGGGCCGCGTTGGGCGTGGCCGTGCTCGGGATGTCCCCGTTGATGTCGCCGGTGTTGTTGCCGCCGAAGCTGACGGTGCCGTTGGTGCCGATCCAGGCCTGGCCGTACGTCTTGCCGTACAGGGGCAGCGGGAAGGGCAGGTCGACGCGCTCGGTGGTGTTGTCACCGGTGAGCGCGAGCTGGCGGGTGCCCTCGGCGTACGGGCGGTCGCCGGCGGCGGCGCAGGCGTAGCCGTAGCCGTCGGTGCGTTCGGGCAGGTTCACCGCGACGGTGGCGTCGCCGGCGACGGTGACCTTGGCCGTGCCGCCGGTGACGCAGCGGGAGGCGTGGGTGGCGTTCACGTCGTACGTGCCGTGCGGCAGGGTGACCTCGAAGCGGCCCTGGGCGTCGGTGGTCGCGGTCACCGGGGTGTCCGCGATGGTGACGGACGCGCCGGCGGCGGGTCCGGCGGCCGAGGAGACGGTGCCGGTGAGCTTGCCGGAGGCCGCCTGGGTGAGGGTGAAGTCGCCGGTGGCGGTGGCGTTCTCGGTGACCGTGGCCGTACCGGTCTGCTGCCCGTAGCCGAACTTGGCGGCGGTCAGGGCGTAGTCGCCGACCGAGAGGGAGGTGAAGCGGTAGGTGCCGTCGGCCCCGGTGGTGGTCGTACGGTCGATCGGGCCGTCGGCGGTGATCTTCACGCCCGCGACGGGCTGGCCACCGGCGCGTACGGTGCCGCCGAGGGAGCCGATGGCGCCGCGCGGGGCGGCGTTCACGGCGGCGAGGACGTCGAGACGACCCTCACCGAAGACGTTGTTGTCGGCGGCGTTGCCGCCGCACTGGCTGCTGTCGGTGTCCAGGGCGGTGCCGTCCAGGAGCGACTCGGTCTGCGCGATGTCGCCCTCCAGGGCGGGTGCGGCGGACCAGAGCAGGGCGACGGCGGCCGCGGTGTGCGGCGAGGCCATCGAGGTGCCGGAGAAGGCCTCGTACCCGCCGCCGGGGACGGAGGAGCGGACGTTCACGCCGGGGGCGGCGATGTTCGGCTTGACGATGCCGCCGGGGCCCGCGCCGCGCGAGGAGAAGGACGCGATGGCGTTGTTGATGTCGAAGGCGCCGGAGCTGTAGGAGCTGGCGTAGTCGCCGGGCGAGCCGGCGGTGTTGCAGCTCGGGCCGGCGTTCCCGTTGGAGAAGGCCGGGAAGATGCCGGCCGCCCGCCAGGTGTCGACGATCTGCTGGTACCAGGTGTCGCCGCCGCTCCCGCCCCAGGAGTTGTTGACGATGTGCGGGGCGAGGTCGGGGCGCGGGTTCTGCCCGTTGAGGTCGGTCGGGGCGACGATCCACTGGCCCGAGGCGAGGAGGGAGGCCTCGGAGCAGGAGTTCGACTCGCAGCCCTTGGCCGCGATCCACTTGGCGCCGGGGGCCACGCCGATCTTGTTGGCGCCGCCGTCGTCGCCGACCATCGTGCCCATGGTGTGGGTGCCGTGGTCGTTGTTGTCGCAGGGGGCCGCGGTCGTGCACACGCCCGCCGGGTCGAACCAGTTGTAGGCGTGGTCGTAGGTGCCGTCCGCCTTCTTGCCGCGGTACTGGTTGTTCACGGCCGGGTGGGTGTAGTCCACGCCGCTGTCGATGTTGGCGACGACGATGCCCTCGCCGCGCACCCCGGCCTGGTCCCAGACCTGCGGGGCCTTGATCCGGTCGATGTTCCACTCGATGGCGTCGGCGACGGCCTGCTCCCGCTTGCCCGCGGTGGGCTTGGGGAGGTCGACCTTGTCGTCGGCGTCGATCCGGGCGACCTCGGGGCGCTGGGCGAGGGTACCGGCGAGCTTCTGGCTGCCGACGACGCGCACGGCGTTCACGATCCAGTACGAGGTGTAGTCGGCGCCGGCGCCCTGCAAGGCCTTGATGACGTCGGCCTGGCTGCGCGCGGCGTGGTCCTTCTTGATCCGCAGAACCGTTTCGGCCTTGGCGGCGCGGGTCTGCTGCTTCCCCGCGGCGGTGAGGTCGGCGGCGCTGTCGAGGTAGACCCAGAAGGCGGCCTTGGCGGACTCGTCGAGCTGGGTGCGGAGCTTGGGTTCGATCTTGCGCTCGGCCGCCGTCGGTGCGCCGGGGCCGGGGTCCGGCGCGGCCGCGGCGACGCCCGCGCCGATCGGCAGGAGCAGGACCGAGGTGAGGGCGGCGAGCGCCGTGCGTAAGGACCGTGCGGGCCTGACCGGCCTTGTGGGCCGTAAGGCCCGTGAGGGCCGGTTGTCGCGTTGGGCCACGTGTTGTCTCCTCGTACGCCGTGTGCGGGATGTGCGGGAAGGGTGCGCGTGACGTGCGCGGGTCATGGTGAAGGAGACGTCATGCTCATTACAAGGGTGGCTTTTCGGCCGTCCCGCGGTGCGCCCCGGTGGCCCGCACCGGCCGCGCGCGCCAGCCTGAAGACATGACTGCGCCCGCCGAGCCGTCCGGAGCCGGTGTCCCGATCGCGTCCGCACGCGGCCGGTGGATCCTGCTGACCACCGTGCTGGGCTCGACCATGGCCATGCTGGACGGGACCGTGGTGAACGTGGCGCTGCCGCGCATCGGGGAGGACCTCGACGCCGACCTGGCGGTGCTCCAGTGGACGGTGAACGCCTACCTGCTGACCCTGGCCGGGCTGATCCTGGTCGGCGGGTCGCTGAGCGACCGCTTCGGGCGGCGCCGGATCTTCGTGCTCGGCGTGGTGTGGTTCGCGGTCGGCTCACTGCTGTGCGGCATCGCGCCGAACGCCGGGGTGCTGATCGCCGCCCGAGCCCTGCAGGGCATCGGCGGGGCGCTGCTGGCGCCCGGCTCCCTCGCCCTGATCCAGGCGTCGATCCGCGCCGACGACCGGGGGCGGGCGATCGGCCTGTGGTCGGGGCTCGGCGGGGTGGGCGCGGCCGTGGGGCCGTTCCTGGGCGGCTGGCTGGTCGACGGGCCGGGCTGGCGGTGGGTGTTCCTGCTGAACGTGCCGCTGGCCGCGGTGTGCGTGCCGGTCGCCCTGCGGCACGTACCGGAATCGCGGGACCCGCAGGCGCGCGGGCGGTTCGACGTGGCCGGGGCCGCACTCGGCGCGGTCTCCCTGGGGCTGGTCACCTACGCGCTGATCGAGGCCCGGTCGGGCGCGCCGGCGGTGATCGCCGCCGCCGTGCTCGGGGTCCTGCTGGGCATCGCCTTCGTCCTGGTGGAGCGGCGCCGGCCCGACCCGATGGTGCCGCCGGACATCTTCGCGTCCCGGCTGTTCACCGCCGTCAACCTCGTCACCCTGTGCGTGTACGCGGCGATCGGCGGGTTCTTCTTCCTCGTCGTGCTCCAGCTCCAGGTGGTGTCCGGCTATTCGGCGCTGGCCGCCGGGGCCGCGATGCTGCCGACGACCCTCCTCATGCTCCTCCTGTCGGCGCGCTCGGGTGAGCTCGGCGAGCGGATCGGGCCGCGCGTCCCGCTCACCGTGGGGCCGCTGCTGTGCGCGGCCGGGACGCTGCTGATGCTGCGGGTGGGGCCGGCGGCCTCGTACGTACGGGACGTGCTGCCCGCGATGGTCGTCATGGGCATGGGCCTCGTGGCCCTGGTGGCCCCCCTGACGTCGACCGTGCTCGCCTCCGTGGACCCCGGCCGGGCGGGCCTGGCCAGCGGCATCAACAACGCGGCGGCGCGGGTGGCCGGGCTGCTCGCGGTGGCGGCGCTGCCGCTGCTGTCCGGGATGGGGCCGGAGTCTTACCGCTCGGCGACCCAGTTCGACGCCGCCTTCGGGCGGGCGATGCTCTGGTGCACCGGGGCGTTCGTGGCCGGTGCCGCCCTGGCCTGGGCGACCGTACGCTCCCCCGCGCCCGAGGCGTGCCACCCGCAGTGTCACACGTACTGCGCGGTGTCGGCCCCGCCGCTCGAACCCCGTGAGGAGTCCGGCTGACCCGTGTGCTGGAGCGCGACGGCCGATCTGGTGGCGGGCTCGGCGATCTGTGCCGCCGGGATCGCGTGCCTGGCGCGGGTGCGGCGGGCGCGTGACCTGCCCGTCGCCGCGCTGCCGCTGCTGCTCGGCGCGCACCAGCTGGTGGAGGCCGCGGTGTGGCGCACGGGCGGCGGCTGCTCCCCGGCCGCCACGGCCTGGGCGGTGATCGCCCTGCCGCTGCTGGCGCTCTGGGTGCCGGCCGGGGTCCTGCTGGCGGCCGCACCCGGGGTCCGGCGCCGGCTGTGGGCACCGCTGGCCACGGGTCTGGCCACCGCCGCCGTGCTCTCGTACTGCCTCGCGACGCGGCCGGTGACCGCCGAGATCCGGGGCCGCACCATCGGCTACGGCGTGAATGTTCCGTGGATGCCGCTGGTGCTGGCGGGCTACCTGTTCGCCACGCTGGGCTCGCTGCTGCTCGGGGGCGACCGGCGCCTGCGGATCCTCGGCATGGTGCTGGCGGCGGGGGCACTGGCCTGCTCAGCGCTGTGGCGGCTGGAATTCGCCTCCACCTGGTGCGCCTTCGCGGCGGTCGCGTCACTGCTGGTCTGGGGCTGGATCCGGCGCCCGCAGACCGTGGCGCTGTCACGCGATCGACCGAAAGTTTCCTAGACGTATGTAGTGACTTCACACGCGGCCAGCAGTAGAACTCGTTCCCATTCCCCCACGAGTGAGGAACGTCACATGAGCGACAACGCGCTGCCCAGAAAGAGCTCGAACGGGATCTCCCGCCGCGGATTCCTTGGTAGAACTGGTTCCATAATCGGCGCTGTGGCCCTGGCTGGTCACGTCACCCCGGCGCAGGCGGCCTCCCCATCCGCCTCGATCGCCGACGGTGCCCGCGTACCGGCCCTGGTCATCGGCACCGGCTACGGCGGCTCCGTCGCCGCCCTGCGGCTGGCGCAGGCCGGGGTGGACGTGCAGATGATCGAGATGGGCATGTCCTGGGACACGCCGGGCTCGGACGGCAAGATCTTCCCCAAGGTGACGAGCCCGGACTACCGCTCCTTCTGGCTGCGCACCCGGACCAAGGCGCCGCTCAGCAACTTCCTCGGTTTCCCGATCGACAAGGACGTCCCCAAGTACACCGGGATCCTGGACGCCGAGGACTTCGCCGGCATCACGGTCTACCAGGGCCGCGGGGTCGGTGGCGGTTCGCTGGTCAACGGCGGTATGGCGGTCACGCCCAAACGCGCCAACTTCGCCGCCGTCCTCCCCTCGGTGGACGCCGAGGAGATGTACGCCACCTACTACCCGAGGGCCAACGCCGGGCTCGGGGTCGGCATGATCGACCCGGCCTGGTTCGACACCGCCGACTGCTACCAGTTCTCCCGCGTCGGCCGCAAGCACGCACAGCGCTCAGGCTTCGCCTGGACCTTCGTACCCGACGTGTACGACTGGGACTACATGAAGGCGGAAGCCGCCGGCACCGTCACCAAGTCGGCCCTGGCGGGCGAGATCCTCTACGGCAACAACGCCGGCAAGAAGTCGCTCGTCCAGACCTACCTCGCCCGGGCCAGGGCCACCGGCCGGGTCACCATCTCCGCCCTGCACAGGGTCACTTCGGTCTCCCCGGCAGCCGGCGGCGGCTACACGGTCGCCATCGACCAGATCAACACCACCGGTGACACGGTGACCACCAAGACGGTGACCGCGGACCGGGTCTTCTTCGCGGCCGGCAGCGTCGGCACGAGCAAGCTCCTGGTCAAACTGAAGGCCACGGGCGCACTGCCGAACCTCAACGGCGAGGTCGGCAAGGGCTGGGGCGAGAACGGCAACGTCATGTGCGGCCGCGCCAACCACCTGTGGGACCCGACCGGCAAGCTCCAGTCGACCATCCCCTGTTCCGGCATCGACAACTGGGACGCGGGCGGCGCGTTCGCCGAGGTCGCACCGCTCCCCACCGGGATCGAGACGTACGCCTCGTTCTACCTGTCGATCACCAAGAACCCGAACCGCGCCGAGTTCACCTGGAACGCGGCGACCGGAGCGGCCGAGCTGAACTGGCAGACCGCCTGGAAGCAGCCGTCCATCTCCATGGCCAAGACGATCTTCGACAAGATCAACTCGAAGGAGGGCACGATCTACCGGACCGACCTGTTCGGCGGCAACAAGATCTGGAACGACACCCTCACCTACCACCCGCTCGGTGGCGCGGTCCTGAACAGGGCCACCGACAACTACGGGCGCCTGCACGGCTACACCGGCCTGTACGTGATCGACGGCGCGCTCATCCCCGGCAACGCGAGCGTGAACCCCTTCGTCACCATCACGGCGCTCGCCGAACGCAACATAGAGAAGATCATCGCCACCGACCTGTAGCCGCACGCGCCACGCACCACGCGCCACGCACCCGTGCGAACGCCCCGGGCCGAGCCGAGCCGGTGCGGCTCGGCCCGACAGCGGAGCTAGCGCCGCTCTTCGCCGGCCCGCCCGGTCGCGGCCCGGCGAAGGGCCTTCAGCGGCCGCCGGCCCCCTCGGGTGCGTGCCGCGACGTAGCCGGTCAGGAACGACAGGCCGAGGCACAGCGGCGAGTACAGCCGGAGGTCCATCGCCGTGTACCGGGCGGGAGCCTGCTGGACGTCCAGGCCGGACACGGCCAGCCCGCCCAGCCCGCGCGCCGCGAGCACGGCACAGACCGTCCACAGCCCCGCCCGGACGAGCCGGGCGCGGCCCAGCGCGGAGTCCGGCCGGGCGCCGGCCAGCACCAGACCCGCGGCCGCCGTCAGGAGCCCGGCCACCGCGGCCGTCGCCGCGGCGGACGGCAGCCCGTCCTCTCCCGTCCCCACCACGACCTCGGCCAGCTCCGCCGGGGAACTCAGCGGCCAGGGCGAGCGGGTCCAGACCGCGTGCAGGGCCGCGGCCGCGGCCAGGCCGCCCGCCGCCGCGACCGCCGCCGCCCGGACCGGTGCCGTCGCGCCCGCACCGCCCCCAGCCGGATGCTCCGCGCCCGCGCCCGCATCCGCGCCCGTCCCCCGGCCCGCTCCCGTCTCCGTGTCCATCGGTACCCCTTCCCCACGATCCCGCCGGTTTCCATACAGTGCTGTATGGATGATCCGTACACTACTGTACGGATCATGGCGAAGGGGCGAGTGAGCAAAGAGGACTGGACGATGGCGGCGCTGCGGGCGTTCTCCCGGGGCGGCGTCTCGGCCGTCGCCGTGGACGTCCTCGCCCGTGAGCTCGAGGTCTCGCGTGGCAGCTTCTACTGGCACTTCGAGAACCGGGACGCCCTGCTCGTCGCCGCGCTGGAGACCTGGGAGCTGCACGCCACCACCGAGGTCATCACCGCCTCGGACGCCCACGCGGACCCCTGGACGCGCGCCCGTTCCCTGCTGCTCGCCGCACTCGGCGACGAGGAGATCGCGGGTCTGGAGCCCGCACTGGGCGCCGCCCGCGACACCCACCCGGCCGTGGCCGACGTGGTCGACCGGGTGACCCGTACCCGGATCGCGTACCTCGGGGCCGTCTTCGCCGACCTGGGCTTCGCTCCGGCGGAGGCCCGCCACCGCGCGCTGGCCGCGTACGCCGCCTACCTGGGCTGGCTCGACCTGCGCCGCACCGCGCCCGACATCGCCCCCGAAACGCTGCCCGGCACACCGGCCGCGGAAGCGGCGCTCGACCACCTGATCGCCATGCTCGGGACCCCGCCCGGGACGGCGCCAACGGCCGGCGGCGCAGCCGGTGAGTGAGCGGGCCGGGGCATCAGCAGTGCGGCGTCCGCGGGCCGTCCGGGCCGTCCCCGCATCGCGCGGAGCGGCCCGGACGGCGGGGCGGGCGTCCGCTCAGGGGCGGACGCCGGCTCAGGGCCGGGGAGCCGGCTGACCCGGCAGCATGCACACGCTGTCCAGGCCGAGCACGTGGTTGAGCCGGCCGAAGGCCAGCCAGGACCCGATGCTCATCGTCAGCTCCACTATCTCCAGCTGGCTGTAGTGCGCGGTCATCCGGTCCCAGAACTCCTCGTCGAGACCGTGGTGGTCGAGGGTGTACCGCTCGGCGTACTCCGCCGCCAGCCGCGTGCGCTCGTCGAACGCACCGGTCGTACGCCACTCGGTGACCGCCTCGGGGAACTCCTCCTCGACCTTCTCCCCGTCCCGCTCGGTGCGCCAGTCCAGGCAGAAGACGCACCCGTTGATCTGCGCGACGCGCAGCCGGGCCGCCTCGAACTCGCGCAGGCCCAAAGTGGTGTGGGCGTACACCGACAGGGAGAAGTTCGCCGCGGCCATGCCGATGCCGGGGACCATGTCGCCCCACACGTACTCGATCGGGTGCTGGCCTTCGGGGATGTCGATCCTCATGACTGTTTCCTTCCGAGTCTGCCGACGGCGGGGCGCAGCGGGATGTCGAGGGCGTCGTAGAGGCCGGGCTCCGCCTCGGTGAGCCAGTCGATGGCGCCGACGAGGCGGCCGACGGCGGTCGCGTTGCCGCCCGCCGAGCGGTTCTCGCCCTCGTCCGTGGCCTCGATGGTGACCTCGATGCGCGGGCGGCCCTCGATGACGACCCGGTGGGCGCCGTCGCCGCCGTCGGGCGGCACGGGCCAGTCCGGTGCACACGAGGGGTGGATGCGGGTGACGTGCTCGATGACGATGCGCGGCTCGCCCTCGACGATGCCCTGCACCTCGAAGCGGATCGCGCCCTGGGTGCCGGCCTCGAACTCGCCCATGGTGCGGGTGGTCACGGTGGTGTCGAGGGCGCGGCGCTCCGACGTCTCGCGGATCTCGTCGAGTTCGACCCCGAGCGCCCGGGCCATCATCCGTATCTGCCCGCCCCACACCATGGTCGGGATCGAGGGCATGAGCATCATCGGCTCGAAGTCCATGGGGTGGCCCATGCCGATGAGGTTGCGGACGGAGTCCGGCTGGTCGTAGGTGGAGTAGTCGAAGATCTCCTGGCAGCGGATGACGTCGACGGTGGTGCCGAGTCCGCTGAGCAGGAGCGGAAGGACGTCGTTGCCCCACCCGGGGTCGACGCCGGAGGCGAAGAGCGAGCCGCCGCCCTCCGCGATCGCGGCGAGCACCGGGTCGCGGAACTCGGGCGGGGCGCTCCGGTGGTCGTAGAGCGGGTACAGGGCGGGGCTGACGACGACCGCGCCCGAGCGGACGGCGCGGGTGATGTCGGCGAGCGCCTCGTCGGGCCGGATGTCCCCGGACGCGGCGTACACCACGGCCCGGGGGCGGGCGGCGAGCACGGCTTCGACGTCGTCGGTGGCCTCGACCCCCAACAGGCGGTCGAGCCCGCCGAGTTCTCCCGCGTCGCGGCCGACCTTGGCTGGATTGTGGACGATGACTGCGCAGAGTTGGAGCGCGGGATGGGCCTCGACGGCACGGATCGCCAGACGGCCCACGTTGCCGGTACCCCAGACAACCGTGGAAATCATGCGCGGAGGGTAGCCACAGGTCCCGTACGTTGCCAGAGTCGCGCGGCCCGAACTCGTCCGCCTCCTGCGGCTACTGGTTCTGGCCTCCCAGGACGAAGAGGAGGTAGACGAAGAAGGCGAAGAGGTGGCCGACGAACAAGTAGGCGATCAGCCGGATGATCAGGCCGCGCGGGAACTTGGACTCGAAGCGGGCCCGCAGGGTCGCGGGCGCGGGCGCGGGCTTCTCGGCTTGGGACATGGGTACGGCTCCTCCGCTATCGGTGGTGCGTGGTCGTGGTGGATGCGGTCGTGGTGGGTCCGGTCGTGGTGGGTCCGGTCGTGGCGGCGCCGCCGAGGCAGAGCCCGGCCAGGCTGCTCTGCAGCAGCGTGTGGACGAAGAGCAGGTCGGCCCCGCCCGCGGAGGCCGCGCCGATCCGGTGCGGGGTGAGCGAGTCGAAGTGCGCGCTGTCCCCCGGCTCCAGCAGGTGCTCGGCCTCGCCCAGGTGCAGCCGCAGCCGCCCTTCCAGGACGTACAGCCACTCCTCACCGGGATGTACGCGGACCAGCTCACCCTGGCTGCGGCCGTGGGGCACGTGCACGCGCAGCGCCTGCATCCCCCGCCCGGAGCCGCCGGCCTGCCAGTACGTCCAGCCGTCGGCCTCGCGGGCGCCCGGTCCGCCGGCCCGTACGATGGGATCGGCCACGGCGGGGGTCTCGCCGAGCAGCTCGGAGACGGTCGTACCGTAGGTGCGGGCGAGTCCGAGCAGGAGCGGCAGCGAGGGCTGGCGCCGACCGGTCTCCAGGCGCGACAGGTGGGCCGGCGAGAGCCGGGCCCGGGCGGCGGCGGCCTCCAGGGTGAGCCCGGCGCGGCGGCGCAGGTCCCGCAGCTGCGGGGCCACGGCGGGCAGCTCGTCCGCCGGTTCGTCGGGACCGGCCGCGCCTCCAGGGCCGGGGCCGGTGTCGGATCCGGGTGTCATACACCGATTGAGCCAGATTCTTGCCTGCCTGGCAAACCACCTTGCCTCTGAGGCAAACCCTCCTCCGCGGGCGGACCGGCCTCACCTGTTCGAGGGCCCGCCGCCGGGCGAATGCGTCACCACGGTTGCGCGGGGTCCCCCTCCGTACAGGCTGGGAGCCACGGCACCGGATGACCTACGGCGAGGGACGATGATCGTATCGATGCTGTCCATGCCGGAGGGCACGCTGACCCGCGGTCACGTGTCGGAGGCACGCGAGCGTCTCGCCACGTCCCGCTTCCTGTTCGTGAACGTGGAACTGCCCGAGGACGGCACGTCCGACGAACCGCCGCTCGCCCATCTGCTCGGCCTGGAGGACGAGGACCTGGCGTGGCTCGGGCGGAGGGGGGAATCCGCCCGGGCGGAGATCTTCGGGGAGAGCGGCGCGTTCGTCGTCCCGGCGGTCGACGCGGACCGGGTCGTCCATGTGCACGCCCTGGTGACCGAGCGGTACCTCCTCACGGTGCACCGGGGGCCGGCCCCGCTGATCGGGAACGTCACCGCCCGCTTCCCGCTCGAAAGTCCGCCGGACTCCGTGGCCATGCTGTTCCTGCTGCTCGACGAGGCCATGGAGACCTACCGCCGGGCCGCCGTCCAGGCCCTGCTGGAGGTGGAGGACCTGGAGGACGCCATGTTCCGCCGGCGCGATCCCGAGCAGCTCTACCGCCTGTCGCGGCTGCGGCGCACCGCGGCCCTGCTCCACCACACCCTCCTGCCCTACCACCGGGTGGCGGAGGAGAGCGTCACGCGCCGGGTGATGAACCGCGGCTTCCACCAGGAACGCCAGCAGCTCGTCCGTGAGTACCGGCGCACCGCGAACCTGGTGCTCACGGACATCGAATCCCTCCAGGAGACAGCCCGGCGGGCCTTCGGCAGCTACGCCTCCCTGGTGTCCGGCGACCAGAACGGAGTGATCAACCGCCTGGCCGTGGTGTCGACGATCTTCCTGCCACTGACCTTCCTGACGGGGTTCTTCGGCATGAACTTCGCCTATCTGACGGACGAGCTGGAGAGCGGAGCCGTCTTCTGGCTGCTCGCCGTGGGCCTGCAGGTGGTCTTCCTGCTCGTGGCCCTCTACGTCCTCCACCGCACCCGCCTGTGGCGGATGCTCCGCGAGGACGACAGCGACCCCGACGACGAGTAGGCGGCAGCGCCCGTGCGACGTCATGACTGCGCATCCGGTCCCCGGGCCGCCTTGCACGGCCGTCTCCGGACCCGGCGGAACGCCGGCGCCTTCTCCGTCCGAAACGGACCCTGTTCGGCAGATGCCGTCCGCCCGCCCTCGTCCTGACCGGTTGTGCAGTCCGCTCCTGAGACAGCCTCATGGTTGAGCGAGAAACCTTCAGCCATCGCCCTCCGCCCCGAACGCACCTTCCCAGGTGGTTAGTTGAAGGGTCGACCAGTGCACCCCGGCCGGATGCGCCCTGCATACAAAGGTGGTTCAGTGGAAGGAGAAGGCATTCCACATCCGGACTCGGGGGAAGACAGACGAGCGAGGGAGGCCGTCACCATGAACGGCTTCAAGCTTGGCGAGCCGCTGGACCAGAAGCGCGCAGACTTCACCAACACCGCCCCGCCGGTGGTGTTCAGCACCCAGGCAACCGGATACGTAGAGATGAAGACACCGGAGGAGCTGCGCGCCTGGGAAGAGGCCGTGCGGACGACCACCGGACTGGAGATCTCCGCCGATATCATGGCGGCCCACGCCTGTGAGACCGGGTGCGGCCCCCACTGCTGCTCCGACATGTGTGACGCGGCATGATCCTGGCACTGTCGTTCCGCGACGACTTGCACGCCATCGCGGTACAGCACGCCGTGCGCGCCCGCGGCCGGGAGTTCCACATCGTGGAGTGCGACGCGGTGAGCGGCAGACCGGGTCTGACCTGGCAGCTGTCCGGGGAGCCCGATGGATCCGGCGCCTCGGCCGCGGTGCCGACGTCGGAGGGAGGGACCGTGCCCTTGGCTCAGGCGGAGCTGCTGTGGTGGCGCCGCGCGCGGGCGGACCAGCAGCTCACCGTGTCCGCGTCGGCGCCGTCCGGCCCGTCGCCGTCCGCCCCGCCGCCCGACGACGGTCGCGGTGCGCAGCAGGTCAGCCTGGTCAACAACGACTGCCGCGGAGCGCTGGCGGGCATCCTGGCCGCCTCGTTCCGCGGCGAGTGGATCTCGCCGCCGGAGGCGACCGACCGGGCGTCGGACAAGGTCTACCAGCTGTGGGTGGCCCGGCAGGCCGGCTTCCGGGTTCCGCGGACGCTGATCACCCAATCCCGCGACGAGGTGGTCGAGTTCACCCGCGACGTCGGGCGGGTCATCGTCAAGCCCGTCGTGGGCGCGCGCGGCCCGTCCCTCTACACCCAGTGGATCCAGAACCCGCAGGCGCTGCCGACGGAGTCCTACGCCGTGTGCCCCGCGACGTACCAGGAGTACGTTCCGGGTCGGCACCACATCCGGCTCAACTGCTTCGGCGACCGCATGTTCGCGGCGCTGATCGAGACGGAGGAGCTGGACTGGCGCCCCGACCTCAGCGTGCCGATCTCCCGCTGGCCGGTCCCCCGGGATCTGGCCCGGCGGGTCCGCACGGTGCTCGACCGGCTCGGGCTGCGCATGGGCGTGATCGACCTGAAGCTCACACCGGAAGGTGAACCGGTCTGGCTGGAAGTCAACCCGCAGGGGCAGTTCCTGTTCCTGGAGCCCATCACCGGTGAGCCGTTGACCGACCACTTCGCCGACTACCTGGTGTCGACGGCCGCAGCGGGAGGCGGGTGCCGCTAGGTCGTCTCTTCCGGATCTTGTCGGCCGAGCCCGCGGCGTCCGGTGCCGTGGATGGCAAGGCGGAGGGACGCACCGCGTACTGGACGTACTCGGGCGCCCCGACAACGCGGCCGGGCGCGGTGCCGGACGCCGCGGGCCCGGCAAGATCCGGAAGAGACGGCCTAGCCGCCGTGGGCCGCCAGGACCGCGGCTACCGTGTCCGCCTCGCTCGCCCGTTTGTCCGGGCGGTGGCGCACGACGCGGGCGAAGCGGAGGGTCACGCCGGCCGGGTACCGGGAGGAGCGCTGCAGGCCGTCGTAGGCGATCTCGACGACCAGTTCCGGGCGGACCCGGACGGTGAAGCCGTCGTCCTCGACCGCCAGCTCGCGCAGCCGTCGCGTCTGCCAGCGCAGCATCTCGTCGGTGAGCCCCTTGAAGGTCTTGCCGAGCATGGCGTACGTCCCGTCGCCGGTGCCCGCTCCCAGGTGCAGGTTCGACAGCAGGCCGGTGCGCCTCCCGTGGCCCCATTCCGCGGCGAGGACCACCAGGTCCAGGGTGTGCACCGGTTTGACCTTGAGCCAGTGTTTGCCGCGCCGGCCGGCCGCGTAGGACGAGTCCAGGGACTTGACGACAACCCCCTCGTGGCCGCGGCGCAACGTCTCGGCCCAGAACTCCTCGGCCTCGGCGCCCTGCTCCGCCGGGTCCTCGACGGCGAGGCGGCGGACCCGGGCGTCCGGCGGTACGAGCGCGGTGAGGGCGGCGTACCGCTCGCGCACCGGCAGGTCGAGGAGGACGTCCTCGCCCACCGCCAGGACGTCGAAGAAGTAAGGGGCGACCGCGAGCGCGCGCCGGGCGGCGTCGACGTCGACCCGGGAGCCGACCCGGCTCGCGATCTCCTGGAAGGGGACGGGGCGGCCGTCCGCCGCCCGTCCGATGACCTCCCCGTCGAGGATGAACCGCTCCCCCGGCAGCGACCGGGCCAGCTCCGCCACCTCCGGCAGCCGCCCCGTGATCTCGTCCAGGGAGCGCGTGTACACCCGTACGTCCTCGCCCTCCCGGTGGACCTGGACCCGGATCCCGTCCAGTTTCTCCTCCACCGCGCACGGCCCGAGCGCCGCCAGCGCCTCGGCGACCGACTTCGCCGTGCCCGCCAGCATCGGCTGTACGGGCTGCCCCACGCGCAGCGTGACCGCGCGCAGCGCCTGCGCGCCGTCGGCCAGTACGGCCGCCGCCACCCGGGGCAGCGAGCCGTCCAGCATCACCGCCCGGCGCAGCGCGGCCGCCGGTACGCGGGCGGCCGCGGCCACCCCCTCCAGGGCCACCGCGTCGAGCGCGCCCTGGCGCACCTCGCCGGACAGCAGGGCGCGCAGGAACACCTGCTCGTCCGCGGTGGCCCGGCCCAGCAGGTCGGCGAGGATCCCGGCACGCCGCTCGACGGACCCGGTGCCCGTCACCGCGGCCAGTTCGCCGACCGCGGTATCGACGTCGCGGACGGTCAGGGCGGGCTCCGCGGCCGGTTCCACCTCCTGGCCGAGCGTGCGCCACCCGATGCCGGGGCGGCCCTGCGGGAGGCGCCCGGAGAGGTAGGAGATGACCAGGCCGGCCTCCTCGGGCGGCGCGGCGGCGAAGAGCCCGGCGAGCAGGGCGCTCTTGCCCGACCGTGCGGAGGTGTCGGCGACCTCCCGGGACACGCGCGCGACGTCGGCCAGCAGCATGCGGCCATCCTCCCGCCCCCGGACGCACCGCGCAGGTCGGAGCCGGGCCGGGGACGTGTACCGCAGGTGCGGTACACGCGGGGCCCGGCCTACGCCTCGAGAAGGTGGGCGGTTCCGCCTGTGGGTGCTCGGAGCCCGGTGAAAGGGCCCTTAGGGTGCCCATATGAAGCTCCGAATGCCCCGGCGCCGCCGCGACCGTCTGCTCGCGGGCGCCGCCGCGCTCGCGGTCGTGGCGGGGGCCGGTACGTGGACGGCCGCGTCCGCGGCCGGTGACGAACCCGCCGTGCACCGCCAGGACCAGATCGTGAACATGCCCGGCGCCGGGATCGACACCTCCTATTTCACGGCGGGCGACGGTGCGCAGAAGCGTCCCGCCGTCCTCCTCGGGCACGGTTTCGGCGGCAGCAAGGACGATGTCCGCGAGCAGGCCGAGCGCCTCGCCCGGGACGGGTACGCCGTCCTGACCTGGTCGGCGCGCGGCTTCGGCCGCTCCGAGGGCCGGATCGGCCTGAACGACCCCGCCTACGAGGTCAAGGACGTCTCCCGGCTCGTCGACTGGCTCGCCGCCCGGCCCGAGGTGCGGCTCGACGCCGCGGGTGATCCCCGCGTCGGCATCTCGGGCGCCTCCTACGGCGGCGCGATCTCACTGCTCGCGGCCGGGTACGACCCGCGGGTCGACGCGATCGCCCCGCAGATCACGTACTGGAACCTCGCGGACTCCCTCTTCCCGAACGGCGTCTTCAAGAAGCTCTGGTCCGGCATCTTCTTCACCAGCGGCTCGACGGACGGGATGCAGCGGGCGCTGCCCGGACAGCGGCCGGACTCCGCCGCCGCACCCGGCTGCGGACGGTTCCAGCCCGAGCTCTGCGCGATGTACGAACGGGTCGCGGTGGCGGGCAAGCCCGATCCCGAGGCCCGCGCCCTGCTGGAGCAGCGCAGTCCGTCGGCGGTCGGCGACCGGATCAAGGTGCCGACCCTGATCGTGCAGGGCCAGGACGATTCCCTCTTCCCGCTGGACCAGGCCGATGCCATGGCCAAGGCCATCGCGGCGAACGGCGCGCCCGTCTCCGTGGACTGGGCGGCCGGCGGGCACGACGGCGGGATGCGCGAGGCCGACCGGGTCGAGGCCCGGGTGGCCTCCTGGTTCGACCGTCACCTCAAGGGGGACGAGGGCGCCGACACCGGCCCGGCGTTCCGGGTGACGCGCTCCGGGGGCATCGACTCCACCGACGGTACGGTCACCCTGCGCGGCGCGACCGGCGAGCGGTACCCCGGGCTGGAATCCGGACCCCGGGAGTTCGCCCTGACGGGGCCGGAGCAGACCTTCGCCAATCCGGCGGGCGGCGCGCCTCCCGCCCTGTCCGCGCTCCCGGGCATCGGCGGGCAGCTCGCCGCCTTCGGGGCCGGGCTCTCCCTGGACTTCCCCGGGCAGAACGCCCGGTTCGAGTCGGCGCCGCTGACCGAGGACGTGACGGTCACCGGCACTCCGACCCTCACCCTCAAGGTGAGGTCGAGCGCCGAGGACGGCTCGGCCGTCCTGTTCGGCAAGGTGTACGACGTGGGGCCCGACGGCCGTCAGCAGGTGCTGCCGAGCCAGCTGGTCGCCCCGGTGCGGGTGGAGAACGCGCGGGAGGGCACGACCGTGCGGCTGCGGCTGCCCGCGATCGACCACTCCGTCGAGGCCGGGCACCGGCTGCGGCTGGTGATCGCCGCGACCGACCTCGGCTACGCGACCCCGGCGGCGCCGGCCACCTATACCGTCGCCGTGGACGGCCCGCTGGCCGTGCCCGTCGCCGCGCAGGTGCGGACCGCCTCGGCCGGGCTGCCCGCCTGGACCTGGTGGCTGCCGCTGGGCGCGGTGGCCCTGGCCGCGGCGCTGCTCGGGATCCGGCGGACCGGCCGGGGCGCCGGCGGGCCGGGGCCGGGCGCCTCGCAGCCGGACCCCGCACTGGCCGACGTACCGCTGGAGATCACCGGCCTGACGAAGCGCTACGCGAAGGCGCAGGACCGGTACGCGGTGCGGGACCTGTCCTTCCGCGTCGAGAAGGGGCAGGTCCTGGGCCTGCTCGGGCCCAACGGCGCCGGGAAGACCACCACCCTGCGGATGCTGATGGGGCTGATCTCGCCGGACGCCGGGGAGATCCGTGTGTTCGGGCACGCGGTACGGGCAGGGGCGCCGGTGCTGTCACGGGTGGGGGCCTTCGTGGAGGGCGCCGGATTCCTTCCGCACCTGACGGGCCGCGCCAATCTGGAGCTGTACTGGCAGGCCACCGGCCGCCCTGCCGAGGACTCGCACATGGCGGAGGCCCTGGAGATCGCGGGGCTCGGCGACGCGCTGGAGCGCGCGGTGCGCACGTACTCGCAGGGCATGCGCCAGCGCCTGGCGATCGCGCAGGCCATGCTCGGCATGCCGGACCTGCTGATCCTGGACGAGCCGACGAACGGTCTGGACCCGCCGCAGATCCGGGAGATGCGGGACGTGATGATCCGCTACGCCGCGGGCGGGCGGACGGTCATCGTCTCGAGCCACCTCCTGTCGGAGGTGGAGCAGTCCTGTACGCACCTGGTGGTCATGGACCGCGGGCAGCGGGTGGCGGCGGGCGAGGTCGCCGAGATCACCGGCGGCGGGGACACCCTGCTGGTGACGCTGGCGGAGCCGGTGGACGAGGTGTGCGTCGAGAAGGTGGCGGCGCTGGAGGGAGTGGGTTCCGTGGTGGCCGCCGACGACGGGCTGCTCGTACGGCTCGAAGGCGCGACCGCCGCGGGGCTGATCGCCGAACTCGTGCGGCTGGAGGTGCCGGTGAGCGGAGTGGGACCGCACCGGCGACTGGAGGACGCGTTCCTCACCCTGATCGGAGGTGCGGCGTGAGTACGGCGACGACGACGGTGCGGGAGGTGGCTCCGGGCTACCGGGCGAGCCGTACGCTGCCGCTGCGCGTGGAGGCACTGCGGCAGTGGCGCCGGCGGCGGACGCTGGTGATGGGCGGGGTGCTGGCCGCGCTGCCCTTCATTCTGATGATCGCGTTCGCGGTCGGCGGCGGGCCGGGCAGCCGGGGCGGCGGGAACGGCCGGATCACCCTGATCGACACGGCGACGGCCTCGGGGGCGAACTTCGCCGCCACCTGTCTGTTCGTCTCGGCAGGCTTCCTGCTGGTGGTGCCGGTGGCGCTGTTCTGCGGGGACACCGTGGCCTCGGAGGCGAGCTGGTCCTCGCTGCGCTACCTGCTGGCCGCGCCGGTGCCCCGGGCGCGGCTGCTGTGGAGCAAGCTGGTGGTCGCGCTGGGCTTCAGCCTGGCGGCGATGGTGCTGCTGCCGGTGGTGGCGCTGGCGGCGGGCACGGCCGCGTACGGGTGGGGGCCGCTCAAGCTCCCGGCGGGCGGGGCGCTGGCGGCCGGGGACACCGTGCCGCGGCTCGCGCTGGCGGTGGCCTTCGTGTTCGTGTCGCAGCTGGTGACGGCGGGGCTGGCGTTCTGGCTGTCGACGCGGACGGACGCACCGCTGGGCGCGGTGGGCGGGGCGGTCGGGCTCACGATCGTCGGCAACGTGCTGGACGCGGTGACGGCGCTCGGGTCGTGGCGGGAGTTCCTGCCGGCGCACTGGCAGTTCGCATGGGCGGACGCGCTGCAGCCGCAGCTGGAGTGGGGCGGGATGGTCAAGGGGGCAGTGGTGTCGGTGTCGTACGCGCTGGTGCTGTTCGCACTCGCCTTCCGCGGGTTCTCCCGCAAGGACATCGTGTCCTGACGGGGCGTGACGCAACGGCGCGGCACCGGGCGCCCCTCGTGGAGAGGGGCGCCCGGCCGAGCGGTCACTCGGGCTTGCCCGCCCCCGGGATCGCATCGATCGCGGCGAGCAGCTCGGCGTCCAGGGGACGGTCGGCGACGGCCGCGTTGGCGCGCACCTGCTCGGCGGAGGTGGCTCCGGCGATCACGGACGCGCAGCCGGGCTGGGCGGAGAGCCAGCCGATGGCAAGTTCGAGGACGGTCCGGTCGTGCTTCTCCGCGAGCGCGGCCAGCGCTTCGACGACGTCGAGGCGCTCCTCGGTGAGGTACGAGTCGCGGCCTTCGAGGCGGGAGCCGGACGGTACGGGCGCACCCCGGCGGATCTTGCCGGTCAGCAGGCCGTTGGCGAGCGGGAAGTACGGGAGCACCCCGACGCCGTAGTGGAGGGCGGCCGGAACCAGCTCGCGCTCGACCGACCGCTCCAGCAGCGACCACTCGTTCTGCGCCGACACGAAGGGGACCGATCCGGTCTCGCGGGCGACGTGGGCGGCTTCGGCGAGCTGCCAGCCGGAGAGGTTGGAGTGGCCGATGTAGCGGACCTTGCCCTCGGCGACGAGCTCGGTGAGCGCGGCCAGGGTCTCGGCGATCGGGGTGGCCGGGTCGGGGCTGTGCAGCTGGAGGAGGTCGATGTGGTCGGTGTCGAGGCGGCGCAGTGATTCCTCGACGGCCCGCCGGATGTAGGCGCGGCCACCGCGGGAACCGGCGGCGGGCCCGTACTTCATGTCCACGCCGTCGTAGCCGAACTTGGTCGCGAGGACGACCTGGTCGCGACGGCCCTTGAGGGCCTGCCCGAGGTGTGTCTCGGAGCCGCCCGCGTTGCCGTAGATGTCGGCGGTGTCCAGGAGGGTGATGCCCGCGTCCAGGGCGGCGTCGACGACGGCGCGGGTCGCCTGGGCGTCCAGGCGGCCGCCGAAGTTGTTGCAGCCGAGGCCGACGGCGGAGACCTGGAGTCCGGAACTGCCCAGGGGGAGATAGCGCATGCGGTTCTTTCCTCCGACTCGACGAGTACATGATCAATTGGACTCGAGTCTAGGCTCCCGCCCCCGGGCGCCGGACCGGATTGCACACAGTGGGCTGTGAACATCGTGCGACACGCTCGGGCCGCACCCCCACCGGCCGTCTCTGCCGCTCCGGGTAGTTTGACCGCGTGGATCATGACGCCGCCCGGCCGGCCGGCCGCGGCTGCGTCCTGACCGAACGTCCCACGCCCCGTCCGGTGCGGGGACCGGCCCGACCCGAAGGAAACCCGTGAACCGCAAGCTGATACCGGCCGCCGCCGTCGCCACCTGCGCGGCCGCCGTCCTCGCCTTATTCGCCGGGCCCGTCAACGCCGAGGAGACCCCCGGCCCCGTCCCCAGCGCCTCGCCCACCAGAGGGCCGTCCGCCCCGCCGACCACCCGCCCCACGCCCCTTGCCTCGGGCACACCCCTCCCCGGCACTCCCGATCCGGTCCCCACCGTCGCCCCGAGCCCGTACCCGACGCCGACCCCGCGTCCCGCCACGCCCACCGGCCGTCCCGGAGGCGGGGGCACGGGCGGAGGCGCCGGCGAGACCCCCGGGACCGGCTGCGCGCGCACCGTGCCCCAGCTGCCCACTCCCGAGGGCGTCCCCGCGTACGGCACGGTCACGGTCGACATGTGCGCCACCGACCACCGCACCGGCCGCGGCAAGGTGCGCTTCACCGCCGGATACGGCGACGACCCCGTCACCTACCGCGTCACCCTGCGGTGGACGTTCGAGGGCAAGCCCGAAGCGGGATGCGAAGCGTGCTGGTCCTCGGCCCGCTACGACTACACCGAGGACGTCTACGTCAACGACGCCGTCCACGCCGTACCGCTCTCCGTGGGGTTCGTCATGCGGCACCGTGGCGAACTGATCGGCGAGCAGCGGCCCGGTACCGGCGTGACCGTGGTCGACGTCCAGCCGGTGGAACCGGCCCAGCAGGACAACCCGAAGCTCGTCGGCCCGGTACCCGGCGCCACACAGCCGTCCCTGCCGTCCCCGTCCTCCTGACCCTCGCGCGCCCCGCGGCGATCCGCGGCCCTGCCGGTGCGGCAGCCGGACCTACCGCGCCGCCCGCAGGGCCGCCGCGACGTGGACGACGTCCAGGTCGACGACGACCTCCTCGCCGTCCCACACCCCGGACGAGGAGATCGCCAGACCGATGAAGGCCAGCTCGGCGGCGTCCTCACGCAGTTCGTACTCTGCGCGGCTCTCCTCGCCGACCGTGCCCAGCTCGTCCCGGTCCCAGGCGGCGACCGCCGACTCGGCCACGGACCGGGGCAGCCGCACCTTGATCTTGCCGATCTGCGGATCGAGGTGGGCCCCGACCGCCGCCAGCACGATCCGGTCCTGCTGGTATCTCACGTACTCCTCGCGATCTTCCACGGCCCGATCGTAATCGTGCGCCCGGTCCGGACGACCGTGCAGGCGCTCATCGACGCGCACGGCCCTGGGTACGTCCGGCTAGAGGAGGCGGGTGGCGCCGGGGGACGGGGAGGCCGTCGTGATGCGGGGTGGTGTGAGGTCCGCTCGGCGGAAGGCGTCCGTCACCGCCCGGGTCACCGACCGCTCGGCGTCCGCGTCGATCAGGGACAGCGCCGAGCCGCCGAAGCCGCCGCCCGTCATGCGGGAGCCGTACGCGCCCGCCGCGTTCGCCGTGGAGACCGCCAGGTCCAGCTCCCGGCAGGACACCTCGTAGTCGTCGCGCAGCGAGAGGTGACCCTCCGTCAGCAGCGGCCCCGTCTCTCGCAGTCGGCCCTCGCGCAGTAGTTGCTCGATGCGCAGGACCCGTCGGTTCTCGGTGACGACGTGCCGGACGCGGCTGCGCCCGACCGGGTCCTCCAGGCGGGCCAGGGCCTGCTCCAGCTCCTCGTACGGGAGGTCGCGCAGGGCCGGCAGGCCCAGGGCCTCGGCCGCGCGGTGGCAGGAGGCCCGGCGCCGGCTGTAGGCCCCGTCGGCGAGTGCGTGCTTGACCCGGGTGTCGATGACGAGGAGGCGCAGTCCGGCCGCCGCGCAGTCGAAGGGGATGTGGCGCTGTTCAAGGCTGCGGGTGTCCAGGTGGAGGGCGTGTCCCTCGGTCGCGCAGGCCGACGCCGTCTGGTCCATGATCCCGCAGGGGACGCCGACGTACGCGTTCTCGGCGCGCCGGGCCAGTGCGGCCAGTCCGGGGCGGGTGAGCGCGATCCCGTACAGGTCGGTGAGCGCCAGCGCGGTGGCCACCTCCAGGGCGGCGGAGGAGGACAGGCCGGCGCCGGTCGGCACCTCGGACCGTACGTGCAGATCGGCGCCCCCGACCGGAAGGCCGGCGTCGAGCAGGGCCCAGGCGACCCCGGCGGGGTAGGCGGCCCAGCTCTCGGCGCCCTGCGGAGGGCGGGCCGGATCGAGGCCGGCGAGGTCGAGGGTGACCGCGCCGGAGGGCGCGTCGGCGGAGTGGACGCGCAGGATCCGGTCGGTGCGCCGGGCCACGGCCACCTCGGTGCGCTGCGGGAGGGCGAAGGGCAGCACGAAGCCGTCGTTGTAGTCGGTGTGTTCGCCGATCAGGTTCACCCGGCCGGGGGCGGCCCAGACCCCTTCGGGCGGGTACCCGTACAGCTGCCGGAAACCGTCCTGTGCCGACCCGCTCACGCGCTCGCCACCTCTCGCAGCCGCGCGGCCGCGTCCTCGGGCCGGACGTCGTTCATGTAGGCCTCCATGCCTGACTCGGTCCCGGCCAGGTACTTCAGTTTGTCCGCCGTCCGGCGGATCGTGAAGAGCTCCAGGTGGAGCGCGAAGTCGGCCCGGCCCTCGCCCGCCGGGGCCTGGTGCCAGGCGGAGATGTACGGGGTCGGCTCGGGCCGGTCGAAGAGCCGGTCGAAGCGGCGCAGCAGCTCCAGGTAGACCCGGGGGAACTCGGCGCGGGCCCCGTCGCCGAGGGCGGGCAGGTCGGGGACCCGGTGGCGCGGGTAGAGGTGGACCTCGTACGGCCAGCGCGCCGCGTAGGGCACGAACGCGGTCCAGTGCTCCGTTTCGAGGACGACGCGGGTGCCTTCGGCGCGCTCGGCGGCCAGGACCTCCTCGAAGAGGTTGCCGCCGGTGCGCTCGCGGTGGGCGGCCGCGGTGGCGAGCATCCGGGTGGTGCGCGGGGTGACGAAGGGGAAGGCGTAGATCTGGCCGTGCGGATGCGCGAGTGTGACGCCGATCTCGGTACCGCGGTTCTCGAAGCAGTAGACCTGCTGGACGCCTGCCCGGGCGGAGAGTTCGGCGGTGCGGTCGGTCCAGGCGGCCAGGACGAGCGCGGCGCGCTCCTCGTCGAGCTCGGCGAAGGAGGTGCCGTGGTCGGGGGTGAAGCAGATGACCTCGCAGCGGCCGGTGGCGCCGGCGAGGGAGGGGAAGCGGTTCTCGAAGACGGCCACCTCGTAGTCGGGGGCCGGGATCTCGCTCGCGCGTCCACGGGTGGAGGGGCACAACGGGCAGGCCTCTGCGGGCGGGTGGTAGGTGCGGCCCTGCCGGTGGGAGGCGATGACGACCCGGTCGCCGAGCAGCGGATCGCGCCGTACCTCGGAGCTGCTCGCGGTGGTGGACGCGTCGAGCGGACGCGTGTCGGGGAAGGCGCGGGCGGCGCCGTCGCCGGTGTCGTAGTAGAGGATCTCGCGGCCGTCGGCGAGGCGGGTGCTGGTGCGCTTCACGGAAGGAACTCTCTCACCCCGGGGTGACGACCCGGGGTGCGGGCCGGGGCCGGGCCGGCCGCGCAACGGCCGTTCGGTGCACGGCGGGCAGTCCACGCCGCTTGCCGCGAGGGGCCGTTCGGCGTTCGGTCGATCGGGGGCGTTCCTTATGATGCCGCTGCCGGGAGGGACCGCGCAGACCGCAGGGGGACATCTTGAGACCGCACGTGAACCAGCGCCGGACCCGCGTGCTCGAACTCGTCCGGGCCCGGGGCACCGTGCGGGTGACGGACCTGGCCCGGGAGCTCGGCGTCTCGCCGGTCACGCTGCGGCGGGACATCGAGGCGATGGCGGCGCGGGGTGAGATCCGGCGGATGCACGGGGGGATCGGGCGGGTGGAGCCGGGGCGCCCGGCGGCCTCGGCGGCGGGGACGGCGGCGGGTCCGTGGGGCGGTCAGTCGGCCGGTCCGGCGGCCTGTCTGAGGGTCGGGATGGTGGTGCCGACGGCCGACCACTACTACACGGATGTGGTGCGCGGAGCCCGCGAGGCGGTCGAGGCCCGGGGAGCCCGGCTGACCGTGGGCCTGACGCGGTACCTGACCGGCGAGGACCGGATCCAGGCGGACCGGCTGCTGTCCACGGGGGCGCACGGGCTGCTGCTGACCCCGAACTGGGAGACCGGATCACCCGGGGCCGGGGAGGGCGCCTGGACCGCGGAGCTCCCCGTTCCCGCCGTACTGGTGGAGCGCTGGGCCCCTCCGGGGCATCCGGCGGCCGACCTGGACCGGGTGGCGTCCGACCACGCGCACGGCGCGGCCGGGGCGGTCCGGCACCTGGCGGGGCTGGGGCACCGGCGGATCGCGCTCGCCGGCCGGGACACCCCGGCGACGGCACGGCTGCGCGCCGGTTACGAGGCGGCCGTGGCCGCCCTCGGTCTGGAACCGGCGCCGCCGTGGCCGCCCGCCGGACCGGGCGGCCCGCTCTCGGAGGCCGGCCTGTTCGCCCGGACCCTGGACTACCTGTGCGGGGCGGTGACGACGGGCGGGGTGACCGCGGCGCTGGTCCACAGCGACACCGACGCGATCATGCTGCTCCCGAGGCTCCAGGCCCGGGGCGTACGGGTGCCGGAGGACCTGACGGTGATCGCCTACGACGACGAGGTGGCCGGGCTGGCCGGCGTACCGCTGTCGGCGGTGGCACCGCCCAAGCACGAGGTGGGCAGGCGGGCGGCGGACCTGCTGCTGGACCGGCTGACCACCGCCGGCCCGCAGACCGGCCCCCGGCAGCACGTGGGGCTGCTCCCGCGCCTGACGATCCGCTCCTGAGGTTCGTCCCGTAACAGCTGGTCATGGGGTCGGCAGGCGCGGAAACTGCGTGGCTGCCGGGCTCGGGGCACCGGTATCGTCCGGTGTCCCGACCCGCCGTACCGGCGGCCCACGTTCAGAGAGCGATGCAGATGACCGGCCGGCGACCGACGACGACCCTGTGGCGCCCCACCGGCCCCAAGGAGCTGGAGCTGGTTCGCGAGCTGGACTGGCGCGCCTGGCCGCCCCGGCTGCCCGAGCAGCCGATCTTCTACCCGGTCCTGAACGAGGACTACGCGATCAGGATCGCGAGGGACTGGAACGTGAAGCACGACGGCGCCGGCTTCGTCACCCGGTTCGAGGTCGAGTCGGAGTTCCTGAGCCGATATCCCGTCCAGCAGGCCGGCGGGCGGACGATCCTCGAACTCTGGGTTCCGGCCGAGGAGCTGAACGACTTCAACGCCCGCATCGTCGGCCAGATCCAGGTGGTCCACGAGTTCCGCTGAGGCGGGCAAGAGGCGCGGGCGGGCGTCGGAACCGGGGCGCGGGGAGTGTCAGAAGGCCCGGATGAAGTACTTGGTCGTCGTCCCGCTGATCGAGCAGTCGTTGGTGCTCTGCGCGGAGATGTACGTGTACCCCGGGGGGACGGTGCATGCCCACATGTTCGACTCCGGGGTGCGCAGGTAGTACTTGGTGCGGGTCCCGCTGGTCGAGCAGCTCTGCGTACTCTGCACCGAGATGTACGTGAAGCCCGTGGGCAGGGTGCACGCCCACAGGTTGGTCTCCGGGGTGCGCAGGTAGTACTTGGTGCCGCTCCCCGGCCCGCAGTCCGAGGTGTTCTGCACGGAGATGTACGTGAAATCGGCGGGCGCGGTGCATGCCCACAGGTTCGTCGTCGGGGTGCGCAGGTAGTACTTGACCCTGCTGCCGCCGGGCCCGCAGTCCGAGGTGTTCTGTGCGGAGATGTAGGTGAAGCCGGCGGGGAGCGTGCACGCCCACAGGTTGTCCGTGGGCGGCTGGACGAAGTACCGCGTGTTGCTGCTTCCGCAGGAGGAAGTGCTGGAAGTCGTGGTGTAGGTGTAGCCGGGCGGGACGGTGCAGGCCCAGAATCCGGCGACCGTGCCCGAGGGCGGGGCCGCGGCGGACGCCTCGACGGGGAGGAGGACGGCGGCCAGCATGACGGCCGCGCTGCCGGCACCGAGCAGGAACGTCCGCAGTTTCGATCGGACCATGAGGAATGCACTCCTGGCTGTCTGTTCGTTCACGGGGCGGAACCATGACGTGTGGAGTGCCGAGACCGATCCGCCCCGGCCTCCGGAGGAGGCGCGGTGGAATGCTTCCACGCACCTCGGAGCCGGACAAGTGCCGGATCGGGCAGGTCGGTTCACTTCAGGTCGTACGCCCGCGGCCCCGACCTGGACCGCCCTGCGGCCCGACACTCGGCGGGCCCGCCACTTCGGCCGGAAAGCACCCTGGAGGAACACCCCGGAGGAGCACCTCGGCGGAGCACCTCGGAGCGGGCCCTGCCCGAGAGGCGGTCCACGGGCTGTTCAGGTGGCGGTGATGGCCCGGAAGGGGGACTTTCCCCCGTTGCGCACGGTGGTTCCGGGACCGATGGGCATCGGAGTGTCTGTCTCGCCCAGGTCCGACGGGCCGGCCGGCCGTGGTGGTCCGGGCCGGCCGCAAGACACGAACCGTGTTCCCGTGGAAGACGGAAGAACTGAGGAGTCTTCATGGTGTGCTGCCGGCAGACCGTCCTGCGACGCGTGCTGACGAGTGCGGCGATCGGCCTCGTCCTGACCGTCACGGGTCCCGCGGGGATCGCTTCGGCGGACAGGGGCGCGGCATCGGCCTCCGCCGGTGTCGCCGCGTCGAAGGCTCGCGCGGTGTGCCCGCCGACGCCGCTGTGGGCGAACACCGGAGGAAACGACCGGCGGCTGATCCAGTACGACACGACGGGCAACGCGCTCAGCAACGTCCCCCTGGTCCGCGACTACGGCGACATCGCGTTCAGCCCCGACGGATCAACGCTGTACGGGGTCGACTTCCCCGGATCCCCCGGCTCGGCCACGCTCTACTCCATCGACCCGGTCACTGGTGCGGAGACGGCGAGCCGGCCCATCTCGGGACCGCTCGCAGCGGTCACGTCGGTCCCTGCCGTCAACGGTCTGACCTCCCGCGCGGACGGGATGCTGATCACGGGCTCGTTCAACACGAGCCAGATCTTCCTGATCGACCCGGCCACGGGCGTCTCCACGCCGTTCCCCGTCTCCTTCCCGGCCGGTGTCGTCTCGGCGGGTGACTTCATCACCCTGGACGACGGCGACATCCTGGCCTTCGGCACCTTGGACACCACGAGCCCGTCCCCGGTGTTCCGGATCCGCCCCGACAACACCATCATCCAGATCGGGACGGTTCCCCAGACCTTCGGTGCGGCCAAGTCCGCCGGGTCCGTCTACTCGTTCGCCTCCAACGGCGACATCAACCTGCTGACCGGTCTGCCCACCACGGCGTCGACCGCGCCGCTGCCGGTGACGACCATCGAGGCGACCGGCCGCAGCTTCTACGGGGCCAGCTCCGCGCAGGACAGCGGCAGCTGCGTCGTGCCGGCCTACACGGTGGCGAAGTCGGCATCGCCGACCGGGCCGGTCAACGAGGGCAACACCATCACCTACCGGCTCACCGTCAGGAACACGGGCACCGTCGCCGCGAACGGCGACCTCACCGACGATCTGAGCGACGTCCTGGACGACGCCACCTTCGTGCCGGGCTCACTGACCGCCACCACCGGCTCCGCGGAGGTCACGGGGAACACACTGACCTGGACCGGAACCCTGTCACCCGGCGGCACCGCGACCGTCACCTACCAGGTGCGGGTGAACTCTCCGGACACCGGCGACCACACCCTGGTCAACTACGCGACACCCACCGCGCCGGGCGGGACTTGCGCGACGGCACGCGGCTGCACCGTCACGATCGACGTCAAGAAGAAGAAGGGCCACAAGGACTGCGACAAGCCCGGCCACGGCCACGGCCACGAGCCGGACCACGGCCACAAGCCCGACCACCGTCCCGACCACGGCCACGGCCACGGCCACGCCGACGAAGCCGGCCACCCGAAGGACCGGGCCGCCTCCGGTCACTGACGGCACTGCCCCGCCACGGAACGGTGAGACAGCGGGTCGCACCCCGTGGAGCTGCGCCCTCCCCGGAATTGCCTTGCTTCCGAGGCTCCGCCCGGGGACTCTGGGCCGATGCCAGGACAGCGGAAGCGGAAGAGGCGGCAGGCGGCCGAGTGGCAGCGGCTCGCTGCTCGCACGTCACCGGACGCGGGACGATGGGAAGTGGTCTTCGAGACCCGGGACAGTGCGGAGCTGCGCACCCACCTGCGCCGGCTCCGGGAGGCGGGCACCGATGTGTCGATGGTTCGGATCGACATGCTGTGCGGCCGCCTGGAGTATCCGTCCGGGTACCGCGTGAGCCGGTTCGTGACGAACCCCGCGCGCGGGTCGGACGACGACCGGGCCGCCGACCGCCGACGGCACTGAGCCGTCGGCGGAGGGCCGTAGGAGCCGGCGGCCGGCCGCCGGCCTGCCGTGACCGACCGGGTGCGGTCGAGGTCAGTCGGCCCAGATGTCCCACCACTGCTGTGACTGGAAGTTCTTCTGCCACAGCTGGACGCGGGCTCCGTTGCCCACGACGTTCGCGTCGCGGTCCATGACGATGTTGCCGCCGCCGTAGAACCGCGCGTTGTAGATCGCACGGTCGCCCGAGGGGTGGGACCAGCTCTGCTGCGGGGTGTTGTTGCAGTCCCAGATCTGCACCTTGGTGCCGTTGCGGCCACCGCCGTTCAGGTCGGCGTCCAGGCACTTGCCCGGGAAGCGGTAGCTCTCCAGCGCGCCGTTGTTCCAGAGGTACCAACGCTGCTGGCTGGTGCCATTGCACTGCCAGACCTGGACGACGGTTCCGTTGCCGCCACCGTTCGCGTCCACGTCCAGACACTGGGTGGTGGGGCGTTTGGCGAAGTCGTTGGTGATCCGTACGGGCTGGTTCAGTAATCGCTGCGGCGCGGCGACCGCCGTGCCCTGCGGCGGTGCGGCCCAGTACAGGGGCCGGGGTGCGGCCGGGGGCGCGCTCGCGCTGGTGGCATCGGCCCCGGCGGTTCCGGTCAGGGCCGCGGCGAAAGCGACGGCGGTGGCTGCGACGACCGCCGCCGATCGGCTGGTACGAGGCATGTTCCCTCCCAGGTCAAGGGGTACGGGGGTGCTTACGGGCGGTACGACACCCCGGCCGACGACGCCCGGCAGGTGCCGGCAAGCAGCTGAGCACACCCGGGCGGCTCTCGGTCAGAGCGCCGATCCGGCCACGGAGGCTCGGACCGTCCGGCGGCGCGCCCGGCCGCCGGGTCCGTCGAGCAGGCCGATGGAAGTGTGGGCCAGAGCATCACATAACGTGCCCTCCATGCATCAGATGTACTCGGCCGGGCCCGGCGCGGACGGCGAAGACGCAGGCAGGCGGCGGTTCCTCGCGCTCGCGACGGGCGCGGCCACGGCTGCGGGGTTCGGGGTCCTGGCCGGCTGCTCGAACGGCGACGCCGACGGCGGCCACGACGGCGCAGCCGGGCCGGGGCCGCGGTCCGGGACGGCGTCGCAGTCCGCCGCCCCGGGCGGGAAGCCGTCGGCGGCCGGGATCCCGGGTCTCGACGTCGCGGCCGAGAACGCCCGTCCGGGCCACGCCGACTGGCCGGTGGGCAAGGCCGGCCCGGCGCGGGCCATCGAGGGGTTCGCGGACAGGGTGAGCGTCCTGCCCGGCGAGTCCTTCGGGCTGCACGTGTCGACGACCGCGCCGCGGTTCACCGTGTCCGCCTACCGGATGGGCTGGTACGGCGGGGCCCGGGCCCGGCTGGTGTGGCGCTCCGAGGCACTGCCCGGGGTCCGGCAGCCGGAGCACACGGTGGACGCCGGTACCAGGATGGTCCGCACCCGGTGGACCCGTAGCGCCACGGTCGCCACGACGGACTGGCCGGAGGGCAGCTACCTGCTGCGACTGGACGCCCAGGGCGGCGAGGGCCGGCGGTTCGTACCGATCACCGTGCGGTCCGCCTCGACCGCCGGCCGTACGGTCGTGGTCAACGCGGTGGCCACCTGGCAGGCGTACAACCGTTGGGGCGGCTACGGCAGCTACGACGGCCCCAGCGGCGGCTTCGCCTCCCGCTCCCTCGCCGTGAGCTTCGACCGGCCGTACGAGTACGACGACGGCGCGGGCCTGTTCCTGGTCTACGAGGCTCCGCTGATCGCGCTGGCCGAGCGGCTCGGCATACCCCTCGCCTACACGACCACCACCGACGTGGCACGGGAGAAGCGGCTCCTGGAGGGGGCGGCGGCGGTGCTCTCGCTCGGCCACGACGAGTACTGGTCGCCGGAGCAGCGGGCCCATTTCACGGCCGCCCGCGACGCCGGCACCAACATCGCGATCCTGGGAGCGAACTGCTGCTACCGCCGGATCCGGCTGGAGCCCTCCGACCTCGGGCCGGACCGCACGCTGGTCTGCTACAAGTCGTCCTACGAGCAGGACCCGGGATTCAAGCGCGGCCAGCCGGCGACGGTGGACTTCCGCTCCGTGCCCGGCGCGGACCCGGAGAGCTCGCTGCTCGGCGTGATCTACGACGGCTATCCGGTGGACGCCCCGTACGTCGTGACCAACCCCGGGCACTGGCTCTTCGAGGGCACCGGGGCGCGGGCGGGCGACCGCTTCGAGCACCTGGTCGGGGTCGAGTACGACAAGGTGGACACCAGCTTCCCGACGCCCCGGCCGATCGAGATCCTGGCCCACTCCCCCGTGGTGTGCGAGGGGCGGCCCAGCCACCAGGACACGGCCTACTACACGGTGGCGAGCGGGGCGGGGGTGTTCGCGACCGGCACGATGCGCTGGGTAGAGGCCCTGGACGCGACGGGCGACGGCCGGAACGGGAAGAACCACGGTCTGGACGCGCGGTCGGGCGCGCTGACCACGCGGGTGACGGAGAACCTGCTGCGGGTCTTCGCGGCGGGCCCGGCCGGCCGTACGCACCCGGCTCAGGACAACGTCAAGGCGGTGTACGGGAGTTCTTGAGCCGGCGGGCGCGGCCGGGCAAGCAGCGGGGTCCGGGCCGAAGAGGGTGGACTTCGCCCGAAGCGGGTGTTTAGGATCGTGATCACGGCATCGCGTGCCGGTCACCGACCGGGTGAGGCATGGAGGTGCCGTGACGTGCCTTTCGGAGGCATTCACCCATGTCCGTACATCTGAACCACACGATCATCCACTCCCGTGACAACCGGGAGTCCGCCACCTTCCTGGCACATGTCCTCGGCCTGGAGGTCGGGACCGAGTGGGGCCCGTTCATCCCCGTGGACACCGCGAACGGCGTCACCCTGGACTTCGCGACCGTCCCGGACGGGTCCATCACCCCGCAGCACTACGCGTTCCTCCTCTCGGAGGAGGAGTTCGACGCGGCGTTCGAGAAGATCCGGTCGGCGCGGGCCCCGTACTTCGCGGACCCGCACGGCCGGCACCCCGGCGAGATCAACCACAACGACGGCGGCCGCGGGGTGTACTTCACCGACCCGAACGGCCACTTCATGGAGATCATCACGCGCCCGTACGGCTACCAGGAGCCGGACGCCGAGTAGCCCCCGCGCCGGGCCGGGCCGGGCCCACCTCATGCCCCGGTGACGGTCATCCGCTCCATGACGGCCACCGGCAGCACCGGGTTCCTGGCCGCGGCCTCCGCCGTCCCCTCGTCGCCGAGCAGCGCGATCAGGACGGGTACGGGCACCCGTGGATGCCGTGCCGCCATCGCGCGCACGGCGCTGTCGGGGTCGTCGAGCATCCGCACCACCGAGTCCGGCGACAGCCGCGGGTCGGTGGTGGCGCGCAACCGTACCTCGGCGTCCTCGTCCCCGCTGAACCGTTCCACCAGGGCGGGCGTCGAGTCCGGGTCGTCGAGGGCCAGTTGCCGCAGCCGCGGATGCGGGTCGCCGGCGTGTCGGAGCAGGTCGCGGCGGGGGAAGTTCGGGTGCCCGTAGGGGCGGTCGGGGGTGGACAGGCTCCCGTTCCACCACTGCCACACCTCCAGCAGCATGTCCGCCGGAGCGTCGTCACAGCGTTCGGCGAGCAGGAGCCGTACGACCCGGTCCTCGTCCCGGGCCAGCCGCTCCACCACGTCCGGCGGCAGCCGCCGCGCCGTCGCGACGCTGCTGCGCACCAGGAGGTGCCGGGATTCCGCGAGGCGGCGCACGGCCTCCTCGTCCCCGTGCAGAGCCACCACCCAGGCGAGGGGCCGCCGCATCGCCCGCGGGTCGATGTCCACCGGTACGGCGGCCCGCCGCTCCTCCGTCAGCTCGGGTCGCGTGGACACGGCGAGGCGTACGTCGCCGTCGGGGTCGGCGGCGAGTACGTCGACCAGGTCGGGGTCCAGGTAGGGGTTGCGGGCCAGGTCCAGGCGCCGCTGCGGGTCCTGGTCGGCGCAGAGCCGGGAGGCGAGCTCCCGGTCCAGCCGGTGGCCCTCGACGAGGCGGCCCGCCCCGGGCGCGGCGTCGTAGAACTCCGCCGTGAGCGGCGCCTCCTCGTGCCGGGCGAGGGTGACCGCGGTCCGCACCTCGGGGGCGGGGTCCGCCGCGAGCCGCGCCCGGGCCGTTTCGTCGAGGTCGCGCCAGCCGGCCTCGCAGGCCGCGGCCCTGACCCGCGGGAGCGGATCCGCCGACAGGGCGAGGCGCAGCGGGAGGGGCAGGGCGGGCAGCATCCGGGCCAGCTCCTCCCGGACCGGCCCGAAGGGGTCCGCGGCCAGTGTCCCGTACGCCTCGGCCGTCAGGCCCCGCCCGGTGGCGGCCGCGGCCTGGAGCACGAGTTGACGCCGGGCGCCGCCCGGTTCGCCGAGGACGAGCCGCGACCACTGCTCCGGCGAGAGCGAGAGACAGGCGGGCCACTCGGCGAGCCGGCCGCGCACGTGCCGGTCCGGGTGGTCGACGGCGGCGTCGACGAGGGCGGCGGGCAGGTCGCGGCGCGCCAGGAGGTACAGGCCCAGCCGCCGGTCCACGTCCAGCAGCCGGATCCGGAGGTCGTCCGGTGTGGCGGCGTTGGAACCGAGTCCCTTGAGCCAGGCCCGCCGCAGGCCCGGTTCCGCCCGCGGCCCCTAGTCCCGCGCCCGCCACCGGTCGTCATCGGCGGTCCGCCGTGCGTCTGTCCCCATCCGGAGGAAGGTAGCCGATGCCCGGCGCGCCCGTGTCGGGGTGGACCTCCGACGGCTGCCGATCCGGGGAAACAGCAACGCCCGGCCGGGAGATGCGCTCCCGGCCGGGCGTTCTCGACAGGTGTGCTGTCGTGTCGCAGGGGCGGCAGGATTCGAACCTGCGGCCTTCGGTTTTGGAGACCGGCGCTCTGACCAGCTGAGCTACACCCCTTCGGTGGGACCAACCATGACACGGACGCGCCCGGAGATCCAATCAATTCCCGCCTCGACCGGGCGCGAGTCTCGCGGGGGGCGCTGGACCTGCCGGGCCGGCGCGGGTGGCGGGACCGCGGGGTGCGGAGGATCGTGGGGAGGGGACCCGTGGAGCGGGAGGTTCCGTCATGCCTCGAGGTCGGCGACCGGGGCGGGTGCGGGGCGTGCGGGGCGCTCTCCTGGCGCTCGCGCTCCTCGCGCCCACTCTGCTGGGCGCGGCCCCGGGCGGCTCGGGCGAGACGATCTCCCTGGCCGGGAACGGGCCCGGCCAGCGGCTCGACGTCACGTTGGCGCAGGTGGTGGACCCGGCCGTGCCCGCGGGTCCGGAGCCCACGGGGAGCGACCGGCTCGTCGCGACCCGCTTCCGCCTGGAGAACACCGGGACCGCCGTCTACGAGGACTCCCCCGCGCGGGCCGCGCATCTGCTGGACACCGCCGGGCAGCGGTTCACCGGCGACGACGTCCCCACCACCGCCGGGCCGGCCTTTCCGGGGACCGTCGCGCTCGAACCCGGCGGCACGGCGGAGGGTTTCATCACCTTCCGGATCCCGGCGGACGCCGAACCGGCCGCGGTCCAGTTCGCCCTGAACGGCGGCCTCGCCGACGACGTGGGCCACTGGAGCCTGCCGCTGCCCCGGGTCGTGCCGGGCTGGTTCCGGCCGCCCTCTTGACCACGCTGGTCCAGACCAATAGTTTCCGGCATGCACAGCGCACGCGCACACGCCCCGCTCCCCGCATCCGCAAAGGAAGCCTATGCGCCGCAGCATGCTCGGCAGGCTGGCCGTCGCCGCCTGCTCCCTCTCCCTGCTGACTGCCTTCGCGCCCGCCGCCGCCGCGCAGGCCGCCGGCGGCCACGGCCACGACCGTCCGTACAAGAAGGTCGGCTACTTCACCCAATGGGGTGTCTACGGACGGGACTTCCAGGTACAGGACCTGGAGGCGAACGGCTCCGCCGACAAGCTCACCCACATCAACTACGCCTTCGGCAACGTCAGTCCGCAGGGCAAGTGCTTCACCGGGAACGTACCCGGCGAGGCCGACGCCTGGGCCGACTACGTGCGCCCGCTGGACGCGGCGAACTCCGTCGACGGGGTGGCCGACACCGCGGAGCAGCCGCTGGCCGGCAACTTCAACCAGCTGCGCGAGCTCAAGGCCAGGCACCCCGGCCTCAAGGTGCTGATCTCACTGGGCGGCTGGAGCTGGTCCACGCACTTCTCGGACGCCGCACTCACCCCGGCCTCCCGCAAGGCCTTCGTCGAGTCCTGCATCGACCTCTACATCAAGGGCAACCTTCCCCAGGACGGCGCCCGCGGCGGAGCCGGAGCCGCCGCCGGCGTGTTCGACGGGATCGACCTCGACTGGGAGTGGCCCGGTTCCGCGGGTGACACCGACACGAAGTACCGGCCCGAGGACAAGCAGAACTTCACCGCGCTCGTGAAGGAGTTCCGCACGCAGCTCGACGCGTACGCGCGGAGCCAGAAGAAGAAGACGGCGTACGAGCTGACCGCCTTCGTCCCGACCGCCCCCGCCAAAATCGACGCGGGCTTCGACGTCCGCCGGATCATGCGCGACCTCGACTTCGTGACCCTCCAGGGCTACGACTTCCACGTCTCCGGCGAACCGAGGACCGCCCAGCAGTCCGCCCTCCGCGCCCGCGGCGACTTCAGCGTCGACGGCACCGTGGACGCCTGGCTCCGGCGCGGCGCGCCCGCGGGCAAGCTGGTTGTGGGCATGCCGTTCTACGGGCAGGGCTGGACCGGCGTCACCGGTGGCGGGGACGGCATGGGGCAGCCCGCCACGGGCCCGGCACCGGCCACCTGGTCCGCCGGGTACGAGGACTACAAGGCACTGAAGAAGCTGGCCGACTCCGGCACCTACACGATCCACCGGGACCGGCGCGGCGGCCACGCCTGGCTCTTCGACGGCACCACCCTGTGGACGTACGACGACCCGCAGGTGCTGCGCGCCAAGACCGGGTACATCCGCGAACACGGCCTCGGCGGTGCGATGTTCTGGTCGCTCGACGCCGACACCGCGGACGGCGAGCTGATGACGGCCGTCGACCGGGGCCTGCGCGGCCGCTGACCCGGGCCGCACCGGACCGGCGCCGCCGGGCCGCGGAAAACCGTCCGGCCCGGCGGCGTCCCACCACGTACGCTCCCCCGCATGAGGAACTCGACGGTACGGGCGGTCAATCGGCTGACGGCGCGCTGGGCCGCGGCCGCGCACACCCCGGACGGGGACACGGGCACCGTGTTCACCGCGGCCGGGCTCTGGCCGCTGCTCGCCCTGCTCGCGGACGGCTCGGGCGGCCCGGCCCGCGCCGAACTGGCGCAGGCCCTGGACATACCCGCCGAGGCCGCGGGCCGGGCCGCCCGGGAGCTGCTGACCGCCCTGGCCGGCGTACGGGGCCTTCGGACCGCGACCGGCCTGTGGACCGGTGCCGGGCTGCCGCTGGAGGAGGACTGGTCCGCGAAGCTCCCGTCCGGCGCCCGGGGAACGCTGACCGGGGACCCGGAGGCCGACGCCAAGGCGCTCGACGCATGGGCGTCGGAGCAGACCGACGGGCTGATCGAGCACATGCCGGCGGGCCTGGACGAAGGCACCCTGATGGTCCTGGCCTCCGCGCTCACGCTGCGGCTGCGGTGGATCCAGCCGTTCGGCGAGTGGATCGGGGAGCCGCACGCCGGCCCGTGGGCCGGGCGCTGCGTGCGCATGCTGCAGCGCAGCACCTCGCTGCTCGACCGGGTCCGGGTGGCGCACGGCCCGACCGGTGCGGTCACCCTGCTGGAGGTCGTCGGGGCGGCGGGCGTGGACGTCCACCTCGTGCTGGGCGAGCCCGAAGCGCCGGCCGGCGGCACGCTCACCACCGGGATCGCCGCCGTCACGCGGGCCCTGCCCGCCACGGGGGCGAGCCTGCTCCCGGACGGGCGCCCGGGTCCGGGGCTGGCGGTCGGCACGGTGGCCGCCCACTCCCCCGAACCCCGGCTGGACATCCAGACGGTGGCCTTCGAGGTGCGGTCGGACCACGACCTCCTGGAGCACGCCCGGCTGTTCGGGCTGGAGACCGCCACCGACACCGGTCGCGGCCACTTCCCCGGCGTCAGCTCCCGGCCGCTGGCGATCACTTCGGCACGGCAGTCCGCGATGGCCCGGTTCGAGGCCACGGGCTTCGAGGCCGCCGCCGTCACCGCCCTCGGCATCGCCGCGGGCTGCGCGCCGACGCGGCCCAGGTACCGGATCCGCCGGGCCGAGGTGAACTTCGACAGGCCGTTCGGGTTCCTGGCCGTCCACCGGACCTCGCGGCTGGTGCTCGCGGCCGGCTGGGTCGCCGAACCCGAGGCGTACGAGCCCGAGCCCGACGACTTCTAGGCCGTCTCCTCCGGATCCTGCCGGGCCCGCGCCGTCCGGCCGGAGCGGCGGTGGGCGGCGGCCAGCGCCGCCGTCTCGCCGAAGGCGGGGACGCGTCCGGTGCCGCCCCGGCCGGACACCGAGAGGGAGGCGGCCGCCGCGCCGTACGCGACGGCGTCCGCGAGGGAGTCGCCGAGGACGAGCCGGGCGGTGGTGGTGCCGGTGAGGCAGTCGCCCGCACCGGTGGCGTCCACCGGCTCGGGATTGGCCGGCACGGGAAGGTACTCCGCCCCGGTGCCGTCGTCCAGCAGCAGCCGGTCCGCGCCCGCGGTGACCACGACCGTACGGGCGCCCAGCGCGCGGCAGCGGGCGGCCGCGGCGCGCGGGTCGGCGGTGTCCACGAGGGCCCGCGCGTCGGCCGGGCAGGAGGTCTTGAGCAGCCCGGTCAGCGGCGCGATCTCGGCCAGGAGTTCCCGGGCCCCGGCCGGGCCGGTCAGCCGGGAGCGGAAGTTGGGGTCGTACGTCACGTGCCCGCCCGCACCGTGCACGAGGCGGGCCGCGGCCACTACGGCGTCGCGACTGCTCGGCGAGAGGGCGCCGGTGATGCCGCTGGTGACGAGCGCTCCGCAGCGGGTCAGCAGCCCGCGCCAGGTGTCGATGTGGCGGGGCGCGAGGGTGGAACCCGCGCTGCGGGTGCGCCAGTAGACGAACTCGCGGTCGCCTTCGGTGTCGGCGGAGAGCAGGTAGGCACCATTGGGGCGCGGGGCGCGGCGCACGTGGGTGATGTCCACGCCGAGTTCGGCGACGCGGCGCAGCAGCGGGACGCCGAGTTCGTCGTCGCCGACCACGGCGAGCAGCGCGGTACGGGCGCCGGCCGCGGCCGCGGCGGCGGCCGCGTTGAGGGCGTCCCCGGAGTAGGAGATGCGGGCCGGGGTGCCGTCGGTGGCCTCGCGCAGGGCGGTGCCCGTGTGGATCTCGACCAGGACCTCGCCGAGCACGAGGACGTCGTAGCGCGCGTCCGCCCGTCCGGCCACGGTCAGTGCCCCTCGGCGGTGTCGCCGGATCCGCGGCACGGCGGGGCCGCGCCGGCGAACACGGCGGCCAGTTCGCCCGGGTCGGACGGCAGGCCGCTGCCGATCCCGACGGCCGTCGCGCCGGCGGCGAGCCAGTGCGGGACCTCGGCGGGCCGGATGCCGCCGGTCGGGACGAGCACCGCCCCGGGCAGGACGGCCCGGAGGGAACGGACGAATCCGGGGCCTGCGGCGTGCGCCGGGAAGAGCTTGGCGGCTCCGGCGGCCCGGACGGCGGCCGCGATCTCGCCGGGGGTGAACCCGCCCTCGATGAATACGGCTTCGCGGCGCACGGCCACGGCGCGGACCTCGGGGGCCGGATAGGGGGAGATCAGGAAGGCGGCGCCCGCGTCGAGGGCCGTCTCCGCCTGCGCGGTGGTGGTGACCGTGCCGACGCCGATGAGCGCGGGGCGGCCGTGGGCGTCGCTCAGCGGGGCGGTGCGGGTGACGGCGGCGGCCCAGCCGGGGGTGGACGTGGTGAGTTCGACCGCGCGGCAGCCGGCGGCGAGCAGGGCGGTGGTACGGCGTACGGCCTCGTCGGCATCGGGGTCACGCAGCACGGGCAGCACGCGCTGGGCCGCCAGCACCTCATAGAGATTGAGGTGGCCTGACGGTTGGCCCGACCGGTGGCCTGACGGGTGATCGGGCAACGGACCCTCCCCTTCGCTCCGCGCGCTTGTTCCACGTAGTGGAACGGCGTACCGTATGGCGGACCTTACGGTCTGGACCCTACCCACGCCAGGAGCGTTCGTGTCAATGGATGGAGCAGCCGCGGGCGGGCGCGCGGGGCGGACCTCCGCGGCCGGGTCCGCCCTGGAGAAGTCCCTGCGCGTGCTGGAGGCGGTGGCCGCGCCCGGCGGCCCGCACCGCCTCGCCGATGTGACGGCCGCGGCCGCGGTGCCCAAGTCGAGCACCTTCCGCATCCTGGCCTCGCTGATCGACCAGGGCTTCGTGCGCCAGGAAGCCGACAGCCGGTACGGGGTGGGGCCGCGGCTGCGCGGGCTGTCCGCCCTGGTGGCCGCCGAGGAGCCGGCCAGCATCGGGCGCGTCCTCGGCGAACTGCGGCGGGCCACCGGTCAGACGGTCCATCTGGCCCTGCACAGCGGGCGGACCATCACGTACATCCGCAAGCTGGAGAGCGAGGACCAGCCCTTCCGGACGGCCTCCCGCGTCGGCATGCACATGCCGTTGCACACGACCGCGATCGGCAAGAGCGTCCTGGCGCTGTTGCCCGCCGAGGAGGTACGGGAACTGATCGACGCGACCGGGCTGCCGCGCCGCACGCCCCATACGCTCACGACCGCACGGGCCCTGCACGCCCAACTGGCGGCGGTCCGCGCCCGGGGCTTCGCCCTCGACGACGAGGAGAACGAGCCCGGCATCCGCTGCATCGGCGCGGCGATCCCCGGTCCGACGGGCCGTCCGGTCGGCGGGGTCAGCGTCACGGCCGTCGCCTTCCTGGTCTCCCGCGAGGAGATCGAGGCGTACGCGCCGGTCCTGCGCGCGGCCGCGGAGGCCCTGGCTCCGCTGCTGTGACCCCCCGATGGAGGGCCCCGGTGCAAGGCCCCGGAAACTCTTCGGGAAAATTCTTCCGGATAACTGTTATCGACGCCCCCGCCGGCGGTCTCCCATGTGTCGGGCATCATCGACCGCCGGTACGGACAGGGAACATCACATGACTACAGAGCACACCGCAGCGCTCGTGGCAGCGGCCCGCGCGGGCGACCCCCGCGCGCAGGACGAGCTCGTCAGCACCCATCTCCCGCTCGTCTACAACATCGTCGGACGGGCCCTCAACGGCTCCGTCGACGTGGACGACGTGGTGCAGGACACCATGCTGCGGGCGCTCGACGGGCTGGGCGGCCTGCGGGCGGACGAGAGCTTCCGGTCCTGGCTGGTGGCGATAGCGATGAACCGCGTGCGGGCGCACTGGCAGGCCCGGCAGAGCGGTTTCGGCGAGAGCACGCTGGAGGCGGCGAGCGATGTCGCCGACCCGGGTGCCGACTTCGTCGACCTGACCGTCGTCCGCCTGCAGCTCGCGGGGCAGCGGCGCGAGACGGCCCGCGCCACCCGCTGGCTGGAGCCGGAGGACCGGGCACTGCTGTCGCTGTGGTGGCTGGAGTGCGCCGGGGAGCTGACCCGGGCGGAGGTGGCGGGCGCGCTGGAGCTGTCCCCGCAGCACACGGCGGTCCGGGTGCAGCGGATGAAGGCACAGCTGGAGTCGGCCCGGGTGGTGGAGCGCGCGCTGGACACCCAGCCGCCGTGCGAGGAGCTGCGGACCGTGCTGGCGAGCTGGGACGGTCAGCCCTCGGCGCTGTGGCGCAAGCGAATAGCCCGGCACGCCCGTGAATGCGTACGTTGTTCCGGCCTGTGGAACGGCCTGGTCCCGGCGGAGGGACTGCTGGCCGGTCTGGCCCTGGTACCGGTCTCGGCGGCCCTGCTCGCCGGGGTCAAGACGGCGGGGGCGGTCGGCTTCGCCCCCGCGAGCGTCGCCTTCGCCGAGGGTCTCGACGGGGGCCACGGCAGCGGCTTCGGCGGTGGCTTCGACGACGCGGCGACCCAGCTCACCCCGGTGGCCGACGTGGGCGGCGGTGGCCGGGGCGCGCTGCGCAAGCGCCGGCAGAGCCGCCGCCGGGTGGTCGGCGGTGCGGTGCTCGCCGCCTGCGTCGCGGGCGGCGGGCTCGTCTACCTCGGCGGACTGCCCGGTTCCGGTGGCACGAAGGAGGGCGCCGCGGCGCCCGCGACCCCGCTGGCCGCGCTCTCGGCGACCGAATCCGCCGCTCCGCCCTCGGAGTCGGCCTCCCCCTCCGCGTCCCCCTCGCCCTCCGCGTCGGCCTCCGCCTCGCCGAGCCCGTCGGCGAGCCCGAGCCCGACGCAGTCCAAGAGCAAGTCCCCGAGCCCGAAGGCCTCGGCGGCCAAGCCGGCGCCCGCGCCGCCGTCGGGGATCGCCGGCCAGGTCGTGGCCCTGGTCAACAGCGAGCGGGCGGCGGCCGGCTGCGGCCCCCTCAAGGAGGACCCGCAGCTGCGTGCGGCAGCTCAGGGGCATTCCGACGACATGGCGGCCCGGGACTACTTCGACCACACCAGCCCCGACGGCAAGGACCCGGGCGACCGCACGACCGCGGCCGGCTACCGCTGGTCGACGTACGGGGAGAACATCGCGCGGGGCCAGCAGACGGCCCAGTCGGTCATGGACTCCTGGATGAAGAGCCCGGGCCACAAGGCGAACATCCTCAACTGCTCCTTCAAGGACATCGGCGTGGGCATCCACCAGGGCTCGGGCGGCCCCTGGTGGACCCAGAACTTCGGCGCCCGGTAGGAAGCGGCCGGCCCGGCCCGGTGGAGCCGGGCCCGGGCGTCAGGGCCGAAGTCCCCGCAGCTTCTCCGGGTTGACGCTGACGCGCAGCGCGGTGATCCGGCCGTCGGCGGCCTCGAAGGTCATGGCTCCGACGGTCGCGCCGTCGTGGACGAGCAGCAGGCCGGGCTCGCCGTTGATCTCGGCGGGGCGCATCGTACCGCCGCGGGCCCCGGCCCCGGCCTTGGCCAGGACGCCGAGCCACCAGCGTGCGACGTGGTCGGCTCCGTGCAGCGGACGGCGGGCGGCGGTGACGATGCCGCCGCCGTCGGCCCACGAGACGATGTCGGGGGCGAGGACCGTGAGCACCTCGCCGAGGTCCCCGCCGAGGCAGGCCTGCCGGAACTTCTCGACGATCTCCCGTTGTTCGGCCGCCTTGGCGGTGAAGCGGGGGCGGCGGGCGCGCACGTGTTCGCGGGCCCGGTGCGCGGACTGGCGGACGCTCGCCTCGGACTTCCCGACGACCTCGGCGATCTCTGCGTAGGAGTACCCGAACACCTCGCGGAGCATGAACACGGCGCGCTCGGTCGGGGTCAGGGTCTCCAGTACGACCAGGACCGCCATGGACACGGTGTCGGCCAACTCGGCCTCCTCGGCGATGTCGGGCGAGGTGAGGAGGGGCTCGGGGAGCCAGGGTCCGACATAGGCCTCGCGGACGACCTGGGCCGACCTGAGCCGGTTGAGGCTCAGGTTGGTGACGGTGCGCACCAGGTAGGCCCTGGGGTTCTCGACGGCCGTGCGGTCGGCGCGGTGCCAGGCGAGCCAGGCGTCCTGCACGATGTCCTCGGCGTCGGCGACGCTGCCCAGCATGCGGTAGGCCGTACCGAACAGCAGGCGCCGGTGCTCCTCGAAGTTGTCACTCATGATCACTACGGTGTCATTCACGGACTCAGATGATCAAGGGAGGTCGGCCGGCCGGCTTCCGGCGAGCGCGCGCAGTCCTTCGGCGCAGTCCGCGTGGCTCGGCGCCCAGCCCAGCTCGGCCCTGGCCCGTGCATTGGACACCCGCAGGCCGGCCGTGACCATCCGGTGCGCGTAGGGGAAGGGGCGCATCAGCCAGGTGGGCGCGGTCATCGGCTTCGGGGTGCCGTACACCTCGGCGACCTTGCGGATGTGCGCGCCGAATCCCGTCGGAGTGTCGTCGACGATGTTGTACGCCCGCCCCGGGCGGCCGCCCTCGACTGCGAGGGCCACCGCGCGGCCGGCGTCCGCCAGGTCGACCCAGGGCAGTACGCGTCCGTGGTCGGCGACCGCAGGCACCTTGCGCCGGCGCAGCATCTCCACGAGCGGCTCGGTGCCGCCGGCGCCGTAGAAGAGTCCGAAGCGCAGCGCGATGCCCTCGATCCCGGCGGAGCCCAGCATCAGCTCCTCCTTGACCCGCATGCCTTCGAGGTGGCGTTCCACCGCGCGGTCGCCGGTCGGGGCGAACGGGTCGGAGTCCTCGGTGATCACGTGGTCCCCGAAGTCACGGTAGCCGTAGCCGAAGACCATCGACTCGGCGATGACACGGCGGGCGCCGAGCGCGCGGGCGGCCTCCATGAGGTTCCTGGTGCCGGTGACCCGCAGGTCGTCGGTGGCGAACATGTCCTTGTGCCGCATCGTCGCGGTGCGCAGGGCGGTGGCCGCGTGCACCACCGTGTCGGCCTCGATGCCCTCGACCGCGCGCAGCAGCCCGTCCCGGTCCATCAGGTCGGCCCGTACAGCGGCCCCGGCTCCGCGGCCGAGGCCGATCACGGTGTGGCCGGCCCGGGTGAGCGCCTCGGTGATGTGACGTCCCAGGACTCCGCTCGCCCCGGCCAGCAGTACGTTCTTGGTCTCGTTCATACCCAGGGGACCGGATGCCCCCGGCGAACGTGACACCTGTGGGGTATGACGCGCGTTACAACCCGGCGCGGGTCAGTGGTGGAAGCCGGACCGCGGCGCGGTGGCCGGTTCGGGCGGGGGCGTGGCCGTCAGGTGGTCGACGGCGGCGCGCAGGTCGGTGACGAGCAGGGCCATCTGATCGCGGGTCACGCCGTGCCGGACGAGGACGCGCTGGATGACCGTGTCGTCGCGGTCGGCGGGCAGCGGGTACGAGGGCACCTGCCAGCCGCGCATGCGCAGCCGGTCGGAGAGGTCGTAGAGGTTGAAGGGGGTGGCGTCCGGGTCGGTGAGTTTGTAGGAGACGGCGGGCAGGGCGCCCCGGCCGTCGTAGAGGAGGGTGAAGGGGCCCATGTCGGCGATCTGCCGGGCGAGGTACTGGGCGGTGTCGGCGCAGGCCTCCTGGACCCGCCGATAGCCGGTCCGGCCCAGGCGCAGGAACAGGTAGTACTGCGCGATGATCTCGCCGCCCGGACGGGAGAAGTTGAGGGCGAAGGTCGGCATGTCGCCGCCGAGGTAGTCGACGTTGAAGACGAGGTCGGCGGGGAGCAGGTCGGCGGTGCGCCAGACGATCCAGCCGACTCCGAGCGGCGCGAGCCCGTACTTGTGGCCGGAGGTGTTGACGGAGGCCACGCGCTCCAGCCGGAAGTCCCACACCACGTCGGGGTGGAGGAAGGGCGCCACGAACCCGCCGCTCGCGCCGTCCACGTGGATGGGGACGTCCCAGCCGTGCTCGGCCTGGATCCGGTCGAGCTCGGCGGCGATCTCGGCGACGGGCTCGTAGTCGCAGGTGTACGTGACGCCGAGGATGGCGACGACGCCGATGGTGTTCTCGTCGACGTACTGGGCGAGCTGATGGGCCTGCAGACCGGTGGCGCCGGCCTCGATCGGGACCTGGCGCAGTTCGACGTCGAAGTAGCGGGCGAACTTCTCCCAGCAGACCTGGACCGGACCGCACACCAGGTTGGGCCGGTCGGTGGGCAGACCCGCGGCGCGACGGCGCTCGCGCCAGCGCCATTTGAGGGCGAGGCCGCCGAGCATGGCGGCCTCGCTGGAGCCGGTGGTGGAGCAGCCGGCGGCGGTGGCGCCGGCCGGGGCGTTCCACAGGTCGGCCAGGATGTTGACGCAGCGGGACTCGATCTCGGCGGTCTGCGGGTACTCGTCCTTGTCGATCATGTTCTTGTCGAGGCAGACGTTCATCAGGCGGTGCACGCCCTCGTCCGACCAGGTGGTGCAGAAGGTGGCCAGGTTCTGGGCCGCGTTGCCGTCCAGGAGGAGCTCGTTGCGGAGCAGTTCGTAGACGACCTCGGTGGGTGAGTGGTCCTCAGGAATCCTGTATTTGGGGAGGATCTGGCCGCTCAGCGTGGACGCGAACACGTCCGTGTCGGCGTCCTGGGCGCGTGCGTCCTTCGTCTCATGAAGAGCCATGTCGGGACTATATGCGCAAATACGACCTATACCCCAGAAGGCGGACCGACCGGTCGACGAGACCTCCGCCGGCGGCGGCCCCGCCGGACACCACTCGACACCCGCCGGCAACAGGGCACGGAGGCGGCACCCCGCTCGGCCCGGCCCACTCGGCCGCGATCGGCGGGTCGTGTTCATCAAAGATCATCCGGAGGTCCCCGTCGCGGCCACCGCAGAGTCACCCGCCTCCGCGCCGGCCCGGGCCTGACGCTCTGCTTCCGGCCGACTCTGCAGTGTGATCCCGCACATACCGCCCCCCTCGTCCAGAAGAAATTACTGTCCAGTAGAGTTCATTCCGCAGATCTTCCCGTCCGAGCCTCCGGAGCCGCTCCGGACGGGAAGATCATCCAAGTTGTTCGATCGGAAACTTATCCGTCGATGTCCGGATACAGGCCAAGCCCGTCCCGAGTCCTGATACCTCTTCGGATCATGAAGAAGATCACTCGCCGTCAGGCCTTGGGGACAACTGCAGGTGCCCTCACCGCCCTTGGTCTGACCGCCGCCGCCGCGGGCGCCACGAACGCCGCCGCGACCACCACCGAGCCCACCACCCCGGGCACGGTCGACGAGGTCTACCAGGGCCGTCGGATCCAGATCACCGCCGGCGGTGGCGGCCACCACGGCGGCCACCACTCGCCCGGCCAGCCCACCGTCCGAATAGACGGCCGGGAACTGCACATCATGCGCAACGCCGATGGCAGCTGGATCAGCGTCATCAACCACTACGAGACCTTCGCCGACCCGAAGCTGCTCGCCCGCGCCGCCGTCCGCGATCTCCAGGGCGCCGCCCTCGTTCCCTTCGGAGGTGCGGCATGACCGTCCGCAAGAACCAGGCCACGCTGACCCCCGAGGAGAAGCGCGCCTTCACCTCGGCGCTGCTGGAGCTCAAGCGCAACGGCAGCTACGACCGCTTCGTCACCACCCACAACGGCTTCATCATGAGCGACACCGACTCGGGCGACCGCGTCGGCCACCGCTCCCCCTCCTTCCTGCCCTGGCACCGGCGCTTCCTCCTGGAGTTCGAGGAGGCGCTGCAGAAAGTGGACGCGAGCGTGGCGCTCCCCTACTGGGACTGGACCGTGGACCGGACCTCCCGCGCCTCCCTCTTCGCCGCCGACTTCCTCGGCGGCACCGGGCGAGCTCGCGACGGGCAGGTCATGGACGGTCCGTTCGCGTACGCGACGGGCAAGTGGAACATAAATGTCCGGGTGGACGGGCGCGCCTACCTGCGCCGGGACCTCGGCGCGGCCGTCGCCCAGCTGCCGACCAGGGCCGAGGTCGACTCCGTCCTCGCGATGCCCGTCTACGACATGGCGCCGTGGAACAGCTCCTCCAACGGCTTCCGCAACAACCTGGAGGGCTGGCGCGGCGCCAACCTGCACAACCGGGTCCACGTGTGGGTCGGCGGGCAGATGTCCACCGGGGTCTCCCCCAACGACCCGGTGTTCTGGATGCACCACGCCTTCATCGACAAGCTGTGGGCCGACTGGCAGGCCAAGCACCCCCAGTCCACGTACCTGCCGGGCGCGGGCACGCAGAACGTCGTCGACCTGAACGACACCATGCGGCCCTGGAACAACGTGACCCCGGCGGACATGCTGGACCACCGGAAGTTCTACACCTTCGACACCGAGCCGGCCGCCGCGCCCTCTGCCGCCAGCCAGCGGTAGTGCAGTTCGGGGCGGCCGACCTGGCCGTACCGGGGGGTTCGGTCCGCGCGGCCGGTGTCGACCAGGTGCTCCAGGTAGCGGCGGGCGGTGATCCGGGAGATCCCGGCCGCCTCGGCCGCCCCCGCTGCGGTCAGCCCCTCGGCCGCCGACCGCAGCAGTGCGGCGACCCGGTCCAGGGTCGGGGCGCTCAGCCCCTTGGGGAGTTCGGCCGGGCGGGGTGCGCGCAGGGCGGCCATCGCCCGGTCGACGTCGTCCTGGCCGGCCGCCTCGCCCGCCGTCTGGCGGAACTCGGCGTACCGCAGGAGCCGTTCGCGCAGGGTGGGGAACGCGAACGGCTTCAGTACGTACTGGACCACGCCGAGGGAGACGCTCTCGCGGACCACGGCCAGGTCCCGCGCGGAGGTCACCACGATCACGTCGACGGGATGTCCGGCGGCGCGCAGCCCGCGCGCGAAGCGCAGGCCGTGCCCGTCGGGCAGGCCGAGGTCCAGGAGCAGCAGGTCGACGCGGGTCCGTTCGAGGAACCGGGTGGCCTCGGCGAGCGAGTGGACGGCGCCGACGGCGGTGAAGCCGGGCACCCGGCCGATGTAGAGCGCGTGCGCGTCGGCGGCCACCGGGTCGTCCTCGACGATCAGCACGCGTACGTCCGCCCCGCTCATCTCGGACCCCCCGGACCCGTGGCGGGCGTGGCCACGACCGGCAGGCGGACCGTGAACTCCGCTCCACCGCCCGGGCCCTGCGCGGCGACGACCGCGCCGCCGTAGCGCTCCGCCACCTGCCGGACCAGCGCGAGGCCGAGGCCGCGGCCCTCACCCTTGCCGGACCAGCCCCGGCGGAACACGTCCACCCCCTCGGGCAGCCCGGGCCCGTTGTCCGCGACCCGCAGCAGCAGTTCGTCCGGCTCGGGCCGCAGCGTCACCGCGATCCGGCCTCCCGGTACGGCGGTGAGCGCGTCGACCGCGTTGTCGATGAGGTTGCCGAGCACGGTGACCAGGTCCCGGGCCGGCGGCAGCCCGCCCCCTTCGGCGAGGCTGCGGCTGTCCGCGGTGACGACCAGCTCGACACCCCGCTCGTGCGCCTGGGCGGCCTTGCCCAGCAGCAGCGCCACCAGCACCGGCTCCCCCACCGCGGTGACCACCTCGTCGGTGAGGGCCTGGGCGAGTTGCAGCTCGGCGGTGGCGAAGTCGACCGCCTCGTCCGCCCGGCCGAGTTCGATGAGCGAGACGACGGTGTGCAGCCGGTTGGCCGCCTCGTGGGCCTGGGAGCGCAGCGCCTGGGTGAAGCCCCGCTCGTGGTCCAGTTCGCCGGTCAGCGCCTGGAGTTCCGTGTGGTCGCGCAGGGTGACCACGGTGCCGCGGCGGCCGCCGCCGGCGACCGGCGAGCTGTTGACCACCAGCACCCGGTCCGCGGTCAGGTGGACTTCGTCCACCCGGGGCCGGTCCGCGAGCAGCGCGCCGGTGAGCGGGGCGGGCAGCCCGAGGTCGGCGGCGCCGCTGCCGGTGACGTCGCCGGGCAGGCCCAGCAGCTCGCGGCCCGCGTCGTTGATCAGGGTGATCCTGCGCTGCCCGTCGAGCATGAGCAGCCCCTCGCGGACCCCGTGCAGGGCCGCCTGGTGGTAGTCGTACATCCGGCTGAGCTCTGCCGCGTTCATGCCATGAGTGTGACGGCGCAGCCGGGCGTTGACGATGTACGTGCCCGCACCGCCCAGGGCGAGGGCGCCGCCCGCGACCCAGACGAGGGCGGAGAGCTGTGCGCCGAGCCGGTCGCTGATCGCCCGGACGGTGATGCCCGCGCTGACCAGGCCGGTGATCCGGCCGCCGTCCTCCAGCGGGGTGACCACGCGGATGGACGGACCGAGGGTGCCGGTGTAGGTCTCGCTGAAGGTCTCGCCGCGCAGTGCCGGGGCGGTGTTGCCCATGAAGGGCTCGCCGATCCGGCGCGGGTCGGGGTGGGTCCAGCGCCGGCCGTCCGGGGCCATGATCGTCACGAAGTCGACCCCGGAGTCCACGCGGACCTTCTGCGCGTAGGGCTGGAGCTCGACCGAGGGGTCGCTCCCGCGTGCCGCTCCCCGCACGGCCTCCCGTACGGAGGGCGAGTCCGCGACCGCCCGGGCCACGGCTCCGGCCTGGCGCCGGGCGGCCTCCTCGGCCTGGCCTCGGGCGGTCGCGTACGCGAAGACGGCGCAGCCCGCGACGACCACGGCGACGAGCAGCACCTGCATGGCGAAGAGCTGCCCGGCGAGGCTGCGCGGGGGGCGAGGGAAGCGGAACATGGCGCTCAGTGTGCACCGGGTCGTGAACTCAATGAACGCAAGGGTGACCGGGGTCACAGCCCTGGGCGATGGTCTCCCCGGACGACTTCACCACCAGGAGGCATCGTGGCCGCCAGGCGCGACAGAACGCACTATCTCTACATCGCGGTGATCGCCGCGGTGCTGCTCGGCATCGCGGTCGGCTTCGCCGCCCCCGGCGTGGCCGTGGAGCTCAAACCCCTCGGCACGGGCTTCGTGAACCTCATCAAGATGATGATCTCGCCCGTGATCTTCTGCACGATCGTGCTGGGCATCGGATCCGTGCGCAAGGCCGCCAAGGTGGGCGCCGTGGGCGGTCTCGCCCTCGGCTACTTCATGGTCATGTCCACGGTGGCGCTGGCCATCGGCCTGCTGGTCGGCAACCTCCTGGACCCCGGCAGCGGGCTGCACCTGACCGACGCGGCGCGCAGCGCGGGCGAGGCGCAGGCCAAGGCGGGCGGGGCCGAGAGCACGCCGGAGTTCCTGCTCGGGATCATCCCGACCACGCTGGTGTCCGCCTTCACCGGCGGCGAGGTGCTGCAGACGCTGCTGGTGGCGCTGCTCTGCGGGTTCGCGCTGCAGGCCATGGGCGCGGCGGGCGAGCCGGTGCTGCGGGGCATCGGGCACGTGCAGAAGATGGTGTTCCGGGTACTCGCGATGATCATGTGGGCGGCCCCGGTGGGCGCCTTCGGGGCGATCGCGGCGGTGGTCGGGGCCACCGGCATCGACGCGCTGAAGTCCCTCGCCGTCATCATGATCGGCTTCTACACCACCTGTCTGCTCTTCGTGTTCGTGGTCCTCGGCACGCTGCTGCGGGTGTGCACCGGGGTCAGCGTCTTCGCGCTGCTGCGCTATCTGGGCCGGGAGTTCCTGCTGATCCTGTCGACGTCCTCCTCGGAGTCGGCGCTGCCGCGGCTGATCGCGAAGATGGAGCACCTGGGCGTCTCCCGGCCGGTCACCGGGATCACCGTGCCGACCGGCTACTCCTTCAACCTGGACGGGACGGCCATCTATCTGACGATGTCCTCGCTGTTCGTCGCCGAGGCGATGGGCAAGCCGCTGGCGCTGGGCGAGCAGATCTCGCTCCTGCTGTTCATGATCATCGCTTCGAAGGGCGCGGCCGGGGTGACCGGTGCGGGCCTGGCCACCCTCGCCGGCGGACTGCAGTCGCACCGGCCGGAACTGGTCGACGGCGTCGGCCTGATCGTGGGCATCGACCGGTTCATGAGCGAGGCCCGGGCCCTGACGAACTTCGCGGGCAACGCGGTCGCCACGGTGCTCATCGGAACGTGGACGAAGGAGTTCGACCACGCACGCGCCGGCGAAGTGCTCGCGGGACGGCTGCCGTTCGACGAGAGCACGCTGGTGGACGACGGGCACGGGGCCGCGCCGCAGGGCGAGGCCGCGCAGTCCGATGCTTCCGCGGACTCCGACGGAACCTCGAGTTCCGTGCCGCAGCCCTCGGGCCACCCCAAGGACGGGGTTCCGGTCTAGCCGGTACGCCCCCCGCGGGCCGACCGGGCAGGGCTCGCCCCCACGGTGCCCAGCCCGGTCGGCCGCCGCATTCTCCGTACTTGCACCCATAGTCGGTATTCGGCCACCGATATACGAACCCCGCGGCTGTAAAAGGTACTTCCGTAACAGGCTGTGTGCATGACATCTTGCGTCCACCACTTGTTTCGTTCGACCCGGCCTGACCACCGGGTCTTCGGAGGACGCATTGATACCCCACATATCCAGCCGACCTCGACGTACCCTCGTGCTGGCCGCCACGCTCGGCGCGGCACTCGCCTTCGGGGCTCCCGCCGCGCTCGCCGGCACCGCCCCGGTCTCTCCCAACGGCTCCTCGGCCCCCGCCCCCGCGGCGGCCGCCCCCAAGGTCGCGGCCCCGACTTCCCAGAGTGCGACCTGGGTTGCCGGTACCCGTGCCTACCTCGTGATCACCGCTCCCGGTGACACCACGGCGGTGCGCAACGCCGTCACCGCCAACAGCGGCACGGTGTTCCAGTACTACGACGCGATCGGCGTGATCGTCGCCCACTCCGCGTCCGGTTCCTTCGCCACCACCATGCGCGGTGTGAGCGGCGTCCAGCAGGTCGGCGCCACCCGCACCTCGGACGTCCCGGCCGACGCCTACAACCCGGCGCTTCCCGCCAACCCGGCCCAGGCCACCACGCCTTCGGGCGAGCCGGTCCGCGCCGACATGACCCAGATCAAGGCCGACCAGGCCTGGGCCGTCACCACCGGTTCCGCCTCCGTCAAGGTCGGCATCCTGGACACCGGTGTGGACGACCAGCACCAGGACCTGGCCCCGAACTTCAACGCGGCGGACTCCGCGTCCTGCGCCTACGGCAAGCCGGACACCCGTACCGGCGCCTGGCGGGACGTCGGCACCCACGGCACGCACGTGGCCGGTACGGTCGCCGCCGCCAAGAACGGCAAGGGCGTCATCGGCGTGGCCCCGGGCGTGCGGATCTCCTCGGTGCGTATCGCCGAGCCGGGCTCCTCGCTCTTCTTCGCCGAGAACACCGTCTGCGGCTTCATGTGGGCCGGTGACCACGGCTTCAAGGTCACCAACAACAGCTACTACACGGACCCGTGGCAGTTCAACTGCCCGGACAACGCCGACCAGGCCGCGATCATCGAGGGCGTCAAGCGCGCCCAGGAGTACGCGGAGGGCAAGGGCTCGCTGCAGGTCGCGGCGGCCGGCAACTCCAACATCGACCTGGCCAACAAGACGACCGACACCGAGTCCCCGAACGACTCGACGCCGGTCACCCGCACCATCACCAACGCCTGCCTGGACATCCCGACCGAGCTCCCGGGCGTGGTCACGGTCTCGGCGATGGGCACCACCGCGAAGGCCTCGTACTCCAACTACGGTCTGAACGTGGTCGACGTGACGGCCCCGGGCGGCGACACCGTCGGCATCTACAGCACCCAGCCGGGCGGCAAGTACGGCACCATGAGCGGTACGTCGATGGCGTCCCCGCACGTCGCCGGTGTGGCGGCCCTGCTGGCCAGCACCAACCCGGGCATCACCCCGGCGCAGCTGCGCGACAAGCTGGCCACCCAGGCCAACGACGTCGCCTGCCCGTCGGACAGCCGCTGCAAGGGCACCACGGCGAAGAACGGCTTCTTCGGCGAGGGCCAGGTCGACGCGCTGAAGGCGGTCGGCAGCACCCCGCCGCCCGGAAAGTACTTCGAGAACACCGGTGACGTCGCCATCGGCGACAACACCACGGTGGAGAGCCCGATCACCGTCAGCGGTGTCACCGGCAACGCCCCGGCCACCCTCAAGGTGGGCGTGAACATCGTGCACACCTACATCGGTGACCTCAAGGTCGACCTGGTCGCGCCGGACGGCACCGTCTACACCGTGCACAACCGCGCGGGCGGCAGCACCGACAACATCAACCAGGTCTTCACCGTCAACGCCTCCTCCGAGGTCGCGAACGGCACCTGGAAGCTGCGGGTCAACGACAACGCCGGCGGCGACACCGGCAAGATCGACTCCTGGAACCTGACCTTCTAGGAGGTCCTCCGGAAGTCCGGCTAGCGCCTGAGCAGCACGTCGGCGAGCCAGTCGAAGACGACGTCGCAGTGCTGCTGCGGGGCCATCGGGGAGCAGTGCAACTGCGCCCCGGTGGCCTCCGTCAGTTTCACGTACTCGCGGCGGGTGCGCAGGAGGTCGTACATCTGCTGCGGCTGGCCCGGGTAGAACAGCTCGGAGTCGTAGTCCAGGACGAGCGTCGGGGCCTTGATCCGCCCGACCACCTTGGTGATGTCGAGGCCCATGGCCACCTGCGCGGGCGTCCAGATGTCCGTGGGCACGACGCCCTCGCGGGCCTGGCGCAGTGCCTGCCTGTCGAAGATCTCGAAGCGCTTCTTGACCGTGAAGGCGAGCTGCGGCGTCAGCTCCGGGACGACCTCCTCGTTCCAGACCCGGTTGGTCTCCTCCTTGTCGGGGGTGACGATGGCGCGCAGCTCCGCGTCGAATCCCAGCCAGGGGCTGACACAGCCCGGCTGGCAGGCGACGGCGGCGAGGCGGTGCTCGAAGGCTGCGGCCCGGGCGACCAGATTGCCTCCCATGCTGAGGCCGGTGAGCGCGATCCGGCCGCTGTCCACGTCCTTGCGGCGCTCCAGCCAGTCGACGAGCGGGCCGACGACCTTCTCCCAGCGGGTGGTGAAGGGGATCTCCTCCACGAACAGGAGCCGGCCCTGGCCGGGTCCGTCGTAGACGAGGGCGTTCCAGCCGCGCCCGAGGGCGGCGGCCACGCCGTAGGTCCACATGTCGAGGTTCTGGCCGTCGCTGCCATTGGTGAGGATCACGGTGGGGCGCGGTTCGGCGGGACCCTCCGGGCGGAAGAACCAGACCGGCAGGTGGGTCCTGCCGTACGGGACCTCCGCGCGGACGGCGGCCGGTGAGCAGAGCCCGGCGAAGGTGTCCCAGGCCCCCCGCCCGGCCAGGTAGACCGCCTCCTCGTCACCGGGGTGGTCGGTGCCGAGCACGTAGAACAGCGCCTGCGCGTAGTACTGGGCGGCGCGCAGGGACCGGAAGCGGCGGGTCTGCGAGGGGGCACCGTGGCCGTGGCGGCCGGCGGCCGGGGGCGCGGCGAGCCGGTCCCCCCAGGCACGGAAGGTGTCGCTGAACGTCTGCTCGGACGGCCCCGCCGCGTTGATCGCGTTGACCGCGGTCAGCACCTCGCCCACCTCGGAGGCACGCATGCCGGCCGCACCCAGGGCGAGCAGGCCCGCGAAGTTGAAGCCCGGATCGTCGAAGAGCTTCATCGCCCCGGGTGTGGGATCCACGGCCTTGGCCGACGGCCCGGGCGCGGCGGCAGCGGGGGCGGCTGCGGCGGCCGCCGTGCGGGACCCGCTCCCGACGGCGAGCGCCCCGGCACCCGCTGCGAGGCCGGTCAGGGCCGCGCGGCGGGTGAGTGCGGAGGGCTGGGGCGTTGTGCGAGCGGTCATGCAGCGGACCGTACGCCGGGCCCGTGGCGGGCCGGGGCGCGGCGCGCCCTCCCTTGCTCCGAACGGCCGCGCGCACCGGCCGGGGGCCGTCAGCCCGTCCGCCGCCCCGCCCGCAGCACGCAGTCGCCGCAGAGCCCGCCTCCGGGCACCTGGTAGTAGAGGCAGCAGCTGCGCCGCACGAACGCCACCCCGAGCCCCTCCTCGTGGATGAAGGTACCGGTGCCCGCCAGCGGTCCGCCGTCGGCCAGCAGGGCACCCGCCAGCTCCACGGCCCCGCCGCCCGGCACCCGGTCGATCAGCACGCGCAGCGCCCCGACGAGCCCGGACGCCGCGTTCCCCCGCAGGACCTTCGGCGAGACCCCGAAACGCTCGCGCAGGCCCTCGTCGAGCACGGCCACGTTCGCCAGGACGTTCCCCCCGAGCGCCTCGGCCGGCAGGCCGGGGGCGGGCTCGGGCAGCCACAGCTGCAGCGATCCCGCGTCCGGCAGCCGCCACCACACCCGGACGGCGGACAGGTCCGGCACCCGGCCGGCCAGGGCCGCGCACCCGAGCCCCAGCGACCAGAGCCGGGAGACGATCCCGAACTGTGCGGTCGAGGCGGCCACCCGGCCCGGCCCGGTACCGATCCGCCGGCCCACCTCGGCCACGTACGGCCCGAGCCCCTCCCCGTACAGCGCGGTGAGCGGCCGGAAGCCGGGGCCGGGCGGTTCCTGCCCGCAGGGGGCCGTGAAGAAGGGTCCTACGGCGGCCAGTCGCCGCAGTACGTCGTCCATATCCGAAATGATCTCAGCGGCACGGGACCGGGGTCAGGCCGGGTCCGGGGTCGCCCCTTCGAGGACCTCCAGGTAGTGCGGGTTGCGCATGATTCCGAGCACATTGCCGAAGGGGTCGGTGACGGCCGCGGTGACGAAGGCGCCGTCCCCGTGCGCGGTCACCGGCTGGTACTCCGTCGCCCCGAGCTCCAGGAGCCGCCCGTGGACCGCGGGAAGATCGTCGACGGCCCAGTAGACCACCGCGCCGCCCGGGTCCTTCGCGGCGCCCGGCGGGGCGTGGCGCCGGTCGACGATGCCCAGCTCGTGCTCGTAGTCACCGATGCGGAACTCGGCGTACCCGGGCCGCTCGAAGTACGGGGAGATCCCGAGGAGCTCGGTGTACCAGGCCTTCGCGGCCTCCAGGTCGTCGGCCCAGAAATTGATCGTCGCGAACCCTCGCAGCATGAACGTCCTCCTCGACGGACGGAAGCCTCGCCCCGACTCTACGGCGGCCCCGCGGGGGCCGTACCGGACCCGGGTGGCGCAGTCGTCCCTCCCGCGTGGCCGGGCCCTCCACGGACACACCGTCGACGGTCACGCGTTCGACGGCCGGGCGGGGCGGGACAGCGGCGGCCCCGGCTGCGGGACCCCCGGGCGGGGCCTTGCCCGGAGTCACCCGGCCCGATCCGCATCATCGCAGGTCAGACATGATCGTGTGGCATCCGGCGGGCGCCGGGGCGGCCGTCCGGGGGGCACACGCCGTGCGGTTGAAGGGATGTCCGTCGATCATGATTACGGGCCCTCCGGGGCGAGGATCCGAGTCCCCGGAAATCAGTGTCACGCCATTGCCAAATTGGGGGTTCATGAGAGGACTTTAAGGAGCTACATTGAGCCACTCGCGTTCACCTGACAGCCGGTTGCCTTTCACTCGTGTTTTGCACGGGGGGCGACGTCATGGACGCAGACTGTGCAACCACCCCACCGCCCAGAAGGACCGAAGGCTCCGTGCCCGTACCCGTACACCTCGCGGGCCGCACCGTGCGGCTCGAGCCCCTCGCCCCCCACCACACCGAGGCTCTGGCCGTGGCCGGGGCCGAGGATCGTACGACTTACGCCTTCACTCCCGTGCCCCACGGGGTGCAGGCGTCACACGAGTACATCGAACGTGCCCTCGCCGATCAGGCAGCGGGTCGATCGCTCCCGTTCGCGGTGGTCAGAGCCACCGATGGGCGGGTCGTCGGTTCGACCCGGTTCCTGGAACTCGACTACTGGCAGGGGCCTCTGGTCTGGCCCGCCGTGCCCGGAGTCCCGTTCGGCGATCCGGCGACGGCGATCCCCGATGCCGCCGAGATCGGCAATACCTGGCTGTCCCCGGGCGCCCAGGGAACCGGCATCAACACCGAGGCGAAGCTGCTCATGCTCCGCCATGCCTTCGAGACCTGGGGGGTACGGCGCATCTCGTTGCGCGCGGACGCGCGCAACGGCCGGTCGCGGGCCGCCATGGAACGTCTGGGCTTCACGTGCGAGGGGGTCCGCCGGGCCCATTCGCGGGGGCTCGACGGCGCCGTCCGCAGTACGGCCTTCTACTCGATCCTCGACGAGGAGTGGCCGGCCGTACGGTCGATCATCGAGCTGAGGCTGTCGGCGGGCGCGCAGCGCAAGCGGCGCCGCAAGACCCTGATCCCCGCGTAACCGGCGCCGAGCCGGACCGCAGAACGGAAGAACACTCCCGCCACGGCCCTCGCCGCGGCCTCCTCGGTCGAGGAAGCCGCGGCGAGGGCCGATCGCGTTCGCCCGGCGGGACGCCGGTCCGGCGCCGGAACGTCATGGGCCGGCTCCGCGGCGTCACGGGGTCACGACTCCACCGGTCGTAGGGTGCCGGGCAATGGCCTCCCCCAGGGCACCCCAAGAGTAGGGAAAGTACGGAACCCTGACATGCTTTCGTTCATCCTTCGAACGGAAGGACCCAGCAGTCAGACCACCCCGCCCCTCTGGGGCAGCACCAGCCGGAGAGCCACCGCACATGTCGTACGCACCCGACGGGCAGCAGTACCAGCCGTACCGGCCGGAAGGACAGATACCCCAGCCGCCCCACGGCGACCAGTACGGCCAGCCGTACGGACAGCAGCCGCCGCCCGGCCGCCCCCAGCAGCCTTACGGGCAGCAGGCGCAGTACGGGCAGCAGGCGCAGTACGCACCGCAGGAGCAGTACGGGCAGCAGCCGCAGTACGGGCAGCAGGGCCACCACGAGGAGCCCGAGCCGCCGCGCCGCAGGTCGCGGGGGCGCCGGTGGCTGATCGCGGGCGCCTCCGTGCTCGCGCTCGCCGGTATAGCCGCGCTCGTGCTGAACCACTACGAGATACCCCCGTTCACCGACAAGGGCTCCTCGGTCTCCTTCGGGCAGACGCCCTCGGGGGGCGGCAAGAAGAACGACGCTCCGCCGCCGAACTCCAAGATGCTCATGCCGACCGGCCCGACGGCCGAGTTCAAGAACACGATGACCCTCCCCGACGGCACGCACGTGGCCGTCACCACGCTGGACGGCAAGAAGTCCGGCTTCAAGGGCAAGGTCTGGGTCTGGGCCCCCAAGGAGTACAACGACCCGAAGTTCGCCAAGAGCGGCTTCCCGGTCCTGATCGCCCTCCCGGGCGGCGCCGGATACCCCAGCAACTACTGGATGGGCACCGACCTCGGTCTCCAGACCAGCATCAGCAAGTGGTACGCGGAGGGCAAGAGCAAGCCCTTCATCCTGGCCATGCCGGTGCTCAACCCGGGGCCGGACGACAAGGGCGTCTACTGGGACGGCTCCGACATCCCCGGCCAGCCCAAGATGGGCACCTGGCTGACCGAGGACGTCCCGGACCTGATGAAGGCGAACTTCCGCACCGTCAAGTCCCGTGACGGCTGGGCCTTCATGGGCTCCTCCACCGGTGGGTTCGCGGGTCTGAAGGCCGTGCTGAAGCACCCGGACAAGTTCAAGGCCGTGATCGCCTCCGGCCCGGACATCGTCCCGGACTCCTCCCTGTGGAAGGGCCACGACAAGGAGAAGGCCGAGAACAACCCGGAGCTGCTGGCCAAGCAGCTCATCGACACCAAGGGCCCCGAGGTCTACCTCGCCTTCCAGGTCGGCGACAGCGAGAACAACAAGAAGACCCTGCCCGACGTGCAGAAGTTCGTCGCCACCTACGGCAACAAGGGCCCCATCCACGCCGAGTTGAAGGTCATCAAGGGCGGCCAGCACAACGCCAAGACCTATGTGCCGAACATGGGCGAGGGGCCGGTCCAGTACATCAGCAAGGTCATGGAAGGGCCCGTCGAGTAGTCACCGACGCCCCCGCACCATCGAGCTCCGGCCCGCCGAACACCTTCGGCGGGCCGTCGCCGTTCCAGGCCGCCCAGCCCGGATCACCCGTCACCGCGAACCGCACCCAGGCCGCGTGCATCTCGTCCGCCAGCGCCTGCGGGGTGTCCGGACCGGCCAGCCAGGCGGCCTCCGGCACGTCGAGCGTGTCGAACACGAAGCCCAGCTCCAGGGCGTGGCAGGAGCCCAGACCCGGCAGGCCGGAGAGCCAGCCGAACTCGTACAGGAAGCTCGGCGCCGCCCGCGGCGCCCCGGCGAGCCTGCGCAGCGGGTCGCGCAGCAGCCGGTCGGTGATCAGCTGTCCGGCCAGTTCGGCGGGGCTCGCGGCGGGCAGCGCGGCGCGCAGCGCCCGTACGGCCGCCCGGTCCTTGCCGGAGCGGGCGCGGGCCAGCGCCACGGCGAGCGGGCCGAGCCGGTCCAGCAGCCGCATCCCGCCGGTGGGGGCGAGCCACAGCCGGTACTCGTCACGGGTCCAGCCGAGGATCAGCGGCACCTCACTGGAGGCGGCCGCGGCGCACAGGGTGTCGAGGGGGTCGGCCGGGACCGTGTCCGGGTCGGTGACCAGGCCGAAGGCGGGTCCGCCGAGGAGGGGACCCGACCTGCGCAGGACGGCCGCCTGGGCGGCCATCAGGTCGGGCAGGGCGACGGCGGTGAAGGCCGCGGCGGTGGCCTCCACCTTCAGCAGCGAGGCCATCCGCCGGACCATGGCGCGCACCCGGGGGCGGGGCAGGGCCTCGGGGGCTCCGCTCTGCAGGACGGCCCGGGTGAAGAGCCCGGCCGCGCGCGGGGCGGCCAGGAGGGCGCCGATGCTGATGGCCCCGGCGGATTCACCGAAGACGGTGACCCGGTCGGGGTCCCCGCCGAAGGCCCCGATGTTGTCGCGGACCCATGCGAGGGCGGCGATCTGGTCCAGCAGGCCGCGGTTGGCGGGGGCGCCGGGAAAGAGCCCGTAACCGAGTACGCCGAGGCGGAAGTTGAAGGAGACGAGCACGACCCCGTCGCGGGCGAAGGCGGAGCCGTCGTACACGGGGACGGCCGAGGAGCCGCGGGTGTGGGCGCCGCCGTGGATCCAGACCATGACGGGCAGCCGGGCTCCGGGGGCCGGGTCGCGGGTCCACACGTTCACGGTCAGGCAGTCGTCCCCGGGGATCACCGGGTCGGGGAGCAGGGCCGCGAAGGTGTCGGGGTAGGGCACCTTGGGCGCGGTCGGCCCGTAGGCGGCGGCATCGCGTACACCGTCCCAGGCGGCCGGGGGCGCGGGAGCCGCGAAGCGCAGGGCTCCGACGGGCGGGGCCGCGTACGGGATGCCCAGGAAGACGGCCGTCCCCCCGGGCCCGGTCCGGCCCTCGACGACTCCGGTCGCCGTCCGGGCCCGCGGCCGGCGGCGGCCGTCGGCGGCAGCCTCTGCGCTCATCTCGTCCTCCTGCGATGACGGTGCCGGTCGCACGCCGCACCGTCGCACAGCCGTCCATCGGGTGACAAGGCGTGACCGGGCCCGGGCCCGGTCCGGTTGGACGGGCATGCGATTCCTGCGTATCCACCATGCCGTGCCCGCCCTGCTCCTGGCGGGCACCTCGCTCCTGCCCGGCGCGGCGCACGCGGCCACCGGTCCGGACTTCCAGTACGTCGGCCAGGACGACCGGGTCCACGGCCTCACCGCGCCGCGGGGGTGCGTCGAGGCGGAGGGCGGCGGGGCCCGGGCGGTCTCCAACGGGACCGGGAGCTCGGCGACCCTCTTCGAGGGCCCCCGGTGTTCCGGCCGGGCCCTGCGGGTCCTGCGGCCCGGGGAGGTCGGCCAGGTGCGGCCGTACTTCGCCTCCGTCCGGTTTTCCGTCACCGGGTAGGCGCACAGGCCGTGACCCCTTGGCCTCTCCCGCGTTGTATGCCATGTCAAATGCCACAGGTCCTGTGGCGCCCCACATTTCTCATGAGGAGATCTTGATGTCGCGTATCGCGAAGGCATTGGCCATCACCGCTGTCACCGGCAGCGCCGTGGTCGCCGGTGCGGGTCTGGCTGCCGCCGATGCCGGAGCGCACGGTGCGGCGGTCGGCTCCCCCGGTGTCCTGTCGGGCAACCTGCTCCAGGTCCCGGTGCACGTCCCGGTCAACGTCTGCGGCAACACCGTGAACGTGATCGCCCTGCTGAACCCGGCGTTCGGCAACACCTGCGTCAACGCCTCCGGCGGCGGCAACCACCACACCGAGGGTGGCGACTACGGCCACTGATCGCCTGAACGGCTGATCGACGCGAGGGCCCCCGCCACCAGGCGGGGGCCCTTCCCCGTGCCCGCTGCGCGCGGGGCACGCGCCGCGTCATTCGTAGCGGTACAGGCCCCGGTGGCCGGACATCTCGCGCGGGGTGACGTTCCACGGCGGCATCGGCTCGTCCATCGCGATCACCCGGCCGCGCTGGAGGTCGCCGAGCGCGAGCGGGGCGGCGGGTAGGTAGCCGGAGCCGGGGTGCTGCTGCTGCCAGCGGTCCCAGATCAGGTCGACGAAGGCGTGGTGCAGCCAGAACGCCGGGTCGTTGGGGGCCGTACCGCCGGTCATGTGGCCACCGATCCACTGGTGGACCTTGTTGTGGTTGCGCCATCGCTCGCTCCGGGGGGCCGACCAGCCCTCCAGCTTGTTGCGGAAACCGCCCGCGGTGGCGGTGGAGTCCCAGGGGGAGACGTCGTAGGTCGGGTCGTCGATCGCCCACTGGAGCTCGGCCGCGGTGGGCAGGGTGATCGGATTCTGCGGCCGGCCGAGGTTGCGGGTGAGGAACGCGGACTCGGTGATGCCCACGGTCACCGTCCAGTTGCCCGTGTCGTACGCGAACGGCCCGGTCATCACCTTGCGGTCGCTCGCCCGGCCGGTGCCGCCGAGGAAGTCGTCCGCCCAGAGGGAGGAGACCGGGCTGGTATCGGCGGTCCAGTCCCAGTACGGGACGCTCACGCCCGGGTCGATCTCCTGCAACTGCCGCTCGAACTCCAGCAGATAGCGGCGGTGCCACGGGAAGAAGGACGGGGACATGTGCCCGACGCGCAGCTTGCGGTCGCGGTCGGGGACGAAGTACTTGTCGTGGGTGCGCACGAGGGCGTCGTAGGCGCCACTGCGCTTGAGCGCCAGCACCGCCGTGGTGAAGCGCTTCTTCTGGGCGCTGGTGAGGTTCTTCTGGTTCTGCCGGGTGTGCAACGCGGGGCTCCTCCCGTTCCCGAGGGTCGGTCAGCCGTGGTGCGGGGCCGCGAGGGCGAGCTGGGCCGTGCCCAGTTCGTCGACGGCGGCCCGGGCCAGTTCGAGTGGCGTGGAATAGGACTGGAAGTGATTGATCCCGCTCAGATAGCTGCCGTCGGCCCGGCGCATGACGTGCAGCGGGCGGCCGTCGATGCGGACCCCGGCGACGTCGACGGCGATGTGCCGGCCGCGGTAGGTCTCCTCCTCGGCGAGCGGCGCCGGGGTGAGGGTCTGCCGGGGGCGCCGGGCGCGCAGTACGGGGGCGAGGGCCGCGGCCGTACCGGCGAGCACGGCCGCGGTGAAGGCCGTACGGAGGACCGCGCGGCGGGTCAGTGGTGCGGCGGGCGCTGCTGCGGACATACGGACTCCCTCGCTCGGTGGCCGGCGGCTACGGGTCTAACGCCGCGCGGCGGGCGAGGTCACCCGTGGGCGCCGCGCAGCTGCTTGTAGAACAGGGTCGTGGGGTGGAGCCGGCCCTCCGGGTCGGTGGCGTAGTCGGGGATGGTGCCGGCCTCCGTCCAGCCCGCGGAGCGGTAGACCCGCTCGGCTCCGCTGCCGGTCTCGGTGTCCAGGAACAGCAGCACGACCCCGGCCCGGACGGCGGCCGACTCGGCCTCGGCGAGCAGGGCGCGGGCGGTGCCCCGGCCGCGGGCGGCCGGGTGGACCATGAGTTTGCGCAGCTCGGCACGGTGACGGCCGTTCGCCTTGGTCTCCCGGGACCAGCTGACCGTGCCGTCGATCCGGCCGTCGCCGCCGGTGCGGGAGACCCACAGCGCGAGCGAGCCGTCCTCGACGGCGGGCAGCAGGGAGTCCCACCAGGCGGCGGCGTCCTGCCGGTCGAACCCGGCGAGGAAGCCGAGGGACGATCCGCCGTCGACCACGGCGAGCAGCAGGTCGGCGAGTTCGTCACGGTGGGCGCGGAGTTCCGCGGCGGAGAGCGCGGTGATGGTGGCCGTCATGGGGCGAGGATATGGAGCGGCGCGGAACCCGCCGGAGGCGGGGCGGGTGCGGGCGCCGGGGCCCCGCACCGGGCCGGGCACACGGCCCGTCACGGCCGGTGCCGTCGATGTCCTTCGTGCTGCCGGCGCACTTGCCGACCGGGGTCGCCGTAGCCGTGGGGACGGCGGGCGCCGCCGCCACGGCCGGCATGTCCGCCGGCCGGACCGCGGGATCGGCGGCCCCTCCGGGGAGTCCTTGCGGAGCAAGTTCCGGCGGGCCGGGACGGAGCCCCGACCGCCTGCCGTCCTACTCCAGGCCGATCCCGTCGCACGCGGCCTTGAGGGCCTCGGTGCAGATCTCCTCGACGGTGTAGACGTTGTCGAGGACCAGGGTGCTCTTGATGTTGTCGCGGGTCACGGACACGCCGAGGATGAGGATGGAGGGGACGCGCTTGGTGGTGGGGCTGCTGACCACCTGATTGATGATTCCGTCGATCTTCTCACCCTGGGCGAGGAGGACGGCGAGTTCGGCCGCGGACTCGGCCTCGCGGGAGTAGGGCTTGTAGACGCTCATGAACTGCTCGCCCGCCACTATTCGCTGCACGGCGGGGAGTTCGGTGTCCTGACCGGTGACCGGCGGCAGCGGGGAGACGCCGGCGGCCTTGAGGGCGGAGATGATCCCGCCGGCCATGCCGTCGTTGGCGGAGTAGACGCCGACGATCTTGTCCTTGCCGAGTGCGGAGATCGCCGCCGTCATGTTGGCGCTCGCGTTCTCCCGCTTCCACTCGGCGGTGTCGTACTCCTTGCCGATGTTCACCTTGCCGTCGAGGACGGCGCGGGCGCCGGTCTTGTAGCGGGCGGCGTTGGGGTCGGTGAGGGCGCCGTGCATCATGACTATCTTCCCGTTTCTGGCTCTGTCGCCCAGGGAATCCAGCAGGGTCTTGCCCTGGAGGCGGCCGATGTCCTCGTTGTCGAAGGAGACGTACGCATCGACCGGGCCCTCGGCCAGGCGGTCGTAGGCGACGACCGGGATGCCGGCCGCCTTGGCCTTCGTCACCGCGCCGGCGATCGCCTTGGAGTCCACCGCGTCGACGACCAGGACATCGACCTTGCTCGCGATCATCGCGTCGGCCTGGGCGTTCTGCTTGGCCGCGTCCCCCATCGCGTTGGCGTAGACCACCTTGCCCTTGCCGAGGGTCAGCAGGGCGACCTTCTTTTCCATCAGCGGCTTGTCGAACTTCTCGTACCGCGCGGTCTCGTTCTCGGGGAGCAGCAGGCCTATCGTGACGTTGTTGTTCCCGCTCGCGGTGCCCTCCTCGGTGGTGCCGCAGGCGGCGAGGGTGGCGGTGAGCGCCAGCACGGTCAGAGCAGTGGGGGTGCGCAGATACGGGTTCATGCGGTGGGACCTCCCTGATGGGGCCGTGCTCGAACGGCCGAGGTGGCGCGGAACACCGTGCCCTTTCCGCTGAGCCGGAGGGCATCGTTCCGCGGGAGCGTACACGTCGCGGCCGGAACCGAGCTCCAGCGAGCCTTCCCGTGAGACGGCAGCGGTTTCGCCGCTGACGCACGGCACGATCCGGGGGTGCGCCGGGTGCGAGGTCAACGGCGCCGTCCATGGGTATCACCCACCGTTTTTGGCAGGGTGAACTCCCTCAGAGGCCGTCGGCCCGGGTGCCGCCGTGCCGTCCCAGGCGGCGGTGAGCCGTGCTGCCAGGGCCAAGTGCGACCCGGGCGTGCGCCAGTGAGTATCACGCCAGAGCACCGGGCCTGGGCGGCACCGGGCATTCGCGTGACGGCGGCGCGAGTCTGCCGGGCCGTGCCGCCTTGGTCGGCCGTCTCCTCCGGATCGAGGTCTCCCCGCTGTGCCGAGCGGGCGAGGACATCGCCCAAGATGCAGGGCCGCCCGGAACGGCGGTCCGTTCGGGCTGTCGGCGTCAGCCGACTTCGGTGCGCCCGTGGGTCTCAACAGGCAGGGCGCCCCGCACGCGCCCCGAAGGGGTCCGGCTCGCCCGGCCCCGACAGGGGCTCACCGCCGCCGATGCGGTCGTGGCCGGGGCTCCGTCCCACGCGGGGGCCGCCGTGGCGCGGGCGGCGCGGATCGTGTTCTGAACCGCCAGGACATGGCGGCGGGCGAAGGTACTACGGACTTCGCAGACGACCGCGGCGACATCGACAGCGGCGAGCGCGGTATCCACCAGCGGGCTCACCCAGGCCCGGCTTGGCCGCGTACGACGCGCAGAGCGGACAGCGCCGCCCCCGCCTCGTGCACCCCTGATGCGTCAGCGCACAGGATCCGCGCCGGACGGCCCAGGTTGCGCACCCCGCTTCCCGTATGCGGCCGACGCGGGCGGCGATGCCTGGCAGCGGTCACAGCAGTCGCTCCGCGAGGTAGCGCTGGAACTGCCACAACGGGCGTTCCAGATGGGAGAACCGGCCGTTGGACGGGGTCGGGTGGGAGGCCAGGCCACGCTGAACTCCGCGGACGGCCACCAGATCTTCTTCCTGGATCCGGGCGATCTGGGCGCGTATGCCGACCAGTTGCTCTGCGAAACCGGGTGTGTCCGGCACTCCGGGCGGAACCATGGCCGTTATCCGAGTGTCGTGGGTGGCGGGACCGGTGGGCAGCCAGCGGATGCTGATCGCGCTGTCAGGCAGTACCGCCAGGACGAACTGCGGGAAGATTCCGGCGATGAGCATCCCCGGCCGCGATCCCCGGCCGGATCTTGAATGCCTTCCCAGACCCGTGCCGCCCCGCTCGGCGTCCGACAGTGGGGTGAACATCGTGAACCAGCGACCGTCGCACTCGTCGACTTCCGTGTAGCGGCCCGGGAGCACCGGATCCAGGCTCTGCGCATGCGTACCCATGTGGTGGTAGTTCTCGGAGCCGTTCTCCACCGCCACCTTCCAGTTGGCGGGTACGCCCTCCCAGGTCTGGGTGTGGACACTCACCCAGTTCGCGATGCCATGGCTGGTCAGCCGCAGGTCCAGCCCGTGCAATTCGGGAGCCGCCGGCCCCGCACCGGGGTCGAGGTTGAGCATGACAAAGCCGTTCCAGACCTCGACGCGGTGCGCCGGGAGCCGGCAGCCGGCCCGGTCGAAGTCGACCCGCTGCATCAGTGGAGCACCGGCGAGCTGCCCCGCGTACTGGCCGTTCAGCCGATAGGTCCAGGTGTGGTAGGGGCAGGTCAGCCGTTCCAGGCAGCCGTGCTCGGGCGCGGTCTCCGGCGGCAGGAGGTCCATGAACCGGTGGCGGCACACCCGGGACAGGGCATGCAGCTCGCCCTCCTCGTCCCTGGTGATCACCAGTGGCGTGCCGAGGATGTCCAACCGCAGGTAACTTCCAGGCTGTGGAATCTCCTCGGCCCGCGCCACGCACAGCCACTCCCGCCGGAAGATCCGTTCGACTTCCCATTCGTACAGCTCGGGGGAGGTGTAGGCCTGGGGTGGCAGCGTTTGGCCGCGTTCGAGCGGGAGTCCGGCCAGACGCCGCAGCTCCGCGAGCGTCGCGCGCAGTCTCTCGGGGGCGGGGGATGAGGGGGCTGTGGGTTCTTTGGCCTCAGTCCGGTGGAGAGTCATGGTGATCAGCCTTCCCTTCTGGTGATCAGGGGTGACGAACCGAAGAGGGACAGTGCGTGCCGCCGCCCGTAGCGGCGGCTGTAGGAGACGGTGACGAGGACGACGACGCACAGCAGCGCCAGTCCCTTCGCGCGGTTGAGTGCCGGAACCGACTCCACCGGAAGCAGCAGGGCGACGAGCACTCCTGCACCACAGTCCAGCAGTTGGGCGCAGCCCCACAGGACCGTCAGCCGGGTCAGTCCGCTGCGCAACGCCGGCGAGACGCTCCAGGCCGCTTCCCGGGTGCGCGCGGCGGCGGGCCCGTGCCAGGACTGGCCGGCCTGGAAGGCGAAGGGCTTCGCCACGAGGAGCGAGCCCAGGATCCAGAGCCCGGCGGCCGCCGAGAGTCCGGCGTCCTTGACGAGGATGACCCGGGGACTGCCGACGAGCAGCGACGTCACGACGCGCACCGCCAGCATGCCGATCATGAACGCCTCAAAGCTGTCCACGCGACGCCGTGCGGCGGCCACGATGGCCATGCGGACCGCCGGGACCGCCCCGCTGGCGGTCAGTGCCAGCCATTGTCCGATCCCCTGCGACCGCAGGGCATAGAACACGGCCAGTGGAAGAGCCACGGCGAACAGGATCGGAGTGGCCACTGTCCGCCACGCCGGCATGTCCTGTGTTCCGGTCCCACCGTTCAGTGATGCCATACGAAAAACCGTAGAGACCTGCAGGGATCACCGAATCGACGCGAGGGACGACATGTGAGGTACATCCTTTGATGTACCTATTTAGCCAAGTTGCCGATGCGGGGCGGTTGCCCTCAATATCCCGAGCTCAGGGGCGCCCCTGACACCGACCGGCAGGCAGCCCAGCGACCTCCGGCAGCCTGCCGGCCGAGGTCCCGCCGAAGCAAGACCGGGCCGAGGCGGCGGGGCTTCACGTCAAGCACGCCCGGCCGCCCTTCCCCGCGTCTATCTCGTCTGGCTCATCGGCACCCGTGCCTCGCTCCTCGGCGATGCCGTCCTGTACTTCGCGCTCGGCTGGGCAGCCAGTGCCCATAGTGGCGGGACGGGCGCCCTGGTCCTGACCGCCATCACCCTTCCGCGCACCCTGCTGCTGTTGCCGGGTGGTGCGGTCGGTGACCGGTTCGGCGCTCGCCGGGTGATGATCGCCGGGGACGCCGTGATGCTCACGGCCACGCTCGTACTGGCCCTGATGGGCCTGCGCCTGGGCGCGTCACCCTGGCTCCTCGTCGCGGTCGCCGTCGTCATCGGCACGGTCGACGCGTTCTACCTGCCGGCCACCGGGTCCATGCCCCGCCGCCTGGTGGGCAAGGAGCAACTCCCGCGGGCGTTGGCCATGCAGCAGGCCGGCAGCCAGATGGCCTCGCTGCTCGGGGCTCCGGTGGGCGCCCTGCTCGTCGCGTCCGCGGGGCTGACCGGCGCGGCGGTCGCCGATGCGGTCACCTTCGCGATCGTCCTCGTGGTGCTCGTCTGCGTCCGGCCGGCCCTCGACGTCGAACGGTCCCCTCACGGGGAGGGCCTCCTGGCAGGGGCGGCCGACGGGGTGCGGACCGCCGCGGGGGATCCGGTCCTGCGGCCCGCGCTGCTGCTGACGGCCGCTGCCGCGGGCCTGCTCCTGCCCGTGGTGTCCCTGCTGAACCCCGGCGGGCAACGCCACATCACCCTCGCGTCATCGCCGCCCACGCGCCAGGGAACTTGGCGCCGGGACAGCAGAGACGGATCCACCCCGCTCATCCCCTCTCCTCCCCGAAATCCGACGCCTGATCACGCGCCTCACCCGGCCACGGGCGAACAGTGGCCACATCCTGCACCGGTCGTACTGGCGCCGCCGCGGACAACGCCGATCCCCACCGGCCCCTGGGGACGACGCGGCCGCACACCGCCGAAAGCTGCCGACCTGTCAGGCGAAGACCACGGCCGTACTACGGCGCGGGGAGTTCCGCAAAGTCCGCGACCAGGCCGCGGTGGTGGCCCGCCGTGCCGAGGGCGAGGGAATCGGCCTTGGCCCGCTTGAGGTAGAGGTGGGCCGGATGTTCCCAGGTCATGCCGATCCCGCCGTGCAGCTGTACGCACTCCTCGGCGGCGCGGACGGCCACGCCCGAGCAGTAGGCCTGGGCCACGGCGACCGTCAGCGGGGCGTCGGGGGCCTCGGTTGCCAGCGCGTCGGCCGCGGCCCGCGCCGCCGCGCGCGCGGAGGCCACGTCGAGCCAGAGCCGGGCGAGGCGGTGCTTGAGGGCCTGGAAGGAACCCACGGGGCGGTTGAACTGGTGGCGGCCCCGGACGTGGCCGACCGTCTCCTTCAGACACCACTCGGCGAGCCCGAGCTGCTCGGAGGCGAGCAGTCCGGCCCCGGAGAGCAGCGCTCCGGCGACGGCCGCCCGGGCCGTTCCGGCGTCGGCGAGCCGGGTGCCGGCCGCGGCCTCCAGGGTGACGGTGGCGAGCGGGCGGGTCAGGTCCAGCGGGACCCGGGGGGCCAGCCCCGCGGTGGCGGCCGGGACGGCGTACAGCCCGGTGTCGGCCAGGACCAGCAGGACGTCGGCGGCCACCGCGTCCGCCACGGAGGTGACCGCGCCGGTCAGGGTCCCGTCGCCGAGGTCGTGGACGGAGGCCGGGAGGGGCGCGCCCGGAGCCAGGGTCAGCGGCACGGCCGGGACGCACACGGTGCGACCCGAGGCCAGCTCCCGCAGCAGCGCCGCGGATTCCGCGGTGTCGCAGCCGAGCAGGATCTCCGTGGCGAGCACGGCGCTCGTCAGGTACGGGACGGGCGCCACCGCCCGGCCGAGCTCCTCGAGGACCACGGCCGCCTCGCGGTGGCTCGCGCCCTGCCCGCCGAGCTTCTCGGGGACGAGGAGACCGGCCGCGCCGATCCCGACGGCGAGGGTGTGCCAGAGCGCGGGGTCGTGCGGCCGGTCCGTACCGGCCCGGTCGAGGACGCTCCTCGCGTCGCAGCGGTCGGCCAGGAGCGCGCGCACGGCGGAGCGGAGCTCCTCCTCGGCCTGGGAGTAGAGCAGGTCGCTCGGTGCCGCCGGGGTGGTCATCGGCTCAGGTCCTTCCAGGCGAGGTCCTTGTCGTCGCGCGGCTCGGGGGGCAGGCCGAGGACGCGTTCGGCGACGATGTTGAGGAGGATTTCGCTGGTGCCGCCCTCGATGCTGTTGCCCTTGGCGCGCAGGTAGCGGTAGCCGGCCTCGCGGCCGGTGAAGTCGACGCCGTCGGGCCGGCGCATGGTCCAGTCGTCGTACAGGAGGCCCTCCTCCGCGAGGAGTTCGACCTCCAGTCCGCTGATCTCCTGGTTGAGCCGGGCGAAGGTGAGCTTCATGCCCGACCCCTCGGGACCGGGCTGTCCGACGGCGAGCTGCTGGCGCAGCCGTTCCCCGGTGAGGCGGGCGACCTCGGCCTCGACCCAGAGCTCCAGGAGCCGCTGGTGGAGGGCGTGGGTGCGCAGCTCGGGGCGGTCGCGCCAGGCGGCGGCGACGGGGGCGATCATGCCGCCCTCGCGCGGGATGCGCATGCCGCCGATGGAGACCCGCTCGTTCATCAGGGTGGTGCGGGCGACCGCCCAGCCCTCGCCGACGGCGCCGAGGCGGTGCGCGTCGGGAATGCGGACGCCGGTGAGGAAGACCTCGTTGAACTCGGCCTCGCCGGTGATCTGGCGCAGCGGCCGGACCTCGACGCCCGGGCCGTGCATGTCGCAGAGGAAGTAGGTGATGCCCTGGTGCTTGGGGAGCCCGGGGTCGGTGCGGGCGATCAGGATGGCCCAGCGGGCGGTGTGGGCGCTGGAGGTCCACACCTTCTGGCCGTCGACGATCCAGTCGCCGGAGCCGCTCTCGCGGACCGCGCGGGTGCCGAGCGCGGCGAGGTCGGATCCTGCACCGGGCTCGCTGAAGAGCTGGCACCATACTTCCTCGCCGGTCCACAGGGGCCGCAGGAAGCGCCGCTTCTGCTCGTCGGTGCCGTACGCGAGGATCGTGGGGGCGGCCATGCCGAGGCCGATGCCGATGCGGCGCGGGTCGTTGTCGGGTGCGCCGGCGGCCGCCAGTTCGGCGTCGACGGCGGCCTGGAGGGAGCGGGGCGCGCCGAGTCCGCCGAGGCCCTCGGGGTAGTGGACCCAGGCGAGGCCGGCGTCGAAGCGGGCCCGCAGGAAGTCGGCGCGGTCGGTGTCGGCGGGCGGGTGCGCGGCGAGCAGGCCCCGGACGCGTGCGAGCAGGTGCTCGGCGGTGATCGCGGTCATCGGGACACACCCGGCTGCCGGGGCATGGCCAGGACGACGCGGCCGGTGGTGGTCCCGTCGGCGAGCCGCTGCACGGCGTCGGCCACGGCGGGGAGTGCGACGAGTTCGCTGACGAGGGGCTTGATGGCGCCTTCGTCGGCGAGGCGGGTGAGTTCGGTGTGGCAGGCCAGGATCGCGGCCGGGTCCTTCGCGGCGTACAGGCCCCAGTGAAGGCCGAGGATCGCGTAGTTCTTGACGAGGGCGTGGTTGAGGGCGGGGGCGGGGATGTCTCCGCTCGCGAAGCCGACGACGACGATGCGGCCCTCGAAGGCCACGCACTTGGCGGAGGCGGTGTACGAGGCGCCGCCCACGGGGTCGTAGATCACGTCGGCGCCGCGCCCGCCGGTGAACTCCTTGACCCGGGAGACGACGTCCTCGGCCGTACGGTCGATCACCAGGTCGCAGCCGAGTTCCTCGGCGGTGCGCGCCTTGGCCTTGCCTCCGACGACCCCGATGACGGTGGCCCCGGCGGCCTTGCCGAGCTGGACGGCGGCGCTGCCGACCCCGCCGGCGGCGGCGTGCACGAGGAGGGTCTCGCCCGGCTGGAGGCGCGCCCGGCGGTGCAGGCCGAACCAGCCGGTCTGGTAGCCGATGTGCAGGGCCGCGGCCTGGGCGTCGTTCAGGCTCTCGGGGGCCGGGAGCAGGGCCCGCTCGGAGGCGATGACGTACTCGGCGAAGCCGCCGTGGGGCAGGCTCGGGGTGGCGATGACGCGGCGCCCGTCGTCGGTGAGGCCGCAGATCTCGACGCCGGGGGTGAAGGGCAGCGGCGGGCGGATCTGGTACTGGCCGCGGACGAGCAGCGCGTCGGGGAAGTTGAGGTTCGCCGCGAGCACCTGCAGCCGCACCTCGCCCTCTCCCGGCACCGGTTCGGGAATCTCTTCGAGACGAAGTGCCTCTCGGGGTTCGCCGGGGGTATGTACTCGCCATGCCTGCATCCGGGGCCTCCAGCCGCCGTCGATGAACCACACGCTCCGCGCGCATACTAAGCGGTCGCTTGCCCTCCTGTGAACCATCGGTCGAGGTGGAGAACCATCCGGTCCGGATCAACACGCGTCATTCAGGCCACATCCGTCTCAAGATCAGGCAACATGTGGCGTGCACGTGTCATGACTCAACGGGGAACAGCACCTGTCCAGGGGGGACCACCACATGAGAAGAAGCATGTCCGCGGCCGGAGCCGCGATCGTTCTGGCGGGCCTGATCACCGCGGCCGGTCCGGCCTCGGCAGCGGGCACGGCGGCCTCCTGCACTCCGGGGATCGAGATCCTTCCGGGACTGCCCGGGTCGACGGGCTCCACCGCGGTGGGCTTCGGCACCGGCGGGACCGTGGTCGGCGACAGCGCCGGCCTGCCCGTCTACTGGACCGGCGCCGAGCACACGGTCCACCCTGTCCCGCTGCCCGCCGGCTTCGACCGCGGCAGCGTCAAGGCGGTCAGCGCCAAGGGCCTGATGGTGGGCACGGCCACCCGCACCTCGGACCAGTCCATGGTCGCGTTCACCCACCAGCAGGGCTCCACGACCTCCGAGCCGCTCGGCTCTCCGGGCCTGGAGGGACGTGTCTTCGACGTCGACGTCAACGAGTCGGGGCGGGTCGTCTACGCCGAGAAGGGCGTCGCCAAGGAGTGGGTGAACGGGAAGGTAGTGCGCGAACTGCCGGTCCCGGCCGACGCGATCGCCGGCAGCAAGGTCACCTCGCTGAGCGGCATCAACAAGCGCGGTGACATCCTCGGCACGGTCTCCGGCGCGTACTTCGACGCCGAGAACGACATCATGGTCACCAAGACCTTTCCGGTGGTCTGGCCGGCCGGCGGCTACCCGCCCTACAGCCTCGAGGTGTGGAACGGCTACCACTCCTCGTTCTCGACGGTCGGCCGGGACATCGACGACCGCGGCCGGGTGGTGGGCCTGGAGGACTACTACTACCGCAACGACCCGAAGCTGACCCCGGCCGTCTGGAAGAAGCCGTACGACGCGCTGCCCACCGACCCGGGCCGGGCCAAGGGCTACCACGACCTGGAGCTCTCCGGCAGCAGCCCGACCACGAACGTGGCCGTCGGCACGGCCACCAACTTCGAGGAGAGCTGGCCCAGTTTCTTCCAGGCCGTCTACTGGCCCGGCAAGGGGGAGCCGCTGGTGCTGCCCTTCCCTGCCGGAACCCCGGGCGTGCCGCTGAGCCGGGCCTTCGCGGCCACCGACGACGACCGCGTCGCCGGGATGATGACCGACCGGGAGACGCGCGAGAGCAAGGCCGTGGTCTGGACCTGCGCGAGCAAGCAGGCGTACGCCCCGAAGGGCTGACCGCCAGGGGTCGCGGACCCCGCTCCCGGGCCGGTGCGGCCGGTCCGCCCGGTCCGGGGGATGGCGATCTCGGCGCCCGCGCGCTATCGATGCCCCATGACGGACGAGATCCGGCGCGGGCTGCCCGCGCCCCCGGCGCTCGGCGCCGCCGCCCTGCCCTCCGGGACCTTCGAGGGCCAGGTGGTCCTCGTGACCGGCGGCGGCACCGGGCTGGGCAAGGCCATCGCCGCCGAGTTCGCCCGGCTCGGCGCCGATCTGGTGATCGCGAGCCGGCGCGCCGATCAGCTCAAGGCGGCGCGCGAGGAGTTGGCGGCCGTCCCCGGCGCGGGCCGGGTGACGGCCGCCGTCTGCGACATCAGGGATCCCGAGCGGGTCGCCGGGGTCTTCGACGCCGCGCAGGCCGCCTTCGGCCTGCCGGACGTACTGGTCAACAACGCGGCCGCGAACTTCCCCTCCCCGGCGGAGGACCTGTCGCCGAACGCCTGGCGGGCGGTCGTCGACATCACCCTGACGGGCACCTGGCTGATGACCCGCGAGTTCGGCCGCCGCCACCTCGCCGCGGGCACCGGCGGCTCGATCGTGAACATCGGCGCCTCGTACGCCTGGACGGGCGGGCCGGGCTTCGCCCACAGCGCCGCGGCCAAGGCCGGGGTGAAGAGCCTGGTGGAGACGCTCGCCGTCGAGTGGGGCCCGTACGGGATCCAGATCAACGGGCTCGTACCCGGGCTGTTCCCGCACGCCGACATGACCGAGGACATCCGGGGCGGCCTGGGGCGCGCCGCGCCCGGCGCGCGGGACGCCCGGCAGCCCGCCCTGCGCGTCGGCGCGCCGCGCGAACTGGGCTGGGCCGCCACCTTCCTGGCCTCGCCGTACGCCCGGTTCATCACCGGGCACACGCTGGTGGTGGACGGGGCGAACTGGCAGCGCCGGTCGGTGGTCAACCCCGAGGTGGTCCCGGTCCGCACGCAGCTGGGCCGCGGCCCCTTCACCCCCTCCCCCTGAACGCCGGCTGTCAGTGGGCGGTGCGAGGATCGGACCATGTCTCTCGCCGATCTGACCCTCGACCGCTGGCGCTCGCTCGACCCGGCCGCCGCCGGACGTCTCGCCCACGAGGCCGCCGCGCAGGTGGGCGGCCGGGTGGTGCTGCTCGACGCCGTCGGCCACCTGGGCGGGCCGCTGCACCGCGTACGCATCGAGCGCGGGGGGCGGGAGTTCGCCCTCGTGCCCGGCGGGACGGTGCGGCTGGGGTTCGACCCGGACGCCTGGGAGCCGACCCCCGCGCAGGCCGCCGACTTCGCGGCGAGCGTGGACGAGGGGTACGGGTACGGGCACGAGGACCTCAAGGCCTATCTCGCCGACGTACTGAGCCCGCCGCGCACCGCGACGCTGGCCACCGTGCTCATGGCCGTGGAGGACGAGGCCCTGACCGAGGAGGCGGCCGGGATGCCGGCCGCGCTCGCGGCGCAGGGGCTGCGGATGCCCGGCGCCGACGAGTGGGAGCACGCCTGCGGGGCCGGGGCCGGCACCCTGTTCCGGTGGGGGAACGAGTGCCCCCTGGACGAGCCGTCGTACGGGGGCGGCGCCGGCCCGCGGCACGAACCGAACGCCTTCGGGCTGCACATCGCCTACGACAGCTACGGCACGGAGCTGAGCGCGGACCCGGCCCGGGTGCACGGCGGCGACGGCGGGGAGGCCGTCTGCGGCGGGTACGGCGATCTGCTCGGCTGGCTGCCGCTGGCCACCGCCAACCGCAATCCGTACGCGGCCGAGTTCACGTACGGCCCGGACGGCGAGGGCATGTACGAGGAGTTCTCGACCCGGCCGGTGCTCAGCCTCCGCTGAAGCGCGGGGGCCTGCGGGCCGCCTTGGCGGTGTACCCCTCCCGGCAGTCCTCCGAGGTGAGGGTGAGGGCCGCCGTCATCGCCACCCGGTCGAGCGCCGAGGGGAGGGTGGCGTCGGCGTAGCCGTCGATCGCGCGCTTGATGCCCTGGACGGCGAGCGGCGCGTTGTCGGCGATCTCCCGCACCACGGCGCGGGCGGCGGCCTCCAGGTCCTCGCCGGGGACCACCAGCTGGACGAGGTGGAGCCGCTGTGCCGTCGCGGCGTCGATGCGCCGGCCCGTCAGGGCCAGGTACTTGGCCCAGCCCGCGCCCGCCTCGCGGGCGATGCGCAGGTCGCCGCCCGCGTCCACCGCCACCCCGAGCCCGGCCTCCGGGAGCGCGAAGACGGCGTCCTCGGCGGCCACCCGGACATCGGCCATCAGCGCCAGTTCGAATCCGAAGCCGAGGCAGTAGCCCTGGACGGCGGCCACCACCGGCTGCGGGAGGCGGGCGAGGACGGCGAACCGCTCGTGCACCCAGCGGATGCCCTCGTAGTAGTTGCGGGTGCGCTCGGCCGGGGAGTCGCCCGTGATGGCGCCGCCCGGGGCGGTCACGTCGATGCCCGCGCAGAAGGCCCGTCCCTCGGCCCGCAGCAGCACCGCCCGTACGGACGTGTCGAAGCGGATCCGGTCCGCGAGCAGGCCGAGCTGGCGGGTGGATTCCCAGCTCCAGCCGTTGAGCCGGTCCGGGCGGCACAGGGTGAGGACCGCGACGCCGTCCGCGGCCTCCAGCCTGATCCGCTCCTCACCCTCCGCGATCTCCGTGGAGATGGTGTCGATCACCGTGTCCCGCACCCCCGGCCCGATGGCTGACGACCCGCCGAACTGACGGATCGTCAGACTAGGGGCGGCCGGTCAGCGGGGGAAGACCTCGAACGCCACGGCCGGCCGGCCGCCGAACCGGGCCGCGGCCTGCTCGGCGTTCCCGGTGAGGAAGGTACGGACGTACTCCTCGGGGTCCTGGTCGGTGAGCACCTCGATGTACGCCTTGTGCTCCAGGAGGGACTTGATGGAGCGCTCCAGCCCGGGGCCGGCGTCCACCGCGTGCGTCGGGGTGGCGGATCCGGCGACCGCGACCCAGCGCACTCCGTTCCACGGCTCCAGGCCCTGCTCGGTCAGTTCGGGGAAGATCCAGCGGTTCCCGGCGTCCCCGGCCGCGTCCAGCACCGCCCGGCCGACGGCCTTGTGGTCGGGGGTGTTCCAGTAGCCGCCGCCCTGCGCGCCGCCCCACGTGTCGCGGTGGTTGAGGGTGACGATCAGCTCGGGCCGGTGCCGCCTGATGGCGGCGGCGATGTCCCGGCGCAGGCCGAGGCCGTACTCGACGACGCCGTCGCGGTAGTCCAGGAACTCCACCTCGGACACGCCGACGACCGCGGCGCTCGCCCGCTGCTCCGCCTCGCGCAGCGGACCGCAGTCGGCGGGGGCGATGCTGTCGATGCCCGCCTCGCCGCGCGTGGCGAGGAGGTAGACGAACTCCCGGCCCCCGTCCGTCCAGTGCGCGATGGCCGCGGCGCACCCGTACTCGAGGTCGTCGGGGTGGGCGACCACCGCGAGGGCGCGCGTCCAGTCGGTGGGCATGGGCTGCAAGGCGGGCTGCTGGTCAGGTTGTTCGGTCATGTCTCGCACAATAGGCGAATGGACCGACAGGGGCGGGTGGTGGCGCTGCTCGACGCCACGGGGATCTTCTTCGAGCCGGCCCGTACCGCCTTTCCGGAGGCGGGCGAGGCAGCGTGGGAGCGGGCCGGGGAGCTGGATCCGGGCGCGTCCGGGCCGGACGGGGCGTGGCGGCTGGACTTCCGGTGCTTCGCGATCGCCCGGCCCGGCGGCCGCTGGGTGCTGGTGGACGCCGGGGTCGGCCCGGCGCGGTCCCCCGCCGCGGCCTGGGCGCCGGTGCCGGGGCGGCTGCCGGAGGCCCTCGCGGTGGCCGGGATCGCCCCGGCCGACGTGGAGGCGGTGGTCCTGACCCACCTTCACGAGGACCACACGGGCTGGTCGTCGGGAGAGGACGGGGAACCCTTCTTCCCGGCGGCCCGGTACGTGGTGCAGCGCGCGGAGGTGGCCGGGCTGGACCGGGCGGACCCGGTGTGGGACTGGACGGTGGCGCCGCTGAGGGCGAGCGGGCAGCTGCACGAGGTGGCCGGTACCCACCGGCTGGCTCCCGGCATCACCCTGCTGCCGACGCCCGGGCACACCCCCGGGCACCAGTCGGTGCTGGTCGACCGGGGCGCCGGGGCCCGGGACGTGATGGTCACCGGGGACGTACTGGTGCACGCGGTGCAGCTGGCCGACCCGGCGGTGGCGTACTCCCACGAGCGCGACCGGGAGACCGCCCGGGCCTCCCGGGAGGACCTGCTGGCGCGGGCCCGTCGGCGCGGCGCCCTGCTGGCCACCGCGCACCTGACCCGCGCGTTCGTGGAGCCCGGCTGACTCAGGCCTCGTCGCGGACCAGGGACAGCAGGCGGTCCAGGACGCGGGTGCCGCCCGCGCGGATGCCGTCGTGCTCGAACTCGTCCGTCACCCAGGTCCGCAGACCCCGGACGGACCGGGCCGTCTCCAGCGAGTGCGCGGTGTCCACGTACATGTCGTCGTGGTAGACGGCGGCGGCCACCGGCACCTCGTTGGCGGCCAGGCGTGCCGGATCGTAGAGCGGCTGCCAGCCGGTGCGGGCGGCCAGCAGGTCCGCGGTCTCGCGCAGCGGGGCGAGGGACGGGTCGGTGGTGAAGTGCCAGGGGTGGATGGTCTCGCCGGTGAAGAGCAGCGGCTCGTCGCCCGCGAGGGTCTTGCCCGCGTCGAAGCCGGGGTGGCCGGCTCGTACCCGTTCGGCGGCCCAGGCGGTGGGAGCGGCGGGGTCCTGGGCGTAGATCGCTTCGTGGACCAGTGCGTAGAGGGGGTGCCCGGCGAAGGAGAGCTCGGCGCGGACGTTCTCCAGGAAGGCGTCGGAGAGGGCGGGTCCGGCGGGGGTCGGTACGAAGGCGTCCTCCAGCAGGTAATGGAGCCGGTGACTGCCGTCGCCCCCGCCGAGGAGGATGCCGAGGGACTGGAAGCCCTCGACGGTGAGGCGGTGGCCGCCGGGGAGTTCCGCCGGGCGCTCCGCGAGGTGGGCGGCGATCGCGCGGGCGCGCTCGACGTCCATCGGGTACCGGGCGTAGTGGGCCCGGTTCTTGCGTTCGATGCGGGGGTACGCGGCCTCGTAGACCTCGTCGGCGCCGGCGGTCAGGGACGGGAGGCCGCCGGTGATCAGGGCGGCGGTGAGGCCTTCGGGCGCGGTGGAGAGGTAGTGGGTGGTGCAGAAGCCGCCGAAGCTCTGGCCGAGCACGGTCCAGGGCGCACCGCCGGTCAGGCCGGGGCGGATGGCCTCGGCGTCGCGCACGATGGAGTCGGCGCGGAAGTGGGCGAGGTACTCCGCCTGCTGGGCGGGGCCGCCGCGCAGGGGCAGGGTCTGCCGGTTCACCGGGGTGGAGCGGCCGGTTCCGCGCTGGTCCAGGAGCAGCACCCGGTACTCGGTCAGCGCGCGCTCCAGCCAGGCCTGGCGGCCGACGAAGCGGCGGGCGCCGAAGCCGGGACCGCCCTCCAGGTAGAGCAGCCAGGGCAGCGCCTCGGGGTCCTTGCCCGCGGCCACGACCTCGCGGGCGTACAGCTCGATCCGCTCCCCGTCCGGGCGGGCGTGGTCCAGGGGGACGGAGAACCGGTGGTCGGTGAGGACCGTGCCGGGCTGGCGGTAGCTGTGTGCGACGGTCACGGACGGCCCCCAGGGGTACGAGGTAGTGGGCGACGAAGGGCCGCGCCCCGGCCGGGTTCCGGCGGGGCGCGGGGTGTGGTGCGAGTCTAGGTGGACCCGATCCGGCGGGGTCCGCCCGGAGGTCAGAACTCGACGACCGAGCGGAGGACCTCGCCGCGTTCCATGCGCGCGAAGGCGTCCTCGACGCCGTCGAGCGGGATGGTCTCGGAGACGAAGGCGTCCAGGTCGAGCCGGCCCTGCAGGTAGAGGTCGATCAGGAGCGGGAAGTCGCGCTCGGGCAGGCAGTCCCCGTACCAGGAGGACTTCAGGGCGCCGCCGCGGCCGAAGACGTCGAGGAGCGGGAGTTCGAGCTTCATCTCCGGGGTCGGTACGCCCACCAGGACGACCGTCCCGGCCAGGTCGCGGGCGTAGAAGGCCTGCTGGTAGGTCTCGGGGCGGCCCACGGCGTCGATGACCACGTCCGCGCCGTTGCCGCCGGTCAGGGCCTGGACGGCCTTGACCACGTCTTCCGTGCGCCCGTTGACGGTGTGGGTGGCGCCGAGGCCCCGGGCCCACTCCAGCTTCCGGTCGTCCAGGTCCACCGCGATGATCCGCGAGGCGCCCGCGAGGCGGGCTCCGGCCACGGCCGCGTTGCCCACTCCCCCGCAGCCGATGACGGCGACGGAGTCGCCCCGGCCGACGTTGCCGGTGTTCAGGGCGGCGCCGAGGCCGGCCATCACTCCGCAGCCGAGGAGTCCGGCGGCGGCCGGGGCCGCGGCCGGGTCCACCTTGGTGCACTGGCCGGCCGCGACCAGGGTCTTCTCGGCGAAGGCGCCGATGCCGAGGGCCGGGGAGAGCGGGGTGCCGTCCTCCAGGGTCATGGGCTGGGTGGCGTTGTGCGTGGCGAAGCAGTACCAGGGGCGTCCGCGCTTGCAGGCGCGACAGGTGCCGCACACCGCGCGCCAGTTGAGGATCACGAAGTCGCCGGGGGCCACGGAGGTGACGTCCGGGCCGACCGATTCGACGACTCCGGCGGCCTCGTGGCCGAGCAGGAAGGGGAACTCGTCGTTGATGCCGCCCTCACGGTAGTGCAGGTCGGTGTGGCAGACCCCGCAGGCCTGCACCCGGACGAGGGCCTCGCCGGGTCCCGGGTCGGGCACGAGGATCGTCGTCGTCTCCACCGGTGCGCCCTTGCTCCGGGCGATGACCCCTCGTACGCGATGCGTCACGTCGTACCCCGCTCTGATCGTATCCGTCTGGATCAACGAACGTACACGGACGGCACGCGGTACGGGAGTTGTGTCACGTTCCGGCGCGCGACCCGGCCAGATCCGGTGGTACGGCGGCCCGAACTGCGGTGCCGAAGGCCGCCACGGCCGGGTGCGCGCCGGCTCCGCTGCGGAAGGCGAGCCGGGTGCGGCGCTCCATGAGCAGGCGGGTGAGGCGTACGGCCGGATCGGGCGGGCCCGTGACCCCGAGCTGCGGTACGACGGCCACCCCCTGGCCCGCCGCGACGAGGGCGAGCACGGTGGCGAACTCGTCGACCTGGTGGCGGACCCGCGGGGTGAATCCGGCGGCCTGGCAGGCCCGGAGGGTCATGGCGTGGCAGAGGGTGCCGGGGGTGGCGGTGATCCAGGGCGCCCGGGCGTGTCTGCGCAGGACCGCGCCCTGGTCGGACCCCTCGGACTCGGCGGTTCCCCCGGACTCGGCGGGCTCCCCGGACTCGGCGGTTCCACCGGGCGGGACGGGGCTCTCGGCGGCGGGCGCGGCCAGGTACATCGCCTCGGCGTAGAGCGGTTCGGTGGCCAGGCCCGGCTCGGGCCCGGCGGGCACGAAGTCGTACTCGTGCACCAGGGCCACGTCCAGGTCCCCGGCTCGCAGGGCGTGCGCCACCGCCGCGGGGTCCGTCTCAGAGACCATCGGCTCCAGCCCCGGGTGGCGCCGGGCGAGGGCGGTCAGCGCGGCCGGGACGATGGCCCGGGTGGCGGTGGGGAAGGCTCCGATGCGCAGGGCTCCGGCCAGGCCCCCGCGCGCTTCGGCGAGGTCGGCGTCGGCCCGTTCCAGCCGTTCGAGGACCGCTTCGGCGTGTCCGACCAGGTTCTGGCCGGCCGGGGTGAGGCGGACCCCGCGGCCGGTGCGCTCCAGCAGGGGCAGGCCGGCCTCCCGTTCGAGGACGCCGAGCTGCTGGGAGACCGCCGAAGGGCTGAAGCTGAGGGCCTCGGCGACGGCGGCGATGGTGCCGCGGCGGGCGAGTTCGCGCAGCAGGCGCAGGCGTCGTACATCGAGCATCGGCTCAGCTTACGGGTCGGGTAAGAAAAGCGAACTGGATTTGATCCTTCGGGCAGGCAAGGCTCGGGGGCATGGCACAGGACATCGCAGAGAACCTCCCGTCGCACGGGATCCACGTACCGCTGATCACTCCTTTCACCCGCACCGGGGAGGTCGCCTCCGAGGCGCTGGAGGCGCTGGCCCACGAGGTGCTCGACGCGGGCGCCGCCGGCATCGTCGCGCTCGGCACCACCGCGGAGGCGGCCGCTCTCGACGAGGCGGAGCGCGACCTCGTCACGGCGGTGTGCGCCCGGGTCTGCGGGGAGCGGGGCGCAGCGCTGACCGTCGGCGCGGGGGCCGGCGGCACCCGCGCCGCCGAGGCCTCGCTGGCCCGGCTGGCCCGGTGGCCGGAGGTGCGGGCGGCGCTGGTGACCGTGCCGCCGTTCGTCCGGCCCGCGGCCGCCGGGGTGCTGGCGCACTTCGCGCGGCTGTCCGAGGTGAGCCCGGTACCGCTGATCGTCTACCACATCCCGTACCGGACGGGGCAGCCCCTGGACGCGGCCGCGCTGCGGGCGCTCGGGGCCCTGCCGGGGGTCGTCGGCGTGAAGTACGCGGGCGGCGGCATCGGCGAGGACGCGGTGGCGCTGCTCGGCGACCTGCCGGCCGGGTTCGAGGTGCTGGCCGGTGACGACGCGTACCTGTCCCCGCTGCTGGCGATGGGTGCGGTGGGCGGGATCCTGGCCTCGGCACATCTGGCGACGGAGCGCTTCGTGGAGCTGGCCGCCGCCTGGCGGGAGGGCGACGTGGCCCGGGCGCGGCCGCTGGGGCACGCGCTGGCCCGGATGTCGGCGGCGGCGTTCGCCGAGCCCAATCCGGCGGTGGTCAAGGGCGTCCTGCACGCCCAGGGGCGGATCCCGACCCCGGACGTCCGGCTGCCCCTGCTGCCGGCCTCGCCGGGGGCGGTGGCGGCCCTGACGGCCGCCCTGGGCCGGCTGGCGTGACACCGGGGCGCACAGCGGTCGAAATTCCGCCGGAAAGAGTCCTGGATGGGCGATTTGACACCTAAGGGCGAGTCGCCCGAATGAGGCGCTTAGCGGGCGGACTTGACCGTATTGGCCGTCCGGCCGGCGACCCGTGATGTGAGACACACCGGACATCTCAACATCATTTCCGACAGACAGCCGATTCCCTTTTCCCGGAAAGGGAATCGGCTATTGCGCCGATACCCCTTCAAGGTCATTTACCCGACCGATAGCGAGATGTCGATCTATCGGTGGAATTCGGGTCTTGTTCCCGCGCGGCGGGCTCGCCTACGGTCACCTCGTTCCTGGTGGTCAGCTGCCGAATACGGCCCCCCGCCCGGGATCTCCCGTCCCCCCACGTGAGGAATTCCGCCATGCCTGCAAAGGGTAAGCACCGTCGGCCGAAGCACCACCGGATCACCCGCAGGCTGGCGCTCGCCGGCACCAGTGGCGCGGCCCTCACTCTCCCGCTGATCAGTGCGACCACCGCCGGGGCGGTGGAGACGGCCGCCGCCCCCACGACGTATTCCGTGGTCGCGGGCGACACCCTTTCGGAGATCGCGGCGAAGCACTCCGTGAGCGGCGGCTGGCAGCAGCTCTACGCGGCGAACCGGAGCGTCGTCGGTGACAACCCGTCGATCATCAGACCCGGCATCAAGCTGCAGCTCGGCACCCAGGCGGAGCCCGACCGTGCGAGCAGGTCCGCCGCCCGGACCACCCTCGCGCCCGCCGCCAAACCCGCTGCCAAGCCCGCCGCCAAGCCCGCCACCGCCTACCCGAACAATCTCGACGGGTGGATCCGCGAGTCCCTCGCGGTCATGGCCAAGCACGGTATTCCCGGCTCCTACAACGGAATTCACCGCAATGTGATGCGGGAGTCCTCGGGCAATCCGCTGGCGATCAACAACTGGGACATCAACGCCCGGAACGGCATCCCGTCCAAGGGACTGCTCCAGGTCATCGATCCGACGTTCCGCGCCTACCACGTGCCCGGCACCTCGACGAACTCCTACGACCCGGTCGCCAACATCACCGCCGCCTGCAACTACGCGGCCGCGCGGTACGGCTCGATCGACAACGTCAACGGGGCCTACTGAGAAACCGGGGAACTCCCGCGCCGGTTCACACCAGGCGACGGCGGGCGGCGCGGACGAGGATCCGCAGGGGCGCCGCCACGCCGTAGCCGATGTCCCGGCGCAGGGCGGCGGCACCCGCCCGCTCCACGGCGGTCAGCTGGTGCGCCATCAGCTCCGTCATGGTCGCGATGACGGGACGCAGCCCGGGTTCGGCGAGGCCGCCGATGCCGCGGGCGGCGTCCAGGGCCGCACGGGCCCGCCGGCACTCGGCGGCCAGGAGGGCGCGTACGGCCGGGGTGTCGCGGGCCTGTTCCAGGTCGGACCGGGTCACCCGGTGCTCGTCGAGCCGGGCGCGCGGGATGCAGAGCCGGCCGTCCGCGAGGTCGCCGTGGAGATCGGCGAGGAAGTCCACGCGCTGGGCGGCGTCGACGAACCGCCGCCAGCCCGCGGCCTGTTCCGGGTCGGGGCCGCCCTGGTACTGCAGCCCGGTGAAGACCAGCACCCCGGGCCACGCGTAGGCGTCGAGGTACGCCTGGAAGTCCTCCTCCGCGGCGAAGCCGTCGAAGGCGGCCTCTGCGGTGGCGGCGCCTCGCAGGAAGCGGGAGACCCAGTGCCGGGGCAGGGCCCGGGAGTCCACCGCGTGCGCGTAGGCCCGCAGCAGGGGGTCGGGGCTGTCCCCGGACTCCAGGGCCGCCTCCACCCGCTCGGACAACGCGGCGAGACCGGCGGCCCGCTGCTGCGGGGTGCCGGTCTCGGCGACGTCGTCGACCAGGTTCATGAAGGCGAGACCCGCCGCGAGAGCGGGCACCAGCGGCGGCGCGGCGAGCAGCCGCAGCGCCAGGTACGGGGCGGGCTCACGGCGGAGCACCCGGCGCGCGGCGTGGGTGTAGTCGTCGCGCAGCCGGGGGCCGGATATGCCGGCCCCCGTGAGGGTGGTGCGCCAACTGGGCATGGTCGTACTCCTGAACGCGTCGGACCGTACGTGCGTACGGGTAGACGATGTCAGAGCTTGGTGACCTTCTTGACCTTGCCGTCGATCCCGGCGAGCACGTAGCCGCCGCGACCGTACTCGTCGGTGATGTAGGGCCGCATGCAGGGGACCTGGTCCATCATCCAGGGTTCGACGATCACGTAGGTCGAGGTCGGCTTCTCGACGCCCAGGTCCTTCTTGGACTGCTCCAGCAGGCCGGGCAGCGCGTCCCAGTTGACGGTGGCCATGTCGATCAGCGGCTCGCCCTCCTCGACCGTGCCGTCCGGGCCGGTGCGCTTGGCGGCACCGTCGCGGTACTGCCAGGCGTCGACGGTATCGGCGCCGGGGGCGGTGGGGATCGAGGCGAGGACGTAGCCCTCGTAGACCTTGAGGTCCACGAAGGTGGTGGTGCCGGTCTTCTCCTTGAGCGCGTCCAGGGCGATCCGGATGTTCTGCGGGGTGAGCATGCTGCCGCGAGCCGTGTCGGTCTTGGCAGTGCTCGCCTTCGCACCGGGGGTGGCGGCGGCGGTGCCGCCCGGGGTGGCGACGGCGGGCCGGGTGGCACGGGAGTCGGCGGCGTCGTCGCCCCCGGAGTTCCCGTCGGGAATCAACTGGACGATCCCGACGACCGCGGCCGCCAGCACCACGGTGAGGGCGGCGCCGATCAGGGCGGGGCGCCTGCGCGGTGCGGGCGTCAGCGCGACGGCCGCGGTGGGGGCCGCGTAGGGGGAGGCGCCGTGGCCGTACGGCGGCGGGGTGGGCGAGCCGTACGGGCCGCCGTACGGGCCGTACTGCCCCGGGACGGCGGACGCGGCCGGCGCGGTCGGCGCGGAGACCGCCGGTGCGGACACGGCCGGCGCGGCGGCGACCGGCGTGGAGGCCGCAGGCCCGTAGCCGGATCCGGAAGCGGCGCTCGCCTCCCGGAGCAGTTGTTCCAGCTGCGCCCCGTCGGGCCGCGCGGCCGGGTCCCGGACGAGCAGCCGTTCCAGTACGGGCCCCAGCGGGCCCGAGCGCACGGGCGCCGGGATGGGCTCGTCGAGCACCGCGACGACCGTCGCCAGACTGGTGGCCCGGCGCAGCGGGTTGGTGCCCTCGGCGGCCACGTACAGGAGCATGCCGAGCGACCACAGGTCGGAGGCGGCCAGCCCCTCCTCCCCGCGGACCCGCTCGGGCGCGATGTACTCCGGGGAGCCGATCAGCACGCCGGTCGCGGTGAGTCCGGTGGAGTCGTGCAGCGCGGCGATGCCGAAGTCGGTCAGCACGGCCGACCCGTCGGGGCGCAGCAGCACGTTGGCGGGCTTCACGTCACGGTGCAGGATCCCCTCGGCGTGCGCGGCGCGCAGCGCGGACAGCACGTCGAGGCCGAGCCGCACCACCTCGGCGGGCGGCATGGGGCCGGACTCCAGACGGTCGTGCAGGGAGCCGCCCCGGACCATCTCCATGACGATCCACGGGTGCCCGTCCGTGCCCTCCGCGGGCTCGACGATGTGGTGGATCGTCACGACGTGGGGGTGGGCGAGACGCGCGAGGGCCCGGGCCTCGCGGACGGCGCGTTCGCGCATCTGGTCCGCGAGGCCCGGCTGGGCCGCGGCGGTGGCCGGGTCCGGCGGGCGCACCTCCTTGAGCGCGACCTCACGATGCAGGGCGATGTCGCGGGCGCGCCACACCGTGCCCATGCCCCCGCTGCCCAAGGGGGCGACCAGCTCGAAACGGCCGTCGATCAGCTGTCTGCCGGCCTCACTCTTATCCATGGCCGCTCATCGTAGGGGGCGGCCGGCTCAACAGTGTCGGCGGTCCACCGTCAGCGTGCCCTGAGCGGTGGCCACCGTCCGGTCGTAACACCCGCCGGGTACTGAGGACCCGTACAACCGGTAGCGGGCGGAGGTGGTGGCGACCGCGTGCCGCTGGTCGCGCGGGACGTTCGCGGTGTAGGTGGCGTCGCCCGTGTACCGGTCGTCGAGCCGGGAGCGGTCGAGGACCCTGCCGCCGCGCAGGGTGACGGTGTCGGCGCGGTCGCCGAGCGAGAGGACGGTGCGCAGCCGGTCGCCGGCGCCGAGGGTGGTCTCGCCGTCCATCGTGTAGGTGCGGTCGGTCCGTGTGGTGACCGCCCCTCGTGTCACGCTCTCCTCCTCGGTCCAGGTGGCGGTGAGCGCGTCCTGGTTCTCGCCGTCGGTCCAGCGGTGCACGGAGGTGCCCCGTACGTCGCGTGTGACGGTGGTGGCCACGCGGCCGTGGGAGGTGTTCAGGTGTCCGGCGACGGTCAGCCGGTGGCTGCCCTCGGTGTCCAGGCGGTGCTGCCCGCCGGGGGCGGCGGGAGTCCACCGGGAGTGGCCGGCCGGCTCGCTCCGCTCGTACCGGGTCAGGGCGCCGGTGACGACCTCCCGGGCCTCGTCCTGCCAGAGCAGCAGGTTGGTGGGGGTGCTCCAGCCGCTCTGCCCGGCGGGAACCCCGGCGACGGAGACCTCGACTCGGTGCGGCCGGCCGTCGTTGAGGAGTGCGGCGTAGGGGGTGAGGTCGTAGCGGATCGGCTGGACGTCGAAGGCGCGCGGGCCGGGCGTGACGTACCAGAGGAAGGGGTTGGACCAGCCGCCGGTCCAGACCGTGGGGAACGGCGCGGCGATGCCGGCGAGTTGTCCGTCGACCGACACCCGGACCTCGCGGTACGGGCCGTCGGCGGCCTTGCAGGAGTACGGGGCCGCGTCGGGGGTGGTCATGTACCAGTACTCCTCGCAGCCGCCGCCCGAGCCGGTGGCGTACACCTCGGCGAGGAGGCGCTCGGTGTTGCGCGGGGTGGTGACCGACGGGGAGGTGAGGGGCAGGACGCGGTCTGGGGTGTCCGGGGCCGGGTTGCGGCCGTCGGCGGCGTAGAAGGTCAGGGTCGCCCTGACGTCGATGACGCCGGTGTACGTGTCGTTCACGACGTTGCCGATGAGCATCTCGACGGGCTGCGGGCGGGCGAGGGTGTCGCGGTAGCGGGTGACGTCCTTCTCCACGGACCAGGTGATGCCGTCGGGCGAGGGCTGCGGGGTGGAGGTGCGCAGGATCTCGACCCCGCCGAGGGAGAGGTGGCCGAGGCGGTCGTACTGGCGGCCCCTGACCTTGCCGTCGAGGCGGAGGACCACCTTGGCCCAGCCGCCCGTGCCGCAGGCGGCGGGCGGTGCGTAACTGCCCCGGTAGGGCGTGAAGTCGCGGAACTGTGCCTCGGCGAGGGTCACCTGGCAGGACCGCGTCGCGGGCCGGGCGACGGGCGGGGCCGCGGTGAGGGGGTCGTGCCAGTCGGTGCCGAACTCGGCGGGCGGCGGGTCCGCGGCCGGGGTCCCGGCGGCGTTCGCGGGTCCCCCGGCGGCCAGGGTGGCGGCGGTCAGCGCGATCGCGCCGAGCAGGCCGGTGAACCTGTGTCGTCGTCTCATGGCCCCGCAGTGAAGCCCGGCCCGGCGGGGCCGGGCCAGGGCCGGTGCTGCGGCCCTGGCCGGTTCTGGACCGCCCCGGCCCCGGCCCGGCCCGCCGGTCGGCGGTCCGGAGGTCAGCGGGGCAGGACGACCACGCCGTCGTCGTCCGCGTGGACGGTGTCCCCGGCGCGGAAGGTGACGTCGCCGATGGTGACGGGCTCGTCGACCGCGCCGTCGCCGGTCTTGCCGCTCTTGCGGGGGACCGTGCCGAGCGCCTTGATGCCGAGGTCCAGCCCGCCGAGGGCGACGCTGTCGCGGACGGAGCCGTTGATGATCAGACCGGCCCAGCCGTTGGCCTCGGCCGCGCCCGCGATGAGGTCGCCGACGAGGGCGGTCCGCGGCGAGCCGCCGCCGTCCACGACCAGGACCGCGCCCTCGCCCGGTGTGTGCAGCAGGGTCCGCAGCAGCGCGTTGTCCTCGTGGCAGCGCACGGTGCGCACGGGGCCGGCGAACAGCCGGCGGCCGCCGAACTGGCGGAACGCGGTGGCGCAGATGGCCAGGGCCTCGCCGTGCTCGTCGTACAGGTCGGCGGTGGGGACGGGGGTGACACTCATCTGGCTACCGGTTTCCTCGCTGCTCGTGCGGGTGCGTCGCGGTGGTGCGGCCGGCGTAGTCCGCCGGTCGTCCGGCGCGACGGGGTGTCCCGGGGACCCGGCACGGGCGGCCCGGATCGGCCGGAACCCGACGGGCGGACGGTAGGTCGGCGCCGGGGCCGGGACCGCTTGCCGCCGTGCCGCCGTGCCGCCGGGTCAGTTGCGGGAGTTGCCGAACAGGATGCGGTAGCCGATCAGCAGGACCAGTGAGCCCGCGATGGCCGAGCCCCAGGTGGCGAGGTCGAAGAACTCGGTCTGGATGGGCTTGTCCAGGAACTTCGCCGACAGCCAGCCGCCGATGAAGGCTCCGGCGACGCCGATGAGAGTGGTCCCGATCAGGCCGCCGGGGTCGCGGCCGGGCAGCAGGACCTTGGCGATGCCCCCGGCCAGCAGTCCCAGGATGATCCAGCTGACGATCCCCATGTCCCGTCACTCCGCTTCTGTCGTTCGGGTGTTCTCCTGGGAGGACGCGCCCGGCGGCGGATCGGTTCTCCGCCGCTCAGACCGCCACGCGGCCGACCGGTACGGGGAGCTCGGCACCCGGTACGGGGCCGGCGCCCGGACCCGTACCGGCGGCGGGCGTCCGGGTGAGCAGGACCACCCCGCGCGCCGCCAGGAAGGCCCCGGCGACGGCCAGCAGCAGCCCGGGCACTCCGCCCTGGAGCCGTTCGCCGAGCAGGACCATGCCGATGACGGCCGCGGCCAGCGGGTTGGCGAGGTTCACCACGGCCAGCGGGGCGCCGAGTCCGCCGCGGTAGGCGCGCTGCGACAGGAGCATCCCGCCGACGGCGAAGACCATGACGAGCAGGGCCACGGAGACGACCCGGAAGCTGAGCAGGGCTCCGCCGCGACCGGCCGCCACGGCCACCGTCTGGGTCAGGGCGGAGGCCGCCGCGGAGGCCAGCCCGGAGGCGGTCGCGTGGCGCAGGCCCGAGCGCGGATCCTTCTCCGCGGTCAGCATCATGATCACGGCGAGGGTCGCGCCGGAGACGGCCAGCGCCTCGATCAGCGTGAGGGTGTCGTCGGGGGCGGGCCCGGAGGCCGGGAGGAGCAGCAGGCCGAGCCCGGCGACGGTGGCCAGGGTGCCCCGCCATTCGGTGGCCACCACCCGGCGGCCGGACCTGCGCGCCCCCAGCGGGACGGCGGCCACCAGGGTGAGCGCGCCGAGCGGCTGCACCAGGGTCAGGGGGCCGTAGCGCAGGGCGGCCGCGTGCAGCAGCGCGGCGGCGGCGTTCAGCCCGGCCGACCACCACCAGGCGCCGGAGCCCAGCAGGGCCTTGGCGGTGCGCGCGACGGCGGCCCGGGCGAGCCTTTCCTGGGCGACGGCGGCGGCCGCGTAGGCCACGGCCGATGCCAGGCAGAGTCCGACGGCGAGGGCGGTGTCGTTCATCGTCCGGCTCCTACGGGCGCGTCCGCGCCCCGCGGGCTCGGCAGGCCGCGTACGGGGAGGTCCCGGCCGGGCTCCGGGCCCGCCGTCCGCTCCCGGTCCGGGTCATCCGGGTCCCTGCCCCGGTCCGGATCCGGGTCGCTCGTGCGCGGCTTCGGGACGAGCAGCAGGGCCGCCCAGAGCAGGACGGCGGCCACGACGGCGTCGAGCCAGTAGTGGTTGGCGGTGCCGACTATCACGAGCAGGGTCAGCAGCGGGTGCAGCAGCCACAGGAAGCGCCACCGCGAGGAGGTGGCGGCGATCATGCCGAGCGCGAGCATCAGCGCCCAGCCGAAGTGCAGTGAGGGCATGGCGGCGAACTGGTTCGCCAGGGTGTCCTCGGCCGGTGCGGCCTTGTAGACGGCGGGGCCGTAGACCTGTGCGGTGTCGATGAGCCCCGCGGCGTCGAGCAGTCGCGGGGGTGCGAGCGGGAAGGCCAGGTGCAGGGCGAGGGCGGCTCCGGTGAGTCCGGCGAGCACGCGTCGCGTCCACAGGTAGTGGGCCGGGCGCCGGATGTAGAGCCAGATCAGGAACAGCGCGGTCGCGGGGAAGTGGACACCCGCGTAGTAGGTGTTCGCGGTGGTGACGAGGGCGTCCCCGTGCAGCAGCAGCCGCTGGACCGCGCCCTCGCCGGGCAGGTGCAGGAAGCGCTCGGCGTCCCATGTGCGCGCCGCGTTGCGGAAGGCCTCGTCGGTGCGGTCGGTCGAGAGCAGCCGGCCCGCCTTGTAGACGGTGAAGAAGCCCACGACGAGCAGCAGCTCGCGTATGAGGCGGCGGCGCGCGGCTCTCGGTCCGGCTGCCGGCCCGGCAGGTGTGGTGTGGGAGCTCATCCCCCGGTCTCTCTTCCTGTTGACGCGCACAGCGACACGCCAGTGTATCGATACATTGGCGTATCGATACGTTGGTGTACCGATACGGTCGCGTTCCCGTACACTTCCGTAGTGGAACTGCCGCCGAGGCGCCCCTGAGGAGAGCCGCATCCATGACGTCGCCACCGACCCCCGCGCGCCGCTCCAAGATCACCCCGGAGCGTGAGCAGGAGTTCTACGACGCCGTCCTGGAGCAGCTGCGCGAGTCCGGCTACGAGGCCCTGACCATGGAGGGCGTCGCCGCCCGGGCCAGCTGCGGCAAGTCGACGCTCTACCGGCAGTGGAAGACCAAGCCGCGGCTCGTCGCCGCCGCCCTGCGGGCGGGCCGGCGCGGCACCCTCGTCGCCGTGGACACCGGGTCACTGGCCGGCGACCTGCGCGAGGCGGCCCGGATCGCGGCCGGCACCTCCGGCAGGGACACCCGGCTGACACAGGCCCTCGGGCACGCCGTGCTCAGCGACGAGGAACTCCAGGCCGCCCTGCGCGAGGCGCTGGTCGAGCCCGAGCTGGCCGCGTTCGCCGAGATGGTCGGACGGGCCGTGGCGCGCGGCGAGATCGCCGCGGACCATCCGGCCGTGGAGTTCCTGCCCGCCCAGCTGATGGGCGTGCTGCGGATCCGGCCGGTGCTGGAGGGGCGGTACGCGGACGCCGACTACCTGGTCAGGTTCGTCGACGCCGTGATGCTCCCGTCCCTCGGGCTCGCGCCCGCCCGCCCCACCGGGCTCCCGGCCGACCCGGCCCCCTGAACCGGCGGGCCGCCGTCCCGATGACCTGACGGCGACCTGCCCGCGCTGCCTCGTGGGGACGGCGGCAGCGCGCCACCCGGACCGGGCGGCGGCCACTCACCCCAGGGGTGGCCGCCGCCCGGCCCTCGCGGCTCCGCACCCGCCCGCCCGGACGGGCGGCGTCAGCGGAGCGCGCCCATCGTCCGGGCGAACGCCTCCGGGTCGGCCTCGAACCCGTGCAGCCGCAGGCCGAAGGACCAGGGGCCCGAGGCGTCGCGGGTGAACTCGGCGACGGTGGCCGCGGTGGCGGCGCTCACGGCCGCGAAGTCACCCTGGGCGAGGTCGGTGTGGCCCTCGCGGATCCGGAACCCGGTGCCGCCGATGTCCGCGAAGGTCTTCGTACGGCCCGCGACGCCGCCGTCGGCGTCGGCGTCGGCGTTCTGGATGACCACGCCGACCACCACCCGGCTCGACTCCGGTGCCATCCGGTGCAGCTCGATGGTCATCACCTCGTCGAAGCCGAAGCCCTGGCCGGTGTGGCTGTCCCGGTTCAGGGTGATGGTCCCGTCGGGCGACCGGCTGCCGAAGTGCACGAGCTGGACGGGCGTCCCGTGCGGGTCGGCGGCGCCGTAGACCGCGGCGACTATGTCGAGGTCGTTCGCGGGCGTACCCGCCGGGCTGGGGTCCCACCGCAGCGCGAACTCCACCTTGGCCAGCCCCTTGCGTACACCGGTCACCGAACTCCCCCTTCGTTCACGGGCATTGCCCGTCCATGATCCCACGAGCCCCCCGGCCCGACCCGAACGACCCTATATTTCCGGCCATTTCGGCCGGTTCGGCCGCCCGCTGGGGCGGGAGCCCGCGCATACCGGATTTCGGGCAGCCGCACTCTTCGGACAAAACCGATTTACACCCCTTAACCCAATAGCGCAGCATTCCCGTCCGACCACGCCGGACCCGCCCTCGCGCCCGCCCCTTTCCCCCACTCCGACCTGCGCCAACCCCCCGATCGGCAACTGTCCGGATCGTTATCCTCAAGTTTTCCTCAAATGTAGTGACGATAAGCCGTTCCGCTTCCTAGCTTCCTCGTACACGCGTCCAGACGTCCCCCACATTCGCGCGGTTCCACACGCCACCGGCAATCCCGGTGACGCGTCCCGCGTTCCCCAGGAAAGAGTGCAGCATGAAGGTTCCCCAGGCCGGTGCGGTCGCCGCAGTGATCGCGATCGCCCTGACCGCCTCCGGGTGCGGCGTCTTCGACGATGGGGACCAGGGGGACGGGACCCTCGCCATCGGCATCAAGTTCGACCAGCCCGGCATAGGCATGCGCGAGACCGACGGCACCTACTCCGGATTCGACGTCGACGTCGCCACCTATGTGGCCAAGGAGCTCGGCTACAAGCCGGACAAGATCGAATTCAAGCAGGTCTACAGCAACGACCGCGAGCTGCTGCTCCAGTACAACGAGGTCAAGTTCGTCGTCGCGAGCTATTCGATCAACGACAAGCGCAAGGAGAAGGTCGACTTCGCCGGCCCGTATTTCGTCGCGCACCAGGACCTGCTGACCCGCGCCAACGACAGTTCGATCACCAAGGCCGAGGACCTCAATTCGAAGAGCCTCTGCTCGGTCTCCGGCTCCACCTCGGCCGAGAACCTCCGCAAGAACCTCGCCCCCAAGGCGGGCCTGCTGGAGATGGGCGGGTACTCGGACTGCGTCGTCGCGCTCCAGGAGAGCCGGGTCGACGCCATGACCACCGACAACTCCATCCTGGCCGGGTACGCCGCCCGCAAGGGCAACGAGGGCAAGTTCAAGCTGCTCGGCCAGAGCCTGAGCAACGAGAACTACGGCATCGGCGTCAAGAAGGGCAACAAGGAGCTTCAGGGCAAGATCAACGACGCGCTGAAGAAGATGGTCGCCGACGGCTCCTGGGAGGCGGCCGTGAAGAAGAACTTCGGCGCGAACTACAAGTACGAGCCGGCTCCGGCGATCACCCCCGTGAGCTGACGCCCGCGGACACGACCCGACGGCCGTGACCCCCTCGCACGGGGGTCACGGCCGCCTGTGCGTGCTCCGCGGTCCGGCTCAGGCCACCGGGGCCTTGCCGCGCAGCACGGTCAGGAACTCCCGCATCCAGCGCGAGTGGTCCGGCCACGCCCGGGCCGAGACCAGGGTGCCGTCCACGACGGTCTCGGAGTCCTCGAACTCGGCCCCGGCCGCCTTCATGTCCAGCTCCAGCGCCGGGTACGCGGTGACCCGGCGGCCGGCCAGGCCCCCGGCCGCGGCCGTGATGAGCGGGCCGTGGCAGATCTGCGCGATCGGCTTGTCGGACTCCGCGAAGGCGGCCAGGATCCGGCGCACCTCGGGGTCGTTGCGCAGGTACTCCGGCGCCCGGCCGCCCGGGACTACCAGGGCCGCGTAGTCCTCGGTGACGACGTCCGCGAAGGCCAGGTCGGCGGGCCAGGTGTAGCCGGGCTTCTCGGTGTAGGTGTCGAAGCCCTCCTCGAAGTCGTGGACCACGAACCGCAGCTTCTTCGCCTGCGGCGCCGCGATGTGGACCTCGTACCCCTCCTCGCGCAGGCGCTGGTACGGATACAGGACCTCCAGCGACTCGGCCGCGTCGCCGGTCACGATGAGGATCTTCACTGCCATGGGCTGCTCCAGATAGGGCTGGTCACGGTCGCTCGGGCCCCACCCGGGGCCATCGCTACCCTGCCCGCGGCGCGCGCCCGGCACACACGAAGATCACCCACTCCCGACACATGGCCTTCACCTGTTCGGCACATGACAATGTGACCCTCGCACTGCCACTGACACTCCGCCAATTCCCCGGGCGGGGACGGTGCGTAAGGAGAGGTACCCCCCACCAGATGAGAATCTCGCGCCTGACCCCCTGGGCGGCCTGCCTCGCGGCGGCCGCCCTGTTCGCCGTACCGGCGGCCGCGTCCGCCGGCCAGCAGCGCCAAGCCGCCGCGGAGAACCCGGCGGCCGCAGCGGCGGACCCGTACGCGGACTACTACGCGAACGCCCAGGGCAAGACCGGACCCGCCCTGAAGGCCGCCCTGCACGACATCATCAAGACCCAGTCCAAGGTCACCTACGAGGGTGTGTGGAACGCCCTGAAGGTGACCGACGAGGACCCGGCGAACCCCAACAACGTCATCCTCGTCTACTCCGGCCGCTCCCAGTCCAAGGCGGCGAACGGCGGCGGGGCCAACGACTGGAACCGCGAGCACGTCTGGGCCAAGAGCCACGGCGACTTCGGCACCGCCACCGGCCCGGGCACCGACCTGCACCACCTGCGCCCGGAGGACGTCACCGTCAACAGCACCCGGGGCAACAAGGACTTCGACAAGGGCGGCAGCCCGGTCGCCGAGGCACCGGGCAGCCTGACCGACGCCGACTCCTTCGAGCCGCGCGACGCGGTCAAGGGCGACGTGGCACGGATGCTGCTGTACATGGCCGTCCGCTACGACGGTGGTGACGGCTTCGCGAACCTGGAGCTGAACGACAAGGTCAACAACGGTTCGGCTCCCGCGATGGGCCGGATCAGCCTGCTGAAGCAGTGGAACCGGATGGACCCGCCGGACGCCTTCGAGCAGCGCCGCAACCAGGTGATATTCGACCGGTACCAGCACAACCGCAACCCGTTCGTCGACCACCCGGAGTGGGTCGACTCCATCTGGTGACCGGGGCCCGCGGTCACGGCGTCCCCGCGGGGTTGGGCAGCGTCAGGCAGGGTATTTCCCGGCCAGAGGCTGCGACCCGCGCCCGACGGCAGCAGCCGGCGGAGGTACGTCGTGATGGACGGAGCCGGACTCTCGGACCGCGAGCAGCGCGCCCTCTCCGCGATCGAGGCAGAACTCAGGAGTGACCGTTCCCTCGACCGGATCCTGCGGTCCACGTCGCACCGTCGTCAGCGCACCGTGGCCGCCTGGCTGCTCGGTGCGGTGGCGGCGGTGCTTTTCGTGGCGGCCTCGCTCACCGTCTCCCGGCTCCTGATCTGGGTCTTCGCCGCCGTCTGGACGTCGGCGGTGGTCCTGGCGCTGCCCCTGGTCGGCCAGTGGCTCCAGCGCCGTCGCCGGCGCGTCGACCGGACGGGGCAGCTGTAGGGTCCGCGGCGCAAGCCGTCCGGGGCCGGGTCAGAGCCGGTCGGCGAGGGTCTTGAAGTCTGCCCAGGGCAGCTGGGGCGTGCGCGCGTCCCACACCTTCTGGGAGAGCGCGGCGAGCGGCGTCCGGATCCCGGCCGCCACCTGGGCCTGGGTCTGGGCGCCGGCCAGGTCGCTCCAGACGGCGAGGCGACCGCCCAGGATCTGCGGCCCGTACGAGGCCGGTACGGGGGTCGTGCCGCGCAGGACGAGCGGGGTCCACTGCTCGTAGATCCGCTTCCCGGTGGGGTACGTGAACTGGTTCGGCTCCCCCAGCACGTAGTAGAGGTACTCGTCGTTGAGGTTGACCAGCTTGCGGCCCTCGCGCAGGTACTCCAGCGGCGGCCGGGCACCGTTCTCCTTGCCGGTCCAGTACTCGACCTGGATGTCCTTGGCGGCGCTCGTCACCCCGCCCGCGAAGAACCCGTCGTTCCACGCCTTGAGCGCCTTCCCCGACGGCCGGACCACGGCGGCGCGGTCGTTCAGCCAGCCCGTAGCGAGGTCCTGGACCCGCGCCGAGGGCCCGTACCGCTGCTGGGCGGCGCGGGCGAGCTGGGGGAAGGAGGCCTGCGGGTCGCGGTAGACGAGCGCCTGGTACTCGTCGGCGCCCAGGTGCCAGGCCTTGCCGGGGAAGAGCGGAATGTACTCGCGCAGCAGCTCGTCCACCAGCTTGGCGGAGGCCGGGTTCGATATGTCGACGGCCCCCTTGACCGCCCGCCCCTGCGTGTCGCGCAGCTGCAGGTCGGGGTGGGCGCGCAGGACCGCGCCGAGGTGGCCGGGCGAGTCGATCTCGGGAACCACCGTGATGTGCAGCCGGGCGGCGAGCGCGTTGATCTCGCGGACCTGCGCCTTGGTCAGGTGCGGGGTGGACACGATCTCGGGGTGGGTGTCGGACTGGATGCGGAAGGCCTGGTCGTCGGAGAAGTGCAGGCCGAGCTGGTTGAGCTTGAGGTCGGCCATCTCGCGCAGCCGGTCCTCGATCCAGTCCGGGGAGTAGTACTTGCGGGCTATGTCGAGGTTGAGGCCGCGCTGCGGCTTGGCGGGGGCGTCGCGCACGGTGCCCTCGGGGGCCGAACCGCCGCTCTTGACCGCCTGCTTGAGGGTGCGGGTGCCGTAGAAGACCCCGGCCTGGTCGGGGCCGTTGATCCGGACGCGGCCGTCCTTGACGTCGAGGGTGTACGACTCCGGCCCGCCCGCGGCTCCCGCGTCCAGGGAGAGCTGCACGTCCCCGGCCCGCGGCGCCGCCGACTCCCCGTACCCGATGCGCAGCTCACCGGCGAGCAGCTTCGCCTCGTCGGAGAGCGCGGCGGTGTCGTCGGGGGCGACGACCACGCGGGCATCCGGGGTGGGCTTCCAGCCGGGCCCGCGGGCGGGTACGTGCTCCCGTACCGCCGGGATGGTGCGCGGGGCGGTGGACAGGGGGTACGTCGGGCTCGGGGTGGGGGTGGGGGTGGGGGCGGCCTCGGCCGGGCGCGCCGCCGTCGCGGCGGGGGCGGTGGAGGAGTCCGCGGGGCCGCGGGCGCGCGCCTCGTCCGAGGCGGCCGTGCAGCCCGGGAGGGCAAAGGTGACCAGCGCGGCGACCGTTGCCGTCGCGATGGTGCGGACCCTCGTGTGCCGTCTCGGTGTGCTCATCATGTGCCCGTGTCCCCCGTACCAACGTGGCACGCGGGACACGGGCCCGCGACCCGGCGGTCTCAGACGAGGGCGTCCCGCGCGGCGGCGGCGAAGGCGTGGTCCTGGTCGGGGGCGCCGCCGCCGACGCCGATGGCGCCGATGAGGCGGCCGTCGCGGTGGACGGGCAGTCCGCCCGCGATGAACAGCAGGGGCCGGTCGAGGGCCGTGGGCAGGGTGTGGAAGGGGCTGCCCGGCAGGACGGCGTCGACGAGGTCGGCGGTGGGCGCGTTCAGCTGGAGCGCGGTGTAGGCCTTGCGGGTGCTGGTCTCGCCGGAGATCAGCACGGCGCGGTCGTCGCGGCGGAATGCGAGCAGGTGGCCACCGGCGTCGAGGACGGTGACGCTGACCGTGGCCCCGGCCGCTTCGGCGGCGGCCTCGGCGGTGGCGACGAGCAGCTCGGCGTCCCCGGTGGTCAGGGGGGCGACGGCGGTGCGGGTGCGGGTGGACATGCGGTGCTTCTCCTTGCGAGCGGGGGGTGCGTACGGGGTGCGTGCGTACGGGGAGGGCGGCGGATCAGTGGTGGGCGGGGACGGCCACGGCCGCCCCGGACGCGTCGGCCGCCACGGCGGCGCCGGGCCCGTCACCGGCGGCGCGCCGCGACGTACGGCGTTCCAGTGCGCCCGAGACGAGGGCGAGCACCAGGGCGGAGGCGGCCAGCGCCGCGCCGACCCAGTTGGGGGCGGTCCAGCCGAGGCCGGCGGCGATCACGAGTCCGCCGAGCCAGGCGGCGAGGGCGTTGCCGAGGTTGAAGGCGCCGATGTTGACGGCGGAGGCCAGGGTGGGCGCTCCGGCGGCCTGGTCCAGGACGCGCTTCTGGAGCGGCGGCACGGTGGCGAAGCCGAGGGCGCCGATCAGCACGAGGGTGAGGGCCGCGCCGGCCTTGGTGTGGGCGGTGAGGGTGAAGACGGCGAGGGTGAGGGCCAGGGCGCCCAGGGCCACGTACAGCATCGGCATCAGCGCGCGGTCGGCGTACCGGCCGCCGATGAGGTTGCCGGCGACCATGCCCAGGCCGAAGAGGACGAGGAGCCAGGTGACGGAGGTGTCGGCGAAGCCGGCGACGTCGGTCATCATCGGCGTGATGTAGGTGATCGCGGCGAAGACGCCGCCGAAGCCGAGGACGGTCATCGCCATCGCGAGCAGTACCTGGACGTTGCGGAAGGCGGCGAGCTCGCGGCGGATCCGTACCCCGCCCTCGGGTCGGGGCAGCTCGGGTACCAGCCGGGCGATGCCGAGCAGACCGGCGACGCCGAGCGCGGCGACGATCAGGAAGGTGACGCGCCAGCCGAGGGTCTGCCCGACGAAGGTGCCGAGGGGGACGCCGACGACGTTGGCGACCGTCAGTCCGGTGAACATCATGGCGATCGCGCCGGCCTTCTTCTCGGGGGCGACGAGTTCGGCGGCGACGACCGCGCCGATGCCGAAGAAGGCGCCGTGGGCGAGCGAGGCGACGACACGGCCGGCCAGCATGAGGCCGAAGGCAGGGGCGAGGGCGGAGAGCACGTTGCCCGCGATGAACAGGCCCATGAGCAGCATCAGCATGCGCTTGCGGGGAACGCGCGTGCCGAGCACGGTCATGAGGGGCGCGCCGAGGACGACGCCGAGGGCGTAGCCGGTGACCAGGAAGCCCGCGGTGGGGATCGAGACCCCGTACGTGCCGGCGACCTGGGGGAGCAGGCCCATGATCACGAATTCGGTGGTGCCGATCCCGAAGGCCCCTACGGCGAGGGCGAGGAGTGCGAGAGGCATGGGGAGGTGCCCTTCAGGGAGGTTGTGGTGGTGCGGATGCGGCCTGCGTCCATCGATGCTGCCGCCGTTTACGTGCGTCCACATTAATTGCAGACGCGGGATATTTGCAAGCGCGGGCTATTGCAGAGGTGGCATATCCTGGTGTTCACACGCCCGCACGGCACGCTTCGACGCTTCGATGGAGGAGCCCATGACGGCCACGGACAGCGCGCTGACCGCCCTCTCCCAGGGCTGGTGCGCCCTCTCGCTCCTGCACGGCCGGATCGAGGCGCACATCGAACGGGCCCTGCAGAACGGCCACGGCCTCAGCGTGCGCGAGTACTCGCTGCTCGACGTCCTCAGCCGCCAGCACAACGGGCCGGGCGGACACCTGCGGATGCACCAGGTCGCCGACTCGGTGGTGCTCAGCCAGAGCGCGACGACCCGGCTGGTGAGCAGGCTGGAGGACCGCGGCCTGCTGAACCGCTACATCTGCGACACCGACCGTCGGGGCATCTACACCGACGTCAGCGAGGCGGGCCTGGCCCTGCTGGCCGCGGCCCGCCCCACGAACGACACCGCCCTGCGCGAGGCCCTGGACGAGGCCTCGCGCAACCCCGAACTCGCCCCGCTGGTCACGGCGGTGGAGAACCTCCGGAACTGACCGGGCGGCCCCGCGCTAGCGCGGGGTGGGGCTCGGCGGCGGCGAGGAGGTGGCGGCGCCCTGCCGCGCGCTGGACGGGCTCGCCGACGGCGGCTCCGACCGCGACGCCCTCGGTGAGCCCGGGACCGACGGGGACGGGCTCGGCGACCCGGTCGGGGGCGTGGACACGGACGGGGTCCGCCGCCCGGATCCGGAGGGCTGCGGGGCGGGCGACGTCGGGTCCTGCGGGGACGGGCCGGGCGCCGTGACGCGCGGCGGAGTGGCCGGCAGCCCCGGACCGGGTGACGGATCCGGGGCGAGGAGCAGGTAGCCGATCCCGGCGGCGGCCGCCGCCGCCAGGCCCGCCAGCGGCAGCGCGAACCGCCGCAGCCCGGCCATCGGCAGCCGTCGCGGGTGCGCCCCCGGCGGTTCCGCGGGCCGCAGCCGGCGGACGTCGATGCTGTCCGCGCGCGCGTCGAGGGCCTGCCGCAGCCGGCGCTCGACGGGGCGCTCGGCGAGCCGTTCGCCGTCTCGCGTCATATCCGTCCCTCCAGAATCCGTTCCAGGGCGTCCAGTCCGCGGCTCGCGTTGGACTTCACCGCTCCCCGGCTGATCCCGAGGGTGGCCGCGATCTCCGCCTCGCTGAGCTCGGCCCAGTACCGCAGCACCAGCACCTGGCGGCGGCGCGGCGTGAGACGGCCGAGCGCGGCGAGCACCTCGCGGTGCGCCTCGTCCAGGACCACGTGGTCCTCGGCGGACGGTATGTCGGCCGCCGCGGGCGGGGTCCAGGCCCGGACGGTGCGCCGGCGGCGCAGTACCGAGCGCGAGGTGTTGACCACGGCGGTGCGCAGGTATCCCAGCGCGTTGTCCACCTCGGTGATCTGCTCCCCGTGCCGCCGGTAGAGGGCGGTGAAGGCGTCCTGGACCACGTCCTCGGCGGTGGCCAGGTCATCGACGAGCAGCACCGCGAGCCGGACCATCCGCAGCCGGTGCGCGTGGTAGAGCTCGGTGACGGTGGGCGGCCGCTGGTCGCCGAGGCCCATGGCGTCGTAGGGGGACGGGGAGCCGTACGGGGACCCGTACGAGGCGTCGTACGCACGCGGGGAGACCGGCGGGGCGGATCGTTCCCGGCGCAGCAACGACCAAAGGCCCCGCCACGCCCGGCCGAAGCCGGGCGTGAGGGGGCCGACGGGTGAAGCGAGTTGGAGCACGGGGTTCCTCAGCTGTTCGCGCGGCGCCGCACGGCGTACAGGGCTCCCGCGCCGGCGAGGACCAGCACCGTGGCCCCCGCCCCCATGGCGATCGTGGTCGCCGAGGAGCCAGTATGCGCGAGCTCCGCCCCGCCGGGTGCGGCAGGTGCGGCGCCGGGCTCGGAGGGAGAAGCGCTGGGCCGGGCGTCCGAGGAGGCCGACGGACGGACGCCGGGCGCGGCGCTCGGGGACGCGCTCGGCGTCTGCGAACCCGCGCTCGGCGGGGTGCTCACCGACGGGGAGGGCCTGGGGCCGCCCGCGGTGGGCGACGCGCCGGCCGGCACGCTGACCGACGGGGAGGGCGCGGCCGAGCTGCCGCTCGCGGCGAAGGCGGGACCGGCGAGGGCCACGACCGCCGCGGCGGCGGCAGCGGTGACGGCCGTCCGGCGGAAGGCCGGGGGGACACGCTTCAGGTTCTTCACGGTGGTTCTCCACGGTCGGGTCGAGGACGCGGGACTTGCGCCCTTCACCCCCGCACGACGCGCGACCCCCCGGGAGGTTGCCGCCGATCCGGAAAAACTTTCCACGCGGTTTCCGGGGGCCCGTCCAGGACCTTCCTCAGGGCCGTGGCCAGGGTGGCGACGCCTTCCTCGATCTCCCCGGCCGAACCCGCCGCGTAGCCGAGGATCAGGCCCGGCGGGCCGGGCCGGACCCGGTGCCAGGACAGCGGATGGGTCTTGACCCCCAGGTCGAGGGCCGCCGAGGCCAGGGCCGTGTCGTCGAAGCCGGCGCCGTCGAAGGTCACCATCAGGTGCAGCCCGGCCGCCGCGCCGTGCACCCGGGCGCCGGGCAGCTGCTCGGCGACGGCCCGGAGCATGGCGTCGCGGCGGCGCCGGTGACGGCGCCGGACGAAGCGCAGGTGCCGTTCGAGTTCGCCGGAGTCCATCAGCCGGGCGAGGACCAGCTGGGCGAGCACGGGATTGCCGAGGTCGGCGTAGCGCTTGGCGGCGGTCACGGCGTCGCGCAGACGCGGCGGGACCAGCAGCCAGCCCAGGCGCAGGGCGGGCGCGAGGAGCTTGGACACGCTGCCGGCGTAGCAGACCGCCTCGGGCAGCAGGGCGCGCAGGGCGGGGACGGGGGCCCGGTCGTAGCGGTGCTCGGCGTCGTAGTCGTCCTCGACGACCAGTCCCCCGGCGGCCGCCCAGCCGAGCAGGTCGCGGCGGCGCTCGCCGTCGAGGACGACGCCGGTCGGGAACTGGTGCGCCGGGGTGAGCAGGACGGCCCCGGCCCCGCTCGCCCGCAGCGCGGCCACGTCCAGCCCGGCTTCGTCCACCGGTACGGGGACCGTCTCCATCCGCCCGTACTCCAGTTGCTGCCGGGCCCCGAGCGAGCCCGGGTCCTCCACCGCGATCCGGTGGACGCCTTCCTCCCGCAGGACGTGCCCCAGCAGCGCCAGCGCCTGGGCGACGCCCCCGACGACGACCACCTCGTCGGGGTCGGCCCGGATCCCCCGGTTCCGGGCCAGCCAGCCCACGACCGCCTCGCGCAGTGCGGGCGCGCCCTGGGGGTTCCCGTAGCCGAAGTCGGCCGGGGTGAGCGAGGCGAGGACCCGGCGCTCGGCCTGCAGCCAGGCCGTACGCGGGAACGCGGTGAGGTCGGGGACCCCGGGTGACAGGTCGATCCGGCACGGCACGGCGCGCAGGGCGTCGACGGGTCCGCCGCGGTCCGGCGGGCGGGCGGCGGTGGCCACCGGTGGCGGGGCGGCGACGACCACGGTGCCGCCCCGGCCGCGGCCGCTGACCTGACCGGTCTCGGCGAGGCGTTGGTAGGCCTCGGTGACGAGCCCCCGGGAGACGCGCAGTTCGGCGGCGAGGACACGGCTGGCCGGGAGCCTGCTGCCGACCGGGAGGGTGCCGTCGGCGATGGCCGCGCGGAGCCGGCCCGCCAGCCATTCGGTACGGCCGCCCGGTGGGGCCTGGCCGACGTCGAGCTGGAGGAAGTCCGAACCGCCCGGACTTTTGGACCCCTGGGAGGTGCCTTCATTGGACCTGCTCATGGGGCCATTGTGCGCCCACGCTGGATCCCATGCAGACACCTCCCGACTCAGCCACCGCCCCTTCGGCCGCCCCGGCCGCCTCCACCCTGTCCGTCGACTCCACCACCGCGTTCCGTCCCCTGGTTCCGGGGATCGTGGGGATGGCGCTGGTCGGGAGCAGCGTCACCGTCTCGCGGGCGCTCGTCGAAGCCCCGCTGTTCGCGACCCAGGCCGTCCGGTACGCGGCCGCCGCGCTGCTGCTGTTCGGCCTGGCCCGGACCGCCCGGGTGCGGATCCATCTGCCGCGGGGACGGGAGTGGCTGTGGCTGGCGGGCATCGCGGCGACCGGGCTGGTGCTGTTCAACGTGGCCGTGGTCCGTGGGGTCGCGCACGCCGAACCGGCCGTCATCGCCGTCGCGGTGGCCTCCGTACCGATCCTGCTCGGTCTGCTGGGCCCCCTGCTGGAAGGGCGGCGGCCCAGCCGCCGGGTGCTGCTGGCGGCTCCGGTGGTGGTGGCCGGGGCGGTGCTGGTCGAGGGCACGGGCCGGACGGACGCCGCGGGGGTGGCCTGGGCGGCCCTCGCGCTGGGCTGCGAGGCCGGCTTCACCCTGCTCGCGGTACCGGTGCTGCGCCGGCACGGGGCGTGGGGGGTGTCCGTGCACGCGGTGTGGCTGGGCGCGCTGATGCTGGCGGGGCTCACGGCCGTCTTCGAGAGCCCCGCCGCGCTGTCGTCGCTGGGGCGGGCCCAGTGGGCGGCCACCGGCTACCTCGCCGTCATGGTGACGGCGGTGGCCTTCCTGCTCTGGTACCGCACGGTGGCCGCCGTGGGCGCCGGTCGCGCCGGCCTGCTGACGGGGATCGCGCCCCTGGCGGCTGCCGGTGCGGGGGTCCTCACCGGCAGCGGGGTCCCGGGCCCGGCCGTGTGGCTGGGCCTGCTGGTGGTGATCGTGGGGCTGGGCGCGGGGCTGCGCCCCGACCGTGCCCCGCGGTCCGCGCCTACGCCGCCGGTGTGAAGTCCGCGGTCAGCCGCTCCAGCTCGCGCACAGCGGCGTACTGGCCCGCGCCGTGCGCCACAGCAGGTCCTCGACCGGCGGTACCCAGGAGTTGGCGGACCGGATCCGGCCGTCGGTATGGCGCGCGCACCGGATGCGTTCGTCCCACTCGCGTTCCGTCTCCGTCATGAGCCGAGTGTGACCACCATCGCGCGCGACCGGACCCGTCCACGGGCGCGGCCCGCCCGAACGGCCGTCGCCCGCCCGGGGCGGCGGCACGCTCGCCGGCCCGATCCGCCCACTGGTCACGCGGTGCGGCGCGCGTAGCAGAAGAGGTGTTCCTCCGGGACCGCCCGGGCGTCGGCGGGCCGGAAGTGCGCGGTGTGATGGTGCAGCACCTCCAGGCCCAGGTCGGCGAGCCGGGCCAGGTGGTCCGCCGTGGAGAGGCTGCTGACGGTGACCTCGTGGCCCATCCACTCGATGTCCAGGCCCCGGATGTCCCCCGGCACCGTGGCCATCACGAAGTACCCGCCCGGTGCGACCCAGGACGCCATGCGGTCCAGTGCCCCCGCGACCTCCGGCTGGTCCATCACCAGCAGCGGGAAGAAGGAGCACACCGCGTCGAAGCCGGCCCGCTCCGGCGTGTAGGTCCGTACGTCGGCCTGCTCGAAGCGGGCCTGCGGCACTCTGGTGCGGGCCAGCTCGACCATGGCCGCCGAGACGTCGATGCCGGTGACGGCGCAGCCGACCCGGACCAGCGTCTCGGCAGTGGGCCGTCCCGTTCCGCTTCCGACGTCCAACACCCGGGCTCCGGAAGGAAGTCGGCCGGTGAGCCAGTCAAGGGCCGCGAGTTGGCCGGGAATCCGCCCGAACACCTCCTCGTAGCGCTCCCCCAGGTCGTCGAACACCTCTGCCGCGGACTTGCGTTGACTCATCGGGGCGCCCCTTCGTCTCCGGAGCACCACCGTACCGGCGCGGCGCGGGGGCGGGCGACACCCCCGTTAGGATCTGAGTCCAGTGATCATCAAGGGGGAGCCATGTCCAACACCGACGACGCCGTACTGAGACCGCTGGGCCCGGAGGATCCGCAGGAGATCTCCGGATACCGGCTGCTCGCGAAGATCGGCGAAGGCGGTATGGGCTCCGTCTACCTCTCACGGACCCGCGGGAACCAGCCGGTGGCCCTGAAGGTCATCCGCCGCGAGTTCGCCCAGGAGCAGGACTTCCGGGTCCGCTTCGAACGCGAGGTGCAGGCGGCCCGCCGCGTGCAAGGCTACCACATCGTGCCGGTGCTCGACCACGACACCAGTGGTGAACAGCCCTGGCTGGCCACCGCGTTCGTACCGGGCCTGGCGCTCGACGACGCCCTCGCCGCCCACGGCCCGCTGCCGCTGCCCGCGGTGTTCCAGCTGATCGGCTGCACGGCGCAGGCCCTGCACTCCGTCCACGCCGCCTCGGTGGTGCACCGCGACCTCAAGCCGAGCAACATCCTGCTCGGTTCGAACGGCCCCTGGGTGATCGACTTCGGTATCGCGCGGGCCACCGACACCACCCAGCTGACGCGCAGCGGCGGGTTCATCGGAACGCCTCAGTACATGTCCCCCGAGCACGCGCTCGGCCGGACGGTCACCGCGGCGACCGACGTCTTCGCGCTGGGTCTGATCGCTGCGGTCGTGGCCACCGGCCGCCACCCGTACGGCGACGGCGCGGGCCTTTCGATCGCCGCCGCGATAGCCAACACCCCGCAGCAGGCCCCGGACCTGAGCGGCTACCCGGAGCCCCTGCGCCAGTTGCTGGAGCGCTGCCTGCACTCCGATGCCGCGCAGCGGCCCGTTCCGGCCGAGCTCGCCGAGTGGTGCGGCCGCGCCGCGGGCCGGGACCTGCGTGACTTCGACGGCTGGCTGCCCGGGCCGCTGACCGCGGAGATAGCCCGCCGCGAGCGGTCGGCCCAGGCCCGGGCCCAGGCGTCGGCGCCCTCACAGGTACCGGCGCAGACCCCTCCCCCGCCGGCGTACAGGCCGACCGTGGGCCCCGAGCCCGTCCGGCCCGCGTACATGCCCACGCAGGCGCCCGGGCCGGTCCCCCCGGCGTACGCACCGACCCAGGGCCCGGGGCACCCGGGGTACGGCGCGTCCACCGCCCCCGCCTACGCCCCGCCCTCCTACTCCGCGCCCTCCGCGCAGGTGGCCCCCGCCCCCGCAGGCCGCAGCCGCGTGCCCCTGGTGGTCGGCGCCGGAGTCCTGGTGGTCGCCCTCGCCGCGGGTGGCACCTGGTACTTCACGCACAACGACGACAAGGGCGGCGCCCGGCAGACGGCGGGCGACAGCAAGGACAAGACGGCGGAGGCACCGAAGGATGCGGCGCCGGCGGCGCAGAGCAGCGGCTCGGCCCCCGCGCCCCAGGCGTCCGGCCGCACCTACACCGCGGTGTTCAAGGACAAGCCCGTGAAGTTCCTCGCGCCCAGGGAGTTCGGCAAGGTCAACGCGGTCGACCTCGACTTTCCGAAGGTGGCTCCGTTCGGCGACATCGGCTACAGCGACCGGGAGCTGGCCATGGGCTACGACAGCGTCGAGAGCGTGACCCCGTTCGGCAAGAGCAGGGGCGCCACCCCCGAGCAGTGCGAGACCGGGGCCGCCACCGATCCGATTCCCGACAAGCTGCCGCAGTCGGACCTCGGCGGGGCGGACAGTGCCATCGTCCAGGGCGACCTGCTGTGCACCGTCACCAGCAAGGGCAACCTCGCCATGGTCAAGATCGTCGGGGTCGAGCCCTCGACGGACAGGCTCTACAAGGTCCCGACGTACCTCACCGAAGTGACGCTCTGGAAGCGGTAGGCCCTCCCGTGGAACGTTCCATGCAGACCAGTCGGTCCCGCTCGTCCCACGACCCGGTGACGGTGAATCCGAGCCGTTCGTACAGTGCGATCGCGCCCGTCCGCCACTGCCACACGGAGAGCCGGACCGCACGCAGACCGCTTTCCTCGGCATGTGTCAGCGCGGCGCCGACGAGACGGCCCGCGATGCCCAGCCCGCGGAACTCCGGGGCCGTCCAGAGCCTCTTCACCTCGGAGCTGCCGTCCACGGGGGCGGCCACCACCAGGCAGCCCACCGCGGTGTCCCCGATCGACGCCAGCAGCACCTCGTCGCGGGCGAACGCCACCTGCGGATCGGTGATCTCCGCGCGGTAGCGGCCCGGCAGCCCGTCGACGCCGGCGACGGCCTCGCCCTTCTCCTCCTGCGTGCGCAGATGGTAGGCGGCCAGCAGCCCGGACAGCCCGTCCGGAGCGGAAAGGGCCCTGCCCGTCCGGCGGACGACGACAACCTCACGTGGTTCGGTCATCCGGGGAGCATCGCACCCCGGCGCGCGCCCCCGGCGGGCGGGGGCGGGGTCAGGCGGAGGCGGGGACGAGGACGACGGCCGTCCCGTACGCGCACACCTCGGTCCCGACGTCCTGGGCGTCGGTGACGTCGAAGCGCATCATCAGCACGGCGTTGCCGCCGCGCGCCTTCGCCTGTTCGATGAGCCGGTCCATGGCCTGGTTCCGGGTCTCCACCAGGGTCTTGGTGAGGCCCTTCAGCTCGCCGCCGATCATCGACTTCAGGCCCGCGCCGATCTGGCTGCCCAGGTGGCGGGAGCGGACGGTGAGGCCGAAGACCTCGCCGATGACGCGCTCGACCCGGTAGCCGGGGACGTCGTTGGTCGTCACGACGAGGACGCCGCTCTCGTGCGCGCCGGCGCCGCCGCCGTAGTCATCGATACCCATGGCACCCACTCTCGCGCGGGCCGCCGCCGCCCGCACCCCGGGCCGCGCGAGAAGGGGTACGGGCGGGCGCTCGGGCGGGACGTCCTCGTCGGAGGGCCGCCGGGCCGCAGGTCCCGCCCGGGGAGCGGAAGCCCGGCAGGGTCCCGGACCGCCGCCGCAGGGCTGCGTGGGTGCACGTCAACCCCCTCGCGTACTACTCAGGTTGTACGGCTCCGCCCCCAGCGCGGTACTCCGGTCTCATCCCCTGGACGGGCGCGGCGGGGACATTGCGGCCCGTAGATTTTCCTCCGCCGGCCCACCGGCCGGCACCGTCCTCTCCCCCCGGGGCCGCGTTGCGCGGCCGTGCCCGTTCGGGGGCGGGCACGGCCGCGCACTCCGATAGGGCAAATTGGTCATATCGGGTTAAAGGGCGGTGAGCCACCGGGGCTACACGTCCCGCCCTCGTCATAGTCGTCCCTGGCAACCGCCTGGTTGCCGCCCCGTGCCGCGCGACGCGGCCGGGTGGATGTCTTCGTAGAGGAGCCGGCTCATGCTGAAGCCCACCAGAACCACCCTCGCTCTCGCCACCGGCAGCCTGGTTCTCGGTCTGGTCGGAGCGGGCGCCGCCGTCGCCGACGACGGTCCGGAGAACCTGCCCCCGCGGGAGATCGTCGTCGGCGGAGGGTCCGCGGAGCCCGGTGTGTATCCCGAGAAGTACGTCACCGGCAAGGTCGTGTCGAAGGGCCCGCTGACGGTCCGCAGCAAGCCGACCACCCGCTCGCAGTCCCTCGGCCACGTGTACCCGCACAGCAAGGTCGAGATCGAGTGCAAGCAGTACGGTGAGAAGGTCGACGGCAACCGCATCTGGTACCGCCTGGCCGACAAGAAGGAGAGCTGGGAGAACGACGCCCAGGCGCCCAAGCGTGCGTACGACAAGGAGCGCTGGGTCTCGGCCCGCTACGTCAAGAACCTCTCCGAGGTGAAGTACTGCCGCTGACCCCGTCCCCGCCGGCCGGTGCGTAGGCCGGCAGGCGGGTCAGCGGTCAGTCCACCGGGCGTACGGCACGCGGCCCCACGCATTCCACGCCGTACGCCCGGACCCGTTCCCGCAGTTCGCGGTCGGCCGTGACCACGACGCAGCCGCGCTCCGCGCAGGCGGCGGCCAGCTCCACGATCCGGTCGTCACCGCTCCCGGGCGCCGAGTCCACCCGTACACCGGGGACGGACTCCACGCCCCGGGCGGCGCCCTCGACGACGAGGACGATCTCCTCGTCCCCGCCCCGGCCGGCCAGCCGGTCACGCAGCCGGATGGCCGCGCCCCGCCGGTCCCGCCACCAGCCGTCCGGCACCGAGCCGACGACGTTCGCGCCGTCCACGATCAGCACCTTGCGCACCGGACCGGTGGCATCCACCGCGTTCACCTCGGCCGTACCCTCAGAAGTCGCCGTAGTTGACCTGCCAGGTGGGCAGACCCATCCGGCGCCAGATCGCGACCACCCGGTCCCGGTCGTCGAGCGAGACCCGTACCGCGTACCGGTGGCGCACGTTCCGGTCGAACAGCTCCGCCTTCACCACGTCGTCGCGGCGCGTGTCGCCCGCCGCGCGCATCCAGAGCTCGTCGTACGGCACCTCGTGGCGCCGCAGCCAGGACTCCGTCTGCTGACGGTACTCCTCACCGCGCCCCGACAGCAGCACGATCACGTCGCCGTCGGCGCGCCGGAACGCGTCGAGCGCGTGCCGTACCGGCTCGTTGAGCAGGTCGAGCTCGCAGCGCGAGAAGTCGTACGGGCCCCGGTCGCCGGTCAGCGCGAGGGTGCCGTCGATGTCGCACATCACCGCCGCCGGCAGGGCCGGGTCGGGGACGTACTCCGTCACGGGCGGCGCGGCCACCCCGCTCGCCCCGCCGTTCATCCACTCCGACGTCAGCCGCCAGCCGCCCCGTCGCGCCTTCTCGTGCTTCTCGGCCAGGATGCGGATGATCTCCTCGCCGACCTGGCGCTCGCGCGCGGCGTCCCGGCGCAGGCACTCCTCCAGCGGGACGTCGGTGAAGTCGTGCACGACGAAGGTCGCGAGACCGCCGACCGCCGCCTTGAGCCGCTTGGGGATGTTCTTGGTCAGGTGGGTGTTGTCGACGACCACGTCGAAGCCGCCGTCGACCGCCGCGCGGACCGCCGCGTCCTGGACGGCCAGCACGGTCTGCTCGTGCCTGAAGCTACGACCCCGCGCGGGGTCCGGGAGATCGAGCATCAGCCGCAGGTCGTCGAGGTTGACGCGGCGCATGCGGCCACCGGCCTCGGCCTGCAGGGCGCGAGCGGCCGTCGTCTTGCCGGAGGCCGGCAGGCCCGTCATGACGTGCACGACGGGCAGCGGGGCCTCCTCGGCCGCAATCTCAGTCGCAGTCGCGTCCGTGTTCACGTCCGTGTGCGTGGGTGTGTCTTCGGACACGGGTCAGTTCTCCTCGTCGTTCGTGAAGGGGTCGGACGTCTCCGGCCGCACGTTGCGCCATACGGCCAGTTCCGTGGACCGGCCGTCCAGGCGCAGGAACATCGCGGCCCGGACCTCCCGGTCGGGCAGTGCCTTCACGGCCCGGGCGAACGCCCCGCGGTCGGCGGCCAGGTGCGCGAGTCCCGCGTACGCCTCGTCGATGGCGCGCTCGCGCCGCGCGGCCTCGCTCTCGAGCCGCTCGATCACCTCGCTCACCCAGGCGTCGAACTCGTCGGGCACCTGGTCGAGCAGTGCGTCGAGCGGCTTGCCGCCCGTGGCCTCGATCTCGGCGACCGTGGTGCCGAGGCCCTGGGCGAGCTGCTTGAGGGGCAGGCCGGCGAACCGCTGGATGCCGTGGGCGCGCCAGATGTCCCGCTCGGTGGCCTTGGTCAGCAGGCGGTGGAGCCGTACGTACTCGGCCAGCTTGGCCTTCGCGCGCACACCGGAGGCGAAGCGCAGCACGAAGCCCTCCGCCTGGGTGCCGGTCGCCGGGGCGCCGCCGGGCAGGGTGTTGGACTCGGTGAGGGCGATCAGCTCGTCGATGGGCATGGCGGGCCAGACCGTGACGACGGAGCCGATCCCCTCCCAGTGGGACGCGGCCTCGGCGAGCGGGACCTCGGTGCCGTCCCGGCCGAAGGCCGCGAGGAGGACGAGGTCCCGGCGGTCGCCGTAGTCGACGACGATCCGGTTCTGCGGGTACAGGATCTCGGCGAGGTAGGTGGTGCCGGGGCGCAGGGCCGCGGTGTCCCGGCCGTCGAGCAGACGCTGCGCCCAGGTCGCCTGGGCGCTGATGAAGGACCCCTTGGAGGCGACCCGCCAGCGGTCCGCGTAGTGGAAGACGACGGCGAGGCTGCCGTCGACCTTGTCGTAGACCTCGAACGGCTCGTCGGGGAGGGCGGGTGCGTACGGCTGACCCGACTCGTGCTCGCCGACGTTGAAGAACTTCGGCAGGGGCAGGGCGACGATCGCGCCGGTGGTGTCGTCGGCGACGAGTCCGCGACAGCGGGTGGTGACGTCGTTCCAGACGCGCTCGTACTGGGCCGTCCGCGTGTAGGTGTAGATGGACAGCGGCAGTTCGGGGTGCGTCTTGCGGGTCACGTACCCGGCGTCGATCGAGTCCGCCAGCGCCTGTGCGGGCAGCAGGTCATGCAGAGTCAGGGTCTCCTGGCTCATGGGGTCCTCCCGGTTTGAGATGGCTCATTCTCACGTGCGGGAGGGTGTGCCCGGTAATCAATTATGCCTGGTCGGCGCAGCACCCAGGCGGTTGATGTCGGCGGGCCGAAGGACGTGCCCGGGGATCTCGGTGCCGGGTGAGGCGACGGCGATCATGGCGCGGCCGAAGGTCTCGGAGGTGATGACCAGGTTCGGCGCGATCCGCCGCACGAGGGGGACCAGGGGGCCGAGGACGGCGTAGAACACTCGGGACAGTCGGGCCTTGGAGGACACTCCGCGCACCGGCTGGACGATGCCGGGTCGGAACATGTAGGCGCGGAAGGGGAGTTCCAGCAGGTCGTTCTCGGTCCTGCCCTTGACCCGGGCCCACATGGATCGGCCGCGCCCGGTGCTGTCCGTGCCCTCGCCGGAGACGTAGACGAAGGTCATGCCCGGATTGGCGGCGGCCAGCGGCCGGGCCACGGCGAGCGTCAGGTCGTAGGTGACGTGCCGGTACTCCTCCTCCTTCATGCCGACGGAGGAGACCCCGAGGCAGTAGAAGCAGGCGTCGTACGCGGCCGGATCGATCCCGGCGGCGGCCAGGTCGGACGGATCGCCCTGGACGCACTCGCGCAGCTTGGGGTGGCTGACACCGAGCGGGGTGCGTCCGACGGCGACGACGCTCTCGACCGCATCGTCGCGCAGGCATTCCCGCAGGACGCCCCGGCCGAGCATGCCGGTCGCGCCGAAGAGGATGACGTTCACGCAGGGCAGCATAGGCCGTCGCCCGTCGCCCGGCGCCCGCCGATCGGCGCGCGGCGTCGGGCGCGGTGCGCCTCAGGGGGCGACGGGCTTGTGGACGAAGCCGGTCAGCGGTGCGAGGACCTTCCAGTCGAGCGTTTCGTAGAGCGCCCGGCCCTGGACGGTCGCGCCCAGGATGCCGGTGTCCGCACCGTTCTCGACGGCCGCGCCGGTGAGTGCGCCCATCACGACCGTCCCGAGGCCGCGGCGCTGGTGCGCCTCCTCGGTGATGATCTGGTCGAAGACGCAGGCGGCACCGGCCAGACCTGCTTGACCGCGCGCGGCGAGCTCCCCGTCGGCGGCCAGGATGCGCACGCTGACGACGTCGCCGTCGGTCTCGGCGGTGGCCGTGTAACCGTCGGGCGCGCGCACGACGGACGGACGCAGGTCGACGGCCATCAGGAAGCCGGGGTCGGTCGGCTCCCACGCGGGCGGGAACCACGGCTCCATGACGTCCGGTTCCAGGAAGGCCTTGATCCAGGTGGCCGGTTCGGTGATCGCGCCGATGAGCCCGCGGGCGGTCTCGGCGTCGGCGTCGAGCAGGACGTGCCGGACCGTCTGGGCCGGCAGACCGACCTGGACGCTCAGCCCCCAGGGCGCGTCCACCGGCTTCGGCACCCGCCGCGACACGGCCCAGCCGTCGACCCACGAGCGCGCGAGCTTCCACATGCGGACACCCCTCCGAGTAATGACTGAGATCCGAATTGGGATGTTACACAAGCGGGGTGACGGCATGACTGCCCGGAGTCGGAGACGGCCGGGGCGCTCCCTAGTGGGAGACGCAGAGTTCGTTGCCCTCCGGATCGGCGAGGGTCGTCCATACGCTGGGGCCCTGGCGGCCCTCGTGGAGGTGCTTGGCGCCGTTCGCGATGAGGCGTTCGACCAGTGCCTTGGGGTCGTCGGAGCCGGTACGGACGTCGAAGTGGGCCCGGTTCTTGACCGTCTTGGGTTCGGGGACGAACTGGAAGAGGACGCGGGGTGCGCGCTCCAGGCCCTCCGGGTGGCGGATCGCGGCGCCCGCCTTCCAGACGAGGGTGCCCCGGTGGGTCTTGGTGTCGTCCTCGCTCGCGTGGCCCGCCTCGATCAGGCCTCGGATGAACTGCTCGTCGCTCGGCTCCACTTCCCAGCCGAGGGCCTCGGCCCACCAGTCGGCGAGGGTGTGCGGGTCGGTCGAATCGACGGTCACCTGGAATGTGTATGCCATGCCGGGACCCTACTGAGGCGGTGCTGCCGTCGCCACACGGTGCGCGGGCACGGGGCGCGGGTGTCATCGGCCCCTCCCCCCACGGCCGGCGGCGAGGTGCGCCGCGACCAGCGCGGCGAAGGTCAGCAGCCAGGCGCCGACGGCGATCCAGAGCAGTACCTCGCCCAGCGTGCGCAGCCAGGCGACGCCGGCCGGCTGCGCCACGGAGAGGCAGGCGGTGGCCGTCATGCCGAGCGGGAAGACGGTGGCCCAGCGCCGGATGTCGTAGCGCGGCCGCGGGTGGCGCAGTTCGGCGGCGAGGAGGACGGCGTACCAGCCGAGGGACAGCGCGAGCAGGGCCAGCGTGACGGTACGCAGGGTGGTGTGTGCCGGACCGGTCCAGACGGGTGACGCCGTGAGCCTGGATCCGGCCAGCGCCGAGATGGAGAGCGCACCGCCCGCCACCCAGTGGTCGCCCGCCCCGCCCACCACCTCGCGCAGGTCGAAGCGGAAGAGGGCCGCCAGGTAGAGCAGCAGGCCGAGGCAGAAGGCGGCCAGCGCCGCCCGGGCCAGCAGGTCCTGGTGAGCGGTGTCGGCGAGGGACGCGGCGAGGAGGGAGAGCCCCTGGGTCGCCACGCAGCCGAGGAAGGCCGCTCCCGGCATGCGCCGCCGCCAGTGCCGCAGGACGTTGAACAGCAGCCCGGGCCAGAGCACGACCGCCACCACGAGCAGCACGGCGGCCACGGTCTGGAGCCCCTGCTCCGAGAGCCGGGCCCCGATGACGGTGGTCGCGGCGACGGCCGTCAGCGCGGCCGGCGTGTCGGCCTCGGCGCGGAACCGCCCGCGGTCGCCGAGCAGCCGGGCGGTGAAGTCGGCGGCCAGTACGAGCCACAGCGCGACGGCGACGACCAGCGCGGCCAGCGACGCCGCCTCGTGCCCGGTCAGGTGCAGGCCGGTGGAGATGATGCCGGTGGCCATGACGGCGGCTCCCGCCGCGGGCGGGAGCCCGGTCCACCAGTCACGGCCGGGGAGGATGCTCACGCGTCCAGCGGACCCCACGGGTCGGCCGGCTCCCGGCGGACGGGGCCGACGCGCCGCGGGAACCACACGGCCGGACGCGAAACCTCCTGCACGCAAGATCAAGCAAACCTGCGCGCGACGCACAGGCGGGGATGCGGGCCGGTCCTAGGCTCGGACCCAGACGCGGACCTGCCGGCCCGTCACAGGGGAGCGGACCGGCAGGTCCCCGATCCCCGGGGGTACGCCGACCCGTGCCGGGTACCGGGGAGGCCACCACCGAGGAGGGGGAGGGGAGCCGCGAGTCGGAAGCCGGAAGCCGGGTGGCCGGAACTCGCGCTTGCCAGCCCGGTTAGGTCTACCTAACCTATGGCTCGCCCACGCTCGAGAACGCCGGCACGACTTCGGGACCCGTCCCCGACCGAAGGAGCCTCCCCCCATGAAGGCACGTCTCGACCATGCCCAGCCCTACGCCGTCGGCCTGTTCCGGATCGTCACCGGACTGCTCTTCGCCTCGCACGGCGCCGCTTCCCTCTTCGGTGTCCTCGGTGGTGCCCACGGTGGCGGAACCGTCGCCACCGGCACCTGGCCCGGCTGGTACGCCGCCGCCATCCAGCTCGTCGCGGGCGCCCTGGTCCTGCTGGGTCTGGGTACCCGGGCGGCCGCCTTCGTCGCCTCCGGTTCGATGGCGTACGCGTACTTCACCGTGCACCAGCCCGGAGCGCTGTGGCCGCTGCAGAACGGTGGCGAGGCCTCGGCGATGTTCTGCTGGGCCTTCCTCCTGCTCGTGTTCACCGGCCCCGGGGCCCTGGCGCTGGACGGCCTGTTCCCCTCGCGTCCGGCGGCCTCCGCCGGACGGCGGGACGAGAGCCGCCCGGAGGCCGTCACCGCCTGAGGAATCCGTTCGGCGCCGATCGCACCGGCCCCTCAGCGGGGTGGTGCGACCAGGCCCGTCTCGTAGGCCATGATGACGAGTTGGACCCGGTCCCGGGCACCGAGCTTGGTGAACAGGCGCGAGACGTGCGATTTGGCCGTGGCCGTCGAGATGAACAGCTCCTCGGCTATCTCGCCGTTCGAACGGCCCCGCCCCACCAGGGTCAGTACCTCCCGTTCGCGTTCCGTGATCCCCGCGACGGGCCGCGGGACCGCCGCCCCGGGCATCCCGGGTACCGCGGGCGCCGCCGGCCCGGGCGCCCGGACGAAGTCCGCGATCAGCCTGCGGGTGACGCCCGGCGCGATCAGGGCGTCACCCGCGGCGATCACCCGGATCGCGGCGAGGATCTCCTCCACGGCCATGTCCTTCACGGCGAATCCGCTCGCGCCGGCGCGCAGCGCCCCGTAGACGTGGTCGTCCTCGTCGAAGGTGGTCAGCACGAGCACCTTGACCGCCTCGCTCTCCGCGGTGATCAGCCCGGTGGCCTCGATCCCGTCCATGCCCGGCATCCGGATGTCCATCACCACCACGTCGGGGCGCAGTTCGGCGGCGAGGCGGACCCCGTCGGTGCCCGTACCGGCCTCGCCGACGACCTCCAGGTCGGCGGCGTCGGCCATCAGCACCCGCAGACCGGACCTGACCAGCGGCTGGTCGTCCACGAGCAGGACGCGGATCGCCCGCGCGGGAGCGTCGGTCCTCGGAGCGTCGGCGATCGGAGCATCGGTGATCGGAGCGTCGGCGATCGGAGCATCGGTCATCGGAGCCCGTCCACGGCCGTCGCGGCGAGGGGCAGCGGCAGCGCCGCCTCGACCCGGAAGCCGCCCCCGGCCCGGGGACCGGCGCTGAAGCGGCCGTGCAGCAGGCTGACCCGCTCGCGCATGCCCGTGATGCCGAATCCGGTACCTCCGATGCCGTCGGGCGCGCCGCGCCCGTCGTCGACGACCTCCACGGTCAGCTCCTGTTCCCCGTAGCCGATGGTGACCCGGCAGTGGCCGGTGCTCGCGTGGCGGACCACGTTGGTCAGCGACTCCTGCACGATGCGGTACGCCGACAGGTCCACCTCGGGAGGCAGTTGGCCGCGCTCCCCCGCCCACCGTACGTCGACCCGCACACCGGCGTCGGCGGTGGTGGCCACCAGCCCGTCGAGGTCCGCGAGCCCGGGGGCGGGCCCGAGCGGCGCCTGCTCCCGGGGGCCGTCCGGCTGGGCCCGGCGCAGCGCGACCAGTGTGCGGCGCAGGCCCGACAGGGTCTCGCGGCTGGTGGCCTCGATGGCCCGCAGGGCGGCGCGTGCCTCCTCCGGCTGGGTGTCGATGACCCGGCTGCCGACACCGGCCTGGATGGCGATCACACCGATGCTGTGGGCGACCATGTCGTGCAACTCTCTTGCGATGCGCAGCCGTTCGGCGGTCACGGCCTCGGCCACCTGCTTCGTGCGCAGTTCGGCCGTGTGCTCCCGGCGTTCACGGAGGCGCAGGCCGGTCATGCAGACGGCGCCCAGCGACAGGAAGGCGATCAGGCTCGTGCTCATCAGGTCGTAGGGTCCGACCGAGACCAGCCCGACCGCCGGGAGCTCCACCACCACCACCGTGACGAGAGCGATGACCGCGTCCCGCCGGGGGCGCGTGGCGAAGACGATGCCCAGGACGAGGTCCGAGGCGAGGAAGACGAGGAACCGGCCCGGACTGTGGTCCCGGGCGGCTGCCGCGACGAGCGTGCCGCCGAGGAGGGTCAGCGTCAGCGCCGCCAGGGGCCGCAGGCGCAGCAGTGGGACGAGCGGGGTCACGGCCAGCAGGGTGACGATCCCGAGGACCGGCCCGGCGGCGTCGGACACACCGCCGATCAGCAGCCCCAGGACCAGGACGTAGAGGCCGGCGCCGCCCCAGGCCACACGGGCCGCGCCGGCCCCCGGTGTCGAACTCCGCCCGCTCTGCCGGGCCTTCGGGGTCTTCGTGCTGTTCGGTGGGGTGTCCATGGCGTGACCGTAGCCAGCCGCGCCCGGCCCCGGCATCGGCCCCCGGGCTTACACCCCCGGGCCGAGGCCACCAGGACACACGCCGCCCGGACCGCGGGGCGACGCCGGGGACGTCGGCCCGGGCGCAGGGCATCCGGGCGGGGGCGCGATCCTCGAACTCGGCACCCGTAGGCCGAGGTTGGAAAGGGCGCCCCGGCCGCGTGGGGCCGGTCCGGCCGCGCCGGTGGGCGATAGCCTGGACCCATGGAGGAACTGGGCGGGGTGGAGATCATCGGCTTCGCGGACGCCGAGGCGTTCGAGAGCTGGCTGGCCGAGCACCACACGCGTCACGAGGGCGTGTGGATCAAGCTGGCCAAGAAGAGGTCCGGGATCCCGTCCGTCACCGATGACGAGCTGGTCGACATCGGTCTGTGCTACGGCTGGATCTCCGGGCAGCGGCGCGCCCTCGACGAGCGGTACTACCTGCAGAAGTACGTGCCGCGCCGGCCCAGGAGCCTGTGGTCGCAGGTGAACGTGGACAAGGTCGCGGAGCTGAGTGCCGCGGGGCGGATGCGTGAGCCCGGGCTCGCCGAGGTGCGCAGGGCGCAGGCGGACGGGCGGTGGACGCACGCCTACGAGTCCCAGCGGACGGCGGCGGTGCCACCGGACCTCGCGGCGGCCTTCGCATCGGACCCGGCGGCGGCGAAGGCGTTCGAGGCGCTCGACCGGACCGGGCGCTACCAGGTGATCCTGCCGTTGCTGCAGGCGCTCACGCCGGAGACCAGGCGGGCACGGCTCGAGCGGGCGGTGCGGCTGCTGGGGGCGGACGCGGCCGCCGGGTGATCCGGGCGCATCCGCCGCGAGCGGGGGCGGCGCAGGGGCCGGCGGGACCGGGAGAAGGCGTCAGGCCTGGCCTCCCCACGGGGAGGCCAGGCCTGACGGAAGGCACAGCCGCAGGTCAGGAGCGCTGACCGCGGGCCTGCTCGGTCTCCTGGGCCTTCTTGGCCTTCTCGGCCTTCTCCGCCTTCTCGGCGTGCATCTCCTTGATGCGGACCGTTTCCTTGCGGACCTCGGCCTGGGTGGCACGCTCACGCTGGAGCCACTCGGGGGCTTCCTGCTTCAGCGCTTCGATCTGCTCCGTGGTGAGGGGCTCGGTGACCCCGCCGCGGGCGAGGCCCGCGATGGACACGCCGAGCTTGGCCGCCACCACCGGTCGGGGGTGCGGACCGTTGGCGCGCAGCTCCTTCAGCCACTGGGGCGGATCGGCCTGGAGCGCACTCAATTCGCTGCGCGAGACGACACCCTCCTGGAACTCTGCGGGTGTGGCCTCGAGGTACACGCCCAGCTTCTTCGCCGCGGTCGCGGGCTTCATCGTCTGGGTGTTCTGGTGCGACGTCATGGTGTCAAGAGTATCGAGCGTGTGCGCTACCTCCGACCACGACCGGTAACCTTGCGGGGTGACAGGCTCGGAAGTACCCCATTCGTTCCGGCTCGCTTATGTCCCGGGGGTCACACCCAGCAAGTGGGTGCGCATCTGGAACGAGCGGCTGCCCGACATCCCGCTGACCCTGGTCCCGGTGTCCCCGATCGAGGCGTGCGGTGTGCTGCGGGCGGGCGGCGCCGACGCCGGGTTCGTGCGGCTGCCGGTCGACCGTGACGACCTCAGCGCGATCCCCCTCTACACCGAGACCACGGTGGTCGTGATCCCCAAGGATCACCTCGTGGCCGCAGCGGAAGAGGTGTCCACCGAGGATCTCGCCGACGAGATCGTGTTCCACCCGCTCGACGACACCCTGGACTGGGAGCAGCTGCCGGGCAAGCCCGCGATCGAGCGCCCCGAGACGACGGGGGACGCGATCGAGCTGGTGGCCGCCGGGGTGGGCGTACTCGTCGTCCCGCAGTCACTCGCCCGCCTGCACCATCGCAAGGACCTGACCTACCGGCCGGTGTCCGACGCGCCCGCCTCGCGGGTGGCGCTGTCGTGGCCGCAGGAGGAGACCACCGACCTGGTGGAGGAGTTCATCGGGATCGTCCGCGGCCGGACCGTGAACAGCACGCGGGGGCGCGCACCGACCCCGCCGCAGCCCAAGGCGAAGCGCAAGCGCCCGGACGCGGGTGGTGGCGGTGGCGGCGCGCAGCGGAAGTCGGGGGCCGGGAAGTCGTCGTCCGGGAAGCCGGCGGGCAAGAACCCCCGTGGGGCGTCCGGCGGCCCCAAGGGCGGCAAGGGTGCGAAGGGCGGCAAGGGCGGTCGGCCCGGCCGTCGCCCGTAGACCCGGCCGTCGCCCGTAGGACCGGCAGGACCGCCCGTGACGGCCGGGCTTCGGGGATCCCGCTCACCTCGCGGTGTATGCAGGGGGGATGGATCTCCGGCCGCCGTCGCACCCCCGTCACCACCGGTCCCCCAAGGTGAGCCATGCGCAGCTGGCGGTCCCGTTCGCACTGATCGCCCTCGTGACGCTGATCGACGTGCTCGCTCCGCCCGAGGTGCACCTCGGGCCGTTCCTGGCCGCCGCACCCGCGGTCACCGCGTCGTTCGCCGGGCCGCGGATGACGGCCTTCGTCGGTCTGGTCGCCGTACTGGCCCAGGTGGTGGTCGCGACGGCGCGCACCAGCCTGACCGATCTGAACCACACCTTCCAGATCATCGCGCTCGTGATGATCTCGGTGTTCGTGACCTTCTTCGCCCACCTGCGCGAGGTGCACGAGAAGGAGGTCACCCAGCTGCGCTCGGTGGCGGAGACCGCCCAGGAGGTGGTCCTGCGGCCGCTGCCCGACCGGATCGGCCCGCTCGGTGTCGCCTCCGTGTACCTGGCCGCGGCGGCCGAGGCGCAGATCGGCGGTGATCTGTACGCTGCCGCCCGGACGGCCACCGGCACGCGGCTGATCATCGGCGATGTCCGGGGCAAGGGGCTGGAGGCGGTCGGGGACGCCGCGCTCGTCCTGGGCGCCTTCCGGGCCTCCGCCCACCAGGTGGCCGGACTGCCGGGCCTGGTGGACTACCTGGAGGCGGCGGTCTCCGGGGACCTGGACGGGGCCGGTGACGAGGGCGAGAGCTTCGTGACCGCCGCCGTCCTGGAGATCCCCGACGCCGAGCCGGTGGTGCATCTCGTCAGCTGCGGCCATCCGCCGCCGCTGCTCGTGCTGCGCGGCGGCGGCGCCGAGCAGCTGGAGGTGGAGCGGCCCGCGCCGCCGCTGGGGCTCGCCGGGCTCGTGGCGTCGGCGGTCACCGCGCAGACCTTCGCGTTCGCCGAGGGTGACGTCCTGCTCCTGTACACGGACGGCGTCCTGGAGGCGCGCGACCCGGCGGGCACCTTCTACCCGCTGGCGCGGCGCGTGACCGCATGGTCGGGACTGCGCCCGCAGGCACTGCTGGACCTGCTGTGCCAGGACCTGCTCGCGCACGCGGCCGGCCACACCCTCGACGACGACGCGGCGATGGTCGCGATCGAGCGGCCTGCTGCACCGTAGGCGTCCCGGTTTGCCAGAATCTGATCATGCTGACCCTGGGAACGATCGTCATGGGAGCCGCGGACGTGCGGCGGGCCGCGGAATTCTGGAGCCGGGCGCTGGGGTACGGACCCCGTGACGGCCGGGTGGACGAGGGCTGGACGGTCCTGGTCCCGGCCGACGGCGGCGGGCCGGGCCTCGCGCTCGGCCGCAGCGTCACACCCGTACAGGAACGGCCGCGCGTCCACCTCGACCTGTACGCGGCGGACGCGGCGGAGCAGGCGGCGGAGGTGGAACGGCTGGTCCTGCTGGGTGCCCGGCACGTCGACTGGGACTCCTACCCCGAGGACCCGGATTTCGTGGTGCTGGCCGATCCGGAGGGCAACCGCTTCTGCGTCATCGACGCCACGCACGGCTGAGACCGCTCCTGCGGGCCGAAGGGCACGCCGGACAAGGGGAACTGAGGCATGGTCAGACATGATCATTTTCCGGCTAGAGTAGGCATTTCCAGCCAACACTCATTCCCTGGGGGATCCTTGCGCACCAAGATCAGCCTGGTCGCCACCGCCGCGGCCCTGGCCACCATCGTCACTCCGCTCCTCGCCAGCCCCGCGGCCGCGGCGTCCCGCACCGAGCAGAGCGTATCGACCAACTGGTACTACGGGCGGATGGTCCTCAACTGGGGGATCAACCCCTACCGCCTCGACCCGATCCAGATCACCGCCCAGGACCGCGCGACCGACGGCTACGTCATCGGCATCCGCCTCGTCACCAACGGCGCGAGCGGTCACCGGGTCTGGAAGATGCGGACCGTGCCGAGCGGCCAGACGACCGCCTCGTGGACCACGTCCCTGGAGGCCGGCTGGATCGACAACGCCTACTTCGAGGTCTGCAAGATCGGCGCCACCAGCGGCGCAATCGCGAGCTGCGAGTCCTCCACCGTGATGAACAACCCGTTCGACGACTCCTCCATGTAGGACATCCCCCTTCCTGATGTCCCGCTTTCCCCTGCCTTAAGCGGAACCTAAGACTCATCGGGGACGCACCGAAACGAACGAATGTCCGTTTCGGTGCGGCTAGCGTGCTGCCGGATCCCCAACTCCCCAGTAATACAGAGGCAGGCACGCGATGGGCAGCACAGTCGGGCACCGGCGCAGGACGAGCCGTACGGCGAAGGTCACGGGCGCGATCGTGACGGCGGCGGTGATCGGCGGGGCGGCCTTCGCCTTCACCGGGACCGCGCAGGCGACCTCCGTCGGGGCCGTGTACACGAAGTCCAGCTCCTGGAACGGCGGTTACACCGGCCAGTACGTCATCACCAATGAGACCGGCACGGCGCAGAAGGACTGGACCCTGCAGTTCGACCTGCCCGCGGGTACGAAGATCGACTCGCTCTGGAACGGCACCCACACGGTCTCCGGCCGCCGCGTGACCGTGAAGCCCGCGAGCTGGAACGCGCAGCTGGCCGCCGGGGCCTCCGTCACCGTCGGCTTCGTCGCGAGCGGGACCGGCACCCTCGGCAACCCCACCGGGTGCCTGATCAACGGGGTGAAGTGCTCGGTGGACCAGGGCGCCACGGCCCAGCCGAGCGGGCGCCCCACCGCCCGGCCCACCGTCACCGCGAGCCCGGCCCCGACCTCGCCCACCACGTCCGCCACGCCCACCAGGACCGCGTCGCCCTCCCCCACGGCGACCGCCCCCACCGTCCCTCCCGCTCCCGGGGGCGGCGGCGCACGCTTCGCCCCGTACGTGGACACCTCCCTGTACCCGGCATACGACCTGCTGGACACCGCGACGAAGACCGGTGTGAAGGAGTTCCACCTGGCCTTCATCACCTCCGGCGGCGGCTGCGCCCCGCTGTGGGGCGGCGTCACGGATCTCGCGAACGACAAGGTCGCCGCCCAGATCGGTGCGCTGCGCGCCAAGGGCGGCGACGTCCGGGTGTCGTTCGGCGGGGCCGCAGGTCACGAACTGGCGCTGAACTGCGCCACCGTGGACGAGCTGGCGGCCGCGTACGGCAAGGTCGTCGACCAGTACCGGCTCACCAAGGTCGACTTCGACATCGAGGGAGCGGCCCTGCCGGACACGGCGGCCAACGCCCGCCGTGCGCAGGCCATCGCCCGGCTGCAGAAGTCCCACCCGGGCCTGGACGTGGCCTTCACCCTGCCCGTGATGCCCGAGGGGCTGACCCAGCCGGGTGTGGCGCTGCTGGCCGACGCCAAGAAGAACGGTGTGCGCGTCGACGCCGTCAACATCATGGCGATGGACTACGGGCCGGCGTACGGCGGGGACATGGGGCAGTACGCGATCCAGGCCGCCACCGCCACGCAGGCGCAGATCAAGGGCGTGCTCGGGCTGTCCGAGGCGGCGGCGTGGAAGGCCGTGGCCGTCACGCCGATGATCGGCGTGAACGACGTCGCGAGCGAGATCTTCACGGTGGAGGACGCGACGCAGCTCGTGCAGTTCGCCGCGTCGAAGGGCATCGGCCGACTGGCGATGTGGTCGTCCACGCGGGACAAGCAGTGCGCGGCCGGCGCCGTCAACCACGCCGACGCCACATGCAGTTCGATCCTCCAGCAGCCGCTGGCCTTCACCAAGGCGTTCTCCGCGCTGAAGTGACCGCGCGAGGCTGGCCGCGGCCCTTGGCCGTCTCTTCCGGATCTTGCCGGGCCCGCGGCGTCCGGTGCCGCGCCCGGCCGCGTCGTCGGGGCGCCCGAGTACGCCCAGTACGCGGTGCGCACCTCCGCCTTGCCGTGCACGGCACCGGACGCCGCGGGCCCGGCCGACAAGATCCGAAAGGGACGACCTAGGCGAGGATGCCCGCGCGGGTGGCGATGTCGAGGGCCGCTTCGAGGCGGGGGGCCGGGCCGTCCTCGGTCCGGGCCGCTGCCAGCAGCGCCGCCACGGCGTCCGCGTCGGCCTTGCGTTCCCTCGCCAGTGCCGCGAACCGGGTGACGGCCCCGGTCAGGCTGCGGTGCAGCGCGTACGGGGCGTCGAAGGAGGACACGGTGAGTTCGAGGAACTCCTCCTCGTCCGCGCCCACCCAGGCCGCAGCTCCCTCCAGTCCGTCCTCGCGCACCTCGTCCGGGTAGGGAATGCGGTGCCAGGCGCCGTTCTCCCACCAGTAGACGAAGCCGAAGAGATTGCCGGCGGCGTCGTCGCGCAGGAGGTCCCACGGCAGCCAGTCCGGGCCGCCCGCGAGGAAGTCGATCTGCTCTCCACCGACGTGGGTGTGGCTGCCGTCGGGATCCTGGCCGCAGAACACCGCGTGGTCCCCGTCCAACAGGGTCAGGCGCCACCAGCCGTCCGCGCCGGTGGAGTGGCACCACAGGCCGTCGTCGTCGAGGGCGAACTCGGTGCTCGTCGAGCACGCGGTGTCGACCATGGCCATGGTCACCGCCCTGGCCCAGAGCAGTTCGGGGTGTTGCAGGTCTTCGGGCCGGCTCGGCGTGTGCATCGTGGTGTCTCCTCCCGGGTGCCGGGCAAGCCTCGCACGCGGGTCTCCGGTGGGATTCGGCCGGGGTCGCTACGAATCATGGCCCTGCCCACCGCGCACGCACCCCGGCCTGACGGCGGGGCCGTGTGCGGGTCCATCCCGGTCGAGCCTCCGACCGGGATGGACCACGGTTCACAGCCGTCAGGCGTTGACGCAGACGTTGCCGGCGGCCGGGTTGAGCGCGCCGATCAGGTTGATGCTGTTGCCGCACACGTTGATCGGAACGTGGATCGGGATCTGGATCAGGTTGCCCGAAAGGACGCCGGGCGAGCCGGCCGCGATGCCCTCCGCGGTGGCGTCCGCAGACGCCGAGGACGCACCGCCGAGGACCGCCAGGCCGAGCACCAGGGCAAGACCCGCACTCTTCAGAACACGCGACACGTGACATCTCCTTGTAACCGCACAGCGGTGCCGGAGCACCGCACGGCCCCGAGCGGGGCCGTCGTCCTTTCCTTCGGCAGCCGACGGCCTCCCGGCCTGGTTCTGGCCACCCGGTTCCCTCGAATAGGTGGACCCGCGCCTCCGTTCGGAGTACGGAAACACCGTCGGGCCCCGGTGACCCGACCCGTTCGCCGGACCGTCCGACCGGTCGTCGACGGCCCGCTCCCGACCGTCAGGACGGGTCGCTGTTGCGCCGTCGCCCGAGGAGTCGGCCCTGCTCCCGCTTCAGTCCGGCGAACCCGCGCCGCGCATACGCGGCTATCTCCTCGCTGGGGAAGGGCACCACGGACTGGTGCTCGCCGTAGTTCCCCTGCTCCCACCGGGCGACCGTGATCTCGTAGCCGGACACATGGGCGCAGAGCTGGAGCAGGATCGGCGGCATCTCCGCTTCGCCGAGGAGGTCGGCGTGCTTGATGACGAGGTCGCGCATCCGCTGGATGTTCGGAAGGAAGACGGTCTTGACCCACAACCGCCACTCGGCGAGTTCCTCCTCGGTGGGCGGCACCTCATGGGCGAAGGGCGACCGGCCGTCGGCACGGGCGTGGCGCTCCACGAACGCGCCGAAAATCCGGCTGTTGGCCTCCGTGAGGGCGAACAGCGGTCCGTAGAGCTCGCCGAGCTGCCGGTTGACGCGCGAGAGGCGCTCCTGTCGCTGCGCCAGGCGCAGCCCGTTGAGGTAGGTGACGGTGTAGCCGACGAACGCCAGGGCGATGGTGACGAGCCATGTGATCATGAAGGGAGAGGGTAGTGAGAGGTCGTCTCGTGTGGATCTCCAGGCACCCCGGTGGGTGTCGGCGACTGCGCGTGGGGGCACTGTTACATGCCGCGGTCTGGCCCGCCCCACGGCTCTGGCCGTTCACCGGCGGTCAAAGGGAGCCGACGCAGCTGTACCGGACCGGGGTAGAAGGCGGAGGTGTTGGGGCCGGCCATGTCTTCGCCGATGAGGTAGCGGTAGAGCCATTCGGCGAAGCTCATCTCGTACCGTGCCCAGCCGCCGTCACCGTCCGCAACCAGGAGCCAGGGGGCCGTGCCATCCGCCGCGGCGAGGAAGACCACCTCGCCGCGGTCGGTGCCGGCGATCGGCCACAGTCCGTCGCGCGTACCGAAGTTCAACTCGGCGAGTTCGAACAGCAGGCGAGGGTCCTCGTCCGGGTCGAGGTCGTCCCAGGACACCTCGGACCAGGCGCGGACCGTGTCACGTATGTACTGACCCAGATTCCAGCGCTCGGTCGCGGGGTGGTGCAGGTACAGGTGGCCGTTGAGCTGGATGGGAGCGTACGCGTCCACGAGGGTCTGGTAGTCGGTCGGCAGCCGGATGCCAAGTTCGGTGTGGAGCCGGTCCCAGGAGGCGGAATCCGCGTGGCGGTTCTGTGCTGGGCCGAGCATCGCCGTCGCGGCGGCCAGATAGTCGGTCATGGCGTTCCTCGCTGCTCTGTGTCGTCTTTGCAGCAGGATCATTCCAGCTCGGAGGTCTCGCCGGTCAGGCTGCGGTAGCAGATCCAGGCGGCGGCGATGCCGGCGAAGGCCAAGAAGTGTTCGGCCTTCTGCTCGTAGCGACGGTGCAGACCACGGCACACGGACAGCCACGCCACCGCGCGCTCCACGGTCCACGGTCCGACGGTGCCGGCCAAGGCGCCGGCAGGGTTCGATGCCCCGGCGCGAGATGCGCGGTGTGATGTTGCGGGAGCGGAGCCAGGTGACGCGCCGAAGCCCGGTGGCAGTTGCCGCCACGGACAACCGGTCGTGGCCACGAACACGAAAGTGCCCCTGTCCGTCGGCCGGTCGGCAACCCGTGGCCCGTCGGTAGTCTGCACCGATGCCCCTTGCCGATGCCCTGTCCCAGGCCCTGCACGCCCCTGCCGATCCGGCGCTCCGGCCGCTCCCGCCCGCGGTCGCGGAGCTGCTCCGGTCCCTCGACGCACCGCCGCGGCTGGCCGCCCATCTGCGTGCCGTGCACGACGTGGCGGTCGAACTGGTCGAATGGCTGGACCGTCGCCATCCGCGGATCACCGTCGACCGCTCGGCCGTGCTCTTCGGGGCCGCGACCCATGACATCGGCAAGACCGTGCACCCCGCGGAGCTGTCCGGGCCCGGCTCCCTGCACGAAGAGGCGGGCCGTGAGCTGCTGTTGGCCCGCGGGTTCGGGGCGGACCTGGCCCGCTTCGCCGGAACCCACGCCTCGTGGACGGCTCCCGGCACGACACTGGAGGACCTGCTGGTGAGCACGGCCGACAAGGTCTGGAAGAACAAGCGCCTCCAGGAGCTCGAAGACCTCGTGATCGCCCGCCTGGCGCGGGTGACGGATGGTCAGCACTGGGCGGAGTACCTCGCGTTCGACGATCTGCTCACGCGCATCGGCGACGGCGCCGACGGCCGGCTCGCCTTCCAGGCCTCCTTCCCGGTGCACGCGTAGCCCCGACGGCATTTCTTAGCATCAGAGGTCAACTATTCGTCCCGCCGCCGCCAGGACGACTAGAAAGGTCGGGACCGAACCGGACCGGCCGGGCGGCGGGGATCAACACCCGTCGGCCACCGGAATGATCTCTAAGGCGGTGTATGCGCGTGCGTAGATGCGGCAGAATCGAATGGATTGAGGTCAGATTACTTTCTGGGAGACCGAGTTCCGACTCCTTCACCTGACGCGCTCGGTCCCGCCTCGGCCAGTACCGATAGGCGGGTGCACTGCAGACCCGGACGCAGGGAGGAGGGATTCCTCGGCCTCCTCCCTGCGCATCCGGTTGCACGTTTCTTTCGATCGATCCCCTGCTGCTCGGCGAAGGCGCCGCTGCGGCCTGACGCAGGCCGCTGACATGCACTGTCAGGGAACACACCTTGGGCCGCGTCCTGGGCGACGCGCTGATCCGGTCACTGCGTGAGCGTGTTCCGATGTGCGCCGCATACAGAATCGCGCCGATTGCCGGAAAGCCTCTGCAAGGCTGCCCCTCTTCAGCAGCCGAAAAACTCACCGAAATTTTTTCATATGGGCACCCATCCGCAGGCGTTGGGGCACCGAAGGAGGACCGAGAGCCTCTTCAGGGCCTCGTGTAATCCAGCACGATCTGCGATTCCCGAACTGGGGATCCACGGAACAGGAGCGAATGTGATAGTCAAGCGCGCCGGTCGCCACGTGGTTCTCGCCGCCATACCCGCTGCCGTGGCCCTGACCCTCGGCCTTTCCGGACCAGCCCTCGCGGAGGGCGGAAAGGCGTACCAGATCGACCTGGCGCAGCTGAACAACTCGGGCTCCAGCGGTACGGTCATGCTCACCCTCAAGGGCAACCAGCTCACCGTCCAGATCGAGTCCAAGGGCATGGTGCCCGGACAACCGTCGGCCCAGCACCTGCACGGCTCGACGAAGGGGCACGACTTCCACTGCCCGGACATGACCGACGACAAGGACGGCGACGGGGTTCTCAGCAACACCGAGGCCACGCACGACTACGGCGACATCAACATCTCGCTCACCACGGGTGGGGACACCAAGCCCACCAGCGGCCTCGACGTGCTGCGCATGCCGGTCGCCGACGCGCAGGGCACGATCCGCTACAAGCGGACGATCGAGGTCGGCCAGGACGTGGTCACCCACATCAAGGACCTGCACGTCGTACAGCACGGCATCGACCGCAACAAGAACAAGAAGTACGACTTCGAGGGGGCCGGCAAGAGCGAACTCGACCCGAAGCTGCCCCAGGAGGCCACCGCTCCGACCAACTGCGGAGAGGTCAAGGGCGCGGCCGTGGGGTCGATCCCCGTCGGCGGCATCGAGACCGGCGGCGGCGCCGAAGAACACACGGCGGTACCGGTGACGGTGCGCGACGGCGTGGCGATCACCGTACTCGCGGTGGTGGCGGGTGCCGTGATCATCGGGCGGAAGCGGTCCGGTATCGGCCCCGTCCGCCGGGAGACCACCGGCGGTGGCGCGTGAAGCCGGCATCCGGGCGGCTGCGCCGCCGGACCGTGGGCCCGCTGGCGGCCGCCGTCCTCGCCGGGCTCCTCCTCTCGGGGTGCGGCGGCCAGGACGCGGCGAAGCCCGCCACCCCGGCGGGGCAGGACGCGCAAGGCGGGGCACCGGCCGCCGCAGGTGCCCCGCCCGCCGGGAACGCGCCCGCGGCGGGATCGAAGGGCGACGCCGGCGCCGGTACGGGCTCGGACTCGGGTGCGGGCACGGGCGCGGGCGCGGGGCAGGCCCAACAGGCCCTGGCCCGGTCGGCGCCGCAGAAGATCTCCATCCCCTCCCTCAACATGTCCAGCACCCTGGAGACGCTCCGGCAGAACCCGGACGGCACCATGCAGACCCCGAAGGACCCCGCGCTCGCGGGCTGGTACGAACCGGGTCCGACCCCCGGCTCCCAGGGACCGGCCGTGATCGCCGGGCACGTCACGTGGAACGGCGCATCCGCCGTGTTCGAGAAGCTGAAGACGATGAAGGGCGGTGACACCATCAAGGTGACACGACAGGACGGCAAGACGGTCACGTTCACGGTGGACAAGGTCGCGGAGTACCCGAAGGCCGAGTTCCCCACGCTGGAGGTGTACAAGAACATCGACCACGCGGGCCTGCGACTGGTCACGTGCGGCGGCAACTTCGACCCCAAGAAGCACTACTACGACAGCAACGTGGTGGTGTACGCCCGGATGACGGGCGCTGCCTAGCCGAGGCAGGCCACGCGGAGGCACCCGACCCGTTGCCGGATCGGGTGCCTCCGCGTGCCACGCGTCAGTCGGTGGCGTGCGTCCAGCTCGTGCACAGGGCCCAGATGATGAATACGTCGATCGCGATGATGATGATCGACCACCAGGGCTGGTACGGCAGCCACATGAAGTTGAGGATCACGCTGATGCCGGCCAGTGCGATACCGGCTCCCCTGGCCAGGTTCGACCCGGCGAACAGGCCGACGCCTGTGAGGACGACGATGATCCCGACGATGAGGTGGATCCAGCCCCACGCCGTGAGGTCGAACTCGAAGACGTAGCTTCCGATGCGTGCGTAGACGTCGTCGTTGGCGATGGCCGCGATGCCCTGGAAGATCGCGAGGCACCCGGTCACCAGGAGGAGGACCGCGGCGAACATCGTGCCCACGTTCCCCGCACCCTGGCTGTCGCCGCTCGGGAACGACGGTGCGTTGCTGCCCGGCGCAGGGCCGGTGTTCCAGTTTCCCCCGGTCGGTGTCGGCTGGCCCATGGAATTCACCTCACAGTTGGCGGTACAGCGCAGGACCGTCCTGCTCCGGCTCATGCTCCGGCTCGTCGGTCACAGGCTTCGGTGCCCACATCGCAGTGTCGTCCGGCGGGCCGGTTCCTGTGATCACCCGAAGCGGGTGGTCTTCGCCCGGACGCGCCGTGCGCGCCGTGCGGCTCCCGCTCAGGCGGGCAGCCGGCGCATTTCGAGCACCCGCAGGCCCAGGGACTGGAAGCGGGTGAGGAGCCCGTACAGGTGGGCCTCGTCCACCACGCTGCCGAACAGGAGCGTCTGCTCCGGTACGGGGGTCCGGTCGAGCTCGGGAAAGCTCGCGGCGAGCGTGTCCGGTACGACCCCCGAGATGCGGAATTCGTAGCGCATGAGGGCACCCACTCCTCTCGGAACGAAGGCTTCGGGGCCCGGCCGCTGCGCGGGCCGGGACCGGTGCGCGGGCCCGGACCGGTGCGAGGGCCCGGGCCCTCCCGGCCTCCACCCGCCATCGTCGGCCCCCGCCCCGCGCTCGGCATCGCCCGGTGCGGGCGAGAAGCGCGTCGACGGCGGCCCCGCTCCCGGCTCAGAGCATCCCGAGATCCTGCGCCCGGTGGACGGCCTCGCTGCGCCGGGAGACGCAGAGCTTGCGGTAGATGCTCTTCAGGTGGGTCTTGACCGTGTTGGCCGATACGTACAGCTCGGCCGCGATCTCCTCGGTGGACAACAGCTCCGCGGCCTTGCGCAGCACCTCGGTCTCCCGCGCGCTCAGCGGCTCCACCACCGGCGTCTGCCCCTCACCGCGCGGCGCGCGCGCCGTACGGGCCGCGGCGCGGGGGGTCAGCCAGCCGTGCGCTCGTGCCAGTCCCGGGTCCCGGCCCAGGGTCCGGTGCACCCATGGACCGCTCTCGGCGAACATCCGGCGCAGTTCCTCGGGGCGGGCGAGCGCCAGCGCCTCGCCGAGGCGCCGGTGCGCCTGCGGGTGGTCTCCGTCCGCCGCGGCGATCCGCGCGTGGAGCAGGTGCGCGTGAGCCCGTACCGCGGTGGTGGCGCCGGCGTCTTCCGGTACGCCCGCCAGCGCCTGCGCCGCGCACGCGCCGCGGCCGGCGGCCAGCAGGGCCCGGGCCCGCGCCACCGCGTGCTCCGGCCGGTCGCCGTCCGGGTCCTCCGACGCATCGAGGACCCGCAGGGCCCCGGCGGCGTCGTCGCGCGCCAGGTGCACGGCCGACTCGGCCACGGCCAGCTCGTCCAACGCCCGGGCGGGCAGTCCTTCCGGGCCGACCGCGCGCAGGGCGGCGAGCGCCGCGTCCCCGTCGCCCTCGGCCGCCGAGATCCGGGCTCCGATGACGGCGGCCCGGACGGCGGTCGCGGGATCCCACCGCGGCCCCGGTGCGGCGGTCGCCAGGTCGAAGTGGTGGCGGGCGGCCGGCAGGTCGTCCTGCTCGACGGCCACGCCCGCCAGGACGAGGTGCTCGATCCCGGCCCGGCGCTCGGGCGGAAGGGCGGAACGCTCGGCGAGGGCGAGCGAGGCGCGGGCGTGCTCGGCCGCCCGCCGCAGCCGGCCGCGCAGCAGTTCGGTCAGGGCCAGCGAGCCGAGGGCGGCCCAGTGCGGGGACTCCGTGCCCGGCCGCCCGCACGCGGCGACGGCGGCCGCGAGGGTGGATTCGGCCCGGTCCAGGCGCCCCGCGCCCAGCTCGACGGCGCCGAGGTGCGCCAGCAGCAGGGCGCGGAGCTCGGGGCGCTCGGCGACCAGGTGCGCAGGCAGCTCCCGCAGCAGTCGCTCGGCGTCGGCGGCGGCCCGTTCGATACCGGTCACGTCGTCGGCCGGGCGGCCGGCGAGTACGCCGAGGAAGGCGCGGCCGAACCGCGTCGCCGGACCGGCGGGGTCCACGAGGGAGGCGTCCGTGGGGGATCCGTCCGCCAGACAGGCGTCGGCCCGGCGCAGTGCGGCCTCGCATCCGGGCAGGTCCTGTCCGGCGAGCCGGCAGGCCGCGCCGACGAGTGCGGGCGCCGCTCCGGCCGTCCCGGCCGGCATCCCGGCGAAGGCCCGGCCCAGCGGATCGGCCTCCAGGCCGGTGAGGAGGCGGCCGAGCGCCAGGTTGTCGACGAGCTGGGCCGCCGCGAACTGCCAGTCCCCGGCGGCAGTGCCCTGGAGCGCCGCCTCCGTGAGCCGTCCGGTCCGGGCGAGCCAGCGCGCCGCCCGCCCGTGCAACCGGGGTTCCAGCCCGGGGCAGCGTTGCCTCAGGTGCGCGCGCAGGACCTCGGCGAACAGCGGGTGCAGCCGGTACCAGGCCGAGGCGTCGATCTGCTCCAGGAACGCGTTGTCGCGGGCCAGCCGCGCCAGGGTCCGTGCGCCGTCGTCCCGGCCGGTCAGCGCGTCCGCGAGCTCCGGGTGGACGCGGTCCGTGACGCAGACGCGCAGCAGCAGGTCCTGGGTGGGGGGCGGCTGTGCGTCGAGCACCTCGGTGAGGAGGTAGTCGGCGATCGTGGTCCGGTCGGCCGCGAACTGGCGCAGGAACGCCTCCGGGTCGACGCTGCGCTGCATCGCGAGGGCGCACAGCCGTACCCCGGCCGCCCATCCCTCGGTCCGCTCCATGAGCAGACGGATCCCGGCGGGTGAGATGTCCAGCCGGTGCTCGCCCAGCAGCGCCTCGGCGTCCGCGTCGGTGAACCGGAGGTCGGCGTGCCGGATCTCCGTGATCTCGCCGGCCGCGCGGTAGCGGTGCAGGGGCAGCAGGGAATCCGACCGGCTGGTGAGCACGATGCGCAGGCCGCCGGCCGCGTGCCGGAGCACGAAGTCCAGTCCCTCGGCCGTCGCGGGCGGTTGGGTGGGGTCGAACTGGTCGAGGACGAGGACGGCGGGCTGTGCGGACGCGGCCAGCCCGTCCGCCAGGCGGACCAGGAACGACCGGGTCACCCCTTCGGCGCGGGTCGGCCTGCCCACGGCGGCCGGCAGGGCCACCCCGCCCCGGTGGAGGGCCTCCAGGACGTACGCCCAGAAGGCACCGGGGGCGTCGTCGGGTTCGACGGTGAGCCAGATGGGGGGACGCGACGCGCGTCCGCCGGCCGCCCAGTGGGCGGTGAGCACCGTCTTGCCCGATCCGGCCGGACCGTTGATGAGGGTGAGCGGCCCCTGCGCCCCGGCCGTCAGCCGCTTCAGCAGTTCGGGCCGCTGGACCAGCAGTTTCGGTACGGCCGGCGGCGCGAACCTGGCCGTGAGCATGGGGTCGCCGGTCGGGGCGCGGTGCTCCATGGAGGTCACCGGGGTTCCCGCGGGGATACGCACTGTGATCGGCCCACGCTCACCACTGAACCGGTGATCGGTGGTGATCACCAGTCGGTCACCCGGTGCGGGGGATGGCGGGGCGCACGGCGGCCCGGAGCATGGGCACCGCTCGCCCTCGCCGTGCGGGACGGCCGTCCAGGAGGTCCGATGAACGCTCTCGCGGCGGCCGGATGGGGTGCTCTGGCGGCATTCTCCCTGGTCATCGGCGCCTGGCTGGCGCTGCGCTGGCGTCCGTCGACGAGGGTGACCGGACTGGTCCTGGGGTTCGGCGCGGGAGCGCTGATCGCGGCCGTGGCGTACGAGCTCGTGCCCCGGGAGCGCTTCGAGAGCGCGTGGGACTTCCTGGCCGTCGGCGTCGGCGCCCTCACCTTCTTCCTCCTCGACGGAGCCGTGGCCCAGAAGGCCACGACGCAGCGATCGGCCGGGAGCGCGCACAACGCGAACCGCTCCATCGTGCTCGGTGCCCTGCTCGACGGGATACCCGAATCCCTGGTGCTGGGGATGGGCCTGGCCGCCGGCGGCTCGATCAGCGTGCCGTTCCTGGCGGCGGTGTTCCTGTCGAACCTCCCGGAGAGCCTCGGCGCCACCGCGGGCATGCGGGAGGAGGGACGGCAGCCGGGCGTGGTGTACCGGATCTGGTGGGGCATCACGGCGATCTCGGGCGCGTGCGCCGCGCTGGGCTACGGGCTGGTGGGGTTCGTCCCCGGCACCGAGGGCCGGCTGGTACAGGCGTTCACGGCCGGGGCGGTCCTGACCATGCTCGCGAACTCGATGATGCCGGAGGCCTACGAGCTGGGCCGCAGACTCGCGGGCCTGTCGACCGTGCTCGGCTTCGCGGCCGCCGGGGCGCTCTCCCTCCTGGATTGAGCACCACCGGCGGCCGCCCGCTCAGGCCTCCGGGGCCGGGGAAAGGCCGATCCGGCGCCGCTCCAGGTCCACGGCGCGCAGGGTGACGCGTACGCCGTCCCCTGCCTCGAAGGTCCTGCCGGCGAACTCGGTCTCGTGGACCAGGCCCTCGACACCCGGTGCGATGCGCACGAACACACCGAACGCAATGGTCCTGGTGACGGTGCCGGGGAAGGTGTCGCCGACCCGGAGGGCTTCGGCGAGGCCGCGCCAGGGGTCCGGGTGCAGTGCCTTGACGGACAGGCTCGCGCGCTCCCACTCCAGGTCGACGTGGAGGACCTCGGCGCGGATCCGCCGGCCGATCGGGGCCACCTCGTCCACGTCCTCGAAGGACTCCCAGGACATTTCGGGGACGCGCAGGAAGCCCAGGGGCCACCCCTGCTCGTCTCCCGGCTCCAGGTCCAGGTCCACGTGCACGCCGACGTCGTCCAGGCCGCTCACGACGGTGCCGGTCACCACGTCCCCGGTCCGCAGCGACCCGAGCAGGGCCCGCCGCTCGTCGGCCGGGGTGCGGTTCGTGCGCCAGCGGGCCCGTACGACGCCGTCGGCGTCCGGCAGCACTCCGGCGAGCAGGGGGCGGCGATCGGCCGGTGCCAGCGGGACCAGGCCGGCCCGGCACCCCGGACCGCTCCCGATCACCGGGAAGGCGATGTCGGTGCAGCCCATCCAGGGCTCGGCGAGGCGCGCCCAGGGGATCCCGTCGGGACGCTGCTGGACCAGGAGTTCGAGCCGTTCCGAGCGCAGGACGGCGGCGCGGACCGCCTCGATGTCGTCGGTAAGGTCCGGCCACACCGCCAGCCGGGCCCGCGGGGTCAGCAGCGCTCTCACCCCGGAGATCTCGGCGGCCGTGGTCGGCCGGTGCCAGCGGTGGTCGCCGCCGGCGTACCGCTCCTCGACCAGCACCCCGCCGTGCTCGGCGACCAGGCGGTGGAGCGCCGTCCAGAAGGCCGCGTCCGCGGGCGGCTGGGGGTCGGTCTCATCGAGGGCGGGGTCGTACGGGGAGCGTTCGACCGGTTCGACGGTCAGGCCCGATCGGCGGGCGTGCGCCGCGGCCTCCGCGTACGCGGCAGGACCCCCGACGTAGAGGTCGTTCCGTTCCCCGACGTGGAGGAAGAACCCTTCCTCGGTGTGCAGGCGGCACCAGGGGCCTTCGCGCAGCAGCACGGCCCGCAGCAGTTCCAGGCCGGTGTCGAGCGGAACGCGCGCGCCGTCGTGGTAACCGGACGGTGGGAGCGGGCCGGACGAGCCGGGCCGGTGGGGAGGGAACAACCTCGCCAGCGATGGGGCGCTCGGGGCCGGGCGGGACCGGAAGGAGAAGAACCCCCGCGCCATCGGGTTGTCGATCGTCAGCCGGTCGGCGCCGGCCTGAAGAGCGAAGCGGCGTGCGGCGGCCACGAAGTCCTCGGCCATCTGCTCCCGGAGGGCGAAGGGGACGGCCGCGGCGGGGGTGAGTCGGTGGGTGACGGGCGGCATCTCAGCGCCCCCGGCGGCTCGAAGTTGCCCCGAGGGCCGGTCGTGGACGGACAGGAATCCGGATCATGCGGCCCAGCGTAAGGTACCGGGATGATCGAGACACCGGAAATGTTCACGCGCTGCACCGTCGAGCGCGAGGGAGCGGCCGGATCCGCATGGCTCGCCGAACTGCCGCTGATCGTCGACGAGTTACTGGAACGCTGGGAGTGCGTACCGGACGGCGAGGTGATGCACGGGGGCGTCGGGATCATCGTTCCCGTGCTGCGGCGGGACGCGGAGCCGGCCGTGCTGAAGGTCTCCTTCCCGCATCCCGGCAACGTCCACGAGCCCGACGCGTTCGAGGCGTGGGGCGGGCGCGGAGCCGTCCTGCTGCACGAGCGCGACGACGAGCGTTTCGCGATGCTGCTGGAGCGGGTCCGGTCGGTCACGCTGGAGGGGGTCGGGGACGGCGACGAGGTGATGACGGTGGCGGGGCGGCTCAGCCGCCGGCTGGCCGTCCCGGCGCCGGCCCATCTCCCCCGGCTGCGGGAGCAGGCCGACTCCTGGGAGGAGCAACTACGCCAGGACGAGAGCGAGTTGGCACACACGCTGCCGCGGTACGTGGTGGACGCGGCGGTGGCGACCGTGCGCGAGCTGGGGCGCACCCAGCCGGACGTCCTGATCCACGGCGACCTGCACGCCCGGAACATCCTGCGGGCGGAGAGGGAGCCGTGGCTCGCGGTCGATCCCAAGGGCTGTGCGGGAGACCCCGCCTACGACGGCGGCACGCTGCTCAAGACGCGCGCCCTGTCGCTCATCGAGGCCGAGGACCTCGGCAAGGCCGTCCACCGCACCCTGGACCTCTTCGTCGAGGCCGCGGAGCTCGAACGCGAACGCGTCCGGCGCTGGGCCCAACTCCACGCGGTGCAGGCCGCCTTCTGGGCCCGCCGGCACGGCTTCCGGGTCGCCCGCGGCGGCCCGCTGCTCGACCGGATCACGGAATTCGCCGACCACCTGGCGCAGTTGCTGACCCGGCCCGCCTGATCGCGGCCGGCGGTCCCGGACTCCGGTACGCGGAGCGGCGCGGGTGCGGCGACACCACTCGCCCCACCCGCGCCACTCCCGTACGTCTCCGGCGCACCCTCTGCCCTGGAGACCGCCGGGGCCCCTCAGCCCCGGCCGTATGTGTGGAACCCGCGGCCGCTCTTGCGGCCGAGCAGACCCGCCTGCACCATCCGCTGGAGGAGCGGGGGCGGCGCGTACAGGGGTTCCTTGAACTCCTCGTAGAGGGATTCCGCGATGGCCGCGACGGTGTCCAGGCCGATCAGGTCGGCGAGTTTGAGCGGGCCCATCGGGTGGGCGCAGCCCAGTTCCATTCCGGCGTCCACGTCCTCGGTGGATGCGAACCCGGATTCGGCCATGCGGATGGCCGAGAGGAGGTAGGGGATCAGCAGCGCGTTGACCACGAAGCCGGCCCGGTCCTGGGAGCGGACGGTGGTCTTGCCCAGGGTGTCGCGGGCGAAGGCCTCAACGGCGTCGAGGGTGTCGCGCGAGGTGTGGAGGGAGGAGACGACCTCGACCAGAGGCAGGACGGGGACGGGGTTGAAGAAGTGCAGGCCCACGACCCGGTCGGCGCGGCCGGTGGCCATGCCCAGGCGCATGATGGGAATGGCGGAGGTGTTCGTGGCGAGGATCGCCTCCGGGTCCGCCACGATCTTGTCGAGTCCGGCGAAGACCTCGATCTTGGCTTCGGGGTTCTCGGTGACGGCCTCGACGACGAGCTGCCGGTCGGCGAGATCCTCCAGGTCGCCGGTGAACACGAGCCGGGCCAGGGCGTCCTCGGCGGAGATCCGGTCCAGTTTGCCGCGCTGCACGGCCCGTTCGAGGGAGACGGCGACGCGCTCCCGGGCGACCCGGGCGGCGGTGGCGTCGGACTCGGCGACGACGGTGTCGAGGCCTGCCCGGGCGCACACCTCGGCGATGCCGGCGCCCATCTGGCCGCCGCCCACGATGCCGACCCGGCGGATCGACGCGATCGGTGCGATCGGCGGGGTCATGAGTGGTTCTCCGTCCGGCGGACGAGGTGGCGGGTGTAGGCCTCGGGGGTGAAGAAGGCGGGCAGGCGCGGGGTGAGCGCGCTGTTCACGAAGACCTCCCTGGCCTCGGTGACCCGGGCCCGCGGGTTCTCCTCCTCCAGGGCCGCGCATTCGGCGTCGAGGAGGTCGAGGACCGTCGCCCGGTCGATACGGTCGTGGCGCAGCCACTGCCAGATCTGGACGCGGGCGATCTCGGCGGTCGCCGCGTCCTCCATCAGGCCGTACAGGGCCACGGCGCCGCTGCCGCGCAGCCAGGCGTCGAAGTAGCGCAGGGCCACGGCGACGTTCGAGCGGATGCCCTCCCGGGTGGGGGGCGCGGCGATCCGGCGTACGGACAGCAGGTCGGCCGCCGTGATCTCGACGTCCTCGCGGGTCCGGTCCAGCTGGTTCGGCCACTCCCCCAGGACTCCGTCGAAGACCTCGCGGCAGACGGGGACCAGTCCGGGGTGGGCCACCCAGGAGCCGTCGAAGCCGTCCTCGGCCTCCCGCTCCTTGTCGAGGCGCACCTTGGCGAAGGCGGCGGCGTTCGCCTCCGCGTCCCGGCTGGGGACGTGGGCGGCCATCCCGCCGATGGCCTGGGCGCCGCGCCGGTGGCAGGTGCGGACCAGCAGCTCGGTGTAGGCCCGCATGAAGGGGGCGGACATGGTGACCTCGGCCCGGTCGGGCAGCTGGAAGTCGGTGCGGTGGCCGAAGGTCTTGATCAGGCTGAAGAGGTAGTCCCAGCGGCCCGCGTTCAGTCCCGCGCTGTGCTCGCGCAGCTCGTGGAGGATCTCCTCCATCTCGAAGGCGGCGGTGATCGTCTCGATGAGGACGGTGGCACGGACGGTGCCGCGGGGGATGCCGAGAAGTTCCTGGGCGAGGAGGAAGACGTCGTTCCACAGGCGCGCCTCGTACCGGTTCTCCAGCTTGGGCAGGTAGAAGTACGGGCCGTGGCCGGCGTCGATCTGCCGCTGGGCGCAGTGGAAGAAGTACAGGCCGAAGTCGACGAGGGACGCGGACAGGGGCCGTCCGTCGATCTCCAGGTGCTCTTCGAGGAGGTGCCAGCCGCGCGGTCGGACCATGATGGTCGCGAGCCGCTCGCCGAGGCGGTATTCCTTGCCCTCCGGGGTGGTGAAGTCGATGCGGCGTTCGATGGCGTCGAGCAGGGTCAGCTGGCCGCCGATGACGTTGGCCCAGGCCGGGGCGGTGGCGTCCTCGAAGTCGGCCATCCAGACCTTGGCACCGGAGTTGAGGGCGTTGACGGCCATCCGCCGCTCGGGCGGTCCGGTGATCTCGACGCGGCGGTCGGTGAGGCCGGGCGCGGGCGGGGCGACGCGCCAGTGCGTGTCCTCGCGGAGGGCGCGGGTGGCGAGGGGGAAGTCGAGCGGGGTGCCGCCGGCCAGGTGGCCCGAGCGGCGGTCGCGTTCCTTGAGGACCTCCAGGCGGCGGTCCGCGAACGCGGTGTCGAGCCGTCCGATGAACTCCAGGGCCTCGGGGGTCAGGATCTCCTCGAAGCGCTCACCCGGCGCACCGAGGACCTGGACGCTGCGGGTCAGTGGAGAGAGGGGCATGCGGTTCTCCTCAGCGGGGGCGGTGGGCGGTGCCCGAGGGGAAGTCCCCCGGGCACCCGTCGGAAGGAGTCGGCGAAGGGACGGCCGGATGGTCGGACGGTCTAGTGGAACTGCTCTTCCTCGGTGGAGCCGGAGAGCGCGGTGGTGGAGGAGGCCGGGTTGACGGCGGTGGAGACGAGGTCGAAGTAGCCGGTGCCGACCTCGCGCTGGTGCTTGACGGCGGTGAACCCCTGGGCCTGGGCGGCGAACTCGCGCTCCTGGAGGTCGACGTAGGCGGTCATGCCGTGTTCGGCGTAGCCGCGGGCAAGGTCGAACATGCCGTGGTTGAGGGAGTGGAAGCCGGCCAGGGTGATGAACTGGAAGCGGTATCCCATCGCGCCGAGCTCCCGCTGGAACTTGGCGATCTGGTCGTCGTCGAGCGCGGCCTTCCAGTTGAAGGACGGCGAGCAGTTGTAGGCCAGCATCTGGTCGGGGTACTGAGCGTGGATCGCCTCGGCGAACTCGCGGGCCTGCTCCAGGTCGGGGGTGCCGGTCTCCACCCAGATCAGGTCGGCGTACGGGGCGTAGGCGAGGCCGCGGGCGATGACCGGGGCCATGCCGTTGCGTACGTGGTAGAAGCCCTCGGCGGTGCGCTCGCCCGTGCAGAACTCCGCGTCGCGCTCGTCGACGTCGCTGGTCAGGAGGGTGGCCGCGAGGGCGTCCGTGCGGGCGATGATCAGGGTCGGGGTGTCGGCGATGTCGGCCGCCAGGCGGGCCGCGTTGAGGGTGCGCACGTGCTGCGAGGTCGGGACGAGGACCTTGCCGCCGAGGTGGCCGCACTTCTTCTCGGAGGCCAGCTGGTCCTCGTAGTGGATGCCGGCCGCACCCGCCGCGATCATCGCCTTGGTGAGCTCGAAGGCGTTCAGGGGGCCGCCGAAGCCGGCCTCGGCGTCCGCGACGATCGGCGCGAGCCAGTCCGTCGTGTCGGTGCCGCCCTCGGCGGTGGTGATCTGGTCGGCGCGCAGCAGCGCGTTGTTGATGCGGCGCACCACCTGCGGGACCGAGTTGACCGGGTACAGGCTCTGGTCCGGGTAGGTGTGCCCGGCCTGGTTCGCGTCGGCGGCCACCTGCCAGCCGGAGAGGTAGATGGCCTGGAGTCCGGCCCGCACCTGCTGGACCGCCTGGCCGCCGGTGAGCGCGCCGAGGGCGTGGATGTAGTCCTGCTCGTGGAGCTGTCGCCACAGCCGTTCGGCGCCGCGCCGGGCCAGCGTGTGCTCCTCGCGGACGCTGCCCGAGAGCCGCACCACGTCCTCGGCCGTGTAGGTGCGCTCGATGCCCGCCCAGCGGGGGTCTTCGGCCCACCGCTGCCCCAGCTGCTCGGCCGCCGCCGTCGTGTTCGCCTCTGCCATGACCGTCACCGTTTCCATCCGTCGCTGGTCTTGCCAATGTGCCGGGTCATGAACCCGATGTCTTGGCACTCTGTGCCTGATGTGGAGCTGCGGCCGCCGAACCCGACCATGGGCCGAAGCTGAGCAATGCTGCCGAACCGCCGGATCGAACCGCCTGGATGGCCGAAATCAGGGCGTGAATCGGGCCAGTCGGCTCGTCCCGGCCGCCGTGTCCGGCGGGCCGCAGCACCGACTCTGACACTGACACTGAGTGCCATCAAGGAGGTACATCTGCCAAGCTCTGCGAATCTTCGGCCCCGGAATTGCCAAGGTTGCGAAGCTCGTCGGCCGCGAAGATCGCCGTATCCTGGCGGCGCGTGTCCGGTCCGGCAGACGGTGAGGGAGTGCGGTGGGCAAGACGTACGCGGGAGCGCGGCTGCGGCGGCTGCGCGAGGAGCGGCGGATGACCCAGGCCGACCTGGCGCGGGTGCTCGCCATCTCCCCCAGCTACCTCAACCAGATGGAGCACGACTCCCGGCCGCTCACCGTTCCGGTCCTGCTGCGCCTCACCGAGGCCTTCGGCGTGGATCCGGGCTTCTTCTCCGAACGCGACACCAGCCGGCTGGTCGCCGACCTGCGCGAGGCGCTCGCCAACGAGGTGGCCGAGGCCCGCGTCTCCCCCTCCGACCTGGCCGAACTGGCCACCCGTATGCCCGCGGTCGCCTCGGTCCTGCTGGACCTGGGCCGGCGCAGCCAGCTCCTGGCCGAGCGCCTCGCCGACGCGGCCGACGGCCGGGACCTGGCCGCCGACAGCCCGCGCTCGCCCCACGAGGAGATCCGCGAGTTCTTCTACCGGCGGCAGAACTACCTGCACGACACCGACGTCGCCGCCGAGGACCTCGCCGCCGCGATCGGCATCCGTCCGGGGGACGTCATCGGCGCGCTGGCCCGTCGGCTCTCCGACCGGCACGGGATCCGGACGGCCACGGACTCCGACCGGCTGCACCACTACGACCCCGCCGCCCGGGTACTGCACCTGTCGAACCGGCTCCGGCCGGGGCAGCAGGCGTTCCGGATGGCCACCCAGCTGGCGCTGATCGAGTACGGGGACGAACTGGACCGGCTGGCCGCCGAGGACTTCCCGCCCGGCACCCCCGTCCACGCCCTCGCGCGGATCGGCATCGCCAACCACTTCGCGGGCGCGCTGATCCTCCCGTACCGCGCCTTCCACGCGGCCGCCGAGGAGTTCCGCTACGACATCGAGCGGCTCACCGACCATTTCGGCATCGGCTACGAGACGGTTTGCCACCGGCTGAGCACCCTGCAACGGCCCAGGCTGCGCGGGGTGCCCTTCTCCTTCGTCCGGGTGGACCGGGCCGGGAACATGTCCAAGCGGCAGTCGGCGACCGGATTCCACTTCTCCCGCGCGGGCGGTACCTGCCCGCTGTGGAACGTGTACGAGGCGTTCGCCGCGCCCGGCCGCATCCACGTCCAGGTGGCCGCCATGCCCGACGGGCAGCGGTACCTGTGGACCGCCCGGGCCGTCACCCGCCACCGCGGCGGCTGGGGCGAGCCCGGCAAGACCTTCGCGATCGGGCTCGGCTGCGAGATCCGGCACGCCTCGCGGCTCGTGTACGCCGACGGGCTGGACCTCGACAACGCGGCGGCCGCCACCCCCATCGGCATGGGCTGCCGCCTGTGCGAACGGCTCGACTGTCCGCAGCGGGCCGTGCCGCCGCTCGGGCGGGCGCTGGCCGTCGACGAGAACAGCAGCACCTTCGTCCCGTACCCGGTGACCAGGAACGACGTCCCGGCCCGGGGCTGAGCGGGCGTCAGCCCACGGACGGCACGACCGGACGGGCGGCGCGGCCGGACGGAAGGCGCGCGGCGGCGGCCCTGGACTTACTAGGACGTCCAACTATATGTTCGTGCCACAAGGTCCGCGGTGCAGGGAAGCCGGTGAGAAACCGGCACGGTCCCGCCACTGTGACCGGGGAGTGTGCTGCCGTCCACACGCCACTGACGAGGTCTGTCGGGAAGGCGGGCAGCACGCGGGGATCCGGGAGTCAGGATACCGGCCGCGGATGTTCCGTGTTGTCCACGAGGATGGAGCAGACACGCATGGCACCGGTTTGTACCCACGACCCTGGTGATCCGGCGGAGCGCGCGCACACGTTCGCACGCTCGTAGGTCGTCCCTTTCGACCCAGTCCCACGGCCTTCCCCTGCGGCGCACCCGATCGGGTGCCGCCCGCCGGTCGGCCGTGCCATCCCCGGATCCAACCTGACGAGAGCAGGCACCCATGGTCCGTGAACTCACCCATTTCATCGGCGGCAAGCACACCACCGGATCCTCCGGCCTCTTCACCGACGTGTACGACCCCAACACCGGCTCCGTCCAGGCCCGCGTCCCGCTCGCGGGGCGGGCCGACACCGAGGCCGCCATCGCGAACGCCGAGGAGGCGCAGGCCGATTGGGGGCAGTGGAACCCGCAGCGCCGCTCGCGCGTACTGCTGCGTTTCCTCCAGCTGGTCGAGGGCGAACGCGACTCCCTCGCCCGGCTGTTGTCCTCCGAACACGGCAAGACCGTCGCCGACGCCCACGGTGACCTGCAACGCGGGCTGGAGGTGGTCGAGTTCGCCGCCGGTGTCCCGCACCTGCTGAAGGGCGAGTTCACCGACAACGCGGGCGCCGGGATCGACGTGCACTCCCTGCGCTCGCCGCTCGGCGTGGTCGCCGGGATCACCCCCTTCAACTTCCCCGCGATGATCCCCCTGTGGCAGGCCGCGCCCGCCCTGGCCTGCGGCAACTCCTTCGTCCTGAAGCCCTCCGAGCGCGACCCCTCCGTACCGCTGCGGCTCGCCGAACTGTTCCTGGAGGCCGGCCTGCCGCCCGGCGTGCTCAATGTGGTCAACGGCGGCAAGGAGGCCGTCGACACCCTCCTCGAGGACCCGCGCGTGCAGGCCCTCGGCTTCGTCGGCTCCACCCCGATCGCCGCGCACGTCTACGCCACCGCCGCGGCCCACGGCAAGCGCGCCCAGTGCTTCGGCGGAGCCAAGAACCACATGATCGTGATGCCCGACGCCGACCTCGACCAGGCCGTGGAAGCCCTCATCGGCGCCGGCTACGGCTCCGCGGGCGAGCGCTGCATGGCCATCGCCGTCGCCGTCCCCGTCGGCGAGGAGACCGCGAACGCCCTGGTGGCCAAGCTGGCGGAGCGCATCGCCACCCTGCGCGTGGGCCGCTCCGACGATCCCGAGGCCGACTTCGGGCCGCTGGTCGGCCGGGAGGCCCTCGACCGGGTGAACCGCTACGTCGGCATCGGGGCCACGGAGGGCGCCGAACTCGTCGTGGACGGCCGCGGGTTCACCCTGCCCGGACACGAGAACGGCTTCTTCGCCGGTCCCACCCTCTTCGACCGCGTGACCCCGCAGATGCGGATCTACCGCGAAGAGATCTTCGGCCCGGTGCTGTCCGTCGTGCGGGCCGCCGACTACGAGGAGGCCCTGCGCCTGCCCACCGAGCACCCGTACGGCAACGGCGTCGCGATCTTCACGCGCGACGGCGACACGGCGCGCGACTTCACCCGCCGGGTGGGCGCCGGCATGGTCGGCGTCAACGTGCCGATCCCCGTCCCCGTCGCCTACCACACCTTCGGCGGCTGGAAGCGGTCCGGCTTCGGCGACCTGAACCAGCACGGCCCGGACTCGATCCGCTTCTACACCCGTACCAAGACCGTCACCTCGCGCTGGCCCTCCGGAGCCAAGGAGAGCGCGAGCTTCACCATCCCGACGATGGGATGAGCCCGGTGACCCTCACCCTCAGCCCCGATCAGCTCGCCCTCGCCGAGGTCACCCTGGACTTCGCCCAGGAGCAGCTCGGCCCGTACGCCGTCACCTGGGACCAGGACAAGCACTTCCCGCTGGACGTGATCCGCAAGGCGGCGGACCTCGGGCTCGGCGGCGTCTACGTCCGCGAGGAACACGGCGGCAGCGGTCTCGGCCGCGGCGACGGCGTCCTCGTCTTCGAGACCCTCGCCACCGGCTGCCCCTCCATCGCCGGATACCTCTCCATCCACAACATGGTCGCCTGGATGATCGACCGGTACGGGGACGCGGACCAGCGGGCCCGCTGGCTGCCCGATCTGTGCTCCGCACGGTCGCTGGGCAGCTACTGCCTCACCGAACCGGGCGCCGGATCCGACGCGGCCCGGTTGCGCACCCGGGCCGAGCGCACGCACGACGGCTACGTCCTGACCGGGGTCAAGCAGTTCATCTCCGGCGCCGGCGCCGCCGAGGTCTACATCGTCATGGCGCGCACCGGCGAGGAGGGCCCGGGCGGCATCTCCGCGTTCGTCGTCGAACGCGCGGACGCGGGGGTCTCCTTCGGCCCGAACGAGCGGAAGATGGGCTGGAACGCCCAGCCCACCCGCCAGGTGGTCCTCGACGGGGTCTGCGTCCCCGCCGGCCGGCGGCTCGGCGCCGAGGGCGACGGCTTCCGGATCGCCATGAACGGCCTCAACGGCGGCCGCCTCGGCATCGCCGCCTGCTCGCTGGGCGGTGCGCAGAGCGCGCTGGACCGCAGCCTCGCGTACCTGGCCGACCGGGAGGCGTTCGGGGCCCGGCTGCTGGACGCCCAGGCCCTGCAGTTCCGGCTCGCCGACATGGCCACCGAGCTGGCCGCGGCCCGCGCCCTGGTCCGCCAGGCGGCCGACGCGCTGGACCGGGGCGACCCGCTGGCTCCGCAGCTGTGCGCGATGGCCAAGCGGTTCGCCACGGACACCGGCTACGCGGTGGCCGACCGGGCCCTGCAGCTCCACGGGGGCTACGGCTATCTGAGCGAGTACGGCATCGAGAAGATCGTCCGCGACCTTCGGGTCCACCAGATCCTGGAAGGCACCAACGAGGTCATGCGCATCATCGTCGCCCGCGGGCTCACGGAGGCCCTGCGATGAACCACGGATCCACCGGGGACGACGGCCACGACCGGGACCACGTGCTCCTGCGGACCGAGGGCCGCACCGGATACATCACCCTCAACCGCCCCAGGGCCCTGAACGCCCTCACCCACGCCATGGTGCTGCGCATCGACGAGGCGCTCGCCGGCTGGCAGGACGACCCGGACGTCTCGGCCGTCGTCATCGCGGGCGCCGGTGAGCGCGGCCTGTGCGCGGGCGGCGACATCCGCGCGATCCACGAGGACGCCCGCACGGGCGGTACGGCCTCGGCCGGCTTCTGGCGCGACGAGTACCGGCTCAACGCCCGCATCGCCCGCTACCCCAAGCCGTACGTCGCCCTCATGGACGGCATCGTCATGGGCGGCGGCGTCGGAATCTCGGCCCACGGCACCGTACGGATCGTCACGGAACGCTCCCGCGTGGCCATGCCCGAGACCGGCATCGGCTTCGTCCCCGACGTCGGCGGCACGTACCTGCTGGCGCTCGCTCCCGGCGAACTGGGCACCCATCTGGCCCTGACGGGGGCGCAGGCCGGGGCGGCGGACGCGCTGCTGTGCGGGCTCGCCGACCATTTCGTGCCCTCGGAACTGCTGCCGCGGCTGGCCGCGGACCTGGCGGGGGCCTCCGTGCACGAGGTGCTGGAACGGTACGTCGGTCCGGCGCCCGCCGGCGGGCTCGACGCCGACCGCGCATGGATCGACCACTGCTACGCGGCGGACACGGTGGAGGAGATCGTGGAGCGCCTGCTCGACAGCGGCGCCCCGGCGGCGAAGGAGGCCGCCGCCACGCTGCGGACCAAGTCGCCCACGGCGCTGAAGGTGACCCTGGCCGCCCTGCGCCGGGTGCGCGTGCTCGGCCCGCTGGAGCGGGCCCTGGAGCAGGAGTACCGGATCTCCTGCGCGGCGCTGTCCTCCCCCGACCTGGTGGAGGGGATCCGCGCGCAGGTCATCGACAAGGACCGCAGCCCGCGGTGGTCGCCGCCCTCCCTCGCGGAGGTGGGTCCGGCGGACGTGGAACGGTTCTTCGCCCCGCTCGGCGCGCGCGAACTGCAGCTGTCCCGGACGGATTCGACTCAGGAGGTGCCCTGGTGAGCAGGACCGTGGCGTTCGTCGGACTGGGCCGCATGGGCGGCCCGATGGCGGCCAACCTGGTGAAGGCAGGACATCGCGTCCTCGGCTTCGACCTGGTGCCGGAGCTGCTGGCCACCGCCGCCGCGACGGGGGTGGAGCCGGCCGTGTCGGCCGCCGCGGCGGCCGCCGAGGCCGATGTGGTGATCACCATGCTCCCGGCGGGCGGACACGTCCTCGCCCTGTACGGGGAGGGCGGGCTGCTGGCCGCCGCGCGGCCCGGCACCCTGTTCGTCGACTGCTCGACCATCGACGTGGCCGACGCGCGGGCGGCCCACGAGGCCGCCGGGGCGGCCGGTCACCGGTCCCTGGACGCGCCCGTCTCGGGCGGGGTGGTCGGCGCGGAGGCGGCGAGCCTCACCTTCATGGCGGGCGGCGGCGCCGAGGAGTTCGCGGCGGCCGAGCCGGTGCTCGGCGCGATGGGCAAGAAGGCCGTGCACTGCGGGACGGCGGGCGCCGGACAGGCGGCGAAGATCTGCAACAACATGATCCTCGCCGTCTCGATGATCGGGGTGAGCGAGGCCTTCGTCCTCGCCGAGAGCCTCGGCCTGGACCACCAGGCGCTCTACGACGTGGCCTCCACCGCCTCCGGCCAGTGCTGGGCCCTGACCGTCAACTGCCCGGTGCCCGGACCGGTCCCGGGCAGCCCCGCCAATCGTGACTACGTTCCCGGCTTCGCCGCGCCCCTCATGGCCAAGGACCTCGCCCTGGCGGCGAACGCCCTGCGGGCCGGCGGGGTGGCGGCGCCACTGGGACTGAAGGCCGCCGAGCTGTACGCCGACTTCGCCGCCGGCGAGGGCGCCGGCCTCGACTTCTCGGCGATCGTCCACACCCTGCGACCCCGGAACGGAACACCCGCATGACCTACAAAACCATCCTGCTGGAGCGCAAGGGGCGGGTGGCCGTCCTCACCCTCGACCGGCCGGAGGCCCTCAACGCCCTCAACCTCCGGGTCATGACCGAGGTGGTGGCCGCCGCGGAGGAACTGGACCGGGACCCGGAGGTCGGCTGCATCGTCGTGACCGGCTCCGCGAAGGCCTTCGCGGCGGGCGCCGACATCAAGGAGATGCGGCCGCGCACCTACATGGACATGTACCTCTCGGACTGGTTCACGGCGTGGGACCGGCTCGGCCAGGTGCGTACGCCCACCCTCGCGGCGGTCTCGGGCTACGCCCTGGGCGGCGGCTGCGAGCTCGCCATGATGTGCGACATCCTGCTCGCCGCGGACACCGCGAAGTTCGGGCAGCCCGAGATCAAGCTCGGGGTGATCCCGGGGATCGGCGGATCCCAGCGGCTCACCCGGGCCGTCGGCAAGGCCAAGGCCATGGAACTGTGCCTGACGGGCCGCACCATGGACGCGGTCGAGGCCGAACGGGCGGGTCTGGTGTCCCGGATCGTCCCGGCCGACGAGCTGCTGTCCGAGGCCCTCGCGGTCGCCGAGACCGTCGCCGGGATGTCGAAGCCGGTCGCGATGATGGCCAAGGAGGCCGTGAACCGGGCCTTCGAGACCACGCTCACCGAGGGCGTCCGCTTCGAGCGCCGGCTGTTCCACGCGGTCTTCGCCACGGCCGACCAGAAGGAGGGCATGTCCGCCTTCGTGGACAAGCGCCCGCCCCGCTTCGGCCACGGCTGAGGCGGCGCGTGCTCCGGGCAAGGCGCGCACGCGCCGTACCCGGAGCACGGTCGGCGCATTGTTCGGGGAATGTACGGATGGCGGCGCGCCCGCCGGAAGGGCGGAGCGGCGCGGTTAGCATCGGTGCTGCCAACCGCGGCTGAAGGGCAGTGATGACGGAGTCCAGGGGCCTCGTGCTGATCGTCGAGGACGAGCGCCACATCTCCGACGTGCAGCGCCTCTATCTGACCCGGGAAGGCTTCGGTGTCCACGTCGAGGCCGACGGCGCCGCCGGTCTCGCGGCCGCGCGGCGCATGCGTCCGGTGGCGATCGTCCTGGACATCGGCCTGCCCGGTATGGACGGCATCGCCTTCTGCCGCGCCCTGCGGGACGCCGGTGACTGGACACCGGTCCTGCTGGTCACCGCCCGTGGTGAGGAGGCCGACCGGATCCTCGGCCTCGAACTCGGCGCGGACGACTACCTGACGAAGCCGTTCTCGCCTCGCGAGCTGGTCGCCCGGGTCAAGACCGTACTGCGCCGGGCGGCGGGCCCGCCCGGACCGCCGCCCGGGAACGGCGGCCGGCTCAGTGTGGACCCGGTCAGCCGCACCGTGCGCCGCGACGGCGAGCCCGTCGAGCTCACCGCGACCGAGTTCAATCTGCTCGCCCACCTGCTCCGGCACGCGGGCCAGGTCTTCACCCGTGAACAACTGCTCGCCCAGGTGTGGGGGTACGCCGGGTACCGCGACACCCGCATGGTCGACGTCTTCGTCTCGCAGGTCCGCGCCAAGCTCGGCGACGCGAGCCCGATCCGTACGGTCCGCGGCGTGGGGTACAGCGCGACGGCCCCCGGCCCGTGAACGGCGCCCCCCGCACCGGGCCGCACCGCGGCTCCCTCGCCCGCAAGATCGTGGTGCTGACCACCGTGGTGGCCGCGCTCGCGGTGGCCCTGACCGGGCTGATCGCCTGGCAGACCGCCGCGCACGGCGCCGAACAGCGCGAACGCGACCAGCTGACCCGGCAGGCGAAGGTCCTCAGCCGGCTGCCTGCCGTGTCCGAGGCGCTGTTCACCGGCGCCCAGGTCCTGGCGGGGCCCAACGAGGTGCAGCTCGCGGTCATCACCGCGGACGGCACCGTGCGCGGAACCGCCGGCCCGGCCGTCGACCGGAGGTCCAGGTCGGCCCTGCTGGCCGGGGATCCGGTCTCCACCACCGGCATCCTCGGCGGTCAGGAGGTACTGCTGGTGGGGCAGCCCGGCGTACGCGGCGGCGCCGTCGTGCTGACCGAGCCGTACGCGGTCGTCACCGAGAACACGAGCCGGATCCGCCGCAACGTGATCGTCCCGCTGGTCTTCGGCATGCTCGGCGCGGCCCTGGCCGGAGCGCTCCTCGCCCGCCGGATCGCCCGTCCGCTGGTGACGGCCGCGCAGATCGCGCACCGGCTCGCCGACGGCGAACGCGGCGTACCGGCCCCGGTCGACGGGCCCCGGGAGACCGCCGACATCGGGCGCGCCCTGAACGTCCTGGACGCGGCGCTGGCCCACAGCGAGAACCGCCAGCGGGAGTTCCTGCTCTCGGTCTCCCACGATCTGCGCACCCCGCTGACCGCGCTGCAGGGCTACGCCGAGGCGCTCGCCGACGGCCTGATCGAACCGGACCGGGTGTCCGAGGTCGGCGGCATCCTGGCCGACGAGACCCGGCGTCTGGACCGGTTCCTGGGGGACCTGCTGGACCTGGCCCGGCTGGAGGCCGACGACTTCCGCCTCGACGTGGCCCCGGCGGACCTGCGCGCGCTGGTCTCGGAGGCCGCCGCGTTCTGGACCGGCCTGTGCGCACGCCACGGTGTCGATCTGCGGCTCGAACGGCCGCAGGCGCCCGTCGTCGTCGCGACGGACGCCTTCCGGGTCCGGCAGCTGATCGACGGCCTGGTGCAGAACGCGCTGCGCGTGACGCCCGGGGGCGCTCCCCTGGTCCTCGCCGTCCGCCCGGCCGCCGCGGGCGGCGGGGCCGAGCTGCAGGTCCGCGACGGCGGGCCGGGCCTGACCGACGACGACGTACGCGTCGCCTTCGACCACGGCGCCCTCCACGAGCGCTACCGGGGCACCCGCCCGGTCGGCAGCGGGCTGGGGCTGGCCATCGCCCACCGCCTGACCGGCCGGCTCGGCGCCGTCATCCGCGTCGAGGGACACGGCCCGGAAGGCGGTGCCTGCTTCACCGTCACCCTCCCGCCGGCCCCCGCCGCCTGAGCACCCGGGTGCCGCGGCGGCTCCCTTACCTTCCCCGAACAATGCGCCCACGCCTCCCTTACACACACCGCGCACAGTGGCCCCATGAACACTGAATCGGCCCGGCGGCCGGGACTCCTCCACCGGAGCGGACGCTGGTGCGCCCGGCACGCCTGGCGGGTCGTCGCCCTGTGGGTACTGGCACTGGTCGGCCTCGGGCTCGCCAACCACACCTGGGGCGGGACCTACGCGGACAGCTTCTCCCTCCCCGGCACCAGCACCCAGACCGGTGCCGACCTGCTGACGGCCCACACCACCGGGTCCGGCGGCACGGCCTCCGCCCTCGTGCTCACCTCCGACGCGGGTGCGGTCACCGAGCACCGGGCGGCGATCGAGGCGGCCGTCGCCGACCTGGGCCGGCTCCCGGACGTCCTGTCGGTCAGCGACCCGCTGACCACCCCCGGGGCGGTCTCGGCGGACGGCGCGACCGCCCAGGTGACCGTCCGCTTCGACGGCAACCCGGCGGGCTTCGACCCCGCCTACCTCGCCGGGGTGGACACCGCCGTCGAGCCGCTGCGCGCCGACGGCGTCACCGTCGAGTACGGTGCCCCGCTCGGCCAGCTGGCCACGCCCAAGTCCGCCGACCGCGCCTCGGAGGCGATCGGTCTGGCCGTCGCCGTGCTCGTGCTGCTGATCGGTTTCGGCAGCGTCGCCGCCACCGGCCTGCCCCTGGTGACGGCCGTGCTCGGGCTGTCCGTGAGCCTGGCCGGGCTCGGACTGCTCGCCGGGCGGTTCGACTTCGCCCAGGCCGCCCCTACCCTGGCCGCGATGATGGGCCTCGGCGTCGGCATCGACTACGCGCTCTTCCTGGCCACCCGCTACCGGGCCCTGCTGCACGCGGGGGCCGAACCCGCCGAGGCGGTCGGCCGTACGGTCGCCACCAGCGGCCGGGCCGTGCTGGTCGCCGCCGCCACGGTGGCCATGGCGCTGGGCGGGCTGTGCGCCTCCGGCGTGGGATTCATCGGCGCCCTCGGTGTCGCCGCCGGACTCAGCGTCCTCGTGGCCGCCGCCGCGTCCGTGACCCTGACTCCTGCCCTCCTCGGTCTGCTCGGCCGCCGCATCGACCGCTTCCACGTCCGCCGGCCGGTCGCGGAACCCACCGGCGAGGCGGACGTCTGGCACCGCTGGGCCGTCCGGGTGAGCCGCCGCCCGTGGCTCTTCCTGGTCGGCGGCCTGCTCGTGCTCGGCGTGCTCGCGGTCCCCGTCGCGTCCATGCAGCTCGGCCATGTCGACGCCGGCGCCCAGGCCACCAGCAGGACCGACCGCCGCGCCTACGATCTGATCACCGAGGGCTTCGGCCCGGGTGCCAACGGCCCGCTCACCGTCGTCACCCACCTCGACAGCCGCCACGTCGAGAGCGAGGGCCTGCGCCAGGACCTCGCGGCCTCGCTCCGGCGCGAGCTGGCCGCCGTACCGGGCGTCGCCTCCGTCACTCCCCCGGTGCCCAGCCCCGACCACGCCCTGCTCATCACCACGGTCGTGCCCACCACCGGCCCGCAGGACGCGGCCACCGCCGACCTGATCCACACCTTGCAGGACGAGACGGTGCCGCGAACGCTGTCGGGCAGCGGAACCACCGGCTACGTCACGGGTACGGCCGCCGCCGCCCAGACCTTCACCGACACCCTCACCGCCAAACTGCCCCTCATCATCACGGTGGTGGTCACCGCCGCGTTCCTGCTGCTGCTCACCGTCTTCCGCAGCCCGCTGGTGGCGCTCAAGGCCGCCGTGCTCAATCTCTTCTCCATCGCCGCCGCCTACGGCGTGGTCGTGGCGGTCTTCCAGTGGGGCTGGGGCGGCGCGCTGTTCGGCGTCACCGAGAAGGTGCCCGTCGAGTCCTACGTACCGATGATGATGTTCGCGATCGTCTTCGGGCTCTCCATGGACTACGAGGTCTTCCTGCTCTCCCGGATCCGCGAGTCCTGGCTGCAGCACGAGGACAACCACCTGGCCGTCGCGACCGGCCTCGCCGCCACCGCCCGCGTCATCACCTGCGCGGCGCTGATCATGACCAGCGTGTTCCTGGCCTTCCTGCTCTCCACGAACGTCGCCGTCAAGATGCTCGCGCTGGGCCTCGGCGTCAGTGTCATCATCGACGCCACCGTGGTCCGCCTGCTCCTGGTGCCCGCGTCCATGTACCTCCTCGGACGCGCCAACTGGTGGCTTCCCGGCTGGCTGGACCGGTTGCTTCCGCATCTCGACCCGGAAGGGCCCCCCGCCGCACCGGATACGGCAGCGGATCCCGCTGCCGATCCCGCCACCGCGTCCGGCACCGCCCCCGATCTCGCACCCGCCCGAGGAGAACGGCGATGAAGCGCCCCCTGGCACGGATCCGGGCCGCCCTGCGCCGCCGTCCCGTCCTCACGGTCACGGCCGCCGTGCTCCTGCCGGCCGTCGCCGCCACCGGCGCGGCCGAGTACACGGTCCGCCACCACATCCAGAGCCGTGTCGCGAAAGCGGCTCCGGGCCTCGGCGACGACGTGACGGTCGGTGTCGCGGGCGGCTCCGCCCTGTGGGACCTGGCGCACGAGAGCATCCCCCGGCTCGACATCAGCAGCGACGACGCCCGGGTCGGGCGGCTCTCCCAGGTCCGCGTCCGGGCCCGGCTGGACGACGTCCGCCTCGGCGGGACGACCACGGTCGGCGCCGCCCGCGCCGACGTGACGGTCTCCACACAGTCCCTCGCCGCCGCGATCCGCGGCGCCGTCCCGGCCGTGGCGGTGGCCGCGGTCACCACCGACCCGGCGAAGGGGACGGTCCTCGCGGACGTCGGCCCGGGCGGCCTCGGGCGGCTGACGCTGCGTCCGGTGCTCGCGGACGGCAAGGTCACGCTCGCCGTCGACGGGCTCACCCTCTTCGGCCGCTCCGTCCCCACCGAGCGGCTCGGCATCGCCGGCGGCGGTTTCGGCCCGCAGTCGGGCGAGCCGAAGGAGTACCCGCTCGGGCTCGCCGCCACCTCCGCCGAGGTCCGGCCGGACGGCCTGCACGTCTCCTTGACCGGCGGCCCGAGCACGCTGCCCGAGGGCTGACGCCCGCCGCCGGGCCGCATTCGCCCGGAACGTTCCGTACCCGCCCGGTGGCCGGATCACAGCGCATGACCAGGGCGTTCGAAAGACCGTACGCACGGCCGCAGTTGCCGGCGGGTACGGTTCCGGCATGGATGTTTCCGCAATCAGTCCAACCGAGGAAGACGACATCACCCGGGCTGCGGTGATCAAGGACATCGCGCGTCAGCAGCTGGTGGAGGCGGGCGCCGCCGGGCTGTCCCTGGATGCCGTGGCGCGCGACAGCGGCCTTCCCGTCGCCGATGTCGAAGCCGCCTTCCCGCACCGCGACGACCTGCTCACCGCCCTGGTCATCGACGCCTACGACGCGTCCGGCGAGGCGATGGAGCAGGCCGACGGCGCCGCCGCGGCGGCCGGCGGGTCCGGGGGCGCACGGCTGCTGGCGGTCACCCGCGCACTGCGGCGGTGGTCCTTCGCCAACCCGGCCGAGTTCACCCTGATCTACGGCTCTCCCGTACCCGGCTACCACGCCCCGCAGGACACGGTCCCGCCTGCGTCGCGCACCCCCGCGGTCCTCGCCGCCATCGTGCGCTCCGCGCTCGAGGCCGGTGAACTCACCCCGCCCCGGCGGCCGGTGCCCGGCCCGCCGCTGCTCCGGCCCGAGGCCCTGCAGCTCTTCGGCGGCGCGCCCGGGGCCCCGTTCTCGGACATCGTCGAGCGCGGCATCGTCCTGTGGAGCAGCCTGATCGGCCTCCTGGTGTTCCAGGTCTTCAGCCGTACCCACGACAGCGTCCGGGACGAGGCCGCGTTCTTCGACTACGCCATCGCCGTGGCCGCCGAGAGCATCGGCCTGGTGGTCCCCCCGGCCGAGAGCACCGACTGACCCGTCCACCGCCCGCGCGGCACCGGCAGGAAACCAGGACGTGAACACCACCAGAACCCTCTGCTTCGTCATCGCGGCGCTCTCCTCGTACGCGGCGCTCGTCTACCGGCTGTTCCAGGCGCGCCGCAGCTGGAAGGACGGCGCGTACCGCACGCTGATCGCCACCCTGCTGCTCCAGTGCCTCACCTTCACCATGGGGGCCCTGGCCATGGGGGGCGCGCCCCTCCTGGGGGTGGCCAACCTCGCCGTCCTGCTCATGCACCTGTCGGCGGTGGCCTTCTGCGTCAGCGCGCAGATCATCCTTCTGCGGTGGGCGGCCGCGGACGAGGGCGCCGTACGCAGGACCCGCTACTGGGTGATCACCGGTATCGCGCTCGACGTGCTGCTGACGGCCCTCTTCTTCCTCGCCGACGGCACGGGCCGGCCCGCCTCGGACTTCGACGGCACCAGCGAGCCGCTGCTGCTCACCTATCTCCTGGCGTTCATCGCCTCCCAGGCGATCCCGTGCGTCACGATCTACCTCCAGTGCGGGCCGTACGCCCGGATGACCGGCAACGCCTCGCTGCGCCAGGCGCTGCGGCTGCTCTCGGTCACCGCGGTGGTCCTGTTCCTCTACTGCCTGGCCAGGACGGTCAACATCCTGACGGCGGCGGCCGGGGTCGACATCGGCGCCTGGAAGGTGGCCGCGTCGGTCTTCAGCGCGGCGGGCATCGTGATGCTCTCGCTCAGCCTGACCAATTCCTCCTGGGGTCCGGCGGCGACCCGGCTCCTGGAGTGGGCCCGCACCTACCGGTCGTACCGGGCGCTCTACCCGCTCTGGCGGGACCTGTACGAGTCCTCCCCGGACATCGCGCTGGAGCCGCCCGGCGCCTCGGTGTCCGACCTCGACTACCGCCTGCACCGCAGGGTCGTCGAAATACGGGACGGCTGGCGGGACTTGCGTCCGTACATCGACCGCACCGCCGACGGGGGTCGTGATCCGGCCAAGGAGGTGAGCGCGGAATCGCGGCAGGCCTTCACCGAAGCTGCACAGATCAAGCGCGCCTTGCAGGCAAAACTGACCCACACGGTGCCCCGGAACAACAAGGACGCCGGCGACTTCGACGACCGTGATACGAACAACTTCGCGGCAGAGCTGGCATGGCTCACCCAAGTGGCAGCTGCCTACAGTAAGCTCGACAAGGCGAGTTGAGAACTCCCGCCCGGTTTGCATCCCCCGTCAAACCGGGCGGGTATCCCGTTTCCCCGCTTTCGCGGCGGCCGGACGGGTTGCTCCCGCCCGTACTGGCCCGGCCCATCCCCCGAGGGCCGGGCCAGTCCGATATCACCGGCGACCAACGTGCGTCCCCCGTGAGCGCAAGTTAGCTGCCAGCTATCGGCTGGACCCCACGTTCGCCGAGTCCTGGTCAATTGTCAACTGACAGCTAATCTGTGAAACTGACGAATAGCTGAGGGCTATACGACAGGCGACGGGAGGATGGTTCACCGTGACCGGGACCGAGAACGACTCCGAGAACGGGAGTGAGGAACGCCCCCTGCTCGCGACGCGCCTCGACGACCTCTTCCGAACGGTCCGCCCCAAGGGCAGGCACTGGACCAACGCCGAGGTCGCGGACGAGCTGAAGCGGGTCAACCCCGAACTCAAGGTCGGGGGTGTGTACCTGTCGCAGCTGCGCACGGGGAAGCGCTCCAACCCGTCACCCGACCTGCTGTCCGCCCTGGCCCGTTTCTTCGGGGTCTCGGTCGCTTACTTCTTCGACGACAAGGTCGCCGAATCCGTGCTCGGCGAGCTCGCCGCCATCGAGGCGCTGCGCCAGTCCGGGGTACGCGCCGTGGCGATGCGGGCGGCCGGGATGAAGAAGGAGAACCTCCAGGCCATCACGGCCATCATGGACCAGTACCGGCAGATGCAGGGCCTGCCCCCGGTCGCCGACCCCTCCGAGCCGGGATGAGGGGCGCCCGCAAGGAGCGGGCGGCCGACCACGAGCGCCGCAGCCGGCTCAAGAAGCTCCGCAAGGCCGGCGCGCAGCGGATCGCCGATCTCGATCTGCCGGCGGCCGCCGACGTCGCCGAACTGTGCCGCCATCTCGGTGAGGTGCGCGACCGTCCGATCACGCTGGTCCCGATGCAGATGCCCTCGTCGCATCCGTGCGGCATGTGGGTGGCCGCTCGCGACGAGGACCTCATCTTCTACGACGCCAACACCACCGGCGCGCATCAGGAGCACATCATCTTGCACGAGCTGGGCCACATCATCTGCTGCCATCGCGGGGCGGGCGGGCTGGACGAGGCGGCCGCGCGCCTCCTCTTCCCCAACCTCGACCCCCAGCTCGTACGCGACATGCTCCTGCGCGCGACCTACGACGACGTCCAGGAGCAGGAGGCGGAGATCATCGCCTACCTCCTGTCCCAGCGGATCGGCGCGGCCGGCCGGCAGCGGTCGGCGGACCCCGCCGCGACGGCGGGCGAGGACGGCGATCCCGCCAGGAGCGCCACGCTCAGCCGCATCGAACGCACCCTGATCTGAGATGGACGGCTTACCGCCCGGCGGCCGCCACCTCCTCGGCCAGGACGGACACGGCCCGACCGATGTCCTCCTCGCGGTGTTCGCTCGTGATGAAGAACCGCAGCCTGGACAGCCCCTCCTCCACGGCGGGGTGGAAGATCGGGTCCGCGACGACGCCCCGGGTGAACAGGCCGTCCGCGACGCGCAGGGTCCGCGCCGAGTCGCCGAGGATGCACGGCACGATCGGCGTGCCCCCGCTGGTGCCCGTCGCCAGACCGGCTCCGGCGGCGAGCCGCAGGAAGAGCTCCGCGTTCCGCCTGAGCGCTTGCACCCGCTGCGGCTGTTCGGTCAGCAGCTCGCTGGCGGCCAGCGCCGCGGCCGCGTTGGCCGGGGTCAGGCCGACGCTGTAGACGAAGCCGGGGAGCGTGTGGCGCAGCCAGCGCACCGTCCGGGCCGAGCCGCCGAGGTAACCGCCGCAGCTGGCCAAGGACTTGGAGAGGGTGCCCATCCACAGGTCCACGTCGGACCGGTCCACGCCGAAGAACTCGCCGACTCCCCGGCCGCGTTCGCCGACCGTGCCGATGCTGTGGGCCTCGTCGACCATGAGCAGGGCGCCGTAGCGCTTCTTCAGCTCGACCGCGGCGGGCAGGTCGACGAGGTCGCCGTCCATGCTGTAGGCGCCCTCGACGGCGATCAGCACCCGCCGGAACCGGGGGCGGTTGAGCCGCAGCATGTGCTCCAGCTGCCCCATGTCGTTGTGGGCGAAGGGGCGTCGCGCCGCCCCGGACAGGGCGCAGCCCTGGAGGATGCTGTCGTGGGCGAGCGCGTCGTGCACCACCAGGTCTCCGGGGCCGACGAGGTGCCCGATCGCGGTGACGTTGGTGGCGTGGCCGCTCACCAGGGTCAGGCAGTCGCCGACTCCGAGGAAGTCCGCCAGCGCCCGCTCCAGCCGTACGGTCAGGTCCCGTTCGCCGGACAGGACGCGGCTCGCGGAGACCGAGGTGCCGTACCGGTCCACCGCCCGGTGCACGGCCTCGTCGACGGCGGGATGGCCGGAGAGCCCGAGGTAGTTGTAGCTCCCGAAGGACAGCAGGGTGCGGCCCCCGATGACGGTCGTGTCCCGGATGCTGCCCTCGTGGACCCGGAAGTACGGGTTGGCCGCGCCGCTGCCGGTGATCTCGTCGAGGCGCTGCTCGAACTCGCCGACTTCGGGGAACGCGTCGATGACGGCCGTCCCTGCGTCCCATGCCCTGCGGTCCCGGCCGGTGTGCGGATCCGGGTCCGGATCCGCCAGTGCGACCAGCCGGTCGACGGTGAGTCCGGGCGAGAACAGCTCCTCGGACCGGAAGCCCGGTATCCGCTTGGCGATGTTGACTCCGAGCTCCTGCAGCATCAGGGAGTCGAATCCGAGATCGGCCACCAGGGTCAGGTGCCCGCCCAGCTCGGAGAGGGGGAAGACACCGGTCCGCGAGACCTCTTCGAGCACGAGGGAGACGGCGGACGCGGCGGGCACGGCTGCCGCGGCGGCCGTGGCTGTCGCGGGTGTCGCGGATGTCGCGGGTGTCTCATGTATCGCGGGTGTCGCGGGTATCGCCTCGCCGGGATCCGGCAGCTCGCGCGCCGTCTCGTCCACGACCCAGTGGCGGCGCGGGGCCAGCGGGCTCGGCGGCAGGGTGCAGGGAGGTGTTCGTACCGTCACGGGCGGCCGGGACACGGCGCCGGAGGCGGCCGCGAGGTCGCCGAGCTCCCCGGTACGGCCCGCCTCGACGGCGGCGGCCACCGCCGTCAGCCGGGCGCGGGCGTCGGCGGCGTCCCGGGCCACCAGCGTGAGGTGCTGCGTGAGGGGGGTGCGGCGGGCGAGGGTGTCCGCCACCGCGGCCAGCGGGGGCCGGTCCTCGGCGAGGGTGTCGGCGAGCTCCCGGGCGTAGCGGGCCAGGCCGTCCCGGTCGCGCGCGCTGAGGGCCAGCACGTACGGTCCGCCGTCCGGCGCCGTGGGTGCTGCCGGACCGGATCGCGGCGCCGTGGTGCACTCCTCCACCACCAGGTGGACGCCGGTGCCGCCGAAGCCGAAGGCGCTCACCCCCGCCCTGCGCGGACCGGCGCGGTCCGGCCACGCCACCGGGGTCGTCGCCACGGTCAGCCGAGCGGCGTCGAGCCCGGCGCGATCGGCCGGTTCGCACTCCGGCTGCGAGGGTATCACGCCCCGCTGCACGGCCAGGACCGACTTGATGAGCCCGGCGATCCCCGCGGAGTTCAGCGAGTGGCCGACCACCGCCTTCACCGCGCCGAGGTAGGCGGGTTCGGCGTGCTCACCGCGCAGTTCGCGCAGGACAGCGAGCTCGACGGGATCGCCGACCGTGGTTCCGGTGCCGTGCGCCTCCAGGTAGCCCACCGCGTCGGGGGCGAGTCCCGCGTCCCGGTAGGCCCGGCGCAGGGCGCGGAGCTGACCGGCCGCCCGGGGGTGCATGCCGCCCTGCACGGTCCCGTCGTTGGCCGTTCCCACGCCGCGGATCACGGCGTAGACCCGGTCGCCCGCCGCGAGCGCGTCGCTCAGGGGCCGCAGCACCAGGACTCCGGCGCCCTCGCCCAGGACGAAGCCGTCGGCCCCGGCGCCGAAGGGCAGGCAGCGGCCGCTGCGCGAGATGGCGCCGATCCGGCACAGCCCGACCAGCAGGTCGGGGGTGAGGACCAGTTGGGCGCCGCCCGCCAGGGCGATGCGGGAGCGCCCCGCGCGCAGTGCGTGCACGGCGTTGGCCACGGCCATGAGGCCGCCCGAGCAGGCCGAGTCCAGTGCGTAGCTCTCGCCGTGCAGGTCGAAGACCGAGCTGATGGTGTTGGGGCCCATGTTGAGCAGGAGTCCGGCGACGGAAGTGCCGTTGAGTCCGTCGACGGCGCGGACCGCCTCCGGCAGGCGGGGGTGGGTGAGCCGCGCCCCGAACTCGCCGCCGGCCAGCTGGCGCATCCGGATCCGCATGGTGCTGAGTTCGCGGTAGCCGCCCTCGGTGAGCGCCGTGATCACCGAGGTCTCCTCGCGGTCGAAGCCGTCGGCCTCCCATCCCGCGTCCTGGATGGCCTCGCGGGCGAGGTCGATCAGCAGCCGGGCCTGGGGGTCCATGGCCCGGGCCCGCCGGGGCGGGATGCCGTAGTGGGCCGCGTCGAAGTGGCCCACGTCCGGCAGCAGCGCCATGGTGTCCGTGTACGCCGACGAGGTGTCCCTGAGGTCGTCGCTCCGGAAGGCCGCGGTGCGCCACCGCGAGTCCGGGACCGCTCCGAACTGTGGCTGCGGGGCCGTCAGGAGCCGCCAGTACTGGTTCACATGGCGTGCTCCCGGGAACCGGCACGCCATCCCCACGACGGCGATGTCGTCCCGCCGCGGCCTTCCGGGGTCCTCCATGTGGCCCATCCCTGTCTCGTCACCCGTGTCGGTCACCGGCCGCGAGCCGTCCGCGCCACCATTCCACGGTCGCCTCGACCTGCTCGTCGACGGGGGTGGACCGTACCGCGAACGCCGCCTCGTAGGCGCTCGAATTCACGATGAAGGGACGGTCGAACTGGTAGCGGATCTCCTTCAGTTCGCGGATCAGCGGGGAGAAGAGCGCTGCCACGCCCACCACGGCGGACGGGAGCCCGCGCACGGGGACCGGGCCTGTTCCCGCCCGGGCGCAGAGCCGCCCGACCATCTCCCGTACGGACCGGGCCGGCTGGGTCGGGACGTGCCAGGCGCGTCCCCAGGCGCGTTCCTCGTTCGCGACCTCGGCCAGCGTCCGGGCGACATCGGGGAGATAGGTCCAGCTGTGCGGGGCGTCCGGGTCCCCCAGCGTGGTGACCGGCCTGCCGCGCAGCAGCGGCGGCACGACCCGGGCGGCGAGGTGGCCGCCCTCGGTGACGCCGGGTCCGAAGAAGTCCGAGGCGCGTACCTCGACCGCCCTGATCCGGCCCTGCTCGTGCAGTTTCCGCGCCTGCTCCCAGACCGCGGCGCGGACCCGGCCCTTGGTGCCGGTGGCGGCGAGCGGCAGGTCCTCGGTCAGGGGGCCGTCCACCGGGCCGTAGCCGTAGAGGTTTCCCAGCATGACCAGTACGGCCCCGGTCGCCTCGGCCGCGGCGCACAGCGAGGAGGCCAGCGGCGGCCAGTCGGCCGCCCAGCGGTGGTAGGGCGGCGCGGCGCAGCTGTGGATCGCCGCCGCGCCGCGCGCGACGCCGGTCAGCCGCTCGGTGTCCGACGCGTCCAGTGCGACGTGTTCGATGCCGGGTTCCGGGCTTCGGCCCGATCGGGTGACGACCTTTACCGTATGGCCCTGTTCGGCGAGGAGCCGAGCGGTGGCGGCGCCGGCGGGGCCATGACCTATGACGACGTGGAAGCTCACGTGCGCACCCTAGCGCGGGCGACCGGCGGCCCCTTCGGCGGAGAACGTCTCCCGGCCAGCGCCGGGACGCGGACCGCCGGACACTGGGGACATGAGCGACGTCCCCGTCGGCGGGCCGGCGAACGGGCCCGCCGTCTCCCGGCAGGAGTTCGACGCGCTGTTCGCGGCGGTCCGTACGTGGGGCCGGTGGGCGGCGGCCGACCGCGGAGCCTGGAACCGGGTGACGGCGGAACACGCGCGCAGGGCCACCGCCACCGTCCGGGACGGGACGGTCGTCCCGATGGCACGCCCGTGGGACACCCGCCCCGGCCCGGACAACGCGAGGCCCGCGCTCCACTACATGTCCGACCTCGGCGACGTGCAGGCCCCGGAACCGTCCGTCCACAAGGACTTCCTCGCCGCGGACTACCACGGCAAGGCCGTGACGCACCTCGACGCGCTGTCACACATCGCCTACCGGGGGCAACTGTACGACGGGCGCGCGGCGCGCGAGCACGTCGGTGCGGCGGGTGCCCGCTTCGGAGCGGTGTCGGCGCTCGGCCCCCTGGTCGCGCGGGGTGTCCTGGTCGACCTGCCCGCCGTCCTCGGCGTCGAATGGCTCGAACCGGGCCGTGCGGTGCACGCCCGGGACCTCGTCGCCGCGGAGGAGGCGCTCGGAGTGACCGTCGGGGAGGGCGACGCGGTGCTGCTGCGCTCCGGGTCCCTGCGCCGGCGCCGGGAGCTCGGCCCCTGGAACCCCGACGCGGCGAGCGCTGGCTGGCACGTGCACGCCCTGCCGCTGCTGGCCGAGCGGGCCGTCGCGCTGCTGGGCGGCGACGGCGACAGCGACGTACGGCCTTCGCCGGTCGAGGGGCTGCACTCCCCCGTCCACGCGCTCGCCGTCACGGCGATGGGGGTTCCGCTGCTGGACAACCTCGACCTCGAACCGCTCTCCGCCGCGTGCGCCGAAGCGGGCCGTTACGCCTTCCTGCTCGTCGTGGCACCGCTGAACGTCCCCGGCGGCACGGGCTCACCCGTCAATCCGGTCGCGATCCTGTGACGCCCGCGCCCGCTGATCACTTCGCTCCCTTACTCATCGCCGAAATGTGAGGAATATACTCAAATCCTGTGATCGAGGGCGCTCCGGTGAGGGGACGTGATGCACATGGGGGTCGTCGGGGACCGCATCGGCCCCGTGCGCTTCCGTGACCGATTCCTGCAGGGCGAGTCGGTCGAGGGGAGCGTGAGAAGTCCGATCCTGAGTTCGTGGCAGCGCAGCCGTCTGCTGGGGCTGTCGCCGGACCAGTCCGAGCTCCCCTTCCAGGAGGACGTGGACCTGGACGGTCCGCTGCTGCGCGCCGCCGAGCCCGTGCTCGACCGGCTCCAGGCCATCTTCGCGGGCAGCCAGACGAACATCTGCCTCGCCGACGGCCACGGCATGGTGCTCGCGCGCCGCTTCGGCGAGAAGTCCATGCTCCGCCGCCTCGCCCCGATCCAGACCGTCCCCGGGTTCGTCTTCGCCGAACAGGTCGCCGGGACGAACGGCATCGGCCTCAGCCTCGCGGAGCGGCGACTGTGCCAGGTGTACGGCGCCGAGCACTTCGCCGAGCGGTCCCAGTCGAGCGCCTGCACCGCGATCCCCCTGCGCGACCAGCTCAGCGGGCACATCCAGGGCGTCCTGTGCCTCGGCTACCCCTACACCGAGGCCGACCCGGCGCTGATCCCCGTGGTGCGCAAGGCGGCCGAAGCCATCGAACGGCGCCTGATGGATCAGAGCTCGGTGCGCGAGCACGGCCTGCTGCAGGCCTACCTCGACACCGCGAACCTGGCCCTGGGCAGCGAGCACGGACTCGACGGGCACCCCGTCGCGATGGTCGACTTCCTCCAGAGCGAGCTGGAGCAGAGCGACCAGGCGACCCTGAAGGAGAAGGCCACGGAGCTGATGTCCGGGGACCGGCGGGCCGCCGCCGAGGTACCCCTGTCCCGCGGCCGGTGGGTCACGCTGGTCAGCCGCCCCGTGACGAGCGCCGCCGGGGTGGAGGGGGTCGTCGTCGAGGCACTGCTCCCCGAGGACACGGAGCGGCACGCCCCGGCCCCCACCCACCCGCACTCCCCCGCCCCCACCCCCGGCGGCGCGGCGCCGCCCGCGCTCCGCCCCCGTACCGGCCCTGACCAGGGCCGGGTCAGAGGGCTGGTGCTGGTGGGCGAGCCCGAGGTGGGCAAGTACGCCGTCGCGGCGCGCCGACGCCTGGAGTTGCTGGCCGAGGCCAGCAACCGCATCGGCACCACGCTGGACGTGAGCCGCACCGCCTGGGAGCTCGCCGAGACGGCCGTCCCGAGGTTGGCCGATTTCGTCACGATCGACCTGCCGACGGCCGTACTGCTCGGGGAGGAGTCCCCCCATCCCACCACCGAGATGCAGCGCACGGTGGTCCACGGCATCCGCGAGGACTGCCCCTTCTACCCGGTCGGCGCGCAGATCAGCCTGCGGCCCACCACGCCCCACATGCGCTGCATCGCCACCCGGCAGCCGGTACTCGAACAGGATCTGCGGGCGGCCTTCGGCTGGATCGCCCAGGACCCCCAGCACGCCGAACGGCTCCTCGCCCACAACATCCACTCCCTCATCACGGTCCCCCTGCTCGCCCGTGGCGCCGTCCTCGGCGTCGCCAGTTTCTACCGCTCGCAGGACCCGGCCCCGTACGGGGACGACGACCGTTCACTGGCCCAGGAACTCGCCGCCCGCGCCTCCCTCTGCATCGACAACGCCCGCCGCTACACCCGCGAACACACCCTCGCCCTGTCCCTGCAGCGCAGCCTGCTCCCCCGCGACCTGCCCGAGCAGAGCGCCGTCGAGGTCGCCCACCGCTATCTGCCCGCCGAGTCGGGCGTGGGCGGCGACTGGTTCGACGTCATCCCCCTGTCCGGGACGCGGGTCGCCCTCCTCGTCGGCGACGTCGTCGGCCACGGCCTGCACGCCGCCGCCACGATGGGCAGGCTGCGCACCGCCGCCCGCAACTTCGCCGAGCTGGAGCTGGCCCCCGACGAGCTCCTCACCCACCTGGACAACCTGATGGTGCGCCTGGACCGGGAGGAGGGCGGGGACGGTCCCGGCTCCGGCAGCACCGGCATCGTGGGCGCCACCTGCCTGTACGCCATCTACGACCCCACCTCCCAGCTGTGCACGATGGCCCGGGCCGGCCATCCGCCGCCCGCACTGGTCGACCCCGACGGCACGGTGTCCCTCCTCGACCTGCCCGCCGGGCCCCCGCTCGGCCTCGGCGGGCTGCCCTTCGAGTCGGTCGAGATCCGGCTCCCTGAGCACAGCCAGCTCGTCCTGTACACCGACGGGCTCATCGAGGACCGCCACCGCGACATCGACGTGGCCCTCGACGCCCTGAACCGGGCGCTGGCCCACGCGGACCGGGCCCCGGAGGAAACCTGCCAGGCCGTCCTCGACGCCGTGGCACCCGAGCACCCCGACGACGACATCGCGCTCCTCGTCGCCCGCACCCACGCCGTCCCCGCGGACCGGATCGCCACCTGGGAGCTGGCCGCCGACCCGGCCCTCGTCTCCGAGGTCCGCGCCGCTTCCGTGAACCAGCTGAACCGGTGGGGGCTGGAGGAGTCCGCGTTCGCCACGGAACTCCTGCTCAGCGAGCTGGTCACCAACGCCGTCCGGTACGGGACCGCGCCCATCCGGGTACGTCTCATCCACGACCGCAATCTGATCTGCGAGGTGCACGACGCCAGCAGCAGCGCCCCGCGCATGCGCCTGTCGGCCACCACCGACGAGGGCGGCCGCGGCCTGTTCCTCGTCGCGCAGCTCGCCCAGTCCTGGGGCACCCGCTACACCACCGACGGCAAGGTCATCTGGGCCGAGTGCTCCCTGGCCGCGGCATGACCCCCGGACCCCGGCCGTTCGGCCAATGGGGTCAGACAGCGCCTCGATATACCGGGAATGTACCGACTTGCCCCCGTAGAGTGCCCGTACCGTCGGGAAGAACTCGGAGGCCGACCCCCGGAGAAGTCCGTGCATGACGCTCCCGACACCTGGGCGAGCCCACCCTCGCAGTCCGGTGCCGCACCCCTCGTCCGCGTGCGCGGCCTGAGCAAACGATTCGGCGGCACGCTCGCGCTGGACTCGGTCGACCTCGACATCCGGCGCGGCAGCGTCCTGGCCCTGCTCGGCCCCAACGGAGCCGGAAAGTCCACGCTCATCAAGGTGCTCGCCGGGGTGCACCGGGCCGACACGGGCGAGGTCACGGTGGCCGGCCATCCCCTCGCCGGCCACGCCGCGACCCGCAACATGTCCTTCATCCACCAGGACCTCGGGCTCGTCCCCTGGATGACGGTGGCCGAGAACATCGCCCTGGGCACCGGATACCCACGCCGCCTCGGACTGATCTCCTGGCGGCGGGCCCGGCAGCGCTGCGACGAGGCCCTGCGGATCGTCGCCGGGCACCTGGACGCCGACGCCCGGGTCGCCCGCCTCGGCCCCGCCGAACGCTCGCTCGTCGCCATCGCCCGCGCCCTCGCCACCCGGGCCGAGCTCATCGTGCTCGACGAGCCGACCGCCACCCTCCCCGCCGCCGACTGTGCGCGGCTCTTCGACGTACTCCACACCCTGCGCGACCGGGGCCACGGCATCCTCTACGTCACCCACCGGCTCGACGAGGTATACCGGGTCGCCGACACCTTCGCCGTCCTGCGGGACGGGCGGCTGGTCGACCGGGGCCCGCTCGCCGGTCACAGCCCGGACCGGCTGGTGCACGCGATCGTCGGCCACGCACCGGCCGGACGGGCGCCGACCGGGCGGGCGGGCTCTCCCGCGGCCGCCGGCCCGCCCCTGCTGAGCCTCGACAGGGTGCGGACCGCGTCCACCGGAGAGGTGGACCTGGAGCTGCGGGCCGGTGAGATCCTCGGCATGGTGGGCCTGACCGGCGCGGGCCACATGGAGCTGGGCCGCGCCCTCGCCGGCGCCCTGCCGGTCCTCGGCGGGCAGGTGCTGCTCGACGGCCGCCCGTACCACCCGCGTACGGTCCACTCCGCGCTCGACTCCGGCGTCGGCTTCGTGGCGGCCAACCGCCAGGAAGAGGGCTGCGCCGCCGACCTGACCGTACGGGAGAACTTCCTGGCGAACCCGCGCGCGTCCGGGGCGCCGGCGGTGCACTGGATCAGCCCCCGCCGCGAGCGCGCGCGGGCCACCGCCCTCATCGACCGGTTCTCGGTGCACCCCCGCGACAGCGAGGTGCCGATCGCCACCCTGTCCGGCGGCAACCAGCAGAAGGTCATGGTCGGCCGGTGGCTCCGGGGGCACCTGCGCCTGCTCGTCCTGGAGGAGCCGACCGCCGGTGTGGACGTGGGGGCCAAGGCGACCATCCACCGGCTGCTCGACGACGCGCTGGCCTCGGGCCTGGCGGTCCTGCTCATCTCCACCGATTTCGAGGAGGTCGCCGACGTGTGCCATCGCGCCCTGGTGTTCGTCCGCGGGAACGTGAGCACGGAGCTGAGCGGCGCGGCCCTCACGGTCGCCGAACTCACCCGGACCGCCTCGGCCATGTCCGCGATCACCGGCCCCACGACGGACCGGTGACCATGACCCCTTCCTCCTCACCGCGGTCCCCGCTGGACCACCTGCGGGGTCACCACCTCGGCACCTACGGCCTGCTGATCCTCGCCGTGCTGCTCTTCCTGGTCTTCTCCCTCGTCCTGCCGGACACCTTCCCCACCCGGGACAACGTCTCCTCGATCCTGTCCAACCAGTCGATCCCGGCCATCCTGGCCCTCGGTGCGACCATCCCCATCGCCACCGGCAAGTTCGACCTGTCCATGGGCTACGGCCTCGGCCTGGCCCATGTCATGGTGCTGCAGCTCATCGTCGACACGGGCTGGCCCTGGCCGCTCGCCTGCCTCGCCGTGGTCCTCGGCGGGGCGCTGGTCGGCGTCCTCAACGGCGTCATCGTCGAGTACGTGCGGATCGACTCCTTCATCGCCACGCTCGGCACCGGCAGCATGATGTACGCCGTCACCGGCTGGGTCACCGACGGGTCCCGGATCGTCCCGGGCCCGGACGGCCTGCCCACCGCCTTCACCGGCCTCTACGACTCCCGGTTCCTCGGCCTGCCGCTGCCCGCCTACTACGTCCTGGCCCTCGCCGCCGCGCTCTGGGTGGTCCTGGAACGGCTGCCGCTCGGCCGGTACATGTACGTCATCGGCTCCAGCCGGCGCACCGCCGACATCATCGGCATCCCCGGCCACCGGTACTCCGTCTACGCCTTCGCCGGATCGGGCCTGGTCACCGGCATCGCCGGGGTCCTCCTCGCCGCCCAGCAGCAGACCGGCAATCCGAGCGTCGGGCTGGACTACCTGCTGCCCGCGTTCGTCGGCGCCCTGCTCGGGTCCACGACCATCAAACCCGGCCGCGTCAACGCCCTCGGCACCGTCGTGGCGGTCGCGGTCCTCGCCATCGGCCTCGCCGGCATCGGCCAGCTCGGCGCCGACTTCTGGGCCACGCCGCTGTTCAACGGGGCCACCCTGCTCATCGCCGTCGGCCTGGCCGGCTACTCCGCCCGGCGCCGGCTGCGCACCCCCTAGGAACGTCCGTACGCGCACCGCGTCAGGAGCACCGTGTACCCGAAGGACTCGCCATCGCACCGCAGGAACATCCGCAAGGCCGCGGCCCTGCTCGCCGCGGCCGCCGCCCTGGTCACCGGCTGCGGGAGCGGCGGCCCCTCCACCGGCGCCGCGCCGCCCGGCGCCGGGTGCCCCACCGCCCTCGCGAGCGCCAGGGCGTCCGTCGCGCAGGCCGAGCACACCGACACCGCCTGGCACGGCCCCACCACCGGCCCCGCGGCGGTCCCCGGCAAGTCGATCGTCTACGTGGCGCAGACCATGACCAACCCCGGTGTCGCGGGTGTCGCGAAGGGCGTCGAGGAGGCCGCGAAGGCGATCGGCTGGCAGGTCCGGGTGATCGACGGGGACGGCACCCCGGCCGGGATCCAGGCGGCCCTCAGCCAGGCCATCACCCTGCGGCCCTCGGGCATCGTCATCGGCGGCTTCGATCCCCAGCTGACCTCGCAGCAGATGGCGCGGGCCGAAGCGGCGCACGTCCCGGTGATCGGCTGGCACGCGGTGGGCTCCCCCGGCCCGAGCGAGCGGCCGAAGCTGTTCACCAACGTCACCACCAAGGTGGAGGACGTGGCGAGGATCAGCGCGGACTGGATCATCGCCCGGTCCGCGGGTGACGCCGGAGTCGTCCTCTTCACCGACGACTCGATCCCGTTCGCGAAGAACAAGGCCGAGCTGATCCGCGAGGAGCTCGCCACGTGTTCCGGCGTACGGCTCCTGAGCTACGAGAACATCCCCATCCCCGACGCCGCGAACCGTACCCCGCAGGCGGTCTCCTCGCTGCTCTCCCGCTTCCAGGACGAATGGACGTACTCCGCCGCCATCAACGACCTCTACTTCGCGGACGCGGCCCCGGCCCTGCGCGCGGCGGGCAGGCCGGGCTCCGGGCCGCCCTTCAACATCGGGGCGGGCGACGGCGACCCCTCCGCCTTCCAGCGGATCAACAGCGAGCAGTTCCAGGCCGCGACCGTGCCCGAGCCGCTGAACCAGCAGGGCTGGCAGATCGTCGACGAGTTCAACCGCGCCTTCGCCGGCCGGCCGGCCAGCGGCTACGTGGCCCCCGTGCACATCGCCACGGCCGACAACAGCGACGGCGCGACGTCCTGGGACCCGACCGGCTACCGCGAGGGGTACCGCAGGATCTGGGCGGGCCGATGACACGGCGCGGGGGGCACCGGTCCCGCGCGGTGCGGGCCGGTACCCCCTGCGTGCCGGGGGTTACTGGTAGGGGTCGAAGGGGATGCCCGCCGGCTTGGCCTCCGCCAGGTGGGAGGCGAAGGAGCCGTCCTTCAGACCGAAGTGCGCGCTGCCGAAATCGGCCTGGGTGAGCTTGTCCCGCACGGTCGCCGGGTATCCCGACCAGCCGACGAGGGTGGGGAACTGCCAGGTGCCGCGGTGGTTCTCGGGCGGCTCGTCGTTGTTGTTCGCGGCGCGGAAGCAGTGCGTGCCGATGCCGTCCTTGTGATAGACGATCTTGGGGTGGTTGCCGTCCCAGCGGATCTGGTCGCGCGAGTGGATGTTGAAGTCCCCGTGGGCGGAGGTCGCGACGTACTTGGCCTCGTTGCCCTGGATCCACACGACCACGTGCTCCCAGTCGTGGCGGTGTCCGCCGAGCTCGATGCCGGGCAGGGCCTGGTCCTTCTCGAAGTAGAGTGCGTAGATGACGGCGCACCAGCCGTTGTTGCACTTCCAGCGGGAGTAGCCGTTGGTGTTGGCGAGGTCCGAGGCGTCCCGGCAGCTGCCGTTCAGGGCGCCGGTGGGCTTGAGTCCGCCGTTGAGGACCCCGCTCGCACTGATGGCGGGCGTCGGGTAGCAGCCGTCGGTGTCGTAGTCGTAGGCGGGCTGATAGGTCGTCTCGATCGCTTCGGCACTGCCGGGGAGCGCCGGGGGCGGCGCCGCGAAGGCCACCTGGGGAACGGCGACGACCACCGCGAGGGCGGCACCGATGACCACCATCGATCTCCGGATATGACGGTTCATCCGCAAAACGGGCCTCCTGGCCGACCGGGTGCGAGGGGGGTGGACGCATCACGGCGGCACACCGCCGAGCGACACGCAGCGAGCATCATTCGCGAAGCGCGGCGACACGGCAAGGGTCCGGACGGACCCTGCTCCTTGCGTACCGAAGGAGGCGGACAAGCCTTGTCTGCAAGGAATTTGATGAAATATCAGATATGCCGTCGCGGGTCTTCTAGAGTGGCCGCATGGATGAGGAGCCACCCAGGACGATATGGGACCTGATGTTCGTGCAGCGTCCTGCCGAGACCCATTTCGCGGAGTCGAGTACCCCGGGAGCCCTTCGTGGTCTCGCGCTGGATGACGACAACGCGTTGGTCGCGCACGCCGACCTGTTTCCGGCCAGGGCGGCCGTGATCACGGCGGCCGTCGCCCTCGTGGGCGCGGGCGCCGCCCTGGGCGTCGCCGCCACCAAGGCCGCACCGCGCGTCAAGAGCAAGCCGAGCGACCTCGGGTCGAAGCTGAACCGCAGGGCGAACGACGCCGTCGGGGCCACCGGTCCGCAGGCCGAGCCCGAGCCCGAGCAGGCCGGCGTCATCCGGCTTCGCCCCCGCGTGCGTCCCTCGACGGGCTCCGGCTCAGCCGCGCGCAGGAATGACGGCGCCGCGGGCTGACGTGGTGCTCGCGGGCCAGGCCCTTCGCCCCGGCGGCCAGAGACCGGGGTGCGGTCGGCCCGCCAGGTTCGGCGCAGTGGTCCGCCGGCGCCGTACAGGGGTCGGGAGCAGCATCAACCGGCTCAGGGCGCTCCGCGCGGCGGCTCCGCCCGCGACCACCGCATCCTCGCCTACTCGTCCTCCGGGACCAGGACGCCGAGCTCGACTTCCTCGAATACGCGTGACCACCAGGCTTCCTCGTCCTCGAACACGCCCGGATCGCTCTGCCGGGCCTGTTCGATCACTCCTTCGACGTAGTCCCCGTAGTCGTCGTCGGAGTCACTCCGTCCGGAGCGGGCGAAAGCCTCCCAGAGCCCGAGGATCCTCTGCAGAGCCGCGACCGAGGAGTTGACCAGCCCGTACTGCCGGCCCCCATCGCCTTCACGCCCGCGGACCATCCACACTTCACCGCTGTCGATCAGCAGCCAGTACGTGTTGACGCCGTCCTCGAACGCACCGAGGAACGCTGCCCGACCCGGCGGAAGGTCACGGAGCTCCAGCTCCCGATCCGAGTCCCGCACGAACATGCGATTGCAGTCGACGGGCAGTCCTCGCCCGCCGAGCCCCGACACCGCCTCGCCGCCCGCCCCCAGGCGCACGAGAGAACCCGCGTCATACGGCAGCCACGACGCGCTCGGCAACCTACACCCCCTCGGCCGGATGGATCGCGGTCTCGATGTGGGCGAGTTGGGCGGCGAGGATCTCCTCGAACGCGGCGCGGCGCTCCACCCCGAGGGGTCGGACGTCGCGGGCGAAGTGGGCCAGGGCCGGGAAGCGTTCGGGGTCGGCGCCGAGAACCGCCACGCGGAAGAGCTCCATGCCCTGTTCGTGCTCTTCGGGGGTGACGGTGCCGACTCCGGCCTCGAAGGCGATCAGCGCGGCGAGGAGGACCGCGAGCCGGTGGTAGCGCGACGGGATCTCCTCGTCGGGCAGTCCGGACGCGCGCAGGGCCTGCAGCACCTCTTCCATGACCAGCCGGGAACCGGTGCCGCTCGATGCGTAGCGCCCCCAGACCGCGGCGAGCTGGGGCTGCTGTCCGAAGGCCTCCCGTACGCGCAGGGCCAGGGAGGTGATGCGCTGCTTCCAGTCGCCGTCGGGGCGGTAGCCGTCCATCGCGGCCAGGAGGATCCGGTCGGCGACCGCACGCAGCAGTTCGGTCTTGCTGCGGAAGTGCCGGTAGAGGCTGGAGGAATCGGTCCCGAGGGCCGCCGCCAGCTTGCGCACGCTGAACGAATCCGCGTCGCTCGTGCGCAGCAGCTCAGCCGCCGCATCCAGGATCTCTTCGGTCGACCAACGCCGTCTGCCTGCCATTCCGCTCCTCTCGCCGGGCCTCATCCTATCTGTGCACTTGGTGTTGCACGCACCGCGTGCATAATGAGGACATGAGCATGCCGGGAGGGCCGGCATGCCACTCGTGCCCTCTTGTCCGGGGCGGCCGGCCGATGCGGAGCCGACCCCCGGGGAATGCGAAAGGACGCATGACGTGAAGAACCCACTGGATTGCGCGGCGCTGGACGCAGCCGTCGAAGACGTCCACCGCGCCGGAATGCCGGGCCTGTTCGCCGAGGTGCGTGACGGTGACCAGGTCTGGCGCGGTGCCGCCGGGGTCGCCGATGTCGCCACCGGCCGCCCCGTCACCGCCGACATGCGCCACCGCGTCGGCAGCATCACCAAGACCTTCACCGCAGCCGCGGTACTGCAACAGGTCGAGAGCGGTCGGATCGGCCTCGACACGCCGATCGGCCGATACCTTCCGGAACTGGTCCCCGGAGACCGCGGTGACGCGATCACGGTCCGCATGCTGCTCAACCACACGAGCGGGCTCGCCGAGTACCTCCCGTACGCCTACCCCTCCCTCAAGGCGTTCCCCGCCCTCGCGGACACCGGCCCCCAGAGCCTGGACGACCACCGGTTCACGCGGTTCCACCCCACCGAACTGATCGGGATGGGGGTCACCGCACCCGCCGTCGGCACCCCGGAAGGCGGGCCGGGGGTCTACTCCAACACCAACTACCTGCTCCTCGTCGAACTCCTGGAACAGGCGACCGGCACCACGGCCGAGCGGTACATCACCCGGAACATCATCGAGCGTGCCGGACTCCGGGACACCGAACTCCCCGCCGGACCGTACGTCGAGGGGCCGCACTCGCTGCTCTACGAGGCGTGGTTCGGCATGATCGACCCGCCCCGGGACTACAGCGTCTACGACATGTCATGGGTGGGGCCGTCGGCCTCGCTGATATCGACCGTCGCGGACCTCAACCGCTTCTACGGCCTGCTGCTGGCCGGAGAGATCGTCAGCCCGTCGTCGCTGGCGCAGATGCAGCACACGGTCCCGGTCGTCTCCCAGGAGGGAAGGACGATCGACTACGGCCTCGGCCTGCACCCGATGGAGGAGCCCGGCCAGGAGGCCTTCTGGGGGCACGGCGGCACGGTCTGGGGTGGCGGAGCGTTGGCCATGACCCGTGCCGACGGCGAGCGGCAGATGGCGGTCGCGGTGAACATGCAGAGGTGGAACAGGCTCGACCCCTCCGGCAGGCCGCAGCCCCATCCCATCGACGGCGCGCTCGCGGCCCTGTACCGCCTGGCGATGTACGGCTGACCGGGCCCCGGCCCGGGGATCAGCCGAGGGTGTTCATCAGGATGATGGCCAGGAGGTCCAGGAGGATGACGGCGACGACGATGCCGATCATGAACCAGGCCCTGCGCGATTCGTCCATGTCCACGAGTCACCTCCCGACCCGGGCGGGCTCCGCGTGCGGTCCGGGTACCGCACACGGGGCTCGCCCGTCTCCGGCCATCATGACCCGGTTCCGGGCGGCGCACAGGTCGGGGAACTCCTCCCCCGCGGCCGGGCGGCTCGCGGCGGGTCAGGCGACCCAGGTCCCGGTCATGCCGACGACCGCCGAGCCGTCCCGGTCGGCCAGCTTGGTGCCCGTGAAGTCGCGGGCCCACTGCGAGGTCTGGATACGGAAGGCGGGCCGGTCGGCGGTGAGCGCCTCCATGACGGACTCGGCCGCGCCGGCCGGGGTCTGCGCGCCGTTCATGAACTGGCCGACCGTGCGCTCGACGTAGTGGCGCAGCGCGTCGGAGTACGGGCCGGCCGCGGCGATCCGGGCTTCGAGGTCGAGGCCGATGTTGTTCACGAACTCCGTCGCCACGGCGCCGGGCTCGATGACGGACACGCCGACACCGACGGCGCCCGCGACCGGGGCCAGGCTCTCCATGTACCCCTCCACCGCGAACTTCGCCGCGCAGTAGGCCTCGTTGAAGGGCTGGCCGATGACACCGCCGACGCTGGTGACCGTGATCAGGCGGCCGCCGGTGGCCCGCAGGTGGGGCAGCGCGGCCTTGGAGACGTTCAGCACGCCGAAGAAGTTGACCTCCATGACCTCGCGGACATCGGCGACGGATTCGAGCTCCAGGGTGCCCACGTGCCCGGCGCCGGCGTTGTTGACGACTGCGTCCAGCCGGCCGTAGTCGGCGATGACGCCCTCCACGGCGGCGGCGACGGAGGCCTCGTCGACGACGTCGAGCTGTCGGATGTCGAGTTCGATGCCCGCTTCGGCGGCGGCCTTGCGCAGGGCGTCGGCTCGGCCGGTGTCGCGCAGGGTGGCGACCGTACGCCAGCCGGCCCGGGCGGCGGCGACCGCGGCGGCCAGGCCGATGCCGGAGGAGGTGCCGGTGATCAGGACGGTACGGGCGGAGGTCGCGGCGGAGGCGGAGGGGGTCGACATGGCGGGGCCTTTCACAGAGGGGGATTTATGTGCGTGCACACACACTATAAAATTATGTGCGTGCGCACGCAAGCTCTAGACTGCCGACATGCCGAAGAAGCTCACCGAATCCGAGAAGCCGGCGGCCGACTACGCGTTCTACGGGCTGGTGTGGGCCGGGACGGTCATGACCGATCGCGTCGACCGGGCCCTGGTCAAGGCCCACGACCTCCCCGTGTCCTGGTTCGAGGTCATGCTGTGGCTGGCCTCCAGCCCCGAGCCGGTGCCCGCCTCCGTACTCGGCAACAGCACCCTGCTCAGCCGCAGCCAGGTCTCCCGCGTCGTGGACGCCCTGCAGACCCGGGGCCTGGTGACCCGTACCCCCTCGGCACGCGACGCCCGGTCGGTGGAGGTCTCCCTCACCGAGGCGGGCCGTACGGTGTTCGCCGAGGCGGACGCCACCCGGCGCGAGGCCCTGGCCCCGGTCTTCACCGAGCTCCTCGACGAGCGCGACCTGGAGGCACTGGGCACGGTGTGGCGCAAGCTCAAGGCCGCGAAGGCGGCCGAGGCCGAGCAGGAACGCACCAGGTAGCCACCCGCCGGGATCCGTCGGCCGGACCCCTCCGTCCGCACCCGCGGGTGCCGGTGGCGGGTGGAACTTCGGGCCGGCCTTCGAGCCCTTCCGCGGCGGCACGGCCGTCGAACCGGCACCGACCGCCCGCTGCGGAGCTGACCGGCCGCGGTCCGGCCGCTCAGCCGAGCCGGTAGTCGAACCAGATCCGGTGGGTGCCGTCCGCGTCGACCGCCATGCCCCCGGCACCCGTGATTCCCGCCAGTGCGCCGGTGCCGCTGGAGGGCACGACGGTGAAGAACTCCGCGGTGCGGTCGCTGCCGGACGTGGTCGCCGAGTGCACGAAGTCGAAGGACCCCTCCCGGCCGTTCAGCGCTTTGACGGTGAACGTTCCAGTGGCTCTCATGGACCGACCGTAGCGGTGGGCACCGACAACGGCCGCCGGGCGGGACCGCGCGGGCGGCGCGGTCAGCCGGGGCGTTCGTCCGGGGTGAGGGTGGCGGCGGCCGCGAAGAGGCGGGCGCAGCGCCGCGTCATGGCCTCCGGCGTCTGCTCCGGGTGCTTGACCCACCAGCGGACGAGGGTGGCGACCAGGTCCCGCCAGACGTACTTGAGCGCGTCGGCGTCCAGCGGATCGTCGGATCCGGCCGCGCGCAGCAGTTCCGCGGTGCCGCCGGCCGCGAGCCGGTCGATGGCCGCCCAGTACTCCGAGGCCCGGCGCGCGGCTTCACCGCCGGGCGGCAAGGTGGTGTCGTAGAGCACGAACCACGCCTCCCGCTGCCCCTCCAGGGCGGTGAAGATGCTCTGGAGCACGCGCAGCGGCGTGTGCGGGGCGGCCCCGCCCTCCCCCATCGCCGCGCGGACGGTGTCCAGCAGCCGGTCCCCGATCGGGACCAGGCAGGCCACGTACAGCTCTTCCTTGGTGCCGAAGTACTGGTGCAGCAGCGTCTTGGTGACACCCACGCGCGCGGCGATGGCGGGGAGCGAGGCGGCCGCGTAGCCGTGCGTGCCGAACTCCTCCGTGGCCGCCTCCAGCATCTGCCGACGGCGGTGCTGTCGGGGGACTCCCTTGGTGCCGGCCTTCGAGGAATGCGAGGAGGGGGTTGCCATGCGCAGATATTATCAGTAGGTAATTTACCGCTAGGTAAATTACCTCGACCCCTGGAGCGCCGCCATGGCCGGCACCGCCTCACGACCCGTTCGACCCACCGCCCGCACCCGGTCCTGGTGGGGCTGGGGCTGGACGGACGCGCATCCCGACGACGCGGAATGCACCGCGATCGGCGCCCTGCTCCCCGGCACCCTCGGGCGCCCGCTCCCCGTGCCCCTCGTCCGCGACCTGGCCGTCGCGGGCCCGGCCGTCGAACCCCCGCACAGCCTCGCCCACCTGGTCAGCACCGATCCCGGGGACCGCGCCGCGCACGCCATGGGCAAGGCCTACCGGGACGTGGTGCGCGCCCTGCGCGGACGCCCCGGGCGCATCCCCGACCTCGTCGCCCGCCCCACGGACGACCGGGGCGTGGCCGATCTGCTGGACTGGGCCGGTGAGCGGCAGGTCGCCGTCGTCCCGTACGGCGGCGGCTCCTCGGTGTCCGGGGGCGTCGAGTACCGCGGCGACGCCCACCGGGCCGTCCTGTCCCTGGACCTGACCGCCATGGACCGCGTCCTGGAGGTCGACACCGAGGGCCGGGCGGCGCGCATCCAGGCCGGCACGCTCGGGCCGAGCCTGGAGGAGCAGCTCCGGCCCCACGGCCTCACCCTGAGGCACTTCCCGCAGAGCTTCGAGTTCTCCACGCTGGGCGGCTGGCTCGCCACCCGGGCCGGAGGCCACTACGCCACCGGCCGGACGCACATCGACGACTTCGTCCAGTCGCTGCGCGTGGTGACCCCGGCCGGCACCAGCGGCTCGTGGCGGCTGCCCGCCTCGGGGGCGGGCCCCTCCCCCGACCGGCTGTTCCTGGGCTCCGAAGGGGCCCTCGGCGTCATCACCGAGGCCTGGGTGCGCCTGCAGGAACGCCCCGTCCACAAGGCGTCCGCAGCGGTCGCCTTCACGGACTTCCGGCGTGCTCTCGGGGCCGTGCGCGCGCTCGCGCAGTCCGACCTCTCCCCCGCCAACTGCCGCCTGCTGGACTCCGGTGAGGCCGCGCTGTCGGGTGCGGCGCACGACGGCAGCTCCGTACTGGTCCTCGGCTTCGAGTCGGCGGACGAACCGGTGGCCGCCCGGCTCGAACGGGCCGTCGCGCTGGCCCGCTCGCACGGTGGCCGGTACGAGGGGACGGACGGGGCCGGCGGCCGGGAGGCGGGCCCGGACGGTGACGCGGCGGTGCGCGCCTGGCGCTCGGCGTTCCTGCGGATGCCCTATCTCCGCGACGGCCTCGCCCGGATGGGCGCGGTCGCGGAGACCTTCGAGACGGCGGCCACCTGGGACCGGATCCCCGGCCTGATCGAAGAGGTGCGCCGGGAGGTCGGTGAGGCGGCGGTCAAGGCCACCGGGTTCCCGGCGACCGTCAACTGCCGTCTGACGCACGTGTATCCGGACGGCGCGGCACCGTACTTCACCGTACTCGCGGCCGGCCGGCCGGGTGAGGAGGTCGCCGTCTGGGACGACCTCAAGGCCGTCGCGGGCGAGGTCCTGCACCGCCACCGGGCCACCATCACCCACCACCACGCGGTCGGCCGGGACCACCGTCCGGGCTACGACCGCCAGCGCCCGGAGCCCTTCGCCCTCGCCCTGCGGGCCGCGAAGGGGGCCCTCGATCCGCGCGGCATCCTCAACCCCGGTGTGCTCGTGGACTGACCGGGGCCCGTACGCCCCGTGGGGGCCGGGTCCGTCGGACGACGGTCCCGGCCCCCACGGCCCGCGTGCGGCACGGCGCGATGCGGTCGGATGCGGTCAGACGCGATCGGCCGCGATCAGGACGTACTGGAAGGAGCCGTCCTTGTAGGACTCGATGAACGCCTCCTCAATGCCGGTGACCAGGGAGGACGTGGCCCGCAGCTCCCAGTAGGGCAGGGTGTCGGGGGTCAGGTCGATGACGGCCTGCGGTACGAGGCGGTTGTCGGCCATCGCGCGCAGGTACTCCCGGCGGGAGTGGATGTTGCACTCGAAGTGCGCGTTGATCTGGGAGACCCACTTCGAGGGTTGGCCGTACTTCGGGTTCCAGCAGCCGGTGATGGTCACGTACCGGCCGCCGACCTCGAGGACGCGCGAGTGCTCCGCGAAGAGGTCGTGCAGGTCGACGTACATGCTCGACTCGTTGTTCCACGAGCCCGAGGCCTGCCCGGTCTCGAGCGGCGTGCTGAGCATGTTGCAGACCCGGGCCCGGACGTGGTCCTCGATGCCGAGCTCCTGGGCGCGCCGGTTGGCGAAGTCGGCCTGCTTAGCCGACAGGGTGACGCCCTCGACCTTGCATCCGAAGCGCTGGTGGGCCATGACCATCGAACCGCCGCGGCCGCAACCCGCGTCGAGGAGGGTGTCGTCGCGCCCGATGGGGCCGAGGTGCTCAAGGAGGAGTTCGGCCTGGGCCGACTCCAGGCGGTGGAGCTCGGCGATCAGCTTCTTCTCGTATGCGCTGTCCTCGGTGTCGCCGAGGGCGGCGTGGTCGATGTCGCCGATGCCGTAGTGGTGGTGGTAAAGGCCGTCGACGTCGCCGAGACGGAGGTTCACGGGCCTGGCCTCATGGTCCCAGTAACGGGCGATGTCCCCCTGATAGGGAGTCGCGGGGCCGGGGATGAACACGGGGGAGGTACCAGCGGCAGTGGTGAGATCGATGCTAGTCATGAACAATTCCCATCTTTACCAGAAATCGGGCAGGCTGTAGCGATAGGTGTTGGTCTGGTGCCAGTAGTGGTTGCCGTCGACCCACACGGCCACCCCGCGCAGGAAGCGCTGCACGCTCGGGACGGGGCAGGCGAGGGCCAGCTCGGCGGCCGCGGCCTCGAAGTCGCGCATCAGGTCGTTGTGGACCTCGACGGCCTTCAGGTAGGCGTCCTGTTCGGAGCGGCCCTCGCGTTCGGCGATCACCACCGGCAGGTTCAAGTGCATTCCGGGGCTCGCCAGTTCCTTGGTGTAGGAATAAAGATCGTTGACGATCGTCGTGGCGTTCCCGGCAAGCGCGATCACCCGTTGCATGGCGGGCTGCGCGTGGAGGTCCGCCGGCAGTTCGTAGCCGCCGACGGAGTCGGTGATGGTGGGGCAGGGACGGAAGTTGTTGAACTGGCGCATCGCCAGGTACTCCCACACCTCGGGAACGTACTCCGTCTGCGCCCAGGCCCCCTCGGCGAGATAGCCCATGTGCAGCCGGGCCATGTCGTGCCGGAACCGGTCGGCCTGCGAGGGGGTGGCGGCCTGGAGGAAGTACTCCATGGCCGAGCGGTAGGCACGCCGGGGAGCGTCCGAGAGGAGCGACTCCTCCCAGTGCGGCGCGTACTCCTTCGTCGTGTGGAGCGGGTCGAGGGCGGTGTGGGCGAGCAGCAGGCGCCCGCCGAGGCCGATCGGCGAGCCGCCGTGGTCCTCGCAGTAGCAGTCGTCGACCGCGTTCTCGGCGACCATCAGCCGGGTGGCGAGCATCAGGTGCTCGATGCTGGGGGCGTCCGGATGGCAGGCGACCATGTAGCGCCCGACGGAGAAACCGTCGAACTGGTCCTCCCAGTCCTCCGGGTAGAGCGACACCTCGTCCAGCGCCCAGGCCTTGATCCGGCGGCTGAGCTCCTCCACCCGCACGGGATCGGGCTCCGGCACCGGATGGTAGTACAGGCCCGGGATCGGATTGCCCGCAGTCGGCGCGGGCGCGTCGGGTGCCCCGGCGGCCGCGGGCGCGTCGCTCCGGCCCCAGTGCAGGCTCGCCGTGCCCAGGCCGCTGGGCCCGCGCAGGATCCGTTCGAGGGCGGCACTCGGCTGCGCCGCGGCCGCCGCAGCGGCGTCCTCGTCGGGTACGGGTACGGGTGTCAGGACGGGCGGTCCCGTCGGCAGGGCGGGTACGGGGGGCAGGTCGGGCGCGGGCGGCGGCGGAGGCTCGACGGGCCCTGCGCCGACGGCGGGTTCGACGCCGACGGCCAGGGCGTTGGCGAGGACGTGGGCCCCGAAGGACGCCACGGCGGCGGGCAGGCTCGACTGCAGAGGGGAAGGCCCAGGATCGGGCATCCGTAACTCCTTGGAGAGGTAAGTGGGTTGTCCCGGATCCCGGGCGTGCTCGGCGGGCCAGGACAGACAGGGCTCCTGGCTGTCACGGCCCTCGGGCAGGTCCTCTTAGTCCCGCCTGCGGGCGATCTGCACGTTCTCCAGCACACCGAGCGCGTCGGGCACCAGGATGGCGGCGGAGAAGTAGGTGGTGACCAGGTAGGAGATGATCGCCTGCTCGTTGATCCCCATGAAGCGCACCGAGAGGCCCGGCTCGTACTCCTCCGGCAGGCCGGTCTGGCGCAGACCGATGACGCCCTGGTTGTCCTCGCCGGTTCGCATGACGAGGACCGAGCTGGTGTTCTCCTTGCTGATCGGGATCTTGTTGCAGGGCAGGATCGGGACCCCGCGCCAGGCCGGGACCGACTGCCCGCCGACGTCGACGTGGTCCGGGTAGAGCCCGCGGGCGTTGAACTCGCGCCCGATCGCGGCGATCGTCCGGGGGTGGGCGAGGAAGAACTTGGAGCCGCGGCGGCGGCAGAGCAGCTCGTCGAGGTCGTCCGGGGTCGGCGGGCCCGAATGGGTCTGGATCCGCTGCTTGAAGGCGGCGTTGTGGAGCAGACCGAAGTCCCGGTTGTTGATCAGCTCGTGCTCCTGGCGCTCGCGCAGCGCCTCGATGGTGAGCCTGAGCTGTTCCTCGGTCTGGTTGTGCGGCCCGTTGTAGAGGTCGGCGACCCTGGTGTGGATCCGCAGCACGGTCTGCGCGATGGAGAGTTCGTATTCGCGGGGCTTGAGCTCGTAGTCGACGAAGGCGCCGGGCAGGTCCGCCTCGCCGGTGTGGCCGGCGGACATCGCGATCTCGGCCTCGCCGTGGCGGTTCTGGCGCTGGTGCGGGAGCGAGCTGAACCGGTTGATGTGGTCCTGGAGTTGCGGCGCCGCGGCGAGTACGGAGGCGAAGTCGCCGCGGGAGAGGGTGAGCAGGATGCCGGGGGTCTCGGCGGTGGCCGTGTAGTCCCAGGTGGCGTCCGCGTCCAGCAGGGCGTTCTCGCCGAACCGGTCGCCGTCGGCGAGTACGGCGACGGCGACGTCGTCGCCGTACTTGCCGACGGAGGTCTGACTGATCCGGCCGTGGGCGATCAGGTGGATCCGGTCGGCGGGGGTACCGCGCTCGACGATCACCTCACCGGCCCGGAAGTCGCGCTGGACGCACCGGCCGGCGATCGCGGTCAGCACCTCGTCGTCCTCGAAGCCGCGCAGCAGGGCCAGTTCGCCGAGCTCGCGCGGAATCACCCGGACGTCCGCGCCGTCCTGGACGAACTCGATGGTGCCGTCGCCCACCGTGTACGTCAGCCGGCGGTTGACCCGGTAGGTGCCACCCTTGGTCTCCACCCAGGGGAGCATCCGCAGCAGCCAGCGGGAGGTGATCTCCTGCATCTGCGGGGCGGACTTGGTCGTGCTGGCGAGGTTGCGGGCAGCAGCCGTGCTCAGGCTGGACTGCCGCGGCGGCTCCAGCTGGGCTTCCGGGCTGGTGTCAACGGTCATCGGGCGAGCTCTCCTTCGTAAGGGTGGTGATCGGCGGACGCGCGCGTCACCTGGGAACGAGGAAAAAAGGGGGTGAATATCCGGGAATCCGTCCAGATCCGGGGGAACAGTAACCGCCGGTACACCCGTCTTGAGCCTGAAAACCGTTGGCGTTAGCTCAATGCAGTGATCTTGTGTCGCATGTGGTTTGCCGGGGTTGTTGACGATATTCGGCCATGCTCACGAATACGTCCGGAAAGCGGCGCCGCGGTCAGTCCGTGAGGCCGCCCCCCTCTGCCGGCGCGTGTCCGGCGGGCGCGTTCGGCCGCCACATCGCCACCACCTCCAGCGGGCCCACCGTCAGGCGCCGCAGGGTGGTGAAGCCGAAGCGCTCGTAGAGCCGGACGTTCGCCTCGTCGGCGGTGGTGAGGAAGACGCCGCCGGGTGCGGGGGTCGCGGCGAGCAGGTGGGCGAGGAGCCGCCCTCCCGTGCCCCGGCCCGCCGCCCCGGGCTCCACGCCGATGAACTCCAGGGTCCAGGCCCCGGCCGGGGTTCCGGCCTCGGCGGCGTGCAGGTAGCGCAGCGTCCGCACCAGGGCGCGCGGGCCGCAGCCCACGAGGGTGCGGGCGGCCCAGGCCACCCGGGCCGCGCCCGAGGGGACGGCGGCCGGCGGGGTGAGGACGGCGGCGGCGACGGGCCGTCCGTCGCCGTCGGTCAGCAGGTGGCGGCGGGCTCCGGGGAGCGTGGCGTGCGTACGCAGCGTGGCGCCGAACCACGCCCGCCGTACGCGGTCCGATCCGCCCGTGATCCATGCCGTGGCGGGTTCCCGGACGAAGGCCGCGGCGAGCACGGGCGCGCACCGCGCGGGCGGCGGGGCGTCGTCGCGGACCGGCCGGCCGGGCCCGCCACCGACGCCCGTGTCCGGGCCGGGGCCCGTGCCGGCGTCAGACATCGCGCCGCCGTTCCAGCGGCGCCTCGGGTACGAGGTGGCACACGAGGAGCTTCAGGAAGAAGAGCGGTGCGAACCAGGCGAGGGCGGCGGGCACGGGCAGCCAGAACAGGTTGACCAACACGGCCGCGGAGTAACCTGCCATGGCCGCCGGGCGCTTGAGGTGGACCGGCGTGAACTCCACGACCACGGCGGCGCAGAGCAGCAGCGCGGCGTTGCCCAGCGTCCAGCCGCCGTCCCCGCCGAGCACCAGCAGGCCCATCGCGGCGAGGTGGAGCACGTGCGCGCCGACGAAGAGCAGGCGGGCGCGCCGGGCCCCGGGATCCTGGCGGTGGTACCAGCGCTTGGCGGAGTTCGTCGCGTTGGTGAGGATCCCCCCGAGCAGATCGAGGCCGATCAGCACGACCACGGTCCACTGGAGGCCGTCCCAGTCGCGGTGGATGCCCGACGACCACACTCCGGCCGCGAGCAGTACCGCGCACCCGCCCGCGCCGAGCATCTCCACCGCCGACTCGGAGCGGGACTTGCCCGGCCCCATGAACCGCTCCAGACGGCCCAGCGGCCCCGGGGAGGTGGGCGGTATCTCCCAGTCGATCTCCAGGTCAGTGCGCACGCCCGGTCCCCCCGTCCGCCGCGCCGCCGTTCCAGAGCCCGCGGAGCAGGCTCCAGACCTGCTCGCCCCCCGGCGCCGCCCGCTCCGTCGGCGGCGCCGCGCGCAGTGCGCCCAGCGCCCATTCGTCGGCCGCGCGCATCACGGCCGCGGTGGCGCCGGCCAGCAGGGCCTGGTCCACGTCCGTCCGGATGAATCCGAGGCGCTGTCCGTCCTCGACCAGGGCCCCGAACCAGCCGAGCCAGGCGCCGCCCCGTGCCCGTCCGACGGCGGCGTCGGCGAGGGCCAGGTCGTCCGGGTGGGCGAGCAGGTGGGCGAGAAGGGCCTGCGATCCGGCTTCGAGCCGGGCCCAGAAGTCGGCCTCGCCGCGGGCCGGGGTCCATGGCCCGAGCACACCGAGGAGACGGTCGAGCACGTCGTCGAGGACGGCGGCGAGGAGGTCCTCCCGGCCGTCGAAGTACTGGTAGGCGGCGGTCTTCGAGAAACCCGCCGCCTCAATGATCTTGTTGTACGAGGCGGAAGCCGGGCCGTGCTGGGCGAAGTGCCCGCGGGCGACGGCGAGGATCGCCTCCTGTCGCTCGGCCGGAAGTCGATGGAATCGAGGGAGCGGAGTCATGCACTAACGGTACACACCACTGAGGTGTACTACCAGTACACCTCGCCGGTGGATCGATGAACGGGAACCGAATTGATCACGTTCGACGTCTTGCAGGGCATATGACCGGCCAGGAAGAGGAGGACCCGACGTGAGGACCCCGGACGCATCAACGTCCCGACGCGCACTGCTGACCGTGGGCGCGGGGGCGGCTCTGGCGGCCGCACTGCCGGCGGGCACGGCCCGTGCCGCGTCGCCCGTGGCGGGGCTGCGCGCCCTGGAACGCGAATACGGGGCGCGGCTGGGGGTGTACGCGCTGGACACCGCCACCGGCCGGACGGTGGTCCACCGGGCCGACGAACCGTTCCCCATGTGCTCGGTGTTCAAGACGCTCGCGGCCGCGGCCGTGCTGCGGGACCTCGACCACGACGGCACGCGCCTCGCCCAGCGGATCCACTACACGCTCAAGGACGTCGAGGACGCGGGCGGTGGGTCCGTCACGGAACGGCCCGAAAACATCGCGGGCGGCCTGACCGTGGCGGAACTCTGCTCGGCAGCCATCGCCCAGAGCGACAACGCGGCCGCCAACCTGTTGCTGCGCGAGCTCGGCGGCCCCACCGCGATCACCCGCTTCTGCCGCTCGCTGGGCGACCGTACGACCCGGCTCGACCGGTGGGAACCGGAGCTGAACACGGCCGAGCCGTGGCGGGTGACGGACACGACCAGCCCCCGCGCGATCGGACGGACGTACGCCCGCCTCGGGCTCGGCGACGCCCTGGACTCCGGGGACCGGGAGCAGCTGAACCGGTGGCTGCTGTCGAACACCACCAGCGGCGACCGTCTGCGGGCCGGCCTGCCGAAGGACTGGGCCGTCGGGGACAAGACCGGCGCCGGTTCGTACGGCACCAACAACAACGTGGGCATCGCCTGGCCCCCGGGACGCCCGCCCCTGGTCCTGGCGATCCTCTCGACCATGCCGGAGGCGACGGCGCCGCGCGACAACACGCTGATCGCCAGAACGGCGAAGCTACTGGCGGACACGCTCGCCTGACGCACTCGCCCGAGCCCTCCGCCGCCCCTCGGCAGGATGATGACCGGCCGATCGGGGAGGCGGGGGGACCGGGCCGGGCAGCCCGGGCGGGGTGAACCCCGCAGCGGGTGTGCCGAGTTCGGTGACGGGGAGCACCTGCCGGGGGTCGTGCGTCGTACCGGCATGAGACCACGCATCGCCGTGATCGGCAGCGGCCCCGGCGGCCTTGCGTTCGCCCGTGTTCCGGGCGCGGGCCCGGCCCCGGACGACGACGAGGGCCTGCGATCGAGCCTGCCGGCCCGGTTCGACGGCTGGGCCGCGCCCGTCCTCGAACTCCTCCGCCGCGGCACGGACTTCGCCCACCGCCCGCTGTCCGCTCTGCCGGCGTCCCACACCTGGGCCCATGCCCCCGGGGTGACGCCACTGGGGGACGCCGCCCACCTGATGCCCCCGTTGGGGGCGGGCGCGAACGGATGTGGCCGCGGGCCGGCAGGTGGGCGGACATCACGCTGTCCGGCCTGGACCGCCTCGTGAGCCCGGACCCCTCCCAGGCCCTCACCCTCTTCGACGAGGTCCAATGGGCCCAGGGCCTTTCCTTCGGATGACCTCGCGGTCGAGGCCGGCGGACGGCCACCTCGGCGGCCGAGGAACCCCCGTGACCGCAGAACGCTTCTATGCGCCTGCGAAGCTGTCGGTCGTCGAGGCCTGGGTGCCGCGCAACCGGCGGCGCTTGACCAGGAGAACAACGGTGCGCGTGAGGACGGTGGCCAGGGCCATGAACACGAAGGCGTTCGAGTAGACGTCCTGTCCGCTCAGCTTGTTCTCGATGCTGAACAGGATGACATCCTGCGTGAACCAGTGCTCGGAACCGTAGGCGAACAGTACGCGGGAGGCGGATATCAGGGTCCAGACGATCGCGTAGGCGATGCCGCCCCTGGTGTAGATGTCACCGTCGGAGCCCCGGTGGGCGGGCAGCAGCGTCGCGGCGATCAGGCCGCAGATGATTCCGGCACCGATACCGGCCAGTTGGAGCCAGGGGTCGTTTCCGTCCAGGGGGAGCGTATGGACGAAGAGCGCGATTATGATCGCGATCGCGATGATCGAGCGCAGCAGCCGCATGTTGGTGATCTGGCGGGTACCCAGGTCGGTGGACAGGATGATGATCAGGATCACCCCGCTGGCGATCAAGGCGGTCAGGAACGGGCTCATGGAGCAACCCCTCGTTTCGATGAGTACGGGGCGCTTGGCTGCCCTCCCGGATCTTCCGCTCCAAGGCTAGGGAGCAGGAGGGGAGGACCTGGACAATCGACTGATGGACCGACTGTCCATCGACCGGTGGACACGTGCGATCGGCGGGTGCGGCGTAGCCGAGACGCAGGGTGTACCCGAGCACGCCCGGGTACACGTGTCACCCGGCGCCGCCGGCCCGTTCCGGGAATGGGTGCGCTTGTGACGCCGAGGCGCCGGGCGGGTCGACGACCGTCGATCTCCTGGACTCCCCCTTCGGTCCCGGCGCGCGCGACGAGCACACCGCCCCCACCCCGTCGCGGCCCGGGACCCGGACCTGGCGCTGCTCCTGGACGCCCCCGACGACCTGGTTCTAGGCCACCTCAGGACGAAATCGCAGTCCGTCCAGGTTGAGGTCGAGGAGGCGTTCGGCCTGGGCCCGTTGGTCGGGGCCGGCGGAGGTGAGGGCGATGCCGGCGAGGGCGGCGAACATGTCGGTCGAGCTGATGTCGGACCTGATCGTGCCCGCGGCGGCGCAGGCGTCCATGAGGGACGTGAGGGCTTCCTGGATCATCCGGCGGCTGTCGGCGTAGGGGTTGGCCCCTGCCGCGAGGACCGCGCGCATCGCGTCGGCCATGCCCATCTTGGCGGTGGCGTAGTCGATGAAGCGGCGCGTCCAGGCGCGCAGGGCCTCGTACGGCGGCAGCGCCTCCAGGAGGGTGGGGGCGGAGTCGCACAGTCGGGCGACCTCGTTGCGGTAGGCCGCCTCGATCAGGGCTTCCCGGGTGGGGAAGTTGCGGTAGAGGGTGCCGGTGCCCACACCGGCCTCCTTGGCGATGCGCTCGAAGTGCGCCTCCAGCCCCTGCTCGGTGAACACGCGCACCGCGGCGGCCAGGATCTTGTCCCGGTTGCGCTGCGCGTCGGCCCTCAGCGGGCGTCCTGCGTCCGTGGCCATCAGCGGCTCCCTCACTCCTCGCTTGCTAAGTGGAGGCGCCTCCACTTAGCCTGACCGAAGTGGCGGCGCCTCCACTTTCACTCTAGGGCATGCCCTCGGCCTGCCCGTTCCTCTTCCGAAGGGACTCCCGGTATGTCGGGAATCGAAGGCAAGGTCGTCGCCATCACCGGCGCCGGCAGCGGCATCGGCGAGGCGACCGCCCTCCTGCTCGCCGAGCGGGGCGCGAAGGTGGTCCTCGGCGCCCGCCGCGCGCAGCGGCTGGAGGCGCTGGCCGCCCGGATCGAGCGGGCCGGCGGCGACGCCGCCTGGATCCGTACGGACGTGACGCGGCGCGGCGACGTGGCCTCCCTCGTCGACCTGGCGCGCGAGCGTTACGGCAGGCTCGACGTACTCGTCAGCAATGCCGGGGTCGGACTCATCTCCCCGCTCGACGAACTGCGCGTCGAGGACTGGGAGGAGATGATCGACGTCAACCTCAAGGGCGTCCTCTACGGGATCGCCGCGGCGCTCCCCCACTTCCGGGAGCGGGGCTCCGGACACTTCGTCAACATCGTGTCCACCGCCGGTCTGCGCGTCGTACCGCTCCAGTCGGTGTACGCGGGCACCAAGAACGCCGTCCGCACGATCTCCGAGGGACTGCGCCAGGAGGCCGGGGACAGCCTGCGCGTCACCGTCGTGTCGCCCGGGGCCGTCCGTACGGACTTCACGGAGCGCATGGGACCGCAGGCCCGGGCCCGGATCGACCGGATGATGGAGACCGCGCTGTCGCCGGACGCGGTGGCCCGCGCCGTCGCCTTCGCCGTCGAGCAGCCGCCCGGTGTCGACGTGGGCGACATCGTCGTGCGCCCCACCGCGCAGGCCTGAGGGCGGGGGACCGGCTCCGGCCGCGGCGGGCCGTGCCGGTCCCCCGGGGACCGTTTCTGCCTACGGGGCCATCTCGTACGCGCCGGACAGCGCCTCGACGCGCGCCCAGACGCGCGCCGCCCGCTCCTCGTCGACGACCGGACGGCGGACCGCACCCAGCGCCCATTCCTGCTGGGCCGCCGTCGCGGAGTCCTTGCCGTACAGCTCGACCGCGTGGCCGGAGAAGTCGCGTACGAGGACGGAGAACAGCTCGTCGAGCACCGACCCGTCCAGGTCCGTCGGGCCGGCCTGCTCCAGGATCAGCTGTCCGTACACGACCAGCGCGAACAGCTGGCCCACGGAGAGGAGGAAGTCGAGGTCGCGGCTCTGCTCCTCGTCCGGGGCGACGGTGGCCACGAACGTGCAGAGCGCGTCGGCCTGTTCGCGGAAACGGGCCACGTTCGGTACGTCTGCGTAGGCGTCGAAGGCGGTCCGCCAGTCGTGGAAGCGTACGGAGCCCAGGCCCCGGGCCGGGCCCTGCTGGAAGAGGAAGGCGTCGTCGGCCGCGTCGAGCCGGGTCGGCACGGCCGGGTACTCGGCCGGGTTGAGCAGGTGGTTGCGCATGAACTTGAGGATCAGGGCGAGGTTGACGTGGACCGTGCCCTCCAGCTTGGGCAGTCCGCGGATCTCGATGGCCGCCTGCGCGAAGTAGTTGTCCTTCTCGAAGCCCTTGGCGGCGATGACGTCCCACATCAGGTCGATGACCTTCTCGCCCTCCGTGGTCACCTTCATCTTCGTCATCGGGTTGAAGAGGAGGTAGCGGCGGTCGTCCGGGCCGGCGGAGCGGAAGTAGTCGACGGCGCGGTCGCTGAAGAGCTTCATCCCGACCAGGCGGACGTACGCGTCGGCCAGCTCCCGGCGCACGTGCGGGAAGGCGGTGACGGGGCGGCCGTAGAGGACGCGGTTGTGCGCGTGGGTGACGGCCTCGTACATCGCGTGCTCGCAGATGCCGATGGAGGCGGTGCAGAGGTTGAACTTGCCGACGTTGACGGTGTTCAGGGCGGCGTCGAAGGCGGCCCGGCCGGTGTGCAGGACGTCCTCGGCGCGGACCGGGTAGTCCTCGAGGCGGAACTCGCTGACGTACTTGGAGGAGTCGACGACGTTCTTGACCAGGTGGTACGCCGGGTGACGGCTGTCGGCGGCGAAGAAGACGTAGCCGTCGGGGCCCTCTATGTCGGTGCGGCGGCCGAAGACGGAGACGAGGCCTGCGGCGTTGCCGTTGCCGATGTAGTACTTGGAGCCGCTCGCCCGGAATCCCTCGCCACCGTCCTCGTCGGTGTGGGGCCGCAGCAGCATGTCGGTGGAGTAGATGTCGGCGCCGTGGGACTTCTCGGACAGGCCGAAGGCGAACACCTCGCCCTCGGCGAGGAGCTGCGCGGCGCGGGCGCGGGCGTCGGCGTTGTCGCTCTGCCAGACCGGACCGAGGCCGAGGATGGTGACCTGCCAGGCGTACCAGTAGTCGAGGCCGTAGAAGCCGAAGATCTCGTTCAGGGCGGCGATCCGTGCCGTGTCCCAGCGCTTGTCGGACTCCCCCTCACCGGCCGCGGCGGCCGGGGTCAGGAAGGCCGCGAAGAGGCCCTCCTTCGCGGAGAAGGCGAGGAAGTCGGCGAGCCAGGCGCGGGAGCGGTAGTCCTCGATCAGCCGGCGCTTGCCGCGGCTCTCGAACCAGTCGACCGTGGCGCGCAGCAGCCTGCGGGTCTCGGGGTCGAAGTGCGCCGGGTCGTACGTGTGCGGGTTGAAGAGCAGGGCGTCTGCCATGGAGGTTCACCTTCCGAGGGGTTGGAGGAGGGGAGGCCGGGCGAATGCGTGGGGGCGGGGGTCCGCCACGGCGGGGGGCGGGGGCGCGGGCGGCCGCCGCGGCGCGACGGGGTTCAGGCGGTGGCGGTCGGCGGGGGCCCGCCGAGCCGGTGGAGGGTGGCGAGGACGTCGTCGAGCCAGGCGATCGTCATCCGCTCGAACGCGATGCCGCCGCGCAGCACGACGTACTGGAGCTCCTGACCGGCGTCGAGCGGGGCGGGGGCGTCCGGGCCGGTGAAGTCGCGCAGTTCACCGGCGAGATAGCGGGCCAGCCGGTCGCTGTGCGCCCGGTGGTGCCGCTCGACCTCGTGGATCAGCGCGGCCGGGTCGTCGAAGGCCGCGCCGCGGATCTTGACGGCGAGGTCGTGGCGGAGGCTCTCGGGCTCGATCGGCTCGTGCAGCCACGCGGCGAGGGCGGTGCGGCCGGGGCCGGCGACGGAGTACTCCTTCTTGTCCGGCCGGCCCTGCTGCGGGACCTCGCGGACGGCGAGCAGCCCGCTGCTCTCCATGCGCCCCAGGACGCGGTAGATCTGCTGGTGGGTGGCGGTCCAGAAGTAGCCGATGGACCGGTCGAAGCGGCGGGCCAGCTCATAGCCGGAGCCCGGCTTCTCCAGCAGGGAGACGAGGATCGCGTGGTCGAGCGCCATGCCCCGATCTTTCTATGCAACTCGTTGCATAGACAAGCGGCGGGGGTCAGGTGAGACGCGGCTCACCCGGGGCGCGGGGGCGCCGCCGGACACCGGCGGACGCCGCAGGGCGGCCTCGCGCGCCCCCGCCCGCGCGGCTCACTCGGCGGCGAGCCGCGCGCCCGTCCAGACGAGCGCCGGCGGGATCTCCCGCAGCCAGGTGTTGAAGCTGTGGCCGCCGCTGTCGAGGATGATCGACGAGACGTGCGCGGGTGCCTTCACCTTGCGGATGAACTCCTGTGTCTCGGCGTAGTTCGGCTCGCCCCGTAGCGAGGAGGTCACCAGGAACGAGGAGTTCCCCTGCGGCTGGTGGTCCAGGTGCCAGAGCAGGTCGGACCGTTTCTCCTCGTCCTTGTTCCCCTTGAACAGGTCGCCGGAGTCCTGGTCGATCTCGGGCCGGTACTCCGCCGACAGGCCCACGCCCACCGCGTAGGCCTCCGGGTGCTGCGCCGTCATCTTCAGGGCGCAGTAGCCCCCGGTGGAGTCACCGATGATGCCCCAGCTGCGCGGCGAGGTGCCCACGCGATAGGCGCCGGAGACCGCTCTGACCACGTCCGCGCCGAAGAAGGCCTCGCTCTGCGGTCCTCCGGGTACGTCGACGCACTGGGTGTTGGGCGCGGCGATGGTCGGCCGCATCATCACCAGGATCATCGGCTGCATGCGCTTCTGCTTCGCCAGGCTCCACGCCAGCCTCGGGTAGTGCAGCTTCTTGATGAGGTTCTCGGCCATGCCCGGGTAGCCCGTGAGGACGACGGCCGCCGGGAACCTGCGCTGCGCGTCGCTCTTGTCGAAGTACTCCGGCGGCAGGTACACGTACGCCTCGGCGGCGGCACGGGACCGCTCGCCGTGGATCGTCACCTTCTCGATCACCCCGCCCACCTGCGGGTTCCGGCCGCCGGGCACCTCCGGGGCCTGCCGGCCCAGCACCTCCACGGCGGCGCCGCCCGGGACGGCCGGGGCGTGCCGCTTCGTACCGGCGAGGTCGGCCCAGGAGTCGTAGAGGAGGAAGGTGCGGTTGGCCGCGGCGCCGACCGTGGCGAGGACCGACACCTGCACGAGCACGAGCAGCCCGACGCGCCCCAGCACCCGCCGGGCGCCCGGCCGCCCGAGCCGGGGCCACAGCCATACCGTGAGGGCGAACAGCAGCGCCGTGCACGCCGCGACGCCCGCCATGAGCGTGCCACTCGTCAGACCCATGAATCAGCGAACCCTCTGTGCCGTTCCCGTCCGGACACCCGGGTCCGGAGCGCTACCAGTGGGTAGCGCACCAGACAAGAGGGGCGGATCGGTCTCCGCGTTCCCTCCCCGGCCCGGTGGTGCGATCAGGTGGGGACGCAAACGGCACGGCCGACTCGACCCTCCTTTGTGCAATGCCACATGAGGCAGCGAGGGCGGCATGGATCCCGATACGGAATTCCTCTCCGATGCTGTTGGCATTTGACAGTCCTCAGGTATCTTTCACGCGGCAAATTACATTCCATATGCCGATTCTCCTTGCAGATGCGTTCGCACACGACGTATCGACCGTGGGGAGGAGCGGCAGTCGCTGATCAGGAGATCCGCATGAGGCAGGAAGCAGACCGCCGCAGATACGCGGGACGGGCATCGCGCCACGGGGCACACGTGTGTGCCGCCGCCGTCACCGCCCTGCTGATCAGCTCCTGCGGCACGGCCGACGACCCGAAGCACGCGGCGGCCGCGTCCTCTTCGGCGCCGGCTTCGGCTTCGGCATCCCCGAAGGCCTCCCTGGTGCCGATCAAGCCGGGCGAGGTACGCATCGCGGGCGAGGTCGACAAGCCCTACACGATCACCCTGGCCGACCTGCGCAAGCTGCCGCAGGCCGAGGCCCCGGTGGAGTTCACCAGCGCCAAGGGCGACCAGAAGCACACCTATCGGGGCGTGCTGCTGCACGAGGTGCTGAAGGCGGCCCAGCCGCGCTTCGACCAGAGCAAGAAGAACGGGCAGCTGCGCGGTGTGGTCGCGGCCACCGGAGGCGGCGACTACCGGGCGGTCTTCGCCTGGGCCGAACTCGATCCGGGATTCGCCAGGTCGCAGATCCTGCTGGCCGTTTCCGAGGACGGGACGGCCTTCGAGGATTCGGCCGGCCCGCGCCTGGTCGTCCCGCAGGACACCCGCGGCGGCCGCTACGTCTCCGAACTGAACCAGCTGTGGGTCGGCACCGTCGATCCGGTGGTCGACGGTGCCCAGTGAGGCATCCGGAGCGTCCGGCCGCCGCAGGTCCCTGACCCGGCGTGCGCTGCTCGGCGCCGCCGGGTTCGGGGCCGCGGCGGGCGGCGGCGCCCTCGTCGCGGCCACCGTGCGCGAGTCCCCGGCCGCGCCGGGCGACGGCGCCCGCGCCACGGTCCCCTTCCACGGCCCGCAGCAGGCCGGGATCCTCCACCCCCGGCAGACCCACGCCCACCTGGCCGCCTTCGATTTCGGGGCGCGGACCGACCGGGGCCGGGCCGCCGCGCTCCTGCTGCGCTGGAGCACCGCCGCCGCGCGCCTCACCCGCGGCGAACCGGTCGGCGAGGAGATCAGTCCGCCGGGTTCCCGGGCCGCCGACACCGGCGTCGCGCTGGGCTCCGGGCCCGCCTCGCTCACCCTCACCTTCGGTTTCGGCGCGAGCTTCTTCGACCGGGTGGACCTGGCCGCGGCCCGCCCCGAGGCACTCGCGCCCCTGCCCGCCTTCCCCGACGACCGGCTGGACCCGGCCCGCGGCGGCGGCGACCTGTTCGTCCAGATCGCCGCCGACGACCCGCTCGTCGGCCTGCACGCCCTGCGCACCGTCCAGCGCCTGGCGCACGGCGAGGCGAAGACCCGCTGGGTGATGTCCGGGTTCACCACCGCGCCGGTGCCCGGCCGCACGGCGCCCACGCACCGCAACCTGATGGGGCAGCTCGACGGCACCGCCAACCCCTCCCCCGCCGATGCCGCCGCGCGCGACCGGATCCTGGTGACCGCCCCGGATGCACCGCCGTGGCTGGCGGGCGGCTCGTACGTGGTGGTCCGCCGGATCCGGATGCTCCTCGACCACTGGGACACCCTGCCCCTGGAGCACCGGGAACAGGCCGTCGGACGCCGCGCCGCCGATGGCTCCCCGCTCACCGGCGGCGGCGAGCACACCGCCCCCGACCTCGCGGCCAACCGCCCGGACGGCGTCCCGGTGATCGCGCACAACGCACACGTCCGGCTGGCCGCACCCGCCACCAACGGCGGCGCGACGATGCTGCGCCGCGGCTGGTCGTACTACGACGGCCTGCGCGCCGACGGCACACCGGACTCCGGGATGCTCTTCGTCGCCTGGCAGTCCGACCCCCGCACCGGCTTCGTCCCCGTCCAGCAGCGCCTGGCCCGCGGCGACGCCCTCGGCCGGTACCTGGTCCACGAGGCCTCGTCGCTGTTCGTGGTCCCCGGCGGCGTCCGGCCGGGCGGCTACGTCGGCCAGGCCCTGCTGGAGGAGTAGGCCTCCCGGGTGGATCCGGGAACCAGCGGGCCTTCGCGGGCGTTGGTGCGACCATGGGAAGGTGATCAGCCGGTCCCACCGGCCGGCCGGCCCACCGGTATCCGCGCCTTCCGACGACTGCGAGGGGAGCCGTTCATGAGCACGGCGAAAGACCTGTTCATCATCGCCATGGACCCGCCGCCGGACCGTACCGTCGGGCAGGGCGACCTGTCGCTCGCCCTCGCGGGAGCCGAGCTGATCGACCTCCTCGACGCGCAGGCCGCCGCTTTGGACGGCGACCGCATCGTGCCCGGCGCGGAGCAGGAACTGCACGACCCCCTGCTGGCCGAGGCCGCGGCGGCGCTCACCCGCCGGACGCCGTACGAGCGGGTCGACGACTGGCTGTGGCGCCGTGGGCGTGATCTGTCCGCTGCGTACCAGACCGCTCTGGAGGAGGCCGGTGAGCTGACGCGGGGACGGCGCGGCCTGCTGCCCTTCGGGAGCGACCGCATGGAGGTGGCCGACACGCCCGCCCGCCGCCGGGCGCTGGGCCGCCAGGAGGAGGACGAACCCGTCCTCGCCGCCCTCGCCTCGGTCGTGGGCATCGGCAACGTCGAGCCCGAGGCCGAACCGCGCCCGGGGGACGAGGCGGTGACGACCGTCCTGGCCGTCGTCAGCGACGCGGTGATGGAGCTGGAGGCCGTACGCCAGCGGCGGACCATCGAGAACGCGGCGTTCGCCAACATCTGGCGCGGCCCCTGAGGCCCGCGGGCGACCGCGAGCGCCCGTGACGTGCGTTACGCCCGGTCAGAACCATGGCGCGGCCCGACTATGCTCGCCGGAGTGCCGTCCGCCCCTGTGTACGAACGGCGGATGTCCTCCTGCTGAGAAGGTTCGGAACCATCGTGTTGATCGGGCGTCAGGAAGAACGGGCGACCATCGCCGCCGCGTTGTCACCGCAGGCGGCCACCGCGTCGCTGCTGCTGCTCGGTGAGCCCGGGGTCGGCAAGACCCTGCTGCTGGACATGACCGCCGACGACGCCCTGGCGGCGGGGACCCGGGTGCTGCGGGTCCGCGGCAACGCGGCGGAGACCGAGCTGGCCTTCGCCGGACTGCACCAGCTGCTGCTGCCCGTGCTGGACCGGGCCGACGATCTGCCGGTCCGTCAGCGCGGCGCCCTGATGGCCGCTTTCGGCCTGGGCGAGGACCCGACTCCGCCCGACCCCATGATGATGAGCCTGGCGGTGCTGACCCTGGTCTCGCACGTCGCCTCGGCCGGACGGGTACTGCTCGCCGTCGACGACGCCCAGTGGATCGACCCCGGGAGCTGCCAGGTCCTGGGGTTCCTCGCCCGGCGTCTCGCCGGCGAGCCGATCGGGCTGCTCGTCGCCTCGCGCGGTGCCTGCCGACCGGAGTGGCTGGACCGGTCGGTCCCGGAACTGGTGGTACCCGCGCTGTCGCCGGCCGAGGCCGAGGAGCTGATCGGCGCGCAGCCGGATCCGCCCCTGGGGGCAGCCCGGCGCCGGGTGCTGGACACCGCCGCGGGCAACCCGCTGGCCCTGGTGGAGCTTTCGCGCTCGGCGGCCCGCGAGGACGGGCTGCGGGCGGACCGGCCCCGGACGGCCGGGCTCCACCCGGCGGGACCCCACTCGGCCGGCCATCTGCCGGTCACCGATCTGCTGGAGCGGGCCTTCGCCGCCCAGGTGGACGAGCTGCCCGCGGCGACGCGGGCCGCGCTGCTGGTCGCGGCGGCGGCCGAGGGCGTCGGGCCGGCCGGGGTGCTGGCCGCCCTGCCGCCGGGCACGGACATGGACGTCTGGCTGCCCGCGGAGCGGGCGGGGCTGGTCCGGCTGCACAGCGACCGCATCGACTTCCGGCATCCCCTGGTCCGCTCCGCGATCTACGGAGCCGCCCCGTTCGCCGAGCGCCGGCGGACCCACCTGGCGCTGGCGGCCTCGCTCGGGGCCGATCCTGACCGCCGGGCCTGGCAGTTGTCGGCCGCCACGGTGGAACCGGACGCGGCGGTGTCCGCCGCGCTGGAGGCCACCGCCATGCGCGCGTTCGCCCGCGGCGCCCTCGCCGAGGCCCTGGCCGGTCTGGAACGGTCCGCGCAGCTGAACTCCATTCCTGCCGAGCAGACCCGGCTGCTGACGACGGCGGCGTACACGGGCATCCTGACCGGCGACATCGACCGGGCGGAGGAGCTCGCGGCGAAGGCCGCCTCGGTCAACGAGGACCCGGCGGCGACACCCTGGATATCGGCGCTCACCGCCCTGGCGGAGATGCTGATGATGCGGATGGAGCGGGCGTTCGCCCTGATCGCCCCCGACACCCTGCCCGACGTGGCGCAGCTCGACGAGGGCAGTTCCACGATCGTCACCGGGATCGCCTACCACTCGGGCAGCCCCGTGCAGCGCGAGCGCGCGCTGCGACTGCTGGCCGGCCGCGACCTGACGGATCCGACGCCTCCGCATCCGTTCCACCTGTGGGACGCCGGTGTCACGGACCCCTTCGGCAAGGGGGACCTGGTCCGGTCCCACCTGCCCGCCGTCACCTCCGCGCCGGGCCGCGCGCCCACCGAGAACCACACGCTCGGCGTGCTCTGCCTGATCCTCGACGAGACCGAGACCGCGGTGAGCCTGCTCCGTGAGGTGGCCAACCCGCAGTGGGAGGACGCCGACGCCTTCCACGCGGGGATGACCGCAGCCGATCTGGCCTTCGCCCATCTCGACCGGGGCCGCTGGGCGGACGCCCGGCTCGGTGTCGAACGGCTCGCCGGCCGGTTCCTGGACGGTGTCCACACGCACGGCTCCGCGCGGGCGCTGACCGTCCTGGCCACCCTGTGCGCGCTCACCGGCGAGCCGGAGCTCGCGGTACGCCACGCGACGGCCGCCCTCGCCGTCACCGAGCCGGCCGGGGTGCTCGGCGCCGTCGTCCGGGCCCGCCGGGCGGCGGGTCTCGCCGCCACGGCGCTCGGCGACCACGCCTCGGCCTTCCGGCACTTGCGCGCCCTGTTCGACGGGGAGGGGTCGCCCGTCCACTACCACCTGTCGTGCTACGCCGTGGCCGACCACGCGGCGGCCGCCGTGCTCGTCGGGCGTGCCGAGGAGGCCTCGGCCGCTCTGGAGCGGGTCACCGCCGTGGTCGGGGACGGGGGGTCCGTCCGGCTGCGGCAGATCCTGGACCGGGCCCGGGCGCTGCTCGCCGATCCGGCCGAGGCCGGTCCGTTCTTCGAGAGCGCGCTGGCGGACCCGGCCGGCCACCGGTGGCCCTTCGAACATGCCCAGACCTGGCTGGAGTACGGGGAGTGGCTGCGCAGGCAGCGCCGGATCGCCGAGGCCCGCGCCGCCCTGATCAAGGCCCGGGAGATCTTCGACGGGCTGGGGGCGGTGCACTGGAGCGAGCGGGCGCACGCCGAGCTGCGCGCGGCCGGCGTGGCCGTCGCGTCCGCCCCGCGCAGCGCGTTCCGGACGCTGACGCCGCAGCGTCAGCGGATCGTCCGGCTGGCGGCCCAGGGCCTGACCAACCGCGAGATCGGCGAGCGCCTGTTCCTCTCGCCGCGGACCGTCGGCACCCACCTCTACCAGGCCTTCCCGGTACTGGGCGTCACCTCGCGCGGCCGGCTGCGGGACGTGGTGGAGCCGGAGTCGAGCGACTGAAGGACAGGGCAAGTCATGTGACGGATGGCAGCGGTGGCAGTCGTTCCGAGACTGGGCGGAGGAAAAGGCCCCACCCCCCTCGGAGTTCCCATGAGCGTCGTCGTCACCACCTCGTTGCTGTCCCCGTACGAACGGGCGGAGTACTGGTACCACCTGGTGTCGGAGACGTTCATCCCCCTCGACGTCACCCTGCACGAACCCGTGCCGTCCGTGGGGAGCATCGCCAGCGAACGTCTCGGTCCGCTGCAGATATCCGCGGTCCAGGCGGGTCCGCAGAGCGTGTCGCGCAGCCGGCGGCTGATCTCCCGGGGCGGAGAGGAGTTCCTCACCGTCACCTTCCAGCAGACCGGTACCGCGCGGCTGACCCAGGACGGCCGCCGGGCCCTGGTGGAGCCCGGGACCTTCACCTGCTCGGACGCCGGACGCCCGTACGAGCGGGAGCAGCCGGACCACTTCCGTTTCACGGCGATCCGGGTCCCCAAGAGCGGGCTGGGAGTGCCGGAGTCGGATCTGCGGGCGGTCACCGGCACGGTCTTCAGCGGTGACCGCGGGACGTCCGGGCTGGTCGCGGGCTTCCTGAGGCGGCTGGCCGAACGGCCTTCCGGCTTCGACGCGTACACGGGTCAGCAGCTCGCCATGACCGCCATGGACCTGCTGGGCGTGCTGGTGCGCGAGCGGCGCGGGCGGCTGGACCCGTACGCCTCGGACACGGCCCGCGGCATGCTGGCACGCGTCAAGGCGTACGTCCTCACGTCCCTGTCCGACCCCGACCTCTCGCCGGAGCGCATCGCGGCGGCGCACCACATCTCGGTGCGCTACCTGCACAAGCTCTTCCAGCCGGAGGGGACCACGGTGAGCCGCTGGATCCGGCAGGAGCGGCTGGCGCGGTGCCGGCGCGACCTGGCGCGGCGGACGGGAGCCGCCCCGTCGGTGATCGCGGTCGCCCAGCGCTGGGGGTTCACCAGCCCGTCCCACTTCAGCCGGGCGTTCCGCGCCGCCTACGGGATGTCGCCCCGGGAGTGGCAGTGCGGCGCCCGGGGCGAGTGACCGGGTCACAGGGTGCGCCGTACCCCCGCCTGGCGTTCCAGGTTCCGCAGTTGTACGACGAGGTCCCCCTCGACCGCGGTGTGGGCGGGGCCGCTGCGGCCGATGGGCAGCACCTGTTCGCCGCGCATGTCCTCCAGCATCAGGGCGAAGGCGGCGTAGGTGGCGGCGAGGGCCACCAGGAGGCCGAGGACTCCCGCCGCCCGTCCGAGCCACTCGGCCCCGGTCAGCCCGGCCAGGCCGGTGGCCGCCCAGCGGGGCAGGGAGACCACGATGACCAGCCAGAGCGCCCGCTTGGGCCGGGTCACGAGGGCCATCAGCGCCCCGAAGCACAGCAGCGTCAGGTTGAACACGCCCAGCACGCGGTGACCGCCGGCCGCGCCGGTGCCCGTCACGAGGGCGTATGCCAGCCAGCTTCCGGCGAACGTGCCCATGAGCGTGGCCGCGATCACGTCCCGGGCGCCGAACGCGAGGAAACTCACGAGGAGTTGGAGGGCGAAGGCGGGCAGTACGCACAGGGCGACGGCCCGGCGGTCGGCGGCCTCGAGGACCCCGAGCTGCAGGCAGCCGGTCATCACGGAGGCGATCGCCACCGTGAAGAAGCCCAGGGGCATGGGTGAGGCGATGGGGTGCAGGTTGATCCGTGTCATCGCCCGGAGGTCCGGTTCGTGGCGGCGCCCGGGCGGCGCCCCGTCCGGGCCGCCCGCAGTGGTGTCGCCCGGGACTGTGCTCATCTGGTGGGTTCCCCTGCTTCCGTGGGTCAGTGCGCGAAGCACGGGTCGGTGAAGGGCTGCGGTGGCGTCCCCGGCGCGGATCCGCGCGCCGCCCGCCACAGCCGGTGCTGCTCGGACTCGGCGACGGCCTCGGCCATCAGCTCGGCCTGGCGCACGCCGCCGCCCGCCGCCTGGTATCCGCCGAAGCGGGCCACCGGCGCCCACTGCGGGCTGACCGGCGGGAGGGGCGCGGCCAGGCCCTCGTACTCGGCGGTCGCGTACACGATGCGGCCGCCGACGACCGTGCACACGGACTCGATGCCGGGGATCGCGGCCTCGGGCACGGTGAAGTAGTCCTCCGACAGGATCGCGAGGTCGCCGTAACAGCCCTCCCGGAGCACGCCCTTGACGTCCTCCTCGCCGGTGAGCCGCGCGCCGCCCCGGGTGTAGAGGCCGAGCGCGGTCTCCCGGTCGACGGAGGTCCCGGCCGGGCGGAGCGGCGTACCGCCCACGGTGCGGCCGGTCACCAGCCAGTGCAGGCTCACCCACGGGTTGTACGAGGACACGCGCGTGGCGTCGGTGCCGGCGGCGACGGTGAGGCCCCGGTCGAGCATGGCGCGCACGGGCGGGGCCTGAGAGGCGGCCCCGGCGCCGTAGCGCTCCAGGAAGGCGGTCCCCTGGAAGGACATCCGGTTCTGCACGGAGAGGGCGCCGCCGAGGGCGGCGATGCGGTCCAGGCTGTCGGCGGAGACGGTCTCCGCGTGGTCGAAGAGCCAGCGGTTCCCGCCCGGGAAGAGCCCTTCGGCGGCGAGTTTCTCGAACACCGCCAGGTCGCGGCGGATCGTCTCGTCGTAGGTGGCGTGGAGCCGGAAGCCCCAGCCGTTCTCCATCAGCAGCCGGACGGCCTGCTCGAACTCGGTCTCGTACCCCTCGGCGAGCTCCGGGCGGGGCTCGGAGAAGTTCTCGAAGTCGGCGGCCGCCCAGGTCAGGTTCTCGCCGGCGCCGCCGAGGCGCAGCCATTCGTCGCCGTCCCCCGGCTTGACGGTCTCGGTCCAGCGCTTCAGATCGGCGAGCTCCTGCCCGGCGGTCTGCGGGAACAGGTGGTAGCTGATGCGCAGCGACAGCTCCCCCGACCGGGCCAGGTCGATGACGGTGGCGTAGTCGTCGGGGAAGTTCTGGAAGCCGCCGGCGGCGTCGACCGCCGAGGTCAGCCCGAAGCGGTTGAGCTCGCGCAGGAAGTGCCGGGTCGAGGTCCGCCGGTCGGCCGCGTCCAGGGTCGGGGCCTTGGCGAGGGTGGAGTACAGGACGAGGGCGCTCGGCGCCGCCAGGAGGATCCCGGTGGGATCGCCGTCGTGGCCCCGGACGATCTGCCCGCCGCGCGGGTCGGGGGTCTCGCGGGTGAATCCGGCGGCCCGCACGGCCGCCCGGTTCATCAGCGCCGACTGGTAGAGGTGCAGGACGAACACGGGGGTGTCGGGCGCGGCGGCGTTCAGCTCGGCCACGGTCGGCATCCGGCGTTCGGCGAACTGCTCGGCGGTCCAGCCGCCGACCACCCGGATCCACTGGCCCTTGGGGGTGCGGCCGGCCTGCTCGCGCAGCATGGCCAGCGCGTGGCGCAGGCTGCGTACGCCGTCCCAGCGCAGCTCCAGCACGTAGTTCAGGCCGCCCCGGATGACGTGCAGGTGGGAGTCGTTCAGTCCGGGGACCACCCGGCGGCCCAGGGCGTCGACCACCCGGGTCGCCGGGCCCACGAGCCCGGCGAGGTCGTGGTCGTCGCCGAGGGCCACGACCCTGCCGTCGCGGATCGCGACGGCGCGGGCCTCGGGCCGGGCCGGGTCCCCGGTGTACACCTTCGCGTTGCGCACGAGCAGGTCGGCGGCCGGGCGCCCGGCCGCCGGATCCTCCGGGCGGCGGGCGGCGACCACACCGGCCACGGGCATGCCCGGCGTACCGGCGGGGGCCGTCATACCAGGGCCTCGCACAGGGTCTCGACGGCCTGGCCGATGGCGAGCGACGCGGCCCGCGTCTCGCGCAGCGCGTTCAGCATGACGAAGTCGTGGAGGGTGCCCAGGACGCGCAGGGCCGTCACCGGGACCCCGGCGGCGCGCAGCCGGGCGGCGTACGCCTCGCCCTCGTCGCGCAGGACGTCGGCCTCGGCGGTGATGACCAGGGCGGGCGGCAGTCCGGTGAGCTGGTCGAGGGTGGCGCGCAGCGGGGAGGCGGTGATCTGTGCCCGCTCGGCCGCGTCGGTCGTGTACTGGTCCCAGAACCAGCGCATGGCGTCGCGGCGCAGGAAGTAGCCCTCGGCGAACTGCGCGTAGGAGTCGGTGTCGAAGGCCGCGTCGGTGACCGGGTAGAAGAGGACCTGGTGCAGGAAGCGCACGTCGCCGCGCTGCTTGGCCATGAGGGTGAGGGCGGCGCTCATGTTGCCGCCGACCGAGTCGCCGGCGACGGCGATCCGGGTGCCGTCGAGGTCCTTGTGGTGTCCCTCGCGGGCCACCCACTGGGCGACGGTGTAGTTCTGTTCGATGGCGACCGGGTAGCGGGCCTCGGGCGACAGGTCGTACTCGGGGAAGACCACGGCCGCCCTTGCGCCGACGGCCAGTTCGCGCACCAGCCGGTCGTGGGTGTGGGCGTTGCCGAAGACCCAGCCCGCGCCGTGCAGGTAGAGGATGACGGGCAGCGGTCCGGTGACGCCGAGGGGGCGCACGATCCGGGTGCGGACGTCGCCGGTGGGGCCGCCCTGGACGGTGGTCCATTCCTCGTCGACGGCGGGCAGGGCGACGCCCTCGCCGCTCTGGACGTCGTCCACGGCCTTCCGGCCTTCGGCGACGGGGATCTGGTACAGGTACGGCGGCTGGGCGGTGGCGTGGGCGAAGGCCTGGGCGGCGGGTTCGAGTACGGGCTCGTCGGGCATGGGGGCTCTCCTTCGGTGGGGGTGTCGGGGGTGGGTGGCCGTGCTCAGCGGAGGAAGGCGAGCAGGGCGGTGTTGACCTCGGCGGCGTGGGTCCAGGTCAGGCCGTGCGGACCGCCGGGGACGACCGTGAGCTGGGCGCCGGTGATGCTCTTCGCCAGGGGGATGGCGGTGGCGTCGATGGGCAGGGTACGGTCGGCGTCGCCGTGGATGATGAGCGTGGGCACGTCGATGCGGGGCAGGTCGGCGCGGAAGTCGGTGAGCCAGGCCTGGACGCAGTCGAGGGTGCCCTTGGCGGAAGCGCCGACGGCCACGTTCCAACTGGCGCGGACCGCCTCCTCGCTGATGCGTTCGCCGCCGAGGACGTCGACGTTGTAGAAGTCGGCGAGGAAGGAGGTCATGAAGGCGAAGCGGTCGGCGGTGATGGCGTCCTCGATGCCCTTGAAGACGCCGGCGTCCACCCCGCCGGGGTTGTCCTGCGTCTTGAGCAGGAAGGGCGGCACCACACCGATCATGACGGCCTTGGCGATGCGTCCGCTGCCGTAGGTGCCGAGGTAGCGGGTCACTTCGCCGCTGCCCATGGAGAAGCCGACGAGGACGGCGTCGCGCAGGTCGAGCGCGGTGAGGACCTCGTTCAGGTCGGAGGCGAAGGTGTCGTAGTCGTAGCCGTCGGCGGGCTGGTCGGAGCGTCCGAAGCCGCGCCGGTCATAGGTGACGACCCGGTGGCCGGCGGCGAGCAGGGCGGCGGTCTGCTTCTCCCAGGAGGCCCCGCTCAGCGGCCAGCCGTGGATCAGCACGACCGGCGCTCCGGTGCCGTGGTCCTCGTAGTAGAGCTCGACGGGGGCGGTGGGTCCTTCTGCGACCTTGATGTACGGCATGGGGTGGTGCTCCTCTGTCGGATGTGCTGCAGGTGTCGGGTGGTGTGGGTGTGGGGCCGGGTGGGCCCGGCCGGCGCACAGGGGTGTGCGCGGACGGCCGGGCCCGGTCCGTGCGGCGTGGGGTTCAGCCGTGGTCGGCGGCCGGGGCGCGGTGCAGGACGAGCCGGGTGAGCAGGCCGCTGCCGACGCCCGCCGCGAGTACGGGGGCGATCCACCACAGCGGGTAGGGGGTGAGGCCGAGCGCCGCGTCGAGGGAGAAGGCGCCGGGCCCGGTGGCCGCGAGCGCGGCGGCGGTGACGATCAGCACCAGGGGGTACTCGTAGCCGTCGTTCTGCACCCAGAGGCCGCCGGGCCACTTCACGGTGAGGGCGACGGTCATGACGCCGATGACGCCGGTCGCGGCGAGCGGTGTCAGCAGGCCGGCGGCCAGCAGGAGGCCCGATCCGATCTGGCCGCCGCCCGCCGCGAGGGCGGTGAGGACGCCGCCGCGGAAACCGTCGGCGCGGAACTCGCGCGCGCCGCCGTCGAGGCCGTTGCCGCCCAGGTGCCGGCTGATCTTCTGCACCCCGTGGGCCGCGACGAGCAGGCCCACGAGCAGACGCAGTATCAGGATGCCGGTGTCCAAAGGGGTCAGCCGGCCGCGTGCTCGCCGATGACGGCCTGCGCGTAGACGACGCCGAGGCCGTAGGCGCCGGCGTGGGCCTTGACGACCTCCATGACCGCGCCGTACGTCTCCTGGCGCGCCCAGTCGCGCTGGAGCTCCAGCAGCACCTGTACCCAGGTCACCGGTACGGCCCCGGCGGCCAGCATCCGCTGGAGGGCGTGCTCGTGGGCGGCCGGGCTGACGCCTCCGGAGGCGTCGGAGACCACGTAGACCTCGTAGCCCTGCTCCAGTGCGGACAGGGCGGGCAGCACCAGGCAGACCTCGGTCCACAGGCCGGACAGGATGATCTTCTTGCGTCCGGTGGCCTTGACCGCCGCCACGAGCGCCTCGTCCTCCCAGGCGTTCATCGACGTACGGTCGATGACCTCGTGCCCGGGGAACACGTCGGCGAGCTGGGGCAGCAGCGGACCGGAGAAGGACTCGGCGGCGACGGTGGTCAGCACGACCGGCACGTCGAACGCCCTGGCCGCCTTCGCGAGGCCCACCGTGCTGTTGATGATGGCGGCGCGGTCACCGCTGCCCGTACCGAAGAACATCTGCGGCTGGTGGTCGACGAAGAGCATGACCGAGTTGTCGGGCGTGAGCAGGTCCGCGCTCGGGGCGGCGTGGACCTTGCTGATGTCGAACATGGGGGGTGTCCTCCCGGAACAATAAGGAATATCGCCGTCCGCGATCCCGCGGCCCGGCACACCCCGAAACTAGGCAGGCTCCGGCCGGTCGACTTTCCTTACCGTGCACGGGTGTTGGCACGAGAGCGCACGGCGCGCCCGGCCGGGCCCCGTCAGCCCGCGCCGAGGACGAGGTCGTCCAGGACGAGGTCGGCGCGGTGGCGGCCGAGGGCGACGAGGCGCGCGTTGGCCTCGTCCGAGCGGGCGACCCACTCGCGCGCGTGCGCGGGGTCCTTGCCGTGCCGTACGTGACGGCCGATCAGCCGCTCCAGGCGCAGTTCCTCGGCCGGGGCGAGGTACCAGGCCTCGTCCAGCAGCGGGCGCACCGAGGTCCACTCCCCCGCGTCGTGCAGCAGGTAGTTCCCCTCGGTGATCACCAGCGGCACGTCCGGGGGCACGGGGATGCTGCCCGCGATCGGCTCCTCCAGGGAGCGGTCGAATGCGGGCGCGTACACCGTGGGCCCGTGCGGTGCGCGCAGCCGGCGCAGCAGGGCGACGTAGCCCGCGGCGTCGAAGGTGTCCGGGGCGCCCTTGCGGTCGGCGCGGCCCAGGCGGTCCAGCACCGCCTGGGCGAGGTGGAAGCCGTCCATCGGGACCACGACGGCCCGCTCCGGCCCGAGGGCGTCCGCGATCCGGGCGGCCAGGGTGGACTTCCCGGCCCCCGGGGGCCCTGCGATGCCCAGCACGCGCCGCCCGCCCGGGGCGGCCAGCGCCCGGGCCCTCGCTACCGGTTCCGTCGGGTCCATCCGCACATCCTGCCCGAGGTGCGGCGCCCGGCGCCCCTCCCCGCGATCGGGAGAGGGGGCCGGACTCCGGACGCCGGACGCAGGGCGCCGGACGCCGCGCCGCCGGGTCAGCAGCGGGGACAGGCGTCGCGGATGACGCGCCAGGTGAAGGTGGTGGAGCCGGTCGCACCCGTGGTGTCCCTGGCGGTGACGGTCACCGTACGGGTGCCGCTGCCGCGCAGGAGGCCCGAGATCAGGCCGGTCGAGGAATTGATCGAGGCACCGGTCGGCAGGTTGACCGCGGACCAGGTGTAGGGGGCCGCGCCGCCGGTGGCGGTCATCGGCAGGTACGCGGAGTCGTACTGGAGGGACACCTGGTTGCCCGGGTTGGCCACGGACGGGGCGGCGGCCGCCGCCGTGCGCGTCGCCGCCGGGCCGGCCGGGCTGTGCGGCGCGGCGACGGACGGACCGACCGACGCTGCCAGGACGGCGGTCAGGCCGACGGCCAGCGCCGCCAGTCTGCGCGGGGTGCGTGTGGATGTGCTCAACGGAACCTCCGAACTCGTCGGGCGGGAGCGGTGCTCCCGGTACGGGTCCCGGAGACCGCCATCACCCGTTGTGGGTATGCATGTTCGAAGTGCGTGGCGCGCGTCGGAATCATAGGCGGGCCCGGCCGTCCCGTCGATGGCGCCGCCGTCGTCCGTACAGGCCTACGATGTCCGCCATGCCCGGTTCGGTCACCGTTGCGCACGGCCCCCCGCCCCGCGCACGGCTGCGGTCCGCCGCCCGCCTGGCCGTGTGCGCCGCCGTGCCCTGGTTCCTGTGCCTGTGGTGGGGCACGAGCACCGTCCCGCTGCCGGCGGCCCTGCCGGCCGTACTGATCCTGCGCGACGACGTCTACGACGCCCCGCGCCGGGGGTGGGACCGGCTCGTGGGCGTCGTCGTGGGCGTGGCGCTGACCACGCTCGTGCTGCACTGGCTGCCGCCGCCCGCGGCCTCCTCGGCGACCTCGGTGTCGGCGGCCGCGTCCGTGTCCTTCCTCGCCGTACTGGCCTGCGGCTGCGCGGGCATGTACCTGATGTACCAGGGCGGCGCCCCCAACCAGCAGGTCCTGGTCAGCGCGCTGGTGATCTACGCGACCGCCCTCCCCGGATACGCCCTGGCCCGCCTGGTGGAGAGCGCCGTCGGCATCGCCGCCGTCGTCCTGCTGGGGCCGCTGCTGTGGCCGCCGGACCCGTACCGGTCGGCCGCGGCCGGCCTCGGCACCTACCGGGGCGAACTGGGCGGCCTCCTGGGCACGGTCGCCGCCCGGCTCGGCGCGGGCGGACCGCCCACCGCCCAGGGGCTCCCCGAGGACGCGGAGTTGTGGCTGCGGCCGCGGAAGGGCCTCGCGGCCTACGAGCGGGCCGCTCGGCGCGCCCGGCTGCCCCGGCTGTACCTCCGTACGCCGAAACGGCCGCCGGACGGGCTGGAGGAGCGGCTGAGGCTCGCCGACCGGACCGCCCTCACCCTCCAGTACTTCACCCGGGAACTCCGCGAGCGGGCCCGGACCGACGGCACGGGCCGCCCTCCCGGGACCGGGCCGGGCACCGCCCCGCCCGACGCCGCCCTGCGCGACCTCGCCCCGCTGGTCCGGGCCACCGCCCGGACCGTGGACGCGGCGCTGCGGGCCGACGAGGACCGCGCCGCGGTGGCCGTGGACCTCGACCGGGCCCGCGCCCTGGACCTCGCCCACCGCGCGGCCCACCCCACCCGGCACGACGCCGTCCTGCGGGCGGGCCTCCACCTGACCCACGAAGCCGTCGCCGACCATCTGTCGGCCCGCCCCTGACGACCGCCCCTGACGACCGTCCGGGGCAACCCCGAGCGGGTCGGCCGCCGCTGACCGGCCGTGTGCCCGTACGCCGGGCAGAGTGGCCCCCCAGTGAGCAGCGGCCGAGCGCGGAGGAGGACGAGGATGCCGTGGGACCTGGCTCTGGCGCCCGACACGATCGCCCGGTGGCAGTTCGGCATCACCACCGTCTACCACTTCCTCTTCGTGCCGCTGACGATCTCCCTCGGCGTGCTCGTGGCCGTCCTGCAGACCGCGTGGGTGCGGACCGGGAAGCGCCCGTATCTGATGGCCACCACGTTCTGGGGCAAACTGTTCCTGATCAACGTCGCGATGGGCGTGGTCACGGGCATCGTGCAGGAGTTCCAGTTCGGGATGAACTGGTCGACGTACTCGCGGTTCGTCGGCGACGTCTTCGGTGCGCCCCTGGCCTTCGAGGCGCTGATCGCCTTCTTCCTCGAATCGACCTTCATCGGCCTGTGGATCTTCGGCTGGGACAAGCTGCCGAAGAGGATCCACCTGGCCTGCGCCTGGGCCATGGCCGTCGGGGCCCTGCTCTCCGCCTGGTTCATCCTCGCCGCCAACTCGTGGATGCAGCACCCCGTCGGCTACACCGTCTCGCCCGAGACCGGACGCGCCGAACTCACCGATTTCCTCGCCGTGCTGACGCAGGAGACCACGCTCGTGGTCGTCTACCACACCCTCGCCGCCGCGTTCCTGACCGGCGGGGCCCTCATGGCGGGCGTGGCGGCGTTCCACCTGCGGCGCGGCGGGCACGTTCCCGTGATGCGGGCCTCGCTGCGCCTGGGCCTGGTCACCCTGGCCGTCTCCGGCCTGCTCGTGGCCCTCAGCGGGGACACGCTGGCGAAGGTCATGTTCCGGCAGCAGCCGATGAAGATGGCCGCGGCCGAAGCCCTGTGGGAGGGGCAGACCTCCGCGCCCTTCTCCGTCTTCGCCATCGGTGACGTGTCCGAAGGCCACAACACCGTCGAATGGTCCATCCCCGGGCTGCTGTCCTTCCTCGCGGAGGGCAACTTCACCGCCTACGTCCCCGGGATCAACGACACCGCCGCCGCCGAGGAGGCGCGGTACGGCCCCGGCGACTACCTCCCGAACATCCCCGTCGCCTTCTGGGGCTTCCGCTTCATGATCGGTTTCGGCATGGCCTCGTTCGGCCTGGGCCTGCTCGGCCTGTGGCTGACGCGGCGCCGCTTCCTGCTCCGGCCCGCCCTGCGCACCCCCGAGGACGAGGTGCCGCACCTCGCCCTCACCCGCGGCCGCCTGCTTCCCCCGAGAGCGGCCGCCTGGTACTGGTGGCTGACCCTGTGGACCCTGGCCTTCCCGCTCGTCTCGAACTCCTGGGGCTGGATCTTCACCGAGATGGGCCGTCAGCCGTGGGTGGTCTACGGGCTGCTGCGCACGGCCGACGCCGTGTCCCCCGAGGTCTCCCAGGGCGAGGTGATCGCCTCCCTCACGGCCTACACCGCGCTGTACGCCGTACTCGCCGCGATCGAGATCACCCTGATGGTCCGGGCCGTGCGGGCGGGCCCCGCCGAACCGGCACCGCACGAACTCGACCCGCCCACCCGGATCGGCGGCGACCACGACGACCACGACCGGCCGATGGCGTTCTCGTACTGAGCGGTGCCGGTACCGGTCGGCCCCGGCGCGCGGGTCACCGATAGGCTCGTGCACCGACCGGGGAGACGAAGGATCGATGACGTTGAACGAAGGCCTGCGGGTGAAGCTGGCCGCCGACCTCACGCTGACCGGTTCGCTCACGGCGGCGGGGGACGCGGTCGCCGGCTCCCTGGCCCTGGCCTCGGGCACCGGGGGCACCGTCGAGCGGGTGGAGGAACACCTGCCGCAGAGCGGCGAGGACGTCCGCGAGTACGAGCGCCTGAAGTCGCTCCTCGACTCCTTCGGACACCAGATGCCCGAAGGGAGCAGGAAGCAGCTCCAGGAGCAGGTCGCCGCCCTGGAACCGGCGTGGACCGCCTTCCAGGAGCGGAAGCCTCACGTGACGGTCCGCGTCCGCCTCGACAACGGGTTCGTCCTCGACGGCACGGACGGGGAGCTCTTCACCTCCGCCTGAGGCCGGCCGGGGCCCGCCGGGGCCGACCGGGGCCGCCTGGCGGCCTCACCCGGCACGCGTTTCACTGGAAGGTGCCGTGCCGGCGCGCCCACGCAGGAGCGCGCACCCGGGAGGTCCCGTGAACACGTACGTGCCACCCCGCTTCGACCCCACCCGAGTTCCCCACCTGCTGGGGTCCTTCGCGCCCGTGTCCGAGGAAGTCGACTTCGCGGACCTGGAGGTCACGGGCGAGCTGCCGGACACCCTGGACGGCCTGTACCTGCGCAACGGCCCCAATCCGCGGTTCACGCCGATCGGCTCGTACCTGTACCCCATCGACGGCGACGGCATGCTGCACGGCGTGTGGATCTCCGGAGGGCGGGCCCGCTACCGCAACCGCTTCGTACGCACCCCCGCTCTGCTGGCCGAGGAACGGGCCGGCCGCGCCCTGTGGGGCGGCCTCGAATCGATGATCGTGCCGGACGCCGACCAGGTGGGACCGGAGCTCGCCGGCACCTTCCGCGACATGCCCGACATCAATGTCGTCCGGCACGCCGGCCGCCTGCTGGCCCTCGCCGAGTCGGCCTGTCCCTTCCGGATCGACGCCGGACTGTCGACGCTCGGCCGCGAGGACTTCGGCGGGGCGCTGCCCCGCGGCATCACCGCCCACCCGAAGATCGACCCGGTCACGGGCGAGATGGTCGTCTTCTGCTACGGCCTGGAGCCGCCCTACCTGACCTGGTCCGTCATCGACCGGGACGGCACGGTCGGCCGCGGGCCGACCCCCGTCGACGGGGTGGACGAGCCGATGATGATCCACGACATGGCCCTGACCGGCCGCTACGCGATCCTCGTCCTCGCCCCGGCCTTCTTCGACCTCGCCGCGGCCATGGCGGGCGGCTCGTTCCTGGCCTGGCGTCCCGAGCGCGGCACCCGGGTGGCCCTGATCCCGCGCGACGGCGGACCGGTGCGCTGGGCGGCCGACGAGGCCTTCTGGGCCTGGCACACCGTGAACGCGTACGACGACGGCCCGGGCGCCGACGCCCCGGTGGTCCTCGACTACGTGCAGTGGAGCAGGCTCACCGTCGGCGGCCCCGAGGAGAACGCCGAACCCGTCAGCGGCGGCCTGGTACGGGCGCGCCTCGACCCGGCCGCCGGCCGGATGGCCCGTACCCCGCTGGACGACTCCCGCGTGGAGTTCCCGCGGGTCGACGACCGGCGCATCGGGCGGCGGCACCGGTACGCCGCGCTGGCCACCGAAACCGGGCGGACGGACCTGCTGCCCGGCGAGTTCGACGCCGTGCGCTGGTACGACGCCGAGCGAGGCACCTCCCGGGTCTGGGCGGCCGGGGACCTGTCCGTCGGCGAGCCGGTCTTCGCCCCCGAGCCGGGCTCCGGGACCGATTCCGGGACCGGCTCCGGGACCGGCTCCGAGGAGCGCGGTCACTGGCTGACCTTCGCCACGGACCGCACCGACGGGTCGAGCTGGTTCCTGGTCATCCCCGCCGAGGATCCCGCCTCGGGGCCGGTGGCCCGCGCCCGGATCCCCGTACGCGTCCCGCTCGGCCTGCACGGCTGCTGGCTGCCGACCGAGGAGTGAACCCGCCCGGCGCGCCCGCCCGGCCCCGCCGTGCCACGCTGTTCTCCTGGGCCTCGGGAGAAACAGCCGCGACGAACGGAGCGCGCTGTGAGCAGACCGATCCACTCCGCACCGCTGCGGCGCGGTACGGCCGCCGCCTGCGCCGCGCTGCTGTTCGTGGCCCTCGCCCCGGGCACCGCGACGGCGGCGGACCCGACCCCCTCACCGTCCGCGACCGCGCCCTCCGCCACCGCGCCGTCCGCCACCGGTGACACGGGACTCGCCGGCCTCGACCCCCGCATCACGGAGATCATGCGCAAGCCGGACTACCGCCATGCCCAGTGGGGTCTGCTCCAGACCGACCCGGAGAGCGGGCGCGTGGTGCACAGCCTCTTCCCCGAGCAGTTCTTCATCCCCGGATCCACCGCGAAGCTGATCAGCGTGTCGGGGCCCTGGCACACCCTCGGCGCCGACCACCGCTTCGTGACCCCGCTCTACGCGGTCGGCTCGCGCGACGGCGCCACACTGACCGGCGACCTCGACCTCGTCGCCCAGGGCGACCTCACGATGGGCGGCCGGACGCGCCCCGACGGCACGGTCGCGTACACCGACCTCGACCACACCTACGCCAACGACTTCCCCGGCGCGACCCTCACCCCGGAGAACCCGCTCGCCGGGATCGACAAGCTCGCCCGGCAGGTCCGCGACTCGGGCATCACCCGCGTCGACGGCGACGTGATCGTCGACAGCCGGCTGTTCGTCCCCGACCCGGAGCTCGTCCCCACCCCGACGCCCCTGATCATCAACGACAACCTGATCGACCTCATGACCACCCCCGGGGACCGGCCCGGCGCGGACGCCCGGCTGGACTGGCGGCCCAAGGTCGCGCCCTACGCGGTCACCTCGGCGGTGAAGACCGTGGCGGCCGGGAAGCCGACCGCGATCACGGTGACGGCCACCGACGGCGGTACCCGGATCCGCCTGACCGGAACGATCGCGGCCGACTCCGCACCGCTGCTGCGCACCTCGCCGATCGGCGACCCGGCCGCCTTCGGCCGCGTCGCGCTGATCGAGGCCCTCGAACGCGCCGGGGTGCACGTCACCGCCGACCCGTCGGGCCCCAATCCGGTGGGGCGGCTGCCGCGCGACTACGCCGGACGCCCGCGCGTGGCCGCGTACACCTCCCCGCCCTACGCGCAGTACGCCAAGCTGATCCTCAAGGTCAGCCACAACCTGGGCGCCAACCTGGGCATCTGCCTGCTCGCCGTCACCGCGAAGAGCGACCAGTGCCCGGCCGGCTTCCCGGTGCTCGCCGACTTCCTCGACGAGGCCGGCGTCGACCGCGAGCAGGCGCAGCTCATGGACGGCCGGGGCGGCAACCCCGCCGACCGGGCCACGCCGCAGGTGCTGGTGCAGATGCTGGCCTACTGGCAACGGACCCCGGACGCACGGCTGTTCCGGGAGGCCCTGCCCATCCTCGGGGTCGACGGGCTGCTGGCCGAGAACTGCCGCAGTTGTCCGGCCCGGGGGAAGGTGTTCGCCAAGACCGGCGCGGCCGTCGGCGGTGACGCCCTCAACGACCGGCTGGCCGTGGGCGCCATCACCATCGCGGGCTACCTCGACAAGGGCGGCGGCCGCTTCGACACCTTCTACGCGGGCGTCAACGGCGCCTCCACACCGGGCGCCGACCCCACCGAGGTACTGGCCATCTCCAACGACCTCGCGATGATCGCCGCCTACCTCCAGGAGTCGTCCTCGCCCTGACCGGTCGCCCCCCCCTGCGGCCGCAACTCCCCTGCGGCCGGAGGACGTTCGCGTGATCGCCCCGGGGCCCGGCCCGGTGTGGTCCAAGGCCCTGCCCTATGCTGGCCCGATGTCGATCAAGCAAGTACAGATCACCTTCGACTGCGCGGAACCCGAGCGCGTCGCCCGTTTCTGGCGCGCGGTGCTGGGGCACGTCGTACCGCCGCCACCGGAGGGGTTCGCCACTTGGCACGATTTCGATCGCGCACAGCCGCCCGGGTACCAGGGTCCGGCGTTCGCGTCCATCGATCCCACGGACGGGGGCCCGCGGCTGTTCTTCCAGCGGGTTCCCGAAGGCAAGGTCGTCAAGAACCGGGTGCACCTGGACGTGCGGGTCGGCTCCGGACTGGTGGGTGCGGAGCGCCTGGCCGCGCTCGAGGCCGAATGCGCACGGCTGGTCCCGCTCGGCGCGGTACGCGGGCAACTGCTGCTCGCCGACGGAGTCAACGAGTCGTGCCTCAACATGCAGGACGTCGAGGGCAACGAGTTCTGTCTCGACTGAGCGGGGGGACCGGCTACGGCTGCGCCCAGGTGCGCAGCAGGTCTTCCCGCGCCCGCGGCTCGGGGGTGCCCTCCAGGGCGTGCTCCCGGCCCCACGCCTCGACGGTCCGCGGGTCGGCGGTTCCCGCCACGAAGCGGTCGAGCAGGTCCTGGGAGAGCCGTGCCTCCTCGGCGGGGTAGCCGGCCGCCGCCGCGTGGACGGTGACCTCGTGCGTGCCCTCCTCCGTCTCCAGGCGCAGCGTCATCTCGGGCGGCCCCTCGCCGAGGTAGTCCGCGCCGATCGCGGCCGAGATCATCGCGCCGAGGGCCTTCGTCGCACGGCCCACCGGGTTGTGCCCGGGCACGTCCTCGACCACGGCGGAACGCAGCTCCGCCCAGGTCCATGCCCGGGGGCTGTCCGGGTCCACGGTTTCCAGGCCCTCGGCGGTCAGCCGGGCGCCGATCCCGAAGGCGTTCGGCGGCGACCCCACGTACACCGCGTCCGCAGTGACCCAGAACAGTCCGACCATCGCCGCCACGTGCCGCTCCCCGCTCTCGTCCCCGACCCACCATCCTTACCGCCCGCCGGGAACGGACCGCCGCAGACACACCGGGCGGCCGCCGTACCGCGGGCGGGCGAAAATCGCTGGGGTGCCGCGGCCGGATCTGCGAGCCTTCACGGATGGGTGCATTGGACGCAGTGGCCGGCAGGGTCGCCGGCGGAGCCACCGTGGAGTTCAGGCCGACCGGCTCCTCGATGGTCCCGTTGATACGCAGTCGTCAGCGGGTAGAGGTCGTACCGGTCGACCCGTCGAAGCTGAGGGCCGGGGACATCGTCCTCGCCCGGGTCGCCGGGACGGTGTACCTGCACCTGGTGTCGGCCGTGGACCCGGCGAGGAAGCGGGTGCAGATCAGCAACAACCGGGGCCGGGTGAACGGCTGGACCGGCCACGACCGTGTCTTCGGCATCTGCACGGCGGTCGACGGTGTCCCCCGGGTGGGCGCCGCGGACAAGACGCGTGCGGCCTGAGGCCTCGGTGCGCCGTATGAAGCTTCGGGTCAGGATCCACCGAGCGCGTCTCGGGCCGGTGGAGTACAAGGTCATCCGACCGGACGGGCCACCGGCCCGGGCCGTACTCCTCGACCGTGACCGCTCCGTGGACGCCTACCTCGATCAGGACGCCGCGTATCTGGTCGGCGGTCTGTGGCTGCTCGCCGCCTCGTCACCGCGCTCGCTGGTCCACCTGCCGATCCGCACCAATCGGCCTCCCTCGCCCGGGGTACCGGAAGCCGGGGCGCGACAGCTCGATCTCGTACTGCTGCACCACTCGCTCCAGTTCGCGCCCGCCCGCTGGAAGGAGCTCCGCGCCCGGCTCGGCCCGGGGCACCGGCGGACGGAGACCCTGCGGCTGCCCGGTCCGGCGCCCACCGGCGCCTCCCCGGCCGACGCCGAGGCCCGGCACTACCGGGAGAACCGGGATCTGTTCCACGAGCACCTCCACGCCGAGACCCTGTTCATGACCGGCAGCGCGAAGGTGTTCCGGGACACCGCCCACCACTTCCTCGATGTCGCCCGGCACGGTCCCGGACACATGGCCGCCCATCCGCACCACGCCCACTTCTGCACCGAGTTCCACTCCACTGCCGGAGTCCTCGGTGCCGCGCGCGAGATCCACGTCGAGTACTGCGACCGCTGGAGCCCGCCCGGGTGATCCCCACGCGCGTGGCCGGGTCGCCTGGATGCGGGCACGGAAACACCCCGGTCCATGCGGGCGTTGTCAGGGGATGCACCGGGTTCGGCCGCGGCCGGTCCGGACGGCGGTGGCGGTCCTGGCAGGATCCTCGTACGGCGCGCCGCTCGCGACGCGGAACGCGGCCGCCGTGCCGCCGTCCCGTCGTCGCCACCGGAAAAGGACCAGCACACCGTGGGAACCGAACCGCTCCCTCCGGGACAGCGCCTCGCCAAGGGCTGGCCCGTCTCGCACTACGGCCCCGTCCCGAAGTTCCGTCCCGACCGCTGGAACTTCCAGGTCTTCGGTGCCACGGCCACCGGAGGCAAGTACTCCTGGACCTTCGACGAGGTCACCGCGCTGCCCGGCGTCGCGATCGAGACGGACCTGCACTGCGCGTCGGGCCCGACCTCCACGGACCACGAGTTCTTCGGCGTCGCGGCGCAGACCGTCCTGGCGCTGGCGCCGCCGGCCCCGCAGGTCACCCATGTGATGGCGTGGGCGGAGTACGGGTACAGCGCCAACCTCCGGCTCTCCGACTTCGCTTCGGACCGGACCCTGCTGGCCACCCACCACAACGGGGAACCGCTGACCGTCGAGCACGGTTTCCCGCTGCGCCTGGTCGTCCCGCACCTCTACGGCTACAAGGGCCCGAAGTGGCTGCGCGCGGTCGAGTACATGACCGCCGACCGCCGCGGTTTCTGGGAGGAGCGCGGCTTCCACAACATCGGCGACCCCTGGAAGGAGCAGCGCCACTCCTATCAGGAGGAGTAGTCCGAAACCTCGGCTCCGTCCGCAGGCCGTCGGCCGTTAGGGTGAAAACCTGACCCTCCGTGAAGAAAGGCCCTGCGGCTCACTGTGACCGGATCACGCGCACACACCCTGTTCTCCTTCGGCACGCTGATGGACGAGCGGGTCCAGACCGCGCTCTTCGGCGGGGCCGTGCCCACCTCCCCGGCTTCGCTGGCCGGTTACACCACCCGGCCCTTGAAGATCACCGATCCGGCCGTGATCGCCGCCAGCGGGCTCGACGTGCACCTGATCCTGGAGCGCAGGCTCGGCGCCTCGGTCGAAGGCGCGGTGCTGCACCTCACCGACGAGGAACTCGCCGCGGCCGACGCCTACGAGGTCGACGACTACACCCGGCGCCGGGTGGTCCTCTCCTCCGGCGAGAGCACCTGGGCCTACCTGGACGCGAAGCCGCTGCGCCCGGCGGAGCGGATCGTCGTCGTGGGCGACAGCATCGCCTACGGACGCTGCGACCCGCGGGGCGGCTGGGCGGGCCACCTGGCGGCGGCCCACATCGCCGGGAACGAGGCCGAGCGCCGGTTCTTCAACCTGGCGGTCCCCGGCAGCACCCTCGCCGACGTCAGCGAGCAGACGCCCGCGCTGCTGGCGGCCCGCCGGCCCGACACCCTCCTGGTCGCAGCCGGTATCAACGACTCCGCCGTACCCGCCGCCGGCGCGGAGGGCGACGCCGACGCCGACTCCGACGGAACCGCTGACTTCGCGCGGCTCGCCGGCAGCCTCGACGCGCTGGCCGCCACCGCCCTGGGCCAGGGTGCCCGGCTCGTCGTCGCCGGACCGTCCTGGCTCGACGAGGACCGCACCCGCGACTACGAGGGCCTGCGCTTCACCCGGGCGCGCGCCCTCGCCCTGCGCGCCTTCCTCCGGACCTGGTGCGAGGCGAACCACATCGACCACCTCGACCTGTGGGAGCCGCTGCGGGAGCGGACCGACCTCCTCGCCGACGGCCTGCACCCCACCGCCGAAGGACATCGGGTGCTCTACGAGCACCTCGACGCGCTCGGCCGCTGATCACCTCACCACCGGCGGTGATCTTGGCGAAGCCGCTTGTAACCCCCGGGGGGCACCGCCCGTCACCTGCGCGCAACAGGGACTTCCTACGTTGGACCGCAACGGGACCGGCCTGCACACGGCCGCAGCGGCCCGGAGCGGTGCGGTGTCGGCCGGAGGCGCGAGGAGGTCCGCTGTGGCGGAGGCGGATGCAGGGGCGGCGGCCGGGCAGCGGGTGCGTACGGTCTGCTCCTACTGCGGCGTGGGCTGCGGGATCGTCCTGGACATCGCCACGGGCGGCGACGGCCGCCGTACGGTGGCCAAGGTCTCCGGGGACAAGCGGCACCCGGCGAACGCCGGGCGCCTGTGCACCAAGGGCGCCACGCACGCCGACCTGATGGCCGCGCCGGGCCGGCTGGCCACCGCGCTGGTCCGCGGCGAGCGGGGCGCCGGGCCCGCGCCCGCCCCGGTGGCGGCGGCCGTCGCCGAGGCGGCCGTTCGCCTGCGGGAGATCCTCGACGTCCACGGCCCCGACGCGCTGGCGCTCTACGTCTCCGGCCAGATGTCCCTGGAGGCCCAGTACCTGGCGAACAAGCTGGCCAAGGGCTTCCTGCGGACGAACCAGATCGAATCCAATTCGCGGCTGTGCATGGCGAGCGCCGGCACCGGCTACAAGCTCTCGCTCGGCGCCGACGGGCCTCCCGGCTCGTACGAGGACTTCGACCGGGCGGACACCTTCTTCGTCATCGGCGCCAACATGGCCGACTGCCACCCCATCCTCTTCCTGCGCATGATGGACCGCGTCAAGGCCTCCGGCGCCAGGCTCATCGTGGTCGATCCGCGGCGCAACGCCACCGCGGACAAGGCCGACCTGTTCCTGCAGATCCGGCCGGGCACCGACCTGGCGCTGCTCAACGGCCTGCTGCACCTCCTGGTCGAGGGCGGCTGGACCGACCCGGCCTTCATCGCCGAGCACACCGAGGGCTGGCAGGACATGCCCGCCTTCCTGGAGGACTACCCGCCCGACCGGGTCTCCCGGATCACCGGCATACCGGAGGCCGACATCCGGCTGGCCGCCCGCTGGATCGGTGAGGCGGGCGAGTGGACGAGCTGCTGGACCATGGGCCTCAACCAGTCCACCCACGGCACCTGGAACACCAATGCCCTGGTCAACCTGCACCTCGCCACCGGCGCCATCTGCCGCCCGGGCAGCGGCCCCTTCTCCCTCACCGGCCAGCCGAACGCCATGGGCGGGCGGGAGATGGGCTACATGGGACCGGGGCTGCCCGGCCAGCGCTCGGTCCTGGTGGCGGAGGACCGCGACTACGTCGAGGAGCTGTGGGGCGTGCCGAAGGGCACCCTGCGCACGGACGTCGGCCGGGGCACCGTCGAGATGTTCGAGAAGATGGCCGCCGGAGAGATCAAGGCGTGCTGGATCATCTGCACCAACCCGGTGGCCTCCGTCGCCAACCGCAGCACCGTGATCAAGGCCCTGGAGACCGCCGAACTCGTCATCACGCAGGACGTGTTCGCGGAGACCGAGACCAATGCCTACGCCGACATCGCACTGCCCGCGACGCTGTGGGCCGAGGCGGACGGCGTGATGATCAACTCGGAACGCAACGTCACCCTGGTGCGGGGCGCCGTCGACCCGCCGGGCGAGGCCCTGCCCGACTGGCAGCTGATCGCCCGGATCGCCTGTGCGATGGGGTTCGCCGAGGCGTTCACGTACACCTGCGCCGAGGAGGTGTTCGACGAGCTCCGGCAGGCCTGGAACCCGAAGACGGGCTGGGACCTGCGCGGGGTCACGTACGAGCGGCTGCGCTCGGGCCCGGTGCAGTGGCCGGCCGCGCCGGGCGGGCCGGACCGCAACCCGGTCCGCTACCTCGACGACGGGGTCGGCCGGAACCCGGCCGGACGCCCGGACGGCGGCCGCCCCCGGCTGCTCTTCCCGACGGCGTCCGGACGGGCCGTCTTCTTCGCCCGTCCCCACCTGCCGGACGGCGAACTCCCCGACGACGACTACCCGTTCGTGCTCAACACGGGCCGTCTGCAGCACCAGTGGCACACCCTGACCAAGACCGGCAAGGTCGCCAAGCTGGGCAAGCTCGATCCCGCGCCGTTCGTGGAGATCCATCCGCAGGACGCCGCCGCGCTCGGCATCGGGGAGGGCGACGGGGTGGAGGTGGCCTCCCGGCGCGGGCGGGCCGTGCTGCCCGCCGTCGTCACCGACCGGGTCCGGCCCGGGAACTGCTTCGCCCCCTTCCACTGGAACGACCTGTTCGGCGAGTACCTCAGCGTCAACGCCGTCACGGACGACTCCGTCGACCCCCTTTCCTTCCAGCCCGGATTCAAGATGTGCGCGGTGACCCTGGCCAGGACGAAGGCCCCGGTCCCCGTGGCGGCCCTGCCCGCCGGTGCGGGCGCGGTTTCCGGGTCCGCCGGGGCCGGATCCGGTGCTGCCACCGCCACCGCCCCGGTGGCCGTCGCGCCGGCAGCCGACCCCGCGACGGCCGCCCTCGCCCCGGTGTTCGGGCTGGAGGACCGGACCCCGCCCGTCCTCTGCGACCGGGAGCGCCAGTACCTCGCCGGTTTCCTCGCCGGGCTCGCCGCCGCCCCGCCCGGCCCGGGCGTGCCCTCGCTTCCCGCCGGTGCCCCCTTCGAGCCCGGGCACGCGCTCTGGGTCGACGGTGTCCTCGCCGGCGCGTACTCCCGTACGGCGGCCGCCCTGGCCGCCGCGCCCCCGGCCGATCCGGCCGCCGCTCCCGCCGCCCCGGACCGCCCGGTCCGGCAGACCGTGGTCCTGTGGGCCTCGCAGACGGGCAACGCCGAGGACCTCGCGGCCACCGTCGGCGCGGCGCTGGCCGGGCACGGTTTCCCGGCGAGCGTGCACGGCATGGCGGACCGGACGGCCGCCGCCCTGACGCCCGGCACCGATCTGCTGATCGTCACCAGTACCTTCGGCGACGGTGACGCACCGGACAACGGAGCCGCGTTCTGGGAGTCCCTCGGCGCCGCCGACGCGCCCCGCCTCCAGGACGTCCGGTACGCGGTGCTCGCCCTCGGCGACTCCGCCTACGACGCCTTCTGCGGCCACGGCCGCCGGCTCGACCGGCGCCTCGAAGAGCTCGGGGGCCGGCGCCTCCTGCCCCGCGTGGACTGCGAGCCCGACTACGAGGAGCCCGCGCGGCGGTGGCTGGAGCAGGTGCGCGAGGCGCTCGCGGCCGCCCCGGACCCGGAACCCGCCGGGAAGCCCCGGCCGGCGGCGGACCGCAGATCCCCCTACACCGCCCGACTGTCCGGCAACCGGCTGCTCAGCCTGCCCGGGGCCGCCAAGGAGGTCCGCCGGTTCACCTTCGACCTGGGCGAGGACGGCCCTGCGTACGAGGCCGGCGACGCCCTCGGCGTCCAGCCGGTCAACTGCCCCGGACTGGTGACGCAGTGGCTGGCCGCCACCGGCCTCTCCCCGGACGCCGAGGTCGTGGTGCCCGGCCGCGAGCCCATGCCGTTCGCCGAGGCCCTCCACCGGCACCTGGACATCACCCGGCTCACGCCCGACCTGCTGCGCTTCATCACCGAGCACACCGGCGACCGCACGCTCAAGCGGCTGACCCGCCCCGACAACAAGGACGGTCTCGCCCGGTGGTCCTGGGGGCGCCAGCCCGTCGACGTCCTGGCCGAGTTCCCGGTCCGGATCGGCGCCCAGGAGTGGGCCGAGCGCCTGCGGCGCCTGGGGCCGCGCCTCTACTCGATCTCCTCCAGCCCGCTGGTCGACCCCCGCGCGGTCAGCCTGACCGTCTCGGTCCTGCGCTACGAGGGGCCGGGCGGCCACCGCCGCCAGGGCGTCGCCTCCGCCTTCCTCGCGGACGCCGAACCGGGCACGCCCGTACCGTTGTTCGTGCAGAGCTCGGCGCACTTCCGGCCGCCCGCGGGCGCCGACACCCCGGCGATCATGGTCGGTCCGGGGACGGGCGTCGCGCCGTTCATGGCCTTCCTCGAGCACCGCCGGGCGCTCGGCCACCGGGGCGGGAACTGGCTGTTCTTCGGCGAGCAGCGACGCGCGACCGACTTCTACTACCGCGAGGAGCTGGAGCAGCTCCACCGGCACGGCACGCTCACCCGGCTCGACCTGGCCTTCTCCCGGGACCAGCGGACCAAGGTCTACGTCCAGGACCGCATGCGCGAGCAGGGCGCCCAGCTGTGGTCCTGGCTCCAGGACGGCGCCCACTTCTACGTGTGCGGTGACGCGAGCCGGATGGCCAAGGACGTGGACCGGGCGCTGCACGGGATAGCCATGAAGCACGGCGGCCTCGACGCGGACGAGGCCGCCGCCTACCTGAAGCAGCTCTCCGCCGCCAAGCGGTACGGCCGCGACGTGTACTGAGCGCGGGCGGCCCCTGGACGCGCCGGCCTCCGGCACGTCCGTCGTTCCGACCGCCACGAGGGCTTTCCTCCGTCGTGGTGCGCGCCTGCCGTGGACGCGTGCGCATTGTCGACACCTCCAATAGCGCCTGCTCAGACGCAGTGCGTTTTGGCTCTTCGAACAAGCATTTGCCAGGTGATTGTCGAATATTGGCCGCAGATGCAGGATGGTGTCCGAAGGTGCCGGCGGAGGAGGTCATTTGATGGGCGAGGGAGATCACGGCAGCGCCGCCCGTGGCCGGCTGCGGGGCACGGAGGTTTCCGCGGGCCCCTTTCCGGAGTTCGAATCGCAGTGGGCTCCTGCCGATCCCGTACGGCTCTTCCTGTCCTGGCTATCCGACGCCGTCGCGGACGGCCTGCACGACCCGGACGCCCGCGTGCTGATCCTCAAGGGGGTGGACGGCGCCGGATGGCAGTTCGCCGGGCACGGCTTCAGCCCCGCGGGACAGCAGCCGGCCGTCCGTCCGCGGGCCGCGCGGTCGGACGCCGCGCGCGCCGAATCGCTGCCGGCCCGCCAGAGCCGGTACCTGGCGGACCCGGCGGAACGCGACCAGGCCCTGGAGAAGGCCCTGGCACTGATCCGGCAGGAGCCCTCGCTCGTCGACTCCGGCTGGACCCTCCACACCCTCGCCCCGGCCGAGGCCGAGTTCTGGCAGGCGGCCCGCAGCCGCGTGCACACCCGGCTGCGCCACGAGCGGGCCCGGGACGGCCGGGAACGCTTCCGGCTCTGGTCGTAGGACCCCACGAACACCCTCACCCGACGGCACAACCACCGGTGTGCGGGCCACTCCCCCGTTCCTGCTCACAAGGCGAGGCAACACCGTATGACCACACGGACCCCGTACGACGGGGGAGCCATCGGCTCCCTCTCCGCCGGCCACTCCCCCCACCGCCGCCCCGACGAGCGCATCGCCCGGTTCATCGCCGAGGCCCTCGGCGGTTCGCGGACCGTTCTCGACGCCGGCGCGGTCGCCGGGGACCTGCCCTTCGCGAACGGCGAGTTCGACGCGGCGATGACCCTGTTCGGCGTCGACCGGTGGCCCGACGTACGGGCCGGGCTGCGCGAGGTGCGGCGCGTGACCCGGGGGCCGGTGGTGATCCTGACCTGCGACCCCGACCTGGTCCGGGACTTCTGGCTGTACCGGTACGCGCCCGAGGTCCTCGACGCCGAGGCACAGCGCCACCCGACCGTCGAGGCGCTCGCCTCGGCCCTGGGCGGCTCCGGCACGGTCCAGACCGTACCCATCCCCCTGGACTGCACAGGTGGGTTCAACGAGGCCTACTACGGGCGCCCGGAGGCGCTGCTCGACCCGGCCGCCCGGCAGGCGTGCTCGGCCTGGAGCTTCGTCGACGACCGGGTCCGCGAGCACTTCGACCGGACCCTGCGCGCGGACCTGGAGTCCGGGACCTGGGACGAGGAATTCGGCCACCTGCGCAGTCGGCCGACCTACGAGGGATCGCTCGTGATCGTGCGCGCGACCCCGTAGGACGAAACGAAAGAAGAGGAAGAACGCGATGTCAGGACCCGACCGGATGGACGAACGACTGCGCGCCCTGGGGCTGGTGGAGGCCCAGCGCATGGCCGAGGCCCTCTTCGCCGCCACCGCGGCCCGGGGCCTGGTGGCGCCGGGCCGCGGTGAACGCGAGGCGGCCGACCGGATCGGTGACCTGGCGAGGGAGCTGTTCGGCACGGCCGCGGGCCTGCCCGGGCCGATCGTGCGCTCGGGCCCGCACGCCCTGCTTCCGCACGGTCCGCGGACACCGGACCGGGTCATCGGCGAGGACGACGTCGTCGTCGCCGAACTCGGTTCGGTGCTCGCGGTGTCCGAGGCCGGCTTCGCCTCGACCCTCGTCCTCGGCGAGGACCCGGACAGGCACCGGCTCGCCCGGGACCTGCCGAGGATGTTCGCCGCCTGCCGCGAAGCTCTGCTCGCCGACGCCCGCCTCACGGGCGCGCGCCTGCACGCCGAGCTCCTGACGCTCGCCGCCGGGGCGGGCTGGGCAGTGGGCGGATGGCACTGTGGTCACCTGGTCGGGGCGGATCCCGCGGCAGGCGTCGGGGAGGCCCGGCCGGAGGCGTACATCTGCCCGGAGAACGACCGTCCGCTGCGCCGGACCGTCGAGGGCGGCCGGCAGGCCCATTGGGTCCTGGAGATCCATCTGGCCGACGGGATCCGCGGTTTCGGGGGCTCGTACAAGCGGCTGCTGGACCTCGTCTGACGCACCGCCGGCCGGGCCGTCAGCCGACCGTCGGGACCAGGGGCACCGGAGCGCCTTCGGTCCAGTCCGGGGGGATCGCGGCGAGCGCGTCGCCCATGGCGGCCCCCTGGAGGAAGGCGGCGCGGTGCCCGTCGATGATCGTGGCCTGCGCGCCGTCCCAGGTCACGGGCACCAGCCGGGTCAGTCCGGGTGCGGGCCGCGACCGCCCGTGCACCGGTACGTGCGGCAGGCGGCCGAGAGCGCGTCCGGACAGGCCCGCGATCAGGGGGCCGAGCAGGGTACGGGCGGCGACCAGGGCCGCGTACGGGTTGCCCGGCAGCCCCACCACCCAGCGGTCCGGGCCCAGTTCGGCGAGCAGCATGGGGTGGCCGGGCCGGCAGGCGACCGTGTCGACGACCCTCCGCGCCCCGGCGTCGGCCAGCAGTCGGCGCAGCTGGTCGGTGGCGCCGACGGAGGTGGAGCCGGTGACCACGACGATGTCGGCGCCCCGCTCCGCGTGCACCGCCCGGGCCAGCCGTCCGGCCGGCCGGTCGGGAACGTACCGCACCCCTTCGGTCTCACCGCCCAGTTCGGCGACCAGAGCCGGGAGCAGCGGCCCGAGGGCGTCGCGCACCCGGCCGGGGCCCGGGACTCCCGCGCGGTCCAGCTCGTCCCCGGTGACCAGTACGCCGACCCGCGGGCGCGGCCGTACCCGCAGGGTGTCGTGGCCGCAGGAGGCGGCGAGCCCGAGCAGCGCGGGACCGATCGCGGTGCCGGCGGGGGCGAGACGGCGGCCCGCGGGGGCGTCCTCGCCCGTGCGCCGGATGTGCCGGCCCGGCAACGGAACGGGGCCGGACACCAGGCCGTCGTCCGTGGTCACCGCGGACTCCAGGGGCAGCACGGCCAGGGCCCCGGCCGGCACCTCGGCCCCGGTGGAGATCTCCACGCACTCCGCCGCGCCGAGCACGCCCGCCCAGGGCGCGCCCGCGCGGACGGCTGCTCGTACCCGCCAGGGGCCGGTGCCGGACACCGCGTAGCCGTCCATCGCGGCCGTGTCGAAGCCCGGGAGCGGCCGCAGGGTGGACAGGGCGTCGGCCAGGGTGAGTCCGGCGGCCTCGCGCAGCGGGACCGTACGGGCGGGCAGCGGGCGCGCCGCGCCGTGGGCCAGGACCCGGGCCCGCGCCCAGGACACCACCGGTGGCCGTGCCGGGACCGGGGGCACGGGGTCGGAGACGAGGGCGGAGACGTGAGCGGGGGCGGACGCGGGCGCGGTCGTCGGAGGCATGGACACGACTGTCGGCCCGGGGCGTTTCCGGGTGCCCCCGGGAGGGTTGCGGTCGTGCTCCGATCCGCTCACCTCCGGCGTCACGCGGTTGTGAAGCGGGCGGGCGTGCCCGAGGGCCGGGCACCGGTGCGGTGCGCGGCCCTCGGGGTGATGCGGGTGGGGATCAGGCGGCTGCGAGGGAGATCTCGGTCGACTTGATCAGGGCGACGACGGAGGTGCCGGAGGTCAGGCCGAGGGCCTCGACGGCGTCCTTGGTGATCGCGGCGGTCAGCTCCCCGCCCTCGACGGAGACCTTCACCGACCCCATGGCGCCACCGGTCGCGACGTCCGTGACGGTGCCGGCGATCTGGTTGCGGATGGAGATGCCCTCGACCGGACCGGTCGCGAGGGACACCTCGGTGGCCTTCACCAGCGCCTTGACGGAGGAGCCCTCGGCGAGGCCGAGGTCCTTGACGGCGTCGGTGGTGATGGCGGCGGTGATGTCCTGACCGCCGACCAGGCGCACCTTCACCGAGGCCATGGCCTCGCCGGCGGTGACAGCGGTGACGGTGCCGGCGATCTGGTTGCGGATGGACAGGCTCATGGAAAACACGCCTCACATGGTCGGAAACGAAATCGCAGGCACTTCTGCGACCTGCGTCATGCCCGAACGTACCCGATGAAGCAGAGGGTCCGGATCGGCCCCATCGCATTCGCCAACCGAATGGACGCAACCTCCTGGCGTATTCCGGAAAGGCCCTGGGGCCTGTCTTTTTCTGGGCCGCCCACCTGCCTGAACTGGGATTTTTGACCCGGTTGGCGGAATCGGCACCCCATCGGGCAAGGCACGACGAATTGCAGATGCTGGCCTTCCGATGGTCCATTGGCAGCAAATGCAGCAGCGCTCCCGTATCTCGTGCCGTGTGTGCACGGAATACGGACGACCGGACAGGAGAACACATCCCGCCATGCGCTTCCTCCAGACCGGCCGACAGCGCCGTGCGGCCGTCGGCCTCTTCTTCGGCGCCCTCCTGGTTCCCGTCCTGGCCGCCTGCGGCGGTGGCAGCACCGGCACCTCCGGCGCCGCCGCCGCTGCGACCGCCTCCGCATCGGGCTCCGCACCGGCCGCGAACCTGACCGTGCTCGCCGCCGCCTCCCTCACCGACGTGTTCAAGACCCTGGGGACGCAGTACACGAAGGAGCACCCGGGCACGAAGATCACCTTCTCCTTCGCCGGATCGCAGGAACTGGCCGCGCAGGTCAGGCAGGGAGCCCCGGCCGATGCCCTGGTCACCGCGGACACCAAGACGATGGACGGCCTCAAGGCGGAGACCGGGACCCCGACCGTGATCGCGAAGAACGAGCTCGTGATCGCCACCGCTCCTGGCAACCCCCACAAGATCGCCTCTCTGAAGGACCTGTCCGATCCCGACCTGAAGGTCGTCCTGGCCGCTCCGGAGGTCCCCGCCGGGCGCTACAGCCAGGAGGTCCTCGACAAGCAGGGCGTCACGGTCGAGCCGGTCTCGCTGGAGCCGAACGTACGGGCCGTGCTGTCCAAGGTGGAACTGGGCGAGGCCGACGCCGGCCTCGTCTACAGGACGGACACGACCGCGGCCAAGGGGAAGGTCGGGGCGGTCGCCATCCCGCCCGACCAGAACGCCATCGCCAGCTACCCGGCCGCCACACTGAAGGCCGGCAAGAACCCCGCCGCCGCGGACGCTTACGTCCAGTGGCTGTCCTCGCCGGAGGCCCAGAAGACCCTCCAGGAGGCGGGCTTCCAGCAGCCGTGACCGGGCACCGCACCGCCGGGCCCCGCCCGCCGCTCCTCCTGGCCCTGCCCGCGCTGTTCGCGGTCGCGTTCCTGATGCTCCCGCTGGCCGGGATCCTCGTCCGCACCCAGTGGGGCGAACTCGGCGAGCACCTGACCACGCCCGGCTCCCTGGAGGCCCTGCGGCTCTCCCTCGTCGTCTCCTTCTGGGCGCTGGGCCTCAGCCTGCTCCTGGGCGTGCCCCTGGCGTGGCTGCTGGCCCGGGTCGACTTCCGCGGGAAGACCGTCGTACGGTCCCTGGTGCTGCTGCCGATGGTGCTCCCTCCGACGGTGGGCGGTGTCGCGCTGCTGCTCGGCTTCGGCCGGCGCGGACTGCTGGGCCCCTTCCTGGACGAGGCCTTCGGGATCACCCTGCCCTTCCACACCTCGGGAGCCGTCGTGGCGGCCACCTTCGTGGCGATGCCGTTCCTCGTCATCAGTCTCGAAGGGGCCCTGGGCGGGCTGCGGCCGGGCTACGAGGAGACCGCGGCCTCCCTCGGCGCCACCCCGCTGCGGGTCTTCTTCACCGTCACCCTGCCGATGGTCGCCCCCGGCCTGATCGCCGGAGCCGCCCTCACCTGGGCGCGGGCGCTCGGCGAGTTCGGGGCCACGATCACCTTCGCCGGGAACCTGCCCGGCGCCACCCAGACGCTCCCCCTCCAGGTCTACCTGCTCCTCCAGGACGACCCCGCGGCCGCGACCTCGCTGTCCCTCCTCCTGCTCGTCGTGGCCATGGCGGTACTGGTCGCCCTGCGCGGCCGCTGGACCTCCGGGCACGCCGTGCGCGACACCCGTCACACGACCCCCACCGAGGACCCGGTCGCCCGGTCCCCCGAGCCGGAGGCGGACGCGGTCGCCGCCTCCGCGCCCACCGGCCGCTGGTCCCTGCACGCCACCGTCACGGGCTTCAACGAGCTCACCCTCGACGCGGAACCCGGCACCACCATCGCCGTGGTCGGCGAGAACGGCGCCGGCAAGACCACCCTGCTGCGCGCCCTGCTCGGCCTCACCCCCCGCGCCCACGCCGAACTACGCCTCGGCGACCACGACGTGACGGCCCTGCCCCCGCACCGGCGCGGCGTGGCCTGGGTACCGCAGGACGGCGCGCTGTTCCCGCACCTGACCGCGCTCGGCAACACCGCGTACGGGCTGCGCGCGCAGGGCACGAGCCGCGCCGAGGCACGCTCGCGGGCGCGCCTGTGGCTCGACCGGCTCGGGGTCGGCCATCTCGCCGACCGCAGGCCCGCCCAGCTCTCCGGCGGCCAGGCCCAACGGGTCGCACTGGCCCGCGCACTGGCCGCCCGCCCCCGGCTCCTCCTCCTGGACGAACCACTGGCCGCCCTCGACCAGACCACCCGCGCCCGCGTACGGCACACCCTGCGCACCCACCTCGCCGGCTTCGGCGGAGTCTGCCTCATCGTCACCCACGACCCCGTCGAGGCCGTATCGCTCGCCGACCGCGTCCTCGTACTCGCCCACGGACGCGCACTCCAGGACGCACCCCCCGCCGAAGTCACCCGCAATCCCCGCTCCCCCTGGGTCGCCCGCATGCTCGGCCGCAACGCCTGGCCGGGGACGACCACGGCGGACGGGCTCAAGCTGGTCGCCGGCGGGTCCGTCGTGGTGGCGGAACCGGTGGCGGAGGGCTCCGAGGCCCTGGCCATCGTCGCGCCCGAGGCCGTCTCCCTCCATCGCGAGCAGCCGGCCGGCAGTCCGCGGAACGTCTGGCCGGGCACCGTCCGCGAGATCACGGCGGCGGGCAGCCGGCTCCGGGTCCTCGTCACGTCCCGGGCCGCCGCCGACGTCGTCTCCGAGATCACCCCTCAGGCGGCCGCCGAGCTGGCGATCGCCGACGGCACCGCGGTGTGGTGCAGCGTCAAGGCCACCGAGATCACCCTCGTGCCCCTGTGATCCGTGATCCGTGATCCCGTTATGGTGCGATACTCCGATCGACGGCCCGCCCGGGAACGGGCAGATACCACGAAAACCGAGCACTGAGCCTCGCATATGCCAGCCGCTCTGGCGCATTCACCTCGTGAATGATTGACTGACGTCGGGCAGGCCGCTTCGGCCCGTCTCCGTGTCATCGTCCAGTCGCCCTGCCGGGTCGACCTCGGCCGACCGACACGTACACCGGCCCCGTGACGGTCGAGCGGCTCTCGCCGCCCTGGGGAGCACCGGCAAAAGAGGCCCCTGCATGCCGATCGCGGTGTTCGGCACGTGGGGGCCTCTTTGCGTTCGGGCCGGCCGTCTCACAGGCCGGAGCGCCTCTGGCATATGCGGTCGGATTGTGGGCATGCTTGCGCAGATACAGCCCCAAACAGCCACATCAACTCGAATGCAAGGACTGAGGTATGGCGGTAGTCGTCGTGCAGCCCGCGGCCGGGCAGGCTCCCCCCGCCGTGAGCAGGGTGCTCGCCGCGGCGGGACTGACCTCCCGGACCGTCCCGCACGCCGACGACGCCGGTCCGTGCACCGACCTCGCCGGGGTGGAGGGCCTGATCGTCCTGGGCGCCGCCGATCCCGGCCTGCTGAGGGAAGCGCTCGCCGCGCAGGTGCCCGTACTGGCCCTGGAACCGGGCACCCGACTGCTGGTGCGGGCGGCGGGCACCGCCCCGGGAGCCCGGCCCGACCCGGCACCCGACCGCCCGCCGGTGGAACTCACCCGGGCCGCCGGCTCCGACCCGCTGTTCGCCGGGGCCGCCCGGCCCTCCCCCGGCCTCCGGCCGGCCTGCGACCCCCTGGAACTGCCCGCCGACGCCGTGGTCCTGGCCTCTTGCGACGGGTATCCGGAGCAGGCGTTCCGGATCGGCGCCAGCGCCTGGGGCGTCCGCTTCCTGCCGCAGGAGCTCCCCCTGGACCCCTGGGGCGAGCAGCTCCTCGGCCGGTTCGCCGGCCTCGTGGCCGCCCGCGCCGAACACACCGCCACCCGCGCATTCTTCACCCGTCGGGCCGACGCCTGGGAGGAGCGGTTCGCCTACCAGACCCCCGCGTACGAAGCCGCGATCGCGCGGCTTCGGCTGGCACCCGGCGGGCGTGCGGTGGACCTCGGCTGCGGCACCGGACGGGCCATGCCCGCGCTCCGGGCGCAGGTCGGACCCCGGGGGCAGGTGCTCGGCGTCGACCTCACCCCGGCCATGCTGGCCGCCGCCGCCCGGCACGGCCGCACCCGCCACGGGTCCCTCGTCGCCGCCGACTGCGCCCGGCTCCCGCTGGCCGCCGCCTCCGTGGACGGCATCTTCTCGGCGGGACTGCTCGACCACCTCCCGGACCCGGCCGCCGCCCTGCGCGAATGGGCCCGCGTCAGCGCGGCCGACGGCGTCCTGCTGCTCTTCCACCCGTCGGGCCGCGCGGAGCGGGCCGCCCGGCACGGCCGTTCCCCGGACCCCGACGACCTCCTCGCCGAGGACAACCTCCGCCGGGCGCTGGAGACCACGGGCTGGCACCTGGAGGAGTACGAGGACGCCGCCCCTCACTTCCTGGCCCGTGCGGTGCCGCGCGGCTGAGCTCGCAGGGCCGCGCTCAGACGCGGTGGATCCGCTCGATGCCGTACCAGTTCGCGACACAGGCCGCGACCCAGTCCCGCTCGTAGGAGGACGTGAAGAAGGGCTCGGCCAGGCTCCCGATGTGCATGGGCCGGTATCCGACGTCGGTGGCCCCCGCCGCGGCCTCGGTCCGGATGCGGAAGTTCTGGGCGTCCCAGGCGACGGCGCGGGTGACCGTGGCGGTGGTGAGCCGCTCGACGCTCGGGACGAGCACGGCCAGCGAGGCCAGCGCCAGTCCGGCCGCGACCACGATGCCCGCCGGCAGGGCCGCGACGTGGGCCACCCGGCGCGCCGGGTACCGGCGGGCCCACACCCCCAGCAGGACGCCGTAGGCGCACAGGGCCAGTTCCATCGGGACCAGGTAGTTCGTCCAGGTACGGGCGTACGTCCATCCGCTCGGTCCGTAGCCGCTGCGCAGCCCCACCACCACCGCGAACGATCCCAGCACCACCACGAGCACCGGCAGCAACAGGAGTGCGACCAGCATCCTCCGCGGGACGGCCCGGCCCGACTCCCGTTTCCCGGGCGCGGGCACGGGCGCCGCGAGCCCGGCCCCCAGGCCCAGCAGGAGCCCGACGGCGGCGGCTCCGAGGTAGGCCCACTGGCCGGTGACGGTGTCCCACATGTGCAGCCAGTCCTCGTAGGTGCCCCGGAGTTCGCCCGCGGAGAGCATGGACTCCTTGGCCGGCTGCTGGGCACGGCGCCACCGGGCGCCGGGGGACGTGGTGAGCACGATCAGCCCGCAGACGATCCCGGAGCACCAGAGCAGGCACCAGGTGAACGGACGCCAGGTCCGCGCCAGCCCCAGGCGGGGCACGGCCAGCAGTCCCACGCAGGCCGCGAGGAGTCCGCTGACGAGGGAGAACGACTCGCTCAGGGTGCCCATCGCGAACCCGATGAGGAACGCAGCGGCGAAGCCGCACGCACGTACGGCGGCCCGGGTCCGGCGGACGGTCCAGACGGCCAGCAGCAGCGCCCACACTCCGATGACGCTCGGAATCGTGTGGGAGATCGTGGCCGGTGCCCACAGCAGGACCTGGTAACTGCGGGTGCCGCCGTAGTAGATCACGGCCTGGACGGCCAGGGAGGCGGCGACCAGGAGCAGGACCGGGGGCTTGACGCCGAGGCACCGCAGGAACTGGATCCCGAGCAGGACCAGGCCGATCGTGAAGGCGACGGCCATCACGGTCGGCAGGATCTTCATCCCGGTGAATCCGTCGCCGTAGACGATGCCGCTCAGGAAGGCGTTGGTGATCCGGCCGTTCTGGGTGGCGTAGAAGTCGTGCGTGATGCCGAGGACGCCCAGATCGCGGGACTTCCAGGCGGCGCACCAGTCGTCCGAGGTGGGCCGCAGGTAGAGGCCGAGGAAGCAGCCGACGGCGACCAGGGCTCCGGCCGCCGCCACGAGGCAGCTGCCCGCGACCGGCAGGAGCCTGCGGACGAACCGGCGGTTCCCCTCGGTCGGAGCAGTGCTCATTCACCAGTCCTTCGCAGCGGAGCGGGGCCGGGCCGGCGTCCGGCCGCAGATGGGCCTGCCGGTTCCGGTCACACCAATGTGCACGGTTCACCGCCCACCGGCATCCGAGAGGGGAGCCGCCCGGGCCGGGCCCGCGGCCCTCCTGCCGTGCGCCGCGGGCGCCTTCGCCCTGTTGCGGCCGCCTCCTGCGGTGTCGCGTCCGTTGCTCCGTGCGGGCACGCGCGGCCGCTTCGGGCCCTCCCCCATCCGTCACCCGGGCGGCGGGCATGTCATGGCGGGCTCCGCGCGTCCGGCCCACGATGGGAGCTCCGGGGGCCGCGCGCACGGAAGCCCGACAGAAGGAGTGGCGATGCCTGCTGCCCTGCTCGTCCGCTGGGCGGCCGTCACGGCGTGCGTCGCGGGCGTCGCCCTCCCGGTGTGCGTCGCGGGCAGTCCCGTCGGCCGGCCCGCCGGGGAAGGGCGGCCGGTGTTCCTGGTCCGGCCCCTCGGACACCAGAGCCACGGCGAAGCCGAGGGCCGCTACGCGCCCCTGTCGATGGTGATCGCCCCTACCGTCGGGCTCCTCTCCAACGCCACCGCCGCCGAGGGCGTCACGGCCGACGGCGCCGGGGGCGCACGGTACGTCGAGCGGAGCCACGTGCTGCGGCTGCTGTCCGGCCGGTGGAGGTACCTTCCCAACGGCCGGACGGCGTCGGTCGTGGTGGCCCCGGAGGATCCGACGGCCCGTCTGCAGATCGCGGAGAGCCGTGCCTGGCTGGCGGCCGGCCGGGTGCCCGGCAGCTCGGCGGCCCAGCGCGCGGCGGCCGAGCGGGCCCTGCTGGCCATGCGCGCCCTGCTGCGGCCGAACGGGGCCCTGGCGGCGGGCTGGTCTCCCGGCTGGATGTACTCCTGGCCCCGCGACTCCAGCTTCGCCTCCGCCGCGTTCGCACACACCGGGCACGATGCCGAGGCCTACCGGATCCTGCGCTACAGCGCCGCGAGCCAGCGCGCGGACGGCACCTGGGAGGCGCGGACGGAACTGGACGGATCCGGCCCGCCGGACAGCAGACGGTGGCAGCTCGACGCCAACGGCTGGGTTCCGTGGGCCACCTGGCAGTGGTACCGCACGGCGCCCGCGGCCACCCGCCGCGCCCGGCTGACCGCCCTCTACCCGATGATCCGCAGGGCGGCCGACCACACGGCGGCCTCCCTCGGGCCGGACGGGCTGCCCCCGGCCTCACCGGACTACTGGGAGGTGATGACGACCACCGCCAACATCGGTACGGCCGCACCCCTGCTCGCCGGGCTCAACGCCGCCGCCGACCTCGCCCGCGTACTGGACCTGCCGGGGGACGCGGCCCGCTGGTCCGGCGCTGCCGGGCGGCTCTCCACCGGGATCTCCCGGGCGTTCGCCCCCCTCGGCTATCAGCGCACCGTCGACGGACGGCACGGCCGGGACAGCGCGGTGGCCTTCATGGCGCCCCCCTTCAACACGGCCCCGGCCGACCTGCCCCGGGCGCTGGACACCACGTACGAGGCGCTGCTGCTGCCCAACGGCGGGCTCACGCCCGGGAACGATCCGACCGCGCCCTGGGGTGCGAACGCCTGGACCCCCAGCACCTCGTTCTTCGCCCTCGCCTGGGCGGCCACGGGGCAGCCGGCGAAGGCTCGGCGGGTCCTGGACTGGGTCCTCGCCAAACGGAACCCGCTCGGGGAGCTGCCCGAGAAGGTGGACCGGGCCGGCCGGCCCTCCTCGGTCGCGCCGCTGGCATGGACGGGCTCGATCGTCGTCCTCACGCTCGTGGCCCTCGACGGCGGGACGCTCCCCGCGCCACCCGGGAGGCCGTAGCGCCGAAGCGCCGCGGCCTCGCGAGCGTGTCGGCTCGTGCGGGTCGGAGGTCCGTGCCTCAGACCGGGTCCGTTCCGTCGCCGGGCGGCGGCGCGGTGCGCAGGCGTTCCAGCTCGTCGAGCAGGCCCTGGTACGCGAGCTTCTCGGCCGCCACCGCGCGCGCGAGGGGGAGGTGGTGCGGATCCTGCCGGGACCGGGCCTCCTCGGCGGCGGCGACGCGCAGCTGCCTCGCCCGGTCCAGCTCGTTCATCGCCGCCACGGCGCCGACGTCGAGCAGCTTGTGCTCCAGGACCTGGGCGAAAGCCCGCTCCGTCGGCGCCGTGAGCCGGTCGAGGTCCTCGGCGCAGCTCGCCGGGGCCTCCGTCCGCCCACAGGCCTCATCGAGATCACGGGAGAGCGATCGGAGGTTCTTCCCGAGTTCCGGGTACCCCCAGTCGGGCGCGGTGGCGGTGTCGCATCCGGCCACCAGGGCCGTGCAGGCGGCGAGGGCGGCGACGGCGCGCACCGTCGCGGGCCCTGCGCACCTGCGTCGGCACGAGAGGAGAGGAGGGGTCATGGAAGCCCCGATCGCCCGTTGGTCCGCGTGCGGCCGCCCTGGCTGCGCGAGGTGGTCCGGCTGCCATCCTCGCTCGCCGCACCCGGCCCTGCCACCCGGCGGTCCGGGGCGCCGGTGCTGCGGGCGGGCGGTGCGGGCAAGCGCTGCAGACGAGCGCTGCGGCGCAGGTCACCGAGGGGACTGGCCCCCGGCGCCGGTCGTACCCGGGCGGCCGGCCTGCGCGAGCGTCCAGGGCTGGACGGCCCGGTGCCACGGCGCGGGGGTCCGGCTGCCGGGCAGCGCGGCGCCACCCGCGGGGACCGTCGTGATGACGTGCAGATCGGCGTCCAGGCCGAGCGCCGCGGCGACGGCCGTACCGGCCCCCTCGGCCACACCGGCCGGGGCGCCCGTGTACAGCATCTGGGACTCCTGCCACGGCTGCGGACCGTCGGTGACGGCGACGCCGACCGTGCCCGCGCCCGCCCGGCCCGCGAGCAGGTCTCCCGCGATGCCCACGGCGCCGTAGCCGCCCAGGCCGCCGGCCTCGGCGACCGGGGAGAACTCCGGTGCGGGCCCGTCGGCGCGGGCCAGGCTCGTGGCGACGGTGCCGATGCCGGGCCGGCGGAAGAACACGCGGACGCCGTCGCCCTCCGGGCGCACCGAGAGCGCGCCCGTCGTCTGGGGCAGCCCGGTCGGGACGGGGCCGGCGAACGGGGCGTCCGGGGCCGGCTGGACCCAGGCCAGTACGGACCCGGCCGTGGCCGCGTACACGTGGCGCCGCCCGGCCCCGTCGGTCGCGGTGACCGGGTCGCCCTGGAGGCCGGCGCCGCCGAGGGCCTGCCACGCGCCGAAGTCGCCGCCCGGGGTCTCCTGGGCCCGGGCGCGCAGCGTCCGGCGGGAGTCTCGGACGTACACCGTCATCCGGCCCTCGGGGTCCAGGGCGACGGACGGCCCGCTGATGGCCGAGGTGCCCGACCTGTCCGCGGTGTCCGGGGTGCCGAGCGAGCGCCACGGACCGAATCCGCCGTCGACCTCGCTCTGGACGGCGTAGACGATCTCCCGGCCGTACTCCTCGGGCGTCGCGCCCAGGGTGGTGCGGGTGGCGAACACGCCGATCCGGCCGTCCCAGAGCCGGACGGCCGCCGCCCCGGAGTCGATGCCGTCGCCGGGCAGGAACTCGGGGCCCTGCCAGAGGGCCTGCGGGCCGCTGCGCGACCAGTACGCCATACGGCCGTCCAGCGCGGCGAAGGCCCACAGCCGTCCGGAGACTCCCTCGGTCATCCAGGAGGTGCCGTCGCCGCGGCTGTAGCGGATGGTCTGGTTCCAGCCGGCGCCGGTGGGCCGGGTGGCGGTCTTGCGGTCGCCGCAGCCGGCGGGGCTGCCGCACCAGTCCTGGTGGTCGGTCCAGGCGTAGGTCTTGAGGTAGCCGAGCTTCTCCTCGGCCGTCTGCGGGTCGAGCGTCGGCGGCAGCGAGCTGTTCGGGTAGCTCACGTAGTTCTGGACCGAGAAGTGCGGCCGGGCCGTGGTCTTGGCGTAGCGCTCGACGGCGGCCTGCACGAAGCGGGCGCCGTACATGTGGTCCTGGTGGTCGAGGAAGGCCCCGGAGCCCTCGGACCTGCCGGGGGTCGGGTCCTGCGTGCGTATCGTCGTCGGCCGGTACGTCTCGAACACGCCCGCGATGGCGGCCACGGTCTGGTCCTTGGTGTAGGAGAACCAGTCCTTGACCGGGGTGCCGGAGGTCAGCTGCGCGCCCAGGGCGGGGGTCCGGCCGTCCCACAGGCCGCGGAGGCTCTCCGGATTGTCCCCGGAGATGCTGCGGGCCTCGCGCAGCTCCATCCATACGAGATTGACCTGGGGACGGGCGACGAGGACGTCCACTTCGGCGCTGCCGCCACCTGCGGTGGGTACGGACTTGCGCTGCCAGGCGCTGGCACGGTCCCCGGTGGCCATCTGCGCGTAGGCGGCGCGTATGCCGTTCTGCCGGGCTTCCGCGTAGGCGGCCCGGTCGGCGGGGCCGGCGGCGTCCTGCAGGTGCGGGCTGTGGGCCTCGTTCCTGCCGTCGGACTCGCCGGAGGTCAGGTAGACGGTGGTGACCTTGATGCCCGTCGATATGGAGCGGCTGAGGTCGGGGTTCATGAAGAAGAGGTCGTCGTCGGGGTGCGCGACGACCTGGAGGGCGGAGCCCTCGGTCACGCTGGGGGTGACCAGCGCCGCGGGGGCCGCCTGCGGGCGCTCGGTCCCGTGTCCGTAGGCCCAGGCCGTGACGCCGGCGGTGCCGACGCAGAGCGCGGCGAGCAGGGCCGCGAGTCGGGTACGGCGGGCCAGGGACATGTACAGCGCCTCGAGGGTCGGTCCGGTGCGGTGATCCGCCTGGGAAGTCGATCGGTGTCCCGATGGCTCCACTGCTTCCGGAGACGACCGCGGCCGATTATGTCCCGCACGTTCGGGGCTGACACACCATCAAGTCACGTATGACCGCAAAGGGAGTTGTGAAACGAAAGGGAGTTTTTGTCCCATTTGCGAGTTATGTGCACTTGGCTAGGAAAACCGGCCGAAACCGGCGTATGTGCTGCCCACCTGCGGATTGCCGGGGTTCGGCACGACCGTCGAGCGCGCCGCCCCTTTCGCCACGGACCCCCGTAAGTGGCGCATTCCACACGCCCACCGGCCGACTCCGGCAGTGACGCAGCTCTCACGGCAGAAGGGGCCGAACCCCAGCCGGATGCGGCCCGTCGAGGCGCCGGGTCCGTCGCGGGCCATGAAGTACGTGCGCGCCGAGATCCCCGGACAGCGCCGCGTAGATGTACTCGCTGCCCCAGCGATCCCCGTCGAGGTCGTTCTCGACCAGGTGCGCCTCCCGGCGCATCCCGAGGCGCTCACAGACCCGCACGGACCCGGTGTTCTCCACATCCAGCCGTGCGTAGAGCCGGTGCACGCCCAGCGTGCCGAAGGCGAACCCGGCCAGCGCCGCGGCCGCCTCGGTCGCGTAGCCGTGCCCCTGGTGGCCTGGGGCGAGAGTCCAGCCGATCTCGGCCTGGGCGGCGCGGGCAACGGCCAGGGCAAGGCTGACCTCGCCGAGGACGCCGGGCTCATCGCGTCGGCAGACAGCGAGCGCCAGCTTGTCCCCGTCGTCGCGCCAGGCCGTCTGCGCCGCGCGCTCGGCGGCAACCTGCTCGCTGCGCTCACGCGTGTGCACCGGCCGGTACAAGTAGCGCGCCACGCTCGGCAGGCTCTGGTACGCGTACAGGTCGTCGGCGTCGCCGGGAGTGAACAGACGCAGCGTCAACCGGGCCGTGGTCAAAGGCAGCAGCGAAGCGACTTCCATGCGGACCCCCGGGACGCGGATGCAGATCGAGTTGCGGACCGATCCTCGCATCACGACCGCCCGGCAGCCACGCCTTTTCAGGAGCAGCGCCCGGCAGCCGCACCCCACCACGAGGCGCGGCATTCCAGCAGTTGTTTCACTGACCCGCGCCGTCCGGGCGGAGCTCGATGTGGTCCGGGGCCAGGTCGACCGCCACTCGGTGTTCCATGCCCAGGGCCTCCAGGAACTTCGGGGGGAGCTGGACGCGGCCGGAGCGGTCGAGGACGACGTACTCGCGTTCGCTGATGGACTCCTCGCCGTGTTCGTCGGTGACCAGGCGGCGCAGGACCTCGCTGCTGGTGCGGCCGTCGCGGATCGCCACGGTCCGGCGGACCTCGCCCGCCACCATCGGGTCGTGCGTCACGATGACCACCGTCACGCCGAGTTCCTTGTTCACGGTCCGGAAGGTCTCGAAGACCGCCGCGGCCGTCTCGGAGTCCAGTTCGCCCGTGGGTTCGTCGGCGAGCAGCACCTTGGGGTCGTTCGCCATCGCCACGGCGATCGCGACGCGCTGCTGCTGGCCGCCTGACAGTTGCGCCGGGTGCCGGTGCGCCAGGTCGCCGATCCCGAGGGCCTCCAGGATCTCCCCGACCCGGGCCGTGCGGCGCGCGCTCGCGCCGCGGCGGGGGCTGTCGCCCTTCAACTGCATCGGCAGGGCGACGTTCTGGGCGGCCGTCAGGAACGGCAGCAGGTTGCGGGCCGTCTGCTGGAAGACGAACCCGACCGCTTCGCGCCGGTACCGCAGCCGGTCCCGCGCCGACAGTTCCAGCAGGTCGTAGCCGGCGACCGCCGCGCTGCCGGCCGTGGGGACGTCCAGGCCGGCCAGGATGTTCAAGAGGGTGGACTTGCCGCTGCCGGAGGCACCGACGAGGGCCATCAGGTCGCCCTGCTCGACCGTCAGTTCCAGCCCCTGGAGGGCCTGTACCTCGATGCCGTCCTGGCTGAAGATCCGGACCAGGCGGTCGCAGGCGATCGCGGCGTCCGCCGCCGGGGTGCGCGGCTCCGCGGCGGCCGTCGCCCGGCGGCGCAGCTCCTCGTACGTCGGCTGGTCGGTGTTCAACGCTGGTCTCCCGCTCTCAACTCGGTGGTGATCTGCCGTCGCCCGGATGTCGCCGCCTCCACGCACACGGCCGTGGCGACCAGGGCGGCCAGGCCCAGGGCCTGGGTCAGTACGGGGCCCGCCGTCAGCCGCACTCCGTTCGGTACGTGCGCGCCGACCAGCGTGGACAGGTCCATCGCCGGGCCCAGCAGGGCCACGGCGGCCGCTGCCACCAGGGCCCCGCCCAGCGTCGCGGCCAGGGTCTGGGGCAGGGTCTCGGCGAGGATCAGCGCCACGCCCTGCCTGCGGCGCAGCCCCATGGTGCGCAGCCGGGCCAGCAGCGCCGCACGTTCGGGGACGGTCCGCATCAGTGTCAGCAGTACGGCCAGCAGGGCGAAGCCCGCCGCTCCGGCCATCGAGGCCCAGAAGAGGCGCTGTGCCGAGCGCTGCAGCGGATCGGCGCCCAGCGCGGTGACGGCTTCGGCGCTGGTGTGCACGGGGTACACCTCGTCGAGCGGGGCCGGGCCCGCGGCGGAACCGGAACCCGGGATCGGTGCCGGTGCCGGGGCCGTGGTCCCGGACGGCGCCGGGAGCTTGGAGCGGACCAGCGCGCGCAGCCGGTCACTGTCGATGTCGCCGAGGCCGAGCCACCGGTTGGCGCGGTCGGCGCCGCCCATGAGGGCCGTCGCGGCGCCCGCCGGCACGACGACGGTCGCGGCGTCCCGCGCCGGATGGGCCGGGGTGCAGTTGACCATGCCCACGACGCGTACCTTCAGCTCCCCGCCGTCACCGGGCTGCACCGTGTACGTGCCGCCCTGCTTGGCCTGTCCGGCCAGGCTCGCGCTGAACAGCGCGGGCACCGGGGCGCCGGGGGACGGCGTACCGCCGGCGGCCAGCAGGGCGGGATCGAAGGATCCGCAGCCGAGGACCCGGGACAGTTCCGCGTACGCGGCCGGCTCGGCGGCGATCACGGTGACCTGGCTGGACCTCACGGAGGTGCCGAGCAGGGCGGAGTCGTGGTCGATCCACAGCGGCACGGACGTCCGTACGCCCGGCAGCTCGCCCGCGGCCTTCGCGAGCCCCGCCGGGAGCGGGGTCTTCCCGTACGCGGAGATCGCCGCGTCGCCGCCGACGGTGAGCCGGGCCACCCCCAGCCGGGACGACTCCACCGAATGCAGCACGGCGGCACCGAATCCCCCGGTGGTGATGGCGACGAGCAGCGCGACCATCGGCAGGACGGAGGGGCCGGTCCGGCCGCGGGCCCCCGTGGCGGTGGTCGCCGGGCCGCGGGCGGCCCGCGCGAGTCCCAGGAAGCCGACGAGTCCGGAGCCGCGGCCTGCGGCCCGGGCGAGCCATCCGGTGACCACCGGCTGGAGCCGGGCCAGCAGCAGCCCGCCGCACAGGGCGAGCAGCAGCGGGGCGGCGACGAGCAGCGGGTCGAGGTCGCTGCCGGGTGGGGCGACCCCGCGGCGGCGGACCTCCACCACGGCGGCGGCGGTGGCGATGAGGACGAGCAGTTCGGCCACGGGCCTGCGCCACCGCCCGGCCGGGCGGGCCGGGGTCAGCAGTACGGCCGCCCGTACGGGGAAGGCCAGCAGGGCGAGCAGGGCCACGGCCGCGGCGCAGAGCAGGGTGGGCGCGAGCCGGGGGGTGGGCAGCAGCAGGACGGCGAGCGCGGTGGCGGCCGCGGCCGCCGGAATTACGGTGACGGCGCCCTCGCCGATGAGCCGGCCGACGATGGCGGCGCGCGAGCCGCCGCGTGCGAGCAGCAGTCGCAGTTCGGCGTCGCGGCGGTCGGCCGCGAGTGCGCCGGCCAGGCACAGGACGACGAAGGCGACGCCGCCGACCCCGGCGGGTCCGATCGCGGCGAGCGGCGCCGCGGCTTGGGTCCGGACGCGGGCTTCCTCCAGCCGCTCGGGCAGCCACGAGGTGGTGTGCAGCCCGGGGCGGCCGGTCTCCCGGGCGAGGGTGGCCGCGGTGGGCCCGGCGAGGAAGGAGGCGATGTCCTTCCTCGTGGCGTCGAGCCGGTCGGCCCGCAGGTGGCCGATGTCCACCGGCAGCTGCCAGAAGTCCTCGGCGGTGCGGCTCCAGGTGCTCATCCGGTCGAGGTCCCCGGTGCCGACGAGGGCGTCGACGTCCCAGGCGAGGCTCTCGTTGTAGTAGTGCTCGCAGGCGCGGGCGAGGCACCCCAGGTTGTCCGTCCAGAAGTCGTCGCTCTCGTCGAGGACGGTGTAGAGACCGACGACCTCGACGGACGGTGTGGTGTCCACTCGGGCCGCGGTCTTCAGGACGGATCCGACGCGGGCGCCGAGGGTCGCGGCGGCCTTCTGCGAGAGGGCGACCTGGAGGGGCGCCGTCTCCCCGGGGGCTGCCTGGGCGGGGGCCGTGGGCGTGCTGCTCGGCCAGCGTCCCTCCGCCAGCTTCACATGGGCCTCCGCCTGGCGGACGTGCAGGAGGTTCATGCTGGGCGGAAAGCCGGAGGGACGGGAGAGTTCCGGATTCAGCAGCTCCTGCCGCTTGGTGGTGCGTGCGCCGTGGACCGTCGACTCCGGGTCCACGCGGAAGGTGGATCCGGTCCGCTCGAGCAGTTTCTCCAGCGTGGCGTCCAGGGCCTGGGCGCTCTGCCCGCTGTCGGGGGAGGGAGCGTCCACCTGCAGGCTGGCGTTGCCGGCTGCGCTGCGTTCCAGGAAGGACCGCAGGGCCTGGTCGGCGCCCCGGTCCTGGGCCCGTGGCAGCGCGGCGGCCAGCAGGACGGCGACGAAGGCCAGCGCGGCACCGAGCAGGGTGGCCAGGGGCGCCGCCCTCAGCCGGGTCCTGACCCAGGGCGCGGGCCGGGGGGCGGTGGCCGACGGCGGGGTGGCGGGCGGCGGGGTGGTCACATCTCCTCCACGGGACGCAGCCGGGCGGCGATGTCGCGGCCCCGGGGGCCGCTGAGCGCGGCCGACAGCAGGGGAACGGCTGCGATGGCGGCGACCGTGAGCACGGTCTGCCAGAACGGCATGTCCACGCGTACGGGCGGGAACGGCCGCCCGGCGGCGGGTGTCAGCACGACCAGGGGCGCCATCAGGTGGACGAGGGCGACACCCAGCCCGGTCCCGACCGCGGACCCGATGGCGATCAGCACCCCGCCCTCGGCGGCGGACGCGAGGGCCAGCGAGCGGCGCGGGGTGCCGAGTGCGAGCAGGACCGAGAACTCCCGTCCGCGCACGCGTCGTTCGGCGGCGGTGGAGGTCGCGAAGCCGATGGCCGCCAGGACCGCACAGGCGGCGGCGAGGGCGGCCAGGGCGCTCTGCGGGCCGGCGCTCAGCGGGTCGTCCAGCAGCCGTTCGGTGATCTCTTCGCGCAGTTGGACGCGTTCGATCCGGGCACCTTCGCGCAGCTTGTCCGCCGCGCGGGCCGGGACCGGGTCGGCGGCCGAGTCGGCGGGCAGCCACCACTCGGTGGGCGTGGGCGGCTGCTGGCCGACGGATTCCAGCAGGTACCGGCCGAGCACGTGCAGGTCGACGGCGAGCGCCGAGCGGCCGGCCACGGGCAGGGAGTCCACGGAGGCGGTGATGCGCATCTGGACGCCGGCGCCGTCCAGCGAAACGGGGACCGTATCGCCGACGGCGGCGCCCAGGGACGCCAGGTAGCGGGTGGTGGCGACCGCGGGGACGGCGGTGGGGGCCGGGCCGGCGGGCGCGGGGAACACCACGGTGTTGGCGCCCTGCAGGGTGCCGAAGCCGCCCCAGTAGCGCAGCCGCAGCAGGTCCGTGGAGCCGGCCGCGACCGGGACGGGCTCGGGGACCCTCCGGGGGCCGCTCGCCTGCGGGAGCGAGGTCCGCCAGCCGCCGGCGTTCGCGGGTGCGGCGACGCCCGTGGCGGCGCCGTCCGCGGTGTTGGAGACGGCGATCCGGCGCAGGGTCAGTTCGCTGCCGTCGCCCGGGTCGTCTCCGTCGCCTGCGTACGAGAGGCGTATCCCCGCCAGGGTCAGCGGGGTGGCCGTCGATCCGACCGGGGCGCCGGTCAGCGCGTCGAGGAGGAAGGGGAGGGTGACGTCGCCGCCCTGGGGCAGGGTGACCGAGGGCGTCCCGTAGACGGCGCCGAACCGGTCGCGCAGCAGCAGGCTCACGGCGGCCCAGCTCATCCCGGAGGACCGGACCGACACGTCGAGGTCGATCCGGCGCGGGGAGCCGGGCAGGGTGACACCGGAGCCCGCGGCGGCGGCCGCGGCGCCCGGCTCGCCGGCAGCGAGCGGGGTGAACAGGTCGCGCATGCCGTGCCCGCCGCGCAGGTCCTCGCGCAGCGGCACCCGTTCGCCCGTCTTGGCGGCGTCCAGCGCGACGAGGTCGGCGGGCTTCCCGTCCGGCAGCTTCTGCTCCCGGCGGACCACCGGGATGAGGCGGTCGCCGCCGGGCAGGGCCCCGTAGCGTCCGCCCTGCCCCATCGGGGACATGCTGCTGCCGGAGATCCGCAGGCCGCCCGCGGTCGCGAAGTCGGCCTGGTCGCGCTGGGACGCGGACCACCCGGCGTGCTGGCCGAGCGCCAGGATCCCGCTGGCCACGGCGAGTACGAGCAGCAGCACGGGCCCGGTGGCCCGGCCGGGCCGTCGGGCGAGCTGCCAGCCGAACAGGGCGGGGCCCAGGCTCCGGCCGCGCGCCGCCAGCCGTCCCCCGGCCCGTGCCGCGAACGGCAGCAGGCGCAGGACCAGCAGGGTGCCGCCGCACAGGGCCAGGGCGGGGGCGGCGACCAGGACGGGGTCGACACCGAGCCCGCCGGCGGAGGCTCCGGGCGCGGGGGCGTCCGTACCGCCGTACTGCGAGAGCTGCTGGTAGCCGAGGACGGCGAGGACCACGACGGCCAGGTCGACGCCGGAGCGGGCGGCGCCCGTCACGAGCGCCTGGCGGCTGCCCACGCGGCGCAGTACGGCGGCGGAGGCCCCGCGCAGGACGGAGGGCAGCGTCGTCAGCAGGACGCAGGCCAGGGCGCAGCCGCCCGCCACCGGCCAGACCAGCCAGGTGTCCGGGATCTCCAGGTGGACCCGCCCGAGCGGTCCGAACCGGCCGAACAGGCGCAGCAGGGGCGGGGTGAGCAGGGGTGCCAGGACGGCCGCGGGCAGGGCGAGCAGCAGGGACTCGGCCGCGGTGAGCGCGCCGAGGCGGCGCCGGGATGCGCCGCGCGCGGTGAGCAGGACGCGTTCCGGTTCCTGGCGGACGGTCAGGATGTGGGCGACGAGCAGCAGTGCGGCGGTCGACAGGACGGCGAGCTGGAGCGCGCCCATCAGCAGGGTGGAACGGGCGACGACCGTGCCGGCGTCCAGCTCGGCCAGCAGGGTGGGCAGTTCGGTGGCGGCCCGCAGGGAGCGGGCGCGTTCGAGGGTGTCGCTCGCGGGGCCGGTCGCGGTCCGGACGGCCTCGGCCTCGGCGGTGCGGACCGTGCGCAGGTCCGGGGTGAGCAGCGTGAGGCGGTGGTTCTGCAGGAGGCCGCCGGTGGTGAAGGCGCTGTCGTCCACCAGGAACGGGCCGTAGATGGCGAAGGTGTCGGCCTGGACCTCGCGGCCGCCGAGGGGGTCGAGCCGCCAGTAGGCGGCGTCCGGATCGACGGCCCGGTACACACCGGTGACCAGCACGGTCAGCGGTGCGCCGCCGAACCGGTCGTCCAGCCGGACGGGGGCGGGCAGCGCGGACTCGGCCAGGCCGAGCCGGGCGAGCGCCGCCCGCGGCACGGCGACCTGGGTCGGCGCCGGCGGGGCGCCGGCGCCCGGGGGTGCGGCGACCGGGGCGGGCCACGCACCGGCGAGCAGCCGTACGTGGTCCTTGCCGAGGGCGGCGAGCAGGGTCAGGTCGGCGTCGCGGCCGGAGGCGGCGACACCCGGCAGTCCGTACGAGCGGCTGCGGGCCACGCTCTCGGAGGCCACCGGGAGCCGCCCGAACACCTCGTCCGCGAAGGCCCGTACGGCCTCGTCGTCCTTGGTGCGGGCATCGGCGGGCCGGCCGCTGGTGATGACGACGGTGGTCCGGGGCTGCGCCGTCCCGGTCAGGGCCCGCCGGAGCCCTTCCTCGCCCACGCCACGGGTGAATGCCGTCAGCGCGGTCAGTGTGGTCGCGGTGATCAGTACGGTGAGCAGCACGGCGACGGCGAGCGGCCATCGCCCGCGCAGTCGGCGCACGACGAAGCCGAGCACGTGTTGTTTTCCTCCCCCGTCCGGACCTGAAGTACCGGATAGCGGACGATGCTGTCAGATGTGATCGGTGGAGGGAAGGGGCTTGCGTGATTGGTGCGACGGATGCGCAAATGCGATCAGAAAGCTGCAGCGGCAGATTCTGCGGGACGCGGGGACGGGCGCTCCGCGCGGACGATTCGACGGGGGAACAGACGCGATGAGGGATCACCAGGCACCGGCGACGGTCGCGACGCGGGCGGGGCGGGACGGCGGAGGCGAACGCGAACGCGACGGCTCCCCGATCGTGGTCGTCGACGACGTGCACCACAGCTTCGGCAGCGGGCCGCAGGCCGTCCACGCCCTGCGCGGCGTGTCCTTCGAGGTCCGCCGCGGCGAACTCACCGCGCTCCGGGGCCGGTCGGGCTCCGGCAAGACGACCCTGCTGAACCTCGTCGGCGGCCTCGACTCCCCGAGCGGCGGCCGGATCACCCTCGACGGCACCGACCTGGCGGCCCTCGACGAGCCGGGCCTGCTCGCCCTGCGCCGCGACCGCATCGGCTTCGTCTTCCAGTCCTTCGGCCTGATACCCGTCCTGACCGCCGCCGAGAACGTCGGTGTTCCGATGCGGCTGCGGCGCGTACCCGCCAAGGAGCGCGAGGAGCGCGCCCGGACCCTGCTGGCCCTGGTCGGACTCGCGGACCACGCCGAACAGCGGCCCGGCGAGCTCTCCGGCGGCCAGCAGCAGCGCGTGGCGGTGGCCCGCGCCCTGGCCAACGACCCGGACCTGATCATCGCGGACGAGCCGACGGGCCAGCTCGACTCGGAGACCGGCCGCTCGGTCATGGAACTGCTGCGCGCTGTGGTGCGCAGCGAGTCGGTGACCATCCTCGTCGCGACCCACGACCCCAACCTGATCGAGCTCGCCGACCGGGTCGTGGAACTGCGTGACGGCCGCATCGTCCCGACCGGCTCATGAACCGAGCGCGTCCGCGCTGTTGCGCTGCCAGTACGTGACCGACAGCGAGCTGTCGTAGGCGACACCGGCCGCCGGGAGGGGCGGGGTCGCGGACGCGCCCGCGTTGCTGAGGGGCGTCCTGCCCTGGAAGGCGATCGTGAGCCGGTGTCCGGTCGTCCCGCCCTCGCCGCTGCCGTCGGCCGCCGACAGCAGGGCCCCCGCGTAGCCCGACTCGCCCGGGGCGAGGGACACCACGGCCTGGGGCCGGGTCTGCTGCTGCGCGGCGGGCACCCACTGCATCTCGTCGAAGCGGAGCACCGGGTAGTAGGTCAGATCGCAGGTCTTCGAGCCGGTGTTCTTCACCGTGATCAGCATGTGGTTGAGCGGCCGGGAGACCGGCTGCACCGTGACGCCGGTGTTCGCGCCGTTGCACAGGACGTGCTGTTGTCCCCCCGCGGCAGTCGGAGCGGAGGGGGCCGGCCCCGTCGGCGTCGGCGAGCCCTTGGGGCCCGCCGCCGGGGTCGAGGCGGGCGGCGGAGCGGCCTGCGCGGCGGGGCTCGAAGCGGCTGCCTCTCCCCCGTCCTTGAAGCCCGTACCGTCCTCGCACCCGGTGAGGGAGAGGACCACGAGGGAGGCGACGGCCGCACCCGCGAGGCGCGGGGAGGCGTGCGGGCGGGAGGTACGGGCGGCTCGGACGAGGGGTGTGCGGTGGAACGCGTGCATGGCTGACGGCCTCTCATGGGGCATGACGGAAGGGCCCGGTCGGGGTCCGCCGGGACCGTCCGCCGGGAGCGGTGTGCTTGGATGACCTCAGCCTGAGCGGTGATCCGTCCCAGCCGCCACATCCGCTGGGCCATCAGGAACGCTGGAATGCCTGCACAGGCTCTGATCTGCGCAAACAACCTGTTCCTGGGATGCGGGACAGGACACGGGTGGGGGGAACGGTGTCGCAGGACACGGCTGGGTCCGGGTTCGCCGGGCTGCTGAGGGAGTTGAAGGACCGGTCCGGCCTCAGCTACGGAACGCTCGCCAAGCGGCTCCACATGAGTGCGTCGACCCTGCACCGCTACTGCAGCGGCGAGGTCGTCCCTGCGGACTACGCACCGGTCGAACGGCTCGCCCGCCTGTGCAAGGCCTCGCCCGAGGAACTCCTCGCCCTGCACCGGAGTTGGGTGCGGGCCGATACGAACCGCCCGCGCAAGGGGGCGGACACGAGCGGCACCGTGCAGGAAGTGGCCGGGGCACCCGTCGCAACCGGAACCCTTCCGGTCGACGCGGCCGAGGTCCACGACGTGACGGACGCACCCGAAACGGCCGAGGCGGTGGCCGAGGTCGCAGAAGGGACCACCGCCGAGCCGACCGCGCCGACCGCCCCGACCCGGCGTCGCCGCCCGCGCGGGGCCGTGATCGCCGGGATCGCGGTGACGGTCGTGGCCGCCGTCACCGCCCTGGCCGGCGTGCTCACCCTCGACGCGCGCCCGCCGGAACAGGACGTCGACCTCCGGGACGGCCCCGTCGGTGCCATGAGCCGGTCCCCCGCCGGGCAGCAGCCCCCTGACGGCCCGGCCGGGACGTCGCCCGCCCAGGCCCCGCCTTCGTCCGCCTCGCCGTCGTCGTCGCCGTCCGCGCCCCGAGCCTCGTCATCGGAGACCACGCCGGCAGCCCCCGCAGCGGGAGACGGCAGCAGCGGGGGCGGCGACACCGCCGCCGGAACGCCGGTGAAGGTGACGACCCGCCCCCACACCTGGGAGGCCCCCTGCGGCCAGCACTACCTGATCGACAAGCCCCCGGCCCAGGTGGGACCGCCTCCCGTGGAACGGGACGCACCCGCCTGGGTGGCGGCAGCCGGGGCCGTACCCGCGGGCGAGCAGTACGTCACCCTCACCCTGCAGGGAACCGGCGCGGGCACGGTGGTACTGGACGGCCTGACCGTCCGCACGGTCGCCAAGCGTGCGCCGCTCCCCTGGAACGACTACGCCATGGGCTACCCGGGGGTGGGCTGCGGCGCGGGCGTCCCGACCCGCTCCTTCGGCGTGGCCCTGGACTCCGCGCGCCCGGCCGTCGCGCCCCTGCCGGGCCAGCGGGACTTCCCCTTCTCGGTGAGCGAGTCGGATCCGGAGGTGTTCCACGTCAAGGCCGCCACCTCCGCCCACGACGTGAGCTGGTACCTGGAGCTGTCCTGGTCCAGCGGCTCCCGCCACGGCACTCTCAGGATCGACCACAACGGCAAGCCGTTCCGCACCAGCGGAAGCGGGGGCCGCACCGGCTACGAGTTCCCCCTCGGCGGCGACGGATGGGTCGGGGCGGGCACGACGGTCCATTGACCAGGAGCGATCGGGTGTGTACCCGGAGCGCACTCTCCGCGTCGTCCCGGAGCGTTCCCGGAGGATCGACCCTACGATGGGCGGGAAGCGGCGCGGGCGGCTCGCCGTGCCGCCCGCCCAGAGCACTCGGGGTGGAGACGACGTATGGCACAGGCCGCCGACACAGCGCGGACCGTCATCCTGACCGTGGACGACGACCCGGGGGTCTCCCGGGCCATCGCCCGTGACCTGCGGCGTCGCTACGGCGCCGAGTACCGGATCGTGCGGGCCGAGTCGGGCGAGTCCGCGCTGGACGCGCTGCGCGAGCTGAAGCTGCGCGGCGACCTGGTGGCCGTGATCCTCGCCGACTACCGGATGCCGCAGATGAACGGCATCGAGTTCCTCGAACAGGCCCTGGCGGTGTACCCGGGCGCCCGGAGGGTGCTGCTCACCGCGTACGCCGACACCAACGCGGCGATCGACGCGATCAACGTCGTCGACCTCGACCACTACCTGCTCAAGCCCTGGGACCCGCCGGAGGAGAAGCTCTACCCGGTCGTGGACGACCTGATCACGGCCTGGCGCACCAGCGACTACCGTCCGGTACCCGCCACCAAGGTGGTCGGGCACCGCTGGTCGGCGCGCTCCTCGGACGTGCGGGAGTTCCTGGCCCGCAACCAGGTGCCGTACCGCTGGTACTCCTCCGACGAACCGGAGGGGCGGCGGCTGCTGGAGGCGGCCGGTGCCGACGGGCAGCGGCTACCGCTGGTCATCACGCCCGAGGGCACCGCGCTGATCGAACCGGAGGCACCCGAACTGGCCTCCCACGTGGGGCTCGCGACGACGCCCGCGGCCGACTTCTACGACCTCGTCGTCATCGGCGGCGGCCCGGCCGGGCTCGGCTCCGCGGTGTACGGGGCCTCCGAGGGGCTGCGCACCGTACTGGTCGAGCGGTCGGCGACCGGCGGGCAGGCCGGCCAGAGCTCCCGCATCGAGAACTACCTCGGCTTCCCGGACGGCGTGTCGGGCGCCCAGCTCACCGAGCGCGCGCGCCGCCAGGCCGGCCGGTTCGGCGCCGAGATCCTCACGGCGCGCGAGGTCACGGGGCTGGAGGTCAACGGCGCGGCGCGCGTGGTCCGCTTCTCGGACGGCTCGGCGATCGCCGCGCACAGCGTCATCCTGGCGACCGGGGTGTCGTACCGGCAGCTGCGCGCGCCGGGCTGCGACCAGCTGACCGGCTGCGGGGTGTACTACGGCTCCTCGCTCACCGAGGCGGCCTCCTGCCAGGGGCAGGACGTGTACATCGTGGGCGGCGCCAACTCGGCCGGACAGGCGGCGATGTACCTGGCGCGGGGCGCCAAGTCCGTGACGCTGCTGGTGCGCGGGGAGTCCCTGACGGCGTCGATGTCGTACTACCTGATCCAGCAGATCGAGGAGACGCCGAACATCACCGTGCGCACCCGGACGGTCGTCGAGGCGGCGCACGGCGAGGGGCACCTGGAACAGCTGACCCTGCGCGACCTGGACGGCGGAGCGAGCGAACTCGTCGACGCGCAGTGGATGTTCGTGTTCATCGGCGCGGCCCCGCTGACGGACTGGCTGGACGGTACGGTGCTGCGCGACGAGCACGGTTTCATCCTGACCGGGCCGGACCTCACCGCGGACGGGCGGCCACCGGCCGCATGGGAACTGGACCGGCCGCCCTACCACCTGGAGACCAACATTCCCGGCGTGTTCGTGGCGGGCGACGCGCGCGCCCAGTCCGCCAAACGCGTCGCGTCCGCCGTCGGAGAGGGAGCCATGGCCGTGATGCTCGTCCACCGGTACCTGGAGCAGTCATGAGCGGCCGGCCCATGCCGTGCAGCCCGCAGGAGATCGCCTCGCTGTTCCTGTTCGAGAAGCTCACCCCGGAGCAGCTCGGACGGCTGTGCGCCGAGGGGCGGGTGGAGCGGTTCGAACCCGGTCCGGTCTACACCGAGGGCTCCCCGGCCACCTGCTTCTACGTGATGATCGAGGGCACCGTCGTGCTGTTCCGCCGGGTCGGCGGCGACGACGTCGAGGTGAGCCGCACCTCGCAGCGCGGCGTGTACGCGGGGGCCATGCAGGCCTACCTGGGCGACCAGGTGCCGCAGACGTACACCAACTCGATGCGGGTGACCGAGCCGACGCGGTTCTTCGTGCTGCCCGCGCAGTCGTTCGCGGACATCATGCAGGAGTGGTTCCCGATGGCGGCGCACCTGCTGGAGGGGCTGTTCTTCGGCTCGAAGAACACCCAGCGGGCCATCGGGCAGCGCGAACGGCTGCTGGCGCTCGGCTCCTTGTCCGCCGGCCTCACCCACGAGCTCAACAATCCGGCGGCGGCCGCCGTCCGGGCCACGGCGACGCTGCGGGAACGGGTCGGCAAGATGCGGCACAAGCTGGCCCACATCTCCCAGGGCCAGTACTCGCGCGAGACGATCGCCGACCTCATCGAGATCCAGGAGCGCACCGTCGAACGCGTCGCGAAGGCGACGGCGCTCAGCCCGCTGGAGGCCTCCGACCGTGAGGACGAGCTCGCCGACTGGCTGGACGACCACGGCATCGCGGAGGGCTGGCGGCTCGCGCCGACCTTCGTGCAGGCCGGACTGGACACGGACTGGCTGGACCAGGTCGCGGCGACCGTGGCCGAGGAGATCCTGCCGTCGGCGATCGGCTGGCTCAACTACACGGTCGAGACCGAACTGCTGATGGACGAGATCGACGACTCCACCACCCGCATCTCCCATCTCGTGGACGCCGCCAAGCAGTACTCGCAGCTCGACCGCGCCCCGTACCGGGTCGTCGACGTCCACGAACTCCTCGACAGCACCCTGCTGATGCTGTCCGGCAAGCTCGGCTCCCGGGTGCGGGTGGTCAAGGAGTACGACCGTTCCCTGCCGGAGGTGCCCGCCTACCCGGCGGAGCTCAACCAGGTGTGGACCAACCTCATCGACAACGCCGTGTTCGCCATCGGGAGCACCGGCGGCGAGGGCACGCTGACGGTCCGCACGGCGCGCGAGGGCGACCGCCTGCTGGTGGAGTTCCGCGACACCGGGCCCGGTGTCCCGGCGGACATCCGCAGCCGGATCTTCGACCCCTTCTTCACCACCAAGCCGGTCGGCGAAGGCACCGGCCTGGGCCTCGACATCTCCTGGCGGATCGTCGTGAACAAGCACCACGGCAGCCTCCAGGTCGAGTCCGCCCCGGGGGACACCCGGTTCCAGGTGCTGCTGCCACTGACCGCCCCGGCCCCCGAGACCGGATCCGAGACCGCGACCGCGACCACTGAGGAGCCCGTATGAGCGACATCGAGGGAATCGACCCCGGCACCGCGCCCACCGGCACCGGCTGCGTCGAGTGCGACGAGCTGGGCGGCTGGTGGTTCCACCTGCGGCGCTGCGCCCAGTGCGGCCACGTCGGCTGCTGCGACTCCTCGCCGGCCCAGCACGCCACCGCCCACTGGAAGTCCTCCGGCCACCCCCTGGTGCAGAGCTTCGAGCCGGGCGAGGAGTGGTTCTGGAACTACGACACGGACGCGCTCTACGACTCCGGCCCCGAACTGGCCGCTCCGCGCGAGCACCCGGCGGACCAGCCGGCCCCGGGCCCGGCCGGCCGGGTCCCCGAGGACTGGACGCAGCGCCTGAACCGCTGAACCGCTGACGGTCCGACCCGCGGCTACCGGCCGGCGGCGACGGGCGGCGTCCACACCGTGCCGCGGGCCTCGTACTCGAGCATGGCCTCCACCGCGGTCGCCGCGTCCGCGCCCAGTTCCCGGCGCACGAGCCACAGGGCGAGGTCCAGCCCGCTGGTGATGCCGCCCGCGGTGACCAGGTCTCCGTCGTCCACCACGCGGGCGTTCTTCAGGAGGCCGCCCTGCTTCTCCAGGTCGGGGCGCGCCTTGTGGTGGGTGGTGCAGGGGCGCCTCGTGGTCAGCCCGGCGGCGGCCAGCAGCATGGTGCCCGTGCAGACGGCGCTGACGGTCAGGCCCGGGCGTACCGCCGCTGCCAGCTTCCCCGGGAGGACGCCGCTGCGGATCTCGGCCCACACTCCGGGGCTGTCGCGGCGGGCGTATCCGCCGCCCGGTACGAGGAGGACGTCCGCGGCGCGCGGGGCCCAGGCGTGCTCCACGTTCACCTGCGTACCGTAGGCGGCACGTACGGGACCGGGCCCGGAGGCGCTGACGTAGCGGACGTCGATCTCCCGGTCGGTGAAGAACCGGGCGGCCGAGAAGACCTCGTAGGGCGCGGCGAAGTCGAGCTCCTCCACTCCCTCGTACATGACGACGTGGACGCGTAACGGCCCCGTCGGCTTCCCGGCGCCGGCGGATCGCGGTTCGGCCGCCGCGGCCACCCCGGCGGCACCCCCCAACGCGGCCGCGGCGCCGACGGCGGCCTGGGCCCGGAGCACGTTCCTGCGGTTCATCCGATGGTTCCTTCCGACGCGCGCGGCCGAGACGCCGCTCTGCGACAGGAGTCGAAGCCGCCGGAGGAAGGGTTCCCCGTGCCGGTTGTGGCGGGTGCCACACCCCGGCGGCCGCTACTGACCGAAGGCGCCGTGCCGGCCGGCCCCGGCGGCGAACCGGCCCGCTCCGGCCCGGGTCTCCCCCGCCGTCAGTGGCACCAGGCCGTGCCGGAACTCCCCCGCCAGCGCGTCCTCCTCGGCCAGTCCGTGCTGTTCCAGGACGGACAACCGGTCGTGCCGCAGGCAGATCTGGGGGAACCCGGCGATTTCGCGGGCCAGTTCCTCGGCGGCCTGCCTCGATCGGCCCGTGGGGACCACGCGGTTGGCCAGCCCGATCGCGTGCGCTTCGGCCGCCGGGACCGGACGGCCCGTCAGGATCAGGTCCATGGCCCGGCTCTCGCCGATCAGCCGGGGCAGTCGCACCGTACCGCCGTCGATCAGGGGGACGCCCCAGCGGCGGCAGAACACGCCGAACACCGCGTCCTCCTCCGCGACCCGCAGGTCGCACCAGAGCGCCAGCTCCAGGCCGCCCGCCACCGCGTGCCCCGCGACGGCCGCGATCACCGGCTTGCCCAGCCGCATCCGGGTCGGCCCCATGGGCCCGTCGCCGGTGTCGAGCACCTGGTTGCCCCGTTCGGTGCCGATGGCCTTGAGGTCGGCGCCCGCACAGAACGTTCCGCCCTCGCCCCAGAGCACGGCGACGGCCGCGTCCGCATCGGCCTCGAACTCCCGGAAGGCGGCGGCCAGTCGTGCGGCCGTCGGACCGTCCACGGCGTTGCGCACCCCCGGCCTGCTCAGGATCACCGTGTGGACGGGGCCGTCCCGCTCCACCCGCACCGAGGCCTGCTCGTCCGCCATGCCCGCTCCCCTCCCGCTCGCCGGCCTCCATTGTGCGGGCGGGGAGGCCGCCGTGCGCGGCACTCCCCGGACGTTTCAGCCCTGCTCGCCCGCGGCGGGGCCGGAGCCGGACCCGGGGAGGCTCGTCGGGCCGCCGGGTGTCACGAGCCCCGTCTCGTAGGCGAAGACGACGACCTGGGCGCGGCTGGAGAGGCCGAGCTTGGCCATCGCGCGGTTGAGGTGGGTCTTGGCGGTGGCTTCGCTGATGAAGAGCCGCTGGGCGACTTCCGTGTTCGTCGCGCCCGTGGCCACGAGCCGCAGGACATCGCGTTCGCGGCCGGTGACGGTGTGCCATTCCGGGGCGATCGTCCCCGGCGCCGTCGGCCCGGGGTGGTACGCCTCGATCAGGCGCCTGGTGACGGTCGGCGCGAAGAGCATGTCGCCCGAGGCGACGGTGTGGACGGCTGCGATCAGGCGCTCGGGAGGCGTTTCCTTGAGCAGGAACCCGCAGGCGCCCGCACGCAGCGCGTTGTAGACGTATTCGTCGAGGTCGAAGGTGGTCAGAACCAGGATCCTCGGCGGCGCGTCACCCGTGTCGCCCGCGCGGTGCAGGATGCGCCGCGTCGCGGTGATGCCGTCGGTGCCCGGCATCCGGAGGTCCATGAGGATGACGTCGGGTGCGGTGTCCTCGGCCAGCCGGACGGCCTCCTCCCCGTCGCACGCCTCGCCGGCCACGGACAGCCCCGGCGCCGCGTTCAGCAGCGCCACCAGTCCGGCGCGGATGAGCAGTTGATCGTCGACCACCAGTACCGTGGGCATCGGGGAATTCGGTCCTCATCGGAGGTGGACGTCCCCGGTGCCCGGGGCCGGGAGGTCGCCCGGCCGGTCGCCGGAGGTGGGCGCCGGAAGGGTGAGCCGTACCTCGAATCCGCCGAGGGCGCGGGGGCCGGCGGTGACCGACCCGCCGTAGATCTTCGCGCGCTCTCTCATGCCGATCAAGCCGTGACCAGGTGACATCTCCTCGTTTGGCCGGAACGTGCCGTCACCTTCGTCCGTCACGCACACCACGACGGTGCGGCGTTCGTAACGGATGGTCACGGCCGCCCTGGTCGGTCCCGCGTGCTTGAGCACGTTCGTCAGGGCTTCCTGGACCACTCGGTAGACGCACAGGGCCATGCCCTGCGGAAGCCGGACCGGGGTCCCCTCGGTCTCCATGGTCACCTCGGCGCCCGCGCCCCGCACCCGCTCCAGGAGCCGGTCGAGCAGGTCGAGCCCGGGGGCCGGGGCGTAGGCGGCGCCGTCCTCCCCCTGTCCGGCCTCCTGTCCGGCCTCCTGTCCGCCTTCCTGTCCGTCCCGCTGTCCTTCCTGGCCGACGCGCAGGAGGACGAGCATCCGGCGCATCTCCTCCAGCGCCTCCCTGCTGGTGTCGGCGATGGTGTCCAGGGCCCGTCGGCTCGCCGCCGGGTCCGTGGGGAACACGTACGAGGCCATGCCGGCCTGGAGCGATATCACCGACATGTGGTGTGCGACCACGTCGTGCAGTTCCCGCGCGATGCGCACCCGCTCCTCCGTGAGGGCCTGGCGGGCGATCTCCTCCTGCTGTCCGCGCAGTTGGACGGTCAGTTCGGCGAACTGTCTGTTGCGTTCGGCGAGTGCTCCCGAGCCGCGCCCCACGACGAGGACGACGGCCGGAAACAGGACCGCCTGGGCGAGGACGGTCGGCATGGAGCTGTGTTCGATGTTGCCGATCCCGGCGTACAGCCACGCTCCCGCCACAACGACCGCACACAGGACGGCGGTTCGGGGGCGACGGGTCGCCGCCACCGTGTACAGGCCCAGGAGCGGGGGCATCGAGTTGACCACCGGCCAGTACCCGCAGGCGATGAACAGCACCCACAGCGCGCCGCTGGCGGCGAACACCGCGACGGGCGCGGTACGGCGGGCGATCATGACCAGGCCCACGAGGGCGGTCAGCAGCGCCCCGATCCCGTCCATGGACCGCCATCCGGCAGGCGGCTGCTCCTGCCCCAGCAACAGACCTGCGCCGATGTAGCCCAGCGCGAGCAACGAGTCGACGGCCGGCGGCCGGCAGCTTCCCCCGAACCTGTCGAGGAATCCCGATCCAGCGTGCATCGGCGCAGCCTACGGGCCGCCGGGCGGCCGGACCATGGGCCTGTCGCAGGACGGGGCCTACCGCTCCCGCCCGGTCCGGCTACCGCCGGAGTTGCAGGGAGGCCGCCCGCCACCCGCACCGGGTGGAGACCCGGATCATCCCGGTGCGTGCCGCCGTGCGGCCGCCCGCCCGCCAAGCTTTCTGTCGGGCCGACCGCCGGAACCGACCGCGGCGGCTGCACACCCACCGACTTCTGATTCCCCGCGAAAGGCAGACACCGCCATGACCACTGCTGTGAAGCGCACGCTCGTCGGAGCCTCCGCCGTCGCCTCGGCCCTCGTCATCGGGCTGGCGGGCACCGCGAGCGCGGCCACCATCGGTTTCAACAAGACGTCCACCAGCGGCAAGGCCGAGATCAGCGGGACCTACGAGTACCACGTGTCGGGAACGATCCCGGGGACCGGCGAGAAGCTCTACTCCGGGTCGTTCCAGGGCGCCACGGCCAAGGACAAGGTGGCGGGCGACGGCTACGAGGCCGTCCTGGCGCTCGCCTACCAGGACTGGAAGGACGGCGCCTGGCACAAGGTGACGAACCACGTGGCGGTGGTCAACGGCACGAGGAGCTGGACCTTCAAGAACAAGAAGGACGTGAAGGCCTACGCCTGCGACCGCAAGGTCGGCGCCACCAAGCTGCTGAACTGCCGCGCCGCCTGGTAGGCCGGTCCCGCGTGAAGTACCGGAGGGCGGGCCGTCACCCCTGTGACGGCCCGCCCTGCGGCGCTCGGGTGCGCCCCGCGGACGCCGGTGCTGCGCGCCGGGTCACGCCTTGAGGGCACGGCCCGCCACGGTCAGTGCGAGGCGGCGGGGGGCCAGGGCGGACGCCGTGGCGGAGAGCCGGTTGCCGAGGCCGACGACGATGCTGGGCGGGGTCTTGCCGCGTTCCAGCGCGCGGCGCGCCGCGGTGACAACCTGCTCCGGGGTGGCCATCCGGCCCACGGCCGCGTCCCGGCTGCCGACGACGTCGAAGAACTCGGTGCGGACCGGCCCCGGTGAGACGGCGAGCACGCGCAGGGAGGAGGCGCGCGTCTCGTACGCGACGGCCTCGGTGAAGTTCAGGACGAAGGCCTTCGTGGCGCCGTAGACCGCCATCGCCGGGGTCGGCTGGTAGGCGGCCGCGCTGGCGACGGTGACGAGGGCGCCCCGGCCGTCGGCCGTGAGGCCGGGCAGGAACTCCCTGGTCAGCTCCGTGACCGCGAGCACGTTGAGCTGGATCATCTCGCTGATCCGGGTGGGGTCCTCGCCGGCGAAGGGGCCGTGGGTGCCGAAGCCCGCGTTGTTGATCAGCGTGTGGACCGGTATGCCGCGTTCGTCGAGCTCCGCGCGCAGCGCCGCCGCGGCGCCGGGCCGGGCGAGGTCCGCGGCGATGGGGCGGGCCGTGATGCCGTACCGGCGTTCCAGATCCGCCGCCAGGTCCGCCAGCCGGTCGACGCGCCGGGCGACGAGAACGACGTCCGCTCCGCGCTCGGCCCACTGCCGGGCGAACTCGACGCCGAGGCCGGCACTGGCCCCGGTGATCAGGGCTGTGGTTCCGCGGTATGTCATAGACATGGGTCGGCGCTCCGTTCCGGGACTCCGGTCGATGGTCGATACTCAAATGTAGGCAGAGCAAACATTGTTGTCAATGACAACATCGACGGAGGAGACCGCCTTGGCCGACGCCGATGCGCCCTATCACCACGGCAATCTCAGGGAGGCACTGCTGGCGCGCGCGGAAGACGTGCTCGCGACCTCGGGGGCGGACAGCCTCTCCCTGCGTGCGCTCGCGCGGGACCTGGGCGTCAGCCATGCGGCGCCGGGCCGCCACTTCCGCGACCGGCAGGCCCTCCTGGACGCGCTCGCCGTGGGCGGCTTCACCCGGCTCAACGCACGTCTGCGGGCCGCCGTGGACGAGCCGGGCCCGGTCACCGGCCGGCTCGCGCGCATGGGCCGCGCGTACGTGGGCTTCGCCGTCGCGCACGCGCCACTGCTGAGTCTGATGTTCACGGCCAAGCACGCCGACCACTCCACCGCCGAGCTCCGCGAGCTCGGCCACCGGAGCCTGGACATCGCCGCCGAACTGATCGCCCTCGCCCAGCAGGAGGGCGTCGTACGGGCGGGCGATCCGGCGCGGCTCGCCCAGGTCGCCTTCTCCGTGGTGCACGGCCTCGCGGCCCTGGCCGTCGGCTCCCTCCTCGACGACACGCCGCTGGACGAGGCGACCGACCTCGCCCTCGACGTCCTGCTCGCGGGCCTGGGCCCGGCCTGACCGGCGGCCGCCCACCTCCGCACCGGCGCGGGACGCGGCGCCACCCTCAGCCCGTCGCCGCCGTCCGGTACGGGCGGAAGAACGCGCGCAGCTCCTGGGCGTAGAGCTCGGGCTCCTCGAACGCGGCGAAGTGCCCGCCCCGCGCGGGCTCGGTCACGCGCACCACGTTCGCCGTGCGCTCGAGCCACGCCCGCGGCGGACGGACCACGTCACCGGGGAAGAGCGAGAATCCGGACGGCACTTCGACCCGGCGGGCGTGCTGGGCGGGCGGGATCGCGGCGTTCGCGCGGTACATGCGCATCGACGGGCCGATCGTCCCCGTGAGCCAGTAGATCGTGAGATTGGTGAGGATCTCGTCCTTCGTGAAGCTCCGCTCGACGTTGCCGTCACAGTCGCTCCACGACCGCAGCTTCTCGACGATCCACGCGGCGAGACCGGCCGGTGAGTCGTTGAGTCCGACAGCTGCGGTCTGGGGCTTCGTGCGGTGCAGGGCCGCGTAGGCTCCCTCGGTCCCGCCCCAGGCCGCGGCGCTGTCGAGCCAGGCGATTTCCTCGGGCGCGAGGTCCGCGCGATCGCCGGTGAAGACGGGCACCCCCGCGTCGGTGCGGTGCACGGCCACCACCCGTTCGGGGTGGTCGAGCGCGAGATATCGGCTCACATGGCTGCCGATGTCACCACCCGCGGCACCGAACCGCGGGTAGCCGAGGAGGTCCATGAGCTCGGCCCACAGTCCGGCGACGGCGATGGAGTCGAGCGGCGGGCCGGCGGGACGGTCCGAGTAGCCGTAGCCCGGCATGTCGGGCACGACCACGTCGAAGGCGTCCGCCGGATCGCCGCCGTGCGCGCCGGGGTCGGTCAGGAGCGGGACGACCTTCGTGTACCGCCAGAACGAGTCCGGCCAGCCGTGGCCGAGGACCAGCGGCAGCACCGGCCCGGCCGGCGCGACGGCCCGGGCGTGCACGAAGTGGATCCCGATGCCGCCGGGCGACGCGCGGAAGCGGGGAAGCCGGGCGAGTGCCGTTTCCTGCGCCGGCCAGTCGAATCCGTCCGCCCAGTAGGTGACGAGGTCGCGGAGGTAGCCGAGGTCGGTCCCGAGCGACCACCCGGCGTCCTCGGGCGCGTCCGGCCAGCGCGTCCCGCGGAGCCGCGCCCGCAGGTCCTCGATCGCCGCGGGGGCGGTCCGCGGGGTGAACGGCTGCGGGCTGGTCGGGGCGTCCGGCATGCGGCGCATGGTAGCGGGGGTGACGCACGCCGGCCGGGGATCCTCGCACCCGACACGCGTGATGGTTTCCCGGCACCCGGCACCCGCCCCCGTACCGCATTTCGGCTCCGGGCGCCACCGGCGGACCGCGGGATACGGCCACGCCGATCGGAACATGCGCGCGGATTCCGGCGCGGCCGACGGGCTCGGCACGCCGCCGACCTCCCGTTACGCCGCCGCGCACCGCGTACGGCCCCCTCCTCTCGCCGGAATTCGGCGCCATTGATGGCGCATAACGGTTCCTCCGGTCCGATGAACTCCAACGAAAGCCCACATCAGCGAAGTTGGGCGTCGTTATGCTCCCGCCCACCGGTCAGAAGGTCCCCCTTTTCGATAGTTCGAGGACGCCGATGGAGCAAAGAGGTACTCCCCCCGAAAGTCCCCACCTGGAGGGAAGAGCGAGCCGACTGCTGCCCGCGATCGCGGTCGTGGCCGTCGCCTGCCTGGCGGGGGCGTCGGCTTCCTCCTCGGCGCCGCTCGGCACCGTCCTGATCTCCGTCGCCGCCGTGTGCACCGCTACGGTCTTCGTCGAGGCACGACGGCGCGGCCGCGCGCTCGCCGCCGGGCGCGCCCAGGTCGCCGCCCTCCAGCACGCCCTGGCCCGGCAGCAGACCGAGGCGGCCCGGCTGTCCGATTCGGTGCTGCCCGAGGCCATCGAGCGGCTGCGCAGGGGCCAGCCGGCCGAGGAGGTGCTCACCGCCCTGGGCGGGCGCGGTGGCCACGGCAGCCGCTGGGGCGACGACGAGGCCCTGACCCCACGCTTCAGAGCCGCCCTCCAGGCCGTCCTGGCCCACGTCATCGACGCGGTCGACAACGAGGAGAGCCTGCGCGACTCGGCACAGCGGGCCTTCGTGAACGTCGCCCGGCGCGTGCAGGCGATCGTCCATCAGCAGGCCCACGAGATGCGCGAGATGGAGGACCGGCACGGCAACAACCCGGACGTGTTCGGCGACCTGCTGCGGCTCGACCACGGCACCGCCCTGATCGGCCGGCTCGCCGATTCCATCTCGGTCCTCGGCGGTGCGCGCCCCGGCCGCCAGTGGAGCAGGGCCGTCACCCTGTACAGCGTGATGCGCGGCGGGATGTCGAGGATCATCGACTACCAGCGGGTGGATCTGCACTCGGTCACCGAGGTCGCCGTCGTCGGTCCCGTCGTGGAGCCGCTGATCCACACCCTCGCGGAGCTGCTGGACAACGCCACGCGGTACTCGCCGCCCCACACCCGGGTCCACCTGACGGCCGTCGAGGTGCAGTCGGGGATCGCCGTGGAGATCGAGGACGGCGGCCTGAGCATGAGCGAGGAGGCCCGCAGCCGGGCGGAGAGGATGCTCGCGCAGGCGCAGTCCGGCATCGATCTCAACGACCTGGGCGAGACGCCGCGGCTGGGTCTGGCGGTGGTCGGCCGGCTGGCGCAGGCGTACGGGTTCCAGGTCTCCCTGCGCTCGTCCGCGTACGGCGGCGTCCGCGCCGTGGTGATCGTGCCGCAGCACCTGATCACGACGGCGACGTCCGCGACCGGTCTCGCCCACGGCATCGGCTCCTCCTCGGGACCCAGGGCCGTGGCCGCCACGCCGCGGGAGCACCCCGTCGACCGCTCGTCGGAGGGCGCCGGCGTGCCCCGGCCGGCTCCGGTGCCCAGGCCGGCGCCGCCGGCCGCCGAGCAGCCGGAGACGTTGGCGCGGACCGCGAACGGCCTGCCGCAGCGCCGCCGGAAGGACCGTGTGGCCACCTACGACGCCCGTCCGGCGGCGGAGCCCCGTCCGGCGGACGACGGCGGCCCCGGAATGTGGCTGGAGGCGTTCCACAGCGGACTGTCCGGCACGACCGGCCACGATGCGCCGGGCACCGAAGGAACGTCGGGTTCAGCTACCAAGGGGGCGTAAGTGATGATGACTCAGCGAATCAGCAGCATGGACTGGATGCTCAAGGACCTGGCGGCCGGAGTGCCCCAGACGCGGCACGTGATCGTACTGTCCGCGGACGGACTCTGCGTGGCGCAGCACGGGGCCGAGACCGACACGGCCGACCGCCTGGCAGCGGCGTGTGCGGGTCTGCAGAGCCTGGCCGGAGCGGTGGCCGCGGAACTGCCCCGCTCGGAGGGCCGGATGCGCCTGGTCGTGATCGAGATGGACGGCGGCTTCTTCTATCTCATGGCCGCGGGCGACGGTTCCTACCTCGCGGTCCTCGCCGACGAGGGCGTGGACGCGGGCCTGATGGGCGCGCAGATGCGCAACCTGGTGACCCGAATGGGGGACCACCTGAGCAGCCCGCCCCGGCATGACGGGCAGCACGCGTGACCGAGCCGCCCGCAAGCTGGGAGGACAGCAGTCCGGAACGGCTCTACGTCATCACGGGCGGACGCAGTGGACCCTCCACCGAGGTCCATCTGGACCTCGTCACCTTGGTCGTGGCCAAGGGTTCCGCCCGGCCCGAGATGCAGCCCGAGCAGTCGGCCATCCTGCGGATGTGCCGGTCACCGCTGTCGGTGGCCGAGATCGCCGCGTACGCGGGCCTGCCCGTGAGCGTCGTCACCGTGCTGGTCGGGGACCTGATGGCCGCCGGCCGCGTGTACGTCCGCCCGCCCGTTCCCGCCGCGCAGCTACCCGACCTTGCTCTGATCGAGGCAGTGATCGATGGACTTCAGAAGCTCTGACCCGCCCGCCGGGCCGCGCGAGGCGGACATACTCCCGCAGACGGCCGCGGCCGCCGTGAAGATAGTCATCGTCGGCGGATTCGGCGTGGGCAAGACGACCCTGGTCGGCGCGGTCAGCGAGATCAGGCCGCTGACGACCGAGGAGACGATGACCAGGGCCGGCGTCGGCGTCGACGACACCTGGGGCGTGGACCGCAAGGTCACCACCACCGTCGCAATGGACTTCGGCCGCATCAGCATCAACGACGAGCTCGTCCTGTACCTGTTCGGCACGCCCGGCCAGGAGCGTTTCTGGTTCCTGTGGCGCGGGCTCTTCGAGGGCGCGCTCGGTGCCGTCGTACTCCTCGACACCCGTCGACCGGAGATCAGCTTCGACGTCATCGGGCGGCTGGAGGAGCGGGGCGTCCCGTTCGTCGTGGCCGTCAACTCCTTCCCCGGCGCACCCGAGCATCCGGTGGAGGAGTTGCGCCAGGCTCTCGACCTGCCGCCCGCCGTCCCGATCCTCGTCTGCGACGCCAGACGGCGGGACTCGTCCCGCGATGTCCTGCTGACCCTCATGCGCTACCTGCACGCCCAGGCAGCCACCCAGGAGGCAATGTGAGCACCAGCCCCACCCCACCGCCCGAGTGCCCCGCCCACGCGGCGGCGGCCACCGCCGGCGGCCTGTACCGTCTCCACGGAGCCGAGGCCCAGGCCGATCCCCTCGCGTTGTACGAGAAGCTGCGCGCCGAACACGGGGCGGTGGCCCCCGTCCTGGTCAGCGGGGACCTCCCGGCCTGGCTGGTCCTCGGCCACCGGGAGAACCTGGACGTGGCACGCACGTCCTCGCGCTTCGCCCGCGACCCGCGGGGGTGGCGCGACATGAAGGAGGGCCGGGTACCGGCCGACACCCCGCTCGGCCCCATGGTCTCCTGGGTGCCGGTGTGCAACTTCACCGACGGACCCGTCCACGAGCGGCTGCGCTCGGCCGTGGTGGAGTCCCTGGAGCGCCTCGACAAGCGCGGCATCCGCCGCTACGTGACCCGCTTCTCCAACCAGCTCGTCGACCAGATCGCGGGTGAGGGGCACGCCGACCTGGTGTCCGCCTTCTCCGACCAGCTGCCCATGCTGGTCATGACCCAGCTCATCGGGGCGCCCGACGAGCACGGACCCCTGCTGGTCAACGCGGCGCGCGACATGCTCCAGGGGACAGAGACGGCACTCCAGAGCGACCGGTACGTCACCTCCACGCTGGAACACCTGGTCGTGGAGCGCAAGGCCAGGCCCATGCGCGACCTCGCCTCCTGGCTGATCGAGCACCCCGCGAACCTGAGCGACACCGAGGTGCTGATGCACCTGCGCGTCGTACTGATCGCGGCCTACGAGACCACCGCCAACCTGATCGCCAACACGCTGCGGACCGTGCTGACCGACCCGCGCTTCCGGGCCAGCCTCTCCGGAGGCCACATGACGCTGCCCGACGCACTGGAGCAGGTCCTGTGGGACGACCCGCCCATCAACACGATCATCGGGCGCTGGGCCACCGGTGACACCCTGCTCGGCGGCCGGGAGGTCAAGGCCGGCGACATGATCCTGCTCGGGCTGGCCGCGGGCAACGCCGACCCGCAGATCCGGCCCGATCCCTCGGTCTCCGTCCACGGCAACCGCTCCCACCTGGCCTTCAGCAGCGGCCCGCACGAGTGTCCGGGGCAGGACATCGGCCGCGCCATCGCGGACACCGGTATCGAGGTCCTGCTGGACCGGTTGCCCGACCTCCAGCTCGCGGTCGACGCGAGCGAACTGCAGTGGCGCGGCACCCTCATGTCACGCCATCTGCTGTCCCTGCCGGTGCGGTTCGCGCCGCGCCCCGTATCGAACGCGCGGCCCGAGGCGGAGCAGCCGGCCGAGCGGCCGGCCGGCCACCCGGTCCATGCGGTCGTCCCGCCGCAGCCGACGGCAGCGCCCGCGGTCGCGGGCCGCCACCGCTCCGTCAGCTGGTGGCGGCGGCTGCTCCGGCTCGGCTGACGGCCGCCCCGCCCGGCCCAGGGCCCCGACCGCACCGGCCGGGGCCCTCGGTACCGCTCAGTCGTGCATCCGCTGCCACCAGGCAGCGAGGGCCGGCACATCCGGCGGCCCGGTCCCGGTGAAGCTGGGGGCCTCGGCGAACCGGACCGCGAACCGGGCGTCCGGCAGGGGCAGTTCGTGCCGGTTGCGCGGGCTCGCGTACCGGGGTGCCCGGCTCTGCCAGGTGATGGAGCCCGCCACGTAGTGGCCAAGCGCCGCCAGGTGACGGCGCAGTTCCGCGTTCGCGCGGGTCTCCGCACGCGCCCGCAGCGTCATGAAGAGGACCATCACCCGGTCACGCAGGGCCACCGCGAGGGGCACGGCCTCGGCGGGCGAGCAGTTCTCCTGGTGGGCGAGGACATTGACGAGATTCACCTCCCTCGGCTCCAGGTGGTCCTCCTTGTCGTAGGAGAACAGGTCGTTGTCCGCGCTGACGACGAACCCCGCCGCGTCCGTCAGTGCCGTCAGGGATCGGGAGCAGAGCACCTCCGCCGGCAGCCGGTCCCCGCGCGCGACGTCGGACCAGGTCAGCGAGAAGCGCGTACCGTTCGCCAGCGGCCCCATGGCGACGAAGTCGTTCAGCCCCGGCATGACACCGGACTCGGCCCGGGCGGCGCGCCAGGCCGCTCCGAGCAGCCAGTCGCGCGTCCCCTCGACGAACCTGCGCAGCTCGTAGGGCGTGAGCATGGCGTGGGTGCGGCGTACGAGGTCCAGCAGCGCGCGGGTCATCGGCCCGTCGGGCAGCACGCGGGCCCCCGGGTCCTCGACGGTGCGCAGCAGACGTACGCCGTGTTCGACGACGGCGCCCGTCCCCACCTCGTCGGATCCCGAATCCTGCCAGTCGTCGACGGCGTTGGCCCAGTAGTTCCACTGGGTGAAGAGCGCGAGGGCGTCCATGTCCCCGTCGGGGATGATGCGGCAGGAGAAGTCGGCGCTGTGGGTGGCGAGACCCCATGCGCGCTCGACCGGATCGGGGTAGATGCCGAAGGCGTCCAGCCACTCGACCGCCAGAGCCTCCACCTGCTTCGCCCGGGGATGGACGAGGTCGCGCTCCAGGGGACAGTAGAAGGAGGGCAGGCGCGCACCGAGGCGCGAGGGGCGGGGTACGAGCGCCGGTGCGGGTGCAGGTGCGGGTGCGGGTGCGGGTGCGGGTGCGGGTGCGGGTGCGGGTGACGCCGTCATCGGCGGCTCCCGAGCCGGAAGCGCAGAAGCCGCGTCTGCACCGCGTGGTCCCGCCAGAGCCGGAAGAACCTGCTGTGCGCGAGCGTCGACTGCTCGAGCCGTTCGCCGCTCCAGGCCCCGGGCACGGCATCGGCGCCCGCACGGAGCCGGTCGAGTTCGGCGGTGTTCCAGGCCATGGACTGCACCCAGAACTCCGCCACCGAGTCCGTCACGTCCTCCTCCTGCACGAGTTCAAAGCCGGCCGCCTCGGCGGCGATGAGGTATTCCTCTCTCACTCCCAGTCGCGTTCTGTAGTAGCCGTCGATGAACTCGCGCCATGCCGAGCGGCCCGCGAAATGCTCCTGGATCCCGAACCATCCACCCGGCTCCAGTGCCTTGGCGACGACTTCGAAGAGCCGGGTCCGGTCGGTGTAGCCGCTGCTCTCGTTGGCGTAGACGGCGTCGTACGCGCGGGTCTCGTCCAGCTCGTGCACGTCGGCCAGTACGGGCTCGACCCGCTCCCCCACCCCGGCGTGCCGGGCGAAGTGCCCGACGATCGGAATGTGTTCCGCCGCGACGGTGAGGCCGGTGACCGACGCTCCGTGCTCCTGCGCCCAGTACAGCGACGTCCCGCCCAGGCCGCAGCCGATGTCCAGCAGGCGCCGGGGAGGCGTCTCGTACGCGCCCCACGACCGGGCCGCGTGCTCGACGATCCGCTCCTGCGCGTCGAACAGCCGCTGCTGCAGCACGTGCTGGGGGGCGATGCTGTCCGGCGGGCCGTCCGGGTAGAGGCCCACGTGGAAGTGGACACGGGGGCCCGGGCCGTACTTGTGCAGGATCTCCTGCGTCTTGCGGCTGTAGTAGAGACGTATGGGGTCGTCCGCGGCCGCGCCCTGGTGACTTTCCAAGGACGATAAGAGGGGGGTGACGCGCATGGGGGTGTCCGCCCTTTCGTGGGGTAGGGCTGCCTCCGGGACACGCTGTCACCGCACTCACCGCGTCCCGTCCGGCACACTGTTGAAGCACGGATCATCGTGGCACTTCAGATCCCGCACGTCAGCCCACTGGAGTAACACGGGGCAGCGTCCCGGTCCCGCCCCGAGGGGGCCGACCCGCGAGCGCCGTCCGCTTCCGCACGGCCCCTTGCGGACAGATTCTGTTCGCAAGGGGAACGGCGGGCGGCGGCCGCCAGGGGGCTATGACCCGATTACGTAGATATCCTGTGAAGTGTGATCGAGTCTGGACGGCCGCGGCTACGCAGGCGCCCTGGCCCGGGAAGACTTGTGCGGCTGTCGCCGGTCATCCTGACCGTCGTCATCGCCAGCCTGGCGTACAACACTCCGCCGGAAATGGCCTTCAGCCGTCTCCTGCCCGCGGCGCCGGCCCTCGCCGCCGCCATGTGGCCGGTGCTGCCCACCGTCCTGCTCGGGACGGTCTGCCTCATCCTGATGATCGGCCTCAGTTTCGTCTTCCCCGACCTGGGGACGTGGTGGACGGCCGCGGGAATCATCGCGGTCACCGTGGCCGCCGCGTACGGAAGCCACGTCCGGCTCCAGCGGGAACGCACCCTCTTCCAGGTGCGGCTCGTCGCCGACGCGGCGCAGCAGGTGGTGCTCAGCCCGCTGCCCCGCCGCTTCGGCGGCATCGAGATCGAGTCGCTCTACCTCGCGGCCGCGGCCGAGGCCCGCATCGGCGGGGACTTCTACGAAGTGGTCGACACGCCGTTCGGGGTCAGGCTGCTCATCGGTGACGTACGGGGCAAGGGCCTGCCTGCGGTGGGGGCGGCCGCGGCGATCGTGAACGCCTTCCGGGAGGCCGCGTACGGGGAGCCGGACATGGTCGACGTCGCCCGCCGCATGGATGCCAGCAGTACCCGCTACAACGGCGCCTTCCCCCCCGAGGGGCCATTGGAGCGCTTCGCCACGGCCCTTCTCGTCCAGATCCCGCACGGGGGCAAACGCATCGACATCCTCAACTGCGGACACCCCCCGCCGCTGCTCCTGAGCCACGGGCAGGTCCTCACCCTCGAGTCCACGAACCCGTCTCCCCTGCTCAGCCTCGCGGAGCTGATCGGCGACCACTACAGCGTCGACACCTTCGACTTCGCCCCCGACGACCTGCTGCTCCTCTACACCGACGGGATCGCCGAGGCCCGGGCCCGCGACGGCGAGTTCTTCCCGCTGGCGGCCTGGATGCGGCGCCAGCCCCCGACGCCGCCGGACGAGCTGCTCACGGCTCTGCACCGCGACCTCCTCAGCCACAGCAGGGGCCGGCTCGACGACGACATCGCCGCCCTCGCCGTACGCCTGTGCGAGCCGTGAGCGTCAGGGCTTCAGCTCGGTACCGAACCCTCCCACGTCGGGGGCCGGCACCCCGTCCGGGTTTTCCCGGGCCGCCTTGCCCGGATCCGGGACCGGAGCGGGCTTCGGCGCCGGGTTCGGGGTGTCGGGCTTGCGCTCGCAGTACACCTTGCCCTGGTAGAACTTGCAGCCCGGCATGTTCTCGATGTCCCGGGGTCTGTCCTTGGACCTGCCCTTCCCGTCCCGGTCCTTCTTGCCGACCGTGCCCGCGTGGACACCCGTCGTGTACACCTCGGCGGCGTGCGGTGCGGCCTGGGCGGCGAACGCGCTGGTGGGAACCAGCGCGCCGCCCGTGACGAGCGCGGCCGAAACGGCGAACAGGGCGAAATGCTTCCGTGACGTGCGAGCCATGAGAACTACTCCGATGAAGAGACGGCGGGGGTTCCGGAGGATTAGAGGCGAAATATCGCTTTTGCCCTCCTGCCATGAGCCTGACCGCGGCACTTCATGAGGCTGTCCGCCGACTGTCACAGGCGCGCGACGGACGCCCCTCCCGAAAACGGCCTTGGCCGGGCTCAGGACGGCTTGCGCCACACGGAGATGTGCTTCGCGGATTCCTGGGTGAACGGCGCCCCGTCCCAGTCCGCGACGCGACGTTCGAGCTCGAGCCCGGCGATCCGTGCCATCAGATCGAGCTCCGCCGGCCAGGCGTAGCGGTGCCGGGAGTTGTCACGGCGGTAGCGGCCGTCGTCGCCGTCGCGGGTGAAGTGGTGCGAGACGAGAATCTGCTCGACGAGGTCGAAGGTGTCGAAGCCGAGGTGCTGCTCGGATACGTCGAACGGCACCGCGACCTGGCCGGGCGGCAGGAACCGCAGCGGCGGCAGGCCCAGCTCGATGACGAATCGGCCGCCCGGCTCCAGGTGGCGGGCGGCATTGCGGAAGCACTCGACCTGCTCGTCCTGCGTGAGGAGGTTCGTGATGGTGTTGTAGACGAGGTAGACCAGGGAGAACCTGCCGGGCACGACGGTGGTGGCCATGTCCCCGACGACCACCGGGAGCGTCTCCTCGTCGAGCTTGCGCCGCAGCACCGCTGCCATGTGCTCGGACAGTTCGATGCCCACCACCGGCACGCCGCGCTCCCGGAGCGGGACGCCCACGCGTCCGGTCCCGATGGCGAACTCCAGCGCCCGGCCGTCTCCGGCGAGCTCGGCGAGGAAGGCGAGGGTCGGTCCGAGAAAGGCGGCCGAGGACGTCGCGGCCTCCTCGGTGTCGTAGCGGTCGGCGGTCGCACGGGTCCACAGCTCACTGCTCGTCACGGGCGGCCACTCTGCCGGACGCCGAGGGACACTGTCGAAACATTTACGCTCCACCGCTCCCCTTCACCCGCGTGACGACACGTTCCGAACCGTTGCTCCGGGTGGCCGACGGGGCCGCGAACCCCGGCACCTGGGCCCGGTACCGGTCGGGCCCGTCAGGGCCATTGGACGGGGTCGGCGGCGGTCTCCTCGAGGACCTTCAGGAAGGCTTCGACCGGGGCCGGGAGCGGTGGTGAGCCGTAGACGACGGCGTCGACGAAGCGGTGGTCGTCCGGCAGGCGGTCGATCCGCACGCCGGGGTGGAGATGAGCGCGCAGGGCGAGGCCGGGCAGCGTGCTGACGCCGAGACCGGCGGCCACCAGTGCCTGGGCCGCGACGTAGTCGTCGGTCTCGAAGGCGATCTCAGGAGTGAAGCCGCGCTCTCCGCACGCCGACAGGAGGTGCGTGCGGCACCGCTCGCAGCCGGCGATCCACCGTTGCCCGCGGTAGGTGTCGAGGTCGGTGCGCGGACCGGGCCAGGAGGCGCCCGCCCGGCTGACGACGTAGACCGGCTCGTGCAGGATCGGTGTCACGGTGTGGCGCTCGCGGCCGCCGGGTGGGGTGTCGCCGTGGTGGAAGGTGAGGGCGACATCGGCCTCGCCGCGCCGCAGGGCCGCCAGGGCTTCGGGCGGCTCCGCCTCGGTCAGTGCCAGTTCGATGTCCGGGTGTCCGGCGGCGAAGGCAGCGGCCACCGCGGGGACGAGCGTGGCGAGCGCGGAGGGGAACGCCGCGAGGCGCACCCGTCCGGCGCCGAGCCCGGCGTGGGCGGCGAGTTCGGTCCGGGCCGAATCGATCCGGCCGAGGATCTCCTCCGCGCGGTCGGCGAGCAGCCGGCCGGCCTCGGTCAGCCGGATGCCACGGCCTGCCCGCTGGACGAGCGGAACACCGGCTTCGGCTTCGAGCCTGGCGAGGTGGTGGCTGACCGACGGCTGCGCGTAGTGCAGTGCCGCGGCGGCAGCCGTCACCGAACCCTCACGCGCGATGGCGGCGAACACCCGGAGCCGGTTCTCGTCGAACATTCATCGATGATATCGATGAATGCATCGGAAACTGACATTTGTCCTATGGATTGGCTCCTGCGCAGCATGAGGACATGCACAAGCCGACGATCTCCGATGTCCTTCGCGCGCGCCGTCTGCAGAGCGCGCACCTGTCCCCGACCCCTCTGCTCTCCTATCCCGCCCTCGACGCCGCTGTCGGCGGCGGGGTCCGCGTGCTGGTCAAGCACGAGAACCTGCAGCCGACCGGCGCACTCAAGGTCCGAGGGGGCGTCACCCTGCTGGCCGCGATGGACCCGGCCGAACGCGCACGGGGTGTTCTCTCGTACTCCACCGGCAACCACGCCCAGTCCCTCGCCCATGCCGCCGCGCTCTTCGGTGTCCCCTGCACCATCGTCATGCCGGAGGACCCGAATCCGCTGAAGGCCGCGGCCGTGCGGCGGCTCGGCGCCGAACTGGTCGAACACGGCGCGGACTTCGAAGCGGCCCGCCGGCACGCCGAGCAGCTCGCGCCCCGGCGCGGGATGCGCCTGGTCAGCGCGGCGAACGAACCGGACCTGATCGCCGGCGTGGCCACCGCGTACCTGGAGGTCTTCGAGCAGGAACCGGACCTCGACGCGATCGTCGTGCCGGTCGGCGGCGGCAGCGGCGCGGCCGCCGCTTGCCTGGTGGCGGCGGCGATCAGCCCGCGCTGCCGCGTCATCGCGGTGCAGTCCCGCCACTCGCCCGCCGCGCACGACTCCTGGCGCTCGGGCCGCTGCGTGGAGCGGCCGGACACCACGACGGCGGAGGGCCTGGCCACCGGATCGGGCTTCGAACTGACCCAGAGCCTGTTCCGGGACCACCTCGCGGACTTCCGGCTGGTCGGCGACGACGACATCCGGTGGGCGCAGTGGCTGCTCATGCGTGATGCCCGAACGGTGGCCGAGGCGGCGGGCGCCGCACCGCTGGCCGCACTCCTCGCCGCGCGCGACGAACTCGCCGGGCAGCGGGTGGCGATCATGTGCACGGGCGGGAACGCCGGCGAGGCCGAACTGCGGGCCTGCCTCTCCGCCGCCCCCTCGGGCGGCTGAACCCGTTCGGGCGGGCGGGTCGGGGCCGTGATCGATACTGATCTTCATGCATGTCAACGTCACGGCCACCACCCTGGAACGCGTCGCCGGTCACCGGATCCGCTTCGACGCCCGCTTCGAGCAGTACTTCGACAGCCTCGGCGAGCGTTTCGACGTCCCGGTGCCCGGCCGGTACGTCCCCCGCTGCGTGGAGCTCCTGCGGGAGTTCTCGATGCGCGGCGGCAAGCGGCTGCGGGTCGTCCTGCTGTACGAGGCGGCCCGGCTGGTCACCACCGACGAGATTCCGGGGCTCGCGGAGGCCGCGCTGAGCATCGAACTGCTCCAGACGCACGGGCTCGTCCACGACGACATCATCGACGACGCGCCCCTGCGCCGCGGCGGGCCGTCGACGTACTACGCCTACCGCCGGGAGTTCCCCGGCCAGGACGCCACCGCCCTCGGACTCGCGATGCTCGCCGGGGATCTCGCCGCGTTCCTGTCCACCCAGGTGCTGCTGGAGGCCGAGGTCCCCGCCGGGCTCCGCCAGGCCCTTCTCGGCGTGCACACGCGCACCGCCGCGGAGACCGTGGCCGGGCAGATCGCCGACCTGGAGCGGGACTCCCACACACTGCCCGACGAGGAGTTCCTGCACACCGTCACCGACTTCAAGAGCGCGCGGTACTCGATCCTCGCGCCGCTGACGATGGGCCTGCTGGCCGCGGGCGGGGATCCGGCGCCGCACCGGGACCGACTGCACCGCTACTCCCGGCTGGTGGGCATCGCCGAGCAGATGCGCGACGACTACCTCGACCTCTTCGGCCCGGTCGGCGACGACCCGGCGGCCGAGATGAAGTCCACCGGGGCCGACATGCGCTCGGGCCGCCGCACCTACGCCGTCCGCGCGGTCCTGGCCGCCGCGACCGGGGCCGACGCGGCCCTCGTCGAAGCCGCGCTCGGTGATCCCGGCTGCCCGGACGAAACCCTGGGCCGGATCAGGGAGATCGCCCGCGCCGCCGGCGTCGACCGGCGGCTCCGGGCGGAGATCCGGCGGCACGCGGAGGCCGCCGCCGCCGAGGCCGCGTCCTGGGAACCGTACTGGCGTGCCGAGGCCGTGGAGTTCTTCCGGGGCCTGCCCCTGTGGAACGTGGACCGGATGTCCTGACGTGAGCGACGCGGGAGCCGTCACACCGCGCCGGCTCCCGCGTCGAAGCCCTTGCCGAGCAGCCGGACGGCCAGCGTCACCTCCCAGGCGAACACGGGAAGCGCCGCGAGCGACCCCGCCACCGAGACCTGCTCGTAGGCCCCGAACAGCACGGCGGTCGCCGAGGCACAGATCATCGTCCCGCCGGCCAGCCCCAGGACGGCGATCGGCCGCGGCACGAGCCGCGAGGTGTACAGCAGGCCCGCCAGCACCAGGGTGTTGGCCCCGAGGACGAAGTTCGGCCCGAACAGGAACGTCCAGTCGTGGAACGCCACCAGGGCCTGTCCGGCCGTCACCGGGAAGGACCCGTCGGCGCCCGGCGCGCCCGCCGCGCCCTCCGCCTGCCTCCTCAGCGTCACCACCGACAGCACACTGACGATGCCGACGACGATGACTGCGGCCTCCAGCAGGCGGCCGCAGACATAGCCGATGGCGGCCCCCTCGTTGCGCCTGCGCAGGACCGGGTACAGCGCGGCCCCCGTGCCCGTGACCGCCAGCGCGAGCACGAACTCGCACAGCGCCCCCAGGAACACCCGGGTGTCGGCACCCGGTCCGAGGACGTAGCCGGTGTCGTGCAGAACGGGGCGGTAGAGCGCGAGCCCGCCGATCGCGGCGACCTCGGTGACGAGGAACAGCACCCCCGCGACGATCGCGGTCCTCCTGGTCGATCCCATGCGGAACAGCCCCTCCCTCATGGGTGTACGGCGTACACCCGACAGTTGGCGCTCACCCTAGGTGTACGCCGTACACTCGTCAAGGCGGGACGGACAGCCCCGCTCATCCCGCCCCGGGACCGGATCGAGGGAGAAGCCCACATGCCCCAGCAGTCACAGGCGCCACAGGAACCGCGCCGGGCCCCCTTGAGCCGCGACCGGGTGCTGCGCGCCGCCGTGTCCTTCGCCGACGACGCCGGGATCGAGGCGCTGAGCATGCGCAAACTGGCCCAGGAGCTGGGCGTCGTACCGATGGCGCTCTACAAGCACGTGGCCAACAAGGAGGAGCTCCTGGACGGCATGGTGGAGGTCGTCGTCGCGGGCATCGCGCGCCAGGCGCCGGGCTCCGACTGGAAGAGCGCGGTCCGCGGGCGGATCCTCGGGGCGCGCGGCGCCCTCCTCGCGCACACCTGGGCGGCTCAGGTGATCCGGTCGCGCACCAGTCCGACGCCGGCGGTGCTCGCGTACCTCGACTCGGTGATCGGGATGTTCCGGGCCGGCGGCTTCTCGGCCGACCTCACCCACCACGTGATGCACGCCCTGGGCAGCCGGGTGCTGGGCTTCACCGAGGAGCTGTTCGACGACCCGGCGGGCGCCGCACCCCAGGACGAACCGGCGCAGGCGGCCGCGTACGAGGTGATGGCCCGCCGGTATCCCCACGTCACCGAACTGGCGCGGGCGGTGGCGCACGACCGGGGGTCGGTCATCGGCCGCGGATGTGACGACCGGTTCGAGTTCGAGTTCGCACTGGACCTCCTCCTGGACGGGTTCGAGCGACTCCACGGGCAGGGCTGGAAGTCCACGCCCTGAGCCGACCGCCGGGGGTCCGGGTCAGTTCCTCCCCGCCCCCTGACGGGCGTTCGACATCGCGGACAGCCAGGCGAACGCCGCCTCGCACTGTTCCGGCGTCAGCCCCTCCTCCAGCTCGGCCTCGCGCCGCCGGACGGCCGGGAGCGCGTCCTCGTAGCGCGCGTGGCCGAGCTCCGTGAGACTCAGCTGGTGCGTCCTGCGGTCGGTGGCGTGCGGGGCCCGGACGATCAGGCCGTCGCGCTCCAGCGCCGCGAGCATCTCGTTGGCGGCCTGGCGGGAGCTCCCGACCAGGCGGGCCAGCTGGGCCACCGAGATGCCCGGGGACTGCCCCACGATCATCAAGGTCGCGAACTGCGGCACGGTGAGCCCGAATTCCTCCAGCTCGGCACCGATCGCGGCCCGCATGCTGAGCCAGGCGTGGCGCACCACGAAGCTCAGCACCCGACGCTGACTCTGCTCGCCCATCGGACGACCTCCGAATTCATGATTGACAGGTACTTTACGAGTTTGCCACGATGGGAGAACCGTCAGGTACCTGACGATTCTCTGGACGGTGCGCTGCCGCCGCGTGCTCCGCGATGCGCGCCACCGATGCCCGACTCCCGCTGATCCGAAGGCAGTCACGCATGTCCTCACCCATGTCAACCGTGCCGTCCACCCCACCACCGGCCCGCCAGCGGCTCATCCTCGGCGTCCTCGTCTTCGCCCAACTCCTCATCTGGCTCGACGGCACCATCCTGACCACCGCGTTCGAGACGCTCTCCGACCCCGTCCGGGGGTTAGGCGCCACCCCGGGCGAGCTGCAGTGGGCCACCGGCGCCTACACCCTGACCTTCGCCGGCCTGATGTTCACCGGTGGCGCGCTCGGTGACCGGTTCGGCCACCGCGACGTCCTGCTGACGGGCATGGCCCTCTTCGGCGCCGCCTCCGCCCTCGCCGCCTACGCCACCACCCCCGGCCAACTCATCGCCGCCCGCGCCGTGATGGGCGCAGGTGCCGCACTGCTCGTCCCGGCCACCATGGCGGTGGTCGGCTGGACGTTCGAGCCCGCGCGGCGTCCGGCCGCCTTCGGCACCCTGTCGTCCTTCGCCGGCGTCGGCCTCGCCGCGGGGCCGATCCTCGCCGGAGTGCTGCTCGCGAGGTTCTGGTGGGGGTCGGTCTTCCTCGTCAACGTTCCCGTCGTCGTCCTCGGCCTCGGCTTCATCGCCCGTTACGTGCCCAACTTCCGCAGCCCGCAGGTCCGTCGCCTCGATCCGGCGGGACTGCTGCTGTCGACCGGCGGCCTGGGCGTCCTCGCGTACGGCCTGATCCGTGCCGGCCAGGACGCCTCCTTCGCCCAGCCGCGCGTGTGGGGGTCCACCCTCGCCGGCGTCGCGCTGATCGCCGCGTTCGTGGTCGTCGAGCTGCGGATCGCCCACCCCGGCTTCGACCCGCGGCTGCTGGCGCAGCGCCGCTTCGCCGCCGGGAACCTCACCCTGATGGCCGTCTTCCTGGCCGTGACGGCCGGATCCTTCTACCTCGCCTTCTACCTGCAAGGCGTCCGCCGCTACTCGGCGCTGGACGCCTCGCTGCTCGCGCTCCCGGGAGCCCTCGGGGTGATCGTCGGCGCCCCGGTCGCCGTCCGGCTCGCCCGGCGGAGCTCCGTCCGGCTCGTCTCCTCGGTCGCGCTGACCGTCGCGGCCGCCGCGATGGGCTCCTTCGCCCTGTTCGGAGCGACCACCCCGATCGGCTGGTACGCGGCGGTCGTGCTGGTCCAGGGCACCGCGGTCGGCATGGTGATCGCTCCCGTCACGGGTGCGGTACTGGGTTCCCTGCCGCTGGAGCGGTCCGGCGCGGGCAGCGCGGTCAACAGCACCCTGCGCCAGACCGGCAGCGTGCTGGGCATCGCGGTCGGCGGCACCATCACCTCGATCGTCTACCGGCGGTCGATCGACGGCTCGCTGACCGGCCTGCCGGATCCGGTGCGGGAACAGGCGCGGGTCTCGGCCGAACTCGCCCGGCACGTGGCGGCGGCCACGCACGACACCCGGCTCGCCGCGGCCGCGGACTCCGCCTTCCTGCACGCCATGCACGTCGGGGCGCTCTGGACGGCCGGGTTCGCACTGATCGGCGCGGCCGTCCTGGCCGCCGGGTTCGGGCCGGACCGCCCCACGGGACGCGAGCGGGAGCGGGCCGGGGAGGACAAGCGTGCGGCGCGCGCGACGAGTTCCACGCCCTCGTGACCCGCGGTCGTGCGGCGGACCGCTCCCGGGCGCGGCATTCGGGTGGCGGACCGCCGTGTCGGGCCGGCCGCCCAGGAGCGGTTCGCCATCCTGGGCCGGGCACGGCATCGCGATCGGCGCTGCCCTCCCCCACGGCGAGAAGGAGTACGGCATGCCGACGGACTCGGTCGGGCGTTTCCTCGCGGCTCTGGGACCGCAGCAGCAGGAGGCCGTCACCGGCAGGCCGCCGCAGGAGCAGGAGCGGCTCGCGGCGGCCTGGGAGCGGGAGCTGGCCTCGGACGACGAGCTCGACACGCTCGACGAACTGTCACCGCCCGCGGCGGAGGCCGAGGCGGCCCGCCGCGTCATGGACCGCGAAGGGTGATCCGGCCCCGCGGGCCGGTCCGGTCCGGCGCCCGCCCGCCGCCACACGGGAGGCGCCGGACCGGACGTCCCGGTGGCCGGAGGTCTCCAATCGCCGCCTTCGGGGACGGGAACGGGCCGCGTCCTCGTACGCTGCGGGAGTGGGAGACCCGCAGCGGAAGGGGGAGCGCATGTCCATGCGGAAGGGTGCCAACGTACCGGTGCCGAGCGCCGCGGTCCGGGTGGAGCTGGGGTGGCGAGCGGGTCCCGGAGCGCCCGATGTGGATGTATCGGCCCTGCTGCTGACGGCAGCGGGCAAGGTGCGCTCGGACGACGACTTCGTGTTCTACAACCAACCCCTGCACCCCAGTGGTGCCGTGCGCCACGAGGGACGGCGCCAGGACGGCACGGGAGTGCTCGAAACCATCGGGGTGACGCTGTCCGGGGTGGAGGAGGAGATCGGGACCGTGGTGGTCGCGGCTTCCACGGACGGTACGTTCGCTCAGGTCTCCGGGCTCTTCGTCCGCGTACTGGACGCGCGGAGCGGCGTCGAGACGGCGCGGTTCGACGCCACGGACGCCACGACGGAGACCGCGTTCGTGCTCGGGGAGCTGTACCGGCGGGCCGGTGCGTGGAAGTTCCGGGCGGTGGGCCAGGGGTACGCCTCCGGGCTGGCCGGGCTCGCCACCGACTTCGGGATCACGGTCGACGATCCCGCCCCGGGCCCGGCTCCCTCTGCGCCGGTGCCGACGCCTGCGCCGACGCCGGTACGGCTGTCGAAGATCACCCTGACGAAGGCGGCCCCCGCGGTGTCGCTGACCAAGCAGGGGGCCACCTCGGGGGGCATGCGGGTCAATCTCACGTGGAGCGCCGCCGTGCCACCGCGCGGCTGGATGCGGAAGGGCAAGGACGCCGTCCGGCTGGAGGACGTCGATCTCGACCTCTCCTGCCTGTGGGAACTGCGGAACGGCACGAAGGGGATCGTCCATCCCATCGACAACCAGTTCGGCTCGTTCCACCAGCCGCCCTACATCCAGCTGGACCACGACGACCGGACCGGTGCGAGCGAGGCCGGCGAGAACCTCATGATCAACCTGGACCACGCGGCCGAGATCGAGCGCCTCCTGGTGTTCGTGGTCATCTACGCCGGGGCCACCAGCTTCGCCGGACTGCAAGGGGTCGCCACGCTCCATCCGCCCGTCGGTCCGCCGATCGAGATGCGCCTGGACGAATGCACCGTCCCGTCACCGGTGGCGGCGATCGCACTGATCGAGAACGTGGGCGGGGAGCTGATCGTCCGGCGGGAGGCGAAGTACCTCCTGCCGGCGCCCGGCGTCTTCAAGCAGCAGGCGGCGGACATCGAGTACGGCTGGGGCATGAGCTGGCAGTCGGCGAGCAAGGACTGACCCTGCGGGCGGCCCGGGACACCGGAGGCACGGATCCGTACGGGTCCCTGACGCGCCGGCCCGCCACGGGCCCACCGAAACGGGCTCGTCCACACGCGTCAAAAAAACTGCGGAGGGGATGTCGAGAAGACGTGACCGGCTCCGTCCCAGGGGTGAACGCGGCCACAATGGGTCGCACCAGCACCGAGGAGAACGACCATGGCCAAGTACCTGCTGCTCAAGCACTACCGCGGCGCCCCGGCAGCGGTCAACGACGTGCCCATGGACCGGTGGACGCCCGAGGAGATCTCGGCGCACATCCAGTACATGAACGACTTCGCGGCCCGGCTCGAGAAGACCGGCGAGTTCGTCGACGGTCAGGCACTCGCCCCCGAGGGGACCTTCGTCCGGTACGACGGCGAGGGGCGTCCGCCGGTCACCGACGGCCCGTTCGCGGAGACCAAGGACCTGATCGCCGGCTGGATGGTGATCGACGTCGACAGCTACGAGCGCGCCGTCGAACTGGCCGGAGAGCTGTCGGCCGCCCCCGGGGCGGGCGGGGAGCCGATCCACGAGTGGCTCGAACTGCGCCCGTTCCTGACCGCGCCGCCCACCATCACGGAATGACCCCACCGATGGACGAGGCCCTGCTCAGGAGCCTCACTCCGAGCGTGCTCGCCATCCTCGTCCGCCGCGGAGCCGACTTCGCGGCGGCCGAGGACGCCGTCCAGGACGCGCTGGTCGAGGCGGTGCGGACCTGGCCCGCCGACCCTCCGCGGGACCCGAAGGGCTGGCTGGTCACCGTCGCCTGGCGGCGGTTCCTCGACGCGACCCGGGCGGACACGGCCCGCCGCCGGCGCGAGGACCTCGCGGACGAGGAGCCGCCGCCCGGGCCGGCGCCCGCGGTGGACGACACGCTCCGGCTGTACTTCCTGTGCGCCCACCCGTCGCTGACGCCCTCGTCCGCGGTGGCGCTCACGCTGCGCGCCGTCGGCGGCCTCACCACCCGCCAGATCGCCCGGGCCTACCTGGTGCCCGAGGCGACCATGGCGCAACGCATCAGCCGGGCCAAGCGCACCGTCTCCGGCGTACAGTTCGACCGGCCCGGCGACGTCGCCACGGTGCTGCGGGTCCTCTACCTGGTCTTCAACGAGGGCTACTCCGGCGACATCGACCTGGCCGCCGAGGCCATCCGGCTCACCCGGCAGCTCGCGTCCCGGGTCGACCACCCCGAGGTGGCCGGTCTGCTCGCCCTCATGCTGATCCACCATGCCCGGCGCGCCACCCGGACCGCACCCGACGGGAGTCTGGTGCCGCTCGCCGAGCAGGACCGCGGCCGGTGGGACACCGGGGCGATCGCCGAGGGCGTGCGGGTCCTGCAGACGGCCCTCGCCCGTGACCGGCTGGGCGAGTTCCAGGCCCAGGCGGCCATCGCGGCGCTCCACGCCGACGCGCCCACCGCCGAGCAGACCGACTGGGTGCAGATCGTCGAGTGGTACGACGAGCTCGTGCTCCTGACGGACAGCCCGGTCGTACGGCTCAACCGCGCGGTGGCCGTCGGTGAGGCCGACGGGCCGCGCGCAGGACTCGCGGCGCTCGCGGCGCTGGACGACGCACTGCCCCGCCACACCGCGGTGGCGGCGTACCTCCACGAGCGCGACGGCGACGCGGTGACGGCGGCGCGGCTGTACGCCGAGGCGGCGCGGAAGGCGCCCAACCTCGCCGAGCGCGATCATCTGACGCGCCAGGCCGCCCGGCTGAACAGCGCTCGCCGGTCCGGCTGACCGGAGCCGCTCGCGCGAGCCGGTCAGCCGGAGCCGGAGCCCGAGCCCGCGCCGGACGGCGCCAGCGCGGTGTGCAGGAGCCAGGCCGCCGCCGCGCCGACCGCGTACCAGAACAGGTCGGGTGCGTTGAAGGTGGAACCGAGGACCAGGCGGGCCACGGTGCTGTGCCGGGAGAGCTCCGCGGGTACGGCGGTCAGCTGGAGGAATTCGACGGCCCAGCTGGCGGCCAGCGCGGTCCCGGCCGCCCGCAGGGGCGTCAGCCGGGGCGCGACCAGCACGACGAGGGTCAGCAGCAGGACGGTGTACAGGGCGTCTCCCCCGTACTTCGCCGTGCTCCCCGCCGTGACGGCCCGCAGCCCCAGCCCCGCGCCCACGGTCGCCGCCGCGGCCGCGGCCGCCACCAGCCGCGTCCGCCGGAGGTCGGGGACGGCGGCAGCGTCACGGCATCGGGGCAGGGGATTCACGGAGCCATACTGCCGGACCCCGACGGCTCAGCGGGCCGGGTAGTCCGTGTAGCCGCGTGCGTCGCCGCCGAAGAAGGTGGCGGGGTCAGGGGTGTTGTACGGGCCTTCGGTGCGCAGGCGCTCCGGCAGGTCCGGGTTGGCCAGGAAGAGGGCTCCGAAGGCGAGGAGGTCGGCGACGCCGTCCTCGATCAGCGGGAGGGCGCGGTGGTCGGTGGGGCCCTCGGTCGCCGGGTTCAGCACGAACGGTCCGGAGAACTGCTTGCGCAGGGCGAGGGTGGCCTCCCGCGCCTCGGGGGCGTGCTCCAGGACGTGGAGGTAGGCGAGGCCCAGTCCGTCGATCTCCTTGACCAGCGCCTCGTAGACGGGCTGCGGGTCGGGCTCTGAGATGTCGTTGTAGGTGTTGCCGGGCGAGACGCGCAGTGCCGTGCGCTCGGCGCCGATCGCGGCGGCCACCGCCTTGACCACCTCGACCGCGAACCGGATCCGGTTCTCCACCGGCCCGCCCCACTCGTCGGTGCGCAGGTTGGAGCCGGGGGCCAGGAACTGGTGGATCAGGTACCCGTTGGCCCCGTGCAGCTCCACCCCGTCGAAGCCGGCTTCGACGGCGTTGCGGGCGGCCTGCGCGTAGTCGGCGACGGTCTGGCGCACCTCGGCCCCGGTCAGCTCGTGCGGGGTGACGAAGTCCTTCATGCCGTCTCCGGTGAAGAGCTGTCCCCGTGCGGCCACCGCGGACGGGGCGACGGGGACGAGGCCGTCGGGCAGCAGGCTCGGGTGGCCGATGCGGCCGGAGTGCATGAGCTGGGCGAAGATCCGGCCCCCCGCCGCGTGCACGGAGTCGGTGACCTCGCGCCAGGCCGCGATCTGCTCGGCGCTGTGCAGGCCGGGGGTGAAGGGGTAGCCCTGCCCCACGACGGAGGGCTGGATCCCCTCGGTGATGATCAGACCGGCGGAGGCGCGCTGGGTGTAGTACTCGGCGACGAGGCCGGTCGCGACGCCTCCCTGACCTGCGCGGCTGCGGGTCATCGGGGCGAGGGCGATCCGGTTGGAGAGGGTTGCGCCGGCCACGTGGACCGGTTCGAAGGCGCTGGTCATGTCTGCCCCACAGAGATAGTTGGTCGGCCAATGGTTGGCTGCGGGATGCAGCGTACCTCATTTACTTGGCCGACCAAGATAAAATGTGGGCGGACGGTAGAATCCATCCGGAGATCTGCCGGACCGACCTGGAGGAGCACGTCCATGACCGCGGAATCCGTACAGGAGCCGCGCTCCGCCACGCAGTGCGCGGGGGTGCCGAGTGCGGTGCTGGACGGGCCGGTGAGTCATGCGATCAGCCGGGTCTCCCGGCTCCACCGGATCGCGGCGGGCCGGGTCCTGCGGGACCTGGGGCTGCACCCGGGGCAGGAGTTCCTGATGATGCACCTCTGGGACAGCGGGGCCGTGCGCCAGTCCGAGCTGATCAAGGCGGTCGGCCTCGACCCCTCGACGGTGACCAAGATGCTCCAGCGCCTGGAGCTCTCCGGCCACGTCCGGCGCCGCCCGGACCCCGCCGACCGGCGGGCCTCCCTGGTCGAGGCGACGGACGCCAGTCGCGGACTCCTCGTCGAGGTCCGCAGGGCGTGGGGCGAACTGGAACGCCAGACCCTGGACGGCCTGGACCCCGCCGAACGCGCCGAACTGGCCCGCCTCCTGGGCAAGGTCGAAGCCACCCTGTGCACGGAGCTCGCCCGCAGCGCCGCGGAGTGCGACGCCGCCCAAGGCGGCCCGGGAGCCTGTTAGACCCTCTCGTGCGGATCCCCCGGGACCCGCCTTCCCGCCTCCGCGCACTCGGTGGGCGATCTTGTCCGGTTTGACAGAGAATCGCCATGGAGACACCCTCAAGCTCACCGAAGTCGGCATGCGCGGAACGACGGTCCGAAGGTCGTGGGACATGGCACCTGCAACGCTCCAGGGCGCGGAACGGACCGAGGACTCCCACGCCATGGAGGATCCCGGGGCACGGACAACGCAACAGTGGGCACCCACCCCGGAGGAACTCGCGTCCGTCCGGACCACCGTGGCCCGCCTGAAGGCGGCCTACCCCTCGGTCGACGCGGACACCGTCGAGGCGACGGTCGAGGCCGCGTACGACTCCTTCCGGCAGGCCAGGGTCAGGAAGTACGTCCCGATCCTGGCCGAGCGCAGGGCCCGACGGGCGCTCGCCGCCGGGAGCGCCGCGGACGTGGTGGGGAAGGACGAGCGCTGATGTCCGACGAGAGGGCCGAACGCATCGCGGACTTCATCGAACCGCTCCGGGTGCGACCGGGTTCGAAGGTGCGTCTGGAACGGGACTTCGATCCCCGCTACAAGGCCGGCATGAAGAAGCGGGACGGGACCGAACTCCTGCGGACCGGGGTGTCGCTGCTCGCCGAGTACCAGGAGCGGCTGGCCGCCCAAGACACGTACGGCGTGGTGCTCGCCCTCCAGGCGCTCGACGCCGGGGGCAAGGACGGGACGATCCGCCACGTGATGAGCGGCGTCAATCCCCAGGGCGTACGGGTCAGCAGCTTCAAGGTGCCCTCCTCCGAGGAACTCGACCACGACTACCTGTGGCGCTACGCCCGGCGGCTGCCCGAACGCGGCGAGATCGCCATCTTCAACCGCTCGCACTACGAGGAGGTCCTCGTCGTACGCGTGCACCCCGAGGTCCTCCTCCGGCAGAAGCTGCCGGAACACGTGCTCGGACCGGACATCTGGGACCGGCGCTACCGGGAGATCAACCGCTGGGAGCGCTACCTCACGGACAACGGGTTCAAGGTGGTGAAGATCTTCCTGAACCTGTCCAAGGAGGAGCAGCGCACCCGCTTCCTGAAGCGGATCGACCTGCCGGAGAAGAACTGGAAGTTCTCCGCGGCCGACGTCCGGGAGCGGCGCCGGTGGGACGAGTACCAGCAGGCCTTCTCCGAGATGCTGTCGGCCACGAGCACGAAGTGGGCGCCGTGGTACGTCGTGCCGGCGGACCGGAAGTGGTTCGCGCGGATCTGCGCGGCGGCGGTCCTCGCGCACACCCTGATGGACATCGATCCGCAGTACCCCGACGTGGGTGAGGAGGCCCGCAAGGATCTCCTCGTCACCAAGCGGAGCCTGGAGCGGGAGGCTCCGGCCGGCGCCCCCGCCGATCCGTACGCCGCCCGGCACGGCAAGCCGAAGGGCAAGCCGGGGGGCAAGCCGAAGAAGAAGCGTGGCTAGCGGCCCTCGGACGGCGCGCGGCCGGCCCGGACACGTCCGCGGCCCCGGATCGGAGGCACAACCATGACGGTGCGGTCGGATGCCGCGGCACAGCAGCCGCGGGCTGCCGGGGACGACTGGTACACGCGCTCCCCCGAAGAGGTCGTGGCGGCGTTCGCCGTCGATCCCGCGGTGGGCCTGTCCGCCGCGCGGGCCGCGGAGCTCTTGGCCGCGCACGGCCCGAACGCCCTGCCCGAGGAGCAGCGGACACCGGCCTGGCGCCGTTTCCTCGCCCAGTACCGCAGTTACATGCAGATCGTCCTGGTGGCCGCGGCGATCGTCTCGCTGGTCATCCAGGAGTGGACCACCGCGATCCTGCTGATCGTACTGACGCTGCTGAACGCGGTCGTCGGCCTGCGCCAGGAGGGCAAGGCCGAGAGCGCCATGAACGCGCTGAAGTCGATGATGAAGGCGACGGCCCGGGTGCGCAGGGACGGCAGGGAGGCCGAGATCCCGGCCGAACAGCTGGTCGACGGGGATGTCGTGCTCATCTCCGCCGGGGACCAGGTGCCGGCGGACGGACGTCTCGTCGAGGCCAGCGCCCTGCAGATCGACGAGTCGGCACTGACCGGCGAGAGCGTGCCCGCCGCGAAGGAGACCGGCGCGCTGCGGGGCAGCGGGCTGTCGCCCGGCGACCGGACCAACACGGCGTTCATGAACACCCCGGTCACCCACGGCAGCGGCCTCATGATCGTCACCGCGACCGGAGCGGACACCGAGCTCGGCAAGATCTCCGGAATGCTGTCGGCCACCGAGAAGGAAGTGCCGCCGCTGACCAAGGAGCTCGACCGGCTGACCCTGTGGATCACGGGCGCGGCGGGCCTCACCATGATCGTGATGTTCGCGCTGGGGCGCCAGCGGGACCAGGCCTGGGACGTCCTGTTCGTCAGCGCGGTCTCGCTGGCCATCGCGGCCATCCCCGAGGCCCTGCCGACCGTGACCCAGGCGATCCTGTCCGTCGGGAGCCTGAACCTGGCCAAGCGCAGCGCCATCGTCAAGGAGCTGCCGTCGGTGGAGACACTGGCGTTCACCTCGGCGATCAACTCGGACAAGACCGGCACCCTGACGATGAACCAGATGACCGCCGTCGAAGTGCTGAGCCCCACCGACCGGTACACCGTGTCGGGCACGGGCTACGGGCTGGAGGGGAAGGTGCACCACGCCGCCGGGTCCGCCGCGGGGATCGAGGACGCGATCCTGCCGTACGTGATCGCCAGCGACGCCAAGCTGGTGGGCGGGGCGGTGGTGGGCGATCCGACCGAGGGGGCGCTGCTGGTGCTCGCGCACAAGGCCGGCCTGGACACCGATGCCACCAGGGACGCCCTCCCGCGGCTCGCCACCCTGCCGTTCGACCCCGAGTACAAGCTGATGGCCACCTTCCACTCGGCGGTCGACGCCTCCGGGCGGCCGGTCGTGCGCTGCTTCGTCAAAGGAGCGGGCCCCGCGGTGATGGCACGGGCCACCACCGCGCTCGCGGCGGGCGAGAGCGTCCCGTGGGACGCCGACCTGCTGCGCCGGGCCGAGGAGCAGAGCGAGCGGATGGGCGGTGAGGGGCGGCGGGTGATGGCCGCGGCCATGCGCGACCTGGACCCGGACGGCTTCGATCCGGAGGGCGATCTGCTCGCGTACGTCACCGAACTGCGGATGACCAGCCTCGTCGGGATGGTCGATCCGCCCCGTGAGGAGGCCAGGGCCGCGGTGGCCGAGGCGCAGGCGGCGCACATCCGGGTCCGCCTGGTGACCGGGGACGACGTCACCACCGGGGCGGCGATCGCCCGGCAGATCGGGATCCCCGGCGAGGCCGTGCTCGGCTCCGATTTCGCCGCCATGAGCGAGGAGGAACAGCTCGCCCGCATCGAGGCCATCGGCGTGGTGGGGCGGGTCGCCCCGGAGCACAAGGTGCTGCTCGCGAACACGCTGAAGAAGAAGGGCGAGGTCGTGGCGATGACCGGGGACGGGGTCAACGACGCTCCCGCCATCAAGGCCGCCGACATCGGTATCGCCATGGGCAGCGGCACCGACGTGGCCAAGAACGCCGGCCGCATGATCCTCTCCGACGACAACTTCGCCACCATCGTCTACGCCGTCGAGCAGGGCCGGACGATCTACGACAACCTCACCAAGTACATCCGGTTCGTCCTGCTCCTGCTGGTCACGTTCGTACTGACGTTCCTCGGGGCCACCGTCTTCAACATCGCCGCCGGTGAGCCGTTCACCCCGCCGCAGGTGCTGTGGATCCACTTCGTCGTCAACGCGTCCTTCGGCTTCGCCCTCGGTTTCGACCGGGAGAGCGCCGGACTCATGCGGCGCCGGCCGCGTCCGCGCGGGGAATCCGTGCTCACCCGTCCCGTGCTGGTCACGGTCGGGCTCGGCGGGCTGGCGATCACCGTCCTCCTGCTCGGCCTGATCACGCTCGGCGAGAGCCACTTCGACGACGTCGAGATCGGCCGTTCGATCGCGTTCACGGCCTTCGCCCTCTGCCTGATCGTGGCGGCGTTCGAATGCCGCAGCGAGACGGACTCCGTGCTGACGACCTCCACGTTCGACAGCAAGCAGATGAACTGGGTCGCCCTGGCCCAGCTCGTGCTCTCCGTGCTGGTGACCCAGACGGACGGCTTCCAAAGGGTCCTCGGGACGACCGATATCGACGCGCGGCAGTTCGGCTGGGCGCTGCTGGCCGCCGTCGTGCTCCTGATCCTGTGGGAGCTGGGCAAGCTCGTGGCCCGTCGTTCGAGGGCCGCGTGAGGAAGGCCGGTCCGTGACCACCCGGCACGACGGCCACGGGGTGCTGGCGCACGTGCGGTCGGTTCCCGGGATCCGCGCGGCGAAGTCCTACCGGCGCGCATGGCTGCCCAAGGACCTGGTCGCGGGCGTCGTCCTGACCACGCTGCTGGTACCGCAGGGCATGGCCTACGCCGAGCTGGCGGGCCTGCCCGCCATCACCGGCCTGTACACGTCGATGCTCTGCCTGCTCGGGTACGCGGTGTTCGGACCGTCCCGGATCCTGGTGCTGGGCCCGGACTCCTCGCTGGGTCCGATGATCGCCGCCACCGTGCTGCCCCTGGTGGCGGCCGACGGGGATCCCGACCGGGCCGTCGCACTCGCGTCGATGCTCGCGGTCATGGTGGCGGCCATCATGATCCTGGCCTCGGTGGCGAAGCTCGGCTTCATCGCCGACCTGATCTCCAAACCGACGATGATCGGCTACATGAACGGCCTGGCCCTGACCATTCTCGTCGGCCAGCTCCCCAAACTTCTCGGCTTCGACGTCGACGCGGACAACCTGATCGGCGAGTGCGCCGGCCTCGTGCGGATGGTCGCCGCCGGGGCGACGGTTCCGGCGGCCGCGGCCGTGGGCCTCGGCGGAATCGCGCTGATCCTGCTCCTGCAGCGGTTCCTGCCGAAGGTTCCCGCGGTGCTCGTGATGGTGGTCCTGGCGATCGCCGCGGCCACCTTCTTCGACCTGGCCGGGCGCGGCGTCGGCCTGGTGGGCGTACTGCCCGAGGGCTTCCCGCCGTTCACGGTCCCCGATGTGCGGCCCTCCGACCTCGCGCCGCTGCTCGCCGGCGCGCTCGGCATCGCCCTGGTCTCGCTGGCAGACACGATCTCCAACGCGTCCGCGTTCGCCGCCCGCACCGGCCAGGAAGTCCGCGGCAACCAGGAGATGTCCGGCGTCGGCGCCGCCAACCTGGCGGCCGCGTTCTTCCAGGGCTTCCCCGTCAGCAGCAGCGGTTCGCGTACCGCGGTGGCGGAGCGCGCGGGAGCCAGGAGCCAGCTCACCGGGGTCGTCGGAGCGGGCCTCATCGCCTTGATGCTGGTCCTGGCTCCGGGCCTGTTCCGCAACCTCCCCCAGCCGGCCCTGGCCGCCGTGGTCATCACCGCTTCGCTGTCCCTGGCGGACGTCCCGGGAGCCGTACGGCTGTGGCGGCAGCGCCGGACGGAGTTCCTGCTCTGCTTCGCGGCCTTCGCCGGCGTGGCCCTGCTCGGGGTGCTGCCCGGCATCGCCATCGCCGTGGGCCTGTCCGTACTCAACGTCTTCCGGCGGGCCTGGTGGCCGTACGACACCGTACTGGGGCGGGTGCCGGGCCTGGAGGGCTACCACGACGTCCGCTCCTACCCCGGGGCCGGGCGACTGCCGGGCCTGGTCATCTACCGGTTCGACGCCCCGCTCTTCTTCGCCAACGCCAAGACCTTCCGGGACGAGGTCAGGCGGCTGGCCGCCGCGGATCCCCGGCCGGGCTGGATCGTGGTGGCGGCGGAGCCCATGACCGACGTGGACACCACCGCCGCCGACATCCTGGAAGACCTCGACGAGGCGCTCAACGCGGGCGGCGTGCACCTGGTGTTCGCGGAGCTCAAGGACCCCGTGCGGCGCAAGATCGAGCGCTACGGACTCACCCGGACCATCGATCCCGGGCACTTCTTCCCCACGGTGGAGGCCGCGGTCGCCGCCTTCCGGCTGCGCACCGGGGCCGAGTGGACCGCGCCGGGCCCCGACGGGAGCTCCGTTCCCCCGCCCACCGGCCCGAAATGACGGCGCGGGCCCCGGTTGGCACGGCCGGCGGAGCCGGCGCACCATGGCCGTGGAGGACGCCATGAGCCAGGACCCGCCGGAACCTCCCGCACAGGAGAAGCCGGTACGCAGACACCGCCGGTGGCCCCGCCTGACGCTGCCGGGCTGCTGGGGCGCGCTCCTCCTGGCCTGTCTGTCCTTCACCCCGTCACTGCTCCCCCGCGGCGGCGTACTCCAGGGCCTGGTCTGCGGCATCAGCGCGGCCATCGGCTACGGGCTGGGCGTGGTCGCGGCCTACGTGTGGCGCGCCTTCGCCGACCGGGACGCGCGGATCCCCTCGCGCCGGTCGTGGCTCGTCCTGATCGTCGGCGCGGTCGTGCTCTTCGGCGTCTCGTTCGGGCTCGGCCAGTACTGGCAGCACGAGATCCGTCTGCTCATGGGGGTCAGCGACTACAACGTCCTGTACACCGTCGCCTGCCCGTTCCTCGCGGCCCTCGTCTTCCTGCTCCTGCTCCTGGCCGGGCGGGGGCTCCGGGCCCTGTACCACCGGGCCGCCGACCTGCTGGGACGCTGGATCGGCGGACGGGCGGCGCGGGTGGTCGGCTGGATCCTGGTGGCGGGCCTGGCGTGGGCGGCGTTCTCCGGGCTGCTGCTGAACGGCTTCGTGAACGCGGCCAACGAGGCCTTCTCGCTGCGCGACACGGAAACCCCGGAAGGGGTGCACCAGCCCACGTCGGCGCTGCGTTCGGGCGGGCCCGGCTCGCTGGTGCCGTGGGACTCGCTGGGCCGGGAGGGCCGGGCGTTCGCCGACGGAGGGCCGTCGGCCCAGGAGATCGGCGCGTTCACCCACCGTACGGCGCAGGAGCCCGTCCGCGCCTACGCGGGGCTGGAGACGTCCGACGACACGGAGACCCGGGCGGCCCGGGCGGTCGCGGACCTCGAACGGGCGGGCGGCTTCACGCGCGAGAACCTGCTCGTGATGACCACCACGGGCAGCGGCTGGGTGGATCCCGCGGCCGTGGACTCGTTCGAGTACCTGGGCAACGGCGACGCGGCCACCGTGGCGATCCAGTACTCGTACCTGCCGTCGTGGATGTCGTACCTGGTGGACCAGTCGAAGGCGCGCGAGGCCGGCCGCGATCTGTTCGACGCGGTCTACGACAAATGGTCCAAGCTGCCCCAGGACCGGCGTCCGCGCCTCTTCGTGGCCGGTGAGAGCCTCGGGTCGTTCGGCGGCGAGACGGCCTTCAGCGGGGAGGCCGACCTGCGCAACCGCACCGCCGGCACCGTGTTCGCAGGCCCGCCCAACTTCAACACGCTCTTCCGCGAGTTCAGCGACCACCGCGACGCGGGCAGCCCCGAGATCGAACCCGTCTACCGGGAGGGGCGGACCGTCCGCTTCACCGACGACCCGGCCACCGGAACGCCTCCGGCCGACCGGCCGTGGGACGGCCCCCGGGTGCTCTACCTGATGCACCCGTCCGATCCGATCGTCTGGTGGAGCCCGAAGCTGGCCCTCACCGAGCCCGACTGGATCGGGGAGCGGCCCGGCTCGGACGTGCTCGAGGCGATGGTCTGGATTCCGTTCGTGACCTTCTGGCAGGTCACCGCCGACCTGCCGTTCTCGACCGGCGTGCCGGACGGCCACGGCCACACGTACAAGGCCGCGTACGTCGACGCCTGGAACGACATCATGCGGCCCGACGGGTTCACCGCGCAGGACCTGAACCGGCTGAAGGACATCGTCTCGCCGCAGAACTGAGCCCGCCGCTCCCCCGGTCAGCGCAGCAGGTACCCGACGAGGTAGCCGAACGCGTTGACCGCCCAGTGCAGGCCCATGGGAGCCAGCAGGCTGCCGCTGCGGCGGCGCAGTTCGCAGAACAGGACCCCGGCGGCCGCCGTGAACAGCACGGCGCCCAGCACCGCCAGCACCACCCCGGACCCGGAGTCGCCGACGACCGCGTTCACGGCCGGTTTCGCGGTCGCCAGGTGCAGCGACGGCAGCACGTGCCACAGGCCGAACAGCAGACTCGACACGGCGGTCGCCCAGCCCGCACCCCGGACGCGGTGCACGAGACCGTAGAGCACCCCGCGGAAGGCGATCTCCTCCACCAGGACCGTGCCGACGGGAACCAGTACGAACACGCGGAGCAGCACCTCCGCGCCGTCCATCGCCTCGTACCGCCGGTCCTCGAACAGTGACCTGGTGGCCGGCAGCAGCGCCCCGGCCAGGTAGACGACGCCGACCAGGCCGATCAGGACCGCCGCCCAACGGGCACCGCGGGCCAGCGTGTCCCGGGCCAGACCCGCGTCCGCGAGGGTACCGCCGGCCCAGCGCAGCACACCGAGCAGCAGGCCGCTGACCACGACGGCCGGTACCAGGCCCCACAGGCCCGTCCAGCGGTGCAGGGCCAGGTTGGCGACGCCGAGGACGGCCACCGTGACCCCCACGGCCGGCCAGGTACCGATGTGCCGCGGGTGTCGGTCGTGCCGCCACCCGGCGTCATCGGCGGTGCTGCGGGGCATGAGAACCCACCTCGGTCCCGGTCATGACGGCAGGTCGGTCGACCTCATCCTGCACCGTCGGCGCGGAACCGGACGGCCGCAACCCCGGCTCGCACGCCTCAGTAGTCGATGCGGTCGGTCTTCGCCACCCACGCGTCGAACGGTTCCGTGCGGTTGGGCAGGTCCAGGCGCTCGATCGCCAGCGGCCACTTCGACGCGGGCTGCTTTTCGAACAGGTCGTAGAACTTGCGGTCGTCGAAACCGGCCACCGCGGCGTCGTCCCGGTCGGCGGCGAAGACGATCCGGTCGACGCGCGCCCACAGCGCCGAGGAGAGACACATCGGACACGGCTCGCACGAGGTCACCAGGACACAGCCTTCGAGTGAGAAGGTGTCCAGCTCCTGGCAGGCGGCCCGCATCGCGCTCACCTCGGCATGTGCGGTCGGGTCCAGGGTGGAGGTGACCCGGTTGTTCCCTATCGCGACGATCTCGCCGCCCTTGGCGACCAGGGCGCCGAACGGCCCGCCGCCGTTCGCCACGCTGTTCGTGGCCAGTCTGATCGCCTCGTCCAGCCAGGTGCGCTCGAGGTCCTGGACGTTCGCTTCTTGGATGTGTGCGGTCACGGTCACTCCTTGGGAGACGGTGGGGGATCTCCCTGGTGTTCCGCCCGTCGGGGACACCAGGGGCACGGTGCGGATGACGAGTTCCGCGGTGACGGTGGCGCCTGGATCGAGCCGGGCCATGGCGAGCGGCCGGACGGACGGCGTCTCGCTCAAGGCTCCCTCTCCCCCGCTTCGTTGCATCGTGTGTGAAGGAGTAGACAGCCAACCGGGCGGAGTAGGGCAGGGACGGAAGACATGAAAACGTCCGCTGGCTGAAACCTTCTCTTCGTACGGATCTACAAGAGCCTTTGCCGGGGCGTCACATGACCTCTGGTCAATGAACCAGCTCAGCGGCAGGCGTCGATCTCGTACTGCCAGGCGGGGGACGGGAAGGCCTGCGGATAGAGCCGGGCGCACGTGTCCAGATGAGCGCGGAACGCCGTTCGCAGGCGGCGCGCGTAGTGGGTGCACAGGGCCTCCGGGGACGTTCCGGTGGCCGCGGCGTGGACGACCGCCGTGGCCAGAACGGCCGTACGGAGGGCCTGGGCCGTGCCGGTGCCGCTGAGCGGGTCGTAGCGGATGGCGCCGGCGCCGACGAGGAGCCGTCCGGGGGTGTCCGTGCTCGGGGCCGTCGCCGGGGTGCGGTGGAGGCGGGGAGCGGCAGGCAGTGACACTGCGGCGGCGGGTGGTCCCAGGAGCCGGGGGGCGAGGGCGGAACCGGCGAGCAGGCGGCTCAGCAGTTTCTCGGGGTGGGCTGCGGGGCCCGGAACCATGGCCTGGAGCAGGGCGTTGCCCCGGCCCAGCGGAGTGAGGTGGAGCCAGGCGAGTTCGGTGCAGGCGAGGCGGGCGATCCTGTCGTCCTGGCCGGGGGCGAGCGATGTTTCGCCGGCCAGCATCCGACGCCGGCCCGCGGTCCACCGGTCCTCGGGGTGGGAGGCGGCCGTGACCGTCCACTGCGGTGCGCCGCCTCCCCCGGGCGCCTCGCCGACGGCGTCCGGATGGTGTGCGGCGAGGCGGTCGAGCAGCCGGGCGGCGAGCCGGGCTCCGTCCACCACCACGGCCGGGGCTCCGAGGGGCGGGGCGGCCGGATCGGCGCCCCAGTGGGCCCGCCGATGGGTCAGCCGATGGGTGGCGAGGCCCAGTTCGGCCGGCTCGCCGATGCCCCACAGGGAGTGGAGCAGGGCCAGGGTGGACCGGCCCAGCAGGAGCGGGCGCCGGCCCGCGTCCGGGCGCGGGCGGATCCGGACCCGGTGGCCCCGCGCGGCGAGCAGCCAGGCGCAGGTGACTTCGGCCAGCCCGGAGCCGGCGATCTCGACGTCGGCTCGGCTCATCGTGGGCGGAGGGCGGCGATCAGCGCGTCGGTGTCGGCCTGATGGCGGGCCATCATGTCACGTACCCCGTCGACGGCGAGGGCGTTGATGCTCTGCCGCACCGCGTCGCAGGCCCGTGCGGCGGCCAGGGCGGCGCGGCCGTCGCCGAGTTCCGGGCCGGGCGTCCGGGCGGGCACCGACGCGGGAGCGGGAGCGGACGGGGAGGCGGACGCGATCGGCTCACCGGCGGGTACGGGCGCGGCGGGGAGCTCGGTGAAACGGGGTGCGACGCCGCGCGACGCGAGGAGGTGGTTGAGTTCGTGGAGGTTGGACATCGTCCGGCGGGCCTGCTCGATCAGTACCCCGGCCGAGGTGTCGCCCCGTTTCAGCGTGGCCTCCAGGGCGCCCAGCAGCATGGTGTAGTTCAGCGCCGACAGTTCGACCAGCTGGTTGTCCAGCGGAGTGCCGGGATCGGTGCGCAGCGGCCGGAGGTAGTCCTTGGGGGAGAGCTCCGCGAGATGGTTCTTGACCGCGGTGAAGCGGTGGTAGTGGTCGTCGCCCTCGTCGATGATGAGCTTGATGAGGTGCGCCAGCCGGTCCGCCTCCGGGAAGAGTTCCGGGCGGTTGACGATGGTCTCGTGCAGCTTGACGTACATTCCGTCGATGCCCTGCGGGTCGGCGCTCACCGCGCTGGGGCGCTCCAGCGCGATGAACCGGTCCAGTTGTTCGGGTGTGAGCGGCTGCGGATCGAAGCACCGGCCCGTCCGGGGCTGGATGACGGTGTCGTGCCGGGGCGGTTCGAGCCGCGGTGGCCGGCCGAGCGTGCCGAGCAGCTCGTTGACCCATCTCAGGTGACGCATCTCGTCCACCGCGACGGAGAACACCTCCGCGGCGGCCGCGTAGATCTTCCGGACGCGCGCGCCCTCGGGGGTGGCGGGGTCGTGCACGGCCGGGTCGAAGACGGGCGGGGCGTCGAGGGAGTAGTGCGCGTAGAGGTATTCGAGGCAGAGCGCGTGCTCGACGCCGGCGAGCCGTTCCAGTTCCCGGATCACCTGGGCGGGGGTCATCGGCTCGAGTCCGGACCAGTCCGGCAGTTCCATGCTGTCGTCCTCGCGGCCGTTGAGGACGACGGGCAGCACGTTCCAGTTCGCGATCAGGGCGGGGTGGTCGAGTTCCTTGGCGGCGCGGCCCCGGATCGTGGGGATGTCGGGCTCGGGCGGGTTGGTGGTGCGGTCGCGGCGCTGGAAGTTGAGGTTGCGGTGCACCCCGTCGGAGCTGGTGGAGATGTCCGGCTTGGAGGCGGCCCAGTAGTAACAGCCGCATTCGCGGAAGTCGTACTGCCAGGGCGCACAGAGGCTTCGGGTGAGGTCACCGGCCTGGTACACGTCGGGGTCGATGACCCCGTCCGGGTCGAGGTAGCGGGCCCGGTCGGCGAACAGGACGGCCCATTCCAGTACACCGTCCGCGTCGCGCGACACCTCGGTCCGGCCCTGCGTCCGCCAGGCGTTGAGACCGCCGTCCGGTACCCAGAACGCGCCCGGGGAGGTGCTGCCCGGGGTGCGGCCGAGGACGACGGCCACCCGGCCCGGGAGCAGGTCGTGCACCCGGCGCCACAGTTCCAGGCCGGTCCGCTCGGTGGCGTGGAACACGGGCGCGTCCGCCTCTTCCTGATCCACGGTGGTGCGGCCGCACACGGCCCACAGGTAGAGCGGCTGCGGGTCCTGCGGCGTTCCCGTGTCCAGGTCGGCGTCGGTGATGCCCTGGGCTGCGGCGGCGCCGCCCGTGACGGCCAGCACCCGCGATCCGCTCGCGTGGTGGAAGTCGACCGTCAGGCCGGGGAAGAACGCCTTCTCGAGATTGCGCTGGTCGAATTCCAGGCCGGGGAAGCAGTTGTCGACGCCGCTCTCCGGGCGGGAGCCGGACGGGTTGCCGCGGACCACGTGGTCGGCCCGTGCGGTGAGATTGCGCGGGAAGATCTTCCCCTCGGGTACGGGGAGGTCGACGCTTCCGGGAGTGGGGTCGTTCATGGCGGCTCCTTCGGCCGGATGGGGCGGGGCTCGGGTCAGCGGGCCAGGGCGGCCGGATCGCCCGGGAGGTCGGACGCGGTCGGATCGGTGAAGAACTCCGGTGCGGCCTGGGAGAGTTCGACGTAGGCGCGCAGGCAGAAGGCCAGCCAGCCGCGGATGTAGTCGCAGCCGGTCCGGCCGCGCCGGGTGACCTCGTGGTAGCAGCCGCCGCCGCACAGGTAGCGGGCCCAGCAGGACCGGCAGGGCTCGGCGCGGTCCACGTGGCGGGCCGCCAGATGGGCTGCTCTGGCGCCCCGGTCGGGCCCCCCGGTCACCGAGCCCATGGCGAAGGCCGGGTCGTCGACCAGCCGGTGGCAGGCGTAGAGACCGCCCTCGGCGGAGGCGCTGAGGTATCCGGCGCCGGCGCCGCAGGGGTACGGGCGATGGCCGCCGGGGTGCAGTTCGTACATCGCCGTCTGGAAGTTCCCGAAGGGGTACGGGCGGCCCGCCGCCAGTTCGCGCAGCGCCGCTTCCCCGCACTCGACCATCTGTTCCAGGAATCGGGTGAAGGCGGCGGCGGCGATCTCGTACGCGGGGTCCGGGGCGCTCACCACCGCGGCGAAGCCGACCTCGTCGAAGCCGAGGCCGATGCCGTGCTCCAGGATGTCGATCAGCCGCCCGGTGTACGGAGTCACGCTCACCCGGGCCGAGAGGTGGCGCGGCCTTCCGTGCCGTTCCAGCACCTGGAGCCCGGCCCGCAGCCGGTCGTACGCGCTGCCCCCGCCCGGGGCCCGGCGCAGGGCGTCGTGGCCGGCCCGGTCGCCGTCCAGGCTGACGGCCACGGTGAAGGGGTGGGCGGCGAGGAGTTCCGCGTCCGCGGGCCGGACCGTGGTGAGGTTGGTGGTGAGCGCGAAGCGGACGGCGTGCCCGGTGGCGGCTCCGGCCCGGGTCGCGTACGCGACGACCTCGTGCAGCAGGTCACGGGCGAGCAGCGGTTCGCCGCCCATGAACCCGACCACCACCGCCGCTTCGGGGGCGGCCTCCGCGAGGAGCCGGTCCACGGCGGCGAACGCGGTCTCGCGGGGCATGGCCCGGGCGGCGCCGCCGAACCGGCCCTCGTCGGCGTAGCAGTGGCCGCAGCTGAGGTTGCAGGCCTGCATGACGTTGAGCGACAGGGAGGACAGCGGTGGTACGGCGGCCGGGGTGCCGTCGATCCGCGGGGCCGGCATGCCGGCCCCGCCCCACAGCGGCAGGCCGAGTCCGGCGGCGAGGGCGGCGTCCTGGGCCGGGTCGTGGGCGGCGGCGGTCCACCGCTCCAGGCGGTCCGCGGCCTCCTCCGGGAGGTCGTAGATCCGGCTGCCGTCGGCGACGAACAGGTGGGCTCCGCGGGCGCTGCGGAACACCTTGGTCTCGGCGTCGAGGCCGAGCGGTCCGGCTCCGGCGGCGGACCGCGGTTCGCGTTCCGGCGGCCGTCGGCCGATCTGCAGCAGGACGCTCATGTCCCCTCCTCGACCCGGTCGCGCAGCGAAGCGCCCCAGGCCACCAGGAGGTCGTACTGGCGGCGGGTCAGGTGCATGGGGAAGGCGTCGGATCCCCGTACCGCGACCGGCATCCGGCGGTCGTACCAGACGTCTTCGGACCCGGGCTCCCTGATGACCCGGTCGATCAGGCCCGGCTGTTCGCGGAACATGTCCTCGAGGGCCTCCAGCGCGACGAAGCGGCGGTGCCGGCGGCGGCCGCGTTCGGTGAGCGCGAGGATCACCCCCAGCAGGGGTTCCGGCGGGCCGAAGGTCCGGGCCCGGGCCGGGCCGGTGGGAAGGCCGAGGTCCTCGGCCGTGCTCTCGTTCTCCAGCGTCGCCCGGTCGTTCTGGACGTCGACGTTGACGGCGTCCATGGCCTCCAGCACCCGTTCGAACAGGTCGCGCACCTCCAGCGCGGTCAGTTGCGGGTGCTGGGCGACGTAGTCCGGGTCGCGGACCTCGCCGCGCCCGACGCGGTCGGTCAGGCCGTCGGCCAGGGAGGTGAAGGGTCTGCGGTCGGGCGCGAAATCGGGCGGGGTGACGACGATCCGCGCACGGGCCGACTGGCCGCCCGGCAGGGTGACGGTGACCAGCCCGTCGCACACGTCGTCGACCAGGCCGAGGCTCGTTTCCCCGTCCTCCTCCCGCGAACCGGCGAACAGCCCTCCGGGCACGGTGCGCGGGTCGCCCGCGCCGGTGAACTCGCACCACCGTGCGTCCGGGGAGAGGAACAGGCGCTCGGCCGGCAGGACGAACCGCTGGGAGCGCTCCGGGAGGTTCGTGGGGCCGTACACGGCTCCGGTGGCGGGGGTGAAGCGCAGCCGGAGCCCGGGGAACCGGTCGTCGGGTCTGATCACCTGGACGGATCCGAGCGGTACGTGCCGCCCCTGTGGGACCAGCGGCCGGTCGGCCCCCTGCGGCGAGCGCCCCTCCAGCGGCCTGCGCAGGTGGTCGTCACCGGCCAGCTCCACGGCGGCCTCGATCCGGTCGCCCGGCGAGAGGGTGCAGTGGTGCGCCTTCAGATTGGCGACCTCCACCTCCCAGCGCACCGCGGCGAGTTCCGTGCCGGCGGCGGCCAGCACCTCGGTGGTGAGCGGGCCAGTGTGCCGCTCATCACCGACCGTCCAGGCGGCGTGCACCTCGAAGAATGGGCAGAGCGGACGGAAGCCGTCGGCGTCCTTGAAGCGGACGCGGTCCCCTTCCGGCTCCCGCTCCGTCAGGGTTCCGTCCTCGGCGACGTCGAGGGAGGGCCGGGGCTCGACGACGGTCTTGCCGGTGCCGCGCGGCGTCAGGTCGCTCATTCCCCAGCGGTAGTTGTCACAGGGCACGGGGGACGGGCCGAGCCGGGCGAAGGCGAGCGGTGGATGGAGCCAGATCTGTTCGATCACTGTGAGTCTCCGTTTCCTTCCGGGAGCCCGGGATCCGGGGGTCGGGGGAGTCCGGGCAGCGGGGGCGGCTGTTCAGCCGAATACCTCGGCCCCCGGATAGGGGGCTGCGTCCCGTACGGGCGGGACGAGATACGTACCGGCAGCCCGTACCGTCAGCAGCCGTCCGGCCGGTCCGTCCGGGCCGGGCTGCCCGCCGAAGTTGACGCCACCCAGCCAGCCGCGCTGGGTGAGGATGCGCAGCACCCGTTCGGGGCTGTCCTGGAAGCCGACGAAGTTCAGTCCGGCCCGGAAGCCGGGGGCGGCCGCGACCGGTTCGAAGAACTCGTACCCCTGCCGGAACACGCGCAGCGAGCCGCTCTGGTCGGGGTCGGCTGTGCCCGTCAGATTGGCCCGCCGCACGTGGGCGGTGAGCAGCACCGGATCGGCGGTGGGCCCCGGCTCCAGGAACTGCTCGTTGCCGGGCTGGGTCACCTCGGTGGTCCCGGCCACCGGGCAGCCTGCGGCCGGTACGGGCCGCCCTTCGGGGTCGCGTCCGGTGAGCGGGGCTCCGGTGAGCTTGTCCCGGCCGACGAGGAACTCCTGCTGCGCGCGCGGCAGGACGTGCCACTGGTCGAGGTCGACGGCGAGGCGGGCGAAGACCAGGCACGTACCGCCGATCGTCCAGGGGTCGGGGCCCGCGTCGGCCGCTCCGATGCTGATGACCCGTTCCCGGTCGGCGCTGTCCAGGTTGGACACGCCGTCGTGGAAGCCGATCCAGCTGCGGCGGTCGTCGCGCTGGAATCCGGTGTGGATGCCCGCGATCTCCAGCACGGCCGTCCGCGTCTCGCCGGTGCGCGCGCCGCGCAGCAGCTTCCACAGCTCGACCACGGCTCGCGAGACGGCGAGCTGGGTGTCGGCGGTGAGCTGCAGGCAGAACTCCTCGGTGGCGTCGTTGCGGACGACGTCCGGCGCGTAGGACAGGCCCCCGCCGACCAGCAGAGGCCCGCCTCCGGTGGGGCGGGGCGAGCGGAACCGCAGGCGCGGGCCGAGTACGGCCGGGCACGGGAGTTTCGCGCCGGGGATGTCGAAGGACTTCGGGCCGAGGCCGAGCAGGAATTCCAGGCCGGCGCTCGGCACCGGGTGGCCCGGCAGTTCCGGCACGGCGCCGTCGGCGAGGCCGCGCAGCATCGTGGTCACCGCGCGCAGCGCGCCGTCGACGGCGGTGGCACCGGCCTCCGGGTCGGCCCGCAGGAACACGAGTGCCAGATGGCCGGGCGGGCGCCGGCCGGGCCCGTGGTAGATCCCGTCCTGGAGGACGCTCATCTCCCGCCCCGGGGGCGGCTGCCCGCGGGTCCGGGCCCCGCGGCCTCGGCGTCGAAGGCTTCCTTCAGCGGCCCGACCGTGTCGGTGCACACGCTCGCGTCCCGGCAGCGGATGGGCCCGGGCGAGTCGGCGAGGACCACGAAGTCACCGGGCGGTACGGGGGCCGGGGCGCCGAGTGCGACCACCGGGCCCACCTGTACCTGGCGGACGACCTGGTAGCCACCGGTCAGGGGCTCCTCCGCGTCGCCCTCCACCACGGTGATCTCGTCGAGGAAGTGCGGGGCGTCGTCCGGCGGGCCGAACTCCAGCCGCTGGACCAGCCCTTGCCGGCCGCGCCCCAGCCGGATCCACGGGTCCGGGACGGGGCCGCCGTCGAAGAGGAAGACCTCGGAGGTGAACTGCTGGATGTACATGCCCAGTGGATCGGCGAAGGACACGGTCCGGCCGTGGAAGGCGGCGTCCGCCGCGGCCAGGGCGGCGGCCGGATCGGCATGGCGGCAGGACAGGGCTTCGAGCCCGGGCTGCCGGCGGAAGATCTGGTCGCGGCCGGCGGGTTCGAAGCCGCCTGCGGAGTTCCGGCGGGCGTAGGGCTGCGCGCCGAACATCACGATGTAGATCAGGTCGTCCAGCCCGTTGATGGGATGGGCCATGAACAGGGCGTTGACCGCGTTGAGCGAGCCCGCCGGGTCGGCCGGGACTCCGGCGTCGATCAGGTCGCGGTGCTGTCCGTGGCCGGTCAGGTGACGGGCGAAGGCCACACGGCGCTGGGCCGGGGCGAGCGGCCGGGGGTCCGTGACGGCCGGTCCGTAGAGTTCCTGCCAGCGCGGTTCGGTGCCGAGCGTCTCGGTGAGGATCTCCCGCAGGCGGTCCGGGGCGTGCTCGGCGAGCATCAGGTAGTACTCGGGGAGCTCGGTGGTGACCTGCACCCGCTTGGGGCGCATCCGTCCCTCGGTGTCGGCCGCGCTGATGACCGCGTACTCGCAGTACTCGTTGTGCAGGGCGCGTCGGCCGCGTACGCCCCAGTCGGACAGCGTACGGGCCGTGGCGGCGTCGAGGCAGAACTCCGGTTCGGCCGGATTGCCGAACCAGGTGACGGCCACCCGCTCGGCGGCCGGATCGTCGGGTTCCAGGGTGAAGTACCTGCTCCCCAGGTCAGGCTCGAGGGTCCTGAACTGGCGGTCGATCTCCTTGTTCCAGCGGTCCAGGAGATCGGGGGTCAGGTCGTCGGCCAGTCCGGGCACGGAAAACGGCACGTCGGTACCTCCTGACGGGGTGTGACCCCGTAGGTGACGTTGTGAACGACGAAGATCGTGACACAGAGTATCCGCACTTCACGGAAAGTAGTCAAGGGGCGCGCCCGGCAGGCCGGCCCGGGGGCGTGGCCGTCAGCCGATGCCCAGAACGACCGGACCGCCCGACCGCTCGACGCGGTCCGTCCACCCCGGCGGCAGCCTCAGCGACCGCGACGGCGCCGTCCGGACCGGGAACCGCCGTCGCCACAACAGCCGCCCGTCCTGGGCCGCCGTCAGCACCGGGGCGGTCAGCGGCTCCCCCGACCGCAGCAGCAGCGGCCGCCCCGCGGTGTCCGTGAGCCGGTTCGGCACCGCCCACAGCAAGGGCGCCCGGACGACCAGCGGCGGACCGGGCTCCGGCCACGGTGCACCCGAGAGCCGGGCCAGGACCGGGGCCGCGGCTGCGGCGCCCTCCGCGGCCGCGGTGGCCGCGCGTTCCACGCCGTGCAGGGCGTTGCCGACCGCGAAGACCCCCGGCACCGGCGTACGGAAGGACGCGTCCACCGCAGGTCCCCGGGTGCCCGGGTCCAGCGCGATACCGCCGCGGCGCGCCAGCTCGTGGTCGGGGATCCAGTCGCCGGTGAAGACCACCGTGTCGCACGCGAGGACCCCCGAGCGGCCGTCCTCGTGGCGCACGGCAACGCCCGACAGGCGGCCCCGGCCGCGCAGTTCGGCCACCGTCGTGGCCGTGAGCAGCGGCACTCCCGGTACGGAGGCGCCGCGGGCGCGCTCCGTGACGACGGCCACCACCTCCACCCCTGCCCGGCGCAGGGTGCGTACGGCGTGGCGGGCCACCGGCTCCGCGCCCACGACGACGGCCCGTCGGCCGATGTCCTGGCCGTACAGGTGGACCGACTGCTGCAGTTCCCCGGTGGTCAGCACGCCCGCCGGCCGGGAGCCCGGCACCAGCCGGGCGCTGCGGGGGCGTTCGCGGGCACCGGTGGCGAGGACGACCGCCCGGGCCGTGATCCGCTCCAGGCCCGCCGGGCTCGTGGTCTCCAGGGTCAGCGGGCCGGCCCAGCCGGTGGCGCTGACACCGGTACGGACCGTCGCCCCGGCCGCCGTCGCCGCCCGCACGGCCCGCCGCGCGTACGCCGGTCCGGTGAGCCAGGGGTGTGCGGGCCCCCCGAATCCGCCGTGGTGGCAGTGGCGCGGTACTCCGCCCGCGTCCTGCTCGCGCTCCAGGACCTCGACGCGGCCCGCGCCCGCGCCCGCGAGGCGGGCGGCCAGGGCCAGTCCGGCGGGACCGGCGCCGACGACCAGGACGTCGACCGTGCGGTCGCGGTCGCGGCTCATCCGCGGGCCTCCTCGAACAGCGCGCGGACGGCGGCCCCGCAGTGGAAGCCCTGGCAGCGGCCGCCCCGGGCGCGGGTGCGCCGCCGCAGGCCGTCGGGCGAGCCGGGCGGGACGGCCGAGGCCAGCGCGTCGCGGATCTCCCCGCGCGTCACGCGCTCGCAGTGGCAGACGATCCGGCCGTACTCCGGGTCCTTCGCGATCAACTCGGCGTCGCGGTAGGGCCGGAGGAACGCCTCGCCCAGGTTCGGCATCCGCACCGGGGGCCGCTCGCGGGCCCCCGCCATCGGCAGGCCGCCGTCGGCGAGCAGTTCCACGACGTGGGCGGCGATCGCCATGGAGGCCGTCAGGCCCGTCGAGCGGATCCCGCCGACCGTGACGTACCGCTGCGCGGGGTGGGCCCGGATCGCGTAGTCGTCGTCGCCGGTGGCGGCCCGCAGGCCGGCGTACACGGCGGTGACCTCCTCCTCCAGGAGGGCCGGCAGGATCCGTCGGCCCTTCTCCCGCAGCAGCGCGAGCCCCTCGGCGGTCGATCCGGTGTCCGTCTTGTCGTCGAGGTCCTCGGCGGTCGGCCCGAGCATCACCTTCCCGTAGACCGTCGGCGACACCAGCACCCCCTTCCCGAGGGCGCCCGGTACCGGCAGCAGGATGTGCCGTACCAGGCCGCGGGCGAGCTCGTCGAAGACGATCAGCTGGCCGCGCCGGGGCGTCACGGCGAAGTCCGCGTGGCCGAGGAGCCGGTCGATCTCGTCGGCGTACAGACCGGCCGCGTTGACCAGGTGCCGGGTGCGCAGCGGTCCCCGGCTCGTGGCCAGGGTGTGCGTCCCGCCCGGAGTGACGTCCAGGACGCGGCAGCCGAGGTGGAGGTCGACGCCCGCGCGCACGGCCTGGGTGGCGTACGCGAGCGTGGTCGTCCAGGGGCAGATGATGGACTCCCCCGGCACGTCGAGCGCTCCCAGCACCCCCGGTCCGAGTTCCGGCTCGCGGGCCCGCACCTCCTCGGCCGTGATGATCCGGGCCGCGCGGTAGCCGTTGCGTACGGCCTTCTCCGCGAGCCGCGGCAGGGCGGCCAGCTGGTCCTCGTCCCAGGCGACCAGGAGCGCCCCGAGCGGCTCCACCGGGATGCCGCTCTCGGCGGCGTAGGCGGAGAGCAGCCGGTGGCCCTCGCGGACGAGCCGGGACTCCAGGGAGCCGGGCACCGCGTCGAAACCGGTGTGCAGGATGGCGGTGTTGGCCTTCGAGGTGCCGTCACCGACGTCGTCGGACGCGTCGACCAGGGCGATCCGCAGCGGGAGCCGGGCCAGTTCGCGGGCGATCGCCGTGCCCACGACGCCGGCACCGACGACCGTCACGTCGTACTCCCCGCCGGGCAGGGCGCCACCGGTGGTGACGGTCATGCCGGTGCGTCGCCGAGCAGGGCCGAGACCGCCGCGCGGAAGCGGGCGCGGCGCTCCGCCGCCTGCGCGGCGTCGGCCCGAGGCTCGTAGACGGCGGACGGTTTCCACTCCGGGACGGCCTCGGCGACGGTGAGCGAGGGATCGGACCCGAGCCGCGCGACGGCGCCGACGCCGAGTGCGGTGACGTCCGGCAGCGCCGACACTTCCACGGGGATCCCGAGGAGGTCGGCCTGGGCCTGCATGAGCAGCGCGGACCGGGTCAGCCCGCCGTCGACGCGCAGGGTGGTGAGCGGGGCGCCCAGGTCGGTGGCGGCCGCGTCGGCGAGCTCCGCCACCTGGGCGGCGACGCCGTCGCACAGGGCGCGCACCAGGTGCCCGGCGGTGGTGTCGAGGCCCAGGCCGGTGACCGAGCCCCGCAGGTCGCCCCGCCACCACGGGGCGGCGAGCCCGGCGAGCGCGGGGACGAAGGTGACGCCGCCGGCGTCCGGGACGCGACCGCCCACGGTGTCGATGTCGGCGGCGCCGGAGATCACGCCGAGATCGGTGAGCCAGCGTACGGCGGAGGCGGCCGTGTACACCTGCCCGTCCAGGCAGTAGCTGGTCCGGCCGGCGAGCCGCCAGGCCACGCAGCCGACCAGTCCGGAGGTGCTGCGCAGGGGACGCGGGCCGGTCTGCGCGAGGAGGAACGCACCGGTGCCGTAGGTGCACTTGGCGCTGCCGGGCTCGGTGACGCGCTGGGCGAGCAGCGCGGCCTGCTGGTCCACGAGCAGCCCGGTCAGCGGCAGTTCGGGACCGAACGCGGTGGTGGCGCCCACGTGGGTGTCCGCGTCGACGACCTCCGGCAGCCGCTCGCCCGTGAGGCCGAAGGCGTCGAGTGCCGCGTCCGACCAGCGGGTGGTGTCGAGGTCGAGCAGCTGGGTGCGGCCGGCGGTCGCCGCATCGGTGACGAACGCGCCGGTGAGGCGGTGCACGAGCCAGACGTCGCTGGTCGTCACGACGCCGCGCCGGGTCAGGTGACGGCGTATCCAGGCCATCTTGGGGGCGGCGAAGTACGGGTCGAGCGGCAGACCGGTCGTCTCCCGCAGGAGGGTTTCGTGTGCGGCCAGTTCGGTGCAGAGCCCCTCGGCGCGCCGGTCCTGCCAGACGATCGCGTCGGTCAGCGGTTCGCCGGTCGCCGGGTCCCAGGCCAGGACGGTCTCGCCCTGGTTGGCGAGGCCCACCGCCGCCACGGGCTCGCCCGCCGCCGCCAGCGCGGCGCGTCCGGCGTCGACGACCGAGTCCAGCAGTTCGCCGGGGGTGACCTCGACCCGGCCGCCCGGCAGGTAGCGGGGGCGTACGGGGGCGGACCCGGAGCCGATGACCCCGCGTACCGGACAGACGACCAGTGCCTTGGTCCCCGAGGTACCTTGATCGACAGCGAGCACCGGGCCCGTCATCACCACTCCGTCCCTGGTGTCGCCTTGATCGAACGTCCGTCGGAAGCCTGCACCGGCCGACGTCGCCCGTCAAGATCGGCCCGAGGTCGCGTACAGGCCACTGACGCATCCTCATATGGCGATCGTGGCTTGATACTTACGTTCGAACAAGGATCTGGATGCGTATGCTCCTGATCGCCATATAGTGATCGCCGATCAACGGGCAGCGACATCGACCGTGGGTCAACGGCGGGGGTTCGACGAACAGTTCTCGCATGGTTCACGCATCCCTGGCACCGGGCACGGCTGCATCACGGCAGTCGGCGGCCGGATGGACCCACCTTCCATGCGATCCGAGGACTGATGATCACGACCACCGCAGAACGCGCCCGCACGGGCCGCCGCCCGTCGACCGGGACGAGGTGATGGCGGGCAACGACTTCCGGCCCGTCTACCACCCGGCCGGGCACGACAAGGAGCTGCGTTCCGCCGCCCAGGACCTGCGCACCGGCCGCTGGGTCTCCATGGCGCGCTTACTGGAGCGCACCGACAACTGGGGGCTGTGGACCCAGCGCACCCAGGTGCTCGCCGCCGTCTCCGCCGGTTCCGACGTGGTCCAGGCCTGGCGGGCCGAGCAGCCGCACAGCGTCGCCGCGCTCGTGATGCACACGCGCGTCAGCGTCGAACGGGCCGTCCGCGCCCACCGCGCCGGGCACCCCCGCACCGGCGAGCTGTGGCAGGAAGCCTGGTCGACCTGCCGGGAGGCCGCCCGCATCAGCCCCGCCGACCCCGTGCCCTGGGTCTGCCTGCTCGCCCTCGCCCTCCTCGACGAGCAGCGCCAGATGGCCGAGCACCGGATCGCGCCACCCGCTCCCATGCTGCCTCCCGGCCCCTGGGGCATCCTCGCCGAGGTCGACAAGCGCGACCCGTACAACCGCGAGGCCTACCACCGCATGCTCCAGTTCGTGTACGCGGGCGCGCCCGGACCGCTCTCCGAGGCCGCCAACTTCGTCCACTGGGCGGCCGGTTCCGCCCCGCCGGGATCCGCCGTGCACGTCCTGCCGCTCTACGTACGGGTCGAACGCTACCGTCGCGAACGCGGCCAGGAGCGGGCCCTCGACCTGCACTGGGTCGCCGAGGACGCCGTCCGCGACGCCCTTCACGCCCTGGACACCTGGTTCCACCACGCCGATCTGCCGCGCGCCTCCCCGCTCGATCTGAACCAGCTCGCCCATGCCCTGTGGGGAGCCCTCCAGTTCGACGAGGCGGCCCGGGTCTTCGACACGATCGGCCCGTACTGGACCACCCTGCCGTGGGCCCACCGGACCCGCGACCCGGCCGACCGCGCCCTGGCCGAGGAGGTGTTCCTGCAGGCCAGGTCCCGCAGCCTGGCCGGCCGGAACTGACCCCCGCCGCCCTCCCCCACGGCGCAGACCCCTTGCACCACCTGCAGCACCCGCACCGCCAGCACCACCCGGCCGCACCCACACCACCCGGCCGCACCCACACCCCCAGGCACCACCGTCCCCGCGCTTCACAGACCCCCGGAGGTACCGCCGTGTCCAGAACCGATTGGGCCGCCCGCCAGGACCGCAAGGCTCCACCCCAGCAGGACGAGGAACAGCGCCTGCGGGAACTCGGCTACCAGCCCGTCCTCGCGCGCCGGATGGGCGGCTTCGGCAACTTCGCCATCAGCTTCTCCGTCATATCCGTCCTCTCCGGCTGCATGACGCTGTACGGCTTCGGGTTGGGCTCCGGCGGCCCGGCCGTGATGCTGTGGGGCTGGGTCGGCGTGGGCCTCTTCGTGCTCTGCGTGGGTCTCGCCCTGGCCGAGGTCACCAGCGCCTACCCCACTTCCGGTGCGCTCTACTACATGGCCGACCGGCTCGGCGGACGCCGCTGGGGCTGGTACACGGGCTGGCTGAACCTCCTCGGCCTGCTGGGCGCCATCGCCGGCATCGACTACGGCGCGGCCCTGTTCACCGGCGCCTTCCTCAACCTCCGCTTCGGGTTCGTACCCACCCCCGGCTCCACCTTCCTGATCTTCCTTTGCATCCTGCTGCTGCACGCCGCGCTCAACCTCTTCGGCGTCCGCCTCGTCAGCGTGCTCAACTCCATCAGCGTCTGGTGGCACCTGGGCGGCGTCGCCGTGATCGTCGGCGCCCTGGCCTTCGTCCCCGACAACCACCGGTCGGCGTCGTTCGTCTTCACCGAGTTCGTCAACGACACCGGCTGGGCCAACCCGTTCTACGTGGCCGCGGTCGGACTCCTGCTCGCCCAGTACACCTTCTCCGGCTACGACGCCTCCGCGCACCTGTCGGAAGAGACCAGCAACGCCTCCGTATCGGCCGCCAAGGGCATCGTCCGGGCCATCTGGGTCTCCTGGATCGCCGGTTTCGCCCTGCTCGCCGGCCTCACCTTCGCCATCCAGGACTACGCGGCCGTCCAGAACAGCGCCACCGGCGTCCCGCCCGCCCAGATCTTCATCGACGCGCTGGGCTCCGGCGGCGCCACCGCCCTGCTTCTCGTCGTCATCGTCGCGCAGCTCTTCTGCGGCAACGCCGAGGTCGCCGCGGCGAGCCGGATGGTCTTCGCCTTCAGCCGCGACAACGCGCTCCCCGGCTCCGCGCTGTGGCGCAAGGTCAGCGGCCGGACCCAGACGCCGGTGCCGGCCGTCTGGCTCTCCGTCGTGGTCGCGGGCGTACTGGCCCTCCCCTCCCTGTACTCCGCCACCGCCTACGGGGCCGTGACCGCCATCAACGTCATCGGCATCACCCCGGCCTACGCCATCCCGATCTACCTGCGCCTGCGCGCCGGCAACCGCTTCGAGCCCGGCCCCTGGAACCTGGGCCGCTGGAGCAGGCCGATCGGCTGGATCGCCGTCCTGTGGGTGGCGCTCGTCACCGTCCTCTTCTGCCTCCCCCAGAAGTCCCCCGTCACCATCGACTCAATGAACTACGCCGTGATCGCCCTGGCGGTGGTCCTGGTCCTGGCCAGCGTCTGGTGGTACGTCGCCCGCCGTTCGTACGGCACCCCGTCGGCCTACGGCAACGCCCGCGAGCAGGCGGAGATCGCCGAGGACATCGTCTGACCCGCCCCGGCCGGCCGGGGCGCCCGGCGGGCGGCGCACGGCCGGCCGGCGGCGGGCGGGAAAACCGGCTCGCTTTTCTTTTCCTAGGAGTCCTAGACTAAAACTAAGACTCCTAGGAATGGAGGGCGCATGGCACGAGCAGGACTGACGGCCGAGCGGGTGACGGTCGCGGGCGCCGAGCTGGCGGACGAGGTCGGGTTCGACCGGGTCACCATGTCGCAGGTGGCGCGGCGGCTCGGGGTGAAGGACGCGAGCCTCTACGCGCACGTGCGCAACCTCGAGGACCTGCGCGGGCGGATCGCGCTGCTGGCGGCGGACGAGAAGACCCTCCGCATCGCGCAGGCCACGGCCGGACGGGCGGGCAAGGACGCGCTCGTCGCGTTCGCCGGCGCCTGGCGGGAGTACGCCCACGCGCATCCGGGCCGCTACGCGGCGACCCAGAGCCCGATCCGGATCGACCCCGAGCTGGCCGCACGGGCGCCCGGACCGCGCCGCGCGATCGAGCTGACCTACGGCATGCTGCGCGGCTACCGGCTGACGGAGCCCGACCTGACCGACGCGGTCCGGCTGTTGCGCAGCACCTTCCACGGGTTCGTCGCCCTGGAGGCCGCGGACGCCTTCGCGCACGAGCGTGCACCGCAGCTCTCCTGGATGCGCGCCCTCGACGCCCTCCACACCCTCCTGGAGCACTGGCCCCCGACCCGAGAAGGAGACTCCTCATGACCGGCCCGGACATCGGCACCCTGCGCGTGAACGGCGCGACCCTGCACTACGAGGTGCGCGGCCGGGGCCCGCTCCTGCTGCTGGTGCCCGGCGGGACGGGCGGCGCGGCCGCCTTCGACCCCATCGCCGACGACCTGGCCGCCGAGTACACCGTCGCGACCTACGACCCGCGCGGCCTGTCCCGGAGCCCGCTGGACGACCCCGAGGCCGAGCAGTCCGTGGCCGAGCACGCCGACGACGCGCTGCGGCTCGTGGACCTGCTGTCGCCCGGCGCGCCCGCCCGGGTGTTCGGCACCAGCTCGGGTGCGATCGCGGCCCTGCACCTGCTCACCGTCCGTCCCGAACGCCTCGTACGCGTCGTGGCGCACGAGCCTCCGGTGGTGGAGGTACTGCCGGACGCCCCCGATCACCGGCTGCTCCTCGCGCGCGTGCAGGAGACGCTCCGCACCGAGGGGCTCATGCCGGCGATGGCCGTGTTCGCCGCCGGGCTGCGGGGGGACGGCGACGCCGCCGGGCCGGGCCCCGAGGTCCGGCTGCCGCCCCGGGCCGCTGCGCGGGCCGAGCGGACGATGGCCGACCTGCCGTACTTCGTCGGCCGTATCGTCCCCGCCTTCATGTCCTACGTCCCGGACATCGGCCGGCTGGAGACACTGGCGGACCGGCTGACGCCGGCCGTCGGCCAGGACTCCCGCGGCGAACTGCTCTACCGTCCGGCCGCCTTCCTGGCCGAGCACCTCGGTACGGAACTCCTGCACTTCCCCGGCGGACACACCGGCCTGACGACGCACCCCGCCGGGTTCGGCGAGGTCCTGGGGAAGGCCTTCCGCGCGTAGCGGTCTCCGTGTCCGTGCTCCGGCCAACCACCGGTCGGCGTACGTGTCGCTGCGCGCGGCCCGATGCGTTCCTACGCTGGATGAATGAGCATCAGATCCTCCGGGCGCAGGACCGGCGCGGGCGCCGCGGCTCTCGCCGTCGGCGCATCGGTCCTCCTCGCGCCGACGGCCGCCGGCACCACCCGGGCCGAGCCGCTGCCGCCGCGCCCAGCCTCGGCCGTCGACGCCTCACTGCTGCACCGGGCCGGCACCCATGTGCGGGCGCGCCAGGGGGCGCCCGCGCTGCCGGACGACCTGTCCGCCCTGTCGTGGCTGGTGGCGGACGCCGGGACCGGTGCGGTCCTCGCGGCCCACGACGCACACCGCAGGCTGCCACCGGCCAGCACCCTCAAGACCCTCTTCGCCCTCACCGCACTGCCCCACCTGCCCGGCACGGGCCGGCACACGGTCACCGAGGCCGAGCTGGACGAGGTGCCGGAGGGGAGCAGCACGGTGGGTCTGTCCGCGGACCGCACCTACCGGGTGGCCGACCTGTGGCGGGGGGTCTTCCTCAGCTCGGGCAACGACGCCGTGCACGTGCTGGCCGAGATGAACGGCGGCTGGGCCGTCACGTCGGCGCAGATGCAGGCCAAGGCGCGGGCCCTGGGCGCTCGGGACACCACCGTCGTCTCCCCGGACGGGTTCGACGCCGACGGCCAGGCCTCCTCGGCCTACGACCTCGCCGTCTTCGGCCGCACGGGCCTCGCCGACCCCGCCTTCGCCGAGTACGCGGCGACCGCCGACGCCCGCTTCCCCGGCGGCACCAACACCGACGGCAGCCCGACCTGGACGTACGGGATCGAGAACACCAACCGGCTGGTGACCGGTCAGGACGGGCTGGGCCGGTACCCGGGGATCATCGGCGTCAAGAACGGCTACACCTCCCAGGCGGGCTTCACGCTGATCGCGGCCGCCCGCCGGGACGGCCGCACCCTGGTGGCGACGGTGATGAACCCCCAGTGGGGCGGGGCGAACGCCGTGTACGAGGAAGCGCGGTCCCTGCTGGACTGGGGCTTCGCCGCGGCGGGACGGGTCGATCCGGTCGGGTCGCTCGACCCCCCGGCGCCGCCCGCACCGCCGGCGACGCCGCCCGTCGTCGCCGCCCGGACCATCGCGCCGGACGGGCTCGACGTGGGTGCGCCGATGGTCTACGGCCTGTCGGCCGCGTTCGTCGCCGCGGTGGCGGTCCTGACCGGGGCAGGCGTCCTGCGGCGCCGCCGGAGTCACCCGGGACCCTAGCGCGACCCGGCCCGTGGTGCGGCCGCCCCGGCACACGCCGTCCCGGCCGCCGCCGGGCGGCCGCGCTCGCGGTGGACCCCGGTGGCGGCCACGGGTGCGGGCGAGGCAGTCTGTACTCATGAGAGCGCCCGTGCGCTCGCCCTCCGGACCGCGAGCCGACGGCCACCACCAGGTCCTGTTCGTCTTGGCGGAGTGTGTGCCCTTCGCGATCGCCCTGATGGTGCTGCTCGTCGAGTTCACGCCCCTGCACGTCCTCTACACCGGCCCCCTGCTGGTCGCGACGCCCGCCCTGGCGGCCGTGACGATGGGCCCCAAGGGCACGCTCGCGGCGGCGGGGGTGGCCGTCGGTGTCAGCGTGGCCACCGCCAGCTACAACGGCGCCTGGGGGAGCCAGCAGGTCTACACCAACTTCCTCGCCCTGTTCCTGGTCTCGGTGGCGAGCTTCATGACGAGCCGCTCCGCGCGCACGCGCACGGAGAACGAGCTCAACCAGGTCCGGCGGATCGCCACGACCGCCCAGGCGGTCGTCCTGCGGCCGGTGCCGGGCCGGCTGGGCTCCGTACGGGCGGCCAGCATGTACCTGGCGGCCGAGACGGGCGCCCAGATCGGCGGCGATCTGTACGACGTGGTCCAGACCCGGTACGGGGTCCGCATGATCGTCGGGGACGTCCGGGGCAAGGGGCTGCCCGCCGTACGGGCCGCCGCGATCGTGCTGGGCGCCTTCCGGGAGGCCGTCCACTACGAGGACGACCTGATGGAGGTCGTCGACCGCTGCGAGGCGGCCCTGCTGCGGGACGCCTACGTCTCGGGCGCCGGGAACGCGGACGCCCTCCTGGAGGGGTTCGTCACCGCGCTCGTGGCCCAGATCCCGGACGGCCCGTACATCGACGTGATCAACCGTGGCCACCCGCCCCCGCTGCTGCTGCGCGACGGCGTGGTACGGCCCCTGATGCCCACCGCTCCCCTGCCGCCGCTGGGTCTGGAGGAATTCGTCAGCGGTCCCCCCGGCCGGGCGGACCGCTTTCCGTTCGCGCCCGGGGACCGGCTGCTCCTGTACACCGACGGTGTCATCGAGGCCCGCGACCGTGACAAGGCCTTCTTCGACCTGGCCGAGGCGATGGCGGCCATGCGCGACCACAGCCGGAAGGCGTTCCTGGAGGGCCTGCACCAGGCACTGCTCCGCCACACCCACGACCGGCTGGCCGACGACGCCGCGGTCGTCGTCGTGGACCGGAGCGCGGACGAGGGGCAGCGGCCGGCCGGAGGTCCGGCGTAGTACCCCTGGAGTCGCCCGGACGGTCCGGGACGCGACAGCATGGAGGGAGGGCGGTCGGCGCGATGCCCCGGGAGGAGGCGATACGGACGGTGAACAGCCATCGCTTCTCGTTCTGCGGGGCCGAGCTCGCCGCTGTCTACGTGGTCGCCGACCAGGGCAGGGAACTCCATCTCGCCGAGCTGACCGGAAACCGCGGTGTCCTCTACGGGCTGCCGGCGATCCTCGCCGTGGCCGGCCACTCACCCGCCGCCAATGCCTTCCGCTCCGGCCGCCCGCTGTGGCTGGCCCCCAAGGAACTCGCCACGTTCATCGAGGAGGACCCCCACCACTTCCCCACCAGGGTGCGCAACGGCGCGCCCCACTCGCCCGCGAGGATCTCGCTGGGCGCACTGCCGCTGGGGTACGACGACCAGGAGCTCGGCTGCCTGATCGTCGCCGGGCAGACCGGGGACGGCTTCAGCGCCGACGACCGCAGCCTCCTGGAGCTCTACGCCGACCAGGTGGCCACGGGACTCGAATCGGTCGCCGGCCGCTTCGCCGGACGCAAGTCCCCGCAGGCCCACCTGGCCCAGTCGCTGGTACCCGACCAGGGCGGCGCGTTCATCCTGGAGCTGGCCACCGGCCGCATGGAGGCCGACGCGCACGTGCTGGAACTGCTCGGTCTGCCGCCCGGGCAGTTCGACGGGCAGGTGGAGACCGTGCTCGCCTGCGCCGTGCCCGACGACATGCCCGCTCTGATGGCGCTCGTGGAGCCGAACCGGCTGGCCGCCGCCGGACAGCAGCTGGCGTTCCGTATCCGCCGCCCGAACGGCGAGCTGCGCTGGCTGGGGCTGCGCTGCCGCGTGGAGCTGGACCCGGACGGCACGCCGCGGCGCGTCCTGGGCGTGGTGGCCGATGCCACCTACCTGCGCCCCAGTGCCGACGAGGTCTCCCTCGTGCAGCGGCTGTCGGCCACCCTGGCGGGAGCGGCGACCATCCGGGAGGTCAGCCGGCTGGTGGTCGCCGCCCTGCGCGAGCCGCTCGGCGCCTCCCGGGTCGCGGTCGGCGAGCTGGAGCCCGAACGGCTCATCGTCACCGCCCTCGATCCTCCGGAGCCCGATGCCTGGCCCGAGGTCTGGCGCTCGGAGTGGCGGTCCGAATGGCCCGACGTGGCGCTCAGCGATCTGCCCACCCTGCAGAGCGCGCTGCGCGGGGGGCATTTGAGTCTGTGGCCGCCGGGGGCGGACCTGGAGCCCGGTCTGCTGGGCGTCGGCCCGGGTGGGCTCGCGGTGCTGCCGCTGCCCGCCGACGGGCGGATGGTCGGGGTGTGTCTGGTGGGGTGGGACGCGGAGCACCGGTTCGGACCGGAGGAGCGGTCGCTGCTGACCGCGACCGCGGGGCTGGTGGGGCAGGCGCTGGTACGCGCCCACGCCCTGGACGCGGGCCACGAACTCGCCACGATGCTCCAGCGCAGTCTGCTGCCGCGCAAGCTCCCGGAGCTGCCGGGCGGGGTGGCTGTCGCCCGCTACCTGCCCGCGACCGCCGGACTCGAGGTCGGCGGGGACTGGTACGACGTCATTCCGCTCCGCGACGGTCATGTGGCCTTCGTCATCGGGGACGTACAGGGGCACAGCGCGGGAGCCGCCACCATCATGGGCCAGATGCGTACGGCGGTCAGGGCCTACGCGGTGGAGGGCCACCCGCCCGATGTGGTGGTCGCGCGGGCCAACCGGCTGCTCGCCGGCATGGAGACGGACCTGTTCGCCACCTGCGGGTACGTGGACCTGGACATGGAGGAGGGCATCGCCAGGGTGGTCCGGGCCGGCCATCTGCCACCGCTCCTGCGCCATCCCGACGGCGTCGCCGAGGAGATGGCGGTCGAGGGCGGTCCCCCGCTGGGGGTGCTCGCGGAAGCGGAATTCCCCATGACCGAGGCGGGACTGGTCCCCGGCACCCTGCTCGTGCTGCTGACGGACGGCCTGGTCGAGTCCGCCCGGCTGCCCCTGGAGGAGGGCGTACGGCGGGTGTGCGACGTGCTCGCGACCGCCGACCCGGACGATGTCGGAGGGGTCGCCGACGAGCTGGTCGTCGGCGTGGGCCGGCGCGACGACGACGTGGCGCTGCTGTTGCTGCGCTACGACGGCCAGGGGGACCGGCCGATGCGGGCCCATTGGACGGTGTGGCGGCTGCCCAACGCGGTCCTGCACGCGCGCCGCTTCACCGCCCGTACCCTGCGGTCCTGGGGAGTGGTGGAGGAAATCGACGAAGCCCTGCTGATCGCGTCCGAGCTGGTCACCAACGCCATCGCGCACACCCAGGGCGAGGTGGGGATGGATCTGACCCTGTCGGCGGACCGGCTGCGGATCGCCGTGAACGACGGGTCTCCGCGCAGCCCCGTCAAACCGGTCTGGGTGAGCTGGGAGTCGACCGGCGGCCGCGGGCTGCTCATCGTCGAGGCGACGGCGACGGCCTGGGGCTCGGTGCCGCTCAGCGGCGGCAAGCAGGTGTGGGCCGAGATCCCCTGGCGCCGCGGTTCCTGACCCGTCGCGCGGGCGCCTGCGGGGGCCGGCCCCCGGCAGTGGCCCTCAGGTGCGGGCCGGGAGCGCCCTGGAGACGGTGGCCGAGCGGACCGCCGAGGCACTGGGCCTCGGCCGGGTCGCCCGCGCCGCGGACGCGCTCACGGGCCGCCTCGCGACCCGGCACGGGATCAAGGTGCTCCAAGCGGGCCCCGAACGCTCCGCCGACGCGCGGCGCTTCGACGCCGACAGCGGACTGCTCCTGCTCTCGCCCTGGCTCGGCGAAGGGCAGCGCGCCTTCCAGCCGGCCACGCAGCTCGCGCCGCTGGAGTACGGCCCCCTGCTGACCGGACCGGTCGAGGCGGCCGGCCCGTCCCCGCCGCAGGCGGACGGCCTCGCCCGCATCGGGCTCGCCAACTACTTCGCGGGCGCGCTCCTCATGCCACCCGGGCGCATCCTCACGCAGGTCGCCGAGATGCCCGACGGCCTGCGCACCCACGTCCCCCACCCGGTGATCACGGACCACTGACCCCGGCCCGGGGCCGGCCGGATTGCGGATTCGCCCCCGGTCCCCGCTCCCCAGGCCGTACGATGCGTTCTGCTCCGGCCCGCCGCGGCCCGAGCCGCAACAGAATGCATGCACAACTGGGGGAAGCCGGTGGGAATCCGGCGCTGACCTGCAACCGTGAACGGCGTCCGAAACGCCGTGAGTCGGAGAACCCGGGGTGCGATGTGCACCGCTTCCCACTGTCACGGTCTGCAGTACGAAGCCCCAGCCCGGCCCGGCATCCCCGTGCGCCCTCCCGAAGGACGCCCGTACGGGGTGTGCGCGGGTGCGGGTCGGAGGGTTCGCGCGAGCAGATCCGAAGACCCGCTCAGGAAGGCCTTCCATGCGCCAGACCCTCGTCCGCCGCTCCGTGGTCACCACGCTCGCCCTCGGTCTCGCCCTCGCCACCGCTCCGGCCGTGGCCGAGGCGAAGCCGAAGCCGAACACGAACGCGGCCGTGAAGGTGGACCTCACCGTCCAGGGCCCCGACGGGCTGCTGTTCAAGGGCAAGATCAGGACCAAGGGCCACGACGTCACCACCGCGACCGGTGGCACGCACAAGTGCGACGGCACCAACGGCGGCGCCAACCCGTCCGAGGTCCCCACTCCGACGGCCGCCCTCGACGACGCCGCCCACAAGAAGGGCTTCACCTGGGACGGCACCTGGTACGCGTCCTTCGACGACTTCTCCGTCGACACCATAAAGAACGTCAGCGGTGGCGGCTCCGCGTACTGGAGCATCGCCGTCAACGGCACCCCGACCCCGGTCGGCGGCTGCCAGTTCAAGCTCAGCGCCGGCGACCGGGTCTCCTTCACCTGGACGTCCTTCTAGGGGTCAGGTGTTCAGGAGGCGGTTGAAGAACGACCGGTAGTGCTGCAGGGCCAGTCGCAGCTCTTCGGTCGCGACCTGCTCGCCTTGGCCCCACTGCTCCTCCAGCCCCTGCTTGTGGGTGGAGAAGGTTCGGGCGAGGCTCTGCATCACTTCCGCGACGAGAGTGTCGGCCGACCTGACCGCCTCCTGCGGGTCGTCGACGAACCGGCCCTGGATCTCGCTCCAGGCCTTGCGGTATTCCGCGGTGTCCTCGGCACCCAGCAGTGGCTCGTCGCCACCCGACCGTGCGGGGCCGGTCCCGGCTTCGCGATCCATCGGGAGTGCGTCCCCGCCCTCGCGGGTCCCGCCCTCCGCGGCGCCCGCGTCCTCGGTGGCCTCCCCCGGGTACACGGGCGGCGTCCGCCGGTCGGCCGCCGCTTCGCCGGATCCGTCGTCCGGCCGCGGCGCCGGACGGGCTATGTCTTCCGTCGTGATGCCGGCGTCGCCGGCTCGCTCGTCACTACTCGTCCGGTTGCGCATGTCACCGGCTCCTCCGGTCGCTCAGCAGATCGTCGAACAGGGCTCGGTAGTGCACCATCGCCCCGCGGAGTTCCTCGGTTGTCGTCCTCCGATCGGTGCTGCGCACCTTGACGTCGTGGGCAGCCCGGTAGTGATCCAGGGTCCGGCCGTGTTCGACGGAGAGATCACGCAGCTGACCGCGGTAGTCGTCCGTGGGATATCCCCGCTCGCGCATCAGTCGCGACACCAGTTCGTCGGCCTCTCCGACGGAGCCTTCCGGCCGGTCCACGAAATGTTCCTGGACGCTGCTCCATTCGACGGCGTACTGGTCTCGCCGTGCGGCAGGCAGGTCCTTGATCTCGAGCTCGTCGTGGCGTTGCTCACGGGCTCGCAGCTCGCGTTCGGCGGCCGTGCGGCCGCCCTCCGCCTCGACCGTGCGGTCGTACTCGGGGCCGAACCTGTCCCGCAGGCGACGGCGGCGGGCCATCATCCACAAACCGACCGCGAGCGCGATCACGACGACCGCTGCGACGGCGATGACGGCGATGAGTGTGCTGGTTGACATGACTGGCCTCTCAGTCGGGAGGTTCCTGCACCGGGGGCCGTTCGGCGGGCGAAGGCTGCTCCGGGGCCGGACCGGCCGGGGGCGGCTTGTCGCCCGGGCCGGCCGGGCGCGGGTCCCGGGGGACCGGGTCCGGGCCTTCCGGCGTGGGTCCGGGGCCCTCGGGTTCCGGCTCGGTGGATCGTTCCATGAAGCTCACCTCGCGGTACGGGTGCTCTCGTACACCCTGCGCCTACCCGGCAGCTCACCTCTCAAGCAACTCCGCGAACGGACTGCCGTCGAGGTGGGCGAGCAAGTCGGCGGGGTGCCGGTAGACGGCTCGGGCACCGGCCTCTTCGAGGTCGTACCGCGGGATGCCGCCGCAGAGCAGACCCACGCACGCGACGCCCGCCCGAGAGGCCGCCTGCATGTCCCAGACGGTGTCGCCGACGAGTACGGCGCCCCGCGCGGGCGCGTCGGCGAGGCCGAGGGCGTGGCGCACCGGATCCGGAGCGGGCTTGCCCTTGCTCACGTCGTCGGAGCTCGCCGTCGCGGTGATGGCGTCGTCGGCGTCGACGGCCCGTCTGAGCGCGTCGAGCTCGGCGTCCCTGGCCGAGGTCACGAGCACGACTCGCCAACCGCGTCGGTCCAGTTCGCGCAGGAGATCCGCTGCCGAGTCCAACGGGGGCAGCCGGTCGAAGTACGTGCCGTAGAGGGTGCTGTGCGCGGCGCTGAGCGTGTCGTCCTGGCTCGTGTCCCGCTCTTCCCCGAGCACATGGGCGAGGAGGTCCTCACCGGGCAGGCCGATCGCGCGGTGGATGTCGTGCATCGCGACGTCGTGGCCCGACTGTCGCAAGGCTTCCCACCAGCACACCACGTGCAGGTGATTGGTGTCGGCGAGGGTGCCGTCGACATCGAACAACGCGGCGCGGTTCATCTCCGCCTCCCACAGGGCTCGGCGTCACAACTCCGCGAGCTCCGGCAGCCGTCCCGCTCGCCGCCGGACGCGGCCGGCCCCGGGCTCACAGGTCGAGGTCCAGGAGGGCGTTCTCGACGACCTCGGTGAGCGCGGGGTGGATCCAGTACGGGGACCTGGCGAGGGTCGCGGCGTCGATGCCGAGGGTCGCCGCCAGGACGAGGGGCTGAATGAGGGTGGCGGCCTGGGGGCCCATGAGGTGGGCGCCGAGGAGGCGGCCGGTGCGGGGCTCGGCGAGAACCTTGCAGAATCCGGTGGTGTCCTCCATCGCCCATCCGTAGGCGACATCGTCATAACGGGCCGTGCCCACCAGGTAGTCCAGCCCGCTGTCGCGGCAGTCCTGCTCGGTGGCGCCGACCGAGGCGATCTGCGGCCGGGTGAAGACGGCCGCCGGCACCAGGTCGTGGTCGGCCGCGATCAGGTCGTCCGGGCTCCGGAGGTTGTGGGCCACGACCTCCGCCTCCCTGTTGGCCACGTGCTTGAGAGCCACCGGCGAGCAGATGTCACCGAGTGCGAACACGCCTTCCGCCGTGGTGCGCTGGTGTGCGTCGACGATCACACGGCCGTCGTCGTGGGTGGCGATTCCGGCCGCTTCGAGGTCCAGCCGGTCGCTGTTCGGCACGCGGCCCACCGCCACGAGCAGCATGTCCGCCTCGACCGCGGATCCGTCGTCCAGGGTCAGCCGCAGTCCGCCCGGCCGACCGCCGACCGCCGTGACCTCCCGGCCCAGCCGGAGGTCGTAGCGGGAGCGGACCAGGTCGGTGAACCGCTCCCGGACCGTCACGTCCTGCGGGCCGAGCAGGTGCTCCTCCTTCTCGACGACGGTGACGAAGCTCCCCGTTTCGGCGAACACGTCGGCCAGTTCCGCGGCGATGTACCCGCCGCCGAGGATCGCCAGGTGGCGGGGCGGATCGTCGATGCGCATGACGGTGTCGGACGTCTCGTACGGCAGGCCCGCGTCCGCGACGGGCCCGGGGACCAGGGGCCGGCCGCCCGCCGCGATGACGATCTGTCCGGCACTGACGTCGACGGCCCCGTCAGCCCGGTCGATGTGCAGGGTCCTGGGGCCGGTGAACCGTGCCCTGCCGTCGTAGACGGTGACCGACTCCTGCCGCTCACGGTACGCACGACCGTCGTCCCGTTCGGCGTCCAGCCGAGCGAAGACCCGGTCGCGCACCCCACGCCAGCGCACCGCCCGCAGCTCGGCGTCCACGTCGTACCTCCCCGCTTCCCGGACGGTCCGGGCGACGTGCGCGGTGTACGCGAGCATCTTGCTCGGAATGCATCCGGCGTTCAGACAGGTCCCGCCGAACCAGCGTTCCTCGACGATGGCCACGTCCAGACCGGCGAACGACTCGCCGATGACTGCGTTGCCGGATCCCGCACCGATGACGACAAGATCGTGTCGACGCGGTCCGGCAGGCCTACGAGTCACCCGGCCGGGCCGCCGCGCGGGCGCGCTGGTCACGTCAGCCGTCCTCGGAGTTCGCCCGTCGCTCGTCATGGGGTTGGATCTGCTCCTCGCGCCCCGTGCCCGGACGGTGGCGCTTGGCCCGGTGGCCCCCGGCATCCGCGCCGCCCTCGGCCGCACCCGAGCGCTGGACGACGGCATCGTCCGCCTGCTGCCGTGCCTCGCGGTCACCGCTTTCGCCCACGGCCTCGGCCTCGGACGGCGTGGTCCGCGCGTGCCGCCTGGACGCCTCGTGGTCTGTCACCGTGTCCTCCCTCGATGGTGCCTGTGTCCTGCGGCTACCCCGCTCCGTGGCCTCCAGTCCGGCGGCACTCGGAGGGATCGCCCGGTGCCGAGGACGGTCCGGTCGGGCTCAGCCGGCTGCGGTGGCCCGGACCAGTGCGCCCACCACGTCGTCCAGGCGCCCCCGCCGCAGGTACGCGGCGCGCTGACGGGCGGCCCCGCCCCCGCGGCTCCGCACCCGCCGGAACAGCTCCTCCGCGAGTTCGAGGTCTCCGGCAGCGGCCAGCCCGGGCGCGGCACGGGCCAGGAGCCGCTCCGCCAGGGTCAGGGCCGGTACGGGCCCGCCCCCGGCGGGATCGAGGCCTTCGCCCGCCGGCCCGTGCCGGGCGGCGAGCCGGTGCGCGGCGTGCAGGCGGCGGGCGGGCACGTCGGGGGGCGGCCGTCCGTCCCCGATGTCGAGCAGCAGTGCGGTGGCCAGGCCCCGCACCAGGGCGGTGAGCAGCAGCACCACGTCGAGGTCGGCATTCACGTCGCAGACCCGGATCTCCAGCGTCGGTACGTGCTCGGAGGGACGGGCGTACCAGTAGATCATCCGGCGGTCCAGCAGGGTACCGGTCTTCACCAGGTGGTCGGCGAGCCGCTCGTAGCCGGCTTCGTCGAGGAGGGGTGCGGGCCCCACGCCGGGCCAGCGTGCGTACTCCACGGAGCGCCGGCTCGCCCAGCCGCTGTCCCGCCCGAGGGAGAAGGGCGAGTTGGCGGCAAGGGCCTGGAGCGTCGGCAGCCAGGGACGCATGTGGTTCGCCAGGGCGAGGGCTTGACCGCGTCCGGTCACCCCGACGTGGATGTGGCAACCGCACACCATCCCGTCGTGCGAACCGACCAAGGAGGGCCACCGGGCGGCCATCCGTCCGTACCGCTCTCCCGGGGTCACGGTCGGCGGACTCTCCGGCGGGACCACCGGAGTGCCGGACGCCACCAGAAGACAACCCTCACCGGCCGCCGCCTCTCCCATCACCCGGCGCAGCAGGGCCAGTTCGGACCTCAGCTGCGCCAGGTCCGCAGTGGGCCGGGTACACACCTCGACCTGCGCTCCGAAGAACTCCGTCTGCACCTGATCGCCCAGCACCGCGGTCGCGGCCCGCACCGCGTGCGGGCCCCGTGCCACGGGCAGTCCCGTTCGCCGGTCCACGAGCAGGAACTCTTCCTCCACCCCCACCGTCGGCCTGCGCCTGCCGCGAGGCGGAGCGGTGCGTGCGCCATCTGTACCGCAGACCGGGGCGAACACCGTGGATGACATGACGGCGCCCTTCTTCGGACGGGCCGGCGAGGGCCGGAGCAGCTTCTTCCGCTACCACCCCGCGCCTACCCAGCTGCTCGGCCGTCAGTCGCTTTCCGCAGCCGCGTCCCCGACGCCCCTCGCCGACCGGCGGAGCAACCCCCCGCTGCTCTACGATGCCGTTGAAGGCTTCGGGACGGCGGGACCGGAGGACAGATGCCGGAACAGGGCCGGGGGCCGGGAACGGAACCGGGCGGCGCACAGCAGCGGACCTTGCGGCTCGCCGGTATTTCGGCAGCTTGCGATACCGGCATGGACCGGTTCGCGCGACTGGTTTCACGACTGCTGCACGTGCCGGCGGCCTTCGTTTCGCTGATCGAGGAGGACCGGCGGATCCTGCCCGGACTGGTCGGTCTGCGGGAGCCCTGGGAGTCGAGCCGGGTACTGCCGCTTCCGCCTGAGACGTGCCGGGACGTGATGAACTCCGGACAGCCGTTGGCCGTGCCCGATGTCCGCGCCGACGACCGGCTGCGCTGCGACCCGGTCCTCGCCGGCCTCGGGGTCGTCGCGTACGTGCACATGCCCCTGACCGACGCCGACGGGCTCGTCCTGGGTTCTCTGTGCGCCGTCGACCACACGCCCCGGGCGTGGGGTGACGACGAGCTGTCCGACCTGGAGAGTCTGGCCGCGGCCTGCTCCGCCGAGCTGCGCCTGCGCATCCTCTCGGCGCAGAGCCGCTCCGCGCAGAAGGTGCTGGAGACCGCACGGGCCGCCGCCGAGCGCGCCCGCAGCGATGCGCAGCGCCTGGAGCAGGAGGCCCAGGTCGGATTGGACCATGCGGAACTGCTGCTGAGGGCGTCGGAGGAGCTGGCCCAGACGTCCGGGCTGGAGGACGTCAGACGACGGCTGCGGGACCTCTTCGTCGGTGTGGGAAAGCCCTCGTACGTCGGACTGCTGGTCGCCGACAAGGACGAACTGCACCGGGTCGCCGACCCCGACATCGAGCACGCGGTGGAGCGGGAGGTCCTCACGCTGCCCCTGAGCGCCGCGTTCCCGAGCACGCGGGCCATGCGGGAGCGGCGGGCGGTCTTCGTACCCGACCGTGAGGCACTCGTCGCCGACTACAGCCCCAAGGCCGTCGGCTTCTTCGACCGCATGGGCTTCACCACCGTGCTGTGCCTGCCGCTCTGGGGCAGCCGCGCCCTGCTGGGCGTCCTCGCGATCTGCTGGGCCAAGCGGCACGAGGTGGGCGTCACGGAGCGTGCCACGCTCACCGCCGCGTCCGGTTACATCGGGCAGGCGGTGGAGCGAGCCCTGTTCCTCGACGAACGCATCTCCGTGGCCCGGCAGCTCCAGGAAGCCATGCTGACCGAGCTCCCCCGCACCGAGCACCTGGACATCGCCGCCGTGTACCAGCCGGGGGCGGTCGGCGACATGATCGGCGGGGACTGGTACGACGCCTACCACCTGCCGCCCGGCTCGCCCGGTGGCGGGCCCGGAGCGCTCATGGTCACGGTGGGCGACATCACCGGCCACGACATGCACGCCGCCACGATCATGGGCCAGATCCGCAGCATGTTGCGGCAGGCCACCCTCGACCACCCCCCGTACAGCCCCGCCACCGCTCTGACCGCCCTCGACGCGGCGTGTTCGGTGCTGCCGGTAGAGGTCGGCGGTACGCTCGTCCACGCGCGCCTCGACCCGGCCGACGGCGGCCCCGACTGGACGCTGACCTGGTCCAACGCCGGTCACCTGCCGCCCCTGCTCCGTACTCCCGACGGCCGGGTCACCACTCTGGTGGAGCATGACGTCCTCCTCCATGCGGGCCTCGGGCCGTTCCGGCGCACCGAAGCCCGGCGGACCCTTCCCCCGGGCTCGACGCTGTTGCTCTACACCGACGGGCTGATCGAGCGCCGCGGCCACGACATCGATGCCGGCATCGCACGGCTCGTCACCCTGTTCGCCCGCCACGGTGACCGTCCGCTGCCCGAACTGCTCCGCCTGGCCGACAGCCGACCGGCGGACCCGGCTCCCGGAGAGGACGACGTGGTCGTACTGGCCCTGCGGGTCCCCTGACGGTGCTCCGGTGGCCGACGCCCGGGCGGTCGTCCCGTACGGCGAGCACCACCGCGGGAAAAAGCGCGTCCGCCTGTGGCCGGTCGGGTCAGCCCGGCCAGGTGCCCGTCACACGACGGGCCGCCACGGCGCCCGAGCGGTCGACCGCGGCCTTGACCACTGCGAAGATCGCGCCCTGGAGGGCGGCGGCGATGAGGATCTCCCGCCAGGAGCGGTCTTCGTCCGTGGCACTGGGAGCGTCGCCTTCGCCTTCGACGATCTTCCAGACCTGCTTGAACGCGGCCGCCGCGATCATGCCACCGACGGCGCCCAGAACCAGCCCGACCGGCTTGTAGGCGACCGTGGACGCTTTCATCGTCGTCCGCGGCCGTGCCGCGCCAGGAGGAGGACGACCAGAGCGGCGCCGACGACGAGCAGCGGCGTACGGTTGGCACGTACCGCGGTCGCGGCCTGGCCGGCCTGGTGGAGAACCGGATCGGGTGTCGCGTCCTTCACCCGCTGCGCGGCCTGCCGGGTCTGCACGCGGAGGCGGTCGGCGGCCAGGGTTCGGGGTTCGTTGCTCATCACTGCGCCCTCTCCTCGGTCTCGGTCGGGTCGGCCTGTCATGGCGCGTCTACCCGATATCGGGCCGGGCACCCACGCACGCGAGGGCCACGCCACGGGAGCGTCGGCGTTCGGCTCAGGAGGGGTCGCTCGAACGGGGCATCCCGCCCGGAGAACCGTGTCGCCACCACCCCTCCGGGTACAGGGGGTCAGGGCGATCGGCCTCGTGCCCATGGACGGACGAAGGAGACCCGGTGGACGGGATCGTGCTGCTCAAGGAAGACCACAAGACGGTCGAGAAGCTGTTCAAGCAGTTCGAGAAGGCCGGCGACGCCGCGCACGCCACGAAGCGGAAGATCGCCGACCAGGTCATCGAGGAACTCACCACGCACACGTGGATCGAGGAGAAGGTCTTCTACCCCGCTGCCCGAGAGGCCGACCCCGACACCAAGGACCACGTTCTCGAAAGCATCGAAGAACACCATGTCGTGCTGTGGATGCTCTCCGAACTCAAGGACCTCGACCCGAAGGACGAACGGTTCGACGCCAAGATGACGGTCCTCATGGAAAACGTCCGCCACCACGTCGAGGAGGAGGAGAAGGAGTGGTTCCCGGACGTCCGCAAGGCCATGGGCCGCAACCGCCTCACCGAACTCGGCGAGGAAATGGAGGCGGCGAAGAAGACCGCCCCGACCGATCCCCTGGCCGTCCCGAGCGCGTAAACGCGTAAAGCGGAACCCTTACCACGGGGCGCGGGCGCAGATGGTCTTTCCGCCGTCGGGGGTGGGGTCGATGTGCACGTCGGTGGTCAGGTGATTGATCAGTTGCCATCCCCAGCCACCGGTTCCGTCGGTGTGGGGCGGGCGCGGCTCGGGCGGGTGGGGGCTGGTGTCGGTGACGCAGATGTCGATGTGATCACCGTGCAGTTCGAGGTGGAGCGATGCGGGCCCGAAGGTGTGGCGCATGGCGTTGGCAACCAGCTCGCCGACGACCAGGAGCACGGCGTCGCCGTTCCCGGGCCCGGTGGGCGGCCGCACGCGGGCGGCGTGATGGAGGAAGGCGCGGGTCGCGTCGCGCGCCGACACCGTGGGCTGCCCTCGGCGGGGCAGGAACCGGTCGAGGACGGTTTCACCCATTCCTCCTCCTCCCGTCGTGCTCCTACAAGGCACCTGCCCGGTCCGGGAAGGAGAAATCAGCCGAACGCCTCGCGGCAGGTCGGTTTCCGTCGCACGCGGGCAGGGCGGCGGCTCAGGGGTTCGCACGCCGGCGTCCGGACGGGGGGCCGTACCAGTCCAGGCACAGGACGGTGGCGTCGTCCCTCAGCGGCCGGCCGTCGTAGGCATCGGTGACCGCGGCGACCAGAGTGCGCACGACCTCGCGCGGATGCTCGGCCGCCGTACTGCGGATGAGGCCGGGCAGGTCGACCGATTCGGCCTGGCGTTCCTGCATTCCGTCCGTGTAGAGCACGAGGCGGTCACCGGGGCGCAGGTCGAGTTCCTGGACCTGGTAGGGGCCCTGGTGGGGGATGCCGAAGGGCATGTTCACAGCCAGGTGCAGTTCATCGACCGCGCCGTCGCGCAGCCGCAGGGGCCAGGGGTGGCCGGCGTTGACGAGCCGGGCGCCGGTGCCGTCCAGGGCGATGCGCAGCAGCTGGCCGGTGGCGAAGGTGTGCCGGCCGTGGTCGAGGAGGGCCTGGTGCGTCTGGCGAGCTTGTTCGGCGAGGTCCGCTGCGGCGCGGCGGGCGCCGCGGGAAGCGTTGACCAGGAGCGTGGCCATGAGCGAGGCATTGACGTCGTGGCCCATGGCGTCGGTGATGGACAGGTGCAGGGTGTCGTGGCCGAGGCTGTAGTCATAGGTATCCCCGGCGATGTCGGAGGCCGGGACGAGGGCTCCGGCGAGAGCGAACTCGGCGGCATCGCAGGAGGGGGCCGAGGGCAGGAGCTGGCGCTGGATCTCCGCGGCGAGGCTGACCGAGTCGGTGCGGTTGCCCTAGTGGTAGAGGTCGGTGAAACGGCGGTCGGTGACGATGACGTACGCCAGCGCGTGCGCGGCCTCTTCGATCTGGTCCAGCACGTCCGGCGTGACGTGGGAGAGGAACAGCTCCAGGACGCCGATGACGTCGCCGCGGTTGGTGACGGGGACGAGCACCCGCTGTCCTTGCTCGCCCTCCGGTGCCAGCACCGGCTTCTGGGTCCGCAGGACCTCGTCGTAGACACCGTGGCCGGCGAGGGAGACCTGCGCGGCACGCTCCTCCTGGTACGTGGCCACCGTGTCGTGGACGCGCAGGAGGCGTCGGCCGACGACATCGACGAACAGGAACGACACGTACCGCGCGCCGAACCGGTCACTCAGATTGCGCGCGACCACGTCGAGGGAGTTCACCGGGGCGGCGGCGCCCGCCTCAGCCAGTACCTCGGCCAGCCCGATCCGATCTCGCGCCACATCACCCTCCGCGTCCCCTGCCACAAGACAATTTGCACCCTTTTACCCCTTCAAGTCCACCTCCGGCGTGACGGACCCGCATCGGCCGACACCGCGGGTGCAGCAGGGCCGCTTTCGGACATCTTGCCGATCGATGCGCGTGCGGAGGCGCGTGTGCGGCTTTCGCGGGCAGACGAACGCTGACCACAGCCATGCACCGCCTCCGGGATCGTCTCCGGCCCAACGGCCGAACGACCGAACGGGCGGGCGGTGCTCTCTCCAAGGAGGTCTCATCATGCTGATCACCGTCACACGCACGGGCGGGTTCGCGGGCAGGGAGCGGACCGCGTCCGTCGAAACGGAGTGCCGCGCGGACGGGCCCGAGCTGGAGCGGCTGGCAGAGCTCGCGCTCAGCGGTGAGGGCCCGGCAGGGCAGCACCCCGTTCCCGACGGCTTCAGCTACTCCGTCAGCGTCGACGGCAAGCTGATGGAACTGCAGGATCCGTACCTCACCGAGGACCAGCGGCAGCTGATCGACGCCGTTCTGGGCGCTGCCGCCTGAGCAGCCCGCCCACCCGGCCCCGGTCGGGCGTTGCCGTACCTGCCCGACCGCGGCCGGTACGGCAACGGCGGACCGTCCCGCCGTACCGCTCAGGGTCCGACCACCGCGCGCCGCCCCCGCGCCACGGCCAGCGCGCGCTCCACAGCCCGGTGAGCGAAGCGGCGCTGCGGCTCAGGCACCGATCCCGGCCCGGGACAGGCCCACATCAGCGGGCGCGGCCACGGGCTCGAAGGTCCGCAGCCCCACCGGTGTTCGGTGGTCAGGCGCCCCAGCGCAGGGCGATGGTGTCGCCCACGTTGATGACCTTGTTGCGGACCGCGCCGGCGAACGCGGAGCCGTCGACGCTGACCTTCCAGGTGTTGGAGCCACTGTTGGCCTTGCCGCCCACGGCGGTGACGGTGCCCGTGCCCGACGAGGGGGTCACGCTCGTGACGCAGCCGGCCGGGGTCGCCCCGGTGGTGGCCGCGTTCAGGACGTCGCCGAGGGTGGTGGTCGTACCGGTCGGGGTGAAGGCCACCGAGCAGACCTTGAGGTTCCCGGCCCCGTCGTCGACGGTCAGCGCCAGCTTGGTGGCCGTACCCGCGGTGAAGGTCGGCTGGGCGACCCACTGCGGGGCGCCGGGGGTGACCGGGACGGGCGGGGCCGTGGTGAAGCCGCCGCCCGCGACGGCGCGCAGGGCGTCGATGGAGGAGTAGGCGGAGGGGACGGTGTCGGAGGGCTTGTACTTGAAGCCGCCCGCCGGGTTGTACTGGTTGGCTATCAGGAAGTCGACCGGGGTCTTCCCGGTGGCCGTGAGGAAGTCGCCGGTCTGCGGGTTGAAGCCGCAGGCGTTCAGGCCCGCGACACCCCAGCCGTTGGAGCTGGTGTTGACCCCGTAGAGGGAGTTGAAGGCACCGGTGGAGGGGGCCAGCGTGCTCTTGAGGAAGTTCTTCGCCCGGACGACGTCCGTGTCGGTGTTGGGGACGCCGGAGACGCACAGGGCCGCCATGGCCGCCCCGGTCATGTCGACGTCGCTCGCGGAGTTGAGGACGGTCGGGTTGCCCTCGGCCTTCTGGAAGGTCCAGCCGCCGTCCACGTGCTGGTTGGCGCGGATCCGGGTGACGATCGAGTCGGTGAGCGCCTGCGGGATGCGGGCGCCGCCGGCCTGCGTCCTGGCGCCGCCGAGCGAAAGGGCCGCGAAGACCGTGCCGTTGAAGTTGCCGGAGGTGCCGAAGTAGCCCGCCTCCGCCGTCTGCCAGTAGGAGTAGACGTTCGCCACGAGGTTGCGGGAGGCGGAGACGCGGGCCGGGTCGATGCCGGCGGCGTACGCGTTCAGGACGCCGCGCTCGTAGTCGGTGACCACCGGGGAGGCGGACGGCCAGCCCGCCGCCTGGATCAGGTTGCGGTAGACGGTGCGGGCGTTCTTCGTCGTGTCGCCACCGGGGTAGACGTCCACGACGGCCGTACCGGTCGCGGCGAAGGCGCTGAACGCCCACTCGTTGGAAAGGCCCGCACCGGCGTACGAACCGTCCGCCGCCTGAAGGGACTTGAGGTAGGCGACGCCGTTGGTCTTCGAGGTGGCGAGCTGCGCGGGCGACGAGGTCGCGGACGCGGGCAGCGCGGTGAGGGCGAACGCGCCGAGCGCGGCGGGCACCGCGAGCGCGAGCCGGCGGGAGGTACGGGGACGGGACATGGCCTGCTCCTGGAATCGGCGGACGCCGACCGCTGCCGACGCCCCGATCACCGTGCGGAGGCACGGCCGGGCATGCCGGAGGGCCGCCGTCCGGAACGCGTGGTACGGCTTCCTGTGCTGCATCGCCGTATGGGCATTCGGGCTCGGGGACGGCCCCGCCGTCCCACACCGCTGCGCGTCAGCTCCGGCTTCCCACCGGATTCCCCCATCTGGCAGCCCTGGACGCTACCCGAGTGATCAAGGGTCCGCCAGCCGGGCGGGAGCGGTCCGGCGGGACCCGTCCGGAGCGTGTCCCCTGAGACGCAGGCCACCTTGACGCTGTCTTTATCGGCGTGTTCCACTCCGACTGATAAGCACTCAACTCCAGGGGAAGCCGGTCTGATTCCGGCGCTGACCCGCAACCGTAGGCCCGGTCCCACCGGGCGAGCCGGAATGCCTGGAGCCAGGTTTTTGCAGCGAGAAACGCCGTCGCGGACTACGGCGTGGTTCGAAGGCTTCCTCCGCGCTCAGCGTTCTGCGCCGCGCCCGGCGCTCCGTGCCCGGCGGCCCGCGCCCTGCGCGTACGGGGAGCCCTTTGCCACGCACTGGTCCGCCCGGCCGACACGAGGGGCCGTGGTGGGGACCGCAGAGCGAGCAGAGCGACGCACGAGGCGGAAGAGGCGGGTGTCGCTGCTGTCGGCGGCGCTGCTGACCTTCGGCACCGGCGTGGCCTTCGGCACCGGTACGACGTCCGCGGCGGCCGACCCGATCGAGGGGTGCACGGCCACCACCGGCGCCATCGTCGCCGTCGACTTCGGCCCGTTCGGCGGGAAGGTCGAGCGGGGCTGCGACACCAGCCCCACCACGGGCTACGAGTTGCTCAGCGCCGGCGGTTTCACCACGGAGGGCACCCAGCACGACGGCCCCGGCTTCATATGCCGCATCGGCAGCGGATCCTTCAACTCCGGTACCCAGTACCCCACGGCGGACAAGGAGAAGTGCGTCCTGACCCCGCAGGCGACCGCGTACTGGTCGTACTGGACCGCGTCCCCCGGCCAGAAGAGCTGGACCTACAGCTCGCTGGGCGCGATGGCCCGGATCCCGAGGGCCGGTGACGTGGACGCCTGGGTGTTCGGCAGCACGGACATCGGCGGCACCTCGGGCAAGCCCGCCTTCTCCCCCGACGACGTGCGCGCCGCGGGCGGCAAGCCCGACCCGGACCCGACGGGTCCGCCCCCCGTGCCGCCGGGCACCGTCGACGTGGCCGCCGCCACCCGCTGGATCACCGGGAGGCTGACCGACGGCGAGCGGGTCGTGGACGAGGGCGCCACCACCCCGAACTACCTGCTCACCACGGAGGCCGTGTACGCCCTGGCCGGCGCCGACCCCAAGAGCCCGGCGGCCCGCAAGGCCGCCGACTTCCTGGCCACGCCCGCGCACACGGACGCGTACGCCTATCCGGCCGGCAAGGCCGGGATCCCCGACGCGACCGCCGCCGCGCGACTCGCGCTGGTCGCCGAGGCCACGGGCAGGGATCCCCGTGCCTTCGGCGGGCACGACCTGCTCGGCGACCTGCTCAAGTACGTCTGCCCGAGGGACATCGGCGACGGCGAGACGATCGAAGGCTGCCTCACCAAGGGCGACTTCCGCACCACCGGCCAGTCCGATGCCCAGGCCATGGCCGTCATCGCCCTGCTGAACGGCGGCGTGACGCCTCCCGCCGACGCCGTGAAGCGGCTGACCGCCCTCCAGTGCGAGGACGGCGGGTTCACCAGCATCCTCATCCGCGCCGGCGGATGGTGCGACAGCGACGCGAACGCCACCGCGCTGATCACCCTGGCCCTCAAGCGGGCCGGAGGCCACGACGCCGTCGTCGAAAAGGCCCGCGCCCACCTGCGGAAGTCCCAGCTGCCCACCGGTGCCTGGCCCGCCGCCGCCTACATGACCACCGGCAACGCGGCGTCCACCGGCTGGGCGGCCCAGGCCATGCGCGCCCTCGGCGACACCCCGTACGCGGACGCGGGCCTGTTCTGGCTTTCCAAGCAGCAGCTCCCGGGCGGGGCCTTCGGCTTCGAAGAGGGCCTGACCGAGCCGCAGTTGTACCCGACCGCCCCCGCCGTCGTCGCGGCCGCGAAGAGCGACCTGGTGAAGCTGACCACCAAGAAGGCGGACCCGCCCACGCCGCCGACCACTCCTTCGCCCCCGACCACGCCTTCGCCTCCCACCACTCCCCCGGGCGACGGACCGGACCTGAAGAAGGGCATCGCGTACCTCACCGACACCACCCGTCTGATCCAGGGCCGCTACTACGAGAACGCCCCCGGCAGCGGCTTCGCCGACTACGGCATGACCATCGACGGGGCCTACGCCCTGGCCGCCACCGGCGAGAACAACGCCGCGCTGCGCAACATCGTCGACTTCCTCGACAAGGGCGGCAAGGACGGCAAGGGCCGCGGCGTCCACGACTGGACCCTGATCGGCACCAAGTACGCCGGCGGCGGGTACATCGGCAAGACCGCCCTGCTCGCCGAGGCGGTGGGCCGCGATCCGCGCGCCTTCGGCGGCCAGGACCTGATCGCCGCCCTCGCCAAGGCCGTCTGCCCGGCCCCGAGCACCGCGCCCGACCGGAGCTGCGCCGCCAAGGGCGCCTACACCAACGCCCCGTCCGTCTTCTCCCAGTCCCTCGCCGTCATCGCCCAGGTCCGCGCCGGCGAGAGCGCCGCGGCGGCCGATCCGATCGCGTACCTGGAGAGCCTCCAGGAGCCCTCGGGCGCCTGGCCCAGCCTGATCGGGACGCCCAGCGGCGCCGAGGTCGACTCCACCGCCATGGCGGCGATGGCCCTCGACCTGCTTGCGGACGCCAAGGCGCAGGCAGCCGTGGACAAGGCCCTGGTCTGGCTGGCCGCGCAGCAGACGGACGACGGCGGATTCCCCGGAGCCTCCGGCAACTCCGTCAACTCCGCCGCCCTCGCGGTCCAGGGCATGTCCCTGGACACGCCCAAGTACCGTACGCAGATCGCCAAGGCCCGCGCGTTCCTGGCGACCCAGCAGAACGGCGACGGCGGATTCGTCGTCAACAAGGGCGGCCAGCCCGGTTCGGACGTCCGCGCCTCCACCCAGGCGGTCGGCGGCGCCACCGGAATCTCCTTCGCCACCCTCACCCGCAGCCTGGACGGCACCACCCCGCAGCCCGTCCCCAGCGGCACTTCCGGCACTCCCGGCACTCCCGTCATCGTGACCCCGGGCGGGGAGACGGCCGGCGGCAGCAGCGGCTCGGGGTCGGGCGGCCATCTCGCCTCCACCGGAACCCAGGTCGCCGGCCTCGCCGCCGCGGCCGCGGCCCTGGTGCTCGGCGGCTGGGGTACGACCCGCGTCGCCCGCCGCCGGCGCCGGCACGGGACGACCGGAGGCCGGGCGTGATGCGCGAGCGCACCCTGCGGGCCCCGGCCCGTGCAGCGGCCGCGCTGGGGCTGACGGTCGCGGCCTTCGCCGCCACCGCGGCCCCGGCGGGGGCCGCCCCGCAGCCCATGGGGCAGTGCACCACCTCGTCCGGGGTCGTCCTCGCGGTGGACTTCAGCCGCTGGGGCGGACCCGTCTACCGCTCCTGCGGTACGACCCCCACCACCGGCTACGAGCTGCTCAACCAGGGCGGCTGGGCCACGACCGGCACCGGCCACGACGGGCCCGCCTTCATCTGCCGGATCGGCTACAGCGGCCACCAGGGCGGCAGGCAGTTCCCGACCCCGCAGGAGGACGACTGCGTCCTGACCCCGCCCGCCTCCGCCTACTGGTCGTACTGGCACGCGAACCCCGGCCAGAACACCTGGGAGTACAGCCGGCTCGGCGCCATGCTCTACAGGCCGAAGCCCGGCAGCGTCGACCTGTGGATCTTCGGCGGGACGAACGTCGAGGGCACCGAGGGGAAGCCCACGGTCACCCCCGACCAGCTGCGCGCCAAGAACACCCGGCCCGCCGGCGGACCCGCGCCGAAGGACACCCGCACGGCGGCGCCGCTGCCGCCGAACGCCAACACCGGTCCCAGGCCGGAGAACCCGCCGCCGGGTGCGGCGTCCTCCGCCACGACGCCGGCGCCCGGCCCCACGGCCCCGGTATCGGACCCGATCCCGGCCCCGGCCCCGGAGAGCCCCACCGCGAGCACCGCGCCCACGCCTTCCGCGTCGTCCCCGTCCGGCGATCCGGCGCTCGCCGCGCCGCCGCCCGGCCCCCAGGTGGTCGAGGCCGCGCCCGCCGCCGACGCGCAGCACGACGCGGGCTCCTTCCTGCCCGCCGTCGCCACCGGAGCGCTGGTGCTGCTGATCGGCCCCGCCGCCGTGTTCGCGGCCAGGCGCCGCCGCCGTACGGAGTAGCCGCGTGCCACGCACCACTGTCACCACCTCGGCCAAGGCGGCGGTCCCGCCCGCGTCCGGCCCCGCGCCGGACGCGGGCGGCCGCCGCCTGCCCCGTACCCTGCACCCGGTCGCCTGGTGGATCTGGGCACTCGCCCTGGCCACCGCGGTGAGCCGCACCAACAATCCGCTGCTGCTCTTCCTCGTCCTCGCGGTCCTCGGCTACGTGATCACCATGCGCCGCACCGAGGCCCCCTGGGCGCGCGGCTTCAAGTACTACCTCTACCTGGCGCTCACGGTCGTGACGATCCGTGTGCTGTTCCGCGCCGTCTTCGCCACCGGCATCACCCCGCGGGACCACTTCCTCTTCTCCCTGCCCCACGTCCCCACCCCCGACTGGTACGCGGGCATCCAGCTCGGCGGACCCGTCTCCCTCGAGGCCCTGCTGTCGGCCGCCACCGACGGGCTGCGGCTCGCCTGCATGCTGTGCTGCATCGGCGCGGCCAACACCCTCGCCAATCCCAAGCGCGCCCTGCGGGTGCTGCCCGGCGCCCTCTACGAGCTCGGGGTCGCCGTCACGGTGTCCATCAGCGTCGCACCCCAACTGGTGGCGAGCGTCCAGCGCGTCCACCGGGCGAGGCGGCTGCGGGCCGGCCGCACCAAGGGCCTGCGCGCCCTGCGCGGCATCATCGTCCCCGTCCTCGAGGACGCCCTGGAGCGGTCCCTGCGGCTCGCCGCCGCCATGGACTCCCGCGGCTACGGACGGGCCGGGACCGCCACCCGCCGCTCCCGCCGGCTGACCGGCGCCCTCATGCTGCTCGGCATGTGCGGCCTGTGCGCCGGGGCCTACGGCCTCCTGGACGCCACCGCGCCGAAACCGCTGGGCCTGCCGGCCATGGCCGCGGGGTCGGTGCTGTGCTTCGCGGGGCTCAGGCTCGGCGGGCGCCGGATCACCCGGACCACCTACCGGCCGGACCCCTGGCGGGCCGCGGAATGGGCGGTGGCCGGCTGCGGGGTGCTGTCCGCCGTGCTGCTCTTCACCAACGTCGGTTTCAACGCCGCCGAGCTGAACCCCTCGATCCATCCCCTCAGCTGGCCGACCCTGCCGCTGCTACCGGCCGCGGCGATCCTGCTCGCCGGCGCGGCCGGCTTCCTGGCCCCGCCTCCGACCGCCCCCGCCCGCCCGGCGGTACCGGCACCACGCACCGAGGAACCCAAGTGATCACCTTCGACCAGGTCACCGTCCAGTACGAGGACACGGCCGAGCCGGTCCTGCGCGATGTCGACCTCACCGTCGAGGAGGGCGAGCTGTGCCTCGTCGTCGGCCACACCGGCGTCGGCAAGTCCACGCTGCTCGGCGCGGTCAACGGCCTCGTCCCGCACTTCACCGGCGGCACCCTGTACGGCCGTGTCCTCGTCGACGGCCGGGACACCGCCGAGCACCCGCCCCGGGAACTCGCCGATGTCGTGGGCGTCGTGGGACAGGACCCGCTCGACGGCTTCGTCACCGATACCGTCGAGGAGGAACTCGCCTACGCCATGGAGCAGTTGGCGATCCCGCCGGCCACCATGCGCAAGCGCGTCGAGGAGACCCTCGACCTCCTCGGGCTCGCCGACCTCCGCCACCGCGCGCTGCACGAGCTGTCGGGCGGCCAGCAGCAGCGCGTCGCCATCGGTTCGGTGCTCACCGCCCACCCCCGGATCCTGGTCCTCGACGAGCCGACCTCCGCGCTGGACCCGACGGCCGCGGAGGAGGTACTGGCGGCCGTCACCCGCCTGGTGCACGACCTCGGCGTCACCGTCCTGCTCGCCGAGCACCGCCTGGAGCGCGTGGTCCAGTACGCCGACCGCGTCATCCACCTCCCCGGTGACGGGCGGGTCGTCAGCGGCCCGCCCGCCGGGATCTTCCGTACGTCGTCCATCGCGCCGCCCATCGTGGAACTCGGCCGCGCCGCCGGCTGGGACCCGCTCCCCCTCTCGATCCGCGACGCCCGCCGCGCGGCCGGGCCCCTGCGGACCCGGCTCGCCGGCCGGACTCCCCCGCCGGTGCGGCCGGGTCCCGCGGCGGAGCCGGCCGAACTGCTGCGGGCCCGTGGGGTGACGGTGACCTATCAGGGCGTCCCGGCCGTCCGCGAGGTCGGCCTGCACCTGCGCGGCGGCGAGATCACCGCCCTGATGGGCCGCAACGGCTCCGGCAAGTCCTCCCTGTTGTGGGCCCTGCAGGGCTCCGGTCCCCGCAAGGCCGGCACCGTGCACATTCCCCCCGGGGACGGGGGCGAGTACGCCGACCCGCAGAAGCTGTCCGCCGCCGCGGCCCGCCGCCTCGTCGGTCTGGTCCCGCAGACGCCCACCGACCTGCTGTACCTGGAGAGCGTGAAGCAGGAACTCGACCAGGCGGACTCGGAGTCCGATGCCGGCGCGGACGCCCCCGCGGCGCGCGCCATCCTCGACCGCCTCGCGCCGGGGATCGACGACGCCACCCACCCCCGCGACCTGTCCGAGGGGCAGAAGCTCGCCCTCGTCCTCGCCATCCAGCTGTCCGCCGCGCCCAGGGTCCTGCTCCTCGACGAACCCACCCGGGGCCTCGACTACCGGGCCAAGGCGGAACTGATCCGCATCGTCGACGACCTGGCCGCGGAGGGCCGTGCCGTCGTCATCTCCACCCACGACGTCGAGTTCGTCGCCCGCGCCGCCGACCGGGTCGTGGTCATGGCCGAGGGCGACGTCGTCGCGGACGGCCCGACCGGCGAGATCATCGTCGCCTCCCCCGTCTTCGCGCCGCAGACCGCGAAGGTCCTCGCCCCGCTCCCCTACCTGACGGTCGCCCAGGTGGCCGCCGCCCTCCCCGACGACGAGACGGACCGGGCCTCATGACCACCGCCGCACGCACGGCGGCCATCCGTATCAACGCGCGGGCGGGCGTCGTCATCGCCCTGGCCGCGTTCCTCGGGGTGGTCGCGTTCTTCTGGCCGTTCCTCGTCGCGCCCGGCACGTTCGGTTCGCACTACGCCCCGCCGCTGATCTTCGGCGTGCTGCTGGTGATCGTGCTGTGCGTGGTGATCTCCGAGATCGCCGAGGGCGGCATCAACTCCAAGGCCCTGGCGATGCTCGGGGTCCTGTCCGCCGTCAACGCGGCGATCCGCCCGCTGGGCGCGGGTACGGCCGGCATCGAGACGGTGTTCTTCATCCTCGTCCTGGCGGGCCGGGTCTACGGTCCGGGCTTCGGTTTCACCCTGGGCTGCACCTCGCTGTTCGCCTCCGCCCTGATCACGGGCGGGGTCGGGCCCTGGATGCCGTACCAGATGTTCGGCTGCGCCTTCGTCGGCATGCTCGCCGGGTTCCTCCCGAAGGCCTCGGGCCGCCGCGAGATCGTCATGCTCGCCCTCTACGGCTCCGTCTCCGGCTACCTGTTCGGCTTCCTCCTCAACCTCTCCTTCTGGCCCTTCTCCCTCGACCCCAACAGTTCCATCGCGTACCTGCCCGGCCTCCCCTTCACCGAGCAGTTCCAGCGTTACCTCGCCTTCGACCTCGCCACGTCCCTGGGCTGGGACACCGGCCGCGCCGTCACCAACTTCATCTGCATCACCCTCGCGGCACCGGCCGTGCTGACCACGTTCCGCCGCGCCGCCCGCAAGGCCCGCTTCCAGGCCCCGGTCCATTTCCGGCCCGGCGCACGCACTTGACCGGATCCAGCCTCTCCTCTTTATTGCATATAGTTCGCAGTTGCAGGGAATGTGCAGAAGAAGGTGGATCGCAGTGAGCGGACCGGTGGTACTGGGGATCGAGTCGTCGTGCGACGAGACCGGCGCGGGAATCGTGCAGGACGGCAGGCTGCTCGCACACGTGGTGGCGTCGAGCATGGACGAGCACGCCCGCTTCGGCGGCGTCGTGCCCGAGATCGCCGCCCGCGCGCACCTGCACGCCTTCAACCCCGTCGTCCGGCAGGCCCTGGACCAGGCCGGACTGCGGCTGGGTCAGATCGACGCGGTCGCCGTCACCACCGGGCCCGGCCTGTCGGGCGCGCTGCAGGTGGGCCTGGCGGGGGCGAAGACGCTGGCGTACGCGGCCGGGGTCCCGCTGTACGGCGTCCATCACCTGGCCGGACACGTCGCCGCCGACACCCTGGAGCACGGGCCGCTGCCCCGCCCCTGCGTGGTGCTGATCGTCTCCGGCGGCCACACCTCGCTCCTGCTGGTCCGGGACCTGGTCCGCGAACCGATCCTGCACCTCGGCGACACCCTCGACGACGCGGCGGGCGAGTGCTTCGACAAGGTCGCCCGGATCCTGGGCCTGCCGTATCCGGGCGGTCCTGCCATCGACCGGGCCGCCCGCGACGGCGATCCGAAGGCCGTGACCTTCCCGCGCCCGCTGACCCGGCCCGGGGACGACCCGTACGCCTTCTCCTTCTCCGGCCTGAAGACGGCCGCGGCCCGCTGGGCCGAGAAGCACCGCCTGCGCGGCGAGGAGCCGCCGGTGGCCGACGGAGCGGCCGCACTGCAGGAGGCGGTCGCGGACGTACTGACCCGCAAGGCCCTCGCCGCCTGCCGCGCCTACGACGTGAAGACGCTGGTCGTGGTCGGCGGCGTGGCCGCGAACTCGCGGGTCAGGGCCCTCGCGGAACGCCGGTGCGCCTCCGCCGGCATCGAACTGCGGGTCCCGCCCATGACCCTGTGCACGGACAACGGCGCCATGATCGCGGCCGTCGGTGACCTGCTGGTCCGCTCCGGGGCGGAGCCGGCCCCGCTGAACGTGTCCATCGACCCGTCCGCACCGCTGGAGTACGCCTCCCTGACCCCGCTCCCCGCCCCGCCCGTCATGGCCTCCTGACGGACCCCCACCCCCTTCGCCCCGCCCGGTCCGCTCGCCGACGGGTACGTCCGGCACGCGACCATCCGACAGAACCGTTGAGAGGAAACACCGCATGAGGGGCATACGCCCGCTGTCCGCGCTCCTGGCCGTGGCCGCCGTACTGCTCGTCCCGGCCTGCGGAGGCAAGGCCCGCGACCGCACCGCCGCATCGGGACCCGGGGCCGAAGGGTTCCCCGTCACCGTGTCCAACTGCGGGGTGCAGAGCACCTACCAACGGCCGCCGCAGCGCGCGGTGTCCCTGAACCAGCACGCCACGGAGGTCATGCTGGCGCTCGGGCTGGAGAAGTCGATGGTGGGCACGGGCTACCTCGACGACAAGGTCCTGCCGGAGTACCAGGCCGCGTTCGACTCGGTGAAGGTGCTGTCGAAGGAGTACCCGTCCTTCGAGACCCTGCTGGCCGCCGAACCGGACCTCGTCTACGGCGGGTTCGGCTCCACCTTCGCCGAGAAGGAGGGCCGCGGCCGTCCGGCCTTCGCCAAGGCCGGGATCAACACCCACCTCAACATCGAGGAGTGCCCCGCCGGGCCGGTGACCATGGCCACCGTCGACGAGGAGATACGTACCGTCGCCAAGATCTTCGGCGTACCGGACCGGGCCGAGCAGCAGGTGGAGAAGCTGCACGGCACCCTCGACCGGGTCGACGGCAAACTGGCCGGTGTCGCCCCGGCCAGGCTCTTCGTCTACGACAGCGGTGACAAGACCGCCTTCACCGCGGGCGGCAAGGGCATCGGCAACGAGCTGATCAGGCGGGCCGGCGGGGTCAACCTGTTCGCCGACCTGGACAAGGCCTTCGGAGACGTGTCGTTCGAGCAGGTGGCGGAGCGCGCGCCCGAGGTCGTCGTCATCTACGACTACGGCGACCAGAGCGTCGAGGACAAGAAGAAGTTCCTCCTCGCCAACCCGGCGCTGAAGGACGTCCCCGCGATCAAGAACCAGCGGTTCGCGGTGCTCCCCCTGTCGTCGACGGTGCTCGGCGTGCGCGTCCCGGCGGCCGTGGAGTCCCTGGCCCGCCAGATCCACCCGGACCGCTTCCGGTGACCGGGACGACGGACACGGGCGGGGCGGTCGTCGCTCCGGCGAGGACCCCGGCGGCCGGGGCCCGCCGCCGGTCCGTTCCCTACCCCCTGCTGCTCCTGGCCCTGGCGCTCGTGCTGGCCGCCACGGCGACCGCCGGTATCGCGGTCGGCTCGATCAGTGTCCCGGCCGGCCAGGTGTGGGGGATCCTGCTGCACCGGATCCACCCGGTCCTCGCCGATCCGACCTGGACACCGGTCCGCGAGACGATCGTCGTCGACGTCCGGCTCCCCCGGGTACTGCTGGCCGGCGTGGTGGGCGCGGGCCTGTCGGTGTCGGGCATGGCGCTGCAGGCCCTGGTCCGCAATCCGCTGGCCGACCCGATGCTGCTCGGGGTCTCCTCCGGCGCGTCGGTCGGCGCGGTACTGGTACTCGTCTTCCACGTGACCCTGTTCGGGATGTTCTCGCTGCCCGTGGCGGCGTTCTGCGGAGCCCTGGCCGCACTGGTCGCCGTGTACTTCCTGGCCCGCTCCGGCGGGCGGATGACCACCGTACGGCTGGTGCTGGCGGGTGTCGCCATGGCCGAGGTCCTCTCCGCGGTGGCCAGCTTCCTGATCGTCACCTCCAGCGACCCGCAGAAGACGCAGTCGGCCCTGCGCTGGATGCTCGGGGGGCTGGCCGGCACCACCTGGACGACGGTATGGATCCCCGTGGGTGCCGTGCTCGTCGGCACGGCCGTCCTGCTCGGAGTGTGCCGGTCCCTCAACCTGCTGCTGGCCGGGGAGGAAGCCGCCGCGGCGCTGGGACTGGACGTCCACCGGTTCCGCGGGGCCCTGTTCACCCTGGTCGCCCTGATGATCGGCACCATCGTCGCGGTCAGCGGCCAGATCGGCTTCGTCGGACTGATCCTGCCGCACGTCGTACGTCTGCTGGTGGGCGCCGACCACCGGCGCGCGCTGCCCGCCGCCGCCCTCCTCGGCGCGAGCTTCCTGATCGCCGCCGACCTGGGCGCGCGCACCTTCATGAGTCCGGAGGAGATACCCGTCGGCATCCTGACCGCCCTCGTCGGCGGCCCGTTCTTCCTCTGGCTGATGCGACGAAAGGCACCGCGATGACCGACGGCCCCGTATCCGTACCCGTACCCGGCGCGCTCGACGCCGAGGGCGTCACGGTCGTGGTGAACGGCCGGACCCTGGTCGACCGCGTCTCCCTGCACGTGGCACCCGGTGAGGTGCTGGCGCTCGTAGGTCCCAACGGGGCAGGCAAGTCGACGCTGTTGCGCACGTTCTACCGGGTGCTGCGCCCCACGTCCGGACACGTCCTGCTGGACGGCGAGGACGTGTGGCGGATGCCCGGCAAGCGGCTGGCGCAGCGCCTCGCCGCCGTACTGCAGGAGACGGCGGGCGACTTCGAACTCACCGTCTACGAGGTGGTGGCCATGGGACGCACCCCGCACAAACGCGCCTTCGCGGGGGACGACGCCGACGACCTCGACATCATCATGGGCTCGTTGGAGGAGCTCGATGTCGCCGCCCTGGCGCAGGCGCCGTTCGACCGTCTCTCGGGCGGCGAGAAGCAGAGGGTGCTGATCGCCCGCGCGCTGGCCCAGCGCACCGGGACGATGGTGCTGGACGAGCCGACGAACCACCTGGACCTGCGTCATCAACTCGACGCGCTCCGGCTCGTCGGCAGGGTCGGGGTCACCGCCGTGATCGCCCTGCACGACCTCAATCTCGCCGCGTCCTTCTGCGACCGGATCTGCGTGCTGGACGCCGGCCGTGTGGTCGCGACCGGGACTCCGCGGGAGGTCCTCACCCGGGATCTGCTGGCCGAGGTCTACCGTGTGGAAGCGGAGGTGACCCGGCACCCGGGCACCGGGATCCCCCAGGTCACCGTGGCCCCCGAGGCCCGCCGTGACGGTCGGCAAGTGGAGCGCGGGCACGCCCTGTGAGCGCTGTCCGCCCGTCGCGGGGCGGCGGGCGGACGGCGGGCGGATCCGTGCGGGGTCAGCGTTCGGCGCCGACCGGGGTCGTCGCGCCCACCGGGGTGGTCGAGGACGGTGTGCAGGCGCCAGTCGTAGTTCGGGTCGGTGGCCCTGGTGGTGGCGTCGAACCAGCCCTCGGTGCGCCGGCGTGCGGCCCGCGCCCTGGGTGTACTGCTGGGCCGAACCCGCCCGAACGCAATCCGGCCGCGCCGGCGGAATCAAGCCAACAGGGGCTTCTTCGCGCCCGGAACGCCCGCCAGGTGGTGCCAGCCGCGCAGAGCGGCCTCCGCCAGCAGGTCCGGGTGGTCGCCGACGACGACCGGGTGGCCGACGAGTCGGAGGAGGCCCAGGTCGGACACGTGGTCGCCGTACGCGAAGCACTCTCCGGGGCCGATGCCGCGCCCGGACAGGAACTCCCGGGCGGCCAGGGTCTTGGCGTCGCCGATCATCGTCGTCAGAACTTCCCCGGTGTACACCCCGTCCTGGATCTCCGGACGCGTGCACAGCACCGCGTCGGCACCGACGTGGGCGGCCACCGGGTCCAGCGCCGCGGGGAAGGACCCGGAGACGAGGACGGTGGCCAGCCCCCGCTCCCGGTGGGCCGTGAGCGCGGCGAGGACGTCCTCGTGGAAGAAGCCGCCCTGCCGCAGGTGCTGTGCGAACCAGGCCCGGCCGACGGCCGCCGTCCGCTCGGCCCCGTAGCCGGCGAACCGCTGGTAGAAGATCCGGTTGCCCTGTTCCCGCGGCATGCCGGGGCGCAGCAGGTCGCGGGCGTCCTGGTGCAGCCTTCGCTGTTCCTCCGGGGTGTGCCCGACGGCCTCCAGGAAGTAGTCGTAGAAGTCGAACATGGTCTTGACGGTGGTGAGCGTCTCGTCGACGTCGAAGAAGGCGACGGCGTGCGTGGTGGGCGGCGGTGCCGTGGTCACGGAGAACTCCGGAGGCGAGAAGGGGGAAGGGAGCAAGGGGGGAAGGCGGGGAAGGAGGGTGGCTCAGCCCAGTGCCACGTGCACCTCGGCCACCGTCTCGTCCCGCTGGACGGCGCTCATGCGGAAGGACTCGTGGCCGTCGGCCTCCTCGCGTACGGCGACCAGGTGCACCTCGTCGTCCAGTTCCGCGAACTTCAGGAAGCTGCCGTACAGCCGCAGCACACGTGCGGCGGCGTCCTCGGGGCCGAGCAGCAGGGCGCACTGGCGCGCCGCTTCGCTGAAGACCATGGCCGGGACGTGGTCGTAGGGGTGGTCGTACATGCTGCGGTTGCGGTAGGTACGGGGGCTGAGCCGGGCGGTGAGGGCGGCCGCGTCCCCGTGCACGGCGTCGAGGACGGAGTTCGCCGGGTCGAGTCGGCGTACCCGGGCCGGGTCGACCGGTGCTCCGTCGGGCTCTGCGGGCAGGGTGTAGGCCGTGGGGACGGCCGTGCCGCGCTGCATGCGGCGCAGTGCGTGGTACTGGTCGGTGGGCGTGCAGTTGGTGTCCATGGTGAGCCGGCCCAGGTGGCGGCCGTCGAGCGTGAGGTCCATCGCGAAGGCCAGCCGGCGCAGCCGCCCGCCGCGCCGGGTGCGTGCGGTGACCTCCGCGTCCATGCGCAGTTCCCCGGGCCGTTCACCGCATCGGAGCGCTTCCGGCTCGGTGATGTCGAGCGTCCAGGACGTGACCATGAACGTGGTGTCGCGCGGCACCGCCTCGAAGAGGTGTGAGGCGTAGGTGACCGCCTGGCGGCAGCTCTCCAGCACGAGCAGCGGGTCGTGGAAGCTCCGTCCCGGTACGTGGTCGCGGAAGTACGCGTGGGACAGGGGAAGTTGCGCGGCGGCCGTGAAGACGCCCTCGCCGGTGGCGACGGCATCGGTGAGGAACACCTCGGACAGGGCCCAGCGGTGGACGAGCGAGCGCGACACGGTCCGGTCGTAGGCCGGGGTGACGGGTGCGGTGGCACCGGGGGGTGCGGTGGGACCGCGGGGCGCGTCGAGGTCGAGGAGGGGGGCTTCCACGGTGACTTCCTTTCCTAGGGGCGGTGTTCAGTGCGCGGCTACGGGCACGGCGGCGCGCTCCTTGCGCTCCGCCGCAACTCCGAGGCCGGCGAGGAGCAGGCCGGCGAGGGTGACGAGGGCTCCGGCCCAGTTGAGGGCGGGGTAGCCCAGGCCGGCGTCGATGATGCTGCCGCCGAGCAGCGGACCGGCGGCGTTGGCGAGGTTGAAGGCGGCGATGTTCGACGCCGAGGCCAGCGTGGGCGCGCCGTCGGCCTTGGTCATGATCCGCATCTGGAGCGGGGCGATGGTGGCGAAGGTGGCCGCGCCGAAGAGGAAGACGGTCACGCAGGTGGCCGTCTTGTCGTGCACCGTGAAGGTGAACGCCCCGAGGACGAGGGTGAGCAGGGCCAGCGCACCGCACATGGCGCTCCTGGGGGCGCGGTCCGCGATCCGGCCGCTGGCCCAGTTGCCGACGAACATGCCGACGCCGAAGAGGACCATGATCAGGGTGACGGCGTCATCGGTGAACCCGGTCACCTGGGTGACCATTTCGGCGATGTAGGTGTAGGAGGTCATGACGCCGCCGAAGCCGAGCACGGTGGTGAGCAGGACCATCAGCACCTGCGGGCGGCGCAGCACCGTCAGTTCGGAGCGCAGACCGGTGCCCTGGGGCGCCGGGGTCCGGGGCACGAGCGAGACGATGCCCGCCAGGCCCACCGCGGCGAAGAGGGCGACCATCCAGAACGCCCAGCGCCAGCCGAAGTGCTGGCCGATGAAGGTGCCCGCCGGGACGCCGAGGATCGTGGACAGGGTGAGACCCGCGGCGACCATCGACACGGCGCGGCCCTTGCGGTCCTCGGGGACGAGGTCGGAGGCGACCACCATGGCGACGCCGAAGAACGCGCCGTGGGCGAGGGCGGACAGCACCCGGCCCGCCATGAGCAGCCCGTAGGTGGGGGCGAGGGCGGACAGCACCGTTCCGGCGAGGAAGAGCAGCATGAGCCGGATGAGCAGGCTGCGGCGTTCGGTGCGGGCGCACAGGACGGTGAGGCCGGGGGCGCCGACGACGACGCCGAGCGCGTACCCGGACACCAGCAGTCCCGCGGTGGGGATGGAGACGGCGAGGTCGGATCCGATGTCGGGGAGGATCCCCGCGATGATGAACTCGGCGACTCCGATGGCGAAACCGCTGAGGGACAGGGCAATGACGGCAATGGGCACGGCTGTGCTCCTGGGTCGGGCTGCTGCGGAACGGGTGGGGCCGGGCGCGGCCGTGGTCAGGGCTGGATGTCGCCGGGCAGGTTCCGGTCGCCGGCGATCGCGCGCATGTGCCAGTACGGGTAGGGCGCGGGCCGCTCGCTCGCCGCGTCCAGGCGCTGCCGCTCCTCGGTGGTGAGCTCCCACTCGACGGTGCCCAGGTTGTCCTGGAGCTGGGCGGGGCGGCTGGCGCCGAAGACCACGGACGTGACGCCGGGCTTGCTCAGCACCCAGTTGAGGGCGACCTGGGCGATCGAGACGCCGCGGTCGCGGGCGATGCCGTCGAGCACCTCCACCACGTCGTAGGCCTGCTCGCGGTCGGCGAGGGGCGCGATGGAGGCCGGGCCCTCGTGTGCCAGGCGGAAGTCCGTGGAGACGTCCTGCCCGCGCCGGTACTTCCCGCTGAAGAACCCGCCCGCCAGCGGGCTCCAGACGGTAATGCCCACGCCCTGGTCGGCGGCGGCGGGCACGATCTCGTGCTCCAGCTCGCGGGCCCCCAGGTTGTAGTAGCCCTGGTAGGCGGCGAAGCGGGCGAGACCGCGCCGGTCGGAGATGTCGAGGGCCTTCATCAGCTGCCAGCCGGCGAAGTTGGAGCAGCCGATGTAGCGCAGCTTCCCGGCGCGCACGAGGTCGTCGAGGGCCGCGAGGGTCTCTTCCAGGGACGTCCGCGGGTCGGTGCCGTGGAGGTAGAGCACGTCGATGTAGTCCGTGCCGAGCCGTCGGAGGCTGGCCTCGACGGCGCGCACCAGGTGGTGCCGGGAGGAGCCGGCCGCGTTGATGTCGTCGGGGTCGGTGCGGAAGCGGGCCTTGGTGGCGATGACGGCCTTGTCGCGGCGGTCCTTCAGCGCGAGGCCGAGCAGTTCCTCGCACTCGCCGTCGCGGTAGACGTCGGCGGTGTCGAAGAAGTTGACGCCCGCGTCGTGGCAGGCGTGGACGAGGCGGACGGCGTCGTCGCCCGCGTTGACGCCGAACTGGGACCAGTTCGCGCCGGGCAGTCCGCCGAACGCGCCGGGGGTGCCGAGAGTGGCCGCCCCGAAGGACAGCTCGGAGACCTGAAGGCCGGTCCGGCCGAGATAGCGGTAACGCATGGGGAGGGTACGTCCTTACGTGGTGTGGTGGTGGATCGGTGAGGGGATCGGGGCCGGGGCCTGGGCTGGGCCGGAACGCCTCAGGCCCCGGCGTGCGGGTGCAGCAGGACGGCGCAGCCGACCGAGCCGTCCGGGCCGACGGAGGTGACGAGGCCGGCCCGCTCACCGCGGATGTCGAGGTGAGGGTCGTGCCAGCGGGCGACGACGGCGGCGACCTGGAGGGCGGCGCTCGCACCATGGGTCTCGCCGAGCGCCTCCTGCACGCGGAGCAGATGCGGGCCGGCGCGGTCGTCGAGCGCGGCGCGCAGGGCGCGTCGCTCCACGGCCGCCCAGCCCCGCCGGCCGGCAGCGCCGGGTGCGACCACGGCGACGTCGGCGGCGCCGACGCCGCTGCGGGCGAGGGCACGCCGGACACAGGCGGTGAGGCGGCGGGCGACGGCGAGGGGGCCGCCCGCGGCGAAACCGGTCTCGACCGCCATGACGAGGGCGAGGGGACGCCCGCCGGCGGCCTCGGCCGGGGTCTCCGGACCGGTGTCCGAAGCGGCCCGCAGGGCGAACACCGCGGCGCCCTCGCCGAGCGCCGTGCCGGGTACGAGTGCTGCGGCCCGGTGCCAGGCCCAGGCGCCCTGCGGCGACAGTTCCTCCACACCGCCGGTCAGCAGCCGGTGCGCGTGCCCGGCCACGAGCGTGTTGCGGGCGAAACGCAGTGCGTGCAGTGAGGCCAGCGGTCCGCCCGAGACGGTGGCGTTCACGTCGGTGAGCCCGTGGCGGATGGCCGTGCGGCCTGCCGCGGCATTCATCAACGTACCCGGGAAGGCCGACGGGTTGACCATGTACGGGCGTTCCTGGACGAAGGTGTCCCGGGTGAAGCGCCCGACGCCGCCGGTGCTGCCGACCGCGCTCCCCAGGACCACCCCGGTCCCGGACGGGGCGGAGGGGTCGATGACCGGTCCGAGCGCCAGGGTGCACGCGGCCATGCCCAGTTGTTCGGCGCGCGTGAGCCGGCCCAGTCCCTTGGGCCCGAGGAGGCCGGCGGCATCGAAGTCCGCCGGGCGCAGGGCGAGCGGCGGGTACTCCTCCGCCTCCTGGGCGGTGGGCGGCGCGCCGCCCACCGCCGTGCCCCGCCGCAGTGCGTCGGCGAGGGGCTGCAGTCCCGGGCCGGCCGCGCTGACCACGCCGGCCGTCTCCAGTGCCAGGGGTACCACCGTCCGCGCGGTGGCGGCCGGACGCCGCTGGTCGTCCACGATGCTCATGCGGTGAACTCTCCGAAGATCGTCACGGCGTTGTTCCCCCCGAAGGCGAAGCCGTGGTTCTGTACGATGCGCGGCCGGGCGGCCCGGCCCCGCCCCTGGACGCAGTCGAGTCCCGGTCCCAGTGCCGGATCCACCTGGCGGAGCGTGGCGCTCGGCGGCAGGAAGCCTTCGGACAGGGCGGCGCAGCACACGAGGGCCCCGAAACCGGCGGCCGCGCCCATCGTGTGCCCGAGCATGGACTTGATCGAGCTGATCGGCGGAAGGCCGTCGGTGAACACCTCGCGCACGGCGGCCGTCTCCGTGGAGTCGTTCGCCCTGGTGCCGGTGCCGTGGGCGCAGATGTAGTCCACGTCGCCCGGCTCGATGCCGGCGTGGCGGTGGGCGCGCCGGATGCACTCGGCGATCGACGCGGCGTCCGGGTTGGTCATGTGGCGGGCGTCGCAGGTCATGCCGTACCCGAGGACCTCCGCGTAGATCCGGGCCCCGCGGGCCAGCGCCGTGTCGAGGTCTTCCAGGAGCAGTGCGGCGGCGCCCTCCGCGGTGACGATGCCGTCGCGGTGTTCGTCGAACGGGCGGGGCACGTCGGCGGCGAGGGCCCCGAGGCGGTGGAACCCCGCGTGGGTGGCCCGGTTGGAGGCATCGGCTCCGCCGCACAGTGCGGCATCCGCCTCGCCGGTGCGGACCAGGTCGTAGCCGTAGCCGATGGCGTAGTTGCCGGCGGCGCAGGCGGTGCCCAGGGTGACGGACTCGCCGCTCAGGTCGAGTTCGGCGCTGACGGCGGCGGCGATCCGGCCGGCGTCGGCCTGACCGGCCAGCGCCGGATCGAGGGCGGCGAGGCCGTCGTCGACCCACTGCCGGGTCAGCTCCTCCAGGACCTGTGACTCGCCGTTGGTGGTGCCGAAGCAGCTCGCCGTGTTTCCCTCGGACAGTGCGGCCGGATTCGCTCCGGCGTCGGTGACCGCCATGCGCGCGGCCGCCGCGGCGAAGCGGCCGCTGCGCCCCCACTGCGCGGGGTCGGTGCCCCGCAGGTGCATCTCCGCGTGGAATCCGCGCACTTCACCGGCGAGGACGCGCTCGAAGCCCGTACCGTCGAACTGCCCGATCGGGCCGATGCCGCTGCGCCCGGCCCGGACCGCCGCGGTGAGCGCGCGGGCGCCGAGCCCGAGGCTGCTCACCGCGCCGAGCCCGGTGACGACGACCCGGCGCCCGGTGGCGGAGGCCCCGTCAGACACCCAGCGCCTCCGGGGTGCTGTGCTTCTCGACCAGGCGGTAGGCGCTCGGCAGTTCGTCGAGCTCGGTGAGGTCCTCCTGCGGGATCCGGATGCCGAGGTCGCGCTCGAAGCGCGAGAAGATCTCGATGATCAGCAGCGAGTCCGCGTCGAAGTCCTCGGCGAAGCTGCTCTCGTCGGTCAGGGCGTCCGGGTCCACCTCGAGGACGTCCGCCACGATGGCCCGCACCTGTGCGCGCCGGTCCTCGGATATCGCGATGTCACTCATCTGATGGCCCTTCGAATCGCTGCTTGTGGGAGGCCGGAACCAGGGGATCTACGTGTTCCCGGTGCGGCTTGAACCAGCCAATCCCAGGTCCGGAGGCAGCGGCAAGCACTCCGAAAGTGACATGGGTGCTGCCCCGCCGGAGTCGGTCCCGTCCGCCCATGGGGGTGTTCCGCCCCGGGCGGTGGGGTTTCCGGCCGTCTTTTGCCCGCGCTTTCATCGGGGCGCCCGAGCATTCCGGCGTTGAGGACGACCCGATGTACGGACAGGTGGTGCGGGGGATGAGACCGACCGAGCCGGTGGGAATAGTGGCGGCCGGACTGTGGCTGCCCGAGGGGCGTTCCAGCGCCTCGGACGCGGTCGCCGCGGGGCGGTTGCGCGAGCGTGACGCGGTGGCCCTGGGCCATGAGAGCGTTCCGGACGCGCGGGCCGTGGCCCCGCCCGACGCCGCGGTCCTCGCGGCCCGCGGGGTACTGGACGCGGCGGGGCTGGAAGCCGGCGAGCTGGATGTGCTGGCGCACGCGTGGATGTACTACCAGGGGCACGACCTGTGGTCGCCCGCCCACTACGTCGCCCGCCGCCTCGGCGCGCTGCGGGCCGTGCCGGTGGGCATCCAGCAGGTGTGCAACGGCGGCGCCGCCGCGCTGGGGCTGGTGACGGCGTGGCTGGCCTCGTCGGACCAGGGCCCTTCGGCGCGGTCGCGGCTGGGCCTGGTCACCACCGGGGACCGCTTCGCGGAGCCCGGATTCGACCGCTGGGCGGGCGACTTCGGGGTGGCGTACGGAGACGCCGGTACGGCCGTGCTGCTCCGCCGGCCGGCCGCGGACGGTGACGTACTGCTGCTGCGGTCGGTCGCGACGGTCGCGGACCCCCTGCTGGAGGAGATGCACCGCGGCACGGATCCCTTCTCGCCGGTCGCCCGCGGCCATCGCGACCGGGTCGACATGCGCGCCACCAAGCGGTCCTACCTGCGCACGCACGGGACGCTGCCGTTCACCTCGTCCAACCGCCGGGCGATCCGCACGGTCGTCTCACAGGCGCTGGCCAACGGCGGCATGGACGGACGCGACCCGCGTCTGACGCACGTCGTGCTCCCCCGGTTCGGGGCCAAGACGCTGGCCGAGTCGTGGATCCCGGTCCTGACGGAGCAGGTGGGCGGCGCGCACCTGCTCGACCTCGGCCGGGAGACCGGACACCTGGGCGCGGGCGACGCGCTCGCCGGTCTCGCCGACCTGACGGCTCTGGGCCTGCCCGAACCCGGTTCCAGTGCCCTCGTCTTCAGCGCGGGGGCCGGCTTCACCTGGTCGTGCCTGCTGGTGGAGTCCCCGGCGCGATGACCTTCGCGCCGTTCACGAGACCGGGCGAGCGCCCGGTGTCCCAGAAGGAGAAAAAACATGTCACGTTCCGTCTTCGTCACCGGCGGCAACAGGGGGATCGGTCTGGCCGTGGCGCGGGCCCTGGCCGCGGACGGCGACCGGGTGACGGTCGGCCACCGGACCGGGACGCCCCCGGAAGGGCTTCGGGGGGTGCTCTGCGACGTGACGGACGACGCCTCTGTCCGGGCGGCCTTCGCCTCCGTCGCGCAGGAGCAGGGTCCTGTGGAGGTGCTGGTGGCCAATGCCGGCATCACCCGGGACACCCTGCTGCTGCGCATGGACGACGCCACGTTCGACGAGGTGCTGGAGACGAACCTGAAGGGTGTGTTCCGTACGGTGCGGGCCGCGGCGGGCGGCATGCTCGCCGCCCGCCGGGGCCGGATCGTGCTGGTGTCGTCCGCGCTGGGCTTCCTGGGCTCCCCGGGGCAGACCAACTACGCCGCGGCGAAGACCGCACTGCTGGGGTTCGCCCGCTCGCTCGCCTGGGAACTGGGCTCGCGGGGAATCACCGTGAACCTGGTGGCGCCGGGGATCATCGACACGGACATGACCAGCGGGCTGACCGAGCGGCGCATGAAGGAGGTCATGGGGATGACTCCGCTCGGCCGGCCCGGCACGGCCGATGAGGTGGCCGCCGCGGTCCGCTTCCTCGCCTCGGAGCAGGCCGGGTACGTGACCGGCGCGGTCCTGCCGGTGGGCGGCGGCATCGGCATGGGCGTCTGACCCGTCCGCGGGACCCGCGCGCCCGGGGCCGTCCCTCCAGGTGCTACCTCAGGACGGCTTCGGGCAGGCCGTGCGGGCCCCGCAGTACGACGTCAGGCAGCCGGCGGGGGTCCCGCAGCCCGCGGGGGGGCGGTCACGGGAGGAGCGATAAGGCCGCGCTCCACCGCCTTGTTGGCCGCCTCCACCCGGGAGCCCGCGCCCAGCTTGTCGAAGATGTTGCGCATGTGGCGCTTCACGGTTCCCTCGGCGATGTCGAGCCGGCGTGCGATGCGGTAGTTGCTCAGTCCCCCGGCGGCGAGCTCCATGACCTGCGTCTCGCGGACCGAGAGCGGGGCGTCGTCCGCGGGTACGGGGGCGGCCAGGCTCCTGGCGGAGAGCGAGATGGTGACCCGGCTCCCGCCGGCGCACACATCGCGCACCGTGCCGGCCAGCGACTGGTGGCTCACGGTCTTGTGCAGGAAACCCCGGATGCCGAGCGGCAGCAGCGCCTGGACCAGCCCGGGGTCGTCGTGCATGGTCAGCACCATGACCTGGGTCTGCGGCGCGGCCCGGCGCAGGTGCCGGACGGTGGTGGCCGGGTCCTCGTTGCCGGGCATCTCGATGTCCAGGAGGAGTACGTGGGGCCGGAGTTCGGCGGCCAGGCGCACGGTGCCCGCGGCGTCGCCGGCCACGCCCACCACCTCGAAGTCCTCCTCCGCGTCGAGGAGTTCCGCCAGCGCGTCGCGCAGCAGGGTGTGGTCGTCGGCTATCAGGATGCGAATGAGTTCCATGTCTTCTCCCCCGGGTGCGGCCCGTGGCCGCTGGTCAGCGGCACCCACAGCAGCAGCCGGGTGCCCTTTCGCGGAGCGCTGAGCAGCAGGCTGCGCCCGCCCATCCCGGCCACCCGCTCGCGCATGGCCGTCAGTCCGCCTCCGTGCGTGCGCAGGGTGTCGTACCGGAAGCCCCGCCCGTCGTCCGTGGCCCGGACCGCGACGCGGTGGTGCGAAACGCGTACGGCGATCGTCAGGGCCTGCGGATCGGCGTGGGCGAAGGAGTTGCGCAGGAACTCCCCGACGACGAGGACGATCTCCCGGCGGTGGGCGGGCGGCACCCGCGACTCGTCGCCCTCCACCGTGAGCCGGACGGGAAGTCCGGCCAGGTTGAGCCGGTCCGCATGGCGGCGCAGTGATTCCCCGAGGCCCTCCCGCACGCTGGCGCGGGCCTCGCGCAGTCCGCTCACCAGTGCGCGGGTGACGGCGGTGGCCTCCTGGAGGGCGTCGTGGATCGCCGCGAGGTGCCGGTCCGCGCCCGGACCGCCCGCGCCCGCGGTCCGGGTCCGCAGCCGGTGGAGCTCCAGGTGGCGGAAGGCGAGCGCGAGGCTGCCGCCCAGGTGGTCATGGGCTTCGCGGGCCAGGCGGCCGCAGCAGTCGTCGCCGGGGCCCGGCCGGGGCGCCCGCAGCCGGTTCTCGTAGCCCTGGGCGGCGGCCCGGGTGTGACGGGCGGACACCTCCCGCACGAGGTCCGCCGCGTCCTGCCCGGCGCGCGGCCCCCGGCCGGCCGTGTCCACCGCGCCCGCCGGGTCCACCGCGGCGACGAGCGTCTGCGCGAGCCGGTCCATGGCGGACAGGCAGTCGGCGAGTCCGAGGTCCGCGGCGGCCCACCGGGCGCCGAGCCCGTGGAAGGACGCCTCGGCGGGCCGTACGCGGTCCAGGTGTCCGCGGGGGCGCGGCCGGGCGGGCGCCTCCAGCGCGCGGACGCACTCCGCGAGGACCAGCGCGGCCCCGGCCCGGGTGTCCCGCCACAGGTCCGGAAGGTCCAGGAGCGGATGGCCCTCGGCCCGCAGGGCGTCCGCGTAGCGGGCCAGCACCTCGGCGGCCGCCTCCCTCAGCCGTGGGCCGGCCGCGTCGCCGCCCTGGTCCGGCACAGAGATGTCTCCCACCCAAGCCTCCCCCGAAGCGGGCCCCGTACCGACCGGCCGACTGTCTGCGGCTGCCGGAATCCACCCGCCTGTTCATCTCAGCTAACGATCCGACCGTAGGTGCGGACCCCCGGGCTGTCAACTACGATGAAGCGCGCCCACCCTGCTGGTTCACACTGGCGGACGAGAAGGAGTGTTGATGCCCCCCTTGGCCGACAAGGTCGACAAGCTCTTCAGGACCATCCGCACCAACGGGCGGGAGTACACGTACGAGGAAGTCGCCCGTGGCTGCAGCGAACTGAGCGGCGGCACGTTCTCCAAGACGTACGTGTGGCAGCTGCGCACCGGACAGCGCGACAACCCCACCAAACGGCATCTGGAGGCGCTGGCGGCGTTCTTCCGCGTGCCGGCCGCGTACTTCTTCGACGACGACACCGCCGAGCGGGTCGACGCACAGCTCGCCATCGCCTCGGCCATGGGCAACGCCGAGGTCCGCGACATCGCCCTGCGGGCCATGAGCATGGACGACTCCGGCCGCAAGCACCTGGCACGCATCATCCGCGAGGTCAGTCTGCTGCACTCGGCGGCATCCGCCCGCGGGCAGGCGGAGCGCGGCAGCGGGACGGCCGACGCCCCGGAGGGCAGAGAGTCCGGCGGCACGGCGGGCGCCGGGGAGTAGACAGCCCATGCGATTCCTGCAGCGACACCGGCGACGGTCGGACCTCCAGGCACTGCGCCGGGAGAGCCGGCAGCGGCTGGCCTCCTTCGGACTGCCCGGCTCCTACGACCTCATGACCCTGTGCGACCACCTCAGCGACACGCGGGGCCGGCCCGTCCACCTGCTGCCCATGCCCCTGGACGCGTCGGGTCCGTGCGGACTGTGGCTGGCCTTCGCCGACGCCGACTACGTGGTCTACGAGCAGAACACCAGCCGTCACCACCAGGAGCACATCATCGCCCACGAGCTGGCGCACATGCTGTGCGGCCACCGCAGCGGCACCGCCGACTCGCCGGCCGTCGCCACCCTCTTCCCGGACCTCGACCCCTCGCTGGTGCAGGACCTGCTGTGCCGGGACAACTACTCCGACACCCAGGAGCGGGAGGCGGAGGTGATGGCGTTCCTCCTCGGCGAGGGCCTGCGCTCGCAGCCCGGCACGGCCGCCGCCGAGGCGGACGGGGTGCTCGGCCGCATCCAGGGCTCGCTCGACTGGCGCCGACGGGACCGGACGTGAACAGTCTCCGCTATCCGCTGGGCGCGCTGGTCTGCTGGCTGGCGTTCGCCCGTACCCTTCCGCCGGTCCTGCGGCGCGGACGGGAGGCGGCGCTCGTCGCCCTGTGCGCGTCCTTCGGCTGCCAGGGCATGTACCTGGCCATGTCCACGCCCACGCACCTGACCGGGAAGCTCTTCGGCCCGGTCACCTGGTACAACGTGTCCGTCCAGATGTGGATCATCGCGGCGATCGCCTGCCAGCAGGTGCTGCTCATCCACTGGCTGCACCCGCGCGAGGCGGCCCGCGTCCGCGCGCGCCGCAGGCTGGCCCTGCTGGCCTGCGTGCCGGTGGCGATGGCCGTCCTCTTCGAGCTCGCCCTGATGCACGGGCATCCCCGGAACACCTTCGTACACCCGCGGGAGCAGCCGTACTTCGTGGCCTACCAGGTCGTCTACCTCACGGCCTTCGCCCTCGGCAAGGCCGTGGTGGCGAAGGCGTGCTGGTACTACGCCCGGCTGACCGAGGACAAGTGGGTACGGCGCGGGCTGCGGACCGCGGCGGTCGGTGCGTGCCTCGACCTCGTGTACTCCCTGGGGCGGTTCGCGGACATCTTCCTCGTGCACCGCGGATGGGACCCGGCCGCGTGGGCGGACGTCACCCGGACCTGCCTGACGGTGGGGCTGACCCTGAACACCATCGGGTGGACGGCGCCGTTGTGGGGCTCGCGGGTACAGGCGGTGCTGGCCTGGTGGGCCGACTACCGGCGCTTCCGCCGGCTGCGGCCGCTCTGGTACGCCCTGTACCGGGCGCACCCCGAGACGTCCCTGCAGCCGGCTCCCCGCAGCGATCTCTTCGCCCTCTGGGACCTGCGCTTCCGCCTGCACCGGCGGGTGATCGAGATCCGGGACGGCTACCTGGCGGTGGGCGGGCAGGTCGCCCCCGGGCTGGCTCCCGCCCCGGGGCCGGACGGGAGCCAGGAGGAGCGGGCGCGGTGGGAGGCGGCGCGCGTCGCGGCCGCCCTCGCGGCGCGGCCCGGGCGCGACGGGCGGCAGGACGACCGCGCGGACGACGCCGGGCCGGTACCCGTGATGAGTCCGGACGACCTGGACTTCTCCGCCGACGTGCGCTGGCTGGTCGAGGTCTCCCGGGCCTTCGCCCGCATACCCGCCGCGCCGCCCGCCGGGCCCGTCACGGACCGCCCGGCCGTCAGGGCGTGAGCGGTCTCAGCCGGCGAACGCCGTGGCGGCCAGGCCCTGTCCGGCCCCGGACACGACGAAGACACTGCCCGCGAGGGGTTCGTCGAATTCGGGCGCGCGCCGAGCCGTGGTGACGTAGAGGTCGGTCAGGTCCGGACCGCCGAAGCCGCACGCCGTGGTGAGCGCGGCGGGGAAGCGGATCTCCCGGTCGAGCGTGCCCCGGGGCGTGTACCGGCGGACCGCGCCGCCGCGGAACAGGGCCACCCACACGCCGCCGTCGGTGTCGACGCACAGGCCGTCGGGCACCCCGGCCGTGCCGGTCAGTTCGGCGAACGGACGCGGAGCGGAGGCCTCCCCCTCGGCGAGGTCGTAGTCGAGCACGTCGATCCGGCACGTGGGGGTGTCGACGAAGTACATCCGCCGGCCGTCCGGACTCCAGGCGATGCCGTTGCTCAGGCGGGTGCCGGAGAGCGCGCGGTGCGTCTCGCCCCGGGGCGAGACCCGGCCCAGCCAGCCCGGGGCGGACGGGCCGGCCATGGTGCCGACCCAGAGGCGGCCCCGCGCGTCGATGCCCGCGTCGTTGCCCCGTACTCCTTCGGCCGACCAGTCGGCGAGCGGGCGCAGCGAACCGTCGGGCTCGCGCACCGCCACCCCGTCGCGCATGCTGAGCACCAGGCCGCCGCCGGCCCGGGGCTTGGCGGCGGCGACGGGCTGTGCGAAGCGCAGGACCGTGTCGGTGCCGTCCGAGGGGCGCAGCCGGTGCACCTCGCTGCGGTTCATGTCGACCCACAGCAGCGTTCCGTCGGCCGGGTCCCAGGTCGGGCATTCGGCGAAGGCGGCCGCCGCGCGCAGCACCACCTCCACGCTCACCGCGCGGCCCCCGCCCGGCCCGCGTCCCCGGTCGTACCCGTGCTCGGGGACCACACGGCCTCGGCCGCGTCCAGCAGGACCGCCGCACCGTCACCGTCGAGGACGTCGGCGACCGGGAGTCCCAGATGGCGGAGCCGGCGCACGCTGTCCCGGCCACGGGTGGCGATGGCCGCGACGGGAGCGCCACCGAGGGCTTCGACCGTGCGGATCTCCGTCTCCAGGTCGGCGAGGGGCAGATGGTCCCAGTGGTAGCGCGAGGCGCGCTCGGGGTCGTGCGCGAAGATGACCGCGTCGGGCTGCGAGCCCTGGAGGATCGCGCTCGCCAGGCCGCCGAACGCCGGGTGCATGACGGACGCCTGCCCCTTGATGATCAGCAGGTCGTGGCGGGGGTCGGCCTGCTGCACCAGGTGCTCGACGAGACCGGCCGCCTGGAACACCGGTGTCCGGTCGATGATCGCGCCTTCGGTGCATCCGGCGAGCAGGCAGGTCTGGCCGGTTCCCACATAGCCCGAGTCGATCTCACGGGAAAGGGCTTCCCGATGTATCTGGAGAGCCGTGGTGCGCTTTCCGACGACGCAGTCGCTGCCCGCGACGTGAATCAGTTTGGCCCGGCTCCTGGGGACCCGTCCGGAATACTTGGGCAGCACGTCGTGCGGCCGCCTCACGTCGACAATGCGCTGCCCTTCCGAGAGCATCCCGGCAATCTCCGTTTCGAGCAGCCGCACATGAAGACAGGAAATGACGTGGAGGCCCCCGCGTACCGCGGTGCGTATCTCGTCCCACCAGAGGTCCGGCAGGTCGCCCGGATCTCTCGGCGTGTGCAGGAACTTACCGTCGAGCGACTCACCGAAATCGGACTCGGTCAGCGCCACCACCAATGCCTCGGGGCCGTATTTCATGGCCTCGGCGACGGACCCGACGACCGGGATGTCCGTCCCCGGCAGGACGGATGCCGAGGTCGGGTGGGGGTGGGAGCGGTCGACGACCGCGACGGGGCGGAGCACCGTACTGTGCCGGATCACCCCCTGGACGGTCTTTCCCTCGGGATGGGCGAATACTCCGTCGGCGAACAGGACAGCGGGGAGAGGCAATTGCGAGAATTCTGAAAGAAGCACGTGTCATCCTAACTATCGCGCCGGAGCGGCGTGCCCGGTCAAATGCCGTGCCTCCGAGTGGAGTTCGTCACGGAACGGGTCGAGCAGCGCGGCGACGGTCCCGTCGGGCCGTACGAGAACGGCACAGGGGTGGCTGAGTCGCAGCAGCGAATGGCCGATATCGTTCGCATCGGAAATCACGGTGACGCGAAGGCCCTCGTGCGCTTTCCGAAAGATATCGGCCACGCCCTGGACTTCCCTGCGGTGCCTGCCCGTCCCCGGGAACAGCAGCAACAGCGGCTCGGGAGAGCCCAGTTCGTCCCGCAGCCAGCGGCCGCGCTCCGCGTCGAGCGGCACGTCCGGCAGCCGCATCCCCGTCCGCAGATGGCCGGACCGCTGCCGCGGGCCCGGAAGCTCGAACGACAGCTGCGCCTGGCGCGGCACGACGACGCGGTTCAGGACACCGCTGCGGCCCGCGACCTCCAGCGCCGCGTCCCGGGCCCGCGCGCGCCAGCCGCTCATCATCCACATCCGGGTCTGCAGGTCGGTGTCGCCGACCACGGCCCGCGCGACCCCGAGCCGCTCCTCCTCCCACTGCGCCAGCACCGCCTCGTCCCACCGGCCCTCGCGCACCCCGGCGAGGCGCCAGGCCAGCGAAGCGGCGTCCTCGATACCGGTGTTCAGCCCCTGACCGCCCGCCGGGCTGTGGATGTGCGCGGCGTCTCCCGCCAGCAGCACCCGGCCGGACCGCAGCCGGTCGGCCACCTTGCGGTGCACCCGGAACACCCCGCTGCGCTGCTCACCGAGCAGCTCGATCGGCACCGGGCAGCGCTCGGACGCCGCGCGCTGCACGGCTTCGCGGGCGTCGTCCACCGCCAGGTCGGGCGCCGCGCTCACGAAGGTCCGGTACATGCCGCCCGGCAGCCCCACCACCACCAGCACTCCGGCGGGCGACATGAAGTAGTGGACCTCGTCATGGGCCAGCGAGGTGCGGACCGGCCCGTCCGTGAGCAGGAACTGCTGCGGGTAGGAACTGCCCCGGAAGGGCACTCCCAGTACCTCCCGGACCTTGCTGTGCGCGCCGTCGCAGCCGACGAGCCAGCCGACGCGTTCCGTCACCCGGCCCCGTGCCGTCTCCAGTTCGGCGCTCACCCCGGCGCCGTCCTGGGTGAAGGAGGTCAGGGCCGTCCCGAACTCGATGGTCCCGCCCAGCCCTCGGAAGGTGTCCCGCAGGACCGCCTCCGTCTCCTGCTGCGGGATCGACAGGGCGTACGGGTAGCGGGTGCGGCGCATGCCGCCGAACGCCAGCCGGGCGACCCGCTCCCCCTGCGAGTGGTAGTTCTGCGCGCGCAACACCACGCCGCGCCGGTGCAGTTCGTCCGCGGCGCCGAACCGGGCCAGGGCCTCGATGCCCCGCGGCCACAGGGCGATCGCCTTGGAGTGGGGGTTGGGGCGCTCGGAGCGGTCGACGACGCGCACCGGCACGCCGCGCCTGAGGAGTTCGATCCCCGTCACGAGACCCACCGGGCCCGCTCCGACGATGAGCACCTGCGACGTTTCGGTCATGATTCCACCTTCTGTACGGATGTCTCTTTAGGCGCAGCCGTGCGCTTCTTGCGGGGCAGAGCCGCTGGCCAGGGCCCCTGTGCGTGCTTGTATTCCAGCCGGTGAACGGCGATGCGCACGGTGTCGCCGACGTACTGACGGAGGGGCGGACAGCAGTGGCCGGCCAGATCTGTTTCTCGGTGCTCGGAGCCCTCGGTGTCTCCACGGGCGCCACTCCCCACACCCTGCGCGGCCCGATGGTGAACAAGGTGATGGCCCTGCTCCTGCTGCGGGCGGGCCAGGTGGTGGAGGTCGACACGTTCGTCGACGAGCTGTGGGAGGAGCGGCCCCCGCGCTGGGCGCTCAGCACCCTGCGCACGCACGTCTACCACCTGCGCCGTCAGCTCGACGAGGTCCTGGAGGCACCGGCCCAGCAGCTGCTGCGCACCAGCCGGTCCGGCTATCTCCTGGACATCGACCCCGAGCAGCTGGACGCCACCCGGTTCACCCGGCTCCTGCGGGAGGGCGAGCGGCTGCTCGCCCGGGACCGGCCGGACGAGGCCGTCGCCGCCTGCCGCGCGGGGCTGGCGCTGTGGCAGGGCCGCGCCCTGGCCACGGTGCGTCCGGGACGGGTTCTCGCCGGGCACGTCCAGTACCTGGAGGAGCTGCGCGTACGGGCCCACCAGGTGGGTGTCGAGGCGGAGATGCGCCGCGGCCGCCACACCCATCTCGTACCCGAACTGCGCGACCTGGTCGCCGCGCACCCCTTCAACGAGTGGTTCCACCACTCGTTGATCGAGTCCCTGCGGGAGTCGGGCCGGCGCGGTGAGGCGCGCAGCGCCTTCCAGGCGCTCAGGACCATGCTCCGCGACGAGCTGGGACTCGAACCGGCCGAGGGTCCGTCGTGGAGCGTGCCCGCGTGAGGACACCGCACACCCGCCGGGCATGGGCCTCCCCCTCCTTCTCCGTCTCGCTCCGCCTCGGGTCTGATCGTGGGGCGCCGCCATGAAAGCCCGATAAAAGTGAGGGGAGGAAAGGCCGGATGGACGGAATCTGTCACTTTGGAGGCAGGGAAGACCCCTCCGCGAGGAGTACGGGCGCCCCGGTCCTGGCGGTGCGGCCCGCGCGGGGTGTTGTCGCCGTCCTGCGCCTGCCGGGCGCGGACGCGGCCGGTCTGCACCCGGCGGAGCGGGCCCTGGTCCGGGGCAGCTCACCGGCCCGCCGCCGCGACTTCTCCGCGGGGCGCGCCGCGGCCGCCGCCGCCCTGCGGCTGCTGGGCCGGCCGGGACCGGTGCTGCGCGAGGCCCGGCGGCCCCTCTTCCCGGCGGGGGTGCGGGGATCCATCAGCCACTGCCGGGGCGCGGTCGCCAGTTGTCTGGCCACCACCCGGCCGGACGTGTCGGCCGTGGGGGTGGACGTCGAGCGCGTCGGGCGGCTCTCGCCGGAGACCGCCGGGCTCGTCTGCACCCCACGGGAGCGCGCGCTGCTGGCGGGCGGCGACCCGGGCGGGCGGCTCCTCACGGTGATGTTCTCGGCGAAGGAGGCCTTCTACAAGGCGGCCACCGCGCTGCCCCTCCCCCGCGAGCCGGTCTTCCACGACCTGGAGGTCCTCCCGGATCCCGGCCACGGCGGTGACAACGGCAACGAGCTGTGCCTGAGGCCCGCTCCCGGCCTCCTCCCCGACGGATGCACCGTCCGGGGCCAGATCCGCCACGTGGGCCCGTACGTCTGGACGACCGTCCTGCTGCGGTGACAGGGCGGCTCATCCCCTGTGCCTGGCCAGGGCGTTGTCCGGCCGGCGGGACGAATTAGGGTGACCTCATGGATCTACAGGGCGACCTCATGAAGCACCCATACGACGCCTACCGGCACCTGCGGGACACTGCGCCGGTACAGCGCATCGCGGGGCCCACCGGCGAACCGGCATGGCTCGTCACCCGATACGACGACGTGCGCTCGGCCCTCGCGGATCCACGGCTCTCCCTCGACAAGGCCAACGCCGCCGAGAGTTCGTACCGCGGCCTGTTCCTGCCGCCGGCCCTGGACGCCAACCTCCTCAACATGGATCCCCCGGACCACACCCGCCTGCGCAGGCTCGTCAGCCGCGCCTTCACGCCGCGCCGCGTGGAGGCGCTGCGCGCCCCGATCCGCCGGACCGCGGACGGGCTGCTCGACGCGCTCGGCACGGAGGGCCGCACCGATCTCATCGCCGCGTACGCGGCGCCGCTGCCCATCACCGTCATCTGCGATCTCCTCGGCGTCCCGGACGACCAGCGCAAGGACTTCCGCGCCTGGACCGGCGAGATGATCTCACCGGATCCCAGCCGCCCCCAGGGCGCCAAGCAGGCGGGCGCCGCCATGCTCGCGTTCTTCGCCGAGCTCATCGCCTACAAGCGCCGGCACCCTGCCGACGACCTGCTCTCCGACCTGATCGCGGTCCGCGACGGCGATGGCGACCGTCTCGGCGAGGACGAACTCCTGTCGCTCGCGTTCCTTGTACTCGGCGCCGGGTTCGAGAACACCGTCCAGCTCATCGGCAATGCGATACACGTGCTCCTGAACCATCCCGAGCACCTGGCACGCCTCCGCGCGGACCCCTCGAAGCTCCCCGGGGCGATCGAGGAACTGGCGCGCTACGAAGGACCGGCGCTGCTGGCGATCCGCCGCTTCGCCACCGAGGACGTGACGATCGCGGACGTCACCGTCCCGGCCGGGGACACCGTCCTGCTGTCGCTGTCCGCCGCCAACCGCGACCCCGCCCGTTTCTCCCACCCCGAACGGCTCGACTTCGAGCGCGACGCCTCCGGACACCTGGCGCTGGGCCACGGCATCCACTACTGCCTCGGCGCACCGCTGGCCCGCGCCGAGGCCGAGATCGCGCTGGCCGCGCTCCTCGAGCGGTTCGGCAGCCTGACGCCGGCCGAGGGCGAACCCCGGTGGCGGCCGTCCCTGCGGGCCCGTGGCCTGCTCGAGCTGCCGGTGGAGTACAAGGCCGCACAGCCGATCGGGGCCGAGCGGGGACCCGTCCGCTGAGCCGCCCGCCCGACCCGCCGGTCACACCGTGCCCGAGACCCGTCGCCGGACCTGGTCCTCCTGTGCGAGGCGCCGCAGCAGTTCGAACACCGGGGCGCAGATCGCGAAGACGATGACCGCCCGCTCGGCCAGGGCCACCGGGTCGTCCAGGCCGGCCGCGCGCTCCAGGTCGAGCCGGGCCACGGACTCGGCCAGCCGCGCGTAGGCGGCGAGTTCCCCCGGCGCGTACTGGGCGTCCAGCCGGCGCAGCTCCTCCAGCGCCACCGTCAGCCCCTTCACGTGCGGTGAGGTGCCGGGCGCCTGCCAGTCCAGCGCCGCGAGGAGCTCGGCCACCTCGGCAGCGGCGCTCGCGTCGGCCCCGGCCTCCTGCTCGTGGTCCGCGGCGGCTCCCTGCGCCGCCACCGGCACCGGGAGCGCGTAGCTGACCGCGCCGAGGGCGCTCTCCGAGCTGTGGGCCCGGTCGACCGCCCCGAGCACCTCACGGGTGGCGGCGATGGACAGGCCACCGAGCGTGGTCAGCGCCTTGATCAGCCGCAGGCGCTGCGCGTGCTCCTCCCCGTACTCGGCCAGGGTCGCGGCCGTCGCCCGCCCCGCGGGCAGCAGTCCCTGCCGCAGGAAGTACTTGATGCTGGCGACCGGTACGCCGGTCCGCCGGCTGAGCTCCGAGATCTTCATACGGCTTCCCTGCTGGTCGTGCGGTCCGGTATCCGGCATCGACGATTGGACACCACAGCAAGATACTGCCACTATCCAGTAACTGGATACCATGAGTATCCAGCCCCTGGACCGCCGCCGCACCGGAGAATCGATGCCTCATCCCACGCCCCCCTCCGTGCTCCGCCGACCCGCGCTGTGGATCGGAACGGGCCTCATCGCCGCAGTGGTCTCGATACTGTTCGCCCTGCTCTACGTGGGCGGCAACGTCAACCCCCGGGGCAACCTGCGCGACCTGCCCGTGGCCCTGGTCAACGCCGACACCGGCGCGGAGATGGGCGGCCGCCACGTGAACCTGGGCGAGCAGGTCGTCGCCGGCATCCGGAAGGCCGCCGAGGGCGACAAGAGCATCGACTGGCAGGTCGTCAGCCGCGCGGAGGCCGACAAGCGGCTGGGCCGGGGCAAGGTCTTCGGCGCCCTCGTCATACCCGCCGACTACTCCGCGACGGTGGCCGGGCTCACCGCCCCGCAGCCCGCGGCCCAGGGCAAGGCCGCGCCGCCGACCATGACCGTCCTGACCAACCAGGCGGCCGGCAGCATCGGCTCCTCCATGTCCTCCCAGGCCGCCCAGAAGGCCGCCCACGCCGCCTCGGCCCAGCTCGGCCAGGAACTCCTCAAGCAGGCCGGCGCCCAGAAGACCCCGCTGCCGACGGCCGCCCAGCTCAAGCTGGCCGACCCGGTGACCGTGACGGTCGCCGACGGCCACCCGGTCGGCGCCCGCAGCGCGATGGGTCTGAGCGCCTTCTACTACGCCCTGGTCCTGGTCGTCTGCGGCATGCTCGGCGCCAACGTGGTGAACTCCCAGGTCGACACCGCGCTCGGGTACCTGCACACCGATTACGGCCCGATCCGCAAGCGCGAGCCCGTCCGGCACACCAGCCGCGTGCGCACCCTCGCCATCGGCATCGCGCTCATGCTCGGCCTGTCCCTGGTGATGGGCACCCTGGTCGAGGTCGCCACGGTCGGCATCCTCGACATGGACGCCTCCCACCTCGGCCTGCTGTGGCTCTACTCGGTCGCCACCATCGCGGTGGTCGGCATCGGCAGCCTGGCCCTGTTCGCCGCCTTCGGCACGCCCGGCATGCTCCTGGCGACCATCGTCTTCGTGGCGATGGCCGTGCCCTCCTCCGGCGCCACCGTGCCCGTCCAGGCTCTCCCCGGGTTCTTCCGCGCCCTCGCCGAGTTCGAGCCGCTGCGCCAGATCACCGAGGGGCTGCGCTCCCTCCTCTACTACGGAGCCCAGGCCGACGCGGGCCTGACCCGGGCGTGGGCCTCGATGGGCGTCGCCCTCGTCGCCGCGCTGCTCTTCGGCTTCGCCGTCACCCGCCTCTACGACCGCAAGGGGCTGCACCGGATCCCGCACCCCGACGCCGAAGCCCCTGAGGCCCCGAAGTCCCCCGAGGCGACGGCCCCGGCCACGGCCTGAGCGGCCCGGACCGTCCGCGCGCCGGCGGTGTCACCGCCGGCGCGCGAGCGCCGTCATCGCGGCGAGGTCCGGCTCCGGACGGGCGACCGGGACCTCGGGCCGGAGCAGTTCGTGCTCGGTCTGGATCCGGAATACCGCATCGGCGAAGGAGCGCACCACCTCGCCGGTGACCGTGCCCCGCTCCGCGTGCTCGAGGAACTGCTCGCAGGCCTCCACGGCGCCCCCGCAGTCCTCGTCGAACTCGAACAGCGCACAGAGCGCGTCGACGGCGAGCTCACGCGAGGTCAGATGGCCGATCCCGCAGTCGAGCCCGTCATCGCGCAGGTCGTCGGGGTACGGAGCCCGGTGCCAGGAACCGTCCTCGAACCAGTAGACGCACTCGGCCCTTCCCCGCTCCAGAAGGTCGCGCACCCGATCGTCGCGCACCCACCCGGGAGCTCCGGCGAGGAGGTCGATCGGCGGCTCGTACCGCGCGACCCCGCTGGAGTCGTCCTGCCCGAAGAGAACGGCCCGGCCGCCATCGGCCCGGATCAGGACCCACCGGCTGCACGCGCCGTCGTCGTAGCGCAGCTCGTCGCTCCCGCCGAACCAGTACCCGTACCGGAAGCGTTCCTTCTCCTCCTCGGTGTTCCAGGTCGCCACGGCGAGCGCGGCCCAGCGGGCCCACAGCACGCTCGCTCCCGGAAGGTCCTCCGGCCGTCCCGGACGGCGGATCTTCATCCCCACCTCGTACTCCCCAGCAGTCGCATCCGGCCACCGACCCTATCGGCGGACCGGGAGGCGTTTCCGGACCGCGTGCAGGGGTGATAAGCATCCCGACGTCGCACATGTGCCAGCGGGGGGTGCCATGCGGTACGACCTGTCCGATCGCCTGGTGGTGGGGATCGCCTCCGGCGCCCTGTTCGACCTGGCCGACTGCGAGGCGGTGTTCCGGGAGCGGGGCGAGGACGCCTACCGGACCTACCAGGAGACCCATGTCGACGAACCGCTGGCCAAGGGGGTGGCGTTCCCCTTCGTCAGACGCCTGCTGTCGCTGAACGACCTCGCGGACCGGGCCGACCCCCTGGTCGAGGTCATCATCCTCTCCCGCAACGACCCCGACACCGGGATGCGCGTCATGCGTTCGATCACCGCGCACGACCTGCCGATCAGCCGGGCGGTGTTCCGGCAGGGCCGTCCCTCGCACCAGTTCATGCCGGCCCTCAACATGTCGCTGTTCCTGTCGGCCGACGGGCCCGACGTCAGGGACGCGGTGGCGGCCGGGCTGCCCGCGGGACACGTCCTCAAGACGGGTCGGATCGACGACGAGGCCGACCCGGAGCTCCGGATCGCGTTCGACTTCGACGGAGTGGTGGCGAGCGACGCGGCCGAGCAGGTCTACCAGCGGGGTGGAATCGACGAGTTCCGCGCGTACGAGGTCGGGCACGCCACCACCCCGCACGATCCGGGACCGCTGCGGGACTTCCTGGCGGGCGTCAACCGGGTCCAGCGCCTCGAGGAGGAGCGGCGGCGGGAGGGCTGCGGATACCGGCCCCGGCTGCGCGTGTCGCTGGTCACCGCTCGGGACGCGCCCGCCCATGAACGCGCCCTGCTGAGCCTCAAGCAGTGGGGGCTGCGGGTCAACGACGCCTTCTTCCTCGGCGGCATCGACAAGGCCGCGGTCCTGAAAGCCCTCGACCCGCACATCTTCTTCGACGACCAGGTCGCCAACCTCGACGGCACCGCACCCGGCACGCCGAGCGTCCACGTACCCTTCGGGGCGGTCAATTCGCCACCCGCCGCGCCGTCCTGAGCGGCCGCCGCGGCCGGGGTGGTCACTCCAGGAGGCCTGCCAGGTGTGCGTGAAGGACCTCGTGCGCCTCGTGCGGGGTGAGGTGACCGATGAGGACGTGCGTGGTGAGGCCGTCCGCCAGGGCGAGGAGCGTACGGGCCTCGCGTCGCGGATCGAGGGGCACCGTGCGGTCGGCGCCCCCGCCGGCCTCCGCGACGAGGCGCGCGAACGCCTCCTGCAGCGCGGCGTAGTTCGCCCTCAGCGTGCCCGCCAGCGCCTCGCTGACGGCCGCCTGCGCTACGAAGGCGAGCCAGACCCTGGCCTCGGCACGCTGCTCCTCCCGGAGCAGTGAGATCTCGGTGGCCGCGAGCCCGAGGGCAGTGGCCGCCGACTGGGCCGGGCTCCGGACGAGGCGGGCCCCGACGCGCTCGCCGATCCGCTCGCCGATGTACCCGAGAGCGAACACGAGCATCTCTTCCTTGGTGCGGAAGCACCGCTGGACGGCCCCCATGGACACCTGCGCGCGGGCGGCGACATCGCGCAGGGTCACGCCCTCCAGCCCGCGCTCGTCGGCGAGCCGGCAGACGGCCTCGGCGATGAGACGGCGTCGGCTCTCGTGATCCACCTGCCTGGGCATGCCCGCCCTCCCCGTTCCACGGTGCTCCGCTTCGCCGCCCAGTTTATTCGATGCGGCCGTATCGAATCCAAGAGTACGATGCGATTCCGATGCAAGCGCATCGGTACGTACCCGGACGAGGAAGGTGGGGCCATGCGGGACGCCCTGTGGCAGATGCCGGCCACCGCGCAGACGGAAGCCGTGCGCACCGCGGAGGTTTCGGCGCTCGAACTGATCGACAGTCACCTCGATCGCATCGCCGAGGTCAATCCGCGGGTGAACGCGGTCACGCAGCTCCTCGCGGAGCGCGCTCGTGAGGCCGCGGCGCGGCTGGACCGCCGGCGGGCCGCCGGTGAAGCGCTGGGACCGCTCGCGGGCGTGCCGTTCACCGTGAAGGAGAGCACCGCCGTCGAAGGCGTGCCGACCACGTTCGGCACGGAGCGCTTCCGCGATCTGGTGGCGCCCGCCGACGCACCGCCGGTGGCCCGGCTGCGGGCGGCCGGGGCCATCCCCATCGGGCACAGCAACATCCCCACCCTGATCCTGGCGGGGATGCACACGCGCAGCGAGCTGTTCGGCGACACGGTCAACCCGTGGGACAGCAGCCGGACGCCGGGCGGCTCCAGCGGGGGCGACGCGGTGGCCGTCGCCACGGGCATGGCGGCGCTCGGGCTCGGCAACGACTCCGGCGGGTCGGTGCGCATCCCGGCCCAGTTCTGCGGTGTGGCCGGGCTGAAGCCGTCCACGGGCCGGTTCCCCGCCGACCACCGCGTCCTCGGCCCGGAGGACCCCGGCCCGGCGTCCCAGCTGCTGGTCACCGACGGCCCGCTGGCCCGGAGCGTGGGCGATCTGAGGCTCGCGTACGAGGTGCTGGCCGGAACCGATCCGCGGGACCCGCGCGCCGTGCCGGTGCCCGCCTACGGCGAACCGCTCCCCGGGCGCGTGAAGGTCGCGGTCGTGGCGGACCCCGGCGGACACGGTGTCCATCCGACGGTCCGCGGAGCCGTCGGGGCGGCGGCCGACGCGCTGCGCGACGCCGGATACGACGTGCGCGAGGTGGCGGACGTACCGCGGCTGGACGAGGCCCTCGAAGCCTACGGCCGCATCACCGTGACCGAGTTCGCCCCGGCCTGGCCGGTGGTGCGCAGGCTGCTCGGCGAGGGCGGGGACCGCTACATCGGGATGGCGATGGAGCGGACCCCGCCCGTGAGCGCCGACGTCCTCATGAAGCTCATGGGCAGCTGGCTGGGCATCCGCCGCTCCTGGGCCGAGTTCCTCGACGAGCACCCGCTGCTGCTCGGCCCGGTCTTCACCGAGCCGCCCGTCGAGCCGGGACTGGAGTCGCGGGACCGGCCGGGCCGGGACCGCGTCGGGTCGGGGATGCGGCTGTGCACCGTGACCAGCTTCGTGGGCGTGCCCGGGGTGGCCGTGCCGACCGGAACGGCCGACGGACTCCCCTGCGGGGTCCAGATCGTCGGGCGGGCGTTTCGCGAGGACCTGTGCCTGGACGCGGCCCAGGCGATCGAGGACCGGCTCGGCGTCCTCACACCGGTCGACCCCCGCGCGGGAGCCGGCCGGTCCGGTCGAACCCTCGCGCCGTAGGTGCCGGTACGCGGCCGCGGGGTGCGCCGGTGGCGGCGGAGGCCCTGGCAGCGGCGCAGAAGTACCCCGCCGGTACGGTGCCCGTGCTCACGGAGCCGACGTTCGCGACGCGGCGGGCGCGGCCGCGCTGTCGGCAAAGAGGACTCCGACCCTGAAGGCGACGGGGAAGCGCGCCGACCGAACCGGACGGCCGGCGGTTCGCGCCTTTCTGTTACCGGCCCATGACATTCCAGTACTTTTGAACACGATCAACAATCGCTAGTTTATTGAACATGATCAAAAGTGAGTACGGTGCATGGGTGGCCGAGTTCGAGGCCGAGCGGGAGCGCCGGGCGGTTCTGGGCGACCCCGGCTGGGACAAGGGCGCGCGCTTGCCGGCCGAAATCGTCCGCAGCATCCAGAAGTTCCAGGTCGGCGAGGACGGCGACGGCTCCGCACTCTGCGGCAAGGCCGACCTCGCCGGTGACCCGGTCTACTCCGAGGCGGTCCGGCTCTTCATCGCCGAGGAACAGAACCACGCACGGATGCTGAAGCTGCTGTTGGCGGCCGGCGGGGCCGACACCCTCGACGGGCACTGGAGCGACGCGGCCTTCGTCCGGATCCGGCGGCTCCTCGGACTGCGGGTGGAACTGCTGGTGCTGATGGTCGCCGAAGTCGTGGCCCTGGGGTACTACCAGGCCCTGCGCGACGGCGCCGACGACCCGCTGACCGCCGAGGTCGCGGGCCGGATCCTGGCGGACGAGGAACGGCACGTCCCCTTCCACTGCCTGCGCCTGCGGGAGGGGCTCGCCGGGCTGCCCCGGCCCGCCCGCCGGGCGGTGACGGCGGGTTGGCGCGGACTGCTCGCCGGCGCCGCCGGCCTGGTCGCGGTGGACCACGGTCCGGCCCTGCGGACCCTGGGGGTGGGCCGCGGCGCCTTCGTGGCGCAGACCCTGCGCTCCTCCGCGTGGATGGCCCGCGCGATGTCGGGCGGCGGCCCGGTGCCCGCACCGGCGCGGCCGGTCGCGGGCGTGTAGTCCCGTACGCCGAGCGCCCGCCCGCCCCTTGGGGGCCGGAGATCACATCGAGGTGCGGGTGGCGGCCGCGGTGGCCGCCGGGCGCTTCGACACCCGCTCGGCTCCGCTGCCGTCCGCACCCAGGCCCGCGAGCAGCCGCAGTCCGTCCTCGGCGGGACTGCCCGGGGCCGCGGACAACACCAGCAGCTCCATGCCGGATTCACCCGGTAGCGCGAAGTTCTCCTGGTGCAGTTCCAGCCGTCCCACCAACGGGTGCCGGTACGCCTTGAGTCCGTGGGTGCGGGCGCGCACGTCCGCGCGGGCCCAGAGCCGCCGGAAGCGCTCGCTTCCCATCGCCAGCTCACCGATGAGCGAGGCCAGGCGGGGGTCCTCGGGGTACTGGCCGGCGGCCAGCCGGAGGTGGCCGACCACGTCGAGGGTGCATCGCTCCCAGTCCGCGTACAGACCGCGCTCCGCCTCCTCCAGGAAGATGTGCCGGGCGGTGTTCAGGCCCGGCAGCGGCCGGCCGTAGAGGAGCCCGGCGAGTCGGTTCCCGGCGAGCACGTCCAGGCGGTGGTCCATGATCAGCGCGGGTGCGCCGACGACCAGGTCGAGGACGCGCAGCACCTCCGGCCGGACCCTCCCCCGGCCTCCGGCCGGTGAGCCCCCCTTGCCCGGTGCCTTGGCCCGGCGGCGGCTCTGCCGGGCGAGCCTGCAGAGGTGCCCTCGTTCGGTCTCGTCGAGGCCGAGGACGCCGGCGAGGGCGTCGAGGACCTGCTCGGAGGGCTGGGTCGCGCGGCCCTGCTCCAGTCGTACGTAGTAGTCGACGCTGACGCCGGACAGGTGCGCGACCTCCTCGCGGCGCAGGCCCGCCACCCGGCGGCGGCGGTCGACGGGGATGCCGGCGGCCGCCGGGTCGACCCGGGAGCGCCGGGTCCGCAGGAAGCCCGCAAGATCGTCCATGGCTCCCAGTATGGCTTCGGCGGCGCCGGTGAGGGTGGTCCTGTCAGTACCAGGAACTCCGGTCCGACGGAAGGAGCGCCCCTGAACGCCGGGCGCCGCCGCGGCCAGGATCGGTCCATCCGATCCGAAGGAGTTCCCGTGAAGACGCTGATCGTCCACGCCCACCCCGAGCCGAAGTCGCTCAACGGCTCGCTGAAGGACCTCGCGGTGTCCACCTTGGAGACCGCCGGGCACGAGGTACGGGTGAGCGATCTGTACGCGATGAACTGGAAGGCGGTCGTGGACGCCGCGGACTACGGCCCCCACGCGTCGAGTCCGTTGCGCGTCGCCCTGGATTCGGGCCGGGCCTTCGACGCCGGGACGCTCACCCCGGACGTCCTCGCCGAGCAGGAGAAGCTGCTGTGGGCCGACACGATCGTCTTCCAGTTCCCGCTGTGGTGGTACAGCATGCCCGCGATCCTCAAGGGCTGGGTGGACCGGGTGTTCACCTACCGCTTCGCCTACGGCGTCGGCGAGCACAGCGACACCAAGTACGGTGAGCGCTTCGGCGAAGGCACCCTCGCGGGCCGCCGGGCCCTGCTGTCGGTGACCGTCGGCGGCCCGGAGTCGCACTACTCGCCCCGCGGGATCAACGGCCCCATCGAGGACCTGCTGTTCCCGTTCCAGCACGGCATCCTCTACTACCCGGGCATCGATGTGCTGCCGCCGTTCGTCCTGCACGGCACCGACCGGATGACCGACGAGGACTACGCGGACGCCGCCAGGGCCTGGCAGCAGCGCCTGCTCACCCTGGAGTCGACCGAGCCGATCGCGTTCCGGCGGCAGAACTTCGGTGACTACGAGATCCCCTCCCTGCACCTCAAGGAGGGCCTGGAGCCCGCGGGCCGCACGGGCTTCGGCCTCCACGTACGCGGCTGAGCCCGTGCCGCCGGGACCACGGGGCCGGTCACCGCCCGGGAAGTCCGGGCGGGGTCGGGCGGTTCAGCGCCCGGGCGAGCTCCGGGGCGTGGGCGGCGAAGGGGCCGAGGTCCGTCGCCCTGGGGTAGGCGGGGTGGTCCCGGTAGGTGTCCAGCCGGTCCAGTGCGCGCAGGCCGTAGTACGCGGACGGCTCCGCCGCCGCAGCGCGTACGGGGTGGGCGGTCCCGGCGGTGACCGCGGGGAGGGTCTGCTCGAAGAGGGCCCGGCAGGCCCGGATGCCGCGCAGCATGACCTGGTGGTAGCGGTCCTCGGGCCCGACGGGGAAGCGGTGTTCGGCCAGGACCGGGCCGGTGTCGATGCCCGCGTCGACCTCGTGGAGGGTGGCGCCGTACTCCGTGTCGCCGTGCAGCAGGGCGAACAGGACGGCGACGGAGGGCAGTCCGCGATGCCGTGGCAGCAGTCCGTTGTGGATGTTGAGGATGCGCAGCCCGTCGGCCCGGAGCAGGGGTTCCCGGAAGATCTGCCGGTTGTTGAGGGACCAGACGATGCCGTCGGTGCAGGCCCGGGCCAGCGAGTCGGCGTGGGCGTTGACGTCCGCGGCCGCGAGGTGGGGCGCGCCGGCGGCCGCGGCGTCCAGCGGGTCGGCGGAGCAGACGAGGTCGACCGCGTGGCCGCGGGTGGCCGCGTGGGTGACGGCGCGGCGGAGCAGGGCTCCCTCTCCGACGAAGATCATGCGGGCACCTCCTCCCGGGCGGCGGCCAGGTGCTCGCAGACCTGCTCCAGCGTCAGGTCGCGCACGAGGCAGTCGAGACGGCCGGTGAAACGCGTGGCCTGACCCGGGGTCAGCAGGTCCGAGGAGACGGCGGTGAGCATCTCGACGAGGGCCAGGGAATCGCCGCCGAGGGCGTGGAACTCGGAGTCCGCCGACAGCTGCGCGCCGTCGACGCCGAGGACCTCCGCCCAGTGGTGCCTGACCCGTTCCTCCAGGGTGCCGGGGGCGGGTACGCCCGGCGCGGCGTGGGCGAAGGGGTCGGGGAGGGCGTCGAGATCGGCCTTGCCGCTGACCGTGCTGGGCAGGGCGTCGATCACGAGGACCTGGGCGGGAACGAGGTACGCGGGGAGTCTCCGGGTGAGCTCGGTCCGCAGGGCCCCGGCCAGCTCCGCGCGGACGGCGGGGTCGTCGTCGGCCGGCAGTACGTACGCGCAGAGCACGGCCGCCGTGGAGTGCGGGCGGCGGCGGGGCACGACGACGGCGCGGTGCACGGCCGGATGGGCTTCGAGGGCGGCGACGACCTCGGCGGGATCGACGCGGTGCCCGGCGATCTTCACCTGTTCGTCGATGCGCCCCGCGAACTCGACGCCGCCGTCGGCCAGTCGGCGTCCGAGGTCTCCGGTGCGGTAGGTCCGGACGCCGTCGGGGCCGGTGCCGAAGGGCGAAGGACGGCCGTCGGACGGACCCAGGTAGCCGCGGGCCACCTGGACCCCGCGTACGACGATCTCGCCGGTGCGGCCGGTGTCGCCCGGTCCGCAGCCGATGGTCTCGCCGTCCTCGGCGACGAGGTCGACCCGGGCGTACGGGCCGGGGAGGCCGATCGGGACGGTGGCGCCGCTCTCCCCGCCGTCCACGGTGTGGGCGAGTACGGCGACGGTCGCCTCGGTGGGCCCGTACGCGTTGATCACCCGGCAGTCGGACCCGAAGGCGGCGTGCGCGGACCGTACGGCGGTGGGGGTGAGGGGCTCGCCGCCCAGCAGCAGGGTGCGCGGGCGCGGGCGGTGCGTCGGGCCGTTGCCCGCGGGGCCGTTGCCCGCGGCGCCGAGGAGGGCCAGGTGGGAGGGCGTGAGCGCGAGGGCGTCGGCACCGTGCTCGGTGACCAGCTCGCGCAGGGTGGCGGGCGAGGGCCTGCCGGGGGCGAGGACGGCCGTACCGCCGGCCAGCAGCGGCAGGAAGAGGGGGAAGCACGAGATGTCGAAGGCGTAGGAGGAGGCGAAGCCGAAGCGCGTGCCGGCGGTCACCCTGCAGACGCCGGTCATCCAGCGCACGAATCCCATGAGGCTGCCGTGTTCGATCTGCACGCCCTTGGGGCGTCCGGTGGAACCGGAGGTGTGGATGACGTAGGCGAGGTCAGCGGGCCGTACGTCCGCCGGGGCGGCGGATCCGGCCGCGGGCGCGTCCTGGCCGGGGGCGCCGTCGAGGAGGTCTTCGACGGCGAGCAGGGTTCCCGGCACGAAGGGGGCGAGTTCCTCCACCAGGTGTCGTCCGGTCAGGCACAGACCGGTCGCGGAACCCCGGAGGATCTCCGCGATCCGCGCGCCGGGATGGCCGGGGTCGAGCGGCACGTAGGCGGCGCCCGCCTTGAGGATGCCCCACAGGGCGCTCACTCCGGCGGGCGTGCGGTCGACGACCAGTCCCACCAGGTCCTCGCGTCCCACGCCACGGCGGCGGAGCCCGGCCGCGACGGTGTCGGAGCGCCGGTCGAGTTCGGCGTACGTGACCTGGCCCGCGGGCCCGTCGAGCGCGGGCGCGTCGGGGGTGCGGGCGGCCTGGGCGCGGAAGGCGTCCACGACGGTGAGCTCGGGAACGGCCGGGTCCGGGACGGCGGGGTCCGGAACAGCCGGGTCCGGGACGGCCGGAGCCGGGACCGCCGGAGCCGGGACCGCCGGAGCCGGGACCGCCGGAGCCGGGACCGCCGGAGCCGGGACCGCCGGAGCCGGGACCGCCGGAGCCGGGACCGCCGGAGCCGGGACCGCCGGAGCCGGGACCGCCGGAGCCGGGACCGCCGGAGCCGGGACCGCCGGAGCCGGGACCGCCGGAGCCGGGACCGCCGCCCGGAGTACGGGGTCCGCGGCCACGGCCTCCGCCTCGACGGGGCCGTGCCCCGCGGTCGGTTCGAGGCCGGCCAGGACCGTGTCCAGCAACCGCGCGGCGCGGGCGCCGAGATCCGGTCCCCCGCCCCGGACGCCCAGCGTGATCTCGGTCGCCGTGCCGCTCTCGGCAGCGACGAAGGAGAGCGGGACCAGCGGGGCGTGCACCGGCAGTGCGTAGGTCGTGGACGCCGTGAAACCGCCGCCGGAGAAGTCCGCCGGGTCCAGGCGGCCGAGGTGGGAGACGACGGCCGAAGCGAGGTGCCGGTCGGTGCGGGAGGCCACGGCCTGGGCGGTGCGCAGCAGGGCCGCGGTCACGGGCCGCGGGAGCGGCGCGAGGGCCGTTTCGAATCCGGCGGCGAGTTCGCGGTTGCCCGCCAGGGCGGTCAGCAGGCGGGTGTGCGCGGCCGCCCAGTCCTCCCCCGGGCGCAGATCCAGGAACAGCGGCAGGCTCAGGTTGCCCGTGGCCGCGATCCCGGGCCGGTGGCGGCGCAGGTCGACGGGGACCATGACGCGGGTGTCGAGCCCTGCGGCGTCGGCCAGGGCCTGGGCGAGGCGGGCGGTGAGCGCGGGCCGGCGGCCGGGCAGGGTGCGGCGCAGCCACAGCGTCCGCAGCGGGCGGCCGCCGGCGTCGGCCGGGCCGAGCGGGGAGCGCCGGGGAGGCCCCGGCGTGGGCCGGGGCCCGGTGCTGCCGAGCCGGCGCAGCATTCCGGCGTCGGTGTCCGTGTCGGGCGCGGGCCGGGCGGCCTCGCCGCGCAGGGCCCGGAAGACCTCCCGTACCCAGGTCAGGGCGCCGTGACCGTCCATCACGGCGTGCGAGGCGCTGAAGACGATGGTGGTGGTCGCCTTCCCGTCCGCCGTCCGCTCGCCCGACCCGGGCACGACCAGTACCTCGCAGCCCGGCGGCTCCGTTCGCCGCGACGCTCCGGCGGGCAGCGCGAAGGTCCCCGGGGCCGAATCGGCGTACGCGCCGGGGCGCGCCGTGTCGTACCGCACCTGCGGCGCCTGCCCCTGGGCGCTCCACATCGCCCCGGCGCGCACGAGTCGTGACCCCGGGCAGGACTCGGCGGCCCGGGCCAGGGCTGCCCGGAAGTCCTGGGGGTCGGGCACTCCGTGGCCCTCGACGACGATGCGCAGGGCCATGGCCCCGCGGGCGTCCCCGGCGGAGAGGTAGAGGCGTTCGGTGGGCGACACCGGACGCCGGTAGCGGACGCCGGTGCCGACCCGGGCGCCTGCGTCGGCCTGCTGGGATGTCATGACTTCGTGTTCCCTTGTTCGGTGTGGTCGGGTGCCGGGCGGGCCGCTGCGGCAGTGCCGGTGGCGGCGGCCGGGCCCGTGGTCCAGGCGGTGACGCCGCCCACCTCGGTCACCCACTCCCGCAGTGCTCGCAGCCCGTCGGCCTGGGTGCGCGGAGCCGCGTAGCCGAGGTCGTGACGGGCGGCGGCGGTGTCGTACGTCGCCGAGCGGGTCAGCAGCGCCATCATGTAGCGGCTCAGCGGCGGACCCGCGTCCGTACCGACGCCCCCGCCGCCGGCCGCGGACCGGTGGCGCAGGTGCCAGCCCGTCTCGACCGCCGCGGCTACGGCGCGGCCGAGGACCAGCGGGATGCGCGGGGCGGGCGGCGGGCAGTCGAAGAGCGCTCCGACCCGGGCCAGGAACGGCCACAGGTCCGTCTCCTCGCGGTCCCCGACGAAGTAGGCCTTGCCGCCGACCCGCCCGGCGGGGGCGAGGGCGGCCCGCAGGCAGGCGTCCACCGCGTTGTCGACGTGGCAGAGCGAGACCAGGACCTGCTTTCCGCCCGACAGGTCGGGCAGCCGTCCCGCGCGCATGGCTTCGACCATGCGCGGCAGGAATCCGGCGTGGTCGCGCGGCCCCCAGATGCCGCGCGGGCGTACGGCGCAGGTGGTGAACTCCGGGCCGTCGGCGGCTCGTACGTACTGTTCGGCGACGGCCTTCGTCTCGCAGTAGAGGTTGAACCACCGCTCCGGATACGGGGTGCTCTCGTCGATGCCGAGCCGGTCGCCCTCCCGGACCCGCATCAGCGCGCTCGGGCTGGAGACGAACACGAACCGCCGCGCCCCCGCCGACCGGGCCGCCGCCAGCAGCCGCTGGGTGCCGGTGACGTTGGCGGCCTCGAACTGGGCACGGGTGCCGTGGTCGACGACCCGGGCCGCGCTGTGCAGGACCGCCTCGCAGCCCGCTGCCGCCCGCCCGAGCGAGGCGTCGTCGGTGAGGTCGCCGGTGACGACCTCGACGCCGGGCAGGGAGCGCAGCCGTGCGGCGGCGCTGCCGGGGCGGACCAGGGCACGTACCTCGTGGCCCTGGTGCAGGGCCCCGTCGACCAGGTGTCCGCCCAGGAATCCGGATGCTCCGGTGACCAGGATCTTCACAGCGTCCGCCACCAGGTCGCGCCGTAGAGCATGGTGCGCCCGACCACCGCGGCGGTCCCGTGCCCGGCCGCCCGGCCGCGCGGCAGCGCGAGCGGGATCTGCGCGGCGTGCACGCCGATGCTGAGGAAGGCGTCGGTCCACCACAGCCAGCGCAGCACGGGGACGTCGGGGACGTCGCCGACCGCGGCCCAGACCGCCCCACCGAGGAGGTACGCCCATCCGGCGAGCGGCACGATCCGGGCCGCCCGTTGGCCGGGGGAGGATGCGGGCCGGGCCTGTAGGCGCTCGGCCCAGCGGGCCAGCTCCTCGCGGCCGATCTTGGCGTTGTGCCGGATGTCCACGGGGAAGCCGGGATGGCGCAGGAACTCCTGGAGGCCGGTGGTCGCGGCGTGCTCCTCGGCCATCGTGCGCAGCTCGGCGACCAGCTCCGTCCACGCGGCCTCGTCGAGCGCCGCCCCGTCCGCCGCGGTCTCGGTCTCCACGCAGACGACGGGCCGTTGCGCGCCGGCCGGCCCGATGCCGACCAGGGCGGTGCGCCGGACCAGCGGATGGGCGTTGAAGACTCCCTCGCAGCGCACGGTGTGCAGGTCCCGGTGGCCGGTGCGGACCCGCTGGGCGGCGCGGCCGCAGAACCAGAGCCGTCCTTCGGCGTCGAGGTGGCCCAGGTCGCCGGTCCGGTGCCAGATGCGGGGCGCTTCGCCGTCGGCCCGCTCCTCGGTCGCCTTGTGCGCGGCGTCGGAATGCGGTGCGCGGTGGTAGCGCCGGCTGACGGAGTCGCCCTGGACCAGGATCTCGCCGACGCGCCCGGCCGACAGGCCGGTCGCGGGGTCGAAGCGGGCGAGCGGACCGTCGGTGACGGGGGCGATGGCCACCCGGGTGCCGGGGACGGGCAGGCCGACGCAGGTCCCTTCGCCCGCCGCGGCACGGGCCGCGGTACCGCCGCCTTCGTGACCGGTGCCGCCTTCGTGACCGGTGGCGGCCTCGCGACCGGTGGTGGCCTCGTCGTCGCCGAGGATCTCGGCCGCCTCGATCGAGGTGATCGGCAGGACCTCGGTGGCCCCGTAGGTCACATGGATCCGTGCCTTCTCGTCGAGGACGGAGCGCAGCGCGGCCACGACCGCGTCGGGCACCGGGGCCCCGCCGGAGACCACGCAGCGCAGGTCGGGCAGCGGGTGGCGGCCGCGGGCGGCGCCGGTGAGGTGTCCGGCCAGGTTCCGCAGGAGGGCGGGCGAGGCGAACATCGTGGTGACGCGGAATCGTTCCAGCGCGTCCACGAGCAGCACCGGGTCCGCCTGCGCGACCTTGGCGGGGGCCAGCGGCGCGAGGACCAGGGTGGATCCGTAAACCAGGTCGAGCACCCCGTAGAAGGGCAGGGTGACCAGGGAGACGTCGTCGCGGGTGCGGCCGTGGACGGCTTCTATCTGGCGGGCGATGGACAGCGCCATGCTGTGGGTGTATTCGACCCCCTTGGCGGGGCCCGTGCTTCCGGTGGTGAAACCGATCATCAGCAGGTCGTCCCCGCCGGCCGGCGCCACCGTGTCCGCGTACCGGCCGGCCGCGGGGGTGGCGCGCAGTGCGGCCAGCGTGTGGCCGCGGCCGAGCCGGCGACGCCCCAGGGTGACGGGCACGCGCACCCCGGCGAAGGTACGACGGCCCAGGACGCGCACGAGCTGCGCGAGGGGCGGTCCGATGAACGCCTCGGCGCCCACGGCCCGGTAGCAGTGCAGCATGCGCCGTACTCCCATGCCGGGATCCACGACGACGGGCACGGCCCCGACCCGGAACAGCGCGAAGCAGAGGGCGAACAGCTCCGGCCCGGGCGGTGCCATCAGCACCGTCCGGGTGCCCCGGGTGATCCCGGCGCGCCGGAATCCGCGGGCCAGTTCCTCGACCGAGTCCTGCAACTCGCCGTAGGTGAAGGTGGCGTAGCCGCCGGTGCCGCGGCCGTCGGGGTGGATGACGGCCGCCTTGCCGGGGAAGGCGCGGGCGTTGCGTTCGAGCCACCCGGCCACACCGGCCGGGTCGGTGGCCGGGTCGGTGGCCGGTCCTTCCACGGCCGGCTCTCCGGTGGTCCTCGTCTGCGGCACGGGGCTCACCACCCCTCGGGCCGGTAGAGGGCGCACGCGGCGCTGGGGCCTGCGCCGACGGACACGAACAGGAACTGGTCGTGGTCGTCGCGGCGGGCGCCGTCCATCGCCCTCAGGTAGCCGAGGACCGGCGCCGCGGTGTGGGGCTCGCCCCGGCCGGCCTCGCCGTCGGAGGTCGCGGACGGGCCGATCACCAGGGTCCGGTCGAGGTCGATGCCGAACTCCCCCGCGTAGTCGGCGACGGCCCGCGCCGCGAACTCGCCCAGCCGTTCCGCGTGGTCCGGCTCGCGCCGGACGGTGATCGTGGTCCGCCCGTGGCGGCCCATGGTGGCGGTGTCGAGGTAGCCCTCGACGTCGGTGGGCCGGTCGGCCGTGTAGTGGCGCACCGGCCCGAACCCGGCGCCGGGGTCGGCGCTGCGCTCCAGCAGGAGGGCGCCGGCCAGGTCCGCGTACGGGTAGTCGGCGTCGCGGTCCGCGTCGCCGCCGGGGTGCACGTCGGCAGCCGTGATCAGCAGCCGTTCGGTGGTTCCCGTCTCCACCAGTGACTGGCCCACCTGGACGGCGTTGAGCACGCCGCAGGCTCCGTTCATCAGGTCGAAGGAGAAGCCCGCGGCCGGTTCGGGGTCGGCGATGTAGTCGAGGTTGATGCCGACCTCCTTCTGGACCAGGGCCGCCATGGCCGGTTCGAAGGTGTTGTGCTCCCGGTAGACGCCGACGTTGATGAGCGTGCCGATCGAGGAGGCCGGCACCCCTGCGCGGGTCAGGGCGCCCCGGGCGGCCCGGCCCGCGAGGTCCACGCCGGAGGCCGGGGCGGACGTGTCGGACGTGACGGGCAGGGCGGTCGCCGCCGCGGTGATGATCATGCCCATGGCTCAGAACCCCACGTTCGTGATGGTCGCGGACAGGGCACCGGTGACCACCCCGGAGGCGGCCGGCACCAGCAGGTACTTGGCCCCGGGGCGGGCGCCGCCCGACCTGAGGTGCTCGCACAGCGTCAGGAAGTGCGAGGTGGTGGCGGTGTTTCCGTAGCGCTCCACCACAGAGAGGGAGTCGGGCATGGGCGCGCCGAACTCGGCCTCGGCCGTCTGGTTGACGTAGTCGATGAAGCGGGTGCCGACCTGGTGCTGGATGACGTGGTCGAACTCCTCACCGGCGAACTCCCGCCCCCGCTTGGCCAGGAAGTCCCCGTGGAAGCGCGGCCACAGCTTGAGCCGGTCGCGGTTGTGCATCTTCTTGTTGTCCGTGTAGAGGGAGATGCCCGGGGTCCGGTCGCTGGGCATGCCCATGCACAGGTGGGAGTACTCGGAGCAGGTCATCAGCTCGATGTAGTGGATGCGGTCGGCGGCGTCCGCGGAGACGTCCAGGACGACCGCGGCGGCCGAGTCCCCGACGGAGAGCGAGGCGAACTGCGGGTCGTAGGAGTCGGCCATCTCGCGTGCGGCGGTCTGCGCGACGCGGGTCGCCTGCTCACCGCTGACGACCAGGCCGCGCCGCACGGCGCCGGAGCGGATCATCCGGTCGAGCAGCCACACGCCGGTCATCATGCCGGCGCAGGCGTTGGAGACGTCGAAGTGGATGGCGGAGCGGGCGCCCAGCTCACCGGCCAGCATCGCGGCGAAGGACGGCTCGAAGGTGAAGCGGCTGCCGTCCTTGAAGCGGGTGATCGAGGCGGAGATGACGATGTCGAGGTCCTCGGCCCGATAGCGGGAGGCCTCCAGTGCGTCCCGGGCGGCGGCCAGGGCCATCCCGAACGAGTCCTCGCCGGCGGCCGGTTCGGGGTCGTACACGCGGCGCTCGGTGATCCCGGTGATCTTCTCGATGTCCACGTCCCCGAGCCCCGGGACCAGGGCGGCGAGTTGAGGAGTGGTCTGGACTCCTACCGGGAGGCAGATGCCTAAGGCTTCTATTCGACTGTGTGCGGTGGTGCTCATGTGTGTCGCTCTCCGTGGTCCGCCCGGGGCGTGGGAGTGCCAGGGCGGTGGTTGACAGAGGGATTCAAGGGACGTCCGGGGAATAACGGACAGTCAAGTTACCGTAGCGTACGGAGATGTCGACGATGTATCAGGGCTTCGCAAATCAGGAACATATGGTCGAATATCGGCCACTCGCTGCCACGCGCCACCGCCGCAACGCCAAGCAGAATCAGAGCCTCCGCAGCTGCGGGCGGCACCCGCGCCCTCGAAAACCTGTCCGGAACCACTCGGTCCGCACGATGGCCGCACACCGACCACACGCCCGGCCGGTCGGCCAAACTGGTGATCGATTTTCAGCCGCCGGGTGGGTATGATCGCCGACAGCAAGGCCGTAGCGCAGAGGTCGTCGCGCCCACGCATCGAGCTGGAGGACGTCGGTTCGAATCCGACCGGTCTTGCGTCTACTTCCGCAGTTCCCCCTATCAAGTCGTGATGGACGCCGGGCACCGGCGAATGAAACCGGTGGAGTGGTGATGACACAGCCGACACCCGTACGGTGCCCCGCGATAGAGCACCCCGACCTGCCGCCGGCCGACCCGGCCCGCCTCGACCCGCTGCTCGCCCGGCTCGCCGCCGACCGGCCCGTCGAGGCCGACGAGACCTTCCCGCTCGGCACCCTGCGCACCGACGGCCGCGTCGACCTCTGCAAGCAGGGGCTCGGCCCGGCCGGCGCCGCCCGCCTGCTGCCGGCCGCCGCCGCCTCCGCGCACGCCAGGCACCTGCTCCTCGGCACCAACGCCATCGGCGACACGGGCGCCGCCACCCTGGCCGGGACCCTCACGGGCGACCACGGGCTGCACACCCTCTACCTCGGCTGCAACCGGATCGGCCCCGACGGGGTGGGTGCCCTGGCCGGCGCCCTCGGCGACGACACGACCGTCCGCGCCCTCTGGCTCAAGCGCAACCCGCTCTTCGGTGACGGCGCCCGCGTCCTGGCCGCGCTGCTGCGCCGCAACACCGCCCTGCGCACCCTCGACCTGGTCAACACCGGAATCGGCGGCGACGGCGTACGCCTGCTGCTCGACGCCCTGCTGGAGCGCGAACAGCCGCTGGAACGGCTCTTCCTGGGCGGCAACGGCCTCGGCCCCGAAGCCGCCCCGCTGCTGGCCGCCCTGATCCGGGACGCCGGGGTGCGCGAGCTGTACGTCCCCGCCAACCACCTCGGCGACGAGGGCGCCGCGGCCCTCGCCTCCGCCGCGGCCGACGCCGCCCACCCGGTCCGTCTCGGGCTCGGCGGCAACGGCATAGGCGCCGCCGGAGCGCGCAGCCTGGCCGCCTCCCTCGGCGGCATCGAAGCGCTCGACCTCGGGCGGACCATGTCGGAGCGCAGCCTCGGGTCCCCCGGCAACGACCCCGGCGACGAAGGGGCGTACGCCCTGGCCGCGGCCCTTCCCGGCAGTCCGCTGCGCCGCCTGGAGCTGCGCCACACCGGCCTCACCGGGCGCGGTGCGAAGTGCCTGCTGTCCGCGGTGCCCGCGGACAGCCCGCTGGAGTACGTGGGTCTCGGCCCGGGCCTGCCCCGCCGTGTGAAGCGCTCCTTCACCGAACGGCTCCGACCCGCCCGGGCGGCCCACCCGGACGTGCGCGCCATCGGCAGCGTGTACCGGTGAGCGTGGAGAACGCCGAACCGGCCGACCTGCCCGGCGGCATGCTCCCGGAGGACCGCCCGGCCTGGCGGCGGATCCGCCGCTACGCCGTGCCCGGCTGGATGATCGAGCAGGCCACCGCGCACCGGCTGGCCGGTGACTGGCGGGCGGCCTGCGCGGCCGCCGCCGTGGACGTCGGCTTCGAGCTGCCCGAACTCGCCGCCCGCTACGGCGCCGCCGTGGCCGAGTCGGTGGCGGAGGACCTGCGGTCCTTCGCCCCGGACCTCCTGCGCTGGCACCTGCCCCGGTACCTGGGCGGCCGCACCACCATCGCCACCGACCTGCGGATCCTGCTCGCCTCCTACGGCGGCCCCGGTGGTCCGACCCTGTCGGTCACCACGCCCCACATGAGCGAGGGCCCGCAGCGGCTGCGCCTGCACTGCGCGCCGGTCACCGCGAAGAAGCGGAACCAGTACACCGGGCGCGGGTTCGCCGCGGAGGACTGGCGAGCGGTTCGGCCGTTCTGGGACGCCCGCTGCGCCTCCGGGCTGGGCGAGCGCTTCGCCGATCCGGACGGCCTCGCCGAGCGGATCGCCCCGCTCTGGGCGCAGGGGGACGTGGTCGGGGCCTATGCGGCGGCGGGTATCGCGTGCGACCTGACCGGCCCCGTTCCGCAGCAGTACCGCCGGTCGAACGATCCGGAGGCGGTCCTCGCCGGAATGACCTTCGACCTCACCCGGCTCGCGCCGGAGGTGGCGCGGCTCGTGACGGCCGGAGCGGGAGAGCGGTACCGGCTCTCGGCCGGCTGGCGTACGTTCCTCCTGTTCGAACACACCGGACCCGCCGGACTGCGGGCCCGCCTCGTCGAACAGGCCGAGGCACTCGAAGCCTCGCCCCTCCCCCGGTACGTCCGGCAACGGCTGCCCGACCTCGAACTGGTCCGGACGGGCGTGGTCTCCCCGCACGAGCTGCACCCGCTGGTGTCCGCCGCGCTGTTCCCCGGCGCCGGACCCGCAGCGCCCCCGACCGGCCCCGGCACGGACGAGCCGGTACGGGTGCGCTGCCGCGGCGGATGGCACGAGGTGCGCTCGCGGAACGGCGTGCTCGACGTACCTCACACCCCCGAGGAGCAGCAACGGGAGCGCGCGATGAGGGCGTTCGGCGGCGCGGTCTCGGGGTGCTTCGCCGTGCAGCAGAGCTGGACCACGGGCGAGGGACGGCTGCCGCGCGCCCTCCGGGCCGAGCGGAACGAGCTCTTCCTTCGTCTCCAGCACGGCGACACCCCGGGTGTGGTGGCACTGCTGGACGCGGGTATGGACCCCCGGATCCGGGACGCCCGCGGCCGCGGGCTGCTGCACTCGCTCCACCTGCTCGACCACGAGGTGCTGCTGCCCCGGCTGCTGGCGGCCGGGCTCGACCTGGAGGCCCGGGACAAGAACGAACGCACCCCGCTCCTGTCGGCCGTGCACTGGGGCGGTTCGGCGGACCTGGTCAGGGCCCTGCTGGCGGCCGGCGCCCGGATCGACGTCGTCGACGAGATGGAACTGTCGCTGTCCCAGGAGATCCGCCGCTACAAGCGCACCGATCTCACCTTCCTGCGGGACCGCGCCGACGAGGAGTTCCCCGGCATCGGCGCCGACTGGTACGACGATCACTGGGCGTACCGCGAGGAAGACGAGGACGACGAGGACGAAGACGAAGGCGAGGACGACGACGCATGAGTGCGACCCAGCCGCAGCCCGCACGGGCCCTGGCCGCCGCCGACGCCCTGGGTGCCCGGCTGGGCGCCACCCGCACCGAGCCCGCCACCAACCCCCAACTGGAGGCACTGGCGCTGGCCGTGACCGCCAATCAGCCCGTGCTCCTGTGGGGTGAGCCGGGCATCGGCAAGTCCGCCGGCATGGAGCAGCTCGCCACGGCACTCGGCGTGCGGCTGGAAACGGTCATCGCGAGCGTCCACGAGCCCTCCGACTTCGCGGGGCTGCCCATCGTCGGTGAGGACCCGGCCGCCACGGGTGTCCCCATGGCCCCGCCGGACTGGGCGGTGCGCCTCGCCCGCACCGGCCACGGGCTGCTGTTCTTCGACGAGCTGTCCTCCGCCCCGCCGGCCGTGCAGGCGGCCCTGTTGCGGGTGGTCCTGGAGCGCCGGGTCGGCAGCCTCGAACTGCCGCCCGCGGTACGGATCGTCGCCGCGGCCAATCCGCCCGCCAGCGCCGCGGACGGCTGGCACCTCAGCCCGCCGCTCGCGAACCGCTTCGTCCACCTCGACTGGACGCACAACCCGCGCACCGTGGCCCGCGGCATGGCCGGCACCTGGCCCGAGGTGGCGATCCCTGCGGTCGATCCCGCCAAGGCCTCCGGGTCGGTCTCCCGGGCCCGCGGCGCCGTCTCCGGCTTCCTGACCGCCCGGCCGGGCCTGGTCCACCACATGCCGGCCGAGGCCGCCGGACGGGGCCGCGGCTGGCCCTCCCCGCGTACCTGGGAGATGGCCCTGCGGCTGCTGGCCACGGGGTACGCGGCCTCCACGGGCCGGGAGGCGCTGGCAGCCGCGCTCACCGGTGCCGTGGGCGAAGCCGCCGGGATCGAACTGCTCTCGTACCTCGAACACCTCGACCTGCCCGACCCGGACCGGGTCCTGGCCGACCCCGACGCCTTCGCCCTGCCCGAGCGCGGCGACCGGCAACTCGCCTTCCTGATCGCCGTGGTCGCGGCCGTGCAGAGCGAGCTCACGCGCCCCCGGTGGGAGGCCGGCTGGGCGGTCCTCGCCAAGGCCGTGGACGCGGGCGTGCCCGACGTCGCCGCCCGCGCCGCCGCCGACCTGGCCGCGATGCGCGACCTCGACTGGCCGGTGCCCGCCGGTATCGACGCCTTCGTGGAACTGCTGCAACTGTCCGGCTCACTGCCGGGCGGCAGCTGATCCCGGTCCTGCGCCGTGCTCCCGGAGCTGGACCGCGCGAAGCTGCTGGCCGCCCGTTACCGGGCGGCCGAGTCCCGTCCGTACCTCGCTTCCGCGTTGTACGCCCTGACCGTGGTGCCCTCGGCCGACGTGCGCACCATGGGCGTCGACCGGCACTGGCGCTGCTACGTCTCGCCCGCCTTCGTCGAGGCGACCCCTGTGGCCCTGCTGGCCGGGGTGTGGATCCACGAGGTGGCGCACCTGCTGCGCGACCACCACGGCCGGGCCGGCCGGCTGCCCGCCGCCGACCAGCGCGACCACGTCCGGGTCAACATCGCCCAGGACTGCGAGATCAACGACGACCTGCTGGCCGACGGACTGGCGCTGCCCGAGGGCCGGATGGAGCCCAGGCTCTACGGCCTGCCCACGGGCGGCCTGTTCGAGGCGTACCTGCCGGCGATTCCCCCGACGCCCCACGGGCCGGACTGCGGTTCCGGCGCCCACGGCACCCCCGCGCCCTGGGAACTGGGCGAGGAAGGCGGCCCCGCCCGGGTCGGCCCGGTGGAGGCGGAGGCCCTGCGCCGGCAGACCGCCGAGGCGGTACGGGCCCACCGGCGCACCCGGGGACGGGTCCCCGCGGGCTGGGCCCGGTGGGCCGAGGAACTCCTGGAGCCCACCGTCGACTGGCGCCAGGCCCTGGCGGGAGCGGTCCGCGAGGCGGCCGCCTGGGCGGCCGGCGCGGTGGACTACACGTACCGCCGCCCCTCGCGCCGGACGCCCGCGCTCGGCGGCCGGGTGGTGCTGCCCAGTCTGCGCCGGCCGCTGCCGCGGGTGGCCGTCGTCATCGACACCTCGGGCTCGATGGGTTCCGACGAGCTCGGGGCCGCCCTCGCCGAAGTCACCGGTGTCCTGCGGGAGGTGGGCGTCGGCGGCAACCGCGTCGCCGTCCTCGCGTGCGACGCCGACGTGCACGCCGTGACCCGGGTGCGCAGTGCGGGCGACGTGACCCTGGCCGGCGGCGGGGGCACGGACATGCGGGTCGGCATCGGCGCGGCCCTGGCGTTGCCCGACCGGCCGAACGTCGTGATCGTGCTGACCGACGGGTACACGCCGTGGCCGCAGGAGACACCGTCCTGCCGGCTGATCGCCGCGCTGATCGGCAACGCCCCGCCCGCGCCCCCGTCCTGGGTGGAGACCGTACGCGTCGACCTGGCGGTGTGAACCCAAGTGACGTGCCTCCGGCGGCCTTTGCCGACCGGCACCGCAACGGCACCGGCAGGGCCTCCAGAACATCTCCAGTAACCCTCTGTGTTTAACGTCCCGCAATTCGGTAACAAGATGTAGTGACAGGCAGTCAATACTGGACGAAAGGCAGGACCATGAATCTCGTCAATGTGCTCATCCTCGTCGCGGTCCTCGCACTTGTCGGCCTTCTGATCGCGGCCCCCCGCGCCACCGTGCGGCGCAATCCCTTCCCGGGCCGGCGACCGCGAGCCGGCCATCGCCGCTCGGACACTCCCCGGTCGACCCGGGTGCCCGGCCAGCGGGGCATTCAGCACCACGCGCCCTGACCCCGGGCACGACGGCCGGCCGTCAGACGGGTTCGGTGGCGAAGAGCTCCAGGTGGGCGCAGTGCGGGCAGCGGTACGCCTCGATGCGCCGCCGGGGCTTGCCCAGCCGTTTGGCACCGCCGAACATGCCGCGTTCCAGTGCTCCGGCGATCCAGCGCGCGTACCCCCGGGCCCCCTCCCCGGCGTCCTCGACGAAACCCGGCTCCAGGCCGACGCCACCGCAGTACGTACATCTCATCGCGTCCACGGGACGAGTGTAGGAAGCGGGCCGCGGCGCCGACGGCGCGATCGTGCGCCGACGTCCGTGAGGAACTTCACCGCGCAGCAGGTCCCCGGACCGGGGCCCGCGTTGCTACATTGTCCGGCGGCCGGTCCACGGCCCCGGACGAGATGCGCCGTACCCGGTTACGCACGACGACGCGCGAGGTGCCGCACCAGCGGCGCCGTCCGCTGTCCGCACCCGGCCAGCGTCCTCGTCGAGCAAGATGGGCCGTACGTCATGACCGTGCCACTCACACGCAGCCTGTACCGGACGACCGCGCACGCCGCGGGAGGACGTACCGGATCCGTCCGCACGGACGACGGACGCCTGGACGTCCGTCTCGCCCCGCCGCGCAAGAAGGTGCCCGGCACCACCAACCCCGAGCAGCTGTTCGCGGCCGGTTTCGCCGCCTGCTTCACCTCCGCGCTGGCGGAGGTGGCCGCCGAGTTCGGGGCGGACGCCTCCACCGCGCGCGTGGCCTGCGAGGTCCGGCTCGGCACCACGGACACGCCCGCCGGCTACGGCCTCGCGGTGACGCTCACCGTCGGCCTGCCCGGGTGGCGGGCGGCGGACCTCCAGCCCCTGCTGCACCGGGCGGACGCGGTCTGCCCGTACTCGCAGGCCGTGCGCGGCAACGTACCGCTGACGCTCCTGGCCGTGGACGGGACCGCCGAGACCGCCGCCGATGACCGCGCCTGAGCCCGGCGTCGGCGGCGCCGCCGACGCCGGCGTCCCGGTGCCCGAACACGGCGCCTGGCTGCGGCGGGGCATCAGCCGCGACGGCGGACCCCTCGTCGAGGACCGCGAAGTGGTGTGGCTGCAGGCCGGGGCGTACTACGCCGACAGCCGGGGCTTCGCCGGTACGACGTCCTTCGACGGCTCGCAGGTGCACTTCCACCACCTCACGGGCGAGCCCGGCGAAGACGCCGGCAGCTTCCGGTGGGACGGTGCGAACCTCGTCGAGCGGGGCACCAACCCGGACGGCAGCACCTTCCTGGAGATCTGGACCCCGCTGCCCGCCGCCGACGGCGCCTGCGGCTCCTGGTCCGGCCCGGACCACCACGTGGTGCGCGTCGGCCACCACGTGGTGCACGTCGATTCCCGTGCCGGTACGTACTGGCGGCTGTAGCCCCGCGCAGCCCGCCGCGGCGGCGGACCGTCAGCGCAGGAGACCTGCCGGGAGGTATTCCGCGTACTCCTCGGCCGGCCGGCCGGTGGCCTGCCGGACCAGGTCCTCGATGGGGTCGACGACCTCCTGCGGCGCGGGCGCGCCGAGGCGGGCGGCGACGTCCTTGCGGAGGGTCGGGAGCAGGGCGTAGAGGCGGTCGCCCGGGCAGGAGGTGGCGTTGAAGTCGCGGTGGCCGTAGATCTCCGACGCGGGCAGGCCGTACTGGTCGCAGATGTGGGCGCACAGGTCGGCCAGGGCCGCGTACTGCGCCGCCGGCGGGTCCTGCGAGGTGTACGTGCCCTCGTTCTCGATGCCGATCGACACGGTGTTCTGGCCGACGCAGTGCGCCGCCCGTACCTGGCGGGTGCCGGCGCGCAGCTCCGCCAGGCTGTTGTGCCGTCCCTCCAGCACGAAGGCCCCGCGGCTGACGGTGAAGTGCTGACCCGTGTCGATCCAGCCCTGCGCGTCCATGTGGTACGTCTGGATCGCGCGGGCGAGGGCGAAGGCGCGCTGCTTCGAGTAGTCCGTCACGTTCGCCGTCGCCGTGTGGTGGACGATGATCCGCTCCGGGCCGTTGTCCAGGACGACGACGGGTTCGGACGCGGCCCGCGCACCCCAGGCGGCACAGCCGATGATGTCCGGGGTCGCGGCGGAGTACGCCCGCCCCGCCGCGGCGAGCGGCAGTGCCGCGGCGGCGGTCAGGGCGAAGGCCCCCGTGAGGACCGATCGGCGGGTGAACGGAGCCGCGGCGCGCGGCGTCGGCTGGTGCGGTGCGCAGAAGGTCATGCGGCGCCATTGAAGGGGACGGTGCCGCCACCGGCCGCGCAGACACACCGCGCAACCCCCGGACGTACCACCATCGGTGGCCCCACCGTGAGTCCTCGGCCTCGGTGCTGGACGGAGCCCGCGGTCACCCGGAGCCGGAGGACGGAGCCTGCTTCGCCACCGACAGGGGCTCGGCGATGTCCTCCAACGAGCGCCGCTCGGCCTTGACCGCCAGGAACGCCGCCACGAGACCGGCGGCGCACATCAGTGCGGCGCCGATCCGGAAGGCGAGCGCCGTGTCGCCCACCACACCCGACTCGGTGAGGTCGGCGAAGACCAGCGGACCGCTGATGCCTCCCGCCGCGGTGCCGAGGGCGTAGAAGAAGGAGATGGCCATGGCGCGGGTCTCCATGGGAAACACCTCCGAGACGGTCAGGTACGCGCTGGAGGCGCCCGCCGACGCGAAGAACAGCACCACGCACCAGCAGACCGTCATCGTCGTCGCAGTGAGCGAACCCCGGTCGAACAGCCAGGCCGTCCCGAACAGGAGCAGGCCCGAGAGCAGGTACGTGGAGGAGATCATGATCCGGCGTCCGACCGTGTCGAACAGCTTCCCGAGCAGCAGGGGGCCGAGGAAGTTGCCCGCGGCGATCACGGCGAAGTAGTAGCCGGTGTTGCCCGTCGGCACGTCGAAGAACGTCGTGAGGATGGTGCCGAAGCCGAAGGTGACGGCGTTGTAGAGGAACGCCTGCCCGATGAAGAGCGACAGGCCGAGGATCGCGCGGCGCGGGTAGCGGCCGAAGACCGTCCTGGCGATCAGGCCGAAGCCGATGCTCTTGCGCTGGTGGACGGTGATCTCACCGGCCGGCGGCGGGAGCCGCTCGCCCTTCTCCTCCTCGATCCGCTGCTCCACCGACGCCACCAGCTCCTCGGCGTCCTCGTCCTTCCCGTGGATGAACTGCCAGCGCGGGCTCTCCGGTACGTGCCGGCGTACGAGCAGGATGACCAGGCCGAGGACCACCCCGAGGGCGAAGCTGAGGCGCCAGCCGAGGTTCTGCGGAAAGATGTCGGTGTCCAGCATCACCACGGACAACAGGGCGCCACCGATCGCGCCCAGCCAGTAGCTACCGTTGATGACGAGGTCGACCCGGCCCCGGTAGAGGGACGGGATCAGCTCGTCGATCGCGGAGTTGATGGCCGCGTACTCGCCGCCGATGCCGAAGCCGGTGAGGAAGCGGAAGAGGAAGAACCACCAGGACTCGAACGACAGCGCGGTCATCGCGGTCGCGCCCAGATAGACGGTCAGGGTGACCATGAAGAGCTTCTTGCGACCGTAGCGGTCGGTCAGCCAGCCGAAGAACAGCGCCCCGGAACAGGCGCCCGCCACGTAGAGGGCGGCGGCGACACCGGTGACTTGGGCGGCGGTGATGTCGAGGCCGCTGCCCTCCTCCGCGAGACGGCCGGCGACATTGCCCACGATGGTGACCTCCAGACCGTCGAGGATCCAGACGGTGCCGAGGCCGATCACGATCATCCAGTGCCACCGGGACCACGGCAGACGGTCGAGCCGAGCCGGCACGGCAGTGGTGACCGTGCCCGTGGTGGCCGGCACCGAATCCTCCGGCGACGAGGCGGTGGATGCCATCGCTTCCCCTTCCCTCCTGCTCGATCGCCCCCGCCCTGCCGGGTTCCCGCGAACCACGCGGACATGCGGCCGCGGACGGCTCCCAGCTTGCGCGCAGCCCCCGGCCGCACCGGCCACGACACACCTGCGCTGCCCGTTCACGACCGGGACCATCGGCCGTCAGGGGACGAGACACCTCCTCACCTCGTACGCACCTTCGGTCCCCGTGATCACTGCGCACTCGCGGCGGGCCGTACGACGATCTCGTTGACGTCGACCTCGGCCGGCTGGGCGACCGCGTAGGCGATGGCTCCGGCGATGGCGGACGCCGGCAGCGCCACGGCGCGATAGGCCTTCATGGCTTCGCGCGCGGCAGGATCGGAGATCCCGTCGGCCAGCTCCGACTCGGTCACGCCCGGAGAGACCAGGGTGACCCGGACGGAGCCGTCCGACTCCTGCCGCAGCCCTTCGGACAGCGCACGGACGGCGAACTTGGTCGCGCAGTAGACGGCCGCGGTGGGCGACACCTCGTACGCACCGACGGAGGCGACGTTCACGAAGTGGCCGCCGCCCTGGGCGCGCATCACCGGCAGGGCGGCGGCGATCCCGTGCAGCACGCCCTTCACGTTCACGTCGATCGTCCGGTCCCACTCGTCGACCTTCAGCCCGGCCAGCGGCGAGAGCGGCATCACCCCGGCGTTGTTGACCATGACGTCCAATCGGCCGTAGTGCTCCCGGGCTGCGGCCACGAAGGCCTGCACGTCGACGGCGTCCGTGACGTCCAACCTCTGGAAGGCGGCCGTACCCCCCGCCTCGTTGAGCTCCCGGCCGAGCGCGGCGAGCCGATCCCCGCGCCGCGCGCCCAGGAACAACCGGTGGCCGTCGGCAGCGAGCCGCCGGGCCGTCGCCTCCCCGATCCCGCTGCTGGCTCCGGTGATGGCCACGACCTTGGATTGGTTCCTCATGCCTGCCCTACTCCTCGTTCGAAGCGGAAGATTCCGCCCGACCGAGTCTGGGCACACCGCGTCCGGCCCACCAGGACGCGGTGTGCCCAGGCAACGCACCCGCCCGTCTGCTAGGCCGTCTCTTTCGGATCTTGTCGGCCGAGCCCGCGGCGTTCGGTGCCGTGGCCGGCAAGGCGGAGGTGCGCGCCGTGTACTGGACGTACTCGGGCGCTCCGACAACGCGGCCGGGTGCGGTGCCGGACGTCGCGGGCCCGGCAAGATCCGAAAGAGACGGCCTAGGCGCTGACGCTGCCGAGCCAGAGCAGGTCGCGGGCCCGGGTCATCGCCACGAAGAGCTGGCCCCGGAGCAGTTCCGCCCGCTCCCGGGCCGTCTCCGGGCTCTCCGTACCGACCGCCGTGCCGGCCGGCGCCCCGTGCGTGAACACCGCGTCGTACTGGGGCAGGAGGACGTTCTTGAACTCCAGGCCCTTGGCCCGGCGATAGGTGCCCAGCTTCACGGCGTCGACGGCGCGGCCGTCGTAGTGCTCCAACTGGCACACCGGGATGCCCGCCTGGGTGAGCAGCCGCTGGTAGTGCCCGACGGCCCGCATGGAGGGGCACAGCAGGGCGGTGTCGGCCCGCGCGCCGGCGGGCAGGGAACGCAGGACGTCCAGGAGTTCCCTGTCGTGGGCTTCCACCGTGGGCCCGGTGACGCGTACGACGTCCCCGTCGTGGTAGGTGAGGTCGACGTCGCGGCGGCCCGGGGTGCGCTCGCCGTCGAGGTCCTCGAAGGCGTCGTCGGCCACGACGGTGAGGGCCGCGTCCAGGATCTGCTTGCTGTTGCGGTAGTTGGTGCGCAGCACCTGTCCGCGGTCGCCGCGGATGTCGATGCCCGCGTCGGTGAGGCGGAAGCCGCCCGGGTACACGGTCTGTTGGCCGTCGCCGACGAGCAGCAGACCGTTCGGCGCGTCACCGACGAGCGCGTGCAGCAGGCGCAGGCCCACAAGCGTGAGGTCCTGGACCTCGTCCACGACGACGGCCGCGTACGGGGGCCGCTCGCGGGGGCGTGCCGCTTCGGCCAGGGCCAGGGAGAGGACGTCGTTGAAGTCGTGGACGCCGCGCTCGCCGCGCAGCTCTTCGTACGCCTCGTACAGCTCCCACATCGACTGCCGGTGCGCGCGGTGCAGGCGCGCCCTCCGCCGCCGCCTGGGGACGGTGACGTACTCCTCGAAGCGGGTGAGCCCCCGCCCCTTGATGACGTAGTCGATCTCTTCGCGCCAGTAGGCGGGGGCCGGGTCGAGCTCGGCCAGGCGGCCGCTGCGGCCGACGTTCTTCCAGGCGAGGCTGAAGGCGGTCTCGGCCTTGTCCCCGTGCAGCCGTACCGGTACGCCCCGCTCCTGCAGGAACTCCTGCGCCCAGGAGTGCAGGCTGCGGAAGTCCACCCGGTCGGCGACGGCCGGGGCCATGGCCTTCAGGAAGGTGCTCTGCACCCGGGGCAGGTTGTTGGCGAAGGTGACGTACAGGATGCGGCCGGTCGTCCGCCGGGCCAGGTGGGCCGCCCGGTGCAGGGCGACGACCGTCTTGCCGGTGCCCGCCGGTCCGCTGATGCGGGCCGGGCCCGCCCAGTTGCGGCGCACCAGCGCCACCTGATCGGGGTGCAGGAAGGTCATCCACTGCTCGATCGGCGCCTGCATCGCCCCCTTCAACGCCGCGTCGCGCAGTCCTTCCAGGTCGAACAGCCCCTCCGGGGAGCTCGGCCGGGGGTGCTCGGGCGCCGGCGGCGGCTGCTGGTCGACCGCCGAACCGGCGTAGCCCGGGAACACCCGCTCGAGATGGTCGGCGATGGCCCGGACCGACTCCGCGCGCAGCCGGTGCCGCTGGGAGATCAGCACGGGGCCGATCTCGTGTTCGCCCAGGAGCCGTATCCGGCCGTGGCCCGCGTCGAGACGCCGTCCGGCGAACACCATGAGCGGCTGGACCGCCACCGGTGACATGCCGAGGGACGCCACCGCGCTCTCGGCGGCCTTCGTGGCGGCGAGCAGCCCGGCCGCCCGGCCGTCGCTCGGCTCGCCGCCGGTCGTGACCTGGAGGACGAAGACACCGCCGGGCCCGACGAGCAGCATGTCCGCGTCGGCGGTCCGCGTCCCGGACCACTGCCGGTCGACGAGCAGCCGCCACCCGCGCGCGGTCAGCACCAACAGCTGGGCGAGGACGCGCTGTTCGCCCTCGCCGACCGCGCCCCACCGCAGGGACTGCCGGCGGGCGGCCTCCCACTGCTCCCGGAGCAACCGCTCCTGCCGCCGCGCGTCCTGCGCCCGCTGCGACGCCGCCCCGCCTGCCCCCATACCAAGCCCCCCTCGTACGCGGAGTGACGATCATAGGACGGAAGGCGACCACCCCGGCAGGGCGCCTCCGGGCCCACCGGGCCCGTTAACAACGCTCGTGATCAATACACCTAGTCCTGCCAGTAGAAGAGCAGGGTGCCGACCGTCAACGGGTCGCGGCTGCCGAAGTAGTACACGCCGAGGCCGGTGACCTCGACCGAGGCGACGGCGTCGTCGATCCAGCGGAAGCCGGCGGATTCGAGGGCACGGCGCACGTCCGGATCGTCGTGGTCACCGGTGGCGAACGGGCCGAGGGTGCTGATGAACACCGTGACGTCGCTCTCGCCGTAGCCGATCACGTGGTACGTGCCGTCCCCCGAGCCGTTGTCCTCTCCGCACGAGACCGGCGGCTTCGGTGCGAGGCCCGCGGCGGTGAGGGCGGCCACGGCCCGCTGCAGCCGCTCGGCCGGGTCGGAAGCCGGTGGCGGCTGCGTGCACACGGCCTCGATCCGCCACCGCGGATCGGTCCGCTCCTCGGCCCACTGCCCGTACTCGTGGACGATCGCCGCGCGCAGTTCCTCGTCCAGGCCGGCCACCTCGACGCGGGGCCGCCCCAGCTCCCCGTACAGCCGCCGGGTCTCGGCGGCGTCGTCGGTCAGCCGGTGCAGCGCGTACAGGGCCCATAGCTTCGCCTCCTCGGTCGGCGCCCCGGCGAGGTAGCCGCGCATCCGTTCGGGGTCGGTCAGGAACTCCTGGGCGCGGTACGCGACCGCCCGGTCGGGGTCGGCGAGCGCATCGGTGACGTCCTCGCCGGCGTGGTGGCGCAGGCGGACGCCGGTGGAGCGGTCCTCGGGCCGGGCCCGGCCGAGTTCGGTCAGCACCGCCTCGAACCCGTACCGGGCGGCCAGTGCGTCCAGCCCCGCCTCGCCGGTCTCCCGGTATCCACGCCACGGACTGAAGGCGAGCGTCGCCAGGGCGCCCGCCGCCGTGAGGTCGCCGAGCGCGCCGCGGGCCCCCAGAACCGCTTCGGCCATGCCGTACGCGCCGTCCTGCTGCCGGTCCTCGTGCTGCAGCCAGGGCAGCAGCTCGGGGCGGTCCGCGAGCAGGCCCAGCAGTGCGATGCGTACGTGGCTCACGTCACCGGTGTCCTGGACGCAGGCGATCAGCCGGGGCACGCGGCGCTCCGGCACCCGTCCGGCCAGTGCCTCCGCGCAGGCCTGGCGGCGCCACCACGGCTGCCGCGCGTCGGCCGCGCACCCCGCGAGGGCGTCCGCGTCGTACGCGCGCAGGCCCAGGACGTCGGTCCGCCCGGCTTCCGGGGTCAGCTTCTTGATCGTCTTCACCATCCGGGGATGCTAGTCGGCGTCGCCGGGGCGGGCCCTCCCGTTTTCCGGGTCCGGGCGGACGGGATCCGGTGTCGGTGGGTGTCGATAGGCTTTGCGGATGGCACTCCCCGACGCTTCCCCCGGCACCTCCGAGACCTCCGAGACCTCCGACGCCCTGCAGGTGCTGCACCGTGTGTTCGGATACAGCTCCTTCCGCGGTGAGCAGGAGGAGATCATCGAGCAGGTCGTCGGCGGCGGTGACGCCCTCGTGCTGATGCCGACCGGCGGCGGCAAGTCGCTCTGCTACCAGATTCCGGCGCTCGTCAGAGACGGCACGGGCGTGGTGATCTCGCCGCTCATCGCGCTGATGCAGGACCAGGTGAACGCGCTGACCGCCCTCGGGGTGCGGGCCGGATTCCTCAATTCGACGCAGGACCCGTACGAGCGGCAGGCCGTCGAGCAGTCCTTCCTCGCGGGCGAACTGGACCTGCTCTACCTGGCCCCCGAGCGGCTGCGTACCGAGAGCACCCAGCGGCTGCTCGACCGGGGGACGGTATCGGTCTTCGCGATCGACGAGGCGCACTGCGTCGCCCAGTGGGGTCACGACTTCCGGCCCGACTACCTCGCGCTGTCGATGCTGCACGAGCGCTGGCCGAAGGTGCCGCGGATCGCGCTGACCGCGACGGCCACCGAGGCCACCCACGCCGAGATCGTGGCGCGGCTCGGCCTGGAGGAGGCCCGGCACTTCGTCGCCAGCTTCGACCGGCCGAACATCCAGTACCGGATCGCCCCGAAGAACAACCCGCTCCGGCAGGTGCTGGAGCTGATCCGCAACGAGCACGCCGGGGACGCGGGAGTCGTGTACTGCCTCTCGCGGGCCTCCGTGGAGAAGACCGCGGCCTTCCTGGTGGAGCAGGGCGTCGACGCCGTGGCGTACCACGCCGGCATGGACGCCCGGGCGCGCGCGGCGAACCAGGCCCGCTTCCTGCGGGAGGACGGGGTCGTGGTGGTGGCCACGATCGCCTTCGGCATGGGCATCGACAAGCCGGACGTCCGCTTCGTGGCGCACCTCGACCTGCCGAAGTCGGTCGAGGGCTACTACCAGGAGACCGGCAGGGCGGGCCGCGACGGCGAGCCGGCCACGGCGTGGCTGGCGTACGGCCTGCAGGACGTGGTGCAGCAGCGCAAGCTCATCGACGGTTCCGAGGGCGACGAGACGCACCGCCGCTCCCTGGGCATGCACCTGGACGCCATGCTCGCGCTGTGCGAGACGGTCGACTGCCGCAGGGTGCGGCTGCTGGCGTACTTCGGTCAGACGGGCACGCCGTGCGGCAACTGCGACACGTGCCTGACGCCGGCCGAGTCCTGGGACGCGACGGTCGCCTCCCAGAAGCTCCTGTCGACCGTGTGGCGGCTGGCGAACGAGCGGCGCCAGAAGTTCGGCGCCGGGCAGATCATCGACATCCTGCAGGGCAAGAAGACGGCCAAGGTCATCCAGTTCGACCACGACGCGCTCTCGGTGTTCGGTGTCGGGGCGGACCTGGGCACCGCGGAGTGGCGGGGCGTCGTGCGGCAGCTGCTGGCGCAGCGGCTGCTGGCGGTGGAGGGCGAGTACGGGACGCTGGTGCTGACGCAGGACAGCGGCGAGGTGCTGGGCGGACGCCGCAGCGTCCCGATGCGGAAGGAGAAGGCGCCCGCCGGCCCCGCCCGCAAGGAGTCCGGTTCGCGTTCGGGCAAGGGCGCCCGCGTACCGGTCGACCTGCCGGCCGCGGCCGAGCCGGTGTTCCTGGCCCTGCGTGCCTGGCGGGCCGAGACGGCCAAGGAGCAGGGCGTACCGGCGTACGTCGTCTTCCACGACGCGACGCTGCGGGAGATCGCGACGCGGCTGCCCGCGACGGCGGAGGAGCTGGGCACGATCGGCGGCATCGGCGAGGCCAAGCTCACCAAGTACGCGGAGGGCGTCCTCGACACCCTGGCCGGGTGCGGGGCGGCGGCCTCTCCCCCGGCGGAGTCCGGGCCCACCGCGCCGGCCCACCCGGTGCCGCGGCCCGTGGCTTCGGCGCCGGACGCCGACGAGCCGCCCTTCGACCTGGACGAGATGGCGCCGCCGCCGTGGGACGACTGGCAGTAGCCGCTTCGGCCGTGCTCCCCGCGGTCGGCCGTCCGGCGGGGAGCACCGGCGAGACGCTTCCTGGACTCGGCTGTCCACTCTTCGCCCATGTCGAGCGGCACGGAGACCCGACGCCTCAAGTGATCCATCTGACGGTCGGTCTTAATCGAGTGCGGGAGTCCCGGTCCGGGTGATACAAGGTCCGCGTGACTGATCATCTCTACTTCCCCACCCTGCTGCGGATGATTGACGAGCGTTCCGCCGCGTTCCGCGCCGCCGTCGCCGCGGCCCCCGGCCTCGACGCCGACGTCCCGTCCTGCCCGGGCTGGACGCTGTACGACCTGGCGAACCACCTCAGCGAGGGGGACCGCTTCTGGGCCCACATCGTGCTGAACACCGCGCCGGGCGACGAACGGCCGAGCAAGGACGGGCTGGCGGCCCCCAGGGAGCGCGAGGCCCTCATAACCTGGCTGGCCGACTCGACGGAGCAGCTGCTCACTGCTCTGCGCGAGGCCGGCCCGGACCGGGGCTGCTGGGCCTGGTGGGAGCCGCTGGCCTCGCCGCACACGGTGGCCGCCGTGGCCCGCCGCCGCGTCCCGGAGTCGCTGATCCACACCTACGACGCCCAGCTGGCCTCCGGTAACCCGCAGGAGCTGCCGACGACCGAGGCGGCCGACGCCATCGAGGAGTTCCTCGCCACCGTCTGCACCGGCACGGTCCCGTGGCCGGGCGAGCCCGCCACCATGGACTACCACGCAGCCGAGGCCGGCTCCTGGCGCCAGACGGTGGACGCCGCCGGTTCCCGTTTCACCCGCCTCACCGCGGCGGAGGCCGCCGAGAGCAAGCCCACCGCCGCCATCCACGGCACGGCGAGCGAGATGGCCCTGCTCATGTACATGCGGATCCCGGCCGGCTCGCTGCGGATCGAGGGCGACGCCGACCTGCTCCAGCAGCTGCAGAACTGGGGCTGACGCCGACCCGGCAGTGTGATCGCGTCGGCCCGCGGTCTGCTCTGGCCGGCCCTGGGCCCAGGGAGCCGGCTGTTCGGGCGCCTAGAACCCCGGGCCACCGCCAGCGCCCGTGTGCAATCGCCGCTCCTCAGCGCGTGCCGCCCCAGGTGGGACGCGCCGAGGAGCGGGTGATCAGGGGGCCTGGTAGAAGGGGATGGGTATGTCGTGTGCCTTCAGGGCTTCCGTGTAGCGGGCCGGCAACTCGTCAAGGTTGGTGAGGAGGAGGGCCGCCGCCTCGCGGGCTTCACCGACGTCGCCCTGGTCGCAGGCCTCCACTCCAGGCTCAGCCATCGCGGACGAGGGGGCAGAACCTCGAAGAAGCGGTGGCTTCCGGCCCCGTGCCGCGAGGATGGGGCTGTCATGCCCTCACGGGTGCTCGCCTCACCGAGGAATACACATGAACCCTGCGCCCGAGCCCTTCCGGATCCTGCCCGGCGCCGATACGTCGCCGGTGATCCTGCACGTGCCGCACTCCTCGCGGGTCATACCGGAGTCCGTCCGCGGCGGCATCCTCCTGGACGACCGGGAGCTGGAGCGGGAGCTCGACCACATCACCGACTCCCACACGGCGGCCATCGCCGAGGCGGCCTCCGCCGCGGCCGCCGTCGCGCCGTGGCGGTTCGTCAACGGGTTGTCCCGCCTCGTCGTCGACCCCGAGCGCTTCCCCGACGAGCGCGAGGAGATGCTGGCCGTGGGGATGGGGGCGGTGTACACGCGCACCACCCACCGCGAGCGCCTGCGCGCCGACGGCTTCGACGGCCGGCCACTGCTCGACCGCTACTTCCACCCGTACGCGGACGCGATGGCGCGGGCCGTGACGGACCGGCTCGCGGCCGTCGGGCGCGCCGTGATCATCGACGTGCATTCGTACCCGACGGAGCCGCTCCCCTACGAACTGCACGGCGCCGGCCCCCGGCCCCCGATCTGTCTGGGCACGGACCCCTTCCACACCCCGCCCGGCCTCCTCGCGGCGGCCGAGAAGGCGTTCGCGGGCTTCGGCGGAACAGGGCTCGACAGCCCCTTCGCCGGTACGTACGTGCCGCTCGACCACTACGCCGTGGACCGGCGGGTCGGCGCGCTGATGGTCGAGATCCGCCGCGACGTGTACATGTCCGAGCCCGGCGGTCCCGCCGGCTCCGGCCTCGTCGCGCTGGCGGCGGCACTGGCGGAACTCGTGGACTCCGTGCGCCCGTAGCCGTCGGGCACGGGCGCACCGCGCGTGATCGGCTCGACACTTCGCGCGTCCCCGGGAAACCTGCACATCGCGTCCGCGATCTCGACAGCCAACCTCCCCCGCGCGGCGTTTTGTCCCGCTATGGCCGATCCGATATGCGGCGATTCACCCGTTCCGTTCCTTGTAAGGAGCACACCGCCCCTTTCTGTTACTCGATCCTGTGAAGAAGTCGCCACCATTCGGTGAATCAAGCTGCACGTCCTTCCGCGGAGGCGGCCGTCCGTATGTGACGGGCGGTCAACGGGATTGGGCGGGCGGCGGGTTCGCATGCTTTCATCTTGCCCATCGCAGCAGTCAGGAACGACGGCCCGAGTTTCGTGCCGCCCACCGTGCCGCGATGAATTCCTCCCCCCAATGAAAGGTGCGCGCCATGCGTAACGACCTTGAGACCCGTGAGATCGACGACACCGAGCTGGACGCCGTGTCCGGCGGCATCATCAGCGTGTCCGGCGGCCTGGCCGGCGCCGTGACCAGCGATGTCAACAACATCGTCGGCGTCGTGGGCTCCCTCGGCACCGTCCAGGCCGCGACGGGCATCGTTTCCCACGTCCCCGGTCTCGTCACGGGCATCACCGGTGTTTCGGTGAACTCCGGTCGCGCCGGTCTCTGATCGGGAATTACCCGTGAACCCCGGAGCATCCCCCACGGCTCCGGGGTTCACGCCCGCCCGCACGGTCCGCCCGTATATTCGCCCGACGACACGAATACAGCCGAAGGTACAGTCCGTGCAGTTTCGCCAAAAGGCTCTTTCCAAGCTGCAATCGCCCGAGGAATTGGACCTCCCCGTTCGCCTGGCCCGACCGCAGGGGCGACTCGTCCTCGCCGTCACGGTCGCCGTCATGGCGGCCGCGGCCTACTGGGCCTTCACCGGCACCGTGACGTCCAGGCTGAGTGCGTCCGGCATCCTCACCCGCGCCGAGGGCAGTTACGTGCTGCAGACACCGCTCGCGGGACAGGTGACCGGGGTCCTCGCCGAGGAGGGCCAGTTGCTGCCCCCCGGTGCGCCCCTGCTCAACGTCCGTACGGAGCAGGGGGAACGGCCCGTGCGCGTGGTGGCCGGCGGCCGGTTGACGACCCTGGTGGCCAAGGTGGGTTCGGTCGTCGCCACGGGTGCCGACGTGGCCACCGTGGAACGCGCGAGCGGTCCGCAGGACCCGCTGGTGGCCGTGCTGTACGTGCCGGGCGGCAGCGGCTCGGCCATCGCCGTGGGCGCCCCGGTCGACCTGAGCGTCCAGTCCGTCCCGCAGCAGCGGTTCGGCATGCTGCGCGGGCGCGTCACGGCGGTCGGCCGCACGCCCCTGACCCGGGCGCAGATCGGCGGTTTCCTCGGCGACGGCGGGCTCGCCGAACAGTTCTCCCGCCACGGCAGCCCGGTGGCCGTGTTCGTACGGCTCGAACCCTCCTCCGCCACCCCCTCCGGCTACCGGTGGTCCTCCGCGGACGGCCCCCCGTACGCCGTCGATTCGAGGACGCCGGTCACCGGGGCCGTCCACCTCGCCGCGCAGCGCCCCGTCGACTGGCTGCTGCCGTGACCGCGCCGCACCTGCCTCCCGCCGGGCGCCGGCGGCGGCGCCCCGAGCCGAGGGGCGGCTCCCGCCGCAGGACCGCGCCCGCGTCCGCGCCCGTATCCGCGCCCGCACCCTCGCCCGTACCGAGGGGCAGGACGCCCCGCCCCGTACGCACCCCCACCGTGCTGCAGATGGAGGCGGTCGAGTGCGGCGCCGCCGCCCTGGCCATGGTCCTCGGCCACCACGGCCGCTTCGTCCCGCTCGAAGAGCTGCGCATCGCGTGCGGTGTCTCCCGCGACGGCTCCCGCGCCAGCAGTCTCCTCAAGGCCGCCCGCGGGTACGGACTGACCGCCAAGGGCATGCAGATGGACCTCGCCGCGCTCACCGGAGTGAGGGCCCCGGCCGTCCTCTTCTGGGAGTTCAACCACTACGTCGTCTACGAGGGCACGGCCCGCCGGCTCGGCCGCCGGGGCGTGTACGTCAACGACCCCGCCAAGGGCCGCCGTTTCGTCCCCATGGACGAGTTCGACACCAGCTTCACCGGGGTCGTCCTCACCTTCGAGCCCGGCGACGGGTTCCGCCGCGGTGGCCGCGGACCGGGCGTCCTCGGGGCCGTACCCGACCGCCTGCGGGGCACCTCGGGGACCATGGCCGCAGCCGTGGCCGCCAGCCTCCTCCTGGTCGCCGTGGGCGCGGCGGTACCGGCCCTGAGCCGTACGTACATCGACATGTTCCTCATCGGCGAGCAGAGCTCCCTGCTCGGTGTGGTGTTCGCCTCCATGGCCGTCGCCCTCGTCCTCACCGCGGCCCTCACCGCACTGCTGCAGGCCAACCTGCTGCGCGGGCGCATCATCGCCTCGACCCTGAGCAGTGCCCGCTTCTTCCGGCACCTGCTCAGGCTTCCGGTCACCTTCTACTCCCAGCGCAACCCGGCCGACCTGGTCCAGCGCCTGCAGTCCAACGACACCGTCGCCGAGACCCTCGCCCGGGACCTGTCAGCCGCCGCCGTGGACGCCGTGGTGGTCCTGCTCTACGCGGTGCTGCTGTGGGCCTACGATCCGCAGCTCACCCTCGTCGGCGTGGCCGTGGCGCTGCTCAACGTGGTCGCCCTGCGGATCGCGGTCCGGCTGCGGGCCACCGGTGCCCGCAAGCTGCGCGCCGAGAGCGCCCGGCTGACCAACACCGCGTACAGCGGCCTCCAGCTCATCGAGACGATGAAGGCGACGGGCGGCGAGAACGGCTTCTTCCGCCGCTGGGCCGGACAGCACGCGGTCACCCTCGACGTGCAGCAGCGGCTCGGCGTGCCCAGCGCGTGGCTGGCGATCGTCGCACCCACCCTCGCGGCGTTCAACAGCGCGCTGATCCTGACGATCGGCGGCGTACGGGCGGTGGAGGGCCACCTCACCGTGGGGCTGCTCGTCGCCTTCCAGGCCCTGGTGACCAGCTTCACCGCCCCGATCTCGCGGCTGGGCGGCGTCGCCGGCCGGATCCAGGACTTCGCGGCCGACGTGGCCCGGCTGAAGGACGTCGAGAACTTCCCCGTCGACCGGGTCTACTCGCGGCGCGAACCCGCTGCCTCCACCCGGCGCCTCAAGGGCCACGTGGAGCTGGACGGCATCACCTTCGGCTACAACCCCCTGGACGCCCCGCTGCTCGAGGACTTCTCGCTCGCGGTCGGGCCCGGGCAGCAGGTCGCGCTCGTCGGGGGCTCCGGCAGCGGCAAGTCCACCGTCTCCCGGCTGGTCTCGGGCCTGCACGTCCCCTGGGCCGGGGCCATCCGCATCGACGGGATGCGGCTGGAGGACATCCCGCGCGGCGCGCTGGCCGCTTCCGTCTCCTTCGTCGACCAGGACGTCTTCCTCTTCGAGGGCACCGTCCGCGACAACGTCACGCTGTGGGACCCCTCCATCGCGGACGAGGCCGTGATCGCCGCACTGGAGGACGCCGCCGTGCACGACGTGGTGGCCCGCCGTCCCGGTGGCATCCACAGCCGCGTCGAGCAGGACGGCCGCAACTTCTCCGGCGGTCAGCGCCAGCGCCTGGAGATCGCACGGGCGCTGGTGCGCCGTCCCAGTGTCATGGTGCTCGACGAGGTGACCAGCGCCCTGGACGCGGTGACCGAGCAGACCATCATCGACAACCTGCGCCGGCGCGGCTGTGCCTGTGTGGTCATCGCCCACCGGCTGAGCACGGTGCGCGACAGCGACGAGATCGTCGTGCTCGACCGGGGCACGGTCGTGGAGCGCGGGCGGCACGAACAGCTGGTCGCCGCGCGGGGTCCGTACGCCGCCCTGGTCGAGGAGCACTGAGGTGACGTACACGGACCATGCCGGCGCCGCTGCCGCCGCCGCTGCCGGTACGCCGGCCGGGATCGCGGATCCGGTCGTCGCGGCCCTGGGCGCGCTGGGCGCGCCGGTGGACTGCACGGGCCTGCGCAGCCTGTCCCTGGAAGGGCCGCTCGTCCTGTGGCTGGTCGTGGAGGGCGGGCTGGACCTGTTCGCGGTGGACGCGGCGCAGGGCGGGCACTGGCACTTCCTGGGCCGGCTGGAGCCGGGCACGCTGCTGCTCGGTCCGGCCGAGGGCCCCGACCACACCCTGGTCGGCCGGCCCCTGCCCGGGTGCCGGCTGCGCCGCACAGAGCTGCGGGAGCTGTACCCCTCGGAGTACGCGCCGTACCCGCAGGATCCGCACTCCCCCCAGTACGGCACTACTGCCGCAGGCGGGCCGAGTCCGCTGGAGGACGCCTTCGCACGCGGCATCGGACGTGGTCTGCGCGTGCTCTACGAGGCACCGCCGGGCGGCACCGCCACCGCCGGGCACGGCGGGGCCGACGACGACATCCTGTGGATGCGGATCCCCCCGGGCAGCGTGCAGTACGGCGCCGTGTACGAGTCCGAGCCGGTCGGCACCCTCCTCGTCGACGCGTCGCTGTGGCAGGGCATGGTCGACCAGCAGTACCGGCTGCTGTACGCCCTGGACGCCTGGATCGAACAGCTGGAGCGCGCCCACGAGGACCGCACGGCCGCCGGGATCGAGGCGGGCCGGGCGGCCCGTACCCAGGCGGACCGGACGCTGCTGGCCTCCATCGTCCGCACCGGCGGCCGGGACCGGCACCGGAGCGCGGACGTCGACGCGACCTTCGCGGCGTGCCGCGCGGTCGCCGACGCGGCCGGCATCGCCCTGTCCCCGCCGGGCGCGGCGGGCACCACGCCCGAACAACTGGATCCCGTCGAACACATCGCGCTCGCCTCGCGGATCCGCACCCGCGCGGTCGCTCTCGGCGAGCGCTGGTGGCGGGAGAACAGCGGGCCGCTGGTGGGCCGGCGCGAGAAGGACGGCGCGCCGGTCGCCCTGCTGTGGCGGCGCGGCGGCTACGAGGCGCTCGACCCCGCCACCGGCGGGCGCGAGCGCGTCGGGCGGGCCAACCGGGCCGCCTTCGAACCGCGCGCCGTCATGCTGTACCGCCCCCTGCCCGAGGGACGGGTGGGCCTGCCCGCACTGCTCCGCTTCACCGTGCGCGGCACCTACCCCGACCTGCGCAGCCTGCTGCTGGGCGGGCTGGTGGCGGTGGTGCTGGGGGCGCTGGTGCCGGTCGCCACCGGCCAGGTCCTCGGCCGGTACGTCCCGCAGGGCGAGACCGGCCCCATCGTGCGGACCGGGCTGGCGCTGGTCGCGACCGCCGTGGTCGCGGCGGTCTTCATGCTGCTGCAGAACACCTCGCTGCTGCGGATGGAGGGCCGTATGGAGGCCACCTTGCAACCGGCCGTGTGGGACCGGCTGCTGCGCCTGCCGGCGACGTTCTTCACGGGTCGCTCCACCGGCGAACTGGCCGGCGCGGCCATGGGCATCAGCGCGATCCGGCGTGTCCTGTCCGGCATCGGCCCGGTCTGCGTGCAGGCGGGCTCGGTCGGTGCGGTGAGCTTCGTGCTGCTGCTCGTCCACAGCGTGCCGCTGGCGATGGCCGCGCTGGGCATGCTCGTCGTCGTCGCGGTGGTCTTCCTGTGCCTGGGGCTGTGGCAGCTGCGGTACGAGCGCCGGCTGAACACCCTCGGCCACCGGCTGGGCAACCAGGCCTTCCAGATCCTGCGGGGCCTGCCCAAGCTCCGCGTCGCGGCGGCCGAGACCTTCGCGTACGCGGCCTGGGCGAAGGAGTTCGCCCGTACCCGCGAGCTGCAGCAGCGCATCGGCCGTACGCAGAACGTCAGCACGGTCCTCGGCGCCGTCCACCTGCCGCTGTGCACGCTGGTGATGTTCGTGCTGCTGGCCGGTCCGGCCCGCGGCGCCATGTCCGCCAGTGAATTCCTGACCTTCAGCACCGCGCTGACGATGCTGCTGTCGTCGGTCACGCAGGTGACCGGGGCGCTCGTCTCGGCCGCCGCGGTCCTGCCGATGTTCGAGCAGATCCGGCCGCTCCTGCGGGAGGTCCCCGAGGTGGACCGCTCCAGTACCCGCCCGGGGCGGCTGACCGGTGCCATCGAGGCCAAGAACCTCTCCTACCGCTACGCCGACGACGGCCCCCTCGTCCTCGACGACGTCAGCCTCCGGATCGGACCGGGCGAGTTCGTCGCGGTCGTCGGGGCCAGTGGCTGCGGCAAGTCGACCCTGCTGCGGCTGCTGATCGGCTTCGACAAGCCCCTCTCGGGCAGTGTGCTCTACGACGGCCAGGACCTGGCGGCGCTGGACCGGGCGGCCGTACGCCGCCAGTGCGGCGTCGTGCTGCAGAACGCCCAGCCGCTCTCCGGCTCGATCCTCGACTGCATCCGCGGCAACGGGACGTTCTCGGTGGAGGAGGCGTGGGAGGCGGCCGCGATGGCGGGCCTGGCGGCGGACATCGAGGCCATGCCGATGGGCATGCACACCATCCTGTCCGACGGCGGCGGGACCGTCTCGGGCGGTCAGCGCCAACGGCTGATGATCGCCCAGGCCCTGGTGCGCAAGCCGCGCATCCTGTTCCTCGACGAGGCCACCAGCGCGCTGGACAACGGGGCTCAGCGTGTGGTCACCGAATCCACCCGCGCCCTGCGGACCACGCGCCTCGTGATCGCCCACCGGCTCTCCACGGTCCTGGACGCCGACCGGGTGATCGTCATGTCGGACGGCCGGATCGTCCAGCAGGGCCCGCCCGCCGAACTGCTCGCCGACACGGCCGGTCTCTTCCACGGTCTGGTCCGCCGCCAGCTGCGCTGACGGTTCCCCGGGTGCCGCGGGTGCCGCGGCCCGCCGGTCCGTTACTGGAGCTCGGACAGGTCGACCGAGTCGGCCGGTGCCGGGGGCTTGGCCGACACGGGCTCGTCGAAGCCGGAGAAGGAGGCGTCCACCTTCCGGCCGGACTCGACGCCCCGCACCTGCAGGAGGTAGGGCTCGCCCTCGGTGGAGACCTGGTAGGTGCCCGTCGCGCCGTCGGCGCGCCGGCTGGTGACCGTGATGGCGGGTTGGCCGTCCACGGTGGTCCGGGGGCCCTTGACCAGCTGTTCGCTCGGCGGCTTCGAGGAGAACTCCTTCTTGAAGAAGTCCAGGTCGCAGACCTGGGCGAAATCGCGCAGCAGGGGGCTGGCCGTGGTGCCGTGCAGGTAGCGGCCGTTGATGAGCGCGATCGCGTCGTCGGCCGCGGGGCCCGGTACCTGGGCCTTGAGCAGGGCGTCGTCGAGCTTCATCCAGACGTCGTCGCCGCGTTTGACGATCTCGGCCGTGCCCGCGCCGCCCGGGGGTGTGACGGTGCCGACGCAGTCGCCCTGCTCGTCGAAGCGCAGGTCGAGCGTGGTGGTGCCCGAGGCCTCGGTCACCTTGCCCACCATGCGCATGGAGGTGACTTCGGCCATGGCCTTGCGCGAGGCCTGTGCGATGGCCTGGGCGCTGTCGTCGGCGATGCCGTTGTCATCGGCTCGGGCCGTGCCCCCGCCCGTGAACACCAGCAGGCAGGCCGCTCCGGCGGTCGCGCAGCGGGCCGCTGCCGCCCGGGGTACGGACATCGGGCCTCACCTCCCTCGGGCCGCGTCCTGTCCGGCGGCAGGCATCGCCGCTCCTCCGGCGCGACCGGTCACCCGATCAGCGTAGGTCCGCCCGGCGGCGGGCGCAGTTCGGGCGGGTCCGGCCGGATCCGGCCGGGACGGGCCCGGCGTCGGGCAGCATGGTGCACGATCACGTCCCCGCTGCGCCGCCGATGGAGGGTCTGATGACCGGTTCCACGTCCTTACCGCCGATGAGGGCACGCCTCGCCGTGACCGTGGCGGCCATCGCCACCGCTCTGACGACGGCCGGGGCCGCCGCCCCCGCCGGGGCGGGCGCACCGCCGTCCGGCGCCGAGGCGCCGCGCGCGTTCGTGGCGCTGAGCTCGGTCGACCCGACGATCATGCAGGACATGCGGTACGTGCGTGCGCACAACTTCGTCGGCGAGCCGGTCGACGGCTACCGGCAGTCCGTCTGCATCCTGACCCGTCCGGCCGCCGAGGCCCTGCACCGGGCCCAGGTGCGCCTGCTGCGCCAGGGCTACTCGCTCAAGGTGTACGACTGCTACCGGCCGCAGCGGGCCGTCGACCACTTCGTACGGTGGGCCGAGGACCTCGGCGACGAGCGGCGGAAGGCGGAGTTCTATCCGCGCGTCGACAAGTCCCGGCTGTTCGAGGACGGCTACATCGCGAAGAAGTCGGGACACAGCCGGGGCAGCACCATGGACGTGACGCTGGTGCGGCTCCCGGCGCGGCCGGCGCCCCGCCCGCGGCCGGGTCAGGAGTCGGTGCCCTGCTACGCGCCCCGGGCGGAGCGCTACCCCGACAACTCGGTGGACATGGGTACGGGTTTCGACTGTTTCGACACGCTGTCGCACACCGACGACCCGCGCGTCCAGGGGGCGCAGCGCGCCAACCGGGACCTGCTGAGGTCGGCGCTGACGGCGGAGGGATTCGTCAACCTGCCCGAGGAGTGGTGGCACTTCACGCACAAGCCGGAGCTGTTCCCCGACACCTACTTCGACTTCCCCGTCGCGCACCGGTCGGTCGCCGGACACCGCTCCTGAGGCTGCCGTGGACCGTGTTCCGGCGGGCCGCGGGGGCAGCCCGGCCCGCCGGGATGCACGGGACGCCGCGGCGGCGGACAGTGGAGGCGGGGCCTTCGGCAGACCGGGAGGACCCGCGTGACGGACGACGACCCGACGCCCGACCGGACGGTTTCGCCTTTCATGTCGGAGGCGGCCTTCCGCTCGCTGCACGCCGAGCTGGGCCGGCTGGCACCCGCCGGTCCCGAGCACCGGCGCGGCACCCTCGCCCACCTGACGCCCGCGCGCGTGGCCGCGGCCGCGGCCGACGTGCGGCACGGGCGCACCGTGTCGCTGGCGGCCCCCATCGAGACGCAGCCGGGGCCGGACGATCCGCAGCCCGCCGTGTACCGGCTGACGGCGCCGACCGCGCCGGAGACCGGAACCCCGGGGGTGCACTTCGCCCTGGACCGGTTCGCCATGAACGTGCACGGGGACGCCCACAGCCATCTCGACGCGCTGTGTCACGTCGTCTTCGACGGTGAGCTCCACGGCGGCGTCCCGGAGAGCCGTCTGGCGGCGGGCGCCGCCCTCGGGATCACCCTCGACCTGGTGCGCGACGGCATCGTCGGCCCCGGGGTCCTGCTGGACGTCCCGCGGCTGCGCGGGGTCCCGTGGCTGGAGCCCGGGGACTTCGTCGGCGCCGAGGAGCTGACGGCGGCCGAGGAGGCCCAGGGCGTCCGGATCGGTCCGGGCGACCTGCTGCTCGTACGGGTCGGGCACCGGCGCCGGCGCCGGGAGAGCGGTGCCTGGGACGCGGCGCACGCCCGGGCGGGCCTGCATCCCGCGTGCATGCGGCTGCTGGCCGAGCGGCAGGTGGCCGTCCTCGGCTCGGACGGCAACAACGACACGGCCCCCAGCCCGGTGCCGGGGGTGTCCTTCCCCGTGCACGTCCTGGCCCTGCACGCCCTGGGCATGCACCTGATGGACTACCTGGACCTGGACGAACTGGCCCACGCGTGCGCGGAGCTCGGGCGCTGGCGGTTCCTGTGCGCGGTGGCACCGCTGCGGCTGCCGGGGGCCACCGGTTCCCCGGTGAACCCGATCGCCGTCCTGTGAGCCGCGCGTCCCCGGGTGCCGCACATCCCCGGGTGCCGCGCGCACGGGGGGCGTATACGTTCGAAGGGGGACCCTGCCGCGACAGGCCCGCCCGGGCGGCGGCACCGCAGGGACGAGGACGGTGATCCGGTTGAACGACGCTCCGCACTACGACGTCATCGTCATCGGAACGGGCGCGGGCGGCGGCACGCTCGCCCACCGGCTCGCCCCGTCCGGGAAACGGGTGCTGATCCTCGAACGCGGGGGCTTCCTTCCCCGCGAGCGCGACAACTGGGACTCCACGGCGGTGTTCGTCAAGGGGAAGTACCGCGCGCCCGAGTTCTGGTTCGACCGGCACGGCCGCGAGTTCCCGCCCGAGGTCAACTACTACGTCGGCGGCAACACCAAGTTCTACGGCGCGGCGCTGTTCCGGCTGCGCCCGCAGGACTTCGGGGAGCTGCGCCACCACGACGGGATCTCGCCCGCCTGGCCGCTGCGTTACGAGGACCTGGAGCCGTACTACACCCAGGCGGAGCACCTCTACCGGGTGCACGGCCGGCACGGCGAGGACCCCTTCGAGGGTCCGGCGAGCGCCCAGTACGCCCACCCGCCGGTGGAACACGAGCCGCGGATCCAGCAGTTGAGCGACGACCTGGAGAAGCAGGGCCTGCACCCCTTCCACCTGCCCATCGGGGTCGATCTGGACCAGGACGCGGCCGGCCGGGCGACGCCCTCCAGCGTCTGCATCCGCTGCAATCGGGTCGACGGCTTCCCGTGCCTGGTGCGCGGCAAGTCCGACGCCCAGGTGATCTGCGTGGAGCCCGCCCTGCGGCACCCCGGCGTCGAGCTGGTCACCCACGCCCACGTGCTGCGGCTGGAGACCGATCCGACCGGGCGCACGGTCAGCGCGGTCGTCGCCCGCCTCGCCGGCGGCGAGGAGGCCCGGTTCTCCGCCGACCTCGTGGTCGTGGCCTGCGGCGCGGTCAACTCGGCGGCGCTGCTGCTCGCTTCGGCGAACGACCGGCATCCGGGGGGCCTCGCGAACGGGTCGGACGTGGTCGGGCGGTTCTACATGCGCCACAACAACCTGGCCCTGATGGCGGTCTCCCGGGAGCCGAACGACACGCAGTTCCAGAAGACCCTCGCCCTGCACGACTGGTACCTGGGCGCGGACGACTGGGACTACCCCCTGGGCGGGATCCAGATGCTCGGCAAGTCGGACGCCGAGCAGATCCACGGCGAGGCCCCGCGCTGGGCCGGAGCGGTGACCCCGAACATGCCCTTCGAGGTCATGGCCCACCACGCGGTGGACTTCTGGCTGTGCGGGGAGGACCTGCCGCTGCCCGACAACCGCGTCACCCTGGACGGCGACGGCCGCATCCACCTCGCGCTCGACGAGACCCACAACACGGCCGGACTGAAGCGGCTGCGGCACAAGCTCCAGGGCATGCTGGGCCGCCTGGGCATGCACGAGCACCATCTGCTGGACCACAGCCTCTACCTGCACAAGGGCATGCCGATCGGGGCAACCGCGCACCAGGCCGGCACCGTACGGTTCGGCACCGACCCGGCGTCGTCGGCCCTGGACCTGAACTGCAAGGCGCACGAGCTGGACAACCTGTACGTGGTCGACACGAGCTTCTTCCCGAGCATCGGCGCGGTCAACCCGTCCCTGACGGCCATCGCGAACGCCCTGCGGGTCGGCGACCACCTCCTCGAACGCATGGGCTGATCCGCGGCGGCGGCACCGCCGACCGGGCGAAGATCCTGCGCCGGGTGGCGCAACGCGGGGCGCAGCGGGCCGCCGCGCGCCGGGGGCGGTGATTGGGTGACGCCGGACCCGCCGGGGTGCCGTCGCCCCGACGGCACGGGGTGGCGGTGCGAAGGAGGCAGTCCGTCGTGAGTTCCACCGAGGGCGTACCCCGGGGCGTGATCCCCGCGCACCTGCTCCGGGGCCAGAAGGCACTGGTGACGGGTGCGAACTCCGGGATCGGCAAGGCCACGGCGATCGGCATGGGCCGGGCCGGGGCGGACGTGGTCGTCAACTACGTGGCCGGGCGGGAGGAGGCCGAGAAGGTCGTCGCGGAGATCGCCTCCTTCGGGGTGCGCGCGGCGGCGTACGAGGCGGACGTGTCCGACGAGGCCCAGGTCGTGGCCATGACGGAACGCATGGTCGAGGAGTTCGGAACCATCGACATCCTCGTCGCCAACGCCGGCCTCCAGCGGGACTCCGCCTTCACCGAGATGACGCTGGCCCAGTGGCAGAAGGTCATCGACGTCAACCTGACGGGGCAGTTCCTGTGCGCGCGCGAGGCGACGAAGGAGTTCCTGCGGCGCGGGGTCGTCCCGGAGGTCTCCAGCTCCGCGGGCAAGATCATCTGCATGAGCTCGGTGCACCAGATCATCCCGTGGGCCGGACACGTGAACTACGCCTCCTCCAAGGGCGGCGTGCAGATGATGATGGAGACCCTCGCCCAGGAACTCGCGCCGAAGAAGATCCGCGTCAACGCGATCGCCCCCGGCGCGATCCGGACGCCCATCAACCGCAGTGCCTGGGACACCCAGCAGGCCGAGCAGGACCTGCTCAAGCTGATCCCGTACGGCCGGGTCGGCGACCCGGAGGACATCGCCCACGCGGCCGTGGGTCTCGCCTCCGACCTCATGGACTACGTCGTGGGCGCCACGCTCTACGTGGACGGCGGAATGACCCTCTTCCCGGGCTTCGCCACCGGCGGCTGACCTCCATCCGCTCGGCCCCGGGGAGGGACGCATGCACACCACGCTCCACCTGCTGGCGGAGGCACCGCCTCAGATGCTGCCGGCCCGCTCGCTCATGGCCTTCACCCTGGCCTCGCACATCATCCTGGTGCCCATGGGCGTGGCGCTGCCGCTGATCACCCTGATCATGCACGGCTACGGGCTGCGGCGCGGCGACGCGACCGCCCTGCTCCTGGCGCGCCGCTGGTCGGCGGTCATGGCGGTGCAGTTCGCCATCGGCGTCGTCACGGGCACCGTCCTGTCCTTCGAGTTCGGCCTGCTGTGGCCGGGGCTGATGGGCCGGTGGGGCGATGTGTTCGGGATCGGCTTCGGCGTCGAGGCCTGGGCCTTCTTCCTGGAGGCCGTCCTCATCGCGATCTACCTCTACGGGTGGCGCCGGCTGCCGGCCCGTACCCACTTCCTCCTGGGGCTGCCGCTGCCGGCAACGGCCCTGCTGGGCGCCTTCGGCATCCTGGCGGCCAACTCCTGGATGAACACCCCGCGGGGCTTCTCCCTCGACTCCGAGGGCAATCCGGTGGACGTGGACGTCTGGAAGGCGATCTTCACGCCGATGTTCGGTCCGCAGTACTGGCACTTCGTCGTGGCGATGCTGCTCACCGCCGGATACGTCGTGGCCGGTGTGTACGCCGTCGGCTGGCTGCGCGGGCGCCGCGACCGCTACCACCGGCTCGGCTTCACCGTTCCGTTCACGGTCGCGGCCGTGTTCACGCCCGTCCAGTTCATGCTGGGCGACGCCATCGCCCGGGCGGTGTTCCAGAAGCAGCCGGTCAAGTTCGCGGCGATGGAGATCGTCTGGAACACCGACACGCACGTCCCGGAGTACCTCTTCGGCCGTCTCCACCCCGACGGGACCGTCACCGGCGGCATCAAGATCCCGCAACTCGACTCGATCCTGGCCGGCTTCAGCCCCGACACCGAGGTGCACGGGCTGACGTCCGTACCGGCGGAGAACCGGCCCACCGTCACCCAGGCCACCCTCATCCACTGGACCTTCGACATCATGGTCGGCATCGGCTCGGTGCTCGTGCTGCTGGTCCTCTGGTACGCGTTCGTGTGGTGGCGGCGCCGCCGGCTGCCCGCCTCGCCGTGGTTCTACCGCAGTGCCGCCTGCGCGGGCGTGGCCAGCGTCGTCGCCGTCGAGTGCGGCTGGATCACCACCGAGGTGGGCCGCCAGCCGTGGATCGTGTACGAGAACATGCGGGTCGCCGAAGCGGTGACCGGGGCCCGCTCCAGCACCTTGTGGACCATGTTCACGGTGGTCGTCGTCGTGTACGTGCTCGTCTTCGGCGCCTTCCTGGCTGTGCTCCTGAAGATGCGCACCCGATGGCGCCAGGACGACGAACGGAGCCGTGAGGCGGGCAGGACGGCGACACCCGAGGCCGACACCCCCTACGGCCCGCGCTCCGCCGTCGCGGCACCGGCCGAGGACGGCAGGCCGTGACGGCCGCCGGCGTGGTCGCCGCCGTCCTGCTCCTCGCCGTGGCCGCCTACACCTGTGCGGGCGGCACCGACTACGGGGCGGGCTTCTGGGACCTGACGGCGGGCGGCGCGGAACGCGGGAAGCGCCCCCGGTGGCTCATCGACCACGCCATGGCCCCGGTCTGGGAGGTCAACAACGTCTGGCTCATCTTCGTCCTGGTCATCATGTGGACCGGGTTCCCGGAGTTCTTCCAGACCGTGTTCTCCGCGATGTGGCTGCCCCTGGCCCTCGCCGCCATCGGCATCGTGCTGCGCGGCGCGGGCTTCGCGCTGCGCAAGCCGACCCGCAGGATCGCCGGACGGCGCGTCTACGGCGCCGTGTTCGCCATCTCCTCGCTCCTGACCCCGTTCTTCCTCGGTGCCGCCGCGGGCGGGATCGCCTCGGGGCGCGTGGGACCGGGCACCGAGCCGACGGCGCACGCCTGGTTCAACCCGACCTCCGTCTTCTTCGGCCTGCTGGCCGTCGTCGGCACGGCCCTGCTCGGGGCGGTGTTCCTGGCCGCGGACGCGGTCCGCTACGAAGCCCCCGACCTGCACGCCTACTTCCGGCGGCGGGCGCTGGTCACCCTCGCCGCCTTCGCGGTGCTGGGGGCGGTCACCCTGATCGTGGCCCACGCCGACGCCCCCCACCTGTGGCACGGCCTCACACACGGCGCCGGGCTCGCCCTGGTGATCGTGGCCGTGCTGGCCACCCTCGTCACGGCGTGGCTGCTGCTGCGCACCTCCGGGGCGTGGTCCCGGCCGGCGGCCGTCGTCCTCATGGCCTCGGCCGTGATCGCGTGGGGCGCGGCGCAGCGCCCGTACCTCATCCCGGGCCGGCTGACGGTGGCCGAGGCGGCGGGCGCGCCCAGCACCCTGCACTGGCTGCTCATCGTGACCCTCGTGGCCGCGGTCCTGGTCTTCCCGGCGGTGGCCTTCCTGTACCGGCTCGACACCCGCGGCGACCTGGAACCCCTCACCGACGCCGACCTGCGCCGCGGCGGCGACCCGGAGCCGGGGGCCTGACGCGGCACGGTGTGCCGGGGCCGTCGACGGTCCCGGCACACCCGAACCCCGTACGGCACGCGCAGAATGGAGCCCTCGCCAGCCGTCTCCGTACCGAAAGCGACCGCCGTGAACCGTCTTCCCCCGGACCCGACCGTGCTCCACCCGTTCCCGGACCAGCCGCGCGTGGTGCTGCTGAAGCCGCTGCTGACGTCACCGCTGATCGAGGCCGGGGAGTACTCGTACTACGACGACCCGGAGGACCCGACCGCGTTCGAGACCAGGAACGTCCTCTACCACTACGGGCCGGAGAGGCTGCTCATCGGGAAGTTCTGCGCGCTGGGCGCCGGGGTCCGGTTCATCATGAACGGGGCCAACCACCGGATGGACGGCCCCTCCACGTTCCCCTTCCCCATCATGGGCGGCTCCTGGGCCGAGCACTTCGACCTGCTCACCGACCTGCCCGGCAGGGGGGACACGGTCGTCGGCAACGACGTCTGGCTCGGCTACCGCACGACGGTCATGCCCGGAGTGCGCATCGGGCACGGCGCCGTGATCGCCTCCGGTGCCGTCGTGGTCGACGACGTGCCCGACTACGCCGTCGTCGGCGGCAACCCGGCCAGGACCATCCGCACCCGCTACACCGACGACGAGATCGCCCGCCTGCTCTCGATCGCCTGGTGGGACTGGCCGGCGGCCCACCTGACCGAACACATCCGAACGGTCATGTCGGGCACCGTCGACGCCCTGGAGAGGGCCGCCCCCCGAGCCTGAGCGGACGGGCCCCTACCGGGTGGAGCCCCGGTTCAGGGCCGCGTCCAGGGTGATCGCCGCGTCGATGAGGGCGAGGTGGGTGAACGCCTGCGGGAAGTTGCCCAGTTGTCGTCCGGTCAGGTCGATCTCCTCGGAGTACAGGCCCAGGTGGTTGGCGTAGCCCAGCATCTTCTCCAGGACCAGCCGGGCCTGGTCGATCCGTCCGGCCCGGGCGAGTGCGTCGACGTACATGAAGGTGCACAGGGAGAAGGTGCCCTCGGAGCCGCGCAGGCCGTCCGGGGACGCCTCGGGGTTGTAGCGGTACACCAGGCTGTCGCTGACCAGTTCCTGCTCCATCGCGTCGAGGGTGGAGGCCCACATCGGGTCCTGCGGCGTGAGGAAGCCGACGGTCGGTATGCGCAGGAGCGAGGAGTCGAGGACCTCGCTGCCGTAGTGCTGGACGAAGGCGCCGCGCCCCTCGTTCCACCCCTTCTCCATGACCTGCTGGAAGATCCGGTCCCGGGTGGTGTTCCAGCGCTGCATGGGCGCGGGGCGGCCCCCGGCCGCGGCGAGCCGCAGCGCACGGTCGAAGGCCACCCATGACATCACCCGGCCGTAGGTGAAGTGCTGGGCCCCGCCGCGGGTCTCCCACAGGCCCTCGTCGGCCTGGTCCCAGTGGTCGGCCAGCCAGTCCAGGACGTGGACCATGCCGGTCCAGCCGTGGTAGCCGAGGTGGATGTCGTGCCCGTGGGCGAAGGAGATGCTGTCCAGCGCCTCGCCGTAGATGTCCATCTGGAGCTGGGTGGCGGCGCCGTTGCCGATGCGGACGGGGGCCGAGCGTTCGTAGCCCTCCCAGTGGTCCAGGGTCTCCTCCTTCAGATCGGAGGAGCCGTCGACCGCGTACATGATGTTCAGCGGCCCCGATTCGCTCTCGCCGCCCGCCCGTTCCTTGATGCGGTCGTCGAGCCACCCGATGAAGGCCCTCGCCTCCTCCGTGAAGCCCATGCCGAGCAGGGCGTACACGGAGAAGGAGGCGTCCCGGATCCACGTGTAGCGGTAGTCCCAGTTGCGTTCGCCACCGAGCTGCTCGGGCAGTCCGGCGGTGGGGGCGGCGACGACGGCGCCGGTGGGGGCGTAGGTCATCAGCTTCAGGGTCACGGCGGAGCGCTCCACCGCCTCGCGCCAGCGGCCGGTGTACCGGGAGGTGCTCAGCCAGCTGCGCCAGTAGCGGATGGTGGACTGGAACAGCTCCTCGTACTCGGTGAGCCTGATCTGCCGGGGCGGCCCGTCGGCCGCCGACTCCAGGATCAGCCCGCGCTGCTGCCCCGCCGCGAGGCGCAGGGTGAGGTGGACGTCGCGCTCGCCGGCGCTGAGGAGCCGGCCGAGCCGTTCGTCGTCCGGTTCCCGGATGGTGTGCACGGTCAGGGTCGCGCCGTCGGCGGTGAACACCGCCCCGTTCTGCGTGAGGTTCAGGTCGTGCGACTTGCGCCCGTAGTCGAACCGGGGCGCGATGTCGATGTCGAAGGTCATGCTGCCGCGCACGCAGCGGACCATGCGGACGAGCCGGTGGCGGGCCGTGACCGTGGTGCCGGTCAGCGGCATGAAGTCGACCACCTCGCCGGCGCCGGCCTCGGTCATGAAGCGGGTCACCAGGACCGCGGTGTCGGGCAGGTACAACTGCTTGGTCGCGTACGTCGCGTGGGCCGGGCGCACCGTGCAGTGGCCGCCCTTGTCCTTGTCGAGCAGGGCTCCGAACACGCTGGGTGAATCGAAGCGCGGGCAGCAGAACCAGTCGACCACACCGTCGGAGGTCACCAGCGCCGCGGTCTGCAGATCGCCTATCAGGCCGTGGTTCTCGATCAGCGGGTACTCGTCCATCTGGGCGTCCCTTCCGGCATGCGTCGCCGCCCGGATCTCGGCCCCCCGCACCAGCGTATGCCGGGCCCGCGGCACCGTCCCGCCGAGAGTTGCCTATAGACTTTAGGTAAATGCATAATCTCTATCGTCATATCGAAGGAGGGTGAAGGTTATGGTGCGCGTGGGGCTGACCCCGGAGCGGCTGACCCTGGCCGGGGCGGAACTGGCCGACGAGGCGGGGTTCGACCAGGTGACCCTTTCGGCGCTCGCCCGGCGGTTCGACGTCAAGGTCGCGAGCCTGTACTCGCACCTGAAGAACTCCCACGAGCTCAAGACGAGGATCGCCCTGCTCGCGCTGGAGGAACTCGCCGACCTGGTCGCCGCCGCGGTGGCCGGCCGGGCGGGCAAGGACGCCCTGACCGCCTTCGCGAACGCCTACCGCGACTACGCCCGGGCGCATCCCGGGCGCTACGACGCCGCCCGGCTCAGGCTCGACCCGCAGACGGCGGCGGCCAGCGCGGGCGTGCGGCACGCGCAGATGACGCGGGCGATCCTGCGCGGCTACGACCTGGCGGAGCCGGACCAGACGCACGCGGTCCGCATGCTGGGCAGCGTCTTCCACGGCTACGTCAGCCTGGAGGCCGCCGGCGGCTTCAGCCACACGGCCGTCGACCCGCAGGACTCCTGGGCCTGGACCCTGGAATCCCTCGACGCCGCGCTGCGGCAGCGGAGCACCCGCTGAACTGCGGCGCACCACCCCGTACGTCCCCCGTACACCCCGATATCAGGAGGCTGAGGCAATGAGCAGCGAGCAGGGCTGGATCACCACACCCGTGACCGCGGACCTCCTGCGCGGGCACCTCGACGTGGAGCGGACCGCGCACGGTCTGCTGCCGCACCGGCTGCCGGCCCGGGCGCGGCGGCAGATCCCCGACGAGCGGCTGGCCGTGGCCGAGGCCCAACCCTCCGGCGTACGGCTGGTCTTCCGCACCCGGGCCACCGTCATCGAGCTCGACACGCTGCCCACCAAGCGCGTGTACCGGGGCTTCCCGGCCCCGCCCGACGGCGTGTACGACCTGCTGGTCGACGGCCGTCCCACCGCCCGGGCCACCGTGGCCGACGGTAACGTCCGTACGGTCACCGACATGGTCGCCCAGACCTCGGAGCTGACCGAAGGGCCCCCGGGGACCGCCCGGTTCACCGGGCTCCCGACCGGTGACAAGGGCATCGAGATCTGGCTGCCGCACACGGAGGTCACCGAGCTGATCGCCCTGCGCACCGATGCCCCCGTCGAACCGGCACGCAGCAGCGGGCGCAGGGTGTGGCTGCACCACGGCAGTTCCATCAGCCACGGTTCGAACGCCGCCCACCCGAGCGCCACCTGGCCCGCCCTGGCCGCCGCCCGGGGCGGAGTGGAGCTGGTCAACCTGGGGTTCGGCGGCAGCGCGCTGCTGGACCCGTTCACCGCGCGTGCGATGCGCGACACCCCGGCGGACCTGATCAGCCTCAAGATCGGCATCAATGTCGTCAACGGCGACACGATGCGCCTGCGCGCCTTCACCCCCGCCGTCCACGGCTTCCTCGACACCATCCGAGAGGGCCGGCCCACGACACCGCTGCTGGTGGTCTCCCCCATCCTGTGCCCGGTCCAGGAGGACACCCCCGGCCCGCTCGCCCCTGACTTCACCGACGGGACCCTGCGGTTCAGGGCCACGGGCGATCCCGCCGAACGCGCCGCCGGGCGGCTCACCCTCAACATCGTCCGCGACGCGCTCGCGGCCGTCGTCCAGCAGCGGGCCGCCGACGATCCGAACCTCCACCACCTCGACGGGCGGGCCCTGTTCGGCGAGCGCGACCACGCCGAATTCCCGCTGCCGGACGCGCTCCACCCCGGCCCCGAAGGACACCGGCGCATCGCCGAGAACTTCGCACGGCTGGCGTTCTCGGGCGACGGCCCCTTCGCCGCCAGGACCGGCTGATCCGCGCGGGCCGGGGCGGACGGAGCCGCGAGTCGGGCGGCGCCCGGGCACGGACTGCGGCGGGCCGGCCTACCAGCGCATACGGACGTCCTCGGCCCATCCCAGCAGCCGGTCCACCGCGATCCGCTCGCCGTCGTCCGTGCGGATCGAGCCCGCGTAGTGGCCGAAGCACTGGTCCGTACGGTTGGCGAGGAGACCGAGGTCGGCGCGGGTGGACCGGTTGTGGAACGGGGTGAACACCAGGTCCACCCGGTCCGATCCGGGGCTGCGGACCGACCACGGCGCCAGGTGGTCGCTCCGGGACCAGCACCACTGGAGCTCCTGGCCCAGCTTGCTGATCCGGCCGTCCACGCACACCGCGTTCTCCGTCGCCCCGGTGCCGCGCGTCCAGCGGCCACCGAACTGCAGCCCGACGGTGCGGCCGTCCGTACGCCCGGAGGCGGCGCCCCAGTTCCACGCCACCGAGCGGGGCCACCGGCCGCGCCCGTGGTCGAGGGTGCCCCAGGCGTCGTCGCCGAAGGCCAGCACGTCGCCGCCGATGCGTACGGTGCCGGACGCGGGCCGGGCCGTGTGCTTGGAGGTGTACTGGAAGCGGCGTTCGTCCCAGGGCACCACCACGGAGAGGGTCTCGTGCCCGGCGGGCATCTCGACGTGGAGGTCCACCTCCACCGGGAGGCCCTGCGGACTCACGCAGCGGGCCCGCAGGCGGGTGCCGGAGCCCTCCCCGTGGATCTCGATCCGCACGCGGCCCCCGGCCGGCCGCCGCGGTCCGACCACGAGGGAGGGGGACCCCGGATCCGGAGCTCCGGCGATGGTGTCGGGGAGCCGGACCCCGAATCCGCCGGGCACGATCGCGGTGCGCTCGAACTCCCGCACGGCCGAACCGTATTCCAGGACGTAGACCGAGTTCAGGGCCAGGTAGTCGAGGTCGCTCACGGTCAGGGCCACCAGGTGCGCGGGGGTGGTCACGCACCAGTACTCCCACCGTTTCGTCCGCCCCCAGCCGGGGATCCGGCAGCGGTGCAGGGGCCGGCGCGACCAGCCGATCGCGGCCGGGGCGAGCCTTCCGTCGCCGCGGCACAGGTCGACGGGCTCGACGATCTCACGTTCGTGCGTGGACATGGCCGGACCCTACCGGCCGTGGGTCGGCCGACGCGGGCGCTCGCGTGAACCCCTGCGCGAACCCGCCCCTCCGGCGCCGGACCCGCGGACGGCTCAGGGCAGGGCAGCAGGACGGCCTTGCCGCGGTTGCCGTGGGCTTCCAGGTCGGCGTGGGCCCGGGCGGCTTCCTCCAGCGGGTAGGTGCGCCAGACCGGTACCGAGAGCTTCCCCCCCCGGCGGCCGGCCGTACCAGCTCCGGCAGGGAGTCCTCGGTGCGGTCGGTGCGGTCGGTGCTGCCCGCACCGAAGCGCACACCGTGCTGCGCCGCCGGCATGTCGGCGATGGTGACGACACGCGCGCCGTCGCCGGTCGGCGCGACGAACCCGGATCCGGACCTGTCCCGGACCGGGCTGCGGCGGGGTGAGGCCGGACAGGCGCAGCACCTCGGGGGCGACCCCGCGCGGTTCCCCTCAGGCCGGATAGGTGATCGAGCCCAGCGGCGGGCAGGGGAGGAGCGTGGTGCCGGCGCCGGGCCGTTCGACGAACGCCCGGGCTTCGGCGGCCTGCTGACGACGGGTGTCCAGCTCATCGGCGTACCAGGCGTCGCGCACGGCACGGGGGTGGTCCCACGAGTCGTCGATGAGACCGAGGCTCGTATTGCCGGAGGCCCGCTGGAAATCCGCTTTCACGGCCGCCTGTCGGAGCGCGGTCTGCGTCGCGGCGAGGTCGATACGGGTGATCAGGACGCCGGGGGTGTGCGGTTCACGGGTCGGCAGGGGGGCCTGCGGGAGCAGCGACACCCCGGTGTCGAGACGGCCGATGTTGTCGACGGTCGCCTGCTGGGCTTCCCTCGACATGGTCTGCATCTCCTGGTGCAGCCAGAAGAACTCGTCGAGGTCGGCCTGGGTGATGCGCATCCGCTCGTACAGGGCCCGGAAGCGCGGATCGTGGTGCAGCGGACGTATGGGGTCGGCGTGGAGCACCACGCAGTCGTTGAAGCCGGCCGTCACCGCGGCGTCGAGGTGGAAGACGGCCTGCTCCGCCTGCCCGCGTACGAGGGCCAGGCCGAAGAGGCTGGAGTGGCCCGCGGCGACGAGCCACCCGGCGTCGGGGCCGAGTGCCGTGGCGCGCGCGACGACGTCGCGAAGGCCCTCGGAGCCGTCCCGCCCCGGTGGTGCCGCAGTGGGCCCATCGGTCAGGAGTCCCACCAGCACTTCGTGAAGGCGGGCGACCAGTGAGTTGACGGTGTCGGCCATGGAGCTCCTCGGACCTCGGTGGTGAACGGCGGAAGGCGTACCGAGTCTGCGGCAATTCCGCGGGGAGCGAGGGGCGGACGGGACGATCGGCCACGACATCGACCTGATCATGGACTGCGGCACCTGCTTGCCTTTTCGCCTAAATGAGCCACAGATGCGATTCTGGGTGATATGCGGTGAAGGAGGTCCGGTCGTGGTCATGTCCGAGACGTCCCGGGCCGCGCCCGGCCCTGCACGAGTGGTTCCCTTCGAGCCGGGCGGTCTGCTGGACGTCCTGAGCGTGGCCGCGATCGTCCTGGACGCCGACGGGCGGATCACCCTGTGGAGCCCGCAGGCACAGGACCTGTTCGGCTGGTCGGCCGAGGAGGCGCTCGGCAGCTACGCGGCGAAACTGCTGGTCGCCGAGGAGTACGTCGACCTGGTCCTCGAACTGTTCGCCAAGGTCATGGCCGGCGGCGGCGCCTGGGCGGGCGTGTTCCCCGTCCGGCGCAAGGACGGCTCGACCCGGCTGGTGGAGTTCCGCAACATGCGGCTGCAGGACGAGCGCGGCGGCGTGTACGCCCTGGGGATCGCCTGCGACGAGGCCGTGCTGCGGGGCGTGGAACGGGACCTGGCGCTGTCGGTGCCTCTGGTGGCGCAGTCCCCGCTCGGGCTGGCGGTGCTGGACACCGACCTGCGCTACGTCCTGGTCAACCCTACGCTGGAGCGGATCAACGGCCTGCCCGCCGAGCGGCATCTGGGTCGTACGCCCGGTGAGGCGCTGCCGTTCCTGGACACGGACTCGATCGAGGCCGCCATGCGCCAGGTCCTGGAAACCGGCGCACCCCTGCTGGACCAGTACGGCATCGGGCGCACCCCCGCCGACCCGGACCGGGAGCACGCCTGGTCGGGTTCGTACTACCGGCTGGAGGACCCGCGCGGGCGGGTGATCGGTGTCGCCCTCATGGTGGTGGACGTCACCGACAGCTACCGCGCGGCCCAGGAGGCCGCCGGAGCCCGCAGGCGCCTGGACCTCATCGCCCGGGCGTCGGTGACCGTCGGGACCACCCTGGACCTGGAGCGCACCGCCCGCGAGCTCGCCGACCTCGTCGTGGCCGACCTGGCCGACATCGCCTCGGTCGACGTCCTCGACTCCGTCCTGGAAGGCAGTGTCGCCACGGCGCCCGGTCCCCGGACGGGGCAGGCCCTCTTCATGGCCCTGGCGGTGGCGGCGGCCTACGAGACGGCCTCGGTCCGTGCCGCCGATCCGGTGGGCGAGCGCACCACGTATCCGGCCGAACGCCTGGTCACCCGCTGCGTGAGCACCGGACGGCCCGTCCTGGTGCCGCACGTCACCGGCCCGGACCTGGCGCACATCGCGCGCGACGCGGCCGCCGCGGACCTCCTGGTCCACGAGGGCGCGCACTCCTACATGGCCGTGCCGCTGACCGCCCGCGGCCAGGTCATCGGCGCCCTCGGTCTCCTGCGCACCCGCAATCCGCTTCCGTTCGACGACGACGACGTCACCCTGGCCGGTGAGCTGGCCACCCGCGCCGCCATCGCCATCGACAACGCCCGCTGGTACCAGCACGCCACCGACACCGCCCTGACGCTCCAGCGCCACCTCCTCCCCCAGCCCCCGCCCCGCTCCGCCGGCCTGCAGATCGCCTACCGCTACCAGCCCGCGGCAGCGGCCAGCGGCATCGGCGGCGACTGGTTCGACGCGATCCCCCAGCCGCAGGACAGGACCGCCCTCGTGGTCGGCGACGTCATGGGGCACGGCGTCAACGCCGCCGCCACCATGGGGCAGCTGCGCACGGCCACCCGTACCCTGGCGGACCTCGGCCTCGACCCGGCCCGGGTGCTGCGCCACCTCGACCACATCACCGCCGAGCTGGAAGGGACCATCGCGACCTGCGTCTACGCCACTTGGGACCCGCACCGCTCCCGCTGCCGCGTCGCCCTCGCCGGGCACCCGCCCCCGGTCGTCATCCGGTCGGGGCAGGCCCCCCGGCTGCTCGCCCTCCCCGCCGGCGTGCCGCTCGGCACGGGAGGCCTCGGCGGTACCGACTTCGAGAACACCGTCCTCGACCTGCTCCCGGGGGACCGGCTGGTCCTGTACACCGACGGTCTCGTCGAAACCCGCGACGACGCCCTGGACGACCGGCTCGACCTGCTCCTGCGGCTGCTCGCCGATCCCGACCTCCCGCCGGAGCCGACCTGCGACCGGCTCCTGGCCGCACTGCGCCACCACGACGCGGCCGACGACGTCGCTCTCGTCATCGCCCATGTACGGCCCCACCCGCCCACCGGTCAGGCCGGCGGGCCGGCCTGACCGGCCCGCCGCACGCAGTGCCGTCCGGGCGCCGGCGTTCGGCCGTCCGGGGGACGGCCGGTACGGCGGCTGGCGACACCCCGACGGCCTGTGGTGATCTTGTGTGTGCCGCTTCCCCGGCAGCCGTGCGGCGCGCCGCGCCGGGGCACGGCCGGTGCGGGTGTCGGCGGGATCGTCGACCGAACAGGCGGGAGCGGGAGCGATGTCCGAGGGAACCACGGTGACGATCACCGATGCGGCCAAGCGGCGGATCTTCGCCATGCTGGACGTGGACGGCGACGGCGTCATCTCGCGGGCGGAGTACCTCGCGCGGGTGGATCGCGCGGCCGCGGCGGCGGGCCGCGAGGCCGGCCACCGCGTGGTCGGCGCAGCACGCACCGCCCACGAGGAGGTCTGGGCGGACATGGACGCCGACCAGGACGGCCGGGTGACCTTCGAGGAGTACCGCACCTGGGCCGGGCACGACGCGTTCGAGCGCTCCTGCCGTCCCGCCCTGGGCTCGCTCTTCGACGTCGCCGACATCGACGGCGACGGCCGGCTCTCCCGGGCGGAGTTCACCCGGCTGCGGGTCGCCTCGCGGAACACGGCCGCGGACGCCGACCGGGCCTTCGACGGCCTCGACACCGATCACGACGGACTCGTCGAGCGCGATGCCTACCTCGCCGGGATCCGCGACTTCGTCACCACCGGCGTCTCCCCGATGGGCGCCGCCTACGGATCCCCGGACAGGCCGTGACCGTCGGCGTGCCCGTCAGGCCGACACCTCGCTCGGGAGACCGCGGGTGGTGACGATCCGGGCGCTGCCGTCGGCCAGTCGGTAGGACAGGCCCACCACGGCGGTACGCCCCGCCGCGACCTGGTCGGCGAGGACGCGGGAGCGGTCCAGGAGCAGGTCGACGGTGTGCCGTATGTGCTCGGCGATGATGTCGTCCTCGTCGGTCAGTCCGGCGGCGCGGGCGGCCAGCACGCTGGGGGTGACGCGCTCGATGACGTCGCGCACGTAGCCGGTGGCGCTGACGCCGTCGGTCAGGGCGGCGCGGGTCGCGGCGACCGCACCGCACTTGTCGTGGCCCAGTACGACGACCAGCGGGCTCTCCAGCACGCTCACCGCGTACTCGATGCTGCCCAGGACCTCCGGACCCGCGACGTGGCCCGCGGTGCGGACGACGAACAGGTCGCCCAGCCCGCGGTCGAAGATGATCTCGGCGGCCAGGCGCGAGTCGGAGCAGCCGAAGAACACGGCGAAGGGGCTCTGGGCCGGAGCGGTCTCGGTGCGGCGGGCGGCGTCCTGGTTCGGGTGCTCGGGTGCGCCCGCGACGAAACGCCGGTTGCCGGCCAGCAGCAGCTCGAAGGCCTCGGACGGGGTCGGTGACAGCGAGGTACTCATGACCGCAGGCTACGGCCCCGCCCGGACCTCCACACTGCGGGGTCCGGCGAAGGGGCGGCCCGCGGCCGCCCGCCCGCCGCGGGTCAGGGCTCCAGCAGGTCGGGCACGACGCCGCGCAAGGTGTCGGCGCTGATCGCGCCGGCCCGCCTGAGGACCGGTACGGGGCCGGTGAGGTCCACGATCGAGGAGGCGACGGCGGCCTCGGTGGGCCCGCCGTCGAGGTAGACGGCGACGGAGTCGCCCAGCATGCCCTGCGCGGCGTCGCAGTCCTGCGGGGAGGGGCGGCCGGTCAGGTTGGCGCTGGACACCGCCATCGGTCCGGTCTCGGCGAGCAGGTCGAGCGCGACGGGGTGGGACGGCATCCGGACCGCGACCGTGCCGTTGGTCTCGCCGAGGTCCCAGGACAGCGTGGGCAGATGGCGGGCGACCAGGGTCAGCCCGCCCGGCCAGAACGCCTCCACCAGGGCCCATCCCTGCTTGGGGAGATCGGCGACGAGATCGTGCAGGGCGTCCGGGGAGGCGACCAGCACCGGCGAGGGCATCGCGCGGTCCCGGCCCTTGGCTCCCAGCAGCCGGTCCACCGCGTCCGGGTCGAAGGCGTCCGCCCCGATGCCGTAGACGGTGTCCGTCGGGAGCACCACCAGCTCGCCCCGGCCCACCGCCCGGGCGGCCGCGCTCAGCCCGTCGGTCCGGCCCGAAGCCGTGGAGCAGTCGTATCGAAGGGCCATGGCCGATCTCCATCCCACCGGGCTCTGTGCCCGCACCTGCTGGATTACCCCGGCAGGGTACCGGAACCGGCGGACCCGCCCGCGCCCTTCGTACGGTCCTCCCTCCGGCGTGGGACGGGCCCGCAAGCGGGTTCGTGTCCTCAGGCGGGCAGGGTCATCAGGAGCACCGGAGCGGTGGTGGGCTGTGCGGATCCGCCGGCGGGTTCGAGGGTGAGGCCGACCGCGTCGGCCCCGGCGGCGTCCCCGTCCATCAGGACGGTGCCGTCCTGATGGACGAATCCGGCCGGGCGCATCGTGCCGTCGTGGCCGAGCCACAGCTGGTAGGTCTTCCCCGGGGCCGGGGCGGGCAGGCCGGTGGCGGTGAACACGGCCCTGTTCTGCCGGTCGGAGGCGACGACGGTGGTGAGGGCTCCGTTGTCGGCCCGGCCGTGCGCGGTACGGGCGTCCGGCGCGGCCAGGACGCCGCTGACGGCTGCCAGGTGCTGCTCGACCTGCCGGGCCTGCTGTGCGTAGTGGCGGCTCTCCTGGTTCTGCCAGGCGGCCAGACCGGCGAACGACGCGGCCGCCACCAGGCTCGCCGCCAGGGCCACGGGGAGCGCCCTGCGGCGCAGCGTGCCGCGCACGGCGGCGGGGGACGTCGCGGGGAGGCGGGGCGGGAGCTGGCGCACGCGGTCGGCCTCCGACATGGTCCGCTGCTTCATCGCGGCGGGCGGGGCCTGGGCCGCGGCGGCCGCCAGGCGCGCGGCGGTGGCCAGGAAGTCGGCCACGTCCTGCCGGCAGCCGTCGCACCCGGCCAGGTGGGCGTCGAACTCCGCGCGCTCGCCGGGGTCCAGGGCGTCCAGCGCGTACGGAGCGGCCAGCACGTGGATGTCGGATGCGTGGCGGGTCACGTGGTCACCCCCATGCAGTCGCGGAGCCGGATCAGTCCGTCGCGCATGCGCGTCTTGATGGTCGGAAGCGGCGTGCTGAGCGTCTCGGCGACCTCGCTGTAGGTCAGGCCCCCGTAGTAGGCCAGGGTCACCGCCTGGCGCTGGAGCTCGGTCAGACCGCGCAGGCAGCGCCGGACCTGCTCACTGTCCAGACGGACCTCGACCTGCTCGGCGACCTCGTCGTACGCAGTCCGGTGCTCCCGGGCGGCCTGCGCTCGCTCACGGTCGGCGGCCGCCTGCGCCGAACGGACGCGGTCGACCGCCCTGCGGTGGGCGATGGTTGCCGCCCACGCACTCACACCGCCCGATTCGGGCCGGTAGCGGGCGGCCTGCCGCCACAGGTCGATCATGACCTCCTGAGCGACCTCCTCCGACTGCGCACGGTCCCGGACGACGCGCACCACGATCCCGAAGACCATGGGCGCGAGGGCGTCGTACAGGGTCGAGAAGGCGTCCTTGTCCCCGCGCGCGACCTGCCGCATCACCTGGGCGAGGTCGGCGGGGGCACCGGGGCGCCTGGCGGAACCGAAGGGGAGGGGCTGGTTCACCGGGCGGGCTCCGACCGTGATCCGGGCTGTGACTGCGGCTGCGCCTGCGGCTGTGACCGGGGCCGAGGGCCGGCCTCCCGTCGGCGGGGTGTCCGTGACATGGCAGTCCTTCGTCCGTGGGGAGTGTGGTGCAGGTGTCCTTGATGCGTACTTCGTAGCGGACGGACATGCGGATGGGGTGACAGGTGTCGGCGTCGCGGACCGGGCTTCCCCCGATCGAGGCCGTCGGCGGGTGCCGGGCGGCGGGTGCCGGGCGGCGTCCCTCACCCGTTCGGGTGAGGGACCCATCCGCCGGGCGGATCGGGCCGAATGCCGGGCGTGAGCAGCTACCGCACCACCTTCCTCCGCACCGCCCGTGGTGCACTGGCCGGGCTTGTGGCGGGGTTCGCGGCGCTCGCCGTGGCCGAGGCGGCCGCAGGCCTGGTGCGGCCGGCCGCCGGACCGGTGACGGTGGTCGGCGGCTCGGTCGTCGACCGGACGCCTGCCGCGCTGAAGGACTTCGCGATCCGCACGTTCGGGGAGAGCGACAAGATCGTCCTCCAGCTCGGCATCCTGCTCCTGGTGGCCCTGTTCGCGGTCGTCCTGGGGGTCGTGTCACTGCGGTACCGGCGCACGGGGGCGGCCGGGGTACTGGCGTTCGGAGCCGTCGGCGTGGCCGCGGCCCTGAGCAGGCCCGATTCCGAGGGCGCCGGTGACACCCTCCCTTCCCTCCTCGGCGCCCTCGCGGGCGCGGCCGTCCTGTACGTGCTGGCCGGCAAAGCCGCCCCCGTCGGCTCCGCTCCGGGTGATGAGGGCACCGGGGGCGGCTGGAGCCGACGGGGGTTCCTCGCCGCGGCGGCCCTGACCGCCGCGGCCGCCACCGGAGCCGCGGTGGCCGGTCGCGCCCTGTCCGGTCGGCGCGGCCGGGGCGCCGTGGCCTCCCGCGACGGCCTCGTCCTGCCCGCCCCCGCTTCACCTGCGCCCGCGGTTCCGGCCGGGGCGCAGGTGAAGGTTGCGGGGGTCAGTTCCTTCACCACACCCAACCGGGACTTCTACCGGGTCGACACCGCTCTCGTCGTCCCCCGGGTCGACGCCGGTACCTGGCGGCTGCGGATCCGGGGCAAGGGCGTCACCCGGCCCCGCGGCTACACCCTCGAACAGCTGCTGGCCCGCCCGCTGATCGAACGCGACATCACCCTCACGTGCGTGTCCAACGAGGTCGGCGGGCCGTACGTCGGCAGCGCCCGCTGGCTCGGTGTCCCCCTGGCCGGCCTGCTGGCCGAATGCGGTGTCCGGCCGCCGTCGAAGGGCGGCGCGGCCGACCAGTTGGTGGCCCGTTCCGTGGACGGCATGACCCTGGGGTCCCCGGTCGAGGACGTCATGGACGGGCGCGACGCGATGCTCGCGCTCGGCATGAACGGCGAACCGCTGCCGTTCGAGCACGGATTCCCCGTCCGGATGCTCGTACCGGGCCTGTACGGCTACGTGTCCGCCTGCAAGTGGATCACCGAGATCGAGCTCACCACCTTCGACGCCTACGACCCGTACTGGGTCGAGCGGAAGTGGGCCCGCCGGGCGCCGGTCAAGACGCAGTCCCGGATCGACACCCCCAAACCGTTCGCCCGTCCCGCCGCCGGCACCGTCATGGTCGCCGGCGTGGCCTGGGCCCAGCACCGCGGCATCACCCGCGTGGAACTCCGCGTCGACGACGGGCCCTGGCAGGACGCGGACCTCGCCGCGCAGGACACCCCCGACACCTGGCGCCAGTGGTCCTACCGCTGGCAGGCCGCCCCCGGCGGGCACACCATCACCGTCCGCGCCACCGACGGCACCGGGGCGGTACAGGCCGAAGCGCGCACCCGGACCGTCCCCGACGGCGCGAGCGGCCGGCACAGCGTCTTCGTCACCGTCACCTGAGAGCGCGGTGCGTGTCAGTACGTGGTCGGCAGGTAGGTGTGGCAGTAGCCGTTGCCCGCGCCGCCACCGCTGTAGTACGGGTCGCCCTCGAACATCAGCATGTCGCCGGTCATCGGGCCCACGATGCCGTCGGGCTGCAGGCTGCCGCCCGTGCCCTTCTGGACGTCGATGACGGCCTGACGGGTCTTCGGTCCCCAGGCGCCGTCCTCGGCGACCTTCGCGACGCCCCAGTAACGGCCGCGGTCGATCGCGTAGTTGATCATGCGCTGCACGCACCACACCGCGTGCGGGTTGTTCGGGTAGCCGTTCCCGATGTACGGGGCGGTGGTCGAGGCGCTCGCGCTGCCGGCGGTCGTCACACCGGTGAGGAGGGCGGCGGCCGCCATGACGACGGCGATCCGGGAAGTGGACTTCTTGTGCATGGGCATCTCCTGGGTCGAGGGTCGGGACACATCGATTCGCTGCTCGCTGCGCATCGTGTCCGACGGCCGTAACGGGCCACCAACACGGCTCTAACGGGCACGCGGGGCCGCGACCGCGAAAACGGCCCGGCCGCCCCGCCCCGCGAGGGGGTGGGGCGGCCGGGCCGGGCCGGTCGCCTCGGGTCACAGGCCGTTGACCCGGGCCATCCTCTCGGCGACCAGCGGCGGGAAGTTCGTCGTGATGGCGCGGCCCGTCCTGCGGCCCATCCGGGAGTGCTGGAGCCGGACCTGCGCCATCAGCCGGCGGCTGCGCAGGGCCATCTCCAGCTCGAACCGGGTACGGGGGTCACGCAGCCCCGGCCCGAAGAGCTTCTCCAGCTGCCGCATGCGGTACCGCACGGTCTGGGGATGCACGCTCAGGGCCTTCGCGGCCTCCGGGGCTCCCCCGCCTTCGAACCAGGCGAGGAGGGTCACCTCCAGCCGTTCGCTCTGGCGCGGGGTCAGGCCGGCCAGGGGCTTGAGCCAGTGGGCGGCCAACGCGTGTGCCAGTGGCTGGTCCTGGAGCAGGAGCAGGGTGGAGAGGTGGTCGTCGACGAAGACCGGCCGGGTCTCGGCACTCGGGCGGGCCGGGGTGAGGGCGAGCAGGCGCAGCGCCCAGCGCAGGGAGGAGGCGGTGTCCGTCAGGGGAACCGCGTGGCCCACGGCTGCGAAGCGGCCGCGCAACGGGAGTTCCAGCGCGGCACGGCTGTCCGGTTCGCTCGGGACCAGGAGGCAGGGCTGGCCCGCGAACGCGCCGGGGAGCGAGTTCTCCAGTACGGTCGCCAGCTGCTGGGTCTCGCCCGGGGTGGCCAGGACGACGCCCCGTACGGCCGGTGGCAGCGGCCAGTCGGCCGCTTCTGCCAGTTCGGTGAGGGACGGTCCGGAGCCGGCCCTGGCGTCGGTGAGCGCCCTGAACAGTTCCTCGCGGGCCCGGTCGGGCGGCGTGGCGGGCGCGTACCGATCCGGGGCGGTGTCCGCGGCTGTGCTCGCGGCGGCGGCCGCTGCGGGGGTCGCCGCGGGCGCGCTGCGGCGGTCGCGCTGCCTGGGCACGAGTCCGGTGGCCCGTATCGCTTCCGGGGCGGGCCGGGGGCTTTCCTCCTTGCCGCCGTCAGATCCGTCATCGCTCGCCCGCTCGGGGCGGGGGCGTCCGTCGCCCGGGTTCCGGTCATCGGGCTGCCGGTAACCGAGAGCATTGCACAGGGCCCTTTCCACCGAGTCCCTGAGCAGTTCGTCATCGATGGTCTCGTGGTCGTCGACGAGTGCGTTGAGTGCCGGGTTCTCGCGCAGGAGCTCCTTGGCTATCTCGTCGGCCAGCACGGGCAGCTCCCTGCGCAGGACGCGGGTCCACTCGCCTCGGGGGCGGGACCAGATGCGGTTCAGGAGTTCGCACATCGTTTTCCTCGTTCATACCGGGGTGAAGCCTGTCCCGCGGGAGGGCCGGGGCGCCGACCGCGGGACATCTCTTTCGTCAGTCTCCTTGCCGCGCAGGCGGGGTGGTGCCTCGGCATCGCCTCATGAGGGTTTCGGTTGCTGCTGTCTCGCCTCAGCCGTGCCTCGTTGCTGTCGTGGGGACCCGGGGGTGGCAGGCAGGGCGACGACGACCTGTCATGAACCCGTCGGAAGGAGACCTTCCGGATTCTTGGATGTGCTGAGACGTGTTGCGGGAAGTTATCACGCTTCGATAAATCCTGTGGAGATGCTGTGCCCTTCCCGCATGCTGCTCGTCTCGCCCCGGTCCGTCGCGGCTTCCCGCGATCAGGGGCGGATGCCGTCGCAGGCGATCGGCAGGTGCCGGGGTCCGCGCAGGACCGCGTTCTGACGGTACGGGGGCGGGTCCTCCAGCAGCCGCGGGTTCTCCAGCCGGCGGGCCAGCTCACCGAGCGCCAGCTGGGCCTCCATGCGGGCCAGCGGGGCACCGAAGCAGCTGTGGATGCCGCTGCCGAGGCCGAGGTGCTGGATGTCCCCGCGGTCGGGGTCGAAGCGGTCCGGGTTCTCGAACCGCTTCGGGTCGCGGTTGCCGGAGGCCAGGATCAGCGAAACCGTGGCCCCCTTGGGGATGTTCACCCCGGCCACCTCGATGTCGTCGATCGTGCTGCGTCGCGGCAGGAGCTGCACGGGCGGTTCGTACCGCAGCAGTTCCTCGACGATCGGTACGGCCAGCTGCGGGTCCTGGCGCAGCCGCTGGAGGACGTCCGGGTGGCGCAGGAGGGTCAGCATGCCGTTCGTGATCAGGTTGACCGTGGTCTCGTGGCCCGCGATCAGCAGCAGCGCGGCAGTGCTGATCGCCTCCAGCGCGCTCATGCCCCCGTCGGGATCCTGACCGGCAGCCGCCAGCTGGGACAGCATGTCCTCTCCCGGCTCCTTGCTCCGCTCCTCGATCAGCCCGGCCAGGTACATGCCGAGCTCCATCTGCGCGTCTGCGGCAGCCTTCGGCTTCTCGGCGGGGTCGGCGTCCGGATCGGGGTCCAGGCTGGCGGCGATGGTGTCGGCCCAGCCGTGGAAGCGGGCCTCGTCCTCGGGGGGCACGCCCAGCAGCCGGCAGATCACGGTCACCGGGAAGGGGTAGGAGAACTGGTCGACCAGGTCGATCCGTTCCGGGGAGCCCGTGTCGACGATGCCCTGGATGAGGCCGGAGACGATGCCGTCGAGCTCGCCGCGCATGTCGTGGATCTTGTGCGGCGAGTGCGGCGGCCCGAACGGCCGGTTCGTGATGCGGCGCAGCCGGTCGTGGTCCGGCGGGTCGAGCTTGAGGAACACCGGGGGCAGCGCCGAGTCGCCGCCGTCCTCCTGCGCCAGCGGATCGCTCGATGGCAGCGTCAGATTGCGGGGGTCGGAGCTGATGCGCGGATCGTGCAGCAGGCCCTGGATCTCGTGGTAGGTGCTGACGACGTACGGACCGTCCTCGTCGTGGAACACGGGCGTCCTGCGCAGCTCCTCGTACAGCGGGTACGGGTCGGCGCGGTTGGAGTAGTCGAGGATCTGCCGGAGCATGGCTTGGCTCATGGTGCGTCCTTGTGCGGCTCGCGGGATCGGCGGATCGGGGACCCCTCCGTCGTCGTTGCGGCACCGGTCGCCGGCCGACTCCGGTTCCCCGGCTTTCCCAGCATGCACGGAGGCCCCGGGGACCGCCTGCCGGGCGACGAAAACGCAGGTAGCCCCCCTCTCGACAGCCTGACGGGCCCTGCCGCATCATCATACTTGCACTGAGAGTGCAAATATTTTAGGGGCGGCTCAGCTCCCCGCCTCGCCCTCACGGGTCAGCGAACGAAAGGCCTCCGTATGCGCACGTTCCTCCGTGTCCTGGCCGTCCTGGTGGCGGCCGCCGTGTTACCGCCCCTCACCGCCGCCCCGGCCGGAGCGGCGGCCCTGCCCGCCCTGTCCATCCCCGGGGATCCGCGCGGAGCCGCTCTGCCCCGCTTCACCGGTCACGCCGTCGCACCGCGACCGGTCACCGTCCCGCCGGTCCCGCAGCACCCGTTCATGGCCGCCAACGGCTCCAGCAACGTGCACGGCGACGCCTACCAGAGCGACACCCACGAGGGCCCCGGCCCCACCGGCCGCGACCTCGCCGTGCGCAGCAGGCTGCAGGGCGGGCTCTGCGGCTCCGTCACCTTCGACTCCCGGGGCCGGATCGTCACCGTCTGCATGACCCCCGGGCTCTCGCCCCGGCTGATGCTGCTCGACCCGCACGACCTCGCGGCGGTCGCCTCCCTCACGCTGCCCGGGAGGACGGGCACCAGCCCCACGGAGGTCTCCGGAGGCGGCTACTTCTACCTCGACCAGCTCGACCGGGCCGTGGTCCCCGCGAAGGACGGCACCGTTCAGGTCGTGGCCGTCCGGGGCGACGCGCTCGTGCCGCAGGCGCGTTACGACCTCGGGCCGGTGATCGGCACCAGCGGCATCGTGTCCGTCCTCCCCGACTGGTCGGGGAGGATGTGGTTCGTCACCGCCGGCGGTGTGGTCGGCGTCCTGGATCCGGCCACCGGCGCGGTCTCCACCCACGTGCTGCTCGGGGAGACCATCGCCAACAGCATCGCGGTCGACGAGTCCGGCGGCGTCTTCGTCGTCAGCGACCACGCCCTCTACCGCTTCGACTTCGACGCGTCCGCCGGCGGCCGACCCGCCGTCACCTGGCGGGCGGCGTACGACAGGGGTGCGAGGCACAAGCCCGGCCAGCTCGGTCGGGGCAGCGGCACCACCCCCACGCTCATCGGCCCGGCATCCGGCCCGGACGGTGGGTACGTCGCCATCACCGACAACGCCGACCCCCGGATGAAGGTGCTCGTGATGGCGCGCGGGAAGGCCGGGCCGGAGAAGGTGTGCGAACAGCCGGTCTTCGCCCCGGGAAGGGGTGCCGACGAGAACAGCCTCGTCGCCGTGGGCGGTGACCTCGTCGTGGAGAACAACTACGGCTACGTCGTCGAGGACCACGCCCTCCTGAGGGGCGTGCTCGGCGGCCGCCAGGTCGACACCGAGCCCGGCCTGGCCCGGGTCCACGTCGACTACACCACCCGTACCTGCTCCCTGGCCTGGTCCGACAGCACCGAACGGGTTCCCAGCGTCGTCAGCAAGGTCTCCCTCGCCACGGGCCTCCTCTACACCTTCACGCACCCCAGCGCCGACGAACTGCGCTCCGCCCGCCGGGCGGGCACCGCAGCGCCCGACGCCTGGTACCTCACGGCGCTGGACGTACGGACCGGCGAGCGGGTGTGGAGCCGACTGGTCGGCTCGGGCCCGTTGTTCAACAACCACTACGCGCCGGTGACCCTGGGCAGGGACGGCTCGGCCTACGTCGGCGTGGTGGGCGGTCTCGTCAGGATCGCGGACTCCTGACCCGGACGGCGGGCCGTCCGACCCGCCGTCCGGGTCTCGGGCGGGGACCGGACGTGTGACAGACCACGGCCACGCCGCGGTACGGGGCATGAACCGCGCCCCCCGGGGTTACCCCTTCCCCGGGTCCCGGCGTCCTCGGCGCTGTGCGCGGCAGAGCGCGGCGGAGCCCGAGGGCATCGCGCCGGTCGGCGTACCGCGCCCCGGACGGCCCCACGAACGCCTTGACGAAAGGTACGACGATGAGACGGCGCAGCACGCGTCACCGGGGACTGAGCTCCCTTGTCACCCTTGCCCTGACCGGCGTGGCGGTCACGACCGCCGTGGTCCCCGCCCACGCCGTCGCGGTGCCGTGCGACACGGCGGCCCTGATCACCGCGATCGAGAACGCGAACGCCGGCACCGACACGGTCATCGACCTGGAGCCCTACTGCCTCTACGAGGTCACGGCCGCCTACTCGACCGACAGCGGGCTCCCGCCCATCACCAACAACACCGGCGGCGTGACCATCAACGGTCACCACGCGACCATCAAGCGGGTCGGCGCCACGGCCTTCCGCCTGTTCGAGGTCGGTACGGGTTCACCGGCCCCCGTCGCCCAGGGCAAGCTGACGCTCAACGACCTGACCGTCATGAACGGTCAGCCCTCCGGCAACCTCGGCGGCGGCGCCGTGCTGGTCAGGGAGGGCGGTACCTTCGCGGGAACCGGCATCGCCCTCCAGGGAGGAACGGCGAACCTCGGCGGCGGCATCAGGTTCCGGGCCACCAGTACCGGGACCCTGACCGACAGCCGCATCTCGGACAACCAGACCACCGGTGGGGCGAGCGGCGGGGGCGGGCTGCACTCCGATGGACAGCTCACCCTCACCAACACCCACGTCACGAGCAACCGTGCGCGTGTCGGCGGCGGCATCGGACACACGACCGGGACGCTCACCATCAACGGCGGCAGCATCAAGCACAACACCGCCTTCGACATCGGCGGCGGCATCTCCTCCGACGGGAGCGGCACCCTGAACGTGACGGGGACCGCCATCACCGACAACCGCGTCACCACCGGCGGTCTGGCCAGCGGCGTCGGCGGCGGGGTTTCCATCGGCGTCGGCGGTACGAAGACCTTCACCGACTCCGTCATCGAGGGGAACACGGTGACCGTCCACGGGGACCTGGACGGCGGGGGCGGCATCTTCGCACTCGGCACGGCGCTCACCCTGAACAACACCAAGGTGAAGGGGAACAAACTCATCGGGGAGGCCGGTCACGGGGCCGGCATCGCCTTCCACGGTGGCACCCTGAACCTCCTGAACGGATCGGACGTCACGGGGAACCTGGCCGCCGGCCGCTACTCGCTGGGCGGCGGGATCTACACGGCCGGCCTCGTCAACACCCCGACGGTGAACGTGAACGGCTCCGCCATCGACCGCAACAAGGTCTCCGGCACCGGTTCACGGGCCGGCGGCATCTACAACGCGGCCGGCACCTACGACCTCACCGACGCCTCCGTGCAGTTCAACGTCGCGCCGGACGCCCCCGCGCCCGGCGGCATCTGGACGAACACCGCGATCACCTCGGTCACGAACACCCCGATCGCCAACAACACGCCGACGAACTGCGTCTACAGCCTGGCGCCCGTGACGTCCTGCTTCGGCTGACCCCCGCTCCCCCGCCGACGCACCGCGGCCCCGCCCCGAGAGGGGGCGGGGCCGCGGGGCGTTGCGGACGTCAGCCGGAGGTGCCGACGAACGTGGCGTAGACGGCGCCGTTCCCGCCGGCGTTGCCGTTGGCGATCGCCGGGACGCTGGCGGCCGTGTCGGTGTTGGCCACCGCCCAGCTGCCACCGCCACCGCCGCCTCCGCCGGTGATGGCCTCACCACCTCCACCACCGCCGCCACCGCCGCCCCAGCCGCCGCCACCACCGCCGCCGCTGCCGTAGTTGGTGCGGTTGGTCCGCCACTCGCCCTCGCCGCCCTGCCCGGCGTTGGCGAAGGAGAGGGAGGAGTTGTTGGTCCAGCTCGCCCCGGCATTGGGGCCGTTGCCGGTGTGGACGGGCCCGCCCAGACCACCGATGCCGTCGATGCCGCTGGTCCCGGCCTTCTGGTCCACTCCGGAGCCGCCACGGCCGCCGTCGCCGCCGTCGCCGTTGCTGCCGCCCTTGCCGCCCGCACCCGTACGGGTCAGGGTGCCGGTGGCCGCCTTGCCGTCGGCGCCCGCGGATCCGGCCGAGATGATCTGCCCGGAGACCGCGGTGCCGCCGTTGCCGCCGTCACCGCCGTTCCCGTTGGCATTGCCCTCGCCGCCGCCACCGCCCCCGCCGGCATCGGCGAGCAGGTTGGTCGTGGTGCACGTGCCGTATCCCGCGATGCACGGGCTCTGCGTGGTCAGGTCCACGCTGGAGACCAGGGTCGAGGCACCGCCCCGGCCGCCGGCGGAGGTCGCGCCGAGTTGGCCGACGTAGTAGTACAGGGTCTGTCCGTAGGCGGCCTGGAAGCTCGCGATCGACGTCACGGTCTGTGCCCTGCCACCGTAGCCGCCGTCACCGCCGCGGTAGAGGCCACCGCCGTTGCTGCCGTACCGTCCGGCACCGCCGTAGGCCGTGATCACCATGGGCGTGGTCGTGGACAGCGACGTCTGGGTCGCGGCCTGGGCGGCCGCCAGCAGAGCCGTGGTGTCGTACGAGGACGCACCGTCCGGCAGCAGGCAGGACACCACACCGGTCTGGATCTCGCCGCAGTCGATGGCGGTGGTCGTGGCGGAGGCGGTCGGTGCGGAGAGTGCCAGGACGGAGACCAGGCATGCGCCCGCCCCCAGAACCTTGACGACCCTTTCCGATCTGAGCATGAAGTTCCCTTCAGGGGCGGGCGGATGGGCCCGGAGTGCTGTCACGGGGCGCATTGCGCGACGGCCGCCACGGTGGCGCTCGCCGTCGTGGAGTTCAGGACGGTGACGGTCCAGGTGTCGGGGGTCGCCGCCCGGGAGGTGAGCAGGACCTGCATCGCGCCGCTCATCAGGTATCCGCCACTGACGAGGGTGCTCCCGGCAGGGCAGGTGGCGAAGACGGTGCCCTCGTTGCCGGGGGCCACGGTCACGGGATCACCGACGACCTCGGTGGTGGACGCGGGCCCGGAGGGACCCGGGCGGCCGTGCCCGTCGTGCCCGTCGTGCCCGTCGTGCCCGTCATGACCTTCGTGGGGCGGCGGTCCGTCCTCGTGGTGCGGCGGAGGGCCGTACGGCGGGCCCGGCAGGAGGGGGCCGCAGTCCACCCAGGGCGGACAGAGCCTGTTCGGCGGTCCGGGGTCCGCCTGTGCCACGGCCGAGGAGCTCGCTGTCCGCACGGGGGCGGCTTCCGCGGTGCCCGCCAGCCCGGACACGGCCGCGGTGAGCACGACGAGGGCCCCGCAGACATGCGGGATCCGCCGACCGGGGGGCAACCACGAACGGCCGCGCCGAGGGAGATCAGAGCGCATCAAAGAGCTTCTGCTTTCTAGGGGGAGAGAGGAGAGCAGTCGCGGCATCGTTACCCTCCGAGGGGTCACCCGCGTCCGCTCTGCTCCCTTTTGAGTGACTGTCGTACGGCGCCCGGCCCAGTAGGTTTCCTGGCCATGAGGCCGGGGGCGCCGTCGTGCCGGGTCAGTCCTCGGGGGACTTCTCCGGCGCGGCCTCCGGCGCGGCCTCGTGGGGCTTCGTGTCCGACTCCTCGTGGGGGCCCTGGCCGGAACCCTGAGCGGGGTCGTCGCCGGTGTCGTGACCGGGCTTCTCGGCCTGGCCGTGGCCCGGCTCATGGTGTCCGCCGAACCCGGCCGGGATCACCCGGAAGGGGATCGACTGCCACAGCTGGGATCCGTGCCCGGCGAGCTCCAGGCGGTACTCGCCCCGGAGGTGGTGGTATCGGCCGTGCCGCTCGGGGACCCGGACCGTGCCGGAGACCTCTCCGTCGGCGTTCGCGAGGAGGATGGCGAGGGTGACGATGCGCCTGCCGGCGCGCAGGTCGCCCTCCCCGTCGAACCCTTCCACGGCGCGGGTCTCGTCGGCCCGGCCTTCCGGGACCAGCCGTACGTACACCTCCTCGTTCGGCCAGTAGCGGCCGGCGGACACGGTGAAGCTCTCGCCGTGCGCCACGGTGCTGCGGTCGACGACGATGGTGGAGAAGGGGGCCGGGTTGACCGCGGCCGGCGGCGCTGCCGACGCCACGGCCGGGCCCGCGCTCAGCACTGCGGCTCCGGCTGCCAGCGCGACGAGCCATCGCGGGTTTCTGGGCATGGTGGGAAGGTCTCCTTCGGAAGGGAGGGGCGCCGGCCTGTTCTTCGAACACCGGCCCGCGATTCGTAGACGCGTACGTGCCGCACGAAACGGACGCGCCGCGCGGCTCCCCGGGACGGTCGCCCTCCGCCACCCGTACGGTCGGCACGCGGCCGGCACCGCGCCGCCAGGGGGAGTTGCTTCGGTTCGTTTGCGACAATGGCACCCAGCGAAGTGGGGAGGGGCGCCGTGAACCAGTCGGCCGGGCGACCGCGGTCCGAGGGCCGCGCCACGGACGGTCGCGCCCCGGACGGTCGCGCCCCGGACGGTCGCGCCGAGCGCGGCCGCCAGTCCCGGGTGAAGATCGCCGAGGCCGTACTGTCCCTGCTCGACGACGGGGAATCCAGCTTCCCCGCGGAGCGGGTCGCCGAGCGTGCGGGCGTGTCCAGACGCCTCGTGTTCCACCACTTCGCCGACATGTCCGAACTGGTGGAGACGGCCATCACCCGTCGGCTGGAGCAGCTGATCGAGCAGATCAGGCCGCTTCCGACGTCCGGTCCGCGCGAGACCCGGGTGGCGGCCCTGACGGAACAGCGGGCCAGGATCCTGGAGTGGATCACGCCGGCCCAACTGACCCTGATGCGCCTGGAAGCCCCTGGGGGCCGCGTCGCCGAGGTCACCCGGGAGGTCCTGGACCTGGCCCGGGCGCGCCTGGCCGAGATCTTCGCGGAGGAACTCGAACGTCTGCCCGCCGAGCGCAGGGCCGAAGTGCTCCACGGGCTGGACGCGGTGACGACCTGGGGCGCCTGGTACCACTGGCGCAGCAGCGGCCTGAGCGCCGAGGCGGCGGCCGGCACCATGGAAACGGCCGTGCACGCCCTGCTCGCCACCACCGACCGGCCGGAGACGTCCTAGGCGGGCCGGTCCGGTCCGTGCCGGTCACTTTGGGCGACGCCCGATCGCCGTACGGTACACGGCTGATCCCCGCCTCGCGGGCGGGGATCGGGCAGTCGGCTGCCGGGCGGGGTGCCGGTGGTGGTCACCGGGTCATTCGTCGGCCGCCAGCGTGAGGGTGCAGGTGGACCAGCCGGTGCAGTCCCGCTCCGACAGCTCCTGTTCCTCCTCCTGCGGCAGCAGTTCCAGGGCGTTGAGGTCGGCCGTCGTCCCGTTCATCGTCTCGCCTCTCTCCTCGAGCCTCTCGGGTCGCTTCGACCCGACAGATGGTCGATACCCCGACAAATCGACAAAACACTGGACTTGGAGATTTCTTTGCACTTCGAGTGCAAATACTTACGAACGGCCCCGCCCCGGCCGACAGGAAGGCGCAACGGGGCGGGCATAGACTGGTGAGCCGCGCCCAGGAGCATCCGAAGAGGATCCGGGAGAGCGCTGACCTCCATGACCACGCATCCGCATCGCGCCAGGCCGCGCGACGAATCCCCCGACTCGCTGCTGCTGCTCGATGTCGCACGTGCGGTGCTGGGCCGCTCCGGCGGTCAGCGGTGGACCCTGCAGCCGACGGACGCGTGGTGCTTCGCACGGCCACCGGATCACGCCGTGCGGCGCGCCCACGGCTGGAAGCTCCACGTGTCGGCCACGCCGCTGTCGGCCGCCCTCGTGCTCGCCCGCTCGGCGGAGGTGCTCGTACACCGCACGGCCTCGTTCAAGTTCGCCGTCGACCTCGAACGGGTCGTACGCCTCGGGGACATCTGGCACGACCGTGGCACGGGCGGGAAGTTCATCACCGTGTACCCGGACGACGACGACCAGTTCCGCGCCCTGGCAGGCGAGTTGGACGTCGCGACGGCCGGGCTGAGCGGACCGCGGATCCTGTCCGACCGGCCGGTGCGGCCCGGCAGCCTCGTCTCCTTCCGGTACGGGCAGTTCGGCGGCGACATGGTCATGACCGACGACGGCGTCCTCGAACCGTGGATGACAGGCCCGGACGGCAGCCGGATCAAGGACGAGCGCACCGCCGGATTCGTGTTCCCGCCCTGGGCCGCCTACCCCTTCCCCGCCGCACCGGACGCACCGGGCGGACCCGGCGCCCCGACGACGGCGGCACCGGTGCTGCTGGGCGGACGGTTCGAGGTGGTGCGGGCCGTCCGGCACGCGAACAAGGGCGGCGTCTACCGGGCGTTGGACCGGCGGACGGGCCTCGAAGTCATCGTCAAGCACGCGCGGGCCCACGTCGGGGCCCGCCTGGACGGAACGGATGTGCGCGACCGGCTGCGCGACGAGGCCCGGATGCTGGAGCGGCTGGCTCCGCTGGGGGTCACGCCGGGGAAGGTGGATCTGTTCGAGGAGCAGGGGGACTTGTTCCTCGTCGAGGACCTGGTGCCCGGACAGCCCCTGCACCTGTGGCAGTCGGCCCGCGCGCGGGACGGCGGGCCGGGCGCGGACGAGGCGGTCACGACGGTCACGCGGCTGGTGACCCTGCTCCGGACCGTTCACGAGGCCGGGTTCGTGATCCGCGACTTCAAACCGCACAACGTCATGGTCACCCCGGCCGGGGACCTACGGCTGATCGACACGGAGTACGTCGTCGAAGCGGGACGGGAGCGCGCCCCCGCCTACACCCGTGGATACGCCGCACCCGAGGTCAGAGCCCTGGGCCTGCACGCGTCACCCGCGGAGGCCGCCCGGGTGGCCGGACCGGAGGCGGACCGCTTCAGCCTCGGGGTGGTCCTCTTCTCCGTCCTGACCGACCTCGATCCACGGTGGGCGGCCGGCTGGACCGACGACGGCCGGCCGCAGGGCCCGCGGCCCGTGCTCCCGCTGATCGCCCTCACGCATCCTGCGCTGGCGCCGTTCGGCGAACTGGTCGACGGGCTGACCCGGGCCGAGCCGGACGCCCGGTGGACCCTCCCGCACGCCCTGGCCTGGCTGGCCGGACCGACCGGGCCGGGCGGACCGCGCGCCGGTGCGCCCGAAACCGCGACGGCGACCGCGACGGCGACCGCGGCCCCGACCGCCCGAGCCGTGCTTCCCCCGTACCGGCCGACGGCGATCGACCGGCTGCTCGACGACGGCCTCGCCCACCTGCAACGCACCATGACCCCCTGGCGCGGCACCCTCTGGCCGGCCCCGGAATGGAACGTGCCGCGCAGCGATCCCTGCAACACCTGGAACGGCGCGGCCGGTGTGCTCGCCACCCTCACCCGCGCCGCCGAGGCCCGCGGTGACGCCTCCCTGCGCACCACCGTGGCCGAGGCCGCCCGCTGGCTCGACGAGCGCCTGTTCGGCGTGGACCGGGTACTGCCCGGTCTGTGCTTCGGCCGTTCGGGCACCGCCTGGGCGCTCCACGACGCCGCCCTGCTCCTCGGCGACACGGCCATGGCCGACCGGGCGGTCACGTTCGCCGAGCGGCTCCCGACCCGCTGGCCGAGCCCCGACTTCACCCATGGCCTCTCCGGGGCGGGCACCGCCCGCCTGCACCTGTGGCGGGCGACCGGCGACGACTCGCTCCTCGACGCGGCCCTCGCCTGCGCCGATGCCGTTCTCGGCGCCGCCGACCGGGCGGACGGCAACTGGACCTGGCCGACCTCCCACGACACGGACTCCGTACTCGCGGGAACGCACACGTACGGATTCGCCCACGGAACGGCCGGCGTCGCAGCGTTCCTCCTGGCCGCCGCGGCCGCCGCCGAGGCCAGTGGGCGCTCCGGCGACGCGGGCCGGTTCAGGGCCGCGGCCCTCGGAGCGGGCGACACCCTCGTACGGGCCGCCCGGGTCGAGGACGGCCGGGCCGCGTGGCCTGCCGAGGTGGGGGGCGTGCCGCAGCTCCGGCCGGCCACGCAGTGGTGCAACGGACCCACGGGCATCGGCACATTCCTCGTCCGGCTGTGGTCGGCCACGGGCCGGCGGCGCTTCGCGGATCTCGCCGAGCGGGCCGCGGCGGCCGCCGTCAGCGATCCGTGGCGTGCGATCGCGGGCGCGTGCTGCGGAAACGCGGGGACCGGCCACTTCCTCCTGGACATGGCCGACCTCACGGGAGAGGCCCGCTACCGCACGCAGGCCGAGGGCATCGCCGCGGTCATCGAGGCCCAGCACTGCGAGTCCGACGGGCTGCGCCTCGTCGCCGACGCCACGAGCGGCGCCGAGTACGGCAACGGGGCGGCGGGGATCCTCGACTTCCTCCTGCGCCTGCGCCACGGCGGCGCACGCCCGTGGACGGCACCCTGGGCGGCCGAGCCACCGGTGGAACCGACGGGCGTGGGCCCGAACCCCTGACAGCGCGCGGTGCCGTGCGTATCCTGAGCATGTTGATTGCACTGAGAGTGCAATCAATGCGCGTCAAGGCTGCCCTCCGCGTGCGGGAGGCGTGCCGCGTTCAAGCCCACGGCCCGGCCGGCCGCCGGGACCGCCCCGTATCCAGGAGTGGAAGACGTGACGGACGACGCCCAGAAGACAGCAGACCCGAGCCCGTCCGAGCCGCGGCCCCCGACCGCCGCCCCCCGGCCCGACCCGCACGGCGCGACGGGACGCACCCGCCGCGGCGTGCTGCGGGGCGGCGTACTGGCCGCGGCCGTGGCCGGTCTGGAACTGCTCGGACAGTCCTCGGTCATTCCGTCGAGGAACGCCGCGCTCGCGGCGACGGGCGGGGACGGGGCCGTCCAGGCACCTCCCCTGCCCGACATCCAGTTCGACATCGCGGACTTCATCGCACCGGTCACCGACGTCGACGGGGTCCAGGTGCAGTTCGGCCCCGTGCACACGCTGTTCGTGACCGCCCGCCTGCTGCGGCCGCCCACCCGCATCGACCAGGTCAAGCTGACCGGGGCACTGGCCGCCATCGAGCGCGCGTACCCCTTCAGCCCCGCCGGCGTGTTCACGTTCCTCGCGTACGGCCTTCCGTACTTCGGACGATTACCCGGCGGACTGCAGGGCCCGCTGGTGTCCGCGCACATGCCGCGCCTGCGCTCGGCGGCGCACCGGTACGTGCTGGAGGAAGCGGTGCCCGGCCCCACGGACGTGTCCCCCGCCAACCACGGGATCGTCAAACGCCGGTTCCACGTACCCGTCTCGATCGAGGGCAACGACCTGCTGCTCACCCTGCGCAGCGACCACGCAGCCCACGTCCAGGACGTGGTCCGGTGGCTCGGCGGGAGTCAGACCCTCGCCGGCCGGCCCCAGCCCTCACCGGCCCTCTCCGACCTCCTGTCCTTCACCTCCGCCCGGGCGATGTTCACCCAGATCGGCCTGCCCAGGAAGCTGGCGGACGACGCGTCCCTGCCCTACGCCTTCATGGTCAACCCGCGTTCACCGATGTGGATGGGCTTCGCCGACCAGCAGACCGCCGCAACCGCCGCCGCCGACGGCGTCACCTTCCGGGGGAGCGGCCTGACCACGGCGAAGCCGGGCTCCTACTTCGACCACGGCGCCGTCCAGCACCTGTCGCACGTCCTCATGGACCTCCAGCAGTTCTACGACGTCGACGACGCCGGCGTGCCGGGCGACGACGCCTCGTTCACGGAACGCGTCCAGTACATGTTCCGCTCCACGCCGCCGCCCTCACCGGGGAACGCCGACCAGATCACCGACGGCGGTGGCCCCGCCTTCCTGCCGAACACCTTCCAGGGCACCGACGACGCCCTGCTGAGCGCCCAGGGCCGGGGCACCCCGGACGGGGAGCACCGGATCGGCCACCTCTCCTGCCTGCAGCGGTCCTCGCGCACGGCCGACGGCAGGCCGCTGCACGTCCGCATGGACGGCCCCGGCTACAGCACCATGGACGTACCGGACGGCTCCGCCCAGCCCAAGCTGGAGTTCACGGTGTTCGTCCCGAGCGCGGACTTCTTCGCCACGATGCGCACGCATCAGGCCTCGCTCGACCTGGCTGCGGCCCACGGCGTGCCCGAGGAGGAGAACGGGCTGGAGCGGTTCCTGACGGCGACGCGGCGCCAGAACTTCCTGACTCCGCCGCGTCGCCACCGGGCGTTCCCCCTCGTCGAATTCCTCTGAGGCGCGGCCGGGCCGCTGCGTACCGATGTCGGTCCGCAGCGGCCCGGCCGTACGGATCACGACCGGGGGCGGCCGGCACCGTGTGACAGCCGGCCGTGCAGGGCGGGACCGCCGGCGGTCACCAGGACGAACAGGAACCCGGCGGTGATCAGAGCCGGCTCGGAGAACCACAGGCCCGCGAGCCGGTCGACGAGCAGGGCCACGGCCACGAGGAGCACCTTCGCCGCCACCAGACCGAAGAACAGGCCGCGGTCGACCGGGGTCCTCCCGGTGCGGGCGAGACGGCGGCCGGCAAGACGCCCGGCCACGCTGACGCAGAGCACCACCACGAGGACGCGCAGTGCGTGCTCCCACGCGGGCATGTCGCCGCCGAGGGCCCAGATGCCGCCCACGGCCGCGCCCGCGGCGGCGTAGGCGAGGGTGCGCATGGACCGGGAAGACCGGGCGGACCGTGCACGCGTCCCGGTCCGGCTCGGCCGGGAACACGCTCGGGCGCTGTAGACGGACATGTCTCGCCTTTCACTACACAGAGCAAGGATTGACTACGAAAACAGACAAAACAACTTGCACTCCGAGTGTCATATCTTCGCCGCGGGCCGTCAAGCCCCCGCCTCGGCGGCGCGGCCGGATCCAACCGGTGGACCAGTCGGGTGGCACCGCCGCCCCGTAAGGCCGCCGCCGCACGAAACCCCTGGTAGACGTGGCTCATGGCGCCACAGTTGCGGACGTTGCGGGCCCAGGAATGGGACACCTGGTACCGGACCCTGGAGCGGGCCTTCGGCGGCCCGCCCACGCCTCCGGAGACGCGCGAGCTGTGGGAGGGCCTCACCGAGCACGACCGGTCCATCGCCGCCTGGGACGGCGACGCGTGCGTCGGTACGGCCGGAGCCTTCTCGCTGCGCCTGTCCGTACCGGGCGCCGCCCCGGTCGACACGGCCGGAGTGACGATGGTGAGCGTGGCCGCCACGCACCGCAGGCGGGGTCTGATGACCGCGATGATGCGGCGCCAGCTGGACGACGTCCGCGAACGGGGCGAACCGCTGGCGGCACTGGTGGCGTCCGAGCCCGGCATCTACGGCCGCTTCGGCTACGGCATGGCCACGCAGCAGCTGTCGACCACGATCGACACGGCGCGCGTACGCCTGGAGGTGCCGGCCGGGCACGGCGCCGACGGCGTGCGACTGCGGTACGCCGATCCGCTGTCCGCGCTGCCGGCCTGCGAAGCGGTGTACGCGGACCAGGTGGCCGCCCGCCCCGGCATGCCGGCCCGCGCGCCGGGGTGGGAGCGCCTGGCCGTGCTCGCGCCCCAGGGCGGCGGCCGCGACGGCGGCTCACCGCTCCAGTGCGTCGTCGCGGAGCGGGACGGGACGACGGTCGGGTACGCCCGGTTCCACAACACTCCGCAGTGGGACCTCTCGGGCGCGCGCGGCACGATCGTGCTGCGCGACCTCGAAGCCCGGGACCCCGCCGCGTACGCGGCGCTGTGGCGGTTCCTCTTCGGGATCGATCTGACGTCGACCCTCGTGGCGCAGAACCGCCCGGTGGACGATGCGTGGCAGCACCTCGTCTCGGACGTCCGCCGGTGCGAAAGGCAGCTGCGGGAAGGCCTGTTCGTCCGGCTGGTGGACGTGGGCGCCGCCCTCGAAGCCCGCACCTACAGCGCCCCGGTCGACGTGGTCCTGGAGGTGGAGGACTCCTTCTGCCCCTGGAACGAGGGCCGTTGGCGGCTCGCGGGAGACGGGGCGGGCGCATCGTGCACCCGGACCCGCGCGGCCGCCGATCTGACCGTGCCGGTACGGTCACTGGCCTCCGTCTACCTGGGCGGTATCTCCCTGACCGCCCTCGCCCGGGCCGGCCGCGCCGGCGAGCCGAGGAGGGGAGCACTCGGTCCGGCCTCACTGGCCTTCGGCAACGAGACCGCCCCCTGGCTGCCGCACTCGTTCTGAGGTCTGCCGTCGAACTGAGCTGCGGTCATGCAGTCGTCGGGGTGCTAGCGGCGGCTTCGGGGGCGTAGCCGCAAACCTGCGGTCCGCATGCGGCCTTGTGGTCCCGGCCCCGTTGGGAGGTGTCCCGCTCGATGGAGCGGACGCTGTGGACGAGTCGCGGCTGGTCCTTCCGCTCTCGCCGCCGCGAGCGTTCGGAGTACCGGGCCAGTAGCAGTCCGACCTGATCCGGGAGCAGAAGGTGTACGCCGTCGGGGGCGGGATTGTGGCAGCGGCTGGGGCGGCGTCCAGCTCCGGCCTGCCTGATCGAAGCTCCCGATGGGCCGGCCCCGGCGGGCGAGCCTCCTGGCACGTGGCCGTCCGACACCCGAAAGGCTGTGGCCCAAGTCGGCCAGGAACCCGATGCGGTGCAGAGCACGTCGCCGGCCGTGCCGTGGAGCGCGAACCACGTCTCCGGGCTCCCCCGGTCCCAGCGACCTGGAGGCCCTGATCGGGAAACCGGGTCCTGTCTCGGCCTTCTCGCCGAGCTTCTCCTGGGCAAGTGCGACGGCCGAGCCCGCCGCCGCTCCGAGGGCCGCATCAAGGCTGCCGGGTGTCCCCGCGACAAGTCGCTCCGCAAGTTCGACTTCGAGGCCAACCCGGACATCGGCGACTCCGAAACCGGCAAGTCCCATCTCCTGTTCGCGCTCGGCACGGAGGCCACGATGGCCGGCTTCCGAGTCAACAAGTCGTTCTCCGGCTGGACCAAGGCCTTCACCGACCACCGGCTCTGCGCGGCCATAGTGGACCGCCTGGCCACCACCCCGCGCCGGACAACAGTCCCTGGGCTGACTCCAACGTGGGCGACTTGGCCGACCGAAGCCTTGGAGGTGGTCAGCGACAGTCGTTGAGCCAGTCGCCCGGGATCGGCTCACGAACCCGGTCAGGTTCTCATGCCGGAAGACCAGGGCCGCCTCGACGTCATCCACATACGGCTCGGCCGGGCCGAGCAGCGCATCATGGTTGCTGGTGAGGTCTCGACGGCGCCCGGACGATCCAGCTGAGGTTCACGATCACCGGCCCCGCCGAACTGTCGGTCGGCGGGGCCGGCTTCGTGTCGGCGGCCGATCCAGGATTCTCACGCAGCCACACGGGCGATCAGCTGTCTGCGGAGAGGTCCCCGGCCAGGAGCCGTGCCGTGAGTTCCATGCACCGTGTCCGGGCCGGAGAGAAGCCGTAGGGCATCTTGGTCACCGCTTCGAAGGCACTCATCCGGGCGTCGTCCTCGCCGCTCGCCCCGGCGTCGTGGATCTCGAAGAGCTTCTCCTCGGCCACGTCCAGTCCTGCCTCTTCAATGGCCTGGAGCAGGGCCTCGTGATGGGCGAAGTGCTGCGCGGCGAGTTCCTCGACCTTCGGGTCGTGGGGGTCGACGGTGTCATCGAGGGCGGCGTCGGCCGCGTCGAGTCGGTCCGCCTCGGCCCGCAGGCCTGGATGGGTCGCCAGGGTGATGAACACGCCGGCCTGGATTGCGGCTCCCAGAGGCCCGAAGATCCGTTCCGTGACCAGCAGGGCGTCCAGGTCGGAGGGGCGCAGTGCGCCGGAAGGCAGGTGGCTGAGCCGGTCGGTGACCAACGGGGAGAGCAGGCCCAGTGGGCTGCCCGCGACACGCAGGCGCCGGAGTGCCGCGCGCTGACGCTTGATCTCGGCTTCCTGGGCGGCCAGGGTCTTCTCCAGACGGCTCAGGACGTCCCCGACGTCCCGGTCTTCGTCGAAGGCGGCCCGCATGTCGTCCAGGCTGATGCCGACCTCGGACATCTTGCGGATCCACAGCAGGCGGATCATGTCGTCGTAGCCGTATCGGCGGCGTCCGTCCCCGCCCCGCCCGGGCTCCGGCAGCAGACCTATCTGGTGGTAGTGACGGATGGCACGCGGAGTGGTTCCGGCGAAGGCGGCGGCATCGCCGATCTTGACTTCGCGGGGAGGCATGGCGGAGGAATACATCGCAGGCAGGGCCTTTCGTGCTGTGGTGCCCTCGACGACACCACATGCCGCTACGGCATGTGCAACTACACACCCCCCGAACCCTGACGGGCCATCGGGCAGCCCCTCGCCGTGGACGTCCCGTCCCAGGACAGGCCCCGCCGCTTTCGCCGCACTCCCTCCCGTCCGCGGCAGCGTCCTTCGGCTGTGTTCCACTCCGGTCGGAACCGCGTGGGCAGTATGGCGCGCTGTCGCATCTGGTGGCGATGCCGCGGCGTTGCTCGAGGCGGTTGAAGCACCGTTCCACGACGTTGCGGTGTCTGCAGGCGGCTGCACGAGATCCCGCTCGGCATCGGACGGTTCATGGCGACGCATCACCACACCCGTGATCCACAATCCGAGATCACTTCGACGACAGGCCCTGGGCCGTCTCCTTCGGGTCCTGCCGGGCAGTGGAGGTACTGGCTGTCGACCCGACCGGCCTCGAACGGAGTTGAGGGGCTCGGGTGCGGGGCGGGGGCGGGGGGCGGGGCGGGCGGAAAAGATGCCCGGCTTTTCTGGCCACGGCTTATTCTGATCACCACCTCCGGACGCGGCGCCCGTGCTGCGCGTCCGCCGTGAGCACGCCTCCTCCATCCTCACCGGCGCACGGCCGCCCCTCGGCGCGCGTGGCCCGGTCGTCCGCCCGCGAGGGACACCGCCAGGTGGGTGGAGAGAGCCGCGAACGACCCATCACACCTAAGGCACACCATGGACAGTGAGCGCATACAGACCTGCCTGGACCTGCTCCACCAGGCGCGGCAGCTATCCGTGGACGATGCCCGGCGCCGCCTGCTGGAACACGCCGCCGGCCAGCTCGTCCGCGACAGCCGCCTCCGACGCCGTGCCGAGGCACGCGCGGAACGGGCCGCGGCCGACGCGAAGCTGTTCGCCGCCACCGCGATGGGCGCCCGCGACCGGGTGATGGATGCCGCTCTGCCCGCCCCGGCCGCGCCCGACCGCACTCCGGACGGTGCCGGGCCGTCACGCCTGCTGAACCGCCCCCAGCGCTGCTACGTCTGCAAGAACCACTACCGGCAGGTCCACCACTTCTACCACCTGCTGTGTCCCGGATGCGCCGACGAGAACCTGGCCCGCCGCTCCGCTCGTACCGACCTCACCGGACGGCGCGCGCTGCTGACCGGCGGGCGCGTCAAGATCGGCTACCAGGTCGCGCTGATGCTCCTCCGCGACGGCGCCGAGCTCACGGTGACCAGCCGCTTCCCCCAGGACACGGTGCGCCGGTTCGCGGCGGCCCCGGGCGCAGCGGACTGGTGGCACCGGCTGCGGATCGCCGCCCTGGACCTGCGCGATCCCCGGCAGGTCCTCGCCTTCACGGACCACATGCTCTCCGAGGGGCTGCCCCTGGACGTTCTGATCAACAACGCGGCGCAGACCCTGCGCCGCTCCCCCGCGGCGTACGCGGCGCTGGCCGCCGCCGAGCCCGCGCCGGCTCCCGTGTCACTCGCCGCGCCACGGATCTGGACCGCTCCGGGGTTCTCCGTACCCGGCCCGCGCACCGCGCCCCTGCCGTGGACGGCGGAGCTCGCCCTGCCCGCTGCCGCGCAGGCGGCTGAAGCCCCGCTGCCGCTGCCGCTGGAGGCCGTCGACGAGGCGGGACTGCTGCCCGAGACGGCCGCGACCAACTCCTGGACCCTGCGTCTGGGACAGGTCGACCCCGCCGAGCTGCTGGAGGTCCAGCTGGTCAACGCCGTCGCGCCGTTCCTGCTCGCCGACCGCCTGCTGCCGCTGCTCGATGCCTCCCCGCACCCCCACCGGTACCTCGTCAACGTCTCCGCGGTCGAAGGCCAGTTCAGCGTCCTCGACAAGACCGGCAACCATCCGCACACCAACATGGCCAAAGCCGCCCTGAACATGCTCACCCGCACCAGCGCCGCCGACCTGGCCACCCGCGGCATCCACACCTGCAGCGTCGACACCGGCTGGGTCACCGACGAGAAGCCCCTCCCCGCCCGGGAGCGGCGTGCCGCCACCGGCTGGCGCCCTCCGCTGGACATCGTGGACGGCGCCGCCCGCGTCTACCACCCCATCGTGCAGGGACAGGCCGGCGCGCCCGTCCACGGCATCCTCCTGAAGGACTATCAGCAGGTCCCGTGGTGACTCCCCGCTCTCACCCGTCGGGCGCGAGGTCCGTCACGGCCGCGGAGGGCCCCTGCGCCGCCGCGGCGAGGGGGAACTCCGTCCAGACGGTCTTGCCGTCCCGGGTGTAGCGGGTGCCCCACCGTTCGGTGAGCTGGGCCACCAGGAAGAGCCCGCGTCCGCCCTCGTCGGTGGTGCGGGCCCGCCGTAGGTGCGGAGCGGTACTGCTGCCGTCGGAGACCTCGCAGATCAGGCTGCGGTCGCGGATGAGCCGCAGGGTCACCGGTGCGCCGCCGCCGTACCGGTAGGCGTTGGTGACCAGTTCGCTGACGACCAGTTCGGCGATGAAGGCCAGCTCCTCCAGGCCCCACCCGGTCAGTGTGCTCTCCGTCAGCTGCCGGGCCCGGGCGGCGGCGGTCGGCTCCGCGGGCAGTTCCCAGGAGGCGACCTGCTCCGGGGCCAGCACGCGGGTGCGGGCCAGGAGCAGCGCGACGTCATCCGGCGGGTGGTCCGGCAGCAGGGCGCCCTGCACCGCGGCGCACGTCTCCTCCAGCGAGCGGCCGGGCCGGGACAGGGCCTCTCGCAGCCGCGAGAGGCCCTCGTCGAGGTCGAGGCCGCGGGCCTCCACCAGGCCGTCCGTGTACAGCGCGAGCAGGCTTCCCTCGGCGAGTTCCAGTTCGGCGGACTCGAAGGGGAGTCCGCCCAGTCCCAACGGCGGCCCCTCGGGCAGGTCGGGCAGGCTGACCGTGCCGTCGGAGGTGACCACGGCGGGGGGCAGGTGGCCCGCCCGGGCCATGGTGCAGCGCCGGGAGGTGGGGTCGTAGACCGCGTAGAGGCACGTCGCGCCGATGATCTGCCGGCCCCGCGAGCGTCCGTCGGCGAGTTCCTGCTCGTCCGCCAGGCGGTCGACCAGGTCGTCCAGATGGGAGAGGACCTCGTCCGGGGCGTAGTCGAGGCTGGCCAGGGTGTGTACGGCCGTGCGCAGGCGGCCCATGGTGGCCGCGGCGTGCAGGCCGTGGCCGACTACGTCGCCGACGACGAGGGCGACGCGTGCTCCGGAAAGGGGGATGACGTCGAACCAGTCGCCGCCGACGCCGGTGGCGGGATCGGCCGGCAGGTAGAGGTGCGCGACCTCGACCGCGCTGTACTCGGGTAGTTCCTGCGGCAGCAGACTGCGCTGCAGGGTCAGCGCGGCCTGATGCTGCTGGGTGTAGCGGCGGGCGTTGTCGATGCACAGGGCGGCCCGGGCGGCGAATTCCTCCGCGAGCGTGAGGTCGTCCTCCTCGAACGGTTCGGGCCGCTCTGCCCGCCACAGGCTGAGCAGGCCGAGGAGCAGGCCGCGGGCCGTCAGCGGTACGACGATCAGTGAGTGCGCGCGCAGGCCGAGGGCGCGCCGTGCGCGTTCCGGATCCCGGAAGTACCAGAGGGGGTTGCTCCGGAGCTCCGGTTCGAGGATGGGCTGCTGTTCGGCGAGGCACCTGGCCTGTGGGGTGCGCGGGTCGAAGTGGAAGACCTCGCCGGCGGTGTACATCACCTGCAGCGCGTCCGCCACGACCGAATGGACCGCCATGCGCCGGACCGGTCCGCCCGCCCCCTCGGCGGCCTCCTCGCCCCGGGCCACCGACTCCAGCAGATCCACCGAGACGGCGTCCGCGATGTCGGGGACGGCCGCGTCGGCCAGCTCCCGGGTGGTCTGGCCGAGATCCAGTGTGGTGCCTATGCGGGCGCTCGCCCGGTTGAGGAGGGCGAGCCGCCGCCGGGCACGGTAGCGGTCGGTGACGTCCTCCACCAGCTGGGTGACGCCGAGGATCCCGCCGGCGGGGTCCTCCATCCGGAACGCCGACACCGAGACCACCCGCTCGTGGTCGGGGTCGGTCCTGGCGCGACAGCGCTGCTCGGTGAAGATCAGGGGGGCACCCGTCTCCAGCACCCGGCGCAGCCGGGTCTCGATGGTCTTCACGTCCGGACCGATGAGGAAGTCGCCGATGCGCCGGCCCCGGATCTCCGCGGCGGGAAGCTGCGTGAACCGGGCCAGCGCCCGGTTGATCCGCAGGATGCTGAGGTCGGGCGCGTGGACCGACAGGCCGATCGGGGAGCGCCGGAACAGGCCGTCCAGGACGGACCGGTCCGTCTCCCACCGGAGCACCTCCTCCGCCGGGGCCACGACGAGGAACCATTCGCGGGCCGCGCCCGCGCGGATGACGGCCCGGACGCGGAAACCCATCTCCACCCGTCGCCCGCTGCGGTGCAGGACGGGCAGGACACCGGACCAGCTCCGGTCGCGCTCGCACGCGGCCACCGCTTCCCGGACGGCCTCTCGATCATTCGACTCGGACAGGAACTCGACGGCCATGCGGCCCAGCACCTCATCGGGCCGGTAGCCGAGGTGCTCCTGTGCGCGCTCGCTCCAGCCGACGACCCTGCCCCGGCCGTCCAGGACCGCCGAGGCCGAGTTGTGCAGCGCGAACGGGTCCTCGGGCACCTCGTTCGATCCCGGCGCCGGTGCGTCCATCGCTGCCACCCTTCGACCTGCCGAACGGACCGCACAGCGGGCATTGCCGCAGCGACTGCCCAGGGTGATCGAAGACCAGGGGTCGAGCAGTCGGCCTACCTTCAGTATCGCCGCGCCGCTCCCCGTCGGCAGCGGGTCGCCCGCCGCGCACCCCGGGGGCGGCCACCGGCCGCCCCCGGAGGGTCTTGGGCGATCCGCCGGCCGACCCGCCCTCAGCCCTGGGGGGCGGCGGGCTGGGCGTCCTTGGACAGCGGCACCTCGCCGGTGTTGTCGACGTGCCGGGCGGCGACCCACACGGCCTGGTCGCGCAGCAGGTACCAGATGCTGTTGCCGTCGACGGCCTGCGCGTGCACCTTGCTGTGCAGACCGATCTGGGCGCCGTGGCTCAGGTTGCCCACGAGGGACGAGTCGGTACTCGGATATCTCCGCAGATTGACGCCGCTGCTGCTGACGACCGTGCCGAACGGCTGCGCTGGACTGGGCACCATGACCTCCAAGGGAACGCCTGGGCGGCGGGACGTGGTCCGCTGTGCGGACGGGTTGCTCGCACGGTAGGGCCTCCGTCCGCCGGGGAGCCGGAGGCGTGCGGGGCATCAACACGACCGGCGGCCGGGCGTCATTCCGATGGTTCCGCAGTCGATGGCCGCTTCAACGGTCCAGCAGAGCAATGATGACCTTTCAATTACCCCCTGTAGTGGATCGCCCGGCCGTCGACGACCGCTCCGGGGACCGCGCGAAGCGGGTAAATGACTTGTGGCAGGGCCAGATGGGCGGCGCGGCGGATCGCGCACCCGGTACGCACCCCATCTTCGCCCTTGCCATTTCCGTCACGGTGAGTAACGATTGAGGAAGGGGTCGAGGAGGGGCCGAGGAGTCGAGGGTGATCGTTAGGGGTGACGGAGATGTCAGTTCTGGAGCGGTACCGCTATCACGTTGCCGACGACCCCGAGGTGCGCGGCACGCACCTCGGGCGCGAGCGGGTGCGCGGTGTGACGGCACCCGACGGCGAGGAGATCCGGCAGGAGTTCAACTCGGCCGAGTCCGCCGCGCGGTTCTACCTGGCCGAGAAACTCGCCGGGGAGGAGTCACCGGGTCTGCGTCACGCGGTCCGGGAGGACCGGCCCGAGCGGGTTCCCGATCTGGCCCTGCTGGAGGCTCCGCGCCGTCAGGCCGGTATGGGGACCACCCTGGTCCGCTTCGAGCAGACGCAGCAGGAGATCCCCGTCTTCGGCACCGAGGCGCTGGTCGAGATAGACGAGGACCAGCGACTGGTGTCGATGGACTGCCGCCTGGGTGAGGTGACCGGTGTCGGCTCGGTGCCGGAGCTGTCCGGGAACGACGCGCTGGAGCGCGTCAGACAGCAGACGGGGAGCAGGATTGCCGCCGAGGACCTGCCGCCGGCGACGCTGACCTACGTCGAGCAGGACGACGGCTGGCATCTCGCCTGGCACCTGCGTGAGGTACCCGCGCAGCTGCCGGCCATGCGCCGTGGGGCGGGCGACCGCGGCCATGGTCTGGGCCGGTCCCCGCGTGAGGACTTCCCGCTCACCGGTTACCTCGTCGACGCGTACTCCGGCGAGATCCTCCGGTCCTACGGGATGACGCCCACGGTGGCGGTGCCCACTCGCCTGGAGGGGGAGGACGAGGTCAGCATCCACCACAGGTTCCACGGCAGCCGGCAGAACGGTTCGTTCCTGCTGGACGACCGATGGCGGCAGATAGCCACCTACGACCTGGCGTTCGCCGACCTCGCGCTGGCCGCCGAACTCCCCGCCTCGGCGATCGGCTCCACGCAGGCCGACTTCGGGACCGGCCACCGGGCCGGGGTCTCGGCCCACGTCAACGCCGAGCGGGTGGCGGGCTTCTACCGGGACCAGCTGTACCGCAACGGCATCGACGACGCCGAAATGGACCTGACCTCGGCGGTCAACTGCATCTACAGCGAGGACGGGCCGGGTCCCGAGTGGGTCAACGCCGTCTGGTGGAAGGGGCGGATGTGGTACGGCCAGGTCTCCGTGGACGCCCGCCTGGTCAGCCTGGCCCGCCATCTCGACGTCATCGCACACGAGTTGACCCACGGCGTCATCGAGACCTCCAGCAACCTCGTCTACCAGGACCAGTCAGGCGCCTTGAACGAGTCCCTGGCCGACACGATGGGCATCATCATCGCCAACTGGTACCAGGCGCCCCAGCGTGACGACGTACGGACCTGGACCTGGGAGCTCGGAGTCGGACTGGGCGGCAACGGGCTGCCGCTGCGCGACATGAGCGACCCCACTCGTACCGGCGACCCCGCCCACATGGACAACTATCGGCACACCACTCGCGACAACGGCGGCGTCCACACCAACAGCAACATCCACAACAAGGCGATGCACCTCCTCCTAACGTCCGTGGACACGGCGGGGGCGCCGGTCCTCGCGGTCGAGGAGTGGGCCCTGCTGGTCTACCTCGCCTTCGTACGCCTGCTGAGGCAGTCGGGTTTCGCCGACATGCGCGAGGCCCTCGGGGACGTCACCAAGACGTACCTAGCCGGGGACACGGCCGCACGGACGGGCGTGCTGACGGCGATCGACGACGCCTACCGGAGTGTCGGCATCGCATAGCAGCGCATCGGCCCCGAGTCGGGGTGGACTCCGGGCGCCGTTCACCGATCGGAGGCACCGGAATGACCACACTGTTCTTCGACATCGGGGCGACACTGGCGGACGGCCGTCTCGAGGCGGACGGATCCTGGCTGTTGCGTCCCCGCCCCCGCGTCCCGCAGGTTCTCGACGCCTTCGCGGGGGAACCCAAGGGCATCATCTCCGACCCGGGCACCGAACCGGATGCGGTCGCGCGGATCACGGAAGCCCTCCACGAGGCGTTCCCCGACCGGTTCACGGACGACCGTCTCATCCACTTCGGCCCCAAGACCAGCCGCACGATCTTCGACGAGGCGGTCGCGAGCGCGGGCGGCACGGCCGCCGAATGCGTCTTCGTCGGCGAGGACCACGACGAGCGCGCGTTCGCCCGCACGGCGGGCATGCGGATCGCCCCCCACCCCGTGTTCACCCGGGCCGCCGTCGAGGACCGCCCGGTCTTCTGGACGAGGATCGACGTGCCGGAGGACGGGAGCCTGAGCCTGCTGGAATCGGTAGCAGGCGACACGGAGGCCGTTCCCGTGCACGTGGCCTCCCCTCGTCTCGTACTCGCGATGGCGACCGCGCTCGGGGTCGAGGCGCTCCAGCGGGCGGGGTTCACGACCGACGTACGGGGACAGGTGGAGGACACGGCGGCATTCCTGATCAGGGACGACCGCTCGGTCCCGGTGCCGGAGGCCTTCGCGGGCGCCTCGCACGACTCCCGGACAGCGACCGAGGGGGCGATGCGCGCGGCGGCGGCGTTCTGCTTCGCCTCCGGCGAGCTGACCGGGTACCCGCGCCGGATCTCGTCGCTCGGGCCGGCCCCCGGCGGTGTCTACGTCGCCGTGCCCGCCGGCGTACCGGTCGAGGAGGTGCATCCGCAGGGCGCCAAGCCCGGGCACACCGAGCGCCTGCTGCCGGACCCGGCACTCCTGTCACGCCCTGGTGAAACACAGGCCGAGGGACTGGCGGCGGCCCTGCCCGCCGGGTTCGACGGAACGGGCAACGGGCTCCCCTCCCCCGAAACGCTCGCCGCCGTCCGCGCGGCCGTGACGCCCGAGGTGCTCCGCGCCCACGTGGCACGTATCTCCGGCGTCGAACCGCTGGTCCCCGGCGAGCCGCTGAAGATCCGCAGCCGTGACGCGGCGCATGCCGACAACGGGCTCGTCGTGGACGCGCTGGTCCGGCACTTCCAGGAGCTGGGGCTGGTGGTCCGACGGCATGCGTTCCGATGGCGGGGACGCCGGTTGTTCAACGTCGAGGCCGAACACCGCGTCGAGGGGGCCGACTCCGCCGTTCTCATCACGGGACATCTGGATTCGACGGCGGAGAGCGGCCACTTCGTCGATGAGCACGGCGCTCCCCGCCCCTACGACCCCTCGGTGGACCCGGCACCCGGTGCGGACGACGACGGGAGCGGCACCGCGGCGGTCATGGCCGCGGCGGAATGTCTGCACGCGCTCGTCGCGGAGGGCCGGGCCCCGACGCGGCACGTTCGCTTCGTCCTCTTCAACGCCGAGGAACAGGCGCTCGTCGGCAGCAAGCGCTACGCGCGCGCCGCCGCGGCGGCGGGCGACCGCATCGCGGGCGTGTTCCAGATGGACATGATCGCCGGTTTGCAGGACGGCAGCCCGCCCGCGGTGGAGATCCACGCCGGCTCCTCCGTACCCGGGCCGGTCGTGGCCGCCTCCGACGCGCTCGGCGACCTGGTCGCACGGACCGTCCCCGCCATCGCCTCCGGCTTCGGGATCCAGCAGCTCACCGGGCCCGGGGACCCGGCCCTGGGGCGGAGCGACCACGCCAGCTTCCACGAGCGGGGATGGGCGGCCATCGCCGTTTCCGAGAACCTCTTCGGTCCCGACGGCGGACCGGCGACCGGCACCCGGCAGTACCACACGCCCGGCGACACCCTCCTCGACCAGGACCACGACACGCAGTACGCGGCCGCGATCGCGTGTTCCGTCACCGCGACCGCCCTCGCCTTCGCGGGCCTGTAGCCGCGCCGGCCGACCGCCCCGTCCGGGCCCGTCCGGGCCCGCTCAGGCCAGGACGTTCACGGCCCTGGCGACGACGAGTCCCAGGATCATGAGGGAAAGGACGGACTGGAGGGTCATGACGCCCTTGGCCCAGGGGGCGAGTGGCATGACGTCGGTGGGGCTCAGCGCGGTGGAGTTGGTGAACCCGAGGTAGAGGTAGTCGATGTAGTGGGGGCGCCAGTGCGAGGCGTTCAGTTCGGGGCTGAGCTGTTGGGGAAAGGCGAGCGCCGGAGTGGGCGGCATGTGGTGGGCCCGGGCGGCCGGACCGCCGCTGTCCAGCTCGAAGTACAGCAGGGAGAAGGCGAGAACGGTGGAGGACCAGACGCTGCCGCCGGCCAGCAGGAGGGCATTGGCGGAGCTGGTCTCGTGCCCGCCGTGGATGAGGTCGTCGATCAGCTGGACGGTCGACCAGATGGCGCTGCCCACGAGCACGACGACCAGGGCGATCGCCACCGAGCGCAGGACGGTGGAGCGGCGGCTGATCCGACCGGGGTCCCCCGAGATCAGCGCCACCAGCAGGAGGGCTTCGGCGAGGGGAAGCGCCCATCGGGGTCCGAGTCGAAGGTCGTCGGGGAGGAGCAGGGTGAGCACCGCCGAAGCGATGACCGCTGCGGCCATCGGCCAGCGGCTCTCCGTGCGGACGGCGGATCTCGGACGCGGCTCGCGCCGGCTCCTGCGGTCCGTGTCGGACGGGTTCGCTCCGGTCACGGCCGCTCACCTCCCGGGCCCGGTGGCGGTTCGGATCGCGTGCGCTGTCGGTCGCGGATGGCGCCCGCCCAGGGATTCATGTGCCGTTCCTCGCAGGTGAAGGCGTACGGGGCGGCTGCCCCACGAGATCGACGACCGCGCCCGGGACGCCCGCGCTCCACCGTAGACCGGGGCGAATCGGGCTCGCGGCCGACACGCTCCGCATTCACACGCCTGCTGACTCCGTCGACGCCGTCTGCCGGTGCGCTTGCGGCGTGCTGCTCTCAAGGTTGATCATGTGGGCTGCCGGGGCGAAGCGTCGGCGGTCGGCACCGGGAACGGCGTCGGCGATTGCCCGGGCATGGGCGGAGATGTCGCCGCTGTCGAGCACTCCGTCGAGAACCGGCGTGGGCACGACGATGGCGGCCGGCCGGTCCGCCGCGCCGATCTCCCTGGGTACACCCGCCCCGAGGCCGCCCGCGTGCCGCTCGGCATTCGCGGACGCCGATGCGCGCATCCGCTGGCGCAGGCCGCTCACCCCGGGCGACCCCCGACCACGGGCCCGGAGGGGCGCGTCACCCCCTGGAGGATTACGGGGCCTGCCGGCCGGTGGTGCGGCTCGTCCCGGGGATCGGCGGTTCCGGCCGGCTTCGCCGTCGGCGCAGCCAGACGTACAGCATCAGGCACGGCAGCAGCACCCCGAGGACGGTGAGGACGAGGAACGCCGCGAAGCTGCTGATGTGGGTGATCAGCCACTCGAAGTTCTGCCCGAAGAACCCGACCACGAACGACAGCGGGAGGAAGACGCTCGCGAGGATCGTGAGCCGTTCCATCGTGGCGCTCTGCCGCAGGTTGATCCTGTTCTGCTCCACGGAGATCACCGCGATGTTCGCTTCCAGCACGGTGGTCAGGAGATCGCGCTGGGCGGCGACCTCCTCGTTGACCAGCAGCAGGTGGTCGTGCACGTCACGCATGTACGGCTGGAGCGGGGGCGGTGTCCTGCCGGGCTGCAGCCGCCTGGTGAGCACGGCGAGCAGCGGGTGCACGGCCCGGTAGAAGTCGGTGGCCTCACGGCGCAGGGAGTAGATCCGTTCGGTCGGGGCGACCGCCCCGGAGAACACCGTGGCCTCGATCTGTTCGATGTCGCGCTCCAGTTCGCCGACGACCGGGGCGTAGCTGTCGACGACCTGGTCGAGGATCGCCCACAGGGTGGAGGCGCTGCCGGTCCTGAGAAGTTCGGGGCGGCCTTCGAGCCGGCTCCGCGCTTCGTGCAGCTCGCTCGCGATGCCCTGGCGGACGGTGATCACGAAGTGGTCGGCGAGGAAGACGCTGATCTCGCCGGTGTCGACCTCCTCGCGCTCGTCGTCGTAGCGTGCCGTGCGCAGGATGATCAGTTCGGTACCGTCCTCGTACTGCTCGGCCTTCGGCCGCAGGTGGAAGGCGGCGGCGTCCTCGACGGCGAGCTCGTGCAGTCCGAAGATCTCGCGGACCCGGTCCAGCTCCTCCGGACCCGGTTCGAACATGCCCAGCCAGACGAATCCGCCTTGCCGGCAGCGCGCGGCCGCCTGCTCCAGGGGCATCGCGCCCTCCTGCTGCCGGAGCCCGTCGCGGTAGTGTGCGCAGTCGACGATCATGGCCTTCCTCCTCACGGCCGGCCGATGTGCGCCGCCTCGTGCCGGCCAGGGGGCACAGCACGCCGTACGGCCCCCACAGCAATAGATGCTCCTCCGACTCGGCGGAGATGTCCTCACCGCGGGCCCCGGTGACTGCCCTTCCCGGTCGGGTCCGTCAGCGATCCGTATGGACTCGGCCCGCCGCCGTCAAGGTCACGTCATGGGGTGGTCGCAGGTGCGCACGGACGGGGATAGCTTCGGTGTCACGCCCTGGACTGCCTCCCCGCATCCGGGGCCTCAACCGTCACTCGTGGTTCCTCCGGGAGGGCCTCATGTGTTTGTTCCAGTACGACGACGACCCTGAGCCCGAGGAACGTGTCCCGGCCGGGCCGCTGTACGTGCCGGTCCTGCCGGGAAGGGCCGAGGTGGTGGTCCGCCTGTTCCGCACCCCGCTGGGAGCACGTACCGCTGTGGGCTTCACCAGTGCCGAACGGCTGGCCGCGACGCTCGGCCCCGGCCGGCCCTGGATCCGGCTCTCCGAGTCCGCGCTCCGCGCGATGGCCGGACCCGTCGGAGCATCGCTGCTGACCGTCGACCCGACCCTCACCGCACCTGCGGTGACCGGGACGGCTCCCGGGGCGGGCACGACGTCCGTCCTGCGGGCTCCCGGGTCCGTGGCCCGGACCGCCTGACGGGAACGCGCACCCGCGGGGGTCAGCCGGCGTGGACGTGGGGGCGGCGGGAGCGGTCCGGTTCGGCCTCCCGGATGACCTCGCGGGTGACGGGGGCGACCTCGCCCTGGCCGAAGAGGAAGAAGCGCAGGAAGTTGGCCATGGGGTTGCCCTCGGTCCACTCGAAGTAGATGTGGGGCCGCTGGCCGGTCTCGTCGCGCACGTGGAGCAGGAGCGCGGCCAGGGCGTTGGGGATGCTGGAGCTCTCCAGGGTCAGGACGCGGTAGCGGTCGTGCAGCACCTCTCCGCGTACGCGCATGCCGGATTCGAACTCGGACGCGTCCAGGACGGTGACCTCGACGAACATGACGTCGTCCCCGGCCGGGATGTCGTTGTCCGCGCGGATCTGCTCCTTCTTCTGCCGGTACTCCTCCAGGTCCCGGTTGTCGGGCTCGTTCGCGATGAAGCGGATCGTGCGGTTGGCGGTGTCGCGGATGAACCGCTGGGCCATGTCGTCGAACTCGATGTGGGTGACGCGCAGCTCGAAGACGCGAGCCAGGCGCGAGAGGAGGGAGAGGGCCATGATGCCCGCGATGAAGCAGGCGCCGATCTTCACGCCGTCCGGCCGCTCCGCGATGTTGACGGCGGTCGTGTAGATGAAGACGGCGGAGATGATGCCGAAGCCGATGGTCCAGCCGCGCTCCCCCGCCCGGCGGGCGGCGATCGTGACGGCGACCGCGGCCGACGTGATCAGGACGAGGACACCGGTGGCGTACGCGCCGCCCTGCGCGTCCACGTCGGCGTCGAAGATCCAGGTGACCAGGAACGCCACCAGTGTGAAGACGATGACCATCGGCCGCAGGGCGCGGGCCCAGTGCGGGGCCATGCCGTACCGGGGCAGGTAGCGCGGCATGAGGTTCAGCAGGCCCGCCATGGCGGAGGAGCCGGCGAACCACAGGATGAGGATCGTGGAGATGTCGTAGACCGTGCCGAAGGCGGAGCCCAGGTACTCGTGGGCGAGGTAGGCGAGGGCACGGCCGTTGGCCTCGCCGCCCGGCTCGAACTGGGCCGCCGGGATCAGCAGGGTCGTGATGAGGCTGGAGCAGATCAGGAAGACGCTCATGATGACGGCAGCCGTGGTCAGCAGCTTCTTCGCGCCACGGATCCGGCCCGCCGGCTTCTCGGGGGTGTCGTCGGGATCGCCCTTCACGTGCGGCATGACGGCCACGCCCGTCTCGAACCCCGACAGACCCAGCGCGAGCTTCGGGAACACCACCAGCGCGATGGCGATCATCATGAAGACGTTGCCGTGCTCGGCGGTCAGCGCGGTCGTCCAGTCGGTGATGACCTGCGGTGCGGTGAACACGTGCCACAGCCCGACCACCACCACGACCACGTTCAGGCCGAGATAGGTGAGGACCAGGACCATGGCCACGCCGATCGCCTCACTGAAGCCCTTGAGGAAGACGGCACCGAGCAGGGCGATCAGGATCAGGGTGATCAGCACCTCGTGGCCGTGCAGGGTGCTGGTGAGGTGCGGGTTCTCGACCATGTGCGCGGTCGCGTCCGCCGCGGAGAGGGTGATGGTGATGAGGAAGTCGGTCGCCGCGAACCCGAGCAGGGTCAGCACGAACAGCTTCCCCTTCCAGAACGTCAGCAGCCGCTCCAGCATCGCGATGGAGCCCTCGCCGTGCGGGCTCTCCTCCGCCACCCGCCGGTACACGGGCAGCGCGCCGAAGAGGGTGAGCAGGACGAGCACGATGGTCGCCAGCGGCGACAGCAGCCCGGCCGCGAGGAACGCGATGCCGGGCTGGTAGCCGAGGGTGGAGAAGTAGTCCAGACCCGTCAGGCACATGACCCGCCACCACGGCCGGCCGTGCGGCTGGGCCGCCGCCTCCTTGGCGGCGGGCGAACTGTTCTCGGCGGTCAAGCCTTCCAGCATCCACGCGCGCAGGCGTGACGTGCGGGCAGGGGTGGCCATCGTGGGGCTCCTGTCGTACGCAAAGAATCAGCCGTCGACATCGACAGCTGAGCAAGCGTACGCAAACTGATCCTTTGTGCACGCGAGTGAGCAAACCCTGACGTGTCCTTAACGCGATCAGGGCTTTTCGGTGCCCCCGAGCAGGGTGAGCGCGGCCGCGCGCAGGCGGACGTCGGTGCCGGCCGTGCGGCGGCCGGTGACGCCGGAGCGGAACAGGGCGGCCCCCTCCATCAGCATGACGAACACCTCCGCCCTGTGCTGCGCTTCGGCGGCGCTCAGCTCCGGCGCATGGTCCCGGACGAATGCGGCCACGTGCGTGACGTACTGGTCGTAGAAGGCGCGGACCGCCGCGGCCGCCTCCTCGTCGTGCGCGGCCAGTGCCCACACCTCCGTGAACAGCCGTACCAGGCGGGGGTCGTCGTGGTCGGAGAGGATCGCGTCGAGCAGGGCGTCGCGGTCCGCCCCGTGCGTGTGCGCGACGGTCAGGGCGGTGACCCGTTCCAGGGACGAGGCGAGGATGCGGTCGAGGAGCGCCGACAGGAGGCCGGCGCGGGTCGGGAAGTAGTACTGGAGGTGGCCCAGCCGGACGCCGGCCTCCTCGGCGACCGCCCGCAGGGTCAGTTCGGACCCTCCGGAACCGGTGAGGACGCGCTCGGCCGCGTCGAGGAGCGCCGCACGCCGCTGGCGGCCCTTGGAGGTCGGTCCGGCCGCGGCGCTCATGCGGCGGCCTGCGTTCCGGCCCGGCCGTGACCCGTGCCGACGGCGCCCGGCCCGTCGAAGGAGAGGGCGACCCCGTGTGCGGCGAGCAGCTCGACCGCGCGGGCGGGATCCGGATGCTGCTCGGGGAAGACCACGCCCCGGGGAGCCGGGGAGCCGTCGGTGCCGAGGACGCGGCGCAGACCCACGACGGCCCCGACCGCCGTCAGATGGTGCTGGCCGAGCGGGTCGGTGACGGTCGCGGTGCGCGTGCGCCCGCGATGGGTGACGTCCACGCGCAGCCGGGCCGTTCCCCCGTCGCCCGGCGAGTGGAGCAGGGCCCGGCGCGCGGGGGCCCAGCGCTCCCCGCCGGCCCAGCGGAAGAATCCCGTGCCCCGCAGGGCGAGGAGCGCCCGGGTCGCGGCCGGGGAACTGAACCCGATGCGGGTGGCTGCGGTGGTGGTGCCGAGGGTCAGCGGCAGGGTGAACTGTTCCGGGGTGTCGATGCGCGCGACGCGGACCGGCGTTCCGCCGATGGCCACCGTACGGGACTCCGTCATCGGGACGGCGAGTCGGCGCCGCCCGCCGTCCACCACCTCGAACGCCACGCCCAGCCGGTCCATGAACTCGACGGAATCCGCCCCGGCCCGGTCGGCCATGTCCCATCGGACGGCGATCTCGACCCGCTCGGCGCCGCCCAGCTCCGCGGCCAGCGCGGCCGCCACCAGACTGCTGACCCCGCCCATCCAGGCGGAGGACAGCAGCACCGGGCCGGCCGGCCGGAGCAGGGCGGCGACGGTGACGGCCCGCTGCAGGCGGCCCGTCCACCGGGTGATGTCGACGTAGGGCACACCGGCGGCCGTGGCGGCGGCCAGCACCCGGTCCGCGGGATCGTTGACCGAGCTGATGACGGCCCGGACGCCCGCCCGGAAGGGGGACGGGTCCGCCAGGTCCCAGGCACGGACCTCGCCCCCGACCTCGGCGGCGAGCGCCTCGCCCCGGGCGGGGTTGCGGCCGGTGAGCAGGGTCGGGGTGTCCTCGGCCAGGATGCGGGCGATCTCGGCGCCCACGGTGCCGTATCCGCCGGTGATCAGTACGGGGCCGGAGGGATCCGGGCGCAGTTCGTCGTGCCATTCGGTGATCATGCCCAGAATTCTAGGTCAGATGACCTAAAAATGCGATGTCTCGCGTTGCGCCGTCCCCGCGGAGGGGCAGGCTTGAACTTGAGGGGTTCCGAGCGACGCGCTCCGTCACCATCGGCCCGTCCGGACGGGAGGCCTCACATGTCCGGCTACTGGTCCCGGCTCCACGATCCGCTCGCGCTGGTCGCGGCCCTGGTGGCCCCTTTCCTCGTCGCGCTCGCGCTCGTGCCCTTCCGTTCGGATCTCTCCGCGACGAACGAGGCACTGATCATGGTCGTCGTGGTGGTCGCGGTCGCCGCCCTGGGTACGCGGGCGGCCGGAGCGCTGGCCGCCCTTTCGGCGGCGGCCTGGTTCGACTTCTTCCTGACCAGGCCCTACCAGCAGTTCACCATCGACAGCGGTGACGAGATCCAGACCGCGGTCCTCCTCCTCGCCGTCGGACTGATCGTCTCCCAGCTGGCGGCCCGCACCCGTCGGCTCCAGGCGGTCGCCGTCACGGACGCGGCACACCTGTCGAGCCTCGAGGGCACCGCCCGCCTCGCCGAGGACGGCGGCTCGTCGGCGGCGGTGGTCGAGTACGTCCGGCAGGAGCTCGTCGGCCTGCTGGGGCTGCGCGGCTGCCGCTTCGAGTACGGAACCCTGATGGGGCACCTGCCCAGGCTGGAGCACGACGGCAGCCTCTGGCTGCGCCGCGGCAGCCGGATCACCGAGTACGCCGAGTGGCCGGAGGGTGAGACGGAGCTGCGCGCCGTCGGTGGCGGGCACTACTACGGCCGCTTCCTGCTCGACCCGTACCCCGGCCGGCCACTGCCGCCCGAAGAGGCCCGCCTGGTGGCCGTCGCGCTGGCCGCGCAGGCCGGCGTCGCCCTGGACTCGACCAGCCTGCCCCGCCAGGCCTGACCTACCGCCGGCCCCCGGCTGCGGCCGGGCGGGGAGCCGGACTGCCGGCCGTCAGCTTCCGGCCGTCGAGCCGAACTCGGCGGTGAGGAGGTCACCGAGGACGCCCAGGCCGCTCCAGTCGCCGTTGAGCTGGCCGGTGAGCAGGTGCCTGCCGTCTCGGGAACCCATGGCGCAGGTCCACGACCCGTACGTCGCACCCGCGTTGCCCCAGACCGTGACGCCGGACGGCAGTGCCCAGGAGAACACGCCCAGACCGTATCGGGTGCCCGGGATCCACGGGACGGGTCCCGCGGTGTCGACGGTGGTGAACATCTCCCGCTGCTGTTCGACCGGCAGCAAGTGGCCCTGGAGCAGCGCGCCGAAGAAGCGCTGCAGGTCGCCCAGGGTCGAGACGATGCCGCCGGCCGCCCAGGCGAAGGACTGGTTCATCTCCGTCGCGTCGTGGATCCGGGGCCGGGCGTCGGAGGCGAAGAGGGTGGAGTAGTGCCGGGGGTGCGGCCCCCGGATGGCCGGTTCCGTACCCGGCAGGTAGGTCCCGGTGAGCCCCAGGGGCCGGGCGATCCGCTGGGCGAGCGCTTCGGCCAGCGGATCGCCCGTGACCTTCTCGACGATCAGGGCGGCCAGGTAGTAGTTGGTGTTGGAGTACAGGAAGGCGTCACCCGGGGCGAAGGACGGCGGGGTGTCCAGGCCGATCCTGATCAACTGCTCGGGGGAATAGCTGTCGTAGCGGTGCCGGAACCACGCCTCACCGACGCCCTTCGTGAAGAACTGCGTGTCGTTGCCGTAGTTGAAGATGCCGCTGGTGTGGTTGAGCAACTGCCGGATGGTGATCGCACGGCCCTCGTAGCCGTTGCCCGCCACCATCCCGGGCAGCCACCGCTCCACCGTGTCGTCGAGGTCCAGCCGGCCTTCGGCCGCCAGCTGCAGGACCAGGGTGGCCGTGAACGCCTTCGTCGTACTCCCGATCCGGAACCGCTCGGACGGCCGGCGCCCGTCCCCGGTCCCGGTGTCGGAGACGCCTGCCGAGCCGAACCACGCGCCGTGGCCGTCCCGTACGTCGACGGCGATACCGGGAGCGCCGCCGGGGGCGGCGGCGCGGTCCAGGACGGCCTGCAGTGCGGCGCGGTCGGGGGTGGCCGCGACGGCCGTCGCGGGGGCCGTCGGCGCGCTCTGCGTGGTGGTCTCGGTGGAGAAGGGCTGCCTGGTCATGTCGGTTCTTCCTCTCGGGAGTTCGGTTCGTCGGGTCGGGGAAGCGGCGTCAGCGCGCCGGGTGGGCGGGCACGGAATTCCGGGCCGGTCGCGCTGCGGCGCGCTCGGCCGTCGTGGGCGCGGCCGTCGTGGGCGCGGCCGTCGTGCGCCAGGCGATGGTGCGCCTGGCGGTCACGATCACCCGTGCTGTGGTCCCCGCCGTGAGCAGCAGCACCGCGACGAGGGCGAGGAGCGTGGCGGCGTCCGGACGGATCAGGGACTGTCCGCGCCACGCCTGCCAGGTCACCACCGCGACCAGTCCCGTGTAGCCGAGGACGGCGCTGCCGACCAGACGGGCCCGTACCTTCTCGTCGCGCAGCCAGACGTGCCGAGCCGCCAGGGCGGCCAGTACCGCGGTGATCAGGAGGAGTACTTGGATGCCGTGCAGGGCGAAGAAGTGCGGTACCCGGAAGTCCCCGCCGGTCACGCTCCAGTTGGTGAGGGGCATGCCGTGGCCGTCGGGGTCGCCGATGCCATGACCCTGGTACATCTGCACGGAGTGGCCGTTGGCGTCGGTCACCGTACGGGGGTGGATCTCGGTGACCATCCAGAAGACCGGTACGACCATGCCGAAGGTGGCGAGCGCGAGACCGGCCCGGATGGCGCGGTCGAGCGCCGCTCCGCCGGTGCGCTGGATCAGGACGACGACCGCGAGGACCAACTGCGCGATGACGATGACCATCACGCCGAAGGTGAGGAGAGGGACCAGGGCCAGGGTGACCGGGTCGGTCCGGTCCGCGTTGAAGTGACTGAAGGTGCCGCGCGCCGCCTGCACGGTGATGGCGCCCACCTCCACGGTTGCGGCCACCGCGAAGACGGTACCCAGCAGGCGTCCCGTCCGCCTTCCCCTGGTCAGTTTGGTCAGCAGCCAGGCGAGCGTGCCCGCGTAGAGGCCGAAGGCGAAGCCGAACTTGAGCGGCTTCACCCACACCGACTCGTCCAGCAGCGTCCGCCCGTCGACGACGGTGCCGGCGCCGGAAACGAGCACCAGCACGAACATGAGCGCGGCGCAGACCACCAGCGGCCGGTGCCAGCCGCGCACGGGGGCGAGTAAGGACGTCATGAGGGGCTCCGATCGGGGCGACGAGCAGCCCTCCGTGCGGGCCGGCTCGGTTCACATCGCTCGTTCGCGAATGACTAAAAGCTAAATTGCTTTCACTATTTCGTCAATCAAAAAGCCGACCGATTCAGCAATATTGCAGGTCAAAGAGCAGAACTCTTGCAATGGCCATGAGGGCGAATGCAAACGCACCAAGAGGAGACTTGCAATGGCCTGACCGCGAAAGCAATACTGGCCGCACATGCGGACCCGACACGGAGGCAAGGGCGATGCCCGGAGGCAGACTGACCCACCACGAACGACAGGCCATCGCCGAGGGGTTGGGGGAAGGGCTCAGTTACACCGACATCGCGGAGCGCCTGGGCAGGCCGATCTCCACCGTCACCCGCGAGGTGGCCCGCAACGGCGGCGCCGCCGCCTATCGGGCCGACGCGGCCCATCGCGCCACGACAGGACGCGCCCGCCGACGCAAGCAGCCCCCGGCCCCCGCCGCCTCCCCGGTCGCGAGCGGCCCGCACGGACGCGACCCGGAAGCCGTCCTCGAACTGGAGGAGCAGTTCACGGCGATGATGGTCGGTACGGGGCTCCCGCGGATGACCGCCCGAGTACTGACGTGCCTGTACGTCACCGACGAAGGCAGCCTGACCGCCGCCGAGCTCGCCCAGCGCCTCCGGGTCAGCCCCGCGTCGGTCTCCAAGGCCGTCGGCGAACTCGAACAGCAGGAGCTCATCCGGCGCGAACGCGACGCCGGCCGGCGGCGCGACCGGTACGTCATCGACGCCGACGCCTGGTTCCGCGGCTGGATGGCCAGCGCCCGCCAGAACGCCATGCTGGCCGACTTCACCCTGCGCAGCGCCCGCGTCCTCGGCGCCACCACACCCGCCGGCACCCGGATGCAGGACATCGGCCACTTCTTCGAGCACGTCGGCCGCACCATGATCGAGGCGGCCGAGCAATGGCGGCAGGCCGACGCGGCGAGGCGCAGCGCACGCGACTGAGGCGCCGGAGAACCGGCTACTGGTGGTCGGGCACGTACCTGTAGCCGACGCGACGCACGGTGGATATGCGGTTCCGGTACGCGGGGCCGACCTTGCGGCGCAGCCTGGCCACGTGGACGTCGACGGTCCGGCCGTCGCCGATGTGCCCGTAACCCCAGACGCCCGAGATGAGGGCATCGCGCGTGTGAACCGTGTACGGGTGCGCCACGAGGTGGGCCAGGAGGTCGAACTCCAGGTAGGTGAGGTCGAGTTCGCGCCCGTCGACCTCGACCAGCCGACGTGATCGGTCGACCCGGATGGCGTCGTCGGGGTGAGCGGATTCCGGCGGCGTCCCCGGCGGGAGGGGACGGGGCTCCGGGTATATGCCGTGCGCGCTCATCACCGCCACCGGATCGACGTTCGCCGGGAGGAACACGAGGTATCCGACGCGGCCGTCCCCGGCTCCGTCGACGGAGACGAAGGGCGGCCGGTCGCCCACCAGTTGGAGGCGCGGGACCGGGGAACGGCGGAGTGCGGGCACGGGCGCGGATGCGGATGCGGATGCGGGAACTGCGGTGGTCACGATGAACCCCTTCGGCTGCTCGGAGTCGGATACGGATGCCGGGTGTCGGGCCACGACGGGGCAGGGGTCTCCGCGACGGATTCGAGCGGGAGGGGTGGCGCATCGTACGCCGGACGACCCGGACGGACCGGACGGACCCGGACGGACAGAAGGCCGGGGTCACGAAATGCGCGGCGCGCGGAGGGGGACGGCATCCGGCACACCGGTGCACGTCGAGGAAACGCCCTGTCGGAGAAGCCCTAGACGGGTCGGCAGACGGCGCTGGCGACGAGACGGAGGTCGACGTGCCTGCGGCGTACGAGCAACGGCTGGGACGGGGGCATGCTCCCATGGTGAGGCGCACGGCGTGTGCGCGTCAACACTTTCCTACTTGTTGGATAGGAAAGCTCGCCGGCAGCCGTTCCGGCCCGCATCGTCTTTCATCTCGAGATCTGATTGTCCATCATTCGGTCGCTCCTTGCCGGGAAGGCCGCTTGGAGCGACTATCCCTATCACTCCGATAGGAAAAGTGGGGATACGGCGCACCCGGAGCCCCTCCCGCACGTTCAGCCACCGGCCGATGCCGCCCGACAATGTTCCGGAGCAGTCGACATGACGACCGCCGTCCCCCATGGCACCGCCGTCCACCCAGCCAGCGCGCCGCGCGGCCGCGCCCGGGCCTGTCGGTGACGCCGGTGCCGACGACGCCGATGACACCGAGCACCGCCGACCACCGATCCGCCGACACACAGCGCCGCGCGCTCCTGCGCACCGCCCGCGATGTCGCGGACGACCTCGCGGCGGACGCCATCGTCCGCGACCAGGCGGGCAAACCGCCGACCGACGAGACGGCCCGGCTGCGCGAGGCCGGCCTGCCGGCGGCCCTCACTCCGCCCGGGCCGGACCGCGGCGCGGACTGGGGTACCGCGTGCGCCGTCATCCGGGAGATCGCCGCGGCGGACGGCTCTGTCGGCGACGTACTCGCCCGCCATTACGTCCACACCTGGAGCGGACGCTTCTACGCGGGTCAGGAGCACGCGAGCGCCCTCGAAGAGGAGTCGGTGCGCGAGCGGTGGCTGTGGACCGGCGCGGTCCGCGCTCCCCGGCCCGACGAGGACACCGACGCAGCGGACCTCACGCTGAGACGGCACGGCGCCGGCCATCTGCTGAGCGGGCGCCGGGCCGTGCGCACGGCCGCGGCCACGGCCGACCAGATCGTGGTCGACGCCGTCAGCTCCGCGAACGGTGACGTCCTGGTCGTACGGATCCCACCCGGCGCGCGGGGCCTGACCGTCGAGCCGGCCCACGACCGCCTCGGGCAGCGCGTCGCCGGCGCGGGCGAGATCGTCCTCGACCGGGTCGTCATCGCGCCCGAGCAGGTGCTGGGCCGTCGGCCGCACGACGAGGAGTCGACCGCCCCCTTCACCGCGCTCGCGGAGCCGGCCCTCCGGCTCGCGCTGTGCCACGTCGGCCTCGGCATCGCCGAGGGCGCCCTCACCGAGGCGCGCGACCTCAGCAGGGGCGGCCGCGCGCACCGGCTGCCCGGCGAGGACCCGGACCTCTTCCTGACCTACGGCGAGCTCGCCTCCGCCGCCCATACCGCCACCGCCGTGGTCGACCGGGCGACGGACGTGATGGCGCAGGCCCTCGACCTGGGCCGGCACCTCGACGCGGAGGGGGCCTCGGGCGTCGCCGCCCTGGTCGCCACGGCCGAGGCCGTGACGTCGAAGGCCGCCCTGCGCATCACCGCCCGGGTGCTGGAGCTCGCCGACGCGCCCGGCCTGGACCGCTTCTGGCGCAATGCCCGGGTCCTGACGGCCCATCGGCCCGTCGCCCACCGCCTGCGCTCCATCGGCGAGCACTACCTCAACGGCTCCCACCGCGCGGTGCCGGCCTTCCGCTGACGCACGGCACGGCACGGCACGGCTCGGGTCGCGGCCCCGCGACGGACACCGGCCCCGGCCATGCCGGATAATGCCCGTATGCGGATCTCAGCCAGGGCGGACTATGCGGTACGTGCCGGGCTGCAGCTCGCCGCGTCACAGGACGACGGACCGGTGAAGGCGGAAGCCATCGCCGACGCCCAGGACATCCCGCACAAGTTCCTCGAGGGCATCCTGAACGACATGCGCCGGGGCGGCCTCGTGCTCAGCCAGCGAGGTGGCAACGGCGGATACCGGCTGGCCAAGCCCGCCGGGTCCATCAGCATCGCTGATGTGATCCGCGTCGTGGACGGACCACTCGTCTCCGTGCGCGGGGTCCGCCCGCCGGACCTCTCCTACACGGGCCCCGCCCAGGCACTGCTCCCCCTGTGGATCGCGCTGCGGGCCAATGTGCGCGAGATCCTCGACGGAGTGACGCTCGCCGACGTCGCGTCGTCCGATCTGCCCGCCGACGTATCGGCATTGGCCGACACGCCCGGGGCGTGGACCAACCCCTGACCACGCGCCCCCGCGCCCCTCGCCCCACCTGCACGTTCTCACATGTCGAGATTGTGACGTCCAATATTCGGTCAGCCTCTTGGGGCGAGTCTCAGCCTCTGCCAATATGCCTATCAACCAGGTGGGAAAACTAGGAATCCGGGGAGGTCGCCGTGCGAACACTGCATCACGCAGGCCGGATGCTGCCCCTGACCTCCCGTCGGCACATCGACCTGGTCCGTACCTCCAGCGCCATCTGTCAGCCCGGCTGACACACTTCGCCGGGCTCGGCCCCGCACCCGGGCAACCCCCGGGCGTTGCGCCGGCCCGCTTTCCTCGGGCCGGATCGCCCCTCCGGCCGACCTCGCCGGCCACGTGCCTTCGAGCGCGGGCGTCCGCTGTTTCACTCCCCTGCCCGTCCCCCTGCCCGCGACCGCGACCCCGCCGCCGACGGCCGGGAGTGACTTCCGTGTGCGCCGATGGCTTCGCGCGGCCCGGCTCCGTCCCCGTCCTCGTACCTCCTTGAACACCTTCCCGTGAAAGGACACCCCCGTGTCTGCCGCAAGACCGCTCACCGCCCTGCGTGCCATCGCCGTCGCCGCGACGCTTCCCCTGCTGCTCACCGCCTGCGGCTACGGTTCCGAGGCGCAGAAGGACGAGCCGAAGGCCGCCGATGCCGCGGCCGATGCCGGCAAGAAGCTCTCCGCCTCCGAGGTCCGGATCGGGTACTTCCCCAACCTGACGCACGCCACCGCACTGGTCGGCCTCCAGGAAGGCCTCATCGAGAAGGAACTGAACGGCACGAAGATCAAGCCGCAGACCTTCAACGCCGGCCCCTCCGAGATCGAGGCCCTCAACGGCGGCTCCCTCGACATCGGCTTCATCGGCCCCTCCCCCTCCATCAACGGCTACGTCAAGTCCAAGGGCTCCAACCTCCGGATCATCTCCGGCTCCGCCTCCGGCGGCGTCAAACTCGTCGTGAACCCCGACAGGATCAAGACCCTCGACGACCTCAAGGGCAAGAAGATCGCCACCCCCCAGAAGGGGAACACCCAGGACGTCGCCTTCCTCAACTGGATCTCCGAGAAGGGCTGGAAGGTCGACCCCGAATCCGGCAAGGGCGACGTCTCCGTCGTCCGCACCGACAACAAGGTCACCCCCGACGCCTTCAAGCAGGGCTCCATCGACGGCGCCTGGGTCCCCGAACCCACCGCCTCCAAGCTCGTCTCCGACGGCGCCACCGTCCTCCTCGACGAAACCGCCCTGTGGCCCGACAAGAAGTTCGTCATCACGAACATCATCGTGTCCCAGAAGTTCCTCAAGGAGCACCCCGACGTCGTCGAGGCCGTCCTGCGCGGCACCGTCAGGACCAACGAGTGGATCCACGCCAACCAGGACGAGGCCAAGGCATCCGCCAACGCCAAACTCGCCGCCGACAGCGGCAAGGCACTCGACGCGAAGGTCATCGACCCGGCATGGCCCGGCATCGCCATCACCGACGACCCCCTCGCCTCCACCCTCAGGACCCAGTCCGAATGGGCGGTCAAGGCCAAGCTCATCGAGCAGCCCGACCTCACCGGCATCTACGACCTCACACTCCTCAACAAGGTCCTCAAGGCCGCCGGCAAGCCCGAGGTCTCCGACGCCGGCCTCGGCACCAAGTAACCCCGCGAACCAGGATCCTTCCTGGTTCGCGGATCCCGACGAGCCGTCCGCGGGGTCCGTCCGGACCCCCGGAGGCCGTCCGCGTCCGGTTCAGGATTCCTGGCCGGTCGAGGCCAGGACGATCTCGCGGACCGTGACGTGGCGGGGCCGGCCGTAGGCGTACGCGATGGCCTCGGCCACCTCGTCCGGGTCCAGCGCGCCGCCGGCCGACTCCTTCCACGCCTGGTAATCGGTCTTGATCCGCTCGTCGCTGGTGTGCGACAGCAGTTCCGTCTCCACGGCCCCCGGAGCCACCGTCACCACCCGAACCCCGGTGGCTGCCACTTCCTCGCGGAGGTTCTCCGACATCGCGTGGACGGCGAACTTGGTCCCCACGTAGGCCGCGTGGTTCGGGAACGTCTTGCGGCCGGCCACCGATCCGATGTTCACGATGGTGCCCGCGCCCCGCTCCACCATCCCGGGCAGGACCGCCCGCGTCGCGTACAGCAGGCCCTTCACATTGATGTCGAGCATCCGCTCCCACTCGTCCACCGGCTGGTCGGCGATCCGGCCCAGCAGCATCGCGCCCGCGTTGTTGACGAGCAGGTCCACCGGCCCGTACCGCTCCTCGGCCTCCCGCACTGCGGCTTCCACGGCGGCCCGGTCGGTGACGTCGACCTTCCGGCACAGCGTGTCGGGCAGTCCCAGCGCCTCCAGCCGGTCCAGGCGGCGGGCCAGCAGGAGCAGCGGATGGCCCTGGGAGGAGAGCAGCCGGGCGGCGGCCGCACCGATACCGGAACTGGCACCGGTGATCACGATCAGGGGCTTGGGCATACCGGTCGGGGACCTTTCCCTCGGGGTGCGGTGACGGCGGGAGCCCCCCGCGGTACCCGCCGTCGGCTCCCGTCCCAGGAGATCACCGCCCGCCCGGGGCGGTGCCGCACGGCCCGCCCGGATACCCCCGTGCGGACCAAAGCCCTGCGCGCCGAAGCCGATCCCGCCCCGGTCCGTCATGCCTCGCCGGCACTGGGAAGCGATGGTCTCCACGGCCGAATACAGCCGGACGATTCAGGGCAGCCACCACGAGACCGACAAACAGCATAAAGTCCGCCATATTGGCCGGAAATATACCGTTGCCCTGTTTGAATTCGATGCATAAGGTCAGGTTATCGATCATGACCGGATCGATGGGCGCCGTACGTGCTCGGGGAGCACCTGCACGGCGCCGTGGGGGAAGAGGGCGATTCGCGAGTTCACGTCCGCGTGTGCTGGCAGGCGGCATGAATCGGTCATCCGGCGTTTTCGCTGTGCGCATCCGCACAGGCCTGACGATCACACGATTTCGCGCTGCCGTTACTGCGGCGGGTCGCCCCTGCGATACAAGGGGCTTGAAGAGTTGTACAAGAGGAATACCACGTCCCTCCGCATGCGGGGCGTGATCAGGCGTGGAATCGTTACGGCCACGGCGCTGGCGGCCGTAACGGGTGCTGTCGCGCCCACGGCAGCCGTTGCCGCGCCTGCCGGAAAGGCGGCCCAGGCCGGGGGAATCGGCACCACCGACCAGCAGCGGGTGGCCGCGGCGGCCGTGGTCCGCCTCGATCCGACGCCGGACGTACTCCTGCTCAGCGACTACGACTTCGTCCACGCGCTCTGGCAGAAGGCACGGGACGCCGGCGAGCGTCTGGGGGCGGTCCGTACGGCGGCCGAGGCCGCCATGGCCAGCAAGGCCGACGCGGACCACGCGCAGTTCATCACCGCCGGGATCCACAAGGCGTACGAGCTCGACAAACAGCGGGAGAAGGACCAGGCGGACGCCGAGCGCGCCGCCCGGCTCGCGAAGTCCCAGGCACTGCTGACCGTGGGCATCCCGAGCACCCCGGAGTTGCTGGCGCTCAGCGACGACAATTTCGTCCGCGCCATTGCCCGGCACTCTGCCGCAGGTCCCGAGGTCAAGGCGGCGGCGATCCGCGCGCTGCTCGGCGACGCCGCGGCCCAGCGGGAGTTCATCGTCAACGGCATCCGCGAGGCCCACAAGATCGACGTGGCCAACGAGATCAAGGAGTTGGAGGAACAGAACCGCCGGGAGGCCGAGCGCCGCAAGGAGCTGGCCGCGCGCAAGAGCTCCGCGGCGCTCTTCCGCATCAGCCCGTCCGAGGCGATGCTCCAGCTCGGCGACGACAACTTCATCCGCGAACTGCTGCGCACGGCTCCCGCCGACCTCGCGGGTACCGAACTCCTCGCGGCGGCCCAGCGGGCGGCTCTCAGCAGCAACCCGGCGGACTGGAAGCAGTTCATCCACACCGGGGCCGGGGAGGCGTACAAGCGCGACGACGAGGCCCGCCGGAAGAAGGTGGCGGAGAACAACCGCAGGCTCGCGCTGCAGATCGTGGCCGCCGCGAAGAAGGGCGGGGTGAACCCGTGGCTGGTGGCCAACGGTGAGGAAGCCCTGGGCCGTGGCGACGAGATCATCGCGGACTTCCTCAAGGAAGAGACGCAGCACCGGCTGAAGCGGCAGTCGCTCTGGGCGAGCAAGGGGATGTACCTCCGCCAGTCCGACGCGGACCAGGGAGAGGCGTTCGTCGCTCCCGTCAGCTACGCCAGCAAGCAGCCCGTCAAGGAGGACGCCACCTGGTTCGTGGTGCCTTCGCTCGCGGGCGAGGCCGGCTGCTACTCGTTCGAGTCGGCGCGCAGGCCGGGCCACTACCTGATGGCGGACAGGCAGTCCTTCCGGGTCCGCTCGGCCGCGGACGACCGAAGCGCGGAATTCCGCGAAAGCGCCTCCTGGTGCGTCCGTCCGGACTGGGATGGCACGGGACCGGTTTCGCTCTCATGGGCAGCCGACCGCAACAAGTACCTGGGTCACAGGAACGGCGAGGTCTACGCCACTTCCAGTGGCCGGTGGCAGGTCGACATGCCGCACGCGTTCCAGTGACCCGCCGCCCCATGCCATTCGCGAGAAGTACGGGAACCATGAAGCCCTGGATTGTTCGAAGCGCAATAAGTGCCGGGTTGGTCCTCTCGGCACTGGTTGGGCAAACGGCCACTGCACAGGCGGCCCCCGCCCCGCGCGGGGCCGACGTGTGGACGACCACGCTCAAGGACCTCGCCGGCCAGTGCCTCACCATCGAGAACGGCAGCCTGCGCAACAACGCGCGAGCGAAGGTGTCGAATTGCGATGAAGGACTGGACAACCAGTTCTTCGAGCTTGCGCCGGTTCTGCATGGCGGCCTTCCGGCCTGGGAGGTGCGGGCCAAGCACAGCGGCAGGTGTCTCAGCTTCACCAACACGTGGGACGTCGTGCAGACGTGGTGCTCGGACGATGCGAGCCAGCGTTGGGAGTTCACCCCGAGCGGGAACGGCTTCTGGCTGCGTCCCATGGCGGTTTTGGCCTGCGCGCACAGCGGGTCGGGTGGACAGCTCGCCTTCGGGACGTGCGGCGGCCGTCCCGACTGGCTGTGGTACCCCACCAAGTGAGGCGCCACAGGCAGGTCGCACAGGCGCTGGCCGTCGGTTTGCTGACCACCAGTGGAGTCGTGTCGGCGGCGGCCCCGGCCCTCGCCGTGGCCCCGCCGCCCGCGCGGACGGCGGCGGTGGCGATGGTGGTGGCCGGTGACCCGGCCGACCAGCCCTCGGCCGTCACGGCGGCCGCGGCCGAGGCCGCCCGTGAGCACGTGCTGCGGCTGGCGAAGTCGGGGCTGCCCGCCGAGATCCGCGCCTCCGCGTGGAACGCGCTGCGCAGTACGCGCGGGGACGCGGCGATCGCGGAATGGCTCGCCCCCGGCGGTGGCTACGACCTGGCCAAGCAGCGGCTTCGGGACACCCGGGTGCGCAACCGGGCCTTCTGTGAGCGGGTGTCGGCCACGCATACGGCCGGTTTCTCGCCTGAGGTGCGGGTCGCCGCCGAGCGCGCGCTCAAGGGTACGGATGCGGACCGGGCCGCCTTCGTGAAGACGGGATACGCCGAGGCCCAACAGCGGGACCGGATTGCCCGTGAGGCCGACGCCCAGCACCGTTCGGAGATCGCGGAAGGGGACCGGCAGTTCGTACGGCGCTTGGCCGCACAGGAACCCGGCGAGCACGTACGGGTCGCGGCGCAGTGGGCCGTACGCCCGGGTGCCACCGACACGGACATCGCGGAGTTCCTCGGCTACGGCTGGGCGAGCGGCGCGGCTCTGGACCTGGAGGCGTACCGGTTGCGGATCGCGGACTCCGAGGTTCGGCGCCACCACGCGCTGAGCGGTCTGATCGAGGCCGCCGTCGCCGCCGAGCGGGACCTGGCGACGGCGGCGGACGCGGCACGGGCCCGGGCCGAGGCCGAGCGGGCCTGGCGGGCCGTGGCCGACAACGCCGCAACCGCGCGCGCCACGTGGCTGGCGGAGCAGGAGGCCGCCCATGCGCAGGCGGAGCGCTGGCGCGAGATCGCCCGGGTGTCCAGGGAGAGCGCGGACGCGCTGTGGACGGACATCGGCGCGCTGGCCGACGCCCGGCAGGGCGACTGGACGAAGGAGCAGACCGAGGCGGCCGGGACGGCTGCCTTCTGGAAGGACGTGTTCGACCGGGCCCTGGCCGGCGAGCTCAGGGTGAAGGGCTGACGAAGCGGGCCGGCCGACAGCCGTCGCCGCCCTCCGGCTCGCGCCGGCCGCCCGCGGCCCCTGCCCGCACACCGATTCCCCCTGCCCGCACATCAAGGGCAGGGGGTTTCATTTTCCCGTTTTCAATTTCTGAGGGGTTTTCACTTCATGGGCAAGTTACGGCCGAGTATCGGCCACAGGAATCCGCGTGGGCCTGTGCCGCGCGCGGTACGGGGTGTGGTGTCCGCAGCCGTGGCTGTGGCACTGCTCACCGGTCTGACCGGGCAGGCGGCCGCGGCCACCGCCGCCGAGGGTCGCGTCGGCGAGGTCATCGACGCGCGTGACCTGGACACCGTGCGGCGGGGGAACGCCGCACTCGCCAAGGTGCGTGCCGCGCAGCCACCGGCGGCCCGGTCGGAGCTGGACCGGATCAGCGACGAGCGCGACCGGCAGCTCGTGGAGGACTTTGCGGAGTTCGACGAGGAGGAGGAAGTCCGCGAGGCCGCCAAGAAGGCCCTGGAGAGTACCGATCCGAACGCGATCCGCAGCTTCCTGGAGCGCGGGGAGGCCGAGGCCCGGCAGCGGGCCAAGGACAAGAGGGATACGGCGGACGTCTCCAACCGCCGGCAGATCGAGACGCTGCGGGGTACCGGCGGCCCGCATTTCAACGCGGAGGTCGAGCGGGTCCTGAAGGGCACGGCGCGGGACCGCGCCGACTTCCTGGCGTTCGGTGCGGACATCGCCCGGCAGCGGGACAGGTCCACCGAGCAGAACGAACAGCAGCGGGCGGCGGAGATCCGCAAGCGGGTGGAAATACTCGCTGCGATCGGTGGGCCGGAGGTGAAGCGGGCGGCACAGGCGGCGTTGGCCACGGGCGATGCCAAGGTGATCGCCGATTACCTGGAGAAGGGCTACCTGGTCGCGGCGCAGAAGGACGCCGATGACCGGACGGCGCACGAGAAGGCGCAGAAGGACGCGCTGGAGGCGGCGGAGCGGCTGCGCAGGCTGGCGGAGAACGCGTCCCGCGCGGCCGAGGCGCGTACGAAGCTCATCGCCGCGCACGGCGAGGCCGTGAAGGCGCTGAAGAACGTCTCCAACGCGATGAACGGGGCGGCCGCACAGGCCCGCGAGGCCGACCGGATGCTCGCGGCGGATCGCGTCGGCAAGCGGGTCTCGGACTACCGCCCGGTCAAGGCGGAGGCGGCGCGGCAGGTCGGACTCGCCGATCAGGCCGCCAAGCAGGCGCAGGTGGCCGCCCTCCAGGCCAAGGCGCAGGCCGACGTTCTGGTGGAGACCGGGCTGACGCACGGGGTCCGCTGGTCCGAGGTCGCCACGGGTATCGCGGCGGCAGCCCAGGCCGCGGTCAAGGCCGCGCAGACCGCGCAGCACGCGGTGGACGCCACTGCCGCGGACTCTGCGGGACTGAACGCCCAGAACCAGGCCGAGCTGCACGAGCGGCAGGCCGTGGCGTGGCGGGAGAACGCCGACGAGCAGGCACGGGCGGCAGCCCGCCTGGCCGAGGCGACGGAGAAGCAGGCCAGGGTCGCCAAGGACGCGGCCGCCAAGAGCCGGCAGGCACGGATCGAGGCGGAGCAGGCGGAGAAGGCGGCTTGGGAGCACGCCCAGAAGACCCGCGAAGCCAGGGTGGAGGCCCAGCGCCAGGCCAAGATCGCCTCTGACCAGCGGGCGATCGCCCAACGTGAGCGGGAACTGGCCACCGCCGCGCGAGAGCGTGCCGAACGGGAGCAGCAGGCGGCGGCGAAGGCCCGGGAACGCGCCGACGCCGAGCAGCGCACGGCTTCGGCGAAGCGGGCCGAGGCGCAGGCGTCCGCGGCCACCGCGGCGGAGATGCGTACGCAGGCGGCGACGCAGGAGGGCAACGCGTCCCGCGCCGACAAGAACGCACAGGACGAGGAGGTCAAGGCCCGCGACGCACGGAACAAGGCGTTCGACGCGGAGCGGCAGCACAACGCCGACGAGGCCCGTGCCCGGGCCACCGAGTCGCTGGCCGCCGCGGTCAGCGGCACGGCGGACTCGGGGCTGGCACGCCAGGCCGCGGACGCCGCCCGGTCGGACGCGAACGCGTCCGGAAGGGCAGCTGCTGCCGCCCGCAGTGCCGCCGATACGGCCTCCGACGCGGCGAGAAGGTCGCGGGCCGCCGCGATCGAGGCGTCGGGAGCCGCGGCACGGGCACGCGCGGCAGCCACCGAGGCCGGTGCGCACGCCTCGCGCGCCAACAACGCCGCCACCGCGGCCGAAGCGGCCGCCTTCGCCTCCGGCGCCGCGGCGAACAAGGCCGAGTCCGAAGCCGCCCGCACCCGCGCGGCGACGCAGCGGGCCAACACGAAGGCGTCCGAGGCCACCGCGCAGGAAGGGCGGGCGGGCATCGCCGCCCATGAGGCCGCCCGGCTGGCCGGACTCACCGCGATCACGGCCAACCAGGCACTCCAGGCAGCCAACCGCACCCGGGACGAGGCCGACGGCGCCACCCGCGAAGCGGCCATGGCACAGGTCCAGGCCACGGCGGCGGTGCAGGCCTCCTGGGCCGCACGATCCACGGCGGCCGGCATCGCCGAACCCGCCAACACCGCCATCGCGATCACCGCACCCTTCTCCGGCACGGACGTGGACGCCGACTTCGCCCGGACGGTGGCCGACGCCGCCCTCCGGACGGGCAGGGAACAGGCCGCTTCCGCCGAGGCCAAGGCCGCCGAGGCGGTAGGGGCCGCCGAGGCCGCCGAAGCGGCGGCACAGCGTGCGAACGCCCAGGTGGCGCCGGCGTTCAAGGCAGCAGCAGCCGCGGCTCGCTCGTCGGCGGAAGCCACCCGTTCGTGGGCGGCCGCGATGGCCTCGGCCGCGGAGGCCGCGGAGGACGGCGCGAAGGCCCGGGCCGCCGGGACCCGGGCCGGCCAGGCCGACGCCCAGGCCCAGACCGACTCGCAGCAGGCCCGCCAAGCCGCGAACGGCGCCTACGCGGACGCGACCGCCGCACGCGCCGCGGCAGCCCAGGCCGAAGCCGAGGCGCACCGGGCCCGCTCCGCCGCCACCGAAGCGGAGAACCAGGCCGCCGCGGCAACGAGCGCCGCCGCTCTCGCCGAGAAGGAGGCTGCCACTGCGCAGGCCGCCGCCGCCCAGGCCGAGAAGGACGCCGCCGACGCCGCCAAGCTCGCGGAATCCGCCGAACAGCACGCCAAGTCCGCGGAGACGGCGGCCAAGAACGCCGGCCAGTACGCCCGCGAAGCCGACGACGCGGCCAAGAAGGCGGAGGCGGACCGGCGCGAAGAGCAGCGCAAGGAGCGAGAGGAGGCCGCGAAACCCAAGGACAAGAGCACCGGCCCACCCGTCTCCTTCGACGAGGTGGAGCGCACGGCGCTCGAAGCGGTCGGCATCACTCCTGAGCAGTACCAGGCGGCGCGAGCGCTCGCCGAGAACAGTCTCCTCGACTACCTGCTGGAGAACGGCGCCGAGATCCTCATCGAGCTCTTCTTCGAGGACATCAAGGCCTGCATCGACGATCCCGACATCCCGACCTGCCTCTGGGCCATCGTCCAGAACATCGGCCCGGGCAAGGCGCTCAAGGTCGCCAGCAAGATCCCGAGGATCGCGAAGGCCATCGCCGGCATCAACGCGTTCCTGGACAAGGCCGGCGAGGCACGGAAGAAGATCAAGAAGTACGAGGAGGCGCTGGAGAAGGCGCGCAAGAAGATCCCCCCGTGCGCGCCCAAGCCGAAGAAGACCGTCAGCTCCGTGCGGAGCGACGTCTCGGCCGGAGCCCGCGTGGTGGCACCGAAGGTGCCCTTCGCCGCGGCAGCGCCGAAGAAGCCGAATCTCTGCAACCTCGATCCCGACGACGAGCTTCCGCTCGACGTACTCGATTACCTCGACCAGCGCTACGGTCCCGACGTCGCCGACGGGGTCGAGTACCAGTGGCGGCGCATGCGGGGTACCTCGAAGGAGGCGCTCGACCATGACCTTCCGGGGATCGGTCACGACGTCGAGAAGATGGCCGAGTACTTCCAGAAGTGGCGGGGAAAGGCAACGCACTACGACACGCAAGAGAAGAACCCATGCGCCTACGACGAGGACTCGGGTCTGATCGTGGTGATCAATGCTCGTTTCATCCACGCCTACAAGAAGGAGTGGGCGTCCTTCCATGACGGACAGCGGTACACCAAGCTGGTGCCTTAGAACCAGGAGCACGGAACAATGCGCAGACAGATCCGACTGATTCGCGACGGCGACGGGTTCACCGCGCGCATCGCCCCTTCCCAGGCGGAAGCGATGCGCGAGGCTCTGGAGCTCATGGCCGGCCGGGAGTTCACCGAGGAGGCCCGCCTCATTCAACTGGGCGCCGACCGGGAAGGACTCGTCCGGCTCCGGACCCGCCTGCTGGTGGTGAGGGACCGGACGACGGACGTCCGGCTGGCGGCGCACGATCTGCATGTGCTGCACGGCGCGCTGACCGCCTGCGCGACCATGTTCCTCGACGGGCACATTCCCTTCTCGGAAGAGGCGTTCTACCGTCGCACGGGCTTCTTCCGGGAGAACTTCGACGGGCTGGCACTGGGAATCGTCGAGGCGGCTTCTGAAGCCACCGCGGGAACCTGACGACATGACCGAGTGACGGGGTGGCGGTATCGTGGCGTTCGCCGTGATACCGCCACCCCGCGGGTCCCCCGGCGGAGCGGCTACTGGCCGTACGGTGCCTGCGGTTCCTCCCCCGCGTACATCTGCGTGAGTTCGGCGGCGATCCGGGCCAGCCAGTGTCGTACCTCCGGCGGCTCCAGCACCTCGACCCGCGCCCCCAGTCCGGCCAGGTGCCCTGCCAGGGCCTTGGCCGCCGGGCCGTCGACCCACACCTCGGTCCAGCCGTCGGGCAGCGGACCGCCGACGCGCACGCGGCCGCCGAGGAACCGTTGCAGCAGGGCGAGCGCGTCGGGACGGACACGGGCCCGGGCGGTCACCGCGTGCATGCCGGCCTGGAAGGCTCCGGACAGCGTCTCCCAGGCCGTGGCGAGGTCGAAGTCGGCCGGCCGGGTCACCGGTTCGCCGGTCGGCTCGACGGAGGTGACCCGGCTGAGCCGGAAGGTGCGCAGGCCCTTTTCGGTACCGGCGACCAGATAGTCCACGCCCGCCTTGGCCACGAGTCCGAGGGGATCGACGGTGCGTTCACCGGCCGGTTTGCCGGTGCCCGCGTACCCGAGGCGGACGCGGATCCCGTCCACGACGGCGTCCTGGAGCGCGGAGCGGTGGGCGGCATCGGCGGTGACGGCGTTGCGGGACCAGTCCGTGGCGTCGACGACCCCCGCGCGGGTGGCGGCCTGGGCCTGCGCCCGCATGGTCTGCGGCAGGGCCCGGACCAGCTTGCGCAGGGCGGTGCGCAGTTCGGGGGTGGCCGACAGGGGGCCGGTGACGAGGAAGAGCGCCCGGGTCTCGTCGGCGGTCAGCCCGGTGAGGTCGGTGCGGGCCCCGCCGACGAGGGACCAGCCGCCGCCGCGGCCGCGCTGCGAGTAGACGGGGATGCCGGCCGAGGCCAAGGCCTCCAGATCCCGGCGCGCGGTGCGCTCGGACACCTCCAGTTCGGTGGCCACTTCGGGAACGGTGACACGGCCGCGTTCCTGGAGGAAGAGCAGGGTCGCCACCAGTCGGTCGGCTCTCATGTGCCCAGTCTCCTTCTTCGGGGTGCCGCGTCGTCGCCCTTCAAATTCTCTTCGGAAAACTGGCCAGAAGGTGGCCAGTTTTGCTTACAGGATGAACCCATGAACACCACCGAGCAGCTCACCGGGACCCCGTCCGACTCCACCGGCACCGTCGCCGCCCCCCTCTCCTTCGATCCACGCACCGACCTCGCCACGGCCGTCGAGCTGGCGGGCCGTACGCTGGCCGCCGTCCGGCCCGAGCAGTACGACGCCCCGACCCCCTGCGAGGAGTTCGACGTACGGCGGCTGTCGAGCCACCTCGTCGCCGTCGTCCGCCGGATCTCGGTGATCGGGCGCGGCGAGGACCCGTTCAGCGTCCCGTCCTTCGCCGACGAGATCGCCGACGGCGCATGGGCGGCGGCCTGGGCGCCGGACGCGCGTGAGGTCGCGGAGGTATGGGCGGATCCGGGCATCCTGGGCCGGCAGCTGCGCCTGCCGATGGGCGTCCTGCCGGGCGCGGCCGCCGCGGCCGTCTACACCCACGAACTCATCGTGCACACCTGGGACCTGGCCAGGGCGACCGGGCAGGAGCCCGACTGGGACCAGGCCCTCATCGAGCGTGTGATCGGCGTCGTACGCCGCGCGCTGCCGGCCGAAACCCGCGGCGGGCGGATCCCCTTCGGAGAGGTGGTGGCCGTGGCCCCCGAGGCCCCGGCCATCGACCGCCTGGTGGCCTGGGCCGGACGCCGGCCCTGAGACGCTCACGGGCCGGCCGGGATCGACGGCCGGGAGGCAGCCGCGGTCACCGCTCTCCCTCGTGGTCGCCACGGGCGGTTCGGCCGGGAGCGCGGCTCTCCCGGCCCGGCGGTCCCGGGAGCCTCAGCCCTCCGCGACGGTGATCGCCGAGACCGGGCAGGCCCGGGCGGCCTCCCGTACGAGCGGGCTGCCGTGGCCGTCCTCGCGGCCCGGTAGCACCTCGCCGAGCCCGTCGTCGTCCTGGGTGAACACCTGGGGCGCGGTCAGCGCGCACTGGCCGGCGCCGATGCAGACGTCCTGGTCGACCGAGATGCGCATGCCGCTCACCAGGCCACGGGGAGTTCGAGCATGCCCTGGATGGTGTCCCCGGGCTTGAAGGGGATCTCGTCCGGGTCGGCCGCCAGGCGCAGGCCGGGCAGCCGCCGGAAGAGGGTGCCGAGGGCGATCTCCATCTCGGCGCGGGCCAGGTTCTGGCCCAGGCACTGGTGGATCCCGAAGCCGAAGGCCAGGTGGTGGCGGGTGGGCCGGTTCCAGTCGAGCGAGTCCGGCTCCTCGAAGACCGTCTCGTCGCGGTTGATGACGGAGGTGGAGAAGACCACCCCCTCGTCCGGGTGGATCGTCACGCCGCCGACCTCGATCTCCTCGGTGGCCACCCGCAGCATGCCGTCGGCGATCGAGAGGAACCGCATCAGCTCCTCCACCGCCTCCGACATCAGCGAGGGTTCGTCGCGCAGTGCGGAGAGCTGCTCGGGGTGGCGCAGCAGCGTGAAGGTGCCGAGGGAGATCATGTTCGCCGTGGTCTCGTGGCCCGCGATCAGCAGGATCACAGCCAGGTCGACCAGTTCCTCCACGGTGGTCTCGCCGGTCTCCAGCCGGGTGGCGATCAGCTCGTCCAGCAGCCCGTCGCCCGGATCGGTGCGCTTCTGCCGGATCAGGGCCTCCAGATAGGTGTCCAGCCGGTGGCGGGCGTCCTCGACGTCGGCGGGCTCGGGACCACGCAGCAGCCGCCGCGACTGCCCCTCGAAGAACTCGTGGTCCGCGTACGGGACACCCAGCAGGGAGCAGATCACCATGGACGGGACCGGCAGGGCGAAGGAGCTGACGAGTTCGGCCCGCGGGCCGCGCGCCACCATCGCGTCGATCAGCCGGTCCACGGTCTCCTGGATCTGCGGCCGCATGGCCGCCATCCGCCTGACCGAGAAGCTCGGGATCAGCATCCGGCGCTGCCGGTTGTGCTCGGGGTCGTCCACCCCGAGCAGCGCGGCACGCCGGGTCCGGAGGCCCTTGAAGCGGGGGGTGGGGGCGGGGAACGCCTCATTGCTGCGATCGCTGGACAACCGCGCGTCGGAGAGCAGGGCGCGCGCCTCGGCGTGGCCGGTGACCACCCATACGGAGCGGCCGTCGAAGAGGGCGACGCGCGAGAGGGGCCGGCTCTCCCGCAGCGGCCCGTACGCGGTCGGCGGGTGGTAGGGGCAGGTGCGGTCCTGGGGGAAGGCGACGGCATCCGGCAGGGCATGGGACATGGCCTCGGTCATGGAAAGCAACACCTCGCAAGCGATGGTTCCGTTCACGCCGGACTCCATTACATGCCTAAGGCACCTATCTGTTCTATGCCAGTTTCGGCCAGTCCGCCCGGGTTCACCCGAGCGACGCGCCCAGCGGCGCGCTTCAGCCCTTCCCGAGGGTGGACGCGTGGTCGGGAACGGCGTTCTGCAGCTCCTTGGACGGGCGCTGGTATCCCGTCGAGGGAGGACGGGGCGGCAGGGTCAGCGAGGGCAGTGCCACGTCCGCGTAGGGAAGCGTGGACAGCAGGTGGGCGATCATGTTGAGCCTCGCGCTGCGCTTGTCGTCGCTCTCGACCACGTACCACGGGGAGTCCACCGTGTCCGTGTGGACGAGCATCTCGTCCTTGGCCCGGGAGTACGCCTCCCAGCGCGTGAGGGACTCGAGGTCCATCGGGGAGAGCTTCCACCGCCGCAACGGGTCCTCGGTGCGGCGACGGAAGCGTTCCTCCTGCACCGCGTCGCTGACGGAGAACCAGTACTTGCGGAGCAGGATCCCGTCCTCCACCAGCATGTGCTCGAAGACCGGGCACTGGCGCAGGAAGAGCCGGTGCTGCGCGGGCGTGCAGAAGCCCATGACGTGTTCGACTCCGGCGCGGTTGTACCAGCTCCGGTCGAACAGGACGATCTCGCCGGCGGCGGGCAAGTGCTCCACGTAGCGCTGGAAGTACCACTCGGTGCGCTCCCGCTCGGTCGGCTTCGGCAGGGCCGCGATGCGGGCCACGCGCGGGTTGAGGTGTTCCGCGACGCGCTTGATCGTGCCTCCCTTGCCCGCCGCGTCCCGGCCTTCGAAGACGACGACGAGGCGGGCACCTTCCGCACGCACCCACTCCTGGAGTTTGATCAGTTCTGTCTGGAGCCGCAGCAGCTCCTCCTCGTAGACCGCCTTCTTCAGACCCATGGCATCTCCTCCCCGTCGCCGTCCGGCGTTCCGATCAAGTCAGTCACAGCGGACATCCGCGCGCAACGACGCACATCGGACCCGGGCGTGTCGATACGCTGACCGTGGATCGGGCAACCGAGCGAGCCACCGGAGGGAAAGCGCGTGGGTGTGGGGAATCCGTTGACCCGGGTACCGAGGATGCGGCTGGACGAGCTGCTGGACGAACTCCAGGTGCGCATCGACGCCGTGCGCGGCACCCGTGACCGGGTGCACAGCCTCCTGGAGGCCGTCGTGTCGGTGGGGCGGGAGCTGGACCTCGCCCAGGTGCTGCGGCGGATCGTGGAGGCGGCCGCGCTGCTCGTCGACGCCGAGTACGGCGCGCTCGGCGTGATCGGCCCCGACGGCCGCACGCTCGCCCAGTTCCTGACCGTGGGACTCACGCACGAGGAGATCACCGGGATCGGCCCCCTCCCGGCCGGCCACGGCCTGCTCGGGGAGGTCATCCACCACCCGGAACCGCTGCGCCTCACCGATCTCGGCGCGCACTCCTCGTCCTACGGCTTTCCGGCCCATCACCCGCCCATGCGCACCTTCCTCGGTGTGCCGATCCGGGTCCGCGACGAGGTGTTCGGCAACCTCTACCTGACCGACAAGCGGGGCGGGCTCGACTTCGACACCGAGGACGAGACCGTGATCTCCACCCTCTCGGTGGCGGCGGGCGTGGCGATCGACAACGCGCGGCTCTACGAGGGCTCGCAGCGCCAGCAGCGCTGGCTGAAGGCCAATGCGGAGATCACCGAGAGCCTGCTGTCCGGCAGTTCGCGCCCGGCGGTGCTGGAGCTCATCGCCCGCCGCGCGCAGGAGATCACCGCGGCACGTCTCGCGGACATCGCCATGCCCGTGGCCGGTATCGACGGCCTGGTCGTGGAGTTCGCGGCCGGTACGGAGGCCGGCGCGCGGCAGGGCCTCGTCGTGCCCTTCGTCGGCACGCTCTCGGGGACGGCGCACCGGGCCGGCCAGCCCGTCACGGCCGTGCTGCCCTCGGCCGACGAACGCTACCCGGCAGAGGCCCAGGTGCAGGGCGTACCGGGGCCCGCCGTGGCCGTCCCGCTGGGCACCGCGGGTGGCGCGAGCCGGGGCGTCCTGCTGCTCGCGCGCGCCGCGGGAGAACCGGCCTTCGGCGAGGGCGAACTGGAGCCCCTCGTCGCCTTCGCGGGTCAGGCCGCACTCGCCCTGGAACTGGCGGAGCGGCGCCGGGACGCCGAGCAGATAGCCCTGCTGGAGGAACGCGACCGGATCGCCCGCGACCTGCACGACCTGGCCATCCAGCGGCTCTTCGCCACCGGTATGACCCTGCAGAGCGCCGCCCGGCTCGTGGAGCACGAGGGAGCCGCCGAACGGGTCGGCCGGGCGGTGGACGACCTGGACGAAACCATCAAGATCATCCGATCGACGATCTTCGGACTCCGCACCAAGGACCGCGAGAGCGGACCCGGTCTGCGCGCCCGTGCCGCCCGGGCCGTCGGTGACGCGGCCACCACCCTGCGGCACCCGCCGCGCCTGAGCATGGAGGGCCTGCTCGACACCGACGTGACGCCGCAGCTGGCCGACCACGTCATGGCCGTACTGGGTGAACTCCTCAGCAATGCCGCCCGCCACGCACAGGCCACCCGGGTCGGCGTGACCCTCAGGGCCGGCCAGGGAGAAATCATGGTGACCGTCTCGGACGACGGGAAGGGCCTGTCGGCCCAGGGGCGCAGAAGCGGCCTGCGCAACCTCGACGAGCGGGCGCGGAGCCTGGGCGGGTCCTTCACCCACGAGGTTCCCGACGAGGGGGGCACCAGGCTCGTCTGGCGGGCGCCCCTCCACACCGGGAGCTGAACACCGGGGCGCCTGCGGGAGGATCGGCACCGGGGCACCCCCGGGGGATCAGCCCCGGGCCGCCGACACCAGCCAGGTCGGGTCCGCCTCCAGCCGGAACCCGGTGACGAGGTCGGGGCGGATCCGCAGGGCGCTGGTCATCGGGCGTGCCACCCAGGGGCGCAGCAGGTGCGCGTACCGGTCCACCTCGTCGGTGTCGACCACCACCCTCGCGTAGCCGGTGACGACGACGCTCCAGCCGAGGTGCGTGACGGGGTCGATGTCGTCCGCTTCATAGGCCACCACCACGCCTGGGGCATCGGCGGGCGCCGCCAGGGAGGCCAGCGCCCCGCCGTCGTGGATCCGGACGATGATGTCCTCGCCCTCGACGAGGTGGTTGACCGGCCGGACGGCGGGCAGGGCGTGCTGCGTGAAGACGATGCGTCCCAGCGACACCGCCGAGAGCAGTCGCAGGGCCTCGGCCCTGTCCAGCTCCCGCATGTGCCGGGCGGCGGCGGTCATGTCACCGGTCCGACCGCCGGGCCGCCGTAAGGCTTCCTGATCCACGATGTGCACCTCACAGGACGACGAACTGCAGGTCGCGGTCGGCGGCGAGCACCCGCATCGACTTCACCACCAGGGGCGGCACGTCGCACAGGAGGAGGCGCGTTCCCTCCGCGCGGCAGCGGCGGTGCAGCCGGACGAGGAGGTCGATGCCCGCGCTGTCGCAGAAGGCGAGGCCGCGCAGGTCCAGGACGATGTTCCGGTGGCCGGATCCGGCGAGCTCGCGCAGGCGTGGCGTCACTTGCCCGACCGTGTAGAAGTCGAGCTCGCCGGCCAGGGCGATTCTCAGACCGCGGTCGTCCCGGCCCACGGTCTTCAGGTCGATCAAGGCGGTCGTCATGGCTTCCTCCGCGCTGCGTGCGGCTCGGTCGAGTCGCGCCGTTCCCCGTGCGTCCTCAAGTTCATCGGAGGCCGCGTGCACCCGGAACGGCCCGGCAGGCCCTTCGGACAGGGCCGAAGGTCCCTTCTTCCACAAGCTCCGACGCCCCTGCCGCACACGGCACGTGGCCGATGGGGGCCGATCGGCCCTGTCCGTCCGGCCGTACGGGAGGCAGGATGCCGGTGTTGGTGCGTCAAGGACGGACCCAGGCGAAGGAGTTGCGTCATGACCGGCAGCGGTGTCCCCCCTGTCCCCTCCCCCGCGGCGGAGCCCATCAGTGTCTTCCTGCTCGACGACCACGAGGTCGTACGCCGGGGAGTGCACGACCTGTTGGACGCCGAACCCGACCTGACCGTGGTCGGTGAGGCGGGCACGGCGCAGCAGGCGCTGGTCCGCATCCCCGCGCTGCGCCCCCGGGTCGCGATCCTGGACGTACGGCTCCAGGACGGCGACGGGGTCAGCGTGTGCCGGGAGTTGCGCTCGCGGATGCCCGAGCTGGCCTGCCTGATGCTCACGTCGTTCGACGACGAGGAGGCGCTGCTGGACGCCGTGATGGCGGGGGCCTCCGGCTATGTGCTCAAGCAGATCGCCGGTACCGACCTCGTGACCGCCGTCCGGACGGTGGCCGCAGGCCAGTCGATGCTCGACCCCGGGGCGACCACCCGGCTGATGGCCCGAATGCGCGGCGACGTGCCCAAGGAGGAGCAGGCTCCCGGGCTTCCCGGCTTCACGGACCGGGAGAAGGAGATCCTCCTCATGGTCAGCGAGGGCCTCACCAACCGGGAGATAGGACAGCGGCTGTACCTGGCGGAGAAGACCGTCAAGAACATCATCTCGCGGCTCTTCGTCAAGCTCGGCGTGGAGCGGCGCGTCCAGGCCGCGGTGATCGCCAGTCACGCGTTGACCCCGCCCGGCCGGCACCCGGTCCCGACCGCCGAGTAGGAACCGTCAGCGGGAGGAGCCGGGCGCCGGTCAGCGGCAGTGGTCAGCGGTGCGGGACGACGGCGACGGGGCAGGCCGAGTGGTGGAGCACGGCATGGGCCACCGACCCGATCCGCGCGCCCACCGCCGACTCGCGGACCCGGCGGCCCACGACGACCAGCCGGGCGTGCGACGCCGCGGACAACAGCACGTGGCCGGCGCTGCCCTGTTCCACCTGGGCGACGACCTCCACCTCGGGGAACCTCGGGCGCCACGGCTCCAGTGCCTGGTCCAGCGCGTCCCTCTCGAACGGCTCCAGCCCGGCGAACTGCTGGGCGATCCACATCGAGCCGGGGCTGTAGCCGTAGACCGGGGGCAGGCTCCAGGCCCGGACCGCGCGGAGCGGGACCTTGCGCGCCGCGGCCGCCTCGAAGGCGAAGCGCAGTACCTCGGCGGACTCCGCGGCGCCGCCCTGCTGGCCGACGACGACCTCGCCCCCGTCAGTCCCGGGCACCGGCTCGCCGTCCCGGGCCCGGACGCAGACCACGGGGCACTCGGCGGCGGCGATCAGCTGCTGACCGTAGGAGCCCAGCAGGAAACCGGCCAGCGCGCCGTGCCCGCGGGTGCCGAGCACCAGCATCTCGGCGTCCTTGGCGGCGCTCAGGAGAGCCGGCACGGGGACGTCCTGCACCACTTCCGCGGAGAGCGAGAGGCGCGGGTGCCGGCGCGTGAGCCGGGCCTCCGTCTCCTCCAGGATCTCCTTGGCCCGGCGGGCCTCGGTGCCGCGGTCCTGGACGACCGGGACCGCGAGCGGCTGCCACAGCCAGGCGTGGACCACGTGCACGTGCATGTCGCGGCGCACGGCTTCGCGCGCGGCCCAGTCGGCAGCGGCCAGGCTCTCGGCGGAACCGTCCACTCCGACGACGAGGGTGCGCTTCACAGGTCTGTCCTCCGTACTGATGCGCGGGGCATCGGGGTCGTCGGCGGGGATGGGCGGCGCCGGCCGGGGAGGACCGGGCGCCACCGGGATCCACCCTCCCCGGGCCCGGCAGGCGCGGATAAGGGCCGACCGTCCCGTACCGAGGGCCGGTCCTCCCCTGCCGGCCGTACCCGGGCCGGGCGCAGGATGCCGGCATCGACTCGGTCGACGGACGTCCCGGACCCTCGCGCACGGAGCGGGCGTGAGCGCGTCGGCCGTCGGCACCCGGAGGTCGGGAATCTCGGCATTCGGGTTGAAAGTGACTCACGGGCCGGATAGTTGTTCCTTCCATGACTCTCACCTCCACCGTCCTGAACGCTGCTGATCCGAACGGCTACGCCTTTCCGTGGGCGCTCGTGGACGTGGAGACGTCGGGCCTGATGGCGAGGCGGGACCGGGTGCTGTCGATCGCCGTGGTGACCCTCGGGCCGGACGGTCGGCAGACCGGCGAGTTCACGACGCTGCTGAACCCCGGCTGCGACCCGGGCCCCGTACACGTCCACGGCCTGACCGCCGAACTGCTGCGGGACGCGCCCGCCTTCGACCAGGTCGCCGACCGCATCGGCGCGATGCTCCGGGGCCACGTCATGGTGGCCCACAACGCCCAGTTCGACTACGACTTCCTGGCGCACGAGTTCGCCCGGGCCCGGTCTCATCTGCCCGTGTCGCGGCGCCTGTGAACGCTGGCGCTGAACAGGCGGGTGGACCCGCCCACGGCCGACCTCCGGCTGGGCACCCTCGCGGCCTACTACGGCGTGGCCCAGAAGAAGGCACATGACGCACTGGACGACACCCATGTGCTGGCCGGGATCCTACGAGCCTCCCTGCGGGAGGCCGCCCGGCTCGATCTGCCTCTTCCGCTGGTGTCCTGTCCGCCACGGCAGGACCCGCGGTTCACCCCGAAGCCGCCCAAGACACCGTGCGCGTTCCGCAATCCGGGCCGGCTCGCTCCGGGTGGTCCGCTCAGACAGGGCATGAAGATCTCCGTCACCGGGGACACCGGCACCGCGCGGGCCGAACTGGTCGCACGGGCGGTCGCCGCCGGGCTGAACGTGATGGGCTCGGTCAGCCGGTACACGAGCGTCCTCGTAACCAACGATCCGGCGTCCACGTCCGCGAAGGCACGACGAGCACGCACCGAGGGGACACCACTGCTCGACGAGCAGGCCTTCCTCGGGCTGCTGCGCGACGTACGCCCGGGAATTCCGCTCGACGCCGAGGCCCCGGTCGCCGTGCCGGCCGGCAGCCCCGCTCCCCGACCGGCCGGAGCGATGCCGGAGATCCGGACTCCCCGTCATGGCGGGTCCGCCTCGCACGGGCGGCTGTCCGGGCGGCGGGTTCTGGTGCTGGGCGGTCTGCACCAGGACGCGGCGGACGCGAGGGCCCGCGTCGTGGCCCTCGGCGGAGCCGCGGCCGTCAATCTCTCCGCCAGTGTCACCGATGCGGTCCTCCTCACCGGTGGCGAGCGCGATCGGCGGATGCCCCGGATCACATCCCTCCAGCTGCCGGTCCATCCGGCCGAGTGGCTGACCGCGCCGACGGCCGCAGCACCGCCCGCACGGGCACGTGAAGTGGCGCCGTCGCCCCGGGTCCTGCCCCGGGGCGGTGTCATCGACCTCCCCGGCGCGGGCAGCACCGCGGAGGGCTGGAGCGTGTCGGCCACCTGGGCGCAGCAGACCGGCTGCGAGATCGACGTCGTCGCCTTCACCGTCGACTGCGACGAACAGGTCTCGCGCGACGAGGACTTCGTGTTCTACGGAGCCCCGGAGAGCCCCGACGGTGCGGTGCGGCTGCTGAGCGACGGACCCACCGAGCAGACGATCGTCATGGATCTCGTGGCCCTGCCGCCCGCGGCACGCAAGGTGGTCGTGGTCGCTGCCATCGACGGCGGCACGGCATTCGGCGACATCGGCCCCGTCCACATCACCCTGGGGGCGGGCACCGACACCACCCGCCTGGCCCAGGCCACCCTGGACGCCGCCACCACCGAGCGCACCCTGATCCTCGCCGAGCTCTACCGACGGGGACCGCTGTGGCGCTTCCGTGCCGTCGGCCAGGGATACGACCGCGACCTCGCCGCGGTCGCACGCGGCTACGGCGTCGACATCGCCGAATGATCCCCGAGGCGATCGCCGGGGCGGGCTAGGGCGTCGCCGGCGCTCCCCGACCGTCGCCTGTCCGGCCGGTCGGGCCGAGCTCGCGTTCGAGGGCGGCCAGGGCGAACGCGTGCGCGGAGGTGTGCTGCCAGCGGGACCGTCCGAACATCACGTCCTCGGAGAGCCCGCTCAGCATGGCCACGGCCCGGATGGTGAACTCGGGAAGATCCACGTCGGCGAAGAGTCCCAGGTCCCGGCCCTCACGCACGATGGCTTCCAGGCGCTCGTCCCAGCCGTCCAGCAGCGTGGTGAGGAGTTCTCGGCCCGCCTCGTCGTGGCGCTGTGCCAGGACCTGCGTCCACAGCGCGTAGCGTTCGTCGCCCTGGTGGCGGGGCAGGTAGTAGCTGACGAACAGCGCCAGCTTCTCGGCCGGCGACGCGGCCTCGTCGGCAGCCTGCTGGAACCGGTTCCAGAGGTCCGCCTGGCTCCACGCGAGGACTTCGAGCAGGAGCCGGTCCTTCTTGCCGAAGTGGTAGAGGATGTGCCCGGTGCTCATCCCGGCCCGCGCCGCGATGTCCGACATCCGCAGGCCCGCCGTGCCCTTCTCCGCGATGACGCTGATGGCGGCCCGCATCGCCCGCCCCCGCGCCTCGTCCCCGCTGGGCTGGCGCTTCCGGTCGGCCGTGGCCCGAGCCGCAGGCCGCAGAGCGGCGCCGGCCGCTTCGATCACACCTTCCGACAGGGCAGGGCGCTGCGGCCGCGCGGGCCCGGTCTCTGACGTCGCCATGGGTTTCGCTCACCTCGGTCCCAAAAGTTTAGATTCTTAGTCTAGACTGAAAATCTAGTTAGTGCGATGGAGAGTGCGACAGCCGCCGGTCGACCCGGCGTCCGGCAGCTCCCCTGTGCGACCCGACCACCCTGGAGACACCCGCATGACGCGTGGATTCGATGTTGTGGAGACCTGTATCGCCGACCTGCGCGCGGCGCTGGAGAAGGGCGAGACCACCTCCGTCGGGCTGCTCGACGCCTACCTCGCCCGGATCGACGCGTACGACCGGCCCGGTACGGCCACCGCTCTGAACGCGATGGTCGTGATGAACCCGGACGCCCGGGCGGAAGCGGAGGCCTCCGACGCACGCCGCGCGCGGGGCGAGACGCTGGGCCCGCTGGACGGCATCCCGTACACCGCGAAGGACAGCTATCTCGCGAAGGGGCTGACGGCCGCGTCCGGCTCCCCCGCGTTCGAGCACCTCGTCGCCCAGCGCGACGCCTTCGCCATCGAGCGGCTGCGCGCGGGCGGGGCCGTCCTCATCGGTCTGACCAACATGCCGCCGATGGCGAACGGCGGCATGCAGCGCGGCGTGTACGGCCGCGCGGAGAGCCCGTACAGCGCCGACTGGCTCACCAGCGCCTACGGCTCCGGCTCCTCCAACGGCTCCGGCACGGCGACGGCGGCGTCCTTCGGCGCGTTCGGCCTCGGCGAGGAGACCTGGTCCTCGGGTCGCGCCCCCGCCTCGAACAACGCCCTGTGCGCCTACACGCCCAGCCGCGGCGTGATCTCGGTCCGCGGCAACTGGCCCCTCGTGCCGACCATGGACGTCGTGGTCCCGCACACCCGCACCATGGCCGACCTGCTCGAACTGCTCGACGTCATCGTGGCCGACGACCCGAACACGCGCGGGGACCTGTGGCGCGCCCAGCCGTGGGTGGCGCTGCCCTCCCCCTCGCAGGTACGCCCCGCCTCCTACCCGGCCCTCGCACCCGCCGATGCCCGGGCCGCGGCCGGCACGCTCGCCGGCAAGCGCGTCGGGGTGCCCAGGATGTACATCAACGCCGACCCCGGCGCCGGAACGAACCCCGACGGGGGCATCGGCGGCCAGACCGGGCAGCGCATCGACACGCGTCCCTCGGTGATCACCCTGTGGGAAGCCGCCCGCCACGACCTGGAGGCCGCGGGCGCCGAGGTCGTCGAGGTCGACTTCCCCGTCGTGTCGAACTACGAGTCCGACCGCCCCGGCACGCCCTCGCTGCTCACCCGCGGACTGGTCGGCCGCGAGTACCTCGCCTTCGAGATCGAGGACCTGTCCGCCTGGGCCTGGGACGACTTCCTGAAGGCCAACGGCGACCCGGCGCTCTCCACCCTGGCCGAGGTCGACGGCACCCGCATCTGGCCCAAGCAGGACGGCGAACTGCCCGACCGCTACGACGGGTTCGACGACACGATCGGCGACTACCCGCGCTTCGTGCGCGAGCGCCCGTACGCGTCCCTCACCGAGATGCCGCACCTGGAGCAGGGGCTGCGCGGGCTCGAGGAGACGCGCCGGGTGGACCTGGAGCTGTGGATGGACGGGCTGGGCCTGGACGCGGTGGTCTTCCCCGCGGTCGCCGACGTCGGGCCCGCCGACATGGACGTCTGCGAGGCGTCCGCCGACCTCGGCTGGCGCAACGGCGTCTGGGTCGCCAACGGCAACCTGGTCCCCCGCCACCTCGGCATCCCGACCGTGACCGTCCCGATGGGCGCCATGGCGGACACGGGCATGCCCGTCGGGCTCACCTTCGCGGGCCGTGCCTACGACGACAACGCCCTGCTGTCCCTCGCCGCGGCCTTCGAGCGGACCGGCAGCCGGCGCACGGTACCGCCGCGCACGCCGCGCCTGTCGGCACCGTGACCTGACGGAGGCCTCCGGGGGGCGGCAGCCGGCCGCTGCTGCCCCCACCACCAGGTGCCCGGCGGCCCGGCCGTGCCCGCCGCCGGCACCTGGCGGTCCGGCGACCCGCTGCCGGTCGCGGGCCCGGGTGCCCGGTAGGGTCGGCCGATATGACCGTCGCCCGTTCCGTCGCCCTCTTCGCCGTCGCCGCCGTGTTCGAGATCGGCGGCGCATGGCTGGTCTGGCAGGGCATCCGCGAGCACAAGGGCTGGATCTGGATCGGGGCCGGCGTCATCGCGCTCGGCCTCTACGGGGTGGTGGCCACCTTCCAGTCCGACGACGACTTCGGCCGCATCCTCGCCGCCTACGGCGGGATCTTCGTCGCCGGATCGATCGCGTGGGGCATGGTCGCCGACGGCTACCGCCCCGACCGCTACGACGTCATCGGTGCGCTGGTCTGCCTCGCCGGCATGGCCGTGATCATGTACGCCCCCCGCTCGCACTGACGCTCCGGCTGCTGACCGCGCCGGTAGCGCCGCCGGCCCCCTCTCACCGCCGGTATCCGCGCGCCGGCCGTTGGGGTTCGTCAGCGGCGGCGCTTGTGGCCGTTCAGTTCGATGTACCCCAGGTCCGCGATGAGTGCCGCGACCGTCGGGTAGTACCTGCTGTAGCCGGGGCCGCCGATCGTGAAGCCCGCCCCCGTGGGGTCGCTGAGCTGCCGGTAGACCCACTCGGAGAGCTGCCCCCAGCTGGTCTGGAGCGCCGCGCCGAAACGGTTGATCGGGTTCGACGAGTTGTTCCTGATGTTCCCGCGGATGATGTCGAAGAGATGCCCGAACCGGGCCGCTTCGGCCGTCGCGCCGATGATGTCGACGAGGTAGGACCCGACGGTGTGCTGACCGTGACCCGTGGCGAGGAGCTGCTGCGCGTTGCCGAGCGTCAGGAGGGCGTTCCGGAGGTTCTGCGGGGTGAGCCGCCGCTGGTCGCGCAGTCCGCCGTTCGGCAGGTTGGCGTAACTGCCGTTCCAGGGGAGCCGTTCGGCCCGGACGCCCAGGACCCGGTCGAAGGCCTCGGGGGAACCGTCGGGGAAGACGTAGTGGCGGTTTCCCGTGCCGTTGGGCTGCCCGGGCTGGTAGAACCCGGCCAGGTAGAGGGTGTCGGCCCAGAAGTACAGGGAGACCACGTGCTGTCCGGCGTGGTTCACCCGGACCTGGATCAGCCGGTTGTTGGTGGTCGTGGTCTCGTCCAGGACCTGGTAGAGGTCGTGGCCGCTGATCCGGTGCATCCGGTCGATCATGTTCCAGTACCGGTCGTGCTGGCCCTGGCCGCCGCCGTCGAGCCCGGTGATGTCCCAGTCGACCACGGTGAGCGAGCGGTCGGGGTCGGCGTGGGCGGCGGGTGCGGCCGCGCTGAGCATCCCGACCGACAGGGCGAGTACCAGGAGGAGGCCGGTGATCCGGCGGGATCCTCGCCGGAAGAGGCCGAGGATGAAGGAGCTGGACATGCGGGGTTCCTTGTCGGGTGTGACGAGTACGGGCGGCACGCCGGGCGGTGGCCGGCCGCCGGCTCGGGACGGGCGCGCCACGGCGGCAGTGCGGCCTGCGGACACGGCTTCCGCGCCGGAACCGCGGGAGCCGATCCGAAAGCTAGGCGAGATCGAGCGGGGCGGGTGGCCTTTGCGTGCACGGATCTGGCCCCTGCGTGCAGAGCCTGCCCAGGACGGTCCGCCTGCTGGGGGCGTGACTTCGTACTGCTGCCGATCGTCAGGGGCGCAGCCAGATCGGGTTGGTGAGGGCTGCCGGCGGTCCGGGGAGGGGCGGCGCCTGGGGCGGGTGGCGGACTTCCGCGCGGACGTAGGTGGTGCGGGCGGGTGTCGTGCGCCATTCCAGGGCCGTCGCCGCGGGCACGGTGAGGGCCGGACCCTGGTCCGTGACCAACCGCAGCTCGCAGCCCTGCGCACCGGTCACCGACAGCCGTACGAGGACCTCCGTGTCCGGGCCGGTCACTGCCAGCCCCTCCCCGATGCCCGCGTGGGCACCCCGCGGGGTGACCGCGGTGAAGTCCACGGAGACGGCGGAGGACTCGGCCGCGTAGGCACGTCCGCCGCGCAGCCCCGCCAGTATCGCCTCGCGGGACAGGTCGTCGGCCAGGACGACGGTGTGGGGTCCGCCGATGCGGTCCGGGTCACGGTGGTAGTCGCTGTGCGCCAGAGCGGGCAGCCAGCGGTCCCCGTCCGCCCCGCACAAGGTGGCGTCCCAGGAGGCCAGGGACACCTCGTCGTCGGCCGTCCAGGGGCCGTTCCACACTTCCACGGCGTCGGCCTCGCCGAGGCCGAACTTCCAGGCGCAGCCGAGGCAGGTGGCGTGCGGATGGGCGGGCACGACCAGGCCGCCGGCCTGCCGGACGGCGCGGGCGAATCGCGCGAAGCGGCCGTCACGGGCCCGGTAGCGCCAGTCGATGAAGGTGCCGGGGTCCGTGCCCACGGCCAGGACGTGGCCGGTCCGTGTGGTGATCTCCTCGCCGGTGAGGACGAGGAGCCCGCTGTCGGCGGCGCCCGACCATGCGGTGTGGGAGCTGTGGGTGTTGTGCTCGGAGGTGTTCACGAAGTCCAGGCCGGCGGCGCGCGCGAGGCCGATGATCTCGGTCGGGGTGCGGCGGCCGTCGGAGTGCACGGAGTGTATGTGGCAGTCACCGCGGTACCACGCGCGGCCGCGGCCCGGGATGCGCTCGGGCGGGTAGGTCACGGGGACGGCGGGCGCCGGTGCGCCGTGGACGAACGTGACGGCGATCTCGTAGGGCAGGCCCTGCGGTGCCACGGTGTAGGGGCCGAGGGCTATCTGCCAGCGGCCGCGCTCCAGCGGTCCCGGCAGGTAGCCGGGGGTGGCCTCGTCCGCACGGAGGAAGAACTCGCTTCGGGCGCCCCCGGACCAGCCGCGGAAGCCGCGCCCGCCGAGCGCGGTGCCCCGCTGGTCGAACAGGCCGATGTCGAGGGCGTTTCCCGGCGTGCCCGGCGGGGTGGGCGGCTTGTCGTAACGGTAGGAGACGCGCAGCTCGCGCACGCCGGAGGGGACGTCCAGCGGCACGTACACGAAGTCCGGTGCGCCGGGCGGGATCGTGCCGCGCAGGGTCGTGGTCGTGGTCGGTGCGGCTTCCCCGCCCGTGCCGACGGCGGGCGAGGGGGCGGCGACGGCGGTGGCCGAAGCGGCTGCCTGTGCCAGTAGTGCTCGTCTACTGAGGGCCATGGAGCCCAGGATCCCGGGAGCAGGTGAATCCGGCGTGAACACGTGGACGTCCCGGCCCGGGCAGCCGCGGCGGGGCCCGCTGCGGTACCGGCCGGTGCCGGGGTGGGAAAGGGCTGGTCTGCGGGGCCGACGGAACCGGGTACCGTCTTTGTCATGTTCTTCCAGAGGCCGATCTACGAGTGAGGGCGTGATGGGCCCCTGCCGACGTTCTCCGACGTCGCTCGTACCCGTCCCCCACCGACGAATCCGTAGATCACTTCGCATCACCACCGGGAGAACCCGTGACCGACAGCAAGAACATCAACAACCCCGTGGGCCAGGGCGGCGGCCAGCGCAAGAGGCAGTCCCGCGCCGAACGGCAGAACAACGGTCCGCACCGCAACCTCGACCGCCAGGGTGCGGCCGACCGGAAGGCGGAGCTGGTGCGCAAGATGCGCGAGAAGGCGCGCGCGGCCGAGGACGCCGGGCAGTCGGGCGGCGACACCGCGCAGAGCTGACGCACCCCGCCGCGAGATGCGCGACCGTCTCAGCGGTCCGCGGCACGAACGGGCCCCGCGGCGGTGGACGGGGCGGTGGCAGGTTCGGCCACGGCGGCGGCCACCAGGGCGGACGTGGCGACCCAGCGGCCCTCGTAGGCAAGGGGGGTGAAGTGCTCCGGGGAGGGGTGACGGCGTCGGACGCGGACGGTGAACGAACCGTCCGTACGCAGGGCTATGTCGGCCTCGCCGAACTCCAGCGGCAGGCCGGTCCGGGGGAACCACGCCTTGTACACCGCCTCCTTGGCGCAGAACAGCACACGGTCCCAGCAGACCTGCGGGACGGTGGCGCTCAGCACGCGGTGGCGGGCGTGTTCGGCGGGCACCGCGACGGCCTCCAGCACATGCGCGGGAAGGGGCCGGTGGGGTTCGGCATCGATCCCGAGGCCGGCGAGGTCGCCGCGGCGCGCCACCGCGGCGGCCCGGTACCCCTCGCAGTGCGTCAGGCTGCCCACCACCCCCGCGGGCCATGAGGGGGCTCCGCGCGGGCCCGGCAGCAGGGGGGCCGGCGGACGCCCCAGCTCGGCCAGCGCCCGGCGGGCGCAGAGGCGGGCCGTGGCGAACTCACGGCGGCGTCCGGGCACGGCCCGCGCGATCGCCGCCTCCTCCTCGGGGAACAGGAAGGCGGCGGGATCGTCGGCGAAGGCCTCGGAGACCGCCACGGCGGCGGGCAGGATCCCGCCGATCAGCGCCATCGGGGCAGGACCGCCGACGACGCGCTCCGCGACGGCGCCGGTCACGAGGGTGGGGGCGGGATGAGGAACATGACTCTCCGCGGTTCGAAAGAGACGGCCTAGTCGAGGTCGAGCCGGTATCTGAGGTCCGCGCGGACGGCCCGCATCCCTTCCTCGATGTTGAGGAAGGGGGACGAAACGAGGTCCGGCCACACCCGGGACGTGACGGAGAAGTCCGTGCTCTCGCCGCCCGCCGGGTATTCGTGGAGGACGGGCACCGGCTGGTCGAAGAGGCGCTCGGCCACCTCCAGGAGCCCGTCGATCCGGAAGGACCGCCCGCTGGCGAAGATCTTGCAGACGTACGGGTCCCTGCCCAGGGTGCGGGAACGCACGGCATCCATCGTCGCGACCGCCATGCGTGCGCAGTCCCGCGCGTAGATGTAGTCGCGCGTCGTCGTCGGTGCGGCCCGCAGGCGCAGGGGTTCCCCGGTCAGCTGTGCTTTCACGAGGACGCTGACCAGACCCTGGTTCTTGCCGAGGTTCTGTCCGGGACCGTAGAGGTTGGTGATCCGGCCCGCCACCACGGGCAGCCGCCATCGGCGCGCGAGGGCCCTGGCCTCCTCCTCCACGGCGAGTTTGGCCTCGCCGTAGGCGTTCCGGGGAGCGGGGGTGGAGAACTCGGTGAAGGGCGGATGTGCCGAGCCCGCGTACGCACCGCCCGCCGAGGACGCGAAGAACAGTGCGCCGTCGGAAGGGAGGCCGGACCGTTCCAGCCCGTCGTGGATTCCCGCGAGCAGCCGGCCGACCTGGACGCGTTCTCGCTCCACCTGCTCGGCAGGGGTGTGGAACACGGCCAGACCGGCGCACCAGTAGAGGTTCCAGCGGCCGGTCCGGGCGGCCAGCTCCCTTCCCAGTTCGTAGAGTCGGGCACAGGCGAGGGCGTGGTCGTCCCAGGGGACGCGCACCCGTTCGCCCGGGCGGCCGCCCAGCGCGGCGCGGACGTGCCTCCCCAGCAGCCCTCCCCCGCCCACCACGACTTCCTTCGTCGGGACGGCCTGCTCGCCCGCTGCCGGGCCGTACTGTCCCGGCAGCAGAAGGACCTCGCTGTCGGGCGGATACGGAAGGACACGGCCCATCGTCCGACCTCCTTTCCTATGGGGATCACGGGTGGCGGCGTCCTGTGCCGATCACAGCCGCCGTTGGACCGGGGACCGGGCCGTCTGTTGCGGATCGTGCCGGGCGGGCCGGGCCCGGCCCGCCCGGCACGATCCGGAAGGGGCGGTCTAGGAGCGGTGGACGAGCGCCGTCTTCCGGCCCCTGGCGCCGTTCATGACGTGCTCTCGTGCGGGCGGTCCGGGGTGGTGCTGCGACGCGGCTTCCGAGGACTGCTGCCTCGCGTCGCGCACCAGGTTCCACACCACCTTCTGCTGGCGCGTGTCCAGCACCAGGGTGACCATCCCCTCCCAGGCCACGCAGAGTTCGATGAACTCCTGCTGGAGGTCGAGTCGGGCCGCGAGCTCGGCGGACCGGGTGAGGGTCCTCAGCACCACGTGCCCGTCAGGACTCGGCGAGGGGCTGACACGACTGGATCCCACGAGGCCGTTCGAGGCCTTGTAGTGGAGGAAGGCGGCGCGGATGACGCGGCGCTGCTCGTCGAACGTGATCTTCTTCTGTGCTTCCAGGTGCGCCGCGTGCAGCAGCAGTGGATGCACCCGGTAGGCGCCGGCCCGTGTCCGCTGCAACAGTGCCCGGTCGGCGAAGCGCCGGCAGGCGCACCGCACCAGATCGGTCGACAGGCCGAGCGCGGCCGCGACCGAGGTCTCGTCGAGATCGGGGCAGGGCAGGAGCGACAGCCGCAGATAGCGGTCGTGGTCGAAGTCCTCCAGGGAGGTGAACGAGGTGATGAGCCGGCCGATCAGGCTGCGTCCGGGCACCTCCAGCTCGTTGAAGACGGAGGTGGCGGCGAGCCGGTCGCTGAGCTCCCGGAGGTCGAGGAAGTCGCGGGTGGAGATGCGCGCCGCCGCCAGGCGCAGGGCCAGCGGCAGGTTGGCGCACTGCTGGATCAGCGCCCGCGCGTCCTGGGTGTTGAGGCTCTCGAAGCGCTGGTCGAGCATGCAGCTGAGCATTTCCAGGCACTCGTCCTCGTCCGGCACTTCGAGGGAGGTGTGATGAGCCCCGTCGATGCCGTTGAGGATGATGCGGGAGGTGATGATGCAGGCGCTGTCGCGCGAGGGCGGTATGAGCGGTTCCACCTGCTCGATGTCGCGGGCGTCGTCCAGCACGACGAGCAGCCGCTGGCCGGCGGTGATGGTCCGCCACTGCGCCAGCCGCCCTTCCTCCGACGAGGAGATCTCGTCGTCGGGGAGGCCCTTCTGCCGCAGCAGCACCCCGAGGGCGCTGGACACGCTGGCCGTGCAGGACGGCGAGAAGCCGTCCAGGGAGACGAAGAGCTGGCCGTCCGGATAGTGGCGGGCCAGCAGGTGCGCCAGCCGGACGGCCACGGCCGTCTTCCCGACTCCGCCCATTCCGTGAAGGGTCGCCACCGACGGCGAGTGGTGCCCCTCCCCCGAGAGGAGGGTGTGCAGTTCGTCGATCTCGCGTTCGCGTCCGCCGAAGTCCTGGAGGTCCCGCGGCAGGCAGTTGGGCCCGACCGGGACGGCGGGCCATGCCGGGAGGGGCGGCGGTAGCGGACTCTCGCGGGTGTGCGTCCCGCCCGGTGGCCGGCCGGCCGGTGCGGGTACGGCGGTATCGGCGTGCAGGTGCACCGGCTGCCTGTGGATCTTCGACGCCACGCGCAGGATCGAGGTCAACTCGTCGGAGCGGCCCCGCTCCTGGAAGGCCTGCACCGTCTTGTTCAGAAGCACCCGGTGCTGTTCCACCAGTTCGGAGATCCAGCGCTCCTGCCCGCGCGGCTCGGATCCCTCGCAGGGGTTCCCCCGCCAGAGTGCCAGCGCCGAATACGCCAGCGACAGGTCCTCGTCACTCGCGAAGGCGCTCGACATCGCCCGGTCGTACAGCCTGCAGAATTCGGAGACGTCGGATTGCTCGGGCGTCAACTTCAGCATGTAGCCCTCGTGGGACGTCCCCACCAGGTCCCATCCGCGGTCGAGGCTGAGCCTGAGCGCGGAAATCATCTTCCGTACCTGATGGTGCGCGCTGGACGGACGCTTTCCCTTCCATGCGGCGTGGAGGAGTTCCTCCATGCTCACCGAGCTCTCGGGATGGAGAGCAAGACACGAAACCACGGTCCGATATTTCTGTCCGGTCAGTCGCAGGAGCGCGTCGTCGCACCGCACCCGGAGTGACCCCAGCACATCGAAACGGATTAAACCACCCATTACATTTCCCCCGTGCTAACAATACTTACCGAAGAGCCGTCCGTGTGATCCTGACCATCAACCCCCTGACGTGCAGCGGAGAAAGCCGAAGAAAGAAGGGGGAGCGGGATTCGAGAGGGACGCCCGGGAGGAGAGGACGGGAAGACATCCGCGGAATCAGTAACTGTTCAACACCCAGCAAGAATACCAGCACCTTCCGTTCTATGTACTTATTTCTTGTAACATGCAAACTTCTGACACACTCTGCACACAATGTGCCTTCAGAAGCTCTCAACGACCCGGCGCCGGAGGAAATTCCACTGTTCGACCTCACGTCGATGACGCGGCATCGTGGTGACCACTTCGGAACCTCCGTCGCGAACCGATGGCAACCGGCGGACGGCCATGGAAAGGGCCGATCCGGGGCCGATCTCCACAAACGTGTGCGGACTGAAACCACAGTTGCCGACGATCGCCTTCCAGAAGAACACCTTTTCGGCCATCTGGCGCGTCCAGAACCGAGCGCGCTCGGTATTCCGGTCGCTGACCCTTCGTGCCGAGTAGGCCGAGACCATCGGTGACTTCGCCGGCGACAGCTCCCGCTCGCGCCGCGCCAGGAACTCCTCGAACTCGAGGGCGGCCGGGGCCAGGAGCGGAGAGTGGAACGGCTCGGCCGCCGCGGCGCGCATGCACGGCACCCCCCGGGCGCCCAGGCCTCGCACCGTGTCCGGGAGGTCCTCCTCGGCACAGCTCACGACGCACTGGTTGTCCGCGTTCTCCGCCGCGACGACAGCCCGTCCGCCCAGGGCGTCGAGGTGCTCCTGCACCTCCGCCTCCGAGCCGCGGCAGGCGATCATGCCACCGCGGGGAGCCTCTTCGAGCAGCCGCGCCCGCTCGTTCAGGAGCGCACCGGCCAGTTCGAGGTCGAAGACGCCCGCGAGCGTGGCCGCCGCCAATTCGCCCACGCTGTGACCGATCAGGGTCACGTCCGCGCCCTTCAGGTCTTCCGTCCAGACCCTTCCGGCGGCGTAGCCGATCCCGAAGAGCAGCGGCTGGGCGACGGCCCCCTGCTCGAGTTCCCGGGGAGAGCCGTGCCGCCACACCTGCCTGAGCCGCTGCGCGCCGGCGCCGAACGCGTCGAAGAAGTCGTCGAGCGCCCGGCGGAAACGCGGGTCGGCGTCATAGAGCGGGGCCCCCATCGCGCCGAACTGCGAACCCTGCCCGGGCAGCATCAGGACGAGGGGGCCGGGCGAGGTGCCCGCTGCGGCGGCCGACCGCTCCCCCCGGGCAGCGGTCGGCACTCGTCGCACCACGTGATTCACCGGTTCACCAGCCCGTCACGCCGGCCCGGAAGGACGGCAGGTCGTTGGCACGATAGGTCGCCACTCCGGGCAACGACCTCTGGACGAACCCCGAGAGGACCTTGCCCGGCCCCAGCTCCCAGGTCCGCGACACCGACAGCCGCTTGAGCTCGGCCATCACGTCGACCCAGCGCACCCGGTGCACCAGCTGATCGCCGAGCTGGCGCTTGATCTCCTCACCGGACGCGTACGGTGCGGCGGTCGAACCGGAGATCAGGGGCACCCGGGGCGGCCGGAAGTCGAAGCGCTGCAGGTACTCCACGAAGTCCGCCGTCGCGCTCCCCATCAGACTGGAGTGGGCCGGGCCGCCGATCCTCAGCACGGTCGCGCGGGCGTCCGTCATCGTCGTGACCCGCTCGACCAGCAGGTCGATGGCGGCGGTCTGGCCGGAGACCACGGCCTGGAGGGGCTCGTTGTGGTTGGCCACCTCGACCACCTCCCCGGTGTCGGAGCGCACCTGCGCGCAGGCCCGCTCGACCTGCTCGATCGACAGTCCGAGGAGGGCAGCCATCTTCCCGTCCACCCGCTCCTGCACCTGCGCCATGAGCTCACCCCGGCGATGGACGAGCTGGAGCACCTCCCTCCAGGTCAGCACACCGGCCGCCGCGAGGGCCGAATACTCGCCCAGGCTGTGGCCCGCGACGACGTCCGGCTCCGCGCCCCGGGCCCGCGCGGCGACCAGGGCCGTGTAGCTGCACAGGAAGACGGCCGGCTGCGTGACCGGCATGTGCCGCAGCTTCTCGACCGGCCCTTCCTCGCAGAGGCGGGTCAGGGGGTACCCCAGGATCTCGTCCGCCTCCTGCCACAGCGGCTCGACCAGGCCCGGGTACTCCTCGCGCAGGTAGGAGCCCATACCGACCTTCTGGGTCCCCTGGCCGGGAAACAGGAACGCCTTCACCGCGCCACCTCGGCTTCGTGATCGTCGAGGGGGCGCACCGCGTCGTTCCAATCCTGCCGGGCCCGGTCGGGGGCCGTCGGGTACCAGTGGTGATCGGGCCTGATCCAGGCGTCCACCCGGGTGCCGCCGTCGGTCACGGACCCCCGTCGGACGCGGGTCGTGCGGCCGGTGGCCCCGGCCTCGCGCAGCTGGGCCGGGCCGAGGCGGCGGCGGATCCCGCCGGTGGCCGCCGGGTAGCACACGTCGACACCGGCCAGGGAGTCGGCGATCTTCTGCCGGTAGGCCTCGTCGCTGTTCAGGCGTTCGGCCACGCGCGCCTTGCGCGCGGTGGCCGCCCCGTCGGTGTCGAACAGCAGGCGCGCCTGCGCGCGCAGTCTGCGCGCGAGCACGTCCAGCCAGGCGGCGCGTTCCTCCCCGTACTCCAGGAGCCCCTGCGGATCCCCGTCCTCCAGGTGCGTCAGGATCCGCCAGCCGAGCGCCTCGGCGTCCATCAGGGCCGTGTTCAGCGCCTGCCCTCCGATGGGGATGAAGGGATGGGCCGCGTCTCCGCACAGCACGACGCGTCCTTCGACCAGTCGGTGCGCGACGCTCGTGTCGTCGCTGAACGTCCGCAGCCACGAAGGCTCGGCCGGCAGCACCTCGCCGGTGGCGGCGTGCCAGGCGGTGCGGAGGTCGTCCGCCGTGCGCGGCCGGCCCACGGGCCACTGCGGATCGTGGATCATCAGCCGCGTGACCTCGTCGCTGAGCGGGGCGGCGGTGACGGTGTAACGCCCCCGCCGCTCGAAGCGCCGGACCGGCACGCGGGACCGGCGCAGGTCGGCCTGCACCAGGACGCGCGTGGCCGGCGCGCCCTCGCAGGCGATGCCGAGCAGCGCACGGACCGTGCTCTGCTGTCCGTCGGTCGCGACCAGCAGCGCCGCGCGGAAGGTCCGGCCGGTCCGGGTGCGGACCACACGGTGCCCGCCCTGCCCGCGGACGGACTCCACGTGTTCCCCGTACAGCAGCCGCGCGCCGCGGCGGCCGGCCCAGCCGCTCAGGGTCCGTACGAGTTCGGGCTGCGGGCACCGCCGGACGCCGGCCCGGTGGGAATCGACGCGCGAGAGGTCCACGGGCAGGCCGCCGTAGTGCCCGTGGGTGCTGTGGGGCAGCTCGGGTGCGAACTCCACTCCGTGGGAGTCGAAGATCTCCATGGCGCGGGCGTGCAGGGTCGAGGCGCGGATCTGCTGGTCCGCCGCGCCGCGCGATTCCAGTACGGTGACCCGCGCGCCTGCCCCGGCGAGGATCCCCGCCAGGAGCAGACCGCTGGGCCCGGCACCGACGACGACGACGTCGGAGGACTCGGGCACGGGCACGTTCCCGCTCACCGCTGCGGCGCGGCGGCATCGGCCCAGCGAACCGCCGCTTCGAGGGTCCGCAGGCTGTTGTTCCCCAGGTTCCGCCGGGCGATTTCCCTGGCGTCGGCGACGGTCGCGTCCGGGCCGAGGACCTTCTCCACCGCCTCGGGGTTGATCGCCACCGTGTGCTTCGAGGTGACCTTCCAGCTCTCGCCGGACGGGGAGATGGTCCACTCGCCGGTGTGCAGCTCCAACAGCGCCGGCAGCGTCACCTGCTTGTACAGCAGCCTCGCCGGGCTCTGGGACACCCGGTAGGACTCCGTGACGTGGCTGTCGCCGTCCGGTGTCGTCGTCCGCATCCGGAGCAGTTGCAGCCCGTCGGAGAACTCCTTCATCTCGGCCTCGGCGACGTGGTCCAGCCGTCCGGACCACAGTTCGCCGCGGTCCAGGAAGGAGAACAGCAGGACGGGGTCGGCCGTCGTCTCCACCGAGTCCGCGAAGGTGAAGGCGCTCAGCTCGCTGTCCGCCTCCCGTTCGAGGGCGGCCTTCAGCGCCGCGAGTTCCTTGGTGCTGTTGGTGTCCACGGCCCTGGCTATCCAGGCGAGCGCCTCTTCGGAGTCGTCCTCCGCGCGGTAGGTGTGCGTCAGCCGGACGGAGCAGCTGTCCTCGGTCAGGGGCAGGACCTCCCACTCGCCCGACATCTCCGCGACGGGCGGCGCGGTGACCGTCTGCGCGAAGCGGATGGTGCGTGCGACGGGGTCGAGGTGACGCTCGGAGACCCAGGACTTGGGTTCCCCGTTGGCGACGGCCCACAGCTGGATCGTCTGCTTGTTCCCCTCCCGGGCCAGTTCCGAGCTGTGGATGGTCGGTTCGAACATCTGGGACCACTGCCCGACGCTCTCCAGGCGGCGGTACACCTCGTCGGCGCCGCTGCTGATCGTGGTGGTGTGCACGTCGACGCGAGGCCGTTCGGCCATGCGGATCATCTCCTAGAAGTTTCCGAGGCCGCCGCACACGTTGAGTGCCTGGGCCGTGATCGAGGCGGCGCCTTCGGTGGTGAGGTACTCGACGAGGGAGGCGACCTCGTCGGGCGTGCTGTACCTGCCGAGCGGGATCTTCGCCTCGAAGGCGGTCAGGACCTCCGCCTCCGTGGTCTCCCAGGCGTCGGCGTACGCGCGCCGCACCCGGGTGGCCATCGGCGTCTCCACATATCCCGGGCAGACCGCGTTCATCGCGATGCCCCGGGGCGCGAGCTCCTTGCCCACGGCCTTGGTGAAGCCGACCACGCCGTGCTTGGAGGCGGAGTAGGGGGCGGCCAGCAGGACGCCCTGCTTGCCCGCGGTGGAGGCGATGTTGACGATGCGGCCGTGCTCGACGTCGTGGATGCCGCCGCGGGCCAGCACCTCCCGGGTGACGTAGAAGACGCTGTCGAGGTTGGTGCCGAGCACCTCCCGCCACAGCTCGTCGGTCAGTTCCGCCGTCTTGCCGCCGCCGTTGCGGCCGGCGTTGTTGACCAGGATCCCGATGGGTCCGTTCGCTTCCACGGCGCGGCCGACCAGCTCGCGCACCTGCCCGGGGTCACTGACGTCGGCGACCAACGTGGTGACGGAAACGCCGAGTTCGGCGAGTTCCTCGGCGGCCGACCGGAGCTTCTCGGGGTCCCGGCCGCAGATGGACACGGTGTGCCCGGCCTTCCCGAGGCGTTGCGCGACGGCCTTGCCGATACCGCTCGACCCGCCGGTGACGAGGGCGTGACGCGGAGCGGTCATGACGTCGCCGCCCGGCTCTCGAGGGCCTGGTTGATCGCGTCCAGCAGCTGCTGGGGCGTGTCGAGGTCGTTGAACACCGAGTCGTCGATCTCGATGTCGTTCTCGCGGCCGAGGCGCAGGCCGGTCTCCAGGACGGCCAGGGAGTCGTAGCCGAGGTCGGCGAACGCCTTGGTCGGGAGGTCCCGGTCGAGGTCGACGCCCTCGTCGACCCCCGAGCCCTCCTGGAGGGCGCGCTTGAGGTCGTCCATGGTGACGCGTGCGGTCATGTCGTTCTCTCCTTCGGTCATGCCCCGACGATCAGGGCGGAGTTGAACCCACCGATGCCCCTGGCGAGCACCAGGGCGTGGGTGAAGCGGTGCGGGCGGGCGGTGGTGCACAGGTCGATCCCGAGGGACGCGTCCGTTTCGACGTTGACGGTCGGGGGGATCGTCTGGTCGCGCAGGGCGAGCACCGCCGTGGCGACGTCGAGCGAGGCGGTTCCGCACCCCATGCGGCCCGTGGCCGCCTTGGGCGCGGTGACGGGGACGGAGTTCCGCCCGAAGACCTCCGCGATGGCGGCGGCCTCGGCCCGGTCCGCCTGCCGGGTGCCGGCCGCGTCGGCGAAGACCACGCCGATGTCGCGGGCGCGCAGCCGGGCCGCGTCGAGTGCGAGGCGGATCGCCCGGACCAGACCCGTCCCCGGGTCGGCCAGCGGGTCGTCCACGGTCGCCCCGTGGCCGAGCACCGACGCGTACCGCCCGTCGCTCTCGGAGCGGAGGACGAGGTGGGCCCCGCCCTCGCCGTTGACCCACCCGCCCGCCCGTTCGTCGAACGGCAGGTACGCGGTGCGCGGGTCGGCGGACTTCGACAGGTGGCCGGTCGAGGTGTGCGCGACCCGCCCCCAGGGGCACATGGTGCTGTCCACCGAGCCGGTGAGCATGACCCGGTTCCCGCGTGCCAGGCGGCGGGCGGCGGTCGCGATGGCGTCGAGGCCGCCGGCGTCGTCGGCGACGATCACTCCGCTGTGGCCCTGGCAGCCGTGGCGGATGGAGATCTGGCCGGTGTTGACCGCGTAGAACCAGGCGTAGGACTGGTGGGTGCTGACGTACTTGGGGCCCTTGGACCACAGGTTCTGCAGTTCCTTCTGCCCGAACGCGTAGCCGCCCGCGGTGGAGGCGGTCATGACGCCGATGTCGAGGGGGTCGACCCGGTCCGCGTCGATGCCGCTGTCGTCGAACGCCCCTGCCGCGGCGACCAGCGACATCTGTGTCATGCGGTCGGTGGCGGGCAGCAGCCTGCTGGGCAGTTCCTCCTGGCTGAAGTGGGGGACCTCGCCGCTGATGGGGTTGTCGTAGCGGGTGGAGTCGAACGACCGGGTCGGCCCCAGGCCGCTGCACCCGTCGAGGAGGGCCTTCCAGTGCTCTTCCCGGGACAGGCCCAGCGGGGAGACGACACCGATGCCGGTGATGTGTGCGGTCATGAGCGCTTCTCCGGATCCGCGAGGACCATGGCGCTCTGGAACCCTCCGAAACCGCTGCCGGTCGTCAGGATTCCGTCGGTCTGCTGTTCCCTCGCATGTACGGGTACGTAGTCCAGGTCGAGCTCCGGGTCCGGCCGGGTGAGGTTGGCCGTCGGCGGGATCACGTCGTACCGCAGCGCCAGGGCGCACGCGGCGATCTCCAGCGAGCCGATGGCACCCAGCGAGTGGCCCACCATGGACTTGATGGAGCTGATGGGCACGTGGCGGGCTGCGGTGCCCAGGGCGGCCTTGAGCGCAGCGGTCTCGTGCCGGTCGTTCTGCTTGGTCCCGCTGCCGTGGGCGTTGACGTAGTCGAGCTCGTCGGGGTGCATCCGGGCCTGGGTCAGGGCGGCGGTGACGGCCTGCGCCAGCTCGCGCCCGTCGGCCTTCAGGCCGGTCATGTGGTAGGCGTTGCAGCGGCTGGCGTACCCCTTGATCTCGCCGTAGACGCGCGCGCCGCGGCGCAGGGCGGACTCCTCGGACTCCAGGACGAACATCGCGCTGCCCTCGCCGAGGACGAATCCGCCCCGTGTCGCGTCGAACGGCCGGGAGGCCGTCTCCGGGGTGTCGTTGTAGGTCGAGGTCGCCTTGATCGTGTCGAAGCAGGCGACGGTGATGGGCGAGATGGGCGCGTCGGTGGCCCCGCAGACGACGGAGTCCAGGATGCCGTCCTGGATCAGTTCCCAGGCGTTGCCCACGGCGTCGATCCCGGAGGTGCAGCCGGTCGACACGACGCCGCTCTGCCCGGTGACGCCGAACTCCCGGGCGATGCCGGCGGCGAACGAGCTGGGTACGAAGTACGAGTAGAGCTGGGCCGGGGAATCGGGGATCACGTCCCAGAGGGACCCGTCCGCGCTGAGCCGGCGGTAGACCTCCTCCAGCTTGGTCGTGGCGCCGACCGCGGAGCCCACGACGACCCCGGCGCGGTCGGGCGGGCACGTGTCCCGCCAGCCCGCGTCCTCCACCGCCTCACGGGCGGCGACCAGGGCGAACTGGGCCGCCCGGTCCAGCTCCACGGACTGCTGCTCGGTCAGCCCCGCGGCCTCGGCCCGGAAGTCGACCTCGGCGGCCACCTGGGACCTGAACGGCTCCGGGTCGCAGAGACTGAGCCGCCGGGTGGCGGTGCGCCCCTGGACCAGGAGGTCCCAGAAGGCGTCGCGGCCGACTCCGCCGGGCGCGACGACCCCGACCCCGGTGATGAACACGCGGCGGCTCAACGCTCGGCCCTCCAGTGGTAGAAGCGCTGGGCCATCGCGTCCTTCGGCGAGCGCCAGGTCGGGGAGTAGGCCTCGATGTACGGCCTGAGGTCGTTGCTGATGCCGATGAACCGCGGGTCGGTCTTCGCCGCCTCCACCGCGGCGGTCCCGTCGGGGGTCTCGAAGTCCTGGAGGTGGAAGTAGAGGCCGTGGTACTGGAAGAGCTCGCGGCGCAGGGTACCCATCCGCGCAGGCATGTCGGTGGCGTCGAACGCGCTGAAGACGTCCGCCACAGCGTCCGCGTGGCGGGGGTCCATCCGGGCGACGATCAGAGAGCTGTACAAGGGTCTTCCTCCTCTGGTTGTGCGGCGGGCTCGCCGAGCCAACGGGTGAGCGAGGCGCTCAGCCCGTCGCTGCGCGGGCCCGCCCAGGCGATGTGGCCGTCCGGCCGGACGAGCAGGTTCGGGGGCTCGGCGGCGCCGGGTTTCCGTCGCGGTTCCTTCGGCCGCGCGTGCACCACGCGCACCCGGTCCCCCCACCGCGCGGCGAGCGGGGACGCCGCGCCGTCGTCGGCGAGGAGGACCAGCAGGGCGGAGCCGTGCCGCAGTTCTTCGACGACGTCGCCGCCGGCCCCGGCCACGGTGAAGGCGTCCGGTGCCAGCCGCTCGCCCACCGGGGGCCGCGCCTGCGGGTCGCCCATGTCGTACCGGATGTCCAGTCCGCTGACTCCGTCGGCCAGCCGGACCGACACCTGCGGCACCTCCAGCAGCCGCCGCACGATCTCGCGCAGCGGGTCCGCCTCCGGTCCGCGCAGGAACAGCTGCCCCTGGGCGGCCGTGTTGAGCAGCAGCTCCCGGCCGACCGGGTGCCGCTCGGCGTGGTAGCTGTCCAGGAGGGAATCCGGTGCACGGCCCCGGCTCACCAGTGCGAGCTTCCAGCCGAGGTTCACCGCGTCCTGGAGCGAAACGTTCATGCCCTGGCCGCCCGCCGGAAGGTGCGTGTGCGCGCTGTCCCCGACGAGCAGCACACGGCCGTCCCGGTACGACTCCACGAGGGACGAGGCGTCGGAGAAGGAGCTCGCCCACAGGCATTCGCCGTCCGCCAGGGGCTTGCCGACGACGTTCTCGTACGCGTGCTTGATCTCGGCGTGGGTCACCGGTGCGCCCTGCGGCCGCGTCGGCCGGGAGAAGTCGCAGACGATGACCCGTTCCGTCCCGTCGCCCAGCGGCGCGGACATGACCATGCCCTTCTCGTGCTTGACCCCGAAGGGCTCGTTGGGCAGCCCGCAACCGCGCAGGTCACCGAGGAGCATCTGGACGGAAGGAGGGGTGCGGCGGACGGGCATGCCGATCGCTTCGCGAACGGCACTGGCCGCCCCGTCGCAACCGGCCACGTAGCCGGCCTCGACGGTGTGCCGCCCGGCCGGACCGCTGAGCACGCAGCGGTATCCGGAGTCGGTGCGCTCCATCGACTCCAGCCTCCATGGCCTCAGGGCCGTGACCCCCCGCTCCTCGCACCAGTCGGCGAGGACCTGTTCGGTCCTGGACTGCGGGTACTGGTTGGCCGGTCTCAGCGTGCTGGACAGGAAGTCGCCGTCGATGTTCAGGCCGGCGAAGTGCACTCCCGGTACCTGGACGAGCCCCTCGAAGCGGCCCAGGATGCCGCGCTGCTTGAAGATCTCCAACGTCCGGACCGTGAAGCCCAGGGCCCGGGACTGTCCGCTCGGGCTCGGCAGTGCGTCGATCAGCAGCGGCTGGACTCCGTGGAGCGCCAGCTCGGCGCTGAGCATGAGACCTGTGGGACCGGCTCCCACGACGAGAACCGGTACGTGCGACCGAATGGCTTCTGCGGCGTGCAACGTCATGTCGCTTACGGTGCTCGCAATTGCGCGGCCGGAGTAGGTCACCTGTGGTGAGGACGGGGGTATATCCGTGCTATCGCAGGGGAACTCCCTTGATGGGCACGGGATTCGGAGAAGAGTGGGGGCGGCCTTCGGGCTGCGCCCGTACCGGTTGCGGCCGGGGCACGTGCGCAGCCGAAGGCCCTGGGTTCCGTCAGCGGTCAGGAGCGGACGGCGACGACGTCCGCGCGCAGCGGCTTCAGCGCGGCCGACCAGGCGAGGACCTCGTCCAGCATCGTGTTGACCGCCGGCTCCTGCCGCTCCCCCGGCGCGAACCGGCCGGCCGACGTCGGGTCCGTCATGTCGCATCCCGTGTAGTCGAAGTCGGCGAACACCGACAGGGCGACCTGGCTCCGCACATCCGCGACCTTCACCTCGGCCAGCGCCAGCCGCAGGTGTTCGACGGCGCGGGTCCCGCCGTGCACGCCGTAGCCGACGAATCCGGCCGCCTTGTCGTTCCACTCGGCGAACAGGTGGTCTACGGCGTTCTTCAGCGCCGCGGGCACGGAGTGGTTGTACTCGGGGGTCACGAACACGAACCCGTCGAACGAGCCGATGGCGTCGGCCCACCGCCGGGTGGTCTCGTTCCGGTACTGGCCGAACAGGGCGGGTACGGGCTCGTCCAGCAACGGCAGCGCGTAGTCCGCCAGGTCGACCAGTTCGAAGGTAGCCTCGCCCACTACGGCCGCGGGGTGCCGGGCGGCGACCTCGGTGACCCACCGGGCCACCGCCTCACCGCGACGGCCGGGGCGGGTGCTTCCGAGCACGACGGCGATCCTGATCATCTGATCTGCTCCTTCTGTCTGTTCCGAGCCCCGGAACGCCCGGCGGCTCCGTGTCCTGGGAGGTACGGCGACGTCACGTCCACGCCCCGGGGTGACCGGCGCCTTCGCCCCGGACCCGGCTCGCGAGGTGGCGTCCGGTGACCGAGGCCCGGCTCTCCATCAGGTCCTCGGGCAGCCCCGCGAACACGACGTCGCCGCCGGCCGCACCGGCACCCGGCCCCATGTCGATCACCCAGTCCGCCTGCGCGATGACGTCCAGGTCGTGTTCCACCACGACGACGGTGCTGCCCTTCATGACCAGTTGGTCCAGCAGACCGAGCAGACGTCCCACGTCCTGGCGGTGCAGCCCGGCCGTCGGCTCGTCGACCACGTAGAAGTCGGAGGGCGAGGCGAGTTCGACGGCGAGCTTGAGCCGCTGGCGCTCACCCCCGGAGAGCGTCGACAGCGGCTGTCCGAGCCCCAGGTAGCCGAGTCCGGCCCCTTCCAGGCTCGCCAGCACGTCCCGGATCGCCGGTTCCGTGAAGAACGCGCACGCCTCACTGATGGACATGGCGAGGACGTCGGCGATGCTGCGGTCGCGCAGCCGGTGGGCGAGCACCTCGCTGCGGAACCGGGTGCCTTCGCACTCCTCGCAGGGCGATTCCACGGTGTCGCCGCGGCCGAGCTCCGTCACGACGACGCCGAGGCCGTTGCAGGCCGGGCAGGCGCCGGCCGAGTTCGAGGAGAACTGGGCGGCACTCACCCCGGTGGCACGGGCGAAGGCCTTGCGGATCGGGTCGAGGATGCCCGTCCAGCTCGCCGGGGTGCTGCGCCTGCTGCCACGGGGCAGGCTCTGGTCGATGATCACGCAGGAGTCCAGGCGGGAGGGCAGCACTCCCCGGGCCAGCGAGCTCTTGCCCGCTCCCGCGACACCGCTCACGGCGACGAAGACGCCGAGGGGGATCTCCACGGTGATGTCACGCAGGTTGTGCAGGTCCGCGTTCTCCACCCGCAGCCGGCCCCGGGGTTCGCGGGCGGTGCGCAGCTGCGGCACGCTACGCAGCGACGCGGCGGTGGGTCCGTCGGAGGCGGGGAGCCCGCTCGGCGGACCGGCGTAGACGATCGTCCCGCCGTGGGTGCCCGCGCCGGGTCCGAGGTCGACGACGGCGTCGGCGACGTCGAGGACCTGCGGGTCGTGCTCGACGACGAGCACGGTGTTGCCCTTGTCGCGCAGGCTCGCCATCACTTGCAGCACCCGGTCGACGTCGTCGGCGTGCAGGCCTGTCGTCGGTTCGTCGAAGACGTACGTCAGATCGGTCAGCGCCGAGCCTAGGTGGCGCACCATCTTGACCCGCTGGGACTCGCCGCCGGACAGCGTGCCCGCACGGCGCTGGAGGTTGAGGTAGCCGAGGCCGAGCTCGACCATGGCGGTGAGCGCGCCGCGGATGCCGTGGACGACGCCCGCCATGGCGGGGTCGTTCCACTGCTGCACGACTTCGAGGAGCCGGGCGATCTCCATACCGGTGCACTCGGCGATGCCCAGGCCGTTGACCCGTACGGAGCGGGCCTCCTCCGACAGGCGGCTGCCCTCGCACGCCGCGCACTGCGCGGTGCTGGCGATCTGTTCGACCGCGGCCCGCACGTGCGGCTGGAGCGATTCGCGCTCCTTGTTCAGGTACAGGCGCCGCAGCTTGGGCAGGAGGCCCTCGTACGTCACCTTCAGCGAGCGGCTGTCGGTCTTGGCGTGCTCCAGGTGCAGCAGCCTCTCCCACTCCAGGTCGCCGTACTTGGCCAGGGGGAGGTCGGGGTCGAAGAAGCCGGAGTTGACGAAGATCGACCAGAATCCGGTGCCGACGGCGAAGGTGGGGAACAGCAGCGCGCCGTCGTTGAGGGAGAGGTCCCGGTCCACCAGCTGGTCGATGTCGACCTCCGTGACCACTCCGGTGCCCGAGCAGGTCGGGCACATGCCGGCGGGGTCGTTGAACGAGAACCGGCTGGGGGACCCGATGTGCGGGGAGCCGTGCCGCGAGAAGAGCTGGCGCAGGAGGCCGTACGTGTCGGTGGCGGTCCCGATGGTGGACCGCGGGTCCGCGCCCAGCCGCTTCTGGTCCACGGTCACGACGGCGGAGAGGTTGCGCAGGCTGTCGACGTCGGGACGCACCGTCTGGGGCAACAGCCCCTGGACGAACGTCGGCTGGGTCTCGTTGAGCAGGCGCTGCGACTCGGCCGCGATGGTGCCGAGCACCAGGGAGCTCTTGCCCGAGCCCGAGACGCCGGTGAAGACGGTGAGCGCGCCCTTGCGTACGTCGATCGAGACGTCTCGGAGGTTGTTGGTGCGTGCCCCGCGCACCTCGATGTGGCCGCTGTCGTGGGACAGCCTGTTCGTCGCCGCGGCCGCTTCGTGACGGTGTGCGCCGTCGACGGGCTGCTCCGCGGCGACCACTGTCGCTGCCTCGGTCAGTGAGCGGGCGGGATTCAAGGAGTCTCCTGTGATTGCCGGGCTGGACGAGCCAGGCTAGGAGCAGTAGAGGTCAGCTTCTGACCTCTACTTCCTCACGTGAGCGCGGTCACATGGCCGGTTCGCCCCCTGGGGTGGACGCGTCGGCCGGGGCCGCCGCGCGCGCGTCGGACCGGGGGATGTCGACGTCGATACGGCCCATCACACGGCGGGCCGCCTCGGCGAGTTCGGGCGGGCTCTCGACGGTGAACCGGCAGCCGAAGGTGACCAGGAAGCCGATGAGCGCCGACCACGACCAGGCCCCCATCCGCATCCGGGTGATCCGCTCGTCGACCGCTTCGAAACTCGCCGCGCCCGGGGCCCACTTGGCCACCAGCGCCGCGGGGCACTCCATCAGGACGGTGCCCCAGCAGGGCCAGGTGTCCGGGGTGTCGCCGCGGTCGGGCTGGCTCTGGACGAAGCGGGTGACGTCCCTCTCGGGGACGTCGCGCGGGGTGAAGCGCCACCCGGTGGGAGCCGGCTGTTCGATCCGGTCGAGCCGGTAGGCGCGCCAGGCGCCCTCGCGCTGGTCGTAGGCCACCATGTACCAGCGCCCCGACCAGACGACGAGCCGGTGGGGTTCGGCGAGGACCTCGCTGCCGTCCACCTCGTCGACCTCGATGGACCGGTAGGTGAACCGCACGAGTTCCCGCTCCTGGGCGGCGGCGCTCAGCCGTGCCACCAGTCCCGGGTCGACCTGGGGCGGGGCCAGCTCCCATGCGTTCTCGATCTGTTCGATGGAGAAGGTCGCGAGGCGGCGGGAGAGGTGGGGCGGCAGGAGTTCCCTTATGGAGTTCAGCGCGCGCTTGGTGGCGTCGCCCATGCCGGCCACCGAGGCGGGCGCCGTCTGGAGGGACAGGGCGATGGCGATGGCCTGCTCGTCATCGACTATCAGCGGCGGAAGGCGCGCCCCGCGGGACAGCCGGTAGTAGCCGGAGGGGCCTTTCGTCGCCGTGACGGGGTAGCCCAGTTCACGGAGCCGATTGATGTCGCGGCGGACGGTTCGCGGGGACACCCCCAGCCGCTCGGCCAGCCCGTCGCCGGTCCACTCCTTCTGTGCCTGAAGCAGGCTGAGGAGCTCCAGTGTGCGGTTGGCGATCAAGAATTGCCCTCCGATTGCGGTCGGTAGAGGTCAGCACGCGTCCTCTTCTCCTGCGATGGTGCATTGCTCCGGGGGCGGCGCACGTCCCCCTCCCCCTCCCCCTCCAGTATTCGCCCCGGCGTTCGACCGGGTGCGTTGCATCGAGAAGATCGGAAGAACGCAGTGCCTGAGAATCCAACTCGATCCCCATCGGCCAATCGGGACGCCTGGCTGGGTTTGGTCGCGATTTCCCTCGGTGTGTCGCTGGTGGTCGTGGACTTCACCATCGTCAACGTGGTGATGCCCCCCATCATCGACGACCTGAAGATCTCCGCGTTCGGCGCCCAGTGGATCCAGGAGTCCTACGCGATCATCCTGGCAGCCCTGCTTCTGCTGATGGGGCGTCTGTCGGACATCGTGGGAGCACGCCGTCTGTTCGTCGTCGGAACCGTGGTCTTCGGGCTGGCGAGCATCGCCGCGGCGGTGGCGCCCTCCGGGGAGTTCCTGATCGTCAGCCGGTTCGCCCAGGGCGTCGGCGGCGCGATCGTCATGCCGACGTCACTGGCGCTGCTCAACATGACCTTCCGGGGGCGCGACCGCGGCAAGGCCTTCGCCATCTGGGGGTCCACGATCGGTGCGGCCGCGGCCGTCGGACCGCTGCTGGGCGGCTGGCTCGCCGAGTACTCCTGGCGGTGGGCGTTCGGCATCAACATCTTCGTCGTGGTCCTGATCCTCGCGGGCATCATGCGGTTCCTCCAGCCGTCCCCCCGGCAGCCGGGCAAGGTCGACGTCGTCGGCGGAGTGCTGTCGGTACTGGGCCTCGGACTGCTCGCCTTCGGTCTGATCGAGGGCCGTAACTACGGCTGGTGGGACGCCCGCAAGAGCTTCGGCCCCTTCGGTGACGGGATGGACCTGTCGGTCGTCCCGGTCGCCCTGGCCGTCTCCGTGATCAGCCTCGTGCTCTTCCTCCGGCTGCAGGTCCGGCTGACGCGCGGGAACGGTACGGCACCGCTGATGGACACCTCGCTGTTCGCCATCAAGTCCTTCAGCACGGGCAACATCGCGACGCTGATCATCGCGCTGGCGGAGTTCGGCATCCTCGCCGTGCTGCCCCTGTGGCTCCAGTACACCCTGGGGTACTCCGTACTCCAGACCGGCCTGATGGTCTTCGTCGTCGCGGTCGGCAGCTTCTTCGCGAGCGGTGCCAGCTTCGGCATGGCCGAGAAGACCGGACCCGTCGGCCTGGTCCGCATCGGCCTGGTGCTCGAAGCGCTCGGTCTGCTGATGTTCGGCCTGCTGGCGAGCAGCGACTCCCAGTGGTGGGTCATCGGCATCGCCCTGTTCCTGTACGGCATGGGGGTCGGCTTCGCCACCGCGCAGGTCACCAACGTCGTCCTGGCGGACGTACCGCCGCAGCAGGCCGGCCAGGGATCCGGAATCCAGAGCGCCGCGCGTCAGCTCGGCTCCGCGCTCGGCATCGCGATCCTGACGTCGACGTTCTTCACGGCGCTGGACTCCGACCTGTCCGAGCGGCTCGCCCAGCAGGGGACGCCCGACGCGGACAAGCTGTCCTCGGCGGTCTCCGACAGCGCGGGCGCGATGATCTCCGGGCTCAGCCAGAACCCCGCGACGGCCTCGGCCGCCGACGCCGCCCGGGACGCCATGTCCTACGGGGTCCAGATCAACGGCTACACCTGCGCCGCGCTGCTGGTGCTCGGCATGCTCGCGACCTTCCTCATCCCCCAGCGCGAGCCGGACGCCCAGCAGTGGGGCGGACAGGACGCTTCCGGCGGGGCGCCGGCCGCCGGCGCCGACGTCCAGCAGACGTCTGCCTCCTGACGCCTGCCCCCCTGGAGGGGGACGGCCCCAAAGCTCCACCAGCCGCAGAGTGCTGCGGGACGGGCGAGTCCGCTCCGTCCCGCAGCACTCTGCACTGTTCCGGCGCCGATTCCCCGGGCCATCCCATGGGAATACCTAGCGCCGCTCCGGCACCGGCAACAGAGTGTGTTCGAGAGCGAACTGCCCTTGCAGCGGTGCCTCATTTCGACGCATGGCAACCAGTCGAAGGGAAATCATGACCATTACAAGCGCGGGATCGCTGCGCCCGCCGTCGCCCCCCGTCAGCATTCAGCTCCTCGATCTCCTCATGGGGAGCTGGCGCGCCGGTGTCGTCAGCACATTCGCAGAACTCGGTGTGGCCGACGCATTGGGTCCCGGTGGCCTGACGCCGGCGCAACTCGCCGTTCGGCTCGGCCTGAAGCGCGACATAGCGGAACGTTTCTTCCGTGCCAGCGCCTCCGTGGGCCTGCTGCAGCAGACCGAGCAGCACACCATGGAGCTGACCGCTCTGGGCCACGCCCTGGCCACCGACGACGACTCCTCCATGCGCAACTTCGCGCGCTGGACGGGATCCACTGCAGAAAGAGCGACCTGGGCGCACCTGCCCACAGCGGTACGGACGGGCCGATCCCCCTTCGCCGCAATGCACGGTTCCGGCGTATGGGAATTCATGGAATCGAATCCCGACACCGCCGCGGTCTTCAATTCCGCGATGACCGAACTCTCCAAGAGGATCATCCGACCCGTGGTCGAGGCATTCGACTTCTCCCGGTTCGGCAGCATCACCGATGTCGGTGGAGGGCGGGGCGCGCTCCTCTCCGCCGTACTGCAGAAGCACCCCGCAGCGTCCGGCGTCCTCTTCGACCAGCCGGACGTGGTGTCGCGGGCCTGGCCGGAGCTGGCGGACGCGGGCGTCGCGGACCGCGTGACGGTGAAGGCCGGCTCCTTCTTCGACAGCGTTCCCGCGGGGAGCGACCTGTACATGGCCTCCAACGTGTTCCACGACTGGGACGACGCGCGCTCGCGGCTCATCCTCAAGAACATCGCGGCAGCCATGCACGAGGGAGCGCACCTCGCCGTCGTGGAGGCCGTGGCCGGCGTGGACGAGAAGGCGGACCAGTCCATCGCGCTCATGGACATGGACATGCTCGTCCTCTGCGAGGGCAAGCAGCGCACCGTGCAGGAGTTCCGGACCCTGATGTCCGAGGTCGGCATCGAGCTGGTCCAGGTCAGCCGCGCGGGACTGCAGTCCGTCATCGAAGGCAGAAAAGTGTCCGGCAAGAAAGTCTCCTAGGAGGACGTATGCCGATCATCGAGCCCGAGAAAGGCTCCCTGACCGTGTTCAATCTGTTCAACACCACCGACTCGGAGAAGCAGGCGACCCTCCTGGACGCCATGCGGGGCATCATCGCCAAGGCGAACTACCCGGGGTGGCGGTCGTCCACGCTGCACGCGGGGGTGGCGAAGCCCTGCGCGGCCAACTACATCCAGTGGAGGTCGATCGACGACCTCAAGGAGCGGTACGACGGCGAGAACTTCAAGCACAACACCGTTCCCTACTTCACCGACCTCACCACGTCGGTACACCTGCTGAAGACCGAGGTGGTGTCCGTCCAGACGAAGGACGGCTATGCCCGGACCGAAATAGGACCGGACCGGGACGACTTCACCGTGATCGTCCTGATGGGGTGCGAGAGCAAGGACCAGAGCGAGCTCGTGTCCCTGCTCGACAAGCCGGACGCGTGGATGCGTCAGGTGCCCGGGTACCGCTCCCACAGCATCCTGCGCGCGCTCGACGGCACCATGGTCGTCAACTACGCCCAGTGGGAGGACGCCGCCTCGTACGAGGCCTTCCACACCATGCCGGAGGAACAGCGCCCCGCGCACGACCGGCAGATGCGCGCACGCGGCAAGTCCCTGCTGACCTCGAGGGACGCCAACACCTACCGGACCGTCTTCTCCCAGTCGTGCGAAGGCTACGCGTCGTGACCCTGCCGATGTCCCCCTTCACCGTGGGTCCCGAGGACCCCCGGTACCTCGAGCTCTCGCACTCGGACAACCACCGGTTCGCCGTCGAGCCCGCCGAGTTCCACCTTCCGCGCACGCCGGACGACGTCGTCGCCTCCCTCCGCAAGGCCGTCGCCGACGGACGGGCCGTCGCCTGCCGCTCCGGCGGGCACTGCGGTCAGGACTTCGTCGGCTCGCCGCGACGGGACCTCGTCCTGGACCTCCACAACCTCAACACCGTGGGCCGGTCCGCCGAAGGGCCGGGGGTGCGGATCGGTGCGGGTGCGACGGTCGACCAGGCGCAGAAGGCCCTCTTCCGCCGCTGGAACGCGTCCCTGCCGCTCGGCGCCTGCTCCGCGGTGGGCATGGGCGGGCTGGTCGCCGGCGGCGGCTACGGTCCGCTGTCGCGCCAGCTCGGCCTGGCGGTCGACCACCTGCACGCCGTGGAGGTCGCCGTCGTGGACGAGTCGCGCGACGTCCGCCTGGTGACCGCGCGCGCCGACGACACCGGCGAGCTCGGAGACCTCTTCTGGGCGCACACCGGCGGTGGCGGCGGCAACTTCGGCGTGGTCACGGCCTACGAGTTCCGCAGCCCGGAGCACCTCGCCGCCGGACCGATCGGACTGGCCCGCGCGAGCAGCCGCCTGCACGTGCAGAAGATCGTCTACCCCTGGGCCGCGATGGACGAGGAGTCCTTCGTCACCGTGATGCGGCGCTTCTTCGCATGGCACGAACGCCACGGCGCGCCGGGAACACCGGAGAACTCGCTGTTCGCCAGCTTCTTCGTCAACCACCGCAACTCCGGGTTCCTCCAGCTCATGGTCCAGCAGGACGCCGACGTGGACCCCGAGGGGAAGATCCTGCGCGACTTCGTCGCGTCGCTGACGGAGGGCACCCGCGCGGTGGGCATCCCCCGCGGGGGCGTGATGAGCTGGCTGACCGGCACCCGGTACATGAGCCAGGCCGACTGCGGTGACGTCATGGGGGCCCGGTCGGCCTCCAAGTCCGCCTATCACCGCGCCACACCCACCGACGACCAGTTCTCGGTGCTCCACCGGCACCTGAACTCCGACCATCCCGGCCAGGCCTCGTACGTCATGTTCAACAGCTACGGGGGCGAGATCAACCGCCGTGCGCCGTCGGACACCGCCGCTCCCCAGCGGGACTCCGTCGCGAAGTCGTCGTGGTTCACCGCCTGGCAGGACGCCTCGATGGACGAGCTCCACCTCGGCTGGCTGCGCGGTCTGTACGAGGAGTTCTTCGCCGGCACGGGAGGCGTGCCCGTCACCGGGGACCGCACGGACGGCTGCTACATCAACTACCCCGACACCGACCTGCTGGACGCCGCGCACAACCGGTCGGAGCAGCCCTGGCACCACCTGTACTACAAGGACAACTACGCGCGTCTGCGGTCGGCGAAACGCACGTGGGACCCCCTGAACGTCTTCCACCACGCCATGTCCGTAGAACTCTGAGAGGAACCGCGAACGATGCCCACCGGCAGCACGGAGAAGATCCCCTTCGAGAAGCTCTACCAGGAGGGGGAGAAGTCGGGCCCCCTCATGCCGTGGAACATCGGCGGCCCACAGCCGGCCGTACGCCGGATCTGTGACGACGGCGGCTTCCACGGACACGTGCTCGACCTGGGGTGCGGCCTCGGGGACAACGCGTTGTACCTGGCGTCCCAGGGCCTTCGGGTCACCGCCGTCGACGTGTCGGAGGTCGCCGTCGAGTGCGGCCGCGAGAAGGCCCGCAGGAACGACACGGCCGTCGATTTCCGGGTGGCCGACGCATTCTCCCTCGCGGCGGACGGCCCCCGGTACGACGCCGTCCTGGACAGCGCCTTCTTCCACACGCTGCCGGCCGAGGAGACGCCGCAGTACACGGAACTCCTGAGGGCCGTGTGCAACGACGGCGCCGAACTCCACCTGTTCACCTTCTCCAGGGAGCTCACCCCCGACTACCCGGGCCCGCGCCGCGTCTCGGAGCCGGAGCTGCGGGAGGCGTTCTCCCCGGACTGGGACATCAAGGTGATCGAGGCGACGCGCTACCACAGCTCGCTGCCCGCCGAAGCCGTGGCCAAGATGGTCGACCCGCGCACCTTCGAGGTCGACGCCCCCACCGACAACCTCGCCGACCAGCTGATCGACGAAGCCGGAAACGTCGTCTCCCGGATCTGGCACATGCACGCCGTACTGCGCCCGCAGGAAAACCGATCGGAGCACCGCGCATGAAGTTCGCCGCCGTCCTCGTCGTCAACTACCTGAACCCCTGGTACGAGTTGTCGCTCGAAGAGCGCGTAGCAATCGAGCACGAGCACGTCTTCCCCAGCGTCGGAGCCTTCGTGAAGAGGGGCGGGAAGCTCACCCCGGTGCGCGCCATCAAGTACGGGCGTGAGGCGGAGAGCTTCTTCATCCTGGGCTTCGACGAGATGGAGGACTACCTGGACCTGGTCCGGGAGCTGCGTTCGAGTCACCTGCTGACCGCGGGTCTCGCCGTCATCGACTTCGAGACCGTGGGTCTGGAGGAGGCCTACTTCGCGGAGCGCGACAAGGACCGGTCGCCGGCGGTCGCCGCGTGAAGGCCCTGTTCTACGCCGCGGGCACGAGCCCGGCCAGCGCGTTCGCGATCGGTCCCCTCGCCTCGGCGCTCCGCGCGTCAGGGCACGAGATCCTGGTTGCCTCCTTCGAGGAGATGTCCGGCGCGGTCACCGGAATCGGCCTGCCGTCCATCCCCGTGGCCCGCGGGCATTCGACCGAGAGCATCAAGGAAGCCGCCCACGGCAGGCCGGCGATCGAGTACCCCCACCGGCCCGAACAGGAGATGCCCTACCTGGGCCACTGGTTCGGCCGCCAGGGCAGCTACGTGTGCGACGACCTGGTGGACATCTGCCGGCTGTGGGGCGCCGACGTGCTGATCGCGGGCAGCCAGGGGCACGGGGCGGAGATAGCCGCCCGCGCGGCCGGTATCCCCTTCGTCCGCCAGTCCTGGGACCTGTTCGACATCCACGGATACGAGGAATACCTCCACGAGGAGCTGGCCGAGCAGCTCGCCGGGATCGGCGCCGACACGCTGCCCGACCCGTCGCTGCGCATCGACATCTGCCCGCCGGGCCTGACCGAGACCACCGGCACCTTCATGCGCTGGACGCCGCACAACAAGCAGCGGCAGATCGATCCGTGGATGCTGCAGACCCCGGACAGCGGCCGGGTGTGCCTGACGATGGGGAGCTTCCGGTACGCCTTCCCGGGCGCGATGGACCGGATCTCGGCCATCGTTGAGCGGCTGCTGGAGCTCGGTGTCGAAGTCGTCGTCGCCATCGGCGAGGCGGAGGGGAAGCAGCTCCAGGAGAAGTACCCGCAGGTCCGGGCGGGCTGGATCCCGCTGGAGGCCATACTCCCCACCTGCGAGGTGATCATCCATCCGGCGGGCGGCCTGACGGCCGTCAACGCCATCAACACCGCGACCCCGCAACTGATCCTCAACCCCTTCGAGGCCTTCACCCCGACCCTGAAGCGGCTCACGGACTTCGGCTGCGCCCGGACGCTGTACCGCGAGGAAGGCAGTCCGGAGGCGATCGCGCAGGTCGTCAAGGAGATGCTCGGCGACTCCTCGTACAGCTTCAGGGCCCGGCAACTGGCCGAGCGGGCCGCGACGGCGCCCACCGCCGTGGGCATGGTGCCGCTGATCGAAGACCTCGTCGCGCGGGAAAGGGCGAACCGGTGAGTCCGACGACCACGATTCCTCAGACCGATCTCGATCCGTACACCGACGCCTCGATCACCGACCCGTACCCGCTGTACGGCGCGCTCCGCGACGCCGCACCCGTGGTGTACCTCACCGCCCACCAGGTGCACTGCGCCGCCCGGTACGACGAGGTGTACACGGCCCTGCACCAGCACCGCACCTTCGTCTCCGGCGAAGGCGTGGGCCTGACCGACACCCTCAACAAGGCGCAGAAGGGCAGCAGCTTCACCAGCGACCCGCCCTACCACGCCTACGTGCGCGGACTGGTGGCGCGGCACCTCAAGCCCCGGGCGATGGCCGACATCACGGGGTACGTCACCTCCTGGGCGGACCGGCTGGTACGCGAACTCGTGGAACGGCAGTCGTTCGACGCCGTCCAGGACTTCGCCGTGGCGTTCCCCCTGGCCGTGGTCCCGGATCTGCTGGGATGGCCCGAGGACGAGGGCAAGGAACGGCTCCTGGAGTGGGCCAGCGCCGGATTCAACGCCTTCGGGCCGATGAACGAGCGCACCCGGGCCGGGCTCCCCCTGCTGGGCGAGATGAGCCAGTTCCTCCACCGGATGTCGCAGCCGGGCAATCTGCGCCCGGGGAGCTGGGGGGCCGAACTGGTCTCCGAGGCCCGCGAGGGCAAGATCGAGGACAAGCTCCTGCCGGGCCTGCTCGGTGACTTCCTGGCCCCGTCCATGGACACGTCCGTCAGCGCGCTGTCCAGCATGATGTGGCTGCTCGGCACGCACCAGGACCAGTGGCAGCGGCTGAAGGAGGACCCCTCGCTGGTCTCGTCGGCCTTCAACGAGATCATCAGGTTCGAATCGCCGCTCCGCGGGTTCACCCGTTACGTGGCGGAGGACACCGAGCTGGGTGGCGCGCCCCTGCCCCGCGGGTCGCGGGTGCTGCTGCTGTTCGGCTCGGCCAACCGCGACGAGAGGTTCTGGAAGGACCCGGAGACGTTCGACATCGCCCGGCCGGGTGTGGCCCAGCAGGTCGGTTTCGGGCACGGCATCCACGCGTGCGTCGGCCAGGCCCTGTCGCGCCTGGAGGGGCAGAGCCTCCTGGAGGCGCTGATCCGCCACGTCGACAGGATCGAGGTCGGAGAACCGGCGTGGAGGCTGCACAACACGATCCGCGGCATCGAGAAGATGGACGTGACGCTCCATGGACGATCGTCCTGAACCCGGCGACGTGCTGGCGGTGGTGCGGATCGACGCCCGGCGGTGCGAACTGCACCAGCAGTGCGAAGGCCTGTCGGACACGCTCTTCGCCGCCTCCGGGCAGCAGCTCGTGGTCCGCGAGGGGGCCGAGGACGTCCGTCACGTGGAGAGGCTGGTCAGGTCCTGCCCGATGGGGGCGCTCGACCTGGACGTGACGCCCTCCGGGGCACCCGGTGAGCCCCTGGAGAAGGCACCGGAGAACGCACGCTGAGGTGTGAGGAGCGGTCCGCCCTGCCGGGGCGGACCGCTCCTGTTTGCGCCCGACCGGGCGGCACGCCGAGCAGGGGGACCGGCTGTGAGGGGCACCCCGGTCGGGTCTCCGCGTCGGCCTCGCTTGACTGCTGGTCGGCACGACAGGTAGGGAGAGGCTGTTCATTGCGCAAGGTGTGAAACGGGGGACATATGAAGCCGCTCGAAACGGGCGATCCCACCTCGCTCGGCGACGGCCGCTACCGGCTGGTGGGACGGCTCGGCCAGGGGGGCATGGGCGTGGTCTACCTGGGCCGCTCCCGGTCCGGCCGTGCGGTCGCCGTCAAGGTGGTGCGTCCCGAGCTCAGCACCGAGCCCGGGTTCCGGCGCAGGTTCGCCGACGAGGTCGCGGCCGCGCGGCGGGTCGGGGGCTTCCACACCGCGCCGGTGGTCGACGCCGACCCGGAAGGCGAGCCGGCCTGGCTGGTGACGGCCTTCGTCCCCGGTCCCACCCTGCAAGCGGTCCTGGCGCGCGTCGGATCGCTGCCCCTGGACACGCTCACGGTGCTGGCCGCCGGCCTGGCCGAGGCGCTCGAGGCGATCCACCGAGCGGGGGTCATCCACCGCGATCTCAAGCCCGCGAACATCATCGTCGCGGAGGACGGACCGCGCGTCATCGACTTCGGCATCGCGCGCGCCCTGGACGGTACGTCCCTGACCCAGACCGGGCTGCAGGTCGGCACGCCGGGATTCCTGGCACCCGAGCAGCTCACCGGCGGTGGCGTGCTCACCCCCGCGGTCGACATGTTCGCTCTGGGGGTGGTGCTCACCCAGGCGGCGGGCGGCGCCCCCTTCGGCGACGGCCCCTCCGCGGCCAGGCACTACAAGGTGGTCTACGAGGAGCCGGACCTGACCGCGGTGCCCGGTGAACTCCGCGCAGCCATCGGCGCCTGCCTGTCCAAGGACCCGGCGGCACGGCCCACACCGGCCGCCTTCCTCGGTACCCTCACCGTCCACCACCCGGACGACGGCTCCTGGCTGCCGGAGGCGGCGACGCAGCTGCTCCCGCCCCCGGAACCGGCGGCGGTGCCTCCCACCACGCCGGACAGCCCGCCGGACAGCCCGCCGGACACCGCGCGGGAACTCCCGGTCCCGGAGACCGCCCCGCCCGCCGTCGCGGAGCCCCGTACCGATCAGTCGCGCACCGTGACGGGGCCCGCGGCGCGGCTCTCCCCCGTCCCTCCGCAAGTTCCGCAGGCGGTTTCGGGGAAGCCCCGGCGTCGCCGCATGGTGGTGGCGGCGACACTCGTGACGGCACTCGCAGCCGTCGGCCTGTTCGTGTGGCAGCCCTGGAAGGACTCCGGCAAGGACAGTTCCAAGCCCGGCGCCACCACCCCCACCGGATCCGCCCCCGCCCCGTTCCCGACCGATCCCCTGCTGATCCGGCAGGACACCGCCCCGGGCTGGCCCGGGACGTGCAACGGCGTCATCGCCCGCCGGGACGCCGCCGCGGAGAAGCCCGTGCAGCTCATCGCCGGGGGCGCCGGCGCGTGCGACACCCTGCCCCAGTGGTCCCCCGACCGCGGGTCGTTCGCGTTCACCCGCAGCACTTCCGAGGGCACGGCCGTCTGGACCGCCCGGGCCGACGGTTCGAACGCGCGGCGGATCACCTCCGTCGCCAACGGCAGGGTGTCCTGGTCTCCGGACGGCAGCCGGCTGGCCGTGCTGCGCATGAAGGACGGCGTACAGCAGCTGTTCGTGGTCGGCGTCGCCGACGGCGAAGCCCGGCAGCTCACGTCGGGCACCGGCCAGGTCGAGGATCCGGCATGGTCTCCGGACGGCAAGAGCATCGCGGTCTGTCTGCAGACGGAGCCCGGGAACTGGCAGATCCACGTGGTAGACCCCGCCGACCCGAACCGGGCCCCCCAGCAGGTGACCCGGCTGCCCCATCCGGCACTCGACCCGGTGTGGTCACCCGACGGCACCACCTTCGCCTACACAGCGGGGACTTACGGCACGGGCACGCAGGGCGATATCCGCCTCGTGGGTGCCGACGGCAGTGACGATCGTGAACTGGTCGCCAGCAGCGCCCATGAAATGGACCCCGCCTGGTCCGCCGACGGCACCTGGGTGGCCTTCGTCCGCGGTCCGTACGAGAAGCCCGCGATCTGGGCCGTGCGCGCGGACAAGACCGGCGAGCGCCAGCTCACCACCGGCGCCACCACCGAGGGACATCCCGCCTGGCGCTGACGCGCTGTCCGCCCCCTTACCGGTTCCGCCGCCGGTGCCTGTGTTCGTCCCATGGCCACTGGTGACCCGGAACCGCTGGCGGGAGTCGTGTCGGAGACCGCAGCGGGTGCGCGGCTGGTGTTCGTGCCGAGTCGGGTCCGGGCGGTCGGTTTCGCACTCGGGTCGAGCCTCCTCGTCCCCCTGTGGATCGCGGCCCCCCTCCTGCTGGCGTTCCTGGTCGTCGCAGTGCTCACGGACTCCGGGGTGCTCTGGGTCCTCGTCCGGGTCACGACGGTCCGGTGGATCGAGTTCCGCCCCCACGAGAGTCCGACGCAGGCGGTGATCGCACGATTCATGCGTTCGAAGGTTGCGGATGGAAGATCGATTGCGAGCCGGCCTTCCGTGCCCCGGTGTCCCTGGTGGGCACACCGTGCCTGCTCGCCTGGCTGACCGGCCGGCTCGACCCGGCTCGAACAGCCGTCGAGTACCGGAAGGAGTCCGACCAGAACTTCCGCTGCCCGGACGACTGGTGGACGCCATCGGCCCTGGCTGCCCTGTGGCGGGTGCCCGTGAGCGCGGTCGACGACCTGGCCGACCGCCACGGCATCCGCAAGTACCGGTACACGCCCCGGGGCGCTGGGAGGGACTCCCACTGTTTCGCGGAAGCGGTCTAGGGGGAGGTCCCCCGGCGTCGGTCGGCCGGTGTGCGGACCAGGTGGAGCAGCAGCGCTCCCCCGAGCAGGGCGAGTACGGCCGCGGCGCGCAGCACCGTCTCGATGGCCGCGCCGTCGGAGGCCGCGCTCGACGCCGAACCGCTGAGTACTTCCAGCACCGTCGAGGCGACGGCGACCGCCAGCGCACCGAGCAGGACCAGGGACGTCAGGACGAAGCCGGATGCGGCGGCGAGACGGTTCGGGGCGACATAGGACTGCGTGGCGACGTTGGTCAGGGCCCAGCCGAGGCCCAGCCCGGTGCCGACCACCGCGAAGACCACCACGTACAGGGCGAGCGGCGTCGACCAGGTCAGGATGAGCACCGAGGTGCCGCTGAGGAGCATGGCGACGGCCATGAGCAGCTCGGGCCGCCAGCGGCGGGCGAGGTGTCCCGAGAAGTAGCTGGCGGTACCCGCGCCCACCGAGAGCGCGAGGAAGATCAGCCCGGCGGTGAAGGGAGACAGGCCCCGCGCCTGCTGGAGGTAGAGCGCCGAGAACACGGCGACCAGACAGTAGACGACGTTGGACAGGGACCCGGCGAGGGTGATGGTGAGGAAGGGGCCGTTCCGCAGCAGCCCCAGATCGAGCAGGGGCTCGGCGCTGCGTCGTTCGATCCTGACGAAGAGGGCCAGCAGAGCGGCTCCCGCGATGAGACAGCCCCATGTCGCAGGGGAGGTCCAGCCCCAGCCGGCCCCCTGGTCCACGCCGAGCATGATCAGCGTGAGGCCGCCCGCGATGGCGGCAGCGCCGGGCAGGTCGAGCCGCCCGGAAGCGTGGGTGTCGCGGGTTTCGGGGACGTGGCGGAGCATCAGGACGACGGCGGCGGCGCAGATCGGCACGTTGAGGAAGAAGACGGCCCGCCAGCTGACGTGTTCGGCGAGCGTTCCGCCCACGAACGGCCCCAGGGCGGTGCCCACCGCGCTGAAGGCCAGCACCGTGCCGACGGCCCGGCCCTGCCGGTCGTCCCGGAAGTAGCCCGTGACGACGGCCACGGCTACGGGGAAGATGAACGCGGCGGTCACGCCCTGCACCACGCGCCCCGCGACGAGCCAGGCCGTGGACGGTGCCAGGCCGCAGACGACCGATACGGCGCCGAACCCGATCAGTCCGCAGACGAGCGTGCGCCGTCTGCCGTGGACATCGGCGACCCGACCTCCGGTGATCATGAAGGCACCCAGGGTGAGCATGTAGCCGCTGACCAGCCACTGGAGGTCGGTGGTCGGTACGCCGAAGTCCCGGGCGATCACGGGAAGCGTGAGGTTGAGTGCGAACCAGTCCATCTGTACGAGGAGCATGGCCAGCGCCGCCGCCGTGATGACCGCACGGTCACGCCCGCTGAACAGGCTCCCGCCGCCACCACGCCCGGCCCGGTTGTCGGAAGGAGCCTTCATCGCCCACCTCGATCCGCGCCCCCGTTCATCGTGTCACCGCCCGGCCCCGACGGCGACACGACTCCGGGCGGTCGGCCCCATTGCCGGCCGGGCATGGCTCCGGCTTCTGCTCGGGCGGCGCGATCCGCGTCGTCATCGCGTCGACCAGGAGGTCCATCGCGCGGGACCCCGGCTCGGCACGACTGCCGGCCGAGCTCGCCGACGTCACCGGACCGACCCGCGCGTCGCGAACTGCTCGACACGCTTGTGACCGATGAACGCGGTCAGCACATCCACCGTTGCGTCGGGCTGCTCTTCGGGAATGAAGTGTCCGGCTCGCGGGATGACGACGCCGGTCACGTTCTCGGCCCACGGACTGACGGAGGCTGCCATGTCGGGGATCGAGCCATGGGAGCCGGAGATTCCCAGGACCGGGACGGCCAGGCGCCCCCGTTCGAGAGCGTCGTGATTCCTACGCGCTGATTCCGCCGCGTCGCGGTAGTAGGCGAGAGACGCCGAAAGCCCTCCCTCGGCCGCGATGGCGGCCGCGTAGTGGTCGATCTCGGCGCCGTCGAAGGTGTTCGGGGACAGTGCCTTGACCTTCAAGAACCAGCCGACGTAGTCACGCTCACGGCCGGTGAGCAGGGCCTCGGGCAGTTCGGGCACCAGGTGGAAGGCGAAGTGCCAGGTCTTCCAGGCCCGGTCGGGGTCAGTCGGGATGGAGTCCGGGAGGGTGATTCCGGGAATGCCGGCGTCGAGCAGAGCGACACCGTGCAGGCGGTCTTCGTACTTCAGGGCCAGCGAGAAGGCGACCCAGGCCCCGATGTCGTGGGCGGCGAGCCAGTACTTCGGCACGTTGAGCGCGGCCAGCGCGGCCTGGACACGCGAGGCGACGGTGTGCGTGTCGTAGCCCCCTTGAGGGCGCTCGGAGTGGCCCTGCCCCGGCAGGTCGACCGCGATCACGCGGAATCGCTCGGCAAGACCCGGCATCACCCTTCGCCAAGCCCACCAGGTCTGCGGGAATCCGGCGAGCAGGACGACGGTGGGACCGGCAGGCCGGCCGCCTTCCACGGCGTGGAGCCGGACTCCTTCCGCATCGACCCAGCGGTGGGTGAAACCCGCGAGGTCGTGCAGAGGAAACCCGGGGACCGGGTTCTGGGCGCAGGAGCGGTTCGGGGCCGTGGCGTCGTCGGTCATGTCCGGGAGCCTACTGCATCTTGAACCGATCAGTTCAAGATAGGATGGGTGGGGCCGGGGCGGCTGGTACGAGAACGAGGTGCATGCGTGATGGCCGGGAAGAAGCAGTTCGACGTGGGCATCGCGCTCGACGCGGCGATGGTCCAGTTCTGGCGCGCCGGATACGCCGACACGTCTCTCGACGACCTCTCCAGGACGACCGGATTGAACCGCAGTTCCCTCTACTCCTCGTTCGGCGACAAGGAATCGCTCTACCTGCAGTGCCTGGACCGCTACGCCGCGCGGTACGGAAACATGTACGACCAGGCACTTTCATGTGCGTCCGGGGAACCGCTCCGGGCGGTACGGGCGTTCTTCGAGGTCACCCTGCAGCGCATCGCCGACCCCGACGTACCTGACGGGTGCCTGGTCGCCCAGACCGCGATGGCGGCTCCGGCGCTCAGCCCCACCATTGCCGCGCGCGCGATCGAAGCTCTGGACTCTCAGCGTGCGCGGCTGCGGACCGCCTTGAACGCCGCGCAGTTGGCCGAAGGCGATGCCGACGACTTCGCGGTTCACCTGACGGCGGTCAACCAGTCGCTGGCCGTGCTGAGCAGGACCGGGGCGAGCGAGAAGCAGCTCCGCACGGTCATCGACATCAGCATGAGTGCGCTCTCCCACGCCCTGAACGCCCGGAGCTGACCGCCCCGTTTCAACCGGCCCGCCCGCCGCCTACAGCGCCGCACCGCCTTGCCCGGGACGTGAGTCGGCCGGCCCGCGCCGGTTCGGCGAGCGCGAGGCCGCTCCGGTCGAGCGGGCGTACTCGGTGGGAGTCTGACCGTAGTGCTTCTTGAAGGCTCGGGTGAAGTGACTGCCGTCCGCGAACTGCCAGTGTGCGGCAAGTTCCGCAATGCTCAGGCGCCCTGACGGTGCGGCAAGGGCGAGCCGGGCCTCATGCAGTCGCCGGTGGCGGATGTAAGTGGTCACCTGCTCACCCGACGCGGCGAATGCCCGGTGCAGCGTACGGACGGAGACGTTGAGTTCGCGGGCGAGCATCGCAGGAGAAAGTTCGGGGTCGGCGAGCCGGCGGTTCGCGAGGTCCTTGGCTGCTTGGGCGAGCGCGGGAGCCAACCGGGGTTCCACGTCGTCGAACCGGCCCTTCGCCACCGCCTTGGTCAGCTCGACCAGGGTGCCTTGGGCAGCTGCCACACCGGCCGGGCCCAGGTCGGCCACGGTGGCGTGAATCATGTCGGTGAGGGCCGTCAGCAAGCGCATCTCGGCCGAGTCCGCCGGCCCGGTGATGGCCCGGGTCCCGAGCAGGGGTTTGAGCTCGCCGGGTGGCAGGACGAGGAACTTCGCCGTGAGATGCGCCGTCGTCTCGAAGGCCGTCAGGCCCCCGAGGTGCCGGACGAGGAACTGCCCGGCCGACACGGTCCGGTCGCCGTAACCGGGCGGGCCGCCCAGAGTCCATGCGCCGCGCCGCACGACGTACATGGCAACCAGGTCCTGATCGCCGCCCGGGACGTCCGCGGTCCGGGTCGGCGACGCGGCGTGGAGATCGGCGATCGCCGCGCCGTGCACCTTGGCCACGTTGCCCTTGACCCGGAAGTCACCGATCGTGTCCGGGCTGAAAGCCGGCAGCTGGAAGACATCGTCGCCGACCTGTGTCTCCCACCCACGCCGAAAGACGTCGAGCCCCTGCGGTGCGGCGCCCGGGGCGGTCGAGTCCACTGCGAACACCCCGCGCGCGCCGTCGACCTCCGCTCCAGTACCGTGCATCCCTCTGCGTTCCTCTCGTACTTCACTGCTTCAACGCCGTCCTGCGGTGTTCGCGTTCCGCAGGACGCCACCATGACTCATGCGAATACCGCGCCAATCTTCCTATGGGCGGATCGCATTGCAGCAGTCGGGAGGCCGTGCTGGTGATTCTGGTTCGACGAGACGAGCTGATCGCCCGAGCACGCGCCACGGTGGGGTTCGCCCGGTTCGGCAACGAGAACGCGACCCTTGACGATCAGGCTTCTCACAGCCTGATCGTCAAGGGTCGCGCTCGCGGCTGTCGGCCAGGGGCTTCGTTTCCCTTCTGCCGGAGGTAACGGTCAGCGGGCGATCGAGATCGCGAAGGGAGCGAATCCGGTGGACCGGATGACGTGCGGGACGAACAGTATCGCGGCCTCCGTGGCGCGGGCGGTCCGGATCCCGCCGAGATCGGTGATCCATTCCTTGTGCCAGCCGAGGTCGGTGAGCAGTTCACGGACGGTCTGCTTGGCCAGCGGGTCCTCGCCGGAGAGGAAGGCGGTCGGGGCCTGGGTGAGCATGTCCGGCGCGGTCATCACCGGGAAGAGCATGGTGTTGAGCGTCTTGACGACGTGCGTTCCGGGCAGTGCTTCCTGGAGCTGTTCGGCGAGGCTCGAGCCGGGGTGGATGAGGTCGGCGGGCAGTCCGTCCGGTCCGTCGGTGGTGGCGTTGGAGACGTCCACGAGAATCTTGTCGTGCAGCTCTTCGCGCAGGGCGGCGAGACGTTCCAGGGAGCCGGCGCCCGGGGTGGCGTTGATGACGATCCGGGCCGTCCGGGCGGCCTCGGCGGCGGCCCCCGGCGCACGGTCCGCGACGGTCACCTCGTGCCCGGCCCGGGTGAGGGCTGCGGCCAGATTGCCGCCGACGCGGCCGTTTCCGAGAACTGCGATCGTGGTCATGGCGATGTGGTCCTTACGTGGGTGCGGTTGTGGTGTACGGGGTCAGCGGGAGAGCGTGGCGACGGCCGCGGCATGGACGCCGGGCGCGGCAGCCAGGAAGCTGTCGCTCTGCGGGGTCCAGGGGCGGCCCTCGGCGTCGGAGATCCGTCCGCCGGCCTCGGTGACGAGCAGCGCGCCGGGCAGCAGGTCCGCGCGGGCGCCGGCGAACTGCCAGAAGGCGTCAATCCGGCCGGCGGCCACGTTCGTCAGGTGCAGGGTCGCGGGCACGGCGGTGCGGACGACGAGCGCGTCGAAGAGCATCGCGGTGATCGAGGAGCCGACGCGCCGTACGACCTCCTCGTCCTCGTCCGGCCGGGCCTGGCTGGTGGCCACGATGCCCAGGCCGAGGTCGGCGGTCCGGGAGACGCTCAGCGGCCGGCCGTCGAGGTGGGCGCCCGCGCCGCTGAGCGCGGTGTAGGTCTCGCCGGTCAGCGGCAGGTGGACCACGGTGAGCACCGGCTGGTTCTCCCGTACGAGGGTGGCGGTCACCGCCCACTCCGGCAGCGCGTGCAGGTGGTTGACGTTGCCTTCGGCCGGGTCGACGACCCACCACTCGCCGGGCGGCAGCGCCCCGCCGTCCAGCTCGTCCTCCACCCAACCGGCCCCCGGGCGAAGGCTCGTGAGACGGGGGCGCAGGATGTCGAGGGCCGTGTTGTCGTTGACGGCGAGCGCGCGCATCAGTTCTTCGCGGGTCTCGTAGCGGACCACGTCGCCGAAGCGCTCGCGCAGCGCAGCACCGGCGGCGCGCACGGCGGCCGCGGTGCGGTCGAGCAGGTCGGTGTCGGAGGTGGCGATGTCAGTGATCTGAAGGGTTTCGGACATGGTGGTGCTCCTGTCTGAGGAGGGGTGATGAGGCCGGTCGGGGCCGAACTGCGCTTGGCTTCCCGCGCTTTCGTCTCGAAGGTATAGAGCCCCATCATTAACTTCAAATGCATGTGAAGAACGGCAAGGATTACTCGCATGCAATTGAATGGGAGTCTGTTCGCGGAGGGCGGCGTGGCCCCCACACGACGGGGGGAAGGCTCAGTCGAGCAGTTCGGCAGCCCGTTCGGCGATGGCGTAGACGGTCGCGTTGGTGTTGGCCGAGGGGATGGACGGCATCACCGAGGCATCGGCGACCCGCAGTCCGGCGATCCCGTGTACGCGAAGGTTCCCAGGGTCGACGACGGCATCGGCATCGGTTCCCATGCGGCAGGTGCCGGTGTAGTGGAAGTAGGGACCGGTGGCCTTGCGGATGAACTCCTCGACGGATGCGCCGCTCGTCCCGGGACCCGGCACCGCTTCCTGCTTGCGCCAGTCGGCGAAAGCGTCGGCCTCCCCGATGCGGCGTGCCACCGCCAGGCCCTTGCGCATGACCGCCAGATCACGGTCGTCGCTCAGGTAGCCGGGGTCGACGACGGGCGCGCCGGCGGGATCGGCGGCCGCCAGGCGTACGGTGCCGCTGCTGTGCGGGGCCATCGCGGAGAAGGCGATGGAGTAGCCGTTGGCCGGCGGCCGCCCCCATGCCGACGGGAGCGGTGCGGCAACGACGTAGACCTGGAGGTCCGGCCGGGCCGCGGCGGGGTCGCTGTACAACAGGCCCATCATTTCGGCCGGCGGGTTGGCAGGAACGAACGGTACGGGCCGGCCGGCCTCGTACACCACTGCCGCCATCGGATGGTCCTGCAGATGGGATCCCACTCCCGGCAGGTCGGCGACGACGCCGATGCCGTGTTCGCCGAGGTGTCGTGCCGGGCCGATCCCCGACAGCATCAGCAGGTGCGCGGAACCGATGGCCCCTGCGCTCACCACGACCTCGGCGCTCTCGACGGACAGGTGCTCTCCGCCCACGGTGTACTCGACGCCGGTGCAGCGGCCCCCGGTGATGCGCAGCCGTCGCACGGTCGCGTCGGTGACGACGTCCAGGTTCGGCCGGTCGAGGAACGGGCGGACGTAGGCGTCGGCCGCGCTCTGGCGGGCGCCGCCGGGCAGATTCATGTCGCTCCACCCGAACCCGGTCTCCAGCCCGCCGCCGATGTCATCGGCGTGTATGAACCCGGCCTGCACCGCGGCGTCGACGCCCGCGGCGGCCAGGGGATGGGGTTCCGGAACCGGAGCGACCACCACCGGCCCGTCCGTTCCCCGCACGGAGGCATCACGACTGCGAGTGCTCTCGCTGCGGCGGAAGTAGGGCAGCAGATCGTCGAAACCCCAGCCCGGAGCGCCGAGTCCGGGCCATTCGTCGTAACCGGAGCGGTGCCCCCGCAGGTGGTACAGACCGTTGATGCTCGACGATCCGCCGAGCGCCTTACCGCGCAACACCTCGGCGGCCCTGCCTGTACCGGCCTGCACGGTCGAGGCGCCCGGCCAGAGGGATGACGGGTCGAACCCCAGGAACCCCCAAGGAGATGCCATCGCCTCGGTCGCGTCCAGGGCGCCCGCCTCCAGCAACAGCACCCGCACGCCCCGGCGTTCCGAAAGCCGGGAGGCAATCACGCACCCCGCTGTCCCCGCTCCCACAACGACATAGTCATAAGGACTCTGGCCCATCACGTCTCCGCTTCCCACGGCAGCACCGTCCGACCGCCGGGTTTCAGAAAAGAGCTCCTCGACGATCAAAGAGCTGATTGCTTGCATGTACTCAAAGGGCCGAAAAGCCGGGATGACTCTCTTCAGGTCGGCCCTGCGCCTCGCTCGGCCACCTCCGAGCTCGGCGCGCAGAAGGCACGGAGCCGACTGCTCAGCAGGGAGCGGGCTCCATCGGAACAGGACTGTCCGGAGGCAGACTGCGCGAGTCCTTGTCCTTGGTGGGTACCCGTCCAGGAACAGCCCCGGAGCCCCGGTTTCCCTTCTGCCGTCGAATCCTAGGAATGCCGACACGGCATGCACTTGAACTTCCGCGACGTTCGTTCGGAACCTCAGCGCCACTGGGTCAGGCTGTTCGTACGCGCCGACCGACTCGGCGTGGCCCACTCGCCTTCAGGCCGGATGGCATACCTGGTCCGGCAGATGGCGGATCGCCCGGCCGGCGGCGCGCGGCTGGCACCTGATCGAACTCGTCGCGATCGCCTTCCCCCAACCGAAATGAGATCACAGGGATTCTCTTATTCGAATGCGCGAGCGAGAATTGGGGGCGCTGACCGAACTCGGGTACCGCAGCCCGCTGTCGCGCGGAATGTTCGATACGCCGGGCGAACTGCCCGGCCGATGGCCGACGGAGAATTCACTCATATTCTGGTGGGCCGGGACCATGCGACCTAACATGGTTCACGAAGCGTCCGACGCCGAGCGTGACGGCGCGCCGACCCCGTCCGACCCCAGCTCGCGGGAGCCCGCCATGTCCAGTCCCCGGATGCCCGACGACACCGAAACGGATCCCGCCGAGGGCCTGACCTCGGACGGCCACCGGGCCACCGACATGCCCTCGCTCGGCGATCCCGCTCGTATCGCACTGCCGGACCCCTTCGCCGAAGCGGACGCCGAACTGCTCAGACAGCCGGCGCAGTCCGTGGATCCCGAACCGACCGACGACCAGTCCTGACCCGACCCGGAGCGGCCGACGCGACCACCGCCGATGCCAACGACGTTCACCGCCCTGGCCGTACTCCTGGCAGCCGCGGCTCCCGGATATGCGTTCGTCCGTATCGTCGAAGTCAAAGTTCCCCGGCGGCGCCGGAGTTCCGTGATGGAACTCGTGGATCTGGTCTGTGTCGGAGCCGCCGGCAGTGTCATCGCCGTACTGGCGGTCCTCGTCCTGGCCCGTCGCTGGACGGCCCTCCTCCCCCTGGAGGGACTGCTCCTCGGAACTTCCTACGTACGGCCGCACATCTGGCAGGCCATCTGGTCGGTCGTGCTCGCACTCGTCGTCAGCGTCTGCCTGTCCGCGGCGGCCGGTCTCGGGGAGACCTGGCGCCGCCGCTCGGCCACTCGCAGCACCTCGGCCTCCGCCCTCCACCGGGTCGCCGAGATGACGCCTTCGGGACTTCACCCGTTCCTCGCGGTACACCTGGCCGACGGCCGGGTGTGGGAGGGCTTCCTGAAGGGCATGGACGACGAGCGCGGCCCTCTCGGTGAGGGCGATCTCGTTCTGCAGGGGCCCCTCGCGGTCACCGTCCCCACGCGGGGCCGGGTCCGACACCCCGCCCAGTTCGTCGTACTGCCCGGAGCGCAGATCGTCCTCGTGTACGGGTCCTACCTGCGCCCCGAGGCCCGAGTACCGTCACCGGCCGACCTCCCGGCCCAACCCGACGCGCCGGCCCAATCCGACCCCCCGGCCCACCCCGGCCCGCCGGCTCCCCGGGCTCCGCTCGCACCGGCCGCCCTTCCTCCGCCCCGTTCCGCCGTCCCACCCGAGGCCATGCCATGAACCCACAGGACAGCGCCCGACCGGATGACACCACCGCAACGTCGACGGAGCGGGCGCTCGCCGCTCTCGGCGTCACGGAACCACCCGGTGTGGCCGACCTGCACCGCCTGCGCCTGACGGTACTGGTCGGCCGGTCGCCCGACAGTGTGGAAGAGGTGCGCCGGACGGCCGTGAAGGCACGTGCGGACGGGGACGACCATCTGCTCGGTCGCGCGCTCTTCATGCTTGCCCAATACGCCTGGCAGCAGGACGACTATCCGTCGACGCTGGAAAACGCCGACCTGGCCCGCGCCGCCTACGAGCGGGCCGGTGATCGGGTGGGTGTCGCCCGAGCTGCCCAGTCCAGGGCCAACGTCCTGCGGATCACCTCCGACCGGGACGCGCAGGCCGCGCTGACCGAGGCCCTGCTGCTCGCCCGGCATGCCCAGGACAGTGTCACCGAAGCCACACTCTGGCTGGACCTCGCACTGGTGGCCCAGAAATCCGGGGACACGGCCACCTACGCGGCGAGGATAGAGGAGGCCGAACGTTGCTTGCGGCCCTCGCTCCTGGCCGCGGGGCACGCGGCACGCAACCTCGGGGAGGTCAGGGAACAACAGCGCGACGTACAGGCGGCACGGGACAGTTACGGCCGGGCGGTGCGTCTCTACCAGGACGCCGATGCCCCGGCGCCCGCGACCGCCACCGTGCTGTTGTGGTGGGGGCGTACCGAACGCGTCCAAGGCGACGCCGAACGGGCCCGGGAGCTCCTGGAGGCCGCCGTCCGGGCGGCGACCTCGGGCGGTGGCGATCTGGTGGCCGAGGCCGAGAGCCGGCGGGAGCTGGCCATGGCCGACAAGCTCGCGGGGAACCTGCGAGAAGCCATGGACGGCTATCGACGGGCTCGTTCGGCGCTGCGCCGGATCGGTGGCGTGAACCCGTTGACACTCGCCAACATCGAGTTCGAACTGGGCGAGCTCCTCGGCGTGCTGTCGGGCCCCGAGAACTCCCGCCGCCACTTCGAAGAGGCGTACCGCTGGTACCGGGAGGCCGACGAACCCCGAGGACTCCACAACAGCTCGCGCGAGCTCGCGGAGCTGGCCATGGACGAAGGCGATCTGAGCACCGCCCGCGACCTGCTGACGCGCGCAGTCGCACCGCTGGGCCAGCAGACGGCGGACCCGATGAACCGGCTGCGCACGCTCGCCTCCCTCGGCAGGCTGCTGTCCCTGGAGGCCCCGGACACCACGCATCCCCGCCGTCACCGCCGTCGTGCCGGGCGGGTGCTGACCGCCGCACTCAGCGGGTTCGAGCAACTGGGCCAGTTACGGAACGAGGCATTGGTCCTCCTCATCGCTGTGCGCGGCAGTATCGGTGTGGGCGGGTACTCGCCCATGGAGGCCGGCGAGGAGGCGATCCGGCGCTATGCCGGAGCCAACGACCGGCTGGGCGAGATCGAAGGCCAATGGGCCCTGTCGCAAGCCTGGTTGGAGGCCGGCGACGAGCGGCGGGCCCTGATCCACGGGCGAAGCGCTCTGCTGGCGATCGAGGACGTCCGAGCGACATCACCCGACGCCGTCACCCGGGCGGGCTTCCTGCACAGCACCCGATCCGCAGCGCTCCCGCTGCTCATGCTGGCCGTGTCCGGGGACCCCGCATTCGCCGAGCGATGGCTGGAGTCCGCACGCGACTGGGCCATCACCGGAGCTCTCCGTACGGGCGTGGCCGACCTCTCCCCCGACTTCCGCCGGCTGCACGCCGACCTGAAGCGCCACGAGGACGAACGGCCTCCCGAGGGAGCCCCGGCCGCACAGCGGACGGCATGGCAGTCAGCCCACCGGGCCCTGCACGAGAAGCTGTTCTTCGCCTTCACTCATTCCCTGCCCACGGCCGAACAGCGCACCGGATCCGCCACGGCCGATCCCGAACGGGGAAACGAGCAGGCCCACATCGACCACCATCGGCTCGGCGCCCGTGAGTACGCCCTCTACGTAGAGCTGTTCACCAGAGCGGACCGGACCGTAGAGGTCATCTCGGTGTGCCGGCATCCGAACGAATCACTGGAAGCCACTCACGGCCTGCTGTCGGCCGAGGCCGTCGCGCTGCTCACCCGGTTCCGCGACGGGCAAGACGTCGGTCAGGACGGCGAGTTGTCCTTGCGCGCCAACAGCGCCTGGACTCAGCTGGCCGACCGTCTACTACCGTCCGGACTGCACTCCGTACTGGGCGCGACCCCCGAGACGGACCCGATTCGGCTGTTCATCCTTCCCGCCAACGAGCTGTGGAACGTCCCCTACTCGGCCCTGCCGCTGAGCGGGACCACGGAACAGGTCGTCGACAAGGCCGTGATCACCTTGACGCCGTCCCTGCGCATCCTCTCGGCCCGACACGAACAGCGAAGTCGACAGCACGGACGCGGGCGTGAGCACACGGTCGTCGGGCTCTTCCCCACGGACGCCCCCATGGGCGAGCTCGAACTGGAGCGGCTCAGCACGTGCACGAAGGTACGACGCGTCTCCTCCTACGACCAGTTGGCGGGCGCGCTGGCGGAGGGGGCCACCGATCTCTTCTACTGCGCCGCGCACGGCGAGGCGGGGCATCGTCCCGGGCAGGACATCCTCACCGAGGCCGGGTCCCTCAACGACTGGTCCGTACTCGAACTGGCGGTGCCCGCGACGGTTGTCCTCGGCTGCTGCGGGAGCGGCCGGATCTGGCACCAGCAAGGCAGTGAGCCGTCCGGACTGGCGCTCAGCTTCATGCTCGCCGGTGCCCGCCAGGTGGTCGCCCCGATCAAGAAGGTGCACGGCAGCACGTGCGCAGCCCTCCTGCCCGACCTGGCAGAACACGTTCTGGACGGACGGGACCCCGCCGCTGCGCTGCGTGATCTTCAGCGCCGGGCCCGAGACAGCCCCGTGGCTCCCCGCCTGCGGGACGAATGGCACCTCTTCCACTGCATCGGCGCCGTCAGGTGACGCAGTGGAACGAACGACCGGGAGGAACCAAGATGGACGAGTACGAGGAATTCAGGAACCTGGCCCGCACCTTGGTGGGACACCTGCAGGCAAAGGGGAACGCGAAGAAGACCGTCTCCCACGAAGGGCTCACCATCGAGGGCTGGGTCGTGGACCCCGGAAACTCCTATCACTCGGAAACCCAATACTCCAGCGCCCCCGGGTCCTGGAAGGAAGTCTGGGGAAACAATGACGAGATCATCCTCGGCACGGACACCGAACTCTACTCGTACTCCTGGGGATCCAAGGAGAGCGGACATCCCGTCGTGACCGAGAAGCACGCCTCACTGAAAAGGCTGCAGGCCAAAGATCTGGTCGGCCGCGAAGGGGCACCGTTCCGTTCCTACACGGAAAAGCTGAAGCGCCTCCGCTGGTCCTGAGCACTCGTCCCACGAGGCCGCAGCCGGCGCAGAGTGTCGAAGAAGACGCTGGTCAGTGCGGCAGCCTCGGCCAGATCCGCGAGTAGACGCGAGTCGGCACGGCTGACCGCCCCGTGCCCGTCGGCGCTGACGACGAGCTCGGGGCGTAGCCGGGTAGTTCGGGGCCCACCCCTCGCGACGGGTTGATCAGTCTTGCGCCACGTTCGCCGCGGTCACGTTCTCGATCACGCGGCCGAGTTTGGTCTTGGCCCGGGTCAGGTCCTCGATGCGTGCGGCGATGCGGTCGCGTTCGATGATGAGCTGGTCGAGCATGGCGGGGGTCGCGACGCCAGTACTCACGCACGGCAGGAGTTCGACGACGGTACGGCTGGACAGGCCGGCCGCGAAGAGGTCCTGGATGAGCTGGACCCGCTCCAAGGCTTCGTCGGGGTAGTCACGCTGGCCACCGGACGTCCGCGCCGATTCCAGGAGCCGCTGTTCCTCGTAGTAGCGCAGGGCCCGCACGCTGACCCCTGACCGCCTGGCAAGTTGTCCGATGCGCATGACGCAGGTCAGTCCCTTCCCGCTCACACCTCACGTTGACGTCAGGTTCAGGCTAGCAATACCCGCTCCGAGTGCAGCCCTGGGAGCCGATCGAAACGCCCACCCGCCCCCGGCCGGGCCGAAGTTGGGGCTTGCACCTCACGTCAACGTCAGGTTCTAGAGTGCCGGGCGTCGGAAGAACACGTCGTTCCGGCCCGTCGAAGGAAGGCAGACCATCATGCGCGCAGCCCGGTTCCACGAATACGGCGGAGCGGAGAACCTGGTGATCGAGCAAGTACCCGACCCCCACCCCGGACCCGGTGAGATTCGTGTCCGCGTCGCTGCGGCCGGCGTCAATCCCATCGACTGGAAGCTGCGCTCCGGCGCCCTGCACCAGATCTTCCCCCTGGATCTGCCCGGCATTCCCGGGCGCGACGGCGCCGGCGTGGTCGACGAGATCGGCGACGGGGTGCAGGGGGTGAGCATCGGCGACCGGGTCTTCGGGCTGGGAGGCGTCACCGGCGCGACCGCGGAACTGCTCATCCTTTCGGCCTGGGCGCACACCCCCGCCACCTGGAACGACGAGCAGGCCGCGGGCGCCGGTCTCGCGTCCGTGACCGCGATGCGCGGGCTCGACGCGCTCGGCCCCCTCGCGGGGCGCACCCTCCTCATCGAGGGGGCCGCCGGAGGCGTGGGCAGCGCGGCGGTCGAGATCGCCGTGGCCCAAGGTGTCCGCACCGTGATCGGGACAGCCGCCGAACGCAACCACGAGTTCCTCACCTCTCTCGGCGCCGTACCCACCACCTACGGCCCCGGCCTTGCCCAGCGCCTCACCACTCTCGCTCCGCAGGGCGTCGACATCGTGCTCGACACCGCGGCCTCCGGCTCCCTGGAGGACCTCGTCGCGATCGCGGGCGACCCGAAGCGCGTCGCGACGGTCGCCGACCACGCGGGTGGGCAGCGCCTGGGCACGCATGTGGCCAACGCGGTGAACGACTCCGCTCTCCTGTCCGCGGCGGCGGAACTGGGCGGGCAAGGCCGCTACACACCCCGGATCGAGCGGACCTACCCCCTGGAGCGGATCGCCGACGCCCACGCGCACGCCGAACGCGGACGCACCCGAGGAAAGATCGTGATCTGCATCTGAGCCAACCGGAGCGAGCGCGACACCATGGGGCTACTATATGGGAATGGTTTCCATTACCAATAAGTAGTGACCTCGGAGAACGGCAGGTAACACCCATGTCCGCGCACTGCCAACTGACCGGCGCAAAGCCAGGGTTCGGCAACAACATCTCCCACTCCCACCGGCGTACGTCACGCCGCTTCGACCCGAACATCCAGAGCAAGCGCTACTGGCTGTCCAGCGAGGGCCGCCACGTCCGCCTGACCCTGAGCGCCAAGGCGATCAAGACGGTGGCCTCGATCGGCGTCGAAGCGGCCGTGGCGCGGATCCGGGCACGCGGAGGGAAGGTCTGATGGCGAAGAAGAGCAAGGTCGCGCAGAACGAGCGGCGAAAGGCGATCGTCGAGCGGTACGCCGCGAGGCGAGCCGAGCTGAAGGCCACCATCAGCAGCCCTTCGTCCGTCGACTCCGAAAGGCGGGCCGCCGTCGCGGAGCTGCGGCGGCAGCCCCGCAACGCCAGCGCCACCCGCGTGCGCAACCGCGACAGCGTCGACGGCCGCGCCCGCGGATACCTCCGCAAGTTCGGCCTCTCCCGGGTCCGCACCCGTCGGCAGGCACACGCCGGATTCCTTCCAGGAGTGACCAAGTCCTCCTGGTGATCCGAGCCGAGTGACGCCGCAGCCGCGACTCGCACCCCACCGCACGCCCTCGGTGGGGTGCATCGACAGGAGCCGGCCGCAGACGGCCACCACCGGGCGCCCGGCCGGCGCTCACCCGGAAGTCCGCGAGGCCGCCTGCCGGGTCGAAGCTCCCGCCTCCCCCGCGCGGGACGCCGCGCCCGCCGGCTCCGGGGCCGGGCCCACGGCGAGCGACGCAACGAGATCACGTTCACCGGAGCAGCCCCGCCACCCACCCCCATATTGAAAATGGTCGTCGTTTTCATATAGGCTCGCATCGATCGCCCGCCCCACCTCACAGGAGATCCCGATGGCCGTCCCCAAGCGGAAGATGTCCCGCAGCAACACCCGCCACCGCCGCGCCCAATGGAAGGCCAGCACGCCGCAGCTCGTCCCGGTCACGGTCGACGGGTCGGTGTACCAGGTGCCGCAGCGCCTGGTGAAGGCGTACGAGCGCGGCCTGCTTCGTCCCGAGGGCTGACCCTGCCTCCTCATGGACCAGATCGAATTCGCGGACGTCATCGTGCTCAACAAGCTCGATCTGGTCGGGCCGCCCGAGGTCGCCGGACTGCGCGCCGCGCTCTCGCGGCTGAACCCCGACGCAAGGATCGTTCCCGCCGTCCGCGGCCAGGTGCCCCGGAACAGGTCCTGGGTACCGGACTGTTCGACGTCGAGCGCGCTCAGCAGGCCCCCCGCTGGGTCAAGGAGCTCAACGGTGACCACGTCCCGGAAACGGAGGAGTACGGAATCTCCTCGCTCGTGTTCCGTGCCGACCTCCCCTTCCACCCCGGCCGGCTGTGGAGCTTCGTCACCAAGGGACTCGACAGCGGTGCCTTCGGGCAGATCTTGCGTGCCAGGGGCTTCTTCCGGCTCGCCAGCCGCCCCCGGGTAACCGGTCTCTGGTCCCAGGCAGGCGTGGTCGCACGCTTCGAACCTTCGGGCGTGAGCGGGCCGGACACCACGCAGGGCCAGGAACTCGTCTTCATCGGCACGGGTCTGCGCGTCGAAGCGCTGCGAGCGGCCCTCACCGCGTGCCTCCTCGGCCCGGGCGAAGCCGTGCCCGCAGTGGACGACTTCCCGGACTGGGAGACGTACGGAATCGACGACGCCTGCGAGCACGAACACGAGGCGCCCCTGGGCGCCGCCTGAAGACTCCGGGCCGGCCGGTGGTCGCAGCCACGGCACCGTCCGGCCCGGCCTTGTCCCAATCCCACACCTGCGTCACCCGCAAGAGCCGGCGGAACGCCGCTGACCCTCCACCTCCGGAGAGAACCACCCCATGAAGCCTGGAATCCACCCCTTCTACACCGGTACCGCCCGTGTCCTGGACACCGCGGGACGGGTCGAACGCTTCGAGCGCCGCTACGGAGGGCGCAAGTGACCCTCCCCGTAGTGATCGTCGGAGGTATGCACGCCGACGCGCGCAAGGAAACCGTCGAGCACCTGCTGCGCAGCGTGCCGGGCAGTGTCGCCCTGCACCACGACCTGTCCTCGGCGGCCGACGGCAACGTGCTCCGCACGCTGCGCGATTCGGGAGGCGTGATGTCCACCGACGAGACTCCTCTGGTCAACGACTGCGCCTGCTGCGCGCTGCGCGAAGACCTCGTCCCCGAGCTGGAGCGGCTGGCCTCCGGTGGCCTGACCCGCCTGGCCATTGTGGAGCTCTGGGACTCGGTCGAGCCCCGGGCGATGGCCGAGGTCGTGGCCGCCCATGCCGGTGACGTACTCGAACTCACCAACGTGATCACCGCCGTGGACCCCGCACTCGTCCTGCCCTGCCTCGGCAACGGGGACGACCTCGCCGAGGCCGGACTCGCCGCCGCGGCCACCGACCGGCGGACCGTCGCAGACACATGGGCCCGGCAGCTCGAGTACGCGCCGGTCCTCGCGATCGCCGACAGCGAGGAGGCCGACGACGAGGACCGCGCCCTGCTGGCCCAACTGCACCCGACGGCCCGCCGCGTGCCCACCGGCTCCAGCGAACTCACCCGCTCGGCGTTCGCCGGCTTCGACGTGGAGGCAGCGGCCGCCGCCCAGCACCCCGCCTGTGCGCTCCTCCCCCAGGAGACCGACGAGGCCGGAGTCGCCACCCTCGTATGGCAGCGCCGCCGGCCGTTCCATCCCGAGCGGCTCTACCAGGCCCTGGAGGACCTGACGTGCGCTGCGGCCCGCAGCCGCGGCCGGTTCTGGCTCGCCGACCGTCCCGACACCCTCCTCTCCTGGGACGCGGCCGGCGGCGCGCTGTGCGTGGAGAACGCTGGCCCCTGGCTGGCCTCGCTCCCCGACGCCGCCTGGGATCTGGTCCCCGCCATGCGTCAGGCCGCGGCCGCCCTCGATTGGGACCCCGAGCACGGCGACTGCTGTCAGCACCTGGTCTTCACCTCGCCGGGCCTCGACCGCGACGGGATCGAACAGCTCCTGGACTCGTGCCTCCTGACCGAAGCCGAGTACACGGGCGGGCGGGAGGCGTGGAAGCGGCTCCCGCCCGCATTCGGCCCGTTGCTCGACTCCGTTTCCTGACCCTCCCGCCCCACTCACCGGCACTCCGTAGCCCCGTAGCCCCGCACACAGAGGACAACACTCATGGCCGCCGCCCCTCCGCCGCCGCCCCCGGTCGACCACCGCGTCACATGAGGTGCCGCCCTCATGGGGTCAGCTCCCGCAGGTCGAGCGGAACCCTCCAGATGTTGCGACGGTGTACGGACTCCAGCTCGGCCTGGAGCGGAGAGGGAGGAACCGCGAGGACGGGGCAGGCGGCGTGGGCGAGGCAGTGCCGGGCCACCGAGGGGCGGATGAGGCGGCGCAGCAAGGTGCGGGAACCCGTGCCGACCACGAGGAGATCCTCCGTGTCGCGGGCGACGTCGACGAGCGCTGCGCCCGGAGTCCCCCGTACCGTGAGGCCCGCGAGGGTGACTCCGGGCCGCACGGCGCCGAAGGCCGTGTCGAGGGCCTCGCGGAGTCTCTCGACAGCCGCGGCGCGGCATTGCGCAAGGGCAGAGGGTCCGAGGCCGTGGCGGCTTCCGAGTTCGCCGCCGGGCGGCTGCCAGGCCAGGACGGCCAGCAACTCCGCACCGCGCACGCGGGCTTCCGCGGCGGCCCGGTGCAGCACCGCCATATTCCCTGGAGTTCCGGTCACGCCGACCACGACTCTGCACATGGCTTCTTCCCTTTGAATGAGCGCCGAGAGCATGGTCGGCACGGATCCGACGGCTTCGACGAACAGCACCGGCCTCTTGACCGGTTCGCGCGGATGGAGCTTTCCGACCGCCTCCCGCGCGCAGGCGGCCAGAAGCTCGGGGGGCGCATGTGGGCGCCTGAATCGGCACCCTCTTGACGGGCGGTGCACGAGGGACGTCGAGCCGCCGTCAGAGGTGCGTCAACACCCGTCAGCGTCCGCCGGCCGTAATACGGAAACGCAGCCGGCAGATCACGGCGTCCGTGTCGCGCCGGACCGCGTGGGCGACGACGGAGCCGCGCTGGTTCTGGAGCATCCGCTGCCACAGCCGGGCGGGTTCGGTCTCCGGGATCAGCACGGTCACCTGGGCGTCCGGATGGGCCCGCGCCAGCTTCCTCACGTACGCCGACAGCGGGCGACCGAGCGATCGGGTCTCCGAGGAGAGCTCGACCAGCTCGACGCCGGGCTTCCACAACTCCCAGTCCCGCCTGAGGGCTTCGGCCACCCGACGGTCCTCGGGAGCCGGGTGGGTGACGGTCACGGCGAGCACTTCATCGCCGAGTGAACGGGCGGCGGTCAGGGCCTGGCTGGTCAGCCGGGACAGACCGGAGACGGGGACGACGACCACGGAGTGGGAGCGCCTCGGGGCCTGCGGGATCCGGCCGAGCTCCAGACGTTCACCGATCTCGGTGTACGCGCGGTGGACCTGCTGGAAGCCGAGCACGAGCAACGGCAGCGCGGCGACGATCAGCCAGGCGCCCTCGGTGAACTTCGTGGCGGTGACGACGATCGCCGAGACCCCGGTCAGCAGCGCGCCGAAGCCGTTCAGCGCCGCCTTCGCCCGCCAGCCGCGCGGGCGCTCCCCGTACCAGTGCCGGACCATGCCCACCTGGCAGATGGTGAAGCCGATGAACACTCCGATGGCGAAGAGCGGGACGAGGGTGTTGGTGTCGCCGCCGGAGAAGACGAGCAGGAGGCCGGAGACGAGCGCCAGCCACACCACGCCGTGGCGGTGGACCTGGCGGTCGGCCTTGAGGGCGAAGACGTGCGGCAGGTGGTTGTCACGGGCCAGCAGGCTCATCAGGACGGGCAGCCCCCCGAAGGAGGTGTTCGCGGCCAGCGCGAGCAGCACCATCGTGGCGAACTGGACCACGTAGAAAGCGGCGTTGTGCCCGAAGGAGGCGTCCGCGAGCTGCGCGAGGACGGTCACGCCCTCGACCGGCTGGAGGTGGAAGCGCCCGATGAGGATCGACAGGCCGACCAGCATCACGCCCAGCAGCGCGCCGAGGGCGACCTCGGTGCGCTGAGCACGACGGGCGGCCGGGGCCCGGAAGGAAGGCACGGCGTTGGCGACGGCCTCGACACCGGTGAGCGCCGAACAGCCGGCCGCGAAGGCCTTCAGCAGCAGGAGCGCGCCCACCGTGGTCGCGCCCTCGCCGAGGGCCGAGGCGTGTCCGGCAGCGGACGCGGTACTGACGGGACCGTCGCGGAAGAGCCCGACGACGACCATCGCGAGGATCGAGCCGACGAAGACGGCGGTGGGCACGAGGAACGCCTTGGCGGATTCCACGACCCCGCGCAGGTTCACCGCGGTGACCAGAACCAGGATGCCGAGGCAGATCCACACCCGTTCCGCGTACAGCTCGGGGAAGGCCGAGGTCAGGGCGGCAACGCCGGCCGTGACGGACACCGCCACGTTCAGCACGTAGTCCAGGATCAGCGAGGCCGCGGCGACCAGACTCGTACGCCGGCCCAGGTGCTTCCTGGCGACGGCGTACGAGCCGCCACCGTCCGGGAACGCGGCGATGACCTGCCGGTACGAGGCCACCAGCACCGCGAGGAGTGCGGCGATCGCCAGGGTGACGGGCAGGGTGAAGCCCATGCCGTAGGCGCCTGCCGCGGCCAGGACGAGCACGATCGACTCCGGCCCGTACGCCACGGACGCCATCGCGTCGAGCGACAGCGCGGCCAGGCCCTGGAGGGCGGTCAGCCGGTGGCGGTCCCCTGGCGGCGGTTTGCGGACACCGGCATCAGGAGGTTCCTCCGTGCCCGGGGCCCGTCCTGCCGTGCCCGTCTTTCCCATGTCGATGGACATCTCTCGCTGTTCCTCCATTGTGCAAAGTGAGGACAGCGTCTGGATTCCACGGCCGGATCAACAGGGTCCTTGACGTTGTTCATACGGCCGCCGCCGCGGTCCTCACGCCTCCTTGATGCCGGAGCGGGAGAGTCGAACGGGACCGCCCTGGACACAGCAGGCCTGGCCCACCTGGGGTGACCGGGCCTTTCCGGCCCTTTCCGGCCCTTTCCGTCAGGGCGGCGTTAAGAGTCCCCGTGCGCCCGTATGGACACCGTCAAGGCGTCTTAACGCCGGGATGAAGACACGGTTGTCTCGTCATCGGCCACCTGGCCGATTCATTTCCTCCCACTTCACTTCACTCAGGAGCTCGCGATGGCCGATCTGGCCTTCGTCGTCACCACGGTCGCGGTGTTCGCGCTGGTGGCTCTCATCGCCAAGGGGGTGACCAAGCTGTGAACGCCGAGAACATCGTCGGCCTCGTCGTGGCCGTCTCCCTGCTGGGCTACCTCGTCCTCGCCCTCGTCAAGCCGGAGAGGTTCTAGCCACCGATGAGTCCCGTTCTCGCTGGTGTGCTCCAGCTCCTCGCACTGATCGCCGCGCTCGCGCTGGCCTACCGCCCCCTGGGCGACCACATGGCCCGCGTCTACTCCTCCGAGAAGCACTACAAGCCGGAGAAGTGGATCTACAAGGCAATCGGCGCCAACCCGTCCGCCGAGATGCGCTGGCCCGCCTACCTGCGCGCCGTCCTCGCCTTCTCCGCGGTCAGCGTCCTCTTCCTGTACGGGCTGCAGCGCCTGCAGGGCGTCCTGCCCGGCTCGCTCGGCTTCTCTTCGATCGACCCGGACCAGGCCTTCAACACGGCCGCGTCGTTCGTCGCCAACACCAACTGGCAGTCGTACTACGGCGAGCAGGCCATGGGCCACGTCGTCCAGACCGGCGGCCTCGCGGTCCAGAACTTCGTCTCCGCCGCGGTCGGCATGGCCGTCGCCGTGGCCCTCGTACGGGGCTTCGCGCGCTCCCGCACCGGCGAGCTCGGCAACTTCTGGGCCGACCTGGTCCGCGGCACCGTCCGCATCCTGCTGCCCATCGCCGTGATCGGCGCCCTGGTCCTCGTCGCGTGCGGCGCGATCCAGAACTTCGCCGGGATCCACGAGGTCGGCCAGTTCACGGGCGGCACCCAGCAGTGGAACGGCGGGGCCGTGGCCTCGCAGGAGGTCATCAAGGAGCTGGGCACGAACGGCGGCGGCTACTTCAACGCCAACTCGGCCCACCCCTTCGAGAACCCCACCCCGTTCTCGAACCTCTTCGAGGTCTTCCTGATCCTGGTCATCCCCTTCGCGATGACCCGTACCTTCGGCCGGATGGTCGGCAACCTGCGCCAGGGCTACGCGATCCTCGCCACCATGGGCATCATCTGGGTCGGCTTCACCGCTCTGATGATGTGGACCGAGTTCGCCCACCACGGCCCGGCCTTCGAGGTCTCGGGCGGCGCCATGGAGGGCAAGGAGACCCGCTTCGGCATCGGAGCCTCCGCGATCTTCTCCGTCGCCACCACGCTCACCTCGACCGGTGCGGTCAACTCCTTCCACTCCTCCTACACCGGCCTGGGCGGCGGCATCCAGCTGCTGGGCATGCAGCTCGGCGAGATCGCTCCCGGCGGCGTCGGCTCCGGCCTCTACGGCATGCTGATCATGGCGATCATCGCGGTGTTCATCGCCGGTCTGATGGTCGGCCGCACCCCCGAGTACCTGGGCAAGAAGATCGGCACCCGCGAGATCAAGTTCGCCGCGTGCTACATCCTCATCACCCCGGCCCTGGTGCTGTGCTTCACCGCAGCGGCGATGGCCCTGCCGACCCCGCCGAACTCGATGCTGAACTCGGGCGCGCACGGCTTCTCCGAGGTGCTGTACGCCTACACCTCGGGCGCCAACAACAACGGCTCCGCCTTCGCGGGCCTGAACGCCGACACCCAGTGGTTCAACAGCACGATCGGCATCGCGATGCTGCTGGGCCGCTTCCTGCCCATGGTCTTCGTCCTCGCGCTGGCCGGCTCGCTCGCCGAACAGAAGCCCGTCCCCGAGACCGCGGGCACCCTCCGTACCGACAAGCCGCTCTACACCGGCCTGCTCGTCGGCACGATCCTCATCGTCACCGGTCTGGCCTACTTCCCCGCCCTCGCGCTGGGACCGCTCGCCGAAGGGCTCGCATCATGAGCACCGCCACTGAGACCCGTGCTCCGCACGAGGACCTGCCCACGGGCCACAAGCCGCCGGCCGGCCGCGTCGGCGGGGGCCTGTTCGACCCCAAGCAGCTCATCAGGTCCTTCCCCGACGCGGTACGCAAGCTGGACCCCCGCGTCATGATCAAGTCCCCGGTCATGTTCGTCGTCCTCATAGGGTCGGTGGTCACCACCGTCCTCGCCCTCAAGGACCCGACGAACTGGTTCGGCTGGGCCATCACCGTCTGGCTGTGGCTGACGACGGTCTTCGCCAACCTGGCGGAGGCGGTGGCCGAGGGCCGCGGCAAGGCCCAGGCCGACACCCTGCGCAAGGCCAAGACCGACTCCGTCGCCCGCCGCCTGACCCGGGGCGGCGGTGAGGAGTCCGTTGCGGGCACCGAGCTGAAGATCGGCGACCTCGTCGTCTGCGAGGCCGGCGACATCATCCCCGGCGACGGTGACGTCCTCGAGGGCGTCGCCTCGGTCGACGAGTCGGCCATCACCGGCGAGTCCGCTCCCGTCATCCGGGAGTCCGGCGGCGACCGCTCGGCCGTCACCGGTGGCACGAAGGTCCTCTCCGACCGGATCGTCATCAAGATCACGACGAAGCCCGGCGAGACCTTCATCGACCGCATGATCGCGCTCGTAGAGGGTGCGGCCCGGCAGAAGACGCCCAACGAGATCGCGCTGAACATCCTCCTCGCGTCCCTCACGATCGTCTTCCTGCTGGCTGTCGTCACTCTCCAGCCCTTCGCGATCTACGCGGGCGCCGAGCAGTCCATGATCGTGCTGACGGCCCTGCTGGTCTGCCTGATCCCGACCACCATCGGTGCCCTGCTCTCCGCGATCGGCATCGCGGGCATGGACCGCCTGGTCCAGCGCAACGTCCTGGCCATGTCGGGCCGGGCCGTCGAAGCCGCCGGTGACGTCTCCACGCTCCTGCTCGACAAGACCGGCACCATCACCCTCGGCAACCGCCAGGCCTCCGAGTTCGTACCCGTCAAGGGCACCACCCAAGCCGAACTGGCGGACGCCGCCCAGCTGTCCTCTCTGGCCGACGAGACCCCCGAGGGCCGGTCCATCGTCGTCCTGGCGAAGGAGAAGTACGGGCTGCGCGAGCGCCACCAGGGTGAACTGGCCCAGGCCGAGTGGATCGCCTTCACCGCCCAGACCCGCATGTCCGGCGTCGACGTCGACGGCAAGCAGACCCGCAAGGGCGCGGCCGGTTCGGTCATCACCTGGGTCGAGGAGCAGGGCGGCGAGGTCGCCGACGACGCCGACCTCCTCGCGAACAAGATCTCGGAAGCGGGCGGTACGCCGCTCCTCGTCGCCGTGAAGGATGACGAGGGCGCCCGCGTCCTGGGAGTCATCCACCTCAAGGACGTGGTCAAGGAGGGCATGCGCGAACGGTTCGACGAGCTGCGCCGCATGGGCATCAAGACCGTCATGATCACGGGCGACAACCCGCTCACCGCGAAGGCCATCGCCGAGGAGGCGGGCGTCGACGACTTCCTCGCCGAGGCCACCCCCGAGGACAAGATGGCCCTCATCAAGCGGGAGCAGGCCGGCGGCAAACTCGTCGCCATGACCGGTGACGGTACGAACGACGCCCCCGCGCTCGCCCAGGCCGACGTCGGCGTGGCGATGAACACCGGCACCTCGGCCGCCAAGGAGGCCGGGAACATGGTGGACCTGGACTCCAACCCCACCAAGCTCATCGAGATCGTCGAGATCGGCAAGCAGCTCCTGATCACGCGCGGCGCCCTGACCACCTTCTCGATCGCCAACGACGTCGCGAAGTACTTCGCGATCATCCCGGCCATGTTCGCGGTCGTCTACCCCGGCCTCGACAAGCTCAACATCATGGGCCTGCACTCCCCCGAGTCGGCGATCCTCTCGGCCGTCATCTTCAACGCGCTGATCATCATCGCGCTCGTCCCGCTCGCCCTCAAGGGCGTCCAGTACAAGCCGACCAGCGCGGACAAGATGCTCCGCCGCAATCTGGGGCTGTACGGCGTGGGCGGTCTGATCGCCCCGTTCATCGGCATCAAGCTCATCGACCTGATCATCACCCTCATCCCCGGAATCGGCTGAGACGACATGAACAACTCTGTAGGCAACACGGCGCGGTTGATCGGGGCGGGCCTGCGCGCCCTGCTCGTCCTGACCGTGATCTGCGGGATCATCTACCCGCTCGCCGTCACCGGCATCGCCCAGGCCCTGTTCAACGACAAGGCCAACGGCTCCGAGATCAAGGACAAGAGCGGGCAGGTCGTGGGCTCCTCGCTCATCGGGCAGACCTACAACCTCCCGAAGCAGAACCCCGACGACGCCGAAGAGGCCGCGAAGCCGGACCTGAAGTGGTTCCAGCCGCGCCCCTCGGGCGGTCTCGGCAGCAACTCGGTCAACACCCAGTACTCGCTGATCCTTTCCGGCGCCACCAACCGCGCCGCCGACAACGGGGCCGTGGACGGCCGGTGCACCAAGGACGCCGAGGAAGGCACCCTCTGCGCACAGGTCGTCGCCGCCAAGGAAGCGGTCATCGCCGACAACTCCACGGCCGGATACACAGTCAGGCCCGAGGACGTCCCGGCCGACGCCGTCACCTCCTCCGGCTCGGGCCTGGACCCGAACATTTCCCCGGAGTACGCCAAGCTCCAGGTCCACCGGGTCGCCGAACAGAACGAGCTCGACGTCGAGCAGGTCGAGAAGCTCGTCGCCGACCACACCGCCGGCCGGACCCTCGGCTTCATGGGCGAGCCCCGCGTCAACGTCCTCGAGCTCAACACCGCCCTCAAGGCACTGACCGAGAGCTGATGCTCGACATCGCACGGACCGGGAGCCGGCGGGACGCGGAACTCCCCCAGCAGACGCTGGGGGGTGCCCGAGCGCCCCGTCGGCTCCCTGACCGTGCCCGTAACGAAGGAAGGGCTGCACACCGACGACCCGGGTGCTGGTGGTGGAGGACGATCCCCAGCTCGTCCGCGCACTGAAGATCAACCTGCAGGCGCGCAAGTTCGAGGTCGAGGAGGCCCCGGACGGCAGCTCGGCCCTGCGGCTCGCGGCCGCCCGCAAGCCGGACGTCATAGTGCTGGACCTCGGGCTGCCCGACATGGACGGCGTCGACGTGATCAAGAACGTCCGCGGCTGGTCCCGCGTGCCCATCCTGGTCCTGTCCGCCCGGCACACCTCGGAGGACAAGATCCGGGCCCTGGACGCCGGCGCGGACGACTACGTGACGAAACCGTTCAGCATGGACGAACTCCTGGCCCGCCTGCGGGCAGCCGCCCGGAGGAACGAGGCCCCGGCGGCCTCCCGGCCGGACGTCGCCGTGGTGACGACCGACGGGTTCACCGTCGACCTCGTCGCCCGGAAGGTACGGCGGGGCGACCGCACCGTACGTCTGACTCCGACGGAATGGCACCTGCTGGAAATCCTCATCACCCACCCGGGCCGCCTGATCACCCAGGCTCGGCTGCTGCTGGAAGTCTGGGGGCCGACGTACGGGGACAACACCAACTACCTGCGCGTCTACATGGCCCAGCTACGGCGCAAACTCGAAGCGGACCCCTCCCACCCCCGGTACCTGATCACCGAACCGGGCATGGGATACCGCTTCGAACCCTGATCACCGGCCGATCGTCGACAGAGAAGAAGAGTCTGAACATGGGACGCGGCAAGCTCCGCATCTACCTCGGTGCGGCACCGGGCGTCGGCAAGACGTACGCGATGCTCTCCGAGGCGCACCGTCGGGTCGAGCGGGGCACCGACTGCGTCGTCGGCTTCGTCGAGCACCACAGCAGGCCGCGCACCGAGGTGATGCTGCACGGTCTGGAGCTCGTCGCCCGCCGCGAACTGGACTACCGCGGCTCCACCTTCACCGAGATGGACGTCGACGCGATCCTCGCCCGCCGCCCGGCCGTGGCGCTCGTGGACGAGCTCGCGCACACCAACGTGCCGGGCTCGCGCAACACCAAGCGCTGGCAGGACGTCGAGGAACTCCTCCAGGCCGGCATCGACGTCATCTCGACCGTGAACATCCAGCATCTCGAATCGCTGGGCGACGTGGTGGAGACGATCACCGGGGTCCGGCAGCGCGAGACCGTCCCCGACGAGGTGGCCCGCCGGGCCGACCAGATCGAGCTGGTCGACATGTCCCCGCAGGCGCTGCGCCGCCGCATGGCCCACGGCAACGTCTACCAGCCGGACAAGGTCGACGCGGCCCTCTCGAACTACTTCCGCCCCGGCAACCTGACCGCCCTGCGCGAGCTGGCGCTGCTGTGGGTGGCCGACCGGGTCGACGAGTACCTGCAGGAGTACCGGGGCGAGCACAACATCCGCTCCACCTGGCAGGCCCGCGAACGCATCGTCGTCGGCCTCACCGGCGGCCCCGAAGGACGTACCCTCATCCGCCGGGCCGCCCGCCTCGCCGAGAAGGGAGCGGGCGGCGAGGTCCTGGCCGTCTACATCGCCCGCAGCGACGGACTCACGTCCGCCTCACCCAAGGAACTGGCCGTCCAGCGCACCCTGGTCGAAGGCCTCGGCGGCACCTTCCACCACGTCATAGGCGACGACATCCCGGACTCGCTGCTGGAGTTCGCCCGCGGCTGCAACGCCACCCAGATCGTGCTCGGGGTCAGCCGCCGCCGTTCCTGGCAGTCCGTCCTCAGCCCCGGCGTCAGCGCCACGGTCGCCCGCGAATCCGGACCCGACCTCGACGTCCACATCGTCACCCACGACGAGGCCGCCAGAGGCCGCCGCAGCCTGCCCGTCGCCCGCGGCGCACGCCTCGGACGCTCCCGCCGCATCTGGGGCTGGCTGGCCGGCATCGCTGGCCCGGCACTGCTCACCGTCCTGCTGAACCAGCTCGTCCCCGACCTCGGCCTCGCCAACGACATGCTGCTCTTCCTCACGTGCACGGTGGCGGCAGCACTCCTCGGCGGACTCCTGCCCGCCCTGGCCTCGGCGGCCTTCGGCTCCCTCCTGCTCAACTACTACTTCACACCGCCGCTGCACCAGTTCACGGTCTCCGATCCGAAGAACATCGTCGCCATCGCGATCTTCATCGGGGTCGCCGTGTCCGTGGCGTCCGTGGTCGACCTGGCCGCCCGGCGCACCCACCAGGCCGCCAGGCTGCGCGCCGAGTCCGAGATCCTCTCCTTCCTCGCGGGCAGCGTCCTGCGCGGCGAGGATTCCCTCGACGCCCTCCTGGAACGTCTCCGCGAAACCTTCGCCATGCAGTCGGTCGCCCTCGTGGAACGCACGAGCGAGGTCGACGCGTGGACCACGGCCGCATCCGTCGGCACCGGTCCTGTCAGTCGGCCCGAGGACGCGGACGTCGACCTCCCCATGGGCGACAACATGGCCCTCGCCCTGACCGGCCGGGTCCTGCCGGCCGAGGACCGCCGCGTCCTCGGCGCCTTCGCGGCTCAGGCTGCAGTCGTACTCGACCGCCAGCGCCTGGTCGACGAGGCCGAGAAGTCCCGCGAGCTCGCCGAGGCCAACCGCATCCGTACCGCCCTGCTCGCCGCCGTCAGCCACGACCTGCGCACCCCGCTCGCCGGCATCAAGGCCTCCGTCACCTCCCTGCGCTCCGACGACGTCGAATGGTCCGAGGACGACAAGGCCGAACTCCTCGAAGGCATCGAGGACGGCGCCGACCGTCTCGCGGCCCTCATCGGGAACCTCCTCGACATGTCCCGGCTCAACACCGGCACGGTCGTCCCGCTGATCCGGGAGACCGACCTCGACGAGGTGGTCCCGATGGCCCTGGGCGGCGTACCGGAGGACAGCGTGGAGCTGGACATCCCCGAGACCCTGCCCATGGTCGCCGTCGACCGCGGCCTCCTGGAACGGGCCGTCGCCAACATCGTCGAGAACGCCGTCAAGTACAGCCCGGACGGCCAACCCGTCAACGTCTCCGCCAGTGCCCTGGCAAGCCGCGTCGAACTGCGCGTCGTCGACCGCGGCCCCGGAGTCCCCGAAGAGGCCAAGGAAAGGATCTTCGAACCCTTCCAGCGCCACGGCGACGCCCCACGCGGAGCGGGAGTGGGCCTCGGCCTCGCCGTCGCCCGCGGCTTCACCGAGGCCATCGGCGGCACCCTCACGGCCGAGGACACCCCCGGCGGCGGCCTCACCATGGTCCTCACCCTCCCCACAGCAGGGGACGGCCCTGCGCTGTCACCGGAGCTCCCGACGTCTGCGGTCACCTGACGCAAGGCGGCCGACCGGCCACTCGGGCCGGGCCATCGCCGGTCGCCCTGTGGCCGGACGGGCTACCGGCGTCATACGGCGCGCCTCCCGCGGGCTGCAGCGCCGGCCGACTGCGGTGGATCGGACGCGGGTACCGATCGTCGCTCGCGTCCGTCACACGGAAGTGGCGCGGACGCGGTGGAAGATCCGGCCTCCGAGGTCCATGCCGACGACGGCACCGCTCGCGTTCCGGGAGAAGAAGCCGCGCTGTCCCCGGAGTCCGCCGGCGGTGACGATGAACTCGTCGCCGTCGCCCGGCAGCAGCCCCAGGGCGGCCGGCTCGTAGTCCGCGGGCATCTCGAAGTCGGCCGCCCCGCGGATCTCCGGCTTGATCACGACTCCGATGGTCAGCTCCCGCCCGTCGGCGGTGACGGTGAGCGTCATGGCGTCGTTCTCGTAGGCCCCGGCGACTTCCCGGGCCCGCGCCTCGTCGTACGGCAGCGGCTCCGGATCCTTGTCGACGACTCCGAGGTGGTGCTCCAGGGCCCAGCGGACGGCGGTCCGGTTGAAGGGGATGCCGTCCGGGCCGGCGTTGGACATGGCGACGACGGCGAAGTCCCGCTCGGGCACGATCAGCAGCTCGACGAACTGGCCGTTGGCCGATCCGCCGTGCTCGATCGTCCGTACGCCGCCCTCCAGCTCGCGCAGGAACCAGCAGATGCCGAAGCCGTCGCCGAGGTTGCTGCCGCGCAGCTCGACCGTCTGCTCCCGCATCCCGTGCAGCAGACCGGCCGGCAGGAGCTGCTCGCCGTTCTCCGTGCGCCCCTCGCCGAGCTGGAAGCGCGCCCAGCGCAGGATGTCGGCCGCCGAGGACGCGAGTCCCCCTCCGGGGTTGTTGCCCCGGGTGAGCCGCCACTCCTTCGCGACGGCGAGGTTGCCGTCCGCGTCGGCGTTGTGCCCCACGGCGAACCGGCGGGTCATGACGTCGGCGGTGCCGAAGAAGCTGTTCGACAGTCCGAGCGGCTCGAACAGGAGCGAGGAGACGGCCCTCTCGTACGTCAGACCCGTGACGTTCTCCAGGACGCGCCCGAGCAGGTTGTAGGCGGCCTGGCTGTACGAGGCCCGGGCCCCGGGCTCGCCGACGACCTCCAGCTCGGCCATCTTCCCCACGAAGGCGGCCAGGGCGTCGTCACCGTCGCCGGTGTCGACGACGACGTTCCATCCCAGGCCCGAGGTGTGGTTGAGCAGGTTCATGACCGTGATCGTGTCGGCCGCCCCCTCGTCCGCGAGGACGAGCTCGGGAACGTACCGGCGCACCGGTGCGTCCAGGTCGATGCGGCCGTCGGCGACCAGCCGCATCAGCGCCACCGCGGTGAAGGTCTTCGTCGCGGATCCCACCTGGAAGAGCGTGTGCTCGTCGACGGGCAGCGGGTTGTCGAGGCTGGTCACGCCATGACCTGCGAAGGTCTCGCGGCCGTCCGCCCAGACACCAACGGTGACTCCGGGTATGCCGAACTCCGTGGCGGCCCGCTCGACGAACTCTGCCAGCACGGCCTGGGACTTCTCGCTGCTGTGGGCGTTCATGGGGTGCTCCTGATCGGGTGTGTGGTCGCTCTCGACGACCACGACGATGCCCGGGCCCCCTGACAGGCCCCGGACAGCCCGCTGACAGCGAAGCGCGCCGGCTGTCCTCCCCTGCCGCACCCACCGGCATTCGAGAGCCGCCCGGCCCCGGTATCCCCACACCGGAGAGCCGGACGGCTCCTGTGTTGTGCGACGGGTGACCGGCACGCGGACCCTGCGCCGCTGCGGGCGATGTTCAGGTCATCGCCCACCAGCCGCGTGCCGCCGGTCCGTTGCCCGGCTCCGTCGCCACACCAGTCTGCGCACGGCCGGCGGCCCTGCCAGCACTCCTTGACGGGTTCCTTCCGCGCGGAAGTCGATCTTTAACGGGGCTCTGACGAACAGTCGTCAGAAGCCCGTCGAGAAGCCTCCGGGGCTTGCCTCCGCCCCCGATGCGCTGGGATTGCGCCGTGAACAGCGGTCCGCGCAACGACGATCGGCCACCGAATCCGGTGCGGCCGACGGCGCCCACCGTCCGCCCGGCCCACTGACGTCGGCCGCGCGTCCTGCGCGTACGGAGCCTCACCTTCACCGCATGACCCTGAGCCCACGCCCACGCCCCCGCCTCGCGCCGGGGCGCCGGGCACGTCAGGCATGCCCTCTTCGAACGTCACCGGAGCCACCTCCGGCATCGGTTACGAGACCGCCCGTCGGCTCGCCGAGCTCGGCGCCATTTGTCCTCCTCCACGGCCGCACGCCCGAAGAGGTGATCGCCACCGCCGGCATCAACAGCAGGAGGTCGAGGACCTCGCCCACGCCGTCGTACGAGTCTTCGCCGCCGACCCGCGCGTCACCGCCGTCTCCGTGAACCCCGGAGTGCGCGAGACCGGCCTCCCCCGCCGCCACCGAGGACCGCACCGTCAAGCGCCTCAACAAGCTCGCCGGCCTCCTCGTCGGCCACACCGCCTGGGTGAAGCGACGCCGGTGGCCACGGTCTGCAGTGCCTACGGCAGCGGCATGGCGGATCCGCCTCCTCCAGGCCCCTTCAGCAGCCGATCCAGCTCGTTCCCGGCCTCGTCGTACCCGGCGTCGGAGATCCGTTGCAGCTCCCGGAGATCGCCCGCCGCGGCCGCGCGCCGGGTGAGCAGGAACCCGGCATGCATGCATCCCTCGTCCAACAGCTCGCTGAGCTCCCCGAGGTCCCCGGCCGCGTCGGCCATGTCGGCCAGCCGGTCCAGCGCGCTCTCGTTGCCCTCATCGGCCAGCTCGCGCAGGGTCTCCCGATCGAATTTCATGTTGATGTCCGCCATGACGCCATGCTGCAACCCTGCCCCAGGGGAAAGGTCAAGTGGGACGATGACCAGGTGATCACCATCGGACAGCTGGCCAAGTACGTCGGGGTGTCGACCAAGACCATCCGCGTCTACCACGACAAGGGCCTGCTCCCCGAACCGGAGCGCGACGCGTCCGGCTACCGCCGGTACGGGGCAAACGACGCCATCGATCTGATCAAGATCCGGACGCTTGCCGAAGCCGGTGTCCCCCTGGCCCGCATCCGGGACCTGAGATCGGCGACCGACGCGGAGTTCCAGCAGGCCCTGGGCGAGATCGACGACGAGCTCACCGCCCGCATCCGTGGTCTGCGGGCAACACAAGGACGCCTGCGCCGGCTCGCCACCGGGCAGCCGGCACCGCTGCCCGCCGAGGTCGGAGCGCATCTAGAGCGTCTGGCTCGCTGGGGATTCACTCCTCGATGGGTGGACCTGCAGCGCGACCTGTGGATCCTCGTGTTCGCCACCCGACCGGACCGCGCGTTCACCCTCTTCCACGACCAGGCCGAGACCACCGCCGACCCGACGCTACGGCAGCTCTACCTCGGCTACGACCACGCGTACGACCTCGACGCCGCCGACCCCCGCATCGACGAACTCGCCCGCCGCATCGCCGAGGCGACCCGGGAGCGCTACGGATCCGACGCGCTGCCCGGGCTGGACGCTCCCTCCGATATCGCCTCCCTCATCCAGGGATCGGTCAATGCGTCGTCCCCGGCCTGGCGGCGACTCGACGCACTCGTTCGCGCACACCTGGGCGTATGACGCGACGTGCGCGAAAGGCTCGGAATCGGCGGGGTCTTGAGGGCACCCCCCGTCGGCTGCGCCTGGTGGCGGAGGTGGGCCATGTACACCGGCAGGTAGTTGGTAGTTGGTCTGCGTTCCCTAGGCGAGGCCCCACACCTCCTGGAGCAGACGCCGCTGGCCGACGAGTCGGCCCCGGTTGCGGATCAGAACCTCGAGCAGATGCCATTCCGTCGGCGTGAGCCTGATGTCCTCCCCTCCGCGCCCGGCCTTCCTCGCGAGCAGATCCACGGTGAACTCGGCGGTCTCGACGACCGCGTCCTCCGAGGCTGTCGAGCCGTGCGGCAGCGTGCGGCGGGCGACCGCTTTCAGCCGGGCCAGGAGTTCGTCCATGCTGAAGGGCTTGGTGACGTAGTCGTCCGCGCCGGCGTCCAGCGCCCGGATCTTCGCCTCGGAGCCGTGGCGGGCGGAGACCACCACCACGGGCAGCTGCGACCATCCACGCAGGTGCCTGATCACATCGATCCCGTCCATGTCGGGCAGCCCGAGGTCGAGCAGGACCACGTCCGGGCTGCGGGCGGCCACGGCGTCCAGGGCCGCGGCCCCGTCCTGCGCGCAGTCCACGTCGTACTTCCGCGCGTTCGGATTGATGACCAGCAAACGCGCGAGCTGCGGTTCGTCGTCCACCACCAGCACCCTCGTCATACGCGCGCCACCACCGCCCACGGCACCCCGTCGATGGAGCGGCGTCAACGCACCGTCAAAGTCCCGGCCGACCGGCGTCAGGAAGCCGTATGGACCGCTTCGTTCAGCGTTCCGTTGATGTTCGCTGGTGAGGTCGAGGACGCACAGGGGAGTCGGTGTACGGGTGAGCACGGAGAACGTCGTAGGCATCGTCGTCGCGGTCAGCCTCGTCGGGTACCTGGTCCTGGCGTTGTTCTTCCCCGAGAAGTTCTGAGCGTGACGACCACGCACGAGGCCGGTCCGGCGGCCGGGGCGCGGCCGGACCTCCCGCCCGGAAGGCCCAAGGCCGGGCAGGTGGACGACCCTCCACAAGTAGCGCGCCGAGCACGGCATCGGGGACGTCCGGGAGGCCCGGGAGCGGGTGGTGGCGCCTCGGAGACCGCGACAACACCGCCGGTCTCGGCCCCGGCCTCGCTCCGGCCCGGGTGCTCACCGAGGCCATGCACGGCACGCTCAGGGCGGAGGACGCCCCCGGCGGCGGTCCGACCGTGCTCCTGTGCCTGCCCGTGGCCGCTGGTGCGGCCACGGGATGGCTCTGACCGGCGTGTCCTCCCCCACCCACCCCCCGGGCAGGCATCGGGCCGATCGATCTCGCATGAACCGGACTCGCCGCACCGGTCGGTCCGAACCCCGGATCACACGGGGTCCTGTCGAGAAGCAGACCGCCATGCGGCTCGATCAGCCGGCACGTACGAGGCTGCGGGCTCCTTGAAGTACGCGGTGCCCGGCGAGGTGTGCGGCGTCGAGGTCCGGTCCGCTCTGCTGGAACCGCTGCTTCCGCCGGGTGGTTCGTCGACGAACGCCGCGAGGACCTCGCCCGAGCGCAGGTCCTCGGTGTCGTTGTGCCCGAAGTGGCGCACGTGCGCGCCGCGCGCTTCGACCAGTCGGCAGCCGTCGATGATGCCGGCGTGGTTGAGCTTGTCGCAGAAGACCCGGTCGCCCCTGCCCACCGAGGTCGGGACGACCGTGGCGTCGGCCTGGAAGCCGGTGGGCCTCGGTCCGCTCACCCGCCCTGCCCTCGTGCCCGGTGGACCAGCACGACGCACCTGACCGGGACAGCAAACGGGTCCGTCAGTCGAGGACGTGCCGACTTTCCGCTCGAGAAGGACCGTCTGCCAGCGGCGCCGGAGGCGGTGCGGCAGGGGCGCGTCGTGGGTCACGCCGTGCCGAACGTGGGCCGGCGCGTCCAAGGGCGGTCCGCTTCCGCGGCCCGGTCACCCATCCTTGCTCCTGCCGTTCATGCCACGACGGAACCGGTCCGGTCCTGCTCGGCGCCATCTCGTGATAGCAAAGCGTGGATGGTGGGACGCGGTCGGGTCATCGACGGAGAGGACGGATGGAGGGCAACCAGCAGGAGGGAACCGCGGAGGCGCCAAGGCGCACGGTCAGGAAGCTCGCGCGGTCTGCCCCCGAGAGCGGCACCTTGGCGCGCCTGAGACTCCTCCAGCACACTGCGGGAAACGCAGCCGTGCAGAAATGGCTGCGTGCCGAAGAGGCCGGTGCCGCCGGGCCCTGATGCGGTCGCGCGGCCGGTGACCGGGCGTTCGCGACGTGTGGAGGCGGTCCTGTTGCCCGAACGAACGGTTCCCGAGGGCAACAGGTCTGCACCCGTGAGGCCTTCGTGTCACTGCACTGCAGCGAGGACAATCAGGCTGGCAGAATCCCCTCGCGCGAAGGAGTGTGCCGCGTGCGTGCGCACGAGAAGGATGCCGGGCAGGTCGGCCGGAGGGCGCCAGGGCCGTCCCGCGCCGGCCAGCCTGTCGGCCTGAACTCTCACTGGCTGAAGCATCTGCAGCGAGTCGCTTCCGCAGGGGGAGGAGGAGCTTCGGCCGGGCCCGCTCCGGACGAGACCGTCGACCATGCGCAAGTGCAGCGGGCGGCCGTGGACGAAGCCCTGCGATCGCCGTCGCATCCCCTGGAGCCGTCTCTGCGGCAGGAGATGGAAACACGCTACGACGGGGCGGACTTCAGTGCCGTGCAGGTCCACGACGGGACCCTCGCGCGCAAAGCGGCTGCTCTGATCGATGCCAAGGCGTTCGCCGCCGGCGGGCACATCGTCGACGGCGGTTCGATGAGCAAGAAGGACTGGGCGCACGAGCTGGCCCACACGATCGACCCGCAACCGGCTTTGGGTACGGACAACGGTGCCGGACTTGCCATCTCGCACCCCCGTGACCGGGGCGAACGTTTCGCGGAGACCGCGTCCGACCGGGCCATGGCCGAGCCTTCGCCCGCCCAGCGCGGGAACCGGCCGCTGCCCGGCGACCTGCATCGACACGGCCCGGGGGGCAGCGGCCACGAGCAGCACATGAGCGGGCCGGCGTCCGTGCAACGGGTCGCGACCGGGCGGATCCCGGCGCGAGAGCCGCACGTCGCTACGGTGGTGCAGCGGGCCTCCGGGGAGGCGACGGCGACGGAAGAGCGTCCCGGGGAACAGGAGACCGTCGAGTCGGCACGGGGCGAGAGCCTCCAACTGCGCGACCACGAAAACACCGAGCTCTACTCGGGTGACCACGATCGGCTCGTGGGATACGTGCGCCACTTGGCGGCCACGGACCGGTCGGACATCTACCGACTGCTGCTCAACCGCCTGAGCGGCCGGGGCTTCGCCGCTGAGGCCGACCTCGTTCAGCAGGTGTGGGGCGGGGCCGACAGGCCGCGATCGGCGCGCCGCGTCCCCGTGCCGCGGAACCTGCACTTCATCTGGCTGGGCGGCAAGCCCGGCGATGCCGTCGTGGCCAACCTGAACGCGTGGAAGGAAAACGCCGAGGACAGCGATTGGACGCTGACCCTGTGGACCGATGCGAGCAGTTCGAGGGCAAAGGCTCTCGAGAAGATCTTCGGCAACCGTCTGAAGATCCGCGCCGACAGCGACAAGCTGGTGAAGGAGAACGCGGGCGAGGAAAATTACCAGATCTACAAGGAGGCCAAGAAGAAGGGCGCCCACAATCTTGCCTCCGACATCTTGCGCTACACCGTGATGAAGAAATATGGCGGGGTGTACATGGACGTCGACGTCGCACCGGGCACCGTACAGCTCAGGTCGGCGCCCGAGGTGCTGATGCACAGCGAGGAAGTTCCCCTGCTCGCCCCGCGGCTGAGGAACAAGAAGAGCGTGAACACCGCGTTGGGCCGTGCGGACACGGATCAGGATCCGACCGCCGAGGACCTCAGCGAGGCGGCCACCGCGCGCTACGGCGCGGGAGTTCTGGGCAACAACTTCATCCTGGCGCCCGAGTCGGAGTTCATGGAGGAAATCCTCAGGAACCTGCCGCAGCATTTCACCAATCTGAAGGAGAAGTACGGCTCCAAGACCGTCGAAGGGGATCTCGCGGGCCTGGCCTCCGACATCTCGGGTCCCGCCTACATGGAGAAGTTCCTGAGGCAGTACACCGGCCGGCATCAGGGTGTCATGGAACAGGAGCACAGCACCCCCGAGGCACCCGACACGGCCCTCCAAGCGGAGGAGTTCCAGCACCTGTTCCCGCCGGAGGCCCTCGAGTTCTGGAAGGCGCTGGGCTGGGTCACCCCCGAGAGTGAGAACCAACTCGACGGCGGTCCCGGCATGAGCAGGACGCAGTCGCTCCTGCGAGCCTTGCGAGGCAAGAAGTGAGACGCCGTCGCCGTCCCCGCGAGAAGGAGCCCCACGGGCGGGGGTGAGCGGGCGCGTCCCGGCAGGCCGTCCTGCGACACCCGGTCGCCCTCAGGACGGTTCCCGGCCACCGGCGGCCGGGGGGCGGGTACGGGACAAGGTGGCGGGCAGTTCCGACCTTCGGCGTATGCCCAGTTTCCGGTAGGTGCTCGTCAGATGAGTCTCCACGGTGCGGCGGGCCAGGTGCAGGAGGTCCGCGATCTCGGTGTTCGTCCGCCCCGCCGCGGCCAGTTCGGCGATGCGGCGCTCGCTGCCGGTCAGGGCCCCCGAGCCGGTCCGCGCCGCGGCAGGGACCCGCACGCCGCCCTCCCGGAGGGCCTGTTCGGCCAGGGTGAGCAGCCGCAGGCCGCCCTTGCGTTCGGCCAGGTCTGCCGCCTCGCGCAGCCGGTCCCGGGCCTGTCCGCGTTCGCCGGCGGCGAGGAACTGGCGGCCCTGGGCGATCAGGGCCTCCACCAGTTCCATGCCGGCGTCGGCGGGAGCGTCCCTGAGGACCTCGACCGCCTCCTCGGCGAGGTGCAGTCCGCGGCGGCCGCCGGTCACCGTACCGAGGACGCGCAGAGCGCGCCCCACGGTGCGCGGAGTGTTCCACACCCGGGCCAGCCGCAGCTCCTCGGTGGCCAGGGCCAAGGCCTCCTGACCACCACCGAGCGCAAGGCGGCACTGGGCGACCGCCGTCCGCCACGGCGTGACGACCGGGCTGAGTACCTCGCGGGCGGTCTGGCGGCGGCCGCACTCCAGGAAGTCGTGGAGCGCGCCCGCCGGATCGCCGGCGGCCAGGCGTTGCACTCCCCTCGCGTAGAGGAACCGGTTCAGCTCCCATGATTCCGGGGCCCGGCTCAGGTCGAAGGCGTCGGCGAGCCGTGCGGCCTCCACGAAGCGCCCCGTGTGGACGAGTGCCATCAGCACGTGGGCGTCCCGGTTGGAGGGACCGCCGTGGGCGCGTGCGCCGACGGCCGCGCCGTCGTCGCGCACGGCGATCAGCCGGGCGACGTCACCGCGTGCCGCGGCGATGTCGGCGCGGGTGTTGAGCAGCGCGTGCTCCATGGGGTGGAGCAGGGCCGGGTGCTGGCCGACCAGACCGCGGTCCACGAGCCGCTCGGCCTCGTCGAGTTCGTCGGCCCACTCGGCGACCGCCGCCGCGGTGCCCAGCAGGAACGGCTCGGCCAGCGGGTCGGAGGGCTGTGCGAGCAGGGCCCGTACGCGGGTCATGGCTTCGCCGGCCGAGATCAGTCCGGCCGTCGCCTCGTAGCGGACCAGCAGGGCACGGCTGGCGGTGCCGACGAGTTCCGGCGCGTGTACGCCGCTCTCACAGAGCCTGCGGTAGGTCTCCTGACGAGTCGCGAGGTCGGAGTCGGCCAGGAGCGCGGTGGCGGTCTGCACGGTCCGGGTGAGTCCCGGATGTCCGTCCAGGCTGTTCTCCGTCCGCCGCAGTACCTCCAGAGCCGTGGTGACCTCGCCGCGGCCGACCAGGGCCGTGCCCAGGGCAACGGCCGCGCGCACCCGGTCACGGGGAGCGGCCGGCAGGTGCTGTGCCTCCGCAAGACGTGCGATGGCCACCGCGCCGTCGGCCGAGGCGTACTCCAGCGAACCCAGCTCGGTCAGCAGTTGCTGGCGCCGGTCGTCGGAGAGCGGTTCGTCCAGGGCACGGCGCAGATAGCCTGCGGCGTCGCCGGGGCGGGCGTCGTGCACCGCGGCCGTCGCCGCGTCGCGCAGCACGCGCAGTGCCCAGGGCAGTCCGACGCCCCGCGTGCGCAGCAGATGGGCGGCAACCGCCTCTGCCCGTTCGCCGCGTCGCAGCATCGTCTCTGCCGCCACCCGGTGCGCCGCCTCGCGTCGTGACGCCGGCCAGCCGGTCAGTACGGCGTCCCGCAGCAGCCGGTGGGCGAAGCGGGGCAGGCCGGCCGGGTCCGGGCGCAGGAGTCCGATGCGGGTCATCGCGGTGAGCCAGCCGGCGGCCCGTGCGGGATCCGCCCCGGCCGCTTCGGCGAGTACGCCGGCCACGTCCGTGCCCACCCGGACGCCAGCGCCGCGTCCGGTGCGGCTTCCTGGCGCTTCCCGCGTCCCGCCCGCCTCGGGTGTCTGCCGGGGCCAGGCCTCCTCCAGTGCTGCCAGGCAGCGGGCCACCTCGGCCGTCGCCGCGCCCGCGCTGTTCAGCCACCACGAAACCGCTGCCGGATAGCTCCCGGGATACAGCGCGGCGCAGGTGTCCGGCACGGGCGGGACCGCCGCCGTCGCTGCGGGCCCGGGCGCCCGCGCGCCCCCGAGGTCGTCGAGCAGCGCGTGGAGCAGCATCGGGCTGCCGGCGCCCGCCCGTACGCACTCGGCCGTCCAGTGGGGTCCGGCCGCCGGGAAGGCGGCCCGGACGAGCTCCGTGGCGGCCTCGTCGCCGAGCGGCTCGATCGTGTGGGTTCGGACGAGGGACGCGGGCAGGGACTGCGCGAGGCCGGCGGGCCGGGCCTCGATGTCGTACTGGCTGCGTTCGCTCACCACGATCAGGACCGGTAATCGGTCGATGCGGCGAGCCACTTCCCGCAGCCAGCGGCGTGACGCGGCATCGGCGAGATGGACGTCGTCGACCGCGAGCAGGAGCGGGCCCTCGGCCGCGCAGGCACGCAGCAGCTGCCACTGCCGGGCCGCGCTCCCCCGGTCGTCGCCGTCGGGTGCGTCGTCGGCGAAGTCCCGTACCGAGTCGCAGAGTTGCAGCACCGCGGAGAACGGCGCCCCGGTGTCCTCCGGCGAGCAGCGGGCCCACAGTACCCGCAGGCCCAGATCCTCGGCGTCCCGGACGGCGGTCTCCAGCATGGAGGTGCGGCCGGTGCCGGAGGCTCCCTGGAGCAGTACCAGGCGGCCTGAACCGGAGCGGGACCGCTCCGCCTCTGCCGCGAGCAGCGCCCGGGTCGCTTCGCGTTCGAGCAGCGGTCCGGTCATCAGTGGCTCCTCTGGTGGAAGGTGTGCTTTCACGCCGGGTGAGATGGCGGAATCCGCGTCGGCGTGGTCTGAAGTGGCGTACCTCACTGCGGTCCCCCCGGAGCTGCCCCGGTGCTGTCGGGATCCGCTGTGAACTGCGGTGGCGTGCGTGGGGGCGGCCGATCTCGTGGTGGTCTCCGGCACGGCCTCGTGGTACGGCTCGTGGTCCTCCACGATTGCGGTCCCTGCGGCGGCCGCAGAAGGGTTGAAGCTCATCCGCCACCGCCCCGCACTCCGCGGCGGGCCGTTGAACAGGGGAATCGGTTGCTCAGCTCACCCCGCACCACGACCACGTCCTCTCCCGGCACGTCCTCTCCCACCACGGGCCGGAACATCACGGTCCGGACCGCCGGCCCCGTGGACCGGCGCGTCCCCGTGACGGTGTCCGCCACCGACCCCATCAGCCGTGAGGGCGCGGCCGGCCAGTTGCGCAGACACCCGGAGGTCGAGCTGCGCGAGGAGTCCGGCCCGGGCACGGTGGCCGTGCTCGTCGTGGACGCGCTCGACGAGGCGGCTCTGGTCCGGCTGCGCCGGATCGTGCGCAGCGAGGGGGCTCGTGCCGTGCTCGTGGTGGGCGCGATCCGGGAGAGCGAGCTGCTGGACGTGGTGGAGTGCGGTGTCGGCGCGATCGTCTGGCGTCACGAGGCCACTGCCGAGCGGCTGGTGCAAGCGGTACTGGCCGCGTCCCGCGGTGAAGGCGACCTGCCCGCCGATCTGCTCGGCCGGCTCATCCAGCAGGTGGCCACGCTGCACCGGGGCACGGCGGGCCGGACCGACATGCCGGCCTTCGGGTTGACGTCGCGTGAGGTGGACGTACTGCGCCTGGTCTCCGAGGGCTTCGACACCGGTGAGATCGCGGGCAAGCTCGCCTACTCCGAACGGACCGTCAAGAACGTCATGCACGGCCTCACCACGCGGCTTCAGCTGCGCAATCGGGCGCACGCCGTGGCTTTTGCCCTTCGGGAAGGCTACATCTGACCGTCCGGGCAACCGAAGGCGGCGGGGCGTGTCCGCGGGGGCAGGGAGGACTGCCCGGCGGTCGGCCCCGGTGGCTCTGCGGCCCGCAGGGCCTCCCGGGTGACGATCGGCGGTGGACGGCGGGCCGGGCGGGAACGGCCGTGCGGGCAGGGCGGGAGCGCAGGTGTGATCCACGAGGTGGACGAGGTACTCAAGGGCCTGCTCGGCGGTGGGGCGTTGACGGGGTCGGGCATCGAGGTGTCCTTCGAGGCACCGACCCGCGACTGGGCGGCCCGGCGCAACGCCCCCGTGGTCAACACCTATCTGTACGACATCCGCGAGGACGTGGCCCGGCGCCAGCGCGGCCACGTGGCGGTACGGGACGAGCGCGACGTGGTCGTGCGGCGGAGTCAGCCACCGCGCTGGTTCCGGCTGTCGTACCTGGTGACCGCGTGGACGAAGACACCGCAGGACGAGCACCGGCTGCTGTCCGCCGTGCTCGCGACGCTACTGCCCCGCGAGGTGCTGCCGCCGGACGAACTGCCCGGTTCCCTGCGGGCGCTGAATCTGTCCGTACCGCTGACGGTGGCGGGCATCCAGACGGAATCGCGGTCGCTCGCCGAGATCTGGTCCGCGCTCGGCGGTGAGCTGAAGCCGTCCCTCGACCTGGTGGTGACCGCGCCCTTCCCGGCCTTCCCGGAGTACGACGCGGGGCCTCCCGTCACCGAGGGCGCGATGGTCCGGGTGAGTGGTGTGGACGGCGACCCGGCGGTGTCCGAGGGCCGTTCGCACCGTCCGCACCAGGTGGCGGCCGCCCGAGCGGCTCGGGCCGCCCGCAAGGACGCGGCCTCCGACGAGAAGGCGGCTTCCGACGAGAACGCGGCTTCCCGCCAGGGGGTCGCCCGCCGCCCGGACGCGCCGTGAGCGCCCGGTACGTCGTCTCGGCGCCGGATCCGGAGACCGCGGGCACCGGGGCGCCGCAGGATGCCGTCGACGACCCCGCCCGAGCCCTGCTCGTCCGTCTCGGCGGGCTGCGCGCGCGGGTGTCCGAACTCGTCGAACGGCGGGCCGCCGGAGATCCCACGGCCGACGATCCCCTGCGTGGCCTGTACCTGTCCGACGGCGCGGTGCGCCACCTCCTGCGCGCCTGGCCGGCGGTGACGGACGACGCAGCGGGTTCCGATACCGCCGCCGCCATCGGAACCACCGGGGCCGGCACCGGAACCGACGGCGCGACCGGCCGTGCCGACCGGCTGGCCCGGCTGGCCGCGCGGGCGGGCCTCACCGAACTCGACGTCGCCGTCGTGCTCACCGCGCTCGCACCCGACGTCGACCGAACTTTCGAACCGCTGTACGGCTACCTCAACGACGACGTGAGCAGGCGCCGGGCCACCGTCGGCCTCGCCCTCGACCTGTGCGGGGTGCCCGCGCACTCCGCCCCGGCCCGGGCCCGGCTGCACGCCGGCGCACCCCTCGCGGCTCTCGGTCTGCTGGAGGTCGAGGATCCCGAACGCCCCTTTCTGACGCGTTCACTGCGCGTGCCCGACCGACTCATCGGGCATCTCCTCGGCGACGACACGCCGGACACCGCACTGCTCGGCCTCCTGCGCCCGATGCCGGAGCCGCTGCCCCCCGACCCGGCCGCCGAGCCGTTCGCCCACAGGCTCGCGACCCTTCTGGAGTCCGGTACCGCCACCGTCTACCTGCGGGAACACCGTGAGGGCGACGGCCTGGCCGCGTACGCCACCGCCCTGCGCGCCGCGGGCCTGGACGCGCTGTGCTGCGCCGTGCCGGGTGAGCGCGTGGCCGAGTTGCTGCGCGAGGCGCGCCTCAGCGGCCGGGCAGTCGTCGTCCCCGCGCTGCCCGAGCGGCCCGGCCCGCTGGTGCGGGCGCTTGCCGCGGCGCCGGACGTGACCGTGCTGCTGGCCGATCCCCGTCCCTACGACCCCCACTGGTGCCCCGAGGACCCCCTGGTCCTGGAGGCGCCGGCCCGCCGGGACGGTGGGACGGCCGCCTGGCTGGCCGCGCTGGGCGCGGACGGCGCCGGCTTCGACCTGGCCGCGACGGTGGCCCCGTACCGCCTCGGCGGGGACCGCGTGCGGCGGGCCGCGCAGGCCGCACGCGAACTGGCCGCTTTCGACGGGGGTCCGGTCACCGCCGCCCACGTGCGGCGCGCCGCGCGCCGCCAGTCCGTCTCGGGGCTGGAGAGCCGTACCCGCCGCATCCGGCCTGCCGTGGACTGGGGGGACCTGGTGCTGCCCGAAGGGCCCCTCGGGCAGCTGCGCGAGCTTGCCCTGCGGGCCCGCCACCGCGACCGCGTGCTGGGCGACTGGCGGCTCAGCGCGGGCGGCGGGCGCGGCCGGGGCGTCCTCGGCCTGTTCGCCGGGGAGTCGGGCACCGGCAAGACGCTGTCGGCGGAGGTCGTCGCGGCCGACCTCGGGCTCGACCTGTACGTGGTCCAGCTGTCCTCGGTCGTGGACAAGTACGTGGGTGAGACGGAGAAGAACCTGGAGGGGATCTTCACGGAGGCGGACCGCACCGACGCGGTGCTGCTCTTCGACGAGGCCGACGCCGTCTTCGGCAAACGCTCCGAAGTCAGGGGCGCGCACGACCGCTACGCCAATCTGGAGAGCGCCTACCTGCTCCAGCGGCTGGAGTCGTTCAGCGGCATCGCGCTGCTGACCACGAACCTGCGCGCGAACATCGACGAGGCGTTCACACGGCGGCTGGACCTGGTGGTCGACTTCCCGTTCCCGGACGCCGGGCAGCGCCTCGCGCTGTGGCGGCACGGGCTGGCGCACGTGCCGTCCGCCGACGGCATCGACGCGGCCCCACTGGCCCGGGACTTCGAGCTGGCGGGCGGGTCCATCCGCAGTGCGGTGGTCACCGCCGCCTATCGCGCCGCCGGGCGCGGCGGCGAGGTGACGTCGGACGACCTCCTGGAGGGCGCCCGACGGGAGTACCGCAAGGCGGGGCGGCTGGTACCGGGCGAGGGCGGCTGGTGACCCGGTCACCCGGCCCGGTGAGCGGGCCGGGCGCCGCGGGCGTCAGTCGGTCTTGGGGTGGACGATCTTCCACTCCTGGTTGCCGGTGTTGGTGCAGTCGGAGATGTTCAGCCGGTCCCCGACGTTGGCCCCGCCGTTCACGTTGAGGCACCTGCTGTTGCTGGCGTAGTTGCGGATCCAGTAGTCGCCGCTGTCCTGCTTGTCGATCCACCACAGCTGGTTGTCCGCGGTGGTTCCGTCGCAGTGGAACTCGCCGATGCCCGTGCCCACGGGCCGGGCGCCGTACTCGCCGAGGTCCATGCAGAACTGGTCCTTGACGTTGCGGATCTGGAAGAGCGGCTTGCCGCCGGGGCCGAGCTTGGGGTACTTCACCTCCAGGTTCCAGAGCTGGTTGTCCGCGTCGGTGCCGTCGCAGTCGCTCTGCTGGACCGCCATGTTGATCTGGCCCTTGTCGCGGCCCGGCAGTTCGGCGCACCGCCGGGTGGCGGCATTGCGCAGCAGCACCTTCTCGGCCGGCACCACGGGCGGCGGCCCGGCGGGCTTCTGGGACTGCCCTCCCCCGCCGCCCTCCTCCTTGGGCTTCTCGGACTTCGCCGGTGCGGGTTCGGCGCTGTCGGCGCTGGGCGACGGCGACGGCGGGGGCGGTGGGGAGAGGGACGGGGTGGCCGGGAGGACGGCGCCCGCCTGTTCGGTCGCCTCGGTGGCCTGGCTGCGGACCTGCGGCTTGTATGCGATCCAGATCATCACGGAGGCGATGGCCATGGCCAGGAAGAGCCCGAAGAACGTGGCCAGCCAGCGGGGGAGGAAGCCGCGCTGGACGTACGTCCCCTCGACCTCCAACGGCTCGATGCCGGAGCGGCGCACGGCGAGCGTGTAGGGCCGCTCCTCCTTCGAGCCGAACCAGATGATCTGCCGGGACCGCAGGGTCGTGTCGACGAACGCCGCTCGCCCCGGCTCGATCTGGACGTTCCCGGGGCGGATCTCGTACGTGAGCTGGTCTCCGTTGTCGCTGCCCGTGACCGATGCCGTCACCTTGGTGTTGCCGAGGTTGTCGACCGCGAGTTTCGGACGCCCGCGGAAGCGGCCCTTGACGGTCGGTGGTACGAGTTCCGCGCGCACCTCGGTGAACGGGGTGATCGTCAGGTTCCCCTCCGGCACGGTCACGGCGTCGGGGTGCTCGGTCGGCGTGATCCGGACGGCGTACGGGTTGGGCCCCGCCGCGGCATCGGGGGTCCGTGGGGGCGCGAACGTCAGCTCGACCGTCCCGGTGGTGCCCGGGTACAACCGCAAGGTCGCCGGTTCCACCGTCGTCCAGGGCGCCACGTCGCCGACAGGCTCGAAATGGTATTCGTCCACCACGTCGCCGGTGTTGCGCAGGCGCAGGCGCACGCGCGCAATGCTGCCGGGGTCGACGGTGACGGAGGCGGGTTCCAGGGAAGTCCAGAGGCTCACCTCCGGCACGCTAACCGCGCCGCCGCCGGTGGTCAGGAGTCGCGGGGGCAGACCTGGGGGCAATCGGGCCGGCCCGCGCGGCCCGGCCCGTCGCCGGGTGAGCCGGGGCCTGCCCCTGCGGGCAGCTGCGGGGGCAGCGGCGGTGCCCCCGGTCGGGTACCGGGGGACGTTCCGGCGGGCGCGACGCGGGCGCCACAGTGGGGATGTCCTGTCTCGTACCGGAGGAGAGCAGAGCATGCCGTCCTATCTGTCGCCCGGCGTCTACGTCGAGGAGGTGGCCAGCGGTTCGCGCCCCATCGAAGGAGTCGGCACGTCCGTGGCCGCCTTCGTCGGCCTGGCGTCGACCGGCCCTCTGAACGAGCCGACGCTGGTGACCAACTGGACCCAGTACGTCGCGGCCTTCGGCGACTTCACCGACGGCCACTACCTCGCCCACTCCGTCTACGGGTTCTTCAACAACGGCGGTTCGGCGGCGTATGTCGTGCGCGTCGGCGGCTCCGCCGAGGACGCCTCCGGCCGGGGGCGAACCTCCGCGCCCACTGCGGTCACCGGTGCTGCCGCCCCGTCCGCGCTGCCCGCCCCCGAGCCCCGCCGGCTCGGTGCCTTCACCGTGGCCGTCACCGCGGAGGGCCGCGGCGGCGCGTTGTCCGTCGAGGTCGCCGACGCCGAGGGCGACGGGCCCGCCGAACGCTTCAAGCTGATCGTCAAGGACGGCGACGAGCCGGTGGAGACCTTCGACGTGACCGCGAAGAAGGGCAGCCGCGCCTACGTGGTCACGCAGGTCAAGGAGCGTTCCAAGCTCATCGCCGTGACCGAGGCCGCGCCGGGCGCGCAGCCGGCCCGCCCGGAGAACCAGACCGTGGTACTGCCGGTGCCGCCGCCCGCGTCCTCGACGCCCGGCGACCCGGCCGCCCGTACCGAGGAGTCTCACCCCGGCCCGGCGCAGTACCTGGGCGATTCCGCCGACCGCACGGGCTTCGGCGGCCTGGAGGCCGTCGACGAGATCTCCATGGTCGCCGTGCCCGACCTGATGGCCGCGTACCAGCGTGGCGCGATCGACCTGGACGCCGTGAAGGCGGTCCAGCTCGGGCTGATCGCCCACTGCGAGCTGATGGGCGACCGGGTCGCGATCATCGACCCACCGCCCGGCCTGAACGCCCGCGACATCCGGGTCTGGCGCCAGGAGACGGCGAACTACGACTCCAAGTACGCCGCGTTGTACTACCCCTGGATCAAGTCCTTCGACCCGGCGACCGGGCAGTCGCGCCTGGTTCCGCCGAGCGGGCACGTCGCCGGCGTCTGGGCCCGCAACGACTCCGAGCGCGGTGTGCACAAGGCCCCGGCCAACGAGGTCGTCCGCGGCGCCGTCGACCTCGAACTCCAGATCACCCGCGGCGAGCAGGACCTGCTCAACCCGATCGGCGTGAACTGCATCCGGGCCTTCCCCGGCCGCGGCATCCGCATCTGGGGCGCCCGCACCCTCTCCTCCGACCCCGCCTGGCGCTACCTGAACATCCGCCGGTACTTCAACTACCTGGAGGAGTCGATCCTGATCGGCACCCAGTGGGTGGTGTTCGAGCCGAACGACCACAACCTCTGGGCGCGCATCCGCCGCAACGTCTCCGCGTTCCTGGTCAACGAGTGGCGGGGCGGCGCCCTGTTCGGGCAGAGCCCCGAGCAGGCGTACTACGTCAAGTGTGACGAGGAGACGAACCCGCCGGAGTCGGTCGATCTCGGCCGGGTCATCTGCGAGATCGGCATCGCGCCGGTCAAGCCCGCCGAGTTCGTGATCTTCCGGCTGGCCCAGTTCTCCAGCGGCAACGGCGAGCTGGAGGAGTAATCGGGCCCGGGGCCCGCCTCCGCCCCCGGCCTCCCCCTGCCCCCTCCTCCCTTTCAGAAGGACAGCGAACACATGAGTCTCCAGCCGGGTGACGCCCTCACGTCACACAACTTCGGCCTCCAGATCGACGGGGTGATGGTCGAGTACCTCGCCGAGGTCAGCGGTCTCACCCTCGAACAGGACGTGATCACCTACCAGCAGAACAGCTCGCAGGGCCGGGCAGAGGTGGCGCTGCTGCCGGGCGTGAAGAAGAACGGACAGTGCACGGTCGTGCGGGGCATGACCCAGTCGACGTCGTTCACCCAGTGGATCAACGACTCGATCCGCGGCCAGATGAGCACCGCCCGCAAGAACGCCTCCATCATCATGATGGACTACCAGGACAACCCGGTGAAGCGCTACAACCTGCGCAACGCCTGGTGCAGCAAGATCGAGACGAGCACGGTGAAGGCCGGCGAGGCGGCGGCGCTGACCGAGTCCGTCACCATCGTGTTCGAAGAACTGGTCATCGAATAATGCGTCGTTCGGCTGCCAGGGCTCCGGGTTCCGCGGTTCCCCGGACCGCGGCGGCGGGGGCGGACCTCCCCCTCCCGGCCCCCGCCGCCGGGGCGGACCACGCACCCGCCGGCCTTCCGGCCGACCCGGCGCCGCGCCAGTCGCTGCGCACCGAGTTCCCCTTCGAGCTGCCGCGCGGATACGTCGACGACGCGGGCACCGTGCACCGTGACGGTGTCATGCGGCTGTCCACGGCGCGCGACGAGCTGGTCCCGCTGCGGGACGTGCGCGTGCAGGAGAACCCGGCGTACCTCTCGGTGGTGCTGCTCGGCCGGGTCATCACCCGGCTGGGCGCGCTCCCGATGGTGCACGACGGGATCGTGGAGAACATGTTCGCGTCCGACCTGGCGTTCCTCCAGGACTTCTACCGCCAGATCAACGCAGAGGGCCACACCCGCGCGGCCGTGCAGTGCCCGCACTGCTCCGAGCCCTTCGAGGTGGAACTCGGCGGGAGCCGCCTGGGGGAATCGTGACGTACGCGACCGACCGGCTGCACGAGGAGATCGCGTACGTCGCCTACCACTTCCACTGGGGCCCGGACACGATCCTGGACCTGGAGCACCAGGACCGGCGTCGGTACACCGAGCAGATCGCGTCCCTCGTGACGCGCGGCGCGACGGAGGGCTGAGCAGGTGGCATTCCTGGACCGGCTGCGGGGGCGGCGCGGTGACGCCGTCGCTGCCGCGTCCCACGGCTCCCCGGCACCCGTGGCACCCGCGCCCCCGGTGGCCGTCGCCGCATGGGCCGGCCTTCCGCCGCTGCGGCGTACGGCGGGCACCGGCCCGGCAGGCGTCGCGGACAACGGGTTCGGCGGGCGACTGACGACCTGGCAGGACCCGTCGTTCACGCGGGCGTCCTCCCCCGCGGTCCTGAACCCGGCAGCGGGGCTCGGCCTGTTGTCGGGCACGCCTACCGGGTCCGCCCGTCGGGTCTCGGGGCTCGAACGGCCCGCTCCGGACCTGCCGTCGGGCCGTTCGTCCGGCATGCCGGTGGCACCGCTCCGGGCGATCCGGACCGGCATGCAGTCCCCCGCGGCGACCGGGATGCCCTCGATACGCGCGGGAGCCCGGCCTGCCGCGTCCGTACCTGCGGTACCCGTGACCCGGGCGCCTGCGGTGCCTCCCGTGCAGCGCGCGCGTGCCGACCGGCCCTCGCGGACGGGTACTCAGCCACCCCTGTCGGCACCGGACTCGACGTCGGCACCGGCGGGCACGGCGCGTCGCGGTGTCCAGGTGAAGCCCGTGCCACCTGCTTCTTCGGTTCGGGCGCGGCAGCCCCTGACAAAGGCTCCGGCTGCGCCCACGACCGGCCCGCGGGTCCTGCCGGCGGCGCACCGGACCGCTCCTGCCGTCCCGGCGTCCCTGCCTGCGGATGCGCATGCGGATGCGGATGGCGACCGGGACGGCCCCGGCCCGTCCGCCTCCGCTGCCCCGAACTCCGCACCGGCTGCTGAGCAGCGGGCTGCGGTTCCCACGTCCTCGCAGGACGGTCGGGGCGGGGACACCCCTCCCCGGCCTCCGGCCGCCAGGCGTACGGGGCTTGGCGCACCGATACGGCGAGCCGCGGTGCACCGTCCCGAGGATTCCGCGCCGCGTACCCACGTGCCGGGCGAATCGGGCGCACCGCCGTTCGAGCCGGCGCCCGCGGTGAGGCGTCCGCTGCCGCCCGCGCAGGCGCCGCGCACGGGCGCGCCCGGCAGCGCCCCGCAGCCCGACGTGGCGAAGCCCAACGAGGCGGTTCGAAACCCGTCCAACGCCGGGTCGCCCACGACCAACACCCCCGGCCCCGCGCGGGCGGTCACCACGGCCAGGTCCGGAATCGGTACGCCCGTCCAGCAAGCGGTACCCGCCGCGAAGACGCCGCCCACGCACGCGCCCGGCAGCGCCCCACAGCGCGACGTGGCGAAGCCCAGGGCAACGGACGCACACCCGTCCCCGTCCGGGTCACCCTCGACCGACAGCCCCGCCCCCACACCAGCGGCGGCCACTCCACCACCCTCGACCGGCGCACCCGTCCAGCGAGCCGTACCCACCGCGAGCGTGCCGCGTACGGACACACCCGACAGCTCCCCGCGGCGCGAACCGGCGAAGTCCGGGGGAGCCGACACGAACCCGTCCGACGCCGGGTCACCCGCGACCAGCACCCCCGGCTCCGCGCGGGCGCTGACAACAGCCGCCTCCGGGTTCGGTACCTCCGTTCAGCGAGCGGTGACGGCGCCCGGAATGGCATCGTCCGCTCCTGACGACGGTCCCCGCGCCTCTGCCGTACCCGACGGCACGGCTGCCCGGCCTGCCGTCCAGCCCCACACGCACACCCGGCGCGGTGCCCCGGCGGCCGACCACGGCCCGTCGGGCGACGCGCCGAGGACGGGCTCCTCGGGGGCACCCCGACCGACTCCGCAGGCCGCGCCGCGGCCGGACGCACCAACTCCGACGCCCGTTCCGGAGATTGCGACCACCCAGCCCGTTCCACCGTCTCCGGACGCCTCCGTTCGGACTCCCACGGCCGCAGCCTCGCCGGTCGCCGGTCTCCCCGTTGCCCGGCGCAGTACTGCGACGCCCCCGGTGCAACGCTCCACGACCCCGCCCGCGCCCGTCGTCGACCTCGTCCCCGGGACCGTAACTCCGTCGACCCCGGGCCCTGCGGAGCCACAGCACGGACCCCTCGCCACCGACTCCGCACCGCTCCGCCCGCCCGCGCCCGTCGTGCGCCGGGAATCCGCAGCCATGCCCCCGTCGGTTCCCGGCCGTCCGGAATCACAGGGCGGACCCCTCGCCACCGGCCCCGGAGCGCCCCGCCCGCCCGCGGCCGTGCCTCCGTCGGCCCCCGGCCGTACGGAGGTACGGCGCGGATCTGCCGCCACGGGCCCCGGACCTGCACCCCGACCCCGTGTCTCCACCGGCTCGACACTCGCGGTCCCGGTGCAGCGCAGTGTCGCGGCTCCCCGTGCGGGGCTCGGAGCGCCTCTGGCGGCCCCGGGCACCCCCGTTCCCGGAGCCGCGTCATCGCCGGCCCCGTCGCGCCCGGCACCCGGTTCCATGTCGTCCCCGGCACCCTCCGCTTCACCACGCTCCCCGCTGGGAGCGCCGCTCGGCGGCGCGGCCGCCCCGACGGCACCGGGCGCCGGGCCGGAGCACCCCGGTCCCCGTACCGGCGCTTCCGCGCCTGAGCCCGCACCTGCGCGTACGGCCGATGTTCCTCCCATCCAACGGGCCTTCCCGGCACGGGGTGTTCCACTCCGCCGGCGCCCCGTGCCCGGCGCCGACGCCACGGCGCGCGTTGCGCTGCCCGTGGCTCCGCTGCGCCCGCCGCCCGCGGCCGCGGCTCCGGCGTTGCCCGCGGGCCCGGCGGCCGGGGCACCGTCCGGGGGTTCCGCTCCCGCCGGGCCCACGGTCCAGCGCTTCCCCTCCTTCGGCTCCGGCTCCGGCTCCGGTCGGGCCATCGGTGCGCTCGCCGCCTCCGCGTCTGCCGGAGTGGCCCAGACGCTGGGGCACCTCCGGCCGTCGTCGCAGCCCTCCCCGCCGGCCCCGTCGGCCGAACCGCCGCCACCGTACGAGCCGCCCGGCGGCAGCCCGGCCTCCGGCACGGCGGTCTCCGGCACGGCGGCCTCCGGCACGGCGGCCTCCGGCACGGCGGTCTCCGGCACGGCGGTCTCCGCCGAGGACCCGCCGCCCGAATACACCGCGATTCCCCCCGGCGCGTTCGATCCTCGCGATCTGACCGACTTCCAGCTGGACGAGCTGGTGCACCGGATCATCGGCCGGGTCACCCGCCTCGTCCGTACCGAACTGCGCATGGACCGCGAACGGATCGGCAGACTCCGCGATCCGCGCGCCTGACGGAACCCCGGTCACCGCGCGCCACCACCGCAGAACGACAGAAAGGCCCCCTCCAATGCCTCGCCAGGACCCCGGGTCCACCATCTGGTTCACCCTCACCATCGACGGCGAGAGCCTCGGTTTCTTCAACGGATGCGAAGGCCTGTCGTCGCGGGTGGAGGTCGAGCACCGCCAGGAAGGCGGTAACAACGGCTTCGTGTGGCAGCTGCCCACCCGGGTCACCTTCCCCACCATCCGGCTCACCCGGCCGCTCACCCCGGACACCTCGAAGGTCGCCAAGTGGATCTCGTCGGTCCAGACGGGGATCAAGCGGCCCACCGCCCAGATCGCGGCGCTGCGGGCCGACGGGTCGCTGGTGGCCCGCTGGGGGCTCATCGACGTCCTGCCCGTGAGCTGGCAGGGCCCCGTCCTCGATCCCGCGAGCCCCGCCGTGGCCACCGAGGTCCTGGAGATCGCCCACCACGGGTTCACGGACTGACGGCGCGACGGAGCGGAAGGGAGGCACACCCATGGCCACGAGCAGCAGGGGCGCCGGCAAGAGCCTGGTGCGCGCGACGCTGGCGATCCACGAGCCGCCGGTCGGGACGAGCACGACGCCCGGGGCGCTGATGCGGACGTTCGGCTTCGAGTTCAATCCGGCGCAGTTGTCCCTGAGCCAGCGCGCGCAGTGGAAGGCAACGCCGACGATGGCCGTGCGCGACGGCTCCAAGCCGGAGTTCATGGGAGCCGAGCCGCGCGAGATGACCTTGGAGATCTTCCTGGACTCGTCGACCGCGCCGACCGCCAACACGGTGCTGAAGAAGGTCGAATCGCTGCTGGACTGCTGCGAGGTGACGGCGAAGAGCATCGCCGCCGACCAGCCGTCGCCACCGTGGGTGGTGTTCGAGTGGGGGTCGTTCTCCACGGCCCGCTTCGTCGCGTACGTGAGCTCCGTCGAGGCGTCGTACAGCCTCTTCGGCACCACGGGCGTGCCGATCCGTGCCACCTGTCAGGTGCACCTGGTGGAGATCCCGGGGAAGACCAAGGGCCAGAACCCGACGTCCGGCGCGCTCACCGCGCAGCGCGTGCACCGTGTCGTGGCCGGCGACTCGCTGCAGTCCCTGGCGTGGCGAGAGTACGGCACGGCCACCGTCTGGCGGGCGATCGCCGAGATCAACGGCATCGACGACCCGTCCCGGCTGCCGTCGGGCACCGAACTGGTGCTTCCCGCACCCGAGGAGGTGTCGCGCTGATGGTGCAGCCCGCCTTCTCCAGCATCATGCAGGTGCGGATCGGTTCCGCGAAGCTCCCCGACGACATCGCCCCGCTGCTCGTCGAGGGCTGGGTAGACCAGGGCGTCGGCGTTCCCGCCGCGTTCCGGCTGACCTTCCGCGACCCGTACCGCCTGGTCCTCGGCAGGCTCGGCGTCACCTTCGGCACGAGGGTGGTCCTGACGCCGATCTCCGACGGCCAGGGCGGCGGCAAGCCGCTGCTGACCGGCGAGGTCACCGCGCTGGAGGCCGACTACGACGGCACCGGGAGCTTCACCGTGATCCGCGGCTACGACCTCGGGCACCGGATGATGCGCCGGCGCCGCGTCGCCGCCTACCGCAACCAGAAGGCCTCGGACATCGCCCGCAAGCTCGCCGCCCTGGACGGCGTGCCGATCGGCCGGATCCAGTCGACGAAGGGCGCGTACGGGTTCATCAGCCAGCCCAACGTCACCGACTGGGACTTCCTCTCCCGGCTCGCCGACGAGAACGGCATGGTGATGTCCCTGGATGCCAAGGGGAAGTTCCGCTTCGTCACGCCGACGCCGTCGGCCGGCGCGCCGTCCCCGCGGACCGACGGCGACAAGAGCCCGTTCGTGCTCAAGGCCGGCCACGACATCCTCCGGTTGCGGGCGGCGGTCACCGCCGCGGACCAGGTCGCAACGGTCCAATCGCGCGGCTGGAACGTGACCACCAAGAAGAAGATCGTCGAGACGGCCCCGGCCACGACCGACCCGGGCATCTCCATCGGCCTCACCCCTGGCCAGGCGGCCGGGAAGTTCGCGCCCGCGCAGCTCGTCGAGACCGCCGTCCCGTACGACCGGCAGGACGAGGTCCAGCAGGCCGCCAGGGCCCTGGCCGCCGACGTCACCTCGTCGTTCGCCGAGCTGGAAGTCGCGGTGTACGGCAATCCCGAGCTCAGGCCGGGCGTGCCCGTGGCCCTCGGCGACGTGGGCAAGCCCTTCGAGGGCAAGTACACCGTCACTTCCGTGCGGCACGTCTTCGGCGACGGCAAGCACTACGAGTCGTGGATCACGGTCAGCGGACGGCAGTGGCGCTCCCTCTACGGGCTGGCGGCGGGCGGGGGCGGCGGGGCGGACGCCGCCGGCGCCACCCGGCTGCCCGGCGTCGCGAACGCCATCGTCACCGACGTGCAGGACCCGCTGAAGCAGGGACGGGTCAAGCTCCAGTTCCCGTGGCTGGACGACACATACGTGAGCGACTGGGCCCGCAGCGTGCAGTCCGGCGGGGTGGGCGGCGGCGGCGTGTTCCCGATGGACGTGGGGGACGAGGTGCTGGTCGCCTTCGACCGGGGCGCGCTGGACCACCCGTTCGTGATCGGCGGACTCTACAACGGCCGGGACCTGCCGACCCGGATCGACGATGTGCCCCTGCACGACGGACTGAAGCGGAAGGCCGCCCGGCACACGCTGTCCGACCGGCAGGGCAACCGCGTCGACCTGCTCAGCCAGCGGACCGGCAGGCGCAAGCAGGGCGTGCGCATCGCCAGCGGTGACGACCGGCTGACCATCGACCTCGACCGCACCGAGACGGAGATCACCGTCGACAGCAAGGGGTCGGTGACCATCAAGGGCGGCCGCTCGGTGTCGATCGAAGCCGGGACCGACCTGACGCTCAGTGCCCGGCGCCGGCTCACCATCAAGAGCGGGGGCCTCCTCGACATCCAGGGCCGCGGCATCGTCAACCTGAAGTCGCTCGCGGGCGCCGTCAGCATCGACGCGATGGGCGCGCTCAGCCTCAAGGCCGTGGGCGCCACCATGATCACCTCCGGCGGCACGGTCCAGGTCAACTCCATCGCCAACGTCGGCATCCGCGCCATCAAGGTCGACCTCATGGGTCTCCTCTACGTCAACAACATCAAGTACCCCTTCGGATGACCAGAAGACAGGTGGCCCCTGATGGCCCAACAGTTCGTCGGCTCCGGCTGGGCGTTCCCCCTGCGCATCGGACCCACCGGGGGCATCGCCCTGGTCAGTGGTGAGCGCGAGGTCGAGGAGGCCATCCGGCTCGTGCTGGCCACCGCCCCGGGCGAGCGGCCGATGCGCCCGGAGTTCGGCTGCGCGATCCACGACCTCGTCTTCGCCCCGGTCAACGAGCAGACCGCGGGACGGATCCAGCACGAGGTGTACGTGAGCCTGGACCGCTGGGAACCCCGGATCGAGGTCCACGACGTCGAGGTCTCCACCGGAGCCGACCAGAGCGTCCTGTTCATCGACGTCCGGTACTCCATCCGCGGGACGAACAACCCGCGCAGCCTCGTCTTCCCCTTCTACGTCATCCCCTCCCACGACGAGCCGGGCTCGCCGGGCTCCTCGGAAAGCGACCGCTGATGTCCCTGCCCTCCCCCAACCTCGACGACCGGCGCTTCCAGCAGTTCGTCGACGACGCCAAGCGCTACATCCGCCAGCGCGCCCCGGAGTGGACCGACCACAACGTCTCCGACCCCGGCGTCACGCTCGTCGAGACGGTCGCTCACATGGCGGACCAGATCGTGTACCGGCTCAACCGCGTCCCGGAGAAGAACCACCTCGCCTTCCTCGACCTGGTCGGCATCACCCTCTTCCCGCCCTCCGCGGCGCGCACGGACGTCACCTTCTGGCTGTCCGCGCCCCAGGAGGACGTGGTCCTGGTCCCGGCCGGTACCGAGGTCGCCACGCTGCGCACCGAACGGGAGGAGGCCGTCGTCTTCGCCACCGAGCGCGACCTGGCCGTCGTCCCGTGCGCAATGTCCCACGTGGTGGTGCAGCACCGCGGGCAGCCCGTCGCTGACCGCACCACGGAACTCGCCGAGGGCAAGGACGTACTGTGCTTCGCCGAGGCCCCGAACCCCGGCGACTGCATGCTCATCGGCCTGACCGCGGCCGCTCCGCACTGCGCGCTCGCCCTGGAGCTCGACAGCCGCGTCGACGGCGTCGGTGTCGATCCGCGCCAGCCGCCCCTGCTGTGGGAGGCGTGGACCGAGGACGGCTGGCAGCCGTGCGAGGTGGACCGGGACGGCACCGGCGGTCTCAACCGCCCCGGCGACGTCGTCCTGCACCTGCCCGGCGGCCACGTGCTCTCACGCAACGGCGGGCGGGAGGCCGGCTGGGTCCGCTGCCGTGTCACCGACCCGCTGCCGGGCCAGCCGTTCTACACCGCCTCGCCGAGCATCCGCTCCGTCGATGCGTACACCATCGGCGGCACCACCCGTGCGGTGCACGCCGAGACCGTCCACGACGAGGCCCTCGGCGAAGCCACCGGGCTGCCCGGCCAGCGGCTGCGTCTCACCCACGCCCCGGTCGTCGCCGACGAACCGCCGCTGCTCCTGCAGACCGCCGACGACGACGGCTGGCAGGACTGGCGGGTGGTCCCGCACTTCGCCGCGTCCCGGCCCGGCGACCGCCACGTCACCCTGGACGGCGCCACCGGTGAGATCGCTTTCGGCCCGGCCGTCCGCGAACCGGACGGGACGCTGCGCCAGTACGGGGCGGTCGCCCCCAAGGGCTCCGTGATCCGCGCACACCGCTACCGCAGCGGCGGCGGACGCGGCGGCAACGTGGCGCGCGGCGCCGTCCAGGTGCTGCGCACCTCCATCCCGTACGTGGCCGAGGTCGTCAACCGCGAGGCGGCACAAGGTGGTGTCGACGGCGAGACGGTGGCGGAGGCCAAGCTGCGGGCGCCGATCACGCTCCGCGCCCAGGACCGCGCCGTCACCCTGCGCGACTACGAGGAACTCGCCCGGCGCGCCGCGCCGGAAACCGCGCGCATCACCTGCCTGGAGGGCGAGGAGGGCGAGCACGGCGCCTACGCGGTCCGCGTCCTCGTCGTGCCCCAGGCCGTCCCCGATCCGGGCGGGCGGCTGCGCTTCGAGCAGCTCGTGCCCGGCGACGACCTGCTCCGCCGGATCACCCGGCACCTGGACGAGCGCCGGCTCATCGGCACCCGGCTGGCCGTCGGCCCGCCGTACTACCAGGGCGTCACCGTCGTCGCCACGGTGCACGCGTTCCGCGGCGTAGACACCGACCGGGTGCGCCGCCGGGCCCACGACGCGCTCTACCGCCACCTCGACCCGCTGACCGGCGGCGCGGACGGCCGGGGCTGGCCCTTCGGCCGGCCCGTCCAGACCGGCGAACTGTTCGCGGTCCTGCAGCGGGTGCCCGGAGTGGAACTCGTCGACCAGGTCGTCCTGCACCCCGCCGACCCCCTCACCGGCAGGCGCGGCGACGCGACCGACCGCATCGACCTGGAGCGGCCCTCGCTGGTCTTCTCCTTCGACCATCGCGTCCGGGTGATCGGGGACGACGGATGACGGCCGCTTCCTACCGGGGCTCCGTCGACGGACTGGGCTCCTCGCTCCCGCTGGGCGCGATGCTCCCCGCCGTCTTCGCCGACGACGACCTGGCACAGCGGTTCGTCGGCGGCCTGGACGAGGTCCTCGCGCCCATCCTCAACGTCCTGGACTGCCTGGACAGCTATTTCGACCCGGCGCTGGCCCCGGGCGACTTCGCACGGTGGCTCGGCACCTGGGTGGGCGCCGAGACCGACGGCGGCGAGCCCGATCCCAGGTTGCGGGCCGCCGTCGCGGCCGCCGTCGCGCTGCACCGGGTCCGCGGCACCCGACGTGGCCTCGCGGAGGCGGTACGGCTCGCCTTCGGCGTCGCACCCGAGATCACCGAGAGCGGCGGCGCCGACTGGAACGCCCGCCCGCTCGGCCCCTTCCCCGGCGCCCCGCGCCCCCGACTGCACGTCACCCTCCGGCTGCCCGAACCGACTCCGGCCGACACCCACCGCCTGGACTCCCTCGTCGCCGCCGCCCGCCCCGCCCACATGCCGTACACGGTCGAGGTGACCGCCACCGAAAGGATTCCGAAGACATGACCACGCAGAACTGCCCCGAGTGCGGAACACGCGCGGAACCGGGCCAGTCCTTCTGCGACGCGTGCGGCGCCGTGCTCGGCTGGGACCGGAGCGCCACCCGCGCCGCGCGGCCCGCCGACTCGTCGTCGCACCTGCACGGACCCGCCGCCGACGGCGCGGGGCCGCCGCACGAGGCTGCACGGCCGGCCGGAACCGCGCCCGCCGGCACGCCTGCGGGCCCGGCCGACGCCGCCCGTTCGGGCGGGGCGGCGCCGGGATCCGGAGGTTCGCGGGGGACGGTCGGCCCGGGGACTGCCACGAGTCCGGAAGGCCCGGGAACGGCCGGCGCGCCGGGACGCGCCGAGTCGCCGGGCGCGGAGTCGGCGGGCGCGGAGTCGGCGGGTCCGGCGCGCCGGGACGTCCCGTCGCCGCAGGACGACGCACGGAGCGGGGCCGCGCCGAGCGGGGCCGCGCCGACCGCGTCCGCGCCCGCCGGACACGCGCCCGCCGCACCGGCCGCGCACCCGCTGAGCGACACCATGTCCGACCGGGCCCGCTCCCTCCTGGTGCCCGTGGCGGACACGGACGCGCCGAGCCCCGCTCCGGCCGCCGCCGCGCCGGTCCTGCCCGGCCGACCGGACACCGAGCGGCCCGCCGTACGAGCCCCCGGACAGCAGCCCGGCGTGGACGGCGGCCCGCCGTGCCCGTGGTGCTCGACGCCCAACCGTGCCGACCGCCACTACTGCGTGCGGTGCGCGATGCCTCTGGCCGAAACCGGCGAGGCCACCGCACCCGGACGGGCGCCGTGGTGGCGCCGTCTTTTCGACGGGCGGCACCGCGAGACCCCCTGGGCGGGCGACCGCCCCCGACTGCGCCGTGTCTTCGACCGCATCGGCACCTGGATCGCCCTCGCCGTCGCCGTCACCCTGGCGATCCTCGGCTTCGTGTACCTGCCCGCCGGTATCCAGGCCACCCGGGACCACTTCGCCAAGCGGGCTCCGGTCGCCCCGGACCGGATCGCGGCCTCCCGCTCGTATCCCGGCCACCAGCCGGAGCTCGTCTTCGACAAGCGCAGCAACACCTGGTGGGGGCCCGGTGTCTCGCAGTCCGGCCAAGGCGAGTGGATCGAGGCCACCTTCAGCGAGCCGACCCGGTTGCTGGACCTGATCGTCACCCCGGGCGTCTCCGCGCGGGCCGACAAGACGGGCGAGTCGGCCCTTCCGCATCGCGTCACGGCGACGACCACCGGGAAGGACGGCAAGGTCACCACGCGCCGGCTGACCCTGGACCAGGGGGCGGGCGGCCAGCGGATTCCGTTCCCGGCCGGTGAAGTCACGAAGGTCCGCTTCACCATCGAGTCGTCGCACACGACCTCCGCCGACAAGCAGGTCGCCATCGCGGAGATCGAGTTCTTCGGCCCGTCGAACGCCAACCGCTCCTGACCGCTCACACCGGAGCCCGTGCCGCAGGGCCACGGCGCGGGCGCGTCCACCGACCCGCTCCGGGGGCGATGGCGCGAACCACGAGTGCGGACGGACGTGAAGACGATGCCGGCCGGGTCCACCCGTGTCGGCCTCTCGACGGCACCCCCGGCGCCCCGGCGTACCCGGGTCGCGTGCCGGTGGGGGAACGGACGAGGACCGCGGCCTCGCCCCGGAACGCGGCTCGCGGCTCGCGGCTCGCGGCCCATGCCGATGCTGAGCAATGCCGCCCGCCACGCGGGCGCCACCCGGGTGGGAGAGCCACGCCCGGTCGACTGCCGGGAGGCCGCTCCGGGGATCCGCCGGTCCCCACCACCAGGGTCTCGGTCACTGGTCTGTTCTCCGTACTGCCCCGGCTCGACGGGCGTGGTCAGTGCGCGGATCCGGCGGCGGATCGGGACACTGGCGCCCGTCGGACTTCAGTCTCGTCCTCGCCGCGGCACTGCCAGAAGGGGCCGGTGGTCCCTCCGCGAGGGCCCACCCTCCCCTGCCGGTCGACTTCCGCGAAGAGCACCGTGAGGGTGTCGGCTCAGTCGACGTACCTCTCGGTCTGTCGCACGAAGGAGCGGAGATGACGCAGTACCCGATCGCCGAGCTCGACGCCCACTGGCGCGCCGCCAACTACCTGTCCGCCGGGCAGATCTACCTGATGGACAACCCGCTGCTGACCGAACCGCTGCGGCCCGAACACATCAAGCCACGCCTTCTCGGTCACTGGGGCACCTCGCCCGGCCTCAACCTCGTGTACACCCACCTCAACCGGGTGATCAGGGAACGGGGCCAGGAGGCCCTGTGCGTCTGGGGACCGGGGCACGGAGGTCCCGCCGTACTGGCCAACTCCTGGCTGGAGGGCACGTACACCGAGACGTACCCGGACATCGGCCTGGACGGCGAGGGCATGCGGAAGCTGTTCCGGCAGTTCTCCTTCCCGGGTGGGGTCCCCAGCCATGTGGCGCCCGAGACCCCGGGGTCGATCCACGAGGGCGGCGAACTCGGCTACTCCCTCGCGCACGCCTACGGCGCCGCCTTCGACAACCCCGACCTGCTCGTCACGTGCGTCATCGGCGACGGCGAAGCCGAGACGGGACCCCTCGCGGCCTCCTGGCACTCGAACAAGTTCCTCGACCCGGTGCGCGACGGCTCGGTCCTGCCGATCCTGCATCTCAACGGCTACAAGATCGCCAACCCCACCGTCCTGTCCCGCATCCCCGAGGCGGAGCTGGATTCCCTGCTGCGCGGCTACGGCCACGAGCCGCTCTACGTCACGGGCAGCGATCCCCTCAGCGTGCACCAGGCCATGGCCAGGGCGATGGACCGGGCCATGGACCTGATCTCCGAGATCCGGCGCGAGGCTCGGATCGGCAAGGGTGGCTTCACCCGCCGGCCGTGGCCCGCGATCGTCCTGCGGACCCCCAAGGGCTGGACCGGCCCGGCCACCGTGGACGGCAACCCCGTCGAGGGCACCTGGCGGGCGCACCAGGTGCCGCTCGCCGGCGTACGGGAGAACCCCGAGCACCTGCAGATGCTGGAGCGGTGGCTGCGTTCGTACCGGCCACAGGAGCTCTTCGACGCCGAGGGGCGCCCCAAGGAGCAGCTCCTGGCCTGCGTACCGCCCGGTGACCTGCGCCTCGGCGCGACCGCGCACGCCAACGGCGGGCGGCTGCTGCGTCCGCTCCCGCTGCCGGACCTCGATGCCCACGCGGTCGCGGTGGACAAGCCCGGCGGCTCGCTCCACGAACCCACCCGGGTACTGGGTGCCCTGCTGACGGACGTGATGAGGGAGACCGAGGAGAGGCGGGACTTCCGCGTCGTCGGCCCGGACGAGACCGCTTCCAACCGGCTCGACGACCTCTTCGACGTCACGGGCAAGGCGTGGCAGGAGGAGACCGAGCCCACCGACGTGCATCTGGCGCGCGGCGGGCGGGTGATGGAGATCCTCTCCGAGCACACCTGCCAGGGCTGGCTGGAGGGGTACCTGCTGACCGGCCGGCACGGGCTCTTCTCCACGTACGAGGCCTTCGCGCACATCGTCGACTCGATGGTCGCCCAGCACGTGAAGTGGCTGCGGACGGCGCGCGAGCTTCCGTGGCGGGCGCCGATCGCCTCCCTCAACTACCTGCTGACCTCTCACGTCTGGCGCCAGGACCACAACGGCTTCTCCCACCAGGACCCCGGTTTCGTCGACCACGTGCTGAACAAGAGTCCGGAGGTCGTCCGGGCCTATTTCCCGCCCGACGCGAACACCCTCCTCGCGGTGGCCGACCACGTCCTGCGCAGCCGGGACCAGGTGAACGTGATCGTCGCGGGCAAACAGCCCTGCTTCGACTGGCTGCCGATGGACGAAGCCCGGACCCACTGTGCCCGCGGCGCCGGCATCTGGGACTGGGCGGGGACGGACGACGGCACGCGCGAGCCCGACGTGGTGCTGGCCTGCGCGGGCGACGTTCCGACCCAGGAGATCCTCGCCGCGGCGGCCCTGCTGCGCGAGCACCTGCCGTCGCTGGCGGTCCGGGTCGTCAACGTCGTCGACATCGCACGGCTGATGCCCCGGGAGGAGCACCCGCACGGGATGACGGACATCGAGTACGACTCCTTGTTCACCGCCGACACACCCGTGATCTTCGCCTACCACGGCTACCCGTGGCTGATCCACCGGCTCGCCTACCGCCGGAACGGCCACCCGCACCTGCACGTCCGCGGCTACAAGGAGTCGGGCACCACCACCACGCCCTTCGACATGGTGGTGCGCAACGACCTCGACCGCTACCGCCTGGTCATGGACGTGATCGACCGCGTCCCCGGCCTGGCCGGAAGCGCCGCGGCCCTGCGGCAGACCATGGCCGACCAGCGGATCCGCCACCACGACTGGATCCGCGCCCATGGCAGCGACCTCCCGGAGATCGTGAACTGGTCCTGGCCCTACTGACCGCGTCGCGGGCCCCGGGCCGGCCGCTCTACCGGCCGGCCCAGCCCGGGCGGTGTCTGCGCAGTGCTGTCAGCCGCCGTTCGTACTCCTCGTCATCGATCTCTCCGAGAGCGAACCGTTCGGCGAGGAGCTGCTCGGCAGAGGGCGCCGGGGGATCCGGGCGGCCCACGGCGCCGCGCCCGGCGCCCTGCAGGACGAGGAACACGATCGCGATGATCAGCAGTATCAGGAGTACCGAGCCGAAGGACATGGCGAACCAGCCCCATCCACCCATTCCGTGTCCGTTCCAGTACATGGCTTCACCCGCTTCCCGTGCGGGCACCCGTCACGGAAGTCAAGCCGTGGGATCCCGCTGGAACCAGCGTCCGTTCCCGCGGCACGTCCGGGCAGGGGCCGGACGGGGCGGCGTTCTGGTCCGGTCGGCCCTCCGCCCCGCAGATCGCCCGACATGCTGAGAAGAGAGATGGACGCCGACCCGGCCCTCGGGTCTGCCGTCGGCAACGGGGTCCGAAGCCGGTCTCCTTCCCGAGGAGGAGTTCCGGCGGGACGACGTCCGGATGGCACTCGAGGGTGCGGTCGGCGCCGACGCCTGATCGGTGCCGCCCCCTCTGGTCACTCGCTCTCCGCCGTGCGCTTCCCGGTGATCACGCCTTCCTCCTGAAGGCACTCCGCAGGCATCGTGCCGCCACGAATCCGATGACGGCAGACGCCATCGCGAGGGCGATTCCGGACCATCCGAGTGGCTCGGTCTCCAGGATCGACTGGAGGAGCGGGGTGTACAGGGCTGCCGCCGCCAGCAGGGCGGCGGCGATGACGGACGCGGGCAGGAAGAGGTTCTGCCTGGTGAACACCCTGGCCCGCAGCCCCAGGGCGATGCCGAGCTGCGCACCGAGCAGGGCGAGGAAGAGCACGCTCTGCCACGGGAGCCCCCAGATCCGCGCGGCGGCTCCGGCGCCCAGGGACGTCGCGGTCACGATCACCGCGAGGAGGAGGAGCCGCTGCCAGGCCCCGGCGCCCAGGATGTGCTGTCCCGGCGGGCGGGGCGGGCGGTGCATGGCTTCGGGGGCGGCCGGCTCGGCGCCCATCGCCACGCCGGTGAGGCCGTGGGTCAGCAGGTTGATCCAGAGGATCTGTCCCGCCCGCAGGGGCAGGGGCAGGCCGACCAGCGGGCCGATCAGCATGACGAGGATCTCCGCCGTGCCTCCGGCCAGCCCGTAGACGAGGAACCGCCGGATGTTGTCGTAGACCCGCCGGCCCTCCTCGACCGCGGAGACCACCGTCGACAGCTCGTCGTCGGTGAGGACCAGGTCCGCCGCCTGCCGTGCCACCTCCGTGCCCCGCGCGCCCATGGCGACCCCGATGTCGGCCTGCCGGAGTGCGGGCCCGTCGTTGACGCCGTCACCGGTCATCGCGGTGACGGCGCCCCGGGCTCGCCAGGCGGCGACGATGTCCAGTTTCTGCTCGGGGTCGGTGCGGGCGAAGACCCGGACGGCCGTGAGGTCCTCCACCCGGCCCGCTGACAGGTCCGGGCCGCTGACCACCTCGGTCGTGTCGTCCTTCCCCACGAGGCCGACCCGGGCGGCGATCGCGTGCGCCGTCGCGGGATGGTCCCCGGTGATGAGGACCGGGGTGATTCCCGCTTCGCGGCAGGCTGCCAGGGTGGAGGCGGCTCTCGCCTTCGGAGGGTCACTCATGGCGACGAGGCCCAGCAGCCGCAGGCCGGTCTCCGCCACGGCCGTGCTCTCCGGCTCCTGGCTGCGCTCGGTCGCCGCCACGGCGAGCACCCGGTAGCCACGGCCCGCCAGCAGGGCCGCCTGTTGACGGGCGCCGAGGAGCAGATCGGTACGGTCGGCGAGGACCGCGGAGTCGAGAACGGCTTCCGGCGCGCCCTTGAGACATGTCAGGGCGGTTCCGGCCGGCGTCCGGTGGACGGTGGCCATGCGTTTGCGCAGGCTGTCGAACGGGGCTTCCTGCGTCCGGGGATGAGTCCGACGCAGGTCCGCCGGGTCCGCGCACCCCGCTTTGGCGGCCGCGGCCAGAAGGGCTGCTTCCATGGGATCGCCGACGGCCCTCCACCGGTCGGCATCCGTGCCCGGCGAGGAAGGCGGACTCAGGCTCGCGTCATTGCACAGGGCCGCTGCGGTGAGCAGCTCCCGTATCGGCACGAGTTCGTCCGCTGTAGGGGGATGGCCGTCGATCCGTACGTCGCCGTGCGGCTCGTAGCCCACTCCGAAGAAGTCCGCTTCGGTGCTGGGTGTCCAGACGTGCTGGACGACCATGCGGCCCTCGGTGAGGGTGCCGGTCTTGTCGGTGGCCAGCACACTGACCGAACCGAGCGTCTCCACCGCCGGCAGCCGGCGGACGAGGGCGTGCCGGGCCGCCATGCGGCGGGCGCCCAGGGCCAGAGCGAGGGTCACGACAGCGGGCAGGGACTCGGGGACAGCGGCCACGGCGAGGCTGATGGCCGTCACGGCCATGGTGGACAGCGGCAGCCCGCGGAGGAGGCCGAGGGCGAAGAACAGCACGCAGAGCGCCAGGATGACCGCGGCGAGGATACGGCCGAGCGAGGCGAGGCGGCGTTGCAGCGGTGTCGCCTGCCGGTCCCCTTCCAGCAGGGCGGCGATCCGGCCCAGCGCGCTGGCTGTGCCGGTGGCCGTGACGGTCGCCACGCCCCTCCCCCGCACCACGACCGTTCCCGCGCTCAGGCGCGAATCGGGCGCCTTGTCCACCGGAACGGACTCGCCGGTCAGCATCGATTCGTCGACCAGCAGGGCGGCCGCCTGCGTGAGCTGTGCGTCCGCCGCCACGATGTCGCCCTCGGCGAGGAGCAGAACGTCCCCCCGAACGACGAGCGTCGAAGGCAGATCCCGCGCCGCACCGTCGCGCAGCACCCGGGCGCCGGGTGCCGACATCGCCGAGAGGGCGGCCACCGCGTGGTCGGCCCGGACCTCCTGGGCGACGCCGACGGTCGTGTTGAACACGATCACGAGGCCGATGACCACGGCGTCCGGGTAGTCCCCGATGGCTACGGTCAGCAGGCCCGCGCCCAGGAGCACCATGATCAGGGGATCCCGGAGCTGGGCCAGCACCCGGGCGTACACGGGCACGGGCTCGGCCGGAGCCACCTCGTTGCGGCCCTGCTGGGCGAGCCGACGGTCGGCCTCGGCCGCGGTCAGCCCTGGCGGGGCCGAGATCGCTGTTCGCTCCGCTTGAACCGGAGGACCGGACACGACCGCCGTCACAGGGTGGGGACGGTGATGACCGGGCAATGGGCCCGGTGCAGGAGCCCGTGGACGACGGAGCCGAGGTGCATGCCGCTGTAACCGCCGCGGCCACGGCGGCCCACGACCACGGCAAGGGCGTGCTCGGCGGCCTTCGCCAGTTCTTCCACGGGATGCCCGATGGGAATCTCGTGCCGGATGGCGACATCCGGGTACTTCGACTGCCAGCCGGCGGTGGTTTCGGCCAGCAGCCGTCGCTGCGCCTGGAGGGCGACCTCCTCGTCGTGCAGCAGGAATACCGGCGGCTGGAAGACCGAGATGGCGCGCAGCTCGGCGCCCCGGAGGTCTGCTTCCTCGTAGGCGAAGGCGAGCGCCGCCTTCGACGATTCGCTGCCATCGACCCCCACGACCACGTAGGGCGGCTGTTGGCTGACGTGCTCGGCGTCGCCGACCACCACCACCGGACAGTCGGCCTGGGCCGCCACGGGGACGACCAGGGAGCCGGCGCTGAAGAACTCGGCCGTCCGGCTCAGGTGGCGTGAACCGAGCACGACCATGCGTGCTTCTCGCGACAGCATGCCGATCACAGCTGCCGGCGTTCCTCCCAGCAGGTCGCCGGAAGCTCCGAGCTCGGGATGGCGCTCCCGCGCCCAGTTCAGGGCTTCTTCCAATGTCTCTGCGCCGGCCTGGCTCAGGGCGATCCGGTGGGGTGTGTCATCGACGTGCTGGGTGTCGTGCTGCGGGGGCACTGCGACGACCAGGTGCAGGGTCAGCCTGCGCCGCTGGGCCTCGTCGGCGGCCCAGGCGAGGGCCAGACGCCAGTCCCTGGCCGGGTCGATGCCGACAACCACGTCCCGTCCTGTGCCGGTCCTCCCGTTCACGACTCGCTCCGGAGCTCTTGACCGTGCCGGGGAACCAGAAGCACGGGGCAGTGTGCGTGGTGGACCAGGGTGTGGGTGACCCGCCCGAGCGTGGGGCCGATGTATCCGGGCGAGCGGCGGCCGCCCATGACGAGCAGGTCCGCATGGTGTGACGCCTCGACGAGGACGCCTGCCACGGACACGCTCTTCTCCGCGTCCGCCTGGACGGTGAGGTCGGGGTGGTCGTCGCGGATCTGCTCCGTGACGGCTTTCAGTTTCTCGACGTGCTTGTCGGCGATGTCCTCGATGCTGTCGAGCATCGTCACGACGCCCCCGACGGACTGCAGCATGTTCCAGACGTGCAGCAGCCGCAGCGACGCCTTGCGCAGCTCCGCCTCACGTGCGGCGTACTGCGCGCATCCGAGGTCGTGCTCGTCCCTCACGCCGACAACGACGACCCCTGCCTCGCCGGCTTGCCCGGCTCCCCGGACCACGATCATCGGAGTTCGGGCACCCGCCGCGGTCTTGAGGCCTACCGAGCCGAGCATGAGGGAGCCGAAGCCGCCCCGGCCCCGGTTGCCCACCACGATGGTGCCGTGCAGGGCGGCGGCTCTGTGCAAAGCCGTCACCGGATCGCTCCGGCTGAATTCCGTGGTGACGTGCGCGCTCGGAAACTCGGCTCTGACCGCCTCCGCCGTTTCGTCGAGCAACACGCGACCGGCGTGCCGGACCTGTTCGACGGACTCGGCCGACATGTAGATGATTCGCGCGTCGGTGTCGGCCCCGTACACGATGTGCAGCGGACGGTCACGGCGTACGGCCTCGGCAGCGGCCCACATCGCTGCCGTGCGCGCGGAGTCGGAGCCGTCGACCCCCACGACGACCGAGCTGTTGTCCGGGTTCCGGATGGTCCCTTCCATGGTTTCTCCTCGCCGAGCCGGTAAGGGCAGATACCACGCTGTCACCCCGGCTGCCCTCACATGGAGGGCCGGTCAGGGCCACGTTCGGGGCCGAAAGTCCCCATCGGGCCCTCCCGACGCCGATGGTCGCCCGAAGCCGACCCGAACGGTCCCCGCGGAGGTCCGTTCGGCCCTCCTCGCCGTCGCCGGATGCAGCGGAAGCTTGACCCTGAATCCCCGGGCGGCGGCACTGCCCCGGGCGGCGCGAGAGGGCGGGAGGTACCTCCATGAAGCACATCAAGGTGGGAGACCTGATGACGGACGAGGTTGTCGCCGTGGTGTCGGCCACCTCCTTCAAGGATGTCGCGAAACTGCTCGCACAGCACGACGTCAGCGGACTGCCCGTGGTCGACGACGAGGACCGGGTGGTCGGCGTCGTCTCCGAAAGTGATCTCCTGATCAGACAGGGAACCCCTGTCGCCCCGCACTCCGAGGCCTCCTCCATCGCCGAAGTCACGGCGGGCGAGGTGATGTCCACCCCGGCGGTGACCGTCCACGCGGAAGAGACCGCGGCCGACGCCGCACGCCTCATGACACGCCGGAACGTGGAACGCCTTCCCGTCGTGGACGAGGAGGACCGGCTCGTCGGGATAGTCACTCGGCGTGACCTGCTTCGGCTCTTCCTGCGTCCCGACGCCGAAATCCGGCGCCGGGTGATCGATGAGGTCCTCCGCGACGTCTTCGACGTGCGCGCCGACTCGGTCGAGGTGCACGTCCTGGACGGGGTCGTCACGCTGTCCGGCGCGGTGGACAGGCAGAGCCAGGTTCCGGTCCTGGTCCGTCTGGTCGAACGCCTGGACGGAGTGGTGGCGGTCGCGTCCAGCGTCACCGGCCGCATCGACGATTCGTTGCTCGCCCCGCCGACCCGAACGACCCAGACCATGCCGTGGTGACGGGCGAGGCCTGGGCGGGGACACACGGTCTGTCCCGTCCCCGGATCCGGGTGACTCTGGAGGTACAGCACACGCAACCGTGTGACACGGAGAGGGCATGCCATGGGACACCACGTGATCGTCGGCGTCGACGGTTCGCCCGAAGGCCGGGCAGCAGCGCGCTGGGGCGGCCAGGAGGCCGCTCTACGGAACGTTCCGCTTCGCTTGGTCCACGCCGTCGACTGGCCTGTGGCCCCTGCGATCCCCCGGACGGGCCGCGAGAAGGCCGACCGGTGGGCAGACGAGGCACTCGCCGAAGCAGCACAGGAGCAGCGGAGCCGCCATCCGCGTACGGAGATCACCACTCGATGCCTTTCCGGCCGGCCGGCCGCTGTTCTCGCGGCCGACGCCCTGGATGCCGGGTTGCTCGTCCTCGGCTCCAGGGGGATCGGCGGCCTGGCCGGATTCCTCATCGGCTCGGTCGGCCTGTCGACCGTGATCGCCACGGAGACACCCGTGGTTCTGGTGCGGGCGGACGGGCCGGACCGGCCGGTCCCCGACGCGCGGGGCGGGATCGTCGTGGGTGTCGACATCCACGAGGCCGCGGACCACGTCCTGTCCTTCGCCTTCGAAGAGGCCTCGATCCGAGGCTGCCCCCTGCGCGCCGTCCACGGGTGGAAGCTCCCGGCCGCCTACGAGTACGCCCCCTTCTTCGACCCGGAGAACGAGCGGGAGATCGGTGCGAGTGTCACGCGGATGCTCGATGACATGCTGCTGCCGTGGCGGCACAAGTTCCCCTCGGTGGACGTCACCACGCGCGCGTACATGGGGTCAGCCGGTCGCGAACTCGTCCGGGAGGCGGCCGGCGCGGACCTCGTGGTGGTGGGGCGGCGGACACGCCGTTCGCCGCTGGGCGCGCATCTGGGCTCGGTGGCACACGCCGTTCTGCATCACTGTCCCGCGCCGGCCGCCGTCATCGCCCACGCCTGATGTCCGGTCCCGGACAAGGAGCAACGGCGCTGTCGGCGTGGAGCAGACACTCGGCTGCACGACGGATGACCTGGTCCCTACTCCCTGTCGGCCCGCAGATTCGAAGAGGCCGATACCGACCACTGCTCCCGGAGGAGTCATGAAGTCTCCGCGCACCGTCGACGACGTCATGACCGGTGCCGCCATCTCCGTCGACACCGGAGCCCAGTTCAAGGACATCGTGGAGACCATGCGGGAGTGGCGCATCAGCGCCCTGCCCGTGCTGTCCGCGGACGGACGCGTCGCGGGCGTGGTCTCCGAGGCCGACCTGCTGCTGAAGGCGCAGGGCATGGACGAGTCCCGCGCCGTCACCGCCGGGCAGCTGATGACCGTACCTGCGGTGACCGTGACCAAGGACGCCACCATCGCCGGTGCTGCCCGCCTCATGGCCCGCGGCCACCTCAAGCGACTGCCCGTGGTCGACGGCGACAACCACCTCGTCGGCGTCGTCAGCCGGGGCGATCTGCTCAAGATCTACCTCCGGCCGGATGAAGACATCGGAACCGAACTGCGCGAGCTGCTCACTGCGTACCTCCTGCCGACCGGATCCGCCGAGGTCTATGTCCACGTGGCGAACGGGATCGTCTACCTCCGCGGCACCGTTCCCGATTCCGCCACCCGGGACATGGTGGTACGTGTCGCACGCACCGTGCCGGGCGTCGTCGATGTCACGGCCACGCTGGACGTCGGCGTGTCCGGATGAAGGGCACCGGAGCCGATCCACTCCGGGGGCGTGTGGACGTGGTCAATCGGCTCATGTTCGAAGACGACGACATGTCGGTCGACATCCACAGGGCCGCAGGACGGTAGGAGTAGACCGTGAAACACCGAGAAGTAGGCGAGCTGATGACCCGCGAGGTCGTGACGGTGCCGGGCGGCGCGCCGTTCAAGGACATCGTCCGCACCCTCACCGAACACCAGGTGTCGGCCGTCGCCGTCGTCGACGACGCAGGACATCCCCTGGGCGTCGTATCTGAAGGAGACCTCCTGCCGAAGTCGGCAGATCAGGGGGACTTCTTCCGCTCGCTGCCCGTGACTGACGCTCTGGAGCACGAGAAGGCGGAGGCCACGCGGGCCGAGGAACTCATGTCGGCTCCCGCCGTGTGCGCCGGGCCGGACTGGACCGTTGCCGAAGCGGCCCGGCTCATGGAGGCACAAGGTGTCAAACGACTTCTGGTCGTCGACGCGGCGGACAAGCTGGTGGGCATCGTCAGCCGGCGCGATCTACTGAAGATCTTCCTACGCGACGACGACACCATCCGCCAGGAGATCATCGGCGATGTACTCGACCGCACTCTGCGCCAGGACCTCGACGCGATCACCGTCCAGGTAGCCGACGGCCGGGTCGAACTGCACGGTTCCGTGCAGTTCAAGAGCCTGGTCCCGGTGATCGAAAGGCTGTGCCGCACCGTTGACGGAGTGGTGCAGGTGACGCAGCACCTCGGATACGCGGTCGACGACAGCGCACCCGGCCGCTGACGCCCGGCCTCGCTCGCTACCGAGCCCTCGGACACCGCACACCCGGACCTGCGAGGAACACGCCGTGGACCGCCACGCCACCTCGCCGGTGGCGTCCTCGCCGGACGTCGAGTGGGGCCGCCCGAGGGGCCGCTCGGCCCGTCGCGATCCGGCGCCGTCGGGTCGAGCCTGTAAGGAGAGCCGGGTACTCGATCAGAAGGAGCAGGACACATGCCGCACCGCATCACCGTGGGCCTGGACGGAAAGCCCGAGAGCACCGCCGCCGCCCGCTGGGCCGGCCGCGAGGCGGAGCTGCGGGGAGCCTCCCTGGACCTCGTCCATGCCGAGGAATGGCTGGAGAATCCGCCGCTACCCGTCACCACCACGGAGGAACGCAGACGCTGGGCCACGGAGGTCCTGCACAGGACGTCCGAAGTGGTCCGCCTCGACCATCCGTCGCTGGAGATCACCACGCGCCGGGTCGGTGGACTGCCCGACCTCGCTCTCGCGTCCGCCGCCAAGGATTCCGACATGCTGGTGCTCGGCACGCGCGGCTTGGGCTCCGTCGCCGGATTCCTCGTCGGGTCCGTCGGGACGAACGTCATCGCGGCAACGGAGCGACCGGTCGTCCTCGTACGGTCCGTCGATCGTGAGGGGAACCCGCCCGACGGAGGCCGGGATCGTGGACCGGTCGTGGCCGGGGTGGACATTCAGCACCCGTGTAACGGCCTCCTCGCGTTCGCCTTCGAGGAGGCTTCGCACCGCGGATGCCCGCTGGTCGTCATCAACGGATGGTCGCCACCGCCGATCATGAGCTACTCACCCGTACTCGAGCCCGGGATCAACGAGGAGATCCAGCACGGCATCACCGCGGCGCTGGACGACATGCTGGCCCCATGGCGTGAGAAGTTCCCGACGGTGAGCATCGACGCGCGCGCCGTCGTCGGCCGGCCCGCGGACCAGATCCTCGATGCCGCTCGGGAGGCGGCCCTCGTCGTGGTCGGCCGACGCATCCGGCGCACCCCGGTCGGCGCCCACATCGGCCCCATCACCCACGCCGTGATGCATCACGCAACCTCGCCGGTCGCCGTCGTCGCTCACGACTGAGGCCGACAGCACAGACAGACGGGAACCGTCCCGCGTCCGTACAGCGCTTGGACCCCGAAAGCGTCGTCCCCCGCGTCGTCAGCGGGCCGTGCCGCGGTCGCGGAGCTCCTTCCCGACGGTCTCGACCCGTGGCTGCTCGCCCGGATCCGGTTCCCCGCAGAGCGGTCGCGGAATTCCTCGACGTCGTCCGACGGCGGCGACATGGTCAGGCTGGCTATGAGGCGGCGGCGTCCAGCCACCCGGTATACGGCTTGAGCGAGTCCTGCGGGCGTGTCCCCGCTCCGACGGCACCGATGTCGCCGTACGCGGTGCGCTTCATCTGCAGGGCCAGGTCCTCCATGGCCCGGGCGACGGCGAGTTCGTCGCCGATCTCGGGAACGTCGCTGTCCTGCGGGTTGCAGCGAGCGGTGCCGTGCCCGGTGATCCTGGTGGTGCCGGTGTCCAGTTCCAGTCGGGCCTTGGTCGTGCGGTCCTCTTCGAACAGGAAGAGCCGGACCTTCCATTCAGCGGTGTGCGACATGGTGGGTCTCCCGGTGTCGGTGAGAGGTGTGGAGGCGGTTTCGACGCGCCCGGCGCCGCAGTTCGTCGGTGCCCCAGACGAGCACGGGGAAGACCGCTATGAGGGCGACGGCGTCGAGGGGCAGTGCGGCCGTCCCGAAGATGCCCTGCAGCGGCGGCACGTAGACGAGCGCCGCGGTGAAGACGAGTTCGAACGCGATGCCGGCCAGGAGCAGGGGGTTGGTGAAGAAACCGATGTCGCGGAGGGCGGCATGGTCGGTGCGGGCGGCAATGGCGGTGCCGACCTGACAGGTGACGATGCCCGCGAAGGTGGCGGTCGTCGCGGTGACGTAGGCGTGGTGAAGCGGGCTGCCCGGGCCGGTCGCGTCCCCCGGGTGCCAGCCCGCGCGCCACAGGACGTAGAAGAAGGCGGTCATGACCAGCGCCGGGGAGACCATGCCCAGATAGCCCCAGCTGCGGACGAGCATGTCGCGGGAGATGACACCCTGCGTGCTCGGCCTCGGCGGGCGGCTCATGACACCGGGCTCGGCCCTCTCCCGGCCGAGGGCGAGGGCGGGCAGGGTTTCGGTTCCGAGGTCGATGGCGAGGATCTGCATCACGGTCAGCGGCAGCGGGACCGTACCCGCCGACAGGGCGAACACCAGGAACGGGACGATCTCGGCCGGGGCGTGGGCGAAGATGTAGACGATGAACTTGCGAACGTTGTCGTAGACACGGCGGCCGGATTCGATCGCGGTGACGATGGTGGCGAAGTTGTCGTCGGTCAGCACCATGGTGGACGCCTCGCGGGCCACGTCCGTGCCGGAGAGACCCATCGCCACACCGATGTGGGCCCGGTGCAGAGCAGGGGCGTCGTTGACCCCGTCTCCGGTCATGGCGACGATCTGCCCATGGGCGCGCAGGGCATCCGCCACCTTCAGCTTGGTCTCCGGTGAGGAGCGCGCGAAGACGACCTCCGTGTCCGGCAGGGTGAGCAGGTGGTCGAGCTCGTGATCGTTGATGGACTCGGACTGCGCCACGACGTGCAGGTGCGGTACGCCGATGCCGACCTCGCCGGCGACGGCGGCAGCGGTGGCTCCGTTGTCGCCGGTGACGATGTGCACCCTCAGCCCGGCTTCGTGACAGCGCCGGACGGCGGCCGCGACCTCCGGACGCGGAGGGTCGTACAGCCCGACGAGGCCGAGGAGCCGCAGACCCTGCTCCGCGTCTTCCCGGCTGCCCGGCGGCAAGGACCCGGCCGGCAGTTCACGCTCCGCGACCGCGAGGACGCGCATCCCGTCCCGGGCGAGCCTCTCCGCCGCGTCAGCGGCCGATGCCGTACCGTCCGTGAGGCGACTCAGCACCGCCTCGGGCGCACCCTTCACGATGACGCGGAGGCCCCGCGCGCCGTCGTCCTGGATCACGGACATCCGGCGCAGCCGCGGGTCGAACCGGAACTGGGCCCGTCGCCCCGCATCCCTGGCTTCGAGGTCGACCGGCGCCGCATGGGCGGCGGACCCTTCGACCAGGGCGACCTCCGTGGGATCCCCGTGCAGTTGGCCGTTCTCCTCCCGGGCGACCGTCGTGCACAGGGAGCTTGCACGCAACAGCTCGCCCGTCCACGGACCGCTGTCCGTGCCGTTCGACGGTGTCCAGGTTCCCTGGAGCCGCATCCGGTTCCGGGTCAGGGTGCCGGTCTTGTCCGTGCAGATGACGTTGGTGGATCCGAGCGTCTCGACGGCGCTGAGCCGTTTGATGACGGCGCCTTGCCGGGCGAGGACCCGTACGCCGACGGCCAGGGCGAGCGTGATGGTGGGCAGCAGGCCCTCGGGTACGTTGGCGACGAGCAGGCCGATGGCGAACATCAGGGAGTCGGTCAGCGGCAGGCCCACTGCGACGCCGATGACGAGGAACACGGCCCCCATCGCGACAGCCACGGCGGCGATGAGCCAGGCGACCTTCTTGACCTGCTGTTCCAGCGGGCTGGGGTCGCGGTGGGTGCGCTGGCTCAGGGCGGCGATGCGGCCGATCTCGGTGTGGTCGCCGGTGGCGAACACGATGGCCTGGGCCTGGCCTCCGGTGCAGGTGGTGCCGCTGAATACCAGGTTCGGCTCCTGGATCATCGGGGCACCGACGAGGCCCGGGCCGGCCACGCGGTCGGCCGGGGCCGACTCTCCGGTGAGCATCGACAGATCCGCCTCGATGCCCCCTTCGGTCAGCCGGGCGTCGGCCGGGATCTTGTCGCCTTCGTCGAGGACGATGAGATCGCCGGGCACGAGGTCGCGTGCCTCGGCGGTCTCCTGCCGACCGTTCCGGATCACCGTGGCATGGGTCGGCAGATAGTGCGCGAGGGTCTCCACTGCCTGCTCGGCCTGGCGCTCCTGGAGCAGGGCGAAACCCGCGTTGAGGAGGATGACGGCGACGATCGCCCAGCCGAGTACGGCGATGTCCGCGACGAAGGCCATGGCAGCCGCCGCCCACAGCAGCAGGGCGAGGGGATGGACCAGCTGGCGGACGAGTTCACGTCCCAGCGACGTGCGCGCCTTGCGGCGCACCTCGTTCGGGCCGTACACGGCCAGGCGACGCGCCGCCTCACGATCGGAGAGCCCCCTCTCCCCCGTTCCCAGTTCGCGACGCAACAGCGGCAGGGGCTCCAAAGGGTCGAGGGCGCCGCCGGCCTGTGGGCCCGGCTCGGCGGCCTTCGGGCGTGAGGGCGCCTCAGTCATCACCGGCCTCCCGACCATGCCGCAGTCGGCCGGACCAGCCCGGTTCGACGCGTTCCCATCCGTGCTCCCACTCCGCGAGGTTGCGTGCCTCGAGGCGGCGAAGCCGCAGGAGGACGACCCCGGCGCTCGCGAGTGCGATCAGGGCCGCGCTGCCCGCTCCGGCCGCGACTGCGTCCGACGCCGCTGCGGCCCCGGTTCGGGGAGCTGAGGCCACCGCACCGTTGTCGTCGACCCACAGAGTGACGGTGCGTCCCACGGGTGTCCCTGCCAGGACGGGAAGGGCGGAGGCGTGGCGGGTTCCCGAGGGAAACTCCCACTGCGCACGCGCTGTCGTCGTGACCGCGCCCGCCCGGGTCGAGGAGTGAGGCGCGGGCTCGCCGATCGTGGTCGCTTTCACGAGGTGGCGGTGCCGTGCCTGCTCCGCGGCCGCGCGCAGTCCGTTGTCCACAGCGGTCAGTCCCACCTCGACCCCACAGACCACGGCGAGAACGCACGAGAGCACGAAAGCGGCGATCCAGCGGCTGCGCGTACGATCCGTCGCCCGCCGGAGCGGGTTGGCCTGAGCATGACGCCTGCGCCCTGGACCGGACGAGCTTCGGTGGAACATGCCACACCTCCGCGCTGTAACGGTGCCGAGCCGCTCAGTGGGCAGCGGCGAGTTCGGCACTGATGTGATGGGCCCAGCTCTGGATCTGCTCCGGATTGCGGAAGTCGCCGCCCTTGCCCGCCCGGACCATGGCCCGGGCGATCAAGCCCGGCGTGCCCGAGGTGATGCTGCCGCCGAAGGTCCGGTGCTCACGCGCCCCGATGCGCTCCATCTCCCGGGCCACGGCGGGCACGGGCGGGATCTCGTGCTGCTCCGCGCTGCTGTCGACCGGGCCACTGCTGAACAGCCAGACAGGCCGGTGCTTGAGGTAGTCGGCGTTGCGTTCCGCGCAACGCTTGGCCTTGCCGCTCCAGTGACCGGCGTAGAGGGCACCGCCCAGCACCACGGCGTCGTATCCCCTCACGTCCTTCACGTCGTCGGCGGGAAGCACGGTGGCATCGAGACCGTCCTCCCGGAGGGTCCGGCCGATCTGTGAGGCGATACCGGCCGTCGCTCCGTGCTTGCTGCCGTAGGCCACGAGCACTCTTTTCTGCGCCATGACGACTCTCCGTTCCCACTCGTCACCGACCGCTCCGGCCGGACGGATCCGCCGCGGAGCTCCGAGTGGTCCTTCTTCCGTACTCTCAGTCTGCTCCGCGCGGAAGGCGCTGCATCTCTGCTCGATCCGGGCACCCGGCATCGTGCGCCGGCCTTCCGGCCTCCTGCGGGCACCCTTCGGGTGTCTGCCTTCACGCTCCCGCGGAAGGGAGCCGTTCACATGGGTCTCATGGGGCCGTGCGGGGACCGTTCGGCCCTCGTCGGCACTCAGCGGGCCCACCCGGTACCCACCCCGGGCGGGCCCTGGTCGTACCTGCCGAACTCCCGGGCCCAGGAGTTCGTCATGGCACCTGCCCGCGAAGTACGGCGGGCAGAGCAGCCAGGTCGGCCAGCACGAGGTTCGCGCCTCCTGCGCGCAGGGCGTCGGCCCTGTGCGCATCGGGCGACCTGTCGATGCCGACGACCAGGCCGAAGCGTCCCCTGATGCCGGCCTCGACCCCGGCGATCGCGTCCTCCACGACCGCCGTGTCCTCGGGGACGCTGCCCAGACGCGCGGCCGCTTCGAGGAAGAGCGCGGGATCGGGCTTGCCGGCCAGGCCGAGTCGTGCCGCGTCCTCGCCGTCCACGAGGGCGTCGAAGAGACTCGCGAGGGCCGCGGACTTCAGCAGCACACGGGCGTGCCGGGACGCTGAGACCGCCGCGTACCGCACGCCTTGGGCCTTCAGTTCGTTGAGGGCCGGGTGGACGTCGGAGAACGCGTCGATGGCACGGGAGCGGAGGTTCTGAGTGAAGATCTGCTCCTTCAGCGCGGCGACCGCCCGGACCGTGCCGCAGCCAGGCGTGTCCCCGCGCTCGCCCGGCGGCAGATCGATCCCCCGGGCGCCCAGGAAGGCGCGGGCCCCGTCGTCACGGGATTTTCCGTCGACCAGATCCCGGTATTCACGATCGGCGTCGAAGGGCTGCCGCGTCGTGCCATCCATCCCATCCGCGGCCCATACCTCCAGGCAGCCGTCGAAGGCGGTCTTCCAAGCGGCCGCGTGGAGCACCGCGGAATCGAGCAGGACGCCGTCGGTGTCGAAGACGACGGCCCGGACCCGTTTCACTGACGGGCCACGCGCCGGCCGGTGACCCGGACAGGGGTGATCGACATCCAGTGCGTACGGTGGCCGCCCGCCCAGGGCAGCGAGCGTGCGAGGGCGTCCAGGCGCTGCAGGGCGTCGCCGTCGGTGACCCCGGCGACTTCGCCGACGGCCATCACGCTCCAGCCCTGCTTCATCGCGTCGTCGATGTGGTCGACTTCGAAGGCTACCTCGGAGCCGGCGGCGCGGGCGAGCAACGCCTCGCCGGAGGTCCGGAAGGCGATGTCGTCCCCGGCGACGACGTAGTTGACCGGGAAGATCGCGGGTCCCTCGGCGGTGAAAACCGCGACGCGGCCGATGCCGTGTGTCGAGAGCAGTCGGCGGCACTCGGCCTCACTGAGCTCCACGAGTTCGGTGTCCAGCCAGGCGGTCCCCCGGCCCGGCGGTTGATCGGTGGTGGCGCCGGTCAGTTCCGCGACGGTGGTCCCCAGCGCGTCGGCGAGCCGTGCCAGAGAACCCCTGCCGGGGTTGGCGGCCCGCTCCTCCAGGTAGGCGATGTACGAGGCGTCCGCCCCGCAGCGATCGCCCACCTGCTCGCGGGTGAGACCGAGCTGTGCGCGCCGGGCGGCGATGCGCCGGCCCAGGTCGGTGTGTCCGACTTCCTGTGCGGGCTTCGGTGCCGTGCTGGGCATGACGGTCACTTCCCCGGGGTCTGCACGGTCAGGGTGTTGTGCTGGGGGCCGCCCAACGCCACCTTCAGGGCTCCGGTCTCGGCTGCCCGGGAGAAGACGTCGTACGCCTCCTCCATCTGCCCGAGCTCGAAGCGATGGGTGATCAGCGAGGTCGCGGGGAGGCGGCCGGCGGCCATCATCTTCAGCAGCATCGGTGTCGAGTAGGTGTCGACGAGGCCGGTGGTGAGGGTGACGTCCTTGATCCAGAGGTCTTCGAGGTGGAGGGTGGCCGGCTTGCCGTGGACGCCGATGTTGGCGACGTGGCCGCCGGGGCGGACCATCCGCGTGCACATCTCGAAGGCTTCCGGCACGCCGACCGCCTCCATGACGACGTCGGCGCCGAGCCCGTCGGTCAGGTCCTCGACCAGCCGCTCGGGCTGCTCGTCCGCACGTGCCGTCGCGTCCGCGCCCAGTTCACGGGCGGCGGCCAGCCGGGAGTCGGCGAGGTCGACGGCGATGATCCGGCCGGGGCTGTAGAGCCGGGCGGTGGCGATGGCGGCCAGGCCGATGGGGCCGACACCGACCACGACCACCGTGTCGCCGGGCTGCACCTTGCCGTTCAGGACGCCCACCTCGTAGGAGGTGGGGAAGATGTCGGCGAGCAGCACGGCGTCATAGCTGTCGACGGCGCTGGGCAGCGGGTGGACGGAGAGGTCGGCGAAGGGGACGCGGACGTATTCGGCCTGCGTGCCGTCGATGGTGTGGCCCAGGACCCAGCCGCCGCCTCCGCGGCACTGGCCGTAGTGGCCTTCCCGGCAGAACCGACAGCGGCCGCAGGAGGAGATGCAGGAGATCAGCACCCGGTCGCCGGGGCGGACGCTGCGGACATCGCCACCGGTCTCGACGACGGTGCCGACGGCTTCGTGGCCCAGGATCCGGCCCGGGGTCACCTCGGGAACGTCGCCCTTGATGATGTGCAGGTCGGTACCGCAGATGGTGACCGCGTCGACGCGGACCACCGCATCGGCGGCGTCCTTGATGCTCGGGTCCGGAACGTCCTGCCAGGAGGTCTGTCCGGGCCCGTGGAAGACGAGTGCCTTCATGATGCCGCCCTTCCCTTTCCGTCTCGTCAGGTGTCGGTACCTCCAGCCTGACTTCTTGGACGGCGGCGTGCACGGGCCGAACGGCCCCGCAGCGGGGCCGTCCGGGCCCATGCCGAGGGCCGTGCCGGACAGGCGTAGCCGCAGCGGCTTGCGCCGACCGGTGTTGCGCCGGCGTCACCGAGACGGTTCGCCTCGCCGGCCCGGTCTTCCGGTGAAGGGCGCCCGCGACCTGGCCGAGGTCCCGACAGGCGTGCGCGAAACAACCCGCGCTCGGCACGTCCGCCCGGAGATCATTCGACGGGTACGTCAGGCCGGATGATCGTCACCGGGCAGGAAGCATGGAGCGCCACCTGAACACTCACGGAACCGAGCAGGGCCCTGCGGAAGCCGCCCCGGCCCCGGCTGCCCACGACCAGCATGTCGGCGCCCTCGGCTGCATCCACCAGGACTTCGGTCGCATTGCCTCGCACCAAGCGCTGGTGCACCAGGGACCCGCCCTCCTCGCCGAGGACCGTACGGACCTCCTCGACCAGGCCTCGCTCGGCCTCCTCCTCGTCGAACACCGTGTCCACCGCGGGGGCCGACCACGAAGCGGCACCGGGCACGTCCCACGCCGCGACGGCCTCCACCTTCCCGCCCACGAGGCCTGCGTACCGGACCGCCCAACGAAGCGCGGCCCGGGAGGACGGCGAACCGTCGACTCCCACCACGATCTTTGGAGCCCCATCCTGCCTGTCCATCGCGTTCACCTTCCGACGCCGGTACATCCACAGTCTCCGAACCCCACGCACACCGCCACGCGACACGGCGGAACGTCACCGGCAGGCCGCACGTATGGGCCGGACGGCCCCCAGCCGGAGGCCTGCCGGGCCCCTCCCGGCCGCGGGGTCCAGAGTGGATGGTGAAGGCCACGGCCGGACCCTGACCCGAAGGAGGGCTGGTCATGACCGAGACAGCCCCGAGCACCCCTGCCGCCCCGACCTCACGCCCTGCGCTGCTGCGGTTCCTGGGCGGTGTGCGAACGGTCACCGGCAGCAAGTTCCTGGTCGAGAGCGACCACGTCCGGGTCCTCGTCGACTGCGGGCTCTTCCAGGGTTTCGCGGACCTGCGACGGCGCAATTGGCAAAAGCTCGCCTGCGACGCCAAGGACATCCACGCGGTCGTCGTCACCCACGCGCACCTCGACCACTGCGGCTACCTTCCCCGCCTGGTCCGGCACGGCTTCCGCGGCCCGATCCTGACCAGCGCCCACACGGCCCGTCTCGCCGAGATCGTCCTCCGCGACAGCGCCCGGCTCCAGATGGAAGCGGCCCAGCACGCCAACGACCACGGCTGGTCCAAGCACCAGCCCGCCAAGCCCCTCTACGACGACAACGACGTCGACCAGACCGTGAAGTTCTTCGACCCTGTGGAGACGGGAGCCGAGGTCGAGATCATGGGCGGCACCCTGCTGAGGCTCCACCACGGCGGCCACATCCTCGGCTCCGCATGGGCCCGCCTCACCCTGGAGGACGGCCACACCCTCGCGGTCAGCGGAGACCTCGGCCGCCCCGGCCACCCCCTCCTGCTGCCGCCGGACCCGTTCTCCGGCGCCGACGTCCTCCTCATGGAATCCACCTACGGCGACCGCAGCCACGACAGCGCAGCGGCTCAGCGGGAGTTCGCCGCCGTCATCTCCCGAGCGCTCTCGCGCGGTGGCACCGTCGTCATCCCGGCCTTCGCCATCGACCGCACCGAGGTCGTCCTGCACGAGCTCGCCGGCCTGCGGCGCGACGGCACGCTCCCCCGACACGTCCCCGTCTACGTCGACAGCCCCATGGCACTCGCCGCCCTCGACGTCTACCGCGAAGCCCTGCGCAGCCACTCCCCCGAGCTGCGGCCCGAGGCCCTCGCCCAGGGCGAGGCCGCCATCAGCCCGGACCCCTTCCTGGCCGCCCGCAGCGTCCAGGAATCCATCGACATCAACAACAGCACCGGCCCCGCGATCATCGTCTCCTCGGCCGGCATGGCAACCGGCGGACGGGTCCTGCACCACCTCCACCGCATCCTGCCCGACCCCCGCAACGCGGTCGTCATCGTCGGCTTCGCCGCCGCCGGCACCCGCGCCCGCGACCTCGTCGACGGCGCCCGGACCCTCAAGATGTTCGGCGAGTACGTGCCCGTCCGCGCCGAGGTCGCCGACGTACCCCACTTCTCCGCCCACGCCGACGCCGGCCAGATCATCGACTGGCTGCGCGGCGCCCCCGCCCCGCACACCACCTACCTCGTCCACGGGGAGGAGTCGGCGGCGCAAACCCTGCGCGACCGCATCGACCGCGAACTGGGCTGGACGGCTGTCGTACCCCGCTCGGGAGAGGGCGTCCTCGTGCGGTGACCGGGACCGGTCGGCCCTCGGGATGTGTGCCGCCAGGCCCTCCCGAAGCCCGTACCGCAGCAGTCAACCTGAGGGGGAAAGGGCTGGAGGCACGGCATGAACACGGTGTGGAGTCCGCTGGGGAAGGAGGCGCCGAGAGCCGCGCCTCCACTTTCTCGACTTCCCCACCCGCCCGCGACGAGGACGCTGCCATGACCTCAACTCCGTACACCGTCAACGACGTCATGACCAAGAAGGTCATCGCCTTCAGCCCCGACGCCGGATTCAAGGAGATCGCCACCGCCATGGAACGGTGGAAGGTGAGCGCCGCCCCTGTGGTCGAAGGCGAAGGCCACGTCGTCGGCGTCGTCTCCGAGGCCGACCTCCTCCCGAAGGAGGAGTTCCACGACCACCGTCCCGGCATGATCGAACAGATGCGCCACCTCGGCGACACCGCAAAGGCGGGCTCACTCAGGGCCGAAGAGCTGATGACCACCCCGGCCATCACCATCCATCCTGACGCCACGCTCCCCCAGGCCGCCCGCCTCATGGCCGAACGTCACGTGAAGCGGCTCCCGGTCGTCGACGCGGACGGCAACCTGAAGGGCATCGTCAGCCGCGCCGACCTCCTCAAGGTCTTCCTGCGCTCTGACGACGCACTCACCGAGGAGATCAGGCGCGACGTGGTGCTCCTCCTCTTCCCCGTCTCCCACAACCATGTCAAGGTCACGGTCTCCCAAGGTGTCGTCACCCTGACCGGACAGGTACGGGACGCGGGCCTGATCCCGGTGGCAGCACGCCTCGCCCGCGCCGTGGAGGGCGTCGTCGACGTGCGCTGTCGGCTCGAACCCGTGCACCCGGCTTGAGCGCCCTTCGGGCGGGCTCGGCATCCGGCCGTCGGCTCGGCATCCGGTCCGCGCCGCCTCAACAGCGCACGGCCCACTGCGATCCCGAGCATCCCGGGCGTGGCCCGGCGACCGTCTCGACCTCCTGACGGACCACCACACACCGGTCGGGTGCTCCGACCGCATGGACGCGGGCACCAGGTTGGGATGACCCCCTTCCACAACGAGTCGGACATCGAGTCCGCGACCCACCCCCCGGTCATCCGGTACACGGACTGGTGGAGCAACACCGTCGGTTCGCTCGTGCAGAAGGTCGTAGGCGACTCCGGGCCGCTGCCCCCAAGACCCAGGTCATCGAGTTCAACGTCACGCTGGGGCGGTAATGCCCAGGGCGTACCGGGACGGCAAGACGGATGGCGAGCTGCTCCTGGGGTCCGACGGGAAGTTCTCCGCCACCGGCGTATCGACTGATACGTCCTCTGCTCCCGCCAACTTCCACGGCCGGTGGGAGTTGGGCGGGGGACTGTGGAGTTCCGTTTCGATCACGACGGAAAGCAATTGCCGAAGCTCCACAAAGCGGCCGCACCGTAGACCCTGCGATGCCGCCGCCTTTCCGTCCCAATGGTGTACCGCTGCTTTCCGCATGACGCTCCGCCACATCGGATACCGACTCTTGACCAAGATCACTACAACCGTTTTGACGGGTGACGGACATCACGATGAATAGTAGACAATTGTCCAGATTCGTCCGATTTGGGAATTGGACGAGTGCTGTCAAATCCCGCTTATATAAAGGGGATTGAACCGCGGGGGCCAAGTAGGCCGTGCTCCAAGGCCATTGAGGAGCACCGTCCTCGCGGTCGCTCACGCCAGTCCCGAGTCGCCCGTCATGGCCACCGCTCCGGAGCGCCGCTGACGCCCGCCCGCTGCTCCGCACCGTCGGACGGGCGGCTCCCCCGATTCGGCCGTCGGCTTTCATCCGTCCGCGTCTACCCGCGACGGCTTGCCGGCGCCTGTTCTCCTGAAGGAAGAAGATGTCCGAACCTCGTCCGCGCACCGCGCGGCTCAGCGGTCTGCTCGCCGTTACCGCTGTGACCTCCGTGGGTCTGTTCCCGGCCACGCCCGCCGTCGCGGTGGTCGGCCCCGACGCCGCCGCCGGCGCCTTCCGCTCCGCGGTGAAGCTCAGCATCGGTGACGAGGCCAACAGCCGGGCCTGCACCGGCACACTGGTCGACAAGCTGTGGGTGCTGACCGCCGCCAGCTGCTTCGCCACCGTACCCGGAAGCCCGGTCCCGGCAGGCAAGCCCGCCCTGAATGCCACCGCGGCCCTCAGTGACGGCAAGTCCCTCGCCGTCGTCGAGATCGCCCCCCGCACCGACCGGGACGCCGCACTCGTACGACTGGCCGTGCCCGCCTACGGCATGCAGACCACCGCCTTGGCCGCTTCCGCCCCCGCCGCGAACGCCACCCTGACGGCGGCCGGGTTCGGACGGACCAAGACCGAGTGGGTCACGGACAAGCTCCACACCGGCTCGTTCACCGTCGACTCCACCACCGCCGGTGAGCTCAACATCACCGGCAAGGGAACCGACTCCATCTGCAAGGGCGACACCGGCGGCCCGCTGCTGAACGCGGCCGGCGAGATCGTGGGCGTCAACTCCCGCTCCTGGCAGGGCGGCTGCCTCGGCACCGCCGCGGCCGAGACCCGTACCAGTGCGATCTCCGCCCGCGTCGACGGCCTCGGCTCGTGGATCGGTACGCTGACCTCGCGCCGTTCCGCCGCGGTCAACGAGTCCGGCGGCAACGGGCGTATCCGCTGGGCCGACTTCGACGGCGACCGCAAGCCCGACTACTTCAACATCGACGACAACGGCTCGGTCTCCGTCTGGCTCAACCGCGGCGGCAACCCCGCCGGTGCGAACGGCTGGCAGGGCCTGGGGAAGGTCGCAACCGGTCTGACCACCGACCGCAACCGGGTCCGCTTCGCTGACTTCGACGGCGACGGCAAGGCCGACTACTTCCTGATCAACACCGACGGCTCGGTCGAGGTGTACCTCAACCAGGGCGGTGACCAGGCGGGCGCCAACGGCTGGAAGCACATCGGGAAGGTCGCCGTGGGCGTCACCAACAACCCGAGCAAGGTCCGTTTCGCGGACTGGGACGGCGACGGCCGCTCCGACTACATCGCGTTCTCCGACAGCGGCTCCGTGCACCCGTACCTCAACCGAGGTGGCGACCAGTCCGGCAATGGTTGGCCCGCTGTCGGCCAGGTCGCGGCCGGTGTCACCAACGACCGCAGCCGCATCCGGTTCGCCGACAACGACGGTGACGGCAAGGCCGACTACCTCCACGTCAAGCCCGACGGCAAGGTCGACCTGTACGTCAACCGCGGCGGCGACGTCGTCCCGAACGGCTGGCAGGTCGTCGGACAGATCGCCAGCGGTGTCACCACCGACCACACCAAGGTCCAGTTCGCCGACTTCGACGGAGACACCCGCGCCGACTACATCGTCGCCGGTGACGGCAACAGCGCCTCCGTGTGGCTCTGGAACGGCGGCGATCAGTCCGGTGCCAACGGCTGGAAGGGCATCGGCGTCGTGGCCAGCGGCACCTGAGCCGTAAAGGTCCTTCCGGGTCGAGCTCCCACGGCCCCATGAGAACGGCCGTCCCGGTCCTGCCCTCGGCGGGAACGGGACGGCCGTCCCTTCTGTCCGTCAACCCGGCTGGGCCCGCCTCCTGGCGAGGCCGAACGCCGACGATCGCGAAAGCCACCCCAGTGAAACAGCGCAGCACCCCTCTGACCATCGCCACCACCGTGCTCGCCGGGGCCGCCGCGTTCGGTCTGTCGGGCGCGATCCCCGCCTCCGCAGCACCGCAGCCGGCCGCCCCGTTGGTGCGGATCATGCCGCTCGGCGACTCCATCACGGCCGGCGCGGGCAGCTCCGGCGGCGCCGGATACCGCGCCCCGCTGTGGAGCCGGATCACCGCCCGGGGCGGCTACACCTCCGACTTCGTCGGATCGGGCTCCTGGGGCAACACGCCCGACCCCGACAACGAGGGACACAGCGGGTACACCATCAAGGACATTCGCGACGGCATCGACCAGTGGCAGCACGCCGCCGCGCCCGACGTGGTCCTGCTCCACCTCGGAATCAACGACCTCAACTCCCACAACGCTGACCCCGCCACCGCCGCGGCCGACCTGGTCTCCCTCATCGACCGCCTGCAGGCCAACAACCCCGCCGTCACCGTAATCGTCCAGGGCCTGCTTACCGACACCCGCGGCCAGTTCGCGCGCACGACCACCTTCAACACCGACCTGCTCGCCGCGGTCGACGCCCGGTCCAAGGCCGGCCGCCACGTACGCTACGTCGCGTCCCCGCGCCTGGATCCGGCCACCGAGATGCCCGACGGCCTCCACCCCAACGACGCCGGGTACCTCAAGATGGCCGACGCATACTACGAGAGCCTCAAGGCCGCGGTCACCGACGGGTGGGTGCACCCGGCCCCCGCGCCGCGGGCCGGCACCGAGTCGGGTGGTACGGACCGGGTCCGCTGGGCGGACTTCGACGGCGACGGGCGCACGGACCAGCTCACCATCGCCGATTCGGGAGAGGTCCGGGCCCGGCTCAACCGCGGCGGTGAAGGCGCCGGTTCCTGGCAGGACATCGGCCGGGTCGCCACGGGCGTCACCACCGACCGCACCCGCGTACGCCTCGCCGACTTCGACGGGGACGGGCGCGCCGACTACCTGTACATCGCCCCGGACGGTGGTGTCACGGCTTACCTCAACCGCGGCGGAGACGTCGGTGCCGGATGGCAGGAGCGCGGCAAGGTCGCCTGGGGCACCACCCGCTCGCACGAGCAGGTCCGGTTCGCAGACTTCGACGGCGACGGCCGCGCCGACTACCTGACCATCGCCGAGAGCGGGGCCGTCACCGCCCACCTCAACCGCGGCGGTGACCCCGCCGGCGGGGGCGGCTGGGTCGGGATCGGGCAGATCGCGACCGGCACCACCACCGACCGCAGCCGCGTGCGCCTGGCGGACTTCGACGGCGACGGCCGTGCCGACTACTGGACGGTCAACCCCGACGGCAGCGTTACAACCTACGCCAACCACGGCGGGGACGGCCACGGCGGCTGGCAGTACGCGGGCCGAACCGCCTCCGGTGTGACCACCGACCAAGGCCGCGTGCAACTCGCAGACCTGGGCGCCGACACCCACGCCGACTATCTCCTGCGGGAAGCCGACGGCGCGACCACCGTCTACGCCTTCAACGGCGGCGACCCCGACCCGGCGGGCTGGACCCGCCTCGGCACCATCCCCCGCCCCTCGTGACCGGGCGCCCGGAACCCGTCCCCATGCCGCAGAAGGCCACCAACGGAAGGCAGAACCCCGCATGCCCCGCAGGATGACCCGCCTCGCTCTCACCGCCGCCCTCGGAGCCTGGACCGCCCTCTCGGCTGCCGTGCCCGCCGTCGCCGCCGCGCCCCCCGCACCGCCCGTGCTGCGTGTCTTGCCGCTGGGCGACTCGATCACCGACGGCTACCAGAGCTCGACCTACGCCGGCTATCGGCTCCAGCTCTGGCAGAAGTCCCAGGCGCACCCCCGTTTCCGTGTCGACTTCGTCGGATCGCGGCAGTCCGGCTCGGCACCGGATTCCGACAACGAAGCCCACGGCGCCACCATGATCAACGACTTCCGTGGCAAGGCCGGGGACTGGGTGCGCAGCGCCGAGCCCGACGTCGTCCTCCTCCACCACGGCGTCAACGACCTGGACCGCGGAACCGACAAGGCCAACGCCCCGGCCCGGCTGGCGGCGGTGACCGACGAGATCCTGGCCGCGCGCCCGGGCGTGACCGTCGTTGTGATGGGCCTGATCCCCACGTCCGGCCCGGCCGGAGTGCCCGCCTTCAACTCCGCGGTCCGCAGATGGGTCAGTGCCAAGGCACAGGCAGGCGCCAAGGTCCGCTATGTCGACGCGCCCGCCCTGGCCTCCGGTGAAATGGCCGACGGCCTGCACCCGAACGACGTCGGCTACCGCAAGATGGGCGACGCCTTCTTCGAAGGCGTCGACAAGGCCGTAGCGGACGGCACCGCCACCCGTACCCACAGGGGCCGGGCCGGAACGGAGTCCGGTGGCGCCGACCGGCTGCGCTGGGCCGACTGGGACGGTGACGGGCGCGCCGACCGCGTCCTGGTCGCGGACAGCGGAGCGGTCCGCGTGCTGCTCAACCGCGGCGGCGACGGGCGAAGCGGCTGGGAGGACTACGGTCAGGTCGCGACCGGACTGACCACGGACCGGACGCGCGTCAGGTTCGCGGACTGGGACGGCGACGGCAAGGCCGACTACATCTGGGTCTCGGAGACGGGCTCGGTGTCCGTATACCTCAACCGGGGCGGCGACGGCCACGGTGGCTGGAGCCTCGCGGCCGACGTCGCGACCGGGCTCACCCAGGACGCCGAGCAGGTCCGGTTCGTGGACTTCGACGGTGATGGACGCACCGACTACGCCTTGGTGCGCTCCGACGGGCCGGTCACCGTCTTCCTCAACAAGGGCGGCGACGGCCGGGGAGGCTGGCAGGACCGCGGAACTGTTGCCACCGGCGTGACCGACGATCCCGCCCGGGTCCGATGGACCGACTTCGACGGGGACGGCTACGCGGACTACTCCGTGGTCCGGCCAGACGGATCGGTGGACAGCTACCTCAACCGCGGCGGCGACGGCCACGGAGGCTGGCTCTCTCCCGGGGCGCCCATCCCCACGGGAACAAGCGGGGACCAGCGGTACACGGCCTTTGCCGACTTCGACGGCGACGGCCACAGCGACCACATCCTGACCGGCCCCGACGGGTCCACCAGCGTCCGCCTCTGGAATGGTGGCAACGGGGCCGGCGGCTGGACCGATCTCGGCACGGTCGCCTCCGCGCCCTGATCCGCCTGGCCGGCCGCCGCCCCGCCTCCCCGAGCCCGCCGGCGGGCTCGTCGCCTCCGAAGGCGGGGCCATTCGCCTGCCCGCCCGGATCCCCCACCACCTGACCATGGAGATGCTCCTGACGAGCTCCCCCCTCCCGGCGGCGGACGCCGCCCGGCACGGACTCGTCAACCGGCTCACCGGCGCGGGCAAGGCCCTCGATGCCGCCCTCGACCTCGGGCAGGTCGCCCGTCGACCACAGCGCCGCCGGCGACGGAGGGCACGGTTGCTCGCTCGATCGGGTGATCCCGGCGGCGGGAGACGGCCACGGGCCCCCGTCCAGGAGAACGTTTCCCCAACGGGCGATCAGGTGGGCGGAGAGGTGTGGTGCGGAGTGGACGTGGTGCGCGAGTCGGCCCGGGAAGGGCGGGTCGTGTTCTGGGAGGAGTCCGCGCGGGACGGCGCGCAGGCCAAGACCCTCATGGGGGCGGGGTTCCGGGTGCGGCTGGCCCGGGAGACGGGCCGGATCTTCGGTGCCGACGGCCCCCGGCACGTGGTGTTCGCCGCCGGCTTCCCGGCGGTGTGCGCCGAGGAGTTCGAGGCCGTACGGCAGGTCGCGGTGGAGGCCGAGGGCGCGGTGAGTGTCGCCGCGGTGTGCCGGGGCGTGGAACGGGATGTGGAGCAGGCCGTCGCCTCGGTGCGCGACAGTCGGCACGCGCGGGTGATGGTGGTGATTCCTGCATCGGACGCGATGGCGCAGGTGATGGTCCACCGCACCGCCGCCCAGGCCCTCGAAGCGGCCGTCGACCTGGTCAAACGGGCCCGCGACCGGGACGATCGCGTCGCCGTGGACATCTGCCTGGCGGACGCCTCCCGCGCCGACACCGCGCTCATGGCCCACTACGCACAGGCCGTCACCGCCGCCGGCTCGGCCCTGGTCGTCCTGGCCGACACCGTCGGATCCCAGCTCCCCCGCACCTGCCACGACATGTTCACCCGGGTCCGGGCGGCATGCGGCCCGCAAGTGGTCCTGGCGTCGCACCTGCACAACGACCTCGGGCTCGGCCTGGCCAACTCCCTTCAAGCGCTGGCAGCCGGCGTGCGGGTGGTTTCCAGCTCCTGGCTCGGCATCGCCGAGCGGGCCGGCATGGTCGCCACCGAGCAACTGCTCTTCCTCCTCGCCAGGCACGGCGGGGAACTGCTCGGAGCGGACGCGGAACCGTGGTGGACGGCTCCCGATCTGACCCGGCTGCCCGGCATCGCACGCATGGTGGCGGAGGAAACGGGTGCGCCCCTGGGCGTCAGCACCCCGATCGTCGGCACAGGTGTCGGCACCATCTCCACGGGCACCCCTTTCGTTCACCCCGAGCTGTTCCAGCCCTTCGACCCCCGCGAGGTGCTGGGCATCGAACCGCACGTGGTCCTCACCCAGCTCGGCAGCGCACGTGTCGTCACCGCCGTCGCCGCCCGCCTCGGACACACCCTCGACCCGGACCAGGCCCGCGCCGCCATGAACTGGGCCAAGACCCGCTCCTACCGCACCGGTCGGTCCGTCACCGACGACGCCACCTTCGCCACCTACCTCGAAGGCCTCACCCGGACCACCGCCGGGAGCACCCCTTGAACGCCGCCGACCACACCCCGACCCGCACACCGGCCACCCTGACCCAGGCCCGGCACACCCTCCGACAAGGCAGCGCGGTCGTGCTCCCCAACCCCGCGCCCCTCACCCACGTCGTCGCCGCGACCACCGCAACCGCGGTCAACCAGGCCAAGTACCGGCCCGCCGGCCAGCCCGTCGCCCTCTGGGCCCACCACCACGACACCCTCGACACCCTCACCGGCCTGTGGGACCTCGCCCCCCAGACCTGCACGACGGCACTCCACCTGCTGGCCGAGGAACACCTCACCGTCCTCCTGCCGGTGCGCGCCCACGCCACCCTCCCCTCCTGGATGGGGCCTGCGGTGAAGGACGGCTGGATGCTGCTGTTCGGCGCCCGCTGGCGACCGCTGCACGCTCTACTGGACGACCACCCGGTGCTGTACGTCAGCAGCGCGAACCTCACCGGCCACCCACCCGCCGCCGACACCGGCGAGGCTCTCGCGATGTTCGCGCCCGCGGTGCCCGTCCTGCACCTGACCGATCCCGAACACCCACGCCCGCAGGCTGGCACGCAGCCGCGACGGGCAACCACCACCGTCCGCGTGACCCCTGACGGACAACTCCGGCTCCACCGCCACGGAGCCCAGGACCACGCCCACGGCAGTTTCGACGACTACCTGCGCCACCTGCGCAAACGGGCGGCATACAGGCTCTCTCGGTGAGTGCCCGGGCCCGGCCAGGGCCCCCTGCGTCCATGCGGCAGCGTCTATCGCCGATAACCCCCATTTGCGACCGAACGGTTTCGGGTCTCACCGTCTGCAGAGGGTACGGGCCATCTCACAGTCGAGGGACGCAGGAATGGGTCGGGAAGAACGCGCGTCGGAGGCCGACCGGAGACCAATCGCGCCGCGTACGTCCTACCGGCCGATGGTGCACACCCGGTTGATCGAGCGCGTCAGGCACGTGGTCCGCCGCGGCAGATGCGTTCCAATGCCGACTGCGTCCGAATGAATGAAAAGGTGGAAGAGGAACCTTTCGTCAAGTTGTTCCATTTAACGAACCAAGCCATGGTGATCATGACATTCCCCCTTCATCCTCAAGGAGGACACGTGACCGCTGCGGCACAGGACATCGTCACCGTCAAGCTCGAGCGCACTTTCGAGACCATGGACGCCAACCAGGACGGCTACCTGGATTGGACGGACTACCAGAAGCTCGCCGACCGCTACATCAAGGCGTACAAGCTCGGCAAGGACGACCGCCGGGCCAGGGCGCTCCAGACCTTCTGCCAGATCTACTGGCTGGAGCTGCTCCGTCACGCCGGCGTCGACGGGGACCGGCTCACGAAGGAACAGTTCGTCACGGCCAACCGCCTCGCGGTGATCGACACCAGCCGACTCAACGTGACCGAGGGCGGCGGCCATGCGATCTTCGACGTCATCGACGTCGACGGCGACAACGAGATCAGCAAGGACGAGTTCGCCCGCTTCCTGAGGGACGTGTGGAAGATCGACGCGCCCGAGGCGATGGACGTGTTCGCCAAGCTGGACACCGACGGAGACGGCGCGATCTCGCGACACGAGTTCATCCGTGCCGTGCGCGAGCACTTCCTCTCGAACGACCCGGATGCGCCGGGCAGCCTGTTCTTCGGGCACGTGTAAACAGATCCGGGTGAGTTGGTACTGCAATCGCGTCCTCGGAATGCGCCCCGGCTGAGCAATTGGCCGTAGCAGCACTCTGGCGAGGGGGTGATCACCTCCGGGAGAACGGGACGCCGTGTGGTGTATCCCCCTGACGGGCGGTAGCACTCCGAGCGCGGTTGCAGTACCGCCCTTCGGTATTTCAGCAGGACATCCCCGAAGGGTTTCCTCAGTGGGATTTCTGGGTGCGTGGAGGTATGTCCGGCGCTCCGGACGAACCCGTCCTTCACCGCCCCGTCTGAGCTGCCCTGCTTCCATCTATCGCATATCTTCGCTCCCTCTTCGTCGCAGTAGCTTTCGCGCGGGCCGGCCGGTCTCATCCGCAACCCCGGCGAACGACTCATCGAACTGTGAAAGGTCGCTTCATGCTGACGCAGCAATCCCACACGTCCGGCGACGTGGGGACCTTCTACAACCGTCACACGGATGTGTACGACGAGGCGCTCGGCGGAAACATCCACGTCGGCTACTGGGACGGAGAAGCGGACGACAGTCCCATGCGGGTGGCGACCGACCGGCTGACGGACCTCGTCGCCGAACGCCTCGTCCCGGCCCAGGGCCAGCACCTGCTCGACGTGGGCTGTGGACACGGGAGCACCGCGGCACGCATCACCGCGCACCACGCCGTACAGGTCACCGGAGTCAGCGTCAGCGACTACCAGGTCGAACTGGCCAACAGCCGACCGCAACCGCCGGAGCTTCCCGGACGGGCCACGTTCCGGTTGGCCGACGCCATGGAGCTGCCCTTCCCGGACGAGTCGTTCGACGGCGCGTACGCCATCGAGTCCCTGATGCACATGAAGGACAAAGAAGCGGCCCTCGGCCACATCGCCCGCGTCCTGCGCCCCGGCGGGCGGCTCGTCATCGCCGAGCACGGCCTCGAAGGCGAGCTCGACGGGCCGGACGCAGACCGCATGGCCGACGCCTGCAAGTTCTTCATGGTCTCCCTGAGCACCGACCGGTACGGCAAGCTGCTCGAGCAGGCGGGACTTACGGTCGTGGACTACACCGACACGACCGAGAACGTACGCCGCTCCTACGACAGCATGACCGACGGCTGGCGGAAGGCCGCACGCGACCTCGACGGCCAGCAGGCCCACGAAATGGAAACAGCGGCCGAACTGGGCACGTGCTTCTTCGAATTCCCACAGCTGCGCTACGGACTCCTGACCGCCGTACGCACCTGAGTCCCGACTGGTGCCGCCGAGGTCGTACACCCATGTCCGGGAACCGCTGGCCCTGCCGGTTGTACGGCGGCGCCGCGGAGGTCCACGGCGAAGCCGCGGCGCTGCGTGCTCCGGGGCCCGCCACCCGGGTCGTACTGCCCGGTGACGCACCGGCAAGGTCGGTCACCGACCCGCGCCCCGGCCCCGTCCGGCGGCAATCGATCCACCCCCGGGCCCCCGAGGACGCTCACCAGCACTGGCCCGCCTTCGCCAACGGTGGCCTTCCCTCCGAGTGGACGGTGCGGATCCCGGTCGGCATCCGCACCGTCCAGACCGCCTACGGACCCGACCGGAGACGGCTTCCCCATCCGTTGGTCCCCGCGTTCACCGCCCACCGCGTACGGGCGCTCGCACCGTGGACCGAGAAGACCACCACCATGCTGGAGGACGACCTCGTGGATGCGGCTGCCGCCGCTCCCGGCGCAGTGGTGGACCTGCGGAAGCACTTCGCCCCGCACTGCCGTGGCTGACGAAGGCCGCACCGCCCTGTCCGCGCTCTTCTCCCGGTTACCCGCCGTCGAACTCACCGTAGGACCAGGCTGTCTGTCTCCGCTGCCTTCCCTCATCTTCGACGGGCACCAAGAGATCCCTGTACGGCTCGAAGGAAACCCCAACAGTTGAACATGAACCACCACACGCTGTACCGCTTGACGGCGTACCAGCGCGACGTATGGTCCGTCGGCTCCCAGGCTCCGCAGTCACCACAGTTCAACTGCGTTCTCCACGAGCGTCTCGACGGCGGCGTCGACCACGAGCGGCTCGCCGTCTGCGCGGAGCGCGTGTTGCGCCGCCACGAGACGTTCCGGCTCCAGTTCGCCGAACGCGCCGGCATCCCCTTCCAACGAGTGGCCGAGGACCATGTTCCCGTCCCCGTGATCGACCTCTCGCACGAGCCGGGGCCGGACACCGCCTGCGCGGAGTGGATGCACAGATCGATGGCCGGCGCCCTGCCACTCAGCAGCGGTCCCCTCGTAGAAGCCACCCTCCTCCTGGAGAGCCCGGATGTCACGCATCTGCACATCAAGGCGCACCACATCGTCGCCGACGGCTGGACCCTCGACCGGCTGAGCCACGAGATCCTCCAGGAATACGCCCGGCCGCAGCACGCCGATCCGCAGCGGAGCGCAGGCGAAACGCCTTCCTATCTGGCGTTCGTCGAGGAGGACACCGCTTACCACAGCGGGACGGACGGCGACCGCGACCGTGCCTTCTACCGCGAATACCTCGGTGGCGTGGCACCCGCGCTCTTCACCCGTACGAAAGACAGCGGTCCGCGCGACCGCGGCCGTCACTCGCTCGTGATCGACGGTGCCCTCGTCGGCCGGGTCCGCGCCGCGGGCTACTGGCCGTTCACGTACGTCGCTGCCATGCTCGGTACGTACCTGACGCGCCTGCACAGGAGCGAGGAGGTGGTCCTCGGCGTCCCCTTCCTCAACCGCCCGACGGAGCGGCACAGGGACGTGCTCGGTCAGTTCGCCAACACCCTGCCGCTGCGGGTCGCGGCTCCCGGTGCCCTGACCGTTCGGGAACTGCTCACCGGAATCCAGGACACTACGCGCGCGCTCCGGCGTCACGAGCGGCTCGCTCTCGGCGACATCCTGCGGGAAGTGCCCACAGCGGCTCAGGGCCCGCGGCAGCTCTTCGACGTGACGCTTTCCTACATGAACTGGTCCCGGCCGGAAGTCCCGGGAGTGGTGCGGCGAGGGACCCTGATGGCCCCCTCGCACGACCAGGACGCACTGGGCGTCCTGGTGTCCGCCTTCGATGACACGACCGACATCCGTGTCGACCTGGACTACGCCCGCGACGTCTTCGACGAGGACCTCCCCATCGCCTCCGTGGCGGGTCACATCTCGACGCTCCTGGAGCACGGTCTGGACCTGTTGGACCGGCCGCTGTCCGACGTCCCCATGCTCTCCCCGGCCGAGTACCAGGACCTCACCGCCGGGCGTGCCCTTGGCCGGCCGGAGTCCTACGCGGACCAGGCCACCCTGCACGGACTGTTCGAGGCACAGGCCGCCCGCCGGCCGGACCAGACCGCCGTCATCGCGGCGTCCGGGGAGACACTGACCTACGCCGAACTCGACGAGCGGGCCAACCGAGTCGCGCGCGCCCTGCGCGCGGAGGGCGTCGGCCCGGACGAGCGGGTCGCGGTGGTGATGGAGCAGGGTCCGCAGGTGCTGGTCGCGCTGCTCGGCATCCTGAAGTCCGGCGGCGCCTACGTACCGGTGGATCCCGGCTACCCGGCCGATCGGGTGCGGTTCCTGCTGCGCGACAGCCGTGCCAAGGTGGTGATCGTCGATGACGGCGCCGACGCCGGGCTCGCCGCGGACGCGGCCGTGCGCTGCGTGGGCGGTCTGCTGACCGGCAGCGGTGCCCCTGTCGAGCCGCTCGCCACCTCCCGTGACGTCGCGTACGTCATCTACACCTCCGGCTCGACCGGACAGCCCAAGGGCGTCGTGGTCGAGCACCACAGTGTGGTCAACCGCCTCGCGTGGATGCAGCACCGCTACCCGCTCGGAGAACGGGACGTCCTCCTGCAGAAGACGCCTATCTCGTTCGACGTCTCCGTGTGGGAGCTGTTCTGGTGGGCCGTCGAGGGCGCGGCCGTGGCCCTGCTGCCGCCCGGCGGCCAGAAGGACCCGCGCGAGGTGCTGCGGGCGATCGGCGAGCACCGGGTCACCGCCGTGCACTTCGTCCCCTCCATGCTCGGTCCGTTCCTCGACCTGCTGGAGGAGTCGGCGCCGGCCCGCGAGGCCGTCCGGACCCTGCGGCATGTCTTCTGCAGTGGCGAGGCCCTGCCCGCCCCCCGAGTGGAGCAGTTCAACCGCCTGGTCGACCGGTGCCGTCGTGAGCGCGGCACGGAGCGGCCGGTACGGCTCGTGAACCTGTACGGCCCGACCGAGGCCACGGTCGACGTCTCGTTCTACGAGTGCCCGGCCGACCCCGCCCACACCATCGCGCGGGTGCCCATCGGCCGGCCGATCGACAACACCAGGCTGTACGTCCTGGGCGCCGACGACATGCCGCAACCCGTCGGTGTCGCCGGGGAGCTGTGCATCGGCGGGGTGGGTGTCGCCCGTGGGTACCTCGGTCGTCCGGAGTTGACCGCCGAGAAGTTCGGCACCGACCCGTTCGTGCCGGGCGGCCGGCTCTATCGCAGCGGGGACCTGGCGCGGTGGCTCGCGGACGGCACCCTGGAGTACCTCGGACGGATCGACGACCAGGTCAAGATCCGCGGCAACCGCGTCGAACCCGACGAGGTGGCCGCCGCCCTGCGCGCCGTCCCCGGGGTACGGGACGCCATCGTGGTGGGCCGTAACACCCCCGACCGGAGAACCGTCCTGGCCGGCTACTACGTCGCCGAGGCCCCGATCGACACGGCAGTGCTGCGCAATCGGCTCGGGCATACGCTGCCGGCGTTCATGGTTCCAGCCTCCTTCACCCGGATCGACGGCATTCCGCTGACCCCCAACGGCAAGGCCGACCGCGACGCGCTGCCACCACCGCACGATGTCCCGGAGGCCACCGCGGGCGGGCAGCCGCGCAACCGGACCGAGACCGTACTGGCCGAGGTCTGGGCCCGTGTTCTGGGCCATGAGGCCGTCGGGATCCACGACGACTACTCCGCCCTCGGCGGCGACTCGATCACGATGCTCAGGGTGCGTTCCGAGGCGGAGGCCCGGGGCTTGCGCTTCTCGCTCACCGACCTCCTGCGCAACCCGACGGTGGCCGGACTCGCCACGCGCGTCGAGGAGTGCGACGCATCCGGGACCGAGGCCGCCCTGGCTCCGTTCGCCCTGGTGGCCGACGTCGACCGGGCCCGTCTGCGGGATGCCGAGGACGCCTACCCGCTGACCCGGCTCCAGCTCGGCCTGCTGTACCACAGCCGCAGGCATGAAACCTCGGCCAAGTACCGGGACGTCTTCCGGTACACCCTGGAAATGCCGTGGGACGCAGAGCTCTTCCGCCGCGCCTTCGACCGGTTGACGGAACGGCACCCGGCGCTGCGCTCGGGCTTCGACGTGGCCGGCGCCGAACCGCTACAGGTCGTCCACCGGCGACTGCGCGGCGGCCTGGAGATCGTCGACCTGCGTTCGCTCGACAGCGCGACGGCCGAGGCCGCGGTGCGCGCGCACATCGAGGAACGCCGACACCACCCCTACGTGTTCGAGCGACCGCCGCTGTACCTGTTCCGCGGCCATGTACGGCCCGCGACCGTCGACCTGGTCCTCAGCTTCCACCACGCGCTCCTGGACGGCGGCAGCGTCGCCACCCTGCTCCAGGAGCTGCTCCAGGACTACGCCCACGGCCTCGGCCTGGGCATCGGCCCCGTCGAGGGCACGGCGCCTCCTTCACCCGCGGCTCATGTGCGTCTGGAGCAGAGCGCCCTGCGTTCGCAGGAGTCCGGGCGCTACTGGCGGGAAAGGCTGGCCGACTGCGAACCCCTGCAGATCGAGGCGTTTTCGCCCCATCTGTCCGGCACCGGCCACCAACCGGCCTCGCGGCGGGTCGACCTGCCCGGCCCCCTCGTCGAGCAGGTCCGGCACTTCGCGGCCGAACACCACGTGCCCGTGAAGTCCGTACTCTTCGCGGCACACGCCATGACGCTGGCCATGCTCGCCGGCACCCGTGACGTGACCACCGGCCTGATCACCCACGGCCGCCCCGAACTGGCCGGAGCCGAACGCATCGCCGGGCTCTTCCTGAACACCGTGCCCGTCCGTCTGGACACCGCACGGGACAGCTGGCTGGAGGTGGCGCGCGAAGGCTTCCGCCAGGAGCAGGACGGTCATCCCCACCGGCGGTACCCGCTGAGCGCGATCCACGAGGACCACGGCGGGCCCGTTCTGGACACGGCCTTCAACTACGTGCACTTCCGTCAGCTGTCCCATGTCCTGGGCCTGCCCGGTCTGCGACTCGGGGAGTTCCGCAGTTGGGAGGAGAACGACTTCCGCCTCCTGGTGAACGCGATCACCGAACCGGACGGCTCCGGCATGTGGCTGCGCATCGACTGCGACGGTGCGACGTTCTCGGCCGAGCAGGGCGACCTCTTCGCGGCCGGCTACCTGAGCATCCTGCGCCGTATGGTGGAACGGCCGCACGACACCCCGGACTTCGCCTTCCTCGCCTCCCGTCCCGTCCTCGCCTCGCCCGCGGAGTGCCCCACGGTCGTGGCGCGCTTCCTCGAACAGGCCGCGCGCACGCCGGACGCGACTGCCGTGGTGATGGGCGGGGAGCGGTGGAACTACGCCCGGCTCGCCGAGGCCGTTGAGGCCGTGGCCGGGCGGCTGGGCGCGCTCGGCGCCCCGGCGAACGCCCGGATCGGGATCGCCATGAACCGCTCCCCGCTGGCCATGGCGGTACTCCTGGGTGTCATGCGGGCTGGATGCGCGGCCGTCCCGATGGACGTCAGCTACCCCGCTTCCCGGCTGGCCACGATGGTCCGGCAGGCCCGGCCCTTCCGCGTCGTTGCCGAAGCCCCGTACGCCCACCTGGCCGGTGACCCGGGGCTGCTGCTGCCCGCCGAGTCGGTGGCCGCGCCGGCGCCGGTGTGCCCGGCGAGAAGCGGGCCGGACGCGGAGAGCACCGCGTACGTCCTGTTCACCTCGGGCTCCACCGGGACCCCCAAGGGCGTCGCCATGCCGCATCGCACCCTGGCCGCCCTGGTGGCCTGGCAGGCCGGGGCCCCCAGCGCGGCCGCGGGCGGTGTGACTCTGCAGTACGCACCGCTGAGCTTCGACATCTCCTTCCAGGAGATCTTCTCGACCCTGTGCTTCGGCGGCACCTTGTGCCTGGTCGGCGACGCGGAGCGGCGCGACATGCCCGCGCTGCTGCGCCTGCTCGACCGCGAGCGCGTCGAGCAGGTCTTCCTCCCCCCGGTGGCTCTGCACCAACTGGCCGAAGCCGCCGGCACACTGGGCATCACCCCACGGGCCCTGCGCGTGATGATCACCTGCGGCGAGCAGTTGCGCGTCACTCCCGAGATCCGCGCGCTGTGCGCCAGACTCCCGGAGGTGGTGCTGGAGAACCATTACGGTCCGACGGAGACCCACGTGGTCACCGCCTACACCATGACCGGTGATCCCGCGGCCTTCCCCGCGCTGCCGCCGATCGGCCGCGCCATCGACGGGGCCGAAGCGCACGTCCTGGACAAGCGGATGCGGCCGGTGCCGGTCGGGGCGCGGGGCGACATCTACCTGGGCGGCGGCTGCCTGGCCGACGGCTACGAGGGGCGCCCGGACTTGACCGAGGAGCGTTTCGTCCCACATCCCTTCGCGGACGGAGATCACAGGCTCTATTACACGGGCGATGTCGGCATGGTGCTTCCCGGTGGAGATGTGGTCTTCCTCGGACGCGACGACGCACAGGTCAAGGTACGCGGCTTTCGCGTGGAGCCGGCCGAGGTGGAACTGGCCGTCACAGATCTGGCCGAGCGGTATCCGGGCCTGCGTGACGCCGCGGTCGTCGCTCGGCGGCACGAGAACGGCGAGGTCTTCCTTGCCGCCTTCCTGCTCGGCGAGGGCACGAGCGAGGACCTGGCCGGCGTCCGCGAGCGGTTGCGTGCCACCCTGCCCGACTACATGGTCCCCTCGCACCTGCAATGGGTCTCCCAGTGGCCGCTGACCCCCAGCGGCAAGCGGGACGACGCCGCACTGCGCCGCGCCCCGCTGACCGCCCCCACCTCCGGCCGCGCCCCGGCCACCGCGCCGCCGCGCGACGCCTACGAACGGACGCTGACCGAGATGCTGGCGGACGTGCTGTCCCTGGACTCGGTGGGAGTGCACGACAGCCTCTTCGACCTCGGCGGCACCTCTCTGTCCGCGATGCGGCTCGTGGTCCGGATCGAACAGCGCTACCGGGTGCACATCCCCCTGTCGGAGTTCCTCGCGACACCCACCCCCGCCGGACTCGCGGCCCGGCTGCGCGAGGGAGGGGCGAGAGCCACGTTCGACCCCCTGGTACCGATCCGCCCACAGGGCACCCGCACGCCGCTGTTCATGGTCCATCCGATGGGCGGCAACGTGCTCTGCTACGCCGGGTTCGCACGGCATCTCCCGGACACCCAGCCGCTGTACGCGCTCCAGGCCGCCGGAGCCGAGCCCGGCACCGCACCTCTTTGCACGGTGGAAGACCTGGCGGACAGCTACCTCGCCGCGCTGCTGACGGCTCAGCCACACGGCCCCTATACGATCGGCGGATGGTCCTTCGGCGGCTTCGTCGCCTTCGAGATCGCCCGTCGGCTGCGGGCCGCGGGCGAGCAGACCGCCCTGCTGGTGCTGGACACCACCGCCCTGGACCAGGGCCCGCGCGTCGCCCATGACGACGACGGTCTACTGGATTGGTTCTTCCACGAGTTGCTCTGGCTGCGGGACGGCGGCGCATCACCCGCACGGGGCATCCCGGAAGGACTCGAATCGCTGGAGGAGAAGTTCGCGTTCATGGCCCGCCTGGCGAGCGAGCGGGGCGTCCTGCCGGCCGGCAGCCCGGGAGCCGTCATCCGCCGCCTCTTCGGCGTCTACCGGGCGAACTGGCAGGCAACGCTGGCCTACCGGCCCCCGCGCGAGGAGCAGGACCTCACGTTGATCCGCGCCGCCGAGCCCCTGCCCGCCGTCCTGTCCGCCATGCACAGCGCCGCCCGAACCCGTCATCAGGACCCCTGCAACGGCTGGAGTGCCATGACCAGCGGGCGGATCCAGGTGGTCCGTGTCCCCGGCGACCACATGACGATCATGGAAGAACCACACGTGGCCACCCTGGCCCATACCGTCGCGGAGCTGATCGGCACCGACTTCACCCGAACCGGCCGGGAGAGCTGACTCATGCGATCGGAACGGCATGTGAAAGCCTCGGTCATCGGTACCGGCATCGACGGAGACAGCGGCTACCTCTTCCCGCTCTCCACCGTCCCCTTCCGGCACGCATCCTCACCACGGGTGCCGTGCGCCACCACGGGGCCGGCGGACAGCGTCTCGGCCTCATCGACATCGGCCACGGCGTCCGCCACCGGTGGGCGGCCATGAGCACGCCCGAGGAGACGCCCTCCCCGAACCGGATCAAAGACGGACTTCGACTCCGTCGGCGGCTGGTCCGCAGCGCCCACCTCCGGCCGGCACCCCGTCATGCCCTCACCCAGCGAACCGCCCAAGACCCTCCGGACAGTCCGGCCACCGAACCCAGCAGCGTCCACCGCGAGCTGAGCCCTTTGGAGCGCCTGTACTGGATCGCCGACCAGACCTCACCGCTCAACGTCATCGCCCGCGCCCGCGTGCACGGACACCTGCCCCCGTCGCTGCACCGCAGCGCACTGGACACCCTCCAGCTCCGGCACCCCTTGCTGCGCGTCGCGATCGCCGATGACGGTACCGGAGCACACCCCGCCTTCGTCCCGCTGGACGGGCGCCAGATCCCGCTTCGGTTCGCCCACGTACCGCCGGACGATCCCATGGCCGACGCCCGGTGGGTGCACGAGGTGAACGACCGCGAGCTCGTGGAAAGTGTGGACTGGCGCGCCGGGCCACTGCTGCGCGCGGTGGTGATCACCTCGGGAGCAACGGGCGGCGATGACGAAGGGCACGTCCACGACCTGCTGTTGACGGCTTCGCACATCATCGCCGACGGCAAGACGTGCCTGTCTCTGGTCCGGGAGTGGATCGAAGTGGCAGCGCAGCTGGACTGCGGCTCGCGGCCTCCGGCCACACCGCGACGGGCACTGCCCGCGACGGACGACCTGCTCCCTCCCCGCCACCGTGGCGCTGCGGGTGTCGCCGGCTTCGAGGCCATGATGCGCCGGGCTCAGCAGGCGGCCCGACGGCGCCCCGCGCAGCGGATCGTCCCCAGTCACCCGGTGTCATTCGAGCAGCGGCGCACCCTGATGGTGCACAGGTTCCTCACCGCCGAGCAGTTGGAGCTGCTGGTGGCTGCGGCCAAACGGCACGGCACCACGGTCCACGGAGTTCTCGCCGCCGCGATGGTGACGGCGGTCGCCCGGGACGCGGGAACCTCGGCGACGGCACTCTTCTCGATCGGCTCGCCGGTCGACTTCCGCAGTGATCTCGAACCGGCCGTGTCCTCCGACGAGGTCGGCACCTACGTGGCCACGGTTCCCTCCCGCGTCCGCTACGAGCCCGGCCGACCGCTGTGGCCGATGGCCCGGGCCATCACCCGGGACCTGGTGCGGCGCCGGAGGCGCCAGGAGCACCTGGCCACGATCAGCCTGCCGCGCTGGACAGGACCGGCGTCACTGACGGACAGCGAGCCGTTCATGCGGTTCATGGACGAGAAGGGGCCCATCAACCTGTGCCTGTCCAACGTCGGCCGCTACGAGTTCCCCGACCGGGCGGGCTCGTGGCGAGTCGGTGAGGCCCAGTTCCTCACGGGTGTCTCGGTGATGGGCGCCATCGTGGCGACGGCGACCACAAGTCACACCCAACTCGCTTGGAACTTCAGCTACGTCGACGGCCTGATCCCGACGCCGCGCGCACGGCGCATCGCCGACGACTCCGTCCGCACCGTACTGTCCGCCCTCGGCGAGTGACCGGTCGAGCCGAATACGTGCCGGATCTCGCGGGTCCCCGTGGTCTCGTTCGTCCAACCCCGCCGGCCGCTCCCTTCCCATCGAAAGGTTCCTCGATGACCGATACTGCGATCCAGACGCTGACGCGGCACCGTGTCCTTCCCGTCGGCGAGAACGGCTCGCTGTGGGAGGCTCGCCCCTCGTGCGGGATCTTCGAATTCCACGGCATGCGTCTACGGCTCACGGTGGAGGACCCCACGGAAGTCCTGTTCCCGACCGACTGCGGGCTGAGCCTGATCGCCGCTCTCAACGGTGACAGCACCCTTGATCTGGAAGGCGTCAACGCCCTGGACATCGGGGCCGGTTCCGGCCTCTACAGCGTCGCCCTGCTCGCGGGCGGCGCCGAGCGGGTGACCGCTCTGGACATCAACCCCGCATCAGCCGCCCAGACGACGGTGAACGTGATGGCCAATGGTCTCGACGCGACGCGGCTGACCTGCGTCACGTCGCCGCTGGAGGAGTACACACCGGACGAGCGGTTTGACCTGGTGATCACCAATCCGCCGCACCTGCCGTACGATCCGAGTTACGCGAGGAAGGACGGGCTGGAAACAGCTCTCGTCGCCCGCAGGGGCGGCCGCGCGGTGTACGACTCCGTCGTCGAGCGCATGGACATGCTCCTCGTGCCGGGCGGCACGCTGCTCATGGCCCACTCATCACTCGCCGACATTCCCCGGACCGTCAATGAACTCACAGCGCGTGGCTATGAGGCCGAGACGCTTGAGGTCTTCGAGATGGACATCCCGCTCCTGGCGTACGCCGAGCACAAGGAGACCGTGCTGACCCTCCTGAAAGAACGGCGAGCAACGGGCCGGGCGGAATTCGACGGGTCGCGCTTCACCGTGCACGCCCTGATGTTCCGGCGCCCTGGGAACGCCACCGGCCGCTGACATCACTTCAGCGCTGCCTGACAGCACCGGAGCGGATCGGCTCGCCGAACTACTCGGCGGGCCCATCGGGACCCCGGCCGTCGCGGCACCCTCGACGAATGCTTGAGCCGCGGCGGGCTGCCGCCGTGGTCTGCCCACGCGGTGCAGCTGCCGAACGATCCTGCAGGTGGGCGGGTGTACTACCCCAGCGATCGTGGCCCTTCAGACCGGCGCGTCTTGTTTGTCGAGCATCAACTGCGCGATCTCTCCCAGAGTGTTCGCTCCCGCGAGTTCGTCGAAGCTGATCTGCAATCCGGGGTCGCCTTCCAGCACGAGGGACAACTCCACCACGAACAGTGAGTCCAGGCCGAGAGCCGTCGGCGTGGCTTCCGGGGAGACCAGCTCGGGCTGCACCTGGAACTTGTCGGTCAGGATGCTGACCAGGATGTCGTACATACCGCTTCTCCGAATGAGTCAGTGCGGGCGGGCGAGGTCTGGCCACACGACGGTGGTGGCGCCCCACGCCAAGCCGCCACCGAAGGCCGTCAGCAGGACCCGGTGTCCGGGCTTGAGGCTTCCTGTGCGGTTGGCGTGGTCAAGGAGGATCGGGATCGAGGCGGCCGAGGTGTTGCCGACCTCCTCGATATTGGACAGTGCGCTCTCCGCCGTGATGCCCAACCGCCCTGCGAGCATGGAGATGATCCGTGCGTTCGCCTGGTGGGGGACGATCCGGTCCACGTCCTGCGGCTTCCATTCCGCGGCGTCCAGAGCCGCCCTGGAGGCGGACGTCATGTGCTCCACTGCTCGCCAGAACACTTCTTGCCCCTCCAGACGCAGATACGAGTCCGCCGGGGTACCGCCGAGCGCTGAGCGTTCCTCGGATCCGCCGCCGCGTACGGTGATCAGGTCGCGGCCACCGCCATCGCTGCCCAGCACGCAATGCCCCAGGGCGCCGGGTTCCTCGTGGTGGCCCGAACGCAGAACGACAGCGCCGGCTCCATCGCCGAAGAGCATGCTCGTGGGGTCATCCGGGGCCACGCTCAGCGACAGCGCGTCTGTCCCGATCACCAGAACGCTGTCGGCCGTGCCCGCGGCGATCAGGCCCTGTGCGACACCCAGGCCATAGATGAAGCCGGCGCACACCGCCTGGACGTCCAGCGCGGCCACGCCCGTCATACCCAGCCGTGACGCAACGCTCGGAGCCGTACCGGGGCACGGCCTGTCCGGCGATGTGGTGGCGACGACCACGGCTGCGACATCGCCGACCGCGGAACGGGCCAGGGCCTCACGGCCGGCCGCGACCGCCAGGTCCCCACTGGTGGTACCCGGCTCAACGACGTGCCGGAACCGGATGCCGGAGCGCTGGAACATCCAATCGGGCGACCGCCCCAGGCGCTCGACCAGTTCTTCATTGGCCACCCGACGCGGTGGCAAGCGCGACCCGACACCCACCAGGACGGACGCCGGAACTCTTCGATCCCTCACTTCCCCACCCTTAACCTCGGACACGGCCCGGGAGGGCCCCGTGTCGCCGGCGTGCGCGACCACCTGACCACCTCGCCGATCTGGTGCAATATCTACATCGCATTTTGAGCCAGTAACGAAACAGCCTTCACTGTCGCCTGTTTGCGATTCTTTCCCTCTTTCATTACATATATACGGTCAGTCCGCAGTGCGCATATCCGATTGCCCGCCCCGGTCGATATCGATCGACCGCACCGGACAATGCTAACCTCAATTGCGATTCGGCCGAAGGTGCACACTCCAGGCGCACCCTCACCGTGAAGGGGAATCAGCATGACCGAACATTCGGCGACCGGCATGGACGAGCTATGGAAACTGGTATACACCAGCTTTCGATTTCCGTTCCTGCACGCCGCACTACGCCTGAAATTGTTCACCCTGCTCAAAGAGCGGCCAGGCAGCACTCTCGACGAGATCGCCGACGCGTTGGGGCTGGAAAAGCGCGCGGGCCACGTGCTGCTGCTGGGATGCTGTGCGTTCGAGCTCGTACGCAAGGACGGCGATGGGTACTACAACACCGCAGCGACCAATCTCGTGGCGGGCGATCCCGGCGAGCTCATGCCTGTCATCATCCGGTACACGCACGAGATGTTGTACCGGCCGATCGGCTGGCTCTACGAATCGCTGGTGCACAACGACAATCTGGGGTTGCACCGCGAACTGCTCGCCGGCTCGTCAGCGACCACGCTCTACGAACGCCTGGCCGAGGACGAGAACCTTGAGAAGCTGTTCACCGCCATGATGGAGCACCAGAGCCGCACGGCGGTCGAGGACCTTGTCAACGCTGTGGATCTTTCACCATATCGCCACGTATTGGATGTCGGCGGGGGAACCGGCACCAATGCCATCAGCTTCGCTCAGCGGTGGCCCCACCTCCAGGCGACCATCCTCGAACTGCCGAACGTGGCGAAGATGGCGAACGACCGGATCGCAGAGGCCGGCCTGTCCGAGCGGATTCGCGCGGTCGGAACCGACGTCATGCAGGACGAGCTCCCCACGTCTCACGACTGCGTCGTGTTCTCACGGTTCCTCGAAATCTGGTCCCCGGAGCAGGTCCGCGACCTCTTCGAGCGAACCTACAGAGCGTTGGAGCCGGGCGGTCACCTGGTGATCGTCACCTGCGCTCAGGACGATGACGAGACCGGCCCCGTGCACGCCGCGTTCCTGTCGGCGTACCTCCACACGGTCGCGTCTCCCGAGGGCCGTACCTACACCCCACGGGAATTCGAGCAGTGGTACACCGAAGCGGGTTTCGAGCCGATGGATCGCCAAGTTTCCGGGCGGTTCGACGTCATTCTCCGCGCCCGCAAGCCGGCGTCCGACTGAGTAAGGATGTTCAGCGGTGCTTCTCCTGGGCGAGGACGGCCCGGATGATTGACGTGAGTCGGGGCGAAAGCCCGCTCGAGGCCAGCCGTCACCCGATCCGTGACCACTCCGAAGATCCTTGGCCGGGGGCGCCGACACCGGTCCGCCGCCGGTCGACCGGCGCGAGACGGGCAGCGAACACCGCGAGATCTGCGATGGACGGCACCGAACTGCACGACGCCTTCATCTCGCCGGCCCGCACCCTGATCCACGGAGGCGCCCCTAGTCAGGGAGCGACGGTGCAGTGACGGTGACGTGCGTCCGTGAGCTCGGCTCGCGCCGGACACTGCTCGGCTCGACCGCGGGGCCGTCCGGGAAGACGAGTGCCTGAGCGATCCGCCGCGTGAGGATGCGGCGCGGGGTCAGCCGGAAGGAGCTGTTCCGGACCAGCCGCGGGACGGGACGGGCTGCCTGCTCGAGCTCGCTCATCCTGCGGGACTCGGCCACCATCGACCTGGTGCGGTCCCGGCGTCGCCCTTCGTAAGTACGCAAACCTGCCACCAGGTCGTCACCCGTCGCGGGCTCGGCGAGCGTGCGCGCCAATACGATCGCGTCCTCCATCGCCATGCCGGCACCCTGGGCGAGCGTGGTCAGCATGGGGTGGGCGGCATCGCCGATCAGGGTGACGGGGCCGTCGCCCCAGCGCTCCAGAAAGGCCCGGTCATGGGAGGGGACGGTGAGGACGTCCTGTTCCGGAGTGGCCTCGATCACCGCCCGCACCTCGTCGGCCCAGCATTCGTACGCCTGGCCGAGGCTGTCCTTGACCCCGTGTGCGGGAGATGCGTCGACGGGCGTCCTCATGGCCGCCCACCAGTAGCAGCGTCCGTGGCCGATGTCGATGAGGCCGAAACGCTGTCCGCTGCCCCAGTAATGGCGCACGGCGCCCGTGGTGAGGAGAGGATGCCGAAACTCGGCGATGCCGAGCCGGAAGTGGTGGTCGGTGCCCCGGGCCCTCTCCGGCCCGACGAGATGGTGTCGGACAGCCGAGTTGAAGCCGTCGGCGCCAATCAGGATGTCTCCGCTCGCCGAACGTCCGTCGGCGAAGCGGACGAAGACGCCCGTCCCGGCTGTCTCGAAGCCGACAGCGGTCGCGCCGAGGTGGATCGGGCAGTCCCCGGCTTCCGCCAGCAGGGCTTCCTGGAGGGCGGTACGGCTCAAACAGTAGCTGGGTGCGCCCGCGCGGTCGCAGGCGTCATTGAACGGAAGGTCTCTGATCCTCCTGCCACGCCGGTTCATGATTCTGAACGACTCCACGGCCTGACCGCGCTTGTCCAGGCAGAGATCGATACCCAAGCCGGACAGGGCGGTGACGGCATTGCTCATGACCGCCAGACCGGAGCCGGCGGCGCGGAGCTCGGTGGCGCGTTCGTAGACCTCGACGTCGATGCCGACGCGTCGCAGCGCGATCGCACAGGTCAGACCGCCGATACCGGCACCGATGACCAGGGCCCTCACGGGCCGTTCACACAACACGATGTCAGCTCCCCTGACCGGCGTGGGCGAAGTCGGCCCTGCTCAGCTCGGCGACGGGGCCGGCCACACGCGCCATGTACGGTTCCTTCGTGATCGTCGAGCGGTCGCCGGGGGCGTAGACGAGGTGAACGCGGCCGCTGGTCATGCCTTCCGGAGCCTGCGAGCCAAGCGACCACAGATGTCGCTGACATGCCGTCAAGGGGCACGACGTCTCGTGTTTCACGTTCACTTATCGGGGTTTCCTTCGAGCCGTACCGGGACCTCCTGGTGCCCGTTGAAGATCAGGGAGGGCAACGGCACCAGACAGTCGGCTTCGACGGCGAGTTCGAGTGCGGGGAACCGGGAGAAGAGGGCTTTCAGCGCGATGCGCCCTTCCAGACGCGCGAGTTCGGCGCCCAGGCAGTAGGTGCTGCCGTGACTGAAGGCCACGTGCTCGCGGGCCGTGGCACGGGTGATGTCGAAGAGATCGGCGTCCGCGCCGTGGACTTCGAGATCGCGGCCGGCCGCGGCATAGTTGATGACGATGGCGTCGCCTCGCAGGAACGTCAGTCCGGTCGCCTCGTCGTACAGGTCCTCCGTGGGGAACCGCATCATGAAGTTGGCCACCGGCGCCTGGTGGCGCAGGGTCTCCTCCACCACCTGTTCCCAGCCGACCCGGCCCGCCATGGCCAGGTCCAGCTGGGCCGGGTGCGTGAGCAGGTTGACCACGGCGTGATCCAGCAGGTTCGCCGTGGTGCCGTAGCCGGCACCCATCATCATCCAGAGGCTGTCAGCCAGCTCCCGTTCGGTGAGCCGGCCCGCGTGGTGGGCCTGGACCAGAGCGGTGCTGACGTCGTCACCAGGGCGTTCGGTCTTGAGCGCGATCAAAGCCCCGAGGAGCCGCTCGGCCTCAGCCGTGTTGGCGGCTACCTGCTCCGCGGTCAGATTCGTCATGAACACCGTGTCGTTGATGCCCTGGAAACCGTGCTGCATGCTCTCCGGCAGGCCGAGGAGCGCAGTGACCGTCCGCCACGGCAGCCGCTCCGCGAAGTGCCTCCGCAGATCGACGACCCCGTCGGGCACGGCGGCCGCTGCCACCGCCAGGTCGTCGAGCAGCGCGGCCGTCGTCTCCTCGAGCCACGGGGCGAGCGCTCGTACACGTCGGAAGGCAAACGTGGGGACCAGCGGCTGACGCAGTCGGCTGTGGTCCGGCCCGTATGCGGTCTGGACGGTGCGGATGTCGACCCAGATCCTCAGCGGCCAGTCGGTGGGGAGGTCACCGTCGAGGAATGCGGGCCAGTGCCGATGGGCGTCCTTGGAGATACGGGGGTGGACCAGCAACCGCCGGACGAGGCCCGGGTCGGTCACCGACCATGCCGGTACACCGCCGGGCAGCTCGACTCGGGCCGCCGGCCCCGCGGCACGCAGTGCTGTGGCTTCGCCGTGAATGTCCGCGGCGCTGCCATCCAGCCGGTAGGGGCAGCATCTGGGGGATGGGAGGGAGGACATTTCCTACGCTTTCGGCGGTGTCGGTCGGACTCAGGTGCGTACGGCGGTCAGGAGTCCGTAGCGCAGCTGTGGGAATTCGAAGAAGCACGTGCCCAGTTCGGCCGCTGTTTCCATTTCGTGGGCCTGCTGGCCGTCGAGGTCGCGTGCGGCCTTCCGCCAGCCGTCGGTCATGCTGTCGTAGGAGCGGCGTACGTTCTCGGTCGTGTCGGTGTAGTCCACGACCGTCAGTCCCGCCTGCTCGAGCAGCTTGCCGTACCGGTCGGCGCTCAGGGAGACCATGAAGAACTTGCACGCGTCGGCCATGCGGTCTGCGTCCGGCCCGTCGAGCTCGCCTTCGAGGCCGTGCTCGGCGATGACGAGCCGCCCGCCGGGGCGCAGGACGCGGGCGATGTGGCCGAGGGCCGCTTCTTTGTCCTTCATGTGCATCAGGGACTCGATGGCGTACGCGCCGTCGAACGACTCGTCCGGGAAGGGCAGCTCCATGGCGTCGGCCAACCGGAACGTGGCCCGTCCGGGAAGCTCCGGCGGTTGCGGTCGGCTGTTGGCCAGTTCGACCTGGTAGTCACTGACGCTGACTCCGGTGACCTGTACGGCGTGGTGCGCGGTGATGCGTGCCGCGGTGCTCCCGTGTCCACAGCCCACGTCGAGCAGGTGCTGGCCCCGGGCCGGGACGAGGCGTTCGGCGACGAGGTCCGTCAGCCGGTCGGTCGCCACCCGCATGGGACTGTCGTCCGCTTCGCCGTCCCAGTAGCCGACGTGGATGTTTCCGCCGAGCGCCTCGTCGTACACATCCGTGTGACGGTTGTAGAAGGTCCCCACGTCGCCGGACGTGTGGGATTGCTGCGTCAGCATGAAGCGACCTTTCACAGTTCAATGAGCTGCTTGCCAGGGTTGCGAGAGGACGTGACGCCCGGACAGCTGGTTGCGGCACGGGAAAGGTGAAGCGCGCCCATAGAGGGGAGCAGGGGGAGCAGGCCCCTGGACCGGGGGCTCGGAGCCCCAGCCACCGGCCTTCAGAAGCCCGTTCGTGCAAGAAACAAGTGCCGTTGCGTCAGCAGGAGAGGCCGACTGCTGCCCGGAACGGTGCTGTCACGACCGGGGACCGGAATGCGCAAGGGCCCAGGCCGAGCCGAGCCCGTTTGGCTCACTGACCGGAAGGGGCGTTCGAGAGGAAGTGCTCGCGCACCACGGGGATGAGTTCCTGATGCGACCTGGTAGCCGGCGCTGTCGGCGGTCCAAGGTTTGGAACATACGTTCGAGTTTGATGACGATGACGTCCTGGGTCGCAGTGGCCATTCTCATCCTCTGGGCGGAGGGGGGATGAAACGAACAATAGCGGCGAGGTAGATCTCTCTTCATAACCTGCAAGCAGATGGGTCAATCTTTCACCTATAGGGATGAAAACATGCACTCACTCCATAACATGCGAGACACCCCGATAGTTGCCTTAGAGGGTGAGCGAGGCGTGGGCCCGCTGCTCAGGCGCACCGCGGACTCACGGTGCGTCCGTCACGTCCAGCCCTGACGGGCCCCTCCTGCGCGTCGCAGTCGATACCGGCCGCTGACGGGTCGGAGTCTGCGTCCTTCTCGTGCAGCGGGGTGATCGCCGCACAGCCGGTGGAGCGGTTCGGCAGCGGAGTCTCCGGGCGCGATCGTGTCCGCGTCCAAGTCCTGCTTCTGGGAGGAATGACATGTCGAAAGCTTCGCGCACGACACCACCTGCAGGCCGACCCGTGGTCATCACTGGGGCCTCATCAGGTCTGGGGAAGGCATGCGCGCTCCACCTGGCGAGGGTCGGCTTTCACGTCTTCGCCGGAGTGCGCCGTCCTGAGGACGGCGAGGGGCTGCGCCTGTCCACCACCGGACGGCTGACCCCCGTCGTCATCGACGTGACGGACGAGAAGACGGTCCTGGCCGCTGTGCACGAGGTCACCGGGGCGGTCGGTGAGGCCGGCCTGTGGGGGCTCGTCAACAACGCGGGCATCGCCGTCACGGCTCCGCTCGAATGCGTTCCCAGCGAGCTCATGCGTCGGCAACTGGACACGAATGTCACGGGTCAACTGCTGGTGATCCAGGGCTTTCTGCCGCTGCTGCGGGCCGGTTCCGGACGGATCGTCAACGTGACCTCGGGCCTCGGGAACGTGGCCATTCCCTACCTCGGCGCCTATGCCGCCGCCCAGTTCGCCAAGGAGGCACTCAGCGACGCGCTGCGCCGCGAACTCGCTCCGCAGGGGATCCCCGTCACCGTGGTCCAGCCCGGCGCCGTCCTCACCCCGCTGTGGGAGAAGATGTCCGACGCGGGCAGTCGGGCGCTGGAGAGCGCCCCGGAGCCGGTCCACAACCTCTACCGCAGCACATTCCCGCGGTTCATGGTGAACAACGAGACCTCGGCCCGGACCAGCCGCACGACCCCCGACGACGTGGCCCGAGTGATCTTCCGAGCACTGGTCGCCAAGCGGCCCGGGACCCGCTACGGGGTCGGCCACGACGCCAGGGGAAGCCGCGTGCTGGCCAGGCTGCTGCCTGACCGGGCGATCGACCGCATTCTGGGCGGGATCGTCACACCCGCCAGATGACCACAGTCCTCACCACCCGGTACCACAACATTCAGAGAGGAGCGCCGGTATGAGCGCGACGCAGGAGCTGAAGGACCTGTTCAAACACGGCCTGGACCTGCTGGAGGAGGGGAAGATCGAGGAGTGGATCGACGGCTTCGCCGACGACGGCGTGCTCGAATTCCCTTATCCGGCATGGGGCCTCCCCACCCGGATGCAGGGCCGGGAGGCGTTGCTCGCCCAGATGACGATGTTCCGTGACCAGCTGAAGGTCGCGTTTTCCGAGCCAGAGTTCTACGCCACCACCGAGGACGGCCTGGTCGTTGCGACCTTCACCGCCGACTGCACGTTGCTCGCCACCGGGGGCCACTACCACCAGACCTACCTGTCGGTGGTGCGCTACGTGCAGGGAAGGATCGTGCTCTTCCGTGACTTCTGGAATCCCTGGCTGGTGATGGAGGCTGCCGGCGGCGAACACGCCTGGAAGGATCTCCTGCCGAGGATGCCCCGAAGCTGACTCCGCTTGCCCGCTTCAGATGGCGGGTGCCGCCGCATCCTGAAATGATCCTTCATCAGGTTCCCTCCCGCGCCCATGCAGGCTTTCGCCACCGCCTGGCGGTCGGGACCGGACCAGCGAGGCTGTTGTCACCTGTCCACAAGGGCTGCCAGGTGCCCACGCACACACTCCACCGACGGATCGCACGCGTGGGCTGCTCCGCCGACAAGGCCGCAGGCGCCAGCAGCTCAACGACAGCGTGAGACGTGGCCACCGGCACCGGAGGCTGTCGGGCCATGTCCGGCAGCCTCCCTTCCACTGAGAAGGACGGAGGGCTGGATGCGGCGGTCGCACCCAGCCCTCGTGCACACGGACCAGCAGGTCAACGCACTCTTCCCCTGGCTTTCAGGTGCGTCGGCGGGAGTTCGGGGGACGGAATCGGAGGGCCGTCGTAGCCCTTGACCTCGCCGAATCGGGACCCGTTCATCCAGTCTTCTCGGGCCTGCGCGATGTCATCGTGGGACCGGCCGATCCAGTTCCAGAACGTAACACGAGATATCCGTCTTCGTGCAGGTCAGGAATGGATTGGAACCTCTGGGGTCAGCAAAAGGTCAGCATTGGCGCCCCAGGAGTCCCGCACCGCATGGCAACGAAGTCTCTGCCCCATGGCATGGGCACCTTCTACAAGGACTGCGAGCACCCGCAGTCCCGCTGGTCGAAGTGCCCGCACGACTACACGCTCCGTTACCGCAACGCGGCCGGGAAGCAGACCGAGGAGGCCGGCTTCTCCACCCAGGAGAAGGCCATCGCCCGCCTCACCACCATCTACCAGGAGAAGAAGGCAGCACCCAGGAATCAGAGCAAGGCCGACCGCATCCAGAAGTACGGTGCGATGCAGTTCCGCGAGTACACCGCGGAGTGGAAGGCCGGCCAACGCGACCTCGCCGAGTCCTCGCTCCGCACCCTGGAGTCCCTGCTCGGGCACCACATCCTGCCCACCCTCGGCAGCCGCCGGATGAGCACCTTCGACCACAAGGTCGTCGACGGCTTCATCCGAACCATGGAGCGCAACGGCGCCGGCCTGGCCACCCAGTCCAACGCCTTCGACAAGGTCAAGTCGGTCCTCCTGGACGCCTACCGCCTCGGCATCTACACCGAGAACCCCGTCCTGGGCGTCAAGCCCCCGCAGTACGACCCCGAGCGCGCGGTGATCCCCTCCCCCGCCCAGCTCCGCGACATACGCATCGCCGGCGACGACCGCTTCCTCCTCATCGCCGACCTGATGAGCGGCTGCGGCATGCGCAACGGCGAGGCCTTCGCCGTCAACCTGACCAACATCGTCGCGAGCGACGTCTACCGGATCACCGAACAGGTGAACCAGACCACCAAGACCTACGGCCGACTCAAGCACCGCAAACCCACCGACTACCGCGACGTCCCGCTCCCGGCCCGCGTCCGCGAGACGATCGAGTGGTACGCCGACAAACACGGCACGGTCGACGGCTACCTCCTGCGTCACCCCCAGGACCCCACGAGGCCGTTCCTGGCCTACTACCTCCAGAACCAGTGGCAGCGCATCAAGCGCGCCGGCGAAGTCGACGTCCCCGACGGCATGGTGATCTACAGCCTCCGCCACTTCTTCGCCTCGAACTGCCTCACCAACGGCATCCCCATCACCGACGTCGCCGAATGGATGGGCCACAAGAGCCTCGACATCACCTTCAAGATCTACCGCCACCTCATGCCCGGCTCCATCGGCAAGGCCGCCAAGATCCTGAACGTCGGCCTGGCGGCTTGACCGGCGAGGCTCAGGAGCAAGCGCCCTACTCGATCCCTCGCTTGCGTACTCCAGCAACCAAGGAGGTCGCACATGTTTTCGGCATATGCGCCGGGGAGATAACCATCCCAATACTGCGCGCACGCCAGCAGGGGGTGTCATGAAGTACGACCTGTCCGGTCGCTTGGTGGTAGGGATCGCCTCCAGTGCACTGTTCGACCTCACCGACTGCGACGCAGTGTTTCGAGAGCGGGGAGAGGATGCCTACCGCGCTTACCAAGAGGCCCACGTGAAAGACGTGTTGGCAAAGGGCGTTGCCTTCCCTTTCGTCCGGCGCCTGCTGTCGTTGAACGACCTAGCGGAACCAACCGACTCGCTGGTTGAGGTCATCATCCTGTCGCGAAACGACCCCGACACAGGCCTACGGGTAATGCGTTCGATCGAAGCGCACGGCCTGCCCATCAGCCGAGCCGTCTTTCGGCAGGGACGTTCGTCACACAGGTTCATGCCGGCACTGAACATGTCGTTGTTCCTGTCTGCCAATGGGGCTGACGTTCATGAGGCGGTGGCAGATGGAATGCCAGCGGGTCACGTGCTTGAGACAGCGCGGGTTGATGACGAGGCCGACCCTGAACTGCGCATCGCTTTCGACTTCGACGGTGTGCTGGCGGGTGACTCAGCCGAGCGGATCTTCCAAAACGCTGGCATCGACGAGTTCCGTGCGCACGAGGTCCGCAATGCGACCACACCTCACGATCCAGGACCGTTGAGCGCGTTCCTCGCTGGCATCAACCGCATCCAGCGCCGCGAGGAGGACGAGCGCCGCAAAAATCCCGGGTATCAGCCTCGCCTTCGAGTGTCCCTGGTCACCGCTCGGGACGCCCCCGCACATGAGCGTGCCGTGCTGAGCCTCAAGCAGTGGGGGCTACGGGTCAATGACGCCTTCTTCCTCGGCGGCATCGACAAGGCTCCCGTCATCGGTGCCCTGGATCCGCACATCTTCTTCGACGATCAGGTCTCCCACCTGAATGGCACTGCGTCGGCAACACCCAGCGTGCACATACCGTTCGGAGTCGTCAATGCGCCCTCATGAGTGCGCTGGGTATCAGGCGTTGGTGCCTTCACCAGAGCGCTGAAACTAGCTGAAGCAGCGGATGCGCATGCAACCCGAACGAACCTGTCTGCGCGGGAGTCGAGTTTCCCAATCTGCCAGTTGCCGCTCCACCGTCACGCCCGCACCGCACCCTCGAAAGCGCTTGCTCGGCAGACGCCTTCGGGCGTGTGGAGAACCGGATACCAAGCCGGATGTCGGCTTCGGCCCTGCCCAGTGGAGTCAGCTCGTTGGCCTTCGAAGCGCCGAGGGTGTGGGGCGGCCGATGGGCAAGACACCAATGACGATCAGACGGGGCACTTCGGTGGCACTTCGGGCGTAGCTGGTGATCCATACACGGTCGCCGAAGTCGGAGTATCCGGCCTGATGGTTGCTGTGGTCGCCGACCAAGAGCATCCCGAACGGTGGCCCCGTGGCGGTGTAGTTGGCAGCCTGGGCAAGATAGTCCCGCTCCACGAGCTCGGGGGGCGCTTTAGTCTTGCGGCGTTTGACCTCGATCACGAACCGCCGCCCAGGCTCCGGCGTGTAGGTGACATCGGTGCGTCCCGACGCCACATCGACGACTTCCCGCTGGACGGTACCCGGGGTGAGTACACCGCTGAGGTGCTGGTGGATGTCGTCCTGGACAGACTTCTCCGGCCAGGTTCCGGGCGATCCGTCGTTCTTGTCGGGCGCAGGCCCCAGGTAGGCGGTCCGATCGCCGTACAGGTCGGCCTGTCCGTCGAACCGGTCGTGCAGAAAGCGCAGGAAGTGTTCGAGCAAGACGGTGTAGTAGGTGCTGTCCGGCACCTGCCACGCCGGGCTGCGTTCGAGGACTGCGAGCAGGGACTCCAATTTGGCGTCGACCCGGGCGTTGCCGGTGGGAGTGTAGCCGCGGTCGGCCTGCTGGATCAGGCTTTCGATCCGGTCCAGCAGGTCGGGGTCAAGCCCGTCGGGCGCCAGTGCCGAGCCAAAAAGGATACTGAGCCCAGGGCGCCCATCCAGCGCTTTTCCCGGCAACACGTCTTGGGCTCTCGCTGTCTGGTTGCGGCGCTGCTGTACTGCGGCGAGCAGTGCCTGGGCATCGGGATGGCTGGCGAACGCCGGATCGCCGGCGAGTGCCTGCTCCAGGTGGTGGAGCAGTCCCTCACGGCGGAGAAAGGGTGCCTCCACGGCCGGGGGAATGAGCAGGGCAAGACCGTGCCCCTCAGAGGCTGAGCTGGTCATGCTGGTGTGGACCGAACGGCTGGCCTGGTAGACCTGCAATAGGTCGTTGAGGGCGGTGGCTGGGGAGTACCAGCTTGGCTGGTCTAGGTGCAACGCCGCAGTACGCAGGCCGTCCACCAGTCTCGACCAGGCGCTCTGGCTCAGCCCGCGGGCACTGAGCCAACTGAGTTCGTCCATGCGGCCGCGCCAGGCACTGAGCTGAGCCACGGCCTCTTCCAGGCGCGCCGCGCCCGCCTCGACCTCGGATCGCGATGGCGCCGCCGTTTTACTGACCGGTGGTCCGGCGAAGGCCAGTACGCAGCCCAAAGCCTCCGCGTACGCCCGTGCGTCCAGGCGCGCCTCCTGGGTACGGTCGAGCTCCGTGAACCGCAGCAGGGCGCGGCGCATGCACGCCTCCGCCTCAGCGTGGTCGGCCGCCTCCAGCGCGCGCCGCAGTTCCCCTACCGCGACTTCGAACCCGGCGTCGGCTTGGGAGCCAGGTGCAAGGGCAGCGTGGTTCTCCAGGATGCAGAGCACTTCCAGCAGGCCGCCATCGGGATAGTGGTCGTGAGTGATACCGATCAGCAACGGCAGTCGCTCCAGGGCTTCTACAGGTTCCTGACCGGTGATCTCCGTCAGGATGAGGAGCAGGCGGTGCGGACTGGACTTGCCGGCCACGCACAGTCGAAGAAGCCCGACAATCGCCGGCTGTGCAAAGGCCGGACCCGCAGTCCCGCTTAGGGCCTCCTCGGCATGCGTCGCTAGAACACGCCCCGCCTGCTTGCCCAGTTCATCCAGCAACACTGAGGAGGAACACAACACGTCCAGTGCGTCGGACAAGACCCAGGCCGCGTACGGCTTGCTCAGCCCTCGGATCGCCGCAGCAACAAGTCCGTCGTGCTCCAGGTCGGCGGCGCCAGCGGTGTCCTTGGCCATGGCCTGGAGGAGGTACGGCAGCTGCGGTCCGAGGGCGATGGCGGCCGCCTCACGCACCACGGCGGGTTTGCCACCCAGATCGGCAAACGTCGGGCCGGCATCCAAGTCCTCGTCACTGGCCTGGGTCGCCCACTGCTGAAGGAGCTGCTCGACGTCACTCACCGTCATACCCCCCTGCGTCCCCGCGGCCCACACCGATCACCCATCCCTCACACTAGAACATATGTTCGCCGCTGCCGGTGAGAATACGTTCCCTCGGTAGCAGACCTTCCGCAAGCTCCGGCTGCGCTGTCGTCAGCACCACCTGGAGGCCCGGCAGCTCTTCCGACAGCGCCTGCAGCTCAGCGATCAGCGTGCGCGCAGGTACCTCTGTGACCTCCTCCGCCGCAACCGAGTCGATCAACAGCAGGCCTGGATGGGTAGCAACGCCCCGAGCAGCTCCCACCCGCAGCAGTGCAATGACCGTCGCGATCCGCATCCGCAGCCGGTCACCACGGCTCAGCCGCTTGAAGGCCGTCCCCACACCCGCCTTGACGGCATTGACCTGCCCCGCCCGGTTCAACCTGACGCTGTCCAAATTCTGTACACCGAACCGGGCCGCCAACTCCACGATCTGCTTGTCCATTACCGGGAAGAGCCTCTTCGCCTCGGCATCGACGTAGCGGCGCACCACATCGTGCGTCGTCTCCAGTACCGCATCGGGACCATCCACGTTCGCCTGCCCCGTCTGCCCACCTCCCAGCTGCGGGCCGGTAGCGGCCAACTGCCCTTGCAGCACCGCCGCCCTCAGCTCGAGGTCACGCAGCCGTTGATGCACTCCGGACACGGAGAGAACGCCCTGCAGATCGGCATGCGCCTGCTCCCGGCCTGTCTGGGCCTGCTCTACCCCCGCCTTGGCTGCGTCCCGCTGCTGCCGGGCCTTCGCTTCGGCGGCTTCGGCCGACGCCAGCTCCACTTGCAGCCCCTCGAGCACGGCCTCCGCCGTCTCAGCGTCGATCTCCGGCAGCGTCCTCGTGCACACCGCGCACGCCGCGCTCTCGCGCTCATCGGCCCGCCGCTCCGCCTCCAGCGGCTCCTCACACCGGGGGCAGCACACCGGATTCAGGCGGCCCAGCACTCGACGGGCCTGCCACGTCTCTCGCGTGTCCATGAGCGCCTGCTGCGCCCGGATCCGGGCGGCCGTCAGATCCGCCAGTGCCTGCTCAAGGTCATCCAGCTGTTCCAAGCGCTCACGCAGAACGGCGCCAGCCTGGTCCGCCGCGTTCAGCAGCGGTGTCACATCGCGCTGCTGGTCGGCGCGCAGCTCCGCGATTTCCTTACCCAGTCCGGCCAGTTCCCTGCGCCAGGTCTCTCGGTCTGCCTTCCGGGCTGCCTCGTCGTCCTGGGCACGCCGCTCCTGTTGACGCACCAGCTTCGTCTCCCGCTTTCCGGCCACGGACAGCTGGGTGAGCGCCGTGCTGTAGGGGACGTCGACGAACAGTTCCAGCAGCCGGCCCGGCAGCCCGACCGCGCTGACGTCCCCCAGCAAAATCTCGTCGCCGCCCGGGTTGAGGTAGCAGGCACCGAAGTACGACGCCCAGCCGTGGACCTGCGCGGCGCCTTCACCGTCGGCACCACCCTTGCCTTGCCACATGCTGGTGTGCTCCATGCGCAGCACATCCATCAGGTAGCTGGAGATGACGCGACTGGTGTCCTCCAAGCCGGTTGCCTCGGCGACCAAGCGCAGTTCCCCGTCCGCTGATTCCAGCAGTTCTGCTTCAGAGTCGGCGGTCGAGATGCGGCACGCTGCTGCCGGACGGGACGCGGGTGTGAATGCCAGGGCGATCCGTGTGGGTCGGCCCGCGACCATCACGTCGACCGACAGCGTCCGCAACCAGGAGCGGACATCGGGCGGCAGATCTCTGGGGGCGCCGCGTAGCGGCCAGACCAGACACTCCAGCAGGCTCGTCTTGCCGGCACTGTTGGCGGGATGAGCAATAACCCACACGCCCGGGCCGAAGAACTGCTCGAAGCCGAAAACGTCGCCTGAATGCTTGATGCCGCTCATCCTCAGCCGCAGCACAGTCAGACGCCGGTCTGCCGGTGCCGGGCTCTTCAGGGTTATGCCGGCTTCCTGGAGGATGCCGTCGACCTGCCCGGCCTTCAGGCCGACCATGTCGGCCACTTCCTCCAGCAGCTGCCCGGCACCCGGTGCCAGTGGGCCGGAACCGGATGCAGAAACGATCACGGGGTACTCCTAGTTGGTGGAAGGCAGAGAAGCGGGTTGGCAAGCCTTCAAGCGGGCGAGGCGTTCCCGTGCCTGCTCGGTGATGGGGGCGATGTGCCGGCCGATCGAGGTCTCCGCATAGTCCTTCATGAGGTACTGCCGATTCTTCAGCTGTGTCCCTCCCAGCCCGTCAACCAGCGCCACCAGCTGCTTGGTGCGGCTTATGTACCACTCCAGGGCCGGAGCATCAGTGGTCAGACCGCTTGCCACCTCACGTCCTAGCTGCAGCAAGAAGTAGAGGTGCTCTGCCACTCGATTCGTTCCCAGGACCTGTGTCTTGCGTACCAATCCCCGTTCCACCAGGAGAGCCAGGGCCTCATCCAGCTCCTCGAACGCCCCGAAGCGGTGCCTCAGCATGGGGAAGCGCCGGAGGTCCGGTTCCTCAGAGCCAAGGATCTCCTCAGCCAGATCCAGCAGGCCGCTGTCGTCCGGATGCGTCTCATACTCGTTCATGAGTTCGTACGCCAGGTAGTCGGGATAGCGGAGCCAGAAATCCAGCTTTTGCAGACGCACCTGCGTCCGCACCACACCCACTGCGGTGTCAGGGCAGTTGAGGCCAGCAGGTACCGGCTGGGCCGAAGCGTTGATCAGAAGTAGCAGCCGTACTGCGTCCTGCCACCGGCTCGCCCGACGGACACCGTGTGCCAAGACCATCAGCCCCCCCCCCCAATTCGGTAGATCAGCGCACCCATCATCCCAGCCCAGCCACTCTGCCGCGCCCACGTTGCCGTAACCCGAGCCTGCAGGAGCATCACGAGTTCATGAGGTGAGGAAGGTGCGCAGGAGTTCACCGGGCCTGGCGGCCTGGCTTTCGCGACCACCGCGACGAGGCTGTGCGTCCGCTATGCCGCTCGTAGCTTCATGCGTTGGCCGCTACTCGTCATCGGGGATCTCTTCCATGACCTGCCCGAGGTACTTCCGGGTCACGCGGTAGCGCTTCGGCTTCGGCGGCGGCGGTAGGGCCCACCCGTTGGCCTTCGCCTCCGCGATGGAGTTAGCACCCCATTCCCGCATGATGCTGATCCAGACTGAGTCAGATGATCGATGCCTCCAGTAGCGCTCGAAGAACCAGTCACTCCGGCGACCATCTGTGATCTCGGCCTGGACCACGTCGAGGTGATCCAGCAGGTCCGCGCAGACCTGTTGCGCCTCTTCGAACGCGCCCCGGAGCGTGTGATTATTCCGTCGCCTCGTTCGCAGCGGCCAGTGCTCCCTGAACTCCCGCTGTACCGCCCACTCGATCGGGGTCTTGTCGCTCTTCGTATCGTTGCATCTGTCGCAAGCCGGGACCAGGTTGTAGTAGCTGTCCAGCCCACCCCTGGACCAAGGTATGACGTGGTCCATCGTCTCGGCCGTGCTGTCGCAGTAGACACACTTCCCGTCATTCGCTGACAGGACCATGAGCCAAACCCACGTGTTGTGCTTCTTTCTCCCCACCTTTTGTCCCCTGAAATCAGACACTCGACGTGTTCGCCGTATGGGCAGCCTCACTGCTGGTCTCTGGGAACTCCTTTGCAGCCTGCAGAGGATCGCGAGCTTGGGTGAGGGAAAACGTGGTCGCGGTTGTCATCACTACACTCGCCAGTCACTCTTGAAGCCCGGCTGGCCAGCAAAGAGCTCGACCGCCATGCGGAGCAACGGCTCGCACTCCGCTCCGTCGATGGGACAGGCCTCCATCGGGATCGTCTCACCGTCCTTCTCTGCGGCCACGAGAACGGGTTCGTGCTGCTTGACAGTCCATCGTAGGTAGTCGAGGAATCTGAGGGCGTGGGCCGGGTCGTTCAGCACGACGAAGGCGGCTCTCTGTGGAGTGCCTGCGTCGAAATTGGGACCGTCCGGCGCCGCGAGAATGAGCGTCGAGAAGTCCGCGCCAGCACCCTGCCACCACGACGCGGGTCGCTCGCCGTTTAGGTCCGCTTGTACCGCGAAGGCGATCTTCCCCTCGGCGACGATGCACTTAGCGACGAAGTCGTGCACTTCTTGCAGCGAAACCACCGCTGCCCCTTTCTGAACTTGTTGCACTAAAGTCTTCAGTACGGCAGTGGAGAAACCCTTTGTGTGAGCGGTCGGTATGGCTTAGCGGATACGAGCCCTGGCCCTCGCTTGGGCGCGCTCGAAGGTCGGCCTTGTGAGATCGAGGGTGCTTCCGAGAACCGCGACGAACCCGTTCACCTGCTGCCGGGCAGCCTGCTCCTGGTTCGTCGGCATCGCGAAGATGTCCGCCATGGCGCCGGCCTGCGCAGCCCAGTCGGCGCGAACCCCCTGATACGCCTGCCAGTTCTCTCGGTGCTCTTCGCGGGCGTGACGGAGGACGTGTTCAGGCACCGCCTCGAATGCCAGGATTTCGTTCACCTGCAACTGAAGTTCCCACATGGCCACGGCCTGATCCGTGGTGATGGGCGCGACCGCGGGACCGAAGCCGCGGACGATCTCAGGGAGTCCCCGCGTCCGCCACGGACTCGCCACGGTACTGAGAGCGTCCGCGATGTTGTCGAAGTCCGGCCTCCGGCTCTCCTCCCCGGCGCGGATCCACTGTTCCGCGATCCGACGCTGACCGCTGGTCGCCGCAGGATCTGCAAACTGAGCGACAACCTTGTTCGCAGTGCTTCTACGGCGCGGGCCGGAGTTGATGCCGACACTTTGCGCCCAGGTACGAAGTGCCCTACGGGCTTGGACGCCCGGGACGACGGTGTCGTTCATGCACCAGAAGTACAGGACCACGGGGATCATGGTCCGATGCGGTACGCGTGCGAGTGGTGACCTGAGCTTGGCCGCGTTCAGCTCGTAGAACAGCCGACGCTGCTCCGGCGGATAGAGCCGGCGATCGCTGCCTCGCTGCGTTGTCTTCCGGTAGAGCGGCGGCGCAAGGAGACCAACCTCGACGTAGTCGGTGACCGTCCGCGGACTCACCGTGATTCCCAGGGAGCGGGCATCCTCCACCAGGTCGTCAGCCGTCCCGGCCGACCACTCGCCCAGCTGGTCTGTCATGGGCTGGAACTTACACCGGGATCGAGGCGATCGAGCGGGACTTCTCAGGCTCCGCTGTCCCAGAGTAAGGAGCAACGAAACGCCCTCGCGCCGCTCCCTCTCGCAAAGTCGGCGGCACGAGGGCCTGGCACCCCTTGGAGGGCCCATGTACCACCGTACGCGCTACCCCATCCGCCGCCGCCGACCCGTCGGGGACCGCCGCCCGGCATGGCGGAAGGGCCTCCTCACACACCTCCTCCGTGTCGCCGGGGGAGCCGTTGTGGCACGGCCGTCACTGTGGGGCTCAACCACCTGATCCGCTGAACCGATGACTCCCCTGTGGCGGCAGATCGTCAAGTAGTTGGCGGCGGGGGCCAAGCGTTTCACGTATGGACGCTGGAGCCCCCAACGCGGGCAACGGGGTTGATGCAGGGGACTCAAGTCGGTGTGCTGCTGCGAGTGTGGGGGTCGTGATCCCCGCCAACACGCCCGGCAGCCCACCCGTGCTCTACACCGACAGTGTCGCCATACCCGTCGGGACACTCCGGACGACCGCCCGATCAAGCAGTGGCACCCAGAAAGCCACTCCGTGGTCGACACCGGCGCCTACCAACACACGACGGCTGGTACCTACGTGACGGGAGATCCTCAAGGCCGACACCGAAGTAGGCCGGGACATCAGCCCGAACCTGCTGCGGGTTCCGCAGCTCGCCAGCAGTGAGCTCGCCGCCCGGGTCCGCCCCGCTGTACACGTACATCGGCACGCGCGGCTTCGAGCCGAAGCACCCGGCCCCGGGCAGCAAGGATCGGCGCCTCACCGTGAATGCGATCTACGCACACGGCACCAAGCGCTCGGCGAAGAACGCCCTCGGCGACTTCGGCTGAAGATCGCACAGGGAGCTCAACTCGGGTTGGTTTCCCCGTATGGGAGTTCGTGGCCTGAGTCGCTGAGCCGTCTCACTGAACATACGTATCGGGCTGCGGAAGTGCCACTCTCGGCAACCTGTCCTATTGCATGTCGACCCGCTGTTGCTTGACCCAGGCGTGCACTTCGGACACCTTGAACTGGATCTTGGCGTTCCGACCGGCACCGAACCGGTAGACGGCGAGCCCTGCCCGAGGTGCTTCCCTGTACACCCACTGCACCGACATGTTCAGGTACTGAGCGGTCTCTCTCACATCCATGAACTGCGGCACCATCGGAACTCCCTGGAGCTTGAGGACCGGAATTCAAATCCCGGCACTGGTCTTGCTCTATGCCTCTCACGACGGAACAGGCTTGGCCCTGCCGTGACTCGGCGCTATGATCCGGCCGCCTCGCGACTTCCGCAGGTTGCAGGCGAGTTCTGGGAATAACTGTGGCTGCCGGGTGATTCTCGGTTCCCTGGATCTGAATCAGGAGAACAGGGGCATGCCGGTGAGTGATCTGAGAGCCTTTCGTGTTCACGACGGGACGGCTACGGAGATGCAGGGGTCGGCCGTTGCCCTGGAAAGGCAGCTGCAGACTCTCATCGAAGCCAACATGGAGGCGATGCTGGGCATCCGGTTCCTGGCCAGCGAGTACCCCACCGGACGTCACCGAGGCCGTATCGACTCTCTGGGCCTGGACGAGAACGGGACGCCGGTGATCACCGAGTACAAGCGGACCCGGGACAAGGAGCTGCTCCCGCAGGCCCTGTCGTACCTGGCGTGGCTGGAGGACAATCACCACGAGTTCGAGCGGCTCGTCGCAGACCGGCTCGGCTCCGAGGCCGCCGGGGCAGTCGACTGGAGCAACCCCCGGGTCGTCTGCATCGCAGGGGACTTCACACCTCACAGCGCCGTCGCGCTGGAGGTCATCGGCCGAAGGATCGACCTCGTCGCCTACCGCGCGTTCGAGGACGTACTCACTCTCCGGCTGGTCGCCTCAGTAGCTGGGACAGCAGCTCTTGCCCAGCGGCGGCCTTCTCTCGCCTCCGCCTCGGCCAGCGCGCGTACGAGCGTGAAGTCGGTGCAGCAGTTCCTGGACGAGTCACCGTCAGGGCTGAGAGCCCTGTTCGCAGACCTGGACGCGGTGTTGCTCGCCCATGGTGACGTACGGAGGGAAGCACAGCTGCACTACTTCTCGTACCGCCGGATCAAGAGCGTGGCGACTGTCCGCGTTCAGCCCAGAAATCGTGCCCTCGTGGTCAACCTGCGTGTACCGCCCGACGCGGTCGAGTTGGAGAACGGGTTCACGCGGGACGTCAGCGGGGTGGGCTGCTTGGGGCTCCGGGGCGGGATCGAGGTGCGGATCAGATCCCAGGAGGATCTGGAACGGGCGGGCGCTCTCATACAGCGGAGCATCACGGCCGGCTGAGACCTCGATGCACGAAGGGCGGTCGCCGTATCCGGGGTTCCGGTACGGCGACCGCCCTTCGTCCGTCCGCCTGTCTCTGCGTGCTCTGCCTGAGCCCGTCATCTCAGAGCTCCGGCCCCGCCAGCTCGAAGGCCTCCTGGCCGAGGGCTGCACGGAGGCGCTGTTCGGCAAGGCCGGCGTAGTGGGCGGAGAGCTCGACACCGATGAAGTGGCGGCCTTCCTTCAACGCGGCAACGCCGGTGGAACCTGAGCCAGTGAAGGGGTCGAGGACGGTGCCTCCCGGTGGGCAGACCTGGACGAGCTGCTGCATGACCTCGACGGGCTTCTGGGTGATGTGCACGCGGTCCTTGCGGGGCTGGGACGCGATGTAGTGGCCGGGCAGGTAGAGATCGCGGGTGTTGTCGAGGCTGCCCTTGACGCCCCAGACGATGAACTCCGAGTCCTGCTTCGGACCGCCCTTGCGGGGCCGGGAGGCCGGCTTGATCCAGGGGATGGTGCCGGACCAGGTCCAGCCGGCCATCTGGAGGGCATCGGTGGTGGTCGGTTCCTGCCTCCAGTCGGTGAAGACCATCGCCACCGCGTGTTCGCGGGAGGCCCGGTACGACTCGGTGAGCAGGTCGGTCAGCCAGGCGCGGTACGAGCGCTGGTCGCGGTTCTCACCGGGGAAGTTCTGCAGGTCGTGCTTGGCGTCGCCGCTGGTGTACTTCGCGCGGGCGGTCCGCCCGGTTCGATCCGAGCTGGTGCGGCCGCCCGAGTTGTAGGGCGGATCGGTGATCACTGCGTCCACGCTAGCGTTCGGCAGGGATTTGAGGACGGTGAGCGCATCTCCTCGGTGCAGCGTGTACGACACAGGTGCGGCCTTTCATTCGTCTTGCGGTCGGTCGCGATCCCAGATCTGTTGTGGATTCCGGGAGTACGCACCGGGGATTACCCCTCCGTAGAGCCTCGGGCGGCGCTCTCGTGGGTTTGGTGCGGTGGAGGTTAACCGACTTACTCAGCCATGCCGAATGGGACCGCGCTCCCCTCGAAGAGGGACCTGCACGAATTCTCAGCCTGCTTGGTGCGGCCGGATTCCGTCCATACAGTCTCGCCGAGTTCAAGCAGTGGAGCTGCTGGAGATTCGGAAGGACGTACCTCTCATGTGCCGAATGAGATTACGAGCGCGGCTGGCTGCCGCACGCCACCACCAGGGACGTAGGTGCGAGTTAGCCGCTCCCCTGCGTCATCACTGCCTCTTGGCCCGCTGAGGCCGAGCATTCACGACCAGTGCGGCACCGGTGGCCTTTCGACGAGAACTCCGGTGCTGCCCTGTCTACGAGTAAGGAGCTGCGGATGCAGCTTGCCCGGGCACGTCCAACTCCCTGGCCCAGGCTTCGGTGTCAGCGAATATCCGGCGGTCACCCATGATCAAGGTTGCCGCGATAGCCGGCGCGGTGGCGGTCGCTCCGCTGATCCTGATCGCGCCGCTCACTGTTGCTCTGATCGGCTCCTCGAACGCACAGGCTGCCTGCGGTGACCAGCAGGGTGTCGATACGGCCGCGGTGGCCGGGCAGGTGGAGTCGGTCCTCAAGGGCAGCAGCAGCTCAGTGTCCGTGCCGGGCCTGGACGACCCCAAGGAGCAGATCCCGAACGCCAAGGCGATCCAGGCGACCGGCGCGGCGATGAAGGTGCCCGTTCGCGGGCAGATCGTCGCGCTGGCCACCGCCCTGCAGGAGTCAGGGCTCCGGAACCTCGACTACGGGGACAGGGACTCCTTGGGGCTGTTCCAGCAGCGCCCATCGCAGGGCTGGGGGACGCCGGAGCAGGTGCGCGATCCCGTCTACGCCTCGACGAAGTTCTACGAGGGACTGCTCGAGGTGTCGGGATGGGAGTCAATGACCGTCGCCCAGGCTGCTCAGGCAGTGCAGGCCAGCGGTTTCCCCCACGCGTACGCGAAGTGGGAGCCGTTGGCGACAGCCCTGCAGAAGGCGATCAGCACCGCCCTTCCCCAGGGTGGAGCCAACGCCAGCCCTGCGGGAGGCACTCCAGCCCCGACAGCCCTTGGCGGTGGGTGCGCTGACGGTACGGCCTTCGGCCCGATTCCGCCCGGCTCGCTCCCGGACGGGTACCAGATTCCGGCGGATGCCCCGAAGGCCGTGCAGACGGCTATCCGTTGGGGCCTGGGACAGCTCGGTACCCCGTACCAGTGGGGCGGCACCTGCACCGAGCCGCGGGGGCCGGACCCCATGGGGCGGTGCGATTGCTCCTCCCTGATGCAGATGTCCTTCAAGGCCGGCGGAGTCTCGCTGACCCGGACCACGTACACGCAGGTCAACGAAGGCCGTGCGGTGAGCGTCGACACCCTCCAGCCCGGCGATCTGCTGTTCACGCGCGGCACGGCCGCCGTACCCGAACACGTCGGGATGTTCATCGGCTCGGGGCTGATTCTCCACGCACCTCGGACCGGTGACGTGGTCAAGATCTCGACCCTCGCGGACTGGAAGCCGGACGTACTCGCAGTCCGTCGCGTCGTCTGACCGATCTCCCGCCCTCCCCCTCTCTCCCCCATCGCACTCTCGGGCCTCCCCATGCCCATTTTCAAACTGGAGTTCCCCATGAAGTTCGTTGAGAAGGCCCAGTTCCTCGCGTACGACCCTGGCGTCACGCCCCGCGAGGGTGGCCTTCCCGGACTCGACGTCCTCAAGAACGTGATCAGCTCCATCAACCTGTTCGGCATCATCGCCGTCGTCGGAGCGCTGGCCATCTCCGCGCTCGTCTGGGCCTGGGGCCACCACAGCGGCGGCCACCAGGCGGAGGCGAACGGCAAGAAGGGCACCGTCGTCGCGGCGGGTTGTGCCCTACTGCTCGGCGCCGCCAACGGCATCGTCGCGTTCTTCTCGGCGATGGGCACGCAGGTCCACTGATGCCGAAGAAGCGTCTCTCCGAGGGCAGGCACAGCGCTCCTGCCACCTCGTCGGTCTGGCGGCGGACCCTGATCGGTGCTGTCGTGCTGGCCGTCCTGACCGGGGTGGCCGGACTGCTCGCCTACTTCACCCGCACCGATGCCGGCGGTAGCGCGAAGGAACCGGAAGCCAGGGCGTCGGCCGCTCCGTCCGTCCCGGCCAAGCCCTCTGCGGGATCGGGGGGCAGCGCCCCGACGCCGCCCACGACCAGTGACCCGATCGTCTTCGGGAAAGCAGCAGCCCAGGCCCTGTGGAGTTATGACACCCGCGCCCTCTCTCAGCCGGAGCACTTGGCCGACATCCAGCGGTGGATGACAAGCGAGGCGAAGTACGCGGACTGGGCCTCCGTCACCAAGCAGATCCCTGATCCTGTGCTGTGGTCCCGGCTGCGGGACAACCAGCAGCACATCACCGCCACCGTGGGCGAGGGCCACTTCCCGGAGGCGTTCAAGGCTGCTCTCGCCTCGGATCCCGGGGCCATCACCACCGCCTACGTCTACGCCGTCACCGTCTCGGGGCGTCAGTCCATCGCCTGGGCCGGTGCCGGCGGTGGAGCGGAGGCCCGCTCCCTCACGCTCGCGGTTCAGTGCCGGCCGCAGCAGAGCTGTGCGCTGGCCGGCGTACTGCCGACCGTCTCGCCATGACTCCCCCCGTCCCTGAAAGGAGGTACCCCTTGTGGGAGCCTGCGACATCCCCATGATGGACAAGGTTTGCGGCATCGTCGGCGGCGTGGTCGGTTCCACCGGCGAAGCCGTCACCGACGGCATCGGCGCCTGGATCGCCAAGTCCATGGGCGAGATGGCCCAGGGCGGCGCCGATCTCGCCGCCCAGGCCGTCGACCAGACGACCGGCATCGATCTCAATGCCGAGTGGTTCCGCTCGAACTACGAGCTGCTGCTGCCGATCGGCCTCATCCTGACCGTCGGCACCTTCTGCCTGCAGCTGATGCGCGCCGCGTGGCGCCGCGACGAGCGGGCACTCGCCCAGGCCGTCAGCGGCACGGTCGGCGGCGTGATCTTCGCGTTCGCCGCCATCGCCTTCACCACCGTCGCCCTCACTGTGGTCGACGCGTTGAGCGCCGGCTTGTTCCAGGCGGCAAACAGCTCGATCGACGACGCGGTACGGCGCATGATCAAGGTCAACCTCTACGGCGCGATGTACGGCTTGGGCTGGGGCATCCCCTCCATCGTCGCTCTCGGCGCCGCCGTCGGGGCGTTCCTGTACTGGGCCGTGATGGTCGCCCGCAAGATCGGGATCCTGGTCCTGGTCACCTTGGCGGTCTTCGCGGGTGCCGGCGGCGGCTGGGAGGTCGCCCGGCGCTGGCGGCGCGGCTGGATCGAGGCCACCGGCACGCTGATCGTCAGCAAGATGCTGATGACGATCGTGTTCCTCCTCGGCATCTCCGCCATGGGCAAGACTGATCCGGCGGACGGCCTCGGTGCCCTGTCGGACGCAATGGCAGGCATCGTGATCATGGTGCTGGTTCTGCTGTGTCCGTACGCGACCTACAAGTTCGTCCACTGGGCTGCGGACGGCGGCGGCCAGGAGGATCTGCACCGCACCGGTGTGGCGGGCGCGGCGGTGGCCGCTCGAGCCGCGAAGACGGCAGGGCAGCTCGCTGTTCAGGCCGGTACCGGTATGCCTGCTCCACAGGGACCGGCAAAGGTGCCGGGGCAGGGCTCCGACGGTGTCGTGTCCGGGATCGATCCGAGCGGAGGCTCGGGAGAGATCTCCGGCGGTGAGCAGAAGCAGACCAGCTTCCGGTTCGGCGAGGACGCTGCTGCCACGGGCGACAAGGGCCGCGCGCTCATCCGTCGGCCCCCCAGTGACGGCGATCGCGGGCAGCCGCTGATCCAGCGCCCCGGCCAGGACGTCGGCGGCGCGTCGGCCCAGGCTGCCTCCGCCGCGTCCGGGCCCACGCCGCAGGGCTCCGGGGGATCGGCCACGCAGCCGATCCAGGTGCACCGGGCCGCGCCTCGTACCGGCTCGGCGGGTCCCGTCGGCGGGCCGACACCGCAAGGCGGCGCCACATCGCAGTGGTGGGTCTACCCCAGCCAGCAGAACGGTCCGGCCTCCTAGCCCTGCCCAACCAGGGGGCGGGCCGTGGTCTGTACGGCCTCAGCCCGCCCCCGTTCCCTCACCTCGCGCTTTCTCTCGACGTTCCAAGGACGGCCCCGCCATGCCCTTCGACTCTCCACAGCCCGACGGCCCTGCCACGGTGAAGTTCCCCCACCGCTCGCGCCGGGGCGTCCTGCTCGGACTGTCCGCGCCACAGCTCGTCGCCACCACCATCACCGGCCTGCTCCTGCTCGCGGTGCTGATGGCCTCCGGTGTGGCCGGCGCGCTCAAACTGATACCCCTGTGGGCGCTCATCCTCTCGGCCGTCTTCGTACGCCATCGCGGCCGGTCGCTCGCCGACTGGGCACCGATCGCCCTGCGGTACACATGGCGGCGTAGCAAGTGCCAGCTGGTCTGGCTCACCCGGCCCTCCAGCCGACCGCGGCGCGACGGACTGCTCCACCTCCCTGGCACCGCGGCCTCCCTGCGCGTCGTCACCTCGGCGGACGGCCGTCTCAGCGCCGTCCACGATCCCCACAACGGGACACTCACCGCGGTGGTCAAGGTGTCCTCGCGGGCCTTCGCCCTGCTCGATCCCTCCACCCAGAACCACAACGTCGCCAGCTGGGGCCGCACTCTCGCCGCGCTCGCCCGCACGGGCCATATCGCCCGGGTCCAGGTGCTGGAGCGCACCGTGCCGGACAGCGGCGACTCCCTGAACCGGTACTGGGGCGCGTACGGCAATCCCCAGGCGCACCTTGCCGGGCCGATCTACGCCGACCTGCTGACCGCCGCTGGCCCGGCCGCGGCCCCGCACGAGAGCTACGTGGCGCTCGCCCTGGACCTCAAGGCAGGCCGCCGTCTGATCAACCAGGCGGGCGGCGGGCTCACCGGCAGCTTCGCCGTCCTCACCCAGCTCACCTCCACCTTCGACCAGGCCGCCCGCACCTCCGGCCTCACCCCGGGCGGCTGGCTCCTCGCCACCGAGATCGCCGCGGTGATCCGCACCGCCTACGACCCCAAGGCTCTGGCAGCCCTCGACCAGTGGTCGGCCACCGGACGACCGCAGGCCGACCCGGCTGCCGCAGGCCCCGTCGTCCTGGTCGAGAAGGCAGACCGGATCGAAACCGACTCGGCCCACCACGCCACCTTCTGGATCGAGAATTGGCCCCGGATCGAAACCTCTCCCGGCTTCCTGCACCAGCTTCTCTTCACCTCTGGGGTACGACGCACCCTGTCCCTGACCTACGAGCCCAAGGGGCTGGACGCCGCGCTCAAGGACGTGCAGCGCAAGAAGGCCACCGTGATCGCGGACGCCGCCGAGCGTCAGCGCAAGGGCCAGGTTGACTCCGAAGAGGACTCGGTGGAGTACGCGGACATCAAGGACCGCGAACGCCAGCTCATCGCCGGCCACGCCGACGTCGCCCTGACCGGGTTGATCACCGTCTCCGCCGACACCGCCGAGCAGCTCAACTCCGCCTGCGCGGCCATCGAGACCGCGGCCGTCGCCGCCCTCGTCGACCTCCGGCCGCTGACCTGGCAGCAAGCCGAGGCCTTCACGAACGCCGCGCTGCCGCTCGCCCGCCCGTAGCCGACCGAAGGGGTTCCTCATGCCGACCGAGTCCCAGGCGGAGCTGGCGTACGCCACCGAGGCCCTCGACTTCCACCGGGCGATCACCGTCCCGGCCGGACCCGTCGCAGCGAGCCGCACCGAACTGGACGGCCTGCACCGCCATCTCCTCTCCCTGTACGCCCTGTTCGACGCCCACGCGACTCGTACTCGACCGCTGGCCAGGGCGGAGGCCGACCAGCTGCGGGCGGCCCGGATCCGGATATGGCAGGCGGCCGAGCATCTCCACGACGCCTTTCACGCAGCTCCCCGCCCCAGCACCGGCGTCATCCCCTCGCGCGAGGAGTGCCACAGCCGCCTCCCGCAGGGAGCGCCCGAGCTGACCATCTGCCGACGCCACCTGGAGACCGCCGTCCTCGTACGGCGCTACCACACCCCCGCCGAGCTGCGCGGCCCGTCCACCCGACTCTGATCCAGGAGCACCACCACCATGTCCTCCCGCACCCGGGCGACCGCCAGCCCCCTCTTCGTCCCACACAAGACCGACCGCCGCTCCGCCCGCGTGGCCCGTGACGAGTTCGCCGCCGCCCGCGTACAGGCGAGGCACGCCTCCCAGCCGGAGACCCTCCGTACGAAGACCGGCGCCGACCCCGAACTGCGCCCTACCTACCCGGCCGCCGGCCGCCCCGGACCGGCCTCCGGCCGCGGTGGGCGGCTCAAGCTCCCCGCCCACCGCATGACAACCGCGACCGCGAGCGGCGCGTACCCCTTCCTCGCCGAAGGCGGTCTCGGCGCCCAGGGGATCTACGTCGGCCAGGACGTCCACGCGGAAGCGGCGTTCACGTACGACCCGTTCGCCCTCTACGGGCGTCTGGAGGGCTTCACCAACCCCAACATCCTGCTCGCGGGAATCATCGGCATGGGCAAGTCCGCCCTCGCCAAGTCCCTCGCCGTGCGCGCCGTGGCCTTCGGGTACCGCATCTACGTGCCCTGCGACCCGAAGGGCGAGTGGACGGTCGTCGCCCAGGAACTGGGCGGCCAGACCATCGCCCTGGGCCCCGGTCTCCCCGGTCGGCTGAATCCCCTGGACGCTCCGGCCAGGCCGCACGCCATCAGCGAGGCCGACTGGACCACCGAGGTCCGCAAGCGGCGCCTCCTGCTGCTCGGCTCGCTGGCGAAGACCGTTCTTCGACGCGAGCTGCACCCCATGGAGCACACCGCCCTCGACGTCGCGCTCGACCACGTGGTGGCGTACCGCACCTCGACCGGCACCACCCCACTGCTCGGCGACATCGCCTACGTCCTCGGCTCCCCCGAGCAGCTCGAAACCGCAACCGGCGACCGGTCGGGACGCCTCGGACACGCTGCCGAAGACCTCGCCCACGCGCTCCGTCGCCTCATCCACGGTGACCTGGCCGGCATGTTCGACGCACCGTCGACCGTCCGCTTCGATCCCGGCGCGCCGATGCTGTCCATCGACCTGTCGCGGCTCGGCGGGGCAGGCGACGACACTGGCCTCGTCCTCGCCATGACCTGCGCGAGCGCCTGGATGGAATCCGCCCTGTCCGATCCCACCGGCGGGCGCCGCTGGGTGATCTACGACGAGGCGTGGCGCGTGATGCGGCACGTCGCCCTGCTGGAGCGCATGCAGTCCCAGTGGAAGCTGTCCCGAGGCCTGGGCATCGCAAACATGATGGTCATCCACAGGCTGTCCGACCTCTTGACCGCCGGGGATGCGGGGTCGCGGGGACGAGCCCTGGCCGAGGGCCTGCTGACCGACTGCTCGACCCGGATCATCTACCGCCAGGAGGCCGACCAGCTGGCCACCGCGGCCGCCGTGCTCGGACTGACCGGGGTGGAGACCCAGGCGGTCTCCGCCCTGACGAAGGGCCGCGGCCTGTGGAAGGTCGCCGGCAGGAGCTTCATCACTCAGCACCTGCTCCACCCGCGGGAACGGGAACTGTTCGACACCGATCTCCGCATGGCCGCGTAGGTCACGGGCACTCCGGTAGCCGTGATCAGCGAGCCGACGTGACCCGCACGTCGAGCGTTTGACGCACGCCGTGGCAAGGCAGAGGCAGCTTCACTCCGAACCCGGCGTCACGTGCCCGAGCACCCACTGCTTGACGCGCGCAATCGTGCCATTCGGGTCAGCCGCCGTCGAGTAGACGACGAACTCCGTGTAACCCGGCTCGGAGATCGGCAGTGCCGGGAGGGGATGCTCGCGCAGGCGGACCACGAGGTGCCCGGCGGCGAGCAGGTCCCGAGACTTTTCGAGGTCGAGGTCGCCCTTGTCCGCGTGCCAGTAGGAACCGTCGTATTCGATGACGAGCTTCTGGCCGTGGGCGAGGTCAACCGAGATGTCGACAAGCCACGCTGCACGACGGGTGAACGCATCGTGGCGAAGTGACTGACCGGATGCAGCGTTGCCGAAGACCCGCTCCGCAGCCGCGTGGTGATCCAGCTCAACCTGCGACTTACCGTGTTCCCGGCACTCGGGGCAGCCGCTGCCAGCCGACCGAGACGCCAAGGAGACCTGCCACACGTGCTCGGGGCTTGCCGCGCACACCCAGGTGGGCACGAACGGAGTCTGACCCGTCGGGCGCACGTGCCAAGCGGAAACCGGATTCGCGGATGACCACTCCGCTGCCAGCTCAGGGAAGTGGTAGGCGAGCGAGTCGAGGATCGTGCGACAGACGGGACATCGGAGTCGCTGCCCTTTGTCACGCTGTGCTGGTGTTTCCTCCCACTCATGGCCACAGTTCGGATCCTGCCACCACCGGGCCTTGCGCGACCCAGGTGACACCGCTGCCAGTTTGACGGCCCCATTCTTGACCGGATGCCACTGCGAGGCGATCTCCGCACCGAGCCCGAAGGCAGCGGGATCGAGCTCACCATCCAGCATCCGCTCGATCCGCGTGTCCTGGCCGCGGCAGGACGGGCACCCCGACTGCAGGTACGTGTGAGGCGAGAGACGCGGGTGGTGTCCTTGCGGGCAACGGAATCGGCGCAGCGGCCCAGAACCCGCGACTGACACGGTGCGCGGATCCGCGTCATCGGCCCACGCCGCGAGCAACTCGGGTACGTCGGCAACCGGTGTCGCCTTGTAGCGCTCGTACTCCGCGTTCCATGCGGCGCGGCGTTTCGGCTCACAATCGGGGCACTTCGGGATCGTGACCATGTCGATCACTCTCTTCAGGAACTGCAGTCCGCAATCGGGGCAGCACCACGAGACCTCTCGAAGCGCTCTGAGACCGACGGTCTCCCATGCAGCGGCGTCGTTGGTTCCGTGATCCCACCAGTCGAGGACGTGAAGGCCGCTGTCCTTGAGTAGATCGCGCTGCTTCGTCTTCGGCTGCGACACACGGGAAGTCTGCTGGTCACGACGGGGGTTGGTCTGGCACCGGCACCCGAACGCAATGTCCCCCATCCGGTCTGCGCTCAAGCGCCCGCAAAAGCGGCAGCGAACGTGGTGCGGGTCGTCCTCGAGCGACGGATCGGTCAAAGGTCCGATGTAGTCGTAGCCATTCTTCTCGGCGTGCTCTCGTGCTTCGGCGAATGTGACGGGAGCCAAGTTCGCGTATGCGCCCTTGAGGTCACGGGAGCCCTGTGCCCACCGTTTCCAGTAGCACGCCCGGCATGTGGCTTCCCCGCTCGCGTTCTTCTCGACGGTGTACTCGAGTCTGTAATGCGCTTCGCAGCCACACACCAGGCACCGGGTCAAGCGCCAGGCCGTCGGCTTGACGAAGGGTTCCAGCGGTTCGAGATCGCCCCTGCGAAGAATCGCGGTGATGTGGGCATCACACCAGGCAGCGCGTGAGCGCGTCCGGAACGCGGCCGGCTGCGGACAGCTTGGCTCTGAGCAGGGCTGGGGCGGCGCCGTCCGAGGCGAAATGGAACTCACGCGCGGATTGTCCCACGCCTGCGGTGGCTCATGTCCGCCGATCGGTCGAATGGCAAGGCACGGCCAACACCGTCCAAATCCGCGCGGACAAACCACCCTCGTCCTGCCCGAGCACGGGCGCCGAACCTCGTGTCGCGACCGCATACACCTGATCCACGGCTCGGCCAAGCCCGGTCTCCGGATTGACCCTTGCGCTCCACGGCCTTGCGGGCCTGTAACGGCTCCGCTGATGCCAACTCCGCACCGAGATCGGTACGAGCAAGGAGCCCCAGCCAGTGGCCCTCCCCAATGAGCCAGACGTCGCGTTCAGTTGGCACCCCGACCTCGGTGTTGCGGCGGCCGTCGCTGACGCGCGTCCGTACATCGATGGGGTCCTGCGTCAACACGGCTTCAGCCACAACGCGGGCAGGGACCTCTACTTGCTGCCGTCGGGCACACCGCACGCGGCCGCGGTACGTGCGGCGGCTAGCGCAAGCCGCCGCTTTCAGGAGGCTCACCTGACCGTGATGGCCGATCCCCGGCTCACGGCCGTTCAGGTTGACACCCATGAGGCTCCGATGTCCGACGGCCCTCGCCCACGGCATGCAAGCGGTGTCGGCGAAGTCCTGGAGCAGATCCGCGACAAGCACGGCGGCTCGGTCACCGATCTCGGGGCGTTCATCGACACGGCGGCCGCCTGGTGCGACCGGATGGGCACGTCCAGTGGGGAGGACCTCGCTGACGATCTCCGATCGCTCTCCGCCGAGGTGAACACGTCAGTCAGGCCGGCGAGCCGTGCTGCACAAGCGCAGGCAGCCACGGCCTCCTCCGTTCGTCGCCCGGCCTCGGCACCGACCGCACCCATTGCCGCCCCACGCCCTGACTCCCCTCCGGTCAGGCCCAACCGTTCCCGTTGACCAGTCCCCCTCGTCCCCGAGAGAAATGCACTTCCATGGCCGTCAAGACCTTGTGGTCGATCGAGCACGACTGCGGGCACACCACGCAGGCCGATTTCTCCGATCGTCCGGCCGATCGCCGTGCCGGCTACGCACGTTGGCTTGCCCGTCGTGATTGCACGGACTGCTGGCAGTCCTGCCGTAGCCAGGACGCCACGTCGCAATCGGATTGGCTGGAGCAGGAGCGTTCCGCCGAACAGGCCCGCGCAGACGAGTGGGCCGAGCGGTATCGGATGCCGCCGCTTGAGGGCGTCGGACGTGCTCTCGCCTGGGGGTCGAGGTGCCGTCACCAGCTGGTGACGGCCGCCTACACGGCCCTGGTCGTGGAAGGCGAGATGAGCGACGCCGAGTGGGAGGGGTTCGAGGGCTCTCTGCGGCCACTCACCCGCGCCGGCTGGTGGATCGACCGGCGGGATGCCGACCCGGAGGACCTTCCCGAGCTCGTCGAAGCCGCCACCTCGGACGACCGGCCCACCGAGAACCCGTTCTTCTGAGCCGCACTCCGGAACCGCACGTGCACAGGTCAGGTGCTCGACCGGCCACCCCGCAGAAATCCAGGAGTCCTTCTGTGAACCGCAGATCCTTCGCCGTCTCGGCCGTCTCGCCCACCCTCACTTCCCCTGACCGGACTGTGACTTGCCCTCACCTCGTACCAGTACGCCCACGTCCACCACCGGCACCGACTTCCTCCTCTGCGTCCTCCTCGCAGCTGTCGGGCTCGGAATCGGTGCCGGATCCCTGGCCTGGTTGTTCGGCAACCTTGCCTACTCGCTGATCGGGTCCTCCGGGCCCTGGAGCGCGTACAAACCGATGACGGTCTTGCTCCACTCGTCCGAGGCCTGGCCGGGTCTCCCCCGGGTGGCTCTCGTCATCGCCTGCTACGTCCTGCCCTCGCTGACCGTCCTGTCGGCCGCGCTGGTGGGCGGAGGTATCTGGCTCCGCCTCCGTGGCAATCCGAGGGGGTTGGCCGGACAGCGTGAGCTCGCGTCCCTCCTGCCGAAGGAGGGCGCGGCGAAGTCCATCAGCCTGCGTCCCAGCCTCTCGGGCAGCAAGCCCAAGGACGTGGCCCCGAACGATCGCGGGGTGCTGCTCGGTACGCTGCAGCCCGGTCGCAGGGAGATCCACTCCTCGTGGGAGGACGTCCTGCTCGCCATCATGGCGCCGCGTTCCGGCAAGACCTCGGGCCTCGCGATACCCGCGATCCTCCGCGCGCCCGGGCCGATTCTGCTGACCTCCAACAAAGCGGCCAACGACGCCTTCACTGCCACCTTCGGCGCCCGCGCCAGCGTCGGGAGGGTCTGGACACTCGACCCTCAGCAGATCGCCCACGCAGATCGAACCATGTGGTGGGACATCCTGGCCGACGCCCGTGACCTGGCCGGCGCCCGCCGTCTGGCGGGACACTTCGTGACCGCCTGCGTCGACGAATCGAGCGCAGGCGACTTCTGGTCCACGGCCGCCGCCAACACCCTCACCGCGCTCTTCCTCGCTGCGGCCAACGACGGCCGCCCGATCACCGACGTACTCGGCTGGCTCGCCTCTCCCGCTGACCGCACTCCCGTCGACCTGCTGCACGATGCGGGGCTGGAAGCCGTGGCCGCCCAGCTCCACGGCACGGTTGCGGGCGCCGTCGAGACGCGCGACGGCATCTTCGAGACGGCGAGGCAGTACGCGAGCTGCCTGCTCGACCCGGGTATCGCTTCCTGGGTCACCCCTCCCCAGGATGCTGTCGAGGTGCGGGAGTTCCGGCCGGAGACGTTCGCCACCAGCAAGGACACCTTGTTCCTGCTGTCGAAGGACGGAGGCGGGTCCGCCTCCGCGATCATCGCGGCCGCGGCCGACGCGGTAATGCGCGCCGCGGTGATCCAGGCCGAACGCGACGGCGGCCGGCTCGACCCTCCCCTGCTTGCGATCCTCGACGAGGCCGCGAACGTATGCAAGATCAAAGACCTTCCCGACCTGTACTCCCACTTGGGGTCCCGCGGGGTCATCCCGATCACGATCCTTCAGAGCTACCGGCAGGGCCAGCGCGTCTGGGGCGACGCCGGGATGGACGCTCTCTGGAGCGCTTCGACGATCAAACTCATCGGATCGGGCATCGACGACGCCGACTTCGCCGACAAGCTCTCGCGGCTCGTGGGCGACCACGACGTGCGCACCGTCTCGGTGTCCACCAGCGAGTCCGGCAGGTCGACTTCGGTGTCCATGCGGCAGGAACGGGTGCTGCCTGCGGATGCGATCCGCGCCCTGCCCAAGGGGTCCGCGCTCCTCCTCGCGACCGGCATCCGGCCGGCTCTCCTCAGCCTGAAGCCTTGGTACCGGGAGACGGACGCCGACCGGCTCGCCACCGCATCGGCGAAGGCCACCGCGGCCATCACCGAGCGGGCCGTCGGCAAGGCCGTCGACCAGGACGAGTTCGGCAAGGCGGCGTAGGTATGACACCGCTGCTGCACGCGGAGCAAGCCACCCTGGGTGCGGTGCTCCTGGAGCCACACCAGCTCGGTGGACTCGCGCCCTGGCTTCAGCCGGCCCACTTCTACCGTCCGATCCACCAGGCCCTGTACGCCGCGGCCCTCAAGCTGAGGGACGACGGTCATCCCGCCGCCTCGCTCGGGGCGGAGGAGCCGGTCCCCCTGTCGTGGCTGGCCGACACCGTCGTCGAGGCCGGCACTCAGACCCGGGGCGTCACCGCGTCGTACGCCCACCAGGTCGTGTCCTCCTGTCCCCGCCCAGGTCATGCCGTGGTCTACGGGCGGATGGTGCTGGAGGGAGCGATCCGCCGCTCCGTCGCGCAGCATGCGACCCAGCTCCATCAGGCCGCTCGCGCCGATGCTCCGCGAGGAACATCGGAGGATTCGGTCCGCCAGGCCGAGGCGCTCGCGATGGCCCTCAGCGACCTCGGCGGCCGGTGGGGTACCGACGTACAGCCGGTTCCTCACCCGCTGCCACCCTCATCCGTGCCGGCCGAACCGGACGAACAACTGCTGGCTGAAGAGGAGTACCTGCTCGGCAGCCTCAGTGCCCGCCCCGAGCAGCTGGGCCAGGTGGTGAGCTGGCTGCATCCCGGGGACTTCGCCGACGCCGGCCATCAGCAGGTCTACCGAGCGTTGGGAGCTCTGCACCATCGGGGTGAGCCCGTCGACCAGCTGACCGTGCTGTGGGAGATCCAGCGTCGCGGCGCGCTCGCCGACCAGACGCTGGATACGGATCGAGTGCTGCGGATCTGCGACAGCTCATCGCTCGGCGGGGCTGCCGAGCACTACGGCGAGCGCGTGGTGCGCGCAGCCCTCGTCCGTACCGCCGCCGACACCGCTCGTCGGGTACATGCCCTGGCCGACGACGAATCCCTCGCTCCGGGGAGGCTGATCGGCCACGCCCTGCATGCGCTCGGGCCTCTGAGCGCCGTCCGCGACCGCTTGCGCACAGCCACCGGTGACGTGCTGGCCTCCCCGCCTGCGCCTGCCAGGGCGGCACCGGCACGTGAAGCGCGAGCTGACGCCGCGCGCATCCGCAGCAGCGCCCGTCGTCCGGGCTCGCCCCCAGCACCAGCCTCCACTCCACGTCCCATCTCCTTCCGCCCTGCCCCACGACGGAGTCCCTCATGACCGAACGAGCAGTCCACCCGCCCGACGAGACGTTTGCGCTCAACGCCACCGCCCGCGCCTTCGAGGAGTTGCGGGACATCGTCAAAGTGCCCTCGAGCCGACAGGAGATACCCGATCTCTTCGTCGCAGCCGACCGCTTCAGCATCTTTCTGCGTTGATCGCGGACGTATCTGACGAAGTCCTCTTCCGCGTTGCCACCGATACGGCGGAGCCCGACCCGGGACCGGTGATCTTGGCCTATACCTCGGCGCTCGTACCCGCCGGACGGGCGATGGAGGGTCTGACCGCCTCGGCCGAGCAGCTCGGCTTCCTCCGACGCTTCGCCCACGTCCTGCCCGGCGCTCCGGAGCTCGAGGAGGGTCGGGAAGCGGCGTTCCTAGTGGTGCAGGATCGTCTGAAGACCGTACGTGCGGAGCTCGGCGGCGCTGCCCAGCACCGCTGACCGGATCGGCCCCACCACGCCACGCCCCGTGGTCGCGCTCAACCGGTCTGCCCGCATCACGGACGCGACCACTCCTACCGCCCCGGCACCCCGCTCGACGACACCCGCACGGCTCGCGTACACGCCCGCTCCCTGTCATGGCCGATGACCAGATGGGGCCGAGCAGCGGGCCTCTGATCGGGAGCCTGTGTCGGGCTACGGCGGTCTCGACCTGGGTGCGCAGCAGCTCTGGGCAGGACTGTCTCGTGGCACGCCGACATCGATCCCGGCGCTTCGCGCATCCTCGCCCGGCACTTGTCGTCCGTCCGTGCAGCGCCACTCGGTGGTCCAGCCTTAGCCACCAGCTGGCGGGGCGCGCTATTCGAACCCGCGATCCCGCCGAGGCTTCGTCGGTCAATCAGTCGCCGGCAGCAACACCTGGTTGTGCAATCTGGGTGCTATTGGCGCCTACCGCCGCAGCTGCGGGCAGACCCCCAGTGCCCGCTACAGCTCACCACCTGGCGAACCCCAGGGAAGTGGAAAATTTTCGAGCGGAAGCCGAGAAAGTGTGAGAACAAGATCCTCTCGACGGAACTCAAGTCCAGCCGCGAGGAGGATACGAGTATGTCCGTCGAGGGCCTCGATGAACTCATCCGCGAGTCCTAGAGCTGCAGGGATGGCCCAAGCCTCATCGGGAAGGATCGTAGCCAGGTCGAGTTCTTGGACGGGCCGATGGACATGCACCAAAATTGGCTTAAATTCTTTCAGCGGCCCTCTCGAAGATCGCTCCACCCTTCGAATGATCCGGTCACCCGCTAATTCAAGTGCCCGCAATACTGAAATTTCGGCAACAGCAGTAAACAGGCGCAGATCATCTTCTCCCAGTGGCATATCCACCCACCCCTCCGCTCTTACCGACGCCTGATTTCAATCGGGAGGGCCCCAGATTCCTGCCAAGCCCTGGCAAACCACTGACCGATCTCGACCAATCTCCATACGTCCATAGATCCCACAGCACCAGTGGTATTCGATGTATCGGCTAGCTCGATATAGCCGTCAGCTTCCAGGAACCGAAGGCAGGAACGCTCCAGTGTGGGGTGCTTGAAATGTGTCGATCCCAGCTGTGCGAAAACCTGTAGCCAGAGATATTCTGCGTGCGTATACCTGTCGTTCTTCCAGGCCAGACGAGCCTTGAGTACGCGCAGATCATGGTCGTGGATGAGTCCAGCCGTGTGTTGATGGTGATGCGCCGCACACGCTCGAAGCAGGTTCCCGAAAACATCAGGTCCCCCCTTAGAGCGATCCCAGATGTGACAGTCCTCTTGAGCTGGCATGCGACAGTGAGTGAAAGGACAGACTCCGCCCACTTCTAGTCGCAGATCGCGCTTCAATGCGGCGGGAAGACTAGGGCGCGATGTGTTCATCGCAGTTCCCCAGAATTTCCATGGATGATGACTCCCCTACTGTCGTTTCCCAGTATCACCTGCAAGAAATAGACCGTCCCACACCAGGCGCAGGCACTGACGTTTTCTTGGCCACCTGCCATCAGCTTTGCCGTCAACCGCCTCCCTGACTTCTCAACCCACGCGGCATCGCGTTCTACTCCAGGTCTCGGAGTTGTTCCTCAGCGGCTCCAGGACGTACAACATCGTGGCATCATGCCCGACCCCCTAGGTCCAGAACCCGACACTGTCACCTGGACGAGCGATGCCACCGCATCTTTGGTGCACAGAGCCACGCGCGGCAACCACGGAGTGATACGTCCAGCCCGACTCCGCCTACTTGGAATCATGGAGTTCCACGAGGGGCACTGTGTGGTCGATATCGATTCCGACGGAGCCGGTGACGAGGCCGTCGTAGTACGAGTGCCAGACGCCCCCGGTGATGGTGCAGCCAGCCGTGGCCGCTCTCGCGGGACTCGCCCTCCGGTACAGGGCTGCCCACATAGGCGGGCGAAGTGAAGTGGCGCGGCTGTACTCCGGATCTCCGGCCGAGCCAAATCGCCGATTCCACGGACCCTCGACATGCCATTTATTCGACTCCGCCAAGGGGCTCGCCATGCCCGAACATGACCACGCCGGGCCGGTACGTGTCTCGGACCACGACCTGGACGATCTCGTCGCCACGGTTACACGGCTGGTCACTGACAGCCGAAAGCACGACGAGAAGATCGCGCGCCTGGAAGAACCGGCGGAACTGATCGAGGACTCCGACCTGGCCTCGACGGTGCGGCCGGTGCTGTCCGGCTCAGGAGACGCACCCCACCCTCCTTCGGACGCTTCGTCCTCCTTCTTCATCTTGGCACTGGACGGCACTGCGTACGCGGACGAGTTGGCTGCCCTGACGGACTGGGTCCACCACCTTCTGCTGCCGGTATACGGCCGGGAGATCACCACCAGTCGTCCCTGGTGCGGACAGTGGTCCGAACACCCCGAGGCAGTCGCCCGCCTCCACGGCCTGTGGCTGGCATGGCAGCAGCTCACCGATGCCGAGGCCGGCCCCGCCGGACCCTCCACATGGCACCGGGACCACCTTGATCCCGCCTGGCAGCAACTCCGTTCCCCTGACGGTCCTTTCGGCGCTTGCACCACCAGCCCCACACGGCCCGCGCACCGGCTCCTCTCTGCGCCCGAAGCGGTGGTCTGAGATGGGATCCACCGACAAACCTGCAGGCCCGCCGGACTACCGGATCACCGGCTTCGGACCGGCCAACGCTGTGACCGAGGACTCCTACGAGCTCGTCGCCTCAGCAGCGGAGGACCTTGCCGTCGTTGCTGCGCACCACAGCGCCAACGGCAGGGACACCTACTTGGTCCTCTACGACGCCGCAGCGATCTACGGCCACCCGGGCGCCCCGGCCTACGTCGCCGTGCACGTCACCAGGGACCTCGAGCGGCGCGTCTTCGACTTCGATCACGCGCACCACCCTCTCGTGCCTTTGGCACAGAACTGGCTGATCGAGAAGGGCTGTCCGCTGGATGCCATCCGAGCATTCACCCACCGCGGGCCCCAGCCGGCAGACGCCCTGACCTCCCGGCTCGAAGGACTCCTTCGGACCAATGTCGGGCAGCGGTACCTGGTTCTGGACCACTACACCGATCACCAGAGCAGCTCCGACGCCGGGGCCCGGACTTCGACCCTCGTCCACGATCGCCACCCTCTCTCCGCTACCCACCCGTACAGGGTGTTCCTGGAAGAGGTCACCCTGGACTTCGAGACCTACACCGTGCGGGAAGGAGCATTCAGCAGTATCGAGGCTGCGGACCTCTGGATTGCCGCTGTCGACCTACCGCTGCCGCCTGCACCAGCGCCGGTCCAGGGGCGGCGTGCTGACGCAGCTCGGGCCCGGACTACGTGCGCCAACGCAGCACCCTCCGCACCCTCGGATGCCACCAAGACCGGTGATCGAGTCGGAAGGACACCTGCATCCGCCACCCGCAGGGGCTCGCGATGAAGACGGCCCGCTTCGCGTTCGCCGCTCATCCTGACGCCCTGGCCGACCTGCGCCGGGTGCCAGACCAGATTCGGGATCTGGCCCTGCTGGAACTGCAGCACCTCGTCCACGGCAACGAACGCGGGGCAGCCATGCAGCGCGAGCTCGCCGGCTGTCACAAGGTCTACGTGGATCCAGAGACGCGCTGGCGACTGGTCATCCAATTCCGCGACGCGCCGCCCTCGTCCCAACACCGGCGGGAGATATACCTGCTCGCGGTCGGCGAACGCCAGGACAACGCCGTCTACCGCACCGCCGCGCGACGCCTCCACCACACGGCACCGATCGAGACCCCCGACCGCGTCAACCCGCGAGCGCAGGCGGCCCGCGCCCGATCCATGCACCCCATGTCCGTACGAGAGCCGTCACTCCAGGAGGTTCCCGCCTTTGCCTCTTCCCCCGTCCGCTCCGCAGCCCGGCCCGGACGCAGGACCCCGTAATACCGAGGAGGTCCTCGTCGCTCCCGTGGCCCTGGCCGGGAGCGGATCCAGCCGGACCGTCTCCGAACCTATGGACAGGGCCGCAGGCTGGTCCAAGGTCATCGCCTTCGGAACCGACGCGTACTACACCAGCCCGTGTCAGCGAGTGCGGATCGCGAACCCTGTGGAGAGTCACTACGGAGGCTGGACCATCACGTTCGCCGAGGATGCTCTCGGCGTACCGGACTGGATCACCACGTTCGACCGGGACACGCCAGCCGAGGTGGTCAACGCCTTCACCACCACACTCGTCGAGGGGTTGGGCAACACCTTCCGCGACCGCCTCCAGGGCGGGCAGCACTTCGCCCCCAGCAGCCCAGCAGCCCTGCTCTCCCAACGCGACTGGCAACCGGCCGACCGCCAGCCCGGATCCCATTACCAGCTCTCGCCGGACGGCCATGCCGCCTATCGGATACGCATCGGCCGGCTGCACGAATACGACGAACTGATGGACCCCGAGCTCTCCACATGGCGACTCTCCGGGGGCCTGGATCCCCTCACCACGCCGACCTGGCAGGCGTACTTCAGCACCAGCACGCCCCAGCACCTGGTGGCAGCCTCCGCCATGGCGCTCGCGGACCGCGAGCCGGTCTCGCGGTCCGCCGACTCGATCCCGGAGCTTCATCTCCCACTGGTCACCGTCCAACCCGCCACCGCCTCCGCCCCGCAGCGACCGCGAACCGCGGCAGCCCTTGCCCGGTCCACGAGGGTGCCACGGACCCCCGACGGCGCTTCGCCCGCCGCTCCGGCTCAGGCCGCCTACTCCTCCCCGCCCCGCCGGCAGCGCTGACGCCCAGGCGGGCAGAGGCGCTTCGCCCACGGCAGACGCGCATCCGCCGCAACAACTGACAAGGATCGCGATCATTTTGAGGCGGCCACCCAGATTGCTGCGAAGAGCGAATCGCATTGGCCTTCCTGGGATGCCCCTGACGCCTCCGGCACGGTCCGACAGGCACTCTTCCAGCCAGCCGTGTGAGTGCTTATCGTCTTTTGTATGGCCAACGGGGTGTTCCACACCAAGTACGGCATCGAAATCAATTTGACCTTCGAAGACTTGGGGCACCGCGATCGCCCCGGTCTGCTGGAAGAAGTCACGCGACCCGTCGGCGAGCGGGAGCGCGACCTCCTGCAGTGCCTGACCGACTACAAGGGCGGACAGTGCGAGTGCGCGCTGGCCGACAAGACGCCCTGGATGTTCGTACGTCGACAGCGCCGCGGTGGCCGAGTCGCGTGGGTGGCCGCGCATCTTCCGCTGACTCACGCTGCGACGCCCGAGGAAAGCGACAAGCACAAGGCGATGAAAGAGCGAATAGCCCGCTCCGCTTCGCGCCATGGGCTGGACGTGCAGGTGGAGGCGCGGTCGGCGGACGGCCGGGTAGTCACCGACGTTCTGGTATCCGGCGCCGGGGCTCGGGTGGGATGGGAGGCCCAGTACTCCCCCATCAGTGCCAGCACGGTACGGCGACGCTCCGGAAGAGCGCGGGAGAACGGCATCGCACCGCTCTGGGTCACCGGCGACGCGTCATCATCCATCATCGACCGTGCACCCTGGACCCGGGTCGACGACGTGCCGTGGCAGCGCATCGTCTCACCGCTCGCGATGGTCGTCCGTGGTGGTGTGCGGCACCTGCAGATCTGGAAGTGCACGCCGAGCAGCGAGCGGCCGTGCCCCGAAACCGGTCAGCACTGCGGCAAGTTCCACAGTGGCTGGTTCCTCCCCGCCCTGTGCGTCCCACGAGAGCGCGCCACGGCTCTGGATGAACTCGTCGTCACCAGCGCCGACGGGGAGCACGTGGCCGTCCGCGTCCGCAACAGCCATGATCCCAGGCGGACCTCCTACCTTTGGGCCCTTGCGAAGGATGTGGAACGCTGGCGCGACCTCACGGGCGAAGCCGACAGCCCACCGGAGGAGCAGCCGACGGATGACGAGCCGGTCACCTTCGCCGAGGAAGAACTCGACAGCTCTTGCCGGTACGGCCACCATGACGGCCGTCACTTCAGCGACCCCCGGCCACGGCGAGACATGTCTTCCGCTACGGGTCTGCACACATTCGACGAAGCCCCCGACCACCCGTACCGCTCCCCCAGTCGGCCGGTGCAACTGCGGCGCCTGTCCGCCCGCGAACGCGCCGTCATTGCAACCGAGCTCGGCTGTCCGCCGTGGGAGATCGGACCGTGCATGCTCTGCGCGGAACCCATCCACCGTTACGGCCGGTCCAGTCCACTCGTGTGCTCCAGCTGCCGGGCTACTACCCAAGTCCGGTGAGGGTCATCGCCGCGGGCGGCGATTCGCCCCGGCAACAGCACGGCCTGCTGCATCGGTGAGCTCCGCAGCGCCCTGCCGGACGCTCACCGCCTTGGTTCCCGGACGGTGGGGTGCGGAGCCAGACGTTGCGGGGAGCTTCGCTGTTCGCCGCAGGCGCCAGACCAGGACGTCCGTGAGGTTGTCCGCAGACTCCAACTCGCGCTGGTCGATCACTCCCTGGAGTAGTGCTGTCGGCTCGTAGCCTGCCCTTTCGGCTTCGTCGAGCGTGGCCGCGAGTGCGTCCCAACCAGGATCGGTCAGAAGCTGATCGACACGGTCGGGAAGAGCCGAGCCCAGGGCGTCAGCATGTCGTCGCCGAGCGGATGGAGTGAGCCGTCGACCCTGCTCGCGCATCGCGCCAAGCGGGGACGCGGAGGACGAACGGTATGCCGCTCGGAGGTGCCATGCCGCCTGGCGGGCGGCGGCGGCCTGCTGGGCGTGCCCGCGGGCGGAGTGCCAGTGCACGGCGGCGATCGTGGCGAGGACGAGTGTGGACAGCAGCATCGCGGTGGCGCCGCCGTCTTCACCTCGACCGAGGGCGTCGCCGGCACGGAGGATGCCTCGTGCGGCGGAGCGGATGGCGCGGTTGTCCGAGCGCTCTGCGCGGATGTGGGAGCGGGTGGCGCGTTCGAAGGCACGGGCTGCCTGATGCAGTTCGCCGCGTGTCGAGACGGGTGAGGTCTGGGCGAGGGCGTCCAGCAGTTCTCCCACGCCGACGAGCTGGGCGGCCGCGTCTTCGTCGTCGTCTGCCGTGAGAGTCGCTGCGGCTCGCTCGACCAGTGGGGAGGCAGTGCGACGGGTACGGGCCGGGCGCGGGCGATCCTGGTCGTCCCCGCTGGGGCCGTCGTCCAAGGGACCCGCAGCGAGGCGTTGGCGGATCTTCGGGAGTGAGAGGTCGGGGGCCAGTTTCGAGCCGGAGAACCAGATGGGCTCCCCGTCGCGGGTGCGGTCACCGGGGAGGGCCACCTTGTAGCCGAGGGTGTCGCCGGAGGGCGCGAGTCGCTTCTCGACCCGGAGCCCTGCATCCCTGAGTCGACGGAAGAACTCCTCGTCGTTCGCCGCTCCGGCCAGTGCCTGGCGGACGGACTCACGGAGCGTCTCCCGGCTCGGCTCGGAGCGTCCGGTGCGTTCGGCCTTCGATCGTTCGGCACTTGTCGGACGCTGGGCGGCGGTGCGGTCACCGGGGTTGAGGGCCTGAAGGCCGAACTCCGCTTCGATCCTGCGGCACTCGGCCTGAGCCCTGATTCCATCCTGGTGCCGGCGCGGTCGGCGCCCGTCTTCGCGCACGAGGGTGGCGACGAGGTGAATGTGGTCCTCGGCGTGCCGTACGGCGATCCAGCGGCAGGCCTGGCTGTCGCCCTCTTCGGCGATGCCGGTGGCGTGGATGATCCGCCGGGCGACCTGCGCCCACTCGGCATCGGTCAGGTGGCGGTCGCCGGGGGCGGTTCGTACGGGGCAGTGCCAGACATGGCGAGCCGGCCGCCGGTCTTTCGGTAGGGCTAGGACAGGCAGGTCCAGCCGGTCGGTGAGCTGCTTGAGGGTGACGGCGGAGTCTCCGCCCGGGTCAGGGGCAAGCTCTGGCAGCCAGGAAGCCACCAGGTGGGGGTCGGTGTGTTCGTCCCGGCGGCCCGGCCCGTAGAGGTAGGCGAGGAGCCCGTACGTCCGGCTGCCGGTGGAGATGTCGGGTACCACGCGGTCAGCGCTTCGCGATCTGGGTTGCGGCAGCTTCGACCCGGGTAGCGGCGCGCAGGACGCGGCGTACGGCTTCGTCGGCGTAGTCGGCGTGGCCGCCGCTGTTCAGTACGCGGGCAATCTGGTTCAGGTTGTTGCCGACTCGGACGAGTTGGGTGCTGGCGCTCATGAGCTCGGCGACGAGGCCACGCTGGTCGAGGAGCCAGGTCTTCGGACCGTCCTGGGCTCGTGCGACGGCGACTGCGGCGTCGGCGAGGAAGCCTGCGGTCTTCAGTCCGACGGCCTCGGCGGCGCGTTGGATGTCGTCGAGCTCGTGACGGGTGAGGCGGACGCTACGTACGTGGTCGCGCTGCTCGTGCTGGCGCAGGCGGGGGCGCGTGCGCGGGGCGGAGCTGGGTGGATTCTCCTCTCCTGGCTGCGGTCCGCCCTCGGTCGCAGCGATCGGATCCGGCGCCCCCTGGTGCCGGTCCTCCGCCGCCCCTGAGGGGGCGGGGGCATGCGCTTCCGAAACTCCTCCGCGGCCACGGGCTGCGGAGGAGTTTCGGAAGCTACAGCTTGCTCGGCCGGGTGCCGGGCAGTGGTGCTGCTCGGGGCCGGTGGGAGGCTCGGCCCGTTCGCCGGCACGACTCACCGGTGCCGCTCCGATGCGGGGCGGCGGAGGTCGAGGAGGGTCCGGGCCACGTAGTCGATCGCGAGCACTGGGTGGTGGAGTGTGAAGGGCGTGCTGGTGGTGGTGCGCCAGACGGTCCAGGCGCCGTCGGGGCCGTGCTCGAACCGGTGCAGGTGGCCATGCCCGAGCAGCACGGTCAGCCAGGTGTCGACTTCGGCTCGGGTCGCGGGAGTGGTGCGCCGCATGATGTCTCCGGTGGTGCGTGGGGATGGTGGTGGTCGGGTTCTGGGCCAGCGGCTGCCCCTGCTTGGGCGCCGGGGTGGTGCATGGGATCGTCCGGGGTCACCGAGGCCGGGTGTCCTGGCCGACGGCCTCCGTCCGCAGTTGGTCCATCAGGCCGGTCAGACGGTCGTTGGCCAGCGGGAGGCCCTGACCTCGGATGGCGTCCGCGACGACCTGGCGGGTGGCCTTGCCTGCTTCGGTCACCGCGCGGCGGGCGATCGGGAGGAGGTCATCGACCGGCGGGATGGTGTCCTGGGGCGCCGGCTGAGCTGTCCGCAGGCCGCGTGCTGGACGGGAAGCGGGAGGCATCGTCGGGTGCTGGTGAACGGCTGGAGCGGGTCTGCTGCCCGCTGGGTTCTGGTCACCGGCTCGGTTCGCCCCGGTGAGCTGCACGATTCTCCGCTCAGGGGTGACCGGGAGGTGGCTGTCCTGTCCCGTCCGGTCAGTCGGCGAGCCGGACAGCCGATCAGCAGTCGCTGGGCGGGTGACGGTCGTTCGGACAGGTCGGCCGTCCCCGTCCTCCGGCTGACCGGGGACACCGGACACCTCTGCCCGGCGGGCGATGAGGATGTACAGGTGGACGCTGCCGGCGAGGGCGAGCGGCGCGAGGGTGGACAGGATGCCGACGGTCAGGTCGCCGAGCCGAAGTCCGGCGCCGGAGGGCTGTTGTTGGTTGAGGCGGATGGCGTGGAGGGCGTTGGCCCAGATCGAGGCGGCCGTGGCGCTTCCGAAGAGCGTCCAGACGTAGGTGCGGGCGGTGAGTGGCGCGGTGCTCATGACGAGCAGTGCACGCACTCCGTAGGCGATGAAGCCGTCGATCACGAGGGGGAACAGGTAGGTCAGGAATCCGCGGACGTGGATGGCGGTGGCCATCTGCTGGAGTGCGTCGTACGAGAGCGCGCAGGCGGCAGCGCCGAGGGTGACGATGGCGGCGCGGTCCCAGCCGGTGATGCGCGCGGCGGCTGCCCGGTCCGTCACGCGGCCCTCCCGAGCTCGGTGTCGCCAGGTCCCTGCGCGGTGGTGTCGGTCGGCGGCGCGACGTCGACGGGCCTGGTCGTCTTCCGGGGTTTCCTGGTGCCGATGGCTCGGTTGCGAAGCTCGCGGCGGGTCTGGCGGTAGAGCTTCCCGGCGTGGTCTTGAGTGACCTTGAGGAGGCGTGCGAGCCGGTCGATGTCGGTGCCGGTTTGGTAGGCGGCGCGGGCGACGGCTTGGCGTTCGGCTCCCGTGAGGTGGATGTCGCGTCCTGCGAGGGCGGCTTCGACCCGGGCGTAGTCCAGCCGGTTGGCCAGCGTGCTGTGCAGCGAGGTGCGTTCTTCTTCCGTCATGCCGCCTCGGATGCCTTCGCGGTCGCCGTTCTCGAGGGCGGCGTCCAGGCAGGTGCGGCGGACGGGGCACTGACGGCACAGGGCCTTCGCCGCGTGGATGCGGTCGGTCTCGTCGGGCTCGGGGAAGAAGAGGCCAAGGTCGACTCGGTGGTGCGGGGTTGAGCGGCAGGCTGCACGGTCCTGCCAGGTGTGGTCACCGAGGGTGCGCGGCGTGTAGGGGTCGGGGGTGGTCATGCGGGTGTCTCCGTATCGCCCCGGCCTGCGCTGAGGCAGGTGCAGGCCGGGGGTTGGTGCGTACGAGGGGGTGGGCTGCGGTGTCTCGCCCGGGGGGAGGTCAGATGGCGGTGGCCGCGTCGAAGCGGCGGCGTTGGGCTGCCAGGGCTCGTCTGCGATCCGGACCGTCGAGGATGACCTTGTCGGTCATCTCGGTGAGGCGGGACGCGACCCTGTCGCCAATGTGTTCTCGGAGGTCGGCCATGCCGAGGTTCGTCGTGAGCAGCGTCGGCAGCATCTCGTTGTAGCGGCGGTTGATGAGTCGCATCGTGATCTCCTCGGTCCATTCGCTGTTCTTGGCGGCGCCGAGGTCGTCGATGATCAGGAGGGGGCAGCGGGCGAGGCCCATGAGTTCCCGCTCGCCGTCGTGTCCGGGGCGGGGTCGCAGGTCCGCATAGAGGTCGGCGGCTGTCGTCGCCTTCCAGCGGAGGCGGACCCCGGCCGACACTAGGCAGCGGATCGCCCCGTACGCCTGATGCGTCTTGCCCGTGCCCGTGGTGCCGACGATGAGGAGCGACCTACCGTGCGCGATGCCCGGGGCTCCTCCGGGTCCGGGACGGCCGGCCTGCGCGATGTCCCGTACCCAGGCGCTGATGGCCGGGTGATCGGCGACCGCGTTGCGGTAGCGGGCGGGGATACGTGCCTCGGCCGCCTGGAGGGCAGGCAGCGGTTCCTCGATCGTCGCGGGGGCCATATCGGGGTTCTGGCCGCGGGAGATGAGGATGCTGGTGAGACGGCGGGCGAGGCCGCCGATGCGCTGGGCGTCGTGGTCGCGCATCACAGCTCCTCGGCGTAGGCGGTGGCCGGGTCGGTCGGATTGGCCCAGCCCCGGTGAGAGGGGAGGTTGGACCGCGGTCCCGTCCGGGCCAAGCCGGTGGGTGCGGCGTTCATCGCCTCGTGGACGAGGCTGGGCAGCGTGCTCGGGTGAAGTCTCTTGGCGCGGTGCTTGGTCAGGCCGTCGCGCACGTGGCCCGGGTCGATGCCCTCGGCCAGCAGCTTGGCGGTCTCGCGACCGAGGCGGCCGAGTACGTCGCGGGGCGGTCGGTGCGTGCATGCGGAGGCGTACTCGGCGATGAGCTGCTGTGCCGAGGCGGACTCGGGCGCGGGAGCGCTCGCGCTCCCCGAAGGTAGAGATCCTAGATCCACGTTCCTAGGTCCTAGATCCGGACCGTGAGGCATCACTGCGGGCTCACTGACGGCTTCGTGAGTCGTCATGGAGGACTCAGTGAATGCCCTCCGAGCTGCGGTTTTCTGATTGATTGAGGGCTCATGCATCCGTTCCGGGCCCTCCGTGAGTCCTCGGTGAGCGGGCATGGAGGCTTCATGGCTTGCTCCGTGAGGGCTCCTGGGTCCTGCGGCCGCCGCGCCCGCGCTGTCGTGCTGTGCGCAGGCGGGGTGGCGTATGCCGCTGGGCCGGTTGATCTTCTGGTGCTGATGCCAAGTGATGATGTGGAGGTACCGCTTGCCGTCCTCACCCGCGTACCGGCAGACGAGTTCTTGGCCCGCGAGCTGGGCCAGGTCATCCTCCACACCGACGGGGCCGTGGTCAGGGCGCAGGGACCACAGCAGCCCGGCGAGGACTGCGGGTTGATCCCGGAAGCGTCCGTGGTCGTCGGCCTGGGTGAGCAGGCCGAAGAAGGTGCGCTCGGCGGTGAGGGAGACCGCGGCGAGGGACTCGGAGGCGAAGGCCTCCGGCTTGATGGTTCTGATGCGAGCCATGGTCAGCGCGTCCCTTCGACCGTGGCGTGCAGTTCGGTCGTGGGGCGCAGGACCCCGCTGTCGAGGTCGAGGCCGTACGGCTGATCCCAGGGGACGTCGGGGTGGGCTCGGATGACCCAGCGCGCGGCGGTGAGGCCGCGGACCCGCGTGAGGGGTATACCGCGACCCAGCCTGTCGTAGGCGCGGCAGAAGGGGCTGGGCCAGCTCTGGGTCGGATCGAGCTGGGAGATGCGAAGGACTGCGGCTCCGGGCGCCATGTCCGCGAGGATGCGGGCGAGCCGGTGTGCCCGTGGGCTCCGGTACTCGGGCATGCGAGAATTCCTCACTCGTAGGTGGGGCGGGGCGGCCGTTCTCGTCGAAAAGGCCAGCCGACCCGCACCCGGTTATGAATCCGCGCCCTCCGGGGTGTCGGCGCGGTGCCCAGGAGCGGCTAACTCCTGGGCACCGCTCTCATCCGGAGCGGCGCGATTCCCCGGTGGTGACCCGAGGGAGCAGCAACATATGCATGGCATCCGGAACACTCCAGCGTTCAGAGGGTGTTGGCTGCCATCGACACCGACTCGACATACGCTCCCGCGAGGCCGCACAGGAAGACACCGCTGCGAGGCGCTGGGGTGGTGGTCAGGGGCAGGCGGCGACGTCCAGCCAAGGCGGCCGTGCACTGGAGGGCGACTTTAATGAGCCTCAAAGATCGACGTCAATAACTCTCGCTGAATTGATCCGTCGAAGTTTAGAATGTCCCCGTACGCGAAACACTTGGGCCAGGAAAATGCGACAGAGGAATTTCTTGTCCCGCCCTCAGGGACATTCTCACGATCACCACATTCCCGGTCTACGTTGCTGAGGCTTCCCCCAACAGGTCAGTGATTCGAGCAGCTGCCTCCCGCGTGCGCACTACCTCTTCTGTCGCACCGGGAGTCATGTCCGCGCGCGGTTTCGCCAGCACCACGGCACCCATGACGACATTCCGTCCGATCGGAGCAGCCACGGCACACCAACCGGCTCGGACCTCCTCCCACGAGACGGCCGTGCCACGCGAAGCCACGTCACCCACCGCACGCAGAAACTCGCGGGCGTCGTGGATGTAACCGGGTCCCGTCAGCGCAGCCGAGAGCGCCTCAGCCGCCACAGCTCTCTGCACGGTTGCCGGCAGGTCGGACAACAAGACCCTGCCTGCAGCACCGGCACGCAGTGAGCGGGCCGAGGCCATGAAGCCGTCGCCGACTGCCCCTGGCTCCGCCAACACCCCGCCTCGGGCGACGTACTGCTCTGTCCTGCGTCGCGCCGAGGTCAGCGGGGTGAGCGACTCGATCGCGCAGAGCATCCCGTTCGCCTCGCGGAGCAGCCGGGCCAGAATTTGGCGCTGGGGCGCCTCACTGAACCGATAGGCCGCCGCTCGCATCCCGAGTCTCACGGCGCCGGAACCGAGGCGGTATTTGCCAGCCTCGTCCCGCACGAACACGTCGTAGGCCAGCCCTGAATTGAGTATTCGGTGCACCGTGCTCTTGTTGAGACCGGCTTCTCTGGCAATCGCACGCGGCCCGTGAGACGGGCCATCCATAGCCGCCAGGGTTCGCTGCACGTGGAATACGCGATCACACGCCGTGTCCGCCATATCCCCCTCCTATTCCGTCATCCGCCGAGCGGGGCGCGTAGGTGCAGACCCGGCGGGTATCAATCGGGCGTTACGCCGTCTTTCCAAGCGTCCCAGCAGCCAAAAGGAACTCTGCTTCCGGAAGTGCGACTTCCGGGACGAAAGTCCCTATGGTTTCGACGCCGCAGACCGGCCCCTCCGAAACCCCACAGGGCTTGTCGCCATTGGGCCGACGACCGAGAGGGTCACTTGAGGCAAGGACGGCACCACCGGGAGCGAGGGAGGAATCATGCCTACGCCCACCCAAAGTCGGGACCAAAGTCCCGACCGGCGGCCTGCACTGGATGAGCTGATCGGGCTCGCAGGACTGTTGCGAGCGTGGCGGGCAGCAGCCGGTACCAAAATGCGGCGCAGCAAGCCGCTGTCGCAGGCCGAAGTGGCAGCCCGGGCCGGGATGACCGAGCGCTGGTACGGGGAACTGGAGCGCGGGGCATCTCCCCGCCTGAGGCGCCCGAAGATCGACCAGTTGGCAGAGGCGCTGATACTGGACGAGGACCAGCGCGAGACCCTCTACCTCTACACGGACGGTGGCTCCCCGCCCCGCTCTCCCACGCCGCTGGGATACACCGACGGCCTGCACCCGCTACAGCTGCTTCTCGACCATCAGATGCCCAGGCCCGCGTACCTCAGCGATGCCGCCTGGAACATCGTCGGGTACAACCGGGCCATGGCGCAGTGGTTCCCGTGGGTCTTGAAGCCGCGCGCCAACCTGATGCGCTGGGTGTTGCTGGATCCCGATGCCCGGGAGCAGTACGTGGAGTGGGAGGAGCACGCACGGATCTCCCTCGCCATGGTGAGAATGGCACTGGTCAAACACGACCGGCCGCCCGAACTGGTCTCGGTGCTGAACGAGGTCCTGGCCGACGAGGACTGCCGACGCATCTGGGACAGCAAGCCGGAGTTGGTGAGCCACCGGGACGGCCACGTGTTCCGGCTGAACATCTCTCGTTTCGACCACAAGGACATAGAGGTCGTCACCCAGCTGCTCTTCCCCGCCGCCTTCCCGGACCTCCGGTTCGTGGCCATCACCTGGCTCGGCAGCCGCGAAGACCCTGGGACCGAAGCCGCCAGCCGGAGTCCCTCTGCGGCCGAGGTCAGCAGAGGCCACGTCGCCCCTCCACGGCCGCTCGGGGGATCCCCACCGCGTCCGTACTGGGCACTCGACTCCTTCGAGGCGGCACGCTCGCTGGCTGGCTCCTCCCCCGTTGATCTACCGGCCCTCAGTGAGGCTGCCGGCCGGGGTACCCGGCTCACGGCGGATTCTTCGGGGCGGAATGTCATCTGGGCGACGTGCGAGGCGGGCGGCACGGTCGCCTTCGAGAACCTCAGCACGCAGGAAGCCCTCGCGCGCATCCCGATTGCGGCGCTCTCTGCGGGAGCTCGGCGGGAGTACCAGAACCTGCTGCGCTCGACCCTGGCCCCCGATGGCCCGACCGCCGCGAAGCAGATAGACGAACTCCTCATCCCGCACCATGCCGCCATCGATCTCTTGCTAGACCTTGGCAACCAGCTCAGCCCCACCGGAGCCGGCCCATCACACAACCTCAGTACGGACTTCTCACCCCGGAGCCTCGAAGATTTCCGGGTGGCCGGCGACAGGCAGAGTCCTTAACGGGTGGCAACGCAGCGCACGTTCAGGCGCCCGTCGGCCTCCACACGCAGTGCGGCGGGCGCGCGATCCCGCCAGTGATGCTGCTGAACTGGGCGGTTGCGGTGCCCACCCACGCTTCACCTACTCGGTCTTGCTAGGTACTACTAGTCAGCGTTACTGTATAGCGGTACTCAATAGCGCTGACTAGCGCAGGGAGGAGGTGTCCCATGGCCAAGCTGCTGACGGAGATGCTCAAGGGCACGCTGGAGGGCATCATCCTCGCGTCCCTGTCCGGCCGCCCCGCCTACGGCTACGAGATCACGGCACGGCTGCGGGAGCAGGGGTTCTCCGACATCGCCGAAGGAACCATCTACGCGCTGCTCATCAGGATGGAGAAGCGCGGCCTCGTCGACGTGGAGAAGGTCCCCTCCGAGAAGGGGCCGCCACGCAAGGTGCACTCCCTCAACGCTCAGGGACGCGAGTACCTCGAGGAGTTCTGGAGGACGTGGAGCTTCCTCATGGAACGACTGGAACAGCTCCGCGAAGGGGAGGGCGAGTAACCATGTCTGATGCCGAGAAGGCCGGCTTCATTTCGAAGGTGATCGGGCCCAAGAAGCGCTGGCGGGCGTACAAGGCGCGCGTCAAGGAGCTTCCCGAGAACTACCGCGCGGCGGTCGAGGCGGTCGAGCGGTACCTGATGCACTTCGTGCCGACCGACGGCGACAGCAATGCGTCGATGTTCGAAGACCTGGCCGACCTGTTCGAGCAGGCCGTGGCGGACGGAACGCCGATCCGTGGGGTTGTCGGGGAGGACCCGGTGGAGTTCGTCGAGGCTTTCGTCCAGAACTACTCGGAGGGCGGCTACGCCCCGGCCCGCGCACGAAAGCGGCTCACCGACGACATCGAGCGTGCTGCTGCTGACGAGACCGGGGCAGAGGACGAGACGGTCTGATCGGGCCTCGGCACATCGCCCCGCCCGGGGCCGAGCACCACTTTCATCGCTTTTTCTGCACAGCACGGCCGCGGAGCCATGCCCTCTCGGCCGCCTCTCGCCGCCTGTCGGCGGCATCGTCGATACCGACCACTGCGTGCAAGGAGATTCATGATGGGAAAAGGCAAGAACGGCTTGTCCGAAGCGGGGCTTCGCCGACTGCGCGAGGTACTGGAAGCTCATGCCGAGTCCAAGAAGATCCCCGGACTCGTCGCCTTGGTCGGACGGGGCGGCGATACCCATGTCGAGGCGATCGGGACGATGCGCCATGACGGCGGCGCGCCGATGCGCCGGGACACCATCTTCCGGATGGCCTCGACGACCAAGCCGGTCGCCGCTGCCGCGACCATGGTCCTGCTGGACGAGTGCCGGCTGCGGCTGGACGACCCGATAGACCAGTGGTTGCCGGAACTGGCCGACCGGCGGGTACTCCAGCGGCCCGACAGCCCGCTGGACGACACCGTGCCGGCGCGACGTCCGATCACCGTGCGGGACCTGCTCACCTCCACCTGCGGGCTCGGGCTGGACATGACGGCGATGGGCTCCCCGATGATGAGCGCCTACTTCGAGCAGAAGGTCTACGGCGAGAACGGATGGATGCTGCCGGCAGTGGAGCCGGACGAGTGGATGCGCCGACTTGGCGCGCTCCCCTCGATGTACCAGCCCGGAGAACGATGGCTGTACAACGTCAGCGACGACGTGCTCGGGGTGCTGGTCGCCAGGGTCACCGGCCAGTCGTTCGAGGCGTTCCTGCGCGAGCGCATCTTCGACCCGCTGGGCATGAAGGACACCGGCTTCCACGTGCCCGCCGACAAGATTCACCGGCTGCCTCCCCTTTACGCCCCCGATCCGCAGACCGGGGCGTTCACCGTGGAGGACCCGGCCGAGGGGGGACACCACAGCAAGCCCCCGGCGTTCCAGTCCGGCGGCGGCGGACTCGACTCCACCGTCGACGACTACCACGCCTACTTCCGGATGCTGCTCAACCACGGGATGCACGGCACCGAGCGGATCTTGTCCCGGCCGGCCGTCGAGCTGATGACCACCAACCGCCTCACCCCCGAGCAGACAGCCGCCCTGCAGGCCTGGGCCCGCAACGTCGTACATCTCTCACACGGCCAGGGGCAGACCGGCGGCTGGGGCTTCGGGATGACGGTGCGCACCTACCGGGGCGACTACGCGCCCATCGGCCAGTTCGGCTGGGACGGCGGAGCCGGCACCACGACCTACGCCGACCCGGACAACCAGCTCGTCGGCATCCTGCTCACCCAGACCGGGATGTCCACCCCGGACTCCGCGCGCGCCATGCAGGACTTCTGGACCACCCTCTACCAGGCAATCGACGACTGACCCGCCTATCCGGTCGAGTCGGCCGGCGCAGGATTCCTCGGCCGGCCGGGGTGCTGCCGGTCCGAGCGAGCCGCCATTGCAGGAGGGCGGTGGCGCCCCAGGTGATCAACATTTGGGGTGCCCCGAGGCCCTCGTCGAACGCGACCGCGTCAGACCATGCAGAACGACTCAGCCACAGCGAGTCCGGTACTGGGACGGGGAGAGCCCGAGAACTCGCTGGAAGGCGCGGCGCATCGCCTCGGTAGTGGTGTATCCGCTCAGAGCAGCGATGCGCGCGACATCGTCGTCGGTGTCCTCGAGCAGCCGCCTCGCCGTCTCCAGCCGGGTGTTGGCGACGTAGCGTCCGGGGGTGACGCCCGTTTCCTCGGCGAACGCCCGTGTGAACTGGCGAGCTGACAGATTCGCGCGCTGGGCCAAGGCGTCGACCGACAGGTCTGCGTCCGGGTGGTCGGCGATCCACTGCTGGAGTTCACGGAGTTCTTGGCGATGCGCGAGCTGTGACTGCAGCTGGGTACTGAACTGCCCTTGGCCCCCGGACCTCCGCAGGAAGACCACCATGTATCGCGCCACTGTCAGGGCCGCGTCCCTCCCCATGTCCTCCTCTACCAAGGCAAGAGCGAGGTCGATGCCGGCAGTGACGCCCGCGGAGGTATACACCGAGCCGTCCCGGATGAAGATCGAGTCCGATTCGACGGCGACGCCGGGATACCTCTGCGCCAGCTCGTTGGCGCTGTCCCAGTGCGTCGTCACCCTCCTGCCTGCGAGCAGACCTGCCTCGGCGAGCAGGAACGCGCCCGTACACACGGAGACGACTCGCTCCGCCTTCGGCGCGTTCGCCTTCAGCCACGAAACGACGTCCGGATGACCAGCACCCGGCTCGGGGACGCCTCCGGCACCGCCGGGCACGAGCAGCGTGTGGGGAGCCTGCGCCTCCGCCAGGTCCACGTCAGGCATCAGGGTCACACCGCTGAGCGACGCCACGGCGGTGCCGCCCGGGGAAGCCGTAGCGATGCGGTACCCGGGCTGCCCCGGCGCGGTGGCAGCGAGGTATGCGTTGGCCCCGGCCAGTACGCCCACGGGGCCGGTGACATCCAGCGCCTCGACGCCGTCATAGAGCGTCACCAGCACCGTGCGGGGCCTCATACCTCAACCATGCCCACCCGCGAAGACGCCTGCAATGTCAGAACGTCCCGCCGCGCCCGACGACGCCGAGCGGCTGACCAGCCCCATTTCTCCCCTCTCATCCTGTCCGGGTCGCGGTCAGCTCCGATAGTCGGAGAGCATCTCCGCCGGGTGTCGGGGCCAGCCCATCATCCGCAGGCGCGGTCAGGTGCCGACTGAGGTCGCTGGGCGCTCGTCCGTAGGGACGAGGCGGGGGACGAGGCGGACGTAGGCGACCATGCCGAGGACTTCGACGAGGGTCTGGGTGACCACGACGACCGCGGCCACGGCCAAGGTGTCGGGCAGGGAGAGTGCGAGGGGCAGGACCACCAGGGAGTTGCGGGTCGCGCCGGTGAAGACGACCGCCCGTCCGGCGGAGGCGTCCAGCCGGAACAGGCGGGCGACGGCCTTGCCGGCAAACGCCATGACGACGAGGAAGGCCGCGTAGAACGGAATGACCGCCGCGACGTCGGTGAGGCTGTCCCCGAGCTTGGGGACCTGGGAGGCGACCACCACGAACAGGGTGGCGGTCATCAGCGGGACCATCGTGGTCGTCGCGGCGTCGGAGAGTTTCTGCCCGGTCGGACGGCGAGCCGCCCACGCCTGCAAGGTCCACGCGAGGGCCAGCGGGATGACGATCAGGACGAGGAACGCCTCGACGAACGGTCCGACCTCAACGATGTCGGCGAGCTCCGAGCCCATGAACAGGTACAGGAACCCGGGCAGCAGAAGCATCTGGACGACCAGCAGCAGCGGGGTGGCTGCAAGCAGACGGCGGCTGGAGCCGCCTGCCAGCCCTGAGAAGACGATCACGTAGTCCACGCACGGGCACAGCAGCACCAGCAGGACACCGATCCGCACCGCCTGGTCGGCGGGCAGGAAGGCGAACATCGCGGCGACGACCAGCGGTACCACCACGAAGTTCACCACCAGCGTGGCGGACAAGAACCGTCCGTCGCGCAGTGAGCGGAGCAGTTCGGCGGCCGGTACCTGGAGGAAGGTGACGAACAGCAGCGCGCCGAGCACCGGGTTGATGGCCTGCTCCAGGCCCGGCCCGGCCGACGGTGCGGCCCAGCCCACCAGCGCGCCCGCCGCCATCGCGCCGAGGTACACCGCGATCTGGTGGTGCTCCATCCGCTCGACCAGACCTGACGGCTCCTGCGACACCCGACTGCTCCCTGCCCGTACCGACCCGCCTCTGGTGACGGACCGCTTCCCTCATCCTCACAGGCCGGCGGGCTGACTCTGCCCAGCTCAGCGTGCTCGGTCGTGCGGGGTGGTGCCGACGGCGGGCAAGCCGAGGTCGACCGGGCCCGGCGTCGTCTTGCAAGCGGTGGCCCGACGTCGGCGGTGGAGCACGTACGCGCCTGTGGTGGCGGCCGCCGCCACGACCGCGAGGGCGGGAATCCAGAACGAGGCGAGCGCGGAGGCGGCGCCGATGCTGCCGAGCAGGGCCAGTAGCGGGCCCGCGCAGCACCCTGCGCAAGCGGCCACCGCGGCGAGGCCGGCGCCCACCGTCCCCCATGGGCCGTTGCTGCGGGAGGGGGAAGGGGCGGGGTGGCTCATGTGGTGACTCCGAACAGGTCGGCCAGCAGCGGTGCCGCGGCTTCGGGCGCGCGCACGGTCAGCTCCAGTGCGGTAGGGGTCAGGTGGAGGGTGAAGTCGAAGAACGAGCAGCACCCCTGCTCGGCCGCCGCCAGGGCCGCGACCTGCCCGGCCAGCTCCGCGGTAGCCGGGAACGTAAGCCGCAGGCCGTCAGGGGCCTTTTCACGAGTGGCGGCCTGCTTCACCAGCTGCCGCCACTCCTGGGTGCGGCCTTCCAGCACGGAGCCGCCCAGGGCGCAGGCCACCGGAGCCTCCCGCCAGGACTCGGCTGCCGATACCGGCGCGGCGGGCCCAGTGGGTGACAGCGTCACCGGCACCGGTCCGGCCGCGGCCGGACCAGTCGTGCAGCCGCAGTCCGGCCCGCATGCTCCCTCCGGGGCCGGACCCGAGAGGTCTGCGTGCACGGCTGCCAGACGCGCGGAGAACGCCGACAACTGGGCGATCCGGATCTCGGTCTCCGCGATCCGGCTGGCGACCAGCGGCACCATCCGCGTACGGACCTCCGCGCACACCCCTTCCTCCCGGACCTCCAGCAGCTCGCGGATCTCATCCAGGGCCAGGCCCAACAGCTTGGCCGAGGAGATGAAGCCCAGCCGCTCGACGGCGTCGTCCCCGTACACGCGGTAGCCCGAAGGGGTCCGCTCGGCTGGGAGGAGCCCGGCGTCTTCGTAGAAGCGCAGCGTGGTGGCGGGAACGCCGCTGCGTTCGGCCAGCTGCGAGATCCGGTAGGTGCTCATGCCTCCGACGGTAAACCTTCGACCCGACTCGAAGGTCAAGCCCGGGCCGGCTTCAGAGCGTGCCTCGTCGTGACCGGCTCGATCCGTGTGCGGGCGGAGAGCGATACAGGGGTCCGTCGCAGAACGAGTCACGTGAGTGCGGTGTCCAAGTACCGCTGTACCGGCTCGTGGATCCCGTCCGGGATGTACCGCGGGAGCTCTGCGAGGGTTACCCACGCGACTTCGGCTATCTCAGTCGGGGCGGCGGCGCGGGCGGAACCAGCCACGACATCGCATGCGGCGTACGACATCAGGCGTCCGGTGGACGGGTGGACCCGCTCGCCCAGTACCCCGACCACCGATACGTCCAGGCCGGTCTCCTCCTTCGTCTCCCGTACAGCCGCGGCCTGCCAGGCTTCCCCGGGTTCGACTTTGCCCGCCGGAAACTGCCACGAGAGGTTCCCCTCCGCCACTCGACGCCGCACCAACAAGACCCGGTCCTCGTGCACCACGACGGCGGCGGCCACCCGCAGCCGAGCACCACCAGCCCCGCTCCCCGGAGGACGGCCGTCAGGCACGCTGGTTCCGCATGGACGGAGCCAGCAGCTGGACCGCTTCGTCCCAGTGAAAGCGGTCGGCGCCTCCGCCCCCCTTGGGACGGTGAGGCTCGTAGCTGCCGAGCAGGACTCCCATCTCGCGGAGTTCGGCGAGGCTGCGCCGGTAGGCGGGATGGGCGGCAAGAGCCGTATTCACGTATGGAAGGACAGCGATGGGGATGCCCATGCCCGGGGCCTCACAGAGGATGCTCAGGGCCAGGTTGTCAGCGAAGCCGGCTGCCCACTTGTTGACCGTGTTGAACGTCGCCGGCGCCACGGCGATGGCGTCTGCAGGCGGGAAAGACCGTGATTCGCTCGGCGAGCGCCACGCCGAGCGAATCGGGATTCCGGTCTGTGCCTCGATCGCATGGGTGTCGAGGAACAGCAGACCCTGCGGGGTGGCCACCACACCCACTTCCCAGCCCTGTTCCTGAGCGGCAGTGATCAGCTTCCGCACGTCGCCGGCGATCCCGGCAGCGCAAACGACGACGTACAGAACGGGCTTGGACGGCTGCGGCTCGGTCACGCGGATTCTCCCGGTCGGCGGCTGACGTGGTGGAGCTCCGGCAGCGTACGACGTCACCGATGCGTGCGACTCACTGCGCGAGCTCCCGCGGGTCCAGCGGCATTCTCCAGAAGTTGCGTCGGTGTGCCGCGTCGAGTTCGGCCTGAAGCGGGGACGGGGGAACCACCAACACGGGGCAGGCGGCGTGCGCGAGGCAGTGGCGGGCCACCGAGGGGCGGACGAGGCGGCGCAGCGCGGCGCGGGATCCCGTGCCCACCACGAGGAGGTCTTCCGGATCGCGGGCGACGTCGACGAGGGCCGCCCCCGGGGTCCCCCGTACGGTGATGCCCTCAAGGGTGACACCGGGCTTCACGGCGCCGAACGCCGTATCGAGGACCTCGCGGAGTCTTTCGGCGGCCGCGGCACGGCACTGGGCGAGGGCATGGGGCCCGAGGCCGTTGCGGCTTCCGAGTCCGCCGCCCGGTGGCTGCCAGGCCAGGACGGCCCACAGGTCCGCACCACGTACGCGCGCTTCCGCGGCCGCCCGGTGCAACGCGGCCAGATTGCCCACCGTTCCGGTCACACCGGCCACGACTCTCCGCATGGCGTCTTCCCTCTCGTCTCGTCCGACGGTCCCCATGAAAGGGCCTCATCGGACGATGAGGTGCGGTTGCTGATGGGCTTCTAGCGCGGAGATCCCTGACCATGACGGGTTTCTGATGCCCCAACCCTCCGATGTCAGTGATCCGTCAGGACTTGGCCCGCCCCCGTATGGGTCTCGTTACGGGGTGGCCCCGGGTGCGGGGAGGCGGAGATAGCTTCGGACCCGCGCCCCGGACTGCCTCCCCGCACCCGGGGCGTCACCTACCGCTCATGGTTCCTCAGGGAGGGCCCCATGTGTTTGTTCCAGTACGACGACGATCCCGAACCTGAAGAACAGGACCCGGCCGGAACCTTGTACGTGCCGGTCCGGCCGGGAGGAGCGGAGGTGGTGGTGCGCCTGTTCCGCACCCCGCTGGGAGCTCGCACCATCGTCGGCTTCACCGACCCGGACCGTCTTGCCGCGACACTGGGCGTCCAGCAGCCGTGGATCCGGCTCTCCGAGACCGCGCTCCGCGCGATGGCCGAGCCTCTCGGCGTATCCCTGCTGACCGTCGACCCGACGTTCACCGCTCCGGCGGTCACCGCGGGGCCTCCGGTCACGGCTCCACTGCCCCAGGCCTCCCCGGTCGCGGCCCGGATCGCCTGATGGGGGATCACACGGTGACCACAGCCGTTCTGTCCGAGCACAAGGCCGGTGCGGATGACCTGTCGATCTGGCCTGCCTCCACGACTCAGGTGACGCCTGGTGGCCTGGCCGTCGGCGGAGTATCACTGGCGGAGATCGCCGAGCGGTTCGACACTCCGGCCTACGTCCTGGACGAGGGCGAGGTCCGCGAGCGGTGCCGAACCTATCGGGATGCGTTCCCCGATGCCGATGTCCTTTACGCTGCCAAGGCGTTCCTCTCCCGTGCCATGGTGCGCTGGGTCGACGAGGAGGGCCTGGGGCTCGATGTGTGCTCGGCGGGCGAGTTGGAGCTCGCCGTCACGGCCGGCTTTCCGCCCGACCGCATCGTGCTGCACGGCAATGCCAAGTCGCCTCGCGACTTGGAGGCGGCGCTGCGCCTCGGCGTGGGGCGGATCGTCATCGACAGCCCGTCCGAGATCGCGAGAATCGCGGCCGCCGTCGGGCCCGGCGGGCGCCAGAAGGTCATGGTGCGGGTGGTGCCCGGCGTCGCGGCCGGCGGGCACGACAAGATCCGTACCGGTACCGACGACCAGAAGTTCGGCCTCTCCCTCACCGACGGGGGCGCACAGCACGCGATCACCCGGGTACTCGGTCAGTCGCAGCTCGAACTCACCGGACTGCACTGCCACATCGGCTCCCAGATCTCGGACGTGAAGCCCTATCTGGTGGCGCTGCGTCGCATGGTCGGACTGATGGCCCGTGTCCGTGACGCTCACGGGGTCGTCCTGGCCGAGCTGGACATGGGTGGTGGCCATGGCATCGCGTACCAGCCCGGCGAGCCCGCCCTCGACCTCACGACGCTCGCGCGCAGGATGCGCGCCGAGCTCATCGAAGGCTGCGCGGCCGCCGGACTGACCGTACCCCGGCTCGTCGTCGAGCCCGGGCGGGCCGTCGTGGGGCCGGCCGGAGTCGCCCTGTACCGGGTCCTCGCCGTCAAGCACACCGGGGAGAAGGTGTTCGTCGCCGTCGACGGCGGCATGAGCGACAACCCTCGACCCGCCCTGTACGGAGTGCGCTACGCGCCCCGTCTGATCGGCCGCGCCTCGACAGCCGGACGCCGTACGGCCACGGTCGTCGGCCGGCACTGCGAGGCCGGCGACATCCTCGCGGCCGACGTGGAGCTGCCCGGCGACATCCACCCCGGCGACCTGCTCGCCACACCGGTGGCGGGGGCGTACCAGCTGTCCATGGCCTCCGGCTACAACCTCGTGGGCCGGCCCGCGGTCATCGCGGTCCATGAGGGCTCGGCCCGGATGCTGGTCCGGCGCGAGACGCTGGAGGACTTCCGCAACCGCGACATCGGCGGTTAGGGCCGATGCAACGGATCCTGCGGCATGCCCGTCTACGGTTGGTAGACGAGTTCGATCACCATCGCTGCTATGACGCCCCAGACCCCGATCCCGAGCAGCCACAGGGCGTCCAGTGCGGCGCCGGTGGCGATGACGGTCAGTCCGGCCGCTCCGAGGACCAGTACGGTCTGGCGGATCTGGTGGTCTGGGCGCGAGCGAGTGTTCACAGTAATGAGAATCCCGCTGGACCTTCGCCGTGGCGAGGGTCCAGCGGGATTCCTGTCGGGCTCCTTACGCCGCGTCAGCCGGCGTGCACGTGGGGGCGGCGGGCGCGGTCGGGCTCGGCCTCCCGGATGACCTCGCGGGTGACGGGGGCGACCTCGCCCTGGCCGAACAGGAAGAACCGGAAGAAGTTGGCCATCGGGTTGCCCTCGGTCCACTCGAAGTAGATGTGGGGCCGCTGGCCGGTCTCGTCCCGGACGTGAAGGAGGAGGGCGGCCAGCGCGTTGGGGATGCTGGAGCTCTCCAGGGTCAGGACGCGGTAGCGGTCGTGCAGGACTTCACCGCGCACCCGCATGCCTGATTCGAACTCGGACGCGTCCAGGACGGTGACCTCAACGAACATCACGTCGTCCTCGGCCGGGATGTCGTTGTCCGCGCGGATCTGCGCCTTCTTCTGCCGGTACTCCTCGAGGTCCCGGTTGTCGGGCTCGTTCGCGATGAACCGGATGGTGCGGTTGGCGGTGTCGCGGATGAACCGCTGGGCCATGTCGTCGAACTCGATGTGCGTGACGCGCAGCTCGAAGACCCGGGCGAGGCGGGAGAGGAGGGAGAGGGCCATGATGCCGCCGATGAAGCAGGCACCGATCTTCACGCCGTCCGGTCGCTCCACGACGTTGATGGCCGTCGTGTAGATGAAGACGGCCGAGATGACGCCGAAGCCGATCGTCCAGCCGCGCTCCCCCGCCCGGCGCGCCGCGATGGTTACGGCGACCGCGGCCGAAGTGATCAGGACGAGGACACCGGTGGCGTACGCACCACCCTGCGCGTCCACGTCCGCATTGAAGATCCACGTCACGAGGAACGCGACCAGGGTGAACACGATGACCATCGGCCGCAGGGCCCTCGCCCAGTGCGGGGCCATTCCGTACCGGGGCAGGTAGCGCGGCATCAGGTTCAGCAGACCGGCCATCGCGGACGCGCCGGCGAACCAGAGGATCAGGATCGTGGAGATGTCGTAGACCGTGCCGAAGGCGGAGCCCAGGTACTCATGCGCCAGGTAGGCGAGGGCGCGGCCGTTGGCCTCGCCGCCCGGCTCGAATTGGTCGGCCGGGATCAGCAGGGTCGTGATGAGGCTGGAGCAGATCAGGAAGATGCTCATGATCACGGCGGCCGTGGTCAGCAGCTTCTTCGCACCACGGATCCGGCCGGCAGGCTTGGCTTCGGTGTCGTCGGGCTCGCCCTGGACGTGTGGCATGACCGCCACACCCGTCTCGAACCCGGACAGGCCCAGTGCCAGCTTGGGGAAGACGACGAGGGCGATGGCGATCATCATGAAGACGTTGCCGTGCTCGGTGGTCAGGGCTGTCGTCCAGTCGGTGATGACCTGGGGTTCGCTGAACACGTTCCACAGCCCGACGGCCACGACCACGACGTTCAGGCTGAGATAGGTGACCACCAGGACCACGGCGACGCCGATGGCCTCGCTGAACCCCTTCAGGAACACCCCGCCCAGGAGCGCGATCAGGATCAGGGTGATCAGTACCTCGTGGCCGTGCAGGGTGCTGGTGAGGTGCGGGTTCTCCACCATGTGGGCGGTCGCGTCGGCGGCGGAGAGGGTGATGGTGATGAGGAAGTCGGTCGCCGCGAACCCGAGCAGGGTCAGGACGAACAGCTTGCCCTTCCAGAACGACAGCAGCTTCTCCAGCATGGCGATGGAGCCCTCGCCATGCGGGCTCTCCTCCGCCACCCGCCGGTAGACCGGGAGCGCGCCGAACAGTGTCAGCAGCACGAGCACGATGGTCGCGAGTGGCGACAGCAGTCCGGCCGCGAGGAACGCGATGCCGGGCTGGTAGCCGAGGGTGGAGAAGTAGTCGAGACCGGTCAGGCACATGACGCGCCACCACGGCCGGCCGTGGGGCTGGGCCGCCGCCTCCTTGGCGGCGGGCGAACTCGTCTGGGCGGTCAAGCCTTCCAGCATCCACGCGCGCAGGCGCGAGGAGCGGGCAGGGGTGGCCATCGTGGGGTGCTCCTGTCGTACGCAAAGAATCAGCCGTCGACATCGACGGCTGAGCCAGCGTACGCAGGCTGATCAGTCATGCACGCGAGCGGACAAACCCTGACGCGTCCTTAACGCAAACAGTGCCACCTGTGGCGTAGTGGAGGCACTCACGCTCAGGACGGAGATTGCCGGAGCGGGGACGGCCCGGACGGGAACCGCCCCCGCAGAGGACCCGGCGCAGTTCAGCCGAGGCCGGGGATGGTGGACACCAGCAGGTCGATGAGCTTGATGCCGACGAACGGCAGGATCAGGCCGCCGAGCCCGTAGACGCCCAGGTTGCGGCGGAGCAGGTCGTGTGCGGAGGCAGGCTTGTAGCGGACGCCGCGCAGGGCGAGCGGGATGAGGGCGACGATGATCAGGGCGTTGAAGATGATCGCCGAGGTGATGGCGGAGGTCGGGCTGCTCAGGCCCATGATGTTGAGGGCTTCGAGTCCCGGGTAGGCCGCGGTGAACATGGCGGGGATGATCGCGAAGTACTTCGCCACGTCATTGGTGATGGAGAAGGTGGTCAGGGCGCCGCGCGTGATCAGCAGCTGCTTGCCGATCTCGACGATGTCGATCAGCTTGGTCGGGTTGGAGTCCAGGTCCACCATGTTCCCGGCCTCCTTGGCGGCCGAGGTACCGGTGTTCATCGCCACGCCGACGTCGGCCTGGGCGAGGGCGGGGGCGTCGTTCGTACCATCGCCGGTCATCGCGACGAGCTTGCCGCCGGCCTGTTCCCGCTTGATGAGGGCGAGCTTGTCCTCGGGGGTGGCCTCGGCGAGGTATTCGTCGACGCCGGCCTCCTGCGCGATGGCGCGGGCCGTCAGCTCGTTGTCGCCGGTCACCATGACCGTACGGATCCCCATGCTGCGCAGCTCCGCGAACCGCTCCCGGATCCCCTCCTTGACCACGTCCTTGAGGTGGATGATCCCCAGCACCCTCGGGCCGTCCCAGTCGTGGACGGCCACCAGCAGGGGCGTACCCCCGGACTCGGACACGGTGGCCGACCAGGCTGCTGCTTGCGGCGGTACGGTCCCGCCGCGCGCCACCACCCAGTCGCAGACCTGCGTCACCGCGCCCTTGCGGATGGCGCAGCCGGCGCCGTTGTCCCAGCTCAGGTTGATGCCGCTCATCCGGGTCCGGGCGCTGAACTCGGTGAAGCGGGGATTGCTGAGGTCCTCCGCGGCGGCCGGCTGGAGTCCGTACTGCTGCGCGAGGGCGACGACGGAGCGGCCCTCGGGCGTCTCGTCGGCGAGCGAGGACAGCTGGGCGGCGTCCGCCAGCTTGATGTGATCCACGCCGGGCAGGGGGATGAAGGCCGCGGCCTCGCGGTTGCCGAGGGTGATGGTGCCGGTCTTGTCCAGGAGCAGGGTGTTCACGTCTCCGGCCGCCTCGACGGCGCGTCCGCTCATCGCGATGACGTTGCGCTGGACGAGCCGGTCCATGCCCGCGATGCCGATCGCCGAAAGGAGGGCGCCGATCGTGGTGGGGATGAGGGTGACGAGGAGGGCGACCAGGACGGTCGTGGACTGTGCGGCGTGAGCGTAGGCCGCCATCGGCTGGATGGCGACGACCACCAGGATGAAGATGACGGTGAGTGCGGCCAGCAGGATGTTCAGCGCGATCTCGTTCGGCGTCTTCTGCCGGGTGGCGCCCTCGACCAGGGCGATCATCCGGTCGATGAAGCTGTTTCCGGGGCGCGAGGTGACCCGTACGACGATCGAGTCGGACAGCACGGTCGTGCCACCGGTGACCCCGGACCGGTCGCCGCCCGATTCCCTTAAGACGGGGGCCGATTCGCCGGTGACGGCGGACTCGTCCACCATCGCGGCCCCGTCGACCACGTCGCCGTCGGCCGGGATCAGCTCGCCGGCCTCGACGAGGACGAAGTCGAAGGGCTGGAGCTCGGCCGGTGTGACGACCTCGGTCTCGGCCCGGTTCAGGTTCGCCCCGTACGTCCAGTGGTTGAGCCGTACCGCGACGGTGTCCGTACGCGCCTTGCGCAGCGACTCCGCCTGAGCCCGGCCCCGGCCTTCGGCAACGGCCTCGGCGAGGTTGGCGAACAGGACTGTCAGCCAGAGCCAGACGCTGATCACCCAGGTGAAGACGGACGGGTGGATGAGCGCCGAGAGCGTGGTCAGCACGGATCCGACGGCTACAACGAACAGCACGGGTTTCTTGACCAGTTCGCGCGGATGGAGCTTGCCGACGGCCTCCCGTGCGGAGGCGGCGAGCAGCTCGGGGTCCACCACGTTCACCTGGCCGGAGCGTTTCCGCGACGGTCGGTTGGTCGGAGTCCGCGGAGGTGTCCCGAGACCCGGAGGAACGTGCTGCGCGGTGGCGGGAGGCATGAAGCGACCTTCTGGATGGGTTCGAGGCGTGGCAGCCCCGGCAGCTCGCGGCCAGGGCGCGGAAGAGGGTGTCGCCGCCGGGAACCGTCCCCCATGGACCCCCTCGGCCGTCATGTGAGTATTAGAGGTCCCCGGCAGCGCAACAGGCAGGAAACTACTGCCTGTTCCCTTGGAAATACGCTTGTGGGCGCGGGAATTGGCACCTTCTTGACGGCGGCGCACGAGACGTGTCAAGCCGCCGTCAGAGGTGCGTCAACGCACGTCAGCGTGCGTCTGCCGTGATGCGGAAGCGCAGTCGGCAGATCACGGCGTCGGTGTCGCGGCGGATCGCGTGGGCCACGACGGAGCCGCGCTGGTTCTGGAGCAGCCGCTGCCACAGGTGGGCCGGTTCGGTCTCCGGGATCAGGACGGTCACCTGGGCGTCCGGGTGGGACTGGGCCAGCTTCCGCACGTATGCCGCCAGGGGACGGCCGAGAGAGCGGGTCTCCGAGGAGAGCTCGATCAGCTCGACGCCGGGCTTCCACAACTCCCAGTCCCGCCTGAGGGCTTCAGCGGTCTGGTGGTCCTCGGGGGCCGGGTGGGTGACGGTCACGGCGAGGACGTCGTCGCCGAGTGAGCTGGCAGCGTTGAGAGCCTGGCTCGTCAGGCGGGACAGACCGGAGACGGGAACCACGACCAAGGAGCGGGAGCGATGCGGGGCCTGGGGAATCCGGCCGAGCTCCAGACGTTCGCCGATCTCGGTGTATGCGCGGTGGATCTTCTCGAAGCCGAGAACGAGCAGCGGCAGCGCGACGACGATCAGCCAGGCACCCTCGGCGAACTTGGTGGCGGTGACGACGACGGCCGAGACACCGGTCAGCAGGGCACCGAAGCCGTTGAGTGCCGCCTTCGCCTGCCAGTCGCGCGGCCGTTCCCCGTACCAGTGCCGGACCATGCCGATCTGGCAGATGGTGAAGCCGATGAAGACGCCGATCGCGAAGAGCGGGACGAGGGTGTTGGTGTCACCCCCGGAGAAGACGAGCAGCAGGGCGGAGACGAGGGCCAGCCAGACCACGCCGTGCCGGTGGACCTGACGGTCGGCCTTGAGCGCGAAGACGTGCGGCAGGTGGTTGTCCCGAGCCAGCAGGCTCATCAGGACCGGCAGACCACCGAAGGAGGTGTTCGCCGCCAGCGCGAGGAGCACCATCGTGGCGAACTGGACCACGTAGAAAGCCGCGTTGTGCCCGAAGGAGGCGTCCGCGAGCTGCGCGAGCACGGTCACGCCCTCGACCGGCTGGAGGTGGAAGCGGCCGATGAGGATCGACAGGCCGATCAGCATCACACCGAGCAGGGCGCCGAGGGCGACCTCCGTGCGTTGGGCCCGGCGGGCGGCCGGCGCCCGGAACGAAGGCACGGCGTTGGCGACGGCCTCGACGCCCGTCAGGGCGGAACAGCCCGCTGCGAAGGCCTTCAGCAGCAGGAGCGCACCGACGGTGGTGGCTCCCTCGCCGAGCGCGGAGGCGTGCCCGGCAGCGGAGGCGGTGCTGACGGGACCGTCGCGGAAGAGGCCGACGACGACCATCGCGAGGATCGACCCGACGAAGACGGCGGTGGGCACGAGGAACGCCTTGGCGGATTCCACGACCCCTCGCAGGTTCACCGCCGTGACCAGCACCAGGACACCCAGGCAGATCCACACCCGCTCCCCGTAGAACTCGGGAAACGCCGAGGTCAGGGCAGCCACGCCGGCCGTGACGGACACCGCGACGTTCAGCACGTAGTCGAGGATCAGCGAGGCCGCGGCCACCAGACTCGTACGTCGACCGAGGTGCCGCTTGGCCACGGCGTACGAGCCGCCGCCGTCCGGAAACGCGGCGATGACCTGCCGGTACGAGGCCACCAGGACCGCGAGCAGGGCGGCGATCGCCAGGGTGACGGGGAGGGTGAAGCCCATGCCGTAAGCACCGGCCGCGGCCAGGACGAGCACGATCGACTCCGGCCCGTACGCGACGGAAGCCATCGCGTCCAGCGACAGTGCGGCCAGTCCCTGGAGGGCGGTCAGCCGGTGGCGGTCGCCTGCCGCGGGCGCCCGTACGCCGGTATCAGGAGGCTCCTCCGTGCCCGGGGCCTGTCCTGCCGTGCTCGGCTTTCCCATGTCTATGGACATCTTTCGCTGTTCCTCCGTTGGACAAAGTGAGGACAGCGTCGGAACGCCGTGGCTTGATTACCAGTGCTCTTGGCGTCATCCATACGGCCGCTGCTCCAGTATTCACGCGCCTTTGATGCCGAGGCGGGGCAGCCGTATGAGGTGCGTCAAGACCTGGCCGCAGTGTGTGACCGTCCCTCTGCCAAGGGGCAGTGTTCATACAGGCGGCTTCCCCGCCTGCCTCCGTGAAAGGGAGAAGGTCCAGATGGATGCGGAGAACGTGGTCGGACTGGTCATCGCCCTCGCTCTGCTCGGCTATCTCGTGGTCGCTCTGATCAGGCCCGAGAAGTTCTGATATTCGAACCCCTCGTGTCCGGACAGGAGGCATCACATGTCCGGGTATCGACTTCACGACGCGGCCGCCCTGCTCGCGGCCCTCGTGGTCCCCTTCCTCGTGGCGCTCGCGCTCGTGCCCTTCCGCACGGATATCTCGGCGACGAACGCGGCCCTGATCCTCGTCGTCGCGGTGGTCGCGGTCGCCGCCGTCGGCACACGCGCCGCCGGAGCGGCGGCCGCGCTGTCGGCCGCCGCCTGGTTCGACTTCTTCCTGACCGAGCCCTATCAACGGTTCTTGATCGCCGGCCGCGATGACATCGAGACGGCGGTCCTGCTGCTCGTCGTCGGCCTGGTCGTCTCTCAGCTGGCGGTACGCGCACGGCGGCTCCGGCGGACCGTGATCACTGACGCGGCCCATCTGTCGAGCCTCCAGGGCACCGCCCGCCTGACCGAGGAGGGCCGCTCGCCGGAGGCCGTGGTCGAATACGTGCGCCGGGAACTCGTCGGCCTGCTGGGGTTGCGCGGCTGCCGCTTCGAATACGGCACCCTCATGGGAAACCTGCCGCGCCTCGAGCACGACGGCGGCCTGTGGCTGCACCGCCCGGGGCGGGTGACGGAGTACGCCGGCTGGCCGGACGGCGAGACCGAGCTGCGCGTCGTCGGCGGTGGGCACTACTACGGCCGCTTCCTGTTGGATCCGCTCCCCGGCCCGCTCCCCCCGGAACAGGACCGCCTGGTGGCCGTCGCACTGGCCGCCCAGGCCGGCTCCGCCCTGGACACGGCCGGCCTGTCCCACCAGGGCTGACCAGGCTTTCTCCGGCGCTTCACGTAAGGGCGGCGTTAAGAGTTCCCGTGCGTCCGTATGGACCCCGTCAAGGTGTCTTAACGCCGGGATGAAGACACGGTTATCTCGTCATCGGCCATCTGGCCGATTCATTTCTTCCCTCTTCATCCAGGAGCTCACGGTGGCCGATCTGGCCTTCGTCGTCACCACGGTCGCGGTCTTCGCACTGGTGGCTCTCATCGCCCGGGGGGTGACCAAGCTGTGAACGCCGAAAACATCGTCGGCCTCGTCGTGGCCGTCTCCCTGCTCGGATACCTCGTCCTCGCCCTTGTGTACCCGGAGAGGTTCTAGCCACCGATGAGTCCCGTTTTCGCTGGTGTGCTCCAGCTCCTCGCACTGATGGCCGCGCTCGCGCTGGCCTACCGCCCGCTGGGCGACTACATGGCCCGGGTCTACTCCTCCGAGAAGCACTACAAGCCGGAGAAGTGGATCTACAAGATCATCGGCGCCAACCCGTCGGCCGAGATGCGCTGGCCCGCGTACCTGCGCGGCGTCCTGGCCTTCTCCGCGGTCAGCGTCCTCTTCCTCTACGCCCTGCAGCGCGCCCAGGGCGTCCTGCCCGGCTCGCTGGGCTTCTCCGCGATCGATCCCGACCAGGCCTTCAACACCGCCGCGTCGTTCGTCGCGAACACCAACTGGCAGTCGTACTACGGCGAGCAGGCCATGGGCCACGTCGTGCAGACCGGCGGCCTTGCCGTACAGAACTTCGTCTCGGCCGCAGTCGGCATGGCCGTCGCGGTGGCCCTCGTACGGGGCTTCGCGCGCTCGCGCACCGGTGAGCTCGGCAACTTCTGGTCCGACCTGGTACGCGGCACCGTACGGATCCTGCTGCCGATCTCCGTGATCGGCGCGCTGGTCCTGGTCGCGTGCGGTGCGATCCAGAACTTCGCCGGGATCCACGAGGTCGGCCAGTTCATGGGCGGCTCGCAGCAGTGGAACGGCGGGGCGGTGGCCTCGCAGGAGGTCATCAAGGAGCTGGGAACGAACGGCGGCGGCTACTTCAACGCCAACTCGGCCCACCCCTTCGAGAACCCGACCCCGTTCTCGAACCTCTTCGAGATCTTCCTCATCCTGGTGATCCCGTTCGCCCTGACCCGCACCTTCGGCCGCATGGTCGGCAGCCTGCGCCAGGGTTACGCGATCCTCGCCACGATGGCGACGATCTGGCTCGCCTTCACCGCGCTGATGATGTGGACCGAATTCGCCCACCACGGCCCGGCCTTCGAGGTAGCCGGCGGCGCGATGGAGGGCAAGGAGACCCGCTTCGGCATCGGCGCCTCCGCGATCTTCTCGGTCGCCACCACGCTGACCTCGACCGGTGCGGTCAACTCCTTCCACTCCTCCTTCACCGGCCTCGGCGGCGGCATCCAGCTCCTGGGCATGCAGCTCGGCGAGATCGCGCCCGGCGGCGTCGGCTCCGGCCTCTACGGCATGCTGATCATGGCGATCATCGCGGTGTTCATCGCCGGCCTGATGGTCGGCCGCACCCCCGAGTACCTGGGCAAGAAGATCGGCACCCGCCAGATCAAGCTCGCGGCCTGCTACATCCTCATCACCCCGGCGCTCGTGCTGTGCTTCACCGCCGCGGCCATGGCCCTGCCCACCCCGCCCCACTCCATGCTGAACTCCGGCGCGCACGGCTTCTCCGAGGTCCTCTACGCCTACACCTCGGGCGCCAACAACAACGGCTCCGCGTTCGCGGGCCTGAACGCCGACACCCAGTGGTTCAACAGCACCATCGGCATCGCGATGCTGCTCGGCCGCTTCCTGCCCATGGTGTTCGTCCTGGCGCTGGCCGGCTCGCTCGCCGAGCAGAAGCCCGTTCCGGAGACGGCGGGCACCCTCCGTACTGACAAGCCGCTCTACACCGGACTGCTCGTCGGCACGATCCTCATCATCACCGGTCTGACCTACTTCCCGGCCCTGGCGCTGGGTCCGCTCGCCGAAGGGCTCGCATCATGAGCACCGCCACTCCCACCAGGGCTCCGCACCAGGACGTGCCCACCGGCCACAAGCCTGGCGCCGGACGCGTCGGCGGCGGCCTGTTCGATCCCAAGCAGCTGCTGAAGTCCTTCCCGGACGCCGTCCGCAAGCTCGACCCCCGCGTCATGATCAAGTCCCCGGTCATGTTCGTGGTCCTGATCGGCTCGGTCGTCACCACCGTCCTGGCGGTCAAGAACCCGACGGACTGGTTCGGCTGGGCGATCACCGCCTGGCTGTGGCTGACCACGATCTTCGCCAACCTCGCCGAGGCCGTCGCCGAGGGCCGCGGCAAGGCGCAGGCCGACACCCTGCGCAAGGCCAAGACCGACTCCGTCGCCCGCCGCCTGACCCAGGACGGCAAGAGCGAGGAGCAGGTACCGGGCACCGACCTGCGCATCGGCGACCTGGTCGTCTGCGAGGCGGGCGACATCATCCCCGGCGACGGTGACGTCGTCGAGGGTGTCGCCTCCGTCGACGAGTCCGCCATCACCGGCGAGTCCGCACCCGTCATCCGCGAGTCCGGCGGCGACCGCTCGGCCGTCACCGGCGGCACCAAGGTGCTCTCCGACCGGATCGTCATCAAGATCACGACGAAGCCCGGCGAGACCTTCATCGACCGCATGATCGCCTTGGTCGAAGGTGCCGCCCGGCAGAAGACGCCGAACGAGATCGCCCTCAACATCCTGCTGGCGTCCCTCACCATCGTGTTCCTGCTGGCCGTGGTGACCCTGCAGCCGTTCGCGATCTACGCGGGCGCCGAGCAGTCCATGATCGTCCTCACTGCGCTGCTGGTCTGCCTGATCCCCACCACCATCGGTGCCCTGCTGTCCGCGATCGGCATCGCGGGCATGGACCGGCTCGTCCAGCGCAACGTCCTCGCGATGAGCGGTCGTGCGGTGGAAGCCGCCGGTGACGTCTCCACGCTGCTGCTCGACAAGACGGGCACGATCACCCTCGGTAACCGTCAGGCCTCGGAGTTCGTCCCGGTCAAGGGGACGACGGAGGCCGAACTCGCCGACGCCGCCCAGCTGTCCTCCCTCGCGGACGAGACCCCCGAGGGCCGCTCCATCGTCGTTCTCGCGAAGGAGAAGTACGGCCTGCGCGAACGCCACCAGGGCGAGCTGTCGAACGCCGAGTGGATCGCCTTCACCGCCCAGACCCGCATGTCGGGCGTGGACGTGGACGGCAAGCAGACCCGCAAGGGCGCCGCCGGCTCGGTCATCACCTGGGTCAAGGAGCAGGGCGGCCAGGTCTCCGACGACGCCGACCTCCTGGCCAACAAGATCTCCGAGGCCGGCGGCACGCCGCTGCTCGTCGCCGTCAGGGACGACAAGGGCGCCAGGGTCCTGGGCGTCATCCACCTCAAGGACGTGGTCAAGGAGGGCATGCGCGAGCGGTTCGACGAACTGCGCCGCATGGGCATCAAGACCGTCATGATCACGGGTGACAACCCGCTGACGGCCAAGGCGATCGCCGAGGAGGCCGGCGTCGACGACTTCCTCGCCGAGGCCACCCCCGAGGACAAGATGGCCCTCATCAAGCGGGAGCAGGCCGGCGGCAAGCTCGTCGCGATGACGGGCGACGGCACGAACGACGCCCCCGCCCTCGCCCAGGCGGACGTCGGCGTGGCGATGAACACGGGCACCTCGGCCGCCAAGGAGGCCGGGAACATGGTGGACCTGGACTCCAACCCCACCAAGCTCATCGAGATCGTGGAGATCGGCAAGCAGCTGCTGATCACGCGCGGTGCCCTGACGACCTTCTCCATCGCCAACGACGTCGCCAAGTACTTCGCGATCATCCCGGCCATGTTCGCCGTGGTCTACCCCGGCCTCGACAAGCTCAACATCATGGGCCTGTCCTCGCCCGAGTCGGCCATCCTGTCCGCAGTCGTCTTCAACGCGCTGATCATCATCGCCCTGGTCCCGCTCGCCCTCAAGGGCGTGCAGTACAAGCCGACCAGCGCCGACAAGATGCTCCGCCGCAATCTGGGTCTGTACGGCGTGGGCGGTCTGATCGCCCCGTTCATCGGAATCAAGATCATCGACATGCTCATCTCCCTCATCCCCGGAATCGGCTGAGCCATGAACAACTCCGTAGGAAACACCGCTCGTCTGCTGTGGGCCGGTCTGCGCGCGCTGCTGGTCCTGACGATCGTCTGCGGCGTCCTGTACCCGCTGGCCGTCACCGGCATCGCCCAGGTCGCCTTCGGCGACAAGGCCAATGGTTCCGAGATCAAGGACAAGAGCGGCCAGGTCGTCGGATCCTCCCTCATCGGCCAGACGTACAACCTGCCCAAGCAGAACCCCGACGACCCGGAAGAGGCGGCGAAGCCGGACCTGAAGTGGTTCCAGCCGCGCCCCTCCAACGGACTCGGCTCCAACAGCGTCAACACCCAGTACTCGCTGATCCTCTCCGGTGCCACCAACAAGGCCGCCGACAACCCGGACCTGGTCAAGCTGGTCGAGGACGCCAAGGCAGCCGTCATCGCGGACAACTCCACGGCGACGTACCAGGTCAAGCCCTCGGACGTGCCGGCCGACGCCGTCACCTCCTCCGGCTCCGGCCTCGACCCCGACATCTCCCCCGCCTACGCCGAGCTGCAGATCCACCGGGTCGCCGAGCAGAACAAGCTCGACGTCAAGCAGGTCGAGAAGCTCGTCGCCGACCACACCACCGGCCGAACCCTCGGCTTCATGGGCGAGCCCCGCGTCAACGTGCTCGAACTGAACACCGCCCTCAAGGCACTGACCAAGAGCTGATGTTCCACATCGCACGGACCGGGGGCCGGCGGGACGCGGAACTCCCCCAGCTGACGCTGGGAGGAGCCCCCAGCGTCCCGCCGGCCCCTTACCGTGCCCGCAACGAAGGAAAGGCTGCACACCGATGACCCGGGTGCTGGTGGTGGAGGACGACCCTCAGCTCGTCCGCGCACTGAAGATCAATCTCCAGGCGCGCAAGTTCGACGTTGAAGAGGCCTCCGACGGCGGCTCGGCCCTGCGGCTCGCGGCCGCCCGCAAGCCGGACGTCATAGTGCTGGACCTCGGTCTCCCGGACATGGACGGCATCGACGTCATCAAGAGCGTTCGCGGCTGGAGCCGGGTCCCCATCTTGGTCCTCTCCGCGCGTCACACCTCGGAGGACAAGATCCGGGCGCTGGATGCCGGCGCGGACGACTACGTGACGAAACCGTTCAGCATGGACGAGCTCTTGGCCCGCCTGCGGGCCGCCGCCCGCAGGCAGGAACCGACTGCCGCCTCCCAGGCCGACAAGGTCGCCGTCGTGACGACCGACGAGTTCAGCGTCGACCTGATCGCGAAGAAGGTCCACCGCGGCGAACGCACCGTACGACTGACCCCGACCGAGTGGCACCTGCTGGAGATCCTCATCACCCACCCGGGCCGGCTGATCACCCAGAGCAGGCTCCTGCTGGAAGTCTGGGGCCCAAGCTATGGGGAGAACACCAACTACCTGCGCGTCTACATGGCCCAGCTCCGGCGCAAGCTGGAAGCGGACCCCTCGCACCCCCGGTACCTGATCACGGAACCGGGCATGGGCTACCGCTTCGAACCCTGACCACCCACCCGCCCATCCGATCGTCACCAGAGAAGAAGAGTCTGCACATGGGACGCGGCAAGCTCCGCATCTACCTCGGCGCGGCACCGGGCGTCGGCAAGACGTACGCGATGCTCTCCGAGGCACACCGCCGCGTCGAGCGGGGCACCGACTGCGTCGTGGGCTTCGTCGAGCACCACAGCCGCCCGCGGACCGAGGTCATGCTGCACGGCCTCGAACTCATCGAGCGGCGCGAGATCGAGTACCGCGGCTCCACGTTCACCGAGATGGACGTCGACGCCATCCTCGCCCGCCGCCCCGCCGTGGCTCTCGTGGACGAGCTCGCGCACACGAACGTGCCGGGCTCGCGCAACGCCAAGCGCTGGCAGGACGTGGAGGAGCTGCTCCAGGCCGGCATCGACGTCGTCTCGACCGTCAACATCCAGCATCTCGAATCACTGGGTGACGTGGTCGAGACGATCACCGGCGTCCGCCAGCGGGAGACGGTCCCGGACGAGGTCGCGCGCCGCGCCGACCAGATCGAACTCGTCGACATGTCCCCGCAGGCTCTGCGCCGCCGCATGGCCCACGGCAACGTCTACAAGCCCGACAAGGTCGACGCCGCCCTCTCGAACTACTTCCGGCCCGGCAACCTCACCGCCCTGCGCGAGCTGGCCCTGCTGTGGGTCGCCGACCGCGTCGACGAGTACCTCCAGGAGTACCGGGGCGAGCACAACATCCGCTCCACCTGGCAGGCCCGCGAGCGCATCGTCGTCGGTCTGACCGGTGGCCCCGAGGGACGTACGCTCATCCGGCGCGCCGCCCGGCTCGCCGAGAAGGGCGCGGGCGGCGAGGTCCTGGCCGTCTACATCGCCGCGAGCGACGGCCTCACCTCCGCCTCCCCCAAGGAACTGGCCGTCCAGCGCACCTTGGTCGAGGACCTCGGCGGTACCTTCCACCACGTCATAGGCGACAGCATCCCCGACGCGCTCCTGGAGTTCGCCCGCGGGGTCAACGCCACCCAGATCGTGCTGGGCGTCAGCCGTCGGCGCTCCTGGCAGTCCGTGTTCCGCCCCGGTGTCAGCGCCACCGTCGCCCGCGAATCGGGCCCGGACCTCGACGTCCACATCGTCACCCACGACGAGGCCGCCAAGGGCCGCGGTCTGCCCGTAGCCCGCGGCGCACGGCTCGGCCGTTCCCGCATCATCTGGGGCTGGCTCACCGGCATCGCCGGCCCCGCCCTGCTCACCGTGCTGTTGAGCCAGCTCGTCCCCGAGCTCGGTCTCGCGAACGACATGCTGCTCTTCCTCACGTTCACGGTGGCGGCGGCCCTGCTCGGCGGCCTGCTCCCCGCGCTCGCCTCGGCGGCGTTCGGGTCCCTCCTGCTGAACTACTACTTCACGCCGCCGCTGCACGAGTTCACGATCTCCGACCCGAAGAACATCGTCGCCATCGCGATCTTCGTCGGTGTCGCGGTGTCGGTTGCCTCGGTGGTGGACCTGGCCGCCCGGCGTACGCACCAGGCCGCCCGGCTGCGCGCCGAATCCGAGATCCTCTCCTTCCTCGCCGGCAGCGTCCTGCGCGGTGAGAACTCCCTCGACGCGCTCCTCGAGCGGCTTCGCGAGACCTTCGCCATGCAGTCGGTCGTCCTCCTGGAGCGCAGCAGCGAGGTGGACCCCTGGACGACGGCGGCGTCCGTCGGCACCAGTCCCGTCAGCCGGCCCGAGGAGGCGGATGTCGACCTCCCCATAGGGGACAACATGGCCCTCGCCCTCACAGGCCGGGTCCTGCCCGCCGAGGACCGCCGCGTGCTCGGCGCCTTCGCCGCCCAGGCCGCCGTCGTACTCGACCGCCAGCGCCTCGTCGACGAGGCCGAGAAGTCCCGCGAACTCGCCGAGGCCAACCGCATCCGCACCGCGCTCCTCGCCGCCGTCAGCCACGACCTGCGCACCCCGCTCGCCGGGATCAAGGCCTCCGTCACCTCCCTGCGCTCCGACGACGTCGAATGGTCCGAGGACGACAAGGCCGAACTCCTCGAAGGCATCGAGGACGGAGCCGACCGCCTCGCAGCCCTCATCGGCAACCTCCTCGACATGTCCCGCCTCAACACCGGCACCGTCGTCCCACTGATCCGGGAAACGGATCTCGACGAGGTCGTCCCCATGGCCCTGGGCGGCGTGCCCGAGGACAGCGTCGCGCTCGACATCCCCGAGACCCTGCCGATGGTCGCCGTCGACCGCGGCCTCCTGGAACGGGCCGTCGCCAACATCGTCGAGAACGCCGTCAAGTACAGCCCCGACGGCCAACCCGTCCACGTCTCCGCCAGCGCGCTCGCCAGCCGCGTCGAGCTGCGCGTCGTCGACCGCGGGCCCGGCGTCCCCGACGAGGCCAAGAACCGCATCTTCGAACCCTTCCAGCGCCACGGCGACGCCCCGCGCGGCGCCGGCGTCGGCCTCGGCCTGGCCGTGGCCCGCGGCTTCACCGAGGCCATCGGAGGCACCCTCACCGCAGAGGACACCCCGGGCGGCGGCCTCACCATGGTCATAACCCTCCCCATAGCAGGGGACGTCCCTCCGGTATCGCCGGAGCTCCCGACGTCTGCGGTCACCTGACGACGAGGCGACCGGCAGGGCGACTCAGGCCGACGATCGCGGGTCACCTCATGGCCCGCGATCGTCTCCGTATCAGTCAGCGCAGCAGTCCCGCGATTGCCCCGCGTATGGGCTGATGACAGAAACACGCGAGCCGTCCGGCCCCGGTATCCCCACACCGGAGAGCCGGACGGCTCATGTGTTGTGCGACGGGTGACCGACACGCGGTCGCATCGGCCCGTACCCCCACGGTGGGACCATGCGCCCTCGGGCGGTGTTCAGGTCACCGCCCGTCGGCCGCGTGCCGCCGGTCCGTCGTCCGGCTCCGTCGCAACACCAGTCTGCTCCAGGCGGATGGCCCTGGCAGTACTCCTTGACGGGTTCCTTCCGCACGGAAGTCGATCTTTGATGCGGCTCTGACGAAGGGTCATCAGGAGGCCGTCAAGAAGTCTTCGAGCGCTTGCCTCCGGGTCCCCGATGCGCTGGGATTGCGCCATGAACAGCGGTCCGCGCTATGACGATCGGCCACCGAATCCGGTGCAGCCGACGGCGCCCGCTGTCCGCCCGGCCCTCTGACGTCGGCCGCGCGTCCTCCCCGTACCTGCCGTCAGCCCCCTGAAGGGCGCTGACCGAGGCCGCGTACGCATCCTCACCTTCACCGCATGGACCGAGCCCACGCACCAGCCTCGCGCTGGGGCGCCGGGCGCTTCGGCCATGCCTGCTTCCAGGAATCCCACATGTCTTCATCCCTGTCCGGCCGTACCGTCCTCGTCACCGGCGCCACCTCCGGCATCGGCTACGAGACCGCCCGCCAGCTCGCCGAGCGCGGCGCCACCGTCCTCCTCCACGGCCGTACGCCCGAGGAGGCCCAGGCCGCCGCCGACCGGCTCGTTGCCACCGCCGGGGTGGACGGCGCCCGTCTCCGGCCGCTCGCCGCCGACTTCGTGCGCCTGGAGGAGGTCGAGAACCTCGCCCACGCCGTCGTACGGGAGCACCCGCGCCTGGACGTACTCGTCAACAACGCGGCCATCGCGGCACCCGAGCGCCACACGCTCACGGCCGACGGCAACGAGATCTCCTTCCAGGTCAACTTCCTGGCCCACTACCTCCTCACCACCATGCTGGAGCCGGCCCTCACCAGTGACCCCGGTGGTCGCGTCGTCAACGTCTCCTCCGCACTCCACCGCACGGGCGCCATCCAGTGGAACGACCCACAGCGCGTGCGGCGTTACTCGCGCCTCGCCGCGTACGCCCAGTCGCAGCTGGCGCTGACCGTCTTCGCCGCCGACCCGCGCGTCACCGCCGTCTCCGTCAACCCCGGCGTGTGCGAGACCGGCCTCCTCCCGCTGTACGGGCACGAAGGCGCGCCGGCCGCCGAGGGCGCGCAGCACGTCGTACGGCTCTGCGACCCGGCCACCGAGATCGTCAACGGCGCCTACTACGACCGTTCCGAGCGCGTCGCCCCGGCCCCCGCCGCCACCGAGGACCGCACCGTCAAGCGCCTCAACAAGCTCGCCGACCTCCTCGTCGGCCACACCGCCTGAAGGGATCCACGGACATGTCCAAGCGCGCACGCAAGAAGAGGGCCCGCCGCAAGAAGGGCTCCAACCACGGCAGCAAACCCAACTGCTAGTCATCAGCCCACCCCGTGGGGCGGCCCTCCGACAGGTCCGCCCCACTTCCATGTCCCAGCAAGGATTCTCGTGATCAACCTGCCGCCCCACCGACTCCCGGCCCTCGTCCGCTGGTTCCCGACGGGTGCCCCTGGCTCGGCCGCCCTGACCGAGCATGTGCTGACCACCGAGGCCGGCCGCTGGTGGGTGGACCGCGTGATCCAGCCGCGCGTGCTCGCCGCCGAGTGCGGGGACCACGTACTCCTGCGCGGTGACCCGCGGGCCCTCACGCCGAGCGATCTCGCGGTCTTCGCGGACCGCTACGTCGAGGCTCCGGGCCGCTTCCTTCCGCTGATCGGTGCGGCCTTCCGGCGCGTGGTGCCATGGCAGCGCGTGGTGTACGTCAAGCGGTCTTCCGTGCCGGCCGCCCGACCGCCGAGGGGTGTCACCGTGCGCCGGCTCAACGCGCGGGATGCCCGGGCGCTCACCACGCTTCCGCCGGCGATGAGCTGGATCCACCGCACCTGGGGCGGCCCCGAGGCCCTCGCCCGCTCCGGCCACGCCTGGGCCGCATTCCAAGGCGACCGCATCGTGGCCGTGGCCTGTACCTACTTCCTCGGCACCAGCTACGAGGACGTCGCCTGCGTCACCGTGCCCGACCCTCGCCTGCAGTACCTGGCGCTCGACTGCGTCAACGCCCTGTGCTCGGACATAGCGGCCCGCGGCCACACGCCCAGCTGGACCTGCTCGACGAGCAACCGCCCTGGCCGCCTGCTCGCCTGGACCGCCGGCTTCCGCCCGGAGCGGGAGTACGCCCACTACGCCGTCGGCGCACCCGCGGCGACCGGAAGAGCGGCCGCGGGATGAAGCGACATCGGTGGCCGAAGTCTGGACAGCCGACTACAGCGGCCGGTCGGATCCGCTTTCGCCATTCCCCTTCAGCAGCCGATCCATCTCGTCCCCCGCCTCGTCGTACCCGGCATCGGAGATCCGTTGCAGCTCCCGCAGATCGCGGGCCGCGGCCGCACGTCGCGTGAGCAGGAACCCGGCATGCATGCATCCCTCATCCAACAGCTCGCTGAGCTCCCCGAGGTCGCCGGCCGCGTCGGCCATATCGGCCAGCCGGTCCAGAGCGGTCTCGTTGCCCTCATCGGCCAGCTCGCGCAGGGTCTCCCGGTCGAAGCTCATGTTCATGTTCGCCATGACGCCATGCTGCAACCCTGCCCCAGGGGAAAGGTCAAGTGGGACGATGACCGGGTGATCACCATCGGGCAGCTGGCCAAGTACATCGGAGTGTCGACCAAGACCATCCGCGTCTACCACGACAAGGGCCTGCTCCCCGAACCGGACCGCGACGCGTCCGGCTACCGCAGGTACGGCGCGAACGACGCCATCGATCTGATCAAGATCCGGACGCTCGCCGAAGCAGGTGTTCCACTGGCCCGTATCCGAGGCCTGAGATCGGCTACCGACACGGAGTTCCAGCAGGCCTTGGGCGAGATCGACGACGAGCTCACCGCCCGCATCCGTGGTCTGCAGGCAACGCAAGGGCGCCTGCGTCAGCTGGCCGCCGGCCGGCTGACACCGCTGCCCGCCGAGGTCGGAGCCCATCTCGAGCGTCTGGCTCGCTGGGGATTCACGCCTAGGTGGGTGGACCTGCAGCGCGATCTGTGGATCCTCGTGTTCGCCACCCACCCGGACCGCGCGTTCATCCTCTTCCACGACCAGGCCGAGACCACGGCCGACCCGGCGCTGCGGCAGCTCTACCTCGACTACGACCACGCGTACGACCTCGGCCCCGACGACCCCCGCATCGACGATCTGGCCCGCCGGATCGCCGATGCGACGCGGGAACGCTACGGACGCGACGTACTTCCCGCGCTGGATACGGGCTCGGAGATCCCCTCCCTCATCCAAGGCACGGTCAACGCCTCGTCTCCGGCATGGCAGCGACTCGACACGCTCATTCGCGCACACCTGGGCGTATGACGCGACGTGCGGGCAGCCCGGGGACGGCAGCGCCCCGCAGTCGGCGGGGCCCCCTCACCGGACTCGGCCAGCCGTCGCCGCAGCCCCAGCACGGTCAACCCTGCAGTGAGCAGCAGCGCCTCGCCGGCCATCGGGGCCTGTGCGGTCAGCGGCCCGCTCGGACCGCCAGACCGTCTCTTTCGAATCCGGCCTGTCGACCCCGCGTCTCCCCCAGCCATCGCCAAGGAGCAAGATCCGGAGCCGGGCCTAGGATTGGACCATGAGCACGGCAGACGACGACCGCATCGCCCTCGACCTCCTCGACTCCCATCTCGAAGACATGTGGCGGGCAGCCATCGAACTCCAGCGGGGAAACCGGGCCGTCGTCCCCGAGGCACCGCGCGAGCTGGCCGGAGCCGCTGCGGACCGTGCGTCCGCGGAACTCCTGCGGTGGGGGTACGGAGAGCTGGCCGGCATTCCGCGCTCACCGGCCGACGTGTTCGCCCGCAGCGTCGGCAGCACCCTCATGGAGCTGCGGCGGCGCCGCAGCCCCTGGAACGCGGCAGCCCTGCGCCTGCTGGATGACCCGTACGTCTTCCTCGCCACCGGTCCGCGCCGCCATGAGGACTGGGCCGAGGACGTGCTCGCCCTGATGCACCGCCAGGTCCCGGACCCGCGCGGCTGGCTGCGGATCGACGGTGACCGCACCAACAACGCCCGCTACGCCGTGCCGGCGTACCCCTTCGAGCCGCCGCCCGCCGCCGAGTTCCGGGACCGCCTGCACGAGCTGGAGCCGGCGGGGGCCGTCACCGCGCTCGCCGTCATGGCGGAGGAGTGGAACGAAGGCCGGCCCGTCCGAAGCCGGCCGGAGCGCGATGCCCTGCTGGCCGACGCACGGTTCCTGCTGGACCGCTACGGCCCGGACGCCCGGTTCTGGACGAATGCCCGGGACGCGGCCTCGGACCCCGCCCGGGACTTCGTCCAGGCCGGCCTGGAAGGGACGAGGGTCCACGGGTTCATCACGGGCGAGTACATCAACGGCCTCGACCTGTTCGAAGAACTGGGCCTCATCGCCGTGTCCGACGAAGAGGTCGGGGTCTTCTGGTCCTTCGGCGCATACTGACACCGGCTCCCCTGCACCTGGGCCCCGTCCAGAAGCCCCGTCGGCCTCGCCTCGGTCACGCCTCGAAGCGGTAGCCCATGCCGGGGGCGGTGATCAGATGGCGCGGGTGCGACGGGTCCGCCTCCAGCTTGCGCCGCAGGTGGGCCATGTACACCCGCAGGTAGTTGGTCTGCGTTCCGTACGAGGAGCCCCACACCTCCTGGAGCAGACGCCGCTGGCTGACGAGTCGGCCGCGATTGCGGATCAGGACTTCCAGCAGATGCCATTCCGTCGGCGTGAGCCTGATGTTCTTCCCCCTGCGCCGGGCTTTCTTGGCGAGCAGGTCGACCGTGAATTCCTCGGTCTCGACCAGCGCTTCGTCCGGTGCGGCCGTGCCTTGTGTCGGGGTGCGGCGAGCCACGGCTTTCAGTCTGGCGAGCAGTTCGTCCATGCTGAAGGGCTTGGTGATGTAGTCGTCGGCACCCGCGTCCAAGGCGTGGATCTTCTCCTCGGAGCCGTGGCGGGCGGAGACCACCAGGACGGGTACCTGCGACCACACGCGCAGTCGCTTGATCACATCGATCCCGTCCATGTCGGGAAGCCCGAGGTCGAGCAGGACCGCGTCCGGGCGGCGGGCCGCCACGGCCTCCAAGGCCGTACCCCCGTCCTGCGCGCAGTCGACTTCGTACTTCCGCGCCTTCAGATTGATGACCAGCAGCCGCGCAAGCTGCGGTTCGTCATCCACCACCAGCACCCGAGGCATCGGCGCGCCGCCTTCCTGTCGCATGTGGAGATCCGGATCGGACCGTTGGCTTTCCCCCGGAGGTGACGGCCCGACCGTGATGCGTCCGGCTCCAATCCGCCCCCCCTAGGTCCGGGCTGGGCATGGTCTCGGCGGAGATCACTCGCGCCCTCCAACCTCACATCACGGACGGCCGTCCGATTCCCCCCTGCGCTCAGTCTGCGATCACTGCCGGAAGCCGACGTGCCACGTTGACACCCCTCTTACGGCCAGCCTGTGCTTCTTGACGCACCGCTGATGTCGGGTGAGTCCCGGTGGCCGGCCGGCTGCCGCCGCCTGCGCCTCCATCGGCATCTCCGGCGCCCTCATCCGCGACCGGCGTCCCGCGCGGTAGACGTGATGCAGCGCCTCTGTCGCTACGGCACGTTCCAGGCGGAGATGACCGGCTGCCCCTCCTCGGTGGCGAGGAAGCTGAGAGTGCCGGGATGCGGATGGCCGAGCAGTCGGCTGGCGGACGCGTCAAGGCCGAGCCAGCGCACGGTCAGCACCCGCGCCAGATGACCATGCGCGACGACGGCGACATCGCCGTCGTCCAAGAGCGGCCGGATCCGGTCCAGCACCGCATCCGTGCGGGCCGCCACCTGTTGGAGCTGCTCGCCAGGATGGTCGGCGTCGCCAGTTACGACGCCGTCCCGCCACAGGTCCCAACCCGGCCTCGTCTCCCGGATTTGCCCGGCGGTCAGGCCCTCGTAGGCGCCGTAATCCCACTCCATGAGGTCGGGGTCAGGCCTGACATCGGTCAGACCCGCCAGCTCTGCCGTCCGCAGGGCCCGGTTCAGCGGACTGCTGAACACGGCAACCAGACGGCGCTGGGACAGCCTCGGAGCGAGCGTCTTGGCTGCCGCCTCACCCACATCCGTCAGCGGAACGTCGGTACGGCCGGCATGCCGGCCCGACAGGCTCCACTCGGTCTGGCCGTGCCTGATCACTATCAGCTCACCCATGGATCCGCACGCTATCCGCTCATACGTCACGACGGGAGACCTGCCTTGCCTCATCCCAGGCAGGTCCTGGGGCGTGAACTCGCTCTGCTCTGATGCCCGGCATCATCCGTCCGGGGCACGTCGGCATCAGAGCTGTGTCAAGGACTGGATGACTGTCTTGAGCCTTACCTCGCAAGGCAGTTGGATGAGTGACGTGAACAGCGGTCTGCGCCACGACGACCGGCCACCGCATACGGTGCGCCCGCCCTCGCGCGCTGCTCACCTGCCGGTGCGCTGACGCACCGCTTCCGAACCGCGGCCGCCCGCCCCCGCCCGTATAGCGGGCGGCCGCTTCCACCCGGTGCCTGCCCCGCCGGGCAGGCACCGGGCCTCACCTTGCGTCCTACGACCGTGATGAGCGCGTGGCCCGGGCCGTCTGCACCCACCGAGGAGCGCCCGATCCAGCGCCTGAGCGAGCTTGCCGGACTGCTCGTCGGCCGCGACGCCTGAAGGCGAACCACCCCGGGACGGGACGGCCGCCGTCAGGCAGCGCCTCACTCCCCTGCATCACAGCCCGCGCACCACAAGGGAGCGTTGATGATCGAAATCGCACCGCAGCAACTGCCCACCCTGAGCCGGTGGTTTCCCACCGGCTCCCCCGGTCTCGGGGCACTCGCCGAGCACGTACTGACCACGGGCGCCGGCTGCTGGTGGGCCGATCGTCCCGACCGGCCCCGCGTCCTCGCCGTCACCTGCGCGGACCACGTGCTGCTGCGCGGGGACCCCAGCGTGCTCGCCCCGGATGCCCTGGCCCGGTTCGCTGACCAGTACGTCGAGACGCCCTCACGTTTCTGGCCCGCCCTCGGCTCCGCGTTCGAGCGCGTCGTCCCGTGGGAACGGATGCTGTACGTCCACCAGGCGCAGGCATCGGTATGCCTCCCCCGTATGCCGCGTGGCGTGACGGTGAGGCGGCTGACGCCCGAGGACGTTCCGACGCTGGCCGAGTTGGACTCCGAGGACGCCTGGATCCACGCCAGTTGGGGTGGACCCTTCGGGCTGGCCGCCTCGGGCCACGCCTGGGCCGCTTTCGCCAAGGACCGGATCCTCTCCGTCGCCTGCACCTATTTTCTCGGCAGCGCCTACGAGGACATCGCGGTCGTCACCGTGCCCGACCACCGCCGCGAACGTCTCGCACTGGCCTGCGTCGCCGGCTTGACTGCCGATATCCAGGCACGCGGACGGACCGCGAGCTGGTGCTGCTCGCGCGACAACCGACCCAGCCGGCTGCTGGCCTGGACGGCCGGATTCCGGCTCACCCGCGAATACGTCCACCACGCCACGGGCCGTGCCTTGGTACGCGAGGTCCGGGCAACGCCGGTGCCGGCGTCGGGCGTGGCCGCAGCTTTGGCCTGATGGCCGACTCACCACGTCGAATACGTCGTGCTCTCACCGGTCACCCGACGCGGCGGGCTGTGGCAGGACCGTACCCGCCAGTGCCTCGCGCAGCGCGGCTTCGCTCGGCGCGCCGGAAACCGTGCCGTCATCGTGCCTGTAGAGGCGGCAGGACATACTCGGTGCCGCTCCCCCGGGTGCAAAGGGGTCGACGCCGTCGAACAGGATCGTCGGCGAGCCAGCCATTCCGTACTCGGCGGCCTGGGCCTGGTCGTGCACCTCGACGAGTACCACTTCGGCGGTGCGGCCCACGAGCGCGGCGGCGATCCGCTCGATGGCCGGCGTCGCGTTCGGGCAGTCCGCAACGGCCAATACCGTGATCCTCATCGCCCCGTCCTCCCGGTTCATCGCCATACACCCCAACCAGACGGCCGCGCGGCTCGCCCTCATCCGTTATGACCAGGACGCTCCAGCCACCACAATCCACGATATCCTGAATTCAGGATCTGGTGTACTTTCGTGATGTGCTGACCCTTGCTTCCGACATCGAGGTCCTCGTGCGGTTCGGCCGCGCTCTCGCCGATCCGATCCGCTGCCGCATCCTCCTCGCGCTGCGCCAGGCCCCCGCGTACCCGTCCGACCTCGCCGACGCCCTGGACATCTCGCGCACCCGGCTGTCCAACCACCTCGCCTGCCTGCGGGACTGCGGCCTGGTCGTCGCCGTCCCCGACGGCCGCCGCACGCGCTACGAGCTCGCCGACGAACGCTTCGGCCACGCACTCGACGACCTGCGCACCGCCGTGGTGGCGGTCGCGGCCGACAAGACCTGTGTGGACGCAGAAGAAAAGGGGTGCTGCTGATGGCCGCCGAGATACCCATCGGCGTAAGCCCGGCCCCGGCCCGTCGCGACGTACTGGCCCGCCGGATACGGCTGCTGGTCGCGGCCACCATCACCTACAACATGATCGAGGCGATCGTCGCGATCACCGCCGGGACGATGGCCTCGTCCACCGCGCTGATCGGATTCGGCCTCGACTCGGTCATCGAGGTCTCCTCCGCCGCCGCGGTCGCCTGGCAGTTCTCCGCTCGCGAGCATGCGGTACGCGAGGCCCGGGAGAAGACCACGCTACGGATCATCGCGGTGTCGTTCTTCGCGCTCGCCGCATACGTAGCCGTCGACGCCGCCCGCACGCTGGCCGGCACCGGTGAGGCCGAACGCTCCGTTCCCGGCATCGTCATCGCCGCCCTCTCGCTCGCGGTGATGCCGTTCCTGTCCGCCGCCCAGCGCAAGGCCGGGCGCGAACTGGGCTCCGCGTCGGCGGTGGCCGACTCCAAGCAGACCCTCCTGTGCACCTACCTCTCCGCCGTCCTCCTGGTCGGCCTGGTTCTCAACGCCACCCTCGGCTGGTCCTGGGCCGACCCCATCGCCGCCCTGGTCATCGCCGCCATCGCGCTCAAGGAAGGCCGAGACGCCTGGCAGGGCAATGGCTGCTGCGCGACACCCGCCGCCACCGTCGTGCCGTCCGTCGACACGGCGACGGACGCGTGCGGATGCCGGCCCGGCTGCGACTGCTGCGGCTGACCCGGCGCCATCACCTGGCGAGTACCGGCCAAGCCAGCCAACGCAGTTGAACCTCAACTCGCCAGGTCCAGCCGTGCCTCCTCCAGGTCCAAGGAGCGCTGAAGGTTCCGGCGCGTGGTGTCGCTGATGTGGTGTTCGTCGTACAGCCGCTGGAGCTCAGTCGCCTCCACCCGGATGAGGTCACGGCGAAGCAGCCGGTACACGTAGTCCGCGGACTCGGCCAGGTCGGCTTCTTCCAGGCGGTCGTGGGCATGTTCAAGGCGGGCCTGGAGACTGCGCCGCAGGCGGTCCGCCACGACGTCCGGCACCGCTTCGAGGTCGGACATCTCGTCCAGTCGCCGGATCCCGGCGGATGCGAGGGCGCACCGGGCTGAGGCCTCCTCGCGTTCGGTGTGGTCCGGTTCGAGGGCGATTCCGGAGCGGCGGACCACGTCGGCCAACGTGAAGCCCTGGGCGACGAGGGTGACCACCACCACCGACGTCGTCAGCACGAGTACGAGTGGCCGCTGGTCCAGGGGGCTTCCGTCGTCCGCAAGGACCGGGATGGACAGCGCCGCGGCCAGCGGGACGACGCCGCGCGTTCCCGCCCAGGTCAGCACGGCCGGGACGCGCCAGGACGGGCGTACGCCGGCGTTGCGCTGGACGACGGCCGAGAGCGGCAGGACCCACAGCAGGCGCACGGTGACCAGGGTCGCGGCGACCGCCAGGGCGTACAGCGGCCAGAGTCCGTCGGCGGCGGTCAGCGCGGCGACCTGTCCCGGCAGGGTGAGCCCGATCAGGCTGAAGACGACGCTCTCCAGCAGGAAGACCACGGTGCCGTTGACGGCGTGCAACTGGATCCGTATGCCGGCGTTGGTCAACCGGTCCGCCCGGCCTCCGAGCACGACACCCGCCACGACGACTGCGGTCACGCCCGACGCGTGCACCGCCTCCGCCAGCACGTAGGCGGCGTACGGGGTCACCAGGGCGATGACCGTCTCCAGTACCGGGTCCTCGGTCCTGCGCCGGATCAGCGCCACCACCCCGGCGACAGCTCCCCCGATGAGAGTGCCGCCCCCGGCGAGCAGTGCGAACTCGGTGCCCGCCGCCTGCCAGGACACTCCGGCAGAGGCCGCGGCGACGACGACGGCGACCCGGAAGAGCACGAGCGAGGTGGCGTCGTTGAACAGGCTCTCGGCCTGTACGAGGACCTGGACGCGGGGCGGCAGGGCCAGGCGCCGGCCGAGTGCGGTGACCGCCACCGGGTCCGTGCTCGCGAGGATGGCCCCGAGTACCAGCGCCATCTGCCACGTCAGCGGAGTGATCAGCGACGCGATCACCCCGACCGCGGCCGCCGAGGCCAGCACCAGGCCGACGGCGAGCACACTGACCGGCTTCCACACCAGGCGCAGCTCGCGCCAGGACAGTTCCTCCGCGCTGGCGTAGAGCAGGGGCGGCAGCACGACGAGCCCGATGACTTCGGGACTGACCCGGATCTCGGGGGTGCCCGGTATCAGCGCGACGACGAGGCCCGCGACAACGAGCAGTGAGGGCGCGGGGATTCGCCAGCGGCGGGCACCCGTGGCCACGACCGTGGCCAGCACCACGAGGAACAAGACCGTACCGACGCTGCGCATTCCGCCCCCACCCGAGTCGACGCGGACCATGCGGTCACGCGACGCCGACCAGGCTTCCCGGCACACCGCCTTCACCCTATCGATGTAACGGCCGTCAATACACCGTCAAAGTCCCACCCCAGTGCCGTTAGGAGTGCATCAGGGACGTTTCGTTCACGACCTCGCTGGTGTTCGCTGGTGAGGTTGAGGGCGTCCGGAGGAGTCGGGTACGGGTGAGTACGGAGAATGTCGTCGGCGTCATCATTGCGGTCTGCCTGGTCGGGTATCTGATCCTGGCGTTCTTCTTTCCCGAGAAGTTCTGAGCATGACGACGACGGACGCGGCCGGCCTGACGGCAGGGGCGGCACAGCCGGTCGTCCGGCCCGGAAGGCTCAAGGTCTTCCTGGGCGCGGCCCCCGGGGTCGGAAAGACGTACCGCATGCTCGACGAGGCCCACCGCCGGGTGGCGCGCGGGGCGGATGTGGTGGTCGGTTTCGTGGAGTGCCACCGGCGCCGGCACACCGAGGCGAAGCTCGACGGCCTGGAGATGCTGCCCTTGGCCGGCCACGACTACCGAGGGGGCCGGTACGCGGAGTTGGACCGGGAGGCGCTGCTGTCCCGGCGTCCGCAGGTGGTGCTGATCGACGAGCTCGCCCACACCAACGTCCCGGGCGGCGGCCGGCACCCGAAGCGCTGGCAGGACGTCGAGGACATCCTCGCCGCCGGGATCGACGTCGTCACCACCCTCAACATCCAGCACCTGGAGTCGCTGAGCGACGTCGTCGAGAAGATCACCGGGGTGCCGCAGCGCGAGACGGTGCCCGACGAGTTCGTACGCCGCGCCGACGAGATCGAGCTGGTCGACATACCCCCCGAGGGGCTTCGGCGTCGAATGGCCCACGGCAACGTCTATCCCCCGGAACGGATCGACGCCTCCCTCGCCAACTACTTCCGCCCCGGCAACCTCATCGCGCTGCGGGAGCTGGCCCTGCTGTGGCTGGCCGGACGAGTGGACGAGGCGCTCCACAAGTACCGCGTCGAGCACGGCATCGGGGACGTCTGGGAGACCCGAGAGCGGGTAGTGGTGGCGCTCACGGGCGGCCCTGAGGGCGAGACCCTGATCCGTCGCGCCGCCCGCATCGCCGGCCGCTCCGCAGGGGGCGAACTGCTCGCCGTACACATCGCACGCAGCGATGGTCTCGCCGCCGGGGTCTCGCACGCGGCGCTCGCCGCGCAGCGGGCCCTCGTCGAGGACCTGGGCGGCAGCTACCACTCCGTCGTCGGCGACGAAGTACCCACCGCCCTCGTGGACTTCGCCACGGCGGAGAACGCCACCCAGCTCGTCCTCGGTACGAGCCGCCGCCGCAGGCTGGAACGTTTCCTCACCGGCCCGGGAATCGGCGAGACGGTCGTCGGGCTCTCCGGGGACATCGACGTCCACATCGTCACGCACGAGCGGGCCGGCCACGGCCGGCTGCTGCCCTCCCGCCGCCGCACGCTGCCCACCTCCCGCCTCATCGCCGGGCCCGTGGCCGGCGTCGTCCTCCCGGTACTGCTCACCCTCGCCCTGGACCGGATGCGCGGCACCCTGAACCTGACCAGCGAGGCACTGCTGTTCCTGGTGGCGGTCGTGGGCGTGGCCTGCATCGGAGGCGTCGCCTCCGCCGTGATCGCGGCGCTGACCGCCGCCCTGCTCCTCAACTACTGGTTCATGCCGCCCATAGGCGAGTTCACCATGAGCGACCCGGACAGCGTGCTGGCGCTGGTGGTCTTCGCCGTCGTCGCCGCCACCGTGGCCGCCGCCGCGGACAGGTCCCTACGGCTCTCCCGCCGCGCGGCCCGGGCCGCGGCCGAGGCCGAGACGATGTCCTCCCTCGCGGGCAGCATCGTGCGCGGCGACCAGACGATACCGGCCCTGCTGGAACGGACCCGGGAGACCTTCGGCATGGACACCGTCGAGCTGGCGCCGGGAGCGCCTGACTCCGGTTCCGGTACGGAGAGCGGGCACCGCATCCGTGGCGGACCGGGCCCCGACCTGGTGGTCGCGGCCGGACCCGGGGACGTCCTCGTCCTGCGCGGCCGTACGCTGCCGTCCTCCGAGCGCCGCGTCCTGGCCGCCTTCGCCGCCCACGTCGGCGCCGCGGTCGAGCGGGCCCGCCTGGCCGAGGCCGCCGCCGAAGTCGAACCCATCAAGGCCGCCGACCGCCTGCGCACCGCCCTGCTGCGGGCCGTCAGCCACGACCTGCGGACCCCGCTGGCCGGGGCGTTGGCCGCGATCGGCTCGCTGCGCGCCCCGGACGTGGACTTCTCCGAGGAGGACCGGGCGGAGCTGCTCGAATCCGCCGAGATGTCTCTGAACCGGCTGAACCGGCTGGTGGAGAACCTGCTCGACCTCAGCCGCCTGCAAGCCGGCGCCCTCACCCTCGAACTGCGGGCCACCACTCTCGAGGAAGTCCTGCCCGCCGCTCTGGATTCACTTGACCTGCCGTCGGCGGATACGCCCGGCATCGACGTTCAGAACCTGGAGACCGTGCCGGCGCTGCAGGCCGACCCCCCTCTGCTCGAACGGGTCCTGGCGAACCTGGTCGGCAACGCGGTCCGCCACGCCCCCAAGGACCATCCCGTGCTGGTGACGGCGAGCGCCCTGGCCGGCCGGGTCGAGGTCAGGATCGCCGACCGGGGCCCCGGGATCGCCGCCGATGACCGCGAGCGGGCCTTCGAGCCTTTCCAGCGCCTCGGCGACCGCGACAACACCGCCGGTCTCGGCCTCGGCCTCGCCCTGGCCCGCGGGCTCACCGAGGCCATGGACGGCACTCTCACCGCTGAGGACACCCCTGGTGGCGGTCTGACCATGGTCCTGTCCCTGCCCGCGGCCGATCACTGATGCGGGCGCAGAACGGCTCTGACCGGCGTGTCCTTGCCAACCCACCGTCTTCGGGCCGAGTGATCTCGCATTCACCGGCATCGCAGCACCGCACAGTCCTGGCCCTGGATCACACAGGGTGAGGTCATTTCCACCATGGGGGAACGCATGTCATTCGACGAAGAATGGGCGCAGCTCAAGTCAGCCGCTGCCGACAAGCAGACCGCCATGCGGCTCAATCAGCTGGATCCCGGAGGAGGAGGAGCGGGGCCGCAGGGGGACCTGGTGGTCACCCAGAAGGACTTGGCCGCCGTCGGGGACGCGGCGTTCAAGCTCCGCCAGCGGCTCGGCACCGACGGGGACCACGCCAAGGCCAGCACGTACGAGGCTGCGGGCTCCTTGAAGAAGGACTTCGCCCTGGGTGCAGCCCTCTCGACGGTCGCCGACAAATGGCACGACCAGGTCGGCACCCTGCTGGACGCCTGCGCCCACATCTCCAACCACCTGGACTACACCCAGAACGCGCACGCCGAAGACGAGTACTGGATCGCCACCCAGTTCAAGTTCGCGCAGCTCAACGCAGGCTTCGAGGAAAGGGCGCAGCACTGATGGACCTGGACGCACTGCGCTTCGCGGACTTCTCGAAGCTGTCCACGGCCGTGGCCGACTGGACGGCCATGGCCACCAAGCTGTGGGAGCTGGAGTCGGATGCCCGCGGCGATCTCGGCGGGAAAGCCGCGAAGGCGGACTGGGCAGGGGTGAACGCGACCGTGACGCGGGAGTTCATCGGCAAGACCGCCAAGGAGTTCGCGGACGCCGCGACCGAGGCGACCAGCATCGGGAACATCCTGCGCGACACCCACGGCGAGCTCGTCGACTACAAGACCAGGCTGAACGAAGCCATCCGGCGCGGGCTGGAGAAGAACCTCACGGTCGTGGGGACGGGTGACGGCAGCTTCACCGTCACGATGAACGTCCACCCCGACCGCGCCGCCAAGGGCACCTCGGTGCCCGAGCACACCGAGGCCGATGCGACCGCACTGCGGGACGAGGTGCAGCGGATCCTGGAGGGTGCGACCGAGAGCGACACCACGGCGGCGCAAGCTCTGACGATGCTGGTCAGCCAGACCCCGTACGGCTTCTCCGACGCCGCCTACTACGACCGCGACCGCGCGGCAGACGCCATAAAGGACGCCGACCGGATCGCGAAGCTCCTCAAAACCAAGGGAGACGACATGTCCCCCGAGGAGTTCGACAGGCTGAACGCCGACCTGGCCAAGTACAAGGACGACCGGCTCTTCCAGGAAAGGCTCGCCACCACCGTCGGCCCGCGCGGCCTGCTCGACTTCTGGGCGGACCTGGCCGACCCGTCCGACGGCGGCGCCCTGCAGCGCTCCCGCCACGACCAGCTCGGCGACTTCCAGCGCAACCTCTCCTTCACCCTGGCCGGCGCCACCCAGTCCGACAGCCCGGCCATGCGCACCTGGGAGAACGACATGGTCAAGCTCGGCGAGGAGCGGATCCAGACCCGCGGCACCCAGGTCTACGGATACCAGGTGATGAGCAACCTCATGCGCAGCGGCGACTGGGACAACCGCTTTCTGAACGACTACGGCAACGCGCTCGTCGCGACGGAGAAGAAGATGAAGCTCCCGGCCAACTACTGGAACGGCGGCGTCCCGCCGGTGCCGAAGATGAACTTCATCGGTGAGGACTTCGGCCGCGACCCCATGACCGGCTTCATGACGGCCCTCGCCGCCAGCCCGAACGCCGCCACGGAGTTCTTCAACACCACGCAGCCGACCGACAATGCCCAGTACGTCCTCGGCGACCGCCAGACCTTCGACGACACCCCTTTGGACAGCAAGGACGGCAACGCGGCCCGCGAGGCCACCGGCGCCGCCTTGGTCTCCGCCGCCACCGGCGTCAACCCGAACGACCCCACGGGCCGCCCGGCGGACCTCACCCCCGAGCACCGCCAAGTACTGGACCGCTCCCTGAAGTACCTCTCCGAGCGCGGCGACGAGTTCCCGCCCGAGATGCGCGACGACATGGCCAAGGTCCTCACGGCCCACAGCGACGTCGTCCACCACTCGGCCAGCTCACTCGCCGACGACGAGAAGGACCCCCGCCTGCTGGACCGCCATCAGCTGCTGGAGGTCAGCAAGCAGATCTCCCGCGACCAGGACTCGTACGGCATGCTCAACGAGGCCATGAACCGCGAAATGATCAAGGACATTCACGGGGACCACCCCAGCGACCCCAAGGAGAACCTGGTGCGAGCCGGCGCCACGGTGGGCTTCCTGGAAGAGGCCCGCTACCAGGCCCTGAAGACCGACAAGGACGACCCCTCGTGGGATGCCAAGTGGCTCTACCACGGCTTCGGCGGCGCCGCGAACTTCATCCCCGTCGTCGGTGACGCCGCGCAGCGGGGGGTCGACGCCCTCGCCTACCAGTGGCAGCTCGACGAGCAGGCGCGGATCAACGCCGAGACCACGCGCCAGAACGGCGCCACCTTCACGGGCCGCGAGCGGCAGCTCCAGGCCCTCGCGGACGAATGGGCGAAGGCCAATGCCGGCGCCGGCAACAACCGCTACATGCTCACGTCCGAGATCAACGGGGCGGCCTTCGACGGCAACCAGAAGGCCCAGGGCCTGGCAGGCGCCCAGTGAGCCGCCATCGTGCCACTGCCCTGGCCCTGGTCCTGCTGGCCGGTGCGGCAGGGTGCGCGCAGGGCCAGGACTACGCGGTACCCGGCGATGTGTGCGGCGTCGAGGTGCGGCCCGCTCTGCTGAAACCGCTGCTCCCGCCAGGTGGTTCGTTCAAGCAGGGCGACACCAGCGAGCGCGGTGGAGACATCACCGGTTGCGGGATGGAGGTCGACAAGCGCCGCGAGCTGACGTTCCAGGCGAGCCTGGTGGCTGCGAATGTGGACCCTCTGCAGGTCAAGAGCCGTAACCTCCTGAGCGCCGGGAATCCCCAGAAGGCGGACATCGGCACCGATGCGCGGATCGCGGACAGCGCGGCGATGGCGTACAGCGCGTGCACGTACAAGGGTGAGCCGCACCGATACGTGGTGGAGGTCTGGGTACGGAAAGCTCCGACCGACGTCAATGAACGCCGCGAGGATCTCGCCCGCTTCATCGCCGCCTACCTGCCGGCCGCGCAGAAGGCAGCCGGCTGCGCCCTTTGACCAGAAGCACTATCCCCTTCGACTTGAGGAGTCGGTCTGTGCGGTACGACGACGAACCGGTCTTCAGACGGAGCAAGTGGGGTACGAAACGCTACTACTACAACCCCCACAACCCCTTCGGGCTCGCCCTCATCATCGTCACCCTGCTCTTCGTCGGGACGATGCTGGTCCTCATGGCTAACCGGGCAGGACCCTTCAAGCCCTCGCCCGCCCGAGCACCATGGAGCCCGCCGCCGTACGACTACTCCCGGCCGTCGCCTTCGATCAGCCCACCGGGCCCTTGAAGCCGATGGGGTTCCCGCCGTGGGAGCCCCATCAAGATGGCGTAGCCATCACATCAGCGGTGCGTCAGGGTCCGGCTCCAGAGCCTCTACCAGCCCTAACGTCGCTCTCATGGAACGCTTCACACGTGCCCGGGCGGGTGCGCACGGCGCCGCAGCGGCCCCTCCCGGGCCCTTCGTGCACGACATCCGCTGGGCCGGTGAGTGGCGCTCCGCGATCGGTGTGGCGTTCCTCCTCTTCACGGCCCTGTTCGCCGTGGACGCCGGTTTCGGAAGCCTCGACCTGACACGCGGCGCCCTGTGGACTGGCCTCGCGGTCCTTCTCTTCGTGATCTTGCGCCCGCCTCGGGTCTCCATTCGTCCTGGACTGCTGAGCGCCGGCGGATTGCTCATGACGGACACGGTCCGCACCGACTTCCTCGTCTCGGTCCGGTGGTACGACGGGGTGGCCCAGCGGATGGTCCTTCGGGACACGCACGGAAGCCGGGTCGAGATCGACCCGGCCGTCCTGGTTCGCAACCCGGCGATGTGGCACCTCCTCGACATGGACACGCGCGCGTCGATCCAGCGCGGCACCCTGCTCCCCGGCGTGACCGCGCTGCAGCAGCTGGCGCAGCACATCGATCGCGAAACGGCACAGACGGTCTTCAAGGTCTCCGGCTTGGAGTGACCGCTCACACCTTCACACCGGTCAGTGGTCCTGCTTGCGTGCTGCTGCCGGAAGCGTGAGCACCACGGCGAACCCGGGCCCGTCGGTGGCCGGTTCGAGAGTCCCGCCCATGCTCTCCGTGAGGTCGCGGGACATCCGCAGGGCCAGGCTGTCGGCGGATCGGCTCGGGTGTGCCCCGGACCCTGCCTCCTGCGCCCCCTCGGGTCTTCCGTCAGTGATGCGGATCTCCACCGAGCCGGGGCTGGTCTCGGCCGTCAGCTGCGCGCGCCGGTCCGGCGGACTGTGCCTCTGGGCCTCGGCCGCCAGCGTGGTGAGCACGCGGGTGAGGACGGCTGCGTCGGCGATCACGTCGGGCAGCCGCTCCGGAAGGATGCAGCGCAGCGTATGGCCGGGACCGAGATCGTCCATCACGGCGGTCAGCAGTTCGTCGAGGTCCACCGGGCGCAGGTAGAGATCGAGTGCGCCCGCGTGCAGTCGGCTCAGGTCGTCGAGATCCGAGACCAGCTGGTCCGCGCGGCGCAAGGCCCCTCGGGCCGTGTCGAGGAGACGGGCCTCCTCGGGGTCCGCGAGGTCGCGCAGGCTGCTCAGCGCGTCGTCAGCCGTACGGAGCGGCCCCCGCAGGTCTCGGCCCGCGATGCGGAGCAGTGAGGCCCTGGTGTGCTCCGCAGTGGCGCGCAGGTCCGTTTCGGCGTCGTGGGCGGCAAGCCGTCCGTGGGAGTACGCCATACCCAACTGGGCAGCGCACGCTGCCAGCACGCGCTGATCTTCGCTGCTCAGCGGTCGTCCGCGGGCCGCCAGGGAGATGTCGTCGCCAACGGGGCTCTCCACATCGGCGTCGTAGGGACGCTCGGGTGGATCAACGCCGGTGCTGGCGACGACGTACCAGCGGGGCTCGGCGGCATGCCCGGTATCCCTTTCCAGCAGGCTGACCGCGTCCAGGCCGAAGTCCTCCCGTACCTGTTCGAGCAGGGTCGGCAAGTCCTGGCCGTGCATCATGGCGGTGGCCAGTCGGCTCAGCGCCCTGGCCTCGGAGCTCGCTCGGACGGCCTGGTACGTGCGTTGGGCTGCCGTTCCTGCGGCCATGCCGACCACGACGGCCGTGACGACGTACACCACCAGTGCGAGGACGTCGGCGGGGTACTCGACGCGCAGCGAGTGCAGCGGCGGGGTGAAGTAGTAGTCGGCGAGCAGGCTGGCGGCGAGTGCGGCCAGCAGGGCGGGGACGAGACCCCCGACCAGGGCGATGACGACGACGGCCAGCAGGTAGAGCACCAGGGCGAGGGAGAGGTCCACGTGCTCGCCCAGGAGGACCAGGAGGAGGGTCAGGACCGGGAGGGCAATTGCGGCGAGCACGATCGCCGTCCAGAACCGCCGTGGCCCGGTGGCGCGGCTGGGGTGCGGCAGCCGGAGGGCGGAGGACGACCCTGCGGCGTGTTCGTGGGTCACGACCAGCACGTCGATGGGGCCGGACCGCTGGATCGTCCGGTGCCCGACGCCTCCGCGGAGGAACGTGGAGACCCTGCCGCGGCGGCTAGCGCCCAGCACGATCTGGGTGACGCCTTCGGCCTCCGCGAACTGGAGCAGTTCCTCGGGGATGTCGTCGCCGGTGGTCTGGTGGTAGCTCCCGCCCAACGACTCCACCAGCTCACGCTGGGCTGCGAGGCTCGCCTGATCCCCATGGGTGAGGCCGTCGCTCGGCACGACGTGCAACGCCAGCAGCTCACTGCCTGGCACGCGGGCCGTGATCCGGGCCGCGCGGCGGATCAGCGTGCCGCCCTCGGGGCCGCCGGTGAGGGCGACCATGATGCGTTCGCGGGTCTCCCAGGGGGTGGTGATGCCGTGCTCGGCGCGGTAGCGCTGGAGCCCCTCCTCGACGCGGTCGGCAAGCCACAGCAGGGCGAGCTCCCGCAGCGCGGTGAGGTTGCCGACACGGAAGTAGTGGGTGAGAGCGGCCTCGATGCGCTCCGAGGGATAGATCTCGCCGTGCAGCATGCGCCGGCGCAGCAGCTCGGGCGGCAGGTCGACCAGTTCGATCTGGTCCGCTCGGCGCGCCACCTCGTCGGGCAGGGTCTCCCGCTGCGGGACACCGGTGATCTGCCGGACCACGTCACCGAGAGACTCCAGGTGCTGGACGTTGAGCGTGGTGACGACGTCGATGCCCGCGTCCAGGAGTTCCTCGACGTCCTGCCATCGCTTGGTACGGCGTGAGCCGGGCACGTTGGTGTGCGCCAGCTCGTCGACCAGGGCGACCTGCGGACGGCGCGTGAGCACCGCGTCCAGGTCCATCTCGGTGAACGTCGCCCCCCGGTACTCCAGGGTGCTCCGGGGAATGATCTCCAGACCCTCGGCGAGGGCCGCGGTGGGCCGTCGACCGTGCGGCTCGACGAACCCGACGACCACATCGGCACCGGCCCCTGCCAGACGCTGCCCCTCCTCGAGCATCGCGTACGTCTTCCCCACCCCGGGGGCGGCCCCGAGGTAGATCCGCAATCGCCCACGCGCCATGGACGGGCTCCTGCCCGCTCGTCACTGCTGCTCGCCGTCCTCCTTCCATGGTGCTCTCCCGCAGTCTCCGCTGCGCGGGGCTCGTGGATCGTGCGGCCGGGCGCCGTGTCAGCCCTGCCGGGTACGCGGCGGGCGCTGGGCCCGCGTGATCAGCACCAAACCGAGGAGGACGGCCACCACACCCGGCATGGTGGCGACGGAACGATAGACGGGATCGACCGCCAGGAGACCGATCACCTGAGAACCCAGCGCGGCGGCGATCAACAGCTGAGCCCAGCCAAACAGGCGCAGCCGGACGATGTGCCGCCGCTGCCAGGGCAGCAGCCAGCCACGGCTGAGCGCCGCCACACCGGAGGCAGCGAGCAACAGCGCCACCACCCCTATGGGTACCGCGACGTACAGGCCAAATCCCACGGCGACCCTCCCTTTCCGTGGGAGGGATCATGTCAGGCCGCCTTCGGCTCACCTTCGGGAGGTCGCGGTGACGCCAGCCACGCCCGACGTCGATCAACGTTTCCCCCGACTTCCAGCCCGTCTCCTCCGCGTGGCTTCCCGCCGCCCCGGACCGTAAGGCCGATAGCCGATCGGTGGAACCACTCCATCGGGGCCGGACCTCGGCGCCGTCACTCGATCGGCGAAAGCTGCGCCGTGGCGCTCGGACGTAGGACAGGCTGGTGCGGTACGCATTCGGCATCCCGAGGCAGGAGCTCACGAGCGTGTCCGCGAGTGTTGCAGCACATGACCAGGTACCCCTTCCCACGGCAACGACGTGCCATTGGGCCCTCTGGCGGGAATGGACGTACCGCTGTGGCAGACGGCGAGCGGCTCGGTGCTCCATCTGTCGGCGGAGTGCAGGGCGTTCCGTGTTCCTCCGCAGCGGGCTGGCGTCAGCCTGCGAGTGCCGGATCGTGGAAGCATGGCCGAACTTCCGGAGCCCGGGGGGTGCCGGCGTTGCCCCAACCCGTTCCCCGACTACTACACGCAGGCCCGCCGTCTGATCTCACGCATGGAGGAACTGGCGACACTCGCGGGCCGGCTCTCCTCCGGGCATGACCTGGAGGCGTACTGCGACGTCCTTACGTTCGGGCTCCACGGGCCCGACTGGAGCAACCCGGGAGACGCCCATCGCCTCCTGCGGAAGCCGCTCTCAGCACTGGGCGCCGCCCGTGATCGGCTGGCAGAACTCCATGCCGACGCCTACGGCAGCGGGAAGGCTCAGGAAGAGCTCCTCCTGATCGGGACGGCCGCGCTTCTCGACTCAGACTTCCGGCGCCGTCGGCCGGGGAAGTTCCGGCTCCCGTGGCAGGAGACCTGGGAGGAGATCTGCGAGCAGGCCCTCGACGCGCAGGAGGTGAAGGAGTCGTCATCGGGTACTGCACGCTATGGCTACCAGTCCGGCTTCGACCGGTGGTGCGAGAGCTGGCTCAATGCCCTGATGTGTCTCACCCCTGCCGAGCAGGAAAATCACGCCTCCCCAGTAGCGGCACGTTGGGCGCGCGCGTACGCCGTCCTGGAGCGGTTGATCAAGCGCGACCTACAGGATGAACCGTGGGTGGTCAGGATGACCGATCAACTGCACCACGCGGGGCGCGGAATGGTCACCGGCATCGCTGCTTCCATGGCCGAGCCGGTGGTCGTGGCCTACGACGGACGCGAGGGGATCGATCTCCCGTGGCCAGCCCAGTACCTCCTCTGGGCCCAATATCCAGGCGGTGTCCGCCCAGCCGGCTCCAGCCAACACCGTCTCACGGCAGTCCCCCGGCTCTTCACCCTCCTCGACGGTCTCTCGCGCCGCTCCCTGCGGTTGATCAGCGACACCGAATGGCACGACTCACCAACCGTGTACCAAGAAGCCATCGACAACGTCCCCAAGGCCGCGTTCTCGCCCGACGCCCACTGCTGGTGGAACACCCAAGCAGCCGGCCGACTCCCCCACCTCCTGTCCATGGCACGCGCAGACGCCGCCTCCGCGCAGCAACAGGCACAGCGCGCCCAGGCGCCCTGGCGGTAAAACGGCCACAGCCTCGGGCTCAACGAAGCCTGCCAAACCGGCCACGCCGCGAACTGCTCTCTGGTTGAGTGGCTCAATGGAGCACCAGGATTATCTTGGCCACCGCCTCATCGAAGTAGCCCTTCTTCCCGCGAGGGTGGTCTACCTCATCGCTGAAGACAGCACGAGCGGTTTCCGGGCGGCGGTGCGGACGGCAACCCAACGCTGGGGCGGCATGACCGAGCCGATCATCGAAGCCTCTACGGATGCTGGCACCGTCGCGACGGCGGAGCTGATCCGAGTCGCGGATGTCCAAGCGCTCGTCAATGTGAACGCCGACCCTGGACGTGCTCAGGAACTTGCCGACTCCTGGAATCTTCCGCTCGTGGCCCTCGACGCCATGGGCTCGACAGGAATCTGGCAGTTCACGAGCCGGCCTGAGGCTGCCTGCCACAACCTGATCGGGCCGGCAGCGGACACCTGCTTCCGGGCAGATCCGGAGGGACCGCTCTGGGCCGTGGCAGTGGCGGGCATCTACGACGCTCCAGACGAAGCCGCGTACCAAGGTCCCGTGATCCCCGCGCAGGACACTCTCCTCGGCGCCGCACAGAGCACCGGCGCCACGGCCCTCCAGCAAGGCATGGCCGGCTTTCAGGAACACCAGCGCTCAAGTCAGAGCGTGCATGACGAGCTGCCGATCGTTGTCGTCATTGCCCGGCCGGATTCTCTGCCCGACGTCCTGTGGTTTTGGAATGCTCGTGCTCTGCGCTTGCACGTACACACCGAGATGCCCCTCTTGCTGTTCCCCGACGATGCACCGAAGAACTGGATCAACTTCGCGCGCGACATCCGGCTGGCACAGGTCCACTCGGGGCTCCGCGTTCAACCGGACGTCGTCTTCATCAGTCAGAGCGTTGCGGAAGATGACCTGCACGAAGCGGCGCATCAGGCCGGTCTCGTCGCATCGTTCGACGATGAACTCCGCCACAGCCGTCTTGCTGAGGCTCCTGAGCCTCTGACCTACGCGATCAACGTGGACGTCTCTTCAGGATGGCTCTTCGATCGCCGGTGGGGTGCCATGAAGCGCAGCGGTTTCAACCAGTTCGCCGGGCCGAGCCGGTTCGACGTCAAGCTGCCCGTCATCCTGCAGCACCCCGCAGCCGGTCTGCTGCGCCTTGCCGGGGAGCCCTTCAACGGTCTTCCGAAGCATCCCGTGGTCGCTCGTATGATCACGGAACAAGGCAGGGGTCAGATTCGGCTTCCGGCGTCCTGGCACGGCGACCAACTACAGATGCCCGTTTCCCTTCCGTGGTTGGACTGGCCGCGGCTGACACTGACCATCCCGAAGCCGGCGGAGGTCGTACCTCGGCTCCTGAACGAAGTCACCAAGCAGTTCGAGCTGTCCACGCCGGGGAAGATCGGCGTCACCATCGCCCAGCAGTCCGACATCGGTGCACTTCTCGACCTACTCGTCGCCGAATCCCTCACCGCCCTCAAGACCGAGCGCACCGAGCACTTCATCAAGGCGCTGGACCATCGCATTCCCGGACGCATCCTGCTCGAGGATGCCAGAGAGCTCGCCCGCGAATTCGGTGGACGCATGGACCGGAAGTTCCGCTCCGCCACGAACGCCCTGAACAACTGGCGACCCCAACAGGTGACCCCCGCGCTCGAGAGGGCTTGTGAACAGGGGTGGGCCGAGCGTGGGCTTGGACTGGACTGCGAGCAGTGCAAACTGCACAGCTTCATCCCGCTGCAAGCGAGCACCGGCCAGGCGGTCTGCCCTGCCTGCTCGGCACCGGATCGGTACGGGCGGGACAACGGTAAGTCCGTCGAGATCATGTACCGCCTCAACGGGTTCATCGACCGAGCCGTTGACAACGGCGTGCTCACCCACCTGCTCCTCGTCGCCGCCCTGAAAGAACGCGCCCCCGACTCACACTTCCTCCCCGGCGTCGACGTTGTCTTCGACGACGGCGACACGAAAGAAGTCGACATCTTTGGCGTCTACGAGGGGAAGGTCCTCGCAGGCGAGGCGAAGGTCAGCGCCGCCGAGTTCGCCAAGAAAGGCCAGATCCGCCGTGACGTCGAACTCAGCCACCGTCTCAAGGCCGACGTGCACGTCATGGCGGCGATTGACATCATCCCCGAGCCGCTCCTTCAGGAAGCCCGGGAACACTGCAGAATGGCCGGCCTCGAACTTCTCGTCCTGCATGAACCCGATCTCCGGCCTCGCCTGGCGGAAGCGCGCACCGAACGGGACCGCCAGGCCGAGGCCCAGGCACGAGCGCAACAAAGCCGACGACGAAAGCCGTAGCTCGCCCCGCAATGGATGCCACCCCGGCGCAGGGCATCAGGCGACGTCGCCGCGCGACGCTTCAGGGTGCCGTGTTCCAGCGGGACCGGCGCCATCAGCCTGGTGATCATCTGACCACGACACCAGTGATCATGATGGGCTACAGGAAGCCGCCAACGACGTGCCACGATGCGCGCTCGTGCGCTCCCTGCCGCGCCGGAACTTATTAGGCCATCCTGGTGACATGGCGACCCTCCCGAAGGCTCCATGCCCCTCCTGCTCCGTTCCGCACGCCCTGCTGCCCACCAAACGAATCGGGTACGGATCGGTCAAGGACCACAAGATCGAGCCCCGGGCACTGGTGTTATGTCCGGGCAGCATGGTTCACGTCGCTTACGCCGAAGCACGAGCGTGGCAGCTCGAGTTCGAGCGCGCACAGCAGGAGGCAGCGGCGCCCGCCGCGGTGGAAGAAATGCTCTTCGAGGGATGAGGATCGGAGAGCCGCACCCATGCAACGCATCGCAGTAACAACGAGGGGCCCGCGAAAGTCACCAGACTCCAACCTCCCGCTGGCATTGCAGCGCCTTCTCGCCCCAAACGACGGCGGCTGCCGTGAGTGACCTGCAGGCGTCGGTGAATGGCGATGCCCAACCTGAGCGTCGGGTTGCCGGGGCGGTTGTGGTTTACGAGGGTCGAGTGCTGCTCGTACGGCGACGAGTTGCAGAGGGCCAGCTCTCGTGGCAGTTCCCGGCGGGCAAAGTCGAACCGGGCGAGTCCTGCGAGGAAGCCGCCGTCCGCGAGACGAAGGAGGAGGCTGGCCTGGAGGTGGTCGCTGTTGCTCCGCTGGGCGAGCGGGTCCATCCAATCACTGGTCGGCAAGTGTCGTACACGGCCTGCGAAGTGGTCGGCGGGACCGCACATGTGGTGGACGCCGATGAAGTCGCCGAGGTCGCGTGGGTGCCTCTGTCGCAGATCCAGCGGTACATCCCGTACGGACTCTTCCAGCCGGTCCAGCGATACCTGGACGTCGCCCTTCGATCTTGATCACGGCTACCAGGGGAGAATGCCTCGGCGCCCCCGCAGCTGCTAGCCCGCGGGTGTGGCGCCTCTCGTTGCGGCCCACATACCGGTCGGGTGCCAGGCTCCGTGGACGCGGGCACCTGATTCCTCACCCCCACTCGAGCGTCCAGTCGCCTGAAAGCCACAGGGCTCTGGCACGCAACCGCGTTCCGTCAGAACCTGGCGAAGGGAACTGGACACGCGAGGGCCTTGTCACTTGTGAACAAGACCCGCCACGCACGCTTCATCGACGAATCACGCACCCCGGCCGGATCCGAAGTCACGATCGTAGGAGCCGGCGGCGCGGCGGCGGCCACCCCCGCAGTTCGCGGGCAAGAAGACTCGACCAACCAGCGGGCAGATCTAACTACCAGTCAGTAAAGTCAGCAAAAGGTCAGCATTCGTCCGACCAAACCTGGTTACAGCCTGCTACAGATGAGACTCGCCCGTGAGCCCCGAAGGCTCTCGCGCCCCATCCGGCGACCTCCCCTGCGAAACCAAAATCGGAGGGCCGGGCCCGAGCACGACACCCAGCCCTCGTTCACGCAAACCAGCAGGTCAGCGCACCCTTCCCCTGGGCTTCAGGTACGTCGGCGGGAGCTCCGGGGACGGAATCGGAGGGCCGTCGTAGCCCTTCACCTCACCGAATCGGGACCCGTTCATCCAGTCCTCGCGGGCCTGCGCGATATCATCGTGTGACCGTCCGATCCAGTTCCAGAACGTAACACGAGATATCCGTCTTCGTGCAGGTCAGGAACGTGGTGGACCCTCCGGCGTCAGCAAAAGGTCAGCATTGGCGCCCGAGGAGTCCCGCACCGCATGGCAACGAAGTCGCTCGCCCACGGCATGGGCACCTTCTACAAGGACTGCGAGCACCCACAGTCCCGCTGGTCGAAGTGCCCCCACGAGTACAAGATCCGCTACCGAAGCGCCACGGGGAAGCAGACGGAAGAGGCCGGCTTCTCCACCCAGGAGAAGGCGATCGCCCGCCTCACCACGGTCTACCAGGAGAAGAAGGCAGCTCCCCAGAGCCAGAGCAAGGCCGAGCGCATCCAGAAGTACGGCGCGATGCAGTTCCGCGAGTACACCGCGGAATGGAAGGCCGGCCAGCGCGACCTCGCCGAGTCCTCCCTCAGAACCCTGGAAACCCTCCTCGAGCACCACATCCTCCCTACGCTCGGCAGTCGCCGGATGAGTACCTTCGACCACAAGGTCGTCGACGGCTTCATCCGCACCATGGAGCGCAACGGCACCGGCCTCGCCACCCAGTCCAACGCCTTCGACAAGGTGAAGTCGGTCCTCCTGGACGCCTACCGCCTCGGCATTTACACGGAGAACCCCGTCCTGGGTGTCAAGCCCCCTCAGTACGACCCCGAGCGCGCGGTGATCCCCTCCCCCGCCCAGCTCCGCGACATACGCACCGCCGGTGACGACCGGTTCCTCCTGATCGCCGACCTGATGAGCGGCTGCGGCATGCGCAACGGCGAGGCCTTCGCCGTCAACATCAACAACCTCGTCGCGAGCGACGTCTACCGCATCACCGAGCAGGTCAACCAGACCACGAAGACCTACGGCCGTCTCAAGCACCGCAAGCCCACCGACTACCGCGACGTCCCCCTCCCGGCCCGAGTCCGCGAGACGATCGAGTGGTACGCCGACAAACACGGCACGGTCGACGGCTACCTCCTCCGCCACCCCATGGACCCCACGAGGCCGTTCCTGGCCTACTACCTCCAGAACCAGTGGCAGCGCATCAAGCGCGCCGGCGAAGTCGACGTCCCCGACGGCATGGTGATCTACAGCCTCCGCCACTTCTTCGCCTCGAACTGCCTCACCAACGGCATCCCCATCACCGACGTCGCCGAATGGATGGGCCACAAGAGCCTCGACATCACCTTCAAGATCTACCGCCACCTCATGCCCGGCTCCATCGGCAAAGCCGCCAAGATCCTCGACATCGGCCTGGCGGCGTGAAGTTCGCCCCTTGCCTGGACAGCGCTACAGATAACTTGCCGGTAGGAGCGGCGGGTTAGGGTTCGAGGGTCCGAGGGCGGCAAGACTGCAGGGGTGCGCGGGTGTTCATCGAGGTCAGTGACGTCTCCACGGCTCCGTCCGACGAGGGTCCGGCGGGCCTCATCCTCACCCCTGTCAACACGCACGATCGCGGCTATCGCACCACCTACGAACTGCACGTCCGTGAGCACGACAACTGGCTTCCCCTGCGGCTCGGCACCGTCAAGATCGGCAGCACGCACCAGCAGCCCGGGAACCGCGCCCTTCGCCCCGGCCAGTACTCGGCGCTGGACGACGAAAGCCGACCCCACCAATGGTTCTCGGTGGGCCAAGACGACACCTACTACGACAACATCGCCCGGCTCGGCACCGAACGACGCGCCTCCATCCTGAGTGCCCTGTCCGACATCGCATTCAGCCGCGAGGCCTTCGCAGTGGCGATGGAGCACGAAGTCACCCTAATCTCCCTGCTCCGCCACATCTCCGAGAGCACGGTGGTCATCCAGTTCAGACGAATCGCGGCCGGCGGCGATCGTCTGCTTGGCTACCACTTCGCCTACACTCCGCCCGCCGAGCAGGCGCACGGAGGCTCGACTCTCGACTTCAAAGCCGATCCTGATTCCACGCCCCCGAGCAATGTGCACGTCCTGATCGGACGCAACGGCGTCGGAAAGACAACCCTGCTTAGGCGAATCACCCGCGCAGCGGTCCGCCTCGGCTCCACGGAGGCCGACGGCACCTTCGCCTTCTGCGACCCCCCGGCTGGCGTGCCCATGGGGATGCCGATGAACGTCGTCTCCGTCTGCTTCAGCGCTTTCGACCCCTTCTCCGGCTTCTCGGACGTGAGCCCTGAGGGGAACCTCACCTTCGAGTACGTGGGCCTGCACATCGAGGCAGGCAACCACACCGAGCGAAAGTCGCACGAGGATCTGGCCGCCGAGTTCACCGGCAGTCTGGCAGTCATCCAGGCAACCGGCAGAACGCAACGCTGGGCCAGCGCAGTCGACGCCCTGATGACCGACCCGGCATTCGCCGCGGGCAGCGTTCCCGAGCTCGTCGACTACATGAGCAGCACTGAGCCGGACGACTTCTCCCACGAAGCCCCTCACCGCGTGTTCTCGGAACTGAGTTCCGGCCACGCGATCGTGCTGCTCACCCTCACCCGTCTCGTGGAACTCGTCGTCGAACAGACCCTGGTCCTCCTCGATGAACCTGAGAGCCACCTCCACCCGCCGCTGCTCTCCGCCTTCGTCAGGACGCTCTCGCAGCTCCTCGCCGACCGCAACGGCATCGCCATCGTCGCCACGCACTCCCCCGTCGTGCTGCAGGAGGTCCCCCGCTCCTGCGTCTGGAAACTCAGCCGGTGGGGCGGCCGAGCCGAGCGACCCCTGGCTCTTCCCCACCGGGGCCGCCTGCCAGGGCCCCGACCTCGCCCGCATCCCGCCCACGGACGGCGTGCGCCACTGCACCCGCATCAACAGGCCCGCCGTGCACACCATCTACCCACCTGTCGCCGAGGCGTACTTCCTGGCCGTCGACCGGCTGTCCCCCGCCGGTGCCCGGCACAAGCCGCTCCAGATCGGCGCCGCCCTGATCTCCCTCGGCGTCACGGGCGCGCTGCTCCTGATCCTGCGGCGGCGCGGCGAGAACCTCCGCAAGGCCGCGTACTGGGCCTGGTGCCCGGCCGTTCCACTGGAGGCGGTCAACAACGCGCACGTGGACGTGCTGGGCGTGCTCCTCGCGGTCGCCGGACTCGGCCTCGTCGCGTCCCGGGCCCTGCCCCGGCGGGCAGCGGGCGGCGTGCTGATCGGCGCCGCCATCGCCACGAAGCTGATGCCTGCCGTCGTCCTCCCCGGCGCGCTGTCCGGGGTCCGGCGCGTCCGTGACGCGGCTGCGGTACTGCTGCCGGCGGCAGCCTTCACCCTGCTCTCCTACGTCCCGTACGTCCAGCTCTCGCACGGCTCGGTCCTCGGCTACCTCGGCGGCTACGTCGAGGAGGAGGGCTACGACGACCCCTCGTCCGGGTCCCGCTACTCGCTCCTGCGCCTGGTCCTGCCCGACACCTGGGCGTTCCCGGTGCTGCTCGTCATCATCGCGGCAGTGTCGCTGTACGTGATGTGGCGCGGGAATCCGCGGCGCCCCTGGAGCGGCGCCCTCCTGGTCACCGGCTGGTCCTTCCTCCTCCTCACCCCGGGCTACTCCTGGTACGCCCTCCTCCTGATCGCCCTCGTCGCCCTGGACGGACGCTGGGAATGGCTCGGCATCCCCCTCGCGGGGGCCGCCGTCTACGTACTCGCCCCGACGCTCCACTTCCATCCGGCGCTGAGCAACATCGCGTACGGAGCCGCAGCAGCCCTCGTCCTCGTGATGAGCCTGGTACGACGCGGAGCCGCCGCTGAGGTCTCCGACCCGGCCACGCCATCACAGCACTGACGAGCCATCACCCGGAGCATCCGGTCGTCCGGGTGAACAGCGGTGCCTGCCTTCGTCGGCTTGCCGGCACCGCCAAGCCGACGCCCTGTTCGCGTGGTCTAGGGTCCTCCCATGAAGGTCGACGTGCTGACCGAGACCGTGATCGCCGCCCCGTGCGAGCGCGTCGCTGCCTACGCCGCCGACCCCACCCACGCACCCGAGTGGTACGCCAACATCACGTCCGTGCGATGGCACACCCCACCACCGGTGGCGGTCGGTTCCCGGGTCGCATTCGTCGCCCGCTTCCTCGGCAGGCGCCTGGCTTACACGTACGAGGTCACCGACTACGAGCCCGGCAGCCGACTGGTCATGCGCACGGCCGAGGGCCCGTTCCCCATGGAAACCACGTACACCTGGGAGCCGTACGGCGAGGGGGCGGTCCAGACCCGCATGACACTGCGTAATCGCGGCGAGCCAGGGGGATTCGCGTCCGTGGGCGCCGCCGTGATGGCGGCAGCGATGCGCCGCGCGCAGAAGAAGGATCTGGCGGCGCTCAAGGCGCTCATCGAGCGCTGAGCGGGGATGTCACTTGGGCGGGAGCGTATCGGCGAAAGCGACCGCCACAGTGATCCACTGTTCCAGGACCGCGTCCTCCGCCAGAGGGGGCCCGCTCACGGTCACCCAGCCACGCATCGGGCGACCGGTGAAGTCCATCGGGCGGGCCTCAGGGCGGGCAAGAGCCTGCTCCGTCCGATCCGGGCCCACTCGGGCGATCAGCTCGTCCCCCACCACACCCGCCGTCATGTTGCCGTGCAGCAGGAAGCTGAGACCGCCGAACATCCGCTTCTCGGTGAGGTCGGGCCGCTCGCCGATCCGCTCCCGGATCCGCTGCGCCAGCCCTTCGTCGTACGTCACAGACGAGATTGTCCCGCGTCACTCCAGGCAGAGCACGCCCAGCCGTTTCTCGCAGCGTGCGTCACCGGCGGCAGTCTCCGGCCCCGGTTCCAGTCCCGTGGAGCCCAGCACGATCGCGGTTGCTGCGGCGAGCGGTCGTGGAAGACGAATCTGCCACGGAGCGAGGTGCAGCCGAGGCTGGTTCCACGCCGCCTCGGCACAGCGAGCGTCGTCGGGCAACGCGCCGCCACCGCTCCGTGACCCAGGTCACATGCGACTTCTGTCAGGAATCGGGGAGCTGTTCCGCTCAAGTCACCGAGACCAAGCGGACCGACCGACAGGAGCAGCACATGAAGCACCGCATCGTCGTCCTCGGCGCCGGCTACGCCGGGGCCTACGCGGCCGGAACCCTGGCCCGCCGGCTGTCCCCCGCGGACACCCAGATCACCGTGGTCAACGCCGAGCCGGACTTCGTCCAGCGGCTGCGGCTGCACCAGCTCGCGGCCGGGCAGGAGATCGAGGCCCCGCAGCTCGCCGACGTCTTCGCGGGCACGGGGATACGGCTCCGCCTGGCCCGTGTCACCGACGTCGACCCCGAGCGCCGGGTCGTCGCCGTGGCCGACTCCGACGGCGGCGGCGAGCTCGGCTACGACACGCTGGTCTACGCGCTCGGCAGCCGCGGCGCCGACCACGACGTGCCCGGCGTGGCCGAGCACGCCTTCGACGTCGCCGCCCGGCCCTCCGCGCTTCGCCTGCGCGAGCGCTTGGACGGCCTGGGCGGAGGCAGGAAAGTCCTGGTCGTCGGCGACGGACTGACCGGCATCGAGACCGCCACCGAGATCACCGAATCCCGGCCCGGCCTGTCGGTGACGCTCATCGCCCGCGGAGAGCTGGGCGCCCCGCTCTCGGCCGGCGCCCGCGGCCACCTGCGCCGGGCCTGCGACCGGCTGGGCATCACCGTCCTGGAGCACACCCACGTCGAAGCCGTCGAAGCCGCACGGGTGCTGTGCGCCGACGGCACCGTGCTGGCGTCCGACGCGACCGTGTGGACGGCCGGCTTCGCGGTCGCCCCGATCGCCGCCACGAGCGGGCTGGAGGTCACCGGCAACGGTCGGATCGTCGTCGACCGCACCATGCGGTCGGTCTCGCACCCCAACGTCTACGGCGTCGGCGACAGCGCCTACGCCATCGGCGACAACAGTCTCCCGCTGCCGATGTCCTGCGCCTCGGCCGGCTACACCGGCCGGCAGGCCGTGGACGCGATCGTGGGGCACCTGACCGGCCGCGAGATCGCGAACACCAAGCTGGAGTACGTGGGCAACCACATCAGCCTCGGACGGCAGGACGGGATCCTCCAGATGGTCGACGGCGAAGCAGAGGCGAAGCCGAAGTACCTGGGCGGCCGGAAGGCCGCGCGGATCAAGGAGGGCATCCTGAAGATGTCGCTGTGGGCCACCTCCCACCCGACCTTCGGCCTGCCCAGGCGCAAGCACCGCCTGGCCGCCGCGCCGAACGTGCCCGCCGAGAGGTCGGCCGCGTAGCCGCCGCGGACAACCCGTCACCGGTCGGTCAAGGCCGACGGCGGATCTCGCGCATATGCCCTCGCTCCCTGCCCCCCGCCGGACACATTGATGTCCGGCCTCGGAACCCTGGCGCCGGGCCGGACGACCGCCGACCTGCGAGGCCTGACCGGCATCCGGGCACAGCCGCTGCCGACCCGGAGTGGGCCACCGGCCCGAGTCCCCATCACCACGCAAGGAACAGCTCTCCGTCCGAGGAGGACGCATGCCCACTCCGGCCCCACGAGCAAACGGGACCCTGCCGTCGTCCTGGCCAACGGTGGCCGGGACGGTCGTCCTGCTCACCGTGCTCGTCAGTGTGCTGCTCACCGCCTTCGCCTGGCCGTCGGTGCGGTCGCACGTGCACGACGTGCCGATCGCCGTCGCCGGGCCACCCATCGCGGTCAAACAGGTCAGCACGGCCCTCGACCAGCGTCTGCCAGGCGGCTTCACGATCACCGAGGTCACCGATACCACAGCCGCCGAACGGCTGATCCGTGACCGTGAGGTGTACGGGGCGATAGACGTCAGCTCCGGCGCCCCGCAGGTCATCACCGCCTCGGCCGCCGGCGCAGCCGTCGCCCAAACCCTGCAGGGCGTCGCAGCCGGTCTCGGTCAGGCGCAGGGCGCCGGCAAGACCCCTCCCCTCCGCGACCTCGTCGCCCTGCCGGCCGACGACCCGCGCGGCGCCGGGCTGGCCGCCGCAGCCCTGCCCCTGGTCATGGGCGGTCTCCTCTCCGCACTGCTCCTGACCAGACTCGTCCAAGGCACCGCCCGCCGGATCGCGGGGGCACTCGCCTTCGCGATCAGCGGAGGCCTGGCCGTGGCAGCGATCCTGCAGTTCTGGCTCGGCTCGCTGGCCGGTTCCTACCTGGCCAACACCGGCGCGACAGCCCTGGCCATCGCCGCCACTTCCCTGACCGTCATCGGGCTGCAGTCGCTGCTCCGGTACGCCGGTTTCGGCCTCGGAGCCGTCACCATGATGCTCATCGGCAACCCCCTGTCAGGCACTTCGACCGCACCCGAGATGCTGCCCGGCTGGTCCGGCACGCTCGGCCGGCTGATGCCTCCGGGGGCGGGTGGCCAGTTGCTGCGCTCCACGGCCTTCTTCGACGGTCGCGGCTCCACCCACTCCGTCCTCGTGCTCATGACCTGGCTCGGATTCGGTGTCGCGCTCTGTCTGGCCCGCGGACTGCCCGAGCGTACGCGCCGCCGGGCCGCCGTACCGGATGCGTCAAACGAGAACGCGCTCGCGCAGGCGCGTAGTTGAAACCTAGGGTGATCCGCGTGGACAGCACCATCGATCGCTTCGACACCAGTCGGTTCGAGGCCAGCCGCAACCGGCTGGCCGCGCTCGCCTACCGACTCCTCGGCTCCGCCAACGACGCCGAAGACGCCGTGCAGGACACGTTCCTGCACTGGCAAGCCGCCGACCGGCAGCAGATCAAGGTGCCGGAAGCATGGCTGACCAAGGTCGCCACCAACCTGTGCCTCGACCGGCTCCGCTCGGCACAAGCGCGCCGCGAACGCACCGCCGGGGCCTGGCTGCCCGAACCACTCCTCGACGGCGACCCGATGCTCGGCCCGGCCGACACCTTCGAACAGCGCGAATCGGTCTCCCTGGCCGTGCTCACCCTCATGGAGCGCCTGTCACCCCACGAGCGGGCCGTCTACGTCCTGCGCGAAGCGTTCGCCTACAGCCACGCAGAGATCGCCGAGATCCTCGACATCACCGAGTCCGCGAGCCAGCAGCACCTCCACCGCGCCAGACAGCGCATCACCGCCGCGCGCCGCGGCGGCAGCGAAGTCGACCCGGCGGCCGCCCGCAGGATCATCGAGGAATTCCTCGCAGCCGCTGCCTCAGGCCGGACCGAACGCCTCGTAGCCCTGCTCACCAGCGACGCGACCGCGATCTCCGACGGCGCTGGCGGTACGGCCAAGACACTGCTGCGGTACGACACCCCGCAGCGCATCGCAGCCATCGTCAGGGCCGGCCTCACACCCACACCCGCGAAACGGCGGCTTGCCGGCGGCACACCGGCCCTCCACTACGCGGTCGTCAACGGCGCTCCCGCACTCCTCTTCGTGGTCGGCGACCGGATCGCCGGTTCCGTGACGTTCGACGTCACGGGCGGCAGGATCGCAACCGTGCGCGGCATCGCCGCCCCCACCCGCCTCGTCCGCCTCACCGAAGCCTGGCGGCAGCACGAACCCGACACGCCGCTCATCTCCGAGTGGTGACCAGACACCAGCGCGGCCGGGCATGACGGCGGCCCCGCCGGGGCGCAGACCGACCGCCGCCGGAAATCACGCCGTGGCGATCCGCATCGGGCCTGGAGCAGATCGCGCCTCCCAACTCAGCCGCTGGAGGTACGACCCCAGGGGCGGGCACCAGTCGGACCAAGATCTGGACCCTTTCCGGACCAACCTCCGCCAGAAGGCCGCGCCAGCTGCCGTTTTGCCTGGTCAGCACGGGCGTGACTGCTGTACCACCAGGAGACGAAGAACGTTTATTGCAGCTATTCCCCGAAGGCGGTTGGGTTCTTCCAGAGCGCCAAGTCCAGCTCCCGGAAGGGACACCGCCCTCCAGCAGCCAGTTCCGAAGCGTCACCCATTGACACGGAGGCATCACGCTAGGCGCAGAAGGGGGTCGCTCCGTCACGGCTCCCGGACCAGTCACGGACCAGGCTCCCACCCGAGCATCAGAGCAAGCTGGGCCCCACCCGTGGGGACGGGGTGAAAGGCGATGCCCCCGAGGCATTTGGCGATGCCACCGACGTGGACTCGATGCGCAGAACCGGCGCAGCGCGGTGGGTGGGTGTGAGTGCGGGCTTCGAGCGATCGCCGTTGTCGGGGCGGCGACTTTGGGCGTCTCGTTCCAAGGACGTGGACCGTGACCTCCCGCGCCGTGCCGAGCCGGTGCGCGGCGCCACTCCGCGTTCCGGTGGAGGTGCGTCTTGCGCGTTCTTCGCATTCCACACCCGTGGCATCCACGCCAGGTCTTCCCAGCAGTCGGGGGCGGTCACGGATGCCGCTCCGGCGCCCGAGACGCCCCAGCCACCCTGGACACACCTCGAAAGCGACGGGCCGGCCGACCTCTGAAGGGCCTCACCCACTCTGCATGGCGCGGAAGCTGCGGAGGGCATGCCGATGTCGACGAGTGGGCCGCCTCGGCTAACCGGGCATAGTGTTTTCATGTGGGTGATATCCGGTGGAATTCTCACCTTTCAGGCCGTCGGCATGGCCGACTGTGGACGCTGACTCGGAGATGCCGAGGGACAGCGCTCCGCCACATCGCGAGGACAGGAGCCCTCTTGGACCGTGGCAGGGGCGGTGGGCTTGCGGAAGGTCGCGGGGCGGTTGGCGAGAGCCACACAACCGACAAGCCGGGCGTCAGGCACCGGCCCAGGCCTGTGCGGCGCGCGGAGCGGAGGTGGCGGAGGGTGGGCGCCACTTCGCGTACACGGCCACGCCGGTCGCCGTGAGGACCGGGTAGAGATCATGCAGTCGTCGTTCCGCAGTCCAGGACTCGGCGCCGGTATGGAGCAGGTGGAAGCTCTCATGGCCGACGTCATGCGCGAGACCGGCGCGTCGGCCGGCCTGCTCTACCTGCTGCCGCCCGGGGAACGGCTGCTGTGGCTCACTCTGCTGTCCGGCGTGTCCCGGCAGATCGCCGCGCCGTGGTCCCGAGCCTCGCTGGACTCCTCGACCCCGGTCACGGACGCCATGCGTCAACGGTGTCCGATCTGGCTGGACAGCGGAGAAGAGGTGGCCCGCCGCTACCCGCAGCTGGGCCTCGTCCTGCCGTACGACTTCGCGCTGGCCGCGGCTCCCTTCATCAGCGGCACCCGGGCGTGGGGCGGCCTTGCGCTGCTGTGGCCCGTCGGACACCCTTCGCACCTGAGCACGCAGCAGCGTGAGGCCGTCGTCGCCTGCTGCCGGCGAACGGCACTTCTTCTGGAGCAGGCTGCCGCCCAGGGCGACCCGCTGCTTCCTCCCGGGGAGGCCCGCTACCTGCCGGCATCACCCGAGGACTCGGACCCCGAACAAGCCATGGCGGCGCTCGGTTTCACCGAACGCCTTCCCATGGGCTGCTGCGCACTGGACCTCGAAGGCCGGCTCACCTTCATCAACTCCGCAGGCGCCGAACTCGTGGGCGCCGATGCCGCCTCGCTCACGGGCCGTCGGCCCTGGGAAGCACTGCCATGGCTGCACGCACCGGTCAGCGAGGAAAGCTACCGAGCCGCGGTGCTCACCCGCCGGCCCACCTCGTTCACCGCCGCGCGCTCCCCGGACCAGCCACTCCTCTTCCAGCTCTACCCCGACGACAGTGGCATCAGCGTCCACATCACACCCGCCCCGCTACGGACGGCCTCCTCACAGGCCCCTCCGTCCGATGAATCAGTCGGCGCCCTGGGGCTGTACCACCTGACCCACCTCGCAGCCGCCCTCGCCGAGGCCGCCAGCGTCCAAGACGTGACCGGCGTCGTCGCCGACCAGGTCGTGCCCGCCTTCGGTCCTCAGGGCATGGTCCTCATGATTGCCGGCGAAGGCCGCCTGCACATCATCGGCCACCGCGGCTACAGCACCGATTTCATCAACCGCTTCGACGGTACTCCCCTGACCTCCCGTACCCCGACCGCGCACGCGAGGGCCACGGGCGACGCCGTCTTCTTCCCCAGCTTCGCCGACTTCCGGCGCGCCTACCCCGACGCACCCCGCTACGCCTCCAGGAACGCCTGGGCCTTCCTGCCCCTCACCGCCTCCGGCCACAGCATCGGCTCCCTCGTCCTCTCCTACGACCAGCCCCGCCCCTTCCCAGCGGCCGAACGTGCTCTCCTCGCCTCCGTCGCCGGACTGATCGCCCAGGCCCTGGACCGCGCCCGCCTCTACGACGCCCAGCACACCCTCGCCCACACCCTCCAGACCGGCCTGCTTCCCCCCACCCTGCCCCGCGTCCCCGGCCTTGACGTCGCCGCCCGCTACCAGTCCGCCGGCCACGGCACCGACATCGGCGGCGACTTCTACGACCTCATCCACACGCCCACCGCCACTACAGCGGCGATCGGTGACGTCCAGGGCCACAACACCGCCGCCGCCGCCCTCATGGGACAGGTCCGCACCGCCGTCCACGCCCACGCCACCGCCGGCACCTCCCCAGGCGACCTCCTCGCCCGCACCAACCGACTCCTGACGGACCTCGACGCCGGACTGTTCACCAGCTGCCTGATCGCCCAGCTCGACCTCGCCCACCACCGCGCCCGTTTCGCCACCGCCGGACACCCCCCACCCCTGCTCCGCCACCCCGACGGCCGGACCGAACTCCTGAGCCTGAACCCCGGCCTCCTCCTGGGCATCGACCCCGACGCCGACTACCCCACCACCGACATCACACTTCCGCCCGGCTCCGTACTCCTCATGTACACCGACGGACTCGTGGAAGTCCCCGGCACCGACATCGACGACACCACCAACGCCCTCGCCCGACACCTCGCGGAAACCCGCACCCAGAACCTCGACCACCTCGCCGAGAACCTCATCCGCTACACCGAACACTCCACCCGGCAGCACGACGACATCGCCCTCCTGCTCACCCGCCCCCACCCCACCGGCGACTCCCGTCACCGCACCGCCCCGCCCGACATCGAAACAAGCAGAAACGCGGCACCGCCCAGAAGGTGACCCCCGGAAGCGAATCGGAACAGCCAGCGCACCAGGATTCACGTCGAGGGCAGGTGCCGAGCCGGTCCTCGAAGAACCATGAGAACCTTCTGCTCCGAGCGAGGCGACGGCCATCCATGTCGACGCCTACGGACGGGCAGACCGGTCTCGCCGACAACGATGCCGACGGATCTCAATCGGACGCCCCTCGGCCGGGGTCCGTGACCTATCCGAACCGTTCACGCACAAGGCGTGACGACCGTTGCGCACAGCAGTCACGCGACACGCTGCAGCGGGCTCTGTGCGCCCTTGCGACGCAGGCGGGCGTATGTGACAGCCTGCCTGCCGTCGCCGGTGGCTCCTCCATGCAGAATCGGTCGACGCGCGCACGAGTGGCAGGCACGCGGAGAATGAGGCATGGATCAGTTGCCGGGAGCACCGTGCTCTCTGCCCTGCGGAACGGCGGTGGCCCCGGCTCCTTCACGAAGGTGGTTGCGATGCCGACGTGGCGACTGCGGGACTTCCACGACGACGACCTGGACCGCGCCATCCAGATCTGGGACCAGAACCAGCAAGCGGACGAGGCCCCTGCCGTCTTCCCCGTTTCGGAAGTCGTGACCGCAGCCAGGGCCGGAGGACCCGCCGTGGTGGCGGTGGTCGGCGACGAGCTGGTGGGTGTCGCCGTGGCGCAGGCCTGTGGCGAGCGGGGTTGGATCATGGTGGTGGCTCTGGCCGGGACGTGGCGCAACCGCGGAATCGGGAGTTCCTTGATCGCCGAGCTTGAACGGCGCCTGCGGTCGCTGGGAGCCCGCCGGATCGGCGCGCTTCTCGCGCCGGGGGCGACGGGAACCGCAGCGTTGGAGAATTCCGGATACCGCCCCCGGGCCGGGCTCGTCTTCTACGAGAAGGTCGAACACCTCGGTGCAAGCGACGCCGGCCTCCTGGCGGAACTCGGGGGAAGGATGCTTCCGGAGGGTCTGTGGGACAGCCTCGCCGGAATGGAGCGGGAGAAAGAGGCCATCGAGCGGCGGATCGTGCTACCACTGGCACAGTCCGTGCTGGCCGAGCAGTACGGAGTGAGGCCGCCGAAGGCGGTCATCCTCTTCGGACCGCCGGGCACGGGCAAGACCAGCTTCGCCCGAGCGGTCGCCTCGCGGCTGCGGTGGCCCTTCGTGGAACTCTTCCCCTCCCGGCTTGCCTCGTCCCACGAGGGAGGGCTGGCGACCTCGCTGCGGGAGGTGTTCACGGAACTGGCCGAACTGGAGACGGTGTTGCTCTTCATCGACGAGGTCGAGGAGATCGCCTCTGTCCGGTCCGGTACGGCTGTCGACCCCAGTCACGGAGTCACCAACGAACTGCTCAAGCTGATCCCCGGCTTCCGCGACCACGACGACCGCCTCCTGATCTGCGCCACGAACTCCGTCCGCTCCCTCGACCCGGCGTTCCTTCGGCCCGGCCGCTTCGACTACGTCATCCCCGTCGGTCCGCCGGATCCGGAGGCCCGTTCGGCCATCTGGCGGCGCTACCTCGGACCCGCCGCCGCCCAGGTCGACCTGCACCGTTTGGTGGAGGCAAGCGCAATGTTCACGCCGGCCGACATAGAGTTCGCCGCTCGCAAGGGCGCCGCCACCGCCTTCGAACGCGAAGTCGCCCAGCGCAAAGGCATCCCGATCGGCACGCAGGACTACCTGCAGGCCATAGCCCAGACCAGACCCACACTCACCGACCAGGCACTGAAAGACTTCGCCGAGGACACCGAGGAGTACGTGCGCATGTGACGTCGAGGCACACGCCGCGGACCCGACCAGGATGCCTTCCGCGACGACGCCGCCGTCGACCGGATCCGCGACAAGGTCGAGGTCCTCAAGGAAGCCTCCGACGGCGGATTCCGGAGCGGGTGTCGCCGTCTCCCGCGGCCCCGCTTCCACACACCTTGAGCGATCGACGAGTACATCGCGCAGTCAGACGGGGATTCGGTCTGGTTTCCCGGACCTGGCACGGGCCACGAGCCGGGGTCGCGGACGGACCAGAGTCTGTCGCTCTCGGACGACTGCATGCCCTGGCCCTTGCCTAGCATCACAACCTCCATGTGAACCCATGCCGCGGTCCGGCCCTGCCTCTTGCCGACCCGTTGTGGCATACGGACAGGAAACGCTTGATGAGGATTGCGATGGCCAGGACCTGGGCGAGGTCAGTCGCCGTCACCGCCCTGGCCGCCTTGGCGGCCCTGCTGCTGACCTTACTCGGGCCGGTCGGTGCAGCCCGTGCGGATACGGGGCCGTTCCAGGCCCGGCGCGTGTACGTGAATCTGTGGGCACCGCCGGGCATCGGGCTGCGTGACAGCTACTCGTACTTCCTGCAGAGTGTCCGGGACGCCGCCGGCCATGCGGGTCCGGCCGAGGTGATGCAGACACAGCACGAGGGCGTCGGCCTGATCTGGGTAACCCTGACCGCGCGCAACGACCACAACCAGGAGCGGCGCATACACCTGTGGATGAACCCGACCAACATGTACATCCTCGGCTTCACCACGCACGACGGCCGGACGTACGAGTTCAACGACACCGGCCGGGTCGGCAGCAACGACACCACCCTGCGCTGGCGTATGCGCAATACCCACGGCCAGGAGATCCAGGCTGCCGGGATATCGCGCGATCCCATTCAGCTGAACTTCGGCGGCGGCTACGGCGCGCTGGAGAACGCCGCACAGCGAGGCCGGGATCGGATGCTGGTGGGCTACATCGACGTCCAGGGGTCCATCCTGCAGTTAGCCACGGTTGCCAACCCGTCGGGAGCGGGTCGCCTGGACAGTGCCCGATCTCTCATGCTGATGATCCATCTGGTGTCGGAGGCGGCCCGGTTCCACGACATCGAGGGGTCGTTCCGGACGGCAATGGCCACGTACGAGCAGCGCCCCTTGCCGGGCTGGCAGATAGCCCTGGAGAACGCCTGGGGTGCGCTCTCCAGCTACTGGCGGCGCCTGCTGGACCCCCGGGTGGATGACAATCCGCCTTACCTGCCGGGGGTGGGCAACTACTACGGACTCGACAACGTGCGCCGGTACCTGTCGATCGCCAACAGCGGCGGCTGACCGTCGTCGGCCCCTGCCCGGAAGGGGCCGACGGAACGGATCACCCGGGCAGGGAGGTTCGCAGGCTTCTGCGGGAGGCGACCCCGAGCTTCCTGAAGACCTTGGCGAGGTGGTACTCAACGGTGCTGGCGCTGAGGAAGAGATGGGTGGCGATCTCCTGGTTGGTGGCCCCGTCGGCGGCCATCCGCGCGATCCGCGTCTCCTGGGGCGTCAGATCTGCGGGGGCGGGAGCGTTCCGCCGCCGGGAGTGTTCACCCGTGGCCCGCAGCTCCAGGCGGGCCCGTTCCGCGAACGCGGTCGCCCCCATCCGGGTGAAGGCTTCGTGGGCGGCGCGCAGGTGGACCCGGGCCTCACCACGGCGTCGGCGCCTTCTGAGCCACTCCCCGTGCAGGAGATGGGTGTGGGCCTTCTCCGTACCGAGCGGAGTCGGGTCGAGGTGAGCCGCGGCGTCGAGAAAGAGGGCATCGGCTTCGGCGCCGACCGCCATGACGGCGCGACTGCGTGCGAGCAGCCCGAGGGCCCAGGGTGTGCGGCAGGCCTCTGCCCGCTCCGTGAGCCGGTCCAGGGCTCGTTGAGCGGTGCCGGTGTCGTGGTTGCGGACGGCTGCTTCGACGAGTCCGGGCAGGACGAGGCCGCCGCCGTGAGGGGGCGGTTCGTCAAGGACCGGGCCGGCTGCCGCCTGCGCCTCGGCGTAGCGACCTTGGCCCAGTCTGAGCACCACGTCGGCAGCCCGCACCAGTTGCACCGGGACGCCGCCGGGCCGTTCGGGGTACAGCTCCTGCTGGGCCCGTACGGCGGCCAGGGTGGCTGCCTCGTCGCCGCGCCAGCCGTGCAGCATGGCGTCGGTGGGGTGCGACAGACGGGAGTCCGCGCCGGTCGCGTCGGCGACGTCCTTGAATTCGGCGAAGTGCAGCTGGGCGGTCGCCAGGTCACCGCGGAAGACCTCTGCGGTGGCGTTGGCGTGCGAGGCGATCTGCAGCATCCGCAGGGCGCCGTGCGAGCGGGCGGCGTCGGCGTAGCGCCGTCCACACTCGGACAGTGCGTCTATGTCCCACGTCTCGATCGCGGCGAGCATGCCGAGCAGGCTCCAGCGGACGGCCCCGCCGTGTTCGGCGCCCGGTGCCCTCATGGCGGTGAGCGCCGCCTTCAGTACGGGTACCGCCTCGGTGTGGCCGACGGCCGCGAGCCGGGCGTGGCCTTCCAGGAGGAGGTCGGCCGGATCGGCGGAGTGCTCTGGGAGTCCGGTGCGCCGGTCTCGCGTCTCCAGCGCGGTCCGGGCTACGCGGGCCATGCTCGTGCCCGGACCGATGCGGGGGACGACCATGGCCGCGTCGACGGCCTCGAGCAGGCTGTCGCGACAGCCCTGCGGGTCGTAGGAGGACAGTGCCAGTGCGGCGTTGTGCAGCAGTCCTACGGCGCCCTCCTTGCCCACCATCAGGTGTACCAGGCCGCGCAGGCGATCGGCGTGCGCGGCCAACGGCTCGGGGGCAGGCGCCAGTTGCGTGAGGAGTTCCTCGGCCCGGTGCGGGGCGCCGCCCGTGAGGGCCGCGGCGCAGGCCTCCAGCAGGCGGGCGGAGCCCGTGGCCGTGTCCTCGGTGAGCTCGGCCGCGCGGTGGAGGAACGCCGCCCTGGCGAGGTAGCCGCCGTTGTCCTTGGCACGTTCGGCGCAGGCGTGCAGTTCGTCGGCCACCCGAGCGTCGGGGCCGTCGGCGGCCGAGGCCAGATGCCAGGCGTGTCTGCCGGGGTCGGCGAGCGGGTCGGTCACGGTGGCAAGGGCGGCATGGGCAGCGCGGCGCTCGGCGCGGCCCGCTCCTGCGTACACGGCGGACCGGATGAGGGGGTGCCGGAACAGGAGGCCTGTGCCGTTAGTACCGGGGACCAGTACGTCAGCCCGCTCAGCCTCCTCGAAGGCGGCGTCGATCTCGTCGGGCGTCGAAGATACCTGACGGTGCAGCGCACGGCGTACCAGGTCGAGGTCACCGGTGGCGTCCGCGGCGGCGGTCAGCACGGCCCTGCGGGCCAGTGCCGGGAGCAGCCGGAACCGCTCCAGGAACCTGGTCTCCAAGCTGCGGCTGACCGGCAGCGGTCTGCCGGCGGCGCTCGGCCGGAGGGAACCGGCGCCGCGGGCGAGCTCGCGGATCGCGAGCGGGTTGCCCGCGGCTTCGGCGATGATCCGGTCCCGCAGGAGGAGGTCTGTCGTGGGGTCGACGTGTTCGGCGAGCAGAGCGCGGGCATCGGGGTCCGCCAGCCCCGGTATCGGAAGCTCTGGCAGACCTTGCAGAACGGCAGCGGCGTCCGGCTCGTCGCGCAGCGCGAACAGCAGGGCGATGCCGTCGGCGTGCAGGCGGCGCCCGACGAAGGCCAGGACGTCGAGGGATTCGCGGTCCAGCCATTGGGCGTCGTCACATGCCACCAGCAGCGGTTGCCGGCGGGCGGCGCCGGCGATGAGGGTCAGGACGGCCAGTCCCACGAGGAAGCGGTCGGGGGCGGTTCCTGCCGTCATGCCGAAAGCCGTCTCCAGTGCGGCGAGTTGGGGGCCGGGAAGGTCTGCGCGTCGGTCCAGGAACGGAAGGAGCAGTCGGTGCGCGGCGGCGAAGCCGAGCTCCTGCTCCGCTTCCACACCGGCCAGGCGGGTCACGCGCAGCGGCGAGGCGGAGCGGACCGCGTGGTCCAACAGCGTGGTCTTGCCGATCCCGGCATCGCCCCGCAGCACGAGGACACCGCTCATGCCGGTCCGGACGTCGTCGAGGAGTCGCTCCAACTCGGCGCATTCCGACCGCCGCCCCTTAATGATCATGAGGTCGAAAATACCTCGCCGATCCTCGGGATCGGGGCCGGCCCGTCAGTCCCTTCCCCAGCGCCGCGGGAAGACATCGCCCGGAGACTGGGGGTTTTCCAGGATACGAGGACAGCCCGCCACCCGGCACGCTGCGGTCATGCCCTGGAAGACACAAGAACGATCACAGATCCCCGGCAGGGACTCCTCCCGAGCGGATCGGAACCGGCGCCTCGCGGTGCAGGGCGCCCGGGCCGGCACGGCACTCGGGACCGTCGGATTCGCGGGACGGGACCGCGTCGACCTTTGGTCCGAGGAGTTGCGCCGTGCCGTTGGCCCGGCGGCGGTGTCGCCCCGGGACCGCGCCTCCTTTTCAGCGCAGTTGGCCGTCAGCGAGCAAGGGCATCTGCGCATGGTGACGCTCGACGCAGATGCGCACCTCATCCGATGGGCAGCCGCTCCGGCCGGCGTGCGGCGGTACCCCGGCGGTGGGGCCCTCGCCATCGCGGTGCAGGTCTCGGGCACCAGCATCCTGGTCCAGAGGGGCCGTAGGACGTGCCTGGCGCCGGCGGACGTCGCCTTCCTGCTCCTCGACCACGCCTTCAGCCTCGAGTTTCCGGAGCGGGGACGGCTTCACCTGTTGCTCGCGCCGCGCCGGTTCCTTCCGCTGTCGGACGAGCGCGTCCTGTCCGGGTCGGCCGATGAGGCGGGCCGGACTGTCGCCCCCCTGCTGACCGGCCTGGCCGAGACCATGACGAGGCTGCGGCCCGGCACCGGTACCTGGATCGCGGGATCCCTCGTGGAAGCTCTGGTCGCCCTGGCGGCCCCGCAGGCATTCCCCCGGTCCACCGCGGCGGGCGAGCTGGTGGCCGGCGTGCGTGCCCACATCGATGACCGGCTCGCGGATCCGGAGCTCTCTCCGGCATCGATCGCGGCCGCTCATCACATCTCGGTCCGCTACCTGCACCGGCTCTTCGCTCAGGAAGGCACGACCGTGGGCACGTGGATCCGGCACCGCCGCCTGGAGGAGTCCCGCCGCGAACTGACCCGTCCCGGCCCGGCGTCGCCGACGATCGCTGCCGTCGCCAACCGGTGGGGGTTCGTCAGCGCGAGCCACTTCAGCCGCGCCTTCCGCCAAACCTACGGCATGGCGCCGCACGAATGGCGGAAACTGCACGCGCGCCCGCACTGAGCAGCCGGTCTCTGCCTCAGCGGTGGCAGACAGGCCTGTCAACCTGGCGGGGCCGTCACGCGCTGGGGTCGACGAACCGCCGGACGAAGGCGAGTGCGGTGTCGGCGACCTCGCGCCAGCCGTGGTCGATGGTGAGGGCGTGACCGCGGCCGGGCATCTCGGTGATCTCGGTGACGGCGTGCTCGTTCTGCGCCTGCTTCTTGTACGAGGCGTTGGCAATGGCCCAGGGGACGGTGTTGTCCTTCTCTCCCGACATGATCAGCAGGGGCCCGCGGTCGGCGGCACCGGTGTCCACCTTGACCTCCGTCCACGGGTTGACGTTGGCCGCGGCCGCCTGGAACAGGGGCTCGCCGGAGGCGGGGACCGCGAAGGTGTCGTACAGCTCGCGGGCCTCCTCCTCGGGTACGGCGTTCGCGAAGGAGTAGCGGAACTGGTCGAAGGTCAGCGGTACGGCACGGTGGTAGTTCGCCGGGTTGCCGAGGACCGCGCTTGCGGCGCGCAGGGACGACAGCGGGAGCGGCAGGACGCCGCGGAACGGGGCCGGGTCGATGGCGACGGATGCCCGTGAGAGCCCCCGTCCGGCGGTGATCTGGGTGATCAGTCCGCCGAAGGAGTGGCCGACGACGACGGGCTTGCGCTCCAGCTTGCCGATCAGGTCGCAGAAGTGGTCGGCGACCTGCCCGACGCTCTTGCCGGCGAACACCTCCGGGTGGGCGTTGGCTTCCTCGACCGTCTCCGGGTCGTCCGGCCAGCCCGCCAGGACCGGAGCGAAGCCGGCGTCCTCGAACACAGCTGCCCACCTGTCCCAGCTGGTGGGAAGCAGCCACAGGCCGTGGATGAACAGGGCGGGAATGCGGCCGGCGGTGTTCGCCCGTTCGATCTGGGCGAGGTCCCGCGCGTAGGAAGGGCCGGACGGGGGGTTGCTCATGCTGTCTCCTCGGTGGGGTGGGATCGAGAGGACCCGCGGGGTCAGACGGTCCGGGCGGCGGCCCGGATGACCGACACGACGGCATCGGGCCTGCTGTACATGGGCAGGTGGGAGGAAGCGACCTCGGTGGTGCGGGATCCCGCCCGCCGGGCCTGGAAGCGCTGGAGTTCCGGGACGATCCCCCGGTCCTTGCCGGAGATCAGTGCCCAGGACGGCAGCGTGCGCCAGGCCGCGGCGGTGCATCGGTCGGTGAACGCCGCTGCGGTGAGCGGGCGTTGGGCCGCCGACAGGATCCGGGTATCGGAAGTGGGGACGTCCTGGGCGAAGACCTCACGGAACCGGTCGGACCGGATGTACAGGTCGGCGGCCGGGCTGTCGTCGGGGCCGGGGACCGCGACCGGGGTGAGGGCCGCTTCCAACTGGGAGCCGGGGAAGCGCCCTGCGAGCTCGCCCAAGGCCTCCCCTGCTTCGGGCATGAACGCCGCGATGTACACCAGGGCCCTGACGTTGCCGACCGCGGCAGCGGCCTCGGTGATGACCGCCCCACCGTACGAGTGGCCGACCAGGACTACCGGGCCGGGTACGGCGGCGAGACGGGCGGCGACCTGGGCGGCGTCGTGGGCCAGACCGCGCAGCGGGTTGGGCGCTGCGATCACTTGGTGCCCGCAGCGCAGGAGGCGCTCGGTCACCGGGTTCCAACTGGCAGCGTCGGCGAACGCACCGTGCACGAGGACGATGGTCGCCCTGGTGCCGTCCGGGACGGATGCGGTCGCGGTACCGGCGGCCGCGGCGGGGGCCGCCGAGGAGGCAAGCAGTCCGGCTCCCGTGGCGGCGGCTCCGGCCAGAGCGGCGCGCCGGGAGAGGAAGGGGCGTGTGGTCATCAGGGGCGGTTCCTTTCGGCTGGGGGGGAAGGCGGCGGGTGTGGGCAGAGGGCGGTGCAGCAGGGCGCGGGTCGCCATTCCGGCGAACACTCCGCCGGTCACGGCGGCCAGAGCAAGCCAGGAGGGCCAGGGCAGAAGCCCCAGGGCCCGGTCGAGGGAGTGGCGTCCGGGACCGGTGAGCGCCAGGACGGCGGCGATGACGACGAGCACCAAGGGATACTCGTAGCCGTCCTTCTGCACCCACAGGCCGTTGGGCCACTTCACGGTGAGGGCGACGGTCATCACGCCGATCGCCCCGGCGGCGGCGAGCGGGGTGAGTGCGCCGACGGCGAGCAGGAGGCCGGATCCGATCTGACCGGCTCCCGCGGCGAGGGCGGTGAGCGCCCCGCCGCGGAAGCCGTCGTGCCGGAACTCCTCGGTACCGCCCGCCAGCCCACTGCCGCCCAGTCGGAAGCTGACCTTCTGCACGCCGTGTCCGGCGATCAGCAGGCCCGCCAGCAGGCGGAGGATCAGCAGACCGGTGTCCATGGTGTCGGTCCCGCCGCTCAGCCGGCCGCGTGCGGGTCGATCATGGTGTGGGCGTAGACCACGCCCAGCCCGTAGGCACCGCCGTGCTCCTTGACCACGTCGGTGGTCGCGGCGTACGTCTCGGTGCGGGCCCAGTCCCGCTGGAGCTCCAGCAGTACCTGGAGCCAGGTGACGGGGACGGCGCCGGCGGCCGTCATCCGCTGCATGGCGTGCTCGTGGGCGGCCGGGGTCACGCCGGCCGAGGCGTCTGCGACGACGTAGACCTCGTAGCCCTGGTTGAGCGCGGAGAGGGCGGGCAGGACCAGGCAGACCTCGGTCCACAGCCCGGACAGGATGATCTTGCCTCGACCGGTGGCCTTCACGGCCTCGACCAGCGCGGTGTCCTCCCAGGCGTTCATCGAGGTGCGGTCGACTATCTCGTGCTTGGGGAAGACCTCGCGCAGCTGCGGCAGGATCGGTCCGGAGAACGACTCGGCCGCCACGGTGGACAGCACGACGGGGACGTCGAAGACCTTGGCGGCCTTGGCCAGACCCACGGTCGCGTTGATGACGGACACGCGGTCGGTGCTGGCGGCGCCGAAGAACATCTGCGGCTGGTGGTCGACGAACAGCATCATCGCGTTGTCGGGGGTGATCAGGTCCGGGCTCGGGGCGGCATGGACGGCGTCGAGGTCGAGTGCGAAGTCGGTCATGGAGATTCCTTCCGGTGGTGATCGGCACGGGCGTGCCGATATGAGGGCGAAAAAGAGGGGCTTCGGGGATGTCTTCGGGTCAGAGCGCGAAGCAGGGGTCGAAGACCGGCGGGGGCTCCCCCGGGGCGAATCCGCGGGCGATGCGCCACTGGCGGTGCTGCTCGGATTCGGCGGCGGCCTCCGCCAGCAGGTCGGCCTGGCGGGCACCGGCCGCCGAGGGCGCAAGAGTTGCCTGGTAGCCGCCGTAGTGGGCGACCGGGCTCCAGGCGGGGCTGACGGTCGGCAGCGCCTCGTCCAGGCCTTCATAGGTGTCGGCGGCGTAGACGATCCGCCCGCCGGTCACCGTCAGGACGGACTCGATGTGCGGGATGTCCCCGGCCGGCACGGTGAGGTAGTCGTGCGAGAGGACGGCGAAGTCCGCGAACCGGCCCTCCCCGAGGACCCCTTTGTCCGCCTCCTCCCCGGTGAGCCGCGCCCCGCCCGCCGTGTACAGCTCCAGTGCCTGTTCACGGGAAACGAGTTGCTCGGCGGGGCGGAGGGGCAGGTTGCCGACGGTACGGCCGGTGACCAGCCAGTGCAGTACCACCCAGGGGTTGTAGGAGGAGACGCGGGTGGCGTCGGTACCTGCGGCGAGGGGAATCCCGGCGCGCAGCATGTCCACGATCGGCGGGGCTGTGCCGGCGGCCATCGCCCCGTACCGTTGGGCGAAGGCGCGCCCCTGGAAGGACATCCGGTTCTGGACCGAGATGCCGCCGCCGAGGGCGGCGATCCTCTCCAGGCTGTCCGGCGAGACGGTCTCGGCATGGTCAAAAAGCCAGCGCCGGCCCGCCGGGAACAGGCCCTCGGCTGCGAGTTTCTCGAATACGGCCAGGTCCCGGCGGATCGTCTCGTCGTAGGTGGCGTGCAGCCGGAAGCCCCAGCCGTGCTCCATCAGCAGCCGTACCGCCTGCTCGAACTCGCCCTCGTAGCCGTCCGTGAGCTCCGGCCGGGGTTCGGAGAAGTTCTCGAAGTCGGCGGCCGCCCAGGTCAGGTTCTCCCCGGCGCCGTTGAGGCGCAGCCAGGCGTCTCCGTCGCCGGGGCGGACGGTCTCGGTCCAGCGGCGCAGGTCGGCCAGCTCCTGGCCGGCTGTCTGCGGGAAGAGGTGGTAGCCGATGCGGACGCTGAGCTCGCCGACCCGGGCCAGTTCGGTGACGGTGGCGTAGTTCTCGGGGAAGTTCTGGAATCCACCCGCCGCGTCCACGGCGGAGGTCAGGCCGAAGCGGTTCAGCTCGCGCAGGAAGTGCCGGGTGGAGACCCGCTTGTCGCTCTCGTCGAGGGTCGGCGCCTTGGCCAGCGTGGAGTACAGGACGAGAGCGCTGGGAGAAGCGAGGAGCAGCCCGTTGGGGTGGCCTTCGCGGTCCCGGACGATCTGCCCGCCCCTCGGGTCCGGGGTGTTCCGGGTGAAGCCGGCGGCCCGTACGGCGGCGCGGTTGAGGATCGCGGACTGGTAGAGGTGCAGCACGAAGACGGGGGTGTCCGGTGCCGCGGCGGTCAGCTCGGCCGGCGTCGGCATCCGGCGCTCGGCGAACTGGTCCGCCGTCCAGCCGCCCACGACCCGGATCCACTGGCCTCTCGGCGTGCGCCCGGCCTGCTCGCGGAGCATGGACAGGGCCTGGCGCAGCGACGGCACGCCGTCCCAGCGCAGCTCCAGTACGTAGTTCAGGCCGCCGCGGATGACGTGCAGGTGCGAGTCGTTGAGCCCGGGCACGACCCGGCGTCCGAGCGCGTCCACGACCCGGGTCCCGGGCCCGACGGATCCGGCTATGTCGCCGTCGTCGCCCAGGGCGGTGATCCGGCCGCAGCGCACGGCGAGCGCCGTCGCGGACGGCCTGGCCGGGTCCTGGGTGTGTATCTTGCCGTTGCGCAGGACGAGGTCGGCGTATCCCCCGTCCGGTGAACCGTGGGCGGGCGTGATCCCGCCGACGGGCATGCTGATCATGGTGCTCGCTTTCGATGCGTCACGACGTCAGAGGTCGGAGGCCGGTGCGTACGGACCGGGCCGTTGAAGGCCGGCTGCGAGTGGCCGGACGGCCGGGGTCAGAGGGTGCGCCGTACGCCGGCCTGGCGTTCGAGGTTGCGGAGTTGGACGGACAGGTCGCCCTCGACGGCGTGGCGCGCCGGGCCGCTGCGGCCGATCGGCAGGACCTCCTCGCCGCGCATGTCCTCCAGCATCAGCGCGAACGCCGTGTACAGGGCGACGGCGGCGAGCAACAGACCGAGCAGCCCGGAAACGGTGCCGAGCCAGGCGACGCCGGTGAGATTGGCGAGTGCCGCCACGGCGAACCGTGGCACGGCCGTACACAGCACGAGCCACAGGGCCCGCTTGCGGCCGGCCACCGAAGCCATCAGCGCGGCGAACAGCGCGAACACGGCGTTGAGCACGCCCAGGACGCGCGTCCCGCTCGGCGGGTCCAGCACCAGGGTCAGCGAGGACGCCAGCCACAGGCCGGAGAAACAGGCCATCAGCGTGGCCGCCACCACGTCGCGGGCGCCGAACGCGAACCAGCTCACCAGCAGTTGTAGGACGAACGCGGGCAAGACCGCCAGGCCTACCGCCCGGCGGGCCCCCTCCTCGAAGACGTCCAGCTGGAAACACCCGACGATCACCGAGGCAATGGCCACGGCGTAGAAGCCGAGCGGCATCGGGGAGGCGATCGGCCGCAGGTTGATCCGCGTCATCCCACGCAGGTCGGGCTCGAAGCGCCGGCCGCCGCCGAGCGGATCGTCTGCGGCGGCCGCCTGCCCTGTCGGTTCAGGCATCGGCCAGGGCTCGTCGGAGCGTGCCGATGGCGAGGTCGATGGCCGACTGGGCGGCGTGGGTGCCGCGCAGGGCGTTGAGCATCACGAAGTCGTGGATGATGCCCTGGTAGCGGACGGCGGTGACAGGTACTCCGGCGGCGCGGAGCTTGTTGGCGTAGGCCTCGCCCTCGTCGCGCAGGACATCGGCCTCGGCGGTGATGACCAGGGCCGGGGGCAGACCGGCCAGCTGCTCGGTGCCGGCGCGCAGCGGGGAGGCGGTGACCTGGGCCCGCTCGGTCTCGTCGGTCGTGTACTGGTCCCAGAACCACTGCATGCCGTCGCGGCGCAGGAAGTAGCCCTCCGCGAACTGGTGGTACGAGCCGGTGTCGAAGGAGGCGTCGGTGACCGGGTAGAACAGCACCTGCTGGACCAGCGGCAGGCCGCCGCGCTCCTTGGCCATCAGGGTCAGTGCCGCGCTCATGTTCCCGCCGACCGAGTCACCGGCCACCGCGATCCGGGCGGCGTCCAGATCGTGAGCGGCGCCATCGGTGACGATCCAGCGACCCACGGTCCAGTTCTGCTCGATCGCCACCGGGTAGCGGTGCTCGGGGGACAGGTCGTATTCGGGGAACACCACGGCCGCCCTTGTCCCGACCGCGAGTTCACGTACCAGGCGGTCGTGGGTGCGGGCGTTTCCGAACACCCAGCCCGCGCCGTGGATGTAGACGATGACCGGGAGCGGGCCCGCGGCCCCGGCCGGGCGCACGATGCGGGCCCGGACCCCACCGGTGGGGCCACCGGGCACGGTCACCCACTCCTCTTCCACAGCAGGCAGGTCGGCTGGGCCGGACTGCACCTCGTCGACGGCCTTGCGGCCCTCGGCCGGCGGGATCTCGAAGAGGAACGGCGGCTTGGCCGTGGCCTGGGCGAATTCGGCCGCGGCCGGCTCCAGGACCGGGGTGACGGGGGTGAACGGATTCTGGTCGGTCATGATCCGGCCTTTCACTCGCAACGGGCGTGCCTCGGCGGCAGGGGATCCGCCGGACACGGCTCCCGCACCGGAACTGCGGGAGCCGCTCCGAAAGTTAGGCGTTGTCGAGCGGCGCGGGTCGCCCCTGCGTGCACGGATCTGGCCCCTGCGTGCAGAGCCTGAACGGAGCCGTGCGCACCTCCCCCACAATCACCTCGACGGCACTCGACGGACCCTGACGGAGGTGGGATTTCGTGCTGCTCCTGGATCTGGACACCTATGCACCAGAGGAACGGGCGGACGCGTTCCACCACGCGATGAACGACGCCTCGGTACCGAACGACGTCGTCCACGAATCACCCGGAACGGGGATACGCGCCCGGTTCGAGACCTGGCGGGTAGGCTCCCTGGACCTCTTCGACGTCCGCAGCACGGGGTTCGAGGTCCGGCGGACCGCCCGGCACGTGCGACACCACCGCGACCGTCCCGTGGTCTCCGTATCGCTCCAGACCGCAGGCATCCACAGAGCGGAGAACGCGGGCGAACGGTACGTCCTGGGCGCGGACGACATCGGCGTCTTCCACGAGCTCACTCCACGCCGCTACGGCTGGTCCGGAGAGGGCTCCTCTTGGGCCGTCACCATCGACATGGAGCACCTCGGAGTACCGGTGGACACCGTAGCCAGGGCCTCCGTGCGCCTGCGGACCAGCCCGCTGCACGACCTGGTCCTGGCACACCTGCGCACCCTCCGGCGAGACCCCGGGCGGTTGGAGAAGGACCCGGGCGCAGCCGCACTCGGCAACGCCACCACCGACCTGGTCCGGGCCCTCCTGACATCGGCAGCCCACGATGAGGACGACCAGCGTGTCCGCTCCGTCATGGACGACTGCCTGGCCGGCAGGATCATGGCCTACACCCGTCGCCATCTGAGCGACCCGGAACTCTCGCCGGAGCGCATTGCGCACGAGCATGCGATCTCCAAACGCCAGCTGTACGCGGTCCTGTGCCGAGCCGGCATCAGGCTCGAACAGTGGGTCATATCCGAGCGACTCGAAGCGGCCTGCCGCCTGCTGACCTCTCCTCAGCACGCCGGCCTCCCCGTGTCGGCAGTGGCGGCGCGCTGCGGATTCACCAGCCCCAGCCACTTCACCCGTCGGTTCCGGGCCACGTACGGCGTCACACCGCGTGAATGGCGGCGCCACCGAACCGGGGAGGCCTCACGCGCCGTACCGGAGGACCGGCCTTGACCGTATCCGTGCCGTGCCGATGCGAGGCCGCCAGGAGCCTCCCAGCCCACCCCACGCCCTCCATCCCAGGACCGCCAGGACCCAAGATCCGGGCAATTTCCGGACCAGCCCTCGCCAACAAGCCACGCCAATTGACCTTTTACCAGGTCAGGAGAGGTGTAGTTGCTGTACCACCAGGAGACGAAGAACGTTTTGGTCAGCCACTCCCCCAAGAAGCTCGGATTCTTCTGGAGCCCGAAGTCGAGCTCCTTGAATGGAGATTGCTCTCCGGGAGCTCTCTTGCGATCAGACACCGACCGGTGTGAAACCACTGCACCGACCCAAGGGGTCAGCTCAGCCCTTCCTTCCGGACCAGTCACGGACCAGATTCCCGGCCGGCGCCCCTGCGGAACAGCGCAAGTCGATCCTCCAGCTACGGCCGGGCGGAGGGGTGTCGCCGTTCGCCTCGCAGGATGTTCTCAGGGGGTGGGCGGCGGCGGAATGGGCTTGCCAAGGGCGTCCGCGAGTGCGGCACTGATCAGGTTCGCCGGTACGTCGCACGGGCCGTTGCGGCGGCTCTTCGCCAAGGTGGGGATCTGAGGCGGGCATCCTCCCGACGCGACATCGCTGTTGACCAGCACCACCACAGTGGCGTCCAGCCCCGGGTGGTAGAAGAGCGTCGCGGTGAAGCCGGGAATCTCGCCGGTGTGCCCGATCCAGTCGCGCACGCCCATAAGACCAAGGCCGTAGCTGGTTTCCGGTTTTCCCGGCTCCGGCAGGGGCGAGTTGAGCCGCTCGGCCTACCGCTCGGGCGGCAGCAGGCGTCGGTCGCAACGGGTGTCGACGGCGGGTGGAACGCGGAACGACACGGCGGGGCGGCCACCCGACGGCTTCGCCGGGCCTGCGTCTCCTCGGCCGTGACAATGGTCGCCGGACGGCGAAGTCCGGCCACCCGGAGCGGTGTTCAAGCCGTGTACCGCCCGAGTGGCTCCACGGCCTCCGCGCAATCGTAACTGTGGGTGCCAGAATGGCCGACGCTCCGTCAGGAGTGATCCGCACGTTCAGCGCCGCTCCGGACCGTGAGGGCCGGGGTCAGCGGTCATGCTCGCGGGAGGGGAAGCAGTGGCACCGCAGGAATCCCTGCTCAAGATCTACGGAGACCGGTCGTACCGGCACGTGACGATGGCGCGGCACCAGGGCACCACCATCGCGTTCGCGATGGATGCGTCCCGCCGGATCGTCTACTCGGTGTTGGACCTGTCCGGCCCGCCGGCCAAGGGCGAGGCGGACACCGCGTACTGGAGCGACAACCCGGCCGAGCTGGTCTTCCCCCGGGAGCTGGCCGAGGTGGGGTACGCAGTGGTCGGCGCGACGGCGATGCCGACGGTCAAGCGCGGCGGGGCCGAGGCGGCCGTCGACGAGCGGCCCACGGCCCAGGAGACCGACCCGTTCCTGTCCACCACCGCGCGGCTGACGGCGGACGCCCCGTTCCACGTGGTCTCCGACGGCACGTACGTGGTGGTGTTACGGCAGTCGGTCGGCGAGACGCACTCCGACGCGGTGTACAAGCTGACCGGCGGCGGCTGTTCGGGCAGCGCGTCCCGCACGGACTACGTGCTCAGCGGTACGAAGAAGGTGCCGCTGGTGCGCGACACCCTGCTGTGCGACCGGTTCCTGCTGGTGGACGGCAAGCTCAAGCCGGTTCTGGAGGTCCGCTACAAGCGCAGCCGGCACGCCACCCGTCCCGAGTCGGCCAAGGACAGCCTGGGCACCGAGGACATGGAGGGCCGCCCCTTCCACGAGCCGACCCAGGAGCTGTCCTTCGTACGGAACCTGACCCAGGGCCGGTTCGCCGCCGTGCTGGTGCCCACCGCGATCAGCGGCGTGCAGCGCTGGCAGCTGTTCGCCCACAACGACGCCACCGGGCGGGTCGACTCCTTCAGCGTCGAGCAGGGCGCCCAGGGCCTGTTCAACACCCGGGGCACCCGTTTCTACACCAGCCCCGACCCGCTCTACCGCGACGCGGTGTTCGAGCGCAGCCCGGGCAACTGCCCGTTCACCGGTCGCGAGCTGGTATCGGTGACGGGCACCGAGGGGCGTGCGGAGACCGCGCTGCGGCTGGACGGCACCGACGCCCATGTCGACCTGGGCGATCCGGCGGCGCTGCGGTTCGGCGGCAAGGCGTACTCGATCGAGGCCTGGGTCAAACCGGCTGCCCTCGACGGTCCGGTGCTGGCCAGGAGCGGGGAGTACCTGCTGGCGGTGGACGCCGCCGGCCTGGTGAGCCTCACCCACCGGGGCGCGCCGTCGCCGCTGCTGTCCACCGAGTCGGTGCCGACGGACGCCTACACCCACATCGCCGCCACCTTTGACGGCACCACCGCGAAGCTGTACGTCAACGGCAGGCCGGCCGGCAGCGGGGCGCTGCCGTTCACCCCGGCCACCGGTGTGAACACCCTGGTCGGCAAGGACTCCTCCGGTGGTACGGACAGGCTCTTCAAGGGCGACGTCGACGAGATCCGGATCTGGGACCGGGTGCGTTCTGCCGCCGAGCTCACCGAGGACATGAGCTACCGGCTGATCGGCAACGAGCCGGGGTTGGTGGCCTACTACCGGTTCGACGAGGGCACGGGGAGCACCGCGAACGACCAGACCGACCGGGCGCTGCACGGCACCCTCGGCGGCGGCGTGCAGTGGACCGGCTCGGAGGCCCCGGTCGGCGACCACCCCGGGGTGCGGCGCGACAGCTTCGTCCTCAAGGGGCGCTCGGTGGTGTCCGGCCTGTCGGCCGTGCTGTACCACCAGCAGGAGAACGTGGTCGCCGGGTACCGCCCCGACCCCAAGCCCGCCAAGCGGCAGGCCCGGGTGCTGCTGGCGTTCGCCGCCAGGTACGGCCAGAACCCTTGCCTGGCGGGCCTGGACTTCGCGGTCGGCCGCGACGGCCGGCTGGCCCAGGCGCCGGACGTGCTGGACCCGGCGGTGCTCAAGCGGCCGACGAAGGGCCAGGACTCGGAGCAGGTCAGCGCCCTGCAGCAGCTGATCAAGCGGCTGGAGCCGGAGGTCGCGTCCCTTCAGTCGGAGATAACCCGGCTGGCCGGCACCGCGGGCAGGGTGGCCGAGTACCAGGCGGAAGTCGACCGGCTGAAGCCGGGCTTCGACGACCTGGAGCGGCGATACCTCGCCGAGAAGGACCTGGCCACCTCCTGGATCTACAGCCTGGAGCTCAAGACACCGCGCCAGTTGGCCAGCGGCCACCTGGCGCAGTCGCTCTTCGCCATCCTCACCTCGGAGTACGAGGCCGGAGTGCAGTTCGTCCCCCCCAACGGTCCCCGGTCGACCTGGTGGTTGGACGACACCGGCCAGAGCCAGGGCGGCCGGCCCTGCTACTTCCTGGTCGCCCGCGAGCGCAACCGGGACCTGCGCGTCACCGGCAACTCGACGTCCGAGACCGCCCGGCTGAGCACGATCGTCCGCGAACCGGGCAACGTCAGCGCGCAGTTCCAGCTGATCGCCGAGGGCGAGCACGTCCGCATCGTCAACCGCGGCAGCCGGCTCGCGATCGGTTTGCCCTCCACGTACCAGTTACCCCACCTGGTCCAGTCGAGCGACTGCCTCACCGCGGACTCGGGCCTGTTCAAGATGACGCGCCTGTCCATGCGCTCGGGTGTGGACGTGGCGTACCTCGCGGCGAAGGAGAAGCTGGACGCCGCGCGCCAGCTCCTCCAGGAGGCGCGCACAGCCCAACAGCGGGTCGCCGAACTGCAGCTCGTGCTGGCCGCCCAGCAGGCCGAACTCAAGGACGCCCGGGACCAGCTGGCCCGCCTGTCGACCGCCCTGCAGGGGGACGACGACCTGACGGTGGCGATGCCGCTGCTGGCGGTGGACTCCACCGGTCTGAGCCTGTCCGGCGGCCTGCTCGAATTCGCCCGGGGCACCGACCGGCCCGCACTGCTGGACAGCGGCACCGGCAACGTCGTGCTGTACTTCCGCGGCGCCGAGAACCAGTTCTTCGCCGTGTACTACGACACCGGCGTCGTCCGCGGTGCCCAGACCCTCGCCGGGGACGGCGGCACGCTCACCTTCCTCGCCCGCGACCCGGCCGTTGCCCTGGACAGCGCCACCATCAAGGTCGCGGACGGCGACGCGCCCGGCCGCTGCGACCTCACGATCTCCGTCGGGACGGACACCGAGACCTGGCGGTCGCTGCCGCGCAAGGCCGACCTGATGGCCGCCGCCCTGGCCGGGAGCCCCGGCCGGCCGGTGACGGTCGGGGCGGTCGCCCGGGTGACGGGCAGAAGTGTGGAGCTGACCGGGGCCACCACCGTGCCGGTCCCGGCCAAGGCCCACCTCGTGATCGGCAGCACCGGCTACGCCGCGGAGGCCGACAACCTCACCGGCGCCAAGACGCTCACCCTCACGACGGCGGGCACCGCGATCAAGCCCGGCGACAAGGTCAGCCTGGTCGGCTACGACTGGGCCCGGGCGGAGTCCACCCGGGCCGGGGTCCTGCTGTCCGCCGGCTCCCGCCTGATCGGGCTCACCCCGGGCGGCGTCGACTCCGTCCCCAACGGCACGGCCAAGGCGACGATCACCGGCCGCGGCTGCCGCTGGCGGGCCGAGATGCCCGGCCGGGCCTTCCTGTTCGACGGCAAGGAGCAGTACCTGACCCTGCCCGCCGGCCAGCAGCAGAACATCGCCCCGACCGGTGACCTGAGCCTGGAGGCCTGGGTCAACCCCGAGGCCGGAGGGGGCCGGATCGTCCACGCCAGGACGGACGGATCGGGCTACTCCCTGGCGCTCGCCCCGGCCGCCCTGCCGGCCTGGCAGTTCGTCGGCGGCACCAAGGCCCAGCTGACTCCCTCGCTCGACCTGGCGAACCGGGACTTCACCATCGAGCTGTGGGCCAAGCGCAACCAGTCCCGGGGCCGCGTCGAGCCGCTGCTGTTCCACGGTGCGACGGACGGCCGGGTCGACCAGTCCCTGCACCTGTGGGTCCACCCCGACGAGACCTTCTACTTCTCGCTGTACGGCGACGACCTCAAGACCACCCAGGCCTACCCGGACCTGGAGTGGCACCACTGGGCCGCGGTCTACAAGAACGCCACCCGCGAGCAGATCCTCTACCGGGACGGCGTCGAGGTCGCCCGCCGCACCTCCAACGGGGCCTACACCGGCAACGGCCCGCTGATCCTGGGCCACTTCCCCTTCACCGGCGACTACCTCGACGGCCGGATCGACGAGGTCCGCGTCTTCGGCCGGGCCCGCACCCAGCACGAGATCTCCTCCGAGCGCCACCAGCGGCTCTCCGGCCGCGAACCGGGCCTGCTCGGGCACTGGACCTTCGACGGGCCGAGCAGCCCGCCCTCACCGATCAAGGGCTACCAGGTGGTCGCGCGGGTGGGCGACCGGGTGGTGCGCTCGGCGGAGCGTTTCCCGTGCAACGAATGGGCGCACCTGGCCGCCACCTTCGCCCAGTCCTGGGCCCTGAGCCTGAACGGCGGCGCGGGCCTGTCGGTGGCCCCGCAGAATTCGCTGGACGTCCTGGAGGACCTCACCATCGAGGCGTTCGTCCGGATCGACAAGCTCGGCGCCCCGATGGGCCTGCTCGCCAAGGGCACGGTGGTCGACGGCGGCCGGGAAGGCGTCCCGTACCAGTTGGGCATCCTGGCCGACGGCCGGGTGGAGTTCGCCTTCGCCGAGGCCGACGGCAAGGCCGTCCGGCACACCTCCGACCGGCCCGTGACGGTCGGTGCCTTCCAGCGGGTGACCGTGGTGCGGCAGCGCCGCAAGCCCGACACCTCCGCTGCCGCCCAGGCGAACGCGAGCATCCAGTCCGAGCAGGACATCCGCTTCTACCTGGACGGCGCAGCCGCCGGCAGTCACCTGTACAGCGGCCCTGGTGCACAGTCCAACTCCGGCGAGCTGGAGATCGGCCGTGGGCTGCACGGCGTCCTGTGCGAGGTGCGGCTGTGGAACTCCGCACGGCCGGCCGTCCAGCTCGGGCAGCCGGTCACCGCGCGTGAGAAGGGGCTGCTGGCCCGCTGGCCCTTCAACGAGAACGCCGGGAACGTCACCGTCGACGTCTCCGGCTCCTTCCCGGCCAAGCTGCGGGGCGCCCGCTGGACCCGCGACGTCGACCCCACGGCCAGCCCGCTGCGGCTGTACCGCAACGGCGAGCCGCTGTCCGAGGCCCCCGTGACCGCCCAGGACACCGCCTCCTGGGGCGATCCCCAGCTCACCCTGGGCGCCCGCCTGGAAGGGGCCAAACCGACGGAGCTGCTGACCGGAACGCTGGAGGAGGTGCGGATCTGGCGCACCGTCCGCACCCGGGAGCAGATCAGCGACAACCTGTTCACCCGCCTGCGCGAGAACAAGCGGGACCTGCTCGGCTACTGGCCCTTCGACCGGGACTCCACCGAACCCGGCACCACCTCGGTGCGCGACGAGGGCCTGCGCGGCAACAACCTCGCCTTCTCCGCGAAGCGGCCCCGCGTCCTGCTCTCCACCGCCCCCGTGTCCACGGACACCGCCCAGGTGCGGTCGGCCCTCGCCGACGTCCGCACTCCCTTCCACGACACCATCGCCGGCGCCCCCGGCGCCACCGAGTACGCCGACCTCCAGTACGACGCGAAGGGCGAGACGCTCGGTGTGCTCAAGCGCTGCTACGGCTTCGTCCGCGACGGCCGCTGGCACCTGGTCACCGGCTACAAGGTGGGTGACCTGACCACCGAGTGGGTCGGCCAGGCCCAGTTCGACCCGCAACTCATGGGCTACATCGAGGGCGCCCCGCCGGTGCCCTCGGAGAACCTCACCGACAAGGCCGACGGCTACGCCGCCGCCTCCTCGGTGGAGTTCGCCGAGGCCAACCAGGTGGTGCGGAGCCTGTCCTCCAGCAAGACCCGCAGCGTCAACGCCGCCTTCGGCTTCGCGGTGGGCTTCGAGACCGATGCCAGCGTCCTGTCGATCACTGCTCCGGCCGGCTTCGGCATCGCGTCCCCGCTCGCCGACGCCCAGTTGAAGGTCGGCCTGACGGGCCGCCTGGAGTTCTCCAACACCTGGAGCGAGGACACCAAGGTCAGCCAGGGCGCCAACACCGCCCGCAAGGCCAAGCTGGCCCTGACCGGCTACACCGAGGACGCCGCCAAGGTGCTGAACTCCGCCGTCGGCCGCCGGTACGTGCCCGCCAACAACGGCATGGCGCTCGTGCAGTCCCAGACCGCCGACGTCTTCGCGCTGCGCCTGGCGCACACCGGCGCCCTGGTCGCCTACCGGATGCTGCCCAACCCGGACATCCCGCCGGACTGGAACCTCATCCACTTCCCGATCAACCCCCGCTACACCAAGCAGGGCACCCTGGACGGCGCGGTCGGCTTCGACGACCGCGGCAAGGTCACCGACCCCGACTACCCCACCGCCACCGGCTACGGCGAGTACAGCTACTTCAAGCCGCGGGACGCCTACGCGCTCAAGCGCCGGATCACCCGCGACCAGCAGCGGCTGCACGCCTTCTACGAATCGGTCTCGACCGAGACCCACCGCCCAGACCCGACCCAGGGACAGGCCAACGCGCTCCTGCGCTCGATGGGCATGTCCGTCGAGCAGCAGGAGACCGGGCGCAGCACCGCCGGCAGCGCCGCCGCCACCGGCTTCTCGCACCGGGACCTGGTCAACACCTACGTCTGGACGGCCCAGGGCGGCTTCTTCGCCGAGACCACCGAGGCCACCGACGCCGTCAGCGAGACCACCTCCGGCTCCTACGCGCTCAGCGGCAGTATCGGCGGCACCTACGGGGGCAACTTCGGCTTCAAAGGTGTGAACTTCTACGGCCAGCTTGAGGCCTCCGTGGGAGGCGGTTTCAGCGTCACCCGGGCCAAGGGCAAGGACGCCTCCCGCTCCTTCGGCCTCGACGTCCAGTGCGCACCCCCGGGTGACCTGCAGCGCCGCGACAAGGACGGCAAGCCCGTCTACGACACGGCGGGCAAGCCCGTCCTGGTGCCGGGCAAGGTCGACGCCTACCGCTTCCTCACCTTCTACCTCGGCGAGAACAGCGCCAACTTCGACGACTTCTACCACAAGGTCGTCGACCCCACCTGGCTGTCGGGCAGCGACGCCCCCGACGCCGCCGCCCTGCGGCAGACCCGCCAGAACTCCGCCAAGCCCCCGTGCTGGCGGATCCTGCACCGCGTCACCTACGTCAGCCGGGTGCTCGCACCCGTCCCGCCGCCCGGGGCGCCGCCGTTGGAGAAGGCGATGCGCGCCGAGAACATCGACAGCAACTACGAGCTGATCAAGCGCCTGGAACCGTACGTCCGCCCCGCCGCCACCAGCACCGGCGCCCTCGCCACCGCCACCCGCGCGGCCCTGGCCGCCCAGCTGCCCGAGCTCCTCCCCCACTCCACGGAGATCATCGACTACCTCAGCCGCTACTTCGGCATGGACAACTGACCTGGGCCCGGCCCTCCGTCACCTCGGAGGGCCGGGCGCGCCAGGCGTCCGGCGACAGCATCCCACTGCGGAATGGAGAGGCGCTGCGCACGGGCGGGGGTGAAGGCGGTGACCGTGTTGGCGGCGGTGCCGATCACCGAGTTGGTGCAGCCGGGCGAGGAACGAGCGCCACCCGACGCCGACCGTACGCGTCGCGGGCCGGCCCCAGCCCCAGCCCCAGCCCCAGCCCCAGCAGGCTCTCCACACACTCGCGGCGCGCGGCCCACGCGCCGCTACCAGACATGCCAACCGGCTGCCTGATCGATCCCTGCGGGTGACCGCCCCGACCGGGATCACGCCCTCAACCGCCCACCGCATCCTGCACTGCAACGACGTCGCCAGCCCGGCAGCTTGGCCCTCCGGATGAGCAACCCGTGTCTGGTCGGCCGGGACCAAGATCCGGTCCATTCTCGGACCATACTGCCGGGATGGACATCCCGAACCACCGTTTTGCCTGGTCAGCCCTATTCCAACTGCTGTACCACCAGCAGACGAAGAATCTGCTGAGCCATACGGCGCGGCTCTCTGGTGTCGGCGGCTGTCACGGCGACTGCGCAGACTTCCGAACCCGGTCGGCAAGTTGCTGCCAGCGCCGACGCACAGAGGAACCGCCCTCCGCGTCGACCGAGCCCAGACCACCGGCGGCTTGCTGGAGCGGTGGAGGCTCGCGCGCGCGGTGTGGCCGAAGACCTCGAGGAAGACGCAAGACGTCGATCCGTTCCACTATCAATCCCGGGGTGCTGGTTCTATGTTCGTCATCTCGATGCTGAGGGGGGAGTGCATGGACCCTGACGACGTGATGATCGATGCCCTGGCCGACAAGATCCTCGGGGGCAAGGTCGGAGGCGCTCTCCACCTTCCGTTCCGGTGGAAACAGAAGAATGCTCCGCGTCGCGCGTACTCCCCTATCCACGTCGAGGCGAACACTCCCGTCCGCACCGATCTCTCCTGCCGCCTCGACCTCCGCTTCCGAATAGGCCTCGACAAGCCGTGGGAGTACAGCCTGATACTCCTCCACCCCGGAAGCCGCACGGTCCTCCGCCGCCTCGATGTTCGGGGGACACACCTCGACCGCGAAACCGGCGAGCACTTCATCAATCGCACGCACAAACACAGGTGGAGCGAACACCGAGGCAACAGGGACGTCTACGCCCCGGACGACATCCGTCACGCGCCGGACCCGATCGCCAATGCGACGCTCACCTCTATGGACGAAGAGTACGACCGCGTCGTCAGGGACTTCGTCCTGGAATGCAAGATGGACATCTCCGCAGGCTACGTTTGGGTTCCGCCCACGCCGCCGATACCGGCCCCGACGCTAGAGGGATTCGAGGAATACCCATGAGCGCCTCCCCCCTCGACCCTCGCCTCACCGAGGACTTGCGCTGCTGGCACATCGCACCGGCAGGCCGCCCGGGATCCGTCGCACTCACAGGACGCTCGTACTTCGCTGACGGAGACGGCCTGACCGTCCTTCTCCGAGTGTCCGGAGACGACGCCTTGGCCAGCGACGGCGGCACCATGGTTTCTCGCTTGGCCGATGCTGGAGTCGACGTCTGGGGCCCAACCCGAGCAGCGACCGCCTGGACCGAGACACTCAGCGCATTCCGCCTCAGCGAAGTGGACGGACGAATCGTTGGCCGCCGGCCCCTGCAACAGGCGGCGACGCTCGTATCGGACATCAGTAGTGCGATGCTGACCACCGACGGGCTGCGATGGCTCGCAGCCCCTGACCGGGACAGCAAGCTCGTGCGTCAGTTCTACGCGTACCTCGACGATGCCCGCATCGCCTACGACCGGCGCCCCACCGTGGAGCTCCCCCGCGGCGCCACGGTACGCCCCACCGCGCGCATCAACCTGCCCAAGCGAACAGTCCTGGTGCAGGCCGTCGGCGGCTCTGAGCAGGGCCTGGAGCATGCTCTGTCGCTCGTGCAGCGCATCGAGCGCGCGGACTACGCCTTCGACCAGCGCCTCGTGCTGCTGAAGGGCAACCCCCAAGCCTGGCCCGCCGATCACCTCGACCTCTTGGCGGACTACACACCAGTCGGATTCTCCGACCGCATGGACGCGGTCACCCGATTCCTCAAAGAGGGCACTCCACTGGAACGCCCCGTCACATCGGAGCCGTAGGCTTCCCGCTCTCACACGACGTTTCCAGCTCCGCCCGGCGAAGAGGACCGGCCGAGCAATGTCTTGTCACTTGTGCACAACACCCGCCGCGCACTAACCCGCCCCCCTCATCCATGGATCGCAGACCCCGGCCGGGTTCGCCGCCAGGGTGGTGGGAGGCGACGGCCCGGCGGCGACCACCATCGCCCTTGACTACCAAGAGGCGGCGACGTAACCGGCAACCAGATCTAACTACTCGTCAGTAAAGTCAGCAAAAGGTCAGCATTCGTCCGACCAAACCTGGTTACAGCCTGCAACACATGAGACTCGACCGTCGGCGCCGAAGGCTCTCGCCCCGCATTCGACAGCCTCCCCTGCGAAACCAAAACCGGAGGGCCGGGCGCAATTACCACACCCAGCCCTCGCGCGCACAAACCAGCAGGTCAACGCACCCTTCCTCGCGCCTTCAGGTGGGTTGGGGGAAGCTCTGGGGCCGGAATCGGAGGGCCGTCGTAGCCCTTCACCTCACCGAATCGCGACCCGTTCATCCAGTCTTCTCGGGCCTGCGCGATATCATCGTGTGACCGTCCGATCCAGTTCCAGAACCATTCGATCTCTCGACAGTTCCGCAGGTCAGAGCGTTAAAAGTCGCTGGAAGTCAGCAAAAGTCAGCATCGGCGCCTCTCCCGGCGGGCATGCACAGGCACCCGAACGTGCGCCCAGCCGCTCGACGTATCCGCCACTGCCGCCGAGGCCACGTCGCACGTCGTCGAGAACAGGTTGGCGACCAGTTGGCCGACAACAGGCGCGACCGCCGGGAGACAACGGATGCATCCGTGAGTTACACGGCAGTCCAAGCGGAGCGGCCAAACAGACAGGTCGGCCGAGACCAGGCTCCTGGCAACACCGGCGGTGCCGAGTGGCTCAGTGCCGCCGGGCAGACCGAGGACCGCCAGGACCGTTCGACCCTGATCGTTTGCAGCTGGCCCAGGGCCACCATCGTCGCGGCAGCCCCGCATCGTCCTCCGGCGTCGTCAAACGAGCCAGCCCTTGCCGCGGACAAGGGGCAGGCTCTGCCAGAGGCTCCCCAGACCCCAGGTGCATCCGGCTCCGATCGCCGCGAGGGTCACCAGGACCGCCGCGTACAGGACGTGATAGTCCACCAACGGATTCGTGGACATGCTGAGGCTGCCGTCCGACAGGTGCCTGGCAGGGGGCCACTCGGCGGCCCACATGAGCGCCATCATCGTGGTGCCCGCAGCAGCCGCGACGCGTAGGGCGACGCCGCTGGCCAAGGCGATACCGATGCCGAGCAGTCCCAGCATGAAGGTCCAGTCGGCCCAGGCCGCCCCGGCCCAGGAATGGAACGTCGCCTCCAGCGGCCCGGCAGAGACGTGGCTCAGGAAGCCCTTGGTCGGAGACCCGCCATCGATCCATCCCTTGCCCGCCGGGGTCGCGTATCCCCAGCCGAATGCCTTGTCGCCGAAAGCCCAGAGGAACGTGAACGCGGTCAGCAGCCGGGTCGCTGCCGCGACGCGCGCGACGGTCAGAGGCGTGGTGAGTTCATCAGCCGCGGTACCGGGCGTTGTGGCCGAGGTCGCCTTGCGCCACCCGGCGAAGCGCATTCCCGGCTGACGGTGCTGGCGCTGGTGCTGGTGGAGAGCCATGTCGTAGGAACCTTTCCTCATGGGCAGGCCCTGTGCGTGCCCCCATGGCCAATGTCCCCGCACGGAGGGCGCGGGCCATGAGGGCGAACGGCCTACGCCGCGCCGCCAATGGTCCCTCAGAGCCGCGCGGTTCACCGTCGATCTCGGAAGCGGGGGCAGAGTGCCGGGAGCCGGAAGGTTCGCTCTCGCCGCTGTGAGGGCCCTGTTGCCCGAGAGAGGGGGCCGACAGGCCCCTGTGAGCCCGCTGCACCCTTCGGAACAGTGAGGTCTGCACGGGGCAAGGAGTCTCGTGGACGACGGACAAGGGAGGTGAGTGCCATGGCCGGTCTCCTTGCCATCGGCGCCATCACATCGATCGGTCTCGGCGCCATTCTCACGTTCGCTGTGGACTGGCAATGGGCCACCGCCGACCGGCCGCTCGTCGGACTGATCATGATGGCCGTCGGCTTCATCGCTCTCGCTGCCGCCACGAGCCTGGACCGTCAGGGCAGCGGCAACGGAAGGTCGACAGGCCTGTGATCGTCCCCGCCCTGGGCCGAAGGGCCCTCGGGAGCCAGCCGGACAGCCTCTTGGCCGGGCGCTGGTCGGCAACAGGCGAGGAAGGAGGCATTGGCCAGGGAGAGCTGGCCGGAGCTGCCCCGGTGAGGGACCGGCTGCCGACACGCGACTCATCGCAAGGCGGGGCACGTGTACGTCCCCCGGATACGAGATCTCCAGCAGCACCGGAGGGACCAACGGACCTGGCGACCAGGCCCCTCGGCTCCTGTGGGACGTGCTGGCGGGGGAGTTGGCTGGACGGAGTGGCGGGGAGGCACCTCGCCCTTCGAAGGGCATGGCCATGACGAACGAAACCCAGAACTCCCACGCCTATCTGGTCGGCGGAGGCATCGCCTCGCTGGCCGCGGCGGTCTTCCTCGTACGGGACGCGGGGATGCCCGGCGAGAACATCCACATCCTCGAGGAACTGACGCAGACCGGCGGCGCACTCGACGGCAGTGGCGCACCGGACACCGGCTACGTCGCCCGGGGTGGCCGGATGCTGGAGGACGAAGCCTACGTCTGCCTGTGGAACCTCCTGGCGGCGATCCCCACGCTCGGCAACGACAACGTGTCCGTCCTGCAGGAGACCGAGGAGTTCAACGCCCGCTGGCTCACCCACGCCAACGCCCGGCTCATCGACGCCTCCGGCCGAATCCTCGACGCCTCAGAGCTGGGCTTCACCACTGCCGACCGGGTGGAGATGGCCCGCCTGCTCGCCTTGCCCGAGTCCGTCATCGGCGCGCGCCGGATCGAGGACTTCTTCTCCGAGCACTTCTTCACCACCAACTTCTGGGCGATGTGGCGCACCACCTTCGCCTTCCAGAACTGGCACAGCGCCATCGAGCTCAAGCGCTACTTCCTGCGCTTCCTCCAGGAACTCCCCCGTATCCACACCCTCGCCGGAGTACGACGCACGCGGCTGAACCAGTACGACTCGATCGTTCTGCCGGTACAGGCGTGGCTGGGGCGGCAGGGAGTCCGCATCGAGCACGGAATCCGAGTCACCGACGTGGAGTTCGCCGTCGGCGAGGCCGGCGAGCGCCGGGCCGAGCGCATCCTGTTCGAGCGGGACGGCACAGCGGGATCGTACGGAATCGGGCCGCAGGACTACGCGTTCATCACCATCGGCTCCATGACCGCGGACGCCCGCTACGGAGGCGACGACACCGCCCCCGAGCTGGTCCGCGACAAGCGCGACGGGGCCTGGAACCTGTGGGAGACGCTGGCCCGCAAGGCTCCGGACTTCGGTCGGCCCGGGGCCTTCAACGGCAACGTCGACGAGGCCAAGTGGGAGTCGTTCACCTTGACGATGCGCAGTCCGGCGCTGCTCAAGCGGATCGAGGAGTTCTCCGGCAATGCCCCCGGCACCGGGGCGCTGATGACGTTCAAGGACTCGCGCTGGCTGATGTCGGTGGTCGTGCCCCACCAGCCGCACTTCGCCGGCCAGCCCGAGGACGTCTTCACCCTTTGGGGGTACGGGCTGTTCGTGGACGAACCGGGCGAGTTGACCGGCAAGAAGATGTCGGAGGCCACGGGACAGGAGATCCTCGTCGAACTGCTCGGGCACCTCGGCTTCGACGACATCGCCGACGAGGTGTGCGCCACCACTGCCGTCACGACGGTGATGATGCCTTACATCACCAGCCAGTTCGAGCGCCGTGACATCCACGACCGGCCGCTGGTGGTCCCCTCCGGGTCGACAAACTTCGCCTTCCTCGGGCAGTTCACCGAGATCCCCGAAGACGTCGTCTTCACCGTCGAGTACTCCGTCCGCGGGGCGATGCGCGCGGTGTACGAACTGCTGGGCGTCGACAAGGAGGTTCCGGCCGTCTACCACGCGCTGTCCGACCCGTTGACGGCGCTGCGGGCCCTCAAGGCCGTCTTCGCCTGAGCTGTGGCTCGCCTCTCCCAACAGCACGGCTCGCCGTTTCAGACCGGAGGTCCTTCCGTGTTCCACCCCGTGCCAACCTCTCCACCCGATCTCGGGGTCCGCCGGTCCCGGGCGATCACCGTCGGGCTCGACGGATCTCGCGAGAGCCTGGCCTCCGTCGCCTGGGCCGCGGACGAAGCGCGCCGACGGGGTCTCGCCCTTCGCCTCGTGCACGTGTGGGGCCTGGAACCGGACGTCCATTCACCGCTCATCGGCTCTCGCACCAGGCTGGAGCCGTACGACGTGGACCCGCGCTCCACGGCCGAGCGGATACGGCGCACGCATCCGGGCCTGGACGTGGTCGCGCAGGAGCTGTGCGGCGAGCCGGCCACCGTTCTGTGCGGGGCCGCCGAGGAGTCCGAGCTGTTGGTGCTCGGTTCCCGCGGTCTGGGCGGGGTCGCCGGGTTCGTGTCCGGTTCGGTGGCCCTGTCCGTGGTCGCCCGTACCCGGCATCCTGTCGTCCTGGTTCCGGGCCGCGCTCCGATCCCGAACGGCGGCATCGTCCTCGGCCTGGACCTCTCCCACCCGTGCGACGAAGTTCTGGACCACGCCTTCTCCCGGGCCCACCGGCTCGGTGTACCCCTGCGAGTCGTACACAGCCCGCATACCCAGCGGGGGCTCGGCAGCGATGCGGCACTGACCGCTTCGGCCATGGCGCCCGGAGCTGCGGACGCGAGGACCGCACGAGACCTGACGCAGGTGATCGAGCAGTGGCGGCATGCGTACCCCGGCCTGCGCGTCACAGGGGAGATCCGCCCCGGCCACCCCGCGCGAAGGTTGGTGGAGGCTTCCCACACGGCCGGCCTCCTCGTCATGGGCCGCCGCAACCGCCAATCCCGGCTCGGTCCCCACACCGGAGGTGTGACCCGTGCGGTCCTGCACCGCTGCCGGACGCCGGTGGCCGTCATCCCCCACGACTGACCATTCACAGCGCTCCGCACCGCCGTTGCCCGCGTTCCCTCTGTGAGGGACGCGGGCCGCTTCGCGTACCAGGTGCTCAGTGACTGGTGTGGGCACCGCGCACGTCCGTGTCCGGCACAGCCACTGTCCGGCCGGGCGACGAGGGACGTTCGGCCCGTTCCCCGGGTCTCCTGGACCATCGCTCCCCCACGGTGCGGAAGGGAAGGGTGGGACACACACCGCCGACGACGGACGACGGTACTCGCCCCATAGGCTCCGGAGGAAACACCATGTCACGTACGGTCATTGCGGGAATCGACGGATCCCCTGCATCTCTTGCCGCCGCCGAGTGGGCCGCCCGGGAAGCCCGGCGGCGCCGGGTCCCCCTCAAGCTGTTGCACGCCATGGAGGAGTGGATCCCGTCCTACGGATACGCGTCGCAGACCGAGGCCACCCCGTCACCCCAGTACTGGGGTGAGCGCATCCCCCGGGAGGTCGCGCTGCAGTTGACCGAGCGGCACCCCGGCCTGGAGATCACCACGGAGCAGGTGGACGGGCGGCCGCTGACCGTCCTGGTCGCTGCCGCGCAGGAGGCCGAGGTACTGGTACTCGGCTCGCGCGGACTGGGGGCGATGACAGGATTCCTCGTCGGATCCGTCTCCCAGGCCGTGCTCGCCCAGGCCAAGCGCCCGGTCGTGGTCGTGCGGCCGGGCGCCTGGCTGGACGCCGACTGCCTGCCCGCGTCTGATGGTGACGCACCACGGAAGGACAACGACCGGCCTGTCGTGCTCGGGCTGGACCTCTCCCACCCGTCTGCCGAGCTCCTCGACCACGCCTTCGACGCGGCGTCCGTAGGCCGGGCCCCACTGCGTGTGATCCACCGCTGGAGCATGCCGCCCGCCTTCGCGTTCGACCCGGCGCTGCTCGCGCCCGAGGTACGGGACGGCATGGCGACCTCCACGGCGACGGCGCTCGCCGACGAACTGCGGCCCTGGCGTGACAAGTACCCCGAAGTCCGTGTCGAAGTGGACTGCTCGGTGGGGCAACCCGCCAACCAGCTCGTCGAAGCCTCGGCAGAGGCCTCACTGGTTGTCGTCGGCCGGCGGATACGCCGCTCCGCCATCGGCGCCCATCTCGGCCCGGTCGCCCACGCTGTCCTCCACCACGCCACAGCCCCGGTCGCGGTCGTACCCCACGCTTGAAGCGATCGCGTGTGCCGGGTTGCCCTGACCGTCCGTGGCTGACCACAGACCTGGGAGCAACCCATGCGCGCCGAGCCCGGCCGGGTGATGTCCACCGGCCGGGCTCAGCGTGTGCCTGGCGCTACTGCGTTCCGCCTGTGTCTCGTTCTTCACGGCGGAAGTCTTCCTCGCCCCACCGTTTTGCCTCTGAGGGGCACTGGCCGGTAGTGGAACTTCGGCTCTCGGTGGCAGGTGGCAGATCTTGTTGAGGGGCTGTGGTGAGGACGAGGCGAAGCCCCAGCCCGCGCTTCTCGGCCTCGGTTGCCGCCCGAGCCAGGCTCGCGTACCAGTTTTCCGCCGGGTCGATGCGGACGAGAATCTCGCCGGCTTCGGTGGTGGCCATCTCGGTGGTCGTCATGACGCCTCGCTCCTGGGCTCGTCGGCGTGCCGCGGGATCAGTTCGACGGGGCAGTGCGCATGGTGCAGCAGGCTGTGCGTCACGCGCCCCAGGGTGCGCCCGAGGTAGCCGGGCGAGCGGCGCCCACCCATGACCAGCAGATCGGCGTGGCGGGAGGCCTCCACCAGCACCCCGGCGACGGACACACTCCTCTCCGCGTCCGCCTGGACCGTCAGCGAGGGGCACTCGGCCCGGATCTGCTCGGCTACGACCTTCAAGCTCTGCCCACGGTGGCCGGCGACCCCGTTCTGGCCATCGGCTGCTCCCGCCGCGGATACGACGGACTGCAGGACGCCCTGTACGTACAGCAGCCGCAGCGAGGCCTTGCGCAGCTCGGCTTCACGCGCGGCGTGACGGACGCAATCGAGGTCGCGCTCGTCGCGCACGGCGGCCAGCACTTCACCGTTCACGGCCTCGTGCTCGCTCCCCCGCACGACGATCACGGGTGTACGAGCGTCCGCAGCGACCTTGAGGCCGACCGAGCCCAGGGTCAAAGAGCTGAATCCGCCCGGTCCCCGGTTGCCGACGACGAGGGTCCCGCGGTCGCTCGCGGCCCGGCGCAGGCTCATCGCAGGCCCGCTACGGCTGAACTCCGTCGTGACCGAGAGCGCGGGATGCCGGGACTGCACGGCCTCGGCCGTAACGTCCAGCAGTTCACGCCCTGCGACACGGACCCGTTCCATGTCGTCGTCCGAAAGCTCGAGGACCCGGCCGTCGACGTCGGACCCGTACACGATGTGGAGGGGGCGACGGCGCCGCGCAGCCTCGTCCGAAGCCCAGAGCGCCGCCCACCGGGCAGGCTCGGACCCATCGACACCGACGATGACCGATCCGAGGTCCGGACCTCTGCTGTTGCTTTCCATAGCTCCTCCTGGCCGACCGCTATTGGGGGCAGCTCCACGCTGACACCCCAGCGCCGGACAGAAGAGGGGCCCTAGGTACCTCGTCGGGGCCGAAGGTCCCCACCAAGGGTTCTGCTCGTCTCCATATGGAATTCGACCGTTGCCGCAAGACCGATGAATTCGAGGTTCGCCACTCCGCGCCCACCGCTCAAGCCGCTCCCGCCGCTGCGCCCCAGGGCATCGACTCCCTGGCCGGTCCACTCAGGCTCGACAATCTCCTGACGCTGGGCTTCCTCGCCCCGACGGTCCGCGACGCGAAGCGGCAGGTCACCGGCCTCGTTTCCGGGCTGTCACCGGCCCCGATCAATGCCTCCGGCCTGAGCGGCCTGCTGAAGTAGACGACGAAGGCCGCGTTGCTCCCGCCGGCCGATCTCCAGGACGTCTTGCTGCCCATGCTCCAAGACGACCCAGCCAAACCCGACGCCCGACCAACTCGGCAGCACGCCGGAGACCGGGCTGGCCGTGCCTTCTCGGAGCGCGGCCAGGGGCACGACCGCCTCGCGGACGACGGACAGGTACGCGGTCCAGTCCGCGATCGGTCCCGGTGAGGCCTACCTCCACCGAGCCCTCCGGCGAGACGAAACCGAGCTTGACGACCTGGCCCAATCGACCGAGCGGACGCCGAGCCGCCGCGCGGCTTGGTCTGGGTCGAGGGGGACGTGCCGGTCGAGCAGACCGGCCCCGTCGTCGGCTGCCGCCGCACCCGCCGCGTCGTCTCCCGCGACCTGCCCAGGATCAGACCGCCCGAAGGTCTCCGCCCTGAAAGGCCTACCGGATGGCCAACCCCGTGATCGACGGGAAGCGGGCCGACTCTGCCCGCCGCCGCGAACGCGTCCTGAAGGCCATCGACGCCGCGGTGAAGTCCGGCGGGGACATCACCATCTCCGGCCTCGCCCCGCACGGCTCAAGTCGACCGGACATTCCTCTACCGCCATCCCAACCTGCTCGAACGCGTCCACGTCGCTGCCAGCGCACCCACGGGAGATGGGCGGATGGCGGCGGTGTGCCGGACGTCCAAACCAACCTCGCGAACGCGCTGGAGGCCAACAAGCGCCTTACCGCACGGGTCCAGCAGTTAGAACGGCGCCTGTCGTCTCAGCTCGGCACAGGGTCTGCACCCGAACGGGGTTGCCGGCCATCGGTGTATCCGGGCTGCGCCCCACACTCGGCGTTCGGTGCGCATGACCTTCCTCGTAGCGTGGAGGCGGCTGCAAGGAGAAGTTGATGGTCACGGGCCGGAAGAGGCGTCTCATGTGGCGCGCATCCGGCTGGTTCAGTGTGCCCGCAAGCCGTGCGCCCGGAACTGGTCGCGAACGCGCTCGACCAGTGCGGCGTCCGGAACCGGATTGTCGCGGAGCGGGAAGGGGATGCCGAGCGAGTCGTACTTGTGGGTACCGAGTTGGTGGAAAGGCAGGACGTCGACGCGGTCGACGTTGTCCAGTTCCGCGAGGAAGCGGCCCAGACCATCGATGGCAGCCGGATCGTCGGTCCAGCCGGGGACCAGGACGTAGCGGATCCAGGTCGGGACGCCGAGACGGTTCAGCCGGGTGGCGAAGTTGAGGGTGGGTGCAAGGTGGCCGCCGGTCAGGCGCCGGTAGACGCCGGCGTCGAAGGACTTGATGTCGAGCAGGACCAGGTCGGTATCGGCCAGGAGTGCGTCGTCGGCGCGAGTGCCGAGGGCGCCGGAGGTGTCCAGTGCGGTGTGCAGGCCGAGCTCCTTGCAGCGTCGGAACACCTCGGCGGTGAAGGCGGACTGGAGCAGAGGCTCACCTCCGGTCAGCGTCACGCCTCCACCGGCCAGGTTGGTGAACTGCCGGTACCGCTCAATGCGCCCCACCACTTCGTCCACGGTGACCGGCTGCCCGTCGCGCATGTGCCAGGTGTCGGGGTTGGCGCAGTACAGGCAGCGCAGCTGACAGCCACTGAGGAAGAGAACGAACCGGGTGCCGGGCCCGTCCACGCCGGTGGACAGGTCCCAGGAGTGGATGCGGCCCGTGGTCATCGCGCACCGTGGAAGGTGCGGTTGATGACGTCGAGTTGCTGTTCGCGCGTGAGGCGGACGAAGTTGACGGCATAGCCGGAGACGCGGATGGTCAGGTCGGGGTAGTTGTCCGGGTGTTCCATGGCGTCCTCGAGGGTGGCTCGGTCGAGGACGTTGACGTTCATGTGGAAACCGCCTGCGGCGGTGTAGGCGTCGAGGATTCCGACGAGGTGTTCCGCACGTTCGGCCGGATCGTGCCCCAGGCCCTCCGGTGTGATGGTGGACGTCAGGGAGATGCCGTCGCGGGCCTGGTCATACGGGATCTTCGCGACCGACAGCGCCGATGCCGCCATCCCGTGTCGGTCACGTCCGTTCATCGGGTTTGCGCCCGGGGCGAAGGGTGTACCCGCACGGCGGCCGTCGGGGGTGTTGCCGGTGTGCTTGCCGTAGACGACATTGGAGGTGATGGTGAGCACCGACTGTGTGTGCTCGGCCCCCCGGTAGGCCGGGTGGCGGCGCACCTTGGCCATGAAGGAGCGGACCAGGTCGACCGCGATGCGGTCGGCGCGGTCGTCGTCGTTGCCGTAGGTCGGGTAGTCGCCCGCGACGTGGTAGTCGACGGCGAGCCCGGTGGCATCCCGAATGACCCTGACACGGGCGTGCTTGATGGCCGAGAGGCTGTCGGCCGCCACGGACAGCCCAGCGATGCCACAGGCCATCGTCCGATGCACCGGGTGGTCGTGCAGGGCCATCTCGATGCGCTCGTAGGCGTACTTGTCGTGCATGTAGTGGATCACGTTGAGCGCGTTGACGTAGGTCGCGGCGAGCCACTCCAGCGTGCGGTCGTACGCGTCGGCCACATCGGCGTAGTCGAGATGCTCGCCGGTCAGCGGGGCCGTCGCCGGGGCGACCTGCTCGCCGTTCATCTCATCGCGGCCGCCGTTGATGGCGTACAGCAGCGCCTTGGCCAGATTCACACGGGCACCGAAGAATTGCATCTGCTTGCCCACCGCCATCGCGGAGACGCAGCAGGCGATCGCGGTGTCGTCGCCGGTGCGGGGGCGAAGGAGGTCGTCGGACTCGTACTGGATGGAGCTGGTGTCGATGGATGTCTGGGCGCAGAACTGCTTGAAGCCCGCCGGCAGTCGGGGGGACCACAGCACGGTCAGGTTGGGCTCGGGGGCGGGGCCGAGGTTGTACAGGGTCTGGAGAAGGCGGAAGGACGTGCGGGTGACCAGGGGGCGGCCGTCCTCTCCGATGCCGCCGATGGACTCGGTGACCCAGGTGGGGTCGCCGGAGAACAGCGCGTCGTACTCCGGCGTACGCAGGAACCGCACGATCCGCAGCTTGATCACGAAGTCGTCGATGAGTTCCTGGGCGCGGCTCTCGTCGATTTTTCCTTCGTCGAGGTCACGCTGGAGGTAGACGTCCAGGAAGGTGGAGGTGCGGCCCAGGGACATCGCCGCGCCGTTCTGCTCCTTCACGGCGGCGAGGAAGCCGAGGTAGAGCCATTGGATGGCCTCGTGCGCGGTGGCTGCGGCACGGGACACGTCGCAGCCGTAAGAGGTGGCCATCCGTTCCAGCTCGCCCAGTGCCCTGATCTGCTCGGCCAGTTCCTCGCGGTCGCGGATCACGTCGGCCGTGGACGGTGTCTCGTCCAGCCGGGTCCGCTCGGCTCGCTTGGCCTCGATCAGCCGGGCGGTTCCGTACAGCGCGACGCGGCGGTAGTCGCCGATGATGCGGCCTCGCCCGTAGGCGTCTGGCAGGCCGGTGATGATGCCGGCCCTGCGGGCACCCAGCATTTCGGGGGTGTAGGCGTCGAAGACACCGTCGTTGTGGGTCTTGCGGTACGTGCCGAAGACCTTGGTGACGAACGGATCCGGTTCGAAGCCGTACGCGCGCAGCGCGTTGTCCACCATCCGCAGCCCGCCGTTGGGCATGATCGCCCGCTTCAGCGGAGCATCGGTCTGCAATCCGACGATCAGTTCCCGGTCGCGGTCGATGTAGCCGGGCGCGTGGGAGGTGATGGTGGACGGCATGGCGGTGTCCACGTCGAGCACACCCTTGCGGCGCTCCTCCGGGAAGAGTGCGGTGACGGTCTTCCACACGGTGCGGGTGCGCTCCGTGGGACCGGCAAGGAATGCGGCATCGCCCTCGTAGGGCGTGTAGTTGGCCTGGATGAAAGAACGGACGTCGATGTGCCGCTGCCACTCATCGCCGGTGAAGCCGCGCCACGGGGTGATGGTGCGACTGGCATCGTCAGGGTGCTGGACGGTCAGGGTCATGTCGTCATCTCCTGGGCCGGGACGGAGGCGAGGTGGGCGATCGCCCTTTCTCACTGCTGATGGTTCCCGTCGGCTGTGTCGCCGGCCAGGGCCGAAGAGGCAAGGCGGATCCCGCTGACCGGCCCCGGTGAGCGGGGCGGAGAGGGCCTGTGGTCCCGTCGAGGCGAGGGACCATGGGCCCTCCCGCAGAGCGTCACGAGCCCAACCCGGCAGCCGCGGCGGGTACGGGTCCATGACGACGCGGCTCTCCGCGCCCCCGGGCAGCACGGTGCGGGGGCTATGCGCTCGCGTCGGTGCCGTTCGCTTCCAGGGCTGCCCGGCCGGCCTCAAGGCGGGCGACCGGGACACGGAAGGGCGAGCAGGAGACGTAGTCCAGCCCGGCCCCGTGGAAGAAGTGGACCGAAGCGGGGTCCCCTCCATGCTCCCCGCACACGCCGATCTTCAGGTCCGGGCGAGCTGCCCGGCCCTCCTCGACCGCGATCCGCACCAGCCGGCCGACGCCTTCACGATCGATCGTCTCGAACGGGGAGACGGGGAAAACGCCCTTGTCGAGGTACGCGGAGAAGAACGCGGCTTCGACGTCGTCGCGGGAGAATCCCCAGGTGGTCTGTGTCAGGTCGTTCGTGCCGAAGGAGAAGAACGCCGCCTCCTTCGCGATCCGGCCGGCGGTGAGAGCCGCCCTGGGCAGTTCGATCATGGTTCCGACCGGGCAGGTGACGTCGACGCCGGTCTCCAGCGAAACCTCCGCCAGGACCCGGTCCACTTCCTCCCGTACGAGGTGGAGCTCCTCGACCGCGTCCACCAGCGGGACCATGATCTCCGCCCGAGGGTCGCCGCCCGCACGCCTGCGCGCGACGACGGCCTCGGCGAGGGCCCGTACCTGCATGGCCACCAGCCCCGGCACCACCAGCCCCAGGCGCACACCACGCAGGCCGAGCATCGGGTTCTCCTCGTGCATGCGCGTGACGGCCGCCAGGAGTTCGCTGTCGTGCGGATCGGCCGGTGTGCCGAGCGCTTCGCCGCGTGCGAGACGGACGGCGAGTTCCGTGCGGTCTGGCAGGAACTCGTGAAGTGGCGGGTCGAGCAGCCGGACGGTGACCGGCAGGCCGTCCATCGCTTCGAGGATGCCGATGAAGTCCTGCCTCTGGAGCGGCAGCAGCGCCGTGAGTGCCGCCTCTCGTTCGGTGTCGCCGTGCGCGAGGATCATCGCCTCGACGAGGGGGCGCCGGTCGCCGAGGAACATGTGCTCGGTACGGCACAGGCCGATCCCCTGGGCACCGAAGCGACGGGCGCGGGCCGCGTCCTCGGGGGTGTCCGCGTTCGCCCGGACCTCCAGGCCCCGCACGGCGTCCGCCTGCCGCATGAGCCGGTGCACATCACGCACCGGCTGCCGGGCCGTACCGTCGGCCGGCAGCACGCCGCCCTCCTCGAAGTACCGCATGACGTCGGAGTCGACCAGGGGTACGGAGCCGAGGCGCACCACGCCTTCCGACCCGTCGACGGAGATGACCGTGCCTTCGGGGACCGTCACGCCACCGGCGCTGAAGCGCCGCTCCCGGGTGTCCACGACGATGCCCTCCGCCCCGCACACGCACACCTTGCCCATGCCGCGCGCGACGACCGCGGCGTGGCTGGTCTTCCCGCCCCGGCTGGTGAGCACCGCCTGGGCGGCGACCATGCCCGGCAGGTCGTCGGGCGTCGTCTCCTGACGTACGAGAACGACCTTCTCGCCGGCGGCCGCCCTGCGGACCGCTTCCGCGGAGTCGAATACGACGGCGCCCACGGCCGCTCCCGGTGAGGCGGGCACGCCCCGCGCGATGACCTCGCTCGAGTCCGTGGTGGCGAAGCGGGGGAACATCAGCCGTGCGAGCGCCTCGCCGCCGACCCGGCCCAGCGCCTCCCGCTCGCTGATCAGTCCTTCGTCGGCTAGCTGGGAGGCGATGGCGAAGGCGGCCTGGGCCGTGCGCTTGCCGACGCGGGTCTGGAGCATCCACAGTGTGCCGCGCTCGATGGTGAACTCGATGTCGCACAGATCGCGGTAGTGGGCCTCCAGCCGGTCCATGTAGCCGCGCAGTCGCGCGAACGACGCAGGGTCGAGACCGGCCAGGTCCTGGAGGGGCACGGTGTTGCGGATGCCGGCGACGACGTCTTCCCCTTGGGCGTTGGGCAGGTAGTCGCCGTAGACGCCCGGTCGGCCAGTCGCCGGATCCCGGGTGAAGGCGACGCCGCTGCCTGAGTCCGCACCGAGATTGCCGAAGACCATGGTCTGGATGTTGACCGCGGTGCCCAGATCGTCCGGAATGTGCTCGCGCCGGCGGTACAGGCGTGCGCGGTCGCCGTTCCAAGAGGTGAAGACGGCGAGTACCGCCCGCCGGAGTTGCTCGGCCGGATCCTGCGGGAATTCCTCCCCGGTCCACTCTTGGATCAGGTCCTTGAAGGTCTCGACGATCCGGATGAGGTCGCAGGTGTCCAACTGCGTGTCGTCGCCCCGGCTGTGTTGCTGCTTGACGGCGGCGAGCGCCGCCTCGAAGTGGGAGCCGTCGACGCCCATGACCGTACTGCCGAACATCTGCACGAGGCGCCGGTAGGAGTCCCAGGCGAAGCGTTCGCGCTCGGGGGTCTTGGCCAGGCCCAGGACCGAGAGATCGTTCAGCCCGATGTCGAGGATGGTCTCCATCATGCCCGGCATCGAGAACCTCGCCCCCGAGCGGACGGAGAGCAGGAGCGGGTCGTCCACCTGGCCGAGCCGCTTCCCGGCGGCTCGTTCCAGCGCCGCGAGATGCTCGCCGATCTGCCGGTCGAGGCCGTCCGGAGCCTGCCCCGTGGCGAGGAAGATCCGGCAGGCTTCGGTGGTGACGGTGAAGCCGGGCGGCACGGGCAGGCCCATGCGCGCCATCTCCGCGAGGTTCGCTCCCTTGCCTCCCAGGAGACCGGCCATGTCCCGGCCGCCCTCGGAGAAGTCGTACACATAGGTGGTCATGGCTGCTCGCCTGTCTCTTCGGTGGATGTCGGGTCCCGGGAAGCGGGGCGGCATGCCGCACGGTAGCGGCCGGTTCGGTCGGTCAGTCGTGCGGCACGACCGTGACGGGAGCCAGGGAGTGGTGGATGACGGCGTGGGTGACGGCCCCGATGTGCGTGCCGATCCGCGCACGCCGGTTCCGGCGACCCACCACGACCAGCCGGGCCCCTCGCGAGGCTTCCGCGAGGTCCTGCGCCGGCCGGCCCTGGCGGCATTCACGGACGACGGAAACACCGGGGTACTTCTCCGTCCACGGGGCCAGCGCCTCGTCGAGCGCCCGGCGCGCGTCCTGCGCGACTTCCGCCCACATCAGTTGCAGGGCGGCGCCCATGTCGGCTCCGTAGAGCGACGGAACGGCCCAGGTGTGCAGTACCCGCAGACCGCAGCCGTACCGGTCGGCCGCCGCGAAGCCGAAGGCGAGCACCTCGTCGCCGGGTGCGGACACGTCCAGGCCGACCACGACCTCTCCGGCCGGTCCGTCCTTCCCGGCAGCCGGGCGGTTGTGCGGGCGGACCAGAACGACCGGGCGCCGGGTGCGGGCGAGCACGGCCAGCGAAACGGATCCGGCGAGGAAGCCGGCCGGCCCGCCCAGGCCACGGGAGCCGAGCACCAGCAGCTCCGCCTCGTCCGCGGCGGCACACAGCTCCTCCACCGGGTCACCGCAGACCCACTGCGTCTCGGTCCGCAGACCCGGGTGGCGCCGGCGCAGTCGCCTCCCCGCCGTACCGAGCGCCCGCTCACCCCACCCCTGAGCGGTCGCCGGCGCCACCAGGCGGGTACGCGGATCGTCGTCCTTGCTCCAGATCTGGAGAATCCGGAGCGGCGCCGCGCGGCGCACTGCCTCCCCGGCAGCCCAGTCCACGGCGGCGAGGCTCTCACGGGATCCGTCGAAGCCGACGGTGACGGTGCGGGACATGAACGGCTCCTCGGGAGAACGGGGAAGGGCCTTGCATCTCCACAGTGGCCTGCCCACGACCCACCCGCCGAGGGGCCACAGGTCCCTGCTGCGGGTCCTGTAGGCCCCACACGACCGCACACCGCCGGCGGTCGGTCGCCCATGCAGTTCTGGCACCACGCCCGCTGCCCCGTTGCTGTCGTACCGCACGCCTGACGGCCCGCCCCGCTTCGGGGACGGCCCCGGCGGCCTCTCCGGCAGACATGCGGAAGCGGCCCGGCCCGACGTCCGAGAAGGACGCCGGGCCGGGCCGCTCAGCCGTTTCGCGGGCGCGTGAACCTGCGCTCAGATCCCGGCACAGCCGTCACACCTTGCCGAGCCGCCCGCTCTGGTCTCCCGGGGCGGCCAGAGCCTGCGTGGCGATGACGGCGGCCTGCACTCGCCGTTCGACGCCCAGTTTGGCGAGCAGCCGGGAGATGTTGTTCTTGACCGTCTTCTCCGCCAGGTAGAGCCGCTGACCGATCTCACGATTGGTCAGCCCTTCCCCGACAAGAGCGAGGATCTCACGCTCGCGCTCCGTCAGGCCGGGCAGACCCTGTGGAAGCTCCTCCTGCGGAGGTCCGCCGCGCAGCCGGGCCATCACCCGCGCCGTAGCGCCGGGGTCCAGCATGGACTGGCCGGAGGCGACCGTCCGCACGGCGTTCACCAGGTCGGTTCCGGTGATCTGCTTGAGCACGTATCCGGAAGCGCCGGCCATGATCGCGTCGAGCAGCGCCTCCTCGTCGTCGAACGACGTCAGCATCAGGCAGGCGAGGTCGGGCATGCGGGAGCGCAGCTCCCGGCAGACACTCACGCCGTCCCCGTCCGGCAGGCGCACATCCAGGACGGCGACCTGCGGGCGCAGCGCGGGCACACGGACGAGCGCCTGCTCGACCGTGCCCGCCTCCCCAACCACGGTCAGGTCCGGCTCGGCGTCCAGCAGATCGTGCACACCGCGGCGCACGACCTCGTGATCGTCGAGGAGGAAGACCCTGACCGGTTCCTTCCCGGTGAGGCCGCCGCTGCTGTCCGTCATCGCACACTCCGAGTTCGCCGAGTCTTCCGCCCGCCGGCGGATCCACTGCATCGTGCCGTGCGAGCGGGACCTTAGGCCAGGGCCGGATGGCCCTCATACGCGGCCGCGCCCCAGATGGCTGCCCTGGACCCCGGGTCCACACGGTCTCGGCGGCCCGCCCGCAGAGGGGCCGCCGCCCTACGCGCGGTCAGAAGGAGGGAAGGGGCCGCGGCCCGGCATAGTAGGCCGCGCGCATGATGTCCTCCATGTCGTCCAGCATCGGCATGCGCGGGTTGGCCGGGGCGCATTGGTCCTCATAGGCGTTCAGTGCCTGCTGCGGCAGCGCGCCGATGAAGGCGGCCTCGTCAAGTCCCAGGGCGCGGAAGGACGGTTCGATGCCCACGGCGTCCCGCAGGCGTTCCACCGCGGCGGCGTACGAGGCCACGCCCTCGGCGGGGGTGGATGCGGGGAGCCCGAGGGCGCGGGCGATGTCCTGGAACCGCTCGGGCGCGCGGTAGCTCTCGTACTTGGGCCATCCCGTCAGCTTGCCGGGAACGGTGCCGTTGTAGCGGATCACGTGCGGCAGGAGGATCGCGTTGGTCCGCCCGTGGGCGATGTGGAAGGTGGCGCCCAGGGTGTGGGACATGGCGTGGACGATGCCGAGGAAGGCGTTGCCGAAGGCCATGCCGGCGATGGTGCCCGCGTTGTGCATCCTCTCCCGTGCCACGCTCCGCCGTGCCGACTCGCCGGTGACCGCCGCCTCGAGGTGGTCGAAGACCAGCCTGATGGCGTGCAGCGCCAGACCGTCGGTGAAGTCGTTGGCATAGACGGAGACGTACGCCTCGGTGGCATGGGTGAGGGCGTCGAAGCCGCTGTCGGCCGCGAGCGACGCCGGCAGGTCGTTGGTCAGGACGGGATCGATGATCGCGACGCTGGGGGTCAGGGCGTAGTCGGCCAGCGGGTACTTCTTGCCGGTCGTAGGGTCGGAGATCACGGCGAAGGGGGTGACCTCGGCGCCGGTTCCCGAGGTGGTGGGAACGCAGACGAGACGGGCCTGCTTGCCGAGCACGGGGAAGCGGAAGGCGCGCTTACGGATGTCGGAGAACTTCTGCCGCATGTCGGCGAAGTCGACGTCCGGCTGTTCGTACAGCAGCCACATCACCTTCGCCGCGTCCATGGGGGATCCGCCGCCCAGGGCGATGATGGTGTCCGGCCGGAAGTCGCGCATGAGGGCGGCGCCACGCTGTACGGAGTCGATGCTCGGCTCCGGCTCGACGTCGTCGATGACCTGGATGGTCACGGGTTGCTGCCGCTGTTGCAGGACACGGCTGACACGCTCCACGTAACCGAGCCTGGTCATGGTCGCGTCGGTGACCACGGTAACGCGGTGGACGTCGGGCATCGCCGCGAGGTAGCGGATGGCCTGGGGCTCGAAGTAGATCTTCGGCGGCACCTTGAACCACTGCATGTTGTTCTGCCGGGTGGTGACGCGCTTGATGTTGAGCAGCTGGGCGGCCGAGACGTTGTCCGAGACCGAAGTACTGCCCCAGGAACCGCAGCCCAGGGTCAGGGACGGAACCAAACGGTTGTAGATGCCGCCGATCGCTCCCTGCGAGGACGGCGAGTTGACGATGATCCGTACGGTCTTCATACGACGGCCGTAGCGCTCGGCGAGGGCCGGGTCCCCGGTGTGGATCACCGCGCTGTGTCCTTGCCCGTGGAAGTCGACCATGTCGGCCGCGAGATCGAAGCCCTCCTCGGTGGACGCTGCCCGCAGCACGGTGAGGACGGGGCAGAGCTTCTCCCGCGTCAGCGGCTCGTCGGGCCCGACGTGGCTCGCCTCGGCCAGGATGAGCGAGGTGTCCGCAGGTACGGTGAACCCGGCCTGCTCGGCGATCCGGTCGGGGCTCTGTCCGACGGCTGCCGGGTTGACGCGGCCCTGTCGGCCGGCCGCGTCGGGCGGAAAGAGGTAGGTCTCCAGCTTCCGCTTCTCCTCCGCCGTGGCGACGTACGCGTGCAGGCGCCGGAATTCGGCGAGCGCCTCGTCGTACACGTCGGTGTCCAGGATGACCGCCTGCTCGGACGCGCAGATCATGCCGTTGTCGAAGGACTTGGACAGGACGAGGTCGTTGACCGCCCGGCGCAGGTCCGCGCTGTGGTGCACGTAGGCGGGCACGTTGCCGGCGCCGACGCCGACGGCGGGCTTGCCGGCCGAGTAGGCGGCCTTGACCATGGCGTTGCCGCCGGTCGCCAGGATCAGCGCGACGCCTGGGTGTCGCATGAGGAGGCTCGTGGCCTCGATGGAGGGAGCCTCGATCCACTGCACGCAGTGCTCGGGCGCTCCGGCGGCGACGGCGGCGTCCCGCACGATGCGTGCGGCTTCGGTGCTGCATGCCTGCGCGGAGGGGTGGAAGGCGAATACGACGGGGTTGCGTGTCTTCAGCGCCAGCAACGCCTTGAAGATGGTGGTGGAGGTCGGGTTGGTGACGGGCGTGACCGCGCAGAGCACACCTACGGGTTCGGCGATCTCGATGATGCCCTCGATGTCGTCACGGCCGATGACGCCGACCGTCCTCGCCCGGGACATGCTGTGGGTGACGTGCTCGCAGGCGAACATGTTCTTCGCCGCCTTGTCCTCGAAGACACCTCGCCCGGTCTCCTCCACCGCCGAGCGGGCCAGGGCGGTGTGCTGATCCAGGGCGGCCACCGAGGCCTTGGCGACGATGTGGTCGACCTGCTCCTGCGTGAAGGACTCGAAGTCGGCGAGCGCCTTGGAGGCGTTGTCGACCAGGAGGTTCACGGCGATGAGCGTGTCCGACGGGGTGCCGTCGGTGGTGGTGCGGGGGTCGCTGGTCGCCTGTGTCATGGAAAGCTCCCTGGGTGTGGGTGGCGCTGTGGCCACACGTGGCCGGCCACCGGGGTGGCCACCCGTTCCGTCCTGTCACCTACAGCCTTGCCCGGGACGGGTCCTCGGCGGAGGTCCCGAAGGTCCCTGGACGGGGCCCGATGGTCTCCGGCACCTGTGGCAGCGCAGAGGCTTGCGCCACCACCGGGCCTTCCGTGCCTCTACGGCGTCCGCTGCCCGGGCTGCCGCCGACTCACCGGGCGTCGAGCAGCGTGGCGACGTACTGGGTCAGGTCGACGAGACGGTTGGTGTAGCCCCACTCGTTGTCGTACCAGCCGAAGACCTTGACCAGGTCGCCGTTGGCCTGCGTCAGCGGGGCGTCCACGATGCACGAGGCGGGGTCGCCGACGATGTCGCGCGAGACGATAGGGGCATCGCTCACCCTCAGGACGCCCTTCAGCGGTCCCTCGGCGGCTTCCCGGAAAGCGTCGTTGACGTCCTGTGCGGACACCTGCCGTGCCAGCACCAGGCTGAGGTCGGTCAGCGAGCCGTCCTCGACCGGCACGCGCACGGCGATGCCGTCCAGGGTGCCGGCGAGTTCGGGGAGCACCAGGCCGACGGCGCGGGCGGCGCCGGTGCTGGTCGGAATGATGTTCACTGCGGCCGTGCGGCCGCGGCGCAGGTCCTTGTGCGGGCCGTCGAGCACGACCTGGTCGTTGGTGTAGCCGTGGATGGTGGTCATCAGTCCCTTGACGATGCCGAAGCGCTCGCTGAGGACTTTCATCATGGGGGCCACGCAGTTGGTGGTGCAGGACGCGTTGGAGATCACGTGGTCGACGCGCGGGTCGTACGCGGACTCGTTGACGCCCATGACGATGGTGGCGTCGACGCCCTTGCCGGGGACGGACAGCAGCACCTTGCGTGCTCCTGCCGTCAGATGCCGGCCCGCTTCCTCCTTGGTGCGGAAGCGGCCGGTGGCCTCGATGACGACGTCCACGCCGAGCGCGTCCCACCCGAGGTCGGCGGGGTCGCGCCGGGACGTGACCGCGATGCGGTGACCGTCCACCGTAATGGATTCGCCGTCGTGATCAACGGTGCGGTGGAGTCGGCCGTAGGTGGAGTCGTAGGTGAGCAGATGGGCCAGCGCAGCCGGGGAGGTGAGGTCGTTGACGGCCACCACCTCGATGGGGGTGCCGTTGCTCGTCTCCGCGCGTTCCATGACGCAGCGCAGGTAGTTCCGGCCGATGCGTCCGAAGCCGTTGATTCCGATGCGTACGGTCATCTCCGCCGCCCCTTCCGTTGGGTGCCGATGCGAGTGGTGCCAGCCTGGGGGGCATGTCGCGCCGCGGGCAGGGGTCGAACGGGGTGCACGCCAGGGCCGTTGGGCCCTCTCCCCGGCGGGCCCTGCCCGGCCCGGCCTGTCACGGGCCGAACGGCCCGGCGTGCGGGTCCTGACCGGTTCTGTCCCCCCGGCCGTCCTCCGCCCCACTCTGGAAGCAACGGCAAGCACGAGGAGCAGACGAACCCGGGGCTTCCCGGCCCCCGGCGCGCTGAGCACAGCGGTCGGCGGGCAGTCAGAGACCGGGGCGCCATCGGCGGTATCCGGAAACCTGCGAGACGAGTGGAGATGAGCACCGTGGCCGAAGAACGGACGGTGGGCCAAGTCATGACCAGCGAGGTGGTCCAGGCCCGCCCGGACACCTCCTTCGAAGAACTGGCTCGCATGCTCATCGCCCATCGGATCGGCGGGCTGCCGGTGGTGGATGACGACGACAAGGTCATGGGCGTCGTCTCTCGGAAAGACCTTGCCAGGCAACAGGGCTGTCTCGGCCGGCACGGCTTCGGGCGGCATCGGATGGCGCACACACCACGGCGACCGGCCGACGCCCACTCCGTCGCGGGACCCGCCCTGGCGGCAGGCGAGCTGATGACCAGCCCGGCTGTAACCGTGCATCCCGAACAGCGCGTCGCCGACGCCGCGCGCATCATGGAACGTCGCCACGTCGACCGGTTGCCGGTGGTGGACGAGGAGGACCGTCTGATCGGCATCACCACGCGACGTGATCTGCTGCGCGCCTTCCTGAGGACGGACGAGGAGATCCTCGCGGACGTCGCCGATGCCGTCTCCGGCCGGGCGTCGGCCGCCCATCACATCGACGGGCTCCGCATCGACGTTCGCGACGGGATGGTCACCATGGTGGGATCATCCGAACCTGCCCTCGATACAACAGCGTTGATCAGGGTCACGTGGCGCGTGGACGGTGTGGTGGGTGTGGTGAACCGGCTGACAACCGGCCGCGAAAGCGATCACTGACAACAGGGCGGGACACCACGGGCTCTTCCGTCGGCCGAGCGGCGACGGTCACCGCGGCCGGTCGCGGCGACCCGGAGCCGCGGACCCGAGCTGTGCTGTCCGTCCGGCACGTCACGCGATATCAGCCCGGGGCTCGTCGACTCACCCGTCTCTGGGTCTGCAGGCCGAACGGCCTTGCCCGGCCGACCGGAAGTCCCGGTTTCTCGGGTGGTGTCGGTACCAGTGGCACCGTGGCGGGGTCCGGACGGCTCTGCCCGGGAGCGGCCGCCGGCAGACAGGCTGGAAGGGATCGAGGAGGAGTTCTCATGAGCGGTCTCAAGACCAGCCGGACAGCCGACGTCCAGGTCCGCAACCGAGGGCAGGTGCCCGATGGCGCGGACGTGTACGCCCAGGGAAAGATGCTCGCGGTGATCGGCCACGTGCGCGGACCCGTACTGACCGTGCGGGTGAAGCTCACGCAAGCCGTCAACACTTCGGCAAACCGCCCGGCCACGGCTCAGGCCGTGGTGGACGTCAACGGCCGGATGGTTCGCGCCCACGTGGCCGCGAACAGCATGTTCGAAGCGGTCGACCTCCTGCAGGAGCGCCTGGCTGCCCGGCTCACCCGGCCACGGCGGTATGCGGCGGGCGGCCCCCACCGCAACGGCACGCCCAGCCGGACATCGCGGGACGGCGCAGGGCACGACCACCGTCCGCACCGGCATGACGTTCCCGCCGAAGAGCGCCGGATCGTGCGGCACAAGTCCTTCAGCCTGGTCCACCAGACGCCTGAGGACGCCGTGATCGACCTGGAGGCCATGGACCACGACTTCTGGCTCTTCACGGACCTGGCCTCCGGGCGCGACAGCGTCGTCTACCGCGACGTCCGTACCGGGCGGCATCGCATGGCTTCGCTGGGACCTCTGGGTCAGGAACGGGAGGTCGACGGTCTGCTCGGCGTGAGCACGGTTCCCGTGCCGACGAGCAGTGTGACCGAGGCCGTTTCACGGTTGCACCTCACCGGGCTGCCCTTCGTCTTCTTCAACGACACGGCCACCGGCCGGGGCTGCGTCCTCTACCACCGCTACGACGGCCACTACGGGCTGATCACTCCGTCCCGGTAACACGTTCCGGGCGACGCCGCGCGCCCGGCCGCCGGTCCCCGGACCAGTGCCGCAAACCACCCGAAGACCCCTCACCCGGAGGAATCATGTCACGTACCGTCATCGCCGCTGTGGACGGCTCGGCCGAGTCGCTGGCCGCTGCGGACTGGGCCGCCCACGAGGCACAGATGCGCCGTCTGCCCCTGCACCTCCTGCACGTCTGGCAGGACTGGTCACGGGCCTTCGCCCACGCCCCGTTCACCGGCCTGGACACCACGCCCTGTGAGGGGGCGACCGCCGCACAGCACTACGCCGAGCAGGTCACCCACGACGCGTCCGACCGGCTGCGGGCGGCGTACCCCGGCCTGGAGATCACCGTCGAGCAGGTGCACGGCCGCCCCGCGGAGGTGTTGCTGTCCGCCGCAGAGAAGGCGGAAGTCCTGGTCGTGGGTTCACGAGGGCTGGGTGGCCTGGCCGGGTTCCTGACCGGATCGGTGTCCCTGCCCGTCATCGCGCACGCCGAGCGGCCGGTCGTCGCCGTACGGGCCGGGGAACGGGCCGAGTGTGAACCGCTCCCCGGGACGGGCGACCACGGGGACCGCAAGGGGCAGTGCCTTGACGTGGTGCTCGGCCTCGACCTCTCCAGGCCGTGCGACGAGCTGCTCGCGTACGCATTCGAAGCCGCCGCTGTCCGAGCGGCCACCCTGCGGGTCGTGCACGGCTGGAGCGTACCGGTGGTCGAGGGGTACGACCCTGCGGCGGCCGACCCCGGCCACGGCGTCGCGCTGGGACTGCGCGAGGCAAGTGCGCTCACCGACGTACTGCGGTCGTGGCGCGGCAAGTTCCCCCAGGTCGAGGTCAAGGAGCAGTGCCTGGTGGGACGGCCCGCGGGCCACCTCGTGGAAGCGTCGAAGGAAGCCTCGCTGCTGGTCGTCGGACGGCGCATACGCCGGGCGGCGGTCGGAGCACACATCGGCCCGGTCACCCACGCAGTGCTGCACCACGCCACGACGCCCGTGGCGGTCGTCCCTCATCTCTGATCGTCGCGAGCCTCACCGAGGACGGGTACACCCCGGCTGCCGTCCCCGACGGACGCCGTCGCCCTTGACACCAGGAGCCCTCGTCGCGCAGCTGCGCGACGAGGGCTCCTGGTGTGTTGCGACCGCAGTGGTCGGTGCCGGGTGGAAAAGACGGAAGCCGCCGCGGCGGGGGTGCGATGGGGCGGTCGGTCCGGGTCCGCAGGCAGGCCGGGAAGGACCGTTGCGATAGTCCCCGCGCGTCCCCACCACCTCGACCAAAGCGTCCGTGCAGGCCTTGCCCGCCCGCCTGCCGCCGACGCAACTCTCAGGCCTGCCAGCCCCGATGGGTGGCCGCCCGACGCCGCGAGCATATCCGCATCAGCAGCCGCAGCGAGACGGCCATCCGGTGGGGCGGGCGCCCCACCAGTGGCCCGTCGGCGCTGTCGCACTGCCGGTCCACAGCGAGGACGGGAATCGCGCCCGTGCAGTCGCTCCGATGGCCGGTAGTCGGGGCATGAGGCCCCACCTCCTTGAGCGGCCACGGACACCATGCCCCGCCGGAGCTCACGGTCGCGGCTCAGAGGAGCACCCCAGGCCCAGTTGGCGCCGTCCGGCGGAGCCCACAGGTCCGCCTCGTGCTGGGCACACAACGGTGGCCGGCTGGTCGGTGTCCCGACCAGCCGGCCACTTGCCTGCTCCGCAGCGATTCAGCGCACTGCCGCACCGAGTGTGAGGAATCCGGCGACGGCCACCAGCAGGGCACCCATCAGTGGGGCCATGAAGCGCAGGTACCGGTCGTAGCGGACCTTGGCAAGGGCGAGGCCTCCCATGACGACGGCCGAGGTGGGCGTAACGAGGTTCACCCATCCGGAAGCCGACTGGTACGCGGTCACCACCAGGGCCCGGCTCACTCCGGCGAAGTCGGCCAGGGGGGCGAGGATGGGCATTGCGAGGGCCGCGTGGCCGGACGAGGAGGGGACGAAGAAGGCCAGCGGGAGGTTCACCGCGAACATCAGTACGGCGAACACGCCGGAGGATGTGTCGGCCACCGCGCTCTGCAGGACGTCGAGGATGGTGTCGGTGACACTGGCGTTGTTCATGATCACCGTGACTCCCCGGGCCAGCATGACGATCAACGCCGCTCCGATGAAGTCCCCTGCGCCGGCGGTGACGGCGGTCACCGTTCCCTTCTCGCCCAGGCCGCCGACCAGCCCCACGGCGACCGCCGCGACGATGAACAGGGCGGCGAGTTCGGGGAAGTACCAGCCGAGGGTGGGCAGGAAGGTGACGTGCAGATCGGACCAGGGGACGACGGCGAAGATCATGAAGAGGAACGTGGTCGCGAAGAGGCACAGGACCGTGCGCTGGCGACTCGTGAGCTTCGCCGCTTCGCCACCCTCGGCCTTGATGCGGAGGTCGTCCTCGGTGAGGGGTGTCAGCGACCGGGAGGGGTCCTCGGTGACGCGGCGGGCGTAGCGCACGACATAAGCGGCTGCCAGGGCCGTCAGGCAGGCCCACATCACCAGTCGCAGGACGATGCCGTCTCCCGTGCCGATGCCGGCGCTGTCGGAAGCCACTCCGGTGGCAAAGGGGTTGACGGTCGAGGCGAGGGTGCCGACCCCGGCTCCCACCATGACGACCGTCGCGGCGACCATGCGGTCGTAGCCCAGGCTCAGCATCAGGGGGATCATGAGCCCGTAGAAGCCGAGGGTTTCCTCGGCCATCCCGTACGTGGTCCCGCCGAGGGAGAACACCGTCAGCAGGACCACGAGCAGCAGGGTCCTGCGGTGGTGCAGACGCTGCGCGAGGCGCGCCACTCCCGTCGTGAGCGCCCCGGTGCGCATCGTGACGGTGATGAACGCGCCCACGGCCAGGATGAAGAGGAACACGCCGGCCGCACCCGCGAAGGAGCCGGTGCCGCCAGGTGCGGTGAGGCCGGTCCCTGCATCGGTGACGCCGTACAGACCGTTGACCGGGGCGAGGAACAGGTCTTTGAGCCGCTCCCAGAATCCTGTGGTCAGTTCTACGGAGTGGTAGGTGCCCGGTACGGGGCTGCCGTCCTTGGTGTCGTAGCGGCCGGCGGGGATGACGAACGTCAGGGCCCAGACTGCGACGGTGACGACGAACAGGACGGTGAAGGCGGACGGGAACCGAAGCCGTCGCCGTGGGGCATCGGGCGCGCCGGAGTCCGCTCTGGCTCTGGCCGGCTGTGGGGATGCGGGTGCGCTCTGCAGAGTCATGTCAGGTCCTGTGTTCCGTCGTGGTGGGCTTCGCGGTAGCTGCCGCTGGGTGTGACGACGGTGCCGGCGGCTCCGTTGAGGATGGCTCGGGCGTCTTCGAGAGCGCCGATGGCTGCCATTCCGCCGGTGAGCTCGACGAACCGGCACACGGCGTCGACCTTGGGTCCCATGGATCCGGCGGGGAACTGGTGGGCTCTCAGGGCCGCGGGTGTGGTCCGTCCGACGGGCTCGGCGCCGGGGGTGCCGTAGCCGAGCGAGACGTGGGGAACGTCCGTGAGGAGCAGGAGCGCGTCGGCGTCGAGCGCCTCGGCCAGGAGGGCGGCGGTGAGGTCCTTGTCCACCACCGCTTCGACGCCGGTCAGCTGCCCCTGTTCGTCACGGATGACCGGTACGCCACCGCCTCCGGCGCACACGGCCACCGCTCCCGAGTTGAGCAGCAGCCGGATGAGCCGGGTTTCCACGACGCGTTGTGGACGGGGGGACGGTACGACGCGTCGCCAGTGGGCGCCGTCCTGCTTGACCGTCCAGCCGCGTTCGGCGGCCAGTCGCTCCGCTTCGGTCCGGTCGTAGACCGGGCCCACGAATTTGGCCGGGTCGGTGAAGGCGGGGTCGGCAGCGGAGACGAGGGTCTGGTTGAGCAGGGCGCAGACCTGCCGTTCGGGCAGGGCGTTCTGCAGGGACTGGAGCAGCCAGTAGCCGATCATGCCCTGGGTCTCCGCGCCGAGGACGTCGAAGGGGTAGGGGCTGCTCAGGGAGCGGTCGGCGGCGCTCTGGAGAGCGAGCACGCCGACCTGAGGTCCGTTGCCGTGGGTGATGACGAGTTCGTGCTCGTGCGCGAGGGGGGCGAGCGCGGACACGGCAGCGCGGATGTTGGCGAGCTGCACGGCGGCGTCCGGCCGCTCCTCGCGGCGGAGCAGGGCGTTGCCGCCCAATGCGACGACTACACGCATGACGTGTTCTCCGGAGGTCGAGGGGATGCCGGTTCAGTCGCCGAGGGTGGCGACGAGGACGGCCTTGATGGTGTGGAGCCGGTTCTCGGCCTGGTCGAACACGATGGAGTGCGAGGACTCGAACACCTCCTCGGTGACCTCCAGTGCGGTCATGCCGGTCCGCGCAGCGATCTTGGCGCCGACGGTGGTGTCGCTGTTGTGGAAGGCCGGAAGGCAGTGCATGAACTTGACCGCCGGGTTACCCGTCGCCTCCAGGGTCTTCGCTGTCACCTGGTACGGCTTGAGCAGGGCTATGCGCTCGTCCCACATCTCCGGCGGCTCTCCCATGGAGAGCCACACGTCGGTGTAGACGAAGTCGACGCCGGCCACGCCTTCGGTCACGTCCTCGGTCAGGGTGATGCGCGCACCGCTCACGGCCGCCGCCCGCCGCGCGTGGTCGACGACTTCGGAGGCGTTGTGCAGGGATCGCGGGCCGACCATGCGTACGTCCATGCCGAGCATCGCCGCGACGATCAGCAGGGAATTGCCGACGTTGTTCCTGGCGTCGCCCAGGTAGGCGAAGGACACCTGGTTCAGCGGTTTGTCGGTGTGCTCCCACATGGTGAGAACGTCGGCGAGCGACTGGGTGGGGTGCCACTGGTCCGTCAGGCCGTTCCAGACCGGAACGCCGGCGTGCTGCGCCAGCTCCTCCACCAGGCGCTGGTCGCTGCCCCGGTATTCGATCCCGTCGTAGTAGCGGCCGAGGACGCGCGCGGTGTCCTTGATGGACTCCTTGTGCCCGAGCTGGGATCCGGCCGGGTCGAGGTAGGTCACGTGCGCGCCCTGCTGGTGCGCGGCCACTTCGAAGGCGCATCGGGTCCTCGTCGACGTCTTCTCGAAGATGACGGCGATGTTCTTGCCGCGCAGCCGCTGCTCCTCGCGTCCCTCGCGGCGGGCCGTCTTGATGGAGGCGGAAAGTTCCAGCAGGTGGCGGAACTCCTCGGGAGTGAAGTCGAGTTCCTTGACGAACGGGCGCTGGTGCAGGTCGTCGTGCATGGCGGGCTCCTTGATGTGTACGGGGTGTGTGCGGCGGGCGGATGACGGGGACGCGGGGGCGCGGGAGGGGTGGTCAGGCGGCCTCGCGCTCGATGGGACAGGTCATGCATCGCGGGCCGCCACGGCCCCGGCCGAGTTCGCTGCCTCGAACGGTGATCACCTCGATGCCGCTCTTGCGCAGGTGGGTGTTGGTGGTCACGTTGCGCTCGTAGGCGACGACCACGCCGGGCTCCACGGCCAGCACGTTGCAGCCGTCGTCCCACTGCTCCCGCTCGGCGGACCGCAGGTCCTGGCTCGGGGTGAGGACGTTGATGGACGGCAGACCCAGCGCGTCGGCGATGGCCCGGTCCATGTCCTCGGGAGCGTGGTCGGTGACCCTCAGCCCCTCCCCGCCGACCCCCGGTTCGATCGTGGAGGAAGGCAGCATGCCGAGGCCGGCATATCGGGTGAAGGTGTCGCCGCTGACCATCGTCATGACCGTGTCGAGGTGCATGAAGCTGCGGCTCTTCGGCAGGCTGACGGCCACGACCCGCTGGGCGGAACCCGCCGCGAACATGCGCAGGGCGAGATTCTCCACGGCCTGAGGCGTGGTGCGCTCGCTCATGCCGACGAGCACCGCGCCGTTGCCGATGACCAGGACGTCGCCGCCCTCGATGGTGGCGGGATAAGCCGCCTGCCCGTCGGACCACCGGTGGAACTCCCCCTTCGCGAAGAGGGGGTGGTGCTGGTAGAGGGCTTCGAAGTGAACCGTTTCACGGCGGCGTGCCCGTTTGTTCATCGGGTTGACGCTCACGCCGTCGTACACCCAGCACGAGGTGTCGCGGGTGAACAGATGGTTGGGCAGCGGCGCGAGGAGGAAGTCGTCGGGCGCCATGGCGTGCAGTCGTACGCTCGGTATCGGGCCCGTGCGCTCGAGCAGTTCCGCCTTGGTGACGCCGCCGATGAGGCAGGCGGTCAGGGCGGCCGGCTCCAGGGAGTCGAAGTGCGTGCGGAGCCGGTCGGTGCCGAGGATGCCGAACTCGCGTTCGTCGAAGACCCGGTCCAGCACGAGCTGCCGCGCCTCGATGCCGTCCAACGTCTCGGTGAGCAGGTCGGCGAGGAGGTGCACGCGCACTCCGCGGTCCCGCAGGACATCGGCGAACGCGTCGTGCTCGTCGCGGGCGCGCTTGGCCCACAGCACGTCGTCGAAGAGGAGCTCGTCCTTGTTGGTGGGTGTGAGGCGTGTCATTTCGCGGTCGGGGCGGTGCAGGATGACCTGCTTCAGCCGGCCGGTCTCGGAGTCGACGTGAAACGTCATGGGGTCCCCCGGAGGTGAGACGGAAGGTGCGCTCGACGGGCGCCGAAATGGGATGTGCGCCCGGCCGGGCGTCCTCTGGGGGCGCCTCGGGGAGCACTTGAACTCTGTCACTTGCGCCCCCTCATGCCCGGCGGCAACAGTCCCTGGTGGCGGGCCGGTCGGCACTCTCCGGGAGGACCTGTTCGGTCGCTTCGCAGGGCCCTTCGGCCCTGCGCAGCGACGGTCGGAACCGAACGCGGCGGGGCCAACCCTCAGTCAGACGTCTGCGTGCGGTGCGACGGCCACGAGCGTCCGGCAGTGGCGCCGTGCGGCGTGCGTAACGGCGCCCAAGAACGCGCCGCCCACCAGTGACTGGCACGTACAGCAGCCGTCCTGCGCGACCGACCCCGCGTCCCGTGAATCGGTGACCAGGTCACGGGCCGGATGTCCGAGGCCGAACCGTGCGGCCTCCTTGGAGCCTGCCCCGCCGGAGTCGACTCGGCTTCGTGAAGGGGCAGTTCCCCATCGAAAGCACCCACGCCTGCAACTGGTCGACTGCAGGCGCTTCAAGGGTTCGGCGGACCTGCGTCGTCGCAACCGGAAGAAGCCCGGCTTCGAGGCCCGATCCTGAACACCCGCCTGCCGAACCCCTCTACGACGGCACAGACATCGAGAACACACCGAGGGGCTTCGCCCCCGTCGAAGTCGGCAGCGAGATCCGGTCTTCTTGCAGTTGAGTGACCATCCAGCCGCTTCGTCGTTGGGCCATGCGTGCAGGAGCTGGTACACGCTTGATCGTGCGGCCCTTGCCCGCTGCGTCGCGGCCCTCGAAGACGACCACGAGCCGGGTGCCCTCCGCGCGCACCCACTCCTGGAGTTTGATCAGCTCCGTCTGGAGCCGCAGCAGCTCGTCCTCGTAGACCGCCTTCTTCAGGCCCATGGCGCATCCTCCCCGTCGTCGTGCGGCGCTTCGGTCACGTCAGTCTCGGCTGGCATCCGCGCGCAACGATGCCCATCGGGCCCGGGCGTGTCGATACGCTGACCGTGGATCGGGCAACCGAGCGAGCCGTCGGAGGGGAAGCACGTGGGTGTGAGGGATCCGTTGACGCAGGTACCGCGGATGCGGCTGGACGAGCTGCTGGACGAGCTCCAAGCGCGCATCGACGAGGTGCGCGGTACCCGGGACCGGGTGCACAGCCTCCTGGAGGCCGTGGTTTCGGTGGGGCGGGAGCTTGATCTCGCCCAGGTACTGCGGCGGATCGTGGAGGCGGCCGCGCTGCTCGTCGACGCCGAGTACGGCGCTCTGGGAGTGATCGGCCCCGACGGCCGCACGCTTTCGCAGTTCCTGACCGTGGGGCTCACGGATGAGGAGATCGCCGAGATCGGTCCCTTGCCGGCGGGCCACGGCCTGCTCGGGGAGGTTATCCACCACCCGGAGCCACTGCGCCTGACCGATCTCGGCGCGCACTCCTCGTCCTACGGCTTTCCGGCCCACCACCCGCCCATGCGCACCTTCCTCGGTGTGCCGATCCGGGTCCGCGACGAGGTGTTCGGCAACCTCTATCTGACCGACAAGCGCGGCGGGATCGACTTCGACACCGAGGACGAGACGGTCATCTCCACCCTCTCGGTGGCGGCGGGTGTCGCGATCGACAACGCGCGGCTCTACGAGGGGTCGCAGCGCCAGCAGCGGTGGCTCAGGGCCAATGCGGAGATCACCGAGAGCCTCTTGTCGGGCAGTTCGCGCCCGGCGGTGCTGGAGCTCATCGCCCGCCGCGCACAGGAGATCACCGCGGCACGCCTCGCTGACATCGCCATGCCCGTGAGCGGTATCGACGGCCTGGTCGTGGAGTTCGCGGCCGACGCGGACGGAGCCGAGCGGCAAGGTCTCGTCGTCCCCTTCGCGGGCACGCTCGCAGGAGCGGCGCACCTGGCTGGCAAACCCGTCACAGCGGTGCAAGCCTGGGCCGACGAGCGCTATCCCGCTGAGTCCCAGGTTCAGGAAGGGTTGGGGCCCGCCGTGGCCGTCCCTTTGGGCACCGCGGGCGGCGAAAGCAGAGGTGTCCTGCTGCTCGCGCGCCCGGCGGGAGAGCCGGCGTTCGGCGAGGGCGAGCTGGAGCCGCTCGTCGCCTTCGCCGGTCAGGCCGCACTCGCCTTGGAGCTGGCGGAGCGGCGCCGGGACGCCGAGCAGATAGCACTGCTGGAGGAGCGCGACCGGATCGCCCGTGACCTGCACGACCTGGCGATCCAGCGTCTCTTCGCCACCGGCATGACCTTGCAGAGCGCTGCCCGGCTCGTCGAGCACGATGGGGCCGCCGAAAGGGTCGGCCGGGCGGTCGACGACCTGGACGAAACGATCAAGATCATCCGATCGACGATCTTCGGGCTGCGTACCAAGGACCGCGAGGGCGGCCCTGGTCTGCGGGCGCGCGCCGCCCGTGCCGTCGGCGACGCGGCCACCACCCTCGGCCATCCGCCGCGCCTGAGCATGGAGGGCCTGCTCGACACCGACGTACCTCCACAGATCGCCGACCACGTCATGGCTGTGCTGGGCGAGCTGCTCAGCAACGCCGCCCGCCACGCACAGGCGACCCGGGTCGGGGTGACCCTCAAGGCCGGCCAGGGCGAGATCGTACTGACCGTCTCGGACAACGGGACGGGTATTCCGGCTCAAGGCCGCAGAAGCGGCCTGCTCAACCTCGACGAGCGGGCGCGGAGCCTGGGCGGCTCCTTCAGTCACGAGACTCCGGATGACGGGGGTACAAGGCTCGTCTGGCGGGCACCCCTCCCCACCGGGGGCTGAGGACCGGGGCACGGCGTCAGCCCCGGGTCACAGGCACGGGCAGCGTCGGGTCCGCATCCAGCCGGAACCCGGTGACGAGATCCGGCCGGATCCGCAGGGCGCTGGTCATCCGGTGCGCCACCCATGGACGAAGCAAGTGCGCGTACCGGTCCATCTCGTCGGCATCTGCCACCACCCTCGCGTAACCAGTGACGACAACGCTCCAGCCGAGGTGCGTGACGGAATCGATGACGTCCGCTTCGTAAGCGACCACCACACCGGGAGCATCGGCGGGTGCCGCCAGGGAGGCCAATGCTCCGTCCTCATGTATCCGGACGATGATGGCCTCGTTCTCGACGAGATGGTTCACCGGGCGGACGGCGGGCAGCGCGTGCTGAGTGAAGACGATGCGCCCCAGGGACACCGTCGAGAGCAGCCGCAGGGCCTCGGCCCTGTCCAGCTCCCGCATGTAGCGGCGGGCTGTCGTGTCACCGACCTCTCGGGCCCGTAGCGGGTTGCCTTCGTGATCCATGCTGCTTACCTTCGTCCGGCCCCGATGGGCCCTTGCGGCTTCCGCGTCCCAGCCTTCACCGCGATCCACGGGAGAACCAGGGCCGAACGGTCCCCGTCAGGGGGCGAGATTCGGACGCCCGCTCGATCACGTCACGGCGAGCGGCAGGCCGCGGTCGACACCGAGCACCTGCATGGACTTGACCAGCAGGGGTGGTACGCCGCGGAGCAGGAGCTGCGTGCCCGCGCTACGGCAGCGCTGGTGGAGCCGGAGGAAGAGTTCGATGCCCGAGCTGTCGCAGAAGGAGATCCCGGACAAGTCCAGGACCATGTTGCGGCGGCCGAATCCGGCGAGTTCGGCGAGGCGTGGTTCCACTCGTCCCGCCGTATGGAAGTCGAGCTCTCCGGCCAGGGCCATCCTCAGGCCGCGGTCGTCGCGTGCCACGGTCCGCAAGTCGATCAAGGCGGTCGTCATGGTGTCCTCCGCGCTGCGTGCGGCTCCGTCGAGTCGCGCCGTTCCCCGTGCACCCGCAGTTCATCGGGTGCTGAGTGCACTCGGGAAGGCCCGGCAGGCCCTCGGACAGGGCCGAAGGTCCCTCCTCCTCTGCCCACACCGGCCCTGCCGCGCGCAGCGGCAGGCCGATGAGTGCCAATCGGCACTGTCCGTTCCGCCCGTACGGAAGGCAGGATGCCGGTGTTCGCGCGTTCAGGACGAACCAGGCGAAGGAGTTGCGTCATGACCGGCAGCGGTGCCCACTCCCACGCGACGAGCGCGAGCGGCGCGACCGTTCCCATCAGCATCTTCCTGCTCGACGACCACGAGGTCGTGCGCAGAGGGGTGCACGACCTGTTGGACGCCGAGTCCGACCTGACCGTGGTCGGTGAAGCGGGCACGGCGGAACAGGCGCTGATCCGCATCCCCGCACTGCGCCCCCGGGTCGCGATCCTGGACGTACGGCTCCAGGACGGCGACGGAGTCAGCGTCTGCCGGGAGCTGCGCTCACGGATGCCCGAGCTGGCCTGCCTGATGCTCACGTCGTTCGACGACGAGGAGGCGCTGCTGGACGCCGTGATGGCAGGGGCCTCCGGCTACGTCCTCATGCAGATCACCGGCACCGACCTGGTGACCGCGGTACGGACGGTGGCCTCCGGCCAGTCGATGCTCGACCCCGGCGCCACCACGCGGCTGATGGCCCGCATACGCGGCGACGTGCCGAAGGAGGAACAGGTCACGGGTCTTCCCGGCTCCACGGACCGGGAGAAGGAGATCCTCCTCATGGTCAGTGCGGGTCTCACCAACCGGGAGATCGGCAAGCGGCTGTACCTCGCGGAGAAGACCGCCAAGAACATCATCTCGCGGCTCTTCATCAAGCTCGGCGTGGAGCGGCGCGTCCAGGCCGCGGTGATCGCCAGCCACGCGCTGACCCCACCCGGCCGGCACCCGATCCCGGCCGCGGAGTAGGAACCGCCCACGGGAAGGGCCGGGCACGCCGCACGACGGCGAGCCCGGCTTCAACCGTCGATTCGGCGTCAGTGGTGCGGGACGACGGCGACGGGGCAGGCCGCGTGGTGGAGCACGGCATGGGCCACCGAACCGATGCGCGTACCCACCGCCGACTCGCGGACCCGGCGGCCGACGACGACCAGCTGGGCGTCCGAAGCTTCGGACAGCAGCACATGGCCGGCGCTGCCCCGCTCCACGTGCGCGACGACCTCCACCTCGGGAAACCTCAGCCGCCACGGCTCCAGCGCCTGGTCCAGCGCGGCCTTCTCGAACGGCTCCAGCCCGCCGAACTGCTCGGCGATCCACATCGAGCCGGGGCTGTATCCGTACACCGGGGGCAGGTTCCAGGCCCGGACGGCGCGGAGCGGGACCTTGCGCGCCGCGGCCGCCTCGAACGCGACGCGCAGTACCTCGGCGGACTCCTCCACACCACCCTGCTGTCCCACGACGACCTCGCCCTCCTCCGGCACGGCCAGAGGCCTGCCGTGGGCGGAGCGGACGGAGACGACGGGGCACTCGGCGGCAGCGATCACCTGCTGACCGTAGGAACCGAGCAGGAAGCCGAGCAGGGCTCCGTGCCCGCGGGTGCCGAGGATCAGCATCTCGGCTTCCTTGGCGGTGCGCAGCAGGGCCGGCACGGGCGTGTCGCACAGGACTTCCGCGGTGAGCGCGAGCGACGGGTACCGGTGGGTGAGCTCCTGCTCGACCTCCTTCAGGATGTCATCGGCCCGGCGGGACTCGGTTTCGCGGTCCTGGACGATCGGGACGGCGAGCGGCTGCCACAGCCATGCGTGGACCACGTGCAGGGGCAGGTCACGCCGTACGGCTTCCCGCGCGGCCCAGTCCGCGGCGGCCCGGCTCTCCGGGGATCCGTCCACTCCGACAACGAGGGTGCGCTTCACAGGTCTGTCCTCCGTACTGATGCGAGAGGCATCGGGGTCGGCCGGCGGGGATGGGCGGTGCCGGCCGGGGGAAGACCGGCGCCACCGGGATTCACCTTGCTCGTGCCGGGCAGGGGCGCAGAAGGGCCAACGGTCCCTCCTCGAGGGCCGGTCCTCCTCTCGCGGCCGCACCACAGCAGGGGCAGGGTGTCGGTATCGGCCCCGTCGACGAACGTCCCGGACCCCTCGTACGCAGGAGCGGACATGACCGCGTTGACCGCGCACTCGATCTCGCAGCTGGACGCCCACTGGCGCGCCGCGAACTACCTGGCCGTCGGCCAGATCTACCTCATGGGCAACCCCCTGCTGGCCGAACCGCTCCGGCCGGAGCACATCAAGCCGCGGCTGCTCGGCCACTGGGGCACCTCCCCCGGCCTCAACCTGGTGCACACCCACCTCAACCGCGTCATCGGGGAACGCTCGCTGGAGGCCCTGTGCGTCTGGGGCCCGGGCCACGGCGGACCCGCCGTGCTCGCCAACTCCTGGCTGGAAGGGACATACAGCGAGACGTATCCGGACGTCAGCCGCGACGCCGACGGCATGGCCAAGCTGTTCCGGCAGTTCTCCTTCCCCGGCGGGGTGCCGAGCCACGTGGCGCCCGAGACGCCCGGCTCCGTCCACGAGGGCGGGGAACTGGGATACGCCCTCTCCCACGCCTACGGAGCCGCCTTCGACCACCCCGGCCTGCTGGTGGCCTGCGTCATCGGCGACGGCGAGGCGGAGACCGGACCGCTCGCGGCTTCCTGGCATTCGAACAAGTTCCTGGACCCGGTCCACGACGGGGCGGTCCTGCCGATCCTGCACCTGAACGGCTACAAGATCGCCAACCCGACCGTCCTGTCCCGGATCCCCGAGGCCGAGCTCGACGCGCTGCTGCGCGGCTACGGGCACGACCCGCTGTACGTGACCGGCAGCGACCCCGCCCAGGTGCACCACGCCATGGCCCGCGCGCTGGACCACGCCTTGGACCGCATCGCCCTCATCCAGCGGGAGGCACGGGCGACGGGCACCGGCCCCGGGCGGGAGTGCGCACGCTGGCCGATGATCGTGCTGCGCACGCCCAAGGGCTGGACCGGTCCGGCGCACGTCGACGGCGACCCGGTCGAGGGCACCTGGCGCGCCCACCAGGTCCCGCTCGCCGGGGTGCGCGAGAACCCGGCCCACCTGCGGCAGCTGGAGGACTGGCTGCGCTCGTACCGGCCGGAGGAACTCTTCGACGCCGACGGCCGCCCAACGGCGCAGGTCCTGGCCTGCGTGCCGGACGGCGAGCGGCGCCTCGGCGCCGTGCCGTACGCGAACGGGGGCCGGCTGCTGCGGCCGCTCCCGCTGCCCGCGCTCGACCAGCACGCCGTCCCCGTCGCCAAACCGGGCGGCACCCTCCACGAACCGACCCGCGTCCTCGGCCGCTTCCTCACCCAGATCATGCGGGAGACGGCCGGGCGGAGGGACTTCAGGGTCGTCGGTCCGGACGAGACCGCCTCGAACCGGCTGGACGACCTGTACGAGGCCACCGGCAAGGCCTGGCAGGGCATCACGGAGGCCACGGACCGGAACCTGTCCCGCGACGGCCGGGTCATGGAGATCCTCTCCGAACACGTCTGCCAGGGCTGGCTGGAGGGCTACCTCCTCACCGGCCGCCACGGCCTCTTCTCCACCTACGAGGCCTTCGCCCACATCGTCGACTCCATGGTCGCCCAGCACATCAAGTGGCTGAAGACCTCGCGCGAACTGTCATGGCGCGCGCCGATCGCCTCCCTCAACTACCTGCTCACCTCCCACGTCTGGCGCCAGGACAACAACGGCTTCTCCCACCAGGACCCCGGCTTCGTCGACCACGTCCTCAACAAGAGCCCCGAGGTCGTACGGGTCTACCTGCCGCCGGACGCCAACACCCTGCTCGCCGTGGCCGACCACGCCCTGCGCAGCCGTGACCAGGTCAACGTGATCGTCGCCGGCAAACAGCCCTGCTTCGACTGGCTGCCCATCGACGCGGCCCGCACCCACGTGACGCGCGGCGCCGGCATCTGGGAGTGGGCGGGAACCGACCACGGCTCCCGCGAACCGGACGTCGTACTCGCCTGCGCCGGCGACGTGCCCACCATGGAGGTGCTGGCCGCCGCGGCCCTGCTGCGCGAGCACCTCCCCTCGCTGGCCGTCCGCGTCGTCAACGTCGTCGACATCGCCCGGCTCATGCCCCACGAGGAACACCCCCACGGCCTGACGAACCCCGAGTACGACGCCCTCTTCACCACCGACAAGCCGGTGATCTTCGCCTACCACGGCTACCCGTGGCTCATCCACCGCCTCGCCTACCGCCGGACCGGCCACCCCCACCTGCACGTCCGCGGCTACAAGGAGTCCGGCACCACGACCACCCCCTTCGACATGGTCGTGCGCAACGACATGGACCGCTACCGGCTCGTCATGGACGTCATCGACCGCGTCCCCGGCCTCGCACGCCGCGCCGAGGGGCTGCGCCGGGCCATGGCCGGCCAGCGCATCCGACACCACGACTGGATCCGCGAACACGGCACCGACCTGCCGGAAGTCGCGGACTGGTCCTGGCCGTACTGATCAGCACGGGAACCAGTGCTGCACGTTCTGAGACGCCGGCACCCAGATGGGGGGGATGAACACAAGCGGGGTCAGCCGACGAACAAGATTCCGCAGGTCCTCAGTCGCGGCCTGCCCCCCTTCCGGAAGGATGGGTTCAGTTCTCTCCCGATCCTGGCCGGTCTTGACCCGGCCCGTGCGCACGTAGTGCGGTCAGACGTTGTTCGTACTCTTCTTCGTCGATCTCGCCTCGGGCGAACCGTTCGGCGAGTACCTGCTTGGCGGAAGGCGCAGCCGGGGGCTGCACTGGGCCCGAGGGGAAGCGGTCGACACTGCGGAGGAGCAGGACGACTCCCGCGACGGCCAAGGCCACGAGGAGGACCATGCTGAACGACATGGCGACCCAGCCCCATCCGCCCATTCCGTGGCCGTACCAGAACATGGCTCACTCTCCTGTTGCGATGGTCTGGGACACGGCCCGCAGGCCATGTCCCCCATGTCCACACTGTCCGTCGGCCCGTGGCGTCTGGGCATGGGCTGGTCGGGGTCACAGGGCCGATAGTCCTATGGCCCAGGGCCATGTCTGCCTCCAGACGGGAGGACCCGAACGAAGGCCGCAATGGGCACACCTTCCCGCCCCGGGCGCCACCGCAAGAGTCGGCTCTTCACCGCAGAAGTTGCGCCAGAAGCCGAGTGCCGACAGCAATGACCACCGTGGCGGCCCAGCGGGTGGGCGCGGTGACGACATGGTGTCCCTCTAGGGTGGCCGGGCGGGCCGGTGGAGGCGAGGCGACCTGGTGAGGAGGGCGTCAGCATGTCGGAGCGGGAGCAGGGGCTGGGCGATGTTCAGCGTGCGCACTGGCAGCAGATCTACGGCGAGCATCCCGGCATGTACGGCGAGGAGCCGTCCGATCCGGCGATCCACGCCGCTGCCGTCTTCGGGGCCGCCGGAGCACGGAAGGTGCTGGAGTTGGGGGCCGGCCATGGCCGTGATGCGCTGTACTTCGCCCGCCAGGGATTCTCCGTACTGGCCACCGACTTCAGCCCGGCGGGCCTGGAACAGCTGCGCGAAGCCGCCGCGGCCCAAGGGGTGGCCGGGCGGGTCACCACGGCGGTCCACGACGTCCACGAGCCTCTGCCACTCGCGAACGCCTCGGTGGATGCCGTGTTCGCGCACATGCTGCTCTGCATGGCGCTGTCCACTCAAGAGATCCATGCCCTGGTCACCGAGGTACGACGGGCACTGCGGCCGGGCGGAGCCTTCGTTTACACGGTCCGCCACACCGGGGACGCCCACTACCGAGCCGGTACCGGGCACGGAGACGACATCTGGGAGCACGGCGGCTTCGCCGTCCACTTCTTCCCCCGCGACCTGGTCGACGCCCTGGCCGGAAGCTGGGCTCTGGACGAGGTCGCCGCGTTCGAGGAAGGCGACCTCCCCCGGCAGCTGTGGCGCGTCACGCAGACCGTCCCTCGGTGAGGACCGTCTGAAGGCTCAGCGCTGTCCGATCTCGGGTTCCGGTTCGGCTTCGTCGTACCGCTCCGATGCTCGGTGCACCCGACGGCGGGCGTCGTCACGCAGTCCTCACCGCACGGGGACCGTGATCACCGGGCAGTGCGCCCGGTGCAGCAGCCCGTGGACAACCGATCCGAGTCGCATGCCCGTGTAACCGCCCTTGCCTCGACGGCCCACGACCACGGCGAGGGCGTGCTCGGCGGCACCGGCGAGCTCCTCCACCGGGTGCCCGGCCAGCACCTCGTGCGTCAACACCACGTCCGGGTACTCCTGCGACCAGCCTGCCGTCGTCTCGGACAGCATGCGTCGTTGCCCTTGGCGCGCGGCCTCCTCGTCGTGGTGCAGGAAGTGCGGGGGCTCCCACACCGACACGGCGCGCAGCCTGGCGTTTCTGAGGTCGGCCTCTTCGAATGCCAGCGCAAGGGCCGCCTTCGAGGAATCGCTCCCGTCGATGCCCACCACCAGGTACGGCGGCTGTTGGGTGACGTGCTCGGCGTCGCCCACGACGACGACCGGACACTCCGCTTGAGCGCTGACAGGGACAACCAGGGAACCGGCGCTGAGGAACTCCGAAGTCCTGCTCAAGTGACGGGAGCCGAGCACGATCATGCGGGCCCGCCCCGACAGCCGGCCGATCTCCGGAGCGGGGAAGCCCTCGAGGACGTCCACGGCCGATTCGACCTCCGGGTCCCGCTCCCTGCTCCAGGCGGCAGCCTCACCGAGGGCATCCGAGGCCGCCCGGTGCAGGGCGATGCTGCGCGGTGCGTCGTCGACGTGTCGCGTGTCGTGCTGCGGAGGTACGGCTACGACGAGTCGCAGCCCTAGGCGGCGTCGCCCGGCCTCGTCCACCGCCCAGGCCAGGGGCAGACGCCAGTCCCTGGCCGGGTCGATGCCGACGACGATCTCCTCGTGTTCGCCCGCGTCGCTCACGATTCGCTCCCGTTCTCGTCCGTGTGGTGCGGAATGAGCTCTACGGGGCAGTGGGCATGATGGACCAGGCTGTGCGTGACCCGCCCGAGGGTGGGCCCGAGGTAGCTGGGTGACCGTCGGCCGCCCATCACCAGCAGGTCCGCCCGGCGCGAAGCCTCGACCAGGACAGAAGCCACTGACGTGCTCTTCTCCGCGTCCACCTGCACGGCCAGGTCCGGGAACTCCTGGCGCACCCGGTCCGCCACCGCGTTCAGGTGATGGACCTGCTCGTTGGCGATTTCCTCCACGTCGTCGAGCAGAGTCACGACCTCGCCGACGGACTGCAGGATGTTCCACACGTGCAGCAGCCGCAGTGAGCCCTCGCGGATCTGTGCCTCGCGTGCGGCGTACCGTGCGCAATCAAGGTCGTGCTCGTCACGGACGGCGGCGAGCACCGCGCCCGTCCCTGCGCCGTTCTCGGTGCCCCTGACGATGATGACGGGCGTCTTCGCCCCCGCTGCGACCTTGAGGCCGACCGATCCGAGCATGAGGGAGCTGAAACCGCCCAGCCCCCGGCTGCCGACCACGATGGTGCCGTCGGGGCCCGCGGCCTGGCGGAGGCTCGGGACCGGTGCCCTGCGGCTGAACTCGGCGTCGACTTGCAGGCCGGGAAACCGCTCCGTGACTGCGGCCACCGTGGCATCCAGTAGTTCCCGGCCTGCCTGGCGGACATGCTCGATGCTCTTCGCCGAGACGTAGAGGACCCGGCCGTCCGTGTCGGACCCGTGCACGATGCGCAGCGGGCACTCGCGGCGTGCGGCCTCCGCCGCCGCCCAGAACGCTGCCCACCGGGCCGGTTCGGAGCCGTCGACACCGACGACGACGGCGCCGAGTTCCGAGCTGCTCGTGGTGCCTTCCACGGTTCCTCCTCAGGGAGCCGCCAGGGGTCGGGCTCTCAGGTCGGCTCTTCGGACTTCTCGGTCAGGACGGCCCTTCAGTAGCTGGCAGGGACCGGTGTGGTCCTGGTTCATGCAATTTCGCGCCGCAGATGCGGCACAGGTCCGATCGGGCCCGGCTCCGGACCATTCGGCCCTCCTCGTCTCTCGGCACGGGGCGGATCGTGGATATCGGCGTCCTCCGGCGTTCCCGTCCGGGTGGATCGCCGTGACGGCAGGAGGTGCCTCATGAAGCACATCAAGGTCGGAGACCTGATGACCGACGAGGTCGTCTCGGTCGTGACGTCCACCCCTTTCAAGGATGTCGCGAAGCTGCTCGCTCAGCACGACATCAGCGGACTCCCGGTCCTCGACGACGAGGACCGGGTGCTCGGCATCGTCTCCGAGAGCGACCTGATCGGCCTCGCAGCCGCCGACCACGCACCGGTGGGCGAGGAGCCCGATACCGGCCGGGGCGGGGCCCCATTCCCGTCCGAGGTGACCTTCACCGCTGGTGAGGCCATGTCCGCACCGGCGGTGACGGTTCACGCGGACGAGACCGCGGCAGGAGCCGCCCGGCTGATGGCCCGCCGAGGCGTCGAGCGGCTGCCGGTCGTGGACGACGAGGACCGACTCGTCGGTATCGTCACCCGCCGTGACCTGCTCTGGCTCTTCCTGCGACCGGACTCGGAGATACGGCACCGCGTGGTCGCGGACGTACTCGTGGACACCATGGGACTGGACGCCGAGGCGGTCACCGTCCACGTGGTCGACGGCATCGTGACACTGGAGGGCCGACTGGAGAGACAAAGCCAGGTTCCGGTCCTGATCCGCCTCACCAGCCAGCTGGACGGGGTGGTCGCAGTCGCCTCCCGCCTGACGGCGACCCTCGATGACTCCCTGCTCACCCCACCGCACCGCAGCGCCTACGGGATGTCCGGGTAGCCGCGCCGTCCCGTGTGGACCGTCCGGGGGACGCCGGGAGACCGCTCGCCGCGTTTGCGGCCGTCACACGACGTGACGCTGTCTCCTTTGAAGGTTCCAAGGCGAGGAGAGGGACCCGGCCATGGATCACTTGATCATCCACAAACAGCCCCGACCCGATGCCGCTTTCATGCTCCAGGACTACGAGCGGGCGCGCGCGGATTTCACTTGGGACGAGGCCAGGTCCCTGCTGTCCGGGCTGCCCGGAGGCGGGCTGAACATCGGCTACGAGGCCGTAGACCGGCATCTGGCGGCCGGCCAGGGCGGGCGGGAAGCACTCCGCTGCATCGCACCCGACGACACCGTCACCCACCTCACTTACGCCGAGCTCGGCGGCCTCACGGGCCGCTTCGCCAACGTCCTCACCTCCTTGGGCGTGGGACAACGGGAGAGGGTTTTCACCCTCCTGGGCCGCTGCCCCGAGCTGTACACGACCGTCTTGGGCACGCTGCGCAGCGCACGCGTGCTGTGCCCGCTCTTCTCGGCCTTCGGCCCCGAGCCCGTGCGCCAGCGGCTGGAGCTGGGCGATGCCCGGATCCTTGTCACCACCGAGGCGCTGTACCGGCGCAAGGTCGAGGAGAACAGGCACCGCTTGCCTCATCTGGACCATGTCCTGCTCGTGGGTCCGGTGACCGATCCGCCGCCTGGCACGCTCTCCTTCGCCGCGCTCATGGACGAGGCTCCGGAGGAGTACACGGTGCCGGCCACCGATCCGGAGGACATGGCGCTGCTGCACTTCACCAGCGGCACGACCGGTACCCCGAAGGGCGCGGTCCACGTGCATGAGGCGGTTGTGGCCCACCACGCGACGGCGGCCTTCGCGCTCGATCTGCGCCGGGAGGACGTGTACTGGTGTACAGCGGACCCGGGATGGGTGACCGGTACCTCGTACGGGATCATCGCCCCACTCACGCACGGCGCGACCGTCGTGGTCGACGAAGGGGACTTCGACGTCCACCGCTGGTACCGCATCCTCGACAACCATCGGGTCACCGTCTGGTACACGGCACCGACCGCCATCCGCATGCTCATGCGTGCGACCCCCAGGGACGGCACCCGAGAGCTGCCCGGGCCGTACGACCTGTCGGATCTGCGCTTCATCGCAAGCGTGGGTGAGCCGCTCAACCCGGAAGCCGTCCTGTGGGGGCAGGAGGTGCTCGGCCTGCCGATCCACGACAACTGGTGGCAGACGGAGACCGGGGCGATCATGATCGCCAACTTCGCGGCCAGCGACATCCGGCCCGGCTCCATGGGACGCCCCCTGCCCGGTGTGGAGGCCGCGTTGCTCGAACGCGGCGAGGACGGACGCGCCGAGGTCACGGAAGGCCGCGTTCGGGTCATCACCGATGCGGGCGTCGAGGGAGAGCTGGCGCTGCGTCCGGGCTGGCCCTCCATGTTCCGGGGCTATCTGAACGAGGAGGCCCGTTACCGGGCCTGCTTCGCAGACGGCTGGTACCTCACCGGCGACCTCGCGAAACGCGACGAGGACGGGTGGTTCTGGTTCGTCGGCCGTGCCGACGACGTCATCAAGTCGGCCGGACACCTCATCGGACCGTTCGAGGTGGAGAGCGCGCTGATGGAGCATCCCGCCGTCGCGGAGGCCGGCGTGATCGGCCGCCCGGACCCGGTCGTGGGAGCCGTCGTCAAGGCATTCGTCTCCCTCCGTCCGGGACTCTCCCCCGACGCGTCCCTCAAGCGAGAACTTCTGGCGTTCGCACGCAGGCGGCTGGGCCCCGCGGTGGCGCCGAGAGAGATCGAGTTCGAGCAGAACCTCCCCAAGACGCGCAGCGGCAAGGTGATGCGCCGTCTGCTGCGCGCCCGGGAACTGGGGTTGCCCGAAGGGGATCTGTCCACGCTGGAGAACCCGGGCTGACCCGCTCGTGAGAGAAGGCGGAACCATGAGCAGCACCACCCCGCAGCACGAAGGAAAAGCCCGGAGCGCGGCACGCAAGAGCGGGCGCAAGAAGGGACCCGCCACCGCCGCACGCGGCAATCCCGACGGGCATCCCACACCCGGCCACCGAAGGTCCCTGCTCCGCCGGATGCTGGCCATCAGGCGGTTCGAGGAAAGATGCGTGGAGCTCTACAGTGGCGCGAAGATCCGTGGTTTCGTCCACCTCTACATCGGTGAGGAAGCCGTCGCTGTGGGCGTCAACCAGGCCCTGCGCGAGGAGGACGCGGTGGTCTCCACCTACCGCGAACACGGGCATGCCCTGGCTCGCGGAGTTTCCGCCGACGCCGTGATGGCCGAGATGTACGGCAAGGCCACGGGCTGCAGCCGCGGTCGCGGCGGCTCGATGCACCTGTTCGACGCCACGCACCGCTTCTACGGTGGCAACGCGATCGTGGCCGGCGGCCTGCCCCTGGCGGCCGGGCTCGCACTCGCCGACCGGATGCGCGGCAGCACCCGCGTCACCTGCTGTTTCTTCGGGGACGGTGCTTTCGCCGAAGGCGAGTTCCATGAGACGGCCAACCTCGCGGCCCTGTGGCGGCTGCCCCTGTTGCTGGTCTGCGAGAACAACTTGTACGCCATGGGCACGAGCCTGGCCCGGGAGCACGCCCAGACCAACCTCGCCATGCGTGCCGCCTCCTACGGAATGCCCGCGTGGACGGTCGACGGCATGGACGTCCTCGCCGTCGAAGCAGCCGCACTCAGGGCGGCGGAGTCCGTGCGTGCAGGCAACGGACCGCACTTCCTCGAGGCACAGACGTACCGGTTCCGCGCCCACTCCATGTACGACCCCGACCGGTACCGGGCCAAGTCCGAGATCGAGGAATGGAAGGTACGCGACCCCCTCAAAGGGCTGGCCGAACTGATGCGTTCCGAAGGGCAGCTCGACGACCGGGTGATGGAAGAACTCGACAAGGAAGTACTCGCCGAGATCGACCAGTCCGTACAGCGGGCCGAGAAGGCCCCGCTCGAACCGGTCTCGGACCTGCTCCGCTTCGTCACGAGCGAAACCGGGGGCGCGGCATGAGCACACGGAAGGCACCGACCGGAACTTCCCGGCCGACTACCTATCGGGAGGCGCTCCGTGAGGGGCTACGCGAAGCCCTGCTGCAGGACGAACGGGTCTTCCTCATGGGCGAGGACGTGGGCCGGTACGGCGGATGCTTCGGCGTCAGCCTGGGCCTGCTCGAAGAGTTCGGACCTGACCGTATCCGCGACACGCCTTTGTCCGAATCCGGATTCGTCGGCGCGGGCATCGGCGCCGCACTCGGCGGGATGCGGCCCGTGGTCGAGATCATGACCGTCAATTTCAGTCTCCTGGCCCTGGACCAGATCCTCAACAACGCGGCCACACTGCTCCACATGTCGGGCGGGCAGCTGAGCGTCCCCGTCGTGATCCGCATGACCACCGGGGCAGGCCGACAGCTCGGCGCCCAGCACTCCCACAGCCTCGAAGGCTGGTACGCCCACATCCCCGGCATCAGGGTGCTGGCACCCGCGACGGTCGACGACGCGCGCCACATGCTCGCAGCCGCCCTCGCGGACCCCGATCCGGTGCTGCTCTTCGAACACGGCAGTCTCTACAACGCGGAGGGCTCGCTGGACGCCACCGTTGGTGCCGTCGATCTCGACACGGCGGCCGTACGCCGGCCGGGTACGGACGTCTCGGTGATCACGTACGGCGGCTCCCTGCCGAAGGCCATGGCCGCAGCGGAAACCCTTGCCGGGGAGGGCATCAGCGCAGAGGTCGTGGACCTACGCACCCTGCGCCCCCTCGACGACGCCACCGTCATGGCGTCCGTCGGCCGAACCCACCGGGCCGTGATCGTCGACGAGGCATGGCGCAGCGGCAGCCTGGCCGCGGAAATCTCGTCCCGCATCACCGAGCAGGCGTTCTACGAGCTCGATGCCCCCGTTCAGCGCGTATGCAGCGCGGAGGTCCCCATTCCCTATGCCCGGCAGCTCGAAGAAGCGGCGCTTCCCCAGCCCGCGACCATCGTGGACGCCGTTCGTCGGGCGGTGAGCTGACATGGCCGACTTCACCATGCCCTCCCTCGGCGCGGACATGGACGAGGGCACCCTCGTGGAATGGCTGGTAGGACCCGGTGACACCGTCACGAAGGGCGATGTCGTCGCCGTCGTGGAGACGGCGAAGTCGACGATCGAAGTCGAATGCTTCGACTCGGGAACGGTCGGTACACTCCTCGTCGACCCAGGGACCACCGTGCCGGTCGGCACACGGATGGCCGTCATCAACACGGAAACTGAGCCTCCGGCCGCCGTCCCTGCCCCTGCCACTCCTTCTGCGAAGCAGCCGACGGCCCCGGCCTCCGAACTGCAAGCCGTTCCGGGCCGCACCACAACCGGGGGCGGGGACACCGTGTCCACTCCCCTGGTGAGGCACTTGGCCGAGCGGAAGGGCATCGACCTGTCGTCCGTGCACGGTTCCGGCAAGGGCGGTCGGATCACCCGTTCCGACGTGGAGCACGCGCCGGCCGACGGGCCACATCGGGTGAAGGCCTCGCCGCTCGCCCGCAGGCTGGCCCAGTCGTCGGGCATCGACCTGAGCGCCCTGCGGGGAACCGGACAGGGCGGCACGATCCGGGCCGGCGATGTACGGGCCGCCACGACGGGCCCTCCGGCCCGTACGGTCGAAGGCCACGCACAGGCGCGCCCGTCTTCGGCGACGGCCGAGCCCGCGTATCCGGCGCGTGCGGCGATCGCGGCTCTGATGACCCGCGCCAACCGCGAGATCCCCCACTACTACTTGTCGACGACGATCGACCTGGCCGTCGCGATGGCGTGGATGCGCGACCGGAACGCGAGCAGGCCCGTGGTGGAACGGCTCGTGCCGGCGGCCCTGCTGCTCAAATCGGTTGCCCTGGCAGCACGCCAAGTGCCGGAACTGAACGGCTACTGGAAGGACGAGGCGTTCGTCCCCTCGCACACCGTGCGACTCGGTGTCGCGGTGTCCCTGCGCGGCGGCGGCCTGGTCGCGCCGGCGCTGACCGACGCCGACACGATGCCGCTGCCGGAGCTCATGGCGACGCTGAAGGGACTGGTCTCGCGGGCGCGTGGCGGCCGACTGCGGGCCTCGGAGACCGCCGACCCGACGCTGACCGTGACCAACCTCGGTGATCAGGGGGTGGAGGCGGTCTTCGGGGTGATCTACCCGCCGCAGGTCGCGCTCGTCGGTCTGGGGCGTGTCATCGAGCAGCCGGTAGCCGTGAACGGGATGCTCACGGTGCACCCGACCGTCACGGCCACGCTCTCCGCCGACCACCGTGCGAGCGACGGTGCGACCGGGGCGCGATTCCTGACGTCCATCGACCGCCTGCTCCAACGACCGGAGGAACTGTGAACCGTGACGAGGCCCTCGTACTGATCAAGAACGTGCTGACAGACGTGGTTCCCGGCGCCGACGCGGCCGCTCTCACGCGGGACGAGAACTTCCGGGAAAGCCTGGAGATGGACTCGCTCGACTTCCTCAACTTCATCGAGGCGCTGAGCGAGCGCACCGGTCTCGCCCTGCCCGAGACCGACTATTCGGCATTGAACACCCTGGACGGCTGCGCCGACTACGTCGCCTCACGCTCCTCCGTGGAGTAGCGGGGGCTGATCGGTCCCACATGGGGCCACTCGGCCCCTCCTCGGTCACCGCGCCGCAGGTGACGCTGGAAGAGGGCCACGGTCCCGCGGCACCCAAGGAGGTCTCGCCATGAAGCACCATGTGACCGTCGGCGTCGACGGCTCTCCCGAGAGCCGGGCCGCGGCCCGTTGGGGCGCCCGGGAAGCGGTCTTGCGGGAAGTCCCGCTGAGGCTGGTCCACGCTGTCGACTGGCTGATCAGCCCCGCGGTACCGGGGCCGGGCCGCGAAGCGGCCGACCGTTGGGCCGACGAGGCGCTCACCGACGCGGCGGAGGACGTGCGACGCCGGCATCCCGGGCTGGAGGTCTCGACCAGATGCCTCTCCGGTCGGCCGGCGGCAGCCCTGGCCGCGGAGGCGGCCGACGCCGGGCTGCTCGTACTCGGCTCCCGCGGGGTGGGGGGCCTGGTCGGATTCCTCATCGGCTCAGTGAGCTTGTCGACACTCGTGGCCACCGAGACGCCAGTGGTGCTCGTCCGCGTGTCGGACGAGCGCGACGAGGCCCAGCCCACCCGGTACGGGGAGATCGTTCTGGGCGTCGACATCCACGAGGCGGCGGACAAGGTATTGGCTTTCGCCTTCGAGGAAGCCGACCGTCGGGGCTGCGCCCTGCGTGCGATCCACGGCTGGAAGATGCCCTCCATGTACCAGTACGCGCCCTTCTTCGACCCGGAGAACGAGCGGGAGGTCGGCCGGAGTGTCACCCGGATGCTCGACGACATGCTGCTGCCGTGGCGGCACAAGTTCCCGTCCGTGAGCGTCACCCACGAGGCGTTCGAGGGGCCCGCCGACGAGCAGCTCGTCCAGGCCGCGGCGAGCGCGGACCTGGTCATCGTGGGTCGTCACCTGCGCCGCTCGCCTCTGGGCGTACATCTGGGGTCCGTGGCCCATGCGGTCCTGCACCACGCCACTGCGCCCGTCGCGGTCATCGCTCACGACTGACGGCCCCATTCACAAGGAGATCGGACCATGTCTCATCGCACTGTCGCAGACGTCATGACCCGGAACGTGGCCACGGCGAGCCCCGAAGCGTCACTCAAGACGGTCGCCCGGAGCCTCAACGACAACGGAGTCTCGGCCCTGCCCGTCGTGGACACCCGTCGCCACCCGATCGGCATCGTCTCCGAAGCCGACCTGCTCCGCAGGCAGGCCGGGCTGCCCGACACCGAAGGACGCGACCCCATGCACACCACGTCGTCCATGGACCGTGCCTCGATGGGCGCCCGGACCGCCGGCGATCTGATGTCCACTCCCGTCCTGACCGCCCGGCCGGAGTGGGGCATCGTCGAGACGGCCCGCTTCCTGCACGAGCGAGGCGTCAAGCGCCTGCCGGTGGTCGACGAGACCGGAACCCTGGTGGGCATCGTCAGCCGCACCGACCTGCTGCGCCCCATGCTCCGCAACGATGACGCCATCCGCGACGAGATCGTCGACGACGTACTGGGCCGGACCCTCAGGATGACCCCGGGAGGCGTTGCGGTGACCGTGAGCGAAGGGGTTGTCTCCTTGAGCGGCCGGGTCGAGGAGCGGTCCACCATTCCGGTTGTCGAACGACTGTGCCGGTCGGTCGACGGGGTCGTCAGCGTGGACCAATCCCTTGGTTACGCGGTCGACGACCTGTCTCCGGTTGCCGACCCTCACGATGCCCTGCATTGAACCCTCGCGACAAAGGGCGGAAAGAGCCCACCCGCTTCTCGCGGATCCCGATCGTGCGGTGCACGGCCACCAGCCGCTTCTCCGCATCCTCTCAGGGACTCTTTCCGTCAATTTCATAAAAGCACGCCCGACACCTGGACAACAGGGCCGATCAGCCCGAAATGATCCCCTGGCGGCCCTACCGCCGACGGGCACGGGTGTCCACGCTCGGACGTATCGGGACGCCGTTCTGGAGGCATCATGAAGCACCTTCGCACCGTCGAGGACGTAATGACGCATGCCGTCATCTCCGTCGACCGCAGAACACCGTTCAAGGAAGTCGTGGAGGCCATGCGGCAGTGGCGGATCAGCGCCCTGCCCGTCCTGTCGGAGGAAGGACGGGTCGCCGGCGTGGTGTCCGAAGCGGATCTGCTGCTCAAGGCCCAGGGTGCGGACGAGTCCCGCGCAGTCACCGCCGGGCAGCTGATGACCGTACCCGCGGTCACCGTGACCAAGGACGCCACCATCCCCGGCGCCGCCCGCCTGATGGCCCGCGGCCACCTCAAGCGGCTGCCCGTCGTCGACGGCGACGGCCGCCTGATCGGCGTCGTCAGCCGGGGCGACCTCCTCAAGATCTATCTCCGCCCCGACGCCGACATCGCCGAGGAGCTGCGCGAACTGATCATGGCCGAGCTCATCCCCGCCGGATCGGCCATGGTGCAGGTCCACGTGGCCGACGGCATCGTGCACCTGGACGGCTCCCTTCCCGACCCGGCCCTGAAGGACGTGCTGGTGCGTGTCGCACGCACCGTACCGGGCGTCGTGGACGTCACGGCCGTGCGCCTCGACACCGAAGTCCGCACGTGAAGGAGGCCGACGATGAGGCACCGCAGCGTCGCCGACCTGATGACCCCGACAGCCGTCAGCGTCCGGCGGGGCACCCCGTTCAAGGAAATCGCCAGGCTCCTCAAAGATTTCGACATCTCCGCCGTGCCCGTGGTGGACGAGGCCGAACGTCCCGTGGGCGTCGTCTCCGAAGCCGACCTGCTCCGCAAGCGCAGCTCCGGCAGCGGCACGAACACGGCCGCCGATCTCATGACCAGCCCCGCCATCACGGCCCGGACCGAATGGAGCGTCGTCCGCGCGGCGCGAGTCATGCGGGGGCGCCAGGTCAAGAGACTGCCCGTGGTGGACGCCGCCGGCCGACTGATCGGCATCCTGAGCCGTAGCGACCTGCTTCAGCTCTTCCTTCGCAGGGACCACGCGATCCAGGAGGAAATCCTCGAAGACGTGGTGACCCACACCCTCGGCCTCAGCCCCTCGTCGTTGACCGTCGACGTCACCGACGGGCTGGTGACCCTCAGCGGCACCGTAAGCCGACGCAGCCTGGTCCCCATCGTGCTGCGCCTGTGCCAGAGCGTCGACGGCGTCGTCGACGTGGTCAACCGGCTCGACTACGCGCAGGACGACGTGTCGGTCGGCGCCCGAACGCCCACCGAGCGGTAGGAGAAGAGCATGAAGCATCGGGAAGTCCGTGAGCTGATGACCCGCGAGGTCGTCACCGTCCCCAGCAACGCTCCGTTCAAGGAGATCGCCCGCACCCTGACGGAGCACAAGGTGTCAGCCGTTCCGGTCGTCGACTCTGCCGGCCGGCCGCTCGGCGTGATCTCGGAACGGGACCTGCTGCCGAAGTCCGCCGGCCAAAGCGACTACTTCCGGTCACTTCCCGAGCGGGAGGCCTGGCAGGAGGACAAGGCCGCGGGTACGCGCGCCGAGGAGCTGATGTCCTCGCCCCCCGTGTGCGCCAGACCCGACTGGACCGTCGCCGAAGCAGCCAGGTTGATGGAAGCACAAGGAGTCAAGCGGCTCCTGGTCGTGGACGACTCGGACGTACTGATCGGAATCGTCAGCCGTCGGGACCTGCTGCGGATCTTCCTTCGGGCGGACGAGGACATCCGTCACGAGATCATGGGTGACGTCCTCGAACTCGGCGTACGTCAGAGCCCCTCGGCCATCACCGTGGCCGTCACCGACGGCCGGGTCGAACTGCACGGAACCGTCGACTTCAGGAGCCTCATCCCGCTCATCGAACGCCTCTGCCGGACCGTCGACGGCGTCGTCTGCGTAACCCAGCATCTCGGATACGCCATCGACGACACGAACTCAGTCTGAACAAGCCGCCGTGCAGCCTCGGCACGTGCGACGACCAACTCCCCGACCCATGCGGGACCCTGCCGGGAGAAGCAATCATGAACGATCGAATCGTCGCCGGTCTCAACGGATCCGCGGAAAGCCTCGCGGCCGCCCGCTGGGCGGCGCGAGAGGGCCTGCTGCGCGGCGTGCCACTCCACCTCGTCCACGCCGAGGAATGGTCATCTCCCCGCGACCTCCCGATGCCGACCAGCGATGTGCGCCGTCACTGGGCCCAGTCGCTGCTGAACGAGACCGCCGACGAACTGCGCGCGAGCCACCCCGAACTGGAGGTCGGCATCCGATCGATCGACGGCAGACCGGCCGCCGAGCTCGCCGGCGTCGCAGCCGGCGCGAACATGATCGTCCTGGGCTCTCGGGGACTGGGCACCGTCACGGGCTTCGTACTCGGTTCCGTCGGCATGGCGGTCATCCAGGCGACGGTACGGCCCGTGGTCATGGTGCGGGCGAGCGAGGACGCGGTGCCACACCCCGACGGTCGGCACACGGCCCGTGAGCTGCTGGTGGGCGTTGACATCAGCCGACCGTGTGATGCCCTGCTCGCCTTCGCCTTCGAGGAGGCGCGGCGGCGGGCATGCACCCTTCACGTCCTGCACAGCTGGTCGCTGCCTCCCCTGGTGGGGTACGGCGCGGCGTACGATCCGAGAGTCCACGCCCAGCTCGAAATGAGCGCGGAGGCCTCTCTGCACGATGTCCTGGCGCCTTGGCGGGACAAGTACCCGGATGTCGGCGTCATCGCTCGCGCGAGCCTCGGGCACGCTGCCACGGAGCTCATCAGGATGGGCTCGGAGGCGGGACTCATCGTCGTCGGCCGCCGCATCCGACGGAGCTCGATCGGCGCGCACATCGGACCGGTCACCCATGCGATCCTTCACCACGCCAAGGCGCCCGTCGCCGTCATCGCGCACGAATAGCGACCCCTTGCGTGGCGCTGCGGCTCACCGCTCCGCGCAGATCGTCTCGACGAAGTGACCCACCTGCTCCTCGGACAGGTGCCTGGCAAGATCGGCCTCACTGATCATGCCAACGAGACGGTGGTCGGCGATCACCGGCACACGCCGGATCCGGTGATCCTGCATCGTCTGCAGCACCTGGCTCGTGTCAGCCTCCGCGTCGACCGTGATCGGCTTGCCCTGCGCCAGCTGTCCGGCCGTCATGTGGTGTGGGTCCTTACCCTTGGCCAGGCACTTCAGCACGATGTCACGGTCGGTGATGATGCCGTGCAGACGGTCGTCGGGCCCGCAGATCGGCAGTGCACCGACGTCCAGATCGCTCATCCGTCGGGCCGCGTCCATGAGCGTCTCGGTCTCCTGAACGCAGGTGGCACCGCTGTGCATGATGTCCCGCGCGGTGGTCATGGCTGCCTCCTCACATGCGTATCCGTACCCGTCTCCAGTCTGGTCTTGGGCCCAGCGCCTCGCTCGTCGACGCGAGATCATGGGGACATGGCTTCTCTGCGCCATGGGCCAGAGCACAAGGCCTTCCGAGCTCTCGCCGGATGCCGGTCCGACCGGCAGACCACCTGACGTGAGTGGCCCTGGTTGATCAGGCCCCAGACCTCTTTCCACCGCACCGGGGGCGGGCCGGTCGGCCCCCCGGGGGGCCGACCGGCCCCTCAACAGGAGGCCGTCGGGCAGTCAGTCTGGAGTGAGCGGGAAAGCTCCGATCCGCGAAGAGGGAGATGGAGACCATGGCGAACCGAGTGACCGTCGGCCTCGACGGGTCCCCGGAAAGTACGGCGGCTGCCCGCTGGGCAGCCCAGGAGGCCGAACTTCGCGGTGCCTCCCTGGACCTGGTCCACGCCGAGGAATGGCTGGAGAATCCTCCCCTTCCCGTCACGACCACCGAGGAACGTCGGAGGTGGGCCGAGGCCGTCCTCCGCGACACCGCCGATGAGACGCACCGCGCACATCCGTCGCTGAAGGTCGACACCCGCCGAGTGGGCGGGCTACCTTCCCTGGCCCTCGCCCGCGCCGCCGAGGACTCCGACATGCTCGTACTTGGCTCGCGCGCGCTCGGCAACATCGCGGGTTTCCTCGTCGGATCCACCGGCGCCGCCACCGTCATCGAGGCCGTGCGCCCCGTCGTGCTGGTCCGGTCCATGGACCGCGCGGGCAATCCGCCGGACGGTACCCGCGACCGCGGGCCCATCGTGGTCGGAGTGGACATCCACCAGCCCTGTGACAAGCTGCTCGCCTTCGCCTTCGAGGAGGCGTCCCACCGCCACTGTCCGCTCGTGATCATCCACGGCTGGTCGCCACCGCCCATCCTCAGCTACGCACCGGCGCTCGACCCCGGCGTCCAGCAGGAAATGGCCCACGGCATCACCACCACACTGGACGAGATGATCAGCCCCTGGCACGAGAAGTACCCTTCGCTGCAGGTCGACTCCCGGGCCACCATCGGACAGCCGGCGATCCAGGTCCTCGACGCGGCCTCCACCGCCGCCCTCGTCGTAGTCGGCCGCCGAATCCGCCACTCCGCCTTCGGCACTCACATCGGCCCCATCACGCACGCCGTGATGCACCACGCGGTCGCGCCGGTCGCCGTCATCGCCCACGAGTGAAGCCCACCGCACAGGCAGGTAAGTCTCATGAACGCATCGTTTCCGGACCCGGCAGCGATTGTTCCGCTCATCGAGGACGCTGCCATGGCTCCTTCCATGCACAATGCCCAGCCTTGGAAGTTCCTCTACCGACCGGCCTCCGGGCTCATCGAGCTCTACGGCGACCCGGGCCGTGCCATGCCCCATGCCGACCCGGACCACCGCGCCCTCCATATGGGCTGCGCCGCCGCGCTGTTCAACCTACGGGTGTCCGCGGCCTCGGCAGGCTGGGGCGCTGACGTACGGTTGCTGCCCGACCCGGACGATCCGTGGTTGCTGGCCGCTGCCAACCTCCGGGATCCGGGGCCAACGGACAGCGATCTCGGAACCCTCCATCCAGCCGTACGGCGACGTCACTCCAGCCGATTTCCTTTCGCGGAGGAGGAGATCCCTCCAGCACTGATGGACGGCCTGGGAGCCGCAGCTCTTCTCGAAGGGTGTCGCCTGGCCGTACCGGACGCTTGGCACACCGATACCGTCCTGGGTCTGGTACACGACTCCGAGCATCGCGAGGAGATGGACCCCTCCCTGACGGCAGAGACGATGGCGTGGACACATGCCGGCACACCGGACGAGCAGACCCGTCCCGACGGAATTCCCGTGAACGCCCTCGGTCCGAAGCACTCAGGTCGGGGTGGAGTCGTGCGCGACTTCGGTCGCTCCCGGCGCGTTCCCGGTCGTGGGTGGGCCACCTTCGAACAGAAACCGCAGATCGTGCTGCTGGGTACGTCGGGTGACAGGCCCGAGGACTGGCTACGAGCAGGACAGGCCCTGCAGCGGGTTCTCCTTCAAGCCACCGCCGACGGGCTGGTCACGTCCATGACCTCACAGCCGCTCGAATGGCCCGCGCTCCGCTGGACGGTGCGCGATCCGGGCTCGGCGATGACCCACGTCCAGATGGTGATCCGGCTCGGCTACGGACCGCAGGGTCCCGCAACGCCCCGGCGCCCGGTAGCCGAAGTGCTGGACATCCGATGAGACCGGGCATCGAGCTGCGGCCAGGACCTTCGTTGCCGTGAGCACGCCGCTGCACGCGGCGTCGCCACTCGCCTCAGTCCGGTTCCATGTAGGGGCGGCGGAAGACCGGGGCCTGACCGGAACCATACGGGCGCACGGCCGCCATCGCCTGGATGACCGCGGCCTCAAGAAGGCCGCCGGTGTCGATGGGGACGGCCTCCTCCCACGGCGGCTCCGCGGCTGCCATGGCCACGGCCACCTCAGGGGTGGCGTCGGACGCCCCCGGGGCGCGGGTGCTCAAGCGCGCTGCCGACACCTCTCCCGGAGCCTGGCAGTGCAGGGCCACCAGGTCGGCGCTGGTGCGTTCGGCCATGCGCAGGGCGGCTTCACGCTGTCCGGCATCGGACCATGTGGCGTCCAGAACGACGGACTCGCCCAGGGACAGGAGGGCGGACGCCCGGTCGAGCAGCGCCGCGTACGTCCTCGCGGTCCACTCGGGCGTGTACAGCCCTTCGCCGTAACCGGCGGCTGCGGATTCCTCCGCCGGCATCCCTGCCAACTCCTTACGAAGGCGGTCGCTGCTGAGCAGCGTGACACCGAGGCGATCAGCCAGTGCGCCGGAGAGCGTGGACTTTCCGCTGCCCGGGAGGCCGCCGACGAGGGTCAGGCTGACGGCGGAAGTGCGCAGGTGGCGCAGCGTCGTGGTGACCAGGCGCCTCGCTGCCGTCTCTGCACCGCGAGTGCCTTGAGCTGCCTGGATCAGGGACACCTTGGCGCGGACGAACGCGCGGTAGGCGACATAGTGGTGCCACAGAGACGGCGGTGCGGGGTCACCGGAATACTCGCCGTACTGGGCGAGGAAGAACGCCGCGGCCTCCGGGGCACCCGTCTGCTCCAGGTCCATGGCGAGGAAGGCCGCGTCGTCGAGACCGTCGACGGAGCGAAGGCGGTCGTCGAACTCCAGGCAGTCCAGGAAGCGGGGGCCGTCGTCGAGACAGAAGATGTCCTGGGCGAGCAGGTCGCCGTGGCCGTCGACCACCCGCCCCTGCTCGATACGCGCGTCGAACAGTTCCTCGCGGCCGGCGAGATAGCGCCGCACCAGGCGCTCGATCTCCTCCACCCCGTCGAGCAGCTGGGCGTCGTCGGTCAGTTCCCTGACCTGCGTGAAGCTCGCTTCCCAGCGTGCGGACAGCGCGTCCCGCCTGCCTTGCTCGTCGATGTCCGGGCCGCGGGGCGCGTCCGCGTGACGGGAGGCGAGGAGGCGTGCAACGGTCCGCAGAGCGTCGTCGACGTCGGCGCCTTGGCTCACAAGCAGGGACAGGCGTCGTTCCGCCGGCATGCGGCGCATCACCACGAGGGGTTCGGGCGTGTCCACGCCGGGGCTGCGGAATTCTCCCAGCCCCAGGTAGACGTCAGGGGCGAAGCGGCGGTTGAGAGCGACTTCCTGTTCGCACGCGGTCCGCCGGGCGGCCGTGGTCGTGTAGTCGAGGAACCCCAGGTCGACCGGCTTCTTGACCTTGTAGGCGCGGTCACCGACGAAGAACAGCACGGCCGTGTGTGTCTCGCACACCTCTGCCCGAGGCAGCCGCGGAACATCGAGGCCGGCGCCGGTCCGGAGCACGGACGCGTCGGCCCGGTGCGCCGAGCCCATCGACTCCTCGGGGTGGCCCGGCTCAGTCATGGGGAATGACGGCGACGGGGCAGCGCGCGTGATGGATGGCGGCGGTGGCCACGGAACCGATTGGGGGCGCGAGGGCGGGGCGGTTCCTACGCCGGCCGACAACCAGTAGTCCTGCACCCTCGGCGGTCCGGACCACGACCTTGGTCGGGCTTTCAAGACCGATACCGGGAGTTACTTCGACGGTCGGGAACTTCTCGCGCCAGGGGCGAAGAGCCTCACTCAGGAGCTTCTGCGCGTCCTGTCTGATCTTCTCGGTCACGTCGTGGTCCACGCCCCAGGGAGCGTGAGCGTGGAGGGGCATGCTTCGGCCGTGGACGGCTTGCAGGGGAACGCCCCGTGCCGCGGCGGCGGCGAAGGAGAATGCGAGCAGGTCGTCGCACGGACCGCGCAGTTTCAGCGCCACCACTACGGCGCCCGAGGCGCCTGGAGCGGACGATGTCCCCGTTTCGCGCGTCCCGGCGCGTACCAGGACCACCGGCCGCTCGGCCCGTGCCACGACGGGCATGCTGATGTCGCCCAGGAAGTAGCTCTCGACGGGCTCCATCCCCCGCGATCCGAGCACGGTCATATCGGACTCCGCTGCCGCCTTCAGCAGTGCCTCCTGGGCATCTTCGGCGACCAGATTGCCGACGATGGTCAGGCCCGGGTGGCGCGCCTGGAGCTCGGCCTTCGCGTTGTGCACGATCCGCTTCGCCCAGTAGTTCTGATCCATCTCGGCGGGAACGTGGGTCGGTTCCGGCGCCAGGAGGGGCCACGCGTGCAGCAACCGCAGCGTGAGCTTGCGGCGGGCGGCTTCGTCAGCGGCCCAACGGGCGGCGGCAAGGCTCTCGGGTGAACCGTCGAGGCCCACGGTGACGACTGGCTCCATGCCGACTGCTCCGTCTGGTAGATGACTGGAATGACGGTGAGGTACCCGTCCGGCCTGCCCGGAGCCCTGTCGTCTCCGCGCTCGCGCCGGTAGCCGTGCAGCGACCGTAGGCGGTACTCGCCGAAGCAACTACGCCAACGCGCCGTGCACACGGTCGCATGTCACCCGAGCAGCACCTGGGCGGGATCAGTTGGTGCGCTCGATGTCCAGTTCCAGGAAGTGGGCCGAACACGAGATGCACGGGTCGTGGTTGCGGACGGCCCGCTCGCACAGCCGGGTGAGCTCGGCCTGGGAGCCCTCACCCCGATCGAGACCAGCTTGGACCAGCCGACGCAGGTCCTGCTCGATGGCGCCCTGGTTCTGGGCGGTCGGCGGAACGATGCGGGCGTCGGTGACACGGCCCCTGCCGTCGAGCGCGTAGCGGTGGTAGAGCAGGCCGCGCGGCGCCTCCGTGGCACCGTGCCCGGTGCCGGCCCGGGCTGGCACCTCTACGTACGGGCGGGCTGGACGCTCGTACTCCGCGATGATCCGCAGGGCCTCTTCCACCGCGTACAGGACTTCCACCGCACGGACGAGGATGCTTCGGTACGGGTTCCTGCAGACCTCTCCCCGCCCGCCGTCTGCGCGCGACGGGGGGGCACCCAGCCCGGCCTCCCGTGCCGCTTGCAGGGCCAGCGGGGACAGCAGGTGACCGCTGACCGCCCAGCGGGCGAGGGAGCCGGTGAGATGCCTTCGGCCGTCCAGCCGGGAGTGGAGGGCTGTGGAGTGTGACACCTGCTCCTCGGCCACGTGGTCGGTGAAATCCCGCAGGGGGAAGCTGTGCGGCGGGAGCGTCCCGCCGTACCGGAGCACGGTGGGCACGCCGGACTCGATGGCGTAGGTGTCCTCCTCGGCGAGGGCGAGCAGGTCGGCTTCGCACTCGGCGTCCGGGAATTCGAAACCGGCAACCCAGCGCACCGTGTCCCAGGCGTCGTCGAGGGCGGTGCGCAGCCGTTCTTCCAGGGGGCGGAGTTCGGCGCGGGTCGGGGCTCTGTGGAAACCTCCGAGCCGGACGTTGACGGGGTGGATGGCCCGGCCCCCGAGCAGTTCGACCACGGCGTTGCCGGTCTGCTTCAGGCGCAGTCCGCGCTTGACGTGCTCCAGGTGGGAGCGGGACAGACCGATCACGTCGTCTTCGCCGAGGAAGTCCGGTGCGTGCAGCATGTGGATGTGCAGCGTCTGGCTCTCGATCCATTCGCCGCAGTACAGCAGGCGGCGCAGGGCGGCCAGTTGTCCGTCGACGCAAACGCCGCACGCGTCCTCGACGGCACGGCAGGCACTCATCTGGTAGGCGACGGGACAGATCCCGCAGATGCGGGAGGTGAGGTCGGGTGGCTCTGTGTGCGCCCTGCCGCGTAGGAAGGCTTCGAAAAACCGCGGTGGCTCGTAGATCTTGAGCCGCGCCTCGATGACCGTGGCGTCGTGGATCCTCAGGTGCAGCGCGGTCTCCCCCTCGACACGGGCGAGTGAGGGGATGCGGAGCTCCTGGGACCGGGGCGTGGGATCGCTCATCCGGGGCCTTCCGCGTCGGTCGTACCGGGCTGTCCTTGCTCCTCCACGGCGGTGAAGGCGGTCACGTTGAAGGTGTGCAGGTACCTGCCGATGTCCTCCTCGCTCATCCCGTCGCGCTGCATGAGCGGGACCAGCGCGGGAAGGTTCGTGGTTCCGGCCGGCCCGAAGCAGCCGTAGCAGCCGCGCCCGTAGGTCGGACACAGGGCTCCGCAGCCCGCGTGGGTGACGGGGCCGAGGCAGGGCGTGCCGTGGGCGACGGTGACACACACGTTGCCGCGCCGTTTGCAGGAGAAGCAGACGCTGTGGTTGGGGATGGCGGGCTTGCGCCCGGCGAGGAAGGCGGTGATGACCTCGACGAGCTGACCGCGGTCGATGGGACAGCCGCGCAGTTCGAAGTCGACGGGTACGTGGGCGGAGATCGGCGTGGAGGTCGCGAGGGTCTCGATGTACTCGGGGCGGGCGTAAACGGTCGCCAGGTACCCGTCGACATCGGCGTAGTTCCGCAGTGCCTGCACGCCGCCGGCCGTGGCGCAGGCGCCGATGGTGACGAGGTGGCGGGCATCGGCGCGGATGCGCCGGATGCGCTCCAAGTGCTCAGGTGTGCTGACCGACCCTTCGACGAGGACGAGGTCGTACGGGCCGGGCGCGGGCTCGCTGGACGCTTCCAGGAAGTGGGCGATCTCCAGTTCGGCGGCGATGCCGAGCAGTTCGTCCTCGCAGTCGAGGAGGGTGAGCTGGCAGCCGTCGCAGGAGGCGAACTTGAACACGCCGAGGCGTGGGCGGGCAGGAGGCTGGGGTGGGGTGGGGGTGCTCATCTCACAGTTCCCGGACGGTGAGCAGGGGCTCGGCCTGGTCGTAGCCGACAACCGGGCCGTCGCGACAGAGAAGGAGAGGCCCCAGCTGGCAGTGTCCGCAATGGCCGGTGGCGCAGCGCATGTTGCGTTCGAGGGAGACCCGGATGCGATCGGGACGTACCCCTTGGTGGATCAGCGCCCGTGCTGTCGCGCGCATCATCACCTCGGGACCGCAGACGAAAGCGACCGTGTCCGGCGGCGTGAACCGGGCCTCGCGGAGCAGCGTGGTGACGACTCCGACCCGGCCGGTCCAGCCGTCGGAGGGCCGGTCGACCGTGACGGCGCCGAACGGCTCCTGCCAGGCGGGGAACTCGTCTCCGTAGAGCAGATCCGCGGGGGTCCGGGCACCCGCGAGGACGTTCAGCCGCCCGAAGGCGTGGGGCTCGGCCAGAACGGTGTCGACGAGGGGACGCAGCGGGGCGAGCCCGATGCCGCCGGCGATGACGAGCAGGTCGCAGCCATGAGCGGCAGCGGTGTCCCAGGCGGTACCGAAGGGGCCGCGCACGCCGACCCAACCGCCGGTCCGCAGGCCGCACAATGCGCGGGAGACGGCCCCCACGGCGCGGACCGTGTGCGTCAGCCGGTGCCCGTCTCCGAGCCGAGACACGGACACCGGGATCTCGCCGACTCCGAACGCGTACAGCATCGCGAACTGGCCGGGTGCGAAGAGGTTCAGGGCATCCCCGGCAGGCTCCAGTACGAGCGTGACCGTGTCGTGCGTCTCGTCACGGCGGTCCAGCACGCGATAGGGCAGCGGTGTCGGCGTCATGGTGCTGCTCCGCTCCCCCGCGGTCCCGGCGGTCCGTAGAGGTCGAGCAACCGGGTGCGGGTGGCTCGCAGCCGGTCGCCGATGGTCTCGGCGACGGCGGTGACCAGTGACAGCCCCAGCGCCGTGTCCTCGGCGCACAGGTCATGGACGGCGGCGGCATCGAATTCCCAGGCGTGGACGGGGTCCCGTGTCTCGGCCGCGAGGTACCACTGCCGGGGCGGGCACAGCCATGACCAGCCGAGCAGGCTGCCCGCACCGATGGTCTCGACGACCTGTCTCCCCCGACCGGGCATGTGGATGTCAAGCGCGACCGTGCCCGAGCGGATGATCCAGAAGCGGTCGGCTTTCTCCCCTTCTTCGAAGATCCGCGTGCCGGCCGGAAGGGCGATGTCCCGGGCGAGGGTCATCAGCTTCCCGCGCTGCTCCGCCGTCAGAGCCGCGAGCACACTCTCACCGGGTGGCTCACCCGGACGCGGGGTCACGGCGTGTTCTCCCGCTGCGTGGCCTCCTGGTGTAGGGCGTGGGCTTCCTCGGTCAGGTCGATCCCCGTGGGACACCACACGATGCACCGGCCGCATCCGACACAACCCGAACTGTCGAACTGGTCGTGCCAGGTACCCAGCTTGTGGGTGAGCCACTGGCGGTACCGGCTGCGCGGGGTGGACCGGACAGGACCGCCGTGGAGGAGCGAGAAGTCCAGGTCGTAGCAGGAGTCCCAGAGGCGCCAGCGCTCGGCGTGATCGCCGGTCAGGTCGGTGACGTCCTCGGTGGTGGTGCAGAAGCACGTGGGGCAGACCATGGTGCAGTTGCCGCAGCTGAGGCACCGGGCGGTGACGTCGTCCCAGCGCTCCGCTTCCAGGCTGTCCCGCATCAGCGTGCGCAGGTCCACCGGCGGCATGGACCGGCCCATGCGTTCGGCGGCGGCGCTCACGGCCTGGGTCGCGGCCGCTCGGGTGGAGCCGTCGGGGCTCCGCCCCGGCAGTTCCTCAAGGACCGCGGCTCCCTCCTCGCTCCCGCTCCGGCACAGGAAGCGGTGACCGGCATCGTCCACGACCTCGGTGAGAGCGAGGTCGTACCCGGCGTCGGCGGCCGGCCCGCTCCCCATCGAGACGCAGAAGCAGGTGGCACCCGGCTCGGTGCACTCGGCCGCGATCAGGAAGGCGCCCGTCCGCCGGGACAGGTAGGTGGGATCCCGGTACCTGCCTCCGCTCATCACACGGTCCAGGATCTGAATGGCACGCAGATCGCAGGGCCGCACGCCGAGGAACGCGTACGAGATGCGCTCCGGCTTCTCCTCCCGGACAACCAGAGCACCGTCCGTACCGCGGTCCGCGGACCACTGACGGACGCGCTCCGGGTGCAGGAACGACTTCCATGACTGGGGTCCCGCACTGTGCGCGAAGGCCGCCCCGTCCTCGCGGCGGCGCAGCCGGTACTGCCCCGCCTCCAGTTCGACCCCCCACCCGTAGGGCAGTGCGTCTGCGGTGTCCAGCTCGTCGAGGACGATCGCGCCGTCGCGCACGGTCGGGCCGATCACCGTGCGGCCGCGCCGCTTCAGGACACGCACGAGCGCGTCCAGACCGTCACGGTCGAGGACCGCCTCGGCCTGGTAGTCGAGGACGTCTCCGGCATCCGAAGCGTCGGTCATGGTGCACCTCTCGGTCTCCACGTGCCTGGATTCGGCAGCATGTCAGACCTCCCGGCTCCGGGGTTCGAACCCGGTCCGGCGAGTCCGCTCGTCGTGCCGGCGAACATCCGCCTCGATGCGCAGGGTCAGAAGCGGCAGGGCGGCCGCGACCGCCGGCGTGAGCCCAGTGCCCAGCGAACGGTCCGCCCCCTCGACCGCATACACGATGAGACGGCCGGGGCCGCGCCCGACGCGGTCGGCGAGGCACACGGCCTCGGCGAGCCCCAGCCCGTGGGTGCTCTGCCTGCCTGCGGCAGCGGGGTGCGGCATCTCGCCGGGAGCCACACACCACCGGTGTGTTCGCCCTGGCTGAGCCGCAGGTGGGAAGCAGGCGTCGACGACGAGGGTGAGGGCCTTGCCTTCCCAGAGGCCGATCAGTCGGCCGGGGTCTCCGTCGCACTGTGCGAGGTCAGTGCCGGACGGGAGAGGTCGCTGTGCTTTCCGTGCGCGCAACAAGGAGATGGCGGCCCACCCCAGCCCGTCATCGCGCCGGAACTCGTTTCCGATCCCGATGACCGCAGTACCGGCGAGGGGCTTCACAGGTACCCACTTCCTTGTCCGGGCGTCTCCAGGAACAGCCTGCCCTGTTAGCGGGACGAGGTCCTGTGCCGCGGGGCAAACGGCGTATGGCGCGGTACCGAGTGCGGGACGGCGCACCAAGGCTCTGAGGCCGATCATGGGACTGACAGACGCGGAAGGGGGCCGTTCGGCACTGGCCCTTCGTGCAGCGGGCACCGGATCGTGGAAAGCCAAACGCGGCTCGGAGGAACCGCCGAGCAGTCCGGTTTCTGGCGCGGTGTCCTGCGCTCGTCCAGGGCGAGCACGCCGCCACTGAGCCGACCGCAAGTGCTCGCTACTCGGCCGATCCGGTAGCCGGGGGTACCTCCAGAACGAAGAACAGGTAGCACATCGTGGCCGAGAAGCGTTCAAAATCGTCGGGGTAGAGCTCGCGGGCGGCCGGGTCGGGCTGTGGCTCGCTGATGACGGCCAGACGGAAACCGGCCGCAGAGAAGGCGTCAGTCATCGCGTGCAGCGGCCTGCGCCAGAAACTCATCCTGGCGTTCTGCCCCACCAGGTCGGTCCATTCCTGGGTGTAGCTGGTGGTCGCGTGATAGTCAGGCCGAGGATCCTGGATGGCGTAGTCCACGAAAGGATGCTGCACCGACGCGATCAGTCGACCGCCGGGCCTGAGCACTCGCCGCATCTCGGCCAGCGTCGGCCCCCAGTCCTCCAGGTAATGCAGCACCAGCGAGGCGAGGACATCATCGAACGCACCGTCGGCGAACGGCAGCGGGTCACCCAGATCGGCCACATGCAGAGCCGCGTCGGCACCCAGCCGCTGCCGTGCCAGCTCCACCATCTCGGCGCTGGAGTCGAGGCCGGTGACGAGAGCGCCCCCATCACGAAGTGCACCGAACAGGGGGCCGGATCCGCAGCCGGCGTCAAGGATCCGGCGGCCGGCCACGTCCCCGGCGAGGGACAGCATCGCGGGCCGCTCGTAGTAGGCGTTCAGGAGACTGGTCTCGCTCAGGGCCGAGTACGCCTCGGCAAAGCTGTCATAGTCGTTGACCCTGTCCGCGAGTGCGGGCTTGGCATGGTCTTCGGCGCTGGGCATGCTGCGGTCTCCGTCGTGTCATCTCGGCATATCGCACTGGTGTGTCGTCCTGATGATCGACGTAAATTCAGCGCGTCCCGGTTCCGGTGTCGGAGACAACTAGTGCCGTATCAAGCAACGTTTGCCCCGTCCTGACATGTCGTCCGGTTTCTGCGCCGGACGGCGTCAGACGTCCAGAATGATCACGTGGCTGAGCGCGTGCAGGTTCGGAATATTGACGACGACGAGGGCAGGCGGTTACTGCAGATCATCCGCAGGGGCACCGGCTCGGTGGTGACTTGGCGGCGGGCCCAGATGGTGCTGCTGTCAGCGCAGGGGATGCCGGTGGCGAAGATCGCTGAGGTGACGTTCACCAGCGTGGACCGGGTCCGGGACGTGGTCCACAACTTCAACGCCGATAGCTTCGAGTCGCTCTATCCAAAGTACAGAGGCGGTCGGCCCAGGACGTTCACCCTTCCCGAGCGCCGTGAGATCAAGAAGACCGCCAAGTCCAAGCCGGTCGAGCACGGCCTGCCGTTCTCGACCTGGAGCCTGGCGAAGCTGGCCGACTTCCTGGTCGCCGAGGGGGTGGTCGACGACATCAGCCACGAGGGCCTGCGCATCCTGCTCCGCGAGGAAGGCGTCTCCTTTCAACGCCTGAAGACCTGGAAGACCTCCCGCGACCCCGACTACGCGGCCAAGAAGGCCCGGGTCGAGCACCTCTACGCGATAGCCGACGGCGAGGTCATACCCGAGGAAGGCGAGCCGGGAGTCATTTTCTGCATGGACGAGTTCGGCCCCCTCAACCTCCAGCCCCACCCCGGACGGCAGTGGGCCGAACGCGGGGGCCGGCACAAGGACCCCGACCGCGAGCCCCGGCCTCGCAGGCGAGCGACCTACAACCGCCCGCATGGCGTCCGGCACCTGTTCGCCGCCTACGACCTGGCCAAGGACCAGCTCTACGGGCACATCAAGAAGACGAAGAACCGCTCGAAGTTCCTGGAGTTCTGCCGCTACCTGCGCTCGCTGCACCCGATGGACCTACGCATCGCGATCGTCTGCGACAACTACTCACCCCACCTGACCACCAAGCGGTGCCAACGGGTCGGGACCTGGGCTGCGACGAACAACGTGGAGATCGCCTACACCCCGACCAACAGCTCCTGGCTCAACCGCATCGAGGCCCAGTTCACCGCCCTGCGCTACTTCGCCCTCGACGGCACCGACCACGCCAGCCACAGGGAGCAGGGCAGCATGATCCGCCGCTACATCATCTGGCGGAACAAGCACGCCCAGGACGAGCGCCTCCGCAGCGTCGTCAGCAGGGCGAGCATCGCCTGAATCGAGCAGAGCGCCTGGTCAATCACGCCCCAGCAGATGGGCGTCCTGGGACTGCGGATCCCAGATGACCAGGCGGAACTCCGCTGCAAGCTCCTCGATCGCCTTGATTGCCGCGTCGCTCCGCGACGAGAAGCTCAAATTCATGATCACGTGGTCGATACCGATCGTCAGCGGCGTCGACATCCACGGCGACTCTGCGGCGAAAGGCGGGCGGTCTGGGAACAGTGAACGGAGCCGCTCATAGAACCCGACCACTCGCTCATCCAACTCGCCCTCGTCGTGGTGGTCGGAGGTGCACCGATCGAACATCGCACGCACCGCCGCAACGTCGGCTGATTCGTCCATCGCCAGAACCGCAAGATCGAAGCTCACGGGGCTATCTTCCACCCCGCCTCACCGGTGCGACGCACGGGGCGAACGTTGTCTGATGCGGCACTAGATCGTTTCCTTCGGATCACCTGATCGTTCGCCCACCGCAACCGCCTCACGTTCAACGGCACCATCATCGAAACCGGAACCGAGTCCCATCGCCTCGCCAGCATCCGGCCCCGAGCCGAACCCACGGAGGCCGGTTGATCTCATCCCAACTGTCTGCCGGCCCCGTCGTCGCCGAGGGAGGTCCCGGGCGAGAATCGAAGTCCAGGACCGCCGACGAAGGGGAGATGGCCGTGAGGCACGCACTCAACTTGTGGCGCCAAGAGCTCGGAAATGTGCCCGAGTCGGTCTGGCGACAGACCGAGCTCCAGGTGCTGATCCTCGCGGACAACGGACTTACGGCCCTCTCACCGGACATCAGGCAGCTCCACCGGCTGAACACCCTGGACCTGGGCCACAACGCGCTGACGTCGGTGCCCGAAGAACTCGGCGAGCTGACCGAGCTCAGCAACTGCCTCTACCTGCACGACAACCAACTGTCTCGGATTCCCGACTCTCTGGGGAACCTGCGCCGGTTGCGTTACCTCAACGTTGGCGAGAACTCGCTCACCACCCTGCCGGAGACCATCGGTGGGATGAGCGGCCTCATCGAGTTCAGGGCACAGCACAACCGGCTCACCGCCCTGCCCGATGCCATCGGCCAGCTCCGCTGCCTGCGTGAGCTATGGCTCCGAGGGAACGCGATCGAGCACTTGCCGTCGTCAGCTGCCGAGCTGCACGAACTGCGCCACCTGGACCTGCGCGAGAACTCCCTGACCGAGGTGCCGGAGTCACTGGCCGGCCTCCAACGACTGCGTCAGATCGACCTGCGGAGCAACCACCTCGGCCAGCTGCCCGACTGGCTCGCCCTGATGCCATCGTTGGAGAAGCTGGATCTGCGTTGGAACGAGGTCGATCCCTCCCTACCGCTCCTCAGCGAGCTGGAGCGGCTAGGGTGCGTCGTCTTGACCTGACAGCAACCACCCCTTTCGGCCTACTCATCGCACGCCGTCCGCGCGTAAGCGCGGTATCCGCTTGATGATCCCTGTTCCCCCGGATCAGCGGGGCCACCGACCGCGTCGAGGCAGCCGTTGCGGCAGGCCACCCACCGTCGACCGTGCGGCATACAGACAGCGCCCCACGGTCGAGCGGTAAGCGGCGTGCCCGCCACGACGAGTGCCGCGTCGGCGGGGCGAATGCGGGAGCCTTCGTCAGCGGACGACGTCGAAAACGTTCTTCCGCAGGCCGTTAGCGTAGGCCTCGTGTTCAACGAGCTTCAGCTTCTGCGTGCCCTTGTCCGTGGCACTGAAGAGCCGCTTGCCCGCGCCGAGCAGCAGCGGGAAGACGACCAGGTGGTATCTGTCGATCAGGCCGGCGTCCGACAGGGCCTGGTTGAGAGAGGCACTGCCGTGGATGATGATCGGGCCGCCCTCGGTCTCCTTCAGCGCGGCGACCTCGTCGAGCTAGCGCAGGATCGTCGTCTCGCCCCACTTCGACACCAGGTCACCCTCGCCGAGGGTGGTGGAGACGACGTACTTCGGCATCACCTTGTAGCCGGCGAAGTCCTCCATGTCGGGCCACACCGGGCTGAACGCCTCATAGCTGGTCCGGCCCATCAGGATCGCGGAGGCTTCCTTCTGCTCCCGGCCCCTGATCTCGAACGCCTCGGGGAGGAACTCGACGTCCTTGAAGGTCCACCCCACCGCAGCAGCGATGCGCTGTGAAAGCCGCAACCGGTGGCGCGGCAACGTGATGTAGCCGGACTCGATGGCTTGGTCACTGGTCGAGAGCTCTGGCGCGGTTCACATACTCGCAACGGGCCTTTCGTTGCGCCAGGATCGCTGAGGCGCCGTCGCGCGGCTGACAGCGGCGAGCCAGGAGTGCTGGCACCTCAACATGCGGCCCCAACAGGTCCAGGAGCCCAGCCCCAAGCTGAGGAATAGCGCACAGTCGAAATACCGCCTCTCCACCAGTATCGAGTCCGAAGGCGGCGACGGCAGCCGTCGCCAGCACGAGCAGCGGGCCCGGCAGCAGTCGCGATACGTGCGGCGACGCGAATAGCAGAGCCAGCCCGACCGCAGCGAGGATTACTGTGGGCCAGTGCACCTGGGATGCCTCCCGGAAGAACGAGAGCAGCTGCGGGAAGAACTCCGAGCCCGTGATGGAAACGCCAGTCAGGCGGGGCAGCTGGTCCACGATCATGATCAGGGCGACACCGGCCAGATAGCCGACCAGCACGGGCCGGGACAGCAGATCCGCGAGGTAGCCCAGCCGCAACGCCCAGACCGCCAGGCACAGCACTCCCACCACGACGGCGATCGCCGCTGGGAGGGCCGCGTAGCGGCCAGGGTCCCCGGCGGCCAGAGGGCCGACCGCGACGGCGGTCATCAGCGCCGTGGTCGACTCCGGTCCGACGGAGAGCAGACGGGAGGTGCCGGACAATGCGTCCAACACCATGGCCGGAAGCACGGCCCGCAGCCCGGCGACGGGCGCCAGGCCCGCGACGCCCGCGTACGCCATGACCTGGGGCACGAGGTACGCGGCGACAGTGACACCTGCGAGCGCGTCCCCTCGCAGCCAGCCACGCCGGCAGCCGGTCAGAAAGGGCGGCTTCCAGACGAAATCCCGGGGCGGCACGAGCCCTCCTCCGGTCAACAACGACAGGCTTGCGCACGAACGACGCCTTCCGGGCAACGCGGCGTCGGACGCGCGGACGGGCGAGGTCGACCACGCCGGAGATCACGGCAGGGCGCGGTCACCGGTGCCCGCCTGCCGTCCGTGGTCGCGCGCGAACGCTTCGAGAGCCTGCCTGGGCGGGCCCTGGGTGTGCAGGAAGCGCTCGTCCAGGATGCTCGCGAGGTCTTCCAGGGCGGAACGCAACACCGTGGAGGCGAGCCGGACATCCCGATGCCCGGCTTCCGACGCCTCATCGGCGATGTCGAGGGCGTAGCCGATCTGGAGGGCCAGGGAGGTCCGGTCGTCGCCATCGTGGAAGTAGTAGGACTCCGCGTACTGGAGGAAGTCGACCGCTGCCACGGACAGTGACGTGGCCAGGCTGTCCAGGACGGCCGCCCCGGCCGGCGAGTCGATCTGTTCCTTCGAGGGATGGGTACGGGAGAGATGGGAGAGTCGCAGCGCAAGCGCCCTGCGGCGGGCCAGAGCCGGATAGATGCCGAGGATCCAGGAGACCGTCGCTGTCAGCAGGGCGAACCCGACCAGCGCCTCCAAGGGTGCGAGGAGACGCAACCACCCCTCGGCAGGTGCGACGTCACCGAGACCGAGCGTGGAGAGCGTGACCAGCGAGATGTACGTCGCGTCCAGCAGGCCCGCATGGTCGTCGGGCTGCAACCCGCCCGCGTACACGAACGCGTCGGGCATGTGAGGCCAATAGATCAGCGCCCACCCCACCGCCAAGGTCAGGGCCCACAGGGCGACGACGGACACCATGGCAAGCGGGCCCGCCAGGCCGGCCGCCGTGCGACGGGTGCCCAGGACCGAGGACAGCCGCCACAGTGTCGTCATGACCAGGCGGCTCAGCCCGCCGTGACGCGTCGGGTGCCACAGCGTATGGAACACGTCCCGAAGGATCAGCAGAACCAGGGCGGCGCCCGTGACCGTCACCAGCCAATCCATCCGGAACCCCTTTTCCACCGCGTTTCGCCCAGGTTCGCGCACCTCCGTGGTAGCTGATCGCAGCCCACGCCGTCCCCCGGTGTCAGAAGCAGGGCCAGGCCTCACCGGCGGCCGTTAGTCGACCGTGGTCCGGGTCCCAGGCGGAACCCGGTGACGAGTTCGGACCGGATACGCAGGACGTCGGCCATCGGCTGCTTCATCCACGGGTCGAGCAGCGCCGCAAGCCGTTCGGCTTCGTCGCGGTTCACGATGAGCTCGGTGTAGCCGACCACCACGACACTCCAGCCGAGATGCGTGTCGGGGTCGATGGCGTCGGCTTCGTATGCGAGGACGATGCCTGGTTCGCCCGGCGTCGCCACCAGCGACGCATGTGAAGCGCCTTCGTCCAGCCGGACGAGCACGTCCTCGCCGTCGACGACGTGACTCATCGGCCGAATGGCAGGCAGCGCCTGGTGGGTGAAGACGATGCGGCCGAGCGAAACGGTACCCAGGAGCCGCAGCGCTTCGGAGCGGTCCAGCTGCTCCGTGGACCGCACCGGGTTCGGGACGGGGCCGTGGTCCGGTCTCCAAGCAGTTTCATGATCCATCCCACAGCCCTCCGCTCCGACCCCGTCTTGTCGGCCTCGGCTTCACCCAGCGTCTTTCCCGTCTCGCACGCCGTGCCAGGGCCGAATGGTCCCCTGTCCTGCGGAATCGGGGGCCGGTCGGCCCATCCCCGGCACCCGGAGTGCCGCACAGACTTGAATCGGAATCGACCGGAGGCCGCCATGAGGACCACTCCCCCTACGAAGATCGCCGGCGCGCCGCCGGTTCAGCACCGTCCCCGGCTGATGGGCGTCGCCCAAGAGATCAACTTCCCCGAGGGGGCCCGTCTCTTCAACGAGGGCGGCCGGGCTGACAGGTTCTGGATCGTCCGAACGGGCATCGTGGCATTGGACGTGCATGTGCCCGGCAGACAGCCGGCGGTGATCGAAAGCCTGGGACCCGGCGAACTCGTGGGGTGCTCGTGGATGCTGCAGCCCAGTTCCTGGAGACTGGGGGCCGTTGCCACGACGCCGGTTCGCACCTACGAATTCGACGCCGCGACGGTGCGCACGATGATGGATACCGACCCTGCTTTCGGCGCCGCGATGGGCCACTGGGTCGCGCAGGTGCTCGCGCACCGGTTGCACGCCGCCCGTGTCCGGCTGCTCGACCTCTACGCCCCTCACGGCAGTGGCAGCTATCTCTGACAGCCGGTGTCGTCCACCCCAACCACCAGCAGTGAGGAGTCCGTCATGCCCGCGTCCCGGTACACCGTCAGCGACGTCATGACCCATACGGCTGTGGCCATCGGCCGCGAGGCTTCCTACAAGGAGATCGTCGAGCTGATGGACCAGTGGAAAGTCAGTGCTGTTCCCGTCCTGGAGGGCGAGGGGCGCGTCGTCGGAGTGGTCTCCGAGGCGGACCTGCTGCCGAAGGAGGAGTTCCGGCGGGACGACCCCGTGCTTCCTGATCAGCTGGAAGAGGCTTCCAAGGCAGGGGGTGTGCTGGCCGAGGAACTGATGTCGACCCCAGCCGTGACTGTGCACCCCGACGCCACACTCGCCGAGGCTGCCCGGATCATGGCGCGAAAGCACGTGAAACGCCTCCCCGTGGTGAACGGTGTGGGGATGCTGGAGGGAGTCGTCAGCCGGAGCGACCTGCTCAAGGTGTTTCTGCGACCGGACGAGGAGATCGGCGAGGAGATCCGCGACTCGGTTCTCGCCGGGCTCGCTCCTCCCGTACATCTGCAGGCGTCGGTGAAGGAGGGCGTCGTCACCTTGCGCGGATCGCTCCGTGATCGCGCACTGGTGCCGCTGATGGCCCGTGCGGTCCGTGCCGTGGAAGGCGTGGTGGACGTGCGGATGGAACTGGAAGGGCAGCCCACCGGGGCCTCCTGAGGCCTCTTACCGCCCCGGAACCCGGGGGCGCCGCCCAGGTGCGTCCGCCTGATCCCCTGAGACAATTCGCATGAAACATACAATGCGGATCGATCACAGGGGCGTACATGTCCGACGTACCGGCAGCCTCCTACGAGGGAACCGTCCGGGTCTTCCTCTTGGACGACCACGAGGTCGTACGCCGCGGCCTGTACGACCTGCTGGACGCGGAGCCGGACATCGAGGTCGTCGGCGAGGCCGCCACCGCCGAGCAGGCGCTGGCCCGCGGACCGGCGCTGCGCCCGGACGTCGCCGTACTCGACGTCCGGCTGCCCGACGGCGACGGGATCACCGTGTGCCGCGAGCTGCGCTCGCGCATGCCGGAACTCGCCTGCTTGATGCTGACCTCGTTCGATGACGAAGACGCGCTGCTCGACGCGATCATGGCTGGTGCGGCCGGCTACGTCCTCAAGCAGATCAAGGGGTCCGACCTCGTCTCGGCCGTACGGACGGTGGCGACCGGGCAGTCGATGCTGGACCCGGCGACGACCGCCCGCCTCATGCACTCCCTGCGGGACCCGGAGGCCGTCAAGGCTCCGGATGACGATCGGCTGGCAGCTCTCTCCGAGCGGGAGCGTTCCGTACTCGAACTGATCGGCGAGGGCCTCACCAACGCGCAGATCGCCAAGCGGCTGTACCTGTCCGAGAAGACGGTCAAGAACCACATCTCAAGGCTGCTGGGCAAGCTGGGGGTGGAGCGCCGGGTGCAGGCCGCTGTCATCGCCACGCAGGTCCATGAACACGAGCCGGAGCGCGGCAAGGGCCGGAGCTGAGTGACTACGGGGCGTGCTCACCTGGAGGGTGGGCAGTGGCCTCCACCGCCCAGTGGGACCCGCCATTCCAGCTTTGTGCCCTGCCCGGTCGGCCCGTGCGCCGAAACGGAGAGTTCACCACCCAGGCGTTCGGCCCGTTCACTGAGATTACGCAGCCCGCTGCGACGACCTCCCTCCGCCATTCCCACTCCGTCGTCGTTGACCAGTACGGTCAGTACGCCCTCGACGGCTGCGATGGACACTTCCGCTTGGCTTGCCCTCGCGTGCCGGGCGACGTTGGTGAGCGCCTCCCCGACCACGGCGAGTGCCTCGTCCGCGGTCTCGGCGGGTACGTCGGTGTCGATCAGGCCCTCCATCCGCAGGGCCGGGGCGAAACCGAGTACCTGGGCGGCCTCCTCGATGGCCTGAACGGCACGGAGCCGCAGCTTCGGCGGCACCCCGGATACTTCGTGTTCACGAAGCCCGAAGATCGTCGACCGAATGATCTTGATGGTGGCATCCAGGTCGTCGATCGCCCGGGCAAGTCGTTCCGAAGCCTCGGGATGCTCGACGAAGGGTTGCGCGCTCTGCAGGGTCATACCTGTGGCGAAGAGGCGCTGGATGGCGAGATCGTGCAGGTCGCGGGCAATGCGGTCGTGATCCTCCAGCATGCTCATCTGCTCGGTGTCCCGGCGCCGGTCTGCGAGCTCCAGGGCCACGGCGGCCTGGCCGGCGAAGCCGGGCAGGGCTGCGAGCTCGGCGCGGGCGAACGCCGGGCGGCCGCGCTTGCGGGCCAGGATGAGGACGCCGCTCAGCTTCTCCTTGGTGCCGAACGTGACGGCGACGGCGGGGCCGAAACCCTTCCACCGTTCCGGCTGCACGGTGATCCGGTCGTCGGCCCCGACGTCGGCCACGGTGATCAGTCCGTCCTCCTCGCCGAGGGCAGCGGCGGTCAGGGTGCCTTCACTGCTGGGCAACACGATGCCGCGATGTGCCTCGGCGCCCTCCCCCAGGGCCAGCGAGCCGCGCAGCTCCCCGCTCTGGCCCACGAGGTAGAACACACCGATGTCGGCGACCGTGATGTCGCGAGCTCGCTCCAACATCCCCTCCAGCACCTCCGTCTCGGCCGAGCCGGAGAGCAGAGCACTGGTGAAGTCGGAGCTGGCGGCCAGCCAGCGCTCCCGGAGGCGTACCTCTTCGAAGAGGCGGGCGTTCTCGACGGCAATGCCGGCCGCCACCGCCAGCGTGGACAGGACCGCCTCGTCCTCCTCGTCGAAGTCGATACCACCCCGCTTCTCGGTCATGTAGAGGTTGCCGAACACGTCCTCGCGAACCCGGATGGGGACGCCGAGGAAGGAGTGCATCGGGGGGTGGTGGGGAGGGAAGCCGTGGGAGGCGGGGTGACCGGACAATTCCGAGAGCCGGAGCGGCTCGGGGTGCCGGATGAGCTGGCCGAGGATGCCGTGGCCGGAGGGCAGGTCGCCGATCTCGGCCCGGAGGTCGTCGCTGATGCCGACAGGAAGGAACTGGGCGAGCTTCTGGTCGTCACCGATGACGCCCAGCGCTCCGTACTCCGCGTCCACCAGGACGACAGCGGCTTCGACGATGCCACTCAGGACCTGTGGCAGATCGAGCTCCCGACCGACGGACATCACAGCCTCGAGGAGCCCGTTCAGCCGGTCCCGGGTGCCGCGCACCTCGTCGATACGAACCTGGAGCTCCTCGAGCAGTTCGTCCAGCCGGAGCCGCGGAAGCCCAGGACGCACGGGACCCAGCTCGTCCCCGCCCATGCGTACCTCCAGCGGCGCCCCGGGGAAGTTCGGCCTGCCTCTTCACCGTATCCCTGCCCCCACCTTCCCGCTCAGGCTGAAGGCATCATCCGGAGTCGTCCGCGCCGAGATGCCGAATGTGTGCGTCCGGTCCCGGGAAGAAGAGGGTGGTCCTGCCGGTGTCCGACCAGCGGACGTCGTAGGGCGGGGTGCCGTCGTCGTGGTGCAGTCCGACGACTTCGCCGTCGCGACCCGCTTTGCCCACCGTCGGCCCGCCCACCACTATCTCGTCACCGACGCGAGCGTGGGGTCCGTGCTCGGACGTGCGCGTCTCCATGATCATCATCTCCTTCGGAATGCGTGCCGTGCGAGTCGGGCCGCCGCGAAGCCACTGGTGAGGGCGGCTGATGCTCGGCCAGTCGGCGTTCCGCTTCGAGGTCGGTGAGCCCGCCGGGCGCGCGCACCGGTACCCCTGCGGGGGCCGGGGTCATCGCCATGGCGGTCCTATTCGGCCGGAACCGTGATCACCGGGCAGAACGCCCGGTGGAGCAGTCCGTGGACAACGGAGCCCAGGCGCATGCCGGAGTAGCCTCCTCGTCCGCGACGGCCCACCACCACGGCCAGGGCGTGCTCGGCGGCTTCCGCGAGCTCTTCCACCGGGTGCCCGATCGGGACCTCGTGGGAGAGCACCACGTCCGGGTACTTCTGCGACCAGCCGGCCGTGGCCTCGGACAGCATCCGCCGCTGAGCCTGCAATGCGACCTCCTCGTCGTGGAGCAGGAAGACCGGCGGCTGCCACACTGCGATGGCGCGCAGTGCTGCGCCGCGCAGGTCGGCTTCCTCGAAAGCAAGCGCCAGCGCAGCCTTCGAGGACTCACTGCCGTCGATGCCGACGACCAGGTAGGGCGTGTCCTGGGTGGTGTGCTCGGGGTTTCCCACCACGACGACGGGGCAATGCGCCTGGGCCAGGACCGGGACCACCGTGGAACCGGCGCTGAAGAGTTCCGCGGTCCGGCTCAGGTGACGGGATCCGAGCACGAGCATGCGGGCCTGGTGAGACAGGCGTCCGATGGCGGGAACGGGGAATCCTTCGATCAGATCAGTGGCCGCGTCAAGCCCCAGGTGTCGGTCCCGCGCCCAGTCGTAACCTGCCGCGAGGGCTTCAGAGCCCGCCTGGCGCAGAGCCGTCCTGCGGGGTGTGTCATCAACCTGCCGCGTACGCTGCGGCGGAGGCACAGCCACGACGAGTCGGAGCCCGATCCCACGACGGTGGGCCTCGTCCGACGCCCAGGCAAGGGGCAAGTGCCAGTCCCTGGCCGGGTCGATGCCTACGACGATCTCGCGGCGTTCGGCGGTGGCCATCACGATCCACTCCCGTGCTCGTCCGGGTGGCGCGGGATGAGCAGCACAGGGCAGTGCGAGTGGTGTACGAGGCTGTGGGTGTGCCGCCCGAGGGTGGGTCCCAGGTATGCGGACGCCCTGCGACCGCCCATGACCAGCAGGTCGGCGTGTTGGGAAGCCTCTACGAGAACACCGGCGACGGACGCGCTCTTCTCGGCATCCGCCCGCACGGTGAGGTCCGGGAATTCCCGGCGGATTCGCTCCGTCAGCGCGGTCAGGTGCCGGACGTACTCGTCGGCGATCTCCTTGATGTCGTCCATCATGGTCATCATGTCGCCGACGGACTGGAGCACGTTCCACACCTGGAGCAGCCGCAGCTCGGCCTTGCGCAGCTCGGCCTCGCGCGCCGCGTAACGCACACAGTCCAGATCTCGCTCGTCACGGACCCCGGCGAGTACCGTCCCGCTCTCGGCGCCGCTTTCGGTTCCCCTGACGATGATGACGGGCGTCTTCGCACCGGCCGCCACCTTCAGGCCCACGGATCCGAGCAAGAGGGAGTTGAATCCGCCCAACCCCCGGTTGCCGACCACTATGGTGCCGCGACGACCAGCGGCCCGGTGCAGGCTGGCCACGGGGTCACCACGACCGAATTCCGTGGTGGCGACCAGGCCGGGGTGCTGCTTCTTGACCGCAGCAGCGATGTCGTCGAGCAGTTCGCGGCCGGCGACACGGACGCGCTCGATGGTGTCGACGGATGCGTAGAGTGCCCGGCCGTCCGTGTCGGCGCCGTACACGATGTGCAGCGGACGCCCTCGGCGTTCGGCCTCTCCCGCTGCCCAGAGCGCGGCCTGACGGGCGGGCTCGGAGCCGTCGACGCCGACGACGACGGAGCCGAGTTCGGAACCGCTGACGGTGTGCTCCATGATTCCTCCTCGCCCAGGGCCAGTGAGGGTCTGACCTCACAGTGACACCGCATGCCCCTCTGGGAAGAGGGCCGCTCAGGACCTTCATGGGGGCCAAAGGTCCCGGTCGGGCCTCCTCCGTGGTCACGCTGTGGTGTCCAGCCACCCGCTGTACGGCTTGAGGGACTCCTGCAGGGACGGAGCTCCGGCAGCCTGCATGTCGCCGTAGGCGGCTCGCTTCATCTGGAGGGCGAGATCCTCCATGGCACGAGCGACCGCGAGTTCTTCGCCGATCTCCGGGACGTCGTCGTCCTGGGGTGCGCAACGGGCGGTGCCGTGGCCCGTGAGCCTGTTCGTGCCCGTGTCGAGTTCCAGGCGTGCCTTCGTCGTGTGGTCCTCCTCGAAGAGGTAGAGGCGGACCTTCCATTCGGCCGTGTGTGACATGGGAGCCTCCGGACGGGTTCAGGCGTTCGTGCTTCGGCGAGTGCGTCGGGCCCAGCGCCGGAGTTCGTCGGTGCCCCACACGAGGACCGGGAAGGTGGCGATGAGCGCGACGACATCGAGGGAGAGGGCTGCGGTGCCGAACAGGTCTTGCAGCGGCGGCGCGTAGACGAGCGCCGCGGTGAAGACCAGCTCGAAGGCGATGCCTGCGAGGAGCAGGTGGTTGGTGAACAGGCCGATCTCGCGCAGAGCGGCGTGGTCGGTGCGTGCGGCCATGGCCGTGCCGACCTGGCAGGTGACGATGCCGGCGAACGTGGCGGTGGTCGCGGTGACGTACGCGTGGTGGAGGGGTGTGCCGGGGCCGGTGGGGTCGCCGGGGTGCCATCCCGCCCGCCAGAGCACGTAGAAGAACGCGGTCATGACCAGGGCGGCGGACACCGTGCCGAGCCATCCCCAGCTCCGGATGAGCATGTCGCGGGAGATGACCCCCTGCGAGCTCGGTCGCGGCGGACGGCTCATGACGCCCGGCTCGGCCCGTTCCCGGCCGAGGGCGAGGGCGGGGAGGGTCTCGGTGCCGAGGTCGATGGCGAGGATCTGCAGGACGGTCAGCGGCAGGGGGATGGTGCCGGCCGAGAGTGCGAACACCAGGAAGGGCACGACCTCGGGGGTGGCGTGGGCGAAGATGTAGACGATGAACTTGCGGACGTTGTCGTATACGCGGCGCCCGGATTCGATGGCGGCGACGATGGTGGCGAAGTTGTCGTCGGTCAGCACCATCGTGGACGCTTCGCGTGCCACGTCGGTGCCGGACCGGCCCATCGCGACCCCGATGTGCGCACGGTGAAGTGCCGGGGCGTCGTTGACACCGTCGCCGGTCATGGCCACGATCTGCCCGTGTGCGCGCAGCGTGTCGGCCACGTGCAGCTTGGTCTCCGGAGAGGAGCGGGCGAAAACGACCTCGGCATCGCCTTGTGCCAGGAGTTGGTCGAGCTCCTGGTCACCCACCGTCTCGGACTGGGCCACCACCGTGAGGCGCGGTACTCCGATGCCGACCTCCCGCGCGACGGCGGCCGCGGTGGCGCCGTTGTCGCCGGTGACGATGTGGACCCGGACGCCCGCGTCGTGACAGCGGCGGACTGCCTCCGCGACCTCGGGCCGCGGAGGGTCGTACAGGCCGACGAGCCCCAGAAGGCGCAGACCGCTCTCCGCGTCGTGGCGCCGCGCCGGCGTCGCGGCCCCCTTCGGCAGGTCGCGCACGGCGACGGCCAGGACACGCATGCCGTCGTGGGCGAGCCGGTCCGCGGCGGCGAGCGCGGCGGTGGACTCCCCGCCGTCAAGGGCGCCCACCACCGACTCCGGCGCGCCTTTGACGATGACGCGGGCGCCGTCCGGTTCCGCCTGCTGCACGACGGACATCAGGCGCAAGCGGGGATCGAAACGGAAGAGGACCTGGCGGTCGGCGTCCCTCCTGTCAAGGTCGATGGGGGCGCCGTAGGCGCCGGCTCCTTCGACCAGGGCGATCTCGGTCGGGTCCCCGTGCAGGTGGCCCTGGGCATCCCGCGTGACCATGGTGCACAGGGCCCCTGCACGGGCGAGTTCGCCTGCCCAGGGGCCTTTGCTCGTACCGTGTTCAGGGGTCCACACAGTCTGGAGCCGCATGCGGTTCCGGGTGAGGGTGCCGGTCTTGTCGGTGCAGATCACGTTGGTGGACCCGAGAGTTTCCACGGCGCTCAGCCGCTTGACCACAGCCCCCTGACGGGCGAGGGCCCGTACCCCGACGGCCAGGGCGAGGGTGATGATCGGCAGCAGGCCCTCGGGCACGTTGGCGACCAGCAGGCCGATGGCGAAGATCAGCGAGTCGGTCAGCGGGAGTCCCACGGCCACGCCTGCCACGAGGAACACCGCGCCCATGGCCACCGCGACGGCGGCGATCAGCCAGGCGACCTTCTTGACCTGCCGCTCCAAGGGGCTGGGGTCGCGCTGGGTGCGCTGGCTGAGTGCCGCGATCCGTCCGAGTTCGGTGTGGTCGCCCGTGGCGAACACGATCGCCTGGGCCTGGCCCTCGGTGCAGGCAGTACCGCTGAAGACGAGGTTCGGCTCCTGGAGCAGCGGAGCCCCTGCGAGACCGGGGCCGGCGACGCGTTCGGCGGGGGCGGACTCCCCTGTCAGCATCGACAGGTCGACCTCGATACCGCCGTCTGTGAGGCGTCCATCGGCGGGGACCTTGGCGCCCTCTTCGAGGACGATGAGGTCGCCCGGCACGAGCTCGCGCGACTCGACGGCCGACGGTTGGCCGTCGCGGATCACCCATGCGTGCTCGGGCAGATACCGGGCCAGGGTCTCCACTGCCTGCTCCGCCTGGCGCTCCTGCAGGAGCGCGAAGGCGGCGTTGACGATGACCACGGCGACGATGGCCCAGCCGAGGACCGCTATGTCCGCCACGAAGGCCAGTGCGGCAGCCGCCCAGAGCAGCATGGCCAGCGGGTGGACGAGCTGGCGGACGAGTTCCCGGCCCACCGAGGTACGGGCCTTGCGGCGGACCTCGTTGGGGCCGTAGACGGCGAGGCGGCGGGCCGCCTCGCGCGCGGAGAGTCCACTCGGCCCGGTGCCGAGCTCGCGCCTCAGGAGCGGCAACGGTTCGAGGGGGTCAGGACTCAGGGGCAGCCCCTTGGCCGGAGAGGGGGGCCGGGTGGCTGCCTCAGTCATCGCCAGGTCCCTTTTCGCGCCGCAGCCTGCCGGACCAGCGCGGCTCCACGGCCTCCCACTCGTGCTCCCACTGGGCCAGGCTGCGGGTCTCGACGAGAAGCAGACGAAGGCGGACCACTGCCCCTGTGGCGAGGGCGAGCAGGCTGAAGGATCCGACTCCCGCGACTGCGGCCGTGAGGACGCGTCGGGCTTCGGCCGACGGCGCCTGCGCCTCCCTGCCCGCGTCATCGACCCAGATCGTGACCGTCCGGCCTGCCGGAGTGCCGAACGGGACGGAGATCGTGTCGGAGTGCTGGTGAGCGGCCGGGTACTCCCAGACGGCCCGAGCAACCGTCCGGGAGGTGCCGCCGGAACGGTTGGAGACCGCGCGCCCCACGGCACCGACCGTCGTCGCCTCGATCCGGTGCCGGTGGCGGGCCGCTTCCCGGGCAGTGCGGCTTTCGGCGTCCCAGACGGCCGTCGTGACGACGACGCCGCAGGACAGGGCGATCAGGAAGGAGAGCACGAAGGCGATGTTCCAGCGGCGCCGGGTCCGGTCGGCCGGACGACGCAGCTCGTTCGGACGTCCGCCGAACAGCCGACGCACGCGGTCGGCCGTCGCCGGGCGCGATCGGGTGGGCCCGTCTCCGGGCGTGCCGGGCTCGAACATCGTGCACCTCCGCGCTCTGGTACGGCCCGGCCGCTCAGTGGGGAGCGGCGAGTTCGGCGCTGATGTGGTGGGCCCACGTCCGGATCCGCTCGGGATTGCGGAAGTCTCCTCCCTTGCCCGCGCGGACCATGGCCCGGGCGATGAAGCCGGGCGTACTGGCGGTGATACTGCCGCCGAAGGTGATGTGCTCGCGTGCGCCGAGGCGCTCCATCTCCCGGGCCACCGCCGGCACCGGCGCGATGTCGTGCTGCTCGGCGGAACTGTCCACGGGGCCGCTGCTGAACAGGTAGACCGGGCGGTGCTGAAGGTAGTGCTCGTTGCGTTCGGCGCAGCGCTTGGCCTTGCCGCTCCAGTGCCCGGCGTACAGGGCGCCGCCGAGCACCACTGCGTCGTACCCGCGTACGTCGTCCACGTCGTCGGCGGGGACCACGACGGCGTCGAGGCCGTCCTCACGCAGGGTCCTGCCGATCTCGGACGCGATTCCGGCGGTCGCACCGTGCTTGGTGCCGTAGGCGACCAGGACGCGCTTGGACGTCATGACGAGTCTCCCTTGCCGCCCGCCGTGGTGCGCTTGACGGGGATGCTGCGCCTGGACTCCTCGGGCGAGGCCGGCATGGGCACGCGCACGGTGAGGATGCCGTCCTCGTACGCTGCCTCGACTTCGTCGGAGGGGATCGGCCCGGGCAGGCGCACCACTCTCTGGAAGGAGCCGTAGCGGAACTCCGAGTGATCCTTCTCCTCCTTGCTCTCGGTGTGCTCGGCGCTGACGGTGAGGGTGTCCCCCTCAACCGTGATCTGGATGTCCTTGTCGGGGTCCATCCCGGGAAGTTCGGCGCGCAGCGTGTACTGCCCCTCCTTGTTGGTCACCTCGATCGGGATCGGGAAGGTGTCGAACGACGACCGCCACAGCGGGAACCGTGGGAATTCGGTGCCGAACCAGTCCCTGAAATCGGGGAACGGGCTGCGCCTGCGCTCCAGGTGCGTTCCTGACATGGTGTGCTCCGTTCCGGCGCCCGATCAGCGCCTTCATGCGTTGCCTTCCTCCACTTTCACGAGACGGACGGCTGCTCCGCTTGGGACCATCGGGTCCCTGATGGGGCCGTTCGGCCCTCCCCGTACCGGACCGATTCGGCGGCGGCCACGTGGTGCTTGACCGCGGCGAAGCTGTCCGGGGCGACGGAGATGGAGTCGATCCCGGCCTTGACCAGGAACTCCGTGAAGGCGGGGTCGTCGCTCGGGCGCTGGCCACAGAGACCGACGGGGCGGCCCGCTGCCTGAGCACGAGGGACGAGGATCTCGATGCTCCGGGTGACCGCCGGGTTGGTCTCGTCGAAGACGTGGGCGAGGGCTTCGGAGTCGCGGTCGACACCCAGGGTGAGCTGGGTGAGGTCGTTGCTGCCGATGGAGAAACCGTCGAAGCGTTCGGCGAAGTCCTGGGCCAGGATGACGTTGGCGGGGATCTCCGCCATGACGTAGACCTTCAGCCCGTTCTCCCCACGGCGGAGGCCTTCCTCAGCCATGACACCCAGCACCCGGTCGGCCTCTTCGAGGCTGCGACAGAAGGGGATCATGACGACGACGTTGGCCAGGCCCATCTCGTCGCGGACCCTGCGCAGGGCCCGGCACTCGAGGGCGAAGCCCTCCCGGTATCCGTCGCTGTAGTAGCGGCTCGCGCCCCGCCAGCCGATCATCGGGTTGGCCTCGACCGGCTCGAACGGCCGACCGCCGACAAGGCGCGCGTACTCGTTGGTCTTGAAGTCGCTGGTCCGTACGATGACGGGGGCGGGCCACCGGGAGGCGGCGATCCGGGCGATGCCGTACGCCAGGCGATCGGTGAAGTAGCGGGTACGGTCGAGGTATCCCTCGGTGAGCTGGTCGACGGCGCAGCGGTCGGCGGGATCCAGGCGCTCGGGGTGCAGCAGGGCCATCGGGTGGACCTTGACCTGGTGCGCCACTATGAACTCCAGCCGGGCCAGGCCGACGCCATCGGCCGGCAGGCGCCACCACCGGAAGGCGGCGGCCGGGTCGGCGAGATTGAGCATGACGTGCGTCCGGGTGGCGGGGATGTCCGCGAGGTCGGTCTCGGTCTCCTCATAGGCGAGCACCCCGTCGTAGACCTTGCCGCGTCCGCCTTCGGCACAGGAGACGGTCACCTTCTGTCCGTCGTACAGGGCCTGAGTCGCACGGCCGGTACCGACGACGGCGGGGACGCCGAGTTCGCGGCTGACGATCGCAGCGTGGGACGTGCGGCCGCCGTGGTCGGTGACGATGGCGGAGGCGCGCTTCATGATCGGTTCCCAGTCCGGGTCGGTGATACCCGTGACGAGCACCCCGCCGGACGGGAAGCGGTCGAGGTCGACGGGCGAGTCCAGGACGACGACGGGCCCGCTGCCGATGGCCTCGCCGACAGCGATGCCGTCCACGAGAGGCGTACCTGGCACGGCCGTCAGGCGGCAGCGGCGCAGGGTGGAGGCGGCGCGGCGGGACTGAACGGTCTCGGGCCGGGCCTGCACGATCCACAGGTCGCCGGTGAGGCCGTCTTTGGCCCATTCCAGGTCCATGGGGCAGCCGTAGTGCCCTTCGACGGTCAGCGCCCAGTCGGCGAGGAGCCTCACTTCGGTGTCGTTCAGGACCCTCTGCAAGCGCTCCTCGTCGGTGGTATCAATGGTCCGCGTCAGTCCATGTTCCGCATAGACCGCCTTCCGCCGCTTCGCTCCGACACGTACGTCGATCAGCGGGTCCAGATCCGGGTCCTTCAGGCTCGGCTTGAAGACGGTGTACTCGTCGGGGTCGACCTGCCCGCTGACGACCGTCTCGCCCAGTCCGCACGCCGCGCTGATGACGATGACCTCGGGGAAGCCGCTCTCCGGGTCGAGGGTGAAGATCACCCCGGCACCGGCCAGGTCCGACCGGACCATGATCTGAACACCGACCGAGAGGGCGACCTGGAGGTGGTCGAAGCCCATCCGCTCCCGGTAGTCGATGGCTCGGTCGGTGTAGAGGGACGCATAGCAGCGATGCACCGACTCCAGCAATTGGGCGGTCCCGCGCACGTTCAGGTAGGTCTCCTGCTGGCCTGCGAAGCTCGCCTCCGGCAGGTCCTCGGCGGTGGCGCTGCTGCGTACGGCGACCTCAGGGTCCGCGCGGCCTTCGTCGCGCCCCAGCTGCTCGTACGCCGAGACGATCTCGGCCCGCAGCCCTGGGGGCAGCGGCTCGGCGAGGGTCATCGACCGTATCGCGGCCCCGACCTCATCGAGCGCGGCGCCCTCGTGCAGGCGCGCGATCTGTTCCTCGATCCGCCCCCGGAGTCCGTGTCCGTCCAGCAGCTCTCCGTACGCGGCGGCCGTCGTTGCGAACCCCGGAGGGACGCGCACGCCGGCATCGGCCAGGTGGGCGGTCATCTCACCCAGTGAGGCGTTCTTACCCCCGACACTGCCGACTTCCTGCCGGCCGAGTTCCGCGAACGGTATGACGCGCCGCGTGCTTGCCATGACGACCTCCGGGCTCAATAGGGGAGCGGGCGGCCGGACGGGGTTCGCAGGTCCAGCGGCTCGAGCTTGTGGGGCTGCTTCTGGCAGGACTGGATCCGGATGCGCTGCATGATGCCCACCTCCTGGGGAAACGGAGCCCGTATCGGCATCCGGATTCCACGATCACACCGGGAGGTGGCTGCACCCCAGTGCCGAGAGGTGCAGCGGCAAGGGGCCGACCGGGCCTTACCGGGGAGGGGCCGACCGGCCCATGGCAGGCCGAGCAGGGAACCGAAGGGCTCATGCCCGACAGGCGCAGAGCGTGCAGGCTGGGGGTATGTCCGAGACGACGACCACCGACCTCTACGAGGTGACGATGGCGATGTCCTACCTGCGAGAGGGCATGCTCGCGTCGGCCACCTTCAGCCTGTTCGTCCGGGATCTGCCGCCCGGCCGGGGATTCCTCGTCTCCGCCGGGCTGGAGCCGTCCCTGGACTACCTGTCCCACTTCCGGGTGAGCGCGGATGACGTCCGCGACTTCGCCGTCGCGCTCCACAGACCGCCCGAGGAAGTGTCCGGCCTGCTCGGCCTGCGCTTTGACGGGGAAGTCCGCGCGATTCCGGAGGGCCACCTCGTTTTCGCCGGGGAGCCCCTGCTGGAGGTCACCTCCCCGCTCCCCCAGCTCGTCGAGACGTATCTGCTCAGCCAGATCTGCCACCAGACCGCCGTCGCCTCGAAGGCGGCCCGTTGCGTGATCGCCGCGGAGGGCCGGCCCCTGGTGGACTTCTCTCTGCGCCGCGACCACGGCCCCCAGGCCGGGCTGCAGGCCGCCCGGCTCTCCGCCATGGTCGGTTTCACCGCGACCAGCAATGTTGCCGCCGCCACCCGATACGGCATCCCCGCCGCCGGAACCATGGCTCACTCCTACATCGAGTGCTTCCCTAGCGAGGAGGACGTCTTCCGGGCCTTCGCCCGCACCCATCCGGGCCCGCTGACGTTCCTCGTCGACACCTACGACACCGAGCGTGGCGTCGCGACCGCCGGCCGTGTTCTCGCCGGGCTCCGGCGAGGGCCGGGCTGCGCGATCCGGCTCGACAGCGGCGATCTGGGTGAGCTCGCCGAACGGTCACGCCAGCTGCTCGATGCGGCAGGGCTGGCCGACGTACGCATCATCGCCAGCGGCGGTCTGGACGAATACTCCGTCGCCGAACTCGTGTGCACTCGGGCACCGATCGACGTCTTCGCGGTCGGAACCCGGGTGGGCGTCGCCGCCGACGCTCCCTACTTGGACGCGGCGTACAAGTTGGTCCAGTACGACGGACGCCCGGTGATGAAGCTGTCCTCCGCGAAGGTCACCGCCCCGGCTCCCAAGCAGGTGTTCCGCGGCCCCGGCCGCACGGATGTGAAGGGTCTGTCCGACGAGCAACCGCCTGACGGTACGGTGCCCCTGCTCCGTACGGTGATGCGCGACGGCCGCCGGACCGGCCCTCCCGACACCCTCGCCTCGGCCGGAGCCCGCTTCGAGGCTGACCTCGTGGACCTGCCGGAGGCAGCACGCCTCATCCATCGCCCCGAGAGCCCTGTGCCAACAGGTTCCCCGCAGTTGAAGGCCCTGACCTCGGTGGTGAGGGACCGTCTCAAAGCAGCATCCGCCGCCCCCGCTGACAGGAGCGGATGAGCGGGATCCGCTGATCGGCCGACTTCCATGCGGAACCACCGCTGCCGACCAAGGCCACGGACGCGGCCCGTCCACCGGGCAGGTACAGCGGAAGGGGAGGGGCTATTCGGGAGAAGGGGTGCGCGCGTGGCGAGCCGACCGTTGCCGAGCGTGCACAGAGCTTCCCACGCGTATCGTGCGGGTTCGATTCCCGTCTTCCGCTCCAAGACAGAGCCCCAGGTCAGCAACCTGGGGCTGTTGTCCAAACCCCTCAGGGCCCGCTGCCATTCTCGTGCCCCAAGTGCCGTAACGGGGCTTCAGTCCATCCGGGGGAAGAAGGAGGTGCCGGACGCGGACCGGCCGAGGCGGCCGGTCCGCAGTCGCTGGCGCCGGCCTGTCAGTGGCCCTCCTTGCGCCTGCCTCCGATTTGGAGCGGCCGCATCATCTCGTTGTCCTCGTGCTCGACGATGTGGCAGTGCCAGACGAAGCGACCGGGGTGATCGAACCGCGCCTTCACCCGGGTGATTTCTCCCGGATAGGCGATCACGGTGTCCTTGAAACCGAGCTCCCAGCTCTCCGGCGGAATGGGTGCCCCGTTGAACGGCTGCCGGTTCACCACCTCGAACGCCACCTCGTGGATGTGGATCGGGTGGGCGTCCACAGTGAAGTTGTGCAGTTCCCATGTTTCGGTCGCGTTCAGCCTCGGGTTCTCCGTGACCGGGTCGTCCCAGGCGAGCGAGACCGGATTGCCGGCGGAGTCGACCGTCCCGAGCAGGTTCTGGACGGGCGTTCCCGGTGGCACCAAGGGGTTGCTGGAGTTCGCCTCGTTGAGGGACAGCCGACGGGTGACGCTCGCCGAGCCAAGTGGCCTGATCCTGGGCAGCCTGAGCCGATCCGGCGGGACGCTGGTGTCCTTGCTCGCCAGAGGGCCGACCACGAACTTCATCACCTGCCCAGTGGTGGCCGGATCCGCCACAGGGAAGGCCACGCCCGGTTCGCCCCGGCCGAAGGGTTCGTCCGCGCCCTCGTTGATGAGGTACAGCTCGGTACCTTCCGCAATCCCGGTGAAGTCGACGATTACGTCGGCCCGCTCCGCATTGGCCAGCAGCAGCCGCTCCAGCCGCACTGGTGCGGGCAGGAACCCGCCTTCGTTGCCGATCTGCCAGAACGGTACGGCCGACCGGGCCGGTCTGACGGTCGGACCGTCCGCGATCTTCAGGATGAGGAACCGGGCATTGCATCCATTGAGGAAGCGCAGCCTGTAGCGACGCGGTTCGACTTCGAGCTTCGGCCATGTCCGGCCGTTGACCACCATGGTGTTGGCGAAGAATTCGGGGTTCCAGATGGGGGACACATCGGTCGTGGGAATGTACGGACCCGCGAACCCGTCGAAGAATTCCCGGGTCGTGGGGTAGAACAGCGAGCCGTCCGAATTGAACGAGCGGTCCTGGATGGCCAGGGGGATCTCGTGGTATCGGGTACCCGGCCGATCTCCGGAGGCGGGCGCCGGGCCGGGCAGGGCCCCCTTGGGCAGGTCGCACTCACCGCCGCGGAGCAGATAGAAGCCGGCGGGTCCGGCGTAGACGTTGAGCCGGGTCAGACCCAGGGTGTGGTCGTGGAACCAGAGGGTCGATGCCCGCTGGTCGTTGGCGTACTGGAAGGTCGCGGTACCCGGATCCCACTTCAGGCGGTGCGCATCGGCGAACTTGTCCCGGAACTCGTTGTAGAACGAGCCCACGGTGGCGAATCCCGGAGGAATGTTGTTCGCGCGTGGCAGGTACCACGCTTCCGTGTAGCCGTCGCTCTCCTCGGTGGAATGCCCACCGTGCAGGTGCGTGACGATCGGTACGGGGCCGGTGTACGGACCCGGCGTCGATGTGAAGGTCGGCCGCGAATCCCGCCCGGCATTTCCGCCCGGCGGGTTCGCCCAGTGCAGGGTGGGGTCGACCGCCAGCAAGTGCGGGAGGAAACGGCCCTGGCTGTCGACGAGATCGTTCACCCAGGTGACCCGGACAGGCCTGTCTACGCTGGCCTCGATGGTGAACGACGGGTAGTTGAACGTGCTGTTGTCCCCGAGCGAGCCGTATCCCCACAGGGTGGTGGACGGCAGAGTGGGAGGCAATACCTGCTGGCTGAATTGCCGGACGCCGATGACATACGTATCGATGCCGTGCCGCTCCGGGTGCCGGGCCTTCGGCATCACCGGCGGGATCACCAGGTTGGTGACGTATTTCGGGATGGTCGTGGGGTCCAGGGTGGAGACTGCGAATTTCCCGACAGACCTGGCCCCCGGAACCACCGCGGTCTCGTTCGGGAGTGCCACCGCCTCATTAGGGGCCGGAAGGACCAGGGCCGCTCCACCAACGGCCCCGGCTACGAGCAGGTCTCTTCGCGCGATCATCTCTCTCGCCTTCTGCAGCCCGAGGGCATCGATCACTTCCTCACTCAATGTTAAGTGGGATGCACGGTAAGTAATCGAAGGATGCCCGGCGTGGCGACGGGCTGTCGGGGCAGGCAGCGAGCGAGCCGCAACCGGCACAGTCATGGCCAATATCCGTTGCCGGCAAATAGCCTGCGCTCAGCCTCGGTTTTCTCGTGGTCCGTCGGCCTCCTGGAACCCCAAGGATGCGGCCGGGCGGCGTCGTTGTGTGCGGGCCGGACCTCGTCGAACGTCTCGACCGCTCCGTCCCTGAGCGCTTCCGTGAACGCGTGCTCTTTTCGGGCGGCGACCGTCCATGCAGTGCCGCACGCCGGCGGATCCGCGGCGTTAATCTGTCGAAATCGGACTTCCACTCAACAGCATGCAGCGCGGCGGAATCGAGGAGGACCCCGTCGGTGTCCAGAACGACGGCTCGAAGCGGACTCACTGCCTGATCACCCGGCGCCCAGTGATCCGGATCGCGGTGACCTTCATCCAATGGGTCCTCGGGCCGCCGGCCCAGGGCAGGGAGTACGCGACTGCGTCAAGCCGACCGAGCTCCTCCGCGTCAGTGACGCCTCCCGCCTCGCCTACGACCATAACGCTCCAGCCCAGGCGCGTGGCGTCGTCGATGTGGTCGGCCTCGAAGGCCACCTCGGTGCCGGCGGCCCGCGCGAGCACCGCGTCACCCGAGGTCCGGAATGCGATGTCGCGGCCCGCCACCACGTAGTTGACCGGGAATATCGCCGGACCCTCCGGGGTGAAGACGGCGACCCTGCCCACGCCGTGCGTGGACAGCAGTCGTCGGCACTCGCCGTCGGACAACTCGACCAGCTCGGCATCCCGCACGGCCGTGCCTCTGCCTGGCGGGTACTCCGTCATCGCGCCGGAGAGTTCCGCGGCGGTCGTCCCGAGCGCGTCGGCAAGTCGCAGAAGGGAGCCGATCGCCGGCGCTGCCGCGTGTTCCTCCAGGTAGGTGATGTACGCGCCGTCAGCGCCGCAGCGCTCACCCAGTTCGTCCCGGGTGAGGCCGAGTTCCTCACGGTGCATGGCGATCCGCCGCCCGAGGTCAGTACGTCCGGCCGGCGCCTCTGTGGCGCCCGGCCCGTGCTGGGTTCTCCTCATTGTCTTCACGTCCTCTCGGTGTCAGGGCTGGGTGGCCGGAACCGTGGCAACGTGTGCCGGGGCTGTGGAGACCGGCGGTCACGATGGGGGCCAGGCCGATACGTCCCGTGCCGAGGATCCTGACCGAATTCACCTCGGGCAGGTCGCCTTCGGCGATGCGCTCGTCGAGGCCGCGGACGGTGACGGCGTCGGCACGGACGATCGCGCTGGCTGCGTCTGTCCGGGCCCTGGAAGGCGAGTGTCTTCACGACGCTCCCCTCTTCCCTTGCATACGTTAAGGAGGTTGCACCGCCAGGCTGGACCGGGCTCGACCGCCCGCGCATGGGCCGGTCGGTCCCCTGCGTGGGCCTGTCGGCCCCCTGTCGGCCCTTACACACGGTGCAATGGTGAGAACCGGATCCCCTTATCGAAGGGAGGGCGGGTCATGTCCGAGACAGCCCCGCGCCCCGCTACCGCCTCGCCCAGACCTGCACTCCTCCGGTTGCTCGGTGCGGTACGCACGGTCACCGGCAGCAAGTTCCTCGTCGAGAGCGACCACGCCCGCATCCTGGTCGACTGCGGGCTCTTCCAGGGTTTCGCGGACCTGCGCCGTCGCAACTGGGACAAGCCCGGCTTCGACGCCTCCGACCTCCGCGCCGTGGTCGTGACCCATGCTCACCTGGACCACTGCGGCTATCTGCCGCGCCTGGTCCGGCACGGCTTCCGTGGTCCGATCCTCTGCACCCCCGGAACGGCCCGCCTCGCCGAGATCGTGCTCCGCGACAGTGCCCGCCTCCAGATGGAGGCCGCCGAGCACGCCAACAGTCACGGCTGGTCCAAGCACCGCCCCGCCAAGCCGCTCTACGACGACTCGGACGTCGAGAACACGTTGAAGTTCTTCGACCCGGTCGAGGTCGGCAGCGAGATCGAGATCATGGCCGGAACGAAGCTGAAGCTGCACCACGGCGGACACATCCTCGGCTCAGCCTGGGCCCACCTCACGCTGGAGGACGGCCACACCCTGGCCGTCAGTGGCGACCTTGGTCGTCCCGGGCACCCCCTGCTGCTGCCCCCGGAGCCGTTCACCGGCGCCGACGTGCTGCTGATGGAGTCCACCTACGGCGACCGCCGCCACGACCACGAGACGGCGCGGCGCGAGTTCGCTGCCGTGATCACCCGAACGCTGTCGCGAGGAGGAACCGTCGTCATCCCGGCATTCGCGATCGACCGGACCGAGGTCGTCCTGCACGAGCTGGCCGAGCTGCGCGGTGACGGCACGCTGCCCCGCCACGTGCCCGTCTACGTGGACAGCCCCATGGCCCTGGCCGCCTTGGACGTGTACCGCGACGCCCTGCGGTCCCGCGCTCCCGAACTGCGGCCCGAGATCCTGGCCCAGGGCGAGGCGGTGTTCAGCCCGGAGCCCTTCCTGGCCGCCCGTACCGTCCAGGAGTCCATCGATATCAACAGCACCACAGGCCCTGCGGTCATCGTCTCCTCCGCCGGCATGGCCACCGGCGGCCGGGTCCTGCACCACCTGCACCGGCTGCTGCCCGACCCCCGCAACGCTGTCGTGATCGTCGGCTTCGCCGCGGCAGGCACCCGGGCGCGTGACCTCGTCGACGGAGTCCGCACCCTCAAGATGTTCGGCGAGTACGTTCCCGTACGCGCCGAGGTGGCCGACGTACCCCACTTCTCCGCCCACGCGGACGCCGACCAGATCATCGACTGGCTGCGCGACGCCCCGCCCCCGCACACCACCTACCTCGTCCATGGCGAGGAGACCGCTGCCGAGACCCTGCGGGACCGCATCAACCACGAGCTGGGCTGGACGGCCGTCGTACCCAAATCCGGCGAGGCCGTGCTGGTCCGTTGACCCGGGCCGTATGGGCCCTGCGGTATGCACCGCGAGGCCCTCCCGCACCCCAGGAGACCGGCGCGACCCTGAAGGGGAACGGCTGGAGGCACACCATGACCGCCATGAGCACTCTCCTCGACGAGATGGAACCCGAAGCACGCCAGGCTCTGCTCGCCCACGCCCGCCGCGTGGACATCCCCGCCGGAACCCGCATCTTCAAGGAACGGCAGCGGGCCGACCGCTTCTGGGTCATCGAGAACGGCACCGTCGACCTCGACCTGCACGTCCCCGGCCACAAGGCCGCCGTCGTCGACACCCTCGGTTCAGGAGAGCTCCTCGGCTGGTCATGGATGGTCCCTCCCTACTCCTGGCACCTCGGCGCCGTCACCACCCACCCTGTTCGGGCGCTCGAATTCGACGCCGAGGCCGTACGGAAGCTCTGCGACGAGAACGCCGCCGTGGGCCGTTGCATTTCGACCGCTGTCGCCGCAGTCATCGCCCGTCGCCTCGACTCGGCCCGTACCCGGATCCTCGACCTGTTCGCGCCCCACCACAGCGACATGCCGCTCGCCTACGCCCGCTGAGGACCAGCCATGACCTCCACCCCGTACACCGTCAACGACGTCATGACGAAGACCGTCGTCACTGTCACCGCCGCCGCCGAGTTCAAGGAGATCGCCACCGCGATGGAGCGCTGGAAGGTCACCGCGGTCCCGGTCATCGAAGGCGAAGGCCATGTCGTCGGCGTCGTCTCCGAAGCCGACCTCCTCACCAAGGAGGAGTTCCACGAACACGGACCGAGCCTCATCGAGCAGATGCGCCGCCTCGGCGACACCGCGAAGGCCGGATCGGTCCGCGCCGAGCAGTTGATGACCACACCCGCCGTCACGATCCGCCCCGACGCCACGCTCCCCCAGGCCGCCCGCCTGATGGCCGACCGCCACATCAAACGGCTTCCAGTCGTCGACACCGACGGCACCCTCCTCGGCATCGTCAGCCGCGCCGACCTCCTGAAGGTCTTCCTCCGCGCCGACGACGACCTGGCCGCCGAGGTCCGCCGCGAGGTCGTCGACCGTCTCTTCCCCCTCTCGCACCGTGACATCACGGTCGACGTCACGCACGGGATCGTCACCCTGTCGGGAAGGACCCGCGACCCGCACCTCATCCCCGTGGCCACGCGCCTCGCCCGGGCCGTCGAAGGTGTGGTCGGCGTGCACTGCCGGCTCGAAGGCCCCGCCTCTGTGTAAGCGTCATGTCAGCCTTACGGGGCCAGGTCCCGCTTCATTAGCAACGCGTGGCCGAGAACGAGCCCCACGACTCCGACCCCGACCAGAACTCCCAGCTGCGGCCACAACACGTGGCCCTGTGCCAGTGCGTCACCTGGCGTGTAGTAATGGAACGGGCTGATGAACCGCAGGGGCGCCGCCTTCGACCAGGCCAGCGCGATGAAGTTCACCGCGAAGCCGACCGCCCCGATGGCGATCGTCGCACCGATCACCTGCGCGCGTCGGCTCCCCCAGGCCGATACGGCCAGGGCCGGTCCGGCCAGACACAGTGCGAAGCCGCACCCCATCAGTCCCGCCGCGAAGACACCGCTCAACGGCACGTCCCGGTGGATGTCCGGCGACAGCCAGACGCCCGCCGCCACCGTCAGCGTCGCTGAGGTGTTGAGGGCGAGGGCGGCGATCACCACGGCGGCGGTCCGCTCGGCGAGGAGCCGGTTGCGGCTCACGGGGCGCACCACGATGAGCTCGATCGTCCCGGATTCCACGTCGGCCGCCACCGCGGCCGCGGCCAGCGCCCCGATAGCGGTCAGCTGCATGGCGATCCAGAAGGGATGCACCAATCCGGCCCCGAGCAGCCCCGGGTAGCTGGCGATCGATACGTCTCCGCCCGAACCGCTGAACGCACGGTACGCCGACGGAGGGCCCTTCCCGCCCGCAGAGAAGAGCTGCCCGGGTGCGATCGTGTTCGCCACCACCACGATCAGGGCCTCGAAGGCGACCATCCCCACCATGAGGGCCACCAGCATCCGCCGACGCCGGTGCAGTGCCAGCCACAGCAGGGGCCACCGCGTCTTCACGGCGCGGCCTCCTCCGCCTTGCCGTTGCGGTACAGATCCAGGAACGCCTCGTCCAGACCCGCCTCCTCCACGATGACGTCGGCCACCCCCAGGGCCAGCAGCTCACGCAGTGCCCCCACGACCTCGCTCGGGGGTACCAGGAGCTCCACCCTGTCGCCTTCCCAGCGGGGCGCCCACTGCTCCGCGCGCCCCAAACGGCGCGTTCCTTTTCCGTCATCGAAGGCCAGGCGGATCCGCCGCGCACGCGCCTCCCGGAGGGCGGCCACGCTCTCCACGGTTACCAGGCGCCCTTCCCGGACGATCGCCACTCGTCCGCAGGCCCGCTGCACCTCCGGCAGCACGTGGCTGGACAACAGCACCGTGCGGCCGTCGGCCGCTGCCTGCTCCATCAGCTCGAAGAACGTCTCCTGCACCAGAGGGTCCAGCCCCTCGGTCGGCTCGTCCAGGACCACCAGCTGGGGATCGTGCTGCAGCGCCTGCACCAGGCCCAGTTTCTGCTTCATGCCGCGCGAGTACCCGCCCACCGTGCGCCGCAGGACCGCGGGCGTCAGCCCCAGCCGCTCGCACAGCTCAGCTCGCCTCGTGCAGGGCCGGCCTTGGAGTGAACACAGGAGGTCGAGGGTCTGCGCCCCGGTGAGCTCCGGGTACAGCCGCAGCTCACCCGGGAGATAGCCGAGTTCCCGAGCCACCCGGCGGTGATCGGCGAGCGGGTCCATCCCCAGCACCCGGACGTGTCCGGCGGTTGGGCGCAGCAAACCCGTCAGGCACCTGAGCGTGGTGGTCTTGCCCGCCCCGTTGGGCCCGAGGAAGCCGAACACCTCGCCCCGACCGATGCCGAGCGTGAGTTCCTCCACCCCGACCACGGCCCCGTATCGCTTGGTCAGTCCCCTGAGCTCAATCGCATCCATGGCACCCACCCCACCAGTCTGTGCCCTGGCCCAGGCCGACGCGCAGCGAGCAGGGAGCCTCCCCGGGACAGCGCGGCACCCGAAGACACCCGTGCCGTTCTGCGCCACGGCTCGGGTGTCACGCGGGCCTCCGCCGGGCGCAGCGCATGGCCCGGACTCCGGCGGAGGTCGCATACGGGGCCGTGCTCCAAGAGTCCGCCCAACGGGTCGACCGCACGTCGGCCTGCGGTTGTCACCACCTGACACCTGGTCGCATGTCGGCCTGCGCATCGTCTGCCGTCTCTACGAGATGAGCGGATGCGCTGCACGACGGAGCCGACGTAGCCGCTTCAGTCGGACGGCAGCCGGCGGACGCGAGCTCCGAACACACGCCACCGCCGCTCATTGTCGCGCACAAGCGTTGCCGATTCCGCGAGGAGGTCCGCCGCCCGGTCGAGCAGCTCGGACGCCGAGAAGAGGTAAGCAGGGGCGTTCCGCTCGGACCCCAGGTCAGCTCGCAGCGCCGCGGGAGAGAACTTGACCCGATCCAACAAGTCAATGGAGCGGCGCAGCAGATGGGCAACCAGCGCCAGCAACCCCGCCGACTGCCAGTCGTTGGCGACGATGCGGTGCCGCTCCCCGAGCAGATCGGCAAGCACTGGATAGGCAGCCAAGAGGCCGACGGCCTCCCATGCCTGCTCCATCGCGTGCGCCAGCCAGATTCCGGTCTGCTCACTGTCTTCCGCGATTTCCCTGACATCCCGCTTCAGCCGCTGAAGCTCGACGGGCTCGTCCGCCCCTTCCATGAAGAGGATCCCCGACTCCGCGACAAGTCCGGGGGCATTCAGATCCTCCGCACCTGCGAACGGATTCCGTGCCGACTCACCGACGTCGGTCACACTCCATCTGTCCGCCAGCGACTTCAGCGCCCGGGACCGCGCCTGAAGCTCGCCCGCCTGCCGCAGCGGAGCCTGTGCGTAGAACTGCTCGTGTTCGCGATGGAACCGGGCCAGGTTGACGATCACCTGCAACAACGGTTCAGGAGGGATGGACGCCGTCTGCTCCTCGGGCATGGGAGAAGTGTCCGCCCGGAGCGACGCCCACCCGGTTGACAACACGCCGCCCTCGTCGCGGACCGAGACCAGCGAGGCCACCACCGCAGTCGCCGAATCTCCCCCTGCCGGTGCAGAGCCAACCGCAGCGGAGCCCGTCGGCCCCGGCGTCGCGGCATCCGTCGCGGCTCCCTCACCAGGAGCGCAGGCCGCTCTACGGGCGGAGCCGAACCCATCCCGGAGGCGAACCGGGCATGGCTCACCCCGTAGAGCGCCACACGACGGGCAAAGAGCACAGCACGGCGGTGCTGGATGTACGGGGCCTGGTGTGCGCCACCCGGCAGAGAACGGCTGCGGCTGTACTCGGACGCCGGGCCGGGTGCGCTCTCAATCACGGGCTGCTGAACTGCCGGTCTGAGGCCGTGATGCGGCAGGGTTCCGGCCTGCCGTGCTTTCACCGACCCGTACCCGCGCCCCCGCGGTGCGACGGGCTGAGGCGCATGCCTGCAGGCCACGGCGCAGGATGCTGGTGGGTGCACAGCGCGGGTTTCCGTTGATGTCGGCGGGCGGGTACAGGCTGTCGAGCAGGTCCAGGAGGCGGCGGGGCTGTGGCTGCCAGTTGTCGCCGAAGAACGCGATGCCGCGTCCGTCGAGACGGCGGACGAATTCGAGGAGGCCGCGCAAGCCGGTGACGTCGATGAACCTCAGGCTCCGCATGTCGCAGGCCACCATCACGACACCGTCGTCGAGGGCGGCCTGCGTCTCGTCGAGAGCAGACCGGGTGTCGAGGTCGAGCTCACCGGCGGGGGTGAGGTGCACGATCGGCCCGTAGCGCCTGATCGGCATGCGGAAGTCCATGTCGTCTCACCTCGCCCTGATCGGCTGGTTCGGTGCACGCCTGACGCATACGACCCGGCGCGGCCGCGTCGATGGTCCCGCTGCCCCGAAACCGTCCGCAAGCCGGTCCCGGGGAGCTCGGAGGCCGGGTCAGGCGGCGTGCTGGGGCTGGCACAGTTCTGCCTGGCCGAAGAGGAGGGCGTAGCCGCCGGGAAGCTGCTGGAGGATGCGGGCGAGGAGGTCGGGCCCGGCGAGGCGGGCGACGACGGCGAGTACGGCTCCGGTGTCCCAGCGGGCGATGGCGGGGGTGGCACCGGATCGTGCGGCCATGTCTTTGACGAAACCCCAGCCGGTGAGGTGCTCGGTGTCGGGAATCTGAGCGGTCAGGGCGAGGGCGGCCTCGGCGGGCAGGGCCTGGGCAAGGTCGACGCGTTCCTTGCCGGTGACCTGCCGGCCCAGGGCGACCAGGACGGTACGGACGGCTTCCTCGGCGCGTTCCCGGGTGGGGTAGGCGCCTTCGTAGCGCACACGTTCCAGCATCTGGTCGAACGTCATGGCCACGGCGGACGGGTTCGGTCGAGGCTGGTCGTACATGGTGCAGCGGCTTTCTCGTGAAGGGCCCGCCATTCGGGCGGGCGGTGTCGGGGATCAGGTGGGCCGGTGGCCGAAGAGGAGGTCGTAGCCGGGCGGGAGCTGCAGCAGAACCTCGTGCAGGAGGGCGTCTCCCGCCGCTGCGGCCACGGTGGAGAGGACCGCGCCGATGTCCCACAGGGCCGTCTTCTCGGTGGCGCCTTCGATCCAGGCCGCGGTCGCGCGGACGAAGCGTTCGGGGGAAAGCGGTTCCGCGGCCTGCAGGGGGTTGAGCAGGATCAGGGCGTACGTCTCGGGGAGGCGTGCGGCGAGTTCGGCCCGCACGTTGCCCACCAGGTGGGCACCGAGCAGGGCCAGGACGACGCGGGCCGTGCGTTCCGCCTCTTCCCGGGTCTGGTACTCGCCGCCTTCCTGGACGTGGTCGAGGAACGCCTCCTGGCGCATCGGCATCACGTCACCTCCAAGGGAGCGTGTGTGTGCGGAGGACGGGTACCGGAGGGAGGGGTTCCCGTCCTCCGCGGTACGGCGGGTTCAGCCGGAGATCTGCTTGCGGCCGGACTCGCCGCCGATGGCGATCTTCCGCGGCTTGGCGCGCTCGGCGATCGGGATGCGCAGGGTCAGGACACCCGCGTCGTAGTCGGCTTCGATGTGCTCGGTGTCGAGGGTGTCGGCCAGCATGACCTGGCGGGAGAAGACACCCAGGGGCCGCTCTGAAAGCTCCATCTGCACGGTGTCACCGCTCGCCGCGGGCCTGCGCTCGGCCTTCACGGTCAGCATGTTCCGCTCGACGTCGATGTCGATCGCCTCGGTGCTCACGCCGGGGAGGTCGAAGGCGATCACGTACGCGTCGCCCTCGCGGTAGGCGTCCATCGGCATCACGGTCGGCTTGGACCAGGTCCCGGTCGTACCGGACAGCTGCTGGAAGATCCGGTCCATCTCGCGGAACGGGTCGGTGCGCATCAGCATCGCGAAACACCTCCAGTTGGTTCAGGCAGGAACTGCCCATGCGCTTCAACGTGCTCCCGTTGTAGCATGTCATCGGAACGATGACAAGCAAGGGGTCATCTGGAGGATGACATGCGACGGAGAGTGCCATGAACGAGGCCGTCGAGCCGCCGGCACCGGTTCCCTTCCTCGCCGCGGCCGCGGCGCTGGAGGCCATCGACCGGGCCCTCAAGGACGCGCAGGGATCAAACGCGGGATCACCGAGGACTACGACGGCAGCGTCCGAGCCGGACCCGGGCCCACACCCGGCCCTGGCCGCGCTGCTGATGCTGCGCGAGATTCGCGAGCAGCTCTCCGGCTGGGAGAGCGGCCTGATCGAAACCGCCCGCGGCCGGGGGGCCAGCTGGGCCGACCTCGCCGGCCCCCTCGGCGTCGCCAGCCGGCAGGCCGCCGAACGGCGCTACCTGCGCCTGCGGCCCGGCAGGGACGGCAGCACCGGCGAGGAACGCGTCCAGGCCACCCGCGACACCCGCGCGGCAGAGCGCAGCGTGAACGCCTGGGCCCGCGACAACGCTGCCGACCTTCGCCGCCTCGCCGGCCAGATCACCGCACTCACCAGCCTTCCGGGCGGCGCCGAGACTGCCATCGGAGACCTGAACCTGGCCCTCGCCGACAACGACGCCGCCCGCCTCGTTCGCCCCCTGACCGACACCCGGCCCCATCTGAGACCCGAGGACGCCGCCCTCGCCGAACGCCTCGACGCCCTCACCCGCCACACCGACCAGCTCCGCCAGGACACCCACGACCAGCGCAGCACGTGACCCGCACCCCGAGCCACCTCACCAGCCGACGTGCGCGGCAGCCGGCGAGCGTCGAGCCCCGGGCTGCCGTCTTCTCGGCCATGTCGTTTCGGTGTCGCATTCCGGCGCCGGACATGACAGGGCTCGGCCGGGTGGTACCTCCCGGCCGAGCCCTGCGTGCGTGGGGTCCAGCGTGGCTCAGAAGTGTTCCTCCGGCAGGTCGCGCTTGTCTCGGAGCTGCTCTTCCTCGCGGCGGTGCTCGCGTTCCGGGTCCTCACCGCGCTTCCTCCGGGAGGACTGGGCGGTCCCAGGATGGACCCGGTCCCGGCCGGGGCGGCGCATGGCTTCCGTCTACTCGCGCCCCAGGCCGGGTTTCCGGCGCTTGTCGTGCATACCGCCCATGACCCTGCGGCTCCTCAATGCCTGGGATTTCCTCCCGTCCACGCTCACACGCACTGTCACCGATCGCATCATTTCAATGGCAGATCGTGGCGGACGGGTGATGCCCGCAGAGGAGCGGCACGCGTCGAGAGGCGCAGGGCTGGGCGGGCCCCGAGGATGAATGCGGCCCCTTATCCCCGCTGTGAGGAGTTCCTTCCATGCTGGAGCGAAAGCCGCGCAAGAACCGCACCGAGGTCACTTTCGTCCTGCCCGCCGATTCCCCGCCCGGCCCGGTCAGCGTGGTCGGCGACTTCAACGACTGGCAGCCCGGCGCCCATACGCTGGCGCCGCGCCGTGACGGCACCCGGGCCGTGACCGTTGCCCTGCCCGAAGGCAGTGAGCACTCCTTCCGCTACCTGGCCGCCGGTGACTACTGGTTCGACGAAGAGGGCGCCGACGGCCACGACGGCATCAACAGCCGCCTGCACACCTGAACGGCCCAGCGGATGTGACCGGCGGCCGCGGGTTCGCGTCGGAGGTACCGGCGCGTGTCCCGGCCCCGCCATCTGGGGCCGGATCCGTGTGACGGCCCTGCCTACCGTGCCCGGCGGCAAGGGCCGTCGTTCGCGTTAGGTCCCCGCAGGCAGTCCGACCCCAGGCAAGGGCAGGCCGCGCCTGCGCGACGCTCAGGATCATGCATCCAGGACCGACAGGAGCCTGCCGTGGAATCTCCCCACGGTCCATGGCCGACCCTGGCCAGGCATGCGCGGTCAAGTCGGCTCATCGACGTGCGCTCATCCTGCTGCGTGAGCCGGCACCTCGTCCGTTCCACGGTGAACCGCGGGGGTGAGCGGCCACGGCGCGAAGGGGACAGGTCCTCTGGTGCGCACGGCCTCCACCGCGCACTGGTGTACCGAGCGAGCCTCCTCGGCGGACGGGCAGGGCACGGGACTGCCGACCAGCGTGCACCACTTCGACGCGCCCGCGTACTGGACGGCAACATGTGCCTGCCTTGCGTCCCAGGTGGTGCGGACCGTCAGTTCCCCGGTGAGGGATCCTGCTTCGGCGGTGAGCACCCCGCCGGAGCCGGTGAACACCCCTGGGGTGGTCCATGTTGTGGATGCCATGTCAGATCACCTCGGAACAGGCATGGTCTGTCCTCATGTCATGGTCCGCCGCCGGGGCGGAGCAGCACAGGGCCATGCGGTCCCACAACGGGGGTCCGCTCGGCCCTCGCCGACTCCGGCACCCCGTCCTACGGTCAACCACATGGATCCAGTGGGAAGGAGCCGGACGATGAACGTGTCCGCGTACATGTCCGCCCCCGCCGTGTCCGTCAACGCCACCACGACGATCGGGGAGGCGGCCCGATGCATGGACCTCCACGGCGTCGGCTGCTTGGTCGTGACGGAGGGAACAGTATTGCGCGGCATTGTCACCGACCGTGACATCGCAGTGCGCGCCGTGGCCGGAGAGTTCGACCGCGATGATCCTGTGGGAGCGGTCATGACGGCTCCGGCTGTCACCGTCGATGCCGCCCAGGACATCCAGGCGGCGTACCGGACGTTCCGCAACAGCGGCGTCCGGCGCCTCCCTGTCCTGGACGGGCATCGAGTAGTGGGCATGCTGACCGTGGACGACCTGCTCATGGACGTCTTCCGCAGGGTGGCGGATCTGCTCGGCCCGGTCGCCTGGAGCGTCCTCGAGGAGCCCCCCGGCCCCCGGGACGAGATCGGCCCGCGCGCACGAAAGCAAGGAAAGAGCCCGCCCGCTTCTCGCGGATCCTGATCGGGGCGGCTACGAATTGACTGCCCGGAGCCTGAAGCCGGTGACCACGCCCGGTCTGATCCGAACGGCATCTGATGACGGTGCGTCGGCCCAGGACTTGAGGCGCTGCGCATAGCGGTTCAGCTCGGTCGGGTCGGTGACGGCGCTGGCATAGCCGGTGGCCACCACGCTCCAGCCCAGACGGGTGTCAGGGTCGATGGCGTCGGCCTCGTAGGCCACGACCACGTCCGGACTGTCCGGGGCCGTGAGCAGGGCCGCCAGTGTCGAGCCGTCCTGAACGCGGACGATGATGTCGCCGTCGTCAAGGAGATGGTTAACGGGGCGCACGGCAGGCAGAGCATGGCGGGTGAACACGATGCGGCCCAGTCCGACGGTTCCGAGCAGCCGGAGCGCTTCCTCGGTGCCGATCTCTTCCGTTCGCCTCCGGGGCGTAGGGCCGGCAGGAGCGACGGCGGCGCTGCCGACCGGGCGGTTCTCCATCGTTGGCACCCTCCGTCCATGGGACCGGGGCGGGGTCGCGGTGTGCTCTCCAGCGTCCCCGTTCCCGACGCGCCCAGGCATAGGCCGTTCGGTCCCTGCATGGGCCCACAGGACCCATACCCCGGGCAGACACACTCGCCAAGACTGGATATGGACCCGAATCAGGAGGCCGTTCATGAGCACTCCTTCTCCCATCCGCATCAATGCCGCGCTGCCGGCCGACTGCCGTTCGCGCTTGATGGAGTTCGCCCGCGAGGTCAACCTCGACGAGGGGACCCGCCTCTTCCACGAGGGGGGTCGTGCGGACCGGTTCTGGATCGTCCGGTCGGGCACCGTGACCCTGGACGTGCACGTTCCCGGTCGACGCGCGGCTGTCATCGAGACCCTCGGGGCCGGGGAGCTGGTCGGCTGCTCGTGGCTGTTCAAGCCCTACACGTGGCGCCTCGGCGCCGAGGCGATGACACCGGTCCGTGCCTACGAGTTCGACGCGGTGGAGGTCCGATCCCTGATGGATTCCGATACCACCTTCGGCTCGGCCCTGGGCCATTGGGTGGGGCAGGTCCTCGCCCATCGGCTACAAGCCGCTCGGATCCGCCTGCTTGATCTGTACGCGCCCTACGGCAGCGGCAGTTTCCTCTGACCCGCGACCGACGGGGGGCACGGTGACGGTGAGGACACCGTCGGCGGCAACGATCGACGCCTCAGAACGGGTGGCCTCGGCGTGACGGGCGGTGGTTCGTCAGGGCCTCCCCGATGACGGCGGGCATCTCGTCCGCGACTTCGGGTGATGCGTCCGTGTCGATGTGGCCCTCCATGCGCAGGGCCAGGGCGAAGCCGAGGGCTGCCGCGGCTTCGGCCACGGCCTGGACGGTGCGGGAGCGCAGTTTGGGCGAAGCGCCGAAACGAAACCGGCGAGCCTCCAGTCGTCACCGTTGACACCCAGTGCGCCGTACTCGGCGTCCACGAGGACGACGGCGGCCTCGACGATACCGTGCAGAACGTGGGGCAGGTCGAGCTCACGGCCGACCGACATGACGGCCTCCAGCAGGCCGTTCAGCCGGTCGCGAGTGCCCCGGACCTCGTCGATGCGGACTTGGCGCTCTTCGAGGAGCCCTCCGGCCATCGGAGGCCGTGCCGGGCGACCACCTCCACGGTAGTCTCGGCAGGATGTCCCTTCCGGTCTGGGTGCTATTGCTCCGTATGGCGGGGCCTGCCCGACTCGGCATGCAGGTGCCGGACGTGGGCGGCCGGGCCGGGGAAGAACACGGTGGTACGACCCGTGTCGGACCAGCGCACGTCGTAGGGCGGGGTGCCGTCCTCATGATGGAGGGCGATGACTTCGCCGTCGCGGCCTGGCCTTCCGACGGTGGGGCCGCCCACGACGATCTGGTCGCCCACCTCGGCGTGCACTCCGGTTCCCGGTACGTACGTCTTCATGATCATGCCTTTCTGTGGAACGCGCCCCGGAGGATCCGGGCGGCGATGAACGCCCCGAGACCGGCCGCGGCGGCGAGCCCCGCACCGGACCAGCCCACGGGCTCGGTGTCGAGCAGGGACTGGAGTGCGGGCACGTACAGAGCGGCTGTCGCCAGGAGCGCGGAGACCGCCACGGAGGCGGGGAGGAAGAGGTTCTGTGCGGTGAGCAGTCGGGCGCGCAGGCCCAGGGCCACTCCGAGCTGGGCCGCGAGCAGGGCCAGGAAGAGCACGCTCTGCCAGGGCAGGTCCATAGCACGTGCGACGATGCCGGCGGCCAGGCTCAAGGTCGTCACGACTGCGGCGAGTACCAGGAGGCGTTGCCACACGCCTGCGGCCAGGATGTGCTGTCCGGGCGGGCGCGGTGGGCGTCGCATGGCCTGCGGAGTGACGGGTTCGGCGCCCATGGCCACGCCCGTCAGCCCGTGGGTGAGGAGGTTGATCCACAGGATCTGGCCTGCCCGCAGGGGCAACGCCAGGCCGAGCACCGGGCCTGCCAGCATCACCAGTATCTCGGCGGCTCCGCCCGCCATGGCGTAGACGAGGAAGCGCCGGATGTTGTCGTAGACGCGGCGGCCTTCCTCTACGGCCTTCACCACGGTGGACAGCTCGTCGTCGGTGAGCACGAGGTCCGCCGCCTGGCGGGCGACCTCGGTTCCGCGGGCGCCCATGGCCACACCGATGTCAGCCTGGTGGAGGGCGGGGCCGTCGTTGACGCCGTCCCCGGTCATGGCCGTTACGGCGCCCCGGGCGCGCCATGCGCGGACGATGTCCAGCTTCTGCTGCGGGTCGGTCCGGGCGAAGACACGGATCCGGGTCAGGTCGGTGTCCGGGGCCGCGGCCAGTTCCGGCCCGGTGAGGACCTCACTGGCGGATCCGTCCTCGACGAGGCCGGTACGCACGGCGATGGCACGGGCCGTCGCCGGATGGTCGCCGGTGATCAGGACGGGGGTGATGCCCGCCGCGCGGCATGCTTCCAGGGTCGTGGCGGCCGACGCTTTGGGCGGGTCACTGATGGCGACGAGGCCCAGGAGGCTCAGTCCGTGCTCGGCCTCGGGAGCCGGCCGGTCCCACACGAGTCGCTCGGTTCCTGCCACGGCCAGGACCCGAAAGCCTTGCGCGGCCAGAAGAGCGGCCTGACGGCGGGCCCCGTCCAGAAGCTCCTGCGGTGCGGCAAGCACCTCGGCGGTCAGTACCGCCTCCGGCGCGCCCTTGAGGCATACCAGGACGTTTCCGTCCGGAAGATGGTGCAGTGTGGTCATACGCTTGCGGAGGCTGTCGAAGGGAGCTTCCGCGAACCGGGGACAGTCCCGGTGCAGGGCGGCCTGGTCCGGGCAACCCGCTCTCGCGGCTGCCGCCAGCAGCGCGGCCTCCATCGGATCGCCCACAGCCGTCCACATGTCCGAGCCCTTTCCGGGGGGCCGCAGGCCGGCGTCGTTGCACAGGGCCGCCGTCGTGAGCAGTTCCTGCAGTGGCCGGAGCTGGTCTGCCGCCAGGGGCTGCCCTTCTCGGGTCAGGCTTCCCAGCGGCTCGTAGCCGCTGCCGGTCACATCTGCGGTGCCGGAGGGCGTCCACAGGTGCTGGACCACCATGCGCCCCTCGGTGAGGGTGCCCGTCTTGTCCGTGGCCAGGATGCTCACGGAGCCAAGGGTTTCCACGGCCGGCAGACGGCGGACCAGGGCGTTGCGGGCTGCCATCCGGCGCGCTCCGAGCGCGAGGGCGAGGGTGACCACGGCGGGGAGGGACTCCGGCACTGCGGCGACAGCCAGGCTGATGGAGGTCACGGCCATCGTGCTCCACGGGAGGCCGCGTGCCAGGCCCAGGGCGAAGAACAGCACGCACAGGGCGATGGTGACGGCCGCCAGGATCCGGCCCAGTGATGCGAGGCGACGCTGGAGCGGGGTGAGGTCCCGGCCCGTGTCGAGGAGAGCCGCGATGCGCCCGAGGGCACTCGCCGGCCCCGTGGCGGTCGCGGTAGCGGACCCTCGGCCACGGACGACGACGGTGCCTGCGCTGACCGTGTCGTCCGCCGTCTTGTCCACCGGCTCGGATTCGCCCGTGAGCATGGATTCGTCCACCAGGAGTGCGGATGCCTCGGTCAGGTCGGCGTCTGCGGCGACGATGTCCCCCTCCCCCAGCAGCAGGACGTCACCCGGCACCACCAGTGCCGCCGGAACCTCGTGCGGGGTGCCGTCGCGCAGCACTCTCGCGTGCGGGGCGGAGAGGGCGGAGAGCGCGGCGACAGCGCGGTCCGCCCGGACTTCCTGCGCCACTCCCACGGTCGTGTTGAAGACGACCACCAGGCCGATGACGACGGCGTCCGGGTGGTCCCCGATCGCTATGGTCAGCACCATGGCCCCGAGGAGCACCATGATCAACGGGTCGCGGAGTTGGGCCAGCACCCGTCGGTGCAGCGGCGTGGACCGTGGGGGTGCGACTTCGTTCCTGCCGTACCGGGCCAGGCGGCGCTTGGCTTCGGCCTGGGTGAGCCCCGGTCCCGCCGGGAAGCCGACAGGCCGCGTGGTGGTCGTACGTATGGTCATGGCGGCATCATTCGCTCGGCACGGTGATCACAGGGCAGTGCGCACGGTGCAGGAGGCCGTGGACGACGGAACCGAGGCGCATTCCGGTGTATCCGCCGCGACCCCGGCGGCCTACCACCAGGGCCAGGGCGTGCTCGGCCGCCCGCGCCAGTTCCTCGACCGGGTGGCCCGTCATGGCCTCGTGGGTGACGTGCACGTCGGGGTACTTGTCCGACAGGCCTGCGGTGGCCTCGGAAAGCAGTGCGCGCTGTGCCCGCAGGGCGACTTCCTCGTCGTTCGGCATGAACAGGGCTGGTTGCCACACGCAGACGACCCGGAGCGCCGCTCCGCGCAGGTCCGCCTCGTCGAAGGCGAATGTCAGCGCGGCCGTGGCCGATGCGCTTCCGTCGAGGCCGACGACCACGTAGGGCGGCTGCCGGCTGATGTGCTCCCCCTCGCCCACGACGACGACTGGGCAACTGGCCTGGGCGCTGACGGGGACCACAATGGAGCCCGCGCTGAAGAACTCCGCGGTGCGGCTCAGGTGTCGCGAGCCGAGCACGACCAGCCGGGCCTCCTTGGCCACCCTGCCCAGGACAGGGGCGGGGAACCCGTGGAGTAGGTCGTCGGTGACGTCCACCTCCGGGTGACGGGCGTGTACCCAGTTGCGGGCCTGCTCGAGTCTGTCGGCTCCCGCCCGTCGCAGGGCCATGTGGCCGGGGGTGTCGTCGACGTGGTGGGTGTCGTGCTGCGGCGCCACCGCGAGCACCAGGCGCAAGGGAAGCCGACGGCGGTGCGCCTCGTCGGCGGCCCAGGCGAGGGGCAGATGCCAGTCCCTGGCTGGGTCGATCCCGACGACGATGTCTCGGCCCTTGCGGCCGGTCATGGCCTGCTCCCGAAGTCGCTGCCCATCCGGGGAATGAGGAGGACGGGGCAGTGCGCGTGGTGCAGGACGCTGTGCGTGGCCCTGCCCAGGCTGCGGGTAATCCCGAGGGCGCCGGGGACCCGGCGGCCGCCCATGACGAGCAGGTCGGCGCGGCGGGAAGCCTCGACCAGGACGCCGGCCACGGAGATGCTCTTCTCGGCGTCGGCCCGCACCCCGAGGTCGGGGAACTCGTCGCGGACCGCGTCGGTGACGGCACGCAAGGCTTCTGCGTGCGTGGCCGCGATCTCGTCGACGTCGTCGAGCATGCTCACAACCAGGCCTACGGACTGCAGGATGTTCCAGACGTGCAGGAGTCGGAGCGATCCCTTGCGCAGTACGGCCTCGCACGCGGCGTAGCGGGCGTACAGGAGGTCGTGCTCGTCACGGATGGCGGCGAGGACGGTTCCGGTCTCCTTGGCCCCGTCGAGGCCCCGGACAATGACGACCGGGGTCATGGCGGCAGCCGCGACGTCCAGGCCGACCGAGCCGAGCATGAGCGAGTCGAATCCGCCGACGCCGCGATTGCCCACCACGATGGTGCCGTGCAGGGCGCCGGCCCGGTGGAGGGTGCTGACGGCGTCGGCTCGGCTGAACTCCGTGCTCACGCGCAGACCGGGGTACTGGTCGGTAACAGCCTTCGCCGTTTCGTCCAGGAGTTCCCGGCCGTTGGCGCGGACCCGTTCAATGGTTTCCGCCGACAGGTAGAGGGCCCTGCCGTCGGTGTCGGCCCCGTAGACGATGTGCAGGGGGCGGTCGCGGCGTGCGGCCTCTGCTGCTGCCCACATGGCGGCCGTACGTGCCGCGTTCGAGCCGTCGACGCCAACAACCACTGAACTGGTATCCGGGGTGCGGAAGGTGCTTTCCACGGTTCCTCCCAACCGATAAGCCCACGGGAGACACCACTCACTGTGGCACTGCCGACGCGCCCGGGCGAGGGCCGCCCAGGACCGCGATCGGGACCAAAGGTCCCCGTCGTCCCGCGCGCCGCCGCTCCGCCCGAGGGCCATGGCCTTCCCGGCCCCCGGATGGGACCGTTCGGCCCTCGCTCGCCGGCGGGCATCGGCGTGCTGGCGAGAATCCGCTAACGAGGCCGCCACCGTGCTGGAGTCCTTCGTCCTGCTCGGCCACGGGTTCGAGAAGCGTGCCGCAGCGTCGCCGACGATGTCGTCCGTGCTCTGCCGGACCTCGCCCCAAGGGCCTACTGCTTGTCCGTCCAGGGGCGGAGATCGCCGCGGACGGGGTCGTGGAGCAGGGCGAGAGCGAGGTCGACGAGTCGATGGCGAAGTCGACCGATGGCCGCTGCGCCCACCCGAGCTGCCTGCCCGGTCCCAGGGTGCCTCGCCCCAGACCGGTCCGACCAAGTTCACCAGGATCTTGCCCGAATGCCGCAGCGGTCACCGGCTACCCGATGTTCCCGTTAGAACTACCGGCCGAGGAGCAGACCCAGCCGTGAGCCGGAATGCAGGAGACGTCAGACTGTTCCAGTATGGGAGCCGGGTCGGACGTGTCGCTGTCCACGGAGGTGAATACGTTGATCTCGCCCGGGCGGCGCCGGGCCAGTGGAGCTGAACGAGACCTTCGGCCGCACGGACCAGTTCCCGGGTGGGCCACGGGTACGTCATGCGCCGTTCCGGCCTGTTCAGATGCCGGGCCGTACTCCCCTCGGGGTGAGGGCTGAAGACAGCAGCGCGTCCCTGGCCGACCGGTGGCCTCACGATCACCGTACTTGAGGCCCGAGCAGCCACAGCACCAGGCTGAGAACGGCCTCCGGCAGCCAGCGCGAGAGGACAGCGGGCATGGCAATGCCTCATCCGATCAACGGTCGGCACGATCGTCAGGACTCGAAGCTCTCCCAGGCCGCGGCCACGGTCGGGATTGACCTCAGCGCGTGGGATCAGGGCCCGGTCTCCTCAGGCTGCGGTGAGCGGGGCCGTGCCCAGCACGTGGTGCGCGAGGTATGGGCCGGCGCGGCCTCCAGGGCACCGCGATGAGTACGGCCGCGACTCCGTCCCCCTCCACAGCCGAGACTACCGACGGTGCGGGGGGATCGGGGAGTGCCTCCGGACCGTCGATCCTCACCCTGACGATGAATCCCGCAATCGATCTCTGCTGGGAGGTCGATCGCCTGGAGGGCATCGGAAAGAACCGTGCGCGGGTCAGGTCGGTGGCCGTCGGGGGCGGAGGGATCAATGTCGCCCGTCATGTCGTACGGCTCGGAGGACGAGCCACCGCCTTCCACACCGCCGGAGGCGAGGTCGGCTTGCGCCTGAACCGACTGCTGGACGAAGAGGGCATCGACCACGTCGCCGTCGACATCGACGACGAAACCCGCGAAGCACTCGTGCTCTTCGAAACGCAATCGCACCGCAGTTTCCACATCGTGCCGCCCGGCCCGCGCCTGCACCGGCGCGAGGGAGAGCGGTGCCTGGAGGTGCTGGAGCGGTTCGTGGCCGGCAGTCCCTCGTACGTCGTCGCCAGCGGCAGCCTGCCCGCCGGACTGCCGGACGACTTCTACGCGACCGTCGCCCGCCGGGTCAGGAGAGCCGGATCCCGGCTGATCCTCGACACCTCCGGGCCGGCGCTCCCGGCAGCGCTCGCCGAGGGCGTGTTCCTGTTCAGGTGCAACCGAACCGAGGCCGAGAGCCTGACCGGCCACCCCGTCAGCGGCTTCGACGACGCCCGAGCCCTCAACGAACGCCTTCTCACCACGGGGGCCGCCGAGATCGCCGTCACCACCCTCGGAGCGCTGGGCGCGCTGTGCTCGACCGTGCACGGCCACACCGAACTCCACGCACCGCCGCTGCCCGGTGAGCCCCTGAGCGACGCCGGAGCGGGAGACAGCATGGTCGCTGCCCTCACCACGCGGCTGGCCGCCGGCGAGGACCCCGTCAGCGCCTGCGCGCTGGGGGTGGCCACGGCCGCCGCGGCGATGCTCACCCCCGGCACCGAACCGTTCGACGTGGAGGTGGCCCGGTCCCTCCGCCCACAGGTGCGGACCGCCCGCCGCGGCTGAACAGGGTCTCGCCGCACCTGCCTGTCCCTCGTCGCCGGATCTCGGGACTAGCCGAAGGGCACGACGGCGACCGGTGCGGCACGTGACCGATGTGGGGCCCCATCGGCGCCGGGTGCCTGCGGCGCCCGACCACCACGAGTTCCGCGCCCTCCGAGGCGTCCACGAGCTGGACTGCGGCCGCTCCGATGACGGCTTCCTCGACAACTTGGACGTCCGGGTAGCTCCTGCGCAAGGGCCGGACCAGTTCTGCCAGAGCAGATGCGACGTGGCCACCGACCGTCTCGCCAATGCCCGGATCGGCCACCATCGCGTACACGGACGGACCGGGCAGAGTCCAGCCGTGCACGACGCGAACCCTCACGCCCCGACGCGCCGCCTCCAGGAACGCGAAGGCGAGCACGGGCGTGTTCGGGTGTCGGAGGTCGGCGCCCACGACGATCTCGCCGACAGCCGGTCCGGGCACCTCTCCCGCGGCCGGGGCGTCCGCCCGGTCTGCGCGTACGAGCACGACCGGCCGGTGGGAGCGGCGAACGACGGCCAGAGAAACAGACCCGGCCAGGAACCCCACGAGTCCTCCGAGCCCGCGGGAGCCGAGCACCATGAGATCCGACTCGTCGGCGGCCGCACTCAGCAGGGAGCCGACGCGCCCACGCACCTCTTCGGTCGTAACCTCCAGCCCCGGGTGGTCCTTGCGCAATTGCTCGGCCGTGTCGCGGAGCAGTCCCGTGGACCGCTCCGCACCGTAGGCGGTGATCGGGTAGGGAATCGCGGGCGCGACCGGCCACTCCTCCACATGGACCACGTGCAGAGGGGCCTCGCGCCGTACGGCCTCGCGCGCGGCCCAGGCGGCCGCTGCGAAGCTCTCGGAGGATCCGTCCAGACCCGCTGTGACCTGAACCGTCATTTCGTACCTCCTCCCAGACACGTCGGCCCGGAACGACCGGAAGCGTCCGAGCGAGCGCGGTCTCCAGCTTCGCGCTCCGACTTCGGTGGCGTGAGGGGCCGACTGGGCCGAAGAGCTGCCCGAAAGACCCATGCCCGAGGCCGACGGATCGCCCACAGTGGCAGCACCCACCGGATCCGGAGGTACGGCCATGACCGACACTGCACCGGGAAGGTCTGGTACTCGGCTGCCGGAGGCTGCCCACCGGCTCGATGTCGCCCACGTCGACGGCGATGTCTATGTGGTCGACGTGCGCGGCCACAGCTTCCGTGTCGACCAGCCCACGGACGCGGGCGGCACGGACACCGCGCCCACGCCGACCGAACTGTTCGCGGCCTCCTTGGCCACGTGCGTCGCCTTTTACGCGGGGCGCTACCTGCTCCGCCACGGTCTGTCGAGCGACGGCCTGGCCGTGCGGGCAGAGTTCGCCATGGCCACCGACCGACCCGCCCGGGTGGCCGCGGTGCGCCTGGTGATCGAGCCGCCCCCGCAGATGCCCGAAACGCGGCGCGAAGCTCTTCTCGCCGTCGCCTCGCACTGCACCGTCCACAACACGCTCCAGCAGCCGCCGGAGATCGGGATCGACCTCGCGTCGTAGCCGCCGCTCGGCGCAAGACGCTGATCCTCTGCCCTATGAATCACGCGGTTACCGGGGCTATGTTCGTCACCTCGACGCTGAGGGGGATGGATGGGCCCTGCGAGGTGATGATCGACGCCCTGGCGGAAAAAATCCTCGGGGGCAAGGTCGGAGGCGCTCTCCACCTGCCGTTCCGGTGGAAGCAGAAGAATGCGCCACGTCGCCTGTCCTCCCCCTTTCACGTCGAGGCCAGCACACCCGTCCAGACCGATCTCTCCTGCCGTCTCGACCTGCGCTTCCGAATAGGGCTGGACAAGCCGTGGGAGTACAGCCTGATGCTGCTCCACCCCGGAAGCGGCACGATCCTGCGCCGCCTCGATGTACGAGGTACACACCTCGACCGCGAAACGGGCGAGCGCTTCATCAATCGCACACACAAACACAAGTGGAGTGAGCGGCGAGGCAACAAGGACGTCTATGCCCCCGACGATATCCGCCACGCGCCGGACCCGATCGCCGACGCGACCCTCACCTCTATGGACGAAGAGTACGACCGCGTAGTCAGGGACTTCGTCCTGGAATGCAAGATGGGCATCTCCGCGGGCTACGTTTGGGTTCCGCCCGCGCCGCCGATACCGACCCCGACGCTAGAGGGATTCGAGGAGTACCCATGAGCACCTCTCCCCTCGACCCGCGCCTGGCAGAGGACTTGCGCTGCTGGCACATCACACCGGCAGGTCGCCCGGGAACCGTTGCACTCACAGGACGCTCGTACTTCGCCGATGGGGACGGAGTCACCGTCCTCCTGCGGGTGTCAGGAGACGACGCACTGGCCAGCGACGGAGGCTCCATGGTGACCCGCCTGGCCGATGCCGGAGTAGACGTCTGGGGAACGACTCGGGCGGCGAACGCCTGGAACGAGACACTCAACGCGTTCCACCTCAGCGAGGTCGACGGACGAATCGTCGGCCGTCGGCCTCTGGAACAGGCGGCAACGCTCGTATCCGACATCAGCAGCGCCATGCTGACCACCGACGGCCTGCGATGGCTCGCAGCTCCCGACCGGGACAGCAGGCTCGTACGTCAGCTCTACGCGTACCTCGACGTTGTCCGCATCTCCTACGACCGCCGCCCCACCGTAGAGCTCCCCCGCGGCGCCAAGGTACGCCCCACCGCCCGCATCAACCTGCCCAAACGAACCGTCTTGGTCCAGGCCGTCGGTGGCTCCGAGCAGGGCCTGGAACACGCCCTGTCCCTCGTGCAGCGCATCGAACGCGCGGACTACGCCTTCGACCAGCGCCTCGTACTGCTGAAGGGCAACCCCCAGGCGTGGCCCGCCGACCATCTCGACCTCTTGGCGGACCACACACCGGTCGGGTTCTCCGACCGCATGGACGCGGTCACCCGATTCCTCAAAGAGGGCACTCCCCTGGAACGTCCGGTCGCCCCCGAGCCGTAAGTCTCGCGCGCCCGTGCGGTGTTCCGCGGCCGCCTGGCGGTCGGGGCGTTCCGGCAAGGCTGTTGTCACCTGTCCACAATGCCTGCTGCGTGGCCACGCACACACTCCGGCGAAGGATCGCACGCCTGGGCTGCTCCGCCGGCCAGGTCCCAGGCGCCGGTGTCCGCAGTGGGCAGCTCCCGCTGCCCACTGCGGACATCTGGACTCGACACATCCCCCGAGCGAATCTAACTACTAGTCAGTAAAGTCAGCAAAAGGTCAGCATTCGTCTGAGCAAAGCTGATTACAGCCTGCGACAGATGAGACTCGACCACCGGCACCGGGGGCTGTCGGACCATGCCCGGGAGCCTCTCTTCCATCAGGAGAAGCGGAGGGCTGGGTGCGAGTGCCACCCCCAGCCCCCATCCGCATAAAGCAGCAGGTCAACGAACCCTTCCCCTGGGCTTCAGGTGCGTCGGAGGCAGTTCCGGGGAGGGAATCGGAGGGCCGTCGTAGCCCTTGACCTCACCGAACCGCGACCCGTTCATCCAGTCTTCTCGGGCCTGCGCGATATCATCGTGTGACCGTCCGATCCAGTTCCAGAACATCACGATCTCCTCCTCGAACGGCTCGCCGCCCAGGAGCATCAGGGAGGCGTCCGAGGTCGCCCGCAGGGGGAGTTCGGTGCGGCCGCAGCCGAGGTAGAGCATCGAGCCCGGGAGGACCGGGACGCCGTCCACGTGGGCCTCGCCCGACATCGACAGGACCGCGTACTCGAAGTCGGGGTCGACGGGGAGGCGGGTCTCCGTGCCGGCCGCGAGGGCGAGGTCCGCGCCGACGATGGGGGTGTACGCCGTCCCGGGCGAGGTCGCGGTGTCCAGGGTGCCCAGGATGACCGTCGCCGTCAGTCCCTGGGCCGTCACCCGCGGGAGGTCCGCGTGGTGCTGGAAGTGCGGTTCCACGTTGCGATGGGCGTCCGGCAGGGCCACCCACAGCTGGGCGCCGTGCAGGAAGCGGGCGTGCGGGCGGGGGCTCTCCTCCGAGTGGCTGATGCCGCGGCCGGAGGTCATCAGGCCCAGCTCCCGGGGCCGGATCGTCTCCAGGCTGCCGACGCTGTCGCGGTGCAGCACCTCGCCCTCGTGCAGCCAGCTCACCGTCTGGAGCCCCGCGTGCGGGTGCGGCGCGACCTGCATGCCGGGCTCGTCGGCGATGTCGTCCGGGCCGTAGTGGTCCACGAAGCACCAGGCGCCCACCATGCGGCGGCCCAGGTTGGGCAGGAGCCTGCGGACCTCGGTGGACTCTCCGAGCTTGACCGTGCGCGGGCTGAGGAGCTCGCGCACCGGTTCGGCCACGACGAAGCCGCGGCCGCCGCACGCGGAGAGAGCGGGCTGGCGATCGAGATTGCTCATGTGGACAACCTAGCCCCGAGAGGGCGGCGGCGGAGGGCGGAATGTTCCACGGCCGAGGCGTGTTGGAGGCAGCGGACAGATCACCCGAACGATGGAAGGGACACGATGAGCGCGCCGACGACGTACTTCGAGCACGGGACGGCAGCCGAGCGCTGGGCGCGCGCCCAGCTTTTCTTCGACGCGAAGGAGTACGCGACGGCCGCCCGCATCCTGGAGACTCTGGCGGGCGAGGCCGCCGAGCAGCTGGCGCCCCGGCTGCTGCTGGCGCGCGCCTACTACCACTCCGCCCAGCTCTCCCGCGCCGAGCGCGAGCTGCGCGCCGTCCTGGAGCGCTGGCCGGTGGAGGACTACGCACAGCTGATGCTCGGTCGCACCCTGGAGCGCCTCGGCCGGGCCACCGAGGCCCGGCCCTACCTGCGGATGGCGGCCGCGATGGCCGGCGAGTTCCCCGAGTAGCGCGCCGCCCGGCCCCGCGCATGCGGGGTCGGGGCTCCGGCTCCGATAGCCTGGGGCCCATATGAACCGCCTCACCACACCCTTCGGCTCCTACGAGCTCACCCGCTTCCCCGAGGACCCGCGCGACCGGCTCCGCGCCTGGGACGCCGCCGACGAGTACCTGCTGCGCCACCTCGACTCCGGTACCGGGGAACGCGGGCCGGTGGACCTGGCCGCCGCCGGCCGGGTCGTCGTGCTCGGGGACCGCTGGGGAACGCTGACGACGGCGCTCGCCGCGTACCACCCGACGCAGATCACCGACTCCGCCCTCACCCGCGCCGCCACCGCCGCGAACCTGGACCGGGCCGGCATCGGGACGTCCAAGTCGACGGTGACCCTGCTGACCACCCAGGACCCGCCGCCCGAGCGGATCGACGTCCTGCTGGTGCGCGTACCCAAGAGCCTGGCGCTGCTGGAGGACCAGCTGTACCGGCTGGCCCCGCACGTGCACGCGGGCACCGTCGTCGTCGGCACCGGCATGGTCAAGGAGATCCACACCTCCACGCTGCGCCTCTTCGAGAAGATCCTCGGCCCTACGAGGACGTCGCTCGCGGAGAAGAAGGCCCGGCTGATCTTCTGCACGCCGGGCACCCCCGGGGCGACCCGCCCCGCGTCCGCCGGGCCGTGGCCGCTGACGTACACGGTGGACGAGGACGCCGGGTCGGCCTCCGGCCTGTCCGTCGTCAACCACGCCGGGATCTTCTGTGCCGACCGGCTCGACATCGGCACCCGCTTCTTCCTGCAGAACCTGCCCACCAACACCGACGGTGCCCGGGTCGTGGACCTGGGCTGCGGGAACGGCGTCGTCGGCACGGCCGTCCAGGTCCACGACCCGGACGCCGAGGTCGTGTTCACCGACGAGTCGTACCAGGCGGTCGCCTCGGCGCGGGCGACCTACCGGGCGAACATCCGCGAGGGCCGGCGCACGGCCGAGTTCCACGTCGGCGACGGGGTCGCGATGCTTCCCCCCGGCTCGGTGGACCTCGTGCTGAGCAACCCGCCCTTCCACTCCCACCAGGCCACGACGGACGCAACGGCGCTGCGGATGTTCGCGCAGTCGCGCAAGGTGCTGCGGCCGGGCGGCGAGCTGTGGATCGTCGCCAACCGGCACATGGGCTACCACACCCATCTGCGCCGGCTGTTCGGCAACAGCGAAGTCGTCGCGAGCGAGCCGAAGTTCGTGGTCCTGCGGGCGGTCAAGCAGGATCGTCCGCGGCCCATGTGACCTGCCGGTAGCTCCTACACTCTGGCGCGTGAGCAGCCAGGTGGAGGACGGGAGCGGTGGCAGGCGCTACCGCCGCGAGGACGTGGCCCGCGCGGCCGGGGTCAAGGTGCGCAACCTGCGCTACTACCAGGAGCGCGGGCTGCTGCCGCCGCCGCGCCGGGAGGGCCGGATCGCCTGGTACTCCGACGACCACCTGACCCGGCTGCGGCTGATCAGCGATCTGCTGGGGCGCGGCTACACGGTCAACGGCATCGCCGAGCTCCTGAACGCCTGGGAGCAGGGCGGCGGACTGTCCCAACTGCTGGGCCTGGAACGGGAGATGACCCGGGACTGGGTGCAGGAGGAGCCGGTGACGCTGTCCCGCGGCGAACTGCGGGAGCTGTTCGGTCCGACGGCCACCGCCGCGGACACCCGGCGCGCGGCGGACCTCGGCTACGTGACGGTCGACGGGGACCTGGTCACGTACCCGAGCCGACGGCTGCTGGAGGCGACGCTGGCGCTGGTGCGGCAGGGCGTACCGCTCGCGGAGGTCCTGGACGCCGGGGAGTTCGTACAGGCGCAGGCGGCGGCGGTCGCCGACCGGTTCGTGGGGCTCTTCCGGCGGCACGTGATCGACGCCGCGGGCCCGGAGGGCCTGGAGCGGCTTTCGGCCACGCAGCTCCAGCACATCACGGCGGCGGTGACGGCTCTGCGCCCGGTGGCCGGTGAGGTGGTGGCCATGGAGTTCGCGCGGGCGATGGCCCGGCGGGTGGAGACGGAGGTCGCCGAACTGCTGCGTACGGAGCAGTAGGAGTCGGCTCAAAGGGTGCACTCGCACAACCTTGCCAACCCCCATTGGCACTCTTACATTCAACTCGTCGGTAACAACGGTGCACAGCCGAAATAAGGGACGACCTCATGACCGGTTCCCCGCATTTATCCGACCCCTCCGACGACGACTCCGGGCGCGTGCGCTGGCGCCGGTTCGCCGTCCTGACCATCCCCGCCGTCGCCGTGACCGCCGGCCTCGGCATCGCCCTCGCGCAGGGCGTGCTGGCCGCGTCCTTCGCCGTGTCGGGGCAGCAGTTCAAGGTGTCGGCGAGCAGCCTGGAGGGCGAGGGCTTCGCCCAGTACGGCAGCGTGGACGTCAACGCCCGCCAGGAGCTCATCCCCGTGGCCGTCACCGCCATCCGGGAGGCCAAGCTCCACAGCCTGTGCCAGTCCGTGGTCACCTCGCTCCCGGTGATCGGGGACATCTCGCTCAACCTCACCGCCGGACGCAAGGCCCCGGTCGAGGCGAGCAACCTCTTCGTCGACGCGACCCAGCTCGCGGGCGACGCCGTCTTCAGCAACATCGAGATCGGGCGCGACGCCTCCACCCTCGACAAGGGTCCGGCCGAGGCCCAGGGGATGCAGGACCTCTTCGCCCAGCAGGCCGACACGGTCAGCATCACCGGTCTCCAGCAGACGGCGTGGGCGACGAACGCCGGCACCTTCAAGCTCTCCGGGCTCAGCATGAACGTCAGCAAGGGCAAGAAGGAATGCTTCTGAACCTGCTGCGGCGCTGGCGGCACTGGCGGCGCAGCAGGCCCTTCTGGGGCGGCCTGTTCGCGGTCCTGGCCGGGGCGTGGATCTGCGTCCTGCCGCTGGCACCGCTGAAGATCATGCTCCAGCAGGGCGTGGCGGGGATCCCGTCGGTCCTGATGGGCATCGTGATGATCGTCCTCGGGCTCGCCGCCTGGTTCTCTCCCTCTCAGCGTTCCCTCGCGGGTGTCCTCACCACCCTGATCGCCACTGCCGCCCTGGTCCTGTCGAACCTCGGCGGGTTCCTGGTCGGCACCCTGCTCGGCATCCTCGGCGGCGGCCTGATGTTCGCCTGGCAGCCGGACGCCGCCCGGCGTGCCGGTAAGGCCGGGAAGCCCGACGGGGCCGACGTGGCCGACGTGGCCGACGGGCCCGACGGGCCCGACGAAGCCGGGACCGCGGAGTCCGCCGTGGCCGCACCCCCTCCCCCCACCCCGCACCACGATCCCCAAGGAGCACAGCCATGAGCCGCACGCGCACCGCGCTCGCCCTCGGCACGGCCGTCGCCGGAGCCATCACGCTGGCCTCGGTCACCGCCTCCGCCGCACCCTTACCCCTGGCCGGGTCGACCACCGTCACCCCGGCCGGGCACGCGTTCAAGGCCACCCTCAGCGGGAAGGCCACCCTCAAGGCCGGTTCGGTCACCGTGACCTGCACGGTCTCCGTCGCCACCGGCAGCGTGCCGGGCGCCCCCGGCAACAGCAACCCGGCCGGGCCCGTGTCCTCGCCGATCTCCGCGCCCACGTACAGCTCGTGCACCTCCAGCACGTGGGGAGTGACCCCCACGGTCACCACCAGCGGAGCCTGGTCGGTGTCGATGCAGAACGGCGCCCCGATCACCGCCACCATGGGTCTGCCGGTCGGCGGTCTGGTGGTCCAGACGAGCGGGCTCGCCTCCTGTACGGTCACCGCCGCCCCCACCGCTCCGGCGAACGTCGGCGGCACCTGGGCCAACGGCGCTCCGTCGACGCTGACCTTCACGAACGTCTCGGTTCCCGTCACCGTCACCGGCGGGTTCGGCTGCCCGACGAGCGCGACCACGTCCGTCTTCAACGCGGTCTACAAGGTGACCGACACCACCGACCCGGCGCAGCAGATCACCGTCGGCCCCTGACCTCCGCCGGTCCCCGGCCGCAGGTCCCGCAAGAGCCCGCCCGGCCCCGGTACGTCCGGTGCCGGGCGGATCCCGTCCGCCCCCGCGCGGAAAATGCGTTGCCGTCACCGGCGCGGACGGGCCAGGCTCGCCGGTATGTCCCAGAGCACCGAGCCCCAGCCGTCGCAGTCCGCCGACTCCGCCCCGCGCCCGCCGCGGCGGGACGTCCTCGACCTCTTCTCCGGCGGCCGCCTCACCGTGATCCCGCGCAAGGCCGCCCGGCGCGAGCAGTTGCTCACCCACCTCGCGCAGACCCTCTTCGCGGCGGACCGGGAGTACTCGGAGCCCGAGGTGAACGACGCGCTGCGCACCGTGCACGAGGACTGCTCGGCGCTGCGGCGCTATCTGGTCGAATCCGGCCGGCTCGCGCGGACCCGTGACGGACGTACCTACCGGCGGACGGCGACGACCCGGTAATGGGTCGTCAGCCGGCCGTCGTCGCCGAGCACGTGGAAGGCGACGGCCGGCGGCTCGTCGAGGTGGACGTGCTCGGAGGACCCGGTCGGCGCCTCCCACGGCAGCCGGAGCGTGGAAACCACCCCGGGCGCGACCAGGACCGGCCGGCCCGCGAAGGTGGTGGCCGCGGCCGTGTGCGCGTGCCCGCACAGGAAGGCGGTCAGGTGCGGGTGGCGCTCGACGAGGGCGGCGAGCCGTTCCTCCCCGAACTGGCGGATCTCGTCCACGTACGGGGTGTGCAGCGGCACCGGCGGGTGGTGGAAGGCGACCAGCACCGGGACCTGCGGCGCAGTGTCGGTCAGTACGCCGTCCAGCCAGGCCAGCGTGGACTCCTCCAGGAAGCCGTGGTGCTCGCCGGGAACGGACGAGTCGCACACGGCCAGCACGAAACCCTCGCCCCGCAGCACCTGGTCGACGGGCCCGGTGGAGGGGGACCCTCCGGACCGCTCCCCCAGCAGGCCGCGGCGGAAGGCGGCGCGCTCGTCGTGGTTGCCGGGGCAGACCACCAGGGGGTGGCGCGAGCGGAGCAGTTTCGAGGCCTCCTCGTACTCGGCGTCCTCGGCGTGGTCGGCTATGTCCCCGCTCACGAGTACGGCGTCCAGGTCGTACGGAAGGGCGTCGAGGTACTCCATGACGGCGCGGGTGCGGTCGGCCGCACGCCGGTCACCGTCGAGATGGACGTCGCTGAGGTGGGCGATCACGATCACGTGCGGTGTCTCCTTCGTCTCCGGTCAAGAGATGTGGTGGACACCCATTCAACAGGCCGAACCACCGCCCACCCGCTGCGGGTTGCCGGTCCTCAGCCGGTGCTGCGGGGCCGTGCGCGGCGCATCAGCGCCCACCCGGCCGCCGTGAGCACGACGGCGCTCCCGGCGAGGGAGGCCACCGCCGCTCCGGTGGAGGCGAGCGCGCCGCCGCCGACGGTGGTGGTGTGACCGCCGCCGCCGACCGTCGCACCGGCCGAACCGCCGCCGACGCTCCCCGGGGTGCCGGACGTACCGGATGTACCTGACGTGCCACCGGATCCGCCGTCGGAGCCGCCCGCCGTGCTCCCGGTCGAACCGGTCGAACCGGTCGAACCGGTGGAGCCCGTCCCGCCGGTGCCCCCGGCCGTGGCGGATCCGCCGTCGCCGCTGCCGCCCGTCGTGGTCTGCGGGATGCTGACGGTGAGGGTGGCCGCGGCGGTACGGACCGCACCGGCCTCGTTGCTGAACTCCGCCCGGTAGCGGCGGCCGCTGTCGGAGAGCGCCGCCGTGAACGTGTACACCGGCGACGTGGCGCCCGCCACGGCCTGCCAGGTCCGGCCCGCGTCCGTACTGACCTGCCAGGCGACGGCGGGCCGCGGGGTCCCCTCGGCCGCCGCCGTGAACGAGACCTCGGTCCCGGCGGCGACCGACCGGTCCGCCGGTCCCCGGGTGACGCGCGGGGAGGTGGACCGCTCCAGCCGGATGATCCTGCCCGCGACCGGGTCCGATACGAAGACGGCGGCGCCGCCGGGCTCGACGGCGACGGCCGCGCTGCCCAACTGCACGTGGATCCCCGGGAGTACGACCGGCTCGACGACCTCCTGGAGGTCGCGGGTGCGGTGGACGGTGAGCGTTCCGTCGTTGTCGCTGCCGGGCTGCGCGGTGTCCCCCGCGTCCTGCCACACGACGAAGGCCTCGTGCGTGGTCGCGTCGAAAGCGGCCGCGCGGGGCATGTCGCTGCCCGTGCCCCGCAGGGTGCCCAGCCGCTTGCCCGTCGCGTCGTGGACGACGACGGCGGAGTCCAGCCCGACCCACACCGCGCCGGTCTCGGGATCCACCTCCGTGAAACCGCCGAACCCCTCGCCCGCCGGGAGGTCCACGGTCGCGGTGACCCGGAAGGTGGCCGCGTCGATCCGGTACATCCGGCGGTTGCCGATGTCGGTGAACCACACCGTGCCGCGCGCCGCGTCGACCGCGAACCCGTCCCCGCCCTCCAGCGTGAGAGAGCGCTTGACGGCGGCGGTCGCGATGTCGACCTCCGACAGGACGGGACCCTGCGCGACCAGCACCGTCGAGGGGGTGAGCCCGGCGGTGGCGTGGGTGACGGCCGCACCCGGCACCCACGCGCCCGCCGCGGCGGTGTCGCCGTCCTTCGCGGTACCGATGCCGCGCAGCGGATAGGAGAAGACCGCCCCGTCACCGGGCAGCGGCGCGAGCAGCTGCCGCACCGCCCGCCGGCCGAGCGTGCCGGTGGGTCCGGGAGCCTGGCCGACGGTGCTGCGCAGCTTGCCGTCGGCGGGGTCCAGGACGTGCAGCCCGCTCTCGTTGACGTCGGCCGTCTCGGGCAGGTCGTCCGAACCGACGTAGAGCTTCTTCGAGTCCGGGTGCAGCAGCAGGTCACGGGGTTTGCCCGCCATGGCGAACCGCGCCACCGCCCGGTACGCGACGGTGCCCTGCGGTACGTCGGCCCCCTCGCCCCCGGCTGCCGATACGGGGCTTCCGGTGGCGGCCGAGGCCAGTACGAGCGCGAGCGCGGCGCAGGCGCCGCCCGCACGACCGGGGGTGAGGGGGTGTCGGGGTTTCATGGCTCCTCGTCGACGGGTCGGGGAATCGGCCGGAGCGGGCTCAGTTGAAGGTGACCGGGACGTGGACGTCGTACTTGCGGTTCGAGGAGTTGAAGTGGTCGGCGCGCGTGACGATGGCGCACTCGACCGTCTCGCCGCAGATCTGGCCGCCGCCGAGGTCGGCCTTGACGTGGATGGTGACGCTGAAGGTGCCGCCCGTACCAAACTTGGAGGTGTTGGCGAGGGTTCCGCCGAAGACGTTGTTGACCCAGTGCGAGGCCCCGGTGGTGCCCGACTGGTCCGAACCGCCCAGGCAGGGGGTGGGCTTGCTCGCGCCCGGTGCGCCGCTGACGGCACAGAGGCTCACGTAGACGCCCTTGGAGGTGTTGTACCCGCTGCCGGTGACCGTGACGTTCTGACCGGCGGCCGCGGCGGTGGAGGGCGCGGTGAGGCTGAGGTTGTAGGTGGTCCCGCCGTCCGTGACCGTGCGCGTCGAGGTGGCGGCCGAGGCGGAGCCGGCCGCGCCGACGGCGAGCGCGACGGCGGCGGAGGCGGCGACGGCCGCGCGGGCGGCGGTACGGGGCAGGGAGGCAGCACGCATCACTGGAGCACCTTTCAGGCACAGGAAGTCGCGGAATTGAGGTAAGGCTAACCTAATATCGATCAAGGTTGCACGCCTACTTCGCGCCATCTCCCCCGCAGTGACGATCGGTCAACTCTGTTTCCCCACAAGCCGTTGCGCGGACGGCGGGGACAGGACGGCGACGCAGAACGGCCCGGGCGCGCCATGCGGCGCGCCCGGGCCGTGTCCGGCCATTCCCCTCGGGGCCGGCCTTCACCCCCGGTAGGTCTCCAGCAGCCGCAGCCAGACCTCGCTGATGGTCGGGAACGACGGCACCGCATGCCACAGGCGCTGGATCGGGACCTCCCCCACGACCGCGACGGTGGCCGCGTGGATCATTTCCGCGGCGCCGGGGCCGACGAAGGTCACCCCGAGGAGGACCTCGCGGTCGAGGTCGACGATCATCCGGGCCCGGCCCTTGTAGCCGTCGGCGTACAGGCCGGCTCCGGAGACCTTGGACATGTCGTAGTCGACCGCGCGCACCCGGTGCCCGGCCCGTTCGGCCTCGGCGAGGGTCAGGCCGACCGCGGCGGCCTCCGGATCGGTGAAGACCGCCTGCGGGACGGCGCGGGTGTCGGCGGTCGGCGTGTGCGCGCCCCAGGGCGCGGTGTCCAGCGGAGTGCCGGCCGCGCGGGCGGCGATCACGGCGCCCGTGATCCGCGCCTGGTACTTGCCCTGGTGGGTGAGGAGCACCCGGTGGTTGACGTCCCCGACCGCGTACAGCCAGTCGTGCCCGGGCACCCGGCAGGTGTCGTCCACCTCGATCCACCGGCCGGCGGGCAGTCCGACGGTGTCCAGCCCGATGTCCTCGGTCCGCGGCGCGCGCCCCGTCGCCATCAGCAGCTCGTCGCCCTCCAGCGTCTCGCCGCCCTCCAGGACCACGCTGACCGGGCCCGTCGAGCCGTCCCGAACGACCGCCTCGACGGACACCCCCGTACGGACCACCGCCCCGGCCTCGCGCAGCGCGTCGGCGACCAGTTCTCCCGCGAAGGGCTCCATCCGCGGCAGCAGCCCGGAATCGCGTGCCAGGACGGTGACCTGCGAGCCGAGGGCCTGCCAGGCGGTGGCCATCTCGACGGCCACCACCGAGCCGCCCACGATCAGCAGCCGGCCGGGGGCCTCCTGCGCGGAGGTCGCCTCGCGGCTGGTCCAGGGGCGCGCCCCGGCGATCCCCGGGAGGTCCGGGATCACGGCCCGGGTACCGGTGGCGATGACCACCGCGTGCCGGGCCGCGAGGATGTGGTGCTCGCCCTCGGGGCTGGTGACGGCGACCTTGCGGACCCCGTAGAGCCGGCCGTGGCCCCGGTACACGTGGGCGCCGATCGAGTCGATCCAGTCGATCTGGCCCTGGTCCTTCCAGTCGCCGGTCCAGTAGTTGCGGTGCGCGAGCACCGCCGCCGTGTCCAGGGGGCCCCGGACGGCGCCGGCCAGGCCCGGCACCCGGCGGGCGTCGGCCCGGGCCAGCGCCGGGCGCAGCAGCGCCTTGCTCGGGACGCAGGCCCAGTACGAGCACTCGCCGCCCACCAGTTCGCTCTCGACGAGCGCCGTGCTGAGACCGGCGGCGCGGGTCCGGTCGACGATGTTCTCACCGGCCGGCCCCCCACCGAGGACCACCACGTCGTACTCCACCGCTTCCGACACCGACACCGTCCAAGGGTTCCAGAGGGTCCACCAGGACCCATGGGAATCCCGGTCGGGGCTAATGCTCCGTCACTCTACGTGTGGTCCGCGAGAGGTGGCCGGGATGACGGGCGGCTTCGGCGTGGTGGCTGCCCCGCGTCGGCCGTGCCGGCCGGGCCGGGTCACCTGCCGACCGACCGCCAGATGTGGTCGGGCAGTTCGCGGGCGGCCTCCTCCAGATCGACGTCCCCCACGGTGAGCCAGCGCCGGACGACGCCGACCACCGGGCCCATGGCGAGCGACTCGACCAAGGGGGCCGAGAGCGGGACGAGTTCGCCCGACTCCTGGTGCGCGTGGATCCAGAGGGTGATCGGCGTCAGCCGGGCCTCCTGGGTGTCGCGGATCTCGCGCGCGTGGGCCATGCCCAGGCGGTCCGCGGTGACGGAGTGGACGAGGCGGGCGGCGTCGGGATTGGCCTGCACGAAGTCCAGGTAGGCCAGGACGACGGCCCGGATGCCGGAGCGGGCGTCGGCCGCCTGGAGCAGCGCCGCCCCCAGCTCCGCCAGGAGCTGCTCCAGGGCGCCCAGCGCGAGGGCGGCGACCACCCCGTCCAGGCTGCCGAAGTGGTGGTAGATGCTCCCGGAACTGACCCCGCTGGCGCTGGTGATGGCTCCGAGGGTGAGACCCGCCTCCCCGGACGAGGCGTAGAGGCGCAGCGCCGCGTCCAGGACCTGTTCGACGGTGGCTTCGCCGCGTTGTTGCTTCGGCATCGGGCAGGCGTCCTCGGTCTCATAGCTGCGGCGGATCCCGTCGATCCTCGTCGGGATCGCCCCAAAGCGCCATTACTAGATTTCTTTCTAGAAAGACTTTCCATTCTTCGGACGGGAGGTCCACACTGGGCCGCGTGCCGGAGAAGGGGGAGACGTGGTGTATCACGTGGAGTTACCGATCGGTGGAACGGCCGGGCCGCAGGACGTGGTGCGGGTCGAGGTCGTGGCGACCGGCGAGGACGGACTGGTCCGGGTGGCCCGTCCGGGGCAGGTGATGGCGCGCGCCTCACGGACGCTGGGGGAGATGGTGACCGGGATCCGGCCGGTCGCGCAGAGCTTCGTCGACGGCTTCCGCGGCATGGCCCAGGCTCCCGACGAACTGAACCTGGAGTTCGGGCTGTCGGTCTCCGCCGAGGCCGACGTCGTGATCTCGAGCACGGCGGCCGAGGCCAACTTCAAGATCTCGCTCACCTGGACCCGTTCCCCGTCCGACGGCCCGCCGCCCGGCGCGGCCGCGGGCCCGCCGCCCGGCCCCGCCGCGGCGGAGCCCGCGTCGTGACGGGGCCTCAGGCTTCGGAGGGCGTCGGCCCGAAGGCGCTGAACGCGGCGGTGCTGCGGATCCGCGACCTGCGCGGGGATCCTGTCGGCCTGGGCTTCCTGATCTCCCCCGAGCTCGCCCTCACGTGCGCCCACGTGGTGTCCGCGGCGCTCGGCACGCCGCAGGACGAGGAGCCCGCGCCCGCCTCCCGGATCCGCGTCGACCTTCCCCTGATGTCCGGCCCGATGTCCGGCCCGGCGTCCGGCTCCGCCCCGGACACCGCCGCCGGAGTCGGCGCGAGCGTCGAACGCTGGCTGCCGCCGCGCGAACCGGGCGGCGGCGACATGGCGGTCCTCCGGCTGGACGCCCCGCTGCCCGGCGCCCACCCGGTGCGGCTGATCGAGACCGAGCGGGTGTGGGGGCATCCGGTCCGGGCCTTCGGCTTCCCCGCCGGCCGCCCGGGCGGCGTCTGGCACTCCGGAGTCCTCCGGGAAGCGCAGGCCTACGGATGGATACAGGCGGACCTGGCCGACGGCGGCTATCCCGTCTCCCGGGGCTTCAGCGGCACGCCGGTCTGGGACGAGAACGGCGTCGGTGTGGTCGGCATGATCGCCGTCGCCGAGTCGGGCCGGCCCCCGGTCAGCTATCTGATCCCGACGGCCGGCATCCTCCAGGCCTTCCCCGAGCTGCGCCCGCTGACCCTCCCGCCGTCACCGTTCCGCAGCCTCACGGCGTTCCGGGAGAGCGACGCCCCGCACTTCTACGGCCGACGGGCCGAGAGCGACGAACTGGACCTCGCGCTGGCCGGCGAGCGGTGGGTGACCATCGTCGGCGCCTCCGGATCCGGCAAGTCCTCCCTGGCCCTGGCCGGAGTCCTCCCCCGGCTGCGGCGATCGGGGGCCGCGGCCGTCGCCGTCCGGCCGACCCACGGCAGCAGTCCCCTGGCCGTCCTCGCCGCCGCGCTGCTGCCGCTGCTGGAGTCCGGGCTGTCCGAGGCGGGGCGCCTCGCGCAGATCTCCGAACTCGCCGGGGTACTGCGCCGCGGCGGCCTCGCCGACGTCGTGGCCCGGGTACTGGACCTGTCCGGCAGCCGTCGGCTGCTCGTCGTGGTCGACCAGTTCGAGGAACTCCTCGCCCTCGACCCGGAAGCCGTCGACGAACTCGCCGATGTCCTGTTCGACGACGCCCTGCCGCAGCCGGTCCGGGTGCTCACGACGCTACGGGCCGACTTCCTCGAGATGGCGCTGGCGCATCCCCGGCTCGGCGCCGTCATCGGCCGCCGCGTCCACGCCCTCGGCCCCCTGGGCCCGGAACGGCTGCGCGAGGTCGTCACCGCACCCGTGGACGCCGTACCCGGGGTGCGCTACGAGACCGGCCTCGTGGACCGCATCCTGCAGGACACCGGCACCGAGCCGGGCGCACTGCCCCTGCTGGGGTTCACCCTCGACCTGCTGTGGCGCGAACAGCGCGGGGGGCTGCTCACCTACGAGGCCTACCAGGGCCTCGGCGGCGTCACCGGGGCGCTCAGCCTGCACGCCGACCGGGTCTGGGCCGAATACGTCCCCGAAGCGGACGAACCGGCGGCCAGACGGCTGTTCACCCAGCTCGTCCGGGTCCCCGTGGGATCACCGGCCGCGACGCGCCGGCTGGCCCTGCGCGCCGACCTGGACGAGGAGCAGTGGCGCGTGGCCCAGCGGCTCGCCGCCACCCGGCTCCTGGTGACCGGCCGCAGCGCCGAGGGCGGCGAGACCGTCGAGCTCACGCACGAGGCCCTCATCGGCGGCTGGGAGAAGCTGGAGCGGTGGGTCGAGACCGACCGGTCCTTCCTGGTGTGGCGGGAGTCCCTGCGCCACGACATGGACCGCTGGGAGCGGGCCGAGCGCACCTCCGAGCTGCTGCCGACGAAAGTGGCCCTCGCGGGCGGCGCGCAGTGGCTGCCCCGGCGCGCCGCCGACCTGAGCCCCGGGGAACGCGCCTACCTGGATGCCGGCCGCGCCCACCAGCGCTCCCGGACCCGCCGGGTGCGCGGCGCCTGGTCCGCGGTCTCCTTCATCGTGGTCCTGGCCGTGCTGCTGGGGTCACTGTTCCTGGTCGCGCGGCGGGAGAGCCGCGAACGCGACGCGCTCGCCACCTCGCGCGCCCTGACGCAGGCGGCGCAGGACGTCGCGGCCACCGACCCCGCCCAGTCCGTGATGCTCGCGCTCGCGGCGTACCGGACGTCTCCGACCCAGGAGGCGCAACCAACTGCTGCGCCAGCACCTGGCGTACGCGGACAAGAGCCGGGTCGTCTCGGGCCTGCTGGGAACGGTACTGGGCATGCAGAGCAGCCTCGACGGCAACGTGGTGCTGGCCACCTCCAGGAACGGCAGGGCGACGCTCTTCACGGGCGTCACGACCGGCCGGGTCCGCAGCGCTCAGGTTCCCTCGGTCGGGCAGGTGAAGTTTCCGTTGGTCTCGGCCGACGGGAAGCGGGCCGGCTACGTGCAGGAGGACGGGGTCTCCGCGTGGTTCCCGGTGCACGCCGACCGTGCGGAGCCGATGGGCGAGCTGCACAAGCTCGCCCCCGCTCCGGGAGCGGCCATCGGCACGGACAAAGGGCTCGCCCCCACCATGTCGGCGGACGGGACACTGATCGTCCACCGGGTGCTGGACCACCTGGTCTGGTGGGACCTGGACAGCGGCGCCATCGCCCGCTCCACGCGTGCGCCCGAGGACCAGCCCGGCGGCAGTATGGACGACCTGTGGATCGGCGCGGACAACCGGACCCTGTTGCTGCGGCGGCACAGATCGGGCACCAACAACACGGGCCTGCTCGTCTACGACCCGGCGACCGACGCGAGCCGCGTCGTCGCCGACGGGGTGGACGTCATCGAGCTCTCCGGAGACCGGACGGCAGCCGTGGCGTGCACCGAGCACGGCGACGGCGCGGCTGTGAGCCTGCTGCGGATCTCCGACGGCACCCCACAGGGGAAGCCTTACGTCGAGCAGGACAAACGGTACAGGTCCGAAATATGCCTTCCGCATGCGGTCAACACGGACGGCACCCGGGTGGCGCTGTCGGCCAACAACTCGCGTCGGCTGGTCGACCTGCTGCAGCACAAAGTGCTCTCCACCGTCCCTTCGGCCTTCACCAGCCGGTCGAACCAGCTGGCATCGGCCGACGGCAAGCTCTACGACGTCGCACACCAGGACTCCCTGATCACCTACACCGAACTCCCCACCGGAGAATCCGTGCTCCAGGTGGGCCAGCAGATCCTCACCCACGACGGCGGCAGGACGATCAGCCTGCTCGCCGACGGCTCCGCGCTGCAGGTACGGCCCGCGGCACCGGGCGCCAACGACCAGCTCATCGCCGAGGCCCCGCGCCGGACGCCGTACCGGAAGCCCAGGAGCACCGACCTCATGAGGCTGAGCAAGGACGGCCGCCTGCTCGCGGACCTGGAGGGGACCAACGTGGTGGCCGTCCTCGACGCCTCCACCCTGCGCCGGCTGGCCACCATCACCGCGGCCGAGCCGCCGGCCCCGGCCACCACCACGCCACCGATCCTGGGAGGCGGCGAGGAACCGGACTTCCAGCACTTCTTCGACGCCGCCGGCAACGTCCTGACCGTCTCCGGGACCATGGTCCAGCAGTGGGACGCGCATACGGGACGGGAACTCGCCCACTACGACGCGAAGGCCCTGCTGCCCACCACGGGGACCGTGCCGCACACCGCCATCGGCCCCTACCCGGCCCCGGACAAGGTGAACGTGACCATCTGGGGCGATCCGTCGGTGCGCATCGTCGACATCACCACGGGCACCGTCACGGAGACCGTCCGCACCACCGAGGACGTCCTCGCCGTGCAGTTCGACCCCAGCGGCCGCTACTTCGGGCTGATGCGCCGGGGCTCGATCGTCGAGCTGTGGCGGCGCGACCCGCTGCGCAAGGAGATCGGTCCGCTGCGCAGCACCGCCGAGGATTCCGCCACCCCTACCGTCACCCGGTTCCGGGACGGCGACGGCCACTTCCTGATCGCCGCCAACAACGCCGTGCGGACCTACGGCATCGAGGAACGCGCCCTCCTGGAGTCGTACGAATTCGGTCAGCCGCCCGGCGAGGCCTCCTTCTCCCTCTCCTCGGCACGCCCGTATTCCTTCATGGACATGTCCAAGGACGCCGGCACGGTGATCCACGCCGCCCCCTCCGGCCCCGGCGGTGTCCTGTCGCTCGATCCCCGGTCATGGCAGCGCGACCTGTGCAAGGCCATCGGCAACCGGACGTTCACCGCCGAGGAGCGCAGGAGCCTGCCGGTCCGCGTCCCGGCGCAGCCGGTGTGCCCGGCGGGCTGAGGCGCCGGGAGCCGGTGCTGATCCGCCGGGCTCGCGGGCCCGGCGGATCCTCGGGCCTCACACCGCGGACCTCAGGCCTCCGCAGTGCCCTGCTCCCCGCCGCGCGCACCCTGGGAGCCCTGCTGCTCCGCGGCGATCTTCGCGCGGACCTCGTCCATGTCGAGGGCCCGGGCCTGGCCGATGAGGTCCGTCAGGGCCGCCTCCGGCAGCGCGCCGGGCTGCGCGAAGATGGCCACCTGGTCCCGGACGATCATCAGCGTCGGGATCGAGGTGATCTGGAAGGCCCCGGCCAGCTCCTGCTGGGCCTCGGTGTCCACCTTGGCGAACACGAGGTCGGGGTGGGCCTCGGAGGCCCGCTCGTAGACCGGTGCGAACTGCAGGCACGGCCGGCACCAGCCCGCCCAGAAGTCGATCAGCACGAACGGGTTCTCGCTGACCGTCTGGTCGAAGTTTTCCTTGGTGAGCTCGACTGTAGCCACGGTGTCCAGACCTCCTGATTGAGCCGTCTGCTCGTTGAACGAACGTCGTGCCTTCCGCATTCCGCATTCCGCCCGTACGGGGCACGAGTGCTAGAAGGGGTGGCCGGCCGGGGTGCTGCGGGCCGTGGTCCAGCGCAGTTCCGTGAAGGCGTCGAGGTTCGCCTCGCCGCCGAAGCGGGCGCCGGTGCCGGAGGCGCCGACTCCGCCGAAGGGGGCGACGGCCTCGTCGTTGACCGTCTGGTCGTTGATGTGGGCGATCCCGGTCGGGATCCGCCCGGCCAGGTCGAGCCCGCGCGCCGCGTCCCGGGTCACGATCCCGAGGGAGAGGCCGTAGGGGCCCGCCGAAGCCAGCGCCACCGCCTCCTCCTCCGTGGCGAAGGACCGTACGGGTGCCACCGGGCCGAAGACCTCCTCGGCGTAGGCGGGGGTGTCGTCGGCGACGCCCGCCAGGACGGTCGGCCGGTAGAAGAGGTCCCGGTACGTGCCGCCGGCCACCAGCTTGGCCCCCTGCCCGGTGCTGGCCTCCACCAGCGCGTGGACGCGGTCCAGCTGGGCGCTGTCGATCAGCGGGCCCAGGTGGACCCGCTCGCGGTACGGGTCCCCCACGGCCAGTTCGTCGGCGCGCGCGGCGAGCCGCTCGACGTACTCGTCGTAGAGCGAGGTGTGCACGAGGTGCCGCCCGGCGGTCATGCAGATCTGGCCCTGGTGGAAGAAGGAGCCCCAGGAGGCCTGGGCCACGGCGGCCTCGATGTCGGCGTCGCGGAGCACGACGAGGGCGGAGTTCCCGCCCAGTTCCAGGTGGACGCGCTTGAGGTGACGGCCGGCCAGTTCCCCGACGGACCGGCCCGCGGCGGTGGACCCGGTGAAGGACACCACCCGCACGCCGGGGTCGGCGACGACCGCGGCGCCCGTCCCGGCGCCGCCGGGCAGGACCTGCAGCAGCCCGCCCGGCAGTCCGGCGGCGGCGAAGACCGCGGCGAGCGCGAGGCCGCCGCAGACGGCGGTGCGCCGGTCCGGCTTGAGCAGCACCGCGTTGCCGAGTGCCAGCGCCGGCGCGACCGAGCGGATCGCCAGGATCAGCGGGGCGTTGAAGGGGGCCACGACCCCGACCACCCCGGCCGGCACCCTGCGGGTGAAGGACAGCCGGGGCGCCTCGCTCGGCAGCACCTGCCCCGTGGGGCGCGAGGCCAGCGCCGCGGCCTCGTAGCACTCCTGCGCGGCGACGTGCAGCTCGAAGTCGGCCTTGCCGGGTATCGAGCCGGACTCCCGGACCAGCCACTCCCGCAGCTCGTCGGCGTGGTCGGTGAACAGGTCCCCGGCGCGGCGCAGCACGGCCGCCCGCTCCGGGTGGGTGGTGCGCGCCCACTCCCGCTGCGCCGCGAGGGCCCGTACGGCGGCCTCCGCCACATCGGCGGGCGCGGCGAGGTCGATCGTGGCGAGGGTGCGGCCGGTGGCGGGTTCGACGACCGGGGCGGAGCCGCCGGTGAAGGTGGGTCCGTCCTGCCAGAGCGTCGGATCGAGGAGCGGCATGGCGCGGGGCCTCCGGTGGGGATGGGCGGGGCGGGGGGCGGCAGCACGCGCCATCGTGCCAGACCGGAGGCTCCACATCTGTTCAGTTATTGGGCAGTTGACGCCGAGCGGTGACCGGAAACGATCGACGCCCGCGCGCCACACCGGTCCGGGTCAGCGCTCCAGGACGAGTGCGATGCCCTGCCCGACCCCGATGCACAGGGCCGCCATACCCGTGCCGGAGCCCGCGGCCGCCAGCTGGTGCGCGACCGAACCGGCCAGCCGGGCGCCCGAGGCACCGAGCGGATGGCCGATCGCGATGGCGCCGCCCCGCGGGTTGACCACGGCCGGGTCGAGCTCCGGCCAGGCAGCCAGGCAGCCCAACGCCTGAGCGGCGAAAGCCTCGTTCAACTCGAAGGCGGTCAGATCGGCGAACCCGCGGCCGGACTTGGCGAGCGCCCGCTGCACGGCGTCCACCGGCCCCAGGCCGAAGAGCTGGGGCTCGATCCCGGTGACGGCGGAGGCGCTGATCCGGGCGAGCGGCTCCCGGCCGGTGGCCGCCAGGCCCTCCTCGTCGGTCAGCAGCAGCGCCGCGGCGCCGTCGTTGAGCGGGGAGGCGTTGCCGGCCGTGACCGTGCCCGTGCCGTCCGTCCGGAAGGCCGGCTTCAGACGGGCCAGCGCCTCGGGCGTGGAACCCTCCCGGATGCACTCGTCACGCGCCAGGTCCACACCGGAGTACGGGACGACCTCGCCGTCGTACAGCCCGGCGGACCAGGCGGCCGCCGCCTTGCGGTGGCTCTCCAGGGCGAAGGCGTCCTGCGCCTCGCGGGTGATGCCGTGCTTGTCCGCGACGAGTTCGGCCCCCTCGCCGAGCGAACCGGTCCACTCCTCGGGCATGCGCGGGTTGGTCATGCGCCAGCCCAGCGTGGTGGACCACATCTGCTGGTGCCCGGCCGGGAAGGCGCGCTCGGGCTTCTGCACGACCCAGGGGGCGCGGCTCATCGACTCGACCCCGCCCGCGATGGCCACGGAGGCGTCGCCGAGCGCGATGGCGCGGGCGGCCTGGATCACGGCTTCGAGGCCCGACCCGCAGAGCCGGTTGACGGTGACCCCGGGGACGCTCACCGGCAGCCCGGCCAGCAGCACCGCCATCCGGGCCACGTCCCGGTTGTCCTCGCCCGCGCCGTTGGCGTCGCCGAAGACGACGTCGTCGATACGGGCCGGATCGAGGTCCGGCGTACGCTCCACCAGCGCGCGCACGACGTGCGCGGCCAGGTCGTCCGGCCGGACCCCGGCGAGGGCGCCGCCGAACTTGCCGATCGGGGTGCGGACGGCGTCGACGACGTAGACGTCGCGGACGGTGCGGATGCTCATGGGGTCTCTCCTGGGCGGATCCGTACGGGCGGTGGCGCGTCGGTGCCGGTGTGGACACCGGGGCACGCCGCCGGGCACGCCCGGTGGGGCGCGCCCGCAGTCTCCGTCCGCACGTCACCGCCTGTCAACGGCTCCCCGGACCCGGACCCCGGCACCGTCAGGTCGACTCCCGGCCGATGGCGGCGGCCGCCATCAGATCGTGCCGCTCCGTGACCTCCGACGGCTCGCGCACCGCGTGGTCCACCAGCGAGGCCAGATGCTCGCCGGTCGGCATCTCCAGTCGTACGGTGCTCAGCCGGGGCCGCAGCAGTCGCCCGATCAGCAGGTCGTCGGCCCCGATGACGGCGACGTCCTCGGGGACGCGGAGCCCCTCGTCCTGGAGGGCCCGCATCAGCAGCATCGCGTACTCGTCGTTGTACGCGAACGCCGCGTCCAGCCCCAGCCCGCGCCAGCGGGCCGCGAGGGCCGCGGCCGATTCCTCGGAGTAGGCCATCGGCAGGGCCGTGACCTCGGCGCCCGCCACCGACCGGGCACCGGCGAGCCGGGGCACGGAGAACAGCTCCAGGCCCTCCTCCTCCGGGACGACCACCCCGATCCGCCGGCGGCCGCGTTCCACGAGATGGGCGGCGGCCCGGACGCCGACCTCCTGCTGGTCCATGACGAGCGCGTGCGCACCGGGCACGCCGACGGGGCCCATCGTGATCACCGCGCGGGCTCCGGCCCGCTTGAGGGTGGCGACGTTGCGCGCGGAGAGGGTGATCTCGCCGAGGGAGATCACGGCCACCGGACGCAGTTCCGCCCAGGCCCGCACGGCCTCGTCGCCGCTGAGTCCGAGGCTCCCGTACTGCACCACCGTGTAGTCGAGCCGGCGCAGCGCCCACTGGAGTTCGTTGAGGAAGGTGCTGTAGAGCGGCCCGGCCGGCACGTGGGAGGTGGGCAGCAGCACGATCCTGGTGTGCCCGGCGCGCAGGCTGCGGGCGGCGGCGTGCGGGACGTACCCGAGCTCCTCGGCGGCCTCGCGGACCTTGCGGCGGGTCGGCTCGCTGATGCGTACGGCTTCCGCGTTGTTCAGCACGTACGAGACCGTCGCGCGCGAGACACCGGCGAGGCGGGCCACGTCGGCACTCGTCGGAACGGGGGGCGGCGGCGGGGTGGCCGGTCCGGAGGCCGGGGCGGGCGGCTTCGGCGATTTCGATGACTGAGACATTGCCGTGGCATTTTTCCAGACCGATCACGCCCGAGGGCTGGCGGATGGCCGGAAACGGATGCTACACAGTGATTACACGAGTCATTGACACGTGTAACTGCGGCGTCACATCCCACTCCGGCCGAAGTGTCGACGCCGCGCCCCGCCGTGCCGCCGTCCTGCCGCGCTCCGTCGCACCCCCGCCGTCGCGTCAGGGCGGCGCGCACCCCTCCTCGCCCCCGCCGCAGCTCCTCCTCACCGTCCACCCGCATCCGCCCAGGAGGGCACCGTGGCCCTTTCCTCCCCCGGGGCCGGCTCCGCCGCCTCCACCGACGCGTCCCCCCGGGGCCTGCGCCGGACCCGGCTCCGGCTCCGGCCCCGGAGCCGCGCGGCGCGGTCCGCCGCCCCTGCTGCTCGTCGGCAACAGCGCCATGTACGCCCTGTTCGCCGGCGCGGCCGGGGTGCTGCTCGCGCTCCGGGCAGAGGACATCGATCCGGCGGACAAGGGGGCGAACTTCGGCCTGATCGCAGGGGTCTCGGCGGTCTTCGCCACGGTCTTCGACCCCGTCGCCGGCGCCCTCTCCGACCGCAGCGGACGGCGCGACCCCTGGATCCCCGGCGGTGGCCCGGCCGCGGCGGGGGCCCTCGCCGCGAAGCCGATCCGCGGCGTGCCCCGGCGCCCCGCACCGGGGGCCGCGCCCTCCGCACCTTTCGCGCCTCCCCACCCGACCGAAATCCACCGCCGAGAAAGGCACACCGTGCACCTGCACACCCGAACCTGGGGCGAGGGCGACCGCGTCGCCCTCCTGATCCACGGCATCATGGCCGACCACCGGACCTGGCGCCGGGTCGGCCCCGCCCTCGCCGACCACGGCTACCGCGTCATCGCCGTCGACCTGCGGGGCCACGGCGCCAGCGGCCGCGGCGCGTACAGCCCCGAGCTCTTCGCGGACGACGTGGTCGAGACCCTCCCGGCCGGCGCCGAACTCGCCATCGGCCACTCCCTCGGCGGCCTGACCCTGTCGCTCGCGGTGGACCGGCTGCGGCCGGCCCGTGCCGTGTTCTGCGACCCCGCGTTCCACCTGGCCGCCCCCGCCGACGGCATCGGTCCCGAGGTGCTCGCGCAGTTCAGGACGGCGACCAGGGAGCAGATACGGGCGATGAACCCGCGCTGGGAGGAGGTGGACGTCGACATCGAGCTGGAGACCCTGGCGCTCTGGGACGAACGGACCGCGCTGAGCCTCGCGCCGCTGGTCGGCACCGACCTGATGCCGCCCGCGCCGGTGGTCCCCTCCCTCGTGCAGCTCGCCGATCCGAGCGTCCTGATCGACGAGGAGCGGGCGCAGTTGCTCAAGACCCGCGGTTTCGAGGTGCGTTCGGTCGCCGGCGCGGGACACACCATCCACCGCGACGACTTCGACGGGTTCATGGCCTCCCTGGCGGGCTGGCTCTAGAACTCCCCTGCCGCTCCCCGTTACGGTCTTCCCTACCGACCGGTAATGGGGAGTGGTACGCGATGCTCGATTCAGCTGTTCCGACGGCTTCCGGCCTGGTCGACATGGTCGGCGCACTCGCCGAAGGAACCGTGTCGGCGCGGCGGTTGACCGAGGAGGCGCTGCGCCGGATCGCCGCGGCCCAGCCGGAGCTCAACGCCTTCCGGACCGTACGCGCCGAGGCCGCGCTCGCGGAGGCGGACGCGGCGGACCGGCGCCTGGCCGCGGGCGAGCGGCTGCCGCTGCTGGGCGTACCGCTGGCGGTCAAGGACGACATGGACGTCACCGGAGAGCCGACCGCCTTCGGCTGCGCGGGAGCCTTCGCCCCGAAGACGGCCGACAGCGAGGCGGTACGGAGGCTGCGGGCGGCCGGCGCCGTGATCGTGGGCAAGACCCAGACACCGGAGCTGGGGCAGTGGCCCGTCACCGAGGGCGAGGCCTTCGGAGAGACGCGCAACCCGTGGAACCCGGCCTATACGCCCGGCGGCTCCTCGGGCGGCTCGGCGGCCGCCGTGGCGGCGGGCCTGGTCCCGGCCGCGCTGGGCTCGGACGGGGCCGGCTCGGTCCGGATCCCGGCGGCCTGGACCCATCTGGTGGGCGTGAAGCCCCAGCGCGGGCGCATCTCCACCTGGCCGGAGCCGGAGTCCTTCCACGGACTCACGGTCAACGGCGTCCTGGCGCGCACGGTCGCCGACGCGGCGCTCCTGCTGGACGCCGCGAGCGGCCCGCACCCCGAGGACCTGCACCGCCCGGCGCGGATCTCGGCCGTCGAGGCGACCCGCCGCGCGCCCCGTCGGCTGCGGATCGCCCTCTCCTTCGCGATGGCGTTCACGGCGACGCCCAAGTCCCTGGACCCGGAGGTCCGTTCCGCGGTGGAGCGGCTGGCCGCGCGGCTGGAGTCGCTGGGCCACGAGGTGATCCCGGAGGACCCGCGTTACGGCCCGATCGGTCTGACCTTCGTACCCCGCGCGACCAGTGGCGTACGGGACTGGGTGGCGCGGGTGCCCGATCCCGCGCTGCTGGACCCGCGCACGCACGAGGCCGTGCGGACGGGCCGCGTCCTGGGCGGGCTCGCCCTGCGGGCCTCCCGCCGGGCGGAGGCGGTCCTGCGGCGGCGGGTCGGCGAGGTCTTCGACCGCTTCGACGTGGTGCTGACCCCGACGACGGCCACCCCGCCCCTGCGGATCGGCGCCCTGGCCGGGCTGGGGGCCATGGCCACGGACCGGGCGATGATAGCGGCCTGCCCGTACGCCTGGACGTGGAACGTGCTGGGCTGGCCGGGGGTGAACATCCCGGCGGGCCTCACGGCCGGCGGACTGCCGATGGGCGCCCAGCTGCTGGGCCCGGCGGACTCGGAGCCGCTGCTGCTGGGGCTGGCCGCGCAGGTGGAGGCGGCGGAGGGCTGGGCGGCGCTGCGGCCGGGCCGCTAGGCCGTCTCTTCCGGATCTTGCCGGGCCCGCGAGGCCCGGATCCGCGGTCAGTGCGACTCGGCCGCACGCTCGGCCTGGAGGGTGCGCAGGAGGTCGGCGGCAGGGCCGTCCACCGGGCGCCGGGTGTTGCCGAGGGCGATGACGGCGAGGCGCTTCTCCGGATCGAACCCCACGAAGGAGGAGAAGCCCCCCGTTCCTCCGTTGTGCCAGATCTGGAGGTGGCCGCCCTGCCGGGGGTGCAGGCGGTGGGCCATCCAGCCGAGGTGCACCCGGGCGAAGGAGTTCCTGCGGTACTCGACGGCACGGCTCAGCCGGATCGCCTCGGCGAGCCCTGCGGGGCCGCCGTCCAGCTGGGCCCGTACGAAGGCCACCAGATCGGTCGCGCTGGAGTGCAGGCCCCCCGCCCCCGCAAGGTCGGCGAGGTGCCACGGTGCGGTGGGCCGGCCGCGGCGGTCATGGCCCAGCGCGGAGCGCTGCGCGCGGGTGGCGTCCACCGTCACGACGGTGTCGGTCATGCCCAGGGGGGCGCAGATCTCACGGGTGATGAGGGTCTCGTACTCCGTGCCCGCCCGGCGGGCCAGGGCCAGTCCCAGCAGCCCGGCTCCGAGGTTGGAGTACCGGAACCGTCGCCCCGGAGTGGCCCGCAGCCGGGTCCCGGCCAGCCCGGACAGCAGGACGCCGGCCGTGCAGCCGGCGTACGGATCCGGCTTCGACGGGTGCAGCAGGGCCGGGAGCAACATGCCTTTCGGCAGTCGCGGGAGGCCGGAGGTATGGGTGGCCAGATGCTGCAGCGAGATCGGTCGTCCGCCCCGTGAGGGAACGGCCGTTCCGGCGGGCAGCAGATCACGGAGCGGCTCGTCGAGGTCCACCGTTCCGGCGACTGCCAGGCGCGCCAGGGCCAGGGCCGTGAACACCTTGGTCACCGAGCCGATCTCGAACAGGGTGTCGGGACCGGGGACGCGTCCGTGGTGGGCGCCGGTGGTGCCGGCGCCCCGTATCTCCACGGCGTCGTCCGCCACCGCGGCCACGACGACGCCGAGATGCTGCTCGGCCAGCCGGTCCGCGGTCCGCCGGGCCAGCGCTGCGAGTTCTTGTGCCATGCCGTTCATCATGGCGGCGTCGGCCCATGCGACGGGTGCGTCCCGATGATGATTTCCGACCCTCGGCACTGCGACCTGAGCAGTACGCACGGCGAGGCCGGAACGCGGGACGCGGCGTACCCGCCCCGGGCGTTGAACTGCCCGGGGCAGGTGGCGGATCCGGACGCCGAGCATGTAAGTTCCCATAAGGAACTATAGAGTGGGACACAACCGGAAGGCAGACGCGACCCATGGTTCAGCAGACGTGGACGGCCGTTGACGACTACTTCGACGGACTGCTGGTCGAGGAGGACGAGGCCCTGGTCGCCGCGGCCGCCACCACCGAGACCGCCGGACTGCCCGCCCACCAGGTGGCCCCCAACCAGGGCAAGCTGCTGAACCTCCTCGCCCGCGTCCGCGGCGCCCGCCGCATCCTGGAGATCGGCACCCTGGGGGGCTACAGCACCATCTGGCTGGCCCGCGCTCTCCCGGCCGACGGCCGGTTGGTCACGCTGGAGGTCGACGAGCGGTGCGCCGAGGTCGCGGCCGCCAACATCGCCCGGGCCGGGCTGGAGCACGTCGTCGAGATCCGGCGCGGCCGCGCCGTCGACCTGCTGCCCGACCTCGTCGGCGAAGCACCCTTCGACCTGGTCTTCATCGACGCCGACAAGCCCTCCAACCCCGCGTACCTGGAGTGGGCCCTGAAGCTCACCCGCCCCGGCAGCGTCATCATCGGCGACAACGTCGTCCGCGACGGCGCCGTCGTCGACCCGGACAGCTCCGACCCCCGCGTCCAGGGCGTGCGCCGGTTCGCCGAACTCATCTCCGAACACCCGCGGTTGACCGCCACCGCCCTGCAGACCGTCGGCAGCAAGGGCTACGACGGGCTGATCCTGGCCCTGGTCACCGACTGACCCCCGGCGCGGGCGCGGGCGCACGCCTCCTCCACCGGGGCCCCGGCAACCAGTAGCCTCACCCGGATGACGGCACTTTCGCATCAGAGCAGCGGTCCCATCGAGCAGCCCGGCCGGGACGGGGACACGGCCACCGTCGAGGCCGATCCGCGCGCGATCGGGCCCGTGCGGACCGAGTACGCCCCGGATCCCGACGGCGATCCCGACCCCGGCGAGATCGTGTGGACCTGGGTCCCCTTCGAGGAGAACGACGGGCGCGGCAAGGACCGTCCGGTGCTGGTCGTGGCCCGGGAGCCCGGTGGGCGGACCCTGCTCGCCGTGCAGCTGTCGAGCAAGCGGCACGACCACGACCGGGAGTGGGTGGCGATCGGGACGGGCCCGTGGGACAGCGCCGGGCGCGAGTCCTGGGTGGACGTGGACCGGGTGCTGCGGGTGCACGAGTCGGGGATGCGCCGCGAGGCCTGCGCGCTCGACCGCGGCCGCTTCGGCCTGGTCGTGGACCGGTTGCGCGAACGCTACGGCTGGCAGTGACCCGAGGGCCCGGGGGGTGGTCGCGGCGAGGCCCGCGGCCACCGTCCGGGACCGGCCCCGGCCTCCCGTGTCCCTGGCCCCGACCGTCCCGGCGATCTCCTAAGGTGAGCCCCGTAGGCGGACACAGGGAGTAGCGGACATGCGAATAGAACGACACAGGGTGAGCGAGACGGCCCTGGCTGCGGTGCGCGAGGACTTCGCGAACAAGATGATCTCGGACGTGTACTCCAGGTCCCGGGCCGGCCGGATCGACGCGTACGACTGGTGGGACATCACACTGCGGTTCCTCGACGGCCTCGGCGCGTTCTCCGCGGTGAACCCCGACCTCGACACCCCCGAGGCGAAGGCGATCCTGAGCGACGCGGCCGAAGCGGCCGTCGGCACCGTGTCGTTCGCCGCCTACTACCCGAAGGCGTTCTTCCACGTCTTCCTCAACTACGTCAACCTCGGACTCGACTACGAGGCCGACCCGGACGGCACCCCGCAGCCGGTCACGGCCGTCCGCTGGATCGACGCGTTCTGTGTCGCCATCCTCGCCGACAAGACCGAACGGCACGGCGAGGCCTTCCACTTCGCCCGCCTGGCGCCGCAGCGGGCCGGCGGGCCGGGGCTCCCCCCGGTGGAGCTGATCAACGGCCTGCTGGCGTACGTCAGCGGGGACATCGGGGTCGAGTACCAGAATGTCCCGCCCTCCCAGCAGGAGAGGCTCGCCGCGCTGGATGCCGCGCTCGCCCGGATCGACGACCGGCACGCCCGGGCCGGTGCCGGGTCCGGGGCGGCCGACCCCGCCACCGGCGCGCTGCGCGCCCTGCGCGCGCTGGCCGCCCGGGACCGGGAGGCCTTCGGAGCCGAGCTGGCCGCACTGCTGCTCCCCCACTCCCATCTGGACGATCCCCGGGCCGAGCCGCGCACCCTGCTGCCCCTGCTGCCGCTGGCACTGGCCGCGCTCGGCTACCGCCGCGAGGGCTGGCGGCCGCCCGTCCAGTCGGGCTACCTGCCGTGGGCGCTGGTCACCGGCTTCGAGACGCCGCCGCCGCGCGTGGGCCCGTACGGACGCGAGCGGCGGGCGGACGCCGTCGCGGCGCTGGCCGCGGGCCCGCTGGTCGTCGAGCGCCCCGAGATGCCGGATGCCGCGGGGCACGCCGACTACCTCGTGCGCGAGCTGTACGAGGCCGTCCGCACGGGGGGCGCGTCCGAGGACTCCGCCCGTCCGGACCGCCCGCTCGGCCCCGGGTACTGGTACGAGGCGGTGAAGCGCGCCCTGATCACCGGCAGCCGCGCGGAGCTCGCCCCGCTCGTCCTCAGCGGCCCCACCGCCCTGGAGGAAGACCGTTCCGCGTCCGCCGCGTACCGGCAGGCCCTGCACGACTACCTGCGGGGCGAGGACCCGGAGCCCGCCACGGACCGGGCCGTCGCCGAGGTCGCGAAGGCCCTGGACTGGGGCTTCCTCCCGGCGCCGGCCGTGCTCTTCTCCCAGCTGGTGGAGGGCGACGAGGAGAGCTTCAACCTGGCCCTGGCCGATGCCCTGGAGGCGCACCGCGACTACCACTCCGTGGGCGACCGGCTCTTCGGTGCCGGGGCCGACGCCGCGGTCGACTTCGACATCCTGGCCCTGGCCTGCCACGCGCGCCGCCGGGGCTGGCGGATCCGCGTCTCCTCGCCCTACCTGCCGGAGATCCTGCTGGGAGCGGCGCAGCCGTTCTGACACTGCCCGGGCCGACCGGGCCGACCGGGCCCCTCAGGCCGGGAAGGCCCGCTCGAAGGCCTCCCGGGAGGTGGGGTCGCGATCGAGGACGGCGAACACGACCTGCTCGAAGACCCCGGCGAACCGGTCCGCGAGCAGTCCCCGGAAGGCCTCGGCCACCTGGGCCGGGTCGTTGCGGAACACCCCGCAGCCCCACGCGCCCAGCACCAGCCGCCGGTACCCGTGCAGCGCCGCCACTTCCAGTACGAGCTCCGCGCGCCGCGCCAGCGCCGCCGGGATCTCGGCGGCGCGCTCGGGCTCCTGCCGCCGGATGGTGCCGGCGTTCGGCGCGGGCGAGGTGAGGAAGCCCACCCGGAACGGGACCTCCAGCAGATCGCCCCGGTCGTCGCGGAAGACGGGGACCCCGGGCGAGTGAATCACCCGGTCGGTGTAGAAGGTGCTCCGCTCCGCGCGGTGGACCTCGTAGTACTCCGGGGCCTCGAGCAGGGTCTCGTACAGGGCCGAGGCGCGGCACAGTGCCTCCTCCTGCGCCTTGGCCCCGCGGACGTAACCGCCCCCGGGGTTACGGGCCGAGGCGAAGTTCAGGACCGCGACGGGGGACGGATCCGGTGGGGCCGGGGTGGCGGTCGCGAGCCTGCGGGCGGCGACCGTGCTGCTCTCCGCCGTGACCTCGACAGCGGTCGCGCGGCCGCCGGAAGCGATCTTCCCGTCTGGAATGACCCGGTTTGGTCCATATATCCTGGTTCCGGCCTTGGCGTCCGCCAGGGCGGCGGCCAGCGGAACCTGCCGTCCCGACCGCGTCCGGTACCCCCCGGCCGCCAGGATCTCCGCGTTCTCCCGCGCGATCTCGCGCAATCTGCTGCTCACGCCGCCATCTTCCGCACCCCGATTCCCGGCGGCAAAGGGTTTTGTGCCCCGAGGAGGGGTAGGCACGGGTGATGTCACGACCGACGACAGGAGACGAGGACCCGGTCATGTCCCAGGACTCAACCGCTCCCCCACCCGCGCCCGGCCCGACCCCCGTGCCCTCGATCAGCGAGACGCAGGCCGAGGACCTGATCCACGGCATCTGTTTCAAGACCGGCCCGCCCCGCCTCCTCGGCGCCGAACTCGAATGGCTGGTCCTGGACGCCGAGCGTCCGGAGCAGCCCCTGCCGCCCGAGCGGCTCCGGGCCGCCCACACCGCGGCCCGCGCACTGCCCCTGCACTCCCGGGTGACCGTCGAGCCGGGCGGCCAGCTCGAACTCAGCTCGGCCCCCGCCACCTCCCTCAGCGGCTGCGTGGACGGCCTGCAGGCCGATCTCACCGCCGTCCGCGCCGCCCTGCTGGCCCAGGGCCTGGTCCTGCGCGGCCTCGGCCGCGACCCCCGCCTCCCGTACCGCCGGCTGCTCAGCAGCCCGCGCTACGACGCCATGGAGGCCTACTTCGACCGCACCGGCCCGGCCGGGCGCGCCATGATGTGCGCCTCCGCCTCCGTGCAGGTCTGCGTGGACGCCGGGTACGAGGAGCCGGGCGTGCTCGGCCACGGCCGGCGCTGGCGGCTGGCGCACCTGCTGGGCGCCGTCCTGGTGGCCGCCTTCGCCAATTCCCCCGCGGACGAGGGCCCGTACGCCGGGTGGCGCTGTGCCCGGCAGGGGATCTGGAGCGACCTGGACTCCGGGCGCGCGCTCGCCCCGCCGCTGGACGCGCAGCCGCGCGCCGCGTGGACCCGGCAGGCCCTGGACACCGAGGTGATGTGCGTCCGCTCCTACGAGGACGACGGCCCGTGGGAGACCCCGCCGGGCACGACCTTCCGCGACTGGCTGCGCACGGGCGGGCACCCCGCGCTGCGGCCGCCCACCGCCGAGGACCTGGACTACCACCTGACCACGCTCTTCCCGCCGGTCCGGCCGCGCGGCCACCTGGAGCTGCGGATGATCGACGCACAGCCCGGCGACGACGGCTGGCTGGTCCCCGTGGCCGTCGTGCACGCACTGTTCGACGATCCGGAGGCCACCGAGACCGCGTACCGGGTGGCCAAGGGGCTGGCCGACTCCTACGGCGGCCACCCCGCACCCCGCAATCCGCTCTGGCGGTCGGCCGCCCGGCACGGGCTGGCCGATCCGGAGCTGCGGGCGTCCGCGAAGGCCTGCTTCCGGGCCGCGGCCGAGGCCCTGCCCCGGCTCGGCGCGAGCACGCACGTCCGGGACACGGTCGGCGCCTTCACCGAACGCTACGTACTGCGCGGCCGATGTCCGGCCGACGACCCGTCCACGCAGGTGCTCACCGGAAAAGAGGTCCGCCGATGACCACCGGATCGCCCCCGGTCCCCGCCTCCGGCTCCGACTCCCGCCTGCGGGAGCGGGCGGCCGCCGCCCTGACCGCGGCACGCATACGCACGGCAGGCCTCACCGACGCGGTGACCGACGAGGACCTCACCGCCCAGCACTCCCCGCTCATGTCGCCGCTGGTCTGGGACCTGGCGCACATCGGGAACCAGGAAGAGCTCTGGCTGCTCCAGCGCGTCGCCGGACGCGAGTCGATGCGCCCCGAGATCGAGCCCCTCTACGACGCCTTCCAGCACCCCCGCGCCGAGCGGCCCAAGCTGCCGCTGCTCGGACCCTCGGAGGCCCGCCGGTACGCGGCCGAGGTGCGCGGCCGGGTCTTCGACCTGCTGGAGCGGACGCCGCTGGAGGGCAGCACGCTCCTCGACGACGGATTCGCCTTCGGAATGATCGCCCAGCACGAGCAGCAGCACGACGAGACCATGCTGATCACCCACCAGCTCCGCCGGGGCGCGCCGGTACTGACCGCCCCCGAGCCGGACGGTCCCTACGATCCACCGACCGCCGCCGAAGTCCTCGTGCCCGGGGGCCCGTTCACGATGGGCACCTCGGCCGAGCCGTGGTCGCTGGACAACGAACGCCCCGCGCACGTCCGGGACACCGCACCCTTCTGGATCGACACCCTTCCCGTGACCAACGCCGCGTACCTGGCGTTCATCGCCGACGGCGGATACCGCGATCCGCGCTGGTGGGCGGCGCCGGGCTGGGAGCAGATCCGCGAGCACTCCATCGAGGCCCCGCTGTTCTGGCACCGGGAGGCCGGCCAGTGGCTGCGCCGCCGCTTCGGGGTGATCGAGCCGGTACCCGCCGAAGAACCGGTTCTGCACGTCAGCTGGTACGAGGCGGACGCCTACGCCCGCTGGGCGGGGCGGCGGCTGCCCACGGAGACGGAGTGGGAGAAGGCCGCCCGGCACGACCCGGTGACGGGCCGCTCCACCCGCTACCCGTGGGGCGACGCCGACCCGACCCCCGCACACGCCAACCTCGGGCAGCGCCACCTGCGCCCGGCGCGCGCGGGCAGCTACCCGGCCGGGGCCTCCCCGCTCGGGGTGCGCCAGCTGATCGGCGACGTGTGGGAGTGGACCGCCTCCGACTTCCTGCCGTACCCGGGCTTCCGGGCCTTCCCGTACCGGGAGTACTCGGAGGTGTTCTTCGGCCCGGAGCACAAGGTGCTGCGCGGCGGCTCGTTCGCCGTGGACCCGGTGGCCTGCCGGGGCACCTTCCGCAACTGGGACCTTCCGGTGCGGCGGCAGATCTTCGCCGGCTTCCGGACCGCGAGGGACCTCTGATGTGCCGCCATCTGGCCTACCTGGGGCCGGTGGTGGCGCTCGGGGAGCTGCTGGGCGAGCCGGAGCACTCGCTGGTGCGCCAGTCCTGGGAGCCCCGCCGCCAGGTGTCCGGGACGGTCAACGCCGACGGCTTCGGCGTCGGCTGGTACGCGGAGGGCGACCCGGTGCCCGCCCGCTACCGGCGGTCCGGTCCGATCTGGGGCGACCTGACCTTCGCCGACCTCGCCCGGGTGGTCCGCAGCGGGGCCGTCCTGGCCGCCGTACGGGACGCCACGGACCCCGGGGCCGACGGTGAGGCGGCCGCGGCGCCGTTCGCGGACGGGCCGTGGCTGTTCAGCCACAACGGCTCGGTGCGGAACTGGCCGGACTCCGCCGCCCCGCTCGCCGCCGGGCTGCCGGCAGCGGCACTGCTCCGGTTGGCCGCGCGCACCGACTCGGCGCTGGTCTGGGCACTGGTCCTGCACCGGCTGCGGGCCGGGGACGACCTGGGCACGGCGCTCGCCGAGCCGGTCCGGGAACTGGCCTCGGCGGCTCCCGGCTCCCGGCTGAACCTGCTGCTCACGGACGGCGTCACGATCGCCGCGACGGCCTGGGGCGATTCGCTCTGGTACCTGGCCGACGCGGAACGGCGGCGCACCGTGGTGGCCTCCGAGCCGTACGACGACGACACCCGGTGGCGCGAAGTGCCCGACCGGACCCTCCTGACCGCCACCCGCACCAGGGTCGAACTGACCCCGCTCAAGGAGAACTCCCTGTGAACGACTTTCAGTTGACCCGGACGCTGGACGAGCACGCCGCGGAGACGGCGCTGCGCGCGGATGTGCTGCACGGGCTGACGCAGGCGCCGAAGGTGCTGCCGCCCAAGTGGTTCTACGACGCGCGGGGCAGCGAGCTCTTCGAGGAGATCACCCGGTTGCCGGAGTACTACCCGACGCGCGCGGAACGGGAGATCCTGCTGGAGCGGGCGCGGGAGATCGCCACCGAGAGCGGCGCCCGCACCCTGGTGGAGCTGGGCTCCGGGTCCTCGGAGAAGACCCGGCACCTCATCGAGGCGATGCCCGCGCTGGACACGTACGTGCCGGTGGACGTGAGCGAGAGCGCGCTGCGGGGGGCGGCCGAGACGCTGCTGGCGGAGCATCCGGGGCTGCGGGTGCACGCCCTGCTGGCCGACTTCACGCGTGCGCTGCGCCTGCCGGACTCCCCCGGGCCCCGGCTGGTGGTGTTCCTGGGCGGCACGATCGGGAACCTGCTGCCGCCGGAGCGGGCGGTGTTCCTGGCGTCCGTACGGGCGATGCTCTCGCCCGGGGACGCGCTGCTGATGGGGACGGACCTGGTGAAGGACGAGGCCGTGCTGGTGTCGGCCTACGACGACGCGCGGGGGGTGACGGCCGAGTTCAACAAGAACGTGCTGGCGGTCATCAACCGGGAGCTGGGGGCGGACTTCCACACGGCCGACTTCGCACACGTTGCGGTGTGGAACGAGGAGCAGGAGTGGATCGAGATGCGGCTGCGGGCCCGGTCGGAACTGGTGGTGAAGATCCGGGCGCTGGATCTGGTGGTGCCGTTCGCGGCGGGTGAGGAGATCCTGACGGAGGTCTCCGCGAAGTTCCGTCAGGAGGGCGTGCGCAAGGAGCTGGCGGCGGCCGGACTGGAGCTGACCCAGTGGTGGACGGACGCGGCGGGCCGGTTCGCGCTGTCCCTGTCGGTCGCCGACGGCGTGGCCGGCTGAGCGGGGACGCCCGGTAGCGGGTCCGGGGCGGGGGTCGCGGTCCACGCCCCGGTGACGGCCCGCTGAGCCGCCGCCGCGAGGTCCCGCCGGTGCGCGTACCGGCCCGGCGGGATCCGCGGCAGCAGCCTGACCTCGGCCCGCACCCCGCGGGCCCGGGCGATCCGCCACAGCGAGGCGGTCAGCGGGTCGTCCCCGACGAAGGCGGGCGCCCCGGCCGGACTCCCGTCGCGGCGCAGGTAGGCGAGGCGCAGCGGCTGTACGGGGACCCGCGCGTCCAGGGCGGCCTGGAACGCGGCCCGGCGGAAGGTGCCCTGGGCCCGCCCGCACCACGTGGAGCCCTCGGGGAAGACCGTGACCCGGTCCCCGGCGAGCAGCGCCCCGGCGATGGTCTCCACGGTGGCGGGCAGGGCGCGGATCCGGTCGCGCTCGATGAACAGGGTGCCGGCCCGTCCGGCGAGGCGGCCGAGCACCGGCCAGGCCCGGATGTCGCTCTTGGCCAGCATCCGGCAGGGCAGCGCGGCGGCCACCAGCGGGATGTCCAGCCAGGAGATGTGGTTGGCGACCAGCAGTCGGCCGCCGTCCGGACCCGGGGTGCCGTGCACGGTGATCCGGATGCCGAAGGCCCGTACGAGCGCGGCCGACCAGGCCCGTACCACCGCGTGCCGGGGGCCGGCCGGCAGCAGCCGGACCGGCGGGGCGCCCAGGATCCCCAGCAGGATCAGGGTCACGGCGGCGGCGAGTCTGAACACCGCCCGCGGAACGCTCGCGGTGTCCCCCTCGTGCCCGGCACAGGCCTCGGGGGTACAGGGCGAGGTGGGCAGCCAGACGCTCATGCGCCCGGGACGAGCGAGCGGAAGTGCTTGAGGTAGCGCGGGTTGGTCCGGCGCAGCGAGAGCAGGACGTAGAGGTCGGCGCAGCCGAACTCGGCGTCGAGGGCGGGCTCGCCGCACACCCAGGCGCCGAGGCGGAGGTAGCCGCGCAGCAGCGGGGGCAGTTCCATGCGGTCGGGGAAGGTGATGCCCGCGGGGCTCCAGGGGAGGTGCGGGGTGACCCGGTACTCCTCGGGGGCGAGGCTGCGGGTGAGGGCGGTCTCCCGGGTGGCGGCGGCCAGGACCCCGCCGTCGGCGAGCGGTATCGAGCAGCAGCCGGCGAGCCAGTTGTGCCCGGTGCGGTCCATGTAGTGGGCGAGGCCGGCCCAGATGAGGGCGATGACGGCGCCGTTGCGGTGGTCGGGGTGGACGCAGGAGCGGCCGACCTCGACGAGGTCGGGGCGGATGGGGGCGAGGGCCGAGAGGTCGAATTCCCCCTCGGAGTAGAGGCGGCCGGCGACGGCGGCGCGTTCCGGCGGCAGCAGCCGGTAGGTGCCGACGACCTGCTCGGCGTCCTCGTCGATGACGAGGAGGTGGTCGCAGTACGCGTCGAAGGCGTCGGCGTCGAGGCCGGGCTCGGGCCCGTCCAGGCGGGCGCCGAGCTCGCCGGCGAAGACCTGGTGGCGCAGCCGCTGGGCGGCGCGCACCTCGTCCTCGTCGCGGGCGAGGCGGACGGCGTAGCGAGGCCCTTCGGCGGGCGCGCCGGGTGCGGCGGCCCGGTTCCCGACGGGGGTGAGGCGGGTGGCGGGCGCGGGTGAGGGGGTCGGCGCCGGGGCGGTGAGGGGGGACGGGGACAGGGGTGCGATCGTCATGGCGGCTCCTGATCCGGGCACGTGGGGCCGGGCCCGCAGGTGCGTGGCCTGGCTCCTTTACTTCTTCCGTGACCGGCTGGATTCGACATGACCGCTCAGCGGCCCGCGGATGTGCGGACGCTGAACTCGGCGGTACCCCCGCCCCCGGCGGCGGCCGGGGCACCGGCTCAGCGGTCGGCGCTGAGGACCTTGCCCATCTCCTCGGAGGCGGCCCGGGCGGCCTGCTTGGGGTCCCGGCCGGTGAGCACGGCCGTCATGAAGGGCTTGATCGGGTTCTTCGCCTCGACCTCGGCCCAGCGGGCGGAGGTGGGGGTGGCACGGCCCTGGGCGGCGCCGGGGGCCATGGCGGCCGCGCCCTCGTTGCCCTCGACGGCGCGCGCGAGGCTGGTCTTGTTGGGCACGTAGCTCATCGTGCGGGCGAGTTCGGTCTGCCACTTCTCGCTGACGAGGGCCGTGATCACGTCCACGGCGCCCTTCCGCTGTCCGGTCCGCGCCGGGATGATCAGGTCGGAGCCGCCGGTGAAGACGGCCCCCGCCCGGTCGGAGGTCTTGCCGGGGATGGGGAAGAAGCCGAGCTTGCCCTTCAGGGCGGGGTTGGCCGCCTCGATCTCGGCGGCCTGGCCGGGCGGGGCGATGATCTGGGCGACCTGGCCGCGGGCGAAGACCTGCGACTGCGGGGGCGTCTCCTCGTCGGCGTTCTTGGGTCCGTCGCCGAGGGCCTGGAGCTGCTTGTAGAAGTCCATGCCGGCCAGGGCCTTGTCGTCGTCGAGCGCGCCGACCCACTTGCCGTTGGTCTCGACGGCGAGTTCGCCGCCCTCGTCCCAGATGAAGCCGGCGAGGACGTACCAGTTCTGGCCCGCGAGGTAGATGCCCTGCTGGTCGCCCTTGTCGAGCTTCTGGGTGGCCTGGATCCACTCCTGGCGGTTCCTGGGCGGGGTCTTGATGCCGGCGTTCGCGAAGAGGTCCTTGTGGTAGATGACCACCCGGTTGGCGGCGTACCAGGGGACTCCGTACTGGGCGCCGTTGATGGTTCCCGGGTCGGCGAGGCCCTTGAGCCAGTCCTTGCTGCCCCATTCGCGCAGGCCTTCGAGGGTGAGTTCCTCGAGGCCGCCGTTCTCGATGTACGTGGCGACCTGGGTGTTGCCGACCTCGATGACGTCGGCGCTCTCCTTGCTCGTGCCGTCGAGGACGGCGTTGACCTTGTCGCCGATGCCCGTCCACTCCTGGATCCTGACGTCGAGGTCGGTGCCGGGGTGTTCCGTCTCGAACTCCGCGGTGAACCGGGCGATGAAGTCCTCCGAGGCGCTGCCCTTCATCAGCCAGAGCGTGACCTTCTGCGACCCTCCGGCCGGGTCGGCCGACCCGCTGCAGCCCGTGAGGGCGGTGGCTGCCGCGAGGGCGGTGCACACGGCGAGGAAGCGCATCTTCAAGAGGGTCACCTTCCGGGATCGGTCTCGGATGGCTCGAAATTGGCATAGACCAATAGGCCGGTCAAGGGCCTTTCGCTCGGGATTGTTCGCCCAAAGTTCGCGGACCCGCACTTACTGGGGCACCGTAGAACCAGGCAAAAGCCACCCACCGTCGGGAGACCTCCATGTCCAATCACACGTACCGGGTGACCGAGATCGTCGGCACCTCCCACGAGGGCATCGATCAGGCCATCCGCAACGGGATCGCCCGCGCGGGCCAGACCGTGCGGAACCTGGACTGGTTCGAGGTGGTTCAGGTACGCGGCCACATCGAGAACGGGGAGATCGCCCACTACCAGGTGGGGCTGAAGGTCGGCTTCCGCCTCGAAGGCGAGGACTGAGCCCCGGAACGGCCCCGGCCCCGACCCGCGGGACCGCGCCCCCGGCTCCCCGGATCAGGTCCGGCCCTCGACCTCCTGGGCGGTCTCCAGCTCGGGCGCGTCCGCCGCCCAGTCGGCGAGCACCACCCGGAATCCGGCGGCGCGCGCGGCCCGGCAGACGAGCTCGTCGTCGTCGACGAGCATCCGCACCTCCCGGCCCCGGGAGATCCGCCGCAGCACCTCCAGCTTGGTCGTGCGGGCCGGCCGCCGGTCCTGGTTGCCGCGCATGAACAGCCGTCCCTCCGGCAGACCGTGCCGGGTGAGCCAGTCGAGCGTGTCCGCGCGGCACCGCTCCGGGCGCCCGGTCAGGTACACCACCTCACACTCGGCCGCGCTCTCCGCGGCCAGCGCCACCCCGCGCGCGAGCGGCGGATCGGCCGGGGCGGCGGCGAAGAAGCCGGCCCAGTCCCGGGGCCGGCGCTCCAGGAACCGCTGGCGATGGCCGGTGTCCGCCAGGGTGTTGTCGAGGTCGAAGACGGCCAGCGGCCGGGTGGTGTGCTCACTCATCCCGCCAGCGTAGGAGAGCCGTACGGGGAATCCTCACGGCCGCCGGGCGTTGAGACCTGTGTGATCCGAAAACTCTCCATACTCGACCGGTCGCGCACCCGCCGGGGCCACCCGGCCCCGCAGGCCCTGCGCGACACCGTGGCACTGGCCCGGACGGCCGAGGAGCTCGGCTACCACCGCTTCTGGGTCTCGGAGCACCACAGCGTGCCCGGTGTCGCGGGCTCGGCGCCGACGGTGCTGGCCGCCGCCGTCGCCGCGGCGACGCACCGGATCCGGGTCGGCACGGGCGGGGTCATGCTGCCCAACCACCAGCCGATGGTGGTGGCGGAACAGTTCGGGGTCCTGGAGTCGCTGTTCCCCGGCCGGATCGACATGGGCCTCGGACGTTCGGTCGGCTTCACGGGCGGCATCCGGCGGGCCCTGGGCCGCGACACCGGCGACGCCGACCGCTTCGAGGAACAGCTGGACGAGCTGCTCGGCTGGCTCGACGGCACCCAGCGGGCCCACCCCGAGGTGCACGCCCGCCCCGCGGAAGGCCTGAGCATCCCCGCCTACGTCCTGGCCACCGGCGAGGGCGCCGGGATCGCAGCCCGGGCCGGACTGCCGCTGGTCGTGGGCGACCTGCGGGCACGCGACCGGGTGGGCGCGATCGTCGAGGGCTACCGCAAGGAGTTCCGGCCCTCCGCCCGGGGCGCGCGGCCGTACGTCGTGGTCTCCGGCACGGTGGCGGTCGCCGCCACCGAGGAGGAGGCCCGCCGCGTCCTGGTCCCGGAGGCCTGGGCCCTCGCGCACTCCCGCACCCGGGGCAGCTTCCCGCCGCTGCGCCCGGCGGAGGAGATCGAGGCGCTGGAGATGACCCCGAAGGAGCGCGAGCTCTACGAGGGCGCCCTCGCCGGCCACCTCCACGGCACGGAGGACCAGGTGGCGGCGCAGCTGTCGGAGGTCGCGGAGCGGACCGGCGCGGACGAACTGCTGGTCACCACCTCCACGTACGACCGCACGGCACTGCTGGACTCCTACGCGCGCCTGGCCCGGATCGCGGGCCTCTCCGGATCGCGGGCCCCTGAGAGCGAGCCTCTAAAATAGGACGAATGCATCAGGCCGCCGGTACCCCCGCCCCTCCCCCCGCCTCCCTCGACCCCTGCGTGAGGGTCCGGGGCGCCCGGGAGCACAATCTGCGCGGCGTCGACGTGGACATCCCGCGCGACGCGCTGACCGTGTTCACCGGGGTCTCCGGCTCCGGGAAGAGCTCGCTGGCCTTCGGCACCCTCTACGCCGAGGCCCAGCGCCGGTACTTCGAGTCCGTGGCCCCGTACGCCCGGCGCCTGATCCACCAGATCGGCGCGCCGAAGGTGGACTCCGTCACCGGGCTGCCGCCGGCCGTCTCGCTGGAGCAGCGCCGCTCCTCCCCCGGCTCGCGCTCCTCGGTCGGCACGGTGACCCTGCTGTCCAACTCCCTGCGGATGCTGTACTCGCGGGCCGGGACCTACCCTCCGGGTGCCGGGCGGCTCGACTCCGACGCCTTCTCGCCCAACACCGCCGCCGGGGCCTGCCCGTCCTGTCACGGGCTCGGCCGGATCCACCGCACCGGCGAGGAACTCCTCGTCCCCGACCCGGAGCTGTCGATCCGGCAGGGCGCGATCGCCGCCTGGCCGGGTGCCTGGCAGGGCAAGAACCTGCGGGACATCCTGGAGACCCTCGGCCACGACGTGGACCGGCCCTGGCGGGAGCTGCCGGCGAAGGACCGCGAGTGGATCCTGTTCACCGAGGAGCAGCCGGTGGTGACCGTGCACCCGGTGCGGGACGCCGAGCGGATCCAACGGCCCTACCAGGGCACGTACATGAGTGCCCACCGCTACGTCATGCGGACCTTCGCCGACAGCAAGAGCGCCACCCTGCGGGCCCGCGCCGAGAAGTTCCTCGCCGACTCGCCGTGCCCGGTGTGCGAGGGCCGGCGGCTGCGCCCGGAGGCCCTCGCCGTCACCTTCGCCGGGCGGACCATCGCGGAGCTGGCCGCGCTGCCGCTGACCGACCTGGACGGCGTACTGGCCTCCGCAGACCTGGACGGGGAGGCGGCGCGGGTGCTCGCCGAGGACCTGCGCTCGCGGATCGGGCCCGTCACGGAACTGGGGCTGGGCTATCTGAGCCTGGACCGGACGGCACCGACCCTGTCGGCGGGCGAGCTGCAGCGGTTGCGGCTGGCGACGCAGCTGCGGTCGGGGCTCTTCGGGGTCGTGTACGTACTGGACGAGCCGTCGGCCGGTCTGCACCCGGCCGACACCGAGGCGCTGCTCGGCGTACTGGACCGGCTGAAGGAGTCCGGGAACACGGTCTTCGTCGTGGAACACCACCTCGACGTGGTGCGGCACGCGGACTGGCTGGTGGACGTGGGCCCGCTGGCCGGGGAGCACGGCGGGCAGGTGCTCCACAGCGGGCCGCCGCAGGAACTGGCCGGGGTGGCGGGATCGGCGACGGCCCGGCACCTGTTCGCGGCCCGGGAGCCCGCCGCGGCACCCCGGCGGGTGCGCCGGGAGACCGGGGCGGTGCGGCTGACCGGGGTGGACCGGCACAACCTGCGGGAGCTGGACGCACGGTTCCCGCTCGGTGTGTTCACGGCCGTCACCGGGGTGTCGGGGTCGGGCAAGTCCACGCTGGTGGGGCAGGTGCTGGCGCGGGAGGTCGGCGAGCGGCTCGCGGAGGCGGACTTCCCCGTGCGGCGGCTGGTGGAGGTGGACCAGAAACCGATCGGCCGGACGCCGCGGTCCAACCTGGCCACGTACACCGGCCTGTTCGACGTGGTGCGCAGGCTCTTCACCGCGGCCCCCGAGGCGCGGGCGCGCGGCTGGAAGGCGGGCCGGTTCTCCTTCAACGTGCCGGGCGGCCGCTGCGAGACCTGCCAGGGCGAGGGCTTCGTCTCGGTGGAGCTGATGTTCCTGCCGAGCACGTACGCCCCGTGCCCCGAGTGCGCGGGTGCCCGGTACAACGCCGAGACCCTGGAGGTCCGGTACGAGGGCCTGAACATCGCGGAGGTGCTGGGCCTGACGGTGGAGTCGGCGGCCGCCTTCTTCGCCGATGTCCCGGCGGCGGCGCGCAGCCTGCGGGCGCTGGAGGAGATCGGCCTGGGCTACCTGCGGCTGGGACAGCCGGCCACCGAGCTGTCCGGCGGCGAGGCCCAGCGGATCAAGCTGGCGACGGAACTGCAGCGGCTGCGCCGGGACCACACGCTGTACCTGCTGGACGAACCGACGACCGGGCTGCATCCGGCCGATGTCCGGGTTCTGATGCGGCAGTTGCACGGGCTGGTGGACGCCGGGCACTCGGTGGTGGTCGTGGAGCACGACATGGAGGTGGTCGCGGGCGCGGACTGGGTCATCGACCTGGGTCCGGGCGGCGGCACCGCGGGCGGCCGCGTGGTCGCCGCGGGCACGCCGTCGGAAGTGGCCGCCGCACCGGACAGCCGCACGGCCCCGTACCTGGCGCGCGCCCTCGGCCGGGCCTAGGCCGTCTCTTTCGGATCTTGTCGGCCGGGCCCGCGGCGTCCGGTGCCGTACCCGGCAATGCGGCCGGGTGCGGTGCCGGGCGCCGCGGGTCCGGCAGTTCTATACCTGGGCGGCGCAGGGCCTTGTGGTCCTGCCCGTGTACGGATCGAGCCGGGCAGGCCGCGGTCGGAGGGAGAGGCGGTACGGGCGTTCGAACCCCGCGGTACGGTCGCGTCGGCCGCCGTCGCCCCGTGCCGGGTTGGTTGGATGCCGGTATGAGTCCAGTGCACTGGCTGTTCGGTGACCAGCTCGGCCCGCACTTCACGGCCACCGCCGCCGGCGGGACGCCGCGGAACACCCGGTGGCTGCTGATCGAGTCGCGGGCCGTCTTCCGCCGCCGCCGGTTCCACCGGGCCAAGGCCCATCTGGTCCTGAGCGCCATGCGCCACCGGGCGGCGGACCTCGGCGCGGGGGCGCGGTACATCGCGGCGGAGACCTACCGGGAAGGCCTCGTACGGGCCGTGGGCGACGCACCCGTCTCCGTGCACCACCCGACCTCCCGCGCCGCCCTCGCCCTCGTGGCCTCACTGCCGCAGGTCACGGTCCACCCGGCCCGCGGGTTCCTCGTGGGCCACCAGGAGTTCGCGGACTGGGCCGCACGGCAGAAGGGTCACCGGCTGCTCCAGGAGAACCTCTACGAACACACCCGGCTCACCCACGGCATCCTGATGGACGGCGACCGGCCGACGGGCGGGCGCTGGAACCTGGACCACGACAACCGCGAGCCCCCGCCCCGCGACCGGGACACCCTGGGCGCCCCACCCCCGTACCGGCCCCGGGAGGACGAGATCGACGAAGGGGTCCGGCGTGACCTGGACCGCTGGGAACGCGAGGAGGGGATCACCTTCGTGGGCCGCGACGGCCCCCGGCTGTTCCCCGCGAGCCGCCGGGAGGCACTGGCCGCGCTCGACCACTTCGTCACCCACCGCCTCGCCGGCTTCGGCGCGCACGAGGACGCCATGCTGGCCGGGGACCCCGTGATGAGCCACAGCCTGCTGTCGTCCTCCCTCAACCTCGGGCTCCTCGACCCCCGGGAATGCGTGGTGCGGGCCGAGGAGGCCTGGCGGGCCGGGCACGTGCCGCTCAACAGCGCGGAGGGGTTCATCCGGCAGGTGTGCGGCTGGCGCGAGTACGTGTGGAGCCTCTACTGGCACCTCGGCGAGGACTACCGGCACCGCAACGACCTGCGCCACACCGCTCCGGTGCCCGCGTGGTTCGCGGAGCTGGACGCGGAGGCGCCCGCGGCCCGCTGCCTGTCCACCGTGCTCGCGCAGGTCCGGGACACGGGATGGACGCACCACATCCCCCGCCTGATGGTCCTCGGCAGCCATGCCCTCCAGCGGGGCTGGGACCCGGCGCAGGTGACGGACTGGTTCCACCGGTGCTTCGTGGACGGCTACGACTGGGTGATGCTGCCCAACGTGGTGGGCATGTCCCAGTACGCGGACGGCGGGCTGATGACCACCAAGCCCTACACCTCGGGCGGCGCCTACATCCACCGGATGAGCGACCTGTGCGGGGGCTGCCGGTACCGGCCCGGCGACCGCACCGGCGAACGCGCCTGCCCGTACACCGTCGGCTACTGGGCCTTCCTGGACCGGCACCGGGACCGGCTGGAGGCCAATCCGCGGATGGCCCGGGCGGTGCGCGGGCTGGACCGGCTGGGCGACGTGGCGCAGGTCGCCCGGGCGCACCGCGCCGCGGGTGACACACCGCCCTGACGACGCCCGGCCTAGAGTGGGCCCGACCGGAACGCACAGGAGACGCAGATGGCTGCCCAGCCACACGGGGGCCGGCCGGCCGAGCGGCCGGACGCCGAGCAGCAGGACGCCCTGTTCGGCCTGGAGGACATCGGCACGGGGGCACCCGTCCCGGCCGCCGGCGGCGCCGCCGGCCCGCTGTTCCGCGACGGCGCGACCGCTCGCCGGCTGCTGTCCGTACGGACGATCCACGCCGAACCGGCCGCCGCGGCCTCCCCGCGCGGCCGGCAGATCATCGCCCGCTTCCCCGGTGCCGAGGTCGTCCCCGTGGACTCGCACTGGCGGATCCCGCACCTGCACGGCAACGAGGGCAACGTCGACCGGTGGGTCCGGATCAAGAGCGAGGTCCTGGTCCTGGGCGTGAAGAAGACGCTCACCACCCGCCCCAACGGACGTTCCGCGGACTGGATCGCCCCCGGAACGGCCAACGGCTGCGCCATGGCGTGCGCCTACTGCTACGTGCCGCGCCGCAAGGGGTACGCCAACCCGATCACCGTCTTCACCAACACCGACCGCGTCATCGCCCACCTCTCCCGGCACGTCGCGCGCCTGGGCCCCAAGGCGGAGGCGAACCAGTGCGACCCGACCGCGTGGGTCTACGACATCGGCGAGAACAGCGACTGCTCCGTCGACGCCCTGATCAGCGACAACGTGGCGGACCTGGTCCGGGCCTTCGCCCGGTGGCCCTCCGCGAAGGCCTCCTTCGCCACCAAGTTCGTCAACCCCGACCTCCTCCTGCTGGATCCGCGGGGCCGTACCCGGGTGCGGTTCTCCGTCATGCCGCAGGAGGACTCCAGGCTGCTGGACATCCGCACCAGCCCGGTGGAGAGCCGCATCGCCGCTGCCGGCGACTTCCTGGAAGCGGGGTACGAGGTCCACTTCAACCTCTCCCCCGTCGTCCTGCGCCCGGGCTGGCAGCGGGACTGGGCCCTCCTGCTGGAGCACATGGACGACGTGCTGCCCGGTCCGGTCAAGGACCAGGCAGCCGCGGAGATCATCATGCTGACGCACAACGAGGACCTGCACGAGCTCAACCTCGGCTGGCACCCCCGCGCGGAGGAGGCGCTGTGGCGGCCGGATCTCCAGCAGCCCAAGCGCTCCGAGAACGGCAGCTGGAACGTCCGCTACCGCAACGGGGTGAAGGCCGGGGCCGTCGGGACGATGCGCGAACTCGTCGCCGCCCGGGCCCCGTGGCTGCGGATCCGGTACGCCTTCTGACGGTGCGCCGGGCGGGGGCCGGTGGATCGTTCCGGGCTCCGCGTCAGGACCCGACCGGACCCGACCGGACCGGGCACAGGATGTCGGGTGCGCCGGGGCGGGTCCCTCCTAACGTGAGCGATCGAAAGGGAAGGACACAGGATGCTGGACCGGTTGAACCAGGCCATGGAGCACATCGAGCACCGCCTCGATCAGCCGATCGAGGCCGCCGACCTGGCGCGGATCGCGATGACGTCGGAGTACCACTTCCGGCGGCTGTTCTCCGCCCTGGCCGGGATACCGCTGTCGGAGTACATCCGCCGCAGGCGGCTGACGGTCGCGGGCGCCGAGGTGCTGGGCAGGGAGCGGACGCTCCTGGAGATCGCGGTGCGCTACGGCTACACCTCGGGAGAGGCCTTCGCCCGTGCGTTCCGGGCCGTGCACGGCGTCGGTCCGGGCGAGGCCAGGCGCACGGGTGCGATCCTGCGGTCCCAGCCACGGATGTCCTTCCGCCTCGTCGTCGAAGGGAACAGCAGCATGGAGTACAAGGTCGTGGAGAAGGACGAGTTCCGTGTGGTCGGCAGGAAGGCGCGGGTCCCCCTCGTGCACGAGGGGATGAACCCGGCCATCGCCGCCTTCGTCCGGGGGATCGGGCAGGAGACGCTGCAGCGCATCCAGGGCCTGTCCGACCAGGAGCCGGAGGGGATCATCTCGGCGAGCGACGACCTGGACGACAGCCGCGCGGAGGGGACCGAACTCGACTATTACCACGGGGTGGTGACCCGTGCCGCGGTGCCCGAGGACATGGACGCGCTCACCGTCCCGGCGGGCACCTGGGCGGTCTTCGAGAGCTCCGGCCCGTTCCCGACGACGCTCCAGTACCTGTGGCGGGACGTGTTCACGCAGTGGTTCCCGTCCAACCCCTACCGGAGCCGGCCGGGGCCCGAGATCCTGCGCACCCGGCTGTCCGGGGACGGGACGGAGGCAACTGCGCAGCTGTGGATCCCCGTGGAGCGGACGGCGGTCTGAGCAGCGGCGCGTCATCGGCGGGCCGCTCGCCTCCGGTGCGGCTCAGACGTCGCCGGGGAGCAGGTGCTGCGGCAGTTCGCGGAAGCTCCACCGCCCCAGGCGGCGGTCGAGGATCCAGACGAGGTCGTGCCGGTCGGGCCAGGTCGCCGGGATGCCGGGAGCCCGGTCGGCGCCGAGGGACCGGATCAGGTGTGGGATCCCGCTGTGCTCCCAGCAGACGAGTACGGGCATGGGCGCGGCCGACACGGCCTGCGCGAGGGCGGCTTCGGCGCCGACGGCGAACTCGGCGCGGACGGGTGTGCGCAGGGCGGTGGCGAGCGCCGCCACCGTCTGCCGGCACCGCGCGGGGGCGGCGTCCCCCTTCCCGCCCGCCGCGAAGACCGCCGCGGGGCGGGGCAGCGAGGAGCCGGGGGCCGGCGGGAACAGGCGCGGGAGCCGCTCCGCCCGGCGCCAGCCGCGGCCCGCCAGCGAACCGGGGTCGTCCTCGCCCTCCGCGTCCCGGCCGACGCCGCCGGCGTACGGCTTCTCCGCGTGCCGGATCAGCATGATCAGGGCGTCCTCGGGCCGGGCCGGCGCACCGGGCGCGGGGGTGCGCCAGGCTTGCCCGCCCATGCATCCGGCCCCGGCTCCGGCCAGCGGGGCGAGGGCGGCGGCCAGGACGGCTCGGCGACGCGGCCCGGACCCGGCGGGGGCTTCTGGCATGGCGCCACTGTCCCCCACGCTCCGGGCGGCGCCGGGACGCGGCGCGGTCCGGCGCCGCGCCGGTCAGCCGATCGGCGCAGGCACCGGGGGCGGTGGCGGGGTCCCTGGACCCCGGGGTCAGCGGGGGCTCTTGCGCACCGCCCGCAGCCACTCCTTGTTCATCGCGGCGATCGACGGCAGCGGGATGCCCTTCGGGCAGGCCGTGGCGCACTCGCCGGTCAGGGTGCAGCCGCCGAAGCCCTCGTCGTCCATCCGGGCCACCATGTCCAGCACGCGGGTCTCGCGCTCCGGCGAACCCTGCGGGAGGACGTTCAGATGGTTGACCTTGGCGGAGGTGAAGAGCATCGCGGAGCCGTTGGGGCAGGCCGCCACGCACGCGCCGCAGCCGATGCACTCGGCGTGCTCGAAGGCGAAGTCGGCATCTGCCTTGGGGACGGCGGTGGCGTGCGCCTCGGGGGCGGCGCCGGTGGGGGCGGTGATGTAGCCGCCGGCCTGGATGATCCGGTCGAAGGCGCTGCGGTCGACGACGAGGTCCTTGACCACGGGGAAGGCGGAGGCGCGCCACGGCTCGACGTCGATGGTGTCGCCGTCGGCGAAGGACCGCATGTGGAGCTGGCAGGTGGTGGTGCGTTCCGGGCCGTGGGCGTCGCCGTTGATGACGAGGCTGCAGGCGCCGCAGATGCCCTCGCGGCAGTCGTGGTCGAAGGCGACCGGGTCCTCGCCGCGCAGGATGAGGTCTTCGTTGAGGGTGTCGAGCATCTCCAGGAAGGACATGTCCTTCGAGATGCCGTCGACCTCGTAGGAGACCATGTGACCGGGGGCGTCGGCGCCGCGCTGGCGCCAGACGCGCAGGGTGAGCTTCATGCGTAGCTCCGCTGGGTGGGGTGGACGTACTCGAAGACGAGGTCTTCCTTGTGCAGGACGGGGGCGGCGCCGGTGCCCTGGTACTCCCAGGCGGCGGCGTAGGCGAACTCCTCGTCGCGGCGGGCGGCCTCGCCGTCCGGGGTCTGGGACTCCTCGCGGAAGTGGCCGCCGCAGGATTCGGCGCGGTCGAGGGCGTCGAGGCACATCAGCTCGGCGAGTTCGAGGTAGTCGACGACGCGGTTGGCCTTCTCCAGCGACTGGTTGAACTCCTCGCCGCTTCCGGGGACCTTGATGCGCTGCCAGAACTCCTCGCGGATCTCCGGGATCCGCGTCAGGGCCTTGCGCAGCCCCTCCTCGGTGCGCGACATGCCGCAGTACTCCCACATGAGCTCGCCGATCTCGCGGTGGAAGGAGTCCGGGGTGCGGTCGCCGTCGACGGCCAGCAGCTGGGCGAGGCAGTCGCGGACCTCCCGTACGGCGGCGGCGGCCTCGGGGTGGCTGTCGTCGACGGTGTCCTGGTGGGGGTGGCGGGCGAGGTAGTCGTTGATGGTGGAGGGGAGCACGAAGTAGCCGTCGGCGAGGCCCTGCATCAGCGCGGAGGCGCCGAGGCGGTTGGCTCCGTGGTCGGAGAAGTTGGCTTCGCCGATGGCGAAGAGCCCGGGGACGGTGGTCTGGAGGTCGTAGTCGACCCACAGGCCGCCCATCGTGTAGTGGACGGCGGGGTAGATCCGCATGGGGACCTCGTACGGGTTCTCCGCGGTGATCCGCTCGTACATCTCGAAGAGGTTGCCGTACTTCTCGGCGACCTTGTCCCGGCCCATGCGGCGGATGGCGTCCGCGAAGTCGAGGTAGACGCCCTGGCCGCCGGGGCCCACGCCGCGGCCCTCGTCGCAGACGTTCTTCGCGGCGCGGGAGGCGATGTCGCGGGGCACCAGGTTGCCGAAGGAGGGGTAGATCCGCTCCAGGTAGTAGTCGCGCTCCGCCTCGGGGATGTCGGCCGCGGCGCGGGTGTCGCCCTGGGCCTTGGGGACCCAGATGCGTCCGTCGTTGCGCAGGGACTCGCTCATGAGGGTGAGCTTGGACTGGTGGTCGCCGGTGCGCGGGATGCAGGTGGGGTGGATCTGGGTGAAACAGGGGTTGGCGAAATACGCGCCGCGCCGGTGCGCCCGCCAGACGGCGGTCGCGTTGGAGTTCATGGCGTTGGTGGAGAGGTAGAAGACGTTGCCGTAGCCGCCGCTCGCCAGGACCACGGCGTCGGCGTAGTACGTGGAGATCCCGCCGGTGATCAGGTCGCGGGCGACGATGCCGCGGGCCACTCCGTCCACGACGATCAGGTCGAGCATCTCGGTGCGGGCGTGCATCTCGACGTTGCCCGCGGCGATCTGCCGGGAGAGTGCCTGGTAGGCGCCGAGCAGGAGCTGCTGGCCGGTCTGGCCGCGGGCGTAGAAAGTGCGGGAGACCTGGACGCCGCCGAAGGAGCGGGTGTCGAGGAGGCCGCCGTACTCGCGGGCGAAGGGGACGCCCTGGGCCACGCACTGGTCGATGATCTCCACGGAGATCTGGGCGAGGCGGTGGACGTTGGACTCGCGGGCGCGGAAGTCGCCGCCCTTGACGGTGTCGTAGAAGAGGCGGTGCACGGAGTCACCGTCGTTGCGGTAGTTCTTCGCGGCGTTGATGCCGCCCTGGGCGGCGATGGAGTGGGCACGGCGCGGCGAGTCGCTGAAGCAGAACTGGACCACGTGGTAGCCCTGCTCGGCGAGAGTCGCGCCGGCGGCACCGCCCGCCAGGCCGGTGCCGACGACGATCACTGTGTGCTTGCGGCGGTTCGCCGGGTTGACGAGCCTGGCCTCGAAGCGGCGCCGGTCCCAGCGGTCCGCGATCGGGCCTTCGGGGGCCTTGGTGTCGGCCACGGGCTCACCGGTGGTGTAGGCCGCGTAGTGGGGGTGCTGCTTGGGTTCGTGCTGGTCGCGGTGGTGCAGGGGTGCGCTCATGGTCAGTTCACCACTCCGGTCATGACGGCTACGGGGACGGACACGAAGCCGGCGAAGAGGACGAGGGCCAGGCCGTTGGCCAGGAACTTCAGCGTCCGCTCGCGGCGGGCGCTGCCCGCGCCGAGGGTCTGCGCGGCGCTCCAGAAGCCGTGGCGGACGTGCAGGCCGAGGGCGGCCATGGCCACGATGTAGATCGTGTTCCCGTACCAGGTGGAGAAAGTGGACAGGACGTTCTCGTACGGGTGGCCGGACCAGGCGCGCTCGTTGACGGTGAGCGTGGTGAGGTCGAGCAGGTGCCAGACGATGAACAGGCCGAGGATGATGCCGCCCCAGCGCATGGTGCGGGTGGCGTAGCTCGCGCGGCGGCGCTTGTGGGCGTACTTGACCGGGCGGGCCTTGATGTCGCGGCGGCTGAGCTGGTACGCGGACACGGCGTGGGCGACGACCGCGGCGAGCAGTCCCAAGCGGACGAGCCACAGGGCCCACTCGTGGTGCAGGAAGGGTGAGCCGAGGGTGCGCAGCCAGTGGGCGTAGCCGTTGAACTCGTCCGCCCCGAAGAAGATCTTGAGGTTTCCGAGCATGTGCACGACGAGGTAGCCGAGCATGATCAGGCCGGAGACGGCCATCACGGACTTCTTGCCGACGGAGGAGTCCCAGATCGTGCGTGTGATGGACGGCCGTCGATCCGTCCGCGTTGCCAGAGCCATGTCCCCGACGGTACGGACGGGGATCCCGAAAGGTCCAAGACATGATGGAGCTGATATCGATAGGGAATGTCTATCGAGGGCGATAGCCTGGGCGAATGCAGTTCCAGCAGCTCCTGTACTTCGTGGCGGTCGCCGAGACCCTGCACTTCACCCGGGCCGCGGAGCGTGTGCACGTGGCCCAGCCCTCGCTCTCGCAGCAGATCAAGGCGCTCGAACGGGAACTCGGGGCCGAACTGTTCAGCCGGGCACGGGGAAACATCGCGCTCACCGACGCGGGTGAGGCCTTGCTGCCGCTGGCCCGGCGGATCCTGGCGGACGCCGACACCGCCCGGCTGGAGGTGCAGGAACTGGCGCAGCTCCGGCGCGGCCGCGTCCGGCTCGGCGCCACGCCCAGCATCTGCACGGGCCTGCTGCCGGACGTACTGCGGGCCTTCCACGACGCCCATCCCGGGATCGAATTGCTGATCGAGGAGAGCGGCTCGCTCGACCTCGTACGGGAACTCGCGCGCGGAGCCCTGGACCTGGCCCTGATCGCACTGCCGCTGCCCCCGTCGGCCCCGGCCCTGACCACGGTGGAACTGCTGACGGAGGACCTCGTGGTGGTCTCCTCGGCGGAACGGCCGGCGCCGGGCGGGGGCGGCGAGCTGACCATTCCCGGGCTGCGGGACGAGCCGATGGTGATGTTCCGGCACGGCTACGACCTGCGGGAACTCACGGTGACGGCCTGCCGGGCGGAGGGATTCGAGCCGGTCTTCACCGTGGAGGGCGGCGAGATGGACGCGGTCCTGGGCTTCGTCCGGGCGGGGCTCGGTGTCGCGGTGGTCCCGGCGATGGTGGTGGAGCGCGCCGGTCCGGGCCTGCGGGTGACCCCGCTGGCCGGCTCCCCGCTGCGCCGCACGATCGCCCTGGCCCACCGGACCGACGTGGCTCCGCCGCGTGCGGCCCGGGAACTGCAGCGCATACTGACCGGCTGATCCCGCCCCGGCCGGGAGCCCCCGGCCGGGACGGCCGTCAGTGCGCGACCGGAGCCGGGGCCGGGGCCGGGGCCGGGGATATCGGCGGGGTGGAAGCCTTCGGCAGGGCTCTGTCGAGGCCTTCGGCGAGCATCCCGAAGGCCTCATCGGCATCGGCCACCGCCGCCGCATGGGCCTCGTCCGCGCTCTGCCCCGCCTCGATCCGCAGCCAGTTCACCCGGCCCAGCTCGTGGCGGACCGCCACGAGATGCGTCGCCGCGAGCCGGGCGGCGAGCGGGGACACCGCCTCCGCCTCCAGCCCGGCGGTGAGCAGTTCCACCTCGAGCTCGGTGTAGCGGTTGAGCCGGCTCTTCAGACTTGCGGTGCTGTAGATCAGCTGCTGGAAGGCCATCACGTTCGGGTGGTCGCACAGCCCGGTGATCGGATCCCGCTCGGCCAGGGCCGCCAGGAAGTGGGCGTGCACCGCACCCACCGGCGTGCGGCCGGGGGCCCGCTCGCGCACGATCCGTGCCACCTCGTCCTGATGGTCGGCGAACCGGTCGAGCAGCAGGTCCTCCTTGCTCGGAAAGTACCGGAAGAGGGTGGGTTTGGAGACCTCGGCCGCGGCGGCGACATCCGCCACCGACACGGCATCGAAGCCCCGTTCCAGGAAGAGCTCCAACGCCGTCGCCGCCAGCCGGTGACGCGTACGGAGCTTCTTGTTCTCGCGCAGGCCCGTCGTGTTCTCCATGCGCACAGCGTAGCACGAATTAGTGACCGAGTTATTTTTTTAACCGGGTTGCTTTTTCTGTCGGAGGGCGCTTTCCTTGAGGCATCGACGAGGAGGGGACATCCCATGACCGACGTACTGATCACCGGCTCCGGTCCGACCGGACTGACGCTCGCCTGCGACCTCGCACAGCGCGGAATCTCCGTCCGCGTCATCGAACGGCGCACCGAACCGCATCACGAGTCCCGGGGCAAGGGACTGCGGCCGGGCAGTCTCGAGATCTTCCGCGAGCTCGGCGTGCTCGAGCCCCTGGCCGCCATCGGCGAAGCGAGCGTGACCCTGCGCAAGTACTTCGACGGGGAACACATCAACGACACCCCCACGGACGGCGGCCTGCTGATCGGGCAGTGGCAGATCGAAGCGGCCCTGCGCGACCGGCTCGCGGCACTGGACGTGCGGGTCGAGTACGGATCCGAGCTCACCGGAATCACCCAGGACGAGACCGGGGTGCATGCGGAGCTGGCGGACGGCACGGTCATCGCGGCCCGCTATCTCGCCGGGTGCGACGGCGGACGCAGCACGACCCGCAAGCTGCTCGGCATCCCTTTCGAGGGGAGCGGGGAGACGGAGACCGCGATGGTGATCGGGGATGTGCGGGCACCCGGCCTCGGCCGGGACGTCTGGCACCAGTGGTTCACCTCGGAGGGCGGCGGGATCCTGCTCTGCCCGATGCCGGGGACGGACAGCTTCCAGCTGCAGGCCTCGCCCGAGCGGGACGAGCGGGGCGAACCCCTGCCGCCCTCCCTGGAGGGCTTCCAGCGGATCTTCGACCGCCATGCGGGGGTGCCGGGCATCCGGCTCGAAGACGCCACCTGGGTCTCGGCGTGGCGGGTCAACGTCCGGATGGCCACGCGGATACGGGAGGGCCGGGTCTTCCTCGCCGGAGACGCCGCGCACGTACATCCCATAGCCGGCGGGCTGGGCATGAACACCGGCATCCAGGACGCGGCCGCCCTCGGCCGGACGCTGGCCGCCGCCCTCACGGAACCCGCCGGGGAGGAGGTGCTCGACGGGTACCAGGCGGAGCGGCTGCCGGTGGCCGCGGCGGTCCTCGCCGACACGGCTGAGCGCTACGAGCGGGTCGTGGACGCCGTCCGGACCCCCGGCCGGGGAACGGAGGTCGGCCTGGAGTGACCGGTGCCGCGCCGCCGGAGCCCGAGGTGTCCCGGGCCGCACCGGGCCCCGGCTCCGGCACCCGGCTCGGGTTCGGGCGGCGGGCCCGGGTTCGGGCTCCGGCTCCCGACCGGGACGTGCGTCAGGAGGGTGCGGGCACCGCGTCCGAGAGGGAGAGGGTGTGGATCCGGTCCGGGGCCCCGGGCCGGGCGTAGTACCAGCCCTGAGCGGTGTCGCAGCCGAGGGCGCGCAGCTGGGCGGCCTGGGCTCCGGTCTCCACCCCCTCGACGGTGACGGCGAGTTCGAGGCTGTGCGCCAGGGCGACGATCCCCTCCACGATCTTGACGTCGACCGGGTTGGCCGGCTGCTGCTGCATCCCCTGGGTGAAGGAGCGGTCGAGCTTCAGGACACTGACCGGCAGCCGCCGCAGGTTGGCCAGGTTCGAGTAGCCGGTGCCGAAGTCGTCGAGGGCGATGTCCACGCCGAGGGCCGCGAGCCGGCGCAGCGGTTCCAGGAGTTCGTCGTCGGCCCCTATCAGAGCCGATTCGGTGACCTCCAGGCACAGCGCGCCCGGGGCGAGGCCGGACTTCTCCAGCACCGCCACGGTGTCGGCGACCAGGCCCGGGTGGTGCAGCTGGGTCGGCGAGAGGTTGACGTTGATCCGCAGGGCCGCACCTCCGTGCTCGCGCTGCCAGATGCGGGCCTGGCGGACGGCTTCCTCCAGCACCCAGCGGCCGAGCGGCACGATCAGCCCGGTGCGTTCGGCGAGCGGGATGAAGCGGTCCGGGCCGAGGACCCCGTACTGCGGGTGCGACCAGCGCACCAGGGCCTCGGCCCCGTGCACGCTGCCGTCGCGCATGTGGACCAGCGGCTGGTACTCGATGAAGAACTCGCCGCGTTCCAGCGCCGCGGGCAGGGCGTTGGTCAGGCCGTGGCGGGTGATCGCTCGGGCGTCGGCCTCGGCGTCGGCGAATTCGAAGCGATTGCCGCCGGCCGCCTTGGCCCGGTACATCGTGATGTCGGCGCTGCGCAGCACCTCCGCCGGGGTGCGTTCCTTGGCGCGGCCCTCGACGATGCCGATGCTGCCCCGGACCGTCAGCTCCCGGCCCTCCAGCCGGATCGGTGTGGACAGGGCGGTCAGTATGCGGACCGCGAGGTCGGTCACCTTCTGCTCCGTGTCGGAGCCGGTGGTCAGGGCGACGAACTCGTCACCGCCGAGCCGGGCGACCACCTCGCCGGGACCGGTCGCGCAGCTCTGCAGCCGGTCGGCGACCTCCACCAGCAGCCGGTCCCCCGCCGAGTGCCCGAGGCTGTCGTTGACCGCCTTGAATCCGTCGAGGTCGAGGTAGCACAGCCCGTAGCGGTCGCCGCCCGCCCCGCCGAGGGCCTTCTCCAGGCGCTCGAAGAACAGCGTCCGGTTGGGCAGGCCGGTCAGGGCGTCGTGGGTGGCCTCGTAGCGCAGGCGCAGGTTCAGCAGGCGGCGTTCGGTGGTGTCCTCCATCAGCGCCAGCTGGTACTGCGGCTTCCCGTCGGCGTCACGCAGCAGCGACACCGTCAGATTGGTCCAGAGCACGGTTCCGTCGTGCCGGTAGTAGGGCTTCTCGACGCGGTAGCTCTCGCGCTCGCCGCGCACCAGCTCGCCGTACATCCGCCAGACGTGCGGGGTGTCGTCGGGGTGTCCCCATTCACTGACGTTGCGGCTGCGGACGTGCCCCTCCAGGCCGCCGAACATCTGCAGCAGGGTGTCGTTGACCTCCAGGACGTTCCCGTCGAGGTCGGCGATGCCGATCCCCACGGCCGCGCCCTCGAAGACCGCCCGGAAGCGCTCTTCGCTCGCGTGCAGGGCCTGCTGCGCGTCGGTGCGCGCGGTGAGCGCGGAGCGTGCGATGGCCTCCTGCTCCCTGAGCGTGCGCTCGCGCAGCGCGCGGGCGTATCCCGCCGCGATGGCGTGCTGGAGGCGGGCGCAGCGGGAGCGGTACTCCTCGGTGCCCTCCACGCCGGAGCCCTCGGGTCCGTCCGGGCCGCAGTAGAGCACCAGGTACGACTCGATCACGCCGAGGGTGCCCGCCAGGGCCTCGGGGTCGGTGCAGTGCACGGCGACGAGTTCCGCGCCCACCTGCTGGGCGACCGAGGCGTCGAAGGGCCTCGCGTGCAGGGCCTCGGTGAGCGTCCGGGTGAGGGGTACGAGGTGCCGTTCGAACTCGGTGCGGGTCAGCGAGGTCGCCGTCACCGGGAAGATCGCCCGACCCCAGATCGTGGCGAAACGGGCGATCCGGTCCTCGATGCCGCCGTGCGGGGCCGCCGCGGACCCGGTGGCCGGTGCCGCTGCGGGGGCCGCGGCGGCTTTCGGCGCGCCCGCCGTCTGTGCCGGAAGTCTCACGCCTTGCGTCCCACGCCGCCGAAGCCCGAGAAGGCGTAGGGGTCTTCCGGTGTCTCGGCCTCTTCGCCGCCGTCGGGCCGGTCCGGCCGCCAGTCGGGCATGGACACGAGGCCCGGCTCCAGCATCTCGAACCCGTCGAAGAATCCGCTGATCTGTTCCCGGGTCCGCATGACGAGGGGGTTGCGCATGTCCCGGTAGACGCCGACGGTGCCGGCGGCGGTTTCCTGGGTGAGCGGGATCCCCTCGTACGAGGCGTGCGTGAGGATCAGCAGGCTGCCGGGGGCCAGCGCGTCACGCAGCTCGGCGACGGCACCGTACGGGTCGTCCGCGTCCTCCAGGAAGTGCAGGACGGCGACGAGCAGGAGGGCGACCGGGCGGCCGAGGTCGAGGAGTCGGCCGACCTCGGGGGCGGCCAGGATCTCCTTGGGCTTGCGCAGGTCGGCGGCGACGATGCCGCTGTTGTCGTCCCCCGTGAGGACGGCCCGGCTGTGCGCGACGGCCACCGGGTCGTGGTCGACGTAGACGACGCGCGCCTGCGGGCTGGCGGCCTGGGCGACCTCGTGGACATTGCCGAAGGTGGGGATGCCGGAGCCGATGTCGAGGAACTGCGTGACGCCCTCGGCCACGGCGTGCCGGACGGCGCGGCGCATGAATGCCCGGTTGGCCTGCATGATCTTGGGCAGTCCCGGCATGAATTGCATGGCGCGGCGAGCCGTCTCGCGGTCGACCTCGAAATTGTGGGACCCACCCAGATAGTAATCATAGATGCGGGACACGCTCGGCACCGATATGTCGATGCCTGGCGGGGCCCAGGCGGGGCGCTCCATCGGGGTCTCCAAGCGTTGGTCCTGCGGTCGTCCGTGTGAGGTCGGACTCCTGTCCGAGCCGAATCTACTGATCATTTCCCAACAGGGCGAGCAAAAGCGGAAATTGGCGATCCGTTCTTCGTCACACACCAAAGGCACCGTCCCGCCGGACGAGGGAATGACCGATACCGACAAGTCCCTTATGAGAATTGACCGAGGGTCGATCGCAGTCACCACACTACCGACCCGCAGGTGGCTCAAACCTCTCTGGTCGGCAGTCCACCCGTTCAGGCGAACCGGGGGCCGAGCCTCGCGTGCCCGGGCGCGCGCGGGCCCATGCTCCCGGGGTGAACAGAGCCTGTGCCAGGCGCCTGCTGGCAGTCCCGGTCCTGCTGTGGGCGGCCTTGTCCGTCACGCCGGCCGTGGCTGATAGCCGCGCCTACGCGACGACCGACTCCGGCGACGGCCCGGCCGCCGCCGTGGTGGCCGCGGCAGCCGGTGGCAGCGACCGCGTACGCGGCCCGCGTGGCGGACATCACGATGACGACCAGGGCTCCGACCACGGGAAACGCCGTGGAGGCGGGCACGGCGGGGGCCGTCACGGCCACCCCCACTGCCCACCGCCGCCGCCCCCTCCGCCCTGCCCGCCGAAACCGCCGCCGAAGCCGCCGAAACCCCCGAAGCCCACGCCGCCGCCCGAGCCGACTCCCCCGCCGCCACCGCCCGAGCCGACACCGCCTCCGAAGCCCGCACCGCCGAAAACGCCGCCGCCACCGGCGCCGAAACCCGTACCGAAGCCGGCTCTGGCCGCGCCGCCCCCGCCGAAGCCGGCACCCGCGGCCCCCCGCGTGGTCAGGGCTCCCGCACCGCCACCACCAGCACCACCCGCCCCAACTCCACCACCCGCCCCAGAGGTGAAACCCGTACCCCCGAAACCGGTGGCCCGCCCCGCCTATCACGCGGCGGCCCGCAAACCCGTCGAGCACCACATCTCACCGGTGACTTTCACCTTGATGACCGCCGCTCCCGCGGTGCTCGCGATCGTCGCGCTGCGCCCGCGCTAGCGCTTCTTCCGCCCCACCAGTAACCGATTGGGAGTCATCTTGTCGGAATGGCTCGTCCTGTCCCTCGCGATGGCCGCGGCCTGTGCCGTGGTGCTGTCCATCGCCTTCTTGAACCACAGGAGGATCGGCGACGACGACGATCCGAACGAGACCCCGGACGTCATCGAGTACATGACGATGATGATCGGGGTGATCTACGCGATCGTGCTGGGCCTGGCGATCGCCGGCGTCTGGGAGGGCCGCGGGGCCGCCCAGGAATACGTGCGCCAGGAGGCCCAGGCCCTGCACGAGATCAGTGTCCGCTCCGAGGTCTACCCGGTCGAGGTGCGGAAGCGGATCCGGTCCGATGTCGACGCGTACGTGAGCCACGTCGTGGACACGGAGTGGCAGCGGATGGCCGACCACGGCGAGCTCACCGAGCGCGGCGGGGAACTGCTGGAACGTATCCGCCGGGACGTCACCGACTACGAGCCGCAGACCGACCACGAGGGACAGGCCTACCAGCCGCTGGTCGACCAGGTCGCGGTGGTCGACGACGCCCGCAGCGCACGCGGCTCGAGTGCCGGGGCCACCATGCCGGGCGTGGTGTGGTTCGGGCTGATCGTCGGCGCCCTGGTGACCGTGGGCCTGATCTTCACCCTGCAGATCAGGCGGTCGTTCCGGGAGATGCTGCTGGCGGGCCTGTTCAGTGCCCTCATCGCGTTCCTGCTGTTCCTGATCTGGGACTTCGACGCGCCGTTCGGGCGGGGCATCTCCGCCACCGCCGAACCGTTCCTCACCCAGTTCCCCCACCTGGACCTCGGCGGCTAGGCCGCCCGCAAACCGGGGACGGGCCTCCCGTCCCCGGTTCGGCCCAGGCCCGTGCCCCATTCGCCCGTTCCTGATCGCGGGTCACCGCACCCCGACCTAGCGTGTCGGACATCGAGGCGCACGACCCCCCACGTGCGGAAAACCGTTCCGCGGCTGCTCCTCGGGGATCCGGAGAACCAACCATGGGTGCGATACGTACCTCCGCCACCGCCCTGCTGAGCGCCGGTGCCACGGGCGCCGTCCTCGCACTCGGCGTCCTCGGCGCGCCCGCCGCGACCGCTGCCGAGGCCCAGCCCATCACCTCGTTCGGCTTCACCCTCACGCCTTCGACGGTCGCCCCCGGGGGGCAGACGGTCCTCGCGGTCAGCCGCTGCAACGCCGCCTACGCCACCGCCTCCTCCGGGGTCTTCGACACCGTGAGCATCGCGCGCGGCCAGACCGTACGGGTCACCGTGGACCGGGACGCCCGGCGCGGAGCCGTTTACTCCGTCTCCTTCACCTGCAACGGGGAGACCGGCTCGGCCGACCTGACGATCGCCGGCGGCACCACCTCACCCACCACGAGCTCCACCCGGACCGGCACCGGTGCGACCCTCTTCCCGACCCCGTCCTCCGCCCTCGGTGTCCGCGGCGGTCTGGGCGGCAGCGTGGCCGGCATGGATCCCCTGGAGCTCGGCGCCGGCGCCGGCCTGTTCCTCGCCGCCGCGGGCGGCACCGTGTTCGCCCTGCGTCGCAGGGGGTCCGGCCGTAGCCACTGAACCCGCCGCCCGTCCCCCGCCACGTCGATCGCCCCGAGTCCTGACGAGGACTCGGGGCGATCTGCGGTAGCGGGGATCCGCGTCCGGGGCGACCGGTCAGGCCCGGCTGCGCAACGGTCGGCGGCGGCGCAGCACGTGGGCGCCTGCGCCGAGGGCCGCGGCGCCGACGAGGCCCGCGCCGATTGCGGTCTCGGCCGTGGACGGGCCGAAGGAGCCACCGATGCCGCCCTGCGAGGGGTTGCCCTCGAGGATCGTGAAGCGGTGGGTGGCGACCAGATTGCTGTCGTTGCACTTGACCGACAGCGTGTGGTGGCCCGGCGAGGCGTGGTTGAAGATCCGGACGGTCGCGAAGCCGATCGACCCGGCGGACAGGTTGGCCGGCGGAAAGTTGCCGTGCGACGTGACGGTACCGCCGTGACCGCAGCCCGCCGCGCTCACCTGCATCGTGGAACCCTGGTGCACGGAATACGGGTTGACGGAGATGTTGCTGGGGCCGTTCCCACCCCCATTCCCACCCCGGCCCCCGGGGTCCTGGTTCGCGGAGGCGAACGGGGCACTGAGGCCGATCACGGCGCAGGCTGCCGCCGTCACGGTAAGAGCGCGCAAGACACGCATGGTGGAACCTCCAGCGGGAAGCGCCCCGGAGCGTCGGCCCCGGATGATCGACGAGAACGCCTCCCACGTCGAACCCTCGGGTCGCCCCGCCATCTCCGCATTTCCGGCTTTGGGCCGCCCGGTTGAGCGACACGCCGAAGCGCGGGAAATGCAACTGACGGATCCGCAGGTCACGACCCGTCAGGCATTTATGTGACGATTACCTGGATGGGCGCACCCCTTCCGGCTCCCTCCGGGTGGCGGCCACCCGTTCGCCCTTCCCCCCTCGCCGTCCCGCCGACTCGGCCTTAGCGTGCGTGAAGTAGGGCGTACGGGGGCGGGACAGGAACGCGGGTCGGGACCCCCGCGTCGGGAAGGGAGAACGATGGGCGAGGACGAGACCGGGCAGTCGCGCAAACGCTCACCGTGGGGCGTGCTCGCCCTGGTCATGCTCACCGGCCTCGCCATGGTGCGCAACGGTGTGAACATCGGCGACGGGCCGCCGCAGCCCACCGCGGCCTCGGCCGTCGCGATGACGTCCGGTCAGTTGCCGGCGGATCCACCCACGCCCCCGGCGGACATGGAGGTGCTGGAGCACTCGTCGGTCCAGCGCATCCGGATTCCCACGATCAACGTGGACGCGCCGGTGATGACGGTCGGGCTGGACGCGGAGGGCTGGATCGACGCGCCGCCCCCGCAGGACCGCAATCTCGCAGGCTGGTACCTCAACGGCATCTCGCCCGGCCAGCGGGGCTCGGCGGTGATCGTCGGGCACGTGGACAACGCGCAGGGCCCCGCGGTCTTCTACGGCCTCGGCTCGGTCAAGCCGGGCAACCACATCGAGGTGGAGCGGTACGACGGCCGCACGGCGGTGTTCGAGGTCTACGGGGTGGAGGTGTTCTCCAAGGAGGCCTTCCCCGGTGCCCGGGTGTACGGGGACACCGGGCACCCGGAACTCCGGGTGATCACCTGCGGCGGCGGATATTCGAAGGCCCGCGGCTACGACGGCAACGTGGTCGTCTTCGCCCGCATGGTGGAGGCCCGCTGAGCCGGAGGGCATCCGCCGCGGCCGGCCCCCGGCTCAGCGGGGCGGCAGCACCGGGAGGGTCATCCGGTAGCCCCGCGCGAGCAGCTGGGGAAGGTAGGAGGAGATCGCCTGGACGCTCTGCGAGCGGTTGCCGCCGGCGTCGTGCGAGAGGACGATCACGCCGGGGGCCGCGCCGCCCAGCACCCGGGAGATGATCGTCGGGGTTCCCGGTTCCTTCCAGTCCAGGGTGTCCACGGTCCAGGCGAGCGGCTCCATGCCGAGCTCGGCCCCGATCTCGAAGGCAGCCCGGTTCCAGGCCCCGTAGGGGGCCCGGAACCACAGGGGCGCCTCGCCCACCGTCTGCTGTACGACTTCGCTCGTGCGGCCGATCTCGGAGGCGAGGGCGGGCCGGCTGAGACTCGGGATGAGCGGGTGGGTCCAGGTGTGGTTGCCGATGACATGACCCTCGTCGACCATCCGGCGCAGGAGGTTGCGGTTCTCGGCGGCCATCTCCCCGCAGACGAAGAACATGGCGCGTACGCCGTAGCGGGCGAGGGTGTCGAGGATGGCGGGGGTGTAGCGGGGGTCCGGGCCGTCGTCGAAGGTGAGCACCATGCCGGCCGAAGCCGCTTCCGCGGCGGGGAGTTCCAGGATGGGCCGGGTCCTTACGGCCGGCTTCACGGCCGCCGCGCGTACCGGCGCATCGGCGGTCATCGGCCGCAGCCGGTACGACTTCTCGGGCAGCGCCTGCGCCCTCAGCCCCGGCGCACCCGCAGCGGGGCGCGCCCCCGGCCCGGCCGGCGCCCCGGAACCGCCCGGCCCCGGGTTCTGGCCACCGGTAGCGCTCTCACCACCCACGGTGAGCAGTCCGGAGGCCGCGGCGACTCCGAGGAAGACGGCGGTACGCAGGACCGTGCGCCGCCCTACTGTCGGCTCATCATTTTTCATTATTACTACGTATCAACGACATCGCCGAAGTTGTCGAGAGGCGCGGAAGCACCCCCTCCCCCTCACCCGCTCGGCCCACGCCGACGGGCGGGCCGGTCAGCCGCGGCGGACCAGGGGGAAGGGGAGGGTCTCGCGGATCGTCAGGCCCGTGAGGAACATGACGAGGCGGTCCACGCCGATGCCGAGGCCGCCGGTGGGCGGCATCGCGTACTCCAGGGCGTCGAGGAAGTCGTTGTCGAGTTCCATCGCCTCCGGGTCACCGCCCGCCGCGAGCAGGGACTGGGCGGTGAGGCGGCGGCGCTGTTCCACCGGGTCGGTCAGCTCCGAGTACGCGGTGCCCAGTTCGGTCCCGAAGGCGACCAGGTCCCAGCGTTCGGCCAGCCTGGGGTCCCGGCGGTGCTGGCGGGTGAGCGGGGAGACGTCGGTCGGGAAGTCCTTGTAGAAGGTGGGCAGCTTGGTGCGCTCCTCCACCAGGCGCTCGTACATCTCCAGCACCACGTCGCCGCGGGTGTCCTCGGGGCCGTGCGGGACCGACGCCCGGTCGCACAGCCGGCGCAGCACCCCTTCCTCGGTGTCGGCGTCCACCTCCTCGCCGAGTGCCTCGCTGATGGCCCCGTACATGGTCTTGACCGGCCAGGTTCCGGAGATGTCGTGGACGACGAGCTTCCCGTCCGGGCCCGCCTTGTGGGCGATGGGCGAGCCGAAGGCGGCGGTGGCGGCGCCCTGGATCAGTTCGCGGGTGAGGTCGAGCATCACGTCGTAGTCGGCGAAGGCCTGGTAGGCCTCCAGCATCGTGAACTCGGGGTTGTGCTTGTAGGAGACGCCCTCGTTGCGGAAGGTGCGGCCCATCTCGAAGACCTTCTCCATGCCGCCGACGCAGAGCCGTTTGAGGTAGAGCTCGGGCGCGATGCGCAGGTACAGGTCGAGGTCGTAGGCGTTGATGTGCGTGCGGAAGGGCCGGGCGTTGGCGCCGCCGTGGATCTGCTGGAGCATCGGGGTCTCGACCTCCAGGTAGCCGCGGTCGAGCAGGCCCTGGCGCAGGGCCTGGACCGCGCTGGAGCGGGCCCGTACGACGTCCCGGGCCTCGGGGCTGGCGACGAGGTCGAGGTAGCGGCGCCGGACCCGGGCCTCGGGGTCGGCGAGGCCCTTGCGCTTGTCGGGGAGGGGGCGCAGGCACTTGCCGGTGAGCTGCCAGGAACGGACCACGAGGGACAGCTCGCCCGTCCTGCTGGCGCCGGTCTCGCCGCTGACGAGCACGTGGTCGCCGAAGTCGACCTGGGAGGTGAACGAGTCCAGCACCTCGGCCCCGGCCTCGTCGCGGGTGAGCATCAGCTGGATGTCGCCGGACCAGTCGCGCAGGACGGCGAAGACCACGCCGCCGAGGTCGCGCACGAGCATCACGCGCCCGGCGAGGGTGGCCCGTTCACCGGTTCGGGAACCGGGTGCGAGGGCGGGGCGGCCGGGGGTGCCCTCATGGGTGGCCTTCAGTTCCGCGACGGTGTGGGTGCGCGCGCGGATGCCCACCGGGTAGGGGTCGGTGCCTGCTTCGCGGATGCGGTCCAGTTTCGCGTGGCGGACGCGGACCTGTTCGGGCAGCCGCTCGACCGGGGCACCGGCCTCCTCCTGCTCGACCGCGTTCAGGCCCAGGGATTCGATGGAGGGAAGCCCCTCGGTGGAGGCGATGGCGGTGAGGCCCTTGGGGTGGCCGTTGCCCCAGAGGGTGCGCAGGCTGGGTACGGAGACGAAGCCCTCGGCGATGCCGGAGGCAAGGCTGACCCGGGCGAGCGAGCCGGCGTCCTGGTAGCAGAGGTACCGCGGGTACCACTCGGGGTCGTACTTGACGTTCGACCGGTACAGCGCCTCCAGCTGCCACCAGCGGGAGAAGAAGAGGAGCAGCTTGCGCCACAGTTTGAGGACGGGGCCGGCGCCGATCCGGCCGCCCTCCTCGAAGGCCGAACGGAAGACGGCGAAGTTGAGGGAGATCCGGTGCACGCCGAGGCCGGGGGCCGCGGCGCAGAGCTGGGCGACCATGAACTCCATGACCCCGTTGGGGGCGGTGCGGTCGCGGCGCATGAGGTCGAGGGAGATGCCGTCCTTGCCCCAGGGGACGAAGGAGAGCAGGGCGATCAGCTCGCCCCGGCCGTCGAAGGCCTCGACCAGCAGGCAGTCCCCGTCGGCGCGGTCGCCGAGCCGGTCCAGGGCCATGGAGAAGCCGCGTTCGGTCTCGGTGTCGCGCCATTTGTCGGCGCTCTCCACGATCCTCTGCATCTCGTCCTCGGAGAGGGCGGAATGGCGGCGGATGACGGTGGTGGCACCGGTGCGCCGGACCCGGTTGACGGCCTGGCGGGTGACGCGCATGTCGCGGCCGTCGAGGTCGAAGCGGCCCACGTGCAGGATGGCCTCGTCGCCGAGCTGCAGGGCGCCGAGTCCGGAGCGGGCGTAGGCGGTGGCGCCGTTCTCGGAGGCGCCCATGACGGCGGGCGCCCAGCCGTAGCGCCGGGCCACGGCCAGCCAGGCGTCGATGGCGGCGGTCCAGGAGGCGGGGTCGCCGACCGGGTCCCCGCTGGCGAGGCAGACGCCGGCCTCGACGCGGTAGGTGACGCCGGCCTTGCCGTTGGGGGCGAAGACGACGGCCTTGTCGCGCCGGGTGGCGAAGTAGCCGAGGGAGTCGTTGCGGCCGTAGGCGCCCAGGAGGGCGCGGATGCGGGGCTCCTCGTCACCGTGCAGGGCGGCGGTCAGGCGCTGGGAGCGGAAGAGGGTCATGGCCGCGTTCAGCAGGGCGACGGCGCCGAAGAGGCCGAGCAGGAAGGACAGCGGGCGGGGCGGGTGGCCGTCGAACTCCCGGGCCGAGAAGAGGCCGCCGAAGACCTCCTTGGCGGCCCAGTCGAGCCATTGGCCCTTGGGCAGGGTGCCGGGGAAGAGGGCGACGAGCGCCCAGCCCACGAGCACGGCGGCGAGCAGGCCGAGGCCGAGCACGAACAGGGCGTGCCACAGCGCCCCGGGGCGGGAGGCGGCGTAGAACTCGTCGCGGGCGGCGATCAGCACGGCCAGCGCGGCGACGGCGATGACCATGGAGGGAACGCCGATCCAGTACTCGCCGACGGCCATCTCCAGTACGTCGTCGAGGACCAGCAGGGCCAAATAGGTGATGACGATCCACCAGGCGACCTTCTTGCGGGTGCCGAGGGCCGCGGCGAGGAGGAAGAGGAAGACGGCGTAGGCGAGGTTCGCGCTGACCGGCACGACGATCAGGTCGAGGAAACGCACGATGGGCCGCAGGAGCCGCCGCAGTGTGGGAGAGAGCGCGAGCAGGGCGCAGAGCAGGCCGAGCGATCCGAAGAACGCGCCGAAGCCGTCGGGCACCCGGTTCAGGAAGCGGTTCCGGGTTCCGTGCTTCTCCTCCACGGTGGCGCTGGTGGCACTCATGGTTCGCACTGTAGGGAGGGCGGCGCCGGTGCGCGCGGCGAGCGGGAGGGGTGCTCGCCCGGCCCTGTCCACGGTCGGCCCGGGCCGTGTCCACGCGCAGGCCAGGGCCTTGCCCCGGGCGTTCGGGGCACGGCCTATCCTCGGCAGGGTGACGGAGCACGTGAACACGGAATTCGAACGCGGTACCGACGGCCCGAAGGTGATCCTGGCCGGGGTGGACGGATCGGAGTCCTCGCTGCGGGCCGCGGCCTACGCGGCGGGGCTGGCCCGGCGGCAGAACGCCCTGCTGGCCCTGGTGTACGTCCAGCCGGTGATCCCGGCCGGCGCCGCGCTGGGCGCGCCGGTGTCGGACACCACCGGGGAGATCGCGGAGGGCCTGGTCGCCGAGATCCGCGCGTCGGCGGAGCGGCTCAAGGGCATCTACGACGTGCGCTGGCAGTTCCACACCTTCCGCGGCGACCCGTACGCCGGCCTGGTGAGCGCGGCGGACGAGCTGATGGCGGACGCGGTGGTGGTCGGCGCCTCCGAACAGGCGGGCCACCGCATCGTGGGGTCGGTGGCGATCCGCCTGGTCAAGGCGGGCCGCTGGCCCGTCACCGTGGTTCCGTAGGTTTCCCGGGTCCCGGCCCCGCCCGGCCCTGTCCCCGTCCCTGTCCCCGCTCCCTTCCCCGGCCCTACTTGCCCATGGTCAGGCCGTCCTTGGCGGCGCCGCGGCTGAGTACGGCCTCGCTGATGGCGTCGCGCGCGCTCTCGTAGTCCTCGCGGCCGGGGTCCTTGGCGAGGGCGTCGGGCAGGTGCACGACCCGGCCCGCGGACAGGTCCATCATCTGTGGGACGAACTCGGCCTTGGTGACCTGCCAGCGCTGCCCGGCGGCGGCCGGCGGGGCGAAGGTGAACCGGCCGATCGAGCCGTAGTTGCCGCGCATGTCGCGCGCGCCCGTGTGGTTGAACATCTCCCCCGCGACCTGGTCGCCCATGCCGTAGACGATCCAGGTCCCGTTGACCTTCTCGTAGGGCTGCGGGATATGGGCATGTGTTCCGATGATCAGATCGATGTCGGGGCGGCCGCCGGTCTGCGAGGCGGTCAGCGCCCTGCCGAGCGAGAGCTGGGTGTCGTCCGGTTCGGTCTCCCATTCCGTGCCCCAGTGCACGCTTACCAGGACCACGTCCGCGCCCGCTTTCCGGGCCGCCCGCGCGTCCGCGACGATCTTGTCCTGCTTCATCAGGTTGACCGCCCACGGCTGGCCCTCGGGCAGCGGGTAGCCGTTGGTGTCGTAGGTGTAGGCGAGGTGCGCCACCTTGGCGGAACCCGCCGTGTACATGGTCACCGTGGCCGCCTCGGCGGCCGTACGGGCCGAGCCCGCGTGCTTCAGCCCGACCTTGTCGAAGCGGTCCAGCGTGCGGCGCAGGCCGTCGCCCCCGTCGTCGAGGGTGTGGTTCGAGGCCGTGGAGCAGCCGTCGTACCCGGCGCCCTTCAGTCCGTCGGCGACCTCCGGTGGCGACTTGAAGGCCGGGTAGCCGGAGAACGGCCCGCCCTCCTCCCCGTAGATGGTCTCCATGTGGCAGAGGGCGAGGTCGGCCGCCGAAACCACGGGCTTGACCCCGGAGAACATCGGCCCGAAGTCGTATCCGTCGCCGCCCGCGTCGTTCGCCGCGTGCTGGATGACGGAGGTGTGCGGCAGTACGTCGCCGCTCGCGACCAGGGTGAAGCCCCGGTCGGGGGCCGATCCGGCGGCGCTGGAGGGGACGGCGGGCGGTCCGCCGGAGTCCCCGAGGCGGGCCGGTGCGGAGCTCCCGGTGGCCGAACAGCCGACGGCGGCGGACAGCAGCACGGCCGACAGGAGGGCGAGCACCTGCGGCCGGATTCGCGTGGTCATGTGCCCTGCTCTCGTTAATACGATTATCTGACGTGTGATCACATGCAATCCATATAACTACACGCGGTAAGTCAAGGAACGGCGCCGCCGCGCGGACGCACACCCACCCGGACGGCGGACAGGAGCGGCGGACAGGGGCGGCGGCCACGAGCGGCCGCCACGGGCGGCGCCGGGCGCCTGCCGTTCGCCGCGCCGTTCGACCGTTCACCGACCCGCACGGCCGCCCGGCGGACGACCCGGGTGCTTGGGCGCAACGCCGGGGCCGGACGGTTCCGGGTCGGCTCCGTGCAGGTCAGGGTGGACGGGTCGCCGCCTCCACGGCCCCCACGCACCCCGGAAGGAGCCCCTCGTGCCGCTCTCCCCCACCCTCCCGCGTACGGACCCCGAGGCACTCGCCGAACTCCAGCGCGACCACGGGCGGGCCCTGTTCGGGTTCCTGGTCGGCCTCACGGCGGGGGACGCCCAGCGCGCGGAGGACCTCGTGCAGGAGACCCTCGTACGGGTCTGGCAGCACCCGGAGGCCCTGTCCAGCGGGCACGACTCGATGCGGCCCTGGCTGTTCACGGTGGCCCGGCGCCTAGCGATCGACGCCCGGCGGGCCCGGCTGTCGCGGCCGCTGGAGGTCGATCCGGAGGTGCTGGAACACGCACCCGAGCCCCAGGACGCGGTGGCCGGCTCGGTCACGGCGATCGACGTCCGGCGGGCCGTGGGATCCCTGGGGCCGGAGCACCGCGAGGTGCTGATGCAGGTCTACTTCCGTGACCGCTCGGTGGCCGAGGCCGCCGCCGAACTCGGCATCCCGGCCGGAACCGTCAAGTCCCGTACGTACTACGCCCTCCGCGCCCTGAAGAAGGGCCTCCAGGGGTACGGGTACGGCCTCGGGGCCTGAGTCTGCGGCACGGCGAAGGATCGGTTAACGCCGTGAATGGATGCGGATCGGACATAAAACGCGTCGATTTCGGCACCAGAGCGTGCAAGTTGAGTAAACATCCCCCGCTCCGAGAGCCGCTCGGTGAAGGCTCGGGACTGACGACGGGACGCTCGAAGCGCGGGAGAAGGTGGAACGGTGCAGCCCGAGGGTAGTAACGGCACCAGTGACGGCGGGCTCGCGGTGCCCATGGCCTGGCTGTACGCCGAGTACATCGCGGACGAACTGCTGCGTACGGGCCGGCTCATCCCGGTCAGCACCCTGGAGTTCAGGGCCGGACGGGACACGCTCGCCCTGACGATCTACCTCTCGGACGCGGCCGGTGAGCTCTCCGGCATCCGGGTGGTCTCGCAGCTCGACGAGTGGCTGTCGCTCACGGCGTACGGGCACCCGTGGCGCGACTGGGTCCACACCCGGTTCCTCGCGCTCGGCGAGGAGGCCCGGGAACGCGGCGACGGCGGGGACCCCGACCTGGAACTGGCCCGTGCGGCGTGGCGCTGGCTGGACGGCACCGAGCTGTTCGCCACCAACCTCGACCCCGGCCGGCCCGAGCACACCGACATCCCGCCGGGACTCGACGAGAACGCGCGCGTCTGGACACCGGCCTGGCAACTCGGTCTGCCCCTCGGACACTTGGCGATGCACCTGTTCTGACAAAGCCGCGGGCACGGACACGGGCGCGGGAGGCTGAACTCGTATGATCAGCACACTCCTCTCGTGGCTCGAAAGGCACATACCGGTTCCATGGACAGCAAAGCGATCGAGAACGCCCAACGGGTGGCAGCGCGGGTGACGGCCGAAGCCGATGGCGATGCCTGGAAGGAACACCACTGGACGGTGGCCCGCTTCCTGGCCGGTTCCCGGTCCGCCGCGGAAGAGGACCGCTGGAGGAGGCAGCTGGACGACTGGAGGGAGCGGCTCGTCGCCTCCCTCGCGGCGGACGCCTACGCCGAGGTCGCCGAATCCCAGGACCTCCTCCTGGGCTGGCTCCTGACGGAACTCGGGCGCAGCGACGACGCCCTGGGCTCGCTGCTGGCGCTGTACCCCCTGCCCCGGCCGAGGCCGGAACCGCGTTCCGTCTTCCCCATGCCCGCGGCGGACGTATACGGCGACGGGCCCGAGTTCTACTTCAGCGACGTCTTCGCCTTCGTCACCGACTACCTCGCGGTCACGGTCCGCCGCCCGCTGGACGGTGCATCCGCCACCTGGTGTCCGCTCTGGTGGGAGCACCCGGAGGCGGGGGCCCGGCTGTCCTCGCTCTGGCTGGCCTGGGAACACCTGCGCCACGATCCGGCCCTCGGCATGACGACGTGGTGGATCCAGCACGCCGACCCCCACCTGCGGGTCCTGATGGACCCCCGGCAGGGCCCGTTCGCCGCATGCTCACCCAAGGGCCACACCCAGCAACCACTGGGCCCGCTCCCGGTGGAACCGTACGAGCCGAACTGAACCGCCGGCACGCCTAGAATTCCTCCGGGTGGAGTGGCGGGGCGATTCTGAAGCAGGCGGACTGGAGGTCGGCGATGGTGAACAGCGGCTCGGCGAAGAGTTCGAAGTTCCTGTGCCGGATGAATCGGTCCGGGAACTTCACGGATCGGAACGACGCCTGGTTCGGATCGATTTCCGCCGCCTGGATGACGTAGGTCGATTCCTCGATGACCTCCGCCTTGACCTGGGGGTCGATGATCCCGGTGAAGAACTTGCTGTGTATCCGGAAGTCGTCGAACGTCGCGATGCGCAGACAGAATCCCGGCGGAGCAACTGCCCGTACCAGCATTCCCGTTCCGCCGAAGTTCACCAGGCTGGGACCGGTCCACTGGAACGTGGCGTCACGGCGGTCTTCGTCGGTTTCGATCTTGGCGATGTCACCGAAACCGTTGCGATCGATGATGAAGAAGTCGGGCAAGTTGTTCGAGAACAGTGAAAGTTTCAGAACGGCCATGATGTCCGTCCTTCCCTGGTGCATCCAGCAGGGCGTCCGAGTGGTGGCTACTCGATTCGACTTCAACCACCCCGTGCGCGGGGACGGGTGTGGGAGCCGAGAATGCCGTCACGCTCTTGCTTCCATGCGGGTGAGAGCACTATGTCCATCATGCGCCGCCCGGGGCGCAGATGCCAGCCTTCATCACGGTTACCGCTTCAACCACACGACAGCTCTGAGGGCACGTCGCGATCGCGCTGGACATCGACAACACCTCACTGGGAACGGACCAAAGGCGGCCACTCCGAACGCACCTTCAAGCTCCCGGACTTCGACGGCCAACTGCAGTAGCCCGGGATGGGTGAGGCGCAAGCCGAGGACCGGCGCGCGCACGCTCGGCCCCTGCGCCCCGGGGAGGATTTACCCCGGGGAGTTCATGTTCGGAGCCGGATCGTGACGGCCGAACGGTGGCAGTGCCCGGGAAGGTCCCTTCGGCCCCTGTGGACGGTCTTCCACGGCCCTAAACGCTCATGACCGGTCGGACAAGTCCTGGCTGTCGAAAGGTTTGTAGCGGGCATCGGCCCCGGGCCAGGCGCGGTCCATGAACGGTGCCCGGTCGAGGCCGTCGAAGCAGCGCATCAGGAAGTCGGTGAAGGTGCCGCTGGTGCGGTACCACTCCGCGCACTCGCTGCCGACCACGATCTCCCAATCGCCCGGATCCGGGCCTCCCACCAGGAAGTAGTACTCGCTGCTGTGCTCGTCGTGGCCCCAGGGGATGAGCCCGCCGGGGTCGGGGTGGAAGGGGAAGGGATAGAGGTCCTCCGCGCCTCTTCGTGCCTCGCGCCAGGCCTCCAGGGACCAGAATTCCTCCAGCTCGGCAGCGGTCATGAGACCCGTCGGCCGGTCCAGGTGGAGGTATCCGTCGAGGGTTCCCGGCCCGTACGTGTCCATGAAGGCCTTGTAGTCCGCGGGCAGTGTGACACCGAGGTGCCGTTCGGAGGCCTCCCAGAGCTCTCGGCTCGGCCGGCCCCAGGCCTCCTCCGGCTCACCGAGCAGTGCCCGGAGGCGTTCCCATGGTGATGGCATGCCGTTCCTCGTCCCTGGTGTGCAAGTGGTCGGGACCATCATCCGGGCCCCCTCTGACAACACCGCCGCGAGCCTGCGGGCGCAGGTACTAGGCGCGGTCGGCCGGGTCCATCACCAGGCCGGTGAAGTCCGCCTCGTTGCGCTCCGCCCGGGTGATGTACCACCGGGCGATGAGCCACATCACCGGATACACCAGCAGGCCGAGTGCCACCCACACCAGTGGCCCCGACGCGTCGTGCGACAGGGCGAACAGCAGCGGCAGGGTGCCGATCAGCGATACGAGCGCGGCCAGCGCGCCCAGAGCCGCGCGCAGTTGGCTGCGCATCAGGGCCCGGACGTAGGTGGCCCCGAGGGTGGTCTGCTCGGAGATCTCCGAGCGGGCCGGGGTGTGCGCGGGCGGGCGGCGGGTGCCCCGGGGGGTCCCGGTGACGATCTCGCGCCGGGGCGGCGCCTGTTGCTGGTGCTCCTCGGCCATGGTCGCGGAGTCTACGCAGCGGCCGCCTATTTGAGGAGCCGTGAGAGCCGCCGGTCGGCGAGCGGCTTCCCGCCGGTCTGGCAGGTGGGGCAGTACTCCAGGGAGGAGTCGGCGAAGGACACCGAGCGTACGGTGTCCCCGCACACCGGGCACGGCTCACCGGCCCGGCCGTGCACCCGCAGACCGCTCTTCTTCTCGGCCTTGAGCTGTCCCGCGGCCACCCCGTGGGCCCGGCCGACGGCCTCGCCCAGGGTGCTCCGCACGGCCTCGTAGAGCTGGGTGAGCTGCTCCTCGGTGAAGGAGGCGGCGAGCTTGAACGGCGAGACCCTGGCCGCGTGCAGGATCTCGTCGCTGTAGGCGTTGCCGATTCCCGCGATCACGCTCTGGTCCCGCAGCACGCCCTTGATCTGGCGCCGCTCCCCCGCGAGCAGCGCGGCGAAGGCGTCCCGGTCGAAGCCCTCGGCGAGCGGGTCGGGGCCGAGGCGGGCGATCCCGGGTACCTCCTGCGGGTCGTGGACCACGTACACGGCGAGGCGCTTCTGTGTCCCGGCCTCGGTGAGGTCGAAGCCGCCCCCGCCCACGAGGGAGACGCGCAGTGCGAGCGGCCCCCTGCCGGGGCGCGGCGGCTGTGCGGGCAGGGTGTCCTGCCAGCGCAGCCAGCCGGCCCGGGCGAGGTGCGTGACGAGGTGGAGGTCGCCGACCGGCAGGGCCAGGAACTTGCCGTACCGGGCGGCCGGGCCGGCCGGCTGCCCCTCGAGGGCGGTCAGCGGTGGGTCGTAGGTCTTGAGCACGCTGACGGCGAGCGGGAGGACGCGCTCGACCACCCGCCCGGTGAGGTGCTCGTCGAGGTACTCCCGCAGGGCCTCGACCTCGGGCAGCTCCGGCATGGTCCCAGCCTGCCGCCGCCTCCGGCGGAGCGCGAGCGGGCGGGGTCGCGCCGCCGCGACCGTCCGGGCTGCCTGCGGCCGCCGGGGTCAGGTCCGGGCGATCAGTGCGTACCGCTCGTCGGTGACCGGTCCGCCCCACAACTCGGTGTCGCCGCTGAGCGGTTCGATCCGCAGGTCGGACACCAGGGGCCGGACCTCATCGGCCAGTTCGCCCGCGGTGATCCCGCCGTGCCAGGGGAGCGATTCGGCTCCGGCGACGTAGGGCGCGCCGCTGTCGCCGGCCTCCCGCCAGCGCCCCTCGACCAGTACGAGCCGCCCGCCCGGGCCGAGCCGGGCCACCCACGCGCGGAGTGCGGCCCCGGGATCGGGCAGGGTCCACAGCAGGTGCCGGCAGAGCAGGACGTCGTACCGTTCCTGCCCGGTCGGCGGATCCGCGGCGTCGCCGACGAGGAACCGGCCCGACAGACCCGCGGCGGCGACTTTGGCCTCGGCCCGCTCCACCATCCGGGGCGCGAGGTCCACGCCGGTCACCCGGTGCCCGGCCTCGGCCAGCAGCAGGGACAGCGACCCGGTACCGCAGCCGAGGTCGAGGACGCCGGCCGGCCCGGCGGGCAGCCAGGACCTCAGCAGCCGGGCCCACGCGGCGCGGGTGTGCTCCTGCCGCAGGCCGTGATCCGGTTCGTCGTCGAACGCGGCCGCGGCGGCGTCCCAGTAGGCGGTGATGGCGCGGGTCGGTTCGGACATACCGGTGATCCTGCCAGCCGCCATCGGCAGCGGTCCGGAGGACGGCGAAACGGTGGGTCAGCCCATCACGAACTCGCACCAGACGCATTTGCCGCCGCCCCGCGGTTCCACGCCCCAGACGTCCGCCAGGCGGTCGACCAGCATCAGGCCCCGTCCCGAGACGCCCGACTCGCCCGCCTCGCGGCGGCGCGGCAGGGCGCTGGAGCGGTCCTCCACCTCCACCCGGAGCCGGCGCTGGGGGCCCGCGAGGACCCGTAGGGTCACGATCGCCGGGCCGTCGGTGTGCATCAGGGCGTTCACGATCAGCTCGTCCGCGACCAGTTCGATCTCGTCGGCCCGTTCCCGTGCGCCCCACGACCGCACCGCCGCGCCGATCATGTGCCGGGCCGCCACCAGGGCCTCCGGGTCCCCCGGTGCCACGTGCTGCTGGAGGCGGCCGCCGCCCTCCTGGGCGGCCACCACGTGGCGGCGCAGCAGGAGCAGCGCCATGTCGTCGTCCCCGCCCCGTTCGTCGACGATCTCGCACAGCAGGTCCGCGAGGAGCTGCAGGTCCGCCGGTCCGCGGCGGATGTGGGAGGCCAGGAGCTGGATTCCGTCGTCGAGGTCGGCGCCGGGCTGTTCCACCAGGCCGTCGGTGCACAGCAGGACCGTTTCCCCCGGGTCCAGCTCCACCGTGGTCACCGGGTACTCCAGGCGGCTGAACTCCGCCGAGAGGCCGAGCGGCATCCCGCCCGCCACCGGGAGCCGGTGGCAGTCCCCGTCGCGGGTGCGCAGCAGCGGGTCGATGTGGCCCGCCCGGACCACCTGGAGGACGCCCGTCGAGAGGTCGGCCTCCACGTACGTGCAGGTCGCGAACCGGTCGGTGTCCAGCTCGTGCAGGAAGACCGAGGCCCGGGCCATGACCGTGCCGGGCGAGTGCCCCTCGGCGGCGTACGCGCGCAGCACGATCCGCAGCTGGCCCATGACGGCCGCCGCGTGCGTGTCGTGGCCCTGGACGTCGCCGATGACGGCGCCGACCCGGCCGCCGGGCAGCGGGATGACGTCGTACCAGTCGCCGCCGATGTCCTGGCCCATCCGGGCGGACCGGTAGCGCACGGCGATCTCCCCACCGGCGACCGAGGGGATCCGGCGCGGCAGCATGGCCTGCTGGAGGCCCTCGGCCAGATCATGCTCCTGCTCCAGCAGCATGGCCCGCTGGAGGCTCTGCGCGATGCTGCTGCCCAGGGCGACGAGCAGATTGCGCTCCTCCTGGGTGAAGCCGTCCTTGTCCTGGTAGAGCAGTCCGATCGCGCCTATGGGGCGGGCCTGGGCGATGAGCGGCAGGTAGGCGGCGGCCGAGATCCGCATGTACGAGATCTTCGCCCAGAGCCCGGGGTATTCCCGGGCGAATTCCTGCGCCGAGTCGAGGAAGCGCGGCTCCAGCGAGCGGACCACCTCGCTCATCGGGTACTGCTCGTCGATGCGGGTGTAGCGGGTGCCGGGGACGAAGCTGTCCTCGGGTCCCTCGGCGACCAGGTGGATCCGGCCGGCTTCGACGAGGCCCATCACCATCCCCATCGAGCCGAGCCGTTCCAGTCCGTGGGCGTCGCCGATGACGTCGATGACGTCCTGCACGGTCCGGGCGTGCGCGAGGGCGGCGGTGGTGGACTCGACCACCGACGTCTGGCGGCGCCGTTCCTCGTCCAGGCCGAGCCGCTCCGCCGAGTGGCTGAGCTCGTCGGTGGCGTCCCGGACGATGCCGATGATGCGGTACGCGCGGCCGTCCTGGCCGCGCATGACCCGGCCCTGGGTGTGCGTCCAGCGCAGCCGGCCGTCGTGGCAGCGGATGCGGAAGTAGGCGCCGTAGCTGTCCTCGCCGCTCTTGAGGGCGGAGGAGACGAGGGCGTCGAGCCGGGCGCCCTCGGTGGCGGGAACGCGCGGGTTGAGCGACTCCGGCCGGCCGTCGTACTCGTCGGGAGTCGTGTCGAAGACGTCGAGGGCGGCTTCGTCCATGTGCATGAGACCGGTGATCAGGTCCCAGTCGAAACTGCCCATGCGGTTCAGCGAGAGCGACCGGTCCGGGTGTGCGGGCCAGTCGTCCGGCAGAGATACGGTGGTCGGCACCGATCCACCATGACACACGGGCCGGTCAGGCGCTCTCCAGCGGATTGCCTCCGTCCGAGGACTGCGGCTGCAGGTCCGGGTCCGGAACCGCGTAGGGGTCGGCCGGGTTGTAAGGGGCGTACGGGTCGGACGGGATGTCCGGGTCGAGCGGAGCGGCGGGGTCTGCGGGGGCGGCGGGGTCTGCGGGCTGCAGGCCCGATCCGTCGGGTTCGGGGGGAAGCAGTCCCAGCTCGCCGGGGTCCAGCGGCGGCAGGCCGGCCAGGGGGTCCGAGGGTTCGGCGGACGGCGGCCGCTGCTGCGGCTGCTCCGGTTGCCGCGGCCGGGTGGACGGGTTGGACGGCGTGCCCGGGTTCCGCGGCAGGTTCCCGCCGGTCGAGCTCTGCGAGCCCTGCGGGCAGTCCGTCGCCCCCGGCGTCGGCGCGGTGGCACCGGTCGGGACGTTCGGGGATGCCTGTGAGGCCTGGTTCGGCGGGCAGGGGTCGCCCGACGCGGACCCCGGCGGGGTGACGGGCCCGTCCGGGATGCCGGCGGACGGGTCGTACGGGGGCAGCGTCTTCGGGACCCGGTCCTGTGCGCCGTCGTCACCCCGTTTGCGCTCGATCCAGGTGTTGTCGGCGATGTTGACGATCACCAGGTTGTTGATCACGTGGGTGGTCGGTTCGATGACGACGACCTGGTTGGCCTGGTAGCCGCTCCACGGATCGCCCTTGTGCACCGGGGATCCCTTGGCGGTCCGCGGGGAGGCCAGCGGGTTTCCGCAGCCGCAGCGGACCCGGGGCATGCCGTGCTCGTCCACGAGGACGGCGGTGCCGGCCTGCAGGACGGACTGGAAGTCGTCGGCGGCACCGTCGCGGAAGGCGTGGTTGGTGACCCGGGTGTCGGCGCGCAGGACGACGGGCGTCAGGCCGCGCAGGAACTCGGGGATCTTCCCCACTTCGATGTTCGACGCCTCGGCGAAGGCCTGGGCCTTGGCCTTGTCGTCCTCCAGGAAGCGGACCTGCTGTTCCACGTCGCAGCTGCCGAGCCGCTGGGTGCCTCCGTACAGGCCGGGGGTGGCCGCGTTGACGGTACGGATGCCCTGGCCGGTCGGGTTGGGCAGCGGGGGCTGTACGGGGGCGGACTCGGCGGTGGCCGAGGAGGGGGTGAAGGGGTCGGGTCCGGCGGAGGCGACGGGCTGGAGGTAGACCTCCTGGCTCTCGGCTCCGGGCGCTCCCTTCGGCTGCTCGGGGCTGCCGCACGCCGCGGCGAGGAGGCCGAGGAGGGCGAAGAGGGCGGCTCCGGCGGGCGCATGACGCCGCGATGCCTGACGTGGTGTCGGAAGTGACGATCCGTTCACTTGAATCTCCCTGTTCGCCCCGGTTGCTCACCTCTTGTCTGCCGCATCCGCGCGGGAGCCGCAACCGGAGCGCACCTTGAACATGTTCAAGGAACGCCGTACGCTCACCATCGTGAGTTGAACGCGTTCAAGGCGTTGGGCCGCAGCGTTGGGGGGAGTCCAGGGTGACGGTACTGGTGAACGTGATCGTCACCCTGGGCATGCTCTACGTCGTCCCGGCGGGCCTGCGGCTCATCGAACCGGCCCGGCTCCTGCGGACGGCCCGCCTCTGGCCGCTCGCCGCCGCCCCGGGAGCCCTGTGCCTGTGGCTGCCCCGCGGACTGCCCGCCACCGCGCTCGCCGCGCTGTACGCGGCGGCCTGCCTGGCGCTCGCCGCCCGGGCCCCGGTCCGGCTGCTGCGGGCCCGTTCCCTGACCCCGCCCTCCATCGCCGTCGCCACCGCGCTGGTCTCGCCGTCGATCGCCGCCACCGCGCTCGTCGCCGAGCGTGCCGGATACCGGCTCTTCGGCTTCGACCTCGACATCCTGGCGCTGACGGTGCCCCACTTCCACTTCGCCGGGTTCACCGCAGCCCTGGTCGCCGGGCTGGTGTGCCGCGCCGTGAGCGGCCGCGCCGAAACGGGCGGCCTCGCCCGCTGGGCGGCGTACAGCGTCCCGGCGGGCACCCTGCTCGTCCTCCTGGGCTATTTCGTCGACGACTGGGCCGAGCTGCTGGGCGCGGTGGTCCTCACCGGCGGAATGTGGGCCGTGGCCCTGCTCACCTGGCGGGAGATCCGGCCCGCGGGCGCGGACCGGACCACACGGACCCTGCTCGCCACCTCGGCGACCGTGCTCGTGGTCACGATGCTGCTCGCCCTGTGGTGGGCGGCCGGCGAGGCCACCGGGATCACCCATCCCACCCTGACCTGGATGGCCGCCACCCACGGCCTCGGCAACGCCCTCGGATTCGCCCTGTGCTCGGTGCTCGCCTGGCGCCGCCTGGCCGCCGACGCGCGCACCGCCGACGCGCGTACCGCCGACGCGCGTACCGCCGACATCCGCACCGCCGACACCCGCCCCACCGACCGAGTGGAGACCTCGCCATGACCCGCCTCATCAGCGCCGGCCGGGACACCGTCAACTACCCCGACCGGGGCGCGACGACCCACCGGCCGCTGCCCGCCGGATACAACCACCTGGGGCACCGCACCCGCCTCGGCCACGGCCGGGCCGTCTTCGAGGCCGCCGGTACCGCGGTCACCACCTTCGAGGCACACCGGACGTCTGGCATGCGCGTCCGCGCCGACGCCGGCGCGGTGCGGCCCGGCAGCCGGGTGATCGTCGGGATCGGCCTCGGGCCGCTGCGGATCGACGCTCCGTGCGAGGTGATCTGGACCGCGTACGAGCCCGCCCGCATCGGTTTCGCCTACGGAACCCTGGCCGGGCACCCCGAGTGCGGGGAGGAGTCCTTCATCGTGGACATGGACCCCGACGGGACGGTGTGGTTCACGGTCACCGCCTTCAGCCGCCCGAACGCCTGGTACACCCGCCTCGCCGGCCCGGTGGTCCCCTTCCTCCAGCTGTCCTACGCCCGCTGGCTCGGCCACCACCTGCGCAGGCTGGCCGCCACCGGCTGACCGGTCCGATACTGGAGGCGATGGACTGGTTCACGGCGCCCGGATACTGGCTCGCCCGGCTGGTCTTCCAGCGGGCCCTGGCCGGGGTCTACCTCGTCGCCTTCCTCGGGGCCGCCCTGCAGTTCCGGGCCCTGATCGGGGCGCACGGCATGACGCCCGTACCGCGTTACGTACGGTACGTGCCCTTCCGGCGCGCCCCGAGCCTCTTCCAACTGCACTACTCCGACCGGCTCTTCGCGGGCTGCGCCTGGGGCGGCGCGGCGCTGGCCGCGGCGCTGGCCGCCGGGGCCGGGGACGAGGTGCCGCTGGGCGCGGCCATGGCCATGTGGGCCGTGCTGTGGCTGCTCTACCTCTCGATCGTGAACGTGGGGCAGACCTGGTACTCCTTCGGCTGGGAGTCGCTGCTGCTGGAGGTGGGCTTCCTGGCCGTGTTCCTCGGCAACGCACGGGCCGGCCCGCCCGTGCTGGTGCTGTGGCTGCTGCGCTGGGTGCTCTTCCGCGTGGAGTTCGGGGCCGGGCTGATCAAGATGCGCGGGGACCCCTGCTGGCGCAAGCTGACCTGCCTGTACTTCCACCACGAGACGCAGCCGATGGCCGGGCCGCTGAGCTGGTTCTTCCACCATCTGCCGAAACCTCTGCACCGGGTGGAGTGCGCGGCCAACCACGTGACCCAACTGATCGTCCCGGTGCTGCTGTTCACCCCGCAGCCGGTGGCCTCGTACGCCGCCGGGATCGTCATCGCGACACAGCTGTGGCTGGTGCTCTCGGGCAATTTCGCGTGGCTGAACTGGCTGACGATCACGCTGGCCGTCTCGGCCGTGGACTTCACGGGGCTCGCGGGCCCTCCCCCGGCGGCCGCCTCGCGCACGGGTCCCGTGTGGTTCGTGGTCCTGGTGTGCGCGGTGACCGTCCTCGTCCTGTTCCTCAGCCGGCACCCGGTGCTCAACATGGTCTCGCGCCGCCAGGTGATGAACCGCTCCTTCGACGCGCTGCACCTGGTCAACACCTACGGGGCCTTCGGCTCGGTCGGCCGGACCCGGATGGAGGTGGCGGTGGAGGGCACCACGGACCGGGTGCCGCGCGCGGACGGGGACTGGCGCGAGTACGGCTTCAAGGGCAAGCCGGGGGAACCGGGCCGGATTCCGCGCCAGTTCGCCCCGTACCACCTGAGGCTGGACTGGCTGATGTGGTTCGCCGCGATCTCCCCCGACTACGCGCGCGACTGGTTCGGGCCGTTCGTGGAGCGGCTGCTGGCGGGCGACCGGGACACGCTGCGGCTGCTGCGCGGCAATCCGTTCCCCGACGCGCCGCCCGTCCACGTCCGCGCCCTGCTGTACCGCTACCGGTTCACCACCTGGCGGGAGCTGCGCGAGACGGGGGCCTGGTGGCACCGCACGCTCGTGCGCGAGTACCTCCCGCCGACCCGCCTCGCGGACGCGCGCCGCTCAGAGCCCGAGTAGCGCGGCCTCCCGCTCCGCCGAGATGCCCTTGGCCGGCACGTCGGGGCGCTGCGGGGCGGCTCCGCCGAGCGTGCCCAGCCAGGTCCAGGTGTCGGCCACGGTCTCCTCGACCGGCCGGCACGTCAGCCCGGCGGCCAGCGCCTTGGAGACGTCCCCGCGGTGCATGTGGTCGTGGGCCTCGCCCTCGGGGACCCAGACCGGGAGCTCGGTCCAGGGCTGCACGCCCGCGTCCAGGAGCCGGTCCGGGTCGGTCCAGCGCAGGTCGGCGCCGCCCCCGGTGACGGCGGCGCAGGCGTCGAGGAGCCCGCCCATCGTGGCGTGCCCGGACGGGGAGACCAGGTTGTAGGCGCCCGAGCGCCCCGCCGCCGCCGCGTCGAGGGTCCAGTGCGCGAGGTCGCGTACGTCGATGTACTGGATCGGGAGCTCCCGCGGTCCCGGTGCGAGCACGGGGCCGCCGCGGGCGGTGCGCTCCAGCCACCACGGCAGCCGGCCGACGTTCTCGTACGGACCGAGGATCAGGCCGGCGCGTACGAGCAGGGCGCGGTCCCCGAAGGCGGCCAGGGCGGCGAGTTCGCCGCCCCGCTTGTCCTCGGCGTAGGCGGTCGGTCCGGCGTCCGGCGAGCCTCCGACCAGAGCGCCGTCCTCGGCGAGGCCGGCGGGCGCGGGGTAGGTGTACACCGAGCGGCTGGAGACGTACGCGTACCGCCCGGCCCGGTCCCGCAGCAGGCGGGCGCTGTCGCGCACCGCGGTGGGCGCGCCGCCCCAGGTGTCGACGACCAGGTCCCACTCTCCCGTACCGAGGGCGGCCAGCCCGCCGGGGGCGGTGCGGTCCCCGTGGAGGGCGGAGGTGCCCGGCGGGGGTGTGTGGTGTCCGCGGTGGAAGACGGTCACCTCCCAGCCCCGGGTCAGGGCGTCCTCGGTGATCGCGCGTCCGACGAATTCGGTACCACCCAGCATCAGCAGCTTCATGGCCGCCAGCCTGCCGGGCCGGGCGCGGCGCCGGAAGCGGTGATCGCCGTCCGCGAAGACGCTCAGGGCGTAGCCGGGAGGGGAACCGGACCGGGCGCAGGGCAGCGCCCCCGGTGCGCGTGGCACGAGGGGGCGCTTGGCACCGCTGTGCGGACTAGTCGATACCGGGCAGGATGTGCGCTTCCGCCAGGTCGTCCTCGTACCCGGCCAGCCGGATCGGGGCGGATCGGGCCCAGACCTCGAGGCTTCCGAGTTCGTCGGTCCGGGGCTTCGCCCGCGTTCCCGTCCGCTCCATGACCGTCGGTTCGGGCTTTGTCTTCTCAGTCACCGCGCACTCCTTCGTGTCGCGCAACCCGGTGGGCGGACCGCGCCCCGGGCAAGGGATGAAAGGTTTCCGGACGCGGTGGCGCCTTGGTGGAGCGCGGCCCGGGTGGGGGCCGTCTTGATGCCCCAGGGTACACATATGAGCGGACCTCCGCTCGATAGGAAGGCAAAATCCGCTGCGCCCTCTTACTTTCGCTCCTAGTTCAGCAAGTCGTGGGTCTGCGGGCAGGTGACGGCTGATCTGCTCGACCCCGGACGTGCGGGGTGTGACGGAGGGGGTCGGCGGTGGCGAGGTCCGGAGTGCCCGAGGCTCAAGTCCCTTACGTCACAAGCGTGCTGGAGCTGATGGAGCTGTTGCGCGCCGACCCCGACGACCGGGGCCTGCGGACCGCCGCCCTGCTGCGCCGCTCGCACCCCTTCGACAAGGAACTGCAGATCGCGGGCCTGGTGCACCGCCTCGGGCGCTTGCTCCGTCTGAGTGACGGGACGGTTACCGTCGGGGTTGCCGCGGAATCGATCCGCCCGCTGCTGGGCGATCGGGTGGCCCGGCTGGTACGGCTGCAGTCGCCGGAGCGGCCCGCCGGGGCGGACGACGGACACCGCGACGGCAGCGGTCGCGACGACGCCGAGGCGGTGGCCACCCTGCGCCAGGCCCGGGACGCAGCCGCCGCGGCCGGCCTGGACGCGGGCGTGCTGGAGGACTGGCAGCCTCTGCTGGAACTGGTCGCGGCCGGATCCTGCCGGGTCGGACCCCCCGGGAACGCGCTCGACCCCCTCGGTGCGCCGAGGGGGTCGAGGAGGCCGGGCGGGCCGGGCGGGCCGGACCGGGCCCGGTAGGACGGGGAGGGGACTCCGGGGTCGCGGGGTTACCAGTTCGCCGGGGCGTAGTCCTTGAGGAAGACGCCGAACAGGTCCTCGCCGGCCTCACCGCGGACGATCGGGTCGTAGACCCGGGCCGCGCCGTCGACCAGGTCGAGCGGGGCGTGGAAGCCCTCCTCGGCGAGGCGCAGCTTGTCGAAGTGCGGACGCTCGTCGGTGATCCAGCCGGTGTCGACCGAGGTCATCAGGATGCGGTCGGTCTGGAACATCTCCTGGCCGCTGGTCCGCGTCACCATGTTCATCGCGGCCTTGGCGGCATTGGTGTTCGGGTGCCCCGCGCCCTTGTAGCCGCGGCTGAAGACGCCCTCCATCGCCGAGACGTTGACGATGTACGCCCGCCCGTTGGCCGCCTTGCGGGCGGCGTCCGCCATGGCTGGCCGAAGCGCGCTGATCAGGATGAACGGCGACGTGTAGTTGCACAGCTGGGTCTCGAGCAGCTCCACCGGGGAGATCTGGTCGATGGTCTGCACCCAGGTGTTGGACTCGACGACGTCGGGCAGCAGGCCGCCCGCGTCGATGGCGGTGCCGGCGAGGTGCCGCTCCAGGCTGGCGTTGCCCGCGACGAGGGCGAGGTCGGCGACCTTCTGCGCCTCCAGTCCGCTCACCCCGACGGGCAGCGCCGCCAGACCGTCGACCGCGCCGGAGTTGAAGGCGCCGATGACGTGGTGGGCGGGGAGCTCACCGGCGGGCAGCGGGGCGGACTCCCCCTCGACCAGCGCCGCGTAGGCGCTGGGCAGGCGGCGCACGGTCTGCGTCGCGTTGTTGATCAGGATGTCGAGCGGACCGGCCGCGGCCACCTGCTCGGCGAGGGCCACGGACTGGGCCGGGTCGCGCAGGTCGATGCCGACGACCTCCAGGCGGTGCATCCAGTCCGCGGAGTCCTCCATCGCCTTGAAGCGGCGGATGGCGTCCTTGGGGAAGCGCGTGGTGATCGTGGTGTGGGCGCCGTCGCGCAGCAGCCGCAGCGCGATGTACATGCCGATCTTGGCCCGGCCGCCGGTGAGCAGCGCGCGCTTGCCGGTCAGGTCGGCGCGGGCCTCCCGCCTGGCCCGGTTCTCGACGGCGCAGCCCGGGCAGAGCTGGTGGTAGAAGTAGTCGACCTCGACGTAGCGGGTCTTGCACACGTAGCAGGAGCGCGGGCGCTGGAGTATCCCGGCGATCCGGCCGGCCTCGGTGACCGAGGAGGGCAGGATGCCCTCGGTCTCGTCGTCGATGCGCTCGGCGGAGCCGGTGGCGGTGGCCTCGGTGACGGCTTTGTCGTTGGCGGTCTTGGCGGCGCGGCGCTCCTGGCGGCGGCGCTGCTTGACCGTCCGGTAGAGGCCGGCGGTGGCACGGCGTACGGTGATCGCGTCGGGGTGGTCGACGTCGATCCTGTCCAGCTCGTCGAGCACGCTGAGGCAGAGGGCCAGCCGCTCGGGGTCGATCCCGGGCCCGTAGGCGTGCCCGGAGTCGTGGCCGTGGTCCTGGCCGTAGTCCTGGCTGTCTTCGGTCACCGTCATCGCCGCTGCCGTTCCTCGATCACTCGTCCGCATCCGCCTGCTGCGGAAGTCCTCAAAAGGGAAACTGTACGGATCGCACATGCCCGGAGCCAAACCCGCTTCCGTCACACTCACCCACCGCGAGCGGGGCGTCACCGTATGCGTCGGACCGGTGGCGGCGGGGCGGCGCCGCGGGTCGCTGTCCGCTGTCCGAGGGGCCACGCTGCGTACTCCCGTACTACGTCGGGAGTATGACTGATCACCACCTGTGGACGGAGGAATAGCGCAGGTGGGTGCGGCATTGTGGACCTTATGAGTGCACTGGCGCTGTCGGTCCTGCTCTGCCTCGTGTCCGCCCTTGCGTACGCGGGTGGCGCGATCGTCCAGGAACGGGTCGCGGCGAGCACGCCGGACCGCCGGTACGCCCCGCTGCGCCGGGGCGTGTGGTGGGTGGCGGTGGGGCTGAACGGCCTCGGTGCGCTGCTGCACGTGGTGGCCCTGGCGTACGGGCCGCTGAGCCTGGTCCAGCCGCTGGGCGCCCTGACCATCGTCTTCGCCCTGCCCATGGCGGCGCTGTTCGTGCGCCGCCGGGCGGGCGCGGCGGCCTGGCGCGGGGCTCTGCTGGCCACGGTCGGTCTGGCCGGGCTGCTGGCGCTGACCGGCGGGAGCGGACGGGCCGGGCAGGCGCTCGCCGGGGACGAGCGGCGCGTGCTGCTCGTGGTGACCGCCGGGGCGGTGCTGCTGCTGTTCCTCGCGGCGCACCGGATGCACCGGGCGGTGCTGCACAGCGTGCTGCTGGCGGCGGCCGCCGGTACGGCCTTCGGTATGGCCTCGGTGTTCACCAAGGCGGTGGCCGAGGGCTTCGGGCCGGACGCGCTGCCCGGCCTGTGGCCCGACCTCGCCGCGATAGCGGTCCTGGCGGCCGGCGGGCTGCTGCTGTCGCAGGCGGCCTACCGGGGCGCCGGACTGACCGCGCCGCTGGCCACGGTGACCGTGGTCAACCCGGTGGTGGCGGCGACGGTCGGCATCACGCTGTTCGACGAGGGCTTCCGGTACGGGACCGCGGGCGCGACGGCGGCGGTGGCCAGCGCCGCGCTCGCCGCGGCCGGCCTGATCCTGCTCACCGTCGTGCCCTCGCACGTGCGCGGGTCAGATGCGGACCCCGTGGCCGCGGAGGTACTTGAGCGGGTCGATGTCGGATCCGTAGCCGGGTCCCGTGCGCATCTCGAAGTGCAGGTGCGGGCCCGTGGTGTTGCCGGTCGAACCGGAGCGGCCGATGCGCTGGCCTCCGGAGACCTGCTGGCCGGCCTTGACGCCGAGGGCGGAGAGGTGGGCGTACTGGGAGTACCTGCCGTCGGTGTGCCGGATGACGACCTGGTAGCCGTAGGCCCCGGCCCAGCCGGCGGAGACGACCTCGCCGGGTCCCACCGACTTGACGGTGGTGCCGGTCGCCACCGGGAAGTCGACGCCCGTGTGGTAGCCGCTGGACCAGGAGGATCCCGAGACGCGGTACGCGGTGCCGAGGGCCGCGTCGACGGGGGCGGAGAATCCGCCCGCGGCGGGCTTCTGCTGCGCTGAGGCGGGCTCCGGAGCAGGCTTCTCGGCCGGTTTCTCGACCGGCTTGGGCGCGGGCTTCTCGGCCGGTTTCTCCGCGGGCTTCTCGGCGGCCGGCTCCCCGGGGAGTACCGGGTCGGCGGTCCGCGGCGGCTTCTGCGGGTCCTGCCTGGGCGGTGGCGGCAGGGCCGGCGCCGTGGTGACCCGCAGGGTGAGCCGCTGGCCCGGGAAGATCAGGTTCGGGTTGCCGCCGATGGTGGTCCGGTTGGTCTCGTACAGCGCCTGCCAGCCGCCCTCGACGTGCTGGTCGGTGGCGATCGCGGAAAGCGAGTCGCCGGGCGCGACGACGTACGGGTTGGGCAGGACGGAGGTCCCCGTCGGGCGCGGTCCGCCGCCCTGCTCCGGGGCCGTGCGCGCCACGGGGGCCTGCGGCTGTGTCTGCGCGTGCGCCTGTGTCTGCGCGTGCGCCGGTGTCTGCGTCTGCGTCTGCGGGGTGACCGCGGGCGCCGGACCGCTGCGCGTGAGTCCGGCCTGCTTCCCGCAGTTGGGCCAGGCTCCGGGGCCCTGCCCCTTCAGCACCTTCTCCGCGACCGCGATCTGCTGGTCCTTGGTGGCGAGATCGGCGCGCGGGGCGTAGGCGGTGCCGCCGAAGGCCCGCCAGGTGCTCTGGCTGAACTGGAGGCCGCCGTAGTAGCCGTTGCCGGTGTTGATGCGCCAGTTGTTCGTCGACTCGCAGGAAGCGACCTTGTTCCAGGTGTCCACGGAGGCCGCGTGGGCGACTCCGGCCCCGATCAGCGGGAGCGCGATCCCGGCCCCGCCGGCGGTGACGGCCAGTGAGGCCCGGTTGATGCTGCTCGGCTGATACCGGCGGTGCCGGCCCCGTACACCCATGGGAGCCCCCATCGAAGACATCAGGAACGGCACAACCTAACGTCGCGATCAGAGCGTGACAAGAGGCGCAACGGGGCGCATGCCACCGGAACTTGACTGTACATCGATGAGCAAAAGATCCACCGGGCCCCGCGTGGGGGTAGCTTCGGTGCTCCCGGCCCACCGAAGGCACACCGAAGCAAGCAGGAGCGCAACGATGAGCACCAGCACAGCCCAGATCGGCGTCACCGGACTCGCTGTCATGGGCAGCAACCTCGCCCGCAACTTCGCCCGCAACGGGTTCACCGTGGCCGTCCACAACCGCACCGCCGCCAGGACCACCGCGCTCGTCGAGGAGTTCGGGCACGAGGGCTCCTTCGTGGCGGCGGAGTCGGCGAAGGAGTTCGTCGACGCGCTGGAGCGCCCCCGGCGCATCGTCGTCATGGTGAAGGCCGGGGAGCCGACCGATGCGGTGATCCGCGAGTTCGCCCCGCTCCTGGAGGAGGGCGACGTCATCATCGACGGCGGCAACGCGCACTTCGAGGACACCCGGCGCCGCGAGCGGGAACTGCGGGAGCAGGGGCTGCACTTCGTGGGTGTGGGCATATCCGGCGGCGAGGAGGGCGCACTGCTGGGCCCGAGCATCATGCCGGGCGGCTCGACCACGTCCTACGCCTCCCTCGGACCGCTGCTGGAGAAGATCTCCGCGAAGGCCGCCGACGGCACGCCGTGCACCTCGCACGTGGGGCCCGACGGCGCCGGGCACTTCGTCAAGATGGTGCACAACGGCATCGAGTACGCCGACATGCAGCTCATCGCCGAGGCCTACCACCTGCTGCGCGAGGTCGCGGGCTACTCCCCCGCGAAGATCGCGGAGACCTTCCGGGCCTGGAACCGGGGACGCCTGGACTCGTACCTGATCGAGATCACGGCGGAGGTGCTCGCGCACACGGACGCCGCGACCGGGCGCCCGTACGTCGACGTCGTGGCCGACGCCGCCGAGCAGAAGGGGACCGGCCGCTGGACCGTGCAGATCGCCCTCGACCTCGGGGTACCGGTGTCGGGGATCGCCGAGGCGGTCTTCGCCCGCGCGGTCTCGGGCCACGCGGACCTGCGCGGCGCCGCGCGGGGGCTCGCGGGCCCGACGGCTGCCGCGCTCGCGCCGGAGGAGGCGGAGGCGTTCGCCGCCCAGGTGGAGCAGGCGCTGTACGCGTCGAAGATCGTCTCGTACACCCAGGGCTTCCACCAGATCCGGGCCGGCAGCGAGGAGTACGGCTGGAACGTGGACCTGGGGGCCGTGGCCTCGCTGTGGCGCGGCGGCTGCATCATCCGGGCCGCGTTCCTGGACCGGATCAGGGCGGCGTACGACGCGCGGCCGCAGCTGCCGAGCCTGCTGGCGGACGAGCACTTCGCCGAGGAGATCGCGGCCGCCCAGGACGGCTGGCGGTCCGTGCTGGTGGCGGCGGTGCGCCAGGGCATCCCGGCGCCCGCCTTCGCGGCCTCACTGGCCTACTACGACGCGCTGCGCGCGGAGCGGCTGCCCGCGGCCCTCACCCAGGGGCAGCGGGACTTCTTCGGCGCGCACACCTACCGGCGCACCGACCGCGAGGGCTCCTTCCACACCCTCTGGAGCGGCGACCGCTCCGAGGTCCGCACGTCCTAAGCCCCTGGGACCTGTCCGGCCGGTCATGTGCGCGGCCAGTGGCTCGTACCGCTCGTCGTCGAAGCCGGGTGGCCGTCCGCCTCGTGAGCCCTTCCCGAGGCGGACGGCCCGGCCGTCGGTCTTCTCCGGGATCGTGTGCCGGACGCCCCGTCCGCCGCCACCCCCGAGATGGCTCGTCACGGACCGGGAAAGCCCGGACGCGCGGCATCCAGGTCCGGGATCCGCCCCGGGCCCCATGCGGTCGTCGGGTCGAAGGTCCGACCCGGCGACCGCGCGACGTCACGGAACGCCGCGTTCGCGAGTGTCAGCGGACCTCGGTGACCCGGTGTTCCTTGAGCGCGCCACAGTTGGAGTTGTACACCTGCACGTGCACGTTGCTGATGCCCCCGCCCCAGTCGACGCAGTGGCCCTTGCCGTACACGTAGGCCGGGCCCGCGTACGACGTGTACCGGCCGTAGTCCTCGCCCCGCTCCCAGGTGTCGGGGACTTCGATCCAGAGGGCCATGTCCACGGCCGCGCCCGGGTTGTTGCGGATGGTCGCGACGCAGTTCTTGCCGCTCGCGGCGTTGTACGTCAGGTAGACGGTGCCCAGCGAGCCGATGGCGGCCGAGTTCACGGTCTTGAAGGCGCTTCCGCAGACCTTCTGCGGCGTGGTGTTGGGTGCGGCGGTGGCGGGCGCCGCCAGCGCGGTCGTGGCCCCCAGGGCCAGGGCGGCGAATGCGGTGGTGGTAAGGACGGAACGGGTGAATTTCATGTTTCCCCCTGGTCGTCATAGGAGTTGGTCGCTCCTGCACGGTGAGACGTGAAAGGCGGCGGAACGGTTGCGTATCGCCCACAAGGGATGTCACCGCGCCGCCTTGCCGCCCCGCCCGCAGGGCGACGGGCGGCCGTACCCGCACCCACCCGCAGCGTGGTGCTCTGTGGCTCCGTCAGTACGTGGGGCAGAGGTTGGTCTGTACGGCGGCGAGGATGAAGGCGGCCTTGGTGGGGCCGAAGCCGTCCGGATGGTTGGGGCTGATGAAGCGCCGGTTCGTGGACTCGACACGCTTGGTCGGGTCCTTCTCGTCCTTCATGGACTGGCACTGACTCAGCCCGCGGCTGACGGCCTTGTCGTCCTTGCCGTCGACGATCTCGGGGTCGATTCCGTTGAGCGCGGCGAGGTAGACGGCGCGCTGCTCGGGGGCGGGGCCGGGCGGGATGCCGGCGGCTGCGGCTGCGGAGCTGGGCGCCTCGGGGGCGATGCTCGACCGGGATGCGGACGGCGGGGCGGCAACCTTGTCGTCGGGCTTGGGCTCGCTGGTCACGGCCTCGGAGCAGCCGGTGAGGGCGAGGAGGCCGGCGGCGGCGAGGAGGGTGACGGTGTGGTGTGTGCGCATGGCGTCATGGTGTCGGCGCCGGGACCGGTGCGGGTGCGCTGTGGCTGATCCGTGACGCGCGAAAGCCCCGCCACGTGAGCAGGAGGGCGGTGCAGGTTCCGAATCCGCCGACGAGCAGCAGCACCGCCGCCGGCCGCGGTGCGGCCGGTCGTTCGCCGAGGGCCCGCCCCCTGGACCCCGGCCGACCGGCACACCGATAGACGTTGTTCGCGCACACCGGCACGCGGCTGGCGCCCGCATCGACCCGCCGCCGGCGCCCTGCTCGAAGGGGAGAGGCACCGGCAGATCACCAGGGCGAAACGCCGTGGCAGAGCCTCGTCGCCCGCCTCCGCAAGGGCTCACGCGGCGGACGGCCACACGGCTTCGACGAAGCGCGGTAACGAGACGCAACACCGTTGAACGGGCAATCAATCGGCTCGAGCGCGCCGGAGCCGTGGCCACGCGCTACGGCAGGCGCGGCCCCTTGTCACCTGGCTCCGCACGACCGGCCGGGCAAGCCCTGGCTGAGGGGCCCGGGCTGCGGGATCGGCGCGGGCCCGGGCGGCGCGGGGACCGGGTCCGGCTCGGGCACCGGGCCGGGCACGGGCGGTACGGGCCGCGGAATGGGCTCGGGGTCGGGGAAAGGACTCGGTCCCGGGACGGGCGGCTGCGTCTCTTCTGCATCTCGCTTTCGCACCATAAGCCCCACCTTCCCGCGTTTGCGGCCTCTATGCCTGGCCTACCGGGTCGAGCGCAACGCCAGGCCCGCGGCCAGGCCGCGAGCCGGGCTGGAGAGTACCGGGACCGGGCCCGTGGCCAGGTCCGCGGCCCCGGCCATGGAGGCCTGGGCCAGCACGACGACGTCCGCGCCGGTGACGGCGTCGGCGGCCTCGGCCACGAGGGTGAGGTAGCCGGCGGTGTCCCCGGCCTCGAAGCGGTCCCAGGCCCCGGCGACCAGGTGCGTGACGATCGACACGGGCCGTTCACCGGCCTCCTCGGCCAGCAGCGCGCAGGTCGGGGCGAGCGTGGATTCCAGGGCGGCCAGTACGGCGATCCGCGGCCCCGCCCGCACCGCGGCGGCCGCCATCGGCCGGTCCACCCGGAGCACCGGGGCGCCGAGCGCCGGAGCCAGGGACTCCGCGGTCGCCCCGATGGTGGAGCAGGTGACCAGTACGGGCGGCCCGGCCTGCGCGAGCAGCAGCTCCCGAAGGGCCGGAGCCACCGACTCCGGCCCTTCGGCCCGGGCCCGGTCCAGCAGCTCCGGGACCACCAGGTGCCGTAGTGCGGCCCCCGGATGGTGCCGGTCGCGCAGGGAGTCGAAGACCGGGACGTGCACGGGCGAGGTGTGCAGCAGGAGCAGATCGGTCACCCGAGGCCGGGGGACGCCGCCAGCTGCGCCTCGGCCGCCGCCACGACCCCGGCGGCCGGTTCGGGTGCCTCGTCGGGATGTTTGGCGGCCCAGCTCGCCGCGTACGGGCAGAGCGGCACCACGGGCACCCCCTCGGCGGCGGCGATCCCGTAGAAGGTCTTCACCAGCCCGCCGGCGATACCGAGGCCCTCGTGCCCCTGCTCGACGATGGTGTGCACCGCGACCAGGGCGTGGGGCGCGTCGGCGAGCACGAAGTACGCGATGCGACCGACCACCGCCCCGTCCTCGACGGCGAGCAGCCGCCCGGCCCCACGGTCGTCCCGGAACTCGATCGGCATGATCCCCCGCTCCCTCAGACGGCCACGGCGTGCGGGCTGCGCCGCTGATCCGTGCCCGGCACCGGAGCGGAAGGGTCCGCCCCCAGCTCGACGATCCGGTTGTCGCCGTCCACGTGTACGACGCGGGGCTCGAACACCCGGGCCTCGGCGTCCTCGACCTGCGCGTAGCTGATGAGGATGACCAGGTCCCCGGGGTGCACCAGGTGCGCGGCGGCGCCGTTGATCCCGATCACCCCGGACCCGCGCTCCCCCTCGATGACGTAGGTCTCGAGCCGCGCCCCGTTGGTGATGTCCACGATGTGGACGAGCTCCCCGGGCAGCAGATCGGCCGCGTCCAGCAGGTCGGCGTCGACGGTCACGGAGCCGACGTAGTGCAGGTCGGCCTGGGTGACGGTGGCCCGGTGGATCTTGGACTTGAACATGGTACGAAGCATGGAGAAACTCCCGGATTGTCGGCTACCTGCCTGCTTTACGCAGGTCAAGTGCAGTCCTCGGAGCCTACAACGGTTCGCATGTCCGGTCAGCTCTCCCCGGGACCTTCGGCCGGCTCAGGGGGCGATGTCGAACTTCGGGGGCTCGAGGTCCTCGAGGCAGGCGGTGTTCGGGGCGGTCGGGTCGTCGAAGAAGGAGGAGGTGATGGATCGGGCGCACTTCGAGGTGGCGAACACCACGTGGGGTGCGTAGGGGACCGTGACGACGGTGGCACGGCTCAGGGTCCGGGCGACGTACGGGCCGTTGTCGGCGCCGGTCCGGGAGTCGAAGCCGCCCGACAGCACGAGGGTGGGGATGTCGCTGCGGGTGACGTCCCGGATCGAGCCGGGGGCCGCCGGGACGTGCCAGGCCTCGCAGTCCGATCGGAGGAAGGGCAGCTGCGGAGCCTGGGCCAGTACGGAGGCGGGGAACGCCGGGAACGCCTGCCGGCCGGCCCGGACGGCCTGGGCCCCGGTTTCGTACGGCACCCACTGGCTGCAGAAGACTCCGTAGGCGAGACCGTGGGAGACCCGGCCGATGGCCTGGGGGCTGAACCTGCCGCCCGCCCACTGCTCGGCGACGCGCCGCGGGTCGCCCCGGGCCAGCTCGTCGAGGGCGCGGGGGACCCCGGTGGCGACCTGGGTGGCGGAGATCATCCAGTTCAGCAGGGCTCCGCCGTCGAGGACGACCTTCACGGGCTTCGGGCTGTCGGGGAGCGTGACGGTGGTGGTGACGGGCTCGGCCTCCAGTGCGCGGACCAGGCGGTCGAAGGTGGCGGACACGTCCGGATATCTGCGGTGGCACGCCGGCTGCTCGGCGCACGCCTTGAACACGGCGTCCAATCCCTGGCGGGCGCTGCTCCAGGCCGCCGCCGCGCTCGCCCTGGACGGCGGCAGGATGCCGTCGAGGCCGACCGACCGGATGCCTTCCGGGTGCAGGCGCATGTACGCGAGCGCCAGGTGGGTTCCGTAGGAGATGCCGAAGACGTTCCACTCCCGCAGCCCCAGTGTGGTGCGCAGGTCCGCGTAGTCGGCGGCGCTCTCGATGTCGTTGTAGGCGCCGAGGTCGGCCGGGGTGCGCGCCAGTTTCTTGCGGCAGGCCTTGGTCGCGGCGACGTGTGCGCGCTCCGTGGCCGGCGCGTCGTAGACGAGGCCGACCGCCCTTGCGTTGAACTCGTCGATGTTGCGGCAGGTGAGCGCCGGGTCGGCCGAGTACGTCCCGCGCTGGGACATGAGGATCACGTCCCGGTCGCGGTTCAGGCCGCCGTCGACCGCCCGCTTCGCGGCACCGACCGCGTCGTCGCCGGGTCCGCCGGAGAGCCACACGATCGGGTCGGGTTTCGGACGGGCGGCCGCCGCGGGGACGATCGCGACGCCGAGCGCGATCGTCCGCCCGCCCGGCCTGACGCGGTTCTCGGGCACGGTGAGCGTGCCGCAGCGGGCCCCTTCGAGTTCGCGGACCGGCTGCGGTGTCCTGGGGCAGGGGCCCGGTTCGTAGCGGGCGTCCCCCACGGTGCGGGCGACCGTGCCGCTCGCGCCTCCGGGCGTCTCCCCCTGCGCGCTCGCGGGCGCCGCGAGCAGGCCGGTGACGAGGATGGCGGTCACCGTCGCGGCCGACCCGGAGCGCAACCTCCGTACGTGGGGTCGTGGCATCCGCCCTCCCGGTCACTTCGGGGTGATCGTGAACGGCTCCCACCCGAGGCCCGCCACGCACGCGGTGTCGGGCGCGGCCGGAGTGGCGAGGAAGGACGCCAGTACCTTCTGGGCGCACGGCGACTGCGGGACCACCCAGTGCCCGATGCCGGGGATCTGCACGGTGGTCGACCCGGGCAGCGTACGGGCCGTCCGCTGTGCCCAGCTCGCCCCGGTCTTCATGTCACCCGTCCCGTTGAGGAAGAGCGTCGGCACCGAGCCGGCGGGCGCCACCCGCTGCTGGGCGGTGCGGTCCGGGACGTTCCAGACACGGCACACCTGGTCCTGGAAGGCCAGTTGGGGCGCCTGGGCCAGGACCTGGTCCGGCCAGTCGGGGAAGGCCCGGCGGCCCGCGTCCAGCACGTCGGACGCCGTGTGGTCCGGTACCCACTCGCTGCACACGACCGAATTCGTCAGACCGTGGGCGGTCTGGCCGACGACCTGGGCCGCGCCGGCGGCGCGGGCCCTGGCGAAGCGCTCCGGACGTCCGCGGCCGAGTTCGTCGATCGCCGCCGGGAGCTCGGCGAACGGAATCGCCTTGGCCACCAGCAGGTTCACCAGCGCGCCGCCGTCGAGGACGACCTTCACCGGGTCCCCGCCCTGCGGCGGCCGGACGTTCAGGGTCAGCGGGTGGGCTTCCAGTTTGCGCACCTGCTCGTTCAGGGTGCGTTCGAGGTCCGGGTAGCGGCTCTTGCAGCGGGGCTCGGCCGCGCAGGCCTTGTAGATGTTCTGGAGGCCTTCGTGGGCGCTGGCCCAGGCGAAGGGCAGGGAGACCGACTGCGGAGGGGCGATGGAGTCGAACGCCACCGCACGGATCCCCTGGGGGTGCAGGCGCAGGTACGTCAGGGCCAGGTTGCTGCCGTAGGAGTGGCCGTAGACGTTCCACCGCCCGATGCCGAGCGCCGTGCGCAGGTCGGCGAAATCGGCGGCGTTCTCGGTGCTGTTGTAGGCGCTCAGGTCGGTTCCGTCGGCCGTCAGGCGGTTTCGGCACTGCTTCACCGCGTCGAGCATGAGCCGCTGCGTCTGCGGTGCGTAGGAAGGCAGGCCCACGGCCGTGCTGTTGAAGCGGTCCAGTTCCGGGCAGGCGAGGTCGGGCTGGTCGTAGAGGTTGCCTCGCTGGGCCATCACGATCAGTTCGCGGTCCCGGTTCAGGCCGGAGGAGACCAGGAACGGGATGTCGTCGAAGGTCTCGCCACCGGGGCCGCCCGACATGAACACGACGGGGTCCTGGGCGGGCTTCGCCGAGACGGCCGGGATGACCGCCACGGCCAGCCGGATGGTCCGGCCGCCGGGACGGGCACGGTTCTCCGGGACCTCCAGGAAGCCGCACCGGGCGTTGGCCAGCGCTTCGATCGGTTCGGGCGTCCGGGGGCAGGGCCCGGGCTCGAAGCGTGACGCGGCGGCCGTGCCGGGGGTGGGGCCGGTGTCGGCATTCTGCTGGGCGGCACCCGCCGGCACCGGGCCGAGTGCCGCCAGGAGGGCCAGGGCGGCCCCGGCGACCGCCGTCCCGTCACGGTAGCTGTGCTCTGCCATGTGATCCCGTTCCTCTGCCGATCGACGGCTGCCCGCCGGACGGCGCCGCGGCGGTATGGGCGGAACGCACGTAATCGACGTTACCGGCTGGTCCGAACACGTGCACACGGACGGCCGCGGGACCCCGCACCGGGGGTGGACCGCCGGCCCGCCCCCTGCGAAGTCGTGCGGCTGCTCCTGCCCGGTGAGTGTCGGTCAGACGTGTCGGCGGGCCGGAACGGTGACGCGGCCGTCCCTTGCCGGAGGTGCTGCGGGACCGGGCGCACGTGCCGCACGCTGCCGACAGCGCGCGGAGGTTGGAAAATGGACTGATGAGCAACTATCTGGGAGAAATCCGGCGCTGGCTGCTCGGTTCCGGCATGGGCTCCTCCGCCCGCTCCCGGCCTCCTCTCCCGGGGAACGACCAGGAGCGCCAGGAGCGCCAGGAGCGCCAGGAGCACCGGGAGCGCCAGGAGCACCGGGACCAGGCCCCGCCCCCCAAGGAAGGGGTGCGGCGGCGGCCGCAGCGCCTGTCCTCCCTGCTGAGCGCGCGCAGCGTGGCCGGTGAGGTGTTCCTCCTCCAGCTGGCGGTCGTCGTCCTCCTCGTCGCCGCCGCTGTCGTGGCGCTCGTGGTGCAGGGCCGGAGCGCCGCCATGATGGACGCCCGGAACCGCACCCTCGCCGCCGCCGGGACGTTCGCCGAGTCCCCGGGGATCGTCGCCGCCGTGCGCGGCCAGCACCCCAGCGCGGTGCTCCAGCCCAGCGCCCAGGCGGCCGCGAAGATCGCCGGGGTCGACGGCATCAACGTGTACACGCTCGACGGGCTGACCCTCGCCCACAGCGACCCGCGGCAGATCGGCAAGCACGTCGTCGGCCCCTTCGCGAGGGCGGCGGCCGGGCGGTCCTTCACCGAGACGTTCACCGGTTCCCTGGGGCAGTCAGTGGTCTCGGTGGTCCCCGTGAAGGCTGCCGACGGCAAGGTCGTCGCCATCGTCTCCTCCCCGGTCACGGTCGAGAACGTCCAGAACATGCTGAACGGGCAGCTGCCGGTCGTCCTGGGCAGCGCGGCCGCGGTGCTCGCCCTGTCCGCGGGCGGCACCGCGCTGGTGAGCCGCCGGCTGCTGCGCCGGACCCACGGCCTGGGACCGGCCGAGATGACGAGGATGTACGAGCACCACGACGCGGTACTGCACGCGGTCCGGGAGGGCGTGCTGATCGTCGGGGCCGGCGGACGACTGCTGCTGGCCAACGACGAGGCACGCCGGCTGCTGGACCTGCCGGCGGACGCGGAAGGGCTTCCCGTCACGGACCTGGGTCTGGAGGAGGGGATCGCCGAGCCGATCGTGTCGGGCCGGGCGGTGACCGACGAGGTGCACATGGCAGCCGATCGGCTACTGGCGGTGAACATCCGGCCCACCGCCCCGTACGGGTCCGCCGGTACCGTCGTCACGCTGCGGGACACCACCGAGCTGAGGGCCCTGTCCGGCCGGGCCGAGGTGGCCCGCGAACGCCTGAAGCTGCTGTACGACGCGGGGGTCCAGGTGGGTACGACCCTGGACGTCGAGCGCACCGCGGAGGAACTGGCCGAGGTGGCGGTCCCGCGGTTCGCCGACGTGGTCACGGTCGATCTGCTGGACCCGGTGCTGCGCGGCGAGGAGCCGCCCGAGGCGCACACCGAGATGCGCCGCACCGCCGCCGTCGGCCATCTGGACGACCATCCGCTCTACCCCGTCGGCAAACTGATCCGCTTCGTTCCCGACAGCCCCATGGCGGCCGGGCTGGCGGGCGGCCGCGCGGTCCTGGAGGCGGACCTGCGCAGCGCCCGGCTCTGGCGGACCCAGGACCCGGCCAATGCCCAGCTGATCCTGGACCGCGGCATCCACTCCATGATCGCCGTGCCGCTGCGGGCCCGGGGCGTCGTGCTGGGGATGGCGGGCTACTGGCGGGGGCGGGACTCCCCGGCCTTCGACGAGGAGGACGTGTCCTTCGCCGAGGAGCTGACCGCCCGGGCCGCGCTGTCCGTCGACAATGCCCGCCGTTACACCCGCGAGCACACCGTGGCCGACACCCTGCAGCGCAGTCTGCTGCCCCGGCACGTACCGGAGCAGTCCGCCGTCGAGGTCGCGCACCGCTATCTGGCCGCCCAGGCGGTGGGCGGCGACTGGTTCGACGTCATCCCCCTGCCCGGCGCCCGGGTGGCGCTGGTGGTCGGGGACGTGGTCGGCCACGGCCTGCACGCCGCGGCCACGATGGGTCGCCTGCGGACCGCGGTCTACAACTTCTCCACCCTCGACCTGCCTCCGGACGAGCTCCTGAGCCACCTGGACGAGCTGGTCGCCCACATCGACACCGACGAGCAGGAGTGGGGCGGGATCACCGGAGCCACGTGCCTGTGTGCCGTCTACGACCCCTCCTCGGGGCGGGTGACGGCCGCCACCGCCGGGCATCCGGGCCCTGCCCTGGTCCGGCTCGACGGCACCGTGACCTTCCCCGAGGTGCCGGTCTCCCCGCCGCTGGGCCTGGGCGCGGGGCTGCCGATGGAGACCGCGGAGCTGACCCTGCCCGAGGGCTCCGTGCTGGCGCTCTTCACCGACGGGCTGATCGAGAGCCGCGACCGCGACCCGGACGCGGGGCTGGCAGCGCTGCGCGCCGCGCTGGCCGGGCCCGCCCGCACCCCGGAGGAGATCTGCACCGCGGTGATCGACACGATGCTGCCGACCAGGCCCAACGACGACGTCGCCCTGCTGGTCGCCCGCACCCGGCGGCTGGACCCCGAGCGGATCGCCGAGTGGGACGTGCCGCCCGAACCGGCGGAGGTGTCCCGGGTGCGGAACGCCTGCGCCCGCAAGCTCGCGGACTGGGGCCTCGAGGACATCGCCTTCACCACGGAGCTCATCCTCAGCGAACTGATCACCAACGCCATCCGCTACGGGACCGAGCCCATCCGGGTGCGGCTGCTCTACGACCGCAACCTGGTCTGCGAGGTCTCCGACGGATCCAGCACCTCCCCGCACCTGCGCCGGGCCGACGACAACGACGAGGGCGGCCGCGGTCTGTTCCTCGTCGCGCAGTTCGCGCTGCGCTGGGGAACGCGCTACACCGATCGCGGCAAGATCATCTGGAGTGAGCAGGCCCTCCACGAGGGCGCCCCGCCGGCGGTGACGGTTCCGGGAGAGACCCTGCTGGCCGGGTGGGACGACGAGCCGCTCTGAGACCGCGCCGGGGACGCGCCGGTACGGGGGCCACGAAGAGCGCGGCCGGGGGAAACGCGGCGACCGGGCGGGCCGGGACTGCGCCACCGGGGCCTGTGAACGTACGCTGGTTCCGACCGGTACGCGACCGCCCGCCATGGAGCCTTTGTGCCCGCACCTCGTCTCCGGACAGCCGTCGTCGCCGCCCTCCTGGCCTCCGCGGCGGCGCCCCTCGGCGCCTGTGCGGACAAGCCCGCCGCCGTGCCCAGAGAGCCCGCGGTGGCCACCTCCGCCACGGACGCCGGCGGCATGGCCGCGCTGACCGCGGCGGCGAAGAAGGAGGGCTCGCTCAACACGATCGCGCTCCCGAGCGACTGGGCCAACTACGGCGCGCTGATCGACGGCTTCGAGAAGAAGTACGGGATCACGGTCTCGGTGGAGAACCCGGAAGGCACCAGCCAGGACGAGATCGACGCCATCAAGGAGCACCGGCGCGACGGCCGCGCCCCCGACGTGATCGACGTGGGCGGCTCGTTCGCCCGGTCCGCGGCCGAGCAGGGCCTGCTCGCCCCGTACAAGGTCGCGCCGTGGGACAGCATCCCCGAGGACCAGAAGGACCCGCGCGCCCGCTGGTACAACAACTACGGCGGCTACGTCTCGATCGGCTGTGACGCCAAGCGCGTCGAGACCTGCCCCTCGACCTTCGCCGATCTGCGCAAGCCCGAGTACAAGGGCAAGATCGCGCTGAACGGCGACCCGACCAAGTCCGGCTCCGCGTTCGCCGGCGTGTACGCGGCGGCCCTGGCGAACGGCGGTTCCTTCGACGACATCCGGCCCGGGATCGACTTCTTCGCCGAGCTCAGCAGGATCGGAAACTTCATCCCGGTCGAATCCACCCCGGCGACCATCGAGAAGGGCGAGACCCCGATCAGCATCGACTGGGACTTCCTCAACCTCGGGTACGCCGACGAGTTCCGCAGGAAGGGCGCGGACGTCGACTGGCGGACCGCCATCCCCTTCGACGGCAGCTTCGCCGAGTACTACGCCAACGGGGTGAACAAGGACGCCCCGCACCCGGCCGCGGCCCGTCTGTGGCAGGAGTACGTCTTCAGCCCGGAGGGCCAGAACATCCGGCTCGGCGCCTACGCACGCCCCGTCCTCATGGACGCCATGAAGGAGGACGGCACCCTCGACACGGCTGCCGCCGAGAACCTGCCGACGGTCGAGGGCACACCGGCGTTCCCGACGGAGGCGCAGCAGCAGAAGGCGAAGGAGACCGTCAACCGCTACTGGGACAAGGCCGTCTCCGGCTGACGGCGGCCCCGTCGTTCACCCGTCGGCGCCGCGTCCGCGTGCCCCGGTGGGATCCGTGCCGGCGCGATAGTGGTCGGCCGCCGAGAGGAAGGCGTCGTTCTCCTCCGGCAGGCCGACGGTGACGCGGACCCCGTCCCCGGGGAAGGCGCGTACGAGGACGCCGTGGCGGGCGCAGAAGTCGGCGAAGGCGACCGCCCGCTCCCCCAGGGGCAGCCATACGAAGTTCGCCTGCGAGGCGGTAACCGGGTGGCCGTGGCGGGCCAGCCGGGTCTGCAGCCGGCGGCGTTCGCCGACGATCGCCGCGGAGCGCGAGCGCACCTCCTCGGGGCGGTCGAGTGCGGCGAGGGCCGCGGCCTGGGCGAGGCGGCTGACCGCGAAGGGGACGGACACCTTGTGGACGGCGGACACCACGGCCGGCGGCGCCACGCAGTACCCGATGCGCACACCGGCGAGCCCGTACGCCTTCGAGAAGGTGCGCAGCACCGCCACGTTCGGGCGGTCGCGGGCGAGCTCGATCCCGTCCGGCACGTCGGGGTCGTCGGCGAACTCCCGGTACGCCTCGTCCAGTACGACCAGGATCCGGTCGGGGAGGCGGTCGAGGAAGGTGCGCAGCTCGCGGGCCCGGACCGCCGTCCCGGTGGGGTTGTTGGGGTTGCAGACGAAGACGACGCGGGTGGCGGGGGTCACCGCCGCGAGCATCGCCTCCAGGTCGTGCCGGTGGCCGGCGTCCAGCGGGACGGTGACGGCGCGTACGCCCGTGACCCTGGCGAAGACCGGATACGCGTCGAAGGACCGCCAGGCGCACAGGACTTCGTCCCCGGGGCCGCAGAACGCCTGGACGAGGTCGCGGCACAGGCTCACCGACCCGCAGCCGACGGCGATCCGCTCCTCGGGGACGGCGAGGACGGCGGCCAGCCGGCCGACCAGGGTGTCGGAGAACCACTGCGGATAGCGGTGGCCCTCGACGGCGGCGCGGGTGATGGCCTCGACCACGGCGGGCGGTGGCGGCAGCGGCCCCTCGTTGGAGTTGAGCAGGACGGCGTCGGGCGCCGTGCCGGGGATGTTGTAGTCGGGGACGGTGGCCAGGTCGCTTCTGATGGCGACGCCCATGGGGCTCCTCGGAGTGTGCGGACGCGGTCAGTTCGGGGCGAGGCGGAACACGTCGTCGGCCAGCAGCCGGATGCGGCGGTGGTCGGCGAGGAGCCGCTCCGTGCGGTCCCCGGTCAGGTAGATCCGCAGCGGGCTGGACAGCAGGTCGGTGGTGGGTCGCATCCGGTCGCCCGGTGCCAGCCGGGGCACGGCCAGGTGCACGGTGTCCAGGGCGCGGATCCGGGCCAGGGCGTCCTCGTCCACGGCCTCGACGAGACCGCCGCGGGTGGTGCGGACGTGGACGACCATCCCCTCCCGGTGCTTGCGGTACAGGCTGTCGCCGGGGTGCCCGCGCCGGTACGCCTCGGGGCGTACGCAGGCGAGTGCGAGCAGGTCGGCCTGGTTCCCGTCGAGGCACGCGTCGTGGTGGCCCGGGTCCATGATGCCGTCGAGCCGTGCGCCCACCTCGACGAGGACCGGCCCGGCGGCCGTCATCATGATCTCCGCGTGGGCGGCACCGAACCGGATGTCCAGGGCGTCGAGCACGGTGTCCAGGTAGGTGACGAGGGGTTCGACCACCGGCGCGCCGGGGTCGACCAGGACGTCCCGGTCGTAGACGGGCCGGGTCCCGACGAGGGTCTTGTCGTACCGCCAGACACCGCACACGTGCCGTGCGCCGCCGGGCCCCCTGACCACGTCCACGATGTACTCGGTGCCGTCCAGGAAGGACTGCGCGAGCAGTTCGTCGTTGTGCCGGCCGAAGATGTCCCGGCTGCCGAGGATCTCGGTGGCGGCGGCGCGTACTTCGTCCGGGCCGCGGCAGACCGAGACCTTGTCCGTGGAGGCCGAGCTGAGCGGTTTGACGACGACCGGGTAGCCGGTGGTCCGCGCCCAGGCGAGCACCTCCTCGACGTCGCCGGACTTCAGCTGGTCGGCGCAGCGGATGCCGGCGGCGCGCAGCGCCTCGATCATGAGGTACTTGTCGCGGCGCAGCGCGGAGGTGGCCGACGGGTTGCCGGGCAGGCCCAGCAGCTCGGCGGTCCGGTCGGCCGGCGGGACCCCGGTCTCCTGGCCGGGCAGCACCCCGCAGGGGTGGTAGGAGGCCAGCTCCCGCACCGTGCGGGCGGGGTCGGCCGCGTCCTGGACCACGTTGGCCAGGTACGGGCGCAGGTCCGGCGGGGGTACGCAGTCCAGGAACTCGGGCGTGCTCTGCAGGTGCACGACGTCCGCGCCGAGCCGGCGGAAGGCGGCGGGCAGGTACTTTCCGACCGAGTAGCCGTCGACGATCACGCCGACGGGCGCGGCGGAGGAGGCCGGGGCGGCCGGGGCGGAGGCCATGGCGGATCCCTTCTTCGGGGGCGTGCTCACGCGGCGGCGACGCTGACGCGGTGGACGGTCCGGGAGACGCCGGGCGGCAGGTCCGAGGCGACGTGGTAGGTGGTGGCGGTCTTCCACAGCAGCAGGTCGTCCGGGGTCCAGCGGTGGGTGTACGTCCGGTCGGGGTCGGCCAGGAGGGTGTCGACGAGGTCGAAGAACTCCTCGTTCTCGTTGGCGTCGAGGCCGACGACCCGGTCCATGTAGGCGCGGGCCCCGTACAGGAAGCGGCGGCCGGTGTGCGGGTCGCGGCGGACGACGGGGTGTTCGACGGCCGGGTACTGGCGGGCGACGAGGGCGCGCACCTCGGCGATGGACAGGCCCACGTGCTCCGGGGCGATGCGCTGCTGCTTGGTGAGGGTGTGCCGCCCGATCCGGTCCCACAGCAGGTCGCGCCACTCATCGGGCAGCCGGTCGTAGACGTCGGCGGCGCTCGCGAAGACGGTGTCGCCGTGCCCCTCGGGGACGTGTACGCCGTGCAGCACGGTGTAGGCAGAGGGGTCGGCGTCGAAGGAGGAGTCCTGGTGCCAGAAGTGGCCGACGCGCTCGATCCCGATCGGCCGGCCGGCCCTGCGCTCGTTGGACGAGACGAGGATCTCGGCGAAGTCGGGGTGGCGCCAGTCGGCGAGCAGGAAGGGGACGGGCCGGCCGATGCGGGCGGCGATCCCGATCTGCTGCCGGGGAGTGAGGTCGATGCCGCGCACGACGACGAGGTCGCGCCGGTGCAGGGAGTCGACGACGTCGGCGAAGACCTCGGGGCGGGTGAGTTCGGCGTGGGTGAGTCCGGTGTACTCGACGCCGATGAAGGGGGTCAGGTCGCGCTTGTGCACGGTTCCTCCTTGTGCCAGGTGTACGGGTGGGTGCGGGCGGCGAGCAGCAGCAGCAGCAGCAGGCAGGCGGCGCAGACGGCCGCCCCGGCCGCGTCCAGGCCTGCGCCGCTCAGCAGGTGGGGGTGAGGAAGGGGCAGGCCATGGCGCCGGTGCGGAAGAGCAGGGTGGTGAGGAACAGCGTCCGCAGGTCTCAAGTGGCACGGTGTTTCCCGGGCGGCCGGCGGGCGAGGACGGCACCGGGGTTGAACAGGCCCGCCGGGTCGAGGGCCTCCTTGAGGCTCCGGTGGACGCGCAGCGCCACGGGTCCGAGCTCGCGTTCCAGCCAGTCCTGCTTGAGCTTGCCGACCCCGTGCTCGCCGGTGATGGTGCCGCCGAGGGACAGGGCGAGGGCGAGGATCGCGTCGAACGCCGCCCGGGCGCGGGCGTACTGCCCGGTGTCGGCGCCGTCGTAGAGGACCGTGGGGTGCATGTTGCCGTCGCCCGCGTGGCCGACGACCGCGACGGTGAGCCCCGCGTCGGTGCCGATCCGCGTGCAGCCGTCGATCAGTTCGGCGATGCGGGTGCGGGGCACGGCGACGTCCTCGGTCATGCAGGCGCCCCGCGCTTCGAGGGCGGCGAGGCTGACCCGGCGGGCGCGCAGCAGCAGGGCGCCCTCCGCCGCGTCCTGCGTGGCGTGCGTGTAGACCGCGCCCGCCTGCCGGAACACGCGTTCCATGTGGTCGAGTTCGGCTTCGCGGGCGGCTTCGGGGGCGTCGGACTGGCACAGCAGCAGGGCCTGGTCCCCTTCGCCGACGAGCTCGGTGCCCAGGTAGGCGGAGGAGGCGCGCAGCGAGGTCGCGTCCATGATCTCCATGAGGGAGGGCACGAGGCCGGCCCGGACGATCCGGTTGACGCTGGCGCCGGCCTGGGCCACCGAGTCGAAGGCCGCGATGACGGTGCCCGGCGCGGCCGGCAGCGGGCGCAGGGCGAGGGTGGCCCGCGTGATGATGCCGAGGGTGCCCTCGCTGCCGACGAGGAGGCGGGTGAGGTCGTAGCCCGCGACGCCCTTGACGGTGCGCCGGCCGGTGCGCAGGAGGGAGCCGTCGGCGAGGACCGCCTCCAGGCCGAGCACGTAGTCGCCGGTGACCCCGTACTTGCCGCAGCACAGCCCGCCGGCGTTGGTGGCCAGGTTGCCGCCGAGGGTGCACGTGTCGAGGCTGGAGGGGTCGGGCGGGTAGTACAGGCCGTGGGTGGCGGCGGCCGTCTTCAGGTCCTGGTTGACCACCCCCGGCTCCACGACGGCGATCCGGTTGTCCGGGTCGAGTTCGAGGATCCGGTTCATCCGCGTCGTGGCCAGGACGACGCAGCCGTCGACGGCGTTGGCGGCGCCGGTCAGGCCCGTTCCGGCGCCCCGGGGGACGATGGGAACGCCGGCGGCCGCGCAGGCCCGTACGCATGCCCGCACCTGCTCGGCCGAGGCGGGCAGGACCACGGCGAGCGGCCGGCCGTACGGGGCCAGCGGCATCATGTCGTGGGCGTACCCGGTGGTGGCGTCCGGGTCGGTGACCAGGGCGCCGTCGCCGTCGAGGGCGGCACGCAGGGCGTCCAGGAGGGCGGCGGTCATACGGGCCGCCCGTCGGCCCCGGTCACCAGGATGGCCCGGGCGGGGCACAGGTCGGCGGCTTCCAGGACGGCGCCGGCGAGGTCCTCGGCCGGTTCCGGGTCCAGCAGCAGGACGACGCCGTCGGCCTCGTCCTGGTCGAAGACCGTACCGGCGGACAGGACGCAGTGGCCGGCGCCGACACAGCGCTCGGGATCGAGGGTGACCTTCACGGGGTCGGCTCCTTCGGGGCGGGGGACGGACGGAGACGGGGCGGTGCGGGCCGGGGCCGTACGGGGCGGCCGGTGTCCGGTACGGGACGGCGGCCCGTGCGCGGCGGCGGGGTCACCACGTCACGGGCAGGGCGTGCACCCCGTACACGGCCATGTCGGACTTGAAGCGGATCTCCTCGACGGGCACGGCGGTGCGCAGCGTCGGGATCCGGCGGGCCACGGCGGCGTAGACCTCCTGGAGCTCGACGCGGGCCAGCGCCTGGCCCAGGCACTGGTGGGGCCCGTAGCCGAAGGCGAGGTGGCCGTGGGCGCGGGCGGCCGGGTCGAACTCCTCGCCGGAGCGGAAGCGTTCGGGGTCCCGGTTGGCGACGTTGATGGCGGCGACGACGCCCTCCCCGCGCCGGACGAGCCGGTCGCCGACCACTACGTCCTCGACGGCGATCCGGCGGATGCCGCGCTGGACCACGGTGAGGTGGCGCAGCATCTCCTCGACGGTGTCGGCGAGCAGTTCGGGGTCGTCGTCCGCGCCGAGGGCGGCGAAGTGGGCGGGGTGGCGCAGCAGGGTCAGCACCCCGAGGGAGATCATGTTGGCGGTGGTGTCGTGGCCGGCGGTGAGCAGCAGCAGGGCCATCGCGGCGAGTTGGCTGCGGGTCATGGTCCCGTCGGGCCGGTGCCGGGCGGCCATGCGGCCGATGAAGCCGTCCCGCGGTTCCCGTTCGGCCGCGGCGACGAGGTCCTCGAGGTAGTCCTGGAGGGCCTGCCGGGCGGCGGCGGCGCTCTCGGTGGTGCCGGCGACGACGTTCATGGTGTGGGTCAGACCGCGGAAGAGCTCGCGGTCCTCGAAGGGCACGCCGAGGAACTCGCAGATGACCGTGAGCGCGACGGGCAGGGCCAGGTCGGACACGAGGTCGGCCTCGGTGCCACGGAGCATGCGGTCCAGGCAGCCGTCGACGACGGCGCGCACGGCCGGGCGCCGGCCTTCGGCCCGTTTCACGGTGAACTCGCCGAGCACCAGGCGCCGTACGGCGTCGTGCCGGGGGTTGTCCATGATGAGCAGGGTCGGTTCGACGGCGGTCTCGGCGAGGGCGACGGCGCTGGACAGCGGGTAGCCGGGGCGGCTCTTGTCCGCGCTGAACCGGGGGTCGGACAGGACGGTGCGGGCGTCGTCGAAGCGGGTGAACAGCCAGGGGCGGACCCCGTTCCACAGCGTCACGCGGGGCACGGTGCCCGCGTCGCGGACGGCGGTGGCCTCCTGTGGCGGGGCGAACGGGCACTGCCGTTCCATCGGGTAGTGCGGTGCGGTCGTCGGGTCGGTCATGCGCGGGTGCTCCGGTCGAGGTCGTGCCACCAGCGGCCGACGAGCTCGTCGTCCAGGGCGGGCGGGGCGATGCCGTGGGCCCGCAGGGCTGCGAGGGTGGCGTCGTTGCGGTGGTCGAGGGGGCGGGCGTCCGGGTGGTCGCGCAGGTCCCGGAAGTACTCGCGGTAGGCGAGGGCGGGCAGCGCGGTGCCGTCGGCCTCGGCGTCGGCCAGGCGGCCGAGCCAGGTGTCCAGCGGGACGGCACGGGTGGTCCGGCCCGTGCGGCGGTCGTGCACGGCGAGCAGTTCGGCCAGGGGCGTCCGCCGGGGGTGGTGCAGGTGGTGGACGGTGCCGGGGGCTCCGTCGGCGAGGGCCAGGGCGACCAGGGCCCGGGCCATGGTGTCCACGGGAAGGGCGTCGGTGGCGAGCCGCGGGTCGTCGGGATGGCAGCCGAGGGCGGCGGAGGTGACGAGGAGCCGGCTGAGGAAGTCGTCCTCGCTGACGGCGCCCGTCGTGCTGCCGCCGGCCCGGCCGAGCCGGTAGATCCGGGCGTCGGCGCCGCGTTCGAGGGCCTGGGCGACGAGGTGCTCCGCTGCCCACTTGGCGGCCGCGTAGCCTCGGCCGCGGGGGTGGCGTTCCGCGGCGGCCGGGGTGGCCTCGGTGATCGTGCGCGGGCGGGCGCCACCGGGTGCGTCGCGGAACACGCCGAGGGTGGAGACGTGGTGGAGGCGGGCCGGGCGGCCCTCGGCGCAGATCCTCAGGAGTTCGGCGGTGCCGCCCACGTTGGCCGCCGCCAGGTGGTGGAAGCCGGATACGTGGTGGACCTCGGCACCGAGGTGGAGGACGGTCGTGGCGCGCAGGACCTGCTCCCGGTCGGTGGCGCCGAGGCCCAGGCCGGGCCGGGTCAGGTCGCCGGGGACGGGCACGATCCGCGGGTCCGAGGCGTCGGGTCGCAGCCCGTGCCGGCGCAGGGCGGCGGACAGCCGTCGGCGGGCGGCGTCCGGGTCCGCGGCCCGGACCAGGCACAGGACCGGGCCCGTGGTGCGGTCCAGCAGCTCGGCCAGGACGTGGGAACCCACGTATCCGGTGGCTCCGGTGAGCAGGACGGCGTCGTGCGGGTCGAAGGGGCCGGGGCGTGCGGGGAAGGCGATCGCGGGGTCGAGCCGCACGTCGTCGGGCCCCACGGGCCGGGCCCCGGCCGCCGGGTCGGACCCCGCCAGCAGGCGGGCCACCTCCCGTACGGTCGGCGCGGCGAGGAAGTCGGCGACGGCGATCCGGACGCCGTGCTCCCGCTCGATGCGGCCCAGGAGCCGGATGACGTGCAGGGAATGGCCGCCCTGGGCGAAGAAGTCCTCGTCCGGGGAGCCCACCGGCCCGCCCAGCACGTCTTCCCACAGGGCGAGCAGCCGCCGCTCGGTCCCGTTCGCGGGGCCGTCGGCGCCGTCGGCGGCCGGGTTGGCCGGGTGGGGCCGCCGCCCGCGCACGGCGGCCAGGTGGGCGGCGAGCGCGGGCCGGTCGGCCTTGCCGTGGCTGCCGGTGGGGATGGCGGGGACGGGCACGGCCAGCCGGGGCACCATGTGGGCGGGGAGCAGCCGGGCCAGGTGGGCGCGGGCGTCCTGGGGGTCGGTCGTGCCGACGTAGCCGACGGCGAGTTCGGCGTCGGCCCCGGCGGTGAGGAGGACGGCGACGGCCTCCCGGACACCGGGGTGCTCCGCGAGCGCGGCCTCGATCTCGCCGAGCTCGATGCGGAAGCCGCGCAGCTTGATCTGGTGGTCGAGCCGGCCGAGGTAGTCGATCGATCCGTCGGACAGTCGGCGCACCCGGTCCCCGGTGCGGTAGCAGCGGCCGGCGCCGGTGAGTGCGGGATGGGTGGTGAACGACTCGCCGGTCCGCCCGGGGTCGCCCAGGTAGCCGTCGCCGAGTCCGGCGCCGGAGAGCCACAGTTCGCCGGGCACGCCGGTGGCCGCGAGCCGTCCGTGGCGGTCCACGACGTGGGCCGCCGTGCCGGGCAGGGCGGTGCCCACGGGCACGCGGGCCCGGTCGTCCGCGGGGTCGGCGCGGTGGGTGGTGGCGAGGATCGCCGCTTCGGTCGGGCCGTAGCCGTTGACGACGACCCGGTCCGCGGCGAAGTGCCGGGTGTCGTGGACGTCCGCGGGCTCGCCGGCGACGAGCAGGACGCGTACGCCGGCCAGGTCGGGGCGGTCCAGGGCGCGCAGCAGGGAGGGTACGGTCACCATCACGGTGACCCCGGCGCTGCGCAGGGTGCGGGTGAGGGCCGGGCCGTCGGCGCGGGTGTCGTCGTCCGCGTACACCAGGGTGGCGCCGGAGACGAGCGGCGTGAACTGCTCGAAGGCGGCCACGTCGAAGCCGGGCGAGGTCAGTTGGAGCCACACGTCGTCGGCGGTGAAGGGGTGCCGGTCGAGGCAGGCGAGGAGGGTGTTGGCGACCGCGCGGTGGGAGACGGCGACGCCCCGGGGGCGCCCGGTGCTGCCGGAGGTGTAGATGACGTACGCGGGGGCGGCCGGGTCGCCGGGGTGCGCGGGGGGCGCGGTGCGCTCGCCGGGGGCGGTGAGGGCCTCGATGTCCAGGACGGGCGGGCCGGAGCCTTGCGTACCCGGCCCGAACAGCGTGTCGGCGGTGTCCTTGGCGCAGACCAGCGCGCCGGCACCGGCGTCGGCGATGCAGTGGCGCAGTCGCCGCGCCGGGTACGCCGGGTCGAGCGGCACGTACGCGGCTCCGGCCTTGAGCACCCCGAGGAGGGTCGCGGCGAGGAGCGGGGAGCGCTCCAGGCACACGGCGACGCGGTCGCCGGGCCGGATCCCGCGGTTGGCGAGGCGGGCGGCCACGGTGTCGGTGAGCCGGTCGAGTTCGGCGTAGGTGAGGCTGGTGCCGGCGCCGATGACGGCGGTCTTGTGCGGGTGGGCGGCGGCCTGCCGGGCGAAGAGGGCGGGCAGGGTGGTCCGGGCCGCCCGGGGGACGGGCTCCGGGGCGCGGCTCAGCCGCTCGTACTCGCCCGGTTCGTACAGGGCGACTGCGCGCAGCGGCGGGTCGCCGTCCGCGAGGCGGTCGAGCACGGCGGCGAGCTGGCCGGCCAGCCGCTGTGCGGTGGCCCGGTCGTAGAGGTCGGTGCTGAACTCGACCTCGATGTCGAGGCCGTCGCCCTCCTCCTGGAAGGTGAAGGACAGCTCGAAGGTGGCGGTGCCGCGGTCGCCGGCGTCCCAGGGTGCGGTCCGCGCGCCGGGCAGCTCCAGTGGACGCGGGCGGCTCCGGCGGTGGTTGACGACGGCCTGGAAGGGGACGGCCCCCCGGCCGGTGGTGGCCTCGGCGAGTTCCCGGCCCACGGTCTGGAAGGGGACGTCCTCGTGTTGCAGGGCCTCGGTGCAGGCGGCGCGGACGCGGGCGAGCAGAACACCGGCCGTGGTGTCCGCGTCCGCCTCGACGCGGACGGGCAGCAGGTTGACGAAGCAGCCCACGAGGCCCTGCGCGTCGGCGCGGTTCCGGCCTGCGGCCAGGGTGCCCAGGGTGAGGGTGTCGCGTTCGGTGTGGGCGGCCAGCACCGTGTACACGCCGGCCAGGCCGAACATGTACGGGCTGACGCCGTGCCGGCGGGCGGCCGCGGTGTGCCGCGCGTGCTGTGCGGCGCCGATCCGCAGCCGCACCCGGTCACCGGATCCGCTGAGGACGGCGGGGCGGGGGCGGTCGGTGACCAGGTCGAGTGCGGCGGCGCCGCCGTCGAGCGCGTCCTGCCAGAAGCGGGTCGCGGCGGCGAGCCGTTCGGGGCGGGGTGCGAGGGAGCGCCGCAGGTGCTCGGGGTAGCCCGGGTCCAGGGGCGGCAGGTCCGCCGCCGGGTCCGCGTACAGGGCGGACAGCTCGGACGTGAAGAGGTCCAGGGACCAGTCGTCGGCGATGGCGTGGTGGACGGCGAAGTGGACCAGCGTGCTCCGGGCGTCCAGGGTGAGCACCAGGGTGCGCAGCAGCCGCGTGCCGTCGGGGTCCGGCTCCGCCGTGCGGTGCTCGGCGGCCAGGGCGCGGGCCAGGGCCTGGCGTTCGCCGGCCGGCACGCCGGTGAGGTCGATGTGGCGCACCGCCGCGCCCGGGTCGGCGGTCAGGCTCTGCCGCCAGCCGTCGGCGTCGCGCCGTACGACGGTCCTCAGGGCCGCCTGGCGCCGGGCCAGCAGGGTCAGGGCGGTCCGCAGCCGGGCCGGGTCGAGGGGGCCGTCGACGAAGTGGCCGCGGCCGATGACGTACCGGCCGGTGCTTCCGATGGCCTCCTGCTCGAACCAGATCCCCTCCTGGGCGGGGGACAACGACAGCGGCGTGCCGGGGTCGGCGGCGGGGTCGTGCCCCGGGCGTACCGCCTTCGGGGCGGTGGCCACGCGGGCCGCCAGGGCGCGGATCGTGGGGGCGGTGAAGAGGTCGGCGGTCGTCAGGGCCACGCCCTGGTCGCGTTCGAGGCGGGCGAGGACGGCCAGCGCGGCCAGGGAGTCGCCGCCGACGGCGAAGAAGTCGCTGTCCGGGCCGACGGCGCGGCCGAGAACGGCCTCCCAGTGCGCGGAGACGGCGCGCAGGGCGGAGCCCTCGTCCGCACCGGGGGCCGGACCGGAGCCGGCCGCGGCCGCGCGGTCGGCGAGGGCGGCTAGCAGTCGGCGGTCGGCCTTGCCGTTGGCCGTGACCGGCAGCTCCGGCAGGACGGTGACGACGGCCGGAACCGCCGGCCCGGGCAGCAGCCGGCCGACGTGGGCGATGAGCACGTCGGCCGGGTCCGTGGCCGGGGCAACCCCGTCGGCTGCGGCCCGCACGACCGCGTCGGCCGAGGCCGGGGAGACCGGTCCGGCGGGAGCCGGGGCCGCTGGATCAGCCGGAGGCGTCGGTACCGGGTCGGCCGGGGCCGGGACGAACGGAACAGTTGCGGGCCGGGCGACCGGATCGGCCGAGGCCGGCGGGACCGGGCCGGTGGGGGCCGGGTCAACTGAGGCCGGGGGGACCGGATCGGCCCCGGCCCGGACGAACGGAACGGCTGCGGGCCGGGCGACCGGATCGGCCGAGGCCGGCGGGACCGGGCCGGTGGGGGCCGGGCCAACCGGGGCCGGGGGGACCGGGTCGGCCCCGGCCCGGACGAACGGAACGGCTGCGGGCCGGGCGACCGGATCGGCGAAAGCCGGGGCGACCGGGTCGGCCATGGCCCGGGCGACCGGGGCGGCCACGGCCGGGACGAACGGAACAGTTGTGGCCGGGGTGGTCGGGGCCGGGACAAGCGGGTTGGTCGGGGTCAGGGTTACGTAGGCGGCCAGTCGGCGGGCGTTCGCGGCGCCGTACGGGACCACGACCGCTTCGCGGACCGCCGGGTGGGTCCGCAGGGCGCTCTCGGTCTCGGCCGGTTCGACGCGGTGGCCGCGGATCTTGACCTGGTCGTCGAGGCGTCCCAGGAAGGCGAGTTCGCCGCCGGGGAGCCGGCGGACCCGGTCGCCCGTCAGGTAGGCGGTGCGGCCGGGCCGGCCGGGCTCGGGGACGAAGCGCTCGGCGGTCCGCTCCGGCTCGCCGCGATAGCCCTGGGCCACGCCCGGGCCGCCGATGCAGAGTTCGCCCTCCTCGCCGGGGGCGGCCGGGGTGCGGTCGGGGCGCAGGACGTGGGCGGTGGCGCCGGCGAACGGGCGGCCGATCGGCACGTCCTGCCAGGCGTCGTCCCAGTCGTCCGGGGCGTCGAAGGTCTGCCAGCAGGCGTAGACCGTGGTCTCCGTGGGCCCGTAGCCGTTGACGATCCGGCAGCCGGGCAGCTCGCGCAGGGCGGTCCGTACCGCGTCCGCGTCGGCCCGGTCGCCGCCGGACACGCACAGGCGCAGCCCGCTCAGGTCCGCGGTGATGTGTTCCATGGCCAGCCGGAAGAGGGGGGCGGCCAGCCGCAGGACGGTCACGCCGTGGCGGGCGCACTCCCGGCCGATGTCGTGGATGCCGGGCCGCTCGGACTGCGGCAGGACGAGCCGGGCGCCGTTGAGCAGGGCGCCCCAGATCTCGAAGACGGAAGGGTCCACGTGGAGCGGGGCGAGCTGCAGGACGGTGTCGTCGGCGGTCAGCCCGGCCTCCGGGGCGTTCGCCAGCGCGAGGACGGAGTGGTGCGCGACCCGGACGCCCTTGGGAGTGCCGGTGCTGCCTGAGGTGTGGATGACGTAGGCGGTCCGCCCGGCCGCAGGAGCGGCCGCACTGGTGTACGGCGGGCTCTGGCCCGCGTCCGGCGTCGCGTCCTCGTCCACGGGCAGGACCGTCACCGCGGCGGGCAGGAGGGCGCGCAGCCGCGCGGTGTCCTGGCCGGCGGCGAAGACGGTGCGCAGCTCGTTGGCGAGGACGAGGGCGCGGATCCGCCCGTCCGGCGCGTCGGGGTCCAGCGGCAGGTACGCGCCTCCGGCCAGCACCGTGCCCAGCAGGGCGGCGATGGTGCCGGGCGAGCGCCGGGCGCAGAGCCCGACGCTCTCGCCGGGGGCGGTCCGGTCGGCGAGCCGGCGGGCGGCGGCCGCGGCCCGGGCGGCGAGTTCGCCGTAGCCGATCCGCAGGTCGCCGTGGATCAGGGCGGTGCGGTGGGGGTGGGCCCGGGCGACGGCGGTGAAGGCCGCACCGAGCGTGGTGGGGGTGGTGGGGATGATGGTGTTCACGGGGCCGCGGTCACCTCCTGCGGGTCGCGCTCCAGGGCCTCGACGACGCTGGCGGTGTCGAAGAGGTCGAGGTAGCGGGAGATGAGGCCGTCGCGGACGGTGAAGACGTTCATCCACTGGGCCTCGTAGCGTGCGCCGTTGGCCAGGACGTGGGTGCGGCTCACACCCAGGACGACGACCCGGTCCCCCGCGTCGAGGTACTCGTGGGCTTCGCACTCCTGGACCCGGATCAGCTCGCGGACGATGGCGAAGAACGCGCGGAAGCCCTCGACCCCCCGGTAGACGCCGGCCCACGGCAGCGAGGCGGGGCCGTGGTAGACCCACTCGAAGTCGGGGGCGAGCAGCGGCTCGATGTCGGCGAGGCGGCCCTCGTCGAACAGCCGGAAGAAGGTGCGGATCACTTCGACGTTCTGCGTGCTCATACGGTGCTCCTCGACGGTGCGGGGGTACGGGACGTACGGCCCGGCTTCAGCGCGCCGGACAGGCGCTGGCCGAGCCGGAACAGGGCGGCGTGGGCGAGGAGCCGGGCCGGGCCGGTGCGCGAGAGGCGGCGGGCGCCGCGCATGACCTGGAAGACCTCCCGCTCGGTGGCGGTCAGGGGCAGCAGGAACACGTCGTAGACGACGAAGGCCCGGGCGCGGGTGATCCACCAGAGGATCAGGGCGTACGTCATCCACTCGCCCTCGGGGTCGACGAAGCGCCCGAGGGCTCCGGGGACGCGTGCTTCGAACCGGCCGAGCATGCCTTCGGCGAAACGGCGGCCGATCACGCCGTGCGGCCCGGTGTCCATCGCGGCGAGTCCGGAAGCCACGAGGCCCGACAGGGCCCGGACCCGTTCGGGCAGGCCGAGGGCGTCGACCTGGCGGATGGCCTGGAGGGCGAAGTGGGCGCCCAGGGCGTGGGCGTGGTGGGTGCGCAGTTCCTCGACCAGCTGCGGGTTGGTGCGGCGGGCGGCCGCGTACACCTCGTCGGAGACGAGGGCGGCGCCGGTGGGGAAGCAGCCGTAGCTCAGGGCCTTGGACAGGCTCATGAGGTCGATGGCGGGGAGCCGGCCGTGGTGGGCGAAGCGGGTTCCGCAGCGGTAGTAGGACGTCAGGACCTCGTCGACGCCGACGAGGTAGCCCTGCTCGGCCCGGCCCGCGGTGACGGCGTCGAGGAGCGGTCCGGGGATGGGGGCGTAGGCGTCGGAGCTGCCGTGGACCAGTTCGATCCACACCAGTCCTATCTCGCCGGTGGCCGCCTCCTTGCGGAAGTCGTCGACGGCGTGCGGGGTGAAGGGGTCGATGTAGCGGATGTCGTCGTAGAGGGGGCCGAAGGGCGCGCGGGTGCGTCCGGCGGCGGTCGCGAGCAGGGAGACGAGGGTCTTGCCGCCGTAGTTGTGCTTGAAGACGACGATGCGGCGCCGGCCGGGGCGGGCGAGGCGGGCCAGGGTGATGGCGCTCTCGACCGCGGACGCGCCGCTGACGGCGGGGAAGGTGTGGGGCAGGCCGGTTTCGCGGGCCAGGACCTGTTCGAGCTCGCGCACGTGGTCCCGGGCGGGGTCGTGGTCCCGGGCGGGGTCGTGGTCGCGTACGACGTCGGTCAGCGCGTCGGCGGGGTTGTGGCCGGCCACGCCGAGCCCGGCCCCGCACAGTCCGTCGACGAGGTCCAGTTCGCGGCCGGAGTCGAGGCGGACGGTGAGCCGGGAGCCCTTGGCGCGGACGACGTTCAGCGCGCCGTGCAGCTTGCGGTGCATGCGGACCGCCATCGGGTTCACGTGGCGGGCGTACAGGTCGAGGGTGGCCTGCCGGTCGGCGGCGGCCGCCGCGAGGACGCCGTGCACCGGGGCGGCGGCGTCCCAGCGGGGGCGCAGCCGGGCGCCGACGGCGCGCATGGCGACGCTGTTGCCGCCGTAGGTGTTGGAGTGCAGGAATCCGGTCTTCGGGGTGGTCCACGGCGCGAACGTGTCGTGGGTGCCGGTGAAGGCGCCGAACGGGACCTCGTACCCGGTGAGGGATTCGCCCAGGACGACGAGGTCGGGGCGCAGCGCGGTGACGGCCGGGTCCGCCGGGCTGTCCGGGGCGACGTCGCTGAGGTCGACGACGACGCGGGCCCCGGTGGCGCGTGCGGTGCGGGCCAGTTCGACGACGGCGGCGAGGGCGGTGGCGTCGAGGAGTTCGGGGGCGCGGACGACGAGTCCGCACACGGTCGTGCCGTGCAGGGCGGTGCGCAGGCCGGCGACGGTGGTGTGGGTGAGGAGGCCGGGGGCGAGGGCGCGGTCGGGGCCTTCGCCGAGCGGATCGGTGCGGCGGGCGAGGGTGCCGTCGGGGTCCAGGACGAGGACGCGGCCCCGGTGGGAGGTGGCGGTCGCGGCGGCGCGGTGGCGCAGGAGTTTGACGGCGCCGTGCAGGGCCTCGTAGCGGGAGTTGGCGAAGAAGCTCCGGTAGTGGGTGCCGGGCGGGCGGCCGCCCAGCTCCCGGACGAACTCGCTGACGAGGTGGCCGGCCTGGGCGGATTCGGTGGACACGAACCAGGACGGCATGGCGAAGACGGGCTGTTCCTGGGCGATGAGCTCGGCCAGGATGCGGAGGGTCTGCGGACCGGCCGGACGCAGGTGCGGTACCGGGCCGGGGGCGGCGTGGGGGTTCGGGTTCATGACGCCATCTCGCTCGTGGGGGGATCCCGGCGGCGGAGTGTCCGCGGGGCGCTGCGCTTGCGGGGTGCGGGTGCCGGTGCCGGTGCGGAGTGCCGCGACACGCAGGCGGCGGAACCACAGCCGGGCGGATCCGGCCCGGCAGCCCGGTGGTGGATGCTCCGCCGGGGCACGGCACCGCGCCCCGGCGGAACCAGGAGCAGTACCCCGGGACCGGCGCCCGGTGGCGGGCCCCCGGGCGCCCGTTCCAGTACTGCTCCGGGCGGAGCCGACCGCGGGAGCCCCACCCGGCGGAGCCGGGAGCAGTACCGGAGCCGTTGCGGTACCGCACCTCGGCGGAGCCGGCATCGGTACCCCGGGACCGGCGCCCGGTGGCGGGCCACGCCGGGGCCCTTGCGGCACCGCGCCGAGGCGCAACCGACGGTGGGATCACCGCCGGGCAAGGCCCGTTGCGGCACCGCGCCCCGGCAAAGCCGGACACGGCCCACCGCCAGGCGGAGCCAGCAGCCGTACCTGGACCGGCAACCGGTGGCGGGTCGCCGCCGGGGCCGTTGCGGCACCGCGCCGAGGCGCGACCACCACCGGGCAATGCCCCGCACGGCACCGCGTCGCGGGACACCGCTGGGCCGAGCCAGGAGCGGGACCGGCAACCGGTCGGACACCGACGGCGGACCGGCACTGGGCAACGCCCGGCACGGTGCCGCGACCCGGCGGCAGGGGCAGGGCCGGGCGGCGGGGGGCGCGCTGTCAGGTGCGCTCCCCCGCCGCCCGGGGCTCAGGAGGCCCGGACGCGTGTCGCGTCGGGCCGCTCGCCGTCCCAGAGGAGGGCGACGGGGGCCGCGGACGGCTCCTCGGGGGTGGCGAGCCATCCCACGAGTGCGCCGTCGCGGGTGACGAGGACCGCGGCGGAGCCGGCGGGCAGCTCCAGCGTCCAGCCTCCGCCGGTACCGGTGCCGGTACCGGTGACCCGGTCGTCGGCGTCGGTGGGGTTGAAGGCGCCGATCACGCGGACGCCGCCCGGGCCGGACCGGCTCAGCACGCGGGCCGCGCCGTGCGCCGTGGTCCAGCGCGGTCCGGCCGGAGCCGGGAGCGCGGCGGCGAACGCGGCGAGGAACGCGGCGGCCGCGCCGTCCGCGGGCTCGCCGGCCGGGAGCGTCAGCTCGCCGGGGCCGTCGGCGACGGGGTGCCCGGCCCGCAGTACGGCGACGGGGACGGAGGTGCCGTCCGCGGCGGGGGCCGGCCGCTCGTCGAGCCAGCCGAGCCCGATCAGCCGCCCGGAGTCGGCCAGTTGGTCGTGCACCGCGTCGGCGAGTTCCGCGAGGACGGTGCGGCCGGTGCGCTGCCAGGCACCGGCCTCGGGCAGCGCCCGGTCGACGAGGACCACCGCGTCACGGTCCAGGACGGAGCCGGACAGCAGGTCGCCGTGGCGTTCGAGGAATGCCGCGAGCAGCCGCAGGCCCTCGGCGTTGGCCTGGTGGGCGCCGCCCTCGGCGAGCGGTGCGCCCGGGGTGTACGGCGGTGCGTGCAGGGCGGGGTCCACCCCCTCGGCGCGCAGCCCTTCGGGGTCCATGTCGACCAGCGGGCCCCAGTTCCCGGTGGCGCAGGCGGTGTAGACGCTGACGGTGGTGGAGCCCAGCAGGAGGGCCAGCAGGGCGTTGAAAACGGGGGTCGCGGGCCGGGCGAAGGATTCGTCGGTCCAGGTGAATCCCCAGTTCGCCTCGACCACGTCGGTGCCGCCGAGGAGGATCCCGGCCAGGTGGGAGCCGAAGGCGGCGCTCTCCCGGGCCGGGTTGCCGATCCATTCGGTGTGGCCGGTGAAGTACCCGGAGCCCTGGACGGCGCGCTGGCGGGCGGCCCAGGCGTCGAGGGCGGCGCGCGGCGCGGTGACCGCGGTGAGGGGGACGTTGGCCAGCCGGGCCGGACCTTCGGGGAAGAGCGCGGAGATCCGGTCCCACAGGCCGACGATGGCGTGCCCGGACCAGCGGGACCACTGCTGTCGCGTCGCGCTGGTCCAGCGGGTGACGTCCTCGGTGGCGAGGGCGGCCTCGTCGGTCAGGCCGCGTCCGGTCAGCCAGCGGGCGAAGGCCCGGCGGGCGGCCGGCGAGGCGTCCTGGGCGTCCACCGGGAGGTGGGCGTCGCCGCAGGTGCCCTCGTTGCCGAGCTGGAGGGCGACGACGGGGCCGTGGGGGCCCGCGGCCCCGGCGACGACCTCGTCGGCGACGGCTTTCAGCCAGGTCTCGGTCTCGGCCTGGACCGCCGGGTCGAGGAGGCTGGGCAGCGGCTTGCCCTGGGAGGTCAGGACGCTGCCGTCCAGACCCTGGTAGGGGGTGTGTCCGGGGCCGCAGAGGCGGTCGGGCAGCCCGCCGAGCTGGACCTCGGCGTGGATGAAGGGGCCGGGCTTGAGGAGGACGCCCAGCCCGGCCGCGGCGGCCAGTTCCAGCAGTCCGACGACGTCGCGCTGCGGGTCGGTCTTCCCGGTGAAGTCGAAGGAGCGTTCGCTCTCCTGCGCACCCGTCTCGTGGAAGCGCCACGGGAGGTAGCAGGAGACGACGTCCACGCCGAGGGCCCGCAGTTCGCGAAGGTCGGCGGCCCAGTTGGCGGGGGCGGCCCGGTAGTACGGGTACTCGCCGACGACGACGGGCCGGGTGGTGCCGGGCACGAGCGCTCCGGCGAGCGAGGTGCGCGGGGCGGGGCTCATGCGGCCGCTCCGTCGTGCGGGGGTACGAGGACGACCTTCAGGGCGGTGTACTCGGCGCCGGGGACGGCGGCGAGGGCCTTGAACGCCTCCTCGTGGTCGGCGAGGGCGAAGCGGTGGGTGACCACGCGCTCGAGCGGCAGCTGCCGGGCCAGCTCGACGGCCTTGGGGAAGATCATGCTGTTGTAGTCGCCGGCGCCGATGATCTGCAGGCCGCGCTGGAGCAGGGTGAGCGGCCGGACGGTGGCGGAGGCGTTGCTGTTGAAGCCCATCACGACGACGCGGCCGCGCACGGCGGCGTAGCCGATGCTCTGCTCCAGGAGGTTGCCCACGGAGTCGACGACGAGGTCGCCGCGGCCGGTGAGGGCGGGGTCGTCCGGGGTGTGGACGGTGACGCGGCCGCCGAACTCGGGGGCGTCGAAGATCTCCTGGCCGAGCCTGCCGCGTACCGGGTCGGGTTCGACGAGGAGGACGGTGGCGCCGTAGCGCTGGGCGGCCATGGCGGTGACCACGCCCATGGGGCCGCCGCCGACGACCACGGCGGTCTCGCCGGCGGCCAGGCGGCCGGCCTCGATGTTGTTGAGTGCGCAGGCGAGCGGTTCGACGACGACGGCGCGGTCGAAGTCCATGTCGTCGGGGATCGCGTGGCAGAAGAGCTCGGGGAGGCGGATGAACTCGGCGAAGGAGCCGTCGTAGTCCAGGCCGACCTCGGTCCCGGCCTTGCGGCCGCAGAAGTTCCAGTGGCCTTCGAGGCAGGTGGGGCAGTTTCCGCAGTACAGGGTGGGGTTGACGATGACCCGGTCGCCGACGGCGAAGCGGGTGACGCCCGGGCCCGTGGAGTCGACGACGCCGACGGCCTCGTGGCCCATGACGACGCCGGTCTCGGCCGGGAACTTGCCGACGAGGACGCTGCGGTCGGTCCCGCAGATGCCGCTCTGGGTGACGCGGATGACGATGTCGTCCGCGGCCAGCGGCTCCGGCTTGGGGTGGTCGACGAGGGCGAGCGTGCGGTCGGCGGTGAGCGTCAGGGCCTTCATGATTCCTCCCTCACGGGCGCGGCGGCGCGGCCCAGGTCCCAGCGGATCGTGTCGAGCAGCTGCTTGTGCAGTTCGGGGGTGGCGGCGGCGATGCAGGACTTCTGGTTCATCGGTCCGAGGTCGACCAGGGAGGTGCTGCCGAGGTCGTCGCCGTAGGCGTCCGTGATGACGACGCCGGCCTGCCGGGCGAGGTACACGACGGCGGCGATGTCGTAGGGGAAGAGGTGCAGGATCGAGCCGCGGCCGACCCGCAGGAACGCCTCTTCGGTGTCCGGGTGGTCGCGCAGCACGCGGTTGCCGATGTCGACGTAGGCGTCGAGCTGGCCGGTGATGATGCGGGAGACGGAGAAGGTGCTGCTGTTGAAGACGAAGATGCCGCCCGTGTTGGCCGAGCTGTCCACGAGGTGGCCGTACGCGCGGGTCATCAGGTCCATCGGGTGGCCGTTGAACTCGATCGACCAGAACATGTGGGTCGGGTCGGTGTTGCGGCTCAGCCGTGGGACCGGGGTGGCGAATCCGCCGCTGTCGAGGCCGTCGGTGTCGTCGCCGTAGAGCCATGCGCCGCTCTTGATCTCGACCAGGCAGGCGGCGTCGACGTCGGCGAGGGTGGGCTTGCCGTCGCCGTAGGGGGCGGCCGCGATGGACACCATGCCCATTTCGAGGCCGGCCGAGGTGGGGCGGGTGCCGTCGATCGGGTCGACGACGAGGAGGACCTGCGGATCGGGGGCGAGCTCCACGTAGGAGCCGTCCTCGGTGTAGAGGGCCGCCGGGACGTGGGCGTGCTCGCGCAGGTAGTCCAGTACGGCCTGCTCGGCCACCTCGTCGACGTCGAACTGGGCGTCGCCGCCGGGCGAGTCGCCGTGGACGCTGCGCTCGCGGCCGGTGGCCTCGTAGGCGAGGAGTTCGGCGCGGACGTGCTGCCCGAGGGAGGTCAGCAGCCGCTTCATCGGGTTGTCGGGGGTCGCAGGGGTGCCGGCGGTCATCGGGCCAGCTCCGCGAGGAAGAGGTTCTCCAGCTTGTCGCAGATCTCCTCGGCCTGGTCCATGGTGAGGATCAGCGGCGGGCGGATCTTGAGGACGTTGCCGTAGCCGTAGCGCGAGGTGCGCAGGATCAGGCCGTGGTCCATGGCCTTGGTGGCCAGGTGGTTGGTGAGCTTCACGGCGGGCTTGCCGTCGGCTTCGGCAATCTCGAAGCCGATCATCAGTCCGACGCCGCGGACGTCGACGATCTGCGGGTAGCGCCGCTTCATGTCGTTGAGGCGTTCCATGATGTAGTCCCCGGTGCGGGTGACGTTCGTCAGGAACTCGGGCTGCCGCACGATGTCGAGGGTGGCGTTGGCCGCGGCGGCGGCCAGCAGGTTGGCGCCGTAGGTGAACGAGTGGTGGTTCGCGGGGAGGCCGGCGAGCCGCTCGTTGGTGATGATGGCGGCGACCTGCGCGCCCGATCCGCCGAGGCCCTTGGCGGTGGTGATGGCGTCGGGTTCGACGTCGAAGTACTGGGCCGCGAACATATGGCCGGTGCGGCCGATTCCCGTCTGGATCTCGTCGAATATGAGGGCGATGTTCTGCTCGTCGCAGAAGGCGCGCAGTTTCTGCATGTAGCCGTCCGGCGGGACGATGTTGCCGCCGTTTCCGGAAATCGGCTCGATGAGTACGGCGGCGACCCGGCCGGAGCTGGCGTAGTCGACGAAGTCCTCGAGCCGGTCGACGCACATCATTCCGCAGGAGCCTTCCTTCTGCCCGTAGAAGCAGCGGAAGCAGTACGGGTCGGGGACCTGGAGGCTGCCGGGGAAGAGGTTGGGGAACGGCTCGCGGCGGAACGCGTTCCCGGACATCGACGTCATCATCATCGTCTGCCCCACGTGGCTGCGGAACAGCGTGATGACCTCGGACTTGCCGGTGGCCATCTGGGCCATCTTAATGGCGCCCTCATTGGCGGCGGAGCCGCCGGAGACCTTGGGGTGCACCTTCGTCAGGTTGTCCGGGGAGACCTCGACCAGCCGCCGGACCAGGCCGTTTACCGGGTCGCTCTGGTAGGAGGAGGTGATGTGGACCACCTTGTCGAGCTGGTCCTTCATCGCGGCGACGACGGCCGGGTGGGAATATCCCAGGCTCAGGTTGAAGGTCGCCGACGCGCAGTCGAGGTAGCTCCTGCCGTCCTCGTCGTAGAGGTAGACGCCTTCACCCCGCGCCATCTTGTAGTCGCTGACGGGGTAATAGATGTGCTCGGTAACGTCCTTGGTTTCCATCGGTCCCTCTCACACGGGTCGTTCGAGACGTCATCACGGAGAAAAATGGACGGCGGAATTGCAACTCACGTCCAATGGAAAGAATTCGGATACGGCGGCTTGATGCCGGTGGGGGGCGGCCCGGATACTTCACCCGTTGGAGACAGGGATCTCGTGGCAGCGCCTTCTCTTTCATCTGATCACATTCCAACTCGGCCTGACAAGTGGCCTTTTGGATATGTGGATCTTTTTTACTCCCTTTACGGTCCGGCCCCCTTACCGGGAAAGGCGGGAGCGCCGGCGGGAGCGCTCGGGGAACGGGAGCCGGCCGTAGCGGCGCGTACGACGGGCAGCCGCCCCGCGGACCCCGGCGCGGCCACCGCGCGGAGGGCGGCGCCGCCGGGGAGCGGTCTTGACGTGCGCCGGGAAGGCACCCGGCTCCGGGTCGCCGCGGCTGCCCCGGGCCGGTCTCCGTCTCGCGGCGCGGCGGCGGCAGGTCGCCGTGCGCGGCGGCGCACAGGGCGCAGAGCCGCGCGGGGGGCGTCACGCCAACGCCGTCTCCAGCGCGCCCCGCAGTTCTTCGGGGGAGGTGAACACGTGCCCCTGGAGGCCGAGTCGGCGTGCCGCGTCCACGTTCTCGGCCCGGTCGTCGACGAACAGGATCTCCTCGGGCGGCAGGCCGAGCTCACGGACGCACCACTCGTAGGCGGCGGGTTCGGGCTTGGCGCTGCCGATCCGGCAGGAGAGGCCGCGGACCGTGAAGCGCTCCAGCCACGGCTGGGTGGCCTCGTACCGGGCGGCCAGGTCCTCGGGGATGTTGGAGAGGAGGCCGAGCACGGTGCCCCGGTCGGCGAGGACGCCGAGCAGGTCCACCATGCGCGGGTCGATCTCGCTCCAGCTCGCGAGGTCGGCCTCGGTCAGTTCCCCGGTCAGCCGCCGGTCGAGCGGGATACCCAGCTGCGCGCAGACCGCCTGCCAGTAGCCGGGCCCGGTGACCTCGCCCCGGTCGTAGGGGGGCCGGTGGGACCAGTACGCCGCCCAGAAGGCGTCGGGGTCGGCGCCGGCCGTGCGCTCCAGGGCGGCCATGGCCTCGGGCGACTGGACACGTGCGATGACACCGAACATGTCGAAGAGGACGGCTTTCATCCTTCGGTTCCTCACTCACGTTCTACGGGTTCAGGGGTGTGGTGACGGCGTCCGTGCGCCGCGCGTCGCGCGGGCCGGTCACGCCCCCGGGGTCGGGGGCGTTGCGGCGCAGCCACAGGCTCAGTACGCCGCAGACGACGGCGAGCAGGAACAGCAGCAGCGGCACCGTCTTCACCTCCATCGTGTCGATGACGGCGCCCAGCAGCGGCGGGAACGCCACACCGCCGATCATCGAGGCGGCGATCACATAGGCGCCGGCGGCGCCCACGCCGGGCACGGCGCGGTTCAGCCAGGGCAGGCAGGTCGGGAAGATCGGCGCGATCATCAGGCCGACGCCGAAGTACGCGTACGGGGCGAACGCCGGGACGGTCGCCAGGAGGAGGAAGCCGGCCATGCCGACGCAGCAGACGAGGAGGATCGACGGCGCGGACCAGCGCAGGCTGATCGGTGCGGCGACGAACCGGCCGAGGGTCATGGCGGCCCAGTAGGCGGAGGTCGCGGTCGCGGCGGTGGCGGCGCCGTACCCGACGGCTTCGAGGTGGGTGGGCTCCCAGCCGCCGACGCCGGTCTCGATGGCGACGTGCAGGACGTAGACGCCGATGAACACCCCGATGATCGGAAGGACCCGGGCGCCTCCCGCCGGGCCGCCCTCCACGGCAGCGGGGGCGGGCTCCCGGGCGGCCACCCCGCCGAGGGTGACGAGGATCAGCAGGCTGATCACGCCGGTGCCGATGAAGATCTCCGGGTAGCTGTCGGCCCCGAGCCAGCCGATCAGGGCGGGGCCGGCGATCGCACCGATGCCGAAGTGCCCGTTCAGCAGGTTGAGCATGGCGGTGCTGCGGTGGCCGAAGCCGATGGCGAAGAGCTGGTTGAGGCCGTAGTCGATGCCGCCGAAGCCCAGGCCGATGACGAAGGTGCCGGCCAGGGCGAGGGCCCAGTTCGGGGAGAAGGCGAAGGCGGCGGCGCCGACGGCCATCAGCACGTAGGAGCCGCCGAGCAGCACCCGGTTGTTCAGGCGGCCGCGCAGGAGGTGGTAGATCAGCACCCCGAGGAGGGCGCCGACGAAGTGGGCGCTGAGGCTGAGCCCGGCCACGGCCGGGCTGATGCCGAACTCGTCCCGGAGGGCCGGGATCGCCGGACCGTAGAGCGCCTGGAGGGCGCCGATCACCACGAACGCCAGGCACGAGGCGACGATCGCGACGGTGGTGAGGAGGGGCTTCCCCCCCTGTGGCAGGTCGGCCTCTTGGGTGGCGGTCATGGCTCTCCTCATCGGTCACGGCCGAATGAACACGATCAACGTTCACAACAGCAGGAAGTTCCCACCGTCCCGCTCACGCTACACATCGTGAATGTTCATTTCAACAGTTTGAATGTTCGAAACGCACATCCAGACGACTCTCAGCCCCCACCTGTGCTAAAAGCAGACACATGAACGTGATGGAGAGGCACAAGTTCGTCGTGGGACTGCTCATGCAGCAGAACCGCGCGACGGTGGCCGAGCTGGCCCTGGCCACCGGGGCGTCCGAGATGACCATCCGCCGGGACCTGGAGGTACTGGAGTCCCGGGGAGCGCTGCGCCGCGTGCGCGGCGGCGCGGTGAGCAACCTGCCGGGCGGGGTCGAGCCCCCCTACGCGATCCGGGCCATGTCCGGTGCGCAGGCCAAGGAGCGGCTCGCGCGGGCCGTGGTCGACCTGCTCACCGACGGCGAGACCGTCGCGCTGGACACGGGCACGACCGCCGTGGCCATCGCCAAGGCCATGGCGGACCGCCAGCTCACCGTCGCACCCCTGTCACTGCACGCGGCCTTCACCCTGTCCGCGTTCCCCGGCGTCCAACTGGTGATGCCCGGCGGGCAGGTGCGCCCCGAGGAGCTGTCCTTCTACGGCCACGCACCCGTGCAGACCTTCAAGGAGCTGTGCTTCGACACGTTCATCCTGGGCTGCTGCGGGGTCGACCCCGTCCAGGGCGCCACCGCCTACAACCTGGAAGACGTCCAGGTGAAACGGGCGGCGGTCGCCGCCGCGCAGCGCGTGATCCTCGTCGCGACCGCCGACAAGATCGGCCGTGCGGCACTGGGCCGCATCTGCTCCATGGAGGAGATCGCCCTCGTCGTGACGGACGCCCCCGCGGACTCCCCCGCGATCGAGGTGCTGCGCGACCAGGGGGTCGAGGTGGTCCATCCGGCGGACGACTGAGCGCGGCGGCGGCCGGCCCGGGCGGTCCCGGCGGGCGGGTCCCGCCGGTCGTCTGGGATCCATGCATGCTCGCCTTTCCCGCACGGTGCGCATCCCCGGTCGGCGCGCCCCGTCCCAGCATCGAGGGGGAGGCGGCCGCCCGCCAATGGGGGGCGGCCGTCGTCTTACCGACTGTCGGAAAGACGACAGCAAGTGCTTGCTGCAACTTTCAGGCGGCGCCCCACCTGTTCCGGCCATCCCGGCGGAGGCGCGCCGTCCGGTGCGCCGGTGCGCGCCCGCCGCCGAATTCCGGCACGGATCAAGGATCTTGCGCCGGCCTCCCCGCAAGGCCCGTACGCAGGAAGCGTGTCCGATACATGTTCCTGGGGCGGCAGGGCCGGAGCGGAGTCTCCTAGCATCGCGATCGCGACGAATGCGAACGAGAGGGCAGCGAAATGAAACCAGGCGCGCCGAACCGCCCGCAGGACCGTGACCGACCCCGGGAGCTCACGTCCGAGGAGATGGAGCTCTACCGGGAGTTCGCAGAGAACGGCCCCCTCCAGGGAAGCCAGCTGCTCGCCCGGACACAACCCGCCGCCATGGCCCGTACCCTCGACGCCCTCGTCTCCAGCGGCCTGGTCCAGCAGATCGGCCCCGACTGCTTCGCGGCCACCAACCCCACCGACGTGTCCGCGCGGTTGCTCAAGCAGTGGGAGGAACGCGTCCAGGGGGCCCAGCTCGACCTGCTGCGCATGCGGGGGCAGCTCGCGGAACTGGCCATCGTGCACGCGGCACGCCAACGCACCCTGGAGGGACCGCCGCTGGAGCGCGTCGAGTCGGCGGCCGAACTCCGGCGCATCCTCGACCGGCAGTCCGCCGCGTGCACGCAGGAGGTGCTCTGCGCCCAGCCGGGCGGCCCCCTGCCCGAGGCCGAACTGCGCCGCGCCCGCGCCCGGCACCGGGACCTGCTCGCCCGGGGCGTCCCCGTACGCACGCTGTACCAGCACTCGGCCCGGTTCGACCCGCCGACCGTGCGGTACGAGGCGGAGCTGGCGGCGCTCGGGGCCGAGGCGAGGACGGTCTCCGGCGGCCTGGCCCGCTGCCTGGTCTTCGACCGGTCCCTGCTCGCCCTCCCGCTCCCGGAAACGGCGGGCGGGGCGCTGCTCGTCCGCAGCCCGGACCTGGTCGCGTTCGTCGCCGAGATGTTCGACCTGCTGTGGGCGACGGGCGAGCGCATCGGCAAAGCGCACGAGAAGGCCTTCATCCAGGACGTCGCCGACCAGGCGAAACGATCCGTACTGCAGCATCTGATGCAGGGCGACGACGACCGCGCCACGGCCCGCGCCCTCGGCATCTCGGTGCGCACCTGCCAGCGCCACGTCTCCGCCATCATGCGCCAGCTCGGCGCGACGAGCCGCTTCCAGCTCGGCTACCTGGCCCACCGGCACGGGCTGCTCGCACCCGACGGTCCGGAGACCGTCCGCACCTGTGTCCCGACATCGATGTCAGAGCCCGCGGCCGCGCCGGCCCCTGCCGCGGGTTCCGCGGGGCGCGCCGTGGACCGCGGCACCTGGATCCACCTGTCACGGGATCGCGGTACCGAGGACTTCTCCGAGCGGATCGGGTGTCGTCAAGAGGCGTATTAGTGGGACTTTCGGGACCGTCCGGCCGTCGCGGACAGTGGCCTCACGTCGTCGTTGATCGACCGATCCGACTGAGGAGACTGACCACCGCATGGCCACTCACGACCGCGGGCCGCTGCCCCTGACCCCGCCGCAGAACGGCGTCTGGTTCGCACAGCAGCTCGACCCCACCCGCCTCGACTACACCATCGCCGAGTACCTGGAGATCCGCGGGGCGGTGGATCCGGAACTGCTCGCCGAGGCGGTGCGCACGACGGTGGCCGGAACCGAGACGCTGTGCGTCCGGTTCGCCGAGGTCGATGGAGTGGTGTGCCAGATACCCGCCGGTCCGCCGCCGCTGCGGATGGAGACGGCCGACGTCAGCGACCACCCGGACCCGGACGCCGAGTCCGAGCGGCTGATGCGCGCCGAGCTGGCCCGGCCGACGGACCTGGCGACCGGTGACGTGTGCCGGCACCTCCTGGTGCGGACCGGTCCGGCGACGTACCGCTGGATGCAGGGCTACCACCACCTCGTCGCGGACGGGGTCACCGGGTCGATCCTCGCGCGGCGGACCGCGGAGGTGTACTCGGCGCTGGTCGCGGGAGAGCCCGTACCGGCTCCCGAGGACACGCCGTGGGAGCGGATCGTGGCCGGGGAGGAGGAGTACGCCCGCTCCGAACGGTCCACGGCGGACCGGGAGTTCTGGCGGGCCCGGCTGGACGGCTCCCCCGAGCCCGTGTCCTTCACCGGCAGCGTCCCGGCGCCCGCGTCGGGTACGACGGTACGGGTGAGCGGCGAGCTCGACCCCGCCGATGCCCTCACCCTGCGCGACGCCGCGCGCCGGCACGGCACGCGCTGGTCGGCGCTGGTGATGGCCGCGGCCGCCGCCCACCTGCACCGCGCCGGCGCCACCGAGGACGTGGTCCTGGGCCTGCCGGTCACCGGCCGCACCACCCCGGACGCCCGCCGGACGCCCGGCATGTTCTCCAAGGTCCTGCCGCTGCGGCTGACGGTGACCGGGGACACCACGGTCGGCGAACTGCTGCGCGCCACCTCCGCCGGGATCAAGGAGGCCCTGCGCCACCAGCGGTACCGGATCGAGGAGTTCACCGGAACCGGGCCCCGGCTGTGGGACGCCGCCGTCAACCTCATGTCCTTCGACTACGAGCTGTCCTTCGCCGGCGCTCCCGCCCGCGCGCACAACCTCTCCGTCGGCCCGGTCGAGCACGTCTCCCTCAACGTCTACGACCGCGGCGGCGACAGCCCGCTGACCGTGCAGGCCGAGGGCGACGCCGCCGACATCGGCCCGGAGGAACTCGACGCGCTGCGCGTGCGGTTCACCCGCTTCCTGGTCGCGCTCGCCACGGCCGACGACGAGGCCCCGGTCGGCGCGCTGCCCTTCCTGACCCCCGAGGACGAGGAGCGCCTCGCCGTCTTCGCCGAGGGCGGCGCCGACCCGGCGCCCGGGGACGAACGGCTGCACACGCTCTTCGAGCGGGAGGCGGCGCGCACTCCCGGGAAGGCCGCCGTGATCTGCGCCGGCCAGGAGGTGACCTACCGCCAACTCGACTCATGGGCACAGGACATCGCGGACCGGCTGGGGCCTTCCGTGGCACCGGGCACACCGGTCGGCGTGTGCGTCGAACGCTCCCCCGCGATGGTCGCGGCCCTGCTCGGCGTCCTGAAGGCGGGCGGCTGCTACGTACCGCTCGACCCCGGTCTGCCGCCGGAGCGCATCGCCTACATCGTGCGCGACGCGGGCCTGCGCACGGTCGTCGCCGGGCCCGGCACCTCCGATCGGCTGCCGCACGACCTCCCCTCGGTCGTCGACCCGGGAGCGGTGACCGACCCCGTCCGCGGCGGCCGCGAGGGCACGGCGGTGCCGGCGGCGTCCGCCGCGTACCTGCTGTACACCTCGGGCAGTACGGGCGAGCCGAAGGGCGTCGTCGTGCCGCACGCGGCGGCGGTCGACTTCGTCCACGGCCACCTCGCCCTGTGCGGCGCGGGCGGTAGCGGCGCATCCGGATCCGGATCCGAGCGCACCGAGCGCTTCCTCGGCTTCGCCTCGCTCTCCTTCGACGTGTCCGTCCTGGACGTCTTCGGCGCGCTGCTGAGCGGTTCCACGCTGGTCCTGGCCACCGACACCGAACGGGTCGACGTCGACCGCCTCCAGGCCCTGCTCGCCGAGCACGCGGTGACCGTGGCCGACCTCCCGCCGGCGCTCCTGCCGCTGCTGGACCCGGACGCCCTGCCTGCTCTGCGGTTCCTGTCCACGGGCGGCGAGGCCCCGTCCGGGGACGCCGTCGACCGCTGGGCGGCGAACGGCCGCGAGGTCTGGAACGCGTACGGGCCCACCGAGGCCGCCGTGTCCGTCACCATGCACCGGGTGGTTCCGCCCTCGCACGGCCGGATCCCGCCGATCGGGCGCCCGATGACCAACCACCGCGCGTACGTGGTCGACCGGGCGCTGCGGCTGCTGCCGCCGGGCGCGACCGGCGAGCTGTGCGTGGCCGGTGCCGGTCTGGCCCAGGGGTACGCGGGGCGCGCTGCCATGACGGCCGACCGCTTCGTGCCCGACCCCTTCTCCGGGGTTCCCGGTGCCCGGATGTACCGGACGGGCGACCTCGTGCGCTGGTCGGCGCGGGGCGAACTGGAGTTCGTCGGGCGCGTGGACCGACAGGTCAAGATCAACGGACACCGGATCGAACTGGGCGAGATCGAGGCGGTGCTCGGCCGGCAGCCCTCGGTGGGGCAGGCCGCGGTCGTGGTGCACGCCCCCTCGGGCGGAGCCCGGCGGCTCGTCGCCTTCGTGGCACCCCCGGGCGACGGCGGCCCGACGCCCGAACCGGACTTCCTCGCCGCGGAGTTGGGCCGGGCCCTGCCGGGCTACATGGTGCCCCGCACCTTCGTGGCGGTGGACCGGCTGCCCCTCACGGCGGGCGGCAAGGTGGACCGTGCGCGGCTCCACGTACCCGAGGCCGCGGGCCGCGCGGAGCACCCCGAGCGGGCGTACGGCGCCACCGAGCTGGCCCTCGCGGCGCTGTTCTCCGAGGCCCTCGGCACCACCGCCACCCCGGACGACAACTTCTTCGAGCTCGGCGGCGACAGCATCGCCGCCCTCGGCCTCACCAGCCGGGCCCGGGCCCGCGGCTTCTCCTTCACCCTGCGCGAGGTGTTCGCGCACAAGACGCCGGCCGCCCTCGCCGCGGCCGTCGGCGAGCCGGACCACGCTTCCTCCCGGGAGGCCGGTCCGGCGCTCCCGGAGCACGGTCCGCTCCCCGCGACCCCGGTCATGCGCTGGCTCCTCGACGGGCCGGGCCCGGTCGGGCGCTTCAGCCAGTCCATGGTGCTCGCCCTGCCCGAGGGCGCGGACGACGCCACGCTCGTACGGGTCCTGCAGTCGGTCGTCGACCGGCACGGGGCGCTGCGCCTGGGCGTGACCACCGGCCCCCGGGGTCCGCTGTGCACGGTCGGCGAGCCCGGTTCCGTCGACGTGTCCCGGCTCTACCGCACCGTCGACGTGGCCGGGTCGGACGAGTCCGCCCGCGCCGCGATCGTGGCGCGGGCGGCGCGGGAGGCGGCCGGACAACTGGACCCGGCGGCCTCGGCGATGCTGCGGGCGGTGCGCTTCGACAGCGGTGGCGCGTCCCCGGACCGGCTGCTGCTGTGCGTGCACCACCTGGCCGTGGACGGGGTGTCCTGGCGGATCCTGACGGCGGACCTGGCCGCGGCCTGGGAGGCCGCCGTCGCCGGGCGTCCGCTGCCGGCCGCGGACGGCGGGGTCTCGTTCCGTGCGTGGGCCCACCACCTGGAACTCCAGGCGCGTTCCCCGGAGGTGCTCGCCGAGCTGCCCTTCTGGCGCTCGACGCTGGAGGCCGCCGGAGCCGCCCCGGACCCGCGGGAGCCGTGGCACCGGGTCCCCGATCCGGCTCGGGACACCGCGGGCACCACCCGCACGCTGACGCTCGACCTGCCGGCCGAGGTCGCCGGCCCGCTGCTGGCCCGGGTGCCCGGCGCGCTGCGCACCGGTCCGGCCGAGGTGCTGCTCGCGGGACTGGTCCTGGCGGGCCACCGGCTGCGCTCCCCCGGCAGCGCCCCCGGTTCGCTGCTGGTCGACCTGGAGGGCCACGGCCGCGTCGACCGCACCGGCCGCCACGACCTGGCGCGCACGGTCGGCTGGTTCACCACCCAGTACCCGGTCCGCTTCGACCTGGACGGCCTCGACCTGGACGCGGCGGCCCGGGGCGGCGACGCCCTCGCCGAGCTGGTCGCGCGGATCCACACGGCGGTGGCCGCCGTGCCGGACCACGGCACGGGCTTCGGTCTGCTCAGCCGGCTCGATCCGCGGTCCGCCGAGCAGCTGTCCGCACTCCCGCGCCCCCGGGTCCTGTTCAACTACCTGGGCCGGTTCTCCGGCGGGGACGAGACGCCCTGGAGCCCGGCCCCCGAGGCGGGCGGGCTGCGGGCCGACGTGGATCCCGCGATGCCCGTCGAACACGCCCTGCAGATCGACGCCATGGGCGTGGACGGCGCCGACGGCCCCTCCTTCACCGCGGCCGTCACCCATCCCCGCGCCCTGCTGACCGACGCCGAGGCGGACGCTCTGGTCGCGGCCTGGGGCGAGGCCCTGCGCCTGCTGGCCGGCTGGACGGGCGCTCCCCGGCCGCGCCGCCTCACCCCCCGCGACCTGCCGCTGGTACGGCTGACGCAGCCGGAGATCGACACGCTGTCCGCGCGCCACCCGGGGCTCGCCGACGTACTGCCCCTCTCGCCGCTCCAGGAGGGCCTCTTCTTCCACTCCGCCTTCGACACGGGCGCGATCGACGCCTACACCGGCCAGATCGTCCTCACCCTGGACGGCCCCCTGGACGAGGGCACCCTGCGGACGGCCTGCGACCGGCTGCTGCGCCGGCACACCGCGCTGCGCTCCGCCTTCACCGACCAGGGGCTGGACCGGCCGGTACAGATCGTCGTCGAGTCCGCCGCGGCGCCGTGGGAGGCCGTGGACCTCGGCGGGCTCGCCCCCGCGGACCGGCAGCGGGAGTGGGAGCGGCTGCTCGCGGCCGACCGGGCCCGCCGCTTCGACCTGGAGCGGCCGCCGCTGGTGCGCTTCACGCTGGTCCGGTTCGGCGCGGACGAGCACCGGCTGGTCATGACGAACCACCACATCGTCTGGGACGGCTGGTCCTCGGCGGTGCTGCTGCGCGAACTGCTCACCGGATACGCCGAACACGCCTCGGGCGCCGGGTCCGGCGCGGTCGCGGAAGGGGTCCCGCACCGCTCGCACCTGGACTGGCTGGCCCGCCGGGACGACGGCGCCGCCGAGGCCGCGTGGAACGCCGCGCTCGCCGGGCTGGAGGAGCCGACCCTGCTGGGCGCGGCCGACCCGAACCGGATCGACGCGCTGCCCGAGCGGACCTCGGTCGAGCTGTCGGCGGAGCTGACGGCGCGGCTCACCGCGCGGGCCCGTACCGCGGGCGTGACCCTCAACAGCGTCGTCCAGGGCCTCTGGGCGGTGCTGCTGGGCCGGGTGACCGGGCGGGACGACGTGGTGTTCGGCGGGACCGTCTCGGGGCGGACCGCGGACGTCGCGGGCATCGAGGAGATGGTCGGGCTGCTGATCAACACCCTGCCCGTGCGGTTCCGGATCCGGGAGGGCGAGCCGCTGCTGGCCGCGCTCGCCCGGTTCCAGGACGAGCAGGCGGAGCTGATGGACCACCAGCACGTCGGGCTCGCCGGCATCCAGCGGGCGGCGGGGCTGGGCGCCCTCTTCGACACCACGGTCGTCGTCGAGAACTATCCGCTCGACCTGGAGTCGATGCGGGAGCTGGCCGGCGGGCCGCGGCTGACCGGAGTGGAGGGCTCGGACGCCACCCACTACACCGTCAACCTCATCGTGCTGCCCGGGGAACGGCTGCGGCTGCACCTCGACCACCGCACGGACGTCCTCGACGCGCGGACCGCGCGCAGCCTGGGCGAGGCGCTGGAGCGGCTGCTGACGACCGTCGCCGACGCGCCCGCCACCCCGGTCGGGGAGGTGGACCTGCTCTCCGAGGAGCAGCACCGGCTGATCCGGGAGTGGAACGGCACGGCCGTGCCCGTTCCCGACACCACGCTGGTGGAGCTGTTCGCGCGCCAGGTGGCCCGGACGCCCGGCGCCCCGGCGACCGTGTTCCGGGGCGAGCGCCTGTCGTACGCCGAACTCGACGCCCGCGCCGAGCGGCTGGCCGGTGAGCTGTGCGCCCGGGGCGCCGGTCCGGAGCGGATCGTCGCGGTCGCCCTGCACCGCTCCACCGAGATGGTGGTCTCGCTGCTGGCCGTGCTGAAGTCGGGGGCCGCCTACCTTCCGGTGGACCCCTCGCTGCCGGCGGACCGGATCGCGTACCTGCTGTCCGACGCCGAGCCCGTGCTGCTGCTCGCGGACGACGAGGTGGCGGCGGCCCTGCCGGCCGCGGCGGACCTGCCCCGGCTGGATCCGGGGGCCGTCCACGACGGGAGGGGGACCGGTGCGGTGCGGCGGGCCCCGCTGCCCGCGCACCCCGCGTACGTGATCTACACGTCGGGGTCGACGGGACGGCCCAAGGCCGTCGTCGTGGAGCACTCGGCCATCGTCAACCGCTTGCTGTGGATGCAGGACCGCTACCGGCTGGGCGCGGACGACCGGGTGCTGCAGAAGACCCCGTTCGGCTTCGACGTCTCGGTGTGGGAGTTCTTCTGGCCGCTGCTGACCGGCGCGGCCCTGGTGGTCGCGGAGCCGGGCGGGCACAAGGACCCCGCCTACCTCACCCGGGTGATCCGGGAGGAGGCGGTCACCACCGTCCACTTCGTGCCGTCCATGCTGGCCGCGTTCGTGGAGGATCCGCAGGCGGGTCTCTGCCGGTCGCTGCGCCGGGTCGTGTGCAGTGGCGAGGCCCTGCCGGAGGAGCTGAAGAACCGCTTCCTCGACGTGCTCGACGTGCCCCTGCACAACCTGTACGGGCCCACCGAGGCGGCCGTGGACGTCACGCACTGGGACTGCCTCCGTGAGGAGAGCGGGCCCGTGCCGATCGGCCGGCCGATCTGGAACACCTCGCTGTACGTGCTCGACCCGCGGGGGCGGCCCGTCCCGGTGGGGGTCGCGGGCGAGCTCTTCCTGGCGGGCGCGGGCCTGGCCCGCGGGTACCTGCGCCGCCCGGCGCTGACCGCGGAGCGGTTCCCGCTGGACCCGTTCGGCCCGCCGGGCTCGCGGATGTACCGCACGGGGGACCTGGCCCGTCACCGGGCCGACGGCTCGGTGGAGTACCTGGGCCGCACCGACGACCAGGTGAAGATCCACGGCTTCCGGATCGAACTCGGCGAGATCGAGACGGCCCTGGGCCGCCTCCCCGGTGTCGGGCGGGCCGCGGTCGTGGTCCGCGAGGACGTCCCGGGCGAGCGCAGGCTCGTCGGGTACGTCGTCCCGGAGCCGGGGGCTGATCCCGCCCCCGAGCCCGGGGCCATGGGCGCCGAACTGGGCCGATCCCTCCCGGAGTACATGGTTCCGGTGCTGGTGGTCGTGGACGGGCTGCCGGTCACGGCGAACGGCAAGCTCGATCGCAGGGCGCTTCCGGCGCCCGCCGCGGCGGCCGCGGCCACCGGGTACGAGCCGCCCGCCGGGGAGACCGAGGAACTGGTCGCCATGGTGTGGGCCTCCGTCCTGGACGTGCCGCGGATCGGCCGCCACGACGACTTCTTCGCCCTCGGGGGGCACTCGCTGAGCGCCACCCGGGTGGCGGCCCGGCTGCGCCAGTCCCTGGGCCTGGACCTGCCCCTGCACACCCTCTTCGAACAGCGGACCGTCGCCGCCCTCGCCATGGCCGTCGAGACGGTGCTGCTGGCCGAACTGGAGGCCGAAGCGGCCCCGTTCGCCGCCACCGCCGACGCCGTTCCTTCACTCGTACTTCAGGGAGAGACCTCGTGACCACCCAGGAGAGCCTGCCGGCCACCGGCACGGACAGCCGCCTGGCCGCCGCCCGCGAACTGCTGCGCCGCCGGGTGCGCGCCGCGCTGGACGACTCGGCGGCCGGTCCGGCCACCGCGACGGCCCCGGCCCCGGCGGCCGACGGCCCCGGCGGCGAGCCCGTCGCCTCGTTCGCCCAGGAGCGGATGTGGCTGGTGGACCGGATGATGGACGGCACCCCCGGCTACGCGATCCCGGAGGTCGTGCGGCTGCGCGGCCCCGTCCGCCCCGACCTGCTGCGCCGCAGCCTGACGGCCGTCGTGGCCCGCCACGCCCCGCTGCGCACCGTCTTCGAGGAGCGCGACGGCGCCCCGCACCCCGTGGTCCTGCCCGCTCCGGCGGCCGTCCCGCTGCCGGTGCTGGACCTGGGCAGCGCCCCCCTCGCCGAACTGGAGGAACGGGCCCACGCCCTGGCCCGGGAGGAGGTCCGCCGTCCCTTCGACCTCGCGGCGGGCCCGCTGCTGCGCGCCCTGCTGATCCGGCTGGGCGCGGAGGACCACCTGCTGGTGCTGGTGGTCCACCACATCGCCACCGACGGCTGGTCCATGGGCCTGCTCTGGCAGGAGTTCTCCGCGGGCTACGCGGCCCTGCTCGCGCAGCGGCCCCTCCCGCAGGCGCCGCTCCCCCTCGACTACCAGGCGTACGCCCGTACCCAGCGCGACCGGTTCGCGAGCGGTGCGATGGACGGGCAGCTGCGCTGGTGGGAGGAGCGCCTCGCCGGGCTGGAACCCCTCGAACTGCCCGCCGACCGGCCCCGGCCCACCCGCCGCAGCGGCGACGGCGCGAGCCTGGACTTCACCCTCGACGCGCCGCTCACCGCACGGCTGCGCGGGATCGCCGAGAGCTCCGGCGCCACCCTGTTCATGACCCTTCTGGCCGGCTTCCAGGCGGCCCTGGCCCGCTACGCCGGCCGCGCCGACATCGCCGTCGGCACTCCGGTGGCCGGGCGCGACCGGGTGGAACTGGAGCCCCTCGTCGGGTTCTTCGTCAACACCGTGGTGCTGCGCACCGACCTGTCGGGCGACGCCGGGTTCCGCGAACTGCTCGGCCGGGTCAGGCGGGCGACGGTCGACGCCTACGACCACCAGGAGGTGCCCTTCGACCGGCTGGTGGAGCACCTGAGCCCCGAGCGGGTCGGCGACCGCAACCCGCTCGTGCAGGTGATGTTCGCGTCGGCCCCGGACGAGACGGCCGGGCTGCGACTGCCGGGGCTGGACGCGCAGTCCGTGCGGACCGACTTCGGCGGCTCGCTCTTCGACCTGAGCGTCTTCGTCTCCGAGGGCGCCGAGACCTGCTCCGGCTCGCTGGTCTTCGACACCGACCTGTTCGACCGGGCCACGGCCGAACTCGTCCTCGGCCACTACCTGGAGCTGCTGGCCTCCGCCGCCGAGGAGCCCGACCGCCCCGTGGCCGAGCTGCTGCCCTCCGCCCCGACCGCGGCCCGGCTCGCGGCCGCGGGCCACGGCACGGTCCGCCCGGACCTCGCGCCGGCCGGCCTGGTGGAGCTGTTCGCCGAGCAGGTCCGGCGCACCCCCGGCGCCGAGGCAGTGGTCTGCGGCACGGACCGCCTCACCTTCGCCGCGCTCGACTCCCTCTCCGACCTGCTGGCGGCCCGGCTGACCGCCGCCGGGGTGGGGCGCGAGACCCCGGTGGCCCTGCTCATGGAGCGCTCGGTCCACCTTCCGGTGGCGATCCTGGCCGTCCTGAAGGCCGGCGGGGTGTACGTCCCGCTCGGTGAGGGGTTCCCCGTCGCCCGGCTGCACTGGATGCTGGAGCGGACCGGCGCCCGCCTGCTGCTCGCCGATCCGGCGACGGCCGGCCACGCGGCGGTCCTTACCTCGCCCGTGCCGGTGCTCGACGTGAGCGCCCCGGCCGACGGGATCACGGCCGGACCGGTCCCGTACCCGCCCTGCGCGCCGGACCAGCTGGCGTACGTGATGTACACCTCCGGTTCCACGGGGGAGCCGAAGGGCATCGGCGTCACGCACGCCAATGTCGCGGCGCTCGCCCGCGACGCCGCCTTCGGTGCCGCGCACCGGCGGGTGCTGGCCCACTCCCCGCTGTCGTTCGACGCCTCGACGTACGAACTGTGGGTGCCGCTGCTGTCCGGCGGACAGGTCGTCATGGCGCCGCCCGGCCGGGTGGACACCGCGGCCCTGGCCGCTCTGGTGGAGGAGCACCGGATCACCGCCCTGTTCCTGACGGCCGCCCTGTTCAACCTGGTGGTCGAGGAGTGCGTGGAGCTCCTGACGCGCGTGCGGGAGGTGTGGACGGGCGGCGAGGCCGCCTCCCCGCACTCCTTCGCCCGGGCCCTGGAGCAGGCCCCGGACACCGTCCTGGTCAACGTCTACGGACCCACCGAGACGACCACCTTCGCCACGGGCCACCGGCTGGACCCCCGTGCCGGTGCCGCCGTGGACGGCCGGATCCCCATCGGCACCGCCCTGGACGACACCCGCCTGTACATCCTGGACGAGCGCGGCCGCCCGGTCCCGCAGGGCGCCGTCGGCGAGCTGTGCATCGGCGGCACCGGCGTGGCCCGCGGCTACCTGGGCCGGCCCGGCCTGACCGCGCGGCAGTTCACCCCGGACCCGTACGGCGCCCCGGGCGCCCGCATGTACCGGACGGGCGACCTCGCCCGGCGGCGCCCCGACGGCACCGTCGACTACCTGGGCCGCGACGACCAGCAGGTCAAGATCCGCGGCCACCGGATCGAGCCCGGCGAGATCGAGGCCGAGCTGGCCCGCTGCCCGCAGGTCGGGCACGCCGCGGTGGTGGTCCGCGAGGACACCCCCGGCGAGCAGCGCCTCGTCGGCTACGTGGTGCCCTCGGAGGGGCAGGTGGCCGAGCCGGCCGAGCTGCTCGGGGTCCTCGCCGCACGGCTGCCCGCGTACATGCTGCCCTCGGCGATCGTGCCGCTCGCGGCCCTGCCGGTGACCCCGAACGGCAAGCTGGACCGGCGCGCGCTGCCCGCTCCCCCCGAGGAGGGGGTGCGCCGGGCCGAGTTCGCCGCGCCGGCCACGCCGACCGAGGAACTCGCCGCGGCCGTATGGGGCGAGGTGCTGGGCACCGGGCGGATCGGCCGCCACGACGACTTCTTCGCGCTGGGCGGCCACTCCCTGCGGGCCACCCGCGCCGTGTCGAGGCTCGGCGCCCGTCTGGGCACCGGCGTACCGCTGCGGCTGCTGTTCGAGCACCCGACGCTGGAGCGGTTCGCGTCGGCGCTGGACGCGCTGCGCGGGGCGGGCCCCGCCGCGGCCGCGCCCGCCGTCACCGCGATCGGCGCCCGGCCGGCCGGGGAGCCCGCGCCGCTGTCGTTCGCGCAGCAGCGGCTGTGGTTCCTGGACCAGCTCCAGCCCGGCCGGCCCGACTACAACATCCCCGTCGCGACCCGGCTGCGCGGCCCGCTCGACGCCGACGCGCTGGCGGCCGCGCTGTGCGCGGTGGTGACCCGGCACGAGGTGCTGCGCTCGCGGATCACCGAGGGCCCCCAGGGTCCCGTACAGACCGTGGAGGCACCGGAGGTCTTCGCCCCGGTCCGCACCGACCTGGGGGGCCTGCCCCGCGAGGAGGCCCGCTCGCGGGCCCTGGGCCTGGCCCACGCGGACGCCGCCGCCCCCTTCGACCTGGGCTCCGCTCCCCTGCTGCGGGCCCGCCTGGTGCGGGTCGCCGACGACGAGCACCTCCTCGTCCTGGTCCTGCACCACACCGTCGGCGACGGCTGGTCGATGCCGGTCCTGTGGCGGGAGCTGTCCGGGGCCTACGCGGCCCTGCGCCGCGGCGAGCGTCCCGCACTCCCGGAACTGCCCGTCCAGTACGGCGACTTCGCGTACTGGCAGCAGCGCCGGCTGGCGGACGGCGACGCCGACGCGGGCATCGCCCACTGGCGGGCAGCCCTGGGCGGCCTCCCGGCCCTGGAACTGCCCACCGACCGGCCGCGGCCCCAGGTGCGCTCGGGCGCGGGCGACTCCTTCGTCTTCGAGGTCCCGGCCGAGCTCGCCGAGCGGCTCGGCGCGCTGGCCCGGGACCGCGGGGCGACCCTGTTCATGGTGCTGCTGGCCGGTTTCCAGGCGCTGCTGGCCCGCTACACGGGGCAGGCGGACATCGCCGTGGGCTCGCCCATCGCGGGCCGCGACCGCACCGAACTGGAGCCGCTCGTCGGCTTCTTCGTCAACACCCTCGTACTGCGCACCGACCTGTCCGGCGACCCCGCCTTCGGCGAACTGCTGGGCCGCGTGCGCAGGACCGCGCTCGCCGCGTACGAACACCAGGACGTCCCCTTCGACCGGCTGGTGGAAGAGCTGCGGCCGGAGCGCGACCTCAGCCGCAACCCGCTCTTCGACGTGCTGTTCCAGCTGCACCCCGAGCAGCTCGACGCGCTGCCGCTGGAGGGGGTGGAGGTCGAGAGCCTGGACACCTCCAACGGGACCGCCAAGTTCGACCTCAGCCTCGCGATGACCGAGCACCCCGGCGGACTGACCGGCACCGTGCAGTACGCGACGGACCTCTTCGACCGGGCCACGGTCGAGCGGTTCGGCGCGCACTACCTGCGGCTGCTGGCCGGTGCGGCCGAGACCCCCGACGCGCCGCTGTCCCGGCTGGACGTGCTGTCCCCGCAGGAGCACGCCGCCCTGCTCGGCGAGGAGTCCGCGCCCCGGACGGTCCGGCCCGCGGACCGGACCCTGCACTCCCTGGTGGCGGAGCAGGCCCGGCTGCGGCCGGACGCCCCGGCCGTGACCTGCGAGGGCCGTACCACCGGCTACGGCGAGCTCGACGCGGCCGCCAACCGGCTGGCCCACCGCCTGCGGGAGCTGGGGACGGGCCCCGAGACCCGGGTGGCCGTCCTCGCCGGACGCGACCCGCGCATGCTGGTCTGCGTCCTCGCCGTGCTCAAGGCCGGCGGCGCCTACGTGCCCCTCGACGCGGGACATCCGGCCGAGCGGATCCGCACGGTCCTCGCCGACAGCGGTGCCCGTCTGGTGCTGACTGCGGGCCTGCCCGGCGGGCTGCCCGCGGACCTGACCGGCGGCCTGCCGGTCCTGGACCTGGACGCCGAGCGGCAGCTGATCGACGCGCTGCCCGCGACGGAGCCGGCCGCCCCCGCCTCCCCCGCGCACCTCGCCTACCTGCTGTACACCTCCGGGTCCACCGGCCGCCCCAAGGGCGTGGCCGTCACGCACGCCGCGATCACCGGCTATCTGGCGGCGCTGACCGCCACCTTCGGCCTCGGCCCCGAGGACACGGTGCTCGCCCGTACGGCGCTGACCTTCGACCCGTCGGTGCGCGACCTGTTCGCGCCGCTGACCACCGGCGGGCGGATCGTGCTGGCCTCGCAGGACGAGGCCGGGGACCCGGACGCGCTGGCCCGGCTGCTGCACGCCGAGGGCGTGACGGCGCTGCTGTCGATCGTCCCGTCGATGCTGGAGCCGCTGGTCGCCGCCGTCACCGAACCCGCGCCGGCGCTGCGGCTGGTGATGACCACCGGTGAGGCGCTGACGGCCGGGCTGGCCCGCGCCGCGCACGCCCTGGGCGAGCCCGGCCGGCTGCAGCTGGTCAACCAGTACGGTCCCACCGAGTGCACCAACACCACCACGTACCACGTGGTGACGGACGCCGACATCGAGGCGGGCCGCATCCCCATCGGGCGGCCGCTGCCCGGCGCCCGGGTGCTCGTGCTCGGCGAACACCTCGAACCGCTGCCCCGGGGAGCGATCGGTGAGCTGTTCATCGCCGGACGCGGGGTGGCCCGCGGCTACCTCGGCGATCCGGCCCGCACCGCCGAGGCCTATCCGCCGGACCCGTACGGGCCGCCCGGTGCGCGGATGTACCGCACCGGTGACCTGGCGCGGCTGCGCGCGGACGGGGTGCTGGAGTTCCACGGCCGCCGCGACAACCAGGTCAAGGTCCGGGGCCACCGGATCGAACTCGGCGAGGTCGAGGCCGCGCTGCTGCGCCACCCGGACGTCGCCCGGGCCGTGGCGGCCGCGCACGGCGAGGGCGCCGACCGGCTGCTCGCCGCGTACGTGGTGTGGCGGGACGGGAGCGGTGATCCGGCCGCCGTACTGGACTTCGTACGCGCGGCCCTGCCGGCCGCGATGGTGCCGTCCGCGCTGGTGGTGCTGGACGCGCTGCCGCTGACCCCGAACGGGAAGACCGATCGCAGGGCGCTGCCCGCGCCGGAAGCCGGTTCGGCCGGCGGGCACCGGGCGCACGTCGCCCCGCGCACGCCGCTGGAGCGGACGGTCACCGAGGTCTGGGAGGAGGTGCTCGGCGAGGGCCCGATCGGGGTCCGCGACCACTTCTTCGAGCGCGGCGGGCACTCCCTGCGCGCCACCCGGGTCATCTCCCGGCTGCGCGCCCTGCTGGAGCTGGACATCCCGATGCAGCTGCTCTTCCGCCACCCGGTGGCCGAGGACCTCGCCCGGGCGCTGGCCTCGCTCGGCGCGGCGGGCGCGACGGGACCGGCGATCCCCGCGCTGCCCGAGGGGCCCGGCCCGCTGTCCTTCGGACAGCAGCGGCTGTGGCTGCTGGACCGGCTCCAGCCGGGCCGGCCCGACTACAACATGCCCGGTGCAGTCCGGCTGACCGGGGAGCTCGACACCGCCGCGGCGCTGGCGGCCCTGACGGACGTCGTCGCCCGGCACGAGGTGCTGCGCTCGCGGATCGAGGAGGCCGGGGAGTCCGGGGAGCACGGCGGTGACGGGGCCTTCGGTGCCCGCGTCGTGCCCGGTCCGGCCTCGATGATCGCCCCTGCCTTCACCGACCTGTCGGAGCTGGGTGCGGCGGCGGCCGGGGAGCGGGCGCGGGAGCTGGCGTCGCAGGACGCCGCGCGGCCCTTCGACCTGGCCGCGGCGGGACCGCTGCGGGCCCGTCTGGTGCGGATCGCGGCGCGGGAGCACCTGCTGGTGATCGTCGCGCACCACATCGCCTTCGACGGCTGGTCGGTGGGGGTGTTCTGGCGGGAGTTCTTCGCCGCCTACCGGGCCCGCACCGTCGAGAACTCCGATCCGCTCCCCGAACTCACCGTTTCCTACCGCGAGTTCGCGGCCTGGCAGCGCGAGCGGCTGAGCGGTGACGCGCTCGCGGGCACGCTGGACCACTGGCGGGAGCGGCTCGCCGGGCTCGCCCCGCTGGACCTGCCCACCGACCGGCCCCGCCCGGCCACCCCGTCCGGGCGCGGCGAGCAGTTCCCCTTCGTCCTGCCCGAGCCGCTGCTGCGCGGACTGCGCGACCTGGGGCGCCGGCACGACGCCACCTTGTTCATGGTGCTGCTGGCGGGCTTCCAGGCCCTGCTGGCCCGCTGGTCGGGCAGCGAGGACGTGGCGGTGGGCTCCCCCATCTCGGGCCGCGACCGCACCGAACTGGAGCCGCTCATCGGCTTCTTCGTCAACAACCTGGTGCTGCGCACGGACCTGTCCGGCGACCCGGCCTTCGGTGAGCTGCTGGACCGGGCCCGGGAGACCGCCCTGGCCGCGTACGCCCACCAGGAGGTGCCGTTCGAGCGTCTGGTGGAGGAGGTGAGGCCGGAGCGGGACCTGAGCCGCAACCCGCTCTTCCAGGTGATGCTGGTGCTCGACGAGGAGGCCGCCGCGCCGCCCGCGCCGGCCGGGCTGGACGTCGAACCGCTCTCGCTGGCCAGCGGGGCCTCGAAGTTCGACCTCTCGCTGTACTTCGTCGAGGAGGAGGGGGCGCTGCGCGGCGAGGCGGTGTTCGCCACCGACCTCTTCGACCGGGCGACCGTCGAGCGCATGACCTCGGCGCTGGCCGAACTGCTCACGGCCGCGGTGGCCGATCCCGCGACCCCGCTGGGCGCGCTGCCCCTGATGGGCCCGGCCGAGGAGCGCCGGATCCTGCGTGCGGGCGGCGGATCCGCGGAGCCGGCCGCCGAGCGGCCGCTGCCCCTGCTCGTCGGCGAGCAAGCCTCCCGTACGCCGGAGGCCGTCGCCGTGGACGACGGGGAGCGGAACCTGACGTACGCCGGGCTGTGGGAGGTCTCGGGCCGCCTCGCCCGGGAGCTCGCCCGCCTCGGTGTGGGCCCGGACACGGCGGTGGCCGTCTGTGCGGAGCGGTCCGTGCTGCTGCCGGCGGCACTGCTGGGCGTGCTGCGGTCCGGCGGCATGTACGTGCCCGTCGACCCCGGCTATCCGGCCGACCGGATCGGCTACATGCTCGCGGACAGCGGCGCCCGGGTGCTGGTGGTGTCGGGGCTGTCCGACGCCGCGCAGGCACCGGCCGGGGTCGCCGTGGTGGACCTCGACGCCCTGGCCGGGGACGGGAGCGCGCGGGCCGACTTCGCGCCCGTGCGGCCGGAGCCGGAGCAGCTGGCCTACGCCCTGTACACCTCGGGCTCGACGGGACGCCCGAAGGGGGTCACCGTCCCGCACCGGGCGCTGGCCAACTTCGCCCGGGACATGGTGCGCAGGCTGGAGCTGACGGCCGGTGACACGGTCGCGGCCGTCACCACGGCCTCCTTCGACATCGCCGTGCTGGAGCTGCTGGTCCCGCTCGTGTGCGGGGCCACCGTACGGGTCGTCGACCGGGAGACCGCGCGGGACGGCCTCCTGCTCGCGAAGGAGCTGGACTCGGCGCCGGTCACGGTCGTCCAGGCCACCCCGGCCACCTGGCACCAGCTGATGGAGTCCGGCTGGAGTGCGCCCCACGTGCGGGCGCTGTGCGGCGGCGAGGCGCTGCCGTCGGCCCTGGCCGAGCGGATGCGCGCGGCGCTGGGGACCGTCTGGAACGTGTACGGGCCGACGGAGACCACCGTCTGGTCCACGGCGCACCGGCTGTCCGGTCCCGTCGGCGAGGGGCCGGTGCCGATCGGCTCGGCGCTCGCCAACACCCGGCTGCACGTGCTGGACGCGGCCCTGCGGCCGGTCCCGGTCGGTGTGTTCGGCGAGCTGTACATCGGCGGCGACGGGGTGGCCCGCGGCTACCACGGGCGGCCGGCGCTGACCGCGGACCGGTTCGTGCCCGATCCGTACGCGGCGGGCGAACGGCTGTACCGCACCGGTGACCTCGTACGGCGGCTCGCGGACGGCACGCTGGAATACCGGGGCCGGGCCGACGGCCAGGTCAAGGTGCGCGGCCACCGCATGGAGCTCGGCGAGATCGAGTCCGCGCTGGCCCGCCACCCGCGGGTGCTGGCGGCGGCCGTGGCCGTCCACGGCACCGGGGTGGACGCGGTACTGGCCGGCTACGTGACCTGGCGGGACGAGGAGGGCGACGTGCGGGAGCTCGGCGACTTCCTGCGCCAGGACCTCCCCGAGTACATGGTCCCGGCCGTCCTGACCACGCTGGAGCGGCTGCCGCTCACCCCGAACGGCAAGCTGGACCGCAAGGCGCTGCCCGCTCCTTCGGCGGACGCGGTGCGCGGCGACGGCGCGGGGCACCTCGCCCCGCGCGACACGACCGAGCTGCGAATGGCCCGGCTGTGGGAGCAGACCCTGGGGACGGCCCCCATCGGGGTGCGCGACGACTTCTTCGCGCTCGGCGGGCACTCGCTCAAGGCCTTCGCCCTGATGGCCGCCGTACGCCGGGAGTTCGGCGTGGAACTGCCGCTGAACCTGGTGTTCCGCCGGCGCACGGTGGAGCTGCTGTGCGAGGCGCTGCCGGACGCGGGGGCGGCCGCCGCCAGGCTGCTGGTGCCGCTGGCCGACGGTGACCCGTCCCGGCCGCCGCTGGTCCTCGTCCACCCGCGGGGCGGCGACGTCGTCTGCTACCGGGACCTGGTGCGGGACCTGTCCGCCCGCCCCGGGGGCGACCGGCGGATCCTCGGCCTGGAGTCGGTGGGCTACAACACCGGCGAGAAGCCGCTGGAGCGGGTGCCCGAGATGGCCGAGCGCTACCTGTCCGCGCTCCGCGAGGAGCAGCCGCACGGCCCGTACCTGCTGGCCGGCTGGTCGTTCGGCGGGACGGTGGCCTACGAGATGGCGGCCCGGCTGGAGGCCGCCGGTGAGGAGGTCGCCTTCCTCGGTCTGATCGACGCGGCGGCGCCGGGGACGGCTCCCGGGAGCCGCTCCGGTGCGGCGGGCGGGCCGGGCGATCCGGACCTGCTGCGGTACGGCATCGCCGCCGGGATCGACGCCGGCTCGGCGCGCGAACTGGACGAGGAGGAGCTGCTCGACGTCCTGGTGCGCCGGGGCCGCGAGGAGGGAACCCTCCCCCGTACGTCCCCGACCGAGGCCCTGCGCAGACTGCTGCGGGTCGCCGAGGCGAACGGGACGGCCGCCGCCGCCTACCGCACCGACGCCGTACTCGCCGTGGGCCTGCACCTCTTCACGGTCGACGAGCGCCACCCGGAGCTCGCGACCCCGCTGGTGGACCCGGCGGCCTGGCGGCCGCGCACCGCGGGCGGCGTCCTGCGGGCCGCGGTCCCGGGCAACCACCACGACCTGGTGGACCCCCCGCACAGCGCCGTGCTGGCGGAGCTGCTGGCCGCGGCCCTGCCCTCCTGACCCGCTCCGCCCCGTATCCCTTCCGCATCCCTGATCCATCGAGGAGAACACCGTGAACGACTCGTCCCCGCAGCAGTACCTGGTCGTCGCCAACGACGAGGAGCAGTACTCCCTCTGGGAGGCCGGCCGGCCCGTCCCGCTGGGCTGGCACGACCAGGACGTGCGCGGCACCAAGGAGGAGTGCCTCGCGCACATCGAGCGGGTGTGGACCGACATGCGCCCGCTCAGCCTCCGCGTGAGCATGGCCGGCTGACCCGACGATCCCCGGGCACCACGCCGCCCGGCAGACCCCACCGCGGGCTGCCGGGCGGCGCGGCGGTGCCGGAAGGAACCCCGTATGACCAGCTCGTACCCCGGCGGCTCCGCGTCACCGCGCCGCCGCACCCCGCTGGCCGCCCTGGTGGCGGTCTCCGGGATCTCCTCGCTCGGCATGGCGGCGACCCTGGTCGCCGTGCCCTGGTTCGTCCTGCACAGCACCGGCAGCGGCGCCCGGACGGGGCTCGTCGCCACCGCCGAGGTGCTGGGCCTGCTGTGTTCCGCCGTGCTCGCGGGTCCGGTGGTCGACCGGCTGCCCGTGCGCGCGACGAGCATCGGAGCGGACCTGCTGACGGCCGCGGCGATCAGCCTGATCCCGCTCCTGCACGCCTGGGGCGCCCTGCCCCTGCCCGTCCTGATCGTCCTGGTCTTCCTGGTCGGGGCCGCCCGCGGGCCGTCCGACACCTCCAAGCAGCTGCTCCTGCCCGGGGCGATGGAGTGCGCCGGGGTCACCGCGGAGCGGGCCACGGGAGCCGTCGAGGGAGCCCGCCGCATCGGCATGATGGCGGGGGCGCCGCTGGCCGGTCTGCTCATCGCGGCCGTCGGCCCCGTGCGCACCCTGTACGCGGACACGGCGGCGATGGCGCTGGCCGCCCTCCTCGTGGCGGCCCTGGTGCCGGCGGCGGCCCGCCCCCGCCCGGCCGACGACGGACCGGCGCGCGGTTCCTACGGCCAGGAGCTGCGCTTCGGGCTGGGGCAGCTGCGCAGGGACCCGCTGCTGGGCGCGATGGTGGCGGTCCTGATGCTGACCAACGCCCTGGACGGGGCCCTGAACGGCGTGCTCTATCCGGCGTACGGGACCCAGGTGCTGGGCAGCAGCGCCCTGTTCGGGGCGATGGTGACCGCGATGGGGGCCGGCGCGCTGCTCGGAGCGGCCCTGTACGGCTGGGCCGGCCACCGGATGCCCCGGCGCACGGTCTTCGTCGGAGCCTTCGTCCTGGTCGGGGCGGTGCGGTGCGCCGCGCTGGCCGCCGAGCCGCCGACGGCGGTGCTGCTGGCGGTACTGGCCCTGTCCGGCATCGGGTCGGGGATCGTGGGTCCGCTGATGATGTCGGTCGCCTACGAGCGGGTGCCCGCGGCGGTCCGGGGACGGGTGTTCGGTCTGCTGATGGCCGCCGCGCTGGCGGCGACCCCGCTGGGGATGCTCGGCGCGGGGCTGGCCCTGGACGCCTCCGGTCTGGTGGCGGCGCTGCTGGGCACGGGAGCGCTGTACCTCGCGGTCACGCTCTCGCCGCTGGTCTTCCCGGTGTGGCGGGAGCTCGACAGCAGGGGCCCGGCGAAGCCCGCGGAGGCACCGGAGCCCGAGGAGGCACCTGTCGGACGTGAGTACGACTCTCCGGCCGCCGCAGGAGCGGGAATCCTGTCCGAATAGGTGAGATTCAGCGTGATTTGCGGCCCCTCACCATCGCGCCAGGCAGCTTGATGAACAGTCTGATCGATCACCGGAGCACCCTGCGCACGGCAAGGTTGGTCCTGCACCGACCGGCGCGGACGGCCCACAAGGCGGACCGCGGCGGGACCAGACCGCTCGTACTCCTGGGGATCCCATGCTCAAGCGTTACGCCATCGCCCTGTCCGTGACCGCGGCCGCGCTGCTGCTGCCCGCCGCCGGCACCGCTCAGGCCGCCGACGGCGACACGGCCGCGACCACCGTGACGACCACCACCACCGGGGGCGAGGGCACCACCACCCAGACGCCGCGTCAGATCGTGACGCCCAGCGGCCAGGTGGTGACGGTCGGCACCACGACGAACGGCCGGCTGCGCGACATCAACGACAGCTCCTGGGGCGGCTGATCGCACCGGCCCGTGAGGGCCGGACGGAAAAGGGGGGAGGGAGGATCGCGCCGCGATCCTCCCTCCCCCCTTTCGCGCACCGGGCCGTCAGTCACCCGCACCGCTCAGGGAGATGACGGCGTACTGCGCCTGCGGTGCGCCGACACACCTGCGCGACCACCGGGCCGGTACGTACAGCACCTCGCCGGGCAGCAGCCGGCACTGGAAGGACTCCGGCCGGCCGCTCTCGCCGGTCCCGGTCAGCTGCCAGGTCACGGCGCCGGCGATCTGGTGGATCAGCAGGTGCTCCCGGCCCCCGGGCTGCCCGGCCCATACCGCGTCCACGCCTACGCCCGGCGCGGCCCCGGCCGTCTCCACCCGGTCCAGCCGGACGCACAGGCCGGTCAGGGCAGCGAGTTCGGCGGTGAACCGGTCCACCTGGGCCGGGCACACGGCACCACCCGCCGGGCCCGCCGCGGAGCCGTCGGCGCCGAAGGCACCGACGGCTCCGTCGTCGTCACCGGCGTCGGCGGGGTCGCCGAAGGCCGGGTTGTCGTACTCGGGCCACAGCACACCCGGCGCCCGGTCCAGGTGGACCGAGAGGAACAGGACGATCTCCCGCAGGTGCGGGGCCTCCCGTTCGCTGACTTCGTCCGGCATGTCCATCACGTGCCCCTCTTGTTCGGCGGCTCCACAGCTCCCATCACAGCAGCATGCGACACGCCCGCCGACCACGACAGACACGAGAATGCGTGACACCAGGTCAGGAGTGCTGTACCGCCTCGCCGTCCGCCTCGGACTCCAGGGTCAGCAGGCCGCGCGCGGCCGCGGCCACACCGGCCTGGAACCGGCTGCCCGCGCCCAGCTCCTGCATGATGTCGGCGATGTGGCGCCGCGCCGTGCGCAGTGACATGCCCAGGCGCCGCGCGATGGCCTCGTCCTTCAGACCGGCGGCGAGCAGCCGGATGATCGTCTCGTGGATCTCGCGGGCCACCTCTTCGAGCCCCTGGCCCGCCGCGGCCGAGAACGGCGAGGCCAGGTCCCAGGTCTGGTCGAAGATGTTGCACAGGTACGCGACGGTCGAGGGCTCGCGGATGACCACGGCGCCCCAACTGCCGTCGGAGACGGGTATGAAGGCCAGTTCCCGGTCGAAGGCGATCAGCCGGCCGAACAGTTCGTGCGCGGTGCGGTACTGCGCCCCCAGTACGGAAGTGGCCGCGACGTAGGCCTGGCTCGGTCCGTTGAAGCGGGCGGTGTGGTGGTACAGGGTCCGGATCGAGATGCCCCGCTGGAGCATCGTCTCGTCCCGCCGCAACGCCTCCTGCATCGCCTCCGGCACCCTGCTGCCGCCCCCGGGCTGCGAGCTGAGCATCTCGGTCGTGCAGTTGAGGGAGGCCCGGTTGAGTGCCCCGCGCACGTCCTCCAGGCTCTCCAGGACCTCCAGCGACTCCCCCGTGGAGCGGCGGCCGAGATAGTGCGGCAGGAAGCGCCCCAGGTCCTCGCGGATCCCGCTGATCTCCCGCTGCTGGTCGCGGATCCGCGCCTCCAGGGGGGCGACGAGCTGCTCGGCGGCCGTGTCCGGTGCCACGGCGAAGGCCACCGACGGGTCGACCGGGCTCACGTGCAGCAGGCGTGAGGCGCGCAGCCGCGCCACGCTCCGCCGGACCTCGTCCGCATCGTGCCCCGTACCCGCGGCCACCGCGTCCACGTCCACCGTGCGGTGCTCGAGCACCCATCCGTAGACATCGATGTCAACATCAGCGCTGTTCGGATCCGGCACCACGTCAGATGTTCGCATTGCCCCACTTTGCCTTTTTCGCCCCTGGTCGCTTTACTGCCAGGCACTTTGGTGAGGTGCCCGCCCCCTGGCGCCAGGATATGCAGGGCGAAAGGCTGTACCCGACGAACAGCAGCGGGTGTCCGGCCACTTCAGGCCCCGGACGTCCGAAACGGCGCGATCACACGCAAAGTGATCGCACCGTCACCGGGAACGCCGGACCCCGCCGCGCCCCTCCACCTTCTCTCCCGAATCCGGAGCCCCCCATGCTGCACACCACGCTCACCGCCCGCGCACCGGAGCTGCCCGCCCTGACCCCCCGCGAGCAGGAGGTGCTGGCCTACCTCGCGCAGGGGGACACGTACCGGATGATCGCCTGCCGGATGGGGCTCAGCCCGCACACGGTCGACACCTACCTGCGCCGGCTGCGCAGCAAGACCGGCGCGGTGAACCGGACCCAGCTCACCCACATCGCCTTCCGCATGGGCTACTGAGCCGGCCGCGCGGCCCCGGCGCCGGCCCCGGCCTCCGGCACGTCGTCCTCGAACTCCCGCATCCGCCGAAGCGGGGAGCAGAGCAGGACCAGCGGGGCCGCCGAGAGGGCGGCGGCGCACAGCCACAACGCGTCGCGCACGCCGAGCAGTTCACCGAGGAGTCCCGCCAGCAGGCCGCTCAGGGGCAGCACCCCCCACACCAGGAAGCGCATGGTGGCGGTCATCCGGCCGAGCAGGTGCGGCGGGCAGACCGTCTGCCGGTAGGTGACCTGGCAGATGTTGTACAGGGTGACGCCGGCCGACTGGACGAGCGATCCGAGCACGAACAGGCCGATCCGCCAGTCGTTGCCGGCGAGCGGGAGCAGCAGCCCGAAGGGCATCGTGACCAGCAGGGACAGCCATGTGAGCCGGGCCGCGCCGACGGCCCGGGTCACCCGGTCCGCGAAGGTGGCCGCGAGCACCGAGCCGATCGTGGCCGTCGTCAGCACCCAGCCGAGGGCCGCGGGCGGCAGCCCCACGGTGCGGGTCAGGAAGAGCACCTCGATGGCCATCACCGCGCTGAGGAACAGGTTCACGGCAGCCGTGTTCAGGGCGATGAGCCGCAGGATCCGGTGGCTCAGGACGTAGCCCAGCCCTTCCCGGATGTCGCACAGCAGGTGGCGGCGCGGGGCGGGCTCCGGCTTCTCCTCCCGGGCCCCGATCCGCCCCAGCAGGACCACGGACGCCAGTGAGGTGACGGCCTGCCCGGCCAGTGTCCCGGCCGCGCCCAGCAGCTGCACCAGGAAGCCGGCGATACCGGGGCCCGCGAACTCGGCCCCCGAACGCACCGTCTCCAGCTTCGAGTTGCCCGCGATCAGGGTGTCCTTGCCGATGAGGGTCGGCAGGTAGCTCTGATCGGCCACGTCACCGAAGAGCCGGGCGCAGCCGAGCAGCAGGGCGACCGCGTACAGCAGCGGCATCGAGTGCAGGTCCAGCAGGTAGGCCACCGGCAGCGCCGTCAGCAGGACGGTGCGCGCCAGGTCGGCGGCCATCATCACGCGGCGCTTGCGCATCCGGTCCACCCAAGCGCCGGCGGGCAGCCCCAGCAGCAGGAACGCCGCGTGTTCCGCGGCGGACAGCAGACCCGCCTGCATCGCGGAGGCGTCGAGGGTGAGCACCGCCATCAGCGGAAGGGCCACGTACGTGATGCTGCCGCCCAGCTCGTTGCAGATGTGCGAGGACATGAAGAGCCGGAAGTCCCTGCGCCGGCGGCGCTGCACGGCCTGACCCGGCTCGGCGGACTCTGTCGGCTCGGCGGACTCGTCGGTGGTGACGGACACGGGTGCGTTCCTTGTCTGGTCGCGGACCGGGTCCGCGGGCTGCTGGTTCATCGGGGGGCGGGCGCGGGGAGCGCCCTGGGGTCGAGCTTGCCGCCCGGGGTCCGCGGCAGCCTGTCCATCAGTGTCACCACGGCCGGTACGAGGTACCCGGGCACCTTGGCCAGAAGATGACGGCGCAGGGCGTCCGGGGTGAGGGCGCTGCCGGGGGTGACGGCGGCCCAGGCGGCCAGCTGCGGTCCGCCGGCCGCCGGGACGGCGCGGGCGACCACGTCGACGACATCGGGGTGGGCGGCCACGGCCGCCTCCACCTCCTTGAGTTCGACCCGGTGGCCGCGGATCTTGACCTGGTCGTCGGCGCGCCCGAGGAAGACGAGCGGGCCGCCGGGCGCGCGGGTGACGCGGTCGCCCGTGCGGTACATGCGCTCGCCCGGGGCCTCGGCGAAGGGGTCGGCGACGAACCGCTCGGAGGTCAGCGCCGGCCGGCCGTGGTAGCCGCGCGCCAGGCAGGAACCCGCCAGGTACAGCTCACCCGCGGCGCCGGGGGGCGCCTCGCGCAGCTCCTCGTCGAGGACGTAGGCGCGTACGCCCGCCAGCGGTTCGCCGAGCGGGATCAGCTCGTCGCCCGTGAAGCCGGCCAGTTCGTCCGGTCCCGGCTCGTAGGAGGTGGCGGTGATCGTGGACTCGGTGAGGCCGTAGCAGCTGATCACCGGGGGGTGCCCGGCGGCCGTCCAGCGCGTCAGGTCCGCGGTGCGGCCCGCGTCGCTGCCGATCACCACGCGGCGCAGTGCAGCGGGCAGCGGCCGCGGGGCGCGCTCCAGGTCCTTGGCCCACTGCGACCAGTACGGGGTGGGCAGGTTGACGACGCTGATCCGCTGTTCGCCGAGGAACGGCTCCAGTTCGGCGGGCGAGAGGACGTTGTCCTCGACGAAGACGGCCGTGCCGCCCGTGCACCAGGTGGGCAGGGCCTCCTCCAGGCTGACGTCGAAGGCGGGGGCCGCGAACTGCAGGACCGCGTCCTCGGCGGTCAGCCCGTAGCGTCCGGCCAGGGTGGCGACCTGGGCGGCGAGTCCGGCGTGGCCGACCGCCACCGGCTTGGGCTGCCCCGTGGAGCCGGAGGTGAAGAGCACGTAGGCGAGGGAGCCGGGGGCGACGTCGGCGGGCCGGGCCTCTGACGCGGGGGCCGTGGTCGAGGTGGAGGCCCAGAACAGCTCGCTCCCGGTGCGGCGTTGCAGGATCGCCGCCGCGCAGGTGTCCTGCGCGACCGCGTGCCGGGTCCCGGCGGCCCGCAGCAGGGTGCGCAGCCGCTCGTCGGGGGCGTCGAGGTCCACCAGGAGGGGGGCCGCGCCCGCGTACCAGATCCCCAGCAGCCCCACCGCCCAGTGGACGCCCCGGCGCACCCCCAGGAGCACGGTGTCCTCCGGCCCGGCGCCCGCGGCGCGCAGTTCCTCGGCCACCGCGCGGGCCCGCCGGTCGAACTGGCGGTACGTCAGCTCTCCTTCGGGTGCGCGGACCGCGGTGGCCTCGGGTGCGGTCCCGGCCCGGTGCGCGATGCGCAGGGGCACGGGGGTGGTCTCGGTGGGGCTCATGGTGGGGTGTCTCCTGGGGGTGCGGGCGGGCTCTTCGCGGGGGCGCGGCGCGTGACCGCGCGTTCGGGGGCCGAAGGCGCCCGGACGCGCGGTCACGTCCGGTCAGCCCCGGTCGCGGGAGCGGGGGCGCAGGGCGGGGCGGGCGGGTGCGGTGGCGGCCTCGGCCAGGCGGGCGGCGATGCCCGCCGGGGTGGGCGTCTCGAAGAGGTCGCGGATGCCCAGTCGTACGCCCAGCTCCGTCCCGATGCGGCCGGTCAGCCGGGTGGCGAGGAGCGAGTGGCCGCCGTGGGCGAAGAAGTCGTCGTCCATGCCCGCCTCCTGGAGGCCGAGGACGGACGCGAAGATCTCGCAGACCGCCTTCTCGGCGGGGGTGGAGGGCAGCCGGCCGGCCGGGCGGTGCACGGTGGCCGGGTCGGGGAGCGCCTTGCGGTCGAGCTTGCCGTTGACGGTGAGCGGGAACCTCGGCAGGTGCAGGAACAGCGACGGCACCATGTAGTTGGGCAGGTTCCGGCCCAGTTCGGTGCGGACCTCCTCGGCGGTGGGCGTGCCGGTGAAGTAGCAGACGAGCCGCTGCTGGCCCGCGTGGTCGCGGTCGACGGCGACGACCGCCTCGCCGACGCCGGGTACGGCGCGCAGAGCGGTCTCCACCTCGCCGAGTTCGATGCGGTTGCCGCGGACCTTGACCTGGTGGTCCTGGCGGCCGAGGAAGTCGAGCTGGCCGTCGGTCCGCATCCGGGCGAGGTCGCCGGTGCGGTACATCCGGCTGCCGGGCACGGCGGAGAACGGGTCGGGGACGTAGCGCTCGCTGGAGCGGCGCGGGTCGCGCAGGTAGCCGGGGCCCACGCCGGTGCCGCCGATGAAGAGTTCGCCGGGCACGCCCGGCGGTACGGGCGCGAGCGCGGCGTCGAGCAGGTACAGGGTGTTGTTGCGCAGCTGGCGGCCGACGGGCAGTCGGCCGTGTTCCAGCTGGGCGTGCACGTCGGGGCCGATGAAGGCGTGGGTGTTGTCGTCGGAGCACTCGGTGAGGCCGTAGGCGTTGACGATCGCGGCCTGCGGGTGGCGCGCGTACCAGCGGGTGCACAGTTCGGGCGGCAGCACCTCGCCGTTGACGATGAACCAGCGCAGTTCGGGCAGGGCCGGCGGCAGCACGCCGGTGTCCCACAGGTCGACGGCGGCGCGGACGAAGGAGGGCACGGTCTCCAGGACGGTGATCCCCCGGCGGGCGGCGTCGTCGAAGAGGGCGGCCGGGTCGCGGGCGGTGTCCCGGGTGACCAGGTGGACCTGTCCGCCGGTGATCAGCGGGGCGAGCATCTGCCACACGGAGATGTCGAAGGTGAGCGGGGCGTTCATCACCACGCGGTCGCCGTCGCCGAGGCCGAGGTCCTCGACCTTGGCCAGGAGGTGGTTGTTCATGCCCCGGCGGTGGACCATGGCGCCCTTGGGCTTGCCGGTGGAGCCCGAGGTGAAGCAGACGTAGGCGAGGGCGTCGGGTCCGCCGGCGGGCGCCGGGCGCTCGCCCGGGGCGGCGGCCGCGTCGTCGATGACGCGGACGGGCAGGCCGCCGGGGACGGCGGCGGCGATCTCCTCGGCGCGGGCGCGCTGTTCGGGTGCGGCCAGCAGGCGGGCGATCCCGCCGCTCGCGAGGAGGTCGGCGGTCCGGGTGACCGGGCCCTCTGGGTCGAGGGGGACGTAGGCCGCTCCGGAGCCGAGGATGCCGAGCATCGCGACGGGGACCCGGGCGGTGGGCTCGCTCAGCACGGCGACCAGGTCGCCGGGGCGCACGCCGTCGGAGAGCAGGGCCAGGGCCAGGGCGTCGGCGCGGGCGACGAGGGCCGCGTAGCTCAGTTCGCGGCCGGTCTCGTCGGTGGTGGCGACGGCGTCGGGGCGGCGCTCGGCCTGCTGCCGCACCCGCTCGACGACTTCGGCGTACTGCTCGTCGCGTGCGGTGTCGTTCCATTCGACCAGGACGCGGTGGCGTTCTGCGGGCGAGAGCAGGTCCACGGTGCCCACCGGGCACGACGGGTCCTCGGCGACGGCTTCCAGGAGCCGGGCGAGGCGCTCCAGCAGGGCCTGGGCGGTGTCCCGGTCGAAGACGTCCGGCCGGTAGTCGATCTGCAGGCGCAGCCGGTCGCCGGGGATGGCGGTCAGCGAGAGCGGGTAGTGGGCGGCGTCGTACGGGTCCACCCCGGTGACCCGCAGCCCGCCCGCGCCGAGGGCGGCGAGGCCGGCCTCGTCGACCGGGTAGTTCTGGAAGGCGACGCAGGAGTCGAAGAGCTCCCCCGCCCCGGCGAGCCGCTGGATCTCGACCAGGCCCAGGTGGTGGTGGTCGATCAGCCGCGCCTGCTCGTCCTGGAGCCGTTCGAACAGGGCGACGAGGGACTCGGCGGGGTCGATGCGGACGCGGACCGGCACGGTGTTGATGCACAGGCCCACGATGTCGGCGACGCCGGGCAGTTCGGGGTCGCGACCGCTGACGATGGCGCCGAAGACCACGTCCTCGGAGCGGATCTGCCGGCCGAGCAGGAGCGCCCACGCGCCCTGGAGCAGGGTTCCGGAGGTGATCCGGTGGCCGCGCGCGAGGGCGCCGAGCCGCTCGGTCAGGGACTCGGGGAGGTAGGTCTCCACGCGGTCGGGCAGGACCGAGCCGGGCGGCGGGGACACCGGCGCGGTGCGGGTTCCGCCCGGCAGACCGTCCAGGGCGCGGGTCCAGGCGTCCTGGGCGGCGGCCGTGTCGCGGCCGTGGAGCCGGGCCAGGAAGGCGGAGTACGGGGTGACCGGGCCCAGGGGCGCGTCGTCGGCGTGGTGCAGGGCGAGGAGTTCACGCACCAGGACCGGCCAGGACCAGCCGTCCATCAGGATGTGGTGGTAGGTCAGCAGCAGCCGGTGGGACAGCGGGCCGGTGCGGATCAGGGTGAAGCGCAGCAGCGGCGGCCGGGCGAGGTCGAAGCGGGTGGCCCGGTCCTCGGCGAGGAGGGTGTCGACGGCGGCCGCGCGCTCGGCCGCGCCGAGCCCGGACAGGTCCACCTCCTGCCAGGGGGCCCGTACGCCGCGCTGGACGACCTGGGCGGGTTCGCCGGTGGCGCGGCGCAGGAAGCCGGCGCGGAGGTTGGCGTGCCGTTCCAGGACGGTGTCGGCGGCGGCGCGCAGCCGGTCCGCGTCGAGGGGGCCGTCGAGGTCGAGGAGCAGCTGGGCGACGTAGACGTCGCGCTCGTCCTCGTCGAAGAGGGCGTGAAAGAGGATGCCGTCCTGGAGCGGGGAGAGCGGCAGGACGTCCTCGACCAGGGAGCGTGCGGCGGGGGCGGCGGCTGGGGCGGGAGCGGAGGTGGAGGTGGAGGTGGACGGCGGGTGGTTCACGGTGGTGTTCCTTCGGTGGTCAGGCGGTCTGGGTGCGGCGGGCCCGGCGGACGATCGGCGGGTCCTCGGCGCCGGTGCCGGCGGCCGTGGCGGCGGGCAGGGCGGCGGCCAGTTCGGCGATGGTGGGGCCGGTGAAGAACTGGCGGATGCCGATGGCGGCTCCGAACCGCGCCTTGACCTCGGCGAGCAGCTGGGTGGCGAGCAGGGAGTGTCCGCCGAGGTCGAAGAAGCTGTCGTGGACGCCGATCCGCGGCAGGCCGAGGACCTGTTCCCAGATCGCGCACAGGGCGCGCTCGTCGTCGGTGCGCGGCTCCTGGTGGGTCCCTTCGCCGCCGACGGCCGCCGGATCCGGCGCGGGCAGGGCGGTCAGGTCGGTCTTGCCGTTGGCCGTCACGGGGAAGGCGTCCAGCAGGGTGAGGGTGGCGGGCACCATGTAGTCGGGCAGCCGGGCGCGCAGGTGCTCGCGCAGTTCCCGCGGGTCGGGTGCGGGGATTCCCTCGGCGGGGACCGCGTAGCCCGCGAGCGCGGGTCCGGCGGCCGTGTCCACGACGGTGACGGCGGCCTGGCCCACCGCCGGGTGGCCGGCCAGGGCGTGTTCGATCTCGCCGGGTTCGATGCGCAGCCCGCGGATCTTGACCTGCCGGTCGGCGCGGCCGAGGTACTCGACCTGGCCGTCGCCGTTCCAGCGGGCCAGGTCGCCGGTGCGGTACATGCGGGTGCCCGGGGGGCCGTACGGGCAGGCGACGAAGCGTTCGGCGGTCAGTGCCGCCCGGCCGAGGTAGCCCTGGGCGAGTCCGGCGCCCGCGATGTAGAGCTCGCCGACGACGCCCGGGGCCACGAGGCCGAGCCGCCCGTCCAGGACGTGGAGCTGCGTACCGTCGAGCGGGCGGCCGATCGGGACCTGTCCTTCGGGGGCCTCCTGGCCCGGGCCGACGGCGAAGGTCGCGGCGAAGGTGGTGGTCTCGGTGGGGCCGTAGGCGTTGGTGACGGTGGTGCCGGGGCATGCCTCGCGGACCCGGCGGACCATGGACGGCGAGGCGGCCTCGCCGCCGGTCATCACCTCGTGCAGCGAGCCGAGGGCGGGCAGGCAGCGGTCGGCCAGGACGTTGAAGAGGGTGGCGGTGAGGAAGGTTCCGGTGACCTTCTCCTCGGTCATCAGCCGGGCCAGCGCGTCGACGTCGAGTTCGCCGGGCGGTGCGACGACGACCAGGCCGCCGTTCAGGAGCGGCACCCACAGCTCGTAGGTGGAGGCGTCGAAGGCGTGCGGGGAGCGGAACAGGACCCGTTCGTGCGCTCCGCCGCGCCAGCGCCCGTCGGTGGCGAGGGCGACGACCTCGCGGTGGGAGACGGCCACGCCCTTGGGGGTGCCCGTGGAGCCGGAGGTGTACATCAGGTAGGCGAGCGCCTCGGGGTGCCCGGGGTGCCCGGCCGTCGCGGCTTGCGCGGCCCCGCCGGCGCGGGTCCCGTCCGGGCGCAGCACGTGGTGCGGCCCCGCCGGTACGGGCTCGCCGTCCGGGAGGTCGGTGACGAGGACGGCGGCCCCGGCCGCGGTGATCACGGCCTCGGTCCGGGCGCGCGGGGCCCGCGCGTCCAGCGGCAGGTAGGCGGCGCCCGCCTTGAGGATGCCGAGGCAGGCGGCGACGAGCTCGGCCGAGCGGTCCATCAGTACGGCGACGGCCTCGCCCGGGCGGACGCCGAGGGTGCGCAGCCGTCCGGCGATCCGGTCGGCCGAGGCGTCGAGTTCGGCGTACGTGGTCTCCCTGCCGGCGCAGAGCACCGCGGCCCGGTCGGGGTGGTCGGCGGCGCGTTCGGCGAAGGCCCCGTGGACGGTGCGGTCGTCGGCGGCGGCGGGTGCGCCCTGCCAGTGCTCCAGGAGGTCGGCGCGCTCCCCCGGCAGCAGGACGTCGAGGGCGGAGATCGGCGTCCCCGGTTCGCGGACGACGGCGCCGATGAGGTGGACGAGCCGGTCCAGCAGGCGCCGGGCCGTGGCCTCGTCGAACAGGTCGCTCGCGTACTCCAGGCCGAGGGCCAGGCCCCGGGGTGCTCCGGTGGCCGGGTCGTGGAGCTCCTCGACCTCCAGGGTGAGGTCGAACTTGGCGGTGTCGGTGCGTACCGCCTCCACCTCCGCGGCCAGGCCCGCGAAGGCGGGGGTCTGCGGCTCGGTGCGCTGTGCGGAGACGGCGACCTGGAAGAGCGGGTGCCGGGCGGGCGAGCGGGCCGGGTTGAGGCGCTCGACGAGCGATTCGAAGGGCAGTTCCTGGTGGGCGTACGTCGCAAGGGCCGCGGACCGGACGCGGCCCAGCACCTCCGTGAAGGCGGGGTCGCCGGAGGTGTCGGCGCGCACGATCAGGGTGTTGACGAAGAGGCCCACGAGGTCGGTGAGGGCTTCGTCGTCGCGGCCGTCGACGGGGCAGCCGAGCGGCAGGTCGGTGCCGGCGCCGAGGCGGGTGAGCAGGACCGCGAAGGCGGCCTGGACGGCCATGAACGGCGTGGCGCGGCCGCCCCGGGCCAGCGCGGCCAGGCCCGCGTGGACGGCGGCGTCGGTCCGCGCCTCCACCAGGGCGCCCCGGTGGCCGGCCACGGCCGGGCGCGGCCGGTCGGCGGGCAGGGCCAGCTCCTCGGGCAGGCCGTCCAGGGCGGCCGCCCAGTGGGTGAGCAGCCGGGCGTGCAGGGAGGCGGGGTCCTGGGCCGCCCCGAGGACCTCGCGCTGCCACAGGGCGTAGTCCGGGTACTGGACGGCCAGTTCGGGCCACTCGGGCGGGCGGCCGGAGCACCGGGCGGTGTAGGCGGCGGCGAGGTCGCGGACGAGGACGTTCACGGAGTGGCCGTCGCCCGCGATGTGGTGCAGGACCAGCAGCAGGTAGTGGTCCTGGTCCCCGTCGGTGAACAGGTCGGCGCGCAGCGGCGGTTCGGCGGCGAGGTCGAAGGGCCGGGACGAGGCCTCCGCCGCCCGCCCGGCGCGCTCGGCGGGCGGGCAGACGGTGACGGTGAGCACCGGGACGGCGTCCGCGGGGTCCAGCACGCGCTGGTGGGGGCGGCCCGCCGCGTCGGGGAAGACGGTGCGCAGGGCTTCGTGGCGGCCGCTCACGTCCGCGAGCGCGGCCCGCAGGGCCGGTCGGTCGAGGGCGCCGCGCAGCCGCAGCCCGACGGGGATGTGGTAAAGCGCGCCGTCGGCGCCGTCCCGGGCGTGGAACCACAGCCGCTGCTGGGCGTGGGACAGAGGGATCACAGCAGGGCTCCGAGCTGGGATTCGAAGGTGTCGAGGTCGGCCTGGCTGACCTGGGCGAGGGACACGTCGGAAGGGGTCAGCCCGCCGGCGTCCGGGCGGGCGGCGTGGGTGACGACGGCGCGCAGCATGGTGAACCACTCCTGCGCGAGGTCGTGGACCCAGCTCCCCGGGAAGACGTTGCCCGCCCAGGTCCAGGTGGCGCTGAGGGTGAGGCCGTCCGGACCCTCGTGGGCGGCCGCGTTGACCTCCACGGCGTGCGCCATCGGAAGGCCTTCGTCGGCGTCGTCGAGGGCGAAGGCGTGCCCGGGCGCGGCGTCCCAGGGGGCGTCGCCGCCCATCGGGAACCGGCCGAGGTAGTTGAAGCCGATCTGGGGGATGCCGCGCGCCGCGAGGTCCGGCCCGGTACGGGAGTTGAGGTGGCGCAGCAGCCCGAAGCCGATGCCCTTGTCCGGTACGGCGCGCAGTTCCTCCTTGACCAGGCGCAGGGCGGCGCCGACCGCGGGTCCGCCGGCGCGGGCATCGTCGAGGTCGGGCCGGCCGAGGGCGAGGCGGACGGGGAACACGGTGGTGAACCAGCCGACGGTGCGGGACAGGTCCGTGCCGTCGGCGACGTCCTCCCGGCCGTGGCCCTCGACGTCGACGAGGACGGCGCCCTCCGCGTCGCCCGTGTCCTCGCCGTCGGCGCCGCGGCGGCCGAGGACGGCGAGGGCCAGGGCGGTCAGCAGGACGTCGTTGACGGTGCCGTTGACCAGGCCGGGGGCGGTGGTGAGCAGGGGGCCCGTGATCTCCGGCCCGAGGGTCAGGGTGAAGGTGTGGTCGGGGCTCTCGGGGTCGAGGCCGCCGGCCGTGCGGACCCCGGCGAGGGCCTGCGGGGCCTCGCGCAGGGCTGCGGCCCAGCGGCCGGCCTCGGCGGTCCGGCGGCCGGAGGTGGCCTCGGCGCGCAGCAGGTCGGCCCAGTGCGCGAAGGGGGTGTGCGCCGGTTCCAGGACGGGCTCGCGGCCCTCGGCGAGGGCCGCCGCGCAGGTCTTCAGGTCGTCCTGGAGGATCCGCCACGAGACGCCGTCCACCACGAGGTGGTGGACGACGAGCGCGAGACGTCCCTGCTGTCCGGCGCCCCGGTCGAGGAGCACGGCGCGCAGCATGTGGCCCTCGCGGGGCGAGAGCAGCCGCCGGGCCGCGCGCATCCGGTCCCGGGTGAGGTCGGGGAGTCCGGCGTCGTCCGTCCCGCGGGCGTCCACGTGCTCCAGCAGGTCCGCCGCGCTGACGGAGCCCGCGGGCGGCACGAGCGGCTCGGCGCCGGGGGCCCCGATCCCGTCGGGCAGCCGCAGGCGGAGCATCTCGTGGGTGTCGAGGAGGGCCTGGACGGTGCGTTCGGCGGCGTCCGCCCCGAAGCCCGGCGGGGTGCGCAGGACGAGCGACTGGTTGTAGGTGTCGACGGGGCCGCCGAGTTCGGCGAGCCAGCCCATGATGGGGGTGGGCGCCAGCGGGCCCAGGCGGCGCGGGGGCACGACCGGTCCGGCGCCCTCGCCCGCCCGGCCCTGGGCGCGGGCGGTGGCGGCGAGCGCGCTCACGCTCTCGGCCCGGAGCACGTCGCGGGTGCTGACGACCAGGCCGGCGGCGCGGGCGCGGCTGACGACCTGGATCGCCTGGATGCTGTCGCCGCCCAGCCCGGTGAAGCTGTGGCCCGCGTCGACCCCGGCGCGGCCGAGGACCTCGGCGAAGAGGGCGCACAGGGTCCGTACGGGGTCGGCCTCGGAGTCGGTGTCGGTGCCGGCCGGCCGGCCGGTGGGGTGGACGGGCTCAGCCACGGGGCGCGTTCCCGGCGAGGGCGGCCACCAGGGAGGCGGGGCGCATGTCGGTCCAGACCCGCTCGACGTGGTCCAGGCAGGCCTGTCGGCCGTCGGGGCCGTGCACCACGGTCCAGCCTGCCGGGACGGGGTTGGCGGCGGGCCACAGGGAGTGCTGCAGCTCGTCGTTGCGGACCACGACGTAGGTGGCGTTGTCGTTCTCGAAGGGGTTGCTCATGGCGGTTCACCTTTCGGGGCCGGGCGCGGCCGTACGGGTCGTACGGCGCACCCTCGGACAGGAATTGATGGATGGTCAGGAATGCTGTGCGGGCTCGATGTCGAGGCGGAGCAGGGACCGCGCCGCGTCGAGGGCGGCGTGCACGCCCTCGGGCTCCGGGTGGCGGGCGATCACGTGCCCGAGGCGGTCGGAGGCACTGCGGGGCCTGCGTACGGGCGCGCCGGGGGCGGCGGTGACCAGCACCGACTCGACCCCCTCGACGGCGGCGGCCTCCCGGGCGCCGTGGGCGGCCGTGAGGGTGCCGTCGGCGTCGGCGAGGAGGAACTGGATCCCGGCGTGGCCGGCCTCCTCGGCCTTGAGGTGCGGGGGCAGGCCGAGGGCGGCGCGCAGCTGCGCGTCGAGGAGGTCGATGCCGCTGGCCAGTCGGATCAGTTCGGGGATCATGCCACCGGCCGGGCGGGGGTTGATCTCGACGAGGGCGGGCCCGTCGGCGGTCAGTTTGACCTCGGTGTGGGTGGCTCCGAGCCGGATCCCGGCCGCGTCCAGGGCCGCCGTCACCGTCTCGGTGATCCGCTGGGCGGTGGCGGCGGGCAGCGGGGCGGGGAAGACGTGGCGGTGCTCGACGAAGTGGGGGGTGGCGGTCACGGACTTGGCGGTGATGCCGACGCACACGGCCCGGCCATCCCCGCTGAACATCTCGACGCTGTACTCCGGCGCGTCCAGGTACTCCTCGACGAGGACCGTGCGGGCGGTGGGCATGCCCCGGACGTTGGTGTCGATCGCGAGGATCTTCTCGATCTGGGCGCGGACCTCCGCCTCGTCGGCGCAGAGCAGGACGTTGGTGGAGCCCGAGTCGTCGGCCGGCTTGACCACGCAGGGCAGTCCGGTGCGGGCGACGGCGGCCGCGGCCCCGGCCGGCTCGCGGACCAGGGCGTAGCGGGGCTGGCGGACGCCCGCGGCCCGCATCCTCTCGCGCAGGGCGGACTTGTCGCGGCAGACGGCCACCGCCTCGGGCGCGTTGCCGGGCAGGCCGAGCCACTGGGCGATCCGGGCGGCGGCCGGTACGTAGAAGTCGCTGGTGGTGGTGACCCCGGCGATCTCCTCGCGGCGGAAGCGCTCCTGTACGGCGGCGCGCAGGGCGGCGTCGGAGTTGGTGTCGCAGCGCACCACCTCGGCGCCGGTCTCCGCGAGGCCCCGGTAGCGGTCGGGGTCGCCGGTCAGCAGGACCGGCACGGTGCCCAGTTCGCGCGCCCGGTCCAGGGCCAGCATGCCGGTTCCGGTGGTGTTGGACTCCACGAACAGCAGGTGCCGCTGGATCCCGGCGGGCGGGCTGTAGGCGAGGGCGGACCAGGTACGGGCCGTCCCGTCGGGGCCGAGGGCGGCCGGCGCCGTGGCGGTGGGCACCTCGCGCAGCCGGTTGGCCTCCCAGTGCTCGTCGTTGTAGACGGTGTCGGCGTAGCGGTCGCCGCGGTCGGGCAGGATGCCGACGATCCGGGTACCGGGCTCGGCGCGGTCGGCGAGGCCGGTGAGGACCCGGTAGACGGAGCCCGAGGTGTTGCCGCCGAAGATCTGCTGCTCGCGGGCGAGGTCCCAGGTCGCGGCGAAGGCCTCGTGGTCGTTGAGCCAGTGCACCTCGTCGACGAGGGTGCGGTCCAGGTTCTTGGGCAGCAGGCTGTTGCCCAGCCCGCTCTGCAGCCGCTGCGGTACGTCGGGCTGGCCGAAGAGGGCGCTGCCCACGCAGTCGACGCCGACGACGTGCAGGGCGGGCAGTCGCTCGCGCAGGGCGCGTGCCGTCCCGCAGAGGGAGCCGCCGCTGCCGACGGCTCCGACGAGGGTGTCGAACCGTCCCAGGTCCGCGAGGAGTTCACCGGCGAGGGTGCGGTAGGCGCCGGGGTTGTCGGGGTTGGTGTACTGCTGCGGCCAGAAGGCGCCCGGCAGTTCGCCCTGCAGTTCCGCGAGCCGCTCCAGGCGGGCGCTCTGCCAGCCGTGGCTGGTCATGGCCTCGACCACGTGCACCCGGCAGCCCAGGGCGCGGAGTTTGGCGAGGGTGACGGGGTCGATGCGCGGGTCGGTGACGATGTGGACCTCGTGGCCCAGGGAGCGGCCGACGAGGGCGACGCCGAGGGCCATCGTCCCCGAGGAGCTCTCGATGACGGGGGCACCCGGCTTCAGGGTGCCCAGTCGCCGGGCCTCCAGCAGGATGTTGCGGGCGACGCGGTCCTTCATCGCGAAGAGGTTCTGCAGTTCCAGCTTGGCGTAGACCTCCACGCCGCGGGCCTCGCCCAGGCGCAGCCGGACCAGCGGGGTCGCGCCGATCGCGTCCGTCACGGTGTCGAACAGCATGCTCAGATCTCCAGCTCGGTGGGGTGGGCGGGCGCGGCCTGCGGGCTCCAGCTGTCGTCGGCGCCGAGGGAGCGGTGTACGGACACCTCTCCGCCGAGGGCGGCGCAGCCGGCCCGGACGTGCTCGGTCTTGCCCGCGAGGGCCGGGTCGTTCGCCTCCAGGAGGACGCCGAGCATGGTGCCGCTGTGGGCGAGGACCAGGCCCAGGCCGTCGACCTCGCGGCACAGGGCGTGCAGCTGCGCGAATCCGGCGCGCCGGCGGCGGTGGGCGTTCATCTCGGCGCTGCGGGTGGAGACGGCGCCGACCTCCTGGAGGTCGCCGCCGGCCACGGCGCCGGTGAGCCGGTCCAGCAGGAGTGCGTACTCCTCCCGGTCGGCGGCGGCGATGGCCCGGGCGCCCCGGTTGTGCGCGACGGTGTCCACCTGGCCGCCCTCGTCGTGGGCGACGACGGTCAGCGGGGGCAGGACGCCGAGGCGGTGGCCGAGGCGCACCTCACGGTGGTGGAAGGCGACGATCTCGTCGTACATGACCCCGTCGGCCGGTTCGATGCCGCGCAGGAAGTCCTCCGTCTCGGCCGGGGTGAACTCGCGTCCGTGGGCGGCCCCCACCGCCCGTACGGTGGCGACGAGGTCGGCGGAGGAGCTGGCGAGGCCCTTGCCCTCGGGCAGGTCCCCGGCCACTTCCAGGAGGCCGCCGTCCGTCGTGCCGAGGGCGGCCAGGACGGCTTCGGCGACCCGGCGGGACTTGGCCTTGTGGGCCGGCCGCACCCGGACGTCGCGGCGGCCGGGGCTGGGGTGGAAGTGGGCGGTGGCCCAGCGGGCGAGGGGGAAGGTCACCAGGAAGTCCCCCTGCGGGTGCGGCAGGGCGCCCTGGAGCAGTTCGCCGAAGGTGCCGAAGGCACTGCCGGAGCCGGCCCCGGGAGCGGGGGCGGATCCGAGGACGGAGGCGGACGTCCCGCCGGCGGCGTCAGTGGGCGTGCTGTACACGGGCGCGGGTGCCATCGCCGTCCTCCTCGTGGATCTCGTCGCCGGCCGCGCCGTACAGGGCGCGGTCGCCTTCCTCGGCGCCCGCGCGGAGCGCGGCGGCGCGCAGTTCCCAGTCGGCGCCGAGCCGTTCGTACGTCTCCTGCTGGGTGCGCAGCACGGCGCGCACGGCGTCGGGGCGGGCCGAGCCGGCGGACACCATGCGCTCCAGGCCCCGGTCGACGTCGAAGGCCTCGGCGAGGAGCCGGGCGGGGTCGGCGAGGGTGATGCCGTGTCCGGCGGCCGCCTCGGCCAGCAGGGCGGGTTCGCCCGGGGCGGGCGCGGCGCCGGCCGCCGCGGCGAGCACGACGTACTTCCCGGCGACGACCTGGGCGGTGCGCCAGGGGACTCCTTCGGTGAGGCAGAGGGCGTTGGCGAGGCTGAACCCGCCGAGGAACTCGCGCTCGCACACCTGGCGCATGCGGTCGGCGCGGAAGGTCAGCCTGCGCAGCACCTCGGTGAGGAGGCGGACGGTGCCGTGGGCCGAGTCGAAGGCGTTCAGCAGGTGGGTGCCGGCTTCCTTGGACACCTCGACGAGGTTGCAGAAGGGGGTGTTGCGCTGGCCCAGGAGCACGTCGAAGTGGAAGGCGGTCAGGTGGGCGGTGCGCCCGCGGATGCGTTCCAGGACGGGGTAGTTCTTCTTCTGCGGCATGGCGGAGGAGATGCCGGAGAGCTCGTCGGGCAGTTCGATGAAGCCGTACTCGCTGCCGCCCCAGGTGAGCAGGTCGGTGGTGAAGCGGCTCAGGGCGGTGCCCAGCAGGCTGAGTTCGGCGGTCAGTTCGGCGCTCCAGCGGCGCGAGGCCACGGCGGTGAGCGCGTGCGGCTGAGGGCGGGAGAAGCCGAGCAGCCGTGCCATCCGGTCGCGGTCCCAGGGCAGTTCCTGCCCCGCCATGGCGCCGGCGCCCAGCGGGCAGGCGTCGATGCCGTCGTAGGCGTTCAGCAGCCGCGCGTGGGTGTGCAGCAGGTGCTCGGAGAGCGCGGCGAGGTGGAAGCCGGGGGTGATGATCTGGGCGGCCTGGAAGTGGGTGTACCCCGGCATGGGCAGGTCGCAGGTCTCCCGGGCCAGCCGGTGGACGACGGCGGCGAGTTCGAGGAGGGCCGCGGCGAAGCGGGTGAGCTGGTCGCGGCCGTACATCACCTGGGCGCAGGCCTGGAGGTCGTTGCGGCTGCGGTCGGCGTGCCAGCGCACGACCGGGGCGGGCAGGCCCGCCTCGACGTACCGTTCGAGGGCGAAGGCGATGTCCGACATGTTGGCGCCGGGCTGCGCGCTGAGGGTGTCGGGCCCGACGGAGTCCAGCAGGGCGGCGATCCGGTGGGCCTCCTCGGCGCTGATCAGGTCCATGCGGACGTACTCGGCGGCAAGGGTCTTTTCGATGGCGACGTAGTGGCGCAGCAGGTGGCGGGACTCGAACCCGAACTGCGGGGCGAGCACTTCGTCGTGCAGGAGTTCGGCGGGACCGCCGCTTATGCGGCCGCTCAGCTCGGGGGCGGGCCCCGGGGTGTCACTCGTCACGTGGTGTGTTCCGTTCCTGTTCTGGTGCGGGGGCGCGTCGGCGCATGCCTCGCCGACGCGCGGCGCGGGAAGGGGGTACGGGTCCCCGGGCGGGCCGGGGACCCGTTCAGCGGCGGTCGGCCGCGGCGAGGGCGGCGCGCAGGAGGGCGGCGGCCCGGGTGCTGTGCGGCGGCCGCATCAGCCCGTAGTGGTCGGTGGCGGCGTCGTGGCGGGTGAAGCCGGCCCCGGCCCGCGCCTCCCACCGGTCGGCGGCCCGCTCGCGGGCCCCGGTCCCGCTCTGGAGGAAGAGGACCGGGCAGGGGGCGGCCGGGGGCTCGTACGCCGCGGCGGCGCGGATCCCGGTACGGAACACCGAGTAGTGCCGGGCGAGGTCCTGCGGGTCCAGTCCGGGGGCGAAGCCGTCGCGTTCCACCTGCTCGGCGAGGACGGTGAGCCGGGCCGGGGTGTCGGCGACGCTCCGCAGGGCGCTGCGCAGGGCGGACACGCTCGCCTCGGAGGGGTCGAAGCCGGCGGAGCGGGCGAGGTCCTCGTGGAACCACTCAAGCAGCTCGCTCTCGTCGTCGGGGACGTGGCCTGGCTCCGGGTAGCCGGTGTCCAGCAGTGCGAGGGTCGCCACCTGCTGCCCGGCGGCCCGCAGCTGGACGGCCATCTCGTGGGCGAGGAGTCCGCCGAAGGACCAGCCGGCCAGGTGGTAGGGGCCGGTGGGGCGGATCCGGCGAAGGGCCTCCAGGTGGGCGGCGGCCAGCTCCTCGACGGTGGCGTCGGGCGCCGCCGCGGGGTCGGTCAGACCGGGCGCCGTCAGCCCGAACACGGGCCGTTCGGTGCCCAGTTCTGCGGCCAGGGTGCGGTAGCAGAAGACGTTCCCGCCGATCGGGTGGACGAGGAAGAGCGGGTCGAGCGCGCCCTCGGGCTGGAGGCGCACCACCGGGTCCGGGGCCACCGCGAGGTGGCGGCCCCGCAGCAGCGCGGCCTGCCGGGCGACGGTCGGGTGCTCCAGGACGGCCGAGACGCCGAGGCGTTCGCCGAAGGCCTGGTTGATCCGGCCGATCAGGCGCAGGGCGTCGATGGAGTGCCCGCCGGACTCGAAGAAGTCGTCGTGGACGCCGACCGGGCCGCCGTCCAGCAGCCGCTCCCAGATCCCGGCGAGGCGGGATTCGAGGGCGTCGCGGGGCGGGACCGGCTCGGCTCCCCCGCGCAGGTCGGCGGGGTCCGGGTCGGGCAGGGCGGCGCGGTCCAGTTTGCCGTTGGCGGTCAGCGGAAGGGCGTCCAGGCGCACCCAGGCGGAGGGGACCATGTACTCGGGGAGCCGCTCCCGGGCGTGGGCGGCGAGCTCGCCCGGGCCGGGTGCGGGGCCGGTGTCCGGGCCGGCCGTGTCGGGGACGAAGTAGCCGACGAGGCGTTCGCCGCGGGGCAGGACGGCGCAGTCGCGCACACCGGGGTGTTCGGCGAGGACGGCCTCGATCTCCCCCGGCTCGACCCGGAAGCCGCGGATCTTGAGCTGGTGGTCGGTGCGGCCCGCGTACTCCAGGGCTCCGTCCGGGCGGTGCCGGGCCAGGTCGCCGGTCCGGTAGAGACGACGGGTGGTGCCGTCGGGGCCGGTGTGCTCGATGAAGCGCTCCGCCGTCAGTTCGGGTCGTCCGTGGTAGCCGTCGGCGAGGCCGACGCCTTCGAGGAAGAGTTCCCCGGTGACGCCCAGGGGGACCTCGGCCAGGCGGCGGTCCAGGACGTGGGTGCGCATGTTGGCGATGGGCCGGCCGATGGGCACGGTGTCGCCGCCGTCCGGGCGGCACTGCCAGTACGTGACGTCGACGGCCGCCTCGGTGGGCCCGTAGAGGTTGTGCAGTTCGACCCCGGGCAGCCGCTCGAAGAACCTGCGCTGGACCTCGTACGGCAGGGCCTCGCCGCTGCACACCACCCGGGTGAGGCCGGCGGCGCCGGTCACGGCCGCGGGGTCGTCGAGGAAGACGCTGAGCATCGACGGGACGAAGTGCACCGTGGTGGCGCCCTCGTCGTGGATCAGACCGCCGAGGTAGCCGGGGTCGCGCTGGCCGCCGGGGCGGGCGAGGACCAGGGTGGCACCGGTCAGCAGGGGCCAGAACAGCTCCCACACGGAGACGTCGAAGGTGTACGGCGTCTTGTGCAGCACCCGCTCGCCCGGGACCAGCCCGTACTCGTCCTGCATCCACAGCAGCCGGTTGGCGATGGCCCGGTGGGAGACCACGACTCCCTTGGGCTTGCCGGTGGAACCCGAGGTGAAGATCATGTACGCCGGGTCGGACGGCTCGGCGGCCCGGGCGGGACCCGCGGCGGCGGTCGCGGCCTCCTCCGGCCGGACGACGGTGACCCCGCAGCCCTCCAGCCGCTCCGCCCACGCGCCCTCGGTGACCACCAGGCCGATGCCGGACTCGGCGAGCAGGGACCGCACGCGCGGCGCCGGGTGCTCCGGGTCGAGCGGGACGTAGGCGGCGCCCGACTTCAGGACGGCGAGCAGGACCACGGGCAGGGCGAGGGAGCGCTCCAGGAGCAGTCCGACGAAGGTGCCGGGGCCCGCGCCCCGTTCCCGCAGGGCCGCGCACAGCCGCTCGGCCTCGGCGTCGAGGTCGCGGTAGGTCAGCTCGGCGCCCTCGAAGCGCACGGCGGGGGCGTTCGGGGTCCGGTCGCGCTGCGCGTCGATCAGCCGGGTCAGGACGTGCGGCTGCGGGTAGTCGACGGCGGTCCGGTTCCACTCGGCGTAGCGGCGGTGCTCGGACTCCGGCAGCAGGTCGGCGGCCGTGCAGTCCCGGTCCGGGGCCTCGGCCAGGTCGGACAGGGCGGCGGTGTAGGAGGCGTGGGCGCTCTCCATCTGCTCCTCGGAGAACTGGGCGGCGTCGAAGCGCAGGCCGAGCTCCAGCAGGGAGCCGTCGGGGCTGCGGGAGAACTCCGCGCCGAAGGCGAAGTCGGTGCCGGCCTCTCCGGTCTCCTCCAGCACGGTGAACGCGCCGCCGGCGGACCCGTCCCGCTCCACGTGGAAGTGGGTGTAGTTGAAGAAGGTCTCGAAGAGCGGGCCGCCGCCGGACAGCCGCTGGATCTCGGCGAGCGGGAAGCGCCGGTACGCGTGCAGGTCGGCCTCCAGCCCGGCGACGTGCGCGACGAGGCCGCGCCAGCTGAGCCCGGTGACGCCGGCGCTCAGCGGCAGGGTGTTCAGGAAGACGCCGACGACCTTGTCGCCGTCGGTCTCCTCGGTTCGGCCGTTGTGGACCACTCCGGTGGTGACCGCGTCGCCACCGCCCAGCAGGGCCAGGGCCCTGAGGTGGGCGGCGAGCAGGACGGTGCGCAGCGGTACGCCGCACTCGGCGGCCAGGGCGGTCAGCCGGGCGTGCAGCCCGTCCGGGAGCGGCGCGAGGTACCAGGACATCCGGGCGGGTCCGCCGGTCGCGGCGGGGCGGGGCAGCCGGGTCGCGGGGGCGTCGGCGGCCTTGCCGGTCCAGAAGGCGCGCTGCCCGGCGTCGGCCAGCGCGGCCCGCTCCAGGGCCACGAAGGAGGCGAACCGGGAGCGGGGGCCCGCGTCCGGGGACGGCCCCTCCGCGGGGGTCGCGGCGGCGAGCGCCTCGGTGTAGCAGGAGGCCAGTTCGGTCAGGAGCGACCGTTCGCTCCAGCCGTCGAGGACGGCGTGGTGCTCGGCGACGAACAGCTGGAGGCGGGTGTCGGAGAGCCGCTGGACGTGGAAGCGGATCAGCGGGGGCCGGTCCCAGGCGAACGGCCTTTCGCGCTCGGCGGCGTAGCGGGCGGCGACGGCGGTCCGCTGAGCCTCGGGGTCGAGCCCGTGCAGGTCCTCGAAGGTGATCTCGGGGCGGGCGCCGCGGTGGACGAGCTGGAGGGGCTCGCCGAACCCGTGCGGGTCGAAGGAGGTGCGCAGCATCTCGTGCCGGGCCGCGAGGACCTCGACGGTGGTGCGCCAGGCGTCCTCGGAGAAGGGCGCCTCGACCAGGTAGGAGGCCACGTTGTGGTAGACGCGCCCGCCCGCCGACGGCAGGTCGCTGTGGTAGAGCATGCCGGCCTGGAGCCGGGTCATCGGGTAGGCGTCCTCCAGCCCTTCGGGCAGGGCGGCCCGGTCCTCGGGGGTGAGCAGGGAGAACGGCTCGTACGGGGCCTCGGCGCCGGCCGTCGTCTCCCGCCGGGTCACGACGGGGGCCAGTGCGCGGGCCGTCTGACGGCGCATGAGGTCGCCGACGGTGAGGTCGAGGCCGCGTTCCCGGATCCGGGCGAGGACCTGGAGGGAGCGGATGGAGTCCCCGCCGAGGGCGAACCAGTTGTCCAGGGCGCCGACCCGTTCATGGCCCAGGACCTGGGCGAAGACCTCCGTGAGGGCGGTCTCGACCGGCCCGCCGGGTGCCTCGTAGGCGGCGGTGGGGGTGCGGGGCACCGAGCCGGGGGCGGGCAGCCGGCGCCGGTCGGTCTTGCCGTTGGCGGTCAGCGGGAAGGCGGGCAGGGTGACGAAGGCGCCGGGGATCATGTAGCCGGGCAGCCGCCGCGCGAGGTGGGTGCGCATCTCCTCCACGGTGGGGCCGGCCCCGTCCTCGGCCCCGGTCACGGCCAGGTAGCCGACGAGGACGTCGGTCCCCGCGGGGTCCGGTGCTACGAGGGCGACCGCGGCGTCGACGAGGGGGTGGGCGGCCAGGGCCGCCTCGACCTCGCCGAGTTCTATCCGGAAGCCGCGCAGTTTGACCTGGTGGTCGATGCGGCCGAGGTATTCCAGGTCCCCGTCGGGCAGGGCCCGGGCCAGGTCGCCGGTGCGGTAGAGCCGCTCGCCCTCCGCGAGCCCTGCGGGTCCGTCGGCGGCGCGGTCGGCGAGGCCGGTGGGGAAGCGCTCGGCGGTGAGTCCGGGCCGGCGCAGGTAGCCGCGGGCCAGGCCCGCCCCGGCCACGTACAGCTCTCCGACGGCGCCGCGCGGGACGGTCCGACCGCGGGCGTCGAGCAGGTGCAGTCGCAGGTCGGGGATGGGCACGCCGATGACGCTGCCGCGGCCCTCCTCGGCGTCGCGGGCGGTCAGCGGCCGGTAGGTGACGTGCACGGTCGTCTCGGTGATGCCGTACATGTTGACCAGGCGGGGTGCGGTGTCGCCGTGCCGGGCGAACCACCCGGCGAGGGCGGCGACATCGAGGGCCTCCCCGCCGAAGACGACGTGGCGCAGGGCGAGCCCGGGGACGTCCGGACCGGCCGTGCGGTGGTGCTCCTCGTCGGCGCGGGCCAACTGGTAGAAGGCGGAGGGGGTCTGGTTGAGCACGGTGACCCGCTCGGCGCGCAGCAGCCGGTGGAACTCCTCGGGCGAACGGCTGGTCCCGTACGGCACCACGACGAGGCGGCCGCCGTGGGCGAGGGCCCCCCACAGCTCCCAGACGGAGAAGTCGAAGGCGATGGAGTGGAAGAGGGTCCACACGTCCTCGGGGCCGAAGCCGAACCAGTGGTCGGTGGCGGAGAACAGCCGGGTGACGTTGGAGTGGGGCACGAGGGTGCCCTTGGGGAGTCCGGTGGAGCCGGAGGTGTAGATGACGTAGGCCAGGTGGTCCGGGGTCACCCCGGTGTCCGGGGCGGTGTCCGGCTCGGCGGCCAGGAGTGCGGCGTCGGCCTGGAGGTCGACGGCGTGCAGGCCGGGGGCGTCCCACAGGTCCCGGGTGCCGGTGGTGCCGACGACGTGCTCCAGGCGGGCGTCCTGGACGATGTGGCGCAGCCGCTCGGGCGGGTTGTCGGGGTCGAGCGGCAGGTAGGCGCCGCCGGCCTTGAGGATGCCGAGCAGGGCGACGACGAGGTCGGCGGAGCGGGGCAGGCACAGTCCGACGAGGGTGTCGGGACCCACGCCGAGGGCGCGCAGCCGGTGGGCGAGCCGGTTCGCCCGGGTGTCGAGCTCGCGGTAGGTGAGGGAGGTGCCCTCGTGGACGAGGGCGACCGCCTCGGGGGTGCGGGCGGCGTGCCCGGCGAAGATCTCGTGGACGCACGCCGGCTCGCCCTGCTCGCCCGGGGCGTGCCGGGCGTGCGGGGCGTGCGGGAGGGCGGCGCGGGCCGGGAGCGGCGAGCCGATGCCGCCGCGCTCGTCGGCCGACAGCATCGGCAGCCGGCTGAGCGGCAGTCCGGGGTTCTCGGTGGCGGCGTCCAGGAGGCGGGCGAAGTGCCGGCCGAACTGCCGGACGGTGGCGGCCTCGAACAGGTCGGACCGGTACTCCAGCCGGCAGCTCAGCGTGCCGCCGGTGCGCACGACGTCGAAGGTCAGGTCGAACTTGGCGGTTCCGGCAGGTCCTTCGAGCAGCCTGGCCCGCGGGCCGGGCAGGCCGTCGGTCATGCCGTCCTCGTCGTGCAGGCCGAACATGACCCGGAAGGGGGACGCGTCCTCACCGGTGCGTCCGGGGGCGATCCGGTCGACGACGCGTTCGAAGGGGAGGTCCTGGTGGTCCTGGGCGTCGAGCACGGTGTCCCGTACGCGCTCCAGGTGGGCCCGGAAGGCGGGGTCGCCGGACAGGTCCGCGCGGATCACCAGCGTGTTGACGAACAGGCCGACGGTGTCCTGGAACTCCTTGCGGTTGCGGCCCGCCACCGGCGTTCCGACGAGCACGTCGTCGGTACCGGTATAGCGGCCCAGCACGACCTGGAAGGCCGCCAGCATCAGCGTGTAGGGGGTGCTGTGGGTGTCACGGCACAGGCGCTCCATCCGGGCGAGCACCGGGGCGGGCACGTCGAAGGAGTGCAGCGCCGCCGCGCCGCGGGCCGCTCCGGTCCCGGGGCGGCCGTCCCGGGGCAGCGGCGCGTCGGGCAGTTCTCCGCCCAACTGCTGCTCCCAGTAGGTGAGCTGGCGCTGGGCGGCGGCACCGTCGAGCCATTCCTCCTGCCAGTCGGAGAAGTCGGCGTACTGGTACTCGGGGGTCTCCGGTGCCTGCGCGGAAGCGACCGGCCGCGGACCGTCCGGGTCCGGGCCGTCGCCGTACCGGGCGTACTCGGCGAGGAGCTCGCGGGCGAGGATCCCGACGGACCAGCCGTCGGCGACGATGTGGTGCATGGCGAGCGCGAGCACCGCGCCCTCGGGGGTGTGCAGCAGCGCCGCGCGGAAGAGCGGTCCGGCCTCCAGGTCGAAGGGCCGGTGGTGTTCGGCGGACATCCACTCCTCGATGTCCTGGGGTGCGCGCGCCGCGGCGGAGGACCAGGAGAGCGGGGCCCCCGTGTCGATGTGCTGCCACAGCTCGCCGTCCCGCAGGACGAACCGGGTGCGCAGCGCCTCGTGCCGGTCGATCAGACCCTGGGCGCACGCGCGGAGCGCGGTCTCGTCCACCGGTCCTTCGAGGCCGTAGAAGACGGGCATGTGGTAGGTCGGCCTGCCCTCCTCCAGCTGCTGGAGGAAGTACATCCGCTGCTGCGCTCCCGACGCGCGGAACGCGCTGAACGACGGCTCCGCAGGGCGTTCGGTCGGATCGTGACTGGCCAAGACAACTCCCTCGGCGCCGCACCGGTGGCTGGTACGCGGCGCATGCTCCGCTTGCTTGCCCAGCCAGCCTAGGAACGGCATCGATTCGGGTGAAGTCGCCTGTTTCCGGTCCCCGATTCACGTGACCGCGGCGGTGGACGACCTGCGCAAGTACGGGCGGAAGGCCGTGTTCCGACGCCGTTCGGGCACCCCGGGGCGGGAGACTGCTGCCGCGGACCGAACCGAGATCGCCACAGGAGGCACCATGCCCTTCATCACCGTCGGCCAGGAGAACAGCACCGACATCGACCTCTACTACGAGGACCACGGCAGCGGGCAGCCCGTCGTCCTCATCCACGGCTACCCGCTGGACGGACACTCCTGGGAGAAGCAGCTCCCCGCCCTGCTCGACGCCGGTCACCGCGTCATCACCTACGACCGGCGCGGCTTCGGGCAGTCGAGCCAGCCCACCACCGGCTACGACTACGACACCTTCACGGACGACCTCCACACGCTGATGGAGACCCTCGACCTCACCGACACGATCCTCGTCGGCTTCTCCATGGGCACCGGCGAGGTGGGCCGCTACCTCGGCACCCGCGGTTCCGGACGCGTGGCCAAGGCCGCCTTCCTCGCCGGCCTGGAGCCCTATCTCCTCAAGACCGACGACAACCCCACCGGCGTCGACGGCAGCGTGTTCGAGGGCATCCTCGCCGCCGTCACGAAGGACCGCTACGCCTATTTCACCGACTTCTACCAGGCCTTCTACAACCTCGACGAGAACCTCGGCTCGCGCATCAGCGAGGAGACGGTCCGGGCGAGCTGGGCCACCGCCGCCGGCGCCTCCGCGTACGCCTCCCGTGCCGCCGTCCTCACGTGGACCACCGACTTCCGGGCCGACATCCCCAAGATCGACGTCCCCGCCCTGATCCTCCACGGCACGGCGGACCGCATCCTGCCGATCGAGGCCACCGCGGAACCCTTCCACAAGGCCCTCCCGCACGCCGACTACGTCGTCCTCGACGGCGCCCCGCACGGCCTCCTGTGGACCCACGCCGAAGAGGTCAACAACGCCCTCCTCGCCTTCATCGGGGACTAGCACCCGGAGGTGCCCGGGGCGGGGGCCCGCGGTCAGGCGTGATGCAAGAAATTTGCTTTAAGCTGACCGCATGAGCCGAAAAGCGATGGTCCGCCCCGGGGGCCGCAGCGCGCGGGTCCAGGAGGCGGTCCACACCGCCGTGCGTGAGCTCCAGGCCGAGCTGGGGCGTCCGGAGCTGACGATCCCGATGGTCGCGGCGCGGGCCGGCGTCACTCCGTCGACGATCTACCGCCGCTGGGGCGACCTGCAGGAACTGCTCTCGGACGTCGCCGTCGAGCACCTGCGCCCGGACGCCCCGCCGCAGGACCACGGAGACCTGCTGGCGGACCTGCGGGGCTGGGCCGAGCAGTTCCAGGAGGAGATGGCCTCGCCCGCGGGACGGGCGTACATCCGTGACGCGCTGCTCGGGGACCCCGACGGCGACAACGCGGGGCGGTGTTCGGCCTACGCCGCGGAGCAGATCGCCGTCGTCCTCGCCCGCGCCGCGGCGCGCGGCGAGGAGGCCCCGGACGTCGAGACGGTGCTCGACCGGGTCGTGGCGCCGATGATGTACCGCATCCTGTTCCGCCCCGACGGCCTCACCGGCGCGTACGCGCACCGGCTCGCGCGAGAGGCCGTGGAGGGCTTCGGCGCACCCCGCTGACCGGGTCCGGCACGTACGCCGTCGCCGTCGCCGTCGCCGGTCAGCCCCGCACGGGTGCGGCGGCCACGGGTTCGAGGCGGTAGCCGTCCCCCTCGGCGACCACACGGCCGGCGGTCGGCGCGGGGAAGTGCGTACCGAGGACCAGCGCACCGGTGCCGGCGAGGTGGGCGAGCAGCGCCCGGCGGGTGGCCTCGGCCTGCACCGGGTCGATGTCGACGCAGCTGCCGATCTCCGGACGGGCCAGCTGCACGGGGTGGTGGACGGCGTCCCCGGTGACGAGGGCCGTCGCACCGGCGCTGCTCACCTGTACGGCGATCTGCCCGGGGGTGTGCCCCGGCGCGGGCAGCAGGCGCAGCCCCTCGGCCACCTCGATCCCCTCGTCCGGTACGTCGACCAGGTCGAGCAGACCCGCCTCCTCGACGGGCACGACGGAGTCGCGGAACATGGCGCGCCGCGCCTCGTCCATGTCGTACGCCGCCCAGAACTCGTACTCCGTCCTCGACGTCAGGTAGCGGGCGCCCGGGAAGGTCGGCACCCATGTGCCGTCCACCTCGCGGGTGTTCCATCCGACGTGGTCGGTGTGCAGATGGGTGAGGATCACCAGGTCGACGTTGTCGGGGGTGAATCCGATGTCCGCGAGGCGTGCGAGGTAGTCGGTACGGAGCTGGTGCCAGGCCGGGTTGGCCCTCGTCTTGCCGTTGCCGATCCCGGTGTCGACGAGGACCCGAAGACCGTCCACGACCAGCGCGAAGCTGTGGCTGTCGAGGTGCAGGACGCCGTCCGGCCCGGCGAAGTCGGGCCGCAGCCAGTCGTGTTCGGCCACCACGTCCGGGGTGGCGGCCGGCAGCAGCCACGGTCCGGTCGCGGGCGGCAGGGGCACCTCGTCGACGCGGTGGACCGCGATCTCCCCGACGGACCAGTGGGCGGCGGCTCCGGAGGGGGCCGGCTCGGTGAACTGTGCGGTGCGCATGCGCGTGTTCCTTCGTCTGCGGAGGACCGGCCAACAACAAAAGCGACTCATTCGCTTTAAGCGACCGTAGGCCCTACCGTGGACTAACGCAAGTCGTTAGCTTTAAGGCGGCGGCGCTCGTTCCGCCGTTCCCCCTGAAGGAAGGCAGCACATGTCCACCCCGGACCTCACTCCCCCCGAAGCCGCCCGCTGGGCCGCCCGGTCGGGGCTTCCCCTGGCGAAGGACCGCCACGCGGAAGTGGCGGCCACCGCCGACCACATCCACACCGTCGTATCGCTCCTGCGGGAACTGGACTTCGACGAGACACCGCCCGCCTCGGTGTACCGCGCGGCAGGGGAGCAGCACGATGGAGCCGTATGAGCTGACCGTGGCCGAAGCGGCCGGGGCCGTGCGCACCCGGGCGCTCTCGCCGGTCGACCTGGTGGACTCGGCGCTCGCACGCACCGTGCGGGTCGAACCGCGGCTGAACGCCTTCACCGCCGTGACGGCCGACCGGGCGCGCGACGCGGCCCGCCGGGCGGAGGCCGAGATCGCCGGCGGCGCGTACCGGGGGCCCCTCCACGGGATGCCGTTCGGCCTGAAGGACCTCATCGACGTGGCCGGATTGGCGACCACGGCGAGCTCCCGGGTGCGGACGGGGCACCGGGCGCTGTCCGACAGCACCGTCGCGGCGCGGCTCGCCTCGGCCGGCGGGGCCCTGGTGGGCAAGACCCACACGCACGAGTTCGCCTACGGCCTGACCACCCCTCAGACGGCCAACGCCTGGGACCCGGACCGGGTGGCGGGCGGGTCCAGCGGCGGGTCGGCCGTCGCCGTCGCCGCGGGGGCGGCCGCCTTCGCCCTGGGGACCGACACCGGCGGCTCGATCCGGGTGCCCGCCGCGCTGAACGGGGTCGTCGGACTGAAACCGACGTACGGACTGGTCCCGCGCCACGGCGTGACCTCGCTGTCCTGGTCGCTCGACCACGTGGGCCCCCTCACCCGCACCGTGGAGGACGCGGGTCTGGTCCTGGCCGCCCTGGTCGGACACGACCCGCGCGACCCGGCGTCCGTCGCGGCTCCGGCCGCGGACCACTGGCCGCACCCCGGCCCGGATCCGACGGATCCGGCGGATCTGAGGGGGCTGCGGGTCGGGGTGCCGGGCAACTACTTCTTCGACCGGGTGGACCCGGAGGTCGAGGCCGCCGTCCGGCGGGCGATCGGGCGGCTGGAGGACCTCGGTGCCCGGCTCGTCGACGTCGAGATCCCGATGACGCGCTACATCCGGGCGACCCACTGGGGGCTGATGGTGCCCGAGGCCTCCGCCTACCACGAGCGGACCCTGCGGGCGGTGCCCGACCTGTACGAGGCCGACATCAGGGTCCTGCTGGAGGCGGGCGAGCTCATGACGGCGGGCGACTACCTGCGGGCCCAGCGCGCCCGCACCCTCATGCGGCGGGCCTGGCGGGACATGCTGGAGGCGGTCGACGTGATCGCCGCGCCGACCGTGCCGCTCACCGCCGTCGAGTCCGGCCGGACCGCCGTGACCTGGGGCGACGGCAGCACGGAAAGCGTCGCCGACGCGTACGTACGGCTGTCGGCCCCGGCCGACCTCACCGGCGTTCCCGCACTGAGCCTGCCCGTCGGCCTGGACGCGGCGGGCCTGCCGATCGGCATGCAGCTCATGGGGAAGCCCTTCGGCGAACCCGCGGTCCTCCGCGCGGGACACGCCCTCGAACGCACCGGCCCCGCACACGGCCTGGCCCCGGACCGGCCGGCCTAGGCCGGCTCCGCACCCGCGCCGTCGCGGCGAACCGGCCGTCGCAGAGGTGGAGTTGAGCCAGTCACGTCCGACCTCGGCCGGTGTGTCTGGTGGGGGTGCGGGGGGCTATGTAATGTCACATCGCATGATGCTCTTACGGCGTGCGGCGTCGGCCGCTGCCCTTCTCGCCACCGTCCTGCCCCTGGCCGTCGCCTCGCCCGCGCACGCCGATGTCGCCTCGTCCGCACCGGCCGCCGACGGCCCGTCCGCGTGCCGCGCCCCGGCGGCCGTACCGCTGGACGCCGAACAGGCGCGGCTCTCGGACGCCCGTACCACGGCACTCGTCGAGCGCGGCGGGTTCGGGGACTTCGTCCGGCGGTTCCCCGCCGCGCTGTGCGCGACCCGCGACCCGGCCGAGGCCGGCCGGCTGGTCACCGACTGGGGCGAGGCCCTGTGGCAGGCCTCCGTACGACGGGCCCAGGGACAGCGGCCCGGCGGCGACCTCGCCCCCGGGGACGACCGGCCGCTGTACTGGGCACGGCTCGGCATGACCGCCGCACTCGCCCGCTGGCAGCCGGAGTTCACCGCCGACCGGGCGGCGCTCCGCGCCCGCCTCGAGGACGCCTCCCGGGGCCTGACGAACAACGCCTTCCGCACCACGCCCGGGGTGCGGCGCGTCTTCATCAGCGGGTTCGACCCCTTCGGGCTCGACACCGAGATCCGCCGCGCCAACCCCTCGGGGTCGGCCGCCCTCCAGCTCAACGGGCGGCGCGTGACCCTCGCCGACGGCAGCCCCGCCGAGATCCGTGCCGTCGTCCTCCCCGTGCGGTACGCCGACTTCGACGCCGGCATGGTGGAGCGGGCGTTCGCCCCGCGCCTGGCCGGCGGCCCCGCCTCCGCCGACATCATCACCACCGTCAGCCAGGGCTACCCCGGCATCTTCACCTTGGAGGACTGGGCGGGACGGGCCCGGTCCGCCGACCCGTACCCCGACAACGTGCGCGCCCTGTCCGGCGGCACCCGAGAGCACCCGGTGACCGCCCCCGGCCTCGGCCCGGGCCCGGAGTTCATCCGCACCACGCTTCCCGCCCACGCGGTCACCCGCGCCGTGCAGAGTCCGTACCCGGTCCTCCTCAACAGCGACGTGACCGAGATCCCGGCGGGCGGCACGGCTCCCGTCGACCGGACCGACGGCCCGACCCCGGGCTCACGGGCCGTGGCGGGCGGCGGGGGCGGCTACCTGTCCAACGAGGTGGCCTACCGCTCCAACCGGCTGCGCGCCGAACTCGCCCCGCGCCTGCCCGGGGGCCATCTCCACACCCCGGTGCTCACCGGCCTGCCGGCCGACCCCCAGCAGCTGACCGGCCCCGAGTTCGAACGCAACGAGAGCGCGATCACCGCGGAGGTGCGCGCGGTCCTCGAACACGCCGGCGCACGGCGGTAGCGGCAGCCCCGCCTGCGGTGCGTCCTGCTGCCATGGGGCAGGATGGCAGCCCGTTCCGGATGCGTACACACGCCCGAACGCGGCTTCACGCACGACAAACTGACAGGTGACAAGGTGACGACACACCCACACCCCATACGACGGCCGGCAGCGCCCGTCGCCACTCCCCCGGGCCGGCGCGGCGCACCGGAGGGGGTCCGTTGAACCGGGATCTCGTCCTTCACGACTGGCTGGTCGCCGGGATCGCGCTGGCGGCCGGCGCCGCGGCCGGGCTGCTGCTGCGCGCACTCCTGCGCTGGCTGGGCCGGCACGCCGAGCGGACCCGGTGGCAGGGGGACGACATCATCGTCGACGCGCTGCGCACCATCGCGCCCGGGGCCGCGCTGATCGCGGGCGCGGCCGTGGCCGCCACGACCCTGCCGCTCACCGCGCGCGTCTCGGGGTTCGTGAACCAGTCGCTGACCGCGCTGCTCATCCTCATCGCCACGCTCAGCGCGGCGCGCGTCGTCGCGGGCCTCGTCCAGTCCGTGGCGGGATCGCGGACGGGGGTGGCCGCGTCGGCGTCCATCTTCGTCAACATCACGCGGATCGTGGTCCTCGTGATGGGTGTGCTCGTCGCCCTGGAGACCCTCGGCGTGTCCATCGCGCCGCTGGTCACCGCCCTCGGAGTGGGTGGTCTGGCGGTGGCCCTGGCGCTCCAGGACACCCTCGCCAACCTCTTCGCGGGCGTGCACATCCTCGCCTCGAAGACCGTGCAGCCCGGTGACTACATCCGGCTCACCAGCGGCGAGGAGGGCTACGTCGTCGACATCAACTGGCGCAACACCGTGGTCCGCAACCTGTCGAACAACCTGGTCATCATTCCCAACGGGCGTCTCGCACGCACCAACATGACCAACTTCACCCAGCCGGAAGCGCAGTTCTCGATCCTGGTCCAGGTGGGGGTGGGCTACGAGAGCGATCTGGAGCACGTCGAGCGGGTGACCCTCGACGTGGTCGGCAAGGTGATGGCGCACGTGGACGGCGCGGACCCCGCGCACGAGGGGGCCGTCCGCTTCCACACCTTCGCGGACTCCCGGATCAACTTCACGGTGATCCTGGGCGTCGGCGAGTTCAGCGACCAGTACCGGATCAAGCACGAGTTCATCAAGCGCCTGCACGAGCGGTTCCGGACCGAGGGCATCTCGATCCCCGCTCCGACGCGTACGGTCGAGCTCCACCGGGACGAACCGCGTGCGCCGTTGTCACCGCACGCACCGGTCCCGCACCAGCGCGAGTCGTCGGCGCTGCTCCCGGACGGCGGCCGGTAGGGGCGGGGGGCGGGTCCCGGGGCCGGGGGCCCGGGACCGGGGGCCGGGGGCCCGGGACCGGGGGCCGGGGGCCCGTCGGCAAAATCCGTGTGCGGTACGTCAAGACCTCGTCAGGGCGGGTGGCTCCGCCCCTCGCCGTGGGCAGTCTGCCCACGGACATCTGGCTCTGGTCGAGATCGTCACGTCCTGACGGGAGGCATCACATGCCGGGGTACCGACTCCACGACCGTGCCGCGCTGTTCGGGGCCCTGGTGGTACCCCTCCTCGTGGCGCTCGCGCTCGTCCCCCTCCGCACCTGGCTCTCCCCGGCGAACGAGGCCCTGGTGCTGGTGGTCGCCGTGGCCGCGATCGCCGCATCGGGCACCCGGGCCGCCGCGGTCCTGGCCGCGCTCTCCGCGGCCACCTGGTTCGGCCTCCTGCTCCTCGCCCGGCCCTACGAGCACTTCACCCTCGCCGACCGGGACGAGATCCAGACGGCCGTCCTCCTGCTGGCCGTCGGGCTGATCGTCGCGCAGCCGGCCGCCCGCGCCCGCAGGCTGGAGACGGCCGTGGTCACCGGCGCCGCGCACCTCTCCAGCCTCCAGGGCACCGCCCGGCTGGCCGAACGCGGCGGATCACCGGAGGCGGTGGTCGACTTCGTCCGCCGGGAGCTCATCGGTCTGCTGGGGCTGCGCGGCTGCCGCTTCGAGTACGGGACCCTGATCGGGCACCGGCCGCGCCTGGAGCACGACGGCGGTCTGTGGCTGCGCCGCGGTGGCCGGGTCACCGGGTACGCCGACTGGCCGGAGGGCGAGACCGAGCTGCGGGTCGTCGGGGGCGGGCACTACTACGGCCGCTTCCTCCTCGAGCCCTTTCCCGGCCACCGCCTGCCGCCCGAGGACGCCCGCTCGGTGGCGCTCGCCCTGGCCGCGCTGGCCGGAGCCGCGCTGGACACGGCCGGCGTGTCCCACTCCCACCGCGGCTGAGGCCCCTTCACGGAGTGCCGCGGTGGACGCGGGCCAGGATCAGGACGGTGTCGTCGGTCGGCGGCTCGGGCAGCAGACCGGCCAGGATGCGGTCCGCCATGTCCTCCAACGGCTCGCCGCGGTCCACCAGTTCGGCGCGCAGGGCGTCGATGCCCACCTCGATGTCCCGCCCCCGGGCCTCGATGAGGCCGTCCGTGTACAGGGCGAGCGTCGCGTTCTCGGGCAGTTCGATCTCGGTGGTCCGGAACGGGGCGCCGCCGACGCCCAGCGGGACCCCGAGGACCTCGTCGATGCCCTGCACGGTGCCGTCCGGCCGGAGCACCAGGGGCGGGGGGTGTCCGGCGCTGGCGATGCGGGCGCGGCCGGTGCGCGGGTCGTATACGAGGTAGAGGCAGGTCGCGAGCTCGATGCCGGTCTCCTGGGCGCACGCGTCGAGTTCGGTGAGCAGATCGGCGGGCTCGCTGTCGTGGCGGGCCAGGGCCTTGGTGGTGATGCGCAGGTAGCCCATGGCCGCGGCCGCGTCCACTCCGTGCCCCATCACGTCGCCCACGACGAGGACGATCCGGCCGTCGGGCAGGTTGATCACGTCGTACCAGTCTCCGCCGACCTCCGTGATCCGGCTGCCGGGCACGTAGCGGTGGGCGACGTCCACGTACGGGGTGGCCGCCAGCGCCGTGGGCAGCAGGGCCCGCTGCAGGGTGAGGGCGATGTCCTGGACCCGGCTGTAGAGACGGGCGTTGTCCAGGCAGATCGCGGCGCGCGAGGCGAGTTCGCCGGCCAGGCTGACGTCCTCCTCGGTGAAGGGCGGACGGGCGGCGGACCGGCCGAACATGGCGATGCCCTGGACGGTGCCGCGGGCGATGAGCGGGGCGACGAGGATGCAGGCGATCCCGCTCTCGCCCATGATCTTCGTACGTGACTCGGTGACGACCGTGCGGGCCAGGAACTCCTCGTCCACCACGGCCGAGATGGCGCGGCCGGTGCTCAGCATGTCGTGGATGACGGAGCCCGGCGGGTAGCGCACCTTCTCCACCCCGCTCACGAGCTCGACGGCCGGAGCGGGCAGGGTCGTCCCGGAGGCGATGCGGCGGGTGAACAGCGGCCGCGCCGGGTCGAAGTCCTCTGTCTCGTCCATCCATTCCACGATCTCGACGACGGAGCCGTCGCAGAAGTCGGGCATCGACGCGTCGACGAGTTCCTGGGCGGTGACGTTGACGTCCAGGGTGGTCCCGATCCGGGTGGAGGCCCCATCGAGGAGGGCCAGCCGGCGGCGGCTCGCGGTGGCTTCCAGGATGGCGCGCTCCCGGTCCGTCACGTCGATCATCAGCCCGCCCACGCCGGAGCGGGTGCCGACGGCCCGGCTCAGCGGGAAGAAGCTGACGGACCGGACCTGGTCGCGGTCCGGATGTCCGCGGGGGCGCACGCCGACCAGCGTGCCCACGACGGGTGCGCCGCCCTGGGCGACGGCGCGGAGCATGCGCTCGTACTCACCGCCGTCGGACATGATCATGATGTCGTCCATGCGCCGCCCCAGGTGGGCGTCGATCGGCAGGCCGTCCATGTCGGCGAGCGCCTGGTTGAGGTGGATGTACCGCAGGTCCTCGTCGACCATGACCAGGCCGATGGGACAGGTCTCGAAGAGGGCGTCGAGGAAGGCGAGGTTGGTCTTGACCCGGTCGAGTTCGTCGCTGCGGCTCGACAGGACCATCACCACCGAGGGCCCGCCGGATCCGGTGACGGAGAAGGACCGGAAGCCGCAGTCGAAAGCCGTTCCGTCCCGGTGCCGGGCCGTGAGCCGGCCCCGCCAGTAGCCCTGAGTGCGCCCTTGTTCCGTCAGCCGGGCGCACGATGCGGAGGTGCCGCCGCGGGTGCCGTCGGCGAAGAGGACGGCACCGGGCCGGGTGAGGACGGCACCGGGCTCGTACCCGAAGAGGTCGCGGGCGCCGGGCCCCCAGTAGCAGACGCGGTCGTGCTCGTCGATGCCGAGGACGGCCACGGGCACGCGCTCCAGCAGCGACCCCGGCTCGGACCAGATCGGGCCGTGGGTCTCCTCGCCCCCCGGCCGAGCCGATGGCACGAGACGTCCCCTTCCGCACTCCGTTCTCTCCACATCATCGTCCGGACACGTCGCGCGGGCACGCCGGGCCGCCGCGCGGCCGATCCGCCTCTTGGATGATCCACTGTGACGGCACGTGGCCGACCGGCCCGATTCCGTGCCCTGCACCAGCTGCCGCCCCGAGGCCGCTCCTGGTTCACTGGCCGTGGCCACCACCCTCCGGACCGCCTGGCGGCTCTCGCGGCCACGGAAGGGCCTGGTGCAGGGAGCCCCCGCGCGCCGACAGCGGTGTTCGGCGCGCGGGGCTTCGCCGGCCGCGGCCGCACCCGTACATCGTGGCGCTGAGCCGGCCCGCGTTTCGACACCCCGGCACCTGTCGGGCCCGCCGGGCTCCAGGATGATCGATGTTGTGCGCCGGAGCGGCGGCGCACCCGCCCGCTCCGCTCCGCGTTCCTTCGATCACGGGAGTCCAGCCCCATGTCCGACATCAGCGTGCGCTCCGTGCGCGACGGCGATTTCACCCAGTGGCGTGCCCTCTACCGCGGTTACGCCGACTTCTACGGGGTCGAGCAGACCGAGGAGGCGGCCGCCACGGTGTGGTCCTGGGTGACCGACCCCGGCCACGAGGTGGGCGCCCTGGTGGCCGAGGACACCGAGGGCCGGCTGCTGGGACTCGCCCACTACCGTCCGTTCGCGCGACCGCTCTCCGCCACGGTCGGCTGCTTCCTCGACGACCTGTTCGTGGCCCCGGAGCACCGCGGCTCGGGCGCCGCCGACCTGCTGCTCGCCACCCTGCGCGGGCTCGCGGCCGAGCGCGGCTGGAGCGTGGTCCGCTGGATCACCGCCGACGACAACCACCGGGCCCGCTCCAAGTACGACCAGGTCGCCACCCGGACGATGTGGGTCACGTACGACATGACCCCCTGAGCCCCGAACCCGCTCCGGAACCCGGAGGGGACCCTTCCGGCCGGAGCGGCGGCGGCTCCGCGGCGCCGCCGGGTCAGCCGCCGGGCCAGCCGTCGGGTCAGCCGTCCCGCCAGGTGATCACGGCGATGACCTGCTTGCCGCGCGGCGAGCGGCTGACGAAGACGTCCGCGCCGAGCGCCCGGACGATCTGCAGGCCGCGCCCCCTGGTGGCGTCGGGCCCGTGTCCGGCGCCCCGCTGGGGCAGCGAGAGCGAGCCGTCGCTCACGCAGATGCCCGCCCGGCCCCGGTCCAGGCTGATCGTGAGCGCGTACGGGGGGACGGCGTGCCGGACCGCGTTGGTGGCGAGCTCGGACGCGATCAGCAGGATGTCGCAGGCGGTCTCCGGGGAGCAGCGCACGGGGTGCAGGGCCAGGGTGCGCGCGGCAGTGCGGCGGGCTTCCCCGGCGGCCTGGGGTCCCGACGGCAGTGGGTGGTGCACGGTCCTCGGCCGCGCCGGTGGTGCGATTGCGGTGTCCATGACGGTTCCTCGCTGTGCGAGCGGCCCCGGTGGGCTCCGGTGGCTCGGGGGGCTCCGGGCCGGGGGACGGGAACGGACGGGGTTCCGGGGCGGTGCCCCCGGAACCCCTTTGTGCCTGGTCGGCGCTACGGCGTCCGGGCGCTACCACTTGCTGTGGCAGTTCCAGTGGCCGGGCACCCAGTGCTGCGAGTGGCCCTTGCTCCACCAGCCGTCGTGCCCGTTGCCGTGATGCCACTTGGATTCCCAGTGGCCCTTCACCCAGGTGCACCGGTCATGGCGGTCCCAGCGGTTGTGGCGGTCCCACCGGTCGTGGCGGTCGTGGCGGTCCTGGCGGTGGTCACGATCGCGGTCACGGTCGCCGGTGAGCGTCGAGCTCACCGCGGCGGACGCCGCCGGGGCGGCGTTCGCGGTGCCGGAGAGGCCCAGCAGCGAGCCGCCGGCCAGCAGCCCGACGGACGCGGTCCCGACGAGCAGGCGCCGTGTGCGCAGCGAACCGGTCATCGCACTCACCTCCTTCCCTTCATCGGACGGTCGGTTCAGCGGCCCCCTCAGCCTCAGGAGCCTCAACAGGGATTCGCAACGAGCAGGGCGAGGGATTGGAGAAACCTCATCACCGGACAAATGGCTGCGGCGCGAGCACCGTCATCACCTACCGGCGGGTACGGCACGTGCCGGGTGAACTCATGAGATCGACCGCATCTGCGCCGCCGCCTATCCTGCGGGCGTGCCGTCGTACTCCGTGGGCGCTGCCGCCCGACTGCTGCGCGTGAGCCCCGAAACCGTCCGCCGGTGGGCCGGGACGGGCCGGCTGCCGGCCGACCGCGCCCCCGACGGCTCCCGGTCCGTCGACGGCGTGGCCCTCGCCGCCTTCGCCGAGGAACGCGCAGCCGGTACGCACCCGTTGCCGCCCGGCACCGCCGCGACCTACGTACGGAACTCCTTCGCCGGGATCGTCACCGCCGTGCGGCTCGACGAGGTGGCGGCCCGGGTGGAGATCCAGTCGGGGCCGCACCACGTGGTGTCCGTGGTGACCAGGGAGTCGGTCGAGCAGCTCGGCATCACGGTCGGCTCGACCGTGACGGCCCGGGTGAAGTCCACCGAGGTCCGCGTCGAACTGTCCTAGGGCGTCCGCGCACGGTCATGCGCAGCGCAGCGCCGCGTACAGGTCCAACTTGTGGTCGAGGCGCGACAGGTCACGGCCCGTCAGGACCTCCACCCGCTCGATCCGGTAGTGCACCGTGTTCACGTGCAGGTGGAGCGCCTCCGCCGTGCGGGCCCAGGAGCAGTTGTTGGCCAGGAAGACCTCCAGGGTCTCCCGCAGCATCCCGTCCCCGAGCGCCCCCAGGGTCCGCGTCCCGTACACCGTCCGGACTTCCGGCGGGATCCCCGCCATCAGCTCCCCGAGGGTGTCCAGCTGTTCCACCCCGCGCACCGGGACCGCCTCGTCCGCCGAGGTCAGGGCGAACCGGGCCTGGCCGAGCGAGGCGCGCAGGCCCTCCAGACCCTCGGCCCGCGTGCCCAGGCCCAGCCGGAGCTCCGCCTGCGGTCCCCCGCACTGCTGGAGCATCGGCCACACGGCGCGCAGCGCGCCGACCGCGTCGGTCGCGCGGGCCGGGTCCTCGTGGAGCACCGCGACCGACCGCCCCACGGCGTACGCGGCGTCCTCCAGGTGGCGCAGGCCCTCCGCGAGGGCGTCGCCCGAGGTCGCCGCCAGGACCCGGTACGCCCCTCCGACGGGCAGCCCGGCGCCCGCGAGCGCCTCCTCCAGGGCTCCGGTGTCGGCCGGGGCGGGACCCGCGAGCGTGCCTTCCAGTACGCCGATCAGCTCCTGCCCGGCCAGCCGCTCCGCGGCGAGGCGGCGGGTCTGCCCGCTGCGGCTCTGGGCGAGCACCTCGGCGATCTCGTGGAGCACCCGCGGAGGCGCCGCGTCCGGGTCGGGCACGTGCAGCTGCCAGGCGTCGTACGGGGAGCTCTCGGTCTCGATGCGCAGCCAGACCCCGCCGCGCGCGGAGGCGACCGATGCCTGCCGGGCGGGCAGCTCGGGGGCGGACGGCGTGCGGGCCACCGTGCGGCCGCTGGCGGTGAGCAGGTAGCAGGACACCCGGCCGAGGTGCGCGCACGCCCGGTCCAGGAGTTCGTCCGGGCCGGCCCCCGCCTCCACGAGCCGGCTCAGCTCGCCGCGCACGTTCTCGGGGAGGGCGAAGAGCCGGGTCGGGCGGCGGCTCAGGTCTCCCCACTGGCGCAGGTACACGGCCTCGGTCACGGCCCGGAAGCTGGTGCGCGCGGGGACCGCCACGAGCGGCACCCGGTGGCTGCGGCAGGCGGCGACGACCTCGTCGGGGACCCTGCCGTGGGTCTCCTCCCCGGCGAGCAGCGCCGTGGCTCCGGCGTCGGCGAGCGCGCCGACGAAGCGGTCCGCCTTGGCCGCGTCGCCCTCGGCCCACCACACCAGCCCGCTCAGCACGAGCTCCCCCGGCCCCAGGAACCGGCCGGGCTCCTCCAGGTCGGTGGCGGTGACGCCGGCGACCTCCTGGCCGAGAAGGGCTTCCTCGCCCCAGAGCAGGTTGAGACCGAGGCTGTCGAGCTGGAGCAGGTCGAGGACGTGCATGACGGGAACTCCTTGCGGCGGGCGGACGCCCACATTCGCGAGGTGAACAGAGGCTGAGTCATCGTAAATGCAAGGTGAAGTACCCGATAGACCTCTTGGTTGATCCTCCAGGAGGGAGGGTTTCCGGCTCGTCCGATTCCGTGGCCGGGACCAGTCGTTTCGCCCCCGCCCCCGTTGCTTCACTGGCTGAAACCCCCTGTCAGACCAGAAAGGCCGGTGGCGCGAATTGGATCTCAACACGGTGCTCGACGTGCGCGACGCCCGCCGCCGCGAACCCTGGCGTCCCGGCGACGCCTGGCTCGGCGGCGGCACGTACCTCTTCTCCGAGCCCCAGCCGCACGTCCGCCGCCTCGTCGACCTCTCCCGCATGGGCTGGCCGCCGCTGTCCTGGCAGCCCGACGGCTCCCTCGACATCGCCGCGACCTGCACGATCACCGAGCTCTCGCGGTTCGCCCGGACCCTTCCGACGACGGCCGCCCCGCTCTTCGAGCAGTGCTGCCGGGCCTTCCTCGCCAGCTTCAAGATCTGGAACATGGCGACCGTCGGCGGGAACCTGTGCAACGGCCTGCCCGCCGGTCCGATGGTCTCCCTCACGGCCGGCCTCGACGGCACCGTCTTCCTCCAGGGCCAGGACGGCGCCACCCGCCGGATGCCCGTCACCGAGTTCATCCTCGGCGCCGGGGTGAAGAACCTGCGCGAGGGCGAGCTGCTGCGGTCCGTGCGCCTGCCCCCGAACGCGCTGGACTCCCGTACGGCCTTCCGCCAGGCGTCCCTCTACGGACTCGGCCGCTCCGGCGCGCTGGTCATCGGCGCCTGTGACCCCGCCGACGGTTCCCTCGCCGTGACGGTCTCCGCCGCCACCACCCGCCCCTTCCGCTTCTGGTTCGCGCTGCCGCCCACGGCCGCCGAACTGCGCGAGGCGATCGACGGCGCCGTCCGGCCCGGCGAGTGGTACGACGACATCCACGGGCTGCCCGAATGGCGGCGCCACATGGCCCTGCGCCTGGCCGAGGAGATCCGCCGCGAGCTCACCACCGAGGACCACCGATGACGTACGAGATCGAGATCAACGAGCAGCGTTTCGACACCGAACCGCGGGCCGGCCAGTGCCTGCGCACCTACCTGCGCGAACGCGGCTGGTTCGGCGTGAAGAAGGGCTGCGACCAGGGCGACTGCGGGGCCTGCACCGTCCACGTCGACGGGCAGCCGGTGCACAGCTGTCTCTACCCGGCCGTCCGCGCCGAGGGCCGCAGCGTCACCACCGTGGAGGGCCTGGCCTGCTCCGGCGGCGAGCTCCACCCGGCGCAGCAGCAGTTCCTGGACGCCCAGGGCTTCCAGTGCGGCTTCTGCACCGCCGGTTTCCTGATGACCACCGCCGCCCTCCAGGCGGAGGAGGGCACCGCCCACGACGACGGCAAGCTCCAGGACCTCCCGCGCGCCTTCAAGGGCAACATCTGCCGCTGTACGGGCTACCGCGCCATCGAGGACGCGGTGCGCGGGGTCAAGCACACCGAGGCCCCGGAAGCCGGGCAGGCCGTGGGCAGGTCCCTGGGCGCCCCCGCCGGTCCCCTCGTCGTCACGGGCACGGCGCGCTACACCTTCGACGTCGAGGTGCCCGGGCTGCTCCACATGAAGCTGCTGCGCTCCCCGCACCCGCACGCCCGGATCGTCGACATCGACATCAGGGACGCCCTCCGGGTCCCGGGCGTGCACGCGGTCCTCACCCACCACGACTCCCCCGACCGGCTGTACTCGTCCGCCCGCCACGAGCACCCGACCGAGGACCCGATGGACACCCGGGTCCTGGACGACGTGGTCCGCTTCGTCGGCCAGCGCGTGGCGGCCGTCGTCGCCGACAGCGAGCAGGCCGCCGAGGAGGGCTGCCGCCGCGTGGTCGTGACGTACGAGGAGCTGCCGTACGTCATCGACCCGGAGGAGGCCATGCTCCCGGGCGCCCCCGTCCTCCACCCCAAGGGCCCCGAGTCGGGGATCTTCCGCGCCGAGAACAACGTGTGCGGCGAGGTCCACAACACGATCGGCGACATGGAGAAGGGGTACGCGGAGGCGGACGTCGTCTACGAGGAGACCTTCCGGACGCAGCGCGTGCAGCACGCCAGCCTGGAGACCCACGGCAGCGTCGCGTACTTCGAGCCCAAGGAGGAGGGCGACGGCGAGCGCATCACCGTCCGCTCCTCCACGCAGGCGCCGTTCCTGACCCGGCGGGCGCTGTGCGCCCTCTACGACCTCGGTGAGGACGAGGTCCGCGTCGTCGCGGGCCGCGTGGGCGGCGGGTTCGGCGGCAAGCAGGAGATGCTGACCGAGGACATCGTGGTCCTCGCCGCCCTGAAGCTGCGCCGGCCGGTGAAACTCGAATTCACCCGGGCCGAGCAGTTCTACGGTGCCACCACCCGCCACCCCTTCAAGATCACCATCAAGATCGGCGCCAGGGCCGACGGCACGCTCACCGCGCTGCGCATCCGCGTGGTCTCGAACACCGGCGCCTACGGCAACCACGGCCCGGCGGTCATGTTCCACAGCGTGGGCGAGTCCTTCGCCGTCTACAAGGCACCGAACAAGGAGGTCGAGGCGTACTCCGTCTACACCAACGGCGTGCCGGCCGGCGCGTTCCGCGGCTACGGCCTGGGGCAGGTCCTCTTCGCCCTCGAATCGGCGATGGACGAGCTCGCCATCCGGCTCGGCATGGACCCGCTCGAACTGCGCGAGAAGAACGTCATCGGCGCCGGCGACCACATGGTGACCCCGATCGGCCACGAGGAGGACCTGTTCATCGCCTCGTACGGGATGAAGCAGTGCATGGACGTGGTGCGCCGGGCCATCGCGGAGGACCGCAGCCACGAGGACGTCCCCGAGGGCTGGCTCACCGGCACCGGATCGGCGGTCGCCATGATCGCGACCGGCCCGCCGGGCGGCCACTTCGCCGACGCCCGGATCAGCCTGCTGCGCGACGGCACGTACGACATCGCGGTCGGCACGGCGGAGTTCGGCAACGGCACGACCACCGTCCACAAGCAGATCACGGCCGGTGCGCTGAACACGACGGTGGACCGGATCGCGGTCCGCCAGTCGGACACGGACGTCGTGCGCCACGACACCGGCGCGTTCGGCTCGGCCGGCACGGTGGTGGCGGGCAAGGCGGTGATGCTGGCGGCGAACTCGCTCGCGGAACGCCTGCAGACCTTCGCGGCCCGGCACACGGGTGTGGCCCGGCACCTGTGCAGGCTGGGGCCCGAGGCCTTCGACTGCGCGGGCCGGACCGTCACCCTCAAGGAGCTGTACGAGGCCGCGTACGACAAGGGCAAGCTGGAGGAGATGGCCGCGGACGGCCACTGGACCGGTTCCCCCCGCTCGGTGGCCTTCAACGCCCAGTGGTTCCGCCTCGCCGTCGACCCGCACACCGGCGAGATGAAGATCCTGCGCAGCGTGCACGCGGCGGACGCGGGCAAGGTCATGAACCCGATGCAGTGCCGCGGCCAGGTGGAGGGCGGTGTGGCCCAGGCGCTGGGCGCGACCCTGTTCGAGACGGTACGGGTGGACGAGCGCGGCGAGGTCACCACGGCGGCGTTCCGCCGTTACCGGCTCCCGCAGTACGCGGACGTCCCGCGCACGGAGGTCCACTTCATGGAGACCTCGGACGCGATCGGCCCGCTCGGCGCCAAGTCGATGAGCGAGAGCCCCTTCAACCCGGTGGGCCCGGCCTTCGCCAACGCCCTGCGGGACGCGACCGGGGTGCGGTTCACGGAGATGCCGGTGACGCGGGACGTCGTCTGGCAGAAGATGCAAGCCCCGACGGGGTAGAGGGGACTCAATTGCCACTCACATAGTGAGATGAGGGTGGCAGATACGTTTCCGAGGCGACGGGACCTGGGAATCGGGCTCGTATGGCCAAACTCATGCTGCACGGCGACCTCGACCGCCCGGCCCTGCTCAGCGTCGCCGACCTGCGCGAATGGCAGCAGCACCGGGCCAAGGTGGTCTTCGACTGCGCGACGAACGGCCCGCAGCACCACGTCTTCGAGGGCGTGCTGCTGCGTGACGTGGTCGCGAGCGCGGGGCCCGCCTTCGACGCCCGGCGCCGCAAGGACCGTTCGCGCTTCCTGCTGGCGGTCAGCGGCGGGGACGGCCACCACAGCGTGCTCGCCTGGGCCGAGCTGGACGCCGACTTCGGGAACAGTCCGGTGCTGCTGGCCACCCGCCTGGACGGGGCGGACCTGGACGAGGCCGGGGCCCAGCTGGTGGTCCCCGCGGACCGGTGCGGGGCACGCTACGTCAGCGCGGTCACGCACGTGTGGTTCGGCGCCCTGGCGACACCGGGCCTCTGAGGCCGGCCACCGGGACGGCACGCACGGTTCGGCACGCCGTTCGGACGCCCGGCGCGAACCCGCTCAGTTCGCGTTGTCGAGCCGGTCCACGAGGAGCCGGAGCTCGCGGGCCCGGCGCCGCGACATGCCGTGGATCACCGCGTCCAGGTACTGCCTCGCTTCGCTGCCGGAGCCGGCTGCGCCGTGGCACCGGATTTGCGGCTCGGTCCACGACGTGCGGCCGGCGTCCGGCGCGGCCGGGTCCCCCTCGTGCCCGCGCGCCACGACCGCCCGACCGGCCGGCCCGGTGTTTCACTGGGGAACATGCCATTCGACCGCTACGGCGTACTGGCCGGGACCCTGCACAAGCACTTCCGCGACACGCCCGACACCGAGGGCGCCTGGTTCCACGTCAACCTCCGGGTCGACGCACCCGACGGACAGTACAAGTGCGCCGTCGACGTGGACAGCCACGACTCGCAGACCGGCGTGCAGTGGAAGGTGTTCACCGTGGACGCGGCGGCGCTCGACCCGGTGCCCGCGATGACGCCCGGGTTCCACGACCTCGACCGCGTGCCCAGGTCCGGAGCCATCGACTACCTCCGCCATCCGGCCCTGCGCAGGCTACAGGAGTGGCCCGGGTGGCTGCCCGGCCCGCTGCGCGACCTCCTCGACCGGCTGCTGAAGTCCTCCCCGCCCTGGACCTCGGGCTCCAATGTCGAAGCCGCCACCGCCTTCGAGCCGATCCTCGTCGTCGGACGGCCGATCCTCGTCTTCGGCGAACCCTTCGACACCGGGCTGGGCGTCCACAACATCCACCAGAACCAGGGCGACCCGTACGGCAGCCAGTGGTGGCCCGAGAACGGCATCTGGCAGGACGGCGCGACCATGACCCGCCGCCCCGACGGCCGTTACGACGTGTTCCTGAACAAGTTCTCCAGCCAGAAGGACCACACGGACGCCGCCGGCCACCCGCTCTGAATCCGACCCGGTCCGCCGGGAACCCCGGGCGCCCTCCGTCCGACTACTGGCACGTGGGAGGCGGATCCTCGCCTTCCCTCATGGCGGAGGAGGCGTGGGATGGGCGGACTGGATGTGCGCATGCGGGAGGTCGTGTGCCGGCACGGCCGGGTGGAGGCCGTCTCGGACGTCGATCTGGAGATCGCCGCCGGTGAACGCGTTGCCCTGACCGGCACCAACGGCTCGGGCAAGACGACGCTGCTGCGCGCCGTCCTCGGTCTGCACCGTCAGACGACGGGCTCGATCACGGTCGGCGGCCGGGAGGGCCGGTCGCCCGCCGAGTGGGCCTGGCGGCGCCGGGCCTGCGCCTGGATCCCGCAGAAGCCGGCCGCCGGCCGCTTCCCCCTGCTCGGCTCCGAACTGCTGGCCGCCAGCAACGCTCCGGCGGAGGCGGCCGAGGCCGCGGAGCGGCTCGGTGTGGGGCCGCTCGTCGGGCGCCCCCTGCACACCCTCTCCGGCGGCCAGTTGCAGCGGATGTACCTCGCCCGGGCGATCGGATGCATCGCCGCGGGAGCCGAGCTGCTCCTGGCGGACGAGCCGACCGCCGCCCTCGACTTCGACGGGCAGTCGGAGGCCGCGGACGTCCTCACCTCCCTGCCGGTGACCCTGATCGTGGTGACGCACGACCGGGCGCTGGCGGACCGCTGCGACCGCGTACTGGAGATGGCCGCGGGCCATCTGCGGGAGGTCCGGTGATCCTCGCCGCGCACCTGGCCACCGCCGACCTCGGCGAACTGCTCCAACTGCTGCCCGTACAACGGGCCGGCGCGGCCCTGTTACTGGCCGCGATCGGCCTGCCGGTCATCGGCGTGGTCATCGTGGGGCTCGACATCATGCCGGTGCGGTTCGCGATGATGCACGTGGCCCTGCTGGGAATCGCCGTCGGACTGCTCACCGGACTCGATCCCATGCTGTGCGCACTGGTGGCCTGCGCGCTGGCCGGCGCGGGCGTCGCCCCGCTCGCCCGGACCCCGGACGGCCTGTCGGGGGCGATGGGCCTGCTCATGAGCCTGGCCATCGCGGCGGCGCTGCTCCTGCTGGCCGTGTCCGGGGTCAACGCCTCCGGTGCCTTCGCCCTGTTGTGGGGGTCCATCCTGTCGGTGGGCCCGGCCGACCTCGTCGTCCTGGGCGTGCTGGCCGTCGTCGTACCGGGCCTGTTCTGGTGGCGTCGGCGGGAGATCGGCCTGCTGCTGTACGACCGCGAGCTCGCGCAGTGTTCCGGCGTTCCGGTGCGGGCGCTGACGGCCGCGCTGCTGGTCCTGGTCGCCATCGCGGTCGCCGGGGCCATCAAACTGACCGGCGCGCTGCTCGTCGACGCCCTGACCCTGCTGCCCGCACTCGCCGCCCGCCGCCTGGGCAGCTCACTGAAGTCGATCACCCTCTGGGCGGTCGGCATCGGCGTGGCGGTGAATCTGACGGGGTTCCTGCTGGCCCTGTGGCTGGACTGGCCGCCCGGCCCGGTCCTCGTCCTGACCGCGGGGGCACTGGTCCTCGCGGTGCATTTCATACCCGAACGGAGAATCAGCTCATGGCGCGCACCCGCGTCCGTATCCCTTCCCTCCTCGCACTGAGCGCGGCGCTCGCTCTGACCGCCGCCTGCGGCAACACCCCCTCCCCCGAGGACGCGAAGTCCCAGGACGGCACGCAGCCGCAGGCCGCCAAGAAGCCGGTCGTGGTCGTCACCACCACCTGGGAGGGCGCCTTCGCCAAGGCAGCGGGCGCCGAGGACGTCAAGGTCATCGTGCCGCAGTCCGTGCACCACGCCCCGGACTACGACCCCAAGCCGTCGGACCTCGCCGCCGTGGCCAAGGCCGACTTCGTGCTCTACGCGCCCTTCGAGCCGTACGCCGCGAAGATCAAGGAGGCCGCGGGGTCCAAGGCGAAGCTGGTCGAGGTGGAGCTCGACAACGACCCCGCCAAGGCGTCCGCCGAAGTCGCCCGGCTGGCCGGTCTGTTCGGCACCCCCGAGGCCGCCACGCAGTGGAAGTCCGGCTTCGACACCGAGTACACGAAGCTGAACAAGGACGTCCAGGCCGCCTGGCCCGGCGGCAAGAGCCCCTCCGTGGTCAGCCAGGTCTTCACCACCTGGGCCGCGAAGCTCGCGGGTGCCACCCCCGTGGGCACCTACGGACCCGAGGCCGTGACCCCGGCGCAGCTGGCCGAGCTCGCGGCGAAGAAGCCGGAACTGGTGCTGGACAACGCGCACATGTCCACCGGCACGGTCCTGCCCGACTCCGGAGCCAAGCAGGTGAAGATCGTCAACTATCCGGGCGAGGACCTGGACCTGCTCGCGGTCTACCGCAACGCCGCGGCCGAGCTGAAGAAGGCCATGGGCGGCTCCTGAACCGGCCGGTGCGGGGAGCCGGGTCCGGCAGCCGGATCGGCGCGGGACCCGGCTCCCGTCCGGGTGGTCACCAGGCCGTCCAGGGAACACGGCAGACGTGGGGGGCCGTGTCCTCGGGGCACAGGGCACTGATCACCGCCCTGCGGATCACCCGGTGCGCCCGCCGGGAACACACCAGGCGGACGCGCAGCTCGACCGGTCGCCGTTCGCCGCTGCTCTGCCCGGGATGTTCCACGGCCCACTGCAGTGCCAGGTCCTCGTACGCGTCCGCGGCCGTCCCCCCGCTCCCGGTGAGGGAGTCCGCGACGGTCGCGCCGGTGATCCGGGTGTTGCGGGCGTTCCGGGAGCGGACGGCTTCCACGACGAGGCCCTGGACCCATGCCAGCCCCTGCTCGTCGGCGTAGAGGCCGAAGGTCAGTATGCGCGTCCTCATCGGGTCAGGCCCTTCTCGTGGTCGGCGTCGCCCCTGGCGAAGACCGTGGTGAACCATGCGTACACAGGGGCGAGCGTAGGGGAGGCGGGCCAGCCGTTGACCACGGCCAGGAGCTGCCAGTAGCGCTCGGCGTGGGGGTCGGCGGTCGTCCCGAGGCGGGCGAGGAGCCAGCGGCGCAGGTCGCCCTCGTCCGCGCACTCGAAGGCGTGGGCGTAGAGGCCTCCCAGCGAGTCGGCCAGGAACATGCCGCCCGCCGAGGCCGGCACGAGGCCGGCGGACACGGCCTCGGCGATCCGTTCGCGCATCGCCCGGTTGAGGGTGTCGTGCAGTGTGCCGACGGCCTGCCGGGCGGGCTCCTCGGCTTGTTCCTCGGCCGTGCGGCGCAGTGCGGCCCGGAAGTCCTCGTTCTGGCAGAGTCCGGCGAGTTCCACCCAGGCCTCGACCTGTTCGGGCGTGGGATCGTCGGGGAGCTCGGGCGTGACGGATCGCATGAGGGTCTCGAACTCCGGGTTGGAGTGCGGGACTTCGAAGGCGTCGTCGATGAATCGGGAGACGAGGCGGCGTCGTTCGGCCCGGGAGAGCGTGGCGAGTCGGTGCATGAGTTCCATCTCCATGGGGGTGGGGCCGCGCCTGGCGACCGCGCGGAGCACGGCCCGGCGCAGGCGCAGCGTACGGATCTGCACGTCGAGGGCGCCGGCGTGCGCGGCTGCGACGTCCTGGAGGGATATCTCCCGGTCCAGGACCCGGCGGACGGTCGCGAGGTCGAACCCGAGATCGCGCAGGGTGCGGACGAGGTCCAGGCGGGCGAGCGCGTCGGGGCCGTAGCGGCGGTAGCCCGCGGGGCTGCGGTCGGTCGGAGGGACGATGCCCTGGTCGGAATAGAACCGGATGGTCTTCACGGTGAGGCCGGTCCGGCGGGATAGGTCTCCGATGGAATGGAGCATGTCGCTTTCCATGCCCTCAGCTTGCGGTCTCCCCCCACGGGAGACTCAACCGGGACCCGGGCCTGCGTGTCGTGTCCGGGGCGGGTCCCGGCGGCGGGTGTCCGGCCGCCGGGACCCGGACGTCATCCCGCCTGGGCGAGCGGCGGGGCCACCTCGGGGGTCGCCGCCAGGCGCTCGCGCAGGGCGGCGCGGTCGGGCTTGCCGGCCGCCGTCAGGGGCAGTTCGGCGATCAGGAGCAGCCGCTCGGGGTGCTTGTTCCGCTCCAGCCCGCGTCGCGTGAGGTGTTCGCCGAGGGAGGCGAGGGTGAGGGGCTGCCCTCCGCGCGGCACGACGCAGGCCGCCAGCCGCTCCCCCATCAGCGGGTCGGGCACGCCGATACAGGCGACGTCCCGGATCTGGGGGTGCGCGGTGAGTTCGCGTTCCACCTCCGCCGGGCTGATGTTGGCGCCGCCGCGGATGACGATGTCCTTGAGACGGCCGACGATGTGCAGGACGCTGTCGGCGTCGAGGTATCCGAGGTCACCGGTGCGGACCCAGCCGTCGGGCGTCCGGTAGCGGGCGTCCAGGTCGGGTGCGCCCACGTAGCACAGCGGGGTCATCGGGCCGCGCGAGATGATCTCGCCGACGGCGCCGTCGGGCAGCGGTTCGTGCGTGTCGGGGTCGGCGATGCGGATCTCGGCGACCCGGGGGTCGGGGTGGCCGGCGACGACCCCGGATCCGTCGGTGGGCGGCACCGTGTTGCCCAGTCCGGTGTGGCAGTTGACGCCGTCGGCGGAACCGTAGAGGTTCACCACGGGACAGCCGAAGGCCTTGGCGGCTGCGGCCGCGGTGGTCTCGTCGAGCGGCGCGCCGCCGAGGACCAGTGCGGTGGGCGCGGGCAGTTCCTCGTCCGTCCCGTCGAGGCGCTCGAGCATCATGCGGACCATGGTGGGCACGCCGAGGATGTGTGTCGGCCGGTGTTCGCGCACCGCCGCGATCGCCGCGTCCGGGCTGAAGTGGTCGAGCAGGACGAGGGTGCCGCCGTGCCGGGCGAGGGTGACGGCGGTGCCGTTGGACCCGAAGGCGGAGGCCAGCGGTACGAGGAAGAGGCAGCTCGGCGGGGTGCGGTCCGGGATGAGGGAGGCGAGGAAGTTCCCGCGTCCGCCGGCCAGCGCGTTGTGCGAGTACGCGATCATCTTCGGCTCGGCCTCCGAGCCGGAGGAGACGAGGATGCGTGCTGCGCTGTCCGGGTCGGGCCGGGCGGGGACGAAGCCGGTGGGGTCGCTGCGGAGCAGCCCCGACAGCTGAATCGTTCCTTCAGGTGCGGTTCCGGAGCCGGCCGCGATGACGTGGCGCAGGGCCGGGAGCGCCCCGGCGAGCGTGCTCAGATCCGCCGCGTGCCGGAACTCCCGGTGCTCGGTGGCCGCGATGACGGCCACGGCCTCGGCCCGGCGCAGCAGGCACTCCGCTTCGAGGACGCCCCGGCCCACCGGGAAGGGGAGCGCGATCGCGCCGAGTGCGGCGAGCGCGAGATCGGCGATGACGGCGAAGCGGTTGTTGGGGAGTTGCACACCGACCACGTCGCCCGGGCCGATGCCCAGTTCCCGCAGGCCGGTGGCCAGACATCGGACCTTGCGGTCCAGCGCGGTGTAACAGAGCTTGCCCTTGGCGTCGAGGACGGCGGTGCGGTGCAGGTCTGCGATCTGGCGTGCCCGGAAGAGGCTGTAGAGGTCGAGGTCGGGGCAGGTCCCGTCGACCACCCAGGACCGGCGCAGTTCGGCGGGCAGCAGATCGTGCAGGACGAGCCGGTCGGCGGTCATACGAAGCTCCAGGGGTCGGGGACTGCGGGGGCGCCGTGCGCGTCGCGGCTGATCGAGCCGGGGAAGCGCGGATCGTGGTGCAGGTCGGACAGCTCGGTGGTGACCGCGGTCGCGGTCAGCCCGTGCTCCCGCAGCCGGGCCAGGGCCTCGGTCGTGGACAGGCCGCCCAGGTCGTGGGCGGCGACGGCGCGGGCGTCGGCGTCGGACGGTGCGAGCCAGCCGTCCGCTGTCGGCCGCGGGAGGCGGAATCCGGCCGGCCGCCGGGGGTTCTCCCCGCGGGCCGCCCGGCGCAGGGCGGGGGCGGTCAGCGTGTCGGCCGCGCCGAGCAGGGAGGAGTCCACCCGGACCCCGTGTCCGCTGCGTTCGCGCAGCAGCAGCCCGGCGAGGACGGCCTCGGCGCCGAGCAGTCCGCCCAGTACGTCGAGCAGGGTCATCAGCGAGGGCGCCGGGGCCTCGCCCTCGGGCCGGACGGCCTCGCCGACGCCCGTACGGGCCTGGACCATGAAGTCGGTCCCCATGGGGGCGTCTTCGATCCGGTCGGCCCAGCCGCTGGTGTACGCGTAGACGAGCGCGGGATTGACCCGTGCGAGGTCCTCGGAGTCGAGGCCGAGCTCGGCGGCCTTGCCCGGCGCCCAGTTGTGCAGGAAGACGTCGGCGCCGGCCGCGAGCTCCCTCAGCCGCCGGCGGTCGGCCTCCCGCTTGATGTCGATCTCGACGGCCTGCTTGCCCCGGTTGAGGGCGAGCCAGCGCGCCGAGATCCCGGAACAGGCCGGGGGCATGCCGCGCAGCGGGTCGCCGCCCGGCGGTTCGATCCGGATCACCTCGGCGCCGAGCAGCCCGAGCAGATGAGCCGCGAGCGGTGCCTGGATGCGGCGGCCCGCCTCCAGCACGGTCAGCCCGGCCAGCGGTCCGCCGGAGTGCGCCGCGCCCGGTAGCCGGACCGACCTGGCGGTGAGACGTCCGGTGGCCGACCGCGACAGGGACCAGGGGGCGGCGCCGTCGTGTTCCGCGGCACGTTCCTCGGCCCTTCGCGCGAGCGGACGCAGGGCGCACACCTCGGTGCCGTATGCGGCCGCGGCCCGCCGGATCCGTTCCCAGGTGTGGGACCGGGCCGTGAGGTGGAGGGCCGCCGGGAAGGGGGCGCAGGCGGTGGCGTAGCGGAACTGGAAGGGCCGCCAGCCGGCCCGCAGGGCCTCCGGGGGCGCCTCCAGGGCCTTCCAGAAGGCCGCCCAGGCGCCCGGATCGAGCGTCTCCAGTTCGAAGAGGACGCCGTCGGAGGAGGTGAACGGAGGTCCTCCGGGGGCGAGTTCGGCGGCCTCGCCCTCGTCGGCCCCGGCGGCGGCGAGGTACTGGGAGACCGCGAGCAGGCCCGCCCGGTCCGCGCTGGTGGTGACCGCGCGGGCGGCGCCACCACGGGCCTGGCCCACGAGAGCCGCGAGCAGCCCCTGTACGGCCAGGACCCCGGTGGCGGTGGCCGCGTAGTCGGCGGCGAGGCCGCGCGGGCCGCCGTCGCGCCGGCCGTGCACGGCCATGATGCCGGTGGCGGCCTGGACCGTGGCCTCGTCGACGAGCCCGCTCAGCGGATCCGCCCAGGTGGCGCTCGCGTGCGCCGGGTCGAAACCGCCGCCCGTGAGCGTGGTGCCACCGGTGTCGGTGGCGATGCCGGTGGCCGTGCCGGTGGACGCGCCGGTGGACGCGTCCCCGTGTGCGGGGCGGTCCGTCCGTGCGCCGAGCAGCCGCAGGTGGTCCGCGATGACGCTCGTGATCTGCGGGGGCCCCGAGGTGTCGAAGCGCAGTGTGTCGAGCGGCCGGACCGTCTGCGTGGTTGCTGGTGACGTCATGCCTCTCCTCTCCTGGCGCGGCGGTGACCGGCGCGCCCGGGTCTTACCGAATCCGGGGAACCCGGGAGCGTCCGCACCCGACCAGTTCCACGGACAGTGAGTCGGTCGGGCGTTCCCACGAGTTCCCGGGAATGAGGAGGAAAGAAGTGACGGATCCAGGCACGGACCACACCTCGGTTGCACAACAGGCTCCGGGTGTCGATGAGTTGAGGGAGCGGATCGACCGGTTCGTCCGCTCACGGGTGATCCCCCGGGAGCCGGTGCTGGACGCGGGCGGGCCCGCTGCGGCCGACGCGCTGGCCGAACTGCGCGGCCGGGCGCGGGAGGAGGGCCTGTGGGCCCTGCCGCTCCCGGCGGAACTGGGCGGCGGCGGGCTGGGGTTCGGGGAGTACGCCGCACTGGCCGAGACGGAGGGGGCCAGTGACCACGGCCCGGCCGCACTGGGATCCGCGCCGCTGCTCGACGTGACGATGCTGGCGCGGCACGGGGGGAGCGCGGTCCGCGAGGCGTACCTGAAGCCGCTGGTCGCCGGGGAGATGCGGACCTGCTACGCCATGACCGAACCGGACGTCCCCGGTACCGACCCCTTCGGGACCGGCACCCGGGCCGAGCGCGGGCCGGACGGGAGCTGGCTCGTCACCGGCCGCAAGTGGTTCACCTCCGGCGCCGCGGGCGCCGACCTGGTGACGGTCATGGCCCGCACCGGCGGGAGCACCGGTGACCGCGAGGGGCTGTCGTTGCTGCTCGTGCCCACCGCGTCGGCCGGTTTCCGCGTCGTACGCGAACTCCCCGTCCTCGGTGCGGGCGGCCAGTACGAGATCGAGCTCGACCGGGTCCGGGTCCCGGCCGACCACCTCCTCGGGGACCCCGGGGACGCGCTCACCATCGCCGGTGAGCGGCTGCAGCTGGGCCGTACGCTGCGCTGCCTGCGCTGGCTCGGCCAGGCCCGGCGCGCCTTCGACCTCATGTGCGAGCGGGCCGCCACCCGCAGCGGGTCCCGCGGTCCCCTCGCCGACCAGCAGCTGGTCCAGGGGCACGTCTTCGACGCCCTGCTCGCCCTGCGTACCACCCGCCCCCTGGTGCACGAGGCGGTGGCACTGATCGCCGCCGGGCGGGACGCGCGTACGGAGGTGGGACTCGCCAAGGTCGCCGCCGCGCGCATGCTCCAGCAGGTCGCCGACTCCGCCATCCAGGTCCACGGTGCCGCCGGGCTCGGTCCGGACACCCCCCTGCCCGGACTCCTGCGCACCGGCCGGGCCGCCCGCATCCTCGACGGACCGGACGAGCTCCACATCACCTCCGTGGCCCGCCGGGTCCTGCGCGGCTACGCGCCCGACGGCCGCCGGAGCCCGGATGAATGAGTCGACGGTGTTCCGAGCGGCGCCGACATGAATCCGGGCACGGAGTGCCGTGGTGCCGGGCGGTGCCCATTGCGGTGACTATGCGGCGCGGTCGTTTCGCAGCGCCCGGATGAGCCAGGGGTACACGGGGATCAGGTCCGGCACTGCCTGCCAGCCGTTGACGATCCACACCAGCTGCCAGTACCGGTCCACCCTGGGATCGTGCGCCTCTTCGAACTGTTGCGCCATCCAGTGCCGGAATTCCGTGTCAGGGGTGCGCGCGAACACCTCGGCGAAGCGGTGCACGAGGTCGTCCATGACGGGTGCGGCCCCGTTGCCGAGCGGGTCGATGCCCGACTTCCGGGCCTCGGCCACCTTCTGACGGGTGAACTCCATCAGCTCCTCGCCGGCATCGCGCTCGATGTCGAGCGGGCGCCCGGCGGCCTGGCGTACGGCCGTCCGGCGCATCCGGGCACGGAAGTCCTCGTCGCCGACCAGTTCGGCGAGTTCCACCCACGCGGTGACCTGCTCGCCGGTCGGATCATCGGGAAGGTCGGGAGTCGCAGCGCGAACCATGGCCACTGCGGCCGGGTCGGCATCCACCGTGCCGAAGGCGCCATCCATGAAATCGTCGATCAAACGCCGGCGTTCCTCGCCGGACAACTGCGTGAGCCTGTGCATGAGCTTGGTCTCCTCGGGACTGGACCCCCGGCCGGCCACGACTCGCAGAACGCTCCGGCGCAGTTGCAGCTCCCGGATCTGGACGTCCATCGCGTCGGCGTGCGCCGCAGCGACTTCCGCCACCGAGAGCTCGTGGTCCAGTACCCGTTGAATCGTGGGCAGGTCCATGCCCAGCTCGCGCAGTGTGCGGAGGAGTTCCAGACGAAGCAGTGCGTCGAGGTCGTAGAGCCGATAGCCGGCGGGACTACGGGTGGTCGGCGCTACCACCCCCGAATCGGAGTAGAACCGGATGGTCCTCACGGACAAGCCGGTCCGCCGGGAAAGCTCCCCGATCGAGTAGAGGGTCGTAACGTCCATGTCCCCCACTCTGCTGTCTCCAGTCGCTGGAGACTCAAGGCTGTTCCCCGGCGGGCCCCGACCGGGACGTCCTGCGAGCCGCCGAAGCACGAGTCGCGTGATCTCCGCCGACCGCGAAGGACGAACGGGCGCGTTCGCACGCGCGGGGCGAATGACGGCAGCGACATGCGCCACCACTCGCCGGCCTTCCACGGCGACGAGCCCTTGGCCTCAATCATCTAGACGCCGGTGATGTCGACGATCCCGTCCAGGGCGGCGAGGCCGAGGGCCAGGAAGAAGTCCCCCCAGACGAGCTCGTGCCGGACGGCCAGCCCCTTCGCGGCGTCGTAGCAGCCGTCCAGCAGCATCCCGGGCGGGCGGCCGGAGTCCGGGCCGGTGAGGTGGTGCTCCGCGAGGCGGCGGAGGATCGCCTCGGCCCGGTGCGCGTACGCGGCCGAGGCGGGGCCGGGCACCCGGGCGAGTTTCAGCAGGGCGACCGCGGTGATCGCGGCGGCCGAGGTGTCGAGCGGCCCGTCCGGCCGGTCGGTGTCGGCCGCCGGGACGAGCCCTGCGGCCGGGGATCCGCCCTCCGCCGAGAGGAGTTCGGCGGCTTCGGCCAGCCGGGCCGGGGCCGCGGCCGGGCCGGGCAGCGCCGGGTCCGGGCGCAGCAGGGCGTCGGCGACCGCCAGCAGCAGCCAGGCCCGGCCCCGGCTCCAGCCCGGCGGCGGGTCCGCGCAGGGCTGCCAGCCCGCGGCGGCGTCGAAGCGCAGGGCGGGCCGCAGCGGGAGGCCCCCCAGGCCCCGGCCCGCGCCGAGGCAGAGATCGAGGTGGCGGTGGAGGTGGGCCGCCGCCACGGCGGCTCCCCGCGGTCCGGCTCCGGCCAGCAGGGGTACCGTCCCCGGCACCCCGTCCACGCGGGCGAGCAGGCGGGGCCCGCCGAGCGCTTCCCCCCAGGGCACGAGCCCGAGTTCGTGGTCGTAGGCGGACAGCACGGCGTCGGCGCCGCGGCCCCGGAGCTCGGTGACCCGGGCGTCGTCCCCGGCCGGAGCGGTCCCGTACCAGAGGATCAGGCCGCGGGTGGCGGTGTCGGCCCGTACCCACGGTTCGAGCCGGGCCGTGCACGCGGCGGCGGCGCGCCGGTCGGCCGCGTCGCCGGTGTACCGTGCCCGCAGCCAGAGCAGTCCGGCCCAGAACCCGCCGGTCCACGAGCCGCGGCCGGTGGTCGTCCACCGCCCGTCGTCCGGCTCGGCGTACAGCGGGAAGCGGGGGCCCACCGCCTCGGCGGTCACCGCCACCCGCGCCATGACGGCCGCGAGGGCCGGACCCGGCCGGGCGTCGCCCGCGCTCATGCCGCGCCCTCCCGCCGGTCCCGTACGGCCCACAGGAACGCGACGGCCGCCGCCACCGCGAACTCCGCCGCGACCAGCAGCCAGCCCGGCCCGTACCGTCCGCTCTGCGCGAGCAGCCCGAACAGGGGCGGTCCCAGCGCGAACCCGCCGAAGAACCCGGCCGCGACCAGCGCCGAGTCCTGCCCGGCGCGGCCGGGTGCGGCCCGCTGCATGACCAGCACCATCGAGACGGCGTTGCCGGAGACCGCGAAGACGCCGACGGCGATCGCCCCGGCCCACACCAGCGGGCCCGCCACCAGGGCGGCCGCCAGCAGGACCGCGGCGCCCAGCGCTCCGCAGGCCAGCCCGCCCGGGAGCCACTCGGCCCGGCCGGGCCGGGCCGCCTTCGACCATCCGACCCGGCCCGCGATCCCCGCCACGCCCAGTACGGCGACCAGGGCGGCCGCCGCCGTCGGGCCCATGTCCAGCCGCTGCGCCCCGAAGAGCGCGAGGTAGGTGTTGACCGAGGCGATCCCGGCGCCGAGGAACAGCGAGAAGACCGCCAGCCAGGCCACCATCCCCCGCGGCACCAGAGCCGTACGGGGCCCCGCGGGCGGTGCGGCGGGGTCGGCGGGCAGTACGCGCAGGGCCCACAGCCCGGCGAGGAGGGCGGCGCCGGCGCCGGTCCAGACCGCGCCGCGCCAGCCGATGGCGCCCGCGAGCAGGGCGAGCGGCAGTCCGGCCGCGAAGGCGCCGAGCTGGACCCCGGACTGCTTGAGCCCGGTCACCGCGCCCCGCCGGGCGGGCGCAACGGCGCGCAGCACGGCCTTGTTGGTGGCCGGGTTGGCCAGCGCCTGGGGTACGCCGCCCAGTGCGACGGCGGCGAGCAGCAGACCGGCGCCGGGGGCGGCGCCGATCAGGGCGAGGGCCGCCGCGGAGACCAGCAGCAGGACCACCAGTGAGCGCCGCGGACCGATCCGGTCCACGATCCGGCCGCCCGCCGGGGACAGGACGGCGGCGGTCCCGAAGCCGATCGTGGTGGTGAGCCCCAGCACGGCCGGGGACACCCCGAGTTCGGTCACCAGGCGCGGGCCCAGCGCCCCGAGGAGGAACAGCTGCAGCATGGAGAACGCCATGGCGCAGGTGAGCAAGGCGGTCAACTGCCGCCCCGCCGGGCCGTCTTCCCCCACCGGCGATGCGGTCGCCGTCCCCTCCGCCGTCACGAAGTCTCCCTTCCCAGGACGTTGAACTCTTCGACCGAGCGGGTAGGCAGTCGGATGGAGCGGCGGGCAGGTTCCCTCCCTCCGCTGTGCCCTGCACCACACGAGGCGGACGTCCCGGCCACGACAGGCCGGGACGCGGGAACTTGTCCGGAAGTGCGCACCCTGATGTGCGGCTCGGGAGGCCGGTGCAAGGATGAGCCCTCGATGAACCCGGTCCGTTGCTTGCGCGCCCTCCGGGCTGCGATGTTCGCAGCCCTCTGTGTGCTGCTCGCGGCTACCGGGCACCTGCTCATGTCCGGTGCGGCAGTGCCCTGGTGGGCCCTGTCCGTCGCCTTCCCGGGCACGGCGGCAACGGCCTGGGCCCTCGCGGGACGTGAACGCGGGCTGCTCGCCGTGACGTCGGCGGCCGTTGCCGTCCAGGCGGTGCTCCACACCGGTTTCTCCCTGGCCCAGTCCCTCGCCGGGTCGGCCGCGCCGACCGGCTCCGGGCGGATGTCGGCGATGTCGTCGATGTCCTCGATTTCACCCGTGCTGCGGATGCCGCAGCCGTCCGGCACCGGGGGGCCGCAGGCCCCCGCCCATCTGCACCACGCCATGCACGGGGCGGCGGACGCCGCGCCCGCCGTGACGGACGGTGTGCACGAGGCGGCCGCCATGTCCGCGTTCGGCATGCCGGCCGCGCACCTCCTGGCCGCCGTGGTGTGCGGGCTGTGGCTCGCCCACGGCGAGCGGGCCGTCTTCCGCGTGGTGCGCGCCGTCGCCGGACGCCTCTGGACCCCGCTGCGCCTGCTGCTCCGTACGGCGGTGCCCGCGCACCGACCGCCCGTCCGGATCCGCCGCAGGCGCCACCACCGCGCGCCGCGCCGGCTCTTCCTCGTCCATGCCATCACCTCTCGGGGTCCGCCGGTGGGGACCGCTGTCCTCTGACAGCTGGTTCCCCGAGCCGCGTCCGCGACCGCTCTCGCACCCGCACACCGCGCCTCGGGCCTCGGCCATGCCTTCCGGCGGGCCGAACTCCTCACCGGCCCCGCCGCTCGCGGTGCCGGACTCCCCTTGCCCATAAGGACCTTGTGGCGATGACTGCTGCCCTGACGACCCCCTCCTGTACCGCCGGCGACCGGCCGGCCCGGCGCACCCCCGACTCCGACGCGGCGGTGACCCGGCTGGCGCTGGACGCCCGCGACGGGGATCCCGTGAAGACCGACCGGTTCGTGCGCGCGCTGCACCGCGACGTCTGGCGCTACGTGGCCTACCTCAGCGCCGACACCCAGGCGGCCGACGACCTCACCCAGGACGTATTCCTCCGCGCGCTGGCGAGCCTGCACCGGTTCGAGGGCCGTTCCTCCGCCCGCACGTGGCTGCTGTCCATAGCCCGGCGCACGGTCGTGGACAGCCTGCGCCACGCTGCCGCGCGGCCCAGACTCTCCGACCGCTGCGACTGGCAGGCGGCCGCCGAGCAGACCCAGCCGTACGACGTGCCGGGCTTCGAGGACGGCATCGCTCTGGCGGAACTGCTCGCCGTGATCCCGGCCGAGCGCCGGGAGGCCCTGGTCCTGACGCAGTTGCTGGGCCTGTCCTACGCCGAGGCCGCCACGGCCGTCGGCTGCCCGATCGGCACGGTGCGTTCCCGCGTCGCCCGCGCCCGTACCTCCCTGATCGCGCTCCTGACGGACACCCGTACGACCGAGGCGGCGCCGGAGCCGCCGGCGCCTCGGCACGACCGGGCCCCGGAGCGCGTACTGACGGCGGCCGCGGCGCTCGCCTGATCCTGCGGACGGGCCGAACGGGAGGGCTGCGGGCGGCTGTTGCCCCCGCAGCCCTTCCGCATGGCTGTACGAGGTGCTGTCGGTCCGGGCCCTCCGGCCGGCGCGGGCGTCCCGGCTGCCGGGTGTCCGCGGCCGCCCGCATTCATCCTGGTGTCCCGCACCGAGGGCAGGTGCCGGGAGCCTCCGCGCCGTGGATGTCCGCCGCGCGCCCTTCGGCCGGACCGGTCGGATGGCCGTGCGCACGGGGCCGACAGCACGCGGGCAGGGCAGGACGGCACCCGGGCAGGGCAGGGCACGGCGGCACCACGCGGCCGAATGCCCGGGCGCGCCGCAACATATCAGCCTTCCGGACAGTCGCCCGGATGTTTATCCGATGGTGATGTCCTACGACTTCATCGCCGCGCCCGGCACTAGCGTCCCGTGACACCCCGGGAATGCGGGTGCGCACCGCACAGCACGGCATGTGCGGATCCTCCTGCCCCGCCACCCCCTCCCGGCCCTTGGAGCGAGGAGGCACAGTGCCGTCATTGCGGCGGAGATCCATCAACAGCTTGTCGCTGGCCACGCGATACACGATCGGAAGCGGCCTGGTCATCACCGCCCTTGCGCTCACCCTGATCGCGCTTCTGATCCCCGTGGACAGTTTCGGCAGCCGGCCCACGGCCGCCGTGGCGGGTCCGGCGGGCGACGACGACGGCGGCGGAACGCTGAGCACGGCCTTCGGGCCCTTGACGGCCGCGGACCGTGACTTCATCCGCAAGGTCCGGCTCGCCGGGCTCTGGGAGCTGCCCGCGGGCCGCCAGGCCCAGCAGCGCGGGTCCCGTCCTGCGATCAAGACGGCCGGGCAGCACCTCATCGACGGTCACACCGAGCTGGACCGACAGGTCATCCAGGTCGGCCAGGCCCTCGGTGTCGACCTGCCCAACCAGCCCTCCGCACAGCAGCAGGACTGGCTGGGCCAGATGAACCGTGCACGCGGCGAGGAATACGAACGACTGTTCGCCCAACTGCTGCGCGCAGCCCACGGAAAGGTGTTCGCCCTGGTGGCCCAGATCCGGGGACAGACCAAGAACTCAATGGTCCGGGCCCTCGCCACCTCCGCCAACACCACGGTTCTGGACCACATCACGGTCCTCGAAGACACCGGACTCGTCGACTTCGACGCGCTTTCCAACAATGTCCAACCGACGAAGTGAAGTGATCGCATGAGTAAAAAGGGCCACAAACGCTCACGCTTGTCGAACAAGGTCCTTGGCGTGATATCCGCGCTCGTACTCGGCGGTGGCGGCGTCGCCGTCGTCGCCGGGAACGCGTCCGCCGGCCAGGACAAGGCGGGGGGCATGACGTCCACCATCGACTGCCCCGACGTGGGAGAGAAGCTCACCGCGGTCCCCGAACAGGCCAAGCCCGAGGTCGACGCGAACCTCGCCAAGCTGGACGACCAGGTCGCCGAGGCCTACAAGCAGCTCGCCGCCGGGAAGGCGAAGGGCGACGCCGCCCTGCTCGGTGACCTGAAGCAGAAGCGGGACCAGACCATTGCGGGCGTGGCCGACGCGATCGGCCGCGCCGGCCAACGCCCCAACGAGATCCAGGGCTTGGCCGCGTGCACGATGAAGCAGACGGCTGCCGCGGACGACGGCGCGGCAGCGGCCGCGAGCAAGGGCGAGCAGGGCGCGGCCGCCCAGGCCGCCGCACAGAAGGGTGGTCCGGCGAAGAACGACTTCGTCAACATCACCAAGATCAAGCCGAACGTGAAGAACCCCGCGCAGGCCGGAAACGCTTCGAAGGGCTCCTTCACCTCGCAGTGCGGCCGCAACGAGGAGAAGCACTTCAACCCCGACAACGTCATCGTCGCCCCCGGCGTCTCCAACGGCGCCCACCACATGCACGACTACGTGGGCAACAAGACCACTGACGCCTTCTCCACGAACAACAGCCTCGCCGCGTCCGGCACCACCTGCAGCAACGGGGACCAGTCCACTTACTACTGGCCCGTGCTGCGGGTGCGCGACGGCAAGGTGGAGAAGGACGCCAAGGCGCCCGGCGGCGGCCAGGACGGCAACGTCGGCACCATCCTCCAGCCGAAGCAGGTGTCGATCACCTTCAAGGGCAGCCCGGTCGGCAAGGTCACGGCGATGCCCCGCTTCATGCGCGTCATCACCGGTGACGCCAAGGCCTTCACCAACGGCAACGGCAACGCCAACGCCTCCTGGAGCTGCACGGGATTCGAGAACCGTCAGCTGAAGGACAAGTACCCGGTCTGCCCGAAGGGCAGTGACGTGGTGCGCACCTTCAACTTCCAGAGCTGCTTCGACGGCAAGAACGTCGACAGCGCCAACCACCGCACGCACGTGGCCTTCGCGGACAAGAACGGCCGCTGCCCGAACGGCTTCAAGGCCATGCCGCAGCTGGTGCTGCGCCTCACCTACGGGGTGGCACCGGGTGCCCGGTTCGCCGTGGACAGCTTCCCCGAGCAGCTCCACAAGCCGGCGACCGACCACGGCGACTTCATCAACGTGATGTCGAACGGCCTGATGAACAAGGCCGTGAACTGCATCAACAACGGGCAGAACTGCCGCTGACCCCCGCAGCGGGAGCTCCCCCTACGCTCCCGGGCCGGACGCCCCTCCTCTCCCCCAACCCCGGTGTCCGGCCCGGGACAGGTGTTGGCCCGAAGCCGACTTCGGGCCAACACCGCTCGTATATGTACGCCGCCACCGGCTCCCGGTGGCGGCGTTCTGCGTGACACGGGCGGGTCCCGGTGGCACACCGGGCCCGCCGGCGTACGCGCACGCACCCGGCCCACCGGGCGGCGTACCGCACGGCACGGCAGAACACGACACGGCTCGGCCCGGGGCGGGGCGGGGCGGGGCGGCGCACCGCAGGACGCACGGCCCCGGGGCATGCAGGACGCACACCCCGCCCCCAGCCACACACGACGCCCCCGCCCCACAAGCCCGCCCGGCGGCGTACGCGCGAAACAGCCCGGCCCGGTCCCGTATGTACGGGACCGGGCCGGGCTGTTTCGGGCTCAGCGGGGGTCAGAGGCCGTTGACGCGGGCCATCCGTCCGACGACCAAGGGGGTGAAGTCGGCCTGGATGACGCGGGCGGCCCTTCGGCCGACCCGGGAGTGCTGACGGCGGACCTGGGCCATCAGCCGACGGCTGCGCAGGGCCATCTCGAGTTCGAAGCGGGTACGGGGGTCACGCAGGCCGGTACCGAAGAGCTTCTCCAGCTGACGCATGCGGTACCGCACGGTCTGCGGGTGCACGCTCAGGGCCTTGGCGGCCTCGGGGGCACCGCCGCCCTCCAGCCAGGCGAGCAGCGTCACCTCCAGCCGCTCGCTCTGGCGGGGGGTCAGGTCGGCGAGCGGACGCAGCCACCGGGCGGCCAGCGCGTGGGCCAGGGGCTCGTCCTGGAGGAGCAGCAGGGTCGAGAGGTGGTCGTCGACGAAGACGGGCCGGACCTCGAGCCCGGGCCGGGCGGGGGTCAGCGCGGCCAGGCGCAGCGCCCAGCGCAGCGAGGAGGCCGTGTCGCGGAGCGGAACGGCGTGGCCCACGGCCGCGAACCGGCCGCGCAGCACGTTCTCCAGCTGGGCGCGGTTGTCCGGGTCGGGGCTGGGGACGAGCAGGCACGGACGGCCCGCGAACATGCCGACGAGGCAGTGGTCCAGTACGGCGGCGAGTTGCTGGGTCTCACCGGGCGTGGCGGGCACGATGGCCCGTACGGCGAGCGGGAGGGGCCAGCCGGCCGCCTCCGCGAGCTCGCTGAGGGACATCTCGGATGCTTCCCTGTCATCGGTGAGGGTCCTGAACAGGTCGTGCCGCGCCCGGTCCGTCTCACGGAGGCCTTCGTGCCGGGAATCGTGCCGGCTCCCGTGCCGGGCCTCGCGCAGACCTTCGTTGCGGACCTCGCGCAGACCCTCGCGCAGGCCCTCGTTGCGGACCTCGCGCAGACCCTCGCGGCGGCCCTCGTTGCGTACTTCGTTACGGACCTCGCGGAGGCCTTCGCGACGGCCCTCGTGCGTGACCTCGCACTCGGCCCTGGCCGCGATCCCGACCTCGATCTGGTTCTCGATCTCGTCCTCACTCTCCGCCTGTTCATCGTGCTCGTCCGGTGCGTGTTCCCGGGGCTGCTCCCGGTAGCCGAGGACGGTGAGGAGAGCCTCTTCCACCCTCTGCCGGAACAACTCGTCATCAATGGCATCGTTGTCATCGATAAGTGCGGAAAATTCCGGAATTCCATGCAGGAGCTCCTCCACTATCTCGCCGGCCAGCGCGGGCAGTTCGTTGCGCAGGACGCGCGTCCACTCGCCACGCGGGCGGGACCAGATGCGGTTCAGAAGTTCACACATCGTTTTCCTCGTTCGTGCCGGGGGAGGCTTGTCCGGGGAAGAGCAACAAGCCCGCCGAGGTTGCTCCCCACGTCAACATCGCTGTCTGACGCGAGAGTTGCGGCCCTCGTACTCCCTCCTAGAGAGGTCCGACCACCTACGGTCCCGTCTCTTTGCCGTGTCTTTGCCGTCGGGGACGCGTAGGTGGCGGGCGGCGCGGTGGCCTGTCGCAACCCCCGCTGGAGGGGAATCTTCCGGGGTTGTTCGATGCGCCGGAGACGCAGGTGCGAGAAATTATCACGTTTCGATAAAACCTGTGGAGCTGCTGTGCAGCTCCACGATGCTGCTGCACTCCGGCCCCAAGTTCCCTCGGCCGGCGCGGAGTTTCACAGCGCTGCCGGGTACGACTACAACGACCCCCGGGTACCGAGCGCCAGGTGGAGTGCTCGGATGCCCAGGCGCACAGGAGACCTGGATGCCCCTGCCCCAGCCTCAAATGCCCAGCTCACATAGGGCTCGCCGCAAGAACCGCCATGCCTCGGCTGCGGCTGCGGCGGCCGGACGGAGGGCCATTCGGCGGCCCTCCCTCCTTCCCAAGGAGGGCAGGCTGAGCCCCGGCGTGATCTGCGCCGTCGGCGCGGCCATCGTGCTCGTCACCGTGGCCGCCCGCGCGGGCGCCTTCAGCCAGCTATTCGCCTTCCTCGATTTCGGGGCGGGCGTGCTCTCGCTCGTCTCGCTCACCGCCACCGTCCTTTGGGGACTGGCCGCGACCGACCGGGCCGTCCTCGGTTCGGGACACCGGCTGCTCGCCCAGGGCGCGCACCGCGGCCTCGCCGTGTCAGGGCTCCTCTTCCTCGCCCTGCACATCTGGATCAAGGTCGCGGGACAGCGGACGACCGCGACTTCCGCGGCCGTGCCGTTCACGGACGCCACCCGGCCCGTACTGGTCGGGCTCGGCAGTCTGGCCGGATACCTCTTCATCGCGGTGGCCATCTCCGGCGCGGTGCGCAGCGTGTTCAACACCAGGAGCGGCTCGGCGTGGTGGCGGGTCCTGCACTTCGGCGCCTATCCGGCCTGGGGCGCCTCACTGGTGCACGGCCTGAAGTCGGGCCGCGCGGCCGCCCCCTGGGTCACGTCCGCGTACGCGCTGGCCCTGCTCGGCATCGTGGGTGTGCTCGTGTTCCGGGTCAGGAGCCGGATGCGCGAAGCGGCCGTCTTCGTGCCGCCCGTCCCCCAGCCCGTGGCTCCGGAGCCCGTCAAGGGCGGCGTGCCCCGACAGAGGCGCGGCTCACGTCCTGCAGCGGCGGCCGTGACCGCGAACCAGGCCCAGCCGCCCCGGCCCGAGCGGCCGGCCCTCAATGACCGACCGCCCCTGAGCAACGAACCTCCGCGCACCGCCGTCTACGCGCCGAGCCGCGCCCGCGCAACCGCTGACGCCGAGACGCTCATCAGCCGGGACCAGTGGCTGTGAGCGGTGAGCCGCGCCCCAGCCTCGGCTGCGTGGGCGCTCCCCGGCTGCTGGCCGGGCTCGACCAGGCCGCGCGGCTCGACCGCGTGGCCCATCTGACGACACACGGCCAAATGCCCCGCTACCGGCCGGAGGAGCTCGTCGACCTCGCCGAGAACATCGACCTCCGCGGTCGCGGCGGCGCGGGCTTCCCGTTCGCCAAGAAACTGCGCTCCGTGATGCGGTCGGCCCGCGCCGGGGACGGACAGACCGCCGTCGTCGTCAACGGCAGCGAGGGCGAGCCGAGTTGCCTCAAGGACACCGCGCTGCTGCTGCACACCCCCCATCTGGTGCTCGACGGGGCCCTGCTGGCCGCCGCCGCGCTGAACTCCGAGGACGTCGTGGTGGGCGTCACCCGGAGGGACGTGGAGCAGTCACTGCGGGAGGCCGTCGCGGAACGCGGCCCGGCAGGACGCCGGGTGCAGGTCACGCTGCTCCCCGAGCGCTTCGTGACCGGCGAGAGCACGGCGCACGTGAACGGTCTCAACGGCGGGCCGACGCTGCCGTCCGGCCAGAAGGTGCGCACCAGCGACCGGGGCCTGAACGGCGTGCCCACCCTGTTCTCCAACACCGAGACGTTCGCCCAGCTGGCCGTCGCCGCCCGGCTCGGCGCGCTGGACTTCCGTGCGACCGGCCTGCCCAGCGAGCCGGGCACCATCATGCTGACGGTCGCGGGCAACACGGTCGTCGAGACGCCGAGCGGAGCCGCGCTCTCCTACATCCTGGAACTGTGCGGCACCGATCCGGGCCAGGGCGTCCTGGTCGGCGGGTTTCACGGCAAATGGCTCACTCCGGCAAACGCACGTGCGGCCGAGATATCGCGCGAGTCCCTCGACCGGCTCGGCGCACGGCTGGGGGCGGGGGCGGTGATGCCGCTGCCCATGGACACCTGCCCGGCCGGCGAAGTGGCACGCGTGACCCGTTGGTTGGCCAAGGAGTCGGCCGGCCAGTGCGGCCCGTGCGTACGCGGGCTGCCCGCCATCGCCGACGTACTGGACGAGGCCATCCGGGGCGGGGGCAAACCCGCCCTGGAGATGCTGGAGCTCCGGATGAAGGCGGTGCTCAAACGCGGCGCGTGCAGCCATCCGGACGGCACCTCGAACTTCGTCGCCTCGGCGCTCAGGACCTTCCCGGACGAGTTCCGTGACCACGCGCTCGGCAGCGGCTGCGGCAGACGGGTGCTGGGCGCCCTTCCGCTGTACGAGGACGACGAGAGCCCGGAGCGGCTCCTGGTCGACTGGACCCTCTGCAGGGGCCACGGGCTGTGCGTGGACGTCCTGCCCGATGTGGTCCGCCTGGACCTGGACGGCTTCCCCGCGGAGGCGTCCATGGCCGTACCCCGCGCGCAGCGCCAGAAGGCGCTGCGCGCGGTGCGGCGCTGCCCGGCCCTCGCGCTGCGCATCCAGGACTGAACCAATGCCCCGGGTTCAATGTTGGCGCGATCTGACAAATTCCCCGGGATATTCGCTTCCGCAGCTCCCGGCCCCGTATCAATTACCGGGGGCAAGGAAACGCGGAAACCGAACCTGAAGGAGAGATCGTGAAGATTAAGCGTCGTGAGATATTCGCCGGGTCAGCGGTCGCGGTACTGATGATGACAACAGCCGCATGCGGAAGCTCCGACAATTACGGGGGAAAGGCACCTGCGGTCCAGCCGGTGGGCGACAGCAAACAGGTCGGAGCCGGCTCCGGATACGGAGACCCGTACGGAAGCGGCGCCGGCGGCGGCTCGGGAGCCGCCCCGGCGGGCGCAGCCGGCAAGACCGGCTCGGCCGGACAGCTGAAGGTGACCGAGATCGCGGGCCTGGGGCCCGGGGTCACCGACAGCGAGGGCTTCACGCTCTACCGGTTCGACAAGGACACGCCGAAGCCGCCCAAGTCCAACTGCGAGGGGGACTGCGCCGCGGCCTGGCCCGCGGTCTCCGCGGACGACGCCTCGGTCAGCGCGGGAATCGACTCGGCGCTCCTCGGCTCCGTGGAACGGGCCGACGGCACCAAGCAGCTCACGCTCGCCGGCTGGCCCGTGTACCGCTACTCCAAGGACGCCAAGGCGGGCGACTCCTTCGGCGAAGGGGTCGGCGGCACCTGGCACGTACTGGGCCCGGGCGGGAAGCCGGCCGGCGCGAGCAAGGGCGCCGGGGCGGAGAAGGAAGAGAAGAAGGAAGAGAAGCCGGACGCCGCGGCCAAGGGCGGCGAACTCACCGCCGTGCAGAACCCCCAGCTCGGCACCCTCGTCGAGGACGGGGAGGGCAAGACGCTCTACCGGTTCGACAAGGACAGCGCCTGGCCGATGAAGATCGGCTGCGTGGACGCCTGCACGGACACCTGGAAGCCGGCCAAGCCGGTCGACAAGGACAAGGTAAACGGAATCGCCCCTGAATTGATTGGAAAGGTGAAGCGGCCCGACGGCAGCGAGCAATTGACGATCGACTGCTGGCCGGTTTACACCTTCACCGGTGACAAGGAACCGGGTGACACCACCGGGCACAACAACAAGGGTCTCTGGTTCGCCATCACCGACAAGGGCAAGAAGGCGAAGGTCGTCGGCTAGCCCCTGTCGGCGGCCCGCCGATCCGCCCCCGAAACGCGTGGTGCCCGGGTACCTCCCCACCCGGGCGCCACGATCCCTCCCCGACCGCCCAGAGAGGTCACCATGCCGTCCACCGACCGCCGCACCCGCCGGATCCGGCGGATCCGCCCGTCGCTCCCGGCCGTCGCGGCGGTGTGCCTCACCGCGCTGCTGTGCGGGGGCTGTTCCTCGAAGGCGGCGGCGCAGCACACCTCGGCGGGGGCCCCGTCGACCGCGGCCGCCGCGGCGGCGGCGCCCGGGACCTCCCTCGAACAGATCGCCACGGCTATCGGCTGTACCGCCGAAGTGAACGTGGAGGCCGAGGAGTTGCGCGAGGGCGGGTGCCAGGCCGGGCAGGTCGTCTACCGTATGGTCACCTTCACCGCCGAGCAGGGACTGCGCTCCTGGCTGACCGAGGCCCGCATGTACGGCGGCCTCTATCTGGTCGGCGACCGATGGGTCGTCACCGCGGCCACGGAGGAAGCCCTGACCACACTGCGCGGACGTCTCGGCGGCTCCCTGGAGACCGGCGACACGCACGGAGGCGCACACGGTGGGACTTCCGGCGCGGCGCCCGACACCGCACCCGGCGCGACGCCCGGTGCGACGCCCGGCGAGACACACGGTGGCGGGCACGACGGCGGCCAGGGCGGCGGCCACTGAGGCCGCTCCCGCACCGCGCACACGTCGGCCCCCGGTACACGACCAACCGGGTGCCGACTTCGGCGTGTCGGCCACCTGTCCTGTTCCCGGCTCGTTCGTGAGGAGCACAGGACACGGACCTTCGGGATGATTCGGTCGGCCGCCCGGGTGCAACAAGGTGGTCGCGTAAGCGACTTCACCGAAAGGAACGGCTCAGTGCGCCTGAAACGCCTCGCACCGCTGCTCGCCGCCGCCGGACTCATCGCGACCACCGTCCCCCTGCTGTCCGCGACCCAGGCCGCCGCCGCCCCGGCCGCGGACCACCTTCGGCAGAAACCCGCCTGGCACCGCTGCAGCCCCGAGCAGCCGGCCTCGTACGAGTGCGCGACGCTCAAGGTCCCGCTCGACTACCGGCGTCCCGAGGGGCGCACGATCGATCTCGCCATATCCCGGGTCAAGAGCGAGAACCCGGCCAAGCGGCACGGCGCCATGCTGCTGAACCCCGGCGGCCCGGGCGGTTCCGGTCTCGACCTGCCGCTGCTGGTCGGCGAAGCGATGCCGAAGGAGGTACGGGACAGTTACGACCTCATCGGCTTCGACCCGCGCGGAGTGGGCGCCAGCAGCCCGATCACCTGCGGACTGACCGACGCCGAGCAGAACTTCAACCGCGCCTACCGCCCGGAGACCTTCGGCTCCGACGTGACCTGGGCGCGCACCGTCGCCGACAAGTGCCGCGAGAAGGCCGGTCCGGTGCTCCCGCACATCACCACCCGCAACACGGCCCGGGACATGGACACGATCCGTGCGGTCCTCGGCGAGCGCAAGCTCTCGTACCTGGGCTACTCGTACGGGACCTACCTGGGCGCGGTCTACTCGCAGATGTTCCCGGACCGCACGGACCGCTTCGTGCTCGACAGCGGCGTGGACCCCCAGCGGATCTGGCGCGGCATGATCCAGGTCTGGGCCACCGAGGCCGAGCCCGCCTTCGCGCGGTGGACGCAGTGGGCGGCGCAGCGGTCGGCGGAGTACCGGCTGGGCGACACCCCGAAGGCGGTGTCGGACACGTTCTGGGATCTGGTGGCGCGCGCCGACAAGGAGCCGTTCGAGTTCGAGGGCGTGAAGGTCGACGGAGACATGATCCGCACCGCGCGCGGGGTGTTCTTCTACCCCTCGCAGGCCACCCCGCTGGTCGTGGCCCTGAAGGCCGCGTCCGAGGGCAAGCCGCTGCCCGCGGGCCCGACCGCGACGGAGCTCGGGCGACTGCTGACCGGCGGCGCGGCGGCCGAACCGGCCTCGGACAACGCCACCGCCGTGTTCTGGGCCGTGGCGTGCGGGGACACCGGCAGCTGGCCCCGCTACACCGAGCAGTACGCGCGGGACGCGGCGAAGGACAAGGCCAGGTACCCGCTGTACGGGGACTTCGCGTCCAACATCATGCCGTGCGCCTTCTGGGACCGGCCGGTCGAGGCGGCCACGCCGATGCACAAGAAGGCGAACGTGCTGACGGTGCAGAACGAGTGGGACTCGCAGACCCCGCTGGTGAGCGGCCAGGGCCTGCACAAGGCGCTCAAGGGCTCGCGGATGGTCCTGGCGGCGGGCGGTGAGGGCCACGGCGTGTACCTCTTCGACCCGGCCTCCTGCGCCAACGCCCCGGTGAGCGCGTACCTGGCCACGGGCGAGCTGCCCGCCCAGGACGTGACCTGCCAGAACCCGCCTGCCGCTGCCGAGCGCCGCGAATCGGCGGCGCCCGCGAAGCGACTGCCGCTCCCGTCCGCTCCCGGCCGGTTCTGACACCGCCCGGACCCCCACCACCTGCGGAACCCGCCCGGCGCCTCGGCCCGGGCGGGTTCCGCAGTCGTTCTCCCCCTCGGGTCGGCCCGCGCGCCCCGGGTGGGACTCATCGCCGGACGAGGGCGAGCTGATGGTTCATCTCGGCGAGGAAGCGCACCACCACGTGGAGTTCGTCATGGGTGAAGCGTTCGCGGGCGGCGTCGGTGCCGTGGGCGAGGGGGCGGAAGTAGTCGCGGGCGACCTCCTTGGCCGCCTGGGCGTAATGCAGGTGGACCACCCGGCGGTCGTCGGCCGCCCGGACGCGGCGGATGTGCCCGGTCTTCTCCAGGCGGTCCAGACATGCGGTCATGGCGCCCGAGGTGAGGTTCATCTGCTTGCGCAGCCGGCCGGGTGTCATGGGGCCGCCGTCCTCGTCGGTGTCCGCGTCCAGTACGGCGATGAGCGCCTGGACGTCGGTGAGGTGGAGGCCCTGGGCGTGGGCGAACTCCTGCGCGATGCGATTGAACTCGGCGTTCATCCGGCGCAGCAGAACGGCGAAGGACTGCAACCCGATCGGGTCGTCGGCCGGAAGGTGAGGCGAGGGACTGTCTGTGTCGCGCATGGCTTCAGGATAAGATCTCTCGATGATTGACATTCTTTACGACTGACATAAATGTCATGGCCGGGAGCACGCATTGAAGAACACACCCCGCTGGGCCCGCTGGGTCGTACCGCTCGCGCTCGTGATCCTGTGGCTCGGCATCGGCGGGACGCTCGGTCCGTACGCGGGCAAGCTGGGCGAGGTCTCCACGAACGACCAGGCGGCGTTCCTGCCGCGGAGCGCCGAGTCGACGCGGGTCCTCGAAGCCCGCAAGGCGTTCGAGACGTCGCCGTCCGTTCCCGCGATCATCGTGTGGACGGCCGACGGCACCCGGGTGAGCGCCGGACAGCAGGAGGCCGCCACCCGGGCGGTCGGCGCTCTCGCCGGCCGGCCCGGCATCGCCGCTCCACCCTCACCGGCCGTCGTTTCCGATGACGGCCTGGCGATCCAGGCCGTCGTACCGCTCGCACCCGGCCTGGGCGAGGAACTGCAGGCGGTCCTGGACGAGGTGCGGCAGGCCGCTCGGGAAGTGCCGGGCACCTCGGTCGGGATCGCGGGCCCGGCGGCCACCCAGGCGGACCTGTCCGACGCGTTCGCCGGCATCGACGGACTGCTGGTGGGCGTGGCGCTCGGAGCGGTGCTGCTGATCCTGCTGCTGGTCTACCGCAGCGTGCTGCTGCCCCTGGTGATCATCATCAGTGCGGTGTTCGCACTCGGCCTGGCCTGCGCGGTGGTGTACGCGCTGGCCGACCGGGGCGCCGTCCGGGTCGACGGCCAGGTCCAGGGCATCCTGTCGATCCTGGTGATCGGGGCCGCGACCGACTACGCCCTCCTGCTGACAGCGCGTTTCCGGGAAGAGCTCGTCGTACGGGGCGACCGGACGGAGGCGGTCCTGGCAGCCGTGCGCCGGTCGGCCGGCGCGATCACCGCGAGCGCGGCGACCGTGGCGCTGGGGCTGCTGGCCCTGCTGGCGAGCGATCTGACCAACAACCGGGCTCTCGGGCCGGTCGGCGCGATCGGCATCGTCTGCGCGGTGCTGAGCTCCCTGACCTTCCTGCCGGCCGTGCTGGCCCTGCTGGGCCGGACCGCCTACTGGCCCGCCACGCCCGGGCCGGCCGACGCGTCGGCCGAGGGCCACCGCGTGTGGCGCCGTATCGCGGGGCTGCTCGACCGGGCACCGCGGCGCGTGTGGATGTCCACGGCCCTCCTGCTCATCGTCCTGGCGGGGTTCTCCGCCTCCCTGCCGTCCAAGGGCGTGCCGCTGGAGGAGATCTTCGTCAACGACGCGCCCTCGGTCGGTGCCCAGCAGACCCTTGCCCGGCACTTCCCCGGCGGCTCGGGCAATCCGGCCGTCATCATCACCGACGCCGGGCGGATCGCCGGGGTACGGGCGGCGGCCGAGGCCACGGAGGGGGTCGCCGCGGTCGTCCCCGTCACCGCGGGCGGCCGTCCCGGCTCGGGGGCCCCGCTCGTGGTGGACGGCCGGGTACGCCTGGACGCCACGCTGGAGGCGGCGGCCGACAGCGACGCCGCGAAGGCGGCGGTCCGGGAACTGCGCGCGCGGGTGCACGCGGTGCCGGGTGCCGACGCGCTGGTCGGGGGCTACACGGCCCAGCAGTTCGACACCCAGCAGACCGCGGCCCGCGACCGCACCGTGATCGTCCCGGTCGTACTCGGCATCATCCTGCTGATCCTGGCCGCCCTGCTGCGTTCCCTGCTCGTGCCCGTCCTGCTCGTGGCGACGGTCGCCCTCAACTTCCTGGCGACGCTGGGCGTGTCCGCCCTCGTCTTCGAGCACCTGCTGGGCTTCAGCGGAACGGATGCCTCCGTGCCGCTCTACGGATTCGTGTTCCTCGTGGCCCTCGGCGTCGACTACAACATCTTCCTCATGTCCCGCGTACGGGAGGAAACCTTCGCCGTGGGCACGCGCGAGGGCGTGCTGCGGGGACTCGTCACCACGGGCGGGGTCATCACGTCCGCCGGCGTGGTCCTCGCCGCGACCTTCGCCGCGCTGATGGTGATCCCCCTGGCCTTCCTCGTCCAGATCGCCTTCATCGTCGCGTTCGGCGTCCTGCTGGACACCCTCGTCGTGCGTTCCCTGCTGGTACCGGCCCTCATCATCGACATCGGCCCGCGCGTCTGGTGGCCGAGCGCACTGGCCCGGCCCGCCCCGGCGGTCGGCCCGGAGCCCGCACCCGCCCTTCGGGAAGGCCGACCATGACCTCCGAAGACCCCGACGGCCCGCGCCGGCCGCCCTCCCCGTGGACGGTGTCACCCGACGGAGGGCTTCCCGAGGGTCGCGCCTGTGCCCACCTGGCGGCACTGCCCGCATCACCGGGGACGCCGTACGAGGTGTGCGCGCAATGCCGCTCCCGCGGCTGGACCTGGACCCGGCTGAGGTGGTGCGCCACGTGCGGGCACGTCGGATGCTGCGACAGCTCCCGCGGCCGGCACGCCTATGCCCACCACGCGCGGACGGGACATCCCGTGGTCCTGTCCCTGGCCCCCGACGAGTCCTGGGCCTGGTGTTTCGTCGACGAGGTCTTTCTCGTCCGGGTGCCGGGGGGACGGGAGCCGCAGGGACCGGACTCGCCCGGCTGAGGCGCATCCGCCGGCCGCGAATCCGGCGAAGGCCGGGTGGAGGTGCGTGCGATGGGTGAGGCTTGGCCCATGAACGGGCGGCAGCCGACGGAATCGGTCGGGGACTATCCGCGTCCGCCGCGTGTGGAGGCGGACGCGCGGCGGGTGTTGATCATGCACCGGGGGGTGACGCTCGCCGACTCCCGGACTTGCCGACGCGTGCTGGAGAGGAGCCATCCCCCGGTCTTCTACGTGCCGCGCGAGGACGTGCGCACCGATCTGCTGTCGCGGTCGCGGGCGACGAGCGTCTGCGAGTGGAAGGGGTTGGCCACCTACTGGACCCTGTCCGTGGACGGGTGCACCGTCCGGGACGCGGCATGGAGCTACGAGGCTCCCTCGCCCGGGTACGCGGGCATCGCCGGCAGCCTGGCCTTCTACGCGGGCAGGGTCGATCTGTGCACGGTGGACGGAGAGCGCGTGCGGGCCCAGCCCGGCGACTTCTACGGCGGCTGGATCACCGACGAGATCCTGGGCCCGTTCAAGGGCGGTCCCGGAACCGCCGGCTGGTGAGGGCAGACCGGCGGCGCGCCTCGTCCGTCAGGGCGTTCCCGCGGCCCCGAGGCCGGCGAGCACCTCGCGGGCCGCCCTCGCCCCCGAGGCCAGCGCCCCCTGGAGCGAGCCCGTCGCGCGGTGGTCCCCGCAGACGTAGCGGCCCGGGGCGAAGCGGGTGGTCCGGGTGAGGGGCATCGGCGGGGTCATGGCGGGCAGGGCGTTGCGCACCGTCACACGGTGCACCGGCTCCCAGGTTCCGGTGTCCACGCCGTAGACCTCGGCGAGGGCGGAGAGCACCGCGGCCTCGTCCGCCGGGGCGGGGGCGCCGAGTACCGAGGTCGACACCAGGCTCCGGCCGTCGCCGGAGTAGCCGGGCTGGACCTCGGTCAGGACGCACGTGTTCAGGAACCTGCGGCGTGCGTCGATCAGCAGGGTGGGTTCCGGGAGGGGGGACCGTTCGACGGCGTGGTAGAGGGTGGTGACGGTCCGTCCCGCCGGCGGTTCGAGGCCGGGCAGCAGACGTGCCGCGGCGCCGGCTCCGGTGGCGACGACGACGGCTCGCGCCCGCACTTCCCCGTCGCCGGACGCCACTCCCGCGGGTGTCAGCGCGGAGACCGGCGACGAGATCCGCAGCACCCCGCGGGGCAGCCCGGCGGCCAGTTGGGCCGGCACGGCGCCGATGCCGTCGCGCGGGAGGCAGAGCGTGCCGCGCAGCATGCTGCGCCAGACCAGGTGGAAGAAGCGGGCGGAGGTCTCCAGGGAGTCCTCCAGGAAGACCCCTGACAGGAAGGGCCGGAAGAACGTTTCGACGAAGTCCTCCGAGAACCCCGCTTCGGCCAGGGCCGTACGGGTGGTGACGTCGGACCGGGCCCGCACGCGGGAGGCGGGTGCGAGCATGGCGTGCGCCGACAGGGCGCCGAAGGCGAGCAGGTCGCGCGGCCCCACCCGCCCGCCCGTGAGGAGGCCGATGCCGTCGCGCGGGCGCCGCGTGGGATCGGTGAGCCGGAGCCTCCCGCGGTCGGTGTGCACCAGCACGCCGGGCGTGAACGGCCGCAGGAACAGAGCGCGCAGATCGAGGCGGCGTCTGACCTGCGGGTAGGCGGTGTTGAACACCTGGAATCCGCGGTCGGTGGTGAAGCCCGCGACCCGTTCGGTGCGGATGCGGCCGCCGACCGTGTCCTCGGCCTCCAGCAGACGCACCCGCAGGCCGGCCGCGGCCAGGTCCGAGGCGCAGGCCAGGCCGGCGGCTCCCGCACCGATGACCACCACGTCGTGCCGGTCGTCCTGCCCCTCGGCCATGCACGCCCTCACACTTCTTGCCCGACTCGGACGGATGCGGCTGTCGCCAGGCTACGCGCGGCGTCCGCGCGACAGGGACGGACGCGCCGCCCCGGCCTGCTCGGGGTCGAAGTACCGCTACGGGGCGAGGGAGGCCTCCGCGGCCGCCTTGATGCGGCGGCCGAAGTCGGGGGCGTCCTTTCGGGCCGCGCCGGCCGCGAGGCCGACGAGCAGCTTGCCGATGCCGTGGCCTTCGAGGGTGTTGAAGATCCGGACGCGGGTGCGGCCGCCGGGGAGGGACTCGAGGTCGTAGCCGCCCTCCGCCGTGATGAGGTTGCGGCTCTGTTCCGTCCAGCGGATCAGGTGCGGCGGTTCCAGGCCGATGATGCGGAACTCCCGTCCGGTCTTCATCCCGGCGTCCTTGACCGTGCTCCGGAAGACCGTGCCGAGGGCCGTGGGGCCGTCCGGGGTCTTGGTGATCTCCTGGACGCGCGGGCTGAACTCGGGGTCGTGCCGTCCGTCGGCGAGGTAGGCGAACACCGCCTCCACCGGCCGGTCGATCTCAACACTGGCCTCGAACTGTCCGGACATGTGGGCTCCTCGGTGCGGCTGCCTGCGGTCCACGATCCCAGAGGGGCACCCTACGCGCGCGCCGACGGCCCCGCGGCCGGCTCCCGGTCCGGGGCGCCGGACCCGCCCGTCGCCGCGCCCGCGCGGCTGCCGCGCAGCGGGGTCAGCAGGGCGCCGCCGAGGATCAGCAGGCACAGCGCCCCGCCCGCCAGGCTGACCGCCGGGACCCCGTGCCGGGAGGCCAGCAGCGTGAGCACGGCCGCGCCCACCGGGCCGGCGGCGTTGTGCACGGTCCAGAAGGCGGACGTGACCCGGCCGAGCAGGTGGTCCGGGGTCACCTCCTGGCGCAGGGTCATGCTGCAGACCCCGCCCAGGGTCATCCCGAACATGGAGACGGCGGCCAGTGCGGCGATCACCGGCACGCTGCGGCTGACGCCCGTCACCGCCACCCCGACGGCGATCATCGCGACCGAGGCGAGCCAGCACGTGCCGAAGCCGAAGAGCCGGCGCAGTCGCCCCGCACCCAGGGCCGCAGCTACGGATCCGGCCCCGCTGACGGCGATCACGTAGCCGAGGGTGGCCGCGTCCCGGCCGAGGTCGTGCTGGACCCGGTAGATCAGCAGGTCGGTGGCGCCCATGGTGACGAAGGTCAGCAGGGTGAGCGCCACGGTGAGCGGGCGCAGCAGCGGATGGCTCCACAGGAAGCGGAGGCCGACCACGAACATCTCCCGGAACACTCCGGCCTCGTCCGAGGCCCCGGCCCGGTCCGCCCCGTCCCCGGCCGGGCGCGGGGTGAACCTGACCCACCCCAGGCTCGCGGCGGAGACCAGGAAGGTCGCCCCGTCCAGGGCCAGGGCCCAGTCGGCGCCCACTCCGGCCGTCAGGAAGCCGGCCACCACCGGCCCGAGCAGGCTCCCGAGGGCGAAGGTGCCCATCAGCCGCCCGTTGGCGGCCGTGAGGTCCTGCGTACGCACCAGGTTGGGGATGGCGGTCACGTACGCGACGTCGAACAGCGTCCTCAGGACGGAGGTGAGCGCCGTCAGCACGTACAGCAGCCAGATCTGCGGCCCGGCGAGCCACCAGACGAACGGTACGGCGCCGAGCAGCACGGCCCGCACCAGATCGCACGCGATCATGAGCCTGCGGCGGTCGGCCCGGTCCACCACGTATCCGGCGAAGATCCCCGTGCCGATGGCGGTGACGGCGGAGACGACCGTGACCAGACCCATCTGGACGATGGATCCGGTGGCGTGGAGGACGAGCAGCGGAAGCGCCAGCATCGAGACGGACCCGCCGAGCACGGACAGCGCCTGGCCGAGCCAGAAGACCGTGAAGTCCTTGTTCCGCCGCAGCGGCGGCAGCGAGTCGTACGTTCTGGATTCCGCCGAGATGGTCCCGCTCCCCCGTGCCCGCCGGCCGCCTGAGGGGTCGGCCGATGGGGGCGAGCGTAGGCGAGCGGGTCCGCCGCCCGCCAACACGTTTTCGCCCCGGCTCCTACTGGCCGAGCAGGGCGTACACCGTGGAGGCCGTGGCCGCCGGGTCCTGGGCGCCCTCGGGGGTCAGGGTGATGTCGGCGAAGGCCATCCGCTTGCCGAGCTTGGTCACCCGTACGTGGATCAGTACGTCGGCCCCGACCACCGGCCGCTGGAAGCTGGTGGACTGCTGGACGGTGGTCATCGGCCCGTAGGTCCCGCGGGCGGCGGAGATCGCGATGACGGTGGCCGTGTCGGCGGCCGCCATCATGGCCTGGCCCGAGAGGCCTCCGCCGTCCCGGGCCAGCTCGTCCGACCAGGGCAGGCGCAGCACGGCGTGCCGCTCGCCGGTCTCCTGGACGGTCAGTCCGAGGGCGAGCACCCAGGGGGCGAAGTTGTCGCTGAGGATCTTGTCTGCGTCTGCCGGTGAGATCGTCACCGGGAGATTGTGGCGGCCCGACCGGACCGCCACAATCCCCTTTCGGTCAGAGACTTGCGGCGAGTTCCGTGCCCTGCCGGATGGCCCGCTTGGCGTCGAGCTCGGCCGCCACGTCGGCGCCGCCGATCAGGTGGGCCTCGACGCCGGCCGCGCGCAGGGCCTCGTACAGGTCGCGGCGCGGCTCCTGACCCGTGCACAGGACCACGGTGTCGGCGGGCACGAGGTGCTGTTCGCCGCCGACGGTGATGTGCAGTCCCTGGTCGTCGATGCGGTCGTACGTGGCTCCCGCGACCGAGACGACGCCCCGGTGCTTGAGCTCCGCGCGGTGGATCCACCCTGTGGTGGTGCCGAGACCCGCGCCGACCTTGGTGGCCTTGCGCTGGAGGAGGTGGACCTGGCGCGGCGTCGCGGGGCGCTCGGGGGCGGTGAGCCCGCCGGGGCCGGCGTACGTGGTGTCCACGCCCCAGTGGCGGAAGTAGACGTCGGGGTCCTGGGCGGCGCCCTCGCCGCTGTCCGTGAGGAACTCGGCGACGTCGAAGCCGATGCCGCCGGCGCCGACGACGGCGACGCGCTCACCGACGGGGGCGCCGTCGCGCAGCACGTCGAGGTAGCTGACGACGTTGGCGTGGTCGACGCCCTCGATGTCGGGGGTGCGCGGGGTGACGCCGGTGGCGACGACGACCTCGTCGTAGCCCCGGAGGGTCTCCACGTCGGCGCGGGTGTCGAGGCGGACCTCGACACCGGACTCCGCGAGCTGGGTGCCGAAGTAGCGGATGGTCTCCTCGAACTCCTCCTTGCCGGGGATGCGGCGGGCGATGTCGAGCTGGCCGCCGATGTGGCCGGAGGCCTCGAAGAGGGTGACGGCGTGGCCGCGGCCGGCGGCGGAGACGGCGCAGGCGAGGCCGGCGGGACCGGCGCCGACGACGGCGACGCGCTTCTTCAGCTTCGTCGGGGACAGCACGAGCTCGGTCTCGTGGCAGGCGCGCGGGTTGACCAGGCAGCTGGTGATCTTGCCGCTGAAGGTGTGGTCGAGGCACGCCTGGTTGCAGCCGATGCAGGTGTTGATGGTCTCGGAGCGGCCGGCCGCGGCCTTGGCGACGAAGTCGGCGTCGGCCAGGAAGGGGCGGGCCAGGGAGACCAGGTCGGCGCGGCCGTCGGCGAGCAGCTCCTCGGCGATCTCCGGGGTGTTGATGCGGTTGCTGGTGACGAGGGGGACGCTCACCGCGCCCATCAGGCGCTTGGTGACCCAGGTGTAGGCGCCGCGCGGTACGGAGGTGGCGATGGTGGGGATGCGGGCCTCGTGCCAGCCGATGCCGGTGTTGATGATGGTGGCGCCGGCCGCCTCGATCTCCTTGGCGAGGTGGACGACCTCGTCGAGGGTGGAGCCGCCGGGGATCAGGTCGAGCATGGAGAGGCGGTAGATGAGGATGAAGTCCTCGCCGACGGCCGCGCGGGTGCGCCGCACGATCTCCAGCGGGAAGCGGACGCGGTTCTCGTACGCGCCGCCCCAGCGGTCGGTGCGCTTGTTGGTGGCGGCGGCGATGAACTCGTTGACCAGATAGCCCTCGGAGCCCATGATCTCGACGCCGTCGTAGCCCGCGAGCTTGGCGAGGCGGGCGGCGCGGACGAAGTCCTCCACCGTCTGCTCGACCTCGGCGTCGGTGAGCTCGTTCGGGACGAAGGGACTGATGGGGGCCTGGAGGGCGCTGGGGGCGACCAGGTCCTTGTGGTAGGCGTAGCGGCCGAAGTGGAGGATCTGCATCGCGATCTTCCCGCCCTCGGCGTGCACGGCTTCGGTGATCACCCGGTGCTCGGCGGCCTCGTCCTCGGTGGTGAGGCGGGAGCCTCCTTCGAAGGGGCGGCCGGCGTCGTTCGGGGAGATGCCTCCGGTGACGATCAGGCCGGCGCCGCCGCGGGCACGCTCGGCGTAGAAGGCGGCGAGCCGCTCGAAGCCGCCCTGGTGCTCTTCGAGGCCGGTGTGCATCGACCCCATGATCACGCGGTTCGGCAGGGTGGTGAAACCGAGGTCCAGGGGGCTCAGCAGGTGCGGGTACCGGCTCTGGGAACTCATGAGGGGCGCCTCCTCGCGCGGGGGTGATGAACCTGTTCTAGCGAGGGGAGGCCGGTTTTGCAACTAGGTGCATAACCAGGTGCCCGCATCCCACCCCGCCACCCCCGGGCCCACGGGGTCCGCCCTCCCGAAGCTGTGGCACAGTTCACGCCGCCGGCGCGAACCGGGCCGCGCCCGGCGGGCGGCCGTGGCGGGTAGCGTCGGCCGGATGATCGAACACCACTCCCTGACCGTGAACGGCCTCCCGCTGGAGTACGAGGTGTCGGGCCCGGCGGACGGCGACCCGCTGGTGCTGCTGCCCGATCGGGGCGACTGGGCAGTGCTCCGGGCCGAGCTCGCGCGCACACGCCGGGTGTACCTCCCGTACGCATGCCGCAACGCCGAGCCGGCGGGGCAGTACCCGTGGCCGTACTGGGGAGCCGCCGTACTCCTGGGCTTCCTGGACGTCCTCGGCCTCGACCGGGTGGACCTCGCCGGCCGCGCGGGGGGCGGGGTAGCGGCCTACCGTGCCGCGGCGGACCAGCCCGGGCGGGTGGCCCGGCTGGTCCTGGAGGAGGCTCCGGCTCCGCGCGAGGACTGGCAGGTGAGACCCGACCACGTCGAAATCGACTGGTCTGAATGGCTCGACTCGGAGCAGTGGGGGAGCTCTCTGCCCCAGCCCGACGAACTGGACGAGTTCGGGCGCATCACCGCACGGACCCTGATACTGGCGGGTGGCCCCACGAGCCCGTACCCACAGGACCGCATGGCGGAGATGTCCCGCCGGATCCCCGACGCACGGCTGACCACGATCCCCGTGGGGCACCTCGTCCACGCGGCCGCCCCGAAGGAATTCGTCCGGACGGTCGTGGACTTCCTCGACGAACTGCCCGACAGCGAGTCGGCCCGGCTCTGGCTGGCCGAGCGGGGCGTGGTCCGGACCGGCGAGCACACCTGGACGGACGGGGAGTCCGGGGAGGGCCGGCTCACCTCGGAAGAGGTCGCCCACTGGTGGTCCGCGGCTGCCCTCGGGGACGTTTCCCTCGACATCGAGCACCGGCTGCGGCTCGGCTTCGGTCTGGTGGACCTCCTCGACGAGCACCGGGTGATGGTCGAGATCGCCTCCGCCGCCCGGGGCATCGCGGATCCGGACACGGCCCGCGCGCTCTGGAACGGCTACCGCAGCCGACTGGGCGCCCCGGCTGCCTGCGCGGCGATCACCCGGTCCCTGCGCGCCGACTGGTTCGAGGACCGCGACACCGCGGAGACGGCCTTCACCGAGGTCCTCGGCAAGGACGTCACGCAGCTGCAGAAGGACGCCCCGGAAGCCGTGCTGCGCCGTGCCCGGCGCGTGCTGGAATCCTCTGGACGCGTGCCCTGGCAGGTCAAGGTACTGGCCTACCGGGCCGCGGCCCGGGTCCCGGCCCTGCACGAGGCGGTCTTCCGGGGCATCCTGCACAGCCACCGCGACGGGCACGGCGGCCTCGACCGCGTCCGGGCGCGCACCGTCCTCGAGGGGCTGGAACTCCCTGATGACACGGCACACCTGGCCGAGCTGCGGACCGCGCTGGAGAGCGGTCCCCGGCCCTGACGGCCGGGCCGGGGACCGCCGCAGGAGCCCGCCGGAGCGGTCAGGGGCGGTGCAGGCGGACCGTGACGATCTGGAACGGGCGCAGGGTGAGCGGGATGCGGCGCTCCGGGGTGGGGACGCCCACCGCCGAGCCCGCGAGCGGGCGTTCGAGCAGATCGCTCTCGACCGCGTCCGTGATCGGGAAGCCCGCCGTGAGGGTGGCCCGGGCGCGCCCGCCGCGGGACTCGTAGAGGCGGACGATCACATCGCCGCTGCGGTCCTCGGCCAGCTTGACGGCCTCGACGACCACCGCGTCCTCGTCGACCGTGACCAGCGGGGCGACCGGGCCCGCGCCGCGGACCACCCGCTCGGGCAGGTTCAGCGCGTGGCCCTCGCGGACCGCGTCCCCGGTCCCCGCGCCGGGCGCGAGCGAGTAGCGCAGGGTGTGGGAGCCCTGGTCGGTCTCCGGGTCGGGGTAGCGCGGGGCGCGCAGCAGGGACAGCCGGACCGTGGTGGTCTGGCCGCCGTCGGGCCGTACGTCCCGGGTCACGTCGTGGCCGTACGTGGAGTCGTTGAGCAGCGCCACCCCCCAGCCGGGCTCCTCCGCGTGGATCCAGCGGTGGGCGCAGATCTCGAACTTGGCCGCCTCCCAGGAGGTGTTGGTGTGGGTGGCCCGGTAGACGTGTCCGAACTGGGTCTCGGAAGCGGTCCGTTCGGCCTTCACGTCCAGCGGGAAGGCCGCCTTGAGGAACTTCTCCGTCTCGTGCCAGTCCACCTCCGTGACGATGTCGACCGTCCTGGCCCCGGCCCGCAGGGTGATCTGCTGGACCGCCGCCGACCGGCCGAAGGAGCGGGTCACGCGTACGGTCGCCGCCGCCGGGCCGCTCCCGGTGACCTCCAGCCGGTCCAGCTCCACGAGGTCGGTGACCCGGTTGCGGTAGAACGCGTCGACGTCCCAGGCGTCCCACATGTTCGGGAAGTCGGGGTGGATCTGGAGCAGGTTCGCCGCGGCGCCCGGGGCGACCGCCTCACGGCGCGCCTCCAGGTCGTAGACGGAGACGATCAGGCCGCGGCCGTCGATCTCCACCAGCAGCCTGCCGTTGGCCAGGATGTGCCCACCGCCGTGCCGCTCCTCCACCGTGACCGGCTCCCCCGCCTCGGCGGGGCGGGCGGCCCCGCCCGCCGGCACGCCGCGGCGGGCGTGCGGGGCGCAGTTGAAGACGAGCTCCTCGGTGCCCTGGCCCGCCAGGGCCTGCTGCGCGGCGAGGGTGATCGCCCGGAGCTCCTCGCCTACCGCCGCGTACGTCTCGCGCGCCTCACGGTGCACCCAGGCGATGGACGAGCCCGGCAGGATGTCGTGGAACTGGTGGAGCAGCACCGTCTTCCAGATCCGCTCCAGGTCCTCGTACGGGTACGCGTACCCGGCGACGCGCACCGCGGCCGTCGCCGCCCACAGCTCGGCCTCGCGCAGCAGGGACTCGCTGCGCCGGTTGCCCTGCTTGGTCTTGGCCTGGGAGGTGTAGGTGCCGCGGTGCAGCTCCAGGTAGAGCTCACCGGCCCAGACGGGCGCGTCGCCGTACTCGGCGCGGGCCTTCTCGAAGAAGGCGTCCGGGCGCTCGATCCGGACCTTCGGGGAGCCCTCCAGATCCCGCTGGCGGCGGGCGCGGGCGAGGTGTTCGCGGGTGGGGCCGCCACCGCCGTCGCCCCAGCCGAAGGGGACGAGCGAGCGCGAGCCGTGTCCCTTCTCGCGGTAGTTGCGGGCGGCGTGGGCCAGCTGGGCGCCGCCGAGGTCGGAGTTGTAGGTGTCGACGGGCGGGAAGTGGGTGAAGACGCGGGTGCCGTCGATGCCCTCCCACCAGAAGGTGTGGTGCGGGAACCGGTTGACCTGGGACCAGGAGATCTTCTGGGTCAGGAACCACTTGGAGCCGGAGAGCTTGACGATCTGGGGCAGGGCGGCGGTGTAGCCGAAGGAGTCGGGGAGCCAGACGTTCTGCGTCTCGATGCCGAACTCGTCGAGGAAGAACTTCTTGCCGTAGAGGAACTGGCGGGCCATGGCCTCGCCGCCGACCATGTTGGTGTCGGACTCGACCCACATGCCGCCGACGGGCACGAACTGCCCGTCCGCGATCTTCTTCTTGACCCGCTCGAAGAGCTCCGGCCGGTACGTCTTGATCCAGTCGAGCTGCTGCGCCTGCGACATCGCGAAGACGAACTCGGGGTGCTGGTCCATCAGGTTGACCATGTTGGAGGCCGTGCGCGAGACCTTGCGGACCGTCTCGCGCAGCGGCCACAGCCACGCGGAGTCGATGTGGGCGTGGCCGACCGCGCTGATCCGGTGCGCCGAGGCGTTGGCCGGGGCGGCGAGCACCCCGGCCAAACAACCGCGGGCGGCGGCCGCCGTGCCGGGCACGTCGCCGAGGTCGAGGGTGTCCAGCGCGGCGCCGAGGGTCCGCAGGATCCCGTGCCGGCGGGCGTCCGCGGTGTCGAGCTGGGTCATCAGGTCGTAGAGCACCTCCAGGTCCTGGACCAGTTCCCAGACCTCCGTCTCGAAGACGGTGAGCTCCATCCGGGCGAGCCGGTACAGGGGCTGGTCGCCGCTGGTCGGCAGGTCGCCCTCGTACGTGGCCGCGTGGTCGACCAGGACCGGGTTGGAGGCGGCCTCGACGTACCACTCGACCTGCTCGCCGCCCTCGGCGCGGTCGGCCACGCGCACCCAGTCGTTGTACGGGTTGAGGGCCTTGACCTCGCCGCCGTCGGCCCGGTGGACCAGGCCCTCGCACTGGAACCCGGGCATCATCCGGTCGAAGCCGAGGTCGAGGACGGCTTCCACGGTGCGGCCGGCCCAGTCCGCGGGGACCGTACCGGTGACCCTGAACCAGGTGGTGCCCCAGGCCGGGCCCCACGCGTCGCCGATCGCGCAGGGCCCGTAGTGCGCGGCGAGTCCCTCGGCGACGGGGACGGGCTCGCCGGGGGCTTCCCAGCGCTCGACGGTCAGCGGGACCGCGCGGGAGTGGACGGCGGGCTTGACGCGCTCCTTGAGAACCCGGCGGAGGCGGTGTTCGGTGATGCTGCGGTCGTCATGCATGACTGCTGCTCCAGGGAGGGTGGTCGGTACGGGCGTACGGACGTTTCGGTACGGGCGTGGCGGTGCGGGCGTGGCGGTGCGGGCGGCGGGCGGCGGGCGGGCCGGCTCAGGTCTTGACGGCTCCCTCGCCCACGCCCTTGAAGAAGAAACGCTGGAGGGCGAAGAAGAGCAGCATCATCGGGACGAGCGCGGCCATCGCGCCGGCGGCGACGAGCCGCTGGTCGTTGACGGTCGTGGCACCGGCCAGGGTCTTCAGGCCGAGCTGGAGCGTGTAGTGGTCGCTGTTCGTGAGGACCAGCAGGGGCCACAGGAAGTCGTCCCAGGCACCCATGAAGCTGGTGATGCAGACGACGGCGAGGGCGCCCCGGGCGGCGGGGAGGAAGACCCGGGTGAAACGGGTCCATTCGCCCGCCCCGTCCAGGACCGCGGCCTCCTCGACCTCCCGGGGCACGGCGAGGAAGGCCGCCCGCATGATCATGACGTTGAGCACGGAGACGGCGCCGGGCAGCCAGACGCCCACGAGGGTGTCGACCAGGCCCATCTCGCGGACCGTGAGGAACATGGAGATCATCACGGACTCGAAGGGGAACATCAGGGTCGCCACCAGCACGGTGAAGACGGCCTGCCGGCCCTTCCAGCCGGCCCGGGAGAGGGCGTAGCCGCCCATGGCCGCGAAGAGCACGTTCGAGGTGACCGCGAGGGCGGCGACGGTGAGGGTGTTGCCGACGTACTGGAGCAGCGGGAAGGACTCGGCGACCCGGACGTAGTTGTCGAGGGTGGGCCGTGCGGGCAGCACGCCGTCGTACACGTTCTCGGTGCGGCCGCGTATCGAGGTCAGGAACTGCCAGACGATCGGGCCCAGCATGACCACGAGCATCAGCACCAGCGTGGCGTACCGCCCGGCCAGGCCGATCCGGTGGCGGCGGCGGGCGGCGGCGGTGCGCCGGGGCGGCTGCCCGCTCCCGGAGGGGGACGGAGTGCTCACCCCTCGTCTCCCTTCGACAGGCGGCGGCCCAGCAGGCTGAAGGCCAGGGTCAGGAGGAACAGCAGGATGGAGACGGCGGAGGCGTAGCCGGTCTCGCCGGCGAAGCCGAGGCCGACCTGCCGGATCAGGAAGGGCAGGGTGCGGGCGCCGCCGCCGGGTCCGCCGCTCTCGCCGCCGAGTATGTAGATCTCGGTGAACACGCGCAGCGCCGAGATGGCGGAGAGGGTGCCGACCAGCAGCATCATCGGCCTCACCTGGGGCACCGTAATGCTGAAGAAGCGGCGGACGGGGCCTGCGCCGTCGATCGCGGCCGCCTCGTGGAGGGTGGCGGAGACGTTCCCGAGGGCCGCCAGGTAGAAGACCATGTAGTAGCCGAGGCCCTTCCACACGGTCACGATCATCGCGGAGACCAGCAGCATCGTGGAGTCGGTCAGGAACGGGACCGGCTCGGAGACCAGGTGCAGCCGCTGGAAGACGGTGTTGACGAGACCGTCGCTGCGCAGCACCCACTGCCAGATCAGCCCGACGACCACGGCGGAGGCGATCACCGGGGTGTAGAAGGCGGAGCGGAAGAAACCGATGCCGGGGATCTTCGCCTGCACCAGGACCGCGAGGGCCAGCGGCAGGAGGACCAGGCAGGGAACGACGACCACGAGGTACAGCACGCTGTTCCCGGTGGCGACCCAGAAGTCGGGGTCGGCGAAGGCGCGCCGGTAGTTGTCGAGGCCGACGAAGCTGCCGCCGCGCAGGATCCGGGCGTCCGTGAGGGAGAGGACGACGGTGTTGACGAACGGCCAGAGGCTGAACAGCGTCACCATCACCAGGCCGGGGGCGAGGAACAGGTAGGGGGTCCACCAGCTGCGGTGGGGCAGTCCGGCCTCGGTCTCCATGGCCCGCAGGGCCCGCCGCCGGCGCGCCGCTCCGCGGCGCCGTTCGTGTGCCGTACCGCCGCCCCGCGGCCCGTCGGGGGCGCCGCCGGTCACTTCGCGGCCGCGGCGGCGAGGAGCTTGTTCGCCGCCTCCTGCGCCTTCTGCACGGCGGTCCGGGGGTCCTGCTCGCCCTTGATGGCCTTCTGCACCTCGCGTACGACGGCGTCGCCGACCTGGTTGGTCCACTGGACGGGGGTGTTGGCGTCGAGGGCGGCCGTCCTCAGCTGGTCCGCGCCGACGGCACGGGCGAGGGTCTCCGCGTCCTTGCCGTCGCCCTTGTCGGAGAAGAACGGGTCCGCGAGGCCCTGGGCGTTGGACGGGTAGATGGTGGCCTTCCTGGAGAACTCCACCTGGTTGGGGCCGTTGGTGACCCACTTGGCGAACTCGGCGGCCGCGTCCACGTGCTCGGTGTCCTTCCTGATGCCGAGCGACTGGGCGTAGATGCCGATGTGGCCGAGCGTGCCGGTCACGGCCGGGGCGACCTGGGTCTTGGCGTAGATCTGGGGGGCGTTCTGCTTGATGTCCTTGACGAAGCCCGGGGAGCCCGGACCGAAGACGAGCTTGCCGCCGCCGTAGAGCTGGTTGATGTCGTCCGACTTGAGGAGCGACTCCTTGGGCATGGCGCCCTTGGCGTAGAGGTCCTTCATCCGCTCCACCCACCGGACGGCCAGGTCCGTGTCGAAGGTGAAGCGGTCCCGCTTCTCGTTGAGGACCGGGATGCCCATCTTCTGCCAGTCCCCGGGTAACCGGCCCTTGGGGTCGGCCATGAAGGCCGTGTACCGGCCCCCCGAGGAGGCGGCGATCCGTTCGGCGTAGTCGAAGAACTGCTCCACGCCGGTCGGCGGCGCGGCCGGGTCCAGACCGGCCTTCTCGAAGAGCTCTCTGTTGTAGGTGAGGATCTCCGGGGTCACGTACCAGGGGTAGGCGTACACGCTGTCACCCTTGCCGGGCAGCTTGAACTGCTCCCAGGCGCCCGGCACGTACTCCTTGGCCGACGCGCCGTCGAGGGCGGCCACGTCGGCGAGCATGCCCCGGTCGCCGAGGAGCTGGAAGGAGTCGGTGGAGAGGTTGACCACGTCGGGGAGGGCTCCGGCCTGGGCGTCCGCGACGAGTTTCTCGTTGTAGCCGTCACCGGGGACGTCCTCCCAGGTGACCTTCACCTCGGGGTACCGCTTCTCGAAGGCGTCGATGACCCCCTGGACGTAGGCCGTGAAGGTGGGCTTCAGCTGCAGGGTCCGGAAGGTGATCTCGCCGGACACGCTGCCCGTCCGCCGTGCCTCCTCCGTGTCGGCGGCGCCGCCGCTCAGACCGCACGCGGCGGTCGAGAGGAGGGATCCCGCCGCCAGCAGGGCAACAGCGATACGGGTCGGGTTCGAACGGGCCATCGTCGCCGCCTTTGCAGAAGTCCGGCCTCATCGCCGGAGGCGGTGCCCACGGTCGTCCGAAAGCAAGACCTCGTCAATGAGGCCGGACGACGGCTGGCCGGACACGCATTGGTGCCGAATGGCGCGACGGGGCCGGGAACGCCTCGGAAGACTTGATGATCACCGCTCCGAACTGGACTGATGCGCTTTAGTACAAAGACGGTCGGGGCTGGTCTCGATTCGATAACGAAGCTGCTCGCGCGTCGGAACTTGACCTCTTGTCGATGGTTCATGGCGGGTGTTCACTAATGCGCTTTATCCGCATGCCGCGAAACCGCTTTAGTCGGAACCGGGTTGTGCGGGCGCCGGGTGCACGTCTAGATTTCGCCTCGAACGGCGTGTAGCTCAGCAGCCAGAGCGCCGACTTGCCAAGTCGGAGGGCGCAGGGGCAGGACCTGCCACGCCGGCCATGGACGAGAACACCGGAAACCAGCTCCCGGCCCCAGGACTCCCCGCATCGGGGCTCTCCGGCGCCGGGCTCTTCGACCACTGCCTCACCGACGAGGGCCTCGCCCTGCTGTGGTCGCTGCTCGACAGCGGGCACTACGAGCTGCGCGAGCCGGAAGAGGCCGCGCTGCTCTTCGTCGCATGGCTGATGCGCGCCGGGGAGACCGGCGCGGCGGCCGCCCTCGTCGAGGAGATACGTCCCTTCGCCGCCGAGGTGCGGTTCGCGCCGCACCTCGCGGAGCAGCCCGTCGCGGGCGCGGACGCCGTGCACGTGCGCACCGTCGGCGAGGTCGCCGGGGCGCTCGCGCGCCGCGCGCCCCGTCCCGGCGTCGCGGCGCAGCACGAGGCACTGACCGTCTGGCAGCCCTTCGAGGACGAGCTGCTCGACCACTGGCTGCGCGCCGGGGAGGACTCCGGGGAGGACTGCGGGGACCGTACCGGTGAGGGCGCCGCCCTGCTCGCGCGGTACGGACGGCTCGCGGCCGCGCACACCCGCTGCACCGGGCACCTCGACCCCAAGTCCAATCCGGCCGTGCTGCGCCGCGCGCTGGAGGAGCGGGTCGCCGGGCGCGAGCTGTCGCCCCGCCTCGCCGGACTGCTGCGCCACGCCGTCGACTCGATGGTCGCCAAGCGCGGCCGGCCCGGGTCCGCCGAACACGCCCGGCTGCGCCGGGCCCAGGCCCGGCAGGCCGGCCGGCCCGCGCACCACGACCTGGCCGCCCTGGTGCTGCGCCGGCTCGCCCCGCTCGACGTCAGCCGGGGGCTGGCGGACATCGGTCCGCTGATCGGCCCGGTGACCGCCGAGGAGGCCGAGGAGTCCGGGCTGCCCGCCGGAACGGTCGTCCCGGCATCGGTGCGGGCCGCGGTCGCCTCGGCGCGCAGCGCGCCCCTGGACACACTGCTGGAGCAGGGACTGGTCCCCTCCGCGGAGGTACTGGGCGAGGTGGCGGAACAGCTGGTCGCCGCGCACACCGCCCGGGGATACGCCGACGCCTCGCTGCGCACGCTGCTCGCGGCGACCTACCGGGCCCGGCGCGGTCGCCGGTACCCCTTGTGGTGGAGCCCCGAGCACCACGCCCGGATCACCGCGCTGCCGTGGGTCCGCGCGGTCGCCCCCTGGGCCGGCGACCCGGTGGAGGAGGCCCGTTCGACCCTGCGGACGCTCGGCGAGGCCTGTGTGCGGGCCTTCCCGGGCGCCGGGTTGCCCAACCTGCACGTCCGTGCGCTGTCCGGGCTCGCACGGCTCGCCGGGCTGCCCGTGGCGTTCGCCGCGGAGCCGTTGTTCGACACGTACGGCGGGATGGCCGATCCCGCCGTCCTCACGGCGGCCCGGACCGCCGCCGGGCTGCTGCGCGGCACGGTGTACGAGCGCTACCACGGCATCGACTACGCGGCGGTGCTGGAACTGGCGGACGCCCGCGACCGGTACGGCTTCGCCCTGTTGTGCGCCGAGCGGGCCGGGCGCCCGGGAGACTCACCGGCGAACGACCCGGCGGTCGTCGAACAGGCCCGGATCCTCACCACTGCCAACCTCGCCACCCTGGTCGTGCACGCGGACGTCACCCCGCGGGGCGGCTGGGAGGGCGCGGCCCGGGGCGCGTTCGCCGCCGCGACCGGCCCGGCCGCCACCGCGAAGAGCAGCGCGTGCGCCTGGCGTCAGCTGCTGTTCCACCTCGCGCTGTGCGACGCGGACGAGCAGGCCCGCGTACTCACCTGGATCGACGCGCGGGCCGCCCGGCTGCCGGCCCGCACCGCGACGCGGATCGCCCTGCCCCTCGCCGACCTCCGACTCGCCGCCGCCGCCACTTAGTTCACTTGGGCTTGTTGCGGTAGATGCGACGGCCGGCCAGATGCGTGGCGACCGTCTCGCCCCGCCACAGCTTGCGGTCGCCGTCCATCCCGTCCGGTGCGGGCCACCGGCCGCGGCTGATGTCCGACCGGATGCTGTCGGGCTGCAGGCCGGACGCCTCGGCGATCTCGACGACGGTGTAGTGGCGGGACGGTTCGAGCGCGGTGGCTTCCCGGGTGTGGTGCTCGCCGAAGAACCGGGCGATGGCGTCCGGGTCGAACTCGATGGTCCTGCCGCGCTTGCCGACGGCGGGCGGCCACCCGGGGTGCCGTCCCCACCGGGGATTCTCCGACAGGTAGCGGGCGCTCATGCCGTAGTGCTCGGCTATCTCGGCGTACGTGACTCCCGTGCGGCCCTCGGGAGGTACGGGGCCGCCGTTCGACCGGGTCCGCCCCCCGGTGCGCGGCTCCGGCGGGACCCGGCCAGGGCGGGCCTCCCCCACGGTGAGGACGACCGTACGGCCGTCCGGATCGGTGAGGGTGTGCCGGCCCGGCGGCAGGAACCCGGCTCCGTCCGGCGGGGCGGTGAGACCGAGGCGCAGGTACCCGGTCTCCGGGCGGGCCGTGGCCGGGTAGAGCTCCAGGACGCCGCCGTCGGCGAGCGTCGCCGCGTAGTGCTCCGGCCCGCTGCCGTGCCGCTCGCGCACGAGGTCGAGGCCGATGCCCCGGTAGAAGTCGCGGCAGGCGTCGAGACGGGTCGTGTAGATCACGGCGAGTTCGAGGATCATGCTGGCGCTCCCGGTGTGTGATGACTGCGGGCGGACGGTCACCGCCTCGTCCCGCTTCTCGCAACGGAATTCCTGCCTGGGGCACTTGGCCGCCACGCCGGTACGCGGCACCCCCAACACCTGCTTCCGGGGGTCCGCTTGACGCCTCTCCCGCCCGGCGCGACACGCGCCGATGGGGAAGGTCATCATAAATTCCTACCACGTCTGCGTACGCTGTCCCCATGACCGACTCCACCCCTGCCGACCAGCAAGTGCCCGATGACCTGCGCATTTTGACCGTCGAATACCTGAGCGCGGTCCGGGCGCGGCTCGCCGGCATCGAGACCCCCGTCGCGCGGGAACAGGCCGCGCGGCTGTTCACCGACCAGTTGCTGCCCGCTGTGGCGAAGACGGTCAAGGACATACGCACCGCCGCCGTGGGCGAGCTGCGGCAGGGGCGCACCCTCAGGGAAGTGTCGGAACTGATCGGACTGTCCGTGCCCCGGGTCGACCAACTCCTCAAGGGAAAGTGAGGGGTTGCCGTGCCCCTTCGGATGAGGCTCACCGCGATCACCCTCGACTGCGCCGACCCCCGGGCGCTGGCCGACTTCTACGCGCGGGCCACCGGGTTCGAGCCGCACCCCCGGTCGGACGGCGAATTCGCCGGACTCACCCGCGAGGACGGACTGTTCCTCGGGTTCCAGAGGGTGGACGGCTACCGGGCCCCTCAGTGGCCCGACGGGTCCGTGCCCCAGCAGTCGCACCTCGACTTCGCCGTCGACGACCTCGACGAGGCCGAGGCCGTGCTGCTGGAGCTGGGCGCGGGCAAGCCCGAGTACCAGCCGGGCGGTGCCCGGTGGCGGGTCCTCACGGACCCGGCCGGGCACCCCTTCTGTCTGAGCCTGCACTGACGCCGGGCGGCGGCCCGGGCCGTCAGCCGGCGTCCGCCCTGGGGGCGCAGCGCATGCCGATGTAGCAGCAGGGGGTGCCGTCCACGAGGGCGGCGAAGACGACGGGCGTCCAGTCCCCGCCGAAGGAGGGACCGGCGCCGGAGGCGGCGAAGACGGTGGCACTGAGCGGCGTGAGGTCCAGCTCCAGCGGCGGCGAGAAGTCCCGCATCCCGTCGACGAACTCGTACCGCAGGTGGGGGGCGCCGTCGGGCCGGACGCCGACGGTGATGACCACGCCTTCCCGGCGGTAGGTGCCGACCAGCGGGACCATGTCGACGACCGGGGGCCGCGCGGGCGGCGCGAAGGCGGGCGGCATGTGGACCCCGGCGAGGTCGCGGAGCAGTTCGCGCATCAGGTCGGCGTAGAGGAGGCGGGAGGCGCCGCCGTTGGTGAGCAGGACGACGACGAGATCGGCGCCGGGAACCACGCGCACATAGCCGTACTGGCCGATCGAGGCGCCGTCGTGGCCGTATCCCGGGACCCCGTTCCAGTCGTAGAGCGACCAGCCCAGCCCCCAGCCGTCCGCGCTCACCGTCCACTTGTCGGGTACGTCGGCCGCCCACCGCTGCATCTCCGCGACGGCCCGGGCACCGAGGATCTGCGTGCCGTCCGGGGCGGAGCCGCCGTCGAGGTGCAGTTTGGCCAGCCGGAGCACGTCCGCGGCGGTGGCCAGGACGCGGCCGTACGGCCCCGCGGAGCGGGGCATCATGTCCCAGGCCGGCGCGGGCTCCGGGTCCGGGCCGTCGCCCGGAAGGTGCCCCATCGCGGTGCGGAAGGCCAGCGCCTCCTCGGGCAGGGTCATGGTGTGGGTCAGGCTCAGCGGGGCGACGAGCCGCTCCTTGAGGGCCTGGTCCCAGGTGCGTCCGGTGAGGACCTCGACGATGCGGCCGAGGACGTTGTAGCCGACGCTGCTGTAGGAGACCGCGGTGCCGGGCGGGCAGTCCAGCGCCACGTTCCGGGCGGCTGCCACGTACTTGGCCAGACAGTCGTCCCCGCGGCCGCTGTCGTAGGTGAAGTCACAGGTCAGACCGCTGGTGTGGCTGAGGAGCTGGCGGGCGGTGATCGTCCTGGCGGCGTCGGGGTCGGCCACGGAGAACTCCGGGAGCACCTCGGTCACGGGAGCGTCGAGGTCCAGCTCGCCCGCGGCGGCGAGTTGCATGACCAGGGTCGCCGTGTACAGCTTCGCTATCGATCCGAGCTGGAACACCGAGTCGGTGGTCGCCTCCACCCCGGTGCCACGGTGCAGGATGCCGCTCGCCAGCTCGTGGATCCGCCCTTCGGCGAACACCGCGAGGGTGGCGCCGGGTACGTGGTGGGCGGCGCGCAGGGTGTCGAGGCGGCTCTGCCAGTGGGCCGGGGAGAACGTCACATCGGTTCCTTCGATTCGGTGGTCCCGCACGGAACACGGCCGCACGCTTCTTGATCCGCACACCGGGATCCACGCCAACGTAAGCCGCGCCCCGAACCGTCGATAAGGACCCGGTGGCGCCAACGAGGGGACTTGACACGCCAGTTCGAGCGGGCGGCTGGTAGCGTCGATCGTCCTATGCGCTCTCCTGCCACCGACGGCACCGTCTCCGTCCACCTCGCGCGGTTCGTCGTCGATGCCCTGCACCGGTCGGGGGTGGGCCCGGGCAGGGTCGCCCGGCTGCCCGACCTCGGCCCCGAGGTGCTGGGCAACGATCTGGCCCGGGTCTCGACCGCGTCGGCGCTGGCCGTGTGGGAGCAGCTGACCCTCGCGGAGCCGGGGACGGCCATCGGCGCGCTGATCACCGCCGAGGCGCCGATCGGTACGTTCGGCCTGTGGGACTACCTGGTGACCACCGGTCCCACGCTCCGGGAAACCCTGAAGCAGGCGGTGGAGTACAGCGCCGTCATCGGTGACGCGGCCGAGGAGAAGCTCCTCGTCGAGGAGGACGGACGGTCCTTCACCATCCGTCACGCGACGGGGAGTTGGGGGCCCGATGTGGTGGAGGCGATCGACTTCTTCGCCCTGGGCGTGTTCCTGACCCGGGCCCGGGCCGCCACCGGGCGGCCCGTCGTCCCGCTGCGCGTCTCCGTGACGCACGCGGCGTCCGGCCGCTTCCGGCGGCTGGCGGAGTTCTTCGGGACCACCCGCATCGACTTCGGCGCCGCGTACAACTCGATCACCTTCCACGACGACGACGTGCGCGCACCGCTGCCGAAGGCGCAGCCGGGGCTGGACCGCATCCTGGCCCGGCAAGCGGCACTGACCATCGCCTCCGCACAGCCGGCCCTGCTCTGGCAGGACCGCTTCCGCATGGTCCTGGACTCCGCGTTCCGGGAGGACTCCGTGAGCCTGGAGCAGGTGGCGCAGCGGCTGGCGATGAGCCCGCGCACCCTCCAAAGACGCCTGGGCGAGCACGGCACGACCTGGCGCGAGGAGGTCGAGGCCGTGCGCCAGGAGCACACCATGGAGCTCCTTCGGGCCACCGATCTGCCGCTCCGCTCGGTCGCGGCCCGGGTCGGCTACAGCGACATGCGCGCGCTGCGCCGGGCGGTGCGCCGCTGGGAGGGGCGGGCTCCGAGCGACATCCGCAACGAAGCGGGCGCCGCGGCAACGCCGATGGGCGCCGACGCGGTCAACTGACCCGCGCCCGGCGCCCGGTCCGGTCACTTCATGGGGTACTGGGTCTTCTCCGCGAGCCTGCCGTCCTTGAAGCAGAAGCGGAGCACGGTCTCTTCGCCGTTCCTGGCCTCGCCGCTGGATATGTACCAGGAGCAGCTGCTGCCCTCGGGCTCGGCCGGCCCGCCCTCCTTGAGGGCGCTCTTGACGAAGCTCTCGCCGGACGGGAGCTTGCCGCGGACCTCGCTCTCCGCGTCCCCGGTCTTCACTGCCTCGTAGACCGCGGGGTCGACCAGGGTCTTGTCGGCCATGTCGAGGACCTTCCCCATGCCGAAGACCACCGCGACGAGGAGGCCCACGCCGACCACCAGCGCCACCGCGCACCCGATCAGACAACCCTTGCGCTGAGCCACGCCCGTTCCTCCGTGTCGTTCGTGTCCGGCGGCGGTCGCCTGGACACTCACACCCTCGCAAGGGGCCGGGTCCTCGGGCTGTCCTCGAAAGTCGCCGTCCGTCGCGACGATCGTCGTTCGAGGTCGGACCCACCGGTCCGTGTATACAGGGAGGAGAGCGACCATCCGGGCGAACCGAGAGGAACCCACCGTGAGTGAGCACACCATCGAGCCGCTGATCGTCGTCGGCGTGGACGGGTCGAACCATTCCAAGGAGGCGCTGCGCTGGGCGGTCGCGCAGGCGGCGATGACGGGCGCCCGGGTGCACGCCGTCATGGCCTGGGAGTGGAACCGCAATCCGTTCGCCATCAGCCCGACGGCCGCCGAGACCGCCGACGCCGAGGCGGTGACGGCCGAGGAGGCGGCCCGGCGGAAGCTGGCGGACACGGTCGCCGCGGCCGTCGGCACCTCGCCCGGCGTACCGGTGTTCCGGCGCGTGGAGCAGGGGTCCCCGGCGCAGGTCCTGGTCGACGCCTCGAAGGAGGCGGACCTGATGGTGGTCGGCACCCGCGGGTACGGGGGCTTCAAGGGCGCGCTGCTGGGCTCGGTGAGCCAGCAGGTCGTGCAGTACTCGGCCGGCACGGTCGTGATCGTCCGCGAGGGCGCGGACGACGACGACTGACGGCCCCGCACGCGGGGCCCTCCGACCCGATCCGACCGGGGGTCAGGTCCCCGGGGTCACCAGGTCCCGGGGGTCCGTGTTGGCGCCGCAGAGGACGACGGCGACCCGGTCCCCCAGGGGCCCCGGCGCGACGCGCAGCGCCGCCGCGGCGGTGGCCGCGCCCGCCTCGACCACGATCCGGTGCTCCTCCCAGAGCGCACGCCGGGCGGCCGTGATCTCCGTGTCGGGCACGAGGACCGACGTGACGTTCCCGTGCCGCGCGGCGGCCAGCGCGTCCGCCGAGACGCGGGTGGCCCCCAGGGAGTCGGCTGCGACGGATTCCACGGTCACGTCCACGACCCGGCCCGCCGCCAGGGCCGCGTTCAGGGCCCGGCAGTTCTCCGGCTCGACCGCGAGCACCCGTACGCCGTGTTCGCGCGCGGCCGTGGCGACCCCGGCGAACAGTCCGCCGCCGCCGACCGCGACCACCACCGTGTCCAGGCCGGGCAGGGAAGCCCGGATCTCCTCCAGCAGGGTGCCCGCGCCCGCCGCGATGAGCGGGTGGTCGTAGGCGTGGCTGCTCAGCGCCCCGCTGTCGGCGGCGAACTCCTCGCAGGCGGCCAGCGCATCGGCGTACCGGTCGCCGACGAGCCGTACCTCGGCCCCGTACCCGCGCAGCCGTTCCACCTTCACCCGCGGGGCGTTGGCGGGCAGGAACACGGTCGCGGGCACGGACAGCGCGCGGGCCGCCCAGGCGCATGCGAGCCCGGCGTTGCCGCCGGAGGCGATGGTGACCCCGGCGGCCGGGAGGGCGCCGGACTCGTGGTGGGCGGCGAGGAAGTTGCGGGCGCCGCGCGCCTTGAAGGAGCCGGTGTGCTGGAGGTACTCCAGCGCGTACCAGACCCCCGCTTCGGCCGCGGGCGCCACCGTGACGGGGCGTATCCCGCCCGCGATCCGGTCGGCGGCGGCACGGACGGCGGCGTGGTCGAGCTGCTGGGCCGGTGCTGCTTGCATGGGCTGTCTCCCCATCAGGTGCGGGTGGCGGGCCGGTCGGGCCGGGTGGGCCGGGCGGCTTCGATCAGCTGGCGCAGGGCCCCGTAGTAGACCTCGTGGTCCGTCAGGGCGGGCAGTACGTCGGGCACCGCGCCCGCGAGCACGGGGAACTCCTGCGGATCCAGCGCGGCCAGGGCCGCCCGCGAGGCGGCGGTGGCCGTGCCCGGATCCCGGTGGTCGACGAAGGCGGCACTGCCCAGGGTGAGCAGGTACATGCGGCGGTAGACCGTCATCGCCTCGGCGGCGGTCATCCCGGCGGCCACGCTGTCGGCGAGGGCGGGCTCGACGAGCCGGGCCAGCAGCTGGCGCCCGAGCCAGGGCCGGCTGCCGCGCAGCGCCAGCAGTCCGGGGTGCGCGGTGAGCAGCAGGTACAGGGCGCGGAACCGCTCCTCGGTGGCCCGCGCCCAGTCCGTGCCGGCGGGAATCTCGGGAAGCTGCCCGGCGAGGTGCTCGGTGCACAGGTCGAGCAGGCCGGCGAGGTCGGTACAGCGGCGCTGCACGGTGGCGTGGGAGACCTCCAGCCGGTCGGCGAGGTTGCGGAAGCTCAGGTGGCCGGGCCCCTGCTCGTCGAGGATCCGCAGGGCGGCGACGGCGATGGCCTCCGGGGTCGCACGGTCCAGGGCGGCTGATCTTCGCGGCATGAGATACACCGTAACATACGATGTATCTGCACTTTCGTGTGACATCGATTGCCGCCATATTGCTGGTCATCGGTCGACAATCAGCGACTTCTGTTGACAGTGGGTAATCGTCTCGCTGCACTGGGCGCACGACTGCCCCCACGTCAAGGAGACTCCGTGCCGCCTCGCCTGCGTGCAACGCTCCCCTGCCTGACCGCGGCCGCCCTGTTCGCCCTCGCGCTCTCCCCCGCCCCGGTGGCGGCCGAGCCCCGGGCGACCTCGGACACCCCGCTCGCGCTCACCCCTCCCATGGGCTGGAACAACTGGGCGCACTACATGTGCGACATCGACGAGGCCAAGGTGGTGGCCAACGCCGACGCGCTCGTGTCCACCGGGCTCGCCGCCAAGGGCTACGACACGGTGACCGTCGACGACTGCTGGATGACCAAGAGCCGCGACGCGCAGGGCAGTCTGGTCGTCGACACGGCGAAGTTCCCGCACGGCATGGCCTGGCTCGGCGAGTATCTGCACGCCAAGGGCCTGAAGTTCGGCATCTACCAGGACGCGGGCTCCCTCACCTGCGAGAAGTACCCGGGCAGCGGCGCCCCCCAGGGCGGCGGGGCGGACCACTACGCGCAGGACGCCCGCCAGTTCGCCTCCTGGAAGGTGGACTACGTCAAGATGGACGGCTGCAACCTCTGGGTCCCGGAGGGCACGACCAAGGAGGTGGCCTACCGCGGCGCCTACAACGCCGTCGCGAAGGCCCTGCGGGACAGCGGCCGGGACATGGTCCTGTCGGCCTCCGCGCCCGCCTACTTCCAGCAGGGCGAGTGGGGCGGCTCCGACTGGCACAAGGTCCTCGACTGGGTCGGCGAGACCGGCCAGCTGTGGCGCGAGGGCAAGGACATCAAGGTCTACAACCCGGCCGCACCCGGCACCTCCCGGTGGAGCGCGGTGCTGGGCAACTACGGCTACAACCGCTGGCTCGGCCGGTACGCGGGCCCCGGCAACTGGAACGACCCCGACTTCCTGATCGCGGGCGCCCCCGGGCTCACGGCCGCCGAGAGCCGCAGCCAGGTCGCCCTGTGGGCCATGATGGCCTCCCCCTTCATCCTCTCGTCCGACGTCTCGAAGCTGACCCCGGCGGGCCTGGCGGCCCTCGGCAACACCCGGATGATCCGGCTGGACCAGGACCCGATGGGCCGTCAGGGCTCCGTGGTCTCCTCCAACGCCACCTTCGAGATCCTGGTGCGGCCGCTCGCGAACGGCGACCGCGCCGTGGCCGTGCTGAACCGCTCCGCCACCACCCGGGACATCAACGTGCCGCTCGACGAGATCGGCCTGACCGACTGCACCGCCGGCGCCCAGGACCTGTGGAGCGGCACGACCCGCGAGGTCGGCGCGACGCTGACCGGCAAGGTGGCCGGGCACGACACCGGGGTCTGGCGGCTCAGCCCGCGCGGCTGCGCCGAGGCCGTACCCACCGGGCAGGTCGTCGGTGACGGCGCCCGTTGTGCCGACGGCGCCAACACCACCGGCGTCGGCGCCGTGGTGATGGCCGCCTGCACCGGAGCCCCCGACCAGCGCTGGACCGTGGGCAAGGACGCGACCCTGCGGCTGGCCGGCGAGTGCCTGTCGGCCGGTGCGGACCGGATCGTGGAACTGGCCGACTGCTCGAACCGTCCGGCGGAGCAGCCGGGCCAGACCTGGTCGCAGCGCCGCGACGGATCCCTCGTGGAGGAGGTCAGCGGGATGTGCCTGACGGCCCCCGCGGCCGCCGCCCCGGCCGAGCGGCTGCGGCTGACCGACTGCGGCGACCACCGGGTCGACCAGACCTGGGCCCTGCCGGTCTGACGGCCGGGCGAACGGATGAGCAACCCGACGCAGCGCAGCGGACGCCGGCCGAAGCCCCGGCGCCCGCTCGCGCTCGCCGCACTGCCCGCGGCGCTGCTGGCACTGATCTGCGCGGGGGCGCCCGCACGTGCCTCCGTACCGGCGGACGCGCACCCGGGCGCCGCCCCGCGTCCGGGCCGGGCCGGCACCTTCGACGTCGCGCCCGCGCGGGCCGCCCTGCGGCGGCTGCTCCCGCGCCACTGGGAGCAGTTCACGCTGGTGCCCGATGCCGGCGCAGCCGCCGACACCTTCACCGTGTCCGGCACCGCCGGCGCGGTCACCGTGCGCGGCAGCACCGGGGCCACCCTGCTCACGGGCGTCGGCTGGTACCTCCAGCACGTCGCCGGGGTCGACATCGGCTGGCCCGGCGACAGCATCGGCATGCTGCCCGGCCGGCTGCCGGCGGTCCCGGTGCCGGTCACCCGCGCCGCGCAGGTCCCGCACCGGTACGCGCTGAACGACACCGACGACGGGTACTCCGGCCCGTACCGCTCCTTCGAGGAGCACCAGCGGCAGATCGACCTGCTCGCCCTGCACGGCATCAACGAGGTGTTCGTGCAGGTCGGCGCCGAGTACCCGTACTACCGGGCGCTCCAGGGGTTCGGCTACTCCGCCGAGGAGCTGCGGCGGTGGATCCCCGGCCCCGGCCACCAGAGCTGGTGGCTGCTGCAGAACCTGAGCGACTTCGGCGGCCCGGTCACCGAGCGGCTGATGCGAGAGCGCGCCGAGCTGGGCGGGCGGATCGCCGAGCAGCTGCGCGGGCTCGGCATGACCCCGGTGCTGCCCGGCTACTTCGGCACCGTGCCGCCCGGTTTCTCCGCCCGCAACCCGGGGGCGGCGACGGTCGCACAGGGCGACTGGGCGGGCTTCGACCGCCCCGACTGGCTGGACCCCGCCTCGCCCGTGTTCGGGAGGCTGGCCGCCGCGTACTACGCCGAGCAGCGCGAGGTGTTCGGGGACAGCACGATGTACCGGATGAGCCCGCTGCACGAGGGCGGCCGGACGGGTTCCGTCGAGGTCCGCGCCGCCGCCGGCGCCATCCAGCGCGCACTGCACGCCGCCCGTCCGGGTGCGCTGTGGGCGGTGCTGGGCTGGCAGGACGACCCCACCGCGGAGCTGCTGGCCGGGGTGGACACCTCGAAGCTGCTGATCCTCGACGGGCTGTCCGACCGGTACAACCGGCTGGACCGCGAAGCCCGTTGGGGCGGGGCACCGTACGCGATGGGCACCATCTACAACTTCGGCGGGCACACCACGGTCGGCGCGAACAGCTCCGTGTGGATCGAGCGGTTCGGCCCCTGGCGGGACAAGGCGAACAGCGCGCTCGCCGGGATCGCCTACCTGCCGGAGGCCACCGGGACCAACCCGGCCGCCTTCGACCTCTTCACCGATCTGGCCTGGGAGCGCGGGCCGATCGACCAGCGCCGGTGGTTCGCGGACTTCGCGGCCCGCCGGTACGGCCGCCCCGACGCCGCGGCGGCCGCGGCCTGGGAGGAGCTCCGCAAGGGGCCGTACAGCACCTCCTCGGGCCTGTGGTCGGAGTCGCAGGACAGCCTGTTCACCGCCCGGCCGGGCCTGACCGCGGCCGGGGCGGCGTACTGGAGCCCGAAGTCCATGCGCTACCCGGCCGGTTCGGTGCGCAGGGCCCTGGACCACCTGCTGAAGGTGGATCCCGCGCTGCGCGGCTCCAGCGCCTACCGCTTCGACCTGGTGGACACCGCCCGGCAGGCCCTCGCCAACCACTCGCGGGTGCTGCTGCCGAAGATCAGGGCGGCCTACGAGGCCAAGGACCTGGCCCGCTTCCGGGCCCTGACGGCCGAATGGCAGGACGGTGAGCGGAAGTTGGAGGCGGTCACCGGATCCGACCCGGCCTTCCTCCTCGGCACGTGGCTCTCCGCGGCGCGCTCCTGGGGCGCGGACCGGGCCGAGCAGGACCGGTACGAGTACGACGCGCGCTCGCTGCTGAGCGTGTGGGGCCGCCGCAGCACCAGCGAGGGCGGCTTCCTGCACGACTACGCGAACCGCGAATGGAGCGGCCTGATCTCGGAGTTGTACGCACCCCGGTGGGCGCGCTACTTCGCGTCGCTGGACGAGGCGCTGGTGAAGAAGGCCGCGCCGCGGGAGATCGACTGGCACGCCTTCGAGGCGGAGTGGGCGGGGCGCACCACCCGCCATCCGGACCGGCCGAACGGTGACCCGTACCGGCTGGCCGAACGGATCGCCGCGGCCCTGCCACCGGCCGCCGCCGCCCGCTGACCCGCTGACCCGCACCGCGGGCTCGCCCGGCCCCCGGGCGGGCCCCGGACCCGGATTCACGAATTCCGCATCCGCCCGGCCCGTGCGGCCCCGGCAGCCACCAGGCCGAGGACCGCGATCGAGACGGCCGAGGCCAGCAGGGTCCCCCTGGCGCCGAGCCCGGCCACCAGCGGGCCCCCCAGCGCGGTGCCGAGCGGCACCGCGAGCAGCTGGACCGCGGTGCTCGCGGCCAGCGTCTGGGGAAGCAGGTCCCGCGGGACCGAACGCTGGAAGAGGGCCGTGGAGAGCGAGGCGTACGGGGGCCAGAGCAGCCCGGCGGCTGCGAACCCGGCGACGCCGACGGCTGTCGGCGCCCCCAGGCCCACCGGCAGCATGCAGAGGCCGAAGGCGATGACGATGCCGGTCATGGCCGGCCGGATCGGCAGCCGGCCCAGGTACCCGGTCAGTACGGAACCGAGGACGGCCCCGACGCCGAACGCCGTGTAGAAGGCGGCCAGCACGGCGGCGGGAGCTCCCGGCCCGTTGGACGCGTACAGCGGCAGCGCCACGTACACGGGACCGAAGAGGCAGAAGAAGGCAAAGCTCAGGGCGAGCAGGCCCAGCAGGGCGGGGGCGCTGCAGATCACGGCGAAGCCCGCGGAACGGGAGCCGCCCTCCCCGGGCGCGGGCGCGTCCTCGTGCGGCACGCCGAAGAGGAAGGTGGCGGCCAGGACGAGGAAGGTCGCCGCGTCGACGGCGATCACGGTGGCGGCGCCGCCCCACAGGATCAGGGCGCCGGCGAGGGGCGGGCCGAAGACGGTGGAGAGCGACCCGATGCCGGACAGGACGGCGTTGCCGGCCAGGTGGTCGCGCTCCGGCAGCAGGCGGGCCAGCAGGGTGTGGATGCCGGCCCGGCCCCACGAGTGCAGGACGGAGGAGGCAGCGAGCAGCACCACGTACAGCTCGATGCTCAGCGCCCCGAGCACGTGAAACACGGGGATCGCGCCGAGGGCGGCGGCGCGCAGCAGGGCGTCGCAGGCGACGAGCCGGGCCGGGGAGCGGTGTCGCAGGAGCGGTCCGAGGAGGGCCGCGCCCACGGCGCCCGAGAGGGTGTAGGCGGTGGTCGCCAGCGCGACCCACAGGGCGCGTTCCGTCGCCGGTGCGATCTCGATCGCCAGCCAGCTCACGGCGACCACGGCCATGCCGTCGCCGAGGGAGGAGACGGTGAACCCCGGTAACAGGCGGCGCAGCGTCGAGTGGGTGAGTACGGGCCGGTAGGGCGAGGTGCGGAGGATCCGCGCGGGTTTCAGGGGCACGGTATCCACGCTTGCGTGGAGTGAAGGGAGGTCATGCCGTGATCGTTGCCCCGCACCCCGCCGTCGCCACGGTCCGTTCACTCGGGGCGTGGTCCTTTCGCCCTGGGCGCAAGACGCGGCCCGGCGCGGGGCCGGTACGGCGGCACGGCGCCGCACCGGGAGGGCCCGGGCGCGGGACACTGGCCATGTGGAGTCAGACCCGAGCCGTTCCGCACGGCCGCGGCGCACGACGGGCGCCGTCAGCGGGATCGTCGCGGCCGTGGCCGGGCTGGCGTCCGCGCAACTGGCCGCGGCAGCGGCAGGCCGGCCCGAGGCCTCGCCGGTCACGGCCGTGGGCGGAGCCGTGGTGGACCTGACGCCGGTGGCCGTCCGGGAATGGGCCATCCGACTGTTCGGCACCTCCGACAAGCTGGTGCTGGGCCTCGGCATCCTCGTCGTGCTGGCCGCGGTCGCCGTCGGCACCGGGCTGCTCGCCGTACGCCACCTCCCGGCCGCGATCGCGGTCACGGGCGGACTCGGGCTGGTGGGGGCGCTCGCCGCGCTCAGCCGGCCGGAGGCCTCCTGGCGGGACGCGCTGCCCTCGCTGGTGGGCGCGCTGGTCTCGGCCGGGGTGCTGTACCTGCTGGTCACGGCCGGGAAGCGGACCCGCCCGGCAGGAGCTCCGCCTGGCGCGGCCGGGTCGATGGACCGGCGCGGCTTCGGCCGGCTGGTGGTCGCCGTGCTGGCGGCGTCGGCCGGCGTCGGGCTCGGGGCACGACGGCTGGGCGCGCACGGCAGCGCCGACGCCACCGCCTCCCGGGCCCGCTTCGTCCTGCCCCGGCCCACCGTGCCCGCGCCGCCGGTGCCCGCCGGGGCGGACCTGCGGGTGCCCGGGCTCGGCCCCTTCCTCACCCCGGACCGGGACTTCTACCGGGTGGACACCGCGCTGGTCGTCCCGCGCGTGGACGCGGACACGTGGCGGCTGCGCATCCACGGGGAAGGGGTGGCCAGGCCCCTGACCCTGGATCTGCGCCAGCTGCTCGCCCGCCCGGTGGTCGAGCACGACATCACCCTCACCTGTGTCTCCAACGAGGTCGGCGGCCCGTACGCGGGCAACGCCCGCTGGCTCGGCGTACGCCTGGGAGACCTGCTGCGCGAAGCGGGGGTGCGACCGCCGTCCGAGGGCGGGCCCGCGGACCAGCTGGTGGCGCGTTCGGTGGACGGCATGACCATCGGCACACCGGTCGAGGCCGTCATGGACGGCCGGGCGGCGCTGCTGGCGGTCGGCATGAACGGCCAGCCGCTGCCCTTCGCCCACGGGTTCCCGGTCCGGATGGTCGTACCGGGTCTGTACGGGTACGTATCCGCCTGCAAGTGGCTCACCGAGCTGCGGCTGACCACGTTCGCCGCCTACGACGCCTACTGGGTGCGCAGGTCCTGGGCCCAGCAGGCCACGGTCAAGACGCAGTCGCGGATCGACACCCCGCGCCCGTACGCCGGCCTGGCACCGGGCCGGGTGCCCGTCGCCGGGGTGGCGTGGGCCCAGCACCGCGGGATCGAGCGGGTCCAGGTACGGGTGGACGGCGGCCCCTGGCAGGAGGCGCGGCTCGGGGCGGCGGACGGTGTCGACACCTGGCGGCAGTGGGTCTGGCCGTGGGAGGCGACCCCCGGGCCGCACACCCTGGAGGTCCGCGCCACGGACGGCACGGGCGCGGTGCAGACGGGGGTCCGCACCGGGACCGTGCCGGACGGGGCGACGGGGTGGCACGCGGTGGACGTGCGCGTCCGGGCGCTAGAGGGTGGCGGCGGCCTGCCGGCCGGGCCGGACCGGCAGTGAGCGGACGTTGTTGCTGATGAAGCTGTTCTGGTAGGGGAGTTCGGTGTCCGGGACCGCGAGGTCGAGGTCGGGGAAGCGGGTGAAGAGCCGCTCCAGGGCGATCGTGGCCTCCAGGCGGGCCAGCGGGGCCCCGGTGCAGTAGTGGGCGCCGTGGCCGAAGGCGAGGCTGCGGGCGGCGGTGGCGCGGGTGAGGTCGAAGCGGTCGGCGTCCGGCCCGTGGAAGGACTCGTCGCGGCCCGCCGCGCTGTATCCGGCGAGCACCGGGGTGCCCTGCGGGATCACGGTCCCGCCGAAGGTCAGGTCGCGGGTGGGATAGCGGAACGGGAACCAGCTGACCGGGGTGTCCCAGCGGAGGGTCTCGTCGACGACGTCCGACCAGGTGGCCTTGCCGTCCAGGACCAGCGCGAGCTGGTCGCGGTGGGCGCACAGGGCGCGGACCGCGTTGACGATGAGGTTGAGGGTGGTCTCGTGGCCCGCGACGAGCATCAGCCGCATGGTGCCGATGAGTTCGACCTCGGTGAGCCGGTCCCCGTCGTCCTCGCGGGCGGCGATCAGGGCGCTGGTGAGGTCCTCGCCGGGGTTCGCGGCGCGGGCGGCCGCGATCGCGGCGATCAGGGCCATGAGTTCCTGGAGGGCGGCCATCTTCTCGGCCGGGGTGATGTCGGTGGCGATGATCACCTGGTTGGTCAGGTGGTGCAGCCGGCCCCGGTGCTCGGGGTCCACGCCGAGCAGCTCGCAGATGACGTTCATCGGGAGCGGGAGGGCGAAGTGCTCGTAGAGGTCGGCGGTCCCGTCGGGGGAGCCGGCCGCGGCCCGCGCGAGGTCGTCGAGGAGTCCGGCGGTCAGCTCCTCGACGCGCGGCCGCAGCCGTTCCACCTGGCGGATGGTGAAGGCCTTGCCGACCAGCCCCCGCAGGCGGCGGTGGTCGGCGTCGTCCGCGGTGTGCATGCCCTGGGCGTTGGCGAAGACCCGCAGCGGCCAGTCGGCGGGGATGGTGCCGTCGTGCAGGGCGGGGAAATGCCGGGCGCCCTTGGCCACTTCGGGGTGGGCGAGGAACTCCTTCAGCGCGTCGTGCTCCAGGACGACCGCCCCGGGGACCCCACCGGGGAGCACGACCTGCGCCACGGCCCCGTGCTCGGCGCGCAGCCGGGCGTTGAGGGCGTGCGGGCAGCCGCCGGCGGGGTCGATCACGTACGGGGTGCCCGGAGCCTGCGGGACGGGCGAGATGGGGGACGACAAGCCGGTTCTCCTGACCTGAGGGACGAAACTCGGTCAACAGTGCGGTCTCGGAGGCGGATTGGACAAGCCCGCGCCGGTCCCGTCCCGGAACCGGCCGAGAGCCGGGGTGAAGGTGCGCCCTCGGCGGCGGTGTCCGTCGTAGGGTCGGGGCATGCCGGAAACACAGCGGAGTCTCGAAGGCAGGGTGGCCCTCGTGGCCGGGGCGACACGCGGCGCGGGCCGGGGCATCGCGGTCCAGTTGGGCGCGCGGGGTGCGACCGTGTACGTGTCGGGGCGCAGCACCCGGGGCCGTCGCTCCGAGTACGACCGGCCCGAGACGATCGAGGAGACGGCCGAGCTGGTCACCGCGGCGGGCGGCCGGGGCGTCCCGGTCGTCGCCGACCATCTGGTGCCGGCGGAGGTCGAGGCCCTGGTCGGGCGGATCGAGGCGGAACAGGGCCGCCTGGACGTCCTGGTCAACGACATCTGGGGCGGGGAGCTGCTCTTCGAGTGGGAGAGCACGGTCTGGGAGCACGACCTGGACAAGGGGCTGCGGCTGATGCGGCTGGCCGTGGAGACGCACGCCATCACCAGCCACTTCGCGGTGCCGCTGCTGCTGAGCGAGCCGGGTGGTCTGGTGGTGGAGATGACGGACGGCACCGCCGAGTACAACGCGAGCCGCTACCGGGTGTCCTTCTTCTACGACATCGCCAAGTCCTCGGTGCTGCGGATGGCGTTCGCGCTGGGGCACGAGCTGGGGCCGCGGGGGGCCACGGCGGTGGCGCTGACGCCGGGCTGGCTGCGCTCGGAGATGATGCTCGACACCTTCGGGGTGACGGAGGCGAACTGGCGGGACGCGCTGGCGAAGGTCCCGCATTTCGCCATCTCCGAGACCCCGTCGTACGTGGGCCGGGCGGTCGCGGCGCTCGCCGCCGACCCGGAGGTGGCCCGCTGGAACGGCCGGTCCCTCTCCAGCGGGCAGCTCGCCCGGGAGTACGGCTTCACGGACCTGGACGGCAGCCGCCCGGACGCCTGGCGCTACATGGTCGAGGTCCAGGACCCGGACCGCCCCGCGGACACCACCGGCTACCGCTGAGCGGTCCGGGTGCCCGTCCCGGTGCCGGGACGGGCCCTCACCCGGCCGGGCGGGCGTCGATCAGGTGGGCCAGGCCGTCCAGGACGCACCGGAGGCCGAAGTTCCAGAGCGCCTGCGGGTGGTAGCCGCCGACGGCGCTGCCGACGCGGCCGGCGAGCGGGTAGCGCCCGGGGTCCAGGGCCCGCTCCAGCAGCGGGGCCGTGACGGCCCACCACTCGTCCTGGCTCTGGTGGCTGTTGTGCGCGGCGTCGTCGGCCGCGGCCAGGGCGTTCGCGTGGACGAAGCCGAGGAGGTGGGTCAGGGCCGCGTCCATCTCGACGTCGGTGAGGCCGATGCCCTCGAAGGCGGCCAGTTCGTACTCGTACTTCCCGATCACTCCCGGGCCCAGCGGCGGGCGGGTGACCGGCAGGTCCGCGATCCACGGGTGCCGGGCGAGCAGGTCCCGGTTGTCCTCGGCCACACGGGCGACCCTGGTCCGCCACCCCTCCCCCGCGCCCGGCGCCGGGCGTTCCATGCGCCCGTACGCCTCGTCCAGCACGAGGTCGAGGAGTTCGGCCTTGCCGGGGACGTACGTGTAGAGGGTCATCGGGGTCACTCCCAGGCGCTGGGCCAGGGCGCGCATGGTGAGTGCGGCCAGTCCGGCCTCGTCGGCGAGTTCGGTCGCGGCCCCGACCACGGCGTCGACGGTGAGGCCCTGCCGCGGGCCGCGCCGCCCGGCCGGGGCCGGCTGTCCGGAGCCGCGCCACAGCAGCTCCAGCGTGCGGGCGGGGTCTCCCGCACCGCTGCGGTCCTTCGCCATGTCCGGCCCTCCGAGCGCATGCCAATAATTCACTACACCGTACAGAATACAGCGTATAAAGTAAGGTCGAAACACCGCCAGCGCGATACCGCGACACCGCAACCGCGAGGAGTTCCGTGCAGATCGCCGCCGACAGTCATCAGGTCATCCAGGTCCGCGGAGCGCGGGAGAACAACCTCACGGACATCTCCCTCGACATCCCCAAGCGCCGGCTCACCGTCTTCACGGGCGTGTCCGGCTCCGGCAAGTCCTCGCTCGTCTTCGGCACCATCGCCGCCGAGTCGCAGCGGATGATCAACGAGACGTACACCGCCTTCATCCAGTCCTTCATGCCGAGCCTGGGCCGCCCGGACGTGGACGGGCTGCACAATCTGAGCGCCGCCATCGTGGTCGACCAGGAGCGGATGGGCGCGAACTCCCGCTCCACGGTCGGGACCGCGACCGACGCCTCCACGATGCTGCGGATCGTCTTCTCCCGCCTCGGCGTCCCGCACGTCGGAGCCTCCACCGCCTTCAGCTTCAACTCTCCGGACGGCATGTGCCCGAACTGCGAGGGCATCGGCCAGGTCACCGACATCGACGTGGACCAGCTGGTGGACCGCGAACTCTCCCTCAACGAGGGCGCGATCACCGTCCCCGGTTTCGCCGTGGACACCTGGTACTGGCAGAACATGGCCAACTCCGGCTTCTACTCACCCGACACGAAGCTGAAGGACTTCACCGAGCGCGAGTGGGCCGACCTCCTGCACACGGGCCCGGTGAAGGTGAAGTCCGGCTCCACCAACTTCACCTACGAAGGCCTGATCACGAAGATCCAGCGGACGTACCTGTCCAAGGACCGCGAGGCGATGCAGCCCCACATACGGGCCTTCGTCGACCGGGCCGTGGTCTTCACCGACTGCCCGGCGTGCGGGGGCACCCGCCTCTCGGCGGCTGCGCTGTCCTCGCGCATCGAGGGCATGAACATCGCCGACTGCTCGGCGATGCAGATCAGCGACCTGGCCTCCTTCGTCCGCCGGATCGACGACCCGGCCGTCGCCCCGCTGCTCGCCAACCTCCGCGACCTGCTCGACTCCCTCGTGGAGATCGGCCTGGGCTACCTCAGCCTGGACCGCCCCTCCGGCACCCTGTCCGGCGGCGAGGCCCAGCGGGTCAAGATGGTGCGCCACCTCGGCTCCTCGCTCACGGACGTCACGTACGTCTTCGACGAACCGACCACCGGCCTGCACCCGCACGACATCCAGCGCATGAACGACCTCCTGCTGCGCCTGCGCGACAAGGGCAACACCGTGCTGGTGGTGGAGCACAAGCCGGAGGTCATCGCGATCGCCGACCACGTCGTCGACCTCGGACCGGGCGCGGGGACGGACGGCGGGCGGCTCTGCTACACCGGCGACGTGGCCGGGCTGCGCGCCTCCGGCACCCTCACCGGGCGCCATCTCGGACACCGTGCCCGGCTGCGGGAGCCGGTGCGCACCGCGCGCGGCCACCTCTCGGTCAAGGACGCCGATCTGCACAACCTCAAGGACGTCAGCGTCGAGGTGCCGCTGGGGGTACTGACGGTGGTGACCGGCGTCGCCGGGTCGGGCAAGAGCTCGCTGATCCACGGATACCTGGCCCGGCAGGACGGGGTGGTGGTGGCCGACCAGTCACCGATCCGCGGCTCGCGCCGGTCCAATCCGGCCACCTACACCGGACTGCTGGGGCCGATCCGGACGGCCTTCGCCAAGGCCAACGGGGTCAAGGCGGCCCTGTTCAGCGCGAACTCGGAGGGCGCCTGCCCGAAGTGCAACGGCCTCGGGCTGGTGTACACGGATCTGGCGATGATGGCCGCGGTGGCCTCGGTCTGCGAGGAGTGCGGGGGCAGGCGGTTCACGCCCGAGGTGCTGACGTACCGGCTGCGCGGCAAGAACATCAGCGAGGTGCTGGACATGCCGGTCGCCGAGGCGCACGCGTTCTTCCCCACCGGGCAGGCGCGTGCGGTCCTCGGCCGGCTCGTCGACGTGGGCCTGTCGTACCTGCGGCTCGGCCAGCCGCTCAACACCCTGTCGGGCGGCGAGCGGCAGCGGCTCAAGCTGGCCATCAGCATGGCCGAGAAGTCCTCGACGTACATCCTGGACGAGCCGACGACCGGACTGCACATGGCCGATGTGGACAGGCTGCTGGCCCTGCTCGACCGGCTCGTCGACGACGGGAACTCGGTGATCGTCATCGAGCACCACCAGGCCGTGATGGCGCACGCCGACTGGCTGATCGACATCGGCCCGGGCGGCGGCCACGCCGGGGGCGAGGTCGTCTTCGAGGGCACGCCGGCGGACCTGGTGGCCGGGGCGGACACACTGACCGCCCGTCACCTGCGGGAGTACGTGGCCTCCTAGAGGGTCGTCGCGGCGGCGATCCGGCTGCTCGACGCCGAGGGCATCGAGGCACCGGGCATGCACAGGCTCGGCACCGGGACGGGCACAGCCTGCGCGCGATGGCCCTGCGCCACCCCTGGCCGGCCTCGGTGCCCGGCCGGGGTGGCGCTCTTGCGGACGGCGGGCCTCCCGGCGGCCGCGGAGGCTGCGCGAGGAGGACTTCGACCACGGACGCCGGCGGGGCCCGGGCGGCCTGGAGACGCGGCTCAGCCGCGTTCGAGGTCCTCCCGCGGCGGCAGGCGCAGTTCGCGGTCCTGCCCGAGCGGGACGAAGAACCGCTCCACGTCCGCGTCGGTCACCTCGGCCAGGGTCGAAGGGGACCAGCGCGGATCGCGGTCCTTGTCGACGACCTGCGCCCGGATGCCCTCCACCAGGTCGGGCGCGGCCAGCCCGTTGCAGGAGACCCGGAACTCCTGGGCCAGCACCCGTTCCAGCGAGCCGAGCCCGACGGCGCGGCGCAGTGCGGCCAGGGTGACCTTGAGGGCGGTCGGGGACTTGGCCAGGATCGCCTCGGCCGCCTCCTCGGCGGCGGGCTCGCCCTGGCCGAGCAGCCGCTCCACGATCTCCTCGACGGTGTCGGCCGCGTAGCAGTGGTCGATCCAGCCGCGCCGGCCGGCGAGGTCACCGGGCCCGGGGGTGGCGGCGTACCGCGGCAGCACCTCGTGGGCGGGTGCGTCGGCGAGGGCGGCGGTCAGCTCCGGGAGCCGGTCGGCCGGTACGAAGTGGTCGGCGAGCCCGCACAGCAGCGCGTCGGCGGCGCCGACCGCCGTGCCCGTGAGGGCGAGGTGGGTACCGAGTTCGCCGGGCGCGCGGCCGAGCAGGTAGGTGCCGCCCACGTCGGGGACGAAGCCGATGCCGGTCTCGGGCATGGCGACGCGGGAGCGTTCGGTGACGACCCGGACCGAGCCGTGGGCGGAGACGCCGACGCCGCCGCCCATGGTGATGCCGTCCATGAGGGCGACGTACGGCTTGGGGTAGCGGGCGATGCGGGCGTTGAGCCGGTACTCGTCGCGCCAGAAAGCGGCGGAGGCGGTGTTCCCGGCCTTGGCGTCGTCGTGGATGGCCCGGATGTCGCCGCCCGCGCACAGCCCGCGCTCACCGGCGCCGCGGATCAGGACCTGCCGCACGGCGGGGTCGGCCGCCCATGCGGCGAGGGCTTCGTCGATGCGGATCACCATGGGGTGGGTGAGGGCGTTGATGGCCCGGGGGCGGTTGAGGGTGACCACCCCGGTCCGGCCCTCCATGTGGAACAGCACGGTGTCCGCGTCGTCGGGCTTCACGTCTTCGGTCTGCGGGTCTTCGGTCTTCACACCGGCCAGTATCACGGTGGCCCGCGCCGCTCCCGCCGCGGGGCGCTCCCGGGGCGTACCGTGGTCGGCCATGCGGAAGATCGTGCTGATGGCCGGGGTGTCGCTCGACGGGTTCATCGAGGGGCCGGACCGGGACATCGGCTGGCACCAGGTCGACGAAGAGCTGCACCAGCACATGAACGACGTGCTCCGCACGATGGGCGGTTTCCTCAGCGGACGCGTCACGCACGAGCTGATGGCGGACTACTGGCCGACCGCCGACGCCGATCCCGCGAACGCGGGTCCGGTCGCCGAGTTCGCGGAGATCTGGCGGTCCAAGCCCAAGTACGTGTACTCGCGCACCCTGCGGTCGGCCGAGTGGAACACCACGGTCGTGCGGGACGTCGTGCCCGAGGAGGTCGCCGCGCTCAAGGCGGCCCCGGGCGGCGACCTCACGCTGAGCGGGGCCGGTCTCGCCGCCTCCTTCCTGCGCCAGGACCTCGTGGACGCGTACCGGATCTACGTGCATCCGGTGCGGATCGGGCGCGGCACACCGCTCTTCCCGACCCTCGACCACGCTCCGGTGACCCTGCGGCACACGGACACCCACACCTTCGGCAACGGCGTCGTCCTGCTGCGCTACGAGCGCGCGTAGCCCGGAGCCCGGCACCCCGAGCACGGCACCCCGAGCACGGCGGTCAGTCCCGGGGGCGGGCCCGGTGGGCCTGCCACGCGGCCAGGGCCTCGGCGCGGGCCCCGTCCGGGTTCCGGCCGTGCCAGGCCCGCAGGAACCGGTTGAACTCGAACTGCGCGCCCACCTCCTGGGGTTCGGCCGCCCGGGCGCGCGTCGCGTGCCAGTGGGCGACGGCATCGGCGAGGGTGTGCCCCGCGTGCTGGGCGACGTAGTCCCGCATGAAGGCGTCGAAGTGGAAGCCGGGTCCGATCTCGCGGACGAAGTAGGCACGCAGCACCTGGCTGCAGCGCTGGCCCGGCGGGATCACGGTCGCGCCGGTGACGGGGGCGGTGAGCTGGCGCCCGGCGCGGCGCGCCGCGGGGGCCGCCGGGGCGGCGGGCGCGGGGAGTCCGTCGAGGGCGGCGGCGAGCCGCGCGGTGACGGCCGCCTTGCCGCCGCCGGCCGACAGGCCCATCTCCCGTGCGAGCGCGCTCAGTTCGGCCAGTGTCCAGTACCAGCGCAGCAGCTCGGTCCCGGTCAGCGCGCGGGTCAGGGCGGGCCGGGCTTCCTCCCTATTCGTACTCACGTTCCCATATTAGGGGTGGGCGAGCCTGCGGGAGGGCCAGGAGGGCCGGGGAAATCGGGGGCCCGCCTTGTACGTTGTGCCCCTATGTCCCATCTTGTCGGAGGAGACCTCATGACCGCCGAACCCCATCGCCTCACCCTCGGCGGGGACACCGCCCTGGTTCTCATCGACCTCCAGACGGGCATCCTCGACCGGCCCGCCGCGAAGCCCACCCCCGAGATCCTGGGGAAGGGGATCGCGCTCGCCGAGGCGTTCCGCGCCCACCGGCTGCCCGTGGTCCTGGTCAAGGTGGCGTGGTCCCCGGACGGCGGCGACCTGCCCACCGCGAACGTGGACCGCCCCGGCCCGGCCGCCGCCCCGCCCGCCGCCTTCTCCGAGATCCCGGCCGAGCTGGCCGACCTCGGGGACGTGGTCGTCACCAAGCGCCACTGGGGTGCCTTCACCGGTACCGAACTCGACCTCCAGCTGCGCCGCCGCGGCATCCACCGCATCGTGCTGGCCGGCATCTCCACCAGTGTCGGAGTCGAGTCCACCGCCCGTACGGCGTGGGAGCTCAGCTACGACCTGGTCTTCGCGGAGGACGCCACCGCCGACACCGACCCCGAGTCCCACGCCCATACCTTCGGCAAGATCTTCCCGCGCATCGGCAGGGTCAGCACCACGGACGAGATCATCGCGGCGCTGCACCCCTGACCGGCCGCGCCCCGGGGGCGGTTCACCCGTAACCGAGCGGGCGCCCGCGGGTTAGCAGCGGGGAAGACGAGGGGGTTCTCATGGCGCAGCGGCACACGACGACCTTGGCGCTGCGCCTGCGGTACAGGTTCGACAACCTGATGGCGGGGGGAACCACCGCGCTCATCGGATGGTTCGCCCTGGCCTGTCTCGCCGTCGTGGTCCCGGCGAGCACGGTGCTCGTCTGGGCCGACCGGGCCGCGCCGGCGACCCTCTCCGGCCGGCTCGCCGCCGTATGGGTCAGCGTCGGACAGACCCTCAAGATCGGGGGCGCGGTCGGGTCGCCCCTCTACGTGCTGGCCTCCGTGGCCCTCGCCCTGGTCGCCCTGCTGTTCGTGTCCACGCTGGTCGGTCTGATCACCACCGGCATCAACCGGCGCATCATGCTGCTCCGGCGCGGCCACTCCACCGTGCTGGAGTCCGGGCACACCGTCCTGCTGGGCTGGTCGGACCAGATCTTCCCGGTGGTCGGGGAGCTGGTGGCCGCGAACGCCAACCAGCGAAGGGCCGCCATCGCCGTCCTCGCGCCCAAGGACAAGGTGGAGATGGAGGAGGAGATCGCCACCTCCGCCGCCGCGACCGGCACCGGCACCGGCACCGGCACGACGCGGATCATCTGCCGCAACGGGCGCACCACCGACCCCGCGGAGCTGGCCCGGGTGAGCCCGCGGACCGCGAAGGCCGTGCTCGTCCTGCCCCCCGAGGGGGACACCGGCGACGCCCAGGTGGTGAAGACGCTGCTCGCCCTCGGCGCCGCGGTCCCCGAGGGAGGCGGGGCGGTGGTGGTCGCCGCCGTGCGCGACACCCGCAGCCATCTCACCGCCCGGCTGGCCGCCGGGCGCGGCGGTCACGTCCTGTGCGTCGACGACATCATCGCCCGGCTCCTCGTCCAGACCGCCCGCGAACCCGGTCTCTCGCTCGTCTACCAGGAACTGCTGGACTTCGCGGGCGACGAGTTCTACACCGCCGCCGCCCGGGGCCTGGCCGGACGCACCTTCGGCGAGGCCCTGCTGGCGTTCACCACGTCCTCGGTGGTCGGGCTGCTGCACGCCGACGGCGCCGTCGCGCTCAATCCGGACCCCGGTACGGCGATCGGCCCGGGCGACCGGATCATCCTGATCTCCGAGGACGACGACACGGCCGTACCGGCGGACGCGTCCTCGTGCGTCGACGAGGAGGCGATCGTCACGGCCCGCCCCCGGACGGCCGAGGCTGCACGGCTGCTCCTCCTCGGCTGGAACCGGCGCGCCCCGCTCCTCGTGGAGCAGCTCGACCGGTTCGTCGGTCCCGGGAGCACGCTGGACGTCGTATCGCTCGCCGACGACGTGCGCACGCGCGCCGCCACCGGGGTCGCGGGGGCGCACGGCAGCCTCGAAGTGGCCTTCCGCAGCGGGGACATCACCGATCCCGGGCTGCTGGCCAAGCTGGACGTGCCCGCGTACGACAGCGTGATCGTCATCGGCGAGACGGGCCACGAGCCCCTCCCCCGCGCGGCGGCGGCGCCCGCCCGCGCGATCGACCTCGGCCTCGCGCCGGAGACCGGGACGGAGACGGACGACCGGACGCTGGTCACCCTGCTGCATCTGCGGGCCATCGGGGAGGCGGCGGGCCGGGAGCTGTCGCTCACCACGGAGATGTCCGACGACGGCAACCGGCTGCTGGCACCCGCCCGGGAGGGCGCCGACTTCATCGTCAGCGGCCGCCTGATCAGTCTCCTGATGACCCAGATCTCGGAGAGCCCCTATCTCGCCGCCGTCTTCGAGGAGCTGTTCGAGGCGGAGGGGAACGAGCTCCACCTGAAGCCGGTCGCGGACTACGTGCGCACCGATCGCGAGGTGACGTTCGCGACCCTCGTCGAGTCGGCGCGGCGGCGCCGCGAATGCGCGGTCGGCTACCGGCTGCGCGCCGAGGCCGCCACGGGCCCCGCCTACGGCGTGCGGCTCAATCCGGACAAGGGGCAGCGGGTCCGCTTCGGCGAGCACGACTGGCTGATCGTGCTCGCCGAGAGCTGAGGCCCGGTCAGAGGTCCGGTCAGAGGGTCGAGTGGACCTCCAGGGCGGTGCGTACGGCGGACTCCAGGGCCCCCTCGATCCACGCGGGCTTGATGGAGGTGTGGCACCCGGCGAAGTGCAGGTTCCCCTCGGCCTTGCGGACGTGCGGGAAGAGTTCGGTGTGCTGGCCGGGCAGCAGCACGGAGGCCTCGCCGTAGGCGTACGGATCGCGCATCCAGGACTGGGTGCGCCCGACGCCGGTGTAGAAGACCTCGATCCGCTGCCCGAACACCTCCTGCACCCCGGCGAGCGCGCGCGGGTAGCGCTCCTCGTCGTCCAGGGAGTCCCACTTCAGGGCGTCGTCCGACCAGCTGTAGGAGGCGAGCACGACCCCGCCCGCGCTGCCCTCGACGGGGTAGGAGGGCTGGAACATGAAGCGGTTGGGGTTGTCGGTGGCCGAGCCGCCGCCGATGACGCGGGCCGCCTCGGGCTGGTCCCGGGTGACCGCGCGGCAGGCCGCGTAGTGCGCCCGCTGCCCGCTGGAGATGCCGCGGTCGGCGACGGACGAGTGCGCGCCCAGCAGGGTGCCGTCCGCCGGGGTCCGCCCGAGCTGGTACGCGCGGTACAGGCCGGGCCGGACCGCCTCCAGCTCGCGCTTCCAGTCGGCCTCGTCGAACTCCCACCAGCGGCGGCTGAATTCCAGCAGCACCTTGGTCGCCGCGTCGTAGTGCAGCTCGGTGATCGCGCGCCGCTTGCCGTACGAGAGCGCGGGCGCGACCGGGATGTGGCGCAGCCCGGAGAAGGGCACGGTGATGATCGCGGTGTCGCCGGTGAAGGTCTCGCGCCGCACGGGGCTGCCGCCGCGGCCCTCGGAGACGGTCTCGATGCTGACCCCGCTCTCCCCGTGGGTGATCCGGGTGGCGCGGCGGTCGAGCCGGACGAGGTCGTCGACGCGGGCGTAGAGGGCGTCGACCAGGGTGGCGGTACCGCCGGGCAGTTCGAAAAAGGCGGTGTCCGGGCTGATCAGCGAGGCACCGATGAAGCTGTGCACGAAGGCGAGGTGCAGTCGGGAGGTGAGGTTCTCGACGGTGCCGATCAGGTCGATCGTCCGCTCGTCGAGCTTGGCCTCCTCGGTCAGGTAGCGGTACATCGACATGTGGCCGTATCGCTGGATCACGCGGGCCCAGCCCTCGACGAGCTGCTTGTCCTTCTTGCCCTCGATCTCCCTGCGCACGGGGGCGAAGGCGTTGCGGACGATCTGCGCGGCGGGCAGGGCCTCGTAGGCCGCCGGGACCCCGAAGGACTTGTTGAGGGCCTGCGGGCTGCGCGCGTAGTCGGCGCGGCGGACGCGGATTCCGTTGACGAAGATCCACGTACGGTAGGCGGGGCGGCCGGCCCCGTCGACGTCGACCAGGTGGAAGCGCCTGCGCTTCAGGCCGAGACCGTCGATCAGCCCGGTGACCAGGGGGTGGCTGTCGGGAATGCGCATCGCGCCGGCCTCGGCGTACTGCTTCGGGTCGGCGAAGGGGGCCGCGGACTTCTCGTGGCCGCCGGTGCGGAAGGTCTTGATCCGGCCGCCCACCCGGTTGCCGTTGGCCTCGATGACGGTGACCCGGTGGCCGGCCTCGCGCAGCAGGTGGGCGGCGGTGAGCCCGGCGGGGCCGGCGCCGACGATCAGTACCTTCTTGCGGGTACGGGACCGGGGCAGGCCGTTCTTCAGCAGGATGTCGGAGTAACGGGGCACCAGGGGCTCGTCGTCCTCGTCCCGTACGAGGACGGCCCGGGCGATGGTCAGGCAGGTCTCCCAGTCGGCGCTCGCCGGGCCGGTCGGGGCCTGCGGGGTCCCGGCGGAGGCGGCCGCGACCGAAAGGCCGCCGACTCCGGCGACCGCGGCCGCACCGGCGATGACCTTCCGGCGGGAAGGGCGGCGGGAGGGCGCCGGGGCGGGCTCGCCGGAGGGGCCGGGCGTGGGATCGGGCGTGGGCACGGGTTCGATGATCATGTATCAACTGTCCCGGCCCCCAAGCGCCTTGAGCGCCCAAAGGCACCCCTGCGGCGAACAACCACCCGGACGTGCGGTTCGGGCCGCGCGAGGCTGACGAACTGGGATTCGTGGCGAGCCGGACCCGGACCGCTGGGGTCAGCCGAGCCGGCGCACCCGCTGGCTGGTGAGTTCGTACCGGGCCGCGACCACGGCGAGGTCCCCGGCCGCGACCTTGGCGGCGAGCTCCGGTTCCGCGGCGAGCCGCGCCCGCACCAGCCGTACGTTCGCGGTGATCGCGGCGTCGATCCGCGCGGCCCCGCGCAGCGTGTGGTCGATCGCCGGGTGGATCTGCTCGACCAGGTACTGCATGTGACCCGGCAGCGGGGGCCCGCCCTCGTCGGCCCGGACGGCCGCGGCGACCGCCCCGCACGACTGGTGACCGAGGACGACGATCAGCGGGATGCCCAGTTCGAGGACCCCGTAGGCGATGCTGCCGAGCACCGCCTCGTCCAGGACCTCGCCCGCCGACCGTACGGTCAGCAGATCGCCGAGGCCCTGGTCGAAGACCAGCTCCGGGGGAACGCGGGAGTCGACGCAGCCGAGGACGACGGCGAACGGGTGCTGGCCGCCGACCAGGGTCTGCCGCACGGTCCGCGTCTCGTCGGGGTGCCGCTCGTGCAGGGTCCGCCAGCGCGCGTTGCCCGTCTCCAGCTCCCGTAGCGCGGACAAGGGGCTGGCGGGCCGGGTCCTTCCGGGGCCGCCGGCGACGGGGGCGTCCGGGGCGCGGGGGGAACCGGCCACCAGGCCGGCTCCCAGGGCCACCGTGCCGGTCAGTACCACCCGGAGCAGCCGGCGCCGCCCCGGGCCGCCATGACTTTCCTCATGGATGCTCATATCAGAACAAAATATGCACATCCGCTCCCGAAGGGCGGGTGCCGCTCTCGGGCGGGACGCGCGGCGGGGCGTTCCGGGCCAGGACCCCGCCCGGGAGCAGCGGCACGGCGTCCACGGCTCAGGAGCACGAGCGAACCGCGTCGTCCCGGGCGCCGGGGCAGCGGTGGTGGTTCGGGCCCGGTCCGGTCGTGGTGCCGGGCATGACCGGCACCACGACCGGACCGTGCCTGCCGTCAGCCGAGTTCCGAGCGCGCGGCGGAGGTGTCGTCGAGGAAGCCCCCCGACTGGTGCTGCCACAGCTTCGCGTAGGGACCCTCCGAGGCGAGCAGCTCCTGGTGCGTACCGTGCTCGACGATGCGTCCGCGGTCGAGGACGACGAGCCGGTCCATGGTCGCGACCGTACTCAGCCGGTGCGCCACCACGAGGGCCGTGCGCCCCTCCATGAGCCGCCACAGCGCCTCCTGGACGAGGATCTCGCTCTCCGAGTCCAGGGCGCTGGTGGCCTCGTCGAGCAGCAGGATCGGCGCGTCGCGCAGGATCGCCCGCGCGAGCGCGACGCGCTGGCGCTGTCCGCCGGACAGCTTGACGCCGCGCTCGCCCACCATGGTGTCGAAGCCGTCGGGCAGGGCGTCGGTGAACTCCGTGACGTGCGCCGCCTCTGCCGCGCGGCGGATCTCGGCCTCGGTGGCGCCCGGCCGGGCGAAGGCGATGTTCTCCCGCAGGGTGCGGTGGAACATCGCCGGGTCCTGCGGGACGTAGGCGATCAGGCTGCGCAGGTCGGCCTGGCGCAGCCGGGTGATGTCCTGGCCGCCGATCAGGATCCGGCCGGATTCGACGTCCGTCATCCGCATCAGCAGCCGGGTGAGCGTGGTCTTGCCTCCCCCGGACCGGCCGACGAGGCCGATCTTCGTGCCGGCGGGCACGTCCAGGTCGAGGCCCTCGAAGAGGGGTCTGCCGCCGCCGTGGGCGAAGGTGACCCGCTCGAAGCGGACGTCGCGGGACCCGGGCCGCAGCGGCTCGGGGGATGCCGGGTCGAGTACGGTCGGCGGGGTGAGCAGCAGTTCGGTGAACTGTGCGGCCTCCGTCATCGAGCTCTCCAGCCGACGGTAGATCTGGTTGAACTCGAACATGATCCGCGTCGCGCTGGCGTAGTAGGTGAAGGCGACGATGACCGCCTCCACGCCGTGCTCTCCCCCGCCGAGCGTGACGGCCAGCAGCAGGCCCAGCGCGTTGGTCAGCACGGACATCGGCGCGACGACCGTGTCGATCCGCAGGTTGCCGTAGTCCCAGGAGCGCAGGGTGAGCCGGCGCGACTGCGCGACGCGCGAGCGGTGCTCGGCCGCCTCGCGTTCCTCGGCGGCGAAGGCCCGGACGGTGTCCATGTTCATCAGGCTGTCGGCGACGTGGCCCGACACCCGGGCGATCGCCTCCTCGCGCTGGGCGACGAGGCCCTGGCGGCGCCGGATCAGCGGCGCGACGCCCAGTGCCGTGACGGCGATCAGGATCAGCAGTCCGGCCACGAGCAGCGGGTCGTACTGCCACAGCACCACGGAGGCGAACACCAGCGGTACGAAGCTGCCCATCACCGAGAAGGTCAGGGTGTCGACGAACTCCTCGAAGCGGGAGGCGAAACTGAGTACCCGTTTGGTCAGCGACCCGGCGAAGTTGTCGTGGAAGAACGCGGCGTCCTTGGCGAACAGCTCGTCCATGCCGACGACGTACAGGCGCTCGATGCCGCGGGCGTCGAGGCGGTTGAGGCAGTGCAGGCCCAGGCGCCACAGCGCCTCCGCGAGGAGCAGGACCCCGGCGAATCCGAGGACGTAGGGCAGCATCGTGTCGACGGTGGTTGCGGCACCCCCGGCGATGCGGCCGACGAGTTTGGCGACGATCAGTGGCGCGATGTAGTTGATGCCGATGTTGCCCAGCGCCGGGAGCAGCATCGCGGGTGCGGTCAGCCATCGGAGGCGGACCAACTCCCTTCCGTAGTAACGAAGTGCGAGGATGACCGGGCCTTTGCCCGGTGGACTGTCGGGCGGTTCAGGCGTTCCCATTGCAACCCTGTGCTGTCGTGTGCGGGCGGTTTGCAGGAACTGGAAGTGTCCCGTGACGGCATCCGCGCGGTCCAAGGATTTTCCCGAATGGCGGTATCTCGTACCCGTTCGCGCCCGCGTACGCCGGAGGGCCGTTCCGGATCGCTCCGGAACGGCCCTCGTGGTGTGCGGGTGCCCGGTTACGGGACGGGCTGCTGCTGGGTGACGCAGTGGATACCGCCGCCTCCGGTGCCGAGCCGGTCGATGTTGAGCTGCTCGACGGTGCGGCCGGGGTAGAGCCGGGCGAGGGTGGCCTTGGCCGCGGTGTCGGCGCGGGTGTCGCCGAAGTGGGCACTGATGACGGCGCCGTTGCACAGGTAGTAGTTGGCGTAGGAGGCGAGGAAGTCCGGGTTGGTGGAACGGATCTTGTTGTAGTCGGGCCCCTGGATCTGGTCGACCGCCATGCGCGTGCCGTCGGCGGCGGTGGCCGCGGAGAGGATCTGGTACTGCTGGCGGGCGTCCTTGGCGTACACGTCGTTGTCGGAGGCCAGGGGCATCTGGACGGCGGCCCGGCCGGGGGCGAGGAAGCGTGAGGTCGCGTCGACGTGGTCGTCGGTGATGTCCTGGCCCTTGACGCCGTCGAACCAGATGACCTTGGAGGCGCCGTAGGCGGCGAGCATGGCGGACTCGATCTGCGCCTCGGTCCTGTTGGGGTTGCGGTTCTTGTTCACCAGGCTGCTGCGGGTGGCCATCAGGGTGCCGGCGCCGTCCTGCTCGATCGCGCCGCCCTCGCCGACCAGGGCGGCGGCGGTGAAGGGGACCCCGACGTAGGAGGCGATCCGGCCGGCGACCAGGTTGTCCCGGGAGTGGGCCTGCTTCTTGCCCCAGCCGTTGAAGTTGAGGCCGACGGCGTCCAGACCGCCGGATCCGTTGGTGCGGAAGACGGGGCCGGTATCGCGCATCCAGCAGTCGTCGACGGGGATGGTGCTGATGACGGTGACGGTGGAGCCGCACATCGAGCGGGCCTTGGCGGCGCCGGCGGAGTTGGCGCAGATGTAGACCGGCTCGTACTTGGCGATGGTGCGCGCGATGAGCGCGATGTCCTGCTGGACGCCGCCGAGCGTGTTGCCCCAGATCGAGGTGGAGTCCGGCCAGGCCATCCAGGTGCGGGTGTGCCGGACGTCCTCGATCGGTACGCGGAAGGCACCTGCGGCCGCCGGGCGGATCGCCGCGGCGGCGCCGGCCCGCCCTTCGGTCGCCGCGAGGGCGGCCGCGGCGGCGGTGAGTCCCGCCGCCGCGAGGAACCTGCGCCTGCCCATGCCCTCGCCCACGGGGCGGTTCATTGCGTGATCGTTCATGTGGGGGTCCTCCGATGGCTCAACTCCCCGCGGGGACAGCGGGGTTGACCGGAAAGCTAAAACTGGCCAAGCGCTCGGTCAATAGTTTGGACGAGGTCATTCCGGTGGATCACCGAAAGCCCCAGGTCGCGGACCGAAGGCTGGTTAGAGTGACGCCATGGCAGCTGTCGCGAAGGACTCCGGGGACCGGCCGGCCACTCCCCCTGCAAGGGCCGGCCGGCCACGGGCCTCGGCGAAGGGCGAACTGACCCGGGCGCGGCTGATCGCCGCCGCGCGGACCCTGCTCGCGGGAGAGGCGGGCGAGGGCTTCACCACCCGCAACGTCGCCGCGCTGTCAGGCGTTTCGCACGGAATGTGCCACTACCACTTCCAGGACCGGACCGATCTCGTCCTGGCGGTCATCCAGGACATCCGACCGGAATGGATCACACCGCTGGAGGCGGCGGTGTCCGGCTCCGGGCCCTTCGCCGAGCGCGCCGAACGGGTCGTCCAACTGCTCGGCCGGCCCGAGGGCGCCGAGCTCTCCCACCTCCATTCCGCCCTGCACTGGCAGGCGTTGAACGACGCCCGGGTCCGGGAGAGCCTGGAAGCCGAGTACCGGCGCTGGCGCGCCTGCTTCGTCGCCCTCTTCCAGGTCCTGGCCGACGAACGCGGCGGGGACCTCGACCCGCGCCCCCTGGGACTGGCCGTGGCCGCGGCCGTGGACGGCCTGGCGGCCATGGACTCCCTCGGCGCCGACGGCGGTACGGGCCAGATCCTGCGGACCCTGATCCGTACCCTCGCCGCGGGAGCCGGATCGGAAGCCGCCCCGGGAGCCGGATCCGGGCCGTGACCGGCCCCCGCTACAGCGCCCGGCGGGCCGCGGCGATCGCCTCCGGATCCCATCCCGGGCGGGGCACCGACTCCAGGAGCAGCCGGGTGTACGGGTGCCGGGGCGCGGCCAGCACCTCGGCCGTGGAACCCGCCTCGACGATCCGGCCGTGGCGCATCACGACGATCTCGTCGGTGACGCACCGAACGACGCCCAGGTCGTGGGTGATGAACAGGTACCCGATGCGGGTCTGCTCCCTGATGTCCGCGAGCAGGTTGAGGATCTGCGCCTGTACGGACACGTCGAGCGCCGCGACCGCCTCGTCCAGGACGAGCACGGACGGCTCGACGGCCAGGGCCCGGGCGATGGCGACGCGCTGACGCTGGCCGCCGGACAGCTGGCGCGGCAGGGCGTCGGCGGCCCGGGTGCCCAGACCCACCTGGTCGAGCAACTCCCGTATCCGCGCGGCGTGGTCCCGGCCCGGGAAGTGCAGGCGCAGGGTCTCGCGCAAGGCCGCCTCGACGCTGGTCCGCGGATCGAGGGAGAGGTACGGGTCCTGGAAGACCATCTGGACCTCGCGGGCACGGGCCAGGCGCCGCGCACGGCCGCGGCCCCCGCCCCCGCCCCGCGCGATCCGGTTCCGGCCGCCGACCAGGACCTCGCCCCCGTCGGCCCGTTCCAGTCCGACGACGATCCGCGCGGTGGTGGTCTTGCCGGAGCCGGACTCCCCCACGATCCCCAGCGAGCCGCCTTCGGGGAGGACGAAGGACACGTCGTCCACGGCACGCACGGCTCCGTAGGAGCGGCGCAGCCCCGTGACCTCCAGGACGTTGTCGGGAAGTCCGCTATCGGGCATCGACGGTGCTCCCTTCGAGCCGGTCGCTGTGGTGGCAGGCGGCCAGGTGCCCCGGCCGGCCCGGGGCGGCCACCGGCTGCGGGACCTGCTGGTCGCAGACCTCCGTGGCGAGCGGGCAGCGGGCGGCGAAGGCACAGCCGTGGAGGGCCTGGCGCAGGTCCGGCGGCTGGCCCTCGATGGCGGCGAGCCGGCCGCGCGGGCCGTCCATCCGCGGGGTGGAGGCCAGCAGGGCGGCCGTGTACGGGTGCCGGGGGCGCGCGAAGAGGGCCTCGGCGGGCCCGCTCTCGGCGATCCGGCCCGCGTACATGACGTAGACGCGGTCGCTGATGGCGGCCGCGAGGTCGAGGTCGTGCGTGACGAACAGCAGGCCGGTGCCGAAGCGGGCGCGGAGCCCGGCCAGCAGGGCGACGACCTCGGCCTGGGAGGTGACGTCCAGCGCGGTGGTGGGCTCGTCGGCCAGCAGGAGGACGGGGTCCCCCATGAGGGCCGCCGCGATCACCACGCGCTGGAGCATGCCGCCGGAGACCTGGCCGGGGTACTTGCGCAGCACCTCCGGGTCCAGGCCCACGGCCTGCAGCAGCTCGGTGGCGCGCGCGGTCGCCCCGGCCCGGCTCATGGCCCGGGTCAGGGTGACGCTCTCGGTGAGGAAGTCCCCGATGCGGCGCAGGGGGTTGACGGCCGCGCGCGGATCCTGGAAGACCATGGCGACGGCGGAGGCGCGTACGGTGCGCAGCCGGTCGGCGTCCATGGTGAGGACGTCCTCGCCGCCGACGCGCACGGCTCCTTCGACGACGGCTCCGGGCGGCAGCAGGTTCAGCGCGCTGCGCGAGGTGAGGCTCTTGCCGGAGCCGGACTCTCCGACGAGGGCGACGGTCTCACCGGTGGAGACGGTGAGGTCGACGCCGTCGAGGACGGGCCGGGCGGTGCCGGGGAGGGTGATCCTCAGCCCTTGGACGTCGAGGGTGGGCGTGGGCGACGCGGGGTGCGGCGGTTGGGGTGGTTGCGGCGGGGTCATCGGGCCCTCCTGGCTATGCGGTCGGCCCAGCGTTCGCCGACCACGTTGAAGGCGACCACGGTCAGCACGATGAAGGCGCAGGGCAGGATCGCGGACAGCGGGTAGCCGTGCTGGATGGCGGTCTGGCCGTCGAAGACCATGCGGCCCCAGTCGGGGGTGAGGGCGGGCACGCCGAGCCCGAGGAAGGACAGTCCGGCCAGGTCCATCAGGGCGTAGCCGAAATTGATGGTGGACTGGGCGAGGACGACGGGGGCGATGTTGGGCAGGATGTGGCGCAGGCAGATCTGCAGCGCCGGGTGGCCCTGGACCTGGTAGGCGCTGACGTACGGGCGGGCCCGTTCGGCCAGGACGAGGGACCGGGTGAGGCGGCTGACGTAGGGCAGGTAGGCCACGGCGAGGGCGATGACCGGGGCGAGCAGGCCCTCTCCATAGACCGAGATGATCAGGATGGCCAGCAGCATGCCGGGGAAGGCGAAGACGAGCTCGGTGCTGCGGGAGAGCACGGAGTCGATCCAGCCGCCCCGCCAGGCCGCCGCCGTGCCGATGGCGATGCCGGCGACGGTGGAGAAGGCGACGACGCCGAGCGGTCCGAGCAGCGAGGTACGGGCGCCGAGCAGCAGCCGGGAGAGGGTGTCGCGGCCGGCCGCGTCCACGCCGAGCGGGTGCGCGGCCGAGGGTGCGGCCAGCGCGTTGCCGAGGTCGACGGCGTTGGGGTCGTGGGGTACGAGCCAGGGCGCGAGCAGGGCGGCCAGGACGACGACGGCGACGAACACCAGGCAGACCAGGTGGAGCGGGGAGCCGGCGGCACGGATCCGGGAGAGGCCGGGCCGGCGGGTCAGGACGGCGGTCATGCGGCGGCGCTCCTCGTTCCGAGGGTGACCCGGGGGTCGACCAGGGGCAGCAGCAGGTCCACGACCAGGTTCACGATCATGAAGAGGGCCACGATGATCAGGGAGATCGCCTGGACGGTCGGGAAGTCCTTGGTGGTGGTGGACAGTTCGAGGAGCTGGCCGATGCCGCCGATGCTGAAGGCCGTCTCCACCAGGATGGTGCACACCAGCAGCGTGGAGACGATCAGGCCGCCGGTGGTCAGGACGGTGCCGAGCGAGTTGCGGAAGACGTGGCGCCCGATGACCTGGCGTTCGGGGACGCCCCGGCTGCGGGCGACGGTGACGTGGTCGCTGTCGAGGGCTTCGAGCATGGCGGAGCGGGTGACCCGGGCGAGCATGCCGATCAGGTAGAGCGCGAGGGCGATGGAGGGGAGCGTGAGGTGCCAGAGCCTGTCGCCGAGGCCGCCGTCCCCCGCCCCGCTGCTGGGGAACCAGCCGAGGTTGACGGCGAAGAGGCCCTGGAGCAGGACCGCGGCGACGAAGGACGGGGTACCGACCGCGAACGTCGTGGTGACGAGGATGGCGGAGTCGGTGGCCCCGCCGCGCACGGCGGCGATCCGGCCGAGGAGGAGGCCGACGGCGACGACCACGACGAGCGACATCACGATGAGCAGCAGGGTGGTGGGCAGGCGGTCCGCCAGCAGCCGCGAGACATCGGTGCGGTAGGTGATCGACCGCCCGAAGTCGCCCTGCAGTACGTCGCCCAGCCACCGGAAGTACCGCACGAGGAAGGGGTCGTCCAGGTGGTACTGGGCGTTGATCGAGGCCAGCGCCTCCGGGGAGGCCGAGCGGCCGGCGAGCAGGAAGCTCGCCGGGTTTCCCGGTGCCAGGTACATGGCCCCGAAGACCACGAACGAGGCGGTCAGCAGGGTGGCGGCCATCTCCGCCACCCGCCGCAGCGCGAATCTGACGAAACTCACTGAGCGGCCCCCACGTCGGCGGCCCACGGGTAGTACATGTACGCGATGGTGGTGGGGGCGCCGGTGATCCGCTTGTTCATGAACAGCGCGGTGGGCCACTCGGCGACCGGGATCCACAGCAGCTGGTCCGAGGCGTGGTGCTGCAGCTTCGCCTCGATGTCCATCCGCTCCTCGACCGGGTAGACGGCGCTCGCCCGGTCGACGAGCTTGTCGTACTCGGGGTCGCTGTAGCCGGCGAAGTTCATGTACGCGCCGGTCTTGAAGTTCTGCAGCAGGTCGAGCGGGTCGGTGATCGAGTCGTAGTAGGTGAGCGGGAACATGTCGATGCCCTCGCGCGCCTGGGGGTCGGTGAACAGCGCCGTGAAGGCGTTCGGGGCGATCGTCTTCAGCTGGATGTCCAGGCCGATCTGCGTGCCGGCCGCCTGGACGGCGGTGGCGAGGAGGGAGACGTCCTGGCCTATGGAGCTGGTGGCCACGGTCAGCGTCTTGCCGGTGGCGCCGGCCTCCTTGACCAGGGCCTTGGCCTTCTCGATGTCCTGGCCGGTGGGCGGCAGGCTGTCGAAGGCGGTCTTCAGGGTGCGCTCGGGGGCGGCGGCCCAGGCGGCGCGGGTGGTGAGGGAGTTGGTGACGGTGCCCGCCCCGCCGAGGCCGGCCTTGACGAAGCCGGAGCGGTCCAGCGCCAGGGACAGCGCCCGGCGGACCCGTATGTCGCCGAGGGGGCCCTGCATGTTGGTGACGTTGACGTTGACCGTGCTCAGGCCCTCGCCGAAGTAGAGGGTGCCGGTGCCGCTGTTCTTGAGGCGGGCGTAGCTCTCGGTGGGGATCAGGTAGCCGCCGTCGGCCTCCCCGCTGAGCATGGCGTTCGTGCGGGCGGAGGGATCGGTCAGGACCCGGAAGACGGCCTTCTTCGCCTTGGCCTTCTTGCCCCAGTATCCGTCGAAGCGCTCCAGCTCGATCGACTGGCCCTTGTTCCACGTACCGAGCCGGAAGGGGCCGCTGCAGCCGAGGCCGCCCGTGGTGCCGTAGTCCTTGCCGGCCGCCTCGACGGCGGCCTTGGAGGCGACCACGCCGGCGGCGGTGGCCATGTACTGGGGGAACTGCGAGTCGGGCTTGTTGAGCTTGACGGTGACCTGCAGCGGGCCGCTCTTGGTGATCGAGGCGACGTTCTGGAACACCTGGGCCCAGGCGGCTGCGTTGTCGGGGTCGCTCTGGCGGCCGAGGCTGAAGACCACGTCGTCGGCGGTCATCTCCTTGCCGTCGTGGAAGCGGACGCCGGGGCGCAGGTCGTAGACCCAGGTGGTGGGGTCCGGGTTGGAGGCCTTCTGGGCGAGACCGGGCTCCGTGGTGAGGCCCGGGGTCCAGCGCATCAGGCTCTCGCACACATTGGACAGGACCGTGTTCTGCGGGTAGTCGAAGGCCACCGTGTAGTCGAGGGTGGGCGGTTCGGCGTAGACGGCCCAGGTGAAGGAGTCGATCTCGCCGCCGGCCTCGGGCGTGGACGGCGACAGCCGGACGTCGGTGACGCCTCCGGCGTTCTCCTTCGGCGGGCCGGAGCAGGCCGCGAGGAGGGAGACGGCCGTCAGGGCGGCGGTCGCGGCCGTGGCAACGGGGCTGAGCCGGCCGCGCCGGCCGCGGAAGCGTCTGCCGGTGCGGGGCGGGGTGGTGGTCATCGTCGCGCTCTCTATTCCGTGAGGGATGCGGGGGGAGGAGCGGGCGGTTTCCCGGGTCAGACGGTGGTCCGCACCGCGGGGATCTGCTGGGTGATGCAGTGGACTCCGCCGCCGCCGAACGCGATGGCGAGCGCCCGTACCCCGACGACCTTGCGGCCCGGGTAGGCCGTGGCGATCACGGCGAGGGCCTCCTCGTCCTGGGGCACGCCCGCCACCGGGACGACGACGCCGCCGTTGGCGACGTAGTAGTTGAGGTACGACACCTCGATCTCGCCGTCGGCCAGGTCGGCGAAGGCGGTCTGCGGCACCTCGATGATCTCCAGGCGGCTGCCGCGGGCGTCGGTGGTTGCCTCCAGCACGGCGCGGTTGGCGCGCATGCGGGCGTGGTCGGGGTGGTCCGGGTCGGAGGGCAGGGAGACGACGACCGTGCCCGGGGCGGCGAAGGCGCAGACGCCGTCGACGTGCCCGTCGGTCTCGGTGTCGAGCAGCCCGCCGTACGGGAGCCAGATGACCTTGGTGACGCCGAGCCGGGCCTTGAGCTCGGCCTCGATCTGGTCGCGGGTCATGCCGGGGTTGCGGTTCGGGTGCAGGAGGCACTGCTCGGTGGTGATCAGGGTGCCTTCGCCGTCGACGGTGACGGCCCCGCCCTCGAGGATCATGCCGGAGGGGATGCGGTCGATCCCGAGGTGATCCAGCAGCAGGCCGCTGATCCGGTCGTCGGCGTCGAACGGGTGGTGCTTGCGGCCCCAGGCGTTGAAGCGGAAGTCCACTCCGGCGCGGTTGCCGTCGCCGTCGAGGACGAAGAGCGGGGCGGAGTCGCGGAACCAGGAGTCGTCGAGCGGCAGCTCGATGACGGTGACGCCGTCGCCGCACAGGGTGCGGGCGTCCTCGGCGAAGCCGGGCGGGGCGACCATCGTGACGGGCTCGAACGCGGCGATGGCGCGGGCGACGTTCGCGTACTCCTCCTTCACGTCGGCGAGCACGCTGCCCCACAGGTCCTCGCGGGTGGGCCAGGCCATCAGACAGCCGTCGTGCGGGGACCACTCGGCGGGCATACGGAAATCGGTCATCGGATGTCTCATTTCTTGCGTGGGTGGAGTCTTCCACTCGACTGAAAATTCAGTCAAGAGCGAAGTCGTACGGAAGGCAGGGAGTGCGGAAGTGTGGGAGCACGGGAGTGCGGGAGTGCGGGAGGGCCGGAAGGAGCGACCAGCGGAAGAGGGGCGGCTCAGGGAGGCCGGCCGGGCCGGGCCGGGCCGGCCGCGACACAGGAGCCCGGCTCGCCGTCGAGCCCGACCGGCCCGGTCCGGGCGTTCACGCCGGCATCGGCGAGGCGGGCGCCGTCGGCCGCACCTCTCGACCCGATATCGTCATGATCGCTCCTTCCTCCGGAAGGCCGGGCGGGGATACGGCCGGGGCCGGGGCGCCGCCGTCCGGATGCGTGATGCGCGAGACGGCGACCGGAGGCCGGTGGTGCGCCGGGGGCACCTCAAGGGGTACGCCGAGGAATGCGGGCCGACCGGCGGTCCGAAGGGGCGGGAGGTTCAGCCCACCCTGCTCGGAATCCCCACTCTGGCATTGACTGAAAATTCAGTCAAGAGTCTGAACGGCCCCCGGCCCGCAAGGAACCACGGGAAACGAACAGCAGGCGAGCAGGAGTACCGCAGGAGGCAAGCGAAAGACGCGGGGGCGCGGAACAGCCCCCGGCCGGCGGGCGTCAGTGCTGCCCGAGCCCCGCGAGCTCGGCGTCGATGGCGCCCCGCATCAGCTCGCGGGCGTGGTCGATCCTGATGCCGCCGCTCAGCCAGCGCATGCTCAGCCCCTCCAGCAGGGCGGTGAGCCGCTCGGCGGCCCCGGCCAGCGCGGAGGCCGGCACCATCGGCCGGACCTGGCCCAGCAGGGCGGCCACTTCCTGGACCCACACCAGGGTCGCCCGCGCCAGGTCCTCGCGCAGGACCTCGTCGAAGACGGCGCTCGCCCGCAGTTCGCCCCAGGCCGAGCTGTTCTCCCGTACCTCCACGGTGTCCTGGAGTTCCAGCAGGAGGGTCTCCTCCAGCTCTTCGCGCGGGGTCAGCGGCGGATCGTCCGGATCGCGTTCGGTGGTGTAGCGCTCGGCGCGGTCGTTGATGAACTCCAGCGTCTGGCGCAGGACGCCCGTACGGTCCTTGAAGTGGTAGTAGATCAGGGCGGTGGAAACGCCGGCCTCGGCCGCGAGCTCCTCCACGCGCAGCCCGCGTACACCGCGGCGGGCGATCACCCGGGCGGCAGCTTCGAGGATCTGAGTACTACGAGACGACATGCTCCGCACCTTACCGGGATGATCGGGTGCGTACGTACGCGGCCCGTGACCGGCTGTACCGGAGGGCGCGCGGGCCGCCCCGGCGGGCGGCGGCGTCCGCGCCGGCCGGGGCGGCCCGGCCATCAGAGCACCGGCGGCGCGGCCGGGTGGGACTGGGTGGCGCAGTGGATGCCGCCGCCACCGGAGGCGATGCCGTCGATCAGGAGCTGCTCGACGCGATGACCCGGGTAGGCGGCCTGGAGGATGGCGTAGGCGACGCCGTCGGCGTAACCGTCGCCGAACCGCGGCGCGATCACCGCGCCGTTCGCCGTGTAGTAGTTGGTGTAGCTGGACAGGAACTCGTCGCCCCGGCCGCTGATCTCGCGCCGGTCCGGGCCGGGCAGCTCCGTGATGGACAGGCGGCGGCCCCGGGCGTCGGTGGCGCTCTGCAGGGCCCGCTTGGTCTCCTCGTAGACGGCCACCCACTTCTTGTCCGCGACGGGGCCGGGCTTGTCGAGGATGACGCGGCCGGGACCGACGAAGCGGGCCAGGCAGTCGATGTGGCAGTCGGTGATGTCCTCGCCGGCGAGGCCGGGCACCCAGATCACCTTGTCGATGCCCAGCGCCGTCTTCATGGCCTACTCGACCTGGGCCTGGCTCATGCCCGGGTTCCGGTTGGCGTTCACCATCGAACTGACCGTGGCCAGCAGGGTTCCCTCGCCGTCGGTCTCCAGCGAGCCGCCCTCGCCGACGAAGCCGGCCCGGATCCGGTTCACTTCGTACTCGGCGAGGAGCGTGCGGGCCGCCGCCGCGTCGTTGGCGAAGGGCTGCGCGTACTTCGTACCGGCCTTGCCCCAGCCGTTGAAGTTGGTGTCCACACCGGCGACGGCACCCGGGGCGACGACGAAGGTGGGGCCGAAGTCGCGGATCCAGAGGTCGTCGTTGGGTATGTCGATGACCTGGATGCCGTAGTAGGCGCCCAGTCCGCACTGGTAGCGGGCCTCGGCGACCTGGCCGGGGCGCGCCAGCACCACGACCGGCTCGTAGCGCGAGATCGTGTGGGCCACCTCGGCGATGTCCCTGCGCACCGCCGAGAGGCCGCTGCCCCACACCGAGGAGAGGGCAGGCCAGGCCATGTACGTCCGGACGTGCCGGTCGGTCTCGGCGGGCATGCGGAGCGTGCCGGTGCCGTTCTGGGCGGCCGAGGCCGTCTGCACCAGCGACGGGAGGGCGGAGCCGAGGGCCGCGAGCGGCACGGCCGCCGCGCCGAACTGGAGCACTCGCCGGCGAGAGGTGCGGGGGTTCATATCCATGGTGACTCCCTGATGAGGAGGGGCGGGATGGACGGCATCCTCGCCCTAACTGAAAATTCAGTCAACCTTCGCCGCGTGTCGGCGCGCCGCGCGGGCCCGGTTCCGCTTCCGGGCATCAGGCCTTGCGGAAGTGGTCCACGGCGATCGTCACGGACCCTGCGGGGGTAGCCTCCACGAGCCGTACGATCGCGACTTCCCGCTGGTCAGGGCTTCGTACGCAGAAGGGGCGCTCCTTGGCGAGCGCCTTGAAGGGCAGGGTCGTCACGGGCCGGGTCTCGATGCCCCGCGCGCAGTCGTCCGGGGTCAGCTCTCCGCTTCCGTCCGCGACGAAGGCGTCCGACTCCTCGGAGAGGAGAAAGGCGTCGGAGCCGCGTGCGAGGTACCAGGCGGCCGTCTCGACGGGGACCACTTTTCCGGCGCGCAGGTCGAACTCGTAACCGGAATCCGGCGCGGTGAGCTCGGCCTGCGCATATCCGGGCACGTACGCCGAGGCCGTCGGCCGGGGCGGGGCGGCAGCGGGCTCCGCGGCGGGGGCTTCGCCCTCCTCCGGGGGGAAGCCGAACCAGTAGGCGCCGCCGCCGCAGGCCAGCAGGGCCGCGGCGGCCAGGGCGACCACGGGCAGCCGGCTCCGGTCGCGCCGCCGGTCACGCCGGGCCGGGATCACGGGGGCGACGGGGGCGACGGGGGTCGCGGGGGCCACGGGTGCAGCCGGGCCCACGGGGGCAGCCGGGGCCATGGGGGCCGACGGAGTCACGGGGGCCGCCGGGCCCGCCCCCGGGGCGTACGGCATCGTCCCGCCCGGCCCGGGGGCGGGGTACGCGGCCGCCGCCCTGGTCGCCTGGAGGTGCTCCGGAACGGGCGGCCCCGGCCGGCCGGACCCGGCGGACCCGGCGGACCCGGCGGACCCCGCGGGCGCCGCGGGCGCCGCGCCCGGGTCGTCGGCGCCGGCCCGGCCCCCGACCTCCTCCAGCACCGGCCGGGGCAGCCAGCCGTCGGTGAACTCCGGCCGCGGGCCCACGAGCGGGTGCGCATGGACGGCGGCGATCAGATCGGCGGTCGTGGGACGGTCCTGCGCGGACTTGGCCAGGCACCACGACAGCAGGCCGTGCAGCTCAGGGGGGATCCGGCCGAGGTCCGGGTGCTCGTGGACCACCCGGTACAGGGCGCCGGACTCCGGCCCGTTCCCGAAGGGCGGGACCCCGCCCGCCACGAACCCGGCGAGCGCCCCGAGCGCGAACACGTCGGTCGCCGGCGTCACCGGATGGCCCAGCGCCTGCTCCGGCGCCATGAAGGCGGCGGTGCCGATCCGCAGGCCGACGCCGGTCAGGGCGGCGGCGTCGGCGGCGCGCGCGATGCCGAAGTCGATCACCCGCGGCCCGTCCCCCGCCACGAGCACGTTCGCCGGTTTGAGGTCCCGGTGGACGACGCCCACCCGGTGGATCTCCTGGAGGGCCTCGGCGATGCCGGCGACGAGCAGCAGCACCGTGCGCACCGGCAGCGGCCCGTGCCGCTGCACGACCTGGTGCAGCGAGGGGCCGGGTACGTAGGCCGTGGCCAGCCACGGGGTGTGGTCGTCCTCGCCCGAGTCGACCACCTGAGCCGTGAACAGGCCGTGGATCCGGCGGGCGCTCGCCACCTCCTGGGCGAAGCGCTCGCGGAACTCCGGATCCGCGGCGAACTCCCGCCGCACCGCCTTCAGCGCGATGGGCCGGCCACCCGGCGTGTACGCCAGGTAGACCACCCCCATGCCGCCGGAGCCGAGCCGGGCGTGGAGGCGGTAGCCACCGATCTCGTGGGGGTCGTCGGCGGACAGGGCCGTGAGGGCGGACTGTACGCCGGGAGTCTGAGCGAACATGCGGTGGCTCTTTCAACGATGCGGCAATGACCTGGGGCGCATCGTGCCGCTAACTAAAGTTTCAGTCAATGTGTGACAATGCGAGACGCACACCGCCAGAAGGGAGGATCGACCGGTGTCGGATCGAAGAAGGGCCATCCTGGAGGGCGCCGCCCGGGTCATCGCGCGCCGCGGGGTCCGCGGACTGCGGGTGACCGACCTGGCCGCCGAGGCCGGCGTGTCGACCGCCTTGATCTACTACCACTTCAAGGACCGGACGGGCATCCTGCGGCACGCCCTGGCCTTCATCGGCGACCGGGCCGACCGCTACACGGGCGCCGCCGAGGAGGCGGACGCCGCCCCCCTGGCCGGGGACCCGCGCCGGCTCCTGGAGCGGATCCTGCTGCTCGAGTTCCAGGACCTGCCCGAGGTGCGCGAGAACAGTACGGCCTGGGGGGAGCTGCGGGCCCACACGATCTTCGACCCGGAGCTGCGCGAGGAGCTCACCGCGGCCGGCGCGGCCTGGGTGGAGGAGGTCGCCGGCCTGCTGGCCGCCGCGTGCCCGTCGGCGCCGGGCTCCGCCGTCGGCGCCGCCGCCGAGCGGCTGACCGCCCTCCTGGAGGGCCTGAGCGGCCGCTGGCTGAGCGGCCTGCTGCCCGTGGCGCACGCCCGTGACCTGATGCGCGGGGCAATCGGAGTCGAGATCGGCAGGCTCGGTTCCCTCACCACGTAAATTGACTGAAATTCCAGTCAGTGCAACAGTGGACGACATCCGGCCGCACCATATTCCCGTGCGTACCGGACGTTCTCGGTGCAAAGCGTGCACCCTTTGGATAGGGCCCGGCCGCCGGCCTGTGCCACGCCTCCCGTGCCCGCCCTGGCCGGACGCCCCTCGCTCCGCCAGCACACGATCGGAGTCCCCCCGTGTCGTTCACTCCCCCCACCCGCCGCTCCGTCCTCCGCACCTTCGCCGGGATCGGCGCCGCCGTCTTCGGCGCGGCGGCCTGCGGGCCCGCCGAATCCGGTACGCGGCCCGGCGCCGCCGGCTCCTCCCAGCCCGCCCCGGACGGAAAGCGCCGGTTCGGCGCCGAGTGGGAGAGCCACACCCGCACCTTCATGTCCTGGCCCGCCCTCGCCTCGGTCTGGGAGCGGGACCTGCCCTACGTACGCGAGGACATCGCGCGGATCGCCCGGGCCGTCGGCGACTACGAAGAAGTGATCATGATGGCCCGGCCCGACCAGATGGACGCGGCCCAGAAGGCCGTCGGCTCCCAGGTCGAGGTCATTCCCCTCGCCGTCGACGACCTGTGGGCCCGCGACACCGTCCCCGTGTTCGTCGAGGAGGGCGCCAAGGTCGTCGGCGTCGACTTCAACTTCAACGGCTGGGGCAACAAGCAGGAGCACACGAACGACGCCCAGGTCGGGCGCCTGCTGCTGCAGAAGTACGGGATCCCCCGGGTCCAGGCCCCGCTCGTCGCCGAAGGCGGCTCCTTCGAGACCGACGGCGAGGGCACCCTGATGGTCACCGAGAGCTCCATCGTCAACGACAACCGCAACAAGGGGAAGTCGCGGGACACCATCGAGGCCGAGCTCAAGCAGACCCTGGGCGTCCAGAAGGTCATCTGGCTGGCCGGCGTGCGCGGCGAGGACATCACCGACGCGCACGTGGACAGCCTCGTACGCTTCACCGCCCCCGGCGTGGTCCTGCTGGACCGCGCCCACCCGGGCACCCCGCCGGACTCCTGGTCCCGCTCCGCCGACCAGGCCAAGTCCGTCCTGTCGAAGGCGACGGACGCCCGCGGCCGCCGTTTCGAGGTCATCGACCTGCCGCAGCCCGACCTGAACCGGATCACGGGCGAGGGTGACGACTTCGTCTCCACCTACGCCAACTTCTACGTCGCCAACGACTCGGTGTTCATGCCCCAGTTCGGCGACCGCAAGGCGGACGACCGCGCCCGCGGCATCCTGCGGGAGCACTTCCCCAAGCGGGACGTCGTCATGGTGAAGATCGACACCATCGCCTCGGGCGGCGGCGGCATCCACTGCTCGACCCACGACCAGCCCGGCAAGCCCGCCGCCTGATCCGGCCCCGCACCCTCACCGCCGCCCGCACCACCGGAGACGCCGTGTCCAACTCCCACCGCCCCGCACGACCCGCGCGCCGCGTCCCGCTGCTGCCGGGCCTGCTCCTGATCGCCATCGTCGCGGCGGTCACCGTGGGGGCGTGGCTCCAGTTCGGGGAACGCCAGGCGCTGGACACGGTGTACACGGCCGGCCGCGCCGACCGGGACCGCGTCGACGTCGACGCCACGATCCAGCGCGTCGACGCCGCGGGCCGCGAGATGACGCTGCGCGTCCTGGTCACTCCCCGGGGCGCCCTGGCCGAGGCCGACGGGGTCTCCCCCACCGAGGACCTCACCGTCCAGACCTCGACGGCGACCCGGGGCGACCTCACCTTCAAGGCCCACCAGCGGATCTCCACGACGGACGTGCCCGTGGCCCTGACGGGCGGCTCGATCACGGACTACCCGTTCGACGCCTACGGGGCGGACGTCGAGTTCGGTGCGGTGATGGGCGGCGAGAAGGTCCCGGTCCGCGTGACGCTCTCCAACAACGACGTCCTGTTCTCGGCGACGGTCGACGCCTCCACGGTGCAGGAGGTCGCGGTCCTCGACATCGGGCTGGCCCGGTCCACCAGCGTGTTCATCTTCGCGATCTTCATGATGCTGGCCATGTGGGCGCTCGCCGTCTCGGTCCTGATCGGCGGCTGGTACCTGGTCACCCGGCGCAAGGGCCTGACCTGGCCCGCCCTCGGCTGGATGGCCGCGACCCTCTTCGCGCTGGCCGCCTTCCGCAACACGGCTCCGGGCTCCCCGCCCATCGGCTGCCTGCTCGACTACATCGCCTTCCTCTGGGCGGAGACGGTCATCGCGTTCTGCCTGATCACGGTGGTCATCTCGGGGATCCGCGCCGAACCCCCGGCGAAGACACCGGCGGACGCACCCTGAGGGCCGGACCGGGACGGACGTCGTGGCGCTCGGGTCCACGCGCTCCGGTCCCGGCGCTCACTCCTCCGCGCTCGGGCCCCGGCGCTCACGTCCCGGCGCTCACTCCCCGGCGCGTGATGCGGGGCGGCCCGCCGTGCGCGCCTCCAGTGCGCGCTTCGCCGCCGGCCATTCCGGCCGGATGATGCCGTACACCGCCGTATCGCGGATCCAACCGTCCCGCATGACCATGTGGTGCCGCAGCACGCCCTCGTGCGTCGCGCCCAGCCCGGCGATCGCCGCCCGTGACTTCGCATTGCGTACGTCCGTCAGCAGTTCGACCCGGTTCATCCCCAGCACCTCGAAGGCATGCGTCAGCATCAGCAGCTTCGCCTCGGTGTTCACACCGGTCCGCTGACGGGACTCCGCGAGGAAGGTCCAGCCGATCTCCAGCCGCCGCTGCGCGGTGTTGATCATCATCAGCCGGGTGGAGCCGAGGACCTGCCCCGTCGCCGCGTCCACCGTCGCGTACGGGATCTGCGTGCCCTCGGCACGGGCCGCCATCGCTTCCTCGATGAAGCCGCGGACGTCGTCCGGGTGGGGGACGGCCGTGACGGCGAGCTCCCACAGGCTGCCGTCGCGCACCGCCGCGCACAGCCCGTCGTGGTGCCGCAGCTCCAGCGGCTCCAGCCGGACCCGCTCCCCCACGAGGTCCAGCAGCTCCGCCGACGCCTTCGCCTGCTCCATGCCCGACCTGCCCGTCCCCGTGTCCGTCACGACGGGCCGACCCTACCCGGCGCCGATCACCAGCCCCACCGGATTTCGCCCGGGGCGACGGCGGGGCCGGCCGGCCGCGCCGTCGCGCGCACTCACACCAGTTCGGGCTGCGGTTCGCGTCGCTGTTCCGGCACTCGCGCCGCCGCCGCGGCTGCTGCCGCGTCCGCCCGTTCCCACGTCCTGGTGATGCGTACGTAGCCGTAGACCACCGAGCCCATCGCGAGGATCAGCAGCGGCCCGAACACCCACGGGTAGGCGGCCAGCTGGGTCGACAGGAAGCGGTACGAGGCGAGGTACGCGACGAACACCGCGGTGCCGTGGACGGTCAGCAGGATGCCGGGCCGGTCCCAGCCGCGGGCGAGCGAGCGCAGTGCCGTCTCGATCGTGACCGTGAACACCACGCCGGCGATGATGTCCGCGCCGTAGTGGTAGCCGAAGCCCAGGGTGGCGCCGAGCGTGGCGATCAGCCAGAACGTGCCCGCGTAGCGCAGCGCCCGCGGGGCCTTACGGGAATGGATGAAGATCGCGGTGGCCCACGCCGTGTGCAGGCTGGGCATGCAGTTGCGCGGGGTGAACTCGTCGAAGGGCATCGGGCCGGGGGTGCCGAGGGGCGGCGGGGTGTTCGGCCACAGGTCGGCCACCGCCCAGTGCGCGCCGTCGGCGCCGTAGGCGAAGATCGGCCCGACCACCGGGAAGATCATGTAGATGCCCGGCCCGAGCAGGCCGATGACCAGGAAGGTGCGTACCAGATGGTGGCTCGGGAAGCGGCGCAGGGCCGCCACGTGCCGCAGCTGGTAGAGCGCGACGGCGACCGCGGCGACCGCGAGCTGGATGTAGACGAACTCGAGGACGCGGAAGCCGACCGTGCCGGTGGCCTCGACGATCCGGCCCGCCACCCAGGACGGGTTGCCCAGCGCGTGATCGGCGGTCGCCACGTACTGGTCGAGCACCATCGGGCGGGACTTCGAGGTGATCAGCAGCCAGGTGTAGCCGGTCTTGCGGCCGGCCACCAGCAGCAGGGCCAGTCCGACGCCCTTCAGCAGCAGGAGGCGTTCCCGGCCGGTGCGGCGGGTGACGGCGATGACGGCCCAGGACAGGGTCACCAGCAACGCGCCGTTGCCGAACATCATCTGGGCGCCGACCACCCACCTCACGAGCCAGAAGACGAGGTCGATGCCGATCGCGGCGGCGAGTCCGATGAAGCGCTGCCGCCAGGTGAGCACCACCATCATCAACGCCATGCTGGCGTACAGCACCGTCCCCGACTGGGGGGCGAAGATCACTTCTCGGGTCTGGACGGTGATCGGACCGGGCACGCCGTACTGACGCGCGGCCAGCTCCAGTGCGACGAGGAATCCGAGGCCGATCACACCCACCGCGGCCCAGAGCACGACCCGTGGTCGGGGCCGCGCGGCGGACCTGGCGCCGTCGCCTATTCGAGAAAGAACCCGCGATATCGAAGATGTCAATTTCCGGCCGCTTATCGTGGTCCAACGTGAACATTGTCAGACCGGACATGTTAACGGAGTGGGTAGGTTTGATTGCTCGAGGGTGCGCCACCTGACCGGAAATGTGATCGGAGGCCGCCCCGGACGGGACGGCACCGGACGTCAGTCGGTGATCGCGATCCTGCCGTTGGCCGGGGCGGGCCCGGGGGTCTTCGCCGGCTCGGGCGCGGTCACGGCCGGGGCGGGGCCGGTCGCGGTGAGGTTCTTGAGGAGCCCGGCGAGGTCGACGCCCGTGGTGGAACCGAGCAGCTCCATGCCCTGGGCGACGTTCTCGGCGACGGTGCGGGACAGTTTGTTCGCGCCGTCGGTGGAGATGACGGTCATCCGGTCGATGGCGCCGAGCGGTTCGGCCGCCTTGGCCACGACCTGCGGGAGCACCTCGACCAGCATCTGGACCATCGCCGCATCGCCGTAGCTCTCGAAGGCGTCGGCCTTCTTCTGCATCGCCTCGGCCTCGGCCGCCCCCTTGGCGGCGATCGCAGCCGCTTCCGCGTCGCCCTCCAGGCGTACCGCGTCGGCGATGGCCGCCCGGCGGGCGCGTTCGGCCTCACCGCGCCTGGCGCCCTCGATGGCCTCGGCCTCGGCGAGGGCCGAGCGGCGCTGCTTCTCGCCCTCACCGGTCAGGCGGGCCCGCTCGGCCTCCGCCTGGGCGGCGGCGATGGCGGCGAGGCGCTCGGCCTCGGCCTGCTTCACCCGGGCCACCCGCAGCGCCTCGGCCTCCTGCTCCGCCTGGTAGCGGCGGGCGTCGGCGGGCTTGCGGACCTCGGTGTCGAGCTGTCGGTCGGTCAGCGCGGCCTGCCGCTCGGCCACCTTCTCCTGCTCCGCCAGGATCTGCTGCTGCCGGTCGGCGTCGGCCAGCGGGCCGGCGGCGTTCGCCTGGGCCGTGGCGGCGTCGGTCTCGGCCTTGATCTCGGCCTGGCGCAGGTACAGGGTGCGCTGCGCGACCGCGATCTCCTCCTCGGCCTTCAGCCGGGCCTGTTCGGCGGCCCGGCGGGCGTTGGCCTCGGCGATGTCGGCCTCCTGCTTGGCGCGGGCGGCCTCAGGGCGGCCGAGATCCTCCAGGTAGGAGCCCTCGGTGGTGATGTCCTGGATCTGGAAGGCGTCCAGGACGAGGCCCTGGCCGGAGAGGCTGGCCTCGGCCTCCTCCGCGACCTGCCCGGCGAAGGCGGCCCGGTCGCGGATGATGTCCTCGACCGACATCCGTCCGACGATGGCCCGCAGCGCGCCCGACAGCACTTCCTGGGTGAAGCCGACGATGCCTTCCTGCTGCTGGAGGAAACGCTGGGCGGCGGCGCGGATGGCGTCCTCGTTGCCGCCGACCTTGACGATCGCCACGCCTTCGAGGTGCGCCTTGATGCCGCGCAGCGTGACCGCTCCGCGGACGGCTATCGGAATGTGCCGGCTGGACAGGTCGAGGGTGTAGCGCTGCTGGACGAAGGGCACGACGAACACTCCGCCGCCGACCACGACCTTCTGGCCGCTGGTGTCGGTGAAGACCTGTCCGGTGGCCGGATCGGTGGACTTCTTGCCGCGCCGGCCGGTGATGAGGAAGGCCTCACTGGGACCGGCGACCTTGTAGCGGGTGACGACGACCAGTGCGAGCAGCACGAGGAGCACGACCACTCCCACGACCGGAACGACGACTGAACTCATGGTGGATCCCCCCTGCCCGCTCTCACGGGGGCAGATCGGTGGTGGATGAGAGGGTGGAGCGCCCGGGGCGGCGCCGAGGTCGCGCCCGGGGCGGTGCCCGGGGCGGCCGTCGCGCCGGGTCAGCGCTCGACGGCGCACACGCCGACCGAGGTGGACGACGGCGTCCGCGTCACCCACACCTCGGCGCCCAGGGCCACCGGGCCGTCGGCGGTCGCGGCGTACTTGACCGGCTGGCCGCCCAGCCTCAGCAGGACCTCGCCGTACCCGCCCGCCGGAATGGCGGTGACCACGGTCCCGGACGACCCGACGAGCTCGTCGTGGCGCGGGGCGCCCCCGCTGCCGTACCGGGTGAGGGCGAGGCTCAGCCGGTACGTCGACCAGCCGGCCCCCGCACCGGCAGCGGCCCCGGCGGCGGCCGCCGCTCCCGGCCCGAGACCCGTGGTCCCGAGCACGATCGCCCCCGTGAAACCGAGCATCGAGACGAAGCCCGCGACGACCGGAAGCGACAGCCATCCGTCGAACAGTCCGTCCAGGGCACCGTCGAAGACTCCTTCGAGGACCCCGTCGAACACCAGCGAGCCGGCCAGCAGGACGATTCCCCCGATGCCGAGACCCAGAAACAAGTCCATGAGCACCTCCCCGCTCGGCCGGCATCCCCGCCGGACAAGGGCATCGTGCCAGCGCGCGAAGGCGCCGCACATTGCCAGCCTCCGGCAATCTTTACGACTCCTTGACGCAGCAGTACGGCAGGGTGCCCCGGGTCAGGTCCTGGCGCCGGGCCAGCCCAGCAGCCGTGATCCGATCACCGCGGTCTGGAGTGTGTAGCGGTCCGCCGGGTCCGCCGGGTCCGCACCGGTGAGGGTGTGGATGCGCCCCAGCCGGTACGTCAGGGCGCGCACGCTCAGCGAGAGGCGGCGGGCGGTCTCCGTCGCCACGCAGCCGCTGTCGAAGTAGGCGGTGAGGGTGTCCAGCAGGGGCTGCGGGCCGCCGCGCGCCCGGCGGAGCGGGCCCAGGACGCTCTCCACGAGGTCGGCCATGGCCTGCCGGTCGCGGCTGAGGACCGGATAGACCAGCAGGTCGGAGGCGTGCAGCACCGGCCCCTCCAGCCCCATCCGCTCGGCGAGGTCCAGGGCGTTCAGGGCCTCTTCGTAGGAGTGGACGACTCCGCCCGGGCCCGGGTGGGAGCGGCCGATGGCGACCCGCCCGCCGTCCGTCGCCGCGTGCGCCCGTTCGGCGAAGTAGGCCAGGACATCGGGCTGATCGCCGGGCGCCACGCAGATGAGGCTGCCGTCCTTGGTGGCCAGCAGGATCTGCCGGTTCCCGAACCGGCCGAGGACCGCCTCCTCGATGCGGCGCGCCACGGGGTAGCCGTCGCCGTACGGCTCGGGACCGGCCGCCACGGCCACCGCGTGGGCCTGCGACAGGCGCAGCCCGAACCGTTCGGCCCGCTCCGCCAACCGGCCCAGCCCGCCGCGCCCGTACAGCAGGTCGTCGATGAACTCGCGCCGGGCCGCCTCCTCCTGACGGACCGCCTGGCGCTGGGAGCGCTCGTATCCCTCCACGAACGCGTCCACCGCCTGCTCGACCACGGCCAGCAGCGGCGCCGGTGATCGCGTCGGTACGTTCCGGGCGGCGGCCAGGTGGTCCCGTACGAGCCCGCGCAGCGGCAGACCCGCCTCCGCCGCCCACTGCCCCTCGGCTCGCCTGGAGTCGAGCTCGGCACGGGTGAGGTGACGCCCCGTGGCACACGCGTCCCGCAGCATGTCGGCATACCCGCCGAGACGATCCTCCGGCGCTTCCCGGTCCGCCACGTTCCTCCCCCGATCCCGACGCGCACCCGCACCCGTCCTCGACCCGGGACCAGGGTGACACGTGTGCCGGTTCGGGTCGGCACCAGCACCCGGGCCGGGCTCGGCGTCGGGCTCGGCGGCAGCGGGCAGGGAACGGCGGCTTCAGCACCTGACGGTCGGCCGGACGGTGGCGATGGTCGCGCACCGAGTGCGTCGTGGCGGCCGCTACGCGGATTTCCGGAAAGCCTCCCCCTCCACTGTGGCGAGCGAGTGAACCGTGAAATTCATTCCTTCTTGATCGGCACGGTGATGTTCCTGTTGCGGATCAAAACTCGTTCCACTTTGCCATCGATGCGGAACTCCTCCTTGACCGGCGTCGGCGTGATGACGGGAGGAACGAGCCCGCCCGGCGCGTGTTCGACCAGGTGCAGATGAAGCTCTTCGGGAACCGGCCTGATCGGTGGGGGTGCGAGTTCCAAAGTCAGTTCGAAGCCCTCGGTGTTGCATGAACAGGTGCCCTCCACCGTGACCCAGCGTTCACCCTTGCTGTTCTCGTACGCCGTGGCGGTGAAGTCCTCACCGTGCGCTTTGCAGGCGAATCCGTTTTCGTACTCAGACATTCCGAACTCCCTCGATTTCCTTGCTTGCGTGACAGTTCACACAGCGAATCCAGTATCGGCGCGTTCACCGATAGCCACCATCGGAGGGGCAGTGTTCATTCGTGTGGCTGCGCATGATGTGCGGACGTCTTCGGACCGTGGTAAACGCGGCGTCCATGGGGGCCGACCCTTCTGATGGGGCGTGATCAGGCGGACGAAATGCCGTCGAGGCCGGTGTCGACGTCGGCGGCGAACTCGGCATGGTGTCGTCCGATGCGAGGGCCCGACCTGGGGCGACCAGGTCGGATGTCAAAGCACAGTTGCGGTTCGGTGCCGGCCGGAAGCGCCTGCGCCATCTGTCACAGGCCTCCCTGCCCGCCAGAAGTCCGGCCACGCGACGTCGTCGATCGCCAGCCACGGCGCGGCGGCGACGGCAGTCGGCGTAAGCCCCGTGAACGCCTTGACGTCGCGGTGCAGATGAGGCTGGTCGACGTAACCGCTCTCGGCTGCGACACCGGCGGGAGGGTGACCCGCCGCGAGGAGATGGGCTGCATGGTCGAACCGCACCAATTGGGCGGCCCGCTTTGGGGTGACGCCGAGCTGCGCCCGGAAACGCGCCCACAGGCGCTTGCGGCTCCAGCCGACCTCGCCCGCCAGGCTGTCGATACGCACCCGGCCGCCGCCGGTGACCGTCCGCCTCCAGACGTGGGCGACCTCCGGATCGACCCGCAGGCTGTCCCCGATCCGCCGACGGACGATGTCCGTCGCCATCGCGAACCGCTCGTCCCACGACCCGGCCGTCCTCAGCCGCTCCTCGACGCGCCCGGCGTCGCGGCCCCAGACGTCCGCCAAGGACTCCACGCTCCCGCTGACCCCGGCCGACGAGCCGAGCACCGCGGCCGCCACACCCGGCTGAAGCCGGATCTGCAGGCACTCGCCCACCAGACCGGACGCCCGCAGCTCCCCGGGGGCCAGGCCGATCACGACACTGCCGTGTCCGCGCCGGCCCCGAGTGTCGTAGACCAGGCCGGCATCGTCGCTCAGATCGATGACCACGGTGACGGACGGATGGGCGACCATGGCGATGTCGACGGACGCGGGGACACGCTGGCGGAAGCCGGCCATGCTGATGCCCGGCAGCCGGTCCGAAGGCACCGGTACCGCGATGTCAACGCCCGACCACACGGGAGGCACGCCCTGCGACGACACGGCACCAGTCTAGGCCGGGCCTGTCGGCGGGGTTCCGGCGCAAAGGGCCGCGAAGTCCAGTAGCAGCCGGCCCACCGGCTCGGGCGCTTCCAGCATGGGCACGTGCCCGACGCCCGGCATCATCTCGACCCGCACGTCCGGCACGACGTCGTACTGGCTCGCCGACGCCGGATCCCACCGGGGATCGGCAGCGCCGAAGACCACGAGTACCGGGAGCCCGAGGGCGGCGAGCCGCTCGGGCACGGACTCCTCGGCGAGGTACGCGGTGTTCTCGCGCAGCACTTCGCGGAACGCGCGGTACGTGGTGCTCCGCACGTCGGCGACCATGCCGGGCGGGATGGGCGCAGGGCCTGCGAGCGTGGCGCCGATGCCTTTGCGGATCATCGCGTCCGAACGCCGCCGCCACAGCAGCGGCCCGAAGGGCGGTGCCAGCATGGCGCGGAGAATGGCCGGCTGCGGCAGGAGCGCGTCGAGGCGCGGGCCGGTGCTGATCATCGCCAGCGCACCCACCAGGTCGGGGCGCTGCTCCGCGAGCGCGGTGGCGACGTATCCGCCGCTGGAGTGGCCGGCCACGGTGACCGAGCGCAGGCCGAGTTCGTCGAGCAGCGCCGCCACACGGCCCGCCTGCGCCGGAACGCCGTAGGACATGGCGGGCGGGGACTGGCCGCAGCCCGCGAGGTCCATCCGGACGACATGATGACGGGCGGCGAGGGCCGGGACCACCGGCCCCCAGGAGGCGCCCGAGGCTCCAGACCCGTGGATGAGCAGCAACGGCGGCGCGTCCCGCGGTCCGTCGCGGTCCACATGCATCGGCTGCGCGTGCTGTGCGTCGTGGTCGTTCATATGGCGATGGTGCGGGGGGTGGCGGTTGCCGGTCTTGTACGAATGTCGCCAACGGCCCGCGGCGGGCGTGCCCCGCATCCCGATGTCAACGATTCTGCTCGTGCCGACGCTCGCTGTCGCCGTTGGCAACGAACACCGGCAGGTCGAGGCAGCCGAGCCGGTGAAGACGCCGACCCCGGTGTTGCCGAAGGCGATCACGCGCCTGGCCGGGGCGAGCGCTTCGACCGGTGCGGGATCCCAGTTGTCCGGGTTCCCGCGGGCCGTTCTCGGCGGCGACCGTCTTGTTCGGCAGGGTGGCGCTCCGCGGGAATGCCTTCCGACCACTGATCCGGACACTGCCACAGCCGGAAGGCCTCCGGGCCCGCAGGGGTTCAGCGGGCGGGTGTCTCGCGTACCGGGTGCTTGCTCAGGATCGAGACGCGGTTGAAGGCGTTGATCGTGATCGCCGCCCAGACCACGGCGGAGATCTCGTCGTCGTCCAGAACCTCCCGCGCCTGCGCGTACGCCCGCTCCTGGGCGAGCGCGTCGGCCGGGTGGGTGGTGGCCTCCGCGAGGGCGAGGGCGACGCGCTCGCGGGTGGTGAAGAGCTCGGTGTCCCGCCAGGCGGCGAGCACGCCGAGGCGGCGGGTCGTCTCCCCGGCGCGCAGCGCGGCCCGGGTGTGGACGTCGAGGCAGAAGGCGCAGCCGTTGAGCTGGGACACGCGGAGGTTGACCAGCTCGACCAGGATCCGGTCCAGGCCGGCTTCGGCCGCCGTCGCGCGGACGGCGTCGGCGGTCTTGACCAGCGCCTGGTACGCGGCGGGGCTCTGCTTGTCGAGGTAGATCCGGCCGTTCGTCCGGGGAACCTCCGTGACCTGTACCGTCTCGCTCACCCTGTGCTCCTTCGCCTGCTTGTCGCGGGTCATCATCGGTACTATGATCAACGAATATTGTTGAAAGTAAAACTACTTTGGCGGAGAGGGGCCGGGACATGGATCACACGGAGGCCGGGATCGGGGCCGGGGTCGGGGCCGCGGTCGAGGTCCTCACCGCCCGGGACGTCCCGCTGGGCGGACCGCGGGCGATGACCGTACGGCGCACCCTGCCCCAGCGGGCCCGGACGCTCATCGGGGCCTGGTGCTTCGCCGACCACTACGGCCCCGACCGGGTCGCCGACTCCGGGGGCATGGACGTCGCACCCCACCCGCACACCGGGCTCCAGACGGTCAGCTGGCTGTTCAGCGGGGAGATCGAGCACCGCGACAGCCTGGGCACGCACGCCTTCGTACGGCCCGGCGAGATCAACCTCATGACCGGGGGACACGGCATCAGCCACACGGAGGTCTCCACCCCCGGCACCACCGTCCTCCACGGCGTCCAGCTCTGGGTGGCCCTCCCCGGCGAACACCGGCACGCGCCACGCGAGTTCCAGCACCACGCACCCGAGCCGCTGCGCGTCGACGGCGCCGAACTGCGGGTCTTCCTGGGCACCCTCGCCGGCGTCACCTCCCCCGTACGCACCTACACCCCGCTCCTCGGCGCCGAGGTCCTCATCGACGCCGGTGCCACCGTCACCCTCGACGTCGACCCCGGCTTCGAACACGGACTCCTCGTCGACGAGGGCGACGTCCGCCTCGACACGACTCCCCTGCTCCCGGCCGAACTCGGCTACGCCGCCCCCGGCCGCACCACCCTCACCCTCACCAACGGATCCGACCGCCCGGCCCGGACGGTCCTCCTGGGCGGCCCGCCCTTCGAGGAGGAGATCGTGATGTGGTGGAACTTCATCGGCCGCAGCCACCAGGACATCGTCGACGCACGGAAGGCGTGGGAGAGCGCCTCCGATCGCTTCGGCACCGTCGACGGCTACCCCGGCGAGCGACTGCCCGCCCCCGCCCTGCCCAACGCCGTCATCGCGCCCCGCAAGAACCCCACCCGCCACTGATCCCGCGTACCGAAAGGACCTCCGCCATGAGCGAGCAGGCCACCACCGCCCCCGTCGTCCGCCGCGTCGACGCCCGCCACCGCTACGAGATCCTCGTGGCCGACGACCGCGCCGGCCTGACCGCCTATCGCGACCGCGACGACCAGCGGGTCTTCTTCCACACCGAGATCGACGACACCTACGCCGGCCAGGGGCTCGCCGCGGTCCTCGTCGAACAGGCCCTGACCGACGTCCGCGCCTCCGGGAAGCGGATCGTGCCCGTCTGCCCCTACGTCGCCAAGTTCCTCATCAAGCACCAGGAGTTCGCGGACATCACCGACCCCGTCACCCCCGAGGTCCTCGCCTGGCTCGACGCCCGACTGGGGCGCTGAGCTCTCGACGGGACGGCGCGTAGAGTGTGACCGGGCGCGGCATGATCACGAGGAGTACGTGTGACCGCGGTCAGCCTTGAGCACCCGACCGTCCCCGCCGGGCCCGCGGCGCCTGGCTCACGCCGTAGCGGCCCTCGGCGCCGCGTCCGGCAGTGCCGAGGTGGCCGACCGCATCGTCGCTCTCAACATCGCCCGCCCGTCCCGGCCATTGCTCGGGCGCAGCAAGCCGACGGAACGTGTGCCGGCAGGCCGAGCGGATGCAGGCCCTGCCCGCCCTCAGAGTCTGCGACCCGATCGAGCGGGTCGGCCCCGCCGCACCGGTGATCACGGCCTGCGGACCGGCCGCGGGCCGCCGGACGCACGAAAGGCCGCCCTCCCGTGAATGAGAGAACGGCCTCCGACCTGCGTTTCCGCATGGTCGGGACGACAGGATTTGAACCTGCGACCCCTTGACCCCCAGTCAAGTGCGCTACCAAGCTGCGCCACGTCCCGATGTGCCTGCGACCTGGGATTTCCCCCTGCTCGGCGGCACATGCAGAACATTACCCCACGGCGAGGGGTGTGCATGCACGGGTAATCGGCGAGGGGGAGGATGGGGTGGTGAACACACGGGATCGGGACGTCGACGGGCGGGCGCGCAGCGCGCGGCCGCGGGATGGGCTGGGGCGGCCGCTCGCCTACGGGGTGGCCGGGGTCGAGCGGCAGCCCGAGGGGGTGGTGCGCTCCCCCGGGGAGACCGTGCGGGAGGCGCAACGGCTGCTGGACGCCGGGATGCCGTTCCACGCGCACGAGGTGTTCGAGGACGCCTGGAAGTCCGGGCCGGAGGCCGCGGCCCCGCTCTGGCGGGGGCTCGCGCAGCTCGCCGTCGGGTTGACGCACTCCGCGCGCGGCAACGCGGTGGGCGGGGCGCGGCTGCTGCGGCGCGGGGCCGCGGGGATCGAGGGGCTGGACGGCGGACCGTACGGGGTCGACGTGCCGGGCCTGGTCCGGTGGGCCGGGGAGCTGGCCGGCCGGGTGGCGGACGGCGGCGCGGCCGTCGATGCCGCGCGGGAGGCACCGAGGCTCGCCCCCCAGGTCATGTCGTAGCAGGCTGCGGGTACGGGCTGCGGGACCACCGACCTGATGCCGAACCGACGCAGGTCGGCCGTTGGTGGGCACGCCGATGCCGCCCGATCGGGCGTCAGGTCCACGGCGGGCGACGGCGGTTGTGAGAGTCGCTGTCCGACTGCCGGAACGCGGTGATGGAGATCCAGGGCGGCAACGACACTCACGGGGGCCGCGGAGCGGGGCGGTTCGGGCTTCACCGCGGTGGACCGGGAGCGGGAACCCCCGTGGTCGAGCACGGCCACGTCCGCGACGAGCGCGAGCAGGCCGCCGAGGTCGGGGCGCTGCTGGACCTCTGCGCGGCCGAGTGCGTGGACGGGGCGTTCGTCCACGACTTCATCGCGCCCGGCTCCCCCTGTCGCGCGGTGGCCGACCGGTTCCGCCGGCCCGCCTCCTAGGCGGCGGGCTGGAGGAGGTCCCAGCGGTTGCCGTACAGGTCTTCGAAGACGGCGACGGAGCCGTACGGCTCGTGGCGGGGCTCCTCCAGGAAGCGGACGCCCTCGGCGGTCATCCGGGCGTGGTCACGGGCGAAGTCGTCGGTGTACAGGAAGTGGCCGACGCGGCCGCCCGTCTGGTCGCCGACCCGGGAGCGCTGGGCCTCGTCCTTGGCGCGGGCCAGGAGGAGCGCCGATTCGGTGGCGCCGGGCGGGCGGACCACGACCCAGCGGGAGCCGTCCGGGCGGGCGGTGTCCTCGGCGAGGTCGAAGCCGAGGGCGCGGGTGTAGAAGTCGATGGCCTCGTCGTAGTCGTCGACGAGGAGGGCGGTGAGAGCGATGTGCGAGGGCATGCCCTCATTGTGTGCCCACGAGGACCACTTCCAGGGTGCGGGGTCCGTGGACGCCCTCCACCCGGTCGAGCTCGATGTCGCTCGTGGCGGAGGGGCCGGAGATCCACGTCAGCGGGCGGGCCGGGTCGAGGAGCGGCAGGGCCTGCGGGACGGAGTCCACCACCTGGTCCGGGACCCGGATCACGCAGATGTGGTGGTCCGGGATCAGGGTGATGCGGCGCCGTCCCTGGCCGGGGCCGCCGTCGAGGACGATCGTGCCGGTCTCGGCGACGGCCAGGGCGCAGCCGGTGACCACGCTGTCGACCCGGTCCAGCTCGTACGGGGTGGAGGCCGCCCGGTCGGGTACGCGGGTGGGGCCCCCGGCCGGGAGCCAGTGCGGGGGCAGGCCGGACGGGACGAGCACCGACTGGGCGGCCCGCGCGTCCAGGAGCCGCGCCAGCAGCGCGGGCAGCGCCTCCTCGTCCGTGCGGTGGACCACGGCCCGGTACTCGGTGAGGTGGCCCGCGAGCAGGTCCACCCGCTCCGCCGGGGTCCGGGTGCCGTGCACGTGGAGGTAGTCGCGGGGGATCGCCGCCTCGGGCGCGTCGTCGCGCAGCGCCCGGCGGATCCGGCCCAGGATGCGGTCCTTGCTGCTCATCGCGGGTCGCTCCGTTCACGGGCCCACCAGTCGCGGAAGGACTGCGCCGCCACGGTGGGCAGTTCGCGGCTGTCGGTCCAGGCCCGCCCGGCTCCGGGGAGCCGGCGGGGAGCCAGCCGCCGGGCCCTGGCCAGCAGGCGCTCCCCCGCGCGCAGGGCCCCGGGGTGGTCCAGGAGCAGCCGGGCGGCCCGCATGGCGGCCCGTTCGGCGGTGTGGCCGTCGGCGGGGCGGAGCGTGACGCGGATGCCGGCGCGGGTCACCGGGCCGCCCTGGGCGACGCGTTCGCGCAGGTGGACGAGGATCTCGGGGATGTCGATGGCGACCGGGCAGACCTCGTAGCAGGCTCCGCACAGGGTGGACGCGTAGGGCAGCGAGGCGTCGATCGCGCTGCCGGTGCCGCGGAGCTGGGGGCTGAGGACCGCGCCGATGGGGCCCGGGTAGACGGAGCCGTAGGCGTGGCCGCCGGCGCGCTCGTAGACCGGGCAGACGTTGAGGCAGGCGGAGCAGCGGATGCAGCGCAGGGCCTGGCGGCCGGTCTGGTCGGCGAGGGTGTCGGTGCGGCCGTTGTCGAGGAGGACGAGGTGGAAGGCGGTGGGCCCGTCGCCGTCCGCCCCTCGCGAGGGGCCCAGCCCGGTCCACATCGTCGTGTACGGGTTCATCCGCTCGGCCGTCGAGGAGCGCGGCAGCGTCTGGAGGAAGATCTCCAGGTCGCGGAAGGTGGGGACGACCTTCTCGATGCCGACGACGGAGATCAGGGTCTCGGGCAGGGTCAGGCACATCCGGCCGTTCCCCTCGGACTCCAGGACGACCATCGTGCCGGTCTCGGCGACCATGAAGTTGGCACCGGACACGGCGACCTTGGCGCGCAGGAACTTCTCGCGCAGGTGCAGGCGGGCCGCCTCGGCGAGTTCCCGCGGGTCGTCGCCGAGCTGTTCGGGCGCCGGACGGCCCCAGCCGGCCATCTCGGCGCGGAAGATGTCGCGGATCTCGGCCCGGTTGCGGTGGATGGCCGGGACCAGGATGTGGGAGGGGAGGTCGTGGCCGAGCTGGACGATGAGTTCGGCGAGGTCGGTCTCGTACGCGGCGATCCCGGCGGCCTCCAGGGCCTCGTTGAGCCCGATCTCCTGGGTGGCCATGGACTTGACCTTGACGACCTCGCGCTCGCCGGTCGCGCGGACCAGGTCCGTGACGATCCGGTTGGCCTCCTCGGCGTCGGCGGCCCAGTGGACGGTGCCACCGGCGGCCGTGACCGCTGCTTCCAGCTGCAGCAGGTAGCGGTCGAGGTGGCGGAGGGTGTGGTCCTTGACGGCCTTGCCCGCGGCGCGCAGCCGCTCCCAGTCGGCGAGTTCGGCGACGGCCCGCGCGCGTTTGTCGCGGATGGTGTGGGTGGCGTGCCGGAGGTTCGCGCGCAGCGCCTCGTCGCGTACGGCTTCCCGCGCGGCGGCGGGAAAGGCGGGAAAGGACGGGGAGCCGGGAAAGGCGGGCATGCCCAGGTGCGTACCGGTCACGGCAGCGGTTCCTCCTCGGTCGCGGCCAGGATCTCGGCGAGGTGCAGGGTCCGCAGCGGGCTGTCCGCACGGCGCAGCAGGCCGTCCAGGTGGGCGAGGCAGGAGTTGTCGGCGCCGCACAGCACCTGGGCGCCGGTGCCGGCCGCCGCCGTGATCTTGTCGGTGCCCATGGCGGTCGAGACGTCCGGGTTCTTGACGGCGAATGTGCCGCCGAAGCCGCAGCATTCCTCGGCGCCCGGCAGCTCGACCAGGTCCAGGCCCTTGACCTCGGCCAGCAGCCGCCGCGGCCGGTCCCCGAGCCCCAGGCCGCGCAGACCGTGACAGGAGGGGTGGTAGGTGACGGTGTGCGGGAAGTACGCGCCGACGTCGGTCACCCCGAGGACGTCGACCAGGAACTCGGTCAGCTCGTACACGCGCGGCGCGAGCGCGGCGGCCGCCTCGGCGAGCTCGCTGCCGCGGCCCTCGGCGGCCGCCTTCCGGCCGATGCGCGGGTAGTGCTCGCGGAGCATCGCGGCGCAGGATCCGGAGGGGGTGACCACGTACTCGTGTCCCGCGAAGGCCAGTGCGGTGCGCCGCATCAGCGGTTCGGTCTCGTACCGGTAGCCGGTGTTGTACTGCGGCTGACCGCAGCAGCTCTGGGCCGCCGGGAAGTCCACGCCGACCCCGAGCCGCTCCAGGAGGCGTACGACGGCGATGCCGGTCCGCGGGTAGAACGCGTCGTTGACGCAGGTGACGAACAGGGCGGCTCGCATGGTGGGCACAATAGCCGGGTGAAGAAGTTCTCAGTGATCGGCATAGGCGCGGGCGACCCGGACCACCTGACCCTCCAGGCGGTCAGGGCGATCGGCGCGGCGGACGCATTCCTCATCCTGGAGAAGGGCGAGGAGAAGGCGGATCTGACCGGGTTGCGGCGCGCGATGCTCGACGCGCACGCCCGCCCCGGCCACCGGCTGGTGGAGGGCCGCGACCCGGACCGGGACCGAACGCCCGCCGACTACACCCCGACGGTGGACGGCTGGCGCAGCGCGCGGGCCGAGCTCTTCGAGCGCTTCGTCGCGGAGGATCTGGCGGACGGCGAGACCGGGGCGTTCCTGGTCTGGGGCGATCCCTCCCTCTACGACTCCACGCTCGCGATCCTCGACGAGGTGCTGGAGCGCGGCCGGGTGGTCTTCGAGCACGAGGTCGTGCCCGGCATCAGCAGCATCTCGGCGCTGCTGGCGCGGCACCGGACCAATCTGAACCGGGTCGGGCGCCCGGTCCAGATCACCACCGGCCGCCGGCTGGCCGAGGGCTGGCCGCAGGACGTGGACGACGTGGTGGTGATGCTGGACGCGCGGCACGCGTTCACCGCCCACCTGGACCAGGACCTCTTCATCTACTGGGGGGCCTATGTGGGCACTCCGGACGAGATCCTGGTCTCGGGCAAGCTCGCGGAGGTCGCCGGGCGCATCGAGGAGCTGCGCACCGAGGCCCGCGCCCGCAAGGGCTGGATCATGGACACGTACCTGCTCAGGCGCGGCTGAGGTAGGCCGGGAGGACGGCGGCGAGGCGTTCGTACTCCTCGGGCCGGTTGTAGATCTGGCCGCAGACGCGGATGCCGCCGCCGCCCGGCCAGGGCCAGATCAGCACCCGGATGCGCTGCTCGGCCGCGATCCGCTCGCGCAGGTCGCGGGCCTGCTCCGGGGTGTCGGCGACCCCGGGCGGCAGGCGCAGGGTGCGCATGGCGAGGGCCTCGCCGTGCGGGAGCGGGGTGAGGCCGGGGAGCTCGGCGAGCAGGGCCGCTCCGTGGGCGGCCAGCGTGCTGTTGTGGGCCCGGACCTTGGCCGCGTCGAGGCGTTCGAGCAGGTCCAGGCCCTCGGGCGCGGCGAGCCAGCCGGTGTAGTCGGCGGTGGCGCGGTTCTCGACGGACCGCGGGAATCCGTGCTGGTCCTCCCAGGACGGTACGAGGGCCCTGATCCGGTGGCGGTGCTGCGGGGCAACGGCCAGGACCGCGCTGCCGGAGGGCGCGTAGCCCCATTTGTGGAGGTTGCCGAACCAGAAGTCTGCGCCGCCCGCGAGGGGGTCGGCGAGCATGCCCAGGGTGTGGGCGCCGTCGACGACGGTGGTGACCCCGCGTTCGCGCAGGTCCGCGAGGAGCCGGGGGGAGGCGATGATCCGTGCGGTGGGCGAGCTGACGTGGTCGAGTACGGCCACCCGTGTACGGGGGGTCAGCGCGGCCAGCACGCTCTCGCGTACGGCGTCCTCGTCGGGCAGGTGGGGGTCCAGGGCCACGGTGGTGACCGGGGCGCGGCGGGCGGCGGCCGCGACGACGGTGCCGTAGCCGTGGTCGGTGACCAGGATCTCGTCGCCGTCGGCCAGCGGAACGGCGTCCAGGGCGAGGTTGGCGCCCTCGGTGGCGTTGGCGATGAAGGCGATGCCGTCGGGGTCGGCGCCGAGGTGTGCGGCGATCCGGGTGCGGGCCTGGGCGAGCCGGTCCGGGACGGCGATGAAGAAGGCGTCGGGGTCGCCGTGGACCTCGGCGCGGAGCGCGGCCTGGGCCTCCTGGACGGGGACGGGAACCGCGCCGAAGGAGCCGTGGTTCAGGTGGGTGACGCGGGGGTCGAGTCGGAACAGGGCGGGGCCGCCGGGGAACTCCTGGGCGGATCCGGCGGGACGTATCGGCTCGGTCACTGCTCCTCCGGGGGTGCGGCGCGGCTGTCCTGCGGATCATCTCCTGCCGCCGCCGGCTCCGGTAGACCGCCGGAGGCGCGGCGCCCGTACGCGAGCAGCTCGCGCACGGCGGGGCCGGGCGCGGGGCGCCGGACCAGGCAGGGCAGGGCGGGGATGTCGACGTCGTCGATGGCGCGGGCGGTGAGCCGGTCGCGGTGGGCCCCGGCCATGGACTCGCTGAGGACTGCGACGCCCAGTCCGCGCGCGGCGAGGTCGGCCACCGCGTCGGCGGCACCGGCCTGCGGGGCGATCGCCGGCCGGAGGTTCTGTGCGGCGCCGGCCCGACGGCAGCCGGCTGCGCCTGCTCGACCAGCCCGGATTCGCCCCGACGGCCTAGGAGCCGCGGCCGCTGGTGGCCGCGTAGTACTGGAGGTCCTGCACCTCCACCTTGTGGTCCACCCGGTACGGCAGGTCCACCTTCACACCGGCCTTCCCGTCCCGGACGACCTGCGCCGAGCTGGTGCCCGCCTTCAGCGGCAACAGCTGCGCATGGATGCCGGCGGGGGCCTCGTGACTGCCCTCCGCGGTGCCGACGGCCGTCCGGACGGAAGCGGCCCCGGTGAGGAAGCTGAGCACCTCCACCTTGTCCCGGGGCGGGGCGCTCCCCTTGCGCAGCGACATCACCAGCGACTGGTCGCCGGTCGGGTCGGCGTCCGCGAACTGCGTGCGCGCGGAGAGGTAGAGGGTGTCCCGGACGATCTTCGGCCAGCTGCCCGTCTTGAACCTGGTCAGGTAGTACGAGGTCAGGTCCAGGTACGCGTGGCCGTTGTGCAGGGAGGGGGCGAACTGGCTGCCCTCCGAGTAGTCGTTCCAGGTGGTCAGCTGTACCCAGTCGGCGCCGTCCTCGATGGCGTGCGTCCAGGTCGAGCGCAGGGTGGCGGTGTTGCCCGCCTCGTCGTAGATGCCCTGGTTGGGGCGCGCGTCCTGGACCGACACCGGCTGCATCCAGATCTTGCCCATGTCGTGGGCCCGCTGGACGTCGCGCGTGGAGCTCTCCTGGCCGACGTAACTGCGGCTGCCCCATTCGGAGAAGCCGTGGCTGATCGGGGCGAAGGCGCCGCTGTGGGCGCCGAAGTCGAGGAAGAGCGGGACGAAGGCCGTGCGGATGCCATGGTCGGACTTCAGCCGGGCGATGACCTCGGTCCACCAGGCGACGCTCTTCTCCTCCGCCTTGAAGGGGGAGACCACGAGGCGGCCGTCGGGGAGCCGGTGCGCGGCGGAGGCGTCGGCGAGCGTGGCGATCGCCTCGGCGAGCACCGCGGGGTCGTCGGTCTTCAGCGAGGTCATGTCCGGCATCAGCATGATCTTGAAGGCCGGGTCCACCGAACGGGCGGCCGCCATCAGCAGGTTGCAGCGGTCCCAGTTCTTGCCGGAGAGGGAGAGCAGGTCGAGGGTGAAGCCGTCGATGCCCGCCGCGCGGGCCGTGCGCACCTCCTGCTGGAGGTTGGCGTACTCCCAGTCGCCGCTCTTCGGGGTCACGGGCAGCGGCCGGTCGCGCAGCAGGCCGCCGTACCGGCCGTGCTTCCCGCTCTCGCCGTCGGGGTCGAGGTAGTTGCGGGTGTAGTAGTCCCGGTCCGCGGCTGCGTTGTCGAGGGAGAGCGGGTAGGGGGTGAAGTAGTGGGCGAACACCAGCTTCTTGCCCGCCGCGCCGGAGCGCAGGGCGGCCTGCGAGGGCATGTCGAAGGGCAGGGCGCCGGTGGGGCGTTCGGCCCCGGAGTCCACCGCCTCCTTGGGGTTGCCCTTGGCCGCCGAGCCCTTCGTGGGCGCCGCGGGTTCGCCGGGTGAGGGGGCGGCCCCGCCGGGTGCGGCGGGAGCGCCGGGGGTCCCGGTGGCCGCCGGGAGGCCCCCGGCGGGGGCCGAGGCCTCCTGCACGGAACCAGCGTCGCGGGGGTCCCAGGCGATTCCGGTGGCCGCGCAGACGCCGACCAGGAGGAAGACGGAGAGCAGCGTGGCGAGCAGCGGCCTGCGCCCCCGGAAGGCCGGCCGGCGCCGGTGCGACACGGGTCCGGTCACCCGGCCCGCGCGCGGTGCCCGCCTGCCGGCACGATGCTGTGCTCGCCGGTCCGTTCGCCGGTCCGCTGTCATTCTGGTCCCTCCCGCGAATATGCCCTACGAGGGGCTGCACAGCAGTAGAGCCCAATCCCGGCGTCCGGACAACCGTTCCCAGGAGCCGGAGTTCGGGTGCGTACGTCACACGGACCACGGGAACTACGCCGCCCGTCCGGTGGCCCGCGCAACGTCCCCACCTGGGGCGCAGCGAACGCATTCTTCGGAATGCGACATTCCCCTAGCCTTACGGCGCAAGTGGCGCATAATCGTCGTCACGCGGCTCGAAAAAACCCTCCTGCCGCACTTGGTCACGCATGCAATGGGGGCATCGTGCCGATGAGGGAATCCGGGGCCATGGGGGAAGCCGGGTCGATGAGGGAAACACGGTTAGCCGGAACGCTGCCGGCGACGTCCGCCGAAATGTCGCGGCTGCTGACCGCCGTCCGGCGGGGGCGCGTCCTGACCGTGGCGGGAGCCTTCCGCGAGCCGCGGAGCCTGCTGGTACGGGAGATCGCGCGGCGGATCGCGTCCAACTTCTACGACGGGGTGGCCGTCGTCGCCATGAACCCGCAGCACGGCGGTTACGGAGTCCGCGAGCTGACGGCCGAGCTGGGCTGCGTACCCGGGATGCCGGCACCGGCCCGCGGGACGGCGAACACCGCCTGGTGGCTGGCCGAACGGGACATGCTGCTCGTCCTGGACGGCGCGGAGCAGCTCGGCCCGGACGCGCTGGCCTGGCTGCGGAACCTGCTGGCCGTGGCGCCGGGGCTGCGGATCCTGGCCGCCGGGCGCTCCCCGCTGGCCTTCGAACAGGAGCGGATCCACCGGCTCTGATCCACCGGCTCCGCTCCGCCCGCTCCGGCGCGAGGGCTCTTGAAGATCGGCTGCCGGGTAGCCGCCGATGTCAGCCCAGCTGCCGGCTGAGTTGCCGCCACACCGGGGCCGGGCAGCGCCCCTGCGGACGCGACTTGAGGAACATCCCGTATTCGACCCGGCGCGGCGGACGGCCGAACTCCACCCAGTGCGCGCGCCCGGAGGCCTTGTCCCAGCCGTCGTTGGGCATCCGGATGTGGTCGGCGCGGCCGTCCTTGTCCTTGGTGGTGATCTGGGCGACCTCCGCGTGGCCGGGATGGACGGCCAGCACCACGCAGTAGTGGCGCAGCCGGCGCGCCGGGTCCTCCCGCAGCGGGACCATGGCCAGCCAGATCTCCCCCGGCGCCGGAAGGTGGGCGGCGCCGGTGACGCGCGGGCCGCCGCGGGAGGCGTCCCAGCGGCGGACCGCCACCACGAAGGCGAGCGCCACCAGTCCGGCGGCCATGCTCTCGGCCGTGGCCCGGACGTTCCACACCGGGTACTCCCCGACCCTGCTCTCCGTCCACCACAGCGCCGCGGCGACGAGCGCGAGGAGGGCCGCCGCCCGGGCCGGTACCAGCCACCACGCACCGGTCCGGCGGCGGCGCGAGGCGAACAGGGCCAGCAGCAGGGCGACGAGGGCCGGGACGGCGTAGACGATCAGGTACTGGCCGAAGCCGTGCAGCTGCTGCGGCGGTGACTGCTCGGCCAGCAGATCGGGCAGCGCCAGCGGCACCGCCAGCAGATAGCCGACGGTGGGCAGGACGAACAGCACGAGCAGCAGTCCCAGGCAGCCGGTGCCGCCGCAGGACGTGTCGGAACGACGCGCCACAGAACCCCCAGAACGTTGTCGGCGAAACCCCGGCACACCCCCGGCACACCGACCCCGAACGCTAGCGCAGGGCCCCGTCCTCGGCCAGGAGCCCCATGACGCCCTCGTCCCCTTTCGGGCCACGCCCCGGGCGCGGCCGCCCGGACGCGGCCGCCCGGTTGCGGATACGGCTGCGGATACGGCTCCGCCCCGGCCGGGCGCGGGGCCGGCCGGGGCGGGGCGGGTCACGTCGTCAGGGACGCGTGGGTACGGCTGTCGGCATCAGCCCAGGAGGGCGAGCGCCTGGTTGAGGGTCGCGGACGGACGCATGATCGCCGCGGCCTTCGTGGCGTCGGGCTGGTAGTAGCCGCCGATGTCGGCCGGGGAGCCCTGCACCGCGACGAGCTCGGCGACGATGGTCTCCTCCTGCTCCGTCAGCTCCTTGGCGACCGGCTCGAAGGCCTTGGCCAGCTCGGCGTCGTCGGTCTGCTTGGCCAGCTCCTGCGCCCAGTAGGTGGCGAGGTAGAAGTGGCTGCCGCGGTTGTCGATGCCGCCCAGCTTGCGGCTCGGCGACTTGTCCTCGTTGAGGAAGGTGCCGGTCGCGCGGTCCAGGGTGTCGGCCAGCACCTGGGCGCGGGCGTTGCCGGTGGTGGTCGCGAGGTGCTCGAAGCTGGCGGCCAGCGCGAAGAACTCGCCCAGGCTGTCCCAGCGCAGGTAGTTCTCCTTGACCAGCTGCTGGACGTGCTTCGGGGCGGAGCCGCCGGCGCCCGTCTCGAAGAGGCCGCCGCCGTTCATCAGCGGAACGACCGACAGCATCTTGGCGCTGGTGCCCAGCTCCAGGATCGGGAAGAGGTCGGTCAGGTAGTCGCGCAGCACGTTGCCGGTCACCGAGATGGTGTCCTCGCCGCGGCGGATGCGCTCCAGGGAGAAGGCGGTGGCCTCGACCGGGGAGAGGATCTTGATGGTCAGGCCCTCGGTGTCGTGCTCGGCGAGGTACGTCTTGACCTTGGCGATCAGCTGCGCGTCGTGGGCGCGGTTCTCGTCCAGCCAGAAGACGGCCGGGACGCCGGTGGCGCGGGCACGGGTGACGGCGAGCTTGACCCAGTCCTGGATCGGCAGGTCCTTGGTCTGGCAGGCGCGGAAGATGTCGCCGGCGGCGACCTCCTGCTCGATGAGCGCGTTGCCCGCGGCGTCGACGACGCGGACGGTGCCCGCGGTGGCGATCTCGAAGGTCTTGTCGTGGCTGCCGTACTCCTCGGCCTTCTGCGCCATGAGGCCGACGTTCGGGACCGAACCCATGGTGGACGGGTCGAAGGCGCCGTGGGTGCGGCAGTCGTCGACGACGACCTGGTAGACACCGGCGTAGCTGCTGTCCGGGAGGACGGCGAGGGTGTCGGCCTCGGCGCCGTCCGGGCCCCACATGTGGCCGGAGGTGCGGATCATGGCCGGCATCGAGGCGTCGACGATGACGTCGGACGGCACGTGCAGGTTGGTGATGCCCTTGTCGGAGTCGACCATCGCGAGGGCCGGGCCCTCGGCGATCTCGGCGTCGATCGAGGCCTTGATCGCGTCGCCGTCGGACAGCGCGCCCAGGCCGTTCAGGATGGCGCCGAGGCCGTCGTTGGGCGACAGGCCGGCGGCGGCCAGGGTCTCGCCGTAGCGGGCGAAGGTCTTCGGCAGGAAGGCGCGGACCACGTGGCCGAAGATGATCGGGTCGGAGACCTTCATCATCGTGGCCTTGAGGTGCACGGAGAACAGCACGTCCTCGGCCTTGGCACGCTCGATCTGGTCGTTCAGGAAGGTGCGCAGCGCGTCGACGTGCAGGACGGACGCGTCCACGACCTCACCGGCGAGGACCGGTACGGACTCGCGCAGCACGGTGGTGGCGCCGTCGGCGGCGACGTGCTCGATGCGCAGGCTGCCGGCCTCGGCGATCACGGTGGACTTCTCGGTGGAGCGGAAGTCGTTCTCGCCCATGGTGGCGACGTTCGTCTTCGACTCGGTGGTCCAGGCGCCCATGCGGTGCGGGTGCGTCTTGGCGTAGTTCTTGACCGAGGCGGGGGCGCGGCGGTCGGAGTTGCCCTCGCGCAGGACCGGGTTGACGGCGCTGCCCTTGACCTTGTCGTAGCGGGCGCGGATGTCGCGCTCCTCGTCCGTCTTCGGGTCGTCCGGGTAGTCCGGGAGGGCGTAGCCCTGGCCCTGGAGCTCGGCGACCGCGGCCTTGAGCTGCGGGATCGAGGCCGAGATGTTCGGAAGCTTGATGATGTTGGCTTCCGGGGTCTTCGCCAGCTCGCCGAGCTCGGCGAGGGCGTCGGCGATCCGCTGGCTCTCCTGGAGGTACTCCGGGAAGACGGCGATGATCCGACCGGCCAGGGAGATGTCACGGGTCTCGACATTCACACCGGCAGTCGACGCGTACGCCTGGATCACAGGCAGGAAGGAATACGTCGCGAGGGCCGGGGCCTCGTCAGTGTGCGTGTAGATGATGGTCGAGTCAGTCACCGGATGCTCCGCTCCACAGTCTGCGTCTCTCGTCTGCAACATTGCTCGACATCAAGATATCTCGTGATCGGGCCGCTCTGGACAGCCCCCTGCCGCCAGTCCGGGAGACGCGTGTCACGCGGACCCCGGCGGGCCCCGGAAAAGGCGGAAGCGCCGCCCCCGGCTGTTCCCGGCCGGGGGCGGCGCTCAGGCATTCAGGCCTTGATCAGGCCGTACGGCAGATCAGACGCCGTAGGCCTTCGGGTCCGGGCCGTACTGGTTCGGCTGCTGCTGACCGGCGGAGGCCATCAGGACGATGAACCAGATGAAGCCGACGAAGGGCACCAGGCCGACGAGGATCCACCAGCCGGACTTGCCGGTGTCGTGCAGGCGGCGGATGGCGACACCCAGGCTCGGCAGGAGGACGGCGAGCGCGTAGACGCTGTAGAGCAGCGGGGCGGTGCCCAGCACGCCGTCGAGGACCAGCAGGAGGATCAGGGCGAGCACGTTGAAGAGGAAGAACATCCAGTACTCCTGGCGGCGCGCGCGGCCGGAGAAGACGGCGTACTTCTTCAGGACGTCGGTGTAGTGGTTCATGAGGGTCCCCCCAGAGGACGATCGTTCGGGCCCGTCCTGCTGGAGCAAGCCGGGGCAGAACTTATGCCCCCCTTACGTCGCGGTCAAGCCACTTACGCAGAGGCCAAATCGGCCGGACCGCCCGATTTCCGGCACCGGAGTTACGACTTCGGGACACAGTCGCAGCGCCATGTCCCTGAACGTCCGAAACGTCCGCACCAGAGGCCCACTTGACGCCCCCGTGGCTGATCTGATCGTTACCCACATCGTTATCGCCCCGCGACACCGCGGGCCGGGACGGGGAGGAGGGCCCCCGACCCGGCCCGCGACCCGCGGCCCGCCGTCAGCCGATGTGGAAGGAGTCCCCGTAGACCTTCCAGTCGAGCGGCGTGTTGAGGTTCAGGTTGCCCTTCTTCAGGAAGACCCGCTGCGCGGTGTCGACCCGGCTGGTGTCGCTGTGCGCCTCCTCCTGCTTCATCGCCCAGACCCGGGCGTCGAGGAAGGCGTTGAGGTAAGCGGTCTCGTTGCCGCCCTGGGACGGGGGCTTGGCCTTGGACAGGGCGCGCTTGCGGATGTTGCGGAAGCTGGTGGAGTCGCCGCCGTCGCCGTGCATGACGATGGCGTCGTAGTAGATGAACTGGCCCAGTACGCCGACCCCGTCGGCCTTGCCCTGGTTCACGGCCGGGTTGAAGTAGACCCGGTCGCGCTCGTGATCCTGGGCCTTCCTGAAGTCCGCGTCCTGGGCCGCCTTCGCCCAGTCCTTGGTGAAGTTCGGATCGAGGCCGGAGTGCGAGTCGCTGCCGTCGACCCGGCGCAGGGCGGGGAGGTACTTGGCGAGGACGTTGCCCGGCTTGATCTGCGTGTAGTACTCGACGAGGTCGAGCATGTCGCCGGTGCCGGAACAGAAGCCGATGATGCCGGCCGTGTAACCGCGGCCGTCGTCTATGTCCTCGATGTACTTGTACTGCGCCTTCCAGTCCAGCGAGGAGTTCTCCGCACTGGAGACGATCTTCATGGCGATCTCCTTCTTCGCCGGATCGTCGAGTCCTGCGGCCGCTGCCGCCACGGTCTGCGCCGTGGGGGCGGGGGCCGTGGTGGCGTGGGCGGCGACGGGGGCGGCGATCAGCGCGCTGCCGAGCAGTGCGCCGATCGCCAGCATCTTGCGGCGGGGGGTGAACACAAGGCCTCCATCTGGTAGTTGAGGCGTCCCAGCTTCGTTAGGAAACTTTACTACCAGAGCTGACGGCAGCTCAATACCCGGGCGCACTCCAGGGAATGGCCGCGTCCGGTCAGAGCCAGCCGTTGCGCCTGAAGCCCCGGTGGATGACGAAGCAGGCGAGTGCCATGACGCCGAGGACCAGCGGATAGCCGTAGGTCCAGTGCAGTTCGGGCATGTGGTCGAAGTTCATGCCGTACACCCCGCAGACCATGGTCGGGACGGCGACGATCGCCGCCCATGCCGTGATCTTGCGCATGTCCTCGTTCTGGGCGACGGTCACCTGCGCCAAGTGGGCCTGAAGGATGGAGTCGAGGAGGTTGTCGTAGGCGCCGATCTGCTCCGTGGCCCGGGTCAGATGGTCCGCCACGTTCCGGAAGTACGCCCGCGTCTCCGGCGGGATGACCGGTATCGGCTGCATGGCCAGCTGCTGCAGCGGGCGGCCGAGCGGCGCCACCGCCCGCCGCAGCTCCAGGAGTTCCCGCTTGAGCTGGTAGATCCGCCCCGCGTCGCCGCGGCCGCCGGCCTCGCTGAACACCGCGGTCTCGACGGCGTCGATGTCGTTCTGCACCGCGTCCGTCACGGCCACGTAGTCGTCGACCACGTGGTCGGCCATGGCGTGCAGAACTGCCGCGGGTCCGTTGGCCAGTTGGTCCGGGCTGGCCTCCAGCTCCTCGCGGACCGGGCCGAGCGTGCCGCGGCCGCCGTGCCGGATGGTGATGATGAAGTCCTGGCCGGTGAAGGCCATCAGCTCGCCGGTCTCCACCACCTCGCTGGTCGCGGTCAGTTCCTCGTGCTCCACGTAGCGCACGGTCTTGAAGACGGAGAACAGCGTGTCGTCGTAGCGCTCCACCTTGGGACGCTGGTGCGCGTTGACGGCGTCCTCGACCGCGAGCGGGTGCAGGCCGAACAGCTCGGCCAGCCCGGCCAGCTCCGACCTCGCAGGCTCGTGCAGGCCGATCCAGACGAAGCCGTCACCCGTCTTGCGGACCCGGCGCAGCGCCTCCTCCACCTCGGCGCAGTCCTCCTGCCGTACGCCGTCGCGGTAGACGATGCAGTTGACCACCGCACTGCCGAGCGGGGAGCGGGCCGGGTGGCTGAGGTCGACGGCCCGCCGGTAGCTGCGCCGCACGACCCGGCGCAGATTGCTGAACATGGACAACGGCGTACTCCCCTTCGGCGGATCAGCGGCCAGTCTGCCATCGCCACCGGAACACCCGCGTCCGGGCTCACCGGCCCGGGGGGACCGCGCCGCCCGCGTCAGACCCGGTCGATGAACACGCTGGTCGACTTCACGCGGGCCGTGGCGCGGGCGCCCACCTCCAGCCCGAGCTCCTCCACCGCCTCCCGAGTGAGCAGCGACACGATCCGGTGCGGCCCGGCCTGGATCTCCACCTGCGCGTCGACCGTGCCCAGCTTCACCCCGGTGACGATGCCGGGGAAGGCGTTGCGGGCCGAGGTGTACGGGGTCTCCTCGCCCTCGGTGCCCTCCTGTGCCGCCTCCACGCAGAAGGCGGCCAGGTCGGGCCCGTCCACCATCCGCCGGGTGCCCTCGCGGTGAGTGGGGAACCGTTCGGCATCCGCCCAGCGCCGGGCCGTGTCGACGCTGACGCCGAGCAGCCGGGCCGCCTGGCCGATCGTGTAGGACTCCATGGGCGCAGCTTAGGTGGTGTCCTGCCGATCGGGCCGGATCAGGGAGTGGGGTGCCGGAGCGACTCCCGGGCCGCCGCCGCGATGACTTCGGCGACCATCGACAGTGCGGGCGAGTCGAGCCTCCACTGCTGCCAGTACAGGGGAACGTCCATGGGCCGCAGCGGCTCCAGCAGCACCAGCTGCCCTGTCCGCACCAGTGGTCTCGACTGCTGCTCCGGCACCAGACCCCACCCGAGCCCCGCGACCACCGCGTCGCGGAATCCCTCCGACGTCGGTATGTAGTGCCGCAGCGGCCCCGCCCCGGCCGCCGGGTCCCCCGTCAGCGCACGGACGAAGGCGTCCTGGAGGTCGTCCTTCCGGTCGAACACGATCGTCGGCGCCTCGCGCAGGTCCCGTTCCGGCTCCCCCGTCAGATAGCGGGCCGCGAAGGCCGGGCTCGCCGTCGGCAGGTACCGGACCAGCCCGAGCATCCGTACGCTGCACCCGGCCACCGGGTCGGGCGAGGAGGTCACCGCCGCCATCACCTGCCCTTCCCGCAGCAGCGCCGTGGTGTGGGACTCGTCCTCGCGGTGGAGTTCGATGCACACCGGCGGGTCCTGCGGCACCCGCGCGAGCGCGGGCAGGAACCAGGTCGCGAGGGAGTCCGCGTTCACCGCGATCGGCAGCCGCACCGGGCCCGTCCCGGCGGCCATCCCCAGCTCGGCCCGCGCGTCGAGCTCCAGGCGCGCCAGCTGCCGGGCGAAGCGGACCACCACCTCCCCGGACTCGGTCGCCCGCACCGGCTTCGTCCGCATCAGCAGCACCCGCCCGGTCCGCTGCTCCAGCGCCTTGACCCGCTGGCTGACCGCGGAGGGGGTCACGTGCAGGGCGGCCGCCGCCGCGTCGAAGGTGCCCTCGTCCACCACGGCGAGCAGCGTGCGCACCTGGTCCAGCGGAAGCTCATCCATCACGAGCGCTAATGGTACGTAAAAATCTTTAGCTGTACTGAATCGACCCCCGCTGCCTACCGTCGACGGCATGAACTACGGCATCGTCACCGCGGCCCTGGCCGGCTTCGGCAGCGGACTCTCCCTCATCGTCGCCATCGGCGCGCAGAACGCCTTCGTCCTCCGCCAGGGCGCGCGCCGCCACGCGGTCCTGGCCGTGGTCGCCATCTGCGCCGTCTCCGACGCGGTCCTCATCGGCCTCGGCGTCGCCGGTGTCGGCGCCTTCGTCACCGCCTGGCCGGCCGCCCTGACGGCGGTCGGGCTGGCCGGGGGCGGGTTCCTGATCTGCTACGGAGTCCTGGCGGCGCGCCGGGTACTGCGGCCCGCCCCCGGCGCCGCCCTCACCACGGAGGGCGCGACGAGCGGGTCCGCCCGCCGGGCCGTCCTGACCGCCCTGGCCATGACCTGGCTCAACCCGCACGTCTACCTGGACACCGTGCTGCTCCTCGGCTCCCTCGCCGCCGACCGCGGCGACCTGCGCTGGGCCTTCGCCATCGGGGCCGTGCTCGCCAGCCTGACCTGGTTCGCCGGTCTGGGCTACGGGGCCCGGCTGCTGAGCGGCCTGCTCGCCCGCCCGGCCGCCTGGCGGGTCCTGGACGGGCTCGTCGCTGCGACCATGGTCACCATGGGCGGCCTGCTCCTGGCCCGCGCCTAGGCCGTCCCTTCCGGATCCTGCCGGGCCCGCGGCGTCCGGCACCGCACCCGGCCGCGTTGTCGGGGCGCCCGAGTACGTCCAGTACACGGTGCGCACCTCCGCCTTGCCGGGCACGGCACCGGACGCCGCGGGCTCGGCCGACAAGATCCGAAAGAGACGGCCCAGGTCGTGTCCGCATGTCGGCGCCGGGTGCCCGCCGGGGCCGGGACATAGTGCTGGTGCCGCCGACCCGATCCACAGGAGCCTGCCGTGCCCGACCGTCCCTCCCCGCTCGTGGCCGCCACCGGGGTCGTCCTCGACACGCGCGGGCAGGTCCTCGTACTGACCGCCCCGGGCCGGACGGACCCGGAGCTGCCGGGCGGCGCGGTCCACGCAACCGAGGCCCCCGAGGAAGGGCTCGCCCGGGCGCTGCGGGACCGGCTGGGCCTGGCCGTTCCCGCCGGCCGGCTGCTGGCGGTGGACTCCCGGCCGCCGGGCCCGCCGGGCCCGCCCGGCCGCTCCGAGATCGCGCACGTCCACCTCGTCGGCCCGCTCCCGCCGGAGACGGCCGCGGCGATCGCCTTGCCCGCCGGGGATCCGGCCGAGGCGCGCTGGCTCCCGCCGGAGGCGGCCTGCGCGCTGCTGCCCGCCCGGCTCGCGCCCCGGTTGCGCGCCGCGCTGGCCGCCCTGCACACCGGGTCCTTCGCCCACCTCGTCGACGGGGTGCCCCAGCCGGGCTCCCCGGCCGGGCTGGACCCGGCCCGGCGGCTGGCCCTGGAGCACTCGGGCACCCTCGATCCGGCCAGCCACCGGGCCAGCCGCCCCAAGGCGGTGACCGCGGCGAGCGTGCTGTTCACCGGCTCCGACGGCCGGATCCTGCTGGTGCAGCCCGCGTACGGCAGGTCCGACCGCTGGAACCTGCCCGGCGGCGGCATCGACAGCGACCTCGGCGAGATCCCGCGCGCCGCCGCCCGGCGGGAGGTCCAGGAGGAACTCGGGCTCGACCTCGCCCCGGGCCGGCTGCTCGCCGTGAACTGGTCCCACAAGCCCGGCCGTCCGGCCCGTATCCGCTTCCTCTACGACGGCGGCGTCCTCGACGCCCGCACCCTCGCCCGGATCCGGCTGGACCGGGCCGAGCTGCTCCAGTGGCGCACCGTCACCCCCGAGGAGCTCCCCGGCCTGGTCAAACCCGCCCTTCGGCGCCAGATCACCGCCTGCCTGACCGCCCGCGCCACGGGCGCCGGCCCGCTGGAACTCCACGCGGGCCGCCCCTGACCGGCGGACCCGGCCGCCGCCGCGCCGGGCCGCCGGGGCCGGGTTACCGTCGGCGGCATGGACGGTGATCGCCTACGGTGGCGCCAGTGCTTGCTCGGCGGGGCGGTGTTCGCCGTGTGCATGGCGGGCACCACGCTGCCCACCCCCCTGTACGGGCTCTACCAGGAGAAGTTCGGGTTCTCCGAACTGGTGGTGACCGTCGTGTACGCCGTGTACGCCTTCGGGGTGATCGGCGTGCTGCTGCTCGCGGGCAATGCCTCGGACACCGTCGGCAGGCGGCCCGTGCTGCTGGCCGGCCTCGCCTTCTCGGCGGCGAGCGCCGTCTGCTTCCTGTGCGCCACCGGCATGGGCTGGCTGTACGCGGGCCGGCTGCTGTCGGGGCTGTCCGCCGGGCTGTTCACCGGGGCCGCCACGGCCTACGTGATGGAACTGGCGCCGAGCGGCGGCGCCGCGCGGGCCACGTTCGTGGCGACGGCCGCCAACATGGGCGGGCTGGGCTGCGGCCCGCTGCTCGCCGGAGTGCTCGCGCAGTACGCCGCCTGGCCGCTGTACCTGCCGTTCGCCGTTCACCTCGCGCTGGTGGCCGTGTCGGCCGTGGTCCTGGCAGGGCTCCCGGAGACCGTGCGCGACCGGCAGCCGCTGCGTACGGTGCGGCCGCAGCGGCCCGGCCTGCCTCCGCAGGTGCGGTCGGTGTTCGTGCCGGCGGCCATCGCCGCCTTCGTGGGCTTCGCTCTGTTCGGGGTGTTCACCTCGGTCAGCCCCGCCTTCCTCGCGCAGTCCCTCGACGTGCACAACCGCGCGGTGAGCGGGCTGATCGTCGCGCTGGCCTTCTTCGCCTCGACCGCCGGGCAACTGGCGGTCGGCCGGGTCGGGGTGGGCCGGTCGCTGCCGCTGGGCTGCGCGGGGCTGCTCGCCGGGCTGGCGCTGCTCGCGGGCGCACTGTGGTGGGACCTGCTGGCGCTGGTGGTGGCGAGCGCCGTGGTCGGCGGGGCCGGGCAGGGCCTGGCGTTCCGCGGGGCGCTGGCCGCGGTGGCCGCGGCCTCGCCGCCGGACCGGCGCGCGGCGGTGATCTCGATGCTGTTCGTGGTGGCGTACACGGGCATCTCGCTGCCGGTGATCGGGGTGGGCCTGCTGGTGGGCCCGATCGGCCTGGAGGGCGCCGGGCTGGTGTTCATCGCCTGCATGGCGGTCCTGGTCACGGCCGCGGCCGGCTACCTGCTGCGCCGACCCGCGCGGGCGAGCGCCTGAGTGTGCGGGGCCCCCGGCCGCTCGGTTCGTTCCCGATCGGGCTGCGGCGGTGGAGGACCTGCCGTGGCCCGGCATCTCGTGGCGCCGCAGGGGCCGGGCGCACGACAGGCGGGGCGGCGATGGGCCGGGCGTCCCGGTGCCGGTCGGCATCGGGGGCCCGCCCACCGCCGCCCCGCCTGTCGGATCAGCCGGTCGAACGGTGCAGCGGTGGTGCGACGGATCAGACCGCCGGCACCGGGTAGGTCGGGTACTCGACGCCGGACACGTGCTGGACCACACGGATGACCTGGCAGGAGTAGCCGAACTCGTTGTCGTACCACAGGTAGAGGATCGCGTTGTCGCCGTCCACCTTGGTGGCGCCCGCGTCGACGATCGAGGCGTGGCGCGAACCGACGAAGTCCATGGAGACCGCGTCGGGAGCCGTGGTGAAGTCGATCTGGCGCTTGAGCGGCGAGTGCAGCGAGACGTCGCGGAGGTAGTCGAGGACCTCTTCGCGGGTGGTCTCGCGGCCCAGGCGCAGGCTCAGGATGGCGATCGAGACGTCCGGGACGGGGACGCGGATCGAGCTGCCGGTGATCGGCGCCTTGAGCTCGGGCAGCGCCTTGGCGACGGCGGAGGCGGCACCGGTCTCGGTGATGACCATGTTCAGCGGCGCGGAACGGCCACGACGGTCGGCCTTGTGGTAGTTGTCCAGCAGGTTCTGGTCGTTCGTGAACGAGTGTACGGTCTCCACGTGACCGCGCAGGACACCGTACTCGTCGTCCATGGCCTTGAGCGGCGGGACGATCGCGTTGGTGGTGCAGGAGGCGCAGGACAGGATCTGCTCGTCCGGCTTGATGGTGTCGTGGTTGACGCCGTGCACGATGTTCGGGACGTCGCCCTTGCCCGGGGCGGTCAGCACGACCTTGTCGATACCGGGGCGCAGGTGCTTGGACAGACCCTCGCGGTCACGCCACTTGCCCGTGTTGTCGATGAGGATGGCGTCCTTGATGCCGTGCTCGGTGTAGTCCACCTCGGACGGGTCGTTCGCGTAGATCACCTTGATGGCGTTGCCGTTGGCGATGATCGTGCTGTTCGCCTCGTCGACGGTGATCGTGCCCTGGAACTGGCCGTGGATCGAGTCGCGGCGCAGCAGCGAGGCGCGCTTGACGATGTCCTGGTCACCACCCCGGCGGACGACGACGGCGCGCAGGCGCAGGCCGTTGCCCGAGCCGGCCTTCTCGATCAGCAGGCGGGCGACGAGGCGGCCGATGCGGCCGAAGCCGTACAGGACGACGTCGCGGCCGTCGCCGCGCTCGAGCTTGTTGGCGCCGGTGGCACCGGCGACGGCCTCGGCGGTGAACTCGGCCACGGACAGGCCGCGGTCGTCGCTCTTGTAGTCCGCGGCGAGCATGCCGATGTCGATCTGGGACGGGCCCAGGTCGAGCGTGGTGAGCACCTGCAGGAACGGCAGCGTCTCGGTGACCGAGAGCTCCTCACCGGCTATCTGCCGGGCGAAGCGGTGGGTCTTGAGGATGCTGACCACCGACTTGTTCACCAGGGAGCGGCTGTGGAGCAGGATCGTGACGTCCCGCTCCCGGTGCAGCTTCCCGATGATCGGGATCATCGACTCCGCGATCTCCTCGCGGTTCTTCCAGCTGGTGAACGAGTCCTCATTGACAGTCACAGGATTATCTTTCGAGCTAGGCGGTGCTCATATGCTAACCCGCCGCCATTTTGGTCACTTAAGCGGTACCCACCGTGTCGGGAACGGGCACTATGTGACATCAATTTGTACGTTTTTTCAATGGTTTGCCGAGAGATCGTGCCTCAGAACCTGCCGCGGAACCTCATCCCGAGCGGGCGGCCGTCCGGGTCGACCAGCAGGTGATGCAGGGGCGCCGCGAGCACCCGCTGCGTCACGGTCAGGTCCGGCGGCACGTACCGGCGCAGCCTGCCGGGTGGCCGGGGGCCGGGCCGGCCGCCCGCGTGCCAGGCGTCCAGGGCCCGCGCGCTCGCGGCGAAGGCGTGGAAGGCGGAGACCGGGTCGCACAGCCCGTCCGCCGCCCCGGTCCCGGTGTGCTCGCCCATGAGCTCCAGGCGCAGCTCCCGGGCGAAGGCGCGTGCGCCGTCCCCCAGCCCTCCCGGATCGGCCGGCCGCCTCGGGTCCGGGTGCTCGTCGTACACGGCGCAGCTCAGCTCGGAATCGTGGGTCCACGAACGGAGGTTGATGTTGTCGGAGCCGACCGAGGCCCACACGTCGTCGATCACGCACACCTTGGCGTGGACGTAGACCGGTGTTCCCGCCGGGTTCTCCAGCCCGTACACCGCGACCCGGTCGCCGCCCGCCCGGTGCAGTTCGGCCAGGGCGTTGATCCGTCCGATCAGGTTCATGGGCAGCGTGAGCCGGCCGGCCTGCTCCGGGACGGAGGGGACGACCCCGATCAGCCGCAGCCCCGGCTGCCTGGTCAGCGCCCGGGCGAAGCAGTCCACCACCCGGGGGGACCACAGGTACTGGTCCTCCAGGTAGATCAGCGCCCGGGCCCGCCGCAGCGCCTTGGTGTAGCCGCGGGCGATGCTGCGCTCGCCGTCCGGGGCGAAGGGATAGCCGTACAGCAGACGGTTCGGATAGGTCCGCAGCAGCTGGACGGTGTGCGTGCCGCAGGACCGCGGATCGGGTGTCTGCGGTGGCAGCCGGTCCGCGGTGACGTCCTCGTTGTGCATCAGCTCCCGCAGGCGGGTGAGCGGGCTCCGGCTGAGCGGGGCCGGGTCCTCCCAGCGCTCGCGGAAGACGGCCTCGACGTCGCCGACGACCGGCCCGCGCAGGGCGAGCTGGACGTCGTGCCACGGCGGGTGCGGCCCGTAGGCGGCGGCCAGGGGCAGCGACTGGCGGTCACCGCGGTGCGAGGCGTCGTCGTTGCGGTTGCGACAGAGGTCGATCCCGCCGACGAAGGCGACGTCCAGCTCCGGGCGGTCGCGGTGGCGCAGCACGACCAGTTTCTGATGGTGGGAGCCCCCGGGCCGCACCCTCATGTCGAGCAGGCACTCACCGCCGGCCCGCGCGAGCTCCTTGCCGAGGTGGAGGTTCTCCTCTTGGCTGAAGTGAAGGCCGTCCAGGTGGGAACGCCACAGCAGGCCCTTGACGACGACGCCGCGCTCGGCCGCCCGGCACAGGACGGAGCCGATTTCCGTACCCGGTCCGTCCAGCCGCTCGTCCGGATCCCCGCGCCAGTCGGTGAACAGCAGCAGATCGCCGGGACCCATCGCACGGACGGCCTCGAGGAGTTCCGCGAAGTAGACGGCGCCGTGGACCAGGGGCCGTACCCGGTTGCCCGTGGACCAGGCCGTGCCGTCGGGGCGGCGCCGGTCCAGGCGCGTCGCGGGGTTGCCGCGTTCACCGTGTTCCAGAAGCCAGTCGGCGCGGGTCATGACTCCGGCCCTCCGATCGTGCTGGAGTACCGCAGTCCCAGGCTAGTGGCATCCGCGGGCCGGGGCCCGCTCAGCCCACGGGTTCGGCGGCCGCTCCGCGCGCCGCGTCCGGCCGGGCGGCGGTCCCCCGGGGGCGGCCGGTCCCGCGGAAGGGCACGTCGGCCATCCGCCGCTCCGGGCCGCCGCGGCGCAGGTAGCGGTAGCCGAGGAAGGCCGCCGGACCGAAGAACACCTGGGCCGGGACGAGGGTCGGCGCGTGGCCGGTGACCGCGGCCAGGAGGTGCAGCGCGGCGACCGGGGCCACCGCGCCGAAGAGGGTGACCAGCGCGATCCCGGTCCGCAGCCCCGGCTTCCCGTACGCCTTGTAGGCGGTGGTGGTGAACAGGGCGTACGCCAGCAGGTCGCCCATGCCGACCACCGCCCCCAGGTCCTCGCCGATGCGCAGGCCCGCGGCGGGGGCGTACGGATACCCCTGGACGGCGTCGGACAACTGCTGGGTCAGCGGTACGACCCAGGCGAAGAAGGCGTCGTAGGCGGTGAGCGCCAGCAGGAACCACGCGACGTTCCTCAGCCGCATGCCGCCCTGCACGTTGAGGTTCGTGGCGGAGACGACGATCAGCGCGACGACGGCGCTGTTCGCCACCCAGTACGGCGGCGCGGTCTCGCCGAACGCCAGGTGCGTCAGGAGGACGCTCGCGATCAGTACGGCGATCAGGGACCAGCGCAGCCGGCCGTTGCCGATCACGGGCTGGTATCCGACGGACAGCCCGCCCGCGAAGACGAGGGCGAGCACCACCGGAAGGACCGCTCCGGGCAGTGCCAGGTAGATGTACGGCAGCGCCAGGACGAAGCCCATCATCATGAAGATGTCCCTGCCGTTGAAGACGCCGACGGGCGGCCTCGGCGTGCGTACGGCCCGGAAGTAGGCGACCGCGCCGGCGCACACCCCGACCGCGAGGACCATGGTGACCGCGAGCTGGAAGAAGACGCTCATGTGTGGCTCCGGGTGAAGGTGTGCTCCGACAGGTCGCAGCGGAGCGGGAAGAGGCGCGCGGCCTCCTCCCCGTCCACCGGCAGCACCGTGACGCGGGCGGGGATGCCCTCGGCCCGCAGCCGCTCGGTCACCTCGGCCTCGGTGACCTCCTTGGAGGCGACCTCCACGTGGAGCAGACCGTCGGACCCGACCTCCGCCCGGTGGCGCAGCGGGAACGGCAGGCCGGGCGTGCCGTCCAGCGCCTCCACGAGGTCGCGCGGGGTCACGATGCCGTCGATGGTGCGGTGCAGGGCGCCCGCCTTGCCGAGGATGTGGGAGACCGCGGGCACCGCGGCCAGTTCGCAGTCCGGTTCGCCCTCGAGGGTGCGGACCACGTCACCGGTGTTGTACCGCAGGACCGGCATGCAGTCCCGGTAGGGGAAGTAGGGGGTGATCGTCAGTTCGCCGAGCCGGCCGGGGGCGGCGGGCTCGCCGGTCGCCAGGTCGAGCACCTCGGTGTACCCCATGTTGGGGTCGATGTGGAGGTGCCGCCGGCCGCAGGTGCGGCCGCTGACCGGCAGCAGCTCGGTCATGCCGAAGGCGTCGCCGACGGTGGGGGCACCGAAGGTCTCGCGCAGGGCGTCCGACAGGCGCCGCGAGAGCATCTCCCCGCCCGCATAGATCGCGCGCAGCGCGAAGTCGCCGGGCCCGTAGCCGCGGTGCCGGGCGGCGGTGACCATCTGGCCGAGGTAGCTGGGATTGCCGGTCAGGATGGTGGGCCGGGCCGCGCCGCCCCGGCCGAGCAGGTGCTCGACGGACTCGTCCGGCGGGATCTGTCCCACGACGTGGCACGAGGCGTTGGCGAGCCGGCACACCTCGACGTCCTCCTGCACGGCGGCCGTCGCCCGGGAGCTGAGGTTGATCTGCATGCGGTCGCCGGGCCCGAGGTCGCCGCGCAGCACCAGGGACAGCGCGATCAGCGCGGGCCAGAGTTCCATCTCGTAGCGGGAGAGCCAGATCTGCACGGGGCGGCCGGTGGTCCCGGTCGTCTGGGTCGCCAGGTAGGGGGTGCCGCACAGGAAGTCGGCGGGGCGTTCGACGAGGTCGGCCTTGCGGGTCACCGGGATCCTGGTGAGCGTCTCGGCGGTCAGGCCGTCGAGGTCGATGCCGGCGAGCCGCTCGCGGTAGAAGGGGGATTGCCCGGCCAGTCGGCGCACGGTCCGCTGGAGCGCGCGGTTCTGCAGGTCCCGGCGCTCGTCGGGATCGGCGAACGGTCCGTCGGCCAGTTCGTCCACGTCGTCGCCCAGCGAACCGAACTCCTCCAGTGTGAGGAGGGCGTCGGCGACCAGTCGCTCGACGGCCCGTACGTTCAGCCGCCGGCCGAACACCATCGCCATGGCCACCCGTACCTGGCGGACACCGGTCTCCAGCACTCATGCCTCCCTGGGATGTGGCGGAGGGGTGGGAGCGACGCGCCGCCCCCACCCCTCACTGCTTCTTCGTCAGCTGGCGGAACAGTTGGCGAAGAAGACCGCCGTCATGGCGCCCATGACGTACTTGAACTGCTTGGCGCTCGTCTTGATCGCGCTCATCGGATCCTCCTTGTTCGTTCCGGGCGGACGGTCCCTCGGGCTCCCGCGAAGTCGCCGTAACGTTCCGTCACTTGGACGAGAACACAATGGCGCGACGCGATCGCACGGGCAATGATCTGGTCCATTCAACGGACCGGTGAACGGGGGAAGGCGTCGCCGATACCTCCGGCGATCCGGTGCGAACGGGGAGTTCTGGTTCCGTCCGACCGATGGGGCCAGATGTGAAAGGGGGACCGCCCATGGCCAGATCCGGCGCAGAGGGGCGGGGCGTACTGGAAGGTGCGTTCGCGTTGATGGAGGTGCTCGCGGAGGGCGAGGAGGTGGGCCTGACCCGCCTCGCGACGGACGCCGAGTTACCGAAGGCCACCGCCCACCGGCTGCTGGGCCAGCTGGTGGCACTGGGTGCGGTGCAGAGCCGCTCCGGCCGCTACCGGCTCGGGGCGAGGGCCTTCCGTCTGGGGCAGGCCTGGCATCCGGCGCGGGCGCTGTGCGCGGCATCGGCCCGGCCGCTGCGTGAGCTCGCCTCGGCGAACGGCCGGCTGACCCTCAGCCTGTCGGTCGCGGAGGCGGGGCAGACCATCGTCGTCGCGGGTCTGCGCGGCGAGGCGGACGACGTCTTTCCGCTGAGGGCGGGGGTCGTGCTGCCGCCCGGGAGCGCGGCCGAGCTGATCCTGGCGGTCTCCGCCCCGCCGGCGGAGCCGCCCGAGGGGCGGGCGGCGGCCTCGTGGGCCCGTGAGGTCGCTCAGGCGAGGGAGCGGGGAGTGGCCTTCCAGTACGGGGAGTGCGTGAGCTCCCTCTCGTGCGTGTCGGCGCCGGTACTCTCCGCGTCCGGGCAGGTGATCGCCGCCGTGGCGGCGACCAGTCCGGACGCCGGGCAGATCGCCTCCCTCGGCGGGTCCGTGGCCCGGGCGGCGGCGATGATCAGCGCAAACCTGTCCCGGCGGCCGGCCGCCGCGGCCCGGCCGCACCGCGAGTGTCCCGCCCGCCCGCCGGGTTCCCGGGCCCCGCACCCCGCCCTGGCGGGACCGCGCCAGCCCGCGCCCCCGGCGACCAGGGGGCTGGTTCCGGATCCCTCCGGAACCAGCCCTTCCTGCGGCCGGAGTGCCGACGGAGGGTGACCGTGCCACGCTGAATCGGGGGAACGCCGACTCCGGCGCGCCGGGTCGGCTCTGCCACCGAGGAGACCGACATGGCCAGTGACGCCGGCAGGGCCCGGACCAGTCAATCGCAGCCCAGTTCCTGGACCGCACCCACATCGGGTACGACCATCACGGCAGGCGCCCTGATGGTCTTCGCGGGCGCAATGGCGATCTTCGAAGGGATCGCGGCCCTCGCCAGGGACGACCTGTTCGTCGTGACGCGGCACTACGTGTTCCAGTGGAGCGTGACCGGCTGGGGCTGGGTCCACCTGATCCTGGGCATCGTCCTGGTCCTGGCCGGCTGCGCCGTGTTCACCGGAGCCCTGTGGGCGCGCTTCTTCGGCGTGGCCATCGCCGGCCTCGGCGCGATCGCCAACTTCCTGTGGCTGCCGTACTACCCCTGGTGGGCCGTGATCCTGATCGCCGTCAACCTGTTCGTGGTCTGGGCGCTGTGCGCGGGCATGCAACGGGAGGCCGATACGGGCATGACCGCCTGACCTCGGGCGAAACACCCCGGGAGGTCGGAAAACGATCGAAGGGCCGCTCCGGATTGCTCCGGAGCGGCCCTTCGATTCACGACTCTCACGAGTCGGGACGACAGGATTTGAACCTGCGACCCCTTGACCCCCAGTCAAGTGCGCTACCAAGCTGCGCCACGTCCCGATGCGCGCTGACCTGGGGTTTCCCCTGGTTGAACGCGCAGGAGAACGATACCGCACTTCGTGGGGTGGTTGCGCGCACCTTTCCCTCTCCGGGTCCGCGCGGCCGTTCCGCCGCCCTCAGCCCGCGTCCCCGGTCAGCTCGGGATGCGCGGCGATCAGGCGCTTGGGAGCCGCCTGGAGCCACGAATCGGTCAGGATGGAGCGCAGCTCGGCCGCGTCGCGCACGGCCGCGAGCCGGACCCGGATCCAGGCGTAGTTGTCGTCGTGGCCCGCCCGCAGGAAGAACTTCCCGGGCTCCGCCGCGATCAGCTCGGCCCGCTCCTCCTTGGGGCACTTCACCCCGATCGAGGCGTCGTCGTCGGCGAGCGAGACGAAGATCTTTCCGCCCACCCGGAAGGTCGGCATCCCCCAGGCGGGCTTCTCGCTGCTGTCCGGAAGCGACAGCGCGATCAGGCGGACGTCCTGCGCGGTCGTGGCCATCCCCGATTCCCCTCTCCAGCCACCGGTACACCCTTGTCCGACGACCGTAGCCCCGGCCACCGACAGAGCCGCTCACCCGCGCCGGTCCTCCCGCTCGTGCACCAGCGCCACCAGGTCCGCCGCGAGCGCCTTCACGGTGGCGAGTCCCTCCGTCCCCCACTTCCGGGGCACCACGTCCGCCGCGCACACCGTGCCCAGGACGATCCCGCGCCGGTCCGTGAGCGGCGCGCCCGCGTAGGAGCGCACCCCGCTGCCGTCCACCACCGCGTTGCCGGCGAAGCGCGCGAAGTCCCGCACGTCCTCCAGTACCAGCGCCCGCCGCCGCACCACGACGTGCGGGCAGTAGCCGTGGTCGAGGGCCAGCACCCGCGCCGGGTACCCGCTCGCCGGGGCCTCGGCGGCGTGGTGCAGTCCGGCGAAGAACTGCCGTTCCTCGCCGATGAAGTTCACCCCCGCGTACGGCGCTCCGAGCGCGTCGGCGGCGCGCCTCGCGAAGGCGTCCAGTTCGGCGTCCGTACGCTCCCCCAGGCCCAGCTCGCGGAGCCGGACGGCACGTGCGGGTGCCTCCCGGTCCACCGGCGTGAGCAGCAGGTGTCCGTTCGATTCGTAGTACGTCATGGCGGTTCCCCCGACTCCGAAGACGAAGAGCTGGCCGTGGACATGCAGAGCAGGTGCCGGACGAGGGCGGCCAGCGCCCCCGTCCCGGAGCTCGCCAGGCGCGCGTCGCACCGGACGACGGGCACCTCGGGCCCGATCCCGACCGCCTCGCGGACCTCGTCGGGCCCGTAGCGGTGGGCGCCGTCGAACTCGTTGACGGCGACGATGAAGCCGATTCCGCGCCGCTCGAAGAAGTCCACGGCGGGGAAGCAGTCGGCCAGGCGGCGGGTGTCGGCGAGCACCACCGCCCCGAGCGCGCCCGCGCACAGCTCCTCCCAGAGGAACCAGAAGCGGTGCTGGCCCGGGGTACCGAAGAGGTAGAGCACGTGGCGCTCGTCCAGGGTGATCCGGCCGAAGTCGAGCGCGACGGTCGTCGTGGTCTTCTCCCGGACGCCGTGCAGCGGGTCGCGGCCCGCGCCGAGTCCGCTGACCAGCTCCTCCGTGCTCAGCGGCTCGATCTCGCTCACCGCGCCCACGAACGTGGTCTTGCCCGCCCCGAACCCGCCCGCGACCAGGATCTTCAGGGTCGCGGGCGGAGCCCCGGCCCCGGCAGGGGCAGGGGCCGGGGTGTCACAGTCGTTTGCGCAGGCCATCGAGCACCGCCAGGAGCAGGGACCGGTCGTCGGCGGCGAACGAACTCCCGCCCGGGAACCGCGGCGCCTGCGCCATGACGGCCCCGTGTTCCATCAGATCGGACAGCAGCACCTTCACCACGACGGCGGGCAGCCGCAGCTGCCCGGCCACCTCGGCGACGGTGACGGTGGTGGCGCCCGCGCACATCCGCAGGGCGAGCGCGTGCTCCGCCCCGAGCGGGACGTGCGGCCGCACCCCGGTCGCGCTCACCAGCGAGAGCAGGTCGAGCGCGAAGCCCGGCCTGGTCCGCCCCCCGCTGGCGGTGTACGGGCGCATCACGCGGCCCGCCGTGTCGTCGAGCCACGGCGTGTCCCGCCCCTTCGCGTACGCCCCCGTCCCGCGGGTCCTCATCGCTCCGCGTCGGCGACGGGCCGCCGCGGCGGGGCCGCGAGGTACGGACGTACGCTCTTGACCAGCATCGCCATCTCGTAGCCGAGCACGCCGGCATCGGCCTCCCGGTCGGCGAGGACGGCCAGGCAGGTTCCGGATCCGGCAGCGGAGACAAAGACGAGCGCGCTGTCGAGTTCGACCACGACCTGCCGCACCTCGGCGCCGGCCGCGAAGCGGGCTCCGGCGCTGCGGCCCAGGGAGTACAGCCCGGAGGCGAGGGCGGCCATGTGGTCGGCGCTGTCGGCGTCCATCCCGTGCACGCAGGTCACGAGCCCGTCGGCGGTGAGGAGTACGGCGCTCCGCGTGTACGGCACGCGCTGCACCAGGCCGCTGAGCAGCCAGTCGAGGTCAGAGAGCCGGACGCCGGTCTGCGTCGCCACTTCGCCGCCCATGGGGGTGCGCTCCTTGCTGCTGGGGTGAGGGGTCGGGGTCATACCTGGTTCTCCGACTGGGCCAGGCCGAAGCCCCGTTGGAAGGCGGCCATCAGGCCGGGGTCGTGCACCGGCTGCTCGGGGTCCGGGGCCCGCCGGGGGGCGGGGGCCTCGCGCAGCTGGGGCGCGAGGTGCTCCTGGGCGCGGCGCCGGGGCAGCCGCGGCCGGTCGCCCCCGGCGGGCGCGCCGGGTACGGGATCGGCGGCGAGTGCCGGTTCGGGTGCGGGCGCCGACCAGGCCACCGCCCCGTCCGGTGGACCCGGCACGGGACCGACCCGGGGATCGGCGGCCGGCGCCGACCAGGCGACCGCTCCGGGCCCGTCCGTCTCCGCGGACCCGGACCGGGGTGCGGGCAGGGTCGCGGGACGGGGCTGGGGCCGGTGCTCGGGCCGGGGCCGGGGCACGGGCCGGGAGGCCGGTTCGGACGGGCTCGCCGCTCCGGGTCCCGGCCGCGTACCGGTGGTGGCGGCGGGCACGGGGACGGGGTCGTGCACGGGGTGCGGCTCGGGGGCGCCGGGGGCCGCGGCCACCGGGCCCCCGGCTGCGCGCCGGGTTTCCGGCGGGGGCGTCGGCAGGGGCACCCGTACGGGCTCCAGCGGCGGCGGCACGGCCGAGCCCTGCCCGGTACCCCACGAGGTGGCGCGTGAGCCGCCAGCGGCGTCGGCCGCACCGGGTGCCTCCGCACCCAGCAGTTCCTGCGGCAGCACCAGCACGGCGAGCACGCCGCCGTAGATGTTGGACTTGAGCTCGACGGCGATCCCGTGCCGGCGGGCCAGCGCCGACACCACGAACAGGCCGATCCGGCCGTCCGCCAGCAGGTGCCGGACGCTGATCTGGTCCGGGTCGGCGAGCAGGGCGTTCATCCGGTGCTGTTCCTCGGCCGGCATGCCGAGTCCCCGGTCCTCCACCTCGACGGCGATCCCGGCGGTGACCCGCTCGGCGCGCAGCACCACATCGGTGTCGGGGGCGGAGAAGACCGTGGCGTTCTCGACGAGTTCGGCGAGCAGGTGCACCACGTCCGCGACGGCGTGCCCGCGGACGCTGCCGCCGACCGGGGGCACGACCTTGACCCGGGTGTACTGCTCGACCTCCGCGACCGAGGAGCGGAGCACCTCGCTGAGGTCGATGGGCCGGGTCCACTGCCGGCGGGACGCGGCGCCGCCCAGTACGGCGAGGTTCTCCGCGTGCCGGCGGATGCGGGTGGCGAGGTGGTCTACGTGGAAGAGCTCCTTGAGCAGGTCCGGGTCCTCGACCGTGTCCTCCAGGTCGTCGAGCAGCGAGATCTCGCGGTGCACGAGGGACTGGAGCCGGCGCGCCAGGTTGACGAAGACCTCGACCTTGCGCTCGCTGTCGGTCGGGGCGGCCGGTCCGGCCAGCCGCAGGAGGGTCGTGTGCGCCTGTTCCCGGGCACCCCTCAGCTCCTGGGAGAGCAGCCAGAACTCGTCCATCCCGGCCGGATCCGCGCCGGGCAGCGGCGAGCTCGGTCCTCCGCGCACCGGGCGGGGCGGGGTCTCGCCCCGTTCCAGCCGGTCGGCGGCCGTGCGCAGTTCGCCCCGGCCGCGCACGCTGGAACGGCGCAGCGCCTCGCACCGGTCCCGTACGGCCTTGGCGGCGCGCTGGGCCCCGAGCAGGGCGGCGGCGAGGGCGCCGACCACGAGGAGGGCGCAGCCGGTGAGCACCGGCCACAGCCGGGCGTCGCGGTCGCCTGCTCCCCCGCCGAGCTGCAGGGTGAAGATGACCGCGGCGGCGCCGCTGAGCCCGGCGGCGAGCGTGGGCAGCAGGGCGGCGCGCACCAGCTGGGGCCTTATCTGCCGGGCGGGACCGGTGGTGGCCTGTCTCGACGGGGCATGGCGGGCGGTGCGGAGTCCGGACATGTGGGCGTCCTCGGTACGTGGGGCCCGGCCCCCAGCGTTCCCGGGGCCCGGTGTTGATCACCGGATACCCACGCTAGACCCCATCGCAGCACCCCGGACCGCCAGTTGGCCAACTTCGCGGGGGTGCTTCCCGCTCCCGGTGGAGCGCTCGTACAGCAGCCCGATTGCGCCGGTCGGACCCCGAGCACCGCCCCGGCGACGACCTCTCGCCCGGTGGCGGCGGTCGCCGGAGCGTCGTCGCCATCGCCCTGCGGGCTCCGGACCCGGAGGACCCCCGCGGGTACGTCCGGCGGGGGCCCTTCCGTGTGTCCGGGGGCGGCCGGGCCGGCGACGGCCGGTTCCCGCCCGGATCCCGTGCGTTACGAGCCGACGGACTCCGACTTCTCCTGACCGTCGACGGCCGCGGCCTTCACCCGGGCAGGAGCCGCCGCGCCCGCCCCGAGCGGCGGCACGGACGCACGGCCGCCCGGGGGGCCGCCGGCCGCCGCTCCGGCGACGAAGGGCCGCCACCACGGTGCGGTGGGCGCGTCCGCCGAGCCGGGCTCGAAGGGCTGCCCCGGGATGGGGAGCGCGATGGCGGCGCCCGCGCCCTCGGATGCGGCCAGCGTGCCCTCGCCCGGCTCGTCCCACGGGTGCAGGGCCAGGTTGAAGGTGCCCCAGTGGATGGGGAGCATGGTGCCGCGGGGGGTGCCGCCCTGGAGGTCGAGGTGGGCGCGCATGCCTTCCTCGGGCGTCATGTGGATGTCGGGCCAGTACTCCGAGTAGGCGCCGATCTGGATCATGGTGGCGTCGAAGGGCCCGTGCGCGGCGCCGATCTCCTCGAAGCCCGGGAAGTAGCCGGTGTCCCCGCTGTGGAAGATCCGGTGCTCGTCGCCCGCGACGACCCAGGACGCCCACAGGGTGTGCTGCTGGTTGCGCAGGCCGCGGCCGCAGAAGTGCCGGGCGGGGGTGGCCGTGAGCGAGAGGCCGGCGATCTCGGTGCTCTCGTTCCAGTCCAGCTCGCGCAGCCGGCCGGCCGGTACGCCCCAGCGCTCCAGGTGCGCGCCGACGCCCAGCGGGACGGCGAAGACCGTGTCCGTACCGGCCAGCGCCTTGATCGTCGGCAGGTCGAGGTGGTCGTAGTGGTCGTGCGAGATGACCACGACGTCGACCGTGCCCAGCGAGGCCAGCGGGACCGGTACGGGGTGCAGCCGCTTGGGGCCGGCGAAGGGGAAGGGGGAGCACCGCTCGCCCCACACCGGGTCGAACAGCACCCGGCGCCCGTCGATCTCCGCGAGCACGCTGGAGTGCCCCATCCAGGTCAGCCGGAGCCCGCTCACGGGCGGCTTCGCCAGGTCCGCGAGGGTCGTCGGGTGGACCGGGATGGGCGCGGCGGGGCTGCGCCGCACCCGCTGCTCCCGGTGGAAGTAGATCTTGGCGAACTCGGCCATCGACCCCGAGGGCCTGTTCCGGGCCCCGACCGGGTTCTGGAAGACGCCGTCGGCGAAGTTCGGCGAGCGGCGGATCCGCTCCAGCCGGGCACCGGACGGGTCCGCGCCGAAGGCTTCGGGCCGCAGGGCACGGAGCCGCGGACGCAGGGGACGGGAGCCGGTCAAAGCGCCTCCAGGGAGGATGGGGTCAGGACGGTCGTCGCTCTACGACCATCCCAACGCACACCGGCCCCGAAGGATTCCGCTTCCGGCTCCCGTGCCTGCTACAGAGGCAGCAGGTCCGGACGCTTCGCCTCCACGTGGTCCCCGGAGGACTCCCCGCGCAGCCGCCGGCCGATCCACGGCACGAGGTGCTCGCGTGCCCACTGGATGTTGTCCCGGGTCACGTCCACCGAGCCGCGCGGCCGCTCCGGGGGCCACGGCTGGTCGGGGTCGGCCGGCACGTCGAGCCCGAGCACCTGCGCGGCGCGCAGCGCGACCCGCGTGTGCCCCTCGGGCGAGAGGTGCAGCCGGTCCGTGTCCCAGGCGCGCCGGTCCTGTACGGACTTCAGCGACCAGAGGTCGAGCACCGGGCAGTCGTAGCGGTCGGCGATGGCGCGGACGTGCGCGCTGTACGTCGCCACCTTGCCGCGCAGGTGCTTGAGCACCGGTACGCCCCGGGTGTCGAAGCCCGTGGTGATCATGACCTGGCCCACGGCCCCGGTGAGGTCGGCCACGGCCGCCTCGAACCGCTCCGCCACGTCGTCCGGGTCGGTCCCGGGACGGATGATGTCGTTGCCGCCCGCGCAGAAGGTCACCAGGTCCGGCGCGAGGGCCTTGGCTCTGGGGAGCTGGTCGGCCACGATCTGGTCGAGGAGCTTCCCCCGCACCGCCAGATTCGCATACCGGAAGTCATGCTCTTCGCGCTGATCGGCCAGGAGCACGGCGAGCCGGTCCGCCCAGCCGAGAAATGAATCCCCGGGTCCCGGGTCCCCCACGCCCTCGGTGAAGCTGTCCCCGATCGCCGCGTACGAGCCGATGGTCTTGAGTTTCGTCGTCGTCGCTGCCACGAGAACCCATACTTCACTCCCGTAACCAACCTACGCCAACGTAATGAGGGGTTGACGGACCGTGATCTATACCACGCGGGGGATAAGGAATAAGTACACGTGGGGCCGGGACCCCCCTCGGGTCCCGGCCCCACGCGTGTCGGTGCTCCTGCGGCGGGTGCCGTCAGAGGCTCGCGCCCTTGGAGCGGAGGTAGGCGATCGGGTCCATGTCCGAGCCGTAGGACGGGGTCGTACGGATCTCGAAGTGGAGGTGCGGGCCGGTCGAGTTGCCGGTGGAGCCGGAGAGGCCGATGGCCTGCCCGGCGGTGACGCTCTGGCCGGAGGAGACGGAGAGCTGGGACAGGTGGGCGTACTGGGAGTACTTGCCGTCCGCGTGCCGGATCACGATCTCGTTGCCGTACGAGCCGCTCCAGCCGGCCGAGACCACGGTGCCCGCACCGACGGCCTTGACGGTGGTGCCCATGGCGGCGATGAAGTCGACGCCGGTGTGGTAGCCGGAGGACCACATGGCGCCCGCGACCTTGTACTGGGTGGAGATGCCGCCGCCGACCGGGGCCACGAAGCCGCCCGCGGACTGCGGCGCGGCGGCCGGAGCCTCGGCCCGGGGCTCGGCCTGCACCTCGGCCCGGGGCTCGGCGGCGGACTCCCGCTGCGCGGGGGCGGCCGCCCGGGGCCGCTCGCGGACCGGCTTCGCGTCGGCCTCGGGGGCCGGGGCGGCCTCGGCCTCGGCCTCGGCCTCGGCCTCGGCCGGAGCCGCTTCGCCGGGACCGCCGAGGGTCAGCTTCAGGCCCGGGTGGATCAGCGACGGGTTGGCCCCGACGGCCTCGCGGTTGTCGGCGTAGAGCCGCTCCCAGCCGCCGGACAGGTGGCGCTCGGCGGCGATCTTGGAGAGGTAGTCGCCCGGCACGACGGTGTAGACGGTCGGCGCGGCCTGCACGGCGGCGACCGGGGCCTGCGGGGCGGCGGGGGCCTGCGGGGCCACCGCGGGGGTCGCCGCGGCCGCGGTGGCCGGGGCGCCGGCCGCCTGGGCGCCGGCGGCACCGATCAGCGGCAGAGCGAGGGCCGCGCCACCGGTTCCGGCGACGGCGAAACCGCGGGAAAGGGAAAGGGACTTGGGACGGCGGTGCTTACCCTTTGCAGGCATGACGAATTCCTCTCCGGCGCCTGCGAGGTGAGCTGTCGGGTTCGGACTGGAGATGTCCGGCCGTACGTGTACGGGACACGCACGACTTCACCCCGAGCCGTCCCGGCGAAATGATCTCCGGGTCGGCGGCTTACCTGGTTCCCCCGCTCCTGCCGCGCGAATAGGTCGGATGCGGTTTCCGGGAGGCGGCAGGATTTGGCGGTCCACCCGGATCGATCGCGAAGGTAATCCCTTGCGGACGCACGGAACAAGCCGTGAATTCCCTGACGGAATAACAGGAGTGAGGGACCGCCGGAATTACCGTCACACTCCGTCCATTCCGCACCCCCAACGACCGCCCCGACGGGGCCATTCGCCTTTAGTGATCAGGCACTCACGGTCACCGTATGATCTGGCTCACGGGGACGTGCCCGATCTCGCCTCCGGATATGGCAAGTTGGCGCCAAGCAGTGCAATTCGGACAGAAGGCCCAGGATATGGCGGAGGAGTTGCTTTGACCCAGCAGATACAGGAGCCGGAGCTGTCCGGAGTGCGCAATTTCCGCGATGTGGGCGGATTGCCTACCTCTGACGGACGAACGGTCAGGCCGGGACGACTGTTCCGAAGCGGACATCTCGCACATGCCACCGAAAGCGATACAGAGTTCCTCGCCTCGCTCGGTCTCCACACCATCTTCGACTTCCGCAACGCCGCCGACCACGCGCTCGAGGGGCCCGACGTCGAACTGTCCGGCGTCCGGAACGTCAACATCCCGCTCTCCGACCCGGCCGACGGGCGGGAGTTCTGGCGGCTGGTCCGCGACGGCGACCTCGCGCAGCTGCGCGAGCTACTGGGCGAGGGCAGGGCCGCCGCCCGGATGTCGAACTCGTACCGCGGGATCATCCGGCAGCGCACCGCCGAGCACAGCCGGGTCGTGCACGCCCTCGCCGAGGACAGCGTCCCCGCACTGATGCACTGCGCGGCCGGCAAGGACCGGGCCGGCCTGTCGATCGCCGTCACCCTGCTCGCGCTGGGCGTCGAGCGGGAGGCGATCGTGGCGGACTACCTGGAGTCCAACGCCCCGCACCGCCGCTACCGCGTGCGCCGCACCGACGAGTCGGAGGGCGCCCGCTCCCCCGAGGTGATGGAGCTGCTCGCGCCGCTCTTCGACGCCCGCGCCGAGTACCTGGTGGCCGCATTCGACACCATCGACGAGCTCTGGGGCGGGGTGGACCGCTACCTGGCGGAGGGCCTCGGGCTGACGCCCGAGACCCTCGACCGGCTGCGGGACCGGCTGCTGGTCTGACGCGGCGGGGGCCGGTTCCCCACGGGGTGGGCGGGCCGTCAGCGCGTGGCGACGGCCTGCTTCACCAGCGTCCTGCCGAAGTCCCAGATCAGCCCGGACCCGCCGTGCGCCTCGTCCATGACCTCGCGGAAGGCCCCGACGAACCGGTCCACGTCCGCCTCGTCGACGATCAGCGGCGGGATCAGTTTGATCACCTCCAGGTGGTCCCCGGAGACCTGGGTGAGGATCCGGTGCTTCTGCAGCAGCGGCACCACGACCATCTGCGCGAAGAGCCCCTTTCGGGCCGCCTGCAGCATGGTCCACCGGCTGCGCAGGCCCAGCGAGGACGGCCGGCCGAACTCGATGCCGATCATCAGCCCGCGCCCCCGCACCTCGTGCAGCAGCTCGTACTCCCCCACCAGCACGGCGAGCCGTCCGCGCAGCAGGTCGCCCATGGCCCGTGCGTTGGCCACGACCTCCTCGTCCTCCATGACGGACAGCACCGCGAGGCCCGCCGCCATGGCCTGGGCGTTGGAACCGAAGCTGGCGGAGTGCACGAGCACCCGGTCCATGGACGAGTAGACCTTCTTGAAGATCCAGTCCTTGCCCAGGGTGGCGCCGACCGGCACGTAGCCGCCCGACAGCGCCTTCGCCACGCACACCAGGTCCGGTTCCACGCCCGGCTCGTGCTGGTAGGCGTAGAAGTCCCCGGTACGTCCGAGGCCGGTCTGCACCTCGTCCGCGATCAGCAGCGCCCCCCGCCGGTGCAGCATCTCCTGTGCGGCGAGCAGGAATCCGGGCGGGGCGGCCAGGACCCCCTTGCCCTGGATCGGCTCCACGACGAAGGCGGCCACGTCCCCGCGCCCGAGCTCGCGCTCCAGCGCCGCGAGGTCCCCGAGCGCGATCCTCGTGTCGGGGAGCAGCGGTGCGAAGCCGTCGCGGAAGCCGCCCTCCCCGTTCACCGAGAGGGAGCCCGCGGTGAGCCCGTGGAAGGCGTGGTCGCAGTAGAGGATCCTGGGGCGCCCGGTGGCGTACCGGGCGAACTTCAGGGCCGTCTCCACCGCCTCGGTGCCGCTGTTGCCGAAGAAGACCCGGTCCAGGTGCGGGCTGTACGAGAGCAGTTTCTCGGCCAGCAGACCGGGCAGCGGCTGGCAGTCGAACCGGGTCAGGTCGGCGAGCTGGGCGTCCAGGACGTCGTGCAGGGCGCGGCGGACGACCGGGTGGTGCCGGCCCAGGCCCATCACCCCGAACCCGGCCAGCATGTCCAGGTAGTCGTTGCCCTCCGCGTCCCAGAAGTGGGCCCCTTGGGCCCGCTCGTAGACCTTGTCGAAGCCGATGGTGTGCAGCATGCGGGGCAGCTGGTGGTTCAGGTGCCGGGCGTGCAGCTCGTAGCGCTCGGCGCCGCGCTCGGCCAGCAGGGCGCCGAGGTCGAAGCCCCGGCCGCCCCCTTCCTCCCGTGGCCGCCCGGTCATGCCGACTTGTCCCGGTTGCTGGCGACCGTCTCGCGGGCCGCGCGCAGGGACTCCTTGAGGGAGCCCATGGTGGCGAGGACGGCGGTGGGCTCGTATCCGCAGTGCGCCATGCAGTTCGCGCAGCGCGGGTCCTTTCCGCGGCCGTACTTGTCCCAGTCGGTGTCGTTGATCAGCTCGCGGTACGTCGGTACGTAGCCGTCGCTCATCAGATAGCAGGGGCGTTGCCAGCCGAAGAGTGAGTAATTCGGAATGGCCCAGGCCGTGCAGGGGAAATCGGCCTTTCCTTCCAGGAAGTCCAGGAAGAGCGGGGAGTGGTTGAGCCGCCAGCGCCGCCGGTTGCCGCCCGCGAAGGCCTTCCTGAACAGTTCCCGGGTCTGTTCGACGCCCAGGAAGTGCTCCTGGTCGGGGGCCTTTTCGTAGGCATAGGCGGGCGAGATCATCATTTCGTCGACCTGGAGGTCGTCATTGAGGTAGTTGAGCACCTCGATGATCGTCTGCGGGGTGTCGGTGTTGAAGAAGGTGGAGTTGGTGGTCACCCGGAAGCCGCGCCTCTTCGCCTCCTTGATGGCGGCGACCGCCTCGTCGAAGACGCCTTCCTTGGCCACCGACTCGTCGTGGCGCTCGCGCAGGCCGTCGATGTGCACGGCGAAGGCGAAATACGGGGAGGGGGTGAACTTCTCGATCTTCTTCCGCAGCAGCATCGCGTTGGTGCAGAGGAACACGTACTTCCGCCTCGCCACCAACTGCCGGACGATCTCGTGGATCTGCGGGTGCATCAAGGGCTCGCCGCCCGCGATGGACACCATGGGCGCACCGGACTCCAGCACGGCGCCGACCGCCTGGGCGACCGGCATGCGCTGCTTGAGCACCCCGGCCGGATGCTGGATCTTCCCGCACCCCTCACAGGCCAGGTTGCAGGCGTAGAGCGGTTCCAGTTCGACGATCAGCGGGAACTTCTCGCGCTTGCGGAGCTTCTGTTCGAGAAGATACGTCCCGACCCTGATGGACTGGCGCAGCGGCATGGCCATCTGGCTCACCTCCTGGGGAGCAGCAACGAACGGTGCCATTCATGAAACGCGGGCAGTACGGCACGCAGGACACGGAAGGCCGATATTCCCCCGCGTACCGTGCCGATACGGACGAGCTCGTGCTCCGGAGCGTCCACGATCACCCGGACGGCCGCAACCGGACGGCCGCGGCCCCGGCTGGCGGTCCACAGGGTGGCCGCGGACTCCATGTCGACCGCGATGGCGCCGGTGGCGCGCAGGTGCGCGCGCTCCTGGCCGCGGACGACGTGGTCGGACCCGGTCAGCGTGCCGCGGTGGACGGTCCGGCCCGGTACGGCCCGGGCCAGCGCCTCGGCGAGCAGGGCGCTGCCGGTGCAGGTGACGGTCCCCAGCGGGTCCCGGGTCTCCTCGGCGACGACGAGGTCCCCCGGGTGCATGCCGGGGACGAGTCCGGCGCAGAACCCGGTGGCGAGGACGGCGGCGAGGCCCATTCCCGGCCGGTCCAGTGCCCGGCCGACGGCCCGCTCGGCCGCGCGCGGGCCCATCCCGGTGCGCAGCAGGACGTGCCCGCCGGCCGGGCCGCGTCCGGGGCCGCGGCAGGTGCTGCGCAGCGCCGCCTGCTCGATGCGCAGCGCGCAGGCCACCAGCAGCGGGTCGGGGCCGCGGTCCCGGTCCCGGTCGGCGGCGGGCATCACGCCTCCCCGGCCGCTGCCGGGTGCGCCGCGGCAGGGGCGAACGGTTCCCCGTACAGGTAGCGGCCGAGGGCGGTGAGCGGGAACACCTGCCGGTACAGGTGGTAGTTGATGGAGAAGTCCCAGGGGAAGCCGGTGCCGGTGAAGTACGGCTCGTCCCAGGTGCCGTCCTCCCGCTGGGTCTCCACCAGGTGGGCGATGCCCCGCTCCACGGCCTTGCCCTCGCGCTCACCTGCCGACAGCAGGGCCATCAGCGCCCAGGCGGTCTGCGAGGCGGTGGAGGCGCCCTTCCCGGCCCAGGACGGGTCCTTGTAGGAGCGCTGGTCCTCGCCCCACCCGCCGTCCTCGTTCTGTACGGATTCCAGCCAGCGCACGGCCCGCCGGATCGCGGGGTGCCCCGGGGGGATCCCGGCGGCGGCGAGGGCCGGGACCACCGAACCGGTGCCGTAGACGTAGTTGGTGCCCCAGCGGCCGAACCAGCTGCCGCTCGCCTCCTGTTCCTGCAGCAGCCAGGCGATGCCGCGCCGGGTCCGGGCGTCTCCCGCGCGGCCCTCGAAGGCGAGCATCTCCACCACGTGGGCGGTGACGTCGGCCGAGGGCGGGTCGATGACCTCGCCGAAGTCGCAGAAGGGCAGCTTGTTCGGCAGGGGGCTGGTGTTGTCGGCGTCGAAGGCGCCCCACGCCCCGTTCCTCGACTGCATGCCGAGGTTCCAGGACACCCCGCGGGCGATGGCCGCCTCGACCCGGGCCGGGTCCGGGTGCTTGATCCGGCGCAGGGCGAGGACCACCTCGGCCGTGTCGTCGATGTCGGGGTAGGTGTCGTTGTGGAACTCGAACGCCCAGCCGCCGGGGGCGAGACCGGGCCGGCGCACGGCCCAGTCGCCCGTGCGGACGATCTCCTCGCCGAGCATCCAGTCGGCCGCCTTGACCAGCGCCGGGTGGTCGGGGCGCAGGCCCGCGTCGGCCAGGGCGATCGCGGCGAGGCAGGTGTCCCACACCGGGGACTGACAGGCCTCGATCATCCGGGCGCCGTCCGCGCGCCATACGGCGAACCGCTCCAGGGACTCCAGTCCGGCGCGCATCACCGGATGCCCGAGGTCGTAGCCGAGCAGGTGCAGGGCGATGACCGAGTACACGGCGGGCGGCTGGATCCCGCCCCAGCAGCCGTCGTTCTCCTGGCGTTCGACGATCCAGCGGCCGGCGGTGGCCATCGCGGCCCTGCGCAGCCGGCGCGGGGCGAACCGCCGGTAGACGTGCAGGGCCTTGTCCATCCGCTGGAAGGCACCGTCCCAGCTGGTCAGCGGGGCGAGCCTGCGGGCGGGGTGGGGCGTGCGGGCGTCGGTGTGCAGCTCGTCGAGGGTGAAGGGGGCCGGGCGGACCGGGCGCAGGGCGGAGACCACGGTCAGCGGGACGATGGTCTGGCGGGCCCAGCAGCCGAAGTCGTAGATGTTCAGGGGCACCCAGGGCGGCAGGAAGACCAGCTCGGGCGGGAGTTCGGGCAGGTGGTCCCAGTTCCACCAGCCGAAGAGGGCCAGCCAGATCCGGGTGAAGACGCGGGCGGCGGCGATCCCGCCGTGGGCCCGGATCCAGGCCGAGGCACGGCTCATGTGCGGGGCGTCGGGCGCGTCCCCGGCGAGGCGCAGCGCGACGTAGGCCTCGATGGTGGCGGACAGTTCGGGCGGTCCGCCGTGGAAGGTGGCCCAGGTGCCGTCCTGGCGCTGTTCGCCGCGGATGAAGAGGGCGGCGGCCTGGGTGGTGGCCTCGTCCAGGATCCCGAGGAACTGCCGCAGCAGCAGGTCCTCCGCGTCCATGGTGACGTTGGTCTCCAGGTCGCCCTTCCACCAGCCCTCGGGGTCCTGGCGGTCCAGCAGGTTGCGGGTGGCGCGCGCGGCGGCCTCGTACACCCCCGGCCGGGTGCCGTCCGGGGGCCGGGGCAGGTCCGCGGTGAGGGCGTGGCCGCCGCGGCCGGTGTGCGGCGCGGGCGGGCCGCCGGGCTTCGCCGTGGGCGTCATCGTGGCCACGCCCTGCCGGCCTGCGGGCGGGGCCGACGGCACCGGTTCGGCCGTCGGCGGGGCGCAGCGGGCGCCGTGCGCGCCGGCCGTGCCCGGGGGGCCGTACTCGGCCCGCGGGCCTGCCCGGCCCGCACGGGACGGGGCGGGCGGACCCGGTTCCGCGGCCGGACCACGGGCACGCCCCACGCCGGCGCCCGCCGGGAAGCCCTGGGCCCCCGGGGTGGATTCGCTGCCGGCGCCGGCGCCCTCGGCGCTGCCGTCGGTCGTCGCTGTCATGGCTTCCCCTTAGAACAGTGTCCTGTGCTGTGCTGGGGTCTGCCGTCGGCCGGTGCGCGCCACGCTCAGGTGGCGGCGCCGGCCGGCGACTCGCGATTCATATCCGCTGTCGGGTGGCGGTCACCTCTTGCGCACGACGACGAAGTCGGCGAGGTCCACGAGCTGCTCGCGCACCCGCTGCGGCATGTCGACGTCGTCCAGGGCCCGGATCGCGACGGCGTGCTGGCGGCGTGCCTCGTCCGCGGTCCACTGGCGGCCGCCGGCCTCCTCGATGAGGGCCGCGCGGGCCGCGAACTCCTCCTCCGAGAAGTTCTCGAAGTCGCTGCTCTTCGCGTCGGCGGCGAGGAGTTCGGCGAGCTGCTCGGAGGCCTCACCGCCGGCGGCGAGGGCGGCGACCACCGGCAGGGACTTCTTGCGCTGGCGCAGGTCGCTCCAGGTCTGCTTGCCGGTGGACTCAGGGTCGCCCCAGATGCCGAGCAGGTCGTCGACGGCCTGGAAGGCGAGGCCGAGGTGGTAGCCGTACTCCTCCAGCTTGTCGGCCGTACGGTCGTCCGCGCCGCCGAGCACGGCGCCGATGGAGACCGCGCAGGCGAGCAGGGCGCCGGTCTTGTTGCCCTCCATCTCCAGGCACTCCTCGACGCTGACGCGCTCGCGGTGCTCGTAGGAGATGTCCTGGGCCTGGCCGTCGATGAGCTTGCGGCTGGCGGTGGTCAGGCGGCGGGTGGCGCGGCCCGCCTCGACGGTGCCGAGTTCCAGCAGGACCTCGTTGGCGAGGGCGAAGAGGGCGTCGCCGACCAGGATGGCCTGCGCCGGTCCGTGCACCTTCCACACGGTGTCGCGGTGGCGGCGCTGCTCGTCGCCGTCCATCAGGTCGTCGTGGAGCAGGGAGAAGTTGTGCACGAGCTCGACGGCGACGGCGCCGGGGATCCCGACCTCCGGCGCGGCGCCCGCGGCCTCCGCGGAGAGCAGCGCGAGGGCGGGGCGCACGGCCTTGCCGCCGTCGCCGTCCGCCACGTTGCCCTGGGCGTCGATCCAGCCGAAGTGGTAGGCGGCGACGGTGTCCATGGGCGCGGCGAGCCGGTCCACGGCCGCGCGGAGCGCGGGGGTGGACATCGTACGGCCGCGTTCCAGGAGGGCGACGGTGTCGGCCTTCTCCACGCCGCTTCCGGCTGTGCCCGCACTGGCATCCGTGTTCTCGACAGCCGGATTCCCCGGGTTCACTGGCTCTCCTCTTGTTCCTGTACGTGCTGTGCTCGTGGTGCTGGTGGTGCCGGTGCTGCTGATGGTGCTCGTCATGCCGCCTCCTGCAGAGGGTGTTCGCGGTGGCGGCCGAGCGCGGCGAGTGCGGCCTGGGCCGCACTCAGTCCGCTCCGGACGGCGCTCTCCATGGTCGCGGGCCAGCCCGTGGCAGTCCACGCACCGGCGAGGTAGAGCCCCGGCGTGTCGGTGCGCGCCCCGGGGCGCAGCCGGCCGACGCCGGGGGTGGGGGCGAAGGTGGCCGTCCGCTCCCGGGTGACGAAGAAGTCCCGTACCTTCGCGTCGCGCGCGGCGGGCAGCAGCCGCTCCAGCTCGGGCAGGTACTTGGCGCGCAGGACCGAGACGGGCTCGTCGATGTCGTCCTGGGCGACGGACTGGGACAGGGCCAGGTACTGGCCGCCGTCGGGGAGTCCGGAGGATTCCGTGCGGTCGAAGACCCACTGGACCGGGGAGCCCAGGGCCGCGAAGAAGGGCTGCTTGAGCACCTTGCGGTCGTAGACCACGTGGACGTTGAGGATGGGCGCGGTGCCGATGTCCAGGAGTCTGTCCCGGTCGGGGAGTGCGTCGGCGGGCAGCAGTCCGTGCGCCTCGCGCTGCGGGACGGCGAGGACGACGGTGCCCGCCTCCAGGGACTCCTCCTCGGTGTCGATCCGCCACGCCCCCTCGGACATACGGGAGATGTCCGTGACGCGGGCGCGCAGCTCGGTGCGCACACCGGCCGCGTCCAGCGCCTTGCGGGCGAGGGTGTCGTGCAGATCGCCCAGCGGTACCCGGGCCCAGCCGATGTCGGCGGCGCCCTTCTCGGAGAGCAGGCCGGTCTTGAAGACCATGGCGGCCAGGCCCAGCGAGGACTGCTCGGCGGTGGCGTTCAGGGTGGCGATGCCTACCAGGTCCCAGAGGGCCTCGATCGTCCGGGCGGACTGCCCGTAGCGGCCGAGCCAGGTCGCGAAGTCCACGCCGTCCAGCGCCGGGTCGGCGGGGTCCAGGCGGCGCAGCGCGAGGGCGGCGCGGCCGACGCTCAGCCGTTCGGCGAGGGAGAGGTGCGGGTAGCGGGCGAGCGCTCCGGCCAGGTGCAGGGGCACGGGCAGGGCGCTGCGGCGCAGCCGGCCCAGGCGTGGTCCCCCGGGGCGGGCGACGTCCAGGACGGGGACGTCGAGCCGGTCCTGCAGCGGCGCGAGCGCGGCACCGTCGATGCGGTCGAGGAACCACCGGTAGGCGGTGCAGCAGCGCAGGTAGACGTGCTGGCCGTTGTCGACCTCGAGGTCGCCGCGCTTGAAGGAGAAGGCCAGGCCGCCGAGCCGGGGGCGGCCCTCCAGGAGGGTGACGCGCAGCCCGGCGTCGGCGAGTTCGAGGGCGGTGGTGACTCCGGCGAGTCCGCCGCCCACGACGACGGCGTGCTGTTCGAATCCGGTCATGAGCCCTCCCCCGCGGTGACTTCGTGGCCGGAGCCCGCCGGATGAGACGCGGCGGCCGCCGCGGTGGTTGCACGGGCGCGGTCCCCGCCGGGACGGCCCACCGCCCGCGGAGGGCGGCTGGTCGTGGCCATCAGGCTCGCCTCCGGGTGTTCTGGCGGGAGACGGTCCGCGCGTCGAGACCGGACAGGCCGCGCACGGCGACGTACGCCTTCTCGTGCGGCGGCAGCGACACGCGGCCGCGCAGCACCGCCTCCGGCTCCCGCTCGATGCGGTCCAGCAGGCGCCGGTAGATGCCGGCCATGGCGGCCACGCAGGCGCCGCTGCGCCGGTCGAGCATCGGCAGCAGCCGGTAGCCCTCGGCGAACAGGGCGCGGGCGCGGCGGACTTCGTGGTGGACGAGCCCGGCGAAGTCGGCGCCGGCGGGCATCCGGTCGCTGTGGAAGCCTTCCTCGCAGCCGAACTTGGCGAGGTCCTCGGCGGGCAGGTAGGTGCGCCCGTTCCCGGCGTCCTCGCGAACGTCCCGGAGGATGTTGGTGAGTTGCAGGGCGAGGCCGAGGGTGTCGGCGTACTCCCCGGCCCGCGCGGCGTCGGCCGCCGCGAGGCCCGGGCCGTTCACCGTGCCGAAGACGCCGAGCGAGAGCCGCCCGATGGCCCCGGCCACGCAGCGGCAGTAGGTCCTGAGGTCGTCCCAGGTCTCGTAGGTCTCGCCGCGGACGTCCATCAGGACCCCGTCGATGAGCTCGTCGAGGCCGCCGAGCGGGATCGGGAAGCGGCGCGCGGCGTGCGCGAGGGCGACGGCGACCGGGTCGGTGTCGTCCTCGTCGACCTCCTCGGCGAGGATCCGCCCGAGCAGGGCGCGGGTCTCCTCCAGCCGGGCGAACTTGGCCTCGGGGGCCAGCGTGCCGTCTCCGATGTCGTCGACCCGCCGCGAGAAGGCGTACAGCGCGGACATCGCCTGCCGCTTGTCGGTCGGCAGCAGCCGGATGCCGTAGGCGAAGTTGCGTGCCTGTGAACCGGTGACGGCCTCGCAGTAGCTGTAGGCGGCCTGGACCGGTGCGGACACGTGTGTGGGGCCCTCCACGGTCGGGCTCACCCCTTTCTCGGCGCTGTGCGCAGGACGGCGGCCACCTCGCGGAGCAGGCCGCTCTTGGTGGGCTTGGGCGGGCCGGGGAGTACGTCGAAACCGGCGGCGGTGACGGCTCGCAGAGCCGCACGCCCCCCTCCGACGAAGCCCGCGAGCAGCAGCCGGAGTCGGCCGTGCACGCTGCCCACGAGCGGGGTGCCCTCGTCCAGCAGCTCGCGTGCGCGCTCGGCCTCGAACGCGATCAGGGAGCGTACGGACGCCCCGGCGGACGGGGCCGCGAGCTCCGCCTCGGTCACGTGGAAGCGGCGCAGGTCCTCGGCGGGCAGGTAGATCCGGTCGCGGCCGAGGTCCTCGGCGACGTCCTGGACGTGTTCGACGATCTGCAGGGCGGTGCAGACGGCGTCGGACCGGCGGATCCGTTCGGGGGTGCTCGTGCCGGTGAGGGAGAGCACCAGGCGGCCGACCGGGTTCGCGGACAGCTCGCAGTAGCCGGCCAGGTCGGCGTACGTCCCGTAGCGCGCGACCTTCTGGTCCTGGCGGTTGGCCTCGATCAGGGCGAGGAACGGCTCGGGGGTCAGGCCGTGGGCGCGGACGACGGGCCGCAGGGCCTGCAGCAGCGGGTGCCGGGGCGCGCCGCCGGCGGCGCCGAACACGCGCATCAGGTCGGCTTCGAGGGCGTCGAGCATGGCGGGCCGGTCGTCGACCGCGGCGGGGTCGAGACCGAGGAGTACGGCGTCGTGTCCGCCGGGGGCGAGGTCGCCGTCGCCGATGTCGTCGACGAGGCGGGCGTACCCGTAGACGGCCGTCAGCCCGTCGCGCCAGGCACGGGGCAGGAACACGGGGGCGACGGGGAAGTTCTCCGCCGCCGCCTTGTCGAGCGTGGCACTCACGTGGACCGTGTCGGCCGGGGGTCGGATGCCGTGCCCCGGGGTCACCGCCCGCCGCCCGGGGCGGGGACGGCCGTCGTGCCTGGGGGCCGGAGAATTCCCGTAGCCATTGCCGTCACATCTCCCGTTCTACACTGCCGACCCATTACATCCTATTTCGGACACGCCGCCGGGGGATTCCCCGGGCTGCCCCAAGACCCTTCACCTGCGGGGAATCGTCCCCTCTTGCCGCGATTGGGGACCGCCTCAGCTTACGCTGTAGAACGTCGCGGAGCCCGCCCGGGTATTCGCTCCGCCACCGAATGTCGCCGCGAAATGCGAGAACACGATTGAGGCCCCCGCCGCGCTGAGCGGCGGGGGCCTTCGGGTGAAGCGGAAAAGCGCCGGAAGAGGGCGCCGCGCGACCCGGAGGTCAGCCGTTGGTGGCCTTCTCGTATGCCGAGACGACTTCGTCGGTGGGCCCGTCCATCAGGAGCTCGCCCTTCTCCAGCCACAGCACCCGGTCACAGGTGTCACGGATGGACTTGTTGTTGTGGCTCACCAGGAAGACCGTGCCGGCCTTCTGCCGCAGTTCGCGGATCCGGTCCTCCGAACGCACCTGGAAGCTGCGGTCACCGGTGGCCAGGGCTTCGTCGATCATCAGGACGTCGTGGTCCTTGGCCGCCGCGATGGAGAAGCGCAGGCGCGCCGCCATACCCGAGGAATAGGTGCGCATCGGCAGGGAGATGAAGTCGCCCTTCTCGTTGATGCCCGAGAAGTCGACGATGCTCTGGTAACGCTGCTTGATCTGCTCGCGGCTCATGCCCATCGCGAGACCGCCGAGAACGACGTTGCGCTCGCCGGTGAGGTCGTTCATCAGGGCCGCGTTGACACCCAGCAGCGAGGGCTGGCCGTCGGTGTAGACCTTGCCCTCCTCGCAGGGCAGCAGGCCCGCGATGGCGCGCAGCAGGGTGGACTTGCCGGAGCCGTTGGAGCCGATGAGGCCGATCGCCTCGCCGCGGTAGGCGGTGAAGGAGACACCGCGCACGGCGTGTACGCGCCGGACGCCCGGGGCGTCGCCCTTCTTCCGGCGGACTATCTTGCTGAGCGCGGCGGTGGCCGCGCCCTTGCCGCTGCTGCCGGTGTTGACCCGGTAGACGATGTGGACGCCGTCCGCGATCACGGTGGGGACGCGCCCCTGGGTGTTGTCAGCCACGGCCGTAACGCTCCTCGGACTTCCAGAAGTACACGAAGCCGCCGAGGCCGATCACCACGGCCCAGCCCACGGCGAAGGCCCACACGTGCGGGGGCAGGTTGTCGGCGGTGTAGTCGTTGATCAGGGCGAACCGGATGAGGTCCATGTAGATCGCGATCGGGTTCCACAGCAGCAGATCGCTGATCCACTGCGGCTGTTCCTTGAGGTAGACCCCGATGGGGAACATGACGCCGGAGGCGTACATCCAGGTCCGCATCACGAACGGCATCAGCTGCGCCAGGTCAGGGGTCTTGGAACCCGCCCGCGCGAAGATCATGGCCAGACCGGTGTTGAACACGAACTGGAGCGCCAGCGTCGGGATCACCAGGAGCCAGGAGAGCTTCGGGTAGTTCCCGAAGCACATGGCGATGACGAAGACGACGATCATCGAGTACAGCAGCTGGCCGAGCTGCTGGAGCGAGAAGGACACCGGCAGGGAGGCGCGCGGGAAGTGCAGCGCCCGGACCAGGCCGAGGTTGCCCGAGATCGCCCGGACGCCCGCCATCAGCGAACTCTGGGTGAAGGTGAAAACGAAGATGCCCACCACCAGGAACGGGATGTAGACGTCCTTGGGCATCTCCCGGCCCGCTTTGAGGATCAGGCCGAAGATCAGCCAGTAGACGACCGCGTTGAGCAGCGGGGTCGCCACTTGCCAGACCTGGCCGAGCTTCGCCTGGCTGTACTGCGAGACCAGCTTGGCCCTGGAGAAGGCCATGATGAAGTGGCGCCGGCCCCAGAGCTGCCGCACGTACTCGCCGAGGCCCGGCCGGGCGCCGCTGACCGACAGGCCGTACTTCCTGGCGAGCTCCGCGGGGCTCAGCCCCGCGTCGTCGGACAGCGGCCTGCTCGTGGCGAGGGCGCCGTCGTGGGTTGTGTCACTCACAAGTTGAAACTTTCGTCTTCAAGATGCGGCCAGGTGGGCATCAGGCTGGTGGCTCGAGGCCCGTGATCGCGTCATGTTCCCAGACGCGGGCTGGTCAGATGACAGGAGGTCGGCCCAGCCGGGTCAACCGCCAGACCGTTCGCCATCTCATCGGGCGGCGGGGTCCGCAGGGAGTGGTCCATCCCTCCCGGAAACCACCGAACCAGGCCTTGAGCGCGGGAGCCGACGGCCTGCGCACGAGCGTCAGCAGGAGCCAGACGCCCAGGTAGACCGGAACCAGCGGGGCGGGCAGGTTGCGGCGGGCGAGCCACACCCGGTTACGAGCAACCATACGGTGGTAGACCGCGTGCCGGGAGGGGGCAGTTGTCGGGTGCAGCAGCACCATGTCCGACCGGTAGTCGATCAGCCACCCTGCGTCGAGCGCCCGCCAGGCCAGATCGGTCTCCTCGTGCGCGTAGAAGAACTCCCCCGGCAGCGCTCCGACCTGCTCGAACACCGTCGTGCGGACAGCGTTGGCGCCGCCCAGGAAGGTGGTCACGCGGGAGGAGCGCATCGGGTCGGAGGCGCGCAGCCGCGGCACGTGCCGGCGCTGGGTCTCACCGGTCTCCGGATCGGCGATCCGGAAGCTGATGATCCCGAGCGCGGGGTCCTCGGCGAAGGCCTGGCGGCACAGCTCGGCGGTGTCGGTGCGCTCCAGCAGACCGTCGTCGTCCAGGAAGAGCAGCACGTCCACGTCGCGGCCACCGGGGCCGAAGGCCTCGATGCCGACGTTGCGCCCGCCCGGGATGCCCAGGTTCTCGGGCAGGTCGATGCTGCGGACGCCCTCGGGCAGACCGGTGACCTTAACGCCCTGGCCCACGACGACCACGTCGACGGGGGCTCCGTCCTGGCGGGCCACCGAGTCGAGGAGCGCCTTGAGCTCGTCGGGCCGGTTGCCCATGGTGATGATCACGGCGCCCAGCCGCAGCGGGGCACTCACTTGAGCCTGCTGGAGGCGAGGATGGACACCAGGTGCAGCACGGTCTGGAGCATCGCGATGGCGGCCAGCACGGCGACCCCGACGCGGGACCAGTACAGGTCGCCCTGCATCTGGTCCACGACGGCCAGCACCAGGATGAGCAGCGAGGCCTCGATGCCGAGGATCAGGCGGTGGAACTTGAGCGCGGCGGCGGCCCGGCGGGCGAGCGCCATGCCCTTGGCGCGCGGCTCGGCGGCGGCGTCCTTGACCACGGGCTTGCCGGCCTGGTGACGGGCGACGCCGACCAGGTCGGTCTCGGCCTTGATCAGGATGGCGCCGAGTGCGGCCAGGGTGCCCAGGAAGGCCCACAGCCAGTCGGCGCCGCCGGGGCCCCACAGGTCGGCGGCACGCAGGCCGAAGCCGACCAGGACCGCGGCGTCGCACAGGTAGGCGCCGACCCGGTCCAGGTACACGCCGGAGAGCGAGAACTGCTTCTTCCAGCGGGCGACCTCACCGTCGACGCAGTCGAGCAGCAGGTACATCTGGACCGCGATCACGCCGAGGACGGCGCCCCAGACGCCCGGTACCAGCAGCGCCGGGAGGGCGAGGACGCCGGCGAGGGTCATCAGGTAGGTCAGCTGGTTCGGCGTGACCTTGGTGGTGACCAGGACGCGGGTGATGCGCAGGGAGATCTCGCGCATGTAGAGGCGCCCGCCCCAGTGCTCGCCGCTGACCCGGTCCTTGACGCCCGCGGGGTGGACGACGGGCCTCAGTTCAGCTACGGATGGTCTTGGCATAGTCGGCGTAAGCGTCCCTGATCTCGGCGGCGGACAGGTTGAGGTGCTCCAGGATCGTGAAGCGTCCCGGGCGGGTCTGGGGGGCGTACTCGACGGCCGCGACGAACTCGTCGATGCTGAAGCCGATCTCCTCGGGGCCGACCGGCAGACCGTGCCGGCGCAGCACCTCGACGAAGTGGCCGGACTGCTCGGCGGCCCCGCGCAGGTGCATCGCGAAGGCGGCGCCGATGCCGACCTGCTCGCCGTGGAGCGCGGAGCGTCCCGGGTGGAGCAGGTCGAAGGCGTGGCTGATCTCGTGGCAGGCGCCGGACGAGGGGCGGGAGTCCCCGCTGATCGACATGGCGATGCCGGAGAGCACCAGCGCCTCGGAGAGCACGGTGAGGAACTCGTCGTCGCCGCATCCGCCGGGGTGGCGCAGCACGGACTCGCCGGCGGTCCGGGCCATGGCGGCGGCCAGGCCGTCGACGGGCTCGCCGTTGATCCGGTGCGAGAGCTCCCAGTCGGCGATCGCCGAGATGTTGGAGATCGCGTCGCCGATGCCGGCGCGGATGAACCGGACCGGCGCTTCCTTGATCACGTCGAGGTCGATCACCATGGCGATCGGCGTCGGCACACCGTAGGAACCGCGGCCGTTGTCGTTGTCCAGGATGGACACCGGCGAGCAGATGCCGTCGTGCGAGAGGTTGGTGGCGACGGCCACCATGGGCAGCCCGACCCGCGCCGCGGCGTACTTGGCCACGTCGATGATCTTGCCGCCGCCCAGGCCCACGACGGCGTCGTAGCGGCGGCCCTTTATGTCGTCGGCCAGCTTGACCGCGGAGTCGATGGTGCCGTCGACGACCGCGTACCAGTCGGCGTGCGGCAGTACGGGCTCCAGCTTGGCGCGCAGCGCCACGCCGGAGCCCCCGCTGATCGCGATGGCCAGCTTGCCGGAGGCGGAGATCCGCTGGTCGGCCAGGAGGCCGGCCAGGTCGTCCATCGCCCCGCGACTGACGTCGACGACGACGGGCGAGGGGATGAGCCTCGTCAGTACTGGCATGCGATCGTCCGGCCCTTGGCGAGGTCGTCGTGGTTGTCGATCTCGACCCACTTGACGTCGCCGATGGGGGCCACGTCGATGGTGAAGCCGTCGTTGACGAGCTGCTGGTAGCCGTCCTCGTAGTAGAGGTCGGGGTCGCGCTCGAAGGTGGTCTTCAGGGCCTCGGCCAGCTGCTCGGCGGCCTCGGGCTCGATGAGGGTGACACCGATGTACTCGCCGGTGGCGTCGGCGGGGTCCATCAGCTTGGTGATCTTCTGGACACCCGCACCGTCGGCGGTGACGACCTTCATCTCCTCGTCGGCCAGGTTCTTGACCGTGTCGAGGGCGAGGATGATCTTCTGTCCGTTGCCGCGGGCGGCGAGCAGGGTGCGCTCGACCGAGACCGGGTGGACGGTGTCGCCGTTGGCGAGGATCACACCCTGCTTGAGGACGTCACGCGCGCACCACAGGGAGTAGGCGTTGTTCCACTCCTCGGCCTTGTCGTTGTCGATCAGCGTGATCTTGACGCCGTACTTGGCCTCCAGGGCCTCGCGGCGGGCGTACACGGCTTCCTTGCGGTAGCCGACGACGATGGCGACCTCGGTCAGGCCGACCTCGGCGAAGTTGCCCAGGGTCAGGTCGAGGACGGTGAGGCTCTCCTCGTCACCCTCGGGGCCGACCGGCACGAGCGCCTTGGGCAGGGTGTCGGTGTAGGGACGCAGACGGCGTCCGGCACCGGCAGCGAGTACAAGGCCGATCATGCTGGTTCTCCTTCGTCATGTACGGCGGGTGCTCCGGAGGAGACCCAGAATCGGATGCTCTCCACGAGCACCACGAGTGCCACGAACACGGCCATGGCCGTGAGCGCGACGGGGAAGTCCGCTTCGCGCGTCGCGAGGACGGCCGCCAGGACCGTGATCAGCAGGACCCGGCCTTCGTGGCCGCCGATCGTCCGCACCAGCCAGTGCGGGGGCGCGCCGGTGCCACCGCGAATGCGGTACACCGTGTCGTAGTGATGGTAGGCGACCGCCGCGATCAGGCCGAATGCCGCCGGGAGGGCCCCGGGGACGTCCGCCTCGGCGGCGAGCGCGAGGACCGTGACGTATTCGGCGGCCCTGAACAGCGGCGGGATCAGCCAGTCCAGCGCGCCCCGCAGCGGGGCGGCGACGGCGAGCCCGGCCGCCATGACGTAGATCACCGCGACGGCGATCAGCCGGGGGTCGCCGAAGGGCAGGAACACGGCGCCCGCGATCATCACCAGCGTGCCGAGGGCCGCCACGTACACGGAGCCGAAGGACCCGGCGCGGCCGCGCAGCAGCCGGGCCTGGAGCTCGGCGAGCGGTCCGGAGTCGGCCAGGTCGGCCAGAGCCTGGGCCGCCCGGTCGGTGCGGGTGGCCCTGCGCGTCACGGAGCGCAGGACCCGGCCGGCCGTGGTGTACAGCGCGCCGAAGGCGCAGCCGACGAGCAGGGCGTAGAAGACGATCCGGGGGGTGGTGAAGGCGGTCAGCACCGCGATCATCGCCCAGCGCTCACCGATCGGCAGGATGATCATCCGGCGGATCCACACGGTCCAGCCGACGCTGTCGAGCCGGTCGGAGAGGGCGGCCGTGGGGCTGGTGTTGGCGGTGGCGTCGTGGTTGGCCTCGTTGAAGGAGAAGTCCACGACGTGCCGGCAGGTCATCAGGATCATGGAGCCGACGGCCAGGGCCCAGACGTCGTCGCCGTTCCTGGCCGCGCCGAGCGCGAGGCCCGCGTAGAAGGAGTACTCCTTCGCGCGGTCGAAGGTGGCGTCGAGCCAGGCGCCCATCGTCGAGTACTGCAGCGAGTAGCGGGCGAGCTGCCCGTCGGTGCAGTCCAGCACGAAGGAGACGAGCAGCAGCACACCGGCCGCCACGTAGCCCCAGCGCTCACCGGTGGCCGCGCAGCCGGCCGCGATGAGCGCGGTGATCAGCGAGGCCGTGGTGACCTGGTTCGGGGTCAGGCCGCGGCGCGCGCACCAGCGGGCGATGTAGCGCGAGTACGGGCTGATGCAGAAGGTGGTGAAGAAGCCGTCGCGGGACTTGACCGCGGTCCGCAGGCGTACGGCCTCGTCGTCGACGGCGGCGACGGCGGCGCTCGCCGCGTCGCGCTCCGCCGGGCCGGCGGGGACGGCGGCGACGAGCGTGCCCAGTTCGGGGCGCTGGACGGTGGTCCCGGCCGCCTCGACGGCGGCGGCGAGCCGGTCCGCGTACGGGCCGGCGGCTTCGCCGTCGGCCGCCGCGCGGGCGGCGGCCTCGTCGAGGGCCCCGCGGGCCCCGGCCTGGACGGCGAGGGCACCGGTGACGGCGCAGGCGTCGAAGCGCGGGTCGGTCAGCGCGAGGCGCAGCGCGTGCACGTGCCCGACGAAGGCGCTGTCCACGACGGCCACCCGCTGGTCGGCGGGGACGCCCGCCAGCGCGGCGGCGGCGTCCTGGGCACCGGCGGCCGGGCGGACGTCGAAGCCGAGGGAGCGCAGCTCGTCCGCGAGCGGTGATCCGGGGACCGGCAGGCCGGTGAGGATGACGGTCGGCAGACGAACTCACTCCTTGTAACGGATTCCGAACGCGCGCCCTTATGGGGCGGCGGCACGTCGGCAGAGGCTATCGGATGAATGGAAGCAGGGGTTCACCACCCGTTTACGCCCTGATAAGCCGAATATCCGGGCTCCGGGCCGGGTTCCGATCATCATTGACGATCACGGCGCGATACCACAAACGGCCCGGATGTTACGGTGGACACGCCCCTGAACGTGTCGAGTGGAATGAGGTGGGTTGATGACCGTCGTAGTGGTCGCGGCCATGCGCAGCGAACTCCGGTGCATCCCCCATTCCTTCCGGGTATCCGGCCGGGCCTGATCACACAGCTGGGCCTCGTCGGCCGGAGCCCCCGTTCCAAGGGTTCACGTTGACCGACAGCAATTCCTTCGACGCCGCCTCCGACACCGACGGCGCCGACGATTTCACGCACGCCTTCTTCGCCCTGCACCACGGTCTGCCCCGGCAGGCTCCGGGCTCCGACGCGAGCACCCGCCACCTGCTGTCCCTGTGCGGACCGCTGCCCGAGCGGCCGCGCGTCCTCGACCTGGGCTGTGGCCCGGGCCGCAGCGCGCTGCTGCTCGCCGCCGAGGCGGGCGCGGCGGGTACCGGCGCCGAGGTGACCGCCGTCGACCTGCACGCCCCCTTCCTCGACGAGCTCCGTGCGGCCGCCGGGGCCCGCGGGCTCGCCGACCGGGTCCGCGCCGTGGAGGCCGACATGGGCGCACTCCCGGGCGAGGGCTTCGAGGACGGCTCCTTCGACCTCGTCTGGGCGGAGGGCTCCGCCTACCTCCTCGGCTTCGACACCGCGCTCGCGCGGTGGAAGCGGCTGCTCGCCCCGGGCGGCACCCTCGTCCTGACCGAGTGCCAGTGGTCGGTCGACCGGCCGTCCGCGGGCGCCCGCGCCTTCTGGGACCCGCACTGCGCGCTGCGCACCACCGCCGGCAATCTGGCGGCCGCCCAGGCCGCCGGGTACCGGGTGCTCGGCGTGCACGACCTGCCCGACTCCGACTGGGCCGAGTACTACGGCCCGCTCGCCGAGCGGGTCCGTGCCCTGTCCGCGGCCGGCGGCCCGGCGATGGCGCGGGCCCTGGCCGCGACCCGCGAGGAGCTCGACGTACGGGCCCGCCACGGGCACGAGTACGGGTACACGGGCTACGTCCTGCGCCCGGTGAGCGCCGGGGACGGCGATGCCTGGCCCGCGCGGCCGGAGACCGCGGCCGACGCGGCGGCCGTACGGGAGATCAACCTGGCGGCCTTCGGGACTCCGCTGGAGGCCGACCTCGTGGACGCGCTGCGCGCCGACGAGTCCTGGCTGCCCGGGCTCTCGTACGTGGCCGAGGCCCCGGACGGGTCGGTGGCGGCGCACGCCCTGCTGACCCGGTGCGAGGTCGGCGGCGCCCCGGCGCTCGCGCTCGCCCCGGTGGCGGCCGATCCCGCGCTGCAGCGTTCGGGCGCGGGCAGCTCCGTCGTTCGGGCCCTGCTCGCGGCGGCCCGGGAGCGCGGGGAGTCGCTGGTCCTCGTCCTGGGGCACCCGGCGTACTATCCGCGCTTCGGCTTCCTGCCGGCGTCGCGCTTCGGGATCCGGGCCCCCTTCGAGGTCCCCGACGAGGCCATGATGGCGCTGGTGCTGGATGGTTCCCGTCCGGTGCCGACGGGAACGATCGCGTACCCGGGTCCGTTCGGAGTCTGACGCGCGGACGAGGTCGCGCGTGGTGACACGTGGTGTGTTCCGCCCCCCGTCGTGTAGCACGCGACGGGGGGCGGACATGCGTGGATCTCCGAAGTGGGGACAAGCCTCCTTTGTACGGCAGACTGAAGGCCGAAGTCCGAAGCGAAGGATGGGTATGCCGACCACACCAGCCACCGCCGCGAACAGCGCGTCCAACGGCACCGGTACTCAAGAACCGATCATGCTCGAACTGGTCGACGAGGCCGGCAACACCATCGGCACGGCGGAGAAGCTCTCCGCGCATCAGGCGCCCGGCCAGTTGCACCGGGCGTTCTCCGTGTTCCTCTTCGACGAGCAGGGCCGGCTGCTGCTCCAGCAGCGGGCCCTCGGGAAGTACCACTCCCCCGGCGTCTGGTCGAACACCTGTTGCGGTCACCCGTACCCCGGGGAGTCGCCGTTCGCGGCCGCGGCCCGGCGGACCCATGAGGAGCTGGGCCTGTCGCCCTCGCTGCTCGCGCAGGCGGGGACGGTGCGCTACAACCACCCGGACCCCGCGTCGGGCCTGGTGGAGCAGGAGTTCAATCACCTGTTCGTGGGACTCGCGCAGACCGTCGTGCGGCCGGATCCGGAGGAGGTCGAGGCCACCGCCTTCGTCACCGCCGAGGAGCTGGCGAAGAGGCACGCCGAAGTGCCGTTCTCGGCCTGGTTCATGACCGTGCTGGACGCGGCGCGGCCCGCGATCCGCGAGCTGACCGGCGACTCGGCGGGCTGGTAGCCCGTACGCCGTCCCGCTCTTCGGCTCCGCCGCTGTCCGCAGCCCCGCCGGCCGCCGCTCACCCGGCGGCCGGCGGGGCGGTGAGCGGCAGGGCCGCCCAGATCACCTTGCCGCCGGTCGAGGTGTGCTCGACGTCGCAGACCCCGCCGGCCTCCAGGGTGATCTCCCGGACCAGGAGCAGGCCCCGGCCGCCGGTCTGACCGAAGTCGGCCTCGAGGGCCTTGGGGCGGTAGGGGTGGTTGTCCTCCACGGCCACCCGCACCCACGCACGGCCGATCGCGACCTCGACCGCGACCTCCGGCGAGAGCAGAGCGGCGTGCCGGACCGAGTTCGTCACCAGCTCGGAGACGATCAGGAGCAGGGAGTACACAAGGTCCTGGTGGGCCGGCACCCCCTGGCGCCCGAGCAGGTCCCGGACCGCACGACGGGCCTGCGGAACGGATTCTTCAACCGCGGGGGCGGTGAACCTCCACACGCCCTCGTACGCGAGGGGATCGGCCGGAGCCCCCGCCTCGCCCGCCCTGGCCGGCGGGACGCTCCCGCTGACGTCCATCTTCCGTCCCCCGTCTTCACGCTCGATCGTCTCCACGCGACAAGAGTGGGGAACGGGCTGCTCCGGGCCGGACTGCTGACCAGAAGTCAGCGTCTATCGGACACTTTCTGACCGCTGGCGTATGACAGAGTCAGTTGTTCGACTATTCCTGATCTTCTGTCCGGCGCTTCACGTCCGCCTCGCCCGCCCCGTCCCCTGCGGCAGCCCCCGCGGCGGTCCCCGCCGGAGCCCCGTCCTCCCTGACCAACCCCAGGATGCGACGGGAGCCCATGCCCATGGCCACCAGGCTCAGCCCGTCGAACAGCAGGGCGAGGGAGAAGAAGGTTCCGATCACGTACAGACTGTCGCCGGGCCAGTTGGAGAGGATCAGGAAGCCCAGCAGGATCCCGAACGCGCCCTGGACGGCCGCGAGCCCGAGATTGGCACCGCGCACCACCAGCGCCCCGACCAGGCGGAACACCCCTCCCGTGAGGAAGAGCAGCGCGGCGAACATGGTCAGTGCCTCGGCGCTCGCCCCGGGGCGGCGCAGGATCACGAAGCCCGCGGCCAGGTTGATCGCGGCGACGACGACGGCGAGCCAGAAGTAGTTGCTCCTGCGCCACTGCACGGCCTGCAGCAGGCCCACCACACCGCCGATCAGCAGCAGCCAGCCGAAGAGGAACATCGAGGTGAGCGTGGCCACGCCCGTGTAGACCAGGCCAACCAGGCCGGCCAGCACCAGGATCACCCCGAGCGCCGTCATCAGCGCGAAGCTGCGGTTGAGCTTCTTCTTGTCCCGCTGCGGTTCCGGGCCGCCGGCCCTGGCCCTCGTACCGTCTGCGCGGTCTGCGCCCATGGACGTGCCACCTCCTCGCACCCCCGAAGACCTCCCTTGATCATAGGTATGACCGCCCGGGATAGCATCCGGCGCATGGACGCAGCCATGGACGCAACCCTCCTGCACACGGTCGCCGACGGGGTGGCCACGATCGTCATCTCGCACCCCGCCAAGCGCAATGCCATGACCGCCGCCATGTGGCGGGCGCTCCCGGAGCTGCTGACGGGCCTGGCGGACGACCCGGCGGTACGGGTGCTCGTGCTGACCGGAGCCGGACCGACCTTCTGCGCGGGCGCCGACATCTCCTCGCTGACCGGGACCGCCGGGGACGCGGCGGCCCCCGGGGCCACAGGGGCCGCGGGGGCGCCGGACCCGCGGGACCTGGCCGTGGCCGCGGAGGAGGCTCTGGCCGCCTTCCCCAAGCCCACGCTGGCGGCGATCCGCGGCTTCTGCGTGGGTGGCGGCAGCCAGCTCGCGGCCGCCTGCGACCTGCGCTTCGCCGAGGAGGGGGCCTCCTTCGGGGTGACCCCCGCCAGGCTCGGCATCGTCTACCGCGCATCCTCCACCCGCAGGCTCGCTTCCCTGGTCGGCCCGGCCTGGGCCAAGTACCTCCTCTTCTCCGCGGAACTGATCGGCGCGGAGACGGCGCTGCGCGCGGGGTTCCTGAACGAACTGCTGCCGGCCGGCCAACTGGACAAGAGGGTCGCCGAGTTCACCCGGATCCTGGCCTCGCGCTCAGCGCTGACGCAGGCGGCCGCCAAGGAGTTCGCGGACGGCCGGACCGACCGGGACGCGTACTGGGAGGACCAGGCAGCCGGGAGCGAGGACACCGCGGAGGGGGTCGCCGCGTTCCTGGAGCGCCGCGCTCCGCGCTTCACCTGGACCCCCTGACGGCCGGCCCTCAGCCGGGCGCGCCGCCGCCCCGCAGCATCTCGACGAGGGCGGCCGGGGCCTTCTCGGGCGAGCCGGCGTCGTAGGGCGGCTGCGGGTCGTACTCGGTCATCAGCTGCACGGCCTGCGCGAAGTCGTCCCCCGCGATCCGGCCGAGCAGGGTCAGGCCCATGTCGATCCCGGAGGACACCCCCGCGGCGGTGACGTACTTCCCGTCGAACACCACGCGCTCCCCGGTGGGCTCCGCCCCGTGCTCCGGCAGCTGCTCCAGGTACAGCCAGTGGCTGGTGGCCCGTCGGCCGTCGAGCAGTCCGGCGGCGGCCAGCAGCAGGGATCCGGTGCACACCGAAGTGGTCCAGGTGCTGGTGGCGTCGACCGTGCGCAGCCAGTCCAGGACCACGGGATTGGCCATCTCCCGCTCGGGATGCGGCCCGCCGGGCACGATGACGATGTCCGGCCGGGTGACCTCGTCCAGTCCCTTGTCGGCGACGAGCGCGAGCGACCCGTTGTCGGTCCGTACGGGCCCCGGCCGCTCGGAGACGAAGACGACCTCGGCACCGGTCAGCCGGCCCAGGGTGTCGAAGGGCCCGATGGCGTCCAGGGCGGTGAAGTGGTCGTAGAGAAGTACGGCGATCTGCATGGCTCCTCCGGAGCTCTGGTCGGAACACGGCTCCGCCCCGCACGGGGCGGCTCTTTCTCCTGGGCGCGCCGGACCCGCCGTCAGGGGCGGGGCGTGCCGAACCGGCGGCGGTACTCGGCCGGCGGCTGGCCGAGGGTCCGCACGAAGGCCCGGCGCAACGCCTCCGGGTTCCCGTACCCGCAGGCCCGGGCGATCTGTGCGATCCCTTCCCCGCTCTCCTCCAGCAGCCTGCGCGCGTGGTCCACCCGGACCCGTTCGACGTACCGGCCGGGCGTGACCCCGGTCTCCGCCTGGAAGGCCCGGGCGAAGTGCCGCGGCGACAGCCGGGCCCGGGCGGCGAGGTGCTCGACGCCGAGCTTCTCCCCCGGGTGCTCGGTGATCCACTGCTGCACGTCCCGCAGCGGGTCCCGGAGGGCCGTCTGGGCGGCCAGCTGCGCGCTGAACTGCGCCTGGTTGCCGGGCCTGCGCAGGAACACCACCAGGTGCCGGGCGATCGTCAGGGCGACGTCCCGCCCGTGGTCCTCCTCCACCAGCGCCAGGGCGAGGTCGATCCCCGCCGTGACCCCCGCCGAGGTCGCCACCGGTCCGTCCCGTACGTAGATCGGGTCCGGCTCGACGGTGACGGCCGGGTAGTCCCGCGCCATCCGCTCGCAGGCGTCCCAGTGCGTCGTCGCCCGCCGCCCGTCGAGCAGCCCCGCCTCGGCCAGCAGCAGTCCTCCCGTGCACACGGAGACCAGCCGCTGCGCGCCGCCGCCGTGGGTACGGAGCCAGTCGGTGAGCCGGGGATCGAAGTCCCCCGAGAACCGTCCCCCGGGCACCAGGACCGTGGTCCCGGGCCCCGGCCGTGCGCTCGCCAGTTCCCCGTCCGGCACCAGCGTGAGCCCGCTGCCGGTGCGGACGGGCCCTCCCGCGGGAGACACGGTCCGGATCGCGTACCCGGTCCGCCCCGGGAAGCGGGCGAGCGCGGCGAACACCTCCACGGGCCCGGTCACGTCCAGGCTCTGGACCCCGTCGTAGAGGAGGACGAGGACGGTGCGCGGCGATGACGACATGGCTTCATGGTGTTCCGCCCCAGCGAGGGCCGCAATGACGGGCTTCCCACCTATCCGGCCATCCCGGGTGCCTTCCGCGCGCGGATAGGATCGGCACATCATGACTGCAACCCTCGTCGCCAAGAAGCTCACCGCCGCGCACGGTGAGCGCACCCTCTTCGCCGATCTCGACCTCGTCGTCGCCCCCGGCGACGTCATCGGCCTCGTCGGCGTGAACGGCGCCGGGAAGTCCACCCTGCTGCGGCTGCTCGCCGGGCTGGACACCCCCGAGACCGGGGAGCTGCGGCTCTCCCCGCCCGGCGCGGCCGTCGGCCACCTCCCGCAGGAGCCGGAGCGCCGGCCCGAGGAGTCGGTCCGGGAGTTCCTGGCCCGCCGTACGGGCGTGGCGGCCGCGCAGGCCGAGCTCGACGCGGCGACGCAGGGTCTGGTGGACGGGACGCCGGGCGCGGACGACGCGTACGCGACCGCGCTGGACATGTGGCTGAACCTCGGCGGCGCCGACCTCGACGAGCGGGCCCAGGAGGTCGCCGACGAGCTCGGCCTCGCCGTCGGTCTCGACCTGCCGATGACGGCGCTCTCCGGCGGTCAGGCCGCCCGTGCGGGCCTCGCCTCGCTCCTCCTGTCCCGTTACGACGTCTTCCTGCTCGACGAGCCCACCAACGACCTCGACCTGGACGGTCTGGAGCGGCTGGAGCGGTTCGTCAAGGGGCTGCGGGCCGGCACGGTCGTGATCAGCCACGACCGCGAGTTCCTGACCCGGACGGTCACCAAGGTCCTCGAACTCGACCTCGCGCAGCAGCAGATCAACCTCTACGGCGGCGGCTACGACTCCTACCTGGAGGAGCGGGCCCGGGCCCGCAGCCACGCCCGCGAGGATTACGAGGAGTACGCGGACAAGAAGGCGGCCCTCGAGGGCCGGGCCCAGATGCAGCGCAACTGGATGGACAAGGGCGTGCGCAACGCCCGCCGAAAGTCCTCCGACAACGACAAGATCGGCAAGAACCTGCGGGGCGAGTCGAGCGAGAAGCAGGCCGCCAAGGCCCGCCAGACGGCGCGGGCGATCGAGCGGCTGGACGTCGTCGAGGAGCCCCGCAAGGAGTGGGAGCTGCGCATGGAGATCGCGGCGGCGCCGCGCTCCGGCTCCGTGGTGGCCACCCTGCGCGAGGCCGCGGTCAAGCGCGGGGACTTCGCCTTCGGCCCGGCGAGCCTGCAGATCGACTGGGCGGACCGGGTGGCGATCACCGGGGCCAACGGCGCCGGCAAGTCCACCCTGCTCGCCGTCCTGCTGGGGCGGCTGACCCCGGACTCCGGCTCCGCCACCCTCGGCTCCGGCGTCCTGGTCGGCGAGGTGGACCAGGCGCGCGGCCTGTTCCTCGGGGACGAACCGCTCCTCGAGGCCTTCTGCGCGGCGGTCCCCGAGACCGAGCCGGCCGAGGTCCGCACCCTGCTGGCCAAGTTCGGCCTGAAGGCGGCCCACGTCCTGCGCCCGGCGGCCACCCTCTCCCCGGGCGAGCGCACCCGTGCGGCGCTGGCCCTGCTCCAGGGCCGCGGGGTGAACCTGCTGGTCCTGGACGAGCCGACGAACCACCTCGACCTGCCGGCGATCGAGCAGCTGGAGTCGGCCCTGGACGCCTACGAGGGCACCCTGCTGCTGGTCACCCACGACCGCCGCATGCTCGACGCGGTGCACGTGACCCGCCGCCTGGAGGTCTCGGGCGGCAGGGTCACCGAGCTCTAGGCCGTCTCAGGCAGTCACCGGGGAAGCCGGTCCGGGCGGGAGGCGATCTCCGTGGCCCAGGTGCGGAAGGCGCGCAGCTCCCCGGCCGGTATGCGGAGTTCTTCGGGGACGAGGCCGGAGCGGGCCGCGTCGAGGAGGTCGGCCAGGCCGAGGTGGAACCAGTCCTGGTGCACCGAGTTGTAGGCCGCCATGAGCGGCCCGACCCGCTGCCGGATCGCGTCCGCCTCGGTGGCGCCGGCCCCGGCGGCCGCCAGCCGGTCCAGGGTCGCCGCCCGGGTCCGGCGGTCGGACTCGGTGTCGAGGAAGGGTTCGAGCAGGTCGCCCCAGACGTCGGGCCGGGAGCGCGACGGGATCCCGTTGTGGGTGCAGAACCGCTCCAGCTCCGCCCGCAGGACGGACGTCACGAAGACGATCTCCCCGGAGCGGGTGCGGATCTCCGGCGGAACGGCGTCCGGATCCGCCTCGCGGACGGCCGACGCGCACAGGACGCCCCCGTGCGCGGCGTCGGGGAGCACACCGTCGCCTTCCGGGAAGCGGACGCGGTCACCGTCGAACAGCAGGTCGAAGATCACCCGGGCATCTTCTCCCGCGGCCGCCCCGCCGGGGGACCGTCTGCGCGAGATCGTCTATTCGGGGCCCTTTCGGCGGCCCCGGTACCCGTGGTCCTGCCCCGGGCGGTCGAGGCGGCTCGCCTCGTCCGTGTCCGCGGCTCGGACGGGCCCGGGTCCGGGCTTCGGACCGGGCTTCGGACCGGGCTTCGGGTCCGGCTTCGGGCGCTCGTCGGGCTGCGGGACGTGCCGCTCCTTCCCGTCGTCGTGCCTGCCGTGCAGCGGGCCTCCTCCGGCTCCACCCTGTTCGTCCATGGCGCGTCCTCCTCTCCCCCGGCGGCTGCCCGGGACGCGGCCGGCCAAACCGGTACCGCTCAGGCCACCCGGTCCGCCGGGGCCCGGCGCTTGCGGGCCATCCGGGTGGCCACGAACGTGCGCGGGAGGTGGCGGGCGGCGAGGGCGTAGGCGCGGTAGCGGCGGCCGGCGATGCTGACCGGGCGGCGCAGGGCGAGGTCCTTCAGGGCCCGCGCGACCACGGCCTCCGGCTCCAGCCAGACCGCGTCGCGCAGCGCGCTGACGTCCATGCCGGCCCGTTCCTGGAACTCGGTGCGGGTGAAGCCGGGGACCACGGCCAGCACCCGGACCCCGTACGGCGCCATGTCCACCCGGAGCGACTCGCTGAAGGCGGTGATCCAGGCCTTGGCGGCCCCGTAGGTCCCGGTCGGCAGGAGTCCCGCCACGGAGGAGACGTTGAGGACCGCGCCCCGGCGGCGTGCGCGCAGGCCCGGCAGCACGGCGTGGGTGAGCCGGAGCGGGACCTTGACCAGCAGGTCGAGCATCCGCTCCTCGTCCGCGACCGGGCTGTAAGGGAAGGGCGCGGGCAGCCCGAAGCCCGCGTTGTTGACCAGGATGTCCACGGGCCGGACCGGGTCGGCGAGCCGCTCCGCGACGGCCGCGCACTGCGCCGGGTCCAGCAGGTCGGCGGGCAGCACCTCGGACGCGGTGCCGTACTCCCGGGCCAGTTCGGCGGCGACGGCGTCGAGCCGGTCCTTGTCGCGGGCGACGAGGACCAGGTCGCAGCCCTTGGCCGCGAAGCCGCGGGCGAAGGCCGCGCCCAGTCCGGCGCTGGCCCCGGTGATCAGTACGGTGGTCAAGAGCGTTTCACTTCCTTGTGGTGGCGGGCGCGGCGTACGCCTGGGCGACGTCGACGAGGAACCGGGCCTCGTCCGCCAGGTCTCCGCCCTCCTGCGAGGTGTGGATCGCGGCGGGCAGTTCCAGTGCCGCCGCCTCGCCCGGTTGCCCGGGCGCCCCGTCGAGCTTGGCCTGCCGGGCCTCCTTCAGTACGCGGGCCAGCGCGGCGGCGGTGGCCCGCTGCTCGGGGACCCCGTGTCCGGCGACCTGGTCGCGGGCCTGTTCCAGGGCGCCCGGGGCCACGTACTCGCCCAGGATCAGGATCGCGTCGCGCGTCTCGATGACCTTGCGGTACACGAGCAGGTTGCGCGGGACCGGCGGCCACAGCAGCTCCATCACCCGCCAGGCGCGCGGCTTGTTGAGCGCCACGTGCGGCACCGCTTCGACCAGGTCGCGCCACAGCGGCCACAGCCGCCAGGTGGTGGCGATGTCGGTGCAGGTGCGCCGGAGGGTGAACAGGGTGGGCACGAGGATGGCTGCGGCGCGCAGCAGGCCGTGCAGGTTCATGAGCAGCGGGAGGGCGGGCATCGCCCAGGTGCTGCCGAACAGGGCCTTGACCAGGTACGCCAGCCAGAACAGCCCGGCGAGCGCGGTGCCGAGGCCGAACAGCCGCAGCCCGGCGGCCAGGCCCCGGCTCTCGGTGCGGCAGCTGTAGCGCGAGCACAGGGCCACGCACACGATGTTGGCGCTCACGTGCGCGGAGATCAGGACCAGCCAGTACGCGAGGGAGGGCACCGGGTCGCCGACCGGCGGCATGGTGTGCGTGCCGTGGGCGGGCGCGGCCGCGTCCAGGGCGAGGAGGGCGCCGAGCCAGGCCACGGTGGCGACGCAGGCGGTGAGCTGGAGGCGGCGGCCGCGGGTGGTGGCGGCCACGAAGTAGAGGACGGCGCCGGCCGACAGCACCCCGATGAGGTTGCGGACGAGGCCGATGGTGTGGGCGTAGCCCGGGCCGCGGCTCATCGCGTACGAGACGACGTCCGGGAGGTTGAGGGTCATCGCGGCGGCGGCGGTGGCGACGGCCAGCCACAGGCCGCGCTGCTGGGGGGAGCGCAGGGCTCCGGGGGCGCGGAGCAGGACGGCGGTCCACAGGAACACCACGCTGGGGACGGCGAGCCAGTTGCCGAAGTCGGTCAGGTCACTTGCCATCGTTGCCCCGCTCGTACCCCATGGCGGACTCCAGGCGGGCCAGGGTGCCGCGCGGGCGGTTCGCGGACCGCGGGCCGGCGTTCGCCGTGCGGATGCGGATCATGCTGGCGAGCATCTCCGCCTCCTGCTCCTGCCGGGTGGTGTAGTTGGTGCGGCCGAGCACCACGGGGGCGTTCCCGTCGGTCTCCTCCCCTTCCAGGGAGTTGTGGCCGAAGAGGATGTGGCCCAGCTCGTGGAGGACGATGTGCTCCCGGTGCAGCGGGGTGGTCTGCGCCTCGTAGAAGACGTAGTCGACGCTGGCCGTGCCCACCCACAGTCCGCAGACTCCGGACTCCGCCGCTTCCTTGGGGAGCGGATGGAGCCGGATGGGACGGCCGCGCCGCTCGGCTATCCGTCGGCAGAGGTCGTCGAGGGAGAAGGGGTGGGTCAGATCCAGATGGCCGAGAATCTGCTCGCACCTTTTGCGAATGCTGAGTTGCCGGTGGGGCATGTGATCCCTCTTCGGACCCTTTCCGGGGCAACGGTGGTAGGCGTGTGTGGGCATGGGCATGACGTCCTGTGCCTTCGAGGCGGCCTCGGGGAATGCGGTCCTGAGGGGAAACGCGGAAGCCCGTCCGCCGAGTGACGAACGGGCGTTCCACCATGCCTACAGATCTTGTACGGGAGTTGGCAAGACAAGTCCCCAGGTGGGGAAGCTATTCGGCCACTCTGCACGAAGACCGGCACACGCCGGGTGGCCGCAACACACCCTTGACGGCTCCTACTTCTTGCGGCGCTCCTCGGGGGCGGTGAGGCCCGCACGGCGCAGGGCGTCGGCCATCGCGCTGTTGGCGGGGGCCGGGGCGCTGCCGCCGCCCTGCCGGCGACCCTGGCCGCCCTGACCGCGTTCGCCCCGGCCCTGGCCGCCCTCGCGGCCACCGGACCCGCCGCGCTGCTGCGGCGGCCGGCCACCGCCGCCACCGCCGCCGCGCCGGTCCTCGCGCTGCCGCGGAGCGCCCGCGCCGCGCTCCGCCCCGGCCTCGTCCTCCAGCCGCAGGGTCAGCGAGATCCGCTTGCGCGGGATGTCCACGTCCATGACCTTCACGCGGACGATGTCGCCCGGCTTGACCACGTCCCGGGGGTCCTTGACGAAGTTCTTCGACAGCGCCGAGACGTGGGCCAGCCCGTCCTGGTGGACGCCGATGTCGATGAAGGCGCCGAAGGCCGCCACGTTGGTGACCACACCTTCCAGGATCATCCCGGGCGCCAGGTCGCCGATCTTCTCGACGCCCTCCTTGAAGCTGGCCGTCTTGAAGGCCGGCCTCGGGTCGCGGCCCGGCTTCTCCAGCTCGCGCAGGATGTCCGTCACGGTCGGCAGGCCGAAGGACTCGGTGACGAACTGCTCCGGGCGCAGCGAGCGCAGCACGCCGGTGTTGCCGATCAGGGCCGCCACGTCACTGCCGGCCGTCTTGGCCATGCCCCGGACCAGCGGGTAGGACTCGGGGTGGACGCTGGAGAAGTCCAGCGGGTCGTCCCCGCCGCGGATCCGCAGGAAGCCCGCGCACTGCTCGTACGCCTTCGGGCCGAGCCGGGCCACGTCCTTGAGGCCCTTGCGGCTGCGGAAGGGGCCGTTGGCGTCGCGGTGGGCCACGATGTTCTCGGCGAGGCCGCCGCTGATGCCCGAGACCCGCGAAAGCAGCGGCGCGGATGCGGTGTTGACGTCCACGCCGACACCGTTCACACAGTCCTCGACGACCGCGTCGAGCGAGCGCGAGAGCTTCACCTCGGAGAGGTCGTGCTGGTACTGGCCGACGCCGATCGACTTCGGGTCGATCTTGACGAGCTCGGCGAGCGGGTCCTGGAGGCGGCGGGCGATGGAGACCGCACCGCGCAGCGACACGTCCATGCCGGGCAGTTCCTGCGAGGCGAAGGCGGAGGCCGAGTACACGGAGGCGCCCGCCTCCGAGACCATCACCTTGGTGAGCCCCAGCTCCGGGTGGCGCGTGATGAGGTCCCCGGCCAGCTTGTCGGTCTCGCGGGAGGCCGTGCCGTTGCCGATGGCGACCAGCTCGACGGCGTGCTCCTTCGCGAGGCGGGCGAGCTTGGCGAGGGCCTCGTCCCACTTGTTGGCGGGCACGTGCGGGTAGATCACGTCCGTGGCCACGACCTTGCCGGTCGCGTCCACGACGGCGACCTTCACGCCGGTGCGGAAACCCGGGTCCAGGCCGAGCGTGGCCCGGGTGCCGGCGGGCGCCGCGAGCAGCAGGTCGCGCAGGTTGGACGCGAAGACCCGTACCGCCTCGTCCTCGGCGGCCTGGCGCAGCCGCATCCGCAGGTCGATGCCGAGGTGGACCTGGATCTTCGTACGCCAGGCCCAGCGGACCGTGTCGCCGAGCCACTTGTCGCCGGGACGGCCGCGGTCGCCCACACCGAAGCGACGGGCGATCATGCCCTCGTACGTGGACGGGCCGGGGACCTCGCTCGGCTCCTCCGGCTCCAGGGTGAGGTCGAGGACGTCCTCCTTCTCGCCGCGCAGCATGGCGAGTACGCGGTGCGAGGGCAGCGCGGTGAACGGCTCGGCGAAGTCGAAGTAGTCGGCGAACTTGGCGCCCGCCTCCTCCTTGCCCTCACGGACCTTCGCCGCGAGCCGGCCGCGGCCCCACATGCGCTCGCGCAGCTCACCGATCAGGTCGGCGTCCTCGCCGAACCGCTCGGTGAGGATGGCCCGGGCGCCCTCCAGGGCGGCGGCCGGGTCGGCGACGCCCTTGTCGGCGTCGACGAACGCGGCGGCGGCCGCGGCCGGTTCCACCGACGGGTCGGCCAGCAGGCCCTCGGCGAGCGGTTCCAGACCGGCCTCGCGGGCGATCTGCGCCTTGGTGCGCCGCTTGGGCTTGAAGGGCAGGTAGATGTCCTCCAGCCGGGCCTTGGTGTCGGCCGCGGCGATCCGCGCCGCCAGTTCGTCGGTGAGCTTGCCCTGCTCCCGTACGGAGTCCAGGACCGCCGCGCGGCGGTCCTCCAGCTCCCGCAGGTACCGCAGCCGCTCCTCTAGGGTGCGCAGCTGGGCGTCGTCGAGCATCTCGGTCGCTTCCTTGCGGTAGCGCGCGATGAACGGCACGGTGGAGCCGCCGTCGAGCAGCTCGACGGCGGCCTTGACCTGCCGCTCCCGTACGCCGAGCTCCTCGGCGATCCTGCCTTCGATGGACGTCGTCACGATCGGGTCCCGCCTGCCTTCGTTTGCACTGGAAGGCTGCCAATTGTGGCAGGTGGCGGCGGCGGACGGCGGGAGCCCTGCCCGTCAGGCCCTGCCCATGAGGTCCTTCGGGAAGGCCCCGGCGGTCACGGCCTTGACGACGAGGGCGCCGCCGAGCTCGGTGAGGCGGGCCAGGCCGTCCGCGCCGAGGTGCTCGTAGGGGGCGGCGTCGAGGCGGTCGGTCTCGCTCTCCAGCCGCTCGCGCAGGGCCGTGCCCTCCTCGGTCAGATCGCCGCCGGCGTCGAGGACGCCGCGCTCGCGCAGCCGGTCGGCCGCGGCGTCGAGGTCGTCCTGCGTCCAGCCACGTATGCCCTTGATCCGCTTCGGGGTCATGCCCTTGCCGGTGGCGGTGTGGCTGACCAGGGCTTCGACCGGGTCCAGGCCCGCGAGGAGCAGGGCGGCGAGGTGGCCGTCGCCGCGGTGCTCGCGCAGCAGGGTGGTGGCGTGCCACAGGCGCAGGTGCGGGGCCTCGGGTACGGGGAGATCGGCGTGGGCGGCGTAGAGGGTGCGGGCGTGCCGGGTGCAGCCCTCGGTGGCGCGCATGGCCAGGTCGGCGGCTTCGGCCACCTCGGGGGACTTCAGGGTGTCGGCGCCGAGGAGCCGGGTCAGCGTGGCGTCGGCGGCACGCAGCCGGGCGGCGAGGGCCTGCTCGGGGGTGATGGTGTCCCAGACGGCGGGCAGGTGCCGGGCGACGACGTCGTACCCGTAGTTGTAGAAGGCGGCGGTGACCGCGCCGGCCCCGACGGCCCCCATCGCGGCGGAACGGTGCGCCAGGTTGACGGCGACGGGGTCGGTTATCCCGAGGACGGCGAACTCCTCGGCGATGTCCGGCGAGAAGTAGACGGTGGAGTGCAGCGGGTTGATCGCAGTGTGCCAACAGCGACGGGCGGCAAGCGGATGAAGGGTCATGCCGCGGAGGTTACCGACTGTTCGGTATGCCGGGTAGGGGCGGGCGGGCGTCGTGCCGATCCGGACGATCCGTCGGCGGAGACCGGACGGTCCGCGGTGGCGGCGGGTCGGAGCCTCCGAGCGGTCGGGCCGCAGGCCGGAACGGGTCCGGGCGGGGGCGGGCAGACCCGCACGTACGCGCGAGCGGCGTTCCGCGCGCGTACGCGTGACGGCCGAATGGCGATCGTGTGACAGCAGGGGCCATGGACATGACCTGAGCGGTCAAGGGTGAATACGGTCGAGCGACAAGGCCTTGGACCACTGAGTGAACCGATCTGTCTCCCCTACCACTTGGAGCCATTCGTGCACCGCAAAGTCATCGCCCCGAGCGTGCTCGCCGCCTCCCTCCTGCTGGTGATCCCGGCGTCGGCGGCGGGGTCGGCATCGGGCGCCCCGGGTATCGGCGATCCCTACTACCCGGCCAGCGGCAACGGCGGATACGACGTGTCGCACTACGACCTGCGCCTGCAGTACCAGCCGAAGACGGACCTGCTGGAAGGCACGGCCACCCTGCTGGCCACCGCCAAGCAGGACCTGTCCCGCTTCAACCTGGACTTCGGCCTCCAGGTCAGCGAGATCCGGGTCAACGGGGTCAAGGCGAAGTTCGCGACGTCCGGCTCCCACGAGCTGGAGGTCACCCCGGCGAAGCCGCTGGCGCGCAACACCCCGCTGTCGGTCGTCGTCAAGTACGCCGGGAAGCCCTCCGAGCTGAAGGTGGACGGCTGGACGGCCTGGCAGCGCACGCCCGACGGCGCGGTCGCGGCGCAGGAGCCGGACTCGGCGGTCTGGTGGTTCCCGAGCAACGACCACCCGCTGGACAAGGCCACCTTCGACATCTCGGTCAACGTGCCCGACGGCACCCAGGCGATCAGCAACGGTGTGCTGCAGTCCCAGACGTCGCGGCTCGGCTGGACCCGGTACAACTGGCGTTCCAACAAGCCGCAGGCCACCTACCTGGCCACCCTCGCCGTCGGCAAGTTCGACATCACCACCGACAGGACGGCGAGCGGACTGCCGATCCTCAACGCGTACAGCAAGGACCTCGGCGACAACGCGGGCGCGGCGCGCGCCAGCGTGGAGCGGACCGGCGAGGTGACCGAGTGGCTGGAGGGCGTCTTCGGGCCGTACCCCTTCAACGCGCTCGGCGGCTACGTGCCGAACGTGACCGCCGGTTTCGCCCTGGAGACCCAGACGCGGCCGTTCTACGGCCCGGCCCAGTTCCGCAACGGCGCCAACGTCTCGGTGGTCGTGCACGAGCTGGCGCACCAGTGGTACGGCGACAGCGTGTCCGTCGAGGGCTGGAAGGACATCTGGATCAACGAGGGCTTCGCCCGCTACAGCCAGTGGCTGTGGTCGGAGAAGGAGGGCGAGGGCACGGCGCAGGAGCTGGCCGACTGGGCCTACGCGCTGCGCCCGGCCGAGGACGCGTTCTGGCAGGTCAAGCCGGGTGACCCGGGCCCGGAGAACCAGTTCCACGGGGCTGTCTACGATCGTGGTGCCATCGCCCTGCAGGCTCTGCGCAACGAGATCGGCGACGAGAAGTTCTTCGAGATCCTCAAGGGCTGGCCGACCGAGCGGGCCTATGGCAACGCCAAGGTCGGGGACTTCGTCCGGTACGCCGAGAAGGTCTCGAAGAAGCCCCTCGCGCAGCTCTTCGAGACCTGGCTGTACACCCCGGGCAAGCCGGCGGCCTCCGCTCTCAACCCGTCGGCGGCGGGGCCGTCGGCCCGTACGCCGCAGCAGGCCGCCCCGGCGAAGCCCGCCGCGGAGCCCAGGTCCTGGAAGAAGATCGCGGAGACGAACACGATCCACGACACCGAGCACGGCTCCGGGCCCGGCCACCGGCACTGAGTCCGCGCGGCACGCGGTCCCCGCATCCCGCGGGGGCCGCGTGCGCACCGGGGGTCGTCAGCGGCGGCCCGCGTGCCAGGCGGCGCGCGCCCGGTAGGCGAGGGGCAGGTACCGCAGCCGCTCCGGCAGCAGCGGTACGAGGAGCCGTACGGCCGTGCTGAACCGGCGGAGCGTGCGCTCCTGGGCCGGGCTCCACTCCAGCCCGATCGCGGCGCGGGCCTCGGGCGGCATGTAGCCGACGGTGACGAAGGCGCGCAGGCGCAGGAACGCCGCCCGCAGCACCGGCCAGGTGAGCCGCAGCAGCAGGCGCACGGCGGGCGAGCCGGCCTCCGGCCGGGGCAGCCGTACCTCGGTGGAGATCAGCTCACGGGCGACCGCGGTGGACTCGATCTCCTCGGCCAGCATCCGGCCCCAGTACGTCCAGTACTCCTCGATGCTCTGCGGCATGTCGCGGTCGCGCAGGCCGAGGATCCGGCCCACCTGGAGCCATTCCCGGTAGAGCTGCTGCTCCTGGGCGGGGGTGAAACGGCGCAGCAGGTAGCGCCCGGCGTACAGGTAGACCGGGAAGCCGGTGGCGTGCACCCAGGCGTAACAGGCGGGGTCGAGGGAGTGGTAGCGGCGGCCGCGGGTGTCGGTGCCCTGGATGTCCTTGTGCAGGCGGCGCACCCGGCGGCCCTCCTCGGCGGCCTCCTCGCCGCCGTACACCCACAGCTGGACCGAGCGCAGGGAGCGCTCGCCGCGGCCCCAGGGGTCGGTGCGGAAGACGGAGTACTCGTCGACGCCGGCCGCGATGGCGGGGTGGGCGACCTGCATGGTGAAGGCGGCGGGCAGCATCAGCAGGGCGCGTACGTCGCCCGCGATGGTCCACAGCACCCCGCCCGGCGGGGGCGGCTCGGGGTCGGTGCGGCGCGTGGCCGCAGGTCCGGCGGGGTGTGCGGAGTCCGTCTTCGTCATACGACAAGTATGCGAGCACCGGACGGCCGTCTCACGGACAGAAAGTCTCTGCACGGGTGTTACCCAGAGGTAACTGCTGCTGCTTGTATGACGGGCGTCGATCTTCCCCCGCAGGAATGATGGAGACCTTCATGCTGCTTTCCTCGCCCCGCTCGCGTCGCGCCGCCGCCACGGCCGTCGCGGCGGTCGCCGCGAGCGCGCTGGCCGCCGCCACCGCCCCCGCCGCCTCGGCCGCGGAGACCGCCGCCGCCCCGCGGCTCAGCGTCCTGTCGTACAACGTGTTCCTGATGAGCAAGAACCTGTACCCGAACTGGGGCCAGGACCACCGGTCCGCCGAGATCCCCAAGACCTCCTTCTACAAGGGCCACGACGTGGTCGTGCTCCAGGAAGCCTTCGACAACAGCTCCTCGGACGCGCTGAAGGCCAACTCCGCCACGCAGTACCCGTACCAGACCCCGGTCGTCGGCCGCAGCAAGAGCGGCTGGGACGCCACGGGCGGCGCGTACTCCGCCACCACCCCGGAGGACGGCGGGGTCACGATCCTCAGCAAGTGGCCGATCGTCCGCAAGGAGCAGGTCGTCTACAAGGACGCCTGCGGCGCCGACTGGTGGTCCAACAAGGGCTTCGCCTACGTCGTCCTGAACGTGAACGGCACCAAGGTGCACGTGGTCGGCACGCACGCGCAGTCCACCGACCCCGGCTGCGGCGCCGGCGAGGCCGCGGAGATGCGCGCCCGTCAGTTCCGGGCCGTGGACGCCTTCCTGGACGGCAAGAACATCCCGGCGAACGAGCAGGTCATCGTGGCGGGCGACCTGAACGTCGACTCGCGCACCCCCGAGTACGCGAGCCTGCTCGCCAACGCCGACCTGGCGGACTCCGACAGCCGCACGGGCCACCCGTACTCCTTCGACACCGCGCTGAACTCGATAGCGAACTACCGCTACCCGACCGACCCGCGCGAGGACCTGGACTACGTCCTCTACCGCAAGGGCAACGCCCGCCCGGCGGGCTGGGAGAACAACGTGGTCAAGGAGCAGTCGGCGCCCTGGACGGTCTCCAGCTGGGGCACCTCCTACACCTACACCAACCTCAGCGACCACTACCCCCTGATCGGCCGCTAGCCCCTGCCACCGCGCGCCCCCTTCCGGCCCTCCGGGGCCGGGACGGGGCGCTTTCGCGTCCCCTGGACCGCCTATCGGCCGAGCTCGTCGACCGCGTCCAGCGCCAGGCCCCACGGGTACGGCCGCTTCTCCCCGGACTCGTTCGGCTCGAACCCACCCGGCCCGTACAGCACCGCCACGCCCATTTCCCGCAGCTCCGCCAGGGACCGGTCCAGGGCTCGGTGCCGGGCGTAGGCCGAGTTCACGCACGGCATCACGGCCATGGGGATCTCCTTGCCGATACCCTCGGCCACGACACCGACGACGAACCGGTCGGTGAGACCGAGCGCCCACGCGTTCACCGTATTGAAGGTGGCGGGCGCGACGAGGATCGCGTCCGCCTTCGGCCAGACGTCGGGGTCTCCGGGCCTCTTGTAGCGGCTCCGGACCGGGTGCCCGGTGAGAGCGGCCAGTCCCGGCAGGCTGTCCTCCAGCCAGTCGGCGGCCGTCGGCGTCAGGCCGAGGCATACGTCCCAGCCCCGGCGCTGAGCTTCCTCCACCACCCCGGCGATCTCGAAGACGGGCGGGGCGGCCGAGCAGAGCAGGTACAGGGTCCTCGTCGTCATGGCGCCCGAGCCTATGCAATCGCCCCCGATGCGTGTGGAGTCGGGGCGAAGCCCCACGCCGCGCCGGCCCGGCACGGGTACCGTCCATGACGACGCGTCGTGGACGGAGACCAGTATGGACCTGCCCGAGGATCACCACACCGGTTCCCGGATCCGGGAACAGCGACGCCTCAAACGTCTGACCCAACGCGAGTTGGCCAGCCGCATCCCGTACAGCCTCAGCCTCCTCAATCAGGTCGAGTGCGGCGCCCGTCGCGCCTCCGCCGGTCTCGTGGCCGCGGTGGCGCAGGTTCTCGGAGTGGAGACGTCCGCGTTGACCGGACCGCCCGCCGTGACATCGCTGCCGCCCGACCGCCTGGTCACGTTGGTTGCCCCCATCCGGGAGGCCCTCGACCGCTACGACCTCGGCCGGAATCCTGACGTGCACAGCGTCCGGCCGATGCCGGTCCTGGTGACGACGGCCGACTCGCTGTGCCGGCAGGTGCGCGCCACCCACCTTCGTGCCGCCGCTCGGGCACTCCCCTCGCTGATCGCGGAACTGACGCACATCGTGTGGACCAGGCCGTCAACGGAGGCGTGGCGAGCCCTCGCCTCGGCGTACCGGACCGCCCATGACGTGGCGTTGAAGCTGGACCACCCGGATCTGGCCCGGGTCGCCCTGGACCGGATGGGGTGGGCCGCGGGCCGGGCATCGGACCCGTGCTTCGAGGCGGTACAGCGGTACAAACGGGCGACCCTGTGGCGGTGCGCTTCCTCGGCGCCGCTCATCACGTCCGGGCAGGCGCTGCTCGCAGGAGGGACGAGCCGGGAGGCCCTGGCGGTGACCGGTCAGCTCCACCTCGGCTTGGCCACGGTAGCCGCGAAGAACGGCGACGCCACTGCCGTCGCAGGACATCTCGCGGCGGCCCGGGCACTCGCGGAGCAGGTCGGTGGCGAGGCGGGCGACGTGCACTGGCTGTCGTTCGGCCGGGTCAACGTCGCACTGCACGAGCTCGGGGCGTCGATCACGATGCGCCGGTTCGATGACGCACTCGGGCAGGCGCGGGCGCTGACGGTGCCGGACAGCACGCCGACGTCGCGGCGGGCCCGCTACCTGGTGGACCGGGCGCTCGTGGAGATGGAGGCCGGCTCCCCGAAGACGTCCCTGCGGTTCCTGACGCAGGCCCGCCGGGTCGCGCCGGAGCAGACGCGCCATCTGCCGGGGACGCGGACGACGATCCGCGGTCTGGTCCACATGTCCCGGCGTGCGCCCGACAACTTGGGTGGGATGGCGCGTTGGATCGGTCTGTAGGACTCGGGGCGCTCACAATCCTGTGAGCGTTCTGGCCCTCTCGGTCCGTCAGGCTGGCGTTACCACCCGCTGACGACCGTACGGAGCCCCGGCATGGCCACCCCGCACGACGCGAACGAACACCTACCGCACGCCCTGCTCAACCAGACGGTCCGGGACATCGCGTCCGGCACCGAGGGCACCCTGATGGCGGTCCTGCACGAGGACGTCGGAGACCGGTGGGCGGAGATCGCCTACATCCGTCCCGCCGGCGGCGGTGTCGAGCTGACCACGGCCGTCGCCAACATCGAGGCCACCGGATGACCGCCGTACCGCCTCCGAGCAGGCTCAGGCCGGCGAGGGGCTGCGCTACGTGCGGGGCCACGCCGGTACCGGGCGGCGGCCCGGAGGGCGGGGCGACGGTCCACGTGAAGGGCTGCCCGCGCGGCGGCCGCACCGGGATCCGCTGATCCCTCATCAGACTCCCGCTCCGGGTCGGCGGCGAACGCCGCACCTCGGGGTGGGCCCATCGCACCATCGGAACTCACCACCGAGGAGCACACCATGACCGCTGCATGCGCCACCGGCCCACAGAAGCCGCCCCCGCCCGGAACCCCGGCCCTCACGCCGACCAACCCGCGCGCCCTGCTCAGCGACGCCGGCTTCAACGCGGTAATGCACACCGTCCTGGACAACAACCCTGGGATGGAGTCCGGAATCGCCAGTCGGATCGTGGTGGACGCGCTCGCGTTCCTGGCGACCGCGGCCGCCAGCACGGAGCCCCTCGTGCCGTCGCGGGTCGTCGACGAGGGCTGGCACGCCCTCATCCTGCACACCGGCCTGTACCAGTCCCTGTGTGCCCAGCTGGGCGGCTTCGTACATCACGTCCCGGAACGCCCGGCCCCCGGTCGGCGCTCCCACGAAGACATCGAGCGGACCGTCGCCGCGATCGAGGCGGTCGGCTACGCCGTCGACCGGGACCTGTGGGGCAGCCCTGAGGACTCCCTCGTTCCTGTCGCTGCGAACTGCCAACACTCGCCCCCCGAGGGGCCGATCGTCATCATCCCGAAGCCCAAGCGCTGAGTAGGCTCCGGGCATGACTGAGTGGATCGACCCCAGGTACGTGGAACTCGTCGCCGAACTGCGTGACCGCCAGGAAGGCCCGGACCGGCAGGGCCTTCAGCCGGTACGCGGATTCATCGTTCCGGATCCCGACGAGAGCTGAACTCCAGAACTGCCCCTGCCGGCAACCCCCGCACCCTTCTCACCGACGCCCAGTTCAACGACGTCCGCGCGACCTTAGTGGACAACAACCCCGGCACGGAGCCGGAGATGGGCGCGCGCCCCAGCGGGGCGGGCGGGGGTCCGCCCGCCGGCCACCCCACCGGGGACCATCGATTCACGCCGGTTCGTGCGGTTCCTCGTACAGGCCGTCGATCAGTGCGCCGTACTTGTCGCGGACCACCCGGCGGCGGAGTTTGAGGGAGGGGGTGAGTTCGCCGGTCTCGGGGCCCCATTCCTCGGTCAGCAGCCGGTACCGCTTGATCTGCTCGGTCCGGTTGAGCCGGGCGTTGGCCGTCTCCACCGCGCGGGCGATCTCCTCCCGGACGGCTGGGTGCGCGGCGAGCTCGGCCGGGGAAGCCGCCTCGATGCCCCGGGCGGCGGCCCAGACCGGGGCCAGTTCCGGGTCCAGGACCAGCAGGGCGACGAGGTAGGAGCGGCCGTCGCCGTGCACCAGCGCCTGGCCGATCAGCGGGTGTTCCTTGACCGTGTTCTCCACCAGGGCGGGCGAGACGTTCTTGCCGTTCGAGGTGATGATCAGTTCCTTCTTGCGGTCGGTCAGCCAGAGGAACCCGTCCTCGTCCAGCCGGCCGATGTCCCCCGTCGGGAACCAGCCCTCGTCGTCGGCTGCGCTGTCCACCGAGCCGTCCGGCCGCAGGTAGCCGCCGAAGACGGTCGCCCCGCGGGTGAGGATCTCGCCGTCCTCCGCCAGCCTCAGCTCCAGCCCCTCGATCGGGCGGCCCACCGAGCCGAGCCGGAAGCGGTCCGGGCTGTTGACCGTGCACACGCCCGAGGTCTCGGTGAGCCCCCAGGCGTCCATGATGGTGATGCCCCAGCCGGCCCAGAAGCGGACCACGTCGATCGGCATCGGCGCGGTGGCACTGGCCGTCCACATCAGCCGGTCCATGCCCGCCAGCCCGAGCAGCGGGTCCAGCACCTGCTCCTTGGCACCGGCGTACGAGGCTTCGAGCGCGGCCGGGACCTCCTCGCCCCGCTCCCGGTGGGCGGCCCGGGCGCGGGCCAGGTCGTTGGCGGCCTCGATGGCCGCGCGCTGCGCCTCGGGGAGCTGCGCGAGGACCGCGCGGACGGAGGCGGCGAGCTTCTCCCAGACCCTGGGTACGCCGAAGAACTGCACGGGGTGCAGCTCGCGGACCGCCCCCGACACGGCGGCGGGGTCGGCGCACAGCCGGACGTGCGAGGCCCGCAGCAGGGGCAGGTAGATGCCGAGGACCCGCTCGGCGATGTGCGCGAAGGGCAGGTAGCAGATGTGCTCTGCGTGCTCGGGCAGGTCCACGTGCCCGTCGAGGCGGATCGCCTGGAGCATGAGGTTGCGGTGGGTCAGCCGCACGCCCTTGGGGTCGCCGGTGGTGCCCGAGGTGTAGACGACGGTCAGCGGGTCCTCGGGGCGGGCCTCCTGCCAGGCCTTCTCGAAGGCGTCCGCGCGGTGCAGCCGGGCCCCGCCGGAGTAGAGCGAGCCGTACGTGGAGTGCCCGCCGGCCTCTGCGGCCTCGGCCACCACGAGGCGCTCCAGGGGCACGTCCGGGTCGGCCAGCAGCGGCTCCCACCGCGCGAGTTCGCGGACGCCCTCGACGACGGCGACCCGGGCCCGGCTGTGGCGGGCGATGTGGGCGATCTGCTCGGGGGCGGAGGTCCCGTACACGGTGACGGGCACGGCGCCGAGGTGGACGAGGGCGAGGTCGCTGAGCCAGTGCTCGGGGCGGTTGCCCATCATCATCAGCACGTGTTCGCCGCGCTCGACGCCGAGGGCGGCGTATCCGGAGGCGAGGACGGCGACCTTGCGGCGCACCTCGCTCCAGGTGAGGGTCGTCCACCCGGCTGCGTCGGGGCCGGCCCGCCAGGAGAGGGCGGGCAGCTCCCCGTACTCGGCGGCGTTGCGGGCCAGCAGGGCCGGCAGGGTGATCTCTTCGGGTCGTCCGGGCAGTCGCAGGTTCGTGGTCATGGGCAGCTCCTGGCCGTTTCACATCGTTGGTGCGACAGCAATACTGTTGAACCCAAGCTGTGGAGCAGAGAGCGAGGCGCAGACGATGGCCGACCAGGCACCCGAGCCGATGCTCACCGTCGACGAGCTGGCGGCCAGGGCGGGCGTCACCGTGCGCACCGTTCGTTTCTACAGCACCCGCGGGCTTTTGCCCCCTCCCGTGATCGGCCCTCGTCGGGTGGGGCACTACGGGCCGGAGCACCTGTCCCGGCTGGCACTGATCGAGGAGCTGCAGCACCAGGGCATGACCCTGTCCGCGATCGAGCGCTACCTGGACGCGCTGCCCGACGACCTGAGCGCCCATGACCTGGCCATCCACCGGGCGATGGTGGCCAGTTGGGCTCCGGACGCGGCCCAGGAGGTGTCGCGGGAGGAGCTGGAGAAGCGGGCGGGGCGGAGCCTGTCGGACACCGATGTCCGGCGGCTGACGGCGATGAACGTGCTCGCCGCCTCGGGGGACGGGTTCCGGGTGGACGTGGGGCTGCTGCGGCTCGGGGTCGCGCTGCTCGACGTACCGATCGCCCACGAGACGATCCTGGCGGCGCGCCGGGTGCTGATGGAGCACACCAGATCGGCGGCGCACGAGCTGACGGCGCTGTTCCGGGACGAGGTGTGGGGGCCGTTCACGGAGGGCGAGAGCGATCCGGAGCGGGTGGAGTCGATGAAGGCGCTGTCGGCGCACATGCAGCCGATGGTGGTCCAGGCGCTGGTGACGGCCTTCCAGCGGTCGCTGCGGGAGGAACTGCGGGCGGCCTTCGCCTCGGAACCGGAAGCCGGCGGCGGGTCGCGCGAACGGTCGGCACCGCTGCCGCCCGGGTAGTTTGTGGATCATGGCTGTCATCCACCGCACCACCATGTCGCCCGGCAAGCTCGAACTCCTGGCCGCCTGGCTGCCCCTGCGCCCCTGGTACCGGGGCGGCACCGGTGCCCCGGCACTCGCCAAGGCCGGCGGTTTCCGGCTCGACGACCCCGAGGGCGAGGTGGGCATCGAGTTCATGGTGGTCACCGATGCCGCCGGGGACGGGCCGGTGACCTACCTGGTCCCGCTGACCTACCGCGGGGCTCCGCTGGAAGGGGCCGAGGACGGCCTGATCGGCACCTCCGAGCACGGCGTGCTGGGGCGTCGCTGGATCTACGACGGGACCCACGACGTGGTCCTGGTCGGGCAGTTGCTGGCCCTGCTGGCGGGACGTACGACGGCCCAGGACCAGAACGAGAGCGGCGTCCCCGACCCGACGGTCGAGGTCCGTGGCGAGGGGGCCGGGCTGCCGCAGGACCTGACCGGCCGCGGGACCGTGACGGACACCGCCGACGCGAGCCTGGTCACCGTGGGCCCGGCGGGCCGGGAAGGCACGGGGGCGGCCCTCACCGTGTGCCGGGTACTGCACGACGGTCCCGCTCCCGCCGGTGACGGCGCGGGGCGACGGGTGCTGGCCGGCTGGTCCGCCCCGGACGGGGCGCCGCGACACGGGCTGTTCGCCCGCCTCGCCCCGTCCGAGGGCTGACCCGAAAGAACCGGAAGGAACCGGAAGGAACCGGCAGGGAACCGAAAAGAACCGGGAGGACCGCCCCGGGCCGCTCACGGGCGGGCCCGGGGCGGCCGGGGCAGCGCGTGGCGGCCCCGGGCGGCCCGGGGGCGGTCGCCCGATCAGTCCGCGTAGGTCTCGCCGCGCTCCGCCTTCGCGACCAGCGAGGCCGGCGGGATGAAGCGCTCGCCGTAGGTGTCGGCGAGCTCGCGGGCACGGGCCACGAAGCCGGGCAGGCCGCCCTCGTAGCCGTTGATGTACTGGATCACGCCGCCCGTCCAGGCCGGGAAGCCGATGCCCATGATGGAGCCGATGTTGGCGTCGGCGATCGAGGTGAGCACGCCCTCGTCGAGGCAGCGGACGGTGTCCAGGGCCTCGGAGAAGAGCATCCGCTCCTTCATGTCCTCGAACGGGATCTCGTACCCCGGCTTGGCGAAGTGCTCGCGCAGGCCAGGCCAGATGCGGGCGCGCTTGCCGGACTCGTCGTACTCGTAGAAGCCGGCCCCGCCGCTGCGCCCGGGGCGGCCGAACTCGTCCACCATGCGGTCGATGACCGCGTCGGCGGGGTGCTCGGTCCACGCCCTGCCCTCGGCCTCGAAGGCCTTGCGGCTCTCGTTGCGGATCTTGCGCGGCAGGGTGAGGGTGAGCTCGTCCATCAGCGAGAGCACCTTCGCCGGGTACCCGGCCTGGGCGGCGGCCTGCTCGATCGAGGCGGGCTCGGCGCCCTCGCCGATCATCGCGACGCCCTCGTTGATGAACTGACCGATGACGCGCGAGGTGAAGAAGCCGCGCGAGTCGTTGACGACGATCGGGGTCTTGTTGATCTGGCGGACCAGGTCGAAGGCGCGGGCGAAGGCCTCGTCGCCGGTCCGCTCCCCCTTGATGATCTCCACGAGCGGCATCTTGTCCACGGGCGAGAAGAAGTGCAGCCCGATGAAGTCGACCGGCCGCGCGACCCCTTCCGCGAGGCCCGTGATGGGCAGCGTGGAGGTGTTGGAGCACAGCAGCGCGTCCGGCTCGATGACGTCCTGGATCTCCTGGAACACCTTGTGCTTGAGGGAGGTGTCCTCGAAGACGGCCTCGATGACGGCGTCGCAGCCCGCGAGGTCGGCCACGTCGGCGGTCGGGGTGATCCGGGCGAGCAGCTCGGCGCGCCCCGCCTCGGTGGTCCGGCCCCGGGAGAGCGCCTTGTCGAGCAGCTTCTCGGAGTACGCCTTGCCCTTGGCGGCGGCTTCGAGCGAGACGTCCTTCAGCACCACCTCGATGCCCGCGCGGGCGCAGGAGTACGCGATGCCCGCGCCCATCATCCCGGCGCCGAGGACGGCGACCTTCCGGACCCGGCGCGGCTCGATCCCCTGCGGGCGGCTGCGGCCCGCGTTGACGGCCTGGAGGTCGAAGAAGAACGCCTGGATCATGTTCTTGGCGGTCTGCCCGGTGACCAGCTCGGTGAAGTAGCGGGCCTCGATGGTCAGCGCGGTCTCGAAGTCCACCTGGGAGCCCTCGACGGCGCAGGCCAGGATGTTGCGCGGGGCCGGGTACGGGGCCCCGTTCAGCTGCTTCTTCAGGTTGGCCGGGAAGGCCGGGAGGTTGGCGGCGAACCGCGGGTTGGACGGCGTACCGCCCGGGATCTTGTAGCCGGGTACGTCCCAGGGCTGCTTCGACTCGGGGTTCGCGTCGATGAAGGCGCGGGCCTTGGCCAGCATCTCCTCGGGGGTGGCGGCCAGTTCGTGCACCAGGCCGTTGTCCAGGGCGCGCTGCGGGGTGTACTGGGTGCCCTGGAGCAGCACCTTGAGCAGCGCGTCGGCGATGCCCATCAGGCGCACGGTACGGGTGACACCGCCACCGGCGGGGAGCAGCCCGAGGGTCACCTCGGGCAGGCCGATCTTGGAGCCGGGCGCATCGAGGGCGACGCGGTGGTGGGAGGCCAGAGCGATCTCGTAACCGCCGCCGAGGGCCGCACCGTTGATGGCGGCGACGACGGGCTTGCCGAGGGTCTCGATCCGGCGCAGGGAGCGCTTGATCTCGGTGCCGGTGTCGAAGGCGATCTGCGCGTCGGCCGGGCGGAGCCGGATCATGTCCTTGAGGTCGCCGCCCGCGAAGAAGGTCTTCTTGGCGGAGGTGTAGATGATGCCGCGGATGGAGTCCTGCTCGGCCTCGGCGCGGTCGGCGATCGCCGCGATGGAGTCCTTGAAGGCCTGGTTCATCGTGTTGGCGGACTGGTCCGGGTCGTCGAGGATCAGGGTGACGACGCCGGTCTCGTCCTGTTCCCAGCGGATCGTGGTGGACTCGCTCATGGTCACTGCTTTCGTTTCGGAAGGTCCGGTGGGCAGGGGGGGAACAGGTCTGATCAGAGGCGTTCGACGATGGTGGCGACGCCCATGCCGCCGCCGACGCAGAGGGTGACGAGCCCGTAGCGCTTGTCCTGGCGCTCCAGCTCGTCGACGATCGTGCCGAGGATCATCGCGCCGGTGGCGCCGAGCGGGTGGCCGAGCGCGATGGCGCCGCCGTTGACGTTGACCTTGTCGAGGGACAGGTCCATGTCCTTGACGAAGCGCAGGACGACACCCGCGAAGGCCTCGTTGATCTCGACGAGGTCGATGTCGTCGATGGTCAGGCCGGCCTTGGCGAGGGCCTTGCGGGTGGCCGGGGCGGGGCCGGTGAGCATGATGGTGGGTTCGGAGCCGGAGACGGCCGCCGAGACGATCCGGGCGCGCGGGGTCAGGCCGTTGCGCTCGCCCGCCTCGCGGGAGCCGATCGCGACGAGCGAGGCGCCGTCGACGATGCCGGAGGAGTTGCCCGCGTGGTGGACGTGGTCGATCTTCTCGACCCAGTGGTACTTCTGCAGCGCCACCGCGTCGAAGCCGCCGAGCTCGCCGATGTCCGCGAAGGAGGGCTTGAGCTTGGCGAGGGTGTCGGCGGTGGTGCCGGGGCGGACGAACTCGTCGTGGTCCAGGACGATCAGGCCGTTGCGGTCGGTGACCGGGACCACGGACTTCGCGAAGCGGCCGTCCTTGATGGCTGCGGCGGCGCGCTCCTGGGAGAGGGCCGCGTACTCGTCGACGTCGCGCCGGGAGAAGCCCTCGATGGTGGCGATCAGGTCGGCGCCGATGCCCTGCGGGACGAAGCCGGTGTCCCAGTTGGTCATCGGGTCGGCGAACCAGGCACCTCCGTCGGAGGCCATCGGGACGCGGGACATGGATTCCACGCCACCGGCCAGGACCAGGTCCTCCCAGCCGGAACGGACCTTCGCGGCGGCCAGGTTGACGGCCTCCAGGCCCGAGGCGCAGAAGCGGTTCTCCTGTACGCCGGCCACGGTGTCCGGGAGCCCGGCGGCGATGGCCGCGATCCGGGCGATGTCGGAGCCCTGGTCGCCGACGGGACCGACGACGCCGAGCACGATGTCGTCGATGGTGGCGGGGTCCAGGCCGGGGTTGCGCTCGCGCAGGGCGTCGATGAGTCCGACGACCAGGTCGATCGGCTTGGTGCCGTGCAGGGCGCCATTGGCCTTGCCGCGGCCGCGCGGGGTGCGGATCGCGTCGTATACGTAAGCTTCGGTGCTCACTGGTCAAGCCTTTCGGAGGTGTCCAAGGGGGAGGTCTCCACGGGGGAGGTGTCCGGGAAGGAGGTCAGCCGAGCAGCGAACGGCCGATGATCTCTTTCATGATCTCGGTCGTGCCGCCGTAGATGGTCTGGATGCGGCCGTCGGTGAAGGCCCGGGCGACCCGGTATTCGGTCATGTAGCCGTAGCCGCCGTGGAGTTGCAGGCACCGGTCGGCGACGCGCTTCTGCAGTTCGGTGGCCCACCACTTGGCCATGGAGGCGTGCACGTGGTCCAGTTCGCCGTTGGCGTGGTCCTCGATGCAGCGGTCGAGGAAGGTCCGGGTGACGGCGACCTCGGTGGCCATCTCCGCCACCTCGAACCGGATGTGCTGCAGCTTGGCCAGCGGACGGCCGAAGGCCTCGCGCTCCTTCACGTACTGGGTGGTGATCTCCAGCAGGTGCTCGGCGGCGGCGATGCCGGCCATCGCGATTCCCATCCGCTCCTGCGCGAGGTTGGTCATCAGGTGGATGAAGGCGCCGTTCAGCTCGCCGAGCAGGTTCTCCTTCGGGACGCGTACGTCGTTGAAGAACAGCTCGGCGGTGTCCTGGGACTTCTGGCCGATCTTGTCGAGGTTGCGGCCGCGCTCGAAGCCCTCCGCGCCGCGCTCGACGACGAGCAGCGACAGGCCGTGCGCCCCGCCCTCAGGGGTGGTCTTCGCGACGACGATCACCAGGTCGGCGAGGATGCCGTTGGAGATGAAGGTCTTGGAGCCGTTGAGCACCCAGTGGTCGCCGTGGTCCTCGGCGGTGGTCCGGATCCCCTGGAGGTCGGAGCCCGCGCCCGGCTCGGTCATCGCGATGGCGGTGATGGTCTCGCCGGAGCAGAAACCGGGCAGCCAGCGGCGCTTCTGCTCCTCGGTGGCGAGCGAGGTCAGGTAGGGCCCGATGATGTCGTTGTGCAGGCCGATGGCCAGCCCCGGGGCGCCTGCGCGGGTGAACTCCTCGGCGATCACGGCGGCGTAGCGGAAGTCGGGATTCCCGCCGCCGCCGTACTCCTCGGGGACGGCCAGGCCCAGCAGCCCCTGCCGGCCGGCGGCCCGCCAGGCCTCACGGCTGACGATGCCGTCCTTCTCCCACTGCTCGTAGTGCGGCAGCACCTCCTTGCTGAGGAAGGTGCGCACGGTCTCGCGGAACGCCTCGTGGTCGGCGTCGAAGATGCGTCGTTGCATCGGGGCCCCCTAGAGCCAGCTCTTGACGGTTTCGATCAGCTTGGCCGGGTCGGGGCCGACCGGTGTGACGTTGAGCATGGTGACGCCCGCCTCGCGGAAGGCCTCGACGCGCTCGCGCACGTAGCCCTCGGGCCCGCACAGCGTCATCAGCTCGCAGAACTCGTCCGGGACCGCGGCGGCCGCGTCGCGCCTGCGCCCGGCGAGGTACAGCTCCTGGATCTCCCGGGCCGCTTCCCCGTACCCGTAGGCGACGGCCAGGTCGTTGTAGAAGTTCTTGCCGACCGCCCCCATCCCGCCGACGTACAGGGCGATCTGCGGGCGGGCCAGGTCCCTGGCGGCGGCCGCGTCGTCGCCGATGGCGAGCAGTCCGCCCGCGACGGTCTGCAGCGGGCCGAGCTCCGGAGCGCGCTTGGCCGTCCCCTCGGCGAGCGGGCCGCCCCACACCGCGGCGGCCTTCTCCGGGACGAAGAGCGTGGGCAGCCAGCCGTCCGCGATCTCGGCGGTCATCCGGACGTTGGCCGGGCCGAGCGAGGCGATGTAGACGGGGATCGCGGGGCGGACCGGTCGGGTGAGGATCTTCAACGGCTTGCCGTGCCGGCCGCCCCGCTCGGGGGGCAGCGGCATGTCGGTGATGCCGTGGTGGTCGATCGTCTCGCGGCGCCAGATGCGCCGGCACAGCTCGACGGTCTCGCGGGTGCGGCCGAGCGGCTTGTCGTACGGCTTCCCGTGCCAGCCCTCGACGACCTGCGGGCCGGAGGCGCCGAGGCCGAGCAGCGCCCGGCCGCCCGAGAGGGCGTCCAGGCCGGCGGCCGTCTGGGCGATGAGGCCGGGGGTGCGCGAGTAGACGTTCATGATCGCCGAGCCGATCTTCAGCCGCTCGGTGCGGGCGGCGAGATAGCCCATGATCGTCGGGGAGTCGAACCCCCAGGCCTCCGCCACCCACACGGCGTCGAGCCCGGCCGACTCCAGCGCGGCGGCCTGGTCGGCGGCCCGGCGCGGGTCCCCGGCGTAGTCGAGCATCATCGACAGTTCCATCAGGCCTCTTTCGGGAGCAGAGCCGGTACGTCCCAGTCGGCGGCCACCGACTCGGTGTGGGCGCCCGGCTGGGCGGGGCCCGTGGTGACGGCGGCCGGGGTCGCCGAGAAGCGCGGCGCGGGCGCGGGCTGGACGATCCCGCCGAAGTCGGTGAAGGTGCCGCGGGCGGCGAGGTGCGGGTGGTCCGGGGCCTCGCGCAGCGACAGCACCGGGGCCACGCACGCGTCGGTGCCCTCGAAGACCGCCGTCCACTCCTCGCGCGTACGGGTGCGGAAGCGTGCGGCGACGGCCTCGCGCAGCTCGCCCCAGCGGGCGAGGTCCTTGCGGGCCGGGGCCCGGTCCCCGATGCCGAGGAGCTCGGTGAAGGTGTCGTAGAACTGCTGCTCCAGCGCGCCGACCGCCATGTACCCGCCGTCGGAGGTCTCGTAGGTGCCGTAGAAGGGACAGCCGCCGTCGAGGAGGTTGGCACCGCGCCGGTCCTGCCAGCCGCCCGCCGCCATCATCCCGTGGATCATGGCGGTGAGGTGGGCGGTGCCGTCGACGATGGCCGCGTCGACGACCTGGCCGGTGCCGGTGGCACGGGCGTGGTGCAGGGCGGCCAGGACCCCGACGACCAGGTAGAGCGAGCCGCCCGCGTAGTCCCCGACCAGGTTGGCGGGGACGGCCGGCGGCTCTCCCGGCTTCCCGATCATGCCGAGGGCGCCGGTGACGGCGATGTACGCGATGTCGTGCCCGGCGGTCTCGGCGAGCGGACCGTCCTGGCCCCAGCCGGTCATCCGGCCGTAGACGAGCTTCGGGTTGCGGGCGTGGCACTCGGCCGGTCCGACGCCGAGGCGCTCGGCCACCCCGGGCCGCAGCCCCTCGACGAGCACGTCGGCCCGCTCGACCAGGTCCAGGACGCGGGCGGGGCCTCCGGCGGACTTGAGGTCGACCAGGACGGACCGTTTGCCGCGGTTGGTGATGTCGTAGGCCGGATCGACCGCGAGCCCGCCGCCGCCGGGCCGGTCCACCCGGACGACGTCGGCGCCCAGGTCGGCGAGGAGCATGGCGGCGAACGGTCCGGGGCCGATGCCCGCAAGTTCGACGACGCGCACCCCGGCGAGCGGGCCGGGCCCGCTCGCGTCCCGGTTCCCGTTCCCTGTCACTGCCATCGGGCCCCCAGCGGCTCTGGTGTGCATGGTGTGCATGGTGTGCGGCTATGTGACACAACTGATGTAACACCAGTGATGCTAGGAACGTGTTCCATCGAACACAAGCCCCCGGGCGGGGCTCCCGGCGGTTCGTCCGGCCGCGCCGCGCCCCGGCAACGGGCCTGCGGACCGGCGCCGGGGCACCGCTCCCACCGGCCCGGGGCACCGCTCCCACCGGCCCGGCGCGCCCTTCCCACCGGCCCGGGGCACCCTTCCCACCGGCCCGGCGCGCCGTACCCGCTCGTACTGGCGGTCGAGCATCACGCTAGCCTCGGCCACCGAAACCCCCTGGGAGGAGCCGTTCATGAACGCAACTGTCCCGCACGACCGGCCGGAACGCGCCCACGACATCGTGCTGTTCGGCGCCACCGGGTTCGTGGGCGCGCTCACCGCCGAGTACCTCGCCGCGCACGCGCCCGCCGGCTGCCGGTGGGCGCTGGCCGGCCGGGACACCGCGAAGCTGGAGCGGCTGCGCGAACGGCTGGCCTCCATCGATCCGGCGTGCGCGCGGCTGCCGCTGCTGCGGGCCGACGCGCAGGACCCCGCGGCCGTGCGCGAGCTCGCCGCGTCCACCCGGGTGCTGGCCACGACGGTGGGCCCGTACATCTGGTACGGGGCGGAGCTCGTGGCCGCCTGCGCCGAGGCGGGCACGGACTACGTGGACCTCACCGGGGAGCCGGAGTTCGTGGACCGCATGTACGTCGAGCACGACGCCCGGGCGCGGGAGAGCGGGGCGCGGATCGTGCACGCCTGCGGCTTCGACTCGATCCCGGCCGACCTCGGGGCGTACTTCACGGTCCGGCAGCTGCCGCAGGGGGTCCCGCTGACGGTCGACGGGTTCATGCGGTCCAACGCCTTCTTCTCCGGCGGCACCCTGGCCTCCGCGCTGACCGCGCTGAGCCGCGGCCCCCAGACCCTGGCGGCCGCGCACGCCCGCCGGCTGCACGAACCCCGCCTGCTGGGGCGGCGGGCGCGCGGGCCGGTGGGGGCACCGCGGTTCAGCCGGGAGACCGGGACCTGGGCGCTGCCGCTGCCCTCGCTGGACCCGCGGATCGTGGCCCGGTCGGCGGCCGCGCTGGAACGGTACGGCCCGGACTTCCGCTACCGGCACTACGCCTCCGTCAAGCACCTGCCCGTCGCGGTGGGCGGTACGGCGGCACTGGGCGCGACGGTGGCCCTCGCCCAGGTGCCGCCGGCCCGGCGGTGGCTGATGAACCGCTGGGAGCCGGGCCGGGGGCCGGACGCGGAACGCCGCGCGCGCAGCTGGTTCACCGTGCGGTTCGTGGGCGAGGGCGGCGGGAAGCGCGTGCTCACCGAGGTGGCGGGCGGCGACCCCGGCTACGGCGAGACCGCGAAGATGCTGGCCGAGTCGGCGCTCTGCCTGGCCCATGACGCCCTGCCGGAGGCGGCCGGGCAGCTGACGACGGCCGCGGCGATGGGCGACGCCCTGATCGCCCGGCTCCAGAAGGCGGGGATCACCTTCCGGGTGGCGGACGCCCGCTGACGGGCGGGCCCGTCGGGCGGGCGGGTGCGGGCCGGGCGGCCGGCCGGGTGCGGGCCCGTCGGGCGGGTGCGGGCCCGTCGGGCGGGTGCGTCAGGAAGCCTCGCGCAACGCCCTGCGGCACAGGGAGTCGGCGCGGCGGGTGGTCTCGGGGATCCGGAAGCGCGGGCTCAGTGCCAGGACGTGGGCGCAGGCGTTGTCCAGCGAGACCCGGTGCCCGACGGAGACGTAGACCGGCTTGATCCCGTCCTGCGTGCGCAGCGCCCGGCCCACCTCGGACCCGTCGGCAGTGAGCAGCGCGGCGACGTCGCCCCGCCGGGTGCCCGGTTCCTCGTAGGTGAAGGTGAACGGGTTCTTCGCGACGCCGACGGCCGGGAGCCCGGTGACCACCCCGAGGTGGCAGGCGAGGCCGAAGCCGCGGGGGTGCGCGAGGCCGTAGCCGTCGCAGACGACGAGGCCGGGCCGGGCCTTCAGGGAGTCGAGGGCGGCCAGTACGGTCGGCAGCTCGCGGAAGGCGAGCAGTCCCGGCACGTACGGGAAGCTGACGTGCCCGACGGCGGTGGCCTCCTCGACGACCTCCAGGGTGGCGGCGTCGAGCACCACGGCCGCGGCGGCGACCAGGTCGCGCGCGTCGTCGTAGGCGACGTCCACTCCCACGACGAGGCCGCGGCCGGGCGGCGGGCCGGGCTCGGTGAGCACGACCTGATGGCGTAGTTCGTCCTGTATCGCCCGGGCCTCGGCCTCGTCGGCGGGGGTCTTCACACTCGTCATGATGGAGCGAGAGTAGCCTGGCGATCATGTTCGTCATGGAGCTCACCTACACCGCCCCCATCGAGTCCGTCGAAGAGCAGATGGACGCTCACATCGCCTGGCTGGACGGCCACTACGCCGCCGGCGTCTTCCTCGCGTCGGGGCGCAAGGTCCCGCGCGACGGGGGCGTGATCCTGGCCGGCGGGGTGTCCCGGGCCGAGATCGAGCGGATCGCGGCCGAGGACCCCTTCACGGTGGCGGGCGTCTGTGCCTACACCATCACCGAGTTCATCGCCACGAAGACCTCGTCCGACCTGTCGACGGTCCGGGAGAACCCGGTCACCTAGGCTCCTCCCTTCCGGATCCCGTCGGCCGGGAGGTGCCCCGGGCGCAGGGACGCGCCGTGTACTGGACGTACTCGGACGCCGCGGGCGCGGCCTGATCGGCGGGGCGCCCCTTGGGCCGTCTCTTTCGGATCTTGCCGGGCCCCACTGCCCGGCACCGCACCTCGCCGCGTTGTCGGGCCTCACAAGGACGTTCAGTACGCGGGATCCCCTCCGCCTTGCGAGGCTCCCCCTCGGCCCTGGCGGGCCTGAGGAGGCCCCACGGCACCGGACAGCGCGGGCTCGGCCGGGCCGGCTCCGAAAGAGACGGCCCGGGTTGCGCCTTGTCGGTCGGGCCGGATCAGGGAGCGGAGTCCGGTGTCACGGGGCCTCCCCGGGCCCGCCGGGGCCGAGGGGAAGGAACGCAGGGCGCCGAGGGAGGCGACGCGGAAGGTCGCCGACCGGGACCAACGCGGCCAGGTGCGGTGCCGGACGCCGCGGGCCCGGCCTGACGCAGCGGACGGCACCGCGCACGCATCGTCCCGGGTCGCCGGGGCGCCTCCCCGCAGTAGCCGGGGCAGACACACGGCGCGGGCCGGACCGGCAGGATCCGTTCACCGGGTTGCGAGGCCCGCGGCGTCCTGCACCGCCCCTGGCCGCTTCGCCGTAACACGTGCAGTACGTCCGAGCCGCACCGGGACGGCGCCGACCCGGCCAGGGCCCTCGGATCGGCCGGATGGGCCCGGACCGTCCGGTGCCGTGCCGGGCGGGCCGGGCGGGCCGGGCCGGGCCCGCGGGCGGCGCCGTCCCCCGGATTCCGTCCGGTGCTCCGTACGAACTCCCTCGTCCGCCGGGCGGGCCCCGGGAGACCCGCCGCACCCGACCCCGCTCCCTGATCCGGCCCGACCGGCCGGACGTCCCCCAGGCCCCCAGGCTCCCAGACCTCATCCGCCCGTAGGAGTGTTCATGCAGCCCCGCACCGCCGTTCCCGCCGACGTCCCCGAGCTCATACGCCTGCGCGCCGTCGCCCTCGACGCCCTCGGGGTCGACCCCGGGCCCGCCGACGCCGCCTGGCGACAGGCCGCCCGCGCCTGGTTCCTCGAACGCGTCGGCGAACGCCCCGACATGCGCTGCCTCGTCGTCGGCGGAGCTCCCGGCGAACCGCTGCTCGCCACCGGCATGGCCTGGGTCACCTACCACCTGCCCAGCCCCCTCTGGACCGACGGCCGGCGCGGCTACCTCGACGGGATCGTCACCGACGCGCCCGCCCGCGGGCGGGGCCACGGCCGCAGGATCGTCGACGCGCTGGTCGCCTGGCTCGACGGCATCGGCATCCACTACGTGCAGCTGCACGCGAGCGCCGACGGCGAGCCCGTCTACCGGGCCGCGGGTTTCACCGCCGGGCGCTACCCGGGCATGGACCTCGTCACCACCCAGGCGCCCTCGACTCCCGCGACTCCCGCGACTGCCGCGGCGCCCCCGGCGCCCCCGGCGCCCGCTCCCGGGATCTGATCAGCGCCGCCGTTCCAGCCGCGCCACCCGTCCCTTCTCCCCCGCCGCCCAGCAGCCCGTGTCGGCCGCGCAGTCGACCGTGTCGAAGGATCCCGCGTCCAGGGACCGCCAGCTGCGGCCGCCGTCGGTGGTCACATCGGTGCCCGTGGGACCCACCGCGAGAGCCGTCCCCCCGCTGTGCGGGAACCAGGCCGCGCCCGAGCGGTAGGCCGGCGGCGGCGTCGCCGCCTGGCGCCAGGTGCGTCCTCCGTCGGCGGACACGGCCGCGGCCTGCGGGGAGACCTGCCCGGTGCGGTAGTCGCCGCCGACCGCGAGTCCCTTCGTACGGTCCCGGAAGGCGAGGGCGAAGACCCCGCGCGCCGGATCGCCCGCCGGGACGGTGGATTCGGCGACCCGCCAGGTCAGCCCGCGGTCCGCCGAGTGCAACACCCGGGCGCGGGCACCGCCGCCGGTGGCCAGCCAGACATCGCGCGGGCCGGAGCTCACCAGGCACTGGCCGCTCGCGGCGAAGCCCGCCTCGCCCGGCAGTGCCTCGGGCATGCCCTCGCCGGGCAGGACCCGCCAGTTCCGGCCGCCGTCGTCGGTGGCCAGGATGCGGAACTTCCCGTCCACCGGATCGCTCATGGCCAGACCGTGGCGGGCGTCGAAGAAGGTGAGGCAATCGTAGAAGGCGCGCGGGTCGGGGTTGCGGAAGGTCTCCGTCCAGGTGGCTCCGCCGTCCTCGGTGCGCAGCACCCTGGACGCCTCGCCCTCGCCGATGGACAGCGCCACCGCCCGCCGGGCGTCGAAGGCCTCGATGTCCCGGAACTCCAGGGCCTCCGCGACCGCGCCGGGCGGCGAAACGTCACGCCAGCTGCGGCCGCCGTCCACGGTGCGCAGCACGGTCCCCTTGGAACCGGCCACCCAGGCCGTGGTCCGGCCGACCGCCGCGAGCCCGCGGAAGCGCACGTCCTTCCCGGTGTCCTTCAGCGCCCAGCCGGCGCCGCGTAAGTCCTGCGCCACCGGGGCCGGGTCGGGCGCCGGGGCCCCATCGGCCTGGGCGGGAGCGGCCAGTACCCCCACGACCAGGGCTGCCGCGCACATGCCGATTCCGAGTTCCAGAAGTCTCATGGCGCCGGAAGCTAACGCACCCCGGATGCCCCGTCCAGAGCGCCTTCCGGCCCCGGTCACAGGCTCGCGTCGCGGTGGGTCACACCGCCGTCGACGGCGGTGAGGAGCACGGGCAGGTCCGGCAGTTCGGTGGCGGCGACGGTGAGCGGGTCGTCGGCGAGGACGGTCAGGTCGGCTCGGTGGCCGAGGGCGATCCGGCCCGCCCGGTGCTCCTCGCCCGCCGCACGGGCGGCGTTGACGGTCATGCCCTGGAGGGCCTGCAGGGCGGTGAGGGCCTGCTCGGGGCCGTGCGGGGCCTGGGTGAGGTCGCGGCTCGGGCGGCGGTGGCGGGCGCCGCCCATGACGCCGAGCGGCGGGTACGGGGCGATCGGCCAGTCCGAACCGAGGACCACCGTGGCTCCCGAGTCCCACAGGTCCCGGCAGCGCCAGGCACGCGAGGCGCGCTCCTCGCCGAGCCGGCGGGACCAGTTGTCGGTGTGGTCGGCGCGGGTGAAGTCGCAGCAGTGGGTGGGCTGTACGGAGGCGATGACGCCGAGCTCGGCGAACCGGCGCAGGGTGTCGTCGGGGACGGTCTCGATGTGCTCGACCCGGTGGCGCACCCGGGGCCCGGGCCCGCCGGAGACCTGGGCCTTCTCGACCGCGTCGAGCACGTGCCGTACGGCGGCGTCGCCGATCGCGTGGGTGGCGGTGGGCACTCCGGCCCGGTGGAACTCGCCGACGATCCTCGTGTAGACCTCGGGGTCGGGCCAGAAGGCGTGGGTGGACTCGCCGTTGCGGTCCGGGTGCTCCAGCCAGGCGGTGCCGTTGTCGATCGTGCCGTCCATGAAGATCTTCACGCCCTCGGTGCGCCAGAGCCTGCCTCCGGCCCCCTGCTGGGCGATGAGCGCGCGGACGGCGTCGGCGTCGGTACCGGGCTGGCACCAGGGCGCGACGCGCAGGCGCAGCGGCAGGTCCCCGGCCTCGTCGAGTTCGGCGTAGAAGGCGAGGCTGTCGCCGTTCGCGTCCATGGCGTGGCCGCCGGTCAGCCCGGCGGCGGCCATCCTGCGCAGCGCCGCGGCGAGCCGGTCGCGGCGTTCCTCGCGGGTGGGCTGCGGGGCGACGCGTTCGACGAGCTCGCAGGCCGCGTCCTCGAGGAGCAGGCCGGTGGGCCGGCCGTCCGCGTCGCAGACCACTTCGGCGGACGCCTGGTCGAAGGTCCGCGGCCCGTCGACGCCCGCCAGTTCGAGGGCGCGGCTGCTGGCCAGCATGGAGTGGGCGTCGAAGAGCAGGAGCGTGGCGGGGACGCCGTCGAGCACGGAGTCGAAGGGGGCGGTCTCCACGGGCCGGTCCCCGAAGGCGTTCGGGTCCAGGCCCCAGCCGCTCAGCCAGGCGCCGGGCGCGAGGCCGCGTACGCCGGCGGCGAGTGCGGCGCGCACCTGCTCCAGGTCGGTGCAGCCCGACAGGTCCAGTCCGTGGGTCAGTTCGGCGCCGGAGACGGGGTGGATGTGGCCGTCGACCAGGCCGGGGGTCACGACGGCTCCCTTGAGGTCGACCACCGTGGTCGAGGCGTCGGCGAGGGCACGGACGTGGCTGTCGTCGCCCAGTGCGGTGATCAGTCCGCCGGAGGCGGCCAGGGCGGTGTCCGGCAGGAACCCGCCCGTGGCCGGGTCGAGCAGGCGGGCGTTGAGCAGGACGAGCGAGGTACGCACGGAGCCTCCAGCAGGGGCGGGGGAACGTCGGACGGGGCGGGGCGGGCGGGGGCAAGGGCAGGGCGGGGGGGGGGCGGCCCGGAGCCGGGCCGTCTCTTTCGGATCCTGTCGGCCGGGCCCGCGGCGTCCGGCGTCCGTAACCCGGCAGGGCGGAGGCGCGCCCTGCGTACTGGACGCACTCGGGCGCCCCGACAGCGCGGCCGGGTGCGGTACCGGACGCCGCGGGCCCGGCAGGATCCGGAAGAGCCGGCCCTGGGCCTGTCGTCAAACTCCCGTCGTCGCCCGGAGGGCGGCCCCGCGGCGTCCGGCGCGGGGCCGCGGGGCAGACGGGATTTCGACGACAGGCCGCCCAGGGGTCAGGCGTCGGCGGTGGCGTCGGCGGTGAGGGCGCCGCGGGGCAGGCCGAGTTCGCGTTCCGCGGTGGTGACCGGCATCCGGGTCACGGCCTCGGGACGGCCGCGGTCCTCGGTGTTGGCGTGGGCGCCGAGGCCGTCGAGGACGACGAGGATCTGAATGGCCGTCACGTGCGGGTCCTCCGTTCGGAACTCGCCGCATTCGACGCCCTCGCGGATCACCCCCTCCAGGCGGCCGCGCCAGGCGGCCTCCTGCTCGGCGACCCGGTCACGCAGGAGGGGCCGGTAGCGGCTGAGGTGGCGGGCGTTGATCCAGAGCCGGCTGATGGAGTCGTAGGCCTCGCCGGACGTGCGGGCGAAGAACCGAGCCAGCCGCCCGGTCGGGGTCGGGCCGCCCGCCTCCGGCCCGGCAGCCCCTGCCGATCCGGCCGATCCGGCAGCCCCGGCCGATCCGGCCGATTCCGCCGCTCCGGCCGGCAGCAGGACCTCCAGTTCGGCTCCGGCGGCCGTCCCGAACGCCTCGGCGACCAGGTCCTCCACCGAGGGGAAGTAGTGGCTGATCAGACCCGGCCGGACGGCGAGCTCTTCGGCGATCCGGCGCAGCGTGAGGCACTCCAGCCCCTCGGCCAGGGCGACGGCTGCTGCCGTGTCGACGATCTCGGCCCGCCGGGCCTCCGGGGACTTGCGGATCCGCTTGCGCTGGACGCTTGACGACATACCGGGGATGCTATTGAGTGTGCGACCAATAAGCAAGCGAGGCGGACACGCCCAGCCCCCGGAGGTCCCCCATGGCGTCCCCGATCCCCGACCCGTCTCCCGGTTCGCACCCGGCCCCCGGAGTGCTCGGGCCGACCGCGCCGACCCCGGAGCGGGCGACCCGCATCGAGGCCCACGGCATCGACCGCATCCCCGATTCCGAGCGCCACGGCCGCCCCCGGGACCTCTTCGCCGTCTGGGCGGCGGCGAACGTCAACTACCTCAGCCTGGTGATCGGCGGCGCGCTGGTCCTCATGGGTCTGAGCCTGTGGCAGTCCGTCGCCGTGATCGTGGTCGGCAATCTGTTCTGGCTGCTCACCGGCCTGCTCGCCACCTCGGGCCCGGCCGCCGGAGCACCCAGCGAGGTGATCACCCGGGCCATGTACGGAGTCATCGGCAACCGCGTCATGAACGCGGTCGGCGGCTGGCTGGTCTCCGTCTGCTACTTCGCCCTCAACCTGGCCGCCGCCGCGGCCGCCGCCTTCGCCCTCGTGGAACGGGCCGGGATCACGGCGAACACCGGGATCAAGGCCGCCGTCATCGTGACCATCGCCGCGCTCACCCTGGCCATCAGCGTCTACGGCCACGCGATGATCATGAAGCTCTACCTCCCGATGACCCTCGCCCTGGCCGCCGCCTTCGCCGTCGTCGGCTTCTCCGTGCTCGGCCACACGGACTTCTCCTACCGGCCCGCCCCGCCCCTGACCGGCGCCGGCCTGTGGGCGGCGCTGCTCGCCGGCATCACACTCATCGCCTCGGGCCCGCTCTCGTACACCACCAGCGCCGACTTCTCCCGCTACCTGCCCCGCACGTCCTCACGCAAGGCGATCATCGGCTGGACCGCCCTCGGTGCCTTCCTGCCCAGTGTGGTCGTCTGCTCCCTGGGCGCGTTCGCGGCGACCTCGGTCGACATGAGCGACCCCCAGGCCGCACTGCAGAAGATCTTGCCCGGGTGGTTCTACCCGGTCTTCCTGCTCGCCCTGATCCTCGGCACCATCTCCGTCAACGCCCTGACCGCCTACAGCGCCGGACTCGCCCTGCAGGCCGTCGGCGTCCGCATCCGGCGCTCCGTCAGCGTCCTGTTCGACGGGTCCGTCGCCGTCGCCCTGACCCTCTACGGCCTGCTCGTCTCCAACCTCCTGGACACCGTCAGCAACTCCCTCCAGCTGATCGTCGTCCTGATCGGCCCCGTCATGGCGATCTACGCGACCGACATCCTGCTGCGCCGGTTCCGCTACGACGGCCGGGCGCTGGCGGACGAAACCCCCGGCAGCCCCTTCTGGTACACCGGGGGCGTCAGCCCGGCGGGCGCCCTCGCGCTCGTGGCCGGGGTGGGCGCGGCCGCCCTCTGCGTCGACACGCTCTACACCGGCCCGGTCGCCTCCGCCCTGGGCGGCATCGACCTCTCCCTGCCCGTCGGCATGGCCGTCTCCGCCGCCCTCTACGCGGCCGTGATGCGGACCCTTACGCCGGTGGAGTGATCGGTAACCAGCCCTTCTCCGGGGCCCCTCGGACCCGCTGCGGACCAGGTCCCCCTTCGGGCACATCCACCATCCGGTCACTCTGTGCGATCGCACGGATTGGTTCAAGCCAATCGGTGACACAGCTCACGCAACGGCCCATGCACGGATTTGCCGATTCCGGCGTCTATCGGGTTGCCGGGCTCCACCCCAACAGTCCGGCAGCAGATCCGCCGCAAGGGAGTGAGCCTTGATCACTGTCATCGAGCAGGCCGCACAGGCCCGTCTGGTCGCCACCGCGCCGAAGGTCGAGACCGTGCCCGTCACCCTCTGCTACGACCGTGCGGATCCATTCGCCGTGCGCATGGCCTTCCCCGCCCCGGCCACGCTGGAAGGCGTCGAGGTCTCGTGGACCTTCTCGCGCGAGCTGCTGGAATCCGGGCTGGACCGCCCGTCGGGCTACGGCGACGTACGCGTGCGCCCGCACGACGACGACCGGACCACCATCGAGTTCCACGCGACGGAGGGCGTCGCGATCGTGCTGATGCTGACGGCCGAGCTGCACCGCTTCCTGGAGCGGGCGGCGACCGTGGTGCCGCCCGGCCTCGAACACCTCTACCTGGACATGGACCACAACCTGGCCGAGCTGATGCGCGACACCTGCTGAAACAAAAATGCTTTGCGGGCGGCCGCGGCCGCCCGTAGCTTCGAAGACGGCCCATCACCGTCGAAACGGAGCAGGACATTGCTCGTCTGAGGTTCGAGACACCGACCACCACGCCCTGCGGCTGAGCCGTCGGCTGTCTCCCCGCGTTGCACGCACCACTCACGCAACCTGGAGGCCTCCATGAGTAACGCCCCTACGTTCATCACCTGCTCCGCACTGTCCTTCGACTGGCCCGACGGCACTCCCGTCTTCGACGGGTTCCAGCTCACCGTGGGCCCCGGTCGCACCGGCCTGATCGGGCTCAACGGCTCCGGGAAGTCCACCCTGCTGAAGCTGATCGCCGGCGAACTGACCCCGACCGGAGGCCAGTCCTCCATCACCGGCTCCGTCGGCTACCTCCCGCAGAACGTCACCCTCGACACCGCGCTGCGCGTGGACGAGGCGCTCGGCATCCACACCGCCCGCGCCGCGCTGCACGCCATCGAGGCGGGCGAGGCCACCGAGGCGAACTTCACCGCCGTCGGCGACGACTGGGACGTGGAGGAGCGGGCCCTGGCCACGCTCGACCAGCTCGGTCTCGCCCGGATCGGCCTGGACCGCACCGTCGGCGAGCTCTCGGGCGGCGAGTCCGTACTGCTGCGGCTGGCCGCCCTGCTGCTCGCCCGCCCCGACGTCCTGCTGCTGGACGAACCCACCAACAACCTGGACCTACGGGCCCGGGGCCGCCTGTACGCGGCGGTCGAGTCCTGGTCCGGGGTGATGCTCCTGGTCAGCCACGACCGGGAACTGCTGGAGCGGGTCGACCAGATCGCCGATCTGCGCGACGGCGAAGTCCGCTGGTACGGGGGCAACTTCACGGACTACCAGGACATGCTCGCCGCGGAGCAGGAGTCCGCCGAGCGGTTGGTCCGGGTCGCGGAGGCCGACGTTCAGCGGCAGAAGCGCGAACTGGCCGACGCCCAGGTCAAATTGGCCCGCCGCAAGCGGTACGGGCAGAAGATGTACGAGAACAAGCGCGAGCCGAAGATCGTGATGGGTGCGCGCAAGCGCGCGGCCCAGGAGTCGGCGGGCAAGCACCGGATCATGCACACCGAGAAGCTGGCACAGGCGAAGGAGCGTCTGGACCAGGCGGTGGAGGCGGTGCGCGACGACGACGAGATCCGGATCCAGCTGCCCGCCACCCAGGTCCCGCCGGGGCGGCGCGTGCTGACCCTGAGCGATCTGCACCTGGCCCACGGGGCCTGCGTACCGGGTGAATGGGAACTGCGGGGTCCGGAGCGGATCGCCCTGGTGGGCCGCAACGGGTCGGGCAAGACCACCCTGCTGCGCACGATCGCGGGGCAGCTCCCGCCGGTGTCCGGGGCGGTGGAGGCGCACGTGACGACGCGGTTCCTGCCGCAGCGCCTCGACGTCCTCGACGAGAGCCGCTCGGTCGTGGAGAACGTGGCGCGGTTCGCCCCGCAGGCCACGAACAACCTGATCCGGGCCCGGCTCGCGCACTTCCTGTTCCGGGGCGCCCGGGCGGACCGCCCGGCCGGCACACTGTCGGGCGGCGAACGCTTCCGGGCGGCACTGGCAGCCCTGCTGCTGGCGGAGCCGGCTCCTCAGCTGCTGATGCTGGACGAGCCGACGAACAACCTCGACCTGTCGAGCGTGCGGCAGCTGGGCGGCGCGCTGGAGTCGTACGAGGGCGCACTCGTGGTGGCGAGCCACGACGTGCCGTTCCTGGAGTCGATCGGCATCACACGATGGTTCCTGCTGGACGGCGAGCTGCGGCCGACGACCGCCGAGGAGGTCCGGGAGCGGCTGTGGTCGAGTGACTGAGAGCGGGCCGGCGGCGGTACCAGCGGCAGCGGGGGCGGCGGGGACGGCGGCAGCACTGCCGCCGCCGCTGCTCGCCGACGTCTACCCCGCGCTGGTGTCGTTCCTGGCTTCGGAGCTGACGGCCGAGGGCGAGCCGGCCCTGGCACAGGCGGTGGCGCGGTTGCGGTTCCACGGCTGGTGCACATGCCGCCGGACCTGCGCCTACCTCCGCACGGCCCCCGCGGACCGCGTCGGCAGCACCTGGCTCCACCTCGACGACGGGGACACCCCGCTCGTCCTGCTTCAGCTCGACCGCGGTCACACCTCGTTCTCGGGGATGGAGATCTGCGCCTTCGAGCTGGGCCCCGCACCCGCACTCGACCCCCATCGGCCTGCCTGCGTGTGAGCGGCGAGGGCCGGATCGCCGCGCCCCCCGGTCAAGCGGAACCCATTTCTTTCGTCAAACCGGGGGCCGGCAAACCACCTACTGGCGTGATTTTGGCCCCTCGAACCCCCCTCAGGCCGACCATAAACTGCATTGATAACTGGATGTAACTGGACATACACCTGCCCGGGGGTTGGCTGGCCTTGATGTCACGCTTAACCTACGACTCCGTAGGCTACGGAACCGTAGGTAGTTCGCTTTACACCCAGGAGTACCCGTGACGATCACCTCTCCCCACCTCGGCAGCTCGGAGGCGTGGACGGACGCCAAGCTGCTGTTCGCGCTGGAAGAAGTGGTCGAAAAGGAGCTCAACCGCCACCTGAAGGTCACCAAGGACTGGATGCCCCACGAGTACGTCCCGTGGAGCGACGGCCGGAACTTCCCGGGCTTCTTCGAGGACGGCGAGGCCTGGGACCCGCAGCAGTCCAAGGTCACCGACATCGGCAAGATCGCGCTGGTCGTGAACCTGCTGACCGAGGACAACCTCCCCAGCTACCACCACGAGATCGCGACGCTCTTCGGCCGCAACGGCGCCTGGGGCACGTGGGTGCACCGCTGGACCGCCGAGGAGGGCCGCCACGGCATCGTGATGCGCGACTACCTGCTGGCCTCGCGCGCCGTGGACCCGGACAAGCTGGAAGCCTTCCGCATGCAGCACATGTCGGAGGGGTTCGAGTCCGACAACCGTCACTCGATGCTGCACTCGGTGGCGTACGTCGCCTTCCAGGAGCTCGCGACCCGCATCTCGCACCGCAACACCGGCCACCAGTCCGGTGACCCGGTCTGCGACCGGATGCTGGCCCGCATCGCGCAGGACGAGAACCTGCACATGATCTTCTACCGCAACCTGCTGGGCGCGGCCTTCGAGATCGCCCCCGACCTGACCATGGAGGCCGTGCGGGACGTCGTCGTCAACTTCCGGATGCCCGGACACGGCATGCCCGGGTTCGAGCGGATGGCCGCCCAGATGGCCATCGGCGGGGTCTACAACCTGCGGATCCACCACGACGACGTACTGAGCCCCGTGATCCGCTTCCTCAAGATCATGGACATCGACGGCCTCGGCCCCGAGGGCCAGAAGGCCCAGGAGGAGCTCGCGCTGTTCATGGGCGGCCTGGACTCCGAGGCCCGCAAGTTCGACGAGAAGCTGGCCGCCCGCGCGGCCCGCCTCGCCGCCCGCAAGGGCTGACCGATTTCCGCTCGCTCGGGCGAGTGATACCGATTGCCCTGGCAGAGCCCCGCTCTGCCAGGGTTTCGCGTCATGACCTCGCTCCAGGTGGACATCGACCAGCTGACCCGTCTGACACGCGCCCTGGACTCCTCGCTGGTCTCCCTGCGGGAGGCCCGGCGCGCACTGGACCACGTACGGCCCGACCAGCTGGGCACGGCGGACCTCGACACGGCGTGTGACGGCTTCCAGGAACGCTGGGCCTACGGAACGCAGGAGCTGACCAAACGCGTCAAGGACGTCCGGGAGGGCGTGGACCGCAGCGCCGCGGAGTACGCGGAGCTCGATCAGGCGGTCCGTGCGGCCTTCCTCCGGGCGGCGGCCGCGCGTGACTGAGTACGCGGCGCTGGGCTTCGACCCGGCCCCCGGAAACCCCGCGACCGTCCTGGCCCTGACCAAGAAGCTCAGCGCCTCGGCCACCTCCCTCGGGGAGGCCTCCCGGGTGGTGAAGGACCTGGTTTCCCACAGCTCGGCCTGGCAGGGCGAGGCCGCCACCGCCTTCCGCGCCTCCCTCTCGCAGGACCTCCCCCGCTACCTCGGCGCGGCCCACACCTCCCTCGCGGAGGCGGCCCGCCGGCTCACGGGGTGGCACGACACCCTGGTCTCGCACCGCGCTCTCGCCTCCCGGTACGAGGCCCAGGCCGCGGCGGCCAAGACGGAGGAGGGTCTTGCCGACGCCCGCCGCCTGGCCCGCGAACTCGCCACCGAGCACGGCACGGCCGCCCGCCGGGTGGCCCAGACCCTGAACGCGGCGACGGACCGACTGGCCCCGAAGGAACCGGGCCTGCTGGCCTCGATCTGGAACAAGATCGTCGACGACCCGGCGGACGCGATGTCGAACGCGTCGGCCATCCTGGGCGCGATCGGGGCGGGCGTCGCCTTGGTCTGCCCGCCGGCCGGTCTTGCGATCATGCTCGTCGGGAGCGGCCTTTCCTTGGCGGCCCTGGCGATGCACACCTCGGACCCGAAGTTCCGCAAATCCCTGTCCGACGGCTTCACGAAGGGCCAGTTCGACGCGGATTTCTGGAAGAGCAGCGTGACACTCCTCGGCGACACGGTCGGCGCGGTCCCGGGTGTCGCAGCGGTCGCCTCCGGCGCCAAGGCAGGCACGGCAGCCGCCCGAGCAGCAATGGCCGCCGCCCCCGAAGCCAGCGCTGTCACGGGCCTCGCACCGGGGGCAACTGCGTTCAGGCAGGCGGCATGGAGCACGTCGGACGATCTGCGTCAGCTGGACAGTCCACTCACCGGGTGGGCTATGCGTTCATCGAGTCAGGACGCCAGAGACCGGGTGGGTGTGGCCGTGGCAGCCACTGGCGCGTTGACCGCCGTTGGAGACTACGGCCCGGACAACGAAGCGGTCGAACAGGGCTCAACAGCAGTGGACGGCACCCGGGGGGGTCCTCGACGACGCCCCCTCGGCCGTCAGGAAGTCGGGCCACGTCTGGTCGGTGTTGCGGCCATGACTCAAGGCAGCAGCATCCCACCGGTCTGGTTCCGGCTACCCCCTGGCTTCCATGACATCGGCCCTGGCGACGCAGCTACCTTGGACGCGTTCGCGGAGGCCTTGGACAGCCCGGCGGCCCAAGTGGAACTGTCCCAGCTCATGGACGGCCTTGAGGAACTGGCGGGGCACGATGTCGTACACACCTCGCTCGGCTTCCATCCCGAGGAGCCGACTGGTGTCACCACCTCACTGTTCTCCCTCACGATCCGGCGGGCCGAGCAGCCCAACTTCCGGCTTGCCGTGGCACGTACGGCTCTGGCCATCGCCCGCTCGACGCTGTGGACCAGCTCGGTCCGCAGGTTCATCGACCTGCCATCGGCTCTTCCCGGCTGCCTGGTCGCCGGGATCATTTCCATCCCGGATATCGAGCATCATCTGTTTCAGGCCAGGGTTGCAACAGTGCATCCCGATGGACTCCACCTACTCGTGCTCGATCTGACCAGCGCCTCTACCGAGCATGCGGCCGCCTACACGGACATCCTCGAAGCGGTCGCACACACCCTCCAGTTCACCGATCCCAACCTCGGTGCGCCGAAGGCCATCGGCACCTCACGCATCTTGGAGGTACTCCTATGAGCGTCACGCTCACCAAGACGGCCTGGGACCACCCTCCGACGGTCGTCGGCTACAAACGGTTGGTCGTCCGCCGATTCAATTGGGTGCTCAGCCTCGGTGTTCCTCCGTTGGCCGTCCTGGCCTGCATCGACCGCGTTCCCTACGTGGGAATGACCCTCGCCTTCATGATCATTCTCGTCACGCCCTATTTGCCCTGGGTGATCGTCGCCTATTTCCGTCGGCGCCGGATCGTTGCTGTGCTCCAGGCCTATCCCTGGCGGGAATTGCCGTGCCGACACCCACGCAGGCCACCTGGAAGCCCCAGGACCATCGCCGTCCCCTTCCGGGAAGACTTCACAGCCATCTTCCGGATCATCCCGTTCCCCGTCCCGCTCGCGACGCTGGAGGATGGCCACCCGGACCGGATCTGGTTCGCCGGAGACCCCCGTTTCGGTGGCGTCGTGTCGCCCGTCGGGGGGCACTATCCCGTGCGCGTCGTGCCCCACACGCCGCGCCGCGAGGAGTGCGGTGGTGAGGGGTTCGACCTCGCGCGGCGGGTGGGGCTGGTGCGTGGGAGCGGGAAGGGGACGCGCACCTGATCAGCTGCGGCGGGGGCGCAGGGCCTGGCGCTCGGTCTCGGAGAGGCCTCCCCAGACTCCGAAGCGTTCGTCATTGGCCAGGGCGTACTCCAAGCACGCCACCCGCCCCTCGCAGGCCCCGCACAGCCGCTTCGCGTCGCGCAGCGAGGATCCGGGCTCCGGGAAGAAGAAGCCGGGGCCCGTCTGGGCGCACAGGGCGAGGTCGTACCAAGCGGTGTCAGTGGTTGCGGCAGTGGTGTTAATCGACATGCCGCAGATACTGACCGCCGCCGATGGACGTCCGATCAACGACTGATCAACACCTCGTCATGACCCGGGTGCGGGCGTGCTGGCTATGACCGCGAACCGCGCCCCGAAGGGGTCCGCCAGCTTGGCGAACCGGCCGACTCCCTCCATCGATTCGGGGGTGAGACGTACCTTGCCTCCCGCCTCCTCCGCCTTCGCCGCGGCCGCATCGCAGTCGGCCACCTCGAAGTACGGTGTCCAGTAGGGCCGTTCGGCGTCCTCCACCGGGTCCGTCGAGATCGGCACCAGGCCGCCGAAGACCGCCTCGTCCGTCGTGCCGGCCGGCCTGGTCATCGTGTAAGTACCGCCCTCGTAGGGCATCGCGCCGATCTCCCAGCCGAAGACCGCGCGGTAGAAATCGGCGGCCCCGGCCACATCGCCCGTGTACAGCTCCGTCCAGCACAAGGTGCCCACGTCCGTCACCGCGCCCAGGCCGGTGTTCATCCTGGGCTGCCACACCCCGAAGCCCACGCCCGCCGGGTCGGCGCATATCGCCATCCGGCCGAATTCCAGGACGCTCATCGGCCCGAAGGTCACCGTGCCGCCCGCCTTCGTCACGGCCTCGGCCGTCGCGTCCGCGTCCGCGCTCTGGAAGTACACCTGCCAGGCGCAGGGGCCCTGCTCCGCCGGAACGGCCATACCGCCCGCGACGGTCTTGCCGTCGAGGTGGAACATCCCGTACCCGCCGACTTCCTCGCTGCCCGCCTGGAAGTCCCAGCCGAACAGTGCCCCGTAGAAGTCGGCGGCGCCGCTGATGTCGGGTGTGCCGAGGTCCACCCAGTTCGGGGAGCCGTCCTTGTAGTCAGTGGTGAGCATGGCGCGCACTCCTTCCGACCTCGGTCCTTCGAGCCCTGTCCGTCCTCTTCGAGCATCGCACCCGCCACTGACAGCGGCCCCCTTCCTCCCCCGCTCCCCCGGGTGAACGACCGTGCGTTCGGTAAGATGGCGCCATGGCTGACGGACGTGTGGAACGCGGTAACCAGACGCGGCGGGCCGTCCTCGACCGGACGATGGACATCGCTTCCGTGGACGGTCTCGAAGGGCTGTCCCTGGGGAAGATCGCCGCCGATCTCGGCCTGAGCAAGAGCGGGGTGTTCGCGCTCTTCGGCTCCAAGGAGGACCTGCAGCTCGCCACCGTCCGTGCCGCCGTGGACGTGTTCAAGGACGAGGTGGTGCAGCCCGTACGCCGGGACCCGGACGGTCTCGCCAAGGTGTGGCGGCTGTGCGAGCGCTGGCTCGACTACTCCGGACGCCGGGTCTTCCCCGGCGGATGCTTCTTCTACTCCGTCTCCGCCGAGTTCGACGCGCGCCCGGGCCCGGTACGGGACGAGATCGCCGGGGCACGGTCCGACTGGACGCGTTACATCGAGCGGTTGCTGGAGGAGGCCCGGCTGACGGGCGGCTTCCACGACGCGTCCGACGCGGACGAGGTTGCGCAGCTCGCGTTCGAGCTGACGGCAATGATGGAACTGGCCAACGCGCATTCCGTCCTGCACGGTGATCCGCTGGCGTACGAGCGGGCCGGCCGGGGGATCCTGCGCCGGCTGCGCGCGGTGGCGGCCGCTCCGGACGAACTCCCGGAACGACCGCCTGCGTTCGGCCCTTCTGCCTGATCCTGATCTTCACGCCCGTCGCACGGTGACGGACGCGGACTCATGCTCGGGCTCGGGCTCGGACAGCGCGAATTCGACCGCCGTCGCGATGATGCCGGGGTCGGCCAGGATGCGGCGGTGCCCGAGGCCCGTGGTCTCGATCAGACGGGCCTGCGGGCCGTAGGCGGCGGCGATGGCGCGGGACTGGGCGGGATCGATCACGTCGTCCTCGGTGTCGTGGACGAGGAGGATCGGCGCCCGCATGCCGGAGCGGCGACGGCGGGCGTCGAGGCGCTGCCAGATGTCGGGGTCGCCGGGGAAGAGGCGGCGCTCGACATGGGCGCGCAGGGCGCGCCCGACTCCTTCGCCGAGGTTCAGCCCGGCCCGGAATCGCTCCACGAGGTAGTCGAATTGGGCCACGCCCCCGATGCCGACGACCCGCTCGGCCCGTATGCCGTCGTGCAGCATGGAGAAGGTGGCCAGCACACCGAAGGAATGTGCGACGACGGCCGCGAAGTCACCGTGCTCCGCGTGCAGTCGGCCGATGATCGCGCGGTAGTCGAGGATCGTGGAGGCGCGGCCGTCCGACTCGCCGTGCCCCGGCGCGTCGAAGGCGATCACGGTACGGCCCTGGGCGCGCAGGGCCTCCACGAACCCGGCGAACCGCGAGGCGCGCGAGGACCAGCCGTGCACGATCAGCACGGGCCGGTCCCCGTCCCCCCACCGGTAGGTGGTCACCTCCGTGCCGCGCACGACCATCCGCCCGCTCTCCGCCCGCGCCATCACCTCCACCTCCTCCGACCGTAGTCGCGCGCGCCCGAGGGGCCGGACGAAGAGGGCGAAGGCCCGGGGCCCGGCCAGTCCCGGGGCGATCCGGGCGGTGACGTCGAGGGTCGTGCTCAGGAGTGAAGCCATGAGATGCATGTGCGGGTCCTCCGGAATTCTCCTCAGGGCAGCCGGATACCGATGGCGGCCGACGACGGAATATTAGCACGACCGTTCGTGTTGTTTATGAGTGCCCTTGCGAGCAGATACTGCGATCTCGTATATTCCGAAAACGTGAAGTCCGAAACCGTGCCATCCGAGTGGTCGGCCCTGCTGGCGCTCCAGCGGGCCACCCATGCCACCCTCCAGGTCCTCGCCACCGAGCTGGCCGACCTGGATCTGACCGCCTCCGAGATCAACGCGCTGGCCAATCTCGCCGACGGCCACGGGCGCACCGTGTCCGAGCTGGGAGCGGCCGTGGGGACCCGGCCCAGCACGCTGACCAGCGTGCTGGACCGCCTGGAGCGGCGGGGTCACATCACCCGCGGCACCCGTCCCGGGGACCGCCGGGCGGTGCTCGTCGAGCTCACCGACTCCGGACGGCAGGCCGCCGCGAGGATCCGACGGGTCATCGCCGACCTGGAAGGCCGCGCCCTCGGCGAGCTGTCCGCCGAGGCCGTCGCCGGGCTGCGCGCAGCACTGCAAGCACTGACCGAGGTGACCCGATGACAGAGCCCGCCTTCGACGCGCTCATGGCCGAGGTGATGACGACCGCCGAGCGGTTCGGCCACCGCGAGCACGTCCACCTGACCTGGCTGGCCGTGCGCCGCTGCGGCATACCCGCGGCGATCGACCTGGTCAGCGACGGAATCCGGCGGACCGCCCGCTATGCGGGTGCGCCGCAGAAGTACCACGCGACCGTCAGCCGTGCCTGGGTGGAGCTGGTCGGGTACTACGCGGCCGAGTCCGGCGACGACGAGTTCGCCGCCTTCGCCGACCGTCACCCCGCGCTGCTCGACAAGCGCCTGCTGACGCACTACTACCGTCCGGCCACGCTGGCCGCCCCGCGGGCGAAGGACGGCTGGGTGGAGCCGGACCTCGCCCCCTTCCCCGGGCCGGGCGCCGCCGCGTAGTGCCCGGCGCCCTGCGCCCCACGCGCCCTGCGCCCCGCGTCCCGCGCCCGTCAGTCCTCGTGCTTCGCCCGGCTGGGCTGGACCCGCTTGGGCTCGCCCGGCATCTTCGGGTAGTCCGGGGGGTAGGGCATGTCCCCCAGGCCGTGCTCGTGTTCGTCGCGGGCCGCGAGCTCCAGTACGGCGTCCAGGGCGAAGGCGTGCTCGTCCATGTCCGCGTGCAGGTCGCCCAGTTCGGCGAAGCGGGCCGGCATCGTCACGATGTCGAAGTCGCGGGGCTCCACGTCGTCCACCTCGTCCCAGCGCAGCGGAGCCGATACCGGGGCGTGCGGGCGGGGGCGCACGGAGTAGGCGGAGGCGATCGTGCGGTCGCGTGCCGTCTGGTTGTAGTCGACGAAGATCCGCTCGCCGCGCTCCTCCTTCCACCAGGCCGTCGTGACCCTGCCCGGCATCCGGCGTTCCAGTTCCCGGCCGAGTGCGATGGCGCACCGCCGGACCTCGGTGAACGTCCAGCGCGGCTCGATCGGCACGAAGACGTGCAGGCCGCGGCCGCCCGAGGTCTTGGGCCAGCCGCGCAGACCCAGCTCCTCCAGCAGGGCCCGCAGTTCATGGGCGGCCGCCACCGCGTCGTGGTAGTCGGTGCCCGGCTGCGGGTCCAGGTCGATCCGCAGCTCGTCGGGCCGGTCAGTGTCCCCGCGCCGCACCGGCCAGGGGTGGAAGGTGAGGCACCCCAGGTTGGCCGCCCACAGGACGGCGGCCGGTTCGGTCGGACAGATCTCGTCGGCCGTGCGGCCGCTCGGGAAGGCGATGTGGGCGGTGGGGATCCAGTCGGGAAGGTTCTTCGGTGCCCGCTTCTGGAAGAAGGACTCGCCCTCCACCCCGTCCGGGAAGCGCTCCAGGGTCGTGGGCCGGTCGCGCAGGGCGCGCGTGATGCCGGGTGCGACCGCCAGGTAGTACTCGGCCACGTGCCGCTTGGTGAGGCCGCGCTCCGGGAAGTACACCTTGTCCGGACTGGACAGCCGTACCGTCCGCCCGCCCGCGTCCAGCTCGATAGCACTACCGGCAGCACCCATGTGCGCCACGGTAGGCGGGCCCGGTCATGCCCGCATGCCGGGCAGGTCCGGCCGTACCACCGCAGAATCGAAGGCATGGATCTGCCAGTGATGCCGCCCGTGAAACCGATGCTCGCCAAGTCCGTCGCGAAGATCCCGCCGGGGATGCAGTACGAGGCCAAGTGGGACGGCTTCCGGGCCATCGTGCATCGCGACGGCGATGAGATCGAGCTCGGCAGCCGCACCGGGAAGTCTCTGACCAGGTACTTCCCCGAGCTGGCGCAGGCCCTGAAGAACAATCTGCCGAGCCGTTGCGTCATGGACGGCGAGATCGTCATCGTTCATGGCGGGCGCCTCGATTTCGACCGGCTGACCGAGCGGATCCATCCCGCGCAGTCCCGCGTCGCCCTGCTGGCCGAGACGACCCCCGCCAGCTTCGTCGCCTTCGACCTGCTCGCCCTCGGCGACGACGCGCTGCTCGACACCCCGCTCGCCGACCGCCGTGCCGCCCTCGTCCGTTCCCTCTCCACCGCTCGGCCCCCCGTGCATCTCGCGCCCGCGACCACCGATCCCGCGCTCGCGCAGGAGTGGTTCGAGCGGTTCGAGGGCGCCGGACTCGACGGGGTGATCGCCAAACCCCTCGATCTCCTCTACCGGCCCGACGCCCGCCTCATGTTCAAGGTCAAACACGAACGTACCGCCGACGTCGTCGTGGCCGGTTTCCGTTTCCACAAGAGCGGTCCGATTGTCGGATCGCTGCTGCTCGGCCTGTACGACGTCCACGGCACCCTCCAGCACGTGGGCGTGTGCGCCGCCTTCCCCATGAAGCGCCGCGCCGAGCTGGTGGAGGAACTCGAACCCCTGCGGATGCCCGACCCCACGGGCCACCCGTGGGCCGCCTGGGCCGAGGAGTCCGCCCACGAGAGTGCCCGCCTGCCCGGCGCGCAGAGCCGCTGGACCGGCAAGAAGGACCTGTCCTGGGTGCCGCTGCGACCCGAGCGGGTCGTCGAGGTGAAGTACGACCACATGGAGGGCGACCGCTTCCGCCACACCGCCCAGTTCCACCGCTGGCGGACCGACCGGACACCCGAGAGCTGCACCTACGCCCAACTCGAAGAGGTGGTCGGCTACGACCTGGCCGAAGTACTCGGCTCCACCGCGGGCGGCCGGCCGGGCTGAGCCGCCGTCAGCCCGCCGTCAGCTTCTCCCACTCCTCCCGGTCCGGCCCCGCCGCGTTCGGTGCGTAGTCGGGCCGGGCCGCCAGCCAGCGTTCCACGCGGGCGCGGATCTCCGGATCCGCGTACGCCCGCCCCGGCGGCTCGGCCAGGTGACGGACCCTCGCCCGCGCCCGCATCACTTCCGGATCCTCCAGCGCGCAGTCGAAGAGCGCGGACACCTCGCGCGCCGTCCCGCCGCGCACCGCCCGGGTCGCGAAGCGCTCCCCGATGGCAGCGTCCGCGACGACCTGGAAGTCGAACCACGGCTTCAGGGTGCGCTCCGCCCAGGCGTGGTGATCGGCCGCGTACCGCGCCGATCCCGGGTCCCGGTGCACCGTACCGGCCACCCTGCGCGCGGCCCACAGCGCGAGCGAGGTGCCCTGCCCCAGCGTCGGGTTGGTGTGCGTGATCGAATCCCCGACCGGTACCAGCCCGGTCACCACCGGACCCGATTCGTCGACCAGCGCGCTCCACCGGTTGTCCAGGCTCGCCGTGGCCAGGACGCCCGACAGCGGTTCGGCGCCCAGTCCCAGCCAGGCCGCGCCGGGCGGAAAGGTGCGCGCCGCCGCTTCGAAGACGGCCGGGGCGCGCAGCGCCGAGCGCGTGGAGTCGGCGGTGTGCACGAACAGCGTCACGGCGAACACCCGGTTGTCGGCCGGGAAGACGGCGCATCCGGCGAAGGGTCCGCCGGTCACCGCCCATGGCCGGCGCGGCCCCTCGTCCATGCCCGCGGGCAGCCGGTACCAGCGGCAGAAGTACGCGAGCCCGGTGCGGTGCCGTTCCACGACGGGCGGTCGGCAGCCCGCCTCGGCCAGCCTGCGCTCGGTGCCGCCGCGCCGCCCGCAGGCGTCCACGACGAGGTCCCCCGGGTAACTCCCGATCTCGGTGGTCACTCCCGTGACTTGGATCCCGGCACCCTCGGACGTCTCCGGGACCGTGATCAGCCCGGTGACCGGCTCCCCGTACCGGACGACGACCCCCGCTTCCGCGCGCAGCGCCGTGGCCAGCGCGCTCTCCAGCACGATGCGCCGGGCCTGCAGCATCACCAGGTCCTCGTCGCCCGGCCGATCGGGCGGACGCACCTCGAACCAGTCCAGCTCGTGCCGTTCGCGGGCGCCGAGCCGGAGCATCTCCGCGTGGACGTCGGGCAGATCACCGCGCAGCACGTTGCGGGCGGCCCCGAGCAGCACGTGCGGCTGGGCCGCCTGCGGTACGGTCGGCCGCCGCCAGCCGAAGAAGTCCCGGTCGAGTGCCGTGCCCGGGGCCCGCGTATCGCGTTCGAAGACCTCCGCCGTGTGCCCGCGCCGCGCCGCGAGCAGCGCGGTGGCGGCTCCCGCGACACCTCCGCCGATGACCAGCACATGTGCCATGGAGCGTCCCCCCGAGCCGTTGGACCGTACGACGATCACACCGCTCAGAGCCTGCGCGAACGGGAGTCGGCCGAAACCCGCACAGATGTCCGAGAATCGCTCGTGTACCGGCTCACACCCCGGCGCCCGCGCGGTGGGCGCGAACGGCCCGCCGGGTCTCCTCCTCGATCAGGTCGGTGTTGACGGCCATCGCCGCCCGCACCCCCTGGGCCGCCGCGCCCGGGACCTTCTCCAGCGGGGAGGTCACGTTGCCCGCGACCCAGACCCCGTGCAGGGCGGTGGCTCCGGTGGCCGGGTCCGACTCGACGCAGGTGCCGATCGCCATGCCGTCCCGTTCCACCACGGTCGTCGGCAGGCCGAGGCCGGTCAGGACACCCGAGCGGGCGCTGAACCGCGGGGCGACCACCAGGGCCCGGCACTCCACCGCGGCGCCGCCCGCCAGGGTCACCCCGGTCAGCTCCTCGCCCCGGACCACGAGGCCGGTCACCTCGCCCTCGACGACCCGGACCCCGAGGGCGGCCAGCAGTTCCCGGTCCTCCGCGGTGAGCCGCCAGGTGTGCGCGAGCAGGGTGGTCCGCTCGCTCCACTGCCGCCAGAGCTCGGCCTGGTGCACGGCGAGGGGCCCGTCGGCCAGCACCGCGATCGGCCGGTCGCGGACCTCCCAGCCGTGGCAGTACGGGCAGTGCAGCACGTCCCGCCCCCAACGCGCCCCGAGGCCCGGCACCGCGGGGAGCTCGTCCACCAGGCCGGTGGCGACCAGCAGCCGGCGGGCCCGGACGGTGCTGCCGTCCCCGCAGCGGACCAGGAAACCCCCGTCGGGCAGCCGGTCCGCGGCGACGGCCGTGCCCCGCCGGATCTCCCCGCCGTAGCCGGTCACCTCCGCCCGCCCCCCGGCCAGCAGTGCGGCGGGGCTCTCCCCGTCCTGCCCCAGGTACCCGTGCATGTGCGCGGCCGGGGCGTTGCGCGGGCTCCCGGAGTCGATGACCAGTACCGTACGGCGGGCCCGGACCAGGGTGAGCGCCCCGGCCAGCCCGGCGGCCCCACCGCCCACGACCACCACGTCGAACGAGCTGTCCCTTGCGTTGTCCATACCTGCGAGGGTCCGCCCACGGCGGCCCGCTTGACAAATGTTGTTGCCGAAGCGGCAAATGGATCCATGGCCACCGAGGAACAGGACGAGGAACTCGCGGGCGTGCTCACCGCCGTGGGCCCGCGGCTGCGCGCCCTGCGCCGGCAGCGCGGCACCACGCTGGCCCAGCTCAGCGAGAGCACCGGCATTTCGCTCTCGACCCTCTCCCGGCTGGAGTCCGGGCAGCGCAGGCCGACGCTGGAGCTGCTGCTGCCGCTGGCCAGGGCGCACCGGGTGGCGCTCGACGAGCTGGTCGGCGCCCCGGAGACCGGGGACCCCCGGGTCCGCCCGCGCCCCTTCGTCCGGCACGGCAGCACCTACGTGCCGCTGACCCGGAAGTTCAGCGGGGTCCACGCCTTCAAGCAGATCCTCCCGGCCCCGGGCGCTCCGCCGCCCGAGCCCGAGCTGCAGGTCCACGAGGGCTACGAGTGGCTGTACGTGCTCTCCGGACGCATCAGGCTGCTGCTCGGTGGGCACGACCTCGTCCTCGGTCCCGGTGAGGCCGCCGAGTTCGACACGCGCACCCCGCACGCCTTCTTCAACGCGGGTCCGCAGCCCGCGGAGTTCCTCAGCCTCTTCGGCCCCCAGGGCGAGCGGATCCATGTCCGGGCCAGGCCCACCCCTCCGTCGGAAGGACGTCCATGAGCACCCCCCACGAGCACCCCGAGGGCCGGCAGCGCCCCGAGCGGGCCGTGCCGCAGCCCCATGCCGTCGTCGGCGTCGGAGTGGTCGTCCTCGCGGCGGACGGCCGGGTACTGCTCGGCCAGGCGCACGACGGCCGCTGGGAGCTGCCGGGCGGCAAGGTCGACCCCGGGGAGGGCTTCGAGCAGGCCGCAGCCCGCGAACTCGCCGAGGAGACGGGCCTGCGGGCGGCCCCCGAGGCGGTCCGGATCCTGTCCGTGCAGATCGAGGCGCAGTCCGGCCTGACCCGGCTGACGGCAGCCGCCGTCACCACCTCGGCGGAGGGTGTCCCGGCCGTCACCGAGCCCCACAAGATCGCCCGCTGGCAGTGGTTCGCCCCCGCCGAGATCCCCTCGTCCCTCTACGTCCCGTCGGCGGCCGTGCTGCGCGCCTGGCGCCCGGACCTCACCACGCTGCCGCACGTCCCCTCGTACACCTACCCGACCACGGGGTCCGCGCCGAGCGCCTGAGCATCCGCCGTGCCCGGCCTCAGCTGGTGGTCGGCCTCAGCTGGTGGCCGTCAGGACCGTGACCGCGGTCACGGCCACCATCGCGGCCTGCATGTCCCGGATGGCCTCACGGACGCTCTCGGCGGCCCACTGGCCGGCGGCTATCTCCGCCGTCCTCCCGGTCACCTCGTCGGGCTGCCGGTCGGGGAAGGCGAGCCGGTGCATCTTCGCGGAGTGGATCAGGGCGATGAGGCCCGACGTGCGCTCGTCCGGCTCGGCGCCGCCGAGGACGACTTCGCGCAGCCGCTCGCGCAGGGCGCGCTCGACCGTTCCGTCCGCCTCGGGGTAGCGGCGCTGCGGGAACACCCCGAACACCTTGTGCACCTGCGCCACCACCAGCCCGCGCCCGGTCAGTCGCTCCAGGGCGGCACCGACCGCCTTGGGCTGGTCCTTCGTCAGCCAGTCCGTCACCCGGCGCTTGGCGCGGCCCCGCAGCCAGGCCTCCATCAGCCTGATCCGGCTGTCGAGGAGTTCTTCTCCGGTGGACTCGGTGCTCCTGAGCTCCAGGTACTTGCCCGACACCGACACCCGCTCCGCCAGGACGAGTTCGAGCAGGAGCGCACCGGCCACGGCCCAGCCCACCGCCTGCCGCTGCCGTGCCGCCCCGGACTCGTCGTCCAGGGAGAGCAGCATGATCTCCTCGGCCAGTGTGATCCTCACGAGCGCGCCCCCCGTCGTCCGCCTGACGGTCCGTCCCACCGCCTCGTAGGGGATGACGAGCGGCCGACCCGCGAGGTTCCCTTCCGTACCGGGCTCTACCGCCGCACCACCACCTTTGGCGCGAAGTTGCCCTCCTCCAGGTCCTCCGCGAGCAACCGCTTGGCGATGGCGTCCGCCGCCACTCGCAGTTCGGCGCTCCGCGGCCGGCCCCGGTCCTTCTCCAACTGGTCCTTGAGCCACTCGCCCCAGGCCTTCGAGATCACGTCGGCCTCCCGCTGCCCGGCCGCGGTGAGGGTGAGGAAGCCGTCCTGGCGGCTGACGAAGCCCTCGTCCGCCATCCGCTCGTAGACCGGGATCAGCACCTCCGGCGGCAGGGACCGGCGGCCGGCGATCAGTGCGAGGGGGGCGTGTCCGACGGTTCGTGTCATCAGGTCCACCTGCATGACCGCCCAGGCGCCCGCGATGTCCAGCCGGGTGTCGGAGCCCTGGACGATCCCCCGGGCCGTGTCCGCGCCCATGTTCCGGACGAGCTTGCCGACGGCCAGCTCCAGCAGCTTGGCCGAGTCCCCCGAGGCCGTCGCCGGGGAGCCGAACCCGTCGCCCATGTCCGTGGAGCCGGCCCGGGCGCTGTCGCGCAGCCGCACCTGCTTGAGGAAGAGCGCCACGACGAAACCGAACGCGGCGACCGGAACGGTGTACAGGAACACCGTCTGCAGGGCCTGCGCGTACGCGTCGATCACCGGGGCGGCGACCGCCGGATCGAGCCGGTGCACCCCTTCCGGGGTGGACGCGGCCCTGGCCAGGTCCGCCGGATCCTGTCCGGAGAGCCGCGCCGCCTCCACGTACGCGGCCTCCAGTCCGGGCCCCAGGTGGTTCGCGTAGATCGTGCCGAAGACCGCCGTCCCGAAAGCGCTGCCGAGCGTACGGAAGAAGGTGACCCCGGAGGTGGCCGTTCCCAGGTCGGCGTAGTCGACGGTGTTCTGCACGGCGATGGTCAGCACCTGCATGGACAGGCCGATGCCCGTGCCGAGCACGAACATGTACAGCGATTCCAGCAGGGTGCCGGTCCCGGGCCCCATCCGCGACAGCAGGTACAGGCCGACGCCCATGACCGCGTTCCCCACGATCGGGAAGATCCGGTACTGGCCGGTCTTGCTCACGACGTTGCCGCTGAAGACCGAGGCGATCAGCAGGCCGATGACCATGGGGAGGGTCCGGACGCCCGAGATCGTGGCCGAGTCCCCGTCCACGTACTGGAGGTAGGTCGGCAGGAAGGTCATCGCGCCGAGCATGGCGAACCCGACGACGAAGCTCAGGATCGAGCACACGGAGAAGACCGGATTGCGGAAGAGCCGCATCGGCAGCATCGGTTCCGCGGCGCGGGTCTCGGCCAGGCAGAACAGCGCCAGCGCGAGCGCGCCGCCCGCGAACAGGCCGATGATGACCGGCGAGGTCCAGCCGTACTCGTTCCCGCCCCAGCTGGTGGCCAGGATCAGCGCGCTGGCGCCGGCGGCGACCAGCGCGATGCCCAGGTAGTCGATCACCGGCTTGCCCGAGGCACGGACCGCCGGGATCGTCCTGGCCGCCGCGATGACGACGAGGATCGCGATCGGGACGTTGACGTAGAAGCACCACCGCCAGCTCAGCTGGTCGGTGAAGAACCCGCCGAGCAGCGGGCCGATGACGGTGGCGACCCCGAAGACGGCGCCGATCATGCCCTGGTACTTGCCGCGTTCGCGCAGCGGCACCACGTCGGCGATCAGGGCCATCGCGGTGACCATCAGGCCGCCGGCCCCGACGCCCTGGACGCCGCGCCACACGATCAGGAAGGTCATGTTGCCGGACAGGCCGCACAGGAAGGAGCCGCTGATGAAGACGATGGCGGAGATCTGGAAGATCAGTTTCCGGCCGAAGAGGTCGCCGAACTTGCCGACCAGGACCGTCGCCACGGTCTCGGCGAGCAGGTAGGAGGTCACGACCCACGACATGTGGTCGCCGCCGCCCAGGTCGCCCACGATCGTGGGCAGCGCGGTGCCGACGATCGTCTGGTCGAGTGCCGCCAGCAGCACGCCGAGCATGATCGTGCCGAAGATGACGTTGCGCCGCCGCCGGTCGATCTCGGGGGGCGCGGGGGCCGTGGCGGGGGCAGTGGTCACTCTCGCACTGTCACAGCGCGCCCGTCGCGGCGCATGCGGCGCTGCGCCGTACGGAGGAACCGCCGGCCGGGATCGAGGCAGGTGGGCCGGGCCTCAGCGCAGGTAGGCCAGCCCCGGGTGCTCCGCCGCGTACCCGTCGAGCAGCCGCCGGGCCACCCCCACCGAGTCGACCAGCGGGTGGAGCGCGAAGGCCTTGACCGCGGTCGCCCGCGAGCCGCTCGCGGCCGCCGCCAGGATCTCCCGCTCGACCGCCTTGACCGCCGTCACCAGCCCCACCGCGTGCAGCGGCAGCTGTGCGACGCCCACCGGGTGGGCGCCGTTCGCGTCGACCAGGCAGGGCACCTCGATGACGGCCTCGGCGTCGAGGACGGACAGCGTCGACCGGTTCCGGACGTTCAGGATCAGCGTGGCCCGCTCGTCCCGGGCGATGGCCCGCATCAGCGCGAGCGCGACCTGCTCGTAGCCCCCGGATTCGAGGTCGCTCTCCTCGCGCTCCGGGGCACCCGCCGCCTCGCGGTTCTCGGCCATGTACGTGGCCTCGCGCTCGGCCCGGGTGCGGTCCCAGGCGGCCAGCGCCGCACCGGCCGGCGCCCCGGCCCGGCCGGCCTCGGCGTAGAAGCCGCGCTGCTGGTCGCGCAGGAAGGCCCCGCGGGTCTGCTCGGCCTCCTGGTACGCCCGTACCGTGTCACGGTTGAAGTAGTAGTAGTGCAGGTACTCGTTGGGGATCGCGCCGAGCGAGCGCAGCCATTCGGCCCCGAAGAGCCGGCCCTCCTCGAAGGACTCCAGGGCCTCGGTGTCGGCCAGCAGCCGGGGCAGCTCGTCGCGGCCGCCGATGCGCAGCCCGCGCACCCAGCCCAGGTGGTTGAGGCCGACGTAGTCGATCCAGGCCTCCTGCGGGCGGGCGCCCAGCAGCCGGGCGATGCGCCGGCCGAGGCCGACGGGGGAATCGCAGATGCCGATCACCCGCTCGCCGAGCTCCTCGGCCATGGCCTCGGTGACCAGCCCGGCCGGGTTGGTGAAGTTGATGACCCACGCCTCGGGGGCGCTGCGGGCGATCCGCCGGGCGATCGCGCGCGCCACCGGTACGGTCCGCAGGCCGTACGCGATCCCGCCCGCGCCCACCGTCTCCTGGCCCAGGACCCCCTCGGCCAGGGCGATCCGCTCGTCCGCGGCGCGCCCGTCCAGGCCGCCGACGCGGATGGCGGAGAAGACGAAATCGGCCCCGCGCAGGGCCTCGTCGAGGTCCCCGGTGACCGTGACGGCCGGGGGGTCCACCGCCGGGTCGGCCGCGGACGCGGCGGCGGCCTGGTCCCGGAGCACCCGGGCCATGGCGGTGAGCCGGGCCGGGTCCTCGTCGTACAGCGTCACCCGGGACACCCTGCCCTCGGCGCGGTCGCCGAGCAGTGCTCCGTAGACGAGTGGTACCCGGAAGCCGCCCCCGCCCAGGATCGTCAGCCGCACGCCCCTACCGCCTTTCGCCAGTGCAGATGCCGTCGCCGGCGACGCCGTGCCGGCCGCCGACGCCACGACCGACACCACGGTCGATGTCACGGATCGATGCCACGATCGGTGACATACGAGCCACGGCAGCCGTCCGCCGGCACCAGTCTGCCCCGGTCGGTCACTCCACCGGCGACGGCACGGCGCGCAGCCTGGCGCCCTGCTGCTGCGCGAATCCGGCACCGCCGCGGACGGGGCCCCCGGGGACGCCCGTGGGCGTCGAGAGGATCAGGGTGATCCGGGTCAGTCCCATTTCGCCCAGCATCCGACTGGTCTCGGCCACCATCCGGCACCGCACCAGACCCCACCGGGGGTCGGGATGGCGCACGGTGCGCACCGCCCCGTCGAGTTCGGCGGCGTCGGTCCCGTGCGTGCTCAGCCAGTGCGGCACCCCGTACCGGTAGGCCGCCTCCATGAACGGGTCGCGGGCCACCTCCTGGCGGATGCTGCGCAGCCCCTCGTCCTCGGGGGCCCCGGCCAGCGCGGTCGCGAACTGGGCCAGCAGCGGTACGCACCAGGCCGGTTCGTGGTCCTCCAGTACGGCGGCCGCGTCCGGGTGGAACAGCACGAAGCGCAGGAAGTTGTCGTCCGGCAGGGCCGTCGGGTGCGGCCTCACCGACTGGAAGAGCCGGTCGAAGGCCGAGTTGGTCAGGGCGACGTCCCAGCGGTGGTCCACCAGGAAGCTCGGGTACGGCACGGACTCCATGAGGGCCGCGTAGTCGCACAGGTAGTCGCGCTGCGCCGGGTCCTCGGGCAGCCGGTTCTCCTCGGCGGCGCGCCAGGTGGGCGGCGGGTCACGGTCGACCATGACGCGGAACAGCCAGAAGCACTGCCGCTCGCTCATCTCCAAAGCCTCGGCCAGGGCCAGGAGTTTGCGGTCCGTCCACTCCTTGACCAGGCCTCTTTCCCAGTTCCCGTAGGCGCGCACGCTGATGCGCAGCCGGGCGGCGAGGTCTTCCTGGCTCAGGCCCAGCTCCTCGCGGCGCTGGCGCAAAATCTCCTTGCGTCGCTCCGACCGCACGGCGCCGCGGGCGGGTTCGTCGCCCGCCAGGCGCTCTTCACCGGTTCGGGCGAGTCCATCGGACGGGCCCACCGCTGCGAGATGTGGCACTGAGAGCTCCCCCTCCTCCGGTCTGGATCTTCATTTCCGTGTGGCGATCCTGCTACCGACTTCATTCGAGTGTCAACTATTGTGGCAATTCCAGCCTCTTGACAGCTCATTCCCGCCACAGCTGTGGCACGTTCTAGCCCTTCCGGGCGAGAGCGGCTAGATTCCAGAAGCCGACCATGTGCCCATACCGACTTCGCGCGATCTAGGAGAACCACTGGTGACAGACGGCTTCCCGGCTCCCGTCGCGGTGGCCAACGCACCCATGGCAGCCACCATCGCGCGCGTCGCCGAACTCGCGGGCAAGATGGGCCGCGATCTGAACCAGGTCTTCGACCTGCGGCGGCTCTCCGAGGCCTCCGGCGTGCCCACGGACGTGGTCAGGACCCTGCTGGACGGCAGGCCGGCCGGCGAACCCGATCTGCAGACCCGGTTCCTCCAGCGGCTCGACCTGCTCCGGCGGACCCGCGTCAAGCCGAACGGCCGCCGCTACACGCAGCAGGAGATCGCGGACGGCGCCGGCATGTCCCGGCAGCAGGCCGGCGCGCTGATCAACGGTGACCGGCGCCCCACCATGGAGCACTGCGACGCGATCCAGCGCTTCTTCGGGGTGCACGCCGGGTTCCTCACGGCACACGACTCCGACGCCCTCACCGACGCGCTCCAGCGGACCGAGCAACAGCTGCTCCAGGACTTCGCGGGGCGGGCGCGGGAAACCGTACCGGCCACCGCTGCGTCGGCCGGTGATCCGCTGGCCAGACTCCTGCAGAACCACGGCGTACGGGGCATCGCCTGGCGCGCCGCCCAACTCCCCAGCGACAAGCACCGGGACAAGGTGACCGAATGGCTGGACATGCTCCTCGAAAGCGTAAAACCGAATGAATCCTGACCCAGTCGAAAGTCTGGGTCTGATCCTTGAGTCCTGATCCGGATCCGCGCCGACGGGGAGAACGGTGAGCATAGGCAGAGAGCAGCGGCGGTTGTGCGGGGAGCTGGTGGCCGGTATCCGGCTGACCGCCCCCGTGGAGCCCGTGGACCTCTACGCTGCCCTCTGCGAGGGCATGAGCAGACACCGCGGCCGCCGGGTGGACTTCCGGATGGCCTCGTTCCCACCGCGGACGGCCAGCGGCCTATGGCTCGACATGGCGGACCGTGATCTCGTCGTCATCGAGGAACGCACCGCACCGGACCACCAGTTGGTGATCCTGGGCCACGAGCTGTGGCACATGAAGGCCGGCCACTGCAGTCACCACGTCGACGGCGCCGCCGTCGCCGCGCGGCTGCTGACCGCCGAAGCCGACATCGGCGAGACCGTGCGCCGCGTCGCCGCGCGCACGCGCGCCGACGTCCAGGAGGAGACCGAGGCCGAGTCCTTCGGCTTACTGCTGGGTAGTCGGTGTCGGAACTGGCTCGCCGGATCGGCGAGCCACCGCGCTCCGGTCCAGCGCGATCAATTGGCGGGCCGGATCGAGGCTTCGCTGGGCTACCGGGGGCACAGGAACGAGCGTTGAACGGCAAGGACTACTACATACCGGCAGCCGCGATGGCGGTCTCCCTCGCCTTCAAGCTGCCGGCCCTGCGGCACAACTGGCGCGACCCGCTCCTGCGGTCGGTCGTCGCCCTGCTGACCCTGGCCGGAGCGGTGTTCACCTTCGCGGCCCCGCCCACCATCGCGGCGGTCAACCGCTGGACCGGCATCGTCAACGTCTCGGCCCCCCTGGTCTACTGCCTGATCACCGCGTTCAGCGCCTCCTGCCTGGTCCTGATGGTCAACTGGCGGGGCGGCCCGCCCGAAGAGACCCGACGCGTCTCGCACCGCTGGATCCTGGGCTACGGCGTGGTGGTCGTCGCGCTGATCGTGCTCTTCGCCCTCGGCGAGACCCCGGTGGAGCGGCTGCGCGACTTCGACACCTACTACGCGAACACGCCCTACATCGGCCACATGATCGCGCTCTACCTGCTGGCGCACTGCGTGGCCGCGGCGGTGATGGTGGTCCTGTGCTGGCGCTGGTCGCTCCAGGTCCGCGGCTGGCTGCGGATCGGCCTGGTGATCATCGTCATCGGCTACATCTTCAACCTCTCGTACGACGCCACGAAGATGACCGCGGTCGTCGCCCGCTGGTCCGGTCACGACCTGGACGACCTCAGCACCTTCGTCGCCCCGCCGCTCGCCTCGCTCGGGGCGCTGATCAGCGCGATGGGCTTCGTGGTCCCGCTCGTCTGCCAGCGGCTGTCGGACCACTGGCAGACCTGGGCGACGTACCGCCGGCTCGGCCCGCTGTGGCACGAGGTGCAGATCTCCGCGCCCAGCGGTACGCCCTCGGTGCAGATGGCGTGGTGGTCCGCGGCGGAACTGCGGGTGATCCAGCGCGAGTCGGACATCCACGACGGCTTCCTGCACCTCGGTCCGTACTTCGACAAGGGCCTGGGCGACGGCGCCTACGAGAGCGCCGTCGCCGCGGGTGCCGACGAGGAGACGGCCCGAGCCATCTCCGAGGCGGCCATGGTCGCGGCCGCCGTACGGGCCCGCTCCGCCGACCCCGACGGAAAGATCATCGAAGAGGACGAGGAGACCGTCCTCGACACCGCCGACGGTCCGCGCGACCTGCTGCGGATCTCCGACGCGCTGAGGCACTCTCCCGTGGTGCAGGCCGTCCGGCGCGAAGTACCCGTGTAGCGGCGGACGGGGGAACCCTGCCCGGTCGGCCCTCAGCGGCTGGCGACGGACGCCGACGCCGTGGCGGGGAACAGCTCCTGGAACGGTCCGGCCGAATCGATCCCCTCCCGCCCGTACGGCGCGTCGAAACTCCAGACCATGAAGAGCAGGAACACGATCAGCGCGCTGAACAACCCGGCGAGCAGCAACTCCCGCCCGGAGCGCCGGATCTGCAGGGTGAAGATCAGCCCGACCGTGACCAGCCCGCCGACCACCAGCCCGAACCACACCACGCCCGGCAGCGTGGACTCGGAGCTCTGCGTCCGCGAGTGCCGCGCGTCGTCGGCGGCCGCGATGTGGTCCAGCAGCGGCTGGTAGGCCTGCGCCTGGAGCTCGTTGGCCGGGCTCTGGTGCGTGACGTCGGTGCGCAGCTTGCCGAGCAGCGCGGCGCCCTCGGGCGAGGCGCTGTCGCCGGCCGTCAGCAGCGGCCAGTCCACGGCGACGGTGTGGGAGACGTACGCGTCCACCTCGCCCCGGATCCGGTCGCGGACGGCCGCCGGGTAGACGTCGGCGCGCTGAGTGACCTCGTACAGGGCCTGCGCCTCTCGGCGCACGCTGTCCTCGGCGGCGCCGCGCGCCTCCCAGACGCCCGCGATGGCCAGGCCCAGCACGATCGCGTAGACCACGCCCACCATCATCGTCATGTACTCGATGACGTCGGGGGTTTCACTGGTGTCCTCATCGGCGGCTACCCGGCGGTGCCGGATCGCGGTGATGGCGAGGACGAGGGCGCAGACGAGCGCCATGGCGATGGCCAGGACCAGCCATTCGGACACGTGGATTCTCCCGGTGCGGATCGATGGATCGATGGATCGGTGGATCGGTGGACTGCGGTACGAAGGGGCGGCGGCGGTCAGCCGCGGCTCTTGGAGCGGGGGCGCAGGGCAGCGGCGGCGAGTACGGCCGGGGTGGTGACGACGACCATGAGCGTCACGGTGGACATCCCGCCCGGGCCGCGCCGCTCCAGGGCCACCGAACGGTACGGACGCACGTGGAAGGCGCTCACCCGTGCGGCGGCGGCCCCGGCCGCGGGCGGGGCGGGAGCGGCGGCCGAAGCCGGTTCGTCCCGGTCCCCGGGACCCGCCGCGGGTTCCGGCGGCTCCGACCCCCCGGCCCTTGCCTCCGCGGAACGCTCCACCGCCGCGCCGGGCGGACGCGGCCGTGCGGGCTCGGCCGGCCGCAAGGGCCGCACCTCGGGAGCGGCGGACTGCGCGGGCCGCCCCGGGTGGCGCACGGTCGGCCGGTCTGCGCCGGGCACGGCCACCCGGACCGGGGGCTGCCCGGCCGGCGGCCGGAAGACCGGCCGCTCCGGCTGCCCGGCCGGCAGGCACAGGTCGATGCGGGCGCCGTGGCCGGAGCCGTAACCGTCGCCGGTCCCGTCGCCCGCGACCGCCACATGGCCGTGCAGCGGGCAGAGTGCCGCCACCAGGCCCGCCCCGGCGAAGTACTGCCAAGCGGTCACCGCGCGCCTCCCGAAATCCGCAGCAGAAGTAAGGGCTACCGCTGAAGAAACGATCAAGGGGCGGCTTCGACACGCCGTGGGCGGGTGCTGATCCGCGATGCGGCATGATGTCGCCATGGGGACCGAGGGGGCGAACGCCCGGCTGATCGCAGGGCGCTACCGGCTGGACGCCAAGCTCGGACGCGGTGGCATGGGCATCGTGTGGCGCGCCACCGACCAGCTGCTCGGCCGCAACGTCGCCGTCAAGGAAGTCGCGCTCGACCCCGCGCTGTCCGAGGAAGAGGCCCGGCACCAGCGTGAGCGCACGCTCCGCGAGGCACGGGCGGCCGCGCAGCTCAAGCACCCCCACATCATCGTGGTGCACGACATCGTCGAGGACGGCGAACTCCCGTACATCGTCATGGAGCTGGTCGAGGGCGGTTCCCTCGCCGACCGGCTCTCGCGGACCGGCCCGGTGGACGTCGCCGAGGCCGCCCGGATCGGGATCGCGCTGGTCGGCGCGCTGCGCGCGGCGCACGCGGCCGGGGTGCTGCACCGGGACATCAAGCCGGCGAACGTGCTGCTGGAGGCACCGGGCGGGCGGCCCGTGCTCACCGACTTCGGCATCGCGCAGGTGTCCGGCGCCACGACGCTGACCACCACCGGGTCCTTCGTCGGTTCCCCCGAGTACACCGCTCCCGAGCGGATGTCGGGGCAGACGCCGGCGGGGCCCGAGGCCGATCTGTGGTCGCTGGGCGCCCTGCTGTGCGCGGCCCTCAGCGGCGCCTCGCCCTTCCGGCGGGACTCGCTCGGCGGGATCCTGCACGCGGTGGTCTTCGACGAGATCCGGCCGCCCGAGGCGTGCGGCCCGCTGCTGCCGGTGGTGCGCGGGCTGCTGGAGCGCGATCCGGCCCGGCGGCTGGGCGCGGAGCGGGCCGAGCAGCTGCTGCGGGCCTGCGCGGACGCGGCCGCGCAGTACACCCCGACGCGGTACACCCCGGCCCAGCAGGACCCGGCCGCGCACGCGCCGCTGCCTGCCCCGCCCGCTCCGGTCCCGCCCGCTCCGGTCCCGCACGGTCCGACGCAGCAGGGCTCGGCCACGGAGTCCGCGCCGACGCCCGTATCGGCCGCCGTGCCCGCGCCCGGGCCCGTACGCGCCCCCGGGAAGCGACGGCCGGGGGCGGCGCTCGTCGCCGGCCTGCTGGTGGCCGCGATCGCCGGTGCGGGCGTGTCCGCCGCGCTGCTCACGAACGACGGCGAGCGGGACGGCCGGACGTCCACGAGCGGGGCGGCCGGCCGGCCGCACACGCCGGCCGGCGCCACCACCGTCCCCGGCGAGCGGACCGACACGGGCACCCCCGCGGCCGACGACAAGCCCGCACCCGCCGGCTACCGCGTCGTCATCGACCCGGAGGGCTTCTCGCTCGCCGTACCGCTCGGCTTCACCCGCAAGGTGGAAGGTCCGCGGATCTTCTACATGTCGCCCGGCGAGACGTTCCGCATCGGCATCAAGGTGGCCGAGCCCGAGTCGGGCGGCCCCCTCGCCGTCCATCAGCGCGCCCACGCCCAAGGGCCGGGGACCAACCCCGGATACCGCGACGCCGAGGTCGTGACCACCTCGCAGAACGGCCGGCAGGCCGCCCTCTGGCGGTTCACCTGGGACGGCTTCTCGACGACCGAGGGCCCCCGGCACACCCGCGACCTGTGCTGGGAGGAGGACGGCCGCCTGTACGACGTGTGGGTGTCCTCACCGGTCCGTCAGGGCGAGGAGGCCCGGGGCTACTTCGACACCGCGGTGCGGACCTTCGTACGCGCCGGGGGCTGACACCCCGCGCCGCGCCCCGGTTCACCCGGCGGGCGCAACCCACCACGGCGCCCGCCCCTCCCGCGTTCCATGATCGGAGGAGCGGACCGGCGGACCCTCTCAGGGATGGTGGCGGATGGAACCGGACAGCCGAGGCACCCGTTGAGCACGGCTCCGCCGCTTCCCCCGGCCCCGGCCGACCCGGCTCCGTCCCCGGCCCCCGAGGAGCCCGCGGGCAAGAGGTTCGCCTTTCCGAGTGCGCTGACCGTGCTGGCCGTGGTCACGGTCGCGGTCTGGCTGCTGGCCTTCCTCGTCCCGGCCGGCCGCTACGACCGCAACGAGAGCGGTGCCCCGATCTCCGGCACCTACCACCGGGTCCCGGACACCCGGGGCTTCACCGACCGGCTGAACGACCTCTTCCTCGCCCCCGTGAACGGCCTCTACGGCATCCGGGACGAGAAGACGGGCGAGGTCGGCCCCACCTTCAGCGGCGAGCTGTACGGCAGCGCGGGCGTCTTCCTCTTCGTCCTCGCCATCGGCGCGTTCATCACCGTGGTCTTCGCCACCGGCGCCCTCGACCGCGGCATCGCCCGCCTCGCCCACCGGCTGCGCCACCGAGGCACCCTACTGATCGCCGCCGTGATGGTGGTCTTCTCCGTCCTCGGTACCGTGGAGGGCTTCGCGGAGGAGACCCTCGGCTTCTACGGTCTCCTCGTACCGATGATGCTGGCCCTCGGCTACGACCGGATGGTCGCCGTCGGCACGGCCATCCTGGGGGCGGGGATCGGTGTCCTGTGCTCCACCGTGAACCCCTTCGCGACGGGCGTGGCCTCGGCCGCCGCCGACATCTCGCTGGGCGACGGCATCGCGCTGCGCTTCGCGATGTGGGTGGTCCTGACGGCCGTGACCGTCCTCTACGTCGTCCGGTACGCGAGGCGCGTCGAGAAGGACCCGGCCAGGTCCGTGTGCGGGTTCCTCCCGGGCGACCGGGAGCGGAGGGCGACGGGAGCCGAGGAGGTGGCGCCGGAACTGACCCGGCTGCACCGGCTGGTGCTGGTGCTGGTCGCCCTGGTGTTCGGCTTCATGATCTTCTCGGTGGTCCCCTGGGCCGGCGCGCTCACCGGCGCGGCGGACGCGGCCCCGTACGCCTGGGAGCTGGGCTGGTCCTTCCCGGAGCTCTCCGCGCTGTTCCTGTGCGCCGCGGTGCTGGTGGGCCTGGTGGCACGGATGGGAGAGGCGAAGACCAGCGCCACGATCGTCCGGGGCGCCGCCGACTTCATCTCTCCGGCCCTGGTCATCATGCTGGCGCGCGGGGTCACCGTCATCATGAACAACTCGATGATCACCGACACCGTCCTGCACTCCATCGAGGACACGGTGAAGGGCAGCTCGTCCGGGCTCTTCGCGGTGATCGTCTTCCTGGTCAACCTCCCGCTGGCCTTCCTGATCCCCTCCACCTCCGGCCACGCCACCCTCGTCATGCCCGTCCTGGCCCCGCTCGCCGACTTCGCGGGAGTCTCCCGCGCGCTGACGGTCACGGCCTGGCAGTCGGCCAGCGGCTGGATGAACCTGTGGGTCCCCACCTCGGCCGTCACCATCGGCGGCGTGGCGCTGGCCAAGGTCGGCTACGACAAGTACCTGCGCTTCGTCTGGCCCCTGCTGGCCGTCCTCCTCGTACTGATCTGCGGCTTTCTGGCCCTGGGCGCGATGATGTGACGAGGTGTCACCGATCCCCCCGATCGGCAGGGCCGCCCCGGACAGGCCCTAGGCTGGGCAGACATGTCCGACTCCACCCCCCTCCCCGAACCGGCGGGCCCCGCGCCGGTCGCCGTCCTGGCCGCGATACGCGGCGGGCCGCTGCGCTTCCTCGGCTCGTGGTGGCCCTGGCGGTGCTGGGCGTACCTGGGCAGCGGGTTCCTCATCGGCTATCCCGCGCTGGTCGTCCTCGTCCTGCTCGTCGGGGCCGGGCTGGCGCTGGCGGTCGTGGGGATCGGGCTGCTGCTCCTGCTCGGTGCCGTCGTCGCCGGGGTACCGCTGGGGAAGCTGGAGCGGTGGCGGCTGCGGTGGGTGGAGCCCGTGCCCGTGCCGGACCCGCACACCTCCCTCGCCGGGGCCGGGCCCGCGGCCTGGCTGCGGACCCGGCTGCGGGAGCGGGCCACCTGGCGCGAGTTCGCGTACGCCACCCTGCTCGGACCGGTCTTCGGGGCGGCCGGGTTCGCCGTGATCACCCTGCTGGCCTTCGCCCTGATCCTCGTCGCGACGCCGGTGATCGTCTGGGCCATCGCCCCGGACCACGTGATGCTGATCCCCGGCCGGCCGGTCTCCGGGCCGCTGGAGGCCCTGGGCGGCACGGCCGTCGGACTGGCCGGCACGGCGCTGGCGGCGTACGCGGGCGCCCTGCTCGCCGGGGCCCAGGCCAAGACCGCCCGCCTGCTGCTCGGGCCGCGCGTGGAGGCCGACCGGATCCTGGAGCTCACCCGCTCCCGGGTCCGTCTGGTCGACGCCTTCGAAGCCGAACGGCGGCGCATCGAGCGGGACCTGCACGACGGCGCGCAGCAGCAACTGGTCGCCCTCAGCATGACCCTGGGCCTCGCCGAACTGGAACTGCGCGGGATTCCGCAGGCCGCCGGGGCCGCCGCGCTGGTGGCCCGGGGGCGGGGCGAGGCCAAGGTCGCCCTGGAGCAACTGCGCGACCTCGTACGGGGAATCCATCCGCAGGTCCTCACTGACCACGGGCTCGCTGCGGCCGTCGCCGAGGTGGCCCTGCGCCACCCGGTACCGGTGACCGTGGACCTCGACGTGCCCCGGCTGGCCGAACCGGTCGAGGTCACGGCCTACTTCACCGTCACCGAGGCGCTCGCCAACGCCGCCAAGCACAGCGGCGCCTCGCGCGTCGCCGTGGTCGGTAGGGTCGAGGGTGACCGGCTCACTCTCACCGTCACGGACGACGGCCGCGGCGGTGCCGATCCCGGCGCGGGAGCGGGCCTGGCAGGACTCGCGGACAGGGTGGCGATGTTGAAGGGCAGGCTGGTGGTGTCCAGTCCGGTGGGCGGACCGACCCGACTCCGGGTGGAGGTCCCGTGCTCCGGCTGATCCTCGCCGAGGACTCCGTACTGCTGCGCGCGGGGCTGACGGAACTCCTCACCCGCGGCGGGCACCAGGTCCTCGCCGCCGTCGGGACCGCCGAGGAGCTGGTGCGGGCGGTGGAGGCGCAGCGGCCGGACGCCGTCGTGACCGATGTGCGGATGCCGCCCGGCTTCCGCGACGAGGGTCTGCGGGCGGCACTCGAACTCCGCTCCCGGGACGCCTCGTTGCCCGTGCTCGTGCTCTCGCAGTACGTGGCCACGGCCTACGCCACCCAGTTGCTCACGGGCGCCTCGGCGGCCGGCCTGGGCTACCTCCTGAAGGACCGGGTCGGCGAGGTGGCCGAGTTCCTCGACGCCCTCCAGCAGGTCGCCGAGGGCCGTACGGTCATCGACCCGGAGGTGGTACGGGTCCTGCTCAGCCGGCAGTCCGAGCAGCGGCCGCTGGCCCGGCTGACCCCGCGCGAGCGGGAGGTACTGACCCTGATGGCCTCGGGCCTCAACAACCAGGCCCTGGCGGCCCGGCTGTTCATCACCGAGGCGGCCGTCGTCAAACACGCGTCGAGCATCTTCATGAAGCTCGACCTGGACGCCACGGAGGGCAACCGCCGCGTCCTGGCGGTCCTGGCCCACCTGTCGGGCCAGGAGGCCTAAGCCGTCTCTCTCGGATCTTGCCGGGCCCGCGGGGTCCCGAGCAGCAGGGCGGCCGGCAGGGTCGCGAGCAGGAGGGCGCCGGCCGCGCACCAGAGGGTGGTGGTGTAGGCGTCCAGCAGCCGGGCGAACACGTCGGTGTCCTCCGAGACCTGGTCCAGGCGGCTCACCAGGACGGCGCCGAGCACCGCCCCGCCGATCGACTGCCCCAGGTGGTGGGCCGCGCCGAGGGCCGCCGAGGCCGCACCCGCGTGCTGCGGAGCCACCCCGGCGGTCGCGGCGGCGTACAGCGGGGCCAGGGCCAGGCCCAGGCCGGCGCCGGTGAGCAGCATGCCGGGCAGCACCCCGGTCGCGTACGTGGCCGCGCCCCCCGCACCGGCCAGCAGGGCCAGCCCGAGGGCCGCGACCACGAGGCCCGGCAGGACCAGGGCGCGCGGCGCGAGGCGGGGCACGAGGCGGGCGGAGACCTGGGTGGCGCAGACGAGGGCCGCGGCGACCAGGGGCAGATGGGCCGCGCCGGACGCGGCCGGGCCCTGGCCGCGGACCTGCTGGGCGAAGAAGCCCAGGGCCGGGAGGAGCGCGACCAGGGCGACACCGGTGAACAGGACGGCCAGGAGGGCGGCGGGGCGGCTCCGGTCGGCGAGGACGTACGCCGGGAGCAGCGGGCCGGACGTCCTGGTCTGCCACCACAGGAAGGCGGCGAGCAGCGCGCCGCCGACCACGAGCAGGAGCAGGGTCGGGGCGAGGGACCAGCCGGCCCTCACGGACCGGGCGAGGCCGTAGGACAGGGCGGCGCATCCCGCCGTGCCCAGGAGTACGCCGAGTCCGTCGAACCGGGCGCCGGTGCGGCCCGGCCGGGCGGGCAGCAGGGTGAGCGCGCCGATCAGGGCGAGGACGGCGAGCGGGACGACCGACCACAGGGCCCAGCGCCAGTCCAGGGCCTCGACGAGCCACCCGCCGGTGAACAGGCCCAGCGCGCCGCCGCCGACGGCGACCGCCGCGTAGATCCCGAAGGCCCGCCCGCGTTCCCGGGGATCGGTGAATCCGGTGGCCACCAGGGACAGCGCCGCCGGGACGAGCAGGGCGGCGAAGGCGCCCTGCAGGACGCGGGCGGTGATCAGCAGCCCGGAGCCGCCGACCGCGCCGGCGAGCACATCGGCCACCGCGAATCCGATCAGGCCGGCCACCAGCATCCGCCGGGCCCCGAGCAGGTCGACGAGGTGCCCGCCGAGCAGCAGCAGTCCGCCGAGGGCGACCGGGTAGGCGCTGTGGACCGGGCCCAGGCCGTCTGCGCCGAGGGCGAGTTCGGCATGGATCTGCGGCTCGAACAGGTTGAAGTGCGCCGCTTCGACGAGCACCAGCAGCTGCGTCAGGGCGAGGACCGCAAGGCCCCACCACCGCCTCGGGTGCGGGGGCGCGGGGACGGGCGGGTCGCCGGGGACGGGGCCCGGGGGCGGGCCGAAGCCGTCCGCGGGACCGAAGTGACCGGGCGCCGTGGGGGCGTACGCGGGCGGCGGGGGCGGTGTCACGGGCGGAGCGGAGTCCTGGCGGGACTGTGCGGGCACGAGGCGGGGGTCCGGCGCCTTCTCGACGGGTTTCCCCTCCGCGGGAGTTCCCCCGGCAGGCGTTGTTTCCCCGGCTGGAGCTTCCCCGGCAGGGGCCCCGCCTCCGGCTCCGACTCCGGCCGGGGAAGCCGGGGCGTAGTCCAGCAGCCGCGCCGCATGTCGGCCCAGTTGGGCCAGCACCGCGCCCGGGAGCCATTCCCCGGCGGCGTCCGCCGCCGTACGCGCCGCCACCTCCTCGGGGGTGGGCCGCCGGGCCGGGTCCTTGTGCAGGCACGCGCCGACGAGTCCGGCCAGCGACTCCGGTACCCCGGTCAGGTCCGCCTCCTCCTCGGCGATCCGGAAGAGGTGGGCGTTCAGACCGGTTTCCCTGGCGCCGAAGAGCATGCGTCCCGTGGCGGCGTACACGAGGACCGCGCCGAGGCAGAAGACGTCGCTGGCGGGGCCCAGTTCGAGACCGCGGACCTGTTCCGGGGACATGAACCCCGGCGAGCCGATCAGCATCCCGGTGCGGGTGAGCAGGCTGTCCCCGGTCAGGCTGTCCATCGCCCGCGCGATGCCGAAGTCGATGACGCGCGGCCCGTCGACGGTGACGAGCACGTTGGACGGCTTCAGGTCGCGGTGGATCAGGCCCGCCCCGTGCACGGCCCGCAGGGCGAGGGCGAGCCGGTTGGCGAGGGTCCGCACCGAGTCCTCGGGCAGCGGGCCGAACTGCCGCGCGACCACGGTATGCAGGTCGGGCCCCGGGATGTACTGGGTCGCCACCCAGGGCACGGCGGCCTCGGTGTCGGCGTCGAGCACGGCCGCCGTCCAGCTGCCGCCCACCCGCCGCGCGGCGGCCACCTCGCGGGCGAACCTCCTGCGGAATTCGGGGTTCCCCGCGAACTCCGCCTGGACCACCTTCACGGCCACGGTACGGCCGCCCTCGGAGCGGCCCAGGTAGACCAGGCCCATGCCGCCCGCGCCCAGCCGGGCGATCAGGCGGTACGGTCCGATACGGCTCGGGTCCTCGGCGATCAGCTGATCCACGGACCGCAGGATAAGGGCAACTATCCGATGCGCGGGGGCCGTCGGGCGAAATGCCCTCCCGGCCGCTCGTACCCTACCCGCGGCCGCCCGTCCGGCGGCCGGAGCCGGAACGAGCCCGTCACCACGCGCGAGACACCCGGCAGCGTCACCGAGCGGGCCCAGACCGACAGCAGGACCGGCAGCGCCAGGTAGCCGAAGCGGCCCGCCGGGGCCAGCAGGAAGGCCAGCGTCAGGCCGAGGGCGAGGCGGTCGGCGGCGGCCGCCACCGTACGCGGCGGCCGGGCGAGCAGGGACAGGGCCACCGCGACGCCGCCCGCCAGCAGCAGACCCACCGCCAGGTACCAGCCCCAGGGGCCCAGTTCGGCCAGCAGGTGACCGGGCAGCGGGCTGCTCGCCGGGGTCGGCACCTCCGCCCGCCCGGTGGGGAAGGCGAACACCTGGCGCCACAGCTCCGTCGGCTGGAGCAGTGCGGCGGGCAGCACCAGCAGGGCCGTGCCGCCGGCCGCCACCAGAGCGCAGCGCACCGCCGGCCGGCCGCCCCGGAGGGCCGCGAGCAGGGCGACGGCCACCGCGACCGCGGGCAGCGCCGTCCACTTCAGCGCGCACGCCCCGGCGAGCGCCGCCCCGGCCGGGACGGGCCGCCCGGCGGCGGCCCCCGCCAGCGCCAGGCAGCAGAGCCCGGCCAGCGGCAGGTCGACCCCGCTCACCGACAGGGGCAGGGCCACCACCGGCGAGGCCACCAGGACGGGCAGCAGCCGGCCGGGCCCACCGGTCGGCCCACCGACCCGACCGCGGCCGGTCCCGCCGACCAGCAGCCGCCGGGCCGCCCCCAGGCAGCCGAACAGCACGGCCGCGCACCAGATGCGGGCGTCCCCCAGCAGCCGCACCACCCAGCCGTCCCCGCCGCCGTCCCCGCCGAGCAGCGCTCGCGGTATGCCGAGCAGCGCCATGCCCGGCAGGTAGGGGGTGTACTCCTCCACGTGCGCGGGCCGGTCGACGTAGAGCCGGCCGGACTCCAGCAGGAGCCGTCCGGAGCGTTCGATGACCGTCACCTCCGACTGCCCCTGGCCGGTCAGGACCAGCCACAGGAGCGGTACGGCGACGGCGCCCAGCAGGGCGGCGGCGAGCGCCGCGCGCCGGCGGCCGAGTGCGGTGGCCGCGGCGGCCCCGAGGTACCCGGCGGCCGCGCACCAGCCCCACAGCCGGTGCGGCGCCAGCGAGGAGAACAACGGGAAGGACAGCGCCCACGCGGCGGCGAGCAACCAGCCGGTGGCCCACCGGGCGGTACGGGAAAAGGTCATGGGCCCATTCCAGCCGCGCGGCCCCGCCGGGTCTGCACGGCCAGGTGGACGGTCCGCGGTGGGGTTTCCCCTACCTTGCCCCCGCCCTCCGGTCCCCCGCCCTCTCCCGCCCTCTCGGCGGGCATGCGAAAGGGGCACGACCCCGGCGGGTCGTGCCCCTCACGCAGTTGTCACCGGGCCCTGCGGGGCCGTGGGCCTCAGGCCTCCGGGCTGCCGCCGAACCGCTCGCGGTAGGACTCCAGGTCCTCCTCGGTGACCCGTGCGAACAGCACCGGCGGCACGGTGAACGGGGTGCCGGCCGGCACCGCGTCCAGGGACCGCGCCTGCTCCGGGGTGACCCAGGTGGCGGTGTCGTCGGCGAGCGCGAACGAGGAGCGCATGGCGCGCGCCGAGGCCGGGATGAACGGCTCGGAGACCACCGAGTAGAGGTGGATGAGGTTCATCGCCGTGCGCAGGGTGAGCGCGGCGCCGTCCACGTCGGTCTTGACCTCCGTCCAGGGGGCCTTCTCGTCGAGGTAGGCGTTTCCGGCCGACCACAGGGCGCGCAGCGCAGCCGCGGCCTTGCGGTACTGGAGGGAGTCCATGTGGCCCTCGTACTCGGCCAGCAGCTCGGCGATCTGCTCGCCCAGCTTGGCCTCGGCCTCGCCGGCGGGGCTGCCCGCGGGGGCCTCGTCGCCGAACTTCTTGCGGGAGAAGGTCAGCACGCGGTTGACGAAGTTGCCGAGGGTGCCGCCGAGGTCCTTGTTGACCGTGGCCTGGAAGTGCTCCCAGGTGAACGAGGAGTCGTCGGACTCGGGCGCGTTGGCGATGAGGAAGTAGCGCCAGAAGTCGGCCGGGAGGATCTCCAGCGCCTGGTCGGTGAAGACACCGCGCTTCTGCGAGGTGGAGAACTTGCCGCCGTAGTACGTCAGCCAGTTGAAGGCCTTGACGTAGTCGACCTTCTTCCACGGCTCGCGGGTGGCCAGTTCGGTGGCGGGGAACATCACCGTGTGGAACGGGACGTTGTCCTTGGCCATGAACTGGGTGTAGCGGACGTCCTCGGCCTCGTACCACCACGACTTGTAGTCGCGGTTCGCCGGGTCCAGGTCCGACCACTCCTTGGTCGCGCCGATGTACTCGATCGGGGCGTCGAACCAGACGTAGAAGACCTTGCCCTCGGCGGCCAGCTCGGGCCAGGTGTCGGCCGGGACCGGGACGCCCCAGTCGAGGTCGCGGGTGATGGCGCGGTCGTGCAGGCCCTCGGTCAGCCACTTGCGGGCGATGGAGGACGCCAGCTGCGGCCACTCCTCCTCGTGCTCGGCGACCCAGGCCTCGACCTCGTGCTGGAGCGCGGACTGGAGGAGGAAGAGGTGCTTGGTCTCGCGGACCTCCAGCTCGGTGGAGCCGGAGATGGCCGAGCGGGGCTCGATCAGGTCGGTCGGGTCCAGGACGCGGGTGCAGTTCTCGCACTGGTCGCCGCGGGCCTTGTCGTAGCCGCAGTGCGGGCAGGTGCCCTCGACGTAGCGGTCGGGCAGGAAGCGGCCGTCGACCGGCGAGTACACCTGCCGGATCGCGCGCTCCTCGATGAACCCGTTCTCCTGCAGCTTGCGCGCGAAGTGCTGGGTGATCTCGCGGTTCTGCGCGGAGGAGCTGCGGCCGAAGTAGTCGAAGGACAGCTCGAAGCCGTCGTAGACCGCCTTCTGGGCGTCGTGGGCCTGCGCGCAGAACTCGGCGACCGAGACGCCGGCCTCCTTGGCGGCGAGTTCGGCGGGGGTGCCGTGCTCGTCGGTGGCGCAGATGTAGAGGACGTCGTGGCCGCGCTGGCGGAGGTACCGGGAGTACACATCCGCCGGAAGCATCGACCCGACCATGTTGCCCAGGTGCTTGATCCCGTTGATGTACGGAAGCGCGCTGGTGATCAGGTGTCGAGCCATCCTCGGATGCTCCATTTCCTATGTGCGGTACAACGTGACGTAACGGATTGTGAATGCGGTTCATCGTATCGAACCGCCGCGAGGCCACGCGCCGCATTTGTTCATGGGTGGACGTAAAGCAAAAGCGAGGGCAGTGACCTCTCCGTCACGGCCCTCGCGATCGGGCCCATGTTACAGCCGGACCGCGGCGCGCCGGACCGGTGCCCGGGCGTCGGCAGCTGCGGCGGCACCGGCAGCGGGCATATGCATACGTGCTGGCTGAGGCCGCGCGTGATCGAGATCGATCACGGGTCGATCATCCGCGACGTATTGCTTTCAGGTTTCTGCTCTGCGCCCTCCGAGTGCGCCCGCGCTGCTTACCTGTTCAGCGCACAGGGGATGAGGTGGAGCGGTGAACGATGGCGGACCGGAGGAGTCCGGTGGGGCCGTGGGACTACCGAGCCGGCGTCGGCGGCCGACTCCCATGAGCCAGTGGGATCCGACGGCGCGCCTGTCGTACTGGGCCTTCCACGCCAATCGGCGGCCCGCTTACATGCGCTTCGCGTATCTGCAGCTGGGCTCCGACGCGGCGGCGGAGGAGGCGGTGGACGCCGCTTTCGACTCGATCATGGGTGAGTGGCTGCGGATGCTCCACATGGACCGCCTCGACGCGTACGCCTGGACCGTGCTCAAGCACAGCCTGGTCGACCGGCAGGGCAGGCACCATCCGTGGCAGCAGCGACCGGAGCCGATGGACATCAGCGCCTTCGAGGCCGCCCTCGAGGAGGCCCAGGCCGATCAGTACGAGGTACTGACCGACACCATCCGCTTCTACTCCGCCGTCTCCCGGCTCGCCGAGCGGCAACGCGACTCCGTACTGCTGCGCTACGGGCTCCAGTGCACCCCCGGTGAGGCCGCTTCCGTGATGGGCGTCGACGAGGCCACGGTCCGCTCCTACCTCGGACAGGCCCACCGGCGGCTCGCCCGCCTGCTCGCCACGTCCGCCGCATCGCCCGAATCAGCCGAATCATGAGGCGCTACGAGCGGCAGGAGCTGCAGGAGGGCGACCCGGTCCCGCGCTCCCTGGCCGAGTTCCTCGCCCGGGCGGGCGTCCGCGACCGCTACCGGCACTACGACCTCGGCGCCGCCGAGGCCCGGCTGCTGCGCGCCACACCGCACCCGCCCGCCCCCGGCCACCGGGCCCGGCGCCGGTCGGTGCACGGCTGGAGCGACCCCGCCCGGGACTGTCCGCTCGACGCCGAACGGGCCCGGCGCGACCTCAAGGCCGTCTGCCTCGCCTCCGCGTGCGCGCCCAAGGCCGGGGCGCACCTCGACTCCTTCCTCAGCGACGGGCACACCGACCTGGCCGGGGCCCTCGTCTTCGGCTGTCTGCTGCACCTGGCCGGGCTGCGCGAAGGAGCCCGCTTCTGGTGGCAGTTCGCCGCCGGGTCCGGGAGCCCGCGGACCTCCGCGGCCGCGTACTGCCTCTTCCTCGACCACTCCCGGCGCGGGGAGCACCACGACGCCCGGCACTGGGCGCGCGAGCTGGGCCGGCGCGGCTTCCGGCCGGGCGGCCGACGGGATCTGCGGGAGGTCCGGCTGTGCACGCAGGCGGCCGTGCTGCGCCACGTCGACCAGTTCGAGGACCCCGACCTGGGGCCGGTGCCGCTGCCGCGGCCGGGGCTGTCGGGGGTGCTGGCCGCGTTCCGGCCGCAGCCCGTCACGGTCGTCGCGCCGGCCGCGGCGGCCGCGCCGGCCCGGCCGGCCGCCGGACCGCTGCGCCACCCCGCACTGACGGCGGCGGCCCGCGGGACCGTCGTACAGGACGGTACGGGCGGGGCGCTGGCGGAGGCCCGACGCGCGCTGGCCGTCGTACGGGTCCTGGAGCAGCACCCGTTGGGGGTCCGGGCCGACCGGCTCGCGCGGAAGTCGGGCCTCGCGGAGGCGGAGCTGCGCCCCCTCCTGGCGATGCTGTGCGAGGAGGAGTACGCGTACCGGCCGGGGGCCGGGGTCTACGGGCGCGGCCCGGCCCTGGACCGGCTCGCCGCCCCCGGCGGCCACGGCCTGGCCGGGCAGCTCCAGCGCACCCTGGCCCTGGCCCGGGACAGCGCGGGCGCCGCCGTGTACCTCAGCCGGTACGCGGGGGGCGAGGTCCACATCACGCAGATGGCGGCCGGTCCGGCGACGCCGCCGGTTCAGGAGTGGGTCGACTTCCGGGACGCCGCGCACGCCAGCGCGGTAGGCAAGTGCCTGCTGACCCAGCTCGACCACGAGCGCCGCGCCGACCACGTGGCCCGGCACCGGCCCGCCCGGCTCACCGCGCAGACCATCACCGACAGCCGGGCCCTGTTCACGGCACTGGACGCGGTGGCTCCGGGTGCGCCCGTCTTCGACCTGCTCGAGTACTCCCCGGGGGTCGTCTGCGCGGCCGTTCCGCTCGCCATGGGCGGCGCGGCGGGGAGCCTGGCGCTGTCCCTGCCGGCGTCCCATGCCCACCGGCTGCGTCCGGCCACCGAGGCGCTGCGCCGCAAGGCCGTACCGGTCCTCCTCGCCCTCCTCCTGACCGGCGCCATCCCCCCGGACCCGGTGGCCGCGCCCGCTGCCGAGCCCGGCTGCGCACCGGAGCAGCCCGAGCCCCGGCCGATGCGGGCTCCGGTCACCCCGGAGACCCTGCGCCACCTCCGGCTGCTCTTCCGCACCCCGCTGACCGGGAGCACGGCCGCGGCGGGCGGCCCGCACCTGGTCAGTGACACGGCCGCCGCCGCCGCGTATCTCTTCGACGCCGCCCCGGACTCCGGCCGGCCCCGGCTGTCAGTGCCCCACACGTTCACGTCGGTCGTCCCCGGCAGCCTGACCACTCCGCCGGGTCTGGTGGTCCTGGGTCCGTGACCGCCCCGGTCCGGCCGGTCCGGGAAAACGGCAGGAGCCCCACACTGTGTGTGGGGCTCCTACTTCTTGTGTCCGAGGGGGGACTTGAACCCCCACGCCCGATAAAGGGCACTAGCACCTCAAGCTAGCGCGTCTGCCATTCCGCCACCCGGACCAGGTGGTCGGCCCCGGTTTCCCGCGGCGACATGGACAACAATAGCAAAGGATCGGCGGGTCTCCGACCACTTATCCGGGCGGCGATCCTCCGCCACGCCGGGCTGACCTGCACGCATGCGGCGAAGGCCGTAGCGGGACGGACCGTCTCGCCATCGCCGGGGCGGCGGCCGGTCCCGGCGAGGGGGCGATCGGACGCTTCACCTCCACTTCCGGATGCTGATACCGGCTGGACACCGGGGGGAGCCGGACTGTCGGATGGCTGCGCACACGTCCGGGGGGAGCCGCGCATGGAATCCGAGCACCGCGTCAGCACGCTGGAGCTGTTCTTCGACCTCGTCTTCGTCTTCACCATCACGCAGTTGACGGTGCTTCTGGCGGACGATCTGAGCCTGCGGGGCGCGGGGCAGGTGGTGCTGATCTTCACCGTCCTGTTCTGGATGTACGGGGGCTACGCGCACCTGACCAACCAGGTGCCGCCGGACCGGACGGTCCGGCGGGTGCTGCTGATGCTGGCCATGGGGGCGTTCCTGGTGTGCGCGCTGGCCGTGCCGACCGCGTTCGGCGCCGGCGGGATCGCCTTCGGCCTGGGGTACGTGTTCGTGGTCCTCGTGCACAGCGCCCTCTACACGCAGGCGCACGGGTTCGGGGTGCTCTGGTTCGCGTTCCCCAACATGCTGTGCGCGCTGTCGGTGCTGGCCGCCGGCTTCTTCGACGGGCCGCCCGCCTGGGGGCTGTGGATGCTCGCCCTGCTGATCCAGTTCGCCGTGCCGCAACTGGTGCAGCGGGTGGCGGCGAGCGGGGCGGAGCCCGTCGAGACCGTGACCGCGGTGACGACCGTCAGCGACCAGCTCGGCGGCATGAGCTCCGGGCACCTCGTGGAGCGGCACGGGCTTCTGCTGATCATCGTCTTCGGCGAGTCCGTCATCGCGATCGGCATCGGGACCGGCTCGCTGCCGCTGTCCGTGGGGATCGCCGGGGGCGCCTTCCTCGCGCTCGCCGTCGCGTCGGCGCTGTGGTGGATGTACTTCGTACGCGACGAGGGCCGGGCCGAGGAGGTCTTCGCCGAGACACCGCCCGAGAACCGCTTCAAGCTGGCGATGCTCGCCTACTACTACGCCTTCCTGCCCATGCTGCTCGGGATCGCCGCCTTCGCGGCCGGCGTCAAGAAGACCATCGGGCACCTGGGCGAGCACCTGCACACCGGCCCGGCGCTCGCCCTCGCGGGCGGGGTCGCCGTCTACCTCGCCGGCGACCTGGCCTTCCGGGCCGTGCTCGGGATCGGCCCGGCCCGGTTCCGGGCGGCGGCGCTGGTGCTCGTCCTGGCGACGGTCCCGGTCGGCACGGGCGCCTCCGGGCTCTGGCAGCTGGTGGCGCTCGTCGTCGTGCTGCTGGGGACGCTGGGAGCCGAGGTCCGCTGGACCCCGGGCTGCACCGCGACGCCTACGGGCAGTGGATGACCTGGCCCGCGTAGGAGAGGTTGCCGCCGAAGCCGAAGAGGAGGACCGGGGCGCCGGAGGGGATCTCGCCGCGCTGGACCAGCTTCGACAGGGCCATCGGGATGCTGGCGGCCGAGGTGTTGCCGGACTCGACGACATCGCGCGCGACGACGGCGTTGACGGCGCCGATCTTCGCGGCCAGCGGCTCGATGATCCGCAGGTTCGCCTGGTGGAGGACGACCGCGGCCAGTTCCTCCGGGGTGACCCCGGCCTTCTCGCACACCTTGCGGGCGAGCGGCGGGAGCTGGCTGGTGGTCCAGCGGTAGACCGACTGGCCCTCCTGGGCGAAGACCGGCGGCGAGCCCTCGATCCGGACCGCGTTGCCCATCTCCGGGATCGAACCCCACAGGACCGGGCCGATGCCCGGCTCCTCGCAGGCCTCGACGACGGCCGCGCCCGCTCCGTCGCCGGTGAGCACGCAGGTGGTGCGGTCGGTCCAGTCGGTGATCTCGGTCATCTTGTCCGCACCGATGACCAGGGCGCGGGTGGCGGAGCCGGCCCGGATGGCGTGGTCGGCGGTGGCCAGGGCATGGGTGAAGCCCGAGCAGACGACGTTGATGTCCATCACGGCGGGGCCGCCGCCCATGCCCAGCTTGGCGGCGACGCGCGCGGCCATGTTGGGCGAACGGTCGATCGCGGTCGACGTGGCGACGAGCACCAGGTCGATGTCGTCCGGGGTCAGGCCGGCGCCGGCCAGCGCCTTGCCCGCCGCCTGGTAGGCCAGCTCGTCCACCGGTTCGTCCGGGCCGGCCATGTGGCGCGTGCGGATGCCGACGCGGGACCGGATCCACTCGTCGGTGGTGTCGACCATGGCCGCGAGGTCCTCGTTGGTGAGCACCTTCGCGGGCTGGTAGTGCCCGAGCGCCACCACGCGTGAACCGGTCATGGGCAGGGTCCCCCCTTGTACGGAAGTCAGGATCACCCAGCTTTGCCTGCTACTGGTGGGTACGTGTGCGTGTGACCCGACAGGATTCCGGCCCCGGATTTTGGAGCTTCCCGAGGATCCACCTGCCGGGAGCGTCGCGGGAAGCGGAACCGGGACAATGAGCTTGTCGGGAACCGGCAAGAACCGAGGCAAGAACAGAAGGGGTGGGCTGATCACCATGGGACGGGTCACCGAGCGCCGCCGCGTCGTCCGGATCCGGAACGGCGGGGCGGGTGTCCGGCCGGACACCCTGGTGGCCGAGGAGCCGCTGGAGATACGCCTGAACGGCAAACCGCTGGCCATCACGATGCGTACGCCGGGCGACGACTTCGCCCTGGCGGTGGGATTCCTGGTCAGCGAGGGCGTGCTCGGCGCCGCCTCGGACGTGCAGGCCGTCACCTACTGCGAGGGGGCGACCGAGGACGGTTCGAACACCTACAACGTGGTGAACGTCCAGCTGGCCGCCGGGGTCCCGGTGCCGGACATCACGCTGGAGCGGAACGTCTACACCACCTCCTCCTGCGGCCTGTGCGGGAAGGCCAGCCTGGACGCGGTCCGTACGGCGACCCGCTTCCCGGGGATCGCCGACGATCCGGTACGGGTACCCGCGGAGGTCCTCAGCGCGATGCCGGACCGGCTGCGCGAGGCCCAGAAGGTCTTCGACCGTACGGGCGGACTGCACGCGGCCGGGCTGTTCACGGCCGAGGGCGAGCTGCTCGACCTGCGGGAGGACGTCGGCCGGCACAACGCGGTGGACAAGATCGTGGGCCGGGCGTACCAGTCCGGGCGGCTCCCCCTCGCGGGCGCGGTCCTGCTGGTGTCGGGCCGCGCCTCCTTCGAGCTCGTGCAGAAGGCCGTGATGGCGGGCATCCCAGTACTGGCGGCCGTCTCGGCGCCGTCCTCGCTGGCGGTGGACCTGGCCCTGGAGTCGGGGATGACGCTGGTCGGCTTCCTGCGGGGACCGGACATGAACATCTACGCGGGCGAGGAGCGGATCACCCTCTGAGTCCGGGCGTCAGCCGGGCTCCGGGGCCTCTTCCTCCAGCCGGGCAACGGCGTCCAACATGCCGGCCTGCGCGGTCCTCGCCGCGTCCACGGAGGACAGCAGGGCGCGCAGGGGCTCCATGGTCCACCGGGCGTCCTCGAAACCCTGGGTCCGCAGGCGGTCGAGGCGTCCCGGGGAGAGGTCGACGAGGGCCGTCGCGCCGCCGAGCGGGCCGGGCGGCCGGATGCGGCGCCGGGGGCGGATCTCGATGACGCGCAGCGTGGGATGGTCGTGGGCGTCCCACAGCGACCCGTCACTGAGGTGGACGACGATCACGATGTCGCACCCGGCGGACCGGGCGAGGGCCCCGGCCGGAGTGTTGTCCGCCATCCCGCCGTCCCGGTAGAGGCGCGTGCCGACTCGACGGGGAGGGAGTATGACGGGGAGCGCGGCGCTGGCGAGGACCGCCCGGTGTCGTTCCCGCCGCGGCAGGTTGTTGACGTGGAGCCACTCGGCGCGCGCCCCCAGGCCGGAGCGCACCACGTCGAGGCTCCAGCTCCAGCCGCGCAGGGCGTCGGTCTCCTCCAGTGCCGGGAACACGGACACCCAGAGCGGGATCCCGGTGCCGAGCCGGTCCGGGTCGGCATGGTCGGCGACGAGGTCTTCCAGGGCCGCCGGGTGTAGTGCGGGGGCGGACAGTCGCGGCAGCAGCCGGGCGAGCTGCTCCACCGTCGCTTCCTCCGGCGGCGGTCCGTCCGCCCCGGTGGACGGACCGGTGTGCCCCGCCCGCCACGCCACCTCGTCCCATACGGCGGCGAGTGCGGCAGCACCCTCGGCCGGGGTACCGGCGGCGGCGAGAACCGCCCCGTTGAGGGCTCCGATGCTGGCACCCGCGATGGCGTGGATGCTGGTGCCGACCGATGCCAGGTACTCCACCACCCCAACGTGGTAGGCGCCCTTGGCTCCGCCGCCCGACAGCACCAGACCGATCCTGGGCGGTCGGCCGCCCGCCCGGTCCGCGGCGGGCGCCCGGTCCGGGAGCGCCTTCTCCGGTGTCCCGGCAGCACCCCCGGCGGTGTACGGCGCGGCCGCCGCCTGCCGGGCGGCGGCCGCGAGGTCCGTGAAGCCGCTCATGTCTGCGCCGACGTGGTCGTGTCCGGTCGGCGGCCGCCGTCCGGCCCGGGTAGGTACGCGGCCGGCCGGGGCACGGTGCTCGCGTGGGCCGCCCGTCCGCGCAGGGTCCGGGCGGCGACGGCCTGCTCGGTCACGACCCGTTCGACGAAGTGCCGGGCCGTGCCGGTGCGCGGGGTCCACCACCCGTACCGTCGCTGCACGAGTACGGCGGCGGTCTCGGTCGGATGCTGCGGGCGGGCGATGCCCGGCAGGGACCACAGCTCTACGGCCGTACCGGCGACGGCGCTGAGCGGGCCGGCCGGTGGGGCGAGGGAAGGTGCCAGACCGCTGCCCAGGATCTCGGCGGCCAGCCGCAGCCGGTCCGGCGCCGCTGCACCGCAGCCTTCGTCGAGGAGGTCCGCGAGCGTGAAGCGGCCCTGGGGCGTGTCGGCTCGGGGGACGTTCAGTACGGCGTTGACCAGCCGCTCGCTGTAGGTGTCGCGGCCCGAGCGGAAGCTGTGGGCACCGGTGGGCCCGGCGGCGATCTCCGCCGACAGCAGCACCACCTGCACCGCCCACGGGAGCCCGGTGTACGACTGGCCTGCCGTCCAGCGCCCCAGCGAGAGTTCCAGGGCCTCCTCCGCCTCCAGCCTCAGCTCGGTGGCCGCCCGGTGCTCCTCGAGCGCGGCGAGGCGGCTCTCCGCCTCTGTGAACCGGGTCTCGCAGGCCTCGGCGATCCGGGCGACCACGTCGGCGAGTTCGGCCAGCCGTGCCGACGACTGTCCGCCGACCTCCTCGACGCGGCGTCGTGTCTCTCCCAGGCATTCGGCGACCCGCGTCAGGGCCAGGTCCGATATCCGGGCGTGGCCGGTGAGTTCGGTGGCCCAGGCGACCAGGGAGCGCTGACCGTCGACGAGAGCCCGGGTCGTCAGCAGTTCGCGCTGCCGTTCCCGGCCGACGATCCGGGCGAGCAGGCTCCCGGAAAGGGACTGCTCACGCCGGTACGTCGTGAGGTCCTCGGCCACCACCATGCTGTTGGCCAGTTCGAGCAGAACCCGGTCGGTCAGCAGCGGCGCGTCCAGGGCGAGGCTGCGCAGGTCGTCCGGCACCGGTGTCACCTCCATTCGATCGCGAGGCCGGCGAAGTGGCTCCGTGCGGCGTCCGCCACGCGCCGTCGGCGGTCCCCCAGGACCGCGAGGTCGTCCGCGGCTGTTCGGGGTGTGGTGGCACGGCCCGGTGGCGGGGGCGGCCCCACGAGCGGGGCGAGCCGGGCCAGGAGGCGTGCCAGCGCCCATCCTCCGGGGGTGCGGCCGCGGTCGTGGACGAAGGCCGCCATCACCGAGGGCATGCCGGAGCGGTCCCAGGCCCGTTGGGCGAGCGCGTCTGTCTGACGGCCGAGCACGGTGTCCACCCGGTCCTCCCAGTCGATCGGGAAGAGGCCCCTCAGGAGCTCGATGGCCGCCGCGTGCCGACCCGCGTCATCTGCACCGCTGTCCGACCGCGGCCACAGCACGGATGCCGCGGCGAGCGCTTGGCGGGCAGCGGTACGGCCGGTTCGCACGGACGTGTCGTCGGCGTGTGCCAAAGCGCCGGTCAGCTGCGCGAGCTGCTCGGCAGGCACCAGGTCCGTCCTGTTCAGCACGGTGAAAACGGGCGTCCGTCCGCTGTCGGGAGCCGCTTCGGCGAGGAGCCGGTCGACGCGGGCTTCCGCCGTGCTGCCACGGCGCGTGGCATCACGGACGACGAGGACCTCGTGGGCGTGGCCGACCTCGTGGGCCACGAAGTGGTTGAGGACGCCGGGCAGCAGTTCCTCGTCGGGCCCGGGGGTGTCGACGAGGACCAGTCGGCCTCCTTCGGGGGGCGAGGACAGCCACGGCACGGGGACTACCGCCTCGGGGGCTCGCAGGGCGAGCACCTCACGCAGCGCGACCTCCTCGGGGAGCGCATGAAGGGCGAGGCGCAGCAGGTCGTTCAGGCTGGTCAGCGCCCGGCGGACGGTGTGCGTCCCTACGTGGCCGGGGGCGCCGGCGCCCGGCGGGCCGGGCTGCGCGCGGGCGGCGGAGGCGAGCTGGGGATGGCGGTTCACCGCGGCGTCCACGGCCGCGCGGCGCCCGGGTGCGCGCAGCCGGGCGGCGAGGCCGTCGATGCGGGCGGCGGTCTCGGGCGCGAGGGTGAGGACCGGTCCGGGTAAGGCATGGTGGGCGACGGGAACGACCCGCGTGGGCAGCACCGTCATCGCCGGGCCGCGCGAAGGCAGCAGTTCCTGGCAGACGATCGCGTTGAGCAGAGTGGATTTGCCTGCTTTCATCGGGGCAATGAGGGGGACGCGGTAGTCGAGGCGCCCGGACGGCGCCTCGGACAGCTCGGGAAGCAGCGCCGCCAGCCCTCCCGCCGTCGCTTCCGGCAACGGCGGCCGCCGGCGGTCGTGGGTGCCGAGGGCGTGGACGGCCGCAGCACTGAGCCCGCTGAGCATCCGGCACAGCGCCTGGGGCAGGGGGGTCGGTGTGGGGCGGGTCCGGGTCGGGGTCCCGCTAGACGGCACGGACGTTCTCCACCTCGGCCCGCAAGCCCCGGACGGTGTTCAGGAAGGCGTTGAGGTTCTCTCGCAGCTCGTTCTGCTTCAGCTCTTCGAGCTCGTTGTCCTCGGCGGATTGCTGCAGGATCCCCCGGTACCGCTGGAGGAAGGCTTCGACCCCGTCGTAGTAGTGGTCCACCTGCTGGGTGACCATCTCGCGGACGTGGCCTCGCAGGGCCTCCTCGATCTCGCGGATGCATCCGTGGAAGGACTGCTGGAGGCTGTCGGCGAGGGTGTCCGCGGCGACGACGTACGCGTGTTCCTCGGTCACTTCGGTGACGGTCTTGAGGTAGGTGGTCCGCCACAGCCATGCGGTCCGCCAGGAGCGGCCGTAGACCTCGCGTTCGACCTCGACGGTCGTCTGTCGCGTCTCGGCCTCGGGGCCTATGGGGGTCTCCGCCACGCCGGAGCCCTGCAGGTCCGGTTCGGGCACGGTGAAGGTGAGGTCGAACTCGTCCTTGACCCGTGCCGCGGCCCGCTCGATGACGGGCCGTACGAGCTCGCTCTCCCGCTGGACCAAGCGCTGCGCGGAGGCTCCGACGGACACCTCGATGCGCTTGCGGCTGCGCTCCAGAATGGTGTCCAGGCGCGCTTTCGGCTCCAGGGTACGGAAGCGGATGAAGTCCCCCGCGTCCTCGGGGGTGGTGAACTCGAAGGCTTCGTCGTCCTTGCGCAAGACGGTCTTGAGCGCCCGGTCGAGCAGCCCGGAGCCGTCGGAGCGCGCCGCGTTCTTCAGGTCGTGGCGGAACCTCTTGACGATCTTGTCTCCCTCGTCCTGTGCGTCCCGCAACTGCCTGCGCAGGTCACCGAAGAGACGGTCGGCGAGCTTCGCGGGTGCCGTGACCTGGCTCCGGAATCCGGCGACCTCGGCCATCTCTTCGGAGATCTGCTCCACCGCCCGCGCCAGGTCCTGGGACCTGCGGCCGATCAGGTCCCGGCGTGACCCGGTGGCGACTTCCAGATCGTCGAGTTCGGAGGCGGCCTTGCTCAGAGCCACTTCGATGGCGAGGCGCAGGGCGCTGCGGCGCAGGTGGGAGACGGCGGAGGCCAGGAACGGCTCGATCCGGCTGTACTCCCAGGCGCGTCGGGCTTTCCCGGCCAGTTGCTTGGCGGTGATGTCCGCCAGCTCTTCCTCCCAGTCCATGGGGAACACGAGCTTCATCAACCGGGTGACGGACTCGTCCCGGGCGGGGGCGAAGCCGTCCTGAGCGGCCCTGAGGGAGGTCAGTGTCCGGACGGCGGCGAGCGCCCACTCGGCGGAGGTGGTGAAGATGCGTTCCCCGGCCGTGGCATCGGACAGTCCGAGGTTGGCGGTGACCGACTGGACGATGCCGTCGTTGCCGAGGTCCGTGTCGTGGCGTTTCTGGTCGATCTTGTTGACCACCGCGAAGAGCTTCTCGGGGCCGATGACGTCCAGCAGGGGCCCCATGAGTGCACGGATCCGGGCGTCGGACTGTCCGCCCATCTTCGTGTAGTCGAGGACGACCAGGACGATGTGGCTCTCACTGAGCTGTTTGCTGACGACGTTCCCGAGCATCTCGGAGAGGTCGTGCTCGTCCGGTCCGGGTGTGTCCACGACGACCAGACGGCCGGGGCCGTCGTCCTCGCCCGCGCCGGGCGCCCAATAGGGCGTGCGTACGACGGGGACGTCCGTGAGGTCGACCCGCCAGCCCGCGGGCAGGACCCTACCGGCCAGCCGCATCAGGTCGTTGAGCAGGGTCAGCGCTTCCTGGACCTCGCCGCGCCCTTGATAGCGGTCCCTCGTGGGGGGCAACCGGTCGGCGAGGACGTCCTCGATGAGGGGTACGAGGTGGGGATACCGCGCGCTTTCCCGCTCGGCCAGGGACGGGGACAGGTGGGTGTGGAGCGCCTTCACCAGCATGTCGAACCGCGCCGCGTCCTGCTCTCGCAGCTCCAGTACGGGCCGGAAGGCGTCGGTGCCCTGTTCCGCGAGCTCCACCTCGGTCAGGCAGCGGTCGAGCACGATCCGTGTGGGGAGCGTGGTCATCGCCGCCGCACGGGCGGGCAGGAGTTCGTAGCCGACGATGGCGTTGACGAGGGTGGACTTCCCGGCCTTCATGGGGGCGACCACCGACATGCGGAGCTCTCCCCCGCGCACGGCGTCGCACTCCTGGCGCATGGCGGCCACGGCCCCCGCCTCGCCGTTCACATGGGTGCTCCAGGACAGGTCCAGCTCCTGGGCCTGCGAGAGCACGTGCACGACCTGCTCCATCAGTTCCAGGGCGTCCGTCGCACGGGCCGCTTCCACGCGCCCGTCCCCACTCTCCGTAGCCTTGTCCACTGATCCGTTGACGTCCGGCATCCGTACCCCCACGCGCGCACCCCGAGTGAAGCCGGACGAGCACGAGCGAGTCTGCCCGTCCGACGGCAACTGGTTGTGACGTTACCGCTACGATCCGGCCGGGGAGGGTGATTCGACGGAGTCCAGTGGAACCACTCGTCCGTCGGGTTCAGCGTCCCCGGCGGCCGCGGCGCGGGGAGTCCTTGGGCGGCTTCGGGGTCGGCGGGTCGATGCGGTGGAGGTCCAGGGTGGGCGGGAGCGGGGTGGTGCCCGGGCCACCGGATTCGGCCCAGGCGATGATCTCGTCGGTCGCGGTGTCGTCCAGGGCCCAGCCGAACCAGGTCGCGCGGGCGCCGCGGCGCCGGGCCTCGGTGGTGGGCTGGACGACGATGACGTTGGCCTGGGCGCACGGGCCGAGGCATTCGCTCGTACGGACGGCCAGGCGGCCCCCGGAGGCCGCCGCGGCCTCGCGCAGCCGGGCGAGCTGGCCGGCGTGGTCGGAGCCGGGGTTCTTGCGGGGGTCGCCGCAGCAGCAGCCACGGCAGACCACCAGCGTGCAGGGGCGTTCGGCGTGCGCGCCGAGCGGGCGTATCCAGGTCACCACCGAACGTTAACGGGCCCGGGGCGCGGGCCGTTCGGGCGCGGGCGAGACGTCCGCCACACGGTCGGCGGCGAGTTCGGGCAGCGGGTCGTGCGCGCGGCGCCGGGCGATGACCGCGCAGACCATCAGCTGCATCTGGTGGAAGAGCATCAGCGGGAGCACGGCGAGGGCGGCATGGGCCCCGAACAGCACGCTGGCCATGGGGAGTCCGGCGGCCAGGCTCTTCTTCGAACCGGCGAACTGGATGGCGACGCGGTCCGCGCGGCCGAAGCCGAGGCGGGCGGCGCCGTACCAGGTGGCGAGGAGCATGACGGTCAGGAGCACGGCCTCCACCAACACCAGGGCGGCGAGCCGCGGGAGGCTCACCCGCTGCCAGATGCCCGCGACCACGCCCGCACTGAAGGCGGCGTAGACGACGAGCAGGATCGAGCCGCGGTCGACGCGGCCGAGGACCTGCTTGTGACGGACGAGGAATCCGCCGACCCGGGGGCGCAGGGCCTGTCCGAGGAGGAAGGGCAGCAGGAGCTGGAGGGTGATCTTGAGGAGGGAGTCGGGGGAGAAGCCGCCCGCGCCGCCGCCGAGCAGGGCGGCGGCGAGCAGGGGGGCGGCGAGCAGGGGGGTGAGGACGATGCCGGCCAGGCTGGAGAAGGAGCCCGCGCAGATCGCGGCGGGGACGTTGCCGCGGGCGATCGAGGTGAAGGCGATGGAGGACTGCACGGTCGAGGGGACCAGGCAGAGGAAGAGCAGGCCGTCGTAGAGGGGGGCGGTGAGCAGGCCGGGGACGAGGACGCGGGCGGCGAGGCCGAGGAGCGGGAAGAGTACGAAGGTGCAGGCGAGCACGGTGAGGTGGAGCCGCCAGTGGCGCAGGCCGTCGAGGGCCTCGCGGGTGGAGAGCCGGGCCCCGTAGAGGAAGAAGAGCAGCGCCACGGCCCCGGTGGAGGCGAGGTCGGCGGCGGTGGCGGCCGGGCCGCGGGCGGGGAGCAGGGCGGCGAGGCCCACGGTGGCAAGCAGGGCCAGGACGTACGGGTCCAGGGGCAGCCGGGCGGGGAGGTGCGGGCGGCGCATGCGGGGGTGCTCACTTGCTGTCGGGGCGGGGTGCTCCTTTCATGGTCGGCGGCGGGCGTTCATCGGGAAACCCGCACACCGCACTCACTGCCATCGCGATCCGTGATGAGCGTCTAACGTGGTGGTATGTACGACCCTGTCCAGTTGCGGACCTTCCTCACGGTGGCCCAGACGCTCAGCTTCACTCAGGCCGCGGGGCGGCTCGGCGTGGGGCAGTCCACGGTCAGCCAGCACGTGCGGCGGCTGGAGGAGGCGACGGGGCGGCCGCTGTTCGTCCGGGACACGCACAGCGTGGGGCTGACGGAGGACGGCGAGGCGCTGCTCGGCTTCGCGCGGACGATCCTGGAGGCGAACGAGCGGGCGGCGGCCTTCTTCGCCGGGACGCGGCTGCGCGGGCGGCTGCGGTTCGGGGCCTCCGAGGACTTCGTGCTGACGCGCCTCCCGGAGATCCTCGAAGGGTTCCGGCACGAGCACCCCGAGGTGGATCTGGAGCTGTCGGTGGAGCTCTCGGGAACCCTGCACGAGCGGCTGGACGCGGGCCGTCTCGACCTGGTGCTGGCGAAACGGCGGGGGCCGGGGGACGAGCGGGGCCGGCTCGTCTGGCGGGACCGGATGGTGTGGATCGGCGCGGAGGGGCTGCGGGTGGACCCGGAGCGCCCTGTTCCGCTGATCGTCTTCCCGCCGCCGGGCATCACCCGCGCCCGCGCCCTGGAGGCGCTGGAGCGGGAGGGACGGGCGTGGCGGATCGCGTGCACCAGCGGCAGTCTGAGCGGCCTGATCGCGGCGGCCCGGGCCGGGCTGGGCGTGATGGCGCACACCCGGGGGCTGATTCCGCCGGGCCTGGTGCGGGTGAGCGGGCTGCCGGAGCTGGGGCCGGTGGAGTTCGCGCTGCTCCGCGGGGGGCGCGCGTCGCCCGCGGCCGAGGCGCTGGCGGCGGCGGTCCTCTCGGGCGCGGACCGGCTCACCCGCACCGGCTGACCGCCCGGTGCCGCCGGAGCGGCCGCTGTCCGGACCGGTCGCCGGACCGGTCGCCGGACCGGCCCGGCGCACCGCCCGGCGCACCGGACCGCGACCCGGCGCACGGGGGCGGCCACCGGCGCGCACGGGCGGGCCCGCACCCTCCGACCCGCACGTCAGCGGCGTGAACACCGTGATCACTGGGGAGGTCTTGTGGAGGTATCCGAAGGCCGGTCACCCCCTGTTGACCATGAGGTACGTTCACCGCGGCGCGCGGAGAGGAGCGGGGCCTTGCGCGAGATCACCGTCCCACCCGTCGTCACGGGCGCACCCGTCGGCGGCCTGGCCGACATCGTTTTCCAGCACGCCCGCGAGGAGCCGGACCGGGTGGTGCTCGGCCGGAAGACCGACGGGGTCTGGCGGGACGTGACGTCCCGGGAGCTGGCCGCCGAGGTGCTCGCGCTCGCCCGGGGGCTGCTGGCCCAGGGGGTGCGCTTCGGGGACCGGGTCGCCGTCATGTCCCGCACCCGGTACGAGTGGACCCTCTTCGACTTCGCCCTGTGGGCGATCGGCGCCCAGCCCGTCCCGGTGTATCCGACGTCCTCCGCCGATCAGGTGCACTGGATCCTCTTCGACTCCGACTGCACGGCCTGCGTGGTCGAGGACGAGAACCAGGCCATGACGGTGGGATCGGTCATCGACCGGCTCCCCCACCTGCGCCGGCTGTGGCAGCTCGACGCCGGGGCCGTGGACGAGCTCGTCGCCGACGGCCGCGGGGTCGCCGAGGACGTCGTGCACCGCCACCGGGGTGCCGTGACGCCCGACGCGACCGCCACCGTCATCTACACCTCCGGGACGACGGGCCGGCCGAAGGGGTGCGTGCTGACGCACGCCAACTTCATGTACGAGACCGACACCCTGGTCAGCCGCTGGGAGTCGGTCTTCCGGGCCCGGCAGGGCGAGGAGCCGTCCACCCTGCTCTTCCTGCCGCTGGCGCACGTGTTCGGGCGGATGGTGGAAGTGGCCGCCGTCCGGGCGCGGGTGAAGCTGGGCCACCAACCGGTACTGGCGGCGGCCGAGTTGCTGCCGGACCTCGCCGCCTTCCGGCCGACCTTCGTGCTGGGCGTCCCGCACGTCTTCGAGAAGATCTTCGCGGGCGCGCGCCGCAAGGCGGAGGCGGAGGGACGCACGGGCCCCTTCGACCGGGCCGTGGAGACGGCCGTGCGGTACGCGGAGGCGCGCGAGCGCAAGTCCTTCGGTGCCGGGCCCGGGCCGTCGGCCGCGCTGCGCATGGAGCACCAGCTCTTCGACCGGCTCGTCTACGGGAAGGTCCGCGAGGCGATGGGCGGCCGGGTGCGGCACGCCATGTCGGGCGGGTCGGCGATGTCGCGCCGCCTGGGGCTGTTCCTCGACGGAGCCGGGATCACGGTGTTCGAGGGGTACGGGCTGACCGAGTCGTGCGCGGCGGCCACCGCGAACCCGCCCGGTGCGACCAAGTACGGCACGGTGGGGCGGCCGATCCCGGGCAGTACGGTGCACATCGCGGACGACGGGGAGGTCTGGCTGCACGGCAGCCACATCTTCTCCGGGTACCTCAACGATCCCCGGGGTACGGAGGCGGTGCTGCGCGGCGGCTGGCTGGCCACCGGGGACCTCGGCCGGCTGGACGCGGACGGGTACCTGACCATCACCGGGCGCAAGAAGGACATCCTGGTGACCTCGAACGGCAAGAGCGTCGCACCCGCCGCGCTGGAGGAGCGGGTCCGTTCGCATCCGCTCGTGTCGCAGTGCGTGCTGGTGGGCAACGACCGGCCGTACATCGCGGCGCTGGTCACCCTGGACATGGACGGCATAGCGCACTGGCTGTCGATGCGCGGCCGGCCGCAGCTGCCGGCGAAGGCGCTGGTGGGTGACCCGGAGCTGACGGCGGAGGTGCGCCGGGCGGTGGTGGCCGCGAACACCCTGGTCTCGCAGGCGGAGGCGATCCGCACCTTCCGGGTGCTGGGTGAGCAGTTCACGGAGGAACGGGGGCTGCTGACCCCCTCGCTGAAGCTCAAGCGCCGGGCGATCGAGAAGGCGTACGCGAAGGAGGTGGCGGCTCTGTACTCCTCCTGAGCCGGGTCCGGCCGCGGGAGGTCGCGGCGCAGGTCCGGGGCCGCTCGCCGGGGCGCGCACCCGGAACTGACGGATCGTCATTTCCATTGGCCGACGATATTGACGATCCGTCAGGTCGCGCACAGAATGCGGGGATTCCGACCGGAGGGGATCCCCGACATGTTGCGACCGATCCGCACCCTGGCCGCCGCGGCGGCGGCCCTCGCGCTCGTCACCGCCTGCAACTCCGCCTCCAACGGCGGAACATCCCCCGGCAAGCCCGCCAATCCCGGCGACGCGCCGGGCAACTCCCGCGGGGTGAGCGACACCTCCATCAAGGTCGGCGGGATCGTGTCGATGACCAGCGCCAGCGGCTACAGCAAGAAGGACACCGACCTCGGCGCCAAGGCCCGCTACCTCCGGGCCAACGCCGAGGGCGGGGTCAACGGACGCAGGATCGACTACCTCGGCGCGGAGGACGACGGCCAGGACCCCGCCAAGAACCTGGCGGCCGCCCGCAAACTCGTCCAGCAGGACAAGGTCTTCGCGGTCTCCCCCATGAGCTCGGTGACCTTCTCCGGTGCGGATTTCCTGGAGCAGGAGAAGGTCCCCACCTTCGGCTGGGGCACCCTGCCCGCCTTCTGCGGGCCCAAGCACATCTACGGCTTCAACGGCTGCCTGGTCCCCACCCCGGGCGGCACCCTCAACCAGACCTGGCCAGAGGGCATCGGCCGGATCCTCGGCGGGGCCCCGGGCAAGTCGGTCGCGATCATCGCCAACGACAGCGACGCCGGCAAGTTCGGCATCCGGACCTTCCAGCAGGGCTTCACGAGCGCCGGATTCGAGGTCTCCTACGCCAAGGCCTCCGTGCCCGCCACCGCCGTCCCGAGCGACTGGTCCGCGTACGTGAAGGAGATCCTCGCCGCCGACGGCGGCAAGGCGCCGGACGCCGTCGTCTCCGTCATGCAGACACCGAACAACATCGGGCTGTTCACCGCGCTCAAGCGCAGCGGCTACCAGGGGCTGCTCTCCGACCCGACCGACTACGATCCCGGGCTGCTCGCCAAGGACGCCACCAAGCAGGCCCTCGACGGGGTGCACGTGCTGCTGCAGTTCCAGCCCTTCGAGTCGGACGATCCGAAGATGACGCAGTTCAAGGCCGACATCAAGGCGGCCGCTGGTGGCCAGGACGTGCCCCTGAACATGCACATGCTCACCGGGTACATGTCGGCCGACCTCTTCCTCGCCGTCGCGCAGAAGGCCGGCAAGGACCTGACCGTCGAGTCCTTCCAGGCCGCCGCGCAGGGTTTCTCCGACACCGGCACGCTCGTCGGCGACCGGGCGGAGCCCAAGGGGCAGAAGGACAGCTTCGGCTGCGGGGCGCTCGTACAGCTGAAGAACGGCGCGTACGAGGTCTCCGTACCGTTCAAGTGCTACGAACCCATCCCCTTCAAGTAGGGCAGCGGCATGGGGGATCTGCTCGTCTTCGTACTGAGCGGTCTGGTCTCCGGCGCCCTGTACGCACTGCTCGCCACCGGGCTGGTGCTGTCGTACTCGGCGTCCGGACTGTTCAACTTCGCGCACGGGGCCACCGCCTACCTGTGCGCGCTCACCTTCTACGAGCTGCACTCGGGGCTTGGCTGGCCCGCCGTCCCGGCCGCCCTGCTGGTGGTCCTCGTCCTGGCCCCCGGTCTCGGCTGGGGGCTGGACCGGCTGATGTTCCGAAGGCTCGCCCGGGTCGGCGAGACCGCGCAGATCGTGGCCACCATCGGGCTGCTGGTGGCGCTGCCGGCCGCCGGGCTGTGGCTGGTGGAGCTGCTGGCGGAGGCGGGCGCGCCGGTGAAGCCGGCGGAGAACCAGTTCGGGCTGCCGGGCGTCGGGCCCAGCCCCGCGCGGTCCTGGCAGCTCGCGGACGGCGTCGGCATCGACTCCGACCAGCTGATCACCTGGGTGGTGACGGCGCTGGTGGCGGTGGCCCTGTGGGTGCTGATGCGGCACACACGGCTGGGGCTGCAGCTGCGGGCCGCCGTCGACAACCGCTCGCTGACCGAGCTGCGCGGCATCAGCGCCGACCGGCTGTCGTCGGTGGCCTGGATGATCGCGTCGGGGCTGGCGGGTCTCGCGGGGGTCCTGGCGACCCCGCTGCTGGGGCTGTCGGCACACGACTTCACCCTGTTCCTGTTCGTGTCGGCCACGGCGGCGGTCATCGGACGGTTCGCCTCCGTGCCGCTCGCCTTCGCCGGCGGACTCGGGCTCGGGGTGCTGCAGAACCTGGTGGCGGGGTACGCGTCCTTCGCCGAGTCCGTCACCGGCTTCCGGACGGCCGTGCCCTTCCTGATCCTGTTCGGCGGGCTGCTGGTGCTGACCCGCAGGGCGCGGACGGCCGGGGTCGCGGCCGCGGACGCGCCGCCGGTCGACCATCTGGCCGGGGCCTCGTGGGGACGGCGGTGGGGGGTGTGGGCAGCGGGTGGGGCGGCGCTGTGCGTGGCGCTCTACACCGTGACCACCCCCTTCTGGAGCGGCCTGCTGGCGCAGGGGCTGGCCATCGCGCTCGTGTTCATGTCCTTCACCGTGGTGACCGGGCTCGGGGCGATGGTGTCGCTGGCACAGGGCACCTTCGTGACCGGCGCCGCGCTCGTGGCCGGGCTGCTCATGAGCCGGGGCTGGCCCTTCGTGGCCGCGCTGGCCGCGGGCACGTGCGCGGCGGCCCTGCTGGGGGCGCTCGTCGCGCTGCCGGCCCTGCGGCTGGGGGGCAGGTCCCTGGCCCTGGCCACGCTGGCGCTGGCCTTCCTCGCCGATCAGGTGCTGTTCCAGTTGCGGTGGCTGCGCAACGGCGACGCGGGATGGCCGGTCCCGCGGCCGGTGTTCGGGCCGGTGGACCTCTCCGACGACCGGGCACTGGGGGTGGCCCTGGTGGTCCTGGTCGCGGTGGTGGCGGCCGGACTGACCGCGCTGCGCGACTCCCCGACGGGGCGGGCCATGCTGGCGGTCCGGTCGGCCCCGGCGGCGGCGGTCGCCTCGGGAGTCTCCCTACTGCGGACGAAACTGCTGCTGTTCACGCTGTCGGCCGGACTGGCCGGGTTCGGGGGCGTGCTGTACGCCTCGTACAACACCCGGATCACGGCGACGGACTTCACGGCGATGACCGGGCTGGTATGGCTGGCGGTGGTCGTGGCGGCGGGTGTGCGCAGGCCGCAGTACGCGGTGGTGGCGGGGCTGGTGTTCGCCGCCGCGCCGCGGGTACTGGCGGACTACGTGACGGAGTCCGCACACCTGCCGGTGATCCTGTTCGGGCTGGCGGGGCTGGCCCTGGCCAACGATCCGGACGGGTACTGCGCGGCGGTGCCCGTGCGGCTGGCGCGGGGGCGTGGCGCAAAACCGCCGCCGTCGCGGATACCGGCGCAGCCGGGGCCGGCAGGACGGCACGCCGCCGCTTCCCGGGGCTCCGCCCCTGACCCGACGGGGGCTCCTCCCCCGAACCCCCGCGGCTCAAGAGCCGACAGGGCTGATGTTGCCCTGGAGCTGCGCGGGGTCACCGCCGGGTACGACGGGGGGCTCGTGCTGCACGGGGTCGATCTCACCGTCCGCGCGGGCGAGATCCTCGCCGTGCTGGGGCCGAACGGGGCCGGGAAGAGCACCGCCTGCCGGGTCGCCGCCGGGCTGCTGCCGGTCGGGGCCGGGGCCGTGTACGTGGGCGGGCGGGACGCGACCCGGGACGGGGCCGTACGCCGGTCGCGGGCCGGGGTGCTGCTCGCCCCCGAAGGCCGCGGGATCTTCCCGGCGCTCACCATCGAGGAGAACCTGGCCCTGTACGTGCGCGACGCCGACGCCCGGTCCGCCGTCTACGCCCGCTTCCCGCGGCTCGCCGAGCGGCGCGGGATCCCCGCGGGGGCGCTCTCGGGCGGGGAGCAGCAGATGCTGGCCCTGGCTCCGCTGCTCCAGCGGCCGCCCGCGGTACTGATCGCCGACGAGCCCTCGCTCGGGCTCGCCCCGCGCGTGGTGGAGGAGGTGTACGCGCTGCTCACCGAACTCCGGGACGCCGGGACGGCGCTGCTCCTCGTGGAGGAGAAGGCGGCGGAGATCCTCGGGATCGCCGACACCGTGGCCTACCTCTCCCAGGGCCGGGTCTCCTGGTGCGGCCCCCGGGCCGAGGTGGAGGCGGACCGGCTCACCGAGGCCTACCTGGGGATGGCGACATGAGCGGGGGCGGGTACGTGCTGGAGGCCCGCGGGGTCGGTGTGCGCTTCGGCGGTGTCCGGGCGCTGACCGGGGTGGACCTCGGGGTCCGCGCGGGCGAGGTGTGCGGGCTGATCGGGCCGAACGGCGCCGGGAAGACGACCCTGTTCGACGTGCTGTCCGGGATCCGCCGCCCCGATCAGGGGCGGATGCTGCTGGACGGGGCGGACATCACCCGCCGCTCCCCCGTCTGGCGGGCCCGGCACGGGATACGCCGCACCTTCCAGCGGCAGCAGCTGTTCGGGCAGCTGAGCGTGGCCGACAACGTGCTGGTGGCGCAGGAGTGGCGGGGCGGCGGGGGCGGGCCGCCCGCCGATCTCCTCGCCCTGCCCGCCCGGCGGGCCCGGGAGCGCGAGCGCCGTGCCCGGGGCGAGCGGGTGCTGGCCGACTGCGGGATCGGCGCGCTCGGGGCCTCGTACGCCGGCGGGCTGCCGGTCGGGCAGGCCCGGATGGTCGAGCTGGCCCGTGCGGTGGCCGATCCGCCGCGGGTGCTGCTGCTGGACGAGCCGGCGTCGGGCACGTCCGCGCCCGAGCGCGCCCGGCTCGCGGAGGTCGTGCGGTGCCTGGCCGAGCGGGAGGGCTGCGCGGTACTGCTCGTCGAGCACAACGTGGCCTTCGTGATGGAGCTGTGCGCGCGGGTCGTCGTACTGGACCTCGGGACGGTGCTGGCCGAGGGCACGGCGGCCGAGGTAAGGGCGAACCCGCTGGTCCGGGAGGCGTACCTCGGGACCGCGTGAGGGCGCGCGCCGAACATTGGCGGGAATACGTCGTACGAGGGGCCGGTTGTCGCCCCTCGTACGACGCTCCACCGCCGCAGCACCGACCCACCGACGTGAGGGAACGACCAGACGTGAACCAGGTCCCCGCCATCAAGCTCAACAACGGCACGCTCATGCCCCAGCTCGGTTACGGCGTCTGGCAGGTGCCGGACGCCGAGGCGGAGCGCGCCGTCGGGACCGCCCTGGAGGCCGGTTACCGCAGCATCGACACGGCCGCGATCTACGGCAACGAGGCGGGCACCGGCAAGGCCGTCGCCGCTTCGGGGCTGGCCCGCGAGGAGCTGTTCGTCACCACCAAGCTGTGGAACGGCCCGAAGCAGAAGTGGGGCCGGGACCAGGTGCTGCGCGCCTTCGACGACTCCCTCGCCAAGCTGCGCCTCGACCACGTCGACCTGTACCTGATCCACTGGCCGCGGCCGATGCGCGACGATTTCGTCGCCATCTGGAAGACCTTCGAGGAGATCGCGGCGAGCGGCCGCGCGAAGGCGGTCGGCGTGTCGAACTTCCGCCCGGCCGACCTGGAGCGGATCGCCGCCGAGAGCGAGCTGGTCCCGGCCGTGAACCAGGTCGAGCTGCACCCGCTCTTCCCGCAGGCCGAGCTGCGCGCCGTGCACGCCGGGCGCGGGATCGCCACCGAGGCCTGGTCGCCGCTGGGCCAGGGCAAGGAGCTGCTGACGCTCCCGGCCGTGGCCGCGATCGCCGCCGCGCACGGCCGCAGCGCCGCGCAGGTGGTGCTGCGCTGGCACCTGCAGCACGGGAACATCGTGATCCCGAAGTCGGTGACCCCCTCGCGCATCCGGGAGAACCTGGACGTGTTCGGCTTCGAGCTGACGGCCGCGGACATGGCGGCGCTGGACGCCCTGGGCGCGGGCGCGGCGGGCCGCCGGATCGGGCCGGACCCGGCCGAGTTCGACGTGTGACGTGATCCGGGTCCCGGCCTTGGCCTTGGTCCCGGTCCGGGCCCGGTCCGGGTCCCGATCGGGGTCGGGTCCCGATCGGGATCCGGGCCGGTCAGACGCGTACGAAGCTCCGTATGCGGTACGTCGGCTCGGCGCGCGGGACTTCCTGGTCCGGCAGCAGTTCCAGCCGGGCCGCGAGCTCGCGCGCGGTGATGCCGCGCGGGACGATCCGGGAGGCGTAACGGCCCGCGAGCAGGGACCGGGCGGAGCCGCGCGGAGTGCGGCCCTGGCCGTGACCGGTGAAACGGGCCTCGCCGACCGCCAGCAGACCCGCCCGGGCCGCGTAGGCCTCCACCTCCCCGGAGGCGTCCGCGGGGGTCGGGGTCAGGTGCGCGGCGAAGACGGCGTCGATGTCGCTGCCGACGTCGTGCGCCGAGTCCTTGTCCACGGTGGCGAGGAAGACCCCACCGGGCCGCAGCACCCGGGCGGCCTCGGCGATCACCGCCGGCACCAGTCCCGGCTCGCGCAGCAGGTGCAGCAGCCACACCGCGCTGACCGCGTCGAGGGACTGCGACCGGACCGGCAGCCGGGCCGCGTCGGCGAGGGTCACCGGGATGCCGCGCCGAAGCGCTATCGCGGCCATGCCGTGTGAGGCGTCCACTCCCAGGACGCGCAGTTCCGGACGGCTGATCCGGCTGGTGACGATGCCGGTGCCGCAGCCGAGGTCGAGGAGGGTGCGCGCGTCCTCGGGGAGCAGTTCGAGAACGGCGGCGGCCGCCGCCTCGGCGCGCGGGATGCCGCCGCGGGTGGTGTCGTAGGCCTCGGCCTCGGCGTCGTAGTCGAGCAGGGATCTCACGGAGGGTATGTGCGTGGTCATCAGCTCGCGCCGTGGCCGGGGGCGAGGGCCTCGACGCGTTCGGCGAGGGCGAAGTCGGACTCCGTCACCACGCCGCCGGCATCATGGCTGTTCACGGAGAGCCGGACCGTGTTGTAGCCGAGGGTCAGGTCCGAGTGGTGGTTCAACTCCTCCTGGACCGTGGCGATATGGACGACGAGGGCGCTCGCCGCGAAGTGGGTGCCCAGCCGGTAGGTACGGAAGATCCGGTCGTCCTCGAAGGCCCAGCCGGGGAGTTCCCGCAACCGGTCCTCGATCTCCTTCTGCGACAGCGGCTGACTCGGCATGCACCGGCTCCTTTTCCCCGTGACGTGTAGTCAAGGTTCCCACAGTGCACACCGGACCAATCCTTTCGCGCCATAGTGCGCTCGGGTGCTTCTACGCCTTCCGGGTCCCTCGCACCCCCCATATGCTCCTGCGCCGAACGCACTGTTACCAGCGGTAACGAGGGGGCATCCATCATGGCGGGCACAGGAAGTTCCAGGCGTACGTTCATCGCCGGCGCGGGCGCGGCGGCCGCCGCCGGGGCGGTCCTGGCCGGGCCCGCGACGGCGCCCGCGGCGGCTGCCGGTGCGGCCGGACCACCGCCTGCCGGACGGCGCGTCGCGGTGCTCGGCGGCGGGGTGGCGGGCCTGACGGCGGCCCACGAACTGGCCGAACGCGGCTACGCCGTGACCGTGTACGAACGCCGGGCACTGGGCGGGAAGGCGCGCAGCATGGACGTACCCGGCAGCGCCCGCGGCGGACGCCGGCCGCTGCCGGCCGAGCACGGCTTCCGCTTCATCCCCGGCATCTACCACAACCTGCCCGACACCATGCGGCGCATCCCCTTCCCCGGGAACGCGGCCGGGGTGTGGGACAACCTCGTGGCCCCGCGCGAGATGATGTTCGCCCGGGCGGCCGGGCGCGAGGACCTACGCGGACCCATCCCCTGGCCCGGGCACTCCCCCGCCGAACTGACGCCCGAGGAGATCCGGCGCGCCCTCGCGGGCATCCTGCAGACACTGCTCCGGCTCCCGGCGCACGAGACGGCGTACTTCGTCAACCGGGTACTGGTCTTCCTCACCAGCTGCGACGAACGGCGCGAGGAGGTCTGGGAGCGGACGCCGTGGTGGGACTTCGTGCGCGCGGAGCGGATGTCGAACGAGTACCGGCGCATCCTGGCCGTCGGCATCACCCGCAACATCGTGGCGACCAAGGCCGAGGAGGCCTCCACCCGTACCGTCGGCACCCTCGGCGAGGCCTTCGTCCTCAACCTGCTGGGGCGCGGGGCGGACGGCCCGCCGGACCGGATCCTCAACCTGCCGACCAACGAGGCCTGGATCGATCCCTGGGAAACCCATCTGCGCTCCCTGGGAGTGGAGTTCAGGATCGGCTGGACCGTGCGGGAGGTGCGGTACGCGGACGGCCGGGTGAGCGGGGTCGCCGTCGAGGGAGCGGACGGCGCCGCGCGGACCGTCACCGCCGACCACTACGTGAGCGCGCTGCCCGTCGAACACGCCCGCCGGACCTGGAGCGCGGCGCTGCGGGCCGCCGATCCGATGCTGGGGCGCTGCGACCAGCTGGAGACGGACTGGATGACCGGCATCCAGTTCTATCTGACCGAACGCGCCGAGCTGGTGCACGGCCACCTCAACTGCATCGATTCACCCTGGTCGTTGACCGCGATCCAGCAGGCGGAGCACTGGCCGTCGCGCGACTTCCCGGCCGACTACGGCGACGGGACGGCGGTCGACTGCCTGTCGGTGGACATCTCCGAGTGGGACAAGCCGGGGATCCTGTACGGGAAGACGGCCAAGCAGTGCACGCGCGAGGAGGTGGCGCGCGAGGTGTGGGCCCAGCTGAAGGCCTCCCTCAACGACACCGGGCGGACCCTGCTGAGCGACTCCGCGCTGCACTCGTGGTTCCTGGACCCGGGCGTGGACGGGCTCGGCACCCCGCACCCCACGAACCAGGACGAGCTGCTGATCCACCCGGTCGGCACCCTGCACAACCGGCCGAGCGCGGGCACCCGCATCCCGAACTTCTTCCTCAGCGGGGACTACGTCGCCGTCGACATCGACCTCGCGACGATGGAGGGAGCCAACGCCTCGGCTCGCGCGGCCGTCAACTCCCTGCTGGACCGCGACGGTTCCGACGCCCCGCGGTGCACCGTCCATCCGATGTACCGGGCGCCGGAGCTGGAGCCCGCCAAACGGCACGACCGGTGGCGCTACCGTCTCGGCCTGCGGAACGTCTTCGACCTGGGCTGACCCGCTGCCCCTCCTCGGCTAACGTCGTGCGCATGACGACGACGAGTGTGGGCACCCTGCTGCGCGCCTGGCGGGAACGGCGCGGCATCAGCCAGCTGGAGCTGGCGGGCCGCGCCGACTCCTCGTCCCGGCACATCAGCTTCATCGAAACGGGCCGGTCCCGGCCGAGCGAGGAGATGGTGCTGCGGCTCGCCGGCCATCTCGACGTACCGATGCGCGAGCGCAATTCCCTGCTGCTCGCGGCGGGTTACGCCCCGCGCTACGCGCACACCGCGCTGGACGACCCGGCGATGGAGACGCTGCGCGAGGGAATCGCCCGCCTGCTGGCCGGGTACGAGCCCTACCCGGCCCTGGTCGTGAACGCCGTGTACGACGTCATCGCCGCCAACCAGGGCATCGCGATGCTGCTGGACGGACTGCCGGAGCACCTGCTGACCCCGCCGCTGAACGCCATGCGGATCACCTTGCACCCCGAGGGCCTGGCCCCGCGGATCCACAACCTCCGGGAGTGGCGCGGGCACCTGCTGGCCCAGATGGAGCGGCAGATCGCACTGGCCCGCTCCGAGCCGCTGCGCGCCCTGTACGAGGAGGTGTCGGCCTATCCCGTCGCGGAGCGCCCGGGCGCAGACAGCGTCCCGGAGGAGGCCACCCCGTACATCGCGCTGCCGCTGGTCATCGAGCACGACGGGCACCTGCTGTCCTTCGTGTCGTCCATCGCGACCTTCAACACGCCGATGGACGTGACCGTCGCCGAGCTGGCCATCGAGACGATGCTCCCGGCCGACCCGGCGACGGTGAAGTACCTGCGCTCACTGGGCGGCTGAGCCCGAGCGCAGGGCGAACTGCTGGAGCACGGCGAACCCGGCCACGGTGACGGCCTGCGCCGGGATCCACAGCAGCCCGGCGGTGGTGGGCTCGAACCAGAACACCAACGACGCCAGGCTGAGGGCGGCCCAGGCGTAGTTCGTCTCGATGACGAGCTTCACGGGGAGGACGGGCGGCTGCGGCCGCGACGCGAGCCACCCGACGCCGGCCCCGTACGCGACGAGGAGGATCCCGAGCCCGAGCAACAGCCCCTGCCCGACCCCGAGCAGCCGGCCGAGCGGTGCGGACAGGGCGACGTAGGCGAGCCCGTTGGCAGTGGTGACGACCGAGTCGAGGGCGAGGAACCGGCGCAGCGCGGTCTGCGGGACGCGATTGCGGGCGAAGCCGGCGAGCGGGGTCGCGGACATGGGAATCAGCCTCCATCGAGGTCGAACGGCCAGGTGGAACCGGGTCCCGGAACCGAGTGCGCGGCCCCGGAACCCGATGCGCCCACTGTGCCGGGGCCCGCGCGGCAGGTCGATTACCCCGGGGGTAATCCCAGTGGGAGCGGGCATGCGGCATTGCCCCCGGGTCAGCCCGCGTACCGGGCGAAAACCTGACGCGATGGAGCCGGACAGAGGGCCACGCAGGGTCGAAGCGGCGCTCGGGGTCACCGGAGAGCGCCCGGTTGATCGCTGTCTGCTGCACGGTGCCCGTCATGTACGTCCGTGGGCCCGCGTTCTGACGGACCGTGGGAGGATTTCGGGGGAAGTTCGGCACGGCCGCGCCGCTCGTGCACAATGTGGCGCATGCCCGACCACCTCGAACTCGAACTCGCCGGTGCCGCGATCCGCGTGGAACTCGCCGGCGTCGGAGAACCGGCCCCCGCACTCGCGCCCGCCGCCCCCTCCGAAGACGCCGCCGACCTGCCGGAAGGCTTCGGCGCCGTCATCCCGGTCGCCCGAGGCCGACGGGCCGCCGTGCTCGCCCAGGACGTGCTCCAGACCGCGCTGCGGCCGCTCGGCCCGCTGCTCGAAGAGGTCCACACCGCGGTCACCGCCACCGCGCACCCGCCCCAGGAGCTGACGGTCGAGTTCGGCATCCAGATCGGCCAGGACCTCAAGCTCGGGATCGTCGGCGCCAACGGCCAGGCGACCATGACCGTCAGCGCCACCTGGCAGAACCAGGGCACCGGCGACGCCTCCCCGGCGTAGCCGATGAGCTGGTTCAGCCGGCCGGCAGCGCCGGTCTCCCACGCCGCGCTGCTGCGCGAGGGCGACAGAAAGGCAGCCGGAGCCGCCGCGCTCCTCTCGCCGAACCACCTGCTGACCTGCGCACACGTCGTCAACGACGCAGTGGGGCGGGACCTGCTCTGCGCCGAACCCCCGACCGGCGAGACGTTTCTGAGAACCGCCTTCCACGGCTCCGGCAGGACCCCTCGGTACGGCAGGGCCCGGCTGTCGGTCTGGGTGGCGCCCGAGCCACGGTCGGGCGACGTCGTGTGGGACGGCGATCTGGCGGTGCTCGAACTGGAGGAGACGGCCCCCGAGTGGGCCGCCCCCGTGGTCTGGCGGGACATGACCGAGGGGCTGGAACTCCGCGCCTGGCACGGCGGCGGTGTCGGCATCACCTACGCCGACACCGTGGCCGGCTTCCGGGACGGCCCCGGCTGCTACCTCGACGGCTCCCTGACCGGCGCCGCCATCGGCCCCGGCTACAGCGGCGGCCCCCTGCGGGTGAAGTCCGACCGCACCGTCGCCGGACTCGTCATCGCCCAGGTGATGACCGGCCAGGACCCCTTGCATGCCCAGGAGACCGTCCGGCGCAGCTGGGCCGTGCCCTGGCAGACCGTACGGGAGCGCCTGACCCGCGCGGGCGCACACGACATCCTCGCCGGATGCGAGGTCGTCGCACCGGATCACCTCGCCTGTACGCGACCGGCCGAGGACTCCGTACGCCAGATGGTCCCGCTGCTGCGGGCCCTGCTGGACGACACGGCGCGCCGTGCCGACCACTGCAGGCACCTCGCCGCCCGCCTCGGCCTGGAGGCGCCCTCCGGTGGCGAGCAGTCGCCGCCCACCCTGGACGAGCTGGCCACGCTGCTGCTCACCGAGGACCGGGCACTGGCCACCCTGACGGAGTCGCTGACTCCCGTGGTCGGCGGCCACGGCGGCGACCGCACAACGCTGAACGGCCTGCTGGCGCTCGGCCGCGCCGAGCCCGCCGTCAGGCTGCTCTCCGTCACCGAACACGATCAGCTTCACACCACCCTGCGCAGGGTCGCCGGGAACGAGCCGGAGCTGATCCCGCGCGCGGCGCAGGAGGCGCTGCGGCTCCTGGAGCTCCCGGAAGCGCTGACGCGGTCTCCCCGCCTGGCGGTGGAGGACGTCGACGCCGTCGTACGGGCGCTGGAGGAATACCCGGACGGGCGCGGCGCCACGACCGGCACCCTGCCCGTCCCCGCATTGCTCCGGCTCGCGGAGTTCGTGGCTGCCGCCGTCGCCGACCCGGACCGACAGCGGTGGCTGCACGCCTGGTGCGAACGTGTCGCCGGACGCCTGGGCATCAGCGTGGCCGCGCTCGAGGAACGCCGCGCGGACGCCAGGGCCTGGGCCGCCCGCGTCCCCGCGCCCGTCACGCAGCTCATCGTGCGGCTCCACCGGGCGGGAGCCGCCGATCCGGACCGCTTCCTGTGCGAGATCTGGCTCGGCCACAGGGACGGCGGGCGCACGGCGGTGGCCGCCCCGGAAGGCCCCCTGGAGCCGGGGGAGATCGGGCGGCTGATACGTCAGACGGCGGAGGGCAGCGAGGCGGTGAGCGGCCGGGCTCCGACGCGCGTCGACGTGGTGGTGAAGGCCGACGGACTGGACATCCCCGTCGACCAGTGGGACGCGGGCAGCGAACTGGGGGACCTCTTCCCCGACCTCGCCGAACTGAGCACACCTCTGGGCGGCCGCTACCAGGTCACGCTGCGCTGCCCCGACCTGGCCGGCAGCGTCCCCACGGCGGCGAGCGAGATGCGCAGACGCTGGGCGGTCGGGGGCGACGGGACACTCGTCGTCGACGAGTCGTGCCACGACATCATGAGCCTGCACAAACTCCTGAACGAGCCCCACCGCGACACCGCGCGGGTCGTCCTCCACGGGCCGCCCGAGCGACGGCAGCAACTCGTCCACGTGTGTCTGGCCATGGGAGTGCCCGTCGTGCTGTGGGACCGGGACGCCGGGTCGCACGAGGACGCGCCCCGGATGGACGCCCTCGACCCCACGGGCCCCCTCGACAAGCTCCCTCGACGACTCCAGGAGTTCCGGAGGTCCCAGTACGCCGCCTCGGCCCCGGACGGGGCGGCGCGACCGGCCCTCATCTGGGAGGAAGGCGAACTGGCACTGCCAGGACCGCTGCGGCTGGCCGACCCGTTATGACGCACCACTTCCACCGAACACCCGCACCATGGAGAAGGACGGACACCCGATGACGGCCCACGAACCCCACGGGCGGCAGGACACGGCCGACGACGGGCAGGACGCAGACTGGCGGCTGTTCAAGGGCGACGGCCGCGCCAGGAGCATCACCTTCCCCGAAGCCCCGCCCTGGAGGCGGTTCGGCAGCACCGCCGACGGGAAGACGGACACCTCCCACCGCAACCGGCCCTATCTGATCGGCCCCCAGGAGGCGGACGTCGTCAACGCCGCACTGCTGCTCCGCCGACCGCTCCTCGTCACCGGACACCCGGGGACGGGCAAGTCGTCCCTGGCGTACGCCGTGGCCCACGAACTGTCCCTCGGTCCCGTCCTGCACTGGCCGGTCAACAGCCGCACCACACTCCAGGATGCGCTGTACCGCTACGACGCCATCGGCAGGCTCCGCGAGACCAACATGAGCCGTGAACCCCACGGCGGTGACGGCTCCACGCCGCTGGACCCGGGCATCGGCTCGTACTTGCGGCTCGGCCCGCTCGGCACCGCCCTGGTGGCATCGGAGTCGCCGCGCGTGCTTCTCGTCGACGAACTCGACAAGGGCGACGTCGACCTGCCGAACGACCTCCTGAACGTCTTCGAGGAAGGCGAGTTCGAGATCCCCGAGCTCGCCCGGCTCCCTGAGGAACAGTCCTCGGTACGTGTGATGACCGCCGACTCCGGCAAGTGGACCGAGGTCGTCCGTGGCCGCGTCCGCTGCTCCGAGTTCCCCGTCGTCATCATCACCAGCAACGGCGAACGAGACTTCCCGCCGGCCTTCCTGCGCCGCTGCGTCCGCCTCGACCTCCCGGAACCGGACGAATACCGACTGCGCGCCATCATCTCCGCCCACCTCGACCCGAAGGACGGCTCCGAAACGCACGGCACGCCCGAGATCGACGACCTGATGCGTGCCTTCCTCGCCCGCAGGGCGCGCGGTGAGCTCGCGACGGACCAGCTCCTCAACGCCGTGTTCCTCCGGCGCGGCGGCGTCGAACTCGACGCGGACGGACTGCTGGACGCCGTCCTGCACCGGCTCGCGCGCACCCTGTGACCGGGCCCATGCTGCACCGGGTGCGTGACGCCCTGTCCGGCGACGGCGAGCTCCTCGACGCCGAGGAGCTCCGCGACGCGCTGTGGCTCGCGTCCCGGTTGCCCCCGGCGGCGGCCACGGCGCTGGCACGGGTGGCCCGGGCCGCTGAGCTCGCCGCCGAGTCAGCGACCCCGGCCGAGTCCGCCGTCGGGCTGCCCTTCGGGGGCGGGGACGAGCACCGGGACCCGCCCCCGGACGACCACCGGGACGGGACGGCCCCCGGCGCCACGGCGGCCGACGGCGAAGCGCTTACCCCGCAGGAGGACGGGCTGCACGCAGCCCCCGTGCCGCCGAGTCAGGCGGCCTCCTCCGACCGTTCCGCGATGGCCGTACGCGCCCCGGGAATGAAGGCGCTCGACGGTACGGAGCTCCGGATCGGGCGCGCCCTGCGCCCGCTGCGACAGCTCCGTCCCGACGCGCTGCGCACCGAACTCGACGTCGACGCGACCGTCTCCGCCATGGCCGAGACCGGCCTCCCCGATGCCGTGCTCCGCCCCGCACGGACCCGCTGGCTCGACCTGGCGGTCCTCGTCGACGACGGCGTCTCGATGCTTCTGTGGCAGCGGCTCGCGGGCGAGGTCCGTGCCCTGATGGAGCGGTGCGGCGCCTTCCGGGACGTACGCCTCCACGGCCTCGACAGCCGTACGCCCGGCGGTCCCCGGCTGACCGGCCGCCCGTACGGCGGGCGCGACCGGGCACGTCCGATGTCCACGGTCCTCGACCCCTCCGGCAACACCCTGCTCCTCGTCGTGAGCGACGGCGTCGGACGGGCCTGGCGGGACGGGAGGATGCACCGGGAGCTCGACCGCGCCGCGTCGACGGGACCCGTGGCTGTCCTGCACGCGCTCCCGCCGCGGCTCTGGGCGGGCTCGGGCATCGACGCGCGGCCCTGGCGCGTGACGACCCGCCGCAGGGGAGCGGCCAACCGGTCCTGGCACGTCGAGGACCCCGTCCTGCCGCCGGAACTGGCCCCCTACGACGGCGTCCCGGTCCCGGTGCTCTCCGCTGAGGGGAGCGACATCGCCACCTGGGCCCAGCTCATCGGCTCCCCCGGAGAGACCGTGGTGCTCCCGCTCCTGGCCGGTCCGCTCACGCCGGTTCCCGCCGTCGGTGCCCGGGCGTTCACCCGGCCCGCCGGGGCGGTCGCGGCGGAGGAGGCCGTGCTGCGGTTCAAGACCTCGGCGTCCTCGGAGGCGTACCGCCTCGCGGCACACCTGGCAGCCGTGGCACCGCTCCCCGTCCCGGCGATGCGGCTCGTCCAGCACGCCCTGCAACCGTCCGTCGACACGGCCCACCTGGCGGAGGTCTTCCTCGGCGGCCTCATGCACGGCGTCGGCGGCTCCGCCGACCTCCCGCACCAGAAGACCTTCGACTTCGCCGAGGACATCCGCACGGTTCTGCTGGGTACGGTGCCGCCCTCCGAACTGGTCAGGACGGCGCAGGAGGTTACGGCCCACCTCAGCGGACTCCCGAACGCGTCGACGGGATTCCCGGCCTGGCTTCCCCACTCCGAGGGCACGGAGCGGATCAGGTCGGGCAGCCGCAGGCCCTTCGGCTGGGTCGACGAGACCCTCCGGCGCAGGCTCGGCATCGCCCCGCCCGCCCCGCCGGAACCGGAATCCGCACCCGAACCGCTCGGGCCGCACGTCGAGCTGCGGGAGCTCCCGGACGGCTTCGTCCTCGACGAGGAGCAGACGGGATGGTGCCGGCTGTCCGTCGCCGACCGCCGCTTCGAGGGCCCGGACGGCCCGCCGTACGAGGTGTTCGCCGAGCACCTGGCGGGCTGGTCGGACATCGGGCTGCTCCTGGCCCACGACGGCGAGGGCCGCGTGCTCGTCATCCGCACACCCGAGGTACACAACCCCCGGCACGCCGTCGACCTCGTGACGACCGAGGTGACAGCGCTGAAGCGGCTGGACGGCTTCTTCGCGCCGCGACTCCTGGCCTGGGACGCCGACCGCCTCCGGCCCTGGCTCGCCGTCGAATGCGCGCTGGACGGCACCTCGGAACCGGCACCGAACCTGCATGACTTCGTAGAGCAGATGGGCCCCCTGCACCCGGCGGGCCTGCTGCACGTAGCCCGCCAGCTCGCGGCGAGCCTCGCCAACGCCCACGAGAACGGCCTGGTCCACGGCTCGCTCACCCCCCGTCGCGTGCTGGTGACGGAGCGGAAGATGCAGATCACCGGGTGGATGTTCGCCTCCGTGGACGGCAGGACCAGCCCGCACTGGGACGCGTACGCGCCACGCCGCCGCTACCGTGCCCCGGAGCTGGACATGCCCGGCGGCGAACCGACCAGCGAGTCCGACGTGTACGCGCTCGGTGTCATCCTCGTGGACGCGGCGACGGGCGGGGGACAGGGGGAGCATCTCTCCGAACCCACGTCGGCACTGCCCGCCGGCCGGCTCTCCGCCGACTGGACGGCGCTTCTGGAGGCATGCACGCGGAGGGACCCCGCGCACCGGCCGTCTGCGGTCAGGCTGCAGCGTGCCCTCGACTCCCTCGTGCACCTGAGGCCCGGGGACAACCGGACCATGCGGGTCTCCTTCGGGCTTGATCCCGGCCTGGATCCGGTGGGACTGGACCTGGAGAGCGAACACCGCGGCGGCCAGGGCCCCCACCTCCTGCTCCGCGGGCTTCCGGCCGAAACCCGCAGAAGTGTCCTGGGCCGTGTGCTGGACCAGCTGACGCGGCAGAACCCGACAGGTCTCGAACTGGTCCGCGCTGACAACGACGGACACAGCGGGCTCACCCGCTTCGAGGACGTCGTACGGGGTGCCTCGTTCCTCGGCCTGCGCGACGACCCGGCGCACGTCCTCTCGTTCTGCGAGAACGTCCGCCGGGAAGTCACGAAGCGCTGGGACATGCTGGGGAGGAGCTTCGACGACTCGGACTTCGGGGCGCTTGCACAGGACGCGGACAAGTACGGCATCCCACACGTTCTGCGGCGCCTCGTCGTCGTCGTGGAGGATTTCCAGAAGGTGCTGCTGCTGGCGCCGGAAGTGTTCACGGCGCTGAGTCAGGTCGTGGTGGAAGGGCCACGGCTCGGCATGCATCTCATCGTCAGCACCGACGACACGGACGAAGCCACGATCACGGGGCTGTTCGGGGGACGGAAGCCGGCGTGCATCGATCTGCGGGCCCGGCGGTGGCGGGACGACGACCAGACCGCGCGCATTAAGACGGAGGCGACCCTGCGGGTTCCGTCGGCGGGCGGGCCGGTGTTCTTCTCCGCGGGACTGTACGACTCCTTCGGACCGCTGCCGGGGAACTGATGCCGAACGCAAGATGATCCGGCGACATAGGACGGTGCCGTGCGGGCGCGCTCGATCTCGCCCAGGTACTGGGTGTGGGGTCGTGGGCCGATCCCAGCCTGCGCGGTGTCGCTTCCTGCCGGGCGCGGGGTCAGCCGCTCCAGCGGGCCACGATGGCGTGATCGACACGGAAGAGGGCGTCGCACTCCGCGCAGTACGCACTGCCGAAGACGTAGGTCAGCTTGCTCGCGACTTCGTGCTGGCCATCGACGAGAGCACGCGCGTGAAGCCGCTCGGCCACCCCTTCCAAGGTGGAGGGGTCTGCGGGCTGCAGCTCCCTGCGCTGCCCGGAAGCCTCGTTCATGTAGAAGCCGTCGGTCGTCGAGAAGTAGCCGTACGAGCCGAACACCACGAAGTTCTCGGTCTCGCACGCCGGGCAGGGAACCTCGAACTCCTCGCCGCTGAGACCGTGCAGTTCCTCCCCCCACACCTCCACTCCCTCGAAGGCCAGCAGGGCTTCCAGCAGTTCCACATAGCGGTCCGGACTGCCGGTCAGCGACGGATGGCGCAGCGCGCGCTCCACCAGCTCGATCAGCTCGGCGATCTCGGCAGCGTAGACATCCTTCGGATCAGGCGTCCCGTAGGGCCGGTCGGTGCTGGCGACGATGGAAGCGGCCAGGAGCAGGGGCGCGGTTCGGTCTGCAGCCGTCGACCGGCGCGCCTTCCCGGCAAGCGCGGGCAGGGCGGCGTAGCTCGCGGGGTAGACCGTTCCCTGGTGGCACAGGCGGGACCAGAGCTCGCTCCACGCGGGATTGTCCGGGTCGGGCCCGGCGGCCTCGAGGAGGCCGGGCACGTCTTCGGCGGTGCCGTAGGCATGGGTGAGCTGAGACCATTCCGTCATAGGGATGATCAAAGCAGACGCTTCCAGCATCAAGGACCGCGCACGACGCTCCCCGCGCCCGTTCTCCTGTCCAACACCTGTCGCCCGGACGGAGCTTGTCGTGCGGTTCCGGGGCCGGGAGGGTGCCAACGCTCCTTGAGCCGTACGGCAGGAAGCGTTGGGGTTCCCCTGGTTCGGTGCGGGGCGGGGGGCTAGGCTTCACGGAGCCGAATCACTCGAACGTCTTGTCGACATATGGAGAATCAGCCGGTGCGAGCCGCCGCCCGACCCGACCTCGCCGCCGTCCGGCGGCGCACCTGGGACCCGGCGCAGGAGTGCGGGCGGGATCCGGCCGAGGTGCTGGCGGTGGAGCGGCGCGTGCACCAGCGGTTCCTGCGGCTGCGCGCGACCCGGCGCGACAAGCACGGCCGGGACGGCCTGGAGCGCCTGTCGTACCTCACCGGTATGACCCCGCAGGACATCCGGCTCCCGCTCAAGGAACAGGTGCACCTGCGGTTCGAGCACCTGCGCCGCACGCGCGTACGCGAGTACGGCCAGCGCCATTCGCCCGCGACCGTCGCCGGGTCCTTCGACGCGTCGGGGCAGTCGCCGACCCGCCTCGCCCGGGGCGAGGGCGTGCCGAACCTCGCCGCGGCCGCCGGGGTCCAGCGGTTCCACGGCGTCGAGGGCGGCCTCCTGCCGCCCGACGGCACCGAGGCGCTCGCCGGCGCCCTGGCCCTGGGACAGGGCGAGTTGGAGTCGACGGTGCGGGACCGGAGGAACCCCATGCCGGCGGTGCTGCGGACGCACGACGTACGCAGCACCGTCACGCGGGCCGGGCGGCTGTCGCCCCGGGGCTGGAAGTCGCCGGCCGACCACTTGGACGACCTCCTCGCACGCGAGGGGCAGCTCGGAATCCCGGGCACGAAGGGCGGGGCTCCGATCGAGGGCATCCCCACCGAGGGAGAAGCACCATGAGGACCACACGGGCCATGCGCAAGCTGGCCTCCGAGCTGCTGGAGGGCGCACGCCTGACGCCGCCGGCCGATGCCGCGGAGATCATCGGGGCGCTGTGCGCCGCCTACGCCGGACGGCGCGGCGGAGAGCGGAAGGTGGATGTCCACTTCACTTCCTTCCCGCCCGACACCGCGAGCGGGCTGTGGCTGGAGCTGGACGACGTCGACCTGATCGTCGTCGAGCAGCACACCCGGCCCGAACACCAGCTCGTCATCGCGTGCCACGAGCTGTGGCACCTGGACGAGGGGACGAGCGACAGCGTCGGTCCGGGCATGCTGGTGGCCGCCCGGCTGGCGGGGCACTCCGGCCGCCTCGCCGAACTGCTGGCCTCCGGTTCCGGGTTGGAGGCAGTGGTCCGGCAGGCCGCCGCCCGCGCCGACCAGGGGGATCCGGCGGAGATCCGGGCCGAGACCTTCGGCCTGCACCTCGGCAACACCCTGCGCTCCTACCTGCCCTCGCCCCAGGAGCAGCTCCCCGAAGCCATCGAGCGCATCCAGTCCTCACTCGGTTGGGGAAGCCCCGTGCCACGCCGCGACCCGCAGCAGCCGGCCTCCGCATCCCTCGCGCCGATGCCCTCGGCACGGCCCTGACAGAGAGCACGCCACGATGAACCAGTCCACCCCGCCCCGCCACGCGATCGTCATAGGCGGCAGCCTGGCCGGCCTCCTCGCGGCGGCCGTCCTCGCCGAGCACGCCACGGTCACCGTCATCGACGCCGACCCGCTGCCCGAGGGTCCGGCCCCGCGCCGCGGACTCCCGCAGGGCCGGCACACCCACCTCCTGTGGTCGGGCGGCGCCCGGGCGATCGAGCGGATCCTGCCCGGCATCACCGACGACTGGACGAAGGCGGGGGCCATCCGCCGCAGCCTGCCCACCGACCTGGTCTGCAAGACCGCCCAGGGATGGATCCCGCGCTGTGGGGAGAAGCAGTTCAACATCTCGTGCAGCCGCGATCTCCTCGACTCGGTGGTCCGCGCCCGGGTGACCGCCCTGCCGGGGGTCTCCACGCTCCAGCGGAGCCGGGTCCGGGGCCTGGAGGGCAGTGCGGACCGGGTGACCGGCGTGCGGGTCGACACCCCGCAGGAGCGGGACCGGCTGGTGACGGCCGATCTGGTGGTCGACGCCAGCGGCCGCGGCTCGCGGGCCCGGACGTGGCTCCAGGCGCTCGGCGTGAGCGGCATCCGGCAGGCCGAGGTCGACTCCGGACTCGTCTACGCGACCCGGATCTTCGAGGCCCCCGCCGGCGCGCACGAGATGGGCTTCCCCATCATCAACGTGCAGTCCGACCCGCGCGTGCCCGTGCCCGGGCAGACCGCCACGATCGTGCCCATCGAGAACGGCCAGTGGCAGGCCACCCTCTCCGGCACCCGGGGCGGCCAGCCCACCGGCGACCCCGACGCGTTCATCCCGTTCGCCAAGTCCGTCCGCGACCCGATCGTCGGTGAGCTCCTGGAGGGCCGCAGGCCCCTGACGGACGTCGCCGTCACCCAGGGCACCGCCAACCGCCGGATCTACTTCGAGAAGGCCGAGCTGCCCGACGGCTTCTTCGCCGTCGGCGACTCCGTCGCCACCTTCAACCCGCTCTACGGACAGGGCATGACCGTCGCGGCCCAGGGGATCCTGGCCGTACGCACCCTGCTGCGGGCAAAGGGGCTGGGGCATCCCGGGATCGGCCGCGAGGCGCAGCGCGCCATCGCGCCGCAGGTCGCCACCGCCTGGGAGCTCGCCACCTCGCAGGACATCCTGTACCCCGGGGCCACCGGGATGAAGCCGCGCGCCGGCACCGGTCTGCTCAACAGATACGTCGGCCGGCTGATGACGGGAGCCACCACCGACGAGGCGCTCACCGCCGCCCTGCTCAACGTCCTCACCATGAGCATCGCGCCCACCCACTGGCTCAGCCCGTCGGTGGTCTGGCACGTCCTGCGCGCCTCGGACCGGGGCGCGCTGAAGGCGCCGCCGCTCACCGCCGCCGAGCGGGCCGTCGCCGGGCTCGACCGGGCGCCCGGCACGGCACCCGGTACGGCACCCGGTTCCGACGCCGTCGGACAGGCCCGATGAGCGGCAGGCTCCTGCCGCTCCTGCCCGCCTCCCTGATGGTCCTGGCGCTGCTGATCAAGCTGCCGAAGCTGCGCCGGGACTGGGACCAGCCGCTGAACCGGACCGCGTGCGCGCTGCTGGTCGTCGGTGCTCCCATCAACTTCCTGGCGTCACCGTCCACCATCGCCGCGGTCAACCGCCGCACCGGCGTGGTCAACTTCTCCGCTCCCCTGGTGTTCGGCCTGGTCACGGTGTTCTCCGGGCTGTGCGTCGTCCTGGTCCTGCAGTGGCGGGGCGGGCCGCCCGCGGCCGTACGCCGGGCCACCCGGCTGACCACGGCCCTGTTCGGCACGGCGACCGCGGCGATTGTCGTCCTCTTCGTGATCGGCGACGCGCCGGTGGAACGGCTCCGGGACCTGGACACGTACTACGCGACGACGCCCTGGATCCGCGAGATGATCGTCTGCTTTCTCGTGGCGCACACCCTGGGCACCTCGGCGCTGACCTGGCTGTGCGCCAAGTGGCTGGCCGTCGCGGACCGGGCACTGCGCCCGCTGCGCACGGGGCTGGCCCTGATCGTGGTCGCCGGGCTGATGGACCTGGCCTACCTGGCCGCCAAGTGGGCCTCGGTGGTGGCCCGCTGGGCCGGCCGCGACTGGGTGTTCCTGTCCACGGACGTGGCGCCTCCCCTGGCCGGGGCGGCCGGGCTGCTGCTCGGTGCCGGGTTCCTCGTGCCGCTGGTCGGCGGGTCTGCGACCTGGCTGGCCCTCGGCCAGTACCGGCGGCTGCGCCCGCTGTGGAAGGCGCTGCGCGAAGTCGCCGCGACCCAGGGGCGGACCGTCCCGCTGGCCTGGTGGTCCCCGGTGGGGATCCGGCTCATCCACCGCGAGTCGGTCATCGACGACGGGATCCTGGCGCTGGCCGGCTGGTTCGACCCCAGGGTGCGCCGTGCGGCGTACGAGGAGGCCCGCGGCCGGGGGCTGAGCGAGGCGAACGCGGCCACGGTCGCGGACGCGGCCGTTCTGGCGGCCGCCTGCCACCGCAAGGCCGCCGCCGCCCGCGGATCCGGGCCGGCGCCGGCCGCGATCCCGCAGCCCTACCGCCTGGGCCGGCAGCCCCTGACCGCCCTCGCCCACGCGTTCCGTACCTCCGACATCGTCGCCGCGGCCCGTGAGGCGGCCGCCGCCGACGCACCGGACCCGGTCCCCGGACCGGTCGGCGCCTGAGGCGCACGGGCCCCGGGACAGCACGACGCCCCGGACCGGGGTCCGGGGCGTGCGTGCGGGATGCGAATGCGCGTACGGGATCCGCGTGCCGGGATCAGAGCTCCGCGAGGTCCAGGCCGGCCTGTGCGGCGGCCGCCCGCACGGTCTGCTCCAGCAGTACGGCGATGGTCATCGGACCGACACCGCCCGGCACGGGCGTGATCAGCGACGCCCGGGTGGCGGCGGACTCGAAGTGCACGTCGCCGACGTTTCCCTCGTTGTACCCGGCGTCCAGGACCACCGCGCCCGGCTTGATGTCCTCGCCCCGGATGAACTCGGCCTTGCCGACGGCGGCGACCAGCACGTCCGCCTGGCGCACGATCGAGGGCAGGTCCTGGGTGCGCGAGTGACAGTAGGTGACGGTGGCGTTCTGCTCCAGCAGCAGCATCCCGGCCGGCTTGCCCAGGATCGCGCTGCGGCCGACGACGACGGCGTGCTTGCCGGTCAGGTCCACGTCGTAGGCGGCGAGCAGCCGCATGATGCCGCCGGGGGTGCAGGAGACGAAGCCCGGCAGTCCGAAGCCCATGGCGGCGAAGGAGTGCATCGTGACGCCGTCGACGTCCTTGCCCGGGGCGATGGCCTCGAAGGCGGCGCGCTCGTCGATGTGGTGCGGGACGGGGTGCTGGAGCAGGATGCCGCTGATCTCGGGGTCCTCGGAGAGCGCGGTGAGGGTGGCCACCAGTTCCTCGGTGGTGGTCTCGGCCGGCAGCTCGACGTGGCGGGAGGTGATCCCGGCCTTGGCGCAGCGGTTCTGCTTCATGCGGACGTAGGTCACGGAGGCCGGGTCCTCGCCGACCAGCACGGTCGCGAGGCAGGGCGCGGTGCCGGTGCGCTCGGTGATCTTCGCCGCGTAGGCGGCGGTCTGCTCCGAGATGCGGCGGGCGAGGGCCGTGCCGTCCATCAGCCGGGCGGAGCCGGCGACAGGAGCAGAGGCGGGAACAGAGGCAGTCTGGGCGGTCGTCACGGGGTCTCCTGAACGTCGCTGCGGATCTCGCGGTTCGCCCAGGCGCGCGGCACTCGGCGTACCGCAGGTCCACAGGTACGCCGGGCCGCTCCCCGGTGGTGATCCACCCGAACGCCAGTCACGGCCCGCCGACCACTGTAGTCGACATATCCGGTGGTTGTCGGGCGTCCGACCTGGGACGATCAATGCATGACGCGTACTTTCGACCATCTTGTCGCCGAGGCCGAGTCCGTCTCCGTGGACGGCTGGGACTTCTCCTGGCTCGACGGCCGGGCCACCGAGCAGCGTCCCTCCTGGGGGTACCAGAAGCTGATGGCCGAGCGCCTGACCCTGGTCCGGTCGGCGCTGGACATCCAGACCGGCGGCGGTGAGGTACTGGCCGGGTGCGCTCCGCTGCCGCCGCTGACGGCCGCCACCGAGTCCTGGCCGCCGAACATCGACAAGGCGACGCGGCTGCTGCACCCACTGGGCGCGGTGGTGGTCGCCGACTCCGACGAGCCGCCGCTGCCCTTCGGTGACGCGGCCTTCGAGCTGGTGACCAGCCGGCACCCGGTGACCATCTGGTGGGAGGAGATCGCGCGGGTGCTGACGCCCGGCGGCAGCTACCTCTCGCAGCAGGTCGGTCCGGCGAGCGTCTTCGAGCTCGTCGAGTACTTCCTCGGCCCGCAGCCGGAGGAGGTCCGGCGCGCCCGGCACCCCGACGACGCGGTCGCCGACGCCACCGCGGCCGGCCTCGAGGTCCTCGATCTGCGCTCCGAGCGGCTGCGCACGGAGTTCCACGACATCGGAGCCGTGATCTACTTTCTGCGGAAGGTGATCTGGATGGTGCCCGGCTTCACGGTCGGGCAGTACCGGGACCGGTTGCGTGAGCTCCACGAACAGATCGAACGCGAAGGTCCGTTCGTCGCTCACACCGCCCGCTTCCTCATCGAAGCCCGCAAAACGGGCTGACCTGAAGGGCGGACGGATCTGCGCCGGATCGGTTGCGCGGCCACAGCGTGGCGCAGGTCACTCAATTCAGCGCGTAACGAATCGACTCGGGCATGCGATGAACCGACAGGTGTCCTCGCGCGGCCCGGAATACAGACCCCCCTCGGGTCTGTTTCCCGAGTTCGCGCGATGATGTCCCGCCCACCCTTATCTGTTCGCAACGAGAGGCTCCTTGTGTCGCTCAGCCCGTCCCGTACGTTCCCTCCGGAGATCGCCGAATCCGAGGCCCTCGTCGCGCTCGTCGAGCGCGGCCGCGAGCAGGGTCACATCAACGGTGACGACGTGCGCCAGGCCTTCGAGGCCGGCCGCATCCCGGTGGACCAGTGGAAGCGGGTCCTGCGCAGCCTGAACCAGGTCCTGGACGAGGAGGGTGTCGCCCTTCACGTCAGCGCGGCCCCCGCCACCAAGGCTGCCGCCAAGAAGCCCCGCAAGGCTGCCGCCGCCCCGGCCCGCACCGTGACCAAGAAGGCCACCGCCGCGCCGCGCCCCATCGGCGCCCGCAAGACCGCGGTGACCACCGCGGCCACGGCCGTGACCACCGCCACGGCGATATCCGCTCCGTCGGCAGCCTCCATCGGGGACGAGGCGTCGGCCGAGGCCGCCGCCGAACCGAAGAAGCGCACGGTCAAGAAGACCGCCGCCAAGAAGACCGCCGTGAAGAAGACCGCGGCGAAGAAGACCAGCGCCAAGGACGCCGACGAGGGCGAGACCCCCGTCGTCGAGGGCGAGGACTGGGCTGCCGAGGACCTGGTCGACGAGCCCGAGGACGAGGCGCCCAAGGCCGGCGGCACCCAGGGCTTCGTCCTGTCCGACGACGACGAGGACGACGCCCCGGCGCAGACGGTCATGGTGGCCGGCGCCACCGCCGACCCCGTCAAGGACTACCTCAAGCTCATCGGCAAGGTGCCGCTCCTGAACGCCGAGCAGGAGGTGGAGCTCGCCAAGCGCATCGAGGCGGGTCTCTTCTCCGAGTACAAGCTCGAAGAGGAGGAGGACCACAAGCCCGCCTTCAAGCGCGAGCTGGAGATCCTGGTCGAGGACGGCCGCCGGGCGAAGAACCACCTGCTGGAGGCCAACCTCCGCCTCGTGGTCTCCCTCGCCAAGCGCTACACCGGCCGCGGCATGCTCTTCCTGGACCTGATCCAGGAGGGCAACGTCGGTCTGATCCGCGCCGTGGAGAAGTTCGACTACACCAAGGGCTTCAAGTTCTCCACGTACGCGACCTGGTGGATCCGGCAGGCGATCACGCGTGCCATGGCCGACCAGTCGCGCACGATCCGCATCCCCGTGCACATGGTCGAGATCATCAACAAGCTCGCCCGCGTGCAGCGCCAGATGCTCCAGGACCTGGGCCGTGAGCCCACCCCGGAGGAGCTGGGCAAGGAACTCGACATGACCCCCGAGAAGGTCATCGAGGTCCAGAAGTACGGCCGTGAGCCGATCTCCCTCCACACCCCCCTGGGTGAGGAGGGCGACAGCGAGTTCGGTGACCTCATCGAGGACTCCGAGGCGGTCGTCCCCGCGGACGCGGTGTCCTTCACGTTCCTCCAGGAGCAGCTCCAGTCCATCCTGGGCACGCTCTCGGAGCGCGAGGCGGGCGTGGTCTCCATGCGTTACGGCCTCAACGACGGCCAGCCGAAGACCCTGGACGAGATCGGCCGCGTGTACGGGGTCACCCGTGAGCGCATCCGCCAGATCGAGTCCAAGACCATGTCGAAGCTGCGCCACCCGTCGCGTTCGCAGGTGCTGCGCGACTACCTCGACTGAGTCGGTCTCCACCGGAACGCCCCTGACCCGCGGACCCGCGGGTCAGGGGCGTTCTGCGTCCGGTCGGGGTCAGGTCGGTCAGGCCAGGTCGGTCAGGTCAGGTCAGGCGGAAGACGGGACCCCTGGGGGTGAACGGCAGGGACGCGCCCTGGGGGATCAGGTAGGCGTGCTCGCGCCGGATGCGCAGGGTGTCGCACCACCCGTCCGTGATCACCAGTACCGGGGCCCCGGGCGGGAAGTCCTCCGCCCGCTGCAGCAGGTCGATGCCCGGCTGCAGCTCGGTACCGCCCCGCCCGCGGACCCGTACCCGGCCGGCGATCTCGGTCGGGGGCAGATAGCCCGCGTCGTACGGCGCCGCGTCGCAGAAGACGACGCGCGCCGCCGGTACGTCTCGGGCCTCGGCGTACGAGGCGATCGCGCCCAGCGCCTTGCCGAGCAGGGCGGCGTTCATCGACCCCGAGGTGTCGAGGACCACGCCGAAGGTGCAGCGGGCGACCTCCTCGGGCGGGAAGTAGCGGCCCGCGCGCGGGATGTCCGGGGTGGACGCCTGGCGGCGCGCCGGGCGCGCGAAGCTCCGTACGGGCTCGGGGCGCGGCACGTACTCGTCGAACCAGCGGGCGAGCCGGGCGTCCCAGGGCACCGGCGGGTGGGCCAGGGCCCGGATCTCCTGGATCAGTCCGGCGGGCAGCAGGCCGCGCTCCCCGTGGGTGTGCAGGTCGAAGCCCTGGACCAGGCCGCGCCGGTAGAACTCGTCCAGGTCGGCGTACGGCCCGCTGCCCGGGTGGGGCAGCGGGTCGCCCAGGATGTCCCCGCGGCCCTTGCCGCGCAGGGTGGCGAGACGGCGCATCCGGCGCAGATCGGTGGTGATCCGGTCGTAGACCTCCTCGACGGAGAGGTCCTTCAGATCCGGGTCGTACAGCAGCCCGGAGGGCATCTCTCCGACGCCCATCTCGACGAGCCAGCCGTTGACCACGTAGTCGGCGGCCACGTTGTGCAGGTACGGGTTCCGGGCGCCGCGGCGCTCGCCGTGGCGCAGGGCGGCGTGGAGCATCTCGTGGGCCAGGATGAACCGCCATTCCCCGTCCTCGAAGCTGCGCAGCGGGTTGATGTAGATCTCCCCGGCGGTGGCACTGACCGCGGCGACGTCGATGCCCTGGGTGCGGGCCAGCTCGGCGTCGGCGACGATCTTCAGGCCGCTGGCCAGGCCGCCGAGGAGCGGGTACGAGGAGACGAACCAGTTCAGCGCCCGGTCCCACGGGCGCTGTGCCACGCGCTCCCCCGTGACCCGGTCGCGGCGCCCGCCGGCGACCTCCATGGCGGCGGAGACGCTGCGGGTCAGGGCGTGTGCGAAGGCGGTCTCCCAGTCGGGGACCGGGGTGGAGTTCCATGCGCGCCAGGTGACCAGGAGCTGGTCGGGGTGATCGCCGGCGGTGCCGCAGAGCTCGTAGGCAGCGGGGATGCCGTCCCGGCGCCAGCGCGCCGCGAGCAGTTCCTCGTCACCGCCGGGGTACTCGGCCGGGAGGTCGTCCGGGGGCCGCAGCGACGGCTGGGTCAGCAGGAAGCGGTTGACGACGGCGCAGCGGGCGGCGAGGTCGAAGCGGTCGGGCTGCACGCGCTTCTCGGCGGCCGCGGCCGGGACGTGGCCGAAGCCGAGGTGGAGCAGGGCGTGGGCGAGGGCCCAGGCCCAGGTCCGGGGCTCGACGCGCAGTCCGTAGCGGACGTGGAGGACGCCGTTCGAGTCCACGGCGACCAGGCCCGCGTCGGGGGTCCCGGGGCACTTCGACTGCTCGCACACGCTTCCGCCGACGGCGGCGAGGGCCGGGTTCCGTTTGACCAGGGCGAGCCCCTCGGCGAAGGCCTGGGCGGCGGGATCGGGCGGGGCGACCTTCTTCGGCCGGGGGCGCGACACGCTCACCGGCGGGCCTCGACCAGGCGCGGCATGTCGCGGGCGGCCTCCACGAGGAACCAGGAGGGCAGCACGGGCAGGCCGTCGGCGTCGTCGGCGATGACGGTCTGCGCCACCTCCACGGAGATCTCGGCGAGCTGGACCAGCAGCGCCTTGGCCCGGTAGGCGGTCTGGCGCAGGGCGGGCGAGACGTGCTCGCGCTGCGCGGGCAGCTCCTTGACCAAGCGGCCCCGGAAGGCCTCGGCGAGGTAGTAGAGCAGGTCGCGGTCGGCGGGGCGGGTCGGCCAGGAGGCGTCGCCCTTCATGATCGCCTCTATGCCGAAGCTGTGCCGCACGATCTTGGCGTAGCCGCAGAAGGAGACGGCGTGCGCCGGGGTGAGGGTGCCGTGCGCGACCACCTTGAGGGTCTGCTCGTCCAGTTCCGGCCCGAAGGAGTGCAGGGCGTCGGAGAGCATGTGCCAGGAGCGCGGGGTGGAGAAGGGCTCCTCCGTCTTGGGCGGCTGCGACCAGAGGTGGTCGGGGCGGTCGGTGAGGTAGTCGGTGACCCAGGGGTGGATGCCGTGCTCGCCGGCCCAGACCAGCCAGTCCCCCGCCGACGCCTGGAGGTGGACGTGGGTGAGGCGGTTGACCAGCGCGGAGGCGATCGGCCGGGCCAGCGCGTTGTCGGTGGCCCGGTTGCCCGCGCCGATGACGATGGAGCCGGCCGGGAGCTCGTAGGAGCCGATCCGGCGGTCGAGGATCAGCGAGTAGAAGGCCTTCTGGACGTCCGGACTCGCGGCGTTGAGCTCGTCGAGGAAGAGGCAGTACGGCTCGTCGCGGGCGATGGCCTCCGGCGGGCAGAAGACGGACCGGCCGCCCTGGATCTGCGGGACGCCGATCAGGTCCTCGGGGGCGAGCTGGGTGCCGAGCAGGCTGACGCACTCCAGCCCCAGCGCGTCGGCGAACTTCCTTACGAGCGAGGACTTTCCGATGCCGGGAGCCCCCCAGAGGAACACCGGCCGGACGGTGGCGAGGCCGAGCAGCAGTTCGGGGATCTGGGCGGGGGTGACGGTGACGGCGGCCTGCACGGGCGTGGATGTCCTCGGGGGTGTGGCGGGTGTGTGGTGCGGCCAGTGTGGCCGCACCACACACCCCGGAGCATCCGGTTTTTCCCCGGTGGGGCGCCTTCAGGAGGTTCCTCAGGGGGTTCCTCAGGTGGTTTCGAGGAGGTGCTTGAGCTTCGCCTCTCCCCGGGGCATCTCCTTGCGGACCATGGGCCTGACCACGAGGGGTACGAGGGCCCGGCCCAGGCCGCGGCCCTCGAAGTCGACGTCCAGGGTGAGGCGGGAGCGGGCGCCGCCGTCGAGGGGTTCGACGGTGCCGCGCACATCGGGTCGTACCGGCCCGTCGACGCCGTGCACGTGCCAGCTCCTCGGCGGGTCGAGCTCCACGAACTCCATGGTCGTGGGGACCCGCCGGCGGCCGATCCGCCGGGTGACGAGGATCAGCGAACCGACGTGCACGGGGAGACTGCCGACCGGGACGGCGGAGACGGCGCTGTCCTGCCACTCCGGCAGGTGCGTGGGATCCGTCAGGTACGCGTAGACGTCCTCGGGCCTGCGGTCGATGTCGATGCTCTTCCTGAATGCGGACATGGTGACCCCTTGGCGCCCCCTGGGCGGCCCCTCTTTCCAAGCTACTCCGCGGGTGTCGCGGCGGCGCGGTGCTTCTTCGCGGACATGGCCGCGTAGACCAGGACGCCCGCGAAGAGGAAGAGCACGCCCTGGTAGACGGCCGCGTAGCCGGAGCCGGCGACCAGCCACATGGAGAAGCCGAAGGCGAGTGCGGCGAGGACGCCGTCGCGCGCCAGGCGGCCGGGGTGGACGCGCTCGCGCTGCCCGGAGAGCAGGAAGTAGATCTGCGCGGCGGTGGCGAGCAGGTAGGGGACGGTCGCCGTGAAGGTGGTGATCAGGACCAGGCTCTCGAAGACGCCCTGGGTGCCTGCCGTGTAGTTGTAGACGGTGAGGGCGGAGGCCAGGGCGACGGTGACGACCACGCCGACGACGGGGACACCGCGCTTCTTCGTCTCGAAGGCCTTCGGGAACAGCCCGTCCTTGGCCGCGGCGTACGGGGTCTGCGCGCTGAGCAGGGTCCAGCCGTTGAGGGCGCCGAGCATCGAGATCACGGCGGCGCAGGCGACCACGGTGCCGCCCCAGGTGCCCCCGGCCCCTCCGTCTGCGGAAAACATGGCGTTGACGGCGTCGGTGAAGGGGGCCGTGGAGGAGACCAGCCGGTCGTGGGCGACCAGGCCGAAGACGGCGACCGTGCCGAGCAGGTACACGGTGGCGGCGCCCACGGTGCCCAGGACCGTGGCCCGGCCGACGTTGCGGGCCGGGTCGCGGACCTCGCCCGCGCTGACGGTGGCGGACTCGACCCCGAGGTAGCTGAAGAGCAGGATCGCCGCGGAGGCGGAGACGGCGCCGGCCGCGCTCTGGTCGGTGGCCCGGAAGGGGCCGAGGTTGGCGGGGTCGAAGAAGAACAGCCCGCCGACGGCCACCAGGAGCAGCGGGGCGAACTTCAGTACGGTGGCGACGACTTGCACCGCTCCGACGTAGCGGGTGCCCGCCAGGTTGGAGAGGGCCGGGAGCCACTGGACGGCGAGGGCGGCCAGGCACATGGACCACTTGTGCTCGCCCGCGGCGGGGAACAGCACCGTGAGGTAGCCGACGGCCGCGACGGCCAGGGCCGCGTTCGAGACCCAGGCGGTGATCCAGTAGCTCCAGGCGGCGAGGAAGCCGGCGAAGTCGCCGAAGGCGGCGCGGGCGTAGACGTAGGGGCCGCCGGTCTGCGGGTGGCGTTCGGCGAGCCGGCCGAAGACCAGGGCGAGGGCGATCGCGCCGGCGGTGAGGACGGCGAAGGCGACGAGGCTGATGGTGCCGAAGGGGGCCACCGAGGCGGGGAGGAGGAAGATCCCGCCACCGATGATGTTGCCCATGACCAGGCAGGTCGCGACGGGCAGGCCGAAGCGGCGCGCGTGGGGGTCGCGGCCCTGCTCGGGGGGTGCGGCGGCCTCGGCGGCAGCCTCGGCGGCGGGCAGGGTTGCGGTGCTGGTCATCGGTGGTGCGCCTCGGGTCGTCTCACATGGTGGGCGGGTCGACACATGGTCGGCCACCGTTCGGGACGCACCAAATCAGCGGTTTTCGTCCCGCGCGGGCAACCCATCGGAAGGAAAGATTCCGCCGAGGGAAGCTTCCGGCGGGGAATCCTGCGGCACCGCACACGGGGGCCGCTCGCCCGGATCCTCGACGTCGGCTACGGCGCCGCACCGCCCTGACTCCGTCCCGGGGCACCCCGCGGATACCCCGGTCGCCTCCCGGGCGTGCACGGTAGGAGGTCGGACCGCTGCCTCGCGGGCCGCCGCGAGCGACGCCGCGGGCTCCGGCGCCGGTCCGCCCACCGGCGGAGCCAGGGGCGGGGCCACCACCGGTACCTGCGGCCCGTCCGGCTCCCGCAGCCAGCGCCGCAGCACGCCGTGCACCGCCTCCGCGCCGGTCAGCTCCTCCCCGGGGTCCGACAGATCAGTGGGCCACATCAGGAACGGGTGCCCCTGTTCCCCGCCCAGCCCGCCGTGCGAGCCGATCTGTTCCTCGAAGGCGTGCACCTCGCCCGTCCCCGGGTCGTACGCCGAGTTGACCATGATGTCCGCCACGTGCGGGAAGGCGTCGGCGCGGCGGACGGCCCGCGCCGCGCCCGGGCCGAAGGACGCCAGGAGTTCCTCGGCCTCCCCCGGGACGTCCAGCCGGGCCGCCTTCCCGTCCCGGCCCAGTACCACCCCGTCCACCAGCAGGAACCCCACGCCCGGATGGTTCGCCAGGGTGGTCAGCAGGGCGGGGTGCGTGCGCTCGATCCGCGCCCGCGACGCCCGGCCGGGGATGTCCGGGAAGGAGATCAGGCCGAGGTTGCCCGAGGCCAGCACCACCGGATCGGAGCCCGGCCGCGGGCGGGCCTCCTCGCCCTCCTCCACCGGGCGGTGGAGCGCCGCGAGCACGGCCGCCCGGGCCTCGGCCCCGCTCGGGGTGCCTCCGGCCCGGCGCGGGACGGGCAGCCCGCAGCCCGCCCGGACCAGATCCCCCAGGGTCAGCCCGTACCGGCCGAGGAAGGTCTCCCCCGGACTCTGGCCGTGGTCGGAGAGCAGCACGATCCGGTACCGGCGCGGCGCGTGCTCGGCGGCCCGGGAGATCAGCGCGATGCTCCGGTCCAGGCGCTGCAGCACCCGGTCGGTGTCGGGCCCGCGCGGGCCCGAGTGGTGCGCGACCTCGTCGTAGGCCACCAGGTCGGCGTAGACCGCGGAGCGCCCGGCGAGCATGTCGCCGATCACGGCCGCGACGACCACGTCCCGTTCGACCACGGTCGCGAAGGCCCGGATCAGCGGGTAGAGCCCGCCGCGCGACACCCGGGGCCGGTCCCCGCGGATCCGCGCCCGCAGTGACTGGACGACCTCCCGGACCGCCTCGGCCACGAAGGACCCGGCCGTACGGACGGCGTTGGCCGGATCGGAGAAGTACGCGAAGTAGCCCGCACGGGACCGGTTGGCCCGGCCCCGGCGGGCCGAGACCGACAGCACCAGCGCCAGTTGGTCGGCGCCGCCGCTGAACAGGTTGCCCCGGCTCGCCCCGTCCAGCGTGAGCAGTCCGCCGTCCCCGGTGCGCGCGACGGCCCGCCGCTGGAGCTCGGCGGCGCTGGTCGGCCGGTTGCAGACCATCACCTCGCCGGTGTCCTTCTCGTACCAGCGGAAGGCGGGCACGTCGAAGTCGGAGCCGTGCAGGATCCCGAGCTGGCTGGCGCCGGTCTGGCTCGACCAGTGGGTACGCCAGGACCGGAGGTGGTGGCTGCCCTCCAGCAGGCCGGCGACGGTGGGCATCAGCCCGCTGCCGCACGCGTGGCGCAACTCCTCGTACCCCACTCCGTCCAGCTGGAGCATCAGCAGGCCGGGCGGGACCTCGGCGGCCCGGGACGGGCCCGTCCTGCCCTGCCTGCGGCGGCGCCGGTCGGCGAGCCGGTAGAGCCGCCGCCGGTAGGCCTCGTCATCGCGCACGGCGAGGGCGGTGGAGGTCGCCGACGCCACCGCGGACATCACGGCGGCGACGACCACCGCGGTCTCGGGGGCCACCTCGCTGCGGTCGTCCGGGATCAGGCCGATCGCCATCAGCAGGAGCGAGCCGTTGAGGAAGAAGACGAGCAGCCCGAGCACCAGGGCGGGCACCAGCAACAGCGCCCGGACGAGCACCGGCCAGACCAGCGCGCTCAGCAGACCGAAGGCCCCGGCGGCCCAGGCGGCGGTCAGCCCGATCTGCGTGATGCTGTCGCCGTCGTCGGACTGGAGCCGGAAGTCCGGCAGGATCCCGGCCAGGGCGAGCATCGTGAGCGTGGACACGGCCCAGACCAGGAGCACCCGCACCAGGGCGCTGCCCGCGGTCCGCCATCGTCCTCGCCGCCCCACGCCGCCACCTCCCGCGCGCCCCGTCCGCCTTCCAGGCTCGCACAGCCCGGCGCACCCGGTCGGGCGAAGCGGTCGGGGACCGGCGGCAGGGTCGGGTCGGGTCGGTCAGGTGCCGTCGTAGCCGGCGGTCGGCATGGACAGCCTGCGGTGCACCTCGGCCTTCATCGCGGAGGTGTACCGGGGCTCCTCGCCCCCGGCGGTCTCCAGCCGCACCCCGCGCCGCTCGCACTCGGCGGTGAACTCCTCGACCGAGCGCAGCGCACGGGCCAGCACCCGGTGGTTGGCGGCGACGAAGAGGTCGACCTGCCCGGTGTCGACGTCGGACCAGAGCCCGCAGTGGTCGGCGCGCAGCCCGTAGACCAGCAACTGCCTCGTCACGACGTACCCCCGGTCGGCGGCCCAGCGCGCGCACATGGCGTGCTGGCCGCGGGTGTCCACGGCGAAGGGGTCGGCGTCGAGGTCTTCGAGCGGGGCCAGGCTGGTGATCGCGGCCACGCGCAACTCTTCCATGCCGCCGGACCCTACTCCGATACTCCGCGGTAGAGGAGGGGACCGCCCAGATCCGGTTCCGAGCGGCTGCGCGGGGCAGACACCCCCTGGTGCGGGCACCGCACTAGGCTCGTGAACGGGGCGCGAGGGAGGGAGGTCCGGGTGCCGGTGGAGATCACCTGGTGGGGCCATGCCACGTGCACCGTCGAGGACTCCGGGGTCCGGCTGCTCACGGACCCGCTGTTCGCGCGGCGGCTCGCGCACCTGCGGCGGCGGCGCGGCGCGGTGCCCCCTCCCGAGGCGGCGGTGGCCGACGTGGTGCTGGTCTCCCACCTGCACGCCGACCACCTGCACCTGCCGTCGCTGGCACGGCTCGCGCCCGGCACCCGGCTGCTCGTGCCGCGCGGGGCGCCCCGGGCCGTGCCGGGACTGGCGCGGGTCGCCGGGCGGCGCGGGCTGGCCGTGACGGAGGTGGCGGCGGGCGAGGAGGTCCCCGTACGGAACGGCGTACGGGTCCGGGCGGTCGGCGCACGGCACGACGGACGGCGGCTGCCGTTCGGGCCGCACCGGTGCCCGGCGCTCGGGTACGTGGTGCGGGGCGCGGCGCGGACCTACTTCGCCGGGGACACCGGGCTGTTCGACACGATGGCCGAGGAGGTCGGGCCGGTGGACGTGGCCCTGCTGCCGGTGGGCGGCTGGGGACCGTACCTCGGCCCGGGGCACCTGGACGCGGGGCGGGCGGCGCGGGCACTGGCCCGGCTGGCGCCCGCGGCGGCGGTCCCGGTGCACTACGGGACGTTCTGGCCCGTCGGGCTGGACGCGGTCCGGCCGCATGAATTCCACGCGCCGGGAGCCGAGTTCGAGCGGCTCGCGCGGAGACTGGCGCCCGGGGTGAGCGTGCGGGTGCCGCGGCACGGCGAGCGGGTGCGGCTGCCGTGACGTGGCGCGAGCTCGCGGCGGCGGCCGGCCAGGTACCGCCGGAGAGCACCCAGCAGGCGGTGGGGTACCCGTTGCTGTTCCTGCTGGTGGCCCTGGGTGCGCTGGTACCCGTCATCCCGACGGGTGCGCTGGTGAGTTCGGCGGCGGTGGTGGCATTCCACCACCAGTCGCCGCCCTACGGGGTGCTGCTGGTGTTCGCGGTGTCGGCGTCGGCGGCCTTCACCGGGGACATGACGCTGTACTGGCTCGGGCAGCGCGGGGTGCGTTCACGGGGCGGCTCGCGCTGGCTGGAGGCGCTGCGCGGCCGGGCCGCACCGGAGCGGCTGGAGCAGGCGCGGACGGGGCTCGACGAGCACGGGGTACTGGTCCTGGTCCTCTCGCGGCTGGTCCCGGCGGGCCGGATCCCGGTGATGCTGGCCTGCCTGCTGGCGCAGATGCCGCTCCGCCGCTTCGCCCGCGGCGACGCCCCGGCCTGCCTGGCCTGGGCGGCGACGTACGGTCTGATCGGCATCCTGGGCGGCACCCTCTTCGCGGAGCCGTGGAAGGGCGTGGCCCTGGCGGTCGGCCTGGCCCTCGCGATCAGCGCGGGGCCCTCGCTCTGGCGGCGCCTGCGACCGCGGCCCTGAGCCGGCCCGCAGCGCCCGCAGCGCCCGCCGTCCCGTACCGGCCCCTACCGGTCCCTACCGGTCCCGGCCGTGCGGCGGCCGGCGGGAACGCGAGGCCCGTCGGAGTGTTGAGGCCGGTGAAGCCGAGCGTGACCTGGCCGCCGCCCGTCTCGCCGACCCGCACCACCCGGTTGTTGAAGCCGTCGGCCACGTAGAGGCTGCCGGAGCCGTCGAGCGCGAGACCGAGCGGGGAGCTGAGGCCGCTGGTGGGCACCGTGCTCTGCGCGCCGCTGCCCGCGGCCACCTTCACCACGCGGTTGTTCCCGCTGTCGGCGATGTAGAGGTCACCGGCGGCGTTCGGGGCCAGCCCGGTGGGCTGGGAGAGTCCGGTGGTGGGCACGGTGCTCTGGCCGCTCCCGTCCACGGCCACCTTGACGACGCGGTCGTTGACGAAGTCGGAGACGTACAGCTCCCCGCCGGGCGCCCATGCCAGCCCCCAGGGGTGCAGCAGCCCGGTGGTGGGCACGGTCGTCTGGCTCCCGCCGCCGGCCGGCACCTTCACGATCCGGTCGTTGAAGCTGTCGGCGATGTAGAGGTTCCCGGCCGGGTCGACGGCGAGCCCCAGCGGGCGCGACAGACCGGTGGTGGGGACGACGTCCTGCTCCCCGCCGTTCGGGGGCAGTACGAGGACCCGGTTGTTGCCGGTGTCGGAGACGTAGAGCCGGCCCGCGGCGTCCCAGGCCAGCCCGGTCGGCCGCACCAGGCCGTCGAGGGGGACGGTGCTCTGGTCGCCGCCGTCCGCGGGCAGGGCCACCACCCGGTTGTTGCCGTAGTCGGACACGTACAGGGGCGGCCCGGCGGGCGACCGTGCGTCACCGGGCTGCGCGGCGCCTGCCGTGCCCGCCGGGAGGGCGCAGAGCATCAGCAGCGCCACCGCGGCGGCCAGTCGCCGGGTCCACCGCCGGGCGGCCGGAGGTGCGTGCGTTCCTGCCTCGGCCGTCATGCGTTCCACGACTCACCCACCTGATCCGGACGGTCGGCCGGCCCGGTGCCGTACCCCCGCCGACCCTAGGAAGCGCCGGGCGCCGGCGCGGGAGCCACGCCATCGGAGCGGCCGACGGCCACTCCAATGCCCCGGGTCCCCGGCCCGCGGGCTCGTCGGCCACTGCCGCCGGGCCGCGAGGTCCTGGACCTCGCCGGTCACCAGCGCCCTGCGTTCGACCCCCGGGACGTCTGGAACCAGCCAATTCCACCAGGGAGGGCCGTCCCCCCGCACTCCGCGCCGCACCTCCCCGCCGCGCCCCCGCAGGGGCGCGATCGGGACGCCCACCGCCGGGGCTGGACCTCAAGTGCGCTTGAGTTCATAGGGTCTTGGGAAGCGCACCACGCTGCACCGCGAACGGGGAGTTGATCCGCCATGGAGTACTCGCACGACGACGCCGAACTGATCCGCCAGCCCATCGGCTACTGGAGCTGGGCCGCCTACGGCGCGATCGTGAGCCGCACCCGTGGCGCACTCGCCGGGCTCGGCACCACCCAGCCGCAGTGGTGGATCCTCTCCCGGGTGGCCCTGGCGGGCGACGAGGTCAGGACCCGGGACGGGGTGACCGAGACCCTGCGGGGGTACCTCGCGGTGGGCGAGGAGGCGCTGTCCGAGGAACTGGACACGGTCATCGTCCAGGGCTGGATCACCGAGGACGCCGAAGGGCGCCTGGAGATGACCCCCGAGGGGCGGGAGTTCTACGACAAGGCCGCAGCGCTGCAGGGGGAGCTGTGGGACGAGCGGCACGCGGGGATCTCCGACGAGGAGTACCTGATCACCCTCAAGGTGCTGCAGCGGTTCATCCACAACGTGGGCGGGCAGGCCTGGCACCACTGAGCCGGCGGGAGCCGCGTCACCCGCCGGTCCCGGCCGTCCCGGGGGCCAGTGCGCGGGAGGCGCCGATCGGCAGGTCCCAGAGGTCCTCGCGCGGGAGGCCGGCCCGGTGCCAAGCGGCCAGGGTGCGGTCCAGGGGTTCCATGACCGGCTCCGCGGAGAGGACGAAGGTGGCCCAGTGCATGGGGGCCATCCGGCGGGCGCCGAGGTCGATGCAGGCCCGGACGGCTTCCTCCGGGTCGGCGTGGACGTCGCCGAGCCACCAGCGCGGGGCGTACGCGCCGACGGGCAGGAGGGCGAGGTCGATGCCGGGGTGGCGGCGGCCGATCTCGCCGAACCAGTGCCCGTACCCCGTGTCACCCGCGAAGTAGAGCTTCCGAGGCACCGCACCGAGGGTGTCGGTGAGGATCCAGCCACCCCACAGGGACCGGCAGGTGTCGATCAGCGACCGCTTGGACCAGTGATGAGCGGGGACGAACTCGAAGCGTACGCAGCCCAGTTCGGCCGACTCCCACCAGTCGAGGTCGGTGACGCGGGTGAAGCCTCGGCGGCGGAACCAGCCGGCCAGGCCCGCCGGGACGAAGAGGGGGGTGTGCCGGGGCAGCCGCTTGAGGGTGGGGGCGTCGAGGTGGTCGTAGTGGTTGTGGCTGATCACCACCGCGTCCACGGGCGGCAGGTCCGCCCAGCGCACGCCGACCGGGGTCAGCCGGGCCGGGGTGCCGAGGATCCGCCGGGACCAGACCGGGTCGGTCAGTACGGTCAGCCCGCCGGTCCGCAGGACCCAGCTGGCGTGTCCGGCCCAGGTGACGCAGACGCCGCCGGGGGGCACGGGGGGCAGCGGGGCCGGTTCGTACGGCAGGTCGGGAATGCCGCGCAGGCCTTCGGGGCCGGGCCGGAAGGCGCCCTCGCGGGCGAGGCGGGCGTAGCCGCGCACCCCGGGGAGCGGGGCGGTCAGCCGGTCCGCGAACGAGCGCGGCCAACGGCGGTGTTCACCGAGCGGGCGCGGCGGCGCGGACGCGCGCCCCGGCGCCGCGGCGGCGAGGCCGGATGCGGAGTCGGGTGAAGGGGCGGGGGCGGGGGCGGGGGCGGCGGTGTCCGTCCGGTCCCTCATCGCGAAGTCTCCGTTCACCGGGGCCGGGCGGTCAGGCCAGCCCGGCCAGCACTGATCCGAGGCGTTCAAGGGAGCCGCGTACGTGCGGGAGCGCCAGCGGATCGCGGGCGGTGAGCGCGGCCAGCCGCTCCTGCGGGGTGGCGCCCAGCAGCGGCCCGGTGGACAACCGCACGCGCAGCGCGCCCAGTTCGTCGGCGAACCGCTGGCCGCCGGGCGTGGGCGCGCCGAGCCGGGCGCCGAGCCAGTCCTCCAGTTCCATCGCGTCGCCGACCCCGTGCCGCGCGAGTCCGGTCCGCAGCGGGGTGAGGTCGGCGTACAGGTGCCGGCCGGCTTGCGGGGGCCGGGCCAGCGCCCCGGCCTCCAGAAGTCGGCGGTGTGCGGCGGCGGCCACGACTCCGTGCAGGACGGCGGCGGCGTACGCCCGCCCGGCGACGGCGTCGGGTTCGTCGAGGGCGTGCGCGGCGGCCCCGGCGACGGGTCCGGCGACCATCGCCCCGGTGGCGGTGAGGACGTCGAGGGTACGGGCGCGCAGCCAGGTCCCGCGCGGGGTGTCGGGGAAGCGGACGACGGCCGCGGGCCAGCCGGGCGGCAGCATCGCGCCGGCCAGGTCGACGAGGACGGCCGCCTGTTCGGGGAGCATCTCGGCGGGGCTCAGGACCAGGGTGTCGTGGGGCCGGTGGACGGTGTCGCGCCAGCTCTCGTCGCTGACGACGAACAGTCCGGCGGATTCGGCGGCCTCGCAGGCCTCGCGCAGCATCTCGGGCGGCGGCACCGTCGCGGTGGGATCGTCGGCCACCGACAGCAGCAGCACGCGCGGGTCGCCGCCCTCGGCGCGCACCCGCCGGACGGTCTCCAGCAGGGCGTAGGGGTCGGGTACTCCGCCGCACTCGGCCGGCGTCGGCACGTGATAGGCCCGCCGTCCCAGCAGCCGGACCTGCGGGGTCCACCAGGCGGGACAGGGCCGGGGCAGCATCACGTCCCCGCCGTACGCCCCGAGCAGGGCCAGGAGCAGCGCGGGGGCTCCGGGGCCGGCGGCCACGCTCTCGGGTGCGGTGGCGAGCCCGCGCCGCCCCCAGTGCCGGCAGGCGGCCTCCCGTACGGCCTCACCGCCGCCCGGGGGCTCGGGGGCGGCGCGTCCGGCGGCCGCGGCGAGGACGGAGACCAGTTCGGGGAGCACGGGCAGGCCGGGCTGAGGGGCGGGCGGGCCGTACCGGACCGGGCCGCGGCCCTCCGTCGCCGTGCGCTGCATCCCCGCCACCGCTTCCCGCCTTCCGCGCTCGCCCTGCCACGCCCACCACGCCACCGGGCTCGCGACGCCCCGCCAGACCTGACCTTTATACGATTATTTAAGGCCGTATGCGCGTTATGAAGGATTCACACCCCTTGCGCGTCAGCCCTCGCGCCCCACCATCGCCAGGAGCCGGGTCTGCGCGTCCGCGCCCGCCGGGACTTCCACCGGCTCGGCGTACGCGCCACTGGCCGCGAGCCCGTCGGCGTACGGCATGATCTCCTTGATCGAGAACTCGACGAGGCTGTCGGGCAGCCGGTCCCCGGCCCCGATGCCCCGGGCGAGGTCCCAGGTGTGCACGACGCAGTCGGCGGTCAGCTCCGAGCAGTACGCCGATCCGAGCGCGGGCCCGTACGACAGGCGCACGGTCCGGTCCAGCGCGCCGGACGCCGCGAAGGCGGCGTGCGCGGCGGCCGAGGCCCTGTCCCAGGCCGCGACCGGGTCGTCGCCCAGCACGTCGCCGGAGAACCGGTCCGCCAGCTCCTCGACGGTCTTGCCCTCGGTGACCAGCGGCGGGATCCAGAGCTGCTCCGCGGTGACATGGTTGACCAGCTCCCGCACGTTCCATTCCGTGCACGGGGTCGGCTCCCCCCACTGGTCGCCGCGGACCTCACGCACGCGTTCACCGAAGAGCCTCAGCGCCTCGGCGTGCCGTTCGAGCAGCGTGTCCGTCATGACCCTCACCGCCCTCCGCCCTGGGGATGTGTCCCCCTGCAGCCACTCTCCTCGCACCCGCATCGACCTGCCACCGCCCCACCCGGTCCCCTTGGCGCACAACACTCCCGTCCACATCTCGAAACGCCTATCTCAGATGACGAACTGATCGTCTACGGTGGGAGCAACGCTTCGACGAGGGAACGAGGAGGGGTCCGGCCATGAACGCCACCGGGGAAGCCGCAGCCAAGGAGACCGCCGTCTACACGCACGGCCACCACGAGTCGGTGCTGCGCTCGCACCGCTGGCGCACCGCCGAGAACTCCGCCGCGTACCTGATCGGGGAGCTGCGCCCCGGGATGCGACTGCTGGACGTCGGCTGCGGCCCGGGCACGATCACCGCGGACCTGGCGGAGCTGGTCGCGCCGGGCGGCCACGTCACCGCCGTCGACGCCGCCGAGGACGTCCTGGCACAGGCCCGCACGGTCGCCGAGGAACGCGGCCTGGGCGACGCCGTGTCCTTCGCCACCGCGGACGTCCACGCGCTGGACTTCCCGGACGACTCCTTCGACGTGGTCCACGCCCACCAGGTGCTGCAGCACGTGGGCGACCCGGTCCGGGCGCTGCGCGAGATGCGGCGGGTGTGCCGGCCGGGCGGGATCGTGGCCGCGCGCGACGCCGACTACGCGGCGATGACCTGGTACCCGGCCGCACCGGGCCTGGACGACTGGCTGGGCCTGTACCGGCGGGTGGCCCGCGCCAACGGCGGCGAACCGGACGCGGGCCGCCACCTGCGGGCCTGGGCCCGGCGGGCCGGCTTCACGGACGTGACCGCCTCGGCGACGGCCTGGTGTTTCGCCACCCCGGAGGAGACGGCCTGGTGGTCGGCCCTGTGGGCGGAGCGTACGCAGGCTTCCGCGTACGCCGCGGTCGCCACCCGCGGCGGCCACACGACGGCCGCGGACCTGGCGGCCGTCGCCGACGCCTGGCACGCCTGGGGCGCGGACCCCGACGCGTGGTTCTCGGTCCTGAACGCCGAGATCCTGTGCCGGGTCTGACGCCGGCCGCCGGGTCGTCCTCGCCGCTGTCGCCGTCGGCTACTTCCTGAGCCGGGACGGCGCCGACCGCGCCGGGGCCGGGGACTGCCTCAAGAACGACGGGGACCCGGTCTTCCCCGACCTGCGCGTGGTCGAGTGCGGCGACGCCGACGCCCTGTACAAGGTGGTCCAGGTGCTCCACGACACGGTGGACACCGCCAGGTGCCAGGGGGTGTCGGACATCGCCTACGAGGAGCAGGCCGACCGGGCCCGGCACAAGTCCGGCGAGCGGTTCGTGCTCTGCCTCGACGGCATCAAGAAGAAGTAGGCGGCCGCATCCGGAAGTCGTAGCGCGCGGGCAGCGGGCAGTCGGTCAGGGTGGACCAGACCTCGACCAGGGTCTCCTCGCCCTCCCGCAGGTCCGGGAGTTCGAAGCCGTCCTCGAAGACCCGGCGGGCCGCCCGCACATGCCCCTCCGCCGCGAGGAGCCGGGCCGCGAGGAGCCGAAAGCGGCCCTGCTCGCGCAGGGCGGGCCGCAGCCGGTCCCAGACCGCGCGGGCCTGCGGCAGCCGGCCCGCCGCGAGGAGGGCGGCCATCGCCTCCTGGCCGAGCGCCGACTCCGCGGCCGCCCACGGCTCGCCGCCGCGGCTCTCCGCGGCCAGGTCCTCGAAGGCCGCCATGAATCCGTCGGCCGCCCGCTCCGTGTCGCCCGCGAGGGCGTCCGCCACCGCCAGGCAGCGCAGCAGCGGCCACCGCGAGGGGGCCAGCGCCAGCCCGCGCTCCCAACTGCGCACGGCCTGGGCCACGTCCCCGGCGTGCCACTGGGCCACGCCCAGGTGGTACTCCGTCAGCGGATCCGCCGGGGCCGTCTCCAGCATGTCCCGCCAGTGCGCCGCGACCAGGCTCGGCCCCGGCGGGACCACCCGGCGCGGAGCCGGCAGGACGCCCGTGCGCCAGAGCTGGAGCCACGGCTCCTGCTCCTCCCCGAGCGTGTCCTGCGCGAAGGGGGTGCCCGGCAGCTCGAAGCGCCCGCACAGCAGCTCCAGCGCGCCCCAGCCGGAGCCCTGCGCCAGCCGCTCCCCCGGGTCGGTGTCGGCGTGGCCGCGCCACGCCGCGTACGCCGCGTCCACCCGCTCCCGCGGCAGTACGGCGTCCAGCGCGCCCTCGGCCGCGCCGCGGGCCGCCGCCCAGTCCTCGCCGTGCACCCGCGCCGGATCCGCCGACAGCGGCCCGTACGCCTCCAGCCAGCTGAACTCCGCCCCGCCCTCCAGCCGTACGTGCTCCAGCTGGGTCCGGGCGAGCCCGGCCTGGATCTCGGCGTAGCCGCCGGTGCCCGGCTCGGTCAGCCACTCCTGCCAGCGCCGGCCGCCGTCGCCCGCGCCCCACACGAAGAGCTTGCGCCCGCTCAGCCGCGCGGTGGAGGTCTGCACGAGCCCCTGCCCGGCGGCGTCCAGGGCGGCGATCCAGGGCCGGGCCCCGCCCTGGACCTCGTAGAAGTAGTCGGCCGGATACTCGCCGCGCAACGGGTACGTGCGGTCCGCGCCCTCCCACTGCGGTACGGGGATGCGGCGCAGCGCGCGCTCGTAGCCGAAGTGCCAGGCCTCGTCGGCGGGGGCGAGCACCCGGGTGCCGGAGTTCTCCGGAACGGCGATGTTGGACCACCAGTACACGGGGGCGGGCCGTTCGTGCGGATTGCGCACGCGGACGCCGACGTAGAGGAACTCCGAGTCCGCCGGCAGCCACAGGTCCACCTGGAAGGGCAGGTCGCGCAGGCGCTCCCACTCCCACAGCCGGACCATGACGCCCCCGTCGGGGGCCGGGACGAGCGCGGCGTGCACCGGGGCGCAGGACAGGGTGGTGTGCCCGGTCGCACCGGTGTTCCACTCGATGCCGCCGGAGAACCAGGCCCCGTTGAGCGCGAAGTTGGCGGGCTGGAACACCGGGTTGCGGTAGAGGAGTTCGCGGCCGGTGGGCAGGTGCACGAGCGAGTGGACGCGCCCGCCGAGGCCCGGGAGCACGGTGACCCGGAGGTGGTCGTTCTCGATGACGATCGACTCGAACTCCCGCTCCGCGCGCTCCCGTCCGTACCCGTCGCGGATGCGTACGGGCAGGAGCGAGCGCAGTGGTTCGTAGCCGATCTGCCGTGCCATGTCGCGCGGCATCCCCTCGCGCGCACGCTGGTCCAGCGCGTGGGCCTCGTCGGGCGCGCGCAGGGCGGGCAGCGGGTTGTCCGGGCCCAACGGGGCTGCGGGGAGGGTCAGTACGGCGCGTCGGACGGTGGTGGCCATGAGGGAAATGGAACACGCCGCGGCGGCCGGTGCACAGGGGTTCCGCGGATCACCACCGGTCAGGATTACGCAAAGGCGCCCACGACCAGGTCGGCGAGGAGGGCGCCCGCACGTCCGTCCGGATCCAGGTCCGGGTCGTAGATCGTGACGTTGAGCCCGGCGCAGCGCGGCGAGCCGACCAGGACGGCGAGCAGTCCGGCGAGTTCTTCGGGGGACAGGCCGCCGGGGTCGGGGCTGTCCACGGCCGGCATGACGCCCGGGTCCAGCACGTCCGCGTCCAGGTGCACCCAGAATCCGGCCGTGTCGGGCGGGTGCAGCCCGTCCAGTGCCGCCCGCGCCACCGGTCCCGCGCCGCGGCGGCGGATCTCCCCGACGGTGGCGACGGAGATCCCGGACGCGCGCAGCTCGGCGAGGTCCGGATCGCCGTCGCGCAGCCCGAAGAGCCGCACGTCCTGGTCGCGCAGGTAGGGGCCGCGCCCCTCGAGGTCGGCGAGATCCGCCTGGCCGCGGCCGGTGGAGAGGGCCAGCTCCTCGCCGCCGGCGGCGCCGACGGGGCCGTTCACGGCCTCGTTGCCGGGGTGGCGGAAGTCGGCGGAGCCGTCGATCGCGGCGAGGCCGTAGCGTCCCAGGCGGCGCATGGCGAGGGCCGCGCCGAGCTGGATGGAGCAGTCACCGCCGAGCACGACGGGGAACTCCCCGGCCCGCAGGTGCCGTTCGATCCGGTCGGCGAGGGTGACGGTGTACGCGGCGAGGGCCTCGGCGTGGAACACGCCGTCGCCCTCGCGCCAGTCGCCGCGGTCGTAGCGGGGCGGCACCACCACCCCGCCCTCGACGGCACCGAGCCGGGCCAGCAGGCCCTGCTCACGCAGGGCCCCGGCGAGCTTGTAGACACCCGGCACGGTGCCGGGCGCGGGCGGGCGCAGCCCGAGGTTGGAGGGGGCGTCGAGCAGCACGAGGGTTCGCATCCCCCCATCCTGTGCGATACGCCCCCGCAGGGCCCGGCATTCTCGGCGGCGACGGCCCGGCGCCCGTGATCGCGCCGGGCCGTGGGCGGGCGGGGCGGCCCGGTGCCCGCGACCGTCAGTACCACCCTTCGCGGTCGTCGAGGGTGAGCTCCGCGACGGCCGCGTCCTGGACGCCCTCGACGTCGCGAATGTAGGGATCGGCATTCGGATCGTGGGTGCAGAACGTGACGGTGGCAGTCAGAAGGTCGTCGTCCACCCCACCCATGGAAAGAATGACGTACGACCGCACTTCCCGGTCCCCGAATTTCCGCTCGGCTTCGACGAGACAGCTGAAGGCATAGGCAAGACACCTCCTGAGGAGGGGGCCGGCCCGCTCGGATTCCGCCAGCGGGAGGTCGTAGTCGATCATTCCTCGTCCGTTGATCGACGTCTCCTCCTGGAGCACGTCGAAATACGAGCCGGTGAACTCGGGGACCAATCCGGACAGCACACGGGCGCCATTCGGGGTGTACGACCAGCCCTCAGCCGCCACTTCGTGGAACATGGGAGGGACGTCCCGGTCCGTGAGCTCCTCGGCGGGGCACTCCACCAGCATCCGGGCCATTTTCTCGTTTGTTTTCATGACTATCCCTCACCGAGAGCGGCGAGGCCCTTTCTGATTGCGGCGACGAATCCCGGACTGTTCCCCACGGCCTTTTCAATGGAACGCGGAAGTCCGTCGAACTTCCCCGTCTCAAAATTGTACTGATATTTCTCCGTCTTGTTGGCCTGGTCCTGGAAATGCAGCTGCCCCGGACGTCCGCCGGGATTCGGGTTCTCCACATCGATGCGGTACTGCCCGTGGTTCCACAGCGTCTTGCTCGTGATCTGAGTGCCGTTGGCCCCGATCATTCCCTTGGCATCGGGGTCCTTGATGCCGTAGAGATCACGCATCTCCTCGATGCGGTTCTTCACCACGTCCGGGTGGTACGGATCCTTCTCGAATCCCGGCTGGGAGGTGTAGCCCTCCCGGAGCGGCGTGTACTTGGGTGCGAGGCCCAGGGGGTCGAACCAGGTCAGGGGGTTGTGTACGTAGGTTGACGGGTTGGGTGCCGCTGCCAGCCCGATGGGATCGAGGGTGAGGTATCGCGCCGCTTCCGGGTCGTAGTGGCGGAAGTAGTTGTAGTGGAGCCCGGATTCGGGATCGAAGTACTGCCCGGGGAAGCGGAGCGGAGTGTACGCCGCACTCGAGCTGCTCCAGGTCGTGGTGCCCCAGATCGTGCTGCGTGATCGCCATGCCACATGGCCGGATTCGTCGACAAGTTCGCCTGGGGTGCCGACGAGGTCCGTAACGAGGGCGAAGAAGCGCTCGTCGACCACTTCCTGCGCGCCGTCCGCCGTGAGGAGGCGCTCGGTCTGCGCCAGCGGGCGCAGACCGTTGTGGTCCCAGGTGGTGGCCACCGGATGGGGCAGCTCGGGTGCGGTGGCGACCTGTTCGCACAGCGTGCTTCCGTCCCAGGTGAAGGCCACCTGCTCGACCACCGTAGCCTCGTCGTCCCCGAGTCGCTGTTTGGCGATGCGGCGGCCGAGCGGGTCGTAGAGGTACTGCCACACCGTGCCGTCCGGTGTCGTCACCTTCGCCAGGCGGTCCTCCACATCCCACACGTAGCACCAGGTGTCCGCCTTGCGGGAGATCCGCTTCTTCCGCCGGACCGTGACCCGCCCGAGGTCGTCGTGCTCGTAGCGGATGCCTCCGGCCTCGATCAGCGCGGTACCCGCGTACGAACGCCGACCGGTCGCCTCCTGCGCGGCGTGTGAGCGGGGCCAGTGCGCCTCGGTCTGGTTACCGGCCTCGTCGTACGCGTACTGCTCGGTCCAGTTCGCGGCCCGTACGGCGGTCACGCGGCCGACCGGATCCAGGTCGAACCTCTTGGTCCCCGTCCGATCGTCCGCGAGGGCAACGAGATGACCGTCGGCGCGGTAGGTGTAGTCGCGCCGCTGGATGGCGCGGCCCCGGCTCCTGACCTGCTGGCTGGTTAGCCGGCCCATGGCATCGACCTGCGACACCAGAGAGAGCGACTCCCCGATGTGGCGGGCCCTCTCGTGTCCTGCGGCGTCGTGTTCGAAGGTGACCGCGCGCTCCGACGTCGTGAGGGAGACGCGGCGCCCCGCAGCGTCGTAACTCCACCTGCTGACGACACCGCTGGGGGTGGTGCGGCTCACCCGGCGGCCGAGCAGGTCGTACGCGTACCGGACCGTCCGGCCGTTCACCGTCTCGTGGTCGAGACGTCCGTGGCGGTCTCGGATGACGTCGAGCGTCGCATCCGGTCCGACGGCGTGCGTGATCTGGTCGAACAGGTCGTACTCGAAAGTGATCGTACGGCCGTCGGCCTCCTTGGAGACCACGTTGTCGAGCACATCGCGCACGTAGCGCACCACTCGGCCCGCCGCATCGGTCCGTGCCGTGAGCCGGCCGGCAGCATCACGTGCGTACGAAACGGTCCGGCCGTCGAAATCGGACTCGGACACCAGACGGCCCACCGCGTCGTACTCGTAGTCCCAGGTCAGGCCATGGGGGCTGCGCACCTGCGTCAGACGGAGCTCATGGTCGTGCAGGAACTCGTGGCGCGCCCCGTCGGGGCCGGTACGGGCCGTCATGAGGTCGAAGTGCGTGTACTCGAACCGGGACACGGCACCCATGGCATCCGTGTGGGTCAGGCAGTTGCCCTCGCCGTCATAGGTCCACCACTGCTCGGAGGCGTCACCATCGACACGGTGGGTGAGCCGCCCCTCCGGTGTCCACTCCAGGCGGGTGGTGCTGCCGACGGGGTCGACCAGGAGGGTCGGGCGTCCGAATCCGTCGCGCTCGATCCGGGTGGTGTGGCCGAGTGGGTCGCTGACCTCGATGGGCAACCCCGCGCCGTTGTTGAGGATCCGGGTGGTGTAGCCGAGCGCGTCGGTGACGGCGGTGGCATGGCCGCCCTCGTCGTACGTGTAGCGGGTGACGGCACCAGCCGAGTCCTCGACCAGGACCCCGTTGCCACGTTCGTCGTACTGCAGGCGAACGGTCGTCCGATCGGGATGGGTGATGCGCGTTGGCAGCCCCATCGCACTGTAGTCCGCCGACAGTTCCCGACCGTCCGGCCGTATCACGGACAGGGGACGGCCCGCTTCGTCGTACGTGAAGCGGGTCGAGCGACCGAGGGGATCCGTATGGGTCAGCAGCCGGTTGTACCTGTCGCGCTCGAAGCGCGTGACCTCGCCGTGCGGATCGATCTCCGCGCAGATCTGGTGTGCTTCGTTGATGAGGTAGCGGTGGACGGCCCCACTGCTGGTGGTCGCCGTCGTGACACGCCAGCCCGTGTCGGGGTCGTGTCCGTACTCCAGGCGGAGCGCGACGTGGCCCTCCGCACCGCCCTCGGCGACACAGCGGTCATGCTCGTCGTAGGCGTACTCGTAGCGGCTGTCGTTGGTATCGGTCCATGACGTCACCCGGCCGCGGTCGTCGTAGGTGAAGCGCAGGGGCAGACCGGAGGAGTTGGTGACATCGGTCAGATGGCCGTCGGTGTAGCCGTAGCACAGCATCTCCTGGTCACGGCCGTCAGGGGCGGCACCGGCCAGGTGAAGCGCGGTGATCCGTCCCTGATCAGAGGTCAGTTCCAGGCGGTAGCCGCCGTGGTGGACGATCGAGCTGGGCGCACCGGAGGCGGCATCGTATTCGAACGTGATCCAGTTTCCGTTGCGGTCGTCGATCTGGACGAGCCGGGCCTCTTCCGGATCGCGCGTCTCAAAGCGACGCACCCGACCGGTGTCCGGATCCGTGATCGCGTAGTCCCCGTTCGCGTCGCAGTCGAGCGGCCACCGCGGCCCGTGGGTCGGCAGGACGGGAACGCCGGGCGCCGGGTGGGGGTAGCTGAGGAGCAGGCCGTCCTCGGAGACGAAGACGAGCCCTTCCGGGTCGATCTCCAGGCGCTGGTCGGCGGTGGACGACCAGGAGGGACCGAACCAGCGGCCGGCGCGGTAGTCGGACGCGACCCTGCGGCGGAACACGAGGGGCAGTGTGCCGGGGAGGACGACATCTGTCTGGGGCAGATACATGGCGCCGGTGGCCAGGTCGATCGGGTCCGACGGGTCCGACTCCGCCGCCCTTTCCGTACGGGACGGGTTGGCGGGGTCGTCCACGCCCCGGCGCGCGGGACCCTTGACGTCGTCGAGGTGCTTGGCGGTCGAGGCGACCTTCTTGGCGGTGCCGAGGCCCTTGGAGCCGACGAGTTCGGGGATGAGTTTGCCGATGCCTTCCGAGGGGTCCTTCATGAACTCGTCGAGCATCTGCTTGCCCGCGCCCATCGGGTCGTTGGCCATGGTGACCAGCCCGGCCGCGGTCGAGTTCAGGTTGGTCAGGTACTCCGCGGGGTGGCTCAGGTTGTAGAGGTCCAGCGGGTTCAGACCGCGGGCGAAGTTGACCACGCCGGCCGTGCCCTTGAGGACGCCCCCGACCAGGTGGGTGGAGGCGAGGTCGAGGTAGTCGAGGCCGTCGCTGAGCTGCTCGGCGTACGAGGGCTTGGGCGGGGCCGCGTCCCGGGCCGCACGGACGGCCGCCGCGACGGTGTCGGCTTGCTCGTCGCGCTGCGTGCGGGCGCTGTTGAGCTTCTCCTTCGCGGCCTTGGTCATCTCCTCCCCGGGGTCGGGGTACGTCTCCGACGGTCGCGGCGGCAGGTGCTCCGACTTCGCCTTCAGGGCGTCGTTGTAGGTCTTGCGGAGCTTCTCGTGCGCGTCGTAGGCGTCCTGGGAGGCCTTCAGCGCCTTGTTGTAGTCGTCCAGTGCCTCTTTGGCCTTGCCCTGGGCCCACTCGACGGTCTCGGCGAACCGGCCCATTGCGTCGGCGGCCTTCCCGAAGGCGTCGGCCGCGTTGAACCAGCGTGGCGGCTCCTTCGCGACGGACTCCCGGAACGCGGTGGCGGCCGCGCCCGTGAGCCCGTCGGGCTCAACGAGGTTCTTCAAGCCGTTCCCGACGGACTCGAAGGCCTTCTTGAAGTCGTTCAGGTGGGCGACCTGTTCACGGATCTTGACAGGGCTACCGTAGACGAGCTTCTTCGGGTCCTCGGTCTGCCCGAGTTCGAATTCGGCGACCTCCGCACCCATCTGGTTCGCGGCGGAGCGGCTCTTGTCGCGAAGCCAGTCGCCCGCACCGTCCACGCCGAGTTCGTCGGCCCAGCCAGCAACCTTGTTGCCGCCCCGCTCGACGAGGTCACCGACGTCCTCGGCACGGTCCTCAACCCAGTCCTCCGCCGAGTCCGGTACCCAATCCCGCCAGCCCATCTAGCCGTTCCCCCCATTGCCCGTGCCGGACTGGTCCAGCAGGTCCCTCAGCGAACCGATCTTCCCGTTGGAGGTCACCGTGTCCTTCGTGTCCGACCAGGTCTGCTTCATGTCCTGCTGACCCTTCTCGAACGACTCGGCGCTGTAGTCGGGCTTGTAGACATCCGCGCGGAAGATGTCGCCCCACTTTCTCTGCTCGATCTCGTCCTCACTGGCATACGGATTTCCGTACGCGGCGTTCGCGACGACCTTGAAGGAGCCCTGGATGTAGTGCTCCTCCTCCCACATCGTCCCCGCCGCGATCCCCAGGTTCCCCGCGAGCGTCGACGCGTCCTGGATCAGGGCACGGACCCCCCACTCCCAGCGCTCGCAGAAGTCCTCAAAGTCCGTCGCCAGCCCTGCGTGCCCGGTCTCCATCCCCGTCATCGACAGGTTCTCGAACCCGGCGCCCTGCGACGCTCCCGCCGCGTCCCCGGATTCACGCAGCTCCGATATCGCCGCCCGCAAGCCGCTCTGGATCGCGGCGACCGCCTGCGGGGAGACCTCGAGGTCACCGTCGCCCGCCATCAGGCCACCACCCGGCCACCGTCGGCGTCCGGATCGACGTCCACGGCGACCGCGTCCGGGACGATACCGGCCACCGGCGGGAACAGCATTGACCCGTCGCCGTCCGCCACGTCGACCGCGACTCCCGTCGGACGGTCCGACATCGGCACCACCGCGTCCACGAGCCGCGCGCCGAGCATCGTCAGGTATGGCCACTCACGGTCGTCCTCACCACGCGCCTGCGCGAACCGGAACAGCGCTTCCTCGTTCGTGAACGCGTACAGCCAGCGCATCCCGCCGGTCACCGCCGACATCAGACCACCGGCGGCAACGAAGAGACGTTCGGCATCGGTATCGGCGTCGGCCTCGGTGAGTGGCACGAGCAGAGCAGTACGGCGGAACTCCCCCACCAGGCGCGCAGGATCCCCCCGGCCTTCACGGTAACCAGCTATCTGTTCGGTCAGTCCCATTGCGCCGTGTTCCCTCCGCATGATGCACACGAAGGACGAACAGTATCTTGATCGCACAATTGGTCGACACCGTCGCCGGGCGGTGGCAGCATCGCCGCGTGATCATGGACGAGACGACGCGGATGACAGTGCTCCGCAGGGCCGCGCTCAACAACGCGGCGTGGTGCGACGCGGTGTGCCGTGCGCACGGGCTGGCGCCGCGGTACGACGACGAGCGGCTCTGGTCCAGCGCGCGGCGGACTCCGCCGATGTATCCCGATGCCGTGACCCTGGAGCCGGCCCTGCCGGCGGCGGGCGTGGTCGCGGGTGTCGACCTCGGTTCCGCCGGCTGCTCGGTGAAGGACAGCTTCGCCGACCTGGACCTGGCCGGGGACGGCTTCGAGGTGCTGTTCGAGGCGCAGTGGATCCACCGGCCCGCCGGGGCGCCGCTCCCCGCGGCAGAGGCGGAGGCGGCCGGGCTGGAATGGTCCGAGGTGGCGGACGCCGGGGAACTGGCCGCCTGGGAGGCCGCCTTCGACGAGGACGGGGGCGACGACCGGACGTTCCGGCCGGCCCTGCTCCGCGAGGGGATCGTGTTCCTGGCCGGGCGCGCCGACGGCCGGATCACCGCCGGGGCCGTCGCGAGCACCGGCGGTGGCGTCGTCGGTGTCTCCAACCTGTTCGGGGCGGCCTGGGCCGGTGTCCTCGGTGCGGTCGCCGACCGGTGGCCGGAGCTGGACGTGGTCGGCTACGAGCACGGGGAGGACCTGGAGGCGGCGGTCCGGTGCGGCTTCGCCCCCGTCGGCCCGCTGCGGGTCTGGCTTTTTGCCCAGTGATCGACTTCGAGTGAGACTGACGCCGTGACATCCCATCAGACAAGCCGACTCATCGGCGCCGTATTCGGACTCGTCTTCGTCGTGGCGAACGCCGGATCCCTGCCCACGGCCGCCGCCGTTCCCCTGCGCATCCTCGCGATCGCCTCGTTCATCTGGCTGTTCATCGCACTGCGGCGGTCGCGTACGCCCCGGGCCGACGGCGAGGGCGGGGCCGCGCCGAGGATGTTCGGGCGGGGCTACCTGCTCGTGGTGGCCGCCGAGGTGGCCGCCGCGCTGGCCGGCATCCTCGTCATCAACCTCGTGCTGCACGTCCCGCAGGCCACGGTGGCCTGGATCTCCCTGGTCGTCGGCCTGCACTTCTTCGGTCTCGCGGTCGTCTGGCGCATGCCGGCGCTCCGGCTGCTGGCCGCCGCGATGGCCGCCTGCGGCGCCGCCGGTCTGGTCCTGGCCGCCTGCGGGGCCTCCCTCGCGGTCATCGCGACCGTCGGGGGCATCGTCCCGGGCGCCCTGCTGCTCGGCTCCGTCGGGTGGAGCCTGCGCACCCCTTAGCCGGTCTCCAGGTCCAGCCTCGGGACATCGGTGCGTTCGATGCCGAAGACCTGCGCGTACAGGGAGAGTTCGGCCTCCAGCGCACGGATCATGGTCTCCGCCCGGCGGAAGCCGTGGCCCTCGCCCTCGAAGGTCACGTACGCGTGCGGCACCGGAACCGGACGGCCCCGCAGTGCGGCCAGCAGCCGCTCCGCCTGGGCCGGGGGGCAGACCGGGTCCTCCAGTCCCTGGAGGAGGACGAACGGGGCGGTGATCGCGTCGGCCCGGGCCACCGGGGAACGCTCGCGGTTGAGTACCGCCAGGGTCTGGGGCGGCCCGGCCAGGCTGTCGACGTAGCGGGATTCCAGGTCGTGGGTCTCCGCGGCGAAGCCCAGCAGGTCCAGCACCGGGTAGATGATGGCGGCGCACGCGTACAGGTCGGTGGCGGCCAGTGAGGCCGCCGCGGTCCAGCCGCCCGCGCTGCCGCCGCGGATGGCGAGCCGGGCGGGGTCCGCGGTGCCCTCGGCGGCCAGCGAGCGGGCGACCGCCGCGCAGTCCTCCACGTCCACCACGCCCCACTGCTCGCGCAGCCGCTCCCGGTAGGCGCGGCCGTAGCCGGTGGAGCCGCCGTAGTTCACCTCGGCCACCCCGATGCCGCGCGAGGTGAAGTAGGCGATGTGCAGGTCGAGTACGGGCGGCACGTGGTCGGTGGGGCCGCCGTGCGCCCAGATCACGTACGGGGGCAGTTCGTCGGCGGCGGCCCGGACGGCCGGGTGGTGCGGCGGGTAGACGTGCGCGTGGATCTGGCGGTTGTCGGGGCCGAGGAAGGTACGGCTCTGCGGCTCCGGGTAGTAGGCCGGGACCACCGGGTCCGGGCGCTGCCCGCCGATCGCCCGGGCGTGCCCGGTGGCGGTGTCCAGCTCGACCACCTCGTAGGCGCTGCGCGGACTGGCGGCCACGCCGTAGACCCGGGTTCCGTGCACGGCGAGGGTCGGCTGCCAGGCGGTCCACGGCCCGGCGGCGTCCACCAGGTCGCCGCTCTCCGGGTCGAGGATGCCGAGCACCGAGGAGCCCTGCCCGTGCAGGACGGCGACGAGCCCGGCTCCCGAGCCAGGCGGGTGCGGGGTGTCCCCGGGGAGCGGTGCGAGCCAGCGCAGCCCCGGCTTCCACAGCGGGCCGCCGAACTCCTCCTCCCGCGGGCAGAGGTTGATCGCCCAGCCGGTCCGCGGGTCCACGCCGTACGGGTTCCACCAGCCGCCGCGGTCGCTGACCGCGAGGAGGGTCCCCTCGGCCGTCCACTCGACCTGGGCGACGGCCTCGTCGGGGCCGCCGAGTACGGTCCGGGCGTCGGCCAGCTCCCCGTCCCCGGTGACCTCGGCCACCCTCAGCTCGGTACCGTCCCACGGCATCAGCGGGTGGTCCCAGACCAGCCAGGCGGCCCGGCGGCCGTCCGGGGAGAGCCGGGGCCCGGTGGTGAACCGGTACCGGTCGTGCGTCAGCTCCCGCACCGCTCCGCGGTCCGCGGCCGCCGAGCCGTCCAGTGGTACGGCGGCCAGTACCCGGCGCACATCGGTGGGCGCGGGCCCGGTGAACTCCTCCAGCACGCACCACACTTCGCCGCCGCGCAGCACCGGGTCGGCCCAGCGCAGGCCGCCGCCGGTCCGGGAGACCGGGGTGAGGGGCCGCGGCCCGGGGCCGCCGGGGGCGTCGGGCTCGTACGCGTACAGCCGCTGGTCGGCGAAGTGGACGAAGACCAGCAGGGGGCCGCCCGCGGGCCGCTGCGTCCCGGCCCAGGGCCGGCCGCCGTACTCGGTGAGGCGGCTGCGCACGTTCCACGGGGCCGGGAGTTCGGTGATCTCGGGCCCGCCGTCGACGAGGCGGCGGCGCACCAGGGTGCGGCGGCCGGCCTCCTCGGGCCGGGGTTCGGTCCACCACACCTCGGGGCCGACCGTGCCGAGGTACTCGGGCCGCCCGTCGAGGGAGGCGGCGAGGCCCGCGTCGATGGGTGAGGGCCAGCTGCCGTAGGGCCGGGTCGTCGCCGCCATCACCGGGCCCCGTTCACAGGGTGCGCAGTGCGTGGTCGAGGACGCGGACGCCGAAGTGCAGGGCTTCGACGGGTACCCGCTCGTCCACGCCGTGGAAGAGGGCCCAGTAGTCGAAGCCGGGCGGCAGCTTCAGCGGGGAGAAGCCGTAGCCGGTGATGCCGAGGCGCGAGAACTGCTTGGCGTCGGTGCCGCCCGCCATGCAGAAGGGGATCACGTGGCCGGCCGGGTCGAACCGTTCGACGGACTCGCGCAGGATGCCGTACGTCCGGCCGTCCACGGGAGCCTGGAGGGCGACCTCCCGGTGGTGGAACTCCCACCGCACGTAGGGGCCGGTGAGGGCGTCGAGGGTGGCGATGAAATCGGCCTCGCCGCCCGGCACGGTCCGGCCGTCGACGTACCCGGTGGCGTGCTCGGGGATCACGTTGAGCTTGTAACCGGCGCTGAGCATGGTCGGGTTGGCGCTGTTGCGCACGGTGGCGCGGACCAGGGCGCCGGCCGGGCCGAGCGCGTCGAGGAGCTCGTCGACGTCGACATCCGGCTGCCGCGGGTCCACCGGCAGACCTTGCAGGGCGGCGAGTTCGGTGATGCAGGCGGTGACGGTGTCGGTGAGCCGGACCGGCCATTCGTACGCGCCGATCCGCGCGACGGCGGCGGCGAGCCGGCTGACGGCGTTGGCCCGGTTGGGCTTGGATCCGTGACCGGCGGTGCCGTGCGCGGTCAGTTTCAGCCAGGCGGTGCCCCGCTCCCCCGCCGCGATCGGGTAGAGGGCGCGGCCGCCGGGGCCGCCGTGCACGGTGAAGGCCCCGGACTCGCTGATGCCCTCGGTGCAGCCTTCGAAGAGGTGCGGGTGGTGGTCGGCGAGGAAGCCGGAGCCGTCGACCGCGCTGTCCTCCTCGTCGGCGGTGTAGGCGATCACGATGTCCCGGCGCGGTCTCACTCCCGCGCGCGCCCAGGCCCGTACGACGGCCAGCACCATCGCGTCCATGTTCTTCATGTCGACGGCGCCGCGTCCCCAGACCACGCCGTCGCGCACCTCGCCGGAGAAGGGGTCCACGCTCCAGTCGGCGGCCTCGGCGGGGACCACGTCGAGGTGGCCGTGGACGAGGAGGGCCTCGGCGGTGGGGTCGGTGCCCTCGATCCGGGCGACGACGTTGGTGCGGCCGGGGGTGCGCTCCAGCAGGAGCGGCTCCAGGCCGGCGGCGGCGAGCCGCTCGGCGACGTACTCGGCGGCGGGGCGCTCGCGGCAGTCACCGCCGCCCCGGTTGGTGGTGTCGATCCTGATGAGGCCGGAGGTGAACTCGACGGCCTCGTCGAGCGCCACCGGGTCCACCACGTCGACGGCACCGGCGCGTGCACCGGTGGGGATCTCGGCGTTGATTGCGCGCATGTCAGCCATACTGCTCCTCCACGGCCGCCGAGACGACCGTCGTGACCGCTTTGAAGGCCCGGATCCCCTCGTACATGGTCTCGGTGGTGTACGCGACCCTGCGCTCCCCGGACCGCTCCACACCGGGGACCACCGTGGCGGACATGGCCAGGTGCGCGGCGTCGAACTCGAGCTCCACGGTGAAGGGGCCGCCGCGGACCGGGTCGTGGCGTACGGCCAGGGCGGTGGCCTCCTTGGCCGCGGCCCGGATGTCGGCGGCGGTACGGGCGGGGGTGCGGCACACGGCGGCGTAGCGCGAGACGTGGTCCTTGACGGCGACGGTGGCGGCCGCGGGGGCGTATCCGGCGGCGTCCACGCAGGTGAGGTCGTCGCCGGTGACCAGGATGACGGGGACCCCGAACTCGGCGACGACGTGCGCGTTGAGCAGGCCCTCGCCGGCGCGCGTCCCGTTGAGCCAGACCCCGGTGATGGAGTTGGCGAGGTAGGTGTGGGCGAGGACCCCCTCGGAGCCGGCTCCGGTGTGGTAGCCGACGAAGGCGATGCCGTCGACGTCGCCGTGCTGGACGCCCTCGACCATGGAGAGGGTCTTGTGGCGGCCGGTGATCATCTCGGCGCGGGCGTCGAGCTTCTCCAGCAGCAGGTTGCGCATGGTCCAGTGCGCCTCGTTGATGAGGACCTGGTCGGCTCCGCCGTCGTAGAAGCCGAGTACGGCGGCGTTGACGTCGGAGGTGAACATCGCGCGGCAGCGTTCCCACTGCGGGGTTCCGGGCAGCACGTCCGCGGGCCAGGTGACGCCGGTGGCGCCTTCCATGTCGGCGGAGATGAGGATCTTCATCGGGCCCCCGGGCGGTCGGTTGCGCTCAGGGTGCCACCCTAGCCGCCGCGACCCCCGGCGGCCGTGGGGCTCGCGCTCCGGCGCGGCGCGCGGTGCGCGGCCCCGGGCGCGGCCCCCGTGCGCGACCCGCCGGCGCGCGCCGCCCCGGGAGCGACGTCCCGGGAACTGCGGTCCGCGGGCGCCGCGGGTTCACCCGATCCGGTGAGGCCGCCGGCCCGGCCCCACCCGTCAACGCCGTTGCTCAGCGCTCCACTTCGGTGGCCAGGTTCTCCAGCACGGTGTCGTAGATCCGGCCGAGGCCCTTGGGCGCGAAGGTGCGCTCGAAGAAGCCGCCGATGCCGCCGGCGCCGTTCCAGACGGTGGTGACCACGGCCTTGGACTTGCCCTCACCGGCCGGGGTGACCCGCCAGGTGGTGACCATGGAGGAGTTGCGGTCCTTCTCCACCAGCTCGCCGTCGGTGGGCTCGCTGACCTCCAGCAGGCAGTCGCGCACGCGCTTGCTGGTGGCCTGGAGCTTCCAGTGCACCAGGGTGCCCTCGCCGTCACCGCCCTCGCGCACCTCGTACTCGCTGAAGTGCTCGGGCAGCAGCTTCCCGCGGGTCCCGGTGTAGTCCGCCAGCGCGTCGAACACGGTCTCCGCGTCGGCCGCGATGATCCGCTCCGTGGTGGCCTCGACCTGCGCCATAGCTGTTCCTCCAGCAGTTGTGATCGCTCGTCACGGCGAAGCCAACCACCTCCGGGCCGGGCGCCCAAATCCGGTGCCCGAAGCCACCTCCACGGGTGCGCACGGAGTTCCCCGCACGATCATGGGAACATTTGTTCTATTCTCCGGGGCGAACCACCGAGGAGGCACCATGCGCGCGGAGAATCTGACCGCGGGCTCCGGCGGCCCCGCCGGGCTCTTCGGGGCCGACGCCGTCGTGACCCGGACCATCGACACCCCCGAGTTCCGGGGGATCACCTTCCACGAGGTACGCGCCCGGTCGATCGTCAACCGCGTGCCCGGCGCCTCCCGCATGCCGTTCGAATGGACCGTGAACCCGTACAGAGGCTGCAGCCACGCCTGTGTGTACTGCTTCGCGCGCAAGACGCACAGCTACCTCGACCTCGACACCGGCATCGGCTTCGACTCGCAGATCGTCGTCAAGACCAACGCCCCCGAGCTGCTGCGCCGCGAGCTCGCCTCGCCCCGCTGGAGCGGCGCGCACCTCGCCATGGGGACCAACGTCGACTGCTACCAGCGGGCCGAGGGCCGCTATCGGCTGATGCCCGGGATCATCGAGGCCCTGCGCGACCGCGCCAACCCCTTCTCGATCCTCACCAAGGGCACGCTGATCCTGCGCGACCTGCCCCTGCTGCGGGAGGCCGCCGAGGTCACCGAGGTCGGCATCTCGGTCTCGGTCGGCTTCACCGACACCGGGCTCTGGCGGACCGTCGAGCCCGGCACCCCCTCCCCCGCCGCCCGGCTCGCCGCCGTACGGGCGCTCACCGACGCCGGGATCGAGTGCGGAGTGCTGATGGCCCCGGTGATCCCCTTCCTCGGGGACTCCCCGGAGCAGCTGCGGGCGACCGTACGGGCCGTGGCCGCGGCCGGCGCGACCTCCGTGACACCCCTGGTACTCCATCTGCGGCCCGGGGCGCGCGAGTGGTTCACGGCCTGGCTGGGCACCCACCACCCCCACCTGGTCCCCCGGTACGAGCGGATGTACGCGGGCGGGTCGTACGCGCCCACCTGGTACCAGCGCCGGATCACCCGCCAAGTCCACGAACTGGCGGCCGAATTCGGCATCGGACCGGCCCGGCGGGGCGAGGCCCGCAAGATCGTCGCACCGGAGCGGCCGGACGGCTCCGCACCCGCCGGGGCCACGCAGCTCAGCCTCCTGTGACGGCCCGCGCCGCCTGCACGGTCATCACATCGGGCCAATCGGCGGCCCAATCCCGCCTTCCAGGCGTGGTTTCCGGGACGATTCCGCCCAGAACCCTCGGCTGGGAGGCCCCATGCTCCACCCCTTGAAGAAGCGCACCGCTGTCCTGCTGTCGATCTCCACCGTCGCCGCCACCGTCGCCGCCGCCCTCGCGAGCCCGGTGACGGCCGCGCCCGCCGCCCCGGCCGATCCGGGCGCCCCGGCGCCGGCCCGGGCGGCGCTGCGCTGGACCGACTGCACCACCCCGCGGTACCCCACGCTGCAGTGCGCGTCCCTCAAGGTGCCCCTCGACCACGCCCGTCCGGACGGCCGGCAGATCACCCTCGCGCTGACCCGGGTCCCGCACACCGGCCCCACCTCCCAGGGCCCGCTGCTGGTCAACCCGGGCGGCCCGGGCGGCAGCGGCCGCAGCCTGGCCGGCTACATCGCCTCCGCCCTGCCCAAGGAGGTGGCCGCCCAGTACGACGTGATCGGCTTCGACCCCCGGGGCGTCGGCAGGAGCGAGCCCGCCCTGGACTGCGCGACCGGGCACTTCAAGCCCGCCCGGCCGGACTCCGTCCCCATGGACCGGGCCACCGAGCGGGCCAACCTGGACCGGGTGCGCTCCTTCGCCGAGTCCTGCGGGGCCAAGCACGCGGACGTGCTGCCGTACATCGACACCGTCTCGGCCGCCCGGGACATCGAGGCCCTGCGCGGCGCTCTCGGCGCGGAGCGGATCAGCTACTTCGGCTACTCGTACGGGACCTACCTGGGCGCGGTGTACGCCAAGCTCCACCCGGGCCGCGTGCACCGGCTGGTCCTGGACTCCGTGGTCGACCCGGGCGGGGTCTGGTACGAGGACAACCTCGCCCAGGACCTCGCCTTCGACGCCCGCCACAAGGCCTTCCTGGCCTGGGTGGCCCAGTACGACGCCACCTACAAGCTGGGCACCGACCCGGCGGCGGTCGAGAAGGCCTGGTACGCGATGCGGGACGCGCTGCGCGAGAGTCCGGCGGGAGGCAAGGTGGGGCCGGCGGAGCTGGAGGACACCTTCATGCCGGGCGGGTACTACAACGGCTACTGGCCGAACCTGGCCGAGGCCTTCGCCGCGTACGCGGTGGCCAAGGACCCGAAGCCGCTGGTGGCCGCCTACGAGCGGTTCGGCGCGGTGGAACCGTCCGCGGGCAACGGCTACAGCGTCTACACGGCGGTCCAGTGCCGGGACTCGGCCTGGCCGAAGGACTGGAACCAGTGGCGCGCGGACATGTGGCGCACCCATGCCAAGGCACCGTTCATGACCTGGAACAACGCCTGGTACAACGCTCCGTGCGCGTTCTGGCCGACGGAGCCGCTCGACGCCCCGGACGTGACCAACGCGGACCTCCCGCCCGCCCTGCTGCTCCAGGCGACGGACGACGCGGCGACCCCCTTCGAGGGGGCGCTCAGCATGCGGGAGAAGCTGTCGGGTTCGGCCCTGGTGGTGGAGGAGGGCGGCGGCAACCACGGCATCGCCCTGAGCGGCAACAAGTGCCTGGACGAGAAGGTGGCTGCCTACCTGACGACGGGCAGGGCCACGGACGCCACCTGCCCCGCCCAGGCGGCCCCGAAGCCGACCACGGCGACGCGCGCCGTACCCGCCTCCGCGGGCGGCGCGGCCCTGCACGGCCTGCTCGGCTTCCGGGGATAGGCCTCGAATCGAGGCCTATCGTGCCGTTTTGACCTGATTTCGCCCGTCCCGTCCCCAACGCCCTTGCGCACGCGGACGGGACGGGCGGACATCGGCTAAGGTCCCAGCGGTGAAGAAGCTGATACCCCCCTTCGCCCGACGCGCGGCCGCAGCGGCCCCGGGCACCCCGACCCCCAGCACCTCGGCCGCCGGCGCCCGGCTCGGCTGGCTGGACGCGCTGCGCGGCCTCGCCGCCCTGATCGTGGTCCTGCACCACTTCGACGTGCTGCGGATGCTCCCCTTCGGCGGGCTGGTCTGGCGAAACCTCGACCTCGGCATCTTCGGGGTCATGCTCTTCTTCATCGTCAGCGGTTACATCATCCCGGCCTCCCTTGAGCGCCGGGGCGACGTCCGCGGCTTCTGGATCGGCCGGCTCTTCCGCATCTACCCGGCCGTCATCGTCGCCTTCGCCGTCTCGATCCTGATGCTCCCGGCCGGGGACGGCTCGATCGCGCTGCTGCGCACCAACGACGACCTCGCCTCGCTCGTGGCGAACGGCCTGATGCTCCAGGACATGCTCGGCGTCATCAACGGCATGAACGTCACGTGGACGCTCTGCTTCGAGATGGTCTTCTACTTCCTCGTCACGGCCCTGTTCACCCGGAACCTGCACCGGCACAGCGCGCCGATCGCCGTCGGCTTCGCCGGTGCCGCGCTGCTGGTCGGCACCGCCCTGGCCCCCGCCCTGCTGCTGCGGGAGTTCTTCTCGGTCCGCCAGCTCCTGCTGATCGTCACGCCGCTCGTCCTCGTGGGCTTCTGGGGCGTGCTCGGCGGCAACCGCCGGGCGACCTCGGCGGGGGCGCTGCTGCTCGGCACCGTCGGCCTGGTGCTGGCCACGCTCAACGGCCGGGCCGTCGCGTTCGAGACCTTGATGATCTTCGCGACCATGTTCGCCGGCACCGCCGTGTACCGGGCGCAGCACGGCACGATCCGCCGGGTTCCGGCGCTGCTCGCCTGTGGGTTCGTGATCGCCGCGGGCGTGCTCGTCGGATGGCTCTACAACCGCAACGGCATCGAGGAGCACACCTGGACCTCCGGCTGGAAGGCCTGGTCGCTGGCCTACCTCGGGGCCTGGATCGTGTTCGGCTTCTTCTTCCTGCTGCGGGAGCGGCGCTTCCCGAAGCCGATGACCTGGCTCGGCGCCATCAGCTTCTCGATGTACCTGCTGCACATCCCGCTGATGCGCACGGTCGGTCCGCCGCTGGGGGTTCCGCCGCTGCCGGAGTCCACGCTCGGGAGGTTCGCCTGGACGGGGATCTTCCTCGGCGTGCTGATGCTCATGAGCTGGCTGATGTACCGCCTGGTCGAGCTGCCGGCGCAGAACCTGGGCCGGCGGGTCCAGCAGGCGGCGCGGCGCCGCCGGCCGGGCGCCGGCGCGGTCCCGCCCGCCGCTCCCGACGCGGTCGCGCACCGGCGGCCGGAGGCCGCGGCGGACGACCGGGTGCCGGGCGAGAGGGCTTCGGTCTCCGGCTGAGGGACCGGGCGCGTCAGTCCGGCCCGCGCAGCCTGTTCAGGGCCTCCGTCGCCGCGACCGCGAGGCGGGGGTGGGACTGGGCGTGGACGAGCAGTTCACGGGCGCGCGGGTCGGCGAGGACGCCGAGGCCCTCGACGCAGGCCAGCGCCACCCGCCAGTACGGGTCGTGCGGGGACAGCAGGCGCGACAGGGTGGCCATCAGGGCCGGTACGGACTCGGGGGCGCGCAGCGCGGTGAGCAGCCGCACGGGCTGCTGGGCGTAGGCGGTGCGCAGGGCATTGGTGGCGAGGGCCGCCGCCGCGCGGGCGGTGCGTGGGTCGTCCAGGACGGCCAGCGCCTCGGCGGCGGCCGCGCAGCGGGCCGGGTCCCGGTGGTTGAGGAGCAGGACGAGGGATTCGAAGGCGCGGCGGTCCCCCGCGAGTCCCAGCCGGTACGCGGCCAGTTCGCGGGCCCACAGGGGCAGCCCGGCCGAGGTCAGGGAGGCGGCGAGCGCGTCGGGGGCGGCCGTGAGCAGCACCTCGTACTCGGGTGCCGTTCCCGCCTCCGCCCGCAGGCGTTCCAGCACGTCGTTCACCCGGCCACCCTAGGGGGACACAGCGGTCGCCGTGCCGGGTTTCCGGACATCGGAGACAGCCGGTTGATCGATGATCGATGATCGGTACATTTGGGCGGTACAGGTCACATCTCCGCGCTCTGGCGCACCAGTTACCGGCGGGTTACTGTCGTTGCAACACGTACGAGGGCGGCCTGGTGACGCAGCCGCCTCGTGCCGGTCGGTTCGTATCCACGGTGTGACCCCGGGACAGGGTTCCGCCGTTTCCGCCCCAGGGACCCGTTCCCCGCGGGCACTTCTCCTCGGGCCCTCTCACTCCGGGTCCTTCACCGCACGGCTCCTTCCGTACGGCATCCGCGCGCGCCGTGCGCCGCGCGCCCCTCAGTCGTCACCCTCTTCCACTGGAGTCCCTCGATGGACCGTCAGTCCAGTCAGCCCACCCTCCAGACCATCGCCGTCGTCGGCCTCGGCACGATGGGCACCGGCATCGCCGAGGTCCTCGCCCGGGCCGGCCGCGAGGTCATCGGCATCGACGTCAGCGAGGCCGCCGCCCAGCGGGCCGCGACCGCCCTCGCCGCCGCCACCGCGCGCTCCGTCGCCCGGGAGCGCCTCACCGAGCAGGAGCGGGCCGACGTGCTCGCCCGCTTCCGCACCTTCTGCGACCTGAGCGCCGCCGCCGAGGCCGATCTGGTCATCGAGGTCGTCCCCGAGTCGTACGAGATCAAGCAGCAGGTGTTCCGCGAGCTCGACGCGATCGTGCGGCCCGACACCATCCTGGCCACCGGCACCAACGCCCTGTCGGTGACGCGCCTGGCCGCCGAGTCCCTGCGCCCCGAGCGCGTGCTGGGCCTGCACTTCTTCAACCCGGCCCCGGCGATGAAGCTGGTCGAGGTCGTCTCCTGCGTCCTGACCGCCCCGCCGGCCGTCGAGGCGGTCACCGAACTGGCCCGCGAGCTCGGCAAGGAGCCCGTGCCGGTCGGCGACCGGCCCGGCTTCGTCGCCGACGGCCTGCTCTTCGGCTACCTCAACCAGGCCGCCGCCATGTACGAGGCGCGGTACGCCTCCCGCGAGGACATCGACGCGGCGATGCGGCTCGGCTGCGGGCTGCCCATGGGCCCGCTCGCGCTGCTCGACCTGATCGGCGTGGACACCGCCCGTACCGTCCTGGAGGCCATGTACGCCTCCTCCGGCGACCGGCTGCACGCCCCGGCCCCGATCCTGGGCCAGCTGGCCGAGGCCGGCCTGACCGGGCAGAAGTCCGGCCGCGGCTTCTACACGTACGAGGCGCCGGGCAGCTCGGTGATCGTCCGCGACCTGCAGACCCCGCTCGACGGGTCCCTGATCGGCAGCGGCCGTCCGGTCACCTCGGTCGGCGTGGCCGGCTCGGGGACCATGGCGAGCGGTATCGCCCAGGTCTTCGCGCAGGCCGGTTACGACGTGGTGCTCGCCGCCCGCAGCCAGGAGAAGGCCGAGGCCGCCAAGGCCGCGATCGGGAAGTCCTTGGGCCGTGCGGTGTCCAAGGGCCGCCTGACCGAGGAGGGCGCGGCCCAGACCCTGGACCGGATCACCCCGGCCGGGTCGCTGGACGCGTTCGCCGAGGTGGACCTGGCCGTGGAGGCCGTCGCCGAGGACCTGGCGGTCAAGCAGGAGCTGTTCGCGGCCCTGGACAAGGTCTGCAAGCCGGGTGCGGTGCTGGCCACCACCACCTCCTCGCTGCCGGTGATCGCGGTCGCCCGCGTGACCTCGCGTCCGCAGGACGTGATCGGCATGCACTTCTTCAACCCGGCCCCGGCCATGAAGCTCGTCGAGGTGGTCCGGACCGTCCTGACCGCCGACGACGTGCACGCCACGGTCCGCGAGATCTGCCTCAAGGTGCGCAAGCACCCGGTGGACTGCGGCGACCGGGCCGGCTTCATCGTGAACGCGCTGCTGTTCCCGTACCTCAACAACGCGATCAAGATGGTCGAGCAGCACTACGCCGACATCGACCAGATCGACGCGGCGATGAAGCTGGGCGGCGGCTACCCGATGGGTCCGTTCGAGCTCCTCGACGTGGTCGGCCTGGACGTCTCGCTGGCCATCGAGAAGGTGCTGCACAAGGAGTTCCGCGACCCGGGCCTGGCCCCGTCCCCGCTGCTGGAGCACCTGGTGGCGGCGGGCTGCCTGGGCCGGAAGACCGGCCGCGGATTCCGTGAGTACGCCGCCCGCCGGTAATCCGTCGGGCCACGAGCCGGATGCGTGGGGAGGGCTGCTCGGGCCCGCCGGACCCTCACGGCGGGCCAACCCTCGCGAGCCCAGTGCGGGCTCTCCCCCGCATCCACCCCTCTCCCACCCCCCGCAGGCGCGCCCCCCTGCGCGAATGAAGTACTTTCGCTCTATGTCCCAGCCCGCCAAGACCTCGCCCCGCGCCGCCACGGCCTCCGACACCCCGGAGAGTCCGGCCGGCACCAAGGCGGCCGCCCAGCGGCTCAAAATGCGCCGCGAGCTCGCCGCCGCGGCCATGGAGCTCTTCGCGACCAAGGGGTACGAGGCGACGACGGTCGACGAGATCGCCGCGACCGCAGGGGTGGCGCGGCGGACCTTCTTCCGGCACTTCCGGTCCAAGGAAGAGGCGATCTTCCCGGACCACGACGACACCCTGACGCGCGCCGAGGCCGTGCTGGACGCGGCTCCGGCGCACGAGCACCCGCTCGACACGGTGTGCCGCGGGATCAAGGAAGTCATGAAGATGTACGCCGCCTCGCCGGCGGTGTCGGTGGAGCGCTACCGGCTGACGCGCGAGGTGCCGGCGCTGCGGGAGCGGGAGATCGCCTCGGTGGCCCGGTACGAGCGGCTGTTCACCCGCTACCTGCTGGCCCATTTCGACGAGCACGACCACCACGACGGCAACGACGACCCGCTGCTGGCCGAGGTGGCGGCCTCGGCGGTGGTCACCGCCCACAACCACGTGCTGCGGCGCTGGCTGCGCGCGGGCGGCCAGGGGGACGTGGAGGCGCAGCTGGACCACGCCTTCTCGATCGTCCGGAAGACCTTCGGCACGGGCATCGGGGCGGGCCGGACCCTCAGCACGGAAGCGTCCGCACCGGCGGCCGTCCGTACGCAGGGCGAGGTGCTGGTGGCGGTGGCCCGCACCGACGCACCGCTGGACGAGGTCATGCGGACCATCGAAGAGGCGCTGCGCGCCAAGCAGTAATCGCACCCCCGGCCGCCGCTGGGGTGCCTCCGGTCACAGTGGCCGCTCCCGTTCCGGGGGCGGCCGCTTTCGTATGTCCGGCTTGCCCCTACTCGCGGGTAACTCTGATCGATCATCGCTCATCGGTGCAGGTCAATCGGCAAATGAGAGAAAGTTTTGGCACTCGGTGCCTTGCCGAGTGACACGGGGTGCCATACGTTGAAGTCGTCCGGATGTCCCCGCGACCCACGCCCACCCGGCGAGGAACGCGCCCCGGATCGCCTGCGTCACCAGGCATCGCACGCCTCACCACGGGCGTCGCCCCGCACCACCGCACCAGCCGGACCGACGGCACACCGCACCCGCACCACGCACCCCGTTTACCTCAGCGCACCCTCATCAGCGCTAGCCGGAGGCTCATCGTGAAGGACATCCTGGACGCGATTCAGTCGCAGTCCGCCACCGCCGCAGACTTCGCGGCCCTGCCGCTGCCCGAGTCCTACCGCGCGATCACCGTGCACAAGGACGAGGCGGAGATGTTCGCGGGGCTCACGACGCGCGAGAAGGACCCGCGCAAGTCGCTCCACCTGGACAACGTCCCGGTGCCGGAGCTGGGCCCGGGCGAGGCCCTGGTCGCCGTCATGGCCTCTTCGGTCAACTACAACTCCGTGTGGACCTCGATCTTCGAGCCGGTGTCCACCTTCAGCTTCCTGGAGCGCTACGGCCGCCTGTCGGAGCTGACCAAGCGCCACGACCTGCCCTACCACGTCATCGGTTCCGACCTCGCGGGCGTCGTGCTGCGCACCGGCCCCGGCGTCAACGCCTGGAAGCCCGGCGACGAGGTCGTCGCGCACTGCCTCTCGGTCGAGCTGGAGTCCTCCGACGGCCACAACGACACGATGCTCGACCCCGAGCAGCGCATCTGGGGCTTCGAGACCAACTTCGGCGGCCTGGCCGAGATCGCCCTCGTCAAGTCCAACCAGCTGATGCCCAAGCCCGACCACCTGAGCTGGGAGGAGGCCGCCTCCCCCGGCCTGGTCAACTCCACCGCCTACCGCCAGCTGGTCTCCCAGAACGGCGCCGGTATGAAGCAGGGCGACAACGTCCTGATCTGGGGCGCCAGCGGCGGCCTCGGCTCCTACGCCACCCAGTTCGCGCTGGCCGGCGGCGCCAACCCGATCTGTGTCGTCTCCTCCCCCGAGAAGGCGGACATCTGCCGGGCCATGGGCGCCACCGCGGTCATCGACCGCAACGCCGAGGGCTACAAGTTCTGGAAGGACGAGAACACCCAGGACCCGCGCGAGTGGAAGCGGTTCGGCTCCAAGATCCGCGAGCTCACGGGCGGCGAGGACATCGACATCGTCTTCGAGCACCCGGGCCGCGAGACCTTCGGCGCCTCGGTCTACGTCACCCGCAAGGGCGGCACCATCACCACCTGCGCCTCGACCTCGGGCTACATGCACCAGTACGACAACCGCTACCTGTGGATGTCGCTGAAGCGGATCGTCGGCTCGCACTTCGCCAACTACCGCGAGGCCTGGGAGGCGAACCGCCTGGTCGCCAAGGGCAAGATCCACCCCACCCTGTCGAAGGTCTACTCCCTGGAGGACACCGGACAGGCCGCCTACGACGTCCACCGCAACCTCCACCAGGGCAAGGTCGGCGTCCTCGCGCTGGCCCCCGAGGAGGGCCTGGGCGTGCGCGACCACGAGCTGCGCGCGACGCACCTCGACGCGATCAACCGCTTCCGTAACGTCTGAGACCGTTCAAAGGCCTAAGGGACAGCCTGAGATGACAGAGCGCCAGAAGGACCGTCCGTGGCTCATGCGGACGTACGCCGGCCACTCCACGGCCGAGGCGTCCAACGAGCTGTACCGCCGCAACCTCGCCAAGGGCCAGACGGGTCTGTCGGTCGCCTTCGACCTGCCGACCCAGACCGGATACGACCCCGACCACATCCTCGCCCGCGGCGAGGTCGGCCGGGTCGGGGTCCCGGTCTCCCATCTGGGCGACATGCGGCGGCTGTTCCAGGACATACCCCTGGAGCAGATGAACACCTCGATGACGATCAACGCCACCGCCATGTGGCTGCTGGCGCTCTACCAGGTGGCCGCCGAGGAGCAGGGCGCGGACATCGCCCAGCTCCAGGGCACCACCCAGAACGACATCGTCAAGGAGTACCTCTCGCGCGGGACGCACGTCTTCCCGCCGGGGCCGTCCCTGCGGCTGACGACGGACATGATCGCGTACACGGTCAACCACATCCCCAAGTGGAACCCGATCAACATCTGCAGCTACCACCTGCAGGAGGCCGGGGCCACCCCGGTCCAGGAGATCTCGTACGCGATGTCCACGGCGATCGCCGTCCTCGACTCGGTGCGCGACTCGGGGCAGGTCCCCGAGGAGCGCTTCGGCGAGGTGGTCGCCCGTATCTCCTTCTTCGTGAACGCGGGCGTCCGCTTCATCGAGGAGATGTGCAAGATGCGCGCCTTCGGCCGCATCTGGGACAAGGTCACCAAGGAGCGCTACGGCATCGAGAACGCGAAGCAGCGCCGCTTCCGTTACGGCGTCCAGGTCAACTCCCTGGGACTCACCGAGGCGCAGCCGGAGAACAACGTCCAGCGCATCGTGCTGGAGATGCTCGCGGTCACCCTCTCCAAGGACGCCCGCGCCCGCGCGGTGCAGCTGCCCGCCTGGAACGAGGCGCTGGGCCTGCCCCGGCCCTGGGACCAGCAGTGGTCGCTGCGCATCCAGCAGGTCCTCGCCCACGAGAGCGACCTGCTGGAGTACGACGACATCTTCGCCGGATCCCACGTCATCGAGGCCAAAGTCGACTCCCTGGTCGCCGACTGCCTGGCCGAGATCGACCGGATCCAGGAGATGGGCGGCGCCATGGCCGCCGTCGAGTCCGGCTACCTCAAGGGCGAGCTGGTCTCCTCGCACGCCGAACGGCGGGCGCGGATCGAGGCCGGCGAGGACAAGATCGTCGGTGTCAACTGCTTCGAGCAGACCGAGGAGAACCCGCTCACGGCCGACCTGGACGGCGCCATCATGACCGTCGACCCGGCAACGGAGGCGTTCACCGTGGAACGGATCGGCCGCTGGCGCGCCGAGCGCCAGGAGTCCTCGGACCGCCAGGGCAACGGCGACCCGTTCGTCTTCCCCACCACCCAGCAGGCGCTGGAGCGCCTGAAGGAGGCCGCGGCGGGCACCGAGAACCTGATGGAGGCCACGCTGGAGTGCGCCCGGGCCGGTGTCACCACCGGCGAGTGGGCGGGCGCGCTGCGCGAGGTGTTCGGCGAGTTCCGCGCCCCGACCGGGGTCTCCTCGGCCCCGGTGGCGGTGACCGCCGAGCCCGGAACGCCGATGCACGAGGTCCGCGAGAAGGTGTCCCGTACGGCCGACGAGCTCGGCTCCGGCCGGCTGCGCCTGCTGGTCGGCAAGCCCGGCCTGGACGGCCACTCCAACGGCGCCGAGCAGATCGCCGTCCGGGCCCGCGACGCCGGCTTCGAGGTGGTCTACCAGGGCATCAGGCTGACGCCGGAGGAGATCTCCTCCGCGGCGCTGGCCGAGGACGTGCACTGCGTGGGACTGTCCATCCTGTCCGGCTCGCACAGTGCTCTGGTCCCGGACGTCCTGGAACGGCTGCGGACGGCGGGGGCGGGTGACATCCCCGTCATCGTCGGAGGCATCATTCCCAACGCCGACGCCGTGGCGCTCAAGGCAGCGGGTGTCGCCGCCGTCTTCACGCCGAAGGACTTCGGCATCACGGAGATCATCGGCCGTATCGTCGACGAGATCCGCAAGGCCAACAAGCTCGCCCCCCTCGACATCGACAACGCACTCGTTGCAAGCACGGAGGTCCCCGCATGACCACGCCAGTCCACCCGGTGAACCGCCTTCGCCCGCGTCGCTCCTGCCTCGCGGTGCCCGGCTCGAACCCGCGGTTCCTGGAGAAGGCCCAGGGCCTGCCGGCCGACCAGGTCTTCCTGGACCTGGAGGACGCCTGCGCCCCGCTCGCCAAGGAAGGCGCCCGCCACACCATCGTGGACGCGCTGAACAACGGCGACTGGACCGGCAAGACCCGCGTCGTGCGCGTCAACGACTGGACCACCCACTGGACCTACCGCGACGTCGTCACGGTGGTCGAGGGCGCCGGCCAGAACCTCGACTGCATCATGCTGCCGAAGGTCCAGGACGCCCAGCAGGTCGTGGCCCTGGACCTGCTGCTGACCCAGATCGAGAAGACGATGGGCTTCGAGGTCGGCAAGATCGGCATCGAGGCGCAGATCGAGAACGCCAAGGGCCTGGTGAACGTCGACGAGATCGCCGCCGCCTCGCCGCGGCTGGAGACCATCATCTTCGGCCCGGCCGACTTCATGGCCTCCATCAACATGAAGTCCCTGGTCGTGGGCATGCAGCCGCCCGGCTACCCGGCGGACGCCTACCACTACATCCTGATGCGGATCCTGATGGCGGCCCGCATGCACAACCTCCAGGCGATCGACGGTCCCTTCCTCCAGATCCGCGACGTGGACGCCTACCGCGAGGTGGCCGGCCGGGCCGCCGCGCTGGGCTTCGACGGCAAGTGGGTGCTGCACCCGGGCCAGGTCGACGCGGCCAACGAGGTCTTCTCCCCCTCCCAGGAGGACTACGACCACGCCGAGCTGATCCTCGACGCCTACGACTGGTGCACCTCGGAGGCCGGCGGCAAGAAGGGCTCCGCGATGCTCGGCGACGAGATGATCGACGAGGCCAGCCGCAAGATGGCTCTGGTCATCGCGGGCAAGGGCCGTGCCGCCGGCATGGAGCGCACCACCAAGTTCGAGATCCCGGAGGCCTGATCCCGATGCAGTTCGGACGCACGTACGAAGAGTTCGAGGTCGGGGCGGTCTACAAGCACTGGCCCGGAAAGACGGTCACCGAGTACGACGACCACCTCTTCTGTCTGCTGACCATGAATCACCACCCGCTCCACATGGACAGCAATTACGCGGAGAACACGACCGACTTCGGCAAGAACGTCGTCGTGGGCAACTACATCTACTCGCTGCTGCTCGGCATGTCCGTGCCGGACGTCTCCGGGAAGGCCATCGCCAACCTGGAGATCGAGTCCCTGCGGCACGTGGCGCCGACCTTCCACGGCGACACCATCTACGGCGAGACCACGGTCCTCGACAAGACCCCGTCGAAGTCGAAGAACGACCGCGGGATCGTCTACGTGGAGACCAAGGGCTACAAGCAGGACGGCACCCTCGTCTGCGTCTTCCGGCGCAAGGTGATGGTCCCGACCGAGACGTACATCAAGGAGCGCGGCGGCGAGCAGCCCGGCCGCCCCACGCTGAAGGAACAGGGGAAGTAGCCATGGCCCGACTCGCCCAGACCGCCGGGCTGACCGACGTCCAGCGGGAGATCCTCAAGACCGTCCGGGAGTTCGTCGACAAGGAGATCATCCCGGTCGCGACCGAGCTCGAGCACCGTGACGAGTACCCGCAGCAGATCGTCGACGGCCTCAAGGAGCTCGGCCTCTTCGGCCTGATGATCCCGGAGGAGTACGGCGGCCTGGGTGAGTCGCTCCTCACCTACGCCCTGTGCGTCGAGGAGATCGCCCGTGGCTGGATGTCCGTCTCGGGCATCATCAACACCCACTTCATCGTGGCGTACATGCTCAAGCAGCACGGCACGCAGGAGCAGAAGGACCACTTCCTTCCCCGCATGGCCCTGGGCGAGGTGCGCGGCGCGTTCTCGATGTCCGAGCCGGCGCTGGGCTCCGACGTGTCGGCCATCACGTCCAAGGCGGTGAAGGACGGCGACGAGTACGTCCTGAACGGCCAGAAGATGTGGCTCACGAACGGCGGCAGCTCCACCCTGGTGGCCGTTCTCGTCCGGAGTGACGAAGGACACCCCGAGGGCACCGCGCCCCACAAGTCGATGACGACCTTCCTCGTCGAGAAGGAGCCCGGCTTCGGTGAGGTCCGTCCGGGCCTGACCATCCCCGGCAAGATCGACAAGATGGGCTACAAGGGCGTCGACACGACCGAGCTCATCATGGACGGACTGCGCATTCCGGCCAATCGGGTACTCGGCGGCCAGACGGGCCGAGGGTTTTACCAAATGATGGACGGGGTCGAGGTCGGCCGCGTCAACGTGGCGGCGCGTGGCTGCGGCGTCGCTCAGCGTGCTTTCGAACTGGGTGTCTCCTATGCCCAGCAACGTCACACTTTCGGCAAGCCGATCGCCGAGCACCAGGCGATTCAGTTCAAGCTGGCCGAGATGGCTACCAAGGTCGAAGCCGCGCATGCGATGATGGTCAATGCAGCACGCAAAAAGGACTCCGGGGAACGAAACGACCTCGAAGCAGGGATGGCGAAGTACCTCGCCTCCGAGTACTGCAAGGAGGTCGTCGAGGACGCCTTCCGTATCCACGGTGGATACGGATTCTCGAAGGAGTACGAGATCGAGCGTCTCTACCGGGAGGCCCCGATGCTGCTGATCGGTGAAGGTACCGCCGAGATCCAGAAAATGATCATCGGGCGACGCCTGCTCGAGGAGTACCGGCTTCAGGGCTGAAAGTCCCTTTTGCAGCGAATCATCCATGGGTTCGTTGCGAAAGGATCACTGGCAGTGACTGGCTGACGGCCATCGACTCGGCTTCTGGCTTGCCCAGTTGTTGCGCGCAACCGATAGCATTCCAGTAAAGCCGCCGTCCCGTCCCCCCGTTTGCGGCGCGGCAATCACCCGCTACGAAGGTCATCCATGCCCCACAGCCAAACCTCTGCACCTCGCGACAGCCTCCTTGGCGTACGCCTCGCGCGCGGAGCATCGCCGTGGCTTCTGCCGACCGTGGCCACCGCGGCGCTCAGCCTCACCCGGGCCCGCAAGTCCGGACGCTGGGCCGCGGCGGCCGTGCCCGCCACCGCGCTCGCCGCGGGCATGCTGTGGTTCTTCCGCGACCCCGAGCGCGAGATCGCTCAGGGCCGTGTCATCTCGCCCGCCGACGGTGTGGTGCAGAGCATCATGCCGTGGAAGGACGGACGGACCCGGGTCGCGATCTTCATGAGCCCGCTGAACGTCCACGTCAACCGCGCGCCCCTCGCGGGCACGGTGACGTCCGTGGAGCACATCCCCGGTGGATTCGTTCCGGCGTTCAACAAGGAGAGCGAGAACAACGAGCGCGTTGTCTGGCACTTCGACACCGAACTCGGTGACATCGAGATGGTGCAGATCGCCGGCGCCGTCGCCCGTCGCATCGTCCCGTACCTGCCGGCCGGAACCAAGGTGGAGCAGGGCGAACGCATCGGTCTGATCCGCTTCGGCTCCCGCGTCGACATCTACCTCCCCGAGGGCGTCGAGGTCGCGGTCGAGGTCGGTCAGGCCACCACCGCGGGGGTGACACGAATTGACCGTGACTGACCCTGAGACTCCGGCCGCCGGCTGGGTTCCCGAACCTGCCGAGGAGGAGTCCGCCGAGGACGACATGCCGCTCTCGCTGCGGCTGTCGATAGCGGACACCCTCACTCTCGGTAACGCGACCTGCGGATTCATGGCGGTGTACTTCACCACCACCGGAATCCTCATCCCGCACCTCACCGGCAGTGGCGAATCGGGCATGGCCCGTAACAGCGCCGCGACGGCAGTGATACTGATGCTGCTCGCCGCGGTGTTCGACCTCTTCGACGGCATCGTGGCCCGCAAGCTGCGCAGCTCGCCGATGGGTGCCGAGCTGGACAACCTGTCCGACCTGATCAGCTTCGGCCTCGCGCCGGCCTACTTCGTGCTCGTCTACGGCATGGTCGCCGTCGACGCGCACCAGAAGATGTCGGCGCTGGCCGCGATCGTGGTGCTGCTCGCCGTGGTGCTCAGACTCGCGAGATTCAGCTGCGTGACGATGAAGGACGGCATGTTCCAGGGCATGCCGAGCCCCTTCGGCGCGCTGACGGTCGTCTCGATCGTGCTGCTGGAGCTGCCGTTCGTCCCGACGCTGCTGGCGATCATCGGGGTGGCGTGGCTGATGGTGAGCCGGGTCGAGTACCCCAAGCCGCGGGGTGTCCTCGCCGTGGCGATGCTCTGCTGGATCATCAGCGCGATGGGGCTGCTGGCGGCCTGGGCGTTCGACGCCCCGGGCGGTCAGCTGCTGCTCCAGACCGGCTGCGCCCTGCAGATCGCAATGGCGGCGACGATTCCGCTCTTCGCGACGACCCGGAAGGCCAACACCTTCCGGCACAACCGCCGCGAGGCCCGCGCGACGACGCTGCGCTAGCTGTGCCGGAGAAGGCCCCCGGATGCCGATGGCATCCGGGGGCCTTCTGCCGTTTCCCGGGGGCCGGGGGGTCGGGGGGTCGGGGGCCGGGGGGCCGGGGGGCCGGGGTCGGCGGCGGGGCGGGGAGTGTCCGGGGTAGGCATGATTTATGGCCCCCGCTCCGAGTGCCACAGGACTCGGTGGAGAGGGCCACAAATCACGTTTTACACCCCGGACACTCCCCGCCCCGCCGCCGCCCCCTCAGGTAGCCCCCCGTCTGCAGCTCTCGTCCCCGTACTCCGGGGAGGGCTCGCCAACGTGATTTGTGGCCCTCATCGCCGGGTACTTTGCGTTCGGTCGGGGGGCCATAAATCATGCCTGCCCCGGACGGCCCCCGCCCCGCCGCCGGACCCGGCCCCGCCCGAACCGCACCCGCGCCCCCGGCCAGGGACACGGCTAGCCTTGATGTCGGAAAACCGCCAGCCCGGCGTAACCGGAACCCCGAAGCTGGACGCATGCACACCGACATCGAGCGCTGCGTAAGGGCCGTGCAGTCGAAGGACGCCCGCTTCGACGGCTGGTTCTTCACCGCCGTCCTGACCACCCGGATCTACTGCAGGCCCAGCTGCCCCGCGGTGCCGCCCAAGGTCGAGAACATGACCTTCCTGCCCAGCGCCGCCGCCTGCCAGCAGGCCGGGTTCCGGGCCTGCAAGCGGTGCCGGCCCGATACGAGTCCCGGTTCCCCCGAGTGGAACGCACGGGCCGACGCCGTCGCACGCGCGATGCGGCTGATCCAGGACGGCGTGGTGGACCGCGAGGGCGTGCCGGGACTGGCCACCCGGCTCGGCTACTCCACCCGCCAGGTCGAGCGGCAGCTGAACGCCGAGCTCGGGGCCGGTCCGCTGGCCCTGGCCCGGGCCCAGCGCGCCCAGACCGCCCGACTGCTCATCGAGACCTCCGAGCTCCCGATGGGCGACGTGGCCTTCGCCGCCGGGTTCTCCTCCATCCGGACCTTCAACGACACGGTCCGCGAGGTCTTCGCCCTGTCCCCGAGCGAGCTGCGGGACCGGGCGGTCAAGGCCGGCCGCGGCAGGAACGCGCCGCCCCGGATCCCGGGGACGATAAGTCTGCGGCTGCCGTTCCGGGCCCCGCTGAACCCCGACAACCTCTTCGGGCACCTCGCGGCGACCGCCGTCCCCGGGGTCGAGGAGTGGCGGGACGGCGCCTACCGCCGCACCCTGCGCCTGCCCTACGGCACCGGCGTCGTCGCCCTGACCCCGCAGCCCGACCACATCGGCTGCCAGCTCGCCCTGACCGACCTGCGCGACCTCACCATCGCCATCAGCCGCTGCCGCTGGATGCTCGACCTGGACGCCGACCCCGAGGCGGTCGACGAGCAACTGCGCTCCGATCCGCTGCTGGCGCCGCTCGTGGACAAGGCCCCCGGGCGCCGGGTACCCCGTACGGTCGACGCGTCCGAGTTCGCCGTACGGGCGGTGCTGGGCCAGCAGGTCTCCACCGCGGCGGCGCGCACGCACGCGGCCCGGCTGGTCACCGCGCACGGGGAGCCGATCGAGGACCCGCTGGGCGGGCTGACCCACCTCTTCCCCTCCCCGCAGGCGCTCGCCGGGCTCGATCCGGAGGCCCTGGCCCTGCCGCGCAGCCGGCGCGCCACCCTGACCACCCTGGTCTCGGCGCTCGCCGACGGCTCGCTGGCGCTCGGCTTCGACAGCGACTGGGAGGCGGCGCGGGCCCAGCTGGCGGCGCTGCCCGGTTTCGGACCGTGGACCACCGAGGTGGTCGCGATGCGGGCGCTCGGCGACCCGGACGCCTTCCTGCCGTCCGATCTGGGGATCCGGCGAGCGGCGCAGGAGCTCGGGCTGCCCTCCACCCCTTCGGCGCTCACCGCGCGGGCGGCCGCCTGGCGGCCCTGGCGCGCGTACGCCGTCCAGTACCTGTGGGCCACCGACTCCCACCCGATCAACCACCTGCCCGCCTGAGGAGCACCAGCGATGCGATCCACCACGAACAGCAGCAAGACGCACACCGTCGTCGACAGCCCGTACGGCCCGCTGACCCTGGTCGCCACGGACGGGGTCCTCAGCGGCCTCTACATGACCGGACAGCGCCACCGGCCGGCCGAGGAGTCCTTCGGGGAGCGGGTGGCCGCTGACGAGGAGCCCTTTCCCGAGGTGGCGCGCCAGCTGACCGCGTACTTCGCCGGAGAGCTGACCGAGTTCGACCTTCCGCTACGCCTGGAGGGCACCGATTTCCAGCGCAGCGTCTGGGACCAGCTCGTGCGGATCCCGTACGGCGAGACGTGGTCGTACGGGGAGCTGGCGGCAAAGCTGGGCAAGCCCAGCGCCTCGCGCGCGGTGGGCCTGGCGAACGGGAAGAACCCGATCGGCATCATCGTGCCCTGCCACCGGGTGATCGGCGCGTCGGGCGGTATGACCGGCTACGGCGGCGGGCTCGACCGCAAGGTCCGGCTGCTGGCTTTCGAATCCGGGGAAGAGGACCTATTCACGAAATGCGGAGATTTTGAAGCGGCTGTATGAATGGAATACCGCTACATGATCGGAGTCGGGCATGGACGACTATCCGCTTCTCAACATCTTCTGGACGATGCTGTACCTGTTCCTGTGGATCATGTGGTTCTTCCTGCTCTTCAAGGTCATCACGGATATCTTCCGTGACCACAGCCTCGGTGGCTGGGGGAAGGCGGGATGGCTGATCCTCGTCCTGCTGCTGCCCTTCCTGGGCGTGTTCATCTACCTCATCGCCCGGGGCAGGAGCATGGGCGAGCGGGACCTGAAGCAGGCTCAGGAGAACGAGGCCGCCTTCCGGGACTACGTCCAGAAGACGGCGGGCTCCGGCGGCAGCGCGGACGAGCTGCACAAGCTCTCCGCACTCAAGGACAAGGGCGACATCACCCAGGCGGAGTTCGACCGCGCCAAGGCCAAGCTGCTGGCCTGACCCGGTCGGATCAGACGACGAGGAGCGGAACGAGGAGCGCGAAGGCGGCGCCGGCCTCCACCGCGTAGTTGTACAGCGAGGGGTGCTGGACCGGGGCGGCGAGCAGGACCGCGCTCTGCTGGGTGGTGGCGGCCGCCACCCAGTCGGGGTCGGCACCGAGATTGCCCTGGTACCAGCCCTCGCAGGAGCCGGGTCCGGTGACGGCGAGGAAGTCGTCCTCGCGGCGGTAGAGCGCCTGCCAGCCGGCGGCCGGGACGGACCAGCCCTCGAAATCGGTGAACAGCGCCCAACCGCCCTCGCGTATCGCGGTGTCGAAGAGCCAGACCGGGGTCCCCTCCGGAGTGACTTCACCACCGGCCTGCTGGTCGGTGGTGAAGTGCACCATGGGAAGGGCGTCGGGCCCGTCGGCGGTACTGGGCCAGGCGTACATCGTGATCATCTTCTGATTCTGTCCTGGTCGAGGTAAGTCGGGCGTTACGGCACGTCCCGTCACGAGGTGACCGGACGGCGGCCGTTCTCCAGTTCGGCGGTGCCCTCGCCGGACTGCGCGATCCGGTACGCCTCTTGGACGCGCAGTCCGAGCGATTCGGGCAGGTGGGCGGTGAGTTCGGCGGGCTCGACCAGCCGCCAGGAGAGCAGTTCCTCCTGCTGCAGCGTGATGGAGGCGAGCTGGGCCTCGTCGAGCACTCCCCCGTCGTAGACGTAGGCGACCAGCGGCGGGCGGCCGGGGCCCAGCACCCAGTCGACGGCCAGAAGACGGCCGAGGGGGAGGTCGAGGCCGATCTCCTCGGCGCTCTCGCGCCGGGCCGCGGTGCGCGGCGACTCGTCCCGGTCCGACTCGATGGTCCCGCCCGGCAGGGCCCAGCCCTCACGGTAGTTGGGCTCGACGAGCAGGACCCGGCCCCCGGAGTCCCGGTAGAGGGCGGCCGCGCCGGCCAGCACCCGGGGCAGGCTCGCGATGTACGTGGCGTAGTCATCTGCGGTGGTCACGCCGCAACCCTAATTCCTTCGTCACGACCGCGGTGGTGCCGGGTGGCCCGGGGCATTCGGTCCGCTCGGGGACCCCGGGGCGGCCTCATGACGATTGTTTTACTGATGATATTGTTGCCGTTCGCCCGGGTCACTCGCTTCCGCCCTGCGGCACCAAGGGCTCCGGTAGCCGGTGCGCCTCCGGGTCGTCGGTCCGGTGGTCCACTGCCGACGTCCTGCTCTCGGCAGGTCAGATCGTCAGGCACCCGCCGGCGGTCTTCCCCACTCGGAGATTGAAGACAAGCCCCTCCATGCAGAACGCAGCAGCCCCGGCACGTGACGCGGCCGATCGGCAGGTACCCGTGCTGTCCGTGGTGATCCCGATCTACAACGAGCAGGAGGCGCTGCCGCTGACGGTGGCGCGCCTGCGTCCGATCCTGGACGGCATGGGGATCGGGTACGAGGTCGTGGGGATCGACGACGGTTCCACGGACGCGACTCCGGTGATCATGCAGAAGATCCGGCAGGACTGGCCCGAGCTGCGCATCGTGCGTTTCGCCCGCAACTCCGGGCACCAGGCCGCGCTGACCGCGGGTATCCACCGGGCGCTGGGCGATTACGTGGTCAGTATCGACGCGGATCTCCAGGACCCGCCGGAGAAGATCGTCGAGATGTACGAGCTGGCCCGTGACAAGGGTCTGGACATCGTCTACGGGGTGCGCGGGGACCGGGGTACCGACACCTTCTTCAAGCGGCGCACGGCGGGTGCGTACTACTGGCTGATGCGCAAGCTGGTCGGCAAGAACATGCCGAACCAGGCGGGTGACTTCCGTCTGCTCAGCCGGGCGGCGGTCGACGCGCTGAAGTCGCTGCCCGAGCACCAGCCGGTCTACCGGCTGCTGGTGCCGTGGCTCGGTTTCAGCAGCGGCGAGGTGGTCTACGTCCGTGAGGAGCGGGTCGCGGGCAGCACGCACTACCCGCTGTCCAAGATGGTCCGTCTGGCGCTGGACAGCATCACGAACTTCTCCGCGAGCCCGCTGCGGCTGGCCACCTGGCTCGGTCTGCTGAGCTTCCTGATCTGCTTCGGGCTGGGGATCTACACCACCGTCCAGTACGCGCTGGGTGCGACGGTGCCCGGCTGGGCGTCGCTGTTCATCGGGATGGTCTTCCTCGGCGGTGTGCAGCTCGTCTGCGTCGGCCTGCTCGGCGAGTACATAGGCCGGATCTACTCGGCCGTCCAGGCCCGGCCCGCCTACTTCGTCGGCTACGACTCCGCCGAGGACACCGCGGCCGCCGACCACGACCAGCGGGTCCCCGAATACGCGGCCTGACCTCCGGCGCCCCGGTCGCAGGCGCTCCCGGCCGACCCCGTCCGGGGTCGGCCGACGCATAGCAGGTAGGGAAGAAACAAGACACATGGGCACAACTGGCAGCGTCGCGTCCGAGCGGACCGGCCCCGGGGCGCGGCCGCTGAGCGGCTCGTCCGCGTCCCGCGCGAGCCGCCGGCGCGGACCGCACGCGTTCTGGCGATTCCTGCCGGCGGCCGCCGCGTACCTGCTCCTGGTCTCCCTCCTGCTGGCCTCGGACACCACCCCCAGCGACGTCGCCCGGTACACCTTCTACGTGCTCTGGGGCGTCATGCTCCCGGGCACGCTGGTCTTCCGGGCCCTTCGCCGCCGGCCGCACACGCTGATCGAGGACCTCGCCTTCGGCACGGTCCTCGGCCTCGTCCTGGAGCTGGCCGCCTGGGCGGTCCTCGTCGGGGTCGGCGCCCAGGCGCTCGCCCTCGCCTGGCCGCTCGCCGTGGTGATCCCCTTCGCGGCCGTACCGAAGCTCCGCCGGCACTGGCGCCCGCGCGGCTACACCAGCCCGTCGCTGGGCTGGTCCTGGTCGGTCTCCGGGACGGTGATGCTCAGCAGCGTCTACTTCCACCAGGTCTTCCTGTCCCTGTACCCGGTGCTCCCGGACAAGGAAGACAGCAGGCTGTTCAACGACATGCCGTACCTGCTGTCCCTCGCCGCGAACGCGAAGCACAACATGCCGCTGACCTTCCCCCAGGCTGCCGGCGAGCCCCTGCACTACCACTGGTTCACCTTCGCCCACATGGCGATGACCGACCTCGTCGGTCACATCGACCTCGCGGTGGTCGAGTCCAGGCTCATGGTGCCCGCGCTGGCGGCGCTCGGCATGGTGATCGCCGCCGTGGTGGCCCAGCGCCTCATCGGGCGGGTCTGGGCGGGGCCGCTGGCCGCGCTGCTGGTCTTCGCGGTCGCCGAGTTCACCGCCATCTACCCCAACCCGGTCCCCACCTGGACCTTCGGCGCCCCCGCCGTCCGGCTGATGTCCTGGTCGAGCCTCTCCCTGACGTACAGCCAGCCGCTGCTGATCGCGCTGATGGGAGTCATCGGCGACGCGCTGCGCAGGAGCCGCAAGGAGGGCGCGACAGCCGCGGACGGCGAGGGCGCCGACCGGGCCCCGCTCCTCGGCCGCGGGGTGTACGTCCTCGTCGCGCTGTTCGCCCTGGCCTCCACCGCGGCCAAGGCGAGCACCCTGCCCGTCACCCTGGCCGGTCTCGCCCTGGTCGGCCTCGTCCTGCTGATCACCACCCGGCGCATCCCGTGGCAGGTGGTCGGGCTGGGCGCGATCCTCGGCGGTGCCCAGCTCTTCGCGACGGCGGTCATCTTCAACTTCGAGAGCTACGGCCTGGAGATCATCCCGTTCGGCAACATCCGCGGCTACTGGGCCGATCAGGGGAACCTGCGCTCGCCGGCGTTCCAGGCCCTCGTGGTCGTGGGCACCCTGGCGGCCTTCCTGCTCAACCACCAGCTGAAGCTGCTCGGCATCATCCCGCTGATCTCGAAGCGGCGCTTCCGGCTGGAACCCGTCCAGTGGTTCCTGCTCGGTGCCTCCGTCGCGGGACCGTGTGCCTACCTGGTCGTCAACGGCTACAACGCCAGTTACTTCACGCTCGCCTCGCTGCCCTTCGGAGCCGTGCTCTCGGCCTGGGGCTTCTGCGAGACCTTCGAACGCGCCTCGCTCGGCGCGCGGGGCAAGGCCGCACTCGCCTTCGCCGCGCTCGCCTTCTCGGCGCTGCTCACCTTCGGGATCTACCGCTACTCCGGCCGCTGGTCGGCCTACGTCCTGCGGCTCGCCGGCGACGGGGGGCGCAAGGCCACCTCCTACTCCGTGCTGCTGCCCGCGCTCGCCCTGGCCGCCGCGCTGGTTCTGGCCGCCCTGATCGGCGCGGTCCTGTGGTGGCTCGGCGGCCGGGCATGGCCCGCGCTGCGCGGCCGCGGCGCGATCGTCCTGCTGACCGCCGCCCTCACGGCCGGCACCCCGGGGCTCGTCCACGACGTCCTGCAGTCCCGGGAGTCCCTGTGGTCGTACTCCTTCGTCCTGCCCCGCTCGCACGTGCAGGCGGCGCGCTGGATCCGCGCCCACAGCGAGCCGACGGACGTGCTGGCCACCAACAGCCACTGCTGGCAGGTGGAGGGCCCGCTGCCCGCCGGTACGAAGTGCGAGGACAACACCCGCTCGCAGTGGCTCAGCGCCTACTCGGAGCGGTCGGTACTGATCGAGGGCTGGGGGTACGCTCCCCGGGCCATGGCGCTGTCGGGCGGCGGGGCCGCCTACTACGGCCCCTTCTGGGACCAGGAGCTGTTCCGGTTCAACGAGGACGCCGTCTACCGGCCGACGGCCGAGATCCTGCGCCGGCTCCACGACCGGTACCACGTGCGCTACATCGTGGCGCACCGCCCGTCGGGCGCCGAGTCGCCGCGCCTGGCCGAGCTCTCGAAGAAGGTCTACGACAACGGCCGGCTGGCGGTGTACGAGCTGTCCTGACGGGGCGGTCCGCAGGACCCACCGGAATCGAGGCCCGGGGGCCCGAGGCGTCACGCCTGCGGGGCTCCCGGGCCTTCGCCGTCCTCGTGCCCCCGTCCCCCGGACCCCGCCACGCGCCGCAGCCGCGGGTGGCGGGACGCCCCCTGTTCGGTGATGGCGTCGCCGACCATGGCCCGGACCGCGTCCCGCATCCCGTGCAGGGGGTGGTGGCGGGCGGGTCCCGCGCCGGGGTCGGTGCGGAGTTCCTTCACCAGGGCCCAGCAGAGCAGCATCATGACGACGACGAAGGGCAGCGCGACCAGGATGGTGGCGGTCTGCAGGGACTTCAGGCCGCCCGCGACGAGGAGCACGGCCGCGACGCCGGCCATCAGCACGCCCCAGGTGACGACGAGCCAGGTGGGCGGGTTGAGGGAGCCGCGGCTGGTGAGCGAGCCCATCACCAGGGAGGCCGAGTCGGCACTGGTGACGAAGTAGGTCATGACCAGGACCATGGCGACCCACGAGGTGACCGCGGCGAGCGGCAGGGCGTCCAGCATCGCGAAGAGCGAGGCCTCCGTACCGTCCTTGACCTTGAGGGCGAAGTCGACGGCGCCGGTGGAGTCGAGGCGGATGGCGGTGCCGCCCATGACGCAGAACCAGATCACGGTGGCCCCGCTGGGGACGAGCAGCACGCCGATGAGGAACTCGCGGATGGTGCGGCCGCGCGAGATGCGGGCGATGAAGGTGCCGACGAAGGGGGCCCAGGAGAGCCACCAGGCCCAGTAGAAGATCGTCCACGCGCCGAGCCACTTGGAGTCGGTGAAGGCGCCGGTGCGGCTGGCCATGGGTACCAGCTCGCTCAGGTACCCGCCGACGCCGGCGGGAATCACGTCGAGGACGTAGACGGTGGGGCCGAGCACGAAGACGAAGAGCATCAGGGTGGCGGCGAGCACGATGTTGAGCGTGCTGAGCCACTTCACCCCCTTGTGCAGGCCGGAGAAGGCGGAGAGGACGAACGCCGCCGAGAGCGAGCCGATGATGATCAGCTCGACGGTGACGGAGTCCTCGATGCCGGTGGTGAGGCTGAGCCCCTTGGAGACCTGGAGCGCGCCGAGGCCGAGGCTGGTGGCGGTGCCGAAGACGGTGGCGAAGACGGCCAGCAGGTCGATGGCCTTGCCGGGCCCGCCATTGGCCCGCTGCTCGCCGATCAGGGGGACGAAGGCGGAGCTGAGGCGGTTGCCGCGGCCCTTGCGGAAGGTCGCGTAGGCCAGGGCGAGGCCGGCGATGCCGTAGATCGCCCAAGGGGTGAGGGTCCAGTGGAAGAAGGAGTACTCCATGGCCGCCAGGGCGGCGGCGCCGGTGCGGGGGGCCGCCCCGGAGGCCGGGGGCGGGGCCAGGTAGTGGGTGAGCGGCTCCCCCACGCCGTAGAACATCAGGCCGATGCCCATGCCGGCGCTGAACATCATCGCGATCCACGCGAGGTTGGTGAACTCGGGCTCGGAGTCGTCGGAGCCGAGGCGGATCCGGCCGAACCGGCTGATCGCGAGGACGGCGCACATGACGAGGAAGACGTCGGCGGCGATCACGAACAGCCAGGCGAAGTTGCCCAGTACCCAGGAGAGCGCGGTGCCCGACGCCCGGTCGAAGGAGTCCCCGGCCAGCGCCGCCCAGGCGACGACGGCCAGCACGGCGATCACACCGACGGTGACGACCACGTGGTCGGGCGCACCGTCCGCGGGGCCGCCGGAGCCCCCTCCGGGGGTGTCCGGACGTGGCTGTTCCAGTGATTCCGCGCTCATGCGGCCACACTATGCAGGCGTATATCCCTATTTAGGCGCATGGCGCGCCGCATGTGGCCCAGGCCACTCATGGGCATAGGAGGATCCTCCGGATAAGCTCATGGCGGCGCGACTGCACTGTTCGATAGCAAGGGATAGCAAAGGTGACGGACGGAGCAGTAACTGAGGCCGCGCGCGTACTCATCGCCGCGGACAAATTCAAGGGCTCGCTCACGGCCGTGCAGGTCGCGGAGCGGGTGACGGCCGGTCTTCGCAGGGCCGTACCGGACGTGGAGATCGAGACCCTCCCCGTCGCGGACGGCGGCGACGGAACGGTCGCGGCAGCCGTGGCAGCCGGCTTCGAACGCAGGGAGGTGCGGGTCACCGGCCCCCTCGGCGACCAGGTCACGGCCGCCTTCGCACTGCGCGGGAGCACCGCGGTGGTCGAGATGGCGGAGGCCTCCGGGCTGCAGCTGCTGCCGGCGGGCACCTTCGCCGCGCTGACGGCGACCACGTACGGCTCGGGCGAGCTGCTCAAGGCCGCGCTGGACGCGGGCGCGCGCTCGATCGTCTTCGGTGTGGGCGGCAGCGCCACCACCGACGGCGGCGCCGGCATGCTGGCCGCGCTGGGCGCCGTGTTCCTGGATGCGAACGGCGAACCGGTGGGTCCGGGCGGCGGTGCGCTGGCCGAGCTGGCCTCGGCCGACCTGTCCGGCGTCGACCCGCGCTTCGCGGAGGTGGAGTTCGTCCTCGCGAGCGACGTGGACAACCCGCTGACCGGCCCGAAGGGCTGCGCGGCGGTCTACGGCCCGCAGAAGGGGGCGTCGCCCGAGGACGTGGCGACGCTCGACGCGGCGCTGGCGCACTTCGCGGTGGTGCTGGAGAAGTCGATCGGCGCGAAGGCCGCCGAGTGCGCGGTGCTGCCGGGTGCCGGTGGCGCGGGCGGCATCGGCTACGGGGCCCTGCTGCTCGGCGCGACGTTCCGTCCCGGCATCGAGCTGATGCTGGAGGTGCTGGGCTTCGCCCCCGCGCTGGAGCGGGCCACGCTGGTCATCACCGGTGAGGGCTCCCTGGACGAGCAGACCCTGCACGGCAAGGCCCCCGCGGGCGTCGCGGCGGCGGCGCGCGCGGCGGGCAAGCCGGTGGTGGCCGTCTGCGGCCGGCTGCTGCTGACCCAGGAGGCGCTGGAGGGGGCCGGCATCCGCAAGGCGTACCCGCTCACGGACCTGGAGCCCGACCCGGCCAAGTCCATCCCGAACGCGGGTCCCCTGCTGGAGCAGGTCGCGGCCAACATCGCCGCCGACGTCCTCTGACCCGGACACCTGGCCTCTGAGGGCCCGGACCCCCACCCTGGGTCCGGGCCCTCAGCCGTTCCGGCTCCGCCGGGCCATTCCCGGCTCCGCCGGGGCCAAGTCCAGCCCCGCCGGCGTTTGAGTCGCGGGTCCGGGCGGAGCCCGGTGCCCGGCGGAGCCGGGTTTCCTGGGGCTCCGCCCCAGACCCCGCTCCTCAAACGCCGGAGGGGCTGGACTTGGCCCGGCCGAGGCCGAATCGTGGCGCCGGCGAGGCTCTCGGGCCTGCCGGCCGGGCTAGCCGAGGAGGTCGGACGTGGTGATCACTCGGGCGAAGCCGCCGCCCTGGAGGTTCACCGCGGTGGCGGTGGCGAGCTCGTCCGCCGTCAGGGACAGGCCCGCCGGTCCGGCGAGGTCGAAGGTGTGCGTGGCGTCCAGCGGCACGAGCACGTCGTAGCCCAGGTTCCCGGCCATCCGGGCCGTGGTCTCGACGCACATGTTGGTCTGGATGCCGACCAGCACCAGCTGGCCGATGCCCCGGGCCGTCAGCCAGTCGGCCAGGTCCGGGGTGCCGTAGAAGGCCGAGTTCACCGTCTTGGTGATCACCAGGGCCCCCTCGCTCCGCTTCTCGACCAGGTCCTTGAACGCGTGACCGGGGTGGTCGGCGGCGAGGACGGAGCCCGGCTGCACGGACGCGTGCCGGACGAGGACCACCGGGCGGCCGGCCGCCTGCCAGGCGTCCATCAGGGCCGCGATGTTGTCCTCGGCGGCCGGGTTGTTGCGGGGCCCCCAGAAGGACTCCTCGTCGAAGCCCTTCTGTACGTCGATGACCAGCAGGGCACTGTTGGGAGCGATCTCGATCGCGGTCGTCGTCATGGCTCCATGCTGTCCGCCGGGCCGGGGGCCCGACAGCGCCCGCGAGGCCCCGTACCGATGGGATCCTGCCAGATTGGCAGACGCGTCCCCCTGGCAGACTGGCCGGATGCGTCGTGTCGCGATCGTCGTCCAGCCCGGTATCCGCAGCTTCGACCTCGCCGTCATCACCGAGGTCTGGGGCCCCGACCGCAGCCGCTCCGGGGTGCCGGGCTTCGAGCTGCGCCGGTGCGCCCTGGAGCCCGGTCCGATCCCGCTGCCCGGCGGGCTCACCCTGACTCCCGACCGGGGACTGGACTGGCTGGCCACCGCGGACCTGGTCGTCGTACCAGCGCTGGCCGAGCCGGCCGATCCGACGCCCGCGCCGGTCCTCGCCGCGCTGCGCGAGGCGCACGGCCGGGGAGTGCCGGTCGCCGCCCTGTGCGCCGGGGCGTTCATCCTGGCGGAGGCCGGTCTGCTGGAGGGCCGCCGGGCGGTCACCCACTGGTGGCTGGCCCCGCAGCTCGCGGCCCGCTATCCGGGGATCGTCGTCGAGGACGCTCCGCTCTACGTCGAGGACGGCGGGCTGTGGACCTCCGCCGGGGTGGCCTCCGGGATCGACCTGTGCCTGCACCTCGTCCGCGAGGCGCACGGCGCCGAGGCCGCCGCCGCCATCGCCCGCTCCATGGTGACGGGCCCCTTCCGCACCGGGGACCACGCCCAGTACCTGGACCGGCCGGTCCCCGCCGCGGACCGGACCGCCGAAGCGCTGGCCGCCGTACGGGCGCGCGCCCTGCGTTCGCTGCACGAGCCCCTGTCCGTGGCGACCATGGCCGGCTGGGCCGGGATGTCCCCGCGTTCCTTCGCCCGGCACTTCACTGCCGCCACCGGCACCACCCCGCACCGGTGGCTGCTGGGCCACCGGCTGGACGCTGCCCGCAAGCTGCTGGAACGCACCGACCATCCGGTGCCGGAGGTGGCCCGGCGGGCCGGTTTCGCCAGCGAGGTCACCTTCCGCCAGCACTTCACCGCGCACGTCGGCCTCGGCCCTCGCGCGTACCGTGCGGCCTCCTGCGCACCGGCAGCCGCACCAAACCCACCGGACAGTGTTAGAAAGGGCTCATGACCGGACGTTTTGGTCGCCAGCCGACCGGGTGGGGCTCGCGCCTGTTCGCGCGCCTGTCCCGGTGGGCACACAGCGTCGCCGGTCAGGTCTTCGCCCTCCAGGCGATGATCGTCCTCCTGCTGATCGCCGCCGCCGCCGCGGCCCTGGTGTTCCAGGCCCGGTACGACAGCGAGCGCGACGCCCGCCACCGCTCGCTCGCGGCGGCGGAGTCCTTCGCGCACGCCCCCGGTGTCGCCGCGGCACTGCTCTCGACCGATCCGACCGCCCTGCTCCAGCCGCTGGCCGAGGCCGCCCGCCGGGGCTCGGGCGTCGACTTCATCGCCGTCATGAACATCAAGGGCATCCGCTACACCGACTCGCGGCCCGAGCTGATCGGCGAGCGGGCCACCGGTGACCTCAGCCGCGCCGTCGCCGGGCACGCCTTCACGGAGACCTTCCGGGGCGAGCCGAGCGACGCGGTCCGGGCCGTCGTCCCGATACGCAACGCCGACGGCGTCGTGATCGGCCTGGTCGGCACCGGCATAGACGTCGAGAACGTCTCCCAGGTCGTCGAGGGCCAGCTCCCGCTCCTGCTGGGTGCGGCCGCGGGCGCCCTGCTGCTCGGCACCGGTGGCGCCGCCCTGGTCAGCGGCCGGCTGCGGCGCCAGACCCGGGGCCTGGGCGCCGCCGAGATGAGCCGGATCAACGAGCACCACGAGGCCGTCCTGCACGCCGTCCGCGAGGGCGTGGTCATCATCGACGCCGAGCAGCGGCTCGTCCTGGCCAACGACGAGGCCCGGCGGCTGCTCGGTCTGCCGCCCGACCCCGAGAACCGGCACGTCACCGACCTCGGCCTCGACCCGCGCACCGCCGAACTGCTCGCCTCCGGCCAGGTCGTGACCGACCACGTGCACCTGGCGGGCGACCGGCTGCTCGCCTTCAACGTGCGTCCCACCGCGCAGTACAAGGGCATGTCCACCGGCAGCGTCGTGACCCTGCGCGACTCCACCGAGCTCGCCGCCCTCTCCGGCCGGGCCGAGGTGGCCCGCGGCCGGCTCCAGCTGCTCTACGACGCCGGAGTGCGGATCGGCACCACCCTGGACGTGGTGCGGACCGCCGAGGAGCTGTCGGAGGTCGCCGTCCCCCGGTTCGCGGACTTCGTCACGGTGGAGCTGCTGGAGCCGGTGCTGCACGGGGACGAGCCGTCCCTGGTCACCGGCATCTACACCGAGATGCGCCGGGCCGCCATCACCGGCGTGCGGGCCGACTCGCCGCTCCAGCCGGTGGGCGACATCATCCGGTTCGTCTTTCCGACGGCCCCGATGGCGGCGGCCCTGGACGCCGGGCACGCGGTGCTCGCGGCCGACCTGAACGCGGCCATGGGCTGGCGGGCCCAGGACTCGCAGGGCACCCGGGTGGCGCTCGACTACGGGCTGCACTCGCTGATCTCCGTACCTCTGCAGGCGCGCGGCGTGGTCCTGGGCATGGCCAACTTCTGGCGGGCCGCCGACACCCCGGAGGCCTTCGACGAGGAGGACCGTTCCTTCGCGGCGGAGCTGGGTGCGCGCGCGGCCGTCTCCATCGACAACGCCCGCCGCTTCACCCGCGAGCACGCGATGGCCGTGACGCTCCAGCGCAGCCTCCTGCCCCGGATGCTGCCCGCCCAGAACGCCGTGCACGTCGCCTCCCGCTATCTGCCCGCGAAGGCGGGGGTCGGCGGGGACTGGTTCGACGTGATCCCGCTGCCGGGCGGCCGGGTGGCGCTGGTCGTCGGCGACGTCGTCGGGCACGGGGTGCACGCCGCGGCCACCATGGGCCGCCTGCGGACCGCGGTGCACAACTTCTCCACCCTGGACCTGCCCCCCGACGAGCTGCTCGGGCACCTGGACGAGCTGATCAACCGGATCGACCAGAACGACACCGGGAGGGGGCTCGCGGGCGGGGACGGGGAGGACGGCGCCGGGGACGCCCCGGACGGGGCCGCCGAACCGGCCGGGGTCACCGGTGCCACCTGTCTCTACACGGTCTACGACCCGGTCTCCGGGCGGTGCGTGATGGCCAGCGCCGGCCATCCCGGACCGGCCCTGATCCGCCCCGGAGCGGCGGTGGAGTTCCCCGAACTGCCGGCCGGGCTGCCCCTGGGCGTCGGCGGCATGCCGTTCGAGGCCGCCGAGTTCACGCTCCCCGAGGGGAGCCGGCTGGTGCTGTTCACCGACGGTCTGGTGGAGGACCGCGACCGGGACTTCGACACCGGACTGCGGCTGCTCGGCGAGGCGCTGGCGCGGCCCGACCGCAGCCCCGACCAGGCCTGTTCGGACGTGCTCGCCTCGATGCTGTTCCCGGTGCCGAGCGACGACATCGTCCTGCTGGTCGCCGACACCCGGCGGCTGGAGGCCGACAGGATCGCCGAGTGGGAGGTGCCGGGCGAGGCCTCGGCCGTCTCGCGCGTGCGCAACGCGGGCGCGGCGCAGCTCGCCGCCTGGTGTCTGGACGAGCTCTCCTTCCCCGCCGAGCTGATCCTCAGCGAGCTGATCACCAACGCCATCCGGTACGGGAGCGCGCCCGTGCGGGTGCGGCTGCTGCGCGACCGCTCCCTCGTCTGCGAGGTCTCCGACGGCAGCAGCACCTCACCGCACCTGCGGTACGCGACGACCACCGACGAGGGCGGGCGAGGGCTGTTCCTCGTCGCCCAGTACGCCGCCCGGTGGGGTACCCGTTACACCGAGCGCGGCAAGGTCATCTGGGCCGAGCTGCCGCTCACCGGGGGCCCGGAGCCGCAGCTGGCGGACCCGCTGGACCTGGACGCGCTGGAGGACCTGGCCTGGTGAGCGGGCCGGCCGGGGCCCGGGGCGGGCCCGGAGCCTTCACACCGGCCGGGTGCGGGCGAGCAGCACGGCGACGTCGTCCTGCTGGGCGCGCGGCAGCAGGAGCCGCAGGATCCCGTCGGACAGTTCCTCCAGGGGCCGCTCCACCCGGTGCAGGGCCCCCGCCAGCTGGGCCATTCCCTGGTCGAGGTCCCGGTCCCGGGCCTCGATGAGGCCGTCGGTGTAGAGCACGAGCAGGCTCCCGGGCGGCAGCCGTACCTCCTCGGTGCGGAAGTCCTGCCCGCCCGTGCCCAGCGGGGTTCCGGGCGGGCCGTCGAGGAAGGTGATGGCTCCGCCGGGGGTGACCACGGCGGGCGGCGGGTGGCCGGCCCGGGCGATCACGCAGACGCCGGAGGCCGCGTCGTGGACGGCGTACACGCAGGTGGCCATCTCGTCCTCGCCCAGGTCGGCCACGACGGCGTCGAGCGAGCGCAGCAGCCGGGCCGGGGGCACGTCGTGGCGCGCCAGGGTCCGTACCGCCGTGCGCAACTGCCCCATGACGGCGGCGGCGTGGATCCCGTGACCCATGACGTCCCCGATGACCAGTCCGGTCCGGTCGCCGGGCAGCGGGATGACGTCGTACCAGTCCCCGCCGACGTCGTGGTCGCTGGCGGGCAGGTAGCGCCCGGTGAGTTCGAGGCCCGGCACCTCGGGCAGCGCGCTGTTGGTGAGGCTGCGCTGGAGGGTCAGGGCCGCCTGGCGCTGGAGGGTGTACATCCGGGCGTTGTCGATGTTGAGGGCCGCGCGGGCGACCAGCTCGTCGACGAGGACGCAGTCCTGCTCGTCGAAGGGCTCCCGTTCGCGCGTGCGGGTGACGGCGACGGCGCCGAGCACGGTGCCGCGGGCGACCAGCGGGACCAGGCGGGCCGAGCCCAGGGTGGCGAGGTAGGTGCGCAGTGCCTCGGCGCGGGGGGAGGTGATCAGTGCCGGGATGTCGGCGAGGTAGAGGTTCATGGGCCGTCCCTCGGCGATGACCCGTTCATAGGTGGTGCCCATGGGGACCTGGAAGGTCTGGCCGGGGGCGAGTTTCGCGGTGGGGGCGGTCGGGTCGGGGAAGTGGGCGGCCAGTCGGCGCAGGACACCGCGGGTGGAGGCTGCGGGGACCGGGCCCTCGTCGGGGAGCAGGACCGCTTCGAGCAGCTGTACGTCGGCCGAGTCCGCGAGCTGCGGCACCAGTACGTCCACGATCTCCTGGGCGGTCTGGTGGAGGTCCAGGGTGGTACCGATGCGGGTGCCCGCCTCGGCGAGGAGGGCGAACCGGTGCCGGGCCCGTTCGGCGTCGGCCTGGGCCTGCTGACCCTCGGTGATGTCGATGAGCGAGGCGATCACGCCGAGGGCCCGGCCGGAGCCGTCCAGCAGCGGGGCGTAGGAGCAGGACCAGGTCCGGTCGTTCTCCGGGTCGGCGGGGGTCCGTCCGGTGCGGCGGACGTCGACGACGGCGGTGCCCCGGTCGAGGACCTGCCGCATCGTGGACTCCAGCGCGTCGGCGTTGACGCCGGGGACCACCTCGGTGAGCCGCTTGCCGAGGTGTTCGGCGGCGGAGACGCCGTTCATCCGGGCCAGGGCGTCGTTGACGCGGAGGAACCGCAGGTCGGTGCCGAGGGTGGCGAGGCCGATGGGCGACTGGGTGAACAGGCTCTGCAGGGCGGCGAGGGAGTCGCGCATGTGGAGCACCTCGGAGGTCTCCACGGCGATGAGCATGGCCCCCGTCCGGCCCTGCGGGTCGGCGGCGGGGACGATCCACATCTCCATCGGGACGCGGTGGCCGTCGCGGTGGCGCACGGGCAGGGTGCCGACGACGGTCTCGCCGGACTGGACGCGGCGCGTCAGCTGGTCGGCGAGCTCGTGGTTGGCCTCGGGGACGAGCACGGCGCTGCCGGGGAGCCCGATGATGTCCTCGGGGCGGTGCCCGAGCAGGTCCTGGGCGGCCAGCGACCACTCGACGATGCGCCCGTCGGCGTCCTCCCGCCACAGGGCGATCGGCAGGAGCTCGCTGAGTACGCCCGCGTACCCGACAGCCGCGGGCGGCGGGTCCGGCACCTCGCTCGTCGCCTGGTAAGTGTCCAATGCACCGACCTCACCCCGGGGGGCCTGATTCCTACCGGTTCACCCTATCCGAGGCGTGGGCGCGGGGCCCTGTGTCGGCCGGTCCCGACCGGGGCGCGGAACACCGGGGCCGCCTCGCGCGCGGCGCCCGCGGCACTCATACGACCACCACCTCGACGCAGGCCACGGGGTTGCAGCCGTAGCCGCGGGCGTTCCACGGGGCCTGCGGCGGCTGTGTGTCGCCGCGGGCGTCGGTGGCGCGGGAGACCAGCCGGTACGGTCCGGGCCGCCGCGGCGTCCACCGGTAGGACCAGGCGCTCCAGCCGTAGGGGCCGGCGGGCGCCTCGAGGAGGGCCTCCTGCCAGCCGCGCTCGCGGTGGCGGTCGTCGTCCTCGTACTCGGCGCGCACCTCGACGCCGCGCAGCGGCACCCCGCCGCCCGACCAGGCGCGGCCGCGGACGAGGGTCTCGTGGTCGCGGCGCACGGCCGTGTCCGGTTCGGGTTCGGTGATGAGCGACTTGACCCGCACGCCGGCCACCGGGCCGTCGGGGGTGCCGCGGGAGGCTTCGTAGAGGTACTCCTCGCTCTGGAAGACCCCGGTGAACGGGTGGGTCACGGCCCGGGCCCCGACGAGCCATTTCACGTCGGCGACCGCGTAGCGGCCGGGGACCACCAGGCGGACCGGCGCCCCGTGCTCGGGGGCGAGCGGCTCCCCGTTCATGCGGGTGACGAGGAGGGTGTCCGGGTGGAGGGCCGCGGCGAGCGGGAGGCTGCGTTCGAAGGCCGCCCGGCGGCCGTGCACGGGGCCGGAGTCCGCCCCGGTGAAGACGATCTCCACGGCCGACGGTCCGATCAGGGCCCGCGCGGCGAGGACGCGGAAGGGCACCCCGGCGAAGTGCGCGCAGCCCACCGCCTGCTGGCCCCACGGCAGGCCGGGCGGGCGGGGTCTCATCAGGCTGCGGCCGTTGCCCGCGCACTCCACGACGACGTCGAGTTCGCGGTGTTCCATCGCGAGCAGCTCTTCGTAGCCGAGGGCGAAGGGCGCGGCGGCCGCGGCGCCGCCGATCCGCAGCCGCCAGCGGCCGGGCGGGGTCCGCGGGATCCCGAAGTGGTCGCGTACGAAGAAGGCCCCGACGGGGGTGACCGGCTCGGCCAGCGCGGCCGAGGGGGTCTGGGCGTTGTACGGGTCCGCGGTGACCGTTTCGGGCGCCCAGACCGTGGCTCCGGGCCCTCGGGCGTCTCGTGGAACGGGCCATGTGGTCATGGCTGCACCTTCCGTCGGGCTCGTGCCGGGCGCGACGCGGATTTCTTTACAGAGTACGTCCGAACAAAGCCTTGACTGGGTGCGAATTGGGAGGAAACTCATCAATACACCGGATAACCGGAAAGAGCCGCACCTCCCTCTGGAGACGTCCTCAGGCCCGCGTGACCCTTGTCCAGGCTCTGGCCAGGCCCCCGGCAGCACCTGTCGACCAGGGGAGCCATCGGCGACGGCGGATGGCTCATGGAATCGACGGACTGCCGGGGACTGTCATGCCGTCGGTGAGGGAACTCCCCCACCGCTCCCCCACCGCTCCCCTACGCCTGCACGGCGGCGGCCGCCCCGGACTGCTGCTGGCGAGGGAGCGTGGGGAACCGGCCCGGCGCGTCGGCCGCGCCGAGGACGCCCGCGATGCCCCGGGCGAGGCAGGGGATCCGGTGGGCCGGGATGCCCGCGATGTTGATCCGCCCCGAGGTCGTGCCGTAGACGGCGTACTGCCTGCGCAGCCGGAGCATCTGCTCCGCGGACAGCGGCAGCATCGAGAACATGCCCTTCTGGCGGGCGAGCGAGCGCGCCTGGTCCGCGCAGCCGAGCGCGCCGAGGTGGGCGATCAGATCGGCCCGGTTGTCCATGATCCGGCCGCGCATGACGTCCAGTTCCGCCCGCCAGGCGGCCCGCAGTCCCTCGTCCTCCAGGATCGTGGTCACGACGGCCGCACCGTGCTCGGGCGGCATCGAGTACAGCGTCCGGGCGGCGTTCTGCAGGGCGGTCTCGGCGTGGCGGACGGCCTGCCCCGAGGCGCCGAGCACGATGGCGCAGCCGACGCGGTCGCTGTAGAGGCCGAAGTTCTTCGAGCAGCTGACCGCGATCAGCATTTCCGGCACGCGCGCCGCCAGCATCCGCGTGGGGAGCAGGTCGGCCTCCAGGCCGTCGCCGAGCCCGTGGTAGGCGAGGTCGACGAAGGGCACCCAGCCGCGGCGGGCGGCCGACTCGGCGAGCGCCTCCCAGTCGTCCAGCAGCGGGTCGACGCCGGTGGGGTTGTGGGCGCAGCCCTGGAGCAGGACCACGTCGTCGCGCTGCGCGTCCTGCAGCTCCCGCAGCACGCCGGCCGTGTCGAAGCCTCCCTCGGCGTCGCGCCAGCCGTACGTGCGCACGCGCAGCCCGGCGGCCTCCAGGATGGGCCGGTGGTTGACGTAGGCCGGATCGCTGATCCACACCGTGGCGCCGGGGCGGGTCCGGCAGATCAGGTCGGCCAGCAGCCGCAGGGCGCCGGAGCCCGCGACGGTCTGGACCGCCGCGGCCCGGTCGGTCGGCCCGGCCGGGCCGAGGACCAGTTCGAGCAGGGAGCGGTTGAAGGCGGCGTTGCCGGAGAGCCCGCGGTACTCCTTGGAGTCGGAGCGCTCCGCCAGACGGATCTCGGCCTCGCGCACGGCGGTCATCACGGGTGTGGTGCCCGTCTGGTCCCGGTAGACGCCGAGGACGAGGTTGAGGCGTTCGGGCCGCTCGTCGCTGCCGAACTCGTAGGTCAGGTCCCACAGCGGGTCGGTGGGCGGCGTGGGGAGGAGCTCAAGCATCTGCGGGAACCTTGGGTCGTGGGCGGCGGTTGGCGAGGACGACGCCGGCGGTGATGAGGGGGACGCCGACGAGTACGGCGAGGGTCGGCCTCTCGCCGAGCAGCGGGACGGCGAGCAGGACGACGGCGACGGGGCTGAGACTGCCGAATACGGCGCTGCGCTCGGCCCCGAGGCGGCGGATGGCGAAGGCGTACAGCAGGCCCGCGCACAGGCCGACCCCCAGCCCCTGTACGACGAGGAACAGTGCGATGTCGCCGCCCGCCGCGTGCGCGATGCCGGTGGGGAGCACCCCGGTCAGCACCAGGGCGCCGATCACCGCGAAGGAGGGCAGGCACAGCAGTCCGATCGACCCGATCGGGTCGAGGTCGACCTCGCGCAGCCCGACGGTGTAGAGGGCCCACAGGCCGCTGGCCACCAGGAGCGTGCCGGCGCCGAGGAGCACGTCGGTGTCGACGGGCACGACGTAGCGCCAGACGAGGGCGGCCACACCGGCCGCGATCAGGGCGAGCCCGGCGGCCTGCGTGCCCCGGGGGGCGCCGTGGCCCCGGCGGATCATGATCACGGAGACGAACAGCGGGACCATGCCGGGGACGATGGAACCGACGAACGCGGCGGAGGTCAGCGCGCCGCCGTGCATGGCGGCCAGGAAGAACGGCACCCCGGCACCGCAGACGATCTTCACGGCGGGGCCCGGCCGCACCGCGGCGATGGCCCGCCGGCGCCGCCACAGGGCGGGGAACAGGACGACGAGGGGGACGCCGAAGCGCAGCAGGGCCGCGTCGGCGGGCAGCAGGGAGGAACCGCTCAGGGCCCGGGCGCTGAGCGCGAAGGCCGCCCAGATCGTCACGGTGACCAGCAGGGCGATCATGCCCTCGGCCTGTGGGGAGAGCCCGCGCCGGCCGGGGTGTCCGGCCCGCGGGCCCGCCGCATCGGGAGGCAGGGTCGCCCGGGTGGTGTTCGTCGCGACCAAGGAATTGCTCCAGCCTCTGAGACCCGGACCGATCCGGTCCGTGCCTGGGCAACGCTAGAGCCTGGGGCGGGGCAGCCGATTGCCAGTTCTGCCTCTCGGACATACGTTTGGGGCAGAATCTGCCAAGGAGTGCCCGTGGACGCAGTGGATCTGCAGATCATCAGGGAATTGCAGGCCGACGGACGCCTGTCCAACCAGGACCTGGCCGACCGCGTCCGGCTGTCCCCGTCGCCCTGCCTGCGCCGGGTACGGCGGCTGGAGGAGGCCGGCCTGATCCGCGGCTACACGGCCATGGTCGACCAGGTCGCCTTCGGGCTCCCGGTCACCGTCTTCGTCCGGATCCGCCTGGAGCGCCACACGGCGGAGGCGGTGCGGCTGTTCGAGGAGCACGTCGCGGTCATCGAGCACATCCAGGACTGCTACCTGATGGCGGGCAGCAGCGACTACCTGCTCCGGATCGTCATCGAGGACCTGGAGGCCTACGAGTCCCTGGTGCGCCACCGGATCCACGCCATTCCCGGGATCGCCTCGATCGAATCGAGCTTCGCGTTCGGCAGCGTCAAGCAGTCCCGGACCTACCCGCGGCCCGCCCCGGGCACCGCCGGGCGCTCGCCGCGCTGACGGCGGATCCGCGGGCGGCCCGGCGGCTCGGGAGGCGGCTCGGGAGGCGGGCTCAGGAGGCGGCCGCCACCGCCGTCTCGAAGGCCTCGTAGGCAGCCGCGTCGAAGAGCACGAACCGCACCTCCTGCACCTCGGTACGGGCGCGGCGCACCGTCTCCACCGCGATCCGCGCCCCGTCGTCCATCGGCCAGCCGTAGATGCCGGTGGAGATGGCCGGGAACGCCACCGTACGGGCTCCCAGCTCGTCGGCGATCCTCAGCGACTCGCGGTAGCAGGAGGCCAGCAGCTCCGACCGGTCCTCCTCGCGCGACCAGACCGGACCCACCGTGTGGATGACGTGCTCGGCGGCGAGCCGCCCGGCCGTGGTGGCGACGGCCCGGCCCGTGGCCAGCCCCTTGCCGTAGTGCGAACGCCTCAGGTCCTCGCAGGCCGCGAGGATCTCCGGCCCGCCGCGCCGGTGGATGGCGCCGTCGACCCCGCCGCCACCGAGCAGCGAGGAGTTCGCCGCGTTGACGATGGCGTCGGCCTTCTCCGCGGTGATGTCGCCGCGGACCAGGGTGATACGGACCATCAGGAGCCCTTTCGCAGGTGGCGCCAGACCGCCTTGGCGGCGTTGTGCCCGGACATGCCGTGCACGCCCGGACCCGGCGGGGTGGCCGAGGAACAGAGGAAGACGGCCGGGTGTGCCGTCGTGTACGGGCTGAGGGAGAGCTTGGGGCGCAGCAGGAGCTGGAGGCCCGAGGCGGCCCCGCAGGCGATGTCCCCGCCGACGTAGTTGGGGTTGCGGGCGGCGAGCTGGGGCGGGCCGGCCGTGGCGCGGGCGAGCACCAGGTCGCGGAAGCCCGGGGCGAAGCGCTCCAGTTGGGACTCGACGGCCTCGGTGAGGTCGCCGTCCCAGCCCGCGGGGACGTGTCCGTACGCCCAGAAGACGTGCTTGCCCTCGGGTGCCCGGCCGGGGTCGACCAGGCTGGGCTGCGAGGTGATGAGGAAGGGGACGCGCGGGGCCCGGCCGCCGGAGGCGAGCTGCAGGGCGGCGTCGATGTCGCGGGCTCGCGGTCCGACCTGGACGGTGCCGGCGCGGCGCGGCGCCTCGGCCGTCCACGGGACCGGGCCGTCCAGGGCGTAGTCGAGCTTGAACACGGAGGCGCCGTACCGGTAGCCGTCGTACGCGCGCCCCAGGCGGGCGATGCGCGCCAGCGCGGTCGGCGAGGTGTCGAAGACGTAGGTGCGGGCGGGCGGGAGGTCGTCGAGCCGCTTGACCTCGAACCCGGTGTGGATGGTGCCGCCGAGGTCGCGCAGGTACCCGGCGAGGGCGTCGGACACGGACTGCGAGCCGCCGCGCGGCATCGGCCAGCCGTTCGCGTGCGCGGCCAGCGCGAAGACCAGGCCCACCGCGCTGGTGGCGATCCCGCCGAGCGGTGCGATGACGTGGGCCACGAGGCCCGCGAACAGGGCGCGTGCCCGTTCGTCGCGGAAGCGGCTCAGCAGCCAGGTGGAGGGCGGCAGTCCGGTGAGCCCGAAGCGGGCGAGCGTGAGCGGGTCCCGGGGCAGCGCGGTGTTCGGCAGGGACATGAAGTCCCGGGCCAGGGTGTCCCATTTGCCGAGGAACGGTCCGACCAGACGCCGGTAGGCGCCCGCGTCGCGCGGACCGAAGGACGCCGCCGTCTCCGCGACCGAGCGGGACAGGACCGCGGCCGTGCCGTCGTCGAAGGGGTGCGCCATGGGCAGCGGGGCGTGCAGCCACTCCAGCCCGTACCGCTTCAGCGGCATCGTGGCGAAGACCGGCGAGCCGGCGCCGAGCGGGTGCACCGCCGAGCAGGGGTCGTGGCGGAAACCGGGAAGGGTGAGCTCCTCGGTCCGGGCGCCGCCGCCGATCTTCTCGGCGGCTTCGAAGACGGCCACCGAGAAGCCGCGCCGGGCCAGTTCGACGGCGGCGGTCAGCCCGTTGGGTCCCGCCCCCACCACGACCACATCGAGAATCGACGGCACTTGCGACTCCTTCGTCTCCGGCGGCGCCTGCACCTCCAGGATATTCCGCCGCCCGGACCGACCGGGCCCGACCGGCCCCGCCGGGACCGCGCCGGACCCGGTCAGACGCCCCGGAGCAGCTCCCGGATCCGTACGGCGGTGGCCTCGTCCCGCCCGACCGCGAACGGCAGCGCGTTGTCCCGGTCCACCCGGAAGGGAACCCCGTCGACCGTGCTCTGCGCCCCGCCGGCCTCGGCGACCAGCAGCAGCCCGGCCGCGTGGTCCCAGGCCGAGGGCCAGGTGAAGGCGAGGCCGTCCATCTCGCCGCGGGCCACCTTCAGGTACTCCAGGCCCGCCGAGCCGCACGGGCGGGCCGCGACCCCGGGTACGTCCAGCCGGGCCAGCGTCCGCTTGTTCTCGTCGGTCGTGTAGAGCGGGTGGGCGATGGCGACCCGCAGCGCGGCGCCCGCCTCCGGCGAACCGCTGTGGATCCGCTCGCCGTTGACGTACGCGCCCTGCCCGCGCACGGCGGTCGCCAGCTCCTCCAGGGCCGGGGCGTAGGTCCAGGAGGCGAGGATCTCCCCGTGCCGGGCCAGGGCGACCAGGGTGCAGAAGGCGGGGTCACCGTTCACGAACTGGCGGGTGCCGTCGACGGGGTCGACGATCCACACCGGGGCGTCCGCGCGCAGCGCCGCGTACACACCGGGGTCGGCGTGCACGGCCTCCTCGCCGACCACGGCCGAGCCCGGCAGCAGCTGCGTCAGGGCGGCCGTGAGGTACTCCTCGGCCTTGCGGTCGGCGACGGTCACCAGGTCGTGCGGGCCGTTCTTCTCGTCGACCTCGTGCTCGGCGAGCTGCCTGAATCTCGGCATGATCTCGATGGCCGCCGCCTTGCGGACGGCCTCTTCCACATCGGACAGGCCATGGGCCAGGAACTCATCGATCATGCCTCCAGCAAAGCACGCCCGACCGACAATCCCCACTGCCATTCCCGTACCGGCGCCTGGACACCGGGTGTCCGCCGGGTGACACGCACGTCCCCGGCGGCGGCGCTCGCTGTCCGTGAGCGACAACCCGTACAGCGAGCGGCAGTTCGGGAACACGAGGAAACCCGCACCACAAACCACACGACGCAGCACCCGCCTCATTCGATTCGATATTATCCCCGCTATTCCCCGGCACTTCCGGCATTCCCCGGCAATCCGGCCCTCCGGCCGGATTCGAGAAAACACATGAGGGGAGAAGAGCGGAAACCCTACGATGAATTCCATGAGTGCGCTGATCTTCCTCCTGTCGCTCGGCACGGTCTGTCGCGTCACGCGATTCATCACCAAGGACGCCCTCGCCGCGGGGTTCCGCTCCCGGGTCGCCGACCGTTTCGGCGAAGACTCCCATCCGGCATATCTGATCACCTGCGGATGGTGCGTCAGCATCTGGGTCGCCGGCGCCGTCACCGTGCTCGCCCACTGGGCCGGTGGAGAAACGTGGTTCCAGGCGGGTGCCACGGCGCTCACCCTTTCCTACCTGACCGGTCTCGCCGCCAACTGGCTGGACTGACCGCCACGTCGAAATGGTCCGCATCATCGCCGCCACGCATAAATATGACTATAAGGCGGCGAGTGTCGGCATGCGGCGCCCGGGGATAAACGGATAAAGGGAACGAGCCGGGGCTCGGTCCTACGCCGGAACTCCCCCGGCCCTCCCCTCGACCGGCCGCCGGAGCGGCCGAACAGAAGGAGGAAGACCATGGCATGCAACTGCGGACGCACCAGCCGGTCCACGCTCGTCTACCGGCTGGTCCTCCCCGACGGGGTCACGCGCCAGTACCCCACACGGCAGGAGGCCGACGCCGCCAACAAGCGGGCGGGCGGGCAGGGTTCCATCACGGCGGTCCGCCAGTAGGCCCGCCGTCCGCACAACAGGGAGGGGCGGGCACCCCGCCCACACCCCGGCGGCCGCCGCAAGGGCGACGCCCCCACCAGCAGCCCCTCGGCGCACCGGACAGCCGGTGCACCGGGGGGCTGCGGCGTGCCGCGGCACTCCTGGTATTGCGAATACCGCGGAGGAATAGCGTGATTCACTCAGCGCGGAATCCTTTCTCTTCCGCCCGCGAGTCAGCCAAACCGTTCCGGGAACGCGAGCACACCCCCGGCACCGCCCAGATGCACACCGGGAAAACGACGTAAAGGGAAACCTTTCCCCTCGCGAAAATGCATCAAGGCGCCGCACGATTCGGGTTTATCGCCTCGCGCGCGCCTAAGTGCGCTGAGCCGAACGAGTGGTGTTCTGTTCACCCGTCTAGCCGAAGTCCTCAGCCGGAAGGCCTACTGCTGATATCAGCAGGTGATGCCCCCGACTCCGCATGGACCAGGGCTCTTAACGGAACGTCCCACCAGCGTTTTCCTGTGCGTTCCGTGCTTCGCCGAGCGCCATAGGGGCGAAGAGATTCATCTGCTTCCGCGGGTCATCCGAAAGGGAGCCACAGCATGGCCAGTTCGACCACCACCGTGACCTCGGCACCGGATCCGTCCGTCTTCGGGCAGTCGGTCACCTTCACCGCCACCGTCCAGCCGGAAGTCGCCGGCGACCCCACCCCGACCGGCAGTGTCGAATTCGTCGTCGACGGCCTGCCCGTCATGACAGTGCCGCTCGACCCGAGCGGCCAGGCACAGTACGTGACCGGCGATCTGGAGGTCGGTCTCCACGGGATGGAGGCCAACTACTCCGGCGACGCGGAGTACGACCCGTCCAGCGGCGCCGACACCCAGGAGGTCACGCTCGCGAACACCACCACCACGCTGGCCTTCGACCCCGAACCCTCGTTCTGCGGCGACACGGTGATCGCCACCGCCCAGGTGACCCCCGTTCCCCCGGGCGCGGGAACTCCCACCGGGCTGGTGTCCTTCATCGTCAGCGACGACGGTCCGGTACTGACCGCCCCCGTGGCCATAAACGGGCAGGCGCAGGTCAGCTTCAGCGGCCTGGACGTCGGCTTCCACCAGGCAGCCGCCTTCTACACCGGCGACGCGGACTTCAACGGATCGAACTCCCCGCTGACGCTCCACGTCGTCAACCCTGCGCCCGTCTCGGTCACGGTCTCGGCGGTGCCCAACCCCTCGGTGTGCGGTCAGACGGTGACGCTCTGCGCCACCGTGGCACCGGTCTCCTCGGGCGTCGGCAACCCCTCGGGCTCGGTGACCTTCACCGGCCCCGGCGGACTCGACCAGACGGTGACCCTGGACGCGGGCGGCACCGCCTGCGTCACCACGACCGTGCTGGAGACCGGCACGGTCACCGTCGTCTACGGCGGCGACGAATGCTACGCGAGCGGGACCGGCACCATCGACGTGACGGTCAACCAGGCGTCGAGCACGGTGTCGGTGACGGTTGCCCCCGACCCGTCGGTGTGCGGCGAGTCCGTGACCGTGTGCGCCGCCGTCACCGCGGTGGCGCCCGGTAGCGGCACCCCCACCGGAACCGTCACCTTCACCGGCCCCGGCGGACTCAACCAAACAGTGACCCTGGACGAGGGCGGCACAGCCTGCCTGACCACGACCGCACTGGAGACCGGCACGGTCACCGCCACCTACAACGGCGACGAATGCTTCACCGCATCGACCGGCACCGCACCGGTGACCGTCAACCAGGCATCGAGCGTGGTGTCGGTGACGGTGGACCCCGACCCGTCGGTGTGCGGCGAGACCGTGACGGTGTGCGCCACGGTCACCGCGGTGGCACCCGGAAGCGGCACCCCCACCGGAACCGTCACCTTCACCGGCCCCGGCGGACTCAACCAGACCGTACCCCTGGACGCCGGCGGCACAGCCTGCCTGACCACCAGCAGCCTCACCAGCGGCACCGTCACCGCCGTCTACAACGGCGACGACTGCTTCTCCGCATCGACCGGCACCTTCGACGTGACGGTCAACCAGGCGTCGAGCACGGTCTCGGTGACCGTGGACCCCGACCCGTCCGTATGCGGCCAGACGGTGACGGTGTGCGCCACGGTCACCGCGGTCGCACCCGGCAGCGGCACCCCCACCGGAACCGTCACCTTCACCGGCCCCGGCGGACTCAACCAAACAGTGACCCTGGACGAGGGCGGCACAGCCTGCCTGACCACGACCGCACTGGAGACCGGCACGGTCACCGCCACCTACAACGGCGACGAATGCTTCACCCCGTCGACCGGCACCGCACCGGTGACCGTCAACCAGGCGGCCAGCACGGTCTCGGTAACCGTGGACCCCGACCCGTCGGTGTGCGGCGAGACCGTGACCGTGTGCGCCACCGTCACCGCGGTGGCGCCCGGTAGCGGCACCCCCACCGGAACCGTCACCTTCACCGGCCCCGGCGGACTCAACCAAACAGTGACCCTGGACGAGGGCGGCACAGCCTGCCTGACCACGACCGCACTGGAGACCGGCACGGTCACCGCCACCTACAACGGCGACGAATGCTTCACCCCGTCGACCGGCACCGTGGACGTGGCGGTCAACCCGGCGTCCAGTGCGGTCTCGGTAACGGTGGAGCCCAACCCGTCGGTGTGCGGCGAGACCGTGACCGTGTGCGCCACCGTCACCGCGGTCGCACCCGGCAGCGGCACCCCCACCGGAACCGTCACCTTCACCGGCCCCGGCGGACTCAACCAGACCGTACCCCTGGACGCCGGCGGCACAGCCTGCGTCACCACCACGACGCTGGAGACCGGCACGGTCACCGTCACCTACAGCGGAGACACCTGCTTCCTGCCGTCGACGGGTTCAATGGACGTGACCGTCAACCAGGCATCGAGCGTCGTCTCGGTAACCGTGGACCCCGACCCGTCCGTATGCGGCGAGTCCGTGACCGTGTGCGCCACCGTCACCGCGGTCGCACCGGGCAGCGGCACCCCCACCGGAACCGTCACCTTCACCGGCCCCGGCGGACTCAACCAGACCGTACCCCTGGACGCCGGCGGCACAGCCTGCGTCACCACGACCACGCTGGAGACCGGCACGGTCACCGTCACCTACAGCGGAGACACCTGCTTCCTGCCCTCCACGGGTTCAATGGACGTGACCGTCAACCAGGCATCGAGCGTCGTCTCGGTAACCGTGGACCCCGACCCGTCCGTATGCGGCGAGACCGTGACCGTGTGCGCCACCGTCACCGCAATCGCACCCGGCAGCGGCACCCCCACCGGAACCGTCACCTTCACCGGCCCCGGCGGACTCAACGTGACACTGGTACTGGACGCAGGCGGCACCGCGTGCCTGACCACCAGCAGCCTCACCAGCGGCACGTACTCGGCCACTTACAACGGCGACACCTGCTTCGCCGGGTCGAACGCCCCCTTCGACGTGACGGTCAACCAGGCCGCCAGCAACACCACCGTGTCGGTCACCCCCAACCCCTCGGTATGCGGCGAGACCGTGACCGTGTGCGCCACCGTCACCGCGGTCGCACCCGGCAGCGGCACCCCCACCGGAACCGTCACCTTCACCGGCCCCGGCGGACTCAACCAGACCGTACCCCTGGACGCCGGCGGCACAGCCTGCCTGACCACCAGCAGCCTCACCAGCGGCACCGTCACCGCCGTCTACAACGGCGACGACTGCTTCACCGCTTCGACCGGCACCTTCGACGTGACGGTCAACCAGGCGTCGAGCACGGTCTCGGTGACCGTGGACCCCGACCCGTCCGTATGCGGCCAGACGGTGACGGTGTGCGCCACGGTCACCGCGGTGGCACCCGGCAGCGGCACCCCCACCGGGACGGTCACCTTCACCGGGGCCGGGCTGAACACGACCGTACCCCTGGACGCCGGCGGCACGGCCTGTCTGACCACGACCGAGTTGGAGACCGGCACGGTCACGGCCGTCTACAACGGCGACGGCTGCTTCTCCTCCTCGACCGGCACCGCGCCGGTGACCGTCAACCAGGCATCCAGTGCGGTCTCGGTGACCGTGGAGCCCAGCCCCTCGGTGTGCGGCCAGACCGTGACCGTGTGCGCCACCGTCACCGCAGTCGCACCCGGAAGCGGCACCCCCACCGGAACCGTCACCTTCACCGGCCCCGGCGGACTCAACCAGACCGTACCCCTGGACGCCGGCGGCACAGCCTGCCTGACCACCAGCAGCCTCACCAGCGGCACCGTCACGGCCGTCTACAACGGCGACGGATGCTTCTCCTCGTCGACCGGCACCGCGCCGGTGACCGTCAACCAGGCGTCGAGCACGGTCTCGGTGACCGTGGAGCCCAACCCGTCGGTGTGCGGCGAGTCCGTGACCGTGTGCGCCACGGTCACCGCGGTGGCACCCGGCAGCGGCACCCCCACCGGAACCGTCACCTTCACCGGCCCCGGCGGACTCAACGTGACACTGGTACTGGACGCAGGCGGCACGGCATGCCTGACCACCAGCAGCCTCACCAGCGGCACGTACTCGGCCACTTACAACGGCGACACCTGCTTCGCCGGGTCGAACGCCCCCTTCGACGTGACGGTCAACCAGGCCGCCAGCACCACCACCGTGTCGGTCACCCCCAACCCCTCGGTGTGCGGCCAGTCCGTGACCGTGTGCGCCACGGTCACGGCAGCGGCCGGCACCCCCACCGGAACGGTCACCTTCACCGGCCCCGGCGGACTCAACACGACCGTCCCCCTGGACGCCGGCGGCACGGCCTGCGTCACCACCAGCAGCCTCACCAGCGGAACCGTCACCGCCGTCTACAGCGGCGACACATGCCTCTCCTCCTCGACCGGCACCGCGCCGGTGACCGTCAACCAGGCGGCCAGCACCACCACCGTGTCGGTGGCCCCCAACCCCTCGGTGTGCGGCCAGACCGTGACCGTATGCGCCACCGTCACCGCGGTAGCACCCGGCAGCGGCACCCCCACCGGAACCGTCACCTTCACCGGGGCCGGGCTGAACACGACCGTACCCCTGGACGCCGGCGGCACGGCCTGCGTCACCACCAGCAGCCTCACCAGCGGCACCGTCACGGCCGTCTACAACGGAGCGGGATGCTTCTCCTCCTCGACCGGCACCGCGCCGGTGACCGTCAACCAGGCATCCAGTGCGGTCTCGGTGACGGTGACCCCCAACCCCTCGGTGTGCGGCCAGACCGTGACCGTGTGCGCCACCGTCACCGCGGTCGCACCCGGCAGCGGCACCCCCACCGGAACCGTCACCTTCGCCGGCCCCGGCGGCCTGGCCACGACGGTGCCCCTGAACGCCGCCGGCACGGCCTGCGTCACCACCAGCAGTCTCACCAGCGGCTCGGTCACGGCCTCCTACAACGGCGACGGATGCTTCAAGCCGGTGAAGGGCGCGACGAGCGTGACCGTGAACAGCGCCCAGACCGCGACCGCACTCACCATCACCCCCAACCCCGTGGTCTGCGGCCGCCCGGTGACGTTCTGCGCCACGGTCACCACCGTCGCGCCGGGCAGCGGCACGCCCACCGGGACCGTCACGTTCACCGGCCCCGGCGGCTTCGTCCAGACCGTGACGCTCAACGCCGCCGGCACGGCCTGCGTCACCACCACCGCGGGCGCCAGCGGCACGGTCACCGCCGTCTACAACGGTGGTACCTGCCACAGTCCCTCGGCAGCGTCGGCCGGCCTGACCGTGAACCCGGCTCCCACGACGCTGACGGCGGCCGCGGCGCAGATCCGCCTGCGGACGAACGGCACGTTCGTCATCCAGTCGATGAGCGCCACGCTCAAGGTCACCTCCACCGCTGCTCCGCTCCCGGGACAGCTGGTCACCTTCAGGGCGAACACGACGCTCGGGCCCGTCGTCCTCGGGACCGCGCTCACCAACGCCGGCGGGGTGGCGACACTGGCCCCGCCGACGCTGACGGTTCCCAGCACGGTGATCACGGCGACGAGCTACACCGCGTCCTTCACGGGGACGAGTTGCTACGCCGCTTCCTCCGTGACGGCGCCGCTGACACTCGTCCTCACCCCGCTCCTTCCCTGACCGAACACCGGTCACCGCTCCGGCCCGCCACGGGCCGGGGCGGGCCGGCTGTCCGGGGCGGCGGCCGACGGCCGCCGCCCCGGACCCACGTGGACGGGTGGTTCTTCCGCGGCGGTCGCCGCGGATGCGACCATGATCGGGGCCGCTCGCGAGCGGCAGTGATCGCATTCCGAGTCCCTGCAAGAAGCCACTTCGACATCGGAGCCCGCCATGAGCCGAGCCACGAGCCACGCCCCCAGGCGTGTCGTCATCATCGGGGGCAGCCTCGCCGGCGTGCTGGCAGCAGCAGCGGTCAAGGAGCATGTCGATTCCGTGGAGATCCTCGAGGCCCACGAGCTGCCCGCGGGACCCGAACCGCGCACCGGGGTTCCCCAGGCCGCCCACATCCACTGGCTGCAGTCCGGCGGCGCGGAGGCCATCGACGCCCTGTTACCCGGCACCATCGACCGGTTGACGGACGCGGGCGCCCACCGCGTACCGGTGACCACCGACATGGTGATCTTCTCTCCCGAGGGCTGGTACCGGCGCTGGCAGCGCGCCACCCACTACGTGATCACCGCGAGCCGGGACCTGACGGACCTCGTCGTCCGCAACGAGGTCCTGAAGGACCCCCGGGTCACCGTCCGTACGCACACCAAAGCGGTCGGGCTGCTCGGCGACCGCCATGCCGTCGAGGGCGTACGCGTGCGCGACGCCGACGGCATCGAGGCGGAACTGCGGGCCGATCTGGTCATCGACGCCTCCGGCCGGGCCTCCCGGCTGCCCCGGTGGCTTGCCCGGCTCGGACTCACCGGCCTCGCCGAGGAGCGTCTCGACTCCGGCATGGTCTATGCAAGCCGCCTCTACCGGGCCCCCGTCCCCACGCGCGGCTGGCCGGTCGTCGGTGTCCAGGCCGACCCGCTCGCGCGGCAGCCCGCCAGGGCCGGCGGCATCCTGCCGATCGACGGCGAGCGCTGGCACGTCAGCCTGATGGGAGCCCCCGGCGCGGAGCCCACCCGGGCCGCGGAGCACTTCGAGCCCTTCGCCCGTACGCTGCGCCACCCGATCATGGCCGACCTGCTGGAGCACGCCGAACCCCTGGGCGACGTCAGCGTCACCCACAGCACCGCGAATCGGCGGCACTACTACGAACGGCTCCGCGGGTGGCCCGACGGCCTGGTGGCACTGGGGGATTCCGTCGCCACCTTCAACCCCGTCTACGCGCAGGGCATGTCGGTGGCGGCGCTGGGCGCCCTCGCTCTGCGCGACCTGCTCGCGAGCGGCCCGACCCGCGGCCTGGCCCACCGCGCGCAGCGCGCCGTCGCCCGTCCCGTCGACGTCGCCTGGGCCCTTGCCACCGGTCAGGACATCCATTTCGCGACCACCGGGGGCACGCATCCGAAGGTCACCGATCGCCTCCTGCGTCGCTACGTCAGCCGCCTGTCCCGCACGGCGACCGGGTCGTTCCGTGCCGCCACGGCCCTGACCGACGTACTGGCCCTCCAGGCGCCACCGGTGTCCCTGGTCAGGCCCAGCGTGCTGTTGGCCGCCCTGGTCGGCCCGCTGCGTCCTCGGCTCGACCGCCCCCAGTTCAGCTCGGCCGAACGCGAGCTCCTGAACGGGCTGCCGCAACGGAGGAGCGCACGGCCCTGAGCCGGGCGCTCGCGGGCGCCCCGCGACCGCGACCGGCAGAGCGAGCCGCCTCCCCGACCGGTCGGTGGACCGGTCGGGGAATCGCCTGAGTGGCGGTGCGTCAGACTGCGGCGAGGCGGCGGAATTCGTGCGTGGGCCGGGGGAACGACGACGAGAGGATGTCCGACCGGAACTCTCCGTCGAGGACGGACGCGAGGAATCGCGTGCACGATACGGAGTGGTGCTCCCATCGGTCGCCGCGGGCCTCGTTCACCATGACGGTCCATTCGTTCGGCTCACGGCCCGGAAGGACGAGCCAGTACAGGCACTCCCCGTTGTCCGTGGTCGCCCACGGGACGACCGTGGCCCCCTCGGCCTCCAGTTCCGCCGGCTTCTTCTCGAACTTCCACAGGTCTTCGAGGTCTTCGGCCTGGTACCTGGCCCACGTGAGGAGGTCGTAGTGCTTGTTCGGGCAGTGGGGTTCCAGCACGTAGAGGTAGTCGTCCCAGTTGCTTCCGCCGTAGATCCCGATGAGCTCCTTGTAGTCGTCGGGGAGCCCCACCGCGAGGGTACGTTCCACCTCACCCCAGTCCTTGTCGCGGGGCTCGCCCGGCGCCGGGGAGATTTCGAGGAGACGGGCAAGGGCGTCGGCCACGGCGTGGTCCCTCTCGGCTTGTTCCGGCGCTGTGGCGCTGGGTGGACCTGAAGCCGTTCGACCCATACGCCTCGACGTATATACCGGCGGGTATTTTATCAGCCCCGTTGTGACGGGGGTGCTGGAGACGACGGTCCCGGGACGGGGCGTCCTGGGCCGTCAGCCGGTTCATCTCGTCGAACGAGGACGTCAGCGCCACGAAGCCCGAGACGGTGCGCCCCACCTCACGGCCCAGGGGGTCGAAGCCCCCGCACCGGAGTCGGCGCAGGCGGCCCACGACCGTGGGCAGCCGGGTCCTCGTAGCCGTTGTCGGGTATCCGCAAGAGCCTCGTCTGCTGTAGGAGCTGTGAGGGCCGACTCCTGGGCCGGCCCTCACAGCTCCTGACGGCGTCAGCCGAGCGACGGGATGATGTGCTGGCCGTACGCGTCGATCGTGGCCTCCCGGGCGTCGTGCATGTCGTAGACGGCGAACTGGTCGACGCCCAGGTCGCGCAGGGCCCGCAGCTTCTCGATGTGTGCCTCGGCCGGGCCCAGCAGGCAGAAGCGGTCGACGATCTCGTCGGGGACGAAGTCGGTGGACGGGTTCCCGGCCCGCCCGTGGTGGCTGTAGTCGTAGCCCTGGCGGGCCTTGATGTACTCGGTGAGCTCGTCGGGGACCATCGAGGAGTGCTCGCCGTAGCGGCCGACCAGGTCCGCGACGTGGTTGCCGACCATCCCGCCGAACCAGCGGCACTGGTCACGGGCGTGAGCCAGGGCCTCGGCCGAGTCGTCAGCCGTGACGTAGGCGGGGGCAGCCACGCAGATGGTGATGGACGCCGGGTCGCGGCCCGCCTCGGTCGCGGCCTGCCGTACCGCCTTGACCATCCACTCCGTGAGGTAGAGGTCGGCGAGCTGGAGGATGAAGCCGTCGGCCTTCTGGCCGGTCAGGGCCAGCGCCTTCGGTCCGTACGCGGCCATCCAGACCGGAAGCTTCCCGTCCTTGATCCACGGGATCCGCAGCGACTTGCCGTCGACCTCGGCCTCGCGGCCCTCGGCCAGGTCACGGATGACGTCGATGGCCTCGCCCAGGCGGGCCAGGGTGTTGGGTGCGCGTCCGGCGACGCGCATGGCGGAGTCGCCGCGGCCGATGCCGCACACGGTGCGGTTGCCGTACATGTCGTTGAGGGTGGCGAAGGTGGAGGCGGTGACCTCCCAGGTGCGGGTGCCCGGGTTGGTCACCATGGGGCCGACGTGGAGCTTGGTGGTGTGTTCCAGGATCTGGCTGTAGATGACGAACGGCTCCTGCCACAGCACGGCGGAGTCGAAGGTCCAGCCGTAGCGGAAGCCGTTGCGCTCGGCGCGCTTCATGAGGCTGACGACTTGCGAGGCGGGCGGGTCGGTTTGCAGGACGAGGCCGAAGTCCAAGACGGATTCCCCTTACAGGTACTGGCAGGTGGTGCGGGGGACGAAGGCCCCGTGGCCGGCCCGGCCGGTGAATTCGCGCTGTTCGATGACGAGTTCGCCGCGCGAGAGCACGGTGTCGACGCGTCCGGTGATCCGCCTGCCCTCGTACGCCGAGTAGTCCACGTTCATGTGGTGGGTCTCGGCGGAGATGACCTGCTCGGCGTGCGGATCGTAGAGGACGATGTCGGCGTCGGAGCCCGGTGCGATGGTGCCCTTCTGCGGATAGAGGCCGAACATCCGGGCCGGGGTCGCGCACGCGATCTCGATCCAGCGGCGGCGGCTGATGTGCCCGTCCAGGACCGCCTGGTGGAGGAGGTCCATGCGGTTCTCCACGCCCGGCAGTCCGTTGGGGATCTTCGAGAAGTCCCCGCGGCCCAGTTCCTTCTGGCCCCGGAAGCAGAACGGGCAGTGGTCGGTGGAGACCACCTGGAGGTCGTTGGTCCGCAGGCCCCGCCACAGCGCCGCCTGGTGCTCCTTCGGCCGCAGCGGTGTGGAGCAGACGTACTTGGCGCCCTGGAAGTCGGGCTCTTCCAGGTTGTCGGTGGACAGGAAGAGGTACTGCGGACAGGTCTCCCCGAAGACGGGCAGGCCCTTGTCGCGGGCGGCGGCGAGCTCCGCCACGGCTTCCTCCGCCGAGACGTGGACCACGTACAGCGGGGCGCCCGCGACCCGCGCCAGCTGGATGGCGCGGTGGGTGGCCTCGGCCTCCAGCAGGACCTTGCGGACCTCGCCGTGGTGGCGGGGGTCGGTCTCCCCGCGTGCGAGGGCCTGTTCGACGAGGACGTCGATCGCGATGCCGTTCTCGGCGTGCATCATGATCAGCCCGCCGTTGGCGGCGCCGCGCTGCATGGCGCGCAGGATCTGGCCGTCGTCGCTGTAGAAGACCCCGGGGTAGGCCATGAAGAGCTTGAAGGAGGTGACCCCTTCACCGACGAGGTGGTCCATCTCCTTGAGCGTTCTCTCGTTGACGTCCGAGAGGATCATGTGGAAGGCGTAGTCGACGGCGCAGTTGCCGTCGGCCTTGGCGTACCAGGTGTCGAGCCCCTCGCGCAGGGAGTGGCCCACGCTCTGCACGGCGAAGTCGACGATCGTGGTGGTGCCGCCCCAGGCGGCGGCTCTGGTTCCGGTCTCGAAGGTGTCGGAGGCCGAGGTGCCTCCGAAGGGGAGTTCCATGTGGGTGTGCGCGTCGACCCCGCCGGGGATCACGTACTTCCCGGTCGCGTCGATCGTGCGCTCGGCCGTCCAGGCGGCGGCCGCCGCCGAACCGTGTGCGGCCAGCGCCGCCACGCGGCCGTCCTCGATCAGGACGTCCGCGTGCAGTTCGTCGGAGGCCGTGACGACGAGGCCGCCGCGGATCAGGGTGCGGGTGCTCATGTGATCCCCCTACTCAAATGCTGCGCAAGGCCTGTTCGAGGATCTCGGCGCCCTCTTCCGCCTCGGCGACGGTGAGGGAGAGCGGCGGCGCGATGCGCAGCACGCTGGTGTTGTGACCGCCGCCCTTGCCGAGCAGCAGGCCGCCCTCGCGGGCCGCCTCCAGGACGGCCGCGGCCGCGTCCGGGTCGGCCTCGTCGGTGCCCGGCCTGGTGAGTTCGAGGCCGGCCATCAGGCCCCGGCCGCGGACCTCCCGTACGGCGGGCACGGTGGCGGCGATCGCGCGCAGCCGCTCCAGGAGCATGCCGCCGACGCGGCGGGCGTTGCCCTGGAGGTCGTGTTCCAGCAGGTACGCGAGGTTGGCGACGCCGGCCGCCATGGTGACCGGGGAGCCGCCGAAGGTGGAGATGGAGTTGGAGTCCAGGCAGTTCATCACCTCGGCGCGGGCCACGACGCCGCCGATGGACATGCCGTTGCCGATGCCCTTGGCGAAGGTGAGGATGTCCGGCGGGCCGTTCTGGGCGTGTGCCTGCCAGCCCCAGAAGTTGTCGCCGGTGCGGCCCCAGCCGGTCTGCACCTCGTCGCTGATCCACAGGATGCCGTGGCGGTTCAGGACCTCGCGGAAGGCTCCGTAGAGGCCGTCGGGCGGGGCGGTGAAGCCGCCGACGCCCTGGATCGGTTCGGCGATGAGGGCGGCCACTCCCCCGCGGGCCTGGCCGAGTACGTCCTCCAGGTCCTCGACGGCGGCGGCGGTGAAGGCGGCGTCGTCCAGGTGAGCGAAGGGGCCGCGGGTGCGGACGGCGCCCTGGACGTAGTACGTCTGGAGCGGCGAGAGGCTGGTCGGGGACCAGCCCCGGTTGCCGGTGATCGAGACGGTGGAGAAGGACCGGCCGTGGTAGCTGTTGCGCATCGCCAGGATCTGGTTGGAGCGGCGGTACGTCGTCGCGAGCAGCAGCGCGGTGTCGTTGGCCTCGGTGCCGGACGTGGTGAAGAAGACCCGGGCGTCGGGGATGCCGGAGAGGGCGGCGACCCGCTCGGCCAGCTCGATCATCGGCCGGTTGAGGTACAGGGTGGAGGAGTGGATGATCCGTCCGGCCTGCTCGGACACGGCCTTGGTGACCTCGGGCAGGGCGTGGGCGGTCATCGTGGTGAGGATGCCGCCGAAGAAGTCGAGGTAGCGGTTGCCGTCGGCGTCCCAGACGTGGCGGCCCTCGCCGTGGGTGAGCTCGATGGGGTGCTTGTAGTAGAGCGCGAGCCAGTCGGGCAGGACGGTGCGGTGGCGGCTGTGGAGCGGGGTCGGGTTGGTCACGGTTGTACGAGCCCTCCGTAGGCGTCGGGGCGGCGGTCGCGGTAGAAGGCCCACTGGTCGCGGACCTCCTTGATCAGGTCGAAGTCGAGGTCGCGGACGACGAGTTCCTCGTCCTTGTCGCTGGCGACCTCCCCGACGAACTGACCGCGCGGGTCGACGAAGTAGCTGGTGCCGTAGAAGTCGTTGTCGCCGTACTCCTCCTGGCCGACGCGGTTGATCGCGGCGACGAAGTACTCGTTGGCGACGGCGGAGGCGGGCTGCTCCAGCTGCCACAGGTACGCGGACAGGCCCCGGGAGGTGGCGGAGGGGTTGTAGACCAGCTGGGCTCCGGCGAGGCCCAGTTGGCGCCACCCTTCGGGGAAGTGGCGGTCGTAGCAGATGTAGACGCCGATCCGGCCGACGGCGGTGTCGAAGACGGGCCAGCCGAGGTTGCCCGGTCGGAAGTAGTACTTCTCCCAGAAGCCTTTGACCTGGGGGATGTGGTGCTTGCGGTACTTGCCCAGGTAGCTGCCGTCGGCGTCGATGACGGCGGCGGTGTTGTAGTAGAAGCCCTCGCTCTCCAGCTCGAAGACCGGTACGACGATCACCATGCCGGTCTCGCGGGCGAGGTCCTGCATCCGGCGTACGGTCGGACCGTCGGGGACGGCCTCGGCCCAGCCGTAGTGCTCGGGCTCCTGGACCTGACAGAAGTAGGGGGCGTTGAAGACTTCTTGGAAGCCGATGATCTGCGCGCCCTGGGCGGCTGCCCGCCGGGCGTGCTCCTCGTGTTTGGCGATCATCGATTCGGTGTCTCCGGTCCAGGTGGCCTGGACCAGCGCGGCGCGGACGACTTGGGCCATGAGCTGCTCCTCGCGACGGGAACGCCGAGTTCTACGCACGTAGACGGTATGCGTAGGGAGTAGAACGTAGGCCTCGTCACACCGTGGGGCAAGACCGCCGTGCGCGGTTGGAGTAGTCGATCACGTTACGTCGCCCCGCGGTCGAATGCGGTCACCAGGCGGGCGGGTTACGCCCCCTACGCACCGGCGATGCCCGCCACCCGCAGGGCGTGGACCAGGTCGCGGTGGTGGGGTCCGGGCAGCGCCCGGGCCACCCGGAGCAGGCGCGGGGCGAACCACCCCGGGTCGCGGCGGGCCAGGCCCGCCGCCTCCTCGGCGGTGCGCACCCGGACGAAGGCGCCGAGGAGTGCGTCGGCCTCGCGGATCCGGCCGGCCCCGCCGAGGGCGAGCGCGGCGTCCGCGACCTCGGCGGCCGGGCGGGCCGCGCCCTGGCGCAGCAGGGCCTCGCAGTCGGCCTCCCGGCCGGCGGCTCCGAGGGCGGCCGCGGCCGCCGCGAGCCGCTCGGGCGGGAGCGAGGCCGCCTCCCACAGCAGGGTGGTCCAGTCGGCCGTGAGCCCGGCCCCGGTCAGCTCGGCGGCGAGTGCGGGCAGCTGCCCGGCGGGCCGGGCCGCCGCCTCGCACAGCAGGGCGTGCGCCTCACCGCTGCGGCCCTGGGCGCGCAGGGCGAGCAGGGCGGCGGCGACGGCTCCGGGGACGCCGCCCGAAGGACCTGCCGCCGGTTCGGGGCGGGGTAAGGGGCGGGGCGCGGTCACCCCGCCGCCGGGGACCTCGGGGGCGGGGACGGGCTCGGGGGCGGGGGCGGGGACGGGCTCGGGGGCGGGGGCGTGCGGAATGCCGAAGCGGGCTCCGCGCGGTGCGGGGAGCTCGGCGCCGGGACCGGAACCGGGCGTGCCGTCCCCGCCGGGGTGTCCCGGCGGCGGGGTGAAGGCCGGCGCCTCGGGGGCCGCCGAGCCCGCGTACCGGGCGCCGCCGGAGCGCCGCGCGCCGCGCAGCCACCGCCCCTCGGCCCGGCCGACCGGCGGCTCGGGCCGCCCGGTGGGCTCCTCGGCAACGGGCGTCCGCGACCCGGCGCCCGGTCCGGCGGTCGGCCCTGCGCTCTGTTCGGCGCCCGGCCCGACGCCCGGGCCGCCGCTCTGCCCGGCGCCGGGTTCGGCGGTCGGCCCAGCACCCTGTCCAGCACCCGGCCCGACGCCCTGTCCGGCGGTCGGCCCACCGCCCGGCCCGGCGCCAAGTCCGGCGGTCGGCCCGGCACCCGGCCCGACACCCTGTCCGGCGCCCTGTCCAGCACCCGGCCCGACACCCTGTCCAGCACCCGGCCCGGCGCCCTGTCCGGCGGTCGGCCCGGCGCCCGGTTCGGCGCGTGCCTCCCGCTGCCTGGGCACCCCCGGCAGCCACCGCGCCCCCTCCGACCGCGCCGGCCACAGCCCGTCGGGGCCCGTGCGCAGGGCCCGCAGCCGGGCAGCCAGGTCCTCGTGGCGGGCCACGGCGCGGGCCACGTCGTCCTGGGCCCAGGCGAGCTCCCGGGTGAGGGCGTCCGTCTCGGCCCGGTCGGCGGTCCGGCCGAGCCGTACCGTCAGGTTCCGCAGGGCCGTCTGCGATGCGGCTCGCTGGGCCACCGCCGCCGCGAGCAGGGTGCGCAGTTCCCCCTCGCCGCCCGGCAGCCGGTCCCAGACGAGGACGGCCGCCGCCCGCAGCTGGGCCGCGTATACGGTCTCCCGCGCCGCGAACTCCGCGCCCCGCGCTCCCGCCAGGTCCCGCAGCAGCGATTCGACCATGTCCCACGGGGGCATCGCCGCCCCGTCGAGACAGGCCTTCATCCCTTCCGGATCCCGGCGCAGGAACTCCCCGTACCAGCCTGCCCCGGGATCCAGTCTCTGCGTCAACCCGAGCAAGTACCCCGAGAGTTGACTGATCGCCAGCGAAGTCGCGGTCTCCATGACCGCATTGGATCCCAGCTGTGTTACGGGCGGGCTACGGGAGTCTCAAAGCTTGACGGCGATCGCGGTGTGCGGCCGCTTGCCCCGGCGCGCCAGGGCGGCGGGCACGTCCACCACCCAGAACTGCCAGGTGTACTTGCGCGACATCAGCTTCCGCACCCGCCGCAGCCCCGCCTCGTCGAGCAGCCGCGCCTCGCCCTCCCGCGCCTGCGCCCCTTCCTCGACGCGTCCGCGCATGTCGCAGGCGGTGACGGTGACCCGCCCGTTGTTGCGGATCCGCTTGACCTTCCAGGAGTCGCTGCGCGTCCACACGTACAGCTCGCCCCCGTCGGCGACCGCCCACACCGGGGTCGCCACGGGCGTGCCGTCCTTGCGGAAGGTGGTGAGGCTGACGTACCGCGCCCTGCCGAGCTCTTCGAGATCCATGCCCGCACCCTAGTAGTGCCCTGTGAAGTTGTCCGAAAGGCCGGGCGCCGGGTGCGAACTCCCCTACTCTTCTGGCCACCGGGAAACAGGGGGCGCGGATGGAGAAATCGGCCAAGGCCCGTGTGCTGTGGGAGGAACTGCGCGCGCTGGAAGAACGGGCCATGACCGCGCGCTTCGGCGGCAGAAAGCCGTATTCGCGGCGCAAGGTCGCCGTGGAGGCCGGGGGTGACCCCAAGACGCTGGGCAACGGCCTCAACAGGTGGCTCTCGGACGACTGGGGCACGGCGACGACTCCGGCCCCGCAGAGCGAGGCCCAGCTGTTGGCCGTGGTCGAGGTGTGGTGCCGGTGGTCCGGGGAGGCTTTCGTCAGAGGCAGGTGGGCGACCCTGCTGGACGAGGCCCAGCCGGTCGGCGCGAGGGCCGCTGCCGAACGGGCGCGGGCCTCCGCGTCCACCGGAACCGGGGCGGATCCGCTCGACCGGGCCGTCGAGGACCTGACTGCGGTCGTCCGTGCCGAACTGCGCGACGAACTGGACGGGCTGCAGGTGAACCGCCCGTATCCCCTTCACGTGTGCGGGCGGGCGGCGCCCAAGGACGACATTCTCGGGATGTATCGCCGTACACCAGCCGGGCGGCTCGTCATCCTGGGTGAGCCAGGCAGCGGCAAATCCGTCCTGGCACTGCGCCTGGCCCAAAGACTGATCGAGGACCACGGCCCCGGCGCCCCGGTTCCCGTGGTGCTCGCGCTGCGCACCTGGCACGTACCGTCCACCGGCTGGCGCCAGTGGCTGGCCGACACGCTCGCCGAGCGGTACCCGCCCCTGCGACGGCAGCGGGACGGGGACATCACGCTGGCCCGTGAGCTGGTGGATCGCGATCGGATCCTGCCCGTCCTCGACGGTCTCGACGAACTGCCCGAGCAGCTGCGGGCCGCTGTCGTCAAGCAGTTGCCCGGCGACGGGCCCGTGGTGGTGACGAGCACGCCAGAGGGCTACACCGCGGCCGTGGAGGCCGCCGGGCCGATACCGGGCGTGACGGAGATCCCCCTCGGGGAAGTCGACGACCGCGAGCTCGCACGGTACTTACCGCGATCGAGTCGCGCCGACTGGTCGCCCGTCGTCGACCCGTCCGTCAGCCGGGATCCGGCCGCGGCCGCCGTCCGCGAGGCTCTGCGCAGCCCGCTCATGATCGCGCTCGCACGCGACGTCCACCGCGCCGACCCCTCCGAACTGCTGAAGGTCGCTGCCGACGGTGGCAGCACCGCGGTGAAGCACCATCTCCTCGACGCGTTCGTTCCCGCTGTCTATTCCGAGCGGCTGCGCGAGCCGCAGAAGAAGCGCCGCCGCGGTTCACGGGAGTGGCACTCCAGGGATGCAGAGGATCGCGAGACGACACACCGGTACGTCCGGGTTCTCGCCGGGCTCGCCGCGGACGAGCGGTCGGGGGGCGTCCTCGCGTGGTGGCGGTTGTACGCCACCGTCCCGCGCGGCTTCCGCGCGCCGGCCATCGGCACGCTCTACCTGTTCACCGGCCTGGTCGCGGCGGCGCTCGCGCAGGTCGTCTTCTCCTGGACCGGTGGCTCCGGCACGGACGTACTGCTCGCCGGCCTCCCCGTGGTCGCCGCGGCTGCTGCGATCGGCGCTCACCGGGGTCTCGGGGACACCGCCTCGCCCGCGCCGGCGCACGTCCGGCTGCGGTTCCGCGGCCGGACCGCGAAGGTCCTCCGGGAATCCCTGATGGTCTTCCTCCTCGCCAAGATCTCCCTGTTCCTCGTGAAGGCCGTCGCGACCGCCACGGGGCAACGGGCCGTACTGGCGATGGCCGTGGTGATCTCGTGGGGGCTCGGCCTGGCCATCGCCGGCAGCTACATGCTGCGGCAGTTCCTCGAGGCCCCGCTCAGGCTCGAAGCGGTGCCGAGCACACCGGCAACCCTCGCGGCAGCACGCCACAGCCTCTTCCTGACGTCGGGCATCGCGCTCTTCTCGACCGCCCTCGGTCTCGGCGTGGTCGCCGGGGCGGCCTTCCACTCGGCGCGGTGGACCTTGGCGGTCGTCGCTTTCGCCGTCCCGCTGCGTCTGGCGACCGCTGTCCTGTCGACCGCCTACGGCAGGTTCTGCCTCGTGGCACGGCCGTACTTCGCTCTGACCGGTCGGCTGCCCTGGCCTCTGGTGGACTTCCTGGACGACGCGGCATGCCGCGGTGTGCTGCGCCCGATCGGTCCCGTGTACGTCTTCCACCACGACCTGCTGCTGCGTGTCCTCCTCGACGGCTCTCCCCCGTCCCGGCGCGATGCCGTGGGCCGCCGAGCTGCTCCGAAGGGTCCTGCGTGACCTGAGCGGAGCCGTGTCCTTCCGCCGGGGCGCGTCCCGGCGGGGGGCGCGGACGGCTACCAGGTGTGCACCCACCAGGCGAGGGCTCCCGCGAGGCCGGAGCCGGCCGCCCACGCGGCGCCGCGGACCATGCTGAAGAGCGCGGCCCGGCCGAGCCTGCGGGTGAGGAACGCGGTCTTGTTCATGAGGTGACCTCCCGTGTGGTCCCCCGGCCCCAGTGGCCGGGCATGACGACCGTGCCGGGTGGTGGCGGGGTCTGTCCGGGGAGACGGGCAGTGCGATCGGATTCCCGCTGCGCTCCTGGTCACGGGGGTGCCCGCAGTGCCCGCAGCGGGCACTGCGGGCATCGGGCGACAGGGGTCTCAGGCGGGCGGGGTCTCTCCGTGGCTGACCGTTTCCCAGGCCACGAACAGCTCGTCCGTCCCGGCCGGCCGCGTCTTCTCGACCAGGGCGCGGGTGTACGGGAGCTTCGCGCCGGTCCGGGTCTCGTAGTGGTGCAGGGCCACCTCCAGGTCGGGCCCCATGGTCCGCTCCACCTTGCCCCCGCACAGCCACGGCGGGGCCTCGGCCCCGAGCTGGTACTTCGCGTGGAACTCCAGCGCGGTGCGCAGCCGGGCGGACTGTTCGCCGTACAGGTCGACGCCCTGGTGCCAGGCGGTCTCGGCGATGTGCGCGGACGCGGCGAGCGCGTAGCCGACGTGCATCAGGTTGCGGCAGGTCTCCTGGGCGATGCCGTCCACGTAGGTTCCCTGGTCGAACCAGTACGCCTTGACCTGGGCGGCCGTCTGGATGGCGGCCGCCCGCGGGGCCATCGGGCGCGGGCCGTCCATCCGGAGGTAGAAGTACGCGGGGACGCGCGCCCGGAACCGTTCCAGGGACTCCCGGAAGACCGCCCGGTCCTCCAGGAAGACGGCGATGGAGACGGCGGCGTCGGTCATGGCCAGTTCCCAGTTGCCGTTGTAGGCGGGCACCTGGGCGCGGACGGCCGGCAGGTAGGCCCCTCTCAGCATCGCCTTGAACCGGGCGACCCGGGGCTGCGCCCAGTCCGGGTAGTCGGCGTGCATGATCTCGGCGGCCCGCGCCCAGCTGGATCCGGACCAGGCGGCCTGGAGTCCGGCGTTGTCCGCGCGGTGCTCCTTCATCACGGCCGACCAGGCGTCCATGATCTGTACGGCCTTGCGCGCGTGGGCGGCCCTGCCGTTCACCGACCACAGCAGTGCGTGGCTGTAGGCGGCGATCGCGTCCTGGCGTTCGTCGAGACAGGACTGCGGTCCGCTGTTGAAGGGGCAGGGCACGACGTCGGCCGGGTGCGGGGTGTAGTCGAGCGAGGCGTAGCGGCTGCCGAGGAGGGCCCGGTACGCGGAGAGCCAGGGTTCCTTGCCGGCCGCGACCATCCGCTTCGCCTGCCGGAGCTGGCCGTGGCTGACGACGACGCCGGGGTGGTGGAAGACCACGTCGCCGGGGCGGGGGCGGCCTTCGGGGGCGGCGCACGCGGCGAGCAGCAGGCCGCCCGCGAGGAGGGCGCCGACGACTGCGAAGCCGACTCGCTTGGATGCGTTCATGGCTGACACGCCTTCACGCTTGCCCCGCGCTCCGGACCTCCCACCGCCGATTGGGCCGTCTGGCCGCCGGGCCCGCCCGAACGGCAGGCCGGGACACGCCTCAGGCGGGGACGACGGCGCAGCGTCGCAGCAGATCGTCCAGGGAGAGGCCGAGCGCCGCGGCGAGGGCGGCGACCGTGAAGAAGGCGGGGGTGGGTGCCCGGCCGGTCTCGATCTTGCGCAGGGTCTCGGCGGAGAGCCCGGCGCCGGCCGCGACCTCGACCATGCTGCGGTCGCCGCGGGCCTCGCGCAGCAGGACGCCGAGCCGCTCGCCGCGCTCGCGCTCTTCGGGGGTGAGGGGGGTACGGACCATGCCGCCATCCTACCCCGCACACCAATAAATATCCCGTTATTTTTATACCGGTATAGTTATTGGCATGGTGAAACTGAAGACCGACCGAGAGATCGACGAGATGCGGGCCGCGGGCCGGGTGGTCGCCCGCGCCCTGGCCGCCGTACGGGAGGCCGCCGGCGTGGGGGTGTCCCTGAGGGACCTGGACCGGGTGGCCCGCGAGGTGCTCCGTGAGGCCGGCGCCACCTCGCCCTTCCTGGGCTACCGGCCGCAGTTCGCGCCCGTGCCCTTCCCCGCCGTGGTGTGCGTCTCGGTGAACGACGCGATCGTGCACGGCATCCCCGACGACTACCGGCTGCGCGGCGGCGACCTGGTCAGCGTCGACTGCGGGGCGAAGCTCGGCGCCTGGGTCGGGGACGCGGCGGTCAGCTTCACCGTCGGCCCGGCCCGGCCCGCCGACCTCCGGCTGATCGAGACCTCCGAGGCGGCCCTCGCCGCCGGGATCGCCGCCGCCGTGCCGGGCAACCGGATCGGCGACATCGCCCACGCGATCGGCACCACCTGCCGCGCCGCCGGGTACGGGGTGCCGGACGGCTTCGGCGGCCACGGCGTCGGCCGCACCATGCACGAGGACCCGGGCGTGCCCAACGAGGGCCCGCCGGGACGCGGCATGAAGCTGCGCCCCGGCCTGGTCCTCGCCATCGAGCCGATGCTGATCGCGGGCGGTACGGACGACTACGCCTGCGACGCGGACGGCTGGACCCTGCGCACCGTCGACGGCAGCCGCGCCGCGCACTCCGAGCACACGGTCGCGATCACCGCCGACGGCCCGCGGATCCTCACGGCCCTCTGAACCGCCTTCCGGCCGCTACGGCTTCCCGTGCGGGTGGACCACCATCGCCGAGCCGCCGCCGCGGCGGCTGGTCTCGGCCGCCGCCAGCCAGCGCCCGTCCGGCAGCCGCTGCACACCGGTGGCCGCGCCGATCTCCGGGTTCTGCCGGAAGGCCTGGCCGATCGCCTCCAGCTCCGCGCGCAGCGGGCTGTTCCACAGGCCGGGCTCCAGCTCGGTGGTGGTCTGGTTGCGCTGGCTGGCCCGTGGCGCGGCGATCGCGTCGACCAGCGGCAGACCCCGGTCCAGGTGACCGATCAGGGTCTGCAGCACGGTGGTGATGATGGTGGCGCCGCCCGGGGAGCCCACCGCGAGCACCGGACGGCCGTCCTCCAGCACGATCGTCGGGGACATGGAGGAGCGCGGCCGCTTGCCGGGGCCGGGCAGGTTCGGGTCCGGGACCCCGGGCGCGGCCGGGGCGAAGGAGAAGTCGGTCAGCTCGTTGTTGAGCAGGAAGCCGCGTCCGGGAACGGTGATCGCGCTCCCGCCCGTGGACTCGATGGTCAGGGTGTAGGAGACCACGTCGCCCCAGCGGTCGGCGACCGTCAGGTGCGTGGTGTTCTCCCCTTCGTACGTGGTCGGGGCGGCCCGGCCGGAGCCGCCGCAGGCCGCCGGGTGGCGCGGGTCACCGGGAGCCAGCGGGCTGGTCAGCGTACGGTCCGGCGCGATCAGGCAGCCGCGCGAGTCGGCGAACCGCTGCGAGAGCAGTTCGCGCGTGGGCACGTCCACCGCCGCAGGGTCGCCGACCCAGCGGCCCCGGTCGGCGAAGGAGATCCGCGAGGCCTCGATGAAGCGGTGCAGGTACTGCGTCTCGGACAGCTTCGAGAGGTCGGTCCGCTCCAGGATGTTCAGCGCCTCGCCGACCGTGGTGCCGCCGGAGGAGGAGGGCGCCATGCTGTAGACGTCCAGGCCCCGGTAGTTCACCCGGGTCGGGTCCTGTCGCTTCGTCGCGTACGCGCGCAGGTCGGCGGTGGTCAGGTCGCCGGGGCGGACCTTGCGGGTGGCCGCCGGGTCCACCGGGGGTGTGCGCACGGCCCGGACGATGTCCTCGGCGAGGGGCCCGCGGTAGAGGGCGCCGGTCCCCTTGCGGCCGAGTTCGGCGTAGGTGGCGGCCAGGTCCGGGTTCTTGAAGGTGGAGCCGACCACCGGCAGGGCGCCACCGGGCAGGAAGAGCTTCGAGGTCGCCGGGAAGTCCTTGAAGCGGTCCTGGTTGAGCTCGGTCTGGGCCCGGAAGGTGCTGTCCACCGTGAAGCCCTCGCGGGCCAGTTTCTCGGCGGGCTTCAGCAGCTTGTCGAGCGGGCGGGTGCCCCAGGCGTCGAGGGCGCTCTTCCAGGTGGCGGGGGTGCCGGGCACGCCGACCCCGCGGCCGCTGGTCTGCCCCTCCGCGAAGGGGATGGGCAGGCCGTTCTCCTGGAAGAGGGTCTCGGTGGCCGTGGCGGGGGCCGTCTCGCGGCCGTCGATCGTGTGCACCCGGCGCGAGCGGGCGTCGTAGTACACGAAGTAGCCGCCTCCGCCGATGCCCGCCGAATAGGGCTCGGTCACCCCGAGCGCGGCGGCGGTGGCGATCGCCGCGTCCACGGCGTTGCCGCCGGAGCGCAGGACGGCGATGCCCGCGGCGGAGGCGTCGGCGTCGACGCTGGCGACGGCACCGCCGTAGCCGGCGGCGACCGGCACCTTGGCCGGTGGGGCGGTCGTGGTGGGCGGGGCCGCGGCCCCGGTGGAGACGAGCGCCCCGGCGAGGGCGATGAGCGCTAACTGACGTGCGGCGGGAGCACGCATGCGGTTCCTCCGGTCGACGGCCGGTCAGGTCTGGTTGGCGCAGCGTAACTTCACCGCACCCCCCGCGTCAGGAAGGCCGCCCGGCGGCTACCATCCGCCGCATGAACGACGACGTGCGCAACATCGTGCTCGGGGTGATAGCCACCGCCGTCAGCGGCGGGTTCGGCTGGTTCGCCCGGACCTATCTGTGGCGCCGGGCCCTGCGCCGCAAGCAGGCGTTCTTCGGGCTGCCGGCCGGCGCCGAGTGCCTGTTCGTGGTCAACCGGCAGATGGGCGGCAAGGAGTCGTCGGTGCACCGCAACGACGCGTTCGCGCTGCTGGAGATCTCCGCGCTGATCAAGGACTGCGGGGCGAACGTCCAGATCGTCACGCACGACGAGGCGCGGCAGGGCTTCGGCGACCGCGCCGAGTTCTGCGTCGGCGGCCCGACGTCCAACACCCGTACGGTGGCGCACCTGGCCTCGATGCTCCCGGGGGTGCGGGTGAACGTCGACACCCAGGCGCACGAGGACCGGGGCGCGATCCAGGTGGGCGGCGAGAGCTACCGGTGGGCCAATGGGCAGGTCGAGTACGTGCTGCTGGCCAGGCTGACGGGCGCCCAGGGCGGCCGTCCCGTCTTCCTGCTCTCCGGGCAGACCGCGGTCAGCAACCAGGCCGCCGCCCGCTATCTCGCCCGCCACCACGAGCGGCTGGCCCGCACGTACGGCAAGGATCCCTTCTGCCTGGTGCTGAAGGTGGTCAACTCCGATGCCTACGGCCCCGATGTGACCGAGCTCGCGGCCGATGTCACCCGCGCCGCCCTGACACCCGAACCGGCAGCCGTGTGATCCCGTTGATGAAGTTGGAGACCAGCCGGCGCGGCGGTCCCGCCAGTTCCGGCGCGGGCATGGCCGCGCACCACTCCTCGTAGAGGACGCGCAGCTGGAGCCGGGCGAAGTGGGCGCCGAGGCAGACGTGCGGGCCGTCCCCGAAGGAGACGTGCGGGTTGGGCGTCCGCGCGAGGTCGAGGCGGCCGGGGTCGGTGAAGACGCGCTCGTCGTGGTTGGCGGAGGCGTGGAAGACCACCACCTTGTCGCCGGCGCGGATGGACCGCCCGGCCAGTTCGGTGTCGACGGCGGCCGTGCGGCGGAAGCTGAGCACCGGCGGGTGGACGCGCAGGAGTTCCTCGACGGCCCGGTCGAACGGGACGGATCCGTCCGCGAGCCCGCGGTAGGCGTCCGGGGCCCCGGCCAGTGCGAGCAGCCCGCCGGGGGCGGCGCTGCGCACGGTGTCGTTGCCCGCGACGGTGAGCAGGAAGAAGAACATCTCCAGTTCGGCCGGGGCGAGCCCGGCTTCGGCGAGGACGGTCATCACGTCGTCGCCGGGGTGGGCGCGCTTGTGGCCGGCCAGTTCGCGGGCGTACGCGAACATCTCGCCGAGCAGGGCCGGGGAGCGCGGGTCGAGCGGAGTGCCGTCCGGGCCGAGGAGCGGCGCCGGGGCGTCGTCGGGGTCCTGGTACCCGATGATCCGTACGGTCCAGTCCAGCAGCAGGGCCCGGTCGGCGGCCGGGATACCCAGCAGGTCGGTGAGGTTCAGCAGCGCGTACTCGTCGGTGACGGCGCGCACCACGTCGACGGTGCCGTCCTCGGCGTCCTGGCGGGCGGCGGCGAGCAGGGCGCGGGCGCGTTCCCGTACCCGTCCGGCGAAGGCGTCGACGCGGGCGGGGGTGAAGGCGCGGGACACCAGCCGCCTCAGCCGGCCGTGCCCGGGCGGGTCCTGGTTGAGCATGGTGCTGCGTAGGAAGGGCAGGTCGGCCGGGTCGGGGTCGCGGATCTGGGTGGCGCCCAGCCAGGAGGAGTACGTCCGGTGGTCGCGCAGGACCCGTACGACGTCGGCGTGCCGGGTGACGGCCCAGAAGCCGGGGCCGGCGGGCCAGCCCCCGATCTCCGGCTCCGCCTGCCGGGCCACGGGATGCCGCTCGCGCAGCAGCTGGTAGCGCTCGTGCGGGATGCCGGAGGCGTAGATGCGGGGGTCGAAGACGTCCGGGACGTCCGCGGCGTGGTCCATGGGGCCACCGTGACGGGTGCCCGGCCCCGACCGCAAGGGTGCGGCGCCGGGGCCGGGGGTGCGCCGGGCCGGTCAGCGTTCGCGGTCGCAGTCGGCGGCCGGGAGGGTGGTGTCGGGGCCCATCAGGATGACGGGGCTGACGGCGTCCGTCAGGACGGCGGTGCCGATGGTGCACACGATCTGCATGCGGGCCAGGTCCGAGAGGTCGCCCACGGCGAACGGCACCCGGACCGTCGTTCCTGCCTGCGAGGTCGGGCTCACCGCCATCTGGTCCTCCTGTCCGGCGGACAGCCGGGGCAGGGCCGTGGTGAGCCCGACCTCGGCGGCCCGGCCGCGGGGGCCGTCGAACAGCAGCCGCAACAGCACCACGGGGTTGAGCCGGTAGCCCTCCGCCAGGCTGAAGGGGCTCGGGGCCAGTCGGTCGCCGTCCTTGGCCACGAAGTAGAGGAAGTTGCCCTTGCTCCCGGAGACCTTGACGGTGGCGGAGTGGCCGCTGTCGATCACCCCGCTGCGTTTGATCCCGCATCCGGTGAGCAGCAGGGCGCAGCCGACCAACGTGGCCGTGGCCACCGCTGCCCGGGATCTCGTTCCGTGCCCGGTCACGCGTGGGCCTCCAGCGGCATGTCGAGGGTGAAGACGGCTCCTCCGGCCGGTCCGTTGGCCGCGAGGAGGGTTCCGCCGTGCAGGCGGACGTTCTCCAGGGTGATGGCGAGGCCGAGCCCGCTGCCGGCGGAGCGGGTCCGGGCCGCGTCGGCCTTGAAGAAGCGGTCGAAGATGTGCGGCAGCACCTCGGGGGCGATGCCGGGTCCGCTGTCGGCGACCTCGATCAGCAGCCGCTCGCCGTCCTCGCCCGGTGCGGTCCGTACCGTGATGCGTACGGGGGCTCCGCCGTGCCGCAGGGCATTGCCGACGAGGTTGGCGAGCACGACGTCGAAGCGGCGCGGGTCGAGCCGGGCGCGCACCTGCTCCGGCAGCTCGGCGACGATGCGGTCGTCGACCCAGTGGCGGCGTTCCAGGGTCTTGCGCACGGCTTCGGCGATGTCCACGTCGTCGAGGTTCAGCTCGGCGGCCCGGGCGTCGAAGCGGGAGATCTCCATCAGGTCCTCGACGAGGACGGCGAGCTTGCCGGTCTCGGCGCTGACCAGGCGCAGGGCCTTGGCGGTGTCGGCGTCGAGGCGTTCGGCGTCCTCGTCGAGGACCTCGGTGACGGCGAGCATCCCGGCGAGGGGGGTGCGCAGTTCGTGGGAGACGTCGGAGGCGAAGCGGCGGGCCCGGACCTCCGCGTCCTGGAGCTCGCTCACGGACTGTTCCAGGGCGCGTGCGGTCTCGTTGAAGGTGCGGGCGAGTCCGGCGAGCTCGTCGGCGCCCCGGACCTCGATCCGGGTGTCGAGGCGGCCGCGGCCGAGGTGCTGGGCGGCCCGGCGCATGTCGCGGACCGGCCGCAGCACGCTGCGGGCGGCCAGCAGCGCGGGCACGATGGCGATGGCCAGGCCCGGCACGGCGCCCTGCTTGGCGGCGTCGACCATGGCTTCCACGGTCTGCTTCTCGGTGGAGAGCGGGACGCTGGCGTAGAAGACGGCTCCGGTGGACTCGGTGGAGCCGTTGTGCTCGAAGAGGGCGGGGACGCCGATGGTGAGCCACGGGTTGCCGCGCGCGTCCTCGACCCGCTGGAAGGCGGTGTAGTCGTGGCGGCGGACCTTCTCGCGCAGGTTGTCGGTGATCACGCTGGAGGTCGGTGTGCCGGGGTTGGTGGAGACCCGCACGCTGCCGTACTCGCCGAAGATGATCCACGGGTGCGGTTTGCCGCGCTTGCCGAGTTCGATGACGATGCGCTGGAGCTCCTGCTGGTCCAGCGGAAGCCGGAACTCCTGCTGCTCGACCTGGTCCCGCAGGGTGCTGATGGCGGTGTCCTGGGTCTGCTTGAGGATCGCGTTGCGCGCCTGCTGGTAGGTGAGGGCCGCGGTGGTCACCGCGCTGATCGCGGCGACCAGCAGGAAGGCCGCGATCAGTCGGGTGCGCAGGCCCAGCGGCGCGATGCGTCGCACGCTCGCCTACAGGGGACCGAAGCGGTAGCCGAAGCCGCGCACGGTCTGTATGTAGCGGGGGCTCGAAGCGGGGTCCTCGACCTTGGTGCGCAGCCGGCGCACGCAGGCGTCCACGAGCCGGGCGTCGGCGTGGTAGCTGTGGTCCCAGACGTACTCGAGGAGTTGCTGGCGGGAGAACACCTGCTCGGGCGAGGCCGACAGGTGCAGCAGGAGCTTGATCTCGCTGGGGGCCAGCGGCACGCGCTCGCCGTTCTTGGCGACGCTCAGCCCGGCGCGGTCGATGGTCAGCTCGCCGTGGTGCTCGACGCCGGAGCGGGTGCCCACGGGGTCGCTGAGCCGGCGCAGTACGGCTTTGATGCGGGCCTCGATGACCTCGGTGCGGGCGGGTTTGACGATGTAGTCGTCGGCGCCGGCCTCCAGGCCGACGACTATGTCGAAGTCGTCGCCGCGGGCGGTGAGCATGATGATCGGCACCTGGCTGGTCTCGCGGATGCGGCGGCAGACCTGGACCCCGTTGATCCCGGGCAGCATCAGGTCGAGCAGGACGAGCTCGGGGCGGAAGCCGCTCATCAGCGCCAGCCCTTCCTCGCCGGTCTCGGCGGAACTCACGTCGTGGCCCCGGCGGCGCAGGCCGAGGCCGACCCCCTCACGGATGGAAGGGTCGTCCTCGATCAGCAGTACGCGTGGCATCCGGTCAGTATCCCAAAGCTGTTGCAGGGCTTACTTCCCCCCTATCGGCCGATCCGGCGCCACAGGGAGTTCAGCATGTCGGTGATCTCCGTCAGGCGCAGCGGCCCGGCGAGGATGACGACGACGAGGACCAGTGCGGCGGTTCCCGCCCCGAGCGCGGCGAAGTTGCCGAACGGGTCGGCGGCGCGCGCTGCCGCGTACCCGGCGGCGGCCGCCGGCGTACAGGCGGCCAGCAGCCGCAGGTGGGTCCGTACGGCGGTCGCGCGCCGTTCGGCACGGGTGCCCGCGCGCGGGCCGAGGCGGCGGGTGAGCGTGTACGCGGTGACGGCTGCGCCCGCGAGGAAGGCGACGGAGGAGGCCGCGGCCATGCCGGTGACGGCCCAGCGCGGGGGCAGCAGGAAGTAGGCGGCGGCGGACAGTCCGGCGGTGAGCGCGGCGATGACCAGGTTGAGGAAGAAGGGGGTCCGGGTGTCGGAGAGGGCGTAGAAGCCGCGCGAGAGGACGTACTGCGCCGAGTAGGCGATCAGCCCGGGCGCGAAGGCGATGAGGATGCCCGCCATGACCTCGATGTCGGCGGCTCCGGTGCGCCCGTACTCGAAGACGCTGCCCATGACCCAGGGGGCGAGGGCGGCGAAGAGCGCGGCGGCGGGCACGACCAGGGAGGCGCTGGAGCGCAGGGCGTAGGAGAGGTCGCGGCGCACGGCGCCGAGGTCGCCCTCGGTGGCGGCCGCGCTCATCCGCGGCATCAGGGCGGTCACGAGGGAGACGGTGATGATGCCCTGCGGGACGATCCACAGCTGGTAGGCGTTGCTGTAGGCGGTGTAGCCGGCGCCGCCCGCGAGTCCGGCCTCCACGGCGTGCTGTCCGGTGGTGGTGGAGAGCCGGGTGACGACCCAGTAGGCGAGCTGGTTGGTGAGGACGAGCATGACCAGCCAGCCCGCGTTGCGCAGCGGGCGGCCGAGGCCGCTGCCGCGCCAGTCGAAGCGGGGGCGCCAGCGGAAGCGGGCGGCGCGCAGCGAGGGGACGAGGGCGAGGGCCTGGATGACGATGCCGATGGTGGTGCCGAGGCCGAGGAGCCGGGTCTCGGCGGCGGTGAGGCCGGCCGCCGCGTCGTGGGAGAGGTGGAGGAAGAGCCCGAAGACGCCGATGATGACGAGGTTGTTGAGGACCGGGGTCCACATCATCGCGCCGAACCGGCCTCGGGCGTTCAGCACCTGCCCGAGCAGGGTGAAGAGCCCGTAGAAGAGGATCTGCGGCAGGCAGTACCGGGCCAGCGCCACGGTGGTGCTCGCCTGGGCGCCGTCGTAGTCGGTGTACACCGAGACGATCAGCGGGGCGGCGAGGACGGCGGCGGCGGTGAGCACCACGAGGGCGGCGGTGCAGGCGGTGAGCAGCCGGTCGGTGTAGGCGGTTCCGCCGTCCGCGTGCTCCTTGGCGGCCCGGACGAGCTCGGGGACGAAGACGGCGTTGAGCGCGCCTCCGATGAGCAGGATGTAGATGATGTTCGGGACGGTGTTGGCGACGGCGTAGCCGTCACCGAGGAGTCCGGTGCCCAGCGCCGCGACGACGACGGCGGAGCGGATGAAGCCGGTGGCGCGGGAGACGATCGAGCCGGCGGCCATGAGCGCGCCGCTGCGCAGCACCGAGGTCTTCCCGGAGGGCGCGTCCGCGGCTCCCGGGGCGGCGGCCGCTCCGGTGGCGGTGTCGGTGGCGCTGTCGGTGTCGGTGGCCGTCACCGGCGGGCCAGGTAGGCCTGGAACGCCTTGTAGAGCGCCGCGTTGGCGACTCCGTCCATCGGTATCTCCCACTCTCCGAGCGTTTCGACGACCTGTCCGCCGGTGCCGAGCTTCCAGCGCAGCAGCCCGAAGGAGCGTTCGTCGGGGTCGAGGGTGGAGGGTACCCCGCGCATGTCGTACTCCTCCGCTCCGAGGTCGTGTGCGTCGCACATCATGCGCCACTGCAGGGCGTTGCTGGGCCGTACCTCGCGGCGGTGGTCGGCCGAGGCGCCCGTCTGGTACCAGACCCGGTTGCCGGCGGCGATCATCGTGTGGGCGGCGAGGATCTCGCCCCGGTGGACGCCCAGGTAGAGCCGCATGCGGCCGGGCTGTTCCTCGTTCAGGACCCGGTACTGCTGCTCGTAGTACGCGAGGGAGCGGCCGAGGCGGAAGCCGTCGCGCTCCTCGGTGATGCGCAGCAGCCGGTAGAACTCGGGCAGGTCGGCGTAGGTGCCGACGACCGTCTCCACACCGGCCTTGGTGGCCTTGCGCACGTTGCGCCGCCATTCCTGGTTGAGACCCGACCACACCTCGTCGAGGGTGCGGCCGGCCAGCGGCACGCGGAAGACGTGGCGGGGCTGGGCGTCGCCGTCGTCCTCGCCGCCGCACCGCTTCCAGCCGCGGGTGCGCAGCCGGTCGGCGAGGGCGGCGCCCACCGGGTCGACCTCGCTGGCGAGCACGTCGGAGATCTGCCGTCCGGGCCCGGTCCCGGCCTTGACGGTGGCGGCGTCCCAGCGGCGGTAGGCGGGGGTGGGACCGATGCGGACGGCGAAGGCGCCGGAGGCGCGCAGGTGCCGCAGGAGCGGGTTCAGCCAGCGGTCGATGTGCGGATCGGACCAGTCGACGACGGGCCCTTCGGGGAGATAGGCGAAGTATTTCCGGGTGCCGGGGAATTGCCGGTAGAGAACGAGCCCGGCCCCCTGAATCTCTCCGTCCGGATAGTGCCATCCGACTCTTTCCGAACGCCAGAGGTCCTTTACCCGGGCCCAGGAGGGGTACTGGAGAAAGCTCGCGCCTCCGTTCCAGTGGAGGAAGGACTGGTATTCGGTGACGGACAGGGCGCGCACCCGTGGCTGTCCGTCCTGGTCATGGTCGTGCTGGGCGGGGTTCACGAGCAGTGCACACACGGCAGACAGCCTTCCTGTTCGTCCTGACGGTCTCTCACAGGACTCTCACAGCCGCCCATGACCGAAGTGCGCAACGTTTGTGACCGAACGATGACCGTTTTGCTGCGGTCGACGTCACAAGCAGGAGAGACGAGCTTTTCTGTCGAATGCGGAACCTAAAGTCGCCTTGTTCGCATCTCCTTTTGCGAACGTTCATCGCCACCACCACTTGAAGGGGCCCTTCGTTGAGCCGTATACGCCGCACCGCCATGGCGGGCACCGCACTTCTGGCCGCCTCGCTCACCGCCTGTTCGGGCGGGAGCGACGGTGGTGGCGACGACAAGGGCGGGGCCGAGCAGAAGCCGAAGGCGCCCATGGCCGTCTCGGTCAACCTCACGGGCGATCAGGTCAAGGCGGGTCAGCCGGTGTCGGTGACCGTCGCCGAGGGCAAGCTGGCCCAGGTGAAGGTGACCGACGCCAAGGGCGCCGAGCTGCCGGGGAAGATATCCGACGACGGGAAGACCTGGACCTCGGAGCGCAACGCCCCGCCCGGCGCGGAGTACAAGGTCGAGGCGCAGAACACCGACAACCAGAGCGCCGGCACCCAGTTCAAGACCAGCGCCGCCGACAAGGTGAACAAGGTCTCGATCAACATCCCCAAGGGCAGCACGGTGGGCGTGGCGATGCCCGTGTCGCTCGTCTTCGACAACCCGGTGACGAACAAGGCCGAGGTCGAGAAGCAGCTCAAGGTCACCACCTCGAACAACGCCGAGGGCTCCTGGGGCTGGATCAAGGACTACTCCGGCAACGACCGCGTCGACTGGCGTCCCAAGGACTACTGGAAGTCCGGCACGGACGTGAAGGTCGAGATGAACCTGAACGGCGTGGACTCCGGCAAGGGCGGCGGCCTGTTCACCCGGGACTACAACACCGAGTTCAAGATCGGCAAGGACCGCCGGATCCAGGTCAGCCTCGACACCAAGAAGATGTCGGTGACCCAGGACGGCCAGGCGCTCAGGACGGTCCCGATCTCGGCCGGCACGCCCGGCGGCAAGAAGGCCTCCTGGTCCGGGAAGATGGTGATCATGTCGAAGGAGGGCACCATCCGTATGGACTCCCAGACGGTGGGCCTGGACAACGCCTACAACAAGCTGGTCGATTACTCGATGCGGCTCACCTGGTCCGGCATGTACGCGCACGCCGCGCCGTGGAACTCCGGCAACTTCGGCCGCGCCAACAGCAGTTCCGGCTGTGTGGGCATGAGCGACGCCGACGCCAAGGAGTTCTTCGGGGCGTCCCAGATCGGCGACGCCTTCGAGGTGGTCGGCGAGGGCTCCAAGGGCAACGCGGACATCGGCAACGGCTACGGCGAGTGGAACCTGGGGTGGGACCAGTGGAAGGCCAAGAGCGCCCTGTCCGGCGCCCCGCAGAACGGCTGACGGCCGGGTCGCGTCCGGCCCGCGACGGCCGGTCCATCGCACACACCCAATCGTTACCGGCGCGTAACTTACTTGCGGGTCACTTTGGGTAACACGCTCCCGTCACCGTCGGGTCACTCTGCCGACCCGGCCCACGCGCGAGGAGCGACAGATGCGACGCACCACCACCGCCGCGGCCGCGGCGGCCCTGTTGGCCGCAGCCGCCCTGGGCCTGGCCCCCGACCGGGCCCAGGCGGCTCCCGCCTCCACCGCGGCAGCCGCCACCGCCGACGCCTCCTCCCGGATCCGCTTCCACGACATCCCCGGATCCGGCGGAGTCACCCTCAAGGGCAACGTCATCACCCCGGCCGGGGCCGTGAGCGGCCGCACGTACCCGCTGATCGTGCTGCCCACCAGCTGGGGCCTGCCGCAGACCGAATACCTCGCCCAGGCCAGGAAGCTCGCCGACTCCGGTTACGTCGTGGTCAGTTACACCTCCCGCGGCTTCTGGCTCTCCGGCGGCAGCATCGAGGTGGCCGGCCCGCCGGACATCGCCGACGTCGGCGCCGTCATCGACTGGGCCCTCGCCAACACCCCCGCCGACGCGGACCGCATCGGCCTCGGCGGGGTCTCGTACGCCGCCGGCATCACCCTGCTGGCCTCCGCGCACGACCCCCGCGTCAAGGCCGTGGTCGCGATGAGCGGCTGGGCCGACCTCATCGAATCCATCTACTCCGGCCGCACCCAGCACCTCCAGGCCGCCGCGATGCTCGGCGCCACCGGATACCTCACCGGCCGCCCCGGACCCGAACTCAAGACGCTCCTCGGCAACTTCCTCGGCTCCCGGCTGGACCAGGAGCAGCAGATGCTCGAGTGGGGCAGGAGGCGTTCGGCTTCCGAGCAGGTGGACCGGATCAACGCCAACGGCACCGCCGTCATGCTGGGCAACGCCTGGGGCGACACCATCTTCCCGCCCAACCAGTACGCGAAGTTCTACGAGCGGCTGACCGGCCCCAAGCGCCTGGAGTTCCGGCCCGGGGACCACGCCACGGCCGAGGGCACCGGCCTGCTGGGGCTGCCCAACGACACCTGGACCAACGCGCGCCGCTGGTTCGACCGCTACCTCAAGGGCGAGCGCAACGGCATCGACACCGAGGCCCCGGTGCAGATCAAGTCCCGTAGCGACAGCGGGTACGAGGGCTACGCCGACTGGGGGTCGGTCGGCTCCGGAGGCACCGAGGAGCTGGCGCTCTCCGAAAGCGAGCACCTCTTCGCCAACGTCGACTCCGGCGCCGACGGCGGCGTCCTCCTCCTGTCCAGCGCCCTCGACCAGTTCGTGAAGACGCCGCCGGTCGTCTCCGTCCCGCTGCTCCCCCGGGCCTTCGCGGCCGTCTGGCAGTCGCAGCGCCACGACGGGGCGCGCCGGATCCGCGGCACCGTGAAGCTGCACACCACCGTCACCCCCACCAAGGGCGACGGCACCTTCGTCGCGTACCTCTACGACGTCGGCCCGCTCGGTATCGGCAAGCTCGTCACCCACGCCCCGTACACCTTCCACGGGAAGGCTCCCGGCCGGGCCTTCGGCGTGGACCTGGAGCTGTTCTCCACCGCCTACGACGTCCCCGCGGGCCACCGGCTCGCCCTCGTCGTCGACACCGTCGACCCGCTCTACATCGAGCACAACCCCATCGGCGCGCAGCTGGCCTTCTCCTCGCCGCGCACCGATCCCAGCCATGTGTCGGTGCCGCTGCGCGAACAGTGACCCTCAGTGCTTGAGGATCTTGGAGAGGAAGTCCTTGGCCCGGTCGCTCTCCGGGGCGGTGAAGAACTGCTCCGGGGTGCGGTCCTCGATGATCTGCCCGTCGGCCATGAAGACCACGCGGTTCGCGGCGGAGCGGGCGAAGCCCATCTCGTGGGTGACCACGACCATGGTCATGCCCTCGCGGGCGAGCTGCCGCATGACCTCCAGCACCTCGTTGATCATCTCCGGGTCGAGGGCGGAGGTGGGCTCGTCGAAGAGCAGCGCCTTGGGGTTCATGGCGAGGGCGCGGGCGATCGCCACGCGCTGCTGCTGACCGCCGGAGAGCTGGGCCGGGAACTTCTGGGCCTGGTCGGCCAGGCCGACCCGTTCCAGGAGCTCCCGGGAGCGCCGGTCCGCCTCGCCCCGCTTGCGGCCGCGGACCTTGACCTGCGCGAGCGAGACGTTGGCGAGGACGGTCTTGTGCGCGAACAGGTTGAAGGACTGGAAGACCATCCCCACCTCGGCGCGCAGCCGGGCCAGCTCCTTGCCCTCGGCGGGCAGCGCCTCCCCGTCGATCATGATCGTGCCCGACTCGACGGTCTCCAGCCGGTTGATCGCCCGGCACAGGGTGGACTTCCCGGAGCCCGAGGGCCCGATCACCACCACCACCTCCCCGCGGCCGACGGTGAGGTCGATGTCCCGCAGTACGTGCAGCGCACCGAAGTGCTTGTTGACGCCCCGCAGCTCGATCAACGGTTCCACGGCCATGTGCTGCCCTGCCCACTTGTCGGAGTCGGAGTCGGAGCCTGGTCGGAGCCCGGGTCGGCGCCCGGGTCGGATTCGGTGCGCGGCGCGCCCGGGCGTCAGCCCTCGGAGGCCTCGGCGTACGCCTGGCTGAGCTCGGGGGATCCCGTCATCGCCCAGGACACGCCCGACTCGATCACGTTCAGCTCCCGGCCCGAGGCCAGCCTGATCACCGGCTGGCCGTTGGGCCACACCCGCCACGCGGCCCCCGGCACGGTCCGGATGATCACGGTCCCGAGGTAGAAGCCGGCGTCGTTGCCGAGCCAGGGAACCGCCTCGGGGTCCCGCCGCCAGCGGGGCATCAGCTGGTCCAGGGCCTCCAACGAGGCCCGGCTCTCGTCGAGTTCGAGCCCGGCCGTCCTCGCCTGGACGCGCAGCATCTCGCACTCCGAGAACAACTCGGCGACGCCCTCGGGGTCGTCCGCGAGGGCGGCGGCGAGTCCCGTGCCCTGTTCCGTTTCGCGTCGGTTCAGCCAGTTGCCCAGGAAAGGGATGTTCATACCGCCCAGCGTCGCACCAGGATCCGCCGCTGACCACAGGGCGCGCCTGGATCCGCCGGCCCGGACGTCCTCAGGCGCCGAGGTCCAGGTCCACGACGACGGGAGCGTGGTCGGACGCACCCTTGCCCTTGCGCTCCTCGCGGTCGACGTAGGAGTCGGTGACGGCCTTGGTGAAGGGCTCGTTCCCGTAGACCAGGTCGATGCGCATGCCCTTGTTCTTGGGGAAGGCGAGCATCCGGTAGTCCCAGAAGGTGTAGGGACGGTCGTACTTCAGCGCGCGCGGGAACACGTCCGAGAGCCCGGCGGCCCGCAGCGCCTCCAGGGCGGCCCGCTCGGCGGGCGTGACGTGGGTGAGGCCCTCGAAGACGGCCGGGTCGTAGACGTCCTCGTCGGTCGGGGCCACGTTGAAGTCGCCGAGCACCGCGAACGGCCGCGGACCGGCCGCGTCCGCGGCGACGGCCGCGGTCAGGGCGCGGAACCAGTCCAGCTTGTAGCCGTAGTGGTCGTGCTCGACCTCGCGCCCGTTGGGCACGTACACCGACCAGACCCGGACCCCGCCGCAGGTGGCGGAGATCGCGCGGGGTTCCTGGACGCCCTCGTAGTCGGGCCCGCCGGGCAGCCCGAGGGCCACGTCCTCCAGGCCGACCTTGGAGAGCAGGGCCACGCCGTTCCAGCGGCCGGTGGCGTTGACGGCCGCCTCGTAGCCCAGCTCGCGCAGCTGCTCGTGCGGGAACTGCTCCGCCGAGCACTTGGTCTCCTGGATGCACACGACATCCGTGCCGGAGCTCTCCAGCCAGGCCAGCAGGCGCGGCAGCCGGGCGGTGATGGAGTTGACGTTGTAGGTGGCGATACGCATACCTGCCAACCTACCGCCCGGCACCGACAGTCACAGTTCGGCGGAGTCCCCCGCGGTGAGTCGCCCGTGGTCGGTGCCCCCGAGGGCGCCCAGGGCGTTGTCGTAGATCGGCCGGGCGATGTCGGAGAGGTAGGCGTCGTGGATGTCCAGGGCCCGGCGCGGCTTGACCTCGCGGAGGTAGTCGATCACCTCGGAGACCTTGTTCCAGGGGGCGTGCACCGGAACCATCAGCGTCTCGACGGGGACACCGGGCACGGTCAGCGCGTCCCCGGGGTGGAAGAGGGAACCCTCAACGAGGTAGCCGACGTTCGTGACGCGCGGGATGTCCGGGTGGATCACCGCGTGCAGCTCCCCGTGGACCTGGACCTCGAACCCGGCCGCGCTGAAGGCGTCGCCGTGGCCGACGGTGTGCACCCGCCCCGGATAGGCGGGGGCGAGCTTCTCGGCGACACTGCGCAGGGTCCACAGCTCGACCGCCGGATCGGCGTCGAGGGCGGCCCGCAGCCGGCCCTCCTCGAAGTGGTCGGGGTGTTCGTGCGTGACCAGCAGGGCGTCCGCCCCCAGTCCCGCGTCCGGTTCGCTGAAGGCGCCCGGGTCGATGACGAGCGTGCGCCCGTCCTTCTCCAACTGGACGCAGGAATGCAGCCGCTTGGTGAGCTTCATGATCCCAGGCTAGCGGGGACCGGGGCTGGTCAAGGGGTGGTGGAGGAGACGATGTAGACCTTGGAGACCTTGGGGTCGGTGAGGTCGACGGTGATGTCCCGGGTGGGCCGCGGGTCGTCCTGTTCGAGGGTGGTGCCCACCCACGAGGTCTCCGGCTTCCAGTGCCAGCCGGCGACCGAGGTGTCGTGCGCGGAGACCGAGACACCGGGGGTCAGGTCCTCGCGGCCGATGCCGAGGGAGGACAGGAAGCCGTCCAGTTCCGTCGGGGTGACCGCGAACTGGACGTACAGCCGGCTGGTGCGCCAGTTGTTGGTCTCCAGGAACCCGACGCGCCAGGCCTTGTCCGGGACCGGGACCTCGTAGATGCTGCGCTGCACCTTGGAGGGCCAGCCGGGGCGCACCGTGGACGCGCCGACCTTGGCGGCCTTGTCGCGGCCGCTCTCGCGGCTCTGCTGGGTGGAGATCGCCAGGTAGCCCGCGGGTACGCCGACCAGCAGCAGGATGATGATCGCGGTGATCCAGCGGCGCTTGACGACGTGCCTGCGGTCCTCGGCGGCGGGCGTCGGGGTGCCTTCGGCGTCGGGGGCGGAGGCCTGGTGGGGCAGGGTGGGCGGGGTCACTTTTCGTCCTGGTCCTCGGGGACTGCGGGGTCGCGCCGGCCCAGCTGCTGCGCGTAGCGCTCGTACCGCTCGTAGCGTTCGACCCGGCGGCGGGTGGCGCGGCGGAAGCGGCGGGCGACGAGCCGGGCGAGGTCGGCGGCGCCGACCATGCCCGCCTCGGGCCCGAGCTGGGCCTTGGCGATTCGGGCCTCGGGGCGGTACCCGCGGCCGGTGAGATGGCGGCGGAAGGCGTCGCGGGCCGGGCCGATCAGCAGGTCGTCGGCGGCGCTGACGCCGCCGCCGATGACGAAGCAGGACGGGTCGAGGGCGGCCGCCAGGTTGGCGATGCCGACGCCCAGCCACTGGCCGATGTCCTGGAGCAGCTCGACGCACATGGCGTCGCCCTCGCGGGCCAGCTCGGTGATCAGCGGTCCGGTGATCTCGTGGACGTTGCCGCCGACCCGGGCGATGATGTTGTACGCGACCGGCGAGTCGGCGGCGGCCAGCTCGCGGGCCTCACGGACCAGGGCGTTCCCGGAGCTGTACTGCTCCCAGCAGCCCCGGTTGCCGCAGGGGCAGCGGTGGCCGCCGGGGACGACCTGCATGTGGCCGAATTCGCCCGCGACCCCGTACCGGCCGCGCTTGACCTGGCCGCCTTCGAGGATGGCCCCGCCGATGCCGGTGCCGAGCGTGATCATGACGAGGTGGTCCTCGCCGCGTCCGGCGCCGAAGCGCCACTCCGCCCAGGCGGCGGTGTTGGCGTCGTTGTCGACCATGACCGGGACCGCGAGCCGGGACTGGAGCGCGTCGCGCAGGGGCTCGTCGCGCCAGGCCAGGTGGGGTGCGAACAGCACGCGGGAGCGGTCGGCGTCGACCCAGCCGGCCGCCCCGATGCCCACCGCGTGCACGTCGTGCCGGTCGGAGAGGTCCAGCACCAGCTCGACGATGGTGTCCTCGACGACCTTGGGGCTCTTGGACTTGTCCGGGGTCTCCGTGCGGATCTTCTCCAGGATGATCCCGTCGGCGTCGACGACGCCGGCCATCACCTTGGTGCCGCCGATGTCGATGCCGACCGTGGGGACGCGCGGGGCCGTCAGGTGCGACCGGCGCTCCCGGGTCCCGATGGTCCGCAGGACGGTGCCTCGCGCCGACCCCCGGTGGGTGAGCGCGAAATCCCGGTACGTGCTCATCGAGTCGTGTCGTCCCTCTTGGGTGCGGTGGTTCGGGGGGTCCGGTCGGCCTCACCGGCCGGGCCGCTCCGACCGGCTGCGTGGTCCGTCGCGGCCGTGGCGTGTGGGGTGCCTTCCCCCGATTCTGCCACTCGCTCCAGTTCGTGGCTCAGCTCGTCCAGCTCGGAGCCGCCCGCCATCTGCCGGGTGAGCTCGTCGAGCGTGATCGACTCCCGGGTGTGGCTGCCCGCCATGGTGCCCCGCTTGAGGAGCACGAAACGGTCCCCGACCAGGTACGCGTGGTGCGGGTTGTGCGTGATGAGGACCACGCCGAGGCCCGCGTCGCGGGCGGCGGCGACGTACTTGAGGACCACTCCGGACTGCTTGACGCCGAGGGCCGCGGTGGGCTCGTCGAGGACGAGGACCTTCGCTCCGAAGTACACGGCGCGGGCGATGGCCACGCACTGGCGCTCACCGCCGGACAGGGTGCCGATGGGCTGGTCCACGTCGCGCAGGTCGATGCCCATGCGCAGCAGCTCGGTGCGGGTGGTCTCGCGCATGAGTTCCACGTCGAGGCGGCGGAAGGGGCCGCGGCCCCTGGTGGGCTCGGAGCCGAGGAAGAAGTTCCGCCAGACGGGCATGAGCGGGACGACGGCGAGGTCCTGGTAGACGGTGGCGATGCCGTGGTCGAGGGCCGCGCGGGGGTTGGCGAGCGCGGTCTCCTCCCCCTCGATCTCGAAGGTGCCGGCGTCGTGCCGGTGCAGCCCGGCGATGATCTTGATGAGGGTGGACTTGCCCGCGCCGTTGTCGCCGAGGACACAGGTGATCTCGCCCGCCGAGACCTCCAGGGAGACTCCCTGGAGGGCGCGGATGTTCCCGTAGAACTTGCTGACGCCGGTCAGCTTCACCAGGGCGGTGCCCGCTCCGGGCGCGGCGGCGGGCCGCTCGGTCCTGTCGGTCGTACTCACTTGCTCGCCTCCGCCCGCTTGCGGACCCATGCGTTGAGCAGCGTGGCCAGCAGGAGCATCGCGCCGAGGAAGAACTTGAACCAGTCCGGGTTCCACTGGGCGTACACGATGCCGTTGCTGGTCATGCCGAAGATGAAGGCGCCGACCGCCGAGCCGATGGCGGAGCCGTAGCCGCCGGTCATCAGGCAGCCGCCGATGACCGCCGCGATGATGTAGAGGAACTCGTTGCCCACGCCCTCGCCCGACTGGACCACGTCGAACGAGAAGAGGATGTGCTGTCCGGAGATCCAGGCGCACAGGGCGACGCCCATGTAGAGGCCGATACGGGTCTTCACGACGGGCACGCCGGTGGCGCGGGCCGCGTCGGCCCCGCCGCCCACCGCGAAGATCCAGTTGCCTGCGCGGGTGCGCAGCAGGATCCAGGTGGCGACGGCGACGATGGCGAACCACCACAGGATGGTGACCTTGAGGGTGACCGAGCCGATGGTCCACTGCGAGGCGAAGAGGGCGCGGGCGGAGGAGAAGCCCTCCATGTCGGCGATGGTCTTGGTGGAGACGGTGCCGGTGATCAGCTTGGTGAAGCCGAGGTTCAGGCCGGTCAGCATCAGGAAGGTGCCGAGCGTGATGATGAAGCTGGGCAGCTTCGTGCGGGTCAGCATGAATCCGTTGAAGAAACCGATGGCCAGGGTGACCAGCAGGGACACGCCGACGCCGACCCAGACGTTGGCGGTCATCTGGTAGCTGAACATCGAGCTGACCAGCGCCGAGGTGGTGACCATGACACCCGCGGAGAGGTCGAACTCGCCGCCGATCATCAGCAGGGCCACCGGGGCGGCCATGATCCCGATGGTGGAGGCCGAGTACAGGATCGTGCTGAGGCTGGAGGCCTGCAGGAAGGTGGGGGCGGCGATGGAGAAGAAGACGAAGACGGCGACGGCACCGACCACCGAGCCCAGCTCGGGGCGGGCGAGCAGCTTGCGCAGGGTGGAGGTGGGGGCGAGCCGCTCGTCGCGCCCGTCGGCGGGTGCGGCCGCGCTCATCGGCTGCCCCGCTTGATGTACTCCTCCAGCTTGCCCGCCTCGGCGGCGGTCACGATCTGCGGTCCGGTGAGCACGGGGCGGCCGCCGCCGAGCACGTTCGCGTTGTAGCGGTAGAGCCAGAGCAGGTCGACGGCCTCGTAGCCCTGCAAGTAGGGCTGCTGGTCGACGGCGAAGCCGAGGGCTCCGGACTTCAGGTCGCGGGCGACCGACTCGTTGAGGTCGAAGGTGTCCACCTCGGCCTTGCTGCCTGCCGCCTCCTTCGCCTTGACCGCGGTGGGCGCGAAGGGCGCGCCGAGGGTGACGATCGCGTCGACGGAGGGGTCGGCCTGCAGCTGGGCCTGGATCGCCGCCTGGACGGAGGGCATGTTGGTGCCTTCGACGTACAGATTCTCCATGGTTCCGGAGAAGGTCTTCTTCGCTCCGGCGCAGCGCTGCTCGTGGCCGACGTTGCCCTGCTCGTGCAGGACGCAGACGGCCTTCTTGCGGCCGCGCTCGTTCAGCTCGGTGCCGACGGCCTCGCCCGCGATCTCCTCGTCCTGGCCGATGTGGGTCAGCGCCCCGTACGCGGCGGACTGGGCGGAACCGGAGTTGACCGTGATCACCGGGATGCCGGCCTTGACGGCCTTGGCGAGGACGTCCTTGAGGGCCTCGGGCTTGGCCAGGCTGACGACGATCCCGTCGACCTTCTGGTCGATGGCGTTCTGCACGAACTGGGCCTGCTGCTGCGCCTGGTCGTCGTGGGCGTAGACGAAGTTGATGTTGTCCTTCGCCGCGGCCTCCTTGGCGCCCTTCTGCACGATGTCCCAGAAGGTGTCGCCGTCGCCCGCGTGCGTGATCATCGCGAAGGTCCAGCGCGGGGTGGAGACGGCGGGCCGGCCCGCCTGGGCCTCCTTCGCGCGCTCCTCGGCGCGCTTGCCGCCCGTACTGCTGCAGCCCGCGAGCGAGGCCCCCAGTACCGCCGCGAGCACGGCGCCCACGACGCGTACCCCTGTCCGAACCCTAGCCACGTCGCCGCGCCCTTCCCTCGTCACCAATTCGGTCCGTCGTCGAGCCGGTCGTCGATCCGGCCGTTGAGCCGGTCATCAATCCGGTCATTCCGGCTCCATTCCGGTCCAGCCGTTCAGTATCCGCCACAGTCGACCATGAAGGGTCATCGGGGCACGCGCGGGCAGGTTTACATGCTCGGGCGGATTGACAGGTTCCGCCGACCGGGTCAGGTTGAGTGCATGCGCATCGGGCTCATCGGAACGGGCCGGATCGGGTCCTTCCACGCCGCGGCACTCGTCCGCCATCCGGAAGCCGGCTCGCTCCTGCTGGCGGACGCCGACCCCGCGCAGGCGGCGCGCCTCGCCGACCGGCTCGGGGCCACTGCCGCGCCCTCGGTGGAGCAGGTCTTCACCTGGGGTGTGGACGCGGTGGTGGTCGCCTCGGCGACCGAGGCGCACGCGGACCTCGTCGTACGGGCCGTCCGCGGCGGGCTGCCGGTCTTCTGCGAGAAGCCGCTGGCACCGGACCTGCACCGGACCCTCTCGGCGCTGCGGGAGGTCGCGGCCTCGGGCGGGCTCCTCCAGGTGGGCTTCATGCGCCGCTTCGACGCGGGCTACGGCACGGCCCGCGGGCTGGTCCGTTCGGGCGCCCTGGGGCGGCTGCACACCGTCCGGACGACGACGGCCGATCCGGCGCCGCCGGCCGCCGCGTACCTGGCGACCTCCGGCGGGCTGTACCGGGACTGCCTGGTGCACGACTTCGACATGGTCCGCTGGGTGACCGGGCGCGAGGTGGTCGAGGTGTACGCGGCCGGGTCGGACGCGGGGCCGGCGCTGTTCCGGGAGACGGGCGACATCGACACGGCGGCCGCCGTGCTGACCCTGGACGACGGAACCCTGGTCACGGCGACCGGTACCCGGTGCAACGGCGCCGGGTACGACGTGCGGATGGAGCTGGCCGGGGAGCTGGACCAGGTCTCCGTCGGGCTGGACGACCGGACGCCGATCGCCTCCACCGAACCGCACGGCCCGCCCCCGGCGAGCAAGCCGTGGACGGGCTTCCTGGAACGTTTCGCCCCGGCCTACGAGGCCGAGCTGGCGGCCTTCGTCCAGCTGGTGCGGGGCGAGGGGCCGAACCCGTGCGACGGCCGGGAGGCGCTGGCGGCGTTCCGGATCGCGGAAGCCTGCGAACTCTCGCGCCGGGAACGGCGCCCGGTGCGGCTGGAGGAGCTCCCGGACCTGCCGGCTGTGTAAAGGGGGCACCGGGCCACAGTACGGCGGGTGATCACCCGCGGCTGCGGCGCTTTCCGGACACGCTCACGCGGCGGTGACGGCGCGCCGCCCCCAGGCGGTGCCGACGAGGACCAGGAGGGCACCCGCGTAGCCGAGGAGCCCCGGCTCCTCCCCGCCGATGGCAATACCGGCGACGGCGGCCCACAGGGGTTCGGTGCCCAGCAGCAGGCTGACCCGGGAGGGCGAGGTGCGGCGTACGGCCCACATCTGCACGAAGAAGGCGAAGAGGGTGCAGAAGACGGAGAGGAAGGCGAGCCCGGCCCATTCGGCGGCCCCGAAGTCCGCGGCGGCGGCCCACGGGGTCGCGCCGGTGCCGGGCACGGCGGCCAGCAGCGCGAAGACGAGCACGGCGGCGCCGAGCTGCACGGTGGTCAGGGACAGCGAGTCGGCGTCCTGGACGGCCTCGATGCGGGCCATGAGCAGGACGTGCAGGGTCCGGGCGAGGGCGGCGCCGAGGATCAGCAGGTCCCCGGAGCTGGGCGCGGTGAAGCCGGCGCCCTGGGTGAGGAGGACGACCCCGACGACGGAGAGGGCGGCGGCGCCGAGGAAACCGGCGGAGGGCGCCTGCTTCCTGACGGCCGCTTCGGCGAGCGGGGTGAAGATCATCGTCAGGCTGATGATCAGCCCGGCGTTGGTGGCGGAGGTGTGGACGACCCCGTAGGTCTCCAGGAGGAAGATCCCGCCGAGTACGAGCCCCAGCAGCCCGGCGCCGCGCAGCTGGGCGGGACGCAGGGCGCGCAGCCGCGCCCACCCGGCGACGACGAGCACGGGCAGCACGAGCGCGAACCGGAGCACGAGCACGGCGACGACGGTGTGGGCGGTGGTGATGCCCTTGGCCGCGAGATAGCTGCCGCCCCAGACGACGGCGACGGCCAGCACGGGCAGATCGGCGAGCCAGGCCCGGCGCGGGGCGGCTTCGAGGTCGGGCGAGATCACGGTCAACGGAGGTCTCCAACGGCTCGTCAGGGGTGGAGACATCGGCGGCTCGCACGGCTGCGGGCACACCGTACCGGAGCCGATCATGCCGGGCGACCCCTTTCCTGGCGCGGAACCCTGGCCCCGTAGCATCGGGCCCATGGCTGATCTCTACGCGCTGGACCTGGCGTTCGACCTGCTCGACACCACGCCCGACGACGTGCTCGCGGAGGTGCGACGCCAGCTGACATCGCCGGACGGCCTCCTCTCGGCCCAGGCCCGGCGTGGCGGGTCGGCGGCATGCTCGTCGGCGCGTTCGCACCGACGGACCGCGGCGGCTGGGCGCTGACCGTCCGCCAGGAGGTCCACGAGGAACAGCTCCCGGACCTGGAGGACCTCCTGCTGCTCCTGGCCCCGCACGTCCGCCCGCCGGGCCCGGTCGGCCGCCTGCGCCACTACGAACACGAGTCCCCGGACCTGCTGGTCCTGCGCGAGGGCCGCGTGGTCCAGCTGGCGCTGGACCCGCGGTAGGCCGTCCCTTCCGGATCGTGCCGGGCCCGCGACGCCCGGCACCGCACCCGGCGGCGTCGCCGGAGCCCGAATACGTCCGGTACGCGGTGCACACCTCCGCCTTGCCGGCCACGGCACCGGACGCCGCGGGCTCGGTCTAGGCCGACGAGATCCGAAGGAGATGGCCCGGGCCGACCTGGGCCGGACGCACCCGGCGATCAAACCGATTGCGGGCACGGCACGTTCCCGCCGATCCTGTCCACCTCACCGAACGAGGAGGACCACGTGGGCCTGATCCTGTGCCCCGACGACGGGGACAACGACAGCCCGGACGCCACTTGGTCCTGCGTCCGCTTCCACGCGTTCCGGAAACGGCTCGCACGGGCCGAGGGGTTCGCCCTCGAGGAGATGTGGGGCTTCGGGGGCGACCGGCCGTGGAGCGAGGTCTCCACCATCCTGGAGCCGCTCCTCGACCACCCGGACGTCTGCGGTGACAACCTCTCCACCGCCGACTGCGCCGCGATGCTGCCCCGCCTGGAGGCGATCGCCGGCGCATGGCGGGAGGAGCCGGCCGAACCGCTCCTCCAGCAGCTCATCGAGGACGCCCGAAGGCTCGCCGTCGTCCTGCGGTTCTGCGTCGACAAGGACGTCGAGCTCCTCTTCGCCTGACGGCGCGCTCAGTCGCCGATCGTCGCGAAGGTGGCCCGCCCCGTCGGCCGGTAGGTGTGGACGGCGGTCCCGGCCGGTGTCGTACGGGAGCTCACCACCTCGTAGGCGGTCGGCAGCCCGCCGGTGGGGAAGAGCCTGCGCCCGGCCCCCAGCACCACGGGGAAGACCAGCAGGTTCAGCTCGTCGACGAGGTCCCGGGCCAGCAGCCACTGCGCGAGCTGCCCGCTGCCGTGCACCTGCAGCTCCCCCTCCAGCTCGTCCTTGACCCGTACGATCTCGCCCTGCAGGTGCTCCCCGTCGAGCACGGTGACGGGCCCCCAGGCCGGCTCCTTCAGCGTGGTCGAGGCCACGTACTTGTGCAGCCGGTTCAGCTTGCCCGGGATCGGGTCGGCGGGGTCGTCGTGCTCCGGCCAGTACGAGGCGAAGATCTCGTACGTCTTGCGCCCGAACAGGAACGCCCCGGCCCGCCCGAACACCTCGGTGACGAACTCCCCCATCCCCTCGTCGGCGAACGGCGCGACCCACCCCCCGTACTCGAACCCGCCACTGCGATCCTCGTCGGGCCCCCCGGGCGCCTGCATCACGCCGTCCAGCGTCACGAAGGTGGTCAGGGTCAGCTTCCCCATGTCTCTGCGCTCCTCGCTCGGTCGTCCCTACACAGATGCAGACTCCCGCACCCCCACGAACTCATCGCACCGCCACGCGTGACCCACCGCCTTCCGTCACCCCGCCCATCGCGCTGCGCGGACGTCGTGCCCAGCCACGGAAAGACCGGATGACCATCGGCTGGGGCAGGAACGCCCACCCCGAGCCCCTCGGCAACCCCCGACGCCAGCCGTGACGGCATCCCCGACATCTGGGCCGTCGGGGGCAACGGATACCAGTGGCTCCCCCGAGGCGGAACCCGCAACCGCGAGCGCCCTGCCGGGAGATCAGTCCTGGCAGGGCGCTCTGCTGTGCCCGCCCCTCCGCGCGGAACGCGAGGTCGGATTACTGCCAGCGGGGTGGGCCCCCGAGGGATTTGATTGAACCCGCAACCAATTGATGCGGGAGGAACGCATGGACAGCAACAACACCGTGGCCCTGGTGACCGGTGGGAGCCGGGGGATCGGGGCGGCCGTCGCGCTGCGGCTCGCCGAGGACGGGGCCGACGTCGCGATCACCTACGTCCGCGACGCGGAGGCCGCGGCCGAGGTCGTCGGGAAGGTGGAGGCGCTCGGGCGGCGGGCCCTGGCCGTACGGGCCGACATCGGGGATCCGGAGGCCGCCGCAGCCGCGGTGGAGCGGGTCGTGGAGGAGTTCGGGCGGCTCGACGTGCTGGTGAACAACGCCGGGGTGGGGGTGCTCGGGCCGCTGGCGGAGCTGGCACCGGCCGATGTGGAGCGCGTGCTCGCGGTCAACGTCAGCGGGGTGTTCCACACCACGCAGGCCGCGGCCGCGCACCTCGGATCCGGCGGGCGGATCATCACGGTCGGCAGCTGCATGACCCAGCGGGTGCCGGGGCCGGGCGGGACGCTCTATGCGATGAGCAAGTCGGCGCTGATCGGGTTCAACAAGGCCCTGGCCCGGGAGTTGGGCGGGCGCGGGATCACCGCGAACGTCGTACACCCGGGGCCGGTGGACACGGACATGAACCCGGCGGACGGACCGTACGCGCAGTCGCAGGCGGCGCTGACGGCCCTCGGGCGGTTCGGTGCGGCCCGGGAGGTGGCGGCCGTGGTGTCCTTCCTCGCGGGTGCGGAGGCGGCGTACGTGACGGGGGCGGAGTTCGCGGTGGACGGCGGGCACGCCGCGTAGCCCTCTGGCCGGGCGTGCGGGGCCCTCTGGCCGGGCGTGCGGGCGGGTGCGGGCCCGGGGGCTTCCGTCGGCGGGCGGGTGCGGGTCCGTTGCACGGGGCTCCGCCCCGGACCCCGCGCCTCAAACGCCGGCGGGGCTGAATTCGGGCCCGTACCTCGGACGCCCGCGGGGCTGAATTCGGGCCTGCGCCCCGGACGCCCGCGGGCTGGATTCGCGGCTGATTTCGGCGCCGGAACGGCGGAGCCCGCCCCGGGGTGTCGACCCTCGGGGCGGGCTCCGTGCGTTGGGGGGTCAGCCGCCCAGTTCCTGGTGGCGGGCGGTCAGGGTCGCCGCGCCGGTCTCCGTCAGTGAGCCGTACAGGCGCAGGCGGGAGAAGCCGCCGTCCGGGAAGATGTCGATCCGGACGTGCGTGCCGACCGCCGGGGCGTCCAGTACGAAGCGGTGGTTGGTGTCGGGCTGCAGGCGGGTCCGGGGGAGGAACTCCTGCCACTCGCCCTCCTCGCCCGTCTTGACGGAGAGCGAGGCCCAGCCGGCCGAGTTGCCCTTGAGGTACGCGGTGTCGATCTCGACGGCGCGGATCTCGGACTCGGCGACGAGCTGGTAGCGGATCCAGTCGTTGCCGTTGTCGCGGCGGCGCGCGGTCTCCCAGCCGTCGTCCATCTTGCGGGAGCGGCCCGGGTTGATGGTGTTGGTCGGCGGGGAGTAGAAGCGGTTGGAGGCGTCCTGGACGGAGCCGCCGTTCTCCAGGGCCACCACGTCGAAGGAGCCGAGCGCGTCGAGCCACTTCGGGTCGGGCAGGACCTCGCCGTAGACGCGCAGGCGGGCGATGCCGCCGTCGGGGTGCTGGTTGACGCGCAGGTGGGTGAAGCGCTGCTCGACGTCCACCTCGAAGCCGTTGGCCGCGTGGCCGCCGACCGCCGTGCGCGGCACGATCGTCGTCCACTTCACGTCGTCGCCCCGGAGCTCCTCCGGGGTCGGCGCGAGGGCGCCCGCCCAGTTGGTGGCCTCGACGGAGACGGCCTGCGGCATGTTGCCGCGGAAGTGGGCGGTGTCGACGACGATGCCGCGGATGATGCCGGGGGCGCCCAGGCGTACGAGGGCCCAGTCGTGGTCCTCGGGGGTCGGCCAGGGCTGGGTGGCGGAGACGCCGCGCCGGCGGCGGGTCTCCCAGCCGTCCATGACCTTGCCCTTGTGGCCGAAGTCCTCGGGGTCGAAGTGCGCGGCCTCGGAGATCAGCAGGTTCTCGCGCTGGGCGAAGAACTCGTCGTTGGCGGCGATGACACCGGCGCCCAGCTCACGGGCGGCGAGGTTCGCGTACTGGGTGAAGGGGAAGTCCGCGGTGCGGTAGTCCGCGTACGGGTCGCCGCCTCCGTACGGGTTCGCGTTACCGGTGAAGGATTCAATCGCCACTGGTCAGTTCTGCCTTTCGAGGAGGAGGCCCGTGGGCTCGGTCGGGGTGCCGTGGTCGGCGATCTGCGTGCCGCGCAGCCAGGTGGACTTCACGACGCCGTGCAGGGTCTTGCCCGCGTACGCCGTGACCCGGTTGCGGTGGTGGAGCTCGGCCGGGTCCACCATGAACGTTTCTTCAGGGGCCAGGACGGCGAAGTCGGCGTCGCGGCCGGCCTCGATCGCGCCCTTCTGCGCCAGCCCGGCGAGGGCTGCCGGGGCGGCGGACATCCAGCGGACGACGTCCTCCAGGGTCCGGCCGCGGCGGCGCGCCTCGGTCCAGATGGCCGGCAGGCCCAGCTGGAGGGAGGAGATGCCGCCCCACGCGGTGGAGAAGTCGCTGGTCTTCAGGTCCGCGGTGGAGGGCGAGTGGTCGGAGACGATGCAGTCGATCGTGCCGTCGGCGAGCGCGTCCCACAGGAGGTCCTGGTTGGCGGCCTCGCGGATGGGCGGGCAGCACTTGAACTCGCTCGCCCCGTCCGGTACTTCCTCGGCCGTGAGGGTGAGGTAGTGCGGGCAGGACTCGACGGTGATGCGGACGCCCTCGGCCTTGGCGGCCGCGATCAGCGGCAGCGCGTCGGAGGAGGACAGGTGCAGCACGTGCACGCGGGCGTTCAGCCGCTTGGCCTGGGCGATCAGGTTGCCGATCGCGGTGTTCTCGGCGTCGCGCGGCCGGGAGGCGAGGAAGTCGGCGTACTTGGGGCCCGGGACGACGGGAGCGGCGTCCAGGTGGTGCGGGTCCTCGGCGTGCACGATCAGCAGGCCGCCGAAGCCGGTGATCTCGGCGAGGGAGGTGGCCAGCTGCTCCTGGTCGAGCTCGGGGAACTCGTCCACGCCCGAGGGCGACAGGAAGCACTTGAAGCCGTAGACGCCGGCGTCGTGCAGCGGGGCCAGGTCCTTGACGTTGTCCGGCAGGGCGCCGCCCCAGAAGCCGACGTCCACGTGCGCCTTGGCGCGGGCGACCTCCTGCTTGACGCGCAGGTTGTCGACCGTGGTGGTCGGCGGGAGGGAGTTGAGCGGCATGTCGAGGATCGTGGTGATGCCGCCGGCCGCCGCGGCGCGGGTGGCCGTCCAGAAGCCCTCCCACTCGGTGCGGCCGGGGTCGTTCACGTGGACGTGGGTGTCGACCAGGCCGGGGAGCAGGACGTCGTCGCCGAAGTCCTCCAGCCGGGCCCCGGCCGGTACCTCGGCGTCGTGCGCCAGCACGGCCGCGATCTTCCCGTCGGCGACGGCCACCGATGCGGCACGCGTCCCCTCGGGGGTGATGACGCGCGTCGAGCGCAGTACCAGTTCCACAGCCACGTCGGCCACCGAACCTCCCCATCCACTTCCACAGAGCGAAATTCAACGTTCTGTTGACGGAGTCTTCCCGGCGATCCGTACCCAGTCAAGAGCGTCCGGACGGACCACTGACACACCACGACCGCAATTGGATGTTTCCACAGGATGGAATTAAGATTTCGCTATTCAGAATGTAGCTACCACCACCAGGAACAGGGCGGACAAGTTCCCGAGGACGTCCGCCACCCGGACAAACCCTCTCTGACCGGCGGCGACGGCCTCGACCCCGACACTGGGACCGACGCCGACCGCCGGGTAGGCTGCTCCCTTGCCTGCCAGCACCGAAAGGACCGCGCCGTGCCGACGTCCAGCGCCAGCACCACCGACGCTTCCTCGAAGACCCCCGCCGCCGGCGGTGGCGTCCAGTCCCTCGAGCGCGCCTTCGACCTGCTCGAACGCATGGCCGATGCCGGGGGCGAGGTCGGCCTCAGCGAGCTCTCCGCCGCCAGCGGTCTGCCTCTGCCCACGATCCACCGCCTGATGCGCACGCTGGTGGCGTGCGGCTACGTACGCCAGCAGCCCAATCGACGGTACTCCCTCGGGCCCCGCCTGATCCGCCTCGGCGAGTCCGCGTCGCGCCTGCTGGGCACCTGGGCCCGCCCCTACCTCGCCCGCCTGGTCGAGGAGACCGGGGAGACGGCGAACATGGCCCTCCTCGACGGCGACGAGATCGTCTACGTCGCCCAGGTGCCGTCCAAGCACTCCATGCGCATGTTCACCGAGGTCGGCCGCCGGGTGCTGCCGCACTCCACCGGCGTGGGCAAGGCGCTCCTCGCCCACACCCCGGCCGACGAGGTACGGGCCCTGCTCGCCCGCACCGGGATGCCGGCGGCTACCGAGAAGACCATCACCACGCCCGAGGGCTTCCTGGAGGCGCTGGAGCAGGTCCGCAAGGTGGGCTACGCGGTCGACGACAACGAGCAGGAAATAGGAGTCCGCTGCCTCGCCGTGTCGGTGCCGAACTCGCCGACCGCCGCCGCGATCTCCATCTCCGGTCCGGCGGGCCGGGTCACCGAGGCGGTGGCCGAGTCCTTCGTGCCGATCCTGCAGGGCGTGGCCGCCGAGCTCTCGGTGGCCCTGGCCAACCAGAGCCCCGCGTAGGTCCGCGCGGTCGCAGCAGTCGTACGGAGGCCCCGGCCGCCCCTCGCTCCGAGGGGCGGCCGGGGCCTCTGCGTCTGCCTTCCGTCTGCCTTCCGTCCGTCTTCCGTCCGTCTTCCGTACGCCGCTCAGGGCACCGGAGCCGGGGCCGGAGCCGGGCCCGGCGTGAGGCTGCCGTCCGTCATCGTCGCCGTACGGTCCATCCGCTCCAGGTGGGCGTGGTCGTGCGTGACCAGCACCGTGGCCGTGGAGCGCTCCCGGGTCAGGGTGACCAGCAGGTCCAGCACGGCCGCGCCGCGCTCGTGGTCGAGCGCGCTGGTCGGCTCGTCGACCAGGAGCACCGCGGGCTCGTTCATCAGGGCGCGGGCGATGTTGATCCGCTGCCGCTGGCCGCCGGAGAGCTGGTGGGGGCGCTTGTCGGCCTTGTCGGCCAGGCCCACCGCGTCCAGCAGCTCCAGCGCCCGCCGGCGCAGGGCCTTCGCCGGACGGCCCGCGACGTGCGCCATGACCTGCAGCTGCTCGGCGGCGGTCAGCGAGGCCAGCAGGTTCGGCTGCTGGAAGACGATGCCGATCTTCTCCCGGCGCAGGGCCGACTTCTCGGCGGGGCCGAGCTCCGTGGTGTCCTGACCCGCGACGACGACCCGGCCGGAGTCCGGGGTGACGAGGGTGGCGGCGACCGCGAGCAGGCTGGACTTGCCGGAGCCGGAGGGGCCGATGATCGCCGTGAGCGTGCCGGCGGGAACCTCCAGGCCGACCGCGTCGAGGGCGGTGAGCCGGCTCTCGCCGTCGGGGTAGGTCAGCGTGACGTCGTGGACGAGGAGGGTCATCGGGCGCTCCCGAGGGCGGTCAGCGGGTCGACGGCGGTGATCCGCCGGATGGAGAGCGCGGCGCCCAGCGCGCCGAGCAGGATCATGATCGCGGCGGGGACGAGCACGGTGGCGGCGTCGAGGACGAACGGCACGGCGCCGCCGCTGATCAGCGCGCCGAAGCCGGCGGCGAGCGCGGTGCCGAGCCCGGTACCGATGGCGAGCATCACGACGGCCTGGCCGAGGGCGTCCTTCAGGAGGTACGGGGTGGAGGCACCCAATGCCTTCAGGACGGCGATGTCCCCGCTGCGCTGGATCGTCCACACCGTGAAGAAGGCGCCTATCACCAGGGCCGAGATGGCGAACAGGAAGCCGCGCATCAGCTGCAGCGAGCCGTTCTCGGCCTGGTACGAGCCTATGGCGCCCAGGGCCTCCTCCACGGTCTGAGCCTTGGTCTTGGCGGCCTCGTCCGCCGCGCCGAGATCCATCCCGCCGCCCCCGGAGACGACGACGACGGTGGCGAGGGTGTCGATGGAGGTGCCGGGGTTGCCGACGCGCTGCCAGTCGCCCAGGTCCATCCAGACGACCGGGGTGTGGCTGTAGGCGGCGGTCCCGGACACCCCCGCCACGGTCAGTTCCAGCGGGCCGATCCTGAGCCTGGCCCCGGCGGTCAGGCCGCCCAGTTCCTTCGCGGCCTTCTCCGTCAGGACCACCTGCCCCTGGGTGAGGCCGGCGTTCCGCGGCGGGAGACTCCCGGCGGAGTCCACCCCGAAGACCGAGACCGCCGCGGTGCGCTCACCCGAGACGGCGTTGGTGGTGCGGATGCCGAGCGGCTCCGCCGCCCGCACCCCGGGCTGCTCCCGCCAGGCCAGCCAGGCGGACTCGGGCACCTGGGAGTTGGTGAAGGAGACCTTCTGGTCCCCGGTGGGCGCGGCGAAGGCCAGGTGCGTGGCGGGCAGACCGGTGATGGCCGAGATGTTCTCCCGGGCCAGGCCGGAGGTGAGTCCGGACAGCAGCCCCACCAGCAGGGTGATGAGCAGCACGACCGACCCCATGAGGGCGAAGCGGCCCTTGGCGAACCGTAGATCTCTCCATGCGACGAACATGTTCCCCACCTTGGTGTTCCGCGTGGACACAAGGCATCGCGCCACAGTAGTGATCCTCGTATCGAAGGGTGCGCCCGGACATCGAACTTTTGGTTGACCGGGTCCGGTCCGCCCCCACTTACGCTGGTCCGGACATGACTGCTCCCGTTTCCTCCGTTCTCCCCGCCACGCGGGCCCTGACGCCTGTGTCCAAGGTGCTGCGGCTGTGCCTGCACGCGCTGCTGTTCGGCCTGCTCGCGCTCGCCGCCGGGCGGGCCGTCACCGATGCCGCACCCCGGGCCGGCTGGGTGATCGCCGTCTGCGCGGTGCTCGCCGCCGTCTACGCGGGCGGCGTACGGGCCCCCGCCGTGCACAGCTCGCCGCGCGCCGGGGCGCTGTGGCTGGCCGGGCTCGGCGCGGCCTGGGCGGCGCTGCTCGTGGTCTCCCCCGACGGGCTGTGGATCGCCTTCCCGCTGTACTTCCTGGAGCTGCACCTGCTGCGGCTGCGCTGGGGGGTCACGGCCGTCGCGGTGACCGCCTGCACGGCCATTGGCGGCTTCCTCGCGCACAGCAGCTCGGTGACCCCCGGGGCCTTCCTCGGGCCGCTGCTGGGCGGGGCGGTGGCGGTGGCGACCGTACTGGGCTACCAGGCGCTGTACCGCGAGAGCGAGCGCCGCCGGGAGCTGATCGAGGAGCTGATCACGACCCGGGCCGAGCTGGCCGCGGCCGAGCGGGGCGCCGGGATCCTGGCCGAGCGGGAGCGTCTCGCCCGGGAGATCCACGACACGCTCGCGCAGGGGCTGTCCTCGATCCAGCTGCTGCTGCGGGCCGCGGAGCGGGCGCTGCCCGAGGGTGCCCCGGCCCGGCCGCACATCGCCCGGGCGCGGGAGGCGGCCCAGGAGAACCTCGCCGAGGCGCGTCGCTTCGTACGGGCCCTCACCCCGCCGGACCTGGAGCACGGGTCGCTCGCGGCCGCGCTGGAACGGCTGTGCGCCGGGGTCCCGGGACCGCGCGTGCGGTTCTCGCTCACCGGCAGCCCGCGGGTGCTGCCCACCCCGTACGAGGTGGCCCTGCTGCGGATCGCGCAGTCGGCGCTGGCCAATGTGGTGCGGCACGCGCGGGCCGGGCGCGCCGAGATCACCCTGACGTTCATGGACGCCTCGGTCACCCTGGACATCGTCGACGACGGGCACGGCTTCGACCCCTCGTCGGTCGCCTCCGGCTCGGGCGACGGCGGCTTCGGGCTGCCCGCCATGCGCTCGCGCGCCGAGACCCTGGGCGGGCTGTTCACCGTGGAGTCCGCCCCCGGGCAGGGCACGGCCGTGGCCGTCACCCTGCCGCTGCCCCTCGAACACCTCGAGGGAACGGCACACACCGAACGTCCGGACGCCGTGGAGGCCCTGTGACCATCCGTCTCCTGCTCGCCGACGACCACCCGGTGGTCCGGGCCGGGCTGCGCGCGGTGCTGGACACCGAGCCCGACTTCGCGGTGGTGGCCGAGGCGGCGACCGCCGAGCGGGCCGTGGAGCTGGCCGCGGCCGAGCCGGTGGACGTGGTGCTGATGGACCTCCAGTTCGGTCCCGGTCCCGGAATGCACGGCTCCGAGGCGACGGCCCTGATCACCGCCCGCCCGGGCGCCCCACGGGTGCTGGTGCTGACCACGTACGACACCGACGCGGACATCCTGGCGGCGGTGGAGGCGGGCGCCTCGGGCTACCTGCTCAAGGACGCCCCGCCGGAGGAGCTGGCGGCGGCCGTCCGGACGGCCGCGGCGGGCCAGTCGGCGCTGGCCCCGGCGGTGGCGCTGCGCCTGATGGACCGGATGCGGACCCCGGCGGAGGCGCTGACGAAGCGGGAGCTGGAGGTGCTGCAGCTGGTCGCGGACGGCCTGTCGAACCAGCAGATCTCCAAGAAGCTCTTCCTCAGCCAGGCCACGGTCAAGTCCCACCTGGTGCACATCTACGCCAAGCTCGGCGTCGACTCCCGTACCTCGGCGGTCGCGGCGGCCGCCACCCGCCGCCTGATCCGCACCCCGTAGGGCCCGCGCCGGACGGGCCCCGGGGCCGTCCTCAGGCGACCCAGTGCGGCCGGTCCACCGCCGACGGGAGCGGCACCCCGTCGTGGAAGGCGCCCGCGAGGCGGCGGATGCCCTCGTCGAGCCGGTCGGCGGGGAGCGTGTACGGGATCCGGAGGCGGTGTTCGAAGGTGCCCGGGTCCACGCCGAAGCGGGCGCCGCGGCCGATGTGCACCCCGGCCGCGGCGGCCCGCTCGGCCAGGGCCGAGCTGACCGGTTCGCCCAGGTCGACCCAGAGCGAGAGGCCGCCCGGCGGGATCTGCCAGGACCATTCCGGGGTGTGCCGCTGGAGCGACCGCACCAGGGCCTCGCGCCGGCTCCGCAGCTGCGTCAGCCGGGCCGGCAGCGCGGCGTCGAGGCCGGCCAGCAGCGGGAGCGCGACGAGCTGGTCGAGTACCGAGCCGGTCATGTCGGCGGAAACCCGGACGGCCGTCAGCTCGGTGATCATCTTCGCGGTGGCGCGGACCCAGCCCACGCGCAGCCCGCCCCAGTGCGTCTTGCTCAGCGAGCCGATGGTGATCACGTGGTCCGCGCCCCCGCGCGGGGCGAGGGAGGCCAGCGGCGCGGGCGCGGGCACGTCCAGCGCGATGTCGGCGATCGTCTCGTCGACCACCAGCCAGGTCCCGGTGGCCCGGGTCGTCGCGAGCAGCCGCAGCCGCTGCTCCGGCGGCATCAGGGCGCCCGTCGGGTTGTGGAAGTCGGGGATCACGTACGCCAGCCTGGGCACGGTCTGGCGCAGCGTGGACTCGGCTATCTCCATGTCCCAGCCCGCGTCGGAGACGGCGATGGATCCGGTGCGCAGCCGCGCGTGGCGCAGGGCGTCGAGGGCGTTGGCGTAGGTCGGGTTCTCGGTCACGACCCGGTCCCCGGCCCGGCAGAGCAGGCTGACGACCAGGGAGAAGGCCTGCTGGGCCCCGGCCGTCACCAGGATCTGCTCGGGGCGCGTGGGCAGCCCGCGGCGGGTGAACCGGTCGGCGACGGCGCTGCGGAGGTCGGGCAGGCCGAACGGGTGGTAGCCGGGGGTCCGGGCGAGCCGGGGCAGCCGGGGCGCGGCCCAGGCCAGGGCGTCGGCGAGGCCGTCCTCCGGGGCGCCCATGGCGGCGATGGCGAGGTCGACGCCGGGTTCGCCGTCGGCGCTGTAGCCTCCGGCGCCGAGCAGGGCGTGGGCCCCGACCGGGCGGTGGCCGTCGGGGAGCTCGGTCCAGGTGCCGGAGCCGCGCCGGCTGCGGACGTAGCCGCTCTCGCGCAGCAGGTCGTAGGCGCCGGTGACGGTGGCCCGGCTGGCGCCGACCGCCTCGGCCAGTTCGCGTTCGGCGGGCAGCCGGACGTGCAGGGCGATGCGTCCGTCGAGGATCAGTGTGCGGACGGCGTCGGCGAGCGCCCGGTAGCCGGGGCGGGCCAGGACGTCGGCGGGCAGCAGGGCCGAGAGCTGACGGCTGCCGATGGTTCTGTCCGCTGTCTGGACCACTCGCCCGATTGCCATGCCAACCTCCCCTGATTGGCTCTGACGGCCAGGCCAATCGAGGACCAGACTCGCTGTATTGGCCCTCGATTGGCAAGGAGATCCCGGAATGCTGACCGACCGTGACGAACGTTTCCTGCTGGCCGCCGCCGAGAACCGGATCGCCCGTCCGCTGCGGATCGGGGCCGCCCTGGCCTCCGTACGGCGCGCCCTGGCACGGCGGTCACCGCAAGGAGCGCAGCAGCGAGAATCGGGGACATGTCAGCCAACAACCACGCACCGTCCGGTCCACCCCTGATCGCGGGCCTGCTCCTGGCCGCCGGCGGCGGCCGCCGGCTCGGCGGCCGGCCCAAGGCCCTGCTCCCCTATCGCGGCCGCCCGCTGGTCGAGAACGCCGTACGGGTCCTGCGCGAGGCGGGCTGCGGCCCGGTGCACGTGGTGCTCGGCGCCTCGGCGGCCGAGGTGCGCGAGCGCGCGGACCTGGCCGGCTGCACGGTCGTGGACAACCCGGACTGGGCACAGGGGATGGGCTCCTCGCTGCGGGTCGGCCTCGCCTCCCTCGCCGGCACGGGCGCCCGCGCGGCCCTGGTCTCACTGGTGGACCAGCCGGGCATCGGCCCGGCGGCGGTGGCGCGGGTACTGGCGGCCTACCGCTCCCCCACCAGCCTGGTGGCGGCGGCGTACGACGGGGAGCGCGGCCATCCGGTGCTGTTCGGCGCGGACCGCTGGGCCGACATCACGGCGACGGCGACCGGCGACAAGGGCGCGCGGGTGCATCTTGCGCGACATGCCGAGGAGCTCATGCTGGTGGAGTGCGCGGACATCGCGGAGGCCTTCGACATCGACACGCCGCCCGACCTGGCACGACTCCTCTGAGCACCGCGTGACGGACCTGGCACTGAGGGCCACCGGGAAGCGGAATGTGTCGACTCGGAGAATCTCGACATCAACAAACCATTGAACTTCCACCATGAGGAAATTACTATCCACTGGTCAGAAGCGCCCTGAACCCCCAGACGGCGCCCGCGACCGTATGACGGAGCTCTCCACACCCGACGGCACTGCGTGCCGTCTCGCGCGAGCATTCCCCCGCGGCCGCCAGGCACCGCCGCTGAAGGAGTGACAGATATGTCCGCACCAGCGCCGTCCCCGCTGGCCATCGTCGACGCCGAGCCCCTGCCCCGGCAGGACGAAGTCCTCACCGAAGCGGCCCTCGCCTTCGTGGCCGAGCTCCACCGGCGGTTCGCCCCCCGCCGTGCCGAGCTCCTCGCCCGCCGCGCCGAGCGCCGTGCCGAGATCGCCCGGACCTCCACCCTCGACTTCCTCCCGGACACCGCACAGGTCCGCGAGGGCGACTGGAAGGTGGCGCCGGCCCCGGCCGCGCTGAACGACCGCCGTGTGGAGATCACCGGTCCGACGGACCGCAAGATGACCATCAACGCCCTGAACTCGGGCGCCAAGGTCTGGCTCGCCGACTTCGAGGACGCCTCGGCCCCCACCTGGGAGAACGTCGTCCTCGGCCAGCTCAACCTCATCGACGCCTACGAGCGCCGCATCGACTTCACCGACCCGCGCACGGGCAAGGCGTACGCGCTGAAGCCCGCCGACCAGCTCGCCACCGTCGTCATGCGGCCGCGCGGCTGGCACCTCCAGGAGCGCCACCTGCAGTTCGAGGGCGGCCCGGCCTCCGGCTCGCTCGTCGACTTCGGCCTGTACTTCTTCCACAACGCCAAGCGCCTGATCGACCTCGGCAAGGGTCCGTACTTCTACCTGCCGAAGACGGAGTCGCACCTGGAGGCCCGCCTCTGGAACGAGATCTTCGTCTTCTCCCAGGACTACGTCGGCATCCCCCAGGGCACCGTCCGCGCGACCGTCCTCATCGAGACGATCACCGCCGCGTACGAGATGGAGGAGATCCTCTACGAGCTGCGCGACCACGCGGCCGGTCTGAACGCGGGCCGCTGGGACTACCTCTTCTCCATCGTCAAGAACTTCCGTGACGGCGGTGAGAAGTTCGTCCTGCCGGACCGCAACGCGGTGACGATGACCGCCCCGTTCATGCGGGCGTACACCGAACTGCTGGTCCGCACCTGCCACAAGCGCGGCGCGCACGCCATCGGCGGCATGGCGGCCTTCATCCCCTCCCGCAAGGACGCCGAGGTCAACAAGGTCGCCTTCGAGAAGGTCAAGGCCGACAAGGACCGTGAGGCGGGCGACGGCTTCGACGGCTCCTGGGTCGCCCACCCCGACCTGGTCCCGATCGCGATGGCCTCCTTCGACGCGGTGCTCGGCGAGAAGCCGAACCAGAAGGACCGGCTGCGCGAGGACGTCTCGGTGGCCCCGGGCGAGCTCATCGCGATCGACTCCCTCGACGCGCGGCCGACGTACGAGGGCCTGCGCAACGCGGTCCAGGTCGGCATCCGTTACATCGAGGCGTGGCTGCGCGGCCTCGGCGCCGTCGGCATCTTCGGCCTGATGGAGGACGCGGCCACCGCCGAGATCTCGCGCTCGCAGATCTGGCAGTGGATCAACGCGGGCGTCGTCTTCGAGAACGGCGAGACGGCCACGGCCGAACTGACCCGCCGGATCGCCGCCGAGGAACTGGCCGCCATCCGCGCCGAGGTCGGCGAGGAGGCCTTCGCGGCCGGCAAGTGGAAGCAGGCCCACGACCTCCTTCTCCAGGTCTCCCTGGACGCGGACTACGCCGACTTCCTGACCCTCCCGGCCTACGACCAGCTGGTCGGCTGATACCCGGATTCGGCTGAAACGCACAGCGGCCGAAGCCTGTCGGCTCCGCCCCCGTCGCCCCACGGCGCGGGGGCGGAGCCGTTTGCGTTCCACAACAGGAAGAACCGGGTCCCGAACGACCGGTCGGTCGTTACTCGTTCGTAACGTGACTGTACCTAGCGGTAACAAGTGGGCCCGTGTCACCTTTCCGATGCCACCGGCCGGCGGTACCCCCACTTCCCAGCCACGCGACGCAGTCGTCGCCGACTTCGGCGTGGCCGAACGCAGGAGTTCCGCAGTGATCGGATTCCGCAACGTCAGCAAGGACCGGGACCGCAGTCGGGTGCGACGGCTGGCCGGGGCCGCGATGGCCGTGCCGCTCGCCGCCGGCGCACTGCTGGCCGGCGGGGCGGGAACCTCCGCCGCGAGCCCGGGGACCGGCCCCACCGCCGTGGTGTCCATGGGCGACAGCTACATCTCCGGCGAGGCCGGGCGCTGGAAGGGCAACAGCCTGACCAACAGCGGCAGCCGCAACGGGACCGACCGGGGCTGGATCAGCGGCAGCACCTACGACCCCGCCAAGGTCTACGGGACCACCGCCGGCGGATGCCACCGCTCCGACTCCGCCGAGGTGCGCAGCGCCGGGGCGATCGCCGATGTCGCCGTGAACCTCGCCTGTTCCGGGGCGGTCTCGGACAACGTCTTCCGCGCCTCCAACGGCGGCGTCCCCTTCAAGGGCGAGGCCCCGCAGGCCGATCAGCTCGCCGCGGTGGCCGCGAGCCACAACGTCAAGGTCATCGCCCTGTCCATCGGCGGCAACGACCTCGGCTTCGCCGACATCATCACGGACTGCGCGCTCGACTTCGTCCTGTGGAACTCGTACTGCTACGACGACCAGCAGTACGGCGTCGACCAGAAGATCGACGCGGTCATGGGCAAGGTCGGCAAGTCCGTGGACGAGATCCGGGCCGTCATGCGCACGGCCGGGTACGCGGACTCCTCGTACCGCATCGTGCTGCAGTCCTACCCGTCGCCGATCCCGCGCGGCGCCGAGAACCGGTACACGCAGAGCGACTGGAGCCGGCTCAACACGGGCGGCTGCCCCTTCTGGAACCGGGACTCGGACTGGGCGCGGGACTCGCTGGTGCCGCAGATAGCGAACCGGATCAAGGGCGTCGCGGCGGCCAAGGGCGCGCAGTTCCTGGACCTGCGGGACATGATGCAGGGCCGCGAGGTGTGCGCGAAGGCGAGCAAGCAGGTGAGCTCCACCGTGCCGGCCTCGGCGAAGACGAGCGAGTGGGCGCGCTGGATCGACCAGAACGAGACGCAGGGGCCGATCCAGGAGTCCATGCACCCGAACTACTTCGGCCAGCTGGCCGCGGGACGCTGCCTGGCCCTGGTCGTCGCCCAGCCCGCGAACTCGGGCTTCAGCTGCAAGAACACCGCGGTCGGGGACCAGACGGGCATGTTCCTGACCCCGGCCTCCTGAGCGAGGCCCCGTGAGCGGGGCTCCACCGGGCGGCGGCCCGGTGGAGCCCTGTGGTGCCCGGCCGGGAGCCCTGCGGCGTCCGGCGGCGCCCGTTCGGGTCAGCCGGACTGCGCGAACGGCCCTGCGGCGCGAGTCTGGGGGGTGACGGACGGGGCGACGGACCGCGGGCCCGACGCGGCGCGCCGCATCCGGAAGGAGCGTGATCGGTGTGGCCCGCAACCGCCGCCTGATCCTGAGCACGCCGTCCGAGGTCTGGCGCCTGTTGTCCGACGGCTACCGCTACGGCGAGTGGGTCACGGGAACCCAGCAGGTCCTGGCCGCGGACGCGCACTGGCCGGCGGTGGGGGCGCGGCTGAAGGTGAGGGTCGGCTCCGGCCCCCTCACCCTCGACGACACGTGCGTCGTGCGCCGGTGCGAGCCGCAGCGCCGCCTGGAGCTGGAAGCCAGGGCGGAACCCTTCGGCGCGGCGCGCATCGCCATGCGCCTGGACCCGTGGGGCGAGAACACCCTCTTCACCCTGGACTGGCACCCGCTGCGGGGACCCGGCACCCGGATGCACGGGCTTCCCGTGGACTACATCGTCGCCATCCGCAACGGCATGATGCTGACGAAGCTCGCCAGGATCGCGGTCCGCGAGCACGCCGCCGCGCAGGTCACGCCGATCACCGGTCGGGGGCGGCCGTGAGCACCGACAGGATGTTGCCCGCCGGGTCCTTGAACCAGGCGATGGTGGGCATGCCGTCCTCGCCGTGCACGATGCCCTTGGCGTCCGCCTCGAAGCCCTCGTAGCGGTCGAAGGCGACTCCGCGCGCGGTCAGCTCGTCCACGGCCCGTTCGACGTCCTCCACGGGGAAGTTCAGGATCGTGCAGTTCGCGGGCCGGTGGTCCTCCTTCGGGTAGACCATGACCGTGGTGCCGCCCGCGAGGTCGAGGCGGAGCAGGCCCATCTGCTCGTCCTCGGAGACGCTCAGGCCGAGGGTCGTGCCGTAGAACTCCTTGGCCCGCTCCAGGTCGTCGACCGCGAATCCGCTGAATGCCCTGCTGTTCTCGAACATGCCGGTTCCTCCGGGTCCGGGGCACCCCCGCTTCCCATGGTCCCTCCGGGACGGCCGGGCGTCGATTCCGCGGGCCCGGCCGGGCAGGCGCCCGGCGGAAATGGGGTGATCGGCGCGAGGGGGGCTGGCATGCTCGGGCGCATGGCAGCACGCGGCGCACGTCCCAGTCTCTACATCTCCGTCGACATCGAGGCCGACGGACCCATTCCCGGACCGTATTCGATGATCAGCTTCGGAGCCTCCGTCGCGGGCCGCCAGGACGGCGCTTCGTATACGGCCGCCGATCCGCAGCAGCTCACCTTCTACCGGGAGTTGCGGCCCATCAGCGAGGAGTTCGTGCCCGAGGCGCTGGCCGTGAGCGGGCTGGACCGCGACCGCCTGGTACGGGAGGGCGCCGATCCGGCGGTGGCCATGGCCGAGTTCCGCGCCTGGGTACGGGAGGTGTCCGCGGGGGCGCAGCCGGTGATGTGCGGCTATCCGGCGTCCTTCGACTGGACCTTCCTGTACTGGTACCTGATCCGGTTCGGCGGCGACAGCCCCTTCGGGCACTCCGGCTGCCTGGACATGAAGACCCTCTACGCCGCGAAGGCGCGGGTACCGCTGCGGGCCGCGGTCAAGGGCCGGATGCCGCGCGAACTGCTGTCGCGGCGCCGCCACACGCACCACGCCCTGGACGACGCGGTCGAACAGGCCGACCTGATGAGCAACTTGATGCTGTGGAACCCTCCCCCGGCGCCCGCCGCGGCCGCCGGCGGCAGCTCCCCGCTCATCACCCACCTCGCGTGGGGACGTATCGAGGCCGAAGGGCTCGCGCCCGGCAAGGACTTCAGGCTCTACCCGGGTGGCGGCCGCCCCTGGGACTGGTCCGAGCACGGTACGCGGCACGATCCCGGCATCCGGCCGGGGGAGGTGCGCGAGTTCCTCGATCTCGGGGTGACGGCGGTCGTGCTCACCCGGGGCATGGAGGGGCGCCTCGGGGTCGTGCCGAAGACACTGGAGGTGCTGCGGGCGGCCGGGGTCGAGGTGCACGTGGCACAGACCGCCGAGGCGGTGGAGATCTACAACCGGCTGGCCGCCACCGAGCGGGTCGCCGGACTCTTCCACTCGACCTGCTGAGCCGGTCGCGCGGCGGCGGCGCGCACGCCACACCCGCAGTGGGTGGCGTGCGCGCCGCCGCCGTGCGCGCCCGGGCGGGGGCCGGGTGTCAGTGCACGGGCACCGGGTCGGACGCGGCCCCCGAGGCCGCGCCCTTCCTGGCGCCGAGGTGGTTGAAGGCCAGGTTCAGCAGGATGGCCACCACGCACCCGGTGCTGATGCCCGAGTCGAGGACGACCAGCAGGTCCTTCGGGAAGGCGTGGTAGAAGTCCGGCGCGGCGATCGGAATCAGCCCGATGCCCACGGAGGCGGCGACGATCAGGGCGTTCTCGCCCTTCTCCATGGCTGCCCCGGCCAGGGTCTGGATGCCGCTGGCCGCGACCGAGCCGAACAGGACGATGCCGGCACCGCCGAGGACCGGCAGCGGGACCACTCCGATGACGGAGGCCGCCATCGGGCACAGGCCGAGCAGGACGAGGATCCCGCCGCCGGCGGCGACGACGAAGCGGCTGCGTACCTTGGTCATGGCGACCAGCCCGATGTTCTGGGCGAAGGCGCTGCACATGAAGCCGTTGAAGAGCGGGCTGAGCGCGCTTCCGAGGGTGTCGGCGCGCAGGCCCCCCTCGATGGTCCGCGCGTCGGCCGGACGGCCGACGATCCTGCCCAGCGCCAGGATGTCGGCGGTGGACTCGGTCATGCAGACCAGCATGACGATGCACATCGAGATGATCGCCGCGACCTGGAACTGCGGGGCGCCGAAGTGGAAGGGGGTCGGGAAGCCGACCACCGACGCGTTCTTGACGGCGTCGAAGCTGGTCATGCCGAGCGGGAGGGCGATGAGGGTGCCGGCGACCAGGCCGAGGAGGATGGATATCTGCTGGAGGAAGCCGCGCAGGAACTTGCGCATCAGCAGGACGATCACCAGGGTGGCGGCGGCCATGCCGATGTTCTGCACGGAGCCGTAGTCGGTCGCGGTGCGGTTGCCGCCCTGCGACCAGTTGAAGGCGACGGGCAGGAGCGAGACGCCGATGAGGGTGATGACCGTACCGGTCACGACCGGCGGGAAGAAGCGGACGAGTTTGCCGAAGTAGGGGGCGGCGAAGAAGCCGATGACCCCGGCGACGATGATCGCGCCGAAGATGACGGGGATGGCGTTCTCCCCCTCCCCCTTGCCTATGGCGATCATCGGGGTCACACCGGCGAAGGAGACGCCGTTGACGAAGGGGAGTTTGGCGCCGATCTTCCAGAACCCGAGGGTCTGGAGGAGGGTGGCGAGGCCCGCGGTGAAGAGCGAGGCGCCCATCAGGAAGGCCGTTTCGGTGGCGGAGAGCCCGACGGCCGGGCCGACGATCATGGGCGGGGCCACGACACCCGCGTACATGGCGGCCACGTGCTGGAGGCCGCTCGTGAACATTTTCAGCGGAGGCAGGGTCTCATCGACCGGATGCTTTTCCTCCGGTACTGCGACTGCATCTGCGTCCTTGCGAAACCTGGGCGCCTGGGCCACGGCTTCCTCCGTTCGGTTGAACACGCCGGCAGGGGGCGTGGTGTCTTGGAGGTGGTGCGAAAGCGGTGCGAGTCGAGCCTGTATGCGGTTGTGGTGGTGCGCATGCTTGTCCCGAGGGGTGCGGAAACGAGTCGCCCGATCATCGGTTCCGCGCTGCGGCCCACGCCGCCGGTTGGTTGCACGAGTCACCGCCCCCGGGGGCGCCTTCGGATCTCCTCAGGCGCTACCCGGGAACGGCTGCCCACGGACCCCGCTCGGGTCCGCGGCTGCCGGCCGGGGGCCGTCCCCCCCGGCCGGACTCCGTGGGATCAGGCCTGCGCGGAGATCCGCGCCAGGCGCTGGGCCTCTTCCCGGGTGGACACGGCGATGGCGTCCTCGTCGGCGAAGAGGAGGCGGTTGTTCTCGACGATCTGCTTGCCGTTGACGAACGAGGCGGTGACCGGGGCCGCCGCGCCGAAGACCAGCGCGGTGACCGGGTCGGCGATCGAGGAGTGCAGGAAGGTGTTCAGGTTCCACAGGACCAGGTCGGCGCACTTGCCGACCTCCAGCGAACCGATGTTGTCGGCACGGCCGAGGACCTGGGCACCGCCGTACGTGCCGAGGCGCAGGGCCTGGCGCGCGTTCAGGGCGCGCTCGCGGTGGACCGGGTTCAGACGGTTGATCAGCAGCGCGTTGCGCAGCTCGGTGTGCAGCTCTCCGGACTCGTTGGAGGCGGTGCCGTCCACGCCGAGGCCGACCGGGACACCGGCGGCCAGCATGTCCGGGACGCGGGCGATGCCGGCGGCCAGACGGGCGTTGGAGGACGGGCAGTGCGCGACACCGGTCTTCGTACGGGCGAACGCGGCGATGTCGGAGTCGTTCATGTGGACGCTGTGCGCCATCCACACGTCCTCGCCGAGCCAGCCGGTCGACTCGAAGTAGTCGGTCGGGCCCATGCCGAAGAGCTCGTGGCAGAACTTCTCCTCCTCGACGGTCTCGGAGCCGTGGGTGTGCATGCGCACACCGAGGCGGCGGGCCAGCTCGGCGCCCTGCTTCAGCAGCTCGGTGGAGACCGAGAAGGGGGAGCACGGGGCGACGGCGACCTGGGTCATCGAGTCGAAGGAGGCGTCGTGGAACTTCTTGACGGTCGCCTCGGTGTCGGCGAGCGCGCCCTCGAGGGTCTCGACGGCGTGGTCCGGCGGCAGGCCGCCGTCCTTCTCGCTGCGGTCCATCGAGCCGCGGGCGAGGGTGAAGCGCACGCCCATCTCGGAGGCGGCCCGGATGATCGAGCCGGACAGGTCGCCGGAGCCCTTGGGGAAGACGTAGTGATGGTCCATCGCGGTGGTGACACCGCCCTTGGCCATCGCGGCGAGGGAGCCCTGCGCGGCCGTGTACGTCATCTGCTCGTCGATGCGCGCCCACGTCGGGTACAGCGCGACGAGCCAGTTGAAGAGGTTGTGGTCGGTGGCCAGACCGCGCGTGATCCACTGGTAGAAGTGGTGGTGGGTGTTGACCAGACCGGGGGTCACGAGGTGCCCGGTGCCGTCGATGCGGCGGACCACGTTGTCGAGGTTCTCGGGGGCCCTGCCCGCGCCGATGGACTCGATCCGGTTGCCTGCGATGACGATGTGACCCGAGGCGTACTCGGTGTCGTTCGCGTCGACCGTAGCGATCGCACAGTTTTCGATGACGATGCGCCGGGCGGCGCTGTCCTGGGCTGCCGATGCTGCCATGGGACTTCCTCGTGCTTTCAGTGGCGGTGCGGGCACGGCAAGGCCCAGGAGATTTGAGTGCCGGAGCCGGGGGCCTTGACAGCTGACAGTACTGCCGCCCCGCACGGTGCGTCCGGGTGCCGAATCAGGAAGCGGGAACGTGTCGCCCGTCCCGGGGCCACTGCGGAGCCCCGGGACCGGCGTGCCGTGATCAGAGGTTGGTCATGTCCACGGGGATACGGGCGTCGACGCCGTCCCGCAGAACAGTGGCCTCGATCAGACCGTACGGACGGTCCGCGGCGAAGTACACCTCGTTGTCGTTCTTGAGGCCGAAGGGCTCCAGGTCGACGAGGAAGTGGTGCTTGTTCGGGAGCGAGAAGCGGACCTCGTCGATCTCCGAACGGTGGTTGATGATGCGCGAACCCATCTGGTACAGGGTCTGCTGCAGCGACAGGGAGTAGGTCTCCGCGAAGGCCTGCAGCATGTGCTTGCGGACCTCGGCGTAGGACTTCTCCCAGTTGGGCATCCGCTGCTCGTCGTCCGACCAGCCGAAGCGCCAGCGAGCCGAGACCTGGGTGGCCAGGATGCGGTCGTAGGCCTCCTTCAGCGTCGTGTACTTGTCCTTCACGTAACCCCAGAACTCGGAGTTCGTGGAGTTCATGACGACGAGGTCCTTGAGGCCGGAGATGACCTCCCAGTTCGTACCGTCGTAGGTGATCTGGGTGACGCGGGTCTCCATGCCCTGGCGGACGAAGGAGTGGTTCACCTCGTCGGAGCCGATGAACTTGGAGTTGGCGTCCGAGGTGGCGATCCGGTCCCAGGCGTACTCCTCGATCCGGATGCGCGCGCGCTTGATCGGCTCCTGGCTGGTGACGAACCAGCGCGCCAGGTGGATGCCGAACTGCTCGGCGGACTCGATGCCGTACTCCTTGGCGAACGCGTACACCGTGTTCTTGGTGGTGTCCGTCGGAAGGCAGTTGGCGTTCGAGCCGGAGTAGTGGACGTCGTCCATGTCGCCGGAGAGGGCGACCGAGACGTTCAGGTCCTTGATGTGGTGCGTGTCGCCGTCCCGCGTGATCTTGACGACGCGGTTCTCTGCTTTGCCGTACTGGTTCTGGCCCAGAATCGTGGCCATGCTAGCTCCCTCGGTAAACGGAGTAGCCGAACGGGTTGAGCAGCAGCGGTACGTGGTAATGCTCGCCCGGGTTCACCGCGAAGGTGATGGTGACCTCGGGGAAGAACGCACCGCTGTCCCTTACGCGGGGGGCGTCCTGCTGCGCCTCGGCTTGCTTCTTCTCGAAGTACGTCTCGGTCTCGAAATCGAGACGCACGTGTGTGGTGCCCTCCGGCAGCGCCGGCAGGTCCTTGCAGCGCCCGTCCGCATCGGTGGCGGAGCCGCCCAGGGCCGCCCACTCGCCGCGCAGACCCGTACGGGCCGACAGGGAGATGGCGACGCCCTCGGCGGGCTTGCCGATGCTGGTGTCCAGGATGTGCGTGGACACCGAATTTCTCGGCGATGCCGTGGTCTCGGTGCTCATGGTCACGCTCCTTCTGCTTCTGCGCGTTCGACGAGACGGGTGAGGCGGATTTTGTTGATCTTGACGAGCTCGCCGCGGGCGATCTCCCGCTCCTGCTCCGGCGAGTTGTCGATCCGGACCTTGACCGCGTCACGCATGAACTCACCGGTCGCACCGGTGGCGCAGATGAGGAAGACGTGGCCGAACTTGTCCTGGTAGGCCAGGTTCAGTTCGAGGAGCTCGTTCCTGAGCTCCTCCGAGGCACCGGCCATGCCACGCTGCTCGCGGGCGGAGGTCGGGTCCCCCGGCTTCGGCCGGCCGATCGGCGCGTGGCCTCCCATCGCTTCGCCCAGGTCGTCCGCGGTGAGCTCCGCCATGGCGGCTTCGTTCGCGGCGAAGAGGGACTCTGCGGTGGCGAAGGGGCGCTGGGCGAGCATCTTGCTCCCCCACGCCGAGCTGGCGCACACCTCGTGCAGCTCGGCCGTGGCCGCGCTGTCGTCCAAGGCGTTGAACCGGGTGAGACCCGGGGTCGGACTCGAAGTCACGGTAGGCCTCCGTGGCCTGTTGTTGCTTTGACGGGCTGCGCATAGCTAACGCCCTCGACAACACGGCGTCAACACTTTGTTGAAACTTCCCGTACACAAAAGCCGCCGCCCGGGTGAATTGGGCGGCGGCTCGTCACCGCGAGTCAGCCTGCGTTCACTCCTGGCTGCTCTTGCCCGCCCCCTTCGGGGTGCCCGAATCGCGGTTCAGGTAGTTGTAGACGGTGAAGCGGCTGACACCCAGGGCGCCCGCGACCGTTTCCACGCCGTGCCGCACGGAGAAGGCGCCCCGCGCCTCCAGTATCCGCACGACGTCCTGCTTGGACTTCCGGTCGAGCTGGGCCAACGGTACGCCGTACCGGCGCTCCAGGGCCGCCAGGATGCGGTCCAGCGAGTCCGAGAGCTGCGGCAGGCGCACGGCCAGCACGTCCTGACCCTCCCAGGTGAGCACGACGTCGTCGGGCTGCGCCAGGGCGGGATCCATCAGCTCGCCGCCCATGGCGTCCACCAGCGGCTTGACCGCGGCGACGAAGGGGTGGTCGCGGGGCTCGGTCACGAGACGTCCTCCCCGATCACATTGACCTGGAGCGAGACGCGCGTGGCACCGGCCTCCAGGGAGTCGCGCAGCAATGCCCCCACCGCGGCCAGCACCCGGTCGGCCTCACCCTCGGCGGTGTTGCCGAACGGGCCGACGTCGACCGCGTCCAGCTGGGCCTTCTGGATGACCTCGCGGGCCGCCACGGCATGGGCAGGAGCCTCTTCCAGATCGAAGGGCTCGGTCGTGAACTCCACTCTCAATCGCACGTCGTCAAGCTACCCCGCGGTCAGGATTTTTCGGGAGTCCGCACTTGACATCGACGCGGAGCCCCATGCAGTCTTCCATCAAGCAGAAAATAACTTCCGCAATACGGAAGGAGCGCACACCCCTCATGGGATACACGGACCAGCGCTTCGATGTGAACCTGTCGATCCTCTTCACGGAACTCCCGCTCCTGGAGCGCCCCGCGGCCGCCGCCGCGGCGGGCTTCACGGCGGTCGAGCTGTGGTGGCCCTGGATCGAGACCCCCACCCCCGCCCAGGAGGAGCTCGACGCCCTCAAGAAGGCTCTTGAGGACGCCGGCACCCAGCTGGTGGGCCTGAACTTCTACGCCGGCCGGCTGCCGGGCCCGGACCGCGGCGCGGTCTCGGTACCCGGTGAGGAGTCGGAGCGCTTCAACGCCAACATCAACGTGGCCGCGGACTTCGCCGCCTCGGTCGGCTGCAAGGCGCTGAACGCCCTCTACGGCAACCGCGTCGAAGGCGTGGACCCCGCCGTCCAGGACGAGCTGGCCCTCAAGAACCTGGTCGTGGCCGCACAGGCCGCGGACCGCGTCGGCGCGATCCTCCTGATCGAGACCCTCAACAAGCCCGAGTCGCCGCTCTACCCCCTGGTGAGCGCACCGGCCGGCATCGAGGTCGTGGACAAGGTGAACGAGGCCACCGGCCTCGGCAACGCCAAGTTCCTGCTCGACCTTTACCACCTGGCGATGAACGATGAGGACCTCTCCGAGGTCATCGAAAAGTACGCCGCCAAGACCGGGCACGTCCAGATCGCGGACAAGCCCGGACGCGGTGCCCCCGGCACCGGCGAGCTGCCCCTGGAGGAGCTGCTCGACCAGCTGAAGAAGGCCGGATACGAGGGCTACGTAGGCCTGGAGTACAAGGCCGCCGACGCTGCCGCCTCCTTCGCATGGCTGCCGGCCGAGGCCCGCGCCGCGAAGTAGTCGGACCAAGTCCGGGCGATCAGCCAGGCACCTCACGCACTTTTCGTACGAAGCATTAAGAGAAGGACCCTCATCATGAGCAACCCCGCTGCGCTCCCGTCGATCGCCTGGATCGGCCTCGGAATCATGGGCTCCCCCATGGCCGAGAACCTCCTGAAGGCCGGCTACTCGGTCACCGGCTTCACCCTGGAGCAGGACAAGCTGGACCGCCTGGCCGCCGCCGGCGGCACCGCGGCCGGCTCGATCGCCGAGGCCGTGGCGGACGCCGACGTCATCATCACGATGGTGCCCGCCTCCCCGCAGGTCGAGGCCATCTCCTACGGCGAGAACGGCATCCTGGAGAACGCGAAGTCCGGTGCGCTGATCATCGACATGTCGTCGATCACCCCGCAGACCTCGATCGACCTCGCGAAGAACGCCGCCGCCAAGGGCATCCGCGTCATCGACGCCCCGGTGTCCGGCGGCGAGGCCGGCGCCATCGAGGCCGTCCTGTCGATCATGGTGGGTGGCGAGCAGGCCGACTTCGACGCGGCCCTGCCGATCCTCGAGGCCCTCGGCAAGGTCATCGTCCTGTGCGGTCCGCACGGCTCCGGCCAGACGGTGAAGGCCGCCAACCAGCTCATCGTCGCGGTGAACATCCAGGCGTGCGCCGAGGCCGTCGTCTTCCTCGAGAAGTCCGGCGTGAACCTCACCGCCGCCCTGGACGTCCTCAACGGCGGCCTGGCCGGCTCCACGGTCCTGACCCGCAAGAAGGACAACTTCCTGAACCGCGACTTCAAGCCCGGTTTCCGGATCGACCTGCACCACAAGGACATGGGCATCGTCACCGACGCCGCCCGCAACGTCGGTGCGGCCCTTCCGGTCGGCGCGGTCGTCGCCCAGCTGGTCGCCTCGCTGCGCGCCCAGGGTGACGGCGGCCTGGACCACTCCGCCCTGCTCCGTGCGGTCGAGCGCCTCTCCGGCGCTCAGATCTGAGCACCTCCCCTCTCGCGGGGGACCCGAGTTTCCGGATGGCGCCGGTGCTGACACCTGTCCTGTCGCGCCCAAGTGCCGGCGCCGTCCGGATCACCACTCACCCTTCAACTTCGTTCAACAAACTGTTGACGTTTAGTTCTCGCCGAAATTAGGCTGTTCCGCATGACGGAAGACGCTTTCCGTCAGCAGTTACCCCGTACGGAAGGTCACCATGTCGAAGCGCACGCTGACGACCGAGTCCGGCGCCCCGGTCGCCGACAATCAGAACTCCGCCACCGCCGGCGTCGGTGGCCCGCTCCTGGTCCAGGACCAGCAGCTCCTGGAGAAGCTCGCCCGCTTCAACCGTGAGCGCATCCCGGAGCGCGTGGTGCACGCCCGCGGCTCGGCCGCGTACGGCTACTTCGAGGTGACCGACGACGTCACCGCCTACACCAGCGCCGCGTTCCTGAACACGGTCGGCAAGAAGACCGAGACCTTCCTGCGCTTCTCCACCGTCGCCGACTCGCTCGGCGGCGCGGACGCGGTCCGCGACCCGCGCGGCTTCGCCCTCAAGTTCTACACCGAAGAGGGCAACTACGACCTCGTCGGCAACAACACCCCGGTGTTCTTCATCAAGGACCCGATCAAGTTCCCCGACTTCATCCACTCCCAGAAGCGCGACCCCTTCACGGGCAAGCAGGAGCCGGACAACGTCTGGGACTTCTGGGCGCACGCCCCCGAGGCGACGCACCAGATCACCTGGCTCATGGGTGACCGCGGCATCCCGGCGTCGTACCGTCACATGAACGGCTACGGCTCCCACACGTACCAGTGGACGAACGAGCAGGGCGAGGCCTTCTTCGTCAAGTACCACTTCAAGACGAACCAGGGCATCCGCAGCCTCTCGGGCGAGCAGGCCGCCGAGCTCGTCGGCAAGGACGCCAACTCGCACCAGACCGACCTGCTGCAGGCCATCGAGCGCGGTGTGAACCCCTCGTGGACCCTGTACGTGCAGATCATGCCGGCCGCCGAGGCCGCGGACTACCGCTTCAACCCGTTCGACCTCACCAAGGTGTGGCCGCACGCCGACTACCCGCTGCAGCGCGTGGGCCGTCTGGTCCTCGACCGCAACCCGGACAACGTCTTCGCCGAGGTCGAGCAGTCCGCCTTCTCCCCGAACAACTTCGTCCCGGGCATCACCGCCTCGCCGGACAAGATGCTCCAGGGCCGCCTCTTCGCCTACGCCGACGCCCAGCGCTACCGCCTCGGTGTGAACCACACCCTGCTGCCGGTCAACGCCCCGAAGGCGACGAAGGCCGACAACTACGGCCGCGACGGCGTCATGGCGCTGCGCAACGGCTCGCGCCACGACAAGAACTACGAGCCCAACTCGTACCAGGGCCCGGCCGAGACCGGTCTCGCGCTCGGCGCCCCGAAGGCCGTCTCCGGCTACACGGGCACCCACGCGGCCCCGGCCCACACCAAGGACGACGACTTCTTCCAGGCCGGTGAGCTCTACCGCCTGATGTCGGAGGCCGAGAAGCAGCGCCTGGTGGCGAACATCGCCGGCGGTCTGTCGCAGGTCACCCTGGAAGACGTCATCGAGAAGAACCTGGCTCACTTCCACGCCGCCGACGCCGACTACGGCAAGCGCGTCGAGGAGGCCGTCCGCGCCCTGCGCGACGCCTGAGCCGATATGGATGTACCGGGGGCCTGACGGGAGGTCAGGCCCCGGGTGCTCAGCCCGACCCGTGGACCCGGATGAGGGGTGGTACACGGTGAGGGCAGGACGAGGACCGTGGCGGGCGTGCGAGCCAGTGCGGTGGTAATGGGTTCCGAGGCCCGTCTCTTGACCTGAGGGAGACGACGCCGGAGTTCTCGTCGCCCGCCCGTCACGGTCCCAGCCAATCCTCTTCGTACAGGGGCTGCGCACAGAGCTCCCTGCACGCGGAGGAACCCACCTCCCCACACACTCCGCCCGGCGGTGCGAACGTCCTGTCGCGCCAGCCTCGCACCGTCGGGCGGTAACCAGCCAGAGCGCCGAGTCACGGACGGTCCCGTGACTCGGCGCTTTGCCGTTTCGGGACAGGACCCGCCCCGGGACGGGAACGCTCCTCACAGGCCCTTGGGGAAGGCGTCCTCGCCCGGTTCGGTGTCCAGGGCCTCTCGGTCGAACAGCAGCATGCCGAGGAAGAACAGCCCTCCCAGGACCAGCAGGCCGCCCACCACCACGACGGGGACCAGCGCCTCCCTCGGGGTCACGAGCACGAACAGCGCGAGCAGGGTCCAGGCCAGCGCACAGACCGCGACCGGAAGTTCGAGGCGTCCGAGGTCGAAGGCGCCCTCCTGGCGGCCGAGGCGGCCGCGCACGGCCAGGTAGAGGACGATCGTCGCGCCGTAGATGACGGCCGGCAGGATCGTCGACGCCGTGATCAGCTCCAGCAGCGCCGCGCCGGGCAGCGCCACCATCAGGACGAACCCGAGCGCGAGGATCAGCAGGGTCGCCGGGACCGGTGTCTGCGTACGGGGGTTCACCCGCCGCAGCACCCGGTGCCCGGGGAAGCGTGCGTCGCGCGACATCGCGTAGACGAGCCGCGAGCAGGAGACCATCACCACGATCCCGGCGCCGAAGAACGCGAACGAGATCGCTACCAGCAACACCTTCTCGGCCGCCGGGCCCAGGTTCTCGCGCATGATCGCCGCGACCGGCGACCCGTCGGCGCTGATCCGCGCAACGTCCTCGATCGAGACGGTCAGCGCGATCAGGAAGAGCATGCCGAGGATTCCCGCGGCGACGACCGACCCCACGATCGCGCGCGGGACGCTGCGGTGGGGGTCCTTGGCCTCCTCGGCCAGGTTCGCGGCGGAGTCGAAGCCCACGAGGGTGGCGAGACCCATGATCATCGCCAGCATCAGCCCGCCGCCGACCGCGAAGTAGCCGGGCGCGTGCGCGGCGACCCCGCGCGAGGTGAGGTTGCCCGTCGAACCGTCACCGGTGACGGCCACGGCGATGAAGAGGGCGATCGCCACCACCACGACGAGCGCCACCTCCAGCCCCACCGCCGCCGAGTTGATCCAGCTGACCAGGCGCGTCGAAGCGATGGCGACGACGGCCTGGACGATCAGCACCGCCAGCGTGATCACGCGCGCGGTGTCCTCGCTCTCCGCGATGCCGACAAGTGGCATGAACGCCTGGCTCGCCAGCGCGTTGTCGATCGCCAGCACGGCGATCGCCAGGTAGCAGAAGGTCAGCCAGCCGAACCACCAGCCGATTCTCGTGTCGGCCAGCCGGGAGGCCCATTGGTAGGAGGAGCCGCTGAGCGGGATGCGGGCCGCGAACTGGGCGACCACCAGCGCCACCAGGGTCTGCCCCACCGCGGCGATCAGCCAGAGCCAGATCCCCACCGGCCCCGCGGTGCGGAGCACTTCGTCGTAGGTCCCGAAGACACCGACCGCCACCGAGATGAAGGCGAACGAGATCGCGAACACCTGGAAGGGGCCCAGGGTGCGCTTCAGCTCCTGCCGGTACCCTCCGCGCTCGACATCGGCCGCGGCATCCGCCCCGGCCGCGGTGGAACCGTCGCCGTCACGGTCCGGCCCGCCCGTCGCAGCCTCCGCCATCCCGGCCACCTCACTCTCCCGTGTCCCCCGCGGCCCGGCGGAGCACCGGCCAGTGTCCTCCGCCGGGCCGCCCGTGCGGGCCGCCGGCGGTCGACACACGCGACGAAGCCCCGAACGGACGCCGCCGTACGGGGCCCGCGTACGGCGCCCACGCACGGGGCTTGGCGGCGTACGGGGCCCAGCGGCGCCGGAACGCGGAACGGCCCCCGCCCCTCCGGAAGGAGGGACGGGGGCCGCCGGGTGGTGCGGGGTGATCAGACCTGCAGGGCCTTGATCGCGGTCGGGGCGTGGCCCGGCTCGGTCGCGAGCTCTTCGAACTCGGTGACGTCGCTCATGTCGACCGTCTTGCTCATCGCGATGTTGGTGACGCGCTCCAGGATCGCCTCGACGACGACCGGGACCTGGAACTCCTGGGCCAGCTTCTTGGCCTCCTCGAAGGCCTCCCCCAGCTTGTCCGGGTCGGTGACGCGGATGGCCTTGACGCCCAGGCCCTCGGCGACCTTGACGTGGTCGACGCCGTAGACGCCCAGCTCGGGGGTGTTGATGTTCTCGAACTCGAGGTTGACCTCGAAGTTGATGCCGAGGTTGCCCTGCGCCTGACGGATCAGGCCCAGGTAGGCGTTGTTCACGAGGACGTGGACGTAGGGGACCTTGTGCTGGGCGGCGACCGCCAGCTCCTCGATCATGAACTGGAAGTCGTAGTCGCCGGAGAGCGCGACGACCGGGGTCTCGGGCTCCGCGGTGGCGGCGCCGATGGCGGCCGGGATGGTCCAGCCGAGCGGGCCGGCCTGGCCGCAGTTGACCCAGTTGCGCGGGCGGTAGACGTGCAGGAACTGCGCCGCGGCGATCTGGGAGAGGCCGATCGTGGTGACGTAGCGGGTCTCGGGACCGAACGCCTTGTTCATCTCCTCGTAGACGCGCTGCGGCTTCAGGGGGATGTTGTCGAAGTGCGTACGGCGCTGCAGGGTCGCCTTGCGGTCCTGCGCAGAGGCGGCCCAGGCGGAGAAGTCCGGCAGCTTGCCCTCGGCCTTGAGCTCCTTGGCGATCTCGATGAAGAGCTCCAGCGCGGCCTTGGCGTCGGAGGCGATGCCGAAGTCCGGGGCGAAGATCCTGCCGAGCTGCGTGGGCTCGATGTCGACGTGGACGAACTTGCGGCCCTTGGTGTAGGCGTCCAGGTTGTAACCGGTGTGGCGGTTGGCCCAGCGGTTGCCGATGCCGAGGACGAAGTCCGACTCCAGGAACGTCGCGTTGCCGTAGCGGTGCGCGGTCTGGACGCCGACCATGCCGGCGGCCAGCGCGTGGTCGTCCGGGATGGTGCCCCAGCCCATCAGCGTGGAGATGACGGGGACGCCCGTCAACTCGGCGAACTCGACCAGCAGGTCGGACGCGTCGGCGTTGATGATGCCGCCACCGGCGACGATCAGCGGGCGCTCCGACTCCAGCAGGAACTGCAGGGCCTTGGCGGCCTGGGCGCGGGTGGCCTGCGGCTTGTAGACCGGCAGCGGCGCGTAGGTGGCCGGGTCGAACTCGATCTCGGTCAGCTGGACGTCGATCGGGAGGTCGATCAGGACCGGGCCCGGACGGCCGGAGCGCATCAGGTGGAAGGCCTCCTGGAACACGCCGGGGACCTGCGCGGCCTCCAGGACGGTCGTGGCCTTCTTGGTGACCGGCTTGGCGATCGAGGCGATGTCGACGGCCTGGAAGTCCTCCTTGTGGAGCTTCGAGACCGGGGCCTGACCGGTGATGCACAGGATCGGGATCGAGTCCGCGATCGCCGAGTACAGACCGGTGATCATGTCGGTGCCGGCCGGACCCGACGTACCGATGCAGACACCGATGTTGCCCGCCTTGGCACGCGTGTAGCCCTCTGCCATGTGCGACGCGCCCTCGACGTGGCGAGCCAGGGTGTGCGCGATGCCGCCCACGTTCTTGAGCTCTCGGTAGAACGGGTTGATCGCAGCACCGGGGACACCGAACGCTTGTTCGACACCCTCGAGCTTGAGGATCTCCACTGCAGCGGCGGCGGCTGTCATACGAGGCATCGAGTTCTCCTGCGGTCTGGCGGGTCAGGCTTTTCCGTAATCCGGAAGTATTGTTCTGCTATACGGAACAAGCTAAGCGGCGACTCCTGCGACGTCAAGGCGGTCGGGGATCCCGGAAGCCACCAAAAGCCGCATATCGGTCGGCTACTTGTACAAATCACTGACGCGCCGGCGGGAATCCCCCGGAAAAGGCGCGCGGCCTCCCCCCGGCGGTCGCCGGTGGTGGAGCATGGACCTACGCACAGCGACGGAGGGGGTCCAGGTCTCATGGCGGAAGCGGTACCGGTGCGCTGCCCGGCGTGCCTGCGCGAGAACGGCTACACCGCCCCGGTCTTCCCCTGCGCCTGCGGAAGCCCGGTCCATCCCCCGCTGGACCTGGCGGCGCCGCCGGTCCCGCTGACCCACCGGACGTGGTCGGACACCTGGGTGACGGTGCGCTGCACGACGTGCGGGCGGGAGAGCGAGTGGCCGCATCCCGAGCTGGGGTGCGGTTCGTGCGGGACGGTGGTGCTCGTTCCGGTCCACCCGCCGGAGGGCACGGGGACCCCGGCGGGCCCGGCGGGCCCGGGAGGCACGGCGGGCCCGGCAGGCACGGCGGGCCCGGCAGGCACGGCGGGCCCGGCAGGCACGACCGGCTCGTCTCCGGCCGCCGCCGCCCGGCCGGATCCGGGCGGACCGGCGGGCGGGCGTCCGGCGCACATCCCGCCGCCCCCGCCCACCGCACCGGTGCCGCGGCCCGCGTTCCGGCCGGTGACCATCCGTACGGCCCGCGACGCGGTGGCCACGGCCGCGCTGTACCTGCGCTGGCTGGGTTTCCGCGACGTACGGCAGCCCGACGGGCGCCCGATCCCGGCGGCGACCGCGGACCTGCGGGCTCCGGGCCTGGTCGCCCAGGTGGACCCGACCACGGCGCCGGCCGGGCTGCGGGCGGTGGAGTGCGTCTGGCTCAACGGGCTCACGGCCTCCGCGACCAGCGTCTACTTCGCGCTCGCGGGGTACACGGAGGAGGCCCGGGCCCGGGCGGACGATCTCGGGATACCCCTCTTCGTCATGGACCTGACGGGCATGCCGCAGCCGGTCAACGACCCGGCGGACGCGCTGGTCGGCCCGGACGCGTAGGCGCCCGGGGAACGGACGGACCGGGAACGGGCGGAGCGGGAACGGGCGGAGCGGACCGGGAACGGGCGGACCCGGCAGGATCGAGGAGCTACCCCCTAAGCTCGTGGGCATTGCCCACTTCCTGCCCAGGAGAGCCCGATGAGCCTGTACGACATCCCGCTGACCACGCTGTCCGACGAGCCCACCAGCCTCGCCGCCCACAAGGGCAAGGTGATCCTCCTGGTGAACACCGCCTCGCAGTGCGGGCTGACCCCCCAGTACTCGGGACTGGCCCGCCTGCAGTTCGCGTACGAGGAGAAGGGCTTCACGGTCATCGGCGTGCCCTGCAACCAGTTCGGCGAGCAGGAGCCCGGCAACGCCGAGGACATCCAGACCTTCTGCTCGGCCGGTTTCGGCGTCACCTTCCCGATCCTGGAGAAGTCCGAGGTCAACGGCGAGAACCGGCACCCGCTCTACACGGAGCTGGTGAAGACCCCGGACGCGGACGGCGAGGCCGGGGACATCCAGTGGAACTTCGAGAAGTTCCTGATCTCCCCCGCCGGCGAGGTCGTCGCGCGCTTCCGCCCGCGCACCGAGCCGGAGGCTCCCGAGGTCATCGCCGCGATCGAGGCGCACCTGCCCGCGTAGTGCTCCCGTACGGGCTGCTGCGCGGGCGCGGCAGCCCGGGGGCGCTCCCCCTCACTCCGGGTCGGCCCGGTCCAGGTCGGCCTCGTGGTACTCCCCCGCCGACCCGGCGGCGGTGAGCTCGCGCAGCTCCACCCGGCGGATCTTGCCGGACACGGTCTTCGGGAGCTCGGCGAACTCGATGCGCCGGATCCGCTTGTACGGGGACAGCACCGCGCGGGAGTGCTCGAACAGCACCCGGGCCGTCTCCGGCCCGGGCTCCCAGCCGCCCGCCAGTGTGACGTACGCCTTCGGGACCGCCAGCCGCAGCGCGTCCGGGGCCGGGACGACGGCGGCCTCGGCCACCGCCTCGTGCTCCAGGAGGGCGCTCTCCAGCTCGAACGGGCTGATCTTGTAGTCCGAGGCCTTGAAGACGTCGTCGGAGCGCCCGACGTAGGTGAGGTACCCGTCGGCGTCGCGCGCGGCGATGTCACCGGTCCGGTAGAGCCCGTCGGCCATGGCCTCGGCGGTGCGCTCCGGGTCGTCCCGGTAGCCGGTCATCACCCCGGCGGGCCGGGTGCGCAGGTCCACGCAGAGCTCGCCCTCGTCCGCGGACTCCTTGCCGGTGACCGGGTCCAGCAGGACGATCTCGTAGCCGGGGGCCGGTCGGCCCATGGAGCCGGGCTTGACGGGCACCCCGGGGAAGTTCCCGACCTGGAGGGTGGTCTCGGTCTGGCCGAAGCCGTCGCGGATGGTGACGCCCCAGGCCGCGCGGACCCGCTCGATGACCTCCGGGTTCAGCGGCTCCCCGGCGGCGACGGCCTCGCGCGGGGGCCTGGCCAGCTTGGTGAGGTCGGACTGGATCAGCATCCGCCACACGGTGGGCGGGGCGCAGAAGGTGGTCACGCCGTGCCGGTCCATCTCGGCCATCAGCCGCTCGGCGTCGAAGCGGGTGTAGTTGTGGACGAAGACGGTCGCGCCGGCGTTCCAGGGGGCGAAGAGGTTGGACCAGGCGTGCTTGGCCCAGCCGGGCGAGGCGATGTTGAGGTGCACGTCGCCGGGGCGCAGCCCGAGCCAGTACATGGTGGAGAGGTGCCCGATGGGGTACGAGGCGTGCGTGTGCTCGACGAGCTTGGGGCGGTCGGTGGTGCCGGAGGTGAAGTACAGCATCAGCGGGTCGGTGGCGAGGGTCTCGCCGTCCGGTGTGAAATCGCCGTCGGCCCCCGCCGTGTCCGCCAGCCTCAGCCAGCCGTCGGGGACCTGGTCACCGGCGGCGATCCGGGTGTAGCCGCCCGGCACCTCGTCGAACTTGGCCGCGTCCCCGGCGCGGACGATGACGTGGCGGACCCGGCCGCGTTCGACCCGGTCGCGCAGATCGGCCGGGCCGAGCAGCGGGGTGGCGGGGATGACGACGGCGCGCAGCTTCATCGCGCCGAGCATCACCTCCCACAGCTCGCGCTGGTTGCCGAGCATGACCAGGATCCGGTCGCCGGGCTCGACGCCCTGCCCGCGGAGCCAGTTGGCGGCGGCTCCCGACCGCGCGGCGAGCTCCGCGAAGGTGAGGACCTGGCTGCTGCCGTCCTCCTCGACGATGCGCAGGGCGTCGGCGTCGTTGCCGGCGGCGATGCGGTCGAACCAGTCCAGGGCCCAGTTGAAGCGGTGGGGGCGGGGCCAGGTGAATCCGGCGTGGGCGGCCTCGTAGTCGCCGCGGCGTTCCAGCAGGAAGTCCCGGGCGGCCAGGAACCGGGCGGTGGCGTCGTCCTGTGTGCTCTCGGTCGTCATGACGGGCATCGTGCCGCCTCCGGTGCACGGACCACCAGTGCGGCGTCAGCCGCGAGTTGACCGTACGGGGCCGTCCGGGGCCATCCGGAACCCCGCCCGGGACCGTCCGGGGACGCGGGTCAGGCCTTGATCGCCGCGAACCGCACCAGAGCACCCCCGGCCCCGCCAGCCCCGTCGGCCCCCTCCGCCCCCGCATCCTCCCCCGCCATCCCTTCCACCATCAGCTCCGCCTCGGCGACGATCTCCTCCTTCGCCGCCTCCGTGACGGGGCCGAACAGCTCGATGGTGAGCGCCCGCCCTTCCAGCTTCCACAGGCCCGCGAGGAACCCGTCCACGAGCAGGGTGCAGTGGGCCTGGTTCCCGGTCCACGTGCGCCCCTTGATCTCGGGGGCCACCACGCGGGTGCGGTCGGCGTGGGAGAGCAGGAGGTTGTCGAACTCCGGCAGGAAGCGGGGCGGGGCCGGGGTGTCCGCGTCGGGGCGGGGGGCGTCCGGGAGGTCGAAGAGCTCCACCCCGTGCTCGTCCTGGAAGGCGAGCAGGCCCGGGCGCAGCCGCTCGAAGGCCTCGCGCAGCCGGGTCAGTCCGGCCCAGGTCTGCATGTCCTTGACGGAGGCGGGCCCGAAGGCGGCGAGGTAGCGCAGCACCACCTCGTCCACGGGCTGCGCCGCACCGGCGGGCTTCCCGAGCCAGTTCTCGACGGTGGTGAGCCGTACCTGGCCGCTGCGCCCCCACACCCCGCGGGGGGTGACCTGGACCAGCGGCAGCCGGCAGCGGGCGGCGACGGACAGGGACTGCGGATCGGCGTCGGGCCATTCCTCCAGCAGTTCCTCGCGGATCTCGCCCATGGTGCGCGGCTCGCTCTCGACGAAGGCGCGGGCGCGCCGTGCGAGCCGGTCCAGGTCCACGCCGGTGAGCCCCTTGCGGAAGTAGCCGATCTCACGGTCGCGGGCGGGCTGGACGAGGGGCCTCAGCGTCAGGGCGTCGTGGGCCGTGTGGGTGTGGATCGTCGACCGCATGGTGACCATCCGGACGGCCTCGCGGGACTCCATGAGCCCGGCCAGCTCGGCCGGCCGGAAGCTGGCGAGCCGGGCGTGCAGCTGGAAGTAGGGCGGCTTCACGTTCTGCGCCTGCAGCCCGAGCAGGTGCGCGACGGCGTCCGCCGCGGACATCCGGGCGCGGCTGAGCAGCAACTGGCGGGCGAGCGTGGCACGGTTCAGAGCACGGGTGCCGAGTACGGGGTGTGTCGTCCTGGAAGCCATGACAGCAAACTAGGCCCCCTTGCGGACAGCTTTCGTCCGCAACTCCGAACCGGAGCGGGCCGAGGAGGCCGGAAACCCCTCCGCCCACCCCTTTCTCCCCGATATCCCCTATATCCTTCCCCTTGCCCGTAAACACACGTTCGACCGGGAGCCGACCTGCGATGCCGGAGCGCCCAGACCGCCGCCGCCCCTCGCCGTCCGCCGCGAAGCGCACGGGCTGGCGACGCCCCGCCGCCCCGGCCTCCGCCCCTCCGGCGGCACCGCCGGCCGCCCCGCGGCCCGCACCGGCGGCCCCCGCTCCCCCGGACCACCGCAGCGTGATCGACTCGGCCGTCTACCGGGACGGCTGCCGCATCGCCTCCCCCGCCACCCTCGCCGAGACCTTCCGGCAGCTGCGCGAGGAGCCCGACGGGATGGCCTGGATCGGCCTGCACCGCCCAACGGAAGGGGAACTCCACTCCCTGGCAGCCGAGTTCAACCTCCACGAACTCGCCGTCGAAGACGCCCTGGAAGCCCATCAGCGCCCCAAGCTGGAGCGCTACGGCGACACGCTCTTCGTCGTCCTGCGCGCCGCCCGCTACCTCGACGCCCAGGAGGAGGTCGACTTCGCCGAGCTCCACATCTTCGTCGGCCCGGACTTCCTGATCACGGTCCGCCACGGCGGCGCCCCGGACCTGTCCGCCGTCCGCCGCCGGATGGAGGGCAACCCGGAGCTCCTCTCCCTCGGCCCGGAAGCAGCCCTGTACGCCATCCTCGACGCGGTGGTCGACGGCTACGCCCCGGTCGTCGAGGGCGTCCAGACGGACATCGACGAGATCGAGACGGAGGTCTTCCGCGGCGACCCCGCGGTCTCCCGCCGCACCTACGAACTCTCTCGCGAAATGGTCGAGTTCCAACGCTCCACCCGCCCCCTGGTGGGCATGCTCCACGGCCTGATGGCGGGCTTCGCGAAGTACGGCACGGACGAGGAACTCCAGCGCTACCTCCGCGACGTGGCGGACCACGTGACCCACACGAGCGAACGGGTCGACGGCTTCCGCCAGGCCCTCACGGAGATCCTCACGGTCAACGCCACCCTGGTCTCCCAACAACAGAACGCCGAAATGCGCACCCTGGCCGAGGCGGGCTTCGAACAGAACGAGGAAATCAAGAAGATCTCCGCCTGGGCCGCCATCCTCTTCGCCCCCACCCTGGTGGGAACCATCTACGGCATGAACTTCGAGGTGATGCCGGAACTGCACTGGGCAGGCGGCTACCCCTTCGCGATCCTGCTGATGGCGGTGGTCTGCGTCAGCCTCTACGTCATCTTCAAGAAGCGCGACTGGCTGTAGACCGCACATCACCACCATTGATCAACTTGGCCGTTGGGAACACATAGAAGCGGCCCGCAGGGCCCCTGGGGAGAATCTGGGGAGAATGCGCAGCCGACCCCTGCAGGCCACTCCCCCACGCTCCCCGCTGCCCCGCCCGTGCCGTCAACCGCTTTCAGTGACACGTCATGTCGCCCAGCGCAGGTTGGGGAAAAGCTCAGAGGCCGCGGGTTCGAGTTCCTGAAGGGGGCTCGTAGCCGAATTCGCGGATGGCGCGTCCAGAACGGTACCGGAGCGGGCTGGGGTCGTCCGGGCCCGCTGAACCGAAGGCCAGGACGAAACCCCGAACGAGTGACGGGCGCCTGGGTGCCGTTCCGCAAGGGGGCCTGTTCCGCAGGCGGAAGGCGTACTTCTCGTGTCCTGAGCATCTGGACACGGTGAAAGCCGCCCTGGTCTTCGGCCACAGCGGCGATCCCAACCCCTGACCCTCACACGGCTCCAGCACCTGCTCGACGTCGATGCCGTCGAGTGTGCGGCCATTCGCCGGGCTGGCCGAGATGAGGACCAAAGGTGCAATGAGTGCACCTCGATTCCTACTTCCTTGACGGAGAGAGCAATCACACCGCAGTCCGTTACGTGGCTGGTGAAGCCCTCATAGGCGCCCTCTCGACGGAACATATCGGCATGGGGATTCCATCGCGCCGTCGCCGCATTGGTGAAGAACAGCGCGTCCTCTCCGAATCTCTCCAGGATCGTCTCCGCGTGCGAGGCCAGTTCGGCCCTTCGCGCATCAAAATCCGGGATGTCCTCTGCTTGGAACCACTCACCCTGGAGAGTGGCCAGGATTTGCTGGGCGCCCCTCCTGGACACGGGGCAGGCCGTGGCGACAGCACTGAACGGGCTGTCCGGGCCGGTGCCGTAGTTGCCCCCTCCCGATGCCGCGGCAACCTTCGACCAGCCACGCGGATCGTCCGTCCGCAGCTGCATGACGTCGAGGGCGTCCAGCCGCCAGTCGTCGCGCCTCCGGGCGCCCACGGCCGCGAACATGCCCTCCCCGAAAAGGGCCCGCAGGGAACTGCTCCACGAGGTGGCATCAATCCGGGTCACGGGCCTTACTCCAACTCTCCAAGTGCGCAGTACGGGTGCAGCGTCTTGTCGGTGGCATGGAGGTGAGAACAACGAACGGCGGGTGGCCCCCCGGGTCGGATCGCAGAACGACCCACACGTTGGTCACGTCACGCGCGGCGATGTCGCAGCGGTCCCACAGCCTTCCCACGGCGTCGTTCGCCGTCCGGAGGAGTGCGAATGACCAGTTGGGCGCAAGGCTACCCGCAAGCTAATTGTCGTTCTTCCGCTGAGTGCCGGATACCGGAGGGCTTGACGATCTGCTGATCCATCAGCCGCTGTGGTTCGTGGAATCGATCGCGTATTTGTGATTGCTTTCGCCGTCCCCGGCCACGGCATAGATGGGGTCGTCCTTGAATTCGGTCAGAGCACGGGCGCCGAAGGGGTGTTCCGGAGCAACATGGCTTTGTACGTGCGTACTTGGCAGTAGATTCCGGTCACCGGTCGGCGTCAGGGGGGCCGTCACTCCTCGTTCTGAATCGGGCTGCGAGAGCGCAGCCGCGCAGCTGGCCGAATACGGTCGGGCCGGGGTGAAAGAAGTGGTCGTCGGCGGCGCGGCAGTGTATTCCGGGGATGGCCGACCGGACGCCGTACGGGATCTCCACGAGGTCCTCGCGGCCGTGAACGGGTGTGAGGGGTCGGCGCGTGACCGCGTGTCGGCCTGACGCGGGAGGAGAGGCAAGACGGTGCCCGGCGACATCGCCCGATGGCTGAACGAGCATGCCCGCCCCTTGAGCAGCCTGACCGCCGGCGCGCCCGTGGAGGATCTGAGGCCCCTGGGTGAGGCCCTGCGGGGGACACGGATCGTCGGGCTGGGGGAATCCACGCACGGCACCGGCGAGTTCTTCCGGCTGAAGCACCGCATCGTGGAGTTCCTGGTCCGCGAGGAGGGGTTCACCGCCCTCGCCATGGAGGCCAGCCAGTCCGCCGCCCGCGCGCTCGACGCGTACGTCCGGTACGGCACGGGCTCGCCCGAACGGCTCGTCGCCCGGCTGGGCTTCTGGACCTGGCGCACCCGCGAGATGGTCGACCTCGTCGAGTGGCTGCGCGCCCACAACCGCGACCTGCCCGAAGAGCGCCGGATCCGCTTCGTGGGAACGGACCCCCAGCTCTGCGCGGACTCGGTCGAGGCCGTCGCCGCCTTCCTGCGCCGGGCGGCGCCCGATCGGGCCGGGCGCGTCGGCGCCCTGGACGTACTGGCCCGGGCCCGCCCGGGATCACTTCCGGACCCGGACAGGGCCCTGATGCGGCGCGCCGAGGAGATCGCCCGCCTCGTCGCGGACCACGTCGAGCGGTCCGGTCCCGGCGACGGCGCCGACGAGGCCCTGGAACACGCGCGGATCCTGGTCCGCGCCGCCGACCTGGTGGCCCGGCCCTTCGCCGCCTCGGCCGGCGAGGACGGCGAGGACGGCGTGTACGCCGCGCGTGACCGTTACATGGCCGAGGCCGTCGCACGGCTCGTGGACGACGACCCCGGGGCGCGCGTCATGGTCTGGGCGCACAACGGGCACATCGCGAAGGGCACGTACGGGGACCAGGTGCCGGCCCTCGGCAGCGGACTGCGCGAACGGTACGGCGACTCCTACTACGCGCTGGCCCTCCTCTTCGGCAAGGGCTCCTTCCTGGCCCGCCGGGGCAACGACCTCCGGAGCCCGCCGGTGCGCCACCGCATCGGCACCGGCTTCCGTTCCGTGGAGGCCCTGCTCGCGGACGCCGTACCGGGCGACTACTACGCGGACCTCCGCGCCCCGGGGTCACCCGCCGGCGCCGCGCCCTGGCTGCACGCCCCGCACGCGCAGCGCAGCTTCGGCGCCGGCGTCCAGCGGTTCACCTACCGCTTGAACACGGCTCCGCTCGTCCCCGCCGAGGACTACGACGGCATCGCGTTCGTGGCCCGCTCTACCTGCTCCCACCTGCTGCCCCCGACGGAGGGCTGAGGCCCTTTCGCGGAAGGTGATGTTGGTGTGCTTCGGCGCCTCGGGCAGAATCGTTCGTCTGCAACGGGACCTGAAGTGCGGTTCAGCGTCGGTGGGAAGGCCTTGGGGTGGGTTTCGACGAGGAGTGGGGGCGGCTGCGGGCCGCCGCGACGGAGCGGGTCGACTCGGGGGTGCCGCTGGAGCCGGCGCCACGGGTGCGTGAGCCGGAGAGCGGCCCCGTCGTGGATGCCGGGGCGGCGCGCGAGGCGGTGCTGGAGCGGCTGGCGGATTTCCGCAGCCGGGTGGTGCTGGTGCCGCTGGACGAGCGCAGGGGCCTGTGGACGGCGGAGCTGGGCGGGCTGGACTGGATCTGTGCGTTCTCGGGCCTGGAGACGCTGGCCCGGTTCGCCGACGCGCGCGGTGAGGCCGAGCGGGAGTGGCCGTACCGGCGGATCGTCGGGGCGCGGCTGCTGGACGAGGTGATCCCGGCGCTGGACTTCCCGTGCGGGGTGGCGCTGGACGTGGCGGGGCCGGACGGGATCGTCTTCCCGCCGGTGCGGGGGCTGGTGCCCGACGGTGCGGCGCTCGACGGGCTCGACGGGGACGTACGGGAGGAGACGGCGTGAGCGGGGACGGGTCGGACCTCGATGTCTCGAAACAGGCGCTGGGGCAGATAGCGCAGGGGATCACGGACACGCTGGGTGAGCTGAAGGAGCTCGGGATGGTGGGCTCGGCCAGCATGGGGCGGGGTTTCACGGATCTGGCGCTGTCGGGCATGGAGAGCGGGCACGAGGGCCTGACGGCTTCGATGAAGACGTTCTGCGAGCGCTGGGAGTGGGGTGTGCGGGCGCTGGTGCAGCAGGGGAACCAGTTTGCGTTCGACGTGGGTCTGTCGGCGGGTGTGATGCACGAGCAGGACCAGTACATCCAGGGCAGTTTCAAGGTGCTGACGAACTCCGCGATGGGCAATCCGTACGCGTCGGAGAAGGACGTCATCGCGAAGGACTGGGGCGGAGTCCTCTCCGACAACCCGTACACGCAGATCCGGGACGCGGACTACAGCGCGGAGTCCTTCGAGCGGGCACGGGAGAACAGCAAGGAGGCCTGGAAGGGCGCGGTGCGGGACGTCAACAGCTCGGACATCCTGCTCAGCAACCAGATCGTCGACGCGACGGGGATGCGGGACGAGGTCGACGCGGCGGTGGAGGACTGGGTCGGTCCGGCGCCGCAGCCGCAGGAGCAGCCCTCGGGCGGTGAGCACCGGTGACGGACTGGGGCGGGCTCCTGGGCAAGGGCCTGGAGAAGCTGGACGACGGCTGGGAGGGCGCGAAGAAGGTCGTCGGCCAGGGCGTCGACAAGGCCACCGACGGGATCGGCGCGGGCCTGGAGTACGTCGGGGCGGACGACTGGGCGGACAAGGTCGAGGACTGGGGCGACGACTTCGCCTCGGACATGGGTGCTTCGGTCGGCGAGCAGCAGCTCGGTCAGAGCGAGCAGGCGAACGAGCTCGTGCACGGCAAGCCCGCGAAGATCCGGGAGTCGGCGAAGCACCTGAAGGACTTCCAGGGGGCGTTCGACCGGGTCGGCCAGGGCATGCGGGCGCTGGACTCGGGGCATTGGAAGGGGCAGGCGGCCGACGCGTTCCGTGAGAAGTTCGCGATGCACCCCAAGGACTGGCTGCACGCCTCCGACGCCTGCGAGGCGGCGGCGGGCGCCCTGAACCGGTACGCGGAGACGGTCGAGTGGGCGCAGAAGCAGGCGCAGCAGGCCATCGACCTGTACAAGGCGGCGGTCAAGGCCGCGAAGGAGGCCCACGAGGACTACGCGGCGAAGGCCGGGGCCTACAACGAGGCCGCGAAGGCCGGCCGGGATCCTGGACCGGAGCCGCAGAAGCCGGTCGACGTGGGCAAGGCGGAGGGCACGCGGGCCCACGAGATCCTCAAAGAGGCCCGCAGGCAGCGCGACGAGGCCGCCGGGGCCGTGGCCAAGGCGATGGACGCGGCGCTGGAGCACGCCCCGAAGGAGCCCTCGGCGACGGACCGGGCGCTGGCCGGGATCGCCGACTACTACGGCGGCCAGGCGGTGGAGCTCAACCACTTCGTCGGCGGTGTGGTCAAGGGCACCGCGGGCCTGGTCAACTTCGCGCGCGGCCTGAACCCGATGGACCCGTACAACCTGACCCACCCGGCCGAGTACCAGCAGAACCTCAACATGACCCTGGCCGGCCTGGTGTCGACGGCGGCGCATCCGGAGCGGATCCCGGGCGCGCTGATCGACAGCTTCAAGAACGACCCGTCGGAGGGCCTGGGGCGGCTCGTACCCGAACTCATCGGCACCAAGGGCTTCGGCGGCGCCCGGGCCGGCGTGCGGGTGGCCGCACGCGAGGGGCTCGAGGGGGCAGCGAGTACGGGCCTGCGGCACACGGACGAATGGCTGACCGGCGGCAGGAGGCGGCCCCGGCAGCTCCTCGACGACCCGGCCCAGACCCGGTGGGCGGAGGACGCGTACGCGGATTTCATGAAGAGCGACCGGGACATCGAAGCGATCAGCGGACATTCCCAGGGGCTGGCCCGGGACAATGGCTCCACCGGGTTCACCCCGGAGGAAATCGCGGCGGTGAAGAAGCACGTCTTCGACACGGAACATCCCATCGTGGACTACGAGACGGGAGGTGTCGTGATGCGGAAGTTCGACGCGGATGCGGAGATCGCGGACGCGTGGATCCGGCTGCGTTCGGGAAATGCGCTGCCGGAGGACCGGCTGCTGCTGGAGCACGAGCTCGCCGAGCTCACGTATCTGCGCGAGAACCCGGGGGCCACCTACCAGGAGGCGCACCGAGTGGCGAACGAGACGCACAACTGGCAGGACTCCGGACCGCAGGACAAGCGGGAAGACATCGAAGGGGAATGGTGAATGGCTGCGATCGTGTACTTCCGGAAGGTCTCGGAGACCGAGGAGGTCGTCGAATACGAATTCGGTGACGACCCCGACCGCTTCCAGCGGCGGCTGACCATGGACAAGGCGTCCTGCACCTCGACGGTCCAGGACGAACAGGTCGACTACACCTTCCTGAAGGCCTCGCGGAAGCTCAACGCGCTGCACACGGAGCGGGGTGTGTGGCCGGAGCGCGGGATGAGCGTGAGCTGATCACCGAGGGCACGGGGCCCCGTCCTCCCCTCCGGCCGCCCGGCGTGCCGTGATCTGTTCGAGGACCTCCGTGTAGCGGGACCGCCTGTCGGGGCGGGCGTGGACGGCGGCGTGTCTGAGGGCGGGTATCGCCGGCTCGCCCATGTCGACGAGCCCCTTGGCCGCGGCCCTGCGGACGACCGGGTGGGAGTGCTCCAGCATTCCGGCCAGGGCGGGCATCGCGGGCGCCCAGTTCGCGTGGCAGAGGATCCGGATCGCCGTGCGCACCAGCTCCGGCTGCGGGTCGTCCAGCAGGACCGACGTGTGGTGCAGGTAGGTCTGCCGGTCCAGCACGGCCCGTGAGGTCCGGTGGGCGTGCAGGCGGACCCCGGGCTTGGGATGACGCAGCAACTCTTCGATCAGCTCCCTCAGCCGGGGGTCCTGGTCCGGCTCGGGGCCGACGTGCCCCTCGGCCAGTCGCGCGAGTGCCTGGCGTACCCGCACCGGGTCGCCGCCGCGGGCCAGGTCCAGCAGCTCCTGCCGGGACGGCGGCCCCGCCGGGTCACGGTCAGGGTCACGGCCACCGTCGCGGTCACGGAGCGCTGCCAGTACGGCGGCGTCCTGCCGTGCGGCGGCGTCCGGACGGCGCAGCGGACCCTCGACGAGGAGCAGTCCGTCCGCGAGGTCCTCGCGTCCCTCGGCGCGCAGCCGCCCGCAGAGCTGCGTCAGCGCGGGGGTGCGCAGCAGGGGGCGCCCCCGGAGCAGGTCGAGGAATCCCCAGGCACCGGCGGCGAGTCGGCCGCCGAGCCGCTCGGCCAGCACGTCGGCGGGGACCCGGCGCAACGCCTGCCCCACCCCGGCGCCGCCGGGCGGCCGGTCGTGCTCCCACCATTCCAGCAGGAGCGGGACGAGCGGCTCCAGGTCCCCCGGGGCGAGCCGGCCCGCCACCAGGGCGACCCTGTCGTGCAGGATGTCCTCCGCGCGGAGTTCCCCCTCGCCGATGGCGCCCAGTGCGCGGGCGAGGCCTGCCCCGACCGGTACGTCGATGCGGCCTCGCAGGAATGCCCGGAGCACGGGAAGCCCGGCCTCCGGCTCGGGCCATTCCAGGAGTGCCAGGGCCGCCGTGTGCCGGTGATCCGCGGCGGATGCCCGCAACATGGCCAGCAGGCGCTCCCGCAACGCGGTCGAACGGGGCTGGTCGAGGTCGTCGATGCGCACGGTCCGCGGTCGCGGCGCGGGCGCGTGGACGGCCTCGGCGATGGTCCAGGGTGGTGCGTCGAGCGGCTGGATGTCCGTCATCCAGTCGACGAGGACGGCGCGGGTCTCGGGGCCGGCCGGGGCGTAGGCATCGATCAGCGCGCTCAGGCGGTCCCGGGAGCCCGGGATGCCGTCGCGCTGCCGGCGGAGCCGGCGGAGCCGGCCGACCCGCTCCGCGGAGTCCGGTGTGCGCACCGCGGCGTCCAGCGCGGCTCGCCACGCCTCGGACTCGGCCGCGACCTCGGCCCCGGCCCCGGCCCCGGCCGACGCCAGGGGGGACTGCGGGGCGTTGAACGCGTCCCGCAGTACGTCGGTCTCGGCCTGCCACGGGTCGGCGTCCCGCCGGGCCGCGGCAAGTGCCCGGTCGAGGTCGGCGCGGACCAGCACCGCGCCGAGGCCGCGGAGCAGCGGCAGTACGGACGGGCTCCCGGGTACGGGTGGCAGTGCGCGTACGGCGTCGGCGGCCGCCGGCTTCAGGGCCGTCGGCACGGTCGGCGCGACCGCTTCGAGGACCGTGACGAGGTCGTGCCGGTCCTCCGCCGAGGCCTCGGCGAGCCCGTCGAGCAGGACCCCGGCCGACCGGGCGAAGGCCGTCAGTTCCCCGGTCGACCACGGTGCGGGGCAGAGCCGGAGGGTGAGCCGCAGTACGCGGCCCCGGGCGGCGGGTTCGGAGCCGGCCAGGCGAAGCCAGTCCGCCAGCATGGGCCGCAGCAGCCGCAGTCGCCCGGGGCGCGGCCGCTCCGGGCTTTCGGCGAGGCGCAGCGCCACCCATGGATTCCAGCCCTCGGCCAGCAGCGACGCGACGTCGAGGTCCGCTCCGGTGTCCGCCGCCGGGTGCGGCGCGGTGGGTGGGGTGATCCCGTGCGCGGCCAGGGCTGTCGACAGCTCCTCGACCGTGCCCGAGGCGAGGCCGACCCGGCCGGCCGCCACCAGGGCGAGCAGGGTCGGTGCGACCCGTGACGCCTGGTCGTCCAGTGCGAGGACCGAACGCGCCGGCAGGGTGCGGTCGAGGCCCTCCAGCAGCAGTTCGCGGGTGCGGCGGTCCTCGCTGTGTTCGGCGGCGGCGAGGACGGTCGCCGGGTACGCGTCGCCGAGGACGGCGCGCAGCGCCTCGACGAGCGCACCGCGCAGGCCCGGGTTGTCGTGGCGCCCGAGCCACCGGAGCAGCGCCGGAACCGCCGTGGGCGTGCCGGCACGGGCCAGGACCCCGGCGGCGGTCTTCTTGATGTTCATGTTCGGATGGCCCAGACATGCGGCGATGGCGGTGGAGGCCCAGCGGGCCCGCGCGTGACCGAGGGCGAGCAGCGCCTGCCGGACGGTCTGGATGTCCTGGGCCGCGGTCAGCGCGATCAAGGACGCCGACAGCGCCTGCACGTCGTCCCCGGTGGCGTCGCGGGCGAGCAGCGCGATCGCATGCTTGCGCACGTGCCGGTCGCGGTGCCGCAGCAGGTGGTGGACCCTCGCGCGGGTGCGTGCGTAGGGAATTCGGAGCAGGAGTTCGAGCAGGATCGCCTGCTCGCCGCTCGAGAGTCCCGGCCGGTCCAGCAGATCCAGAACCGTGGTCGCGACGAGTGCGTGTCCGGCCTCGCGTGCGGTCGCCGCGTCGAGCAGGCAGGTCGGCCTGATGCGTCCCCGCTCGTGGAGACGGCGGCCCAGGCCGTGTACGGCGTCCACGATCTCCTGCGGTACCACGGGCTCCCAGGCCTGCTGTCCGCTTCCGGGGTGCGGGGCGGCGCCCCCTTCCCGGGACTCCGCCAGTCCGGCGACGACCCGCAGGAGCAGGTCCGCGATGACCGCAAGCGTGCCGACGCCGCCGTGGGCGGCCAGCCCGCACAGTGCCGCGACCGGGTCGTCCGGGTCCGGACGGGAACTCAGGAGGGCGAGTTCCCGCTCGTCCGGGCCTCCGAGGTCCGTCGCGATGCGGGGCGGCAGGTCCGCCGGATCGAGGCGGACGAGGAGGGCACGGCGTTGTGACGGATCGTGGGTCAGATGCCACAGGATCTCGAGGGCCCGGCCGCGCACCGCGCGCAGGTGCGGTGCGATCGCGCCCGTGCTCCCGGCCGTGGCGAGACCGAGGCCTTCCCGCAGCGCTGTCGTCGTCCGGTGCCCGCCGATGGCTTCCAGGGCGTCCAGGGCCGCGGCGGGAGCGGACGGCAGGAGGGCGATCACGGCGTCTTCGGCTGCCGCGTGGCGCAGCGCGCGGATCGCGTCGAGGAACGGCCCCGGCGCGGGAGCCGACGGCAGCACCCGGGTGATCGCGTCCCCGATCGGCAGCTCCCCCGTTCCCTGTCCGGCGAGGGCGACCAGCAGAGCGAGCCGGCGCGGCCAGCTCGGATCGTCGGCGTCGGCTTCCACCAGTACCCGGAACATCGTCTGCCGGCAGGTGAACAGGATCGTCGCGACCTCGTGGGGCGCGATCGTGTGATCGGCCAGTGCGAGGCCGATGACGGACGGAACGTGCGGATCGTCCGGGAAGTGCCCGCGCCGGTGGAGTCCGCGCAGGAAGGTCACCGCCGGGGCGCCGAACAGCAGGGGGTCCCGCGCGGCGACGGCCGACAACGCGCCGATGTCACCGCGGTCCGCCAGGTCGCCGAGCAGTTCCATCGCGCGCCGGCGAAGACCCGGCGCCAGCTCCTCGTCGGCGGCGGCCTGCCACAGCAGCGCGCGGTGCCCGTGATGAGCGGCGGCCGTGAGCGCGGCCTCGGCCACCCCGGGTCGTGCGGTCACCGGACCGGCGGCGAGGAAGGGGGCCAGGCGCCCCGGCGGCAGGGGGTCCAACGCCGCCCACGGCTCGGCGAGTTCGCCGAGTACGGCGGCGACGACGGCGGCGCTGTCGGCGCCGAGCAGGTCGGTCAGGTACGCGCGCACCAGCGCCGGGGCCAGCAGGCCGGCGTGCAGCCCCTGCCGGGCCAGCCGGAGCGCGGCGGCCTGCAGCACCGGGTCGCCGCTGCCCACCAGCTCGTTCACCAGCTCCTCGGGCCGGTGCGCGCAGGCGATGGTCATATCCTGCACGGCCTGGTAGAGCAGCTCGCCCGGAGGCTCCTTCCGGATCGCCGTCGGCTCGTTGAGGAGCTCGGCGCGCAGCCAGGCGATCCGCACCCGTGCCGGCAGTTCGGCCGTACGCCACACAGGCCGGGAGAGCCCCCGGCGATGCGGCCCGAGACGTTCGTGGAGCCGCGCCAGGACGAGCGCCTCCTCGGGCGGCCCCTCCACCGATTCCGGCAGCAGTCCCGCGAGTTCGGCCATCTCCCGCGCGTCGTCCGTCCGGCCCGATGTGACGCGCTCGGCCAGGAGGACCAGCCCCAGGTGGCGCAGGCCGGGGTCGTCGTGCCGGACGAGGTGGGCGAAGACGGCCGGCTCGCAGAGCCGCGCGTCGAGAAGGCCGGCCAGCCGGCCGATGTCGGCCCGACGCACCGCGTCGCGGAAGGACTCGTCTGCCTGCGTGATCATCGTCGGATGCTAACGGGCACGTTCACCGCCCCACCAACGAGTTGTGCCCGGGTCGGCGGCCCGCCGTGTCCCCGGTGGTACTCAGCAGTTCGGCACCCAGGCGTGGGAGCGCGGCTGGACCGTGCCGCTCAGATTGGTTCTCGTGCGCACCTTCACGCAGCCCAGTGGCTCCTGTTGGGCGGGCCGGCCGTAGTAGACGACGTCGACCTTGGTCGCGCCCTCGGTGAGGTCGAACCCGTTGTTGAAGACCGAACGCGGCGCGCCGCGGGCCGTCCAGGGGCAGGGGGCCGGGCCCTCGACCCAGTCCGCGCCGCCGTCGACCCAGGAGCACATCTCGCCGCGGCCGTCCTCCTCCGAGAAGAAGCAGACCGCCCCGCGCCAGCACCGTTCGTACCCCAGCACCCCGGCGGAGTCCCCGAGGTGGAACAGGTCCGGGCCCCATACGGCGCCCAGGCCGACGACGAGCGCCGCCGTACCGGCCGCGAGCAGCGCGCGGCGCCGCCGGCGCGGAACGGGAACGCGCGGGACGGGAACGAGCGGGACGGGTGCGGCGGGCGGGGCGGGCGCGGCGGCCGCCGCCGCCTCCACCCGGCGCATCAGCGACGCGGCGGTGTGCCCGGCCCGGTCCTCGTGCCTGCGGGCCAGGCAGTCGCGGACGATGTCCCGCCAGGGCTCGGGGAGTTCGGGCGACAGCCGAAGCTCCTCCTCGCCCCTGGCGTAGCGCAGCGCGGCGTCCCGGCGGGCTGCGGGGGTACCGCCGGGCAGCGGCAGCGCGCCGGTCAGGACGACGTGGGCCAGTACGCCGAAGGCCCAGATGTCGGCCGTCGGGCGGATCTTCGTACCGCGTTCGCCGACCTCCGACCAGAGCAGGTCCGGCGGGGTGTAGTCGGGTGTGGCGAAGGCCGGGGAGTAGGCGTGGGTGCCCTCCAGCTCCGCGGCCATGTTGAAGTCGCCCAGCCGTGCCGTGCCGTCGGCCATCAGCAGGACGTTGCCCGGCTTGAGGTCGCCGTGCACCCAGCCCGCCCGGTGCAGTTGGTCGAGCCCCTCGCAGACCTGGGTGAGCAGGACGGGCCCCGCCGGTGGCACACCGCCGGCCAGCAAGGTGTCCAGGGAGCCCTGCGCCTCCTCCAGGACGAGGACGGTGGCGCCGTCGAGTTCGGGCCGGCCGGGGTCGTCGACCGTGAGCACCTCGTACAGCCGGATCAGCCGGGGCGTGCGCACCCGGCGCAGTACCTCGGTCTCGCGCTCGGCGAGCTCGACCAGGTGCCGTAACTGGCGGGGGGTGCGGGTGCCGGTCGGCAGGACCTTGAGCGCGGCGCGGCCGGGCAGGCCTGGCTCGGGTACGGCGCGCAGGGCCGCGTAGACACTGCCGAAGGCGCCGGCCCCCAGCAGGTGACCGACGGCCCAGGGGCCGACGCGGTAGCCGGCCGGTACGTCGAGGGCGCCGGAGCGGCCGGCCTCCCCGGTCAGCGGGCGGTACCGGTCGGGGCGGCCGGCAGGGCCGCCAGGTCGGTCTCGCGGACGAGGTCGAAGCGCAGGGCCAGCGAGACCAGGGTCTCCTTCTTGCCGACCAGCCGCGGCCCCGGATCCACCGTGTCGGGGCCGGGCTTGAGGCGCAGTTTGACCGCGAGGTAGTCGATGTTCCACTGCACTGCGGCGCGGTTGGCCGCGGGCCAGGAGGGCCTCAGCCGTTCGACCACCTGCTCGACGGTGGGCAGGGGCGCGTGCGGTGCGCCGCGCAGCCTCGGCTCGCAGAGCGCGGTGAGGACCAGGAAGTACCGGCTGGAGCGGTCGAGCGGGAAGGGGAGCGCGGTCGGCTCCCCGTCCCGCTCTCCGGGATCGTCCCGATCGGCGTAGTCGTGGCGCGGTGCCCAGACGTCCAGGGTGAGCAGCTCGGAGCCGGCGGGCAGGACGAGCCGGGCGAACTCGAACGGGACCGGTGCGTCGAGCCGGCCGGGGGCGATCTTGATGTGCTCGCCGGCGCCCTCGGGGTTCTCGACCACGTACGTCGCCGAGCCGGAGAAGTTGCTGAGCGACCAGTACGTCGCCGTGGCGGTGATCTCCCCCGCCGAACGCGAGACGCCGGTGTGCGGAACATGCAGGGTGTGCGGGCCGCTGCCGCCACCGCCGGCGCTGGTGCGGCGGAGGGGTTCACGGCCGAATCGGAGGGTCTGCCCCGGTGCCAGGCGGATCTGTGCGGCCGGGGACATGGTGGGCCCCGGAACCACGATGATGCTGTTCACGCTGCTTCCTTCCCCGAAGGTGCAGGGGAAGGTTAGCCAGCGGAATCAATCGTTCCCGCAACAATGGCCTGTCCGACGGCCGCTCTTCAGCACTCTCCCCGCCACTCGAAGCGCTCGATGGTCCGGCCTCCGGCGGGGAGGTTGCCGCGCCCCTCGTCCCAGCCGCGGTGGAGGCAGGCGCTGCCTCCCTCCCGGAAGTACACCTGCACGTGGTCGTAACCCGGCTGCGTGGTGCCGTTGTTGAAGAAGGACCTGCGCAACCCGCACGTGCTCCGGGGCTCGTCGGTGGCGGAGCGGCAGACGGTGCCCGTGCCGTCCGCCCCCGAGTAGAAGCAGACGTAGCCGGGCGGGCAGTCCTGCCAGGCGGGGGGCGGGGTGCCGGTGCAGTTGCGGCTGGTGACGCTCGGCCATTCCTTCGCGTCGCCCGAGTACTCGACCCCGTCGAAGTGGACCGGGACGCGGTGGCTCTCGTCGGTGAAGTCGCCGGAGGCGAGGTAGCGCTGCTCGTAGTGCAGGTGGGACCAGGTGGAGGCGCCGGTGGTGCCGATGCGGCCGATCCGGGTCGACGGCTGGACGGGGTCGCCCTTCTTGACGTAGGCCGCCGGGTCGTCCTTCAGGTGGTAGTACGCCGTGAACCAGCCGTTGCCGTGGTTGATCTGGATGGTGTTGCCCGAGCCGTCGGTCCGGTACGTGGCGGCCACCGTGCCGGCCGCGGACGCAAGGACGGGCAGCCCGTCGGATCCGGTGTTGCCCTCCACCACGATGTCCAGCGCCGGGTTGTGGCCCCAGGTGTTCAGCTGCCAGGTGGTCCCGCACGGGAAGGGGAGCTGGAACAGCGGCTTCGCCGCGGCGGAGGCGGAGGCGGGGAAGGGGACGGCGGCGGGCGCGGGTGCTCCCGCCAGCACCAGTCCCGCCACGCACATCAGCACCACAGCCCACAGCCTGCTCGGACAGCGCAGCACGTCTTTCCCCTCCCGGCCCCGGTGGACGGCGCCCGGACGGGCGGTCTCCCGCGCCATGCTGGGGCCGGGACCCGGGCGGCACCACCTCGTAGCTGCGAGGGTGCGGTGCGGGCGGCGTCCTGCCGGGCCGTGCGCCAGGCCTACGGCTCGATGAGGCCGACGCGGATGGCGTAGCGGGTCAGTTCCAGGCGGTCCCGCATCCCCAGCTTCTGGAGCAGGTTGGCCCGGTGGCGCTCCACGGTCTTGGCGCTGATGACGAGGAGGTCGCCGATCTCCTTCGAGGAGTGGCCCTCCGCGACGAGCTTGAGGATCTCCTCCTCGCGCTCGGTGATCGCCCGGGCGGGCAGCGGGTCGCCCTGGCGGGCCCGGTCCAGATAGTTGCGGATGAGCGTCGTCTCGGCCCCCGGGTAGATGAACGGCTCGTCCCGGATCGCCGCCCGGCACGCCTCGACCAGATCGCGGTCGGCGACGGACTTGGGGACGTATCCGGCCGCCCCGGCCCTGAGCGCCTCGAAGAAGTACTGCTCGTTGTCGTACATGGTCAGGATGAGGATGCGCAGCTCCGGCCGCAGCCGGGAGAGTTCCCGTGCGGCCTGCAGTCCGGTCATCCGGGGCATGGCCACGTCGAGGACGGCGAGGTCCACCTCCTCGCTGCGCGCCAGGGCTACGGCCTCCGCTCCGTCCCCGGCCTCGGCGACCACGGTGAGGTCCGGTTCGGCATCGAGGATGAGCCGCACCCCGCGCCGTACGAGGGCGTGGTCGTCGGCGAGCAGGACGCGCGTCGGCGGCCGTTGCGGTCCGGTCACTTGGCGCCCTCCGTGGTCGCGGCGGCGGCCGTGGTGACGGCGGGTACGTCCAGCCGTACGTCGGTGCCGCCCTGCGGGCCGCGGCCGATCTCGAGGTCGGCGCCGATCAGCAGGGCCCGTTCCCGCATGCCCTGGATCCCCGCGCCCTCACCGGCGGGGCCGATGCCCCGGCCGTCGTCGCGTACGAGCAGCCGGACCGCCCCGCCCGGCCGGGCCGACAGGTGTACCTGGACCTCGCTCGCGCCCGCGTGCCGGGCGGCGTTGGTCAGGGCCTCCTGGGCGACCCGGTAGACGACGAGTTCGGCCGCTTCGTCCAGCGGGGGCACGTGCGGGCCGATGACGTGCCGCACGGTCAGCGACCCGCTGGTGAACTCGGCCGCCAGCGCGCGCACGGCACTGTGCAGCCCGAGCTCCTCCAGGACCCCCGGGCGCAGCCTGCGGGCGATGCGGCGGATCTCGTCCAGGCTGGTGCGGGTCGTCTCCTGCACCTGTCGGAGCTCCTCCCGCAGGGGGGCCGGGGCGCGGTCGGCGGCGTGCTTGAGCTGGAGCAGGACCGCGGTGAGGGTCTGGCCGACCTCGTCGTGGAGTTCCTGGGCGATGCGCCGCCGTTCGGCTTCCTGCGCGGAGAGGGCGCGGGCGCTGCTGCCGGCCCGTTCGGCCTCCAGCCGGCCCAGCATGGCGTTGAAGGAGGTGGTCAGCTCGGCCACTTCGGCGGGACCCTCCACCCGCGCCCGGCCGCCGGGGCGCAGCAGGTCGACCGCGCTCATCGCGCGGGTCAGCCGGCCGAGCGGTGCCAGGCCGATCCGGAGCAGGGCGGCGTTGGCGATCAGCATGGCGGCCAGCCCGGCGAGCAGCACCACGGCCTCGCCGAAGAGGACCGGGGTGGACACGGTGACCGGGCCGAACAGCAGCAGGACGGCGGTGACGAGGACGGCCGCGTTGAGCAGGAAGATCCGCCAGTACAGCGACACGGGCGTCCCTCCGCTCGTTCCGGGATCCGCCGCTCCGGCGGACCGCTTGCTTCCACTATCCCCGCCGATACGCCTCCGCACCTGCGGTGACCTGCGGCGGGACCTGCGAGGGGACCGGTGTCCCCGCCTCAGACTGTCGTCCGCCGGAGCTCTTGTCCATCCGTGCCGACACCCATATCCCGGCCCCCGCGCGAGATGGCACCATGAGCCCGCGCGGCAGCCCGGACCTGCCTTCCGCCGGCGCTGCGCCGCACCACCGTCGAACACGAAGCAAGGGGGGACAGAGCTGTGCCTGCTCCACGGATGAGCACCACGCCACTGCCCGGCATCGGGGTCCAGTACGACCTCACCACCCGCGAGCGGCGCCACCTGTCGGTGATCGCCCACCGCGACGGCACCCGTACGGTGAACGTTTACCGCGCGGACGATCCCGACGCGTGCGCCCAGTCGCTGCACCTGTCCGGGGCCGAGACCACCTCGCTGATCGACGCCCTGATGCCCGCGCACCACAGCCCCAATCTGCTGCACACCACCGACCTCGGGCTGGTCGCCGAGCGCATCGAGCTGTCCGCGCACTCGTACTGGAACGGCCGGCTGCTGGGCGAGACCCGGATGCGGACGGAGACCGGGGTCTCGATCGTGGCGGTCCTGCGGCGGGCCGAGGCCCGCCCCTCCCCCGCCCCCGACTTCCGCCTCGCCGGCGGGGACACGCTCATCGTGATCGGCACCCGCGAGGGCGTCGACGCGGCCGCCTCCATACTCGGACGGGAGTGATCGCCTGTGCACTCCGCAGTCTTCCTGATCGAGTTCGGTGCGATCATCCTGGGCCTGGGTCTGCTGGGCAGGCTCGCCGGGCGCTTCCGCCTCTCCCCGATACCGCTCTACCTGCTGGCCGGTCTCGCCTTCGGCACGGGCGGGCTGCTGCCGATGGGCGCGAGCGAGGAGTTCGTGGCGATCGGCGCCGAGATCGGCGTCATCCTCCTGCTGCTGATGCTGGGGCTGGAGTACACGGCCACCGACCTGGTCTCCAACCTCAGGACCCAGTACCCGGCCGGGCTGGTCGACTTCGCCCTGAACGCCGTACCCGGCGCGGTCGCCGCGCTGCTGATGGGCTGGGGTCCGGTGGCCGCCGTGGTCCTGGCGGGGGTCACCTGGATCTCCTCCTCCGGCGTCATCGCCAAGGTGATGGGTGACCTCGGACGCCTCGGCAACCGCGAGACCCCGGTCGTTCTCAGCGTCCTGGTCCTCGAAGACCTGGCCATGGCCGTCTACCTGCCGATCGTCACCGCGCTGCTGGCCGGGGTCGGTCTCGCGGCGGGCAGCCTGACCCTGGCGATCGCCCTCGGCGTGGCGGGCGCGGTGCTGTTCGTCGCCGTCCGCTACGGCCGGCTCATCTCCCGGTTCGTCTCCAGCGACGACCCGGAGAAGCTGCTCCTCGTCGTCCTCGGTCTGACCCTGCTGGTCGCGGGCATCGCCCAGCAGCTGCAGGTCTCCGCCGCGGTCGGCGCGTTCCTGGTCGGCATCGCCCTGTCCGGTGAGGTGGCCGAGGGTACGCACACCCTGCTCAGCCCGCTCCGGGACCTGTTCGCGGCGGTGTTCTTCGTCTTCTTCGGCCTGCACACCGACCCGGCCAGCATCCCGCCCGTACTGCTGCCGGCGCTCGCGCTCGCCCTGGTCACCGCCGGAACGAAGATCGCCACCGGGTACTGGGCCGCGAAGCGCGCCGGGGTCGGGGTCAAGGGCCGCTGGCGGGCCGGCGGAACCCTCGTCGCCCGCGGGGAGTTCTCGATCGTCATCGCCGGTCTGGCCGTCACCGCCGGCATCGAACCGGCCCTCGGGCCGCTGGCCACCGCCTACGTACTGATCCTCGTGGTGATCGGGCCGCTCACCGCCCGCTACACCGAGCCGCTGGCGGCCCGGTTCCGGGCGCGGCGGGCCGTCAACGGCCCGCTGCTCGCGGCCGTACCCTCCCCCGCGCGGTCCCCGGAGGCCGTCGCGGAGCCGGCCCCCGACCAGGACCCCGCCGGGCGGCCTTAGGCCGTCCCAGGCCGACCGGCGGTCAGGGCGGAGTCATCGGCTTCGCCCTGCGGGCCGTACGGGGCTCCGCACCCAGGCGGTTCACCGCCAGCGCGGCCACGGTCAGCCCGGCCGCGAGCACGAGGCCGTTGGGCAGGGTGGCCCCGGCCACGGTGCACCAGACCCCCAGGGCCACGGCCAGCCAGGCACCGGCCCGGCGGTGTGCCCGGGGCCGGTGCGGGCCCTGCGGGCTCTGCGGGCTATGCGGTGACCCCGGGCCCTGCGGCAGCCTCGGGGGGCGCGGGCTCCCTGCGCGGGGGCTCCGGCCCGGGTCGTCGGCCCTCGTACCGTCGGTTCGCGGCATGCGCGGCATGGCTCCGCTCCTTTCCGTCGACCGGGCGACGGCGCGGGAGCGGGCTCCCCGCCGGGGCGCGGGCCGCTCCACGTCAACACCGTCGGGACATGGGGGTGTTCATCGTCCGGGCGGGTCCGCGGGCGGGCGGCGCGCGGGGCGCCGGTCGGCAGTGGCCGGGAGGGGACTGCGGACACCTCCAGCATCGCCCGGCCCACCGCCGCCGCACATCGGGGTCGGCACCCATCTTCGGCACCCATCTTCGGCGCCCGCCTACGCCGCCGGTCAGCAGATCCGCGGCAACTGCTCCCCGATCGGCAGGTCGACCACGCGGGTGCCGCCGAGGGCGGTACGGGCCACGACCAGGCCCGGGTGGGCGTCGACGGCCTCACCGATCACCGTCGCGTGGCGGCCCAGTGGATGGGCGCGCATGGCGTCCAGCACGGCGTCGGCGTGCTCGCGGGGCACGAAGGCGACCAGCTTGCCCTCGTTGGCCACGTAGAGCGGGTCGAGCCCGAGGATCGCGCAGGCGTTCGCGACGGCGGCGGGGACCGGGACGCGGCCCTCGTGGATCACGACACCGGTCCCCGAGGCGGCCGCGATCTCGTTCAGCGAGGCCGCCAGGCCGCCGCGGGTGGGGTCGCGCAGGACGTGGAGGTCCGGGGTGACCGCGAGCATGCTCCGCACGAGGCCGCCCAGGGCCGCGCAGTCGCTCTGGACGTCCACGCCGAATTCGAGCCCTTCGCGGACGCTCATGATCGCCACGCCGTGGAGCCCGATCTCACCGCTGACGATGACCACGTCTCCGGGTACGACGCGCTGCGGACGCAGGTCCACCCCGTCGGGGATGACGCCGATGCCCGCGGTGTTGAGGTAGATGCCGTCCCCGTGGCCCGCTTCCACGACCTTGGTGTCGCCGGTCGCGACCTCCACGCCCGCGGCTCGCGCGGCCGCGCCCATGGCCTCGGCCACGCGCGCCACCACCGGCAGCTCGACGCCCTCCTCCAGGATGAACCCGCAGGACAGGTAGGCCGCTTCGGCTCCGCTCATGGCCAGGTCGTTGACCGTGCCGTTGACCGCCAGGTCGCCGATGGAGCCGCCGGGGAAGAACAGCGGGCGCACCACGTAGGAGTCGGTGGAGAAGGCCAGCCGGACCCCGCCCAGTGAGACGGCCGCGGAGTCCCCGAGCTGGGCGAGCACGTCACCGCCGAAGGCGGGGGCGAAGAGGTGCTGGACCAGCTCGGCGGAGAGTGCGCCCCCGCCGCCGTGGCCCATCACCACGCGGGGGCGGTCGCGCAGCGGGGCCGGGCAGGTCCAGCCCGTGATGTCGAGTGCGGTGTCAGACAACGGGGCTCGCCTCCAGCGGGGCGGTCGCGGGGGTCGGGGCGGTCGGGGCGGTCGCTGCGGCGGGCACGGTCCCGAGCTCCAGCCGCCGGTAGAGGTAGTACGCGGCGCAGGCGCCCTCGCTGGAGACCATGGTGGCGCCGAGCGGGCTGCGCGGGGTGCACAGCGTGCCGAAGGCCTCGCACTCGTGCGGCTTGAGCAGCCCCTGGAGCACCTCTCCGCTGCGGCACTCGGCCGGCTCCCGGGTGTTGATGCCGGTGACGGAGAAGCGGTGCTCGGCGTCGAAGTCCCGGTAGCGCTCCGACAGCCGCCAGCCGCTGTCGGGGATGACGCCGATGCCCCGCCAGGCCCGGTCGGTGACCTCGAAGACGTCCTCCAGCATGGCGAGGGCGGCAGGGTTGCCCTCGGGGCGCACGGCACGCGCGTAGGCGTTGTCGACCGTGTGCTCGCCGCGCTCCAGCTGCCGCACGGCCCGGCGCACGCCCTCCAGGATGTCCAGCGGTTCGAAGCCCGTCACCACGATCGGCACCCGGTGGCGCGCCGCCAGTTCGGGATACTCGCGCACGCCCATCACGCTGCACACGTGGCCGGCGGCGAGGAAGCCCTGGACCCGGCAGCTCGGCGACTGCATGATCGCCTCGATCGCCGGGGGCACCCGGACGTGGGAGACCAGCAGGCTGAAGTTGGGGATGCCCAGCTTCTTCGCCTGGTGGACGGTCATGGCGTTGGGCGGCGCGGTGGTCTCGAAGCCGATGCCGAAGAAGACCACCTGGCGCCGGGGGTTCTCCTGGGCGATCCGCAGGGCGTCGAGCGGGGAGTAGACGACGCGGACGTCGCCGCCCTCGCTGCGCACCTGGAACAGGTCGCGGCCGGTCCCGGGCACCCGAAGCATGTCCCCGAAGGAGCAGAAGATCACGTCGGGGCGGGAGGCGATCTCCAGCGCCTTGTCGATGACCTCGAGCGGGGTGACGCACACCGGACAGCCCGGCCCGTGAATCAACTCCACTTGATCCGGCAGGAGTTGATCGATCCCGTGCCGGATGATGGTGTGGGTCTGACCGCCGCACACCTCCATCAGGGCCCAGGGGCGGGTCACGGTGGCGTGGATGTCGTCGAGCAGGCGGCGGGCGAGGGCGGGGTCCTGGAACTCCTCGATGTACTTCACGGCCGGCCTTCCTCCTGCGGTGCGGCGAGGGCGGGCGCGGGCCGCCCGGCCCCGGGGACGGGATCGGGATCCGGATCCGGGTCCGGATCGGGATCGGGGTCGTCGGCGAACGGCCAGGGGTCACCGCCGACCGCGGCGGCCTGCTCCCACGGGTCGCCGAACTCCTCCTGCAGCATGCCGAGTTGCGCGAAGAGTTCGAGGGTCTGCTTGGCGGACTCCTCGTCGAGGCGCTGGAGGGCGAAGCCCACGTGGACGATGGCGTACTCGCCCACCTGGAGGTCCGGCAGGTACTCCAGGCACACCTCCTTCTGCACACCGCCGAAGTCGACGGTGGCCATGCGGGTGCCGTCCTTCTCCCCGATGTCGAGCACTCTGCCGGGCACCGCCAGGCACATGGGCTTCTCCTTGCTGTGGGTGTGTCAGGGGGTGTGTCAGGGGGTGTGGTGCGCGGCGGCCACCATGAGCTGCCCGAGGGCCAGCCCGCCGTCGTTCGGGGGGACCCGGCCGTGCCGCAGGACGGTGAAGCCGTCGGCGCCCAGGAGGCGGGCGCACGCCGAGGAGAGCAGGGTGTTGGCGAAGACCCCGCCGGTCAGGGCGACGGTGTCCAGGCCGTGCCGCTCGCGCGCGAGCGCGCAGAGCGTGGTGACGAGGGCGGCGACGGAGGCGTGGAAGCGGGCGGCGATCAGTGCCGGGGCCGTGCCGGCGCGTACGTCGGCCACCACGGCGGCCAGTACGGGCGCCGGATCGGCGGTGAGGGGCCCGCCGTCGGGGCCGGGGGCGGCGCGCAGGCCGAAGGCGTAGCCGGGTCCGGGATCGGCCCCGCTCGCCCTCAGGGCCGCGCCCTCCAGCTCGATGGCGGCCTGCGCCTCGTAGCCGGCCAGGTGGCAGATGCCGGCCAGGGAGGAGACGGCGTCGAAGAGGCGGCCCATGCTGGAGGTCGGGACACAGTTCAGCCCCCGTTCCAGCTGCCGCTCCAGCAGCGCGAGTTCCCCCGGCGGGCAGGCGGCCGTGCAGGGCAGCTCCGGGGCCCGGTCGATGCCCGCGGCCCGCAGATGGGACAGCGCCATCCGGTACGGGCGGTGCACGGCCGCGTCGCCGCCCGGCAGCGGGACGTAGGCGAGGTGGGCGAACCGGGTGAACCCGGCGTAGTCGGCGAGTAGGACCTCGCCGCCCCACACGGCGCCGTCGTCGCCGTAGCCGGTGCCGTCGAAGGCGACCCCGATGACCGGGCGGCCGGCGCCCCGGCCGTGCTCCGCCAGGGTGGAGGCGATGTGGGCGTGGTGGTGCTGGACGCGGACGAGCGGCCGGGCGCCCGCCGCGCGCTCCGCCCACCGGGTGGAGCGGTAGCCGGGGTGCCGGTCGGCGGCGAGGAGCACGGGGGCGACGCCGGTGATGGACTCCAGCTGCCGCTCGGCGCCGTCGAGGGCGTACTGGGTGGCGAGGTCGTCCATGTCGCCGATGTGGGCGGACAGCCAGGCCTGATGCCCTTCGCCCAGGCAGAAGGTGTTCTTCAGGTCCCCGCCCGCGGCGAGGCTCGCGGGGACGGGCACCGGCAGGGTCAGCGGGAGCGGGGCGTATCCGCGCGAGCGGCGTACGGTCAGCGTCTCGCCGTCGCACACCCGCACCACGGAGTCGTCGCACGGCACGTGGATGGGGCGGTCGTGCGCGAGCCAGCCGTCGGCGAGGCCGGCGAGCCGCTCCAGGGCCTCGTCGTCGTCGGTGACGATGGGCTCCCCCGCGAGGTTCCCGCTGGTCATGACGAGCAGCCGGGGCCCCGGGGGATCCCCGGGCAGGCCGAGCAGCAAGTGGTGGACGGGGGTGTACGGGAGCATCACCCCGAGGTCCGGGCAGCCGGGGGCGACCTCGTCCGGGCCGCCGTCCGCGCCGGTGCGGCGGCGCAGCAGCACGATGGGCCGGACGCCGCCGGTGAGCAGGGCCCGTTCCTCGGGGCCGATGTGCGCGAACCGCTCGACGTCGGCGAGGTCCCGGGCCATCAGGGCGAAGGGTTTGTCCCCGCGCCCCTTGCGCCGGCGCAGCTCTGCCACGGCACCCGCGTCGGTGGCGTCGCAGGCCAGGTGGTAGCCGCCCAGGCCCTTGACGGCGAGGATCGCCCCGGCCACCAGGAGGCGCCGGGCCCCGGCCACCGGGTCGGCGCCGGCGCGCTCGCGGGGCGGTCGCCCGGTGAGCAGCCTGAGGCGGGGGCCGCAGGCGGGGCAGGCGACCGGCTGGGCATGGAAGCGGCGGTCGGCCGGATCCCCGTACTCGCGGGCGCAGTCGGGGCACATGGGGAAGGGGGCCATCGTGGTGTGGGCGCGGTCGTACGGCAGCCCGGTGACGATGGTGAACCGCGGCCCGCAGTGGGTGCAGGTGATGAAGGGGTGCCGGTGGCGCCGGTCGGCCGGGTCGGCCAGTTCGGCGAGGCAGTCGGCGCAGGTGGCCACGTCCGGGGAGACCAGCGTGCGGCCGGGGCCGCCGGTCCGGGAGGCGATGATGGTGAATCCGGTGCCGCCCGCGACGGGGACCTCCCAGTGGTCGACGGCGTCGACGACGGCCAGCGGGGGTGCGTCCGCCGCGAGCCGTTCGCAGAACCGCGACACCGCCGCCGGGGCGCCCTCGACCTCCGCGACGACGCCGTCGGGGGTGTTGGTGACGTGCCCGGCGAGGCCCAGCCCGGTCGCTCGGGTGTAGACGTAGGGCCGGAAGCCGACGCCCTGGACCACGCCCCGGACCGTCACCCGGCGCCGCTGCACCGCCTCCATCAGCGGGTCTGCGCGACCGTGTGGACGTGCGGGTGGTCGTGATCGTGGCCGTGTCCTTGGTCGTGGTCCTCGTCATGACCGTGGTCGTGGTCATGCTCGTGCTCGTGCTCGCGCTCGTGCTCGTGGTCGTGGTCGTGCTGGTGGCCGTGGCCGTGCGCGTGCGCCTGCTGCTGACGGGCCATCACCGGCGTGTGCGTTGCGGTCCCCGCCCCGGCCGCCAGCGCCCGGTCGAGCAGGACGCCGAGGCCGACGCCCCCGCGCGCCGAGGTGAGCACCACCTCCACCCCGGGATTGACCTGCTCGACGTTGGCGCGGAAGGCGGCCTCGTCGAACTCGACGGCGCGCGCGATGTCGGTCTTGGTGACCACGACCAGCTGGGCCAGTCCGAAGGCGGTCGGATACTTCAGCGGCTTGTCCTCGCCCTCCGTCACCGAGGCGAGCACCACCCGCAGCGATTCCCCCAGGTCGTAGCCGGCCGGACAGACCAGGTTGCCCACGTTCTCCACGAACAGCAGCCGGGTGTCCTCGGGCAGCCAGCCGTCCAGGTGCCGGCCGAGCATCGCGGCCTCCAGGTGGCACAGCCCGTCGGTGAGGACCTGCTTGACCGGTACGCCCGAACGGGCCAGCCGCACCGCGTCGTTCTCGGTGGCCAGGTCGGCCGTCAGCGCGGCCACGGGCAGGCCCCGCTCCCGCGCGAGGAGCAGTTCGCGCTCCAGCAGCGCCGTCTTGCCGCTGCCGGGGCTGGAGAGCAGATTGACCACCGTCGTACCGCGCGCGGTGAGTTCGGTGCGCAGGGCCTGGGCGGTGGCGTCGTTCTTGGCGAGCACCGCCTGCCGCAGATCGACCATTCGGCACATGGTTCAGGCCTCCTCGGGAATCGGTTCGCGGGTGCGGGCACCGGCGGGGCCGTCTTCCCAGTGCACGCTGAGGATCTCCAGCTCACGGCCCGACAGCAGTTCCACTTCGGTGGCCCTGCCGCATCCGGGGCAGCACAGTTCGGGGGGCATGCCCACCGCCCAGCTGCCGGGGCAGGAGCCACAGCGGGCGCGGGCCGGCACGGGTTCCGTGACGAGTTCGGCGCCTTCGAGGACCGTTCCGGCGCAGGCCAGTTCGAAACAGAAGGCCAGCGCGTCGGGGACCACCCCGGCCAGCTCACCGACCCGCAGCCGTACGGAGGTGACGGCCTGTGCGCCGCCCGACCGGGCCGCCTCTTCCACCTGGCCCACGACGGCCATGGCGATCGACATCTCGTGCATCGGACTCCGTCCTGCCGGGGCTCATTGAACCGGCGGGACGGAGTCCGTGCGGTCGGGCACGCCGGTGCGCGGCGCGCTCCGTACGCCATTCGGGCGCCCGGGTGCGGACCCGTTCCCGTGCCCGCCCCGTGGCCGCGCCCGCGGCGGTGTCACATCCGGCGCATGCGCAGGTAGCGCCGGAGGTCGGGGAGGATCTGGAGCAGGACGGCGGTGGCGGCGGCGGCCGCGGCCCCGACGACGAAGACCTTCTTCACGGTGTTCTCCTCAGTTCGCGGCCGGGCCGGTCGGTTTCGGCGTGGCTCCGGCCGTGGATCAGGTCCAGGGCCGTGCGTACGGCCTCGGGTACGGCGGCGGCCACGGGTGCGCTCAGGCCGATGCCCTCCTCGACACCGGCCGGTTCGCAGCCGAGCACCAGAGTGCGGCGCGGCGGGGTGGCTCCGGTCCCGGCGCACAGGGTGTCCAGCAGGGCGAGTACGGCGTCGGGGGACATGTGGTGGCCGTCGAGGACGGGTGGCGGCGGTGCCTCGCCGCCGGCCGGTCCGTTGCTCGCGCCCGCGTCGCCGTCGGCCTCGATGAGGTAGAGCGTGCCGGGCTCGCCGCCGCGTGCGGTGGCGTCGACCAGCAGCAGCGTGTCGTAGCCGTCGAGGAGCTGGTAGGCGAGGTGGACGCCGCGCACGCCGAAGTCCACCACCTCGACCCCGTCGGGCAGGGGGTGCTGGGCCAGCGCCCGTACGGTCTCGACGCCGAAGCCGTCGTCGCCGAGGAAGACGTTGCCGATGCCCGCGATCAGGACCCGCTCGTTCACGCGTCCTCCAGGGGGGTGACCTCGTCGGGCTGGAAGTAGAGGAACCTGCCCTGTTCCCGCCGGATGTCCGCGCCCGGGTCGTCCTCGACGGTGACGGCGAGGTGCACTCCCCCGTCGACGTCGTGCAGGACGGCCTCGACCAGCGCGGTACGGCCCCGGAGGAACAGGTCCTGGGCGTCGGTGCGGCGCAGTCCGGGGCGGAGCAGCACGCGGCTGCCGGGGCCCACCGAGGCGCCGTCGACCGTGATCCGGTCGCGGGCCGGGTCCGCGGTGTCCGCCCGGGCCGGGTCCCACCAGGGGGTGTCGGGCCGGAACACCACGTCCTCGGAGGGGAGTTCGCGGAATTCGGGGACCTCGGGGAGGTCGGGGAGTCGGGTGAGCGGCGGCGACTGCTCGGGGCCGGTGACCTCCCGCAGGGCGCGTACGGCGCCGTGCAGCCGCTCCAGCACCTCGGGGGGCATGGAGTCGGCGAGGTCGATCACGGCGGCCGCCCGGGGGTCGGTGCCGCGGGCCTCGCGCTTCTCCTGCTCGGTCAGGGCGGCCGTGCGCAGGGCGAGGATCTCGTCGATCTCGGTGGCGTCGTACATGGCGCCCGCGCTCTCGGGGGCGATGGCCGGGTGGTCCTCCAGGATGATCGGGGAGGACAGGACCACGTCGGCGCGGCCGGGTTCGCCCGCGAGCACCGGCCAGGTGTGGCGGTTCTCGCAGGCGGCCACCGCCTGCCGGGCCCATTCGGGCGGGTCGGTCATGGACAGGAACGAGCCGGAGTCCAGGCCCAGCAGCAGGTGGGCGGCGACCAGCGAGCGGGGCAGCGCGGCCTCGCGGTCGGCGGGTCCGGTGCCGGGCGGCGGGGTCCACGGGCTGGTGTTCTCCACCACGGCCCGGAGGCGGAGCACGCGGTAGGCGCCGGGGAGTTCGGTGGCGCGCAGCCGCAGCGTCCCCTCGATCTCCTCGGTGCGGCGCACCAGGCGGCCCGCGGTGCGCCCGTCGGCGTCCAGGACGGGTTCGTGGTCGACGCGGGCGGGGCGGCGGAAGGGGAAGGTGACGCCGTCGTCGCCCAGCAGCTCGGCGACGGGGACGCTCACCTCGACCCGTTCCTCGGCGCCCTCGTCCCAGGGCACGAGGACCCGGTCGGCCAGGTGGAGTTCGGCGACCTCGGTGAAGTCGCCGCCGTCCGCGGCCCGTTGGACCGTACGCCGCTGGGCGTGCAGGAAGCGCAGCTCCAGGGCGAGGGTCGCCGCGCCCCGCGGTTCCATCAGGATCTCGGTCTGCTGGAAGACGTGCTCCTCGTGCGCGCGGCCCCAGGCCGGGGGCACGAGGACGCCGAACTGCCAGCGCAGCCGGTTCTTCGCGGCCGAAGCCCGGTAGGGGTAGAGCACGTACCCCTCCAGCAGGACCGCGTCGGCCACCTGCCGGGCGACCGCGAAGCGGGAGTCGGGGGCGGTCGTCAGGGTCACGGGGCCGCCCTCTCGGTGAGGCGCGGCAGGACGGCGCCCAGCCGGACGGGTCCGGGCGGCTGCGGCGGGTCGGCCGCGTCGAGCAGGGCCCGTACGGTCGCCTCCCACGAGGCGAGGGCGTGGCGGGAGCGGAAGGCGAGCAGCTCGTCCATGGTGTCGCGGGGCAGCCGCAGCCAGCCGCAGCCGGGGAAGTGCTGTTCGACCATCTCGCGCCACAGGGCCACGGGCATCCGGTACGCGGCTTCGCGGTCCCAGGGCACCGGCTCGACGCGGAAGCCGGCGTCACCGGTGAAGGCGGTGCCGGAGAACAGCATCAGCAGCGGTACCTCGCCCTCCGCGAGGGCTTCGAAGTACCGGGTGGCGGCGATGTCCATGTCGTAGGTGCAGGGCACGACCAGGTCGGTCTCGGTCTCCCCGGTGAAGCTCGGGACCATGACGGATACCTGGGCGAACTGCACGGGCTGGAGGGTGTTGCCCCAGCGGGAGCGCTCGCCGAACAGGTCCATGAGCCCCTCCGCCTCGGTGGCGCCGTAGCCGCGCCGGGCCGGTTCGATGCGGATCTGGCAGCGCAGGGCGATGGCGTGCACCCGGGCGCCCCCGGCGGCGGTGATCCGCAGCCGGAAGACGAGGGTGGGGCCGGCGGCGTACGCGTCGGCGCGCACGCCGGTGCAGGTGAAGGCGAATTCCGTCATCGGATCCCGTCCTCGGCGTCGGCCTCGTCCTCGCCGGCGGTCCGGGGCAGGGCCCTGGCCCGCCGTTCGACCTGCTCGAAGAAGGTCTTCAGCGCGGCCCGGGCCTCCGCCCCGCCGTCGAAGCCCTGCCACAGCAGCCGCATCCGCCCCACCAACTCGTAGCAGATGTCGATCGGCACCAGGTAGCAGTCGGTGCGCTCCGGCGTGCGGCGCAGCAGCAGTGCCTCGACGTCGGGTTCGAGGAGCGGGGCCAGCCGGCCGCCGCCGAGTACGGTCTGCCAGGTCTCGGGGTCGAGTTCGCTCTCGGTGGCGCCGGCCGGACTCGGGTAGAGGGCGACCAGCCGGTCGAGGGCGGCGTTGCGGAAGAAGAACGCGACGCCGACCGGGATCTGGAGGCGTTCCCACGCCCCGTCGTCGAGCCGGTGGCGGGGGTCGGTGAGGTAGCGGTCCGGTACGGCCCGCAGGCGTCCGGTGCCCGCGCCGGGCCGGTCGAACAGCAGGGCGCAGGCGGTGCAGGCGCAGAGCAGCGCGCGCTGTTCGGTCTGCACCAGGTGGCGGTGGCCGTCCGGGGACACGGCGATCCCGCACAGTTCGCAGGTCTCGGGGCGGGGTGGGCGCGGGCCCGCGAACCGGCGCAGCCCGCGCGGGGCGCGCGGGCCGTCGTGGAGGAGACCGGGCCCGCTCATGGCACCCGCGCCGGGCTCGGGGGCCGGGTGCCGATCTGCAGGAGGGCGGGGGCGGGGGCCGCGGCCGGCTCCCGTTCCACGCCCGTCACCTCGGGGGCGAAGCAGGCCAGGGTGTCCTCCAGCGTCCGCCCGGCACCGCTGCCGCCGCCGGATCCCGAGCCGCAGCCGCAGCCGGTGGAGGCGGCGGGGCGCAGCCGCAGGACGCCGGTGTCCGCGTCGAAGCCGAGGAGTTCAACCGGTTCGCCGTGGGCGGCCAGGGCGCGGGCGATGCGGGTGTGCACGTCCTCGGGGTGCAGGCCGTGCAGGGAGAGCAGGCTCGCCACGAGTTCGTCGTCGCAGACCGCCCGGAGCGGGCCCGCCCCGACCTTCTCGACGATCCGGGCGAGCCCGGCGCCGTAGAAGTCCATGAGGACGCGCACCAGTTCCTCGGCGGCCGCGCACGCCGTCCGGTCGCCGGTGGCGGCGAGCCGGTCGAGGACCTCCTCGACCCGGCGCCCGGCCTGGACGCCGTCGATCGTCGCGCTCATCCGCCCAGTCCGCTCAGTCCGGTGGGCACGTGCATCGTCTTGACCGTCTTGCCGCCGCCGACGTACATGTGCACTCCGCAGGGCAGACAGGGGTCGAAGCTGCGGACGGCGCGCATGATGTCGATGCCCTTGAAGTTCTCCGGGGGGTTCTCCTCGAAGATCGGGGTGTTCTGCACGGCGTCCTCGTAGGGGCCGGGCGTGCCGAAGGTGTCGCGGGTGCTGGCGTTCCACGGGGTCGGCGGGTACGGGTGGTAGTTGGCGATCTTGCCGTCGCGGATCACCATGTGGTGCGACAGCACGCCCCGTACGGCCTCGGTGAAGCCGACGCCCAGCCCCTCGTCCGGGACCTCGAACTTCTCCCAGGTCTGGGTGCGTCCGGCGCGGACCTCGGCGAGGCCCTTCTCGGCGCAGTGCAGGGCGATGGCGGCCGCGTACGCCTGGAAGTAGGTGCGCGCCCGGTTGCGTTCCAGCGCGTTGCTCCACTTCGGGATCTTCCACTCGAAGCGGGTCTCGGGCTTGGTCATCGTGCGCGGCAGGGTGATCACGACGCTGTGACCGGTGGCCTGCACGTAGTCGGTGTGGACCAGGCCCGACAGGGCGGTGGACCACAGGCGGGCGATGGGGCCGCCACCGGTGTCCAGGGCGAGGTGGTCCTTGCCGTCGAACCAGCGGGGAGACATGACCCAGCTGTACTTGTCGTCGAAGTTGCGCTTCTGCGGGGCCGGGATGGTGTGCTGGTTCCACGGGTGGCGCGGGTCGACCGGGTTGCCGAGCGGGTCGTGGGTGACGAACTGCTCCTGGCCCTGCCAGTCGTCGTAGTACGAGCTGCCGAGCAGGATGCGGATGCCGAGGTTGATCTCGGTGAGGTCGTTGGTGACCAGCTTGCCGTCCACCACCACGCCCGGGGTGACGAACATCTTCCGTCCCCAGTCGGTCATGTTGGCGTACGTGAAGTCGCAGTACTCGGGGTCGTTGAGGGCGCCCCAGCAGCCGAGCAGGACGCGGCGGCGGCCGACCTCCTCGTACCCGGGCAGGGCCTCGTAGAAGAAGTCGAACAGGTCGTCGTGGAGGGGGACGACCTTCTTCATGAACTCGCAGTACCGCATGAGGCGGCTCATGTAGTCCGTGAAGAGCTGGACGGAGGCGATGGTGCCGACGCCGCCCGGGTAGAGGGTGGAGGGGTGCACGTGGCGGCCCTCCATCAGGCAGAACATCTCGCGCGTGTAGCGGGAGACCTGGAGCGCCTCGCGGTAGAAATCGCCCTCGATGGGGTTGAGGGAGCGCATGATGTCGGCGATGGTCTTGTAGCCGTGCTCGCCGGCGTGCGGGGCGGGGGTGCGCTCGGCGAGCTCCAGGACGCCCGGGTTGGTCTCGCGGACCATCTTCTCGCAGTAGTCGACCCCGACCAGGTTCTCCTGGAAGATGTTGTGGTCGAACATGTACTCCGCGGACTCGCCCAGGTTGATGATCCACTCGGCGAGGTGGGGCGGCTTCACCCCGTAGGCCATGTTCTGCGCGTACACCGAGCAGGTGGCGTGGTTGTCACCGCAGATGCCGCAGATGCGGCTGGTGATGAAGTGGGCGTCCCGGGGGTCCTTGCCCCGCATGAAGACGCTGTAGCCGCGGAAGACCGACGAGGTGCTGTAGCACTCCGCAACGCGCTTCTGCTTGAAGTCGATCTTCGTGTGGATGCCGAGACTGCCCACGATCCGGGTGATCGGATCCCAGGCCATCTCCACCAGGCCGCTGCCGTCCGCGGCTGCCTTCGTCTGCGGTGTCATCGTTTCTGCCGTGACCCTTCTTCGGTTCTTCGGTTCTTCGGTTCTTCGCTGCGGAGAGCTGGAGTCGGGGGTGCTTCCGTGGGGCCCGGGGACCGTCGGACCGTCACCAGGGCGGGCGGTAGCCCGTGGTCAGGCTGCGGCCGGTCTGCCTCCACTTCGGTTCCTCGTCCACGGTGTGGGCGGTGACCGACCGGAGCTTGCGGATCAGGGCGCCGTACGCACCGCTGGCCGTCACGGACACCCTGGCGCCGGGGGGTTCGTCCATGAAGGGCATGAACTTGTCGGGGAAGCCGGGCATCGTGCAGGCGATGCAGATGCCGCCGACGTTGGGGCAGCCGCCGATGCCGTTCATCCAGCCGCGCTTGGGCACGTTGCACTTGACGACGGGACCCCAGCAGCCGAGCTTGACCAGGCAGCGCGGGGAGTCGTAGGTCTCGGCGAACTGGCCCTGCTCGTAGTAGCCGGCGCGGTCGCAGCCCTCGTGGACGGTGGCCCCGAACAGCCAGGTCGGGCGCAGCTTGTCGTCGAGGGGGATCATCGGGGCGGAGCCGGCCGCCTGGTAGAGCAGGTAGGTCAGGGTCTCCGAGAAGTTGTCCGGCTGGATCGGGCAGCCCGGCACGCACACGATCGGGATGCCGGCCTTCGAGGTCCAGTCCCAGCCCAGGTAGTCGGGCACGCCCATGGCGCCCGTCGGGTTGCCCTCCATCGCGTGGATCCCGCCGTACGTGGCGCAGGTGCCGATGGCCACGACGGCGAGGGCCTTGGGGGCCAGCCGGTCGATCCACTCGCTGGTGGTGATGGGCTGACCGGTCTCGGGGTCGTCGCCGAAGCCGCACCAGTAGCCCTCGGGCTTGATCTTCTCGTTCGGGATCGATCCCTCGACGACCAGCACGAACGGGTCGATCTCGCCCCGCTCGCCCTTGAAGAACCACTCGATGAACGTGTCGGCGCCGCCGACCGGGCCGCACTCGAAGTCGATCAGCGGCCAGTGCACGGCGATCTTCGGCAGACCGGGCAGCACGCCGGTGACGATCTCCTCGATGCTCGGCTGCATCGCCGCCGTCAGGGACACGGAGTCGCCGTCGCAGCTCAGACCCGCATTGATCCAGAGGATGTGGATCAACGGGTCCTCGACCGCATCCTTCGCATCCTTAGTCGCAGTGGCCATGGGACGGCTCCTCGGGGAGGTGTTCGGGAAGGGGCGCGGGGAGGCGGCCCGCCTCGCCCACACCTTTCTTGCTAACAGCAGTCGGGGGCGGGCGCCGCGTCAGGCGCGGCCAGTCCAGTGACGGCGCGCGGCCCGGCGGCCGACCCGCTCAGGTGGAACGGGGTGGCGGCCGGGCGCTCCTTGCGGACGAAGGCGCGGCGCAGGGCGTGGTAGGGGGCGTCGGGGTCGAAGAAGGTCCGCCGCATCGGGGCCAGCTCGGCCCGGCGGTGGTCGGCCAGCGGCCGCCGCGCCTCGTCGCGCTCGCGCGCGGCCTTCTTCCCGGCGATCCGGGAGGCGGTGGCGGGCAGGGCGGCGAGGCGGAGCCCGAGTCGGAGCGTCTCGCCGGTGAAGTCCCCGGGCGGGCAGGGGACCGTACGGTCGACCAGTCCGAGCCCGTGGGCGGCGGCGGCGCTCAGCGGGAGGGCCTCGGTGGTGAGGCGGTCCGCGAGCGCGGGGCCGACGCGGCGGGGCAGGGTGTACGTCCAGTACTCGGAGCCGTGCAGGCCCATCAGGCGGTAGTGCGGGTTCAGGACGACGCCCGAGCGGCACCAGACCTCGTCGGCGGCGAGGGCGAGCATGGCCCCGCCGGCGGCGGCGTTGCCGCCCAGGGCGCTGACCACGAGCCGGTCGGTGGTGGTGAGCACCGCCTCGACCAGGTCGTTCATGGCGTTGATGTTGGCCCAGGACTCCTCGGCCGGGTCGGCCGCGGCATCGATGACGCCGAGGTGGATGCCGTTGGAGAAGAAGTCGCGGCCGCCGCCCAGGACCAGGACGGTGGTGGGCCGGGTGAGGGCGGCCCGGTACGCGTCCAGCAGGCGGCGGCAGTGCGCGGTGCTCATCGCGCCGCCGGGGAAGGCGAACGACAGGAATCCGGCCTGCCCCTCCTCGTGGTAGCCGATGTCGGACCAGTGGGCCCGGCCGGGGCCGCAGGGCCCCGGCGCGGGGACCTCGGGAAGCGGGGGCAGCCGGTCCGCGAGCGCGAGCGCGGCGGGCAGCTTCGGGGCGGCCGGGCCGCCCGGCAGGCGGCGGGCTGCGCGCAGTTCCGGGATCCAGACGGCCCCGTCGGCCGTGGCCCGGCACAGCGCCCCGGCCCGGGTGGCCAGCAGCCGGCCGGGGCGCCCGCGCAGCTGCTCCTCGCGGTGCCCGCCGTGCAGGTACCAGGCACCGCCGAGCAGGTCGTCGCGTACGCCGGGCTGCGAGTCCGCGGCGCGCAGCACGCGCAGGACGTCCTCGGTGGTGTCGTGCTCCCAGTCGATCCGGCGGTCCTCCTGGCGCAGCAGTGGCCGGGCGTGGCCGCCGGTCTGGGGCTGCGGGGTGTACGTACCGGAGGCGAACCGTTCCACCGCGAGCAGGACGGCCTCCAGCGCGGCATCGGCGATCTCGCCGCGGTAGAGGTCGCTCTTGCCGACCGGCGGCAGGGGGCACTCGGCGCTCGCCCAGACGTCGCCGGCGTCCATCTCCGCGTTGGCCTGCAGGACCGTCACCCCCCAGCGGGGCTCGCCGTCCTGGACGGCCCGGTCGAGGGAGGAGGGCCCGCGGTCGCCGACCGGTCCCGGGTGGACGACCAGGCAGGTGTGGGCGGCCCAGACCTCCTCGGGGATGGCGGTGCGCAGCATCGGGGCGATCACGAGGTCGGGGCGGTGAGCGCGCACGGCGTCGGCCAGGGCGACGCCGGGGAGGGCGAGTTCGACCGCGACGTGGTGGCCGTGGTCGCGCAGCTCGGCGTGGACTCGCTGCGTGAGGCTGTTGAACGCACTCGCCACGAGCAGGACGTACACGTGATCTCCCAGCGGCGGCCCGGAGCCGCGCGTGCGCGGTGCCCGGCCTGGTCGGCGGCCCGTGGCCGAAGATGACCGGCCGCCTGAGATGGTCGGGGAGATCCGGGCGCCCCCGGCCGAGCCCCGCGCGGCGGGTCACCCGAAAGCGCCCGTTCCGGGGTCCGCTCGGCCCAAGGCCCAAGGGGCCCAAGGGGAGGCCGGCTGGGTCGTCTCCTTCGGATCTCGCCGGCCGAGCCCGCGGCGTCCGGTGCCGTGGCCGGCAAGGCGGAGGGGCGCCCGCGTACTGGACGTACTCGGGCGCCCCGACAACGCGGCCGGGTGCGGTGCCGGGCGTCGCGGGCCCGGCATCCGGAAGAGACGGCCTAGTCGCCGTCCTCGATGCCGATGGCCTCGGCCAGCTCCCGCTGCGCGGGGCCCGGCTCGCCCTCGTACTGCTCCAGGAGGGCGGCGGCGATGGCGTCGAGTTTGCGCTGGATCGCGTGCTCGGCCCGGCGTTCGGAGTTCTTCAGCAGGGCGAGGAGCAGCAGGGCGACGGCGCCCATGGCGTCGCCGAACAGGTGCTGCCAGCTCATGTCGAGGTGGGCGAGGTGGGCGGCGACGAAGCCGGCCACCAGCAGGACGCAGAACACGGAGAAGGCGGGCGAGCTGGTGAAGTTCGAGGCCAGCTCCGCCAGCTTCTCGAACCGGCCGAGCCGCCCTTGGCCGCCCTTCTTCGCGGGATGTTCGAAGGCCATGGTCTGCACGTGCCCGCTCGGGCCGCACCCCATCCCCACCGGGCCGCTCCAGCACCCGACCGGCCCACCGGCCCCCGGCCGGCCGGCCCGCCCGTACGGGCGACCGCAGTCCGGGTCCGCGTCGTTCCACGGTCGCACGGTCCATCGGCCCGCAGGCGTAGCCGGGTTCCTTCCGTGGAGCGATCCGCCCCTTGCCGGTGGCTGCGATCGTGATGGCCGAACGGGTCAGTCGGCACGCTGTCGAAACCGAGGTTCACCCATGCCGTTATCCGCACACCGCAAAGACTCCGCCGCTCGGGCCGGCCGGTACCGCGCCGCCTGGCGGGCCGCCCACGAACCCGTCCCCGGGGTGTCCCGGCGCCTGCGGCTCACCGCCTGCGCCGTGCCCCTGGCCGTCCTGCCCTCGGGCCTGTGGCGGCTCCCGGCGGCGTTCGACCACGGGATCGGCTTCGGGGAGCGGATGTACGTCCTGTCCCTCTCCGTCCTCTCCGAGCTCCTCGCCTTCACCGCGATCGGGCTGATCGCCCGCTGGGGCGAGGTGTTCCCGCGCTGGATCCCCGGCCTGGGCGGCCGCCGGGTTCCGCCGAAGGCGGCGGTCGTCCCGGCCGCCCTCGGGGCCACGGTCCTCACCCTCGTGTTCAGCGTCGTGGCCGTCGTCGCCGAGCTCCGGGGCACCACGATCCGCGGCGACGCGCTGTCCGCCGACGTCCCCGGTGCGGCCGGCGGCTGGGAAGCCGCCTGGTTCTACATCTGCTACACCCCGCTGGTCCTGTGGGGGCCGCTCCTGGCCGTGCTGACCGTCGCGTACCACAAGCGCCGCCGCGCAGCGGAACACGCGCCTCCGTTTCGCGGCTCAAAGAGCGGAATTCCCGGCAGCGCGTACTAGGATCCGCTGCTGGCGTCACTCGATCGACCACAGCTCACCCAGTCGATAGGAACCCCGATGATCGGCGTGCTCGTTACTTTCACCGCGACCGGCAAGTTCGATCGCTCGACTCTCGAGAAGATCGCCGGCGAACTCCGAGCGCCGTTCGAAGGCATGGCAGGCCTTCGGCTCAAGAGCTTCATGCTCGACGAAGACGGCGCTCGGGCACGAAACTTCTACGTATGGGACGACGAGGAAAAGGCCCGCGCCTTCTTCACGGATGAGATCGTCGAAAAGGTGACGGGAATCTACGGCGCCCCGCCCCAGATCGAATTCCTCGACATCGTGGGGTTCGTCGACAACTCCGGCTCCTGATCCGGCCTGATCGTCAGGACGGCCCCCAAAGGCCGTCCTGTAAATGATCTGCCCGCCATCTTCGGCATGGCGGGCCGTCGTGCGGCCCGCTTGTCCGTCCGGTGAGGCGAGGCCGCACATCCGGGCGATCCCGGGCCCTTGGATGCACAGGGAGTTGACGGTCAGTCCGGGGCTTTCCCCTCAGCACACTCTCGATTGCGCCTGCCTCCCGAACACAGGGCCTGCCGAATCCGGCCAGCGCAGCACATTGCCGCCAATCCCTCACGATCCGGTCACAGCCCCGCCGGCCTCCAGCTATACAAAGCCAGGGGCTGCTGTCCGCTGCCCCGTGGCGGTTCGGACGGGGGGACTGGGCACTTGCTCACGATCAACGTGGCGGTACTTCTGGCGTTCATCGTCTTCCTGCGGCTGCGCCGCCGCACCGAGGCCCGCAGCCGGTCCGACGAGAAGATGACCGTGGTCATCGTCCTGGCGCTGGGCATCGTGCTGGCCCCCACGGAGGTCGGCCAGGGCATCGCCGGCTTCCTCGGCCAGCTGGTCAGCGGCGCTTCCCAGGCCGGCCAGTGATCGGCGAACCCCATCGGCAGACGTCCTGCGCGCCTCCGTGCGCGCGTCCGGGTGCATTCCCCGGACGGGTCGGGTGAGCGGCCGCCGACCGGCCCGGCGCTCCGGCCGCCGACCCGGCAGGCCCCGGCGACGCACCAAGCGGCGCCAGGAGCAGGTGGTCCTCGCCGCGCTCACCGCCGTGGCCGTGGTCAGCCTGGTGGTCGCCGCCCTGCGGTGGCTGGCCGGACACCCCTGGATCGTGGCCGCCCTCGTACTGGTGGCCGCCGCGGGGGCCGGCGCCCGGGCGTGGCGGCGCAGGGAGGCCGCCCGATGGGAGCAGGTTCGGGCGAGCGGTCTGCGCTACGCACTCGGACAGCTCGACGGACTCCATCACCGCGATTTCGAGTTCGCGGTGCGGGACCTGATGCGTCGCGACGGCTGCACGGACGCGCGGCAGGTCGGTGGCCGGGGTGACAACGGTGCCGACGTCAAAGCCACCGACCCCCATGGCCGGCGTTGGGTCATCCAGTGCAAGCACAGGAAGGACGGCTGGTCCGGGAAACCCGTCGGCACCCCCGATCTGCAGGTCCTCAACGGCACCGGCCGCCAGGTCCACGACGGCGACGTCCTGGTGATGCTCACCAACGGGCGCATCACCGCCAACGCCGCCGACTTCGCGAAGTCCCAGCGCCTCCACTTGGTCGACCGCCACCTCCTCGCCGAATGGGCCGGCGGAACCCGCCCCCTGTGGGACCTCCTGCGGGCCCTCCCTCCTGCCGCCCGCCGAGAGGCTTCCTGAGGTTGGTCGCCACCACGAACGGAAACCGTTGAACGTGGTGCGCGATGTGCGCAAGATGGCCGGGAGCCCGGGAGGTCCGTCATGCCGTCCGCCGAAGTGACCACGCACACGGTGCGTGCCGAGGACGGGGCCACGGTCCGGGTCCGGTTCCATCGCAGGCCCGACGCCCCGTCGGCCCCGGTGCTGGTGTGCATGCCCGCCATGGGGACCAGGGCCGTCTCCTACACGCCCCTGGCGGAGGCCCTCGTCGAGGCGGGATTCCAGGTGGTCCTCGGGGAGTTGCGGGGGCAGGGCACGAGCTCGGTCCAGGTGCGCCGCGGAGTGCGCTACGGCTACCACGAGATGGTGGCGTACGACTTCCCCGCACTGTTCCGGGCGGTCGCGGCCGCCTTCCCCGGGGCGCCGCGCCACCTGCTCGGGCACAGCCTCGGCGGACAGATCGGCGCGCTGTACCTCAGTCGGGAGCCGCACATGGCCGCGGGCGCGATCCTGGTCGGCGCCCCCTCCTGCCACTACCGCGGCTGGCCCTTCCCGCAGAGCCTGGCCGTGCTCGTCGGGTTCCAGTTCGCCGCCGCCTTCGCCGCCGTGTACGGGTACTTCCCCGGCCGCCGTCTGGGGGTGCTCGGCGACGACTCCGCGCAGGTCCTGCGGGACATGGCCACCCAGGTCCGGACGGGCCGCTACGACGTGCCGTCCTCACCGGTGGACTTCGAGCCCCGGCTGGCCGGGCTGGACCTGCCGGTGCTGGCGGTGGCCATCGAGGGCGACCCCATGGCCCCGCCGCGCGGGGTGCGGGGGCTCTGCGCCAAGCTCACGGGCGCGCGGGTGACGTACGAGGAGCTCGCGCTCGGCGAAGGCGCTCCCGGCGGCCGGCACTACGGCTGGATCCGCGACAACGCCCTGTTCGTCGACCGGGTACGGGCCTTCGTGGACCGGACCTGACGCCCCCTCGGCGGTGTCAGCCGAGCCGGGCCGGGGAGGAGGCTCCGGGGGCGAGCAGCCGCGGGGCGCCGCTGCCGTCGGCGGGCACGGTCCACAGGTCCGTGCTGTCGGCGGCGCCGTCGGTGGGCAGGCCGTAGGCGAGCGTACGGTCGTCGAGCCAGGCGGCCTGGTCGTCCACGCTGCGCTTCTCGGCGAGCGCGTGGTCGCGCAGCGTCCCGAGGTCCATCACGTGCTCGCGCCAGAGCGAGGCCCCGGCCCGGACCCGCTTCTTGTAGGCGATGCGCGTCTCGTCCGGGGAAAGGGAGGGACATTCGACGTTCTTGGCCAGGGTTTTGACGCTGCGCCCGGAGATCGAGCCCTTGACCAGGTGGGTCTCGCCGCCGGTGGAGACGGTGGCGTAGAAGGTGTCGTCGTCCTTGGAGAAGGTGACCCCCCAGAAGTTGACGTCCTGGGCGCGGTGGTCCCGGCCGTCCATGTCGATGGCGAACTCCTCCAGGTTCGCCTCCAGCTTCCAGGTGCGGGTGTCCACGATCGCGGTACGGGTGGAGAAGAACGCGGCGCCGTAGGACTCGCCGGAGACGAACACGGTCCAGGCGGCGAACCGGCCGCTGGGCGAGACCCGGGCCCGGCTCGGGGTGCCCGCGAGGGGGAAGCTGCGCAGCGTGCGCAGTTCGGAGTCGACGATCAGGGCCTTGTTGTCCTGGGCGAGCGCGCCGGGCGTGGAGCGCAGGCACACGCCGGTGCCCGCGGCGGCGTAGAAGCGCTGGCAGTTGAGTTCGGAGGCGGTGCGGCCGGACTCGGGTGCGTCGGCCGGTACCGAGGCCAGGGACCCGCGGTACGGGCCCTGCCCGCCGTTGAGGAAGGCCAGCGAGCCGGCCCGGTCGAGCGTGACGGTCCCGGAGGCGACCGCCGGGCCGCCCGCCGACGGCTGGTCGTCACGGCCGGCGGCACGCAGCACCAGCGCGGTGGCGAGGCCCCCGAGCAGCAGCACCGCCACCGCGAGGACGAGCAGGCGGCGTGACTTGGACAGCGTCATCTGGGGGGCCTCACGGACTTCGGGTTCGACTTCGGGTTCGACTTCGGCTTCGGGTTCGGGTTCGGTTCGGGTCGGGTGTCCCCGGGCGCCGACGGGCGCAGGACGAGGGCGGCGACGGCCGCGCCGCACAGCAGGCCGGCCGCGGCGGCGGCCAGTGCCGGGCCGGTGCCCCAGAGCGTCCAGGCCGCGCCGAAGGCGAGCGAGCAGCCGAAGCGGGCCAGCGCCTGGCCGGTACCGACCAGGGCCATGCCGGTGGCGCGCAGCTCGCCGGGGACGGTGGCGGCGACGGCGGCGGGCAGCACGCCGTCGGTGGCGGCGTAGAACATGCCGTGCAGGGCGAGGACGAGGAAGGGCAGGGCGGGCCAGGCGGGGGCCCACAGCAGCAGCCCGTAGCCGCCCAGCAGGAGGGCGTGCCCGGTGAGGAAGACGGTGCGCCGGCCGATCCGGTCGGCGAGGGCTCCGGCGGGCACGGCGAGCAGCAGGAACACGGCGGCGGTGCCCAGCGGCAGGAGCGGGAACCACTGGTCGCCGATGCCGGTGCGGCGCTGCAGGAGCAGGTAGACGAAGGCGTCGCTGACGGTGGTCAGACCCAGCAGGACGGCGCAGACGGCCAGGTTGCGCAGCCGGGGCAGGCGCAGCAGACCGAGCGCGTCGCGCAGCCCCACGGGGGCCGGCCGGTCCGCGCCGGAGACCTCTGCGGCGGCGGTGCCGTCGGCGGCCGGAGCGGCGGCCGGGGCCGGGGCTGCGCCGGACGGGACGAACAGCATGAGCACCACGACACCGAGTACGGCGACGCAGGCGCTGACGCCGAAGACGGCGTCGTAGCCGTCGATCGTCAGGCTCAGGATCAGGAAGGCGGCGAGCGGGCCGAGCAGCGCCCCGGTGGTGTCCATGGCCCGGTGCACCCCGAAGGCGCGCCCTTGTAACTCGGGCGGGGTGGACAGGGAGATCAGCGCGTCGCGCGGGGCGGTGCGCAGTCCCTTGCCGGTGCGTTCCAGCGTGAGGATCACGCTGATCGGACCCAGGCTGTGGGCGAAGAGGAGCAGCGGTTTGCACAGGGCCGACAGGCCGTAGCCGACACCCGCGATCAGCTTGTGGTTGCGGACCCGGTCGGCGAGGTGGCCGCCGGTCAGCTGCACCAGGGCGCTGACCCCGTTGTAGACGCCGTCCAGCGCCCCGAAGCCGAGGGGGCTCAGGCCGAGCCCCGCGATCAGGTACAGGGGCAGGACGGCGGTGACCATCTCGGAGGAGATGTCGGTGATCATGCTGACCGTGCCCAGGGCGAGGACGGTCGGGGCGACCGCGGGGGCCCGCAGGGGTCCCCGGTCCGCAGCGGTCTTCGCGCCCCCGGGCGCGGGCGCGGAGCGGTCCGCGAGGTACATGCTCTGGAGCTCCCGATGCCGACGGACTGAGTTCACTCGAACGTGCGAGTGGAACCCTAATGGTTGTACGGGCCAACGGTGCGGCGTACGAACAGATTCGGCCGTACGCCTCCCGGTAGGGCGGGAGTTCAGCCCTCCCGGCTGCTCTCGTCCCGCAGCCAGGTGGAGAAGTCCTGGTCGCGGATGGCCTTGCGGGAGCCGCGGCGGGCGGCGAGCGCGGCCACCACGAACACCACCACCCCCGGCAGCAGGGCCGGCCGGGCCCACAGCAGGGCGCGCAGATCGGCCGTGCCGGTGCGCGCGGTCTGCTCCGACACCTGCTCCGGTGCCGCCTCCGGCGCCTCGGCCCGGCGCGCCGCCTGGAAGCGTTCGAACTCGGCGGAGGAGGTCGCCGCGCGGACCCGCCGCCTGATCAGGTCGGACCAGGTGCGCGGCGGCCGGACGACCACCCGGGCCTCCTCGACCACGCGCCGCTCCCCCGGCCCGAAGGCGAGGGACGCGGCCAGGTCGTCGGCCATCAGCGGGGGCAGCGCGGCGAGCCGCGCGTGCCCCGCCTCGGTCACGGCGATGACCCCCCGGCCGAAGAGCCCCTCGCGGACGGCGGGCAGCCGCTGCCACACCCGGTAGTACGCCCGTACCGGCCAGGCGCAGCCGGCCAGCGGAATGTCGCGGCCAGGGGCGGCGGCGAGCAGCTCCGGGCTCCGGTCGAGGGCGCCCACCAGGGCCCCCACGTCGGCGGACCCGACGACGACGTCGGCGTCCACGTACAGCCGGGGGAAGCCCCGCGCGTGCTCGTCGCCGACCCGCAGCGCCCGGTGCTTGGAGGGGGTCGGGATCTCCACCACGCGTACGCGGTCGCCGCGCTCGCCCGCCACGCGGGCGGTGTCGTCCGTACAGCCGTTGCACACCACGACGATGTCGGGCCCGGACGCCGGGGCGTCGGACAGGAGCGCGTCGAGGAGGCGGCCGATGACCCGGCCTTCGTTGTGGGCCGGTATCACGATGCTGGTCACCCGGGCAGTATGCACGGTCGAACACCCGCTCCAGGCGATTACGTCAACTCTGCCCGGGGGTACGCCCGGTGGACTAGATTGAGCGGCGCCGACCGGATTCGGCACGCTTCGGCGGCGCGGTGTCCGGCAGCGCGCAAAGGCGGTTTGCGGTACGGGTTCGGCCTGCTTGTGGGGAACAGGCGGCCGGGCCGGGGGGCGAAGCACACGGAATCACGTAGGGCATCGGTTGTGGGGGGCCATCACCGTTGAGCAGGTCACGCACGGGACGCGCGGGCGTCCGGGCTGCCGTCGACGACATCTCCCTCCAACACACGCGTCCCGGCCATGAGTTGGCGACACGCCGTCCGGCGTGCGCGAAAGGAAGGGAAACGCCGTGAAGGACACCGCGAAGGACGCGGGGCAGGACACGGGACGGAAAACGGGCGCCACCGGCAAGGGGTCCGCCCCCTTAGGCGTGGCCGTGGTCGGCGCGGGCTACTGGGGCCCCAATCTCGTCCGCAACTTCCAGTCCAGTGACCAGTTCCGGCTGCGCTGGCTCTGCGACCTGAACGTGGACCGGGCCCGGCAGGTGCTCGGCGCCTACTCCACGGTCCAGGCGACCGGCGACTACGAGGCGGTCCTCGCCGACCCGGAGGTCCACGCCGTCGCGGTGGCCACCCCGGCGGGAACGCACCTCGACGTCGCGCTGGCCGCGCTGCGCGCCGGCAAGCACGTCCTCGTGGAGAAGCCCCTCGCCGCCACGTACGAGGACGGCCTGCGGCTGGTGGACGAGGCCGAGGAACGCGGCCTCACACTGATGTGCGACCACACCTACTGCTACACCCCGGCCGTGGGCCGGATCCGCGAACTGGTCCGCTCCGGCGAGCTCGGCGAGATCCACTACGTGGACTCGGTACGGATCAACCTGGGGCTCGTCCAGAAGGACATCGACGTCCTGTGGGACCTGGCCCCCCACGACCTGTCCGTCCTGGACTTCATCCTTCCCGACCACGTGCAGCCGGTCGCCGTCGCCGCGCACGGGGCCGATCCCATCGGGGCCGGCCAGTCCTGCGTCGCCTATCTGACGCTCCAGCTGAACACCGGCGCCATCGCGCACGTGCACGTCAACTGGCTCTCCCCGACCAAGGTGCGCACCACGATGGTCGGCGGATCCAAGCGCACCCTGGTGTGGGACGACCTCAACCCCACGCAGCGCGTCGCGGTGTTCGACCGCGGCGTGGACCTGAGCGCCCCGCAGGAGATCGGCGCGGACGAGCGCCGGGACATGCTCGTCTCCTACCGGAGCGGCGACATGGTGGCGCCCGCGATCGGCGAGAAGGAGGCCCTGCGCAGCATGGTCGAGGAGTTCGCCGCGTCCATCAGGACGGGACGGCCGCCGCTGACGGACGGCCGGGCGGGACTGAAGGTGCTGGACATCCTGGAAGCCGCCTCCCGGAGCCTGGAGTTCCGCGGAGCGGTCGTAGGACTGCGCACCGGGCGTTGAGCCCCCGCAGTCCGATCACACGCAAGAACACGACCGAAAACTCAGTGGGGGCAGGGCGTTGAGCAGCGTACGAGGCAAGAGGATTCTGGTCACCGGAGGGGCGGGCACGATCGGCTCGCACCTGGTGGACCTGCTGGTGGACAACGGGGCACGCGAGGTCGTGGTGCTCGACAACTTCGTGCGGGGACGGTCGGCCAACCTGGCCCGCGCCCTGCCGAGCGGCGTGGTGGAGCTCGTCGAGGGCGACATCCGCGACGCGGCCGCGGTGCGCAAGGCGACCGAGGGCGCCGAGATGGTGTTCCACCTGGCCGCCATCCGCATCACCCAGTGCGCGGAGGAACCGCGGCTGGCGAACGAGGTCATGGTGGACGGGACCTTCAACGTGCTGGAGGCGGCCGCTGCCGCCGGGGTGGGCAAGGTGATCGCCTCGTCCTCGGCCTCGGTCTACGGCCTGGCCGAGCAGTTCCCGACCACCGAGCGCCACCACCCGTACAACAACGACACCTTCTACGGTGCGGCGAAGGCCTTCAACGAGGGGATGCTGCGCAGCTTCCACTCCATGTACGGGCTGGACTACGTGGCCCTGCGCTACTTCAACGTGTACGGGCCCCGGATGGACATCCACGGCCTCTACACCGAGGTGCTGATCCGCTGGATGGAGCGGATCGCCTCGGGCGAGCCGCCGCTGATCCTCGGCGACGGGCTGCAGACCATGGACTTCGTCGACGTCCGGGACATCGCGCGCGCCAACCTGCTGGCCGCCGAATCGGACCTGACCGACGAGGTGTTCAACGTCGCGAGCGGCACCGAGACCAGCCTGCTCCAGCTCGCGCAGGGCCTGCTGGAGGCGATGGGCGCCGAGGGCATGGTGCCGGAGCACGGCCCGGCCCGCGCCGTCAACGGCGTCACCCGCCGGCTCGCGGACACCTCGCAGGCCGCGGAGCGGCTCGGCTTCACCGCCGGGATCGACCTGCGCACCGGCCTCCGGGACCTGGTGCAGTGGTGGCGCGCCGAGCGTGCCGCCGCCGCGGCGGCCACGGAGGCCGGCCGATGAGCGCCCCGGACGCGGCCCCCGCATCCGCACCCGCATCCGCACCCACCCCTGCCCGGATCCCGGTGATGGTGCCGTGGCTGGGCGAGGAGGAGGCGAAGGCCGCCGCCGACGCGGTGCTCTCCGGCTGGGTCGCCCAGGGTCCACGGGTCGCCGAGTTCGAACGGGCCTTCGCCGAGCGGGTGGGCGCCGAGCACGGGATCGCGGTGAGCTCCTGCACCACCGCCCTGCACCTGTCCCTGATCGCCCTGGACCTCGGTCCCGGCGACGAGGTGATCGTCCCCTCGCTGTCGTTCATCGCCACGGCCAACGCGGTGCGCTACGTGGGCGCCCGGCCGGTGTTCGCGGACGTCGAGGAGGCCACCGGCAACCTCACCCCAGCCACCGTGGACGCGGTCCGCACCCCGCGGACCAGGGCGGTGATCGCCGTCCACCAGGGCGGGGTGCCCGCGGACGTGCACGCGCTGCGCGCGGTGTGCGCCGACTGGGACGTGGCCCTCGTGGAGGACGCGGCCTGCGGCATCGGCGCGACGGTGGGCGGCAAGTCGGTGGGCCACGGCGCCCTGCTCGCCGCGTGGTCCTTCCACCCCCGCAAGGTGATCACCACCGGCGAGGGCGGCATGCTGACCACGGACGACGCACAGTGGGCGGAGCGGCTGCGCCGGCTGCGCGAGCACGGCATGAACGTGTCCGCCGCGCAGCGCCACGCGAGCAGCAAGCCGGTCGTCGAGAGCTACCTGGAGGTCGGCTACAACTACCGGATGACCGACATCCAGGCCGCGGTCGGCCTGGTGCAGCTCGGCAAGCTGGACGAGATCGTGGCCCGGCGGCGCTCGCTCGCGGCCCGGTACACGGAGCTGCTGGACGGGATCCCGGGCCTGCGGCCGCTCCGGGACCCGGGGCACGGCACGGGCAACTTCCAGTCGTACTGGGTACTGCCGGCCGAGGACTTCCCCGTGGGCCGGGACGACCTGCTCGCGGCGCTCTCCGAGGCCGGGATCTCGGCCCGGCGCGGGATCATGGCCTCGCACCTGGAGCCCGCGTACGCGGACCACGGCGCGGCGCCGCTGCCGGTGACCGAGCGGATCAGCCGGGACTCGCTGATCCTGCCGCTGTTCCACACGATGACGCCGGAGCAGCAGGACCGCGTGGTGGCGGTGCTGCGCGAACAGGCGGGCGGATGAGCGGCCCGCCGCCGCGGACCGAGGACCTGCTGATCGTCGGCGCGGGCGGCTTCGCCCGCGAGACCGCCCAGGCGGTCCTGGACGCCGCCGCCTCGGCGGCCGCGTACGGCCGTGCACCGCGGTGGCGCCTGGCCGGGCACCTCGACGACGATCCGGGCCTGCACGGCCGGGAGGTCGACGGGGTGCCGGTGCTGGGCGGCAGCCACCTCGTGCACGAGCTGCCGTCGGCCCGGGTGGTGGTCTGCGTGGGCAGTCCGCGCGACTACGCCGTACGGGCCCGGCTGGTACGGCGCCTGGGGCTGCCCGGGAGCCGCTACGCCACGGTGGTCCACCCCACGGCGGTGGTCTCGCGGTCCTCCCTGCTCGGCGCGGGCTCGGTCCTGCTCGCGCACTGCGTGCTGACGGCCGCCGTCCGGCTCGGGTCCCACGTGGCGGTGATGCCGCACGTGGTGCTGACCCACGACGACCGGGTCGGGGACTTCGCCACGCTCGCCTCGGGCGTCCGCCTCGGTGGCGGGGTGCGGTTGGGGCGCGGGGCGTACGTGGGCGCGGGAGCGCTGGTACGCGAGGGCACGTCGGTCGGCGCCTGGTCGCTGACCGGTATGGGAAGCACGGTCCTGGCCGATGTGCCGCCCGGTGAGGTGTGGGCCGGGAGCCCCGCCCGCCGGCTGCGCGCGGCGGGTGGCCCTGCGCTCGACGAGCTGCGGGCCGATGGCGAGGAGACGGCCGGCCGTTGGCCGGAGACACGGATGGGGAGCACAGTCGCATGAACCAGATACCGCTGGTCGACCTGAAGGCGGCGCACGCCGAGGTCGCCGAGGAATTACGGGCGGGCTTCGACCGTGTGCTCGCCGACACCGCTTTCATCGGCGGTGCGGAGGTCCGCGCGTTCGAGCGCGAGTACGCCGAGTTCGGCGGGGTGGGGCACTGCGTGGGCGTCGCCAACGGCACCGACGCCCTCGAACTCGCCCTGCGCGCGAGCGGGGTGGGCGTCGGCGACGAGGTGGTGCTGCCCGCGAACACCTTCATCGCCACCGCGGGCGCCGTCGCCCGGATCGGTGCCCGGCCGGTGCTGGTCGACTGCCTCCCGGACACCCTGCTGATGGACCCGCGGGCCGCCCTGGAGGCCGTGGGCGCGGACACCCGCGCGGTGGTCCCGGTCCACCTCTACGGGCAGTGCGCGGACACCGCGGCGCTGGCGGCCGGGCTGCCGGCGCACGTGCGGATCGTCGAGGACGCCGCGCAGAGCCAGGGCGCGACCCGCGACGGCCGCTCCCCCGGCAGCGGGGGCATCGCCGCGACCAGCTTCTACCCGGGCAAGAACCTGGGCGCCTACGGCGACGCGGGCGCGGTGGTGACCGACGACGAGACGAGCGCGGACCTGGTCCGGGCCCTGGCCAACCACGGCGGCATCGCCAAGTACCGCCACGACGTGGCCGGGTTCAACAGCCGGCTCGACGGCCTGCAGGCCGTGGTCCTGCGGGCGAAGCTGGCCCGGCTGGCCGAGGGGAACGCGGCCCGCCGCGCCGCCGCCGCCCGCTACGACGAGCTGCTGGGCGACCTCGCGGCCGCCGGGCGGCTCACCCTGCCGGTCACGGCCGCGGGCAATGTCCACGTGTGGCACCTGTACGTCGTGCGGGTCGCCGGAGCCGACCGCGACGCCGTCGTCGGCAAGCTCAACGCGGAGGGCATCGGCGCGGGTGTGCACTACCCGGCGCCGGTCCACCTGACCCCGGCCTTCGGTCATCTCGGCCACGGCCGCGGCGACTTCCCGCACGCCGAACAGGCGGCGGACCGGATGCTCTCGCTCCCCCTCTTCCCGCAGATCACGGCCGACCAGCAGCAGCGGGTCGTGGAAACGCTCCGCAACGCCCTGCGCTGACCCCGCGCTCACGCAAACAATGAGGTCCAGATGAACAGACGGACAAGGTTGCTCCGTTACGGTCTCTTCACCGTGATCGCGGCCTTGATGGCCACGGTCCTGCCGCCGGCGGTGGTGGCCGGTGCGGTCGATCCCTGCGGTCCCACCACGAACGCGATCGTGTGCGAGAACTCCAAGCCCGGTACGCCGATGGAGGACTGGTTCGCGCCCAGCGCCTACGGCGACATCAAGGGTTTCCCGGCCCAGACGAGCGTCCAGGCCGGCGAGACCGTGCAGTTCAAGATCCAGTCGCCGACCGCGTACAAGGTCTCGGTCTACCGCCTCGGCCACTACGGGGGCACCGGCGCGCGCCTGATGTCGACCGCGGCCCAGGCGGCCCAGACGTACCCGGCGAACTTCCTGCCGGGGGGCAACCCGGCGACCTGCGCCAAGAAGGCCGCCACCGGCCTGGTCGACTGCGGGAACTGGCCCGTCACCGCGACGTGGACCGTGCCGGCCGACGCCGTGTCCGGGCTCTACGTCGTCAACTTCGACCAGGCGGACGGCAACGGCGTGATGCCGTACCCGTTCGTCGTCCGCAACGACTCCAGCCACTCCGACATCGTCGTGCAGACCAGCGACCAGACCTGGCAGGCGTACAACAACTACGGCGGCCAGGACCTGTACGACGGCGGCGGCCCCGCCCCGGACGGGCGGGCGTACGAGGTCAGCTACAACCGGCCCATGGACATCGGCGGGGACAACGGGATCTACGGGTCCGAGTTCCAGATGGTGGCCTGGCTGGAGCGCAACGGCTACGACGTGAGCTACATGTCCGGGATCGACATGTCGGTGCGCGGCGGGACGCTGCTGCAGAACCACAAGGTCTTCATGTCCTCCGGGCACGACGAGTACTGGACCCAGGACCAGTTCACCAACGCGCTGAACGCGCGCCGGGCCGGTGTCCACCAGACGTACTTCAGCGGCAACGAGGTCTTCTGGAAGACCCGTCTGGCGCCGAGCATCGACGGCGCGGGCACCGCCAACCGGACCCTGGTCTCGTACAAGGAGACCAAGCTGTCCTTCCCCCAGCCGAACGGCATCCCCGACCCGAGCGGGATCTGGACGGGCACCTTCATGGACCCGGCCAGCGCCACGAACGGCCGGCCCTTCCAGCCGCAGAACCAGCTGACCGGCTCGATGTTCAGCGTCAACGGCTACCGCAGTGACGCGATCACGGTGCCCGGGACCTTCGCCAAGCAGCGGCTGTGGCGCAACACCACCGTCGCGAACCTCACCCCCTCGCAGACCGCCACGTTCCCCACCGGCACCCTCGGCTACGAGTGGGACAGCGACGTGGAGAACGCGAGCCGGCCGGCCGGGCAGATCACGATGTCCTCCACCACGGTCGACATCGAGGACGGAAAGCTCCTCAAGGACTACGGCAACACCTACGGGAACGGCACCGCCACGCACAGTCTGGTGGCCTTCCGCGACCAGACCTCGCACGCGCTGGTCTTCGGCGCGGGCACGGTGCAGTGGTCCTGGGGCCTGACCAACATGCCCACGAGCAACCCGGACGACGCCGTGATCACCGCGGACAAGCGGATGCAGCAGGCCACGGTCAACGTCTTCGCCGACATGGGCGTCCAGCCCAAGTCCCTGCAGAGCGACCTGGTCGCCTCCACCGCGTCCACGGACACCGCGGGCCCGGCCGTCACGGTGACCAGCCCGGCGGCGAACGCCACCGTACCGGCGCTGCGGCCGGTGACCATCACCGGCACGGCCGCCGACACCGGCGGCGGCGTGGTCGCCCGGGTGGAGGTGTCCACCGACGGCGGCACGACCTGGAAGGCCACCACGGGCCTCGGGTCCTGGAGCTACAAGTGGACCCCGACCGTTCCGGGCGCCGCGCAGATCAAGGTGCGCGCGGTGGACGACAGCGTCAACATCGGCGCCACCACCACGGTGCCGCTGACGGTGGGACCCCAGCAGTGCCCCTGCACCGTGTGGCCCGCCGCGGCCGTACCGGGCACCGTCAACGCCGGGGACGGCAGTGCCGTCGAGCTCGGTGTGAAGATCCGCTCCTCCGCGGCCGGCTCGATCACGGGCGTCCGCTTCTACAAGTCGCCCGCCAACACCGGCACCCACACCGGCAGCCTCTGGAGCAGCACCGGCCAGCGCCTGGCCACCGGTACCTTCACCAACGAGACGGCCTCCGGCTGGCAGCAGCTGAACTTCGCCACGCCGGTGCCGGTCAAGGCCAACACCACCTACATCGCCTCCTACTTCGCTCCGCACGGCGGCTACTCCTTCGACAACACCTTCGCCGGCTCCGACGCGGGCCTGGCCCCGCTCACCGCGCTGAAGAGCGGCACCGACGGCGGCAACGGCGTCTACCGCTACAGCGCGACGGGCGGTTTCCCGTCCACCGCTTCCTCCGGCAGCAACTACTGGGTGGACGCGGTCCTGGACACCTCCACCGCGAGCACGACCCCGCCCACCGTCACCGCCACCTCACCGCAGTCCGCGGCGACCGGCACCCAGATCACGGCGGCCGTGTCGGCCACCTTCAGCAACGCCATCGACGCGGACAGCCTCGTGTTCTCCGTGAAGGACTCCGGCGGCGCGGCCGTCCCGGGCACCAAGGTGCTGGGCGCGTCGAACAGCGCGACCTTCACCCCGTCCTCGGAACTGGCCCTGAACTCGACCTACACGGCGTCCGTCCAGGCCGCCGACCTGTGGGGCAACACCATGGCCGCGCCGGTCACGTGGAACTTCACCACGAACGCGAGCCCGCCGGCCGTGAACTGCCCCTGCACCCTGTGGAACGGCGCCACGACGCCGAGCACCGCCAATGTCGGTGACGACGCCAACTCCGTGGAGCTGGGCACCCGTTTCCAGTCCGCGGTGAACGGCTACGTCACCGGCGTCACCTTCTACAAGGGCCCCGGCAACACCGGTACGCACACCGGCAGCCTGTGGTCCGCCTCCGGCACCCTGCTCGCCACCGGCACCTTCGGCAGCGAGACCCTGACCGGCTGGCAGCAGCTGCAGTTCGCCACCCCGGTACAGATCACCGCGGGCACCACTTACGTGGCCTCCTACCACGCACCGAACGGCAACTACTCGGTGGACGGCGGCTACTTCACCGGTGCGCACCGCTCCTACCCGCTGGTGGCCCCCGCCGACACGGCCGGCAGCGCCAACGGGCTCTACAAGTACGGGGCGGCCACCGCCTTCCCGACGAACACCTTCGGCTCGGTGAACTACTGGGTCGGCCCGGTCTTCACCACCACCGCTCCGGCCGCCGCGCAGTCCGGGCTGTCCACGGAGGTGAGCGGGCAGTGAGCACGGTCAGCGTGGTGATCCCCTGCTACAAGTACGGCCACTTCCTGGCGGACTGCGTCAAGAGCGTGCTGGACGAGCAGGAGGGCGTCGACGTGCGGGTGCTGATCATCGACGACGCCTCGCCCGACGACTCCGCGGAGGTCGCCCGCGCGCTGGCGGCCGCCGACCCGCGGATCGAGGTACGGGTCCACGAGAGCAACAAGGGCCACATCGCCACCTACAACGAGGGCCTGCTGGAGTGGGCCGACGGGGACTACGTCGCCCTGCTGTCGGCGGACGACCGGCTGGTGCCCGGCGCCCTGGTGCGCGCGGCGGCCCTGCTCGACGCGCACCCGGAGGCGGGCTTCGCCTACGGCAGGCCGCTGCGCTTCCAGCACGGCGGCCCGCTGCCCCCGGCCCGTACCCGCAGCACCGGATCGGTCGTCTACCCCGGACGGTGGTGGCTGGACCGGCGGTTCCGGGAGGGCACCGGGTGCATCACCTCACCCGAGGTGGTGGTCCGCACCAGTCTCCAGCGCAAGGTCGGGGGCTACGATCCGGAGCTGCCGCACGCCGGCGACATCGAGATGTGGATGCGGCTCGCGGCGCACGCCGACGTGGGCTACGTCCAGGGGGCCGACCAGGCCTTCTACCGGGTCCACGGGAACAACATGTCCACCACGGACTTCGGCGGCCAGCTCGACGACCTGCGCCAGCGCCTCGTCGCCTTCGACTCGGTGCTCGACAAGTGCTCCGGGCTGCTGCCCGGGGCCGACCAACTGGCGCTGGCGGCGCGCACCCGGCTCGCCCGGTACGCGCTGCGGCGCGCCTACCGGGCGTACGACCGGGGACGCACCGCGGTGGTTCCGGTCGAGGAGCTCGTGGAGTTCGCGGCCGAGTGCCTGCCCGGGGACTACACGAAGCTGGGCGAGTACCGGGCGCTGCTGCGGCGCCGCCGCATCGGGGCGCGCGCCATGCCGTACCTCCAGCCGCTCGTGCTCTCGGCCGTGGCCGACCGGGGGCGCGAGTGGCTGTGGTGGCGGTCCTGGAAGCGTCGAGGGATTTGATGACGCGAACGCCGTGTTCAGCGGGTCGCCCCGGCGAGGGCGGCCCGCTCGGGCTCCTCGGCCCGGACCACCGGACCGGCGTCGGCGGCGGCCTCGTGCCGCTGCCGGCGCCGGCTCCGGCGTGTCAGGAGCCGGTCGGTCCACAGGGCCACGACCACACCGCCGACCCCGCCCAGCAGGGCCGCCCCGGCGAGGCCCCGGCTCTTGTTGCCGGTCTGCACCGCCGCGGTGGGCGGCACCAGGAGCGTCACGCTCATCCGCGCGGAGTCCGGTACCCCCTGCTGCGTCTGCATGTCCGTCAGGTGCTTGGTGTAGATCTCGATGATCTTCCGGACGGCCGTGTCGGCGGCGGCCGCTTCGGCCTGCTCGGCCTGGATCTGGAGCGAGGGGATCAGATAGCGCGGGGTGACGCTGGTCCCGCTGTTCCGCGGAATCAGCCGGTAGGTGCCGCGCACCCCCGCGGCGCGCAGCTCCCCGGCCCCTTCGGGCGAGTCCAGCTGCTGCACCGCGGCGTAGGAGACGGCGGCGAGCGGCGGTTGCAGATTGGCCAGCTGGTTGGGCTGGGTGTCCGTCACCGGGGGCTTGAGCACGACGATCGCCGTGCTCAGGTACGTCTGGGTGGGGCGCAGCACTTGGACGGCCCCGGCGGCCGCGAGCACGGCCGCCACGATCAGGACGTACCAGCGCCGACGCAGCGCACGGACCAACTCACCAGGCGACACAGAGATTCCTTCCGTTGTGACCGATCTTTCCAGGACATGGGTAGGCCCGCCATCAATTGCCGCTTCCTCGGGGGGTGTTCATGAGCATTGGTGACATCCTCGCGGTGCTCCGGCGCCGCTGGTACGTGATGGTGCCCCTCACGCTCCTCAGCCTGCTCGCGGGGGCCCACCTGTACCGTTCGGTGCCGGTGGCCTACCAGTCGCAGAGCTCGGTGGCGCTGCTCGACTCGACGGCGGTGGCCGAACTGGCCCCCGCCTTCGGCAATCCGATCGCGAACGCCGGCGGTTCGCTGGTGGTCACCGCGGACGTGCTGATCAGGACGCTGTCGGGGACGGACGCGGCGCGGGACCTGCAGGGCATCGGGGTGACCGATCCCTACACGGTCGGGTTCGCCGCGAACACCTCGGGTCCGATGCTCACGCTGACCGTCACGGGGACCGACCGGGCGAACGTGCTGGAGGAGACCAACAAGCTGACCGCCTTCGCCGGGGAGACGCTCAACGCGCTCCAGGCGGCGGCCAAGGTCAAGCCGGCGTACATGGTGCAGACGGCCCCGGTGGTGCTGCCGCAGACCCCGGTGCCGCAGATGAAGAGCCGCTACCAGCAGGTGCTGGGCGTCGTCATCCTGGGCACCACGTCCGCCTTCACCTTCTCCTTCCTGACGGACAGCCTGCTGGCGGCGCTCCGGCGCAGGCGGGCGGCCGGGGCCGCCCCGGCCCGGGGGCGCGGGCGCCGCAAGCCGTGGGGGCGGCAGCTGGACGCGACGGCCCTGCTGAGCTGCTACCTGGCGCTGGCCTTCTTCATCCCCTCGAACCTGACCCTGCCGGGCATGGGCGGGGTGGGCACCCCGGCCAACGTGTTCGCGCTGCTGTGCCTGTTCTGGTACCTGGCGGCCTGGATCACCGGCCGGATCCGGCCCGCGCCCGGTACCCGGCTGCCGCGGGTGGTGATGTGCCTGCTGGCCTTCTCGGTACTGGGCTCGTACCTCGCGAACGCGATGCGCGGCAGCTCGCACAAGGAGGTCCTCGCGGCGGACCGCGGGCTGATCGGGCTGCTGGTCTGGGTGTCCCTGGTGGTGCTGGTCTCCGCGGGGATCCAGGACCGGGAGCGCCTGGACGTACTGCTGCGCCGGGCCGTGGTGATGGGGACGGTGGTGGCCGCCATCGGCTTCTACGACTTCTTCACCGCGACGAACATCGCCGACAGCATCAGCATCCCGGGACTGCAGTCCAGCGTCGCCCAGATCACCACCCTGGACCGGGGTTCCTTCACCCGGCCTCGGTCCACCACGGCGCAGCCCCTGGAGTTCGGCGGGATGCTGGCCATCATGCTGCCCTTCGCGGTGCAGCAGGCCTTCGATCCGGTGCGCCGGCACCTGCGCGCCTGGCGGCGCTGGGGGCCCGTGGTGCTGATGGGCGGCGCCCTGCCGCTGACGGTGTCGCGGACCTCCATCATCGGGGCGCTCATCGTGGTCCTGGTGATGGTGCTGCGCTGGAAGCCGGAGCGGCGGTGGGCCGCGATCGGTCTGCTGATGGGCTCGGTGGCCTGCTTCAAGGTGATCATCCCGGGGCTGATCGGCACCATCACGGCGCTCTTCGCCTCGTTCGTGACGAACTCCGACAGCAGCACCCAGGCCCGTACCGTCAAGTACAGCGCGATCGTCCCGTACCTCACCGAACGGCCGCTGTTCGGAAGGGGCTTCGGCACCTTCCTGCCCGAACTGTTCTTCTTCACCGACAACCAGTACATGCTCACCCTGGCGGAGATGGGCCTCGTGGGGCTGATCGCGCTCCTGGTCCTGCTGTTCACCGGGATCCATCAGGGCGGTGCCATCCGCAGGCTGGCCCGCACCGAGTCCGACCGGGAACTGGGGCAGGCGTTCTTCGCCTCCGCCCTGGTCTCCCTCGTCATCGCCGCCACGTTCGACGCCCTCAGCTTCCCGATGTTCGCCGGGGTGTTCTTCCTGACGATCGCCGCCGGAGGCAGCTACCTCGGGTTCATCCGGCGTACGGCGCCGGAGCCCGCAACCGTGGAGTCCGCATGCAGTCCATCCAGCCAGCCGTCCGCCGACCGGAGCCGGGTGCCGGCCCTGTAGCGGTCCTCGTCGTCACCTGGAACAGCGCCGGGGTGCTCCCGGAGTTCCTCGCCTCTCTGCCTGAGGGCATGGCGGGGCTCGACTGGCGCCTGGTCGTCGCCGACAACGACTCGGCCGACGGCACCGTGGAGCTGATCCGTTCCCTGGCGCCGGACGCGACGGTCGTCCAGACCGGCCGCAACGCCGGCTACGCGGCCGGGGTGAACGCCGCCCTGGGGGCCGCGGCCGCGTGGGAGGGCGGCTTCCGGGCGGCCCTGGTCTGCAATCCGGACGTCCGGATGGGGCAGGGCTGCGCCAAGGTCCTCGTGGACGCGCTGGGCACCGAGGCGCCCGGCGGCGGCCATGTCGGGATCAGCGTCCCGCTGCTGTACGAGGAGGACGGCCGGACGCTGCTGCTCTCGCTGCGCCGCGAATCGCGGGTGACCCGCGCGCTCGGCGAGGCGGTGCTGGGCAACCGGCGGGCCGGGCGGTTCCCGCGCTGGAGCGAGATGGTCACCGATCCGGCCGCGTACGGGCGGGCGACGGTCGCGGACTGGGCGACGGGCGCGCTGATGGCCCTGTCCGGGGAGTGCCTTCGGGCGTGCGGGGACTGGGACGAGTCCTTCTTCCTGTACTCCGAGGAGACCGAGTACTGCCTGCGGGCCCGGGACCTCGGTTTCGTCACCCGGCTGGAGCCCGCGGCCACGGCCACCCATCTGGGCGGGGACTCGCAGGTGTCGCCCCGGCTGTGGACCCTGCTGACGCTCAACCGGGTCCGGCTCTACGGGCGCCGGAACGGGACGGCGGCGACCGCGGCGTTCCGGGCGGCCGTGCTGCTGCGGGAGACCTCCCGCGCGCTGCTCGGCCGCCCCGCGAGCCTGGCGGCGGCAAAGGCCCTGGCCAGCCCGTCGGCCCTGCGGGCCACGCCGGGGCCGTGACCGCCTAGGGGATGACGCCGGTGAGCTTGTCGGGGTTGGTGACCGAGTAGATGCCGGAGATCCGGTCCCCTTCGGGGGTCAGGTCCACCACGACGACGGCGAGCGGGCTGCCGTCCGCGAAGACGAGCGCGCCGGGGTCGCCGGCCACCCGGCGGTAGCGGAGGTCGACGCCCGCCGCCGGCAGGGCGCGCGCGACGGCCATGAACACGGCGGCGACGCCGTCGCGGCCGTGGACGGGGTGGAGACTGACCGCGGGCCCCTTGCCGCCACCGTCGGTCCAGAGCGTCACATCGGGTGCGAGGAGTTCGAGGAGCGTGCGCAGGTCCCCGCCGAGCGCGGCCACGGCGAAGCGCTCGGTGACCCGGGCGTGCAGGTCCGCCTCGGGCCGGTGCCGGGGCCGGCGGGCGTGGACGTGGCGGCGGGCCCGGGTCGCGAGCTGGCGGACGGCGGTCGGCGACCGGTCCAGGATCCGGGCGATTTCCGGGTGGGCGAATCCGAACGCCTCGTGCAGGACGAACACGGCGCGCTCCAGTGGGGACAGCGTCTCCAGGACGACGAGCAGCGCCATCGAGAGCGCCTCGGCCCGCTCGGCCCGCTCGGCGCCGTGATCGTCCACGGCCGCCAGCGGCTCCGGCAGCCACGTCCCCACATAGGCCTCCTGACGGCGGCTCATCTCGGCCCGCCGGGCGAGCGCCCGGTTCACGGCGATCCGTACGAGGTACGCGCGGGCGTTCTCGACAGGCTCCGCGTCGGGCCTGCGGTGCCGGGCGGACCAGGCCAGCCATACGTCCTGGAGCGCGTCTTCGGTGTCGGCGACGGTGCCCAGCATGTTGTAGACCACCGAGAAGAGCAGTTCGCGGTGGCCGAGGAAGCGGTCGGTGACGGAGTCGGTCGGGCGGGGCGGTGGTGCGGCGGTCATGCGTCCTCCTTGTCTGCCGTGACCGAAGAGGTCCGCCGGGCCGGGAGTGTGACATACGACGGCCCGGCTGTGAGCCGCGTCACCACGGCCCGCCGCGATGTCACAGCCGGAGCCGGGTTCGCCCTCTGTGGTGGAGTCCGGGGAGGAAGAGCCTCCCCGGCACACAGGAGGAGGACCTGTCATGCGTACACGGATCCACGGCGTCCGCGTCTTCGACGGCGAGCGCGGCGGCGGTGTCCAAGACGTGATCCTGGAGGACGACCTCGTCGTGGCGGTGTCCGCCCCAGGAGCTGCCGGGGCCGCCGACGTCGAGGTCGAGGGCCGGGGCCGGACCCTGCTGCCGGGGCTCATCGACGCGCACACCCACGTCTTCGACGGCAGCCTCGCCGAGGCCCTGTGCCACGGGGTCACGACCGAGCTCGACATGTTCTGCCTGCCGCGCCCGCTCGCCCGGTACCGGCAGCTGGCGGCCGAGCACGACGACGTGGCCGATCTGCGCAGCGCCGGCCTGCTGGCGACCGCGCCCGGCGGACACCCGACCCAGCTGCTCGCCGCACTGGCCGGCACGCTGCTCGACCCGGCGGACGTGACGGAGATCGACTTCGTGACGGATCCGGAGCGGGCCCCGGACTTCGTGAAAGCGCGGCTCGCCGAGGGCAGCGACTTCCTCAAGCTCGTCATCGACGACGGGACCGTGCACGGCGCCGGTCTCCCCGTCCTGTCCCCGGCGGTCGCGGGTGCCCTGACCGCGGCGGCCCGTGCGGCAGGGCTCCTGGTCGTCGCGCACGCGATCACCGCCGCCGATGTGGTCACCGCGCTCGACGCGGAGGTGGACGGGCTCGCCCATGTGTGGGCCGACCTCGCCCCGCAGGACCCGGCGTCCGGGCGCCTCGCCCGGCGCGTCCGCGACCAGGGCGTGTTCGTCGTGTCCACGCTCGCCTACTTCGAGGCGGTCGACGCCCAGGGCGCCGGCGCGTCGGCGTGCGTGCCCCCGGGCCGGTACCCGGCCGCCGTCGGCGCCCTGCGCGCGCTGCGCGAAGCGGGCGTCCCGCTCCTCGCCGGCACCGACGCCACCCCCTTCGCCCCTGCCCACGGCGCGGGTATGCACCGTGAACTGGCGCTGCTCGTACAGGACGGCGGCCTGCGCCCGGAGGAGGCGCTGGCCGCGGCGACCGCCCTGCCCGCCCACCACTTCGGCCTGGCCGACCGGGGCCGGATCGCCCCGGGCCTGCGCGCGGACCTGCTGCTGGTCGAGGGCGACCCGACCCGGGAGATCCCGGCCCTCGGCGCGATCGTCGACGTCTGGCGCCGCGGCGTCCGGCAGGCCCGCTGAACCGGGCCCGTACGTCCGACGCCGCCCCCACCCTTCCGGAAAGGACACACCCGTGCCCCACGACCGCTTCCTCCTCCTCGACGCGGGAGAGGCCCGTCCGGGCCGGATCCCGCTGCCGCCCGCCTTCTCGGTGAAGGCGGCCACCGAGGACACCGAAGGACGCTTCTCCCTGCTCGAAGTGGTGCTGGCTCGGGAGATCCCGCGCCACACCCACCATCTCGCCGACGAAAGCGTGTACGTGCTCGACGGCGAGCTGCTCGTCGACACCGGGGGCCGCTCGCACTCCCTGACCGCCGGACAGTTCGTCCTGCTCCCCCGCGGTGTACCGCACGCGCTGCGCCCTGGCCCCGGCGGGCCGCCGCGGGTGCTGCAGATCTCCTCGCCGGGAGGCTGGGAGTGCTTCGTCGAGGACATGATCGAGGCCGGACCGCGGATCGTGGTCGACGGCCGGATGGACCCGGCGCGCCTGAACCGGATCGCCCGACGGCACGGCATCACCTACGAGGAGACGGCCGGCTAGCCCGTCGGCCTAGGGCGCCGCTCCGTCCCAGGTGGTCCAGAAGCTGTCCGGGTTGACCAGGTAGCGGACGGTGGCCCGGGGCAGGTGGCGGACCTCGTGGTGGCGGGCGTAGCGGCGGACCAGCTCCCAGTCCTCGCGGGGCAGGACCTCCGGGGTGCGGTGCAGCCGGCTGAAGTGCAGGGTGCGGTTGCGCCGCGCCACGAAGGCGTTGGTGTCCAGGAAGGCCTCGTGGGCGGCGCGGCGGCGGTCGAAGGGCACCGAGAGGACGTCCCGGTCGGTGCCGTCCGGCAGCACCCTGCGCAGTGCGGTGTAGACGGCGTCCGGCCCGTCGGGTGCCTCCAGGGTGGCCAGGGCCTGCTCCAGGTGGTCGGGCTCCCACAGGTTGTCGTCGTCGAGGAAGGCCACGTAGCGCGATCTGGTGAGCCTGATCCCCACGTTGCGCACGACTCCGGCGGTCGCCGTGTTGCGGGCCAGGGAGACCGCGAACAGCCGTGGGTCGTCGGGGAGTTCCGGCAGGCCCGCGCCGTCGTCGACGACGATGACGACCTGGTCGGTGACCGACTGGCCGAGCGCGGAGCCGACCGCCGCGCGCAGTGCCTCGGGGCGCCGGTGGGTGGGGATGACGGTGGCGACCAGGGCGGCCGGGGGCTCGCCCAGACCGGCGGCCAGGCGCCGGGTCTCGGCGTCCTCGAAGCGGCGCAGCCGCAGGGCGGAGGGGGCCAGCAGGACCTTGTTCCTGGCTTCGAAGAGCACCAGCCAGCCGAAGGTCCGTTTGAGCAGTTCCCAGGGGGCGCGCGCGATCCGGCGCATCATGTCCGGTCGGTCCTCTCGGTGGTCAGGAGGCGGGTGGGGGTTCGACGGGTCGGCCGTCGGACATGCGGTTGCCCTTCCACACGTTGCCCGCGCCGCCCGCGTTCCAGGCGGTGGCGGCGCCGTAGGCCCCGGCGGCCGGGTGGTACTGGGTGGAGAAGACGTTGTTCGTGACCTGGATGCCGGTGGCGCCCGGGCCGCCGCCGTAGAGGGCGTACGCTCCCCCGGCCAGCCAGTTGCCGTCGACGACGACGGAGGAGACCACTCCGGTGTCGGCGAACAGGCCCACGGCAGCGGTGGCGCCGCGGTCCACGGCGGTGGGGTTGAGCAGGGTGTTGCGGCGGATGCTCAGCCGGCCCTTGTTGCCGCCGCCGCTGATGACGGCGTCGGTGTGCTGCCATTCGCCGCCCTGGTTGCGGAAGGCGACGATGTCGTGGACGTAGTTGTCGTGCAGGTCGCCCTGGCCCATGGACAGGGCGTTGCCGAACACCGAGATGTCGCACCAGCCGACCTCGATCGAGCTGCCGCCCATGTTGGAGACCGCGTAGTTGACGCCTCCGTTGTCGGGGCCCTTGCCGGGCACGGCGGTGATCGTGGTGTGCAGGACCTTCAGTCCGCTGTAGCCGGGGCGCAGGTTGATGCCCCACCAGTTGGTCGAGGTGATCCTGCTGTCGATGACGGTGACGTCGTTGGCGTAGATGTCGAGGGAGCCGCGGATGTCCCAGCCCTTGATGACCGTGCCGTCCTGCTTGACGGACATGTTCCCGGTGTCGTGCCGCTCCAGCTCGATCCGCGGTCCGGTGGTGCTCGCGTCGGGGAATCCGCAGGTGCCGGGCGAGGTGCAGGCGGGGGTGGGGGCGGTGGGCGACGGTTCGCCCGTTCCCGGCGGGGCGGTCGGGGAGGGTGTGGCCGAGGAGGTGGTCGGCGAGGCGGAGGGGGCCGGGGACGCCGTGGCGGAGGGGGTGACCGTCTCGGTGGCGCCGGGCGCCACCGCGTGCTCGGTCACCGCGGTGCTGTCGGCCTTGTAGAGGGTGAGGACGACGGCGAGCACGACTGCGGCGAGCAGCCAGGCCGTCAGGCGCCTTCGGTGCTGGGTCACGGCTGTCTACCCTTTGAGTAAGGCGCGGCCGGGCAGGACGCACAGGACGTAGCACAGGGTGCCGGCGGCCCCGGTGGCCAGGAGCGCGAGCACGCTGTCGCCCAGGTACCGCTCCAGCAGGAGGAGTACCGCGGCCATCACCGCGCCGCCGAGCAGCGGCCAGGCGCAGGCCCGGGCGAGGGTGCCCACGCGGATGCCCCCGCGGTGCAGGGCGAGGAGGAACACCGGGACCACGACGACCCCGGCGACCAGGACGTGGCCCTGGGCGACTCCGACGATCCCGCCGGTGCGGGCGCCGATCACGAGGGCCGGGATCAGGATGACCAGCCAGAGTGCCTGGACGCCGATGAGCGAGCTGCGCCGGCCGATGGCCACCAGGCAGTCGTAGGCGAGTTCGCAGCCGATGCGTACGAGGCCGAGTGCCATCAGCCAGGGCAGGGCCCGGGCGGCCGGCAGCCAGCGTTCGCCGTAGACGAGCTCCACCACGGGGGCGGCGAGCGCGGCGAGCAGGACGCAGATCGGGATGGTGCCGGCCATCACGACGCCGAGGGCGCGGGCGAATCCGGAGGCCAGTGCCTGGGGCGAGTCGGCCAGCCGGGAGAAGCCCGCGAAGGAGACGCGGCGGGCCGCTTCGGAGATGATGCGTACGGGCCAGCCGGAGATGTTGAAGGCGAGCACGTAGAAGCCCAGGGCGAGGGGGTCCAGGGCGGAGCCCACCACCATCGTGTCCACGTTGACCACGCCGAGGGCGAGCATGCTGGCCCCGGCGAGCGGCAGTCCGAACCGGAGCAGGGCGCGGGCCTGTTCCCGGTCCCAGCCGAACTTCAGGGTGCCGGGCGCGGCGAGGCAGCAGCCGATGAGCGCGGCCACGTTGCCCACCACGGAGCCCCAGGCGAAGCTCATGGCGCCCCACCCGTCGACGGCGAGCAGCAGGGTCACCGCGGTGCTGAGGACGAAGTTGAGCGCGTCGACGGCCATCCGGCGGCCCTGCGCGAACTCCCGGGTGAGGAAGCCGGCGGGGACCTGGGAGAGTCCGTCGAGGACCACGCACAGGCACATCACCCGCAGGACGCCGGAGGCTTCGGGCGAGCCGAGCACCCCGGCGACGGCGGGGGCGACCGCGAACAGTACGGCGTACAGCAGGCAGCTGGAGGCGGCGCTGAGGGTGAGGACGGTCGGTGCGAAGCGACGGGGGTCGCCCTCCCAGCGCACGATCGCCAGCGAGACGCCGAGTTCGTTGGCGGAGAGGAGGACCAGCAGGACCGTCTGGGCGATCCCGTACACGCCCCAGGCCTCGGGGCCGAGGAAGAAGCGCGCCAGGACGATGCCGGTGGCGAAGTTGCCGAGGCGCATGACGACGGTGTTGATCAGGCTCCACTTGGCCGCGGAGCCTACCTTGCGCCCCAGCGAGGGCGCCGCCGCCGGGGTGGTGCTCGCGGTGTCCGCCGCGGGGCCGGTCACGGCGATCCGGCCGGACGGGAGCCGGCGGCGGCGGAGCCGGCCGGGTGGGCGACGGTCATGTTCAAGGTGGCCGTCGGGTCACCGGCGTCGGCGAAGGCTCCCTCACCGCTGTCGCCCCCTTCGCCGGGGGCGGGCCGGTGCTTGCCGGGCGACGCCCCCCGGCGCTTGCGGGCCTCCACGAAGAAGGTGGCCACCAGGCTGAGTACGAAGCCCAGTGCACCCGCCATGACCAGGAACTGGAGCCTGGCCTTGGTCTGTGCCTCCGGCTTCTGGGGAGGCACGATCGTGGCCATCCGGATCATGGCGTCGGGGGTCACCGACTGCTGGGTCTGGAACTCCAGCAGCCGCTTCTCGGCGTACTTGGTGAGGATCTCGTCCGACTTCAGCACGGCGGCCCGGTCGGTCCCGACGACGCTCAGCCACATGTAGGGGCCGAGCGCGTTGTCGGCGATCTTCGCCTCGTGCACTCCGGTGACGCCGAGGGACTTGAGGTCGGCCTTGGCGTCGTCGGAGTTGAGGTTGCGGGCCAGGCCGTCGGCCATGCCGGTGAGCGAGGCCTGCGTGCTCAGGAAGGGGTTGCCGTCGAAGGCCACCGTGGCCTTCTTCGAGTTCAGCAGGGTCACCGTGCTCTGCGACCGGTACTCCACCGGGACCAGCAGGTACACGGCGGCGGTGAGCGCCGCCGTGATCAGCAGTCCGGGCAGCAGCACGTACCAGCGTCTGCGCATGACCCGCCAGATCTCCGCGAGATCCATGGTCTTCCCCTTCGAATTGCGTTTACAGCACGTGCTGTGGATCGGTGGCCGTTCCGCCCGGCACGAGGTCGGTCGGGCGCGGCCGGGTGTGCGCGGGCGGTCCGTCGAGCAGGACCGCGGCGATGCGCTCGCTCGCCCGGCCGTCCCAGAGTTCGGGGCAGCGCGGCGCGGGCGGATCGTCGAGGACCCGGTTCACGGTGGCCGTGATGCGCTCCGGGTCCGTGCCCGCCAGCACGTTCGTGCCCTCCTCGACGGTGATGGGGCGCTCGGTGTTCTCCCGCAGGGTCACGCAGGGCACCCCCAGGGCGGTGGTCTCCTCCTGGATGCCCCCGGAGTCGGTGAGCACCACGCGGGCGGAGTCCTGAAGGGCGATGAAGTCGAGGTATCCGGCGGCCGGGACCAGCCGGATCCCGCCGGGCACGCCCAGTTCGGCCAGCCGCTCGGCGGACCGCGGGTGCGCGGGCAGCAGCAGCGGACAGCGGTCGGCGATCTCGCCCAGGGCCTTCAGCAGGCCGCGCAGCGCCCCGGGGTCATCCACGTTGGCCGGCCGGTGCAGGGTGACCAGGCCGTAGCCGCCGCGGGTGAGCCCGTACCGGTCCAGGACGTCCGACCGGCGGGCCCGGTCCAGGTTGGCGAGGAGGGTGTCGATCATGACGTTGCCGACGACGTGGATCTGGTCCTCCCGGTAGCCCTCCGCCCGCAGGTTCACGGCGGCGTCGGGCGAGGGCGCCAGCAGGTAGTCGCTGAGCCGGTCGGTGGCGACCCGGTTGACCTCCTCGGGCATGCTCCAGTCACGGCTGCGCAGCCCGGCCTCCACGTGGGCCAGCAGGGGGCCGGCCTTCGCGGTGACGAGGGCACAGGCGAGGGTGGAGTTGATGTCCCCGACCACCACGACGGCGTCCGGGGCGAGTTCGTCGATCAGCGGCTCGAATGCGGCCATCACCCGCCCGGTCTGCTGGGCGTGGCTGCCGGATCCGGCGCCCAGGTAGCGGTCGGGCGGTCGGATGCCGAGGTCGCGGAAGAACACGTCGTTCATCGACTCGTCGTAGTGCTGCCCGGTGTGGACGAGGATCACCTCGGCGCCGCGGCGCTCCAGTGCGTCCATCACCGGTTTGATCTTCATGTAGTTGGGCCGGGCCCCGGCCACGCAGACGATCCTGGTCACGGGGTCAGAGCACCTCCACGGTGGGTCCGGAGACCCGGTTGCGGCAGTCGAGGACGTAGGAGGCGTGCTCGGTGACCATCTGGTAGTCGAAGGAGTCGTGGTCGGTGAGCAGGACCACCACGTCGGCGGCCGCCAGCTCCTTGCGGGTCGGCTCGACCCGCACGAGGCGGGCGTCGACCTTGATGCTCTCCACCACGTGGGGGTCGGCCGCGCGGACCTTGGCCCCCATGTCGAGGAGCAGCTGTGCGATCCGGACGGAGGGCGACTCCCGGGCGTCGCCGGTGTTCTTCTTGTACGCCAGCCCCAGCAGCAGGACCTTGGAGCCGTTGACCGAGCGGCGCTTGGAGTTGAGCGCGTCGATCACGCGGCGCGTCACGTACTCGGGCATGTGGTTGTTGATGTCGTTGGCGAGTTCGACGAAGCGGAAGTTCTGGCCGAGTTCGCGCTGCACCCGCCAGTTGAGGTAGGACGGGTCGATCGGCAGGCAGTGTCCGCCGACGCCCGGTCCGGGGGTGAACTTCATGAATCCGAAGGGCTTGCTGGACGCCGCCTCGATGGCCTGCCAGACGTCGATGTCCAGGTGGCGGGCGAACATCGCGATCTCGTTGACGAGGGCGATGTTCACGTGGCGGAAGGTGTTCTCCAGCAGTTTGGCCAGCTCGGCCTCCTTGGGGGAGCGCACCGGCACGGTGGTGTCGACGAGGTCCCCGTAGAAGGACTCGACGGCCTTCAGGGAGCGGGCGTCGACGCCGGAGACCACCTTGGGGGTCTGCTGGAAGCCCCAGACGGTGTTGCCGGGGTCGATGCGCTCGGGGCTGTAGCCCAGGTGGAAGTCCTCGCCCGCGGTGAGCCCGGAGCCGTCCTCCAGGATGGGCGCGAACAGTTCCTCGGTGGTGCCCGGGTAGGTGGTGGACTCCAGGATGACGGTGGCACCCGGGCGCAGGAAGCGGGCCAGGGTGTGCGCCGACTCCTCGATGTAGCGCAGGTCCGGGGCTCCGTCCTGTAAGGGTGTCGGGACCGTGACGACGGCGACGTCGAAGCCGCCGCAGTCCCGGGCCAGTTCGCTGGGGCGGTAGGTGCCGCGCGCGAGCGCGCGGGCCAGCCGTTCGGAGGTGACGTCCTCCACGTACGACTCACCGGCGGCGAGGCTCTTGACCCGCCGGGTGTCCACGTCGTACCCGATCACCTGGTGTCCGACCTCGGCGGCCCGGATCGCCAGTGGCAGTCCGACGTATCCCTGTCCCACGACGACGACGCGCATCAGTAACTCCCCTTCGCGGAAGCGGAACCGGCAGACGGTGTGCGGTGGATGAGTTCCCGGACCGTCATGAGCAGGAAGGCAGCGTTGGTGGTGAGGTAGCGCTTGCCCAGACGGCGCGGTTCCTGGAGGGTGCGGTAGAACCATTCGAGTCCCATCCGCTGCCAGACCAGGGGGGCCCGCTTGGTGATGCCGGCGAGGATGTCGAAGGAACCCCCGACGCCGTGGACGACGTGCGCGCCGGTGCGCTTGCCGTAGCCGGCGGTGAAGATCTCCTTCTTGGGCGAGGTCATGCCGAGAAACAGCAGGCGCGCCTGGCTGTCGGCGATGGCGTCGGCGATCGCCTCCTGGTCGCCGTCGCCGAAGTAGCCGTTGCGGCTGCCGGCCACCCGCAGCTTCGGGAAGCGCTCGGAGATCTGCCCGAGCATCATCTCCAGGACGTCCTCCTGGGCCCCGAGCAGGTAGACGGGGATGTCGGCCACCTCGGCGGCGGCCAGCAGCCGCATGAACAGGTCGATTCCCGCGACCCGTTCGGGCAGCCTGACGCCCAGCACCCGGCCGGCCCAGACCACCGCCTGGCCGTCGGCCAGGACCAGGTCGCAGCCGGCGACCGCCTCGGCGAGGAGGGGGTCGCGCCGCATGTTGACCAGCTTGGCCGCGTTGACCATGCCGATCTCGATCTGTTCTCCGCGCCGCACCGCGTCGAGGCAGCGCTGCACGGTCTCGTCCATGGTCAGCGGGTCGAGCGGGACCCCGAAGAGGGACTCTCGTCGTGTCATCTCTGGGGTCCTCCGAGCCAGGCGAAGAGCATCCAGCCGAACTCGTACGGGCGGCACTCGCGGTCCACCGCGCCGGGGCGGAAGATCCGGTCGAGCGGGGCGAGCCTGGCGCGCGGTGCCACCCGGGTGGTGAGCCCGCGGGCGGCCCGGACGGCCTTCTTGGGGTCGCCGCGGTAGACCTTGCGCCAGGTGACGCCGAAGTCCTCGCGGATCATCGGCTCCCGCGGGTTCCCGGTGGGGTCCGCGATTTCGGGCACGTCGGTCATCCAGCGCAGCCCGCGGCGGATCGCGGCGCCGAAGTCGGTGCCCCCCGCCTCGGCCAGGTCGAACAGGGCGGTCGGGGCCATCGCGTGCTGGTGCACGCTGTAGACCGGGTAGCCCTCCACCAGTGAGCCGTCGCGGGCGTCGTAGTGCCACCACCACTGTCCGCCGTCGCCCTGCAGTTCGCAGATGCGGGCGGCGCAGGCGTCGGCGGCCGCGAGGGCCTGCGGGTCGTCGCCGCTCGCGTGCAGCCGGGCCAGCGCCTGCAGCGGATAGGTCTGGTCGGCGAAACAGGCCACGTGGGACCGGTAGCCGGGGACCAGCCCGGGCTCGGTGGCGTGCGGGAAGAGCGGGCTGTCGCCGACCCTGGCCGCCAGCAGCCGTACGCGGGCCGCCGAGAGGCGCTCCTCCACGTCCACGACGGCGCGCGCGGCCGCCAGTGCGGAGAGCACCCAGGCCGCTTCGACCGTGTACTGCGGCCGGCCGGGCACGTCCAGTGCGGCCACCCGGTCGAGCGCGTCGGCCAGTTTGGGATGACCGGTCTCCGCGGCGGCCCAGGCGACGAGCGCCGCGTCGCCGAGGTTGCTCACCCCGGGCAGCCGCTCCACGAGCACGCCCGTGAACTCCTCGGCGGTGCGCCCGCCGAAGAGCGGGCGCTGCCGGTCCTCGGGCAGGAAACGGGCTCCCAGTGCGGTGATCGCCGCGTACCGGGTGCTGGTTCCCCGGTCCTCCAGGACGGGAGTTCCCTCGGGCGAGACGACCCCTGCCCGGGTGAACACGAAGGTCTCGGCGTCCGGCAGGTACATCGCCGGAAGTCCCGCCTCGGCCAGCGCGAGCAGCCGCTCGGCGAGGGCGTGCAGCGACGGATCCTCGTGAGCCAGTGCTCCTAATCGTGTGGTGTTCATCGGGTCCCCACCCCGATTCCCCTGGTGCTCCCCGCACCCCGTATGTCCGAGCTGTACGGCTCCAACACACCTACCCCCTCTGTTCGTTCTCCTCGGACGGACCTGGCGGTCGTCACTCCGTGGAGGGGGACTGCGCATGACGGCGTCCGCGCCCGCGGCGATGTCACGCGCCGACGGCACGAACCGTCCGGAGGCCGGCGTCTGGATCCCCCCAGCGATGCCTCGGACCGGGACACGCGTGAACGGCAGTGTCAGCAGGCGCGGGTGTGCCCGCGCCGACCTGGCACTGCCCCGGTGCCCTCGTCGTACACAACCCCCCACTGAACATGGCCTGTTGCCTGCTCAGATCCCGTGTGCAGGGACACGTTATGCCCACGGATGTTCATTGATTGTGGTTTTGAGGAAATGCCGGTGCCCTAAATTGCCGACATTCCGTCAGGTTCGCTCGATGAGCGTGCCGTCCTTCTCGTCGTGCAGCGCTCCGGTGCGCGGACACTCCCAGGTGCCCGGCTCCCCCTCGCGCTCCACCAGACGGACCCCGGCCCGGCCCACCCAGCCGATCCGCCGCGCCGGAACGCCCGCGACGAGCGCGAAGTCCGGCACGTCCTTGGACACCACGGCGCCGGCCGCGACGAGCGCCCAGCGCCCGACGCGCACCCCGGCCACGCACACCGAGCGGGCCCCGAGCGAGGCCCCCTCGGCGACCACGACCCCGGCGGCCTCCCAGTCGCCGTCACGCTTGATCCGGCCCTCGGGGTCGACCGCGCGCGGGTAGAAGTCGTTCGTGAGCACCGCCGCCGGGCCGATGAAGACCCCGTCGCCGAGGACCGCGGGCTCGTAGACGAGCGCGTAGTTCTGCAGCTTCACGTGGTCGCCGATCTTCACACCGGGCCCCACGTACGCCCCGCGCCCCACGATGCACCCGCGCCCGAGCCGGGCTTCCTCGCGGATCTGCGCCAGATCCCAGATCGTGGTCCCCTCACCGAGCTCGGCGCTCTCGTCGACCTGGGAGGAGGGTTGGATACGGACACTCACGGCGCGGTCCCCTTACGGCTGCGAGGCATGCGGAAGCACGGATGCACGGGGTACGGATGTACGCAGTGCGGGTGTACGAAGCGAGCATATGCGCCGAAGGCTCACCCCACCCGCAGATCAACCGACTGTTCACGCAACGCACTTGACCCCGGCCCGGGGCGAGGGGGCGAAAGGCGGCGCCCGGGAGCGGAACCGTGCGCCCGCTCACGCCCGGATGCACCGGAGGGCGTAAAGGGGTGAAACCCGATCGGCCTCGCGGCGTTAGAGGGGTGGCCCGCCGTTTCGCCCGCGGCGCACACGAAAAGCACGAGGAGCACGATGAGAGACCCGAGGCCGGCCGGACGCGGCCGGATGAAGCTGGCAGCCCGCTGCCGGGTGGCCACGGAGGCCCCCGCCTTCGGGATGGTCGTCTTCTGCGCGATCCTCTTCAACGCCGCGCTGATGGGGGTGGAGACGTACAGCGGGCTCGCCGCCGAGTACCGGCTCGTGCTGCAGGGCGCGGAGAACTGCTGCCTGGCCCTGTTCACCCTGGAGATGCTGCTGCGCCTGGGTGCCTGCGCCGACCGGCCGAAAGCATTCTTCCGTGATCCCTGGAACCTCTTCGACCTCGCGGTCGTGGCCTCCGCCTTCGTCCCGCTCGTCCGCGAGAACACCACCCTGCTGCGGCTGCTGCGGCTGGCCCGCGTCCTGCGCACCGCCCGCTTCCTGCCCCACCTGCGCATCCTGCTGATCGCGGTGGGCCGCAGCCTGCCGGGCACCGCCAGTTTCCTGTTCGTCGGCGCGCTGGTGCTGTACGTGTACGCCATGGTCGGCTGGGTGTGCTTCGCGAAGTCGGACCCCGGGCACTACGGCTCGGTGGGCCGCGCGATGCTCACGCTCTTCCTGCTGACCACGCTCGACGGTCTGACCGACGCCGTCCGCGCGGGGCTGCAGATCTCCCGGCTGAGCATCATCTACTACGCCTCCTACGCGCTGCTCGCCTCCTTCGTGCTGGTGAACGTACTCATCGGCGTCGTCCTCAACTCCCTGGACGAGGCGCGCGAGATGGAGGACGAGGCGAACCGCGCCCCGGCCCCGGGCGCGGATCCCGACGTCCGGGCACGGATCGCGACCGCCCGGCGGGCCCTGGACGAGATCGAGGCGAGCCTGCCGGTGGCGGCCGGAGCCGGACGGCCGGAACGGCAGCTGGAGTCCTCGCACACCGGGCCCTGAGGGCCCGTGGCCGCACCGCGGGCCGGTACTCCGGTGCGACGTCGCGGTCCGTCCGGTCGACAGCCGTACGGGCGTGGAGCCCCGGGGTATCAGCCCAGCGGCAGTTCCAGCCGGGCCTCGCTCCCGCTCACCGAACCGACCGTGGCGGTGGTGAGGGCGGGGAGGTCGGAGCCGGCGTAGGAGTACAGCGGGTCGCGGCTGTTGACCACCAGGCAGAGGCGGGGCCCGGCCGGCAGGTCGTAGAGGACGGCCTGGAGGTACCGGATGACGGTGGTCACGAACGGCGGCCGTGCACGAAGTCCTGCTGGGGTACTACGCCTCGGTGTCGAGCAGCCGGATGTCCCAGGTGCCGTCCGACCGCCGGACGGAGGACCAGCCGTCCGGCGGTGCCACGCGGGGGAACTGGCCGACGAGCGAGTCCGCCTCGAAGAGCACGCCGTCGAGGCGGACCCGGCCCCGGAAGCTCGCCCGCTCGAAGTCCACCGGCGCTTCGAAGACGGCTCTGCTGGACAGGAACCCGCCCTCCCACGCCGCGGACGCGAAGGAGACGGCCCCGGCGAAGCCCGCCTCGTTCAGCATGGCCAGGCCGCCGAAGACGGTGCGGGAGAAGTCCGCCGTCCCGGCCGCCCGTACGCCGTTCAGGTCGGCGGACGCCTCCAGCACGGCCCGGGCGAAGGAGACGTCAGCGAGGAACACCGCGTTCTTGAACCCCGCCGAAGCGTGGAAGAGCGTCCGGCGGAACGTGGCCGTCCGCTGGAAGCGGCACCGGTCGAAGTCTCCGACGTACTCGAAGACCGCTCCGTCGAAGGAGACCGGCCCGGCGAAGGCGGCTCCGGCGAAACCGGCCCGGCCCGCGAAGGTGGCCCGGACGAAGGACGCGCGGTCCGAGAACTCGACGTCCGCCCGGTTCCAGCCGTCCGTGAACCGGGCCCGGTCGAAGGCCGCCGGCCCCACCCGGGCGGGTCCCGGACCGCTCGGCCGCAGCGCCATGAGGAGGCGCGACAGCAGGCCGTGGTCGAGGGTGGTGCCCCGGAGGTCCACCGGCGCTCCCGGCGACAGGGTCCCGAGGTAGTCCTCCTGGTCCTCGATCTCCAGATGTGCCAGGCACCGCTCGCGGCCCGGCAGCCGGATGCCGGTGCAGGCTCGCGGCTCGGCCGGTGAGATCACCAGGGCGCAGGCCGGCCAGTCGACGCCCTCGTCCAGGAGCCCGCCCGCCTCGGCCAGTACCTGCCCGAGCACCCCGGCGGGCGCGTGGTCGTCGGAGCACACCCAGCCCTCGTCGGCGCCGCCCACCCGGCGCAGCGCGAGCCGGGCGGGCGAGCCGATCACGTCGCCCAGTTCCTCGTGCAGGCGGTGGGAGACGGCGAGGACGAGAGCCCCCGGGCGCACCGTCCGTCCCAGCAGATCCGCGATCACGGGGTGCCGCACCAGCCGGGCGCTCTCGTCCTCGCCGTCTCCCACGGCCACGCCGAGGGAGGGGTGCATGCCGTCCACGCGCCGGAATCCGTACCGGGTCATGACTCCGGGGAGATCGCGCAGGAGCCGGCCCGCCTTGGCGTGGGCGCCCGGCGCGGCGAGCGTCACGAGCAGGGGAGCGTCCCCCTCGCCGCCGGTCAGCCGCCCGGTGACGCCCGTGTACGCCATGAGCTCGGCCAGCATCGCGTGCGTCTCGGCCTTCGCCGAACTCCCTTTCGGATACGCGCCGTCGGCGGCCGGCAGCACCGCCAGGCACACCGCGGTCCCGGTGTCCGGCACCCGCCCGGAACCCTCCAGGGCCGCGCGGAAGCCCGGTTGTTCCAGCAGGGCGTCGGCCAGCAGGAACACCATGCGGTCGGGCCAGACCGTGTGGACGACGCCGGCCAGCGCGCCGTCCGCGGAGACGGGGCCGCCGCGGAAGTGCGTCCAGCCCTCCGGTTCCGCGGAGAGCCGGACGAGCTCGCCGTTGCGTTCGCCGTCGTGCGGGGCCGCCTCCCCCGTGAGCGCGAGCGGGTCCCCCCGGTCGGTGCGGCCGTCGATCCGCAGCCGGTCCAGGCGGTGGTGGTCCTCCGCCGTGAGCCAGGGCAGCGGCTGCGCGCCGGCCACCGGGTCGATCAGGTCCTCGTCGGCCTGGAGCAGCAGCATCCGGGGGGCGGCGTCGTCCCACCACACCGCACGGCAGGGGATCTCCCGGTCGCCGGGCCGTACCCAGGCCACCGCTCCGGCGGGGGGCACCGCGTCCCCCACCGTGAGGACGAGGCGGGGGGTCAGCAGGGTGCCGACCTCCTGCGGCTCGGGCATCCCGTCGTGGCGGACCCGTACGACGCGGTCGGCCAGGCCCGGTTCCCGCGGTGGCCGGGCCGCGAACGGCAGGGCCCCTTCGAGCACCCGGCGCCCGCCCTCCCGGCCGGTGGTGACCCGGGTCGCGGAGAAGTCCGGGCCGGTGCTGCGGTTGCGGGACATGAACTCCCACACGCGGCGCCGGACGAGCTCGCGCACGGCGGCCACGTCCCCGCGCCGCTGCGAGCCGAGCAGTGCCTCCCGTACGCCGGGCAGGAACTCGAACTCCACCTCGCCGGGGTCCTGTTCGTCGTCCCAGTCCTCGAAGAGACCGCCGAGGGCGACCTCGGCGAGGTGGCCGTGTTCCGAGTCGCGCAGCAGGGAGCGCCGGACCAGGGTCATCACCGGCAGGGTGAGCGGTACGGCGGCCAGGTGGGCGGCGAGCTGCTGGGCCGTCGGAGAGGCGCTCGCGCGGAAGTCCTCCACCACCTCCAGCGCGCTGCGTCCGACGCCGGGGGCGGGATCGTCCGGGGCACCGTGGGCGGCGGGTCCGGGGTCCAGGCGCAGGCAGGCAAGGCGCCGCCACCGGCCGTCCCCGGAGACCACCCGCACCAGCCGGGCCAGGCTGCCGGAGGCGACACCGACCACGGGGACGACGGCCGGGACCGCGGCGCGCCGGCGTCCGGCGCGGGCGCGTCGGGCGGCCGGGATCCACTGCCAGGAGCGGGTGGCGGCGGCCGGCCGGTCGGCGCGGACGGCGAAGGGGACGGGCCGGACGGCGCCGCGCGTCCAGAGCCGTTCGGGCAGGACGTTGAGCACGGCGACGGCGTTGTGCGCGCACCAGTGCCGCAGCATGCCCTGCACCGGGGCCTCGCGCCAGCCGCCCGCCACGGTGTCGGAGAGTACGAGGATCAGGCGGCGGCCCGCCGGGTCGGCCAGTTCCAGGGGGTTGCGGGGCGGGCCGCCGTGGCCGCGGGTGACCATCGGCGTGGCGCCGGCGGCGGTGCCGGTCAGCTGCCAGGTGCGCACGTCGCGGAAGACCCCGCTGCGGGTCAGGACGCGGCGGAGCTCGTCCACGTGGTCCGACCAGAGCAGCATGGAGCGGTGGGTGTCGACGACGAGGGCCAGGTCCAGCCAGCGGCTCTCGGCGGGGCGCAGGACCGGGGTCGTCACCATGCGTTCGATGCTGCGTTCCACGGTGAGCTGCTCGTCCAGCTCCTCCCCCGGGCCGCCGATGGAGCGCCTCCCGACGGGCCGCAGGGAGCGCATCAGGGCGAGGGGGTCGTCGAGGGAGGCGGCCCGCGGCAGCCGCAGGGGTGAGCCCCGGCGGGCCGCCGCGCCGTCGTCCGGCTTCCCGGTGGGGTCGCGCCGGGCGGCCGGGAAGAGCTGGACGGCCGGTTCGGCGCCGGTGGGGGTGCCGGGCCCGGGTGGCGCCGCGGGCTCGGGTGAGGGGGTGTCGGGGGGCGGCGGCCCGCCCGGCGGGTCGGCGCCGGGGGCCTGCGGCGGGCGGGCCTCGCGGCCCGCGTCGACCCGGGCCGCCAGCCACAGGATGTCGGCGATCTCCTCCGCGCCGATGCCGGTGTTCGGGACGCTGCCGTCGGCGCCGTCGGCGAGGGCCGCGAGCAGCTGCTCGATCACGCCGTGGGCCCGGTCAGGTGCTGCATGACGGTGGCGAGGAAGCGTTCGCGGTCGGCGGGCGCGGACCAGGCACCGGCGAGGCGGAGCTGGATGGCGTTGAGGAGCTGGTCGGTGGCCAGGTCGCCGTCCTCGCCCCGGTCGAGGAAGGCCTGGACGAGGTCCTGGTACTCCTCGCCGGATTCGATGTCGACGCCGAGCCGGCGGCGCACGATGCGGGCGAGCTTGTCCGGGCCCGGCGGCTCCAGGTGGAGGCGGACGCAGCGGCGCAGGAAGGCGGGCGGGAAGTCGCGTTCGCCGTTGCTGGTGAGGACGACGACGGGGAAGTAGCGGCACTGGACGCGGCCCTGGGTGATCCGTACGACCGCGTCGGGGTCGTCGTCGGTGCCGATGGCGACGGTGGGGTCCTCCTGGGCGAGGCGGGCGAGTTCGGGGATCAGGAAGCCGCCGTCCTCGAAGACGGTGAGGAGGTCGCCGGGGAGGTCGATGTCGCTCTTGTCGATCTCGTCGACGAGCAGCACGCGGGGGCGGTCCTGCGGGAGCAGGGCCGTGCCGAGGGGGCCGAGGCGCAGATAGCGGGAGATCGAGGGGGCGGACGGGGCGGGGACGGTGTCCGCCTCGGGAGCGGTGTCCTCCGCGGGCGCGGGCAGGGCCGTGGCGGGCTGCGCGCCCGGTGTGCGCAGCTGCTCCAGCCCGGCCTCCTGGAGGCGGCCGATGGCGTCGTACAGGTAGAGCCCGTCCCGCAGTACGGTCCGGCTGGTGATCGGCCAGTGCAGTACGGGTCCCAGGTTCAGGTCGGAGGCGATGCTGTAGGCGAGCGTGGACTTCCCGACGCCCGGTTTCCCGGTGACGAGCAGCGGCCTGCGCAGGTGCAGGGCGGTGTTGACGACGTCCTTCTCCGGCTCGTCGGGTACGTAGCCCTCGCCGCGCCGCCAGGTGCGCTCCCAAGCCGCTCCCGCGCACCCGGGCGGCGCGTATCCGGGGTCGGGGGCGCCGGTGAAGTCCCGCCAGGGTGGCGGGAATCCGGCCTCGAGGCGGGCACGCCGGTCCGCGCCCTCGCCGGTCCCGTGGTACAGCCACCAGTCCTTCACCACTGCCTCTGCCTCCATCTTCGGTTCCGCCGTCGGTCGGTGGTCGGGGTCAGGCCAGGGACCGGAGGCCCGGCATGTCGTCGGGATCGTCCCACAGGAGCACCAACTGGTCTCCCCCTGCGGGTGGTTGATGGGCGCGCGCGGCTCCCCCGGCGGCGCCCGCGGCCGCCCGGCGCACCTCCCGCAGGCGTGCGGGCAGGGCGAGTACGTCCAGTGCGCCGGGGTCGGGGCGGCCGTCCGGCCCGGCCGGGGCCAGCAGGTCGAGGAGCGCGGGTGCGGGCGGGCCGCCCCCGCGCCGCCACACGGCCACCGGGAGCCCGCCTTCGAGTACGGCCTCCAGCAGACCGGCGTGCGGGGCGGCCGTGGTGTGCGCGAGGACGCACGCGGGCGGCGGCTGCGCGGCCAGCTCCATCCCGAGCGCGTCGGTGACCTCCTCGTCCACGACGACCCGTACGGCGTCGGGGTGGCGGCCGCCCCGGGCGTGCAGCCAGCGCCAGGTGCCGTGCCACTCGGCCCGGGTGTCCGCCCGCTCCTGCGGACAGCGCACCACCACCTGGTGGAGCAGGCCGAGGGCGCGGCGCCGGCCGGCCGGGCCGCGGGGCACCGGCCACTGGTCGAAGTCGGCGTCGAGCAGCTCGTACGGCACGTGGAACTCGACGCGGTCCAGTGCGGCGTACACCTGCCACCCGGCCTCGCCGTCGGCCGCCGGCGCGTCCGCGACGAGGGCGAGTTGCCGTACGAGCTGTTCGCGCACCTCGTCCAGTGCGACCGGCCTGCCCTCCGATTCCCATATGTGCCGGGTCCGTTCGCCCCGCAGCCACATCCGGGCCAGGAATCCGGGCTCCCCGCCCGGCGGTGTCTCCAGCCGGACGTGCAGGACCGTCCGGCGGGCCGGGGGCGGGGGCGGGGGCAGCACCGGCAGGGCGAGGCGCTCGCGGGTGGCCCGCACCCAGTCCCCGAGGCCGGCCGCCCAGCGGGCGTCGCCCGCGGCGGCGGCCCGGTCCGCGAGGAACCGCACGAAGGGCACCGCCAGCGGCATCCCGGCGCGCCCGCCCTGCCGGTCGTCCAGGTCCTGGACCACCTCCAGCAGGCCGTCCCCCGGCAGGCCGCCGTGCGCCGGGGTGGTGCAGCCGGCCGCCTTGAACGCCCAGGCGTAGGCCTCGTAGGCGCAGCGCGGCAGCCGGCGGCCCTCGAAGAGCTCGCCGAGCCCGTCCCAGGCGGCCTGGTCGAGCCTGGCGGCCCGGGGCGGCGCGAGGCGGGCCAGGTCGTCGTCGAGGAAGGAGCAGGCGTCCCAGTCCCGGTCGACGATGAACTGCGGCAGCTGCCAGCCCTCGCCGCGCTCGCGCAGCTCCTGGAAGGTGCGGTGGATGCTGAGGGCGGCGCCGGGCAGCCCGCTGACGCTCTCCCGCAGGGACCGTCCGTCCAGTTCGCCGAGCAGGGCCTCGGTGAACCGGCCGGCGCCGCGCTCGGGGTCGTTCTGCGCGACCTCGCCCTCGCGGGAGGCGTAGAGCCGGAACTGGCGTCGGCCCGGCACCGAACTCCCGCCCCCGTAATCGGTGTTGCCGAAGTTCCACCGGGTGTCGCGCGGCGCGTCGACCCGGCAGGAGTCCACGAGTGCGGCCTGGAGCGGGAAGCGGCGCTGCTTGACGAGGTCGGTCCGCCACCAGCGCAGCGCCGAGTCGAGGTTGAGGTGCCTGATCTGGCTGGGGCGGGCGTCGGCGCAGGGCAGCATCAGCTCCTGGCGCGGCCCGAGGTAGCCGTGTCCGGCCCAGAAGATCCACAGCAGGTCGCCGTCGCACTGCGGGAGTTCGTCGAGGAGCGCCGATTTCACGTTCTCCTCGGTCGCCGGCCGGCAGGCCGTGCGCAGGGCTGCCATCGCCGGGGAGTCCGTCCAGTCGAGGTCGCCCGGTTCGTCGAGCGGGGAGAGCAGCAGCCGGACGTTGCCGGGCGGCACCTCGGCGGGGCCGGTCAGCCACCGGGCGAAGCGCAGGGCGTCGCGGGCCGGACCGCGCAGGTTCCAGCGGTGGCTGATGTCGTAGCGCTCGACCCCGGCGACGAGCGCGAAGGTGCGCTGCGGTCCGAGGGCCGCAGGCAGGAAGTCGGCGGAAGTCACCCGATCTCCGCCTCGGTCACCGCCTGTTCGATGCGCTCGTAGAGGGAGTCCTGTTTCCAGTAGGCGCTGTGGCAGGCCGGGAAGGGCTGGCGGCTGCGGACCTCGTGGTCGCTGACGCGCGCGTCGCCGGGGAAGACGGGTGCGGCGAGGTAGGAGAGCACGTCGTGCCGGTCGTAGACGTTGAGCCAGCGCGGGAAGCCGTACGGGAGTTTCGCGCCGGGTTCGAGTGCGGTGAGCGCGCCCAGTTCGTACAGGAACGGGGCCTGGGAGCCGACGGTGACCAGCAGCTCGGCCCCGGGGACGGCCTCGCCGCGGGCGGCGGCGAGGGTGAGGAGGTCCACCAGGGCGATCCCGCCGAGGCTGTGGCCGATGAGTACGGTCGGCCCCGGGTCCGCGGTGATCCGGGCGTGCAGGAAGTCCCGCAGCTCGTGGCCTCGGGACTGGTAGCGCAGGATGTCGCCGAGCACGGGGGTGGCGCCGACGGTGAGGGAGCCGCGCCGGGCGTCGAGGAGGGGCTGGGCGGTGACCCGCAGGGCGAGCCGGCCCAGGACGGCGGCCACGCGGGCACCGGGAACCCGGCCGTCGCCGCCGAGGCGGGTGGTGAGCAGTTCGACGAGGCGGTCGCGTTCGGCGCCGGTGCAGTCGGCCTCGTCGGTGGCGGCGGCGAGGGCGCCGGCGGTCACGGCCCGGGCGAGGGCGGTGGCCAGCTCGCGGGCCTGCGGCTCGTCGGCGGCGCGGGCCGCCGCCCGGGCCGCTTCGGCGGAGCCGGCGGCGGCGTCCAGGGCGGTGGCGTAGCCCGCGGCGAGACCGGTGCCGTGCAGCAGGGCGCCGAGCTCGTCCCCGGTCGGGGGCGGTGCGGGCGGCAGGCCTTCGAGCAGCGCGAGCACCCGGGCTCCGGCGGCCCGTACGCCGGGCATCGCGAAGGCGTCGCCGTACCCGGCGTCCTCGTCGTACCCGGCGTCCTCGCCGCCGGCGCCGCCCCGGTCGCCGGGGCCCGCCCAGCCCGCCTCGGCCAGGACCCGCAGCTCGCACAGCGGGTCGGCGAGCAGCAGCGCCCACTCGGCGGTCTCCGCGTCCACGGGGTCGGGGGCGCCCTGCGGTCCGGGGCGCAGTCCCGGCACCGAACGGCCGCCCGCGCCGAGGGTCGCGCCGAACCGGTCGCCCCAGTAGCAGGATTCGACGGCGGCTCCGGGGAATCTGGCGGTCAGGCGCTCCCGGACCCGGGCGAACAGCCTGTCGTGGCGCTCACGCCGTACCCCCGTACCGTGGACAAAGAGAAAACGCATCGCAGCCCGGCCCCCTCGCGCAGTCGTCCCCCGCCCGGCACCATAGCCCGGCGGGGGCAACAGGGGCCATGGAACGTCGAGTTCGGCGTGCGCGGGCGGATCGGGGGCCGCCGGCGGGGGTACCGGGGGCGGGGGCTGTGAGCACGGACACGTCCGCCCTCCGGAACCCGGGCCGCCGCTCCCCCATCGAAGGAAGAGTCTGAAGGCGTCAGGGGCGGGAGTACCACATGGTCGGCAAGGTTGACGAGCGGGAACGGCGGCGGGGCCGGGCCGCCCCGCGGGGCTCCGTGGCCGTCGGCCTCCTGTGCACCGTTGTCCTCGCGGGCGTCGGCTACGTCGCCTGGGAGCTGCGCGGCATCGCCGCGACCCGCACGGACGGCGATCCGGCGCAGGGCGTCTACCAGCAGGACCCCGAACGCGCCGACAAGACGGCGGCCTCGGTGCTGGACGGGATCGTGCGGGAGGCCACGGAGGCGCCGACGGACGGCAAGGCCTTCGGTGACGGCGGGGGCGGGGCGGACTGGCGGTACGCCGGGTGGCAGCCCTCCGATCCCCTGGAGGCCCGGCCCGCCCCGGCCGAACCCGCCGTGGGCGCGCTGTTCTCCCCCGGCGGTGACGGCGACCCCGACCACCACTGTTCGGCGGTCGTGGTCCACTCCCCGCGGGGCGACCTCATCGCCACGGCCGCGCACTGCGTGTACGGCGGCGGCTTCCGCACCAACCTCGCCTTCGCGCCCGGCTACCGGGACGGCGTGGCCCCGTACGGCATCTGGGTGCCGACCCGGATCGACGTGGACCCGCGCTGGACGCAGGACCAGGACCCCGACCACGACGTGGCCCTGGTCCGGGTGCGCCGGCCGGGCTATCCGGGGCAGCGGCTGGAGGACGTCACGGGGGCCCTGACCATGGACTTCGGTACCGAACTACCGGCGCCCGCACGGCTCATGGGCTACCCCAACGGCGCCGAGCAGCCGCTGGAGTGCCGCAACACCGCCGTCCCGGCCGGGCCGACACAGGTGCGCCTGGACTGCGCGGACGTGCCCAACGGCACCAGCGGGGGCCCGGTGACGACCGGCCGCAGCACCCTGATCGGGGTGATCGGCGGGCGCGACGGGGGCGGGGACGAGGAGACCTCGTACTGCGTCCGCTTCGGCGACGGGGTCCGCGCCCTGTACGAGCGCTCCGCCAAGCCCTGAGCCCCACGTCCGACCGGTTCCGCGGGTCCCGGGTTGCTAGGCTCGTCGGCACGGATTTCGGGCATCAGGACGCACACCGACGGGACCGCACCATGTCTCCTAAGCAGCAGCGGGGCGAGGCCACGGTCGACCGGCTCCTGACCACCGCCCTGCGGGTGTTCGCCGAGTCCGGCCAGCAGGGCTTCACCGTGAACGCGGTCGTCTCGGCCGGCGGGGTCAGCCTCGGCAGCCTCTACCACCACTTCGGCAGCTTCGACGGTCTCGCCGCCGCCCTCTACATCCGGTGCATGGACGAGCTGTGCGACGCCATGGTCGCCGCCCTCACCCGGTGCCGCACGGCCCGCACGGGGGTGCGCGCGTGGGTGACCGCCTATCTGACGTTCACCCGGGAACACCGGGACGTGGCGCTGTTCCTGCACGCCTCCGCCTATTCCGGCTATCTGGTGGCGCGCGCCGAGGAGATCGCCGCGGCCAAGGCGGAGAAGTTCGGGCCCATCATGCGCTGGCTGGAGGTGCGTGCGGAGCGCGGCGAGATCGCCCCGCTCCCGGCGCCCGTGGTGGAGGTGCTGGTCATGGGCCCGCTCGCGGAGGCCGCCCGGCGCTGGCTGTCCAGCACCTACGAGATCGACCTCACCGAGGCCGCCCGCCACCTCCCCGACCACATCTGGCGTTCCCTGCGCCCCGAGCCCGTCTGAGCTCCCGCCCGGTCCGGCCCGTTCTCCCGTCGTGCCGGGCCTGCCGGTCGTGCCGGTCCTGCCGGTCGATGCGGTCGTGACGGCCGCGGGTTTCTGGGTGGTTGTCCGGCTCGTCGTCCATGCCGCAGATTCTGCTGCGCGGGGGGCGCGCGGGGCAGGCCCGCGCCGGGGCGCCCGGAGGCGACGCGGGGGCGGGCGGACTCATGGCGCGGCGACCGCGCGCCCCCCTCAGCGCGGCTCGGCGCGGCTCAGCGCGGCAGTGCGGCGTACGAGACCCCCGTGAGCTTCTCGGAAGGCGGCCCGCAGCAGCTCGCCGGAGCTGTCGCCGAGGGCCCACCCGGCCCGCCGGGGCCGGCTCCGGACGGGCCTCGGCCAGGGCGGCGCGGGGCGCGGATCCGCAGGCCAGTAGGCTGCGGGTCCGCCCTCTTTCCGCATCCCGTCCCCGAGGAACCGCGCAGTGAGCTCCCCGCCGCCCCCCATGCCCGTGACGGTCGTCGGCCTCGGCGCGGACGGCTGGGCCGGGCTCAGCGCCGCCGGCCGCTCCGCGCTGTCCGCGGCCGAGGTGCTGATCGGCGGTCCGCGCCAGCTGGACCTGCTGCCGGCCGCCGAGTGCGCCGGTGAGCGGGTGGCCTGGCCGAGCCCGCTGCGGCCCGCCGTGCCGAAGCTGATGGCCGAGCACACCGGCCGCCGGATCGCGGTGCTGGCCAGCGGCGACCCGATGTTCTACGGCATCGGCCGCGCCCTCGCCGAGGAGCTCGGGCCGCGTTCGCTGCGGGTCCACCCGCACCCCTCGTCGGTGTCCTACGCCTGCGCCCGCCTGGGCTGGCCGGTGGAGGACACCGAGGTGGTCACGGTGGTCGGCCGCCCGGTGGCCCGGCTGGCGGCCGCGCTCCACGAAGGGCGCCGGGTGCTGGTGCTCAGCGCCGGGGCGTCGTCCCCGGGCGAGATCGCCGCCCTGCTGCGGGAGCGGGGCTTCGGCCCGAGCCGGATGCGGGTGCTGGAACAGCTCGGGTCCGAGCGCGAGGACACGTACGAGGGCCATGCCGACGGCTGGGACCACGCGCCCGGAGACCCCCTGAACGTGGTCGCGCTCGACTGCCGCCGCGACCCGGCCCACGGCGCGCCGCGCCTCGGCGCGACCCCGGGCCTCCCGGACACGGCGTACGAACACGACGGGCAGCTCACCAAGCGCCACGTGCGGGCCGCGACCCTGTGCGCGCTGGCCCCCGCCCCCGGCGAGCTGCTGTGGGACATCGGCGGCGGCTCCGGCTCCATCGGCATCGAGTGGATGCGCACGCACCCCTCGTGCCGGGCGGTGGCCGTCGAGCGCGTCCCGGAGCGGGCCGCGCGCATCACCCGCAACGCGGCGGCCCTCGGCGTACCCGGCCTGCGCGTGGTCATCGGCGCCGCACCGCAGGCCCTGGCCGGGCTGCCGGCCCCCGACGCCGTGTTCATCGGCGGCGGGCTGACCGCGCCCGGCCTGCTGGACGCGGTCTGGGACGCGCTGGCCCCCGGCGGCCGGCTGGTGGTCAACACCGTCACCCTGGAGTCGGAGGCGGTGCTCGCCGAGCGCTACCGGCGCCACGGCGGCGAACTGGTGAAGCTCGCCGTCGCACACGCCGTGCCGGTGGGCGGTTTCACGGGCTGGCGGCAGGCGATGCCGGTCACCCAGTGGTCGGTGACGAAGCCTGCCGGACCGGCCACCGCATCCAAGGAGAAGGATCGAACATGACCGTGTACTTCATCGGTGCGGGCCCCGGCGCCGCCGACCTGATCACGGTGCGCGGTGCCCGGACCCTGGCCGCCGCCCCCGTCTGCCTGTACGCGGGCAGCCTCGTGCCGCGCGAGCTGCTCGCCGAGTGCCCGGCGGACGCCCGCCTGGTCGACACCTCGCAGCTCGACCTGGACCAGATCATCGCGGAGTGCGTACGGGCCCACGCGGCGGGCCAGGACGTGGCGCGGCTGCACTCCGGCGACCCCTCGATCTTCAGCGCGGTCGCGGAGCAGATGCGGCGGCTCGACGCGGCCGGCATCCCCTACGAGGTCGTCCCGGGTGTCCCGGCCTTCGCCGCGGCCGCCGCCGCCCTCAAGCGGGAGCTGACCGTCCCCACCGTCGGTCAGACCGTGATCCTGACCCGGATCGCCCAGCAGGCCACCCCGATGCCGCCCGGCGAGGACCTGGCCACGCTGGGCGCGAGCGGCGCGCTGCTGGTGCTGCACCTGGCCACCCGCTACGTGGACCGGGTCGTCGACGAACTGCTGCCGCACTACGGGGCCGAATGCCCGGTGGCGGTCGTGGCGATGGCCAGCCGCCCCGACGAGCTGATCCTGCGCGGCACCCTGGCCGACATCGCCGCCCGGGTGAAGGAGCACGGCCTGGTGCGCACCGCCGTCATCGTGGTGGGGCGCACGCTCGGCGCGGAGCAGTTCCGCGACAGCCACCTGTACTCGCCCGAGCGCGACCGGCATGTCTGCTGACACGGCCGCGGCCCACGTCCTGATCCTGGGCGGTACGACGGAGGCCCGGCGCCTCGCGGAGGCACTGGCCGGGGATCCCTCCTACCGGGTGACGACCTCGCTGGCGGGGCGGGTCGCCTCGCCCGCGCTGCCGCCCGGCGAGACCCGGATCGGCGGCTTCGGCGGGCCCGCGGGGCTGGCGGCCTGGATCGGCTCCCACGGGGTCACCCACCTCGTCGACGCCACCCATCCCTTCGCCGAGCGGATGAGCTTCAACGCGGCCGGGGCGGCGGCGCTCACCGGCGTCCCGCTGCTGGCGCTGCGGCGCCCGGGCTGGACGCCGGGGCCGGGCGACGACTGGACCTTCGTGGACGGCCTGGAGGAGGCGGCCGAGCGGCTGCCCGGGCTCGGCTCCCGCGCGTTCCTGACCACCGGCCGGATGGGCCTGCACACCTTCGCGCACCTCACCGGCACCTGGTTCCTGGTGCGTTCGGTGGACCCGCCGGCCGCGCCGGTTCCGCCGCACCTGGAAGTCCTGCTGGCCCGGGGCCCGTTCACCCTGGACGACGAGCGGGAACTGATCGCCCGGTACCGGATCGACGTCCTGGTCACCAAGGACAGCGGCGGCTCGGCCACCGCCCCCAAGCTCACCGCCGCCCGCGAGGCCGGCATCCCGGTCCTCGTCGTACGCCGGCCCCCGGTCCCGGCGGGGATCGCGCAGACCGATTCGGTCGAGGCCGTCGGCCGCTGGCTGCGCGAGCGGTGAGAAAAGGAACTTGCCCCGGGAACGGGGCTCACGTTGGGTGGGTGGCATGACCGTACTGCACACCGAACGCCTCGTCCTGCGCCCCTGGCAGGACTCCGACCTCGACCCCTGGGCGGCGATGAACGCCGACCCCGAGGTGCGCCGGCACCTGGGCGACCCGCTCACCCGTGAGCAGAGCGAGGCGTCCATCGTGCGGTTCCGGGCCGCGTTCGACCGGCGGGGCTACGGCTGGTGGGCCGTGGAGGTCCGGGCCACGGGCGAGTTCATCGGCTTCGCGGGCATGGACCACGTGGACGACGGCCTGCCGTTCACCGGAGTGGAGATCGGCTGGCGGCTCGCCCGGGCCGCCTGGGGCCACGGCTACGCCACCGAGGCCGCGCGGGCGGTGCTGGCCCACGGCTTCGACGCGCTCGGGCTGGCGGAGATCCTCGCCGTGACGACCGCCGGCAACCTCCGCTCCCAGGCGGTGATGGAGCGGATCGGCATGACCCGGGACCCGGCCGGCGACTTCGACGACCCCGACGCGCCCGAGGGCCCGCTGCGGCCGAACGTGCTGTTCCGCCTGGCCCGTGGCCGTGGCGCGGCGGCGGGCGCGGGCGTGCCCGCGGCCGGCTGAAGCGCCCGGGGACGTCCCGCTCCGGTACACGGGGGAAGGCCCGGTGCGCTGCTCGCACCGGGCCTTCCGCACGTACCGCCGCGCCTCACCCGGTCATCACGGGTAGCGGCGCGGCGTCCAGGTGATCCTCGACCCGTCGGCCCGCTCGGTGACCCGGGTCTGCGAGGAGCCGATCAGCAGGATCGTGCGCATGTCGACCTCGGACGGCTCCAGTTCGGCGAGCGTGACGATCCGTACCGACTGCTCGGGGCCGCCCACGTCGCGCGCGACGACCACCGGGGTGGCGGGCGCGCGCAGTTCCAGCAGCAGCTCGCGGGCCTGGGCCACCTGCCAGGTCCGGCTGCGCGAGCCGGGGTTGTAGAGGGCGAGGACCAGGTCGGCCGCGGCGGCCGCGCGCAGCCGCTCCGCGATGACCTCCCAGGGCTTGAGCCGGTCCGAGAGCGAGATGGTGGCGTAGTCGTGGCCGAGCGGGGCGCCGGCCGCGGCGGCCGCCGCGTTGGCCGCGGTCACCCCCGGCAGGACCCGTACGGGCACGTCCTCGTACTCCGTCTGTCCGGCCACCTCCAGGACCGCCGTGGCCATGGCGAAGACACCGGGGTCGCCGCCGGAGACCACCGCCACCCGCTTGCCGCGCCGGGCGAGGTCGAGGGCGAACTCGGCGCGCTCGGACTCCACCTTGTTGTCGGAGCCGTGCCGGATCTGGCCCGGCTTGACGGGCACCCGGTCCAGGTAGGTCGTGTAGCCGACCAGCACCTCGGCGTCGGCCAGCGCGCGCCGCGTCTGCGGGGTGAGCCACAGCGGGCCGGCCGGACCGGTGCCCACGACGACGACCTCGCCGGGGCCGGACGGCACGCTGCCCGGGTTGCCGACGCGGCTGGGGACCACGGCGACGGCGAAGTACGGCACGCTGTCGGCGTCCGTGTCGGCGAGGAGGCCGGTGCGCTCGCCCGCCATGGTGGCGCGCTCGACGTAGCGGGCCTCGGCGAGGCGGCCGCTGTTCTCCATCGCGCCGCGCACGGCCGGGAAGGTCCGGCCGAGCTTCATCACGACCGCCGAGTCGGTGGCGGCGAGGCGGGCGGTGAGCTCTTCCTCGGGCAGGGTGCCGGGGAGGATGGTCAGCACCTCCTCGCCCTCCACAAGCGGGGTGCCGAGCCGGGCGGCGGCGGCGCTCACCGAGGTGACGCCGGGGATCACCTCGGTCTCGTACCGGTCCGCGAGCCGCTTGTGCATGTGCATGTACGAGCTGTAGAAGAGCGGGTCGCCCTCCGCGAGCACGGCCACGGTCCGGCCGGCGTCCAGGTGCGCGGCGAGACGCGCCGCGGCGGCCTCGTAGAACTCCTCCATCGCGCCCTGGTAGCCGCCGGGGTGGTCGGTGGTCTCGGTGGTGACCGGGTAGACCAGCGGTTCCTCGACGTGGTCGGCGCGCAGGTGCTTCGCCGCGATCGAGCGGGCGATGGAACGGCCGTGGCGGGCGCTGTGGTAGGCCACGACGTCGGCCTCGGCGATCACCTCGACGGCGCGCAGGGTCATCAGCGACGGGTCGCCGGGGCCGAGCCCGACCCCGTACAGCCGGCCCTTGGCGATGTCGCTCATTCGGCCACGCTCGCAATGGCGTTGACGGCGGCCGCGGCCATCGCGCTGCCACCGCGGCGGCCGCGCACGATCAGGTGGTCGAGCCCCGAGGGGTGGGCGGCGAGGGCGTCCTTGGACTCGGCGGCGCCGATGAAGCCGACGGGGACCCCGATGACGGCGGCGGGACGCGGGGCGCCCTCCTCGATCATCTCCAGCAGCCGGAAGAGCGCGGTCGGCGCGTTGCCGACGGCGATGACCGAGCCCTCCAGCAGGCCGCGGTCACGCCAGACCTCCAGGGCGGCGGCGCTGCGCGTGGTGCCCATCCTCGCGGCGAGTTCGGGTACGGCCGGGTCGGAGAGCGTGCAGATCACGTCGTTGCCGGCGGGCAGCCGCTTGCGGGTGACACCGCTGGCGACCATCTGCACGTCGCACAGGATCGGAGCGCCCGCCTCCAGCGCCGCGCGGGCGCGCAGCACGACCTCGGGGGTGTACCCGAGGTCCTGCGGGAGGTCGGTCATCCCGCAGGCGTGGATCATGCGCACCGCGACCTGGGCGACCGTGTCGGGCAGCCCGGAGAGGTCCGCCTCGGCGCGGATCGTGGCAAAGGACTGGCGGTAGATGGCCGCGCCGTCCTTCTCGTACTCAAACACGGTGTACTCGCTCATTTCTTCACTACGTCGGGGTCGGTGCGGGCGTCCGCGAGTGCCGCGGCAAGTTCACAGGGCCGTACGTCCTCGCGTACGGGGCGGCCGGGCGCGGCGATCCGGTATCCGGAGCCGGTGGCGACCAGGTCCACCCAGGCGGTGCCGCGCGGATGCCCGCAGCGGCGCTCGCAGCCGGACCAGTGCACGGGCAGCGGACCGCGCGCCTCCTCGGCGACGGCCCGCGCGTCGGCGCGTACGTCCGCGCGGGACTTCGCGCAACCGGGCCGCCCGGTACAGGCGGTGACGGACTGCCAGGGACTGTCGGGGGTGACGACCAGTCCGGCTTCCTCGACGCGGGCGGCGTCACCGGCGCCCGCTCCGGGCAGGACGACGGTGCGCCAGGGGGTGACGCGCAGCTGCCCGCTCCCCCGGTCCGCGACCTGCGCGAGGAGGCGCCACTGCGCGGTGTCGAGCCGGCCGAGCGGGGGCAGCACGCACAGGGTGGCGCCGTCGCGCCCGACCGCGCCCGCGCCCGACGGCCGGGGCGGCGCCGCGTACGGCCAGTCCACGGCGCCGACGGGCGTGGCGGCGATCCCGGCGGCATCGAGCCGACGGCCGAACTCATCGACTCTCAGGGCGTGTTCGGCGGGCAGTTCGGAAACCCGCCAGGCCTGGGTGCCCGCTTCGGCGGCGGCGTCGAGGAAGTACCGGGCGGCCGTCAGCGCGGCCGCGGGGGCGTCCGGCCCGGCGAGTTCGACGGCGTCGGCGGCCCGGCCGAGCCGGACCAGCGCCCGGTCGTCCGGGCGGCCGAGGACGGTCACGTCGGGGCCGAGCGCGGCCACGTCGCCGCGCCCGTCGTCGAAGGCGAACAGGAACCGCCCGGACAGCGCGGCCGCCCAGGGGCTCGCGCACAGCAGCCGGTCGAACTCCAGGGCCCGGGCCAGCACGTCGGGCCGGTCCGGGCCGTCCGGGCCGTCCGGGCCGTCCGGGCCGTCCGGGCCGGACAGCGGCGTGACCACGATGTTCCGCACCCGCTCGTGGCTCGGCGCGGGCAGCAGTCCGCCCCCGTCCAGCAGCTCGGCGAGCCCGGCGCCGCACCCGTCGGCCAGTCCGCGCAGCTGCACGTTGCCGCGCGAGGTCAGCTCCAGGTGCCCGTCCCCGAACCGGTCGGCGGCGAGCGCCAGCGCCGAGGCCTGGCGCACGGTGAGCAGCCCGCCCGGCAGCCGGACCCGCGCCAGGAACCCGTCGTCCGCCGAGTGCAGCCGCAGCGCACCGGGGCAGGCGTCACCGCGCTCCCGTATGACGGGTTCGTCCCGCGATGCGGCGGAGGGGGGCTGGGGCATGGCCGCGAGCATACCCACGATTGACTCCGCCCGACCTGTGTCCGTCACCACCCCCACCAGCGACATTCGCCCCCACCACCGCCCAAGCCACCCTTCTGGCCCACCCCGCACCGCCCCGCACCGCCCCGCTGATCCGGCGCCACCCGGTCCGTTCGGCGCTCCCGCGTCCCGCCCGGCCCGTCCGGCCCCGCCCGGCCCGTTCGGCCCCGCCGGAGTTTGAGGCGCGGGGTCCGGGGCAGAGCCCCGGCAACGGCGCCGCACCCGCAACCGGCGGGGCTCGCACCACCCGCCACCCCGGCGGCAGCCACCCGCCCCTAAGATGACCTTCCGGCGGACCACACGGCCCGCCGTCGCCGAGGACGGCGACATGGGAGGAAGCCCGGTGCGATTCCGGCGCGGTCCCGCCACTGTGAACCCCGCGGAGCGATCCGGCGACCGGGGTGAGTCAGGAACTCCCGCTGTCCTCAACACTGCCCGGGGCGCGGAAACCCCGAGGAAGGCCTGCCGCCGCATGATCCTGCTGCTGTCGACGTCCGACACCGATCTGCTCAGCGCCCGCGCGGCGAACACGGCGGACGGACCCGTCCCGTACCGGTTCGCGAACCCCTCCCGTCTCCCCCTCGACGACCTCCCCGGCCTGCTCGACGGGGTCGACCTGGTCGTCGTACGCCTCCTCGGCGGACTCCGCGCCTGGCAGGACGGCCTCGACCTGCTCCTGGCCCCCGGGCAGACCCGCCCGGTCGTGGTCCTGACCGGCGAGCAGGCCCCGGACGCCCAGCTCATGGAGGCCTCCACAGTCCCCATCGGCATCGCGGCCGAGGCCCACGCCTACCTCGCCCACGGCGGCCCGGCCAACCTGGAGCAGCTGGCCCGGTTCCTCTCCGACACGGTCCTCCTCACCGGCCACGGCTTCGAGCCCCCGGCCGCCGCGCCCACCTGGGGCCCGCTGGAGCGCACTCCCGGGACGGCCGCGGGCCCGCGGGTCGCCGTGCTGTACTACCGCGCCCACCAGATGAGCGGGAACACCTCCTTCGTCCACGCGCTGTGCGACGCGATCGAGGCCCAGGACGCCCGGGCGCTGCCCCTGTACGTGTCCTCCCTGCGCACCCCCGAGCCGGAGCTGATCGCCGAGCTGGAGTCGGCCGACGCGGTCGTCACCACCGTCCTCGCGGCCGGCGGCACCAAGCCCGCCACCGCCTCGGCGGGCGGCGACGACGAGTCCTGGGACGCGGGCGCGCTCGCCGGCCTCGGCGTGCCGATCCTGCAGGCCCTGTGCCTGACCGGCTCGCGCTCCGCCTGGGAGGAGAACGACGAGGGCCTGTCCCCGCTGGACGCCGCCACGCAGGTCGCGGTGCCCGAGTTCGACGGCCGTCTGATCACCGTCCCGTTCTCCTTCAAGGAGCTCGACGAGGACGGCCTGCCGGCCTACGTGGCCGACCCCGAGCGGGCCGCCAGGGTCGCGGGGATCGCCGTACGGCACGCCCGCCTGCGGCACATCGAGCGCCGCGACAAGAAGGTGGCGCTGGTCCTCTCCGCGTACCCGACCAAGCACTCCCGCATCGGCAACGCGGTCGGCCTGGACACCCCGGCCAGCGCGGTGGAGCTGCTGCGCACCCTCATCGCCGGCGGCTACGACTTCGGGCCGACCGAGGACATCCCGGGCCTGGTCTCGGGCGACGGCGACGAGCTGATCCGCGCCCTGATCGAGGCCGGCGGCCACGACCAGGACTGGCTGACCGAGGAGCAGCTGGCCCGCAACCCGGTCCGCATCCCGGCCGCCGACTACCGGCGGTGGTTCGCCGAGCTCCCGGCCGAGCTGCGCGACAGCGTCACCGAGCACTGGGGCGAGGCCCCCGGCAACATGTTCGTGGACCGCTCCGCGAACCCGGAGGGCGACATCGTGCTCGCGGCGCTGCGCCGCGGGAACCTCCTCATCCTCATCCAGCCGCCGCGCGGCTTCGGCGAGAACCCGATCGCGATCTACCACGACCCGGACCTGCCGCCGTCGCACCACTACCTGGCGGCGTACCGGTGGATCCAGGCGCGCGCGGAGGACGGCGGCTTCGGCGCCGACGCGATGATCCACCTGGGCAAGCACGGCAACCTCGAATGGCTCCCGGGCAAGAACGCCGGCCTGTCCGCCGCGTGCGCGCCCGACGCGGCCCTCGGCGACCTGCCGCTCATCTACCCGTTCCTGGTCAACGACCCGGGCGAGGGCACCCAGGCCAAGCGCCGCGTGCACGCCACGCTCGTCGACCACCTGGTGCCGCCGATGGCGCGCGCGGAGTCGTACGGCGACATCGCGCGCCTGGAGCAGCACCTGGACGAGTACGCCCAGATCTCCGCCATGGACCCGGCGAAGCTGCCGGCCATCCGCGCCCAGATCTGGACGCTGATCCAGGCCGCGAAGCTCCATCACGACCTGGGTCTGGAGGAGCGTCCGGACGACGACGGCTTCGACGACTTCCTGCTGCACGTCGACGGCTGGCTGTGCGAGGTCAAGGACGCCCAGATCCGCGACGGCCTGCACGTCCTCGGAGGCGCGCCGACCGGTGAGGCCCGGGTCAACCTGGTCCTGGCGATCCTGCGCGCCCGGCAGATCTGGGGCGGTACGGCGGCCCTCCCGGGTCTGCGCGAGGCGCTCGGCCTGGACGAGTCCAAGGCCACCCGTACCTCGGCGGACGAGGTCGAGGCCCAGGCCCGCGCCCTGGTCCAGGCGATGGAGGACGCCGGCTGGTCCGTCGACGCCGTGGCCCCGGTCGCGGAGGGCCACGGACCGGACGTCGCCGCCGTCCTGACCTTCGCGGCGAACGAGGTGGTCCCGCGCCTGGCCGGCACCACGGACGAGATCGCCCACGTGGTCGCGGCCCTGGACGGCCGTTTCGTCCCGGCCGGCCCCTCCGGCTCGCCGCTGCGCGGCCTGGTCAACGTCCTGCCGACCGGCCGCAACTTCTACTCGGTCGACCCGAAGGCCGTCCCCTCCCGCCTGGCGTGGGAGACGGGCCAGGCCCTGGCCGAGTCCCTCCTGAACCGGTACCGCACCGACAACGGCGAATGGCCGGCCTCGGTCGGCCTGTCCCTGTGGGGCACGAGCGCGATGCGCACCTCGGGCGACGACGTGGCGGAAGCCCTCTCCCTCCTCGGTGTCCGCCCGGTCTGGGACGAGGCCTCGCGCCGCGTCACCGGCCTGGAGCCGATCCCGCTCGACGAGCTGGGCCGCCCCCGCATCGACGTCACCCTCCGCATCTCGGGCTTCTTCCGTGACGCGTTCCCGCACGTCATCGGCCTGCTGGACGACGCGGTGCGGCTGGCCGCGTCCCTGGACGAGCCGGCCGACCAGAACTTCGTCCGGGCCCACGCCCAGGCGGACCTGGCCGAGCACGGCGACGAGCGGCGCGCCACGACCCGTATCTTCGGCTCGCGCCCCGGCACGTACGGTGCCGGCATCCTGCAGCTGATCGACTCCCGCGACTGGCGTACGGACGCCGACCTCGCGGAGGTCTACACGGTGTGGGGCGGCTACGCGTACGGCCGGGGCCTGGAGGGCCGCCCCGCCCGGGACGAGATGGAGACGGCGTACAAGCGCATCACGGTCGCGGCGAAGAACACGGACACCCGCGAGCACGACATCGCGGACTCGGACGACTACTTCCAGTACCACGGCGGCATGGTGGCCACGGTCCGCGCCCTGCGCGGCACCGCCCCCGAGGCCTACATCGGTGACTCCACCCGCCCGGAGACGGTCAAGACCCGCACCCTGGTGGAGGAGACGTCGCGCGTCTTCCGGGCCCGCGTGGTGAACCCCAAGTGGATCGAGGCGATGCGCCGCCACGGCTACAAGGGCGCCTTCGAGCTCGCGGCGACGGTGGACTACCTCTTCGGCTACGACGCCACGACGGGCGTGGTCGCGGACTGGATGTACGACAAGCTCACCGAGACGTACGTCCTGGACCCGGCGAACCGCGCCTTCCTGGAGGAGGCCAACCCCTGGGCCCTGCACGGCATCGCGGAGCGCCTGCTGGAGGCCGAGTCGCGCGGCATGTGGGAGAAGCCGGACCCGCAGATCCTGGAATCCCTGCGCCAGGTCTACCTGGACACGGAGGGCAACCTGGAGGGCGAGGCGGAGTAGCCCTCCCCCGCACAGAGGCCGTCCCCCTCACCTGCCGACGGGTGAGGGGGACGGCCTTTTCCATTCAGGCCCACGCACCCCGAGCACGCGGACCTTGACCACTACGCCTTGACGGTCTGGTTCAGCGCGACGAGGGCCTGGGCCCAGCGGACGTACTTCAGCTGCCCGAAGTCGGCGACGGTCTTGACCCCGAACGCCTGGTGCAGCAGCTTGCCGTCCTCGTCGCTGACACCCTTGAGCGCGGCAACGGGAGCCGCGAGCACCTCGGCGAGCGGCTTGTCGGCCCACGCCTTGTCGAGCACCTTGTCCAGATCGATCGCCATGAGCGTCCCTCTCGGAATCCCGAAACGAATATCGGGGCAAACCTAACCCAATCCGACAATCACCCCACGCTCCGACACCCCGCAGCGCTCGACTCGCTCCACACTCACGGCGCCCAGGGGTCGGGCGGCTCCGTTCCCGTTCCCGATCCACCGGCGGGCCCCGACCGGTACACGCGGACGGACGCACAGCGCACGAAGCTCCGCTGCGCCGTCCCGTCCGCGAGGAGGAACAGCCGGCCCCGCGTGTCAACGCCGTCGGGATCCTCACTGACGGACAGTTCGCTCCCACGGAAACCCGAAGGCAGCCTCACCTCCAGGACACCGTCGAACTCGATCTCCAGCGCACCGAATCCGGCCAACGTGCCGTCCCAACTACGCAGAACGACCCGGCGGCCCTCCGGCTCGCAGGAGCGGATATGGAAGCTCCGCCGGAAGCTCAACGGCCGGGTGCCGTATTCCTCGACCAGCGTCCTGATCCGGTGTTGCCGCAGCGCCTGCCTGCACAGATCGGAGGAGCCGAGCACGACGTCCCCGTCCCGGGCGACGAACCGGGTTCCGACGACCGCTTCGAGTTCTTCGTCGGACACCTGACCGCCGAGACCGAGACGGACCCACTCCGTCGCACACCGCGCCTTCGCGAGGTCCAGGTCGAAGGCGAGGCACAGCCGGATCATCATGTGCTGCGCCTTGGCCGAAGCGGTCGCGCACCCGACCTCGCCGCAGCCCTCGCTCTCGACCTCGCCGCCGAGCCGGCTCAACGTCCGGGGCACGGATCCGCCAAGGCCTTCGGCGTGGTCACGCAGCCGCCGGACGCTCTCCCGCTCCGCCCGCTGGAGCTCGGCCACCCGCTCTTCAACGCTGAGCCTGCGTCGCGCCATAGGACTCACTCGCCCGCCCCTGCTTCCCCCGGAGGACCGAACCGGTACACCCGCACCGCCCCGCAGACCACGAAACCCCAGCACGCACCGTCCGAAAGGACCAGCCGCGCGTCGGAGAGCGATCCCCCGCGATTCGCTCCCGTCCACGCTTGACCGAGGGTGATGTCGAAGGCCTCCCACATCACGCCGATCAGCTCCCCGGCGCCCGCGTGCGGGTCACCACCGGAGCAGCCCGTCTCGGCGACCAGCCACCGGACCGTCCGGTGGACCGCCCCCCCCGTTCTCCACCGAGTCCTCACGCGCGCGGATACTTCGCATAGAGATCGGCCAGGTCGCCCAACGCCCGGGCCAGTGCCGCCTGGGCATCTCGTCGTGGCTCGTCCGACGGGAGCTCCACGAACGCCTCCCGCTTCGAACGCCCCGTCGCGGCCAGCTGCACGCGCAGCGCCCGCCGCTCCTCCGCCAGAGCCTCCCCGGCAATGAGCAACCTACGACAGGCCTCCTTGACGAGGTCCCAGCCATCGAAAGCATCGGCAAAGTCCTCGATGTACTGCTCGTCGTCGGCGGCGAACGATTCCGGGCTGTTCAGGAGCGAGGTGTTCGAACTGACCAGGAGCCGGCCCAGTTGATACTCCACGTCCTTGCCGGCGTGACCGCTCGCCAGCATGTCGCCCAGCGCACGGTGCCCGGTAGGTGCCGGTTGGTCGTGATGGTTCCAAAGCGACAAGGACCCGATTCCTTCCGGTCTGTCGCACGAGTCCGCAAGGACCGGGGCGACGCCTGCGCACACAGCACGAAACGGAAGCCTACGGGGGCCGCGCAATCCCTCGATCGGAGGCATCGACACCTGCGGGTGGTTCGAACACCGTGGCGCCGGGCCGCCCATGGGGTCCGGCGGGCGGTCGCAACTGTGTGCGGGCGTTCGTTCCCCGGGCCCCGTGACGCCCCTCTGAGCAGCCACGTTCTTGCGGCATCAGCTGGCAGCCGCGGCGCCCCGGGAGGAATCTTGCGATCCGTGCACGTTCAAGTGGTGTTCGACCCGGCACCGGGCGGGGGTGGCCGCCGATGAGGCTCCTCAAGCGGCCCGAAGCCGGCGAGCCCGCCGTCTCCGAGAGCGAACGGCGTCTTTTCGGCGGGCCCCTGCGCTACGACGCCGGCTGGTCCAACCACGAGTACGCCCGGCTGGAGAGCCGGCTGCTGACCACCTTGCGTTCCATGCCCCGCATGGTCGCCGGAACCCTGCGCCTCGCCTGGGACACCGACCGGCCGGCCCTGCTCACGGTCGCCGCCGCCGAGGCCGGCCAGGGAGTGACCTCCGCCGTCGGGCTGCTCGTCATCAGCGACGTGCTCCGCACGCTGCTGCGCGAGGGCAGCGCCGCCGACCGGCTGTACGCGGCCCTGCCCGCCCTCGCCGCCGGGGCGCTGGTCGCCGTACTGGGGGCCGTACTCGCCTCCCGTTCCACGGCGGCCGCCGGACGGCTGGAGCCCAAGGTGGAGCGGGCCGCCTACGAGCAGTACCTGGGCGCCGCCGTCGCAGTGGAGCTGGAAGCCATCGAGGACGGCGAGTTCCGGCGGCTGCTGGACAGCGCCCAGTGGGGGCCGCCCTCGGCCCGCCGCACGGTCGGCGCCTGCGTGGCCACCCTCGGCGGGGTCATCTCGCTGCTCGCCACCGCCGGGGTGCTGACCGTGCTGCACCCGCTGCTGCTGCCCATGCTGCTGCTGATCGCCGCCCCGCGGGGCTGGGGCGCGATGCGGGTGGCACAGCGCCGCTACCTGTCGATGATCACCTGGGTGGAGCACGTACGGGCCGCCCGGCTCATCGGCCAGCTCCTGATCTCCCGTACGTCGGCCCCCGAGGTACGGGTGCACGGTGTCGGCCGCTACCTGCTGGGCCACTACCGCAACATGGCCGAGGTCGCCGAGACCGAGGCCACCCGCCTCGCCAAGGACAAGGCCGCCACCGAGCTGCTCGCCGCCGCGCTCTCCGGCGCCGCCGCGCTGGTCACGTACGCGGCGATGGGCACGCTCATCGTCACCGGCCGGATGGACCTCGCCGTCGCCGGTACCGCCGTGATCGCGGTGCGCACCGGCTCGGCGAGCCTGGGCGCCCTCGTCGCCACCAGCAACACCCTGCACGAGGAGTCCCTGTACGTACGGGACCTGGAACGGTTCGTCGCCGAGGCGGCCCGCCGCGCGATCCCGTCCGGTGGTCTGCCCCTGCCCGAGCGCCTCGGGACGGTCCGGCTCCGCGATGTGGACTTCAGCTACCCGGACCGCGACGAGCCGGCCCTCAGCGGGGTCTCCCTCACCATCGAGGCGGGCCGGGTGGTCGCCCTGGTCGGCGAGAACGGCTCCGGCAAGAGCACCCTCGTCAAACTGCTGGCCGGCCTGCACCTGCCCGACTCCGGGTCGCTGACCTGGGACGGGGTGGAGTTGAAGGACGCCGACCGGCGGCAGGTCTTCGACCGCGTCGCGCTCCTCACCCAGGACTTCGAGCGCTGGCCGGTGACCGCCCGTACCAACATCGCCATCGGCCGTCCCGGGAAGGAGGGCCCCGAAGACGCCGCCGACCGGGCCGCGGACGTGGTGGCCGCGGACGTGGTGGCCGCGGCCGAGTACGCGGGCGCCGACCGCATCGTCGCGCAGCTGCCGCACGGCTACGAGACCCTGCTCGCCCGGGTGTTCAGGGGTGCCTCGGAACTGTCGGGCGGGCAGTGGCAGAAGTTCGGCCTCGCCCGCACCCGCTACCGCGACGCCCGTGTCCTGGTCGTGGACGAGCCCACCTCGGCGCTCGATCCGGAGGCGGAGATCGCCGCCTTCGACAGCATCCGGGGCCTCGCCGGCCCCGAGCGCGCGGTCGTCCTCGTCACGCACCGCATGTCGGGCGTCAGGTACGCCGACGTGATCTACGTGCTGCACGAGGGCCGGCTCGTCGAGCGGGGCGGCCACGACGAACTGATGGCGCTGGGCGGCCGGTACGCCTCCATGTACGCGATGCAGGCGGCGCAGTTCGGCGACGATCCGCAGCCCCGCTCGCCCTCGATCCCCCGGCAGTCCGCCGCACCGCGGAGCGACGACTCCGTCATCTGAAACGGGCGGGCGCCCTCCCCGGTGCCGTTCGGGGGGAGCGCCCGCGTCGTGGGGCGTGCCCGCGCGAACCTGCTCCTAACCCCTGACGGGGGCCCGCGCCGCGCAACGGCCGGTGCGTCACCTGAAGCAGTGAAATCACCCTTGTCCCACGGGCACCAGGGGTAGGGCACTGCTGATCTCGTGCCGGGGCCGGAGTGAGCCGGTCCCCGCAGCCATGACCGAAAGGCCGAGCCGACGTGACGCAGCCGTTCCGACTGCCGGATTTCTATGTGCCGTATCCGGCGCGCCTGAACCCCCACCTGGAGGACGCCCGGACGCACACCAAGCGGTGGGCGCGCGCCTTCGGGATGCTGGAGGGGTCCGGCGTCTGGGAGGAGAGCGACCTCGACTCGCACGACTACGCGCTGCTGTGCTCGTACACCCACCCCGACTGCGACCGCGACGCGCTGGCCCTGGTCACCGACTGGTACGTGTGGGTGTTCTTCTTCGACGACCACTTCCTGGAGATGTTCAAGCGCTCGCAGGACCGGGCCGGCGCCAAGGCCTACCTCGACCGGCTCGCCGCCTTCATGCCCATGGACCTGTCCGACGGCTTCCCCGAGCCCACCAACCCGGTGGAGGCGGGCCTCGCGGACCTCTGGGCGCGTACGGTCCCCGCGATGTCCGCCGACTGGCGGGAACGGTTCTCCTTGTCCACGAAGAACCTCCTCGACGAGTCCATGTGGGAGCTCGCCAACATCGACATCGGGCGCGTGGCGAACCCCCTCGAATACATCGAGATGCGCCGCAAGGTGGGCGGCGCCCCCTGGTCGGCCGGCCTGATCGAGTACGTCTGCGCCGAGGTCCCGGCGCGCGTCGCGCACGCGCGCCCGCTCACCGTGCTGCGCGACGCCTTCGCCGACGCCGTGCACATCAGGAACGACATCTTCTCCTACCAGCGTGAGGTCACCGACGAGGGCGAACTCTCCAACGCCGTCCTGGTACTGGAGACCTTCCTGGACTGCACCACCCAGGAGGCCGCCGAGGCCTCCAACGACCTGCTCACCTCCCGCCTCCAGCAGTTCGAGCAGACCGCGATCGGCGAACTCCCCCAGCTGTTCGCCGACCACGCGCTGGACCCGGCCGAGATCGCGGCCGTCCTCGCCTACACCAAGGGCCTCCAGGACTGGCAGTCCGGCGGTCACGAGTGGCACATGGTCTCCAGCCGCTACATGAACGCGGAGGCCCGGCCCACCGCCCCGGCGACCCTGCCCTTCCTGCCGACCGGGCTCGGCACCACCGCGCTCGACCTGCGGTCCGTGTTCACGCGGCGCTCGATGGAGCTGCGCCACCGCTCCTTCACCCACGTGCCCTTCGAGCGCACCGGCCCCTCCGTCATCCCCGAGATCTACATGCCGCACCGGCTCACCCTCAGCCCGCACCTCGCGCACGCGCGCGAGGAGTCCGTGGCCTGGGCCCGGCGCATGGGCCTGCTGGACCCGCGGCCCGGCGACCCCGGCTCGGCGATCTGGACCGAGGAGCGGCTGCGGGGCTTCGACTTCGCGCTCTGCTCGGCCGGGATCGACCCCGACGCGACGGCCGAGCAGCTGGCCCTCAACGCCTGCTGGCTGACCTGGGGCACGTACGGGGACGACTACTACCCGGCGGTCTTCGCCCAGGGCAGGAACCTTCCGGCGGCCAAGGCGGCCACCGCCCGGCTGATCGCCATGCTGCCGGTCGACCACACCGAACAGCCGGAACCGGCGACCGCGATGGAGCGCGCGCTCGGCGACCTGTGGGTGCGCACCGGCGCCGCGATGTCCGCCGGGCAGCGCGCCGAGTTCCGCGCGACCCTGGTCAGCATGCTGGAGAGCTGGGTGTGGGAGGTGGACAACCAGATCGGCAACCGCATCCCGGACCCGGTGGACTACGCGGAGATGCGCCGCCGCACCTTCGGCAGCCACCTCACGATGTACCTGTGCCGCCTCGGGCACCAGGGCCGGGGCATCCCCGAGGAGATCTACGCCTCGGGGACCATCCGCTCCCTGGAGAACGCGGTCGCGGACGCCGCCTGCCTGATCAACGACATCTACTCCTACCAGAAGGAGGTGGAGGTCGAGGGCGAGGTCCACAACTACCTCCTGGTCACCAGGAACTTCTTCGACATCGACTACCCGCGTGCCCTGCACATCTGCCATGAGCTGATGACGCGGCGGACCGAGGAGTTCGAGCACATCGTGGCGACCCAGCTGCCGCTGCTCTACGACGACTGGAAGCTCGGGCGGCAGGCCCGGCAGGCCCTGGACGCGTACGTGGGCGAGCTGAAGGACTGGCACGCCGGCATCCTCAACTGGCACCGGCGGATCCGGCGTTACCGCCCGGAGGACCTGTACGCGCGGCCCGACCGGCTGTCCACCGCCGTCCTGGGGGCCGGCTTCGGCATGTCGGCCGCCCGGATCCCGCTGTCCTCCTGATGCCATCGGCCGGGCCGCCCGCCCGGCCGTGGGTCAGAACTCGTCGCCCGTGTGCGGCAGTACGGCCGTGCGCAGGGCCGCGTCCAGCGCCGCCGCCGCGCCGGGGGTGTGCTCCCGTACCAGCCCGGCGGCGACGAGTTCCCCGACGCGGGTCCCGCCGAGGTAGCAGGCGGCCAGTTCGCGTACGTCCAGGGCCAGATCGGGGGCGGAGTCCGCGTGCTCGTACGTGGCTCCGTCCGGCCCGGCCGCCAGCCGGAACCGCCCGGCGTTGTCGGGCATCCGTACGTCGTGCACCTCCAGCACCACCTCCACCGGCGCGGCCCAGGACCGCCGCGTCAGCGCCGCGCCCACGTCGACCAGGCGCAGCCAGAGCGCCGGGAACTGGGCGGTGACCCGCACCTGGTCCCGGTCCGCGGCGAAGTGCAGCAGCGGGTCGTCGACCGGGCGGCCCCACGCGCGGACCCTGCCGGTGAGGTCGAGGGAGGCCACGCACTCCCACAGCGCGGCGGCGACCGCCGGGGTGTCGGCCTCCAGCTCGTCGACCCGGACCAGGCCGGGCGCCCGGGTCCGTCCGGCCCCGCCGCCGCCGTCGTCGTCCGGCTTCGTGCGGTAGAGGACGTACCCGGCGATCGGCCCGTCCGCCTCCCCCAGGACGATGATCCGCGGCGGGCTCAGATCCTCGTCCTCCTCGTCCTGTTCGGCCAGCCACTCCTCGGTCCACCGCTGCGCGCTGCGGGTGGGGCGGCCCGCCCGCCCGGCCCGGGCGGCCTCGTGGAAGGGGCCGATGAGGGCGACGGCCTCCTCCGGGTCGACGAGCCGCAGCGGGCGCCGGTCCGGGTCGATCCGCAGGGCCAGCGGGCGGGTGGAGTCGATCTCGATGGTGACGCCGGTGGTGGCGCTGCCGTAGCCGAAGCGGCCGTAGATCACGGCCTCGGAGGCCCAGAGGGCGGCGAGCGGACTGCCCGCGTCGGCGGTCCGCCGCAGCATCTCGTCCATCAGGGCGGTGAGCACGCCGCGCCGGCGGTGGGTGGGCGCCACGCCGACGAAGGTGAGCCCGGGGCAGGGCAGGTCCGCCCCGGGCACCGAGAGCCGGAAGTCGTGCGCGGCCATGAAGCCGGCCAGGGCCGTGCCGTCGTAGGCGCCGATCCGGTCGCAACTCGCGAGCAGGGCGTGGTGTTTCTCCCGGACCTCCTTCTCGGGCCGGTCGTGGAAGACCAGGTACGCGAGCTCCAGAGCGCGGTCGATGTCGGACTCGGGTACCTCGCGGATGTCCACCATGATCGCGAGACTAATCGGTCATCGGCGGACCGGTCACCTCATAGCGGCTGGTTCCATGCCATCCGGCCGGCGCGCGGGCCTCCTGCGGACCCCCCCCAGCGGACGACGTTCCCCCGTTGTGATGTGCCGAGCCGTGTCCGCGCGACCGGGAGCGATACGGGATTCTCAGGGAAGATCAGAGGTCGGGATTCTCAGCCAGCCACGCCTGCGTTTCCTGCAACCACGTCACGAGTTCGCCCCAGCCAACACGGCCGATTCCGTTTCTCAGCGCCTCCGGGGAGGCTGGAACCCTGGACGCCCAGGCGAAGTTCCTTCCTCGATTGGACCTCTTGCCGGCAATGTGGATTCCGACGATGTGCATGTCGTCCACGGCGACTATGGCTGCGCCCGAATCGCCCACCCGCGGCTGCACGTCACCTTCGACCTCGATGAGAGTAGTGGGATGGATGCTCTCGCACGTGCCATTGGGGACACCCGGGTCCAACTGTCTTGCCAGCCAGAAGGAGACGTTTCGCACCCGGCCGGTCTGTGCTACTCCCGTGGCGTAACCAAGCCAGCGCACCGTCTCACCGTTGCGCGGATCTCGTATGGGGAGTGCCTGTGCATCATTGTTGTAGATTTCCGCAATTCGGCACGAGGTCGCCCGCTCGTTGAACCCCACATCAATGCAGGCAAAGTCGTAGTTGGAATTGATGCGGCTTTGAGGTGAGTCATCGCCCGGTGTGCCGATAAAATCAGCCACGCTCGAATAGACCCGGAAAGGAGATCTTTCGGTGACCGTTCCGATGATCTGAACCTGACCTTGTCCGACGGTTCTGCGAGGCTGGTAAACCAACGCATTAGGGTTGTTCACGATATGGCCAGCAGTGATGACGACGTCTCTGGCGGGGTTTCCCAGGTCACCCTCGCCCCCAGCGTCCCCGCAACGGGCGTGTCGCCGGCTTGGATCTGGTACCCGCCCGGGCATGGATGCTCATAGGCATTGAACGGCATGCGCGTCCCACCTCCACTGCTGTCTCTTCGCTTCCGGGGACCGTGGTCGGCAGGCCCCCATCCATCAACCCACCGTGGACGCTCCCCCGCATCCCGGCACGGTCGTAGTCGGTCGGCACGTCAACTCTTCTTGCCGTACTGCCAGTCGGTTCCATCCGGATGCGACGGCGGCCGATCGGGAGGACGGTGGAAGTGAGGACGGCGATGCCGCCAGCGGCCCCGTACTCGGCGGGGCGGTGAGTTCTCCGTCGTGGCCGCGCCCCTGCGGACGAAAGGGACGGAGACGTGAAGAACATGGCCGAGAAGATCTACAGCATCATCGAGGTGGCGCAGCAGGACGGGAGGTGGGTGTACTCGGACATCAACTTCTCCGCGGCGCCGACGCCCGGTTCTGCGGAGTCCGGTGCCGGGCCCACGTGGCGGCAGGTCAGTCCGATGGCGATCGCGGGAAGTGGCCTGGTGGCCGCGGGATCCGACGAGGACCAGCGACGGGTCTACTACCAGGAGCAGGACCGCAGCCTGGTCGGCGCGGCGTACGACCCGTCGTCGCCCGACGGCCGGTGGGACGGGTACCGCGTCTTCACCCGGGAGACCGGCGCCCCGACCGCCGACGTAGGCAGCGCGGTGGCGGTTGCGGGCCGGATCGGGGACCTGCGGGTCTACTACCTCGACGACGGCCGGGGCGAGGACGGCCGGCGCCCCGTACGGCTGGCGGAAGGGGGACGGGAGTGGACGTACAGCGTGTGCGCCGACGCGCCGCGCGGTTCGCCGATCAGCCCGCTGTCCGCCGTCATCACCGACCAGGGCGAGTACGCGTACTACTTGGACGCCGGGGCCCACCTGGTCGAGGTGTCCTGGCTCGGGGAGGAGGGCTGGTCGATCGGGGACGTGACCTCCGCCGTCGAGGGGTGCCCGACCCCCTCCCCGCTGAGCCGGCTCACCGCCGTCGGGTACGGAACCGACTCCCGCCTCGTCTACTTCCTCGACGAGGACAACAGACCGGTCCAGCTGGAGCACACGGTCATCCCGGGCACCAAGAAGCAGCCCGAGGGCGGCACGGAATGGCAACTGCGCAGCCTGTCCGCGTACGGGGCACCGCCCGCGGCGGCGGGCAGCCAGCCGGCGGTCGTGCTCACCGCCGACGGCCATCCGCAGCTCTACTACCTGGACGCCGACCGGATGGTGGTCGAGGTGGAGTTCAACGGTCGCGGGTGGCAGGTCAACCGTGCTGGCGCGGACGCCGATCACGGCGCGGGCGCTCCCGCTGCGGCCGGCGGCAGCTCCCTGGCCGCCGTGCCGGGCGCCCACCCCTCTGCGGCCCAGGTGTTCTACCTGGGCGCCGCCGGCCCTGGTGACGGCCCGGGCGGGGGCGACCGCAACCTGATCGAACTGCGGGGGTCCGCGGACGGGTGGGCCTCCCACGACCTGGGCACCGAACTCGGCCTCCCCGACGTCGCCACCGACGTGCCCAGCCCGTTCGCCGCCATCCGCACGAGCGGCCCGCGCGTCTACTACACCAGCGAGGAGTAGACGCCGCGGGCCGCCGCGGGCCCGTACGCGCGAAGGAGCCACCCATGCGCATGAACGCGACCTACCAGCTGGCCCTGAGCGGAACGCTCATGTCCGTGGACAAGGGCAGCCGGACCAACATGACGGTCACCAACGCCACCCCGGTGCACCTGCTGGTCTACTGGGTGGGCCTCGACGGCCTGTTGTACGGCCGCAACCCGCGGACCCGGCGATTCACCGCCGGCCACCGGGGACAGGTCCTGAACCCCGGAGCGACCGCGACCTGGACGAACATCGACCGCTCCTACTACTTCGTCGCCAAGGCCGGGTATTCGGGCGCCTTCGCGGCGGTCTGGCAGGCCGCCGAGGACAACGCCGCCGTGACCCTGACCGGCCGTGACCTGTTGGATCCGGACGACATCGGGGAGACTCCCGTGCCCACCAGTGCTGTGATCGTCCCGCCGAACGGGCCGAGGATCCTGGTGGGGACGGGGGTACTGCCGAACGGCAACTCCGTCACGCGTGAGCAGTTCTGGCAGCGTCTGCCGGAGTCGTACAGCCTCGCGGCGGGCGAGGAGAAGACCGTCAGCCACACCCAGACGCAGGGGATGCAGCAGAGCTCGTCGGACACCAAGACGGTGACGGCATCGGTCAGCACGAGCGCCAGCGCCGGGTGGGGCCCGTTCAGCGCCTCCGTCAACGCCTCCCTGAGCAACTCCTCGACCAGGACCCAGCAAGTCACCGTGTCCACCCAGACGACGAGCTTCACGTCGAACCAGTACACCAACGACACCTCCCACGCGCGGATGTGTCTGTTCTGGCAGCTCACGGACGTCCTCACCGTGTTCGACGGCACGGGGACGCCACTGTCCTCGGTCGTCTCCGCCAAGGGTCCGACGGTCGTCTGGGGGCCCGTCAGCGTCGACGATCTGGATCACGAGAAGTCCAGCACGTTCGCGCAACGCGTCGACGCACCGGACGTGCCCGAACTCGTCTCCGTCCGGCCGGCGGCCGAACTGCCCCGACCGACGCTCTCGCAGAACGGCACCAGCAGCCGCGTGCCGGGCACCGGTACACCCACCAGCAACCGGAGGGGATCATGACGACAGCCGGCGCCCGCCCCATGGGCGTGACCCCGGGCGCGGACTACATAGCGGTCATCGAAGTGGCACGGGAACCGGACGGCTCGTTCCAATGGACCAACCTCAACACGGCCGCCGGGACGGAAGTGGGCCCCGGCATCCTCAGACCTGCCCCCTTCCCGGCCCTGACGAGCGGATTCGCCGCCACCGGATGGGGATCGGACAACCGCCGCGTCTACTACGCGGACACCGACGGCGCCGTCATCGAGCTCAAGACCACCAAGAACGGCTGGGGGTACCACAACTTCACCAGCAGCTTCGGCATCCCCGTCGCCCAATGGAACAGTCCGCTGGCCACCAGCGGGATGCGGTTCGGGAGGTTGAACGTCTACTACGTGGACGTCCACCGTCGGCTCAGGATCATGAAGTTCAACAGCGCCGAAGGCCGTTGGAACTTCGGCAGCAACCCCAACCTCCCCAAAGTCCCCGAGAAGAGTCCGCTCACCGCTCTACGGAGCAGCCTAGGCTGCTTCGCCTACTTCTTCGACGGCCGCAACCACCTCATCGAGATCCATGAACGGGGGCAGATCGCCGATCTCACCAACTACGCGAACCTCCCCTCCGCGTCCCCGCTCAGCGGGTTGTCCGCCGTGGGCTGGGGCAAGGACCACCGGCGCGTCTACTACGCGGACCAGCAGGACAACCTCATCGAAGTGGCGGGCTTCGGGGACGAGGGCAGCCAGTGGAGCTGGCAGAACCTCTGCAAGCTGAGCATCAGCCAGCCCAAGGACGGAACTCCGCTGGCGGCCGCAGTGGGCCCCGAGACCTTGGCTGGCGTCGCCCTGTGGAACGAGGCGTCCGAACCGTTCTGGGCGAGTTGGGTCGGCGGGTGGTGGAGCCAGGGGATCTACACGACCGCGTACGACACCTCTTCGGTGGTGGCCGCCAACAGCTCCGTGGCGAGCAGGGTGGCCGGCGACGGCCGCCCCTGGGTGGCCTACGTGGACGAGGACAACCACCTCTGCCTGTGGCGAGGGCCGCAGGCGGGCTGGCAATGGTGGGACCTGACCGCCGATCTGGGCCTCCCGGCCGCCGCCAAGGTGGCCACGCAAGGGCCCCTGGCCCTCGTGCACACCGAGCGCGGCCCGCGCGTCTACTACCTCACCGACGAGTCCGACTCCGACGGACCCCGCGCCGCACGTGGAGGCACGGCAGGTGGGAGGAGCTCGCCATGCGAATGAACGATACCTACCAGGCGGCCCTCGACGGGACCCTCGCCTCGCCCCCCAAGGAGTCCAGGGCCGAGATCCTCGTCTTCAACGACCTCTCGATCCCCCTCGATCTCTTCTACCTCGACCAGTCCGGCGACCTGTGCGGGCCCGATGGCGGGCACTGGACCGCGGGCCGGCCCGGGCTCGTGCTGGAGCCCGACGGCGGCAACATCGTGATCAGCGGCGACTGCTGGGCCGACGGCTACTGGCTGGCCAAGTCCCACTACTCCGGCGCCTTCGCCGCCGTCCTGCAGAACCTGCCGGGGAAGAGCACCATGGCCTTCTCCGGATCCGACCTGCTGGACCCCAACAACATCGGACCGATCCCCATGCCCACGGCCGACGTGCTCATCCCGCAGGACGGCCCCAGCATCCTGGTGGCCACCGGTCTCGTCCAGCACGGCGCTACGACCCGGACTCCGGTGACCACACCGGGGGACGACCAGGTCGGACTCGGCGTGGCCGTCGCCCGTGAACAGTTCTGGCACTGCACCGGGGAGTCCTACAGCCTCGCCCCCGGCGAGACCCGGATCGTCAGCTACACCGCCACCCAGGGCATGCAGGACAGCAGTTCGCAGTCCGACACCACCAACGCCTCCGTCGGCGTGAGCGCCGGCGCGGGGTGGGGCCCGTTCAGCGCCTCCGTCTCCGCTTCCCTGAGCGAGTCCTCCACCACCACCCAGCAACTCACCGTGTCCACCCAGTCGACCTCGTTCGTTTCCAGCACCTATGCGAACCTGAGCGAGCACGCGGAACTCAACCTCTTCTGGCAGCTGAACGATGTCGCGACCGTCTATGACGAGGACGGCCGTCCCCTCGCCTCCGTGATCTCCGGCGAGGCCCCGGCGGTCGTCTCCGGGCCCTGGGAGGTCCAGGAGATCGAGGGGACGAGGAAGAAGAAGCTGGAGCCGAAGGTCGGGCACGACCGGCCCGCCAAGGACTGAGCGGGTCACACCGACGACCGGCGCCCGCGCGCCGTCGTCGACAGTGCAGACGTTGCCCGATCCGGCACTACCGTGCGGCGGGACCGGTCCAGCCCGCCGGGACGCGGCCGAGCCGGACGCGCTGCGGGTGGTCACCGACGGGGACGGAGACCCGCTTGGTGCCGGTGGCGAAGTCGATGGCCGTGACCCGGTCGGCGCCGCTCTCGGAGATCACGCAGGCGCTGCCGTCGCCGGAGACCGTGGCCCAGTACGGCTTGGCGGCGGGCACGAGCGGACCTTCGGCGAGGGTGGCGCGGTCCACCACGGTCGCGTAGTCGTCCATGGTGCCCGCGATGCAGAGCTTCGCCCCGTCGGGGCTCATGGACATGCCGTGGTGGCGGGAGTCGTTGACCCAGGTGGTGCGGTCGGCGCTGGTGGCGGGGTTCATGGGGAGGGTCTTGAGGCGGGTGATCCGGTCGGAGGCGACGTCGTACTCCAGGAAGCCGTTGAAGAAGGACACCTGGAAGTAGAGCTTCGATTCGTCGGGGCTGAACGACACCGGGCGGACGGCGTCGGACAGGTCGCGGCGGCCGAAGGCGTCCAGCCGCTCCCGCATGTCGATCACCCGGACCGTGCGGAAGGTCTGCGCGTCGACCACGGTGATCTTGCGGTCGCCCTTCGTCCAGTCCAGCCAGGGCGCGTCCAGGGCGGTGTTCACCTCGCCGATGGAGCTGTTCCACAGGAAGCGGCCGTCGCGGGTGAAGGTGTTCTCGTGCGGCTTGTCCCCGGTGCCGAAGGAGCCGACCTGGCGCCCGGTGGTGATGTCCAGGACGTGCACGGTGTTGGAGGTGGAGGCGGAGACGGCCACGCGGGTCCCGTCCGGCGAGACCGCCATGTGGTCGGATCGGTACCCGGACACCGGGAAGCGCCAGTTGACGCGTCCGGAGGCCACGTCGATGGACACGACGTCGGCGAAGCTGGGGCGGGAGACGACGACCGCGGAGCCGTCGGGGGTGGTGTACATGTCGTCGACGAACTGGTCGTGGCCCTCGCCCGCGCTCTCCCGGATCCCGAGGAAGAAGGCGAGCTTCACGGGGTTGAGGTAGATCTCCCGCAGCCGCTCCGCCTTGTCGGGGACCACGTCGATCCGCCCGACCTTGGCGAGGTCGCCGGTGGAGGCGAGGACATCGGCGGTCCCCTCCCAGTTGTTCCCGACGAAGAGCACCTCGCGCAGGCCGCCCCCCGGACCCGAAGCAGGGCCCGGAGCGGGACCGGACGGGGCCGGCGTGAAGGCGGTGAGCAAGGTGGCCGCGGCCAGCAGTCCCAGGTTTCGCACGGTACGCAACATCCGCTCAACTCCGCTACGGGGAAGGGGTGGAGAGGGTGCCTCCTATTACCGGCCGGTAAAATAGGGGGAACGGCACGAGGGCGCAACCCTCACGGGGTGCGCCCTTTTCTCACCTTCGGCCCGTCCGGCCGTCACGCCTTCAGGCGACGGAGCCGATCCGGTCGAGCATCGCGTGCGAGACGTCCGGGTGGATCGGGATGTGCGCGCCGGTCAGGGCCGCGCCGGTGCCGCCGCGGCGGTTCGCGACGATCTCGGCGGCGATGGACAGCGCGGTCTCCTCCGGGGAGCGGGCGCCGAGGTCCAGGCCGATCGGGGAGCGCAGCCGGGCCAGTTCGAGCTCGCTCACGCCGACCTCGCGCAGTCGCTCGTTGCGGTCCTCGTGGGTGCGGCGGGAGCCCATGGCACCGATGTAGGCGACGGGCAGCCTGAGGGCCAGCTCCAGGAGCGGGACGTCGAACTTGGCGTCGTGGGTGAGCACGCACAGGACGGTCCGGCCGTCCACGTCCGTGCTCTCCAGGTAGCGGTGGGGCCAGTCGACGACGATCTCGTCCGCCTCGGGGAAGCGGGTCTTCGTCGCGAAGACGGGCCGTGCGTCGCACACCGTCACCCGGTAGCCGAGGAACTTGCCGATCCGCACGAGGGCGGAGGCGAAGTCGATGGCACCGAAGACGATCATCCGCGGGGGCGGGACGCTGGACTCGACCAGCACCTTCAGCGGCTCTCCGCAGAGCCTGCCGTCGGCGCCGATCTCCAGCACGCCGGTCCGGCCGGCGTCGAGCATGGCGCGGGCCTCCTCGGCGACGGTGCGGTCCAGCTCGGGGTGCCCGCCGAAGCCGCCCTGGTGGGCGCCTTCGGTACGGACGAACACGGCGCGGCCCATGAGCTCGGCCGGACCCTGCGCGATCCGGGCCACCGCGGCCGCCTCGCCGCGGGCCGCGGCGGCCAGCCCGGCCGCGAACACCTCCCGTGCGGGAGAGCCCACGCGGACCGGGGTGACCAGGATGTCGATGATTCCGCCGCAGGTCAGGCCCACGGCGAAGGCGTCGTCGTCGCTGTACCCGAAGCGCTCGTGGACGGTCTCGCCGTCCTCGAGCGCCTGCCGGCACAGCTCGTACACCGCACCTTCCACGCATCCGCCGGAGACCGAGCCGATGGCCGTGCCCTCGCTGTCGACGGCGAGCGCGGCCCCGGGCTGCCGGGGCGCGCTCCCGCCGACCGCCACGACGGTGGCGACGGCGAAGTCACGCCCCTGCTCGACCCACCGGTTCAGCTCTTCGGCGATGTCCAGCATGGGTGGCCTCCTCGGAGAGGTTCGGTTCCAGTATCCGATGCGCGCATTTCGCGTGCACCGGATGCGTGGAGGTGCGGGTACGTGGTGATCAGGCCGTTCGGGGTCAGCCGACCCCGAGCCAGTGCTCGATCGGGTTGAGGGCGAAGAACACCAGGAAGATCCCGGTCAGCGCCCACATGAAGCCGCCGATCTCCCGGGCCTTGCCCTGAGCGATCTTGATGGCGACATAGGAGATCACACCGGCGGCGACGCCGGCCGTGATCGAGTACGTGAACGGCATGATCACGACGGTCAGGAAGACCGGGATCGCGGTCGCGCTGTCGGCCCAGTCCACGTGGCGGGCGTTCTGCATCATCATCGCGCCGATGACGACCAGGGCCGCGGAGGCGACCTCACCCGGGACGATCTGCGTGAGCGGGGTGAAGAAGAGGCAGGCGGCGAAGAACAGGCCGGTGACCACGGAGGCGAGACCCGTACGGGCCCCCTCGCCGACGCCGGTCGCGGACTCGACGAAGACGGTCTGGCCGGAGCCGCCCGCGACGCCACCGATGGCGCCACCGGCGCCGTCGATGAAGAGGGCCTTGGACAGGCCCGGCATGCGGCCCTTGTCGTCGGCCAGCTTGGCCTCGGTACCGACACCGATGATGGTGGCCATGGCGTCGAAGAAGCCGGCGAGCACCAGCGTGAAGACGATCATGCCGACCGTCATGTAGCCGACGTCGCCCCAGCCGCCGAAGGAGACGTCGCCGAAGAGCGAGAAGTTCGGCATCGAGACCGCGGAGCCGTCCAGCTCCGGCGGGCCGTTCTTCCAGGCCTTCGGGTCGATGTCCACGATGGCGTTGAGGATCGCGGCCAGGACGGTACCGCCGACGATGCCGATCAGGATGGCGCCGGGCACCTTGCGGGCCTGGAGCATGAAGATGGCGACCAGGGTGATGCAGAACAGCAGTACGGGCCAGCCGGACAGCTCACCGACCGCGCCGAGCTGGACGGGGGGACCGAACTCCGGACCCTTGCCGACGAAACCGGCCTTGACGAAGCCGATCAGGGCGACGAAGAGGCCGATGCCCATGGTGATCGCGTGCTTGAGCGCGAGGGGGATCGCGTTCATGATCATCTCTCGGAGGCCGGTGACGACCAGGAGACAGATCACGACACCGTAGACCACACACATGCCCATGGCCTGGGGCCAGGTCATCTGGGGGGCCACCTGCGAGGCCAGCACGCCGGACACGGACAGACCGGCGGCGAGGGCGAGCGGCACCTTGCCGACGAAGCCCATCAGGAGCGTGGTGACGGCCGCGGCGAACGCGGTGGCGGTGATGATCGCCGACCCGTCCATCACCGTGCCGGCGACGTCCTTGCCCGACAGGAGCAGGGGGTTGAGCAGGAGGATGTACGCCATCGCCATGAAGGTCGTGATACCGCCACGAACCTCGTTGCCGACGTTTGAGCCTCTGTGCGTTATATGGAAATAGCGGTCGAGCCAGGACCGTCCGGCGGGCGGCTGAGAGCCGTCGCCGGCCTCCTCCGCGGTGGTCTTGGGCTCTACTGACGACTGGGTCATGGTGCCTAACTCCCAAGGTTCAAAGGGGCACCCGCTTGGAGATTGGAGACGCGGGATTTGGGATGCTGCGTTTGGCTGCACGACCCGGGGTGACGGCCCGAGGCGACGCGAATGTTCACTGCGTTTACTGCGGGTAGTGCGGGGGTGACCGCTGGTACTACGGGGGTTCTTGCAGGGGTACTGCCAGGTGAAGGGACCGCGAGCGGTGCGGTGCTTCGTATGTCCTCCGGACGGTGTGGCGCGAAGTGTGACGTTCCCATGCACACCGCCCGGAGAGTCTGAGGGGTCCGGGGGCCTCGCGGCCCCCGGACCACGCCGTCCTAGAGGGTCCCGGTAAGGGCTTCCGGACGGATCGGCGTCTTGTTGATCTCCAGACCCGTCGCCTGCCGGATCGCCGCGATGACGGCCGGGGTGGACGAGAGGGTCGGGGCCTCGCCCATACCGCGCAGGCCGTAGGGGGCCTTCGGGTCGGCGAGCTCCAGGACGTCGACCGGGATGGTCGGGGTGTCCAGGATGGTCGGGATCAGGTAGTCCGTGAAGGAGGGGTTGCGCACCTTCGCGGTCTTCGGGTCCACGATGATCTCTTCCATGATCGCGACGCCGAGGCCCTGGGTGGTACCACCCTGGATCTGGCCGACCACGGAAAGCATGTTGAGGGCCTTGCCGACGTCCTGCGCGGTCGCCAGCTCGACGACCTTGACCAGGCCGAGCTCGGTGTCCACCTCGACGACCGCGCGGTGCGCGGCGAAGGTGTACTGGACGTGGCCGTTGCCCTGGCCGGTGACCAGGTCGAAGGGCTCGGTCGGCGCGTGGCGGAACTCGAGTTCGAGGTCGATCGCCTCGTCCTCCAGGATGTCGGCGATGTCCGCGAGGACCTCGCCGCCGTCGGTGACGACCTTGCCGCCTTCGAGGAGCAGCTCGGCCGTGGCCCACGCCGGGTGGTACGAGCCGTTCTTGCGGCGGCCGATCTCCAGGAGGGCCTCGCGGACCGCCTCGCAGGTGTTCTTCACGGCGCCGCCGGTCATGTACGTCTGCCGGGAGGCGGACGTGGAACCGGCGGAGCCGACCTGCGTGTCGGCCGGGTGGATGGTCACTTGCGTGACGCCCAGCTCGGTACGGGCGATCTGCGTGTGGACGGTGATGCCGCCCTGGCCGACCTCCGCCATGGCCGTGTGGACCATCGCGACGGGCTCGCCGTTGATGACCTCCAGCCGTACGCGGGCGGTCGAGTAGTCGTCGAAGCCCTCGGAGAAGCCGACGTTCTTGATGCCGACCGCGTAGCCGACGCCGCGGACGACGCCCTCGCCGTGGGTGGTGTTCGAGAGGCCGCCGGGCAGCGCGCGGACGTCAGCGCTCTCGCCGGCGGACTCCCACTGGCGCTCCGGCGGCAGCGGGCGGGCCTTGACCCGGCGCAGCAGCTCGGCGACGGGCGCCGGGGCGTCCACGACCTGGCCGGTGGGCATGATCGTGCCCTGCTCCATCGCGTTCAGCTGGCGGAACTCGACCGGGTCCATGCCCAGCTTCGCCGCGAGCTTGTCCATCTGGGCCTCGTAGGCGAAGCAGGCCTGGACGGCGCCGAAGCCGCGCATCGCGCCACAGGGCGGGTTGTTCGTGTAGAGCGCGATCGCCTCGATGTCCACGTCCTCCAGGACGTAGGGACCCACCGAGAGGGAGGAGGCGTTGCCCACGACCGCCGGGGAGGCGGACGCGTACGCGCCGCCGTCCAGGACGATCTTGCACTTCATGTGCGTGAGCTTGCCGTCCTTGGTGGCGCCGTGCTCGTAGTAGAGCTTCGCCGGGTGGCGGTGCACGTGGCCGAAGAAGGACTCGAACCGGTTGTAGACGATCTTGACCGGCTTGTTCGTGGCCAGGGCCAGGAGGCAGGCGTGGATCTGCATCGAGATGTCCTCGCGGCCGCCGAAGGCACCGCCGACGCCCGAGAGCGTCATCCGGACCTTCTCCGGCGGGAGGCCCAGGACCGGGGCGATCTGCTGGAGGTCCGAGTGCAGCCACTGGGTGGCGACGTACAGCTCGACGCCGCCGTCCTCGGACGGCACGGCCAGACCGGACTCCGGGCCGAGGAAGGCCTGGTCCTGCATGCCGAAGGTGTACTCGCCCTCGACGATGACGTCGGCGCGCTTGCGGGCCTCCTCCACGTTGCCGCGGATGATCGGCTGGCGGTGCACGATGTTCGGGTGCGGGACGTGACCGATGTGGTGGTCGGTGCGGCCCTCGTGGATCAGCGGCGCGTCCGGGGCGAGGGCGGAGGCCTCGTCGGTGACGAGCGGCAGCTCGCGGTAGTCGATCTTGATCTTGGCGGCCGCGCGGCGGGCGGTCTCCGGGTGGTCGGCGGCCACGAGGGCGACCGGCTCACCGTGGTGCCGCACCCGGCCGTTGGCCAGGACCGGGGTGTCCTGGATCTCCAGGCCGTAGTTCTTCATCTCGGCCGGCAGGTCGTCGTACGTCAGCACCGAGTACACGCCGGGCATGGCGAGCGCCTCGGAGATGTCGATGGAGACGATCTCGGCGTGGGCGACGGTGCTGCGCAGCGTCTGGCCCCAGAGCATGTCCTCGTGCCACATGTCCGAGGAGTACGCGAACTCGCCGGTGACCTTGAGGGTGCCGTCCGGGCGGAGAATCGATTCGCCGATGCCGCCCTTGTTGTGCTTCTGGGTGACGTTCGTCGGCGTACCGGCGGGCACGGTGCGGGTGTTCTGCGCCATGGTCAGACCGCCTCTCCCTGACGGGCGGCCGCGAGGCGGACCGCGTCGAGGATCTTCTCGTAACCCGTGCAGCGGCAGAGGTTGCCGGACAGGGCCTCACGGATGTCCTGGTCGGACGGGGAGGAGTTCTCCTCCAGGAGCGCGTCCGCCTGGATCAGCAGACCCGGGGTGCAGAAACCGCACTGGACGGCGCCGGCGTCGATGAACGCCTGCTGGATGGTGGAGAGCTCCACGCCCTCGCCGGTCTGAGAGTCGGCCGCTCGACCGGGCCCGTGTGCCTGCCACTGCTTGGCCGCGTCCAGGGACACGCCCTTGCTGCCGCAGCCGCCGCCGGTACCGCAGGCACCGCCGTGGCCGTGCTCCTCGCGCTGCTTGGAGAACTCGGCCAGACCCTCGACGGTCACGACGTCGCGACCCTCGACCTGACCGGCCGCCACCAGACACGAACAGACCGGCACGCCGTCCAGGCGGACGGTGCAGGAGCCGCACTCGCCCTGCTCACAGGCGTTCTTGGAACCCGGCAGACCCAGGCGCTCGCGCAGGACGTAGAGGAGGGACTCGCCCTCCCAGACGTCGTCGGCTTCCTGCTGACGGCCGTTGACCGTGAAATTGACGCGCATGATTACGCAGCCCCTTCAAGCGAGCGGCCGTTGCCGGTACCGCGGTACTGCTCCCAGGTCCAGACGAGCTGGCGGCGAGCCATGATGCCGACCGCGTGACGGCGGTACTTCGCCGTGCCGCGGACGTCGTCGATCGGGTTGGCCGCGCCGGAGGCGAGGTCACCGAACTGCTTGGCGATCGACGGGGTGATGACCTTGCCGGACTCCCAGAAACCGCCCTCTTCGAGAGCGGCGTTCAGGAACTCCTCGGCGGCCTTCGCCCGGATCGGGGTCGGCGCGGCCGAACCGATGCCGGTGCGGACCGTGCGGGTCTCGGGGTGCAGCGCCAGACCGAACGCGCAGACCGCGATGACCATCGCGTTGCGGGAGCCGACCTTGGAGTACTGCTGGGGGCCGTCCGCCTTCTTGACGTGAACGGTCTTGATGAGCTCGTCGGCGGCCAGCGCGTTGCGCTTCACACCCGTGTAGAACTCGTCGATCGGGATCAGGCGGGAGCCGCGTACGGACTCCACCTCGACCTCGGCGCCCGCCGCGAGCAGCGCGGGGTGGGAGTCACCGGCCGGGGAGGCGCAACCGAGGTTGCCGCCGACACCGCCGCGGTTGCGGATCTGCGGGGACGCGACCGTGTGCGAGGCGAGCGCGAGTCCCGGGAGCTCCGTACGGAGGTTCTCCATGATCTGGGTGTACGGGACGGAGGCGCCCAGGCGGACCACGTCCTCACCGACCTCCCATTCCCGCAGCAGACCGATGCGGTTCAGGTCCAGGAGGTACTCCGGCCGGCGGTGGTCGAAGTTGATCTCGACCATCACGTCGGTGCCACCCGCAATCGGCACAGCTGAGGGGAACTCGGCCTTAGCGGCGAGCGCCTCCTCCCAGCTGGCGGGGCGAAGGAAGTCCATGAGCGGCTCTCTTCTTCTTCATCGTGTCGTTTACTTCAAGCCAGGAGGCCCGAGAGTCCTCGACTGGTCGTTCACGTGCTGTTAACGCGGTGTGGACCCAGTACACAAGCCACTCGCCGCCCGGTGCAGTCACTGAAACCATGAAGGAGTTGGCTGGCGGCCTCCCTCGTCTTGTAGATTCGTATGAAAGGCAGGATGCGACGACCTGCCCGATTTCCAACGGCAACATTCGAGACAGATCGGCGGCGACATCATGCGGCTGCGCGCACTGCTGGAAACCGAAGCGCTGGGGCTGCGGCTGCTCGGCGGCGAGAGTGAACTCGACCGGACGGTCCGCGGGGTCATGACGACCGACCTACGGGATCCCAGCCGATATCTGTCGGGAGGAGAACTCGTCCTGACCGGCCTGGCCTGGAGACGAAATTCAGCCGACTCCGAGCCATTCGTACGAATTCTGGCGAGCGCGGGCGTCGCCGGGCTCGCCGCGGGCGAGGCGGAACTGCAGGCCATTCCCGATGATCTTGTTTCGGCCTGTGTGCGCAACCGGCTGCCGCTGTTCGCCGTGAACGAGGACGTTGCATTCGCCACGATCACCGAGTACGTCGTGCGGCAGGTTTCGGGCGAGCGCGCCGGGGACCTCGCGGCCGTCGTGGACCGGCACCGCCGGCTGATGACCTCGGGTCCGGCCGGCGGCGGCCCCGACGTGGTGCTCGATCTACTCACCACCGACCTCGATCTCCGGGCCTGGGTGCTGTCCCCCACCGGCCGGCAGATCGCCGGGGCGGGCGAGCCGCTGGCGCCGGGCGTGTGCGCAGCACTGGCGAGCGAGCACCTTGCGGCGGTCCGGACGGGCCGCAGGGGGCCGCATCGGATCTCCATCCAGGGTATTACCTACTCGCTCTTCCCGATCAGGGGACACGGGCGCGGAGCAGCCGGTCCGGGGGCCCGGGACGTGCGCGAGACCGTGCTCTCGGACTGGCTGCTGGCCGTGGAGGCGGACGCGGGCGACTGGCCCGCCGAGCGCCTCGACCTGCTGCAGGGCGTCACCCAGCTGATCGCCGTGGAGCGGGACCGGCGCGACGCGGCCCGCACCGTGCGCCGCCGCCTCGCCCAGGAGGTCCTCGAACTGGTCCAGACGGGTGCCCCGCCCGCGGAGATCGCGGCCCGTCTGCGGGTCGCGGCCCCGGTGCTGCTGCCCGGACTGGGCGCGGCCCCGCACTGGCAGGTCGTCGTGGCCCGGGTGGACTGGGAGGGCGGGGACATCCCCGGCGGCCCGGTGGCCCAGTCGCTGCTGGAGGAGATCCTCGTCGACCCGTCCGTCTCGGGGCCCGAGCCCTCGGACCGGATCGCCGTGGCCCACTCGGGTGACGAGGCCATCGCCCTGGTGCCGCTGCCCTCGCTCTCCGGGGACGCCGGGGAGGACAAGGGCCCGGACTCCGCCCTGCACGCCGACGAGCTGCTCTCGGTCGTCCGGGACCCCCTGGCGGCCGGTCTGGCCGACGACGGGCGGCTCACGCTGGGCGTCAGCGCGGCCGTGCACTCCGCCGAGGGGCTGCGCGGGGCGCTGGAGGAGGCCCGGCACGCCCGCCGGGTGGCCGCGGCGCGCCCGGGCCGGGTCTGCGCGGCCGGCCACCACGAGCTGGCCTCGCACGTGCTGCTGCTGCCGTTCGTCCCGGACGACGTCCGCCGCGCCTTCACGGCCCGGCTGCTGGACCCGCTGCGGGACTACGACCGGCGCCACCGCGCGGAGCTCATCCCGACGCTGGAGGCCTTCCTGGACTGCGACGGATCCTGGACCCGCTGCGCGACGCGGTTGCACCTGCACGTCAACACGCTGCGCTACCGCGTCGGGCGAATCGAGCAGTTGACGGGGCGGGACCTGTCCCGGCTGGAGGACAAGCTCGACTTCTTCCTGGCACTGCGGATGAGCTGAGCGGATCCGCCCCGCGGCCGCCCGGGTTCGGCCGCGGGGCGGCTGATGATCCGTCCGGACTTTGTGAAAAAGTTCACCCAACCCCTTGGCCGGGGCCGCGAATCCGTGCTCTCATTTCGCCCCAGGGCTCAACGATGTGCTGCTTGCTTGCTTTGGGGAGGGCAATGTGGCGGACACCGCCATGTCGGGTGCCGGAACAAGCGGAGGAGACGACCCCCTCCAGCGGGCGATATGGCGGCTGCGCTCGCGCGGCTGTTGGACGGATGCGGCCGCGCTGCTGACGCCGCACATCGGCAAGGCCGGCAGTGCCGGGGCGGCCGTGCAGCGGACCGCGCTGCTGGTGGAGCGGTGCCTGTTCACCGGGCAGGGCTGGGCCGAGGCCGAGGACGCGCTGCGGACCGCCGAGGCGGTGTCCCAGGACGACGACGACCGGGGCGCGGCCGCGTGCGAACGGGGCCAGCTGGCGTACGCCGCCACCGTGCTCGGCGTACGCGACCGGGCCGACGAGGCCCGCTCCGCACTGGGCCGGGCGGCCGCCCTGCTGTCCCCGGAGTCCCGGACCCGGCCGCTGCTGGACTTCCGGCGCGGGCTCGTCGCCGAGCACCTGGCGGACGCCCCGCAGTCGGCCCGGCCGGCCTACCACCGGGCCCACGCGGGGGCGGAGGCGCACGGGGACACCCTGCTGCTGTCCTTCACCTGGCGTCACCTGGCCGCGCTGGCCCTGCGGGACGGGGAGGTCGCCGAGGCCCGCAAGGGCTTCGCGGAGTCCCTGCGCATCCGGGAGGACCTGGGCTTCCTGATCGGCACGGCCCCGGCGCTTGCCGCCCTGGCCGAGGCCGAACCGGAACCGGAGGCCAGCCGGCTCCGCGCGGAGGCCCGCCGCCTGTTCCACCTGCTGGGCGGCATCCCCACCTGGCTGGCGGACCAGCTCCACCCGACCCCGTCGCCTGCGACGTAGCCTCCGGTACCTGCACGGCGCCCCGTCGCCCGCAGCGTGGCTTCCGGTACCCGCACGGCGCTCCGCGGCCGCGCCTCGAACGCCGGCGGGGCTGGGAGTGGCGCGGGGTTCGGGGCGGAGGTCCGGTCAGGCGGGGGAGCCCGCGAAGTGTTCGCGGACCAGCGACTCCACCACCTGGAGGTCCCGCGCGATCAGCGCCTCCAGCAGCGCCGAGTGCTCCGCCGCATCGGCGACGAGATCGGCCCGCCGGACCCGCGGAGCGCCCGGCAGGGGCCACTGGGCCCGGCGGTGGAGCTCCTCCGCCACCTGCACCAGCTGGTCGTTGCCGGCCAGCCGCAGCACCGCCCGGTGGAAGTCCCGGTCCGCCTGCGCGTACCCCGGCAGGTCACCGGCCGCAGCCGCCTCCGCCGTGGCGGCGGCGGCCGGACGCAGGGCCTCCCAGGCGGCCGCCGGAACCGTGCGGGCCAGCCGGAGCATCACGGGGACCTCGAGCAGCGCCCGCACCTCGGCCAGCTCGGCGAGCGCCTTCGGGGTGCGGGAGAGCACGCGGAAGCCCCGGTTGGGCAGGCATTCCACCGCCCCTTCCACGGCCAGCTGCTGCATCGCCTCGCGCACGGGGGTCGCGGAGACCCCGAAGCGCTCCCCCAGGGCCGGGCCCGAGTAGATCTCCCCCGGTACCAGCTCTCCGTCGATCAGGGCCGCGCGGAGCGCGTCGAGCACCTGTCCGCGCACCGAATGGCGCAACACCTTCTGCCTTTGTGCCGGTACCCGGGCCTGGGCCGTTTCGTGCACGCGGTCCTCCTCCGGGTCTCGGCCTGTCCTGAGAATAAGTGACGGCGCGCGCGGGGAGGGGTGCAGATCGATCCGAATCAGATAAGGTAAGGCTAACCTGTTAACGATCGTGTGATTCTGTGATTCGGTGGCCTGCCATGACCGTCACGACCTTCCCGGCTGTCACATCCGCCCCGCCCGGCTCTGCGGTGACGGATGCTTTCGCCAGGCTGGCCGAGGCGTACGGCGGGCTGCGGGTGGTCGAGCGAGCCGCTGACGAACCCCTCCCTCGCGGTGCGGGATGGGTCGGCGCGGACGAGCTCGCGGCCGGCGGACCGGCCCTGGACGCCTTCCTCGCCTGGGACGACGCCCAGGTCCTGAGGGACTACGGCACCCAGGCCCGCCCCGATGTGATCGCGGGCTTCGGGCTGCACCGGTACGCGTGGCCGGCCTGCCTGCTGATCACCCTTCCGTGGTTCCTGCACCGGCGGGTCCCCCGCTTCCCGGTCTCCGAGGTGGCCTTCCACCGGACGCTGGGCCGCATGAGCGTGCGGGTCGGGGAGTTCGCCTGCCTGCCGGACGACCCGGCGGCCGCGCTCCCCGGGGCCCGTGTCGTGCCCGACGAGGAGGCACTGCGCGACGAGGTGCGGGCTGCGGTGGCCCAGCACCTCGGACCGCTGCTGGAAGGATTCGGCCCGCGCATGCGGCGCGGCCGACGCGCCCTGTGGGGCATGGCGACCGACGAGGTCGTCGAGGGCCTCTGGTACATCGGCAACCTGCTCGGCGAGGAACGGCGGGCCATGGCCGAGCTGGAGGCGCTCCTGCCGGGGTCCACCGCCCCGTACTCCGGGGGCGCGGGGTTCCGTACGCTCACCGGCCCCGCCGGCGAGGAGCTGCCCACCCGGGACCGGGCCGGCTGCTGCTTCTTCTACACCATCCGCCCCGAGGACACCTGTGTCACCTGCCCCCGGACCTGCGACGCCGACCGGATCGCCCGCCTCGCGGCTGCCGCTGCCTGAACCCACCCCGTACGACTGACCATAATCGAACGCAACTCGGCCCACACGAGCGCCAGTTCGAGCTACAACACCCTATCCGGCGTGCCCCGCCCCCCGATGGCGTCCACTTGCCCCGAAACCCGCGTGCACCGCTCACCGGCTGCGCCACTATGGCGCCCGGAAAGCCGTACAGCCGCATGGCCGCACACGCGAGGCGAGGGACATCCGCATGAGACTGACCGACATATCGCTGGACTGGCTGCTGCCCGGCAGCCTGCTGATCCTGGGCGTGCTTGCGGCAGTTGCGGTACTGGCCCGTGGCAAGCGCGAGAGCGAGAAGGCCGCGGCCGACGACAGCTGGGAGCGCAGCGAGGAACGGCGACGGCGCAAGGAAGCCGTCTACGGGACCGCTTCGTACGTCCTGCTCTTCTGCTGCGCGGCGGTCGCCGCCGCGCTCTCCTTCCACGGCCTGGTCGGCTTCGGCCGGCAGAACCTCAACCTCACCGGAGGATGGGAGTACCTGGTCCCCTTCGGCCTGGACGGCGCCGCGATGTTCTGCTCGGTGCTGGCCGTGCGCGAGGCCAGCCACGGCGACGCGGCCCTCGGCTCGCGCATGCTCGTCTGGCTGTTCGCGGGCGCGGCCGCGTGGTTCAACTGGGTGCACGCCCCGCGGGGGCTGGGCCACGACGGGGCCCCGCAGTTCTTCGCGGGCATGTCGCTCTCGGCGGCCGTGCTCTTCGACCGCGCCCTCAAGCAGACCCGCCGGGCGGCGCTGCGCGAACAGGGCCTGATCCCCAGGCCGTTGCCCCAGATCCGGATGGTCCGCTGGCTGCGGGCCCCCCGGGAGACCTTCGGGGCCTGGTCGCTCATGCTGCTGGAGGGGGTGCGCACGCTCGACGAGGCCGTGGACGAGGTGCGCGAGGACAAGAAGGAGCGGGAGGCGGACCGGCACCGCAGGCGCGACCAGAACCGGCTGGACCGGGCGCGCATCAAGGCGCTGGGCCGGCAGAACCGGGCGTTCGGGCGGTCGCGCGGACGTCAGGTCGAGCTCCCGGAACTGACGCAGGGAGCGGGCTCCGCGCCGGTCGGCGCGGAGCCGGCCATACCGGAATCAGGACAACTGCCCCTGCGACGCCGGCCCTCCCTCCAGGCCGTCAACCGAACCGAATCCCTTGAGGTGACCGGCACCCGGACGGTGGACCTCACCGCCGAGGACGACACCCAGACCATTCCCCGGCTGGACTCCCTGGAGCGCAAACTGAAGGACCTGGAGCAGCAGTTCGGCTGACCCGGTCCGCTCGTACGGGGAATCCCCGCGGGGCCCGCCCACTCGGGCGGGCCCTCCGTCGTACGGCCTAAGGCACGTCGCGCCGTCCGTCGAGCTCGAACCACACCACTTTGCCGCTGCCCAGGGCGAGCGCGTCGACGCCCCAGTCGTCGGCGAGGGCCTGCACCAGCACGAGCCCCCGGCCGTGCGTACCGTCGTCGGCGGTCGGTACGTACGGCCGGGGCCGGCGTGCGGCGTAGTCCCGGACCTCCACCCGTAACCGGGTGGCGGCGAGACTCGCGTGCACCTCCGCGCCGCGGTCGGTGTGGACGAGCGCGTTGGTGACGAGCTCGGTGATCAGCAGCTCGGCCACCTCGGCGGCATCGGTATGGCACCGGTGGCGCATCAACTCCCTCAGGGCCCGTCGGACTTCGCCGATCGCCTTGAGGTCGGCCCGGCGTACGCTCCGGGTGATCCGCAACGTGTCCACCGCTTCCCCGTCCCCGTCGGCGGACGGCTCGCGCGGCACCGGCCTCCCTCTCCCCCACAGCTTCCCGGTCTTCGCCCCCACCCGCACGGCGATGTCCCTCCCGTGTCCTTGCTCTCGAACAGGTCTACGGGATGCATGCCCCCCGGGCGGTTCCGCACTCCTGCGGGCTCAGGGGCGGGGCGTGTCGGGGAGGCCGGATCGAGCCATCCGGGTCGCGCGGCCAACCACCCCTTTGCATACGATCTTGCTGGCGGACCGTGCGAATCCGGCCACGCTTTCGGTACCGGCCTTCGGAGGAATCCACAAGGCGGCCGGGGCGGTGACCACTTCGGCCCGAACGGGTCCCCGATGCCGGGAGGCGCCCTCCAAAGCCCCTGTGAGCTGCTCGGCCTCCGCCACGCCACCCTCGTACGCGCCCGCCGCGCGCACCGAGGCGGCGACATCGGGGCTCCGGTCGGCCGCCCCGCAGGAGAGCAGGCCGGAAACCGGCACCTGCCACTCGTCCTTTTCGCGGGGTGAGTTGTCGAAGAGGACCATTTTGAAGGGCGGGGTCGTACTGCACGAGGGGGAGGAAATCTCCCCTCGGCATCGAGGAACCACCGTCGCCGGCCATCGGCACCGCTTGACGGCCCCGACCGGTGGACCGTGCGCCGCTCGCCGCTCGCCCGTTCGGGAAGGGAAAGATAGCGCGCCGGCCGCCTCTTGCCCATGCCGGTGCGGACCGGGAACAGGGCCCTCAGGCGGTGCGCCGCGCCCGGTGACGGCGGACCGCGTGCCGTGCCGGCCCGCTCCGGCTCGCCGGTAGCCTGCGGCCCCATGACGCGTGTTCGGATCCTGCCGGTGCTGTTCGGGTTCTGCGGAACGGCCGTTGCGGCCGGCCTGGTCGTGAGCGGGAGCCCCGGCACGGCCGCGGCGTTCCTGCTGGTGTTCCTGCTGCTGGCCGGCCTGCACTCGCCGCTGGTGTTCCCCCGGTCGATCGGTGCGCAGGAGGCGCAGCGCCGCAGCGCGGCCGACGGCCGACCGGTCGTCTTCTGGCGGCCGGGCTGCAAGTACTGCATACGGCTGCGCGTCCGGCTGGGCCGCAGCGCCCACCGGCTGCACTGGGTCGACATCTGGCGCGACCCCGCGGCAGCCGCGGTGGTGAGGGCGGCCAACGACGGGAGCGAGACCGTGCCGACCGTCCTCGTGGCGGGCCGGCCGCACACGAACCCCGATCCCGAGTGGGTGCGCGGACAGCTCCCGCCTTCCGCGTGATCGGGAGCCGGGCGTGCCGCCCCGGTCACGCCTCCCAGACGGCGGCGGCCGTGCGGTCGTCGGCGTAGCCCTTGACGCGGAGTTGGGTGTCGGCGAGGAAGGCCGCGAGGCCCGGCGGCTCCTGAGCGGCCCAGCGGGTGGCGAGTTCCGCCGGGAGCGCGGCCTCCTCCCGCATCGGTACCGCCAGGCCCCCGGAGCACAGGAGCAGGGTGTCCCCCGGCCGGGCCACGGTCGCGCGGAACCGGAAACCGCCGTCCGTGTCCTCGGACGACCCGGCGGGTTCGAGGTCCTGCCACTGGCCCGAGCGGAGCCGGAACAGGCCGCCCGCGCCCGCGCCGAAGCACACCCGGGTGCGGCACTGCGGGTCCACCGGGAGCAGCAGCCCGCGCAGTCCGGCGGTGTACGCCGGTTCCTCGAGGCCCAGCTCGGCGGCGCGGGCCCGCAGTCGCCCGTAGCCCCGGTCGGTGAGCCGGTGCAGGCCCGAGCGCAGGGCGTCGCGGCGGCCGGCCCGGATGTCGTCGGCGAGCCGCTCCTGGCTGCGCCCCACGGCGGACGCGACGGTGCGGCACAGTTCGGCGGCGGCCTCGGCGGCCCCGGGGGCGGCCCGGTCGCCGCCCGCGAGGGCCACCAGGACCAGTGCGTCGTCGCCGCTGCCGAAGCGGGCGGTGAGCAGGAAGTCGCGGCGGGCCTCGCCGCGGTAGCGGGCGGAGTCCCCGCGCAGCGAGGCCGCGCGCAGGGTGTAGCCGCCGTAGCGGGCCCCCTCCAGGACGGTGTCCGGGGTCAGTTCCTCCACGGCGGCCGGGTCGGCGGGCGGGAGGGCGCCCGGCTCGGCGGCGTAGGTGGGGGCGCGGTCGCCCAGGTGGGAGACCTCGGGCCGGACGGCCTCCGGTCCGGCCGCCACCGGTCCGGTCCCGGTCCCGGGCTCGGGTCCGGGCTCGGGTCCGGGTCCTGGGCCGGTGGCGGCCGGCGCCGGCCGCGGCTGCTGCGGGTCCGGGTCCGGATCGAACCAGGCGTCCGGGCTGGGCGAGTCCGGATGCCGCACCGGAAGCTCGGACCCGCGCACCGGTGGTACGTCGACGCCCCCGAGCGCGTACCCCGTGGCGTCGCCCGCCCGGGGATCCCGCGGCGCCGGGAGGTCGGGCAGGGTCGGGGTCGGCGCCGGCTCCGCCTGCCGGGGGCCGGGCAGCAGCGGCTCGGGGGCACGCGGGGGTTCGGGCGGAGCCGGGTCCGGCGCGAGGTCCGGTGCCGGGCCCGTGGCGGGGGCCGCGCCCGGTGCCGGGGCCGATACCGGGGCCGGGGCCGGGTCCGTCGTCACGCCCGCCGCCGAGCGGAACCGCTTGTCCAGGGTGTCCCCCGGGTCGGGTTCCGCTCCCGCGTCCGGGCCCTCGTAGAGCTTCTGCCACCAGTCGTCCGCGCCCTGCTGACTCATGGCTTCATTCTCGGCCCCCCACGGGGACCGAAAACGCCGAATGCACGAAAAGGGTCCGCCGGACCGCCGTCCGCCGGACCCCTCCCGTTCCACCCGTACGGATCAGCGGACGCCGTACGTCCGAACGACCGTCCGGGTGACCGTGGCGCCCTTCGCGCCGGTCGGTTCGGCCTTCAGCGACACGGGTTTCTTGGAGGCTCCGGCATGGTCGACGACCGCGCTCCGCCGTCCTGGCCGCCCCGAGTGCCGTGCGCGATATCGGACGCATCGCTCTCCCCAGGTGAATTCCGGCCAACTGCTGGATCGCACGGCGAAAGCGCCGCGTAAGTGGCTTCTGACCGGCGGATGTTGGTGCTGCGGTGGCGTCACCTTGGCAGAGTGGCGTCGGGTGCGGCGATGATGGCCGCGGCGGGTTCGCGCCGTGGCCGCTTCCCGCCGGGCGCGTGTCGAAAGGTGGGTGGACGGGTTGCTGGGTGCCATAGGCCTGGACGAGGGCCAGGAGTCGGCGTACCGCGCGCTGGTCGCGCTGGGGGCCGCGGAGGTACCCGACCTCGCGCACCGGCTGACGCTGCCGGTGCCGCACACCGAACGGGCCTTGCGCCATCTGGAGCGGCACGGCCTGGCGGCGCAGTCCTCGGCCCGGCCCGGGCGCTGGGTGGCGGCCCCGCCGGGGGTGGCCCTCGGGGCGCTGCTGACCCAGCAGCGGCACGAGCTGGAGCAGGCGGAGCTGGCGGCGGCGCTGCTGGCCGAGGAGTACCGGGCGGAGGCGACCGAACCGGCCGTGCACGACCTCGTGGAGGTGGTGCAGGGTGCGAGCGCGGTGGCGCACCGCTTCCACCAGATCCAGCTGGGCGCGGAGAAGGAGGTCTGCGCCCTGGTCACCGGCCGGCCGCAGGTGGTACCGGGGACGGACAACGAGGCGGAGGACCGGGCCGCCGTACGCGGGGTCGGCTACCGGGTGGTCATCGAGCGGGAGGTACTGACCCTGCCGGGCGGGATCCGGGAGGCGTCGACGGCGCTGGCGCGCGGCGAGCGGATCCGGGTGACGGCCGAGGTACCGACGAAACTGGTGATCGCGGACGGGACGCTGGCCATGGTCCCGCTGACGGCCCGCGGTGCGGAGCCGGCGGCGCTGGTGGTGCACGCGTCGGGGCTGCTGGAATCCCTGACCGGCCTGTTCGAGGCGGTGTGGCGGGAGTCGCTGCCGCTGCGGCTGGGGGCGGCCGGTTCGGCGGAGGAGGCCGGAGGCAGCCCCGACGCCACGGACCTGGAGATCCTCTCGCTGCTCCTGGCGGGCATGACGGACGCGAGCGTGGCGAAGCACCTGGAGCTGGGGCTGCGGACGGTGCAGCGGCGGGTCAAGGGCCTGATGGAGCTGTCCGGGGTGACGACGCGGCTGCAGTTGGGCTGGCACGCGTACGAACGGGGCTGGGTGGCCCGATAGCCCCTGGTCGGTCAGGCTGAGCGCATGGATCTGCCTCAGCTGCTGCTGGTGGGGCTGGTGCTGCTGCTCGGGGTGGTCGGAGTACTGATCCCGGGTGTGCCGGGCACCTGGCTGGTGTGGGCGGGGCTGCTGTGGTGGGCGCTGCACGTGCGCTCGGCGTCGGCGTGGACCCTGCTGGTCGCGGCGACGGCCCTGCTGCTGGTGGTCCAGGTGGTGAAGTGGCTGCTGCCGCCGCGTCGGGTGCGGGGGCTGGGCATCACCTCCCGGATGGTGGTGTTCGCGGGGGCCGGGGCGCTCCTCGGCTTCGTCCTGGTGCCGGTGGTGGGCGCGGTTCCGGGCTTCGTGGGCGGCATCTACCTGTGCGAACGGCTCCGCCTGGGCACCCACGGCGAGGCCTGGGCGTCGACGCGGGCGGTGATGCGGGCGGTGGGGACGAGCGTGCTGGTGGAGCTGTTCGCGTGCCTGATGGTGGTGGGGGCGTGGGTGGGGGCGGTACTGGCGCAGTAGCCACCTGGGGGCGGGCGGTTCGGGAAGCCCGGGGTGCGGCCCGCCGAACCGGGGGTTACGCTCTCAGCCCCTGACTCGACCGGTCGTGGAGGCGCCATGGGTACGTCCGCTCCGGGCACGCCGGCCGACGCCGGCGAGCCGGCCTGCCTGCTGCACCTGGTCTGCGAGGCGTGCGGACGCCTGGACACCCCGGGCGAGGCGCACGGCTGTACCCGGTGCGGCACCCCGCTCCCCGACGGGGACCCGGCGGCCGGGTAGCCCGTTCAGTTGATCGGCTGGCCGCCGCTGGTGCCGCCGACGCAGACCCACGAGCCTTGGGCCGATTCGTACTCCACCGATCCGCCCCCGTCGATGCACGTCTGCCCGTCGACGCCGTGCACGGCGGCTTGCGCTGCGGGGGCGACGGCACCGAGAGCGACCAGTAGCGCGGCGGCGATGAACCCGAGAAGTCGTGTACGCATCAGGACCTCCGACAAGGACGAGCGGCACGGTCGTCACCAGCCTCGCCCCGCACCGCGTCGAGTCGCCCACCCTGCTAGTCCATTCGGGTGACGCCCGCATCCCCGTCATTGCACGGAAGTCGGCTCCCGTGAGGCGCATACCAGGGGCGTTCACTCCATGGCGGGAGCAGTCTGATGCCATGGAAAACAAGCCCCATGTGGTCGTAGAGCCACCGGATGGAAACGGCTTGCGGAAAATCGTGATCGACGGCAAGCCCGCGGGCAGGGTGTGGAGCCACCACGAACTGCGGAAGACCCTGCAACACGCCGGCGTGGCACCCGACGCCGGCATCGAATGGCGCGGCGGAAACTGCATGGTGTGGCCGGCCCACAGCTGGGGACGGCGCATCACCGGCATCGTCATGGGCCTCGGCTTCCTGGCGACCGCGGCCATGTGCACCTGGATCGGCATGAAGGACTCCCTCGACGCCCTCACCTTCGCCGGCCGGGTGACCGGATTCCTCTTCCTGTTCATGGCCTCAGTGGAATTGATCGCCGCCGCGACCTGTTTCGACTACTGGCGCAATCACAAGAAGCAGTACTCGGGCCCGGTGCTCCTCCTCGGAGCACTGATCGAACTCTTCGTCGGTTCGGTGCTGCTCCTGATGTACGCGGCCAACAGGGACAAGCCGACGATCACGCTGTGCCTGGCGCTCTGGGTGGGCATCGTGGCCTGCGCCTCGTGGTCGCTGTGGGTGCTCTGCCGTCGCCGGGTGTGGAAGGTGCTCCGCTATCCGGGGCGCATCGCGGTCGGGGCGATCGTCTCCACCCTCCTCGTCATCACCAACTTGACGTACACACAGATCTACCTACCGTCCATGTCGCGTCCTCTGCTGCAGGGTTCGGCCGAAATCGGAGCGCCGAGCCTGAACAGGGCCGGGACGAAGATGTATCTGCGGGTCCGGCTGCATCTCAAGAACTCCGGCGAGGTTCCGGTCCACATTCTCGGCAGCATCTACTGGATCCAGGTCAAGCTCGCGAGCGACCCGAAAGACAAGTACAAGCTGCTGAAACCCGGCCAGCTGGTCCAGCCGCCGGGGCGGGAGTTGAGTGCGCAGGAGGAGATTTCGGAGGATGTGGTCGTCGAGATCAAGAACCCCGGAGGCGAGGAATACGAGGCAGTCACCGCCCAGGTCGAGGCTTACGCCTTCAGGCAGGACCGGATGACGATGGACGCCTCCTTCGAGAAGTCCGGGAAGTGGCGCGGAAAACTCAAGAAGGAAGGAAACGACGACGACCCTCCAGGGCCACTGCCGGCCAGCAAGGATTACAAGAGATACCAGGCCGGAATCTCCCAGAGCAGTGAGCTCCTGAATTTGACCCGGGGTCGGGAGCGCGTGACGGTCTGGTGGATGTACCGTCCCGAGCCGGTCGTCTACGTGGATGTGGCGAGTCCGGATGACAGGAAGGCCTTTGACCTGGACAACCCCAGCGAGCGCAGGCGTGCCGCCGATCGATACGGCCTGGCGTTCGTGCGCGGCTCGATGGTGCAGATGCCCTACTCGGAACTCCTGAGGGAGGCCCAGACCCACCGTCCCCGGTGACCTGGGTCGTCTCTTTCGGATCTTGTCGGCCGAGCCCGCGGCGTCCGGTGCCGTGGATGGCAAGGCGGAGGTGCGCCCGTGTACTGGGCGTACTCGGGCGCTCCGACAACGCGGCCAGGCGCGGTGCCGGGCGTCGCGGGCCCGGCAAGATCCGAAAGAGACGGCCTAGGTCCGCAGCCCGATGCGGGGACCGGCAGTGACTGGGAGGGTGGGCGGTATGACGGACTTCAAGGGTTTCAGCGAGGCCGAACTGGCATATCTGCGTTCGCAGCATCTGGGCCGCCTGGCCACCGTGGACGCGGCCGGGCAGCCGCAGGCGAACCCGGTGGGCTTCTTCCCGCAGGAGGACGGGACGATCCTGGTGGGCGGCATGGCGATGGGCACGACGAAGAAGTGGCGCAACCTGCACGGGAACCCCCGGCTGTCCCTGGTCGCGGACGACCTGGTGAGCATCCGGCCGTGGCGGGTGCGTGGCATCGAGATCCGGGGCCGCGCCACGCTGGAGACGGGCCCGCACGAACTGGGCCCCCATTTCAGCCCGGAGGTGATCCGGATCCACCCCGAACGCGTCCACGCGTGGGGGCTCTGACCTTCCCGGGAGCGCGCCGCGCGTCGCCGTACGGCGTCCGGTGCTGACGCTCTGTTTAGGAGCACGGAGCGACAGTGGAGGCCGGAGAATGTGACGCCTTCAGGGGGAGTACCGGTGCCTATCCGGATCAGGGGCCGCGCCATCGCCGACGCCGTGGGACACGCCGTTTCCGCGGCCTCGCACGCCATGGCGCCGCAGCGGCGGTCCGTGACCCGCTTACGTCTCGCCTGCCTCTACGGCGGGGTGTTCATGGCGGCCGGGACAACGCTGCTGGCCGTCGTGCACCTGCTGGCGGTGCAGGCCGTGAGCAGGGCCAACGATCCGGTCCTCGAACTGCGTTCGGAGTCCGCGATCGTCCTGGCCCCCGCGGACTGCCCGGGGCCACCGGACAGCGGGCCGGCCCCCTGCCCGGCCCCCTCGCGGCAGCAGCCCCAGGACACGCTGTTGGCGTCCACCGCGCTGGTCCTGGCCGCTCTCGTCCCCCTTTCGGCCGCCGCGGGCTACGTGACGGCCGGGTACGCCCTCTCGCCGCTCCGGCGGATCACCCACACGGCACGACGCGCCTCCGGCGAGTCCCCCTGAGGCGCCGTTTCCTTCGATGCCTTGCCGTTCGGCGGTGATTACGTGGTCTGCGGCGATCTTGGTCCGATCGTCGAAGGGTTCTTGACCGACAGCGAACCGGGGTTCGTCGCCCGGGCGGACCTGGAGAACGTGTCCTTCCCCGTCTGGGTCAGCAGCGTCGGAGTCTCACCCTGACCCGCCTCGGGCCCCGGCCGCTGGGCATGCCGGCACCGCGGCCCACGTCGAGCGAGCCATCCGCATTGCCCTCCTCGAAGTTGACCGCCCGGGCGGGGGCGGGGTCCCGGGCTGCGGGACCCCGGCCCCGGGTGGGGCTCAGACGCGGCCGCCGCGCTTCGCGGCGTGGTTGGCGCGGCCTTCCGCCGACTTCAGGCGCCAGTCGCGGCGGATTTCCGACCGCAGGCGGGCGTCCGTCTTGGCGACGATCCGCTGGTTCTCCCGAAGGAGCTTGCGGTAGCTCTCCAGGCGGCGGTCCGGGAGCTCGCCGGAGTCCAGTGCGGCCAGCACCGCGCACCCCGGCTCCGCCTCGTGCGCGCAGTCGTGGAAGCGGCAGTGTTCCGCGTACTCCTCGATCTCCGAGAAGACCTGGCCGACCCCGGTCTCCGCGTCCCAGAGCCCGACGCCGCGCAGGCCGGGGGTGTCGATCAGGACGCCGCCGCCCGGCAGGGCGAGCAGGTTGCGCGTGGTGGTCGTGTGCCGGCCCTTGCCGTCGACCTCGCGGGCCGCCTGCACCTCCATGACCTCGGCGCCGAGCAGCGCGTTGGCCAGGGTGGACTTGCCGGCGCCCGAGATGCCGAGCAGCACGCTGGTGCCGTCGCCGACGATCGCGGCCAGCACGTCCGTACCCTCCCCCGTGACGGAGGAGACGGTCAGTACCTGGACGCCCGGGGCCGTGGCCTCCACGTCCTGGACGAGGTGCCCGAGCGTCGCCGCGTCCGGGACCAGGTCCGCCTTGGTGAGGACGACCAGCGGCTGCGCCCCCGATTCCCAGGCCAGGGCCAGGAAGCGCTCGATGCGCCCGAGGTCCAGTTCGACGGCGAGGGAGACGGCGATGATGGCGTGGTCGACGTTGGCGGCGAGGATCTGCCCCTCGGACCGCTGCGAGGAGGTGGACCGTACGAAGGCGGTCCGGCGCGGCAGGTACGCCTTCACGTAGCGCGGATTGCCGGCCGCCTCGACGGCGGCCCAGTCCCCGGTGCAGATGACCCGGAGCGGGTCGTGCGGGGTGACGAAGGCGGTGTCGGCACGGACGATGCCGTCCGCGGTCATGACGTCGCACTGGCCGCGGTCGACGCGTACGACGCGGCCGGGCAGCAGGCCCTGCTCGGCGTACGGGGCGAACTCGGCCTCCCAAGCGGCGTCCCAGCCGAGGGGGGCGAGGGCGTGCGAGAGAGAAGCGTGCGGGAAGGTGGACGGGAGAGCGGAGAAAGACAAGGGGAACCCTTCACAGGGTGGCCCCGGCCGCGGGCGCTCGCTCGGTGGCGGCGCGCGAAGAGGTGTGTGGTCAGCCGGAGGCCACAGAAGTGACATTGATGGTCTTCTGAGTGCGGGCAGCAGCGCCCTGCGCGATGACAGTCATCAACGAACTCACCTCCGGGTCCATGCACATGCTGATCGTTTCCCACCGGTCGGCGGGAACCGGTCCACCGTAACAAGGCCGCTCCCGCCGGGGCCACTTCTTTTTCGGGCGGCCTTTCCGCGCGGCGGGGCTACGACTCGTCGGGCGCCGCCCAGGGCCCGTCCGGGTACGCCGCCCGGGCGCGGCCGGAGCCCGTCTCGATGTCCAGCCTGCGGGGCGAGGTGGCGTCGCGCAGGCCGTCCGGCACCTCGCAGCGGCCGGATGCTGCTTCGCAGCGGACCTTGAAGCGGGTGGCCTCGGGCACGGTGAGGGCTAGGCGGCCGGAGCCGACGCGGGCCGTCACCTCGTCGGGCGGGGTGACGAAGGCGGCGACGGCCCGGCCCGAGCCGACCCGGATCTCGGCTCGGTCCGCGGTGAGTCCGGTGGCGTGCAGGCGGCCCGAGCCGACCTCGGCGCGCAGGGCGCCGCGCAGCCCGGCGATCTCGATGCTGCCGGAGTCGGCCTCCGTGTCGACGGTGCCGCCCAGTCCGCTGAGCGCGATCCGGCCGGAACGGGTCGTCACCTTCACGGGGATGTCCACGGGTACCGTCACCGCCAGCCGGACCGAGCAGCCGGTCCCGGCGCCCGGCCAGAAGCCGTCGCCGGGGCAGTGCGGGGTCAGCCGCAGGGTGTCGCCGAGCCGGCTCTCATCGATGGTGGGTGCCTTGAGGGACCAGCCGACCGTGGCCCGGTAGCCGACCTCGTGGTCCGCGCGGGGGGTGACGGTGATGTCCGCGTCGCCTCCCACGATCTCCAGCGCGGTCACCGGGCGGCCGTCGCTGCCGCCGTACAGGGTGGCGCTCCGGGCGCCCCCGCTCCCCCAGAACCAGACCTGCGAGGTGACCGGTACCGCCACGAGGAGCGCGCTGAGCGCGGCTGCGGTGATCCAGGCCAGGCGCTGCCCGCCGCGCGGCGGCCCTGGGGCCGCGGGCCGGGTCACGGCGTGCCGTCCAGGAAGCGCAGGACCGCGAGGACCCGGCGGTGGTCGCCGTCGGCCGGTGGCAGGTCGAGCTTGGCGAAGATGCTGTTGATGTGTTTGGCCACCGCGCTCTCGCTCACGACGAGTTCGGCCGCGATCGCGGCGTTGGAGCGGCCCTCGGCCATGAGGGCCAGCACCTCGCGCTCGCGCGGGGTGAGCCGGCCCAGCGGGTCGGGGCCGCCGCCGCGGCGCAGCAGGAGCTGGGCGACGACCTGTGGGTCGAGTGCGGTGCCGCCCGAGGCGACGCGGCGCACGGCGTCGACGAACTCCTCGACGTCGGCGACCCGTTGCTTGAGCAGGTAGCCGATGCCGGCGCCGGTCTGAGTGGCCAGCAGGTCGGCGGCGTAGCGTTCCTCCACGTACTGCGAGAGCAGCAGCACGGCCGTGCCGGGGCTCTCCTGGCGGATCATCAGGGCCGCCCGGACGCCCTCGTCGGTGAAGCCGGGCGGCATCCGCACGTCCACGAGGGCCAGTTCGGGGCGGTGTTGCGCGACGGCGGCGAGCAGACCCTCGGCGTCGCCGGTCTCGGCGACCACCTCGAATCCGGCCATTTCGAGGACTTTGACGAGTCCTATGCGCAGCAGGACGGAGTCCTCGGCGATCACAGCGCGCACGGCAGCTCCACGGTGATGACGGTCGGGCCCCCGAGGGGGCTTTCGATCTTGATGGTTCCGTCGACGGACCCTACGCGTTTGCGCAGCCCCACCAGACCGGTGCCGCGGGCGGGGTCGGCGCCGCCGATCCCGTCGTCGGTGACGGTGATCCGCAGCAGGTCCGCGCCGTGGGCGGCTCCGTCGGACGCCGGACCGCGTACGAGGCGCACCCGGCAGCGTTGCGCCCGGGCGTGCTTGGCCACGTTGGCCAGGGCCTCGGAGACCACGAAGTAGGCGACGGCCTCCACGGTGGCGCCGGGCCGCCGCCCGATGTCCACGGTCAGCTCGACGGGGAACGGGGCCCGGGCGGCGACCCCGGAGAGCGCCGCGTCGAGCCCGCGGTCCTCCAACACGGCCGGATGCAGGCCCCGTACCAGGTTGTTCAGCTCCTCGATGGCCTCCTTCGCCTCCCGGTGCGCCTCGTCGATGACGGCCTTCGCCTCGGCGGGCAGGTCGGTGAGGGTGGCGCGGGCGATGCCGAGGTTCATGGCCAGGGCGACCAGCCGCTGCTGGGCCCCGTCGTGCAGGTCCCGTTCGATCCGGCGGCGTTCGAGGTCGGCGGCGTCGAGCACCCCGGCCCGGCTCTCCGCGAGGTCCTCGACCCGCCGCTCCAGTTCGCGGGCCCGGTTCGGGCCGAGGAGGGAGGCCGCGGCGACGGCGTCCAGCCGGGCGAAGAGGGCGGCGAGCCAGGGCGCTGCGAGCAGCAGCAGGACGCCGCCGACGGTGATGGTGTCGTAGTCGTTGCTCCAGGCGGGGGTCCGTGTCTCGGCGGGCAGGATCCCGACCCAGCCGTAGACGCAGGCGCCGACGACGCCGAAGGTCCAGGCGAGCACCACCAGCGCCCCGGCGACGGCGGCGAGCGGGCTGACCAGCAGGTGGTAGCCGTACTGCCGCCAGGTGGCCTCGGAGCGCAGCCGCCGTACCAGTCCGAGCGGGGTGAACCGGCCGCCCTCCCGTTCGGCTCTGGGCACGTCGAGGCCGAGCAGGGCCCGGAACCGGCTGCGTTGGAGCCGGGTGAGGAACGGGCCGAGCAGCAGGATCAGCAGCGGCGGGATCGTGCCGGGCCCGGGCGCCATGAGGGTGCAGGTGAGGCCGAGGAGCACGGGCAGGGCGGCCGGTATCGCGGCCGCGGTGAAGGCCGTGTTGCGCCAGGCCCATGCCGACCACGGCGCGTGCGCCGTGATCCAGGTGTACGTACGCCTCGGCGCGCCCCCGCGAATTGCCATGCCCCGTACGGTAATCGCACTGGTCAGGGGCATGCCATCACGCGGGCACCCGTACGGGGGTGTACCTGGTGCCACCCCCGATCCGGATCATGGGGCTACTGATTCCGCGGGCCCGGCCGACGAGGCTGGTGGTGTGCCCGGGGACGGACCGCCGGGCCGGAAGGAGACCCCGCCATGGCCCTCGTCGCCCCGCAGGCCCGCGCCTGGCGCACCCCCCGCGCTCCCCGCACCCCCCGCGCCCTCCGCGTCCTCCGCACTCCTCGCGTCCTCCGCATCGCCCGCACGCCCCGAGCCCCCCGGACGGCCACCGTGCTCACCGGCGCCGGCCTGGTGTTACTGCCCTGGGTCGTGGTGCTGGCGAAGACGATGCCCCGGACCACCGAGGTCTCCAACTGGTCCACGGCGTGGATCGGCCTGGACCTGATGCTGGCCGCCGGGCTGACCGGGACCGGGGCGCTGCTGCGCAGGCGCGATCCCCGGGCGTCGCCGGTCGCGGCGGCGACGGCCGCGCTGCTGGTGATGGACGCCTGGTTCGACGTCACGACCTCGGGCGGGACCGGCGGTCAGGGGACGGCGCTGCTGCTCGCGGCGGGCGCGGAGCTGCCGTTGGCGGTCGCCTGCGCGGTGGTGGCGGTGCGCCGGCCGCGCTGACACCGGCCCGCCGCGCGACGCGGCGGGCCGGTGTCCGATTCCTTCAAGACCGCCGCCCCGTGCCCGCCTAGCCTGCTGCCATGACTCCTCGACTCGACCTCATCGGCATGGTGGTCTCCGACATGGCCGCCTCGCTCGCCTTCTACCGCCGCCTCGGACTGGACGTCCCGGCCGAGGCCGACGGCCTGCCGCACGTGGAGGCCGTCCTGCCCGGGGGCCTGCGGATCGCGTGGGACACCGAGGACACCATCCGCTCCTTCGACCCGTCGTGGACGCCGCCCACCGGCGACAGCCGCCGGGACCTGGCCTTCCTGTGCGACTCCCCCGCCGAGGTGGACGCGCTCTACGCCGAACTGACCGCCGCCGGGTACACCGGCCACCTGAAGCCCTGGGACGCCTTCTGGGGCCAGCGCTACGCCGTCGTCCTGGACCCGGACGGGGGCGGGGTCTCGCTCTTCGCCCCGGCGGCCCCGGCGGCCCCGGCGGTGTAGGCCCGCAGGGTCGTCCCGGCCAGCGCCCGCACGTCACGGGCGAGGTGCGCCTGGTCGGCGTACCCGGCGGCGCAGGCGACCTCGGCGTACGGCAGGCCCGCGCGGGCCAGGGCCAGGGCCCGGCGCAGCCGCAGGATGCGGCCGAGCGTCCGGGGGCCGTACCCGAAGGCGTCGAGCGAGCGCCGGTGCAGCTGCCGCTCTCCGAGACCGACGGCGCGGGCGATCGCGGCGACCGCCTCCCCCGCGCGGAGCCGGGCCACTACCTCGGCGGTCCGCGGGTCGGGCGCCCGGGCGTCGGCGGCCCGGGCCAGGGCCAGCGCTTCGAGTCCCGCGCGCGCGTCCCCGTACCCCTCGACGTACCCCTCGACCAGGGCCGACGCCCGCCGGACCGTGCGGGCGGGCCACAGGTCGGCCAGCTCGACGCGCCGGTCCCGCAGTGCGTGCGCCGGTACGCCGATCAGCGCGGGCGCGGTGCCCGGCGCGAGCCGGATCCCGGCGAAGGCGCCGCCGGGGACCTCCCCGGCCGGATGCGGCCCGGTGTCGGGTCCGGCCACCAGCAGCCGCCCGTCGGCCCACAGCAGGTCCATGCAGCCGTCCGGCAGCACCACCGAGCCGCCGCCCGCGGTGGCGCGCCACAGCACGGCCCCGGGGACGGCCGCGGACGCGGCTTCCTCGTACACGGCTCCAGGTTAAGGAACGGGCGTCTCTTTCGGATCAGGACCGGCGCGCCTCGCCGGGGCGGGAGGGCGCCGGTGGAGGATCGGTGGGCGGCGGATGCGGCCGATGCGGGCCGCATCCGCCCGTGTCCGACGCATCCCCCTCCCCGCCCCGTGAAGAGGTCCGGACGTGAACCTGCCCGACGACGACCCGCCGCAGCGTCCCGGGGCGGTGGCCGGCGGCCGCTACGGCGAGGCGGTGTTCCGGCCCGAGCTGGCGGGCGAGGACGAGCGCATCGACCTCGGCGCGCTCGCCTACGACGACTTCACGCTGGCCCGGCTGCGCGCGCTGGGTGCCGGGCCGGGCTGGCGCTGCCTGGACGTGGGCGCGGGGACGGGTACGGTCGCCCGGCTGCTCCTGGAGCGGGCCGGGGTCTCGGAGGTCCTGGCCGTCGACCGGGACACGGCCTTCCTGCGGGCCCACCCGGTGCCCGGGCTCACCGCGCGGGAGGCGGACATCACCGCCCTGGACTTCAGCCCGGGACGGTTCCAGCTGGTGCACGCCCGGTTCGTACTGATGCACCTGCGGAACTGGCCGCGGATGATCGGCAAGCTCGCCTCCCTGGTCGCCCCGGGCGGTGTGCTGGTCCTCGGCGACGCGGTCGACCTGACCACGCCCGCCGCGCCGACGACCGCGTACGGCCGGGTGATGCGGGCGATGTGGCAGGGGCTCGGGGACAGCCTCGGCACGGACGTCTCCTGGGTACCGCAGTACCCCGGGCACCTGCGGGAGGCCGGTCTGCAGTCCGTGGGGGCCGAGATCCTCGTCCCCCCGCTGCTGCCCGGCAGCCCCATCAGCCGGTTCTGGGCCGGTACGTGGGAGCGTGCGCGGGGGCCGATGACGGCCACCGGGCTGGTCGACGACGCGGAGATCGACGCGGCGATCCGCTACCTGGACTCGCCGGACTGCGCCGCGCTCTCGCCCGGCCTGCTCACCGCCTGGGGCGTGAAGGGCCCGGCGTAGCGTTTCCGCGCCGCCTGCCGGGCCCTCAGTGCTTGCGCAGCCGGGAGTGGTAGTCCTCGGGCGGCAGGAACTTCGACCACCGTTCCGGGAACTCCGACGGCATCCCGTCGTCCTCGTCGTCCTCCGACTCGCCCTCCGCCATCGCCCGCCAGGCGGCGGCCCGCGCGATCAGCTGGGCGGCCTCCGCCTCCCGGGCCCGCTCGTTCGCCTCGCGCGCCGCCGCCGTGGCCACGGAGGGCCAGACGCGGTCGATCGCCGCGTTGACGGCGGCTCCGACCAGTACCGCGAAGGCCGAGATGCCGATCCACAGGAGGACGGCCACGGGCGCGGCCAGTGATCCGTAGATCGTCGGCCCCTCCACCGTGTTGGTGAGGTAGATCCGCAGCAGGAACGAGCCCAGCACCCACATCGCGAGCGCCACCAGCGCCCCGGGCACGTCCTCGATCCACGGCGAGCGCACCGGCACGGACACGTGGTAGAGCGTGGTGAGGAAGGCGATGGACAGCAGGGTCACGGTCGGCCAGTACAGGACCGCGATCACTTCCGTGCCCCAGGGCACCAGCCGTACCACCGCGTCCGGCCCCACCACCATCAGCGGCAGCACGATCGCGCCGATCAGCAGGGCGATGACGTAGAGCAGGAAGGCCAGCAGCCGGGTCTTGACGATGCCGCGCTGGCCGTCGAGCCCGTACATCACGGTGATGGTGTCGATGAAGACGTTGACGGCCCGGGATCCCGACCACAGGGCGAAGGCGAAGCCGAGCGAGATCAGGTCGGGCCGGCCGCTGCGGGTGACGTCGTCCAGCAGCGGTCTGGCGATGTCGTTGACGCCCCGGTCGGACAGGACCGTGCCGACCGCCGCGAGGATGTTCTCCTCGATGCTTTCCACCGTACGGGTGTCGGTCCAGCCGTCCACGTAGCCGAGCAGGCCCAGCAGGCCCAGGAAGAGCGGGGGCAGCGAGAGCAGCGTGAAGAACGCCGCCTCGGCCGCGAGCCCGAGGATCCGGTACTCGATGCACGAGTTGACGGTGTCCTTCAGCAGCAGCCAGCCCATCTTCCGCATCGAGACGTTGCGGTAGAGGGCGCGGGCCCGGTGGAGCCGTCCTGGGATCCGCTCGGGTGTTTCTTTTGCTGGCTGCACGTCCTTACGGTATCCGCATGGCAGCCACCACCCACACAGTCAGCAACCAGGCCCCGCCCCTGGTGGGGTACGACGTCTACGGCGGCGATCGGGTCCTCACCGAGGGCGTCGAGCGTCACCTCGCGGCCGCGGATCCCGAACTCCTCGGCGAGGCAAGGCAGGAGCTCACCGACCTCGGGCGGGCGGCCGGTTCCGCGCAGGCCCAGGAATGGGGTGTGCAGTCGAACGAGAATCCGCCCAAGCTGAGGACGCACGACCGGTACGGGAACCGGATCGACGAGGTCGATTTCCACCCGTCCTGGCACCGGCTGCTCGGGCACGCCGTGACCTCCGGGCTCACCGACGCCTGGGGTCGTCCGGCCGGGCATCTGCGCCGGGCCGCCGGGTTCTTCATCTGGTCGCAGGCCGAGGCGGGGCACGGCTGCCCGATCTCGATGACGCACGCCGCGGTGCCCGCGCTGCGCACGGATCCGGAGCTCGCCGCCGAATGGGAGCCGCGGCTGACCTCGCACGTGTACGAGCAGGGGCTGCGGCCGGCCGCCGAGAAGGGCGGCGTGCTCTTCGGCATGGGGATGACGGAGAAGCAGGGCGGCAGCGACGTACGGGCGAACACGACGGCCGCGGTGCCGCTGGACGCGTCCGGCGAGTACCTGCTGACCGGGCACAAGTGGTTCTGCTCGGCGCCGATGTGCGACGGCTTCCTGGTGCTGGCGCAGGCACCGGGCGGGCTGACGTGCTTCCTGGTGCCGCGGGTGCTGCCGGACGGTACGCGCAACGTCTTCGCGATCCAGCGGCTGAAGGACAAGCTGGGCAACAAGTCGAACGCGTCGAGCGAGGTCGAGTTCGACGGGACCTGGGCGCGGCGGGTCGGTGAGGAGGGCCGCGGGGTGCGGACCATCATCGAGATGGTCGCGGCGACCCGGCTGGACTGTGTCATCGGCTCGGCCTCGCTGATGCGGCAGGCCCTGACGCAGGCCGTGCACCACGCGGAGCACCGCTCTGCTTTCGGAGCACCGCTCATCGACCAGCCGCTGATGCGCAACGTGCTCGCCGACCTCGCCCTGGAGTCGGAGGCCGCCACCACCTTGACCCTGCGCCTGGCGGCCGCCAACGACGCCGGCACCGAGCAGGAGAAGGCCTTCCTGCGCCTCGCCGTGCCCGCCGCCAAGTACTGGGTGACCAAGCGCTGTACGCCGATGGTGGCGGAGGCCCTGGAGTGTCTGGGGGGCAACGGCTACGTAGAGGAGTCGGGACTGCCCAGACTGCTGCGCGAATCCCCGCTGAACTCCATCTGGGAGGGCTCGGGCAACGTACAGGCGCTGGACGTACTGCGCGCCCTCCAGCGCGAGCCGCAGGCGCTGAACGCCTTCCTCCAGGAGGTCGGCCTGGCCCGGGGCGCCGACCACCGGCTGGATTCGGCCATCAAGGACCTGCTGACGGATCTCGCCGATCTGGAGGGCATCGAGGCGCGGGCCCGCCGCGTGGTCGAGCGCATGGCGCTGGTGCTCCAGGGATCGCTGCTGGTGCGGTGGGCCCCGCCGGAGGTCGCGGACGCGTTCTGCGCGTCGCGGCTGGGCGGGGACTGGGGCGCGGCCTTCGGCACGCTGCCGCACAGCCTGGATCTGCGCACGGTGGTGGAACGGGCACGGATCACGGCCTAGGAGAGAGCCCCCGTCGGGCTCCACGGCGGTCCCCAAACCGCTCCCGGCCGGGATCCGGGCCCATCACCGGTACAGGGGTGGCGCCGCGCCGACTCGGCACCACCCCTGATCCGAAGCCCCGAGGAGGAGCCGGCACGCCGCTCTGCGGCGTCCGGACAGTTTCGGTCGGCCGACCGGGACTTGGCGAGAGTTGCATACCGTTGCAACCTTTGAGTCGGCAGCCGTCCGTCGGGGTGCCCGGGGGAAGCGGCACGCGCGGACCGCCCGGGCGGCTTGCGTCGTACGTCCTGTTCGCTCGGGGAGGTTCCGGTGGCCGACACCACAGGCAGCACGGTCGATGTGGCACGCATCTCGGCCATGGACGCGCGGGCCGCGGCACGTCTGCTCAAGGGCGTGCGGGCGGCGGCGCTGGCCGGGGACCGGCCGCCGGCGGCGCCCCGGCCGGAGATCGCGGAGTCCTGGCGCCGGATGCTGGCCGGCGGGGTGCACCCGGACCGGGACGCGCGCTCGCGGATGCTGTCGGCCGCCGAGACCGAGGAGCGGCGGCACGTGTCGCCGCTGCGGGAGATCCTGCCGGTGCTGCGCGAGGGGCTGCTGCCCGCCCTGGACGAGTCCTTGCACATCATGGTCGTCGCCGACGCGGACGGGCGGCTGCTGTGGCGGGAGGGCCACTCCTCCATCCTGCGCAAGGCGGACCGGCTCGGCTTCTCGGTCGGGGCGGACTGGGACGAGGCCGTCGTCGGCACGAACGGGGTGGGTACCGCCCTGGTGGCCCGGCGCCCGGTGCAGGTGTTCTCGGCCGAGCACTTCGTCTCCAGCCACCACGACTGGACCTGCGCCGGGGCGCCCGTACGGGACCCGCGCGACGGGCGGCTGCTGGGCGTGGTCGACGTCAGCGGTCCGCTGGCGACCATGCACCCGGCGACGCTGGCGTGGGTGAGCTCGGTGGCCCGGCTCGCGGAGCGGGAGCTGCGGCTGCGGCACCTGGAGTCGCTGGAGCGGCTGCGGACGGTGGCGGCCCCGCTGCTGGCCCGGCTGCCGGGCCGGGCGCTGGCCGTGGACCCGAACGGCTGGACGGCGGCGGTGACGGGCCTGGCCCCGCAGGAGCGGATCCCGCTGCCGAAGGCCTTCGGGCCGGGCAGGGTCCGGGTGCCGCGGCTCGGGGAGTGCGTGGTGGAGCCGCTGCCCGGCGGCTGGCTGCTGCGGGTCGCCCAGGACCGTCACAGCACGGCGGTGACCCGGATCGTCGTGGACCTCAGCCGGGCGGGATGCTGGTCGGTGACGGTGTACGGACCCTCCGGGAGCTGGTCGCAGGAGCTGAGCCCGCGCCACGCGGAGTTGCTGTTCCTGCTGGCGGAGGGGACACGGGGGCGCTCGGCGGCGGAGCTGGCCGGGGAGCTGTTCGGTGATCCGACGCGCACGGTGACGGTCCGCGCGGAGCTCTCCCGCGTACGCCGCCACCTCGCGGGCGTCCTCGCCCACCGGCCGTACCGGTTCGCGGAGGACGTGGAGGTGGAGCTGATCCGCCCCGAGGACCCGGCCGCCCTGCTCCCGCACTCGACCGCGCCTTCCGTGGTCCGGGCCCGCCTGGGCCGGACGGGGCCCGGCATGATTCCCTGAACTGCATGAACACCATCACCCTCACCACCTGGTCGCTGGAGATGACCTCTCCGGCGGACCTCGTCCCGGCGGCTCCGGCGGGCCCGGAGATAACCATCGCGCGGGCGGAGGTCCCCTCCCCCGAGTTCAGCCGCTTCCTGTACGCCTCGGTGGGCGGCGACATCCACTGGACGGACCGGCTCTCCCTGACCCGCGCGCAGTGGGTGGAGCAGCTGGACCGGCCGGGGGTGGAGACCTGGGTCGCGTACGACCGGGGCACGCCGGCCGGGTACGTGGAGCTCGACCCGCAGGACGACGGCGTGGTGGAGATCATGTACTTCGGCCTCCTCCCCGACTTCCGCGGCCGCCGCATCGGCGGGCACCTGCTGTCGGTGGGCGTCGCCCGCGCGTGGTCCCTCGCGGAGCGCTGGCCGGAGCTTGAGCCGACCCGGCGGGTGTGGGTGCACACGTGCAGCCAGGACGGGCCGACGGCGATGAGCAACTACGAGCGGCGCGGCTTCAAGGTCTTCAGGACGGAGACCGAGTCCAAGGTGGAAACCCCGACCCCCGGCCCCTGGCCCGGCGCGTAGCCCCTCCGGGGCCGGCCGGCCGGGCGCACCGGGTGCGGCGCCGCCGCGGGGGCTCCGCGCCCGGGCCCCGAGGCCGGCGGAGCCGGCTCCGATAAGTGACCCCCGTCACGTCATCCCATTTTTCGAGACGAGTTCGTCCGAATCGTGGACAGTAGTGGACTCCTCCAATCGGCACATGACACGCTTCCGCCATGAATGGAGCTGGAATTGCCTTGGTGAGTCGGCGGCACGTCGACCTCGGCCGCATGTCCAGCGCCATCTGTCCGGCGCGCTGACGGAACCAGCCACGCCGCGCACATCGCCGCCGTCCCCGCTGCCGCGGACGCGCCGATCACCCGCCAGCCCCCTGAGGCCGTAGTACCGCCCTGCCCGTCGGCAACCCCGGCGCGGAGCGGGAATCAGCCACACCCGCTCGGAGCAGCCGAGCCGCAGGGGAGCGCCGCCGCCTCCCCCTGCCCTTGCCTCGAGCCGCCGAAGAAGGACGTACCGCCATGGCCGCCACCCCCGAAACGCCCGCAGCCGCACCCGCAGCCGCCGCGCGCCGCAAGACCGGCCGTCACCGCGGCGAGGGCCAGTGGGCCGTCGGACACCACACGCCCCTCAACGGCAACGAGCAGTTCAAGAAGGACGACGACGGTCTCAACGTGCGGACACGCATTGAGACGATCTACTCCAAGCGCGGCTTCGACTCGATCGACCCCAACGACCTGCGCGGCCGGATGCGCTGGTGGGGCCTCTACACCCAGCGCAAGCCCGGGATCGACGGCGGCAAGACCGCGATCCTGGAGCCGGAGGAGCTGGACGACGAGTACTTCATGCTGCGCGTCCGCATCGACGGCGGCCGGCTGACCACCGAGCAGCTCCGCGTGATCGGCGAGATCTCGGAGGAGTTCGCGCGCGGCACCGCGGACCTCACCGACCGCCAGAACGTCCAGTACCACTGGATCCGGATCGAGGACGTCCCGGAGATCTGGCGCCGGCTGGAGGCCGTGGGCCTGTCCACCACCGAGGCCTGCGGTGACACGCCCCGCGTCATCCTCGGTTCGCCCGTCGCCGGCATCGCCCGGGACGAGATCATCGACGGCACCCCCGCCATCGACGAGATCTACCGCCGCATCGTCGGCAACAAGGACTTCTCCAACCTGCCGCGCAAGTTCAAGTCCGCGATCTCCGGTTCGCCGCTGCTCGACGTGGCGCACGAGATCAACGACATCGCGTTCGTGGGCGTGAACCACCCCGAGCACGGCCCCGGCTTCGACGTCTGGGTCGGCGGCGGCCTGTCCACCAACCCCAAGCTCGGTGTGCGCCTGGGCACCTGGGTCTCGCTCGACGAGGTCCCGGACGTCTACGAGGGCGTCATCTCGATCTTCCGCGACTACGGCTACCGCCGGCTGCGCACCCGCGCCCGCCTGAAGTTCCTCGTCGCCGACTGGGGCCCGGCCAAGTTCCGCCAGGTCCTGGAGGACGAGTACCTGAAGCGCAAGCTGACCGACGGCCCCGCGCCCGCGCAGCCGAGCGGCCAGTGGCGCGACCACGTGGGCGTCCACCAGCAGAAGGACGGCAAGTTCTACGTCGGCTTCGCGCCCCGCGTGGGCCGCGTGGACGGCGCCACCCTGACCAAGATCGCGGACGTGGCCCAGCAGCACGGCTCCGGCCGCCTGCGCACCACCGCCGAGCAGAAGATGATCGTGCTCGACATCGAGGCCGACCAGGTCGACTCGGTCGTCGGGGCGCTGGAGGCGCTGGACCTGCGGGTCAAGCCGTCCCCGTTCCGCCGCGGCACGATGGCCTGCACCGGCATCGAGTTCTGCAAGCTGGCCATCGTCGAGACCAAGGCGCGCGGCGCCTCGCTGATCGACGAGCTGGAGCGCCGCCTGCCGGACTTCGCCGAGCCGCTCACCATCAACATCAACGGCTGCCCGAACGCCTGCGCCCGTATCCAGGTGGCGGACATCGGTCTCAAGGGTCAGCTGGTCCTGGACGACGACGGCAACCAGGTGGAGGGCTACCAGGTCCACCTGGGCGGTGCCCTCGGCCTGGAGGCCGGCTTCGGCCGCAAGGTCCGCGGCCTCAAGGTGACCTCGGCGGGCCTGCCCGACTACGTCGAGCGGGTCGTCAAGCACTACGAGGAGCAGCGCGAGGACGGCGAGCGCTTCGCGGCATGGGTCGCCCGCGCCGACGAGAAGAGCCTCTCGTGAGCGAGCGCGCCGCACCGTTCTACTGCCCCTACTGCGGCGACGAGGACCTGTTTCCCAATGAGACGGGTCACGGCGCGTGGGAATGCAGGTCCTGCAACCGGGCCTTCCAGCTGAAGTACCTCGGGCTGCTGGCCCGGGGCGTCCGGTCGGATTCAGCGGGATCAGTGGGATCGCCGGGATCAGCGGGAGGGGACGGAATATGACCACCACTCAAGACGCGAGTCTCACGGCCGCGGAGCTCAGGGCGGCGGCACTCAAGGAAGTGGCCGAGCAGGCCGGCCGCGACCTGGAGGACGCCTCCGCGCTGGACATCCTGCGCTGGGCGGCCGACACCTTCGGCAAGGAGTTCGCCGTGACCTCCTCCATGGAGGACGCGGTCGTCGCCCACCTGGCCTCGCGGGTCCTCCCGGGTGTGGACGTGGTCTTCCTCGACACGGGCTACCACTTCGAGGAGACCATCGGCACCCGTGACGCGGTCGAGGCCGTGATGGACGTCAACGTCATCACGCTGACCCCGCGTCAGAGCGTCGCCGAGCAGGACGCCGAGTACGGGCCGAGGCTGCACGACCGGGACCCCGACCTGTGCTGCGCGCTGCGCAAGGTCAAGCCGCTGGAGGAGGGCCTGACGGCGTACTCCGCGTGGGCGACGGGGCTGCGCCGCGACGAGTCCCCGACCCGGGCGAACACCCCGGTGGTCGGCTGGGACGAGAAGCGGCAGAAGGTCAAGGTCTCCCCGATCGCCCGCTGGACCCAGGACGACGTGGACGCGTACGTCGCCGAGCACGGCGTGCTCACCAACCCGCTGCTGATGGATGGTTACGCCTCCGTCGGCTGCGCCCCGTGCACCCGGCGCGTCGCCGAGGGCGAGGACGCGCGGGCCGGCCGGTGGGCCGGACGGGGCAAGACCGAGTGCGGACTGCACGGCTGATGACGACGACCGGCGAAGAACTTACGGAGACAGAGCAGATGAGCGTGAGCGACCAGGGCGCCACCGTGTGGCTGACCGGGCTGCCGAGCGCGGGCAAGACCACGATCGCCTACGCGCTGGCGGAGCGGCTGCGCGCCGAGGGCCACCGTGTGGAGGTGCTGGACGGGGACGAGATCCGCGAGTTCCTCTCCGCCGGCCTGGGCTTCACCCGCGAGGACCGGCACACCAACGTGCAGCGGATCGGCTTCGTCGCCGAGCTCCTCGCGAGCAACGGGGTCAAGGCGCTGGTGCCGGTGATCGCGCCGTTCGCGGACAGCCGTGAGGCCGTCCGGGGGCGGCACGCCGCCGAGGGCACCTCGTACCTGGAGGTCCACGTGGCCACCCCGGTCGAGGTCTGCTCGGAGCGTGACGTCAAGGGCCTGTACGCCAAGCAGGCGGCGGGCGAGATCTCCGGTCTGACCGGGGTCGACGACCCGTACGAGGCACCGGACTCCCCGGACCTGCGGATCGAGTCGCACACGCAGACCGTGCAGGAGTCGGCTTCGGCCCTGCACGCGCTGCTCACCGAGAGGGGTCTGGCATGACGACGACCGTCGCACACGTCCACGACGAGACGGACGCGCCCTACGCGCTGTCGCACCTCGACGCCCTCGAGTCCGAGGCCGTGCACATCTTCCGTGAGGTGGCGGGCGAGTTCGAGAAGCCGGTGATCCTCTTCTCGGGCGGCAAGGACTCCATCGTCATGCTGCACCTGGCGCTGAAGGCGTTCGCGCCGGCGCCGGTGCCGTTCACGCTGCTGCACGTCGACACGGGCCACAACTTCCCCGAGGTGCTGGAGTACCGCGACCGCACGGTCACGAAGCACGGTCTGCGCCTGCACGTGGCCTCCGTCCAGGAGTACATCGACGCGGGCAAGCTGCGCGAGCGCCCGGACGGCACCCGCAACCCGCTGCAGACCGTGCCGCTGACCGAGGCGATCCAGAACCTGAGGTTCGACGCCGTCTTCGGCGGCGGCCGCCGCGACGAGGAGAAGGCCCGCGCCAAGGAGCGGGTGTTCAGCCTGCGCGACGAGTTCTCGCAGTGGGACCCGCGCCGCCAGCGGCCCGAGCTGTGGCAGCTCTACAACGGCCGCCACGCCCCCGGCGAGCACGTGCGGGTCTTCCCGCTCTCCAACTGGACCGAGCTGGACGTCTGGCAGTACATCGCCCGCGAGGGCATCGAGCTCCCGGAGATCTACTTCGCCCACGAGCGCGAGGTGTTCCTGCGCAACGGCATGTGGCTGACGGCCGGCGAGTGGGGCGGCCCGAAGGAGAGCGAGACGCCCGAGACGCGGCTCATCCGCTACCGGACCGTCGGCGACATGTCCTGCACCGGCGCCGTCGACTCCGACGCCGCCACGCTGGACGCAGTGATCGCCGAGATCGCCGTCTCCCGCCTCACCGAGCGGGGCGCGACCCGCGCCGACGACAAGATGTCCGAGGCCGCGATGGAAGACCGCAAGCGCGAAGGGTACTTCTAGACATGACCAGCACCACCGAGCAGTTCGCCGATGTGTCGGCGACCACGCTGCTGCGCTTCGCGACCGCCGGTTCCGTCGACGACGGCAAGTCCACCCTGGTGGGCCGCCTGCTGCACGACTCCAAGTCGGTCCTGACCGACCAGATGGAGCACGTCGAGGCGGTCTCCCAGGCCCGCGGCCAGGAGGCCCCCGACCTCGCGCTGCTGACCGACGGCCTGCGGGCCGAGCGGGAGCAGGGCATCACCATCGACGTCGCGTACCGCTACTTCGCCACCGCGCGCCGCCGGTTCATCCTCGCGGACACCCCCGGGCACGTGCAGTACACCCGGAACATGGTCACCGGTGCCTCCACCGCCGACCTGGCCGTCGTGCTCGTCGACGCCCGCAACGGCGTCATCGAGCAGACCCGCCGGCACGCCGCCGTGGCCGCGCTGCTGCGCGTCCCGCACGTGGTCCTGGCCGTCAACAAGATGGACCTGGTGGGCTACCAGGAGTCGGTCTTCGCGGCCATCGCCGAGGAGTTCACCGCGTACGCCTCCGACCTGGGCGTCCCGGAGATCACCGCGATCCCGATCTCGGCCCTGGCCGGTGACAACGTCGTGGACGCGTCGGCCAACATGGACTGGTACGGCGGCCCGACCGTGCTGGAGCACCTGGAGACCGTCCCGGTCAGCCACGACCTCACGGCCTGCCCGGCACGTTTCCCGGTGCAGTACGTGATCCGTCCGCAGTCCGCCGAGCACCCCGACTACCGCGGCTACGCGGGCCAGATCGCCTCCGGCGTGCTGCGCGTCGGCGAGGCCGTGACCGTCCTGCCGTCCGGCCGGACCTCGGTCATCGAGGGCATCGACGCACTCGGCGGGAGCGTGGACATCGCCTGGGCCCCGCAGTCGGTGACGCTGCGGCTGAAGGACGACATCGACATCTCGCGCGGCGACCTGATCGCGCCGTCCGCGAACGCGCCGGCCACCACGCAGGACGTCGAGGCGACGGTCTGCCACGTGGCCGACCAGCCGCTGGCCGTCGGCGCCCGGGTGCTGATCAAGCACACGACGCGCACGGTCAAGGCGATCGTCAAGGAGATCCCCTCGCGGCTGACCCTGGACGACCTGTCGCAGCACCCGGAGCCCGGGCAGCTGGTGGCCAACGACATCGGCCGCGTCGTCGTCCGTACCGCCGAGCCGCTCGCGCTCGACGCGTACGCCGACTCGCGCCGCACCGGGTCCTTCCTGCTGATCGACCCGGCCGACGGAACCACGCTGGCGGCGGGCATGGCGGGCGAGTCCTTCGCCTCCAAGGCCCGGGCGACCGTGCAGCCGGACGACGAGGGCTGGGACTTCTAGGCCATGTTCACCGATCTCTACTCGACCTTCGCGAAGGAGGGCGGCCGCGTCGGCAGCGGCGCCCTCGGCAGCGGCCAGGGAGGGGTGGCGCGATGTGTGCGATGACCGCCCCCGTCCCCGACGAGCCGTACCTGCCCCCGTTCCACAGACGAAGACCCGCGCCGTAGACCACGGCGCGCCGAGAGGAAGTCCTCCCGTGCCTGCCACCCGTACCACTCGCCAGACCCTGCGCCGCGGTGTCGTCGCCGCTGCCCTGCCGCTCCTGATCGGCGCGCTCGCCTCCTGCGGCTACGGTTCCGAGGCGCAGAAGGACGAGCCGAAGGCCGCCGATGCCGCGGCCGGTGCCGGCAAGAAGCTCTCCGCCTCCGAGGTCCGGATCGGGTACTTCCCCAACCTGACGCACGCCACCGCACTGGTCGGCCTCCAGGAAGGCCTCATCGAGAAGGAACTGAACGGCACGAAGATCAAGCCGCAGACCTTCAACGCCGGCCCCTCCGAGATCGAGGCCCTCAACGGCGGCTCCCTCGACATCGGCTTCATCGGCCCCTCCCCCTCCATCAACGGCTACGTCAAGTCCAAGGGCTCCAACCTCCGGATCATCTCCGGCTCCGCCTCCGGCGGCGTCAAACTCGTCGTGAACCCCGACAGGATCAAGACCCTCGACGACCTCAAGGGCAAGAAGATCGCCACCCCGCAGAAGGGGAACACCCAGGACGTCGCCTTCCTCAACTGGATCTCCGAGAAGGGCTGGAAGGTCGACCCCGAATCCGGCAAGGGCGACGTCTCCGTCGTCCGCACCGACAACAAGGTCACCCCCGACGCCTTCAAGCAGGGCTCCATCGACGGCGCCTGGGTCCCCGAACCCACCGCCTCCAAGCTCGTCTCCGACGGCGCCACCGTCCTCCTCGACGAAACCGCCCTGTGGCCCGACAAGAAGTTCGTCATCACGAACATCATCGTGTCCCAGAAGTTCCTCAAGGAGCACCCCGACGTCGTCGAGGCCGTCCTGCGCGGCACCGTCAAGACCAACGAGTGGATCCACGCCAACCAGGACGAGGCCAAGGCCTCCGCCAACGCCAAACTCGCCGCCGACAGCGGCAAGCCGCTCGACCCGAAGGTCATCGACCCGGCATGGCCCGGCATCGCCATCACCGACGACCCCCTCGCCTCCACCCTCAGGACCCAGTCCGAATGGGCGGTCAAGGCCAAGCTCATCGAGCAGCCCGACCTCACCGGCATCTACGACCTCACACTCCTCAACAAGGTCCTCAAGGCCGCCGGCAAGCCCGAGGTCTCCGACGCCGGCCTCGGCGCCAAGTAACCCCGCAACCCAGCAATCCCAGGAGGTGACGACCATGGCCACCACGCTCGCCAAGGCTGCCGAGGGCTCCGTCGCGGAGCGCACCCACGCCGCCCGCATCGACCGCGTATCGAAGTCCTTCTCCGGCCCGGCCGGATCGCAGCTCGTCCTGGACGACATCAGCCTCGATGTCGCTCCCGGCGAGTTCGTCACCATCCTGGGCGCCTCGGGGTGTGGCAAGTCGACGCTGCTGAACCTGGTCGCGGGTCTGGACAAGCCGTCCGCGGGGTCCATCGAGACCCCCGGCGGCCGTCCGGCGCTGATGTTCCAGGAGCACGCCCTCTTCCCGTGGCTGACCGCGGGCAAGAACATCGAACTCGCCCTGCGCCTGCGCGGGGTGGCCAAGGCCGAGCGCCGCCCGGAGGCGGAGCGGCTGCTGGAGCTGGTCCGCCTCGGCGGCGCGTACGGCAAGCGCGTGCACGAGCTGTCCGGCGGTATGCGCCAGCGCGTGGCCCTGGCCCGGGCGCTCGCCCAGGACAGCCGGCTGCTGCTGATGGACGAGCCGTTCGCCGCGCTCGACGCCATCACCCGGGACGTCCTGCACGGCGAGCTCACCCGCATCTGGGCCGAAGCGAACACGAGCGGCTCCGCCGCGGGCGGACTGTCCGTCCTCTTCGTCACCCACAACGTGCGCGAGGCCGTCCGTCTCGCCCAGCGCGTGGTCCTGCTCTCCTCCCGGCCCGGCCGGGTCGCGAAGGAATGGACCGTGGACATCCCGCAGCCGCGCCGCATCGAGGACGCGGACGTGGCGGAACTGTCCCTGGAGATCACTGAACACCTGCGTGGGGAGATCCGCCGCCATGGCCAGCACTGACATCACTTCGAAGGCCGCGGGCAGGACCGACGACCTGGCCGGCCTGGAGGCGGGCCTCGACGCCCTGGACGCGGTCCAGACCCACCGCACCCCGGTCCGGGAGATCCTCGTCAAGAAGATCCTCCCGCCGGTCCTGGCCGTGAGCCTGGTGCTGCTGGTCTGGCAGGTCCTCGTCGCGACGCACGTCACCGAGGAGACCAAGCTGCCCCCGCTGTCCGCGGTGTGGGGCAGTCTGACCGACATGTGGCTCAAGGGCACGCTGCTGGAGGTCATCTGGACCAGCGTCTCCCGCGGTCTGCTCGGCTTCCTGCTGGCCCTGGCCATCGGTACGCCGCTCGGACTGCTCGTCGCCCGGGTGAAGTTCGTCCGCGCCGCGATCGGCCCGATCCTGCAGGGCCTGCAGTCGCTGCCGTCGGTGGCCTGGGTGCCGCCGGCCGTCCTGTGGTTCGGCCTGAACGACGCGATGATGTTCACGGTGATCCTGCTGGGCGCCGTCCCGTCCATCGCCAACGGCCTCGTCTCCGGCATCGACCAGATCCCGCCGCTGTACCTGCGGGCCGGCCGCACCCTGGGCGCCACCGGTCTGGCCGGTGCCCGGCACATCGTCATGCCGGCCGCGCTGCCCGGTTACCTGGCCGGTCTGAAGCAGGGCTGGGCGTTCTCCTGGCGCTCGCTGATGGCCGCCGAGATCATCGCCTCCTCGCCCGACCTGGGTCTGGGCCTGGGCCAGTTGCTGGAGAACGGCCGCAACAACATCGACCTGCCGGGCGTGTTCCTCGCGATCATCCTGATCCTGGTGGTCGGCATCGCCATCGACCTGCTGATCTTCAGCCCGGTCGAGCGGTGGGTGCTGCGCAGCCGCGGCCTGCTGGCGAAGAGCTGATCGCCGTGTCCCCCGCACTCCTGGTCATCGCCCACGGCAGCCGCGATCCGCGGCACGCGGCGACCGTGCACGCCCTCACCGGGCGCGTGCGGGCGCTGCGGCCGGGGCTGCGCGTGGAGACGGCCTTCCTGGACTTCAACACCCCGACGGTGGGCCAGGCCCTGTCCTCGCTCTACCTGTCCGGCGTACGGGAGGTCGTGGCGCTCCCGCTGCTGCTGACCCGCGCCTTCCACGCGAAGTCCGACATCCCGGCGGCGCTGGCCGAGTCGGCCTCGCGCCTGCCGGGGCTGTCGGTGCGGGTGGCGGACGTCCTCGGGCCGTCCCCGCTCCTGCTGACCGCCCTGGAACGCCGGCTCACCGAGGCCGGCCTCACCCCGGCGGACCGCGCCACCACCGCCGTGGTGCTCGCGTCCGCCGGCTCCACGGACCCGGAGGCGATCGCAGTGATCGCTGAAACCGCGCGGGAGTGGCGGCGCACCGGTTGGTGTGCCGTGCGGCCTGCGTTCGCCTCCGCCGCACTGCCCCGTACGGAGGACGCCGTACGGGCCCTGCGCGCCGAGGGCTTCGCGCGGGTGGCGGTGGCCCCGTACGTCATCGCCCCCGGCCGTCTCCCGGACCGCATCGCGGCGGGCGCCGACGCCGCGGGCGCGGACGTCGTCGCGGACGTCCTGGGCGCGGCCCCGGAACTGGCCCGGCTGCTGCTGCGCCGCTTCGACGCGGCCGTGACGGCGCCGGCCCGGCTGCCGGCCCTGACGGCTTAGCTCAGGCTGCGGCCGAAGCGCAGGGCGATCACGGCGTGGGCCGCGTGGTGGGGCCGCGGTGTCCGCGGCGGACGCCCGCCCGGGCGGGCTCAGGGCAGGGTCCAGATCCGGACGGTCACGAGGTAGAAGACCACGACCCAGAGGGCGAGCAGGAGGGTGACGGTGCCGACGCCGATGAGGTTCGTCCTGGTCGGCGATTCGTCCGGCGACGGGCGCAGCCACCGCCCCAGGAGCGGGTTCACGTAGTAGGGCATCGTGAGGAAGCTCATGACGAGGCTCGACAGCAGGTTGCCCACGAGCAGGCCCAGCCACAGCGGCATCTTCAGCGGCGATGTGGCGAGCGCCAGGAGGACGACGGTCGGGTACAGGCCGACCCAGACCGCGATGGCGGTCTTGGTGACCGAGGGAGGGGGCGCTTCCCTGCCGTTCTCCTCGAAGGCGAACCAGCTGCCGAAGGAGTTGTCGATCGTGCGCAGCTTGAAGTCGTACTCCTTTCCCTCGGCGAGGACCTTGTGCCGCCTGTCCGAGGTCAGCCAGGCGTCGAGGTGCTCGGCGTTGTCGAACCGGTACAGCGTGGTCCAGTCCTCCTGGACCCCTTCGATGGGCGGGAACAACTCGCTTCCGCGGAAGCCTTCGAACCTGCTCTCCTCCTCCGTCATCCGGCGCTGCCACGCGAGGAAGTCCTCGACGTGCTCCGTGTGGACGCGGTGGGTGATCACCACGGTCACCAGCGGGTCCCGTGAGGGTGCGTGGCCGCTGACGACCTGCTGGGTTCCGGGGCCGTCGAGGTACTTGTCGCCGGTTTCGAGGAGCTCCTGCCGGGTCGAGCTGTTGATCCACGCCTGGAGGTGGGGTATCGAGTCGTACCGGTAGACCACGACCCACTCGGGCTGCAGGGGGGTCGGCGGCGCGACCTCCACGCCGAGGTACCCGTCGTACTCGGCGGCGGCGGCGTTGACGCCCTGCTGCCAGGTCTCGTACTCCCGCTCCCGTCCGGGCAGGACCTTCTGGGCGATGATCGCCGTGGCCTCGGCGCTTTCCTGCTGCTTCTCGGTGTCCATGTGCTCAGGCCTTCGAGTGCGACCGCTTCCCGCCGATCCGGTCGTAGATCCGTTCCGGTGTCAGCGGCAGCGACCGGTAGCGGATTCCCGTGGCGTCCTGGAGTGCGTTCGCCAGTGCGGGCGCCACCGGGTTGATGCTGCATTCCGCCATGCCCTTCGACCGCATCGGTCCGACGGAGTCCGCCGAGCCCACCAGGAGCACTTCGGTGCGCGGGACGTCGGCGTAGGTGGGGATGCGGTAGTTGCGCAGGTTCGGGTTGAGCACGGCGCCGTTCGCGTCGAGCCGGTGGTTCTCGGTCAGGGCGAAGCCGATCCCCTGGGCGACGGCGCCCTCCACCTGGCCCCGTACCTGCGCGGGGTTGATGACGACGCCGGCGTCGACCGCCTGGACGCTGTGGAGGACGCGGATCTCACCGGTCACGCGGTGGACCGCGATCCGGAACCCGTGCGCGTTGGAGACGGCGCTCCGGGGCGATCCGTAGGCCTTGCGGGCGGCGGTGAAGCGGATGCCGCGCGACCGTGCCACCGCGACGAGTTCGGCCAGCGAGACCCGGTGGTCCCCGCAGACGACGCCGTCGTCGTCCATCGAGCACATCACGGGGTGGACGCCCGTGTGGGCGGCGGCGAACTCCAGGATGCGGTCGCGGACGGCGGTGCTCGCCCGCAGGACCGCGTTGCCCGCGACGAAGAGGCCCGCGCTCGCGAAGGCTCCCGTGTCGAATCCCGTCCGGTCGGTGTCGGACTGCACGAGGCGGATCCGCGACGGTGTGGTGCCCAGCTGCTGGGCGGCGATCTGGACGTGGGCGGTCGAGGTGCCCTCGCCGAATTCGACCGTGCCGACGGCGAGTTCGTAGACGAGGTCGTCGCCGAGCGTCACCCAGGCCTCCGAGATGTGTTCGGTCGGGGGTGCGGTCTCGTGCAGGGAGGCCGCGGCGCCCGCCCCGACGAGCCAGTCCGGGCCGAGGTGCGGGTCCCCGGCCGTCCGGGCCAGGGCCCGGTCCACCAGGTCGATGCACTGCGCGAGGCCGTCCTCGCCGAACATCACGTCGTCGGGGCCGTCGTGCAGGGCGACGAGCGGGTCCCCCGGGCGCACGATGTTGCGGCGGCGCAGTTCGAGCGGGTCCATGTGGAGGGCGAGGGCCAGTTCGTGCATCGCCGATTCCACGGCGAAGGCCGGCTGGGTCATCCCGTACCCGCGCAGTGCGCCGCTCGGAACGGTGTTGGTGTAGACGGAGTAGGCGTCGTACTTCTTGTTGGGGCAGCGGTAGATCATGACGGCCGCGCCGCCCGCGAACAGGGTTTCGCCGCCGTGGTTCCCGTAGGCGCCCGTGTTCGACACGTTGCGGACCTGGAAGGCGGTGAGCGTGCCGTCCGCCTTCGCGCCGAGCTTGACCGTCAGCGTCATCGGATGCCTCGGCGAGGCCGTGGTGAACTCCTCCTCGCGGGTGTACTCGAAGCACACGGGCCGCCCGGTGTCCAGTGCGGCGAGCGCGGCCAGGTCCTCGGAGATGACCTCCTGTTTGCCGCCGAACCCGCCGCCCACGCGCTTGCAGAACACGCGGAGCTGGTCCGGGCGCAGCGCGAACAGGTGGGCGAGTTTGACCTTGGCGATGGAGGGCGACTGCGAGCTGGTGCGGACGTTCAGGCGTCCGTCCTCCATCCAGGCGATCGAGCCGTGGGTCTCCAGGTGCGCGTGCTGCACGCGCGGGGACGCATAGGTGCCCTCGTGGATCACGTCGGCCTCGGCGAAGCCCGCGTCGACGTCTCCGATGTGCGCGTGGATCTCGAGCAGGACGTTGTGGACGGGGTCGCGGACGAAGGGGTCGTCGGCTCCGTGGATCTGCGGGGCTCCCTCGGCCATGGCCTCCTCGGGATCGAACACGGCGGGCAGCGGCTCGTACTCGACGACGACGTTCCGGCAGCCCTCTTCCGCGGCGCCGGGCGTGTCGGCGACGACGGCGACGACGCGCTGGCCGGCGAAGCGGAGCGTCCGGTCGAGGATGAGGGTGTCGTCCGGGTCGACCAGGTGGTCGGTGTGGATCGCCGTGGTGAAGCGTCTGCGGGGTACGTCCTCCCAGGTGTAGACCCGGTGCACGCCGGGAACCGCGAGGGCGGCGCTCTTGTCGATCGACAGGATCCGGGCGTGGGCGTACGGCGAGTGCAGCACCTTGAGGTGCAGCATGCCCTCCATGTGGGTGTCCATCGTGAACTCGGCGCGGCCCGTCACCACGTCGTTGGCCGCGGGGGCTCCGACGCTCGTTCCGACGGCCTTTCCCGGCCTGGCGCTCTCCACGCCGACGACGCCGCGCACGGCGTCCTCGATCCCCCGGTAGCCGGTGCACCGGCAGAGGTTGCCCTTCAACGCCCGCGGCAGGTCGGCCTTCTGGGACTCCGTGAAGGTCGCCGAGGTCATGATCATCCCGGCGGTGCAGAAGCCGCACTGGAATCCCGGGGCGTCGCGGAACTGCTGCTGCATCGGATGCAGGTTCCCGGGCGAACCCAGCCCCTCGATGGTGGTCACCTCACGGCCCTCGGCGCGGAAGGCGGGGGTGATGCAGCTGTGCACGGGGCTGCCGTCCAGCCATACGGTGCAGGCCCCGCAGTCTCCCGCGTCACAGCCCTTCTTGACACCGAAGTGGCCGAGCGAGCGGAGGAAGGTGCGCAGGCACTGTCCGGGCGCCGGCTCCTCGCCGAAGCTCCTGCCGTTCACGCGGTACGTCATGTCGGGCTCCCGGAGGCGAGTTCACGGCGGATCTCCTCGGCGAAGTGCTTCGTCAGGTGGCGGCGGTGGGCGGGAGTGCCGTTGGGATCGTCGAGCCAGACGTCGGCGGGGATGACGTCGATGCTCTGCTGCAGGGTCGGGGCGTCGGGCATGGTGTCGAAGACCATGCGCACGGGTCTGGTGGTGCCGGCGGTGACGGTGAGCAGCAGGTCGTTGTTCCCGGGCGTGCGGGTACCGACGAGGAACACCGTCGAGCGGCCGAGGCGGGTCAGGGTGAACCGGTGGTGCACGGCGCGTTTGCGCAGGGCGTGCGCCGGGATCCGGACGCGTCGCAGGATCTCCCCGGGGGCGAGGACGTTCCGGTTGTTGCCGGTCACGAAGTCGAGGGCGTCGACGGTGCGCGTCGTCCCGTCGGGGGCCCACAGTTCGTAACGGGCCTCCAGCGCGACCGTCAGCGTGATCATGGGGCCGGCCGGCAGCGACATGCAGATGTTCCCGCCCACGGTCGCCGCGTTCCAGACCTTGAACGAGGACAGGAACGCCTCGCAGGCCGTCCCGAACAGGGGGCCCGCGGTCCACTCCGCCGGGGGCCGGAAGGCGTAGAACTCGCGGATGGTGCAGGTGGCACCGATTTCGAGACCCTCGTCGGTCGTGACGAGGGGAGCCCACCCCAGCGTGGTCAGGTCGACCAGGCGGCGCAGATCCGGCTGTTCCACCGAGAACAGCCATGTCCCGCCCGCGAGCCAGGCGTCGCCTTCCCGCCAGTTGGCGCCGGGCCGGGCGTCAGGACGCCGGACGACTTCGGTGATCGTGTTGAGGTCCACGGGGATCGCTCTCCCTCACGACGGCAGCCGTGTGACGGACCGTCCACCGGCCTCCGGTGCGCGCGGCACGGCCACGACGGACCACAGCCGGTTCGACCCCGGTTCGACCCCGGTTCGAATCCGGTTCGACTTCGGCCGCCGCGGTCGGTCACTTCACTTCGACGAGGACCGTCGGACGCAGGGACTCCTTTTCAGCGTATCCCCGACCGGCCCGGCCCCGCACCGCCAAGCGCAGCAGCCGCGTCCTGCCGCCGGGGCCGGCCGCCGCAGGGGACGGGACTCAGCCGCGGGCCGCCGCCTCGTCCGCGAGGGCCGTCAGGTCCTGGACGGACATCGCGCCGGGCGGCAGGCCCTCCCGGGCGAAGATGTTCGCCGCGTGCCGCAGCACGTCGTTGACCGGGGTCGGCACCCCGTGCAGCCGGCCCAGCAGGGAGATCTCGCCGTTGAGGTAGTCCGCCTCCACCGAGCCCGTGCCCCGCGCCAGGCTCTGCCAGGACGAGCCGCCCCGCACCCCGGCCGGCTGGTTCACCTTGCCCTCGCGCGCCGACGCCTGCTCGGCGTCCGAGGCGTAGGCGATGCCCGCCGCGCGGAAGGCGGCCTTGCCTTCGCGGACGGCCCGCAGGAGCAGTGCCGCCTTCTCCGGGTCCGGCTCCGGTCCGGTCGTCGCCTGGATGGCGTTGCCCAGGTTCCCCAGCAGCTTCGCGTACTTCCACCGCATCACGTCCGGAGTCGGCGGCGCCCCGAAGCCGGCCTTGCCGAGGTCCGCCGCGACGGCCAGGGACAGGGCGTCCGTGCCGCCCGCCGCCCGGCCCACGTGCAGGACGCCGGTCAGCGGCGCGCACAGCGCCGAGACCAGGCCCGGCTCCAGGAAGGTGGCGGGCAGCCATACGCACACCCCGTAGACGCGCGCGAAGCGCCGTAGCGCCAGCCGCTCGCTCTCCACGCCGTTCTGCGCGCACAGCACCGGGAGCCGCTGCGCGGCCGTGCCGCCGCCCGCGACCTCCGCGTCGCCCCACGCGTCGAGCGCGGCGATGGCGTCCTGGGTCTTCACGGACAGCAACAGAACGTCGTCGGGGCGCAGTTCGCCCAGTTCGTCGGGTCCGGTGACGACGGGCAGCCGGTGCACCCGGGGCCCGTCGGCCGTCGTGAGCCGCAGCCCTTCGGCCCGCAGGGCCTGGGCGTGCGCGCCGCGTGCGACGAGTACGACCTCGCCGCCCGCCTCCGCGAGCCGTCCGCCGATGGTGGCGCCGACCGCGCCCGCGCCGATGATGATGTAACGCATGCCACGAGCCTGGCACATCCGGCAGGCTCCGTCGCCCCTGGGGCCGGTCGCCGGCGCCCCGCCGGCCCGGGGCAGGATGCTCCCATGGGGACGGACGGAGCGGACGTGGCCGAGGCGGTCGCGCACGAGATGCAGTTGATGAGCCCGGGAGTGCGGACGTCGAGGGTCCTGACGGACCGGCTCCTCGATCCGGAGTTCGTCGAGGTGGGCGCCTCGGGCCGCAGGTGGGACCGGGAGGCGATGCTCGCGGCGCTGCCGGACCTGGAGGGCGGCTCCGAGGACGGCCCGCGGTACGAGCCCGCCGGCATGACGGGGGTCGAACTGGCGCCGGGGGTGGTGCACCTCACGTACGAAACCGTGATCGACGGGCGCCGGGCGCGAAGGAGTTCGATCTGGCGGAAGCCGGACGGCGGGACCGGGTGGCGGATGTACTACCACCAGGCCACGCCGGTACCGGGCGAGATGGCCTAGGTCGTCGCTTTCGGGCCCGGCAGGATCCGAAAGAGACGGCCTGGACGCGGGGTCAGGGGCCGGTCAGCTCCACGAGCTTGGCGACGGTGTTCCAGTTGCGGGTGGTCACGTCGATGCCCTTGACGACGGCTGGCTTGGCGAGGGCCTCGGCGAGCTTGGAGCGGCCCAGGCCGTCGGGGACGTAGAGGTACAGGACGCGCTCGCCGATCCGGTACTCCTCGGGGAGGTACGCCGCTCCGTCGAGCGCGGCGAACCGCTCCGGGCCGGGCTGTTCGGAGCAGAAGGTGACGTGCAGCTGCTTGCCCTCCAGCTCCGTGGCCGGGAACGGACAGGCCTCGGCGACGGCGCGCAGGTACGTCCCGTCCAGCACCAGGCACGCCACGCGGAAGCCGAAGTGGCCCTCGATGGCCGCCTCCAGCTCCCGGGCGAGGGCCTCCGGGTCCTGCCGCGGGCTGCTGAAGACGGCGTTCCCGCTCTGCAGGTACGTCGCCACGTCGCCGTGCCCGAGCCCCTCCAGCAGCGCGCGCAGCTCCGCCATCGGGACCTTCTTGTTCCCGCCGACATTGATCCCGCGCAGCAGGGCCGCGTACTTGTTCGCCGTCGCCGCCGTCTTCGCCGTCGCCTTCTTCGTCATGGGCGCACCTTAAGGGGTGCCGCAGAGGGCGGGGCGGAGAAGGACCGGCCGGGATCGGGGTCAGGCGTGCAGGACGCCGGTGCCGAGCAGACCGAACAGGAGTACGCCGATGACGATCCGGTAGGCGACGAAGGCGTTGAAGGAATGCTTGGCGACGAACTTCAGGAGCCAGGCGATCGAGGCGTAGGCGACGGCGAAGGACACGGCGGTGCCGGTGACGAGCGGAAGGGTGTCGACGCCGGCGCCGACGGCGTCCTTGAGCTCGTAGAGGCCCGCGCCGGTCAGGGCGGGGATGCCGAGGAAGAAGGAGAGGCGGGTGGCCGCGACCCGCTCCAGGTCGAGGATGAGGCCGGTGGACATGGTGGCGCCGGAGCGGGAGAAGCCGGGGAAGAGCAGGGCGAGGATCTGGGAGGAGCCGACCAGCATGGCGTCCCTGAGGTCGGTGTCGTCCTCGCCGCGCTTGTGGCGGCCCATCCGGTCGGCCGCCCACATCAGGCCGCTGCCGACGATGAGCGATCCGGCCACCACCCAGAGGGAGGCGAGCGGTCCTTCGATCAGCGGCTTCGCCGCGAGCCCCACGACCACGATGGGGAGGGTGGCGTAGATGACCCACCAGGCGAACTTGTAGTCGTGGTGGTAGCGCTCCTCGCGGTCGGCCAGTCCGCGGCCCCAGGCGGAGACGATGCGCACGATGTCCTTGAAGAAGTAGACGAGGACCGCGGCGATCGCGCCGACCTGGATGACGGCGGTGAAGGCGACGACGGACCTGTCGTCGACGGGGATCCCCATCAGCCCTTCAGTGATCTTGAGGTGTCCGGTGGAGGAGACCGGCAGGAACTCCGTCACCCCTTCCACGATGCCCAGGACCACGGCCTGTCCCACACTGATCGCGCTCACGTGCTGTCACCTTCGTTCGATGGGACGGCGCCGGCCTTCCGGCGCCGCGGGAGAGTCAGGAGGGTCCCGAGCAGCCCGGCCCACAGCGCGGCCAGCAGCCATCCCGCCAGGACATCGGTGGGCCAGTGCATGCCGAGGTAGACGCGGCTGGCGCCCACGGCCGCGGCCCACAGCGCGGGCAGCACCAGGAGCAGCCGCCGCGCCCGGCCCCCTACCGTGCGGTGGACCGCGACGGTGAGGAGGACCGCCACGGCCGCGGAAGTCGTCGTGTGCCCCGAGGGCATGGCGTATCCACTGGCCGGCCACGCCCACTCGCCGGCCGGCGGTCGGGGCCGGGCGAGCCACGACGCCAGGGCGATGCGCGGCAGCTGCACCGACAGCAGCGCCAGGGCTCCGGCCGCCGCTCCGCGCCACCGCCGGTTCCTGAAGCACAGGACACCGGCGAGCATCGCCAGCAGGTAGGCCGGCACTCCGCTTCCCGTCACGGTGACCGCGACGGCCGGTCCGACCGCCCAGCGCGGGCGGTGTTCCAGAACCCGGCGGTGCAGGGCCTCGTCCATCCCGAGCGGTGCGCCGTGCACCGCGCAGGCGGAGGTGATCAGTGCCGCCAGCAGCAGCGAGCACACCAGCACCGGTACGGCGGGCAACCACCACGGCTTGCCGGCGGCGCCGGGTGCGGTCGCGGGGATGGGGGGCATCGGGAGTCCTGTCTGGACCGACCGCCGGGGCGGCGGGGTCGGAGGCACGGGTACCGGAGGGGTGCTGCTCCGGGTCAGGGCGGGGCGAGTGCTCCCCAGAGGAGCAGCGCCGCCAGGTCCCCGGCCGGCAGACTTTCCGCAGAACCGGACCCAGTGCCGGAAAGGACCAGTGATTGGAACACCCGGGCGAGGTGCTCCGGGGGCATTCTGAGGACCTCGCGCTCCGGCTCGAACAGGCCCGTCAGCGCGCCTCGGAGCGCCGCGAGCTCCTCGTCGGGCCGGATGTGCCCGTCGCCGCCCTCCGCCGGTCCGGGGAGCCGGGGCCGGCCCCGGGCCATGGCATCGGCGAGCAGGAGCACGCGGGTCGCGTAGCCGCGCAGATGCGCGGCGGCCGATGTCAGACGGGTTTCGAGGGGCTGGGCCAGGTCGATCGCCCTGATGGCCGCCACTGCTTCGTCCGCTCCGAGGGCGGCGGCGGCGCAGGCTTCGAGCAGGGCGGCCTTTTCGGGGAACGCGGTGAAGACCGCCGCTGCCGGGACCCCCGCGGCCCGGGCGACCATCGAAGTGGTGACCGCGGTGCCGTGCCTCACGACCAGGGGCAGCGCCGCGGCGACGATCACCGCACGACCGGGGTGAGGGAGACGGGGCGGCACTGGCGCGTGGGCCGACAGGGACATGGTGAACGGCTCCCCTGATATGAGTGGGCCGGGGCGGTGACGGCATTATTGACTACAGTCACGTAGACGGTCTACGTCACTGTAGACGACCGTTGTGGTGAGGAGATTCCCATGGGGGATGCGCGTGCGGAACGGCGGCCCGCCGGCGAGCTGGGGGCGAGCGTCCTGGCGGCGCTGTGGGCGGCCGGCGCCCCACTGACGCCCGGGCAGGTCCAGGAGGCGCTCGGTTCCCCCCGTGCCCGTACGACGGTGACGACGATCCTTTCCCGTCTGTACGAGAAGGGCGTGGTCACGCGCGTCCGGTCCGGCCGCGGCTTCGCCTACCTGCCGACCGAGGACGCGTCGGGGCTGACCGCGCGCCGCATGCACGCGGAACTGGCCGGGACCGAGGACCGCGGTACGGTGCTGCGCCGCTTCGTCTCCCAGCTCAGCGACGAGGACGAGGCGCTGCTGCGCGCCCTGCTGGAGGGCGACGGCGCCGAGGGGACCCCGTGAGCTCCACCCACGCCCGTACGGTTGGATAAGGCATACCTATTCATCAACGACCGGGCGCATCGGCCCGGGGCGGCAGCGGGGCGGTAGCGGGATGGTGGAGGACGGCGGGGACGCGAGGCGGCCGCACGGTGAACTCGTCGCGGACGTGCTGGCGGTCCTGTGGGCGGCCGAGCGGCCGCTGACGCCGCAGCAGATCAACGCCGCGCTCGACCGGGACCTGGCCAGGACGACGGTGACGACGATTCTCACCCGCCTCTACGAGAAGGGGACGGTCGTACGCACCCGCGAGGGCCGGGGCTTCGCCTACGCCGCCGCGGACGACGCCGCCGGGCTTGCGGCCGGGCGCATGCGCCGCGAACTGGAGCGGGAGCCGCAGCGCGAACTGGTACTGAAGCGGTTCGTCTCCTCGCTGTCCGGCGACGACGAGGAAGCCCTGAGGCGTCTGCTCCTGGAGTCCGGGGAAGGCGAATGACCCTGGTCCTGGGCGTCGTCGTGCTGACCCTGGCACTTCCGTGGGCCGCGGTGCCGGCCGGCCGCCGGCTGGCCGCGCTCCTGCCGCCGAGGGAAGCCTGCGCGGCGCTGACCGGAACCGCCGTGCTGCTGGCGGGCGGCACCGTGGCCGCCCTCGTCGGCCTGTTCCACGTGCCGTTCCTCGCCTCCCTCGAACAGATCCCGCTGTCACGGGCGGCTGCCGAATGGCCGGCCACCGTGCCACTGGCCGCGGTCGCCGGTGCGGTGCTGGCCTTCCAGGCGGTGCTGCTGGTCCGCCGCTGGTACGAGCGCCGCTCGCTGCTCGCCCGCGCCTGGGCGTCCACCGGCGACGCGGTCCGCGACGGCGATCTGCTGGTCGTACCGGACAGCGATCCGCAGGCCTTCGCCCTGCCGGGATGGCGCGAGCGCGGTGACCGGGTCGTCGTGACGACGGGCATGCTCAGGATCCTGGGTCCGGCGGAGCGCGAGGTGCTGCTCGGGCACGAGCGGGCCCACCTGACGGGCCGCCACCACCTGTGGTCGGTCACCGCCCACCTGGCCGCCGCGGTGCACCCCGCCCTGCGGCCCCTGCGCCCGGCACTGGACTTCCACCTGGAGCGGTGGGCGGACGAGTCGGCGGCCTCGTCGGTGGGCGACCGGCGGCTGGCGGCGACCGCCATCGCACGAGCGGCGCTGGCCGCCGCGTCCGCCGAGAGGGCGGGCACAGGCCGCGGCCCCTTGCTCTCGGTGAGTACCGGCCCGGTCCCGCAGCGGGTCGAGGCCCTGCTGCGGCCGGCCCCGGCCCGGCCGCGGACGCGTGGAACACGGGCGGCCGCGGTCGGCCTGGTGACGGCGGTGACGGTGTGCGCCCTGCTGGGCCTGGGCCTGGCCTACGGACTCCACGAGTACGTGGAATTCGCCGCCCGGGGCCTCCTGGCCGACCCCGTCATCGAGTGACGACGTCGATGTAGACCAATCGGCCGAGGGTACGTAAGCTGCCCCTGGTCTACTTCACTGTCCCTCCAGGCCCGGCACGCCGGGTGGTTCCGGGCCGGCGTGCTCCGCACCCGGCGCACGGTGTGCCGTGGGCGACGTCGTCCGCACGTCCTGGGCAGGAAGTGACATCCCCCTCCCCGGCGATTGGATGCGACGTTGTACGACAGGGGGAGCGGGTCGTCGAGTCCCTCCGAGCAGACCGTGCACCTCCTGGCGGCGGCGGGCAGGGCCGCGGACGCGTTGATGGCCGAGCGTCTGGAAGCGGGCGGGTTGAGCCCCTCGCACCAGTCGGTCCTGCGGACCCTGGCCCAATGGGGACCGCACGCCCGGCGCGATCTCGCCGCGCAGTCCGGCGTGCCCTCGGCAGACGCCTCGCGGGTGGTCCGCGACCTCCTGGCGCGGGGACTGGTGCAGGTCATGGTCGTCAACATCGGCGGGCGCCACGAGGTGGTGACGCTCACCCCGACGGGCGCGGCGGCCCTGACGACGGCGCAGGACGACATGAAGTCGGTGCAGGACCTCCTGCTGGCGCCCCTCACGAGGGGTGAGCGCACCCAGCTGCACTACCTGCTCCGGCGGGTGTGCGCGACGGCCGCCCGGGCCGGCACGGCGCGCTCGTCCTAGGCCGCTCCTTCCGGGCCCTGCCGGCCGAGCCGCGGTGTCCGGTGCCATGCGGCCTCCCCGGGCGGGGGCGGGTCATCGGCGCCTTCCCGGGAAGCGGTCGTCGCACGACGCCCGGGCCGCCGCCCGGCCGTTCTCCTTCCCCGGAACCCGCCTACGACAGTTCGGCCTCGATGAGGTCGGCCGCCCGCCGTGTGCCGCCCTCGGCGGCCATCTGCGCGCGAACGGCCTCGGCACGGGCGGCGACCTCGGGGTCGGCCGCCAGGGCGAGGACCGCCTCGCGCAGGGTCGCGGCGTCGGCGTCCGCCATCGGGACATGGCGGGCCACGCCCAGGGAGACGAGCATGTCGGCGTTGGCGAACTGGTCGACGGCCTGCGGGACGGCGACCATCGGGGTGGCGGTGGCGAGCCCCTCCTGGCTGCCGCCGGCGCCCGCGTGGGTGATGAAGGCGTCGGCCCGGCGCAGGATGTCCAGCTGGGGGACCCACCGGTGGACCTCGGCGTTGGCGGGGACCGGGCCCAGGTCGGCCTCGTCGGTGAACCTGCCGATCTGGAGGACGAGATACCAGTCGGGCAGGTCCGCGAAGGCCTCGATGCAGGCGCGGTAGAAGGCCGGCTGCTTGGTGAAGGCGGATCCGAGCGAGACGAGCACGATCTTCTTGCCCTCGGCGGCCGGGGGCCGCCGCCAGGTGCCCTGGGTGGCGCTGCGGTCGCCCTGGCAGGCGCCGACGAAGGTGTACACGGACCCGTCGACCCGGTCGGCCTGCGGCTGGAGCGCCCGGGGGATGAGCACGATGCTGCGCCGCGGGCGGCCCTGGAAGCGGTCGACGTCGTCGCCGAGGCCGTTCTCGGTGAGCCAGGCCGCGAAGGCCGCGTAGTACGACCGGCCGCGCTCGGAGGCCTTCAGCTCGGCGAACATCGGCCCGGCCACCTCCTGCTCGTACCCCTCCCAGGCGACCAGGTTCGGGGAGAGGGAGACGGCGGGGACACCCCAGCGATGGGCGAGCACGGGCGCCGGGTAGGAGGTGATGTCGTGGAGGACGAGGTCGGGCTCGTCGCCCTCGAAGGCGGCGGCGAGCTGCGGGAGCGCCTGCACGGCGTCCTTCAGGAAGGGCTCCAGGTTCTCGATGAGCTCGGTGCCCCATGCTTCCGGCTCGTCGTCGGTGGGGAGGGTGGAGGTGTAGATCACGGGCGTGGCGCCGGTCTCCGCGATCCGCTCGGCGAAGGAGGCGGGGATGGCGTAGCTGACGCGGTGGCCGCGCGCCACGAGTTCGCGGATCACCTCGATGCTCGGGTTCACGTGCCCGTGGGCGGCGATGGAGAACATGGCGATGTGGGCGGGCTTCGCTGTGGTCATGATCCGACCATAAGCGAGACGATACGTCTCGTGCAACGAGTTTGCGCGGCTCAGGACGACCCGGCGCCCCCGACCCCATCGATCCCCCTGGTCCCATCGGCCCCATCGGCCCCATCGGCCCCATCGGCCCCATCGGCAAGATCGGCCCCATCGGCCGCACCCGTCGCCCCGTTCGGCCCCGTCGGGCCGGACGGGTGATCCGATCCCGTCATGCGGTCGACGTCGACGTTGAGCGAGTCCAGCCAGGCCAGCGCGGCGAAGAACCGCGGCGAGGAGACCCCCGGCGGCTCCTGCGCCGCCGACCGGCCGGGCCGTGGCTCGCTCAGCGGATTCACGTCCTCCGCCGGCGCCTCCCCCACCCGCTGCGCCGCCTCCCGCATCCGCGTGGCCACCCCGGCCGCCCGGCCGTCCAGCCGGACACCGTTCGCGGGCCCCACCGCCGGACCTCCGCGGACGAACAGCCGGCGCGAGCCCCACAGCACGTGGTGGCCGGACATCATGGCCGCGTGCCAGTCCGTCCTCGGGTTCTCGGACGTCCGGGGCTCGCTCTGGTGCTGCGCGAACGCGGACTCCGCCATCGTCAGCGCGTGCTGGAGCGGCCGGTCGTCGGGGGCGTGCCCGGGCCCGCCCTCCACCACGGCCGCCGTGGTGCGCTCGACCGTCTCGGCCTCCGTCGCCAGCAGCAGGGCGACCGCCCGGTGCAGCTCCCGCTGCGCCCCGCGCGGCCAGGCCAGCACCCCGAACACGACGCCGATCAGGCTGCCGATGATCACGTCAAGCATCCTGACCTCGGCCAGCTGCCAGGTCACCGGCGCCAGCTGGGCGAACACGAAGGCCACCACGAGGGTGAACATGCCCTGGGCCCAGCCGACGCCCCGTACCGGACCCACCCGGAACGCGGTGAACATCACGAACGGCAGGGCGACGGCGTAGACGTTCGTGTGGCTGCCGATCAGGGCCAGCAGGACCCCGGTGGTCAGGGCGCCGAGCAGCGTGCCGGTGATCGCCACGCGTACGGTCGCCCGCGTCTGCGCGGCGGTGGTCCGGGTCAGGCTGAGGACGGCCAGCATCGCCCAGAAGCCGTGGGGCAGCGAGTCCACGCCCGCGATCGTGCGGGCGGCCGCCAGAGCGAGGCTGATCCGGACGGCGTTCTGGAAGTACACCGAGCGCGGCCCGGCGTGTCCCGCCAGCCGGTGCCACCACAGGCTCGGCGCGCGCTTGCCCGCGTACCAGAACCGGCCCGAATCGACGTCCTCGGGCATCCGCGCGCGGCGGCCCCGTACCGCCAGCTCGGCGGCCGTCGCCAGGGCCACCGCGGCGTCCGTCACCTCCAGCAGCGCCGCCCGGCGCCGCCCCCGCGCGGCGGTCGTGGGCGCCTCCCGCGCGGCCGACGCGGCGGCCTGCTCCCGCAGGCGCCGCAGGGCGTCGGCCGCTTCGGTCGCATCGGCGCGACCGTCGAGCAGGGCGGCGCTCTCGCCGACGGCCCGGCCCACCGCGGTCAGGATCTCGGGCTCCTGCACCATCGGCACCGGGCCCGGGGGCGGCGGTGACGGCGGAAGGTTCACGAGGCGGGCGAGGAGCGTGCGGGCGGCCAGGCCCGCATGGGACAGGGCCCGGTCCCGCAGGCCCGGCCCGGCGGGGCGGTCGGCCTCGCCGGTCCGGAAGGGCCGCAGCGACCCGCCGGCCACCCGGGCCGTCTCCGCCGAGGCGGCGGACAGCGTGTACGGGGCGCGGCCGAGCTCCGCGACGCAGCGGGCGGCGGTGTCGGCCGCCTCGGCGGCCACCCGCCGGTAGGTGGGCCCGGGCTCCTCGGGCAGGACGAAGAGCTCGGCGAGGACCAGCAACAGCAGGCCGAAGGTGGCGCCCAGGAGCCGTTCGCCCAGGGTGCCGGGGGCGTAGGGCGGAAAGCACGGCAGGATGTAGAGCAGTTGCAGCCCGGGCGCGGCGCCCGCCGCGCGGGGCCCGGCCGCCGCCACGAAGGCCAGGAAGAAGCCGATCAGGAGCATCCCGACGACGGCGCTCCAGGTCCGGATCGCGAGGAAGGTGCCGAGCGTCAGCAGCACCCAGGCCGTGGGGGTCGCCCTGACCATGACGACCGCCCGCTGGCGTCCGGTACCGGGGATGTGGGAGAGCGCCGCCATCGACACCGCGGCGAACAGCGCGTACGTGGCGGCCACCGGCCGGTCCAGCGCGTACAGGCACACGAAGAACGAGACGCACGCGGAGAGGGTGGTGCGCAGCGCGCGCCGCGTCACGACCGAGGGACCCCGGTCGGCGCGTCCGTCATGTTCGGCGCACATGACTCCAGGATCGGGCCACCTGCCGGAAGCCACCACATACTGACTGGCGGCAGCGGATCCACGGCGAGGGGCGGGAGCGGCGGTATGGACGAGGCACGGGCGAGGGACGTGCTGGCGGCGGCGGGCCTGACCGGGGGTGCGGCCGGGGCGGCGGTGCTCCTCGCGTTCGGCGAGAACGCGGTCTTCGCCATCGGCGACCTGGTGGTCAAGGTGGGCCGGGAGGCGGCGCTGCTGGAGCGGGCCGAGCGGGAACTCGCGGTGGCCGGCTGGTTCGCCGCGTCCGGGATCCCGGCGGTCCGGGCGGCCGAGCCGAAGCCGCGGCTGGTGGAGGGCCATCCGGTGACCCTGTGGCACCGGCTCCCGGACGCGGTGCGGCCCGCGGGGCCCGAGGATCTCGCGGCGCTGCTGCGCCTGGTGCACGCGCTGCCCGCGCCGCCCTTCGCCCTGCCCGCGCGGAACCTGCTGGACGGGGTCGAGCGCTGGCTGCGGCTGGCGGGCGGGGCCGTGGACCCGGCCGACGCGGCCTACCTGCGGGCCCGCCGGGACGCGTACGCCGGTGAGCTGGCGGCCCTGACCCCGCGGCTGCCCCCGGGCCCGGTCCACGGCGACGCGCTGCCCCGCAACGTGCACGTGGGGCCCGACGGCCCGGTGCTGGTCGACCTGGAGACCGTGTCGGCCGATCTGCGCGAGCACGACCTGGTGGTGATGGCGCTCTCGCGCGACCGGTACGGCCTGCCGGCCGAGGAGTACGAGGCCTTCGTGGCGGCGTACGGGTGGGACGTCCGCGACTGGGAGGGCTGCGCGGTCCTGCGCGGCGCCCGGGAGACGGCCGGCTGCGCCTGGGTCGCCCAGCACGCCCCGGCGAACCCCGCGGCCCTGGCCGAATTCCGCCGCCGCGTGGCCTCCCTCAGAACCGGCGACCGGGACGTGCGGTGGCACTCCTTCTAGGCGGTCTCCTTCGGATCCTGCCGGCCGGGCCGGGCCGGCACCCGTCTACGCCGGGACCAGGGCCCGCAGTGGCCAGGCCTCGTCGATCACCGCGTCCGGGGTGCCCTGGCGGCGCAGGTACGACTGGAAGTCCCGGGCCCAGCGCGCGTGCCAGGTGCTCTGGCGCGCGTGCAGGTCGGCCGGGGTGAGCGCGGCCACCTGCGGATGCCGCTCGGCTATCGCGCGGGCCACCTGGACCGCGGCCAGCGCGTCCGCCCCGGCGTCGTGCGCGGCGTCGAGGGTGACCCCGTACACCCCGCAGACCGCCTCGAGGGTCCGCTTGCCGCGCCGGTAGCGGTCCACGGCCCGGTCGATGGTCAGCGGGTCCACCACCGGTCCGGTCGCCTCCCCGCCGAGCCGGTCGGCCAGCGAGGGCAGCCCGTGCCGGGCCAGCTCGGCGCTCAGCAGGGTCAGGTCGAAGGCCGCGTTGTACGCGACCACCACGGCGCCGGCGCGCCAGTGGCCCACCAGGGCCCGCGCGACCTCGTCCGCGACCTCCCGCACCGGGCGCCCCTCGGCGACCGCGCGCTCCGTGCTGATCCCGTGGATCGCCGAGGCCCCTTCCGGGATCGGTATGCCCGGGTCCGCGAGCCAGCCGCGCCGCTCGCGCACCGCTCCGGCCCGTACCTCGACCAGGGCCGCCGTCACGATCCGCGATTCCCCCGGTTCCGTGCCGGTCGTCTCCAGGTCGAATCCGATCAGCACACCGCCGTGCCAGTCCCCCATGCCGCGCCGGTCCTCCACCCCGTACCCCTCCCCCGTACACCTTCGGTCAACGGGTTTCAGCCTGCCACGGGACACTGACAGCCCGGCCGCCGGGGCCTTCGGGCCCCTGGTCAGGACACCGGCCGGGAGTCCTCCCACATCGACTCGAACTCTTCCCGGTACGTCGTGAACAGCCCGTGCTCCGCGTCCTTCGGCACCCCTCGGCCGCCGCCCCGCAGCACCAGCACGGGCGACTCCATCCCGCGCGCCCGCCGCAGGTAGGACTGGACCACCGCGATGCCCGAGGACTGCCCCTCCACGAGGTAGGCGGTGAACCGCGGGGTCTCGTCGAAGACGTGGATCTCGAAGCGGGAGGGGTCCCGCAGACCCGCCCGGACCCGCCGGACGTGCAGGATGTTCATCTCCACCGAGCGGCTCAGCTCGCCCTTGCGCATCCCCAGTTCCCGTTCGCGCCGCTTCACGGCGCTGCTCGCCGGGTTCAGGAACAGCAGCCGCACCCGGCATCCGGCCTCCGTGAGCCGGACGAGTCTTCGGCCCGAGAAGTTCTGGACCAGCAGGTTGAGCCCTATGCCGATGGCGTCGAGCCGCCGCGCGCCCCCGAAGAGGTCCTCGGCCGGGAGCTGGCGCTGGAGCCTCACCCGGTCGGGGTGGACGGAGATGACGTCCGCGTACCGGTCGCCCACCAGGTCCTCGACGGCGTCGATCGGCAGCCGCTCCGCGGCGGGGCTGCCGGAGACCCCGCCCAGTACCTCCAGCAGGCGCGCCGAGGCCCGCTCCGCCTGCTCCAGCACGGGCCGGGACAGCGCCCGGTTGCGGGAGACGACGTTGCGGGTGACCTCCAGCTCGTCCAGGGCCAGCTCGATCTCGCGCCGGTCGTCGAAGTACGGCTCGAAGCACGGCCAGTGCTGGACCATCAGCTCCCGCAGCTGCGGCAGGGTCAGGAAGCTCAGCACGTTGTCGTCGGCCGAGTCGAGCAGGTAGCCCTTGCGCCGGCTGACCTCGCGCACGGCCACCGCCCTCTGCACCCATTCCTGTCCGGCGGGCCCGGCGGCCGCGACGACCCAGTCGTCCGCGCCGTGCACCGGTTCGTAGATCGGGCGGAGCACCGCACCGACCACCGCGCGCAGCCGCTGTTCGATGAGATTCAGCCAGATGTACGCACGGCCGGCCCGCTGTGCCCGGGTCCGGACCTCGCTCCAGGCCTCCGCGCCCCAGTCCAGCTCCACGCCGGTCCCCGCGCTCCCGGCCTCCGCCGGTCCGCCCGCCAGGGAGACCGCCCCGGCCGGGATCCCCGCGGATGTCCCGCCGGGGACACCCCCCGGGTCGTCCGCCGGACCACCCTCGTGACTGCTGTCACCAGGGGGCAGCTCCAGACCTCCCGAGCTCACCCGTGCACCGCCTTCTGCGTCTGGACGCCCGTCTCCAGTGATCACGGAAGGGTACTCCGCGCGCACGGCCCGGTGCAGCCCGACGGCCCGTACAGGGGCTGTCCGTTGACCCATTATCCGATGCGCACACAGTCCGCTGACCCGCATATCGGCTCTGCGGGTCACCCGGTAGGACCCCTGCCAAGTCCGCGCTTGCGGCCCCTCTTTCGGGGAAGATCTGGCAGGGACGTGGTCCACGCCGGGTCAGCCGGGACATCTTCGGGCAACGAGGGAAGAGTCGTTATCTATGCAGGTCTGGCCGGGACAGGCGTATCCGCTGGGTGCCACGTACGACGGCGCCGGCACCAACTTCGCGGTCTATTCGGAGGCCGCCCGACGCATCGAGCTGTGCCTCCTGCACGACGACGGGTCGGAATCCGCCGTGGAGCTGCGCGAGACGGACGCCTTTGTCCGCCACGCGTACCTGCCCGGCGTCATGCCGGGCCAGCGCTACGGGTTCCGGGTGCACGGCCCGTACGAACCCGAGCGCGGCCGGCGCTGCAACGCGGCGAAGCTGCTGCTGGACCCGTACGCGCGGGCCATCAGCGGCAAGGTCAGCTGGAACGAGGCGGTGTACGGCTACCACTTCGGCCGGCCGGACTCGCGCAACGACCTGGACTCCGCCCCGCACACGATGAGCTCGGTGGTGGTGAACCCGTACTTCGACTGGGCCAACGACCGGCCGCCGCGCCACGAGTACCACCACACCGTGCTGTACGAGGCCCACGTCAAGGGTCTGACCATGCACCATCCCGATCTCCCCGAGGAGCTGCGCGGAACCTACGGGGCGCTGGCGCACCCGGCGGTCATCGGCCACCTCACCAAGCTCGGGGTGACGGCGCTGGAGCTGATGCCGGTCCACCAGTTCGTCAACGACCACCGGCTGGTCAACGACGGGCTCAGCAACTACTGGGGCTACAACACCATCGGTTTCTTCGCCCCGCACAACGGCTACGCCTCGGGCGACCGCGGCCAGCAGGTGCTGGAGTTCAAGTCGGCGGTCCGGGCCCTGCACGAGGCGGGCATCGAGGTGATCCTCGACGTGGTCTACAACCACACCGCCGAGGGGAACCACCTGGGCCCGACGCTGTCCTTCCGGGGGCTGGACAACGCCTCGTACTACCGGCTGGCGGACGATCCGCGCCACTACATGGACACCACCGGCACCGGGAACTCGCTGCTGATGCGCTCCCCGCACGTGCTCCAGCTGATCATGGACTCGCTCCGGTACTGGGTCACCGAGATGCACGTGGACGGGTTCCGCTTCGACCTGGCGGCGACCCTGGCCCGCCAGTTCCACGAGGTGGACCGGCTGTCCTCGTTCTTCGACCTGGTCCAGCAGGATCCGGTGGTCAGCCAGGTGAAGCTGATCGCGGAGCCCTGGGACCTGGGCGAGGGCGGCTACCAGGTGGGCAACTTCCCGCCGCTGTGGACCGAGTGGAACGGCAAGTACCGGGACACCGTACGGGACCTGTGGCGCGGGCAGCCGCGTACGCTCGCGGAGTTCGCGGGGCGGCTGACGGGTTCCTCGGACCTCTACCAGGACGACGGGCGGCGCCCGCTGGCGTCGATCAACTTCACCACCTGCCACGACGGTTTCACCCTGAACGACCTGGTCTCGTACGACGAGAAGCACAACGAGGCCAACCGGGAGGGCAATCGGGACGGCGAGACCCACAACCGCTCCTGGAACTGCGGCGTGGAGGGGCCCACCGAGGATCCGGAGATCCTGGAGCTGCGCGAACGCCAGATGCGCAACTTCACGGCCACCCTGATGCTGTCGCAGGGGGTGCCGATGCTCAGCCACGGCGACGAGTTCGGCCGTACCCAGCAGGGGAACAACAACGCCTATTGCCAGGACAACGAGTTGAGCTGGGTGCGCTGGCCGGAGCCCGGCAAACCGGCGCCGTCCCTGCTGGAGTTCACCCGGCGGATGGTGTGGCTGCGCCGCGACCACCCGGTCTTCCGGCGGCGCCGGTTCTTCCACGGGCGGCCGGTGGAGGGCACGCACGACGAGCTGTCCGACATCGCCTGGTTCACCCCGCACGGCGAGGAGATGCGGGCGCGGGACTGGCAGGCGCAGCACGCGAGGGCACTGACCGTCTTCCTGAACGGCGAGGCGATCTCCGAGCCGGGCACCCGCGGGGAGCGGATCACCGACGACTCGTTCCTGCTGATGTTCAACGCGGGTGCGGAGCCGCAGGACTTCACGGTTCCGGCGGGGCACGGCGCGCAGTGGCGGCTGGTGGTGGACACGGCGCGGGCGGACGTGCTGCCACCCGGCACCGGGCCGCAGTACGCGGCCGGTGACCGGGTGGCGCTGACGGGCCGGTGCCTGGTGGTGCTTCAGCGCCCGGCGTAGGCGGCGCCGGCGCCGCTCCCGTCCGCCGCCGGGCAGGAGCCGGTCCGCGGGCCATGGACGCACACCCCGGCGGTGTGCGTCCGGGCGGCGGGCACCTTGGTGACGAGGGCGAGGAGCAGGCAGAGCGCGGCCGCCCCGACGGCCACGGCGAAGGCCCCGGCGGGGCCGTACGCCTCGGCGAGGCGCCCGCAGACGACCAGTGCCGTGGCCTGCCCGGCCACCAGGCAGCTGGCGGCGAAGGCCATCGCCGTGGAGAGCCGGGCCGGTTCCACGGCCCGCTCGGTGAGGGCGAACGCGGTGATCAGGTGGGGTGCGTAGGCGGCGCCCAGTACGGTGACGACGGCGTACAGCGGCCACAGGCCGTCGGTGAACAGCAGGGGCACCGAGAGCACCAGGGCGGCGCCGGTCGCCACCCGCCAGCGCAGCCGCAGCCCGAAGCGGGCGGGCAGCGCGCCGAGCGAGATCCCGACGACCGCGCTGACGACGCCCATGGCGGAGTAGACGACGGCGGCCTGGTCGGGGACGCCGAGCCGGATGGTGAGCGCGGTGATGCCCGCCTGGCAGGCGCCGAACATCGCGCCCTGGAGGGCGAGGGAGCCGCGGACGGCGTGGACCACGGCGGGAGAGCGGACCCGGCGGCTCCCCGGGGCCCGGTCCGGCGCGGGCGAACCGGCCGTGACGGCGGCGGTCGGGTGGAGGGCGAAGACGGTGCCGAAGACGGCGACGAGGCCGGCCGCCCCGGCGAGGGCGAAGGCCGGGTGTGCGAGGAGCGCGGCGAGTCCGACGAGGGCGGGCCCGAAGACGAAGGAGACCTCGTCCAGGGTGCCTTCGAGCGCGTGGACGGCGCCGACGACGCTCTCGTCGGACCCGGCCCGGTGCGCCAGCGCCACCGAGCGGGTGCGGGCGAGCGGTCCGATCAGCGGTACCGAGGCGCCGGTGAGGGCGCCGATCGCGGCGAGCGGGACGGTGGCCAGGTGCGTGAGCGCCCCGGCGACCAGGGCGGCGGTGGCCACGGCGTTGACGGCGGCCGCGGCCAGGACGACCGGACGCTGTCCGTGGCGGTCGGCGAGCCGGCCGAGGACGGGTCCGAAGAGGACCTGCCCGACGGAGAGGGCACCGCCGACGGTGCCCGCGGTGGCGAGGGACCCGCTGGTCTGGGCGACCAGCAGGAAGCTCCCGAACTGGGACATCGCGACGGGCAGTCGGGCGAGGAAAGAGACGAGCGGAAGCAGGGGCCCGGTCAGGGCGATGACGTTTCGATAGGTACTGACGGTTCCAACCACTTGATCGACACTAACCCGGTGCAGTCACTCGGATGCATTGGGTCATGGCACGGAATCCGGCAGGTTGGGTACGTACGTTCTCATGAGCCAGCCGCACGCGACCCCCGAATCGGAATCTGACGTTCCGACACCAGTCACTCCGACGTCGACCTACCGCCTCCAGCTGCGCCCGGAGTTCCCCTTCGCGGCGGCCGAGGCGGCCGTACCGCACATCGCCTCGCTCGGCGTGTCGCACCTGCACCTCTCCCCGGTCCTGGAGGCGGTGCCCGGCTCGACGCACGGCTACGACGTCACCGACCACTCCCGCGTGCGGGCCGAGCTCGGCGGCGAGCCGGGCCTGCGGTCCCTGGCCGGGGCCGCCCGGGCACACGGGCTCGGGCTGGTCCTCGACATCGTGCCCAACCACATGGCGGTCCCGACCCCGCTGGCCCTGAACCGGCCCCTGTGGGAGGTGCTGCGGGACGGTCCCGGCTCGCCGTACGCCCGCTGGTTCGACATCGACTGGGAGGCGGGCGGCGGGCAGGTGCTGCTGCCGGTCCTCGCCGGGCCGGCGGAATCCTGCGAGCTGCGGGCCGAGGACGGAGTGCTGCACTACGGGGAGCAGCGGTTCCCGCTGCGGGAGGGGACCTCGGGGCTGGCGCTGCCGGAACTGCTCGCCGCGCAGTGGTACCGGCCGGCCTGGTGGCGCGAAGCGCGCACCTCGCTCAACTACCGGCGCTTCTTCACCATTTCCGAGCTGATCGGGGTCCGGGTGGAGGACCCGGAGGTGTTCGCAGCCACCCACGCGAAGGTGCTGGAGCTGGTCCGGGACGGGGTCGCGGACGGCTTGCGGATCGATCACGTGGACGGGCTGGCGGACCCGGAGGAGTACCTGCGGCGGCTGCGGGCGGCGGCGGGCGACGGCTGCTGGGTGGTGGTGGAGAAGATCCTGGCCCGCGAGGAGCGGCTGCCGTCCGCCTGGCCGGTGGCGGGGACCACCGGATACGACGCCCTGCACCGGGTGGACGGGGTGTTCACCGACCCCGAGGGCGCCGCGGAGCTGGCGGCCCGGTACGGGGAGACCACCGGACTGCCCCGCTGGCCGGAGGCGGCCCGGGCGTCCGCCCGGGAGGTGCTGACCGGCGACCTGGCCGCCGAACTGGGGGCGCTGGAACGCCAGGCCGGTCCGGAACTTGCGACAGCGGTAAGGGAGTTGCTGATCGCCTTTCCCGTCTACCGGCCTTATCCCGGCGAGCCGGACCTGCCGCCGCAGGCCCTGGAGCAGGCGGCCGCGGCGGCCGGTCCGGACGCGGTGGCCGCCGTACGGGAGCTGCTGCTGCGGGATCCGGCCTTCGCGGCCCGCTTCGCCCAGACCTCGGCGGCCCTGCGCGCCAAGTCCCTCGAGGACCGGGCCTTCTACCGGTACGCGCCGCTGCTGTCGGCCACCGAGGTCGGCGGGGAGCCGGGGCGGCCGGCCGTGTCGGTGGCGGAGTTCCACGCCTACTGCGCCGCCCTGGCCCGGGAGTGGCCCGCGGCCGGAACGGTCCTGTCCACGCACGACACCAAGCGCAGCGCGGACGTCCGGGCCCGGATCGCGGCGCTGTCCCAGGCACCGGAGCTGATGGGGCGCCCCGAGGGGCCCGACCCCCAGCTGGCCTGGGTCGCCCGGCAGACGGCGCTGGGGCTGGGCCGGGCCCCCGAGGCCGGGCCGCGGCTGGCCGACGCCCTGCTCAAGGCGGTCCGCGAGGCGGCCCTGCACACCAGCTGGACCGAGCGGGACGAGGAGTACGAGGCGGGTGTGGCCGGGTACGTCACGACCCCGGTCGACCTCCCGGCGGAGCTCGCCGGGGCGGCCCGGGCGAACCTCCTCGGCATGACCCTGCTGCACCTGGCGATGCCGGGGGTCCCGGAGGTCTACCAGGGCGCGGAGACGGAGTACCGGGCCCTGGTGGACCCCGACAACCGGCGTCCGGCGAACCTTCCCCGCCGGGCGCTGGCCCGGCTGGATGCGGGGGCCGCCCCCGGGGACCCGGCCGAGGAGAAACTGGGGCTCACGGCCACCCTGCTGCGGCTGCGCCGGGACCGGCCGGAACTCTTCCGCGGCTACGCGCCGGTGCTCGCTCGGGGTCCGGCCGCCGACCACCTGCTGGCCTTCACCCGGGCCCCGGGACTGCTGGTGGCGGCCACCCGGCTCTCCCACCGGCTGGCCGCGTCGGGCGGCTGGCGGGACACCCGCCTGCACCTGCCCCCCGGTACCTGGACCCGCCTCGCCCCCCGCTCCCCGCGCACGGACTCCGCGCGATCGCACAGCGGTCCGGCCGAGGTGGCCGCCCTGCTGGACGGTCACCCGGTGGGTGTCTGGCTGCGCGGCTGATCCGGCGGGGCCCGGGCAGGCCGACGCTCAGTGCGCCGGACCGCCGGGGCAGCCCGGATCCGGCGCGGCCCGGCCGCCGACCAGCTCGGTGAACGCGGCCGCGGCACCGGTCAGCGGAACCCGGGAGAAGACCGCCAGGGGCCGGTGCCACGGCGGGTCGAGGGAGAGCAGTACGCAGTCCTCGCCGACGGCGCCGCGGACCATGTGGGCCGGAGCCATGACCACCCCCACCCCGGCCGCCGCCATCCGCACCGCCGTCGAGGTGTGTTCCGTACGCAGCACCGTGTGCGGGGTGAAACCGAGCGCCCCGCACGCCCGGTCGAGGACGAGGACGCCGTCGACCAGCGGTTCCATCGCGCAGCGGATCCAGTCGCGGTCGGCGAGTTCGGCGAGGGCCACCGACTGGCGGCCGGCCAGCGGATCGTCGAAGGGGACGACGATGACCAGTTCCTCCCGGCCGATCCGCAACAGCGGCCCCGGCCAGCCCGCGGGCTCCGGGCCCACCGCGAGGTCGGCGGCGCCCCGTTCCAGCTGCTCCTCCAGGGCCTCGGTACTGCCGTACTCCCGCAGCACCAGGGACACGCCCGGATGCAGGGACCGCCAGCGGGCGGCGACGCCCGGGAGCAGGCCGACGGCCAGCGCGTGCACGGTGGCGATGTGCAGTTCACCGCCGGTCACCCCGGCGGCGGCGCGGGCGGCCCGCTCGGCCTGACGGGCGCTGCGGACGGCGAGCTGCGCGTGCGGGAGGAAGGCACGGCCCATGGCGGTGAGCCGGACCCCGCGGGGCATCCGCTCCAGCAGTGCGCCGCCCACGGCCCGCTCCAGGGCCTTGACCTGGTGGGACAGGGCGGGCTGCGTGACGTGCAGACCGTCCGCGGCACGCGTGAAGGAGGACTCCTCCACGACGGCCAGGAAGTACTCCATCTGGCGCAGGCTCATGACCTCGAAGCATAAAGATCCTTCATGACCTTCAGAAGATCATTTCCTTGGACTTGACCCAACAGGCGCCGGAGGCTGGTGACATGACCAACGACAGCGCAGTGGATGTGATCGTGATCGGCGGCGGTACGGGCGGCTACAGCACCGCCCTGCGCGCCTCGGCCCTGGGCCTGAGCGTCCTGCTCGCGGAACGGGACAAGGTCGGCGGGACCTGCCTGCACCGGGGCTGCATCCCCAGCAAGGCCATGCTGCACGCGGCCGAACTCGTCGACGGCATAGCCGAGGCGCGCGAGCGCTGGGGGGTCCGGGCGAGCGTGGACTCGGTGGACTGGTCGGCCCTGACCGCGACCCGCGACGACATCGTCTCCCGCAACCACAAGGGAGTGGAGGGGCACTTGGAGCACGCGGGGGTGCGGATCGTGCGCAGCGGGGCCCGGTTGACCGGACCGCGTTCCGTACGGAGCGAGGACGGGCGGGAGTTCACCGCGGCCCGGGGGATCGTGCTGGCCACCGGGTCCCGGCCGCGCACCCTGCCCGGCCTGGAGCCCGACGGCCACACGGTGGTGACCAGTGACGACGCGCTGTTCGCGCCCGGCCTGCCGGCCTCGGTGCTGGTGTTGGGCGGCGGGGCGATCGGGGTGGAGTACGCCTCCTTCCACCGTTCCATGGGCGCCGAGGTGACCCTGGTCGAGGCCGCGGACCGGCTGGTCCCGCTGGAGGACGCGGACGTGTCCCGGCATCTGGCCCGGGGCCTGAAGAAGCGCGGGATCGACGTGCAGACCGGGGCCCGGCTGGAGGGGGCCGAGCGGCTCGCCTCCGGCGGGGTCCGGGCGACCGTGCGCACCGCGCGCGGGGAGGTGCGGGAGATCGGGGCGGAGCGCCTGCTGGTGGCGGTCGGGCGGGTCCCGGTGACCGACGGCCTGGACCTCGCGGCGGCCGGACTGCCCACCGACGGGCGGGGGTTCGTCGCCCCGGCCGACTGGTCCCGGCTGGAGACCGCCGTCCCGGGGATCCATGTGGTGGGCGATCTGCTGCCGCCGCCCTCGCTCGGGCTGGCGCACGCCTCCTTCGCGGAGGGCCTGCTGGTCGCGGAGACCCTGGCCGGGGTGACGAGCGTGCCGGTGGACTACGCGGCGGTGCCGCGGGTGACCTACTCGGCCCCGCAGACCGCCGCCGTCGGGCTGACCGAGGCGCAGGCGCGCGAGGCGGCGTACGACGTGGTGGTGAACACGATGCCGCTGACCGCCGTGGCCAAGGGCATGGTGCACGGGCAGGGCGGCACGGTGAAGGTGGTCGCGGAGCGGGACGGGCGGGTGCTGGGGGTGCACCTGGTGGGGCCGCACGTGTCGGAGATGATCGCGGAGAGCCAGCTGATCGTGGGCTGGGACGCGGAACCGGGCGATGTGGCACGGCACGTCCACGCCCACCCGACGCTGTCGGAGGCGGTCGGGGAGGCCTTCCTCAGCCTGGCGGGCCGCGGCCTGCACCAGCAGTAGCCCGGAGCCGCGCGGAGCCGCGCCCGGGCCTTGGCCAGGGGTTTCACCCGGAAGTGGGGGAACTGCGGGGCCCGCGGAGCAGTAGGCGGCGGGCCCTGCGGGCATGGCATCCCTTGTGACTCTCCTCCGTGACATGCGCTACCCCACACCGCGGGAACTCGGGCTCGCCGCCCGTGCTCTGGCGGACGAACACCCCGGCGAGGTGCGGCTCCGCCAGGCCGGCACCTCCCGGGCCGGGCAGCCCCTGTGGGTGCTGTCCGTCGCCGCGACGGACGGCGCCCCGGTCGGGGCTCCGGGCGGGACTCCGGTCGGGACCCCGGTCGGGGCCGACCGCAACGTCCTCGTCGTCGCCGGGGCCCACGCCAACGAGCCCGTCGGCGGCGCCACCGCCCTCTCGCTCGCCCGGCGCGTCCTCGACGACCCGGCGCCGCGGGCCGGGTGCGGCTGGCACTTCCTGCTCTGCGCCGACCCGGACGGCGCGGACCTGCACCGCACCCCCCACCCGCACTCCCTGCTGGACTACCACCGGAACTTCTTCCGGCCGCCCGGCCCCGAACAGCCCGAGTGGGCACCGTCGTTACTGCCTCCGGACCGGCTGCCGCCCGAGACCCTGGCCCTGCTGGCGCTCATCGACGAACTGCGCCCCGTCCTGCAGGTCTCCCTGCACGCCACCGACCTCGGCGGCTCCTGGGTGCAGCTGACCCGGGACGTGCCCGGCCTCGCCGAGCCGTTCGGCGCATCGGCCGCCGAGCTGCGCATCCCGGTGGAGAACGGGGCCTCGGACGCGGCCGGCTGGCCCTCCCCCGGGCCCGGGATCTTCGTGATACCGCAGCCGGGCAGCGAGGCCGCCGGAGCCTTCCACCCGGAGGACACCCGGCTGAGCACCTGGTACCACGCCCACCGCTACGCCGGCACGACCGCCATCGTCGAAGTCCCCATGTGGGCCTCCGACCTGGTGGCCGATCCGGCCCCGCACCCGGACCCGCGCGGCGCCCTGCGGATGCTGGCCGAGCGGCTCACCGCGGACGCCGCGCTGGTCGCCGCGGTCCGGGGCGGCGACGGCGTACGGCAGGAGGCGCAGATGTACGAGGACCCGTCCTCGGCGCCCCTGCTGCGCGCGGTGGACTGGACGCTCGCGCTGATCCCCCGGATCGCCGCCGAGTGGACGTCCGGGGCTCCCCCGGAGGCCACGGCGGCGTACATCGCCAGCATCGACGCCTTCGGGCGGCGGCTGTCGCTGCGCGCCGCCGCGATGCTGCTGCGCGTGCTGCGCGCCCAGGGACATCCGGCGACGCCCCGGCTGGACCGGCTGGTCACCGGGTGGTGCGAGGACTTCGCGGTCTGTTTCGGGGCCCGCTGGGTCCCGGTGGCCACCCAGGTGGAACACCAGTCCCGCACCGTCCTGGCCGCCTACGACCGCCTCGTAGCGGCCGGCCGTGCCCAGCGGGCCGAGCGGGCCGAGCGGGCCGAGCGGGCGGGCGGACCCGAGGGGTGTCCTGTCCGATCGGGTCCGGCCTGATCGGACGGGACGCCCCCTGCCGGTGGCCGGTCAGCGCCCGGACGGACCCAGGAGGGTGTCGGGGCCGGGTGATGGCAGGGCCACCGGCCTGGCTCCGTCGTGGTCCTCCTCCGTGTCGTGGAGGGGGCGGGTGCCCTCGGCCGCGTCCGCCAGCCACTGCCAGACGGGCGACCGGCCGGCGGCCGGGCCCGCGGCCGGCTCCCCGCCGGAGATCCAGGTCGTCAGGGTGAACCGGTGGTCCGAGAACCGTCCGCTCGGGCAGGTGGAGGGCACCACCTCGTGAAAGGCGCCGGAGGGGAAGAAGACGATGCTGTCGTGCTCGGGCTCGATCGTGCGGTAGGTCTCCCCCGGCTGCGCCCTGCCCTCGTCCACCACGGTGTCGTACAGGCGCAGTTGGCCGCCGCCGAAGCCGCGCGGCATGCGGTGCAGGTAGTAGACGGCGGACAGCGCCGTGGCCACGTCCGGGACCCGCGAGGCGTCCGTGTGCAGGCCGAAGTGGCCACCCTCGCCGTGCGCCGTCAGGACGGTCAACGACCGTGCGAGTGCGGCCCGGTGGCCGAGGACTTCCTGGACGAGCGGCAGGCAGTCGGCCAGGTGTGCGCTGAACACCCGGCTGGTCACGGGAAGGACCAGCGAGTCCCGCCCCTTGCGGGACACCTGTCCGGTCAGGGGGTCCACGACGGTGCCCGCCGTGAAGTCCTCCCCCCGCGATATCGCGTACTCCAGCAGGGCGGCGGCGCGCTCCGCCCCCAGGAAGTTCTCGAAACGGCAGACCGGTGCCGGTACCGCGGGGGCGGGTGACCACCGGTCGGAGGGCGGCAGGACTCGCGGGCTGATTTCCATCGGCATGGCCGGTTCCATCGTGTATCCGCTCATAGCCCGGAACCGTACGACGGCGGCCGTCCGCGCCGAAGGAGCACAAGGGGGCGCACAGGAGTGCACGGTGCACGCCCGCGCCGGCCGTCCGGCGCGGCGCGGTCAGCCCGAAGCGGAACCGGGCCCGGCGGGTGTCCCGTCCCGGCCCCGGGCGGGCTCCACCGCCAGGGAATAGCGCTGCTTGGGGCGTCCGGCCGCGCCGAGCCGGTCGTAGAAGCGGATGGCGCCCTCGTTCCAGTCCGGGGTCTGCCACTGGACCTGGTCGAGGCCGAGCTCGCGGGCCAGACCCGTCACACCGTCCATCAGGGCCGCTCCGAGGCCGTGTCCGCGGGCCTCCTCCGCCAGGTAGAGGCAGTCCATGTGCAGGTAGTGCCGGGCATCCCAGAAGGAGAACTCGGCGGAGCAGGCGGCGTATCCGGCGACCGTGCCGTCCGGGGTCTCGGCGAGCAGCACCCACAGCCGGGCGTCCTCGGCGAAGAGCTGCGGGCCGAGCCGGCCGGCGAGGTCCGGCGGGCGCGGCGCCGACTTCTCGTACGCCACGTGCTCGTGGACGAGTTCGACCAGGCGGGGCAGGTCGCCGACGCGTGCGCGGCGCACGAGGGAGGTGTCTTCCATGACCCCATCCTGCGCACACGCTCCCGCCGGCCGGGCGGCGGGGACGCCCTCAGCTCGACGAGAGCCGGAAGGTCATGTTCCCGAAGCCGACCTGGTCCCCGTCGCGGACCACAGCGGAGCCGGTCACCCGGTGCCCGTTGACCGTGGTCCCGTTGGTGGAGCCGAGGTCCCTGAGCACCCACACCCCGCCCTGCAGCCTGAGCTCGGCGTGCGCCCGGGAGACCGTCTCGTGGCTGAGCCGCAGCCCGTTGCCGGGGTCGCGGCCGATCCGCAGGGCCGCCGCGCTCGGATGCGGCAGCAGCAGCTTGGGCAGGCGCTCGGCGTTCCAGGCGCGGCGGACCCCGAGGGACACGGCCGAGGCGCGGCCGACCCAGCCGAACAGCCGACGGGTCCAGGGGCTTTCGGCCGCCTGCCGGGACCGGAGGTCGGCCGTGAGCACGGCGAGGTCCTCGGAGCGGCGGGCGACCAGGGCGAGTTCCATCCGGCGCAGGAAGGTGTCGTGGGACAGCTTGCCGAGGGCCGCGCCCTCCCGGAGCTGACCCAGCGCCCGGTCGCGCTCGGCGTCGGACAGCCGCGGCGCGGGGAAGGCGGGAATCTCGAAACTCGACGTCACAGGGTGATTGTCGGCCCGTCGGGGCCGGAGTGTCCAGAACTCCCCCGCCACGCCCGGAATGATGGGCACGATACGCATGCTGGACACCGCCTACGACGAGGGGACCGTCCGTGCAGTTCGAGGTGTGGGCACCACTGACAGGTCACGTCGCCATGCTGCTCGACGGGGCGACGTACGACATGGCACGCGATCCGGACCGGGACGGCTGGTGGACCGCCGAGGCCCCGGCCACCGACGGGAGCCGCTACGGATTCCTGCTCGACGGCGACGGCCCGCGGCCGGACCCGCGCGGACGGCGCCTGCCCGACGGGCCCGACGGCCTGTCGGCGGTGGTCGACCCGCAGACCCTCGCCCCGCGGCCGGTGCCGCCGCCGCACACCCGGCTCCAGGACGCGGTCCTGTACGAGCTGCACATCGGCACCTTCACCCCCGAGGGCACCTTCGACGCGGCCGCCGCCCGGCTCGGGCACCTCACCGCCCTCGGCGTCACGCACGTGGAGCTGATGCCGGTCTGCTCCTTCGCCGGCCGGCACGGCTGGGGGTACGACGGGGTCGCGCCCTGGGCGGTGCACGAACCGTACGGCGGCCCGGCCGGCCTGGCCCGCTTCACGGCCGCGGCCCACGAGGCGGGGCTGGGCGTGGTGCTGGACGTGGTCCACAACCACCTGGGCCCGTCCGGGAACCACCTGCCCGCCTTCGGCCCGTACTTCACAGACACCCACCACACCCCGTGGGGCTCCGCGGTGAACCTGGACGCGGCCGGCTCCGACGAGGTGCGCGCCTACCTGCTCGGCAGCGCGCTGGCCTGGCTGCGCGACTACGGGATCGACGGGCTGCGGCTCGACGCCGTGCACGCGCTGGCCGACGACCGGGCACTGACCTTCCTGGAGCAACTGTCCGCGGCCGTCGACGAACTGGCCGTGGCCACCGGCCGCCCGTTGTTCCTGATCGCCGAGTCCGACCGCTGCGACCCGCGCACCACCACCCCGCGCGCCGCCGGGGGCCTGGGCCTGCACGCCCAGTGGAACGACGACTTCCACCACGCCCTGCACTGCGCGCTGACGGGCGAGTCCCAGGCGTACTACGCCGACTTCGCCGAGGCCCCGCTCGCCGCCCTCGCCAAGACCATGACGCGGGTCTTCTTCCACGACGGGACCTGGTCCTCCTTCCGCGGCCGTACCCACGGCCGCCCGGTGGACCACCGCCGGACCCCGGCCCACCGGTTCCTCGGCTACACCCAGACCCACGACCAGATCGGCAACCGGGCGCTCGGCGACCGGCTCTCCGCCTCGCTCTCCCCCGGACTGCTGGCGTGCGCCGCGACCGTGGCCCTGACCGGGCCGTTCGTGCCGATGCTGTTCATGGGCGAGGAGTGGGGGGCGAGGACACCCTGGCAGTACTTCACCGACCACCCGGACCCGGACCTCGCCGAGGCGGTACGGGCCGGCCGGCGCCGGGAGTTCGCGGCGCACGGCTGGAAGGCCGAGGAGATCCCGGACCCGCAGGACCCGGCCACCCGGGACCGCTCCCGCCTGGACTGGACGGAGCCCGAACAGGCCGACCACGCCCGCCTGCTGGACTGGTACCGGACCCTGATCGCGCTCCGCCGCACCCATCACGACCTGCGCGACCCGGACCTGGCGGCGGTCCGGGTCGCCCACGACGAGGAGCGTCGCTGGCTCACCTTCCGGCGGGGCGACGTCCGGGTGGCGGTGAACCTCTCCCCGGAGCCGGTGACGATCGCGCTCGGCCGCAACGGGGTACGGGTGCTGGCCTCCTGGGAGCCGGTCGGTCACCCCGGTCCCGACGGGCGGATCCACGTACCGGGCGAGACGGCGGTCGTCCTGGCCCCGTGAGGGTCACTGCACGACGGCCAGCTCGCGCGGGGCGTTGTTGAGGCGGCGCCCGCCGTCCTCGGTGACGGTCACGATGTCTTCGATGCGGACGCCGAAGCGGCCCGGCAGGTAGACGCCCGGTTCCACGGAGAAGCACATGCCGGGGACCAGCGGCTGCTCCTCGCCCTCGACCATGTACGGGGGCTCGTGGGTGGTGACCCCGATGCCGTGGCCGGTGCGGTGGATGAAGCGGTCCCCGTAGCCGAACTCGGTGATCACGGCGCGGGCGGCCCGGTCGATCTCCTGGCAGGAGACCCCCGGCCGGACCGCGGCGACGCCGGCCTGCTGGGCTTCGCGGACGATGTCGTGGACCCGCTGCTCCTCGGCGGTGGGCTCGCCGACGTGCACGGTGCGGGAGATGTCGGAGCCGTAGCCGAAGCGCAGGCCGCCGAAGTCGAGGACCACCATGTCGCCGTGGCGGATGACGCGGTCGCCCGCCTCGTGGTGCGGGTTGGCCCCGTTGGGGCCGGAGCCGACGACCGTGAAGTCGACCTGGGAGTGGCCGTGCGCGCGCAGCAGGGCCGCGAGGTCCTCGGCGACGTCGGTCTCGCGCCGGTCGGCGAAGGGGAGGTGGAGGATCTGCGCGTAGGCGGCGTCGGCGGCGGCCCCGGCCGCGGCGAGGCGCTCCAGCTCGCGCTCGTCCTTGACCGCGCGGAGCATGGGCAGGCAGTCGGTGAGCGCCGCGTAGGAGGTGTTCGGCAACTCCCTCTGGAGGCCGAGGAGATGCAGGGACCAGGTGTTGTCGCTCACCCCGAAGCGCCCGCGGAAGTCCAGCAGCGGGGCGGCGACGGCGTACGGGTCCGACCCGTCGGCCCAGTCCCGCAAGGTCAGCGCGGTGGCGCCCGGTGCCTTCTGCGCGTCGGGGGCCTCCAGTGCGGGCACGATGAGCACGGGGTCCTGCCCGGCGGCCAGCACGAGCAGGGTCAGCCGCTCGGTCTCGGCGGTGGGCCGGTATCCCGTGAGGTGCGTGAGATCGGGTCCGGGGGCGATCAGCAGCCCGGCGAGTCCCGCGTCGGCAGCGGTCTGGGCGGCGGCGGCCATCCGGGCGGCGTAGTCATCGGCCGTGAAGGGTGCGGGTTCACGAGTCATACGGGTGATCCTCCCGCGAGCCGCGCCGCGAGCGCAGCGGCCACGCCGGTCGGGCCGGCCGGCCGGCCGCCGCCGGGGCCGCCGTCGCCCCCGCCTCCGGCCGGGCCGGAAGCGGGTCCACCACCCGATAAGGCGTCGCCGGAGCACCCCTCTGATCGGCTATGCTGTGCTTGCACATCGAACGGGCGGTACGCCGCCCTTCGTGGTGGGTGTAGCTCAGCTGGTAGAGCACCTGGTTGTGGTCCAGGTGGCCGCGGGTTCAAGTCCCGTCACTCACCCTGATGATCCCGTGGGGTACGAGGTTCCTCGTACCCCACGGGATTTTTCGTGTGCCCGGCGCGCCGCCCGGCTAGATCCGCAGGAAGGCCTCCACCTCGGTGACGAAGGTCACCGGGGTCTCGTGCGGCGGGTAGTGGCCGGAGCCCGGGACCGTCACGACCCGGCAGTCCGGGTAGGAGGCCTGCCAGGTGTCCCTCATCACATCCGCGGTGATCGCGAGGTCGTACTCCCCGACGAGTACGAGCACCGGGACGGTGTTGCCCTTCACGGCGGCGGACAGGTCGAGCGGCTGCCAGCTCGCGAGGTAGCCGGCGAAGGCCTCGGGACGGGAGACGGCCAGCGAGTGGGCGACCATCCCGTCGAGCCAGTGCCGGCTCGCCCGGTTGCCCGTGACCAGGTCGAGGATCACGCGGCGCTTCTCGGGATCGGTCGCGGCGCCGTGGAAGAGGGCGTGGGTCGCGTCGTCCATCGCGTAGGGCGCGGCCGGGACCGGGGCGAGGCCGATCAGCTTCTCCACCCGCTCGGGGGCGCGGACGAGGACCTGCTGGACCGCCTTGCCCCCCATGGAGTGGCCGAGGAGGGAGAAGGTGTCCCAGCCGAGCTGGTCGGCGAGTTCGAGGACGTCGTCGGCGATCTCGGCCAGGGTGTGGCGGCCGGGGACGTCGCGGCGGTCGCCGTAGCCGCGGTAGTCGAGGAAGACGTAACTGAAGCCCTCGGGGTCCAGGTGGTCCAGTACGGAACCCCAGTTCGCGGAGGTGCCGAACCAGTCGTGCAGCACGATGACACGGACGGGTCCGGTGCCGATCCGGCGGTGGGCGATGGCCATGCGTTCTCCCTCGGTGACGTGGCGAAGAATTCCGACGCCGAGGGTTCTGCCCACCGGATCTACCATCACACCGTGAACCCGACACCACGCCCGCAGCCCCTGGTCATCGGTGACTTCTCGCGCTCCGACGGAGCGCGCCACCCGCATCACCCCGGGACGTACGTGATCAGCGATCCGGCCGAGATCGGCGCGGTGGAGTCGGCGCGGCGACCGGTCGGCGACCGTCCCGTGGACGACACGTTCGAATGCATGTGCCACGAAGACCTGCGCGCGGATCACCACGTGCCGCAGGTGCGGCGCCTGCTCGACCCGCTGTCCCCCGAGGGCATCCCCGCCCGGCACCGCGCGCGGTGGGTGGCCGCCGCGCCCGCGGAACTGCGGGAGTACGCCGGGGCCCTCGCCGCGGGCGAGGAGGAGCCCCGGGCGCCGCACGGGGTGCCGCCGGGGACGCTGTTCGGCTGGCTGGGCGCCGTACGGGACGAGCCCCGGGACGCGGCGTGGCTGCTCGCGGAGCGGGCCCCCGGGCGGCTGCTCGCCGGAACCCCGACGGAGCAACTCGCCTGGGGAGTGCGGGAGACGGACCGGGCCGGCCTGGACGGGGCCGTGCGGTTCTTCGCGAGCGAGGAGTTCACCACCCGGCACCCGAAGCGGCGCCGGGTGCCCGACACCGCGCGGGACCTCCTGCTGCGGCACGCCCGCAGCCACCGTCCCGCGGACCTCCCGGTCCTGGAACGGCGGCTGCTGCGCGCACCGGAGGACCGGATCAGACGGTCCTGATCGCCGGGTCCGAGACGCCCGGCGCGCCGGTCTCCACGTGTCCCGCGAAGCGGCGCAGGAAGGTGGTGTCGGCGTCGGAGACGACCTTCACGTCGTACCAGCTGCCGGAGGCGGCGAGGTCCACCGTGTGGGAGACCGTCGCGCCGGCCGCCACCCTGAGGGTCTGGGTCGCGCCGCCGTAGGTGTTGGTCACCGTGAGGTTGACGGCCGCCGTCCCGGAGTTGGTCAGGGTCAGGGCCAGGTTTCCGGTGGCCGCCGCGTGGCGGGCCGTGACCTCGGGGCCGGCCTTCTTCGCCGGGCCCTTCCAGGTGCGCAGGAAGCCGTTCGGGCCCCACACCGTGAGGTTGATCTGGTTGCCGGTGGAGCTGCTGGTGGACCAGGTGTCGGAGAGGGTCTTGCCCGCCTCGACCGTGTAGGGCCAGGGGCCGTCCGTGCGGTTGCCCGAGGTGCTGTGGAAGTGGGCTCCCAGAGTGGGTCCGGAGGCGAAGGTGAGGGTGAACTTGCCGGTGGAGACGGTGCGGGCGCCGTCCACGTAGGGGTTGTAGCCGAGCGCGCGGGTCGGCTTGGAGCCGGCCTCCTGCGGGGGCAGGGCGCCGGTCGCCGGCGGGGTCGGGTGGTAGGAGGGGTGGCGGTTCTTGTCCGGCGGGACGTACCCGGCCGTGGACGGCAGCGCGGCGGGCGCGGCGTCGGCCCGGGTGAAGTCGAAGGCCGAGGTCAGGTCGCCGCAGACGGCGCGGCGCCACGGGGAGATGTTGGGCTCCTGCACCCCGAAGCGCTTCTCCATGAAGCGGATCACGGAGGTGTGGTCGAAGGTCTCGGAGCAGACGTATCCGCCCTTGCTCCACGGGGAGACCACGATCATCGGGACGCGCGGGCCGAGCCCGTACGGTCCGGCCGCGTAGCCACCGCCACCGGCGTAGAGGTCCTTCGAGACGTCCGCGGTGGACAGGCCCCAGGCCGAGGAGGCGGGCGGGTACGGCGGGACCACGTGGTCGAAGAAGCCGTCGTTCTCGTCGTAGGTGATGAACAGGGCGGTCTTCGCCCAGACCGCCGGGTTCGCGGTCAGCGCGTCCAGGACCTGCGAGATGTACCAGGCGCCGAAGTTCGTCGGCCAGTTCGCGTGCTCGCTGAACGCCTCGGGGGCGGCGATCCAGGAGACCTGGGGCAGCGTGCCGGCCGTCACGTCGGCGCGCAGCCGGTCGAAGTAGCCGCCGCCCGCCTTGACGTTCGTGCCCGTGCGGGCCTTCTCGTACAGGGCGCTGCCGGGCTGGGCGTTGCGGTAGGCGTTGAAGTACAGAAGCGAGTTGTCGCCGTAGTTGCCGCGGAAGGCGTCGTTGATCCAGCCCCAGGAACCGGCGGCGTTCAGGCCGTCGCCGATGTCCTGGTAGACCTTCCAGGAGACCCCGGCGGACTCCAGGCGCTCCGGGTAGGTCTTCCAGCCGTAGCCGGCCTCCTGGTTGCCGAGGACCGGGCCGCCGCCGACCCCGTCGTTGCCCGTGTGGCCCGTCCACATGTAGTAGCGGTTCGGGTCCGTGGCGCCGATGAAGGAGCAGTGGTAGGCGTCGCACACCGTGAAGGCGTCGGCGAGGGCGTAGTGGAACGGGATGTCGTTCCGGGTCATGTACGACATGGTCGTGGCCGTCTTGGCCGGGACCCACTTGTCGTACTTACCATTGTTGTAGGCCTGGTGTCCGCCGGCCCAGTCGTGGTCGAGCCCTTCCAGGAACTGCATGCCGAGGTCCTGGACCTGCGGGTTGAAGGGCAGGACGTCCTTCGTCCCGTTCGACTGGAAGAAGACCGGCTTGCCGTTGTCCTGGAGGACCGGCCGCGGGTCGCCGAAGCCCCGGACGCCCTTCATCGCGCCGAAGTAGTGGTCGAAGGACCGGTTCTCCTGCATCAGGACGACGACGTGCTCGATGTCCTGGATCGTTCCGGTGGTGCCCTGCGCCGGGATGGCGGCGGCCCGCGCGATGCTGTCGTTCAGCATCGTGAGGGCGGCGGTGCCACCGGCTATCTGCAGGAACCTGCGACGGTTGAGTTCTGCCATGGGAGAGACCTCTGCGGGTGAGGGGGGAGTCGAGGGGCGCCCCAAGGACAGCGGCCCCCCGGTACCGGACGGGGATCACCTCGTGACACTGCGCCGTACACCTGGAGAACGAAAGCCTCCCGGACGACCCGCGTACCCCGCGGACGCGATCCGGGCGGTCCCCGTACTCAGGCGGACCGTGCCGCGGGCGGCGCCGGACTGAGCATCCGTACTCAGGCTCCGGCGCGGCCGGCTTGTCATCGTGTGTGCATGTTCATCGAGCCATGTGATCCGCTGCCGCACGCCGGGGCGCCCGCCGCGATACGTGCCGGGATAACCGCCGTCGGCAGCCTGCTGCCCGACGAGGTGCTGTCCTCCGACGCCCTTCAGCGGGAGGTGGCGCACCGCAGTGGGCTGGCGCTGCCGCCGAGGCTGCTGACCCAGGCCACCGGAATCGTCTCCCGCCGTGTCGCGGGCGAGGGCGTGTACGCCTCCACCCTCGCGGTGGGCGCCGCCCGCCGGGCCCTGGCCGCCGCCGGACTCGGTCCGCTCGACGTCGACCTGCTGCTGTTCGCGTCCGCCTCCCGCGACCTGGTCGAGCCCGCCACCGCGCACATCGTGCAGGCCGAACTGGGCTCGCGCGCCCACGCCCTGGACGTCACCAACGCCTGCAACAGCTTCGTCAACGGGATCGACCTCGCCCGCTCCATGATCCTCGCCGGACGGGCACGGCGGGCCCTGGTGGTCACCGGCGAGACGCCGAGCAGGGCCGTGCGCAAGGACCCGGCCGATCTCGCCGAACTGCGCGACGGCTTCGCCGGGTACACCTTCGGCGACGCGGGGGCGGCGGTGGTCGTGGAGGCCGTGGAGCGCGGCGGGATCGTCGACGTGGACACCGAGACCCATTCGGAGCACTGGGAGGTCGGGGGCATCCCGGGCGGCGGATCGCGGCACCCGCGCGGGGACGCGTACACGTACTTCCGCGGCGACGGGCACGAACTGCGGGGCGTCTTCGAGAAGGTGGGCACCGCCGTCATCGACCGGACGCTGCACCGCACGGGCATGGACTGGGACGGTTTCGCCAAGGTGCTGGTGCACCAGGTGACGGTGCCGTACCTGGAGCGGTTCGCGGAACTGACCGGGGTGCCCGCCGGGAAGCTGGTGGTGACGGTGCCCGAGCTCGGCAATGTGGCGAGTGCGAGCATCGGGCTCCAGCTGGACCGGGTCTTCGACGAACTGACCACGGGGGAACGGGTGCTGTTCGTGGGTCTCGGCGGCGGCATCAGCATCATGACGATGGTCTGGGAGAAGTCGTGAGCGCCGCGGCCCCGGCGATGTGGGTGGTCGTGCCCGCGCACGAGGAGGAGGCCCGGCTGGCCGGCACCCTGCGGGCGCTCGCCGCGCAGCGGGACCGGGACTTCACCCTGCTGGTCGTCGACAACGCCTCGACGGACGGTACGGGCGCCGTCGCCCGCGCGTTCGCGGCCGGCGCGCCCTTCCCGGTGGAGGTGATCGAGGAGCCGGAGAAGGGGGTCGGCTCCGCGGTGGACACCGGCTTCCGGTACGCGATCGGCCGCGGCGCGGCCCTGCTCGCCCGCACGGACGCCGACTGCCTGCCCCGGCCCGGCTGGACCGGCGCCGCCCGCAGCGCCCTGCACCGCAGCCCCGGGCTGGTGTGCGGGCGGATCGTGGCCCGCCGCGACGAGCACGGCCCGCTGGGCCGGGCCGGGTTCGTCGCGCTGGTGGCCCTCGCCGCGCTCTTCGGCCGGCTGCGGCCCGGGCACGCCCGGCGCCGCGGCTACCGGGCGCCGTACCGCATGCACGCCGGGAACAACATGGCCATCACGGCCGAGCTGTACCTGGGCGTCGGCGGGATGCCCCGGCGCCCCTCACCGACCGACCGGCTCTTCCTCAACGCGGTACGCCGCCACACCGACCGGATCACGCACTGCCGGGACATGGTCGTGGAGAACTCGACGCGGCGGCTGCGGGCCTACGGGATCGCCGGCACCGCCCGCTGGTACCTCGACCAGGGCAGCGGCACGCACGGAACGGACGACCCCCGCTGATGCTGGACCTCCTCGACCACACGCTGCGCAGCCGCCCCGAGCGGCCCGCCGTACTCACCACCACCCGCGGCGGCGCGCCCCGGGTGCGCGCCACCCGCGGCGAACTCGCCGAGCTGGCCGACGCCTTCGCCGCCGCCCTGCACGCGCGCGGACTGCGCGCCGGGGACACCGTCGGCGTCGCCGTACGCCCCGGGCCGCGCGCCCTGGCCGTCCTGCTCGCGCTGTGGCGGCTCGGGCTGCGCGGGGCGGTACTGGATCCGGGTGCCGGACCCGACGTGCTGCGCGCCCGCCTCGCGCTGGCCCGGCCCGCGCTGGTGCTGGCGGACGCGGCCGCGCAGGCGGTGGCGGGCTGGGCCCGGCCGCTGGCCCGCCGGGCCCGGCTCGCGCTGCCGGACCTGGCCGAGCTGGGGCCGGTGGCCACGGTGGGGCCCCGGCTGCCGGGCTGCGCGCCCGCCCTGGACCTGGGCGCGACCCGCCGGGGCGTGCCCGCGCCCGGTAACGGCGACGGCCTGGATGGGGACGCCGACGCGGTGATCGTGTTCACCTCCGGGACCACCTCGCTGCCGCGGGCCGTCGTCCACACCCGGGCGAGCCTGGCCGCCGGCATGGCCACGGTCTCCGCCCTCTTCGACGCGTGCGGGGACCGGCCGGTGCTCGGCGGCACCTTCTTCGTACTCGTCCCCTCGCTGGCGCGCGGCGCCGCCGTCGCCCTGCCGGCGGGCAACTCCCGGGTGCTGGCCCGCCAGCTGGACCGGCTGCGGCCCGAGGACACCTATCTGACCCCGCCCCGGCTGCGGGACGCGCTGGCCGAGGGCGCCCGCTTCCACGGCCGGGTGTGGACGGGCTCGGCGCCGGCCGGCGCCGGGCTGCTGGAACGCGTACGCGCGGCGGGCGCGGCCGAGGCCTGGGGGGTGTACGCGCTGACCGAGCTGTTCCCGGCCGCAGCGGTCGAGGCGCGGGAGAAGTCCGCGTTCGAGGAGGCCGGGGAGAGCGGGGACCTGGTCGGTGCGCCGCTGCCCGGCGTGCGCGCCGAGCCGGACGGGAGCGGGCAGCTGCTGCTGGCGGGCCCCGCGGCCCGCCACCGCTACCTCGGGGAGGAGCCCGACCCGTGGGTGCGTACGGGCGACCGGGCACGGCTGGACGGCGCGGGCCGCATCGTCCTCGAAGGCCGGAGCAAGGACATGGTCCTGCGCCGGGCGGAGAACATCTACCCGGGGCTGTACGAGCCCGCCCTGCACGTGCCGGGTGTGGAGCTGGCCGTACTCGTCGGGATCCCGGCCGGCGACGGCGACGAACGGCTCGTCGCCGTCGTACAGCCGCGGCGCGGCACGGACGAACGGGCCCTGCGCGCGGCCCTGTCGGAGCCGGTCCGGCGGATGGGCACGGCCCGGCCCGACGCCCTGCTGCTCGCGCGGATCCCGCTGTCGGGACGCTCGCGCAAACCGGACCGGGCGGCGACGGCCGCACTGGCGGCGCGCCGGCTGGGCCCCGCGCGATGACGGCCCGCACCGCCGGGCCGGGGCTCCGCGTCACGGCCGGTTCCGCAGCCGCCCGCCCGGAGCCCTCCACGGCCGCTCCCGCCCGGTCCGCCGATTCCACGGAGGTACACCCCCCGATGAGCACCACCTCCCACGCCCTTGCCCGCCGCCGGGACCGCCTGGTCTATCTGCGCAGCCATCCCCTGCTGTTCGGGCTGCTCGCCGCCACCCGCGGGCGTCCGGTGCGCCGGCTCGGCCGGACCCTGCTGGTGCACGGTCCGGAGGCCTACCGCCAGGCGCTGACCCGGCTGCCGCTCGACCGGACGGCGGCCGGTACGACGGGCGCGGCCGCGCGGACGGCCCTGCGCGACGGCGGGGCGGGGTCCGGGGGCGCGCACGGGGGTGTGCTCTTCGACCAGGAGGGCGGCGGGCACCGGGCGGACCGGCGGGGCCTCGCGGCCGCTCTGGGCGGTGCCGGGGTCGAGGATCTCCGGTCGCTCTGGCGGCCGTTGCTCGTCCGCCGTCTCGCGCCGCTGGACCGGGACGGCGAGGTGGACCTCGTCGACCTCGCGCGGGAGCTCTCCGGGTCGGTGGTGTGCGCCCTGCTGGGGTCCGGCGCCGACCCGCGGGCGGTCGCCGGGGCCGCCGCCGAGGCGGCGGCCGCCTCCGTGCGCAGCCATCTGCCGGGGCCGCGCCGCCCGCGCGCCGAGGCCGCCGCGGCCCGCGCCGCCGACCGGCTCCGCCTGCTCCTGGGGCCCGCCGGCGCCGCCCTGCCGGCGATGGTGGCGGTGGCCGCCGTCAACACCACCGTCGCCGCGCTGCCCCGGGCGGTGGCCTGGTGCGCCGACGCGGGACTGTGGGAGCAGGCGGCGGACGAAGCCCTGCGGCCGGTGCTCGCCGACGAGCTGCTGCGGGTGACCGCGGCCTCGCCGCTGCTGCCCCGGGTGGCCGCGGCGGACGGGGCCGTCGGCGGCTGCCCGGTGCGCGGCGGCGACCGGCTGCTGCTGGTCGCCCGGCACGCGGCCGACGCGCACCGGCGCGACCCGGACGCGCTGCGGCCCGCCGGCCCGGCCGTGGACCGGCTGGTGTTCGGCGCCGGACCGCACGCGTGTCCCGGGGCCCGGCTGGCCCGGGCCCAACTGGCCGATGTCCTGGCCGCGTTGGCCCCGTACCGGCCGGTGGTGACGCGGGCCCGGGTGGACCGGGGGGCGGCGCTGCCGGGCTGGCGCGTACTGACCGTACGGGCCGGGGTCTGCGGGGCCGGGGCGTGATCGCGGTCACGGGCGCGAGCGGCTTCTGCGGCGGGCACGTCGCGCGGGCCGCCGCGGCGGCCGGGGCCGAGGTGGTGTGCCTGGGCCGCAGGCCGGGCCCGGTGGGCACGCACCGCTTCTGGGACGCCGCCGCGCAGTCGCCGGACCTGGCGGGCGTGGACCTGGTGGTGCACTGCGCGGCGGCCGTCGGCGATCCGGCCCCCGGCTCACGCGCCGCCGCGCTGATGCGAGCGGTCAACGTGGACGGCACCGGGCGGCTGCTCGAAGCGGCGGGCGGGCGGCCCGTGGTGTGGGTGAGCAGCGCGAGCGTCTACGATCCGCGGCCGGACCGCGGCCTGGTCGGCGAGGACCACCCGCTCGCGGGGCAGTTGAACGCCTACGGCCGGACGAAGGCGGCGGGCGAGGCCCTGGCGCTGGCCGCCGGGGCGGTCGTACTGCGGCCCCGGGCCGTCTACGGGCCGGGCGACACCACGCTGCTGCCCCGGCTGCTCTCCCGGGTCCGGGCGGGCACCCTGCTGCTGCCCGGCGCGGACGTGACGCTCAGCCTCACCGCGGTGGAGAACCTGGCGCGGGCCTGCCTGGCGGCGGGGGCCTGGGCGCCGGGCGCGTACAACATCGCCGACGGGGAGCCCTACGGCCGCGACGCCGCGATCGGCGCGGTCCTGCGCGCGCACGGCGTCCGGGCCCGGATCCGGCACCTCCCGCTGCCCGTGGCGGCCGCGGCGGCCCGGCTCGCGGAAGCGGTGGCGACGGTGGCCGGGACCGAACCGGCCCTCAGCCGCTACGCGGTGGACCAGCTGGCGCACCCGGTGGTCCTGGACCTCACGCGGGCCCGGGCCCAGGGCTGGGTCCCGCACCGGAACCTGGCGGACCACCTGGCCTCGGTGACGGCGGCCCGGTCGGGGCTCAGCCGCTGACGCCCGCCGGGGCCTGCGCCTTGGCGATGAGCAGGTCGAGCAGCGCGAGCAGGGAGCCGCGGACGTCCGTGCGGGAGCGGGCGTCGAGCATGAGGACGGGCGTGTTCGGATCGCGCAGGTGCAGCGCCGCTCCGATCTCCTCGGCCGTGTAGGGCTGTTCGCCGTGGAAGCAGTTCGCGCCGACCACGAAGGGCAGTCCGCGGCTCTCGAAGAAGTCCACGGCCGGGAAGCTGCGGTCCAGGCGCCGGGTGTCGACCAGCACGATCGCGCCGAGCGCCCCGTTCAGCAGGTCGTCCCACATGAACCAGAAGCGTTCCTGGCCGGGCGTGCCGAAGAGGTAGAGGACCACCCCGGCGTCGGTGAGGGTGAGCCGGCCGAAGTCCATCGCCACGGTGGTCACCGTCTTGGACTCGATGCCGCCGAGATCGTCGACGCCGATGCCGGCGGCCGTCAGCCGCTCCTCCGTGCGCAGCGGCTCGATCTCGGAGATCGTCTCCACCAGGGTCGTCTTCCCGACCCCGAACCCACCGGCGACGAGGATCTTGACCGGGGCCGGTTCCTGCGGGGCGTTCTTGTCATATCCGGGCAAGGCTGTCCCTGATTCTCATGAGCAGGTGGACGTCGGTGGTCTCGGCGACCGCCAGGGGCGGCCGGTGGTGGATCAGCCCGCGGTCGGCGAGCTCGCCGAGGAGCAGCGTCATCGGGGTGAGGCGGATGTGCATCCGCGCCGCGATCTCGGCGACCGCCCGCCCGCCCGGCGGCGCGCACATGGCGAGGATCTCCTGCCACTCGGTGGGCAGGGTCCCGTCCACCTCGCCGTCGGCCGCCGCCGTGATGGTGGTGTCCATGGTGAGGACGGCGTGCGCGGCGGCCGTACGCCCGTCGGTCAGGGCGTACAGCCGCGTGCGGCGGCGGCCCGGGGGCTGCGGCTGTGGCTCGTCCTGCGGCATTACGCGGACGGCTGGCCGCGCTCGGGCGTGCCGAGCCACTCGCCGAGTGCCTGGGCGGTCCGTACGGCCTCGCCGCCCAGCTCCCCGAGCCGTGCCTTGCGGGAGGTCACCACGATGAGCGTGCTGCCCTCGCCGCATCCGACGATGCAGAGGTACCGGTCGTCCATCTCGACCAGTTGGCGGATGACGCGGCCGCCGTCGATCTCGCGGGATATCGCCTTCATCGTGGACGCGATGCCGGAGGCCGCGGCCGCCATGCGCTCGGCCTGGGGCTCGTCGAGCAGGTAGGCGCTGAGCTTGATGCCGTCGTTGGAGAGCAGCACGGCTCCCTGGACGCCGGCGATCCTGCTCAGGTTGTTGTCGAGGACGCTGTAGATCGCGTCGTTGGCTGCCGTGGTGTTCGGTGAGGTGGTCATGGCTGATCCCGTCGGAGCTCTTCTTCCACTGTCTGGGTCCCCTGTTCGTAGTCCGCCCAGGCATCGGCCACCTCTTCGGGTGTCGCGGTGTCGGGCCGGACGACGGTTTCCTGCGCGCGGGGCTCGCGCAGCTGTTCGGCGATGTGGGTCTGCGGGACGCGCTCGGGGAGGGCCGGGCGGACCGCGAGCGCGGGTACGAGCGCGGGCACGGCCGCGGGCGCGGGTGCGGCCGCGGGTGCGGGCGTCTTCGTACGGCGGCTCGGCAGCCCGGCGCTCGTGTGCACGACGGGCTCGGGCTCCGGTGCGGGCGCGACGGCGGGCTCGGGCTCGCCTGCCGCGGAGGCGGCCGGCGCCGGCGCCGGGAGCAGCTCCAGGACCCGGGGCTGCGGCTCGATCTCGCGCGGGGCCTGCGGGTCGGTCGTCACCAGCAGCTGCCTGGGCAGGATCACCACCGCCGACGTGCCCCCGTACACCGAGCGGCGCAGGGTCACCGTCGCGCGGAGCTGGTCGGCGAGGTGCCCGACCACGAAGAGGCCGAGCCGGTGCGCGTTCTGCGCCAGCACGGAGTACGGCGGGGCCTCGTGCAGGCGCCCGTTCATCTCCTCGTAGCGCTCCGGGCTCACGCGCGGTCCGCGGTCCTCGATCTCGACCGACAGCCCGTCCGTCACCAGTTCGGCGCGGATGACCACCTTGGACTTCGGCGGGGAGAACCGGGTGGCGTTGTCCAGCAGCTCCGCGAGCAGGTGGCTGATCTGGCTGATGGCGCTGGGTTCCACGCTGGTCTCGTCCAGGGCCTGCCGCTCGATGCGCCGGAAGTCCTCGACCTCCGCGGCCGCTTCGCGCAGCAGGTCGGCGACGCGCATGGGCTCGGTGTGCGGGTCGGGGACCTCGCCGCCCGCCAGGATGAGGAGGTTCTCGATCTGCCGCCGCATGCCGACCGTCAGCTGGTCCGCCCGCATCAGCTCGGCGAGCAGTGCCTCGTCGTGGCCGAAGGTGTCCTGGAGCTCCTCGGTGAGGCTCAGCTGGCGGCTGACCAGGTTTCCGGTGCGGGAGGCGATACCGGAGGCGAACAGGCCGAATCCGTGGCGCTCGGCGGCGAGCTCGCGGTGTCCGTCGACGGACACCGCGACGGCCCGGGCGAAGGCGTCGCTGATGCGTCCGACCTCGTCCCGGTCCCCGCTCACGGCCGGCAGGGCGTCGGGGTCCACGGTCTGCCCGCGCCGGAGCCGGGCGACGACCTCGGGAAGGGTCTCCTCGGCGACGGTCACGGTGCGTTCGTGCAGGTTCTTCAGGCGGCGGAGCACCGAGCGGGTGGTGAGGACGACCACGATCACGACGGCCAGCAGCCCTCCGGCGCTGCCCCCGATCAGCCAGGCGACCTCGGTCTGCAGCTCGTCGGCCTTGGCCTCGCCGCGGGCGAGCACCGAGCGCGCCAGGTCGATGTTGAGCGTGGTCATCTGCACCGAGAAGTTGGAGTGCGCGGAGGACCAGCCGTTGATGTCGGCGGGCAGCTTGATGCCCGAGGGAATGTCCTTGTGCCCGGAGAGGACCGCGCTCTCGATGCGCGTCTTGGTCTGCCAGTCGGAGGAGCCGACGACCCGGTCGTAGTAGCGCTGGTCCCGGGCCGTCAGGTGCGGCACGATCAGCGCCTCGTGCAGGTACCGCTGGGCGCCCAGGGCACTGACGAACTGGTCGTAGCCGGCGAAGGTCAGTTCCCCGGACGGGCCGGCCAGGGCCAGGACGGTGTCCTCGCGCGCCACCATCTCGGTGGCCTGGAGCATCGACACCACGGGACGGCTCGCCTGGGCGAGTTCGGCGTCCTCGGCGTGGCTGAACTCCTGCTGGTACACCTGGATGACCTTGCCGATCACCTCGGAGTAGTAGGCCAGCGTGCTGTCGGCGGCGCCGCTGCGGAGGTCCGCGCGCTGCCGGTGGACCGCCAGCTTCTCCAGCTGCCGGGTCACCTCGGCGAAGGACCGCGAGGGATCGACCGCCAGCCGGCGGAACTCGGCCGCTGCCAGGTCCGTGGCGTCGCGGCGGGCGCGCAGTTCACCGTCGGCGCCGTCCTTGCCCGCCCACCGGGCGGCGGTGGCCGTCCGTTCGGCCTGCATGTCGACCATGAGCGTGTAGAGCGGGGCGCCGACCTGTTCGGCGGCCGCCACGTCGGACCGCAGCTTGTCCGACTGGGCCAGCAAGCGCTGGGCGCTCACCGTCACCTGGGTGCCCATGGCGAGGGTGGGGACCACCGCCAGCCAGATCAGCAGGGTGCGCAGACGCACGGTGCGCCGCCGACGGGTCGTCGACTGCCGTCGTATGCCTTCGGGTTCTGTGGGAGACATCGGTCCTCGCGAGCGGGGGACGGCGGGAGGCCGATCATAACCAGACATGGCGGAGTTTCGGATAGGTGTCTTCAGGGGCCGAAGCCTGCTAGTTACGGGAAATCATCGCAGGCCAGAGATCGGATCGGAATCGAACCGCGACGTACTCGACACCAAGCCGGGCCCCTTGGGTTCCGGCCGCCGGTCAACCGGTGGCGAGTGGGCCCCGTGCCGTCGCACCGTGCCGAGCGGGTGGTCCGTCAGTTGCACGCCTCGCAGGGCCCCGCAGGAGCGCCCGGCTCGGCTCCACCATCTGCCGGGGGCTCGAAAACCAGTGGAGCAGCGCCGCTGTGCGCCCTTACCGTGCTGCCGAGTCATCGCCTAGGCAAGGACGTGCCGTTGTACACCCTGTGAGACCTCCCGAGTGCTGATCTGCCGCGCGTCGCGCCTGTGCGCCGCGCTGCTTCTTGCTGCGGACTTCTCACTGGAACAGGTGTACTTCTGTGCTCAATGTCTGGGTGGTCATGCCCACCTGCCTGCCGACCGTCCTCCGCCGTTGCCCCGCCTGCGGGTCCGGCCGCTTCCGGGCGAACGGCAAATTCCGTGTCAATGCGAACCACAAGCTCCTCGACGCCTGGCTCCTCGCGCTCTGCACCGCTTGCGGGGACACGGCGAAGCTCACGGTCCTGGAGCGGATGAACGTGCGCTCCGTGCGACCCGAGCTGCTGGACCGGATGCACAACAACGACGCCGCCCTGGCGGCCGAGTTGCTCCAGGATCCGGTCCTGCGGCGCCGCAATCGCATCGCCCTCGACTGGGACGACGCCTGGCGCCTCGACACCGGCGGATCGGATCGCCCGGACCGCGAGGCGATCGACGTCTCGGTCCGTTTCGCGGCGCGAATACCCGTCCGGCCGGTGCGACTGATCGCCGAAGGGTGCGGTCTTTCGCGTGCCGAGGTCGAGAGGCTGATCGCGGAGGGCAAACTCGTGTCGGCGGTCCGGCTGGGCGGCAAGCTCTCCGGCGACTTCACCTTCACGCTCAAGCGCTGAGCCCTCCCCGGGACCAGGGGCCTGTCCGGCAGGATCCGCCGGACAGGCCCCGGGCCTAACCTCCTCGCATGAGCATCGGCATACACATCCCGGAGTACCCGCAGGACTGCGAGCTGGTCGCGGGTGAGGACCTCGCGAAGGATCCCGCGTTCTGGCTGGCCCATGTCCTGCTGACGATGGGCGATCCCGGTGAACCGGCCGAACCGTACGGGGTGGACGCGGCGGCCTACGACGCGATGGTGGAGCGGCTCGGTGACCCCGAGCGGCCCTGGCCCGTCCTTCGGGTGCGCTTCGACGGCGGGCACACGGCCCACGCCGTCTACGCCAACTGGGAGGACCGGAACGACGTCGAGTTCTTCGTAAGCCATCCCGGGTGGGGGCGCCTCGGGCATCTCGGCCAGTGCGGTGCCGACGAAGCCCGCCCCGGTCTGTCCTGGCCGGAGCTGCTCGCGCTCGCAGCGGGCACGCGGGAAGGCGGTGAGGGGCTGAGCGATCCGTCCGAGCGCCTCCTCCTGCTGCTGCCCGTGCTCGGCGACGCCGACATGCCCGGCGAGGCGTACGACACCGTGGCCCGCGCGCTCCGCGACTGCGGGATCCGCCCGGAGGCGGCCGGCCCGCTGGCCGCCATGCTGCTCGGCGAGCCGGACCCGGCCGGCGGCCCCCGGTGGACCGTGACCGACGACAGCCCGATCGCCGTCTGCTCGTCCCCGTACAGCCCCCGCCGCGTGCCGCTCGCCCTCGGCATCTCCCCGGACCGGGCCCTGGCCCTGGCCGCCGCCCTCGGCGGGCACCAGGGGGGCTGAGCCCGGCTCGTCCCTCCTTACCCCGGAGGTAATCGTCGCGGCGTGCCCGCGCGGGCAGGATGGGCGCTCTCGCCGCGCCGAAGGGCGCGGAACCGGGGACGGAGGGGTCAGCCATGTCCACAGCCGCACCGACGGACACGCGCGCCGTCGTGGAGGAGTTGCTGCGCAGGATCGGCGGGGGCGACCCCGAGCGGATCGCCGAGCTGTACGCCGAGCGGGGCGACTGGAAGCTCGACTGGCCGCAGGACGAGCACGGCCGCGGTGCCACGCCGTGGATCCGGCACCGGTCCACCCGGGCCGACGCGGCGGCCCACTATCGCGAGCTCGCCGAGTACCACGTGCCCGGGGACGCGGGGACCGAGATCGAGCGCGTCCTCGTCGACGGGGGCGACGCGGTCGTGCTCGGTGAGATCCGCCGGACCGCCCGGCCCACCGGACGCGCCTACCGCGCGCGGTTCGCCCTGCACCTCACCGTCGAGAACGGCCTGGTCACCCGGCACCACGTCTACGAGGACAGCCTCGCCGTCGCCCGGGCCTTCGAGCCCGGGGCATGCGGGAGCCCCGGACCCCACGGGGGTCCGGGGCTGCCGGTGCGCGGGCCTGTCAGCCCTCCGTCGGGGTCAGGCGCAGGGAGATGCTGTTGATGCAGTACCGCTGGTCCGTCGGGGTCGGGTAGCCCTCGCCCTCGAAGACGTGGCCCAGGTGGGAGCCGCACTTCGCGCAGCGGACCTCCGTGCGGACCATCCCGTGCGAGGTGTCCGCGATCAGTTCGACGGCGTCGGTGTCCTTCGGGTCGAAGAAGGACGGCCAGCCGCAGTGCGATTCGAACTTCTCCGATGAGCGGAACAGCTCGGCCCCGCAGCCGCGGCAGGAGTACACGCCCTCCGTCTTGGTGTCCGTGTATTCACCGCGGAAGGCCGGCTCGGTGCCCGCCAGGCGCAGTACCTGGTACTCGGACGGGGTCAGCTCCGCCTGCCACTGCTCGTCCGTCTTCTCGACCTCGTAGGACATGACTCTCCCGCTCCCTCGTACCTTCAGCTCGACAGCCGGGCGAGGATCGCCGGACCGAGGTCCGTGACGTCGCCCGCGCCCATGGTGAGAACGAGATCACCGGGCTTCGCCATTCCCGCGATGGCGTCGGCGACGGCCGCCTTGTCGTGCTCGGCGCCGACGTCGGCGCCCGCCGCCCGGGCGGCCGCGATGATCAGCTCGCTGGTGACGCCGGGGATCGGGTCCTCACGGGCCGGGTAGATGTCCAGGACCAGGGAGGCGTCGGCGAGGGCCAGGGCGGCGCCCATCTCCTTGCCGAGCTCCTGGGTGCGGGAGAAGAGGTGCGGCTGGAAGACGACCAGGATCCGGGAGTCGCCGGCGGCTCCGCGGATGGCCTCCAGGTCGGCGGTCATCTCGGTGGGGTGGTGCGCGTAGGAGTCGATCACCTGGACGCCCGCGGCCTCGCCCTTGAGCTGGAGGCGGCGCTTGACGCCGGTGTACTTGCCGAGCGCGCTCGCCAGGTTGTGCGCCGGGATGCCGAGCGCCACGCCCGCGGCCAGGGCCGCGACGGCGTTGTGGGCGTAGTGGCGGCCGGGGACCGAAACGGTGAAGGTGAGCATCCGGCCGTCCAGGATCACGGTGACCTCGCTGGTCAGGCCGCGCGGGGTGATCTTGGTGATGCGGACGTCGGCGCCCTCCTCCTCGCCGTACGTGACGACGGTGAGGCCCTCCCGGCCCGCGACGCGGCGGGCGATCTCGGCCGCGCCCTCCTGGCCGTGGGCGACGACGAGGGTGCCGCCGGGCACGATCTTGCCGACGAAGGTCTCGAAGGACTCGTAGATCTCGTCGATGGAGGCGTAGTTCGCGTGGTGGTCGAGCTCCGCGTTGAGGATGATCGCGACCTGCGGGGTGTACTTGTGGAAGGTGCGGTCGCTCTCGTCCGCCTCGGCGACGAAGATGTCGCCCTCGCCGTGGTGGGCGTTGGAGCCGGGGGCGTCCAGGTCGCCGCCGATGGCGTACGAGGGGTCCAGGCCCAGGGCCGAGAGGGACACCGCCAGCATCGAGGTGGTGGTGGTCTTGCCGTGGGTGCCGGCGACGGCGATCGGCCGCAGCCCGTCCATCAGGGCGGCCAGCGCGTCGGAGCGGTGCACGACGGGGATGCCGAGCTCGGCGGCCCGGGCCAGCTCGGGGTTGTCGGCGCGGATCGCGCTGGAGACGACCACGCAGGTGGAGTCGGCGGTGAGGTTGTCTGCCGCGTGTCCGCCGTGGACCGTGGCGCCGTGGGCCCGCAGCGCCTCGGCGGTCTCGGAGTCGCCGCGGCTGTCGCTGCCGGCCACCTGCGCTCCGCGCTGGGCCAGGATCTTCGCGATGCCGGACATGCCGGCGCCGCCGATGCCGATGAAGTGGGGCCGTTCCATGGCGGTCGGCAGGCCGGGCTTCATTCAGGTCGCTCCAGGATCGTGTGTCTTGCGGGGTGCGCGTGAGGCTCTGACTGGCCCCAAGCCTATTCGTTGTGGGCGAAGAGCTTGAGCACGGGAACGCCGACCTTGTGGCGGGCGCGCGAGGCCCAGTCCCGGTGGAAGAACTCCTCCACGAAGTGCGGGGCGGTCAGGACGATCACCTCGTCGGCGCCGTGCTCGTCCACGACGGACTTCAGCTTGTCGAGCGGGTGGTCCTCGACGAGTTGACCGACGGCCTTGGCGCCCTTGGCGCGCAGCGCGTTCAGGGAGTGCGCGAGGGCATGCGCGGCGGGGCCGAGGGCGGCCTCGCCCTCGGGCTCGTCACCCTCACGGATGGCTTCCGGAATCTCACCGAGCGCTACGTCGTCGATGGCGCGCAGCAGTCGGTCCTGGTCGCCCCGGGGTTGCATGAGGACGATGAAGGAGACCGGGTCGTCCCCGTGCAGGTTGGTGACGAAGTCCACGTCCACCCCGGTCAGAGGCTGCTCGATCATCAATACGCTCGTGAACACGGACGCCCTCTCCTTCATGGGCCGAGGCCGGCCGGCCGACCCCTGCGGAAACCATCCTGCCCCGCTGTCGCACGGGGCCCTGCGCAGACATACCTGCCCAGTTATGTGCCCAGCGGAAGCAAAGCGGAACGACAAATTCCGCGCCTTGTCAGATCCGACGGTAGCTCGTGAAGAGGAACCCGGCCTCCTCCAGTACACAGGCGGGCGCGAGCCGGTGCGGAACCGTGACGGAGGGGCCGCCGGCGATCCGCTGGGCGCCTCCCGCCACGAGCATCGGGGAGATCGTCAGGCACAGCTCGTCCAGGGCGTCGGCGGCCACGAACTGACCCAGGAGCCGGGGCCCGCCCTCGGTGAGCTGGCGGCGCAGCCCCCGCCCGGCGAGTTCCCGCACCACCCGGGCGGCGTCCACGCCCGCCCCGTCACCGGCCACCACGACCTCGGCCCCGGCCCGCGCGGCCTCGGCCACCCGGGCGGCGGGCGCCGCGGCCCCGGTGACCACCAGGGTCGGCACCAGCGGGGAGGTGAACAGGGGCAGCGAGAAGTCCAGGTCCATGCTGGCGGTGACCACGGCGATGGCGGGGGCCGGGCCCTGTCCGGAGGCGGCACGGCGGGCCGCGAAGGCCTCCCGGGCGCGGGCCGGGCGGTAACCCTCCTGGCGAACCGTTTCCGCGCCGACGACCACCACGTCGGCCAGCGCCCGCAGGGTGCCGAAGATCCGCATGTCGCTCTCGCCCGAGATGGGCTGCGAGCGGCCCTCGTGCTGGGCGCCCCCGTCCAGGGTGGAGACCATGTTGGCCCGGAGCCAGTGGCCGTCCGCCTTCAGCGCGGGATACGCGTAGGCCTCCGCCAGCTCGTCGAGCGACCACTCCCGGTCGGCCCGGTCCCGGGGCGAGGCTGATGTCTGATCGGTCACAGGGAACAGGCGTCGCATCGGTGCAGTGTGCCACGCCCCGTAGAGTTGAGAGCTGTGTCGACATCTCTCTCCACCTCCGGTTACACCTCCGGCCGACCCCCCATAGCCGACGCGGGGCCCCAGGCCCTCTGTGCGCGCGAGCCGCGGGTGCCCGCCGAACGGCTGGTGGCCGAGATGGTGCCGCCGCCGCGGTTCGACTCGGTGCGCTTCGACACGTACAACCCGGACCCGACGCAGCCCAGCCAGTCCGAGGCCGTCACCGTGCTGAGCGGCTTCGCCGCCGGTCTGGGCGGCGCGCACGCCAGTGGCGCCGGCAAGAAGCGCTGGTTCTCGAAGAAGCCGGCCGCCCCCGCCGCCCCGCGCGGGGTCTATCTCGACGGCGGCTACGGCGTCGGCAAGACCCACCTGCTGGCCTCGCTGTGGCATGCCACCCCGGCGGAACCCGCGCTCAAGGCCTTCGGCACCTTCGTGGAGCTGACCAACCTGGTCGGCGCGCTCGGCTTCCAGCAGACCGTGCAGACCCTCGGCGGACACCGGCTGCTGTGCATCGACGAGTTCGAGCTGGACGACCCGGGCGACACCGTACTGGTGTCCTCGCTGCTCAGCCGCCTGGTCGAGCAGGGTGTGGCGCTGGCCGCCACCTCCAACACGCTCCCCGGCAAGCTCGGCGAGGGCCGGTTCGCCGCCGCCGACTTCCTGCGCGAGATCCAGGGGCTGTCGGCGCACTTCCGGCCGCTGCGGATCGACGGCCAGGACTATCGCCACCGCGGTCTGCCGGAGGCACCGGCGCCGTTCTCGGACGAGCAGGTCACCAAGGCCGCGTACGCGACCGAGGGCGCGAGCCTGGACGACTTCCCCGGCCTGCTCGAACACCTGGCCCGGGTGCACCCCAGCCGCTACGGCGCGCTGACCGACGGCCTCACGGCGGTCTGCCTGACCGACGTCGGCCCGGTGCCCGACCAGTCGACGGCGCTGCGCCTGGTGGTACTGGCCGACCGGCTGTACGACCGCGAGATCCCGGTGCTGGCCTCCGGGGTCCCCTTCGACCGGCTGTTCAGTGAGGACATGCTGAACGGCGGCTATCGGAAGAAGTACTTCCGCGCCATATCGCGGCTCACCGCGCTGGCGCGCGACGCGAAACCCCTGGTCTCCCAGTAGGTTTGGGGGCGCCGGGGACCTTCGGGGGCCCGGCCGTTTCCCACATCTTCGAAGGGACCACCATGGCCACCACGCGTCACGCGCACACCGTCTGGGAAGGCAACCTGCTGGAGGGCAAGGGGCAGGTGACCCTCGACTCCTCCGGCAGGGGCACCTTCGACGTCTCCTGGCCCTCCCGTGCCGAGGCCGCGAACGGCAAGACCAGCCCGGAAGAGCTGATCGCCGCCGCCCACTCCAGCTGCTTCTCGATGGCGCTGTCCCACGGCCTCGCGGGCGCGGGCACCCCGCCCACCCGGCTGGAGACCAAGGCGGACGTCACCTTCCAGCCCGGTGAGGGCATCACCGGCATCCACCTCACGGTGGAGGGCGAGGTCCCGGGTCTGGACAACGACGGCTTCGTCGCCGCCGCCGAGGACGCCAAGAAGAACTGCCCGGTCAGCCAGGCGCTGACCGGTACGACGATCACGCTGAGTGCCAAGCTCGCCTGATCGGCGCCGCTGCGACGAGGGGGGCGCGGGCCGCGCGTGCGGCCCGCGCCCCCTTCCGTGCCCCGTCCCCTCAGGCGTTCGCCAACTGCGGGATCAGGCGCATCGCGTTGTCGTGGTAGATCCCCCGCAGCTGCTCCGGGGTGAAGGCCGGGTCGGCTTCCAGGGCGGGCAGCGCCAGGTCCGTGACCGTGTCGGCGGGGGCGGCGGGCCAGTCGGTGCCGAAGAGGACGTGGTCGGCCGGCACGTGCTCCAGCAGGGTCGCGGCGGGCGCCATGGGGCCTGCCGTGTCGTAGTAGAAGCGGCTCAGGTGGTCACGGACGGCGGCGGGTTCGACGCGCGGCTCGCAGAACCGCCCGAGGGCCTGCAGCCGCGTCGCGATGTACGGCAGGAAGCCTCCGGCGTGCGGCAGCACGACGGAGATGTCCGGGAAGCGGTCCAGCGTCCTGTGGCTGATCATGTTCACGGCGGCCCGGGTGGTGTCCAGCAGGAAGTCGCACATGAAGTTCGGGATACCCGGCACCGTCGACCCGCCGGGCGGGCCGGGCGGGCCGTCCGGAAGGTTGTGCGGGTGGGTGTCCACCACGGCGGAGAACTCGTTCAGCTCGTGGAACAGCCGGTCGTAGGCGGGGTCGCCGAGGTAGACACCCCCGTAGTTGGCCGTCACGTTCACCCCGACGGCCCCCAGTTGGCCGAGCCCGCGGCGCACGGCCCAGGACGAGGCCTCCGGGTCGTCCAGGAACAGCGGGACGTAGTACGAGAACCGTCCCGGGTGCGACTGCGCCACCTCGGTCATCGACTGCAGCGTGATGTTGATGGCTTCGCGCAGCTGGGCCGACGACCGGTAGCGCGCCGGCAGCATCGGCTTGAGGACGGCGGTCGTGATGCCCGCGCCGTCCATGAAGCGGATCGCCGCGTCGATGTCCAGCCGGCTCCACGGGGGCAGCCGTTCCGGGTCGATCAGTCCGTGGTGCGCGGCCCAGTCGCGCCACTGCGGCGCACAGAAGTGCTGGTGCATGTCGATCTTCGTATGGGCCGCGTGCGCCGTGCCCGGGCCCGGCGCGGAGAAGCCCCGCGCGATGCGGATCGCCGCGCTGGTGCCCACCGCGGCGATCCGCAGTTCGTCCGCCGGCGTCCCCAGGAGGCGCAGTGCGGAATTACTCACGGAATCCGTCATGCCGATCCACCGCCCATCGGGTCTGGGTTACCTGCCGGAAGCCACGGAGGCCAGGGACGACTCGCCCGGGTCCGCGCCGGGGCGGGGCGGCTCCAGGACGAGCCGGAGGTGTTCGAGGCCCCGGAACGCCGGCACCGGGCCCTTGAGCCACGCCCGCCCGGTCCCCGGCGGGTCCGCGAGCTCCATGTCCGGGAACTCCCGCAGGAGGGTGGCGAGCGCGATCTCGAGTTCGAGCCGCGCCAGCGGCGCCCCCAGGCAGTAGTGGGTCCCGTGCCCGAAGCCCAGGTGCGTGCCCTGGAGTCCCTCGCGCGTCACGTCCAGTTCGTCGGGGAGGTCGAACTTCTCGGGGTCCCGGTTGGCCGAGGAGAGCGCGATCTGAACGAGGGAGCCCTCGGGGATCGCCGTGCCCCCGATCTCGGCGTCCCGCGCCGCGTACCGGAACGTCGACGTCTCCACCGATCCCTCGAAGCGCAGCATCTCCTCGACCGCCCGCGGGACGAGGGCCGGGTCCGCGCGCAGCAACGCCGCCTGATCGGGGCGGAGCAGCAGGTTGAGGACGCAGTTGCCGATCTGGTAGGCGGTGGTCTTGTGGCCGGCGAAGAACAGGACCCACAGCGACGCGACCAGTTCGGGGTCCTCCAGCCGTTCCTCCGCCTGGAGGAGGTCGCTGAGGAACGAGTCCGACGGCTGCGCGCGCGTGTCCGAGATGAGCCGCTCCAGCCGGTGCTGCAGGCGTTCCTCGGCCGCCTTGAGCTGTGCCTTCCGGCTGGGGTCGAACCGGGAGCGGGTCACCTCGGCGAACTGCTCCAGGATCTCCGGGCGGTCCTCCTGCGGGATGCCCATCAGTTCGCACAGGACCGCCACGGGCAGCGGGAACGCGAACGAGGCCATGAGGTCGACCGTGCCCGCCCTGCGGCATTCGCGCAGGATGTCCTCGGCGATCGCGGTGATCCGCGGACGCATCTGCTCCACCCGCCGGGGGGTGAAGGCGCTCCGCAGGACCCGGCGCAGCCGCGTGTGGCGGGGCGGGTCGGAGAAGAGCACGTTGTCGTCGAGCGCGTCGAAGAAGCTGCCGTACACGGCGTGGTACGTGTCGATGGCGCCGTGCATGTTCTTGCTGAACCGGGGGTCCGACAGCGCGTCGCGGGCGTCGTCGTAACGGGTGATGAGGTACGTCTCGATCCCGTGGGGAGGGGTCAGCCGGCACACCGGGTCCTGCTCGCGCAGGGCTGCGTACATCGGATGGGGACACTGCCGGTACTCGGGCGCGCCCCGGGACACGGCCGACACGATCTCGTGCAGCTCGCCGCCGCCGTCCGGTGCCGCATCCTGCTGCGCCATGGTCCGTACCCTCCGTCGCGCTCGCCTGCTGGGGACAACAGCGGTTCCCCGCCCGGATGCGTCGTGAAACGGCGCCCTTCCCGTTCGAGTGAGCCGGCGGCGCCGGGTCCCGGGGCGGGGCCGGGTGCGGGTCCGGCCGACCGTCAGCCGATCGGCGGTCGGCCGTCCGGGCCGAGTGTGTGGCGGGCCCGGCGGGCCGGGGAAGGGCTGCAGGTGCCCCCAGCCAGCCCGTCCCAAGGAGCCCGCGCATGGCCCGCCGTCTCGCCCTGGCCCTCACCGCAGCCGCCTCGCTCACCCTGGCGGCCGCCGCCGCTCCGCTCGCCGCCGCGGACTCGGGCCCCGGCCGGGCCCAGGGCGACCTGGCCCGGACGTACGCCGCGACCGCCAGGTATCAGGTGCACGCCAACGCGGTGGCGGACGGCTACAAGCCCGACCAGTACTGCGTCGTCGACAAGGCGGGCCCGGGCGCCCTCGGTTACCCGCACTTCAACCACAAGTACGACAACTCCCTCGACCCGGCGAAGCCCGCCGCACTGTTCTACGAGGACGACGGGCGCGGTGGCAAGCGGCTCGTCGCGGTCCAGTGGCTGCGCTACGACCGCGACCAGAAGCTGACGACGGACGACGACCGCCCGACGATGTTCGGCATCCCCTTCAAGGGTCCCAAGCCCGGCAACTTCCCCGGTCAGCCGGTGCACTACGCCCTGCACCTGTGGCTCTGGAAGAAGAACCCCGACGGCCTGTTCGAGACCTTCAACCGGGCGGTGACCTGCCTTCCGGGCACCACCCGTCCCAAGCCGTCCCTCTGATGCCGCCCCGGGAGCGGCCGGTGTCCGTCACCCGGCGCGGCCTGCTCGCCGCGGGCGGGATCGTCTTCAGCGGGGCGCTCGGCGCGCTGTTCGCCGGTGGCGGGGCCCCGGCCGCCGCCCGGGCCCCGCGGACCCCGCGCACCGAGCGCGGGTACGGACCGCTGGTGGCCGATCCACGCGGGCTGCTCGACCTGCCCGCCGGGTTCACCTACCGGGTGCTCTCCCGGGCGGGCGAGCCGCTGCGCTCCGGCGAGGGGCCGGTGCCCGCCAACTGCGACGGCATGGCCGCCTTCGGGGCCGGCGGCGGCCGCGTGCGCCTCGTGCGCAACCACGAGAACCGCACGACCGCCGCCCTGCGCGTCCCCGCCGTCCCGGGACTGACCTACGATCCCCAGGGCCTCGGCGGCTGTACCGCCCTGGAGCTGGACGCGGCCGGGCGGGTCACCGGTGAACGCGTCGCCCTCGCCGGTACCGCCGTCAACTGCGCGGGCGGCCGCACCCCCTGGAACACCTGGCTGAGCTGCGAGGAGACCGAGGACCGGGCGGGCACCTCCGGTTACACCCGCGACCACGGCTACGTCTTCGAGGTGGACCCGGCCGACCCGCACCGCTCGGGCGCGGTCCCGCTCACCGCGATGGGCCGCTTCGCGCACGAGGCCGTCGCCGTGGACCCGTACCGCGGGATCGTCTACGAGACCGAGGACGCCTTCGTCCGGCCGTTCGGGCTGTTCTACCGGTTCCTGCCGGAGCGGCCCCTCGGCGGGCCCGGCTCGCTGCGGGCCGGGGGCCGGCTGGAGGCCATGCGGGTGCCGGGGGTCGCGGACCTGGCGGTGGTGGACGAGCCCGGGGCGGTGTTCCCGGTGGAGTGGGTGCCCGTGCCGGACCCGTCGGCGGCCGCAACGCCGATCCGGTTCCAGGACTTCGGGCCGGGCGGGATCACCCACGCGCAGAAGCTGGAGGGCTGCTACTGGGGCGACGGCGGGGTGCACTTCGTGTCCAGCTTCGCGCGCAGCGGCGAGGGCGCGGCCGCCGACCACCACGGGCAGGTGTGGTTCCACGACCCGCGGCGCTCCACGATCCGCCTCGACGTGCGCTTCGGCCCGGCCGCCGACGTCGCGCTGCCCGGGGACTCCCCCGACAACATCTGCCTGGCCCCGGACGGCGGACTGATGGTGTGCGAGGACGGCGGCGGCGCGCAGTACGTCTTCGGGGTGACGGTGGGCGGCGAGGTCTACCCGATGGCCCGCAACGCCGAGGACATCGGAGCGCCGGGGGCCCCGGAGTGGGGGGAGTTCGCCGGTGTCACCTTCTCCCCCGACGGGCGGACGATGTACGTGAACGCCTACGCGCCGGGGACCACGTTCGCGGTGACGGGTCCCTGGCACCGGGCACCGTCCGGCGCGTAGGGGAGGACCGTGCGGCCGCTCAGGGGAAGTCCACGGGAGTGCTGTCGCCCAGGGCGGTCCGCGCGTAGGTCGCATAGCGTTCGAACAGCTCGGGCTGTGTGCTCCGCGCGATGTCGAGCACGGGCGAGTCGGACCTGCGCACGCCCGCCAGATAGGGGGAGGTCCGGCAGCGGCCGGTCTCCGATTCGGGGTCCACGATGCTGATGTAGGCGGTGGGCAGCTGCCGGGTGAAGCGCACCCTCAGCCCTCCGGGGTGCCCTTCGGACTCGAACCCCCGGGCGATCTCCAGCAGCTGGCGGGCGGAGTCGGCCGCCCGTTGCGGCAGGTGGGGGTCGCCGATGCTCCGGCCGTACTCCCCGAGCAGCACCGATTCGGGGTCCGCCATGACGTAGGTGATGTTCACGCCCTGGCTCAGGAGCCGGCGTACCGGTCCGGTGAAGTCCCGCTCGGGGCGCGAGACGAACAGGCTCGCCAGGCTGCGCAGCGAAATTCCGACTTCGATGATCTCGGAGTTCGCGCCGGCGATGAACGCCGCCTTCTCGGTCGGCGAAGGACGTCCCTGGGCATGAACGGTCAGGCCGCGGTCGCCCTCACGGACGGGCAGCCGGTCATCGAGCAGCTGGTTCATCTCCGCGAGGAACCGCTGCCGTTCGGCGTCCCGCAGGAACAGGTCGTAGTAGAAGGGGATGGCAACACCGGCGGCGGCGAAGACGGCGAGCTCGTTGAGCACGGACCAGCCGAACCCGTCACGGCCGTTGGAGACCAGGGCCAGGCTCAGTCCTCCCAGGAGAACGCAGATCGCCAGGGTGATGCGGAATCTGCTCAGCAAGGTGCGAGATTCGGGTGACGTGCTGTCCATGGTCCCCCCTGCGGTCCCCCTGTCCCTCCCCCCGTCCGTGGGACTTCATGCGCGTCCCGCTCGGCAGTGGCGCGGGGGTCGCGGGTGTCGCGGGTGTCGCGGGCAGCACCGTTGCGCGGGCGCCGGAAAACGCCCGACCGCCTGTCGCGCATTCTTCTCATCAGTTAGTCATATAGTTTGCGTACGTGACCAATTCCGTACGAAAAGTAGCTGTCGCAGCTGCCACGGCGGTGCTCGGCGCCGCCCTCGCGGGATGCGGGGGCGGCGCCGGGGCGCCGGACGCCGGACGCGAGGCCCGTATGGGCACCCCCGCCGCCTCGGCCTCGGCCGCCGCCCCCGGAGCACCCGCCTCGTCCGGAGCACCCGCCGCGTCCCCGCGGCCCGGTGCGCCCGCCAAGCCCCCGACCATGGCGCCGGGCCCGAACGGCCTGACCCCGGTCTTCGAACGGGCGAAGCAGCGGACGGACAAGACCGTGGCGCTGACCTTCGACGCCGACATGACCTCCGACCAGGGGCCGCGCGCCGCGGACGGGGAACACTTCGACAACCCCGCGCTGATCTCGACCCTGCGCACCCTCAAGGTGCCCTCGACGATCTTCATGACGGGCCGCTGGGCCGAGGAGTACCCGGACCAGGCCAAGTCGATCGGCACCGACCCGAACTTCGAGATCGCGAACCACTCGTACAGCCACCACGCCTTCAAGTCCCCCTGCTACGGGCTGCCCGCACTCGACGCCGCCGCCGGCCGCGCCGACGTGGACCGGGCCTTCGCCGCCTTCCGGCAGGCGGGCGCGGTCAACACCGTCCCGTACTTCCGCTTCCCCGGCGGCTGCTACGACGACCAGGCACTGCGGGCCCTGTCCACGGCCAAGGTCACGGCCATCCAGTGGGACGTGGTCAGCGGGGACGCCTTCGCCAAGGACCCGGCCGCGGTGGCCGAGCAGGTGCTCGCCGGTGTGAAGCCCGGCTCGGTGGTGGTCATGCACTGCACGCGCAGCGCCGCACCGGTCACCGAGGAGGCCGTCCAGCGGATCGTCCCCGAACTGCGCAAGCGCGGCTACCGCTTCGTGAAGGTCTCAGAGCTGATCGGCACGTAGCGGACAACTGCCGCCGGAACACTGGTAGGAAACTTTCCTTCCTGTTAGTGTCCCGGGCGGCGGCTTGGCGCGGTGCCCACCCCCATGGGCATGACGCGCTCAGCGAGAGCTCTGACCCGGCCGCCGTGGCGCCGTCCCCGGTCCGCCCCGCGCGGGCGGGTGCGGCGCCCCGCGCCAGTGTCCAGCTCTCGCCGCCCCCTCATGGCAGGGAGTTCCAGGTATGCGCCCGAACCGCCTGAACGCCTCCGCTCATCGCCCCCTGTTACACGGCAGACTCCGCACCCTCCTCCTCACCGCCCTCAGCGGCCTCGCCGCGCTCACCCTCGTCGGCGGCCTCCTCCTCGCCTGGCCCGGACGGGCCGGGGCAGCCGCCGACCCCCTCATATCCCGCGGGAGGCCCGCCACCGCCTCCTCCACCGAGTCCTCCTCGCTGGCCGCGAAGAACGCCTTCGACGGCGACCCGGCCACCCGCTGGGCCAGCGCCGAGGGCAAGGACCCCCAGTGGATCCGGGTGGACCTCGGCGCCGGAGCCACCGTCTCCCGGGTACGCCTCACCTGGGAGGCGGCCCACGCCACGGCGTACCGCATCGAGATCTCCGCCGACGGCGCCGCCTGGACCGCGCTCGCCGCCGAGAACGCCGGCAACGGCGGCGTCGACGACTGGACCGGCCTGTCCGGCAAGGGCCGCTACCTCCGCGTCCAGGGCACCGCGCGCGGCACCTCGTACGGCTACTCGCTCTTCGAGGCCGAGGTGTACGGCACCGCCGGGGACGGGCCGCCGCCCGGCGGCTCCTTCACTGTCGTCGCCGCCGGTGACATCGCCGCGCAGTGCACGGCGTCCGACAGCGGCTGCGCGCACCCGAAGACCGCCGCGCTCGCCCAGCGGATCGACCCGAAGTTCTACCTGACGATGGGCGACAACCAGTACGACGACGCCCGGCTGTCCGACTACCGCGCCTACTACGACAAGAGCTGGGGAGCCTTCAAGGCCAAGACCCGCCCGGTCCCCGGCAACCACGAGACGTACGACCCGGCCGGCCCGCTCGCCGGGTACAAGTCGTACTTCGGGAGCATCGCCTACCCGCAGGGCAGGAGCTACTACAGCTTCGACGAGGGAAACTGGCACTTCGTCGCCCTCGACTCCAACTCCTTCGACCAGGCCGCCCAGCTCAACTGGCTGAAGGCCGACCTCGCCGCCAACACCAGGCCGTGCATCGCCGCCTACTGGCACCACCCGCTGTACTCCTCCGGCGGGCACGGCAACGACCCCGTCTCCAAGCCCGTCTGGAAGATCCTCTACGCCGCCAAGGCCGACCTGGTCCTCAACGGGCACGACCACCACTACGAGCGGTTCGCCCCGCAGGACCCCGAGGGCCGGGCGACCGCCGACGGGATCGTGGAGATCGTCGGCGGAATGGGCGGCGCCGAGCCCTACCCCATCGAGGAGGTCCAGCCCAACAGCCAGAAGCGGATCAGCGGGCCGTACGGCGTGGTGAAGCTCGACTTCACCGACTCCGGCTACGGATGGACCTACGTGGCCACCGACGGCAAGGTCAAGGACACCAGCCCGAAGTACAGCTGCCACTGATGTACCTGGCCGCCAACGGCCGCCCGGACGCGCCGCCCCGCCCCCGAGGGGCCCGGCGGCGCGTCCCCGCAGCCGTCCTCGCGCTCGGCGCGGTCAGCCTCGTCACCGACGTCTCCTCCGAGATGGTCACGGCGGTGCTGCCGCTCTACCTCGTCCTGGGCCTCGGCCTGACACCCCTCCAGTTCGGCTTCCTGGACGGGATGTTCAACGGGGCCACCGCCCTGGTCCGGCTGCTCGGCGGGCGGCTCGCCGACCGCCGCGGCCACCACAAGCGGATCGCCGGCGCCGGCTACCTGCTCTCCGCGCTCTCCCGGCTGGGACTGCTCCTCGCCGGGGGCGCCACCGGCGGGATCGCCGCCTCGCTCGCCGCCGACCGGCTGGGCAAGGGCATCCGTACCGCCCCGCGCGACGCCCTCATCTCGCTGAGCGGGCCGCCGGAGAGCCTCGGCCGGTCCTTCGGCGTGCACCGCGCCATGGACACCACGGGCGCACTGCTCGGGCCGCTCGCCGCGTTCGCCGTGCTCGGGGCCACCGCCGATGCCTACGACGCGGTGTTCGCCGTCAGTTTCTGCACCGGCCTGCTCGGTGTGCTGCTGCTCGTCGTGTACGTCCCGGCGGCGCCCGGTCCGGCGGCTCCGCATCCGGCCCCGGCCCCGGCTCCCGCGCCGCGCCGGCCTGCCCTGCGCGACCCCGCGTTCCGCCGCGTGCTCTGCGCCGCGGCCCTGCTGGGCGCCACCACCATCGGCGACGCCTTCCTCTACCTGCTGCTCCTGCGCGGACTCGACCTGCCGCCCGCCCTGTTCACGCTGCTGCCGCTCGGGGCCGCCGCCGTCTACCTGCTGCTCGCCGTGCCCGTGGGCCGGCTCGCCGACCGGGCCGCCGACCGGACCGGACGCCGGACGGCCTTCCTGCTCGGGCACTGCGCCCTGCTCGGGGCGTACGCCCTGCTGCTCGCCCCCGTCTCCCCGCCGACCGTCGTGGGGGTGCTCGTCCTGCTGGGCGTCTTCTACGCGGCCACCGACGGGGTCCTGATGGCGCTCGCCGCCCCCGCGCTGCCCGCGGCCGGCCGGGCGGGCGGGCTCGCGGTCCTGCAGACCGGCCAGGCACTGGCCCGGCTGCTGGGCGCCGCCGGATTCGGGGCGGCGTGGACCCTCTGGGGGCAGCGGCCCGCCCTCTGGGCCGCCGCCCTCGCACTGGCCGGGGCGCTCGCGGCCGCCTCGCGCATCCTGCCCGCCGCTCCCCCGTCCGCCGCGACCACCCCGACCGCCGCCCCGGAGGCCCCGTGAACCCCCCGTCCGGCCGACTGCGCCTCGCCCTCGTCGTCACCGCGGTCCTGCTGCTGGCGGGCGGCTCGCTGGGCTACGTCCTGCACGCCCGGCACCGCGAACGGCCGTCCGCGCAGCAGGCCGACGCCTCCTTCGGCACCCTGGAGCCGGGCCTGTACTTCCGGGACGCGGCCGGCGGGCGGATCGCGCGCCAGGGCGGCCCGGGCCTGCCCCGGGTGACCGGCGGCCCGTCCTGCGACCGCTTCCACACCGCCGGGGACCACGCCCTGTGCCTGCGCGGGCTGCCCGGGGTCCCGGCCCGCACGGAGGCCCTCGTCCTCGACCGGCGCCTGCGGGAGATCCGCAGGGTGACCGTGCCCGGCATCCCGAACCGGGCCCGGGTATCACCCTCGGGCCAGGTGCTGTCCTGGACCACGTTCACGACCGGCGACTCCTACAACACCGCCGCGTTCTCCACCCGGACGGCGATCCTGGACCTGCGCAGCGGCTATCTGGTCAAGTCGATCGAGCAGATCCCGCTGACCCTCGGCGGGGCCCGCCACCACGACTCGGACGTCAACTACTGGGGCGTGACCTTCGCCGCCGACGACAACCGCTTCTACGCCACCGTCTCCACCCGGGGCGCCACCCACCTCGTCGAGGGCGACCTGCGCGCCTGGTCGGCGAAGGCGCTGCGGGAGAACGCCGAATGCCCCTCGCTGTCACCGGACGGCGCCCGCGTCGCCTTCAAGAAGAAGGTCTCCGACGACCCCCGGGCACCCTGGCGGCTGTACGTCCTCGACCTGGCGACGATGCGCGAACACCCGCTGGCCGAGCAGCACAGCGTCGACGACCAGGCCGCATGGCTGGACGGCACGACCCTGGCCTACGCCCTGCCGGGCCGGGGCGGCCGCGCGAGCGACATCTGGTCGACCCCCGCGGACGGCACGGGCGAACCCACCCTCCTCGTCCCGGGCGGCTCCTCCCCCGCCCGAGTGAGCTAGGGGTGTCCTGCTGCCTGCAGCCAGCAGGACACCCCTAGCCATGACTCATGTCAGACGACGGGGGTGTTCGGAAGGATCGAGAACCCGGTGCCGCAGGCCGCCACGAGGTTCGACGGATCGAACGGCGTGTTGCTGGTGGTGCACTGGGCCTCGTGGAGCACCCCGTCCTGGGTCAGCAGGGTGATGTAGAGGATGCCCGGGTTGCCCTCGGTCACCGAGAGCGCGCTGTCCGTGACGCACTTCGGCGCGTTGGCGAGGAGGCCGAGGTTGATCCACACGCCCGCGTTGCGGCTGTCGTTGACGAACGAGTGCCCCTGCGCGTCGGTCGCGACGCGGAAGATCACGCCCGTCGGGAAGTTCACGTAGTCCGGAGCGGCGGAGCTGACGTCGCGGGAACCGCACTTCTTGCCCTGCTCCATCACGGAGCTGCTGGGCGACGCGGTGCTCCCCGGGGTGCCGTCGGCGACCGCGGACGGGACCATCAGCGCCCCGAGCAGTACCGCTCCCGATACGACCGACATGCCACGCGCGGCCCAAGCCAGCTTCCTCATGGGTTTCCTTTCCTGGAGGGGAGGGCCTCCGTGAGGTGCACGGAGGCCCTGCTACGGGTCGGGCATCCCCGTTCCCGACGGGCCGATCACGGAAGGTTACGCACCATCACTCTTTGGAACAGCCGGAGGTGTCGAATGGCGGCGGCCGGGCACCCATCTGCCCCGCGGACCCGAGCTAGCGCCGTCGCGCCGCGGCCAGGCCGGCCGTCGTGCCTGCTGCGGCGGCCAGGAGGAGTGCGCCGGCCAGGGGCGTGAGCGGCAGGGGCACCGCTCCTGAGCGACCCGCCGTGACCAGGGCGGACACCGCGCCGCGGGCCGGGGAGGCCGCGAGGACCAGGGCGAGCAGGGAGCCGAGGGCCCCGGCCAGGACCGAGTGGCCCCGGCGGCGGAGCAGGGGCCGGCTGCACAGGGCGCCCACGGCCGTGCCGGTCAGCACGCAGGCCGCCACCGCGAGGGCCCCGGCGAGGGCGGCCGCGCCGGGGGCGGCGCCGGCCCGGTCGCCGGTCAGCAGTGCCACCGCGGCCGCCGCGGCTCCGACGAGCAGCGCTCCGGCCGAGGCGGTGAGCAGGGCCGCCGCGTGGACCCGTACGGGACCGGCCGCGGCGGCCGTGCAGTCGCGGGCCGCGTCCGGTTCGACGCTCACGCAGATCCGGACGAGCCAGGCGGAGACCGGGACCAGGCCGGCGGCGGTGAGGCCGAGGGAGTCGAGCACCGGGTCGCCGGGGCGGATGCCGACGGCCAGGAGGGCGGCGTAGGCGACGAGGGGCGCGAGCCAGCGCTGGGAGCGCAGCAGCAGGGCGCCCTGGTAACGGATCAGGGCGGTCACGGGAGTTCCTCCACGGCGCGGATGTGCCAGGGCGGCCGGGCGGTGAGCAGGTCGCGCAGGACCGCGTCGGAGCGTGCGGCTTCCACGGTGAGCTGCACTCCCCCGCCGGCGGCCGGCGAAGCGACGAGGCCCGGAGGCAGCGCCCGGTCGGGCGGGCCGACCGCGTGGATCCGTACGCGGGGCCCGGCCGCAGCGGACACCGGTACGAGGGCCCCGCCCTCGACCCGGTAGTGGGCGTCGGCCGCGCCCGCGAGCCGCCGCGGGTCGTGGTCGACGAACACCACCGTGCCCCCGGCGGCGGTGCGTTCGGCGACGGCCCGGTCCAGCTCCGCCCGGGCGGAGCCGTCCAGGCCGGTCCACGCCTCGTCGAGGACGAGCAGCCCGGGGTCGGCGAGCAGGGCCTGTGCGACGGCGACCTTCTGGCTGCTGCCCTTGGACAGTTCGGCCATCGGGGTGCGGGCGTACGCGGCGGCACCGAACCGCTCCAGCCGGCCGGCCGCCCGGCGGGCCGCCTCGGCGCGCGGCAGTCCGTGCACCCGGCCCAGCCGGGTCAGGTAGTCGGCGGCCGTGAGCGGCAGTGCCGCCGGGAAGCGTTCGGGCACGTAGCCGGTGCGGGCCGGGCGGCCGGTGACGCGCCCCTCGGTCGGGGCCTCGATCCCGGCGACGAGCCGCAGCAGGGTGGACTTGCCGCCGCCGTTGCCGCCCTCGACGCGGACGAGGGCGCCGCGCGGGAGGTCCAGCGTGATCCCGCGCAGTACCCAGGGGCGGCGCCGTCCGTAGCGACGGCCCACACCGGTCAGGTTCAGTGCGCCGCCGCCGTTTCGACGGCCTCGCTCGGGCGGACGATGACGAAGCCCTCGCCGCTCAGCTTCAGCTGGACGGCCTCGCCGGAGCCGCCTCGGATCATCGAGCCGACCGACTGGGAGCGGTGCAGGCCGGTCTCCAGCTGTGCGCTCCAGCCGACCACCGCGTCCGTGTCCACGTAGACCGGGGCCTGGGCGGTGACCGGGATGATGATCGGGTGGCCGTCGCAGACGACGGCGAGCTTGCCGGTGCCGGTGAAAAGGCTGTTGAAGAGGCCGCCGCCGGTCATGCCGGCGCCCTTCACCATCTTGATCTCGTAGGACAGGGTCGGGTCGAAGCAGAGCACGTTGCGGCCGCTGATGGTGAGTGCGTCACCCGGCTCGAGGTCGATGATGAAGCAGTTGTCCGCCCGGTGGGCGAACCAGGCCTCGCCCTGGCCCCGTACGGACATGAGCGCGAGGCCCTCGCCCGTCACGGCGCGCTTGAGCATGCCGCCTATGCCCTGTCCCTTGCGCTCGAACTGGAGGTTGCCCCGGAAGGCGATCATCGAGCCCTGACGGGCCAGCATTTCACCGTTGACGGTGTACTTCACGGACTTGGCGTTCTGCAGGGTCATGCCGGGGGCGGCGGCCGCCCGGGCCAGGTTCTCGGACGCGAAAAGATCACTCTTCATGGCCTCGATCCTCACCCGGTCCGGCCACCCGGGGCATCATCCTGAAGGCGGAGGCTGGCATCCTTGGCAGGATGAGCAGCCAGCACACCAACGACATCTCCGACGTCCCCGCGGTCGGGGCGGACAGCCCCTTCCGGCAGGAGCACGTACTGCGCGACGAGGCCCCGCAGTTCGTGCTGCCGCTGGTGGTGCGGATCGAGAAGGCCGAGCCGCCCGCCCGGACGGACGCCCTGGAGACGGCGGCCCGTGCCGTGCTGGTCCTGCTCACCGACGAGCGGGCGCGGGGCGAGGGCGAGTGGGCCGAGGCCGTCCGCGACTGGCAGGACGCCCGGATCCGCAAGGTGGTCCGGCGGGCGCGCGGGGCGGAGTGGCGCAAGGCGGAGACCCTGCCGGGCGTCACGGTGCACGGGGACGGCGCGCAGGTACGGGTCTTCCCGCCGGTGCCCCTCGACGGCTGGCCGAAGGAACTGGCCAAGCTCCAGGTGTCGGGCACCGATCTGGACGACCCGGAGCCGGTCGCCGCGACCGTGGAGCCGGGGCTGCCGGTGCTGTGGCTCAACCCCGGCCTCGCCATGTCGGCCGGCAAGGCCATGGCCCAGGCCGGGCACGCGGCGCAGCTGGCGTGGTGGGAGCTGACGGAGGCGGAACGGACCGCCTGGCAGGATTCCGGATTCCGGCTGGCGGTACGGACGGCACCGCGCGAGCGGTGGGCCGAGCTGGGCGGGAGCGGGCTGCCGCTGGTGCGGGACGCGGGGTTCACCGAGATCGCGCCGGGCAGCGCGACGGTGGTCGCCGACCACCCGGCGCTGCGGGCCCGGCTCTGACGGTTCGGCCCGACGGTGCGGCCCCGCCGGAGCGGCCCCGATGGAGCGGCCCCGACGGACCGGCCCTGACGGAGCGGCCCTGGCGCGCTTCCCGGTCGGCGGGAACCTCAAATGTTCCTCTGAACGTCCCCTCCTGCGATTGGCGCGACTGCGTCGGGGCCATGACATCGGCACACGGTGCGAAGAGAGGGGGCGAGGGGACATGGAACCCATGGCACACCTGGGGGTGGGCATCGGCTGGCGGCCGGAGATCGCGGACGCCGTCGAGCGGCTTTCCGGCCTGGACTGGGTCGAGGTGGTGGCCGAGAACGTATGCCCGGGCCACCTGCCCGAGTCCCTGCTGCGGCTGCGCGAGCGGGGCACGCGCGTCGTTCCGCACGGGGTCTCGCTCGGCCTCGGCGGCGCGGACCGCCCCGATCCGGCGAAGCTGGCGGCGCTCGGCGAACGGGCGGTGGCGCTGGGGGCGCCGCTCGTCACCGAGCACATCGCCTTCGTACGGACCTCCTCCCCGGTGCTGGAGGCCGGTCACCTGCTGCCGGTGCCGCGCACGCGCGACGCGCTGGACGTGCTGTGCGAGAACGTGCGGATCGCGCAGGACGCCCTGCCGGTCCCGCTGGCGCTGGAGAACATCGCCGCGCTGTTCTCGTGGCCGGGCGAGGAGCTGACGGAAGGGCAGTTCCTCACGGAGCTCGTCGAACGGACCGGTGTCCGGCTGCTCATCGACGTGGCCAACCTGCACACCAACCGGGTCAACCGGGGCGAGGACCCGGCCGCCGTGCTGGACGCGATCCCGCTGGAGGCGCTGGCGTACGTGCACGTGGCGGGCGGCGTGGAGCGGGGCGGCGTCTGGCACGACACCCACGCGCACCCGGTGCCGCCGGTCGTGCTCGACCTGCTGGCCGAGCTGCGCTCCCGGGTGGCACCGGCGGGCGTGCTGCTGGAGCGGGACGACGACTTCCCGCCGGAGGCCGAGCTCGCGGGCGAGCTGGCCGCGATCCGCGCCGTGGTGACGGCCGGACCGGCCGCGCCCCGGGAGACGGCCACCGCCGGGTCCGGCCCGGCGGGCACCGGGCAGGAGGCCGGCCCCGGCACCGAACACGGCACCGACCAGGGCCCGGTCGAGGAGTCTGCCCGGACCCGGGTGGCGCTCGGCCAGGCCGCGCTGCTGTCGGCGCTGGTGGCCGGGACCCCCGTCCCCGAGGGCTTCGACCGCCGGCGCATCCGGGTACAGGCCCGGGCGCTGGCCGCCAAGCGGGCCGACGTGGTGGCGAAGCTGGCTCCCGAGCTGCCCGTGATCCTGGGCGGCCCGGACCCGTACCGCGAGGCCTTCCTCTCCTACGCCAAGGGCCGCCCCATGACCTCCGGATACCGCCGGGACGCGCTGGACTTCGCCGAGGACCTGCTGATCCGGGACCTGCCGGCCGATCCGGCCGCCCGGCGCCGGCTCACCGCCTGGTGGCGGGACCGGGCCGGGGCCAAACCGCCCCGCCGGATCGTGCGCTGGGCCCGGACGCTGGCGGGGAGAGCGGCATGAACCTCCTCGCATCGGCGATCTGGATCGCCGTCCTCCTCTCCTCCGTCCTGCTGATGGGCGGGCTCCGCAGGGCCCGGTCCTCGTCCGCGGGCCCCGCTCCCGTCCTGCACGACCTGTCCGAGGCCGCCTTCGTGGTGGGCGGCCCCGGCACCGTCGTGGACGCCGCGCTCGTCTCGATGCTCGGCGACGGCCGACTGGTGGCGGGCGGTCCGGGCATCGTCCAGGTACGCCCCGGGGCGCGGGCCACCGACCCCGCCGAGCGGGCCGTCCTCCAGGCCCACCAGGGGGCGCCCTCGGGATGGCTCTACCAGGTGCGCTACGCCGCCATGTGCGACCCGGCCGTCCAGGAGATCGGGGACGGGCTCGCCGACCGCGGGCTGATCACCCCGCCCGGATCCGGGCTGCGCCGCCTGCGCCGCTGGGGGCTGGTCCAGGCCGTCGTGTGCGCGCTGCTGCTGTTCCCGGTGTCGCTGGTGGTGACCGTCGTGTCGCTCGCCCTCGATCCCCGCTCCGGGGTGCCGTTCGTCGCCAAGGTGGCGCTCGTCCTGGTGGGCGGCATCGTCGTGGGCCTGGTCTGCGCGTCCCGGGCCAAGAGCCGGGTCACCGGGGCCGGGGCGCGGGCGCTGCGCGCGATCCGCTCCGCCTACCTGAACGACCGGACCCCGCACGTGCAGACCGCGCTGTTCGGGCTGCGCGGTCTGCGGGACCCGCACCTGCGCCGGCAGTTGGTGCCCGCCGTGCGCGGTACCCGGCTGGCCGCGGCCCAGTCGCGTACGCGCCCCCACGGCACGGACGGCTCCTCGCACACGTCGGGGGCCGAGGTGCTCCCGATCGTCTGGTGCGCCGGGAGCGACGGGGGCGGTGGCGGAGCTTCGGGCTGCGGCGGCGGTTCGGGCTGCGGGTCCTCGAACGGCGGCTGCGGGTCCTCGGGCGGGGGCTCCAGCTGCTCCGGCGGCGGCTCCGGCTGTTCCACCAGCAGCTCCAGCTGTGGCAGCAGCAGCTCCAGCTGCGGCAGTTCGTCCAGCTGCGGCAGCTCGTCCAGCTCCAGTTGCGGCAGCAGCTCCTGACCGCCGGGCGTACGGCAACCGGGGGCGGAATCCGCGGCATCGGGGCCATCGGCGCCGACACCGGCCGGTGATCCTTTACAAGGCCGCCGCCCGGCCCTCTCATCGGTTCATCCGATGAGAGGAAGGGGCCGCCATGCGGACGGGACTCGCAGGCCGTGCGGCCGCCCTGGCGGCGCTCTCCCTCCTGCTGTGCGTCCCGGCCCACGCCGCGCCGCCGACCGCGCCCGGCCCCCTCGGCGGGACGGCGGCCGAGGCCGCCGAGGCCGCCGGCGCCGCCCTCGCCGCCCGCCGCGCGGCGGCCCGGGCCACGGCCGACGGCAGCGGCGGGCTCGACTTCCGCCGCTGCCCCGACGCCGAGGAGCTGCCCGGCCCGGTCCGGTGCGCCACCCTGCGCGTCCCGCTCGACTACGCCCGGCCCGACGGCCCGCAGATCTCCCTCACCGTCAGCCGGCTCGCCGCCACCGGGGCCCGCGGCGCCGTCCGCCAGGGCGCGCTGGTCCACAACCCCGGCGGCCCCGGAGCCTCCGGCACGTACTTCCCGCTCCTCGCCGACCTGCCCGGCTGGCAGCGGATCGCCGCCGCCTACGACCTCGTCGGCTACGCCCCGCGCGGCGTCGGCGGATCCGCCCCGCTGTCCTGCCAGGACCCCGCCACGGGGACCAAGGCCCCCACCCAGGTCCCGGCCGAGCCCTCGGCGGCGTACAAGAGGCAGCGCCTCGCGGCCGCCCGGGCCTACGCCCGCGGCTGCGCGCGGCGGGCCGGCGCGGCCCTGCCGCACTACTCGACGCTCGACAACGCCCGGGACCTGGACGTCCTGCGGGCCGCGCTCGGCGAGCGGAGGCTGAGCTTCATGGGCGCCTCGTACGGCACCTACCTCGGTGCCGTGTACGCCACCCTGTACCCGGGCCGGGTCCGCCGGATGGTCCTGGACTCGGCGGTCGACCCCGACCCGCGCCGCGTCTGGTACCGCAACCAGCTCGACCAGTCACCCGGCTTCGAGCGCCGCTGGTACGACTTCCGCGCCTGGGCGGCCCGGCACCACGACACGTACGGCCTCGGCGCCACCCCGGCGGCCGTGCAGGCGAGCTACGCGCGCGTGCGGGACGCGGTGGCCCGCAGACCGGCGGGCGGCGTCGTCGGTACGGGTGAGCTGCGGGCCGCCTACCTCCAGGCCGCCTACTACGACGACGTGTGGCCGGACCGGGCGGCGGCCCTGGCGGCCTTCCTGCGCGGCGATCCGGCACGGCTGACCGCCCAGGCCGCTCCCGACCCGGAATCGGCGGCCGAGGCGGAGAACGCGACGGCGGTGTACACGGCGGTGCTGTGCAACGACGCCTCCTGGCCCGCGGACTGGGGCACCTGGGACCGCGACAACACCGAGCTGGCGCGCAGGGCCCCCTTCGAGGCCTGGGCCAATGCCTTCCTGAACCTGCCGTGCGCCTCCTGGCCGGTGCGCGAGCGGCAGCGTCCGGTGGCGGTCGGGGCCCAGCCGGAGCGGCTGCCCCGGACCCTGGTGGTCGCGGCGGAGCGGGACGGGGCGACCCCGTACGCGGGCGCGCTGGAGCTTCAGCGGCGGCTCGGCGCCGGGGCTTCGCTGGTGACGGAGGAGGGAGCCGGCTCCCACGGTGTGGTCGGCGGACGCAACGACTGCGTGGACCGGCACGTGGAGCGGTATCTGCTGACGGGCGCCACCCCGGGGTGGCGGGTCGCGTGTGCGCCGCATCCGGAGCCCGCACCGGTGTCGCTGGACGAACGGGCAGCGAGTGCCCACAGGGCACTGCTGCCGCCGGTCGTCTGAACTTCCGGGCGGGATCTCCGGCTGCGTCGTTTCGGGGGCAGGGGCCGTCTTCCGGACCAGCCTCCCGATCCACCGGAGGAACTCACCTGACGGTGTGGTCGTCCTCCGGTCCTTCCCCCCAGGGGAGGTATCAGGCGAGCCCGGCGACCAGATCGGCGACGGACTTGCGGCGCCCGGTGTAGAAGGGCACCTCTTCACGGACGTGCATACGGGCCTCGGAGGCGCGCAGGTGACGCATGAGGTCGACGATGCGGTACAGCTCGTCCGCCTCGAAGGCCAGCAGCCACTCGTAGTCGCCCAGCGAGAAGGAGGCGACGGTGTTGGCGCGCACGTCCGGGTAACCGCGGGCCATCTTGCCGTGGTCGGCGAGCATGCGGCGGCGGTCCTCGTCGGGCAGCAGGTACCAGTCGTAGCTGCGCACGAAGGGGTACACGCTGACGTACTCGCGCGCGACCTCGTCGGCCAGGAAGGCCGGGATGTGCGACTTGTTGAACTCGGCCGGGCGGTGCAGGGCCATGTTCGACCACACCGGCTCCAGGGCGCGGCCCAGCTTGGTGCGGCGGAACAGGTTGTAGGCGGTCTGCAGCTCGTCCGCCGTCTCGGCGTGCCACCAGATCATCACGTCGGCGTCGGCGCGCAGGCCGGACACGTCGTAGGTGCCGCGGACGGTGATGTCCTTGGCGCCCAGCTGGTCGAAGAGCTCCTGGACCTCGTCGGCGTAGCCGGTGCGGTCCTCGGGAAGAACGTCCTTCAGCTTGAAGACGGACCACAGGGTGTAGCGAATGACCTCGTTGAGGTCCTTCGCCTTCTTCCCCGCGTTGGGAATCTTCTCTGGTGCAGTCATGTGCCTATTGTCCCGTGCGCTGATCAGTGGTCTGTGCCAGGGGTGCCGTACGCGCACCGAGCGCGGCGATCACCGCGTCCGCGGCCTTGCCGGCGCTCGCGATGCAGGCCGGGATGCCGACTCCGTCGTAGACCGCGCCGCACACCGCGAGGCCCGGCAGGGCGGCGACGGCGGTGCGGATCCGGGCGACCCGGTCGAGGTGGCCGACGGGGTACTGGGGCAGTCCGCCGTCCCACCGGGTGACGGTGGAGGCGACCGGCCGGGCCGCGAGGCCCACGGCCTCGGCGAGGTCGGCGAGGGAGACGTCGACGAGCTCGCCGTCCTCGCGCTGCAGGTCGCTCTCGTCGGCGTAGCGGCCGACCGAGGTGCGCAGCAGGAAGAGCTCGGGGTCCGCCCCGGCCCAGGCCCACTTGTTGCTGGAGAAGGTGGAGGCCTTGATGGTCCGGCCGTCGACGGGCGGTACGAGGAATCCGCTGGCGCCGCCGCCGGAGACGGCGGCCGGCAGGTCGGAGCGGCGGAAGGCCATCGTGACCAGGGCCATCGAGGCGTACTCGACCCCGCGCAGCTCGGTCGCGGCGGCCGGGGCGAGCCCGTCCAGCAGCCGTGCGGCGGCCCCGGCCGGGGTGGCCAGGACCACGGCGTCGGCCTCGACGGTCTCGTGGCCGGCCACCACCCGCCAGCCCCCGGCCGTACGGACGACCTCGCGGACGGGGGCGTCGGTGACGAGCCGGGCCCCCGCGGCGCGGCAGGCCTCGGCCACGGCGACCGGGAGCCGTCCGATGCCGCCGTCGATGCCGGCGAAGACCGGACCGGCCTGCTGGGGCGAGGCCTCCGCCCGGCGCTGCAGTTCCCGTACGCCGTCGCCCAGGAGGGCGTGCGTGCGGGCGGCCTCGAAGAGCTGGGGGACGGCGGCCCGCATGGAGATGCGGTAGGCGTCGCCCGCGTAGACCCCGCCGAGCAGCGGTTCCACCAGCCGGTCGACGACCTCGCGGCCGAGGCGGGCCGCGACGTACGCGCCGACGGCGACGTCGTCGCCGATCTCGGTGGGCGGCAGCGTCCGCTCGGCCTCGATGCGGGCCAGTCCCTCGGCGGAGAGCACCCCGGAGGCGGCGAGCGGTCCCAGGTCGCCGGGGACGCCCATGACGTGGCCGCGCGGCATCGGCCGCAGCGCGCCGCGGGTCCACAGGTGGGCGGTGGCGGTGGCGGGCGCCTGCAGGGCCTCGCCGAGGCCCACGGCCTCGGCGAGGGCCACGGCTTCGGGGCGGCGGGCGAGCACGGATTCGGCGCCGAGGTCGACCGGGGCCCCGGCGAGTTCACCGGCGTACAGCTTGCCGCCGAGCCGGGGTCCGGCCTCCAGCAGGGTGACGCGGACGCCTTCGGCGAGCAGCCGGTGGGCCGCCGCGAGGCCCGCGATACCGCCGCCGATGACGACGGCGTGGGCCGGGGAGCCGGTGGACCGGGGCGCGGAGCCCGGCCGATCCGTACGCATGTCCGCTTCGTGCATGGACACATCGTCTCAGACCGATCTCCGAGGCCGGACCGTGACCGCATCGGGATCACCCCGGGACCGTGGATACGAAACCCGCGACGGGACTCTGGACGTCGAACCGGCAACACCAGCCGATCCTCGGGGGTTTACAGCGATGCGCAGTTTCGACAGACACCGTTCCGCGGCGGCCCTGGCCGCCCTCGCACTGACCGGGGCGCTCGCGCTCACCGGTTGCGGCGCGAGCGGCCAGGGAACCGCGAGCGACAAGGCGGCGGTGGCGCCCGCCGCCGAAGGCAAGGCGCCGGAGGGCGCAGCGGCGGCCCCGGCGCCGGCCGCGTCCGCGGGCTCCGCGGGCTCGGCCGGCGCCGCCGGCTCCGCCGCGAACAAGAACGCCGGGACGCCGGCCGCTGTCCGCCCGAACGTGATCCGGACGGCGACGCTCGGCATCGAGACGGCGGACGTCCAGAAGACGCTCGCCTCGGCGCGCACGGCCGCCGGCGAAGCGGGCGGCTACGTCGGCAACGAGTCCACCAGGCGCGGCGAGGACGGCCGGATGACCTCGACGCTGACGCTGCGTGTGCCGGGCGAGCGCTACGACGCGGTGCTCGGCGCCATGGAGGGCAGCGGGAAGCTCCTGCACCGCAAGGTCGACGCGCAGGACGTCACGGAGAAGGTCGCCGACATCGGCAGCCGCGTGGCCTCGCAGCAGGCCAGCGTGGCGCGGGTGCGGGAAATGATGGGCAAGGCCTCGGCGCTGAGCGAGGTGGTGATGCTGGAGAGCGAGCTGTCGCGCCGCCAGTCCGACCTGGAGTCGCTGCTGGCGCAGCAGACGGCGCTGAAGGACCAGACCTCGCTGGGCACGATCTCGCTGGAGGTCTCGGAGCCGGCCGCGAAGCCGGAGGCCGAGAAGAAGGAGAAGAAGGAGCCCACCTTCCTGGGCGCCCTGGGCGGGGGCTGGGACGTCTTCACCAAGGTCGTGCGCTACCTGACGGTGGCGGTGGGCGCGGTGCTGCCGTTCGCGCTGACGGCCGCGGTGGTGCTGGTGCTGTTCCGGGTCTACCGGCGGTGGCGTCCGGCGCCGGCGAAGCCGGGCCCGGTGCCGTGGCGGGCGACGGTACCGGCGGCCCGGACGGCTCCGGACGCCGAAGCCGACGTGCAGGACTGAACGCGCGTTCGGCCGTAGCGTGTTCACCATCCGACGGTGGTGAAGGGGCGGTACGGACGATGGCGACGGAACGACTGGTGGTGGTGGGCGGTGACGCGGCGGGGATGTCCGCCGCGTCACAGGCCCGCAGGCTGAAGGGCCCGGCGGAACTGGAGATCGTGGCCTTCGAGCGCGGGCACTTCACCTCCTACTCGGCGTGCGGGATCCCGTACTGGGTCGGCGGCCGGGTCGCCGAGCGCGACGACCTGATCGCCCGCACCCCCGAGGAGCACCGGGCCCGGGACATCGATCTGCGCACGCGCACGGAGGTCGTGGAGCTCGACCTCCCCGGATCCCGGGTCCGCGCCCGCGATCTGGACACCGGATCCGAATCCTGGACGGGCTACGACAAACTGGTCCTGGCGACGGGCGCCCGCCCCGTCCGCCCGCGGCTCCCCGGCATCGGCGCGCACGGGGTCCACGGGATCCAGAGCCTGGACGACGGCCAGCGCCTGATGGACACCCTGCGGCGCACGCAGGGCCGCCGGGCCGTCGTGGTGGGCGCGGGCTACATCGGCGTGGAGATGGCGGAGGCCCTGGTGGCGCGGGGGTACGAGGTCACCGTCCTGCACCGGGGCGAGCAGCCGATGGCGACGCTGGACCCGGACATGGGCGGCCTGGTGCACACCGCGATGAACCGGATGGGGATCCGTACGGTCTCCCGCGCCGAGGTGACGAAGATCCTCACCGACGAGGAGGGCCGGGCCCGGGCGGTGGCCACCTCGGCGGGCGAGGAGTACGAGGCGGACGTGGTGGTGCTCGGCATCGGCGTGGAGCCCCGTACGGCGCTCGCCCGCGCGGCCGGCCTGCCGCTCGGCCCCTCGGGCGGCCTCCTCACGGACCTCTCGATGCGGGTCCGGGGCCACGAGAACATCTGGTCGGGCGGCGACTGCGTGGAGGTCCTGGACCTGGTCGCGGGCCGCACCCGGCACATCCCGCTGGGCACGCACGCCAACAAGCACGGCCAGGTCATCGGCTCGGGCGTGGGCGGTGGCTACGCGACCTTCCCCGGGGTGGTCGGGACGGCGGTCAGCAAGGTCTGCGATCTGGAGATCGCCCGTACGGGGCTGCGCGAGCGGGACGCCCTGGAGGCGGGCCTGCGGTTCGTGACGGCCACCATCACCTCCACCAACACGGCGGGCTACTACCCGGGCGCGGCGGAGATGACGGTGAAGATGCTGGCGGAACGCCGTACGGGCCGCCTCCTCGGGGTCCAGATCGTCGGCGGCGCGGGGTCCGCGAAGCGGGTGGACATCGCGGCGGTGGCCCTCACGGCGGGGATGACGGTGGACCGGATGGTGTCCCTGGACCTGGGCTACGCCCCGCCGTTCTCCCCGGTCTGGGACCCGATCCTGGTGGCGGCCCGCAAGGCGGTCGCGGCGGTCCGCTCGGCGGGGGTGTAGCCCTGCGGGGCCTCCGCCCCCAGGACCGGGGTCCGGGGGCGGAGATCCGGGAAACGGAGAGAGGGCGGGGCGGGGAGCAGCGCCGCAGGCACCGCCACCGCCCCGCCCCGTACCGCTAGCGCTGCGTCCTGGTGTGGACGTAGTCCACCAGGCGGGTCAGCGCGTCCGGGTCGGTCGTCGGGAGGACGCCGTGGCCCAGGTTGAAGACGTGGCCCTCCAGGCCGGCGGCGGCCGCGAGGACCTCGTCCGTCTTGGCCTCGACCGCCTCCGGGGTGGAGAAGAGCACGGCCGGGTCCAGGTTGCCCTGGAGCGCCTTGCCGGGGCCGACCCGGCGCGCGGCCTCGTCCAGCGAGACCCGGTAGTCGACGCCCATGACGTCCGCGCCGGCCTCGCCCATCAGGCCGAGGAGCTCGCCCGTGCCCACGCCGAAGTGGATCCGCGGTACTCCGTAGGAGGCCACGGACTCCAGGACCTTCGCGGACGCGGGCATCACCGAGCGGCGGTAGTCCGCGGGGGCCAGGGCGCCGACCCAGGAGTCGAAGAGCTGGACGGCGGAGGCGCCGGCCTCGATCTGGACCTTCAGGAAGGCGGAGGTGATCTCCGCGAGGCGGTCCAGGAGCTCGGCCCACAGCTGGGGGTCCCCGTACATGAGGGCCTTGGTGTGCTCGTGGTTCTTGGAAGGACCGCCCTCGACCAGGTAGCTCGCGAGGGTGAAAGGCGCACCCGCGAATCCGATCAACGGCGTGGCACCCAGTTCACCCGTGAGCATGCCGATCGCCTCGGTGACGTACGAGACGTCCTCCGGAGTGAGGTCGCGCAGCTGTGCGAGGTCTTCGCGGCGGCGGATCGGCTGGGCGACGACCGGGCCGATGCCCGGCTTGATGTCCAGGTCGACGCCGATGGCCTTCAGCGGGACCACGATGTCGGAGAAGAAGATCGCCGCGTCCACGTTGTGGCGGCGCACCGGCTGCAGCGTGATCTCGGTGACCAGGTCGGGGCGCATGCAGGACTCCAGCATCTGCGTGCCCTCGCGCAGCTTGCGGTACTCCGGAAGCGAGCGCCCGGCCTGCCGCATGAACCACACCGGGGTGTGCGGCACCGGCTCCCGCCGGCACGCCTTCAGGAAGGCGGAATCGTACGTCTGACTCGGCTGGCCCGTGGGGCGGGTGTTGGCGCTCACGACCCAAATCTTCGCACGTACGAAGAAGTGTCCGACCCGGCGAGGGTGTCCCTGCGCCGCACGGGCGCTCGTTCCGCCTAGTCTTCCCCGCATGGCTGCGGCTCAGGGACGATTTTCAGATGGCGCCGAGGGTACGGACAGCGCGAAGGAGAGCTCCGTCCCGCTCCCGTTCCGGCGGGCGGTCGACGGTTTGAAGAAGGCCCGGCTGCGTCCGGGGATCGAGATCGACCCCACGAAACCGCCCCAGAGACTGGCGCCGCACGCCTACGCGCTGGAGGCCGCGGTGGTGGACGGCGAGGACGATCTGGCGGACGGCCGGCTCATCCTGCTCCACGATCCGTCCGGGCACGAGGCCTGGCAGGGCACCTTCCGGCTGGTGACGCTGGTGCGCGCGGAGCTGGAACCGGAGATGGCCGCGGACCCACTGCTGCCCGAGGTGTGCTGGTCCTGGCTGACCGGGGCGCTGGAGGCGCGCGGGCTGGCGTACGGGGAGGCGAGCGGCACCGTGACCATGGCGGGCTCGCACTACTTCGGCGGGCTCGCGGAGCGGCGGCCGGCCACGCAGATCGAGATCAGGGCCTCGTGGACGCCGCGCGAGGGCGTGGGCGGGGTGCCGGACACCGCGGCCCACCTGTCCGCGTGGTGCGAACTGCTGTGCCAGATCGCCGGGCTGCCGCCGGTGGGTCCGACGGACACGGCGACGGGTGTGGTCTCCCTGCCACAGCGCCGCGGTCCGCACCACCCGTAGCCGCAGGGCCGGACGGCCGCCGGTTCGGCGTGCGGCGCAGAACGGCTGATCGAAGAACGGGGCGGACGGTCGAAAGACGGCGTCCCTTGCGGGCTTCTGATCAACCGATGATCGATCGTGCGTCCGAATTGCCCGAATTGTTACTCACCAAATCGTGATCATTCCCTAAAGCCGGGCGGGTGACGTGCCGAAGGAGTGGGTGACCATCCGCACGGTTCGCACCGGCTTCCTTCCCCGAGCCGGCCGTCCCGCCACTCCCCCAGGAGGCCTAGGTGTCCGTTCTTCTCGAGCAGCCCGCAAGCCTGGTCGCCTACCGCCCTAACAAGCCGACGGCCATGGTCGTCGTGGCCGACCCGCGCGTGCGTTCCACCGTGACCCGCCATCTGTGGGCCCTCGGAGTACGTGACGTGATCGAGGCGTCGTCCATCGCGGAGGCCCGCCCCCGCGTCGGCAGCCCGCGCGACATCTGCGTGGCCGACGTACACCTGCCCGACGGCTCCGGTCTCACCCTGCTCTCCGAGACCCGGGCCGCCGGTTGGCCCAACGGCCTGGCCCTGTCCGCCGCCGACGACATCGGCGCCGTGCGCAACGCCCTCGCGGGCGGCGTCAAGGGCTACGTCGTCACCGGTACGCGGACCAACATCGGGCTCCCCACCCGGCCCGGCGCCGCCCCCATCGGCGCTGCCGCCGCCCGTATGCACCGCCGCCCCCCGGGTGCCCCGAGCCACCCGGGCGGCTACCGGGAGCTCTCCGGCCGCGAGGTCGAGGTCCTGCGCCTCGTCGCGGAGGGCCAGTCCAACAAGGCCATCGGCGTCTCGATGGGCCTGTCCGCCCTGACCGTCAAGTCCCACCTCGCCCGGATCGCCCGCAAGCTGGGCACCGGCGACCGCGCCGGCATGGTCGCCGTGGCGCTGCGCACCGGGATCATCCACTGAGCGCGGGCCGGAGCTCCCGGATATCCGCCTCGGGAGCCGCTGCCGGGGGACTCGCCCGGGAACCTGCCGGGAGACCCCCGGAATACCCCGGGGAAACTCCCCGCATACCGCTCGCGCCCGTCGACGGAACGTTCCGGCGACGGGCGCGTCGTATACACGGATACCCTTGACCGGTGACCGACGCCCAAGATCCCGCAGCAGACCTGCGCACCACCACCGGGGGCGGCCCCCCGGACGACGTCGTTGTTCCGCCCGGTGGGCTGCCGACTCCCTTGCTGGAGCCCCGTGAGGGGATTCCTCCGGTGGTCGCCGACGCGGACGCCCTCGCCGAAGTGGTCGCGGCCTTCGCCGCGGGCACCGGCCCCGTCGCCGTCGACGCCGAACGCGCCTCCGGGTACCGGTACGGCCAGCGCGCCTATCTGGTGCAGCTGCGCCGCGAGGGTGCGGGGTCCGCACTGATCGACCCGGTGGGCTGCCCCGACCTGTCCGCGCTGGGCGAGGCCCTGTCCGGCACCGAATGGATCCTGCACGCCGCCACCCAGGACCTGCCGTGCCTGCGCGAAATAGGCATGGTGCCCACCTCCCTGTTCGACACCGAGCTGGCCGGCCGCCTCGCCGGCTTCCCGCGGGTCGGACTCGGCGCGATGGTCGAGAGCGTGCTCGGCTACGCGCTGGAGAAGGGCCACTCCGCCGTCGACTGGTCCACCCGCCCGCTCCCCGAGCCGTGGCTGCGCTACGCCGCCCTGGACGTGGAGCTGCTGGTGGACCTGCGGGACGCGCTGGAGAAGGAACTGGACCGGCAGGGCAAGCTCGAATGGGCCCACCAGGAGTTCGACGCCATCGCCTCCGCCCCGCCCGCCCCGCCGCGCAAGGACCCGTGGCGCCGTACGTCCGGCATGCACAAGGTGCGCCGGCGCCGGCAGATGGCGGTCGTACGGGAGCTGTGGGAGTCCCGGGACCGGATCGCGCAGCGGCGTGACGTGTCGCCGGGCAAGGTGCTGGGCGACGCCGCGATCGTCGAGGCCGCCCTCGCCCTGCCGGCCAACGTGCACACCCTGTCCGCCCTGCCCGGCTACGGGCAGCGGATGGGCCGGCGCCAGCTGGACCAGTGGATGGCCGCCGTGGACCGGGCGAAGGCCCTGCCCGAGAACGAGCTGCCGCAGCCCGGGGCGACCCCGGCCGGTCCCCCGCCGCCGCGCTCCTGGGTGGACAAGGACCCGGCGGCCGCGGCCCGGCTCTCGGCGGCCCGTACCGCCGTCTCGGCCCTGGCGGAGGCGCTGAACCTGCCCCAGGAGAACCTGATCACCCCGGACACGGTCCGCCGGCTGTGCTGGGAGCCCCCGCAGCGGCTGCACGCGGACGCGGTGTCGGAGGCCCTGGCGGGCTACGGCGCCCGCCCCTGGCAGATCGAACTGGTGACCCCGGTGCTGGTCACGGCCCTGGCCGCCACGGCGTAGGAGATCGCCGTCGTGCCCCGGTCCGCGGACTGCGGACCGGGGCACGGCCGTATCAGAGCTGCTTCTCGGTGTAGTCGCCGTCCGTGTCCATGTAGAACGTGCCCTTGGTGTGGCCGTCGATCTCGGTGTGCTTGAGCCACTTCCGGGACAGGTGGTGGACGTGCTTGACCACTCGCTCCCAGGGGATCTGGTGGCCCGCGCAGGCCACCTCGAAGTGCATCTTCCTGGAACCCGGGATGGCCTTGTAGAGCTCGGTGACCGAGAGGAAGGGATTGGTACCCGGAGCGCTGTTCACCGTCTTGTCGTGCTCGCCGACGACGATGAGCACCGGCACCTTGTGGCCGAGGATGTTGTCCACCTTGGCGCCGGCCTTGTTCCAGCCCCACCAGAAGGGGTTGCGGTAGCGCAGCACGCCCGAGGGCACGCCGGACACCGGCGGCCCCCAGTTGCGGCCCACGACGTCGCTCTCCATGATCGCCGCCCAGACGGTCTCGACCATGCCTTCCTCGCGCTGCTCGTCGCCGCAGCCGAGTTCCTTGTCCCAGGCGTCTCCGAAACCGTCCTTTCCGGTGAGGTTCATCGGGTAGGTCCACAGGGACGGCGGAGGCGGCAGCGCGTCCGGCCGGTCCCATTTGGTGCCGGGCTTGCTGGCGGGTCCGTCCGGCCGGAAGACCGGGGCGAGCAGGAACAGGCTGGAGACGTTCTCCGGGTGCTGGATCGCGTACGGTCCCATCGCCACCGCGGCGGCGGACCAGCCGAAGAGGGCGACGTCCTCCACACCGCGCTCGGCCTTGATGTATTCGACGACGGTGTGGAGCTCGGCCCAGTCGCCGGCCGAGTCGCCGAGGTGCTTGGCGTAGGAGGGGGTGCAGGGGCCCGCCAGCGGGTGACCGTCGAGCAGTAGCTTCGCCTGCTGGGCGGCATTGGTGTTGCAGGGTTCGTTCATGACGGCCGGGCGCGGCGAGCGGCCGTGGCCCTGGAGGTCCATGGCGAAGACGTCGAAGCCCGCCTTGGCGAGGAAGAGCATCCAGTTGTACTCGCCGGTGCCCAGGTCCGCCCCGGGCAGCACGGGGACGCTGCGGCCGTGCAGCATCAGGACGGCCTTGCGCTTCGTCGGATTCTTCGTCCCGTCGCGCTCCCGGACGAAGAGCTTGATCACCTCGCCCTCGTTGACGGGGAGTGTGGAGGTGTGTTTGACCTCGTGGTCGATCGCCGGGATCAGCATGGCCGCGGTCTCCGTTCGCTCGGTGTGCCCAGGGGCGGACGCGCAGGGGGCGCGACCAGGGTTCGCACAGGCCGTGCGCCCGATGCCGTTGACGTGACCGTGACCACCGGGCGGCCGACCCGATCGGGTAGCCCCGCGCGCTCCGATCGGACGGCGCGAGGAGGGGGCGCGCACCGGCCCGGCACGGCGGGGTGGGTGTGACGTTCGCCGCTCCTCGGGGAGGGGGTGTGCACATTGGTTACCCGCAAGTAGCATGGTCGGGTGAGCGGGCGCTCAGCAACGTACGCCGAACGCCCCCGCGCGCAGCAGTGCACACCCGCACCTGGAGGAGAGCCAACGTGCCTCGTACCGTCAGGGACGTCGTCTTCGTCGACGGCGTCCGCACCCCGTTCGGCAAGGCGGGCCCGAAGGGCATCTACCACGAGACCCGCGCCGACGACCTCGTCGTGAAGGCGATCCGGGAGCTGCTGCGCCGCAACCCGGACCTGGACCCCAAGAAGATCGACGAGGTCGCCATCGCCGCGACCACGCAGATCGGCGACCAGGGCCTCACCCTGGGCCGCACGGCCGGCATCCTCGCGGGCCTGCCGCAGTCCGTCCCGGGCTACTCCATCGACCGCATGTGCGCCGGCGCGCTGACCGCCGTGACCGCCGTCGCGGGCGGCGTGGCCTTCGGTGCGTACGACGTCGCCCTCGCCGGCGGTGTCGAGCACATGGGCCGCCACCCCATGGGCGAGGGCGTCGACCCGAACCCGCGCTTCGTCTCCGAGAAGCTGGTCGACGAGTCCGCCCTGTTCATGGGCATGACCGCCGAGAACCTGCACGACCGGTACCCGACGATCACCAAGCTCCGCGCCGACGAGTACGCCGTGCGCTCGCAGGAGAAGGCCGCCAAGGCGTACGCCGACGGCAAGATCCAGCAGGACCTGGTCCCGATCTCGGTGCGCAACACCAACGAGGCGGCCGGTGAGACGGGCTGGGGCCTGGTCACCACCGACGAGCCGATGCGCCCGGGCACCACGCTGGAGAACCTGGCCGGCCTGAAGACCCCGTTCCGCACGCACGGCCGGGTCACCGCGGGCAACGCCGCCGGTCTCAACGACGGTGCCACCGCCGCGATCATCGCGTCCGAGGACTTCGCCCGGGAGAACAACCTCCCGGTCAAGATGCGCCTGGTCTCGTACTCCTTCGCGGGTGTCGAGCCCGAGGTCATGGGCTACGGCCCGATCCCGGCCACCGAGAAGGCCCTGGCCCAGGCCGGCCTGACGATCGAGGACATCGGTCTCTTCGAGATCAACGAGGCCTTCGCGGTCCAGGTCCTCGCGTTCCTGGAGCACTACGGCATCGCCGACGACGACGCCCGCGTCAACCAGTACGGCGGCGCCATCGCCTTCGGTCACCCGCTCGCCTCCTCGGGCGTGCGCCTGATGACGCAGCTGGCCCGTCAGTTCGAGGAGCAGCCGCACGTCCGCTACGGCCTGACCACCATGTGCGTCGGCTTCGGCATGGGCGCCACGGTCATCTGGGAGAACCCGAACTTCAACGCCGAGGGAGACTCCAAGTGAGCACCACCGCTGAGCTCCTGAAGGGCGCGGCCGAGCTGTTCCCGGACGAGGTCGTCACGTCCGCGCACGTCCGTCACCTGGACCTGCCGTTCGGCGCCGGGCGCTTCGCGCTCATCACGCTGGACAACGGCTTCGACCACACCAAGCCGACCACCTTCGGCCCGCAGTCGCTCGCCAACCTGAACGCGGCGATCGACCAGGTCGAGCAGGAGGCCATCGCCGGCTCCATCGTCGGCGCGGGCATCACCGGCAAGCCGTTCATCTTCGCGGTCGGCGCCGACCTCAAGGGCGTCGAGCTGCTGAAGAAGCACGACGAGGCGCTCGCCATCGGCAAGGGCGGCCACGACGTCTTCAAGCGCCTCTCCGCGCTGGCGGTCCCGACCTTCGCGTACTACAACGGCGCGGCCATGGGCGGCGGCGTCGAGGTCGGTCTGCACTGCTCCTACCGCACCGTCTCGAAGGCCATCCCGGCCTTCTCGCTGCCCGAGGTCTTCCTCGGCCTGGTTCCCGGCTGGGGCGGCTGCGCCATCCTGCCGAACCTGATCGGCGCCGAGCGCGCGGTCTCGGTGATCATCGAGAACTCGCTCAACCAGAACAAGCAGCTGCGCGGCAAGCAGGTCTTCGACCTGGGCATCGCCGACGCGATCTTCGAGGGCGCGGACTTCCTGGAGCAGTCGCTCCTGTGGACCGCGAACGTCCTGAACGGCACCACCGAGGTCGTCCGCGCGGACATCGACCGCGGCGAGGCCTGGGACGCGGCCGTCGCCAAGGGCCGCGCCATCGCGGACTCCAAGGTGCACGGCGCCGCTCCGGCCGCCTACCGCGCGCTGGACATCATCGCCGCGGCCAAGTCCGGCGACCTCCAGGCCGGCTTCGACGCCGAGGACACGGCGCTGGCCGACCTCATCATGGGCGGCGAGCTGCGCTCGGGCATCTACGCCTTCAACCTGGTGCAGAAGCGCGCCAAGCGCCCGGCCGGTGCCCCGGACAAGTCCCTGGCCCGTCCGGTCACCAAGGTCGGCGTCGTCGGCGCGGGCCTGATGGCCTCGCAGCTGGCGCTGCTCTTCCTGCGCCGCCTGGAGGTGCCGGTGGTCCTCACCGACATCGACCAGGAGCGCGTGGACAAGGGTGTGGGCTACGTCCACGCCGAGATCCAGAAGCTGCTCGGCAAGGGCCGCATCAACCAGGACAAGGCCAACCGCCTGACCGCCCTGGTGACCGGTGTCCTGGACAAGGCCGAGGGCTTCGCGGACGCGGACTTCATCATCGAGGCCGTGTTCGAGGAGATGTCCGTCAAGCAGAAGGTGTTCGCGGAGGTCGAGGCGGTCGCCCCGGCGCACGCGATCCTCGCCACCAACACCTCCTCGCTGTCGGTGTCGGAGATGGCCTCCAAGCTCCAGCACCCGGAGCGCGTGGTCGGCTTCCACTTCTTCAACCCGGTCGCGATCCTCCCGCTGCTGGAGATCGTCCGCGGTGAGCAGACCGACGACGCCTCGCTGGCCACGGCCTTCGGTGTCGCCAAGAAGCTGAAGAAGACCGCGGTCCTCACCAAGGACGCCCCGGCGTTCGTCGTGAACCGCATCCTGACCCGCTTCATGGGCGAGATCCAGAACGTCATCGACGAGGGCACCCCGGTCGTCACGGCGGAGAAGGCCATCGAGCCGCTCGGCCTGCCGATGTCCCCGCTGGTCCTCCTGGAGCTCGTGGGCCCGGCGATCGGTCTGCACGTCTCCGAGACCCTGAACCGCGCCTTCCCGGAGCGCTTCACCGTCTCCCCGAACCTCAAGCGGGTCGTTGAGGCCGGCAAGCGCGGCTTCTACGTCTACACCGCGGAGAACGGCTTCAAGCCGGAGCTGGACCCCGAGGTCGCCGCGCTCCTGGTGCAGGGCGACGTCGTCCTGACGGAGGAGCAGGTCCGCGACCGCGTCCTGGACGCGGTGGCGCAGGAGATCGGCCTGATGCTGGAGGAGGGTGTCGTGGCCGAGGCCCAGGACATCGACCTCTGCCTGATCACGGGTGCCGGCTGGCCCTTCCACCTGGGCGGCGTGACGCCGTACCTGGACCGTGAAGGCGTCTCGGAGCGCGTGAACGGCAAGAAGTTCCTCGCCCCCGGCCTCGCGAGCGTCCCGGCCTAGTCCGGGTCCGTGACGGCTGTTCGACGGCTCGGCCCGCCCCTTCCGGGGGGCGGGCCAACGCCGTTCGAATACCTGTCTAAGATTCACCCCCATGACGGAAAAGCACGGGCGGCCCAGACGCCGCCGCCGCATTCTGCGGATCACCCTGCTGCTGGTCGCCGTGCTGATCCTGGGCACGGCCGGGGCCGGCTGGTGGACGTACAGCCACCTCAACTCCAACATCGACAGTGTGGACCTGGACCGCGCCATCGGTGACAACCGGCCCGCGAAGGTCGTCGCGAACGCCCAGAACATCCTGGTGCTCGGTTCCGACTCGCGCGCCGGGGCCAATGGCGATCTCGACCACGGCGATGTCAGCGGTGCCCGCTCGGACACCGCGATGCTGGTGCACATACCCGAGGGCCGGGCCAAGGCCACCGCGGTGAGCATCCCCCGCGACACCCTGATCACCCGGCCCGAGTGCAAGGACCGCGACGGCAAGACGCTGGCGTCCGCCAAGCGGGTCATGTTCAACTCCGTCTACTCGCTGGCCGGCCCGGCCTGCGTGGTCAACACGGTGGAGCAGCTGTCCGGCGTCCGCGTGGACCACTTCGTCGAGGTCGACTTCGCCGGCTTCAAGGGCCTGGTCGACGCACTGGGCGGGGTGACCGTCACCCTGGACAAGCCGATGAGCGGCGCCAAGGGCGGCCTCAAGCTCGACGCGGGCACGCACCGGCTGGACGGCACCGACTCGCTGAAGTTCGTCCGTACCCGCTACGGCTACGGCGACGGCAGCGACCTCGGACGCATAGGCCTGCAGCAGCAGTTCATGCTGGCGATGCTGTCCGAGATCAAGAAGCAGGACGCCCTCGGCAACCCGGCGCGGCTCTACAAGCTCGCGGACGCCGGCACCAAGTCGCTGACCACCGACTCCGACCTCGGCTCGCTCACGGCGCTCGCCGACTTCGCGCAGAGCATGAAGGGCGTGAACCCGGAGACGATGGAGACGATCATGCTCCCGGTCGCCTACGACAAGGTGGACCCCAACCGCGTGATCGTGGCCGAGCCGCAGGCGACGCAGCTGTGGGACGCCATCCGCCGGGACCAGCCGGTCCCGGCCTCGGCGAAGAACTCCCCCGCCAAGGGCTAGCCGCCCGGCGGGACGGCGGGACGAGGGTCCCGCGGCCGGCGCCCCGGCCGCGGGCCGCGGGGCACCCTCACGCGGCGCGCCGGCCCCGTACCGCCCAGGCCCGGGCGGTGAGCGCGACGGAGCCGTCCGGGCCGCACGGGACGGCCGCGCGGAGCGCGTCGCACACCTTCTCCCGGTCGGCCGCGGACCGGACGGCGAGGTATCCGGGGGCCGGACCCTGTCCCGTCAGGAACGGCTCCCACAGGTCCGCGAAGCCGGCGAACACCATGGGCACCTCGATCGGGGCGACCGACACCTCGCCGAGTCCCGCGCGGGTCCACAGCGCGCGGAGCGCGTCCGGGCGGCACAGCGGGAAGCGCCGGCGCTCGTCCACCGCGGCCGCGGACGGGTCCGCCAGGACCGCCGCACCCCAGAAGAGCCGCAGGAGGTCCATGCCTTCCGCGTAGTCCCACACGTATGCCGCGACCAGGCCGCCCGCGCGGACCGCGCGCACCATCTCGGCGACGGCCGCGGCGGACGGTTCGAGGAAGTTCAGGGCCAGGCCGCTGACCACCGCGTCGCACGCCCCGTCGCGCACCGGCAGGGCCATCGCGTCCGCCACGACGACATGGGTCCCCGCCGCGGCCGCCGCCCGCGCCCAGCCGGCGTACCCCGGTGACCGGTCGACCGCCAGGACCTCGCGGGGCCGGCACCCGGCGGCCACCGCCGCCGACAGCCCGCCGGTGCCGCAGCCGACGTCGAGCCACCGCAGCCGCTCGGGGCGGCCGAGCCAGTGCGTGAACCGCTCCGCGACGGGGCGGCTCCACCGGCCCATGTAGCGCTCGTAGCCGGCACCGGCCGTCCACACGTCGAACCGGTGCTCCTGGTGGTGCGACATCGGCCGTCTCCTGGGTCCGGACCGGCGAGGGCCGTACGGGTGGCCCGTACGGCCCTCGCCGGTCCGCCGCGGCGGTCGGGTCGGCCGTCAGAACTCCGCGTTCTGGCCGACCTTGTGCAGGCGGCTGTTGCGGTAGCCGTAGGCGAAGTAGACGATGACGCCGATGACCATCCAGACGCCGAAGCGCAGCCAGGTCTCGGCCGGCAGGTTGAGCATCAGCCAGAGCGAGGCGGCGATCGACACGATCGGGATGAAGGGCACCCACGGGGTGCGGAAGGACCGGTGCAGGTCGGGGCGGGTCTTGCGCAGGACGATCACGCCGAGCGCGACCACCACGAAGGCGAACAGGGTGCCGATGTTCACCAGTTCCGCGAGGGTCTCCAGGCTGGTGAAGCCCGCGACGACCGCGATGATCCCGCCGAGCAGCAGGGTCGCCCGGTAGGGCGTGCGGTACGTCGGGTGCGTCACGGAGAACACCCGCGGCAGCAGCCCGTCACGGCTCATCGCGAAGAACACGCGGGTCTGGCCGAGCAGCAGGATCATGCACACGGTGATCAGACCGACCGCCGCGCCCAGGCTGATGGCACCCGAGAAGAACGGCTGGTTCACCGATTTGAAGGCTTCGGCGAGCGGCGCGGTCGGGGACATCTCCGAGTACTTCTGCATGCCCGTGACCACCAGGGTCACGGCGACGTAGAGCACGGTGCAGATCAGCAGCGAGCCGAGGATGCCGCGCGGCATGTCCCGCTGGGGGTTCTTGGTCTCCTCGGCCGCCGTCGCCACCACGTCGAAGCCGATGAAGGCGAAGAAGATGAGCGAGGCCGCCGTGAAGATGCCCATGACGCCGAAGTTCGTGGGCTCGTAGCCGAAGAGCAGCTGCACCAGCGGTGAGTGCCAGCCGCTGACGCCCTCGGCCTGCGGCTGGGCCGGCGGGATGAACGGCGAGTAGTTGTCTGCCTTGATGAAGAACAGACCCGCGATGATGACCAGCAGGACGACGGTGACCTTGATGGCGACGACGACCGCGGTGATGCGGGCCGAGAGCTTCGTCCCGACGACCAGGATCCACGTCAGCACCAGGACCAGCAGGAACGCCAGCAGGTCGAAGTGCCCGCCGGCATCGGGCCCGGACAGGGAGGTCGGCAGGGTCCAGCCGAGGTTGGTGTCCATGAGGTGGCGCACGTAGCCGGACCATCCGACCGCGACCACCGCCGTGCCGAGTGCGAACTCCAGCACCAGGTCCCAGCCGATGATCCAGGCGGGCAGCTCACCGATCGAGGCGTACGAGAACGTGTACGCCGACCCGGCCACCGGGACGGTGGACGCGAATTCGGCGTAGCACAGCGCCGCGAGGGCGCAGACGATGCCCGCGGCCACGAAGGCCAGGGCGGTGGCGGGACCGGCGTTGTTGCGGGCGGCGATGCCCGTCAGGACGAAGATGCCGGTGCCGATGATGACGCCCACACCGAAGACCGTGAGGTCCCAGGCGGAGAGCGACTTGCGGAGCGCGTGTTCCGGCTCCTCCGTGTCGCGGATGGACTGCTCCACCGTCTTGGTACGGAAGGGGCTGTTCAGATCATTGCTCACCGACGCCTCCGAGAGGTGACGACGTACGAACGGGCCGGGAGGCCCACCCTTCAAGAGTGATCTCCCGGCCCGTGACGTGCAACCGCGCGTCGATCTACGAACGGCGCGCGCGGTGGGTTCCGGCTAGTCGACGGCGGCGGCCGGCTCGCTGTCGTAGCGGCCGTCCAGCTTGGCGACCAGGCCGGTGACCTGCCGGGCGATGTCCGGCGCGGTCAGACCGATCTCGGCCATGATCTCCTTGCGGAGGGCGTGGTCGAGGAAGCGCTGCGGAATGCCGAAGTCGCGCAGCGGTACGTCGACGCCCGCGTCCCGCAGGGCCTGCGAGACGGCGGCGCCCACACCACCGGTGCGGCCGTTGTCCTCGACGGTGACGACCACGCGGTGGCGGTCCGCGAGCGGGGCCAGGGCCTCGTCCACGGGCTTGACCCAGCGGGGGTCGACCACGGTCGTGGAGATGCCCTGCTTGTCCAGCAGGTCGGCGATCTCCAGGCACATCGGGGCGAGCGCACCGACCGAGACGAGCAGTACGTCCGGACGGGTGACCTCGGGGGCCGGGGCGCGCAGCAGGTCCATGCCGCCGATCCGGCCGACGGCCGGGACGGCCGGGCCGACGACGCCCTTGGAGAACCGGACCACGGTCGGGGCGTCCTTGACCTCGACGGCCTCGCGGAGCTGGGCGCGCAGCTGCTCGGCGTCGCGCGGCGCGGCGAGCCGCAGGCCGGGGACGACCTGGAGGATCGACATGTCCCACATGCCGTTGTGGGAGGCGCCGTCGTCGCCGGTGACGCCGGCGCGGTCCAGGACGAAGGTGACACCGCACTTGTGCAGGGCCACGTCCATCAGGACCTGGTCGAAGGCGCGGTTGAGGAAGGTCGCGTACACCGCGAAGACCGGGTGGACGCCGCCGGTGGCGAGGCCCGCCGCCGAGGTGGCGCCGTGCTGCTCGGCGATGCCCACGTCGTAGATGCGGTTCGGGAAGGCCTCGGCGAACTTGTTGAGGCCGACCGGGTGGAGCATGGCCGCGGTGATGCCGACGACGTCCTCGCGCTCGTGGCCGATCTTGACCATCTCGTCGGCGAAGACGGAGGTCCAGCTGGCCGCGGCGGTCTTCACCGGCAGGCCGGTGTCCGGGTGGATCACGCCGACCGCGTGGAAGCGGTCCGCCTCGTGCTCCAGGGCCGGGGTGTAGCCGCGGCCCTTCTGGGTGAGGCAGTGCACGATGACCGGGCCGCTGAAGCGCTTGGCGCGCTGCAGGGCGGACTCCAGGGCCTCGATGTCGTGGCCGTCGATGGGCCCGATGTACTTGAGCCCGAGGTCCTCGAACATGCCCTGCGGGGCGATGAAGTCCTTGAGGCCCTTCTTGGCGCCGTGCAGGGTCTCGAAGAGCGGCTTCCCCACGACCGGGGTGCGCTCCAGGATCTCCTTGCCGCGGGCCAGGAAGCGCTCGTAGCCGTCCGTGGTGCGCAGGGTCGCCAGGTGGTTCGCGAGGCCGCCGATGGTGGGGCCGTACGAGCGCTCGTTGTCGTTGACGACGATGACCAGCGGGCGGTCCTTGGCGGCGGCGATGTTGTTCAGCGCCTCCCAGGCCATGCCACCGGTCAGCGCGCCGTCGCCGATGACGGCGGCGACGTGGTGGTCCTCGCGGCCCAGCACCTCGTTGGCCTTGGCCAGGCCGTCGGCCCAGCCGAGCACGGTGGAGGCGTGCGAGTTCTCGATCACGTCGTGCTCGGACTCGGCGCGCGAGGGGTAGCCGGACAGGCCGTTCTTGGTGCGCAGGCCGGCGAAGTCCTGGCGGCCCGTGAGGAGCTTGTGGACGTAGGCCTGGTGGCCGGTGTCGAAGAGGACCTTGTCCTTGGGCGATTCGAAGACCCGGTGCAGGGCGATCGTCAGTTCGACCACGCCGAGGTTGGGGCCGAGGTGCCCGCCGGTCTTGGAGACGGCGTCGACGAGGAAGGACCTGATCTCTGCCGCGAGCTGGTCGAGCTCCTCCTGGCTGAGCCGGTCCAGATCGCGCGGTCCCTTGATGCGGGTCAGCAGCACCCGTGCCTCCTTGCAGTTGCTTGCTGGTCTGTCGAGTCTAATGTTCCGTCCCCGGCCACGGTCATCGGGCCGTCCCGGGGGAGTCACACCTTTGTCATACATGTACGCACGACCTGACGGCCACACATCGCATACGGGCGTATACCCGTACATCAGTACCCCGTACATGCACGCACGGATGCCCGGCGCCACGAGAAGTGGCGCCGGGCACTGTGACCGGTCTTACCGCCGGACGTCACTCCGGCGCGAAGTCGGGCGCGCGGTCAGGCGCGTCCGGCCGTCTTCTGGGTCTTGCGCGTCACCGAGTCGATCACCACGGTCGCCAGCAGCACCGCGCCGGTGATCATGTACTGGATCGGCGTCGCAATGCCTTCCAGAGCCAGACCGTACTGGATCGAGACGATGACCATGACGCCGAGGAGGGCGTTCCAGGTCCGGCCCCGGCCGCCGAAGAGGCTGGTGCCGCCGATGACGGCCGCCGCGATCACGTTCATCAGCAGGTCGCCGGCACCGGCGCTCTGGTTGGCCGCCGCGATCTTGGAGGCCCAGAACAGGCCGCCGATCGCCGCGAAGGTGCTGGAGATCGCGAAGACCGTGATCCGGATCCGGGTGACGTTGATGCCCGCACGGCGGGAGGCCTCGACGCTGCCACCCAGTGCGAAAACGTTTCGCCCGAAGGTCGTGCGGCGCAGCAGGAAGTCCGTGACGACCAGGGCCAGCAGGAAGAGCACCACCGCGAGCGGCAGGCCCTTGTACTGGTTGAACAGCACGGCGGGGCCGAAGGTGCACAGCGCCAGCAGGCCGGTGCGCAGCACGATCTCGGCGAGCGGCCGGGAGGGCATCCCGGCGGCCTCGCGGCGCCTCGCGTCGAGGAAGGCCGCGAGGAAGTAGCCGGCCACCGCGAGCGCGGCCAGCCCGTAGGCGACGGCCACGTCCGAGAAGAAGTACGTGGTCAGCTGGCCGACCACGCCGTCGGAGTCGATGTTGATCGTGCCGTTGCTGCCGAGGATCTGCAGCATCGCGCCGAGCCAGAAGAGCAGGCCCGACAGGGTGACGGCGAAGGCCGGGGCGCCGACCTTGGCGAAGAAGAAGCCGTGGATGGAGCCGATCAGGGCGCCTCCGACGATGGCCGCGAGGATGGCCAGCCATTCGTTCACGCCGTGCGTGACGGCGAGGACGGCGACGATCGCGCCCGACACACCGCTGACGGAACCGACCGAGAGGTCGATCTCGCCGAGCAGCAGCACGAAGATGATGCCGATGGCGATCATGCCCGTGCCGGTCATCGTGATCGCGATGTTGGTGAGGTTCTCCGGGGAGAGGAAGTTCGAGTTCAGCCCCTGGAAGATCGACCAGATCACGATCAGGCCGATGACGACCGGGAGGGAGCCCAGGTCGCCCGCCTTCATCTTGCGCTTGAACTCGCCCACGTACCCGGCGAGCCCCTCCTCCCTGACGAGCAGGCGGGGGTCCACGGCCGGGATCGCGTCGTGCGCGGCCGCCGGGTTGACCGGGTCGATGTGCTCCTGCTGGTCGACGGAGCCCTTGTCCAGGGGGTTCTGGGTGCTCACTTGCCGGCCTCCGAGGTGCGGGCCGCCCGGCGGGTCACGGCGTTGTCCGTGGCACCGGTGATGGCGGAGATGATCTCTTCCTGCGAGGTGTCGGCGACGTTGAAGACACCGTTGTTGCGGCCCAGCCGCAGGACCGCCACCTTGTCGGCGACGGCCTTCACATCGGCCATGTTGTGGCTGATGAGGATGACGGCGTGGCCGCGCTCGCGCAGCCGCTCCACCAGGTCGAGGACCTGTGCGGTCTGCTCGACACCGAGGGCGGCGGTGGGCTCGTCGAGGATGACGAGCTGGGGCTCGCCCAGCATGGAACGGGCGATGGCCACGGTCTGGCGCTGACCGCCGGAGAGTGACGCGATGGGGATCCGGACACTGGGGATCCGGATGGACAGGGTGGTCAGGAGCTCGCGGGCGCGCCGCTCCATCTCCACCTCGTCGAGGACGCCGAACTTCTTGAGCTCGCGGCCGAGGAAGAGGTTGCCGACGACATCGATGTTGTCGCACAGCGCCAGGTCCTGGTAGACCGTCGCGATGCCCAGGTTCTGGGCGTCGTGGGGCTTGCCGATGGAGACCGGACGCCCTTCCCACTCGATGACACCTTCATCGATGGGGTGCACGCCGGCGATCGTCTTGACCAGCGTGGACTTGCCGGCACCGTTGTCGCCGACGAGGGCGACCACTTCACCGGAGTGGATCTCGAGTTCTACGTCGGTCAGGGCCTGAACGGCGCCGAACCGCTTCGAGACCCCTCGCAACGCCAGCACGGGCGCAGCGGACACATGAACCATCTCCTTCGCCGCCTGACCGGCGGGGATGTCGTGCAGAAGAGCAGGAGCGGGGCGAATGGGGGAACGTTTCTGCCCGGCGCCCCGCCGGGTGGCGGGGATGAAGGGGCGGGGCGCCGGTCAGGCACGGGGGCCGCCTCGCGGGGAGGCGACGGGGGCCGCTACTTCAGGCCGGCGGCGGCGCAGGCGGCCGCGTACTTGTCGGTGCAGATCTCGTCCAGCGAGTAGACGCCGTCCTTGACGACGGTGTCCTTGATGTTGGCCTTGGTGAGCGAGACGACCGGGATCAGGACGGCTGCGACGCCCTTGGTGGTCGGGCTGTCGACCGTGGACGTGGAGCCGTCGGCCTTCCCGCCCTTGGCCAGGGAGACGGCCATCTTCGCGGCGGCCTCGGCCTCGGGGGCGTACGGCTTGTAGACGCTCATGAACTGCTCGCCCGCGACGATCCGCTGCACACCGGCGAGTTCGGCGTCCTGGCCGGTGACCGGCGGCAGGGGGGAGACGCCGGCGGCCTTGAGGGCGGTGATGATGCCGCCGGCCATGCCGTCGTTGGCGGAGTAGACGCCGATGACCTTGTCCTTGCCGAGCGCGGAGAGCGCGGCCGCCATGTTGGTGTTGGCGTTCTCCGGCTTCCACTCGACCGTGTCGTACTCCTTGCCGACGTTCACCTTGCCGTCGAGCTCGGAGTGGGCGCCGGACTTGAAGAGCTTGGCGTTCGGGTCGGTGACCGAACCGTTCATCATGACGATCTGGCCGTCCTTGGCCTTGTCGCCCAGCGCCTCCAGCAGGGCCTTGCCCTGGACCTTGCCGACCTCTTCGTTGTCGAACGAGGTGTAGGCGTCGATCGGGCCCTCGGCCAGGCGGTCGTAGGCGACGACCGGGATACCGGCGTCCTTGGCCTTCTTGACCGAGCCGGCGATGGCCTTGGAGTCCACCGCGTCGATGATCAGGACGTCCACCTTGTTGGTGATCATCGTGTCGACCTGGGAGTTCTGCGTGGTCGCGTCCTGCTTGGCGTTGGCGTAGACGACCTTGCCCTTGCCGCCGGTGAGCTCGGCGACCTTCTTCTCGATCAGCGGCTTGTCGAACTTCTCGTAACGCGCGGTCTGGTTCTCCGGCAGGAGCAGACCGACCTTGATCTCGTCGCCCTTGGCAGCGCCGGAGGACGCCTTCGTCGTGTCGCCGGCCTCCTTCGCACTGCCACAGGCGGCGAGCGAAACGGCCATGGCACCGGCGGCGACAGCTACGGCGGCTCTGCGCATACGCGTGTTCATTACTTGAACCTCCCTGACGAGGCCGCAGCGGCGCGGCCGAGGTGGATGTGAGTCAACCCCGGCCGCGTTTTGCCGTCAAGGAGTGAATTCTTAACGAGATGACAACGGTGCCATTCGTTATCTACCTGAAGACAAGACGGCTGGAGCTCGCACTCCACTTCCATGATCTGACAAAAGTGTCGAATCGCCCATCTCGCTGAGGACGAGCGCCAGCGCGCCCAGCACCTCGGCCCGTCCGCCCAGGCTCCCCGTCAGCACCGACAGCTGCCGGGCCGCACTCGGGATCGCGTACCTTCCCACCGACTCGCGGATGGGCGCGAGGACGAGTTCGCCGGCCTCCGCCAGCGAGCCGCCCAGCACCACCCGGCTGGGGTTCAGGAGGTTGCACAGGCTGGCCACGCCACTGCCGACGTGCCGGCCCACGTCCGTGATCACCCGGCGGCAGCCCGGGTCCCCCTCGCGGGCCAGCTCGACCACCCGCTCCATCGTCAACTCGGGCCCGTGCGTGCCCTGGAGCAGCGGCAGTACGTACCGGGCGGCCGCGAAGGTCTCCAGACAGCCCCGGTTGCCGCAGCGGCAGACCGGGCCCGATTCATCCAGGGTGATGTGCCCGATCTCGCCCGCCGTGCCGCCGGGTCCGCGGTAGATCTGGCCGTTGATCACGAGGCCCGCGCCGACGCCGCTGGCCACCTTGATGTAGGCGAGGTCCTTCACTCCCCGCCCGCTCCCCCAGACGAGTTCACCGAGGGCGCCGAGGTTCGCGTCGTTGTCCACGTACACGGGCACGCCGAGGCGCTGCGAGAGCTCCTGACGGGGGTTGATGCCCGCCCAGCCCGGCAGGATCGCGGTCGAGCCCAGGGTCCCGGACTCCACGTCGATCGGGCCGGGCACGCCGAGCCCGACGCCGATGACCTTCTCCAGCTCCACACCGATGTCCGCGATCAGCCGCCCGACCAGGGCTTCCGCCCGGTCGAAGCCGTCCGCCCAGGACGCGTCGACATCCAGCGGCTCGGTCTCCTCGGCCAGCACCTGGTGGGCCAGGTTGCCGACCGCCACCCGCAGGTGGGTGTGGCCGAAGTCGACGCCGATGACGATCCCCGCGTCGCCGCTGAGCGAGACGCTGCGCGCCCGGCGGCCGCCGGCCGAGGTGTCGGTGACCTCGACGGTCCCGCCGTCCTTCAGCTCCCGGACGATGTTGGAGACCGTGGCCGCCGACAGTCCGGTGGCGCGGGCGATCTCCGCCTGGGTCAGCGATCCCGCGAGCCGTACCGCCCGCACGACCCGTTCGAGATTCGCGCGGTGCAGTGACGACTGCGATCCGGGAGTCTGCACGACCTCATCCACTCCTGCCCATTAGCGACGGCCAGCCGTCGCCCCCCGGCCGGGGCACGTCACGGCTTCACGCTCCGAGACCCGGCATCTCTCCAACTTGTGAACCTTAAGTCGAGCCTTTGCGCATCCAGACGTCAAGAGGCTGACGCGGCATGAAACGGCCACTACTGACCTAAAGGGGGAGAGAAGCGGCTCCTTGGTTCGTGTTACGGTCGCTGGGACGCCGATCATCTGTGGCCTTTCCGGCCGGATCGGGCGTTTTGCAATGACCGCGCTACGCAAGGAGGTGTTCGGGATGAGTCCCGATCGAAGTCCTTGCAGCGCTCTCGTCGGCTGACCTTGTGACCGGCTGACCTTTCCCTGCGTACGCACGGCAGCGGCGGACCGCTGTCCCCGTGCGCGCTCGCGTTGCTGCGCGTTCTTCCTTCCACACTCCCTTCCTTCCGCATGCCCTGCCAACTCCGCCGGGCGTGCGTCATCCATGCCCGCCGGCGTGCCCGCGGCCCATCCTGGTCCACGCACGCCGCACCCCGATCACTCCACGTGACCGGACGGCTCCGTGCTGCCCGGACACCGTGGAGGGAGGTATTCGTCATGACCATGCTCACCCCCCGCACCCCGGCCAAACTCGCACCGCCGGGCCCCTCCCGCCGCGAGCGCAAGGCAGCCGAGCTCGAGGCCCGGACCCGGCTCGTCGGGGAGCGCCTCGCCGCGATCAGTGCCCGCTCGGGCGTCCAGGCCCTTCAGGAGGTGGACACCTCCCCGGCCGGCCTCACCCACGAGGAGGCCGCGCTGCGCCTGGAGCGGCACGGTGCCAACACCGTCGCCCACGAGCGCGCGCCCCGCTGGTACCTCCAGCTGGCGAAGGCCTTCCGCAACCCCTTCATCGCCGTCCTGGTCTTCCTGGCTGCGGTCATGTACTGGCAGGACCCCGCGGACCCGGGCGTCGTCATCCTCTCCGTGATGGTCGGGATCAGCGGGCTGCTGCGCTTCTGGCAGGAGTACCGCTCCGGCCGCGCCGCCGACGCGCTGAAGAAGCTCGTCACGACCACGTGCGCGGTGCAGCGCCGGGCCGGCAGCGGCTCCGCGCCCGCCGCGTTCGAGGTGCCCATGGACCAGGTGGTCCCGGGCGACGTGGTCAAGCTGGCCGCCGGCGACCTGATCCCGGCCGACCTGCGCATCATCACGGCCAAGGACCTCAACGTCAGCCAGGCCGCGCTGTCCGGCGAGTCCCTGCCGGTGGCCAAGGCCGACACCCGTACGCGGGACCTCGGCCAGCAGGAGACCACCGACCCCGTGGAGGCCGACAACCTGGCCCTCATGGGCACCTCGGTCACCTCCGGTACCGCCACCGGGGTCGTCGTCGCCACCGGCGCCGACACCTACTTCGGCTCGATGGCCGGCTCGCTCGTCGGCGAGCGCCCCCAGACCAACTTCGACACCGGCGTGCGCAGGGTCAGCTTCCTGCTGATCCGCTTCATGCTGGTGATGGTCCCCGTCGTCTTCATGATCAACGGCTTCACCAAGGGAGACTGGGACGAGGCCTTCCTCTTCGGCATCGCCGTCGCCGTCGGACTGACCCCCGAGATGCTGCCGATGGTCGTCTCCGCCAACCTGGCGCGCGGCGCGGTCGCCCTGTCCCGGCGGAAGGTGGTCGTCAAGCGGCTGAACGCGATCCAGAACCTGGGCGCGATGGACGTGCTCTGCACGGACAAGACGGGCACCCTCACCGAGGACCGCATCGTCCTGGACCGCTACCTGGACGTGCACGGCAACGAGGACGGCGAGGTCCTGGAGTACGGCTACCTCAACTCGCGCTTCCAGACCGGCCTGAAGAACCTGATGGACCAGGCGGTCGTCGACCGCGTGGACGAGGCCGAGGAGGTTGTCGTCGACGCACGGTTCTCGATGGTCGACGAGATCCCCTTCGACTTCGCCCGGCGCCGGATGTCCGTGGTCCTGGACCGCAACTCCGTGGTCGGCGACTTCGGCCGCCACGAGCACATCATGATCACCAAGGGTGCGGTGGAGGAGGTCCTGGACCTCTGCACCCACATGAGGGACCGCGGGGAGACGGTCGAGCTGACCGAGCAGCTGCGGTGGCACGTCACCCGGATCGCCGAGGACAACAACCGGCGGGGCCTGCGCGTCCTCGCCGTCGCCACCCGCACGATGGACGCCCCGCGCGAGACGTACACGGTCGCGGACGAGGACGGGCTGACGCTGGTCGGCTTCCTCGCCTTCCTCGACCCGCCGAAGGCCGACGCCGCCCGGGCCCTGACGGGCCTCGCCGACAAGGGCATCGCGGTCAAGGTCGTCACCGGCGACAACGAGCTCGTCGCCGCCCGGGTCTGCGCCGACGTCGGCATCGACGTCGGGCAGGTGGTGCTCGGCCCCGACACCGACGCCCTCGACGACACCGAACTGCGCGCGCTGGCCGCCCGTACGACGGTCTTCGCCAAGGTCAACCCGGTCCAGAAGGCCCGGATCGTCCGGGCCCTGCAGACCGGCGGACACACCGTCGGATTCCTCGGCGACGGCATCAACGACGCGGCCGCGCTGCGCGACGCCGATGTCGGCATCTCGGTGGACACCGCGGTGGACATCGCCAAGGAGTCGGCCGACATCATCCTGCTGGAGAAGGACCTGACCGTCCTGGAGCAGGGCGTCGTCCAGGGCCGGACCACCTTCGGCAACACGATCAAGTACATCAAGATGACCGCGTCGTCGAACTTCGGCAACGTCTTCTCGGTCCTGGTGGCGAGCGCCTTCATCCCCTTCCAGCCGATGCTCGCGATCATGCTCCTGGTCCAGAACCTGGTCTACGACATCGCACAGCTGGCCACCCCGTGGGACCGGATGGACGAGGAGTACCTGCGCAGGCCCCGCAACTGGGACGCCAGGGGCATCGGCCGCTTCATGGTCACCATCGGTCCGATCAGCTCGATCTTCGACATCGCGATGTTCCTGATCATGTGGCACGTCTTCGCCGCCGACAGCGAGGCGAGCCAGTCCCTCTTCCAGTCCGGCTGGTTCGTCGAGGGCCTGCTCTCGCAGACCCTGGTCGTCCACATGATCCGTACCCGGAAGATCCCCTTCATCCAGTCCCGCGCCTCCTGGCCGGTGATGGTGATGACCGTCCTCGCGGTGCTGACCGGGCTCTGGCTGCCCTTCTCGCCGCTGGCTCCCTCGCTGGGCTTCGTGGCCCTGCCGGCGGGCTACTTCCCGTGGCTGATCGGCGTACTGCTCGCGTACTGCACGCTCACCCAGCTCGTGAAGACCTGGTACGTCCGCCGGTTCGACAGCTGGCTGTAGGAGAGGACGGAACGCGCAGAATTAATTGAACACGTTCAGCCCGGCTGGCACTATGGATCCAGGACGTCGCCGGCCGGGCGGACCGTGGGTCCGCCGTGCCACGAGGGGGGTTGATCGTGCATCAGAAACGGTCGTACGCAGTCGTGCTGGTGGTCTCGACGCTGGTGGGACTCCTGGAAGTCGCGCTCACCGTCGTGGTGGTCCTGCTGTACGTGCGGACGCAGCCGCCGCCGGACAAGGACCCGAACTACGTCGAGATCGGGGCGGCCCTGGTCGGCACCGTGCCCCTCATCGGCTTCATCTCGTTCCTGCTGTCGCTGGTCTTCGTCCTGCCGGCGGTCGCGCTGGCCGACCTCCTCGGCCGATGGCTCGGCAGGCATGCGGCCTGGTGGTCGGCGCCGCTGATCGTGGCGGCCCTGCTGGTGCCGCCCGTCTTCGGCTACGCGGCGTACAACGACACGCAGACGCGGGCCACGCTGCTCTTCTGGGTCTCGGCCACGGCCTCGCTCTCTGCGGGCGCACTGATCGCCCTGCCCCGGGGCGACCGGCTGCTGGGGAGGGTGGCGCGGTGGGGCACGGGTGCGGTGGTGGGGACGGCTCTGTTCGGCGCGCTCGGGCTGGCCATCGGCCTGCTGCCGGCGTACGAGCCGCCGAGGATCGGGCCGCAGACCATGGTCGGCCTCTGGAACGACCGCATGGGCCACGACCTGGTCTTCACCTCGGACGGCCGGGTCACCGCCACCGGCGTCGGCAGGCGCTTCGCCTTCGACTACCCCTACGACCCGTACCCGGGCTGCTGGGGCTCCGGGACCTGGGTCTACGAGGGCGGCCGGGACGTCCGGGCGCAGAAGGTGCGCATAGACATCCCCGGGTGCACCTTGCCCGTGTGGGACGTCGGCGGCACCGCCGAGGAGCCCCGGATCGTCCGGCAGATCGGCGAGCCGGGTCCCGGCTACCTCTACAGGCTGAACAAGGCTCCTGACGGATCCTGGCCCTGAGGCCCTACTTCAACGTCGCCGAGGTGAGGCCCGCCTGGATCTGGCGCTGGAAGGAGAGGTAGACCACCAGCATCGGGACCATCGCGATGGTGGCACCGGCGAACAGCACCGGCAGGTCCGTCTCGTAGCCCATCTGGTACTGGAGCTGGATGAGCCCCTGGGTGAGCATGTACCGCTCGGGGTCGGCGCTGCTCTGCGGCTGCATCAGCACGGCGGGCAGGATGTACTGGTTCCACTGGCCCAGGACGTTGAAGATCCCGACGCTGATCAGGCCGGGCTTGGCCATCGGCAGCATCACCTGGAAGAAGATCCGGGTGTCGGAGGCCCCGTCGATGACCGCCGCCTCGTGGATCGCATGGGGCAGCGTCCGGAAGAAGGAGTGCATGAAGAAGACGGTGAAGGGCATCGAGTAGGCGACGTACACCAGGATCAGGCCCTGGTAGGTGTTCAGCATGTCGAAGCGCTTGACCATGAAGAAGAGCGGTACGAGCGCCAGGAACACCGGGAACATCGCCCCGCCGACGAAGAAGTAGTAGATGAGCCGGTTGCCCGTGAAGGGGTAGCGGGCCAGCACGTAGGCGGCCATGGAGCCGAACAGCATCGTCAGCGGGACCGAGAACACCAGCACGATGAGGGTGTTCGCGAAATAGCCTCCGATGCCCTTCGTCCAGGCCCGCCCGAAGGCGTCGAAGTGCCAGTTGGAGGGCCAGCTCAGGGCCGAGCCGCCGATCTGCGCGTCGGTCTTGAAGGCGCCGAGCGCGAGCCAGATCAGGGGCAGCACGATCATTATCGCCCAGAGGACGAGGAAGCCGTGCGAGAAGACGTTCAGGGCCGTGCCCTCGGAGCGGCGCCCCTCGCGCCTGCCCGCCCGCCCGGCGCCGCCGGGCCTCTCCGGGGCCCGCTCGCCCGGAGTCTTGATCACTGTGGACTGTGCGGTCATCGTGGCACTCCGCTCAGAACTCGATGCGCTCGCGGCGGGTGGCCCGCAGCGTGACGACGGAGAGGATCATGGTCAGGGCGAGCATGACCACGCCCATGGCGCAGGCGTATCCGCTCTTGCCGAAGTAGAGGAAGTTGCGCATCAGCACCGTCGACATGACCTCGCTGTGGTGGTCGGGGCCGCCGCCGAACTGGCCCGAGGTCATGGTCGACACCAGCACGAACATGTCCATCGCGGCGATGCCCAGATAGACCGCGGAGGTCTGCACGGAGTCCCACAGCAGGGGCAGGGTGACCTTGAAGAAGGTCTGGGCGCGCCCGGCGCCGTCGAGCAGCGCGGCCTCGTAGATGTCCCTGGGGACGGACTGCATGGCCGCGGAGAAGAGGACCAGGTAGAAGCCGACGCCGTGCCAGACGACGACGAGGAGCAGGCACCACAGGACGAGGTCCGGCTCGTTGAGCCATTCGACCGGGTGGTTCGCGTCGATCAGGCCGAGCCAGGTCAGGAAGCCGTTGAGCAGGCCGCCCTCGTCGCTGCGGTAGACCGCGCCGAAGAGCACGGAGAGGATGGCGAGGGAGAGGACCTGCGGGAAGAAGTAGACGACCTTGTAGAAGCGCGATCCGCCGACCCCCTGCACTCCCCCGGCCCCGCCGCGCCCGCCCGCGTTCACCATGAAGGCGAAGAAGAGGGCCAGCAGGATGGTGACGAGCGGGACGAACACCAGGAGCAGCAGGTTGTGCCAGAGCGCGCCGCGGAAGACCTCGTCCTTCAGCAGGGCCGCGTAGTTGTCCGTGCCGACGAAGTCGAACGTCGGTGACTGCCCGGTCCAGTTGGTGAAGGAGTAGCCGAACGTCTGCACGTACGGCCAGATGACGAAGGTCAGGTACAGCGCGAGTGGCGCGAAGAGGAAGCCGGCGATGAAGCCGTACTTCCCTCTCCCTTGGGCTACGTGGCTCATGGTGTCCGTCCCCGCAGTGGTCAGCTGCGCTTGTTGTTCTTGGCGTTCGGGTCCTGCGCGGCCTTGTTCACCGCGGCCTGGGCCCGCTTGATCCACTCCTTGGGCTGGATCCGCTGTGCCATGAGCTCATTGGACGCGTTCTGGATCTCCGTGTCCATCTCGCTGTACCAGTCGGGGTAGCGGTAGCTGAAGGTGTTGGTGCCCGCGGCCTTGAGCGCCTCGACCGCCGACTGGGTACCGGGCCGCAGCTTGACGCTCGGGTCCACGCCGTCCTTGACCACCGTGAGCGAGTTGGCCTGCTGGGCGAAGATCGTCGACCATTCCCGGGACAGCATCGAGCGGAGGAACTCCAGGCCCGCGGCCTTGTTGGCGGCCTTCTCCGGGACGATGAAGGGCTCGTCGACGCCGGCCCGGATGGCTTCCAGGGGCATCTTGCTGTCGGCGAGCAGGGGCATCGGGAGGAACTTCATGTCGAAGTCCTCCGGGGTCTGCTTGAGCTGCTCGTTCTCCAGCCAGGAGCCGGAGGGGATGAAGGCTGCCTTGTACTGGTTCCAGGCCGTCTGGGACTCCGTGTGGGTGAGGCCGTTGGTGCCCGGCATCAGCAGGCCCTTCTCGACCACCTCGTAGACCGCCTCGACCGCGGCGAGGGCGGCCGGATTGCCCTCGAAGGCGTTCGGTTCGAGGTTGTCGATCGCCTTGACCGCGTCGAGGCCGCCCTTCTTGGCGATCAGGTCCATGATGACGACGTTGATGTAGTACGGGAACTTGCCCTGGTGGGCGAGGCCGCCGATGCCGGCTTCCTTGGCCTTGGCGCAGACGGCCAGGAACTCGTCCCAGGTCTTCGGGGGCGCCCAGCCCTTCTCCTTGAAGAGCTTGCCGGAGTACCAGAGGCCGAACACGGCGTAGACGTACTTCAGCACGACGAACTTGCCGCCCTGCAAGCCCTGTTCGTAGGCACCGTCGACCAGGGTGTCGCGCACCTTCTTGCTCGGGTCGTCGAGCGAGGGCGCGTCGAGCACGGCGGTGAGGTCGGCGAGCTGGTCGCCCTTGGCGAGCACGTCCAGCTTGATCTGCTGGGCGCCGGAGTCGTCGATGACGTCCGGCGGGTTCCCGGCGTTGAAGCGGGGCTGCAGCTTGGCGGTGATCTCCTGGGTGCCCAGGTGGGAGCTGGTGGTGCCCCACTTCTTGTCGAAGGCGGCCTCCCAGGCCTTGGCGTAGTCGTCGCCGAACCCGCCCTTGAAGACGACGACGTCCAGCTTGCCGCCCTTGGCGACGCCGAAGGGGTTCTCCTTGGTCACCGCCGCCTTGGCCGGGCCCTTCGTGGAGTTCTCCGCACCGCCGGAGGCGCAGGCGGACAGGAAGCTCATCGTCGGTACCGTGATCAGTCCGAGTGCTGCGGAGCGCTTGATCAGGTCGCGGCGTCCGAGGCCCTCACCAATGGATCCCATGCTCATGTCCTCGCCTTCGTCAGAAGTGTGAAGGAGGCCGGAGATTCACGGTGGTGGCCGTGCATGCGGACATCACCACAGGTCCCCGCCCGTCCTCCGGCCCGGAACCACTGGTCTCGCGGTGATCCGGACGGGCACAGGTATAGTCCACTTGCGCTCGTGTGAGCAAGATCATGCACATTTATGGCCACCAGTTTTTCCGAGTTGAGACCTGTCCGTCACATGGACACGCCGCCGGACGAACGGAAGGGCCGTACCCCCTGGACGGGGGTACGGCCCTTCGGCGCCTATGCCGTGACTCAGCCGCGGATGAGGTTCCGGAGCACGTACTGCATGATGCCGCCGTTGCGGTAGTAGTCCGCCTCACCCGGCGTGTCGATGCGGACGACCGCGTCGAACTCCACACCGGTGTCGGTGGTCACCTTGACGGTGCGCGGGGTGGTGCCGTTGTTCAGCTCCTCCACACCGGTGAAGGAGAAGGTCTCCTCGCCGGTCAGACCCAGGGAGGCGGCCGAGGCGCCCTCCGGGAACTGGAGCGGGAGCACGCCCATGCCGATCAGGTTGGAGCGGTGGATGCGTTCGTAGGACTCGGCGATGACGGCCTTGACGCCGAGCAGCGCGGTGCCCTTGGCGGCCCAGTCGCGGGACGAGCCGGAGCCGTACTCCTTGCCGGCCAGGATGACCAGCGGGATGCCGGCGGCCTGGTAGTTCTGCGAGGCGTCGTAGATGAAGGAGACCGGCGCGCCCTCGACGGTGAAGTCGCGGGTGAAGCCGCCCTCGGTGCCCGGCGCGATCTGGTTGCGCAGGCGGATGTTGGCGAAGGTACCGCGGATCATGACCTCGTGGTTGCCGCGGCGGGAACCGTACGAGTTGAAGTCGCGGCGCTCGACGCCGTGCTCGGTGAGGTACTTGCCGGCCGGGGTGTCGGCCTTGATCGCACCGGCCGGGGAGATGTGGTCGGTGGTGACCGAGTCGCCCAGCTTCGCCAGCACGCGCGCGCCAGCGATGTCGGAGACCGGGGTGGTCTCCATCGTCATGCCCTCGAAGTAGGGGGGCTTGCGCACGTAGGTGGACTGCGGGTCCCACTCGAAGGTGTTGCCGGTCGGGATCGACAGCGCCTGCCACTGGGCGTCGCCCGCGAAGACGTCGCTGTAGGACTTGCTGAACATGTCCTCGCCGATGGCGTTCGCCACGACGTCGTTGACCTCGGCCTCGGAGGGCCAGATGTCCGCGAGGAAGACCGGCTTGCCGTCGGTGTCGGTGCCGATGGCGTCCTTGGTGATGTCCACCTTCATGGAGCCCGCGATGGCGTACGCGACGACCAGCGGCGGGGAGGCCAGGTAGTTCATCTTGACGTCGGGGTTGATGCGACCCTCGAAGTTGCGGTTGCCCGAGAGCACCGAGGTGACCGCGAGGTCGGCCTCGTTGATCGCCTTCGAGATCTCCTCGTCCAGCGGACCGGAGTTGCCGATGCAGGTGGTGCAGCCGTAACCGACCAGGTTGAAGCCCAGCTTGTCCAGGTACGGGGTCAGGCCGGCCTTGTCGAAGTAGTCGGTGACGACCTTCGAGCCGGGGGCCAGGGTGGTCTTGACCCAGGGCTTGCGGGTCAGACCCTTCTCGGCCGCCTTCTTGGCCACGAGCGCCGCGGCGACCATGACGTAGGGGTTCGAGGTGTTGGTGCAGGAGGTGATCGCGGCGACGGTGACGGCGCCGTGGTCGATCTCGAAGGAGGTGCCGTCGGACAGGGTCACCAGGGTGGGCTTGGTGGGCACACCGTTGGAGGACGCCGGGGCGTCGGACGCCGGGAAGGACTCCTTGCCGGCCTCCTCGTCGTCGCTGACGTAGTTGCGCACGTCGACGGCGAACTGCTCGGCGGCGTTGGCGAGGACGATGCGGTCCTGCGGGCGCTTCGGGCCGGCGATGGAGGGGACGACCGTGGAGAGGTCGAGCTCCAGCTTCTCGGAGAAGTCCGGCTCGGCGGCCGGGTCCAGCCACAGGCCCTGCTCCTTGGCGTACGCCTCGACGAGCGCGACCTGCTGCTCGGAGCGGCCGGTCAGGCGCAGGTACTTCAGGGTCTCGCCGTCGATCGGGAAGGTCGCGGCGGTGGAGCCGAACTCCGGCGACATGTTGCCGATGGTGGCGCGGTTCGCGAGGGAGGTGGCGGCGACGCCCTCACCGTAGAACTCGACGAACTTGCCGACGACACCGTGCTTGCGCAGCATCTCGGTGATGGTCAGCACGAGGTCGGTGGCGGTGGTGCCGGTGGGCAGCTCGCCGGTCAGCTTGAAGCCGACGACGCGCGGGATCAGCATGGAGACCGGCTGGCCGAGCATCGCGGCCTCGGCCTCGATGCCGCCGACGCCCCAGCCCAGCACGCCGAGGCCGTTGACCATGGTGGTGTGCGAGTCGGTGCCGACGAGGGTGTCGGGGTAGGCCTGACCGTTGCGGACCATGACCGTGCGGGCCAGGTGCTCGATGTTGACCTGGTGGACGATGCCGGTGCCCGGGGGGACGACCTTGAAGTCGTCGAAGGCGGTCTGGCCCCAGCGCAGGAACTGGTAGCGCTCCTTGTTGCGGCCGTACTCCAGCTCGACGTTCTGCGCGAAGGCGTCCTTCGTGCCGAACTTGTCGGCGATGACCGAGTGGTCGATGACCATCTCGGCGGGCGAGAGCGGGTTGATCTTCGCCGGGTCGCCGCCGAGGGCCTTCACGGCCTCGCGCATCGTGGCGAGGTCCACGACGCAGGGGACGCCGGTGAAGTCCTGCATGATCACGCGGGCCGGCGTGAACTGGATCTCCTGGCTGGGCTGGGCCTGCGAGTCCCAGCCGCCGAGCGCCCGGATGTGGTCGGCGGTGATGTTCGCGCCGTCCTCGGTGCGGAGCAGGTTCTCCAGCAGCACCTTCAGGCTGTAGGGCAGGCGGGCGGAGCCCTCGACCTTGTCCAGCCGGAAGATCTCGTACGACTCGTCGCCCACCTGCAGCGTGCTGCGGGCGTCGAAGCTGTTCGCCGACACGACAGTCTCCTTCATGCATGAATTCGCGCGTATTACCGCAATCCTGCCGCCACGCCCCTTGGCCAATCCGCTAAGGTAGGGCTAAGTTAGGTAACCCTTACCAGCGGGGGCGGCTGCGGTACGCCTTCGGCAGATATCTCGATGTCGAGATAACTCTAGTACATGTCCGGGGGGAGGGACGAGGCGCGCACCCGCAGTCCCGCCGGGACCGTCAGCTGACCAGGCGATTCCGCATGCCCGGATTCGATCAGGTTGACCAGGACAGACACCGCGGAAGCGGCGATCCGCTCGGGATCGAGGGTGACGGTGGTCACGGCGGGTTCGGTCTCGGCGTACGCCGGATCCTCGCTGGCGCAGACCAGCAGCAGCCCGTCTTCGCCCGGATTGCCGGGCGTGCCGGACAATCCGGGCGCGCCGGGCACGCCGGGTATGCGCAGACCTCGGCGCGCGGCCGCGGCCAGCACCTGCCGGCCCCCCGGGTCGTACACGCAGTAGACGGCGTCGGGACGGTCCGGCCCGGTGAAGGCGGCGTCGAAGGCGTGCCCCGCCGCGTCGTCCGGGTCGAAGCGGACCAGGAGGGGAGCCAGGCCGCGCTCCGCGCACCACTGTTCGTAGGCCGAGGTGACGGCCCCCGTGTAGAAATCCCGGCCGTGGCCCGATTGCAGGGCGATGCGCCGGGCCCCGGACGCCGCCAGGTGGTCGAGCACCTCCCGCGTGGTGGCGGTGTGGTCGTTGTCCACCCACACGTCCCCCGGCCAGGGATCGGGCGGCCGCCCGTCGAAGACCACCGGCAGTCCCCGCGCCCGCAGGGCCCGCAGCACCGGATCGCCGGCCGGGCTGTCCAGCAGCAGCATCCCGTCCACGGCGAGGGTGTGCCACAGCGGCTCGGCACCGCGGTCGGCGGGCAGGGTGGTCAGGGCGTACCCGTGCGCGTGCGCGGCCGAGGTCGCGGCGGTGAGCCAGCGGGAGAAATAGGCGATCCGCACGAAGTCCCAGGCGTCCCCCGCGTACGTGGTCACCGCGACGCCGAGGGTGCGGGTGCGCGGGCCGCGGCGGGCCCCGTAGCCGAGCGCGCCCGCCACTTCGCGGACCCGGCGCCGGGTGGACTCGCCGAGGCGGCCGGTGCCGTTGAGCGCGTGCGAGACGGTCGCGGTGGAGACCTCGGCGGCACGTGCGATGTCGGCGAGGGTCGGTCCCGGCGCGGGTGGGTGCTCTGGCACGCGGCCATCGTACGGATTTCGTCGCCGGAGGCGGCTTCTGGTTAAGCGGTTAATCAAACAGTGTCCTGGCCACACCGACATTTGGAGTGGGCATGACGTCTTCTTCGCACCTTTCCCGCCGGGGACTGCTCGCCGCCGCGGGGGTCACCGGGGTCGCCGGGGCCGCGGGCCTGCTCGGGGCCGCTCCGGCCGCGGCCTCGCCGGCGCCCGCGGCTCCTTCCACCACCGAGCGCGGTTCGGCGGCCCTGGTGGTCCACAACGCCGCGGTGTTCACCGGGACCGGCGGCCGCGCTCCCGTCGAGGCCGTCGCGGTCGGCCGGGACGGCAGGATCCTGGCCACCGGGACGAACGCGGCGCTGCGCCGGTACGCGGGCCGGGACACCGAGGTCGTCGACGCCCGCGGCAACACGGTCATGAGCGGCATCCACGACGGCCACGTCCACCCGCTCGGCGCGGGCGAGCGCTCGCTGTCCCCCTCGCTGGAGGGCGCGGAGACCACCCTGGCCGAGCTCCAGGAGATCCTGACCGGCTTCCTCGCCGACACGGGCGGCGCGGGCGCGGAGCCCGACCGCTGGCTGGTGGTCGAGGACTGGAACCCGGTCGGGCTGCTCCCCGTGGGCACCAACCCCCACCACACGATGCTGGACGCGCTCCCGACCCGGCGGCCGATCGCCCTCGTCGGCGGCGACGGGCACAACCTGTGGGCCAACCAGCGGGCCCTGGACATCGCCGGGATCACGGCGGCCACACCCGACCCGGTCGGCGGCAAGGTGGTGAAGGGCGCGGACGGGCGGCCGACGGGCGTCCTCAAGGACGACGCCCAGGGCCTGGTGCGGCGGCACGTGCCGGAGCCCACCCGGGCCGACCTGGTCGCGGCGTGCGCCGAGGTGCTGGCGCTGGCGGCCGCGTCCGGGGTCACGACGATGATGGACGCGCTGGTGGGGCGGCACGAACTGGAGCTGTACCAGGCGCTGTCGGCGGCGGGGAAGCTGCCGCAGCGGATCGTCCCGGCGATCCGGCTGGAGGCGGAGCAGACCAAGGACCCGGCGGGGTCGCTGGCGTACGCGCGGGGCCTGCGGCGGGAGTTCGCGGGCGTGCGGGGGCTGCGCTTCGGGATGGTCAAGGTGTTCCTGGACGGGGTCATCGAGTACCCGGCGCAGACCGCCGCGCTGCTGCAGCCCTATCTCGACGGGCAGGGCAGGCCGACCGCCAACCGGGGCGAGCTGTACACCTCGGCGGCGGACTACGGCCGGCTCAGTGCCGCCTTCAACAAGGCGGGCTGGCAGATGCACGCGCACGGACTCGGCGACCGGGCGGTACGCACCGCGCTGGACGGGTACGCGTACGCCAAGCGGGTGACGGGCCTGCGGGACGCCCGCAACGCCGTGGCGCACCTGCAGCTCGTGGACCCGGCGGACCTGCGGCGTTTCGCGCAGCTGGGGGTCACGGCGTGCATGCAGCTCCAGTGGGCGGCGAAGGACACCTGGACCATGGAGGCGCTCCTTCCGTACATCGGACCCGAGCGGCACCGGTGGATGTACCCGGCGCGGAGCCTGGAGAAGGCGGGGGCGCGGCTGTCGGGCGGCTCCGACTGGCCGGTGGACGCCCTCCAGGTGTGGAACCAGCTGCGGACGGCGATCGACCGCCAGGGCGCTTTCGGGGCGGGCCCGCTGTACCGCGAACTGGAGGGACTCGGCCGGGAGGCGGTCCTGCGGATGCACACGTCGGGGACCGCGTGGCAGCTGCGCCAGGAGGAGCTGACGGGCACGGTGGAGCCGGGCCGGGCGGCGGACCTGGTGGTGCTGGACCGGGACGTGACGCGCTGCCCGGTGGCCGACATCAGCGGGACGGGGGTACGGCTGACCCTGGTCGGCGGCCGCGTGGTGCACGACGCGGATTCGGCGTCGGGCAGGGCCGCCTCGGCACGGGTGGCGGGCGCCGCCGCCGCCGCGGGCCCGCGGCCGGCCTCGTACGCGACGGTGCACGCCGGGGGGCGCCACCACGCCTGCAAGCACTGAGCGGGGCGTCGGCGCCGGATTCGGGCCCCGGCTCGGGCCCGGCCCCGGCTCGGGCTCGGGCCCCGGCTCAGGCTCGGGCTCAGCCCGCCGCGAGCCCGTGGCGGGCGGCCCAGGAGTTGACGGCGGCGGCGATCTCCTCGGGCCGGTCCTCGGGGCAGAGGTGGGCGGCCGGGCCGCAGTACTCGGTCTCCAGCGCGGACACGTTCTCCTCGCACCAGGCGACCGTCTCGGGGCCGACCATCAGGGCCGGCGAGCCGTCGAAGGTGAGCAGCAGCTTGGGCACGTCCGGGCTGTCGGCCAGCCAGGCGTCGTACTTCTCGACGACGGCGTGCACATCGGCCGGATCGCCGTCGATCGGCAGCGAGCGCGCCCAGCGCAGCATGGGCAGCCGGCTCTCGCGGGTCGGGTAGGGGGCGGCGTAGGCGGCGTGGTCCGCCTCGCTCATCGGGTTCAGCACCGTCTGCCCGATGCTGTCCTCGATGAAGATGTTCCGGTCCAGGACCATCTCCTCCCCCACGCCCGGGGTGCGGATCGCCTCGAACCGGGCCCGCGCGGCGGGCGGGTACTGCGCCCAGCTCAGCGGCCGCACGATCGTCTCCATGAAGGCGATGCCGCGGACCCGCCCGGGGTGGCGGGCGGCCCGGTCGAAGGCGAGCGCCCCGCCCCAGTCCTGTCCGACCAGCACCGCCTCGTCGATCCCGAGGGCGTCGAACCACGCGTCCAGGTAGCGGACGTGGTCCTCGAAGCGGTACTCCCCGCCCGGCTTTCCGGAGCGGCCCATCCCGATGAGGTCCGGGGCCAGGACGCGGACCCCGCCCCCGATCCGGGGCAGGACGCCCCGCCAGAGGTGGGAGGAGGTCGGATTTCCGTGCAGGAACACGAAGGGGACGCCGCCGGTCCGAGCACGGGCGGCACCGTGGTCCTCGTAGTACATCGTCGAGTCGAGTACGTCGATCGTGGGCATGGAGACCCCTTCCAGGAATCGTTGGCCTGACTAACGTTTTCCTCGCGAACGAAGTTATATCGTTAGTGTCACTAACGCAATGGGTAACATCGCCCCATGACCACGGAAGAGAACGGCCCGCTCGTCCCCGCCCGACTGCGCGAACTGCCCAGCCGGCTACTGGGGCAGGCCTCCACCCATGCGCAGCGACTCGTGACCGAGGGACTGAGCGGGGCAGATGCCCGCAAATGGCACTACGCAGCCCTGGTCGCCCTGGAGGAGTCCGGCCCGGCGAGCCAGGCCACCCTCAGCGCCCGCACCGGCATCCACCGCAGCGACCTGGTCGCCGTCATCAACGAACTCGCCGCACGCGACATGGTGGAGCGGACCCCCGACCCCGAGGACCGCCGGCGCAACGTCATCACGCTCACACCGTCCGGCCGGCGGCAACTGCGCACACTGGAGCAGATCCTCGCCGCGGCCCAGGACGAACTGCTGGCCCCGCTGTCCGGGCAGGAGCGGGAGCAGCTCGTCCACCTGCTGGGCCGCGTCGTCGACCATCACACGCACGGAGACCCCGCCATGGGATCTGATGGCCGGTAACTTCCACTCAATTCACCCATTTGCCGCACCCAGCGCAGGGGGCATCTCATATCTGAGATAGCGTGCACCCATGGCAGACGACTACCTCGTACGCATCGGCAAGCTCATCCGTGACGCCCGGCAGCACCGGGGCTGGACACAGAGTCAGCTCGCCGACGCCCTCGGCACCAGCCAGAGCGCAGTGAACCGGATCGAGCGCGGCAACCAGAACATCAGCCTTGAGATGATCGCGCGAATCGGTGAAGCGCTCGACAGCGAGATCGTCTCCCTGGGCTACGCCGGCCCGATGCACCTGCGCGTGGTGGGCGGCCGCCGGCTGTCCGGCGCCATCGACGTCAAGACGAGCAAGAACGCGTGCGTGGCACTGCTCTGCGCCTCGCTGCTCAACAAGGGCCGCACGGTGCTGAGGCGAGTGGCCCGCATCGAGGAGGTCTACCGCCTCCTGGAGGTCCTGAACTCCATCGGTGTGCGCACCCGCTGGATCAACGACGGCGTGGACCTGGAACTGATCCCGCCGGCCCGCCTCGACATGGAGGCCATGGACGCGGACGCGGCCCGCCGGACCCGGAGCATCATCATGTTCCTGGGCCCGCTGCTGCACCGGATGGAGACCTTCCGCCTGCCCTACGCGGGCGGCTGCGACCTCGGCACCCGCACCATCGAGCCGCACATGATCGCCCTGCGCCGCTTCGGCCTGGACATCACCGCGACCGAGGGCATCTACCACGCGAAGGTCGTACCCGGGATCTCCCCGGACCGCCCGATCGTGCTGACCGAGCGCGGGGACACCGTCACCGAGAACGCGCTGCTGGCCGCGGCCCGGCACGACGGCGTGACCGTCATCCGCAACGCCTCCTCCAACTACATGGTCCAGGACCTGTGCTTCTTCCTGGAGGCCCTGGGCGTCCGGGTCGACGGCGTCGGCACCACCACGCTCACCGTCCACGGCGTCCCGAGCATCGACGTGGACGTGGACTACTCCCCCTCCGAGGACCCGGTCGAGGCGATGAGCCTGCTCGCCGCCGCGGTCGTCACGGAGTCGGAACTCACCATCCGCCGGGTGCCGATCGAGTTCATGGAGATCGAGCTCGCGGTCCTCGAGGAGATGGGCCTGGACCACGACCGCTCGGCGGAGTACACGGCCGACAACGGCCGCACCCGCCTGGTCGACCTCACGGTCCGCCCCTCGAAGCTCGAAGCCCCGATCGACAAGATCCACCCCATGCCGTTCCCCGGGCTGAACATCGACAACGTCCCCTTCTTCGCGGCCATCGCCGCCGTGGCACAGGGTCAGACCCTGATCCACGACTGGGTGTACGACAACCGGGCCATCTACCTGACGGACCTGAACCGACTCGGCGGCCGCCTCCAGCTCCTCGACCCGCACCGCGTCCTGGTCGAGGGCCCCACGCGCTGGCGCGCGGCGGAAATGATGTGCCCGCCGGCCCTGCGCCCTGCGGTGGTCGTCCTCCTGGCGATGATGGCGGCCGAGGGCACCTCGGTGCTGCGCAACGTCTACGTGATCAACCGCGGCTACGAGGAACTGGCCGAACGCCTCAACTCGGTGGGCGCCCAGATCGAGATCTTCCGCGACATCTGAGGACTCGGATAATCAGGCACCGCCTCCACCAGACTTCCCATCGCCTTGTACAAGTACGGTGCAAGGCGATGGCGTCTAACTGGCGGCTCGACAGGCGCGATCACACACCTGAGCCCCGTCACTCTCCAAGGAGGGTCATGGGGTCTCAGTGTTTCTGCAGCACCCCCGGCCGACTGTGGGCCTTCGCCGCCCTCGACAAACAGATGACCGTCTGGACCCACCAGGGCTGCCCGGACCGCTGAGCCAGCCCCGCGCTGCCGCCCGGCATCGTCACGGCCCACTTCCCGTACGGCCGCCTCGCCCGGATCCACGCCCCGGGCACCCGCCTGGAGGGTCTTGCCCCAACGAGCCGGCCGACCGCCAAGCGCTCACGGCGGTCCCGGCGGACGCGGGGCATCGGCGTGCACTTCCGCAGCCCGGGGCCTTCCGAACGGCTCGGCATCGCAGGGTGGTTCGGCAGTCCTAGTCCGAGGCATCGGGTTTCAGAGGGACCCACCTCGTCATCGAGTCCCAGGCTTCCAGAGCGTCTTTCAGGAGTTCCACGGTGGCCGGGGAAGCAGGTCCGAGGGTGCTCGCCGTGATGAGCAGCATTCCTCCGTGCTCCTGCACCAGTGCGATGAACTCCTCGGTCGCAGGAGCGGTCCAGAGCTGGCCGAACGTTGCCACCGCGACCTCGCCGGGACCGGCGAATGCCCAAGCGGGCCCGTCGGACGACCTGGGCGGCAATCCGGACCACAGCGGTTGGAGGTCGAGCGCTTCAGCGCGAGCCGACCGGGGCCCGAGAGCAGCCGTGGCAGTCCAGCGGTTCCCACTCTGGACCAACTGCGCCGCCTCGAGAGAGGGGTTGACCACGAAGGCGGGTACGAGCAGGCCGTTTCGCTCCCTCACAGGCACTCCCGCGGTGAAGGCCGTCCAACTGATACCCGCCTCTTTGGCCACATTGATCAGGGCCGAATCGTTCCAGTGCGGATACCGGCACAGTCCGAAGTGGAAGAGCCGTGCGTCCGCCCAGCTGAAATGTTCGTCCACATGGAGTGCCGGAACGCCGTCGCCCAACGGGTACCCGCAGTCCTGGCAGTCGCCGGCCCAAAGCAACTGCATGAGGGAACGGGCTTCCTCGTGCCCGAGCCTGTCCAGGCAATCGTGGCTGAAGGCCAGGTGCGGGAGCCCCACCGAGCCGTCCTCGGCTTCCAGGACCACCCAGTCCGATGGGTGGCCGTGCTCCCGCGCTCGGCTCCACCACTCCTCCCCCAGCCGGACGTTGCCGAAGGAGTAAGCGGTCACGCCGGCCATCAAGCAGCCAATCGGGTCGCCCAGATTCCCCTGATTGACCGCCGCGTCGTAGGCACGCGAGACATAGGCGTTCGCCGTTTCATGGTCTTCCCTGCGCAGGAGGACGCCGGCGTAGGAGAGCGCAGCGAGCGGGATCTCACCGTCCGCGGCAACTCTCAGGGCCTCGACGGCTTCGTCCGACTGCCACTTCGACCTCAGCCAGTCCGAGTAGTTCAGTGCACTCCCGGGATCGCCGGCCTCGGTACCGCGCTTCCAGAGCGCTACCGCCTCGTCCTGGTTCCCCAGCTTTTCGTGGACCAGGCCAAGAGCTCCGATCGACTCCCGTTCCCCGCCCTCGATCGCACGCTCGTACCACTCCCGTGCCGCTTCCAGATCCCCCCTCGCGAAGGACAGGGCACCCATGTTGTGAGCCCCGGTGGAGTCACCCAGGCAGGCGGCCCGCTCGAAGCAGCGGCTGGCACCGTCGTAGTCCTTCTCCGCGGCCATCAGCGACCCCAGGTTGATCAGGCCGTCGGGATCGTCCGCCTCCGCGAGGGGGCGGAGCACCTCCTTGGCCACGTCTGGCCGGCCCGCTACCTTGGCGACGGTCGACACCAGCACACGGCGGGTATCGTCCACGATGCGCAGGGCCTCGTCCCACACTTGTCCCGGGAGCTCACTCGGACGGGACCGGCGCGCAGCGTCGGACACGAGGTAGTCGAACGGCTTCCACGTTCCTCCCCGGCCCGGTACCAGCGGGCTGGTGACGCCCAGCACGATCCTGGACGCCCAGTCCCACGCTTCCTCCATGCCTTCCGGCCGCAGCGCCGGGCCGCCCGCCCGATCGAGGAAGTACGCGTGGAGGCGTTCCAGGGACTCCGGCGCCAGCGCAGTGTCCACGCCGGTGCGGGCGAGGGCGACGGCGGCCGCGACGAGCGCGGCACCACGGGGGTTGCCTTTCACCCGGGAAGCGGCCTTCCAGCGTTTGAGGACCTGCGGTCCCGCCGCAAGGTACTCCGCCACCCCATGAGCCCTGTCGGCGTTCAGTGCCGCAACGACGCGCGGATCCTCGCTCGACGACGCAGCCCGCCGCTCGTCATCGGTCCAGATCCGGTCCAGGGTGATGTGATGCGCTGCACGGATCACCCTGCCCGGCGAGGACGGCAGGCGCGGCCCGGTGCTCCGCGAGAGCGACGGGCCGTCGTCCTCGTCCGTGTAATGCTCGTGGAACTCGGTGCGCAGTGTGGCAAGCACGACCGCGCCGCGGCGCACGAGCCGGTCGAGCAGGGACGGCGTCAGCCCGTCTGATCGCAGGTAGTTGTGCAGATCGTCGAGCCATACGACCTTCTCGTGATCACTCCCAGGGGAGGAATGCAGGGAGGACAGGTCGGCGTCGGGGTCCGGTTTGCAGACCGACCGGTCCCCGAGATTGCGGACCATGGCTTCGAACAGGACCCTCGACTTACCCGCGGCCGAATCCCCTGTCAGCAGCAGCATGCCGCCCGATTCCGCCAGCGCTTCGAGCCTGGCGTCCACCTGCGCATCGACGCAGCGTGACACGTATTGCACGACGTCCGGATGGCCGGAGGCATCCGGCGCGCGATGGACGCCGAAGGAAACCGGGTCGGCATCGGCGACAGGGAGCCAGTCGCCTTCGCTGGAGACGTCAGCCTCGTGCACCACCTGCGGCGCCGGCCTGCCGATCTCCACCACCTTGGGACAGAGCCGTGCAGCGGCCTCCACCGCCCGCCGGAAGCCGGCATCGGCCACCAGGACGGAGACAGGAACGGCTTCCACCCTCGCGTGACCCCACTGCGCAGGATCCCCGGAAACCACGCCGATCAGGTATTCGCCGAGGAAGAGCGCAGCGCCCGACATCCCCTGCCACGGCGATACGCCGGAAGTGCCTACCGCTGGTGGCGGGGCGTGGGAACTGTCCAGGACATAGCGGCCGCGCAGGACGGATGATCCCGGCTTCAGCGTGCCCACGATTTGCTCGGTGTCCGGCCGCATCCCGTCCCGGAGCGAGATCCGCGGGTAGCCCACCGCTTCGCAGTTCTCCCAGGCGGCCAGGCCGGAAACACGACCCCACCGAACATCGGACATCCGGCACGTCGCGGCCTCCGTGACCAGGTCTTCGTCCGCTTCGAGCAGGGCCGCATCGCACGACTCGTCGTAGCGGCGCCACACGAGGCGGCAGCTACGTATCCCCGTCCCTCCGGGGACGGCGACGCGAGCAGACCCACCCTCCCCTTCGAACAGATGCGCCGAGGTGAGCACCAGGCGGGAGTCCAGCAAGAAGCCGCTGCCCTGCCGCGCTCCCTGGACGACGGCGATGCGTTCGACGGACCGGGCGCTCATCCGCCGCGCAGTCCGGACGGGTGCTCGAAGTCACCCATGTCGACCTCGGCTTGATTTCCGATCTCGATCGGGCCGCCGTTGGCGGAGTCCTTCGGCTTCAGCTTCACGGACACCTTGTGGACGGCGTTCTGCGCCGCCCCCGCCTGGGCGCCGCCCGAGACCACCCATGCCTTGAACCCCGCCTTGACCGTCGCGTCGCGCCGCAACTCGACCGAGAAGTCCAGAGTGATCTCGTCGACCTCGAACCTGATGCGTCGGCCGTCCGCGGCGTGCACGGAGGCCATCAGCTGGTCCCGCAAGCCCTGTACGGCCTCGGTGAGTTCCACGTTCTCCAACGGATCGCGCACGTCTCCGACTCCCCCTGTTCGGCCCACCGTCAAGCATTACCACTATCACATTGCCCCTGGCATGAAACGGCGTTCCGGACACTCCCGCGAGATTTGAGTACGCCGCAGGCCGGGGCCGATTCCCCTCCTCCCGGGCCTCTGTGGGCCGTCGCCGGTGTCTCCGCCCCCGCGGAGGACCCCGGCGGCGGCCCTTCGGGTCAGGCGTTGCGCCTGATGGTGCTCCGGATCCAGTCCGCGTAGGCCGGTACGTCGGTGTAGAGGCCCGGCCCCGCCGAGCACGCGAGACCCGGGGCGCCCGGGCCCGAAGTGACCCCGATGAGTTCCCACCGCCCGTGCCGGCCCCGGCGCAGTTGCGGGCCGCCGGAGTCCCCGAAGCACGCCATGGCTCCGGGCACGCGGCTGATCGTGCACAGCCGGGTCCGGTCCGCGTAGCCGGGGGCGCACTCGGTGTCGGCGCCCGTGCGCGTCGCGAGCTCCCGCAGCCGCTCCGCGAACTTCAGTTCGGTGTCGAGGGTGGTGCCGAACCCCAGGATCCGGGTCGGGGTGCCGGGCCGTCCGGGCCGCTCCGCGATCCGGACGGGCTTCTCGGTGACCGGCCGGTCCAGGCGGACCAGCGCGAGGTCGTCCCGGTTGGCGGCCTTCCCTTCACCGTTCGCGTAGCCGGGGTGGACGACGGTCCGCTCGATGGCACGGACGGTTCCCCCGGACTTGCGCCGCTCGCTGCCGATCCGGACGGTCCCTTCCAGTTCGAGGCCGTCGCCCTGCACGCAGTGGGCCGCCGTCAGCACCCACTGCGGATCGACCAGCGACGCCCCGCACGTGCCGTCGTACACACCGTGCTCCGGCGCCGATTCCGGGATCGTCGCCATGAACGGGTAACGCTCCGTGGGATCGGTCCCGTTGACGATCGCGCCGGCGCTGCCGGTCATCGCGGTGGCGCACACCGCGACGGCGAGAGCGCCGACGGCGGCCGTGCGCGTCGCGCTGCGGCGTACCGACTTCAAGCTGAACATCCAGGGTCCCTTCGCTCGTAGATCCGGACGTATCCACCCTGTTCGGCCTCGATCCGCCCGGCCATCCGGCCAGCGGGCCCGAGCCCGGTGGGGACATCCCCCGGGCCCCTTCGGCGCGGGTCCGGCACCGGAACCGACCCTCCGTCACATATATATCGGCAGCCGATATATGCTCGGCGGCATGACGAAACGATCACCGTCGCTGACGGAATCGCAGTACTTCATCCTGGCCGCCCTCCAGGAGGGCCCCCTGCACGGCTACGGCATCATCAAGGCCGCCGAGCGGGTCACGGACGGACGGCTCACCCTCGCCGTCGGCACCCTCTACGGCGCGCTGGACCGGATGGAACGCTCCGGGTGGGTCGCGGCCGACCACGAGGAGATCGTGGACGGGCGGGCACGGCGCTACTACCGGCTCACCGACGACGGCGCGGGCGCGCTGCGCCAGGAGGCCCTGCGCATGCAGAAGGCGGCGGCGGTCGTCATCGGACGTCACTCCCTCAAGGCGGTCCAGGCATGAACCGAGTACTGCTCGTCGCCTACCCCAAGCAGTACCGCGCCCAGCAGGGGGAGGAGATCCTCGACTGTTTGAACGAGGCGTACCCGGGCCGCTCCTGGCCGCCGCCGCGGGAGGTCCTCGCCCTGGCGCGCGGTGGGGTGCGGGCCCGTGCCCGCGCCGTGTCCGAGGACACGGCGCGGCCGTGGTGGCTCGACGGCTTCCACCTGGCCGCCCTCGCCCTCGCCGCCCTGGCGCTGGTGCCGTACCTCCAGGACGTGTGGCACTGGGCCCTGCGCATCGATCCCGGCGGCCACACCACCGGTTTCGAGCACACGGGCTGGTTCCCCTGGACGCAGGGTCCCGACACCCGCACGAGGCTCCTGCCCTACGGTCTGCTCCCCCTCGTCGGCCTGATCGCGCTGCTGCGCGGGAAGGCCTGGATCGCACTGCCCGCCTCGGCCGCGATGTTCTGTGTCGGGTCCGGGCTCGCCGGCACGACGCTCTTCGGCGACGAGGGAGTGGTGGGCATCGGCTACTACGGGCTGGGCGCCCCGCTGCGGGCCCATGACCTGGTCCTCTCGGGTCTCCTGTTCCTGATCTGCGCCGTACTGGTGGCCGGTCGCCCGGGCCGGTTGCGCCGCCGCTCCTACGGCTGGCTCGTCCCGCTGGCGGGTGCCCTGTTCGTGGCGGGTTCCCTGCACCTCACCTCGGGCGATCCGTGGTTCCAGCGCGGCCAGTTCGCCATCGAGATCGCCGCGCTGATCGCCGCGTGGGGCGTCACCGCGGCCACCGGCGACCACCGGTGGCTCGTCCCCGTCGCCGCGTTCTCGGTCGTGCGCACCACGGCGATCATGACCCAGCCGTACCTCATGGACTCCCTGCCCAGCCAGGTCGTACTGCTCTGCCTGCTCACGCCGATCCCCTTGCTGGCCGTCACCGCCCAACGCAGGCGGCTCCGCACCGCCTGAGCGGCATGACCGCGGACCGCCGCCCGAAGCCGCACCCGCCGACCGGCCCGGGACGACCGGCCCCGTCACCGGACGCAACCCCTTGGCTCCGGGCACCGGACGCCACCGCAAGCCCCGCCCCTGAACCCGGCAGTCATCCCGCACGGAGGCGCCGGCCGGCCCCGCGCTCGCGCGGGGCCGGGACCCAGCTCGTGGGGTCGGACTGCGTCTGCTCGCCCGTCGCCAGGTCCTTCACCTCGTGTGCCGCGCCGTCCTCGAAGGGCGGGAACCAGACGAACGGGATGCCCTTCCGGGATGCGTAGCGGACCTGCTTGGCCACCTTGTCGGCCTGGTGGTACAGCTCGACGTTCATCCCCCGCCCGCGCAGGCGCGCGGCCGTGGTCTCGGCCTCGTGCCATCGGTCGGCCCGCGGGACGACCACGAGGACGTCGCTGGGGCACTTCGCCCGGGTCTCCAGGAGCCCCTCCGCGAGGAGCTTGGCGAAGATGCGCGTCAGTCCGATCGACATGCCCACACCCGGAAGGCTGCGCCGGATGAAGGAGCCGGTCAGGTTCTCGTAGCGCCCGCCGGAGCAGATGCTGCCGTAGTCCGGCCAGTCGACGAACTTCCCTTCGTAGACGGTTCCCGTGTAGTAGTCGAGCCCACGGGCGATCGACAGGTCGGCGACGACACTGCCGGCCGGCAGGTTGCCGAGGGAATCGAGTACGTAGCTCAGCTCGCCGAGGCCTTCGGTGAGCAGATCGGACGTCACGCCCAGGCGCTTGATGTCGTCCACGACGGCCGGGCCGGTGCCGCGCACCCGAGCGAGCGCGAGGCAGGAGTCGACGGTCCGTGCGGACAGACCGACCTCACCGGAAAGGATCTTCGCGACGCCCTCGGGGCCGACCTTGTCCAGCTTGTCCACGGCCCGGATCACAGCCAGTGGATCACCGATCCCGAGCCCCTCGTAGAAGCCCTGAAGGACCTTCCGGTTGTTGATGTTGAGCGTCCAGGCGGGCAGATCCAGGCTGGTCATGACCTCGTGGATCATGCGTGGCAGCTCGGCGTCGAAGTGCAGCGGCAGGCGGTCGACGTTGATCACGTCGATGTCGCACTGGGTGAATTCACGGAATCGCCCGTCCTGGGCGCGCTCGCCGCGCCATACTCGCTGCATCTGATAGCGCTTGAACGGGAAGACGAGCTCGTTGAAGTGCTGGGCCGTGTAGCGCGCGAACGGCACGGTCAGATCGAAGTGCAGGCCGATCCGGGAGTCGCTTATGTCATCGGCGTCTTCCTGCAGCCTTCTCAGCGCATACACCTCGCTGGAGGTCTCACCCTTGGCAGTGAGTACGGAAAGGGGCTCCACCGAAGGCGTCTCGATCGAGCAGAATCCATACCTCTCGAAACCCGAGCGAATGAGGTCGAGCCACGTCTGCTCAACCATGCGGATTTCAGGAAGCCATTCGGGAAATCCGCTGACGGGTACAGGGCGGACCAGCGGGGTTTCGGTCATCGGTGGCACTCTCTCTTCGCTCCGAGGCGTTCGACATTCGTGTTGCGCCGACGGGGACGCATCCGCGGCCTCGCGCGAACGCCGGTGACCAGCGTCTTACGTCGACCTGCGCGCCATCAACCGAGTTGAAGCGGTAGGACGGCCTCCGAAAAGGCGAACCGCTCGCGCCCCCATCTCACCCCTCGTCAACACTGGTATCGAATTCAACCTTCTGGGTATCTTGAGCGCCGCTCAACGAGCACTCACGATCCAGGAGTTCCCGATGAACATGCCGCCCCGCAGCAAGTCGATGACGGTGAAGAACCGCTTCAGAGGCACTTTCACCCTCACCGTCATAGCCGCCGTTCTGTCGCTGGCCGCCTGCGACCCGGCCGCACCGGCCACCACGCCGAGCACCAGCGCCGCCGTCACCGTCAGTGCGAGTCCCAGCCCGAGTCCCTCCCCGACGCCGGCCGCGGCCGACCCGAGTCCGAGCGCCAGCGCGACCCCGACCGCCGAGCCCACCACGGCGGCACCGACTCCTCAGGTCCCGGTCGCCGAGCCCACCACCAAGGCCCCCGCAGCCACCAAGGCCGCCCCCGCCCCGCCGGCTCCGACCCGTACCCGTACCCAGGCGCCCGCGCCGGAGCCCAGCAGGGCGAGCACCGACTGCTATCCCCGCTCGAACGCCGGCAACTGCTACAAGGCCGGTCAGATATGCAGGAAGGCCGATGTCGGTACGTCCGGGCGGGACGCGGCCGGACGCACGATCCACTGCCGGAACGACGACAGCGTCGGCCAGCGCTGGGGCTACTGACCGCCCGCCGTCGGCCCCTACGCCGCCTGCGGGGTGAAGGGGTGGAGGGAATCCCTGCCCGGTTCGACGATGCCGTAGGTGCTCTCCGGGACTTCGTTCCAGGCGCCGGGCAGGTCACCGAGTGGTTCGGAGACCACCAGGCGGGTCTCGTCGGAGACTTCCTGGAGGAACTCCACGTCGGGGTGGAGCCTGCGCAGCGCGTCCACGCGGCTGCTGTAGAACAGCGTCCTCGACTCACCCCGGCTGGAGTAGCGGAAGGCCCAGAGGCGTTGGCCGTCGCTGATGGCGAGGGTCATCTGGAGCGGGTACTCCACCCCGTGCTCGCGGCCGACGCGTTCCACCACGCCCGCCATCCGGGCCACCGCGCCCGGCGGGTCGGCCTCCAGCCCGAAGGTGAGCGCCAGGTGGAACATCACCTCGGAGTCCGTCGTCCCCTCCACGTCGGGGTACAGCGCGGGGTCGACGAGCAGGGTGAGGTCGCGCCGCATCCGGTGGAAATCGGTGATGGCCCCGTTGTGCATGAACAGCCAGCGGCCGTGCCGGAACGGGTGACAGTTCGTCTGCTGCACCGCCGTTCCGGTCGACGCCCGGATGTGGGCGAAGAACAGCGGGGAGCGCACGTGGTCGGCGATCTCCCGCAGGTTGCGGTTGTTCCAGGCGGGGCCGATGTCCCTGAAGGTCGCCGGGGTGGCGTTGGCCTCCTGCGTGTACCAGCCGACGCCGAATCCGTCGCCGTTCGTCGTCTCCACGCCCAGCCTGGAGTGCAGGCTCTGGTCGATCAGCGAGTGGGCCGGTTTGTAGAGGATGGTTTCGAGCAGCAGGGGTGTTCCCGAATACGCGAGCCATCGGCACATGAGCCATCACCTCGGGGGTGCAACGCAGACAACTCCTCCATTGTGGCCGCGCCCCCTGCCGACCGCCACGCGGAACAGGCCGGGCCGCCGGCGGCGAGGTGGTCATCAGGCCACTCTTCGGCCTGATGGGACACCGTCCTCGCCAGGTGCGCGCGGGGGCGGCAGAATCGGGCTTCCGTAGGACGAAGGGGCGGCCATGGCAGTGGGAACGAACTCCGGAGCGGACACGGGTAAGGCGGTGCCCGCCCTCGCAGGGGTGCCGTTGCTCGGATCGCTGCTCGACCTGAGGTCCGACTCCCTCGGTACCTATCTGCGGGCCCAGCACCAGCACGGTGACCTGGTACGGATCACGGCCGGTCCGCCCGGGATGCGTGCCGAGCTGTACTGCGTCTTCTCCCCCGCGGGCGCCCAGCAGGTGCTCGCGTCCGACGCGGCCCGTTTCCGCAAGGACAACCACTTCTACCAGGAGGTGCGGGAGTCCTTCGGCAACGGGCTGCTGACCAGTCAGGACGAGGACTACCTGCGCCAGCGCCGGCTCGTGCAGCCGCTGTTCACCCGGCGCCGCGTGGACGGCTACGCCGAGGCGATAGCCGCCGAGACCGACGCGGTCATCGCGTCCTGGGACCGGGCCCCGGGCGGCGTCGTGGACGTCTCCGACGAGATGATGCACCTCGCCCTGCGCGCCGTCGCCCGCATCCTGTTCGGCACCGACGTCGAGGCCGCCGCCGGCGTCGTGGCCGAGTGCTTCCCGGTGGTCACCGACTACGTGCTGCGCCGCGGCTACTCCCCCGCCAACGTCCCGCGCCAGTGGCCCACCCCGGGCAACCGGCGGGCGGCCGCCGCGATGGACGAGCTGTACGGGGTCTGCGACCGGATCATCGCGGAGCGCCGGCGCGCCGGGGCCGGGGCCGGGACCCGGACCGGGACCGGGACTCCCGGCGAGGATCTGCTCACGCTGCTCGCCGCCGCCCGGAGTTCGGACGACGGGGAGTTCGACGCCGCCGAGCTGCGCGACCAGGTGCTGATCTTCCTCCTCGCCGGGCACGAGACGACCGCCACTTCCCTCTGCTTCGCCCTGCACCTGCTGGCCCGCCACCCCGAGCTGCAGGACCGGGCCCGCGAGGAGGTCTCCCGCGTACTGGGCGGCCGCAGGCCCGGCGCCGCCGACCTGGACCGGCTTCCGTACCTCACCCGGGTCCTCAAGGAGGCCATGCGGCTGTATCCGGCCGCGCCGGTCATCGGGCGCAAGGCCGTCGCCGACACCCGGATCGGCGAGCACACCGTCCCCGCGGGCGCGGACGTGATCCTGGCGCCCTGGGTGACGCACCGCCACCCCGCCCACTGGCCGGACCCGGACCGCTTCGACCCCGACCGCTTCACACCCGAGGCGGAGGCTGGCCGGCCGCGCTACGCCTGGTTCCCCTTCGGCGGTGGTCCGCGTGCCTGCATCGGGCAGCACTTCTCGATGCTGGAGTCGGTGATCGCGCTGGCGATGATCCTGCGGGCCCACGCGTTCGAGGCCGTGGACACCGAGATCCCGGTCGCCGCCGGGATCACCCTGCAGACGAACGGCCCGGTGCGCTGCCGGATCCGCCGCCTGGACATCCCTTAGGCCGTCTCTTCCGGATCTTGCCGGGCCCGCGACGCCCGGCACCGCACCTGGCCGCGTTGTCGGGGCGCCCGAGTACGTCCATGCGCAGAGCGCACCTCCGCCTTGCCATGTACAGCACCGGACGCCGCGGGCTCGGCCGGCAAGATCCGAAAGAGACGGCCTGGCGGGCGCCTTGTCACGGAAATACGGGATGCGGGCAGGTCAGCGCAGGCCCTAGGGTCGATGCCCGTGGAACCACTCACCGAGAAACAGATCCGCTCGTCCTTCGTGAACTGCACGAAGGGCGAGGCGGCGCGGCTGCGCCTGCCGCTCGACTTCGCCGAACTGCCCTGGGAAGACCTGGACTTCCTGGGGTGGGTGGATCCGGGAGCGCCCCTGCGGGCCCATCTCGTACTCCCCCGGACGGACGGTGACGGCCCGCTGGGGATCTCGCTGCGCGTGCCGGCCGTCGGCCGAACCAGCGTGGTGAAGTCCAGCCTGTGCCAGATCTGCCTGACGGGTCACGCCTCCTCCGGGGTCACCCTGCTCGCCGCGCCGCTGGCGGGCGCCCGGGGCCGCGAGGGCAACACGGTCGGCACGTACATCTGCGCGGACCTCGCCTGCCCCCTGTACGTACGCGGCAAGCGCCGGGCGAAGCTGCGCGCCGGGCAGCACGAGGAGTCACTCACCCTGGACGAGCGGCTCGCCCGGATGTCCCACAACCTGGACGCCTTCGCGGCCCGCGTCACCGCGGCGTAGCGGCACCGCCCGGCGGAACCGGCTCCTCAGGCCCGGTCGGCCGTCGGCTTGTGGTTTCCCTGGAGCCGCGCGAGGTCCGAGGGGCGGACCTGGATGACGAATAGCGCGATGAGCGCTCCGACCAGGGTGAACAGGGCCGCCACGACGAAGGCCGAGCTGATGCCGGAGGTGAGGACCTGGTCGCTCCACGGTTTCGGGAGCTGCCCGGTGCGCTGGAAGAAGGCCTTCTGCACCGGGCCGGCGGTGCTGAGGAAGTCGGGTACCTGCTGCTTGGCCTCGTTGCGGCTCGCCGTGCCGTAGACGGTCACCAGGATCGACAGGCCCAGCGAGCCGCCCACCTGCTGCATCGTGTTCAGCAGGCCGGACGCCGCTCCCGACTCCCGGTCGGTGACGTTGGACAGGGCCATCAGCGTCAGCGAGACGAACTGCAGGCCCATGCCGAGGGCGAAGAGCAGCATCGGGCCCAGGATGCTGCCGAGGTACGTCGAGTCGACGTCGGTCTGGGTCAGCCAGGCGAGTCCGGCGGCCGAGGACAGCGCGCCGGTGACCATGAAGGGCTTGGGGCCGAACTTCGGCAGCAGTTTCGCGGTGGTCGCGGCGCCCACCGCGATCACCGCGCTGACCGGCAGGAAGGCCAGGCCGGCCTGGATCGGGCTGAAGCCCAGCACGATCTGCACGAAGAGGGTCAGGAAGAAGAACATGCCGAAGATCGCGCAGGCGAGCATGAGCATGATGCCGTAGGTCCCGGCCCGGTTGCGGTCGGCGAACATGTGCAGCGGGGTGATCGGCTGCGGGGAGCGCCGTTCGTTGAGGATGAAGAGGGTCAGCAGGACGACGGCGGCGCCGAAGGAGCCGAGGGTGACCGGGTCGCGCCAGCCCTCCTGGGACGCCCTGATGAAGCCGTAGACGAGCGAGACCATGCCCAGGGTGGACAGCAGCGCGCCCGCGAAGTCGAAGTGTCCCGGGTGGCGTTCGGATTCGTGCAGGACCTTCGTGGCCAGCACCGCGATCACGATGGCGATGGGGACGTTGACGAAGAGCACCCAGCGCCAGTCGAGCCATTCGACGAGGATGCCGCCGGCGAGGAGCCCGATCGCGCCGCCGGCGGCCGAGACGCCCGCGAACACGCCGAAGGCCCGGTTGCGGGCCGGGCCTTCGCGGAAGGTGGTGGTGATCAGCGCGAGGGAGGTCGGGGAGGCGATGGCGCCGCCGACGCCCTGGAGGGCGCGAGCGCCCATCAACTGGCCCTCGTTCTGAGCGAGTCCGCCGAGGAGCGAGGCGAGCCCGAAGAGCAGGACGCCGAAGATGAAGACGCGTTTGCGGCCGAGGATGTCGCCGGTGCGACCGCCGAGGAGCAGGAGTCCGCCGAAGGCGAGGGTGTAGGCGTTGACGACCCAGGAAAGGCTCTCGGTCGAGAAGTCGAGAGCGGTCTGGATGTGCGGCAGGGCGATGTTCACGATCGTGATGTCGAGAACCACCATGAGTTGGCAGGAGGCGATGACGAACAGGGCGATTCCGCTGCCGCTTCCCTGGACCTTGCCTTCGGTCCCACTGTTGCTCGGCGATGCGTTCGGATCCACCTTTTCGACGCTAAGCCCGCGTCTTCGGGGTCACCACTCGAACAGCCTAGTGATGGTGACATTTCACATGTCACACTACGATCATGGATGACTTCCTCAGGCTCTCCGCGAGCACGGCCCGCTTCACCCACGGCGCCCCGCGCGCCTTCTCCTTCGGGGACGACGGCCGGCTGGTGTGGTTCCTCCGGTCGACGGGCCCCACCGACGCCTTCGACTCGCTCTGGGTACTGGACACCGCCACCGGCACCGAGACCCGGCTCGCCGATCCCCGCGAACTGTGCCCCGAGCCCGGTCCCCTCCCCGTGGCCGAGCGCGGCCTGCGCGAGCGGACTCGGCTCGTCGCCGCCGGAATCGGCTCCTACGCCCTCTCCGGCAACGGCCTGCACGCCGTCTTCGCGCTGTACGGGCGGCTCTTCGAGGTCGCCGCGGGCGCCGCGGGCGGCACGGGCGGCGCCGTAGCCCCCAAGGAGATCCCGGCCGCAGGACCCGCGCTGGACCCGCGGCCGAACGCCGACGGCTCGCGCACCGCGTACGTCGCCGACGACGTCCTGTACGTCGCCCCGGGCGGCCGGATCAGCCCGGACGACGGGGCCCGCTGGGGCCTCGCGGAGTTCGCCGCCGCCGAGGAGCTGGGCCGCCACCGGGGCCACTGGTGGTCCCCGGACGGGGTCACCCTGCTGGCCGCCCGGGTCGACGAATCAGCCCTCCAGCGGCGCTGGTTCGCCGACCCGGCGCACCCGGAGCTGCCGGCCGAGGACTTCGCCTACCCCGAGGCGGGCGGCCCCAACGCCGACGTCCAGCTGTGGGTGCTCGGCGCCGACGGCACCCGGATACGGCTCGACTGGGACGCCGGCACCTACCCGTACGTCTCCGACGTCGGCTGGGAGTCGGCCGAGGAGATCCTGCTGACCGTCCAGGACCGGCTCCAGCAGTGCGTCCTGCTGCTCTCCGCCGACCCGGCCACCGGCCGCACCCGGGAGCTGTCCCGCACCACGCACCCGCAGTGGGTGGACCCGCTGGTCCCCGGCACGCCGGCCCGCCTCGCCGACGGGCGGATGCTGACCTCCGCCGACACCCCGGGGGGCGCGGCCCGCGCCCTCGCGGTCGACGGCGAACTGCTCACCGGGGACGGGATCCAGATCCGCGCCGTGGCCGGGGTCCACGAGGGCCTGCTGCTGATCGAGGCGGGCCTGCGCGACCCGTCCGAGCAGCAGGTGCTGCTGCTGGACCCGGCCACCGGGGAGCTGACTCCGGTCGCCGACGGGCCCGGCGTGCACACCGTGTCCGCGTCCGCCGGGACCCTGCTGCTGACCACCGCCGACGCCGACGGGGTACGGCGCACCGTGCGCACCCCCGACGGGCGGGAGTTCACCCCGGCCGACCTGTCCGAGCCGCTGCCCTACCGGGTGGCCGCGATCCTGGAGCGGGTCACCGAGCGCGGTATCCCCACCGCCCTCGTCCTGCCCCGCGACCACGTTCCCGGCCGGCGGCTGCCCGTCCTGGTCGACGGCTACGGCGGCCCCGGCATGCAGGACGTCAGCGCCGACCAGCGCCGCCGCCAGCACCGCCAGTGGTGGGCCGACCAGGGCTTCGCGGTGGTCACCGTCGACAACCGCGGGACCCCGTACGTCTCCCCCGCCTACACGCACGCCATGTACCGCGGCTTCTCCGACGTGACCCTCGACGACCAGGTCGCGGCCCTGCACGCGCTCGCCGCCCGCCACGGCGACCTCGACCTCGGCCGGGTCGGGGTGCGCGGCTGGTCGTACGGCGGCTACCTCTCGGCCCTGGCGGTGCTGCGCCGCCCGGACGTCTTCCACGCGGCGGCCGCCGGGGCCGCCCCGACCGATTTCCGGCACTACGACACGGCGTACACCGAGCGGTACCTGGGCCTGCCGCAGGACCGGCCGGAGGTGTACGAGCGGGACTCCCTCATCCCCGACGCCCCGAAGCTGTCCCGCCCGCTGCTGCTGATCACGGGCCTGGCCGACGACAACGTGCACCCGTCCCACACCCTGCGCCTGTCCCAGGCCCTCACGGACGCGGGCCGCCCGCACCAGCTGCTGGCCCTCCCCGGCGTCACCCACATGACCCCGGGCGGCACCCGGGAGAAGCTGATGGCCCTGGAGCTGGAGTTCTTCCGCCGCGAACTGGCCTGAACACTGCCCCCTGACCGCCCCGCCGGCGCTCGCCGGCGGGGCGTGCCCGGCCGGCCGGTCAGGGCTGCGGGGCGAAGACCATCCGGAGCAGCGCGGTGAGGACCAGGGCCGTCACGGGCGCGTACCACCAACGGCTCAGGCGGCCCGTGTTCACGCAGACCGCCGTGACCGCGACGGCCAGGAGCTCCACCGCCAGGCCGAGCCCGGCCATCAGACGGGCGGTCTGCGTCACGGACCGGTCCCAGGGCCCCTCGGAGGCGGTGAGCAGCGCGCTCAGCACGAAGAAGCCCGCCGCGGTGTGCAGCGCCAGCAGGACGACGGCCCCCGCGGCCGCGGCCACCCGGTGGCGTCGGGTGAGCCCCGGTACCTGCTGCTCAGTCATTCAGCGCCCGCCTCGCGTCCTCGATGTTCATGCCGAAGCCACGACCGTAGGCCTGGGCGTCGTCCGTGCGCCAGCCCGGGCCGCCGTTGTACCGGGCCGCCAGTTCCTGGTACTGCGCAGGGGTCATCTGGTCGGCCGGTACGTTCGCGAACGAGCTCTCCGCCTTGAGCTGGGCGAGGTACTCGGACGCGATGTAGATGTTCGTCGACGGGTTCTGCGTGGCCTTCTGGATCTCGTCCCGCTGGTCCCGCGTGAGGTTCTCGGGATCGTAGCCGAGCACCTCCGCGGAGCGGCGCAGCTGGATGGCGATCGGCCCCATGGACGTCTGGTCCGCCTCACCGGACAGTCCGACCTTCTCCGCCACCCACTGGAACTCGGGCCAGACCTCGTACTGGCTCCGCCGGTAGTTGACCGCCATGTTGTCGGCCCACTTGGGGTCGCCCTGCACCTCCTGCCAGGCGATGCCCGCGACCATGTCGGCGGGCAGGCCGGTGTACGCGGCCGCGTCGCGGATGTGCGCGCGGTTGGCCCGGATCCACTCGCGCCGGTCCTCGTCCGAGTTCGACGGCAGCCACTGGTTCTGGTCCATGGCGGGCGGCATTCCGTCCAGCCGGGACCGGATCTCCCGGAGCTTGGGGGACACCGTCTCGCTGCCGACGTTCGGGGCGATGCCGTCGACCCGGGGGCCGGCGCCGGGGAGCGCGGCGTTGGGGTCGTGCGCGGCCTCTCCCACCTCCTGCCTCAGCGCGGGCATCCCGGCGAGGAGCACCGAAGGGTGCGGAAGGTCACCCCGGAAGTCCGGCAAGTCGCGCTGGGCCTTTCCGAGTTGGGCTACGCACGTGGTGCGCGCCTCGTGCTCGATGCGTTCGGCGTCGCCGAAGGCGTGCTTCGCCCCGTCGTACTGCTGCTCCGCCTCTTCACGGATCTCGTCGACGTCGACCGTGATCTCCGCCAGCCAGTCGAGGACTCCGGTGCGCTTGCGGAGGTCCTCCCACTGCTTCATCGGCTCGGCCCGCTGCGCGGTTTCGGTCACCGGGCTGGCCACCCGCGCCATGACCCTGGACAGGGCGCGCTCGCACGACAGGCCGCTCTCGTAGCGCCCTTTGGCCCGGCCTACGGCGTCGGCGTAGTCCACGAGCGCGGCGTGGACGCTGCGGAAGGCTCCCGACAGGGCGGTGGCCAGCTTCTCGGCCTCGCCCAGCCGCTTGACGTAGAGCTCCTCGGCATCACTCACCCAGTGGGTGCGCGTCGCCTTGAGGAAGGCCGAGTCGGCGGAGTCCAGCAGCAGGTGGAGCCTGCGGTACTCCTGGGCGGTGCGTTCGATGAGGGGAGGACTGCACAGTTCGAGGAACTCGACCTCGGTGCGGTAGGTCATGCCGGTCACCTGTCCTCGGCCGGTATGAACCGCCCGTTGTCGAGAACCGCGCGGAACGCGCCTTCCGCGGCGAGGTCGGTCTGCGCGTAGTCGCCGCCCGCCACTTTCAGCTTGGTGGCCAACGCGGCCAGGAGCGACACGGTGTCCAGGTACTGGTCGTTGCCGAACCGCGCGAAGGAGTCCAGAGCGGTGGACACCTCCTGGTGCGAGCGGGGCACCCTGGCCATGACCGTCATCTCGCCGTCGGGCCGCCCGGCGTACAAGAGCCCCGCCAGTTCCACGAGAAGGTGTGAACTTCCGTTGATGGACGCGGCGTTCGCCACATATCCGTCACTGCTCGATGTCATGTCCGCCCCTAGATCATTTGCGGTGAATGATGCTACGGGACGCTGCACGAAACACCCGGGAACGAGAAGGACCCGGCACCGGTGGTGTCGGGTCCGGGTCCTTCCCTTTCTTCCCATGGGTCCCCGTCAGTCACCAGGGAAGTGGCAGGCCACCTCGCGGGAGGCGGCGGGGCGCAGCAGCGGGCGTTCGGTGCGGCAGATCGGCTGGGCCTTGGGGCAGCGCGGGTGGAAGGTGCAGCCCGGGGGTGGAGCGGCCGGGCTCGGCGGGTCGCCGAGCAGCACGATCCGCTCCCGCCGCCGCTCCGCCGCCGGGTCGGGCAGCGGTACGGCGGACAGCAGCGCCCGGGTGTACGGGTGCTGCGGGTCCTCGTAGAGGGACTGTTTGTCCCCGATCTCGACGATCCTGCCGAGGTACATGACGGCGACCCGGTCGCTGACCCGTTTGACCACCGACAGGTCGTGCGCGATGAACACGTAGGCGAGGCCGAGCTCCGCGCGCAGCCGTTCCATCAGGTTGACGATCTGGGCCTGGACGGAGACGTCCAGCGCGGAGACCGGCTCGTCGGCGACGATCAGCCGGGGGCTCGTGGACAGCGCGCGGGCGATGCCGATGCGCTGGGCCTGGCCGCCGGAGAACTCGTGCGGGTAGCGGTCGATGTGCTCGGGGATCAGCCCGACGAGCTCCATCAGCTCGGCGGCGCGGCGCCGGGCGTCCCCGGCGCCCCAGCCCTGCACCAGCAGCGGGTCCGAGATGATCCGGGCCACGGTCTGGCGGGGGTTGAGGGAGGAGTGCGGGTCCTGGAAGACCATCTGTATGTGCTTGCGCAGCGGGCGCATGGCGGACGGGGAGAGGTGGCTGATGTCCCGGCCGTCGAAGGACACCCGGCCCGAGGTGGGCTCCAGCAGCCGCACCAGCATCCGGCCCGTGGTGGACTTCCCGCAGCCGGACTCACCGACCAGGCCGAGGGTCCGGCCGGCGGCCAGGTCGAAGGAGACCCCGTCCACGGCGCGCACGGGCGCCCCCCGGCGCCCGGTCACGGACCGCCGGCCGGGGAAGGTCATGGTGAGGTCCCGTACGGACAGCAGCGGTGCGGCGGCCGGGCCGGGCCCGGTGACGGCCTCGGCTACGGCCTCGGCTGCGGCGTTCGCGGAAGGATCGGCTCCGACGGTCATCGGGACACCCCCGGGGCGGTCGAAGGGAACCCGGGCGCGGAGCCGCCCGGCGGGGTCGCGGCGGATCCCGCGAAGTGGCACGCGGCCAGCCGCCCCGACGCACCGTACGGGGCGGGTTCGGGCCGCTCGCCCGAGCAGCGCGCCCGCAGGTCGTCCGGGCCGGCGGCCGCCACGGGGCAGCGCGGGGCGAAGGCGCAGCCGGGGGCGGGCGCCAGCAGGGAGGGCGGGGAGCCGGGGATGAACGGGAGGGGGACGTCGTCGGGGGTGTCGAGGCGGGGCAGCGAGTCGAGCAGGCCCCGGGTGTACGGGTGGGCCGGGTCGGCGAACAGCTCGTCCGCCGGGGCCTGTTCGGCGGCCCGGCCGCCGTACATGACGAGCACCTCGTGGGCGACGCGGGCGACGACGCCCAGGTCGTGGGTGATCATCACGACGCCGAGTCCGCGGTCCTGCTGGAGCCGGGCGATCAGTTCCAGGATCTGGGCCTGCACGGTGACATCCAGGGCGGTGGTCGGCTCGTCGGCGATCAGCAGGTCGGGTTCGCAGGCCAGGGCCATGGCGATCATGGCGCGCTGGCGCATGCCGCCGGAGAACTGGTGCGGGTACTCCCCGGCGCGGCGGGCCGGTTCCGGGATGCCGACCTCGCCGAGCATGTCGACGGCGCGTTTGCGGGCGGCGGCCCGGCCGGCCCCGAAGTGCACGCGGTAGTGCTCGGCGATCTGCTCGCCGACCGTGTAGTAGGGGTGCAGGCTGGAGAGCGGGTCCTGGAAGATCATGGCCATCCGGCGGCCGCGGACCTTGGACAGTTCCCGTTCGGGGAGCCCGGTCAGCTCCCGCCCGGCCAGCGCCACGGATCCGCCGACCTCGACCGGGCCGCGGTGCAGCCCCATGACGGCGAGCGAGGTGACGGACTTGCCCGAGCCGGACTCGCCGACGATGCCGAGGGTGCGTCCGGCCTCGACGGTGAAGCCGATCGAGTCGACGGCCCGCACGGTCCCGCGCCCGGTCGTGAAGGTGACGCGCAGGTCGCGCACTTCGAGAAGCGGAGCGGCCGTGGCCATCAGTACCTCACCCTCGGGTCGATGACGGCGTACAGGAGGTCGACGAGGAGGTTGGCGACGACGATGAAGAAGGCGGCGAGCAGGGTGACGCCGAGGACCACGGGCTGGTCGGAGTTGACCAGGGCGCCGTAGAACAGCCGTCCGATGCCGGGGAGTCCGAAGATGGACTCGGTGATGACGGCTCCGGCGAGCAGTCCGCCGAGGTCCATGCCGAAGATGGTGAGGATCGGGGTCATGCCGGAGCGCAGCCCGTGTTTGACGACGACCGTGCGCTCGGGCATGCCCTTGGCGCGGGCGGTACGGATGTACGGCTCGGCCATCGCCTCGATCATCGAGCCGCGGCTCTGGCGGGCGTACATGGCGGCGTAGAGCAGGGCGAGCGCGATCCAGGGCAGGGTCAGGTTCGAGGCCCAGGCGAGCGGGTCGTCGGTGAAGGCCCGGTAGGTGGGGTAGGGCAGGAGGCCGGCGATGCGGATGACTCCGTGGATGAGCATCACGGAGGTGAAGTACACGGGCAGGGAGGCGGCGGCGACGGCGCCGACCATCAGGGCCTTGTCGGTGACGGTGTCCTTGCGCAGGGCGGCGGTGACCCCGGCGCCGAGTCCGAGGAGCAGCCACAGCGCGGCGGCGCCGACGGCGAGGGAGGCGGAGACCGGGAGCCGGTCCATCAGCAGGTCCCACACGGGCAGCGAGTTCTCGTAGCTGTAGCCGAGGCAGGGGAAGTCGCAGGTGACGGCGTACTGGCCGGTGCCCAGGGTGCGGCCGGTGAAGATGCCGGTGAGGAAGTCGGCGAACTGCCGCCACAGGGGCTGGTCGAGGCCCAGGTACGTGCGTACGTCGGCGAGGCGTTCGGCGCTGCAGGTCTTGCCGCAGGCGGCCGCGGCCGGGTCGGCGGGCAGGACGTAGAAAATGAGGAAGGTGACGGCGGCGATGGCGAGGAGCACGCCGGCGAGGGCGAGCAGCCGGCGGCCGAGGTAGAGGATCAACTGCGGCCGCCCCTCGGGTCGAGGATGTCGCGCAGTGCGTCGCCGAGCAGGGTGAAGGCGAGCACGGCGAGGAAGAGGAAGACGCTGGGGATGACGAAGTACATGGGGTCGGTCTCGTAGTAGGCCACGGATTCGGCGATCATCTGGCCCCAGGAGGGGGTGGGCGGGCGGACGCCGACGCCGAGGTAGCTGAGGGCGGCCTCGGTGCTGATCATCCCGGGGATCAGCAGGGTGGTGTAGGCGATGACCGGGCCCGAGACGCCCGGGAGGATGTCGCGGGTCAGGATCCGCCAGGGGCCGGAGCCGCCGACGCGGGCGGCGTCGACGTACTCGCGGTGCTTGAGGGAGAGGGTCTGGCCGCGGACCACGCGGGCGACGCCGGGCCAGCCGAAGACCCCGATGACGGTGGTCATCAAGACGATCCGGTTGACGTCCTTGGCCACGGACAGCATCGCGATCATGAAGATCAGCGAGGGGAAGGACATGGTCAGGTCCATGAGCCGGGACAGGATCGTGTCGGTGCGGCCGCCGAAGTAGCCGGCGGCGATCCCGGCGGCGGTTCCGGCGGCCACCACGATGGCGGTGGCGGCGAAGGCGATCAGGAGCGAGACCTGCGCGCCGTTGACCACGCGGGCGAACAGGTCGCGGCCGGTGACGGGTTCGACGCCGAGCCAGTGCTCGGGGCTGATCCCGCCGAGGGTGCCGAGGGGCTGTCCCCCGAGGTAGGGGTCGATGGCGGTCTTGTCGAACTCGTTCGGGGACCAGCCGCCGAGGGCGCCCAGCCAGGGGGCGGTCACGGCCATGAGGACGAAGAGCAGGACGAGGCAGAGGCTGACGCGGACGGCGGGGCGGCGGCGGAGCTCGCGCCGGGCGAGCTGCCAGGGGCTGCTGCCGGGCGCTGCCGCGGGCCGGCCCTCGGCGGGGTCGGGGGGCGCGGTGGCGCCGGGGGCCGGGCCGGGGGCCGGGGCCCGGTCGTCCGGGACCGGTGCTGTGGTGGTCATGGCTGCGGGGACCCTTCGGGCCCTCAGCCCTGGCTCTTCGACGGGTCCTTGAGGCCGACGGTCCCGTAGTCGATGGTGCCGGTCCACACCGGGTGGCCGAAGGCGCCCGCGATGTTGGTGCCGATGAGGAGCGGCTTGCGCTCCAGGAGGAGCGGGACGTTCGGGGACTTGGCCATCAGGGCGGCGTCGAGGTCGATCCAGGCCCGGTTGGCCTCCTTGGCGTCGGCCATGGCGTTGATCTCGTCGATCCGCTTCATGGTCGCCTCGTCGCGGAACTGGCTGTAGTTGCCCTGGTTGCCCTTCTCCTTGATGGTGCGGCCGTCGAAGACGAACGGGATCCAGGTGGAGCCGGAGGGGTAGTCGGGGCACCAGCCGGTGAGGGTCATGTCGGGGGTGGTGGACAGGTCGCCGATGACGTCGTAATAGGCGCCCGGGTCGACGGTGTCGATGACGACCTCGATGCCGGCCCGGGACAGGCCCTGCTGGATGGCCTCCGCCTTGCCCTTGTCGCCGGTGGAGACGGACAGGGAGACCTTCAGGGTCTCCTTGCCGGCGGCCTTGAGGAGTTCCTTGGCCTTGGCCGGGTCGCCGGACGGGGCGATCTTCAGGACGTCGGCCTGCTTGCCCCCGGAGAGGGCCGGGGGCAGGTAGGCGGTGGCGATCTCGTTGAGGGCCGGGCCGCCGCCCGCGGTGATGACGGCCTCCTTGTCGACGGCGTACTGCATGGCCTCGCGGACCTTCGGGTCGTCGAAGGGGGCGCGGGAGTTGTTCAGGTGCAGCATTTCCGTACAGCCCTGGGACTCGGCGAGCAGCCGGGCCTTGATCTCGGGCTTGGGCAGCACCTTGGGGGCGCTTTCGGGGCGCATGTCGGCGTACTGGACGGTGGAGGCGTCGGCGCCTTCGCCGGCGATGATCCGGTCGTCGATCTGGCCGCCCTTGAGGCCCATGACCACCACGAAGCGGTCCGGGTAGGCCTTGCGGACGGTGTCGGTCCCCGGGTCCCAGTGCTCGTTGCGGACCAGGACCAGCTTCTTGTCGCGGTCGTACGACTCGATCTTGTACGGGCCGGAGGAGAACGGGCGGGCGTCGTACTGGGTGCCCTTCTCCTGGGACGGGGGCACGGGGGCGAAGGTCGGCAGGGTGGCGGTCGCGGAGAACTCGGCCACCGGACGCTTCAGTTCGAAGACGATCGTGCGGTCGTCGGGGGTCTTGACGGAGTCCAGGTGCTGCCCCTGGAGCGGACCCTTGTAGCCCTCGGTCCCGGCCAGGTACTGGGCGGCGTAGTCGGGACCGCCGGTGAGGTCGGGGCTGAAGGAGCGCTCGACGTTGTACTTGATGTCCTGGGCCCTGACCTGCGTGCCGTCCTCGTACTTCACGCCCTCCTTGAGGGTGAAGGTCCAGGTGCGGCCGCCGTTGGACGAGGTGCCGAGGTCGGTGGCGAGGTCGGGGACCAGCTCGCTGCCGGCCTTGCCGGGCTCGGCCTTGAAGGTGACGAGCGTGCGGTAGAGCAGCCGGGTGCCGAAGTCCATCGTCGGCATGGTCCAGTTGCGGGCGGGGTCGAGGTGCGCGAAGTCCTGGTTGGACAGGACGGTGAGGGTGCCGCCCTTGACCGGGGTCCCACCGAGGATCTTGCCGTCGTTGGCCGCGGCGGGGTTGGAGCCACCCGCGCCGGACGAGCCCTTCTTGGTGTCGGAGCAGCCCGAGGCGCCGAGTGCGAGAGCTGCCACCAGGGCGGTGGCGAGGGCGAGTTGGGTGCGCTTGGTCATGGTCACTCCAGTGAAGGGCCGCGCTCTAGGATGTGACCGGTAACATAGTAATGTGAAATTGCACTGACAAGGGGTTGGTACCGCCGTTATCCAGCCGTGTCCAAAGCGGCGGTCGGCGCGTCGGCACGACAGCCGGCCCGGCGGGGCGGGAACATGCCGGGTGTGATCACGCAGGCCAAGGCCACGCAGCGGAGCAGCAGTTCACGGCGGAACCCGGGGCGGCGGGAACCGGGGCGGCGGGACTTCCTCACCGCGATGGGGGCCGTGGCCGCGACCTTCGCGCTCGGGGTCCCCGCACGGGCCACCGCCGACGCCCGGGACGCCGCCACCGCCGCCGAGTACGTCGACGTCCAGCTCCTCGACATCACCGACCTGCACGGCTATCTGCAGGGCGCACCCGGCAGCAACTCCGTCATCGTCGGCAACGGCGGCCGCAGCTACACCGTCGGCGGCGTCGCGTACATGGCCGCACACCTCGAACGGCTCCGCGAGGGGCACCCCAATTCCCTGTTCTTCACCCCCGGAGACGCCTTCTCCGGCTGGGAGTTCGACGCCGCGGCCTTCGCCGACGAGCCGACGATCGAGGCCCTCAACCGCATGGGGCTCGACTTCGCGACGGCCGGCAACCACGAGTTCGACAAATCGCCCGCCATGCTCCGGCGCCACATGGAGCAGGGTGTGCCGTTCCCGGTCGAGGGCCGCGACACCTCCTTCACCGACTCCTCCGGCCTGCGCTTCCACGGCGCCGACTTCCGCTACTACAGCGCCAACCTCGTCCGCGGCCAGGACGGGACGACGGTCCTGCCCGCCTACAACATCGAGTGGGTCCCCACCGCCGACGGCCGGCAGCTGCCCATCGGCTTCATCCACCTCACGGCCGTGGGCAGCGAACGCTTCCCCGGCTCCTACCAGCCGGGCCTCGCCACCCTCGACGAGGTCGCCACCGCCGACCACTACGCGGCCCTGCTCAAGAGCCAGGGCGTGAACGCGATCGTGCTCAGCCTGCACGACGGGGCGGTCGCGGGAGGCGACTTCAACAGCGGCGCCGACCCCTCGGGGCCGGCCCTCGACCTCGCACTGCGGGTCTCCCCCGACATCGACGCGATCGTCACCGGGCACTGGCACACCCGGTTCAACATGATGCTCCCCGACCCGGACGGCGTCCCCCGCCCGTTCGTCGAGGCCGGCTGCTACGGCCAGGTCATCAACGAGATCAACCTGCGGCTGGACCCGCTCACCGGCCGGGTGGTCCGGGAACTGACCGTCTCCACCAACCACCCCAACACCCGTGACATCGCACCGCATCCGGAGCTGCAGGAGGTCGTCACCTACTGGGCGGGGCAGGCCGCCGCACGCGACCGGACCCCGATCGGGCGCCAGACCGGCTCCTTCCTGCGCGCCCGGAACACGGCGGGCGAGAGCACGATGGGCAACCTGGCGGCCGACTGGGCGCTGTGGGCGGGCGGCAGGCCCACCGATCCCGAGAACGACGCCAACATCCATCCCAACGTCCCGGCCCAGCTCGCCGTGGTCGCCGCGGCGCCCCGGATCGGCCAGGCGGTCATCGCCGGGGACCTCGTCCTCGACACGGCGTCGGGTGGCACCGTCACCTTCGGCAGCGCCTGGCGGGCCATCGGGTTCGGCGATCCGATCGTCAGCGCGTGGGTGACCGGGCAGCGGATCCACGACGCGCTGGAGGAGCAGTGGACGACGACGGAGAGCGGCGAACTGCGCTTCGCCCCGCTCGCCGTCTCCCGGAACGTGCGCTACAGCTTCGACGCGCGCGGGCCGGTCGGGGACCGGGTGGATCCCGCGGACGTCCTCATCGACGGGGTCCGGCTGGAGCCCGCCCGCAGCTACCGGCTCGCGGCCCCCTCCTACACGCTCCTCGCGAGCGACGGATATCCCGCCCTCTCCGAGTTCCAGGAGCCCTACCGGCACCAGCGGGACTTCGAGAGCTTCGTGGCGTACGTGCGGGAGACCGCGATGCTGTCCCCGCAGCCCCGGGGGCGGGTCACGGCGGCGAACGCGAGCGCCGCCGCGGCCGACCCGGGCACCGTGGTGGACCCGCCGCCGCTGCTCCTGCCCGACGGCACCCCGGTACCGCGCCCGGAGGCGGCGATCATCTCGGCGGACCGGCCGCTGCCGGCCCGCGGCGGCGGCCGCCCGCCCTGCTGACGCTCCCGGGGGCCGCCGGCCGGCGGGAGGCTACTGGAGGCCGGAGCCGAGGCCTCCGGGGACGCGGCCGACCGGTTCGTCGCGGCCCTGGGCCCACAGGGAGCGGACGTGGCCGAGGTGGCGGAGCATGCACTCCTGCGCCGCCTCGGCGTCGCCGCTCAGCATCAGGTCGAGCAGCTCGATGTGCTCCTCCGCGGAGGAGACCAGCTTGCCGGCCTCGTCCAGGCCGGTCAGGCCGTAGAGCCGGGACCGCTTGCGCAGGTCGCCGACCGTCTCCACCAGCCGGTCGTTGCCCGCGAGGGCCAGCAGGGAGAGGTGGAAGCGGCGGTCGGCCTCCAGGTAGCCGATGAGGTTGTGCTCGCGCGCGCTGGTGACGATCTCCTCGGCGACGGGGCGCAGCGCCTCCAGCTGCTCGGCCGTGGCGATCTTCGTGATCCGGCCGATGGTCGGCACCTCGATCATCGTGCGCAGCTCGGTGAACTGGTCCAGGTCGCGCTCGCTGACCTCGGTGATCCGGAAGCCCTTGTTGCGGACCGGCTCGACCAGTCCTTCCCGGGCCAGGTCGAGCATGGCCTCGCGCACCGGGGTGGCCGAGACGCCGAGTTCGGCCGCGAGGCCCGGTGCGGAGTAGACGCTCCCGGGGCGCAGTTCACCCGCTATCAGCGCGGCTCGCAGTGCGTGGCCGACCTGGTCGCGGAGGCGTTCCTGGGCCTTGATGAGACTGTGCTGCTTCAGGTCACCCATTGCTTTTCCTCCGAGACCCCCGTACACCACCGACGAGGAGAGGAACAGCGTACAATGTCACGTTGCGCTGCTCACACTCCGGCGGCCTCGAACAGCGCGACCGCCACAGCGAGATCTTCCCAGGCCATGCCCACACTCTTGAAGAGCTGTGGACAACTCCGCGGCCCGCCCGCCGGCGTCCGGCCGCCCACCAGGTCGGCGAGGGTGCCGGTGATATGACCGGGCCCGATGGCCCCCTCGGCCTCCGGCACCAGGAGGTCCCCCGCCTCGCGCAGGGCCGCCGCCCGGGACTCCACGTACACCGCCGCCCGTCGCACGAGGGCGGTGTCCGTCTCCCGGGCCGTCGGCTCGTGCGAGCCGACGGCGACGACGGTGGCGTCCGGCCGGACGAGGCCCCCGTCGAAGAGGGGTTCCCGGGCCGTGGTGCAGCAGATGACCAGATCGGCGTCGGCCACCGCCTTCGGGGTGCCGGTCCGGGCGGCCGGGCCCAGGGTGCGGGCGTACGCGGCGAGCCGCTCCGCGCCCCCCGGGTCACGGGCGACCACCACCACCTCGGCCAACTCCCGCACCGCCAGGGCCGCTTCCAGATGCCCGTACGCCTGCGGCCCCGAACCGAAGAGCACCAGGCGCAGCGGCCGCCCGGCGGGCGCCAGGTGGCGCAGCGCGAGCGCGGAGACCGCCGGGGTGCGCAGGGCGGTCAGCGCCGCGCCGTCGAGCAGGGCCAGCGGGCACAGGGTGGGCCCGTCCAGCAGGAGGTAGGAGCCCGTGATCCGGGGCAGCCCGCGGGCCGGGTTCCCCGGCGCGACCCCGGCGATCTTCACCCCGGCGTACGAGCCGGACGCGGCCGGCATCAGCAGCAGCTCGCCCCCGCCCGGCACGTCGATCGCGGAACGCGGCGGGCAGCTCTCCGGGTCGAGGCCGCCGAGCAGGGCGGCGGCCACGGCATCGGCGGCCGCCGCCGGACCGAGCAGGGCGGCCATCGCTCCGGCGGTGAGCCGGGGGATGTCCGTCACAGGAGGAATCCGGTGCCGAGCGCGTCGTGCGGGTCCACCACGAAGGCGTGTTCGCCGGTGCGGTGGGCGGTGCCGGTCACCTCGGTGACCCCGCCGTCCAGCATCCGCCCGGTGAACACCGTGCCCGTGACCGACTCGTGCAGCAGGTCCTCGCCCGGGCCGAGCCTCCCGTCCTCGGCGAGCAGCGCGAGCCGCGCCGAGGTGCCGGAGCCGCAGGGCGAGCGGTCGATCTGCCCGTCGGCGAAGACGGTGACGTTGCGCTGGTGCGGCCCGAAGGGGGTGTCGGGCAGCTCCTCGTGGAGGATCACCCCGTAGACCCCGGAGAGCAGCGCGCCGTCCGGGTGCCAGGTGGCGGGGTGGGTGGCCAGCGCCGCCCGGATCTCCTGTCCGGCCCGCACCAGGGCGGGCAGCGCCGCCCGGGTGACGTCCAGTCCGAGGTCGCGCGCGCGGACGGCGGCGTAACAGGCCCCGGCGTGCGCGATGTCCACCTCGGCGAGCCCGAACGAGGTGGCGACGGGCACCTTCCGGGCCCCGACCCGGGCCGGGACGTTGCGGAAGGTGACCCCGGTGGTGCGGCCCCCGCCGCGGTGGACGGTGGCGGTGACCCGTCCGGACGGCACGTCGATGCGCACCGTGGCGTCCCCGTCGTCGGGGGCGGCGACCCGGCCGGTGTCCACCGCCCAGACCCCGAGGGCCATGGTGCCGTGGCCGCAGGCGGTGGAGTAGCCGTCCTTGTGCCAGAACAGCACGCCGAAGTGGGCGCCGTCGTCGTCGGCCGGGACCACGAACCCGCCGTACATCCCGGCGTGGCCGCGCGGCTCCTGCACGAGCAGGCGCCGTACGTCGTCCAGCTCGCCCCGGCGCGGCGCGGTCCCCGATCCGCCCGGGCCGATGACGGTGGCGCAGCGCTCGGCGACGGTGTCCCCCGGGACGGAGGGCATGCCCGCGCCGGCGGTGTCGACGATCCGGAAGGGCTCGCCGGCGGAGTGGTAGTCCACCGTTCGGACGGTCATCACAGGAGGAAGCCTCCGGGGAAGGGGTCGGACGGGTCGAGGAAGTACTGGGCGGTGCCGGTGATCCAGGCCCGGCCGGTGACCGTGGGGACCACGGCCGGGAGGCCGCCGACGGTGGTCTGCCCGACGAGCCGGCCGGTGAACTCGGTACCGATGAAGGACTCGTTGACGAAGTCCGTGTCGAGTTCCAGCAGGCCACGGGCGTGCAGCTGGGCCATCCGCGCGCTGGTGCCCGTACCGCAGGGCGAACGGTCGAACCAGCCGGGGTGGATGGCCATGGCGTGCCGGGAGCGGTGGGCGTCGGAGCCGGGGGCGGCGAGGTAGACGTGCTTGACCCCGGCGATGGAGGGGTTCTCGGGGTGGACGGGCCGGTCCGGGCCCGCGTTGATCGCGTCCATCACGGCCAGCCCGGCGGCGAGCAGGTCCTCCTTGCGGGCCCGGTCGAAGGGCAGTCCCAGGGCGTCGAGTTCGACGAAGGCGTAGAAGTTCCCGCCGTAGGCCAGGTCGTAGGTGACCGTGCCGAAGCCGGGGACCTCGGCCTTGAGGTCGAGACCGACGCTGAAGGAGGGCACGTTGGTGAGGGTGACGGCGGTCGCCGCCCCGTCCTCGACCCGGACGTCGACGCTCACCAGCCCGGCCGGGGTGTCGAGCCGGACGGTGGTGACCGGCTCGACGACCGGCACCATGCCGGTCTCGACGAGGACGGTGGCGACCCCGATGGTGCCGTGCCCGCACATGGGGAGCAGGCCCGACACCTCGATGTAGAGGACCCCGTAGTCGGCGTCCGGGCGGGTCGGGGGCTGCAGGATGGCGCCGCTCATCGCGGAGTGCCCGCGCGGCTCGTACATGAGCAGGGTCCGGACGTGGTCCATGTGCTCGATGAAGTGGAGCCGCTTCTCGGCCATGGTGGCGCCGGGGACCACCCCGACTCCCCCGGTGACGACCCGGGTCGGCATGCCCTCGGTGTGCGAGTCCACCGCGTGGTAGACGTGGCGCGTGCGCATGTGCGGTTCCCCCGGATGACTAGTTGAGGCCCTCGGCGAGGGCCTTCTCGGTGGCGGCGCGGACGGCGGCCTCGGTCTCGCCGGTGAGCGGGAAGCGCGGCGGACGGGTGGCGCCGCCGGGGCGCCCGGCGAGGTCCATGGAGAGCTTGATGGCCTGGACGAACTCGGTCTTGGAGTCCCAGCGCAGCAGCGAGTGCAGGGACTTGTAGAGGGGCAGGGCGGTGTCGAGGTCCCCGGCGACGGCGGCCCGGTAGAGCTGGGCGCAGGAGCGCGGCAGGGCGTTGGGGTAGCCGGCGATCCAGCCGACGGCGCCCGCGAGGGCGAGTTCGAGGAGGACGTCGTCGGCGCCGATGAGCAGGTCGAGGCCGGGGGCGAGCTCGGCGATCTCGTAGGCGCGGCGCACGTCGCCGCTGAACTCCTTGACCGCGACGATGGACCCGTCGGCGTACAGCCGGGCGAGCAGGTCCGGGGTCAGGTCCACCTTGGTGTCGATGGGGTTGTTGTACGCGACCACGGGCAGCCCGGCGCGGGCGACCTCGGCGTAGTGGGCGCGTACGGCGTCCTCGTCGGCCCGGAAGGCGTTGGGGGGCAGCAGGAGCACGGAGCCGGCGCCGGCCTCGGCGGCCTGGTCGGCCCAGCGGCGGGCCTCGGCGCTGCCGTAGGCGGCGACGCCGGGCATGACGCGGGCGCCGTCGCCCGCCGCCTCGACGGCGGTGCGCACGACGGCCGCGCGCTCCTCGTCGGTGAGGGTCTGGTACTCCCCGAGGGAGCCGTTGGGGACCACGCCGTCGCAGCCGCCCTCGATCAGCCAGGCCACGTGCTCGGCGTACGCGTCGTGGTCGACGGTGAGGTCCTCGCGCAGCGGGAGCGCGGTGGCGACCATGATTCCGTGCCAGGGGCGGGTGCGGGGCGCGGGGGTGTGCGCGTGGGTCATGTGAGAGCTCCCTAGTGTGGTGTGTGACATTTTACTAGCGGGTGCGGTGCGGCCACAAGGGCCCCGGCACCCCGATCAGTGCGTGGTGGGCGGAAGTTCGGCGAGGTGGCGCAGCGGAACCGGACACGACAGCGGCCGCCGGTCGGGCGCGGGCTCCTCCCCGGCCAGGGCCGCGACGGCCGGGCCGCACATCCGGCCCTGGCACCAGCCCATGCCGGCCCGGGTGAGGAGCTTGACGGTACGGGCGTCGCGTGCGCCGAGGTCGCCGGCGGCCTCGCGGATCCGTCCGGCCGGCACCTCCTCGCAGCGGCAGACGACGGCGTCGTCCCGGAGCCAGCCGGTCCACCCCGCGCCGGGGCGGTGGGCGGCGGCCATCGCGTCGGCGAAGGCGCGCAGCCGCGCCCGGCCGCGGGTGAGCCGGGCCCCGGGCAGCGCGCCCGCGACGGAATGCGCGGCCAGTTCGCCCTCGGTCATGGCCAGTTGGGCCCCGCCGATGCCGCCGGTCTCGCCCGCCGACCAGATGCCGGGGACGGAGGTCCGCTGCTCGGCGTCGAGGACGAGGGCGACGGTGCCGTCGGGGGACGGGCGGGTCTGGCAACCGAGGCCGGTGGCGAGCTCCAGCTGGGGCACCAGCCCGTGCCCGACGGCGAGGGCGTCGCAGGGGATCCGGCGGGCGGTGCCGGGCAGCGGCCGCCAGTCGCGGTCGAGCCGGGCCACGGTGACGGCCTCGACCCGGTCGGTGCCGTGCGCCTCGGTGACGGCGTGCCGCGTGAGGAGCCGGACGTGGTGGCGGGCCAGCGCCCCGCCGTAGCCGGCGCCTTCCACGAGCTTGCCGGGGTTGCGCAGCAGGGCCGGGAGCCGGCCCGCGTACGCGGTGTAGGCGGCGGCCTCCACCACGGCGGGCACGGTGGCTCCGGCGGCGGCGAGCGATCCGGCCACGGCCAGCAGCAGCGGTCCGCTGCCGGCGACGACCACCCGCTCGCCCGGCAGCACCAGCCCGCCCTTGAGCATGGCCTGCGCCCCGCCGGCCCCGACCACACCCGGCAGGGTCCAGCCGGGGAAGGGCAGTTGCCGCTCGAAGGCGCCGGTGGCGATGAGCACGGCCCGGGCCGTGACGGTCGCGGCCCGCTCCTCGGGGGCGTGACCGGCGACCGCGTGCAGGATCCACTCCGTGGCGGGCGCGGCATGCCCGCGGCGGGCCGCGGCCGCCCGGCCCGCCTCGCGCGGGACGATCGTCCACACGTGGTGGAGCGGGAGGTACGTGATCCGGCCGGCCGATTCGTGGGCGCGCAGGGCGGCTTCGCGGGTCGCGAACTCCGCCCAGCCGTGGTGCAGGACCTCGGGGCGGGCCGCCCCCAGGCCCGGGGCGGGGTGGCGGTAGAACTGCCCGCCCGGGCGGTCGCCCGCGTCGAGGAGGGTGACCCGCAGCCCGAGGCGGGCGGCCGTGACGGCGGCGGCGAGGCCCGCCGGACCGCCCCCGACGACGGCCAGGTCGACCGGATCCGCGCTGGGCGTGGCCGCGGCAGGAACGACCGACCCGTCAGACCCCGGCCTCCCGGCGGCGACGGCCTGCCCATCGGGCCCGGGCCCGGCGTGCGCGGCCGGCGCAGGCGCCTGTCCGGGCGCGGGCCGTTCGGCAGGCACGGGCCCTGGGTGCGCACCCGACCCCGCGGGCGCAGACCCCTCCGCAGGTGCGGGCAGCTCCGCGGGCGCGGCGTGCGCGGCCGGCGCAGGCGCCTGTCCGGGCGCGGGCCGTTCGGCAGGTGTTGGCTCCGCGTGCACACCCGACCCCGCGGGCATCGACGGCCCGGCGGGGGCGGGCGGCTCGGCAGCGCCGGGGCGCTCCGCGGGGCGGGAGGGCTCGGCGGGGTCAGACGGCGAGTTCGGCACGGCCGGTACCTTCCTGGGTGGTGACGGAATCCCCCGGCCGGGCCGGGACCAGGCAGGCGCGTTGGTTCGGGCGGCCGTTGACGGTGACGAGGCAGTCGAAGCAGCTGCCGATCCCGCAGAACGCGCCGCGCGGGGCGCCGCCCTCCCGGGTGGTCCGCCAGGCCAGGATGCCCGCGCCCCAGAGCACGGCGGCGACGCTCTGGCCGGGCAGGGCGGGCAGTTCGCGGCCGTCGAAGGTGATCGCGTGCACGGCTGCCGGGCTGCCGCCGACGAGCGAACGGGGGCTGCGCATCAGTTGGTCCTCCTCGAAGCGGTGACGCCGGGCCGGCCGGCACCCGGGTGTACGTGCGCGCGGGCGCGGCCGGCTCGGGGCCTGCGGGCCGCACGGGGCGTACCCGGCCTCACTGCGGACCACCCCCCGCGCCGTCGGAGGCGGCCGGGCCGGCTGTGAAGCGGTCCGGGCGGAACGGGTCGGCGGGGAGCGGCGGTTCGGTCCCCGTCAGGGCGGCGGCGATCAGCGCTCCGGTGGCGGGCGCCAGGCCGATGCCCGCGCCCTCGTGGCCGCAGGCGTGCAGCAGCCCGGGGCGGCGCGGGTCGGGTCCGATCGCCGGGAGGTGGTCGGGCAGGTAGGGTCGGAAGCCGTGGTAGGTGCGCATGACCCGGACGTCGGCCAGGACGGGGAAGAGCGCCGCGGCCTGGGCGGCCAGGCGGCGCAGGGCCTCCGTGGACAGGCTCCGGTCGAACCCGACGCGCTCCCGGGTGGCGCCGATCAGGACCGGGCCGGACGGGGTGCCCTCGACCACCGCCGAGGACTGCAGGGCGGCCGAGCCGCTGGCGACGTCCGCGATGTAGTCGGCGGCGTAGACCTTGTGCCGGACCACCCTCGGCAGGGGTTCGGTCACCAGGACGAAGCCGCGGCGCGGGAGGACCGGCAGGGTGACCCCGGCCAGCGAGGCGATGCGCCCGCCCCAGGTGCCGGCGGCGTTCACCACGGCCGGGGCGAGGAGTTCGCGGCGCGGCGTGCGCACGCCGCGTACGGCGCCCCGGTCCAGCAGGATCTCCGTCACCTCCTCGCCGAGGTACGCCTCGGCGGCCGAGGCGGCCAGCAGCCGGGCCGCCGCCTGGGCGGGCTGGACCTGGGCGTCCTGCGGGTAGTGGAAGCCGCCCGCCAGGCCCGGGGCCAGGTGCGGCTCCAGGTCGTGCAGGGCGTCCGCCGCCACTTCGACCGCGTCGACGCCGGCCGCGCGCTGGCCCTCCGCGAAGTGCCGCAGGGCCTTCACGGTCCTCTCGTCGGGGGCGACGACGAGCCCGCCCTTGGGCTCGTACTCGATGTCCGGCGGGAGGACCGCGGCGAGTTCGGTCCACAGGCGGGTGGACAGCAGGGCGAGGTCGAGCTCGGGTCCCGCCTCCTTGTCGGAGACGAGCAGGTTGCCTTCGCCGGCGCCGGTGGTGCCGCCCGCCACGGGGCCCCGGTCGACCACGGCCACGGAGAGTCCGGCGCGGGCCGCGTAGTAGGCGCAGGCCGCCCCGACGACGCCGGCGCCGATGATCACGGCGTCCAGGGAGTGTCTCTTGAGCACGACAGTAATATGTCACATTCTTTAAAGCCTGCCCAGACGCCCGGACCGGTCCCGCACCCCCCTCGAGTGCGGGACCGGTCCGGCGCCGGGCAGGTGCCGGTCAGCTGCGGAGGGGGCCCTCACAGCTGTAACTGGACGTACCCGCGACCTTGTTGGTCCAGATCTCCACCGGGCCGAAGGAACAGTTCATGTCGGCGAGGTTGTTGGAGGCCGCGCCCGCCCGGTCGAGGATGAAGTAGTCGACCGTCTCCGACATGTCCTTGAAGTTCTGGTCGTCGTTGCGCCAGTTCTTCAGGTTCGCGGTGATCCGGCCGGTGCAGGTGAAGCGGCGCTTGCCCGGGTCGCCGTTCTCCACGCAGTCCGGGGTGTTGTACGTGGCCGTGGCGAAGGACGACTTCACCGAGGCGAGCGCGGCGTCGCGCAGCCGCTCGTTCGGGGTGAAGGAGGTGTTCGGCACGTAGAGCTGGTCGACCTTGGCGATCTGCGCGTCCAGGAAGCGGTCGTAGTCGCGCTGGAGGTAGGTGTCCGCGCCCATGCGGTGGCGCCAGGCGTCGTACGCCGCCACGTCGTCGGCCCGCAGGTGCGTGTACATCTCGCGCAGCAGCGTGGGCTTCTCGGTCCACAGGAACTCGAAGAAGGTGCCCGCGTAGCTGTAGAAGCGGAAGCCGTCGCCGTCGTAGGTGGCGTTCAGCAGCTGCTCGACGCTCATGCGCGGGCCGCCGCCGGCCGTGTCGCTGATGATGCTCTTGACGAGGGACTTGCGGACGGCGATGCCGTTGTCGCGGGTGGCGCCGTCGAAGAACTCGGCCGTCCCCTCGTCCATGGCGGTCGTCCGGTCGCCCTCGTACCAGGGACCCTGGCCGAAGAAGCCGGGTACCGCGAAGCGGCCGTTGAGGTAGTGCGTGTACTCGTGGCGGAAGAGCTCCTCGAGGGTGAGGGAGGAGTCCTGGGGGACGCGGCGCTGGTAGGTGTAGAAGGTGGCGCCGTTCTCGATGTAGATGCCGCCGTTGTTGGTGCCGTATCCGGTCAGGATCGGGTGGTAGTTCACGTAGTCGGCGCGGGAGGCGTAGAGCACGATGTTGAGCGTGGAGTTGGGGTCGCCCGCGAGCGGCTGGTCGGTGCCGAGCACGCGGTGGTACTGGGCCTTGACCTGCTTGCTCGCGTAGTACAGCTGGTCGACGGTGGCCCGGTCCAGGGCGGTGCGGACCTTGATGGCGCCGTTGTCGTAGGAGTAGGTGTAGGGGAACAGCTGCTTCTCGATGTCCTCCTTGCACACCCCGTACGGCTTGCAGGCCTCGTAGAAGTTGAGCCAGGAGACGACCTTGGCCCACGGCTCGCTGCCGTCGCCGAAGGCGGAGCGGACGGGGCCGAGCATCGCGCCGAGGTCGGCGACGACCCGGTCCCGCAGGCCCTCGACCTGGCCGAAGCGCGCGTACTCGCTCAGCGCGTCGCGCACCACCCAGGCGTTGCCCGTGCCCTTGAGGTGCGTGTAGCCGGCGAAGGCCTTGAAGGCGTCGCGGTAGGCGGCGTCGGCGGCCACCGCCGAGTGGAAGGCGGCGTCCTGGTTGCCCGGGTAGACGCCCAGGTAGGTGACGGAGAGGGCGGCCAGCGCGGCGCCCGCCCAGCCGGCGTCGAGGTGCGTGGCCGGGTGGGCCGGGTCCATGGTGGCCAGCACCTGCTTGATGAGGCCGAGCTGGTGCTGGCGCAGGCCGGGCGCGCTGCCGGCGTAGAGGGCCTCGCGCAGGGTGCGGGCGTTGCTCGGGGTCACGTCGAAGGTGCGGGCGGCGGCGCCGAAGTCGGCGATGGCACGGCGCATGGCGTCGACGGTGGGCGCGTCGGTGACGTCTATCTCGGAGCGCGAGTAGTCGTGGTAGGCCACCGCGTGCAGGTACGTGAACATCTCCTCCAGATGGGAGGAGTTGCGGCCGTCGTGGGCGGCGGCCAGGCCGGATATCCGGCGGGAGACGGCCTGGACGTGCGCGTCCGACATGACCGGTGCCAGGCGGGCGTCCCAGGTCCAGATGAGCCCGCGCAGACAGCCGTCGGCGAGGACGGCCTGGTCGGCGAGGAAGTCGGCGAACTGCTCGGGGGTCAGGCCGGTGATCCCGTCGAGGGTGCAGGGGACTCCCGCGGCGACGCTCTTGGCGGTGGGGGCCGCCTTGACCGCCTTGCCGCGCTTCTGCAGGTCGTCGACGGGCGCGGCGGCGGCCGTGGCCGCACCGGGGACCTGCCCGGCGATGTCCTGCCCGCCGGGGGCCGGGGCCGGGGCCGGCGCGTTGTCCTTCTGGGCGGCCAGGCGGTCGACCTCGTCGAACGGGTTCCCCGTGGGGCCGGGGGCGGCGGCGGGGGCGGCCTGTGCGCCGGTGAAGGTGGCCGGGGCCGCGAACTCGGCGGCCTGCGTGGTGGCCTGCCCCGCGGTGGCGAGGAGGGTGACCGCCACGGCGGAGGCGAGGAGGGAAGAGCGCACAGCTCTGTGCTTGAGCACCGAGAACTCCTGAAGGGAGAGGCGAGGTGGGGGGTGGTGCGTGAACTGCCCTGCGTCACACGGCGTTTGACGGGGATTAACGTGCCGCGATGTGAGCTGTAACATAGTAATGTGAAATTGCACTGACAAGACCTGTGCGCCCACCAGTTCGCATCTTTCTTGAGGGAGTCCTCGTGACCGACGCGTCCGCCCGCCTCAACACGGGCAGTCACGACCGCCCGGTGTCCCCGGAGTTGTCCCGGTTCATGGCGGGCAGCTGGGCCGCGACCCCGCTGCCCGACTCCGCCCGCGTCCCCGGCCACGCCGTCACCCCGGCCCGCCGGGCACGGCTCTCGGCCCGCTTCCCGGGCGAACGGCTGATCGTCCCGGCCGGTGAGCTGAAGGTCCGCTCCAACGACTGCGACCACCGCTTCCGCCCGCACAGCGCGTACGCCTGGCTGACCGGCCTCACCGGTGAGGACCAGGCGGGCCACGTCCTGGTCATGGAGCCGTCGGGCCCGCACGCCCACGAGGCCGTGCTGTACCTGCGGCCGCGCTCGCCGCGGGCGGACGGGGACGGGGAGTTCTACCGGGACCGCCGGTACGGGGAGTTCTGGGTGGGCCGCCGGCCGGACCTCGCGGAGGCCGAGCGCCTCACCGGCATCCGCTGCGCACACCTGGACTCGCTCGGCGCGCCTGAGGGGCGCCACGCGGCCACGGACTCGGAACTCGCCGCCGCGCTGTCGGAGTTGCGCCTGGTCAAGGACGCCTGGGAGGTCGAGCAGCTCCAGCTGGCCGTGGACCACACGACGGCGGGCTTCGAGGACGTCGTACGGGCCCTGCCGCGCGCGCTGGCGCATCCGCGCGGGGAGCGCTGGATCGAGGGGGTCTTCGGGCTGCGCGCCCGGGCGGAGGGCAACGGCACCGGGTACGAGACGATCGCGGCGTCCGGCGCGCACGCCTGCACCCTGCACTGGATCCGCAACGACGGCCGGCTGAACGGGACGGAACTGCTGCTCCTGGACGCGGGCGTGGAGACGGACACCCTCTACACGGCGGACATCACCCGCACCCTGCCGCTGTCGGGCCGCTTCTCACCCGTCCAGCGCCAGGTCTACGAACTGGTCCTGGCCGCCCAGGAGGCGGGCATCGCGGCGCTGCGCCCGGGGGCGAGCTTCGGGGACTTCCACCGGGCCGGGATGCGGGTGATCGCGGAGGGCCTGGCCGAGTGGGGCGTCCTGAAGGACGCGGAGGGCGACCTGCACCGGCGGTACACGCTGTGCAGCAGCGGGCACATGCTGGGGCTGGACGTCCACGACTGCGCGAAGGCCCGGGCCGAGACCTATCTGGACGGCGTGCTGGAGGAGGGACAGGTCCTGACGGTGGAACCGGGCCTCTACCTCCAGCCCGACGACGAGACCCTCCCGGCGGAGCTGCGGGGCATCGGCGTCCGCATCGAGGACGACCTGGTCATCACGGCGAACGGCGCCCGCCTGATGTCGGACGCGCTGCCGCGCACGGTGTCCGGCATCGAGGACTGGATGGGCCGGCTCCTGGACGCCCCGGCCTAGACGCTGTGCGGGGTGGTGAGCCGGGCGGTCAGCTCCTCGACGAAAGCCTCCAGGTGGGGTGGGCGCGGTCCGGTGCGGGTGGCACAGAACCAGGTACGGGTCAGCGGCTGCGCGCCGATGCCTACGAGGGCGAGGCCGTGCGAGGCCGCGTAGGGGGCGGCCACCCAGTTGGGCAGCACGGTCACGCCCTGGCCGCCGGCCACCATCTCGATCACCAGATCGGTCACCACCGGCATCGTGGTGATCCGGGCCGGCCGGGCCCCGACGGGGATCGGCAGCGGCATCGACGGGATCCGCTTCTGGTCGTAGAAGTCGTAGAGGACGAGGTCGACGCCGTCGAAGTCACGGGCGGTCAGGTGCGCGCGCGAGGCCCACGGATGGCCGGTGGGCACCACCGCCATCATCTCGTCCTCGAACAGCCGGGTCAGCGACACCCGGTCCATCTGCAGGTCCGGCTTGGTGACCAGCGCGACGTCGACGAGGTCGGCGAGCAGTGCCGGGATCGGCGCGTCGTCGGCAACGGTCTCGATGCGCACGTCGATGTCCGGCGCGCGCTCGCGGAAGGCGCGGAGCACGGGCGGCAGCCACGGGAAGGTCGTGCTGCACTGCGCGGTGAAGCGGACCCGGCGGTCGCGCCCGTCACGGATCTCGCGCAGGTCCCGGGCCGCCGAGTCCAGTTCGCCGAGGACGTGGCGGGCCGCGACCAGCAGTCGGCGGCCCGCGGCGTTGGGGACCAGGCGGCGGCCCTTGCGGTCGAAGAGGGCCATGCCCAGGCGGGCCTCCAGCCGGGTGAGCCGCTGGCTGAGAGCGGGCTGGCTCACGTAGAGCCGCTCGGCGGCGGCGGTCAGCGAGCCGGCCTCGGCGGTGGCGGCCAGGAGCTCCAGGTCACGCAGATCCACATCCATAACCAGGGATTATCACACGCTTCAATCTTCGTCGTGGCGTTATCAATTGGGCGCTCCTAGGTTCTTGGTGTCAGCCGGTCGGGACCCCGACGGACGACACCGACGAAAGGCACAGCACCATGACCGACACCCGCACGGACATCGACGACACCACCACCACCGCTCTGGTCACCGGCTCCTCCAGCGGCATCGGCCTGGACATCGCCCGCGCCTTCCTCGCGAGCGGCGCGAACGTCGTCCTCAACGGCCGGGACGCCGACCGCCTCGCCAAGGCCGCGGCCACCCTCGGGCACCCCGGGCGGATCGCGTGGGTCGCCGGCGCCATCGCCGATCCGGCGACGGGCGAGGCCCTCGTCCGTACCGCCCTCGACCGGTTCGGCCGCATCGATGTCCTGGTCAACAACGCGGGCACCTTCGCGCCCAAGCCCTTCACCGAGGTCACCGAGGAAGAACTCGACGGCTTCCTGACCGGCAACCTCAAGGGCACCTACCTCACCACCCAGGCCGTCGTACGGGCGCTGCGCGCGCAGGGCCGGGGCGGGAGCATCGTCAACATCGGCACCGTCCTGGTGGACCACGCGCTGGCGGGCTTCCCGTCCTCCGCACCGGTGGTCAGCAAGGCGGGGGTGCACGCTCTGACGACCAGCCTGGCCGCCGAACTCGCCGCAGACGGCATCCGCGTGAACCTCGTGTCCCCCGGCATCATCCGCACCCCGCTGCACGCGGGATCCGACGTGGACTCCTTCGGCGGGCTCGCCCTGCTGAACCGGGTCGGCGAGGTCGCGGAGATCTCCGAGGCGGTGCTCTACCTCGCGGGCGCCACCTTCGTCACCGGTCACGCCCTGCGCGTGGACGGCGGCCACGTCACCGGTCGCGCCTGAGCCGCACGCCCCTCTCCCCCTGCCCCTGCCCCTGCCCCTGCCGCACCGGAAGGACGTCCCTCACCATGCCGTACGTCAACGTCAGGATCACCCGCGAAGGCGCCACCGCCGCCCAGAAGGCCGAGATCATCGCCGGTGTGACCGACCTGCTGGTCCAGGTCCTCGACAAGGACCCGGCCACCACCTTCGTCCTCATCGACGAGGTGGAGCTGGAGGACTGGGGCGTGGGCGGCGTCCGGACGGACGAGTACCGCCGCATCCGCGCACAGAGCTAGGCCGTCCCCGGGCGGGGGGGGCCGGGGCGGGGGCACGGCGGGGTGTCCCCGCGGGACGAACGCGCGACCGCGGCCCGGCACGACCGGGCCGCCCCGCCGCTACCCGAGCACCGCCACCCCGTCCAGCTCGACCAGGGCCCGGTCGTCCCAGAGGCGGACCACACCGATGACGGCCATCGCCGGATAGTCGCGGCCCGCCGACCGCCGCCAGATGCGGCCCAGTTCGGCCGCGTGGGTCCGGTACGCCGCCACGTCCACCGCGTACACCGTCACCCGGGCCAGGTCCGCCGGGGTGCCGCCCGCCGCGGCCAGGGCCGCGAGGAGGTTGGTGAGGGCGACCTCGAACTGCTCCGGGAGGCTCTCCCCCACCACCTTGCCCGCGCCGTCCAGGGCGGTCTGGCCCGCCAGGAACACCAGCCGGGTGCCGGTCGCCGCGACCGCGTGCGAGAAACCCGTCGCGGGCGACAGCTCCGCCGGGTTGATCCGCTCCAGGCTCATCGCCCCGCCACCGCCGCCCCGTACAGCTCCTTCGCGATGATCGTGCGCTGCACCTCGCTCGCCCCCTCGTAGATCCGCGGTGCCCGCACCTCCCGGTAGAGGTGTTCGAGCAGATGACCCCGCTGGAGGGCGACCGCGCCGTGCAGTTGGACCGCGTGGTCGACCACGTACTGGGCCGTCTCCGTGGCCAGCAGTTTCGCCATCGCCGCCCGGCGCGGAACGTCCCCGGCCCCCCGGTCGTAGGCCCCGGCCGCCGCGTACACCAGCAGCCGGGCCGCCTCCGTGCGGGTCGCCATCTCGGCCACCCGGTGCGCCACCGCCTGGAGATCGCTCAGCGTTCCGCCGAACGCCGTCCGGTCCGCCGTGTACGCGAGGGTCGCGTCCAGCGCGGCCCGGGCCATGCCCACCGCGAAGGCGCCGACGCTCGGCCGGAAGAGGTTCAGGGTGTCCATCGCGACGCGGAAGCCCCGCCCCGGTTCGCCGAGCAGGTCCCGCGGGCCGACCGGCACCCCGTCGAAGGCGAGGGAGCCGATGGGGTGCGGGGAGAGCATGTCCAGGGGTGCGCCGGAGAGTCCGGGCCGGTCGGCCGGGACCAGGAAGGCCGAGACCCCCTTCGCCCCCGGCCCCTCCCCCGTTCGGGCGAACACCGTGTAGAAATCCGCCTCGGGGGCGTTGGAGATCCAGCACTTCTCACCGCTGAGCCGCCAACCGCCCCCGGCGGCCGCCGTTTCGGCGGTCGCCGCCAGCGCCAGCGCCGCCGCGTCCGAGCCCGCCCCCGGCTCGCTCAGCGCGAAGGCCGCCACCGCCCGCCCGGCCCGCACCTCCGGCAGCCAGCGCTCCCGCTGCTCCTCGCTCCCCGCCCGCAGCACCGGGTACGCCCCGAGCCCCTGCAGGGCGAGCGCCGTCTCGGCCTCCGTGCAACCGTAGGCGAGGGATTCCCGCAGCAGGCACAGTTCCAGCGCGCCCGAGGCGAACACCCGCTCCAGCAGGCCCAGCTCCCCCAGCGCCACCAGCAGCGGCCGGTTGACCCGACCCGGTTCCCCCTTCTCGGCCAGTGGCCGCAGCCGCTCCACCGCCAGTGCGCGCAACTGCCCGCACCACTCCTCCTGGTCCACTCCGAGCGCGAATCCGGTCATCCGAACATCCCCGCATCTATCGCGTCCTGTTGACTGCCGTCACCATCACGATACGCTCCTGGAAGGACCTCCGGTCGTGGCCGGGGGAACCACCGCACGGCCGGCTCCACCCCACCCCGGACCGCTGCAAGGGGGGCGACCCGCCTTGGACCTCAAGCCTTCCGCTCACACCGACACCTTCGCCCGTGACCACCTGCCACCCGCGGACACCTGGCCGGAGCTCCTCTTCGAGCTGCCCGAGCTGGCCTATCCGGACCGCCTGAACTGCGGGGTGGAGCTGCTCGACGCCACCATCGAGCGGTTCGGTCCGGCGGGCGCCGACCGCCCGGCCTTCCGCAGCGGGTCGGGCGAGGTGTGGACGTACGGGGACCTGCGCGAGCGCGTGGACCGCCTGGCCCACACGCTCACCGCCGACCTCGGCGTGGTCCCCGGCAACCGGGTGCTCCTGCGCGGACCCACCGGCCCCTGGCTCGCTGCCTGCTGGCTCGCGGTGATGAAGGCGGGCGCGGTGGCCGTCACCGTCCTGCCCCAGCAGCGCGCGCAGGAGCTGGCCACGGTGTGCGCGATGGCCCGGGTGGGACACGCCCTGTGCCATGCGGACGTACTGGACGACCTGGTCAAGGCGGAGGTGCCGGGGCTGCGGATCACCGTGTACGGGGGCGGTGGCCCGGGGGACCTGCTCCGGCTGGCCGAGCGGCATCCCGACCCCTTCCCGGCCGCCCCGACCTCCGCGGACGACGTCGCCCTGATCGCCTTCACCTCCGGGACCACCGGACGGCCCAAGGGGTGCATGCACTTCCACCGCGACCTGCTCGCCGTCGCCGACACCTTCTCGCGCAGCGTGCTGCGGCCCCGCCCGGACGACGTCTTCGCGGGCAGCCCGCCGCTCGGCTTCACCTTCGGCCTCGGCGGACTGGTCGTCTTCCCGCTGCGCGCCGGGGCCTCGGCGCTGCTGCTGGAGGAGGCGGTACCGCGCCGGCTGCTGCCCGCGCTCGCGGAGCACCGGGTGACGGTGCTGTTCACCGCGCCCACCGCGTACCGGACGATGCTGGACGCGCTGGGCCCGTACGACGTGGGCATGTACGACCTGTCGGCGCTGCGCCGCTGCGTCTCGGCCGGGGAGAACCTGCCCGCCGCCACCTGGCAGGCCTGGTACGAGCGCACCGGCCTGCGCATCATCAACGGCATCGGGGCGACCGAGCTGCTGCACATCTTCATCTCCGCCGCCGACGAGGACATCCGGCCCGGGACGACGGGCCGGGTGGTCCCGGGCTGGCAGGCCCGCGTGGTGGACCGGGCCGGCCGCCCGGTCCCGGACGACGAGCCGGGACTGCTGGCCGTGCGCGGCCCGGTGGGCTGCCGCTACCTGGCCGATCCCCGGCAGGGGGAGTACGTACAGGGCGGCTGGAACCTGACCGGCGACACCTACGTCCGCGACCCGGAGGGCTACTTCCGCTACGTCGCCCGGGCGGACGACATGATCGTCTCGGCGGGCTACAACATCGCGGGCCCCGAGGTGGAGGAGGCCCTGCTGCGCCACCCGGACGTGGTGGAGGCGGCGGTGGTGGGCCTTCCGGACGAGCGGCGCGGGCAGATCGTGGTGGCGTACACCGTGGCCCGCGACGGCGCGGTACTGACGGAGGAGGTCCTGCGCACCTTCATGCGGGCGGAACTGGCCCCGCACAAGTGCCCGCGCTCCTTCGTCTTCCTCCCCGCCCTCCCCCGTACCGCGACGGGCAAACTGCAGCGCTTCCGGCTGCGCGATCCCGGTGCCCGGCCCGATCCGCCCGACAGGATCTAGAGTGAACCCGTGGTCGAGCAGCACACTCCGCGATCCCTGATCGTCACGTTCTACGGAGCCTACGGGCGGGCCTTCGAGGGCCCGGTCCCGGTGGCCGCGCTGATCCGCCTGCTGGGCGCGGCCGGCGTGGACGCCCCGTCGGTCCGCTCGTCGGTGTCCCGGCTGAAGCGGCGCGGCTTCCTGCTGCCCGGGCGCGCGGCGGACGGCTCGGCGGCGTACGGGCTCTCCGAGGAGGCGGGGCAGCTGCTGGACGACGGCGACCGCCGGATCTACGGCAGCCCGCAGCTGTCGGACGAGTGGCTGGTGGCGGTGTTCTCGGTCCCGGAGCAAGAACGCAGCAAGCGGCACCTGCTGCGCTCGCGGCTGGCCCGGCTCGGTTTCGGCGCGGTGGCACCGGGCGTGTGGATCGCCCCGGCCCGGCTGTCGGAGGAGACCGCGCACACCCTGGAGCGGCTGCACCTGACCCCGTACGTGGAACTCTTCCGCGGCGCCCACCTCGGTTTCGCGCCGACCGCGGAGGCGGTGGCCCGCTGGTGGGACCTGGCGGCCCTGGCCAAGCAGCACGAGCAGTTCCTCGACCTGCACGAACCCGTCCTGCGCGCGCTCCGGTCGGGCCCGGGGCCGACCCCGGAGGAGGCCTACCGGGACTACCTGCGCGCGCTGGACACCTGGCGCCGGCTGCCGTACGCCGACCCTGGCCTGCCGCGGGAGCTGCTCCCGGCGGACTGGCCGGGCGACCGGGCGGCGGCCGTCTTCGCCGAGCTGCACGAAAGGCTGCGCGACATCGGGGCCGGCTTCGCCCGACCCTAGGCGCGGGCACCTGCGTGGGAAATCCGGGTGCGGGCGGGCCGCGCGCCGCGCCAGGATGGGCCATGACCTGGACCTTCAGCACGGACCTGACGGCCTATCTGGCCGCCGCGGGCCCGGCCACGGCCGCGCGGCCCGTCTCCAACACCCTGCTGCTGACCGTGACCGACGGGCTGCGGCGCCGCGGGCCCCGAGCCTACGGCGACGGCACCCCCTTCTTCGGCTGGTGGACGGGGGCCGACGGCGCCGTCGCCGGCGGCCTGCTGTGCACGCCGCCGTTCCCGGCCGTGCTCGGCGTGCTGCCCGGGGAGGCGGTCCGGGCGCTCGGCGCCGCGCTCGCCGGCGAGCCGCTGCTCGCCGGGACGCACCGGTTCAACGCCCGCCGCCCGGACGCGGAGGCTCTGGCCGGAGCCTGGGGGCGGCCCAGCCGGATCGCCGAGGAGCTGCGCCTGTACCGGCTGGCCGGCCTCCTCGCCCCGGATCCCGCTCCGGCCGGGCGGGCCCGGCCCGCCACCACGGCCGACCTCCCGCTGCTGCTGGAGTGGACCGCGGCCTTCAGGGCGGAGGCGGGCCTTCCGGGCAGCGCCTCCGAGGCCGTGCTGCGCGACCGGATCTCCTACGGCGGGATCCGGCTGTGGGAGCACGCCGGGGCCCCTGTCTCGCTGGCCGGCTTCTCCCGCCCGATCGGCTCCGCCTCCCGCGTCGGGCCGGTCTACACCCCGCCCGGGCACCGCGGCCGCGGCTACGCCGCCGGGGTCACGCACGCGGTGAGCGAAGCGGCGTACGCGGCCGGCGCCACCGAGGTCCTCCTCTTCACGGACCTGGCCAACCCCACCAGCAACGGCGTCTATCTGCGTCTGGGCTACACCCCGGTCGAGGACCGGGCCGAGATCGTCGCGGCATGACCGGCCGGATCCGGGCCTTGACCTCAAGGGCCCTTGAGGTTCGATGATGATCCACATGACGACCGACAGCACGGCCCGGACCACTGACATCGAGGCCATCCACCGGGTGGTGGCCGCCGTCGAGGCCTCCCAGCGCGCCAAGGACCCCGACGCCTTCCTCTCCCTCTTCCATCCCGACGCCCTGTGGACCACCGGCGGCGGCAAGGTCCTCATCGGCCTGGACGCCATCTCCGAGTTCACCCGCGCGGTCCTCCCCGCCGCGAGCTGGGACGGCGAGGTCAGCTACACCGTCACCCACCTCCAGTTCCTGCGCCCCGACGTGGCCGCGGTCAAGGTCAGCCAGGTCTACCGCTCGGCCGACGGCCCCGGGGACGAGGGCGTCCCGACGTACGTGATGACCAGGAACGACGACGGTCGCTGGCTCCTGACCGTCTGCCAGAACACGCAGGTCTCCAAGGGGTAGGCCGCCCCCGTGTTCGGGTGAACCTCGGCGCGGCCGGCACTGCGGGGACGGCCGTACCGGCGTGGCGTGGCGCCCGCCACGGAATACACGGCGGGACAAACCCCCACAGAGAGGCACACGTCCCTCATGCGCCGTCGTTTCCTGCTCACCGCCTCCGCCGCGGCGACCGCCCTCGCCGCCACCTTGTCACTCGCCGCCACCGCACCCGCCGCCTCCGCCGGAACGCGCGGGGACGAGCACGAGCCCTGGGTGGTGCGCTCCGCCGCGCAGCGCACGGACGCCAAGGCGTTCCGTTCGCTGTGCGGCGAGCAGAAGGAAGGCAGACCCGAGCGCCGCACCTTCCCGCTGTTCGGCCGGGGCAAGGGCTTCACGGCGGTGCAGGACTTCCAGCGCCAGGAGCCGGACGGCACGGTGTACTGGGGCGGCCACGACCCGAAGAACCCGGAGAACACCATCTCCGTGTCCGCCATCGGGGCCTGCACCGACGGACCGGTCACCCTCTCCGGTGTCATCACGATCGGCTTCCGCCAGTACGCGTACCAGCCGCTGGCGAAGCGCCCGGGCTGGTACGAGCTGCAGGAGATCGACTCCCTGGAGCTGCCGCCCAGCGGGATCGGTGTCGACACGGTCAACGTCCCGGCGAAGAAGCCGCACAAGCCGCACCACCCGGGCAAGCCGCACAAGCCGAACCGGCCGGGTCTGCGGGCCGCCACGCCCAACGACCCGGCCGCCATCGACATCGTCGTCGCCTATACGCCGGCCACCGTGCAGGTGATGGGCAGTGTCCAGGCGGTCCAGTCCCGCATCTCCTACGGGGTGAACCAGCTCAACCGGGCGCTCGCCACCGACAACGTGCCGGCCAGTGTGCACGTCGTGCACAGCTACCAGACCGCGGCCACGGGCGTTCCCAACGAGAACGTCAACACTCTGCTCAGCATGATCAGCAACCCCGCGAACACGGTCCTCGGTGCCACGGCCGCCGCCCGGCGCAACCAGTACGGCGGCGACCTGGTGGCGCTGCTGGCCGCCGTCCCCTTCGAGGACAGCTCCGGAGCGGCGAGCCTGCCCGACCCGGGCCCGACCGCGACGACCGACAGTGCCGCGTTCTCGGTCACCAGCATCGGGTCCGTGACGGCCTGGGAGAACCTCGCGCACGAGATCGGCCACAACTTCGGCATGAAGCACGACCGTCTGACGGTCACCCGCCAGGGCGGCGCCACCCCCGCGGGCACGTTCAACTACGGCTGGGTCACGCCCAACGGCCAGCACCGCACGCTCATGGCGTACTCCACCGCCTGCCCCCAGGCGTGCAACGTGGTCAACTCGTACTCCACCCCCGACCGCACCTGGAACGGCCAGATCCTGGGCAACGCCCAGAACAACAACGCCGCCGTCGCGCTGCAGAACGCGGACACCCTGGCCGGCTACCGCGCCTCCCTCGTCACCAACCGCAGCTCCCTCACCCTGACGCACGACCCCGTGGGCGCGGGCACGGTCCGGGTCAGCGAGTACGGTCCGTACGACCCCGGAACGCAGGTCACGGTCACCGCCGTCCCCAACCCCGGCTTCCAGTTCGACGCCTGGGCCGTCGACGGCATCGAGCTGGAGGGGAACAACCCGAACTACCAGCTCACCATGAACGCGAACCGGACCATCAACGCCCTGTTCGTCCCGATCCCGCAGCCGTAGGCGCCCGCTGCGCTCACCTCGGCTCCCCGTACGGGCCGCGGCCTAGCCGCGGCCCGTCGGCGGGGGCCGGCTGCCCGCGCGGTACGGGGCCGGCCAGGGCGCGCCGGGGCCTTCGTAGGACTGCTCGGCGGCCGCGTGCAGGGTCCAGTGGGGGTCGTAGAGGTGGGGGCGGCCGAGGGCGCAGAGGTCGGCACGGCCGGCCAGCAGCAGGGAGTTCACGTCGTCCCAGGAGGAGATGGCTCCGACGGCGATGACGGGGACGCCGAGTGCGTTGCGGATCCGGTCGGCGTACGGGGTCTGGTACGAGCGCCCGTACTCGGGGGCCTCGTCCGCGACGACCTGGCCCGTCGAGACGTCGATGGCGTCCGCGCCGCGGGCGGCGAAGGCGGCCGCGATCCTTACCGCGTCCTCGGGCGATGTGCCCCCGGGGGCCCAGTCGGCGGCCGAGAGGCGGACAGTCATCGGGCGGTCCTCGGGCCAGACGGCGCGGACCGCGTCGAAGACCTCCAGGGGGAAGCGCAGCCGGTTCTCCAGCGGGCCGCCGTACTCGTCGTCCCGGTGGTTGGTCAGGGGGGACAGGAAGCCGGAGAGCAGGTAGCCGTGGGCGCAGTGCAGTTCGAGCAGGTCGAATCCCGCGTCGGCGGCGCGGACGGCGGCGGCCGCGAAGTCGGAGCGCAGGGCGGCCAGGTCCGTGGCGGCGAGGGCACGCGGCAGCGCCGAGACGCCGGGCCGGTAGGGCAGCGCGGAGGCGGCCACCAGCGGCCAGTTGCCCTCGGGCAGGGGGTCGTCCATGCCCTCCCACATCAGCCGGGTCGAGCCCTTGCGGCCGGCGTGCCCGAGCTGGACGCCCAGGGCGGTACCGGGCGCCGAGGTGTGGACGAAGTCGGTGATGCGCTTCCAGGCGGCGGTCTGTTCCTGGGTGTAGAGGCCGGTGCAGCCGGGGGTGATGCGGCCCTCGGCGGACACGCAGACCATCTCCGTCATCACCAGTCCGGCCCCGCCGAGGGCTCGTCCGCCCAGGTGGACGAGGTGGAAGTCGCCCGGCACACCGCCTTGGGCCGAGTACATGTCCATCGGTGAGACGACGACCCGGTTGCGCAGGGTCAGGCCCCGCAGGGTGAAGGGGGTGAACATCGCGGGAGTGCCGTCCGGGCACCCGAAGTCCCCTTCCACGGCCCGGGTGAACCGTGGGTCGCGCAGCCGCAGGTTGTCGTGCGTGACCCGGCGGCTGCGGGTGAGGAGGTTGAAGGCGAACTGCCGGGCGGGCTGGTCGACGTAGCCGGCGATCTCCTCGAACCACTGCCGGCTCGCGGCCGCCGCCCGCTGGGTGCTGGCGACCGCCGGGCGGCGGGCCGCCTCGTACGCGGCGAGGGCGGCCGGGACGTCGTCCGGCGCGTCGCCCACCGCTTCGGCGAGCGCGAGCGCGTCCTCCACCGCCAGTTTGGTTCCGGACCCGATGGAGAAGTGGGCGGTGTGCGCGGCGTCGCCGAGCAGCACCGTGTTGCCGTGCGACCAGCGCCGGTTGACGACGGTACGGAACTGCGTCCACGCGGAGCGGTTGCCGTGCAGCGGGCGTCCGCGCAGGGCCTCGCTGAAGATCTTGGCGCAGCGGGCGGCGGACTCGTCCTCGTCGCACAGGTCGAAGCCGGCCGCCCGCCACACCTCGTCGCGCATCTCCACGATCACCGTGGAGGCACCGAATTGATTCTGCGGCCCGGAGGGCCCCGATGAGGGGTGGTGGTCGGGCGACGGGCGGGCGTAGGGGTAGGCGTGCAGCTGCATGACGCCGTGCTCGGTCTCCGCGATCTCGAAGCGGAAGGCGTCGAAGGCGAAGTCGGCGGCGAGCCAGATGTAGCGGCAGCGTCCGCCGGTCAGCGTCGGTCCGTAGTGCGCGGCGCCGGCCTCGCGGATCGCGCTGTGCACCCCGTCGGCCGCGACCACCAGGTCGTACGAGGCGGCGAGCTCGGGCGCGGCCGGGGCCTCGGAGCGGAAGCGCAGGCGGACGCCGAGGCCCGCGCAGCGCTCGTGCAGGATCTCCAGGAGCCGGCGCCGTCCGATGGCCGCGAAGCCGTGCCCGCCGGAGGTCAGCAGTCGGCCGCGGTGCACGATGTCCACGTCGTCCCAGCGCACGAACTCCGCGCTCAGGGCCGTGTGGACGACCGTGTCGGCCCGCTCGATGCCGCCGAGGGTCTCGTCGGAGAGCACCACGCCGAAGCCGAAGGTGTCGTCGGGGGCGTTGCGCTCCCAGACCTCCACCGTGTGGCCCTGGCGGGCCAGCAGCGCTGCGGCGTACAGCCCTCCCGGTCCCCCGCCGACGACGGCGACCCGCATGGCACCAGGAGTCATGTGACTACCTGCCCTTCCACTCCGGCGGCCGCTTCCCGGTGAAGGCCGCGTGGAACTCCGCGTAGTCCTGGCCGTGCATCAGCAGGGCCTGCGTGTTGGCGTCCAGTTCCACGGACGCGGCCAGCGGCATGTCGAGCTCGGCGGTGAGCAGCGCCTTGGTCTGCGCGTGGGCGAGGGCGGGGCCCGCGGCCAGCCGGGCGGCGAGTTCGGCGGCCCGTACGTGGGCCTTGCCCTCCTCGGTGAGCTCGCTGAGCAGGCCGATCCGCTCGGCCTCGGCCGCGTGGACGGGCTCTCCGAGCATGAGCAGGCGGGTGGCGTGGCCCAGGCCGACGACCCGGGGCAGCAGGTAGGCGGCGCCCATGTCGCCGCCGGAGAGGCCGACGCGGGTGAAGAGGAAGGCGAAGCGGGCGGTGGGATCGGCGATCCGGAAGTCGGCGGCGAGCGCGAGGACGGCTCCGGCCCCGGCGGCGACCCCGTGCACGGCGGCGATCACCGGGAAGGGGCATTCGCGCAGGGCGCGCACCACCTGGCCGGTCATCCGGTTGAAGTCGAGGAGCTGGGCGGTGTCCATGGCGAGGGTGGCGCCGATGATCTCGTCGACGTCCCCGCCGGAGCAGAAGCCGCGCCCCTCGCCGCCGAGCACGAGGGCGCGCACGGAGCGCTCGCGGGACAGTTCGCCGAGCAGATCGCGCAGGTCGGCGTAGGCGCCGAAGGTGAGCGCGTTCAGCTTCTCGGGGCGGTCGAAGGTGACGGTGGCGACGCCGTCCTGCCGGGTGACCCGGAGGTGGTGCCACCGTTCGGTCGCTGGTGTGGAACCGGTGAAGGGGCTCACACCACCGAAGATATCACCTGATCGTGACTGCCGTCACAGAAGCGCAACATCATTCGCCCTGCCCGCGCGGCGAGCCGGCCCCGCCGGCGTATGACTATGCGTCACTCCGGCCGGACCGGCCGAGGGTGGCGACGAGTACGGCCTTGATGGTGTGCAGCCGGTTCTCGGCCTCGTCGAAGACGATGGAGTGCTCCGACTCGAACACCTCGTCCGTCACCTCCAGGGATTCCAGCCCGTGCCGCTCGTGGATCTCCCGGGCCACCTTGGTGCCGAGGTCGTGGAAGGCCGGCAGGCAGTGCATGAACTTCACGTCCGGGTTCCCGGTGGCGCGCAGCACGTCCATGGTCACCGCGTACGGCGACAGGGCCGCGATCCGCTCGTCCCAGACCTCCTTGGGCTCCCCCATGGACACCCAGATGTCGGTCACGACGAAGTCCGCCCCGGCGACTCCCTCGGCGACCTCCTCGGTCAGGGTGAGCCGCGCCCCGCTCTCCGCCGCGAGCTCCCGCGCCGCGGCCACCACCGACTCGGCGGGCCAGTAGGACCGGGGCGCGACGATCCGCACGTCCATGCCCAGCAGCGCACCGGTCACGAGGTAGGAGTTGCCCATGTTGAAACGGGCGTCACCGAGGTAGGCGAAGGAGATCCGCTCCAGCGGCTTGGCCGTGTGCTCGGTCATGGTGAGCAGGTCGGCCAGCATCTGGGTCGGGTGCCAGTCGTCGGTGAGTCCGTTGAAGACGGGGACGCCCGAGTGGGCGGCGAGCTCCTCGACCGCCTGCTGGCTGTCGCCCCGGTACTCGATCCCGTCGAACATCCGGCCCAGCACCCGGGCGGTGTCCTTGACCGACTCCTTGTGGCCCATCTGGGAGCCGGCGGGGTCGAGGTAGGTGGTGTGCGCGCCCTGGTCGGCGGCGGCGACCTCGAAGGCGCAGCGGGTCCGGGTGGAGGTCTTCTCGAAGATCAGAGCGATGTTCCGGCCCTGGAGCAGGCGCTGCTCGACGCCGGCCTTCTTGGCTGCCTTCAGGTCGGCGGCGAGCTCGATCAGGCCGCGGAACTCGGCGGCCGTGAAGTCCAGCTCCTTGAGAAAACTGCGGCCGGCGAGGTCGGTGGCCATGGGGTCGCTCCAGCGTCACGGTGACAGGGGATGTTGGAAGTCTATACGATCCTCTGTATTGATATACAGATCGGGCCCGGGGTCTTTCCCCCGGGCCCGGGACCCCTCCCCCGGCCCGGTCTCCTCAGACCGCGTCCCGCTCGACGGGACAGCTCATGCAGCGCGGCCCGCCCCGGCCCCGCCCCAGCTCGCTGCCCGGGATCTCGATCACCTCGATGCCCATCTTGCGCAGGTGGGTGTTGGTCGTAACGTTGCGCTCGTAGGCGACCACCACCCCCGGCTCCACGGCGAGCACGTTGCACCCGTCGTCCCACTGCTCGCGCTCGGCCGAGTGCACGTCCTGCGTCGCGGTCAGCACCCGGATCGAGTCCAGGCCGAGCGCCCCCGCGATGGCCCGGTGCATGTGGTCCTCCGGGTGATCGGTCACCTTGAGCTCGTGCGGCCCGCCACCAGGCTCGATCGTGTAGGAGGGCAGCATGCCGAGACCGGCGTACTGAGTGAACGTATCTCCGTCGACCATCGTCATCACGGTGTCCAGGTGCATGAAGGCCCGCGACTTGGGCATGTCGAGCGCCACGATGGACGTCGCCGAACCGGCCGCGAACAGGCCGCGCGCCAGCATCTCCACCGCCTGCGGGGTGGTCCGCTCGCTCATCCCGATCAGCACCGCCCCGTTCCCGATGACCAGGACGTCACCGCCCTCGATCGTCGAGGGGTAGTCCGCCTGCCCCTGCGACCAGTAGTGGAAGGCGCCGGAGGTGGTGAAGAGCGGGTGGTGCTTGTAGATCGCCTCGAAGTGGACCGTCTCGCGCTGCCGGGCGGGCCAGCGCATCGCGTTGATCGACACCCCGTCGTAGATCCAGGCGGAGGTGTCGCGGGTGAAGAGGTGGTTGGGCAGCGGGCCCAGCAGGAAACCGTCCAGGTCCAGGGCGTGGAAGCGCACCGACACCGGCTCGGCGTGCCGCTCCAGGAACTCCCGCTTGGTCATCCCGCCGACCAGCGCCTCCGCCAGCTCGGCCGAGGTCAGCCCGTCGAAGACCGACCGCAGGTGGTCGGTGGCGAGCGGCCCGTACTCCTTCTCGTCGAAGACCCGGTCCAGTACGAGGTGTCTCGCCTCCGGGATGTCGAGGGCCTCGCACAGGAGGTCACCGAAGAGGTGGACCTCCACGCCCCGGTCCCGCAGCACGTCCGCGAAGCCGTCGTGCTCCTGGCGGGCCCGGCGCACCCACAGCACGTCGTCGAAGAGGAGTGCGTCCTTGTTGCTCGGTGTGAGCCGCTTCAGCTCCAGGTCGGGCCGGTGGAGGATGACGCGGCGAAGCCGCCCGGTCTCGGAGTCGACATGGAATCCCATGCCGTACACATTCCCAGACCGAACGGCTTTTTGACCTGGCGTCCGCTCAGCGAGGGGTACCGAGGCCGAGAAGCGCCGAAGGGGCGCCGGTGAGCTCCGGGGTGGTCAGGCCCAGTTCGGGCGCGGTCAGGTTCGGCACCCCGGAGTTGGAGGAGTCCGGCATCGTCAGCAGACCGCCGGCGACCAGACCGGGGGTCCGGGCGAGCAGGTCGGTGGCCGGCGCCTCCACGGAACCCTCGCCGTCCGTCTCGGGCTTGCCCAGCAGGTTCGGCAGCGGGGAGGTGACGAGGGTGCTGCCGAGCTCGGTGCCGACCGGCACCGACGGGAGCAGCGGGGTCGGAAGCATGTTCCCCTTGTGGAAACGGGGCGACTCCGGCGCCCCCACGACCGGCACCGGCACGCCGGTGCCCACGCGCGGGGTGTCCACGCCCAGCGTGGTCTTCACGGCGTCCAGCGGGACACCGACCGGCACCGACTGGGCCATGGCCGGGGTGGCCGCACCGGCCGCAGCCATACAGGTCATGAGCGCCGCAATGCTTCCGCGCGCGGTCATCTTCATAGGTGACGTTCCGTCCTTCCAGGGTCGCGGACACTCCGCTGCCCTGGATGAACGATCCCGCCGGCGGTTTTCCCGGCGTTCTCCGGGAAAGTTCCCCCATACGACCTAATTCGGGGCCGTACGGGGGCCACTCCTTTACGGGCCGTGCTGACGCGGCCCGGTCCTGCCCCGGTACGGGCTCACAGGCGCGGGTCGACCGGCTCCGACTCCAGCGCGAGCACCGCGAAGACCGCCTCGTGGACCCGCCACAGCGGCTCGTCGGCCGCCAGCCGGTCCAGCGCCTCCAGCCCGAGCGCGTACTCGCGCAGGGCGAGCGAGCGCTTGTGGCCGAGGAACCGCTCGCGCAGCCGCTCCAGTTGGGCGGGACGGGTGTACTCCGGGCCGTAGATGATCCGCAGGTACTCGCGCCCGCGCACCTTGACCCCGGGCTGGACCAGCCGGCCCCTGCCGTCCTTGGCGTAGGCCTGGAGCGGCTTGACGACCATGCCCTCGCCGCCGGCGGCCGTCAGTTCCAGCCACCAGTCGGTGCCGGCCCGTACGGAGTCCTCGTCCGCGGTGTCCACCAGGATCCGGCCGGTGCGCCGGAGCAGTCCAATACCGGCCGCCTCGTCCGCGGCGACCAGCCGGTCCAGCCAGAACAGCTGCTCGTCGTGCGGCACCGCCGTCAGCGACCGCCCGGCCACCGCCAGCAGCTGGAACGGCGCGAACCGTACGCCGTCCAGCCCGTCGGTGGTCCAGCAGTAGCGCCGGTAGGCGTCGGTGAAGGCGGCCGCGTCCTCGGCCCGGCCGCGCTGGCGCTCCAGCAGCTCGCCGGTGTCGACGCCCCGGGCGGTGGCCGCCTCCAGGGCGGCGAGCGCGCCCGGGAAGACGGCGCCGGAAGCCGCGCCGACGGCGGCGTACTGGTTGCGCAGCAGGCCGGTGGACTTCAGCGACCAGGGCAGGAGTTCCCCGTCGAGCAGCAGCCAGTCGGTGTCGAGCTCCTCCCACAGGCCCGCGTCGGTGACCGCCGAGCGCAGCCGGGTGAGGACCTCCTCGGTGACCTCCGGCTCCTTGAAGAAGGGCCGCCCGGTGCGGGTGTAGACGGAGCCCGTGGGGCCGTCGACGCCGAAGCGGGTCCGGGCCGCGTCGGCGTCCTTGCAGACCAGGACCGTGGCGCGGGAGCCCATGTGCTTCTCCTCGCACACCACCTGGGCGATGCCGTCCGCCCGGTACTGGGCGAAGGCCTCGGCCGGGTGCTCCAGGTAGCCCTCGACCCGGGAGGTCGCCGTGGGCGCCATCGTGGGCGGCAGGTACGGGACCAGGCGGGGGTCCACCGCGAAACGGCTCATGACCTCCAGGGCCGCCGCCGCGTTCTCCTCGCGGACGTTGACGTTGCCCAGGTGGCGGGTCTCCACGACCCGGCGGCCGTGCACGTCCGCCAGGTCGAGCGGGCGGCCGTCGTGGCCGCCCGGCGCCTCGGCGACGAGCGGCTTGACCGGCTCGTACCAGACCTTCTCGGCCGGTACGTCGACCAGTTCGCGCTCGGGCCAGCGCAGGGCGGTCATCCGGCCGCCGAAGACGGCACCCGTGTCGAGACAGATGGTGTTGTTGATCCAGGTGGTGTCGGGGACCGGTGTGTGGCCGTAGACCACGACGGCCTTGCCCCGGTAGTCCTCGGCCCACGGGTAGCGCACGGGCAGGCCGAACTCGTCGGTCTCGCCGGTGGTCTCGCCGTAGAGGGCGTGCGAGCGGACCCGGCCGGAGGTGCGGCCGTGGTACTTCTCGGGCAGTCCGGCGTGGCAGACCACCAGCCTGCCGCCGTCGAGGACGTAGTGGCTGACGAGGCCGCGGATGAACTCCCGTACCTCCTGGACGAACTCCTCCGGCTCCCCCTCCAGCTGCTCGATGGTCTCGGCGAGGCCGTGGGTCCGCTGGACCTTGGAGCCCTTCAGGTAACGGCCGAGCTTGTTCTCGTGGTTCCCGGGCACGCACAGGGCGTTGCCGGACTTCACCATGCCCATGACGCGGCGCAGGACGCCGGGGCTGTCGGGGCCGCGGTCGACGAGGTCGCCGACGAAGACGGCGGTGCGGCCCTCGGGGTGGACCCCGTCCTCGTATCCGAGCTTGGCGAGCAGGGTCTCCAGCTCGGAGGAACAGCCGTGGATGTCACCGACGATGTCGAAGGGGCCGGTGAGGTGGGTGAGGTCGTTGAACCGCTTCTCCAGGACCACCTCGGCGGTCTCGGCCTCCTCCACGGAGCGCAGTACGTGGACCTTGCGGAAGCCCTCGCGCTCCAGACCGCGCAGGGAGCGCCGCAGGTCGCGGCGGTGCCGCTGGATGACCGCGCGGGGCAGGCCGGCCCGGTCGGGGCGGGCGGCGTTGCGCTCGGCGCAGACCTGTTCGGGCATGTCCAGGACGATGGCGATCGGCAGGACGTCGTGCTCGCGGGCGAGCTGGACCAGCGAGCGGCGGGCGTCGGCCTGCACGCTGGTGGCGTCGACGACGGTGAGGCGGCCCGCGGCGAGGCGCTTGCCCGCGATGTAGTGCAGGACGTCGAAGGCGTCGCGGCTGGCGCTCTGGTCGTTCTCGTCGTCGCTGACCAGGCCCCGGCAGTAGTCGGAGGAGATGACCTCGGTGGCCTTGAAGTGCTTGCGGGCGAAGGTGGACTTGCCCGATCCGGTGGCCCCGATCAGGACGACGAGGGACAGGTCGGTGACGGGAAGTGTGCGCGTACGGGGGGTATCGGTGGTCTCGGTGGTCTCGGTGGTCTCGGTGGTCTCGGTGGTCTCGGTGCCGGTCATGCTGCCTCGCCCTCCTTCGGGGTGTCGGTGGGGATCGTGCCGGTGGCGGGAGTCGTGTCGACGGTGCCGGTGCCGTCGTGCTGGGTGAAGGCGGCCATCTGGGTCGGCGGACCGACCTCGGGGTCGTCGTCGCCGACGGGCACGTACCGGACCTGGTAGCCGTGGCGCTCCGCGACCTGCCCGGCCCAGGCACGGAACTCCTCGCGGTTCCACTCGAAGCGGTGGTCGCCGTGGCGGACGTGCCCGGCGGGCAGGGTCTCCCAGCGCACGTTGTACTCGACGTTCGGGGTGGTGACGAGGACCGTGCGGGGGCGGGCCGAGCCGAAGACCGCGTACTCCAGGGCGGGCAGCCGCTCCGGGTCCAGGTGCTCGATGACCTCGCTGAGCACGGCCGCGTCGTAGCCGGCCAGCCGCTTGTCGGTGTAGGCGAGCGAACCCTGGAGGAGCTTCAGGCGCGAGCTCTGCCGCTCGCCCATCCGGTCCAGCCGCAGCCGCCGGGCAGCGATCTGCAGGGCCCGCACGGACACGTCCATGCCGACGATCTCGGAGTACGCCGGGTCCCCGAGCAGCGCCTGGAGCAACTGCCCCTGGCCGCAGCCGAGGTCGAGCACCCGCTGGGCGCCGGCGAGCCTGAGGGCGGCGAGGATCGCCTCGCGCCGGTGCACGGCGAGCGGGACGGGCCGCTCCTCGGTGTCGCGGTTCTCGTCCACCGCGTTGTCGATCTCCTCGACCTCGCTGCCGTCGGCCTCGGCGAGGCGGACCAGTTCCAGGCGCTCGTTGGCGTCCTGGGTCAGCCGCTTGTGGCGGGCCAGGTAGCGGGAGGTGATCAGCCCGTTCTCGGGGTGGGCGGCGAGCCAGCCGTCCCCGGCGCGCAGCAGCTTGTCGACCTCGTCCGGGGAGATCCAGTAGTGCTTGGCGTCGTCGAGGACCGGCAGCAGCACGTAGAGCTGCCGCAGGGCGTCGGCGAGGCGCAGTTCGCCCTCCAGGACGAGCCGTACGTAGCGGGAGTCCCCCCACTCGGGGAACTGCTCGTCGAGCGGTACGGCCTCGGCCCGGACGAGGTCCCAGCCGAGCGGGCCGAACAGCCGGTGCACGAGGGCGGCGCCGCCGCGGGCGGGCAGCACCGGTATCTCGACGCGCAGCGGCCGGGCCTGCTCCGGGAGCTCGGGGCGGGCGGTGCACTGCCCCTTGAGCGCGGTGCGGAACACCGTGCTGAGTGCGACGGCGAGCAGCGAGGACGCGGCGTACGGCCGGTCGTTCACGTACTGCGCGAGCGCGGCGTCGGGCGCCCCGCCCCGGCCCTTGCCCCGGCCGCGCCGCACGAGCGCGACGGGGTCCACCTCGAGCAGCAGCGCCGCCGTGCACCGCTCGGCCGATGCTTCGGGATAGAACACGTGGGCGGTGCCGTGGGAGGTGGAGAACGCCTGCGTCCTACCGGGATGCTTGTGCAGCAGGTAGCCCAGGTCGGTGGCGGGTCGTTCGGGGGAGCCGGTGGCGGAGATCGTCAGGAACACACGACCGAGTATCGTCCGTGGCCCTCCCCGCCGACCAGGGATTTTCTCTCCGATGACAACATACGCCCGGCACTGCGCGACAACGCGTCGGGGCGACTCGGCGTCGGCGCCGCGGCCCGTCGGACGGCCCGGACCGTCAGCTTGCGCGAACGGTCCGGGCCAGGTCCGCGATCCGGTCCGGGCCGATGCGGCAGCAGCCGCCGATGAGGCGGGCACCGGTGGCGTACCAGGCCTCCGTGGGCCAGGGGGCGGGGGTTTCGGGGCTGTGCCAGGTGCGGGTGGTGGCGTTCCAGACCGAGCCGTCGTTGGGGTAGGCCAGCAGCGGCTTGGCGGTGACGGCGGCCGCGGCCCCGAGGGCGGGCAGGACCTCGGCCGGGTCGCAGCAGTTGACTCCGACCGCGATGACCTCCGGGGCAGCGGCGGCGAGGGCGAAGGCCTCGCCGAGGGGCTGTCCGGCCCGGGTGCGGCCGCCGGCCACCGTGTACGAGAGCCAGACGGGGACGCCGCTCCCGGCCAGGACGGTCAGGAGCGCCTCGGCCTCGTCGCTGTCCGGGACGGTCTCCACGGCCAGGACGTCGGGGCCGGCGGCGAGCAGGGCCTCGATGCGGGGGCGGTGGAAGGCGGCGAGCTCGCGCACGCCCAGCCCGTACCGTCCGCGGTATTCGGAGCCGTCTGCGAGCACCGCTCCGTACGGGCCCACGGAGGCGGCCACCCACACCTCGTGGTCGGCGGCCTCGGCCGCCCGGGCTGCCAGGCCCACGCTGCGCCGCAGCAGGGCGGTGGTCTCGGCGCGGGCGTGGCCGTGGGCGGCGAAGGCCTCGTAGCCGACCTGGTAGCTGGCGGTGATGAGCACCTCGGCGCCGGCCCGGGCGTACGCCGTGTGGGCGGCCGCCACCTGGTCCGGGTGCTCGGCGAGCACCCGGCCCGACCAGAGGTCGCCGGACAGGTCGCAGCCCTGGGCGGCGAGCTGGTTGCTGAGTCCGCCGTCCAGGAGTACGGCCCTGCGGGCCAGGGCTTCGGCGAGCGGGCCGGACGCGCGTGGCATCGGTTCGCCGCCTCCTAGCGGAGCTGGGAGAGCACCCGGGCGGAGATCAGCTCCAGGTGGTCCAGGTCGTCGAGGTCGAGCAGCTGGAGGTAGACGCGGGAGGAGCCGGCGGCGCCGTAGGCTCCGATCTTCTCGACGACCTCGTCCGGGGAGCCGGCCAGGCCGTTGGCCTTGAGCTCGTCGACGTCGCGGCCGATGGCGGCGGCCCGGCGGGCCACCTCGGCGTCGTCCTTGCCCACGCAGACGACGAGGGCGTTGGAGTAGCGCAGGTCGTCGGCCTTGCGGCCGGCCTCCTCGGCGGCCTGCCGGACCCGGGCGAACTGCCGCTCGCTGTCGGCGATCGACGCGAAGGGCATGTTGAACTCGTCCGCGTACCGGGCGGCGAGCCGCGGGGTGCGCTTGGCTCCGTGGCCGCCGATGAGGACGGGGACCTTGGCCTGGGCGGGCTTGGGGAGCGCGGGCGAGTTCTCCACCCGGTAGTGCTTGCCCGCGTAGTCGAAGGAGGCGCCGGCCTCGGTGGCCCACAGGCCGGTGACGACGGCCAGCTGCTCCTCCAGCCGGGACATCCGGTCCGCCGGGAAGGGGATCCCGTAGGCCTTGTGCTCCTGCTCGAACCAGCCCGCGCCGAGGCCCAGTTCGATGCGCCCGCCGGACATCTGGTCGACCTGGGCCACCTGGATGGCGAGGACTCCGGGCAGCCGGAAGGTTCCTGCCGTCATCAGCGTGCCGAGGCGGATCCGCTTGGTCTCCCGGGCCAGGCCCGCGAGGGTGATCCAGGCATCGGTGGGTCCGGGCAGGCCGTCGGCGGAGCCCATGCTCAGGTAGTGGTCGGAGCGGAAGAACGCGTCGAAGCCCAGGTCCTCGGTGGCCTTGGCGACGGTCAGGAGGGTGTCGTAACTCGCACCCTGCTGCGGCTCGGTGAAAACGCGAAGATCCATGCCCCCATCCTGCCCTTCCCGCCCCGGCAGGGTGAATCTTCCGTCAACCGGACGGACCACCGCGGGCCCGCCAGTGACCGGCCCGGACGGGGATCGTTGGCCCGGTCGGAGCCGGACCGCCCGGCCCGCGCGCCGGCGGCGTCCCGCTGGTGCGTCCATCGCCCCCTTCCGCCCCGGAAGGGCCGGGGCCGAGGAGGCCGCCATGTCGCACGAGGCCGTGCCGGAGACCCGCCGACACACCGGACCGACCGGACGGGCGGCGCGGGCAGCACATGACGGCTCGCGTCAGGACCCGGCGGCCGCCGCCCAGGACGGCGGCGCGCCGAAGGGCCTGCTGCAGCAGATGGAAGACCTGATGACCGCGCTGAACGACGACCTGTCGCGGCTCGACGCCGATCTCCAGGCCTCCACGGACCGCGCCCCCGAGGGCGAGCGCCGCTCGCACCGGCCGTCCTGACCGGGCGGGTCCCGCCGCGCACGGCGGGACCCTGGGCCGTCCCTTTCGGATCCTGCCGGGCTCAGGCCACGCCCGAGGCCGACCCCCGCTCACGGACCACCATGCGGCGCAGGATCGCCCGTACCCGGTCGCTCGACTCGTCGGCCGCGTCGATCGACTCTATGCACTGCCAGTACAGGGCCTCGTCGTCCGTCGCGCAGGCCACCCCGACCAGGGCTATCCCCACTTCGCCCAGCAGCGCCTGGAGTCCGAGCAGCGCCTGCCGGACATCCGCCACCTCGCTCAACTGCGCCGCCCGAGGCGGATGTTCGGGCGCACTGCCCTCTCCGCGCAGGGCCGCCCGGTCGAGCACCCCGCATCCTCTGCCTCCCGCTTCCCCCAGTCCTCGTGCCTCCGATCTCAGCTCCGGCGGCCCGTTGACCGCCAGATAGCTCCCTACGCCCTGCGCGAGCGCCTGGGCCTGCCAGGCCTCGCCCACGATGTCCCACGCGACCCCGCTCTGTGCCAGCGCGTGCCGGCCGGCCGCGATGAGCCGTACCGCATCCATATGCCGTCCCCCGTCCGCACGACATCCCGCCGTCCTCACCACTACCCAGAGTGAGGGCAATGAGCCAGTAAAGCCAGGGGTATTCGGAAAATGTGGACACAAACGTGATTGTGGATGAGTCCATCACTCCGAAGAGTGACTATTCGGTGTCGATGTACCTCGCACAGGAAAGCGGAGTTCGTTCCTCTCGATCTTCGCGGCGAGCGCATCCAGCACATCCACCCCGAGAACCTCACAGAACTGCAGCAGATACGCGAGCACGTCGGCCACCTCGTCGGCCACGCGGTGGGCCGATTCCGGCTTCTCCATCACCTTCGCCGACTGCTCGGGGGTCAGCCACTGGAAGATCTCGACCAGTTCGGACGCCTCCACGCTGAGCGCCACGGCCAGGTTCTTGGGCGTGTGGTACGGCTCCCAGCCCCGGGCCGCCGCGAACTGCGCCAGCCGGCGCTGCAGTCGGTCCAGCCGCTCCTCGGGGCGTCGGTCGGGCCGCCGTTCGGGCGGCTGCGGCGGCTCCTGCTGCGTCTCGTTCATGCCCCCAGGTCTACCATCGCGACGCCCGCGAGGTCGCGGGCGGCGGCCGCGGTCCCCTCCCCCACCGCCGCCACCAGCCGGATGTGACCGCGGCCGCAGGACAGCAGGGCCAGGCGCAGCAGCTCGGCGCTCTGGCGCCGGTCGAGACCACGGTCGAAGCCGTCGGCCAGCACCGTCAGCGCCTGCCGTGCGGAGAGCAGTTCGGCCGCGGGGTCCACGGCCAGCACGCCCGGCCCGGTCAGCAGGACCAGCGCCAGCGCGAGGAAGCGGAGTTCGCCCGCGCCCAGCCGGGCCAGTTCCGTGGCGGGCCGGCCGGGGCCCCGGTCCAGTACCGCCGCCACGCGGCCGCCGCCCGCGGGAGCCCGTACGTCCAGCCCCGCGACGGGCCCCGCGCAGCCGGTGCGGGCCGCCTCGGCCAGCAGCGCGTGGCGGGTGCCGCATTCGCTGCGGGTCCGGCGCAGCACGTCGGCCAGGTTGGCGCAGTCCCCGAGCAGCCGGCCCTCGCCCGGCGGGACGGCGGCGCGCATCCGGTCCGGGCGGGGGTCGCACGGGAACACCGCGCGCAGGGCCACGACCACCTGCTCGGCGGCGGCCAGGACCTGGCGCTGGCCCGCGGTGGAACCGGCGACGCGCAACGGGAGCAGTGCCGTGCCGAGCAGGTCGTCGGGCAGCGGGGCCCTGGTGACGCCGATGGCGCCGCCGGTCAGCCAGGCGGCCTGGACCGAGCGCCGGCCGGGGTCGCGCAGGGCGGTGGCGAGCAGGATCTGCCCGTCCTGCGAAAGCCGTTCGCCGACGATCCGCAGCGTGGGCTCGGCCTGGACGGCGAGGTCGAGCCGGACCGGGCCGACGGGCCCGTCCACGGTGCAGCCGAGGCGGAACCCGCGCCGGTGCTGCGCGTCGGGGACGGCCCGGTCGGGAATGCGGGCGCGCGGATCCGGGAAGGCCCGCTCCAGCGCGAGCCCGGAGCCCAGCCCGGCCAGGGCCTCGTAGGCGGCCAGGACATGGGACTTGCCGCTGCCGCTCGGCCCGGCGAAGAGGGTGAGGGGGCCGAGCGGGAAGACCGCCGAGCGGTGCGGCCCGAAGGCGGAGAGCCGCAGCTCGGTGACCACGGGCCGGGGCTCCCGCCGCGCGGGCTCCGCGGCGGGCCGCTCGGCGGGCTCAGCGGCGGGCCGCTCGGCGGCCGGTCGTCCGGCTGCGGGGAAATCGGTGCGGGGGTCGGCTAACGCGACGGCGTCGGCGGTGCGCCCCGCCGTCGCGTCCAGGGTGGCGTCCATGCGCGGGACGGTACGGCCCGCCGGACCCCCCGTGGCTCCGGCGAACCGTTCCCTCGCGGGGACCTTCCTACGATCGGGGGACGGCCGCGGCCGCGATCCCCTCGACCTCGGTCCCCACCGGCGCGAGCAGGAAGACGTTCCGGTCCACCCGGTGCATCCCGCTGCCCAGGCCGAAGACCACGCCGCTGCTGAAGTCCAGGATCCGCTTGGCCACTTCGCTGTCCGCGCCGGTGAGGTCGAGCAGGACCGGGATCTGCGCGATCAGGTACTCCGCCACCTCCCGCGCGTCCGCGAAGATCTGGACTCTGATCACCACGAAGCGCCGCTGCTCCGCCGCCGACGCTCCGGGCGCCGTCGGAATCGTGCGGTGGTCCACCCGGGAGGGCCATTCGTTGCGACTGCGCAGGGGGACCACCTGCGCGAGCCCCTCCCACTGTTCGTCGGTGACGTCGTACCTGCTCACCGGGCCGCCTCGGCCGTGCGCTTCATGTGCATCCCCCCATCCTCTCGTGTTTCACCCGTTCAGCCCAACAACGACACGAGCGGGCCGGGTACTCTCGGAGAGCCGGATAGGTTAGGTTAGGCATACCTAAGTCACTCGGACGAGGAGAGATCCGCATGCGCCTGTTCGGTGCCCCCGCCACCCCGGCCGACCGGCCCACCGATGCCGAGCGCATCCGGTCGATCCTCACCGCCGCCCACTCCATGACCGTGATCACCGACGGGCAGCGGTCCGAGGTCCGCCACCTCGACGGCAGCGACCCGATGGGACGGCTGCACCTGCACCCCGCCGAGCCCGGCGGCGAGTCCGAGTACCGGCCCTCGATCCGGCTGGAGTTCACCGACATCGCCCCCACCCCCGTACGGGACCGGGTGCGCGCCCGCGTCACCGTGCTGGGCCGTCTGCTCACCCCCTACGCCGACCTGGCCCAGGGTTCGGGCGCCGACTCCGCCTGCATGGAGTTCGACCGGGCCGTCCTGGAGACCCCGGAAGGCCTCTCGCACGTCGGCCTCGAAGAGCTCGACGCGGCCTGCCCCGACCCGCTGTCCCCGTACGAGGCGGGCATGCTCACGCACCTCCTCGACGACCACCACGACCTGGTCACCCTGCTGCTGCGGCTGGTCCGGCCGCAGCCCACCGCCGCCGTGCTGCGCGCGCTGCCGGTCGCCATGGACCGGTACGGGATCACCCTGCGGCTGGAGGAGCGGCGCGGCCACCGCGACGTGCGGCTGCCCTTCCCCTCGCCCCTCGACGACGTCGAGCAGGCCGGTACGCAGATCCAGGCGCTCTTCAGCGCGGCCCGGCGGAGCTCGCACCGCAACACCCTGCCGGCCTGACGGCCTGGCAGCCTGACGGCCTGACGGCCTGACGGCCTGACGTGCCGGAATACCCGGCCGCGGACCCGCGTTGGGAACGATCATGAAGGCCATCACGTACAGCGCATACGGAACTCCCGCCGCACTCCAGCTCGTTGACTTACCGCGCCCCAAGGTGGGACCGGGCGAGGTGCTCGTCCGCGTCAAGGCCGCCGGGGTCAACCCGGTGGACTGGAAGCTCGCCGCCGGATACCTCGACCCGATCCTCGAAGTCCGCTACCCGGTCATACCCGGCTGGGACGTGGCCGGAGTCGTCGAAGCGGTCGGCGAGGACACCTTCGACTACGCCATCGGCGACGAGGTCTACGGCTACGTCCGCAAGGAGTGGGTCGAACTCGGCACGTACGCAGAGCTGGTGTCCGCCCCCGTCCGCACCCTCGCCCGCAAGCCCCGCGAGCTGAGCTTCGAGCAGGCCGCGGGCATCCCGCTGGCCGGCCTCACCGCCTACCAGTCGCTCACCCGCGCCGGCCTCAAGGCCGGGGAGACCGTCGTCATCCACTCCGCGGCCGGCGGCACCGGATCCTTCGGCGTGCAGATCGCGGTCGCGCTCGGCCTGCGGGTCATCGGCACGGCGGGCGCGCACAACCACGCGTACCTGCGCTCCCTCGGCGCGGAACCCGTGCTGTACGGGGAGGGTCTGGCGGACCGGATCCGCGAGCTCGCGCCCGACGGCGTCGACGCGGGTCTGGACTTCTACGGCGACGACGTGATCGAGACGCTCCAGTCCCTGGTCAAGGAGCGCCACCGGGTGGTCTCCATCGCCGACTACAACGCGGCCGCCAAGGGCGCCCACCAGCTGTGGGTGCGCCCGGACACCGCCGACCTGACCTTCCTGGCGGAACTGGCCGACGCGGGGAAGCTCACGGTCAACGTGGAGCACGCGCTGCCGCTCGCCGAGGCCGCCAGGGCCTGGGAGCTGAGCGCCGCGGGCCGCACCCGCGGCAAGATCGTCCTTACCGTCTGACCGGCCGCCGGCCGCCGGCCTCGCGGCATACGTGCGCGCCGCCGGAGCCCGGGCTCCGGCGGCGCGCACGCGCTCAGGACGTGATCGGCGGCGCGGACCGGCCCAGCGGCGGCCCGATCGCCCGCAGCGATCCGGGCGTGCGCCCTTCGCCCCAGCCGATGTGGCGCCGGTAGCTGCCGAGCAGCCCGCGGCCCACCAGCCCCGCTTCGTCCCGTACGGCCGGATCCTCGGGAAGGGGGCGGGTCAGCGGGGCCACGAACAGCGCGTCCACCGGGCAGTTCGCCTCGCACAGGAAGCAGGTCTGGCAGTCCTCCTGCCGGGCGAGCAGCGGAATCCCCCCGGGCCCCCGTTCGAAGACATCCGTCGGGCACACCTCCACACACTTGTCGCAGGCTATGCAGCGCTCCGCCGAGACGAGTTCGATCACGCCGCCACCGCCGTTACCGCCGCCGGCCTGCTCCACACCCGGTCCAGGCCGCCCACCAGGATCCGGTGGTGCTGGGCCGGGTCCTGGTCCGGATGGTCGAGGCGCCTGGCCATCCCCCGGCTCTCCGACCGGGCGAGGGCGGCCGTGTACATCCAGCGCGCGTGCGCCGTCATCGCCGCCGCCTGCCGGGCCCTGACCAGGTCGGCCCCCTCGCCGTGCAGGCCCGCGCGCAGCTGCGACCACGCCGTGTCGAGGGTGCGCAGGGAGGCCGCCAGGACATCGCCGCGGCGGAGGTAGTTCTTGTCGTAGGGGAGCGCCTCCCGCTGTACGAGCGCCACCGCCTCACGGGGTTCCGGTCCGGCGGCCGCGTTCCCCGTCGGGCGCAGGCCCGCACCGCCGGCGCCGGTGACGGGACGGCCCGCGGCGCGGCCGGGGCCGAGGGACAGGGCGTGTCCGGCGGCGCCCCGGCCCGCCCAGCTGCCCGAGGAGATGGCCCAGGCGGCATTGTGGCTGCCGCCTCCGGTGAAACCTCCGCAGATCTCCTCGCGGGTGGCCGCGTCCCCGGCGGCGTACAGCCCGGGCACTCCGGTGGCGCAGTCGTCGGCGGTGATCCGGATGCCGCCGGTGCCGCGGACCGTGCCCTCGGCGAGCAGGGTGACGGCGAACCGGTCGGCGAAGGGGTCGATGCCGAGCCGGTCGAAGGTGAGGAAGAAGTTGGGCTGCGCGAGGCGCATCGCGGCCCGGGCCGCTTCGTCGGCGCGGTCGAGGCGCGCGTGGACGCGGGCTCCGGTGAGCAGTTCGCGGGCGATCACCGAGCGGCCGCCCTGGCTCGCCGCGCCCTCCAGGACGCTGCCGTCCTCCCGGTAGAAGGTGGCGAAGGAGTAGAAGGCGGTCTTGGTGACGGAGGTCCCCTCGGGGGCGATCCCGTAGGCGTTGGAGAACTCCATCCCGGAGAGCTCCGCCCCGGCCTCGGCGGCGAGGAGCGCGCCGTCGCCGGTGTTGGTGTTGGTGCCGAGGGCCCCGCTGAGGAAGGCGCAGCCGCCGGCGGCCAGGACCACCGCACCGGCCCGGACCCGGTAGGACTCGCGGAGCTGGCGGCGGTAGCCGGCGGCGCCCGCGACGGCCCCGTCGGCGTCGGTGAGCAGCTCGGTGACCGGGCTGTGGTCGAGGACGCGGACCCCGGCCCGGCGGATCCGGATGCGCATCCGCCGCATGTACTCGGGGCCCTGCAGGCCGCCCCGCAGCGGCTGCCCGTCAGGGCCGGTGGGGAACGGGTAACGGCCCTGCGCGGCCAGCTCGTTCATCCGGTCGTAGGTCTCGTCGAGGACCCGGGCCATCCAGCGCCGGTCGGCCAGGTACCCGCCGAGGCCCTCCCGCGAGGCCATGGCCGCTTCCCGGGCGGCGGGTTCGGGCGGGACGTACCAGACGCCGGTGCCGCCCGCGGCCGTGGCGCCGCTCGTTCCGCAGTAGCCCTTGTCCGCGAGGACGACCCGGGCGCCCGCCTCGGCGGCCTTGAGGGCGGCCCAGGTGGCGGCCGGTCCGCCGCCGACGACGAGGACGTCGGTGGCGTGGTCGGTCATGAACCCTCCCGCGCGTAGCGGTTGACGGGTCGGGCCAGGCCGTAGTTCTCGCGGAGGGTGGCGCCCGTGTATTCGGTCCGGAAGAGCCCGCGCCGCTGGAGGATCGGTACGACGTGGTCGACGAAGGCGGTCAGGCCGGTGGGCAGGACCGGCGCCATGATGTTGAAGCCGTCGGCGGCTCCCTGCGTGAACCACTCCTGGAGCTGGTCGGCGATCTGCTCGGGGGTGCCGGCGAAGACGCGGTGCCCGCGGCCGGCGCCGAGGCGGGCGATCAGCTCGCGCAGGGTCAGGCCGTCGCGGCGGGCGAGTTCGGCGACGAGGGTGAAGCGGCTCTTGTTCCCGTTGACGTCCCGCTCCTCGGGCAGGTCGGGGAGCGGACCGTCCAGCGGCAGGCCGGTGAGGTCCACGTTCAGCATCCCGGAGAGCTGGGCGAGGCCGTACTCCGGTACCTGGAGGTCGGTGAGCTGCTGCTCCAGGGCCTTGGCCTCGGCCTCGGTGGATCCGATGACCGGGGCGATGCCGGGCAGGACGAGGAGGTCGCTCTCGGCACGGCCGTACTTGGCGAGGCGGGACTTGAGGTCCTTGTAGAAGGTCTGGCCGTCGGCGAGGGTCTGCTGGGCGGTGAAGACGGCCTCGGCGTACTGGGCCGCGAACTCCTTGCCGTCCTCGGAGGAACCGGCCTGCACGAGCAGCGGGTGGCCCTGGGGGGAGCGCGGGACGTTGAGCGGTCCGGCGACGGCGAAGTGCTCGCCGCGGTGGGCGGCGGGGTGCAGCTTGTCGGTGTCGGCGTAGATGCCGCGCTCCTTGTCGAGGACGATCGCGTCGTCCTCCCAGCTGTCCCAGAGCTTGGTGGCGACGTCGAGGAACTCGCGGGCCCGCTCGTAGCGGAGGTGGTGCTCCAGGTGCTCGTCGCGGTTGAAGTTGCGGGCCTCGTCGACGGTGCCGGAGGTGACGATGTTCCAGCCGGCCCGGCCGCCGCTGATGTGGTCGAGGGAGGCGAACTTGCGGGCCAGGTTGTAGGGCTCGTTGAAGGTGGTGGAGACGGTGGCGATGAGTCCGATGTGCTCGGTGACGGCGGCGATGGCGGAGAGCAGGGTGAGCGGCTCGAAGCCGCCGAGGGCGTTGTGGCGGGCCTTGCCCCAGAGGGCGACCCCGTCGGCGAAGAAGATGGAGTCGAGCAGTCCGCGTTCGGCGGTGCGGGCCAGGTCCTGGAAGTACCGCAGGTCGGTGATCAGCTCGGGCCGGCTGTCGGGGTGGCGCCAGGCGGCGTCGTGGTGACCGGCGTTCATCAGGAAGGCGTTGAGGTGGAGGGTGCGGTTCGCGGTCATGGCTGTTCCTCGGGATTCGGGGGTGGTGCGGTGGGGGCGCCGCGCGCGGGTCAGGCGGGGACGCGCCAGGTGCTCAGGCGGCGTTCGATCGTGACCAGCAGTTGGTTGAAGGCCACGCCGACGGCGGAGATGGTGACGATGCCCGCGTACATCTGCGGGATCGCGAAGTTGTACTGCGAGGCGTTGATCAGGTAGCCGAGTCCCGCCTTGGCGCCGATCATCTCGGCGGCCACCAGGACGAGGATGGAGACGGCGCCGGCCAGCCGGATGCCGGTGAAGATGGCCGGTACGGAGGACGGCAGGATCACCTTCTGGAAGAGCCTGGGGGTGGACAGGTCCATCGAGCGGGCCAGTCTGACCAGGGTGGGGTCGGCGTTGCCCACCGCGCTGATGGTGTTCAGCAGGACCGGCCATAGGCAGGCGTAGACGACGATCGAGACCTTCGAGGTCTCGCCGATGCCGAGGAGCAGGACGAAGACCGGCAGCAGGGCCAGTGCAGCGGTGTTGCGGAACACCTCCAGCAGCGGGCCGAGCAGCGCGGCGACCGGCCGGTACCAGCCGATGAGCAGGCCGAGCGGGACCGCGATGACGACGGCGATGCCGAAGCCGCCGAAGGAGCGGGCGAGGCTGGCCCGGGTGTGCTGGCCGAGCTGGCCGTTGCCCAGGAGGTCCCACCAGGCCGTGGCGACCTCGCTGACCGGTGGCAGGAAGGTGGCGTCGACGAGGCCGAGGCGCGGGGCGGTCTCCCAGAGGGCGAGCAGGGCGACGAGGGCCGCGGAGCGCAGGGCGGCGGCCCGCAGCCAACGGCCGAGCAAGCCGGCGGCCTTGCGGACGCTGGACGCAGCCCTGCCAGCGCCCTTCGGCGCCGCCGCGGCATCCGGTCCGGTGACGGGAGCCGCGGGGGACTCCGGGCGGGCGGGTGCCGTCGTGGGCCGGCTCGCGCTGCGCAGGCGGCGTGCCAGCAGGGACGGGACGCCGGTGCGGGTCCTGCGGGGCTCGCGTTCGGCGGGCGCCGGGTCCTGCCCGGCCCGGGCGTCGGTGGTGGGGGTGGAGATGTTCGTGGTCATACGGTGGCCTCCTCCTTCTCCAGTTGCTGGGCACGGGCCACCTCGTCGTGGAGCAGGGTCCAGATCTCGTGGCGATAGCGGGCGAACTCGGGGCTGGAACGCAGGTCCTCACCCTGGAAACCGGCGCCGCGGGCGCCGAAGGTGACCGGGACGATCTCCTTGACCCGGCCCGGGCGGGAGGTCATGACGGCCACCTTCTGGCCGAGGTACACCGCCTCCTCGATGCCGTGCGTGATGAAGACGACGGTCTTGCCGGTGCGCTGCCAGATGCGCCGCAGCTCGTCCTGGAGGGACTCGCGGGTCTGCGCGTCGAGGGCGGCGAACGGCTCGTCCATCAGCAGCACGTCCGGGTCGTACGCCAGCGATCGCGCGATGGCGACGCGCTGGCGCATACCGCCGGAGAGCTCGTGCGGGTGCCGGTCCTCGAAGCCGGTGAGGCCCACGAGGTCCAGGAACTCCCGTGCCCTCGCGCCCCGTTCGCGGCGCGGGACGCCGGTCGCCTCCAGGCCGAACTCGACGTTGCCGAGCGCCGTCCGCCAGGGCAGCAGGGCGTACTGCTGGAAGACGATCCCCCGGTCCAGGCCCGGCCCGGTGATCGGCTTGCCGTCGAGCAGGATCCGCCCGGACGACGGCCGGGTCAGTCCGCCGAGCAGGTCCAGGAGGGTGGACTTGCCGCAGCCGCTGGGGCCCACGACCACCACGAACTCCCCCGACTCGATCTCCAGGTCGATGCCGTCGAGCGCGGTGAACCGCTCCCGCTTCTTCTTGTCCTTCGTCGGGAAGGTCTTGGTCACGTCCTCGAACACGATCTTCGCCATGCCGGGTCAGCCCTTCCCGAAGCCGTTGAACTCGTTCGTGTAGAGGTCGGCGGCCTTGAGCTGCCCCTGCTTGATCTCGCCGCGCTCGCCGAGCCAGTCGAGCCAGAGCTGGAACTCCTTGTCCTCGATCCGGCCGCCCGTCTCGGCGACGCCGTACGAGCGCCAGTACTGGAGGGTGGCGGTGTCCTCGTTGCGGCCGCGCTTCTTGACGATCTCGGTCTGCCGGGCGATGACCTCCTCGCGCGGGGTGGTGCGGGCCCACTCGATGGCCTTGGCCACGCCCGTCACGAAGGTCCGTACGGTGTCCGGGTTCTCCTTGATGAACCGCTCGGTCATGATGTAGGAGCCCGCGCTGAACTTGCCGAGCAGGTCGAAGTCGCTGAACAGCGGCCTGATCCCGCCGCCGGCGACGGCCTTGTCGCGCAGGATCCCGCCCAGCACGCCCACGTCGATCTGCTTCTGGCGCAGCACCTGGTCGGTGTTGACGGGCGGCACCACGAGCGACTCGACCTTCGCGGAGTCGGCCTTGGCGAGGCCGTTGCGGCTCAGGTAGATGTCGAGGACGGCCTGGGAGTGCGCGCCCAGGGTGTTCATGCCGACCTTCTTGCCGAGGAGGTCGCGGGCGGAGCGGATCGGGCTGTCCTCCAGGACGTAGTAGCCGCTGTACGAGAACTCGTCGACGCCGTAGTAGGAGATGACGGCCTTGATGGGGGCCTTGCTGGAGGCGAGCTTGACGATCGCGCCGTTGAAGGCGCCGCCGAAGTGGGTCTGGCCGGTGGCGGCGGACTGGATGTCCTGCGGACCGCTGATGGTGTTGCCGACCCACTCCAGCGTGAGGTCGCCCAGGTATCCGAGGTCGGCGGCGAGTTCGGGGAGCGTGACGGCGCCGACCGAGCCCTGGTACTTCAGGGTCTTGACCTGGGCACCGGAACCGCCGCCGCGCGCGGTGGCCGTGCCGCAGCTCACCGCGGCCGCCGAGATGCCGAGCAGGGCGAGGAACTGGCGTCGGGAGGTGGTGGTCGAGGTGAAGGCTGCGGACATGACGGTTCCTTGTCGGTGCGGGTCGCGTGGTGGCGGCGGTGCTACGGGGTGGCGGTGAGGGCGGCGGCGGTGAACGTGGCGGCGACGGCGGTCGGCACGGAGCGAAGCGCCGCGGCGAACTCGTCGACGGCCTGGTAGAGGTCCAGTTCGGCCTCGGGCCGCAGCCGGTCGGGGCCCGATCCGCGCTCGATGGAGGAGTCCAGGACGAACCGGCCGGCGGTGACGTGCCGGGCGCCGAGGGCGGCGAGCACGGGGCGCAGGGCGTAGTCGATGGTCAGGACGTGGGCGAGGCTGCCGCCGGTGGCCAGCGGCAGGACCGTCTTGCCGTCGAGGCCGTCCTGCGGGAGCAGGTCGAGGAAGGCCTTGAGCAGTCCGGTGTACGAGGCCTTGTAGACGGGGGTCGCGATGACGAGGCCGTCGGCCTCGGCGACTGCCTCGAGCGCCCGGCGGATCTCGGGCTCGCCGCGGCGGGCGGCGAGGAGGTCGGCGGCCGGGAGCTCGCGCACGGACAGGTGTGCGGTCTCGAAGCCGGAGTGGGACAGGCGCCGCAGTACGTGGTCGGCGACGACGGCGGTACGGGAGTGGGCGGAGGGGCTGCCGGTGATGGCGAGCAGGTTCGGCACGGGGCGCTCCTTGGTGTCGTCAGGCGGAGGTGGAGGCACCGGAGGCGATGCCGAAGGAGGGGGCGGGGACGGCCTCCGGGCTGATCAGGCGGGACGGCTCGCCGTCCGGGCCGACCGGGACGTCGCCGTCGACGGTGACGCGGCGCAGGGTGCGCTCGTGGTCGTCGGAGTCGTCCACGCCGTAGTGCTGGGTGGCGCGGTTGTCCCAGATCGCGACGTCGCCGGCCCGCCACTGCCAGCGGACGGTGTTCTCGGGGCTCTCGATGTGGGCCTGGAAGAGGTCCTGGAGGACGCGCGAGTCACGGCCGGTGAGGCCGTTGATCCGCTGGACGAAATTGCCGAGGAGCAGGGTGCGTTCGCCGGTCTCGGGGTGGACGCGGACCACCGGGTGCTCGGTGAGGAACTTGGTGGAGGTGAACACCTCGCGGTACTGGGCCAGGGCCTCGGGCAGGGCGTCGGGCCTCAGGGCGGCGTAGTCGTACTCGTTGGAGTGGACGGCGCGCAGGCTGTCGGCGAGGGCGCGGAGCGGCTCGGGAAGGTTGCTGTAGGCGGTGGCCGTGTTGGCCCAGAGGGTGTTTCCGCCGTACGGGGGGATGGTGACGGCGCGGAGGACGGAGAAGGCGGGGTAGGCGGGGACGAAGGTGACGTCCGTGTGCCACTGGTTGGCGCGGGCGCCGTGGTGGGAGTCGATGCCGAGGGCGTAACGGCCGTCCGCGGAGGGGACGGTGGGGTGCGCGACGGGCGCGCCGAGCAGCTGGGCGAAGGCCTCGTGACCGGCCTCGTCGAGGTGGTCCTGGCCGCGGAAGAAGACGACCTTGTGGGCGAGGAGGGCGGCCCGGATCTCGGCGACGGTGGTGGCGGGCAGGTCGCCGCCGAGCTTCACGCCGCCGATCTCGGCACCGATGCGGCCGCCGATCCTGGTGACGGTGGTGGCGGTGGTGGCGGTGGTGGCGGTGGTGGCAGTGGTGGCAGTGGCCATGAGGACTCCCTGGTGTGGGCCGCGGGGGTTATTTCCGCAGCGGAAGAAATAGCGTTACGAGTGCGTTGGGCGCTGCGCCGCGCCGAGCGGTACGGGTGCGTGCGGGTGCGTACGGGTGCAGGTGGGTGGTGCGGGAAGCGGTCGCCCGGGACCACGGGAGAGCGGGAACGCACCCGTCCCGGTGCGGGCGTCCCGGGGCACCACCCCTGGGGGTGCCCCGGGACAGGACCGGTCGGGCACGCGGCTCTACGGCGCACCGGTGCGAGCCGGGACCGGGCCGGGCGGACCCGGTCGGCCGGGCCGCCGGATCGGCGGGGTCAGGCGCAGCCGGGGGCCGGACAGCGGCCCGGACACTCGCCCGGCACGGTACGGAGGCCGGGGGTGCGGAGCCGCGGGGCGAGGAGTGCGTTCGCGGACATGTCCCGGAGCGTGTCAGCGGCCCGGGCGGGGGTCAACCCCCGCCCGCGGCCACCGAAGGCGCCCCTCACCGGCCCCCGGGCCCACCCCGCACACCCCGTGCGACCTGCACTTTCCCCCATGCCCCGCCCCCTCTCGCCCCTCCACCCCGACGGCCGAAAAGCGTGGCCGGATTTCACGGCCCCGCAATGCGGCCGCCACGCGTTCGCCGGGATCCCCGCCCGCGGGGCCCGCGCGGCCGCTCGACGCACGCCCCATGCCTCACCCGGCCCACCCGGGACCTGCCCGATGTCCCCGCAGGGGACGGGCATGATCCGGATCGAACGGCCGGGCCCCCCGCAGGGGAACCGGCATGATCGGGGGACATGCCCCCGCCCCCCGAGGAGACCGCGTGACGCGTATGGCCGGTGACAGCCGGGCCGCCGCGAATGCCGCCGCCGTGCTGCGGACGGTGCTCGACCACGGGCCGGTCGCGCGCAGCGCGATCGCCCCGCTGTGCGGGCTGAGTCCCGCCGCCGTGTCCCGGCAGACCACCGGGCTGCTCCGCGGCGGGCTGCTGCGCGAGCTGCCCGGGCCCGGCGGCGGGGTGGGGCGGCCGCGGATCCCGCTGGACCTGCACACCGGGGCGGTCGGCGGGCCGGTCGCCGCCGGGCTGCACATCGGGGTGCCGCATTCGACCTTCAGCCTCGTCGACCTGCGCGGGCAGCTGCTCGCCCGGCGGGCCTTCCCCCACGAGGGCCGCCCGACGGACGGGCTGTCCGGCGGGATCGCCGTCGAACTGCGCCGCTTCCTCGACGCGTACGACTCGGGGCGGCCGCTCCTCGGGCTCGGCGTGGCCCTGGGCGGTTGGGTCGACCCGGACGAGGGGACCGTCGTGCGGCACCCCGCGCTGGGCTGGAGCGGCAAGCCGCTCGCCGCCGAGCTGTCCGCCGCGCTCGGGCTGCCGGTGCGGGTCGACAACCACGCGCGGGCCGTCGCGCGGGCCGAGATCCTCTTCGGCCGGCCCGAGGCCCGCCGGAGCCTGGTGCACCTGTTCATCGGCCGGGTCGTCGACGCCGCCTTCGGGATCGAGGGGACCGTGCACCAGGGGCCGGGCGCGGCGGCCGGCGACGTGGCGCATCTGCCGGTGCCGCGCTCGCAGGCCCGGTGCGCGTGCGGGCGTACCGGCTGCCTGGAGGCGACCGCGTCCGACACCGCGCTCGGCGCCGAGGCCGTGCGCCGCGGCATCGTGCCGGATCCCTCGGTGAACCTGCTGGTGGACGCGGCCGCCGCCGGCGATCCGCGGGCCGACCGGCTGCTGCGCGAACGCGCCCGGGCGGTGGGCCGCGCGGCGGCCCTTCTGTTGGATGTCTTCAATCCGGCGGTCATGGTCGTGACCGAGCTGGCGAGCGTCCTCGACGAGGGATACCTGGAGGAGATCCGGGCCGCCGCGATGGAGCTCTCGCACGTCTGCGACGATCCCGAGCGGATCGTGGTGCCGCACGCGGGTCCTGCCGTGCTCCCGGAGGCGGCGGCAACCGTGCTGCTCAGCCGGGTCTTCCAGGAGCCCTTCGGCATGGCCCGAGAGGGCGAGATCACACCCACCGGTATGGTGCCAGCTGAGCGCGCTCCCCTACATTCGAGCCATGACGGTCCTGCCTGACGACGGGCTCTCCCTGGCCGCCGAGTTCCCTGACGCGACGCATGAGCAGTGGCAGCGCCTTGTAGAAGGCGTACTGCGCAAGTCGGGCAAGGAAGTCTCCGGCGAGGCCGCAGAAGACGCGTTGTCCACCCCAATCGAGGACGGGCTCACCACGCGCCCGCTGTACACCGCGCTGCCCGACGGGGCGGCTCCCGACACCGGTTTTCCCGGCTTCGCCCCGTTCGTCCGCGGGGGCAGGCCGGAAGGCACCACCGCGAACGGCTGGGACGTGCGCCAGCGCCTCGCGGGCACCGACCCGGTACGCGTGAACGAGGCGGCCCTCGCCGATCTGGAGAACGGGGTCACCTCCCTCTGGCTCACCGTGGGCCGGGGCGGTCTCCCCGTCGAGGGCCTCGCCCGGGCTCTGGAGGGGGTCTACCTGGACCTCGCCCCCGTCACCCTGGACGCCGGAGCCCAATACGCCGAGGCCGCACGCGCGTTGCTGCGCCTGTTCACCGGGAGCGCGGTGGCCCCCGAGGCCGCTCGGGCCTCGCTGGGCGCCGACCCCCTGGGCCACGAGGCCCGCACGGGTGAGGCGCTGGACATGGCCGACGCCGCCGAGCTGGCCCGGGAGGCCGCTGCCGGCTGGCCAGGGGTACGCGCCCTGACCGTGGACGCGCTGCCGTACCACGAGGCCGGCGGCAGCGCGGCCGAGGAACTGGGCCTGTCCCTGGCCACCGGTGTCGCCTACCTGCGCGCCCTCACCGAGGCCGGGCTGAGCACCGAAGCGGCGCTCGGACAGCTGGAGTTCCGCTACGCCGCCACCGCGGACCAGTTCCTGACCATCGCCAAGCTGCGCGCCGCGCGCCGGCTGTGGGCCCGTATCGCCGAGGCCTCGGGGGCCCCGGAGGCGGGCGCCCAGCTCCAGCACGCCGTCACCTCGCCGGTGATGATGACCCGCCGGGACCCCTGGGTGAACATGCTGCGCACCACCGTGGCCTGCATGGCCGCCGGTGTGGGCGGCGCGGACGCCGTGACCGTGCTCCCCTTCGACAACGAGCTGGGCCTGCCGGACGCCTTCGCGCGCCGGATCTCCCGCAACACCTCCACCATCCTGCTGGAGGAGTCGCACCTGGCCCGGGTGATCGACCCGGCCGGCGGCTCCTACTACGTGGAGCGGCTCACCGACGAACTCGCCCACGCGGCATGGGAGTTCTTCCAGACCCTGGAGAAGGCGGGCGGTCAGGCCGCTGCCCTGCGCTCCGGGCTGGTCGCCGAGCGGCTCGCCGCCACCTGGGCCGCGCGCTCCAAGAAGCTGGCCAGGCGCCGCGAGCCGATCACCGGCGTCAGCGAGTTCCCGCTGCTCTCGGAGAAGCCGGTCGTCCGCGAGCCCGCGCCGGCCGCTCCCACGGGCGGGCTGCCGCGCGTGCGGCGCGACGAGGCGTACGAGGCCCTGCGCGCCCGCAGCGACGCGCACCTGGCCGCGACCGGCGCCCGGCCGAGGATCTTCCTCGCCGCGCTGGGCCCGGCGGCCGCGCACACCGCGCGCGCCACCTTCGCCTCGAACCTGTTCCAGGCGGGCGGCATCGAACCGGTGCACGACCCGGTGTCGGTGGATCCGGCTACGGCCGCCGAGGCCTACGCCGCGAGCGGCGCCGACGGCATGGCCGTGCTCTGCTCCAGCGACGCGCTGTACGAGGAGCAGGCCGCGGAGGTGGCCGGGGCGCTGCGCGCGGCGGGCGCCACGACCGTCTTCCTCGCCGGCCGGCCGGGCACCGCAGAGGCTTCCGTGGACGAGTACGTCTTCGCCGGCTGTGACGCCGTCGCCGTGCTGTCCTCCGTACTCGACCGGATGGGAGTGCCCGCATGAGCATCCCCGATTTCTCCGAGCTGGCGCTCGACCCCACCGCCGCCCGTGGGGTCTCCGAGGAGCAGTGGCGCTCCGCGGTGAAGGAGTCCACCGGCACCGCGGCCGCCGACCTGCTGTGGGAGACGCCCGAGGGCATCGGCGTCAAGCCGCTCTACACCGGGCGGGACGTGGAGGGCCTGGACTTCCTGCGGACGTACCCGGGCGTGGCCCCGTACCTGCGCGGCCCGTACCCGACCATGTACGTGAACCAGCCCTGGACGATCCGGCAGTACGCCGGCTTCTCCACGGCCGAGGAGTCGAACGCCTTCTACCGGCGCAACCTGGCGTCCGGCCAGAAGGGCCTGTCGGTCGCCTTCGACCTGCCCACGCACCGCGGCTACGACAGCGACCACCCGCGCGTGACGGGTGACGTCGGCATGGCGGGCGTGGCGATCGACTCGATCTACGACATGCGCCAGCTGTTCGACGGGATCCCGCTGGACAGGATGTCGGTGTCGATGACGATGAACGGCGCGGTGCTGCCGGTCCTCGCGCTCTACATCGTGGCGGCGGAGGAGCAGGGCGTCTCCCCCGACAAGCTGGCCGGGACCATCCAGAACGACATCCTCAAGGAGTTCATGGTCCGCAACACCTACATCTACCCGCCGAAGCCCTCGATGCGGATCATCTCGGACATCTTCGCGTTCACCTCGCAGAAGATGCCGCGGTACAACTCGATCTCCATCTCCGGCTACCACATCCAGGAGGCCGGTGCCACGGCCGACCTGGAGCTGGCGTACACCCTCGCCGACGGCGTGGAGTACCTGCGGGCCGGTCAGGCCGTCGGACTGGACGTGGACGCGTTCGCGCCGCGCCTGTCGTTCTTCTGGGCGATCGGCATGAACTTCTTCATGGAGGTCGCGAAGCTGCGCGCGGCCCGGCTGCTGTGGGCGCGCCTGGTCAAGCAGTTCGACCCGAAGAACGCCAAGTCGCTTTCGCTGCGCACGCATTCGCAGACCTCCGGCTGGTCGCTGACCGCGCAGGACGTCTTCAACAACGTGACGCGCACCTGCATCGAGGCGATGGCGGCGACCCAGGGCCACACCCAGTCGCTGCACACCAACGCGCTCGACGAGGCCCTCGCGCTGCCGACGGACTTCTCGGCGCGCATCGCCCGCAACACCCAGCTGCTGCTGCAGCAGGAGTCGGGGACCTGCCGGTCGATCGACCCGTGGGGCGGCAGCGCGTACGTCGAGAAGCTGACGTACGACCTGGCGCGCCGCGCCTGGCAGCACATCGAGGAGGTCGAGGCGGCCGGCGGCATGGCGCAGGCCATCGACGCGGGCATCCCGAAGCTGCGCGTCGAGGAGGCCGCGGCGCGGACGCAGGCCCGCATCGACTCGGGCCGGCAGCCGGTGATCGGCGTCAACAAGTACCGCGTGGAGAACGACGAGGCGATCGACGTCCTGAAGGTCGACAACTCCTCGGTGCGCGCGCAGCAGATCGCCAAGCTGCGGCGGCTGCGCGAGGAGCGCGACGAGGCGGTCACCCAGGACACCCTGCGGGCGCTGACGAACGCCGCCGAGCGCGGTGACGGCAACCTGCTGGCCCTGGCGGTGGACGCGGCGCGCGCCAAGGCCACCGTCGGTGAGATCTCCGACGCACTGGAGAAGGTGTACGGGCGGCACGCGAGCCAGATCCGTACGATCTCGGGTGTGTACCGCACCGAGGCAGGCGAGTCCCCGTCCGTGGAGCGCACCCGTGCGCTCGTCGACCGGTTCGAGGAGGCGGAGGGCCGCCGTCCGCGCATCCTGGTCGCCAAGATGGGCCAGGACGGTCACGACCGCGGCCAGAAGGTGATCGCGACGGCCTTCGCCGACCTGGGCTTCGACGTGGACGTCGGCCCGCTGTTCCAGACCCCGGCGGAGGTGGCCCGCCAGGCCGTCGAGGCGGACGTCCACGTGGTGGGCGTGTCGTCGCTGGCGGCCGGCCACCTAACCCTCGTACCGGCGCTGCGCGAGCAGCTGGCGGAGGAGGGCCGCGAGGACATCATGATCGTCGTGGGTGGGGTCATCCCGCCCGCCGATGTCCCGACGCTGCTGAAGATGGGCGCCACCGCGGTCTTCCCGCCGGGCACGGTGATCCCGGACGCGGCCCACGACCTGGTGACGCGGCTGGCCGCGGACCTGGGCCACGAGCTGTAGGCGGCCGCCGGTGCCGAAGATCGACATCGAGGCCTACGCGAAGGGGGTGCTCGACGGGAAGCGCGCGTTCGTCGCGCGTGCGATCACCCTCGTCGAGTCCACCCTGCCGGCTCACCGGGTGCTGGCACAGGGCCTGTTGACCGAGCTGCTGCCGCACGCGGGCCGGGCCCGGCGGATCGGCATCAGCGGTGTGCCGGGGGTGGGCAAGTCCACCTTCATCGACGCCTTCGGCACGATGCTGACGGGGCTCGGCCACCGGGTGGCGGTGCTCGCGGTGGACCCGTCGTCGACGCGGACGGGCGGCTCCATCCTGGGCGACAAGACCCGGATGGAGCGGCTGTCGGTGGACCCGGCGGCGTTCGTGCGGCCGTCCCCGTCGGCGGGAACGCTGGGCGGGGTGGCCAAGGCCACGCGCGAGTCGATGATCGTGATGGAGGCGGCGGGCTACGACGTGGTCCTCGTCGAGACGGTCGGCGTGGGCCAGTCGGAGACGACGGTGGCGGGGATGGTCGACTCCTTCCTGCTGCTGTCCCTGGCCCGTACGGGCGACCAGCTGCAGGGCATCAAGAAGGGCGTCCTGGAGCTGGCCGACGTCCTGGCGGTGAACAAGGCGGACGGCCCGCACGAGCGGGACGCGAAGGCCGCGGCCCGGGAACTGTCGGGTGCGCTGCGCCTGATGCACCCGGTGGACGCGGCCTGGACCCCGCCGGTGCTGACGTGCAGCGCGCGGGAGTCGACCGGGCTGGACGAGGTGTGGAGCCGGCTGGAGCAGCACCGGACCCTGCTGGACGCGGGGGGCCGGCTGACGGCGAAGCGGGCGGCGCAGCAGGTGGAGTGGACCTGGTCGATGGTCCGCGACGCGCTGCTGGAACGCCTGCGGGCGGATCCCGCCGTGCGGGAGCTCGCGCCGGAGCTGGAGTCCGCGGTCCGGGCGGGCACGGTGACCCCGACGTCGGCGGCGGACCGCATCCTGGCGGCGTTCGGCCACCCCGGGAACTGAGGTCGGGACGGCGCCCGGTGGGCGCCGTCCGGATCCGGGCGCCGGCGCCTCACTCCGCGGAGAAGTCCCACGCTTCCCCCGTATGCCACCCGTCCAGCCGGGGGAACACGGCGTCCAGCCGATCGATCGCCGCAGACATGCGGCTGTCCTCGTCGGAGCCGATGAGGGTCAGGTGGGTGACGGAGGGCAGGGTGGCGGCGGGCGGAAGGAAGGCGAAGGACGCGGCGGACACCGTCAGGTACTGGAGTGAGCGCAGCTCTCCGATCTCCCGCCAGTCGGCTTCCGAGGCCGGGCCGGAAGCCACGTTGAGTCCCAGATGACTCAGCCCGGAGATCGCGCCCAGCCCCGCGAGCCCGGCGGCGGGAGCCATCGCTCCGCTCACCAGCAGCACGGCCAGCGGGGCGCGCGTCGGCAGTGCCCGCGGTGACCAGGTCATCCCCGCGGGGCCGCTCAACGCGAGCTGTTCCAGCTCTCCGAGCCGTGCCACCACGTCCAGGCCGAGGTCCGGCCGGACGCTCCTGACGCCCAGCCGCCTGATCGGCAGAGCGGCCAGGGCGCTGAGGTCCGTCAGTTCGGGGCAGTTGTCGAGAGCCAGGTCCTGCAGTGCGGACTGCCCTCTCAGGAAGTCCAGATCGGACACCGCGGGATGCGCGAGGACGAGCTCCGTGAGGCCGTGCCGGCCGGCGTACCCGGCCAGGGCCGGCAGCGACACCTCGGACCTGACGTCCAGACTGCTCGGCCGCAGGCCGAGACGCTCCAGTTGGCGCAGCTGCTCGTCCGAACGGATCGAGTACCTGAGGTCGAGCGGATCGAGCTTCGCGATCACCTCTTCGGCGTAGTCGGAGCAGTCGAAGCGTGACCAGGCCCACAGGAGCTGGGAGCGGACTTCGATCGTGGGGTGCGTGGCGAACTGCGCGAGGAACCGGATCGCGGCATCCGACTTGACGTGGGAGGCCGCGACCACGACCAGGGCGGCATCCGCGTGGTCGAGCTTCTCCGGCCCCGGCAGAAGGCCCAGGATGAGGGGGCCGACCTCCGCGAGCGCACGTGCCTGCTGCGGGCTCGACGGCGGGATGAGGGTGGCCGTACGTTCCTCTACGGCCGCCCGCGTATCGGGGTCGAGGGTCGTCGCGTGCTCCAGGCAGGCGGTGGCCAGCAGGTAGACACGGGCGCGTGTGCGCGGGTCACGGGCGCCGTCTCCCAGGGCGAGCAGCTCGCGCAGGAGCGTGACCCGCTCGGCGGGCCGGGCCAGGGCGACCGCCATCCGGATGACGTCCTCCCACTGGTCGTCGCCGGCACGGGAGACGAGCAGGCCGAAGTCCCCCTCCTCGACCGCGGCCCGCGCGCCGAGGAAGTCCTGGAAGGTGCGGTGGATGAAGACCACCGTGCCGGGAGCCGGTTCCTGCAGGAGTCCGCTGCGCTGGAGGAAGTGCTCGAAGACCGCGGACGCGTCACCCAGGACGGCCGCTTCCGGGACCGACGGCAGGGCGCGGGCGATGATGTCCTCGGCGCGGGACCGGTCCATCTCGGTGCGGCCGTTCTTGATCAGCCAGTAGGCGAGGCGCTGCAGGAGGTCGAGCTGAGGCTCCTCCCGCAGGTGCGGGATCTTCATGTCCCGCTCCCGGTCGCGGCGGCTCAGCAGCATGGAGAGCCCCGCCTCGTAGAGGTCCTTGCGCCCGTGCGGCAGGTAGCCGTGCCGGTCCCGGTGCAGTGCGCAGATCAGTCCGCACATCAGGGGGTTGGTGGCGAGGGGGCCGAGGTCAGACTTGATCCGCACGGCGGTGAGGAGCTGGGCCTCGTAGGTGCGCAGGTCCGCGTCCTCGTCCCCGCCGTCGCGGGCCGCGAGGTGCCACCGTTTGATGAACGTGACGACCGCCGCCGGGCTCATGGCGGTCAGGGCCAGCTCGGCGAAACCGTCCTCGGCGAGCCAATTCGCGCCCACGGCGGAGGGCCGGGAGGTGACGAGCCAGCGGTTGTCGCCGCCGTAGGCGTCCATCAGGGACCGCAGCCAGCCGCGGGCCCGTTCGCGTTCGGTGTCGGGGATCTCGTCGATGCCGTCGACGAGGACCAGGCCGCGGCCCGCCGTCAGCACCCGGTGGGCCCAGCCGGCCGGCTGCTCGGCCCCGAACGGACAGCCGGCCGCGGTCAGGAAGTCCGCGGGGGCGGGCAGCCGCTCGCCGTGGCGGGTGAGCGTGCGCAGGGGCAGGACGAAGGGGATCCGGTCGTAGAGGTACTCCGTCTGCTGCGTGAGGTCCTGGCGGGCGGCCGTGACGGCGAGCCACTGCACCAGGGTGGACTTCCCGGATCCCGCCTCGCCGCGGAGCAGTACGCGGGAGCTGTGGGACAGGGCCAGGTCGGCGTACTGCGGGACCAGACTCTCGATCATCGCGTCCGTGAGGAACTCCCTTTCCGCGGCGCCCACTTCGGCGAGCTCGGAGATCCGTGCCGGGAACGCGGGCGGCGGTGTGCGGTCCGCGAGGGCGGGATGCCAGTCGGCGAGGGGGTGGCGGGAGAGTTCGTTCAGGAGCTCTTCGTACCGGCTCACGCTCTTGCGCCAGAAGCGCGGCAGCCCTGTCACTTCCAGGCTCAGGTAGGCCGCGTCCAGCGGCCACCTCGTGGGCGAGTTGCCGAGGTCGATCCCGTAGATGGTCAGCCTGCCGTGCTTCTTCTCCACGTACGGGAGGTACAGCTGCTCGAACGCCGCGTCCTGCGCGCCGGGCAGCGGGTCGCGGCGGACGAGTTCGTCCATCTTGGCCGTCAGTCCGGCGATCCCCCGGGTCTGTTCCACCAGCGTGTGGGCGACGAAGGTCGAGCGCTGCGTGAAGAACTGCAGGATGTGCAGGCAGGCGGCGTCGACCAGGCGCTCGTAGAAGTACGTCGCGTCGGAGCCGAGTTCGCGCTCGGGGCGGTCGCTCACCCGGCGCAGTTCCCGGGCGAAGTCCTTCGAGCCGAGCCGGACCGCGTCCAGGTCGGTCATCGTGAGGTCGCCCAGGCCCCGCAGGGTCCGCGCGAGGGCGTCGGTGACGGCCTGCTGTTCGTCCGGGGAGATCGGGCTCTCCCCGCCCGTGCGCAAGGCCTGTTTCACCAGCTTGGCGGCCAGCGTCCCGAGGTCGGCTTCGGTGAGCGAGCGCTTCTCGCCGGTGAAGGAGACGTGGCCCGAGATGCGGATCGGTTTGTCGACCAGGCCCGCCCCGCCGCCCTCGCTGACGAACAGCTTCTTGACGAGGGGGCCGACGGCCGTCGAGGCCAGTCGGATGCCGATGGTCCCGGGCTCCATGCAACCCCCCGCAGCGTAGCGACCGTTGGGCCGGAGCCTAACGGTTGCCGACGCCGGACCGGAGGGTTATGCCCCGACGAGGACCGAGCCGCCCGCGCCCAGCGCCTCGCGCAGGACGCGGGCCTGTTCGACCTTGTTCTCGGTGGCGAGCAGTGCGGACAGGACGGCGATGCGGGCCTGTCCGGCGCGCAGGGTGCCGGTCGGGACGGCGCCGGCGGCCACGAGGTCCACCGCGCCGCCGTGGGTGTAGATCTCGGTGACCGGTCCGGCCATGACCCGGGTGGTCAGCGCGACCAGGACCCCGCGGCCGACGGCGGCCCGGACGGCCTCCACGATCTCCGGGGTCGCGTTGCCCGCGCCGGTCCCCACGAGGACGATGCCGCGCGCGCCGGCCTCGACGGCGGCGTTCAGCAGGACCGCGTCACCGTTGGCGTGGTGCACCACCACGTCCACGCGCGGCGGGAGCTCCGGCATCGCGGGCAGCGGGAGCGGCGCCGGGCGCTGCGGGGCGCGCAGGATGGTGACCTTGCCGAAGCCGATCTTCCCGAAGAGTTCCTTCGAGGGGTCGGCGAACGCGTCCAGGTCCACGGCCTGGGTCTTCACGGTGCCGCGGGCGGCGTGCACCCGCCCGGCGAAGGCGATCAGCACGCCGAGCCCGCGCGTGTTCGCGGCGGTGAGCAGGGCGTCGTAGAGGTTCCCCGGGCCGTCCCCGTCGGCGGTGCCCATGGGGCGCTGCGAGCCGGTGAAGACCACGGGGCGCGGGTCGTGGTGGTGGAGGTCGAGGAGGAACGCCGACTCCTCCAGGGTGTCGGTGCCGTGCGTGACGACGATGCCGTCCACGCCGGGGTCGGCGAGCACCTCGTGCACGGTGCGGAGCAGGGTGAGCTGGTGTGCGGTGGTGAGTCGCGGGCTGTTCACGCTGAACAGGTCGACCAGTTCGACGGTGACGCCCTCGGGGAGTGGCGCGGTGGCGATCACCTCGTTCCCGTCGGCGTCCGCTGCGAAGCCGGAACCCTGCCAGCGGCTGGCTATCGTCCCGCCGGTGCTGATCACGACGATCCGTCCCATCGGCCGTGGCCGCCCTTCACTCGTGTCACTCGTGTCACTAGTACGTCACTCGTACATATGTACTCAAAGCAGCAATGATAGAGCGATCTACGCGCAATGTGATTGCGTATTCCATCGGGCCCGTTCACAAACGCTGGGTGATAATTGCGCCATGGACGCCATTGACCGAGATATCTTGCGCGAGCTTCAGGCCGACGGCCGTCTGAGCAACCAGGAACTCGCCCAGCGCGTGGGACTGACCCCTTCCCCCTGTATGCGCCGGGTGCGCCAGCTGGAGCAGGACGGGGTGATCCAGGGCTACCGCGCCGTGATCTCCCCCGAGGCGGTGGACCGCGGGTTCGAGGTGCTCGTCTCGGTCGAGGTGCGGCGCGACCGGGAGGCGGTCGAGGCCTTCGAGGCGGCCCTCCAGGACATCCCGGACGTCATCGAGGCCTACCGCCTCTTCGGCAGCCCCGGCTGTCTGCTGCGGATCGCCGTCGCCGACCTGCGGGCCTACGAGCGCCTGTGGATCGAGAAGCTGACGGCGCTCACCGGTATCACCGAGGTCAACTCGCAGATCATCATGAAGCGCATCAAGGAACCGGACGGCCTGCCCGTCGACTCCCGCTGAAGCCCGTGAACGGCAGGAAGCGGCACCGCCGTCCGGCCGCGTCGCCCGGGTCAGTCGGCCGACGTGTCGCCGTCGTCGACCGGGCGGCGGGCCTCGGCCGGGGCGACCGTGCGGACGAACCGCTCCAGTACTCTGCGGACCTCCTCGCCGTGCGTGGCGAAGACCTCCAGCGGGACGGCGGGCGCAGGTCGAGCTCGGCCTCCGCCAGGTCGATGCCGTCGATGGCGTTGAACCGCTCCATCAGGGCGCGGCGCAGCGGCTCGTCGTCGAAGGGCGGGCGCCGCTTGAGGCACTGGAAGACCACCTCCGCCGTACCGCTCACCGGGTGGACACCGATCGGCCACAGCGTGCGCGGCGCGTTCGGGCGGCCGGCGTCCAGCGTGGGGAAGCAGCTCGTCCCGGCCGCCTTGCTGTAGACCCGGTAGCCGCCCCGCCCCTCCCGGAACCCGAGTGCGCCCAGGACGCCTTCGACCACCTCCGGCGTCCGGTTCGCGCGCAGCAGCGCCTCGAAGCGGGTGGCGGCCTCGTCACCGTCGGCCTGCGGCCCCTCCGGGGGGCCGGCGAAGGGGTCGGCATCGGGACGGTGCACCGGATGAAGGGGCTGGCGGTTCGGCGAGCTGAGCCTCCTCTTCGTCGCCTGCACCCGCGTGCGCGAGGCCCTGCGGGTCTCCTGGAACGGGGAGCCCAGCCCCTTCCTCGCGGCGCGGCGGGGGCAGGGGCAGGGGCAGGGGCAGCTCCAGGCCGTCACCTCCTGCCGCTTCCCGTCAGTCCGTGGTGCGGGAGATGAGGCTCTCCCACGTCCGGGGGCCGACGATGCCGTCCGGCTCGAGACCGCTGGACTGCTGGAAGCGCCGCACGTACTTGTCCGTCTTCGGGCCGAAGCGGCCGTCGACGAAGTCGGGCCAGTCCGCTTCGTCGATGCCGATGGTGGAGGAGAGGTCGAACTGCAGCTCCTTGACGCACACGCCCGAGGAGCCCTGGGAGAAGTTCCGCGCCGGGATGTTCCAGCCGTTCGGTGACTTGCGCTGGCCGACGCTGCGCAGGCACGCGTCGAGGTAGTCGCCGGCGTGGGCGGCGGGAGCCGTGACGAGCAGGGAGCCGACGGCCGCGGCCGCCAGGGTGAGGGCCGTGAGGGTCCTGCGCGGTGAGATCTGGGGCATGGTGCGGCAACTTCCTTCTGCGGTGGGGTGTCTGTGTGTCGGGAGGGGGAGGAGGCGGGGACCGGGCGGGGACGCCCCGGCGCCGCATCATCATGGCCTCGGGTCCGCCGTCCCGGCGGACGGCCCGGCGTCCCAGGGACACGCCCGAGGCCGGAAACCGTTGTGCGATCTGCCGACAGCGGGGCGCTTCCCTGGGACGTCCCACGTTCCGGCCCTTCCGGCCCAGGGACGTCCCGAAGGCGGTCGCCCCTAGGGATTCCGGCACCCGCCGCCGCGTCCGGAAGTGTCAGCGGCGCCGCATATCCTGTCCCTCGCGCCACACCGTCTCGGGGAAGCCGTGTGGCGCATAAGCGAGTTGGGGGCCCTTTGATGTCTGACCAGACAAAGGCAACAAGTGGTACGGAGTCGGCGCGTGCCCAGTTGAGCACGGAGATGCGCAGGATCAAGGAGTCCTCGCAACTCAGCTTCGGCCGGCTTGCCGACCGGACGCACTACAGCCGCTCGTCATGGGAACGGTTCCTCAACGGGAAACAGCTACCGACCACCGTGGCCGTCGAGCAGCTCGCGGCCGTGGCGGGCACGGACCCGGAGCCGCTGCTCGACCTGCTGGCGCGGGCCGTCTCCGCCCCGGCGGGCGGCGCCACGGCCACGGCCGCACCCGGACAGGCAGTGCCGGCGCGGAGCGCACCGGCGGGGACCGGGCCGGAGGCCGCACACGACGCGCCCCCGGCCGCCGCCGCGACCGACGACCCGCAGGCAGCGGACGCGTCGCCGCGCGAGAGACCCCGGTCCGAGTGGAGACGAAGATTCGGCGTGATCGGATACATCACCGCGGGAGCCCTGCTGGGCTCGGTCGCCACCGGTCTCGCCTTCTCGGCCACCACGCCGGGAGGCCGCTCCCAGGGTGCGGCGGGGGAACCGTCCGACACCAGGAAGAGCGGCGGCGAGGAGACCGCGACCCTCGTTCCGCGAGCCGGTGACATCCAGGTCAAGTGCAAGTCCGACACCTGCCTGCGCCACGACCCCCAGGCCATGGAATGCCATTGGGACGCGACCACGGCCAAGAGCACCTTCTTGCGCGGCATGCACATCCAGCTCCGCTACAGCGCGGCCTGCCAGTCGGTGTGGGGACGCATCGAAGGCGGGGCCGTCGGCGACAGGGTGAGCATCAGGGACGCCAGGGGTACGGAACTGGAAGCCCTGATCCGCTTCGAGCACGACTCGTACACCAAGATGCTCGCGGTCTCCGCCGAGGCTCCCCTCGAAGCGATGAGCGTGTGCGGGTCGATCCCCGCGGAGAAGCAGATGCAGTGCGCGCCCGAAGGGGCCGCCCAGCAGCCCTGACGGCCGGCGCGGCGACGGCCGGAAGAGAACCTGCCCCAGGGACATCCCGGGCCCGTCCCAGAGACGCTGGGGTACTGGAGGAGACGCGGTGCGGCCCTTGAAGCTGCGTGGTGACCAATCGTCACCACACAGCCGAAAGGCCCACTTCGCTCATGTCTTCACTCTCTTCCCCACCCCTCGCCACCCGGCCGCCGGACCGCGCGGCGATGTCGGCCCGCAGGCTGATGGCCGTGTTCCTGACCCTCGCCGCCGCTCTGACGGCGCTGCTGACCGGACCGGTGCCGACCGCGCACGCCGTCGACACGGGCCTGCTCCAGAGGGGCCTGTCGGGCCTCAGCTACCTCCCGCGCAGCGGGGTCGACGGCGCGTACGGGCCGCAGACGCAGGACTCCGTACGGCACTTCCAGCGGGACAACGGTCTCGACGTGGACGGCGACGCCGGGCCGAAGACCATGGCAGCCCTGCTCGGCAAGGTGAAGCAGGTGCAGTCCGCGGCCGGCACGCAGGCCGACGGCGACTACGGCACGAACACGCTGGGCGCCGTACGGACCTACCAGTCCCGCCACGGCCTGGAGGTCGACGGGATCGCCGGCCCCCAGACGATGGGCGAGATGAACATCGACCGGATCGTCTCCAGCGGACAGGGCACCGGTACCGACTCCGAGACCAAGCTCCTCCAGCGGAACCTGGCCGGCCTGGGCTATCTGCCGCTGAGCGGTGTGGACGGCGCCTACGGCCCGCGCACCAAGAACGCCGTGCTGTCCTTCCAGAGCGACAACGACCTGGAGGTCGACGGGATCGCCGGCCCCCAGACCAAGGGCGCCCTGTCGGCGAAGGTGCAGAAGGTGCAGAGCGCGGCCGGCACCCCCGCCGACGGCGACTACGGCCCCAACACCCTGGGCGCCGTACGGACCTACCAGTCGGGCCACGGGCTGGAGGTGGACGGCATAGCCGGCCCGCGGACCATGGCGGCCATGGGCATCGCCCGCGAGATCGGGAGCACCGGCCCCGGCGGCGGACCCAGCGGCGGCAGCCCGACCGTACCGGTGCCCCCGCTGTCGGGCAGCGTCCGCGACAAGATCATCCAGGCGGCGCGCTCCCAGCTCGGCCAGGAGGAGTGGGGCAACAACTGCAACCCGTACGGTCGTTGTGAGGCCTGGTGCGCGCACTTCGCCAGCTGGACCTGGCAGCAGGCCGGGATCAACTACCACACGGCCTTCAGCGGGGACTTCTACTACTACGGGCGCGACCACGGAACGCTCCGTACGGACCTGCGCAACGCCGCGCCCAAGCCGGGCGATGTGATCCTCTTCGGCAGCGGCCCGTCGAACACCTCCACGAGCGTCCACGTCGGCGTGATCGAGAAGGACAACGGTGACGGGACCGTCACCACCATCGAGGGCAACCACAACGACCGGGTGGAGCGCGTCACCCGCCGCCTCGTCGGCGGCTGGCCCGCGTACGCGATCGTCTCGCCCTCGGGCGGCTGAGCGGCCTCCCGCCGCAGATCGGGGCCCGTGCCAGGCGGCACGGGCCCCTCCCCCGCATGTCCCGGCAGTGGCCGGGTCAGCGGCAGCCGGTCACCGGTGCGAGGTCTGCCAGCAGTACGTCCAGGACGGCTTCCTCCTCGATGCGGATTCCGTGCTCGGCGAGGGCGGACGCCAGGTCCGGGTCCCACGGGGACGGCGCCGGCGTCCCGCCGATCGGCGGGGGAACGCGGTCGGCGGCGGCCACCGCCGCACGGTAGTCGTCGGCGGTGTAGCGCCACGGGCGCCACGGAACGTGCCGGCGCAGCGTCGTGGCGATGCGCAGGCCGCCCCAGTCGAAGTCGCCGTGGTAGTGGAAGGAGGCGCCGAGTCCGCGCAGACGGGTGAGGAGGGCGAGAGCGGCCGCCGACGGCTGGCCCTGGAGGCACACCAGCGGGAGCGAACCGGCGCCGTGCCGGTCCGCGGCGGCCGCGAGGACCGCGGGATTCTCGCAGATGTGGACCACCGTCGGCGCGGTCCGCGGGGGTTGGTGGGCGAGCTGGCGGAGGGTGAGGACGCACGGTTCGCCCCCGTCGGCCATCCAGTCCAGGGCCGGAGTACCGCGCAGGTTCAGGGTGAGGACCGTGGAGGAGACGTCGTCGCGGAGCAGACCGGCCGAGGCCCACGCCGCCCGCCGCCAGGCGGCGCCCGAGCCGTCGGGATGGCCGGTGAGGGCACGGACTCCGGAAAGGGCGATCGTGGCCAAGGGGGTGCCGTCGTCGAGTGCGTGGGCGCTGCCGAGCGTGTCCGCGGCGAACACGGACAGCGAACGGGCCGGTTCGGCGGGCAGTGCGCGCAGCACGCGGGCGGCCCGGCCGAGGAGCTCATGGGCTGCCGCGGGCGTGCCGGCGACGCGTCGTACCAGGCCGTTCTCGCGTGATCGGGCCGCCCAGTCCGCGAGCAGCGGTTCGTCCCGGGCCAGCAGGGCGAGCGGGGTGCAGGCCTGCGCCCAGGCCCGCTCCTCGGCCCGTCGCACCTCTTCGAGTGGGACGACCGGGCCGGTGAGCGTGGCGGCGGCCGCCGGGAGGCCTTCGGGGCTGATGCCCGACCGGCGCAGTACGGCGTCCACCGCGTCGAGCCGTACGGTGAGCGACCCGCCCCCGCCGGGTGCCCGCCCCAGAAGCCGTTCCGCCGCCGCCCGTTGGGCGGGGGTGGGGGCGGCCAGGGACACCGCACCGGTGAGGGGCCGTCCCCGCTCCATTCGGCGGCGGGCCCGGTCGAGCAGCCAGGCGAGATCCTCACCGCCGAGGAGCCGGCGCAGGCGCTCCTCGTCGACCGCCGGCCCGTTCACGCCCACAGTGCCTCCGGCTCGGCCGGACGCACCGGGTCCGCGCGCCGGGTACGGGACGTACCGTCCCACTCCCAGCGGGTGACCAGGACGGCTGCCACCTCGTCGACGCGGGAGAGCTGGGCGATCGCGATGCCGGGGACCTGCGGATAGCAGGCCCACTCCCGCTCGCTGGTCATGACGACGTCGAGGTCGAAGGCGTGCAGCAGCCCGAGGCACTTGGCGCGCGAGTCGTCGTCCACCCCGGCGAACGCCTCGTCCAGGGTGACCAGGCGAGGGGCGTACGGGCTGCCCGCGCTGGCGTAGTGCGAGGAAGCCGCGGCGAACAGCGGTACGGAAACGGCCAGCACGCGTTCGCCGCCCGAGGCCGGTCCGGTGGCGGGTACCCAGCGGCCGTGCTGCTGCCGCTCGACGGCGAACTCGTGCCAGGAGCGGTAGTCGAGGGCTGCGGTGAGGTGCTCCAGCCAGCTGCCGGCCACGTCCTCGGTCTGCTGGCGGGCGATCTGCGTCTGCAGGAACTCCCCGACCGCCGCCCGGTCCCCGGGGGTCCAGGCGTCGGAGGTCTGGAGGAGGCGGCCACGGGCCTGGGCCAGTCCCGCAGGGGCCTTGTGCGAGGCCCGCCACACCAGACGCAGGGTCATCCCCGTGGAGGTCGGGCGTTCCTCCAGCTCGGCGTTCATGGCCAGTACCTTGCGCTCGGCGGCCCCGATGAGCTCCTGGAGCGTGCCCGCGACCTCGGTGATGAGGTGGGTCTCGAGGATCTCGCGCTCGTGCGCGGACAGGATGCGGTTGAGTTCCGCCACTTCGACGGCGAGGGCCTCCACGAGTTCCGGTACGGCGCGCTCACGGCCCTGGTAGACGATGTCGACGACCATGCCCTCCTCGACCATGCGGGCCGACGCCCGGTGACCGTGCCGGGACAACGCGTCCTGGAGGGTCTTGAGCTCTTCGCTGAGCCGCCGCTGCACCCGCTCCCACGCACCGTCGGAATCGTCGGTCGCGGCCAGTTCCGCGTCGAGGGAACGGGCGAGCGCGATCGCGGCCGTCGCCGTCCAGCTCCCCCCGCCCGGGGCCGGCAGGGCGAGATCGGGAAGGGCGACCGCGATCAGCCCGGTGGCACTGAAGCGCTGGAGCGCGGCGATGGCCTCGGAGCGCGCCGCGGCGGCGTTCGCGACGTCCTTCTCCAGCTGTTCGATGCGCCCTTCGGCCCGGCTGGCCCGGCGGTCCGCCTCGCCGTGGTGTTCGCCCAGGAGCTTCTGCTCCGCCGTGCACGCGCGCAGCGCCTTCGCCGTGTCGGCCAGCCGCCGCTGCAGTTCGGCGACGGCCGCGCCGACCGTCGAGCGCAGGGTCGCCAGTCGCTCGGCCGCCGCGGCTGCCCGACGGGCCGCCTCTTCGGCGCGCGTCCTCAGTTCGGCGGTCCGTTCGCCCGCCCGGTGGGCCTCCTCGCGCTCCTCCGCCGTCTGCCGGAACGCTTCGGTGCGTTCGCGCAGTGCGGGCCAGAGCTCGGCCAGGACGGTGGCGAGTTCGGCGAGGGCCTCCCGTACGCCGGCCAGGGCCGGCCGGTCCGGGGGCAGCCCCAGATCCGCCGCCGTCCCGTGGAGTTCGGTGCTCGCCAGCCCGGCCCGCTCCGCCGAGGCCCGGAGGGCGTCGGCCCGGTCCGCGCGGCGGTTCCTGACGTGGCGCACCGTGTCGGCCGTCGCGGCGGCGCGGGCGTGCGCCCGGGTCAGCGGGTCCTCGTCGGGTACGGCGGCCAGCTCGGCGTCGAGTACGAGGCGGCGGGCGGCCAGGGTCCGGGTCTGCGCGTCGAGGTCGTTCCACTGCTGCTGGAGCCGGCCGAGTTCGTCGTGCAGAGCGGCGATGCGCAGGCGCCGGGCGGCCTCCCTCGCTCCTTCGCCGACGTGTTCGGCAGCGGGTTTGCCCCACCGGCCGGTCAGGGCGCCGATCCGGTAGCGTCCGTCCGCGGCGACCCACGTGTCCGCGGCGGGCCGGGGGGCGGCCGCCCCGTCGTCCGGTGCGTGCGGACCCTCGGCCGGTGCGTGCGGACCCTCGGCCGGTGCGTCCCCGGGGGGTGTTCCGAGGGGTGCTCCGAGGCCGATCGCCCCGAGCAGGCGGGCCACCGCCTCCTCGCCCACGGAGACCGCCCGGGCGTCGCCGCGGTCCACCGCCGCGCACAGCACGTCGGCCAGGGAAGGGCCCGCCGGAGGCGCCGGTCGCGGGGCCAGGAGTACGTCGTGGTCCTCGGCGGACAGGACCGAGCCGTCGGGGTTCACCCACGCGTCCAGCAGCCCGGCCGCTTCGAGGGCCGCTTCCAGCCCGGCGCGGTCCTGGTCCCCGACGTGGTCCCGGAAGTCGACCAGGCGCCAGAACGGAGCCCCCGGCATCCGGTCGCGCGAGCCCGGGGTGCGGGTGTGCGGGGCCCGCGGCCCGGACCGGCCGCCGGCTTCCAGTGCGGCGAGCTCCTCCCGTGCCTCGAGGACGCGGGCTTCGAGGACGGTCCGGCGCTGGGCGGCCTGCGCGGTCCGGTCGGCGAGTTCGGCCGCCGTGGCACCGTGGGCCCGGGCGGCGTGCCGCCGGGCCGGGCAGGGTCCGTCCTGGCGCACGGTCCACTCCTGGAGCTCGTCCAGGAGTCCCGTCGGGTCGGCGTACACCAACTCCTCGCACCGGCCGACGTGTTCGCGTACCGCGTCGACCAGGGCCCGGCCGGCGGCCGTCACGTCCCCGTCGGCCGCCTCCTGTGCTTCGGCCGCCCGCGCCAGGTCGGCCTCCGCCTCGTCGAGCCGCAGCGCGGCGCTGCGGTGCTCGGCCGCGGTCTCCTCGGCCCGGGAGGCGAGGTCCGCCACGTGGGCGAGGGTCCGGTGGCGGCGGTCGATCACCTCGGTGACCGCCGCCCGCAGCTCCGCCGTCGGCAGTCCTTCGGCCGCGGGCAGCTCCAGCCGGGCCCTCTCCGCGGTTTCCCCGGCCCGGCGGAGCGTGTCCTCGGCGTGTTCCCGGGCGCTCCGCAGACGGTTCTCCGCGGCTGCGAGCCGCCCCCGCGCACGGGTGTGCAGGAGCTCGGCCTCTTCCCGGTCGGAGCCGGCCCGGGTGCTGTCGTCCTGCGACCGCTCCACCGCCCGGGCGGCACGGTCCAGCTCGTGGGCGCTGCGCATCTCCGGGCCCTCGCGCAGGGCGGCGTCCGTGGCCTCCAGCCGTGCCCGGTCCCCGGTGAGCGCCTCGATCCGCTCGGCGGCCGCCGCCCGCTGCTCCTCCGCGGTGGCCTTCTCCTCCTGTGCGCCGGCCAGGTCGCGCAGCAGGTGCTCGTACTTCGAGTGCTCGGTGCGCGGCAGGCGCGCGCGGCGGCGGGAGGCGATGCGGGCGTAGCGCTGGTAGTGGTCGAGGAACACGGAGGCGGCACGTTCGGCGGATCTGGCGGAACGCAGTTCCTCCTTCTCCTCGTCCAGGGACCGGAAGGCCTCGGCCACATCGGCGATGAGAGCCTGGTCCATCGGCGGCAGGGCCTCGGTGAGGGCGCGGGAGAGGGCGACTTCGTTGGGCCGCTTGGACAGCTGGGGCTGGCGCAGCTGGATGAGCAGGTCGACGAGTGCTCCGTAGCGCTGCTCGCCCAGGCCGAAGAGCGCTTCGTCCACGGCCCTGCGGTAGGTCTTGGCCTGGTCGTAGACCATCCCGTGTCCGGCGACCGCCTCGATGAGCCGGTCCCGGGACAGGACCGTGCCGGTGCCGTCCAGCAGGCTGAGGGTGCTGTCGGAGGGTTCGGCGGCCGGTGCGTGGTCGATCCGCTGCCCGGTCACCGCCCACCAGTGGCGGGCGATCCCGCGCCCGCTGACGGCCTTGAGCCCGCAGACGAGCGTGCGGAAGTGTTCCTCGCCGCTCGTCGCGTCGCGGCGGCCGAACTCCACCCAGGTGTAGCCGAGCCGTTCCGAGTGCGGGTGCTCGCCGCCGAGCAGGAGGTTCCACTCCATCCGCTTGCCGGCGTCACCGTCCGGTTCGACGCGGCGTGCGCTGAGGTCCCCGTCGAGGAGGAAGGGCAGGGTCAGGGCCAGCACCTTGGACTTGCCCGTCCCGTTGTTCCCCCGGAGCAGCAGCCTGCCGTCGCGGAAGTGGAACTCCTCCACGTCGTAGTGGAACAGGTCGACGAGGCCCATCCGCAGGGGCTGCCAGCGTGATCGCGCGGGGGCCGGGAGCGCGGTGGGGGGAATCAAAGCGGGTACGCCTTTCGCTGGGCGGGCACCTCTGTGGTACCGGCTGTGCGGGGTGCGAGCAGGACGGTCTCGCCGACCGTGTACCGGGCCAGGGCGGGTCGGGGTACGACCGCGTCGCCCGTGCGGGAGACGAGCCCGAGGGCGGCGAGCCGGGTGACGGCCTGCTCCACCAGTTCTCCTTCGGCACCCGCCTCGCGCGCCGACTTCGACCAGAACCCACCGTGTTCGGCGGCCAGTTCGGTGACCTTCCGCATCAGGTCGGCGGTGCTGACCGGGCCTCGGGCCGCCGTGAGGTGTTCGGCGAGCAGCAGCGTGACGTGGCCGTGGGTTCCCGATTCGGGCATGCGGACATCGGTGAGGTCGTCGTCGGGGTCGACCATGGCGATGCCTTCGGCCCGGACCTCGGCGACGAGTCCGGTGAGTTCGGTGATGCGTGCGGTGAGGAAGCCGCGCTGGCGGGTGAGGTAGCCCAGTTCGGCGTCGGTCAGCTCGTCGTAGTAGAGGACGGGGTCGTCGAGCAGCCGCCGGGTCAGCGAGCGGCGCATGGCCCGGAAGCGCAGTTCGTCGCTGTCGAGGGCGGTCTCGGCGGTGAGCTCGGCGAGCCGCTCCGCGGGGGACTCGGCCCGTACGGTGGAAGGGCCGCGCCGGGTGGCGAGCAGCCCGGCCAGCACGCGCCGTTCGACGTCGTACAGGACGTCGCCGGCTCCGCTGACGTAGGCGTCCTCGTCACCGGCGACCCGTCGCAGCACCCCGAGGCCGAGCAGGAGCCGTACGACGGCGGCCAGGTCGAGGCGCTCGTCGCGGCGGTCCAGGGTGAACCGGATGCCGGTGGCGGTGAGCTGGGGGTCGGACGCGTCCAGCACGACCTGTTCGGCGAGCCGGCCGAGGGCGATCTGCGCCTCGCCGCGTTCGAGGGCCGCGAGGGCCAGGCAGAGCAGGACGTAGCGGCGGCGCGTGAAGGGGGCGGCGCTGCGCGTCGCCTCGCGGGCGGGATGGGTGGCGTCGGCGAGGCGGGCCGGGATCTTGCCGAGCCTGGCCGACTCGGCGTCGACCTGGAGGGGCCAGCCGGTGTTGCGGTCGAACCACTCCCTCAGGTCGGAGGCGTGCCGCCGGACGAGCCGGAACTCGTCCGCCGAGGGGCCGTGCGCGAGCAGCAGGGGCTGCTTGAGCAGGGCTCTGGCCGCTTTGCGCAGGTCGGAGGCGTGTTGCCCGTCCAGCACTTCGGCGAGCGAGGTGTTCATCGCCCGTCGCCCCCTTCTGTTCCTGCGGTGAGATCGACGATCTCGATGGCGTGGTCGGGGCCTCGGAAGATCCCCTCCGGCGTGCGTACCTCGGTCGTCGACCCGTCCGGCAGGGCCGTGAGCCGGATCTCCATGGCTCCGTCGTTGCTCGTGGCCGTGGTGTGCTTCATGCCGGGCCGCCAGGTGGCGAGCGCGTCCCCGAGGAGCTGGAGGAAGAAGCGGAAGCTGGCCGGGTCCAGTTCGCCGAGCCCGGACAGCCTGGTGATGCCTCCGGTGACCAGCCTGGCCCGTGCGGCCGCGGTCTCGGCGGCCTGCTTGGCGGCGGTCTGCGCGAGCAGCCGGCGCGCCTCCTGCCGGTCTTCGACCTTGCGGGGCTTGCCGCGCCGCTCGTAGCTGCCCGTGCGGCGCAACTGCGGGCTGATGCGCAGCGGTTCGGCTCCCGCCCAGGGAGTTGCGGCCGGCTCGGGGCGGGCGAGCCGTGCGGCGTGCGTCTCGGCGTCGAGGGTGAGGTGGCGCGCCGGGTACAGCCCGAAGGCGGTGCGCCACAGCCGGTGCCGGGCGTCGTCGTCGGGGGCCTCGGCGAACCAGAGGGCCAGTGTGCGGAAGTCGGCGGAGCGGTCGGAGCGGCCGGCCCGGCGCTCGTTCAGCGACCGTACGACCGCCAGCAGCTGCGGGATCGCCCCGAGTGCGCGTCCGCGCAGCAGTCGGGACTGCGACTCCCGGCCGTCGCGGCTGAGGAACCACGCCGCGAGCCCCGCCCACCGGCCGGCCCATCGCTCGTAGGCGGCCTGCTCGGCGTGCGCCGCCTCCTGCGGGGTCGCGTCGGCTGCCTCGCGGGCCGCGGCGGACCTCAGCAGGGGCTGGATCCGGTGCCCGTCCTCCAGCTCCAGGATCAGGCGGGCGATGCGTCCGCCGAGGGTGATCAGGTCCTGGATGAACCGCTCCAGGTACTGGATGAGCTGGTCCTTGTAGGCGAGGAAGACGTCCTCCGCCACGTCGTGGAGGTCGATGGTCCGCTGCAGGGACCCCATGAAGGCCCGGGCGTTGTCGGCGAGCGCGGCGAAGCGGCTGGCGAGGCCGTCGAGCGCCAGGTGCGTTTTGGCCGGATCGGGCTCCTCCTCGGCCGCCAGCACGAGGAGGGCGCGCAGCTGGGTGACGATGTCGTGCAGCGCGACCGCCTGGAGGGCCCCGCGCAGCCCGAGGGCCTCGTCGTAGGCGGACAGGGCCTTCTCGGCCGCTTCGCCCTCGCGCGTGAGCTGGTAGATGAAGCGCTTGCGGTAGAAGTCCTCGACGGCCGTGACCCGCCCCGTGTCCGGATCCGCCCGCAGGTTCCCCCAGGCGACCAGGGCGTCGAGCGCCTTCGCCACCGCGTCGACCTCTCCGGGGCGCGTCGCGGCGGGCAGGGCGGCGTGGACGTCTTCCGGCCGCAGATGCACGGCGAAGCGCTCCTTGGCGGCCAGGAAGGCCCGCATCACGGAGCGGTAGAGCAGCACGTTCGGGGCGGTGAGGTGGGCGAACGGCCCGTATCCGCCGGTCGGGCCCTCCGGTTGGGGAGCATTCGTGTCCATCGTCGGCCATTCTCCCCGGCCCGCGCCCGGGATCGGCGGAGACGAATGGAGTTGACCGAATCACATCGATCTTGACCACACCGGCACCGGGCCACCGGCCGGCCGTGTCGCCGCGCCCGCCGGCCGGGAAGAGCCCCCGGGGCGCGGCCACGGGGTGTCGGGCCGTCGGCCGAGCCCACCCCCGTGAAGCTCGACCCCGACCCGTCCTGCGCTCACCCTCAACACTCCAGTGTCGGTGGCGCGTTGGTAACGTACACCAGAGTGACTGTCCGGCGTCAACCAAAGTGTTGCCGGTGCCGGCCCGAGGGGCTTCGAGAAACACTGTGGTGGGCAAAGGCTCGGCATCACGCCTAGGAGGTCGTGTACATGGAGGCTGACCAGTCGCCCACCTTCGCCCAACTCCTGGACCACCTCTTCCGCGAGGTGCACCCACCGTCCCGGGGTCCCTACACATACGCGGAGGTCGCCGAGGGGATCCGCAGGGCCGCGACCGGGGAGGGGCGCGGGGTGACGGCGAGCGCCATCCAGCAACTGCGCACCGGCGCCAAGCGGAACCCGACGCGGCACACCATCAAGGCCCTGGCCGACTTCTTCGGCGTACCGGCGGGCTACTTCGTCGACAGCGCGGCGGCCGAACGCACCAAGGCGGAGATAGACCTCCTCGCCGCGATGCGCGACCAGGACGTCCGCAAGGTGGCCCTGCGCGCCAACGGCCTGAGCGTCGACAGCCTGAAGATGCTGTCCACCGTGATCGAACAGGCCCGCAAGCTCGAGGGGCTCACCACCGACGACACCGAGCGGGACCTGAATCTGGACGACTAGGCCGCCCCTTTCGGATCTTGCCGGCCGAACCCGCGGCGTCCGGTGCCGTACATGGCAAGGCGGAGGTGAGCCCTGCGTACTGGACGTACTCGGGCGCCCCGACAACGCGGCCGGGTGCGGTGCCGGACGCCGCGGGCTCGGCAAGATCCGAAAGAGACGGCCTGGAGACGGCCCGGGGAGCAGGTCCGGCCCGCCGGAAAACGCCTCGACACCGGGCGCGTTGATCGGGGACGCTTCGCGCGATGACGAGAACCGACGACACCCCGCCCGCGTGGGACGAGCGCACGCAGCTCACCACGTTCCTCGACTACGCCCGTGACACCGCCCGCGCCAAGTGCGACGGCGTCTCCGCGGAGAACGCACGCAGGGCGCCCCTGCCTGGCTCACCGCTGATGACGATGAGCGGAGTGATCAACCACCTCCGCTGGGTCGAGTACTACTGGTTCCAGGTGGTCTTCCTCGGCGAGGAGGACCGGGGCCCCTGGACCGAGGAGGACCCCGACCGCGAGATGCGCATCGCCGTCGACTTCCCCCTCACGCAGCTACTCGACGAGTACACCGAGCACAGCGCCCGGTACCGCGAACTGGTCACCGGGCGCGGCCTGGACGACAAGGCCGAGCGAGCCGTACGCAACGGCCTCCACGTCGACCTGCGCTGGATCCTCCTGCACCTCACCGAGGAGACGGCCCGCCACAACGGCCACCTGGACATCCTGCGCGAGCTGCTCGACGGCACGACGGGCGCCTAGACCGAGGCGGCCCAGACCGGCCGTTCGCCGGGGGCGCGGGGGCGCGGCCGGTGCGGCCGGTGCGGCCGCCGCGTCCGGGGGCGACTTCGGCAAGGTCGACGCCTACATCCAGCAGCTCAGGCAGCGCACCCGCGTTCCCGGTATCGCCTTCGCCGTCGTCAGCGGCGAAGGCGTGGTGCAGCGGCGCACCTGGGGGCGGGACGGCAACGGGGATCCCGTCACCCCCGGGACTCCGTTCCTGATCGGGTCGGTGTCCAAGCCGGTCACCGCCATGGCCGTCATGAGGCCGGCGGAGGAAGGCCGGATCGCCCTGGACGGCCGGGTGCGCGAGCACCTGCCCTGGTTCGCCCCGTCGGGGGCCCGGATCGACGGGATCACCATCCGTCAACTACTGACCCGTACCGGCGGAATCGCCGAGCGCGAGGGCTTCCTGCGATCCGATCGCCACGACAACGAGCCGGACGGCATCATGCGGCCGGCCCGAAGCCTCGCCCGGTGGAGCTGACGGCGCCCCCGGGCGAGCGACACCAGTACAGCGACGCCGACTACATGCGCCTCGCCGCCGTCATCGAAGACCACCTGCGCGAAGCCGTCCTCCAGCCGCTCGGCATGACCTCGGCCTGAACATCGACGACCTGAGCCGCTTCGCCCTCGCCCAGCTCGGCAAGCCCCAGACCGTGGTGTCCCGGGAAGGCATACGCCGGATACACACGGGCACCGCGCCCGTCCGCGACACCCACCGGTACGGGCTCGGTCGGCGCGACGACGCCTTCGACGACCTGCGGGTGCGGACCGTCCGGCACGCCGGGGCGACCAGCGGCAAGCGGGCAAGCGGCTTGGGCCGTCTCTTTCGGATCTTGCGGTACAAGCCCGGCACCGCGCTCCGCGCGGCATCCCCGCGGCGTACCCCGCCCACGAAACAGGGTCGCCGACATGCCAACATTGGGGCGCGCGTACCGGGCTTCCAGGGGGAGGTCGCCACGGCCGACCACCCCCGACCGGCGTCACCAGAGTGAGCACATGGACCTTGAGCAGCTTCGCGCCGCGTGTGAGGCACGCGTCGAGGCGCTTCGACTCCCGCACCGCTTCAGCACCCGCGACCTGCGCGACGCCGTGGCCGAACAACGCGGACGCCCCATCGTCCTGCGCCCCCTGAGCACCCTGGGCGCCACGGACGCCCCGTGCGGCATCCGCCTGGAGACCCCGGACGCCGACCTGTTGTTCTACGAGGAGGCCACCTCGCCCCTCCATCAGAACCACATCCTCGCCCACGAGATCAGCCACATCATCTGCGACCACCCCGGCAGTCTGGAGCTGGACCAGGACACCCTGCGCGCGATCGGGTTCAACCCCACCCTCGTGCAGCGGATGTCCGGCCGGACCAGTTACACCAGCGAGGACGAACGCGAGGCCGAGGTGATGGCCAGCGTGATCCGCCAACTCATGTACCGGGGACGCGAGAGCCCCTCGAGCCGGCCCGCCAGCGGCGCCGAGAGCTGGGACGCGCTGTTCGCCGAGCCACACAGGAAGAATCGCCACCGGAAATGATCAACATCCTCTTCACGGGCACGGCCGTCGTGCTGTTGTGCTTCGCCGTCTACTGGGTGCGGGGCCGCGGTGGCCACCGCCCCACGGGCACCTGGGCGATGGCGGCGCTGCTGACCTCGTTCGCGCTCGCCTTCGCCTCCTACGCCCCGGCCGTGGAGCACGCGGTCGAGTCGGTGGTCCCGCACGTCGCCCGGCTCCTCAGCAACACCTTCACCCTGACGGCGGCCACCTCGGTCCTCGCCTTCCTCTTCCAGCTCAACCTGGACCGTGAGCGGGCGCAGCGGCAGATCCGACTGCGTGTCATCGCCCTCGCGATCTCCGTCGCCGGGATGACCGCCTTCTTCACCGCCGAACAACTCACCGGCCGCAACCCGGCGTTGTACGCCTGCTACGTCCTGATCTACATCTCCTTCCTCGGGTACACGGCCAAGGACTTCCTGCTGCAGACCTGGGCCCAGTCCAAGCGCTCGACCCGCCGCAGCCAGCGCTGGGGCCTGCGCACGACCTCGGTGGGCTGCGGCTTCGCCCTCGTCTACGCCGCGTACAAGCTGTTCGCCCTGGTCTCCATCGGCCTCGGGCTGGGGCTCGTACCCGACCACGCCCGGTGCTCGACCCCGCTGACCCCCTTCCGCTGCGCGTTCAGCGTGAGCGCGCCCGCCGTCGCCGTCCTCCTCATCACCGTCGGACTCACCCTCCCCGCCCTGTTGTGGCCGCTCAGCCAACTGCGCCGGCGCCGCTGGGAGCGGAACTCGTTCACCGCGCTCGAACCCCTGTGGCGGGAGGTCACCTCGGCGGTCCCCGAGGTCGTGCTCGACCCGGGCCACACCGCCACCGGCACCGACGCCGACACCCACGACCTCGACCTCGACTTCCACCTCCACCGCCGGGTCATCGAGATCAACGACTGCGTGCTGGCCCTGCGCCGGTACCGTCGGGCGTCGGTACGGGACGCCGCGACCGCCGAGAGCGCCCGCCGGGGTACGGCCGGTACCCCCGAGGGCGACGCCGAGGTGGAGGCGGCGGTCATCGCCGCGGCCGTCGCCGCGAAGCGCGCCGGACTCCCCCTCGACGGCGACGAGGCCCCGCCCGCCGCCGGTACCCGCTCCCGCAAGGGCGACCTCCCGGCGGAGACCGCGTGGCTGCTGCTCGTGGCCGAGGCCTACGGACGCCACCGGGCACCGGCGGCGCCCGAGCGCGCGGGCGCGGCCTCGTGACCGCCCCGCGGCAGGACCCGCTGCGCGACCCCCGCTTCTTCGCCGACCCCTACCCCACCTACGACCGGCTGCGCGAGGGCTGCCCGGTCCGGCGGATCCCCACCGGCTCCGGCGGCCACCAGGCGTACCTGATCACCGGCCACGCCGAGGCCCGGGAGGCGTTCACCGACCCCCGCCTGTCCAAGGACACGGCCCGCTTCTTCGCCGACCGGCCCTCGAACCGCGACCTGCACCCGGCGATCTCCCGCAACATGCTGGCGAGCGACCCGCCCGTGCACACCCGCCACCGGCGAGTGGCGACGCGCCTGTTCACGACCGGCCGCGTCCGCGAACTGCGCCCGTTCATCACCCGCATCGTCGACGGCCTCATGGGCACATGGCGACTGGGTGCGGAGGTCGACCTGGTGGCGGACCTGGCGGTCCCCCTGCCGGTCACCGTCGTCTGCGAACTGCTGGGCGTCCCCGAACCCGACCGCGCCACCCTCGCCGCCCGGTCCCACGAGCTCTTCGACGCGACCGACACCGACCGCGTGGACGCCGCGTCGCACCACATCGGCGACTACCTGACCCACCTCGTCGACACCGCCCGCGCCACCCCCGGCGACGGCCCGCTCCACTCCCTCCTGCGCGACTGCGAGGAGGGCGGCCTCGACCGGGAGGAAACCGTCTCCCTGGCCGCCCTCCTCCTGGTCGCCGGGCACGAGACCACCACCCACTTCATCGGCAACGCCGCCCTGGCCCTGCTCCGGCACCCGGAAGCGTTCGACCGCCTGCGCCGGGACCCGGACCTGATCCCCGGCGCCCTCGACGAACTGCTCCGCTTCGACTCCCCGGTGGGCGTGGCCACCTTCCGCCACAGCACCGAGGACCTGAGCATCGGCGGCATCGACGTCCCGGCCGGCTTCCCGGTCCTCATCGCCCCCGGAGCCGCGAACCGCGACCCCCGGGCCTTCCCCGACCCGCACCGCCTGGACCTCGACCGCGACGCCGGCGGCCACCTCTCCTTCGGCCACGGGATCCACCGCTGCCCGGGCGCCCCCCTGGCCCGCGCCGAGGCGGAAATCGCCCTCCGCGCCCTGCTGACCCGCTTCCCGAACACGCGCCTGGCCGCCCCCGCGGACGCCCCGACCTGGCGCCACACCCGCCTCACCCGCGGCCTGACCACCCTCCCCCTGACCCTGGCCTGACGAACCGGCGAAGCGAACGCCCGCAACTGCAGACTCATATGACTGTCCATCACATGGGTATATTCGTGCACGATGAATACATATGGGCGGGGGCCGGGGCGGGCGGCGAAGGTGGGGACGGGCGTGACCGACGCCGACGAGGGCACCTCCCCGAGGACCGCCCTGCTGTACGCGCAGGACATCCACGTGGCCTACGCCGAGGAAGCCGTCCTGGCCGACGTCTCCCTGGCCCTGGAGCCCGGCGGCTGTCTGGCTCTCGCCGGCGCCAACGGCTCCGGCAAGTCGACCCTGTTGAGCGTCTGCGTGGGCCGGCGGCAGCCGGACCGCGGCGAGGTCCGCTTCGCGGGGGCCGCGCCGCGCGAGGCGGATCCCGCCTTCCGGCGGGACGTCGGGCTGCTCCTCGACGGCGCCGAATGCTTTCCCGACCTCACCGTCGCGGAGCACATACGGATGGTCGCCGCTGCCCACGGTCTGGGCCCCCGAGCCGACGCCGCCGCCGACCGGGTACTGGCCGAACTCGGCCTGGACCACCGCGGCGACGCCTTCCCCGACGCCCTGTCGGCGGGACAGCGCCAGATGCTGCTGCTCGCCTCGGTACTGGTGCGTCCGGCCCGCCTGATCGTCGTGGACGAGCCCGAGCAGCGCCTGGACACCGCCGCCCGCCGCAGGCTGGCCGCCGCGCTGCGGGCGGCGAAGGCCGCCGGTACGGCCGTACTGCTGGCCTCGCACGACCGGGCCACCGTGGAGGAGACCGCCGACCGGGTGCTGCTCCTGGACCGGGGCCGGACGGCTGCCCTGGGCACCCCCGACGAGGTGACCGGCGCAGCGGAGGTCTCACCGTGGCGGTGACCGCCGAACGTGCCGCCGAGGACCGGGACGCCACGACCACGGCCGTGGCCACCGCGGCGCGCGCCCGGCGGGAACGCGGGTCCGGCCGGCCCCGGTTCGACGACGCGTGGACCTGGGTGTGCGCGGCCGTCTCCGCACTGGTGGTGCTCGCGGGCCTGGTCCAGGCGGCACCGGGCATCGGCCAGGGGCTGGGCTGGTCCGGCGGGCCGCCCGCCCGCGCAGGCGTGGTCGGCACCACGCTGCTGCTGTTCGCCGGCCAGATCTCCCTGTGCCTGCGGCTGGGGCCGGTACTGCTCAGTCCCGCCGAGATCACCTGGCTCCTGCCGCTGCCCGGCGACCGGGGCCGGCTGCTGCGCCCCCGGCTGGTGCGGGCCGTGGCGGTCGCCTGCGCGGCGGCCCTGCCCACCGGTGCGCTGACCGCCGCGTTCGCCCTGGCCCTGCAGGGCGAACAGCGTTACGAGGTACTCCCCGTGGCGCTCCTCGCCCACCTGGCGCTGGCCTGCCTCGCGGTCGGACTGGGCACCGTGGCCGAGGCCCGCCCCGCCCTGGCGGGCCGGGTCCGGCTGCTCGGCGGCGTGCTGGCACTGGCCGGAGCGACCGTGCTCGCCTGCGGAACCTCGGTGCCGGCGGTGACCGGGGCAGCGGCCTGGTCCGGCCCCTGGGGCTGGGCGGGCGCGGCCGTCGCCACCGCGGCCGGGCACGGCCCGCCCCTGGCCTGGGCGGCGGCCCTGACCTGCCTCGCCGCCTGCGCGGCGGCCGCCCTGCGGGAGGCCTTCCGGACCGTGGACGGCATCCCGACGGACGCGCTGATCGCCCGGGCCCGCACCGGGCGGGAGGCCGCCCGGGGCGCGACGCTGCTGGACCTGCGCGCGCTGACCCTCGTACTGCAGTCCACCGGCGGGCGGCGCCGGCGGCCTACCCGGATCCCGATGCCGCGCTCCCGGTGGGCGATACCGCTGTGGCGGGACACCGTCGTCCTGGCGCGCCACCCCTGGCGGCCGGTCCTGGCCTGCGCCGCCCTGGTCGCCGGGTTCGCCCAGTTCCGCCTGGTGGCCGACTGGCTGACGGAGCCGGGCCACGGTCCGGTCGGCCCCCTGAAGGCGGCGTTCGCGGGCCTGCTCCTGGTCGTACCGCCGTACCTCGCCGCGGTCGCACTGGCCGAACCCGCCTACCAGGACACGGACCGGCCGCGCCGCGCCCTGCTGCTGCCGCTGTCGCCCGGCGCCCTGGCCCTCTCCCACCTGGCGGCGCCGGTGGCGTTCCTGTGGGCCGCCGGCGGTGTCGGCTGGGCCGCGGCCCTGTTGTCCAGCGCGCCCGCCGGTCCACTCGGCGCGTACGCCACGGCGCTGCTGCTCGCGGGTCCCGCCCTGGTCGGCACCACCCTGGTGGGTGCCTACCGGGGGGCGCCCCGCTACGACCTGCTCGCCCTGTCCCTCGACTGGTACGCGGCCGTGCCGTTCGTCCTGTGGCGACTGGCCCCCGCACTGGCCGCGGCGTTCGTGACGGCGCCCTACCTGTGGCACACGGCTCACCACCCGACCGCCACCCCGGACACCGACACCCTGTGGCTGGCAGCCCGCTCCGCCGCGGTCCTGGCCTGGTCCGCCCACCGCACCACCCGCCAGGCCAAGGCCCTGTGCGACTGAGTGCTCGCCGCTACGGCCCTGGGCGCACCCGGGCCGGTCACGACCCTCACCTCCGACGCCGAGGGACTCACCACCCTCCGAGGCGGACATATCACCATTGGCGGACAGGCCGTGCATCGGGTGCTGTGGGGTGAGGAAGGGCCGGCGACGCCCGACTCACGGAGTACGCAAGCGCCGTAGGCAAGTCGAGACCATGCCACCAGGACAGACCACCAGCCGAGGGCTCCGCCCGGCGGTCACCGATCACGCATGATGGCCCATCAGGAATCGCCCCGTCCGTGCGGCACGTGCGTCAGATACGCGTCAGGACACCGCGCCTCACGCACGTACCACCGATCAGGCACACCCGGAGAAGGAGCAGGTCAGGCGGCCTTGTTGATGGGCTCCAGGATGGCCACGCACTCGACGTGGTGGGTCATCGGGAAGAGGTCGAAGACGCGCAGGGTGCGGGGCTTGTAGCCGTATTCCTTGAAGTAGCCCAGGTCGCGGGCCAGGGCCGCCGGGTCGCAGGCCACGTAGGCGATGCGGCGGGCCGAGAGGCCGGCCACGTGGCGGACCGTCTGCTTGCCCGCGCCCGCGCGCGGGGGGTCCAGGACGACCAGGTCGCATTCCGTGATCCCGGTCTTCGGGAGGATCTGCTCGACCTTGCCCTGCTCGATGCGGACCCGCGGGAAGTCCGCCAGGTTGTGGCGGGCGTCCTCCACCGCGCGCTTCGTCGACTCGATGCCGAGGACGGCGCCGGTCTCGCCGAGGCGTTCCGCGAGGGCTCCCGCGAAGATGCCGACGCCGCAGTAGAGGTCGAGGGCCATCTCGCCCCTGCGCGGCATCAGGCCCTGCATGACGGCCTTGATCAGGGTGTCCGCGGCCTGCGGGTGGACCTGCCAGAAGCCGCCCATGCCCACGCGGTAGGTACGGCCGTCGGCGCGCTCGCGGACGAACGGGCGGCCGTGGACGCGGTGGACCCCGCCGTCCTTCTCCTCCACCCGCAGGACCGAGACCGGCTTGTCGAGCTCCACCAGCGGCAGGCGGCCGCCCGGGCGGGGGGTCAGGACGACCTGGCGGTCCTGGGAGCCCGTCGCCGCGATCGCCTCGACCGTGGCCATCTGGGGCCAGTCCTGCTTCTCGATGCCCAGTTCGCTGACGCCCGGCGCCGCGATCATGCAGTGGTCGATCAGTTCGATGTCGTGAGAGCGGTGCTTGCGCAGGCCCGCGTTGCCGTCCTCGTCGATGGCGAACTGCACGCGGGTGCGCCACTGCGGCACCTGCCCGGCCGGCAGCTTGTCGCCCTCGGCCGGCATCACGGTGCCGTCCCAGCCGGCCTCCTCCGGGGTGAGCCCCGCGAGCCGCTTCAGCTGCTCTGCGACGACCTCGCCCTTGAGCCGGCGCTGGGCGCCGGGCTTGGCGTGCTGCCAGTCGCAGCCGCCGCACTTGCCGGGGCCGGCGTACGGGCAGGGGGCCTCGACGCGGTCCTTGGAGGCGTCGAGCACGGTGATCGCGTCGGCGCGCAGGTAGCGGGAGTCCGTCTCGCCCTCGGTGACCCTGGCGATCACCTTCTCCCCCGGGAGGGTGTGGCGGACGAACAGGACCCGGCCGTCGACGGTGCGGGCGATGCAGTGGCCGCCGTGCGCCACGGGGCCGACCTCGACCTCGTACTCCTCCCCGACCAGTGACCGCTTCTCGTTCTGCTCGACGCTCGTCATGGTGGGGAGACTCCAAAAAACCGAAAACGGGGAACGGCCGGACGACCGACCCACCAGTTTACGTGGATCTCGTCCGGCCGTTCACCAACCCGTTCAGCCCTTGCCGGTCGGCGCCTTCGGCGGCCTCGGCGTGTCCACCGGGCCGCGGCGCACCGCGCCCGGGGCGTTCCAGTCCTGGCGCTTCTTCGCCCGCCGCTTGGCGAGCTCCGAGGACTCCAGCTGGTACGGCACCGAGGTGACCATCACACCGGGGGTGAAGAGCAGCCGGCCCTTGAGGCGCAGCGCGCTCTGGTTGTGCAGCAGGTGTTCGTACCAGCGGCCGACGACGTACTCGGGGATGTAGACGCTGACCGCGTCGCGCGGGTTCTCGCTGCGCAGGCCCTTGACGTACTCGACGACCGGGCGGGTGATCTCCCGGTACGGGGAGTCGAGGATCTTGAGCGGGACGTTGATCCCGCGGCGGTCCCATTCCTCGCGCAGGGCCTTGGTCTCGGCCGGGTCGACGCTGATGCTGAGGGCTTCCAGCGTGTCCGAGCGGGTCAGCTTGGCGAACGCCAGGGCGCGCAGCGTGGGCTTGTGGACCTTGGAGACCAGGACGATCGAGTGGACCCGGGAGGGGCGCACGCTGTCCTCGCTGGGGCCCTCGGCGGCGGCGATCTCCGCGGAGACGCGGTCGTAGTGCTTGCGGATCGCGGTCATGGTGCCGTAGAAGATCACCATGCCGAGCAGGGCCACCCAGGCGCCGTGGGTGAACTTGGTCGCGAGGACGACGGCCAGCACCATGCCGGTGAAGAAGGCGCCGAAGGTGTTGATGGCCCGGCTGCGGTGCATCCGGCGGCGGGCGGCGACGTCGCGCTCCGTCTTCAGGTGCCGGTTCCAGTGCCGGACCATGCCGATCTGGCTCAGGGTGAAGGAGACGAAGACACCCACGATGTAGAGCTGGATCAGCTTGGTGGAGTCGGCGTCGTAGATCCACACGAGCAGCATGGCCGCGCCCGCGAGGAGCACGATGCCGTTGGAGAAGGCGAGCCGGTCGCCGCGGGTGTGCAGCTGGCGCGGCAGGTAGCGGTCCTGGGCGAGGATCGAGCCGAGCAGCGGGAAGCCGTTGTACGCGGTGTTCGCGGCCAGGAACAGCACCAGCGCGGTGGCCGCGGCCAGCAGGACGAACAGGAAGCTGCCGTTGCCGAAGACGGCCTCGGCGACCTGGGAGATGACCGGGTGCTGGACGTATCCGGGGCCCACGGGGACGCCGTTGTCGAGCAGGTCGGTCGCGGGGTTCTCCGCCATCCGCACGTCGGTGGCCATGGCCAGGCCGATGATGCCGCAGAACATGGTGACGGCCAGGGCGCCCATGAGGGCGAGGGTGCTGGCCGCGTTCTTGCTCTTGGGCTTGCGGAAGGCGGGCACGCCGTTGCTGATGGCCTCGACGCCGGTGAGGGCGGCACAGCCGGAGGAGAAGGCCCGCAGCAGCAGGAACACCATCGCGAAGCCGGCCAGGCCCTGCTGCTCGGGCTTGATCTCGAGATTCGCGGTGGGGGCGGTCATCGTGTCGTCGAGGACGAGGCCCTTCCAGGCACCCCAGCCGATCATGACGAATACGGCGGCGACGAAGACATAGGTCGGGATCGCGAAGAGCTTCCCGGATTCCTTCACACCGCGCAGGTTCATCAGGGTGAGGAGAAGGATCATGACCATCGCCGAGAGCACCTTGTGCTCGATCACGAAATCCACCGCGGAGCCGAGATTCTCGACCCCGGAGGAGATCGACACGGCGACGGTCAGGACGTAATCGACGAGCAGGGCGCTCGCCACGGTGAGGCCGGCCCTGGGTCCGAGGTTGGTGTTGGCGACCTCGTAGTCGCCGCCGCCGCTCGGGTAGGCGTGGACGTTCTGGCGGTAGGACGCCACGACGGTGAACATCAGCACGACGACCGCGAGCGCGATCCAGGGGCTGTACTGGTACGCCGACACGCCCGCGATCGACAGGACCAGCAGGACCTCGCCGGGGGCATATGCCACGGAGGACAGCGGGTCGGAGGCGAAGACGGGAAGGGCGATCCGCTTGGGAAGGAGTGTTTCTCCGAGGCGGTCGCTGCGCAGCGCCCGGCCGATCAGGATCCGTTTGGGCACGTCGGTCAGTTTGGACACGCAGAGGATCGTAAGCGTTCGAAATCAGCCTGACGAACCCCCCACCCCCTCATACCGCAATCCCGCCGCAATTCCTCCCCACCCGCAGCACGACTGCGACGCAAGAGACCCCATGGGTGACCGCCCGTGTGTAGCTTGGGCCATGGTCTGAGACCCTGTTTAACCAGAGCATGCAATGAGGCTGGGAACCAGCGAGTCGCTGACAGCCGGAAGGACGGCCGTGCACATCGTCATCATGGGTTGCGGAAGAGTGGGCTCCGCCCTCGCGCAAACCCTGGAACAGCAGGGGCATACGGTCGCCGTCGTCGACCAGGACCCCACCGCATTCCGCCGGCTCGGCGCCGGTTTCGGCGGCCGCCGCGTCACCGGGGTGGGCTTCGACCAGGACACCCTGAGGGAGGCGGGAATCGAGGACGCGGGCGCCTTCGCCGCCGTCAGCAGTGGTGACAATTCCAACATCATCGCGGCCCGCGTGGCCCGCGAGATGTTCGGCGTGGAGAACGTCGCCGCCCGCATCTACGACCCCAAGCGCGCCGAGGTGTACCAGCGCCTCGGCATCCCCACCGTCGCCACCGTGCGGTGGACCGCCGACCAGATGCTGCGCAGGCTGCTGCCCTCGGGGGCCGAGCCGCTGTGGCGCGACCCGAGCGGCGGGGTGCAGCTCGCCGAGGTGCACACCTCCGCCGCCTGGATCGGCCACAAGGTCAGCAAGCTCCAGGACGAGACGGGCGTCCGCGTGGCGTTCCTCACCCGCCTGGGCGAAGCGATGCTGCCCACGTCGGCGACGGTCCTGCAGGAGGGCGACCTCGTCCACGTGATGATGCGCACGGACGAGATCGACAAGGTCGAGGCGGCGTTCGCCGAGGGGCCCGAGGAGGCACACGCATGAGGGTCGCGATCGCCGGTGCGGGCGCGGTGGGCCGGTCCATCGCGGGCGAACTGCTGGAGAACGGCCACGAGGTGCTCCTGGTCGACAAGGCCCCGACGGCCATCTCGGTCGAGCGGGTGCCGCAGGCCGAGTGGCTGCTGGCCGACGCCTGCGAGATCACCTCGCTGGACGAGGCGGCACTGCAGCGCTGCAACGTGGTCATCGCGGCCACCGGTGACGACAAGGTCAACCTCGTCGTCTCGCTGCTCGCCAAGACCGAGTACGGGGTCCCGCGCGTGGTGGCCCGCGTCAACAACCCGAAGAACGAGTGGCTCTTCAACGAGTCCTGGGGCGTCGACGTCGCCGTCTCCACGCCGCGCCTGATGTCGGCCCTGGTCGAGGAGGCCGTGAGCGTCGGCGACCTGGTACGGCTGCTGCGCTTCAGCCACGGCGACGCCAACCTCGTCGAGCTGACCCTGCCGGCCGACTCCTCGGTCGCGGGCACCCAGATCAGCGACATCACCTGGCCCGAGGACACCTCGCTGGTCACGATCATCCGGGGCAACCGGGTCCTCACCCCGCACGGGGAGGAGACCCTGGAGCCGGGCGACGAGCTGCTCTTCGTGGCCGCCCAGGCCCGCGAGGAACAGCTGGAGGACCTCCTCCAGGCCCGCCGCTAGCCCTGCGGGCCGCTCGACGACGAAGGGGGTGCCGCCCGGCCGGGCGGCACCCCCTTCGGGCTTCCCGGCCGCCGCCGGGACCGGCTGCGCAAGCCCGGCGCCCGGCCCGGGGCCGTCGGCCACCACGGGCCCGCCCCTGCGCGGCGCCGACCGCGCGGACGCGGACCCGCATCCCGGCAGGGGCACGCCGCGAGCCGCCGGGCGCCGGCCTCGGCGCGGCGCTGCGCTGCGCTAAGCAGAGAACCCGTCCCGCTGCCCGGGCGGGCGCGGCCCCGCATCCTTGCAGCCGTTCCGCCCCAGGGCTCCCGGGCCCGGCAGGGGCACGCCGCGAGCCGTCGGGCGTCGGCCTCGGCGCGGCGCGGACGCCGGCCCCCCGGCGCAACAGCCCGGCACGAAACTCCGGCATCGGCCTCGGACCAGCGCACCGAACTGTCCTACGGGCCCCGGGGAGTACGGCGGCAGCCCGGCGGGCGCCGGCAGGGCGCTGCCGGGTGGTCCCCGGGCCGGCCCCCGCTCCCGCGCCCGCCCGGGCAGTGGCCCCGGCCGCCGGAGCCGTGGCAGCGCAAAGGGGCGGGACCGGCCTGTCGGCCCGGTCCCGCCCCTTTGCGTCAGTCGGCGGCCGTCAGGCCTTCGGCCCCTTGGCGGCGGCCTCCGCGGCCTCCTTGGCCTCCCACTCCGCGATCACGTCGATCGGCGGCGGCGCCTTCGCCAGGAAGACCCAGGTGAAGTACACCGCGAGCACCATCGGCGGGAGCTTCAGCGCGATCAGCACCCAGCCCAGCTGCGTCGCGTCACCCCACCAGTACAGCGGGAAGAGGATCGCGTACTTGGCGAGGAAGATCAGGCCCCAGGCCAGGCTGGCCTTGACGTACGCCTTCTTGCGCCCGGGGTTGCGGGTGCGCCAGGAGAGGTTCTCCTTGAACACCGGGCCCAGGATCACGCCGAGCAGCGGGAAGCCCACCAGCGCCGAGAGCGTGAAGGCCAGGCCGAGACCGACGCCGTAGATCATGCCGGGCAGGTAGAAGCCCTTCGCGCTGCCCGTGAACAGGGCGAAGGCCACACCCACGCCCACGCCGAAGACTCCGCTGAAGGCGTGCTTGACCGTGTCCTTGCGCAGCAGCCGCACGATCACCAGCAGGACCGCGACCGCGCCCGCCGCGATGGCGGACCACTTCACGTCCTTGTTGATCGTGTAGATCATGACGAAGAGCAGCCCGGGCAGCATCGTCTCCACGGTGCCCCGGATACCGCCGAAGGCATCGAAGAGCGCCGCCTGGGTCACGGCCTTCTGGTCGGCGGAAGGGGCGGCGGCGTGGCGCGGCCCGGCCGAATTCGGGGTGGTCGGTTTGTCGAGTGACGTCACCGGTCAGTGCTCCTGTCCGAGCGGGCGGAGTTCGTACTTCGGGTTGAAGAGCACCCGACGGCCGTGGGTCATGGAGATGCGCCCCGAGGCGATCATGCGTCGGCCGGGCTCGATTCCCACGATCGAGCGACGCCCGAGCCAGACCACGTCCAGCGCGGCCGAGCCGTCGAAGAGCTCGGCCTCCAGGGCGGGAACGCCCGCACGCGGCCGCAGGGTGACGGTACGCAGGGTTCCGGTCACCTTGACTATCTGACGGTCGTGGCAGTCGCAGATCCGCGTGCACCCCGCGGCTTCTGCGTCCTCCTGCAGCTCCGCCGAATGCAGCTCCTCCTGGGAGGTGGACAGCCGCTCAATCATCCGGCGGAACCGGCCCGCAGGCCTGGCCGGCTTCGCGGACTTCTCGGGACGCGGTTCAGCACTCATAAAGGAAGCCTACCGGCGTGCGCACTACCGCTCGAAGCGGTAGCCCATGCCCGGCTCGGTGATGAAGTGCCGCGGATGCGAGGGATCCGCCTCCAGCTTGCGCCGCAGTTGGGCCATGTAGACCCGCAGGTAGTTCGTCTCGGTGCCGTACGAGGGCCCCCAGACCTCCTGGAGCAGCTGCTTCTGGCTGACCAGTTTGCCGGCGTTGCGGACCAGGACCTCCAGCAGGTGCCACTCGGTGGGCGTCAGCCGTACGTCGCGGCCCTCGCGCACGGCCTTCTTGGCGGCCAGGTCCACCGTGAAGCCGTCCGTCTCCACGACCACCTCGTCCTCGCCGGAGCCGGCGGCCGGCTCGGCCCGGCGGACGGCGGCGCGCAGCCGCGCCAGCAGCTCGTCCATGCCGAAGGGCTTGGTGACGTAGTCGTCGGCGCCCGCGTCCAGGGCCTCGACCTTCTCGTCGGAGCTGTGCCGGGCGGAGAGGACCAGGATCGGTACCCGGGTCCAGCCGCGCAGGCCCTTGATCACCTCGACCCCGTCCATGTCGGGCAGTCCGAGGTCGAGCACGACCACGTCGGGGTGGCGGGCGGCCGCGAGCTCCAGTGCACTCGCCCCGTCGGCCGCGGCGTCGACCTCGTATCTGCGCGCCTTCAGGTTGATCACAAGCGCTCGGACGATCTGCGGCTCGTCTTCCACCACGAGCACCCGGGTCATTGAGGTCCTGCCTTCTGTCGCGTCATCCGATCACGGTCGTGACCAAGTTCGTTCGGTTCGTTCGGTTCCTTCGGTCCGTTCGGTTCCGTCGGTTCCGCCGTCGCGCTCACGCCCACGCCCACCGTGGCACGCTCCGGTACCCGTTCGCCCCGTACCGCGCGCAATGTGAGCACCATCGTCAGCCCGCCCCCGGGGGTGTCCTCGGCCGTCAGGGTGCCGTCCATCGCCTCGGCGAACCCGCGGGCGACGGCGAGCCCGAGGCCCACGCCTGCCCCGCGCGGGGCGTCCCCGTACCGCTGGAAGGGGGCGAAGATACGGTCCTTCGCCTCGTCGGGCACGCCCCGCCCGCGGTCGACGACGCGGACCTCGACCCGGTCGCCGAGGCTGCTGGCCGCCACCAGGACCGGCTCCCCGGCCGGGCTGTACTTGACGGCGTTCTCCACGACGTTGGCCACGGTCCGCTCCAGCAGCCCCGGGTCCACCGCCACCATCGGCAGCGCCTCGGGCACGTCCAGCAGCACGCTGTCCTCCGGTACACCGCCCAGCGCCATCGGGACCACCTCGTCGAGGTCGATCTCCCGGATCAGCGGGGTGACGGTGCCGGTCTGCAGCCGGGACATGTCGAGCAGGTTGCCCACCAGGTGGTCGAGGCGGTCGGCGCCGTCCTCGATGCCTTCGAGGAGCTCGGCCCGGTCCTCCTCGCTCCATTCCACGTCGGCGGAGCGCAGGGAGCTGACGGAGGCCTTGATGGAGGCCAGCGGGGTCCGCAGGTCATGGCTGACGGCGGCCAGCAGCGCGGTGCGGATCCGGTTGCCCTCGGCCATCCGGCGGGCCTCCTCGGCCTCGCCGACCAGCCGCTGACGGTCCAGGACCACGGCCGCCTGCGCCGCGAAGGCACCGAGCACCCGGCGGTCCTCGGCGGGCAGCACCCGGCCGGACAGGGCCAGGGCCATGTGGTCCCCGATGGGCATGTCCACGTCGGCGTCCTCGGGCCGGGCGACGGGGCCGGGACCGACGCTGCCGGCCGGTTTCCAGGGCTCCAGGTCGCCCGCCCGCTCCAGCAGGGCCACGGACTCCATGGCGAAGGTCTCGCGCACCCGCTCCAGCAGCGCGTCCAGGGTGGTCTCGCCGCGCAGCACGCTGCCGGCCAGGAAGGAGAGGATCTCGGACTCGGCGCGCAGCCGGGCCGCCTGGTGGGTGCGGCGGGCGGCCAGGTCCACGACCGAGGCCACGGAGACGGCGACCCCGAAGAAGACGGCGATGGCGACGATGTTCTTGGGGTCGGACACCGTGAAGCGGTGCAGCGGCGGTGCGAAGAAGTAGTTCAGCAGCAGTGAGCCGAGGGCCGCGGAGGCCAGGGCCGGCCAGAGCCCGCCGAGCAGCGCGGCCGCCACCGTCAGCGACAGGAAGAGCAGCATGTCGTTGGCGAGGCCGAGGTCCGCGTCGACGTGCGTGAGCAGCAGGCACAGCAGTACGGGCAGGACCGCCCCCACCACCCAGCCGGCGATGATCCGGGTCCGCCCGAGCCGGGCCGCCGAGGGCACCACGGGCAGGCCTCGCCCCTTGGCGACGTGCTCGTGCGTGACGATGTGCACGTCGAGGTCGGGTCCGGAGTCGCGGGCGACGCTCGCCCCGACCCCGGGGCCGAAGACGTACTGCCAGGAGCGGCGGCGGCTGGAGCCGAGCACGATCTGGGTGGCGTTGACCCCGCGCGCGAAGGCGAGCAGGGCTTCGGGGATGTTGTCGCCGATCACATGATGAAACGTTCCGCCCAGGTCCTCGACCAGGGTCCGCTGGACGGCGAGTTCCTTGGGCGAGGCGGCGGTCAGCCCGTCGCTGCGGGCGATGTAGACGGCCAGGACCTCGCCGCCGGCCCCCTTCTCGGCCAGGCGCGAGGCCCGCCGGATGAGCGTGCGCCCCTCCGGGCCGCCGGTGAGCCCGACGACGATCCGCTCCCGCGCCTGCCAGGTCGAGCGGATGCCGTGCTCGCCCCGGTACTGCTGGAGGTACTCGTCCGCCCGGTCGGCCACCCACAGCAGCGCCAGCTCGCGCAGGGCGGTGAGGTTGCCCGGCCGGAAGTAGTTCGACAGGGCCGCGTCGACCTTCTCGGGCCTGTATATGTTCCCGTGGGCCATCCGCCGGCGCAGGGCCTGCGGGGACATGTCGACCAGCTCGACCTGGTCGGCCCGGCGGACCACCTCGTCCGGCACGGTCTCCCGCTGCCGCACCCCGGTGATCGACTCGACCACGTCCCCGAGCGACTCCAGGTGCTGGATGTTCACGGTGGACACGACGTCGATGCCGGCCCGCAGCAGCTCCTCCACGTCCTGCCAGCGTTTGGCGTTGCGCGAGCCGGGCACGTTGGTGTGCGCGAGCTCGTCGACCAGCGCTATGGCGGGCCTGCGGGCGAGGAGTGCGTCCACGTCCATCTCGGTGAAGGCGGCGCCCCGGTGCACCAGGGGCTTGCGCTCGACCTGTTCGAGGCCGTGGAGCATGACCTCCGTCCGCTGCCGGCCGTGGTGCTCGACGAAGCCGACGACGCAGTCCGCGCCGCGCTCCACCCGGCGGTGCCCCTCGGAGAGCATCGCGTAGGTCTTGCCCACACCGGGTGCCGCGCCGAGGTAGATCCTGAGCTTGCCGCGTCCCATGCGCCCCATTCTCCGGGACGTGCACGCCGCGTACGCACCGATCGGCGCCCCGGCGCCGATCCCTGACGGATCCCTGACGCGGGGTACGGGACCCCGCCGGGGGCGCAGAAGCCGGTGGGCCCCACCCCCGAAGGAGTGGGGCCCACCGGCCGAAACGCATGACGAGCCCCCTGTGCGCGGGGGCCGTCCGAGGTCGTCCGAGGTCAGCGGACCTCGGTGATCTCCGGGCCGCGTTCGAGCTGCCCCATGCCGCCGCCGAAGCGGGAGCCTTCCTGGTCGTCCGTCTGCACGCCGTCCGGCACCATCTGGGCGTCGTTCGGCAGCTTCAGGACGATCGGGTCGCGGGGAGCCATCGGGCCGTCACCGCGGACGACGACGGTGTCCCGGAAGATCTGCTCCAGCACACCCGCCGACTCGGGGCGCACGGCGCCCTGGCCGGAGATGACGCCGCGCAGGAACCAGCGCGGGCCGTCGACGCCGACGAAGCGGACCAGCTGGGCGCCGGTCTGCCCGTCCGGGAGCGGTACGGGCACCTGGGCGCGCAGCTCCCAGCCCAGCGAGCCCTGGGCCTCGTCGATGATGCCGCCCTGCTGGGTGATACCCGCGGCGATCTCCTCGCGGACCTCGCCCCAGATGCCCTCCTTCTTGGGCGCGGCGAAGGCCTGCAGCTGCACGGCACTGTCGCCCAGGACCACGGTCGCGGCGACGATCGCGTCACCGGCCACCTCGACGCGCAGCTCCATGCCCTCGACGCCGGGTACGAGGATGCCGCCCAGGTCGACCCGGCCGTCGGCCGGGTTCCCGAGCACCTCGGAGACGTCCCAGGGGCCGTCGGGCCGCGGGGCCGGCGGCAGGTTCACCCGGCGCGGGGCGGCGTTCTCCTGCTCGCCCGCGTCGTCCTGCTCGGCGACGCCGTCTACGACCTGCTCGGCCGCGCCGCCGTCTTGGGCGGAGTCGTTCTTCTTGCGACGTCCGAACACGTCACTGTCCTTCCCGGTCGGTTACGACCGAAGCGTAGCCATTCCCACCCTGCTGACCAGCCCCGGATCCGGCCACGGCCGCATGCCCGCCGGTGGAGCCGAAGCCCCCCTCGGCCCGGGCCGAGCCGGGAAGTTCCGCCACCTCATGGAAGCGGACCTTCTCGACCCGCTGGACAACCAGCTGGGCGATGCGGTCGAAACGCTCGAACCGGACGCTCTCGCGAGGGTCGAGATTGACCACGATCACCTTGATCTCCCCACGGTACCCGGCATCCACCGTCCCCGGGGCATTCACGAGCGCGAGCCCGCAGCGTGCGGCCAGGCCGGACCGCGGGTGCACGAACGCCGCGTACCCGTCGGGCAGCGCGATCGACACACCGGTGGGCAGTACGGCGCGCTCGCCCGGCTCCAGCTCGGCGGCCTCGGTGGTGACGAGGTCGCAGCCGGCGTCGCCGGGGTGCCCGTATGCCGGAATCGGCACCTCCGGGTCGACGCGGCGGATCAGCACGTCGACCGGCCGGCCGGAATCGTGGTTGCTCTGGGACATCAGGGGTTCACCTCAAAGGCGCGTGCGCGCCTGACCTGGTCCGGGTCGGCCATCGCCGCCCGGATCTCCTCGGGCCGTCCGTTGTCGATGAAGTGGTCGACCTTCACCTCGATGAAGAGGGCGTCGGCGCGTACGGCGACCGGGCCCTGCGGTCCGCCTATCCGGCCGACGGCCGTGCAGTAGATCTTCCGGCCGGCGACGGCGGTGACCTCGGCCTCCAGGTACAGCACGGTGTCCACCGGCACGGGGCGCACGAAGTCGGTCTCCAGCCGCCCCGTCACCGCGATGACGCGCAGCAGCCAGTTCAGGGAACCCAGCGTCTCGTCGAGCGCGGTGGCGAGCACCCCGCCGTGGGCGAGGCCGGGCGCGCCCTGGTGCGCGGGCCGGACGGTGAACTCGGCGGTGACGCGCACGCCCTCGCCCGCCCGGGCCTCCAGGTGGAGTCCGTGGGGCTGGCCCCCGCCGCAGCCGAAACAGTGCTCGTAGTGCGCACCGAGGAGCTCGCCGGGTGCGGGCGCGTCGGGGTGCCTGACCGGCGCGGCGGCATCGGCCGGGGGCGTCAACGCTGTGTTTCGTCCACTCACAGCCGCAGACCTTACCCGCGCGGCTACCCACGGGTCGCCTCGTGGCAGGCTTGTCCGTATGCAGCTCTCCCCCGCGCACCACGACGAACGCCTGACCGCCCCCCGCTCCTGGTGGGGCATCGCCGTACTGGTCGGCCTCGCCTGCGCGTTGATGCTGCTGCCGCTGGGCACGATGCCGCTGCTGGCCGGGCTGGTCGGGGGCACCGCGCTGGCCGGGCTGGTGGTGAGCTCGTACGGATCCGCGCGCGTGCGCGTGGTGGGCGGTGCGCTGGCGGCCGGTGACGCGCGGATCCCGGTGACGGCGCTGGGCGAGCCCGAGATCCTGGACGCCGAGGAGTCGCGCGCCTGGCGCACGTACAAGGCGGACACCCGCGCCTTCATGCTGATGCGCAGCTACGTGCCGACCGCGGTCCGCGTCGAGGTCACCGACCCGGCCGACCCGACCCCGTACGTCTACGTCTCCACCCGCGAGCCGCAGGCCCTGGTGGCGGCCCTGCTCGCCGCCCGTACCCAGGCGGCCTGACCGGCCCGTGGTGCCGGTGGCACGGCCGGAGCGGTCAGCCCCGGCGGAGGGCCGCGGAGGGCCTCAGCCGTGCGCGGAGGGATCCGCGGCCTCCAGTGCGATCCTGGTGGCCTCGGGAAGGGGCCCTGCGGGCCGTTCCAGGGGCGGCAGGGAGCCCAGGGCCTCCCAGTCCACGGCCTGCCTCCGCAGGTCACCACGGACCTTCTCGGCGAGTTTGCGGGTGTCGCGCCGGTTCATGACCGCGCCGACGGCGGCGCCCACCATGAACGGCATGAGGTTCGGCAGGCTGCGGAACATCCGCTTCATGATCTGCTGGCGCAGTTCGCGCTTCATGTGCCCGCCGAGCGCCGCGTTGAGCGTGGTCGGCTTGGTCAGGTCGACCCCGCGCTCCTCCGTCCAGGCGGTCAGGTAGGCGAGGCTGCGCTCTCCCAGGCCTCCGTGCGGGCGGCGCCCGTAGACCTCGTGGAGTTCGGCGATGAGCTTGAGCTCGATGGCCGCGACCGCGGTGATCTCGGCCGCCAGTTCCGCCGGCATCGCGGGCGGCACGGGCAGCATGGCCGCGGCGCCGATTCCCGCGCCCACGGTCGAGGTGGCGGCGCAGGCGCCCGAGACCAGCTTCTCGGCGAGCTGCTCGGGGCCGAGGCCCGGGAACTGCGCGCGCAGCGTCGCGAGGTCCCGAACCGGAACGCGAGGTGCGTTCTCGATGATCCTGTCGGTGACGTACTGGGTGGCGCCCCTGACGCTGTCGCCGCCCTTGCGCACGCCGTTCCTGACGGCTTGCATCCGACGAGCCCCGGAGCGGAGCCGGGACCCCTCGTCGGGATCGGTTTCCGACGGCACCGCCGGGGCGGTGTCGGCGGGCACGGCTATCGCCGCACTGGCGGAGCCGCCGGAAGCCCCGGGAGCCGTTTCCGGATCCACGGATGCCGCCTGCGTCTCCGCCGGATCACCAGATTTCCGGAAGCGTCGCTTCCGGAAGGGTGTGGAGCCAGCCACGGCCGACGCCTGTCAGTCGCAGTCGCGACAGATCGGCTGGCCGTTCTTCTCGCGTGCCAGCTGGCTGCGGTGGTGCACCAGGAAGCAGCTCATGCAGGTGAACTCGTCGGCCTGCTTGGGCAGGACCCGGACGGCCAGCTCCTCGTTGGAGAGGTCCGCACCGGGCAGCTCCATGCTTTCGACGGAGTCGAATTCGTCCATGTCCGCGGACGAGGTCGACTTCTCGTTGCGCCGGGCCTTCAGCTCTTCGATGCTGTCGTTGTCGACGTCATCGTCGGTCTTGCGCGGGGTGTCGTAGTCCGTTGCCATTGTTCGCTCTCCCCCTCTGGGTGTTAGCGGTGTCTCAGCGCACGTAACGCACGAGAGGCCGGACTTGTGCCCGACCTGAGGCGGAGATTTTGCCTCACATCAAGGTCTGTTACTCAATCGACACCCAGCCGCCCGCCCGAAGGACGATTGGCTGGGATGACGAGCGGGACCGTACACGGTCCGGGGGCCGTCATGCACAAACGCCACCCCGTGTATTTCCCGCCATCCGAGGGGCCGGAAACCCGGACTTCCCGGGCGTTCCGGCCGCGATGGGGTCACTGAACGCACATGGGCAGACACCGACCCATGTGATCGATCACACAGGACCGATTGTTTTCACAGGGCAGGTATTCAGCCAAAAGCGAACACGACGCCGGGGTCTCACAAGGGAAGAGTGACACGCATCACGAGGCCACCGCCCTCCCGGGGCATCGCCTGGATCCTGCCGCCGTGTGCGCGCGCCACGGAGCGCGCGATCGACAGACCCAGCCCGACACCCTTGTCACTGCCCGTGCGCTCCGTACGCAGCCTCCTGAAGGGCTCGAAGAGGTTGTCCACCTCGTACGCGGGAACAACGGGACCCGTGTTCGACACCAGGAGCACCGCCTGATCGTGGTTGGCCTCGGTGACCACCTCCACCCAGCCGCCCTCGGGCACGTTGTACCGGACGGCGTTCTGCACCAGGTTGAGGGCGATCCGCTCCAGCAGCACCCCGTTGCCCTGCACGACGGCCGGCGCCCGCTCGCCGCGGATCTCCACGCCCTTCGCCTCGGCCTCGCCGCGCACCTGGTCGACGGCGCGCGAGGCGACCTCCGCCAGGTCCACGGGCTTGCGCTCGACGATCTGGTTCTCGCTGCGGGCCAGCAGCAGCAGGCCCTCGACCAGCTGCTCGCTGCGCTCGTTGGTGGCGAGCAGGGTCTTGCCCAGCTGCTGGAGCTCGATCGGCGCCCCCGGATCGGAGAGGTGCACCTCCAGCAGGGTCCGGTTGATCGCGAGCGGGGTCCGCAGCTCGTGCGAGGCGTTCGCGACGAACCGCTGCTGGGCCGTGAAGGCCCGCTCCAGCCGGTCGAGCATGTCGTCGAAGGTGTCGGCGAGCTCCTTGAGCTCGTCGTCCGGCCCGTCCAGCTCGATCCGCCGGGTCAGGTCGGAGCCCACGACCCGGCGGGCGGTCCGGGTGATCTTGCCGAGGGGCGAGAGCACCCGGCCGGCCATCGCGTAGCCGAAGGCGAAGGCGATGATGCTCAGCCCGAGGAGGGCCATCAGCGACCGGCTCAGCAGGTCGTCCAGGGCGTGCCGGCGCTGTTCCAGGACGCACTGGTTGATCGCCGCGGTGAACTGCTCGAACGGCTGGTTGGTGCCGCTCACACCGGAGCAGGTCGTGCTGGTGACCTCGATGTTCTGACCGCGGACGATCGTGAACGGGATCGCGTTGCCCTGCCGCAGGGCCTGCGCCGCCAGCAGGTAGATGATCGACAGCAGCAGGATCCCGGCGATCAGGAACATCCCGCCGTACAGCAGCGTGAGCCGTATCCGGATGGTCGGCCGCAGCCACGGGAAGGGACCCTCGGGCTGGCCGGGGTCCCATGTCGGTTTCGGTGGCGCCGCCGGTGGCGCCGGGGTGGTTGCCATGCGCATCAGATCCGGTATCCGGAGCCGGGCACCGTCACGATGACGGGCGGCTCACCCAGCTTGCGGCGCAGGGTCATCACGGTCACCCGTACGACGTTGGTGAAGGGGTCGGTGTTCTCGTCCCAGGCCTTCTCCAGCAGCTGCTCGGCGGAGACGACGGTCCCCTCGCTGCGCATGAGCACCTCCAGCACCGCGAACTCCTTCGGCGCCAGCTGCACCTCCCTGCCCTCGCGGAATACTTCCCTCCGGTTCGGGTCCAGCTTGATGCCCGCCCGCTCCAGTACGGGCGGCAGCGCGACCGTGGTGCGCCGTCCGAGCGCCCGTACGCGGGCGGTCAGCTCGGTGAAGGCGAACGGCTTGGGCAGGTAGTCGTCCGCCCCGAGCTCCAGCCCCTCCACCCGGTCGCTGACGTCGCCGGAGGCGGTCAGCATCAGCACGCGGGTGGGCATGCCGAGCTCGACGATCTTCCGGCACACGTCGTCGCCGTGCACGAGCGGGAGGTCCCGGTCGAGCACGACCACGTCGTAGTCGTTCACGCCGACCCGCTCCAGGGCGGCGGCGCCGTCGTACACGACGTCCACGGCCATGGCCTCCCGGCGTAGTCCGGTGGCCACCGCATCGGCGAGCAGCTGCTCGTCCTCGACGACGAGTACGCGCACGTCGTTTCCTTCCTCCGAGCCCAGAAGGGCACACGTGTATTGCGTCGCCCATCCTGCCCGTTTCGGCCATAAACCGGCTGTAAGGCGGCTCGGGGAGGGGCTGACGGGGCGGAAGTGAGGATTCCCTGGCCTCACGAGGTTTCTGGGCCCAGGGTGCAGGGGAGGACGAGATCACACCCCATCCACTCCCTGACGGCGGAAAGCCACGTTCCGCCGCCGACCCACGAAGAGGGGGCGAACCCATCATGGACGCATTCACCGCGGGTCTCCTGCAGCGCATCAGGACCACGCAGTCGGACCTCAGGCACGCCCGCGAGACGGGCGACGACTTCCTCGCGGAAGTGGAACTGGCGGAGCTGGAGGATCTCCAGCGCCTGGCCGCCGAACACGGTGTCCCGGTCTCGGCCGCCGTGCCCGCCTGCTGATCCCCCGATCGGCCGGCCCGCGTTTCCCGCACGACCCCCGCACGACCTCTGCACGCATCCTGCTCCCGCACGATCTCCGTACGGCCTCCGCACGATCCCTGCACCACCCCCGCACTGCCCCTGAACGAAGCTGAACGACGTGGACCCCGGACGCCCGAGCGGGCGGCCGGGGTCCACGTGCTTTCAGATCCGCATGCCTTCAGGTCCGCGTGCCTTCAGTCGTGCCAGGCTCCGGACTCCTCCAGCAGCGGCTGCAGCGAGGCGAACACCGCCGGTGTGGCGGCCAGGGTCAGCTCGCCCGAGGCCGGCTCACCCGGACGGCCCCCGGTCAGGGCCCCGGCCTCCCGCGCGATCAGGTCGCCGGCCGCCAGGTCCCACGGGTTCAGCCCCCGCTCGTAGTACCCGTCCAGCCGCCCGGCGGCCACGTCGCACAGGTCCAGTGCGGCCGACCCGCCCCGCCGGATGTCCCGCACCAGCGGGATGATCCGCGCCGCGACCTCGGCCTGGTGGGCCCGCCGGGTCTGCACGTACGCGAAGCCGGTCCCGAGCAGTGCCTGGTCCAGCGGCGCCGTCGGCCGGCAGGCCAGGCGCGCCGTACCCAGCCACGCCCCGCCCCCGAGCACCGCGTGGTAGGTCTCCCCCCGCATCGGGGCCGCCACGACGCCCACCACGCTCTCGCCGCCGTACTCGGCCGCGATGGACACGCCCCAGCTCGGAAGTCCGTAGAGGTAGTTCACGGTGCCGTCCAGCGGGTCGACGATCCAGCGCACCCCGCTCGTGCCCGGGGCGTCCGCCCCCTCCTCGCCCAGCAGCCCGTCCTCGGGCCGCCGCTCGGCGAGGATGCCGGTGATCAGCTTCTCCGCCGCGATGTCCATCTCGGTCACCACGTCGATCGGGCTGCTCTTCGTCGCCGCCACCGCCAGATCGGCCGGGCGGCCGTCGCGCAGCAGGGCCCCGGCCCGCCGGGCGGCCTCCAGGCCGACTTCCAGCAGTTCGGCCTTCAGCTCGTCAGAGATCACGGTCCCACTCCCTACGCGTACGGACTGTCCACGCCCGCGGCCGCCGGCCGGGGGCCCCGCGCCGGGCAGCAGCCCACCGCGCACAGGTCATGACTCTGGCCCAGCGCGCCGACCCAGCACTCCGCGGCCGGCTCGCCGCGCTCCTTGGCGGCCCGCTCCAGCACCAGCTCCCGGACGGCCCCGGCGAAGCGCGGATCGGCGCCGACGGTCGCGGACCGCCGCACGGGCAGGCCCAGCTCGGCCGCCTTCGCGGTGGCCTCGGTGTCCAGGTCGTAGAGGACTTCCATGTGGTCGGAGACGAAGCCGATGGGCACCATGACGACGGCGGGCGCCCCGGCGTCGTGCAGGGCCTCCAGGTGGTCGCAGATGTCGGGCTCCAGCCACGGGATGTGCGGGGCGCCGCTGCGGGACTGGTAGACGAGCTCCCAGGTGTGTGCGACCCCGGTCCGGGCGGCGACCTCGTCCGCGATCACCCGGGCGACGTCGAGGTGCTGCTTGACGTACGCCCCGCCCCCGCCGTCCTCGGTGTGGTCCTCGACCGGGCCGGAGGTGTCCGCGGCGGCCGTCGGAATGGAGTGGGTGGTGAAGGCGAGGTGCGCACCGGAGCGCACTTCCTCGGGCAGTTCGGCGAGCGAGGCCACCACCCCGTCGATCATGGGTTCCACGAAGCCGGGGTGGTTGAAGTAGTGGCGCAGCTTGTCGACCCGCGGCAGTTCCACGCCTTCCTCGGCGAGCGCGGCCAGGGCGTCGGCGAGGTTCTCGCGGTACTGGCGGCAGCCCGAGTACGAGGCGTACGCGCTGGTCGCGAGCACCGCGATGCGACGGCGCCCGTCGGCGGCCATCTCGCGCATCACGTCGGTCAGGTACGGGGCCCAGTTCCGGTTGCCCCAGTAGACGGGCAGGTCCAGCCCGTGTCCGGCGAAGTCCTTGCGGAGCGCGTCCAGCAGCTCGCGGTTCTGCCCGTTGATCGGGCTGACCCCGCCGAATCCGAAGTAGTGCTGCCCGACCTCCTTGAGCCGCTCGCGCGGGATGCCGCGCCCGCGCGTGACGTTCTCCAGGAAGGGCACGACGTCGTCGGGTCCCTCGGGGCCGCCGAAGGACAGCAGCAGGAGGGCGTCGTAAGGGGCGGCGGAGCCGCCTTCGGGAGCACGGAGCTGGTCTGACATGCCTCGAATCCTGCCACCCCGGCGTCCGCGCCCGGGCAACGGACCCGGCCCGTCCCACGCTTCGGACGACAGGTAAGGTCACCCTTACTTCCTGTCGGTATTTTCCCCATGCGGGTGTCTTGTCGGCAGACGTAACCTGTGTGAGCCAACCACGTCCCTTACGGAGGGCACCACCTTGCCCAGTCCCTACCGCGCGATATTCGCGGCTCCCGGCACCAAGGGGTTCACGGCCGCCGGCCTGCTCGGCCGGATGCCGCTGTCCATGGTGGGCATCGGTGTCCTCACGATGATCACCGAGCTGGGCGGCAGCTACGCCCTCGCGGGCGGCATCACCGCCACCATCGCCCTGTCCGCCGCCGCCGTGGGCCCGCAGGTGTCCCGGCTGGTCGACCAGTACGGACAGCGGCGGGTGCTGCGCCCCGCCACCCTGACCGCGGGCGCCGCGGTGACGGGCCTGCTGGTCGCGGCCGCGAGCGGCTGGCCGAGCTGGACGCTCTTCGTCTTCGCCGTGGTGGCCGGCTGCGTGCCCAGCGTCGGGTCGATGGTCCGGGCCCGCTGGACGGCCCTCTTCCGCGACACCCCCCAACTGCACACGGCCTACTCGTTCGAGTCCATCGTCGACGAGCTGTGCTTCATCGTGGGCCCGCCGCTGGCCGCGACGCTCTCGGCCGGCTGGTTCCCCGAGGCCGGCCCGGTGGTCGCCCTCGTGTTCCTGCTGACGGGCGTGTGGTGGCTGACCGCACTGACCGCCACCGAGCCGGAGCCGCATCCGCACGAGGAGCACACGGACCGGTCCTCGGCGCTGCGCTCCCGGGGCCTGCAGGTCCTGGTGGCGACCTTCGTCGCGACCGGCGCGATCTTCGGATCCGTGGACGTGGCCACCCTGGCCTTCGCCGCGGAGCACGGCAGCAAGTCCCTCGGCGGGGTGTTCCTGGCGGTCTGGGCGTTCGGTTCCTGCCTGGCCGGCATCGTCTTCGGCCTGCTGCACTTCAAGGGCAGGGCCGAACCTCGCTGGGTACTGGGCATCAGTGCGATGGCCGTGAGTATGATCCCCCTCCTACTGGCCGGGAACCTGCCGTTTCTGGCCGTGGCGCTCTTCGTCTCGGGCCTCGCCATCGCTCCCACGATGATCACCACGATGGCCCTGATCGAGGCGCACGTGCCACACGCGAAGCTGACCGAGGGCATGACCTGGATCAGCACCGGCCTCGCGGTCGGAATCGCGCTCGGGTCCTCCGTGACCGGCTGGGTCGTCGACGCAGCCGGTGCGCAGACCGGGTACGTCGTCTCCGTATCGGCGGGAGTGGCCGCGGCGGCGGTTGCGTTCGCGGGATACCGCCGGCTGACGAGGCCGGCGCAAGGGGAGGTGCCAGCAATCGATGGGGACGGCGACAGCAGGGCAGAACAGCACGGAACGGACCGCGTGGCATAACTGGGCGGGCAACGTCACCGCCACACCGGTCCGCACGGTGACCCCGGCCTCGGTCGGGGAGCTCCAGGAGGCGGTCCGCCGGGCCGCCGAGGACGGACTGCGGGTGAAGGCGGTCGGCACCGGCCACTCCTTCACCGCGGCCGCCGCGACCGACGGGGTGCTCGTACGCCCGCAGGCCCTGGCCGGGATCCGGTCGGTCGACCGGGCCGCCGGTACCGTCACGGTGGCGGCGGGCACGGCCTTGAAGGACCTGAACCGGGCCCTGGCCCGGGAAGGCCTGTCGCTCACCAACATGGGCGACATCATGGAGCAGACGGTCTCCGGTGCCACCAGCACCGGCACGCACGGCACCGGCCGCGACTCGGCCTCCATCGCCGCCCAGATCCGCGGCCTGGAACTGGTCACCGCCGACGGCCGGCTCCTGACCTGCTCCGAGAAGGAGAATCCCGAGGTCTTCGCGGCTGCCCGGGTCGGCATCGGCGCGCTCGGCATCGTCACCGCGATCACCTTCGCCGTGGAGCCGCTCTTCTTCCTGACCGCCCGGGAGGAGCCGATGGGCTTCGACCGGGTGACGGCGGAGTTCGAGGAGCACTTCGCGGAGAACGAGCACTTCGAGTTCTACTGGTTCCCGCACACCGGCAACTGCAACACCAAGCGGAACAACCGCAGCCAGGGCCCCGCCGCGCCACCCGGACGGGTGAGCGCCTGGGTCGAGGACGAGTTGCTCTCCAACGGCCTCTTCCAGGCCGTCAACTCCCTGGGCCGCGCGGTCCCGGCCACCATCCCCTCCATCGCACGGGTGGCCAGCCGCGCCCTGTCGGCCCGCACCTACACGGACATCCCGTACAAGGTGTTCACCAGTCCGCGCCGGGTGCGCTTCGTGGAGATGGAGTACGCCCTCCCGCGCGAGCAGGTGGTCGGGGCGCTGCGGGAGCTGCGGGCGATGGTCGACCGTTCCGGGCTGCGGATCAGCTTCCCGGTGGAGGTGCGGACGGCTCCGGCGGACGACATCACTCTGTCGACGGCGTCCGGCCGCGACACGGCGTACATCGCGGTGCACATGTACAAGGGCACCCCGTACCAGGCCTACTTCACGGCGGCCGAGCGCATCTTCACCGCGCACGGCGGGCGTCCGCACTGGGGCAAGGTGCACACGCGGGACGCGGGGTACTTCGCGGAGGTCTACCCGCGGTTCGGCGAGTTCACCGCGCTGCGCGACCGGCTCGACCCGGACCGGGTCTTCGGCAACGACTACCTGCGGCGCGTCCTGGGGGACTGAGCCGGTCCCGGGTCAGGGCGCGCTCGGCCGCGCCGCCGGCGAGGGGGCGTCCGGACCGGTCGACGGGGCCGGCGGGGTGGGGGCCGGGGACGAGCTCGGGGCCTCCTTCGACGGGGAGGCGCCGGGCGTCGGGGCCGCGGAGCCGTCGGGACTCCCGGGGCCGGAGGGACTGGGTCCGGGGCTCGGGCTCCGGCCGCCCGGCGACGGCGAGGGGCTCGGGGAGGTTCCGGAACCGTGCCCGCCCCTCTGCCCGTCGCCCGGCTCGTCCCGGGGCGGGGCGGGGCGGTCCCGCTCCACCGTGCGGGTGCCGCCGGAGAAGAGGGTGCCGCCGCCGCTGCTGACGGAGGTGCCGGCCATCGCCTCGTAGGTGCCGAGGCCGCCGATGGCGATGGCGAAGGCCGCGCCGGAGGCGACCGCGGTGCGCTTCCAGCCCCGCACCCGGGTGCCGTGCACGGTCGCCGCGCCGAACTCCCCGGTGGCGGGCCCCACGGGCCCCGCGTACCCCGGGGCCGCCGGACCCGCGCCCGCCGACTCCCCGCGGGGCGGGGGCACCTGACGGACCCCGGGCCGGGCGCCGCTGCGCAGCCGGTCCCCGGTGCGCCGGAAGAGGTGCTGGATGACGGGCCCGCCCGCGGTGGCGACCACGCTGACCACACCGGCCCCGAGGATGGTCCCGTAGACGCCCATCTTCGAGGCGAGCAGGGCCGCGGCGACGGTGGCGAGCGAGGAACCGGCGACCTGGGCAGCGCTCAGGTCGAGCTTCTTCTTCTCCGGTTCGTCCCCGACGTCCCGCGTCGCCTTCTGACCCATCGCCATCTTTGGTGCGTCCCGCCTCTCGCGCCTCTCCTCTTCCAGGAGTTACCGACCGCCGAGCGAAGCGAATAGTTCCGTTTCTGGCGATTATGTGAAGCAAGACACCTCAAAACGGACCACGGGTGCAGGTCGGACCCGATCGAGGGCAGGCCGACTCCCGCCGTCCGGGTAAAGTTCGGCGGCGCGGCGGTCCACCCAGGTGGCCCGAATGGAGTACTGTGGCGAGCCCTGGGGCCGTCCTTCCTTTCGGATGTCCGGACTCGGGAGAGGGGGCCGACGGATGGAACACGGCACTCGATGACCGGTGATGCCGCGGTATCGCACGGGCTCCTGCTGCGCACAGTAACCATCCGGTCACTGTGCGTGCCCAACAGGTAACCGTGCCATAACGGCGATCAAGGGCGCATGCCCGACACGCCGGTTTAACTCGGCAAGGTTGTGGCAGGCTGCACCCGGGCAGGCCACACTCGACTAGCGGAAGCAGCGACGCACGTGACGTCGGCAGGCACCACCCGGGAGGTCCCCATGCCCGAACTGCGTGTCGTGGCCGTCTCAAATGACGGCACACGACTGGTGCTCAAGGCTGCGGACAGCACGGAGTACACGCTTCCGATCGACGAGCGGCTCCGGGCCGCCGTCCGCAACGATCGCGCGCGCCTGAACCAGATCGAGATCGAGGTGGAGAGCCACCTCCGCCCCCGCGACATCCAGGCCCGCATACGGGCCGGTGCCTCCGCGGAGGAGGTCGCTCAACTCGCCGGCATCCCCGTCGACCGCGTGCGCCGCTTCGAGGGCCCGGTGCTCGCCGAGCGCGCGTTCATGGCCGAGCGCGCCCGCAAGACCCCCGTACGCCGCCCCGGTGAGAACACCGGTCCGCAGCTCGGCGAGGCCGTGCAGGAGCGGCTGACCCTGCGCGGGGCCGAGAAGGAATCCGTCCAGTGGGACTCCTGGCGACGCGACGACGGCACCTGGGAGGTCCTGCTCGTCTACCTGGTCGTGGGCGAACTGCACTCGGCCAGCTGGACCTACGACCCGCCGCGCCGGCTGGTCGTGGCCGTGGACGACGAGGCGCGTTCCCTGATCGGCGAGTCGGAGGACCTGCCGACGGCGCCGGAGCCCAGCTTCCCCTTCGTCCCGAGGATCGCCCGGCTGCCGCGCGACCGGCCGCTGGACCGCGCCCTGGACCGGCAGATGGAGCGGGCCGACAACCGGCCGGCGCCGGCCCCGGAACCGGAAGAGGAACGCGACACGCTCACCAGCCTCTTGGAGGCGGTACCGAGCTTCCGCGGCGACATGGTGGTCCCGGACCGCACCGAAACCCCGGACGACACCGAACCGGAGGCGGAGGAGCCGCCGGCCCCGGCCGCCTCGGCGGGCGCGGGCGCCGCGTACGCCGATGTCCTGATGCCGCGCACGGTGGCGGGCCACCGGGACCGCCTGACGGGCACCACCGACCGCCAGGCCGAGGCCGACGGGGTCCGCCCCGGGCGCCGTGCGGCGGTACCGAGCTGGGACGAGATCGTCTTCGGCACCCGCCGCAAGAAGCAGGAGTAGCCCCGCCGCCGGGTCCGGCCCGGCGGCAGCGCCGGTCGGCCTACTGGGGGTCCGGGCCCGTGGCCACCGGGCGGGCCGGGTCGCCGGACCACTCGGACCAACTGCCCGCGTAGAGGTCGGACTCGATACCGGCCACCTCCAGGGCCAGTACCTCATGCGCCCCGGAGACCCCCGAGCCGCAGTACACGCCCACCGCCGTCCCCTCGGACGCGCCGAGCCCCTCGAACCGGGCGCGCAGGGCGTCCGCCGGCAGGAACCGCCCGTCCGGACCCACGTTCTCCGTGGTCGGGGCCGACAGCGCGCCCGGGATGTGGCCGGCGACCGGGTCGATCGGCTCGACCTCGCCCCGGTAGCGCTCCCCCGCACGCGCGTCCAGCAGGACCCCCGCCCGCGCGCGCAGGGCCGCGGCGTCCGCGTCCAGCACCCCGACCGCACCCGGGGTTGGCTTGAAATCGCCCTCCACGGGAGTCACCCGATCGGCCGTCACCGCACCCCCGGCGGCCGTCCAGGCGGGCAAGCCGCCGTCCAGGACCCGCACGTTCGGGTGACCCGTCCAGCGCAGCAACCACCATGCCCGGGCCGCCGCCCAGCCCAGCCCGCCGTCGTACACAACGACGGGTTCGTCCGCCCGGACGCCCGCCCGCCTCATGGCCTCCCCGAAGGCCTCCGGGTCCGGCAGCGGATGGCGGCCGCCCGCCCCGGGCGGACCTGCCAGTTCGCGGTCGAGGTCGACGTACACCGCTCCGGGCAGGTGTCCTGCCTCGTAGGCGGGCCGCTGGTCGGGGCCGCCGAGCTGCCAGCGGACGTCCAGCAGCACCGGCGGGCGGGGGCCCGCCAGCTCGTTCCTCAGTTCGGCGGCGGCGAGGATCGTAGATTTCGCAGTCATGCCGGTCATCTTCCTCCCCGGCCGGCACCGGCGTAACAGGCCCGTCATCCGAGGGCCGAACCGATCCGGTCAACTCCGCGCCGGGCCGCATTTATGCGGCCCGGTCGGGGCGCGCCGGGTCGCCGGGAGTGGAAGCATCAGCACCGGTAAGCGCCACGACGGAGGAGACGGCTGACATGACCGAGGCAGCGGAAGCAACCCGGCGCACGCCCGGCACCCCGTGCTGGGTGAGTCTCATGGTGCACGGGCTCGGGACCACCGAGGACTTCTACGCCGACCTGTTCGGCTGGGAGTACGAGCCGGGCCCCGAGCAGCTCGGCCCGTACGTCCGCGCGGTGCTGGACGGCCACGAGGTGGCCGGGATCGGCGAGATGCCGCCGGACCGGCATCTTCCGGTGGCCTGGACGACGTACCTCGCCACGGACGACGCGGACGCGACGGCCGAGTCGGTCCGTGCCTGCGGCGGCACGGTCGCGGTGGGTCCGCTGGATGCCGGCATCGCGGGGCGGGTGGCGATCTGCTCCGACCCGCTGGGCGCCATCTTCGGGCTGTGGCAGGCGCAGAGCCGCATGGGCACCCGGCCGTACCGCGGGCCGGGCACCCCCGTGTGGAACGAGCTGGTCACCCAGGACACCTCCACGGTCGGGAAGTTCTACGAGCACGTCTTCGGCCACGAGGCCCAGACGCACGCCGCGGCCTCCGACGACTTCGACTACCTGACCCTGCACCTGGAGGGGCACCCGGTGGCCGCCGTGCACGGGGTCGGCCGCTCGCTGCCGCACGACCGGGGGCCGCACTGGATGGCGTACTTCGAGGTGGCGGACACCGATGCGGCGGCGGCGCGGGTCGTCGAGCTCGGCGGGCGCGTCGTCGACCCGCCCCGTGAGGGCCCGCGCGGGCGACAGGCCACGGTCGCGGACCCGGAGGGCGCGGTCTTCGCCCTGGTGCACCCGTCGCGCTGAGGTCAGCGCTCCCCGGACTCCGGAGTCCGCCCGAAGTGCCGGGCGGTGGGTACGAGAGCGGCCGCGGCGGGAACGAGGAAACAGGCCGCGGCGCACACGGCGAGAACCGGGGTGACGCCGAAGGCGGCGATGGCCGGGGCGATCAGGGCGAGGCCCACCGGGGCGAGGCCGTAGGACAGGAGGAAGTCCAGCGAGGAGACGCGGGCGAGCTTGTCCGGGGCGACCTCGCGCTGGGTGGCGGTGAACCAGGGCACGTTGAACAGCTCGATGCCGATACCGGCCACGGCGTAGGCCGCGATCACGACGGCCGGATGGACCGGCAGCATGAGGCTCAGCGGCGCGAAGCCGTACAGGGCCAGGCCGGCGAAGGCGCTCCAGCCCTGGGAGCGGGGCCGTCGGCGAGCGGTGACCAGGGCCCCGCCGAGCGCGCCCACGGTGTAGGCGGTCATGGCCGCGGCCATGACCCACCCGGTGCCGTAGCGGTCGCGGCTGATGAGGGGCAGGGCCACGCCGGTGGCGGAGTAGCCCAGCGCTATCACGGCGGTCAGGGCGCCGAGTCCGGCGAGGAACCAGGGGTGGCGGCGGGCCTCGCGTATGCCGTCGACGAACTCGGCGCGCAGGGACGCCCGCGGAACGGGGGCCGCCGATCCGGCGGAGGCGGCCGGGGCGCCGCGGCCGGGCAGGAGGGCGGCGACCAGCCAGAGCAGGCCGATCCCCAGCAGCAGCGTCCCGACGTCGGTGAACGCCGCCAGCAGCGCCGTCAGGGTGGGGCCCGCGAGCGTGGAGGTCCGTACCGCCACGGTCATGGCGGCGTTGGCCTGCTGCCTGCTGCCTGCGGCGACGGTCTCGGCGGTGAGGGCCTGGAAGGCGGGGCGGCAGGCTCCCTGGCCCGCGCCCGCGAGGGCGGCGGCCAGCGTCATCACCAGCAGCGAGCGGCCGAGTCCGAGGGCGAGGAGCGGGGCGGCGGACGCGGCCGCGAGGGCGGACCACAGCACGACGGCCCGGCGCGAGTGACGGTCGGCCAGCACCCCGCCGACGGCGACGGCGGCGAGGAAGCCGGCGGTGCGGGCCGCGAGGACCAGGCCCAGGCCGGCCGCGCCGAGTTCGCGGTGCAGGACGGCGAGCCCCAGGACGAAGGGCAGCGCCCAGGTCGCGAGTCCGGAGGCGGTGGTGCCCGCCCACAGGCGCAGGAAGGCGGTGTCGCGCAGGACGGAACGCGCGGGCGGCGGGCCGGTCGTGGGCGTCGCGGGCGCGGGTGTGGTCGCCACGGTGGAGTGCTCCTCGTTCGTCGGCGGGTCGCGGATCGCGGTTCGGCAATGCCCGACCCGGGGGTGTTAATGAAAACGATAACCATTACAGTACCCTTCGAACGCGGCACTCCTGCCCGGTGCACGACCACACCCACGCCCTCCCAGACCGGAGAACCCATGCGCCACCGCGCCCGGATCGGCATCCCCCTCGCACTCGCCCTGACCCTCGCCACCACGGGCTGCTCGACCACCACCGGCGACCGCGCACCGAAGGGCGAACCCGCCGCCCGGACGGCGGCACTCGACAGCTGCGGGCGACGGCTCTCCCTCGACCGGCCCCCGCAGCGCGCCGTCGCCCTGGACCAGACCTCGACCGAAACCCTGCTGGAACTGGGGCTCCAGGACCGGATGGCCGGGACGGCCAACCTCAAGACGAAGATCCCCGAGCAGTACCGGGCTGCCTACGCCAAGGTCCCGGTCATCGCACCCAAGATCGCCACCGGCGAGCAACTGCGCGCGGCCGCAGCCGACTTCGTGGTGGCCGGCTCCTCCGACCTCTATACGAAGGACCGCGCCGGCACCCGCGAGGAACTGGCCGCCCTCGGGGTCCCCACCTTCGTCAGCGCGGTGGACTGCCCGCAGCAGAACGAGGCCGGGAAGACCCCCTTCGAACTGCTCTTCTCCGACTACGAACAGCTCGGCAAGGCCTTCGGCAGCGAGGAACGGGCCGCCCGGCTCGCCCGGGAGCAGCGTGCCGCCGTCGCCCGGGCCGGCGAGAGCGCTTCCGGGGCCACCGCCCCGGGCGGGAAGCAGCCCACCGTCGTCTTCCTGTACTCGGTCTTCAACGGCATGCCCTACGTCGCCGGGCGGACCGGTCTGCCCAGCGAGATGAGCCGGATCGTCGGCGCGAAGAACGCCTTCGACGACGTGGCCGAGGACTGGCCGGAGGTCTCCTGGGAGGAAGTCGCCCGGCGCGACCCGGACTTCATCGTGATCGGCGATCTCGGCGAGCGCGGCCGGCCCGGCGACAGCGCCACCGAGAAGCGCGCCACGATGGCCGCGGAACCGGTGGTCTCCGAGCTGGCGGCGGTCCGCGAGAACAGGATCATCGAGGTGCCGGGCATCGAACTGGACCCCTCCGTACGCTCCGTGCACGCCCTGGGGCTGCTGGCGGCGGGGATGAAGGACCTCGGACATGCCCGCTGACCCGGCGGCCGCGGCGGTGGACCTGCTGCTGCCGGCGGCCCGCGAGCTCCGGGTGAGCGAGCCGCCCCCGGCACCGCGGGCCGGGCGGGCCGCGCGGACCGGCGGACCGGCCCGGGCGGCGCTGTTCCCCGCCGGGGTCCTCGTCCTCGTCGCCTCGGTGGCGGCGAGCACCCGGATCGGCAGCGCCGACGTGGGGTGGACCGACCTCGGCCGGGTGCTCGGGACCCGGCTGGGCCTGGCCACCGAGCCGCTGCCGCCGCTGCTGGACTCGCTGGTCTGGGACCTGCGGCTGCCACGGGTCCTGATGGCGGCCCTGGTCGGCGCCTCGCTGGCGGTCTGCGGCACCGTGCTGCAGGCCGTCACCCGCAACGCGCTGGCCGACCCGTACCTGCTCGGCGTGTCCTCGGGGGCCTCGGCCGGGGCGGTGGCCGTGGCCGTCCTGCCCCTGTCCGGGCAGGCCGCCGGAACCCTCGGGATCACCGGCGGGGCCCTCGTCGGCGCCCTGCTCTCCTTCGGCCTGTTGCTGGCACTGCTGCACCGGACGGGCCTGGACTCGGTCCGCATCGTCCTCACCGGCGTGGTCGTCGGGCAGCTCTTCACCGCCCTGACCTCGCTCGCCCTGATGGCCTCGGCCGACGCCGACACCACGCGCGCCCTCACGCACTGGCTGCTGGGCTCGATGGCCCCGGCCCGCTGGGACGCCGTCGTGGTCTGCGCGCTCGTCACCCCGCTGGGGCTCGCGGCCGCCTGGCTGTGCGCGAACGCCCTCGACGGCCTCGCGTTCGGCGCGGACACCGCCGCCTCGCTGGGGATCGGCGTACGGCGCACCCGGATGCTGCTGCTCGTGGTGACGGCCGTGCTGACCTCGGTGGCGGTGGCCACCGTCGGCGCCATCGGGTTCGTCGGGCTGATCGTCCCGCACGGGGTGCGCCTGCTGGCCGGTCCGCTGCACCGGGTGCTGCTCCCCCACGCGGCGCTCGCGGGCGCGGTGTTCCTGGTGTGGACCGACGCCCTGGCACGGGTCGCCTTCGCGCCGCGCGAGATACCGGTCGGCGTGATCACCGCGCTGCTCGGCGTACCGCTCTTCCTCCTCGTCCTGCGCAGGCGGGGTGAGCTGTGAGGATCACCGCCGAAGGCCTGAGCTGGTCGGCCTCGGGCACGCCCGTCGTCCGCGGGGTCGACCTGGACATCGCGCCGGGCGAGACGGTCGGACTGCTCGGCCCCAACGGCTCCGGCAAGTCCTCGCTGCTGCGCTGCCTGGCCGGGCTGCGCGTGCCCGACGCGGGCACGGTGCGCTACGACGGCCGGTCGATCCACGACTGGAGCGCACGCCGGATCGCCCGCCGGACCGCCTTCGTGGAACAGGACTCCGGACCCGGCACCGACCTGCGCGTCGTCGACGTCGTGGGGCTGGGCCGGACCCCCTTCCGCGACGGCCCGCGCGGACCGGACGCCACCGACCGGGCGGTCGTCGCGGCCGCGCTGGACCGCGTCGGCCTCACCGCGCTCGCCGGGCGCTCCTGGAAGGGCCTGTCGGGCGGCGAGCGGCAGCGCGCCCACATCGCCCGCGCGCTCGCCCAGCAGCCGTACGCCCTGCTCCTCGACGAGCCCACCAACCACCTGGACGTCAAGCACCAGCTGGAGCTGATGGAACTGCTCGCCGGCACCGCGCAGACGGTCCTGGTCGCCCTGCACGACCTCACCCTGGCCGCCCGCCACTGCGACCGGCTGCTGCTCATGGACCGGGGCCGCCTGATCGCCTCCGGCGCCCCCGCCGCCGTCCTCACCGCCGAGCACCTCGCCCGGATCTTCGAGGTCGACGCCGAACTGGCCACCGACTCCCTGGGGCGGCCCTCGGTGTCCTACCGCGGCCCCCTGCGCGCCGCCCCGCCCGCACCCGAGTCCGAACCCGAATCCGTACCCGCGTCTCTTCCCGTACTCCGACAAGGAACGTCATGACGAGCCACCCGACCACCGCCCCCGCACCGACCGTCGACGCCCTCATCGCGGACGTACTGGCCGGTGAACACGGCCCGCTGCCCCACGAACTCACGGCGACCAGCGTGTTCTGGATCCACCACGGCACCCGGCTGGCCGGCGGCACCACCACCTACCTCAACCAGTACGTCCTGGTGCGCCTGGGCGGATCCTTCGGCGGCTGCGCCTTCGAGGCCGGTGAGATCGACCCGGCGATCTGCCGCGACTCCTCGGGCGCCCCGCTCGACGTCCTGCTGCGCGAGGCCCCGCGCCCGCTGCGGATCGCCGCCCTCGACGCGTACCTGGCCGAGCGGCTCCCGCACCGAGACGCCGGGGCGGAGCCGCTCGTCCTGCCCGCGGGCACCCCCGAAGTCCGCGCCCGGGCCCGCGACGCGGCCGTCGCCGGGCTGCTGGACATCGGCGCGGGCGCCCGGGTCGGCCTCATCGGCGTGGTGAACCCGCTGGTCGCGGCGATCCGTGAACGGGGCGGCGTACCCCTGCCGTGCGACTTCAACCTCGAGACCACCCAGTGGGGCGATCCCGTCACCACCGACATGCACGAAGTGCTGGAGCGTGCCGACGTCGTCGTCGCCACCGGCATGACCCTCGGCAACGGCTCCTTCGACACCGTCCTCGACCGCTGCCGCACCCGGGGCGTCCCGCTGGTCGTCTACGCACAGAGCGGCGCCGCGGTGGCCCGGGCCTTCCTCGGCTCCGGGGTGACCGCCCTGTCCGCGGAGCCCTTCCCCTTCTCCCAGTTCAGCGCCGACCCGACGACCCTGTACCGCTACCGGACGGCGGGACGGCCGTGATCGCGCCCGCCGCCCGCCGCGGCGCCGGGCACGCCGCCTGCCACCACGGCGAGATCCTCCAGGGCGTCTTCCTCGACGCCGCCGGGCGCCGGTGCGCCGGCCTGGTCACCCTGCCGATGACCGGCATGGGCAGCCGGGCCGAGTTCACCCGGCTGCCCGGCACCCCGCCGGAGCGGCTCACCGTCCTGCCGGGCGACCGTACGAAGGCCGCCCGCGCGGCGGCCCTCACCGTCGCCGAATGCGCGCCGCGGCGCCGGGAGCCGCCCTGCGGAGGGGAGTTGCGGATCACCGGAGACATCCCGGTGGGCCTCGGCATGGGCAGCTCCACCAGTGATGTCATCGCCGTCGTGCGCGCGGTCGCGGACTCCTACGGGGTGCGGCTGGCGCCCGCCACCGTGGCCCGGCTGGCGGTGCGCGCCGAACTGGCCAGCGACCCGCTGATGCTCGACGGCCGCCCGGCGCTCTTCGCCCAGCGCGAGGGGCGGGTGCTGGAGGTCCTCGGCCCCCGGCTGCCGCCGCTGGTCGTCGTGGGCTGCGCCCTGGGCGGGGGCGCGCCCGTCGACACCCTCGCCCTGCCGGTCCGTACGTACGACGAGGCCGACGTGCGCGCCTTCGAGCGGCTGCGCTCCCTGCTGCGGCGGGCCGTGGCCACGGGCGACGCGGCCCTGCTGGGCCACGTCGCGAGCGCCAGCGCGCGGCGGGGCCAACAGCTCCTGTGCCACCCGGAGTTCGACACGCTCACCGGCATCGGCCGGCGGCTCGGTGCCCTGGGGGTCCAGATCGCCCACAGCGGTGCGGTGGCCGGTCTGCTCCTCGACCCGGCGGCCGCGGGCCTGCGCCACCGGGTGCGCAGCTGCGTACGGGCCCTGGAGAGCAACGGCATCGCCGCGACCCGCGTCTTCACGACCTTCCCGCCCGTTCCGACGACCAAGGAGTTCCCGAGTGGACCAGCACATCGCGGAGGCCATCGGCCGGCCCGACCTGATACGCCTCGACGACCGGCTCGTCTGCCTGCGCTTTGAGACGATGAAGGTCGTCTCCGCCCTGGCCGCCGTCCGCCACCTGCTCGACACGGGGGCGGTGCGGCGCGGGGACACCCTGCTGGACAGCTCCAGCGGGATCTACGCGTACGCCCTCGCGCTGGCCTGCCACCGCCACGGGATGCGCTGCCACATCGTGGGCTCGACGACCGTCGACGGCACGCTGTGCGCCCAACTGGCCGTGCTCGGCGCGACGCTGGAGCGGATGGAGCCCTGCGAGGACCTGAAGCTGGACCAGAAGCGGCGGGTCGAGCGCGTCCACGAGATCCTCGCGGAGCACCCCGACTACCACTGGATGCGGCAGTACCACGACGACATCCACTACCTGGGCTACCGGGCGGTGGCCGAGCGGATCTCGCGGTCGACCGGCGGGGACGCCCTGACCCTGGTCGGCGGCGTCGGGTCGGGCGCCTCCACGGGGGCCCTCGCCCGCTACCTCAGGGAGGACTCCCCCGATGTGCAACTCGTCGGCGTGCAGCCCTTCGGCAGTGTCACCTTCGGCGCCGGGCACGTCGCCGACCCCGAGATCATCATCGCCGGGATCGGCAGCTCCATCCCCTTCGGGAACGTCAGCCACGCGTCCTACGACACGCTCCACTGGATCTCCTTCGACGCCGCGCTGGCCGGCAGCGTCGACCTGTTGCGGCGGCACGCGGTCTTCGCCGGCCTGTCCACCGGGGCCGGCTACCTCGCGGCCCGCTGGGAGCGGTCCCGGGCCCCGGAACGTACGGTCCTCTTCATCGCCGCAGACACCGGCCACCGGTACGTGGACGGCGTGTACGCCCGCCACCGCGAGGCGGCCGCCGTCGACTCCCTGACCCCGCGCCAGGTCACGGACCGGACCGAACTCGCCCTCCCCTGGTCCCGGATGGACTGGAACCGCGCCCCGGACACACGGCCGGCCCACGGCTGAGAGCCGGGCCCGCGGCCGGGGCCGGCGGGCAGGCCGCCTGCCGGGCGCGCCGCCGGGCCGATCGGCAACAGGGGTACTAGCACCCCTGAGATCCGTTCGGATGATCGCCATGCTGAGTGCACAGCGAAACGGCGGCAAGCGCGAAGTGAGGCAGGACATGAGTGCACGTACGGGCGAGATCGAGAAGACGGGCCGCAACCTCGGCGGTTCCGCGGCGATGATCCTGCGGGGCGTGGCCCTGACGGGACTGGCGGTCTACGAGGGGCTGTTGCTCCTGTGGGTCTCGCTCGTCGTCTGCCTCTGCTTCGTCGGCATCGGGATCCCCCTCCTGCCGGGTGCGCTGAACGCGGTCCGCAAGGACGCCCGGACCCAGCGCAGGCTGGCCGGGGAATGGTCCGGCGTCCGGGTGGAGGCCTCGTACCTCCCCGAGCCGGCCGGCGCGCCCGGTCCGGTGTGGAAGCGGGCCCACCGGATGCTCGGTGACAGCGCCACCTGGCGGGACCTGCTCTGGACCCTGGTCAACCCGCTGGTCGGCCCCCTGCTGGCGCTGCTTCCCGCAGCGGCCGTACTGGGCGGGCTCTGGGGCCTGAGCCTCCCGTTCGTGTGGGACGGCCTGCCGGAGTCCTGGAACAGCGTGTGGTTCACGTTCATCCCCGTGGACAGCCAGGGCACGGCGATCCTGGCGGCCGCCCTCGGCCTCGTGGAGATCGCGGCCGGACTGGCCCTGCTGCCCCGCCTGATGCTGCCGCTGCACGGCCGCTGGGTGCGGCTGATGCTGGGGTCCACCCGCGCCGCGCTGAGCGACCGCGTCGAGCACCTGGCCAGCACCCGTTCCGACGCCATGGACATGAACGCCACCGAGCTGCGCCGGATCGAGCGGGACCTGCACGACGGTGCCCAGGTGCGTCTGGTGGCCCTGGGCATGACCCTCTCCGCCGCCGAGTCCCTGGTCGAGCGGAACCCCGAGGCCGTACGCGCCCTCCTCGCCGAGGCCAAGGAGAACTCGACCAAGGCCCTGAACGAACTGCGCGACCTGGTCCACGGCGTGCACCCGCCGCTCCTCGCCGACCGGGGCCTCGTGGACGCCGTCCGCACGCTGGCCCTCGAACTCCCGATGCGGATCCACGTCACCGGCTCGGTTCCCGGCCGGCTGCAGGCTCCGGTGGAGTCCGCCGCGTACTTCGCCGTCGCCGAACTGCTCAGCAACGTGACCAAGCACTCCAAGGCCTCCGAGGCCACCGTCGACATCCGCTACTCGGACCACAGCCTGCGCGTCGCCGTCCACGACGACGGTGTCGGCGGCGCCGACACCCGGGGCGGCTCCGGTCTGTCCGGGGTCGAGCGCAGGCTGGCCGCCTTCGACGGCCTCCTCGTGGTCACCAGCCCGCTGGGCGGGCCCACTTCGATCGCCTTCGAGATCGCCTGCGACCTCCTCAGTGATTCCGCGGCCGACGCTCCGGCCAACTGACCACCGGCTCCAGCCCCAGCTCCAGGAAAGAACATGCGCACGCCGCTCTTACCACCGATCGAAGGACATCTCGACATGCCGGTCAGCAATCGTCACTTCGCCTCCCGGATGGGACGCTGGGGCGCGACACACCCGTGGACGGCCATCTTCCTCTGGCTCGTCATGGTCGTGGGCGCCTTCTCCGTCGGCACCGTCGTCGAGACCAAGGAAGCCACCAACCAGGACCTGCTGGTCGGCCAGTCCGCCGAAGCCGCCCGGCTCGTCGAGGAGAACGGACTGCGGCACCCCGCCGCGGAGAACATCCTGATCGGCAGCCGCGCCGGCCAGGCGGCCGACGCGCAGACCGCCGCCGCCACCGAGCTGCGCCAGCGGCTGGCGGCCCTCCCCGAGGTCGCCTCGGTGAGCGACCCGATCGGCTCGCCGGACGGCCGGGTACTGCTGCTCCAGGTCGCGATGAAGGGCGACGCCGACACCGCCGCGGACCGGGTGACCCCGCTCCTGACGGCCACCGCCGACGCCCAGAAGCAGCACCCCGACCTCCTGATCGAGGAGGCCGGTGACGCCTCCATCAAGCACGACTTCCAGAACTGGCTCGCCAAGGACGTCCAGAAGGCGACCACGATCAGCGTCCCCGTGACCCTGGCGATCCTGCTCCTCATCTTCGGCGCGATCGTGATGGCCGGTGTTCCGGTACTGCTCGGCCTGATGGCCGTCGCCTCGACGATGGGACTGTGGGCCCTGGCCTCCCAGCTCGTGCCGGACCCGGGCATGGTGGCGGACGTCATCGTCCTGATGGGCCTCGCGGTCGGCGTCGACTACTGCCTCTTCTACCTGCGCCGCTACCGCGAGGAGTGCGCCAACGGATACAACCCGGCGTCCGCGGTCAGCATCGCGGCCGCCACCTCCGGCCACTCCGTGATGGTCTCCGGGATCGCGGTGATCGTCTCCGCCGCGGGCCTCTACCTCTCCGGTGACGTGATGCTGGCCTCCATGGCCACCGGTGCGATCATCGTGGTCGCCGTCGCGATGGTATCCGCGGTCACCGTCCTGCCCGCCCTGCTGGTCAAGCTCGGCCGCGCCGTCGACCGCCCCCGCGTCCCGCTCGTGTGGCGGCTCTCGCAGCGCAACGGCACCCCCCGCGTCTGGGGCTTCCTGCTCCGCCCCGCCACCCAGCACCCGCTGGCCGCCCTCCTGGTCGCCGTCGGCGCGCTGGTGGCCCTGGCCCTGCCCGCCCTGGGCATGAACCTGAAGGCCACGCAGGTCGACGACTTCCCGCGCTCGCTGAGCACCATGCAGACCTACGACCGCCTGGTCGACGCGTTCCCCTCCACCGCGAACACCGACACCGTCGCCGTACGGGTCCCGGCCGGCGAGAGCGACCAGCTGCGCACCCGGCTGACCCGGCTGTCCGAGTCCATCCAGCAGGACCCGCTGTTCGCCAAGGACAGCCCGCCCCGGATCCGCTTCTCCGAGGACGGCCGCGGCGCGGTCCTGGAAGCCGGCACCCCGACCGCAGCCGGCACCGACGCCGCCCGTGACTCCGTCACCCGCCTGCGCACCGGCCTCGTACCGGACGCCCTGCGGGGCCTGACGGGCGTCGAGTACGCCGTGGGCGGTGCGCAGGCCGAGGACATGGACTACACGTCCAACCTCAACAGCCGGCTGCCGCTGGTGATGGGGGGCGTGTTCGCACTGACCTTCCTGATCATCCTGCTCGCCTTCCGTTCGGTGGTCGTGGCCATGACCACCGTGGTGCTGAACCTGCTGTCCGTCGCCGCCTCGTTCGGCTTCCTCTGCCTGGTCTTCCAGCGGAACTGGGCCGAGGACCTGCTGGACTTCACGTCGACCGGGCACGTCGTGTCCTGGGTGCCGATCCTGCTGTTCGTGATCCTTTCCGGGCTCTCGCTCGACTACCACGTCTTCGTGGTCAGCCGGATCCGGGAGAGCGTGGTCGCCGGGATGACCACGAAGAACGCGGTCGTCGACGGGATCACCCGCACGGCCGGCGTCGTGACCGGGGCCGCGGCGGTCATGGTCGCGGTGTTCGCCACCTTCGGCACGCTGACCTTCATCGAGATGAAGCAGATCGGCATCGGTCTGGCGGTGGCGATCGTCATCGACGCGACGGTCATCCGGATCTACGTCCTGCCCGCCGCGATGACCCTCCTCGGCCGGGCCAACTGGTGGCCGTCGCGCACCGGTCCCTCCAGCCGGCTGCCCAGGCCGCAGCGCTCCGAGGAGATGCTCGAGGAGGGGGCCCGCGTCTGACCCGGACGCGGCTGGACGACCGGCCCGGCCGTGCGGGGCGGGGCGGGGACCGTCGGGTCCCCGCCCCGCACCTGCGATCAGCCGCCCGTCAGCTTCTCGTCAGTGCCCATCAAGCATAGTGGTCAAGGAAGTTGACCATGACGAACAGACAGGACGAACGTAGATGAGCAACCCTTTCGACGATCCTGAAGGCACCTTCCACGTGCTGGTCAACGACGAGAACCAGCACAGCCTGTGGCCCTCCTTCGCCGAGGTCCCCGCGGGCTGGCGCCAGGTGCTGAGCGACGTCGCCCGCGAGGACGCCGTGCGCTACGTGGAGGAGCACTGGACCGACCTCCGCCCGCTGAGCCTCGTCGAGCACGGAGCCTGATCCCGTGGCGGCTCACGCGCCGGCGGCGATCGAGGCCGAGGGCCTCCGCAAGGACTACAAGGACCACCAGGTCCTCAAGGGGATCGACCTGCACGTCCCCGCGGGCACCGTGCTCGGGCTCCTCGGGCCCAACGGAGCGGGCAAGACGACGACCGTCCGCATCCTCAGCACGCTGCTGCGGCTCGACGGCGGACGGGCCACGGTGTGCGGCTTCGACGTGTCGAAGAGCCCCCGCGAGGTGCGCCGGAGGATCGGGCTCTCGGGCCAGTACGCCGCCGTGGACGAGGAACTGTCCGGGCGGGAGAACCTGGTCCTGCTCGGCCGGCTGCTCCACCTGGGCGCCCCGGCCGCCCGCGCCCGGGCCGAGGAGATGCTGTCCCGGTTCCACCTGAGCGACGCGGGAAGCAAACCGCTGCGCGAGTACTCGGGCGGCATGCGGCGCAGGCTGGACCTGGCCAGCACCCTGGTGGGCAGCCCGGAGGTCATCTTCCTGGACGAGCCGACGACCGGTCTGGATCCGAAGAGCCGCCTGGACCTCTGGGCCGTCGTACGGGAGCTCGTGACCGAGGGCGTCACGGTACTGCTGACCACGCAGTACCTCGAAGAGGCCGACGAACTCGCCGACCGCATCGCGGTGATCGACCAGGGAACCGTGGTCGCCGAGGGTTCCGCCGACGAACTCAAGCGCAGGGTCGGCGAGGAGCGTCTGGAGATCACGGTCGCCGATCCCGCCGACATGCCCGCGGCGCTGACCGCCCTGGAGGGGGCGCGGGTCGGTGAGCTGACCCGGGACGACCACAAGGGTGTCCTCGGCATCCGGCTGAAGGACGGCCTGGCCGGCATCGCCGGTGCCGCGGCCGCGCTGCACCGGGCGGGGATCCCGGTGTCCGACTTCGCCCAGCGGCGGCCCTCGCTGGACGAGGTGTTCCTTACGCTGACCGGCCAGCGGGCGGCGTAGCGCATGCCGGAGCGGGCAGCGGTCGCGTGCCTCGTCCTGTGGGCGCCCGCGCTCGACCGGGCCGAGATCCGCGGGCTCATGTCGGCCGAGGAGCGTGCCCGGTACGAGCAGTTCGCGGAGCCCTCCGACCGGGCGCGGTTCGCCACGGCGCGGGCGCTGGTCCGGACCGCGATGGGCCGCGCCACCGGCACCGCCCCGGACCTCGTCCGGTTCGACCGGCGGTGCCGGTACTGCGGCGGCCCGCACGGGAAGCCGCGGGTACCCGGCGCGGCCGTGAAGTTCTCGCTCTCCCACTCCGGCGGACGCGTGGTCCTGGCCCTCGCCGAGCACGCCGAGCCGGGGGTCGACGTGGAACGGATCGCCCCCCGGCGGATCGGACGGCTGGCGCCGCGCGTGCTGTCCGCCCCGGAGCTGCGTGCTCTGGAGGCCGTGCCGCCGGCGGACAGGTCTGCGGCCTACCACGTGTACTGGACGCGCAAGGAGGCGGTCCTCAAGGCCGTCGGCCGGGGGCTTTCCGCCCCCTTGCGCGGCATCACCGTGTCCGGGCCGGACCGCCCGGCGGAACTGACTCGGTGGGAAGCCGGCTTCGTTCCGCCGGACATCGCCATGTCCGACCTGCGGCCGGGCCCCGGGTACGCGGCGGCCCTCGCCGTCGAGACCCCCGGGCCCATCGACCTGGACGAGCGGCACCTCGACGATCCGCTGGACGTGCCCTGATGCCCCGTACCGGTTACCGGTCGGCGAAGACCATGCCGGCGTCGATCGCCGGGTCCTGCATGAGGATGGCCTCCTGGATCCGCCGCATCCTCTTCCTGGGTTCCAGGCCCAGTTCGGTGTTCAGCCAGGCGCGCACCCGCTGGAAGACGGCCAGCGCATCGCCCTGGCGGCCGACGCGGTAGAGCGCGAGCATCAGCAGCTCGGACATCCGCTCCCGTTCGGGGTGCTCACAGGCGAGCTGCTCCAGTGCGCTGACGACCGCGGCCTCCCGGCCGATGCTGAGCCTCGCCTCGTAGAAGTCCTCCAGCGCGCCGAGCCGGCGCCCGGCGAGCCGGTTGGCGTGGGCGATGCAGGTGAGTCCGCCCGCGACGTCGGCGAGCGCCTGACCGCGCCAGAGGCGCAGCGCCTCGTCCAGGAGCTGCGCCGCCTCGTGGGGCGAGTCGTGCAGGAGTGCGGAGCCGCGGGTGGCCAGCTCGTCGAACCGGTGCGCGTCGACGGCGTCCCGGGGGAGGTCGAGGAGGTAACTGTTGGCCGAGGTCCGCACCAGCAGGTTGCCGGGCACGCCGGTCATGTCCTCCAGGGAGGTCCGGAGCCGGCGCATGTTGGCCTGGAGCGCGTTCTTCGGGTTCTTGGAGTCCTGGTCGGTGGCCAGCTCCTCCATCAGGAGGTCGACCGATACGGCCTCTCCCGGGGTGAATGCCAGAACCGCCAGGAGTGTTCGCACGCGATTCGCCCCCAGGCTACGCGTATGGTTCCCCACCGTGACCTGCGTCGATCCGAGCACCTGTATCGAAAGTCGCACATCTACCGGTCGGTAAGTTATCACTGGTCCCCGTCCCAAGAGCTTCGAACACTAAATGGTCGACCTTTGTTCCCCATTCCGGAACTCACCTGGGGCAAGGTCCGGCGGGAATCCGAGGGATTCGTGGAAGGGCAGATGCTGCTGCGAGGTGCGCGGAACCGCAAGGCCGTGCGCAAGAAGTCCCCCCGGACACCGCTCGCGCCGGGAACTGCCGCCGGACTTCATCGCGCCTGGCCAGTCGCGATATGTCCGTTCCGGTTCCCAAACCTCAATTTCCTCGGCTGCAACCTAACACGCCGCGCACGCGCGCGACTTCCGCAATTGAACAAACAAGCACCTTGCTTGAATTCACACCCTCATTGGCCGAAAACAGCCGAGGGTGCGGGCAGTTCCCCCGCCGTGCGGACCGGCCGGCCCCGGGGGGCACCCGGAACCGGGCGCCCCCGGCTGCATCACAGCAGGTCGAGCCGCTGGCCGACGCCCAGTTCCAGCGCCGTGCGGTGGACCGCGTCGATCAGCCCGACGTCCAGGATCGACATGCCGAACGGGTTGCTCACCACATAGCCGGTCGTCGGACGGATGGCCGGAACCCGACCGAGCAGCACCTGGCCCAGTGTGCCCTCGACGGACCGGCCCGCCCCGCGCGCCGGAGCCCCCTGCGTGCCCGGCCGGGTCACCTTCCCCTCCTGGAGCAGGCTGCCCAGGATCCGCCGCGGGTTCTCCTCGATCAGGTCGAGGTCGTCCCCGTAGACGGCCTGCGCCCCGAGGAAGACCTCCTCCGTCAGGTCGCCGAGGGAGACGTGCGCGACGAAGCTCCCCGGGGCGAACAGGGAGGCGGGCAGGTACGGTTCGCTGCTCGTGGTCAGCGTGACCGTGACGGGCGTGGCGCTGATGGCCTCGGCCGCCGTGGCCGCCACCGTCACCGTGAGCTGCGGATGCTTCTCGCCCGACCAGGAGACCAGCTCCGCCGCGCGGTCGGCGGACAGGTCGAAGACGACCACCCTGCGCACGTCCGGGAAGGCACCGACGAGCAGGTCCAGGTGCGCGCGGGCCAGGGCTCCCGTACCGATGAGCGTGATGCCGTCCCAGTGCTGCGGCCCGACCGCCCGCAGGCTGACCATCGTGTATGCGGCGGTACGGACCGCGCTCAGGTAGCCGGCCTCCGCGATCAGCTTGGGCCGGGCGGTCTCGGGATCGAAGACGAAGCTCAGCCCGCCGGCCCGCTCCATCCCCTTGGAGGGGTTGTTCACCGCGGCGTTGATGAGCTTCATGCCGTAGACCGGGCCCTCCTCCCGGTGCAGGGCGCCCAGCATCGCGATGGCGCGGCTGTAGGCCCCGTCACTGTTGGTCCAGGGCAGGTAGCCCTCGGCCGGGATCTCGGTACGCCCTGCGGCCTGGATCCGCAGGACGTCCGCGGCGACCTCGACCGGGTCCAGCTTGTCCAGGCAGGCGAGTACGGCCGGCCGGCTGAGAAAGAGCAGGCTCTCCTGGGACATGCGTTTTCCTCACCTTTGAGAATTGGAATGCGCTCCGGCGCTATGGCACGGCTGCGGCGAGGGCCGATCGTATGGCGACCGGCCGGCACACCCGCCCATGAAGGGCCGCCCCGGAATCGCGGAGTGCACACGGACCCGGGCTGCGCCATGCGGAGAGCTGTCGCAGAGTAGCCGACCATCTCCCGTTGTCAGTAGGGGAGTTCGTGTGAACATCCCGTGGCGATGCCGCAGGCGCCCACGGGAAACCGATCTGATCCCCTCCGGTCGATTCCCGTCAGCGCTCGGTCAGCAGCGTGTCAATTCGGCCCACTAACTTGATCAGCGTCCCCTGGAGCGCAAGGCCGGGGGATCAGGTGCGCACGGGGAACGCCCGGCCGGTCGGAACAACGGCGGTCCGCATTCAGCGCTCCGCGCCGACCTGTTCTTCCATGACTGCGCTGAGAGGAGCCGGCCAGCCGTGACCTCGCTGACCGAAGTATCAGCCCACTGGCCCACCCAGGTTTCCATCACGAGCCGCCAGGAGGCCCTGGGCCTGACCGATACCGAACTGCGCCGCTACGGCCGGGGCTTCGGCCTGTCGGAGATCTGCTGGGACGACACGGAGTCCGAGACGGAGAGCCTGCTGGCCGCCGTCCGGAAGCTGGCCCTGCTGCCGGGCCAGGAGGACCGGGTCCGCTACGTGCTCCGGGCCCGGACGCAGCGGTTCACCTCGCCCTACCCGCTGAGCCCGCTGCACGAAGTGCGCCGCGAGGCCGGCCTGCGCCACGCCAGGACCTTCGCCCTGACCGAACAGGCCTGCGCCTCGGGCCTGCTCGCCGTCGACGTGGCGGGCATGCTGCTGGCGGACGAGGACCCCGACGCGCTGGCGCTGGTCCTCGTCGGCGAGAAGGCGCACGGCGAGGTCTCCCAGGTCCTCGGCGGCATGGGCATCACCGGCGAGGGAACCGCGGCCGTGCTGGTCTCCGCCCACGGCACCAGCGACCGGGTCCTGGGCTTCGCCACGCGGACCGTGTCGGTGGGCGACCCCGGCCTGATCATGCCCGACGAGGCCTTCGTCCGCTTCCGGGAGATGTACGCCGACGTCCTCATGGAGGTCGTGGGCAGCGCGCTGGACCAGGCCTCGCTCACGGCCGATGACATCAGCCTGGTGCTCCCCCACAACGTCAACCGGATCGCCTGGGTCAGGCTCAGCGACCGGCTCGGCGTACCGGTGGAGCGCATGTTCCTGGACAACATCCCGCAGACCGGGCACTGCTTCGGCGCGGACCCCTTCATCAACTACGCGACCGCGACCGAACTCGGCCGGCTGAGCCCCGGCGACCGCTACCTCATGGTCTCGGTCGGGCTCGGAGCGAGCTTCGCCGCGATGGTCGTGGAGCACTGACGTGAACGCACAGCGAGAGAGAGGCCTGCGGTGACCGGCACGGAATTCAACCGGCGGCTGAAGAGCGCGGTGGCCGGCAGCCCTTCGGGCTCCCTGGTCTTCCTCGGCAACTTCGAGGTCGAGGAGCAGTGGGCCCGTGGCGAGACCGGGCTGCCCCGGATCTCCTCCGCGGGCAACACCGCCGTGGTCAACCGGATGGACGAGTTCGCGCTGCTGCTCGGCGACGTCGACGACCACGTCGTCCTGAAGACCGAGCCCGACCCCGGCTACCTGGCCTACCTGCGCGAGCTGGGCCTCGGCCTGCCCGCCGTCCACGTGGTGCGCGGCCAGGACCCCGGGAACACCGTCACCCAGGACGCCCTGGCCGACTCCCGGCTGCTGGCCGTCCTGGCCGAACTCGGCGCACAGGGCGCCCTGCTGTCCCCGCACGGCGTCTCGGAGTGGGAGGAGGACCTCGCCGGGAAGGCGGGCATCGCCCTCGCCGCGCCCTCCGCCGAGCTGTGCAAGTCGGTCAACAGCAAGGTCTACAGCCGCCGCGTGGCCGACGAGCTGGGACTGCGCCAGCCGCGCGGCTGGGCCTGCGAGACCCTCGACGAACTGCGCACCGCCGTAGCCGCCGCGGCCGAACTGCTCGACGCGGGCACCACGATCCTCGTCAAGGAGGCCTTCGGCGTCTCCGGCAAGGGCATCGCGGAGATCCAGAGCACCCGGCGGCTGGAGCGGCTGGAGCGGCTGGTCGCGAACGCGGCGCGGAAGTCGGGCTCGGAGAGCATCGCCTTCGTCCTGGAGGAGAAGGTGGCCAAGGTCACCGACCTGAACTTCCAGTTCACCATCGCCCGCGAGGGTGCCGTGCGCCTCGACTTCGTCAAGGAGGCCATCACCGAGGGCGGCGTCCACAAGGGGCACCGCTTCCCGCCGCGCCTGACGGCGGAGCAGCACGAGGTGATCGACCGGACCGCCGGCCTCCTCGGCCGCCGGCTCGCCGACGACGGCTTCTTCGGCGTGGTCGGCGTGGACGCCATGCTCGACCCCGACGGCGGGGTGTACCCCGTCATCGAGATCAACGCCCGCAACAACATGTCGACGTACCAGGCCCGGCTGCAGGAGCAGCTGCTCGGTGAGGGCCAGCTGGCCCTCGCCCGCCACTACTCCCTGGTCCTCGACCGGGAGCTGCCCTTCGACGCCCTGCGGCAGGTGCTCGCCGGTCTCCTGCTGGACCGCCCGGGCGGCAGCGGGCTGGTCGTCAACAACTACGCCACCGTCAACGCCGGCGCGGCCTCCGGAAGCCCGTTCAACGGCCGTCTCTACGGCCTGATCACGGGCGACTCGGCGGAGCAGCTCGCCGCGCTGGACGCGGCCGTCACGGAGCGGCTCGGACCGGGCGGCGCGCTCGACGCCTCCCGGGTCCAGGACACCGCGCGGCCCTCATGGAAAGGTCAGAAATGACGTTCGAGTCAACGGAGTTCCGGGTACAGGGCCTCGGGATCACCGACCTCGCGGCCGAGTTCGGCACGCCCCTGTACCTCTACGACGGCGAGGCCCTGCGTTCCCGGATCACCGCCCTCGGGGAACTGCTGCACCCGCGCCTGGAGATCTTCTTCTCGCTCAAGTCCAACCCCAACGTCTCGGTCTGCGCGCTGCTCCACGCGCACGGCGCCCGGGCGGAGGTCTCCTCGATGGCCGAGCTGCTCACCGCCCGCAAGGCCGGCGTACAGCCCCGCGACATCATGTTCCTCGGTCCGGGCAAGAGCCGTGCGGAGCTGACGGAGTGCCTCACCCAGGGCATCTACGCGATCATCTGCGAGTCGCTCCCCGAGCTGGACCTGATCGAGGAACTCGCCGCGGAGCTCGATGTGGTGGCCCCGGTGGCACTGCGCGTCAACCCCAGCTTCGCGGTCAAGGGATCCGGCCTCACCATGGGCGGCAAGCCGCGCCAGTTCGGTATCGACGAGGCCCAGCTGTTCGCCGCCGGACCGCTCGGCAAGCAGTTCGAACACGTCCGGCTGATGGGCGTGCAGGCGTACATGGGCACACGCATCCTCAGCGAGGACGCGATCGTGGAGAACACCCGCCGCATCCTCGAACTGGCCACGCGCATCGCGGACCACCATGCCTTCGCCCTGGACATGGTCGACGTCGGCGGAGGCCTGGGCGTCTCCTACTTCGAGGGTGAGCGCGACCTGGACCTCGGGGTGCTGGCGGAAGCCGTCAACCCGGTCCTGGACGCCTTCGCGCAGAGCCACCCGCAGACCCGGCTGGTCATGGAGCTGGGCCGCTACCTGGTGGCGGAGAGCGGGACGTACGTGACCCGCGTGCGCTACACCAAGACCTCGCTCGGCGAGAACTTCGCGGTCGCGGACGGCGGCACCAACCACCACATGGCCGCCGTGGGCATCGGCTCCTTCGTCAAGCGCAACTTCCCCATCCGGGTGCTCAACCGCTACGACGAGCCCGCCACGGAGGTCTGGAACATCACCGGTCCCCTGTGCACGCCCAACGACACGCTGGGCAAGAAGGTCGACCTCCCGCCGCTGCGCGAGGGCGACCTGATCGGCGTCGAGCGTTCGGGTGCGTACGGGCCGACCGCTTCGCCCGTGAACTTCCTGAGCCACGGCTATCCGGCCGAGGTCCTCGTCGACGGCGGCCGTGCGCACCTGGTGCGCGAGGCCGACAGCGCCGAGGACCTGCTGGCCAAGCAGCACCTGATCGACCCGACCCGGGCCGATCACTGAGCGTCCCCGTACCTCCTGCCGCAGTACCCGAACACCGCACCGACGCCGCGAAAGGGCGCTATCCACATGACCGAGATCATCGAGACCACGGCCGGCCCGCAGGTCATCAACGCGATCACCGAGGCCCTCGGGGCCGTCCTCCAGCGCGACCTGGGCGACCTCGCCCCCGACACGAAGCTCTTCGAGACCCTGGGCCTGGACTCGACCGGCGTGCTCGACCTGCTGCTGCGTCTGGAGGAGCTGCTCGACGGGGAGTTCGACACCGACGAGCTCGAGATGAGCCACTTCGCCACGGTGCAGTCGCTCGCCGACTTCATCACCGCCGAGCTCGGCCGCTGATCATGTCCCTCGCAGCAGTGCCGCCGGCCGGCACCGGGTCCCGGCCGGCCCCCCTCGCGGGGCTCGCGGTGACCCGGGCCGTCCACCGGACCTTCGGCACCGGAACCACCGCGCTCGGCCAGGACGCCGAGCGGCGGTACTTCCCCAGTCACACCGCGCACGCCGGGGTGGTCCTCCACGAGGACCTCCTCGACACCGCGGTGGGCAACACCTTCGAGGACATGGGCGCCGCGCTGCTCGCCGAACTGGGCGAGCAGCCCGAGACCGACCTCGTGATCCTCGCCTACTCCACACCGGACCTCCTGCCGACCGTGCTGACCGCGCCCACGCTGACGGAACGGCTGCCCGGCCGGCCACTGCTCCTCGCGGTCGCCGACCAGGGGCCGACGGCCCCGTTCAGCACCCTGGTGCTCGCCCGGAGCTACGCCCGCCGGTACGGGTTCCGGCGGGTGCTGGTGCTCGCCTTCGACCAGCACGTCATGCCGTACGACGTACCACGTTCGGGCCCGCGCGGCCTGGCCGGGGACGGCGCGGTGGCCCTGGTCCTGGAGGCCTCCGGGGACGACTGCCGGGTGCGCCAGGCCTGCGGGCTGAGCCCGCAGGAGGTGCCCGGGCGGCTGGCCGCGCTGATCCGGGAACTCGACCCGGAGGGCACCGCCGACGTGGTGGCGGGTCCCGGGATCGATCCGGCCTGGGAGCTGCCGGCGGCGCCGAGGCCGGTACGGCGGGCGCCGGAGGGCTACCCGTGCACGTCCGTGTTCGGCGCGCTCGCCGAGCGGCTGCCGTCGGCCGGCGGGGGCGCGTCGCTGCTCGTCGAGTACGACCCGGTCCTGGGGGACCTGTCGGCCTGCAGGGTCGATCCGGTGGCGGCCGCATGACGGCGACGGACCGCGGAGCGGTGTCCGTCGCCGCCCCGTCGACCCCTTCCCTCCAGGACGTGGCGCGCAGGGAGGGCCTCGCGCCGGCCCTGCGGCTGCTCCTGGGCGGGCAGGGCCCCGGCCCGGCACCCCGCGGGACCTCCGGGTTCGCCCTGCTTCCCGAGGAGTGGGCGGCGGGCCGCACCGTCCTGCGCCGCTACCGGCTCCCCGGCGGCCCGGTCGTGGTCGTCGCCGAGCGGCCGCCCGCCCCTGCCGACGGGGGCGGCTCCGTCGACGGGACGGATCTGCTGCGGCTCCGGCTCGGGGTGGCGGAGGGCCTGCGCGACGCGTGCGTCGAGCACCTCGCCGCCCGGCCCAGCGGCGAGAGCACCGTCCTGATGCAGCAGATGGTCAAGGGGCAGCTGGCGGAGGCGCTCGCGGACCAGCTGGAGCTGTCCGCGCTGCTGGACTCCGGCGCCCCGGTGCAGGGGCCGTTCCTGCGGAGCGTGCACGGCCGGATCACCCGCAACGGGCGGTCGCTGCTGCGCCTGCTCGGCGCCCGCGGCTACCTCGCGGACGGGCCGGGAGCGGTGGCCGAGGTCTCCGAGCTGCTGGCCGACATCCACCGTCCCGCGAAGGAGGACAGGTGAGCGTACTGGACGACCGGCTGACCGCCCTGCGCGGGCAGGCACGCGAGTGGGCGGAGGACTTCCGCGCGGCCGCGCTGGAGCTGGACCGGGATCCCGAGCTGATCAAGGACTACCTCGATCTGCCGGGAGTGCGCTGCCTGAGCACCTTCGGGGTGCCCGCCGCCTTCGCGACGGACCCGCCGACCGTGGGCCCGTACCGGTTCGACGGCACGAACGGCCTGGAACGGGCCGTGGTCCTGGAGGAGTTCGCCGCCGGTGACATCGGCATGACCCTGGCCGCGCCGGGGCCGTCCATGTCGGGTGTCCTGGTCGCGAAGCTCGGCGACGAGGAGCAGCAGGAGTGGTTCTTCGGCCGGATGGCCGCCGCCCCGACCTGGACCTGCTTCGCGCTGACCGAGCCCGAACGGGGATCGGACGCCTCCGCGCTCGGCACCGCCCTGCGCGAGGAGGACGGAGAGCTGCGGCTGACCGGTGCGAAGCGGTACGTCGGCAACGCCGCCCGCGCCCGGTACGCCGCCGTGTTCGCCCGGACCCGGCCCGGCCCGCTCGGGGTGACGGCCGTCCTGCTGGACACGGAGGCCGGGGGCTACCATGCCGAGCCCCTGGACAGCCTGGGGATCCGCGGCGCCCAGATCGCAGCCGTCACCCTGGACGGGGCACCGGTCGCCCGCGACCGTGTCCTCGGCCGGCACCTGTCGCCCACGCGGCGCGGCATCTGGGCGTCCGTCCAGGTGTTCAACGCGCTGCGGCCCTCGGTCGCGGCGCTCGCCGTGGGCATCGCGAGCGCGGCCCACGCGTACGTACGGGAGCACTACGCCGGGGCGCGCGGCGAGGACCGGGACCTCATCGAGGTGCTGGGCCGGCGGATCGACGCCACCCGGGCGCTGGTGCACCGGGCGGCGGCGGTCGTGGACGCGACCGGGGACGGGTACCTCGCCTCCGCCGCTAAGGCCCGGGCCTGCGCGCTGGCGGAGGAGACGACGCTGGCGGCCTGCGACCTGCTCGGCCCCGCGGCCCGGCCGGCCCATCCGCTCCTGGACAAGCTGGTCCGGGACGCACGGGGCGTCGAGTTCATGGAGGGGACCCGCAACATCCAGCACCTCAACCTGTTCCAGGGGCTGAGGTCCGGGAGGGTCGGCGCATGAACGCCTCAGGGGCTCCCCGCGGGTGTTCAGACCCTGTTGAGGTACGTCAGCACGGCCATGACCCGGCGGTTGTCGTCCTTCGACGGCGGCAGGTCCAGCTTGGCCAGGATGCTGTTGACGTGCTTGGCCACCGCCTTCTCCGTGATCACCATCGCGGCCGCCACGGCCGCGTTGGACCGGCCTTCGGCCATGTACCCGAGCACCTCGCGCTCACGGTCGGTCAGCCGGGAGATCTGCTGGTCCTGGGAGTTGTGGCTCATCATCCGGGACACCACGTCCGGGTCCATGACCGTTCCGCCCGCGGCGACCTGATGCAGTGCCTCGATGAACTGGGCGCTGTTGAAGACCCTGTCCTTGAGCAGGTAGCCGACCCCGCCCGCACCGTCGGCGAGGAGCTCCTGCGCGTAGAGCTGGTCGACGTACTGCGACAGCAGGAGGGAGGGCTGGCCGGGCCGCCGGCGCCGGGCCTCGAGGACGGCGCGCAGTCCCTCGTCGGTGTGCGTGGGAGGCATCCGGATATCGACGAGCGCGACGTCCGGCTCGTGTTCGGCGAGCGCCTTGGTGAGTTCGGGACCGGTACCGACGGCGGCCACGATCTCGAATTCGTTCAGCTCCAATAGCCGCGTCAGTCCTTCGCGGAGCAGGAACTGGTCCTCTGCGAGTACCAGACGCATGTCGTATCCCCCACTGATCCCCGTCGGCCCAGACCCGGTCGGGGCGGGCCCCCGGCCACAAGCTAGCAATGCCCGGTTGCCACGGGCAAGGCGCATCGAGCGGTCAGCGCCTGGTCAACCGAATGTCAGCGGCGTTTGGCAAGATTTCGGAGTCCGACGCCGAAAGGGCATTTGACCACTCATGGCCGATGAAGACATCTCAGCAGCAGGCGAGCCGGCCTGGTTCACCACCTCCGCCGGACACATCGACGTGGAGAGTGTCCCATTCAAGTCATATCTGCCCCGCATGAATTCAATGCCGACGACCTCTACGTCGACCTTGAATCCGTTGTCGGCGAACGTTTGATCCTGAAGTGCGAGGGATTCAATTTCGCCGGCTCAATCAAGCTCAAAGCAGCCCATGCGATGGTCTCCGCCGCGGAACGCTCGGGAGAACTCCGCCCGGGCTCGACCATCGTGGAAAGCTCCTCGGGGAACCTGGGCGTGGCGCTGAGCATCGTCGCCTGCAGCCGGGGTTACCGCTTCATCTGCGTCACCGACTCCCGCTGCACCCTCGCCGCGCGCCAGCTCATGCAGCTGCTCGGCAGCGAGGTGCACGTGGTCACCGAGCCGCATCCGGTCGACGGCCTGCTCGGGGCCCGTATCCAGCGGGTCCGTGAACTGTGCGCGGGAACGAGCAACTCCGTGTGGCTCAACCAGTACGCGAACCCGAACAACTGGATGGCGCACTACCAGTTGACCGGCCCGGAGATCCTCAAGGCGTTCCCCGATCTCGGCATCCTCTTCGTCGGCGCCGGCACCACCGGGACGCTCATGGGCTGTGCCCGCTACCTGCGGGAACACAAGCCTTCCGTTCGGATCGTCGCGATCGACGCCGTCGGATCGGTCACCTTCGGCGGGCCGTCACAGCCCCGGATGATCCCCGGTCTCGGCACGGGCGTACGGCCGCAACTGCTCGACGAGTCCTACGTGGACGACGTGGTCATCGTTCCGGAGATCGACACCATCCGGTCCTGCCGGCAGCTGGCCCGACGCGGCTTCCTCTTCGGCGGCTCCACCGGGACCGTCGTCAGCGGAGCCACCGCATGGCTCGCCGAACACCCCGTCGCAGCGGATGTCTCGGCCGTGGCCATCGCCCCCGACCTGGGCGAACGCTACCTGGACACCGTCTACCAGGACCAGTGGGTGAGCGACCTCTACGGCCCCGGCGTCCTCCAGGAGGCGGTGTCGGCCGAGCGCCTCTGAAACCCGCCTCCGGCCGCGGCCCCGCCGGGCCCCGGCCCCTCCGCACCGCACGTCCTGCGCCACCGGGCGGGCGTCCTCACCGGCACACCTTGTCCGCAGCACTCATGGAGACCGTCATGACTTCGCCCACCCTTCCGGACCTGCCCCTGACGGGGGCCCAGAAAGGCATCTGGTTCGACGAGCAGCTGTCGAGCGGTCGGCTCGCGTACAACATGGCCGACTACCTGGATGTCAGCGGGCCGCTCGACGAGCCGCTGCTCCAACGCGTGCTGGCGCTGGTCCTGGACGAGGCGGAATGCACCCGTGCGCGCTTCTTCGACGTGGACGGACTGCCGGTGCAGCGCATCGAGCCGCTGGACGGGCTCCCCCTGAAGGTCCTGGACCTCGGCGGGAGCCCGGACCCGGTCGCCGAGGCGCTGCGGCTGATGGACGAGGACCTGCACCAGCCGTTCGAGCCGGCCGGCGGGCTGCTCTTCCGCGCGGTCCTCTTCCGCGTGTCCGAGGACCGCGCCCTGCTCTACCTGGCCATGCACCACCTGCTGTCCGACGGTTACAGCCGGCTGGCCGTCTACCGCCGCCTCAGCGAGGTCTACGGCGCGCTGAGCGCGGGCGAGGAACTGCCGGGCGCCCCGCTGCCCCCGTTGGAGCTGCTCCTCCAGGAGGAGGCGGCGTACCTGGAGTCGCCCGCCCTGGAACGCGACCGCCGCTTCTGGGAGGCCCACCTCGACGGCGCCTGTGAGCCGGTCACCCTCGCCCCCGGCGACCCGGTCCCGGGCACCGCGTTCCTGCGCCGCACCCACGAACTCGACGCGGCCACCGCCGGGCGCCTGCGCGCCGCGGCCACCGCCGCCCAGGTCACCTGGCCCACCTTCGCCATCGCCGCGGCCGCGGCGTACGTGGGCAAGGCCGCCGGCCGCGACGACGTGCTCCTGACCCTCCCCATGACCGCTCGCCTGACCGCCACCGCGCGCAACGTGCCCGGCATGGTGGCCAACTACCTGCCGCTCCCGGCCCGCGTCGGTCCCGCGACCACCGTGTCCGAACTGCTGGGCAACACCTCGAAGGCGGTCGCCCGCTCCCTTCGCCACCAGCGCTACCCGGCCGAGCGCATCCGCCGCGCCCTCGGCATGCAGGCCGACCGGCGGCCCTTCGGTCCCTTCGTCAACGTGCTGCCGCAGACACCGGAGTTCCGGCTCGGTCCCTGCGGGGCGCGGCTGCACAACCTCTCCACGGGCATCGTCGACGACCTCATGATCACGGTGCTGGACGGCGCGGACGGCAGCCTCGAACTGCACATGAACGGCAACCCCGAGCGGTACTCCGAGTCCGAGGTGGTGGACCACCTCCGCCGTTTCGGCGCGTTCATGCAGGGCCTCGCGGCCGCCGACCCGGCCACGCCGCTGGGCCGCCTCGACCTCGTCACCGAGCAGGAGCGCGACGCCCTCCTGGCCTCCGGCACCGGGCCCCGCGGCGAGGCGCTGAAGGGGGGCGTGGTGGAGCTCGTACGGGAGTTCGCCACCTCCACGCCCGCCGCCCTCGCCGTCACGGACGGCACCGCGGAGGTCTCGTACTCCTCGCTGGCGATCTGGGCGGACGACCTCGCCGAGACGCTGACCTCGGCCGGAGCCGGTCCCGGGAGCCTGGTCGGCATCCTCGCCGAACCGAGCGCCGCCTTCGTCGGCGCCGTCCTGGGCGTCCTCGGCGCGGGTGCGGCCTGGGTCCCCCTCGACGTGCACGCGCCGGCCGCCCGCATCGACAGCCTGATCACCGACGCCCGGATCGGTCACCTGCTCGTGGGGCCCGGTCTGCAGGGCCTGGCCGCGGAGCTCGGCGACGGCGGCGTACGGACCCACCCGCTGCCCGGCGGCCTGACCCCGCACCCGGTGCCGCTGGACGGGCTGCGCGCACCGCTCGGCCACCCCGACGACCTCGCCTACGTGATCTTCACCTCGGGCTCCACGGGCAAGCCCAAGGGCGCCATGGTCCACCGCCGCGGCATGCTCAACCACCTCGGCGCCAAGATCGACGACCTGGCGCTGACCTCCGCCGACCGGGTCGTGCAGAACGCCCCCGTCACCTTCGACGTGTCGGTCTGGCAGATGCTGGCCCCGCTCGTCGTCGGCGGCACCGTCCACGTGGTCCCCCGCGAGGTCGCCGCCGACCCCGACGCGCTGTTCGCCACCGCCACCGACGACCACGTCACCGTGCTGGAGGTGGTCCCCACGCTGCTGCGGGCGGCCCTCGACAACTGGGACACCGCCCCCGCCGCGCCGGCCGCCCGGCACCTGCGCTGGCTCGTCGTGACCGGCGAGGCCCTCCCGCCGGACCTCTGCGCGCGCTGGTGGCAGCGCCACCCGGGGGTCCCGATGGTCAACGCGTACGGGCCCACCGAGTGCTCGGACGACGTCACGCACGCCGTCCTGCGCGCCGGCTCCCCGGTCGGCGTCCGCGTGCCCATCGGCCTCCCCGTCCGCAACACCCGGCTCTACGTCCTCGGCGACGACCTGCGCCCCGTGGCCCCGGGCGCGATCGGCGAGCTGCACGTCGGCGGCGAGGGCGTCGGGCGCGGCTACCTCCTGGACCCCGTCAAGACCGCCGCCACCTTCGTGGCCGACCCGTTCGCGCCCGTACCGGGCAGCCGCATGTACCGCACCGGCGACCACGTGGTCCGGCGCCCGGACGGGCAGCTGGAGTTCCTGGAACGGCGCGACCACCAGGTGAAGATCCGCGGCCACCGCGTCGAACTCGGCGAGATCGAGGCGTCGCTGCGTTCCCTGCCGCACGTCGCCGATGTCGCCGTCACCGCTCCCAAGGACGCCGATGGCACCGCACGGCTGGTGGCCTACCTGGTCGCTCCCGGCACCGAGCCGGCGGCCGTCCGGGACGCGCTGGCCGAGCTGCTGCCCTCGTACATGGTCCCGGCCGTCTGGGTCCCGCTCCCGGCGCTGCCCCTGACCGCGCACGGCAAGGTCGACCGCCGCGCCCTGCCCGCACCGGCCCCGCTTGCGGCCCCGCTTCCGGCTCCGGCTCCGGTGCCGTCCGCGACGACCGGGCGCCGCGCCGCACTCCCCCGCAACCCCGCCGAGCAGGTGCTCCGCGAGATCTTCGCCCAGGTCCTGGGCCTCGACACGGTCGGCGCGGACGACGGCTTCTTCATGCTGGGCGGGGACTCCATCAGCTCCATCCAGGTGGTCAGCCGCGCCCGGGCCCGGGGCATCGTGCTCACCCCGCGCGACGTCTTCGCCCTCAAGACCCCCGCCGCCCTCGCCGCCCTCGTGGCGACCGCAGGCGACGCGGCCGGGCCGGCTGCCGCCTCCCCGCCGGCCGCCGAGGACGGGGTCGGCGAGGTCGAGCCGACCCCGATCATCGCCCAGCTGGCCGAGGATCTCGGTGGGATCGGCGGTCCCGCGGGGCAGTTCAACCAGCACGTCCTGCTGCGGGTACCCGCCACGATGACGGCCGGCTCCCTCGCCCCCGCGCTGCAGGCCCTGATCGACCGGCACGACGCGCTGCGCCTGACCGTGGCCGAGCCCGCCCCCGGCATCTGGTCCCTGCGGACGGCCGAGCGCGGCTCCGTGGCCGCCGAGCGGCTGATCAGCACCGTGGACGCCTCCGGCGCCGCCGACGATCCCGGCGCGCTGGACCGGCTGGCCGCGGCCGCGGCGGACACCGCCCGCACCAGGCTCTCCCCGGCCGACGGGGTCATGCTCCAGGCCGTACTGCTCCACGGCGGCCCGGCCCCCGTCTCGCACCTGCTGCTGCTCGCCCACCACACCGTCGTCGACGGCGTCTCCTGGCGCATCCTGACCGGCGACCTGGAGGCGGCCTGGACCGCGACCGCGGCCGGCCGGGCGCCCGCGCCGGAGCCGGTCGCGACCTCCTACCGCCGCTGGGCGACCACCCTCGCCGAGCAGTCCCGCACGTCCGCGCGGATCGCCGAACTGCCCTACTGGCAGGCCCAGTGCGAGGAGGAGCCCTCCGTCCTCACCGGTCGCCCGCTCGACCCGTCCCGGGACACCTACGCCACGGCCCGGCGACTGCGGCTGGAACTGCCCGCCGACCAGACCGCGGCCCTGCTGACCGCGGTGCCCGCCGCCTTCCACGGCGAGATCAACGATGTCCTGCTCGGCGCGCTGGCCCTGGCCGCCGCCGACTGGCGCGGCCGCCGCGCACCGGACCGCGCGCGTCCCCTCCTCATCGAACTCGAAGGACACGGCCGGGAGCAGATCACCGACGAGGTCGACCTCTCCCGTACGGTCGGCTGGTTCACCACCGTCTTCCCCGTCCGGCTCGACCTCGGCGACGTCGACCGGGAGGAGGCCCGCGCCTCGGGTCCGGCCCTCGCCACCGCCGTCAAGCGCGTCAAGGAGCAGCTGCGCGCCGTCCCCGACCGCGGGATCGGCTACGGCCTGCTGCGCCACCTCAACCCGCGCACCGCCCGGCTCCTGGCCGCGGCACCCGCCCCGAGCCTCGGCTTCAACTACCTCGGCCGGTTCCGCGTCGACGGGACGGCCGGCCCCTGGACCCTCGCCGGCGGCTCCTCGGTCATCTCCACCGGATTCCACCCGGACACCCCGCTGCGCCACCCCCTGTCGGTCACCCCGGTGACCGAGGACCACGCCGACGGCCCGCGTCTGGTCGCCGACTGGCTGTGGGCGGACGAGCTCCTCGGCGAGGCCGAGGTCCGTGAACTCGCCGAGTCCTGGTTCGCGGCCCTGCGTGCCCTCGTCACCCACCTGGACCTGCCCGGAGCCGGCGGCCGCACGCCCTCCGACCTGCCCCTGGTCGCGCTGGGCCAGGAGGAGATCGACGAGATCGAGCACGCCGGGAACGCTCCGGAGGGCACCACGGTCACGGACGTGCTGCCGCTGACGGCCATGCAGCGCGGCATGCTGTTCCAGGCCGAGTTCGACCAGCGGACGACCGACCTCTACACCCTGCAGGTCGCGGCCGATCTGATCGGCCCGGTGGACGCGGACGCCCTGGAGCGCGCGCTGGCCACCCTCCTGGACCGGCATCCCGGCCTCGGCGGGACCTTCCACCACCGGGACTCGGGCGAACCGGTCTCCGTCCTGCGCGCGGGAGTCCGCGTACCGCTGGGCCGCGTCGACCTGTCCGGGCTCGCGCCCGCCGAGCGGCAGGCCGAACTGGACCGGCTCGCCGACCGCGACCGGAGCCTGCGCTTCGACATGGCCCGTCCGCCGCTGATGCGCTGGTCCCTCGTACGGCTGGACGAGGAGCGCCACCGCCTCGTCTGGACCCTGCACCACATCCTGGTGGACGGCTGGTCCATGCCCGTACTGGTGCGCGAACTGCTCGCCTGCTACGAGGGCGAGGACGCCGCCGGGGCCCTCCCGCCCGCCGTTCCCTTCCGCACGTACCTCACCTGGCTCGCAGGTCAGGACCACGACGCGGCCAGGGCGGCGTGGACCGCCTCGCTCGCCGGGCTGGAGGAGCCGACCCTGCTGTGCGGGGCGGCACCCGACCGGCTGCCGGCCCCGCCGGAGTCCGTGCCGCTGCGGCTGACCGCCGAGGAGACCGCCGAGCTCGCCGGCTTCGCCGCGCGCCAGGGCCTGACCACCAACACGGTCTTCCAGGGCGGCTGGGCCGTCCTGCTCGGCCGGCTCACCGGCCGCTCCGACGTGCTGTTCGGGTCGACCGTGTCCACCCGGCCGGCCACGCTGCCCGGTGTGGAGAGCATCGTCGGACCGTTCCTGAACACGCTCCCGGTCCGGGTGGTCCTCGACCCCGCCGAACCCGTCGGCCCGTTCCTGCTGCGGCTCCAGGACGCGCAGTCCGCCCTGCGGGACTTCGACCACCTCGGGCTCGCCGAGATGCTCGGGGGCAGTCCGGCACTGGCCGCGTACGGCGAACCCTTCGACACCGCGCTCGTCTTCGAGAACTTCCCCATGGCCGAGGCGGCCGGTGCCCCGGCCGGCCGGGGCGGGCTGCGGATCGGCGACGTCACGGCCCGCGACGCCCGCCACTACCCGCTCAGCATGGTCGTCCTGCCGGGCCGGGAGCTCGAGGTCCGCTTCGACTACGCGCCGGACCTCCTGACCCGTGACGAGGTGGCGGCCGTCGCGCAGCGCTTGCACGGGCTGCTCCTGGACCTCGCCGCCGCACCGGGCCGGGCCGTCGGCCGGCTCGACGTCCTGACCGGCGACGAGCGCGCGCTGCTGCACAAGTGGAACGACACCGCGAGCGCCACCGGCGTCGGCATCCCCGGTGGTGTGGTGGAACGCGTACGCGAGTTCGCGCGGGTCTCGCCCACAGCGACCGCCGTCGCGGACGGCGAGCACGAGGTCTCCTACGCCTCCCTCGTCCACTGGTCGGACGAGCTGGCCGGGCGGCTGACCGCGGCCGGAGCGGGCCCCGGCTCCCTCGTCGCGGTGCTGGCCGAACCGGGCGCGGCCTTCGTCGGCTCGGTGCTCGGTGTCCTGCAGGCGGGAGCCGCCTGGGTCCCCCTGGACGTCGATGCTCCGGTGGCCCGCATCGCCTCGCTGGTCGCGGACTCCGGGGCCCGGTGCCTGCTGGTGGGCCCGGGCTGCGCACGCCTGGCCGCCGAAGTGCTGGACCTGGCCGGTGCCGGCCTGAGCACCCTGGAGACGGCAGTCGGCTTCGCGGAGCCACCGCGGGGACCGGAGGGTCTGGCACGGCCCCTCGGCCTCCCGGACGACCTCGGCTACGTGATCTTCACCTCGGGCTCCACGGGCAGGCCCAAGGGCGCCATGGTCCACCGCCGCGGCATGGAGAACCACCTCCTGGCCAAGGTCGAGGACCTCGCGCTGACCTCCGCCGACCGGGTCGTGCAGAACGCCCCCGTCACCTTCGACGTGTCGGTCTGGCAGATGCTGGCCCCGCTCGTCGTCGGCGGCACCGTCCGCGTGGTCCCCCGCGAGGTCGCCGCCGACCCCGACGCGCTGTTCGGCATCGTGCCGGCCGAGGACATCTCGATCCTGGAGGTCGTACCGTCCCTGCTGCGCGCCGCCCTCGACACGTGGGACGCGGCGGGCCCCGCCGCCGGCGCCGGGAGCCTGCGGCAGCTGGTGGTCACCGGCGAGGCACTCCCCGCCGACCTGTGCGACCGCTGGTGGGGCCACTTCCCCGCCGTCCCCCTGGTGAACGCGTACGGCCCCACCGAGTGCTCGGACGACGTGACCCACGCCGTCCTCCGGACGCAGGACCGGCCCGGTGCCCGCGTGCCGATCGGCGCGGCCGTCCGCAACACCTTCCTGTACGTCCTGGGCGACGAGCTGCGCCCGGTTCCGACGGGCACCGTGGGCGAGCTGTACGTCGGTGGGGCCGGCGTCGGCCGCGGCTACCTCGGCGACCCGGCCAAGACCGCCGCCGCCTTCCTCGCCGATCCCTTCGCCGGGGCCCCGGGCGCCCGGATGTACCGCACCGGCGACCACGTGGTGCGCCGGCCGGACGGGCAGCTGGAATTCGTGGAGCGCCGCGACCACCAGGTCAAGGTGCGGGGCCACCGGATCGAACTCGCCGAGATCGAGGCCGCCCTGCGGGGCCTGCCGCAGGTGGCCGACGCCGTGGTGGTCACCCTCACGGACCCGTCCCGGGCCACCCGTCTCGTCGCCTACGTCGTGGCACCGGGCGCCGGGGACCTCGCGGCGACCCGGGCCGCGCTCGCCGAGGTGCTGCCGGACCACATGGTCCCGTCCGCCTGGGTCTCCCTGCCCGCCCTGCCGCTGACGGCCCACGGAAAGGTGGACCGCAAGGCCCTCCCCCACCCGGCCGGAGCGGCGGACCCGGCAGCCGCCGGGACCCGGCGGGAGGGCCGCGACCCGGTCGAACGGGCGCTGTGCGCGGTGTTCGCCGAGGTCCTCGGAGTCGACTCCGTCGGCATCGACGACAACTTCTTCGCCCTCGGCGGGGACTCCATCAGCTCCATCCGGGTCGTGGGCCGGGCCCGCGCCCACGGCATCACGATCACCCCCCGGGACGTCTTCGGGCACCGCACCCCCCTCGCCCTCGCGGCCGTCGTCGCCGCCACCGGGACGGACGTACCGGCGCACCGGCCGGCCCCCGCTCCGCAGCCGCCGCTCCTGGAACTGAGCGACGACGAGATGGACGAACTCGACACTGAGCTGGAGTCATGAGAGAGCACACGGTGAAATCCGCGCGAAAGAGCGAGTTCCTGCCGCTCGCACCGCTGCAGCAGGGCTTCCTGTTCCACGCGGACTTCGTGGAAGAGGGCCTGGACATCCATGTGCTGCAGCTGGTGGCCGACCTGGACGGCCCCCTGGACGAGGGCCGGATGCGTGCCGCGGTGGGCGGGCTGCTGGAGGGCCACGCCGGTCTGCGGGCGTGCTTCCGGACCCGCCGCAACGGCGAACCGGTCCAGGTCGTCCCGCACGGCGTCGACGTGCCGTGGGAGACCGTGGACCTCTCCGCCCTGGCCGGGGACGAGCAGGCGGCGGAGCTGGCGCGGACCACCGAGGCGGACCGGGTGCGCCCCTTCCGCCTCGACCGCCCGCCGCTGCTGCGCTGCACGCTCGTCCGGCTGGGCGGACACCGCTTCCGGCTGCTGCTGACGGTCCATCACATCGTCCTCGACGGCTGGTCGATGCCGATCATGCTGGACGAGCTGTTCACCCGGTACGCGACCGGGGAGCCGGCCGCCACCGCCCTCCCCGCGCCGCACTACCGGGACTACCTCGCCTGGCTCGGGCGGCAGGACCGCGACGCCGCGCGCGACGCGTGGCGCTCCGCCCTGGCCGCGGTGGACGAGCCCACCAACGTCGCCCTGCCCGACCCGTCCGGCACCCCGGCGCTCCCCCGGGCGGTGAGCACCGTCCTCGGCCCCGAGGAGACCGCACGCCTCACCGCGTGGGCCCGCTCGCGCGAACTGACCCTGGGCACGGTGGTCCAGGGCTGCTGGGGCCTGCTCGTCGGCCACCTGACCGGCCGCACCGACGTGGTGTTCGGCATGGTCGACTCGGGTCGCCCGGCCGAACTGCCCGGCGTCGAGTCGATGGTCGGCATGTTCGCCAACACGCTGCCCGCCCGCGTCCGCCTGGACTCGGCCCGCACCGTCGCCGAATTGCTCACCGGCTTCCAGGAGCAGCAGGGCGAGCTGCTCCCCCACCGCCATCTCGGCCTCGCCGAGGTGCAGGAACTCATCGGCGTGGGCGGCCTGTTCGACACCGCCGTGATGTTCCAGAACTACCCCCGCACCGACGCCGCCGCCTTCACCGCCCTGACCGGCCTGGTGCTGCGCCACTCCGAGATCCGCAACGCCACCGAGTTCCCGCTGAGCCTGGTCGCCCTGCCCGGGACCGAACTGGAGCTGACGGTCCAGTACCGTCCTGACCTCTTCGGAGCCGAGGAGGCCGACCTGCTGGTCCGCCGCCTCGCCGGACTGCTCGCCCGGGTGCCGGCCGCCGCGGACCTGCCGCTCGGCCGGCTCGAACTGATCGAGCCCGCGGAACGGGAACTGGTCCTGCGGACCTACAACCGGACCGGGGCGCCCGCACCGGCCGCGCTGCTCCCGGACCTGATCGCCCGGCGTGCCGCGGCGGATCCCGGCCGGGTCGCGGTGGAGTACGCGGACGAGGCCGTGACGGCCGCCGCCCTGGAGGACCGCGCCGACCGCCTCGCCCGGCTGCTGATCGGCCGCGGCACCCGGACCGGCAGCCTGGTCGCGCTCGCCCTGCCGCGCTCCGCCGACCTGGTGGTCGCCGCGCTGGCCGTGCTCAGGACCGGCGCCGCCTACCTGGCCATCGATCCCGGCCATCCCGCCGACCGCATCGGCCTCATGCTCGAGGACGCGGCACCCGCCGTGCTGCTGAGCACCGCGGACACGGCGAAGGCCCTGCGGTGGACGGGCGCCACCGTCCTGCTCGACGACGCGGACACCGCGGCGGACCTGCTCCGACAGCCCTCCGGACCGGTCTGCGACGCCGAACGCGGCGGAAGCCTGAGCCCGGACCTCCCGGCGTACGTCATCTACACCTCCGGTTCGACGGGCCGCCCCAAGGGGGTCGTCGTCCCGCACGGCGCCTTCGTCAACCTCGTCGACGACATGGCCCGCCGGGTGGCCGTCACCGAGCGGGACCGCTTCCTCGCCGTGACGACGTTCGGCTTCGACATCGCCATGCTGGAGCTGTTCGTACCGCTCCTCGCCGGCGCCGGCCTGGTCCTCGCGGACCGGTCCACCGTCCAGGACCCGGCGGCCCTCGCGGCGGCCATCACCGCGAGCGGCGCGACCGTCGTGCAGGCCACGCCGAGCCACTGGCAGGCGCTCGTCGCCACGGCCCCCGAATGCCTCGCCGGACTCAGGCTGCTGACCGGCGGGGAGGCCCTCGGGGAGCCGCTGGCCGCCGCGCTCGTGGAGGCCGCCGCCACCGTCCTCAACGTGTACGGCCCCACCGAGACCACCATCTGGTCCACCGCCTCCGTCCTCGACGGCACCCGCCCGGGTGCCCCGCCCATCGGCCGGCCCATCGCGAACACCCGGGTGTACGTCCTGGACCAGGCGCTGCGGCCGGTCTCCCGCGCAGTCGTCGGCGAGCTGTACATCGCCGGAACCGGCCTGGCCCACGGCTACCTGGGGCGCCCCTCGCTGACCGCCGAACGCTTCGTCGCCGACCCCTACGGACCCGCCGGAACCCGGATGTACCGTACGGGTGACCTGGTCCGCTGGGGCTCCGACGGGCAGCTCGACTACATCGGACGGGTCGACCACCAGGTGAAGGTGCGCGGCTACCGCATCGAGCTCGGCGAGATCGAAACCGTGCTGACCGAGCTGCCCGAAGTCGCCCGGGCCGTGGTCGTCGCCCGCGAGGTCGGCCCCGGGGACACCCGGCTCGTCGCCTACCTCGTACCGGCGGCGGACGCCGGCGGGAGCGCGCCCGCCCTGGACGGCGCGGCCGTCCGGGAGCGCCTCAAGGGCGCCCTGCCCGAGTACATGGTCCCCTCGGTGTTCGTGCCGCTCGACACCTTCCCGCTGACCCCCAGCGGCAAGGTCGACCGCAAGGCGCTGCCCGCGCCCGAGCTGGAGCGGGCAGCCGGCCGGGAGGCCGACGGCCCCGCCGAGGACATCCTGCGCGGGCTGTTCGCCGACGTCCTCGGACTGCCCGAAGTGGGCGTGGACGACGACTTCTTCGCCCTCGGCGGGCACTCCCTGCTGGCCACCCGGCTGGTGAGCCGGGTGCGCGGCGCTCTCGGCGCCGAACTGTCCGTACGGGCCCTGTTCGAGCACCCGACCCCGGCCGCCCTCGCGGCCCGCCTGGTCACCACGCCCTCAGCCAGCACCCCGCTGCGCGCCCTGCCCCGGCCCGGCTTCCTGCCGCTGTCGCACATGCAGCGCCGCATGTGGTTCCTCAACCGCCTGGCCCCCGAGGCCGGCGGCTACCACATCTCCCTCGCGGTCCGGCTGCGCGGTGCGCTCGACCGCGACGCCCTGCGGGACGCCCTGGGCGACGTGACCGAGCGCCACGAGGTGCTGCGGACCGTCTTCCCGAGCTTCGGCGAGGAGCCGGGCCAGGTCGTACGGGAGGCGCAGGACGCCCGGCAGGAACTGGACGCCGTCCCGGTACCGGACGGCGAGTCCGCCCTCGGCGCGCTCCTGGACGCGGAGGCCGACCGCCCCTTCGACCTGACCCGCGACCTGCCGCTGCGCGCCCGGCTCTTCTCGCTCGGCGAGCGGGACCACGTCCTGCTGCTGGTCGTGCACCACATCGCCTTCGACGGCTGGTCCGTCCCGGTGCTGGCCGCCGACATCGCCCGTACCTACCGCGCCCGGACCGCGGGCGAGCTCCCCGACCGGGCCGGGCTGCCCGTCCAGTACGCCGACTTCTCCCTCTGGCAGGAGCGGGTGCTGGGCTCCGAGGAGGACCCGGACAGCCTGCTCCGTCAGCAGCTGGCGTACTGGACCGAGGCCCTGCGCGGCATTCCGGAGGAGCTGGCCCTGCCGAGCGACCACCCGCGGCCGCCGATCGCGAGCTACGCGGGCGACGCCGTGCCGTTCACCGTCCCGGCCGGGCTCCACGAGCGGATCGTCCGCCTGGCCCGCGCGTCCGGCGTGAGCACCTTCATGGTCGTCCAGGCCGCCCTCGCCGCCACCCTCGGCAAGCTGGGCGCCGGCACCGACATCCCGTTCGGTTCGCCCATCGCGGGCCGCACCGACGAGGCGGTGCACGATCTGGTCGGCTTCTTCGTCAACACGCTCGTCCTGCGGACCGACACCAGTGGCGATCCCACCTTCCAGCAGCTGCTGCACCGTGTCCGCGAGGCCGACCTGGGCGCCTTCCAGCACCAGGACCTGCCCTTCGAACGGCTGGTCGACGCGCTGAGCCCGGTCCGCTCGCTGTCGCGCCAGCCTCTGTTCCAGGTGATGCTGGCCTTCCAGAACACCGCCCGGCCGGAGTTCGACCTCCCCGGTCTGGAGTCCGAGTTCGTCGAATCCGGTTCCACGGCCGCCAAGTTCGACCTCGTCTTCGAGTTCACCGAGGGCGGCCCCGGCGAAGGCCTCGCGGGACGGCTGGAGTTCGCGACGGACCTGTACCTGCGCACCACCGCGCAGCTGTTCGTCACCTCCTTCCTGCGGCTGCTCGAAGCGGCCGTCACCACCCCCGCCGCGCCGCTCAGCCGCCTGGACGTCCTCGACGCCCGGGAGCGGAGCCGGCTGCTCGACGACTGGAGCACGGCCTCCCGTACCGCGGTGGAGTCCACCGACACCATGCCCGGCCTCTTCGAGGCCTGGGCCGCCCGCCGGGCCGGACATCCCGCGTTCGTCTCCGAGGAGGTCACCTTCGGCTACCGGGAGCTGGACGAGCGGTCCAACCGCCTGGCGCGCGAACTCGTGGCCCGCGGGGCGGGCCCGGGGCGCTTCGTGGCCCTGGTGCTGCCCCGGTCGCCCGAGCTGGTGGTCTGCGTGCTGGCGGTGCTCAAGTCCGGCGCCGCGTACCTGCCCGTCGACCCGGCCTACCCGGTCGACCGCATCACCCACATGCTGACCGACTCCGGGGCCCACCTGCTGGTCACCTCGGCCGCGGTGCTCGATTCCGGGGCCCTGCCGCCGGAGACCTCCGGCGGGGCACGGCACCTCGTCCTGGACGCCCCGGACACCCGGACCCTGATCGCGGACCGTTCCGCGGCCCCGCTCGACGACGCCGAGCGCGGCCGGCCGCTGAGGCCCCATGACCCGGCCTACCTCATCTACACCTCCGGCTCCACGGGTCTGCCCAAGGGCGTGCTGGTCTCCCACGGCACGGCGACGGCCCTCGCGGCCGACCACCGTGAGCGGTTCGGCGTGGGGCCCGACACCCGGGCCCTGCAGTTCGCCACCTTCAGCTTCGACGCGGCCGTCTGGGAGCTGTGCGTCTCCCTGCTCGTCGGCGGCACGCTCGTGCAGGTCCCGGACGACCGGCGGGCCGGCCTGCCGCTCGCCGAGTTCATCACCCGGCACCGGATCACCATCGCCCTGCTGCCGCCGGTGGTCATGGACGCCTTCCCCGAGGAGGCGCGCCTGCCCGAGGAGCTGGTGATGACGGTCGGCGGAGCGGCGATGACCCCGGAGCTCGTCGAACGCTGGGCGCCCGTCACCCGGCTCCACAACCTCTACGGGCCGACCGAGAACACCGTGGTCACCACCGCGAGCGACCGGATCACCGGCGGCCGCCCACCGATCGGCCGGCCCATCGCCGGCCACCGCGCCTACGTCCTCGACCGGAACCTGGCCCCCGTCCCGGCCGGCGTCGTCGGTGAGCTCTACGTGGGCGGCACGGGCCTCGCCATCGGCTACGTGAACCGGCCCGGTGTGAGCGCCGAGCGGTTCGTCGCCGACCCGTACGGACCGGCCGGGTCCCGGATGTACCGGACAGGCGACCTCGTACGCTGGCGCGCGGACGGCAATCTCGACTACCTCGGCCGGTCCGACCAGCAGGTCAAGGTGCGCGGTTTCCGCATCGAGCTCGGCGAGATCGAGAGCGTGCTGCTGGAGCACCCGGGGATCGCGCAGGCCGTGGTGATCGCCCGGGAGGACCGGCCGGGCGTCCAGACCCTCGTGGCCTATCTGGTGACGGTCCCCGGCTCCGGCGCCGAGGACGGCGGCGTACGCGACCTGCTCGCCCGGCGCCTGCCCGACTACATGGTGCCGTCCGCGCTGGTCACGCTGCCCGAACTGCCGGTGACCGTGAACGGCAAGATCGACCGGGCGGCACTGCCCGCGCCCGACCTCCGCGCCGCGGCCGGCCGTGAGGCCGTCACCGAGACCGAGAAGGCCCTGGTCCGGGCGTTCGCCGATGTGCTCGGGCTCGACGCCGTCGGAGCCGACGACGACTTCTTCACCCTCGGCGGCAACAGCATCGGCACCGTCCAGGTGGTGGCCCGGGCCGCGAAGAGCGGGCTGGAGCTCACCGTGGCCGAGGTGTTCACCCGGCGGACGGCCGCCGCGCTCGCCGCCCTGGTGGACGGGCGCACGTCGGGCGCGGACCACCTGGCCCGGCAGCTGCGGACCGGCGCGCTCGGCGGGGACCCGCAGGACCCGTTCGCGCCCGTGCTCGCGATCCGGCCCACCGGCTCGCTGCCCCCGCTGTTCTGCGTGCACGGCGGGCTGGGCACGAGCCTGCCCTACCTCGGGCTCGCCGGGTACATCGACGAGGAGAGGCCGATCATCGGGCTCCAGGCGCCGCAGGTCGGCGGGGCCGAGCCGGCGCCGAGCATCGAGGCGCAGGCCGAGTCGTACCTGAAGCGGATCCGGGAGGTGCAGCCCGAGGGCCCGTACCACCTGCTGGGCTGGTCCTTCGGCGGACTGCTCGCCCACGAACTGGCCGTCCGGCTGCGGGCCGACGGCGACGAGGTCGCCTTCCTCGCCAACCTGGACGCGTTCCCCTACGACCGCACGCTGGACGGGCCGCTGCCCGACCGGGGCGAACTGCTCCGCCGCTTCCTGGAGTACCTCGGGGAGGAACAGGCAGCGGCAGCGGGAGAAGCCGCGGACCCGGCGGCGGTGGCCGCGGTGCTGCGGCGCCACGGCGGCGCCTTCGGTTCGCTGACCGCAGAGGACGTCGAACGCCTGGTGACGGTGATGCGCCACCACGTCGAACTCGCCGAGCGCTTCGAACCCGGCCGCTTCGACGGGGACGTGACGCTGTTCGTCGCGACGTCCGAACGGTCGGCGGCGGAGACCGAGGCCGCGGCCCGCCGCTGGGACGGACACGTCGGCGGAGCCGTACGGGTCCATGAACTCCCCTACGCCCACGAATATCTGATGCATCCGGAACCGCAGGCGAAGGTCGGCGTGATCGTCGACGCGGAGCTTCGGCGGATCGACCGGCCCACCCCAGGGAACGGACCCATGAGCACACTCGTCGAAAGTCCGGTCGTGGAGACCTCCCCCGGCCCGGACCCGGCCGCCGGCCCCGCGCCCGTCGCCCCGGTCACCAAGGGCCACCCCCTCACGGAGACGTTCGCCCTGGCGGGCAGGCGGCTGCGCCATCTGCGCCGTACACCGGGGCGGCTCGTCGGGATCGTGCTCAACCCACTGGTGATGCTGCTGGCGGTGGGCTACCTCTTCAAGGAGGCCATCGTGGCCCCCCAGGGGGGCGACTACCAGGAGTACCTGATGGCGGGCATCGCGGTGCAGGTCGCCCTGGCCGGCATCGGGCCGACCGCGATCAGCATCGCCATGGACCTGCGGGCGGGGCTGATGGACCGCTTCCGGTCGCTGCCCATCTCGCGGGCCGCGGTGCTGGTGGCGCACGCACTGGGCGACCTGCTGGTCGGTCTCGGCGTCCTCACGGTGATCACCCTGGTCGGCCTCGGCATCGGCTGGCGCCCGCACGGCGACCCGCTCTCCGTGGCGGCCGGTTTCGCCGTGGCCGGGGGGTTCATCCTCCTGATGATCTGGGTCGGCATCACGCTCGGGATGATGGTCAAGAACATCGAGTCCATCGACTCGATCGGCGCCCTGATCCTGGTCGTCTGCACCTTCCTGTCGAACGCGGTCTTCCCCGCCGCGTCCATGCCGGGCTGGCTGCGCCCGGTCGTCGAGTGGAACCCGATCAGCGCGGTGGCCGACTCCTGCCGTCACCTGTGGGGCAATCCCACGGCGCAGAGCACGAGCTTCCCGGGCGAGCACCCGCACCTGGTCGTGGCCATGTGGTTCGCCGTGCTGCTGGTCGGCACGGTGTGGGCGAGCCTGAGCCGCTTCCGCCGGGCGGCCGCGTAACCCCCACGGGGCTCCGGACCCGCCCGCCCCGGGCAGCCCCGGAGCCCCGCCACCGGCCCGCCTTCCGGTGGACGGGCGCGTCCGCCGCGGTCAGGCGTGGTTGACGGGGAGGACGTCCGGGGAGAGGGCGCCCGCGTGGGCCGCGGCCGAGGTCATCCGCTTGCGGTGGTGGCGGCGGCAGAGGACCTCGTAGCCGATCTCGCCCGCGGGGCGGTTCACGTCGCCGACCACCACCTGGGCGCCCTCGACCACCATCTCCCCGCCCACCGTACGGGCGTTGTGCGTGGCGCGGGCACCGCACCAGCACAGGGCCTCCACCTGGAGCTGCTCCAGCCGGTCCGCCAGCTCGATCAGGCGCTGCGAGCCCGGGAAGAGCTTCGTACGGAAGTCCGTCGTGATGCCGAAGGCGAAGACGTCCATGTCCAAGTCATCGACGATGCGCGCCAGTTGGTCGATCTGCACGGGCGCCAGGAACTGGGCCTCGTCCACGATCACGTAGTCCGCCCGGCCGCCCTTGGAGATCTGCGCGACCAGGTACGCGTACAGGTCCATGCCCTCCGGCGCCTCCACCGCCTCCGTCACCAGTCCGAGGCGGGAGGACAGCTTGCCCTCGCCCGCCCGGTCGTCACGGGTGAAGATCACGCCCTGGAGCCCACGCGCGTCACGGTTGTGGGCGATCTGGAGCGCCAGAGTGCTCTTTCCGCAGTCCATCGTTCCGGAGAAGAACACCAGCTCGGGCATGGGAAGTACGGGACCTTTCGGGTCGGGGGGAGAAGGTGGTGGCCGGGCGGCCGGGCGGTCCGTCGGCGGAGGTCAGGTGCGGATTTCGAGCAGCGGGACGAGCTGCTCCGCCGCGGTCATGGAGCCGTGCATTCCGGTGAGGGCGGATTCGTTCGGCTCGTTGCGCGAGGCGGTGATCGCGACATCGGCCTGGGCGGCCGCCACCACGTCGCCGATGCGGCCGAGAACACGCTCGTCGCACTCCCCCGGCGCGCCGAACCAGCCCAGTTCCAGGGCCTCTTCGCGGCTCGCGACCCAGAACCGGTCGCCGAGCACCTCGCGCCACACGGTCAGCACGTCGGCCTCGGCGCCCGGCACCGCGTACACGTGCCGGGCCCGGCCCTCGCCGCCCAGCAGGGCGACGCCGGCGCTCAGCTCCCAGTCCTCGTCGAAGTCGATCCGGGAGTCCTCGTCGAAGGGGACGTCGACCATGCCGTGGTCCGCGGTCACGTACAGGGCGGTGCGCGGCGGCAGTTGTTCGGCGAGCCGCTGGACGAGCCGGTCCACGTACATCAGCTGGCCGCGCCACGCGTCGGAGTCCACGCCGTGCCGGTGGCCGGCCCCGTCGAGCTCGCTGAAGTAGGTGTAGACGAGCGAGCGGTCACCGGCCGCGAGGCGCTCGGCCGCCAGGTCCATCCGCTCCTCGCCGGTCATCCGGCCGAGGAAGGTGCCGCCGCTCAGCGCGATCTTGGTGAGCGGGGTGGTCTGGAAGGCGGGCGAGGACACCTGGGCGGTCGCCACCCCGGCCTTGTCGGCCTGCTGGAAGACGGTCGGGTACGGCTGCCAGGGCTTCGGCGCGGTCCACGGGTGCCAGCGGAGCTGGTTCATGAGTTCGCCGGTGGCGGGGTTGCGGACGGCGTAGCCGGGCAGGCCGTGGCGGGCCGGCGGCAGGCCGGTGCCCACGGAGGCGAGCGAGGTGGCGGTGGTCGCCGGGAAGCCCGCGGTGATCGGGCGGCCGGTGCCGCCGCGCGAGCTGCCGAGCAGGGAGGTGAGGTACGGGGCCTCGTCCGGATGGGCCTTGATCTGCTCCCAGCCCATGCCGTCGACCAGGAACACGCAGTTCCGGTCGGCCGGGGTCAGCTCGGTGATGGCGGCGGTGAATCCGGGGACGCCCTGTCCCGCCACGAGCGTGGGCAGCAGGTCGGCGAGCGACCCGGCGCCGTACTCCGGGACGGGGGCGCCCGCCAGGTCCAGCAGCTCCGGCTCGGGCCACTCCTGTGCCGCGGAGTACGCCATCAGCGGGCGGAGGGGGAGGACGTCGCCGCCGTCGCCTCGCTGAGGGCCTGCGCGAAGACCAGGGTCTGGCGCACGGCCTCCGGGCCGTCGCCGGCCTCGCTGACCCGCAGGCTGAGGTCGTCGGCGGTGGAGTTGCCGGTGTAGCCGTGGTCGGAGTCGCAGTTCGGGTCGCCGCAGGCGGCCGGCTCCAGGTCGATCCGGGAGACCGCGCCCCAGCCGATGGTCAGGACGACCTCGCGGGGCAGGGTGCCCGGAGTGTAGGACTCCGGGTTGGCGACGACGCGGCTGAGCACCACGGAGGAGATGCTGGACAGCTTGACCGACTCGGTGGAGGTGGTCGCGTACGGGGACGGGGACCCGGCGTCGGCGGCCTGCTCGTCGGTGTGGCTGACGATGAAGCGGTTGCCGGTCAGGACCAGCACGGTGACGTGGCGGCGTACCTCGTTGGAGTCGAAGGTCGTCTCCTGGTGGACCAGGTACGACGAGATCGGCTCGCCGCCCACCGCGGCCTCCACCGCCTCGGCCACGAGGGCCGGGTAGTAGCCGCTGCGCTCGATCGCCGTGCGCAGCCCCTGGGTCGTCGTACCGGATTTCGCCATGAGGTCCATCCTAAGGCCCGTACGGGGCCCTCAGGCCGCGCCGGACCCGGTCAGTAACTGGGGAGGGTCCGCGGCCCGAGATCGCCGCGGGCCGGCGGGTGGGCGACGCGGACGGTGGCGCTGAGCACGGAGACGCCCTCGGCGGCGACCACGACGGGCTCCAGTGAGACGCCGATCACCTCGGGGTGGTCGTCCACGAGGCGGGACAGCCTCAGGAGCAGTTCTTCCAGGGCGGGGGTGTCGACGGGGTCGCTGCCGCGCCAGCCGAACAGGAGGGGTGCGGTCCGGATGGACCGGATCAGTCCGGCGGCGTCCCGGTCCGTGGCCGGGACGAGCCGGTGCGCGGTGTCGCCGAGCAGCTCGGAGGCGACGCCGGCCAGCCCGAAGGAGAGGACGGCGCCCGCGGCGGGGTCGATGACGGAGCGGACGACGGTGTCGACCCCGCGCGCCACCATGGCCTGCACCACGGGCTGGAGCTCGGCCGGCTTGCCCAGCGCGTCGGTGAGCTCCTCGTACGAGCGCCGCAGCTCGGCTTCGTTCGTGAGGTCGAGGCGTACGCCGCCCAGGTCCGCGCGGTGGCGCAGGTGCGGGGCGGTGGTCTTGAGCGCCACGGGGTAGCCCAGCACCCCGGCGGCGCGGACCGCCGCGTCGGCGCTCGGCGCGGGCAGGGTGGGCAGGACGCGGATCCCGTAGCCGGCGAGCAGCTCGCGGGCGTCCGGGTCGGCCAGGGTCAGCACGGCGCCGGGGTCGACCTCCGCGAGCAGCCCGGCGAGCCGGTCCGCGGTGGCGGCCTCGTCGATGTCCTCGTACTCGGGGACCCGCCCGTCGTCCTCGGCGGTGGCCCGGCGCCACTGCCCGTACCGGACGGCCTCGGCGACGGCCTTGACCGCCCGCTCGGCGGCGGGGTAGCTGGGGATGCTGTCGCCGGCGGCGGACAGCGGGCCGGCCGGGGCGTGGGGTGCCGGGTCCGCCGCGGGGCCCCAGCTCCGGGGCGGGGCCGGGTTCGGGGCGCCCCGCACGGCGGACAGTGCCTCGACGAGCTCGGCCAGCTCTACGTGGACCACCGCGACCGGCTTGCCGGGGTACGCGGCCACGGCCTCGCGCAGGGCACCGGCGAGGTCGTCCGCCGGAGCGTCCTCGCTCACCCACGGGATGGCCGTGATCACCACCGCGTCGCAGTCCTCGGAGCGCAGCGCGTCGGTCAGGGCGGCGCGGAAGTCGGCCGGCGCGGCCGCCGTCGTCAGGTCCAGCGGCGGCAGCGGCCGCAGGCCCTGGGTGAGGCAGGCGTCGTAGGTGAGGATCCCGAGGGATTCGGAGTTGCCGAGGATCGCGATCCGGGGTCCGGCGGGCAGCGGCTGCGCCGCCAGCAGGAGGCCGACGTCCACCAGCTCGGTGACCGTGTCGACGCGGATGACGCCGGCCTGGCGCAGCAGGGCGGAGACGGTGGCCTCCGGCAGCCGGGTGTCGGGGACGACGTGCCCGGCCGGGCTGTGCCGGCCGCCCTTGGCGACGACCACCGGCTTGACGGCCGCCGTCCGGCGGGCGAGCCGGGTGAACTTCCGCGGGTTGCCGAGGGTTTCGAGGTAGAGCAGGGCGACGTCGGTCGCCTCGTCGTCGTACCAGTACTGGAGGATGTCGTTTCCGGAGACGTCGGCGCGGTTGCCCGCGGAGACGAAGGAGGACAGGCCCTCGCCGCGCCGGAGCAGGGCCGAGAGCAGGGCGATCCCGATCGCCCCGGACTGCGTGAACAGGCCGATCCGGCCGCGCGTGGGCATCGGCGCGGGGGTCAGGGAGGCGTTGAGTTCCACCTCGGGAGCGGTGTTGATCACGCCGTAGGCGTTCGGCCCGATCAGCCGCATCCCGTACGAACGCACCTGCCGCACCAGTTCGCGCTGGCGGGCGAGTCCGGCCGGACCGCTCTCCCCGTAGCCGGCGGACAGGACGACGAGGCCCTGCACCCCGTGCTCGCCGCAGGCGGCCACCGCTTCGGGGACCCGGTCGGCGGGGACCGCGATCACCGCGAGGTCGACCGGGGCCCCGATGGCCGCGACGGCGGGGTAGGCCCGTACGCCGTCGAGCAGGTCGCGGGTGGCGGCCTCGTTGACGGCGTAGAGGTGGCCGCGGAAGCCGCTGTCGCGCAGGTTGCGCAGTGCGGCCGCGCCCACGCCCGCGCCGGAGCGGCTGACTCCGACGACGGCCACCGAGCCGGGGGCCAGCAGCCGCTGCACCGAGTGGGCCTCGGCGCGCTGTTCGCGGGCGCGCTGCACGGCGAGGGACTCGGCAGTGGGTTCGAGGTCGAGGGTGAGGTGGACGGAGCCGTCCTCGAAGCTGCGCTTCTGCTGGTAGCCCGCGTCCGTGAAGACTTTGATCATCTTGGTGTTGGCGGGCAGCACCTCGGCGGCGAACCGCCGGATGCCGCGCTCCCGGGCCACCGCGCCGATGTGTTCGAGGAGCGTGGAGGCGACTCCGCGGCCCTGGTGGGCGTCCTGGACGAGGAAGGCGACCTCGGCCTCGTCGGCGGGGGCGGAGGCGGGGCGGCCGTCGGGGCCGATGCGGTCGTAGCGGACGGTGCCGATGAACTGGCCGCCGATGGTCGCGGCGAGCCCGACCCGGTCCACGTAGTCGTGGTGCGTGAAGCGGTGCACGTCGCGGTCGGAGAGCCGGGGGTAGGGGGCGAAGAACCGGTAGTACTTCGACTCGTCCGAGACCTGCTCGTAGAAGCTGACGAGCCGGCCCGCGTCCTCGGTGGTGATGGGCCTGATCCGGGCGGTGCCGCCGTCGCGCAGGACGACGTCGGCTTCCCAGTGGGCCGGGTACGAGGGGTCCGACTCGATGGTCATGGGCCCACCTTACGGCCGGATCGGGCCGCAGAGCCCTCGCGCGGCGCCGAGGCGGGACGGGACGAACCAGGGCAAGCTGGGGGAGGCCGAACGGCGGAAAATTCTGGCCGAAGGTAGGTCCGAGCATTCCGGGTGCCGTGAGAGACTGGTCTAGACAACCGTAAGAACCTGAAGGGCATCACCATGGCAGAGCGCCGCGTCAACGTTGGTTGGGCCGAGGGCCTGCACGCTCGTCCCGCCTCGATCTTCGTCCGTGCGACGACCGCTTCCGGCGTCCCGGTGACCATCGCGAAGTCCGGCGGCGACCCGGTCAACGCCGCCTCCATGCTGGCGGTCCTGGGCCTGGGCGCCCAGGGCGGCGAGGAGATCGTCCTCGCCTCCGAGGCCGAGGGTGCGGATGCCGCGCTCGACCGCCTCGCGAAGCTGGTCGCCGAGGGTCTCGAGGAGCTCCCCGAGACCGTCTGACCCTTCGGGTTCGACTTCACGCGCGAAGCCGCGGCCCCCGCTCCGGGGACCGCGGCTTCGTCGTCCACGAGGACGGGCCCAAGACCCGGAACCAGGGTCCGGCCCGTCTCCTGCGGATCCCGCCGGGCTCACGACGCCCGGGGCCGCCTCCGGCCCGGGGAGCAGACGCCGGCCGGAAGCCGGAATCAGGATCGCGACCGGCCTCCACCCGGGGCCCGCGGTCCGGCCCGGGTGGATTCCGGCCGGGACGCCGGAGCCGGCCCGGGACTCGGGGTCCGGGGGAATCCCTCGGCGAAACCTGGGCCCGCCCGGCGCGCCGCACGCCCACGGGGCGCCGAGGAAATACCGCTCGGCGGAATTCGGTCCGCGCACGCCGAATTCCGCTCCGCAGGAATTCCGCACGGAAAACCGATCCGACACGGAACGGTTCGGATACCGCGCAGCGAATTCACGGTCCCGCCCTTTGTATACGGCTCCTGTTAATGCCGGCCGCTCGACATGTTTACGGCAGGTTGCGAAGTGCTCACCGTCGGGCGGATCCGCAGCCGGTGCGCCCCCGCCGCCCGGTCGGCGTGGACGGCGGTCAGCGCCCGCGCCCGTTCGGCGTCGCCGCGCGCCACCGCGTCCACGATCGCCCCGTGCTCCGCCCAGGAGTCCACGGGCCGGGCCGGCGCCTCCACCACGTACATCCACGCGATCTTGTGCCGCATCTGCGTGAGCAGCGCGATCAGCCCGGGGCTGCCGGAGGACTGGGCGAGCGTCTCGTGGAACCAGCCGCCCAGGGACCGCAGGTCCTCGCCCTGGCCCCGCCTGGCCCGCTCCTGCCCCAGTCTGACCAGCCCCCGCAGCACCTTGAGGTGCGCGTCGGTGCGCCGCCGGGCGGCCCGCGCGGCGGCCAGCGGCTCCAGGAGCATCCGCAGCTCCAGCAGGTCCGCGGCCTCCTGCTCGGTCGGCTCCGCCACACAGGCCCCCGCGTGCCGCCGCGTGGTCACGAACCCCTCCGACTCCAGGGTCCGCAGGGCCTCGCGCACCGGGACGCGCGAGACCCCGTACCGGCGGGCCAGCACCTCCTCGGTCAGCCGGCCGCCCGGCTCGAACACCCCGGAGACGATGTCGTCGCGGATTGCCGTGCATACCGCGTGCGCAGGAATACGCAAGACCGAACCTCCGCCTATTTCCGTCTGCCAGCCTCATTGCACGCACATGCGTGTGCTGCGACTCTATTGCAACACACGATAATTTCCGAGAGCGGCCAGAAATACGAAACATTTGCACAAGGACGCAACACACAAAGGCCCCGGCTCGGGGAGCCGGGGCCTTCGGTGAAGCGGTGCGGGGCGGTGTCAGAGGCTGACGCCGTGCGAGCGCAGGTACGCGATCGGGTCGATGTCCGAGCCGTACTGCGAGCCGGTGCGGGCCTCGAAGTGCAGGTGCGGGCCGCTGGAGTTGCCGGTGGAGCCCGACAGGCCGATCTGCTGGCCGGGGGTGACCTGCTCGCCGACGGAGACGTTCAGCGAGGTCATGTGCCCGTACTGGGTGTAGGTGCCGTCGTTGTGCTTGATGACGACGTTGTTGCCGTACGCGCCACCCCAGCCGGCCTCGACGACGGTACCGACGCCCACCGCGTGGACCGAGGTGCCGGAGGCGGCGTGGAAGTCGATGCCCGTGTGCGAACCGGAGGACCACATGCCGCCGCCCGCGTGGTACTGCGTGCTGACGTACGAGCCGTCCACCGGGGCGACGAAGGTGTTGAGGCGCTTGCGCTCCTCCTCGCGGGCGGCGCGCTCGGCGGCCTCGCGCTCGGCCTTCGCCTTGGCCTCGGCGAGGCGCTTGGCCTCCGCGGCCCGCTGCTTCGCGTCGGCCTCGGCCTGCGCCTTGACGGCGTCCTGCTCGGCGCCGCGGTGCTGGGACTCGGCCTGGTCGGCGATGTCGCCCGCGAGGTCCTCGGCGACGACCACGGCACCCAGGCCGTTGTCCTGGCCGATGGTGCTGCTGTGGTTGTCCGCGGCGAAGGCCGGGGCGGCGAGGGAGCCGACGACACCCGTGGTGGCGATCGCGGCGATACCGGCGTAACCGGCGGTCTTCTTGCTCAGACGGCTGGAGCCACGGTGCTTACCGGTACCAGCGGGACGACTGCCAAACGCCATGAAGGGTTTGATCCTTTCCTTCCTTCTCGCCTACCGGGTTAGCTGACGGGTTCGGAGCAGGAAGGTCTCCTACGGATCTCCTCTTGCGAGGGGGTCCGATTCACCCCAGGGACTCATGTGGGTCCCCGGCTCCCCAGGCTCGCGCCTGACGGGGACTCGGCGATCGCTGACCGGTGCCGCGGATGCGGCGGGCACAACTGACGGGCAGCACGGCCGACGCTAGGCGGATCATCAGTCAATCGCCAAACAGACACGGCTTTTTGTTGCGTACGCCACACCACATAAAAGCAACCTCACCATTAAACGGACAAAAGGGGTTCTGGTGACAAGTCACCAGAACCCCTTGCTGAAACCTTCAGCCGGCTCTCAATCAGCCGTCATCCGACGGTCAGTTGGAGACGACCGTGACCTCGCCGATCCCAAGGGCCCGAACGGGCTCCTCGATCAGCGCCGCGTCACCCACCAGAACGGTGACCAGCCGGTCCGCGGGGAAGGCCTGGACGACCGCCGTGGTCGCCTCCACCGTGCCGGTCGCGGCGAGCTGGGCGTACAACTGCGCCTGGTAGTCGTCCGGCAGCTCCTGCTCGACCTGGTCGGCGAGGGTGCCCGCGACCGAGGACGCCGTCTCGAACTTCAGCGGGGCCACGCCCACCAGGTTCTGCACGGCGACATCGCGTTCGGCGTCGGTCAGGCCGCCCTCCGCGAGGGTGCGCAGCACCTTCCAGAGGTCATCCAGCGCCGGTCCGGTGTTCGGGGTGTCCACCGAGCCGCTGATGGCGAGCATCGAGGCGCCCTTGCCGTCCGCGGTGGAGCGCAGCACCTGGCCGAAGGCGCGCACGCCGTAGGTGTACCCCTTCTCCTCGCGCAGCACCTTGTCCAGGCGCGAGGTGAGGGTGCCGCCCAGGCAGTACGTGCCCAGCACCTGGGCCGCCCACACCCGGTCGTGGCGGTCCGCCCCGATCCGGCCGATCAGCAGCTGCGTCTGGACCGCGCCGGGCCGGTCCACGATGACCACGCGGCCGGTGTCGTCGGCGGTCACCGGCGGCACCGGGCGGGCGGCGGCGGTGTTGCCCGTCCAGGCTCCCAGGGTGTCCGCGAGCACGGCGTCCAGGTCGATCCCGGTCAGGTCGCCGACGACCACCGCGGTGGCGGTGGCGGGGCGTACGTGGGCCTCGTAGAAGGCGCGTACGGCGGCGGAGTCGATCCGGGCGACCGTCTCCTCGGTGCCCTGGCGCGGCCGGGACATCCGCAGGGCGGCCGGGAAGAGCTCCTTGGAGAGCTGCTTGGCGGCGCGGCGCTGCGGGTTGGCCAGCTCGTGCGGGATCTCGTCGAGCCGGTTGCGCACCAGCCGGTCGACCTCGGCGTCGGCGAAGGCGGGGGCGCGCAGCGCCTCGGCGAGCAGGCCCAGCGCCTTGGGCAGCCGGGAGGCCGGGACCTCCAGCGAGACCCGCAGGCCCGGGTGGTCGGCGTGCGCGTCCAGGGTGGCACCGCAGCGCTCCAGCTCGGCCGCGAACTCCTCGGCGGAGTGCTTGTCGGTGCCCTCGGAGAGCGCCCGCGCCATGATGGTCGCCACGCCGTCCAGGCCCTCGGGCTCCGCGTCGAGCGGGGCGGCGAGGTTGACCTCGACCGCGACGACCTGCTGGCCGGGCCGGTGGCAGCGCAGCAGGGTCAGCCCGTTGGACAGCTGCCCGCGGTCGGGGGCGGGGAAGGCCCACGGCTGCGGCTCGCCGGCCTGCGGCTGCGGGTGGAAGGTCATCGTGACGGCTGCCGTGTCGCTCACTGCTCCGCCCCCTCGTTCTCGTCGGAGTCCTCGGACTCGTCGTGCTGGTCGGACTCGTCGGCCGCGAGCGGTTCGTAGACGAGCACCGCGCGGTTGTCCGGGCGCAGTCGGGCCGCGGCCACGGCCTGCACCTCCTCGGCGGTGACGTCGAGGACGCGCTGGACGGCGGTCAGCGCCAGCTGCGGGTCGCCGAACAGCACCGCGAAGCGGCACAGTTCGTCGGCGCGGCCGGCCACCGTGCTCAGCCGGTCCAGCCACTCGCGCTCCAGCTGTGCCTGGGCGCGCTCCATCTCCTCGGCCGTCGGGCCCTCCGCGGCGAACCGCGCGAGCTCCTCGTCCACGGCCGCCTCGATGGCGGGGATCTCGACCCCGCTGGAGGTCTTGACGTCCAGCCAGCCCAGGGAGGGCGCCCCGGCCAGGCGCAGCATGCCGAAGCCGGCGGCGACGGCGCTCTGGTCGCGGCGCACCAGCCGGTTGTGCAGCAGCGAGGACTCGCCGCCGCCCAGGATGGTCAGCGCCACGTCGGCGGCGTCGCACTCACGGGTGCCGTCGTGCGGCAGCCGGTAGGCGGCCATCAGCGCACGTGCCGGGACCTCCTCGACGATCTCCTCGCGCAGCTGCTCCCCGATGATGTCGGGCAGCGAGCCGTCGCGGGGCGGCTGCTTGCCGTCGTGGGCGGGGATGGTGCCGAAGTACTTCTCGACCCAGGCGAGCGTCTGCTCGGGGTCGATGTCCCCGACGACCGAGAGCACCGCGTTGTTGGGCGCGTAGTACGTACGGAAGAAGGCGCGCGCGTCCTCCAGGGAGGCGGCGTCCAGGTCGGCCATGGAGCCGATCGGGGTGTGGTGGTACGGGTGGCCCTCGGGGTAGGCCAGGGCGGTGAGCCGCTCGAAGGCCGTGCCGTAGGGAACGTTGTCGTACCGCTGGCGGCGCTCGTTCTTGACGACGTCGCGCTGGTTCTCCATGGACTCGTCGTCCAGGGCTGCCAGCAGGGACCCCATCCGGTCCGCCTCCAGCCAGAGCGCGAGCTCCAGCTGGTGGGTCGGCATGGTCTCGAAGTAGTTGGTGCGCTCGAAGCTGGTGGTGCCGTTGAGGGAACCGCCGGCGCCCTGGACCAGTTCGAAGTGCCCGTTGCCGGGTACGCTCGCCGACCCCTGGAACATCAGGTGCTCGAAGAGGTGAGCCAGGCCGGTGCGTCCCTTGACTTCGTGGCGCGAGCCGACGTCGTACCAGAGGCAGACCGCGGCGACCGGGGTCAGGTGGTCCTCGGAGAGCACCACGCGCAGGCCGTTGGCCAGCCGGTGCTCGGTCGCTGTCAGGCCGCCGGAGCCGGCCTGGGCTGTGGCCGTGTGACCCATGGGCATGTGGTCCCTTCGATCGCGATGCAGAGATTTCTTATCGACCTGCCACTGTATGCAAGCGCGCCGACCGCCGTATAAGTTCCCGGGTCACTCCCCCGCACTCCGTCCGGGGGACCCCCGGGGTCGGAGTCGGCGTTGTCGGTGCGTCGGGCCACAATGGTCCGCGTCGTACCCTCGCCGGACACCACAAGACCGCCAGACCCAGCCACACACCCCGCCCGACACCCAGCACACCCCATTTTGGTTAAGGAGCCGCGCAGCGATGGCCCGCCGCAGCACGAAGACCCCGCCGCCGGAGGATTTCGAGGAGAAGATCCTCGACATCGACGTCGTCGACGAAATGCAGGGCTCCTTCCTCGAGTACGCGTACTCGGTGATCTACTCCCGTGCCCTGCCCGACGCCCGGGACGGCATGAAGCCGGTGCACCGGCGCATCGTGTACCAGATGAACGAGATGGGCCTGCGCCCCGACCGCGGCTACGTGAAGTGCGCCCGTGTCGTCGGCGAGGTCATGGGCAAGCTCCACCCGCACGGTGACGCGTCGATCTACGACGCCCTCGTGCGCATGGCCCAGCCCTTCTCCATGCGGCTGCCGCTGGTCGACGGCCACGGCAACTTCGGTTCGCTCGGCAACGACGACCCGCCGGCCGCCATGCGGTACACCGAGTGCAAGATGGCCGACGCCACCTCGCTGATGACGGAGTCGATCGACGAGGACACCGTCGACTTCACCGCCAACTACGACGGCCAGGAGCGGGAGCCGGTCGCCCTGCCCGCCGCGTACCCGAACCTGCTGGTCAACGGCGCGTCCGGGATCGCGGTCGGCATGGCCACCAACATGCCCCCGCACAACCTCGGCGAGGTCGTCGCGGCCGCCCGCCACCTGATCCGCCACCCGCAGGCGGACCTGGAGGCGCTGATGCGCTTCGTGCCCGGTCCCGACCTGCCCACGGGCGGCCGGATCGTGGGGCTCTCGGGCATCAAGGACGCCTACGAGAACGGCCGCGGCACCTTCAAGATCCGCGCGACGGTGGCCGTGGAGGACGTGACGGCGCGCCGCAAGGGCCTGGTCGTCACCGAACTGCCCTTCACGGTCGGCCCCGAAAAGGTCATCGCGAAGATCAAGGACCTGGTCGGCTCGAAGAAGCTCCAGGGCATCGCCGACGTCAAGGACCTCACCGACCGCTCGCACGGCCTGCGCCTGGTCATCGAGATCAAGAACGGCTTCCACCCGGAGGCCGTGCTGGAGCAGCTCTACAAGCTGACGCCGATGGAGGAGTCCTTCGGCATCAACAACGTGGCGCTGGTGGACGGGCAGCCCCTGACGCTGGGCCTAAAGGAGCTGCTGGAGGTCTATCTCGACCACCGCTTCGAGGTCGTCCGGCGGCGCAGCGAGTTCCGCCGCACCAAGCGCCGCGACCGGCTGCACCTGGTCGAGGGTCTGCTGGTGGCGCTCCTCGACATCGACGAGGTCATCCGGCTCATCCGGGACAGCGACAACTCCGCGCAGGCGAAGTCCCGGCTGATGGAGCGGTTCTCGCTGAGCGAGATCCAGACCCAGTACATCCTGGACACCCCGCTGCGCCGGCTCACCCGGTTCGACCGGATCGAGCTGGAGTCCGAGCGCGACCGGCTGACGGGCGAGATCGACGAGCTGACCGGGATCCTGGAGTCGGACAGCGAGCTGCGCAAGCTGGTCTCCGCGGAACTGGCGGCGGTCGCGAAGAAGTTCGGCACCGCGCGCCGTACGGTGCTGCTGGAGTCCGCGGGCACCGCCGTGGCGGCCGTTCCGCTGGAGGTCGCGGACGACCCGTGCCGGGTCCTGCTGTCCTCGACGGGCCTGCTGGCGCGTACGGCCAACGGCGACGCGCTGCCGCAGGAGGAGGGCGGCGCCCGCGCCAAGCACGACCTGATCGTCTCGCAGGTCGCGGCGACCGCCCGCGCCGATGTCGGCGCGGTCACCTCGTACGGGCGGCTGCTGCGGCTGTCGGTGATCGACCTGCCGCAGCTGCCGGACACGCACGCCGCGCCGAACCTGGCGGGCGGCGCCCCGGTCTCGGAGTTCCTCTCCGGGCTGGAGGCGGACGAGAGGGTGGTCTGCCTGACCTCGCTGGACGAGTCCTCGCAGGGCCTCGCGCTGGGCACCGAACAGGGCGTGGTCAAGCGCGTCGTGCCGGACTACCCGGCGAACAAGGACGAGCTGGAGGTCATCACCCTCAAGGAGGGCGACCGGATCGTCGGCGCGGTCGAGCTGCGCACGGGCGAGGAGGACCTGGTCTTCATCACCGACGACGCCCAGCTGCTGCGCTATCCGGCGGGCCAGGTCCGCCCGCAGGGCCGTCCGGCGGGCGGCATGGCGGGCATCAAGCTCGCCGACGGCGCCAAGGTGATCCACTTCTCGGCCGTGGACCCGGCGCGGGACGCCCTGGTCTTCACGGTGGCGGGCTCGCACGGCACCCTGGACGGCTCGGTGCTGTCCGGGAAGCTGACCCCCTTCGACCAGTACCCGCGCAAGGGCCGGGCCACGGGCGGCGTGCGCTGCCAGCGGTTCCTGAAGGGCGAGGACGTCCTGGTCCTGGCCTGGGCGGGCGGTTCCCCCGTCCGCGCCGCGGCGGCGAACGGCACTCCGGCCGAGCTGCCGGCCGTGGACCCGCGCCGGGACGGCTCGGGGGCGGCGCTGCCGTCGGCGGTCGCGGCGCTGGCGGGAGCCGTGCTGTAGGAGGTTCCAGACCATTCGGGTGGTACGTCCTGGGGACGTACCACCCGAATGGCGACTAGTGTTTTCCCTCTTGGCACTGTCGGGTGGGGCGGGAGAACACAGAGCTGATGAGTCGTCGGTCGGGCGGTTTGATCGGGGACTGGGCCGAGGCCCAGCGCCGGATGCAGCAGACACAGCTGATCCAGCACCGCGAGGCGGAACGCAGGCAGCGGGCGTACGCACGTGAGGCGGCCCGGGGGCAGCGCGAGCAGCAGGCCGCGTACCGTCAGCACCGGGAGGCCGAGGCACGACGGCGTACCGAGCACATCGAGGCCGAGGTCGCCGCCCTGCAGGGACTGCTGGCCTCGGGCTGCCGGACACCCGCGTTCCGCACGGCCGCGCTGGTCAGGTCCGAACGGCTGGAACCCTTCGCCCCGGGGAACCTGGCGCATCCTCTGCCGATGCCGCGCATCGAGCAGTTCCAGCAGCAGAACACCGGCTGGACCCTCGGCTCGAACAGAAGGGCGCAGGCGGAGCGCGACGCGCACGCCCGCTACACCCAGGCCTGGCAGGCGGCCCATACCGCAGAACTGCAGCGGCAGCAGCAACTGGCGGCGTACCGACAGCAATACGACCAGTGGGCGGCGCAGCAGCTCGCCGGGATCCGCGAGCACAACAACGGTCTCGCCGAGCTGGGCAGGGCCCTGCGCGCGGGGGACGCCGATGCCGCCGTGGAGTACTTCTCGGCCGCGCTCTACGCCTCCACCGCCTGGCCCGAAGCGCTGCCCAGGCAGCTGGCCGCCGCCTACGACCGGGGCGGGCGAGAGCTGGTTCTGGACTGGCAGCTTCCGGGATTCCAGGTGGTTCCCGAGGCCAAGTCGGTCCGGTACATGCCGAGCACGGACCAGGACAAGGAGACGGCCCGTCCCGCCACGCAGCGGCGCGCACTGTACCGGGATCTGCTGGCGCAGTGCCTGCTGCTGGTGGTGCGTGAGCTCTACGCGGCGGACGAGTTCGGCGCCCTGGAGTCGGTGGTGGTCAACGGCTTCGTGGACGACCACGATCCGGTGACGGGGCAGGAGGCGCAGATCGTCCTGGGTTCGGTGTCGGCGGCCCGCTCCGCCTTCGCCGGGCTGCGGCTGGAGCAGGTCAGCGCGGTGGACTGCCTGGTGGAGGGGTTGCGCGGGCAGCTGTCGGCGCGCCCCGACCAGCTGACGGCCGTGCGCCCGGGACGCAGGCCCGACGAGGTCGGCGGAGGAGTCGTCAGCCACGGCGGGCACGCGGGCGACGAGGACGAGCCGGACCTCTTCGTGATGGACCCCATTGCCTTCGAGAACCTGGTGGCGGAGCTCTTCCGGGCGATGGGCATGGAAGCGGTGACCACCCAGCGATCCGGGGACGGCGGTGTGGACATCGAGGCGAACGACCCTTCCCCGATCACGGGCGGACGCATCGTGGTGCAGGTCAAGCGCTACCGGAATACCGTGCCGCCCACGGCGGTAAGGGACTTGTACGGCACGGTCCAGGACAAGGGCGCGAACAAGGGGGTGCTGGTCACCACCTCGTCCTTCGGCCCCACGTCGTACACCTTCTCCAACGGCAAGCCGCTGGAGTTGGTTCCCGGGGACAAGCTGGTGGAGCTCCTGCACCAGTACGGGCTGCGCGGGCGCCTCGGCGGCGGTCCGGCGGGGCCGGTCCCGGCGCAGCGTTCTCCCGAGCCCGCCCCGACCGCCGACCACAACGTGCTCGGCATGACCTGGTCCGGCCGGGTCGCACTGGACGTGTGCGCCCTCGTCTGCACGGGCAACCGGGTGCTCAGCGAGGACCACTTCGTGTTCTTCAACAACCCGCGGACCCCCGATGGTTCGGTGCGGGCCCGCGCGCACGCGGCGCCCGACAAGGCGGCGCTGGAGGTCTCCTTCGAGGCTCTGCCGCGCGAGGCCGACCGGCTGGTGCTGGTGGCCGCCGTCGACCCGGAGGCCGATCCGCACGCCGACCTGGCCGGTTTCACCGACGCCCACATCCGGCTGCTGTCCGCGGGCGGCGAGGAACTGGGTCGGCTGGACGTCTCCGACGGGCGCGCCGGCGAGACCGCCCTGGTCCTCGGCTCGTTCCGGCACCGCTCCAACGGCGACTGGGACTTCGTGATCGGCGGCAAGGGCTACCGGGGCGGCCTGGAGGACCTGCTGCGCGAGTACGGCGTCGAGGTCGCCTAGGCCGCCCAGGCCGGTCTCAGCTCCCGTCCCGGTCGGTCACGGAAGCTTCGGGCCCCGGCTCCGCGGGGCGGGCCACGTAGCGCAGTACGCCCCACATGCTCTCGGGGCGCGCCTCGTGCGGGGCCGGTTCGCGGCAGGCCTCCAGCTCGCGCAGCAGGCCCGGCCCGTCGGTGCCCGAGCCGATCAGGACGAGCCGGCTCAGGCGTGCCTCGCCCCGCCCCCAGGGCCTCGGGGCGAAGCGGAGGAAGCGGCCGACCGCGTGGACCTCGTAGCACTCCTGGTGCCCGGGTACGCCGAAGTGGATGAAGCCCTTGATCCGGTAGAGCCCGGCCGGACGCCGGTCGAGGAAGTCGATGAACCGGCGCGGGGACAGGGCCTGTTCGGAGGTGAACTCCGTGCTCTCGTAAGCGGCGTGCGCGTGGCCGCACCGGTCGTGGCCGCGGTCGTCGCCGTCGGCCTCCGCGAGCAGGTCCTCGAAGGAGAGCTGCCCGCGGGTCTCGGTCCAGGGCCTGCGGTCGAAGAGCAGTTCCGGGTCGATCCGCCCGTGGTCGGCGCCGACGACCGGGGTGCCCGGGGCGCAGAGCACGGCGAGCTCCTGCTCGATCCGGGCCCGCTCGGCCGCGTCCACCCGGTCCGTCTTGTTGAGCACCACCAGGTCCGCGACGGCGAGGTGGCGGTCGGTCTCCGGGTGCCTGGCCCGGGTGGCGTCGAATTCGGCGGCGTCGACGACCTCCACCATCCCGCCGTAGCGGATGGCGGGATTCTCGCTGGCCATGAGCATCCGGATCATCTCCTGGGGCTCGGCCAGTCCGCTCGCCTCGATGACGATCACGTCGATCCGGTGGACGGGGGCGGAGAGCTTCTCCAGGTAGGCGTCGAGCTCGCTGCCGTCGACGGCGCAGCACAGGCAGCCGCCGCCGAGGGAGACCATGGAGTCCCCGACCTGTCCGGCCACCGACATCGCGTCGACCTCGATCGATCCGAAGTCGTTGACGACGACCCCGATGCGGGTTCCGCCGCGTCCGGCGAGGAGGTGGTTCAGCACGGTGGTCTTGCCGGATCCGAGGAAACCGGCGAGGACGACGACGGGGATGGGCTGCCTGCTGTTCACCCGGTCGATCGTAGCCAGGCTCCGTCAGTGCAGGGGCGGCACCGGGTGGGGCGGGGTGGGGCCGGTGTACCGGGCGGCCGGGCGGATGATCTTCGAATCGGTGGCCTGTTCGAGGATGTTCGCGCTCCAGCCGACCACGCGGGCCGCGCAGAAGGTCGGGGTGAACATCTCGCGCGGGAGCCCGCAGAGCTCCATGACCACGCCCGCGTAGAACTCCACGTTGGTGTGCAGTTCCCGCCCGGGCTTCAGTTCGGCGAGGATCTCCTCGACCTGCCGCTCGACCTCGACGGCGAAGTCCACGAGGGGGCCGCCGAACTGGAGGGCGATCTCGCGCAGCATGCGGGAACGGGGGTCCTCGGTGCGGTAGACGGGGTGGCCGAAGCCCATGATCCGGTCGCCCGCCAGGACCCGCTCGCGGATCCACGGCCCGATCCGGTCCACGGTCCCGATGGCGTCGAGGGTGTCCAGGGCCCGGCTGGGGGCGCCGCCGTGCAGGGGGCCGGAGAGCGCGCCGATCGCCCCGGTCAGGCACGCGACGACGTCGGCGCCGGTGGATGCGATCACCCGGGCGGTGAACGTCGAGGCGTTGAAGCCGTGGTCGACGGTGGACATCAGGTACCGCTCGACCGCGCGGGCCTTGACCGGGTCGGGTTCCCGGCCGGTGAGCATGTAGAGGTAGTTGGCGGCGTACGGGAGGTCCTCGCGCGGCTCCACCGGCTCCAGGCCCTGCCCCAGCCGGTGCAGGGCGGTGAGCAGGGTCGGTACGGCGGCGCAGGCGGCCAGCGCGTCGGCGGCCCGGCGGCCGGGGTCGAGGTCGTAGACCGGACGGAAGCCGGCGCAGGCGCCGAGCAGCGAGAGCGCGGTGCGCAGCCCGGCCAGGGGGCCGGAGAGCCGGGTGGCCCGGGCCAGGGCCGGCAGTGCGTCCCGTACCTCCTCGGGCAGGCGGCGCAGGGGCGCGATCTCGGCCGCGAAGGCGGCGCGCTCGGCGGCGTCCGCCGGGAGCGTGCCGCGGAACATCAGGTGCCACACGTCCTCGAAGCTGCGGGCGGCGGCGAGCTCGACGGCCGAGTACTGGCGGTAGTGGTAGAAGCCCTCCCGGCCCCGGACGTCACCCAGCCCGGTTTCGGTGACGACGACTCCCGCGAGGCCGCGGGGTACTTCCAAGGTGGTGTTCATGGATCGACCATCCATGATGGATTCAATCGATGTCAATATTGATTGAATCAACATGTCTATCCATCTGTAGGGTGTTCGTCATGAGCGACCAGACGGACAGCGGGCACAGGCTCAGCACCCAGGAGGCGGCCCGCGCACTCGGGGTGAAACCGGCGACGGTGTACGCGTACGTCAGCCGGGGCCAGCTGAGCAGCCGCCGCGATCCCGCCGGGCGGGGCAGCAGCTTCGACGCCGCCGAGGTGGAGGCTCTGGCCCGGCGGAGCCGGCGCGAGGCGGCGGCCCCCACCGGGGAACTCTCCGTCCGTACGGCGCTCACCCTCATCGAGCCCGACCGGTACTACTTCCGCGGCGTGGACGCCGTGGAGCTGGCCTCCCGGTACCGCTACGAGGAGGTCGCCGAGTGGCTCTGGACGGGCACCCTCACGCCCGGGGCCCGGTTCACCGCGCCCCCGCAGACCCTGGAGGCCGCCCGGCGGGCGGTGGCCGCGCTGCCGGAACACGGCGGCCCCATCGACCGGTTGCGGGTGGCGGTCGCCGCCGCCGCGGTGGCGGATCCGCTGCGCTTCGACCTGTCCGAGGCTGCGGTGCTCGGCTCCGCGCGGGCCCTGATCCCCACGCTGGTCGGCGCGCTGCCGATGGTGGGTGCGGCCCGGTGGGCCGGGGACGGCCGCATCGCCCGGCAGTTGTGGCCGCGGCTGACGGCGCGGGAGCCGGACCCCGACGCGCTGGCCGTGCTGGACCTCGCGCTGGCCCTGCTGGTCGACCACGACCTGGCCGCCTCGACCCTGGCCGTACGGGTGGCCGCCTCCGCACGGGCCCATCCGTACGCGGCGGTGTCCGCCGGGCTGGGTGTCCTGGAGGGCCCGCTGCACGGTGCGGCCGGACGGCTCGCACACCGGATGCTGGTGGAGGTGCTGGAACAGGGCGGGGCCGCGCCGGTGGTGGCGGACTACCTGCGGGCGGGACGGCGGGTCCCCGGGCTCGGCCACCGGCTGTACCGGGGCGAGGACCCTCGCGCACGGGTGCTCTTCGCGCGGCTGGAAGGGCTGGAACAGGCCGGTCCGGCGCTGGGCGCGGCGCGCGAGGTGGCCACGGTGATGGCCCGGCAGGGCGGGCTGCACGCCAATGTGGACCTGGCGCTGGCCGTGCTGACGGTGTCGTGCGGAATGCCGGCGGAGGCCGGGGAGACGGTCTTCGCGGTCGCCCGTACGGCGGGCTGGATGGCGCACGCCCTGGAGGAGTACCAGGAACGGCCGCTACGGATGCGGCCGAGCGGGCAGTACCACGGGCCCCGCCCGCCCCGGCCGATGCCGTGACGGGTCCGCGCCGCCCGGGGCCCGGCCCGCGCCTCCGAGGTCCCGGCCCCTGACGTCGGGGCGGCTCCCGACCTCAGGCCGCCCCCCACGGGCTGTGCCACCGCTCGGCGATGTCCGCCGCGCGCGCGAAGTGGCCGGCGGCCTCCCCCTCGCGGCCCAGCAGCACGGCGAGTTCCCCCAGGGTGCGGGCGACCGGGCGGACCGCCACGGTGAACCCGGAGGAGGTCGGCGGGGCGTCGCGGTACGGCAGCAGGGCCGCGTACAGCTCCCCGGCACCCGCCCGCTCCCCGAGCATGACCAGGGTCGTCGCCCGGAAGGTCGCGAAGACCTTGAAGAAGTAGTCCGTCCGCAGGGGTCCCGCCCGGTCGAGGACCTCGCGGGCCTCCCGCTCCTCGCCCGCCGCGGCCAGCGCGACCGCGAGCAGGTCCCCGGCCGGCGGGCCGAAGGCCGCGTACACCTGCCGCAGCCCCGGCAGCGACTGGGCGAGCCGCCCCTGGCTCGCCCGCAGCGTCGCGATCGCGATCGCGAGGATGCCCTCCGCGTGCGGGGAACCCTGCCGGGCCATCCGCGCGGCCGCCTGCCGGTAGAGGTGCTCCGCCTCCTCGAACCGACCCTCCACATGGGCCCAGGTCGCCTCGACCGTCTCGCCGACGGCCACCGGTCCGGGCATCCGGTAGGTCCGCGCGAACCGTGTCCACCGTTCCACGAGCCCACGGGCACCGGCCACATCGCCTTCGGCGGCCAGCGCCGTGGAGCGGACGAACATCCCGTACCACTGGTGCCCCGGCAGTTCGTGCGCGGCACCGATCCGTTCGAGTTCGCCTCCCAGCGCGGCGCGTTCGGGCCATTCCAGGTCGGCGTCGAGTTCCTTGACCAGCGCCGCGAGCGCCCCCGCCCGCAGCGCGGGGTCCCCGGTGCCCTCCGCGAGGACGCGCGCCTCGCGCGCCGCCGCCCGTACGCCCGCCACCTTGGCGTCGGACAGCTCGGCGGCGTACGCCGTCAGCAGCCCGCACCGTACGGCGCCTTCGTGACCGGGCCGGGCCAGCAGGCGCTCCAGCAGCTCCACCACCGGGCCGTCGACCACGCCGTAGGGCCGCGTCTGCCACGGGGTCGGCTCGGTCCATGCCGTGAACGCGGCGATCAGCAGGTCGTCCCGGCCGGAGCCGACCGCGCGGTCGATCGCCGTACGCCGGGTCGTACGGGCCGCCATGACCGCTCCCGCCCGCACCTGGGCCCGCACCAGCCGGCCCAGCAGCTCGGCGCGCTCGGTGTCCCGGTCGCCGCCGGACCCCGCGGGCACCCGCTCGAAGCACTCCACCGCCTCGGTGAGCAGCGTGGCGGCCACGTCATGGGCGAACCGGCTCTCGGCGAGCCGGGCGGCCCGCAGGCAGTACGCGACCGCCTTCGCCGCCGTCGCCGAGGAGGCCGCGCGTACGTGGTGGTGGGCCAGCGCGGAGACGTCGTCCGGGGCGAGCCGCTCCAGGCAGGCCGCGATCCGGCCGTGCATCCGCGAGGCGCGCAGCCGGCTGAGGTCCGCCAGCAGGGTGTCGCGTACCAGCGCGTGGGCGAACCGGACCCGCCCTGGCCCGGGTTCGGCCAGCAGCCCGGCGAGCAGACCGGCCTCCAGCGCACCCAGTACGCCGTCCTCCCCGGTGTCCGCCGCCCCGACCAGCACCTCCACCCCGGACTCCCGGCCGGCCACCGCGGCCAGGCGCAGTACGGCCACCACGGCCTCGGGGAGGCGTCCGAGCCGCCGGCGCAGCACGTCCCGCACGCCCTCGGGCACCTCGGACAGCGCCACGAGCGAGCCCTCGCTGCCCAGCAGCCTGGCGCTCTCCCGGACGTAGAAGGGGTTCCCTCCCGTGCGGTCGGCCAGCGCGGTCACGACCTCCGCGTCGATCTGCGGGCCGCCCACGGCTCGGACCACCTCGGCCACGGCCTCCTCGGTGAGGCCGCGCAGCGCGATCCGGGCCGGTGAACGCCGCGCCAGTCCGGCCAGGGTGTCGTCGAGCCGGCCGTCCGCCTCCTCCGGCCGGTAGGCACCCACGAGGAGCAGCGCGCTGCCCGGGGGGAGATCGGCCGCGCCGGACAGCAGCGCCAGGGTCTCGGCGTCGGCCCAGTGCAGGTCGTCCAGGACGACGGCGACGGGCCGCCCGCGCGCGGCCTCCGCCAGCCACCGGCCGACGGCGCGGTGCAGCCGGAACCGCCCGGCGGCGACGTCCTCGCCGCCGGGCGCGCGGCCGGTGGCGGGAGGTCCGTCGGTCAGCAGGGGCTCCAGCGCGGCGGCCGACTCGGGAGCGGGCGGGGCGGTCGCCGCGACGGCGCGCAGCGCTTCGACCCAGGCCCAGGCGGGTGGCGCGCCCTCGGCGTCGGTGGTGCGCCCGAAGGCGACGAGCCAGCCCTCGGCGCGGAGCCGGTCGCCCAGGGCGCGCAGCAGCGCCGACTTGCCCATCCCGGCCTCGCCGGTGACCAGCGCGACGCCCGGGCCGGCCGCGCGGGCCCGGTGCGCCGCCGCCGTCAGCCGACGCAGTTCCTCCGCGCGCCCCACGAACAGTCCGGACCCGGTGGCGGCCGGCGCCGCGGACACCTCGGGTACGGGCGGCGCATCCGGCACCGGCAGCACCTGCTGCACGTGTTGCACGTGTCGCACGTGTCGCACGTGCTCCGGTGGCCGCGTGGCCTCGCGCAGCACCCGGCGGTCCTGGGCCAGGACCGCCTTCTCCAGCTCGACCAGGGCGGCCCCGGGGTCCAGTCCCACCTCGTCGGCGAGTACCGTCCTGGCCCTGCGGAGCGCCGAGAGCGCGTCGGCCTGCCGGCCCGCCGCCCACAGCGCGAGGGCGTGCAGCCGCCAGGCCTCCTCCCGCAGCGGCTCGTCCCGGGTCAGCATCGCGGCCTCGGCGACCGCCCCGGCGATGTCGCCGCCGCCCCGCAGCCCGGCGGCGATGCCGAGTTCGCGGGCGGCCAGCCGCAGCTCGCCGAGCCGCATGATCTCGGCATGGGTCCACGGCTCGTCCGCCGTGTCCGCGTACGCCGGCCCCTGCCACAGCGCCAGCGCCTCGCGGAGCAGGGCTCCGGCGGTGTCCGGCTCGGCGGGCAGGGCCTCGCGGGCCCGTCCGAGCAGCCGCTCGAAGCGCCAGGCGTCGACGGAGTCCTCGGGAAGCCGCAACGCGTACCCGGGCGGGGCGCTCACCAGCAGCCGGGCGGGGGTGCGCGGGGCCCGGCCCGGTTCGAGGAGGCGGCGCAGGTTGGAGACGTAGGCCTGGAGCGAGGCGACGGCCCGGGCGGGCGGCGCCCCCTGCCAGAGCTCCTCGATCATCCGGTCGACGGACACGACCCGGCCGCGCGCCGATACGAGCAGGGCCAGCACGGAGCGCTGGCGGTGGCCGCCGAGCGGAATCGCCTCGCCGTCCCGCTCTGCCACGAAGGAGCCGAGTACGCGTATGTGGACCATGACGCCACCAACGTACGCCGCCTCGGCCAACTCCGGCCCGCCCTGGACCGGATGAGGTCACGGAACCTTCCAAGTGCCTTCCAAGAACCCTCCATGTACCGGCGCCGAGTCTCTTCCCATGAAGACGACGCAGCAACGAGCGGCACGGGCGCCGCGACCGCACCGGAGCACGGCACGGCCGAACACCCACGAGATGGTGGTCATCCACCGGGGCCTGCGCCGCGAGGCGCGCCTGCTGGTCGAGCTGATCGCCTCGGTGGCCCCCGGCGACACGGCCCGGGCACAGCTCCTCGGGGACCACTTCCGTGACTACCGGCTCGGTCTGACGGGCCACCACCACGGCGAGGACGCGTACCTGTGGCCGCCGCTGATGGCCCGGGTCGACCTCGAAGCGGATCTCGTCCTGCGCATGGGCCCAGCACGAGCGGGTGGCCGCGAGTCTCGCGGCCGCCGGGGAGGCGCTGCCCGCCTGGGAGGGCGGGGCCGGGGAGGCGGAGCGCGACGCTCTCGTGTCGGTTCTCGCGGAGCACCGGACCGTGCTCCTGGAGCACCTGGCCGACGAGGAGGAATCGTTGCTGCCGCTCGCCGCCCGCCACCTGTCCGCGCACGAGTGGGACCGGCTGGGCGAACACTTCCTGACCAGCACGCCCAAGCCGAAGCTGCTGTTCTTCCTCGGGATGGTCCTGGAGGACGCCGACCGGGCAGAGCGCGCGGCGATGCTCGCCGCGCTGCCCCTCGCCGGGCGCCTGCTGTGGCACACCGTCGGGCGTCCCGCCTACGTCCGCCGGACGCGCGCCGTCCGCCGCGCCCGCGCTGCGCGCTGATCCCCCGCACGTCCGCCGGCCCTCCCATCCGCTTTCAGGAGACCTCCCATGTCCCTCAAGCACCTCACCACCGCCCTGGCCGCCATCGGCGCCGCGTTCATCGTGTACGTCGGGCTCAGCTACCTGCTCGCGCCGCAGGCCACCGCCGCCGGCTTCGGTCTGCCGACCTGGCCGCGGCACGACGGCGCCGGTTTCCTCGCCGTCAAGGGCGTCCGCGATATCGCGACCGGGCTGGTCATCTTCGCCCTCCTGCTCGCACGGCAGCGCCGGGCGCTCGGCTGGGCGATGGCGGCGATCGCCTTCGTCCCCGCCGGCGACATGGTGATCGTCCTCGCGGGCGGCGGTCCGGCGGCTCAGGCCTACGGGGTCCACGGGGTCACCGCCCTGGCCGTCGCCCTGACCGCGGGGCTCCTGCTGCGCGAGCGTCCGGCCCCTCCCGTCAGCGCCGCCGCACCGGCCCGGGCGTGAGCACCGGACCCGCCCGCCCGCACCGGCTTCCGGCCCTCACCTCCCACCTCTCCCATCTCCCAGGAGACGACGACATGTCCCTGATCGTGCCTTCCTTCGACGAATCGGTGATCGTGCGCTCGGCCGAGGCCGAGACGCTCGGCGCCGCCCCGACCACCATCCGGCTGCTCGCCGACGGCGGTTCCACCGGCGGCGCCCTGTCGACCCAGCGGGTGAGCCTGCTGGACGGCGCCAATGGCGCCGCGCCCCATCGCCACTCCCGGTCCGCCGAGCTCTTCTACCTGCTCGACGGCACCGCGCAGCTCCTGTCGGGCGACCAGGTGGTGACCGCGGAACGCGGCGACCTCGTCATCGTGCCGCCCGGCCTCGACCACGCGTTCGCCGCCGCGCCCGGCGAGAACGCCGACATCCTCATCGTGATCACGCCGGGCATCGAGCGGTTCGAGTACTTCCGCCACCTGGAACGGATCGCCTACGGAAAGGTGCCGCCGGATTCCCTCCTGGAGGTCCAGGAGCTCTACGACACCTACTTCACCCGCAGTGAGGTGTGGAACACGGTCCGGGCATGACGGGAGTGGGGTACCCGACAAGCCGGGCGAAAGCATTCCGCTTGCGCCGGTGCCGACCTACCGTTGCTGCCCATGCGGTTCCCCCTCACGAGCTCTCGGCGCCTCGGGCTGCCCAGACGGGCCGTCTCCCAGATCCTGCTGACCCAGCTGGCCATCGCCGCCGGGGTCGCGGTACTGGCGACCGGCCTGTTCCTGGCTCCGCTGAGCGCCCAGCTCGACGACCAGGCCATGCGGCGCGCCCTGGCCATAGCGCAGAGCGCCGCGGCCGACCCCGCGCTGGCCGCCGGGGTCCTGAGCTCCGGGCCCTCGGCCGACGGCCCCGTACAGTCCTCGGCCGAGCGGATCCGCCGCGCCACCGGAGCCGAGTACGTGGTCGTGCTCGACCTGGACGGCATCCGCCGCTCGCACCCGAGCGCCGACCGGATCGGGCTGCCCGTCTCCACCGACCCGAGCGACGCCCTGGCGGGACGCGAGGTCATGGAGATCGACGAGGGCACCCTGGGCCGCTCCGCCCGGGGCAAGGTCCCGCTCCTCGCGGCCGACGGCGAGATCGTCGGCGCCGTCTCGGTCGGCATCGCCTATGACAGCGTCCGCGACCGGCTGCTCGGCGCGATCCCCGGTCTGCTCGCCTACGCGGGCGGCGCCCTGGCCGCGGGCGCCCTCGCCGCCTACCTGCTCTCCCGCCGCATCCAGCGGCAGACCCGCGACCTGGCCTTCTCCGACATCGCCGGCCTGCTCGCCGAACGCGAGGCCATGCTGCATTCCATCCGCGAGGGCGTGATCGCCCTGGCCCCCGACGGCCGGATCCGGCTGGTCAACGACGAGGCCGCCCGTCTGCTGGGCCTCGCCCCGGACGGCGCCGACGGCTGTGCGGGACGCCCGCTGGAGGACGTACTGGGCGCGGGCCGCACCGCGGACGTCCTGTCGGGCCGTGTCGTCGGCCGGGACCTGCTCACGGTCCAGGGCCCCCGGGTGCTGGTGGCCAACCGCATGCCCACCGAGGACGGCGGCGCCGTCGCCACCCTGCGCGACCGCACCGAACTGGAGCACCTGGGCCGCGAGCTCGACTCCACCCGGGGCCTGATCGAGGCCCTGCGCGCCCAGGACCACGAGCACGCCAACCGCCTCCACACCCTCCTCGGCCTGCTGGAGCTGGGCCTGCACGAGGAGGCCGTGGAGTTCGTGACCGAGGTCGCCGGCGTGCACCGCACGACGGCCGAACAGGTCACCGAGAAGGTCCACGATCCGCTTCTGGCCTCCCTGCTGGTGGGCAAGGCGGCCGTCGCCGCCGAGCGCGGCGTTCCCCTGCGGCTGGCCGGCTCCACCCTGCTGCCCGACCGCCTTGTGGACCCGGGCGGCCTCGTCACGATCCTCGGCAACCTCGTGGACAACGCCCTGGACGCCGCAGCGGGTTCGGCGGCGCCCCTGGTCGAGGTGGAGCTGCGCGCGGAGGGCCGTACCGCCGTGCTGCGGGTGCGCGACAGCGGCCCCGGGGTGCCTGCCGCGCGCCGCGAGGAGATCTTCACAGAGGGCTGGTCGACCAAGCAGCCCAAGGCCCACCGCGAGCGCGGGCTGGGTCTCGCCCTCGTACGCCGCCTCGCGGAGCGGCAGGGCGGCAGCGCCCGGGCCGGTGAAGCAGCGGACGGAGGGGCGGAATTCTCCGTCGTACTCCCGGAGGCCCTGCGGTGAACGAGACCCCGATCCACGTATTGGTCGTCGACGACGACATGCGTGTTGCCCGGATCAACGCGGCGTACGTCGCAAAGGTTCCCGGATTCCTGGTGACGGCACAGGCACATTCGGCCGCCGAAGCCCTGGAGTTGCTCACCTCACATCCGGTGGACCTCGTCCTCCTGGACCACTACCTCCCCGACGAGAACGGCCTGGACCTCGTCCGGCGGCTGCGCCAGCTCGGCCACCGCACCGATGTGATCATGGTCACCGCGGCCCGCGACCTCGCCACCGTGCAGGCCGCCATGCGCCTCGGCGCCCTGCAGTACCTGGTCAAACCCTTCACCTTCGCCGGACTGCGCAGCCGGCTGGAGGCGTACGGGGCCCTGCGCCGCACCCTGGACACGGGCGGTGAGGCCGAACAGGCCGAGGTGGACCGGATCTTCGGCGCCCTCGCCGCCGCGGGATCCCCGAACGAGCTCCCCAAAGGCCACTCCGCCAGCACCGCGGAGCTCGTCCGCCAGGTGCTGCGGTCCGCCGAAGGCCCCTTGTCCACCCAGCAGATCGCCGACCGTGCGGGCATCAGCCGGCAGACCGCCCAGCGCTACGTCAAGCTCCTCGAACGCACCGCCCGGGTCAGCCTCGCCCTGCGCTACGGCGAGACCGGCCGCCCGGAACACCGCTACACCTGGCTCCCGTCGGAGGGGCCTGCCTGACAGCGACGGCCGACCGCCCGGCCTCCTGCCCGACCGGCCGCTCCACCCCTCAGACCGCTCCGGCTCCGGTCAGGGAACGGACCTCCGTCTCCGCGTGCTTCGCCTCGTCCGCCTCCTCGCCCGAGGTGACCGTGCCCAGCCAGCCCGCCAGGAAGCCCAACGGGATCGAGACGATCCCCGGGTTCTGGAGGGGGAAGTACTGGAAGTCCACACCGGGGAAGAGGGAATCGGCGCTGCCCGACACCACCGGCGACACCAGCACCAGCAGCACCGCCGGAATCAGACCGCCGTACACCGACCAGACGGCTCCGCGCGTGGTGAAGCCGCGCCAGAAGAGCGAGTACAGCAGCACCGGCAGATTGGCCGAAGCCGCCACCGCGAAGGCCAGCCCCACCAGGAACGCCACGTTGAGGTCCTGGGCGAGCAGCCCGAGGGCGATCGCGACCGCCCCGATGCCGACGGCCGCGCCCCGGGCCACCGCGACCTCGCTGCGCTGGCGGGCGTGCCGGCGCTTGAGGGACGCGTACAGGTCGTGCGCCACGGAGGCCGAGGAGGCCAGGGTGATACCGGCGACCACGGCCAGGATGGTGGCGAAGGCGATGGCGGCGACGAAGGCGAACAGCACCGCGCCCCCGGTGGAGTCGGCGCCCCCGCCGAGGAAGGCCGCGAGCAGCGGAACGGCCGTGTTCCCGGAGGCGTTGGAGGCCCGTACCTCGTCCGGCCCCACCAGCGCGGCCGCCCCGAAGCCGAGCACGATGGTCATCAGGTAGAACCCGCCGATGAGCGCGATCGCCCACACCACCGAACGGCGCGCCGACCGCGCGGTGGGCACGGTGTAGAACCGCGACAGGATGTGCGGCAGCCCGGCGGTCCCGAGGACCAGCGCGAGACCGAGGCTCATGAAGTCGATGCGGGCGGTCCAGTCCCCGCCGTACTTGAGGCCGGGGCCCAGGAACGCCCGGCCGTGCCCGCTGCGGTCGGCGGCGCTGGTGAGCAACTGGTCGAAGTTCCCGTGGAAGCGCAGCAGCACGAGCACGGTCAGGGTGACCGCGCCGCCCATCAGCAGTACGGCCTTCACGATCTGGATCCAGGTGGTGGCCCGCATCCCGCCGAAGGACACGTAGACCACCATCAGCGCGCCCACCCCCACCACGGTGAGGGTCCGGGCGACGGCGCCCGAATTCCCCAGCAGCAGGCCGACCAGACTGCCCGCTCCGACCATCTGCGCAATGAGGTAGAGGACGGAGACGACGACCGAGGAGATGCCGGCGGCGATCCGCACCGGACGTTCGCTCATCCGGGCGGCGATCACGTCGGCGAGGGTGAAGCGCCCGCAGTTGCGGACCAGTTCGGCGACGAGGAACAGCACCACGAGCCACGCCACCAGGAAGCCCACCGAGTACAGCAGCCCGTCGTAGCCGAAGAGGGCGATCAGGCCGGAGATCCCGAGGAACGAGGCCGCGGACATGTAGTCGCCGGCGATGGCGAAGCCGTTCTCCATCGGGGAGAACAAGCGCCCGCCCGCGTAGAACTCCTCGGCCGAACCGTGCCGGTTCCGGCTGACCCAGGTGGTGATGCCGAGGGTCACGGCGATGAAGAGGCTGAACAGGATCAGCGCGAGGGTCTGGTGCTCGGTGGTCACCGGCCGGCCCTCCTCGCCCGCGTCCGCTCCTGACCGCGTTCCTGCTCGAAGACGGTCCAGCGCAGATCGAGCGCTGCCCGGTCCCGGCGCAGCCGCGCGTGCCGGGCGTAGGCCCAGGTCAGCAGGAAGGTGCTGAGGAACTGTCCGAGCCCCGCCAGCATGGCCACGTTGACCGCGCCCACCACGGGCCGGGCCATCAGGCCGGGCGCGGCGGTGGCGGCGACCACGTAGGCGACGTACCAGAGGAAGAACCCGGCGGTGGCGGGGACGACGAACCTGCGGTAGCGGCTGCGCACCTCCTGGAAGGCGGCGCTGCGCTGCACTTCGAGGTAGATGTCGGATGCGCCGGGCGCGGGGTGTCCGCCACCGGGGGCCGGGACCGGCTGGGACGTTTCCTCACCCTCGCCCCACCCGACGGCCAGTGCGTCGTACCAGGGGTCGTCCAGCCGGATCGTTCCGGTATCACGACCTTCGTGCTTGTCCACCGAACTCTCCTTGTCCGCCGCCGCAGTGGCCGCGTGCCCACAAGGATGTGCGGAATGGGGCTTTCCGGACTGGTGTACCGGCGCTCTTCACTCCAACAGGTGATGGAGCGAAGAGCGCCGGTGTGCCGTGGCGCGTTCGGTGAGGGTCTCCGCCGGGGTCGGCGGCCCCTGGATCAGGCGTCGATGCGCGAGCGGTCCAGGGTCGCCGCGGAGCTCGTGATGAACTCCTTGCGGGGGGCCACCTCGTTGCCCATGAGCAGGTCGAAGACCTGCTCGGCCGAGTCCAGGTCGCCGATGTTGATCCGGCGCAGGGTGCGGTGACGGGGGTCCATGGTGGTCTCCGCCAGCTGGTCCGCGTCCATCTCGCCGAGACCCTTGTAGCGCTGGATCGAGTCCTTGTACCGGATGTTCTTGCGCTGGTACTCCAGCAGGGTCTGGCGCAGCTCGTTGTCCGAGTACGTGTAGACGTACTTGTCCTGGCCCTTCTTCGGCTGGACCAGTTCGATCCGGTGCAGCGGCGGCACGGCCGCGAAGACCCGCCCGGCCTCGACCATCGGGCGCATGTACCGCTGGAAGAGCGTGAGCAGCAGGCAGCGGATGTGTGCGCCGTCGACGTCGGCGTCCACGAGCAGCACGATCTTGCCGTACCGGGCGGCGTCGATGTCGAAGGTCCGGCCCGAGCCGGCTCCTATGACCTGGATGATCGCCCCGCACTCGGCGTTCTTGAGCATGTCCGAGATCGAGGACTTCTGGACGTTGAGGATCTTGCCGCGGATGGGCAGGAGCGCCTGGAACTCCGAGTTGCGGGCGAGCTTCGCGGTGCCGAGGGCGGAGTCGCCCTCGACGATGAAGAGCTCGCTGCGGTCCACGTCGTCGCTGCGGCAGTCGGCCAGCTTGGCGGGGAGCGAGGAGGTCTCCAGCGCGGTCTTGCGACGCTGCGCCTCCTTGTGCTGACGGGCCGCGATCCGGGTCCGGGCCGCCGCGACGATCTTCTCCATCACGGCGCGGGCCTGCTGCTTGTCGTCGCGCTTGGTGGAGGTCAGGAAGGCCTTGAGCTCCTTGGCGACCACGGCGGCGACGATCCGGGTCGCCGCGGAGGTGCCGAGCACCTCCTTGGTCTGGCCCTCGAACTGCGGCTCTGCGAGGCGGACGGTGACGACGGCCGTCATGCCCTCCATCGCGTCGTCCTTGACCACGTCGTCCTCGGCGACGCGCAGCAGCTTGGCGGAGCGCAGCACCTCGTTGACGGTCTTGGTCACGGAGCGTTCGAATCCGGTGACGTGCGTGCCGCCCTTGGGGGTGGCGATGATGTTCACGAAGGACTTGACGCCCGTCTCGTACCCCGTGCCCCAGCGCAGGGCGATGTCCACGCCGAGCTCGCGGGTGACCTCGGTGGGGGTCATGTGACCGCGGTCGTCGAGGACCGGGACGGTCTCCTTGAAGGTGCCCGAACCGGTCAGCCGCAGCACGTCGCAGACGGCCTTGTCCTGGGCGAGGTACTCGCAGAACTCGCTGATGCCGCCGTCGAAGCGGAAGGTCTCCTCGGTCTTGCCGGCCCCGTCGATGCCGCGCTCGTCCCGGACGACCAGGGTCAGGCCGGGGACGAGGAAGGCGGTCTGGCGGGCGCGCTGGTAGAGCGTCTCCAGGTTGAGCCGGGCGTCCTTGAGGAAGATCTGGCGGTCGGCCCAGTAGCGGATCCGGGTGCCGGTCTTCCCCTTCGCGATCCGCTTGGCCTTGCGCAGGCCGTTGGCGGGGTCGAAGGGGCTGTCGGGGCCCTGCTCGGTGAACATTCCCGGGACGCCGCGCCGGAAGCTGATGGCGTGGGTCGCGCTGTTGCGGTCGACCTCGACGTCGAGGCGGGCGGAGAGGGCGTTGACGACGGAGGCGCCGACGCCGTGCAGGCCGCCGGAGGCCGCGTAGGAGCCGCCGCCGAACTTGCCGCCGGCGTGCAGCTTGGTCATGACGACCTCGACGCCGGACAGGCCGGTCTTGGGCTCGACGTCCACGGGGATGCCGCGGCCGTTGTCCCGGACCTCGACGGAGGCGTCCTCGTGGAGGATCACCTCGATGTGGTCGCAGTAGCCGCCCAGGGCCTCGTCGACGGAATTGTCGATGATCTCCCACAGGCAGTGCATGAGGCCCCGGCTGTCGGTGGAGCCGATATACATGCCGGGGCGCTTGCGGACGGCCTCCAGCCCTTCGAGGACGAGCAGGTGCCGCGCGGTGTAGTTGGAACCGTCCCGGTCTGCTCCGGACAGCAGCGCGCTGGAAGGCACGGACGTGTCGGCGGTCACGCAGTTCGCTCCTCGCTGAATTTCTTTTCTGGCCCGGTCGGGCGCAGGGGTGGCTCGGGTGCCGCTCGAAGGGTACCGAGGCCAGGTAGAGCCGATGCAACGCCACCCTCGCGCATTCCTCACCCTAGTCCAGATCCGCACGGGTGTTCGATCCCCCGCGCGGGTGAAGGAAACATCACGTTCCCTTCCGCGCATGAACCATTTAGGGTTCGGGCACGTCCTCATGAACAACCTGGCACTCACGCCGGGGGAGGATGGAACTGCAACAAGCGCACGAGTGACAACGCGAAACCGTAAAGCAACGCAATACGGCTCCTTCGCCGCCAACCGGCAACAGCCGGCCAGCTTCGGAAGGAAGTTTCGAGGAAAAGCCGCGAGCGGGAACGTTTTCGGCCTGGTTGGATGTTGACCCTGGTACGACAGCTCGTCGAGCTAGAGAAGAGGCGACGTGACTACTGTTCTGACACCCGCGACCCCGCTGACGGCCGCTGACCGATGCGACCGTTGCGGCGCCCAGGCATATCTGCGCGTCGTCCTGCTGAGCGGCGGTGAACTGCTCTTCTGCGCCCACCACGGGCGCAAGTTCGAGCCGGAACTCAAGAAGATCGCCGCGGAAATACAGGATGAGACCGAGCGGCTCACGTCCGCTCCGGCTGCCCATGCCGAACCCGAGGACCGCTGACACAGGCCTGCACCTCGCATCCGACGAGCCAGGACCGGCCAGGCCGGTCGACGGGCGGCACCCCTGAGACCCAGGGGTGCCGCCCGTCCTCACGTCCACGACCCCGCGGCTAGGGCGCGCGATGCCCCTGTACGGGCCCTGCGTGCGGCCGTGGGGCCCCGTGGGCACCCCACCCGACGTCCTGGACCTCCCCGGGCTGCGCACCCGTCTCCGGGGCCAGCACGAAGTCGACCAACGGGGCGACGCGCGTGTAGACCCCCGGACTGTCGGCGCGCCCGCAGCCCCGGCCCCACGAGACCAGCCCGATGAGCCGCCCCTGCGCCACCAGCGGTCCGCCGCTGTCCCCCTGGCAGGCGTCCTTGCCGCCGCCGCTGTCCCCCGCGCACACCATGGACTGCGCGCGGTACTGCCCGTCCGCGTCCCCGGGGTAGGCGCGCTCGCAGACCTCGTCCGCCAGCACCGTCACGCCGGCGGCGCGCAGCCCGTACGCGTAGTCACCGAAGCCGCTCGTGTCACCCCAGCCGTAGACCGCCGCCCCGGTCCCGGCCGCGTAGGCGGGATGCCCCGCCGCCGCCATCGGCAGCACGAAGTGGGCCGGTACCGACTCGGCCAGCTCCAGAACCGCGAGGTCCCCGGCATTGCTCGTCGGGTCGTAGGCCGGATTCACCCTCGCCCCGCGCACGGCGATCTCCCGGCCCTCGGCCGCCCGGAGCTCGGTGCGCCCGGCGATCACCCGGAAGTCGGCCACGGATTCGACCGGGCCGCCCAGCACCTGGCTGCCCAGGCAGTGCGCCGCGGTCAGCACCCTGGTCGGGGACACGACCACGCCTCCGCAGAACTGCCCGCCCCGCGTACCCCCGAACCGGTCACGGCTGGCGAGGGCGACGACCCAGGGGCTGTCGGCCACCTTCACCGGCTTCCCGCCGATCACCACACTGTCCGCGACCGCCTGCGGCACCTGGGCGAACGGCGCCGCGGCCGCTCCCGCCGCCAGGGTCAGCACTCCCGCCAGAGCACGGGAAAAGGGACGACGCATGAGGCCTCCTGACTCCGAGTGTGCATGACTCCACCCAGAGTGGGTCGCCCGGTGGCCGAGCGCACCCGCGCGGCCACCGTCGCCCTGTCGTCCCCATCGGCTTCCGACGGCTCCCGGCGCCGCCGGAAGCCGCCCGGTCAGTCCAGGTAGTCGCGCAGCACCTGCGAGCGGGACGGGTGCCGGAGCTTCGACATCGTCTTCGACTCGATCTGGCGGATCCGCTCACGCGTGACCCCGTAGACCTTGCCGATCTCGTCGAGGGTCTTGGGCTGGCCGTCCGTGAGGCCGAAGCGCATCGAGACCACGCCGGCCTCGCGCTCGCTCAGGGTGTCGAGCACCGAGTGCAGCTGCTCCTGCAGCAGCGTGAAGCTCACGGCATCGGCGGGGACGACCGCCTCGGAGTCCTCGATGAGGTCACCGAACTCGCTGTCGCCGTCCTCGCCGAGCGGCGTGTGCAGGGAGATCGGCTCACGGCCGTACTTCTGGACCTCGATGACCTTCTCGGGGGTCATGTCGAGTTCCTTGGCCAGCTCCTCCGGGGTGGGCTCGCGGCCCAGGTCCTGGAGCATCTGGCGCTGCACGCGGGCGAGCTTGTTGATGACCTCGACCATGTGCACCGGGATGCGGATGGTGCGGGCCTGGTCGGCCATGGCGCGCGTGATCGCCTGCCGGATCCACCAGGTCGCATAGGTGGAGAACTTGTAGCCCTTGGTGTAGTCGAACTTCTCGACCGCGCGGATCAGACCCAGGTTGCCCTCCTGGATCAGGTCCAGGAAGAGCATGCCGCGGCCGGTGTAGCGCTTGGCGAGGGAGACCACGAGGCGGAGGTTGGCCTCCAGCAGGTGGTTCTTCGCCCGGCGGCCGTCCTCGGCGATGATCTCCAGCTCGCGCTTGAGCTTGGGTGCCAGCTTGTCGGAGTTCGCGAGCTTGTCCTCGGCGAACAGACCCGCCTCGATGCGCTTGGCGAGCTCGACCTCCTGCTCGGCGTTGAGGAGGGGGACCTTGCCGATCTGCTTGAGGTAGTCCTTGACCGGGTCGGCGGTGGCGCCGGCGACCACGACCTGCTGGGCGGGTGCGTCGTCCTCGTCGTCGGAGATGACGAAGCCCTTGTTCTCCCCGCCCTCCTCCTCTTCCTCGGCCTCGGCCTTGACGGCGTCGGGACCCTCGTCCGCGCTCTCGTCCTCGCCCGCCTCGTCCGCGTCCTTCTTGGCGGCGGTCTTCTTCGCCACCGTCTTCTTGGCGGCCGTCTTCCTGGCGGGCGCGGCCTTCTTGGCCGCCGTCTTCTTCGCCGCCGTCTTCTTGGCGGCGGGCTCCGTTCCGGGCTCTCCCGCGAGCGCGTCCACGATCTCCGGGTCCGTCGTCCCGGCCGCCGGGGCCGCGGTGGCCGCGGGCTGCGCTGCCGTCGTCCTGGCCGCCGTCTTCTTGACGGTCTCGGTGGCCGTCCGCTTGGCCGGGCTCTTGGCTGCGACGCTCTTGCGGGTGGTGCGCTTGGGCGACTCCGCGGCACTGACCATCAGCGTCACACCCTCTTCCTCGAGGATCTGGTTGAGGCTGCGCAGAACATTCTTCCACTGGGTCGCAGGAATCTGGTCAGCCTCGAAGGCCCGACGCACGTCATCGCCGGCGATCTGCCCCTCGGCCTTGCCCCGCTCGATGAGCGCCATCACAGACTCGGAATCGGCGATCTCCGGCGGGAGCGTACGGGATGTGCTGGCCGACACGAACAACCTCTCGGAACGATGGGAACGGCTTCCGACCCCGGCCTGGTGGTGCTGGACCGGAGCCGACGACCACCGACCGGGGATGGGCCGGCGGCGCGGGCAGGGGCCGGGGAGCTGCACAGCACCCCCCAAGGGCTGCTGTCTTCCCTCCGTCGGCCATCACCTCTTACGTCATCGCGTGACCTCGCAGAGCGTTACGCCCAATCTTCGTGGCCCGAGTCACACCCCGTACGCACGAGTGCCGCTCCTGTGGTCATACCCGGTGCTCCACGCACACCGAACCACCGCGAAAGGGATTTCACGCCGGTGTCGCCGGACCCGACCGGGCCCGGCGACACGTTCCGCACCCCCGCGCCCCCGCGCGTCCGCCCGTCAGTGCTCGCGCGGGGCGGGAACCACGCGCTCGACCTCCGGATGAACCGTCAGGAGCTGGCGCATGGCGTTCTCGGCGCCCGCCGCGTCACCCGCGGCGAGGGCCTCGACCATCCGTGCGTGGTGCGCGACGCAGGTCTCGCTCGGGCGGTCGCAGGCGGTGACCGGGCTGCCGGAGACCTGGAGGGCGGCGGAGACGATGCCGGAGAGGTGCTCCAGCATGCGGTTCCCGGCGACCTGGATCAGGAGCGCGTGGAATTCGTTGTCGGCGCGCGCGAAGGTGATCGCGTCGCCCTGTCCGAGGGCGTGGCCCATGATCTCGACCATGTCCGAGAGGCGCTGCTGGATGTCCGGGCGGCCGTGGCCGGCGGCGAGGCGGGCGGCGAGCGGCTCGATGGTCCAGCGGAGCTCACCGAGCTCGCGGCGCTGGTCGTCGCGCTGCGGGCCGAAGGCGCGCCATTCGATGATGTCGGGGTCGAGCAGGTTCCAGTCGGCGACGGGACGGACCCGGGTGCCGACGTTGGGGCGGGCGCTGACGAGGCCCTTGGCCTCCAGGACCCGCAGCGATTCGCGGACGACCGTGCGGGAGACCTCGAAACGCTGACCGATCTCCTCGGGGACCAGCGGGCGGTCCGCACCGAGGTCGCCGGAGACGATCATCTGGCCGAGCTGCTGGACGAGTTGGCCGTGCAGTCCGCGTCCGCGGCTGCCTGCCGCTCGGCGGCCCACGCGGCTCAACTCGACGTCGGCACCGTCCCAATGGGGCGCTCCGACGCGGTCGGAGCCGGGGGTCTCCGCGTAGGGGTAGCGGTCGAGTTCGCCCGAGCCGGCGAGGCCGGAGTCGGCATGGCGGGCGGCGGTCATCATGGTGTGCGCAAGGGTACTCACGAATCCTTTGTCGGCCGTGCCTCCACGACCCTTGAGGTCTTTGGTGAAAAGCACACGAAAGGGTGATCGGTGCCACCTACGCAATTGACGACTTATCGTAAAGAATCCGACGTTTTGCGGGGAGTTGCGGTCCGCTTGACGTGACACGGACCGCAACGGTCCCGTCCGCGACTCCTCCCGTACCGGAACGATCACCAACGGACCCGGCTGCGCAGTCCGGTGAACCCATAGGCGCACAACAGGACCATCAGCGACAACACCAGTGCGGTACCGACGGGTTGGGCCATCACTCGGAGGGCCCCCACCAGCAGGCGGTCGACCTCCGGCGGCCACTGCCCCCAGGTCAGGCCGCGCAGCCGGGACGCGAGCCCGGCCGACGGGTACGCGGACGAACCTTCCAGCGCCTTGCGCACCAGCGGAACCACCATCACCGGTACGGCGAGCACGGCGGCCAGTCCCGCGGTGGCGGACCGGAAGACGCCGGAGGCCAGAACCCCGGCCCAGGCACAGCCGATGAGCAGCCCGGCCCAACTCACGGCCGGGGAGAGCCACTCCACCGGGGTGCGCAGCGGGCCGCTGTCGAAGACCAGCGCGAGGGCGGCGGCGTCGGCGGCCACCGCCAGGGCGCCCAGCAGCAGCGCGAGGGCGGCGCAGGTGCCCAGCTTGGCGGTGAGCAGCCCCATCCGGCGGGGCACGGTGCCCCGGTCGGCGGCGAGTGCGGGGTAGCGGTACTCCTCGCCGAAGGCCAGGGCGCCGAGCAGGCCCGCGCCCAGGGCGGCGGGCGGCAGCGGCAGCAGTTCGGGCCAGGCGGCGAGCAGCCGGTTCTGCGGGGTCTGCCCGACCCGGGCCAGCACCAGGGCGGTGAGGACGGAGACGGCGACGACGAGGGCGGCGGTGAGGACCGGGGTGGCGGTCCCGAAGACCCGCAGCAGCTCGTAGCGCAGGGGACGCAGCGGGCCGCCCACGCGGCGCACGGCCGAGGCCGGGCGCCCGGGGCGGACCTGCCGGGGGTGTTCGCCGGAGACCTCGTGGGCGGCCTCGCCGGCGGTCGCGGCGCGGGCCTCACCGGGCTCCGGAGGCGTTCCGGCCGCGGCGCGCGCGGCCGGTACGGGCGCCGTCGGCCCGCCGGCGTCGCCCGTCTCGTCGGCGAGCTGGTGGACCAGCACGCCGTGCCGGAACGCCGCCTCGCCGACCTCGGCGCAGTTGCTGCCGTACACCGACAGGCGGCTGCCGCTCTCGGCGACGATCTCCACCGAGCGCCGGGCGGCCCGGGCCTCCCGGCCCAGCACGTCGGCCAGCCGGGCCGCGTGCGGGGTGCGCACGGCGACCCGCGGCCGCAGCCTGGTCCGGGCGAAATCGGCCGCGTCCTGGTCGGCGACGAGTCGGCCCGCCTCGATGCTGACGACACGGTCGGCGCTGCGGGCGGCCTCCTTGGCGTCGTCGGTGGTGAAGAGCACCGCGCCGCCCAGGGAGGCGTGGCCGCGCAGCAGTCCGTGCAGCCAGCCGCGTTCGCGGGGGGAGAGTCCGGCGCCGGGCTCGTCGAGCAGCAGGGTGCACGGATCGCCGAGCAGGGCCGAGGCCAGTGCGACCCGGCGTTCCATGCCGAGCGACAGCGAGCCGAGCCGTTCGTCCCGCAGTCCCGCGATGCCGACGACCTCCAGCATGGTGTCGGCCCGGGAGGCCGGCACCCCGGCCGCGGCGCAGAGCATCCGCAGCTGGTTGCGGACGGTCCGTGCGGGGTTGCCGGGAACGTCGCCGAGGAGCACTCCGACCTCACGGCCGGGGTGCGGGATCCGGTGCAGCGCGCGGCCGCGGAAGTAGGTGACGCCACGGCCCGGTTCGAGTTCGAGCATGAGCCGCAGTGCGGTGGTCTTGCCCGATCCCGGCTCGCCGAGCAGGGCGGTCACATGCCCCGGGCGGGCCTCGAAGGTGAGGTCGTCCACGAGGGGCGGGGCGTCTGGGCGGGGTTTGCTGGTGAGTCCGATGGCCTGGAGCATCGCTTCTCTCGCGGGGGGTGAGACCGCTCAGCGGCAGGGTGGGTACCGCAAGCAAGATAACGCGATATGTCCGATATTCAGCGCAACCGGTCCGATGGAATGCCGATACGGCCGCCGGGCCCCGCACGCACGGCGGGTCCTCCGCATCCGGTACCGGGATCGGGCACGGCGGTCCCGCCACTGCCCACGGCGCCTCGTGGGCCGCGGTGTCAGACTTCCGGACGCAGCATCGGCGGGTTGAGGAGAGTGGCTCCGCCCGCGCGGAACAGCTGGGCCGGACGCCCGCCCTGACGGGTCGTCGTACCTCCGGCCGGCACCAGGAATCCGGGAGTGCCGGTGACCTTGCGGTGGAAGTTGCGCGGGTCGAGGGACACACCCCAGACCGCCTCGTAGACCCGGCGCAGCTCGCCGACCGTGAACTCCGGCGGGCAGAAGGCGGTGGCCAGCGAGGAGTACTCGATCTTCGAGCGGGCCCGCTCCACACCGTCGGCGAGGATCCGGGCGTGGTCGAAGGCGAGCCCGGTGGAGGCCTCGTCGGTGTCGGCGAGCACCTCGTCGACCGGGGCCCAGCGGGCGCTGTTGGCGTCTCCCCCGGCACGCGGCGCAGGGAGGTCCGGAGCCAGCACCAGGTGCGCCACGCTGACGACGCGCATCCGCGGATCCCGCTTCGGATCACCGTAGGTGGCCAGCTGTTCCAGGTGCGCCCCGTTGCCCGCGCCGGGCAGGGCGGGGTCGTGCGCGCACAGACCGGTCTCCTCGGAGAGCTCCCTGGCGGCGGCCCCCGCCAGGTCCTCGTCCCCGCGGACGAATCCTCCGGGCAGCGCCCAGCTCCCCTGGAACGGCTGCTCACCTCTGCGGACGACCAGCGCGCAGAGCGCGTGGCGCCGCACGGTGAGCACGACCAGGTCGACGGTGACGGCGAAGGGCGGATAGGCCGACGGGTCGTAGGGCGACATGCCGCGATCATAGTCGTCTGCCTGACGATAAACAGCGCTTTGGTGACCTTGAAGACGGTGCACCGAGGACCGGAGGCCTCCGATCGGCCGGACGTTCCGGTCCGAACGGGGTGAGCGTGCTCAGCCACCCAACTGGAGCGCATCGGCCGCCTCCTCCACCATGCCGAGGCCGAGCCGGCTGATCCGGACGGTGAAGGACTCCCCCGCCACCCGCAGGCCCGAGAACCTGAGCCCGCCCAGGGGGGCTCCGGGGAGGGGTGCGAGGGCGACCGTGCCCGCGGGGGCGTCGGGGCGGATCCCGGCGAGGGCGGTCAGCGCGTGGATCCCGGCCGCCGCGGCCACGGCGGCCGGGCGGCAGGCCGCCGGGTGCGGCACGGGGGCGCTGCCCGCGGTGCGCTGCTCGGCCGCGAACATCTCCGGCAGCCGGTACCCGAAGGCCTCCGCCGCGTCCAGGAGGCCTCCGAGCAGGCCCGCGGCCTCCTTCTCGAAGCCGGCCTGGGCCAGGCCCGCCACGGCCACCGCGCTCTCGTACGCCCGCACGGCGCCCGAGCGGTGGCCGAACGGGTTGTACCCGGGCTCCTTGACGGCCATGCTGCGCAGCCCCCATCCGCAATCCATGGCGGGGGCGCCGAGCAGCCGGGCCAGCTGCTCGGCGCGGGGTCGGTCCAGGAGTCCCGGGGCGACCCGGCCGCCGCTGAGCAGTCCGGTGTCGAGCAGGTGGGCGGCGGCTCCCGTGAGCCGTGGCAGCGGCCTCCCGTCTGGGTGGAGGGCCGAAGCGGGCCGGCCGCCGTCGGGGCCGTCGATCCAGAACCGGGCCCGGAACCGCTCCCGCAGCCCGACCGCCCGCTCCCGCCACTCCTCGGCTCCGGGCCGGCCGCAGGCGGCGAGCAGATCGGCGCCGAGCACCGCGGCCCGATGGACGTGGGCCTGGGTCTCGCAGCGCCGCGGGCCCGGATCGGGATCGGCCAGGAAGCCGTCCTCCCCCAGCGCGCCGCGCAGCCAGTTCAGGCACCCCTCGGCGGCCGGCAGCAGCCGGGCCACGTCCTCTTCGGGCATGCCCCAGAGCCGGGCCTCGGCCAACACCGCGGGGAAAGCCAGGGTCGCCTCGGTGCCGGTGCACCCGGGTGGGAGCTGCGCGCCCGCTCCGCGCAGCGGGCCCGGGATCTTCCCGAGGCCGGGTCCCCGCTCCTCGGCCTGGGTCCGGGCAAGCGTGCGCAGGGTGGCCGCGGCGAGACCGGTTCCGAGCGGCAGCGCCATCCGGGCGGCCCAGAGCGATTCCGCCGGGGCCAGGCCCAGCCGCCAGGGCGCGCCCGCCGCGGCGAAGGCGTCACCCGGTTCCTCGGGGTCCCGCAGGAGCAGCGCGCCCAGGTCCTGGACGCTGGTCCGGAACCACGCCTCGGCCCTCGGGTCGTCCCCCTCGGCCCGGGCGTCGGCCAGTGGGTTCGCCACCTGCCCGGCAGGGGCCCGCACCACCCGGTGCTGTGTGGTCCGCAGCTCGATGGTGCGCGATTCACCGGGAGCCAGTTCGAGCTGCCAGCGCAGCAGCCCCGCCGAAGCCAGGGCGTCGTCCGGTGGCGGGTCTGCGGCGATCACCGCCTGCGCCTCGCCGGTGCTCCAGCGCAGCCCGGCGGCGTGCACCCCGGCGGGCAGGTCCGGTCCGGCCCGGCCGGCGGCCACGGCGGCCAGCTCCGCCAGATCGGTACCGAGCAGCACCTCCACGGGCAGGCGTACCGGCCGGGCCGTGAAACTGCGCAGGGTGATCCGCTCGGTGCCGTCCGCGTGCCGGACCCTCTCCACACCGATGTCGGGGTCGGGGCCGGGCTCGGTTCCGGTGCGCACGGTCGCGGTGAAGACGGCCCGGTCGGCGGCGAGGCTGCGCCCCTGCACGGCGACCGGGTCCCTCCCGCCGACGCGCAGGACGCAGCGGGAGAGCAGGCGGCGCCCGGACCGGTAGATCCCGTCGATCCCCCGCCCGGTCAGCTGGCCGTGCTCCGGGGAGATGACCAGGCAGGGCGCGGCGACGCACATGACGGCGCCGTGCACGGGCGGCAGTTCGGCCCTGCGGGCGGCGGGCACGACGGGTGGGCGGGGAGGTGCGGGGAGGGACATGTGTCGCCTTGTCTGCGCTCCGGTCGGTTCGGCTGGGCGGCGGCGCGGCCGGGGGCACACCACCCCCCAGCTGAACGCCCCCGCCCCCGCCCGGGTCACGGGCCCGGGCGCCGTCCGGGTGTGCCCGGGGTGAAGCCGTTGCCGCCGGGGTGGGCCCAGGGCGTACCGGAGCAGTCGCACCGGGCCCCCGGACGGCGTGCGCCCGCGCGTGCTCACTGCTCGCTCCGCGCGGCACGGCGTTCGCTCCGCGCCGTACGGCGGAACCCGCGGCGGGGGGACGTCCGGCCCCGTCGGCCGGGAGGGCGGGTACCGCCCGAGGGACGCCCGCGCCCGGGCTCCCGGCGGCGCCGCTCCTCCCGCAGGCACTGGCGCAGCCCCTCGGGGTCGATCCCCTCGTTGCACGCGTGGTGGAGCAGCTGGGCGAAGCGGTACTCGGCGTCCGCCCGCAGGGCCAGGCCGAAGGCGATCCGGGCGGTCGGCTCGTCCCCCGTGGACCACGAGACCCAGCCGGCGAGGGTGAGCGGGGCCGCGGCGTGCTCGCCGTAGGCCCCGACGCAGCGCCGGGCCAGGGCCCGCCACAACCGCAGGGCCGGGGCCGCGTCCTCGTCCTCCATCCATTCCGCCGCGATGTCCCGGATCTCGCGGTCCTGGAGTCCGAGAATCAGTGAGGCGGCCTCGTCGTGGCCGAGGAGCGCGTCGTCCCAGTCGTCGGCGTGGGGGCCGCCCTCGACGGGCGGGGCCAGGGTCAGGCGCCGCATCAGGGTCCGCGCCAGGGCGATGGTCTCGGCGCCGACCTCCTCGCGGGTGGCCCCGTCGAGGATCCTGGGCATCAGGGCGGCGGCCGCCCTGTCGAGGGCCACTTCCGCCTCCTCGGCCACGGTCCCGCGCAGCGGTGCCATCCTGCCCTCGATCTCCTTGAGGGAGCCCCGGACCTGGAGCCCGGCGAAGGTGGCCGTCGCCGCCAGCACCGAGGTGCCGACAGCGGCCAGCCGGCCGCCCTCGGCCGGGCAGCACCGCTCGTCGGGGCACACGTAGGACCAGAACCGTGCCGCGGACAGGCAGAGGGCTTCCAGTACGGGCACGTCCAGTGCGCCGCAGGCCAGCCGGATCCCCTGGGCGAGCGGCCGCAGCCGGGTCATCACCTGTCGGCCGCTCTCCTCCTCTCCCGGCTCCTGGCAGAGGTAGACGACGATGCCGTCGGGCTTGCCTCCGCGCCGTTCGCTGCCCCTGATCAGGCATTCGGCGACCTGCCGGGCGGTGTCCTCCCATTCCGCGGGCGAGCTGGGAATGCCGACGCGGAGCCTGCCGCCGAAACGCCCGCCCTCGCCGTGCACGGCGACCATGACGAGGGAGTCGGTCGGATGGAAGCCGAGCATGTAGGGCAGCGCGTCGGCCAGTTCGGCCGGGCTGCGCAGGGTGATCTGGGGCCCGGTGGCTGCTCCGGCCGGGCTGAGGGAGGGCCGGTCGGACGGGGTGCGTGATTCGTGGTTGTTCGTCATGCCATGAAGGTCCCGCGCATGATCCGATCCCGAAAGCCCTGTGGATAACTCCCGCCACCGTTGTCCACAGGCCCGGAGCGGCATTGGCGCGATGTCGGAGGCATCGGGTTGCATGGGGGTATGAACGCAGACCTGAGGTCCTCGGCCGACTCCGTACTAGCCCGTCTCGTGGGCGACCCCACGGGTGCCGCCAGGCTGCGCGAGGACCAGTGGCGGGCGATCGAGGCCCTCGTGGCGCACAAGCGGCGGGCGCTGGTGGTGCAGCGCACCGGCTGGGGCAAGTCCGCGGTGTACTTCGTCGCCACTTCACTGCTGCGGGCGAACGGCGCCGGCCCCACCGTGATCGTCTCCCCGCTCCTCGCGCTGATGCGCAATCAGGTCGAGGCGGCGGCCCGGGCCGGGATCCGCGCCCGGACCATCAACTCCGCCAACCCCGAGGAATGGGAGTCGATCCAGGCAGAGGTGGCGGCGGGTGAGGTCGATGTGCTGCTGGTGAGCCCGGAGCGGCTCAACAACCCCGATTTCCGTGACCAGGTCCTCCCCAAGCTCTCCGCCGCCACCGGACTGCTCGTGGTCGACGAGGCGCACTGCATCTCCGACTGGGGCCACGACTTCCGCCCCGACTACCGCCGGCTGCGCACCATGCTGGCCGACCTGCCGCCGGGGGTCCCGGTGCTCGCCACGACCGCCACGGCCAATGCCCGTGTGACCGCCGACGTCGCCGAACAGCTCGGCACCGGGGCCGGTACGGACGCCCTGGTGCTGCGCGGCCCGCTGGACCGCGAGAGTCTGAGCCTGGCCGTGATGACCCTGCCGGACGCGGCGCACCGGCTGGCCTGGCTCGCCGACCACCTCGGGGACCTGCCCGGCTCCGGGATCATCTACACGCTGACCGTGGCGGCCGCCGAGGAGGTCACCGCCTACCTGCGCCACCGGGGGCACACGGTGGCCTCGTACACCGGCAAGACGGAGAACGCCGACCGCCAGCAGGCCGAGGACGACCTCCAGGCGAACCGGGTCAAGGCGCTCGTGGCCACCTCCGCCCTCGGGATGGGCTTCGACAAGCCCGACCTGGGCTTCGTGGTGCACCTCGGCTCGCCCTCCTCCCCCATCGCCTACTACCAGCAGGTCGGCCGCGCGGGCCGCGGCGTGGAGCACGCGGAGGTCCTGCTGCTGCCCGGCCGGGAGGACGAGGCGATCTGGCAGTACTTCGCCTCGGTGGCCTTCCCGCCGGAGGAGCAGGTGCGCCGCACGCTCGACGTCCTGGCCCAGGCCGGCCGGCCGCTGTCGCTGCCCGCCATGGAGCCGCTGGTCGATCTGCGCCGCACCCGGCTGGAGACCATGCTCAAGGTGCTCGATGTCGACGGCGCCGTGCACCGCGTCAAGGGCGGCTGGACCTCGACGGGCGAACCCTGGGCCTACGATGCCGAGCGCTACGCCTGGGTCGCCCGCCAGCGAGCCGCGGAACAGCAGGCCATGCGCGACTACGCCGCGGCCACCGGATGCCGGATGGAGTTCCTGCGCCGCCAGCTCGACGACGAGGAAGCGGCGCCCTGCGGCCGCTGCGACAACTGCGCCGGCGCCCGGTTCACCGCGGAGGTCTCCACCGCCGCGCTCGACACCGCGCGCGGTGAACTCGGCCGCCCGGGCGTGGAGCTGGAACCGCGCAAGATGTGGCCGACCGGGCTCGCGGCGGTCGGCGTCGACCTCAAGGGACGCATCCCCGCCGGGGAGCAGGCCTCGACGGGCCGGGCGCTGGGCCGGCTGTCCGACATCGGATGGGGCAACCGGCTGCGCCCGATGCTGGCCCCACAGGCACCTGACCAGCCGGTTCCGGACGACGTCGCGCAGGCGGTGGTCGCGGTGCTCGCCGACTGGGCCCGGGGCCCCGGCGGCTGGGCCTCGGGGGCGCCGGACGCGCCGGCCCGGCCGGTGGGCGTGGTCGCCCTGCCCTCGCGCAGCCACCCCCGGCTGATCGGTTCGCTGGCCGAGCGGATCGCGGAGATCGGGCGGATGCCGCTGCTCGGCACGCTCGCCTACACGGACCGGGCCCCGGAGTTCGGATCGTTGTCCTCGAACAGCGCGCAGCGGGTGCGCGGATTGCACGAGGCCCTCACCGTGCCCCCGGCACTGGCCGATGCGCTGGCGCAGTCGACGGGCCCGGTGCTGCTCGTCGACGACCGCGCGGAGAGCGGGTGGACCATCGCGGTGGCCGCCCGGCTGCTGCGGCGGGCAGGCGCGAAAGAGGTGTTCCCGCTGGTGCTGGCGCTTCAGGGCTAGCCGAATGCGTCATCTTCGGCGTGGCGGGGCAAGGATATGAACGGCATACCGGCGAATTCCGGTCGGCGGCGTCAATTGCTCGTTGCCGCATCCTCAGAAGCCACGCGAGAATTGGAGTGCTCCCGCTCGGCTCCTCGGCACCCTCCTGGGCCGCGCTGCGGCGCGCCCTGACTCCACCGTGCCCGTCCGCGGGCGTGTACCCGAAGGGAGGACCGTGACCTTCGGATTCGCGCCGCCCCCGACCTCGTCCCTGGCATCAGCCGCCGGCGGCACAAGCCGGCACGGCAGGCTGCTGGAACCCGCGGAATGGACGGCGGCGGGCATTCCGCTGCTCCGCAATCCGCGCGAGGTCGTCAGCGGACTGCACTCCCGGCACAGCCCCGTGCCCTCGACCGCGGTCATCGCCGTCCTCGGCCCGGAGGAACAGCTCGTGGCGAGCGCCTCCTTCGTGCAGCGTTCGGCCTCGGCCGACGGCTGGGAGTACCGCAACGCCCTGCTGTCCCGGCTGCGCCGGGTCCTCCCCCACGACCTGCGCAGACGGACTCCGGTGCGGACGGCGGTGCTGCTCTACTGCCGCGAGGGCGACGAGCGGTGGACCGAGGAGGACGGGGCGTGGATGTGGGGGCTGCGGGATGCCTGCACCCTGCACGGCCTGCGCTGCGGCGCGTACATCACGCTGACCCACGCGGGCTGGCAGGTGGTGGGCGAGGGCCGTGGGGGTCGCCGCCCGAGTTCCGACTCGCTGCCGCAGCGCCTGGGCGACACCGTGGCCGAATTCTCCCCGCTGCCCCTGCACACCGGGGGCGGCGCGGTCGAGGCCCTGCGGCGGACCGCGGCGCGCTGATCCGCACAGGGCCCCACGGGTACGGCCGGCGCCGCCGACCCCTGTGCGGCTGCCACCCGTACGACCGCACGGCACCCGAGCTGCGTGCGGGCATGCCTCACGGCCGTACACCCGGGAACGGGCGTACGGCGGATCAGGCCTCGGGCTCCGCGTCGGGCCCCGGCACGGGCTTCAGCGGGGCCGGCCCGTGGCCCGCCCCGCCCCTCGCCCGTGCTGGGGTACAGGGCGTCAGACGCCCGCACCCAGCACGGAGTTGATCTGCTGCGGGTCACCGCACACGATCAGCAGCGCACCCGCCCGGGTGAGCGCGACCGGCAGGGCGCCCGCGATGGTGTCGACCGCTCCGCCGTTGGCCGCGAAGACCACGACAGGACGGCCGGCGGCGCGCTGGACCTGCGCCGCGTCCGCATAGAAGACGTCGTCCCCGGCGTCGTGCAGGGCCCAGTACGCGGCCTCGCCGAAGGACAGCTCGTGCGCGGCCCACGGGTGCGGGTCGCCACTGGTGAGCACCAGGATGTCACCGGGCGCGCGCCCGGTGTCGAGCAGCAGGTCGACGGCCTCTTCGGCCGCGTCCAGCGCACCCTCGGCGGACGCCGGGATCAGCTGGATCTGCGGCACCGCCGCGGAGACGGACGGTGCGGTGGGGGCAGGGGCTGCGGGAACGGGTCCGGGGGTGGCCTGCGGCGCACGCTGCGCGGGCGGTGCGGGCCTGGCGGGACCGGGGCGGCCGGGCCGCGGAACGGCGGCGGGACGCGGACCAGGTACAGGGCGGGGGGTCTGCGCGGTACGGCTCGCGGCCGGCGTGACGCGGGGACCCTGGGCACTCTCGTGAATCTGAGGCTCCTCGATGGCGGGGGTGAGAGGCATGAGTTGATATCTATCAGACACCGGTACGAAACGTACCGGTCGGTGGCACACACGTGCGATCAGAAATCGAAGCCGAGTTGGCCTCCGTTTTCCAGCTCCGTCGACTCCTCGCTGCGGCGCACCTTCTTGAGATGGCGCCACCGGGGCAGCGCGTCGAGGTACGACCACGAGAGCCGGTGGTAGGGGGTGGGCCCCAGCTCCTCCAGCGCCGCCCGGTGCACGGGCGAGGGGTATCCGGCGTTGGCGGCGAAGGCGAAGTCCTCGATTCCACCGCCCCGTTCACCGAGTTCGGCCATCATGCGGTCGCGGCGGACCTTGGCGATGACCGAGGCCGCGGCGACGGCGATGCAGGACTGGTCGCCCTTGATCACCGTACGGACCCGCCAGGGCGGGCCGAGATAGTCGTGCTTACCGTCGAGTATCACCGCGTCGGGCCGCACCGGCAGTGCCTCCAGCGCGCGCTCCGCCGCCAGTCGGAGGGCGGCGGTCATCCCCAGTTCGTCGATCTCCTCGGGCGAGGAGTGCCCGAGCGCGTACGCGGTGACCCAGTCCTCCAGGACATCGAGCAGGGCGTCGCGCCGCTTGGGGGTGAGCAGTTTGGAGTCGGTGAGCCCGGCGGGCGGCCGGCGCAGGCCGGTGATCGCCGCACACACGGTGACGGGTCCGGCCCAGGCCCCTCGTCCGACTTCGTCGACCCCGGCGATGACCTTGGCGCCGGTGGTTGCACGGAGGGAGCGCTCGACGGTGTGGGTGGGTGCTTCGTACGGCATGGCGCCAGCAAGGTTACGCCGCCCCGGGCCCACTGCACACCCCCGCCCCGGTCCGACCCGCCCGGGATCGGGCGCGAAGCCCGCTCCGCGCACCCCGCACCGCCCCCGCCACGTCTCACACCCTGAGCAGCGGCACCATCACCTCGTCGATCAGCGCCGCGATGTCCGCATCCTCCCATTCGCTTCCGCACACCTTGGCGCGGTACATCAGCATCGCCGGAATGACATCCACGACAAACGGACCAGTCGCGTCCGGTCGCACGTCGCCCCGCTCGATTCCGCGTTCCACAAGCTCCCTGATCAGACGCTGGGCCGGCTCGTGGAGACCCGACCAGATGACCCCGTGGAACCGATCAGCATGCACGTGATCGCATTCGTGAAGCACCGACCGGAGCGCCTGACCGGCACGCGAGTGCATGACGTCCCGCGTGCCCACACACAGCAGGTAGAGGTCCTCGCGGATCGAACCACAGTCGGGAATGTCACCGATCCGCGGGAGGCCGCTGCGCAGCGCGTCGACGACCAGGTCCGCCTTCGACGGCCAGCGGCGGTAGAGCGCGGCCTTGCCGGTGTGCGCGCCGGACGCGACACCCTCCATGGTGAGCGCGTTCCAGCCGACCGTGCTCAGCTGCTCCAACGCGGCGTCGAGAATCGCCCGTTCGAGCTCCGGACCCCGCCTGCGCCCCGGCGACGTCGCTGACCAGCGCGAACCCATGATCTCCCCACCTCCGAGCGGCTTGCGCGTTCGACGCACATATTTTCAGCCTTAGTGAACGCTTGCGTTCACTAAGGCGCGGCTCCTACCGTGGACCCGCAGTGAACGAATGCGTTCACTATTTCACTTTGGGGGGATCCTCAGTGACAAGCTCTCAACTCGCCGCACCCCGGATACCGGGCGCGGCACGCCGGGAGGGGCGCCCAGGAGTCGCGCTCGCCGTCATCGCCGCGTGCCAGCTCATGGTCGTCCTCGACGCGACCATCGTGAACATCGCGCTCCCGCACATCCAGAGCGCCCTCGATTTCACGACCACCGACCTCTCGTGGGTGCTCAGCGCCTACACCCTCACCTTCGGCGGCCTGCTGCTGCTCGGCGGCCGGGCGGGCGACATCCTGGGCCGGCGCCGCACGTTCCTGGCCGGAATCCTGCTCTTCACCCTGGCCTCCCTCCTCGGCGGCTTCGCCCAGGAGCCCTGGCAGCTGCTCGCGGCCCGCGCCCTGCAGGGGGTCGGCGGCGCGATCGCCTCGCCGACATCGCTCGCCCTGATCACCACGACCTTCCCCGAAGGCCCCGAGCGGAACCGGGCGTTCGGGGTGTTCGCCGCCGTCTCCGCGGGCGGCGGCGCGATCGGCCTGCTGGCCGGCGGAATGCTGACCGAGTGGCTCGACTGGCGCTGGGTGCTCTTCGTCAACGTGCCGATCGGCGTGCTGATCGCGGTCCTCACCCCGCTCTACATCACCGAGTCCGAGCGCCACCCCGGCCGCTTCGACATCGCCGGAGCCCTCACTTCCACCGGCGGCATGGCCTCGCTCGTGTACGGGTTCATCAGCGCCGCCGAGAAGGGCTGGCGCGACGCGGTCACCCTCGGGTCCTTCGCCGCGGCCCTGGTCCTGCTCGCGCTCTTCGTCGTCATCGAGTCGCGGGCCCGTGAGCCCATCGTCCCGCTGCGCATGTTCGCCGACCGCAACCGCACCGGCACCTACGTGATCATGCTCGGCCTCGCCGCCGCGATGTTCGGCATGTTCTTCTTCATCGTCCAGTTCGTGCAGAACGTACTGGGCTTCTCCCCGATCCGGTCGGGACTCGGCTTCCTGCCCGTGACGGTCGCCATCATCACCGCCGCCGGCCTCTCGCAGCGCCTCCTGCCGCGCTTCGGTCCCAAACCCTTCATGGTCATCGGGTCCGCGCTCACCGGAACCGGGCTGGCCTGGCTGACCTTCATCCGGACCGACAGCTCCTACGTCTCCGGAGTGCTCGGGCCGATGCTGCTGTTCGGCTTCGGCATGGGCCTCAACTTCGTGACGCTCACCCTCACCGCCGTCTCCGGCGTGGCGCCGAAGGAGGCGGGCGCGGCCTCGGGGCTGCTCAACGCCAGCCAGCAGGTCGGCGGCTCGCTCGGCCTGTCCATCCTGGTCACGGTCTTCGGCACGGCCAGTCGTGACGAGGCCACGAAGCAGGTCCCGTCCTTCATGGCGCAGGCGGACCCCGAGCAGATCGCCGCCTTCAAGGAGACCGGGTTCCTGCCCGACCCCTGGGGCGATCTGGTGCTCGCCCACGGCATCTCCACCGCGTTCTACGCCGCCGTCGCCATGGCGGGCCTGGCCCTGGCCACCGCCCTGCTGGTGATCCGGGTGCGCAAGAGCGACCTGGAAGCCCTGGCCGGCGCCGCCGCGAAGGCCGGTCCGGCCGCCTGAACGAGGTCTTCCGTGGAGGGCCGGGGCCGGGCTCGGGAATCGCTCCCCGCGCCCGGCCCCGGCCCCGGCCCCGTACCTCTAGTACTCGACGCGGCTGCCGAAGGCACCCAGGCGCGAACAGACCTCGTACGAGGCGGTCACCGGACGGTCGCGCAGGATCTGCCGGGCCTGGTACTCACCCAGGCTCATCGCGTACCAGGGGACGTCCCCGGCCTTGGCCATCTCGTCGTTGATCCCGCGCAGGGCGCAGGAGCGCTGCGGCTCGGGCAGCCGGTCCAGGGCGGGAACGGCGTCCGCCGACAGGGACTGGAAGTAGGAGAGGTCGATCTTCGCGTCCGCCTCGAAGCGGGCCACGTTCCGCTCGGCGACCATCCCGTCCGGGGAGAGCAGTCCGAAGGCCAGGACGGCCGCCGCCGCGCTGCCCGCGAACGCGCGCGCCAACCAGTGTCCGCCGAACACCCCGGCCGCCATGATCAGTACGATGACCAGCCCGAGCCACAGCTCCATCGCGGCCACCGACACACGCAGCCTGGTCAGCCCGTACGCCTCCACATAGAGGTCCATCCGGCGCAGTGCGGAGGCGACGACGACCAGCGTCAGCGCGCACAGCACCCCGAGGACGATGCGTACGAAGCGGCGGTCGCCCGTTCCGGAACGCGGAGCCCAGCGCAGGGCGAGCGCGATCACGGCGAGGGTGAGCAGGGTGGCCCAGAGCAGCTGCCAGAAACCCTGGCGGGCGTACTCGGCGTAGGTGAGGCCGGTGCTGCGCAGGACCTTGTCGTAGCCGCCGAACAGGACGGCCAGCTGCACGGCGTTGAAGCCGGCGAAGAGCAGGTTGAGCACGATGAGCGGAAGGGCCCATTCGACGCGGGAGCGCGGCTTGCCCGGGGCCACCTTGATCCGGTCCCAGCGCAGCGGGGCCGCGGCGGTGCGGGCCGCGGCGAGCGCGAGGACGGCGCCGAGGAGGAAGAGGATGAACCGGACGGGCCCGTCCTCGACCGACACGTCGGGCAGCAGGTCGCCCAGCAGATCGGCGAAGGCCGCGTCGGCGGAGGCGAACAGCGCGCCGAAGAGCAGCAGCAGGACGGCGGCCACACCGGTCGCCTTCGCGACGGGCAGCCAGCGGTCCTTGCTGACCCCGCCTCGTGAGCGCAGCCCGGTCAGCAGCCAGCCGATCCCGGACACCGCGGCGTCGAGGAAGCCGAGCGGGCTGAGCAGGACGCCCGGCCAGGTGCGGCTCCCGTGCAGGGCGAGCGCGCCCAGCAGGACGGCGGACAGGATCGCAAGCGTGGCCGGCCAGGCTGAGTCGCGCAGGGCCGGTACGGCGAGCAGGGCGAGGCAGCCGATCACCCAGGCGATGGTCCACGGGCGGGCGCTGCGGCGGGCCGCGCGGGCGGCGACGTACGCCGCGACGACGGCGGGCACCACCGCGAGCAGCAGGCCGGGGCCCATGCCGTCGCCGAGCAGCAGCGCGGTGGCGAGACCGGAGGCGAGGACGGCGACGAGGGTCGCGGTCCGGATGGGGGCGGCCTCGGCGGGGCGCACCAGTGTGGCCCAGGAGGGCGTGGCCGAGCGCTGCTGCACCTGCCAGGGGTTCGCGGGCGCCGGGCCGGCCCATGCCCCCGGCGGTGGGCCACCCGCGCCGGTGTGTCTGCCGCCGGCCGGGGCGGGCCGCGCGGGTGAATCCACGCCCGTGGCCTCTGCGTTGGCCACGTCGTCGGTCCGGGCGTCGTCCGCCCCGGCGGTGTTCTCTGACATCGGGTTCCCTCCCCTGTCGGCCGCCCCGGAGTTCAGGTCGGGGCGGCGATGCGGACAGGGTAGGCCGGTGCGATGCAGTTTTGAACAGGATCAAAAGAGTGCTGTGGCAGGACCGTGACAATCGGATCGGGATGTTTCACCGCGCGCCGGACTCCCCGAAGGAGCTGGTCACGCCCCCGAGGCGCGGGACGCGTCGAACGCTCCGCACGCGCCGGGGAGGCGGTACCGCTGCGCGCCGACTCCCCCGCGTCCGCCGGACCGGTCCACGGGCGTCAGCCCGCGGCGACCTCCGGGAGCCAGGCCGGCAGCGCCTCGGTACGCGCCAGCCACGCGGCCGGCAGCACGGCGTCCCCGCGCGCGCCCAGCACCCCGCCGACGATCGCGCAGGTCGTGTCGACGTCGCCGCCCACCTGCGCGGTGGTCCAGAAAGCCCTCTCGTAGTCGTCCAGCGCCCGCGCCGCCGACCACAGGGCGAACGGCACGGTGTCGTGCGCGCTCGTACGCCGCCCGCAGCCCAGGACGGCCGCGACGGTGGTGGCGTCGCCGTAGTCGAGCATGTCCCGCGCGCGCCGCAGCCCCGCGCCCACGGCGCTGCGCGGCACCAGTGCGATCACCCCGTCCAGCAGGTCGGAGGCCTTCGGCGGGCCGTCGGCGCCCGCGGCCAGTGCCGCCGCCGCGGCGACGGCCATCGCCCCGCACACGGCCTCGCGGTGCTGGTGGGTGGTGTAGGCGGAGATCTCCGCCTGGTGGGTGGCCTGCTCCGGGTCGTCGGCGTACCAGGCACCCAGGGGCGCGATGCGCATCGCGGCGCCGTTGCCCCACGAGCCCTGCCCGTTGAACAGTTCGGCGGCCAGCGTGCGCCAGTCCTGCCCCTCCCGCACCAGACGCAGCATCCGGTTCACTGCAGGCCCGTAACCACGATCGAAGTCGTGGTGGTGGGCGAAGGAACTCGCGAGCGCGTCCTGGTCGATCCGCCCGTGCCCGGCCAGCACGGCCACCACCGAGCAGGCCATCTCGGTGTCGTCGGTCCACTGCCATGCCTCGGCACCGGTGGGCAGCTCGCGCCGCTTGAGCAGTGGGTAGTTCACGGGGACGAAGTACTGGGAGCCCAGGGCGTCACCCAGCGCCAGCCCTCGGAGGCTGGCCATGGCGCGCGCGTAGCGCCGTTCGGGAGTGGAATCAGGCGTCATCGCGGGCCACTCTAGCCGTCCAGGTCATAAGGCTCGGGTGTGGTCCACCGCTCAAACGGGCGGTCCAGCCGGTACCGGCGGTCCGGGCCGAGCAGGAGCACGCGGAATTCGCCGTTGCCGGGATTGGACAGGGCCTCGAATTCGGCCACGGACCAGTGGAACCAGCGCATGCAGAACAGCCGCATCGTCAGCCCGTGCGTCACCAGCAGCACGTTCTCGGGATGGTCGGGTGCCTCGAAACTGCGGTAGAGGCTTTCCAGGAAGGACCCGACCCTGTCGTACACGTCGGCCCCGGACTCGCCCTGCGCGAACCGGTAGAAGAAGTGTCCGTACGCGTCCCGGTACGCCTTCTGCAGCCGTACGTCGTTCTGGTCCTGCCAGTTCCCCCAGTCCTGCTCGCGCAGGCGCGGCTCCTCGCGCATCCGCACGCGCGTCGGGTCCAGCCGCAGCTCCCGGAAGGTCTGCAGGGTGCGGCGGTACGGCGAGACGTACGCGCTGATCGTCTCGGTGCCGAAGAGCTCGCGCAGCCGGACGCCCGCCTCCGCCGCCTGCTCGCGCCCGGTGGGGGTCAGCCGCAGGGCGTGGTCGGGCTTCCTCTCGTACACGGAGTCGTCGGCGTTCCCCTCCGATTCCCCGTGCCGGACAAGGACGATGCGCCGTGGTCGAACCATCCCATGACCCTATTCGGACACCGGGCGGCCCGCCGACCGGGCACGCCGGTCGGCCCCCCGAGGTCATCGTACGGTCATACCGTCCAGGAGGGTTCGAGGTCGACGACATCGCCGGTGAGGGCCTCCACATCGGCCTGGATCTGGGCGCGCAGGGAGAGCCGCTCGACGCGTTCCTGCCGGTACTTGCCGTGTTCGGCGGCGGCGTGCCACATCGAGAGGACCAGGAACTCCCGGCCCGGGGCCTCCCCGAAGAGGCCGCGGACCATTCCGGGCGAGCCGGCCATCGCCGGGTTCCACACCTTCTCCTGCATGAGGGCGAAGTGGTCGACACGGCCCTCCCGGACCCGCGTGTGCGCGACCCGTACGACGTCGGCGTCGGTGAAGCGCGGCTCGAAGCCGGTCTTCACGTCGAAGCGGTGGTCGAAGAGGGTGACCCGCAGATCGGTGTAGGTGCCGTTCTGGGAGGCGGCCAGCCGGTCGTGCGAGCGGGCCATGAAGGAGTCGTAGAAGGACCGGCTCTCCCAGAACGCGAAGACATGCGCGACCCCCTGCCGGCCCCGGCTCCAGCCGCCGCCCTGCCCCCGGAATCCCGGCTCACCCGGCAGCCCCGCCCATTTTCGCTGCCCGCGCTCGAACCCGCGTCGGTCCGTCACCGTGCAGCGAATCCACTTGACCAGCACTGCGCCATCGTACGGGCCAGGCGCGGCCCCGGTCAGTCCTCGGCGCGGTGGATCCGCACCAGTTCTGCCGCGTCCCGATCGGGCAGCCGAATTCCGAACTCCCGGTCGAGCACGTCGAGCAGCCCGTCCGGGCCGACGATCTCCTGCTCCGCCCGGCCGTCGGGGTGCAGCCGGGTGAGTTCCCGCCCGACGAGCGCCCGGCGGACGCCGTCGCCCGGGCGTTGGACGATCAGCCGCCCGGCGAAGGAAGAGGAGGGGTGGCCGGAGCTGTAGTGGTTGAGTACGACGTAGTCGACGGGGTGGTAGCGCTGCGGGGAGAAGGCGTACAGGTCCCGCCACGTCTCGCCGCGCAGCAGGCACAGCACGAGGACGCCGTCCGCCTCCTCGCGGACGCGGTACGTCCACTCGCCCTGCCGCACCTCGCCGCCCGGCCGCCCCAGCGGCACCGGCTCCAGAGGGCCCTGGAACCCGAACCCGGCGTCGCACAGCCACGGTTCACCCTCCACGGTGACGACGAGGACGGCGTGCGTCACCGCGAGGACGGAGTCCCCGCGGGTGCGGTTGCGGGCACCGCGCCCGGAGACCTCGAAGCCGATCCGCTCCAGGGCGGCGGCCAGCAGCGAATTCTGCTCGTAGCAGTAGCCTCCGCGGCGGCCGTGCACGAGCTTGTCCTCGATCGACTTGAGGTCCAGCGCGACGGGGCGGCCGAGCAGGACGTCCAGGCTCTCGAAGCTGATGGCGGCGGTATGGGCGTGGTGCACTGCGTACAACGTGCCGAGGTCCGGCCGGAGTTCCCCGGACGGTCCCCGGTCCCCCCGATATCCGATCCGCTCCAGATACGCGTCCAGGTCCAGCTCGTCACCGCTCCACATGACTGACCATCTCCCCGTTTCCCCGCCTCGTCGGCCATCGCACCGCCGTGAAATCCCCGGGCGCACTGCCGTACGCGCCCCGCACAATGATCGGCATGACGGCCCTGCACTCCAACCCGCTGTTCGACCGCCTCGCCGATGCCGAGAACATCCTGGTCGCCGGTGCGGGCGGCGGCTTCGACATCTACGCCGGCCTCCCCGTGGCCCTGTCCCTCATGCACCAGGGCAAGCGGGTCCACCTGGCGAACCTCTCCTTCAGCGCGCTCGCCGGACTGCCCTCCGAGGCGTGGGTGGCCCCCGACCTGGCCGCCGTCACCCCCGACTCGGCGCCCCACCTGTCCTACTTCCCCGAGCGGACCCTGGCCCGGTGGCTGGAGGCGCACGGCTACCCGGCCACCGTGTACGCCTTCCCGCAGACCGGGGTGCAGCCGCTGCGCGCCGCCTACCGCGAGCTCGTCGGTCTCCACCGCATCGACGCGATCGTCCTGGTCGACGGTGGTACGGACATCCTGATGCGGGGCGACGAAGCGGGCCTCGGCACCCCGGAGGAGGACCTCACCAGCGTCGCGGCACTGGCCGCGCTGGCGGACGTACCCGAACGCCTCGTCGTGTCGGTGGGCTTCGGTGTGGACGCGTACCACGGGGTCAGTCACGGCCTGGTGCTGGAGAACATCGCGGCGCTGGAGCGCGCGGGCGCCTACCTCGGCGCGTTCTCCATACCGCGCGCCACCAGGGAGGGAGCGCTCTTCCTGGACGCGGTGGCGCATTCCCAGGAGCAGACTCCGGACATGCCCAGCATCGTGAACGGCTCGATCGCCGCAGCTGTCCGGGGTTCCTTCGGTGACGTGCAGTTCACCAGCCGCACGCGGGGCAGCGAGCTCTTCGTGAACCCGCTGATGTCCCTGTGCTTCGCCTTCGACCTGCCGGGGCTGGCCGCGCACTGCCTCTACCTGGACCGCATCGAGGACACCCATCTGATGCGCCAGGTCCATTCCCGGATCGCAGAGTTCCGCGAGGAACTGGTCACCCGGCCGTCCCGTCGCATCCCCCACTGACCCGCCCGCTCCGGTACGCGTCCCGGCGGTCACAGACCGAGCAGTTCGGCGAGGGTGCCTCCCAGAACGCGATCGCGCAGCAGGCCCGGCCCGGTGACCCGTTCGACGGTGGCCCGCGCCAGCAACGGATCGCCGTACGGCGCGTCCGAGCCGAAGAACGTGCGGTCGGGCACTTCGTCGATCGCCAGCCGTACCGCGAAGACGACGCCGACCGTCGACAGTTCCAGGTACAGGTTCGGGGTCTCCCGGGCCAGCTCGATGGCGGTCAGCCAGTTCAGCCCGCCGAGTTGGCTGATCACGAGGGGGACGGTGGGGTGGCGGCGCGCGAGTCCTGCCAGTGTGGCGAGATCTCCCGCCGTGGTCGGTGCGGACCCGTGCACGACCACCGGCAACCCACCGTGATCGGAGGCCGCTCGCAGGACGGGCTCGATCAGACCGGCCCGCTCCGGCGGCGGGGTCAGCTCACCGACGCCCCGGAACCCCCGGCCGACGACCTCCTGTTCGACATCCGCCGCGATCCGCTCGGCCGACCGATCCAGCCGGACCTTGCCGAAGCCGATGAAGCGATCGGGATACGCCGCGCACGCCGCGGCGAGCTCCTCCCCCGCGGCCCGATGGCCGTCCGCACCGCCGGCACCTCCGGAGACCGTCTCCTCGAGCACACCCATCTCGCGCCGGAAGGAGGCCAGATCGGTGGCCCGCTCCGGGTGCGGCCGGGTACTGAAGAGCACCGCACGGTCCACTCCTGCCTCGTCCAGCAGGGCGATGTGGCGGTGCACGGGATCGTGGACATGGCTGTGCGCATCGATGATCAACGGATTCTCCTGGTCAGGACCGGTACGGGCAGCGGAATGCGGCCGCCTGTCCCATCGTTGAGGGTTGACACGATGGCAAGGTCAAGCTCCGGGGGAAGCAATGCTGATCGGCCGACTGGCCAAACGGACCGGGACGAGCGAGCGACTGCTGCGGTACTACGAACGCGTCGGCCTGCTCACCTCGACCCGTCGGGCCAATGGATACCGCGACTACGACGATGCCGCCGAGTACACGGTCGGTCAGATCCGCGCCCTGCTGGCCGCCGGGCTGTCCACCAGCCTGATCCGGCAGGTACTGCCCTGCGCCCTCGCGGACGGCTCGCTGCGCCCGTGCCCGGGAGTGCTCGACAAGCTGCGCGCACAGCTCACCCACCTCGACCGGCGGGCGGAGGAACTGGCGCAGGCCCGCCGAACCCTGCGACAGGTCATCGGGGCGGCCGAGCACGCCGGGTGACCGAACGCGCGGTGGGGTGTCCGCGTCACCGCGAACACCCCACCTGAACAGCTCACTCACGCCCGACAGGGCGTCATGATCAGCTGCAGCCGCTCGTCGAGCCGCAGCCCTCGCAGATGTAGCAGGAGCCGGCGCGCTGCATCTTCGTACCGCAGGAGAAGCAGAGCGGGGCGTCGGCGGAGACGCCGAGCTGCATCTCGACCAGTTCGGCGTTGCTGTGCGCCGTCTTCGGGGCCGGGACGGGAACGGCCGCGACCGGCTTGGGGGCCGACGGCACCGCGGCCAGCGGGGTCGCCTGCATCAGGGACTCGGTGTCCAGCTCGTCCTCGAGCGGCTCGTAGGAGCCGGTGTCCAGGTGCCGCTGACGCTCCTCGGCGGTGTGGATGCCGAGGGCCGAGCGGGTCTCGAAGGGCAGGAAGTCCAGCGCCAGGCGGCGGAAGATGTAGTCGACGATCGACTGCGCCATCCGCACGTCCGGGTCGTCCGTCATGCCGGCCGGCTCGAAGCGCATGTTCGTGAACTTCGAGACGTAGGTCTCCAGCGGAACGCCGTACTGCAGACCGACCGAGACGGCGATCGAGAAGGCGTCCATCATGCCCGCGAGGGTCGAGCCCTGCTTGGACATCTTCAGGAAGACCTCGCCCAGGCCGTCGTCCGGGTAGGAGTTCGCCGTCATGTAGCCTTCGGCGCCACCGACCGTGAAGGAGGTGGTGATGCCCGGGCGGCCCTTGGGGAGGCGCTTGCGGACGGGACGGTACTCGATGACCTTCTCGACGGCGGCGCGGATGGTCTCCTCCGTCTTGACGGTGACCTCCTCCTTCTCCTCCTCCTTCTTCTTGGCGGAGAGGGGCTGGCCGACCTTGCAGTTGTCGCGGTAGATCGCGAGCGCCTTGACGCCCATCTTCCACGCCTCGAAGTAGATCTCCTCGATCTCCTCGACGGTCGCCGTCTCCGGCATGTTGACCGTCTTCGAGATCGCGCCGGAGATCCACGGCTGGATCGCGGCCATCATGCGGACGTGGCCCATCGCGGAGATGGCGCGCTCGCCCATGGCGCAGTCGAAGACCTCGTAGTGCTCGGTCTTCAGGCCCGGGGCGTCGACGACCACGCCGTGCTCGGCGATGTGGGTGACGATCGCCTCGATCTGCTCCTCCTGGTAACCCAGGCGGCGCAGGGCCTGCGGAACGGTGCCGTTGACGATCTGCATCGAGCCGCCGCCGACGAGCTTCTTGAACTTGACCAGGGCCAGGTCCGGCTCGACACCGGTGGTGTCGCAGGACATCGCGAGACCGATGGTGCCGGTCGGCGCGAGGACGGAGGCCTGGGAGTTGCGGAAGCCGTTCTTCTCGCCGAGGCGCAGCACGTCCTGCCAGGCCTCGGTGGCCGCGGCCCAGATGCTGTTGTCCAGGTCGTCGGTGCGCGGCGCGACGGCGTTGGCGTCGGCGTGCTGCTTCATGACGCGCTTGTGCGACTCGGCGTTGCGGGCGTAGCCGTCGTACGGGCCGACGATGGCGGCCAGCTCGGCGGACCGCTTGTACGCGGTACCGGTCATCAGCGAGGTGATCGACGCGGCGAGGGTGCGGCCGCCGTCGGAGTCGTACGCGTGGCCGGTGGCCATCAGCAGGGCGCCGAGGTTGGCGTAGCCGATGCCCAGCTGGCGGAAGGCGCGGGTGTTGTCGCCGATCTTCTGCGTCGGGAAGTCCGCGAAGCAGATCGAGATGTCCATCGCGGTGATGACGAGCTCGACGACCTTGGCGAAGCGCTCGGCGTCGAAGGACTGGTTGCCCTTGCCGTCGTCGTTCAGGAACTTCATCAGGTTGAGCGAGGCGAGGTTGCAGGACGTGTTGTCCAGGTGCATGTACTCGCTGCACGGGTTGGACGCGGTGATGCGACCGGACTCGGGGCAGGTGTGCCAGTTGTTGATCACACCGTCGTACTGGATGCCCGGGTCGGCACAGGCCCACGCGGCCTCGGCGAGCTTGCGGAAGAGCGCCTTGGCGTCGACCTTCTCGATGACCTCGCCGGTCATACGGGCACGCAGGCCGAACTCGGTGCCGTTCTCGACGGCCGTCATGAACTCGTCGTTCACGCGGACGGAGTTGTTGGCGTTCTGGTACTGGACGGACGTGATGTCGTCGCCGCCCAGGTCCATGTCGAAGCCCGCGTCGCGCAGGGCGCGGATCTTCTCCTCCTCCTTCACCTTCGTCTCGATGAAGGCCTCGACGTCCGGGTGGTCCACGTCCAGGACGACCATCTTGGCCGCGCGGCGGGTGGCGCCGCCCGACTTGATCGTTCCGGCGGACGCGTCGGCGCCGCGCATGAAGGAGACCGGGCCGGAGGCGTTGCCGCCGGAGGAGAGGAGCTCCTTGGAGGAGCGGATGCGGGAGAGGTTCAGGCCGGCGCCGGAGCCGCCCTTGAAGATCATGCCCTCTTCCTTGTACCAGTCGAGGATCGACTCCATGGAGTCGTCGACGGCCAGGATGAAGCAGGCGGAGACCTGCTGCGGCTGGGGCGTACCGACGTTGAACCACACCGGGGAGTTGAAGCTGAAGATCTGGTGCAGGAGGGCGTAGGTCAGCTCGTGCTCGAAGATCTCCGCGTCGGCGGGCGACGAGAAGTAGTCGAAGTCCTCGCCGGCCTTCGTGTACGTCTTCACGATCCGGTCGATCAGCTGCTTCAGACCGGTCTCGCGCTGCGGGGTACCGACCGCACCACGGAAGTACTTGCTGGTGACGATGTTGACCGCGTTCACCGACCAGAAGTCGGGGAACTCGACACCACGCTGCTCGAAGTTGACCGAGCCGTCGCGCCAGTTGGTCATGACGACGTCACGGCGCTCCCAGCTCACCTCGTCGTAGGGGTGCACGCCCGGAGTGGTGTGGATGCGCTCGATACGCAGGCCGCCCTTGGCAGCCTTGGTCCCCTTGGCGCGGGAACCACGTGCCGAGCCGCTCGCCGTCTCTGTCATGCCGCTTCCTCCCATATGCGGGCAAAAACGCCCTAAAGTGCCATCGCTATTCCGCGGCACAGTGCTGTGTCGTGTATCTACGTCTCTTCGCCTGGCCGACCGGCCGCGTCACGACGCGTGAGCGCCGCGGTGCGGATGGTCCGGTCAGTCGGCGGCGGAGGCGGGCACGGGGACCTGGGCGGTCCCACCGAGCTCGCACTCTTCGGGATGAGACCGCGACACGCGGAGTTCCGCGATGGCGGTCTCGAAGTCTTCAAGGGTGTCGAAAGCTTTGTAAACGGAAGCGAAGCGCAGGTACGCGACCAGGTCGAGTTCCTGCAACGGGCCGAGTATGGCCAGACCCACGTCGTGGGTGGTCAGCTCGGCACTCCCGGTGGCGCGCAGCGCTTCCTCGACCCGCTGGCCGAGCTTGGCGAGGGCGTCCTCGGTGACCGGCCGCCCCTGGCACGCCTTGCGCACGCCAGAGATGACCTTGGTGCGGCTGAAGGGTTCGGTCACCCCGCTGCGCTTGATCACCATCAGCGAGGCCGTCTCCACCGTCGTGAAACGACGGGAGCAGTCGGGGCACTGACGGCGCCTGCGGATCGACGTGCCGTCGTCCGTGGTGCGGCTGTCGACAACGCGGCTGTCGGGGTGCCTGCAGAAGGGGCAGTGCATGGTTCCCTCACCCTCCCTTTTGGCACGACCGAATCACCCCACGGAGCCCCTCGACGACGGAGCTGGACTCCGTCGGGGGCTCGTGAAGCAGCCACCAGCATATGCGATGCCGGAGCCCCCGGAAGACCCGAGGACCACAACCTCTGGGTGGCAGCGCTCATCCAACCACTAGATCTTGGGTTGTGGCGGATTTGCGCGCCTTCGCGTGTCGCGGCGTCCGATGGGCGGACACGAGGCCTTGCGGTGCCAGACTGGGCGCGGTCCCGAAAGGCGGCGATCCGACCGGGAAGGGTACCGTAGGCGGCGAATGCCGAGCCGAACCCGCGTTCGGCGAACCGATCGTCCATACACCCCTTGATATGTCCACGCAGGACGATCTGCGATTTTTCACTCGAACGTGTGTTTGGCGCAACCTTTCGAAAGCTACTACCGTTGTCCAGCTAGGGAGAACATTTCGAGAGGGGCCGACGTGACCACCACCGCAGACAGTGCCGCCATTACCGCCCAGAACCGCTCCCAGAGCCGACTCGAGCCGGTGCATGCCATGAACGACGCAAACCTGAACCCGGAGGCGGAGCCCGCAGTACGCCCCGCACGGTCGCTGCCAGGTCGACCTCCAGGCATCCGCGCCGACAGCTCCGGGCTCACAGACCGGCAGCGGAGGGTCATCGAGGTCATTCGCGACTCCGTGCAGCGGCGGGGCTACCCGCCGTCGATGCGGGAGATCGGCCAGGCGGTCGGCCTCTCGAGCACCTCGTCGGTCGCACACCAGCTGATGGCCCTGGAGCGCAAGGGCTTCCTGCGTCGTGACCCGCACCGTCCCCGGGCCTACGAGGTCCGCGGCTCCGACCAGCCCAGCTCGCAGCCCACGGACACCACCGGCAAGCCCGCCGCCTCCTACGTTCCCCTGGTCGGCCGGATCGCGGCCGGCGGTCCGATCCTCGCCGAGGAGTCGGTGGAGGACGTCTTCCCGCTCCCGCGCCAGCTGGTCGGCGATGGTGAGCTCTTCGTCCTCAAGGTCGTCGGCGACTCGATGATCGAGGCCGCCATCTGCGACGGAGACTGGGTCACGGTCCGTCGCCAGCCGGTCGCGGAGAACGGCGACATCGTCGCCGCGATGCTCGACGGCGAGGCCACCGTCAAGCGCTTCAAGCGCGAGGACGGCCACGTCTGGCTCCTCCCGCACAACGCCGCCTACCAGCCGATTCCCGGCGACGAGGCGACGATCCTCGGCAAGGTTGTCGCGGTACTGCGTCGGGTCTGACCCCGCCGCCCCCATTCAGCCCCCGGGACCCACTGCGCCGGTTCCGGGGGTTGCTCCGTTCTCCACGGCAAAGCCACCACCGCTCTAGCGGAGAATCACTTGCCGTCAGCCTGGGCGGCAGCGTCGATCGCGGCGAGCGAGCGGCGGGCCTGGTTGCGGTCCGTGGTGTACCAGAAGTCCGGCAGCGTGGCCCGCAGGAAGCTCCCGTACCGGGCCGTCGCCAGCCGCGGGTCCAGGACCGCGACGACACCCCGGTCGCCCGAGGCCCGTACGAGACGGCCCGCGCCCTGCGCCATCAGCAGCGCGGCATGTGTGGCCGCGACGGCCATGAAGCCGTTGCCCCCGTGTTCCTCGACCGACTTCTGGCGGGCGCTCATCAGCGGGTCGTCGGGACGCGGGAAGGGGATCCGGTCCATGACCACGAGCTGGCAGCTGGGACCCGGCACGTCCACGCCCTGCCACAGCGACAGCGTCCCGAACAGGCAGGTCTTCGGGTCGGCGGCGAAGGACTTGATCAGCTCGCCGAGGGTTTCCTCGCCCTGGAGCAGGATCGGGTTGTCGAGCCGGCCGCGCAGCTCTTCGGCGGCCGCCTTGGCACCACGCATGGACGAGAAGAGACCGAGGGTGCGGCCGCCGGCCGCCTCGATCAGCTCGGCGAGCTCGTCCATCATGTCGCCGCGGGTCCCCTCGCGGCCCGGCGTGGCCAGGTGCTTGGCGACGTAGAGGATGCCCTGCTTGGGGTAGTCGAAAGGCGAGCCGACGTCGAGGCCGCGCCAGACGGGCACGTCGTCGCCCTCGACCCCCTCGGGGGACAGGCCCAGGGAGGCCGCGACCCCGTTGAAGTCGCCGCCCAGCTTGAGGGTGGCGGAGGTCAGGACCACGGAGCGGTCCTCGAACAGCTTCTCGCGCAGCAGACCGGACACCGACAGGGGCGCGACCCGGAGGGTGGCGCCGAAGCGGTCGTGGCGCTCGTACCAGACGACGTCGTACTCGGAGCCGTTGGTGATCCGCTCCGCCACCCCGTGGATGCTCTCCACCGCGGCCAGCGCCTGCTTGCGCACCGCGTCCTCGTCGTGGACGGACTTGTCCCGGGTCGCGCCGATCGCCGAGATCACATTGCGCGAGGCGTCCCGCAGCGACATCAGCGCGTAGCCGAGGTCCTCGGGGATCTGCTCCAGCCGACCGGGGAGCGCCAGCTCCATGACGCGCTCGAAGGTCTCCGAGGCGGTCTGCAGGGAGTCGGCGATCTTCTCGTCGACCAGCTTGGAGGCACGCTTCACGGCCCGGTTGACCTGACCCGGGGTGAGCTCGCCGGTGGCGACCCCGGTCACCCGGGAGACCAGCTCGTGGGCCTCGTCCACGATCAGCACCTCGTGCTGCGGCAGCACGGGGGCGCCCTCGATGGCGTCGATGGCGAGCAGTGCGTGGTTGGTGACGACCACGTCCGCGAGCTTGGCCCGCTCACGCGCGGCCTCCGCGAAGCACTCGGCGCCGTACGCGCACTTCGTCGCGCCCAGGCACTCGCGGGAGGAGACGGAGATCTGGGACCAGGCCTTGTCCGAAACACCCGGGGTCAGATCGTCGCGGTCGCCGGTCTCGGTCTCGTCGGCCCAGTCGCGCATGCGCAGCAGGTCCTGGCCGAGCTTGCTGGTGGGCGCGGCCGCCTCGAACTGGTCGAAGAGCCCGTCCTCCTCGTCCTGCGGAGCGCCCTCGTGCAGGCGGTGCAGACACAGGTAGTTGGACCGGCCCTTGAGCATGGCGAACTGGGGGCGGCGGCGCAGCTGCGGATGCAGTGCCTCCACCGTCCGGGGCAGATCGCGCTCGACGAGCTGCCGCTGGAGCGCGAGGGTCGCCGTGGCGACGACCACGCGCTCGCCGTGCGCGAGGGCCGGCACCAGGTAGCCGAGGGACTTACCGGTGCCGGTACCGGCCTGGATCAGCCGGTGGGAGTTGTCGTCGATCGCTTCGGCGACGGCTTCGGCCATGGCCACCTGGCCGGGCCGCTCCGTGCCGCCGACGGCGGAGACGGCGGCGTGCAGCAGGTCGGGGAGGGAGGGCTTCGTCATAGCACTGCCAACCCTACGGGGCCGCACCGACAGCGGGCGCACCGGCGAGGAATCATGGCCGGTACAAGGGGTTGGGGACGGTGCCGTGCTGTACGGCGTGCGGGCGGTCGGGGCGGTCCCGGTAGCCGTCTTCGTAGAGCCGGTTCCGGTTGAGGCAGAGCCGTCCGATGCGCTCGCCGAGCAGGTCGAAGAGCTCGTAGCGGTCCTTGAGCTCCGGGAAGCGGGCCTGGTGGCGCAGGATCTCCGCCCGTACGAGGGACCAGAACTCGCCCTCCGGGACGCCGAGGCCGTCCTCGCACAGGGCCGAGAGGTAGCGGAAGACGCCGACGAACAGGCCGGAGTGGATGAACTGGGGCAGGAAGTCGGCGGGCTCGGTCAGCAGGACCGCCCGGACCTCGCCGGGCAGGGACGCGAGCTCGGGCAGCGGTTCGTCGGTGATGTTGACGTCGTCCACGAAGTCCTTGACGGCGAGCCGGACGGGGACGTCCCGCTCGTCGAAGATCACGATGGCGTTCTCGCCGTGCGGGGAGAAGACGGTGCCGTAGCGGTAGAGGAAGCGCAGCAGCGGGGGCAGGAGGGCGGCGAAGAGGTGCTGCAGCCAGACGGTGGGGGTCAGCCCGGACCGGGCGACGAGCTCGGCGGTGAAGGACCGGCCCCGGGGGTCGGTGTGGAGGAGGGAGGCGAGCGTGCGGGCTCGCTCGCCGGGTGCCAGCAGGCCGGTCAAGGGCTCGCGCCAGATGGCGCCGAGGAGCTCCTTGTACTGGTACGGGACCTCGGGGAGCGCGTCGTAGACGGGGTGACGGACGGTGACGGAGGCGACCTCGCCGAGCAGGACGACCCGGCACTCGTCGCGGAGGAAGGGGTCGCCGTCGCGGAGCGAGTGGATCCAGGCGGTGACGGCGGGGGCCGCGAGCGCGAGGTCGCAGGGCAGTCCGCGCCAGACCATGGTGTTGAAGACGGAGAGCGGGAGTTTGACGCTGTGCCGGTCGGGCCGGCTGAGGTTGAGGAAGGTGCGGACGGACTGCTGCGGGAGGCGCACGTCGGGATCGGCGGGGAGCGGTACCAGGGCGCCGGAGGCGAGCGCCGGGGCGAAGAGGGGGAGGACGACCTCGTCCCACTGCCAGGGATGGACCGGCAGGTAGAGGTAGTGGAGCGGGTCGAGGCCGCGGTCGCGCAGCGACCGGTCGAAGGCGGCCCGGGTGACGGGGTCGAGCTCGGCGGCGTAGAGGCGGGCGGGGTCCTCCAGGCTGGCGGTTCCGCGGTAGGCGGCGAGCGAGGTGTGGGCGGCGAGCCAGGGCAGCCGCTGGCGGGTGCGGGCCTCGGGGGCCCAGGCCGCGGCGTCGGAGGCGGAGAGTCCGATGCGGCCCTTGTTGGGGACGAGCCAGGGATGGCCGGTCTGATGGCCTTCGAGGGTGGCGTAGTCCAGGTCGGCGAGGACGTCGGCGGTGAGTGCGGTGTGGTCGAGCCGGGCGTCGGCGGTGAGGGTGGCACTGAGCTCGCGGACGAGGTGACCGAGGGTGGGGCCGTCGAGCCCGAGGAGGGTGCGGGCCCGGACGAGGAAGGCGTACGGGTCCCCGAACGCGGTCGGGCTCCCGAGGTCGCCCGGGGTCAGCGTGATCGTGTCCGGGGTGACGTGCCAGCTGCCGTACGAACGGCGGCGGGCGCGGAAGCCGAGGCTGCTGCCGTCGTCGAGGGTCAGGGTCCAGGCGTCCCCGGCGGCGGCCGGCGCGGGGACCGGATGGATGATCTCCTCGTAGGCGAACTCGGCGAGCATCTTGGCGAGCAGTCGGCGACCGGCGAAGTCCCAGGTCGCGGAGTTGAGTTCGGGCGGTGTGCAGGGGTGCTGGGGGGACGGTGGCATGGCGGGTTCGGCCGCGTCGGGGGCTGCGGGGAAGTTCGGCACGTGACTCCTCGGAGGTCGGGAACTTTGCTTCGCTACGCAGAGTTATCGAAGGGAGAGGTGCAAAGCTGCCGACGACGGTCGGGGTTTGCGGGGCGGCACTCAGAGGAGATTGCGCAGCACCCGCTCCCGGATCATCAGGGCGGCCCGCTTCTCGGGAAGGTCGATTTCCGCGGAGCAGCGGAAGCCGGAGTTCAGGAAGGCTGATACGGAGGGGGTGTTGCGGATGTCCGGTTCCGCGACGACGCGTGTGCAGCGGGGGCGGTTGCCGAGGACCAGGTCGGCGACGGCACGCAGCAGAGCTGTTCCCAGCCCGCGGCCGCGGTTCGCGCCGTCTCCGATGAGCAGGTGGATACCGGTGTCGTGGGGGCGCGCCGGGTAGTGCCCGGAGAGCGGGTCGAGGTCGGCCCGGTAGATCTCCCAGTAGCTCATCGGCGTGCCGTCGAGGAGGCCCAGGCACGGGATGCTGCGGCCGTCGCCGTCGAGCTGGGCCCGCAGGTGCGTGGCGGTGATCGCGGCGGGGCCCGCGAGCTCCCAGTAGGCGGCCACCTCGGGGTCGTTCATCCAGCCGGTGAGCAGCTCCAGGTCCCGGCCGGGCCGCACGGGTTCGAGGCGGAAGACTCCGGCGGGTGTGGTGACGCTGCCCCAGATGGCGGGGGAATCGAGCAGGTCGGCCTCGGCGAGCAGGGGCAGCAGTTCCGCATTGAGGCGTTGTGCGCGCCTTCCGTCGGCGACTTCGACGACGCCGGTGGCGGTGCGGGCGTCGTGGGCGGATCGGGCGGCCGGGGCCGGGGCTGTGGTGTCGGTGGAGGGCATCGGGGCTCTTCTCCGCGTCGGCGCCGACGCGTCAATCGTGAAGGGGGTTGGTGATGGTGACGTAGACGGACTGGGTGTCGACGGGGCCGACCAGCTCGTCGAGACCGCCCAGGCGGGTGAGCAGGTTCGCCTTGCACCGCAGGGTGGGCGAGTCGAGCAGCCGGGCGGGGAGCGGGCCGAGACCCGCGGCCTTGGCGAGGAAGCGGCGGAAGGCGGCGAGCAGGACCCGTTCGTCCGCGAGCCGCTGGGATCCGAAGGCGCCGATGAGGCCGAGCACGTTGTTGATGCCGAGGTAGTAGGCGAAGCGTTCGTCGGTGACGGCGTCGGAGACGAAGGTGTCGCTGGCGCTTCCGATGCCGGGGAGCCGGTGCTCCAGTTCCGCGCGGCGGGATTCGCGGAAGTAGTAGCCCTGGTTGTCGCGGTAGCGGCCACCGATCGGCCAGCCGGCCGGGTCGAGGAGCACCAGGGTGTTCTGCTGGTGCGCTTCGAGGGCGATGCCGGCGAGCGCATCGAAGGCGAGGACCGGCAGCACCACGTGGTCGAGGTAGCGCAGGAACCACTCGGCGGCGACGGCGGACGTGGTGTGGCCCGTGGCGGTGGCGAGGCCGGTGACGAGTTCGGCGAGGCGGGAGCTCATGGTGGTCCGGCCGGGCCACGGGCGGGGAGCGGTGAGTGCGGCGATGCAGACGGGGTCGTCGCCCGCACGGAAGGGGTTGTGGCGCAGCAGGGCGTCGAGTCCGGGCACGGGGGTTCCGTCCGGGGCGTCCACGGCGACCCAGGCGGGGTCGCGGACGATGTCGAAGGCGGGGTGGGAGGCCTGCCACTGCTCGGCGAGGCCGGTGCGGAGCAGCCGGTGCACCTCGACGCCGCGGTGGAGTTCCTTGCGGAGGTTCTCGCGGCGGGAGTTGGTGATGCGCAGGCCCAGGGAGAGCTTGAGCATCGCGGGGGCGCCCGGGCGGTGGACGGTGCGGACGGAGGAGGTGGGGTACCAGGGCTCGCCGTGGGGGCCCAGGTCGTGCAGGAGTCCCGCGTCGCGGAGGGCGGTGACGGCGGGGCGCTGGAGCAGGTCGCGGGCCTGCCAGGGGTGCAGGGGAAGGGGGGTGGTGCCGCCCGGCAGCGGGAGTCCGGGGGCGAGTCTGCCGAGGAGCTGTGGGGCGGAGACGGGGCGGCCGCTCTCGGTCCATGCCGACTCGGTCGCGAGAGCAGCGGGTTCGACCGCGAACCAGTGCAGGGGGAAGGAGCCGTGGAGTTCGGGTGAGTAGCGGCGTACCTCGGCCTCGGAGAGTCCTTCGCGGCTCTTCGGGTCGGGCTGGAGGGGGTGACCGAGGAGGAGTGCCTGTTCGGCGGTGAGGAACCGGTCCCCGCCGACGGGGGCGGGGGCGGTGGGGCGTTCCCGCCGGTCGGCGATGAACTCGGCGGTGCGGCGCACCGAGTCGGCGACCCGGCCGACGAGGTCGGCGGCGCCCCGGCCGCCGCTCGTGCCCTCGCGGGCGACGAGCGCGGCGATGGTGACGGCGTCGAGGGAGGGCGCGGACGCGGTCGTGCCTTCGAGCCGGACCGCACCGAATCGGTGCCAGCCGGTGTGGGACCAGTGGCGGACGGGGACGAGCAGGGCGGTACCGGAGGCGGGAAGGGGGATGCGCAGCGGGGTTCCGGCGGGGCCGTCGGGGCGGCCGACGCCGGATTCGCGGACCCAGCAGCGGAGCAGGTTCTCCACCGCCGCGGACTCGGCGGCAACGGCCGGGTCGGGGTGGTTGAGGAGGTCGGGCAGTGTGGTCGGCTCCAGCCGGAGAGGGCTCGTCCATCCGGTGCGGGGCCGGGGTGTGCCGTCCTTCTGCCGCGGCACCGTGGCCGTGGCCCCGGCGCCTGCGCCGGCGCCGGTTCCCGTACCGGTCCCGGTCCCGGTGGCAGCCGCGGCCGCCGGGGAGGGCGGCTCGGCCGGTGCTTCCGGCGCGCCCGCCGATCCCGGCTGCGGGTGCTCGGCCGTGGCCCCGTCGGCGTGGGGTGGCGCGTCGGCCGGGGACGGGGTCGGTGCGTCCTCGGTGGGTACGGGCCGGGCCGACGGGCTGACCGCGAGCTCCGGACCCCGGGCTTCGGGCGCGTCGGGCCGGGGCGTCGGGGACGGCGGCCCGGCGGACTCACGTACCGGCGTCGCGGTGCCGGACGCCGGGGACGGCCGGCCCGGGGCGTCGGTCTCCTCGTGGCCCGGGAGCGGCTGCGGCTGGGCGTGGACCGGTCCCGTCGGTGGGGCGGGCCGGTCGGCGGACAGCGGCTGGGTCTGCGTGATCGGGGTGGATTGGTGCGGGTCGGGCATCGCGGGTCCTCGGGGTGCGGGTCAGTGGGTCCGGCGGGCGGCGGCCGGGATGGCGTCGGCCAGGCGGTCGAGGACCGCCGCGGCCTGCTCGTCGGTCAGGGTCAGCGGGGGAAGGAGGCGCACCACGGCGCCGTGGCGGCCGCCGAGTTCGACGATCAGGCCGCGGTCCAGGCACTCCTGGCGGACGGCGGCGGCGAGGGACGGCGCGGCGGCCCCGGTGTCGGGGTCGACGAGTTCGACGCCGATCATCAGGCCCCGGCCCCGTACCTCTCCGATGCAGGGATGGCCGCAGGCCAGGCCGTGCAGGGCCGCCAGCATCCGTTGCCCCAGGGCGGCGGCGCGCTCGGCGAGCCGGTTCTCGCGGACGAAGGCGAGCGTGGCGGTACCGGCGGCCATGGCGAGCTGGTTGCCGCGGAAGGTGCCCGCGTGCGCGCCGGGAGCCCAGACGTCCAGTCCGGCCCGGTACACGATCACCGCGAGCGGCAGGCTGCCGCCGATCGCCTTGGAGAGGACCATGACGTCGGGCACCACCCCGGCGTGGTCGACCCCCCAGAAGGCACCGGTCCGGCCCACGCCCGTCTGCACCTCGTCGGCGATCAGCGGGATCCCCCGCGCCGCGGTGATCTCCCGCATCCGGCGCAGCCAGCCGTCCGGGGCGGGGATCACCCCGCCCTCGCCCTGCACGGGCTCGACGATCATGCCGGCGGGGGCGGGCACGCCGCCCTTCGGGTCGTCCAGCAGGTTCTCCGTCCAGCGTGCGGAGAGCTCGGCGCCTTCGGGGCCGCCGACGCCGAACGGGCAGCGGAGGTCCTGCGGGTACGGCAGCCGGGTCACCCGTACCCCGGGGGCGCCGCCCGAGGCGTCCAGGGCCCCGGCGGTCATGCCGTGGTAGGCCCCGGTGAAGGCGAGCAGCCCGGGACGTCCGGTCGCGGTGCGCACCAGTTTGAGGGCGGCCTCCACGGCGTCCGTACCGGCCGGACCGCAGAACTGGATGCGCGCGTCGGCGGCCAGCCCGGGCGGCAGGTTCGCGAACAGCTCGGTGGTGAAGGCGTCCTTGACCGGGGTCGCGAGGTCCAGCACGTGCAGCGGAGCCCCCGAGTCGAGGACGCCCCGGATGGCTTCGAGCACCACCGGGTGGTTATGTCCGAGGGCGAGCGAGCCCGCGCCGGAGAGGCAGTCGAGGTAACGCCGTCCGTCGGCGCCCTCGATGGTGAGGCCGCGGGCCCGCACCGGGACGATGGGCAGCGAGCGCGCGTACGTCCGGGCGGCGGACTCCCGCTGCGCCTGCCTGCCCAGGATCCCTTCCGGAGCGACGGAGCCCTCGGGCCCACCGCCCGCGCCCCGGTCGTCCGGACCACCCGGGCCGCCTGGGCCGCCCGTGCCCTCCGGATCCGGTCCCCGGCCTACCTGCGACGGCACTTGGGGCGGGATCCCTGTCGCGGCCGCCGCCGCGGCCGGCTCGGTGACAGCCACGAGTGTCGGTCCTCCCGCACTGATTGCTCTTCCGGATTGCGTCTCGAACATGAACGCTGCTCCCCCATCCCCCGTACGTACCAACGACGGTGACGGCAAGGGATCACGGGTTGACTCAAGATCCTTGTGCCGCACGGGAAGAGCGCCAGGAACCGCGGCCCCGGCCTGTGTCGTCCTCGGCGACAGCGGCATAGTGGGGGGCTGCACTCCACTCCTCGAACTCCCAGGGGGACGAACGACATGCGACCCAACCGACCGGTCACCGCGATTCTGTGCGCGGCCACGCTCGCGCTGACCGCGGCTGCCTGCGGCCCAGGCGAGGGGGAGGCCGGCGGCGACGCCAAGCCGACCGTGGCCGCGAGCCTGCCGGGCCAGGACGGGATCAAGATCCCTGACCAGCTCAAGGACAAGCTCAAGGAACACGGGATAGACCTGGAGAAGTGGAAGGGGGGTGAGTGGAAGAACTGGAAGAAGGAGGACTGGCTCCGCGAGGCGGGCGACTACATCAACCCGGTCATCGAGGGCCTGTGGGACCCGGACCGCATGCGTGACGCCGAGCAGCCGCAGCGTCCGGCCGTCGACCCCGACGCGGGCAAGGACCAGGGCGTCACCGACCCGACCCCGGCACCGGTGGCGGCCAAGCAGGCCGCCCCGCCCTACCACACGAGCGTTCCGTCCTCCGGCAAGGTGTTCTTCGACGGCCCCGAGGGCTCGATGGTCTGCTCGGCGACCGTGGTCAAGGACCCGGCGCACCCCGGCAAGTCGAACATGGTCTGGACCGCGGGTCACTGCGTCCACGCGGGCAAGGCCGGCGGCTGGTACCGCAACATCGCCTTCGTCCCGTCCTACAACAACGGCGGCAAGCCGGCGGCTCAGCTCAAGGGCGCGCCCCGCGAGACGGTGGCCCCGTTCGGCGTGTGGTGGAGCGACTGGGCGCAGACCTCCGACCAGTGGATCGCCAGCGGCGGTCCGACCGGCGGCGCGGGTGCCCCGTACGACTTCGCGGTACTGCACGTGGCGCCCGAGAAGGGCAGCACCAAGTCCCTGGAGGAGACGGTCGGTTCGGCGCTCCCGGTGGAGTTCAACGCGCAGGCCGTGCCGAAGGTCGCGAGCATCACGGCGACGGGCTACCCGGCTGCGGCTCCGTTCGACGGCCAGCGCGCCTTCCAGTGCACGGACCGGCCGGGCCGGCTGTCCCTGAACGCGAACGACCCGGTGATGTACCGCATCGGCTGCACGATGACCGGCGGCTCCTCCGGTGGCGGCTGGGTCTCGGCGGGCTCGGACGGCAAGCCGGCGCTGGTGTCGAACACCTCGATCGGCCCGGCCAAGGCGGGCTGGCTGGCCGGACCCCGGCTGGGCCCGGAGGCGAAGGGCATCTTCGACGCCGTCAGCCGCAAGTTCAAGTAGTCCGGTCGTCCGAGCGGGTCCGGGCAGCCCCGGACCCGGTTCGACCGAAACGGCTGAGGCCCCCTGCACGTGCAGGGGGCCTCAGCCGTCAAACCGTCAGACCGTCGAGCCGTCCGGCAGGCTCAGCGCTTCGCGAGCGCGTACGGCGCCAGGTCCGCCGCCAGTTCCTGGTGGACCCGCGCCTTGAGCAGGGTGCCGTCCGGGGTGTGCTCCTCGGAGATCACCTCGCCCTCGGCGTGCGCCTTGGCGACCAGCGAGCCGCGCGTGTACGGCACCAGGGCCTCCACCTCGACCTCGGGCCGCGGCAGCTCGGAGTCGATGAGCGCGAGGAGTTCCTCGATGCCCATGCCCGTCCGCGCCGAAACGGCGATCGAGTGCCGCTCGATCCGCAGCAGCCGCTGCAGGACGAGCGGATCCGCGGCGTCGGCCTTGTTGATCACCACGATCTCCGGCACGTTCACCGCGCCGACCTCGCGGATCACCTCGCGCACCGCCGCCAGCTGCTCCTCCGGAGCCGGGTGCGAGCCGTCCACGATGTGCAGGATCAGGTCGGAGTCCCCGACCTCCTCCATCGTGGAGCGGAACGCCTCGACCAGGTGGTGGGGCAGGTGCCGGACGAAGCCGACCGTGTCGGCCAGGGTGTAGACCCGGCCGCTCGGCGTCTCGGCCCGGCGCACGGTCGGGTCGAGGGTGGCGAACAGTGCGTTCTCCACCAGTACGCCCGCGCCCGTGAGGCGGTTGAGCAGCGAGGACTTGCCCGCGTTGGTGTATCCGGCGATGGCGACCGAGGGCACCTTGTTGCGGCGCCGTTCCTGCCGCTTGATGTCACGGCCGGTCTTCATCTCCGCGATCTCCCGGCGCATCTTCGCCATCTTCTCGCGGATCCGTCGCCGGTCGGTCTCGATCTTGGTCTCACCGGGGCCTCGGGTGGCCATGCCGCCACCGCCGCCGCCACCCATCTGCCGGGACAGCGAGGCACCCCAGCCGCGCAGTCGCGGCAGCATGTACTGCATCTGCGCGAGCGCAACCTGCGCCTTGCCCTCTCGGGACTTGGCGTGCTGGGCGAAGATGTCGAGGATCAGGGCGGTCCGGTCGACCACCTTCACCTTGACGACGTCCTCGAGGGCGATGAGCTGGCCGGGGCTGAGCTCGCCGTCGCACACGACGGTGTCGGCGCCGCTCTCCATGACGATGTCACGCAGCTCGCGCGCCTTGCCCGAGCCGATGAAGGTGGCCGGGTCGGGCTTGTCACGGCGCTGGATCACACCGTCGAGCACGAGCGCACCCGCCGTCTCGGCGAGGGCGGCGAGCTCCGCGAGGGAGTTCTCCGCGTCCTGCACCGTGCCGGAGGTCCAGACACCGACGAGGACGACGCGCTCCAGGCGCAGCTGCCGGTACTCGACCTCGGTGACGTCTTCGAGCTCGGTGGAGAGGCCGGCCACGCGGCGCAGGGCCGCGCGCTCCGAGCGTTCGAACTGCTCGCCGTCCCGGTCTCCGTCGATCTCGTGGCTCCAGGCGACGTCCTCTTCCATCAGGGCATCGGCCCGAAGGCTCTCGGTGAAGCTCTGCGGGTCCCGCACGTCCTGTGCGTCCCGCGCGTCCTGGGAAGGGGAAGAAGAGGAGGTCATTGGATCCTTACGTCGTTTCGAATAGCAGTGTCACGTTGACTGTGACGTTAACTGTCACGTCCAACGTGTCACACCGCCGGGGGATTCCCCGCACGGCCCCGTCGATGGTGACATGCCCGTTCCTCGCCGGTCACACCCTTTTATCGGGCGTTCCCGTCCGCCGCGGCCCCACCGGAGCCCGCCTTGCCGGAGCCCGCCTTGCCCGTCTTGCCCGCCGTGCCCGGGGCCGCCGTGCCGCTCCACTCCGGGTGCCCCGGCATCGGCGGGGTCGTGGCCCCGTACAGCCAGGGCTCCAGGAAGGCCGCGAGGTCGCGGCCCGCCTCCTGCGAGGCCAGCCGTACGAAGTCGGACGTCCCCGCGATCCCGTCCCGGTTGTCCGCGACCCAGCGCCGCTCGATCCTCTCGAAGGCCTCGGTGCCGATCTCCTGCCGCAGGGCGTAGAGGATCAGCGCGGACCCGTCGTAGACCACCGGCCGGAACAGCCCGATCTTCTGGCCGGGTGCGGCGGCCTTCGGGGCGGCCGGCGGGCCGCCCGCCGCCCGCCACTGGTCGGAGCGCTGGTACGCCTCGCGCATGCGCCGCTCCAGGGAGTACTTGCCGAGCCCGTCCGCGTACAGGGCCTCGTACCAGGTGGCGTGTCCCTCGTTGAGCCACAGGTCGGACCAGGTCCGCGGGGTGACGCTGTCGCCGAACCACTGGTGGGCGAGCTCGTGGACCATCACCGACTCGACGTACCAGTCGGGGTAGCCCTCGCCCGCGAACAGGTTGCTCTCGAAGAGCGAGAGGGTCTGCGTCTCCAGCTCGAAGCCGGTGGTGGCCCGCGCGATCAGCACCCCGTAGTTCTCGAAGGGGTAGCGGCCGACCCGCTCCTCCATCCACTCGATGTGGCCGGCGGTCTTCTTGAGCCAGGGGTCGAGCCGCTGCCGGTCGGCCGCGGGCACCACGTCGCGCAGCGGCAGTCCGTGCGGTCCGGTGCCGTGCACGACCTCGGAGCTGCCCACCGAGACCTGGGCCAGCTCGGTGGCCATCGGGTGCCGGGTCCGGTACGTCCAGGTCGTCGTGGGGCCGAGCCGCAGCGCCGGGGCCACCGGCTCCCCGTTGGCGACGGCCGTGAGACCGGCCGGGGCGGTGATCCGGAAGGTGAAGAACGCCTTGTCGGCGGGGTGGTCGTTGCAGGGGAAGACGCGGTGCGCCGCGTCGGCCTGGTTGGCCATGGCCAAGCCGTCCGCCGTGGGCACCCAGCCGCCGTCGCCGCGGCCGCGCGGATCGCTGGTGTGCCGGACGGTGATGCGCAGCGGCATGTTCTGCGCCACCGGGCGCGCGGGGGTGAGGACCAGGTCCTCCGCCACGCTCTCGAACCGCGCCGGCTCCCCGTTGACCTCGGCGGACGCCACCTTGCCGTGGGTGAAGTCCAGATTGATGCGCTCCAGCCGCTCCAGGGCGCGGGCGTCGATGACGGTGACCGCGTCGAGCGGGCTCAGGTTGTCCTTGTAGTCGAAGGACAGGTCGTACGAGAGCACGTCGTACCCGGGGTTCCCGAGCTCCGGGAAGAGCCGGTCGCCGATGCCCAGCGGCGTCGGCGGGGGCAGGACGGCGGCGACGAGGGTGAGGGAGGCCGCGGCGAGCAGGGCGGCGCGCAGGCGCGGGGAGGAGAGCTGCATCCACTACCGCTTACCAGCGCCCACCGCACGGCCGTGCACGGCGCGCGACGGTTCCACCCGAACGGGACCTTCCGGAGCCGTTCCGGCCTACGCCCGCGCCCGGGCGGCGTCTACACCCGGCTGACGTCGTACACGCCCGGCACGTCCCGCATCGCCCGCATCAGCGCGGGCAGCCCGGCCGCGTCGGGCAGCTGCAGGGTGTAGCTGTGCCGGACCCGCTGCTCGACCGGCGGCTCCACGGTCGCGGAAACCACCTCGACCCCCTCGCGGGCGATGGCCTCGGTCAGGTCGGCCAGCAGGTGCGGGCGGCCGAACGATTCAGCGCGCAGGGTGACCCGGCAGTCCGCCGTGGCCCGCCAGTGCACGGCGACGGAGGTGCGCCCCACGGCGCGCATCTGCGCCACCGCCGCGCAGTGGATGCGGTGCACGGTGACGGCACCGCCGCGGACCAGGAACCCGGCGACGGCGTCCGGCGGTACCGGGGTGCAGCACCCGGCCAGCCGCACGGTGGCGTCCGGCAGGTCGGCGACGGCGTTGGCCCCGCCGCCGCGGGCCCCGACCACCGAGAGCGGCGCCCGGGCGGCCGAGGTGGTGGCCAGGGCCCGGTCGGGATGGGATTCGAGCCAGCTGCTGATGGCGATCCGGGCGGCGGGGGTCCGCGCGTGGTCCAGCCACTCGGCTGCGGGTCCGGAGGAGGCGTCCTGTGCGAGCAGCAGCTGGACGGTGTCCCCGTCGGACAGGGAGGAGGACAGGGAGGTGAGGCGCCCGTTGACGCGGGCGCCGATACAGCCGTGGGCCGCCTCGCCGTGCTGCGCGTAGGCGGCGTCGATACAGCTGGCCCCGGCCGGCAGGCCCAGCGTGCCCCCGTCGGCCCGGAACACGGTGATCTCCCGGTCCTGGGCGAGCTCCGCCCGGAGCACGGTCCAGAAGGTGTCGGGGTCGGGTGCGGACTGCTGCCAGTCGAGCAGCCGGGACAGCCAGCCGGGCCGCGTGGGGTCCACGCGCTCCTCGTCCGGATCGGTGGCGGCGGCGTCGGGCGTCGCGGTGGCGTACGGATTGCCGAGGGCGACCACGCCGGCCTCGGCGACCCGGTGCATCTGCCGGGTCCGCACGATGACCTCGGCCACGTAGCCCTCGGGCGTGGCGAAGGCGGTGTGCAGCGACTGGTAGAGGTTGAACTTCGGGGTGGCGATGAAGTCCTTGAACTCCGAGACGACCGGCGTGAAGCAGGTGTGCAGCTCGCCGAGCACCGCGTAGCAGTCGGCGTTCTCGCCGACGAGGACGAGGATGCGGCCGAAGTCGGAGCCGCGCAGTTCTCCGCGCGTGCGGGAGATGCGGTGCACGGAGACGAAGTGCCGCGGCCGGACCTCCACTTCGGCGGCGATGCCGGCGTCGCGCAGGACACCGCGCACGGAGTCGGCGATGGCGGGCAGCGGGTCGCGTTCCCCCGCGTGGGCGGCGATGAGCGCGCGGGTGCTCTCGTACTCCTCGGGGTGCAGGATCGCGAAGACGAGGTCTTCCAGCTCGGTCTTGAGGGCCTGGACGCCGAGCCGTTCGGCCAGCGGGATCAGGACGTCGCGGGTGACCTTGGCGATGCGGGCCTGCTTCTCGGGGCGCATCACGCCCAGGGTGCGCATGTTGTGCAGCCGGTCGGCGAGTTTGATGGACATGACGCGGACGTCGTTGCCGGTGGCGACGAGCATCTTGCGGAAGGTCTCGGGCTCGGCGGCGGCGCCGTAGTCGATCTTCTCCACCTTGGTGACGCCGTCGACGATGAAGCACACCTCGTCACCGAACTCCGCCCGGACCTGTTCGAGGGTCACGTCGGTGTCCTCGACCGTGTCGTGGAGCAGAGAGGCCGTCAAGGTCGTGGTCTCGGCGCCGAGTTCGGCGAGGATCAGGGTGACGGCGAGTGGATGTGTGATGTACGGCTCACCACTTTTTCGCATCTGGCCGCGGTGCGAGGTCTCCGCGAGGAGGTACGCGCGGCGCAGAATGGACAAATCGGCGTCCGGGTGGTGGGCGCGGTGCGCCTCGGCAACGTGGCCGATCGCGTCCGGAAGCCGGTCCCGTGACGTCGGCCCGAGCAGGGCCGCGCGCCCGAGCCGGCGCAGATCGAGCCTGGTCCGCCCCCGTCTGCGGAGCTCAGGGCGCGCTTCGGGGTGTGCTTCGGGGTTCGTGGCCTCTGCACTCATGGGCACCTCCGGCGGCTTCGACCGGCGGTGGTGGGCATGGGGTGAGCCCTCAGGGCCGGTGCCTGATGTTACCGACCCCACCACGTGGCGCAGTCCACCTCTCGCTCAGCGTGAAACGGATCACCCGTTAGAGGGAAGCTTCAGGCGAAAGCCGTTTCGGCGAGCCAGGACCCGTCGAACTCCCCTGCAGCCACGATCACGGCCGGTCCGGTCATGTCGATCTGCCCGTCGGGGTGTTCGGTGATGATCAGGGTACCGCCGGGGAGGTCGACGGTGTACGCGACCGGTTCGCCGGTGGCGGCCGGGTCAACGCCGTCGCGGCGGATGGCGGCCACGGCGACGGCGCAGGCGCCGGTTCCGCAGGAGCGGGTCTCGCCGGATCCGCGCTCGTGGACGCGCATGGCGACGTGCCGGGGGCCGCGGTCGACGACGAACTCGACGTTGACCCCGGCCGGGTAGGCGGACGCGGGGCTGAACGCGGGCGCGGCGAACAGGTTCCCCGCGTGGTCGAGGCTCTCGACGAAGGCCACCGCGTGCGGGTTGCCCATGTTCACGTTCCGCGCGGTCCAGCTGCGGGCGTCGACGCTGACCGTGACCTCGCCGGCGGGCAGCTCGGCGCGGCCCATGGAGACGGTGACGTCGCCCGTCTTGTCGAGGTGCACCCGCTTGACGCCTCCACGGGTGGCGACGGCCAGGTCGCCGGGCTCGACGTGTCCGGCGTACTGGAGGTAGCGGGCGAAGACGCGCACGCCGTTGCCGCACATCTCGGCGATGGAGCCGTCGCTGTTGCGGTAGTCCATGAACCACTCCGCCTCGTCGGCCAGGTGAGCGGCCTCGGGGTGCGCGGCGGACCGGACGACGTGCAGGACGCCGTCCGCGCCGATCCCGGCGCGCCGGTCGCACAGCTTCGCGACGGCGGACGCGGGCAGCTCGATGGCGTTGTCCGGGTCCGGGACGATCACGAAGTCGTTCTCGGTGCCGTGGCCCTTGAGGAAGGAGAGGGTGGTCTGCGTCACCCGCCCATGGTACCGAGCCCCAGCTCAGAGGGGCCGCACCGTCCGAGGGGCGGAACCGGCCGGGCGGTCAGCGGAGCCTGGCGACCCGGTACACGGCGAGGCCTACGACGGCCAGCGCGACGACGGCGTACAGCGCGGCCATGCGCCAGTCCGGTCGGCGGCCGCTCCCGCGGACCGGGAGACCGGGCCACGTGTAGCCGACCCGCCGGGCGGCCATCATTCCCCAGCCTCCGGCGCAGCAGCTGATCAGGAAGCCGAGCATGGCGACCACCGCACCGCCGTCGCCGAACTCGAAGGCGAGCGGGAAGGCGAACATCAGCGAACCGGTCGCGGCGAGCATCGCGATGGGGGCGATCTGCCACAGGCGCAGGCGGCGCTGCGGGCGCAGTTCCACCTCGAACTCGGGCCCGGCGGCGGCCTCCGCCTCGGCGGAGTCCGGGGTGTCCGGACCGTCCGGGGTCAGTCGCGCCGGATCGGCGGGCAGCCCGAGCCCTGCGGGCCCGTCCGTCCCGTCGGTCCCGTCCAGAAGCATCGGGTCCGCTTCCCTCCGGGTGTCGTCCTGCCCGGTGTCGCGAGGGCCGGCCTCCATTGCCACGCGCCCTCCCCACTCGGACTCAGTGCGCTGCCGTTCATCGCAGGTGATCGCACCTGCTCGAGTTTGATGATGGCACGCCCTCGGCCCCGCTACTGGCGCGTGAGGCGTCCCGATGCCATCACGTGATCAGGCTGTGACCGCTCGTTCGACCAACGACTGCGCGAGTCCGGGGAGTTCCCCCCGGTCGGCGACGGCCCCGCTGAGCCAGTGCACGCGCGGGTCGCGGCGGAACCAGGAGTCCTGGCGGCGGGCGAACCGCTTGGTCGCCCGGACGGTCTCGGCCCGGGCCTCGTCCTCGGTGCACTCACCGGCGAGCGCGGCCAGGACCTGCTGGTAGCCCAGCGCCCTGGAGGCGGTGATTCCGTCGCGCAGCCCGCGGGCCTCCAGCGCGCGGACCTCGTCCACCAGACCGGCCTCCCACATCCGGTCGACCCGCAGCGCGATGCGCTCGTCGAGCTCCGGGCGGGCCACGTCGACGCCGATCTGCACGGTGTCGTAGACGGAATCGTGACCGGGCAGATTGGCGGTGAAGGGGCGGCCGGTGATCTCGATCACTTCGAGCGCGCGGACGATGCGGCGGCCGTTGCTGGGCAGGATGGCCTGCGCGGCGGCCGGGTCGGCGGCGGCGAGCCGGGCGTGCAGGGCGCCGGAGCCGCGCAGGGCCAGCTCCTCCTCCAGGCGGGCCCGCACCTCGGGGTCGGTGCCGGGGAACTCCATCACGTCCAGGGCGCCGCGCACGTACAGGCCGGATCCGCCGACGAGGACGGGGGTGCGGCCCTCGGCGAGCAGTTTGTCGATCTCCAGGCGGGCCAGCCGCTGGTAGTCGGCGACATTGGCCGTGTCGGTGACGTCCCAGATGTCGAGCAGGTGGTGCGGGACACCGCCGCGCTCCTCCGTCGTCAGTTTGGCGGTGCCGATGTCCATCCCCCGGTACAGCTGCATGGAGTCGGCGTTGACGACTTCGCCGTCGAAATGGCGGGCCAGGGCGACGCCCAGGTCGGACTTTCCTGCCGCGGTGGGACCTACTACGGCGATGACCCGCGGGGCGGGGGCTGCTTTCCTCACCGCCCCAGTCTCTCAGCCCCTGGTCAAGGCGCGGCCATGTACCCGATCGAGTGGCGTGACGGGGTGAGGTCGGGGTCGTTGCCCTGGCGAGGTTCCGGCCGGGCATACGCCCTGCGTACGCCCGGCGCAGGCCGGTCCGGTCGACGCGGAACTTCACTCACACGAGTAACGTTACGGGAGTAGACATGGGCGTTTTTGATCGGTTTTTTCGCCGTAAGGACGAAGTTGTGACCGAGGTGGTCGCGGCGGAGGACCTGACGGCGGAGTCCGGTGCGGCCGAGGAGGCCGAGCCTGTTGCCGAGAAGTCTCCGGAGGCGGGAGTCGTGGAGATTCCGAAGCAGCTGGCGGCCCCGGTGGCCGCGGACAGCGAGACCGGCGAGGGCGCCCGCACGTAGCGACCGCCAACGGAAGGTGACCCATGGGCCTGCTGGACAATCTCAAGGCCAAGCTCGCTCCGGCGAAGGACAAGGTCGGCGATCTCGCCCTGCAGCACGAGGGCAGGATCGGCGAGAGTCTGGACAAGGTCGCCAAGGCCATGGACTCCAAGACCAAGGGCAAGTACAGCGGCCAGATCACGAGCGGAACGGGCAAGGCGAAGGACGCCCTGGGGAAGATCGCGCACAAGGACGCTCCCGGCGGGCCGACGCCGCCGGCCGCCTCCTGACGCGGTCCGGGAAAGGGGCGCGGGACCGGCTGCTGCCGGTCCCGCGCCCCTTCGCCGTTCCGGGCGGCTACGACCAGGCGGCGACGAAGTACCCCACGCCGTACGGGGCGTCCTCGTACAGCAGGCGCCCGGACAGCTGCGCGCCCCCGGCGGCGCCGGCCAGCACCTGCCAGGGGGCCCGCCCGGCGGCCTGGAGCTCGGCCGCGAGAGCGGCGTCGATCCCGGCCAGCGCGGCCACGTCGGCGGCGCCCAGCGCGCGGGCGGCCTCCGCGTCGAAGGCGGCGGCGCGCTCGTCGAGGTAACCGGGGGCCTTGAGGGTGCGGCAGGCACTGCCGTCCCCCAGAACCAGCATGGCCACGCGTTCGGCGGAACCGCCCAGGTCCGCGCCGAGGAGCCCGCAGCCGCTCGGGGCGAGGTCCGCGGCGACGGCCACTCCGGCGACCGGGGCGGCCGCCCAGCGGGCCTGGCCGAGGAGCCAGCCGGCCACCGCGAGAGAGGTCGGGAGGGTGGTCCCGGTGGCATGGCCGCTCGGCGGTTCGCCCAGGTCGGGCCCCAGGGTGACGGTCAGGTCCACGCCGAACCCGGCGAAGCTTCCGGGGGTGCCCTGGTCGTATCCGCCGCCCTCGGCGGCGGCCCCGACCACGACCAGCAGGTCGGGCCGGGACGCGGCGAGCACCGCCAGCGCGTCGGAGCAGGCGGTGCGGGCGTCGCCGAGTTCGGCGGCGGCCCCCGCGGCGACCTCCGGCACGAGCAGGGGCGGGGCGGGACAGACAGCGGCGGCTACGAGCATGATCCGCAGCCTAGCCGTCGGCGGGGGACCCGTGCCGCTCAGGAGGAGGCGGGCACCGAGCAGCCGGAGGTGACGGCCGGCAGGGGCGCCGGGACGCCCAGCTTCGGGATTCCGAGCATGACGCCCGCCGGCTGGGCGGGGGCGGCGTTGCGCTTCTCCCAGGCGTCGCCGGCGCGCGTGCGGCGCACGGTCAGCGTCGGGCCCTCGGCCAGCAGGTGGTGCGGGGCCGCGTAGGTGATGTCCACGGTGACCACGTCACCGGGGCGGACCTCCGCCTCCGGCTTCGTGAAGTGGACCAGGCGGTTGTCGGGCGCGCGGCCGGAGAGGCGGTGCGTGGCGCCGTCCTTGCGGCCCTCGCCCTCCGCGACCATGACCTCCAGCGTGCGGCCGACCTGCTTCTTGTTCTCGTCCCAGGAGATCTCCTCCTGGAGGGCGACCAGGCGCATGTACCGCTCCTGGACGACCTCCTTGGGGATCTGCCCGTCCATGTCGGCGGCGGGGGTGCCGGGCCGCTTGGAGTACTGGAAGGTGAAGGCGTTCGCGAACCGGGCCTCGCGCACCGCGTGCATCGTCTGCTGGAAGTCCTCCTCAGTCTCGCCGGGGAAGCCCACGATGATGTCGGTGGAGATCGCGGCGTGCGGGATCGCGGCGCGGACCTTCTCGATGATGCCGAGGAAGCGCTCCTGCCGGTACGAGCGGCGCATCGCCCGCAGGATCGTGTCCGATCCGGACTGCATCGGCATGTGCAGCTGCGGCATCACGTTCGGGGTCTCGGCCATCGCCGCGATCACGTCGTCGGTGAAGTCGCGCGGGTGCGGGGAGGTGAAGCGGACCCGCTCCAGGCCCTCGATCTGGCCGCAGGCGCGCAGCAGCTTGCTGAAGGCCTCGCGGTCGCCCAGGTCCGAGCCGTACGCGTTCACGTTCTGGCCGAGCAGGGTGATCTCCGAGACGCCCTCGGCGACCAGGGCCTCCACCTCGGCGAGGATGTCGCCGGGGCGGCGGTCCTCCTCCTTGCCGCGCAGGGCCGGAACGATGCAGAAGGTGCAGGTGTTGTTGCAGCCGACGGAGATCGAGACCCAGGCGGCGTAGGCGGACTCGCGGCGGGTCGGCAGCGTGGAGGGGAAGGCCTCCAGCGACTCGGCGATCTCGACCTGCGCTTCCTCCTGGATGCGGGCGCGCTCCAGCAGCACGGGCAGCTTGCCGATGTTGTGCGTACCGAAGACGACGTCGACCCAGGGAGCCCGCTTGACGATCGTGTCGCGGTCCTTCTGGGCGAGGCAGCCGCCGACGGCGATCTGCATGCCGGGGCGCTTGGTCTTCATCGGGGCGAGTCGGCCGAGGTTGCCGTACAGCTTGTTGTCGGCGTTCTCGCGGACCGCGCAGGTGTTGAAGACCACGACGTCGGCGTCGCCGTCGGCGCCTTCGGGCGCCCGGACGTAGCCGGCGTCCTCCAGCAGACCGGAGAGCCGCTCCGAGTCGTGCACGTTCATCTGGCACCCGTAGGTGCGCACCTCGTAGCTTCGCTTCACGTCCACTGCCTGGCTCCGGTCGCTGCTGGTCATGCAACAAGGGTAGGCGGTACCCGGTGGCCCTCCGGTCCCCCGTTCAGCCGACCCGGGGGAAGGCGGCGGCCGAAGAGGAGGAGCAGCAGGTCCTGGGCTTCCCCGTACACGGGGGTTCCCTCGCCGTAGGACCAGTCCAGGTCCTGCGCGCACAGCCGGACACCGGTCAGGTCCGCGCCGAAGAAGCGCAGGGACCGGGGACCGGCCGCGTCGAGGAGGAGCCGCAGCCGGTCCTCGGGGACGCGGCGCGGGTGGCCGAGGGCGACGGTGATGTCGAGGCCGTGGACCACGTCGTGGGCGAGGGCTCCGGTGGGGCCGCCGGCGGGTGGTTTCCAGGGATGGCCGGCGTGCTCGCGGAGCAGCTCGGCGAGCTCGCGCGGGGTGAAGGCGGCGGCGTCGCGGCGGGCCGTGCGGTCGGTCATCCGGTGCAGGCTGCCGCGGGCCCGCAGCAGTTCGGCGGCGAACCCGGGAAGGGTGGTGCGGAAGCCCAGGGACAGGTGGGCGGCGACCTCGCGGACGCGCCAGCCGGCGCAGAGGGAGGGGGCGTCCCACCGGTCAGGGGCGAGGGCGTCCAGTACGTCGGCCAGCTCGCGGCGTTCGGCGGCGACGGCCGCGGCGATCGTCCGGCGGTGCGCGGGGGCGGAGGAGGCGGATCGGCTCATGGCTCCAGGGTCGGGGCGGCACTTGGCATAAGTCCAAGAGTGGGTACTTCTGAGATCTAGAATCCAGACTTATGGAACTGGCTCAGCTGCGCTATTTCGTGGCCGTGGTGGAAGAGGGCGGCTTCACACGGGCGGGGGCGCGGCTGCACGTGTCACAACCCGGGGTGAGCGCACAGGTCGCGCAGCTGGAACGCGAGCTCGGGCAGCGGCTGCTCGACCGGTCCGGGCGGCGGGTGACCCCGACGGAGGCGGGCCGGGCGGTGCTCTCGTACGCGCGGGCCGCGCTGGCGGCGGTGGAGGGCGTGCGGCGGACGGCCGAGGAGTTCTCCGGCCTGCTGCGGGGGCGGGTGGCCCTCGGGCTGGTCCCGGGGGCGGCGGGGGCGGCGGTGGACGGGTTCGACGTGGTGGAGGTGCTCGGGGCCTTCCACGACGAGCACCCCGGGGTGGAGATCGCGCTCTCCGAGGACACCTCGGAGCGGATGCTGGCGTCGCTGCTGCGCGGGGAGCTGGACCTGGCGGTGGTCGGCCTCGCGGGGGAGCCGCCGCCGGGCGTCTCCTGCCAGGTGGTGCTCGACGAACCCCTGGTCGCCGCGGTGCGGGCGGACGATCCGCTGGTGGCGGCGGCCGTGAACGGCAGGATCCCGCTGACCGCCCTGCGCGGGCGGGCCCTGATCGGCCTGCCCCGCGGGACCGGGCTGCGCGGGGTGCTGGAGCGGGCGTGCGCGCAGGCGGGCTTCGCGCCGCGGGTGGACTTCGAGGCGGCGGCGCCCGCCGTGCTGGTCCGGCTGGCCGCGCGGGGCCTGGGGGTGGCGGTGGTGCCGTCCGGGGCGGAGTCGGCGGCCGGGCCGGGGGTCGGCGTCGGCGCGGGCAGCGGCGCGGACACGGGCAGCGGCAGCGGCAGCGGCCCGGACACGGGCAGCGGCAGCGGCAGCGGCCCGGACACGGGCAGCGGCAGCGGCAGCGGCAGCGGCAGCGGCAGCGGCAGCGGCAGCGGCAGACTGTGCGCGCTGCGGATCACCGATCCGGAGCTGACCGGAAGGGTCGCACTGGCCTGGCGCACGGACGGACCGTCCGGGCCGGCCGCGCGCAAGCTGCTCGGAAGGCTCCGGTCCGGAGCCCCGGGACGGCCCGCGCCGTGACAGGACGGCGGACGAGTGGCAGGATCGCGGCCATGCCTCTCGTACCGCCCCGGATCAGCAGGCGCCATGCCCTGCGGGTCCTGGTGGCCGTACTCGCCGTGCTCGGCGTCCTGACGTGGTGGCTGAAGCCCTTCGGGGAGCCGGATCTGGAGGGTGAGCTGACCTTCAGCACGGGCGCGCGGACCGGGGTCTACCACCGGTACGGGCAGCTGCTGGAGCAGGCGCTCGGGCGGGACATGCCCGGGATCGACGTGCGGCTGGAGACCAGCGAGGGCTCGCAGGAGAACCTGAAGCGGCTGGCCACCGGCGAGGCGGACTTCACGGTGGCGACGGCGGACGCGGTCGCCAAGTACCAGCTCGACGGGAAGCCCGGCGCGGACCGGCTGCGCGGGGTCGCACGGCTCTACGACGACTACGTGCAGCTGGTGGTCCCGGCCGGCTCCCCGGTGCAGTCGGCCCGTGACCTCAAGGGCAAGCGGGTCGCGATCGGCCAGCCGGGGTCCGGCGTACGGCTGGTGTCGGAGCGGCTGCTGAGGGCGGCCAAGATCGACCCGGTGCTGGACGTCACACCGGTGTCCATCGGCATCGACACCATGCCGGGCGAGCTGGAGGCCGGCCGGATCGACGCGTTCTTCTGGTCCGGCGGCCTGCCGACGAACGCCGTGCGCGAGCTGTCGGAGCGCTTCGACATCCGGCTCGTGCCGCTCGGCGACCTGTTGGACCAGCTGCAGGAGAGCGGCAACCCGGCGCGCTACTACCGGACGGCCGTGATGCCCCAGGACGCCTACACACGGGCGCGCAACACCAGCTCGGTGTCGACCCTGGCCGTGCCGAACCTGCTGGTGACCACGGCGGGGACCGACCCGCAGCTCACCGAGCAGCTCACGCGGACGGTGATCCTCAGCCGTGACCTCGTCGGGAGCCAGGTGCACGCGGCGCAGCTCGTGGACCTGCGGACGGCGATCTACACCGACCCCCTGGACCTGCACGAGGGCGCGCGCCGCTACTACCGGTCCGTCAAACCCTGAGCCTTCGAACCCCGGGGCGTCCCGTGGTTCACGAAGGGGACGGCTCCGAAGGCAGCAGCATGGTCGCCGCCGCGGCCGCGCCGATCAGCCCCGCATGGGTTCCCAGCATCGCCGGCACCACCTGGATGTCCCTGACGAACGAGAGCGTGGCGTAGGCCGCGAGATGGCTGCGGATCGGGGCGAAGAGGGTGTCCCCGGCGGCGGCCACTCCGCCGCCGATGACCGCGATGTCCGTCTCCACGAGGGTCGCCGTGGCCGCGATGGCGGCGGCCAGCGCGCGGCCCGCCCGGTCGAAGGCCGCCAGCGCGACCGGATCGCCCTCGGCAGCGGCAGCGGCCACGCCCGCCGCCGTGGCATCACACCCGCCGTCCGCGCCGTCCGCACCGTTTGCGCCCGCGCCGCCCCCGGCCGTGCCCGACGGCGTCCAGCCCTGGTCCAGGGCCCAGCGGGCGATCGCCGTACCGGAGGCGATCGACTCGACGCACCCGTGGCCGCCGCACACGCACGGTTCACCGTCGAAGGCCACACTGATGTGGCCGATGTGTCCCGCGTTGCCCGTGGGGCCGGGGTGAAGCTGGTTGTTCAGGATCAGGCCGCCGCCCACGCCCGTGGAGACCACCATGCACAGGGCGTTCGCGTGGCCCCGGGCCGCGCCCAGCCAGTGCTCGGCGGCGGTCATGGCCACCCCGTCACCGGCCAGCACGGTCGGCAGGTCGGCCCCGCGCGCCGCGAGCTCGGCCACGACGCGTTCCTGGACCGGGAACTCCCGCCAGGCCCCGATGTTGACCGGGCTGACCGTGCCCCGGGAGGCGTCCACCGGGCCGGCGCTGCCGATCCCGCAGCGCACCGCCGAGGCCCACAGCGGCGACTCGGCGAGGTCGGCGACGACCTCGCCGACCGCTGCCATGACCCCGTCGGCGTCCGCCCCGCGCGGCGTCGGGCGGCGGGTGGTGGCCGTCATCGTGCCGTCCGGGTGCACCAGCGCACCGGCGATCTTCGTACCGCCGATGTCGATCGCCACGGTCGGCCCGGAGGCCGCTGCGGCGGCCCGCGGTGCGGGGAACGGGGCGCTGGGAATGGTCACGGTGGCGGCTCCAGGAAGGTTTCAGGATTAAGTATGCGCCGGGGGCGGCGCCGTGCTTTCGCGAGGTTCCAGCCTCGGCCGCTCGCTGATCCGCACCCCGGGCGGGCCGCCCGCGAGGACGGCCAGGAGCTCCTCGGCGGCCAGTCGGCCGAAGCCGGCGGTGTCCCGTACGAGAGCGGTGAGCCGTGGATGGGTGACCCGGCAGAGCGCGGAATCGTCCCAGGCCACGATCGAGAGCCGGCCCGGGACGGGGATGCCCAGCTCGGCGGCGACCCCGCTCCCGGCGACGGCCATCACGTCGTTGTCGTAGACGAGCGCCGTGGGCGGGTCCGGCTCGCCGAGCACCCGTCGGGTGGCCGCCGCGCCCTCGGCGTCGGAGTAGTCGGTGACCACGGAGCGCACCTGGTCCGGGCCGAGGCCGCGGCGCGCGGCCTCCGTCCGCAGGGACTCCATCCGGCGGACCGTGTGGGCGAGGCCGGGAAGTCCGGCGACGTGCACGATCCGGCGGTGGCCCAGACCGTACAGATGCTCCAGGACCTGGGCCATGGCGCCGGCGTCGTCGGCCCGGACCGAGGACAGGGTCACCGAGGGGGCCGGGAAAGGGCCTCCCCCGTCACCGCGGCCGCCGTCCGCGCCGCCGTCCGGGACCAGGGCTTCGCCGATGGTGACCGCGGGCAGGGCGAGTCCCTCCAGGAGCGCCGGTCGCGGGTCGCTCGTACGCGGGTCGACGACGAGGACGCCGTCGACCCGCCGCTCGGCCCACCAGCGGCGGTAGACGGCGCATTCGGCGTCGATGTCCTCGACGACCTGGAACAGCAGGGCGGTCCGGGCGGCGGAGAGGACCTCCTGGATGCCGGAGACGAGCTGGAGGAAGAAGGACTCGACACCGAGCGTGTGCGCGGGCCGGGCGAGGACCAGGCCGACGGCCCCGGAGCGTTCGCCGGACAGGGCCCGGGCAGCGCTGTTGGGCTGCCAGCCGAGTTCCTCGGCGACGCGCCGGATCCGGGCCCGGGTGTCCTGCGAGACGCCCGGCCGGTCGTTGAGCGCGAAGGAGACGGCGCTCTCCGACACACCGGCCTGCCGGGCGATGTCCTTGATCGTGGGTCTGCGGGCCATGGCCTGCCTCATTCGTCCTTCGGGTGCGTCACACGTGGCGGAATACGGACGGCAATGGCCGGACCGTACGCGATCCTGCCCCGACAGGCCGCTTCCATGACGAAGCAGCGGCTTCAGGGAGGGGTGCCTGCCACGGCGGCATGTCCGGGCGGGCGGGCAGCAGCGATGGCCGGCGTGACCGAAATACCGCTGTCCATTTCCGCGCAGTTCCTCGCAGCCGGACAGAACTAAAGCGCATTAGTTCCCTCAGGGTCTTCGCGCAGAACCCTTGTGTCAACTGGGCTGAAGCGCATAAGTACACGGTCGGGGGCCCTGTTGACTTTCCTCATCCGCACCGGCAGGTTGTGGCGCATCCGGTGAATTCCTCCAGAACTCCAGGACGCCCCGTGCCCGATGACGCGCTCCGCTTCGGCGCCAACTACACGCCGGCCAGCGGCTGGTTCCACCACTGGCTGGACTTCGACCTCGGCGAGGTGCGGGCCGACCTCGACTCGATCGCCGCGCTCGGGCTGGACCACATCCGTGTCTTCCCGCTGTGGCCGGTCTTCCAGCCGAACCGGACGCTGATCCGGCCGCGTGCCGTGGAGCAGCTCGTCGCACTCGCCGACGCCGCCGCCGAGCGCGGGCTCGACGTCAACGTGGACGGCCTGCAGGGGCACTTGTCGAGCTTCGACTTCCTGCCCGCCTGGACCCGGACCTGGCACCGGCGCAGCATCTTCACCGACCCGGACGTGGTCGCCGGGCAGGAGGAGTACCTGCGCACGCTGGCCGCGGCCCTCGCCGACCGGCCGAACTTCCTGGGCATGACGGTCGGCAACGAGATCAACCAGTTCTCCGGCGCCCCGCACCCCGACCCCGACCGGATCACCCCGGACCAGGCCGCCCGCTGGCTGGAGCGGATGCTCGCCGCCTGCGAGGCGGGAGCGCCGGGGCGGCTGCATCTGCACGCCGAGTACGACGCGGCCTGGTACCAGGACGGGCACCCCTTCACCGCGGCCCAGGCGGCCCGGTTGGGCGGCGCCACCGCCGTGCACTCCTGGGTGTTCAACGGCACCGCGCAGCGCCACGGCCGCAGCGGGACGGCGACCGAGCACCATGCCGCCTACCTGATCGAGCTCTCCAAGGCCTGGGCCCTGGACCCGCACCGCCCGGTGTGGCTCCAGGAGGTCGGCGCCCCGGCGCCGCTGATCCCGCCCGAGCACGCGGCGCGGTTCGCCGAGGCCACCGTCGCCAACGCCCTGGACTGCGCGGACCTGTGGGGCGTGACCTGGTGGTGCTCGCACGACGTGTCCCGGGAGCTCGCGGACTTCCCGGAGCTGGAGTACGGCCTCGGGCTGCTCAGCAACGACCGCCGGACCAAGCCGGCCGGCGCCGCCGTCGCCCGGATCGCCGCGCGGTGGCGGGGCCGCGCGCACCGCCCGGCCCCGCGGTCCACCGCGCTCGCCGTCGACGTCGGTGCGGCGGCACACGCTCCGGGGCGCTCGGTGTGCGCCCCCGGCGGCGCGTTCTTCGAAGCCTGGGTCTCGCTGACGGCCCAGGGGGTGCGCCCGGCGGTGGTCCTCGCGGAGCGCGCCGCGGACCCCGCACATCTGGCCGCGCGCGGCATCACCGAGGTGCTGCGCGTGCACGACGTGACCTGACCGGCCGATGACCCGACCGGCCGATGACCCGGCCGGCCGGTCTCCCGGTCCCCCGATCCCTTCGTGAGGAGCCCCGCATGCCCGAGACCGACGACGCCGCCCATCCGCGTACGCCGCCCGCCGCGCCACGGCCGACCCGGCGCAGGGTGCTGGTCACCGGGGCCGGGGCCGCCGCGCTGCTGGGTCTGGCGGGCCGCGCCCGGGCCACCGCCGCGCCCGGCCCCTTACCCGTGGGGGCGTCGGCTGCGGCCCCGGCCGACCTGGCCCCGTACGCCTCGTACTGGTTCCCGGACTCCCTCCCTCCGGGAACCCCGGGCCCCGGGATCGTGTGGCGCTCGCTCAGCCGGTGGACCCCCGGGAGCGACCCCGATCTGGCCCACAACACCTCGACCGTGCCCCTGGCGCAGCGGTTCACACCCGTCCCGGCGAACCGGGACGCGCGCGCCGGCCAGGCCCGTATCGCCGCCCTGGTCTCCTTCGGGCCCACGGCCGGGAACCCGTCCCAGGGCTCCCCGACCGCCGACCACTACGCGCTCACGCACTGGGCGTACATCGACGAGCTGGTCTTCTGGGGCGGCTCCGCGGGCGAGGGCATCGTGCTCGCGCCGAACGCGCCCGTGGTCGACGCCGCCCACCGCAACGGGGTCAGGGTGCTGGGCAACGTGTTCCTGCCGCCCGTCGCCTACGGCGGCGACCTGCGGTGGACCCGCGACCTGGTGCAGCGGGACTCCCTCGGCCGCTTCCCGATCGCGGACCAACTCGTCCGGGTGGCGCGGACCTACGGCTTCGACGGCTGGTTCGTGAACGCCGAGACCGACGGCGGGGACAGCGCGCTCGCCACCCGGATGCGGGAGTTCCTGCGTGCCCTGCGGGCGGCCGGCGAGCCGCACGGGCTGCGCATCACCTGGTACGACGCCATGAACAGCACCGGCCGGGTGGGCTGGCAGGGCGCCCTCAACCCGCTCAACCAGGAGTTCTTCGAGGACCGGGCCGGGACGGTCTCGGACACGATGTTCGTGGACTTCCGCTGGACCCCGGACACCCTGGCCGCCTCGGGCGCGCTCGCCGACCGCCTCGGCCGCTCCCGCCACGACCTGTGGGCCGCCGTGGACACCGAGTCGCGCGGCTGGGACTCGGTCGTCGACTGGGACGCGATCGTCCCGCGCGGGCGGGACCACGTCGTCAGCTACGGCTTCTACCGGCCCGAGTGGACCCGTAACCATCTCACCGACCGTTCCCCCGGGGCCTTCCACCGCGCCGACGACAGGTTCTGGACCGGCGAGTCCCTGGACCCGGCCCGGCCCGCGCCCGGGGCCCGCTGGCGGGCACCCGCGACGGCCGTCGCCGACCGGTCCACCGTCACCGGGCTCCCCTTCGCCTGCTCCTTCAACACCGGGCACGGGCTGCGCTGGTACGAGGACGGCGAGGTCGTCTCCGACACGCCCTGGAACCACCTGGGGCTGCAGGACCGGCTGCCGGGCCGCCGCTGGGCGGTGGACACCGCCGGGGCGCGCCCCTCGGTCACCCTGGACTTCGCGAGCGCCTGGCGGGGCGGCTCCAGCCTGCTGGTCGAGGGCGCGCCGACCGCCCCCGTGACCATCGGGCTGCACTCCACCCGGCTGCCGCTGACCCGCGGGTCGGTCCTGGAGCTGGTGCACGCCACCGGGCCGGAGCCGGCCGCGACGGAGGTCACGGCAGAGAGTACGGCGGAGATCACGGTGGAGGTCGGCGTGGCCGTCCGCGAGCCGTCCGGCCCCGGCGAGCCGGTCCCGTACACCTGGCTGCCGGCCACGACCCGGGACAGCGGGCAGGGCTGGCGCACGACGCGGGCCGGGCTGGCGTCACTGGCGGGCAGCACCGCGTACGGCCTGGCGGTACGGATCACCGCGCCCGGGAAGAAGCCGGTGGCGTGGCGGATCGGCGCCGTGTCGGTGCGCGACGGGGCCCGCACCCGGCGCCCGGCCCCGCCCACCGCACCGGTCGTGGACGCCTCGTCCCGGCAGGACGGCATGGCCCGGGTACGCCTGTCCTGGCGGGCGGCGGCGGGCCGCGGCGGGCGGCCGCGCCACTACGAGGTGTGGCGGGTCCTGCCCGGCGGCACCCGGCGCTTCCTCGGGGGCACCTGCGGCACCGCCCTGTACCTGCCCGCCGTCCCGCGCGCCGGGCGGGAGCGGGCGGCGGTCTTCGAGGTCCGGGCCGTCGACGAGCTGTACGCGGTGTCGGAGCCGGCCCGCACCACCCTCGTCTGGTAGCCGGCCCGCCCAACAGCCGGGGCTCAGGTGCCCTGGGGGTCGGTGCGCGGGACGGCCACCGTCACCCGCAGCCCGTGCGGCGGGTTCTTCGCGTAGGAGAGGGACCCGCCGCCTGCGGCGAGCAGGGCACGGGAGATCGACAGGCCGAGCCCGGAGCCCTTGACGTTCTGGTGGCGGCCGCTGCGCCAGAACCGGTCGCCGACGCGCAGCAGCTCGTCCTCGGTGAGGCCGGGGCCGCGGTCGGCGACGACCACGCGGACGGAGCGCCCCTCGGTGGAGACGGAGACCTCGACCTCCTCACCCGTGGGGGTGAACTTGAGGGCGTTGTCGATGACCGCGTCGAGGGCGCTGGACAGGGCGATGGGGTCGGCCCAGCCGGTGATGGCGGTCCGGCCCGTGCCCTTGAGGTGGACGCCCTTCTCCTCGGCGTAGGGGCGCCACGCGGCGACCCGCTCGGCAGCCAGGGCCCCGATGTCGGTGAGGCTGATCTCGGCGGAGGCGTGCTCGGCCAGCGCCAGGTCCAGCAGGTCGTCCAGGACCTGGGTCAGGCGCTTGCCCTCGGCGCGCACGGAGGCGATCTCCGCGTTGCCCTCGGGCAGTTCGAGGGCGAGCAGCTCGATCCGCAGGAGCAGCGCCGCGAGCGGGTTGCGCAGCTGGTGGGAGGCGTCTGCGACGAACGCCCGCTGCTGTTCCAGGACCTCTTCGACGTTGTCGGCCATCTCGTTGAACGAGTGGGCCAGGCGCTGGAGTTCCGGGGGCCCGCCGGCAGCCGCGACGCGCGAGTTCATCCGTCCGGTGGCGATGCCGTGGGCGGCCGCGTCCAGGGTCTGGACGGGCTTGAGCACCCAGCTGGTGAGCTTGAGGGCGGCGCCGAAGGCGACCAGCATGGCGGCGGCGAGTCCGCCCGCGATCAGCAGCCAGCCCTTCAGGATGCGGGCGCGCATCTGATCGGTCGGCGATTCGGTGGCGACGACCGCGACCACGTCGCCGTCGAGCACGACCGGGGAGATGACGAGCAGCTTGCCGTCGGTCTGCCAGGGCCACACCTGCGGCGGATCGTGGCTGCGCCGGCCGGCCAGCGCCTCCTCCAGGGCCCGTCGTCCCTCGCGGGAGTCCGGGAGCTCCCACCAGCTCGGCGACCGGACGAGGGCGTTGTCGTCGCGGTAGAAGATGCCGGCGCGGATTCCGTACAGGGTCTGGTAGCGGGCGAGTTCGAGCCCGAGGGTCTCGCGGCGCTCGGCGGCGCCGTTGGACCCGGAGCCCTCGGCGTCGATGAAGAACTGCGCGAGGGCGGCGAAGCGGGCGCTGTCGTCGATCCGGTCGACCACCACCCGCTGCTGCTGCCCGGCGGCCAGGCTCACGGCGAGCGGGAAGCCGAGGGCGAGCAGCGTGCCCGCCATCAGGATGACGAGCAGCGGGAGCAGACGGGCACGCACGGCAGAGGGCCCCTAGGGAGCGGCCGGGGCGACGAGCCGGTAGCCCACCCCTCGGACGGTCTCGATCAGGGCGGGCATGCGCAGCTTGGAGCGCAGCGAGGCGACGTGGACCTCCAGGGTGCGCCCGGTCCCCTCCCAGCTGGTGCGCCACACCTCGCTGATGATCTGCTCGCGGCGGAAGACGACGCCGGGCCGCTGCGCGAGCAGGGCCAGCAGGTCGAACTCCTTGCGGGTGAGGGGTACGTCGGCACCGTCCACGCTGACCCGGCGGTTGGGCAGCTCGATGCTGACGGGGCCGAGGCGGACCGTGGCGGGGGTGCCGGTGCCGGGGGCGGTGGTCTCCTCGGCGGCGCCGGTGCGCCGGGCGACGGCGTGGATGCGGGCGAGGAGCTCGCCGGTGTCGTAGGGCTTGACGACGTAGTCGTCGGCGCCCATGTTCAGGCCGTGGATGCGGGAGCGTACGTCGGCCCGCGCGGTCACCATGATCACGGGGGTGGAGGTGCGCTTGCGGATCTTGCCGCAGACCTCGTAGCCGTCCTGGTCGGGCAGACCGAGGTCGAGGAGGATCACGCCGAAGGGCTGGGGGCAGTTCGGGGCGCCGGCCGGCAGGAGTGCCTGCAGGGCCTCCTCGCCGTTGCGGGCGTGGGTGACCTGGAAGCCGTGGCGGGCGAGGATCGCGGACAGGGCTGCCGCGACGTGATCGTCGTCCTCGACGAGCAGCAGTCTCATGCCGTCCCCCTCTCCTCTTCTCTCACTCTGGCTTCACCACGCATGGTCACACGCGGGGCCGCACGTAGGGCCACCATGCATCCACGCCCATGCGGAGTCCCACGTCAAGGGGGTCCCGCCGCGGCGCGGCTTCCGTTATGCACCCGGTACGCGGACATGATCGACCACACGGGTGCCGCGCACGGAGCGTATCCGGGAGAGGCCGGATCGTTATCCTCAATTCTCCCTCAGATGTAATGACGTTGTGCGCGTCACGTCACTACTGTCCTCCCAACCGAGGAGGACGGAGCAAGAAGCCGATGAGCGGAGTATCAGTGACCAAGGACGTGCAGGACGCGGCCGGTGCCGCAGACGACCTGGTCGTACTGAGCAACGTCAACAAGCACTTCGGCGCGCTGCACGTGCTTCAGGACATCGATCTGAGCATTGCCCGCGGTGAGGTAGTCGTGGTGATCGGTCCTTCGGGATCGGGCAAGTCCACGCTGTGCCGGACCATCAACCGCCTGGAGACCATCGACTCGGGCACCATCACGCTCGACGGCAAGGAGCTGCCCTCCGAGGGCAGGGAACTGGCCCGGCTGCGTGCCGACGTCGGCATGGTCTTCCAGTCGTTCAACCTCTTCGCGCACAAGACGGTGCTGCAGAACGTCATGCTGGGCCAGCTCAAGGTCCGCAAGACCGACCAGGCGGCGGCCAAGGCGAAGGCGCTGTCCCTGCTGGAGCGGGTGGGCGTCGGCACGCAGGCCGACAAGTACCCGGCGCAGCTCTCCGGTGGCCAGCAGCAGCGCGTGGCGATCGCCCGGGCGCTGGCCATGGAGCCGAAGGTGATGCTCTTCGACGAGCCGACCTCGGCCCTGGACCCGGAGATGATCAACGAGGTGCTGGAGGTCATGCAGCAGCTCGCCCGTGAGGGGATGACCATGGTGGTCGTCACGCACGAGATGGGCTTCGCCCGCTCGGCGGCCAACCGGGTCGTCTTCATGGCCGACGGCAAGATCGTCGAAGAGGCCACCCCCGAGCAGTTCTTCAGCAACCCGCGCAGTGACCGCGCCAAGGACTTCCTGTCGAAGATCCTGCACCACTGAGGTTTCCGTCTGGTAGTCATCCGTATGCGGATAGCCACTGGACCGGTCCCTGCCTTCCGCGCGTGCGCCGTAAACGTCGCTCGTCGTTCAACCACGTCTCATCCGAGGGAAGTTCACCATGAAGATCTCCAAGGCCGCTGCGGCCGCGGCCGTCGCCGTAGCCCTGTCCCTGACCGCGACCGCCTGTGGCGGCAGCAAGCAGGACGCCGCCAGTGACGGCGGGGCGTCCGGTGGCGCCAAGGACAAGCTCGTCGTCGGCATCAAGTACGACCAGCCCGGCCTGGGCCTGAAGACCCCGGACGGCAAGTTCACCGGCTTCGACGTCGACGTCGCGACCTACGTCGCCAAGGAGCTCGGCTACCAGCCCGACCAGATCGAGTTCAAGCAGGCCGTCAGCGCCGAGCGCGAGAACCTGATCGCGAACGGTGACGTGAAGTTCGTCGTCGCGACCTACTCGATCAACGACAAGCGCAAGGAGAAGGTCGACTTCGCCGGCCCGTACTTCCTCGCGCACCAGGACCTGCTGGTCCGCGCCGACGACACGAGCATCACCAAGGCCGAGGACCTGAACAAGAAGAAGCTCTGCTCGGTCACCGGCTCCACCTCGGCGCAGAACGTCAAGACCAAGCTGGCCCCCGAGGCCGACCTGCTGGAGCTGGGCGGCTACTCCGAGTGCCTGACCGGCCTGGAGAACAAGAAGGTCGACGCCCTCACCACGGACAACTCGATCCTGGCCGGCTACGCGGCGCAGGAGAAGAACAAGGGCAAGTTCAAGCTGGCCGGGCTGAGCCTGAGCAACGAGAACTACGGCATCGGTCTGAAGAAGGGCGACAAGGAGCTCCAGACCAAGATCAACGCCGCGCTCAAGAAGATGGTCGAGGACGGCAGCTGGCAGAAGGCCGTGGACGCGAACCTCGGCCCGGCCAACTTCAAGAGCGAGCCTGCCCCGCAGATCACCGAAGGCAGCTGATTCATCGGTGAGGAGCGTCGCCGCCCGCCTGCCGCGGGCGGCGGCGCGCCTCACCGGCCATCCTGGGGAGAGCGCAGGGCATCGTGTTCGATTTTCTTGATTCCGGGCAGTACGACGTGCTCGGAGCCTTCTGGGTGACGGTTCAGCTCACCCTCTACTCGGCGGCCGGATCCCTGATCTGGGGCACCGCCCTGGCCGGGATGCGGGTCAGCCCGGTCCCGCTGCTGCGGGGCTTCGGCACCGCGTACGTCAACCTGGTGCGCAACACCCCGCTGACCGTGTTGATCATCGCTTGCTCGCTGGGTCTCAGCCAGACCCTCGGCATCGATCTGGGCGGCAGCACCTTCAAGGAGACCGGTTTCCGGCTCGCGGTCCTCGGACTGATCGCCTACACCGGCACCTTCGTCTGCGAGGCCCTGCGCTCCGGCATCAACACCGTGCCCGTCGGCCAGGCCGAGGCGGCCCGCGCGCTGGGACTGAGCTTCTTCCAGGTGCTCACCCTGATCGTGCTCCCCCAGGCCTTCCGGGCGGTCATCGCGCCGCTCGCCAACGTACTGATCGCGCTCACCAAGAACACCACGGTGGCGGCGACCATCGGCGTGGCCGAGGCGGCCCTGCTGATGAAGGAAATGCTCGAGAACGAGGCGCAGGCGACCTTCGCGGTCTTCGCGGTCTTCGCCCTCGGTTTCGTCCTGCTGACCCTGCCCACCGGTCTTCTGCTGGGCTGGGTCGCCAAGCGAGTGGCGGTGAAGCGATGAGCTCCGTGCTGTACGACACCCCCGGCCCCAAGGCCAAGGTGCGCAACTGGATCTACAGCGGGATCTTCGTCGTGCTGTTCGGGCTCGTCCTGTGGTGGGCCCTGTCCCTCATGGGCGAGAAGGGCCAGCTCGACGCCGACAAGTGGTCCCCCTTCGTCACCGACAGCCGGGTCTGGACCACGTACCTGCTCCCCGGCCTGATGGAGACCCTCAAGGCCGGCGCCCTCGCCATGGTGATCGCCCTCCCGTTCGGCGCGCTGCTGGGCATCGGCCGGCTGTCGGACCACGCGTGGGTACGGGGTCCGGTCGGCGCGTGGGTCGAGTTCTTCCGTGCCATCCCGGTGCTGATGCTGATGCTGTTCGGCAACGCGCTGATGGCGCCGCGGTTCCTGGACGTGCCCTCCGACACCCGGCCCTTCTGGGCCGTGGTCGTGGGCCTGGTCCTCTACAACTCGGCCGTCATCGCCGAGATCGTCCGCGCGGGTGTGCTCTCCCTGCCCCACGGCCAGTCCGACGCCGCAAAGGCGATCGGGATGCGCAAGGGCCAGACGATGGTCTACGTGCTGATCCCGCAGGCCGTGACGGCGATGCTGCCGGCCCTGGTCAGCCAGCTCGTGGTGATCCTCAAGGACACGGCGATCGGCGGCGCCCTGCTGGGCTTCGCGGAACTGCTCTCCACGAACCGGCAGATCTCGGCCAACTACAGCAACACCATCGCGACCCTCACGGTGATCGCGCTGATCTACATCGCCGTGAACTTCGCCCTCACCTCGTTTGCCTCCGTGCTGGAAGGCCGGCTGCGGAAGTCGAAGAAGAGCACCGGTGCGGTGGTCGGCGCCGATGACGTGAACGACATGGCGACCGGGGCGAACTCCGGCGGGGCGTGACGATCCTCCCCGGCCGGGAACCCTTCGGGCTCTGACCCGAGGTCATTCATACGGCACGGCCTGTGTGGTGCGGCGGAATTCATCCGCCGCACCACACTGCGTTGCAGCGACCCGTGCGGCTCCCGGTTTCGGCGGTGCCCGCACCGGCAGAGAGCCGAGCGGCCCGGTCCGCCGAGCGGACCTCGCGACGCCTGCCCCTCCCATTCGCCGAATGGACGGCGACGCCGCGGCCCCCAGGAAAATGGGGGAAGGGGTTCCGGAAAGTCGGCCGAATACAGCACGGGTGAATTCAGGCCGCACCGCGCCGGCCACTCGGAACAGCCGGGCCGTGCCGCAACTCGGCGGTCCGCGACGGCGCCGGTGCCACGGAAGTGACGGCTGCTTCGGAATTTCTGATTCCAGTTACCGTTGCGCCGACCAGGGTCACTTGACGCGGGCACCTACAGTGGGTTGCATACGTTCTGTGATCACATACCGGACATCGGGAGCCGCGCCATGGACCCGGTGATCGTCGTCGGCGCGGGACCCGTCGGGCTGTCCCTGGCGCTCGCCCTCGCGGGTGCGGGCGTGCCCTCCGTCGTGCTCGACGAAGGGCCCGGCAAGGAGGAGGTCCGCCCGGCCCGTACCGTCGTCCTGCACGCCGAAACGGCGGCCATGGTGCACCGGCTGGGCTGTACGACGCTGCGCGACGAGGGGGCGTACTTCGCCGCCTGGCGCACGATGCGCCGGCGCCAGACCGACCGGCGGATCACCTTCGAGGACCGGCAAGCCCCGCTGCACCTGCCGCAGCACGCGCTGAAGCGCGGACTGCGCGGCGCCGCCGCGGCCCACCCGCTCGTCCAGCTGGTCACCGACAGCAAGCTGGACTCCCTGGAGCAGGACGGCCGGGGCGTCACCGCGCACACCCGGGGCGCCGAGACCACCTGGTGGCGCGGGAGTTACCTGGTCGGCTGCGACGGCGCCCGCTCCACCGTGCGCAAGCTGCTGGGCATCCGCTTCCCCGGCCGCACCGCCGTGGAACGGCACGCCGTGGCCGCGCTGCGCACCGAACTGCCCTGGCCCGGCGAGGCCCTGCTGCACCGCAGCCCGCCGCACGAGGTCACCTCGCGGCCGCTGCCCGACGGCGTGTGGCGGCTGGACTGGCTGCTCCCGCCCCGCGGGGACCTCGTGACTCCCGACGCGCTGGTGACCATGATCCGCGACACCCTCGCGGTGTGGTCCGGCGGCACGACACCCCCGTACGACCTCATCGACACCGGGGTCCACACCCTGCACCACCGCCTCGCCCGGCGCTGGCGCGACGGCCGCGCCTTCCTCGCCGGAGACGCCGCGCACCTGCTGGGCGCGCTCGGCACCCAGGGTGTCGAGGAGGGGCTCCGGGACGCCGAGAACCTGGCGTGGAAGCTCTCCCTGGCCTGGCACCAAGGCGCGTCCGAGGCCCTGCTCGACAGCTACGAGGGCGAGCGGCGCACCGCGGTGGCCTCCCGGCTGCGCGCGGCCGACCAGGCGATGCCTTCGCTGCGGGCCGGGGGCGGCCTGCGCACCTACCTCCCCGGCGCCGCTCGTTCCGCCGAGTCCCTGCTCACCGACGGCCACCTGGGGCGCGGGCCGCTGGGCGCGGAACCGACCTACGCCCCGCCGGTCGCCGTCCGCGAGGTACCGACGGCCACGGAGCCGGGCGGCCCGGTGGCGAACGTCCCGGTGACCGCGCCGGACGGCGCGACCGTGCCCCTGCGGGACCTGCTCGGGCAGGGCCGGCCGCTGGTGGTCCTGGTGGCGCCCGGCACCGGGGTCTGGGACCGGCGCCACTGGCTCGGCGCCGGGCTGATGCCCCGCCTCGCGGCGGCGGTGAGCGCCCTCCCGGTCCGCACCGACCTGCTGGTCGCGGACGGCTACCCGGGAGCTCCGGCGCACACCGTGCTGCTGGTGCGGCCGGACGGCCACCTGGCGGCGACCTTCGCGGGGGTCCGCCCGGCGGAGCTGTACGAGGCGGCGGACACGCTCCGGGCGGGCGCGCCCGCGTCCCGGGTGCCGGCGCCGTCCGCGAAGACACCGACGGTGTCGCCGACGCCGTCGCCGACACCCGCACCGACCGTGGTGATCGATTGACCGTCTCCGGGACTCCGTGGTTCACTCGCGGAATGACCGGCAACGACGTACGCCTGTGGCGGAGGGTCCATATGGACCTGCTCCGCTACGCGGGCTGCGTGTGTCGCCCTTCCTGCTGATTCGCCCTTCCCTCCGCGCGCCCCGTGCCGTCCACCGGCCTGCGCGCACCTCCGCGAACCCAGGAACGGTCCCCTTCCATGTCTGCATCCGCATCCGCACCCCCGTACGCCCCGGAGTCCTCGCCGGCGGCCGGGGGCCCCACCGCCGCCGAACTCCTCGACTTCGCCCTGCGCACTGCGGCCGACCCCACGATCGTGGCCTCGCTGCCGCTCGACCCCGAGGGCCGCACCTGGATCCGGCTGGACGGGCCCGGCGGCAGCGAGGCCTGGCTGATCGGCTGGCCGCCGGGCACCGGCACCGGCTGGCACGACCACGCCGAGTCGCGGGGCGCGTTCGCCACCGCCCGGGGCCGGCTCACCGAGCACTCCCTGGCCGTGCGCCTGCCCTCCGAGGGCTGGAAGTCCCTCGAACTGGCCCCTGGCGTCGACCGCCTCCGCTCACTGGCCGCGGGCTCGGGACGCGCCTTCCGGGAACACCACGTCCACGAGGTCCTCAACGAATCGCAGACCGAGCACGCGATCTCCGTGCACGCCTACTACCCGCCGCTCCCGCTGATCCGCCGCTACAGCCGCAGCGGTCCGGTGCTCAGCCTGGAGCACGTCGAGCGTCCGGCGGACTGGCAGTGAGCGCCCCGATCGGCATCGACGATCTGCTGGAACGGGTCCGTGCGGGCTACACCCGCGTGGACGCGCGGGCGGCGCACGCCGCCTCGCGTGCCGGGGCCGTCCTGGTGGACATCCGCTACCAGGCCCTGCGCGAGCGGGACGGGCTGATCCCGGGCGCGCTGGTGGTCGAGCGCAACGAGCTGGAGTGGCGCCTGGACCCCCGGGGCAGTCACCGCCTCCCCGAAGCCACGAGCCACGACCTCCGGGTGGTGGTGATCTGCAACGAGGGGTACGCGTCCAGCCTCGCCGCGGCCTCGCTCCACGCCCTGGGCCTGCACCGCGCAACGGATCTGATCGGCGGCTTCCAGGCCTGGAAATCGGCGGGCCTCCCGGTCGAACCCGCCTGACGCCCTCCGCCCGGACCCCGCGCCTCGAACACCGACCAAGCTGGATCTTCCAGTCCGTCCGGGGTTCGAGGCGCGGGGTCCGGGGCAGCGCCCCCGGCAAAGGCGCCGTACTACCCCTTGGCCGTGGCCACTTCCACCGGCGCCACCCGCAACGCCACCCGCCCCGGGAGGGCGGTGGCCGCCAGGGCCAGTACTCCGGCCACCCCCACCACCATCGCGTAGGCCACCGGCAACACAGCGGGCGCCGCCACCCCCGTCATGCCCACGCTGAACGCGGTCAGTACGGCCAGCGCGATCCCCGACCCCAGCGCCGTCCCGATCAAGGCCACCGCCAGCGCCTCCGTCCTCAGCATCCGCAGTACCTGCCGGCGCTTCGCCCCGGCCAGCCGCAGCATCGCGAACTCCCGGAACCGCTCGGCGGTCGACATCGCGAGCGTGTTCACCACCGCGATCGCGGTGAAGGCCAGCACCAGCCCCATCGCCAGCAGGTTGATCTCCGCCCCGGCGTCCTGCCGCTCGGCCCGCGCCGCGTCGGCGTCCGCCGCGGACAGCAGCTGTACCCCGGGGAACGTTCGCACCGCCGCGGCCAGTTGCTCCCGTCCGGTCCCCGAACCCGGTTCGGCCGCCACCAGCACCCCTGCGGCCAGTGGATTGTCCGCGTGCGCGGCCACCAGGCCGTGCGGCAGCGTCAGATCGCCGAAGCCGAGCCCCCGCGCGTACACGGCCGAGACCGTCAGCGTGACCGGGGCTCCGTCCCCCAGCGTCAGCTTCAGTGGGCTCCCCGGCTTCAGCCCCAGCGGGTCGGCGGCGAGTTCACTCACCGCCGCGCTCCCCTCGCCGAAGCCGTCCAGGCTGCCGCCCGTGACCTCCGGGTCCCAGGTCCGCGTCAGCCCGGCCGGGGTCACGCCCTGCGCGGCGTACTTCGTCAGCCCCACCCGTACCGATGTGTGCACGATCTCGGTGGCCGCCGTGACCCCCGGAGTACGCCGGACCCTCTCGGCGGCCTCCCGCGTGACTCCGGGGCCCTGCGCCGCCAGGACCCACTGGGCCCGGATCCCGTCGCGGGCCTGGGTCCGGGCGGCGTCCCCGAGGGTCGGGGTGATGAAGAGCACGGTGCAGGTCATGCCGATCAGCAGCGCGAGCGGGGTGACGGCGGAGGCCATGCGCGTGGCGTTCCCGCGCAGGTTGGCGGTGGCCAGGTGGCCGCCCGGGCCGGCCAGCCGCAGCGGTCCGGCGAGCAGCGCGGTGGCACCCCGTACGAGCAGCGGGCCGAGCAGCGAGACCGCCCCGGCCAGTACCACCACGGCGAGGAAGGTGACCGGGGTGGAGGCCGGCTCGGTGCGCAGCGAGCCGAGTACGACGACCAGCACCGCCCCGCCCGCCAGCAGCAGCACCCCGAGCCCGCTGCGGATCCAGCCGGGCCTCCCCCGCTCGACGGCGGCTTCGGCGAGCGCCTCGGCCGGGCGGATCCGGGCGATCCGGCGGCCGGTGATCCGGGCGGCGGCCCAGGCACCGAGCAGGCTGGCGGCGACGGCCGCGAACATCGGGAAGATGCCGGCGGTGCGCTCCAGGGTCACGGGAACGACCCCGCTGTCGACGAACCGGCCGTGCAGCCAGGCGGCGAGGGGCAGCCCGGCGAGCGCTCCGGTGACGCCGGCGGCCAGGCCGACGAGCAGCGCTTCCCTGCCGATCATGCGGCGCAGCTGCCCGGGGGTGGCGGCGATGGCCCGCAGCAGGGCGAGTTCGCGGTAGCGCTGCTGGACGGAGAGTGCGAAGGTGCCGACCACCACGAGGATCGCGACGAGCAGCGAGGTGCCGCCCATCGCGCCGCCCATGGACACCAGTTTGACGCGGGCGCCGGCGGCGTCGAGGAATTCGACGGGGCCGCGTTCGTCGCCCGTGGCGACCTGCGCGGTGGTGCCCCGCAGCGCCCGCTCGACGCGGGCGGCGAGCTCGGTTGCGCCGACGCCCGGCGCGGGCAGCACTCCGATGGCGCTGACCTGGCCCTCGCGGGCGGCGAGACGCCGGGCCTCGTCGTCGCTGAAGAAGAGCGCGCTCTGCTGCACGAGGTCGCCCCGGTCCGTCGTCGCGACGCCGCTGACCCGGTACGTCCTGGGTTCGCCGGTGGACTGCACGGCGAGTTCGGAGCCGGGCCTCAGCCGGGCGCGGGCGGCCAGCGCACGGTCGACGACGATCTCGCCGCCGCTCTGCGGGGCGCGGCCCTCGGCGAGGGTGAAGGGGGTCAGCGAGGCGGAGGTCCAGGCGTGCCCGTACGAGGGCACCGGCGCGCCGGGGGTCCCGACCAGGGGGACGGCCTGGAAGGTGAGCTCGGGGACGGCCCGTTCGACGCCGGGCACGGCACGGACCGCGTCCACGGTGGCGGCGGGGAGCCAGGCCCGCTCGGCGACGGGCTTGGCCTTGTGCTTGGTCTTGGTCCGTCCGCCCTTCTTCTCCTTGACCGTGGTCTCGTGGACGTTCTGGTCGGCGGAGACGAGGACCGGCGTGGCCGCGTAGCGCTCGGTGCCGATCTTTCCGCGGAGGCCCGTTTCCAGAAGCGTCCCGCAGGCGGTGATGAGGGCGGCCGCGCACAGCAGTGCGACGAAGGCGCCGAGGAAACCGGCCTTGCGGTCCCTGACGGTCTGGAGGGCGTAACGCAGCATCATGCGGCCAACTCTGCCGCCGCGCCCGGCGCGTGACACTGGCGTGCCCCGGCGTCCGGTCCCGGGGGCTACCCCCACCCCGGGCCCACCGGCTCACTCCCCCGGGTACCCGAGGTCGTCGGCGTCCTCGCCCTCCGTCTCCAGCGCGCGGCGCACCACCCGCAGGGCCATGCCCTCCGGGTATCCCTTGCGGGCGAGCATCCCGGCGAGGCGCCGGATCCGCTTGTCCCGCTCCAGGCCCCGGGTGGAGCGGAGCTTGCGTTCCACGAGCTCCCGGGCGGTCTGCTCCTCCTGGTCGGAGTCCAGCAGCTCCAGAGCCTCCTCCACGAGGGTGGCGTGCACCCCCTTGGTCCGGAGCTCCTGGGCCAGCGCCCGGCGGGCCAGGCCCCGGCCGCGGTGCCGGGACTCGACCCAGGCTCCGGCGAAGGCCGCGTCGTCGATCAGGCCCACCTCCTCGTACCGGGAGAGGACCTGCTGCGACACCTCCTCGGGAATGCCCCGCTTGTGCAGTGCGTCCGCGAGCTGGCGCCGGGTCCGCGGGCTCCCGGTGAGCAGGCGCAGGCAGATCGCCCGCGCCTGCTCCTCCGGGCTCTGGGGCGGCAGCTCCGGACGGTCCTCACGACCGCGCCGGCGCTCGCCGCCCCCTTCCTGCTCCCGCACGGATCAGCTCTTGGCCGCGGCGGCCTTGGCCGTCGTCTTGGCCTTCGACGCCGGGGCGGGCACGGCGGTGGCCGTGGCGTCGGCGGCGTCCGCCGTCTCGGCACCGGCCTCGGCGGCGTCCTTGCGGACACCCACGCCCAGCTTCTCCTTGATCTTCCGCTCGATCTCGTTGGCGAGGTCGGGGTTGTCCTTCAGGAAGTTGCGGGCGTTCTCCTTGCCCTGGCCGAGCTGGTCGCCCTCGTACGTGTACCAGGCGCCGGCCTTGCGGATGAAGCCGTGCTCCACACCCATGTCGATCAGGCCGCCCTCGCGGCTGATGCCCTGGCCGTAGAGGATGTCGAACTCGGCCTGCTTGAACGGGGGCGCGACCTTGTTCTTGACGACCTTGCAGCGGGTGCGGTTACCGACCGCCTCCGTGCCGTCCTTCAGGGTCTCGATACGGCGGATGTCGATGCGCACCGAGGCGTAGAACTTCAGCGCGCGACCGCCGGTGGTGGTCTCGGGCGAGCCGAACATGACACCGATCTTCTCGCGGAGCTGGTTGATGAAGATCGCGGTGGTCTTGGACTGGTTGAGCGCACCGGTGATCTTCCGGAGCGCCTGGCTCATCAGTCGGGCCTGGAGGCCGACGTGCGAGTCGCCCATCTCACCCTCGATCTCCGCGCGCGGCACGAGGGCCGCCACGGAGTCGATGACGATCAGGTCGAGGGCACCGGAGCGGACCAGCATGTCCACGATCTCCAGCGCCTGCTCGCCGGTGTCCGGCTGCGACAGGATGAGGTTGTCGGTGTCGACGCCGAGAGCCTTGGCGTACTCGGGGTCGAGCGCGTGCTCGGCGTCCACGAAGGCGACGGTGCCGCCGGCCTTCTGCGCGTTGGCCACGGCGTGCAGGGTCAGGGTCGTCTTACCGGAGGACTCCGGGCCGTACACCTCGATCACACGGCCGCGGGGCAGCCCGCCGACGCCGAGGGCGATGTCCAGCGCGGTCGACCCGGTGGGGATGACCTCGATGGGGTCGTTCGGCTTGTCGCCGAGGCGCATGACCGCACCCTTGCCGAATTGCCGTTCAATCTGTGCGAGAGCGGCGTCGAGAGCCTTCTCGCGGTCGGTGCCTGCCATGGGTTCCACCCGGTTTGCTTGAGTCGATCGCTTCACGTCACTGACGCTAATGCCTGCCACTGACAATGCGCCTCCACGAGCGTTTCGGCTGTGGATAACCCATCAGAATGGATGTTCGATTTTCCTGTCAAGCGCACCACGCCCGCCCCGCCCCCACCTGCACCGCTGCGGCCGAGCGCGCCGGGGAATCAGCCCCGACGCCAGGGCAGGCGCCGGCCGGTCAGCCTCGCGCCCCACCGCCGAGGGGGCGGTTCGGACGCCGCGGGAGCAGCAGCGGCATGAGCGGTGGAGGTCCCGGCGCGCGAGGCCTCCCGGCACTCGGGCGCGTGGGGACCGTGCTGCGGACCGCTGCCGCCGCGGACCAGGGTGCAGAGCGCGTGAGGGCTGCTCGGGTACGCCCCCCATCCCTCGAGCGGCGACGGGGCGAGCCTGTTGTCGTAGCCGCCGACCAGCCCCTCCCCCGTGTCCGCGAACATCCACTGGGTCGCGTACACCTTGTCCTCGTGCAGCCACTGCATGCGCCCGACCGGCCTGCTGAGCACGGCCTCGAACCAGGCCGCGCACCGTTCCGCCAGGGCCTCCGGTGTTCCGGTCGCACGGAAGAAGCCGCTCTCCGGCGACTCGTGGAGGTTGAAGAGCTGGTCGCAGACCCGGCCGGCCGACACGTCCGCACCCCGGAAATGGACCGCCCACTCGCCGAGCCGCACGTTCCGTTCGCCCTCGTCCGTGAAGGAGACGCACACCAGCAGGGCGGATTCGTCTTCCGTGCGGCTCACGCAGCTGTAGGCCGGCGGCACCCGCCAGGCAGCGGCACGGTCCCGCAGGGCGGACACGAAGGCGGCCTCGGTCGCGTCCAGGTCCGAGTCGTCGTCATGGTCGTCCACGAACCACCGGCCATCGAGCATGATCCGACTGTAAGCCCCGGCCGCCGGTACGACGGTCACGGCAGGTCGCGCGGGGTCCGCGGCACGGGCCCGGGCGGCGGCCGCGAAGGCGACCCGGCCGCGGCGCCACCGGCACCGGGCCCGGCCCGGCCCGGTCAGGTCAGGTCACTTGGTCGCCGCCAGGCCCGCCTTGATCATCGAGACGGTGCTCACCAGCTTGGGCAGGCCTTCCGTCTGGACCGCCCTGATGCCCCGGGAGACCTGGCTCCCGTCCTTCTTCGCGGCCCCGTCGGCGCATTCGCCCGCTCCCCGCCGGAACCCTCCGAGGGCCTCCTTCCAGTACCGCTGGGCGGCTTCGTCCGGGATCGGGTCGAGCTTCTCGGCCTCGGCGGTCCGGGCCAACAGGTCCTGACAGGCCGGTCCTTGGACGTCGATCGTGCGCATGCTCACCTCGTTGACCCGGCCGGCGTCCTCGCTCAGCTTCCTGATCTGCTCCTCGCCTCCCGAGCCGTACCACTCCTCCAGCCGCTCGGCCGGGGACCGGGAACAGCCTCCGAGCAACGAGGCGACGGCTGCGACGGTCACGACGGCGACGGCGGCGCGGGTCGCCGCGGGGACACGCACACGGAATCTCATGGAACCTGGAACCCCCCTGGATCGGTCCGACCGATGCTGTCAGGCGGGCTCCGGGCCCGTGCCCCTCGTGATGGTTTCGTGACGGGTCGTCGGCCGCAGGGAGATCGCCGTCCCGAGGGACTCGGCGCACAGGAACTTCGGCGCGCCCTCCTCGTAGAAGACGTCGAGGGCGGTGATCGTGAATCCCGCCGCCGTCAGCAGGTCCGGGGCGGAGCGGGTGAGGTGGCAGCCGCCCAGCAGCCGCATGTTCATCGGTTCGAGCCGTCGCTGCAGGCGGCGCACGCGCCAGTCGCCTTCCGGGGCGAGCCCGTGTTCGACGAAGTGCAGGGTGCCGCCGGGCTTGAGCACGCGGCGCAGCTCGCGCAGGGCGGCCATGGCGTCCGGGATGGTGCAGAGCGTCCAGGTGGACAGCGCGGAGTCGAAACGGCCGTCCTCGAAGGGCAGCGACTGGCCGTCCAGGCCGGACCGCCGGACCGGTACGGGGGCGCCGCGCACGCGCTTGGCGGCCAGCCGCCACGCGACGTCGGACGGTTCGACCGCCGATACACCCGTGACGGCCCGCGGATAGAAGGGGGCGTTGTGCCCCGCGCCGAAGCCGATCTCCACGACCTCGCCCGCGAGCCCCGCGCAGACCCGACGGCGCAGCGGCCGGGCCATCCTGGCCCCGCAGGCGACATTGAGGATCCGCGGCACTGCCTGCTCGGCGTAGAACCCCATGACGGCCTCCGCGTCTCGCGCTCCCTCCCCAGGATGACACCGCGGCCCGGCGCCCACGAACACCCCACGCGAGTGACAACCCAGGGTTGACACCCCTCGAAGTGTCAACCTAGGGTTGCACCTATGACGAACCCTTCGGTGGAACCCGTTCGCATGACCAATCCGGTACGCCTCGACGACCTGATCGAGGCCATCAACAAGGTCCACGCCGACCCCCTGGAGCAGCTCAGCGGCGCCGTCGTCGCGGCAGAGGCCCTCGGGGACGTCGCGGACCATCTCATCGGTCACTTCGTCGACCAGGCCCGCCGCTCCGGCGCCTCCTGGACCGACATCGGCCGCAGCATGGGCGTCACCCGCCAGGCGGCCCAGAAGCGCTTCGTCCCCAAGGCGGACAAGGAGGGCGCGGACGGCATGGACCCGAGCGCCGGCTTCGGCCGCTTCACCCCGCGCGCCCGCAACGTGGTCGTGACGGCACAGAACGAGGCCCGCGCCGCCGGCAACACCGAGATCCGCACCGAGCACCTGGTCCTGGGCCTGATGGCCGAGGCCGACGGCCTCGCGGGGCTCGTCCTGCGCGCGCAGGAGGTCTCGCCGGACGACGTACGGGCCGCCGCGGCCGCCGCGCTCCCGCCGGCCCAGGACGACCTGCCGGCCCTCGTGCCCTTCGACGCCTCGGCGAAGAAGGCCCTGGAGCTGACCTTCCGTGAGGCCCTGCGCCTGGGACACGACTTCGTCGGCACCGAGCACATCCTGCTCGCGCTCCTGGAGCTGGAGAACGGCGAGGGCCTGCTGAGCGGCCTCGGCCTGGACAAGGCCGCCGCCGAGGCGACCGTCAACGAAGCCTTGGCAGCCGTACTCGGCGGCGCGGACGAGAAGTAGAGGAGTCCGCGTCGCTCGTCAGCTCGTAGCGCTTGACGTACGCGCCGAGGAAGGCCTGGAGCGTGGCGACGGCCGGGATCGCGATCAGCGCCCCGACCGCGCCCAGCAGGGCGGTGCCCGCGATGACCGATCCGAAGGCCACCGCCGGATGGATGTCCACGGTCTTCGAGGTCAGCTTCGGCTGGAGGACGTAGTTCTCGAACTGCTGGTAGATCACCACGAAGCCGAGTACGTACAGCGCGTACCAGGGATCCACGGTGAAGGCCAGCAGGACCGGCAGCGCGCCCGCGAGATAGGTGCCGATGGTGGGCACGAACTGGGAGACCAGTCCCACCCACACGGCGAGCGCGGGCGCGTACGGCACCCCGAGGACCGCCAGCACGATGTAGGTCGCGACACCGGAGATCAGCGCCATCAGCCCGCGCGAGTAGAGGTACCCGCCCGTCTTGGCGACGGCGATCTCCCAGGCGCGCAGCACCTCGGCCTGCTTCGCGGGCGGCAGGACCGAGCACAGCGCGCGCCGCAGCCGCGGTCCGTCGGCGGCGAAGTAGAAGGAGAACAGTCCGATCGTCAGCAGCTTGAAGAGTCCGCCGAGCACGGTGGCGGAGACGTCGAGCACGCCGGACGCGCTGTTCTGCACGTACTTGCGCAGCCAGTCGGAGCGCAGCACGCTCTCCTGGATCTCCAGCCGGGACAGTTCGGTGTGGAAGGTGGAGTTGATCGCCTTGATCACCGAGTCGAGATAGCCCGGGAAGCCCTCGACCATGGCGACGATCTGCCCGGCGAGCAGCGAGCCGAGCAGTGCGAGGAAGCCCGCGGTCACGATGAGCACCGCGAGGAACATCACGAAGGTGGCGACTCCCCGGCGCATGCCGCCTGCCGCCATCCTGGCCACCGCCGGTTCGATCGCGAGCGCGAGGAAGAACGCGATCAGGATGTTGACGAGGAGGCCTATCAGCTGGTGGAAGGCCCAGCTGCCGAGCTGGAAGCAGGCCACGAGGGCCAGTACGAGGACCACGGCGCGCGGCAGCCAGCGCGGCATGCGCGCATCGTCCGGGGACGGGGCCGGGGCCGCACCGGACGGCGGTGGAGCCGGCGGCGCGGGCGGTCCCGGCCTGCCCGGCCGATCCGGCGATGTCGGCTCCTCCGCCTGCACCGGCGGTGTCACTCCCCGTGCCTCGGCGGACTGATCGGTCGTCTCTTCGCTGGCTGCCACGGCGCCAAGTCTGTCCCACGCGCGCCCGCCACCGCGAAAACAGCGCGCTCGTCAGCGCAGTGACGCCGGCACGTCCATCGCCGAACACACCGCGCGCCACACGTCCTTCGTCTCCCAGCCCGCGTCGAGCGCCTGGTGGACGGTACGCCCGCCCAGCTCCGTCATGACGTGGTCCCGCGCGAAGGAGTCGGCATAGGCCGCACCGAAGTGCTCCGCCATCCGTTCCCAGAAAATCGTCAACCGCATGCCCCCAGTATCCCGCCCCGGGAGAGTGCACCGCCCGCGTTAGGCCCTCCCCGCCGCACCGCCGCGTCCTACGTTGCACGCATGCCCGGAGACGAAGCTTCCCCGCAGACCCCCCAGCCCCCGCACACCCGGCCGTCCCCCCGGATCCCCCGGCCGGCACAGGACGCACGGCCCCCGCAGACGGCGCAGACCCCGCAGACCCCGCTGGCCCGCGCCGAGGGGTTCATCTGGCTCACGGCCCGCGTGCTGGAGCAGCGCCGGTTCGCCTTCCACTTCCTCGGCGGGGACGCCGACCCGGTGGACGCGGCCCTCGGTTCGTACCTCAACGCGGACGGCGGCTACGGTCACGCGCTCGATCCGGATCTTCGCGGTCCGCTCAGCCAGCCCCTGCACACCGCGCACGCGCTGCGCGTGCTCGACAGCCTGGGCCGCTGCGCCGGGCAGCGCGTCGAGCGGCTCTGCCGCCACCTGACCGGGGTCTCCACCGCGGACGGCGCGCTTCCGGTGGTCTTCCCGTCCTCCCGCGACTATCCCGCGGCCCCCTACCACCCGATGCACGACGACCCGCCGGGCGAGCTGCTCACCACGGGCCCGGTCGTCGGCGTCCTGCACCGCAACCGGGTCTGGCACGCCTGGCTCTTCCGGGCCACGGACTTCTGCTGGGACCGCATCGAGAACCTGCACCGCTCGCACCCGTACGAGATCCAGAGCGCGGTGGCCTTCCTCGACGGCATCCCCGACCGGGCGCGCGCCGCGGCGGCCGCGGACCGTCTGGGCCGGCTGGTGCGCGAGCAGCGGCTCGTGGTGCTCGATCCGGTGCGGCGGGCGGAGTACCCGGAGGCCCCCGGCTACGCCCCGGGCGAGCGGCTGTACCCGCACGACTTCGCCCGGCGCCCGGAGTCGCTGGCCCGCGGCTGGTTCACCGACGCGGAGCTGCGCCGCTCGCTGGACTTCCTGGTCTCCGAGCAGCAGCCGGACGGCGGCTGGCCGGTGCGCCGGCGGGCCTGGGCGCCGGGGAGCTCGCTGGAGCGGCGGCCGATCGCCACCCTGGAGGCGCTGCTCACCCTGCGGGCGTACGGGCGCCTGCCCGCCAGGGTCAGCCACCCAGGGCCCGTACCCCCGCGGTGACGACGACGGCGGCCGCGACCACGACCAGGAACGGGGCGCGCAGCAGCAGTGCCAGCCCGGCGGCCGCGAGTCCGGCGGCGCGGGCGTCGACGACGAGGGCGGACCCGGTGCTGAAGGTCTGCTGCGCGGTGAGCGCGGCGAGCAGGGCGACCGGCAGCAGGGCGGCCAGCCGGCGCACGAGCGGCCGTTCCAGGGCCCCGGCGGGGACGAGCAGCCCGGCCAGCTTGACGGCGTAGCAGCCGACGACGGTGAGGCCGATGGCGATCCAGACGTTCACGGACGGCGTCCCTTCATCCACAGCACGACGGGGGCGGCCAGGGCCGCGATCAGCACGGGCACCCCGGCGGGCAGTACGGGCAGGAAGCCGAGCCCGAGGACGAGCGCGAGGGCGGCGACGGCCCGCTCGGTGGAGGTCTTCAGCATCGGCGCCAGCAGCGCCAGGAAGACGGCGGGGCCGGCGGCGTCCAGACCCCACGCCCTGGTGTCCCCGATGGCCTCGGCGCCGAGCGCGCCGAGCAGCGTGGTGAGGTTCCACAGCACGTAGAGGGTGAGCCCGGTGACGGTGAAGCCGAGCCGGGCCGACTTCCGGTCGGGCTGGGCCAGCGCGACGGCGGTGGTCTCGTCGATCACCCAGTGCGCGGCGAGGGGCCGCACCGGGCGGGGCAGCTTGAGCAGCTGGGACAGCCGCAGCCCGTAGAAGGCGTTCCGGGTCCCCAGGAAGAAGGCCCCGGCGGCGGCGGTGAACGGGTTCCCGCCCGCCGCGAGCGCCCCGACCAGGGCGAACTGCGAGGCTCCGGTGAAGACGAGCAGGCTGAGCACACAGGCCTGGAGGGTGCTGATGCCGGCCCCGGCGGCGGTCACCCCGAAGGCGAACCCGGACAGTCCGACGGCCACCCCGACCCCGAGCGCGTCCCGTACGACGGCGGCGCGCGGCCGCTCGTCGGGTGTCGGTGCCTCACGTATCTCTGGCTCTGTGACCAGCTGGTTCTCTCCCACACCCCGAAACTACGCGGGGCCCGCCGGGCGGGTCTTGTACGTTCTTGCGCGCGCCGGGGCGCCGGCCCCGCCGCCGGGAGGGGCCTTCAGAGGGCCCGCTCCCGGCGGTACGCGCCCGGCGGGACGCCCACGATCCGGGTGAAGTGCCGGTTCAGGTGCGGCTGGTCGGTGAAGCCCACCGTGACGGCCGCCTCCGCGGGCGCCGTGCCCGCGTCGAGGAGCCGGCGCGCCTGCCGGACGCGGGCGTCGGTGAGCCACGTGTGCGGCGGCATGCCGTACCGATCGCGGAAGGCCCGCAGCAGGGCGAAGGGGCTCGTGCCCAGCTCCGCGGCGAGCTGCTCCAGCGACGGCGGGTCGGCCATCCGCTCCTGCAGTACGGCCCGGGCCGCCGCGGCGTCGGCGCCGCCCGCGCCGCGGACGGTACGGGCGGGCAGCGGTCCGGCGTGCCGGGTCAGCATCCGCGCCACCACGCCGCGCAGCAGGGTGTCGGCGGCCAGCGCGTTCCCCGCCTCGGCGGCCCGGTGGATCTCGGTGATGGCCCGCGCGCCCTGGGGGTCGGCGACCATGTCGGTGGTGAAGCCGGGGGTGCCGCGCAGGGTGCCGAGGTCGTCGGCGACCTCGGCGATCAGCTCGCTGGAGGGGTAGAGCGTGGCGTACGCCCAGCCCTCGGGCGCGCCGGCGCGCGCGGTGTGCGGCACCTCGGGGTTGATCAGGACCACGCTGCCCGGCCCTGCGCGCACGACGTGGCCGGGGAGCCCGATCTCCTCGATGCCCCCGGTGACGGCCGCGATGACGTACCCGTCGTGCGCGTGGCGCGGGAAGGTGTGGCGCACGTAGTGGGCGCGCAGCAGATCGAGCCCCGGCAGTTCCGCGTACTGCCAGTGCCGTGCCCACTCCCGGCGGCCCCCGGCGCCCTCGTCCGTCCCCATCCCCCCATTCTGCGCCCCCGCACCGACTCACGTTTGCCCAGGTCCGGCCCGTTGTCAGTGGCGGGGTGCACGATGGGGGCATGGCAGGCGCTGCGCTCGACTCGTTCTCCCCCGCGACCCGCTCGTGGTTCACGGGGGCCTTCGTCACGCCCACCGACGCGCAGGAGGGCGCCTGGCGGGCGATCGGGGAGGGCTCGGACGTGCTGGTGGTGGCCCCCACCGGCTCCGGCAAGACCCTGGCCGCGTTCCTCGCCGCCCTCGACCGGCTCGCCTCGACCCCGCCGCCCGCCGAGTCGAAGAAGCGCTGCCGCGTGCTGTACGTATCGCCCCTGAAGGCCCTGGCCGTCGACGTGGAGCGCAATCTGCGCAGCCCGCTGACCGGGATCCGCCAGGAGTCGGTCCGCCTGGGCCTGCCCGAGCCCGACATCCGGGTCGGGATCCGCTCCGGCGACACCCCGCCCGCCGAACGGCGAGCGCTGGCCACCCGCCCGCCCGACATCCTCATCACCACGCCCGAGTCGCTGTTCCTGATGCTGACCTCGTCCGCCCGCGAGGCCCTGACGGGGATCGAGACGGTGATCCTGGACGAGGTGCACGCGGTCGCGGGGACCAAGCGCGGCGCCCATCTCGCCCTCTCCCTGGAGCGGCTGGACGAGCTGCTGCCCCGCCCGGCACGCCGGATCGGGCTGTCGGCGACCGTGCGGCCGGTGGACGAGGTGGCCCGGTACCTGGCGCCGCGCGGCAAGGTGGAGATCGTCCAGCCGCCGTCGGCCAAGGAGTTCGACCTGTCGGTGGTCGTCCCGGTCCAGGACATGGGCGAGTTGGGCGGCTCCCCCGCGACCGAGGGCAAGGAGGGCGGGGACAAGCCGTCGATCTGGCCGCACGTGGAGGAGCGGATCGCCGACCTGGTGCAGGCGCACCGCTCGACGATCGTGTTCGCCAACTCCCGCCGGCTCGCGGAGCGGCTGTGCAACCGGCTGAACGAGATCGCGTACGAGCGCGCCGTGGGCGAGAAGCTGCCCGAGCACGCGTCGCCGGCCGAGGTCATGGCCCAGTCGGGCGCCGCCCTGGGCGCCCCGCCGCTGCTGGCCCGCGCGCACCACGGCTCGGTGTCCAAGGAGCAGCGGGCGCTGGTGGAGGAGGACCTGAAGGCGGGCCGGCTGCCCGCCGTGGTCGCCACCTCCAGCCTGGAGCTGGGCATCGACATGGGCGCGGTGGACCTGGTGGTGCAGGTGGAATCGCCGCCCTCGGTGGCCTCCGGACTGCAGCGGGTGGGCCGGGCCGGGCACCAGGTGGGCGCGGTCTCCACCGGGGTCGTCTTCCCCAAGTACCGCGGCGACCTGGTGCAGGCGGCGGTGGTCACCGAGCGGATGCGCACAGGGGCCATCGAGTCGCTGCGGGTGCCGTCCAACCCCCTCGACGTACTGGCGCAGCAACTGGTCGCGATGGTCGCCATGGACACCTGGCAGCTGGACGACCTGCTCGCCCTGGTGCGGCGGGCGGCGCCCTTCGCGGCGCTGCCGGAGTCGGCCTTCACGGCGGTGCTGGACATGCTGGCCGGGCGCTATCCGTCGGACGCGTTCGCCGAGCTCCGGCCGCGCGTGGTGTGGGACCGGGTGGCGGGGACGGTCACGGGCCGGCCGGGTGCCCAGCGCCTCGCGGTCACCTCGGGCGGCACGATCCCGGACCGCGGTCTCTTCGGCGTCTTCCTGGCGGGCTCCGACCCGAAGAAGGGCGGCGGCCGGGTCGGGGAGCTCGACGAGGAGATGGTCTACGAGTCCCGCGTCGGGGACGTGTTCACGCTCGGCACCACCTCGTGGCGGATCGAGGACATCACCCGCGACCGGGTCCTGGTCACCCCCGCCCCCGGAGTGCCGGGCCGGCTGCCATTCTGGAAGGGCGACCAGCTCGGCCGTCCGCTGGAACTGGGCCGCGCGGTCGGCGCGTTCCTCCGAGAGCTGGGCGCTCTGAGCGACGAGGACGCCCGGCTGCGGCTGCTGGCGGCCGGCCTGGACGCCTGGGCCGCCGAGAACGTCCTGGCGTACCTCGCCGAACAGCGCGAGGCCTGCGGTCACGTCCCCGACGACCGGACCATCGTGGTCGAGCGGTTCCGCGACGAACTGGGCGACTGGCGGGTCGTGGTCCACTCCCCCTTCGGCGCGCAGGTGCACGCCCCTTGGGCGCTGGCACTGGGCGCCCGCCTCGCCGAGAAGTACGGCATGGACGCACAGGTGATGCACGCCGACGACGGGATCGTCCTGCGCCTGCCCGACCTGGACCTGCTCTCGATGGACCTGCTGGACCACGACCCGGCCGCCGCGCACGGGTTCGAGTTCGACGACGAGAAGGCCCCGCTGGGCGCGGCCGATGTCGCCTTCGACCACGGTGACATCAACCAGCTCGTCACCGACCAGGTCGGCGGCTCCGCGCTGTTCGCCTCCCGGTTCCGCGAGTGCGCGGCCCGCGCCCTGCTGCTGCCGCGCCGGAGCCCCGGCCGGCGCACCCCGCTGTGGCAGCAGCGTCAGCGCGCCTCCCAGCTGCTGCAGGTGGCCTCGGAGTTCGGCTCCTTCCCGATCGTGCTGGAAGCCGTACGGGAGTGCCTCCAGGACGTCTTCGACGTGCCCGGCCTGACCGAGCTGATGGGGGACATCGAGGCGCGCCGCGTCCGGCTGGTCGAGGTGACCACCCCCGAGCCCTCCCCCTTCGCCCGGTCGCTCCTCTTCGGGTACGTGGCCCAGTTCCTCTACGAGGGCGACTCGCCGCTGGCCGAGCGCAGGGCGGCCGCGCTCTCCCTGGACTCCAGACTGCTGGCCGAGCTGCTCGGCCAGGCGGAGCTGCGCGAACTCCTCGACGCGCAGGTGCTGGAGGAGCTGGAACGGGAGCTCCAGTGGCTCACGGAGGACCGGCGGGCCAAGGATCCCGAGTCGGTGGCCGACCTGCTGCGCCTGCTGGGCCCGCTGACGCAGGACCAGCTGACCGAGCGCGGGGCGGATCCGGCCTGGGCCCGGGAGCTCGCCGCGGCCCGCCGCGCCATCGCGGTCAGGATCGGCGGCGCGGACCACTGGGCGGCGATCGAGGACGCGGGCCGGCTGCGGGACGCACTGGGCACAGCACTGCCCGTCGGTGTCCCGGAGGCGTTCACCGAACCGGTCAAGGACCCGCTCGGGGACCTGCTGGCCCGGTACGCCCGCACCCACGGGCCCTTCACCACGGCTGCCGTCGCCGCCCGCTTCGGGCTGGGCGCGGCGGTGACCGAGGGCGCCCTGCACCGGCTGGCGGCGGCCGGCCGGGTGGTGCAGGGCGAGTTCCACCCGGCGGGCATCGGCCAGGAGTGGTGCGACGCGACGGTGCTGCGCCGGCTCCGCCGCCGTTCCCTGGCCGCGCTCCGCCAGGAGCTGGAACCGGTGCCGCCGACCTCGCTGGCCACCTTCCTCCCCCAGTGGCAGCACCTGGGCGGCGCCCTGCGCGGCCTCGACGGGCTGGCCCGGGCGGTGGAACAGCTCCAGGGCGCCCCTGTTCCGGCCTCCGCGCTGGAACGCCTGATCCTCCCGTCGCGGGTGAGCGGGTACTCCCCCGGCCTGCTGGACGAACTGACCACCGCGGGCGAGGTGGTGTGGGCGGGCGCCGGTGCCCTCCCGGGCAAGGACGGCTGGATCTCCCTCTACCTGGCGGAGGCGGCCCCGATGCTGCTGCCCCCGCCGCACCCGCTGGAGCAGAGCCCCCTCCACCAGGCGGTCCTGGCGTCGCTGGCGGGCGGGTACGGCCTGTTCTTCCGGCAGATCGCGCAGTCGATCCGCGGCGAGTTCCCCGAGGTGTCCGACGTCGCCCTCTCCGAGGCCGTATGGGATCTGGCCTGGTCGGGCCGGCTCACCAACGACACCCTGGCCCCGTTGCGCTCGCTGCTCGGTTCGGGCCGCACGGCCGGCTCGACGGCGCACCGGGCCCGGCGCACCGTCCCCCGCGGCCGGTACGGCACGCTCAGCGCGACCGTGTCCCGTACCGGCCCGCCCACGGTCTCCGGGCGCTGGTCCCTGCTGCCGGCCGCGGCTCCCGACCCGACGCACCGGGCCCACGCCCTGGCCCGCACCCTGCTGGACCGGCACGGGGTGGTCACCCGCGGGGCGGTCGCCGCGGAGGGGGTGGAGGGCGGCTTCAGCGCGGTGTACCGCGTCCTGTCGGCCTTCGAGGACAGCGGCCAGGCCCGCCGGGGCTATGTGGTCGAGGGGCTGGGCGCGGCCCAGTTCGCGATGGACGGCGCGGTGGACCGGCTGCGGGCCGCCGAGCGGACACCGCCCCCGCTGGCGGCGGTGGTACTGGCGGCCGCCGACCCGGCGAACGCCTACGGCGCGGCCCTGCCCTGGCCCGAGCCCCCGGCCGGGGCCACCCACAAGCCGGGCCGCAAGGCGGGCTCCCTGGTGGTCCTGGTGGACGGGGAGCTCGTGCTGTACCTGGAGCGGGGCGGCAAGACCCTGCTGGCCTGGCCCGCCGGGGAGGACCCCCGGCTCGCGGCGGCCACGGCCGCCCTCGCGGACGCTTCCCGCGCGGGCACGCTCCCGGCCCTCACGGTGGAACGGATCAACGCGGCGGCGGCCCTGACCTCGCCCCTGGGCCCGGTCCTGGAGGCGGCCGGCTTCCACGCCACGCCGAGGGGGTTGCGCCTGCGTTCCTGACGGCCGCACACGGTCCCGACTGTGCCGCTCGCGTCCTGAACATGTCACAAACCTGTCGTCGACCGCTTCTCGGCAGGCCGATCTGCTTATTGATCCTTTATCAAGGTGATCACAGGCATTGCATCGGCAATGCACATTCATGGGGGACGAGAAGAGTGAGCACCATCAGCATGCGCAACACCACCCTGGGCGCGGTCGGCCTGGCGGTCGTCGGCAGCCTGGTCCTGACCGGCTGCAAGAACGGCGACGAAGAGCTCCCGGCGCAGCCGTCCGCGTCCAGCCCCGCCGGCACCTCGCCCACCGCCGGCACTTCGGCCGCACCGTCGGCCGGAGGCAGCGCCGCCCCCGCCGGGGCCCCGGGCACGGCGAAGCCCGGCCAGGTCTTCAAGATCGGCGAGGCCGCCGAGATCCCGTACGACTACGGGGACTTCAAGGGCAGCCGGGTCGCCCTCACCGTCACCACGATCGAGCAGGGCACGCCCGCCGACCTGGAAGGGCTGAAGCTCGGCGACAAGGCGAACGGCAAGGTCCCGTACTACATCCGCTACACCGTCAAGAACATCGGCACCACGGACATGTCGTACGCTTCGGTCGGTCACGTCAGGGGCCTGCTCGGGGACGGCACCGAGGCGCAGAGCCTGGCGGTCATCGGCAAGTTCGAGAAGTGCAAGGAGGAGTCCATGCCGAAGGGCTTCGCCAACGGCCAGACCCAGACCAGCTGCGCGATAGCCCTGGCCCCGTCGGCCCAGGTGAAGGTCGCCGGCGCCGAGTACTGGGGCAACCCGTACAACGCGATGAGCAACAGCAAGGGCATCAGCTGGAAGTAGCCCCACCGCCGCCGCCCTGTCCCCCGGCCACCCGCCCGGGGGCGGGCCGCGAGCTCCGCGCCTCCCGCAGACCGGCCTCCGCCCGCCTCCGCCGAACCCGTCCGCGAACAAGCACCCGCCCCTGACCCGAGCCGCGGGTCCGCCTCCACGGCAGCCGACCGCGGGCGTCCGGTCCCGGCGGCAGCCCGCGCCGGGGCCCGGGAGCGCCTCACTCTCGCCCGTGCCCGGCGGGCCCCTCCCCGCGAACCCCGCGCGCAGGGCGCCCGGCGGACCACGAGCATGGCGGGGGCGGCAGAGCTGGCCCGGGCCGTTACGCACCGCCCGGCCCGAAGCGCCCCCCGAGGCCGCCCGCAGGGGTACCCGCCACGTCCCGGCCGGCCTGCGGAGACCCCCGTCCCGGATCGGGCCTGCCCGGCGGACCGCGAGCACGATGGGGGGACGGCAGAGCCGGGCCGTTACGCACCGCCCGGCCCAGAACGCCCCCCGAGGCCGCCCGCAGGGGTACCCGCCACGTCCCGGCCGGCCTGCGGACTCCCCCGGTCCGGATCGGGCCAGCCCGGCGGACCGCGAGCACGGCAGAGCCGGGCCTGCGCACCCCGCCCGGCCCCGGGCGCCCCCGGCAGCCGCTCGCGGGGGCCTGCCGCCGTCCCGGTCCCGGATCGGGGCGCCGCGGCCGACGGCCCCGCGCGGAGCGGAGGCGCCCGGGCCCGGCGGCAGGGGGCGCACAATGAAGCCATGCCCGAAGGCGACAGCGTCCGGCGCGTGGCGACCCGGCTCCACACCGCCCTCGCGGGCCGCGCACTCACCCGCAGCGACCTGCGCGTCCCCCGCTTCGCCACCGCCGACCTCACCGGCCGCGTCACCCTCGACGTCACCCCCCGCGGCAAACACCTCCTCGCCCGATTCGAGGGCGGCCTCACCCTGCACAGCCACCTCCGGATGGACGGCGCCTGGCACGTCTTCGCCCCCGGCGAGAAGTGGCGCGGCGGCCCCGCCCACGAGATCCGGGCCGTCCTCGGCACGGCCGACCACACCGCCGTCGGCTACCGCCTCCCCGTCCTGGAGCTGATCCGGACCGCCGAGGAGGACCGCGCCGTGGGCCACCTCGGCCCCGACCTCCTCGGCCCGGACTGGGATCCGGCCCTCGCCGCCGCGCACCTCCTCGCCGCCCCCGAGCGCCCCCTCGGCGAGGCCCTGCTCGATCAGCGCAACCTCGCCGGCATCGGCAACATCTACAAGGCCGAGCTCTGCTTCCTGGCCCAGGTCACCCCCTGGACCCCGGTCGGCGCGCTCCCCGAGTCCGCTCTGCCCCGGCTGGCCGCCGCCGCCCACCGGCTGCTGTCCGCGAACACCGGCGAGCGGCCGGGCCCGCGCAACACGACCGGCAGCCGCCGCCCCGGCCAGGACCTCTTCGTCTACGGCCGCGCGCACCGGCCCTGCCTGCGCTGCGGCACCCCCGTCCGCGAGGCTCCCCAGGACGGCCGCCCCACCTACTGGTGCCCCCGCTGCCAGCAGGGCCCGACACCCTGAGTGCCGCCCTCGGCCTCCCGGACCCGACCGGCCACACGGATTGACGGTCCGTCAGATCCGGTCGTACGGTCCCCGCATGCCCACACCCACAGCCCCGTACGGCCTCACCGGCCGCACCGCCCTGATCACCGGAGCCGCCAGCGGCATCGGCCGCGCCACCGCCGTCCTGCTCGCCGAGGCGGGTGCGCACGTGCACTGCGCGGACCGCGACGAAAAGGGCCTCGCCGAGACGGCCGCCCTCGTCGCCGAAGCCGGCGGCGTCGCCACCCTCCACCTCCTCGACGTCACCGACCGGGCCGCGATCCGGGCCGCCGTCACCGCCGCGGGCCCGCTCGACATCACGGCCGCCATCGCCGGGGTCATGCACACGAGCAGCGTCCTGGAGACCACCGACGAGGACCTCGACCGGATCCTGGACGTCAATTTCAAGGGGGTCCTGCGGACCTGCCAGGAGGCCGTCCGTTCCATGATCGCGGCGGGTCGTCCGGGCTCCGTCGTCACCATGGCCTCCGGGGCCGTGGACGCCGCCCAGCCCGGCCTGCTCTGCTACAGCGCCGCCAAGGCCGCCGTCGTCCAGCTGACCAAGACCCTCGCCACCGAATCGGGCCCGCACGGCATCCGGGTCAACGCCGTCGCCCCGGGCTGGATCCGTACCCCCATGACCGGCCGCCACGGCTCCGAGGCCCAGGAGCGGACCGAGGCGGCGATGGTCCGCATGTCCCCGCTGCGCCGGGTCGGCGAGCCCGAGGACATCGCCCGGGCGGTGCTCTACCTGGCCTCGGACGCCTCGTCCTTCATGACAGGTCAGATCCTTCGCCCGAACGGTGGGGTGTCCATGCCCTGGTAGCCCCGGTAGCCGCGGTACCCCCGCCGTCCGCCACCCGCCGCGCCCTGCGCACCGGACCCGGCACACAGTGCACCGGCAGCAGGCCCAGCCCCCAGCCGCCCACCGCCACCGCGCCCTCCACGGCCCCGGACTCGGCGGGCACCAGCACCAGCCGCAGCACGGCCCACCACCACAGTGCCCCCACCGTCAGTGCGAGGACCGACACCGCGGGTATGCGCAGCAACCGCCGCACGAAGGCCTCCCAGGGGCCGGAACCCGGACGGGCCCATCCTCCCGCACCCCCCGCGCCCCCGCACCCAGAACGGCCGGGAGCCCCGGCCGGTGCACCAGGCACCGGCCGGGGCTCCGGCCACGCTCAAACACGCACGTGCTCGCTCACGCGGCTACGACATTCACCGCTTCCGCAGGCGCCTTGATGGTCACCCGCTCCGGTCCACCCGTGACCGAAGCCATGGAGACCGAATTGAGCATCGGGCGGACCGGCACGCTGACCGGTTCGCTTGCCGCGGCCGACTGTGCCAGCTCGGCCAGCGACAGTTCGTCACTGACTTCGCGCATCAGCTCGGACATCCGTACGTCCAACGCGTCGCAGATCGCGGAGAGCAGCTCGGAGGATGCCTCCTTCTGCCCCCGCTCCACCTCGGAGAGATAGCCGAGCGAAACTCGGGCCGACGAGGAGACTTCGCGCAGAGTACGGCCCTGGCGCTGGCGCTGCCGACGCAGCACGTCACCCAGCAGGCGACGGAGCAGAATCATCGGTGGCTCCCTCCTCTGACCGTGTAGCCGCATCCTTCACGCCCCACCGTACCGCCTCGCGCCGCGGCCGTGCGGGGAGCGATGTCGTGTTCACTCAGGGCTGCAAACATCAAATCCCCCCGTTCTGTTCCGTATCCTGCCCCCGCGCATTCTCACGGAGTTGGTCCGAGAGAAGCCTGAGCACTGTGCGTGCACTCTCCCTACGAATTTCCGCGCGGGAGCCTTTCAACCTCAGACGGACCGTTTTCCTGCCCCCCGGACCGTCCACCGCGACGAAAACGGTGCCCACCGGCTGCCCGTCCTGCGGCTCCGGACCGGCCACCCCGGTGGTCGAGATCCCCCACGAAGCGCCCATCACGCGCCGTACTCCGGCCGCCATCTCCGCCGCGACCTGCGCGTTCACCGCGCCTTCGGCTTCGAGCAATCCCGCGTCCACCCCGAGGACCAGGTGCTTGATCTCCGTCGCGTACGCGGTGACCGAGCCGCGGAAGGACCTGGAGGCCCCGGGGACCGCCGTGAGCTCGGCGGCCACCATGCCTCCGGTCAGCGATTCCGCCACGGCGACGGTCTGGTCACTCTCCGCAAGCAGACGCAACGCATCCGCGGCCACTCCGGCCGCACCCACCGCTTCCGAAACGGCTTGCGCCGCCGGAAGATCCCCCGCCGCGTGGGTCACCGTGCGGCTCGCTCCGCAGCACGTTCCGCGGCCCGTTCCTCGGCGAGACCCTGGCGGCGCAGCACGATCGCCTGCCGGATGTAGTCCAAACCGGTGACGACGGTCAGCACGACGGCGATCGCCATCACCCAGAAGCGCATGGTCGCCAGCGCCCCGGTCAGCGCGAGGACGTACATGCCCACGGCCGTGCCCTGGGCCAGGGTCTTCAGCTTTCCGCCCCGGCTGGCCGGAATCACGCCGTAGCGGATGACCCAGAAGCGCAGCAGGGTGATGCCGAGCTCCCGTCCGAGGATCACCCCGGTCACCCACCAGGGGAGGTCACCGAGCCAGGAGAGGCAGATCAGCGCCGATCCCATGATCGCCTTGTCGGCGATGGGATCGGCGATCTTGCCGAAGTCCGTGACCAGGTTGTACGTCCGGGCCAGGTGCCCGTCGAAGATGTCCGTGATCATGGCGACGGCGAACGCGGCCCAGGCCCAGGCCCGCCAGGCCGGGTCGTAGCCGCCGTCGGCGAGGAGCAGGACGACGAAGCCCGGCACGAGCACGAGCCGGATCATCGTCAGAATGTTGGCGATGTTCCACAGGCTGGCCTGATTGACCGCCGCGGCCCCCAGCTTCGCGCCGGGTACCGGCCGACGGCCGGTCCCGCCCGCCGCAGATGCCGGGACTCCGGTCATCCTGCCGCCTCCTCAAGGTCCATGCCGAGGGGCTCGGCCACCAGGTCCACACCCAGGGTGCCGACCACCTTTGCCGTGACGATACGCCCGGGGACCAGGCCCGTGCTGTCCGTGAAGACCACCTGGCCGTCCGTTTCGGGCGCCTGGTGCGCGGCGCGCCCGTAGGCGCCCTCGCCGTCCTCGTCGACCGTTTCCACGGTCTCGACGAGCACCTCGAGGGTCTCCCCGATGCGCTCCTCGGCACGCTGCGAGGTGAGCTCCTCGGCGAGCCTCTGCATGTGCGCGAGCCGCTCGGCGATGGTGTCCTCGTCCAGCTTGTTCTCGTAGGTGACGGCCTCGGTGCCGTCCTCGTCGGAGTAGCCGAAGACGCCGATGGCGTCGAGGCGGGCGTGGGTGAGGAAACGCTCCAGCTCGGCGAAGTCCGATTCCTTCTCGCCGGGGAAGCCGACGATGAAGTTGGAGCGGACGCCGGCCGTCGGGGCCTTGGAGCGGATGGTGTCCAGCAGCTCCAGGAAGCGGTCGGTGTCACCGAAGCGGCGCATGGCGCGCAGAACGTCCGGGGCCGAGTGCTGGAAGGACAGGTCGAAGTACGGCACGACCTTGGGGGTCGAGGTGAGTACGTCGATCAGGCCGGGCCGCATCTCGGCCGGCTGGAGGTAGCTGACGCGGACGCGCTCGATGCCGTCCACCTCGGCCAGCTCCGGCAGCAGGGTCTCCAGCAGCCGGATGTCGCCGAGGTCCTTGCCGTACGAGGTGTTGTTCTCGGAGACCAGCATGATCTCCTTGACGCCCTGCTCGGCCAGCCAGCGGGTCTCGCCCAGCACGTCGCTGGGACGGCGGGAGATGAAGGAGCCGCGGAAGGACGGGATGGCGCAGAAGGAGCAGCGGCGGTCGCAGCCGGAGGCCAGCTTGACCGAGGCGACCGGGCTCTTGTCCAGGCGGCGGCGCAGGGGCGCCCGCGGACCGGAGGCGGGCGCGAGCCCCTCCGGGAGGTCGGCGGGGGCCTCGGCCGGCTCCTCGGCGGGCGCCGACTGGGCGTGGCCCGGCAGGGAGACCTCGGCGGCCTGGCGCGCGGCCGGGCTGATCGGCAGCAGCTTGCGCCGGTCGCGCGGGGTGTGGGAGGCGTGGATGCCACCGTTGAGGATGGTCTGGAGGCGGTCGGAGATGTCGGCGTAGTCGTCGAAACCGAGGACTCCGTCGGCCTCGGGGAGCGCTTCGGCGAGTTCCTTGCCGTAGCGCTCGGCCATACAGCCGACGGCGACGACGGCCTGGGTCTTGCCGTGATCCTTGAGATCGTTGGCTTCCAGGAGGGCGTCTACGGAGTCCTTCTTGGCGGCTTCGACGAAGCCGCAGGTGTTGACGACGGCTACGTCCGCATCGGCGGCGTCCTCGACGAGCTCCCAGCCATCCGCCGCCAAGCGGCCTGCGAGCTCCTCCGAGTCCACCTCGTTACGGGCGCAGCCAAGAGTGACAAGGGCGACGGTACGGCGTTCGGGCATGGACTCAAGACTACTTCGTCCCGGCGTCGGCCCCTGCCGCAAGTCCCCGTACAGCAAGATCCCCGGGGTGCGGCGCAGCACCCCGGGGATCCGGATTCAAGCCTTCCGCCCTAGGGCGGTCCCGCGTCAGCCCGCCTGGGGCTGGTCCTGGGCGGGGTCGGCCTTCGTGTATTTCAGACGCTCCACCTGACCCGACTGGAAGTCGTCCTTGATCTCCTTGCCGTTCACGAAGAGCTTCACGGCCCCGGCGTCGCCGAGCACGAGGTCGACGGACTCCTTGTCCGTGAAGGTCTTGGACTCACCCTGAGTGAGGGTGCCGTCGAAGAGCAGCCGTCCGGTGGAGTCCTTCGCGGAGATCCAGCTCTCGCCCGTGTCGGCCGTCAGAACCACGGTGACGAGGTCCTTGGGCGCGGCGGCGATCGCACTGTCCGAGGGCTCCGGCTTGGGCGTCTGCGGGGTCTGCGGGGGCTGGGCGACCGGCTGGGCGCCGGTCTGCTTGGGCGCGGGCTTGGGGGAGGCGGAACCTTCCGCCACGGGGCGCTTGTCCTTCTCGTCGCCACCGCTGAAGGCGGTGAAGCCCACGAAGCCGATCACGGCGACGATGGCGGCGACCATGGCAGCGGTCCAGTTGGGCCGCTGCCGCTCGGGGCGGATCCGCTCGGCCTCGAACATGGGCGCGGCGGGCGTGGGTGCCGGCCGGCCGCCGTGGGCCGCGTCGTAGCTCTCGACCAGGGGTGCCGGATCGAGGCCCACGGCGCGGGCGAGCGTACGGATGTGACCGCGGGCGTAGACGTCGCCGCCGCACCGCGTGAAGTCGTCCTCTTCGATCGCGTGCACGATCGGGATGCGCACACGGGTGGTGGAACTGACCTCGTCTACGGTGAGCCCGGCGGCGATCCGGGCCTTCTTGAGGGCCGTCCCGATGGACGGGCCTTCGACGGGACGTTCGACGATGCGGTCCTCGGACCGGTCGTCGGTCGAAGGCCGCTCTTCTTCGGGGGAGTTGGAGTTGCCGATGGACACGTGGGCGCCTTTCGAGCGTGTAGCCACCTGCTGGAAGTCCAGTCTAGGGGGGTGACGAAAGGGTGGGGCAACCGGAGGGTGCACTCCCTACGCCATCCGAATGGCGAAGGGAGGTCATGCTCAGGTGCGGCGGCCCGGCGCTGTGAGCGGGCTCGTGCGCCTACCGCCACCTCTCTTCAACTTGACGCGGGCCCAAGGGAAACGGTTGCCCGCGATTTCATTACGGATGGGCCTCGCCCCGGATCACGGCGAGCACCGCGTCCAGGTCGTCGGCCTTCAGCAGGACGTCGCGCGCCTTCGAGCCCTCGCTCGGGCCGACGATGCCCCGCGACTCCATCAGGTCCATGAGCCGCCCGGCCTTCGCGAAGCCGACCCGCAGCTTGCGCTGGAGCATCGAGGTCGACCCGAACTGCGTGGAGACGACCAGCTCCGCCGCCTGGCACAGCAGGTCCAGGTCGTCACCGATGTCCTCGTCGATCTCCTTCTTCTGCTTCTGCCCGACGGTGACGTCGTCCCGGAAGACGGGCGCCATCTGGTCCTTGCAGTGCTGGACGATCCCGGCGATCTCGTCCTCGGTGACGAAGGCGCCCTGGAGGCGGACCGGCTTGTTGGCGCCCATCGGCAGGAACAGCCCGTCGCCCTTGCCGATCAGCTTCTCGGCTCCCGGCTGGTCGAGGATGACCCGGCTGTCGGCGAGCGAGGAGGTGGCGAAGGCCAGGCGCGAGGGCACGTTCGCCTTGATCAGGCCGGTGACCACGTCCACCGACGGCCGCTGGGTGGCGAGCACCAGGTGGATGCCGGCCGCGCGGGCCAGCTGCGTGATGCGGACGATCGAGTCCTCGACGTCGCGCGGGGCCACCATCATCAGGTCGGCGAGCTCGTCGACGATCACCAGCAGGTACGGGTACGGACTGAGCTCCCGCTCGCTGCCCGGCGGCAGTTTGATCTTGCCGTCCCGGATGGCCCGGTTGAAGTCGTCGATGTGCCGGTAGCCGAAGGCCGCCAGGTCGTCGTAGCGGAGGTCCATCTCGCGCACGACCCACTGGAGCGCCTCGGCGGCCCGCTTGGGGTTGGTGATGATCGGCGTGATCAGGTGCGGGATGCCCTCGTACGCCGTCAGTTCCACCCGCTTGGGGTCGACGAGCACCATCCGGACGTCCTCCGGAGTGGCCCGGACCATGATCGAGGTGATCAGGCAGTTGATGCAGGAGGACTTGCCGGAGCCGGTGGCGCCCGCGACCAGCACGTGCGGCATCTTGGCGAGGTTGGCCATCACGTAGCCGCCCTCGACGTCCTTGCCGAGCGCCACCAGCATCGGGTGGTCGTCCTCGGCCGCGTCCGCGAGGCGCAGCACGTCACCGAGGTTGACCATCTCGCGGTCGGTGTTGGGGATCTCGATGCCCACCGCGGACTTGCCCGGGATCGGGCTGATGATCCGGACGTCCGGCGAGGCCACGGCGTAGGCGATGTTCTTGGTCAGGGCGGTGATCCGCTCGACCTTGACCGCGGCGCCCAGAGTGACCTCGTACCGGGTGACGGTCGGACCCCGGGTGAAGCCGGTGACGTCCGCGTCGACCTTGAACTCGGTGAACACGTTGCGCAGCGAGGCGACCACCGCGTCGTTGGCGGCGCTGCGCGTCTTGCCGGGCCCGCCCTTCTCCAGCAGGTCGAGCGAGGGCAGCGCATACGTGATGTCCCCGCGCAGCTGGAGCTGCTCGGCACGCGGCGGCAGGGCCTGGGCCTGCGGCGGGGCCTTGGTCAGGTCGGGCACCGACAGCGTCCCGGAGGCCGCGGCAGTGGTGGCGTACGGCTGCCCGGCGGCGGGTTCGGAGGCGCTCTGCGGCGTGCTGTCCGGTACGGGACGCTCCGCGCGCGCGGTCGGCACCGGAGCGGTGGGCTCCGCGCCCTCCCGCTCCACGGTGATCCCCTGCGTGAGGTCGGCGACGAGCGGGGAGGGCGGCATTCCGCCGTAGACCACCCCGTCCAGCGCGGCGGCGGCCGCAGCGGCCACGTCCACGGCGTCCATGCCCCGCTCCGCGGCGGGCCGGGCCGGGGTCCTGCGCGGCCTGCGCCGCCGGGCGAGCGCCTCCTCTTCGGCCTCGTCCGCCGGGTCGCCGGAGCCCTCACCGGCTCCGCCGCGGGCCCGCCACTGCTCCGGGTCGTGCCGCTCGCCGACGGCGCCCGCGTCCTCGCCGTAGCCCTCGTCGTACTCGTTCGGGGCGATGATCCCGAGCCGGATTCCGAGCCTGCGCAGCCGCTGCGGGATCGCGTTGACCGGGGTCGCCGTGACCACGAGCAGCCCGAAGATCGTGAGCAGCACCAGCATCGGCACGGCCAGCGGCGCGCCCATGGTGAAGATCAGCGGCTTGGAGGCGCCCCAGCCGATGAGGCCGCCCGCGTTCTGCATCGCGGTGGTGCCCTCGTCCCGGCCGGGCGCCCCGCAGGCGATGTGGACCAGGCCCAGGATCCCGATGACGAGGGCGGACAGCCCGATGCCGATGCGGCCGTTGGCATCGGTCTGCTCGGGATGGCGGATGAACCGCACCGCCATGACGCCGAGCAGGATCGGCACCAGCAGGTCCAGCCGGCCGAAGAGGCCGGTGATCAGCATCGTGACCAGATCCCCGACGGGACCGCTCAGGTTCGACCAGGTACCGGCGGCGACGATCAGCGCGAGGGCGAGCAGCAGCAGCGCCACCCCGTCCTTGCGGTGCGCGGGGTCGAGGTTCCTGGCCCCCTGGCCGATCCCGCGGAAGACGGCGCCGACCGCGTGCGCGCAGCCCAGCCAGACGGCGCGCACCAGCCGCACCACGCCCCCGGTCGGGGAGGGCGCGGGCTTGGGCGCGACCTTCTTGACCGGGGCGCGCCTGGCGGCCGCGGCCTTCTTCGCCGGGGGCTTGCGCGCGGGCGCGGCCTTCTTGGCCGGCGCCGTCGTACGGCCGGTGCGGCCCTTCGCGGTGCCCGCGGTGCTCTGGGAACCCTTACCGGACGTACGTGACATGGGGCCGAGGTTACCGGTGCGCGCGCCGGTGGACACGCGTGCCCACCCCTTCACCCGTTCGTGTCGTCAGCTCCGTAGACGCTTTGACGCACCACCAGTCCCGACCCGCACACGGTCAGTTCTGCGCGGGCAGGACCGAAGCCCCTCCTGCGGTTCCGGGCTCCAGCGCGTCGAGTGCCCTGCGCAGCCCGGTGAGTTTGCGCTCCAGGTGGGCCGCGGTCGCCACCACGCCGGCGTCGGCCGCGTCCTCGCCGAGCTGCTTGGTCAGCGCCTCGGCCTGCTCCTCGACCGCCGCGAGCCGGGCGGAGAGCTCGGCCAGCAGTCCGGCCGTCTCCTTGCCCGCGTCCACGCCGTTGGAGCTGCCGCCCTCCAGCTGGAGCCTGAGCAGGGCCGCCTGCTCCCGCAGTTGGCAGTTCTTCGTGTACAGCTCCACGAAGACCGAGACCTTGGCCCGCAGCACCCACGGGTCGAAGGGCTTGGAGATGTAGTCGACCGCACCCGCTGCGTAGCCGCGGAACGTGTGGTGCGGACCGTGGTTGATCGCGGTGAGGAAGATGATCGGGATGTCCCGGGTCCGTTCCCGCCGCTTGATGTGCGCGGCCGTTTCGAATCCGTCCATGCCAGGCATCTGGACATCCAGCAGGATGACCGCGAAATCGTCCGTCAGCAGCGCTTTGAGCGCTTCCTCCCCCGACGACGCCCGGACCAGTGTCTGATCGAGCGCGGAGAGGATGGCCTCCAGCGCCAGCAGATTCTCCGGCCGGTCGTCGACCAGGAGGATCTTGGCCTTCTGCACCATGCCCTGTCCTCCTCGCCCCGGCATGGGGCCTCCCCGGCTCCGGGCCCCGGCCCGTGCGCCGGACCCCGCCCCAGAGGACGGCATCCTTGCGCCGTCCGTCCTTGTGCCGGTCATCGTAGCCCCAGTCCCGACATCGCCACACCCTGTCACCAAGATGTCACTGTGCACGAAGCGGAAACGCGGCGGGAGAACGGAAGGTTCCCCGTTCACCGCCTTCCCACACCGCCCCGGGCGGTGTGAGTTCGGTGATCGGTGTCCTTCCGCCCTCCCGGCGATCACTTGCCGCGCATCCACTGCTCCATCACCGACAGCAGGTAGTCGGGATCGACCGGCTTGGTGACGTAATCGGAAGCACCCGAATCGATCGCCTTCTCCCGGTCCCCCTTCATCGCCTTCGCCGTCAGCGCGATGATCGGCAGCCCGGCGAACTGCGGCATCCGCCGGATCGCCGAGGTCGTCGCGTACCCGTCCATCTCGGGCATCATGATGTCCATCAGTACGACCGTCACATCGTCGTGCTGCTCCAGGACTTCGATGCCCTCCCGCCCGTTCTCCGCGTACAGCACGGCCAGTCCGTGCTGCTCCAGCACGCTGGTCAGCGCGAAGACGTTGCGCACGTCGTCGTCGACGATGAGCACCTTCTCGCCGTGGAAGTCGTACGTCCGGGGCACCACCGGGAGTTCGTCCTGCGCGCTGCCCCAGCCGTCCTCGGCCCCCACGACGTTCGGCTGACCCGGCACCGCCGTACGCGGCTCCAGATCGCTCGCCGCTTTGCGCCGCCGCCGGAACAGCGCGGCCCCGCCGCCCTGCCCCTGCCCGGCCGGCTCGGCAGCCGACAGCGCGGGCCGCACCGGCTGCGCCTGCACCGACGGCATGGCTCCCGGACCGGCCTGGACGCCCGGCAGCACCGGCCGGCCCCCGTCCGGCGACCTGCGGTACAGCTCGCCGCGGGCGCCGCCGGGCGTCGGCGGCGCGTAGCCCTGCGGAGGCAGTTCGCTCGGGTGCAGCGGCAGGTACAGCGTGAAGGTGGACCCGCGGCCGGGTTCGCTGGCCGCGTGGATCTCCCCGCCCAGCAGCCGGGCGATCTCCCGGCTGATGGACAGCCCCAGCCCGGTACCGCCATACTTGCGGCTCGTCGTCCCGTCCGCCTGCTTGAACGCCTCGAAGATCACCAGCATCTTGCTCTCGGCGATCCCGATCCCGGTGTCGGTGACCGAGAAGGCGATCAGGTCCGCGTCCGCCTCCCGCAGCGAACCGGCCTCCAGCAGCTGCTCGCGGATCGCGGCCGGCACATCGGCACCGGCCGGCCGGATCACCAGCTCCACCGCCCCGGTGTCGGTGAACTTCACCGCGTTGGACAGCAGGTTGCGCAGCACCTGGAGCAGCCGCTGCTCGTCGGTGTGCAGCGTGGCCGGCAGCTCCGGGGAGACCCGTACCGAGAAGTCCAGGCCCTTCTCCGCCGTCAGCGGCCGGAAGGTCGCCTCCACGTAGTCCACGAGCTGGACCAGCGCGATCCGGGTCGGCGAGACGTCCATCTTCCCGGCCTCGACCTTCGACAGGTCGAGGATGTCGTTGATCAGCTGCAGCAGGTCCGAACCCGCGCCGTGGATGGTCTCGGCGAACTCCACCTGCTTCGGCGAGAGGTTCCCCTCCGCGTTGTCCGCGAGCAGCTTGGCCAGGATCAGCAGCGAGTTGAGCGGGGTCCGCAGCTCGTGCGACATGTTCGCCAGGAACTCGGACTTGTAGCGCATCGAGACCGCGAGCTGCTCGGCGCGCTCCTCCAGGACCTGCCGGGCCTCCTCGATCTCGGTGTTCTTCACCTCGATGTCCCGGTTCTGCTGGGCCAGCAGCTCGGCCTTCTCCTCCAGCTCCGCGTTGGCGGCCTGCAGCGCCTTCTGGCGGTTCTCCAGCTCGTCGGAACGCTCGCGCAGCTGCTCGGTCATCTCCTGCGACTGCTTCAGCAGCATCTCCGTCTTGGAGTTGACGCTGATGGTGTTGACGCTCGTACCGATCATCTCGGCGATCTGGCTGAGGAAGTCCTTCTGGATCTGTGTGAAGGGCGTGAAGGAGGCCAGCTCGATGACGCCGAGCACCTTCCCCTCGAAGAGCACCGGCAGCACGATCACGTGCGCCGGCGGCGCCTCGCCCAGGCCCGAGGAGATCTTCAGGTAGCCCGGCGGGGTGTTCTCGACGAGGATCATCCGCTTCTCCTCGGCGACCGCCCCGATCAGCCCCTCCCCCGGCCGGAACGACATGGGCATCTGACCGCCCGCGTACGCGTAACTCCCGCGCATCCGCAGCTCGTACGAGCCCTCCGCGCCCCCGTCCGTCCCGATCTCCGTGGTGGTGCCGCCGGCCGGCAGCGCCAGGAAGAAGGCACCGTGCTGCGCGGAGACCACCGGGGTCAGCTCGCTCATGATCAGCGAGGCGACGTCGTCGAGCTCCCGACGGCCCTGCATCAGGGCGGAGATACGGGCGAGGTTGCCCTTGAGCCAGTCCTGTTCCTTGTTGGCCAAGGTGGTGTCGCGCAGGTTCGCGATCATCGTGTTGATGTTGTCCTGCAGGACCTGGATCTCGCCGGCGGCGTCCACGTCGATCTTCAGGTTCAGATCGCCGCGGGTCACCGCGGTGGCCACGGCCGCGATCGCCCGCACCTGCCGGGTGAGGTTCCCGGCCATCTCGTTCACGGACTCCGTCAGGTCCCGCCAGGTCCCGTCGACGTCCCGGACCCGGGCCTGACCGCCCAGGATGCCCTCGGTACCCACCTCGCGGGCCACCCGCGTCACCTGGTCGGCGAAGGAGGACAGCTGGTCGACCATCGTGTTGATGGTCGTCTTGAGCTCCAGGATCTCACCGCGGGCATCGATGTCGATCTTCTTGGTCATGTCGCCCTTGGCGATGGCGGTCGTGACCATGGCGATCTGCCGCACCTGACCGGTGAGGTTGGAGGCCATGAAGTTCACCGAGTCGGTGAGGTCCTTCCACGTCCCCGAGACGCCCGGCACGTGCGCCTGACCGCCCAGGCGGCCCTCCGTACCCACCTCGCGGGCCACCCGGGTCACCTCGTCCGCGAACGAGGACAGGGTCTTCACCATCGTGTTGACGGTGTCGGCGAGCTGCGCGACCTCGCCGCGCGCCTCCACCGTGACCTTCTTCGTCAGGTCGCCGTTGGCGACCGCCGCCGAGACCTGGGAGATGTTGCGCACCTGGGAGGTCAGGTTGTTGGCCATCAGGTTGACGTTGTCGGTCAGGTCCTTCCAGATGCCCGTCACCCCGCGCACCCGGGCCTGACCGCCGAGGATGCCCTCGGAGCCCACCTCACGGGCCACCCGCGTCACCTGCTCCGCGAACGACGACAGCTGGTCCACCATCGTGTTCACGGTGGTGACCAGTTCGAGGATCTCGCCCTTGGCGTCGACGGTGATCTTCTTGGAGAGGTCGCCCATGGCCACCGCGGTCGTCACCTCGGCGATGTTGCGCACCTGGGACGTCAGGTTGTTCGCCATGAAGTTGACGGACTGGGTGAGGTCCTTCCAGGTACCGGAAACCCCCTTCACCTCCGCCTGGCCGCCGAGGATGCCCTCGGTGCCCACCTCCCGGGCCACCCGCGTCACCTGCTCCGCGAAGTTCGAGAGCTGGTCGACCATCGTGTTGAGGGTGTTCTTCAGCTCCAGGATCTCGCCGCGCGCGTCCACGTCGATCTTCTGCGACAGGTCACCGCGGGCCACCGCCGTCGCGACCTGCGCGATGTTGCGCACCTGCGAGGTCAGGTTCCCGGCCATGCCGTTCACCGAGTCCGTCAGGTCACGCCATACGCCGGCCACCCCGGGCACCTGCGCCTGACCGCCCAGGCGGCCCTCCGTACCCACGTCGCGGGCCACCCGCGTCACCTGCTCCGCGAAGGCCGAGAGCTGGTCCACCATCGTGTTGATGGTGTTCTTCAGCTCCAGGATCTCGCCCCGGGCGTCCACGTCGATCTTCTGCGACAGGTCGCCCCGCGCCACCGCCGTCGTCACCTGGGCGATCTGGCGCACCTGCGAGGTCAGGTTCCCGGCCATGAAGTTGACGGAGTCGGTGAGCTCCTTCCAGGTGCCGGACACCCCCTCCACCCGGGCCTGACCGCCGAGGCGGCCCTCCGTACCCACGTCCCGGGCCATGCGCGTGACCTGGTCGGCGAAGGAGGACAGCTGGTCCACCATCGTGTTGACGGTGTTCTTCAGCTGGAGCATCTCACCGGAGACGTCCACGGTGACCTTCTGCGACAGGTCGCCGTTCGCCACCGCCGTCGTCACCTGGGCGATGTTGCGCACCTGCCCGGTGAGGTTGCGGAAGGCGGTGTTCACCGAATCGGTGAGGTCCTTCCACGTCCCCGCCGCCCCCGGAACCTGCGCCTGACCGCCCAGCTCACCCTCGACGCCGACCTCACGGGCCACACGCGTCACTTCCGCGCCGAAGGCCGAGAGCTGGTCCACCATCGTGTTGACGGTGTTCTTCAGCTCCAGCATCTCGCCGGCCACGTCGACCGTGACCTTCTGCGACAGGTCGCCGTTCGCCACCGCCGTCGTCACCTGCGCGATGTCCCGCACCTGCCCGGTGAGGTTACGGAAGGCGGTGTTCACCGAATCGGTGAGGTCCTTCCACGTCCCCGCCGCCCCCGGAACCTGCGCCTGACCGCCCAGCAGACCCTTGGCCCCGACCTCGCTCGCCACGCGCGTGACCTCGTCCGCGAAGGTCCGCAGCGTCTCGGTCATCTGGTTGATCGTTTCGGCCAGCTGCGCCACCTCGCCGCGCGCGCTGACCCGTACCTTCTGCGACAGGTCGCCGTTCGCGACCGCCGTGGTCACCTGCGCGATCCCGCGCACCTGGGCCGTCAGGTTCCCGGCCATGGTGTTGACCGAGTCGGTCAGGTCCTTCCACACGCCCGCGACCCCGGGCACCTTCGCCTGACCGCCCAGCTCGCCCTCCGTACCCACCTCTCGGGCGACCCGGGTCACCTCGGAGGAGAAGGACGACAGCTGGTCCACCATCGTGTTCACGGTGTTCTTCAGCTGGAGCATCTCGCCCGCCACGTGCACCGTGACCTTGCGCGACAGATCGCCCTTGGCGACCGCCGTCGTGACGAGAGCGATGTCACGCACCTGGGCGGTGAGCCGGTACGCCATCGTGTTGACGGAGTCGGTCAGGTCCTTCCAGGAACCCGACATCCCGCGCACCTGGGCCTGCCCGCCGAGCTTGCCCTCGGTACCCACCTCCAGCGCCACGCGCGTCACCTCATCGGTGAACGCGGACAGCTGGTCGACCAGGTTGTTGACCGTGCGCCCGACCTTCAGGAACTCCCCGCGCAGCGGATGCCCGGCCCCCTCGGCCGCCTGCGTCCGCAGATCCATCCGCTGGTCCAGATCGCCGTCGGCCACCGCCGACAGCACCCGGCCCACCTCGGACACCGGCCGGGCCAGATCGTCCACCAGCTGGTTCGAGGCATCGATCGCGGCCGCCCAGGAGCCCTCGCAGGCACCTGTTTCCAGCCGTTCGCTCAGCTTGCCCTCGCGGCCCACCGTCCGCCGCACCCGGGACAGCTCCCCGGTCAGGTGGAGATTGCGGTCGGCGACCTCGTTGTAGACGGCGGCGATCTCCGCCATCACGCCCTCGCCCGACACCGTCAGCCGCTTGCGGAAGTTCCCGTCCCGCATCGACACCAGGGCCGTGAGCAGCCGGTCGAGAGCGGCGGTGTCGACCTCCGTCGTGCCACTGCGCCGGGAACGTCCGCCCTTCGGCCTCGTTCCCGTACGCCGTACCGCTGCGCCAGACTCCACCGTGTCCCTCCCGAAAGGGTCGACCACTCTTCCACCGGACGCCTGACTCGTCACGAGCCGGCTCTGCAAGCCCGCCCAGTGTTTCACCATGGCCGAACCCGGCCATAACACTTCGGCACCATCGCACACCCGCCGTACCCTGCGGGTGGAATCCCCGACGACGGCACCATGCCGCCCGTGAAGGTAAGTAACCTGGCACCCGATGTCCAACCGCGTCGAAGGAGACTCGTGATCACGGCACGGGCGGCTGCCAGCTTCGATCCCCTCGGGCGCTCGGTCGCCGCCGCCCGCGGGTTCGTCCGCGACACCCTGCACGGCTGGGGCTTCGCGGACATCGTCGACGACGCGGTGGTCCTCACCAGCGAGCTCGTCACCAACGCCGTGGTCCACGCCGGCACCCGGGCCGAGGTCCTGTGCCTGCGCGCCGACGGCGGTGTACGGGTCGAGGTCGCAGACCGGTACCCGGAGCGCGAGCTCCCCCTCCAGCACCCCGGCGAGCGCCCCTACGCCGACCCCGACCGCGAGAACGGCCGCGGCCTGATGCTGTGCGCCGCGCTCGCCACCCGCTGGGGCGTCGAGTACACCGCCACCCACAAGCACGTGTGGTTCCGCCTGGACCTGCCAGACCGGCCGGTCGGTACCCGCTCCGCGGGCCCCGTCGTCCCCGACCAGCTGCTGCCCCTGGCCGACAGCCGGGTCCGCGTCGCCGTCCTCCAGATCGACTCGGACGACGCCATCTCCGCCTGGAACGAGGACGCCGAGCACATCTTCGGCCACCCCGCCGAGAAGGCGCTCGGCCGCCCGCTCGCCGAACTCGCCGCCTGGCCCCAGACCCCCGGCACCGGCACCGGCATCGCCGAGGCCCTGCGCCTGTCCCGCTGGGAGGGCAGCTACGGCGTCCGCGGCGCCGACGGCCGCGTCATCCCCGTCTTCGCCTCCCACCTGCGGGTCCGCGACGCCCACGGCGAACCGTCGATCGTCTGCCTCCTCGTCCACGACGACGAGCGCGCCCTCCTCCAGACCCCGGTACGGGTGCCCACCTCCGACAGCGGCCACTTCACCGAGCCCCGCCCCACGGACCCCTTCGAGGTCTTCATCGGCTCCCCCGCCCCCGACGACCTCGACGGGCTCCTCCAGCGGACCGTCGAGCGCGCCCGCGACCTGCTCGACGCCGATTCCGCCTTCCTGCTGCTCGCCACCGACGACGAGACCGAGCTGGAGGTCCGCGCCACGACCGGCCTGCCCTCCACCCGCCAGCGCTTCGCCCGCGTCCCCGTGGAGGCCGGCACCAACCGCTACGGATCCGCCCGCATGCCCGCCGTCCACGACGACCTCATCGCCTCCCCCGGAGCCGTGCCGCTCCTGGAGGCCACCGGCATGCGCTCCGCCGTCACCGTCCCCCTCAAGGTGGAAGGGCGCCTCACCGGCTCGCTCGGCGTCGCCGCCGAGACCCCGGGCCGCTACTCCAACGAAGAGGCCCTGCACCTCCAGTTCGCCGCCGACCGCATCGCCCTCGCCGTCGAATCCGCCCGCCTCGGCGAGCTGGAGCGCCTGCGCCGCGGTTCCCTCTCCTTCCTCGTCGAAGCCTCCGACCTGCTGGCCGGCACCCTCGACCGGGACCAGACCCTGGCCCTCATGGCCCAGATGACCGTCCCGACCCTGGCCACCTGGTGCGCCGTCTACACGATCGCCGACCAGTCCTCCGACCCGTACCTCTCCTACGTCCTGCACGAGGACGAGGAGCGCATCGACGGCCTCAAGGACCTGCTCTCCCGGCTCAGTCCGCCCGAACCGGTCCGCGAGGCCGGCGCCCGCCCGTGGCCCGAGGCGACCGCCGCGGTCGGCGGCGAGACGGTGGTCCTGCCCCTCCTCGCCCGCAACCGCGTGATCGGCATGCTGACCCTCGGCAAGCCGCGCGAGGAGCACTTCCGCCAGGAGATCCTCGAACTGGCCGAGGACCTCTCCCGCCGCGCCGCCCTGGCCCTCGACAACGCCCGTCTGTACTCGGAGCGCACCGCGATCAGCCGCTCCCTCCAGCGCAGCCTGCTGCCGCCCGGCTCCCCCGCGATCCCGGGCATGGAGGTCGAGGTCATCTACCGCGCGGCCGGCGAGGGCAACGAGGTCGGCGGCGACTTCTACGACGTCTTCCCGATCCGCGACGGCGCGTACGGCTTCGCCATCGGCGACGTCTGCGGTACGGGTCCGGAGGCCGCCGCCGTCACGGGCCTCGCCCGGCACGCCCTGCGCCTGCTGGCCCGCGAGGGCCTCGGCGGCCCGGCGGTCCTCGAACGCCTCAACGCGGCCATCCTCGACGAGGGCGCCCGCAGCCGCTTCCTCACCCTCCTCTACGGCGAGCTCCACCCCCAGCCCGACGGCGGCGCCCTCATGAAGGTCGTCTGCGCGGGCCACCCGCTCCCACTGCGCCTGCGCCCGAACGGCCAGGTCGACGCGGCCGCGGACCCGCAACCTCTGCTGGGCGTGATCGACGACCTGGACCTCTACGAACAGACCCTGACGCTCGACCCCGGCGATGTGCTCCTCTGTGTCACCGACGGCGTGACCGAACGCCGCGAGGGCACTCGCATGCTGGGCGACGACGGGCTCACCGAGGTCCTCACCACGTGTACGGGCCTCACCGCGGGCGCGGTCGCCTCCCGCGTCCTGCGCGCGGTGGAACGGTTCGCCGCGGAACCCGCGTCGGACGACATGGCGATCCTCGCCTTCCGCGTCCCGGAACAGCGTACGGGCGCCTAGCCGGCGCTCGCGGCGCCCGCCTCCGCGAGAAACCCGGGCTCGGCGTGCGCCGAGTCCGGGTTCGGTTCGGGGTCGGGTTCACGGGAGGGCGGGTCCGGCGAGGGCCGGCATTCGCCCCGGACCTGCCTATGTGACCCGGCGGGTGGCCGACCGCAGTGCGAAGGCCATCACCAGCTCGAACACACCGAGCAGGACGAGCCAGAGTCCCAGCAGCCGGGTCAGGGCAACGGCGGAGTCGACCGGGAAGCAGAGCACGACGATTCCGGCGACGGCGCCGAGAGCGCCGAGGCCGAACTGCAGGCCCCGGTGCACCAGCGTGTGGTCGGCGATCGCGGTGAACGCCGCGAGCACTCCGGACAGCAACCAGAACATGCCGATGATCAAACTCAGCGCGCCGATCGTCTGCATCGGATGACGCAGCACCAGGACGCCCGCCAGGAACGCGAGCATGGCGATCAGGACACCCGCCAGCCGGCTACCGCCGTCGCGGCTGTGCGAAAAGGCGGTGACGAACCGGAAGGCGCCCGCCACCAGGAGCTGCAGACCGATGATGACGGCCAGGATGTGAAGGGTCTCGTCGGGCCAGACGAGCACCAGGATGCCGGGGATCAGGGTCGCGAGGGCGAAGCCCAGTGCCCAGTGCCACGTGCTTCCGATGTGCTTGAGGACGTCCTCGGGATCGCCCTGTGTGTGCTGTGGCGCCGCCGTGTCGGGTGCATCGGGGGGTACGGTCATCACCGCCTCCTGGGCCAGCCGAGCGGCCCTTGGGGGCACCTCGAAGCCGCCGGACGTACCTTATCTAGCCTTCACATCCATGGTAGGCAGCTCGGCTACGGCCCGCCCGTCCGGCCGGCCGTGCGGCAGGAGCAGGTCCGTGCAGGAAAACAAAAAAGGCCCCCGCCATGTGGCGGGGGCCTTCTTCATTGGAGCCCTTTAACGGAATCGAACCGTTGACCTTCTCCTTACCATGGAGACGCTCTACCGACTGAGCTAAAAGGGCGGGTTGTTCGGCGGCGTCCTACTCTCCCACAGGGTCCCCCCTGCAGTACCATCGGCGCTGAAAGGCTTAGCTTCCGGGTTCGGAATGTAACCGGGCGTTTCCCTAACGCTATGACCACCGAAACACTATGAAATTTAGAACGCTGGTGTTTTCACAGCTGTTCGTTATTTCAGAACTAACACAGTGGACGCGAGCAACTGAGGACAAGCCCTCGGCCTATTAGTACCAGTCAGCTTCACCCGTTACCGGGCTTCCACATCTGGCCTATCAACCCAGTCGTCTACTGGGAGCCTTACCCTCTCAAGGAGGTGGGAATACTCATCTTGAAGCAGGCTTCCCGCTTAGATGCTTTCAGCGGTTATCCCTCCCGAACGTAGCCAACCAGCCATGCCCTTGGCAGGACAACTGGCACACCAGAGGTTCGTCCGTCCCGGTCCTCTCGTACTAGGGACAGCCCTTCTCAATATTCCTACGCGCACAGCGGATAGGGACCGAACTGTCTCACGACGTTCTAAACCCAGCTCGCGTACCGCTTTAATGGGCGAACAGCCCAACCCTTGGGACCGACTCCAGCCCCAGGATGCGACGAGCCGACATCGAGGTGCCAAACCATCCCGTCGATATGGACTCTTGGGGAAGATCAGCCTGTTATCCCCGGGGTACCTTTTATCCGTTGAGCGACGGCGCTTCCACAAGCCACCGCCGGATCACTAGTCCCGACTTTCGTCCCTGCTCGACCCGTCGGTCTCACAGTCAAGCTCCCTTGTGCACTTACACTCAACACCTGATTGCCAACCAGGCTGAGGGAACCTTTGGGCGCCTCCGTTACCCTTTGGGAGGCAACCGCCCCAGTTAAACTACCCATCAGACACTGTCCCTGATCCGGATCACGGACCGAGGTTAGACATCCAGCACGACCAGAGTGGTATTTCAACGGCGACTCCACAACCACTGGCGTGGCTGCTTCAAAGTCTCCCACCTATCCTACACAAGCCGAACCGAACACCAATATCAAACTGTAGTAAAGGTCCCGGGGTCTTTCCGTCCTGCTGCGCGAAACGAGCATCTTTACTCGTAGTGCAATTTCACCGGGCCTATGGTTGAGACAGTCGAGAAGTCGTTACGCCATTCGTGCAGGTCGGAACTTACCCGACAAGGAATTTCGCTACCTTAGGATGGTTATAGTTACCACCGCCGTTTACTGGCGCTTAAGTTCTCAGCTTCGCAACCCCGAAAGGTCACTAACCGGTCCCCTTAACGTTCCAGCACCGGGCAGGCGTCAGTCCGTATACATCGCCTTACGGCTTCGCACGGACCTGTGTTTTTAGTAAACAGTCGCTTCTCGCTGGTCTCTGCGGCCACCCCCAGCTCACGGAGCAAGTCCGATCACCAGTGATGGCCCCCCTTCTCCCGAAGTTACGGGGGCATTTTGCCGAGTTCCTTAACCATAGTTCACCCGAACGCCTCGGTATTCTCTACCTGACCACCTGAGTCGGTTTAGGGTACGGGCCGCCATGAAACTCGCTAGAGGCTTTTCTCGACAGCATAGGATCATCCACTTCACCACAATCGGCTCGGCATCAGGTCTCAGCCTTATATGAGGGACGGATTTGCCTACCCCTCGGCCTACACCCTTACCCCGGGACAACCACCGCCCGGGCTGGACTACCTTCCTGCGTCACCCCATCGCTTACCTACTACAAGTCTGGTTCGTCGGCTCCACCACTTTCCTTTCCCCGAAGGGTCCGGAACGGCTTCACGGACTTAGCATCGCCTGATTCGATATTGGGCGTTTCAAAGCGGGTACCGGAATATCAACCGGTTGTCCATCGACTACGCCTGTCGGCCTCGCCTTAGGTCCCGACTTACCCTGGGCAGATCAGCTTGACCCAGGAACCCTTAGTCAATCGGCGCACACGTTTCTCACGTGTGTATCGCTACTCATGCCTGCATTCTCACTCGTGAACCGTCCACAACTAGCTTCCGCTGCTGCTTCACCCGGCACACGACGCTCCCCTACCCATCACAGCGGGCGTTGGCCCTATTGCTGCAATGACACGACTTCGGCGGTACGCTTGAGCCCCGCTACATTGTCGGCGCGGAATCACTTGACCAGTGAGCTATTACGCACTCTTTCAAGGGTGGCTGCTTCTAAGCCAACCTCCTGGTTGTCTCTGCGACTCCACATCCTTTCCCACTTAGCGTACGCTTAGGGGCCTTAGTCGATGCTCTGGGCTGTTTCCCTCTCGACCATGGAGCTTATCCCCCACAGTCTCACTGCCGTGCTCTCACTTACCGGCATTCGGAGTTTGGCTAAGGTCAGTAACCCGGTAGGGCCCATCGCCTATCCAGTGCTCTACCTCCGGCAAGAAACACACGACGCTGCACCTAAATGCATTTCGGGGAGAACCAGCTATCACGGAGTTTGATTGGCCTTTCACCCCTAACCACAGGTCATCCCCCAGGTTTTCAACCCTGGTGGGTTCGGTCCTCCACGAAGTCTTACCTCCGCTTCAACCTGCCCATGGCTAGATCACTCCGCTTCGGGTCTAGAGCGTGCAACTCAATCGCCCTGTTCGGACTCGCTTTCGCTACGGCTTCCCCACACGGGTTAACCTCGCTACACACCGCTAACTCGCAGGCTCATTCTTCAAAAGGCACGCAGTCACGACCCATTGGGTAAACCCAATGAGCGACGCTCCCACGGCTTGTAGGCACACGGTTTCAGGTACTATTTCACTCCGCTCCCGCGGTACTTTTCACCATTCCCTCACGGTACTATCCGCTATCGGTCACCAGGGAATATTTAGGCTTAGCGGGTGGTCCCGCCAGATTCACACGGGATTTCTCGGGCCCCGTGCTACTTGGGAGATGAGCAAGCAAGCCGCTGATGTTTCGTCTACGGGGGTCTTACCCTCTACGCCGGACCTTTCGCATGTCCTTCGACTACATCAACGGTTTCTGACTCGCCCAGCCGCCGGCAGACGACTGAAGCTCATTCCCACAACCCCGCATGCGCAACCCCTGCCGGGTATCACACGCATACGGTTTGGCCTCATCCGGTTTCGCTCGCCACTACTCCCGGAATCACGGTTGTTTTCTCTTCCTGAGGGTACTGAGATGTTTCACTTCCCCTCGTTCCCTCCACACTGCCTATGTGTTCAGCAGTGGGTGACAGCCCATGACGACTGCCGGGTTTCCCCATTCGGACACCCCCGGATCAAAGCTCAGTTGGCAGCTCCCCGGGGCCTATCGCGGCCTCTCACGTCCTTCATCGGTTCCTGGTGCCAAGGCATCCACCGTGCGCCCTTAAAAACTTGGCCACAGATGCTCGCGTCCACTGTGTAGTTCTCAAACAACGACCAGCCACCCATCACCCCACCAGACAAGCTGGCGAGTTCACTGGGGCCGACACTGAAGACATGACCTTACGGCCGTACCTTCAGGACCCAACAACGTGCCAGGCACGATCCCGTCCACTTCACTGTGTTCCACGCCGAGGCAGTACTTACAGAGAGTTTCGGAAACCGTGCCAACTAATCAACGTTCCACCCATGAGCTGACCGTGCAGAACGTTTGTCTGCAATCGGTACTGTGCTCCTTAGAAAGGAGGTGATCCAGCCGCACCTTCCGGTACGGCTACCTTGTTACGACTTCGTCCCAATCGCCAGTCCCACCTTCGACAGCTCCCTCCACAAGGGTTGGGCCACCGGCTTCGGGTGTTACCGACTTTCGTGACGTGACGGGCGGTGTGTACAAGGCCCGGGAACGTATTCACCGCAGCAATGCTGATCTGCGATTACTAGCGACTCCGACTTCATGGGGTCGAGTTGCAGACCCCAATCCGAACTGAGACCGGCTTTTTGAGATTCGCTCCACCTCACGGTATCGCAGCTCATTGTACCGGCCATTGTAGCACGTGTGCAGCCCAAGACATAAGGGGCATGATGACTTGACGTCGTCCCCACCTTCCTCCGAGTTGACCCCGGCGGTCTCCTGTGAGTCCCCATCACCCCGAAGGGCATGCTGGCAACACAGGACAAGGGTTGCGCTCGTTGCGGGACTTAACCCAACATCTCACGACACGAGCTGACGACAGCCATGCACCACCTGTATACCGACCACAAGGGGGGCACTATCTCTAATGCTTTCCGGTATATGTCAAGCCTTGGTAAGGTTCTTCGCGTTGCGTCGAATTAAGCCACATGCTCCGCCGCTTGTGCGGGCCCCCGTCAATTCCTTTGAGTTTTAGCCTTGCGGCCGTACTCCCCAGGCGGGGAACTTAATGCGTTAGCTGCGGCACCGACGACGTGGAATGTCGCCAACACCTAGTTCCCAACGTTTACGGCGTGGACTACCAGGGTATCTAATCCTGTTCGCTCCCCACGCTTTCGCTCCTCAGCGTCAGTAATGGCCCAGAGATCCGCCTTCGCCACCGGTGTTCCTCCTGATATCTGCGCATTTCACCGCTACACCAGGAATTCCGATCTCCCCTACCACACTCTAGCTAGCCCGTATCGAATGCAGACCCGAGGTTAAGCCTCGGGCTTTCACATCCGACGTGACAAGCCGCCTACGAGCTCTTTACGCCCAATAATTCCGGACAACGCTTGCGCCCTACGTATTACCGCGGCTGCTGGCACGTAGTTAGCCGGCGCTTCTTCTGCAGGTACCGTCACTTTCGCTTCTTCCCTGCTGAAAGAGGTTTACAACCCGAAGGCCGTCATCCCTCACGCGGCGTCGCTGCATCAGGCTTTCGCCCATTGTGCAATATTCCCCACTGCTGCCTCCCGTAGGAGTCTGGGCCGTGTCTCAGTCCCAGTGTGGCCGGTCGCCCTCTCAGGCCGGCTACCCGTCGTCGCCTTGGTGGGCCATTACCCCACCAACAAGCTGATAGGCCGCGGGCTCATCCTTCACCGCCGGAGCTTTCAACCCCCGCCCATGCAGGCAGGAGTGGTATCCGGTATTAGACCCCGTTTCCAGGGCTTGTCCCAGAGTGAAGGGCAGATTGCCCACGTGTTACTCACCCGTTCGCCACTAATCCACCCCGAAGGGCTTCATCGTTCGACTTGCATGTGTTAAGCACGCCGCCAGCGTTCGTCCTGAGCCAGGATCAAACTCTCCATGAATGTTTACCCGTAATCGGGTGCACACATCACTTAGAGCGGGCACGTCATGTCGGAATATGACCGACGCGCCACAACGTCCTCGCTGTGTTGTTGCCTGCAAGCACTTCACGAGGAAGCCTCACAGGTCTTTTTCAAAGGAACCTCATCCACCGAAGTGGATGGGGTATCAACTTCTGGCGTTGATTTTTGGCACGCTGTTGAGTTCTCAAGGAACGGACGCTTCCTTTGTACTCACCCTCTCGGGCTTTCCTCCGGGCTTTCGTTCTGTTCTTGCGTTTCCGACTCTATCAGACTCTTTCGTGTCCGACTTCCTCGGCGCTTTCCAGGTTTTCGCTTTCGCGCTTTCCCTTTCCGGCGGTTCCAACCTTACCAGAACATTTCCGCGCCGTTTCCGGGTGGGATTTGAATTGGTGGCCGTTGGAGGGGCCTTTCCCTTTCGGGCGGATCAGACTTTATCAGGTTTCCCTGGGCCTTGATTCCCGCCCGCCCGCATGACTGGTCCGGACACACGTGTGTGCCGGGGTGCCGTGCGAGGTGGAGACGTAAACGTACTGGAGCGGGGCCCCCGGATGCAAATCCGGTTGCCCCGCTCCCGTTCGGTCGCTACGGCGAGGGTCAGACCTCGACGACGACCGGCAGGATCATCGGGCGGCGGCGGTAGCCGTCCGAGACCCACTTGCCCATCGTGCGACGGATGAGCTGCTGGATCTGGTGCGGTTCGGCGACACCGTCGGCCGCGGCGCGGGCGATGGCTTCCTCGATCTTCGGGATGACCGAGGAGAAGGCCGAGTCCTCGATGCCGGAGCCGCGGGCCTGGATGTTCGGGCCGCTGACGACCTTGCCGGTGGTGCTGTCCACCACGACGTAGACCGAGATGATGCCCTCGTCGCCGAGGATCCGGCGGTCCTTGAGGGAGGCCTCCGTGACGTCGCCGACCGACAGGCCGTCCACGTAGACGTAGCCGGCCTGGACCTTGCCGGAGATCCGGGCCTTGCCGTCGATCAGGTCGACGACCACGCCGTCCTCGGCGATGACGATGCGGTCCTTCGGGACGCCCGTCATGGCACCGAGCTCGGCGTTGGCGCGCAGGTGGCGCCATTCGCCGTGGACCGGCATCAGGTTCCGCGGCTTGCAGATGTTGTAGAAGTACAGCAGCTCGCCGGCCGAGGCGTGGCCCGAGACGTGCACCTTGGCGTTGCCCTTGTGCACGACGTTGGCGCCCCAGCGGGTCAGGCCGTTGATCACGCGGTAGACCGCGTTCTCGTTGCCCGGGATCAGGGACGACGCCAGGATCACGGTGTCGCCGGGGACGATCCGGATCTGGTGGTCGCGGTTGGCCATCCGGGACAGGGCCGCCATCGGCTCGCCCTGGGAGCCCGTACAGACCAGCACGACCTCGTCGTCCGGCAGGTCGTCGAGGGTCTTGACGTCGACGATGAGACCGGCCGGGACCTTCAGGTAGCCGAGGTCACGGGCGATGCCCATGTTGCGGACCATCGAGCGGCCGACGAAGGCGACCCGGCGGCCGTACTCGTGGGCGGCGTCGAGGATCTGCTGGATGCGGTGCACGTGGCTGGCGAACGACGCCACGATGATCCGCTTCTGAGCACCCGCGAAGACCCCGCGGATCGCGTTGGAGATGTCCCGCTCCGGCGGGACGAAGCCCGGGACCTCGGCGTTCGTGGAGTCGGAGAGAAGGAGGTCGATGCCCTCTTCGCTCAGACGCGCGAAGGCGTGCAGGTCGGTGAGGCGCTTGTCCAGCGGGAGCTGGTCCATCTTGAAGTCGCCGGTGGCGACGACCATGCCGGCGCCCGTACGGATGGCCACGGCCAGGGCGTCCGGGATGGAGTGGTTGACCGCGATGAACTCGCAGTCGAAGGGGCCGAGGTGCTCGCGCTCGCCTTCCTTCACCTCAAGGGTGTAGGGGCGGATGCGGTGCTCCTGGAGCTTCGCCTCGATGAGGGCCAGCGTCAGCTTGGAGCCGATCAGCGGGATGTCCGCCTTCTCCCGGAGGAGGTAGGGGACGGCGCCGATGTGGTCCTCGTGGCCGTGCGTGAGGACGATGCCGTCGATGTCGTCGAGGCGGTCCCGGATGGACGTGAAGTCCGGCAGGATCAGGTCGATGCCCGGCTGCTCCTCCTCGGGGAAGAGGACGCCGCAGTCGACGATCAGCAGACGGCCGTCGTACTCGAAGACGGTCATGTTGCGGCCGATCTCGCCGAGACCGCCCAGGGGGGTGACTCTGAGGCCGCCCTTGGGCAGCTTCGGCGGCGGACCGAGTTCCGGATGCGGATGGCTCAAAAGTGTCTCCTCACCACGCACGCCACGTACCCCGGAAGGCACGTGGCGCGCATGTCATTCGTGCACTTGCTGTTGTCTGTTCTGTATGTGGTTGTTCATGCGTATTCAGTTGTGAAGTCTGTTGTCAGAGCTGTACCCCGCCGGCAGCAAGATCGATCTTGAGCTGGGCCGTCTCTTCGGCGGTCAGCTCGATCAGCGGGAGCCGCAGCGGGCCGGCGGGCAGGCCCTGCAGGTTCAGTGCGCCCTTGGTGGTCATTACACCCTGGGTGCGGAACATGCCGGTGAAGATCGGGAGCAGCTTCTGGTGGATCTCGGTCGCCTTCTGGACGTCTCCGCCCAGGTGGGCCTCCAGCATGGCGCGCAGCTCGGGGGTGACCACGTGGCTGACCACGGAGACGAATCCGACCGCGCCGACCGAAAGGAGCGGCAGGTTCAGCATGTCGTCACCCGAGTACCAGGCCAGGCCGCTCTGCGCGATGGCCCAGCTTGCCCGGCCGAGGTCGCTCTTGGCGTCCTTGTTGGCAACGATACGGGGGTGCTCGGCCAGCCTGACCAGGGTTTCGGTGTCGATCGGGACACCGCTGCGGCCGGGGATGTCGTAGAGCATCACCGGCAGCCCGGTGGCGTCGGCGATGGCCGTGAAGTGCCGGAAGAGGCCTTCCTGCGGCGGCTTGCTGTAGTACGGCGTGACCGCGAGCAGGCCGTGTGCGCCGGTGCGCTCGGCCTGGCGGGCCAGCTCGAGGGTGTGGCGGGTGTCGTTGGTACCGATGCCCGCGACCACGTGGGCGCGGTCTCCGACGGCTTCGAGTACGGCTCGTACGAGGTCGTTTTTCTCCGCGTCGGTGGTGGTGGGCGACTCACCGGTGGTGCCGTTGATGATCAGGCCGTCGTTGCCTGCGTCCACCAGGTGGACGGCGAGCCGCTGCGCGCCGTCGAGGTCGAGAACGCCATCCGCCGTAAACGGCGTGATCATGGCGGTGAGGACCCGCCCGAAGGGGGTCTGCGGAGTCGAGATCGGAGCCATGGGTAACACGCTACTCGCTGCCATGCTCGCGGTGTCCCCTCGGGGGACGTCAACGGGGTGTTGGACGCCGGCACTGCCTGCTCGGGGGTTCAAGCAGTGCCGGGTCCGTTTGATCAGCCTAGATGAACTTTACGAAACGTCGCAATACGGACACTTCGGACTTGACGCCGTACATCTGTACGCGACGGGTGTACCGGCCCCTACGGGGCAACGCGCCCGTTGCCGTTGTAGGCGGCGTACGTCAGCGGCATGAGCTTCGCCCAGTGCTGCTCCATCTTCTCGCCGACCATCTCGATCTCCCGCTGCGGGAAGGACGGGACCGCCGCGAGCTCGTGCTGCGTACGCAGACCGAGGAAGTGCATCAGCGAGCGCGCGTTGCAGGTGGCGTACATCGAGGAGAAAAGACCGACCGGCAGGACCGAACGGGCGACCTCCCGGGCCACGCCCGCGGCGAGCATCTCGCGGTAGGCCTCGTATGCCTGCACGTAGGAGTCCTCCATGACGCGGCCGGTCAGTTCCTGCTGCGCCTGGGTGCCCTCGACGAAGACGTACTTGCCCGGGCGGCCCTCCTGAACCAGCTTGCGCTCGGCGTCCGGGACGTAGAAGACCGGCTCGAGCTCCCTGTAGCGGCCCGACTCCTCGTTGTACGACCAGCCCACGCGGTGGCGCATGAACTCGCGGAAGACGAAGATCGGGGCACTGATGAAGAAGGTCATCGAGTTGTGCTCGAACGGGCTGCCGTGGCGGTCGCGCATCAGGTAGTTGATGAGGCCCTTGGAGCGCTCCGGGTCCTTCTGCAGCTCCTCCAGCGACTGCTCGCCGGCCGTGGAGACGCGAGCGGCCCACAGTACGTCGGAGTCGGCGGCGGAGTGCTTCACCAGCTCCACCGTCACGTCGCTGCGGAAGCTGGGTTTCAGATCTGAAGCGGCGGTTTCGCTCACCGGGGGTCCTTCCAAACGTGCGTCCTGGGGCGCGCCCACTCTACGGCGCCCCTCGCACGGCCTGTGCGGACGCACCCGGCGCGCGGCTTCGACGCGGCTTCGGCGTGGGGTCGGCACCACGTGTCGCACAGCTGACGCACAGCCATGAATTTTTCCTAATGTCCCGAAATCCGGCACCGATTGACGGGCTCGTACGTCCTACCCAGAAGAACGCACTCCCCTCCACCCCGAGGAGATTCACTCCGATGTTCCTCCGGCGCGAACCCGTCCCGTTCGCCTTCGTCTCCGAGGCCGACCGTTTCCGAAGCAACGTCACTCCGCCGCCGCGCGAGCGCCTGGGCAGAACCCAGTTGATCGCCCGTACCCTGGTCGGACTGACCGTGGTGGCGGGGCTCGCCGGCTCACTGCTCCTCGGTATGCCCGCACTGCAGCCGAGCAAGGTGCCGGAGAAGTCGCAGCAGTCGGAGGCGTCCCAGGGGCGGTAGCCTCACGGGCAGAGCCCAACCGAACGTGCATGTGAGTGAGGTCCAGCCGTGCCCCTGCCCTTCTTGACGGCCGACGGCGTATCCGACGCGGATGACGACGGCGACGAGATCCTGGCCCATGCCGACCAGGACCGCTGGCGCCGGCCCTACCGGCCCGGCCCCTGGCGCGTGGGCATCGGCGCGCTGCTGCTCCTGCTGTCGGCGTTCATGCTGCTGGCGACGATGATCGTCGCCTTCGCGGGCGGCTGGGGCGGAGCGCTCGTCTGCCTGATCGCCGCCCTCGCGGTCGTCGGGTCGGCGGTGCAGACCCTGCGCGTGGGCGTCTGGGTGAGCCCCGCGGGACTGCGCCGGGTGGGGTTCTTCGTGACCCGCACCACCGCCTGGAGCGAGATCGGCGAACTGCGCACGGTGCAGCAGCCGGTGCGCTGGCTCGGGCTGCCGAGGACCGTGCAGGGCCAGGCGCTGACGATGGGCGCGCGGAACGGTGCGGAGGCGCCGGTACTGCTGACCGACCACAACGCCGACTTCCTGTCGCGGACCGAGGCCTTCGACCGGGCCGCCGACACGGTGGGCGCCTGGGCCGACGAGTACCGGCCCGTGGCCGCCTGACCGGCCCGAACCGCCCCTGGAAGCCCGTACAGGTCAGACCTGTACGGGCTTCTTGTCGTGCAGGGCGATCGCCCGCTGCATCGCCTTGCGCGCCCGCGGGGTGTCCCGCGCGTCGTGGTAGGCGACGGCGAGCCGGAACCAGCTGCGCCAGTCCCCCGGCGCGTCCTCGGTCTCGGCCTTGCGGCGCGCGAAGACCTCGTCGGCGGAGTCCCGCAGGATCCGCCCGTACGCGTCCCGCTCCAGCTCGTCGACGGGCAGCCCGCCCTCGGCCTCCAGCTCGGTCGCGAGGAGGTTGGCCCGCGTGACGAACCGGGTGTTCTGCCAGAGGAACCAGACACCGATGACCGGCAGGATCAGCACGGCCACCCCGAAGGTGACGGTGAGCCAGGTGCCGTGCTGGATCAGCATCAGGCCCCGGCTGCCGACCAGGACGAAGTAGACCACCAGAACGGCGGCCGTGATGAAGTAGGTGATCTTCGCGCGCATCGTGAAATCAGTCCGGTCAGCCCAGGTCGAGGAAGTGTTCCAGGCCGAAGGTGAGGCCCGGGGTCCGCACCACTCGGCGCACACCGAGCAGGATGCCCGGCATGAAGCTGCTGTGGTGCAGGGAATCGTGACGGATGGTCAGGGTCTCGCCCTCGCCGCCGAGGAGTACTTCCTGGTGGGCCAGCAGGCCGCGCAGGCGGACCGCGTGCACCGGGACGCCGTCGACGTCCGCGCCGCGCGCGCCGTCGAGCGCGGTGGCGGTGGCGTCGGGCTGGGCGCCGAGGCCGGCCTCGGCACGGGCGGCCGCGATGAGCTGCGCCGTACGGGTCGCCGTGCCGGAGGGGGCGTCGACCTTGTTCGGGTGGTGCAGCTCGACGACCTCCACGGACTCGAAGTAGCGAGCGGCCTGGGCGGCGAACTTCATGGTGAGGACGGCGCCGATGGAGAAGTTCGGGGCGATGAGCACACCGGTCTCCGGCGAACCGTCGAGCCAGGTGCCCAGCTGCGCGAGGCGGTCCTCGGTCCAGCCGGTGGTACCGACCACTCCGTGGATGCCGTGACGGATGAGGAAGTCCAGATTCCCCATCACCGATCCCGGGGTGGTCAGCTCGACCGCGACCTGGGCGCCGGCCTCGGCCAGCGTCTCCAGCTTGTCGCCGCGGCCGAGCGCCGCGACCAGTTCCATGTCCTCGGCGGCCTCGACCGCCTTGACGGCCTCGGCGCCGATGCGGCCCTGGGCGCCGAGGACTGCCACGCGCAGCTTGCTCATATTGCTTCCTCACTCACGTACGGAACTAGGCGACCGCTTCGTCGAGACGGGCGGCCTGCTTCTCCTTCAGCGGGCCGATCACCGCGAGCGAGGGCCGCTGTGCCAGTACATCCTGTGCCACCGAGCGGATGTCGTCCGGGGTCACGGCCGCGATCCGGGCCAGCATGTCGTCCACGGACATCTGGTCGCCCCAGCACAGCTCGCTCTTGCCGATGCGGTTCATGATCGCGCCGGTGTCCTCCAGGCCGAGGACGGTGGATCCGGAGAGCTGGCCGATGGCCCGCTTGATCTCGTCGTCCGCGAGGCCCTCAGTCGCGACCTTGTCGAGCTCGTCGCGGCAGATCCGGAGCACGTCGTGCACCTGGTTGGGGCGGCAGCCCGCGTACACGCCGAAGAGGCCGGTGTCGGCGAAGCCCGAGGTGTACGAGTACACGCTGTAGGCGAGGCCGCGCTTCTCCCGGACCTCCTGGAACAGGCGCGAGGACATGCCGCCGCCGAGAGCGGTGTTGAGCACGCCCAGTGCCCAGCGGCGCTCGTCGGTCCGGGCGAGGCCGGGCATGCCGAGGACCACGTGGGCCTGCTCGGTCCTGCGGTTCACGAGGTCGACGCGGCCGGCGGTGCGGATGCGCTTGGCGCCGGTGCGCGGGCCGATCGGCTCGGCGTCGGTGCGGGTCAGCGCGCCGGCCTTCTCGAAGGCGGCGCGGACCTGGCGCACGACCTTGTTGTGGTCGACGTTGCCGGCGGCGGCCACGACCAGGTGCGTCGGGTCGTAGTGCTTCTTGTAGAAGCGGCGGATCCGGTCGGCGCCGAGCGCGTTGATCGTGTCGACGGTGCCGAGGACGGGGCGGCCCAGGGGGGTGTCCCCGTACATGGTCTGCGCGAACAGGTCGTGCACCATGTCGCCCGGGTCGTCCTCGGTCATCGCGATCTCTTCGAGGATGACGCCGCGCTCGGCGTCGACGTCCTCCTCGCGGATCAGCGAGCCGGTGAGCATGTCGCAGACCACGTCGATGGCCAGCGGCAGGTCGGTGTCGAGCACCCGGGCGTAGTAGCAGGTGTACTCCTTCGCCGTGAAGGCGTTCATCTCGCCGCCGACCGCGTCGATCGCGGAGGAGATGTCGAGGGCGCTGCGCCGGTGCGTGCCCTTGAAGAGGAGGTGCTCCAGGTAGTGCGTGGCGCCGTTCAGCGTGGGCGTCTCGTCACGGGAGCCGACGTGCGCCCAGATGCCGAAGGTGGCGGAGCGGACGGAGGGCAGCGTCTCGGTGACGATGCGCAGTCCGCCGGGCAGCACGGTGCGCCGGACGGTGCCGATGCCGTTGCTGCCCTTGAGGAGGGTTTGGGTACGGGCGACGGCCCGCCCCTCCGAGGAGGGGCGGGCCGTCACACGGGAACTACGCGACATCACTTGTCGGAGTCGTCCTTGTCAGCGTCGTCACCGGCGGCCTCGCCGTCGATCACGGGGATCAGGGAGAGCTTGCCGCGCTGGTCGATCTCGGCGATCTCCACCTGGACCTTGGTGCCGACCGCGAGCACGTCCTCGACGTTCTCCACGCGCTTGCCACCGGCGAGCTTGCGGATCTGCGAGATGTGCAGCAGGCCGTCCTTGCCCGGGAGCAGGGAGACGAAGGCACCGAAGGTGGTGGTCTTGACGACCGTACCCAGGTAGCGCTCGCCGACCTCCGGCATGGTCGGGTTGGCGATGCCGTTGATCGTGGCGCGGGCGGCCTCGGCGGCCGGGCCGTCGGCGGCACCGATGTAGATGGTGCCGTCGTCCTCGATCGTGATCTCGGCGCCGGTGTCCTCCTGGATCTGGTTGATCATCTTGCCCTTGGGCCCGATGACCTCACCGATCTTGTCCACCGGGATCTTGACGGTGATGATCCGCGGGGCGTTGGGGGACATCTCGTCCGGCGTGTCGATCGCTTCCATCATCACGTCGAGGATGTGGAGGCGGGCGTCGCGGGCCTGCTTGAGGGCCGCGGCCAGGACGGAGGCCGGGATGCCGTCCAGCTTGGTGTCCAGCTGGAGGGCGGTGACGAACTCCTTGGTGCCGGCGACCTTGAAGTCCATGTCGCCGAAGGCGTCCTCCGCACCGAGGATGTCGGTGAGGGCGACGTAGTGCGTCTTGCCGTCGATCTCCTGGGAGATCAGGCCCATGGCGATACCGGCGACGGGGGCCTTGAGGGGCACACCGGCGTTCAGCAGCGACATGGTGGAGGCGCAGACCGAGCCCATGGACGTCGAACCGTTGGAGCCGAGGGCCTCGGACACCTGACGGATCGCGTAGGGGAACTCCTCGCGGGTCGGGAGGACCGGCACGATCGCGCGCTCGGCGAGCGCGCCGTGGCCGATCTCGCGGCGCTTCGGCGAACCGACGCGGCCGGTCTCGCCGACGGAGTACGGCGGGAAGTTGTAGTTGTGCATGTAGCGCTTGCGGGTCACCGGGGAGAGGGTGTCCAGCTGCTGCTCCATGCGGAGCATGTTGAGGGTGGTGACGCCCAGGATCTGGGTCTCGCCACGCTCGAACAGCGCCGAGCCGTGCACGCGCGGGATGGCCTCGACCTCGGCGGCGAGGGTACGGATGTCCGTGATCCCGCGGCCGTCGATGCGGACCTTGTCCTTGATGACGCGCTCGCGGACCAGGGCCTTGGTCAGGCTGCGGTACGCGGCGGAGATCTCCTTCTCGCGGCCTTCGAAGGCCGGGAGGAGCTTCTCGGCGGCGATCTCCTTGACGCGGTCCAGCTCGGCCTCGCGGTCCTGCTTGCCCGCGATGGTCAGCGCCTGGGAGAGCTCGCCCTTGACGGCGGCCGCGAGGGCCTCGTACACGTCGTCCTGGTAGTCCAGGAAGACCGGGAACTCGCCCTCGGGCTTGGCGGCCTTGGCCGCGAGGTCCGACTGGGCCTTGCAGAGGACCTTGATGAAGGGCTTCGCGGCGTCCAGACCGGCGGCGACGATCTCCTCGGTCGGCGCCTCGGCGCCGCCCTTGACGAGGGCGATGGTCTTCTCGGTGGCCTCGGCCTCGACCATCATGATCGCGACGTCGCCGTCCTCGAGGGTGCGACCCGCCACGACCATGTCGAAGACGGCGTCCTCGAGCTCGGTGTGCGTCGGGAACGCCACCCACTGGCCGCGGATCAGCGCGACGCGGACGCCGCCGATCGGGCCGGAGAAGGGCAGACCGGCCAGCTGGGTGGACGCGGACGCGGCGTTGATCGCGATGACGTCGTACAGGTGGTCGGGGTTGAGCGCCATGACCGTGGCGACGACCTGGATCTCGTTGCGCAGGCCCTTCTTGAAGGACGGGCGCAGCGGGCGGTCGATCAGGCGGCAGGTGAGGATCGCGTCCTCGGAGGGGCGGCCCTCACGGCGGAAGAAGGAGCCGGGGATCTTGCCGGCCGCGTACTGCCGCTCCTCGACGTCCACCGTCAGGGGGAAGAAGTCGAGCTGGTCCTTGGGCTTCTTCGACGCGGTGGTGGCGGACAGCACCATCGTGTCGTCGTCCAGGTAGGCAACGGCGGAGCCGGCGGCCTGGCGGGCCAGACGGCCCGTCTCGAAGCGGATGGTGCGGGTGCCGAAGGAACCGTTGTCAATGACGGCCTCGGCGTAGTGGGTCTCGTTCTCCACTAGCGTTTTCTCCATTTTCGTCGTCTCCGTCCGCCGCCCGTGTGGCGGTGGACGGTTGCGGAGAAGCGCTCCTGGCGTGCGGGCCGGTCTTCGATCGAAGCACCCGGTTCGTTGCCCTCGGGGGCATTCCGGGTGCCACTACCGAGGACCGGCGGCGTGGGAGGGCGCTCCTCCTCTTCAGTTGTGCGCGTCTTCCTCAGACGCGCACGTGCGTCCGTTCCAGACTACAAAGGGTCCGGTCCGTCCCGCACGTACAGCAAAGGGAGCGGCCCCCGGATGTGGGAACCGCTCCCTTCACAGCGCTTTACTTGGCGCCGGCCGCACCGCGGCGGATGCCGAGGCGCTCGACCAGCGTACGGAAGCGCTGGATGTCCTTCTTGGCCAGGTACTGCAGCAGGCGGCGACGCTGGCCGACCAGGATCAGCAGACCACGACGGGAGTGGTGGTCGTGCTTGTGCGTCTTGAGGTGCTCGGTCAGGTCCGAGATGCGGCGGGAGAGCATCGCAACCTGGACCTCGGGGGAGCCGGTGTCGCCCTCCTTGGCACCGAACTCGGTGATGATCTGCTTCTTCGTAGCGGCGTCGAGCGGCACGCGTACTCCTCGTTTTAGGTCTTCGTTGCCACCGAGTGCCCCAGGTCTGAGTCTCTGGGGAGCTTCCGTTACTCGGGAGGCGGGGTCCGCTGAGCGCAGTCCACAGACCCTCTCGTCGAGGAATCCGGGGGACGCGTACACAAACGGCCGTCACACAGCGTACCAGGCTGCCGCTGCGCCACGTCTCAGCTGGTGAGAGACCTGGCGCGGGAGTACACGTCCAGCACGGCCAGGGTGAGCGGCACAAGGCTGAGCAGGACCGCCGCCTCGGTGAGGTCGAGCAGCCGCCCCCAGAAGGGTGACAGACCCTTGCGGGGAATGACCAGCGCAATTCCGGCGAGGAGTGCCGCGCCGGCCGCGACGGCGGCGGTCAGCCAGATCGTACGGAGGTCCAGGCCGCTGCTGTCGTGCTCCCGCAGGAGGGCTTCGAGCAGGTCGGTCGGCGGGTGCAGGGCCATGCCCAGGATCAGCAGTGCGATGGCGACGAGGCCCGCGACGAGGGCGCAGACGACCTGGGAGGTGTAGCGGAAGAGGCGGGCGCGCAGCAGCATGGCGAGGCCGGTGGCGAGCGCCAGCAGGCGGCCCCAGGTGTTCTCGGAGAAGCCGAGGACGGCGGCGGCTCCGACGGCGACCGCGGCGCAGCCGCCGACCAGGCCGAGCAGCATCTCGTGGCCGCGGCGCGCCTGGGCGGCGATGGCCTCGGCGTCCAGCGGGGCGGCGCCCGGCTCGTGCTGGTCGGAGCCGGACTGCTCACCGTACGGCTCGGTCTCGTAGCGGTCCGGGGTCACCGCGTAGTCGACGTAGTCGTCGGTGGCGCTCTGCGGGGCGGCGTAGCCGATGGGCAGGCGGGCGAAGCGGGCGGAGAGGCCGGGGAGGAAGGCGACGAGGCCGATGGCGACGGGGGCGCAGACGGCGGCGGTGTAGGTGGCGGAGGCCTCGGTGGCGATGGCCACGAAGGTGGCGATGGTTCCGGTGGCGGCGACGAAGGTGGCCGCGACGAAGGGGGCGTCGCCGCTGGGGGTGAGCGCGACCAGCGCGACGGAGGCGATCAGGGCGCAGACGCAGCCGAGCAGGAACTGCAGGCGCCCGGGTCCCTGGCCGACGGCCGGGGCGATGATCCCGGAGCCGGCGATCATCAGGTGCGGGAGGGCGCCGAGGCCGAGGGCGACGGCGGAGAGGCGGTCGCGGTAGACGCGGGCGCGCACCCCGGCGACGGCGGTGAGCAGGATGCCGACGGCGCCCGCGATGATCCCGGGCAGGCCGTGCATGTCGTGGCGCAGCGGGTCGGCGTACCAGAGGACGAAGCCCAGCATGACGAGCAGCACGGCGGCGCCGGCCAGGCCCGCGCCGCGCAGCATGTCGTCGCTCCAGCGGTGCCGGTCGCGGACGACGGCGGAGGCGACGGCGTCGGACACGTCGTCGAACACGGCGGGCGGCAGGGACTCGGCGAAGGGGCGCAGGCTCAGCACCTCGCCGTCGAGGACCTGCTGGCCGGCGAGGGTCCGGGCGCCGTCGAGGACGGTGCCGGAGCGGCGTACGAGGTGGAAGCCGGTCGGGGCGCCCACCGGCTGGGTCTGGCCGGTGAGGCGCAGCAGCTCGGGGTAGACGTCGGCGACGGCGATGTCCTCGGGGAGGGCGACGTCGATGCGGCTGTCGGGGGCCACGACGGTGACCCTGCAGAAACCCGTCGTCCCGGCCGTACTCACCTGTGTGACCCCCCTGGTTGGCGCCCGCACCGGCGGATGATTCGCGGATGCGCATGCTGCGCGCGCCACCCTACCGGGCTTATGACCGACTGTCGGCAAGTAGGATCACCGTCGCGTGGGGGAGACCCCCTTCGCGCCCGGGACTTGGGGGCGCCGGTTGCGACGTCCCGTCCGTTTTCGAGGGATTGATGCTCCGGTGAGCCAGATCGTCGTCAAACGCCCGCCGCGGTCCCTGCCGCCCGAGGTTCCGGCGGAGGAGCTGCGGCTGGAAGCTCCGCCCGAACTTCCGCGCGGGCAGCAGGAGGGCATGCTGATGCAGCTCCTGCCGATGCTCGGCATGGGCTCCTCCGTCGTCTTCTTCTTCATGCCGGGTGCGGCCCCCTTCATGCGCATCATGGGTGTGCTGATGCTGGCGTCGACGGTGGCCATGGTCGTCGCGCAGTTGGTGCGCCACCGGCGCGGTACGCAGGGGCAAATGGCCGATGTGCGCCGGGACTACCTCAAATATCTCGCGCAGACGCGTCGTCAGGTACGCCGGACCGCGCGGGCGCAGCGTGACGCGCAGCTGTATCTGCACCCGGCTCCCGAGCAGTTGTGGTCGGTGGTGGCGGAGGGCTCCCGGCTGTGGGAGCGGCGGGTCGGCGACCAGGACTTCGGGCAGGCCCGGGTCGGACTGGGCGCGCAGCGCCTGGCGACGCCGCTGGTGGCACCGGAGACGGCGCCGGTGGACGAGCTGGAGCCGTTGACCGCGGGCGCGATGCAGCGGTTCTTGAAGGTGCACTCCTCGCTGGACGGGCTGCCGATGGCGCTGTCGATCCGCGCCTTCTACCACGTGACGGTGTCCGGGGAGCCGGAGTCCGCGCGCGGGACCGCACGGGCGATGGTGGCGCAGCTGGCGACGCTGCACTCCCCCGAGGACCTGATGGTGGCCGTGGTGGCGGCGCCGGGTGCGGTGCCCTCGTGGGACTGGACGAAGTGGCTGCCGCACACGCAGGTCCCGGGGCAGGTCGACGGGGCCGGAACGAAGCGGCTGTTCGGCGATGACCTCGCGGAGCTGGAGGGGCTGCTGGCGTCCAGGCTGGAGGGCCGGCCGCGGTTCAGCCGCGAGGTGTCCCCGGTGCTGGACCAGCCGCACCTGGTGGTCGTGCTGGACGGTGGGATGGTGCCGCCGGACTCGGTGTTCGCCGCGGCCGAGGGCCTGCAGGGCGTCACCATCGTCGAGGTGGTCGCGGGCGAGCTGGACGAGCCGCGCGGCGGGCTGTCGGTCGTGGTGCGGCCGGGCCGGCTGCGTCTGGAGTCGGGCGCGGGGGTCGCGTACGAGGGTGTGCCGGACGTGCTGTCGCTGCCCGCGGCGGAGGCGCTGGCCCGGCAGCTGGCGCCGATGCGCACGGGCGGCGGGGACGACGACGAGCCGCTGCTGGCCAATCTGGACTTCACCGACCTGCTGAACCTGGGCGACGCGGCCGCGGTCGACGTGGCGCGTACCTGGCGGCCGAGGTCGGCCGGCGAGCGGCTGCGCGTGCCGATCGGTGTCGGTGAGGACGGCGCTCCGGTGATGCTGGACCTGAAGGAGGCCGCGCAGGAGGGCATGGGTCCGCACGGTCTGTGCGTGGGTGCGACCGGTTCCGGCAAGTCGGAGCTGCTGCGCACGCTGGTGCTGGGTCTGGCGGTCACGCACACGTCGGAGACCCTGAACTTCGTACTGGCCGACTTCAAGGGTGGTGCGACCTTCACTGGTATGGGGCAGATGCCGCACGTGGCGGCGGTGATCACCAACCTGGCGGACGACCTCACGCTCGTGGACCGCATGGGCGACTCGATCCGCGGTGAGCTGCAGCGCCGTCAGGAGCTGCTGCGTTCGGCGGGCAACTACGCGAACATCCACGACTACGAGAAGGCCCGTGCGGCGGGCGCCCCGCTGGAGCCGCTGGCCTCGCTGGTGCTGGTCATCGACGAGTTCAGCGAGCTGCTGACGGCGAAGCCGGACTTCATCGACATGTTCATCCAGATCGGCCGCATCGGCCGTTCGCTGGGTGTGCACCTGCTGCTGGCCTCGCAGCGCCTGGAGGAGGGCAAGCTGCGCGGTCTGGACACGTACCTGTCGTACCGGATCGGTCTGCGGACCTTCTCGGCGTCGGAGTCGCGGACCGCGATCGGCGTGCCGGACGCCTACCACCTGCCGTCGGTGCCCGGTTCGGGCTATCTGAAGTTCGGTACGGACGAGATGACCCGTTTCAAGGCGGCGTACGTCTCGGGCACCTACCGTTCGGGCGGGCCGGACCTGTCGGTGGGGCAGTTCCCGGTGGAGCGGCGGCCCGCGCTGTTCACGGCGGCACCGGTGCCGGTGGTGTACGCGGCCCCGGACCCGGCGTACCTGGCGGCGCAGTCGGTGCGCGAGGACGACGCGCTGGCGGACACGGTGCTGGACGTGATCGTGAGCCGGCTGGAGGGTCAGGGGGTGCCGGCGCACCAGGTGTGGCTGCCGCCGCTCGACCAGGCGCCGCCGCTGGACCAGCTGCTGCCGGCGCTGGCGCCGAGCGCGGAGCGCGGGCTGCACGCGGACGGGTACACGCGGCTCGGCGGGCTCGTCGTGCCGCTCGGCCTCATCGACAAGCCGTTCGAGCAGCGGCGCGAGGTGCTGTACCGGGACTTCTCGGGTGCGGCGGGCCACATGATGGTGGTCGGTGGTCCGCAGTCGGGCAAGTCGACGCTGATGCGGACGCTGATCTCGTCGTTCGCGCTCACCCACACCCCGCGCGAGGTGCAGTTCTACGGGCTGGACTTCGGTGGTGGCAGCCTGTCGTCGGTCGCCGAGCTGCCGCACGTGGGCGGGATCGCCTCGCGCCTGGACCCGGAGCGGGTCCGGCGCACGGTCGCGGAGGTGGGGGGCATCCTCAATCGCCGCGAGGAGTTCTTCCGCTCGAACAACATCGACTCGATCGGCACCTACCGGCGCCGGCGGGCGGCCGGTGACCTGCCGGGCGAGCCCTGGGGCGACGTGTTCCTGGTCGTGGACGGCTGGGGCAACTTCCGGGGCGAGTACGAGGGCCTGGAGCAGGTCGTCACGGACATCGCCTCGCGCGGTCTGGGCTACGGCATCCACGTGGTGATCACCGCGGCGCGGTACATGGAGGTGCGGGCCGCGCTCAAGGACCAGATGCTGAGCCGTCTGGAGCTGCGGCTCGGTGACACCATGGACTCCGAGTTCGACCGCAAGGTCGCGGCGAACGTCCCCACGGGGATGCCCGGCCGCGGCCAGGTCGCGGAGAAGCTGCACTTCCTGGGCGCGCTGCCGCGCATCGACGGTTCGCACGAGGCGGCCGACCTGTCGCAGGCCACGGCCTCGTTCGTGGAAGCGGTGAAGCAGCACTGGGCGGGGCAGGCGGCTCCCGGCGTACGGCTGCTGCCGCGGCTGCTGCACTCCGACCAGCTGCCCAAGGGCGGGGAGTACCCCGGCCGCGGGATCGCGATCGGCATCGACGAGACCGACCTGGAGCCGGTGTTCGTCGACTTCGAGTCGGACCCCTTCCTCCTCGTCTTCGGCGAGAGCGAGTCGGGCAAGACGAACCTGCTGCGGCTCATCGCCAAGCAGATCTCCGAGCGCTACACGCCGGACCAGGCACGCCTGGTCGTCGGCGACTACCGGCGGACCCTTCTCGGGGCGCTGCCGGAGGAGCACCTGCTGGAGTACGCCCCGATGGCCAACTCCCTGCAGATGCACATGGAGGCGCTGGGCGGGGTGTTCTCGCGGCGGCAGCCGCCGACCGACGTCACTCCGCAGCAGCTGCGCGACCGCAGCTGGTGGACGGGCCCGGACGTGTTCATCATCATCGACGACTTCGACCTGGTCGCCACGAGTCAGGGCAATCCGCTGGCACCGCTGGTGGAGTACTTGCCGTTCGCCCGTGACACGGGTGTCCGCTTCATCATCGCGCGCAACTCGGCGGGTGCCTCGCGTTCCATGTACGAGCCGTTCATGCAGCGGATCAAGGAGCTGGGCGCGCAGGGCCTGGTCCTGTCCGGCGACCCGTCCGAGGGCGATCTGGTGGGCACGGTGCGGCCGCGTCCGATGCCGCCGGGCCGGGCCAACTTCGTCTCGCGCAGGCGGGGGACGTCGCTGGTGCAGCTCGGCCGGATGCCGGGCGGTATGTGACCTCCTCCCCGCCGGCCGGACACCTGACCAGGGTCGGCCGGCGGGGAGGATCGGGGCGAAACCTCCCCGTCGGGCCGACGCGGCACCGATAATCGGCGGTGAAGACGCTCCACCGAGGGAAAGGCCGCCCATGGGCACTCAGCAGGAGAAGGACGAGCTGTACGCGCTCGACATCAGCGGTGTCGAGTGGGAGGGGCCGCCCGGAACCAGCCCGGACGAGGAGCGGGTCGAGATCGCCCGCCTTCCCGAGGGGGCGGTGGCCATGAGGTCCTCGCTGGACCGCGACACGGTGCTGCGTTACACGGCCGCCGAGTGGGAGGCCTTCGTGCTCGGTGCCAGGGACGGCGAGTTCGACCTCGACCACCACCGTCCCTGACGGGGCGGACGCGGGAAACAACGCCGAAGGGGCGTGCCCGGTGTGGGCACGCCCCTTCGGCGTGTACGGACCTGAGTGGCGACCGGGCTCAGTAGGCCTCGGTGAACAGGGCCGACGCCCGCTTGTCGGTGGCGCGGTAGTCGTCCTTGCCGCGCTCGATGAGCTGGGCCACGTTCTCCAGGACGCCCTTCATGTGCTCGGCCTTGCCCTTGTACTGGCCCTGGAGGACGACGTACTTGCCGTGCGCCTCACCGTCCCAGGTGTCCGTGACGACCTTCACCGCCTGCTCCATCGCGGCCAGGTCGTCCATGATGTTCTTGGAGACCTGGCGGATGCGGTTGGCCATCAGCTGGACGCTCTCGTACCGGACCTTGGTGTGGCCGTCGTCGGCAGCCATGTGCTTCTCCTTCGCGCTGGGTGGGTTATGTGAGACCGACGTGGGTCAGACGTTGTTGAGACCGGACTGGATGGACCTGAACGCCGTGCGCACCTCGTCGTCCTGGGCGTTGGTCAGGTTCTTGGTCTGAGCCACCGCGTTGTGCAGGACGCCGAGCAGGCGACGGATCTCGTCGTGGTCGGTGTTCACCGCCGTCTGGGCGTCGATGAACCCCTGGGCACCGACACCGGTCCAGCCGGCGCTCACCGTGGCGAGGATGTCGGCCAGCTCGCGGGCCTGCTTGGTGACGGCCTCGGCAGTCTCTTCAATCTTGTTCTTCGCCTGGACTACGGGATCGTCTGCAAGTCCGAAGGTGTTCGTGCTCATCGAAGCTCCTCACTTCTCAATTCGCCGGCAGAACCGGCGGATTGCGCGGGCGGAGCGGCGGACCTTTCCGGGCGCGGTTGTCAGCCACGCGCCCCCGGTCGTCCCCCTCCGCTTCACGCGATCCCCCGATCACACTCGTGAAGCCTGGTGTCACTCTAGCCAGTTCACCGTTGTGCCCCAACACCGGTGGGACGCTTCCGTAGATGAACTGTGACCGTTCACTGCAAACGGCGCCTGCGGCTGCGGGCGTCACGGACGACCGTCGCGGTACCGGCGATGACGGCGATCAGGATCGCCCCGATGCCGAGAGCGTACGTGCCCAGCCGCTCCTCGCGCTCCTGGGCCGTCTCGGCGAGTCGCAGCGGCGCCGCCTGCGGGGCGGCCGCCGGGGGCGGGCCGGGGTCGGGGACCGGGGCCTTCGGGGCCTGCTGGTCGTGGGAGAGCGCCCGCACCGGGTCGACCACCCCCCAACCCACGTAGTCGTCACGGCCGTTGACCGCGCGTTCGGCAGTGTTCTGGATCTGCCAGACGACCTGCTGCGCGGACCAGTCCGGGTGCTTGGCGCGCAGCAGGGCGGCGACGCCTGCGACGTACGGCGCGGAGAAACTGGTTCCGTTGTCGATGCACTGGCCGAAGCCGGGGACGGTGGAGACCATGTCGACGCCGGGCGCCGCCACCCCGATGAAGTCACCGGGCTGGGAGAATCCGGCGCGCTCGTTGTTGCGGTCCGAGGCCCCCACGGCCAGTACGCCGGGGAAGGCCGCCGGGTAGGTCTTGCGCTTCTGACCGCTCAGGCCGTCGTTGCCGGCCGAGGCCACCACCACGACGTTGGCGGCGACGGCCTTCTGGACCGACTTGCCGAGATCGGAGTCGGCGGACAGCTGCGCGTCGGTGTCCTGGGAGATGTTGATCACCTGGGCGCCCTTGGCCACCGCGTGGTCGATGGCCTGGCTCAGGTTCGCGGCGTTGCCCTTGCCCTGCCCGTCGTTCTGCCGGATCGGGATGATCGTGGAGTCCGGGGCCAGCCCGACGAACCCGGTGCCCTGCTGGGGGCGGGCAGCGATCAGCCCGGCGACCTTGGTGCCGTGGCCGACGGTGTCGACCGTGCCGTCGCCGCCCTTGGCGTCGACGAAGTCCTTGCCCGCTCCGGTGTCGATGGCCGCGCTGAGCTGCGGGTTCGCCCGGTCGACGCCGGTGTCGATGACCGCGACGCGGACGCTGTTGCCGTTCTTGTCCTTGCCCTTGGTCTGCGCCCACAGTTCGTCGAGCAGCAGCCGCTGGAGGGACCAGGGCCGGTCCTCGATCTGCTTCTTCATCGGGAAGGTGCACTCCCCCGCGCCGTCGAGGCCCAGCGCGTACGGGGGCTGCGGCGCGGCGGCTGCGGCCGCGGGGGCTGCGGCGGCCGTACCCGTGCCGCCCGAGGCCAGGGCGAGGGTGAAGACGGCGGCCAGGAGGGCCCGCCGGGACGCGTGGGTCTGGGTCATCGGCGGCTTCCTCACGAACCCTGGGGCTGGCGGGCGGAGTTGGTGTCCAGGCGCGGCCCCTTGGAGAGGAACTCCGACCAGGCGATGGGCACCATGGCGGGGTTGACGCTGCCGTAGCCGAGCCGGACCTGCGCCTGGCTGGCCTCGGGGCGGCCGTCCGTACCGGCCTTCGACTGGTCGGGGGCGCCGATCTTCGACTGCTCGGTGTCGCTGTCGCCGTTGGCCTGGACGGCGTAGCGCAGACCGGTGTCGGTGACGAGGAAGAGGGAGCCGCCGGCCGTGGTCTGCTTGCCCTGGACCTGGGTGTACAGCAGACCGGAGCCGGGGGTGACGTACGCGCTGGTGCCGCTGGCGGTGATGTCGATCGGGAAGCCGGTGCCGGCCCAGGTGCTCAGGGTCTGGTTGCCCTGGCCGTCGACCGAGCGCAGCACGCTGCAGACCGTGTCGCGGTTGTTGGCCCCGCCGGTCGCGGTGCCGGCGGGCGGCGTCGTCTGGTTGATCCGCTCGGTCTTCTTCTGGGGCCACTTGATGTCGCCCGCGAACGGGGCGGCCTCCGGGTTGATCGACTGGAGGTCGACCTCGCGGGGCTTGCCGTGCATGTTGAGGCCGTCGGTCGCGGGAGCCGAGATCAGCAGCCAGGCGACGAAGTCGGAGACCGGCGCGACCTTCCCGGGCAGCACCACGTAGTGCTGAGCGCCGGAGCCGGTCTGCGCCTTGAGGACCATCCCGACCTTGTTGTCGGCGGTGCCCAGCCCCTTCACCCCGGCGTCGGTACCGGCCTTGCCGGGCAGCGGCGGGAAGGACAGGTCGTCGCCGGAGTTGAGGGTCCCCAGCCATTCGGGGCTGACCTGCTGGGGGGCGGCGCCGGTACCGACCATCGCGTTGGTCATCGTCCCGGCGGCCGGGGTGCCCTCCGGGAACTTGTACTTCGTACCGGCGGCGTCGACCAGGTAGCGCTCCTGGCCCGCGGCCGTGCTCTGCACGTACAGGGACTGGGTGTCGGTGAGCCTGCGGGCGTCGTCCGTCTTGGCCGCCTCGCGGTCGGCGAGCACGAAGGTGGCGGTCTGCACGCCCCGGCCGTTGCCCCCCGGCTGCTGGCAGACGGCCCAGCGCTTGGCCTTGCCCGCCTCGTCCTTGGAGGGGAGCCGGTCCGGGGCGTACGGGATGCCGATGATGGGGCCGCGCGGCGGGTCGCCCGCGTCGAGGACCTTGTCCTGGACCTGGATCACCTTGAACTTCGCCGGATCCAGCAGGAGTCGGGCGGAGGCGAGGTTCAGCACCGGGTGCAGCCGGGTCTGGTCCTTGCCGCCCACCTTCGTCGTCAGGACCACGTACCGGGTCGTCGAGTCCTTGCCGACGATGACCCTGGTCCCGGGTTCCGCCCAGCCCTTGGGGGCCGTCGGCTTGAACATGCCCCAGGCGCCGAACCCGGCGAGCACGAGCGCGCCGACGATCAGCCCGGGAAGGACCGCGCGCAGCGGGCGCGGCGCGCCTTCCTCGGTACCCGTGGCGGATGGCTGGAGGAACGCGGCCACCGTGCGCCGCTTCGCAAAGGTGTACGCGTTGAGCTCATCACGTCGTGATGCCATGACCGCCTGCTTCTCCCCGCACGGCCCGGCCGGTGAGTACGGTCCCCGGGCCTCGATAGTCGGACCGGGCACCTACTATGCCTCTTGACGGACGGTATGAAGGGGCCGGGTAGGGTGAGGCTGCCGCCCAGCCCCTTCCGCACCGGGTCGATCAGGGCTTGTTGGGGTGGATTGGGGAGATTCCGGGGCCGTGCGGCAGGCGTCGCGCAGTGCCGGGACTCATGGGGTCTGGCCCCGGAGAGGGGAAGTGCGCGAGTGATGGCCACCGCGACGGAGCAGCAGACCGGCGCGCCCGCACCGGCACGTGTCGGGGTGACGCCGCATCCGAAGTCGAGCCCCGGCCGCTTCGGCCCGTTCCGACTGCAACAGCTCGTGCTGCTCCAAGTCGCCGCAGCCGCCCTGCTGGTGGCCTGGGTGGTCGAACCGCTGCTGCTGCTTCCCACCGGTGTGCTGGCGCTCGTCCTGGTGCTGCTCGCGGTCGTACGCCGCCACCAGCGCTCCCTGCCGGAGTGGATCGGCAGCGCGCTCGCGCTGCGTTCACGCCGACGCCGGGCCGCGTCCTTCACCGTGCCCGCGGGTACGGAGCCGGGACTCGCCCCGCTGGTCGAGGCCGATCCGGCGCTGCGCACCCTCACCTTCAGCGACCGTGACCGGCGCCCGGTCGGGATGATCGGCGACGGGACCTTCCTGACCGTCGTCGTCCAGGTGGACACGGATGCCACCGCGCTGCGGCCCGACCGGTCGGCGCGGCCGCTGCCGCTGACCGCCGTACGGGACGTCCTCGAAGTGGACGGCATCCGGCTGGAGTCCGCGCAGCTCGTGCAGCACACCCAGCCGGCGCCGGCCCCGCACCTGCCCGCCCAGTCCATGGCGACCCGCAACTACGCGCCGCTGCAGGCCCGGACGGGGACCCCGGCGGTCCGGCTGACGTGGATCGCCCTCAAGCTCGACCCGGAGCTGTGCCCGGAGGCGGTCACCGCGCGCGGTGGCGGGCTGACGGGTGCACAGCGCTGTCTGGTGCGTGCGGCCGACCAGTTGGCGAGCCGGCTGGCCGGGGCCGGGTTCACGGCCACGGTACTGACGGAGCAGGAGCTGACGGCGGCACTGGCCACCTCCTCGTGCGCGAACCCGATGGCGATCACCCAGGCCGGCCGGTCGAACAGCACCGGGCGGCGGACCGAGGAGACCTCGCGGACCTGGCGCTGCGACGACCGGCGGCACACGACGTACTGGATAGGACGCTGGCCGCAGTTGGGGGGCGCCGGTGCGGCGGCGCTGCCGCAGTTCGTGGCGCTCCTCACCTCGCTGCCCGCGCTCGCGACGAACTTCAGCCTGACGATGGCCCCGGCGGAGCGACAGGGCGTCACCCTGAGCGGACACGTACGGGTGACGGGCCGCAGCGACGAGGAACTGGTCTCGGCGCGACGGGAGTTGGAGAGGACGGCGCGAGGCGTGAAGACCGGGCTGGTCCGGCTCGACCGTGAACAGGTGCCGGGGCTGCTGGCTTCGCTGCCGCTGGGAGGGGCACGATGAGGGGCGGATTCGGGCTGGTCGGCCCGCGTCGGGAGCGGCACGTGGTACCCGTCGCGGACCTGGACCTGCTGGCGCTGCCCGTCGGGGACGACGGGGTCGTCATCGGTGTGGACGCCGAGGGCCGGTCGGCGGTGCTCGGCATCAACCGGCCGACTCCGTACGAGGTGACGCTGATCGGCGGCCTCTGGACGGCACAGGTGCTGGCGCTGCGCGCGGCGGCCACGGGTGCGCGCGTGGCGGTGGAGACCGGGCGCGGGCAGGTGTGGTCCGGGCTCGCCCAGGCGGCGGGCGGCGGGCAGCAGTGCGTGACCCTGCACGAGGTGGGACGGGTCCCGCCGCAGGGAGCCTCGGCGGGCAGCCCGGTGCTGGTGATCCGCGACTGCGGGATGCGGCCGCCGCGCGGGCGCGTGGTGGCCGGTCCGTGGCAGTCGGTGCTGACCCTGCTGCCGTACCTGAGCCCGACGGCGCCGCGCCTGCTCCAGCAGTCTTCCCTGGTGGGGGTGCAGCGGGTGTCCCCCGACGAGGCGGACCAGATCGGCCGCCTGATGCGGCTCCCGCGGCAGGCGGTGGAGTCCCTGCCCACGCTGGGCGACGGGGTGACCCTGTGGTGCACGCCGCGGGACCGGCAGTTCGTGATGACCCAGGGGACGGACGCGGAGACGGGCCTGCTGGGCGGGGCCCGGCGCATCGACTGACCCGGCCCTCCGAGGGCGGCGGACAGTGGCATCGGGGCGCGATTAGGCTGGGTCCGGGCGCGGCGAGGTGGGCGCCGGACCAGTGTTCGACAGACCAGGAGGACCAGTGAGCGGCGATCGGAACGAGAGGCGCGGCGGGACGTGGGACGTCCCGACGGACGATCAGTCCGACGCGGAGCCCGAAGTGACGGGCGAGTTCACCATCGACTACACCCCGCCTGCCTGGTACATGCAGGGCGGGGCCCCGGCCGCGCAGGTACCGGGACTCCCCGAGGGCAGCGGCTTCGAGCCCCACCGCCCGTCGGAGCTGGAATCGCCCTCGACGCGGCGGATCGCTCCGCCGGTTCCGCGGACCCCGTCCGAAGGCACGGGCCTGCCGGTTCCGTTCCCGCCCGCGCCCGCGGCCCCGGCCGAAGCGGCCCCGGCGTACCGGGCTCCGGCACTGCCGTACTCGACTCCTGCCGAGGTTCCGGCCCCGGCGCAGGCCGAGGCTCCGGCACCGGCTCCTGCCACCCCTCCGGCTCCGGTCGAGGCTCCGGCACCGGCCCCCTTCGAACCGTCCCCGCCGCACGCGACCCCGGCCCCCGCTCCCGCCCCCGTCGAACCTCCGGCCCCCGCTCCGGACGCGGCCGCGGCGCCGGCTCCCTTCGAACCGGCCCTGCCGTACGCGACCCCGGCCCACGCTCCGACTCCGGTCGAGGCTCCGGCACCGGCACCGGCGCCGGCGCCGGCTCCCGGCGAGGACGCCCCGGCGGCGCTCGAAACCCCGGTCGCAGCCGAAGAGGTCGCACCCGAGCCGGCTCCTGTCGACCCCCCGCCCGTGACGCCCTTCCCCGCGCTGCCGCCCGTCGATGCGGTCACGCCGTACCCGGCCCTGCCGTCGGCCCCGGTCGCGGAGCCGGTGGCCGAGCCGGTCGCCGAGCCGGTCGCCGAGCCGGTGGCCGAGGATCCGCCCGCGCCCCGGTCCGGACCGCAGCAGACCCCCGCCGAGGGAACGCCCGTACTGCCGCCCGCCGAGCAGCCCGCGGCCGCGCCGGCGCCCGCGCCGCCGGCCGCCGTGGAGGCCCCGTTCGGGGGAGCCGGCGGCGAACTGCCTTCGCAGCCGCCCGCCTTCGGGACCCCTGAGGGCTACCCGTTCCCCCCGCCGGCTCCCGCGCCGCCGCAGCCCCAGCAGCCCCAGCCCTACGACCCGCGCACCGCCGGCCAGTGGTCGGCCGGGCCCGGGCAGCAGCAACCCCCGCAGCAGCAGCCGCACCCGTACCCGCAGCCCCAGCCCCAGCCGCACGACCCGCGCTACTCGGCCGGCCAGACCGGCAGCGGGGCACCCCTCGGCTACACCGCCGCCGTCGAGCTGTCGTCGGACCGCCTGCTGCGCAGCAAGCAGAAGCCGAAGAACAACAACAACGGCGTCGGCGGCCTGTTCCGCTTCGGCGGCAAGGCTGCCGAAGCGGAGCGCCAGCGCAAGCTGGAGCTGATCCGCACCCCGGTCATGTCCTGCTACCGGATCGCCGTCATCAGCCTCAAGGGCGGCGTCGGCAAGACCACCACCACCACCGCCCTCGGCGCCACCCTCGCCACCGAGCGCCAGGACAAGATCCTGGCCATCGACGCGAACCCCGACGCCGGTACGCTCGGCCGCCGGGTCCGCCGCGAGACCGGTGCCACCATCCGTGACCTGGTCCAGGCGATCCCGTACCTGCACTCGTACATGGACATCCGCCGGTTCACCTCGCAGGCCCCCTCCGGTCTGGAGATCATCGCCAACGACGTGGACCCGGCCGTCTCCACGACCTTCAACGACGAGGACTACCGTCGCGTCATCGAGACGCTGGGCCGCCAGTACCCGATCATCCTCACCGACTCGGGGACCGGCCTCCTCTACTCCGCCATGCGCGGCGTCCTGGACCTGGCCGATCAGCTGATCATCATCTCGACCCCGTCCGTGGACGGCGCCAGCAGCGCCAGCACCACTCTCGACTGGCTCTCCGCGCACGGGTACGCCGACCTCGTCTCGCGCTCCCTCACCGTCATCTCGGGGGTCCGCGAGACCAGCAAGATGATCAAGATCGAGGACATCGTGCAGCACTTCGAGACCCGCTGCCGCGGTGTCGTCGTGGTGCCGTTCGACGAGCACCTCGCGGCCGGCGCCGAGGTCGATCTCGACATGATGCGGCCCAAGACGCGCGAGGCGTACTTCAACCTCTCCGCGCTCGTGGCCGAGGACTTCCTGCGGGCCCAGCAGCAGGCCCCCCAGGGGCACTGGGGTGCGCCGCAGCAGCCCCAGGCTCCTCAGCAGCCCTACGGGCAGCAGCCCCCTCAGCAGCCGCAGCCGTACGGTCAGCCCCAGGGCCAGCCCCCGTACCAGCAGCCGCCGCAGCCCCAGCCGCAGCCCTACGGCCAGCCGTACCCCCAGCCCGGCCAGCCCTGGCAGCAGCCGCCGGCCCCGCAGCAGCAGCCGCCCCAGCCCCAGCAGCCCCCGCGCGATCCGCGCCTCGGCTGACCGGCGGCACAGCGAAGGGCCCGTACCACCCCGGGGGTGGTACGGGCCCTTCCGCTTCGTTCGTCAGCGCTTCAGGTCGTACGCGTCCGTCAGCACCCGCGCCCGCTTCACGTCGTCCGCGATCGCTTCCAGCAGCCCGTCCAGCGAATCGAACTTCGCCATGCCCCGCACGTACGCGAGGAAGTCGACGGCGACGTGCATCCCGTACAGGTCCAGCCCCACGCGGTCGATCGCGTACGCCTCCACGGTCCGCTCGGTCGCGTCGAACTGCACGTTCGTCCCCACCGAGATCGCCGCCGGCATCCGCTCGCCGTCCGCCGTCAGCCAGCCCGCGTAGACCCCGTCCGCCGGGATCGCGGTGTGCGGCTGCGTCTCGACGTTCGCCGTCGGGTAACCGAGTTCGCGTCCGCGCTGCGCACCGCGCACCACCACGCCCTCGACCCGGTGCGGACGCCCCAGGATCTCGGCCGCGCCGTCCATGTCGCCCTCCGAGACCAGCCTGCGTGCCAGCGTCGAGGAGAACGGCACCCCGCCGCCCGCCTCGCCCCGCTCGACCAGGTCCACGACGTCCACCTCGTAGTCGTACGTGGAGCCCAGCTCGCGCAGGAAGTCGACGTTCCCCGCGGCCCGGTGGCCGAAGCGGAAGTTCGGGCCCTCGATGACGGCGCGCGCGTGCAGCTTGTCGACGAGGACCTTCACGATGAAGTCGGCCGGGGACAGCTGGGAGAACGCCGCCGTGAACGGCAGGATCAGCAGCGCGTCCACGCCCAGCCCGGCCATCAGCTCGGCACGCCGGTCGTACGGGGCCAGGATCGGCGGGTGGCTGCCGGGGCGGACCACCTCGCTCGGGTGCGGGTCGAAGGTGACCACCACGGAGGGGACACCGAGCTCACGCGCCGTGGCCACCGCCCGGCCGATGATCAGCTGATGTCCCCGGTGCACGCCGTCGTAGGAGCCGATGGTGACGACGCTGCGTCCCCAGTCCTGGGGGATGTCCTCCAAGCCACGCCAGCGCTGCACTGTGACCGCTCCTCGCCCGAACCCGGTTGGTCCTTGAACTGATTGCCGATTGCAGGTCTAAGACTGCCATGCCGGTGGCCGGTGCCCCGCATCGGCATCTGACTGGATGCGCCACCGTGTCTGTCGTCACGTCACATCCGCGGCCGCCCTGCTCAGGGTCTCCACCGTCCGCCGGGCGCTCGGCCCGAGCAGGGCAGCGGCCTCCGCCACCGCCGCCGCCTGCCAGCGGGCCACCAGCGCCCCGAAGGCCGGTTCGGCCCGGGACAGCTCCACCGTCCGCCGCTCGAAGACCGCCGCCCCGCCCGGGGCCCGCAGCAGCTGCCGCCCGGTGCGCCGCAGCAGCTCCCGCGTACGGTCCTCCGGGCGTCCGGCGGCCCCGGCCGCGACGGCCCCCAGGAACACGTCGAGCACCTGCGGATCGGCCTCCTCGCGCAGCAGGGTGTCGGCCAGCTCCCCGCGCAGCGGGTACGAGGCTTCGCCGCCCGGCGCGGCCAGGACGACGGCCAGCGCGGCCCGCACCACGGCCGGGGCGCCGAGGAGCAGGTCCAGGACCAGGGGCCGCACCACCGAGGCGGCGGCCGGGCCCTGGTCGAGCCGCCGGTCGACGAAGAAGGCGGCGTGCGGCGCGTCCGCGGGGCTGCGCGCGAGGTGCTCGCGTACGAGGTCGGCAGCGCGCCGGGCCAGCCCCGGCGTGGTCAGCTCGGCCAGGGCGCGCACCACTTCCCCGTCGGCCCGGGCGCGCAGGGCGGCGAACACCTCGTCCGGATCGGGCAGCACCGGCAGGGCCGCGACCAGCGCCGCCGCGGGCGGCCCGGAGCCGAACCCGGGATCACGGAAGCGGGCGAGGGCGTCGGGCAGGTAGCGGCCGCGCACCTGCGGGGTCGCGGAGCAGGATCGCGAGGGCGCTGCCGTGCAGGGTGGCGTCGGCGGGGCGGGCGAGCAGCGCCCTCGCGGCGCGGCGCAGCAGCTCCCGGTCGGCGGGGACGCGCACGTACGGGGCGGTGGCGAGGCCGTAGGCGGCGGCCGCGACCCGCCGCCCGGGCCGTTCGTCGCGCGCCCAGCGGTCGACGGCCCGGCACAGGGCGGAGGGCTCCTCCTCGGCGAGTACGGCGAGCAGCTCGTCGGCACGCGGGTGCGCGGCCGTGACGAGCGCCTCGGCGAGGTCGTCCACGGCGAGGCCGCGGTGCGTGTGCAGCAGGGCCTGCGCGGCGGTGGCGACGGTGGCCCCGGGGCGGCCGCGCAGCCGGCGCCCGTCGGTGAACCAGGCGCAGAGCAGCGGCTGCGCGCGCTGCGGGTCCCGGGCGAGGCGGCGGGCCGCGGCGTCGAGGTAGCGGTCGCCGGGGACCGCCTCGGCGGGGTCGGCGGGCAGCAGCCGGCGCAACAGGTCGAGGCGGTCGGGCTCGGGCAGCCGGAGCCGGTTCCAGAACCGGCCGCCGAAGTCCCCCGGGCCGGCGCGGGCCACGTGCTCGGCGAGGGCGTGCAGGACGGGGAGGTGGGGCCGGGCGTCGGGGACCCGGAGCAGGGTTTCGCGCAGCAGCCGGGCGGCCCACCAGGCGCCGTCCGGGGCGGCCCGCTCCGGCCCCTCGGTGAAGTGGTTGAGCCGGTGGACCAGCCCGGTGAGCTCGCCGCGCAGCCGGTCGGGGGCGAGTCTGCGCAGGGCCTCCAGGACGGGCCCGATCCGGTGCCGGGGCACGGGCGGCCCGGGCTCGGCGGAGCCGTGCACGAGCAGGCCGAGGGCAGTCGGAACGTCCAGGTGGCCGGCCTGGATCCAGTCGGACAGCTCCTCGTGGGCGAAGCGGTAGCCGGGCCCGGCGGGCACCAGCAGTCCCTCGGTGAGCACGGCGGAGGCCCATCCGGTGCGCCAGGGGAACAGTTCCTCGAAGGAGGCCCGGTCCAGCTGTCCCTGCCCGGGTCCCAGCGCACGCCGCGCGGCTTCGTGGACCCGGCCCGCCACGCGGGCCGCGAGCCGCCTGACGCCGGGCCCGTGCACCGTGGCGCCCCCGGCGTCGGCGCAGGCCGCGGCGATGCGGACGGCGCTGCGCAGGCACAGCAGGTCCAGGTGCGCGGCGAAGACCTCGTCGCGGCCGGGGCGGCCGGCGGTGACCCCGGCGGCCCGGATCCCGGCGAGCAGGTGCAGGGTGAGCGGGTGCCGGGCGTCGGCCTCGCGGACGGCGTCGGCGGGGATGCCGAGGCGGGCCCGGGCGGTCTCGGCCTCGGCGGCGTCGAGGTCCGCGATCGGGAGGGCGGGCGGCAGCCGCCGGGCGGGGCGGGCCGGGGTGTGCAGCGCCTCGGGCGGGTAGAGGGCGCCGGCCCCTTCCCAGTACTCCGGCCGGGCGGCGACGACCAGCCGGGCCCCGGTCGCGTCCAGCCATTCGGCGGTGGCGGTGGTCCAGGGGCCGAGGCGGTGGGCGAGCTCCGGCGGCATCTCCTCCGGGGCGTCGAGCACGACGAGCAGGCGGCGGCCGACGCGGGCGACGACGTGCGCGAGGTGTGCGGCCGGTTGGCTGCGCCGCTCGGGCGGGGTCGTTCCGCCGGGGCCCGGCTCCGGCTGCGCGCACCACACGGGCGGGGGCGTCCCACCGGGACCCGACTCCGGTTGGCTGCGCCGCACGCGCGAGGTCGTTCCGCCGGGACCCGGCTCCGGCTGCGCGCACCGCACGGGCGGGGGCGTCCCACCGGGGCCCGACTCCGGTTGGCTGCGCCGCACGCGCGGGGTCGTTCCGCCGGGACCCGGCTCCGGCTGCGCGCACCGCACGGGCGGGGGCGTCCCACCGGGGCCCGACTCCGGCTGGCTGCGGCGCTCGGGCGGGGTTCCGGCGGGGCCGGGCGCGCGCCGGGGCGTCTGCTCGGGCGCCGAACGTGGCGAGGGGTCGGAAAGCGCGGCGGCAGTGCGTTCGGCGCCCTGCGGGGATCGCCCCGGCACACACCCGGCCCCGCCGGAACCAGGGCGCGGGCCCGCGTCGGGCTGGATGAATGGCCCCGACACCCCGTCGGCCCTGGCGGCGGGGCGCGGGGGTCGTCCCGGCACGCACCCGGCCCCCGCGGTACCAGTGTGCGGGTCGGCCTCGGCGGCGGCGCGGGCGGCTGCGGTCAGGGCGCGGGTTGCGGCGTCGGCCAGGGAGGTGTCGGTCGCGCGCAGGTCGGCGCCGCGCAGCCACAGGGTCGGCGCCGGGCGGGCGCCGCGTGCGCGGCGTACGGCCAGGGCGGCCAGCGCCGTGGTGCGGCCCGTGCCCGGGTCTCCGACGAGGCCCAGGACCGGGCGGTCCCCGGTGGTGAAGGCGGCCAGTTCGGCGGCGATGCCGGGACGCTCCACGGGTTCCGGGAAGGGGGCGCCGAGCGTGGTCGCGGTCAGTTCCAGCGCCCCGGCGAGGTTCAGGTCGGCGCCGTGGCCCGGCACGGTGGCGGCGTTGCGCTCCAGCAGTGCGGCCAGCGGGCCGTCCGGATCGGCGTCGGCCGCCGCCCGCAGGGCCACCGCGAAGCCTCCGGAGCGGTGCTCCGCCCGCAGTGCGGTGCCCACCACCGCGAGCACCGCTCCCGTCCCGGCATCGAGCACCGGGCCCCCGCAGGCCTCTCCGCCCAGCAGCAGCGCGTCCCGGCCGTCGGTGCCGATCGCCAGCTCCAGGGCCACGCCCTCGGGCACCGCGTGGGAGCGGTCCACCGCCCGGTAGTCGACCTCCGCGGCCCCCAGCACCCGCGCCTGCCGCCATCCCCGCGCGGGCAGCACTACGTAGGTCCCGGGATCGATCGCCTCGCGCGGCGCCACCGGGAGCGGCCGCATCCCGAGTCCGTCGGTCCGCACCAGTGCCAGCGCCAGCTCCGGCAGGGCGGTCACGTCCGCCGCGTCGGCCAGCCAGGTCCGCCCGGCGGGGCCCGGCGCGTGCAGCACCACCCGCGTCAGCCCGTCGACGGCCTCGTGACCGGTGATCACCGTCCCGTAGTCGTCGGCGACGAATCCGCTGCCGCGCGTCCGCCCCTCGGGATCGCAGATCCTGATGAGCTCCGCCATGACCGCACCACTCCCCCGCAAGGCCCCGTACTCACGACGGTAGGCAGGCGAAGATCAGCACGAAAAGCACGCGAGGCGAAAGCGCCCCCATGCGCTCCCTCCATTCACTCCGAGCGCCTGCTCGGACGGGTGAATACGGGGGTCGGGGTGGATAGAGACCTACCCGAGGGGGGTCGTGGAGCGGTGAGCGGCAGTCCAAGTGCGCTCACCGCTCCACGTCGACACCCCGCTCGTCAGACGAAGACCGCGAGGGACTTCGCCTTTCCGTTCTTGCTCTCGACGAGCCCGAGCAGCTGCCCCTGCGGCCCGAAGACCGCGACCGTGCGACCGGCCTCGTACTCCTGCGGCATGTCGATGCGCACGCCGTTGGCGAGCAGCGACGCCCGCCGGGCGTCCAGGTCCCAGCGCGGAAAGGCCGCCGCGGCCGCCTCGCCGATGGGCATGACGGTCAGCTCCTCCTGGAGCTGGTCCAGGGTCCGTGCCTTGTCCAGCTTGTACGGGCCCACCCGGGTGCGGCGCAGCGCGGTCAGGTGCCCGCCGACGCCGAGGTCGGCGCCCAGGTCACGGGCGAGGGCGCGGATGTACGTACCGCTGGAGCAGACGACGGAGACGACGAGGTCGACGACCTTCGTGCCGTCCTCGGCCTCCGCCTCGCGCATGTCGTACACCTGGAAGGAGGAGATCGTGACCGGGCGGGCCGGGATCTCGAAGTCCTCGCCGTCGCGGGCGCGCTTGTAGGAGCGCACACCCTTGATCTTGATGGCGCTGACCTTGGACGGGACCTGCATGATCTCGCCGGTCAGCTTGGCGATGCCCGCGCCCACGGCTTCCCGGGTGACCCCGGAGGCGTCCGCGGACGAGGTGATCTCGCCTTCGGCGTCGTCCGTCAGGGTGTCCTGGCCCAGGCGGATAGTGCCGAGGTACTCCTTCTCGGTGAGCGCGAGGTGGCCGAGGAGCTTGGTGGCCTTCTCGACGCCGAGGACGAGGACGCCCGTCGCCATCGGGTCCAGTGTTCCCGCGTGGCCGACGCGGCGGGTCTTGGCCATCCCGCGCATCTTGGCGACCACGTCGTGCGAAGTGAAGCCGGACGGCTTGTCGACGATGACAAGGCCGTCCGGCGTCTTCCCTGCGTTGCTCATTCGGCAGCTGCGTCCTCGTCGTCGCCCGGCTTCTTGTACGGGTCGGCGTCGCCGGCGTACTGGGCGCCGGAGGACACCTCGCGCACCTGGGCGTCGGAGGTCCGAGCCTTCTCGAGGAGGTCCTCGATGGTCTTGGCGTTCTCCGGGAGGGCGTCCGCGACGAAGGTCAGGGTGGGCGTGAACTTGGTGCCCGCCGCCCGGCCGACCGCGGAGCGCAGTACGCCCTTGGCGCTCTCCAGGCCCGCTGCCGCGCTGGCGCGGTCCTCGTCGTCGCCGTAGACCGTGTAGAAGACCGTGGCCTCCCGCAGGTCGCCGGTGACCCGGGTGTCCGTGATGGTCACGTGCGTACCGAGGCGGGGGTCCTTGACTCCGCGCTGCAGCTTCTCGGCCACCACCTCCCGGATGAGGTCCGCCAGCTTCTTCGCCCGCGCATTGTCGGCCACTGGTCCGTCTCCTTCTTATGTCTTGCTATCAGTCTTCATCACCGTGGAGGCGCCGTCGTACGGACAGCAGCTCCACTTCCGGACGCGCAGCGACCAGCCGCTCGCAGCGGTCCAGTACGTCCGAGAGGAACCCCGCGTCCCCACTCACCAGGGCGACCCCTATACGGGCCCTGCGGTGCAGGTCCTGGTCGCCCACTTCAGCCGCGCTCACGGAGAACTTGCGTTGGAGCTCGGCCACGATGGGCCGGACCACGGAGCGCTTCTCCTTCAGCGAGTGGACGTCGCCGAGGAGCAGATCGAAGGACAGAGTCCCCACGTACATGCAGTTCCGGATATCCCGCCGGTGCGGGTTCGGTGGCCTGCCGGCCGTCGCTCGGCAGGATCACCAGAACCGTACACGCAACGGCCGGGGCCGATCGACGGATATTCCGCCGACCGGCCCCGGTGTGACGAGCTACGACACGGTGCGATGTGCCTCGCGCTTACGCGCGCGGCTTCTCGCGCATCTCGTACGTCGCGATGACGTCGTCGATCTTGATGTCGTTGAAGGAACCGAGGTTGATACCACCCTCGAAGCCCTCGCGGATCTCGGTGACGTCGTCCTTGAAGCGGCGCAGACCCGAGATGGTGAGGTTCTCGGCGATGACCTTGCCATCGCGCAGGAGCCGCGCCTTCGTGTTGCGCTTGACCTCGCCGGAGCGGATGAGGACACCCGCGATGTTGCCCAGCTTGGACGAGCGGAAGATCTCGCGGACCTCCGCCGTACCGAGCTCGACCTCTTCGTACTCCGGCTTGAGCAGACCCTTCAGGGCCGCCTCGATCTCCTCGATGGCCTGGTAGATCACCGAGTAGTAGCGGACGTCGACGCCCTCGCGGTCCGCCATCTGCGCGGCACGGCCGACAGCGCGGACGTTGTAGCCGATGACGATGGCGTCGGAGCCCATCGCCAGCGAGATGTCGGACTCGGTGACCGCACCCACACCGCGGTGCAGGACGCGGATGTCGACCTCTTCGCCGACGTCGAGCTGGAGCAGCGAGGACTCGAGGGCCTCGACCGCACCGGACGAGTCGCCCTTGATGATGAGGTTGAGTTCCTGGACCAGACCGGCCTTGAGGACCGAGTCGAGGTCCTCCAGGGACACCCGGCGGACGCGCTTGGCGAAGTTGGCGTTGCGCTCGCGCGCAGCACGCTTCTCGGCGATCTGACGGGCGGTGCGGTCCTCGTCGACGACGAGGAAGTTGTCGCCGGCGCCGGGGACGTTGGTGAGACCCAGGACCAGGACGGGGGTCGACGGACCCGCTTCCTCGATGTTGTTGCCCTTGTCGTCGAGCATGGCGCGCACTCGGCCGTAGGCGTCGCCCACGACCATCGTGTCGCCGACGCGGAGGGTACCGCGCTGGACGAGGACGGTGGCGACGGCACCGCGGCCGCGGTCGAGGTGGGACTCGATCGCAATACCCTGAGCGTCCTGCTCGGGGTTGGCGCGCAGGTCGAGCGAGGCGTCGGCGGTGAGGACGACGGCCTCCAGCAGGGAGTCGATGTGCAGACCCTGCTTGGCGGAGATGTCGACGAACATCGTGTCGCCGCCGTACTCCTCGGCGACGAGACCGAACTCGGTGAGCTGGCCGCGGACCTTGGTCGGGTCGGCACCTTCGACGTCGATCTTGTTGACCGCGACGACGATCGGGACGCCGGCGGCCTTGGCGTGGTTCAGCGCCTCGATCGTCTGCGGCATGACGCCGTCGTTGGCCGCGACCACGAGGATCGCGATGTCGGTCGACTTCGCACCGCGGGCACGCATGGCGGTGAACGCCTCGTGACCCGGGGTGTCGATGAAGGTGATCTTGCGGTCCTCACCGTTGACCTCGGTGCCCACCTGGTAGGCGCCGATGCCCTGGGTGATGCCGCCGGCCTCGCCCGCGACGACGTTCGTCTTGCGGATGGCGTCGAGCAGGCGGGTCTTACCGTGGTCGACGTGACCCATGACGGTGACGACCGGCGGACGCGGCAGGAGGAACTCCTCGCCGCCCTCGTCCTCGCCGAACTCGATGTCGAAGCCCTCGAGGAGCTCGCGGTCCTCCTCCTCCGGGCTGACGATCTGAACGACGTAGTTCATCTCGTCGGCGAGGAGCTGGAGGGTCTCGTCGGAGACGGACTGCGTGGCCGTGACCATCTCGCCGAGGTTCATCATCACGGCGACGAGCGACGCCGGGTTGGCGTTGATCTTCTCCGCGAAGTCGGTGAGGGAGGCACCGCGCGACAGGCGCACGGTCTCGCCGCCACCGCGCGGCAGCATCACGCCGCCGACGGACGGGGCCTGCATGGCCTCGTACTCCTGGCGCCTCTGACGCTTGGACTTGCGACCACGACGGGCCGGACCACCGGGACGGCCGAAGGCGCCCTGCGTGCCACCACGGGCACCGGGACCACCGGGACGACCACCGAAGCCGGGACGACCGCCGCCACCGGCACCGGCCGGACCGCCGCCGAAGCCGCCGCCACCGGGACGCGGGCCGCCGAAGCCGCCGCCGCCCGCGGGACGCGAGCCGGGACCGGCCGGACGGCCGGCGAAGCCGCCGCCACCCGGACGACCAGCGCCACCGGGACGCGGGCCACCGGCACCGGGACCACGGCCACCGGGGCCGCCACCGGGACGGGGACCGGGACCACCGGCAGCGGGACGCTGCGGCATCATGCCCGGGTTCGGACGGTTACCGCCGGGAGCACCACCGGGACGCGGGGCGCCGCCCTGCGGACGCGGCATGCCGCCCGGGGTCGGACGGGCGCCGCCGGGACCCTGCGGACGCGGAGCGCCGCCGGGACCACCCTGCGGGCGGGGAGCACCCTGGCCGCCGCCGGCGCCGGGGGCACCGGGACGCGGGGCGCCGGCCGGACGGGGCGCCTGCGGGCGCGCCATGCCGGTGGAGCCGCCGGAGGTGAACGGGTTGTTGCCCGGACGGGGACCCGCCGGACGGGCACCCTGGGGACGCGGCGCCTGGGAGCCGGGGGCTCCGGCGGGACGCGGCGCCTGGGCACCGGGGGTGGCGCCGGCCGGGCGCGGGGCGCCGGGACGGGCACCGCCCTGGCCACCCTGACCCTGGCCCGGACGCTGCTGCGTCGGACGGGGGCCGGGAGCCGCGGCGGGACGCTCGGTGCGCGCCGGGGCGGCCGGGGCCGCCGGAGGCGCGGAGAACTCGGTCGCCACGGGCGCCGCCGGAGCGGGCTTCGGGGCGGCCGGAGCCTTCGGGCCGGGACGCGGGCCGGGGGCGGCCGGCGTCACGGGTGCTGCGGCCGGGGCCTCGGCGGCGGCCGGCTTGGGGGCCGGTGCGCCGGGCTTCGGGGCAGCAGGACGTGCCGCAGCGGCCGGGGAGGGCGCTGCGGGCTTGGCGGGCGCGGCCTTGCGGGGCGCGCCGGGCTTTGCAGCGGACTTGCCGGCGTTGCCACCGGGCCCCTGCAGTGCGTCAGTCAACTTGCGTACAACCGGCGCCTCGATCGTCGAGGACGCCGAACGGACGAATTCACCGAGTTCTTGGAGCTTGGCCATGACGACCTTGCTCTCCACCCCGAACTCCTTGGCGAGTTCGTATACCCGGACCTTAGCCACTTCGCTCCTTTTAGGTCCGGGTTACGCCGGACCGTCGCTACTTCATGGGCGTACTCATCGCGTACTCATCGAGTGCTCATCGCAATCTCGACCTACTTCCAACTCGCGAGGTACCTGACCGCACGGGGTATCCGTGCCGTACTACTTCTTTACGGTGTGGCCCCGGCCTCACGGGCCACGGCATTGCGCAGGTTCTCCGTGTCGAGCGCTCCGGCGGACCGAAGGGCCCGGGGGAACGCACGGCGGCGGATCGCCTGGTCGAGGCAGACCACGGCGGGGTGCACATAAGCACCCCGTCCCGGCCGCGTACCGCGTGGATCGGGGACGCATGCGTCCCCATCCGCCACGACGCGCAGCAGATCGTTCTTGGCCGCTCGCTCCCGACACCCCACACAGGTGCGTTCGGGGCATGCGCGGGCTTGCGTCCGGCCAGACACGCCTAAGTCTACCTCCCCGCACCGACCTCTCCCCCGACAAGTCACGGGGGAAAGATCGAACGGTTGTCGTGTTGTCTTGTATCCGCCGCCCGAGCGGCGGTCGTGCACCCTGTCTACCGTCCGGGGAAGCCCGGACGGTACCGGTTTATTCCCCGCCCCGCTCCCGGTCGGCGTCCGGGGACGCCTCGGTGTCGGGACGGATGTCGATGCGCCAGCCGGTGAGGCGCGCGGCGAGGCGGGCGTTCTGGCCCTCCTTGCCGATGGCCAGCGACAGCTGGTAGTCCGGCACGGTCACCCGTGCGGAGCGGGAGTCCCAGTCGACGACCTCGACCTTGCTCACCCGGGCGGGTGACAGCGCGTTCGCGACCATCTCCGCCGGGTCGTCCGACCAGTCGACGATGTCGATCTTCTCGCCGTGCAGTTCGGCCATCACGTTGCGCACGCGGCTGCCCATCGGGCCGATGCAGGCACCCTTCGGGTTCAGGCCCGAACGGGTGGACCGGACGGCGATCTTGGTGCGGTGACCGGCCTCACGGGCGATCGCCGAGATCTCGACGCTGCCGTCGGCGATCTCCGGGACCTCCAGCGAGAAGAGCTTCTTCACGAGGTTGGGGTGGGTGCGCGAGAGGGTCACGGACGGACCGCGGACACCCTTCGCCACCCGCACGACGTACGCCTTCAGACGCAGACCGTGCGTGTACTCCTCACCGGGGACCTGCTCCTGCACGGGCAGGATGGCCTCCAGCTTGCCGATGTCGACGAGGACGTTCTTGGGGTCCTTGCCCTGCTGGACGACGCCGGTGATGACGTCGCCCTCACGGCCGGCGAACTCGCCGAAGGTCAGGTCGTCCTCGGCGTCGCGCAGACGCTGGAGGATCACCTGCTTGGCGGTCGTCGCGGCGATCCGGCCGAAGTCCGACGGGGTGTCGTCGAACTCCTTGGGCTCCTGGCCCTCTTCGAGATCCCTCGGGTCTTCCGTCGCCCACACGACCACGTGACCATTGGTGCGGTCCAGCACGACGCGAGCGCGGCGGAAGCTCCCCTCGGTCCGGTGGTACGCGATGAGGAGGGCCGACTCGATCGCCTCGACGAGCAGGTCGAAGGAGATCTCCTTCTCCCGGACCAGACCCCGCAGGGCACTCATGTCGATGTCCACGGCTACGCCTCCTCTTCCTTCTTGTCCTTGCGGTTGAACTCGATCTCGACACGCGCCTTGGCGATGTCGGTGAATGCGATACGCCGGGCGGTCGCCTTGCGGCCCTTCACGCCCGGTACTTCGAGGTCCATGCCCTCGTCGTCGACGCCCAGGATCCGGGCGACCAGTTCCCCGGTCCCCTTCTCGCCCTCGGCGGACAGCTGGAACTTCACGAGGCGGCCGACGGCCCGTACGTAGTGGCGGTGCTCGGTCAGCGGGCGGTCGGCGCCCGGCGAGCTGACTTCGAGGACGTACTCGTCCTCACCCATCACATCGGTTTCGTCGAGCTTGTCGGAGACCTCGCGACTCAGCTCGGCACACGCGTCCAGCTCCACGCCCTCGTCGGAGTCCACGATGATCCGCAGCATCCGGCGCTTGCCCGCCCGCGTCATCTCGATCTCTTCGAGGTCCAGGCCCCTGGCGGCGACGAGCGGCTCCAGCAGTCCGCGCAGCCTGTCGCTCTGGGTGGTGCTCATCCGGGTGACTCCTCGGCCGCGTGTGCTGTTGTGGTTTCCGTCGTGTGTCAGGTCAAAGGGTATCCGGTGTCGGAGGGTGTTGCCGTCCGCCCTGTGGACAAGGCCCCGGGTACCGTGATCACACCCTGCCCCGCCATCAGCCCCGTCATCACCCGGAGGACGTCGCCGTGTCCTGGACTCTGCCTTCGAGACCCTCGCGCAGGAGCCTGCTCGCCGGTGCGGCCGGCGCGGCCGGCGCCGCGCTGCTGACCGGGTGCTCCGACGGCCCCGCGACGGACGCCGCCCTCACGGTTCCACTCGAACGGCGGATGCGGGAGGCGGCCGTTCGTGACAGTGCGCGTCTGCTGGAACGTTACGACAGCACGGCGGCCGCCCATCCGGCGCTGGCCTCGCGGCTCGCTCCGCTGCGCGCCGCCGTCGCCGCCCACACCGCGGCCCTGTCCCCCACTCCTTCGGCCCCGCCGTCCCCCTCCCCGTCCCGGTCCGGCGGTACGGGGGCCGCCGCGCCCGCGGCGAGCGGCGAGCCGGTGCCGCCGAAGCCCGACGAGGCGCTGACCGCGCTCGCGGACGCCGAGCGGAGCCTGTCCGAATCGCGGACCATCGACCTGGCCGGGGCCCCCGGGGAGCTGGCCCGGCTGCTGGCCTCCGTGGCCGCCTGCGGCGCCGTGCACGCGTACCTGCTGACCTCGAACCCCGGAGCCACCTCGTGAAGCCCGAACCCTCCTCCGCCGGCCGGGCCCTGGAGGCCGCCCAGGCCGCGCTCGCCGCCGAACACGCGGCCGCGTACGGCTACGGGGTGATCGGCGCCCGGTCCGCCGGCGCCCGCGCCACGCAGGCCCGGGAGTCGTACGGCGGCCACCTCGCGCGACGCGACGCGCTCGCCCGGACCGTGCGGGAGCTGGGCGGCGCGCCCCGGCCCGCGGAGGCCGCGTACGCCCTGCCGTTCGAGGTGCGCACCCAGGCCGACGCCGAGCGGCTGGCTGCCGAGATCGAGGACCGGGTGGCCGGCGCGTACTCCGATCTGGTGCGCGCGGCGGAGGGTCCGCTGCGCCGCGAGGCGGCCGACGCGCTGAGCGCGGCGGCAGTGCGCGCGGCACGCTGGCGTGGTGTCGGCGTAGCCTTCCCTGGGCTCACGGAACGCGCTGACGAGGCGCAACGGGCCCAGCACAGCTGAAAGGGACCACGCACGCATGGCTTTCGAACCGCCGCAGCGGCTTGTACGGGCGCTCGGCGAGATGCCGGAGACGGCGCAGGACAAGGACTGGCTGGGGCAGCTGCCCCGACTCACCGAGGCCGCGCTGTCCCGGCGCGGGGTGGAGGCCCGGCGGGTGCAGGCCCCGGGCGGCCGCAGCAGCCTGGTGGTCCTCGTCACGTACGCCGACGGGACCCCGGCCGCGCTGAAGCTGGCGCCGCCGCACGCCCGGCCCGACCGCGAGCTGGCCGCGCTGGCCCACTGGGGCGGTTTCGGGGCCGTACGGGTCCTCGACACGCGGCATCACGACGACGACGGGGCGCTGCTGCTGGAGCGGCTGCACCCAGAGGTCTCGCTGCGGTCGCTGCCGGAGGCGAAGGCCCTGCTGGAGGCGAGCGGCACGCTGCGCAGGCTGTGGGTGGCGCCGCCGGCCGGGCACGGGTGGGAGACGGTGGCGGAGCGCACCGAATGGCAGTCGGCGGCCCTGCGGGCGGCCCCGGCGGAGGCCCGGGCCCTGGCGGACACGGCGCTGGCGATGCGGGCGGAGCTGGTGGCGGCGCCCCCGGAGGAACTGCTGCTGCACGGGAACTTCCGGCAGGGCAAGGTCCTGGCGGGCGAGCGGGCCCCGTGGCTGACGGTGGGCCCCGACCCGCTGGTCGGCGAGCGGGCGTACGACCTGGCCCGGCTGGTCCGGGACCGGCTGGAGGACCAGGTGGCGTCCTCCGCGGGCGCGGCGGGGGCCCGGCGCCGGGTGAACAAGCTGGCGGACGCGCTGGACGTGGACCGGGAGCGGCTGCGGGGCTGGACGCTGTTCCGGGCGGTGGAGTCGGGCAACCGCGCACTGGCTGCCGGTCGGCGCCGCGACGCGGAGCTGCTGCTGGAGTTCGCGGCCTGGTTGTAGGGCATACCGTAGATATCGAGGTATGTCCGGCAGGGGGCCGTCATGGTCGAAGAACTGCTGACAGCGGCCATCGCCACGGGTGTGGCCGCCGTGGTCTACGTGGGCGCCGCGGCCCGGGTGGTGAAGCAGTACGAGCGGGGCCTGGTCTTCCGCTTCGGCAGGCTGCGCGAGGAGATCCGCCAGCCCGGTTTCACGACGATCGTTCCCTTCGTGGAACGGCTCCGCAAGGTGAACATGCAGATCGTGACGCTGCCGGTGCCCGCGCAGGAGGGCATCACCCGGGACAACGTCACGGTGCGGGTGGACGCGGTCGTGTACTTCAAGGTCGTCGACCCGGCGAGCGCGATCGTGGCGGTGGAGGACTACCGCTTCGCGGTGTCGCAGATGGCGCAGACCTCACTCAGGTCGATCATCGGAAAGTCCGACCTGGACGATCTGCTGTCCAACCGGGAGATGCTCAACCAGGGCCTGGAGCTGATGATCGACAGCCCGGCGGTGGGCTGGGGCGTGCAGATCGACCGGGTCGAGATCAAGGACGTCTCGCTGCCGGAGACGATGAAGCGGTCGATGGCCCGGCAGGCCGAGGCGGACCGGGAGCGCCGGGCCCGTGTGATCAACGCGGACGCGGAGCTGCAGGCCTCGCACAAGCTCGCCGAGGCGGCGGAGGTCATGTCGGAGCAGCCGGCGGCGTTGCAGCTGCGCCTGCTGCACACGATCGTGGCGGTCGCCGCCGAGAAGAACTCCACGCTGGTGCTGCCGTTCCCGGTGGAGCTGCTGCGCTTCCTCGAGCGCGCGGTTCCGCCGCCCGCGGCGGCTTCGGCGCGGGAGGAACCGGCCCCGGCCGGCCCGGCTTCCGAAGGCCCCGGGCCGGCCGAGGTCGCCGACGCGGCTGCCGACGCGCTCGACGGAGCTCCGGTGCCGGACGCGCTCGGTGGGCCGGTGGACGGGCTGATGCTGGACGCGCCGCCGCCGCAGGAGGAGCGGGACGGGCTGCGCGAGTAGCCGCTGCGCGGAGCCGTCCCCGACCCGTCCTTCCCCCGTTCCCCGGGCTCCGCCCGGACCCGCGCCTCAATCGCCCGCGGGGCTGGGATTGCGGTCGGGCAACCCAGCCGGCCGGCTCCGTGCCGATCCGGCCGGGCATATCCGGCCCCGCCGGCGTTCGAGGCACGGGGTCCGGAGCGGAGCCCCGGGAAGCCGGGGCTCCGCCGGGCTACCGGGTCAGGCGGGCGAGGGCTTCCGCCAGCGGAAGTTCCTCGCGGGTGCCCGACGCACGGTGCTGGAGTTCGACGATCCCGTCGGCGGAGCGGCGGCCCGCCACCAGGATCCACGGCACGCCGATCAGTTCCGCGTCCGTGAGCTTCACGCCGGGCGACATGCCGGGACGGTCGTCCAGCAGCACCCGCAGACCCGCCGCGGCCAGGGCCGTCGCCGCCTCCTCCGCGAGCGCGAGCGGCACCGCCTTGCCCGCCGCCACCACGTGGACGTCGGCCGGGGCCACCGCCGCGGGCCAGCACAGGCCGCGCTCGTCCGCCGTCTGCTCGGCCAGCGCCGCCACCGCGCGGGAGACGCCGATGCCGTAGGAGCCCATCGTGACCCGGACCGGCTTGCCCTCGCGGCCCAGGACGTCCAGCCCGAAGGCGTCCGCGTACTTGCGGCCCAGCTGGAAGATGTGCCCGATCTCGATGGCCCGGTCGAGCTTCAGGCCCGCTCCGCAGGACGGGCAGGGGTCGCCCGGCTCCACGACCACCACGTCCAGGTAGCGGTCGACCTCGAAGTCCCGCCCGCAGACCACGTTCCGGGCGTGCGTGTCCGCCCGGTTGGCCCCCGTCACCCACGAGGTGCCGGGCGCGACCCGCGGGTCGGCCAGGTAGCGGACCTTCTCCAGACCCTGCGGGCCGACGTAGCCGCGCACGAGGTCCGGGCGGCCCTCGAAGTCCTCGGCCGTCACCAGTTCCACCACCGCCGGGGCCAGGTGCTCGCCCAGCTTGCCGAGGTCCACCTCCCGGTCCCCCGGCACGCCCACGGCCGTGATCTCGCCGTCGACCTTGACGAGGAGGTTCTTCAGCGTCGCCGAGGCGGGTACGCCCAGGTGGGCGGCCAGGGTCTCGATCGTCGGGGTGTCCGGGGTGTCCACCTCCTCCAGCGCCGGGTGCTCCGCGGAGACGGGGACGGGGGCGAGGGCGAAGGTCACGGCCTCCGTGTTCGCCGCGTAGTCGCACGAGGGGCAGTCCACGAAGGTGTCCTCGCCCGCCCCGGCAGGGGCCAGGAACTCCTCCGACGCCGAGCCGCCCATCGCGCCCGACACTGCCGACACGATCCGGTGGTCCAGGCCGAGCCGCTCGAAGATGCGGACGTACGCCTCGCGGTGGAGCCGGTAGGACTCCTCCAGTCCCTCCTCGGACACGTCGAAGGAGTACGAGTCCTTCATCTGGAACTCGCGCCCGCGCAGCACCCCGGACCGGGGCCGCGCCTCGTCGCGGTACTTGGTCTGGATCTGGTACAGCATGACCGGCAGGTCCTTGTAGGAGGTGCACTGGTCCTTCACCACGAGGGTGAAGATCTCCTCGTGCGTCGGGCCCAGCAGGTAGTCCGCGCCCTTGCGGTCCTTGAGCCGGAAGAGCAGGTCGCCGTACTCCGACCAGCGCCCGCTGACCTCGTACGGCTCCTTGGGCAGCAGGGCCGGGAGCAGCACCTCCTGGGCCCCGATCGCGTCCATCTCCTCGCGGACGACGCGTGAGACGTTGTCCAGGACCCGCTTGCCGAGCGGCAGCCACGTCCACACCCCGGCCGAACTGCGCCGGACGTAGCCGGCGCGGACCAGGAGCCGGTGGCTGAGGGTTTCGGCGTCGGCCGGGTCCTCGCGGAGGGTCTTGGCCATGAGGCGGGACATGCGCTGCACGTGTTGCGTAGACATGTCGGGAGATTACCGGGGGCCCGACGGCCCGCGGTACCGGTTTCAGGGCCTGTTCAGCGGCAGGGTGGCGCCCATGACGGCGTACGGCATGCTCGCGCTCGGGAAGTGGACCTGGCGGGCGAGGTCGGTGTAACCGAGGGTGCGGTAGAGGCCGCGGGCGGGGCTCTCGGTGTCGATGGCGGAGAGGATCGAGCGGGGCTCGGCGGCCTCGTCGGTGATGCCGGTGATGAGGGCGCGGCCGACGCCGTGGCCCTGGAAGCCGGGGTGGACGTGCAGCTCGGTGATCACGAAGGACCCGTCGAGCCAGTCGTCGTACCCGCCGGCCCGCAGGTAGGGCTCGACGATGGTGGACCACCAGTGGGTGCGGTCGTTCGGCATCCCGTACACGAATCCGGTGAGCGCGCCGTCCTCGGCGAACGCCCCGAGGGCGCGGGCGCCGCGGCAGGTCATGTGGCGCTGGACGATGTAGCGCCGGATGCCGACCTCCTCCTCGCTGAGGCCGAAGGCGACGGCCTGCACGCGCAGGGCCTCGTCCACGCGGGCGGCGAGGTCGAGGGGACCGATTCGGACTCCGGAAGGCAGCATGCGGCGACCTTACTTCGCGGTACGGGGCTGCCGGAATGCCGCAGCAGGGGTCCGTGGCCCGCCTTTCGGATCAGGTGTGGCCGCGTGCGGGAACGGGGCGCCGGAACCGGGTCAGAAGAGGACGCTCATGAACGCGCCGACCTCGCGGAAGCCCACGCGGCGGTAGGCCGCCCGCGCTGCGGTGTTGAAATCGTTGACGTACAGGCTGACCACGGGGGCCACGTCCCTCAGGGCGTACTCGACGACGGCGGCCATCCCGGTCTCCGAGTGGCCGAGGCCGCGGAACTCGGGGTCCACCCACACGCCCTGGATCTGGCAGGCGCGGGGGGTGGCGGCGCCGATCTCGGCCTTGAAGACGACCTTGCCGTCGTCGACGCGGGCGAAGGAACGGCCGCCGGCGACGAGCTCGGCGACGCGTGCCTGGTAGAGCAGCCCGCCGTCCCCGGCCATCGGCGAGATGCCGACCTCTTCGGTGAACATGGCCACGCAGGCGGGCATGATCAGGTCCATCTCGTCCTTGCGGATCCGGCGGACCCGCGGGTCGGCCTCGACCGTGGTGGACGGGCGTTCGATGACCATGAGCGGCTGGTGGGAGCGGATCTCGCGGGCCGGACCCCAGCTGGGCTCCAGGAGCTGCCACAGCAGCCGGGTGGCCTCGGCGGGGCCGACGATGGAGGAGCAGCGGCGGCCGGTGCGGCGGGCCCGCTCGGCGAAGGCGCGTACGGCGTCGGGTCCGGCGCAGACGGGGACCAGGTTGGCGCCCGCGTAGCAGAGCGAGCGGAGCTCGCCGTCGGCGTACCAGCCCCACATCTCGCCGCCCAGACGCCAGGGGTCGAGCCCGGCGACCTGGACCCGGGAGGTGACGAAGGCGTTCTCGACCGGCTCGCGTCCGAGGATTTCCATCGCGGCGTCGAGATCACTGGGCTCAAGGACCCGGGTGGTGGTCTGCGTCAACACTGGGGCCTCACCATGCAGGTCTACTGATCTCCGCACTGTACCCGGCGGGGCCCGGGGATGCCGCGTCCGAGGTCACGAAAGGGCCCCGGACCGCCCCCGAACTGCGGGAACGGTGCCGGGGCCACTGACGGAGCGTGCCGGGCGAGCGAGCCGAAGAGCCGGCAACGGGCGCCCCGGAGGCGAGCCGAGACCGGAGACTCAGACGCCGATGGCGACGGTGGGCTCGCCGCTGGTGATGCCGTCCGCCTCCATCTGCGCCGCGATCTTCATGGCCTCTTCGATGAGGGTCTCCACGATCTTCGACTCGGGGACGGTCTTGATGACCTCGCCCTTCACGAAGATCTGGCCCTTGCCGTTGCCGGAGGCGACGCCGAGGTCGGCCTCACGGGCCTCGCCGGGGCCGTTGACGACGCAGCCCATGACCGCGACGCGCAGCGGGACCTCCATGCCCTCCAGGCCCGCCGTGACCTCCTCGGCCAGCTTGTAGACGTCGACCTGGGCGCGGCCGCAGGACGGGCAGGAGACGATCTCCAGGCGGCGCGGCTTGAGGTTCAGGGACTCCAGGATCTGGATGCCGACCTTGACCTCCTCCGCCGGCGGGGCGGAGAGGGAGACGCGGATGGTGTCGCCGATGCCCTCGGAGAGCAGCGCGCCGAAGGCGACCGCGGACTTGATGGTGCCCTGGAAGGCGGGTCCGGCCTCGGTGACGCCCAGGTGCAGCGGGTAGTCGCAGGCGGCGGCGAGCTGGCGGTAGGCGTTGACCATGACGACCGGGTCGTTGTGCTTGACCGAGATCTTGATGTCGCCGAAGCCGTGCTCCTCGAAGAGGGAGGCCTCCCACAGCGCGGACTCGACCAGCGCCTCGGGGGTGGCCTTGCCGTACTTCTTCAGCAGTCGGGCGTCGAGGGAGCCGGCGTTCACACCGATGCGGATCGGCGTGCGGGTCTCGTTCGCGGCCTTCGCGATCTCCTTGACCTTGTCGTCGAACTGCTTGATGTTGCCCGGGTTCACGCGGACCGCGGCGCAGCCGGCGTCGATCGCGGCGAACACGTACTTCGGCTGGAAGTGGATGTCGGCGATGACCGGAATCTGCGACTTCTTGGCGATCACGGCGAGCGCGTCGGCGTCGTCCTGGGTCGGGCACGCCACGCGGACGATGTCGCAGCCGGAGGCGGTGAGCTCGGCGATCTGCTGGAGCGTCGCCCCGATGTCGGAGGTCCTGGTGGTGGTCATCGACTGGACGGAGATCTGCGAGTCGCCGCCGACGGCCACCTTGCCGACCTGGATCTTGCGGCTGACCCTGCGGTCGGCAAGCTTCGTCGGCACGGCCGGCATTCCGAGAGAGATGGCAGTCATCTGCTGTGCAACCCCAAGGTGTGGATCAAGGTCCCGAGATCGGCGGGCTCCAGGCTTCGAGATTACGCCAACCCGGGGGCGGGCCGTGCATCCGAGGGGGTGTGGCACCCGAACGTAGGGAGCCGGGCACGATCCGTGCCCGGCTCCGGTACGCATGGGGTACGGCCCCCGCAAACTAGGTGATCTTGATCGGGTTGACCACGTCCGCGACCATCACCAGCAGGGTGAAGCAGATGAACAGGCCCGCGACCACGTACGCGACGGGCATCAGCTTCGCCACGTCGAACGGGCCGGGGTCGGGGCGCCGGAAGACCCGTGCGACGGTGCGCCGGAGCGATTCCCACAGGGCGCCGGCGATGTGCCCGCCGTCGAGCGGGAGCAGCGGCAGCATGTTGAAGAGGAACAGCGAGAGGTTGAAGCCGGCCAGCAGGTTGAGGAAGAAGACCAGCTGGTGCTGGGCGGGGATGTCGAGGGTGAAGATCTCACCGCTGACGCGCGCCGCGCCGACGACGCCCATCGGGCTGTCCTGCTTGCGCTCGGCCCCGTTGAACGCCGCGTTCCACAGGTCCGGGACCTTGGAGGGCAGGGCGACCAGCGACTGCACGCCGGCCTCCATCATCTCGCCCATGCGCTCGACGGACTGGCCGAAGGACTGCGGGACGTAGCCGGAGGCGGGTGCGAAGCCGAGGAAACCCGCGGTGACATACTCGTCCTTGACGTACCGGCCGCTGCCGTCCGTCTTGGCGACCTTGTTCTCGATCAGGTTCGCCTTGAGGTCCACGCGCTGTCCGGCCCGCTCCACCGTGATCGTGGCGGGGCCGACGGTGGCGCGGATGTCCTTCTGCAGGGCGGACCAGTCGCCGACCGACCGGCCGTTGAAGGCGACGATCTTGTCACCCGCCTTGAGGCCCGCGGCCTTGGCGGGGGCGGCCGGGTCGCCGGGGGCGCACTTGTCGCGCTTCTCGCTCTGCTGGATGACGCAGTCCGAGACGGTGGCGACCGAGGTGGTCTGGGTGTTGAGCCCGAAGGTCATCAAGGTCGTGAGGAAGATCGCCACGGCCAGGATCAGGTTCATGAACGGACCGGCGAACATCACGATCACGCGCTTCCACGGCTTGCGCGTGTAGAAGAGCCGGCTCTCGTCCCCGGGCTGGAGCTCCTCGTACGCGGCCGAGCGCGCGTCCTCGATCATCGACCGGAACGGCGAGGTGGAGCGGGCGGTGACCTTGCCGTCCTCGCCGGGCGGGAACATCCCGATCATGCGGATGTAGCCGCCCATCGGGATGGCCTTGATCCCGTACTCGGTCTCGCCCTTCCTCCGCGACCAGATGGTCGGCCCGAAGCCCACCATGTACTGCGGCACGCGAATGCCGAAGATCTTGGCCGTGGAGAGGTGCCCCAGCTCGTGCCAGGCGATGGAGACCAGCAGGCCGACCGCGAAGACCACGACCCCGAGCACCGTCATCAGTAGTGTCATGCGCGCGCCTCCACGGCGGCCCGTGCCGCCATCTCCCGCGCCCGGGCCCTGGCCCAGGCCTCTGCTTCAAGGACGTCCTGGACCGTCAGGGAGGTTCCCGACTCAGGCGTCCCGTGCTCGTCGACCACGGCAGAGACCGTATCCATGATTGCTGTGAACGGCAGCCGACCTGCCAGGAATGCTTCCACGCACTCCTCGTTGGCCGCGTTGAACACGGCCGGGGCGGTTCCGCCGAGGGTGCCCACGTGCCGGGCGAGGCCCACCGACGGGAAGGCCTCGGTGTCCAGCGGGAAGAACTCCCAGGTGGAGGCCTTGGACCAGTCGAAGGCGGGGGCGGCGTCCGGGATCCGCTCGGGCCAGCCGAGGCCGATCGCGATCGGGCCGCGCATGTCCGGCGGGGTGGCCTGGGCGAGCGTGGAGCCGTCGGTGAACTCCACCATCGAGTGCACGTAGGACTGCGGATGGACCACGACCTCGATGCGGTCGAAGGGGATGTCGTAGAGCAGGTGGGCCTCGATGACCTCCAGCCCCTTGTTGACCAGGGTCGCGGAGTTCACGGTGATCACCGGGCCCATGGCCCAGGTGGGGTGCGCGAGCGCGTCCTGGACGGTCACGGTCGCGAGCTCGGCGCGGGTGCGGCCGCGGAAGGGCCCGCCGGAGGCGGTCACCACGAGCTTGCGGACGTCGGCCCGGGTGCCGGCGGCCAGTGCCTGGAAGAGCGCGGCGTGCTCGGAGTCCACGGGAATGATCTGGCCGGGCTTCGCGAGGGCCTTGACCAGCGGGCCGCCGACGATCAGCGACTCCTTGTTGGCCAGGGCCAGGGTCCGGCCCGCCCGCAGTGCGGCGAGGGTCGGCGCGAGGCCGATGGAACCGGTGATGCCGTTGAGGACCGTGTGGCACTCGGAGGCGGCGAGTTCGGCCGCGGCGTCCGGACCGGCCAGGATCTCGGGCAGTGGCTCGGACGGCCCGTACTGGGCGCTCAGCGCCTCTTTCAGGGCCGGTACGACGTCCTCGCGGGCGACGGCCACGGTCTTGACCCGCAGCAGCCGGGCCTGCTCGGCCAGCAGCTCCACCCGCCCGCCGGCGGCGGACAGGGCGGTGACCCGGAACCGGTCCGGGTTGCGCAGGGCGAGGTCGATGGCCTGGGTCCCGATGGACCCGGTGGACCCGAGGATGACGATGTCCCGGAGGCCGGCCGCGGGGTCGAAGAGGAGGTGCGGATCGGCGAGGGGGGCTGGGCGGTCGCTCATGCCCCCCATTGTTGCCGCAAGTCATGAGCGGCCGGACACGGAGCCCCCTTCCGTTACCCGCAGGAGCAGGTGCGGGAGCGTTCCGGCGAACTCCGGGAGCGTCCTGGCGACGCTCCACCAGGCCTCGGGGTCCTCGTCGAGGGCGAGGGCCAGGAGCTGGTCGGCCTCGGCGTGGGACGCGAGGACGGCCGCGGGGCGGTCGTGCCGGTCGGGATGGTCCACGTCGCCGAGCCAGTGGTCCTGGTCGAGGGCCCAGCAGGCCGGCAGCTTGTGCCGGATCACGTCATGTCCGGTGAGCAGGCCCCGGTCGATGCAGTCGCGCACCCAGCGGATGTCCTCCTGGACGCTGTCCATCGGCACGGCGAGGCTCGCCAGGGCCAGCTCGCGCTCCACGCCCCCGTAGGGCTCGGCGGCCGTCGGGGCCAAGTGGCGCACCGCGCGGACGAGGTCGGGGCCGGGCGGACCGGCGTCTGCCGCTTCGGGCACGGTGCCGTCGGCCAGGGCGGCGACCAGCGCGGGCAGCGGGCCCCGGTAGCCGGGGGCGTGCCTGAGCAGCTCCGCCCACTGGCGGGGGTCGTCGCCGAGCGGGCGCAGGGCCCGCAGGACCGCCGTCTGCATGCCGGCCTGTTCGGGCAGGGTCCAGCGCAGGCCGTCGGTGTCGGGGAGGCGGGCGAGCACCAGGGTGCGGTGCGCGGGGGCGACGTGGGTGACGAGTTCCTCGTGCGTGACCGCCCCCATCCGCACGGCGCGGACGGCGGGCCGGTACCAGCGGCGCCCGTCCGGCGGCGCGGCGGGGACGGCCAGGAACGCGTGGACGGTCCGCGGGGGCAGGTCCAGGGCGAGCAGCAGGGCCTCGACCGCGCCGGCCGGCAGCGGCTCGCGCAGGTGCTCGGCGAGCAGCGGCTCCGGGTCCGGCGTGTGGTGCAGCGCCAGGACGTCCAGCGGGACCCGTGGCCCGCGCCTGCCGTGCCGGCGCAGCAGGCCGGCCAGTTCGGCCGCGTCGAGCGGTCCCTCACCGGGGTCCCGGCCGAGTTCGGCGCGGAGTACCGGCAGGAGTTCGGGCGGTGTGCGGCGCAGGGCGTAGCGGGCCGGTCCGGGCAGGCCGGGCAGTGGCCGGCCCACGACGCGGGGGTTGCGCGCGATGAAGGTCCGGTCGGCCGCGCCGCCGTGGCGCAGCAGCAGGGTGACGGTCGAGGCGGACAGCCACTCGTCCCGGCACAGGTACTTGCGGGTGGGCTCGTCCAGCCTGCCGATCATGTCGGTGACGACGTGGTCCGGTGCGTGGCGCAGCAGGTGCGCCACGCACCAGGCCAGCCGTCGGCTGGTGCGGTCTTCCTCGGCCGTCGGCATCGTTCTCGTCCGCCTCGCGCTGTGCTCGTACGAGTACCCGTACTCGTAACTCATCCTCGTACGTCTGTCCGACGTCCGGCGATGATCGCAGGTCAGCGGATGGGGCGGTGCACGTTTTTCCGGGTCGAGGGTCCGGGCGCCGCGTCCGCGATCCAGGGGCCCTCGCCGGAGGGGTCGAGGACGCCCTCCTCCAGCCATGCGTAGGTGCCGGACAGGACGCCCGCGACCACCTTGCGGTCGAGGCCGTCGGTGTTGGACCAGAGCCGGCCGAAGAGCTCCTCCACGCGCAGCCGGGACTGCTCGCAGAAGGCGTCGGCCAGCTGGTAGGCCTCGCGGCCGTGGGCGCCGGTGGCGCGCAGGTGCTCGGCGCGGACGCAGGCCGCGCTCATGGCGAAGAGCTCGGCGCCGATGTCGACGATGCGGCCGAGGAAGCCCTGTTTGGTCTCCATCCGGCCCTGCCAGCGGGACATGGCGTAGAAGGTCGAGCGGGCGAGTTTGCGGGCGCTGCGCTCCACGTAGCGCAGGTGGGTGGAGAGGTCGGGATGGCCACCGGGGTGGAAGGCACGGTAGGTGCCGGGCACCTGGCCGGGGCCGGTGGCGAGCTTGGGCAGCCAGCGGGCGTAGAACCCGGCGGCGCGGGCCGTGGCCTTGGCCTTGTCGCCGAGTGCCTTCTCGGGGTCGATGAGGTCGCCCGCCACCGAGAGGTGGGCGTCGACGGCCTCGCGGGCGATCAGCAGGTGCATGATCTCGGTGGAGCCCTCGAAGATCCGGTTGATGCGCAGGTCGCGGAGCATCTGCTCGGCGGGGACGGCGCGTTCGCCGCGGGCGGCCAGGGACTCGGCGGTCTCGAAGCCGCGCCCGCCGCGGATCTGGACCAGTTCGTCGGCCATCAGGCAGGCCATCTCGGAGCCGTAGAGCTTGGCGAGGGCGGCCTCGATGCGGATGTCGTTGCGGTCCTCGTCGGCCATCTGGGAGGCGAGGTCGACCACCGCTTCGAGGGCGAAGGTGGTGGCTGCGATGAAGGAGATCTTCGCGCCGACCGCCTCGTGCCGCGCGACCGGCCGGCCCCACTGCTCGCGGACGCCGGACCACTCGCGGGCGATCTTCAGGCACCACTTGCCGGCGCCGACGCACATGGCGGGCAGGGACAGCCGGCCGGTGTTGAGCGTGGTCAGGGCGATCTTGAGCCCGGCGCCCTCGGCGCCGATGCGCTGGGCCGCGGGGACCCGTACCCGGTGGAAGCGGGTCACGCCGTTCTCCAGGCCGCGCAGGCCCATGAAGGCGTTGCGGTGCTCGACGGTGATGCCGGGCGAATCGGCCTCCACCACGAAGGCGGTGATGCCGCCGCGGTGGCCGTCGGACTTCGGGACGCGGGCCATCACGACGAGCAGGTCCGCGACGACCCCGTTGGTCGTCCACAGCTTCACTCCGTCGAGGACGTAGTCGTCGCCGTCCGGGACCGCCGTGGTGGCCAGGCGCGCCGGGTCGGACCCCACGTCGGGCTCGGTGAGCAGGAAGGCGCTGATGGCGGTGGTGGCGCAGCGGGGCAGGTAGGCGTCCTTCTGCTCCTGGGTGCCGAACATCTTCAGCGGCTGGGGCACGCCGATCGACTGGTGGGCGGAGAGCAGGGCCCCGATGGCCGGGCTCACCGAGCCGACGAGGGCCAGCGCCTTGTTGTAGTAGACCTGGGTGAGACCGAGGCCGCCGTACTTGGGGTCGATCTTCATGCCGAGGGCGCCGAGCTCCTTGAGGCCGCGCACGGTCTCGTCGGGGATCTTCGCCTCGCGCTCGATGCGGGCCCCGTCGATGCGGGTCTCGCAGAACTCCCGCAGCCGGGCCAGGAAGGCCTCGCCCCGCCGGACGTCCTCGTCGGCGGGGAGCGGATGGGGGTGGATCAGGTCGAGCCGGAAGCGTCCGAGGAACAGTTCCTTGGCGAAACTGGGTTTGCGCCAGTCCTGTTCCCGGGCCGCCTCCGCGACCTGCCGTGCCTCGCGCTCGGTCACCTTGGGCTGTGTTGCGGACATGAGGGGACTCACCTCGCCGCCGGAGTCGGTGGTACCGGCCTACTGGCCGGTGCTACCTGTGAGTCGTACCCCCTCCTGCCCGCCGGGAAAAGCCGGGCGGGCCGAGCGGGGGAATTCCGGCCCGACAGCGCGACTGCGCCGGGCGAGTGAGCCGAAGGGGCGCGGCGGCGAAGGACGGCGGGCGCCCGCAGGAAGCGCGAGGAACGAGCGGTGCCGAGGACGCACGGCGCCCTGGAGCCGGCACCGGCGCCCCGGAGGCGAACCGAGCCCGCCGAAAAAAGGGGACGGCCGGAGCCCCCGCACAGTAGGCTCCGGCCGTCGGCTCTGGGCCGTACGAGATCAGATGTCGAGGCCGGTCAGGACCAGGACCCGCTCGTACGTGTAGTCGTCCATCGCGTAGCGGACGCCCTCGCGGCCCACACCGGACTGCTTGACGCCGCCGTACGGCATCTGGTCGGCGCGGTAGGACGGCGCGTCGCCGATGATCACACCGCCGACCTCGAGCTCGCGGTGGGCGCGGAACGCGGTCTGGACGTTGCGGGTGAAGACGCCGGTCTGCAGACCGAACTTCGAGTCGTTGACGGCGGCGAAGGCCTCGTCGGTGTTCTCGACCTTCTTCAGCGTCAGGACCGGTCCGAAGACCTCCTCGGTGGCGAGCTTGACGCCGTCCGGCACGTGGGCCAGGACGGTGGGCTCGTACGAGGCACCCGCACGCTTGCCACCGGTGAGGAGCTTGGCTCCGCCGGCCACGGCCTCGTCGACCCAGGACTCGACGCGCTGGGCGGCGGCCTCGGAGACGAGCGGGCCGACGTCGGTGGCCGAGTCGGACGGGTCACCGGTGACCTGGGCCTGGACCTTCTCGACGACCTTCTCGACGAGGCGGTCGTAGACGGAGGCGTCGGCGATCACGCGCTGCACGGAGATGCAGGACTGGCCGGCCTGGTAGTTCGAGAAGGTCGCGATACGGGTCGCGGCCCAGTCGAGGTCGGCCTCGGAGGACCAGTCGTCCAGGACGACGGCCGCGGCGTTGCCGCCGAGCTCCAGGGTGCAGTGCTTGTGCGGCACCGACTGCTGGATGGCGTAGCCGACGGTGTCGGAGCCGGTGAAGGAGATGACGGGCAGGCGCTCGTCCTTCACCAGGGCCGGCATCTTGTCGTTGGCGACCGGCAGGACCGACCAGGAGCCGGCCGGAAGGTCGGTCTCGGCGAGCAGCTCGCCGAGGATCAGGCCGGACAGCGGCGTGGCCGGGGCCGGCTTGAGGATGATCGGCGCGCCGACGGCGATGGCCGGGGCCACCTTGTGGGCGCACAGGTTCAGCGGGAAGTTGAACGGCGCGATGCCGAGGACCGGGCCCTTGACGAAGCGGCGGGTCAGCGCGAGACGGCCGACACCACCGGCGTCGGTGTCGAGGCGCTGGGCCTCTCCGCCGTTGAAGCGGCGGGCCTCTTCGGCGGCGAAGCGGAACACGGACACCGCACGGCCGACCTCACCGCGGGCCCACTTGACGGGCTTGCCGTTCTCGGCGGAGATCAGCTGGGCGATCTCCTCGGTGCGCTCGACGAGTCGCTTGGACACGTGGTCCAGGGCGGCGGCCCGTACGTGGGCGGGGGTCGCGGAGAACTCCGCCGTCACGGCGTACGCCGCGGCCACGGCCTCTTCGACCTGCTCGTCGGTGGGCACGCTGACGGTGCCGACCAGGCGGCCGTCCCACGGGGAGTGGACGTCGAAGCTGTCCTCGCCGGTGGCCTGGCGGCCGGCGAGCCAGAAGGCGTGGGTGGAAGTCATGCGAATCCCGGCCCTTCGGAAGTGTGCGGTGGGTCCTGACCCCTCCACCGTAGAACTCCGTCGGCCTTTCGGCGTTTGTCCCTGATGGAGCGGCGGGTCGTCGCGCTTCGCCGCTTTGTCACTGTCCGGCCGACCGGGTGAGCGTTGCTGGCCTAGGCGGGGGTCGAGGTCGCCTTGAGGGCGAGCCACAGTTCCATGCGGACGTCGGGGTCCTCCAGGGAGCGGCCGAGGATCTCCTCGACCCGCTTCATCCGGTAGCGCAGGGTGTGCCGGTGCACGCCGAGGTCGGCGGCGGCCGCGTCCCACTGGCCGTGGCGGGAGAGCCAGGCCTGGAGCGAGGCCACCAGGTCGCCGCGCCCGGTCGCGTCGTGCTCCCGCAGGGCGCGCAGGGTGCCGTCCGCGAAGGCCCGTACGGCGTCGTCGGCCAGCAGCGGCAGGACCGAGCCCGCCGCCATGTCCTCGTGCTCCACCATCGGCCGGCCGCGGCGCCGGGCCACGGCCAGGGCCTGGTCGGCCTGCTTGAGGGCCGCCGCCACACCGCCCGCCCCGGCCGGCGCGGACAGGCCGACGACCAGTTCGTCCGGCTCGGGCCCGGCCGCGTCCCGGCCCCGCCGGGCCTCCAGTACCTCCGCGTGGTCCACGCACGCCTGGACGGCTGCGCCCCCGTCGGAGGCCAGGATCACGAGCCGGCCCGCCTCCGGGACGACGAGCAGCGCCTCCCCGGTCCGGGCGGCCGCCGACTCCACCGTGTCGGACAGCAGCGCCAGGCCTTCCGGCTGGGCGGTCCCCGCCAGGGCCGGCTCGGCCACGACGATCCGGAACGGTGCCTCCAGCAGGGCCCCGTACAGGTCGCCGGCCACGGACCGGGCATGGTCCGCCTCTCCCGCGAGCAGCATGCGCAGCACCGCCGCCCCCAGCCGGGACTCCGCGTCGTGCAGCGAGCGCGAGCGCTCGGTGGTGAGGGTGAGCAGTGCGACCGCGGAGTGGACGGCGTACCGCTCGGCCGTGCCCAGCGGGGCCGCGGTGCCGACGGCGAGCGCGCCGCGCGCCCGCCGGCCCGTGCCCAGGGACTGGAGTTCCACGCGGTCCTCGGAGCCGCCGACCACGGCGCTCGCGGGTGCCGGGCGCTCCCGCAGCCGTTCCACGTCGGGGGTGAGCCGGGCGGCGCGGCGCGCGGCCCAGTCGGGGGCGGCCGCGACGACCGCGCCCGAGGTGTCGTACAGCGCGGCCCAGCCGTGCACGTGCGCGGCCAGCTTCACCAGCAGCTCGGTGGGGCCGTCGACGGAGAGCGCGGCGCGCGTCAGCTCCCGCTGGGCCTCGAAACCGGCGGTGACGGCCCGGTACTGGTCCGCCGCGAGGGCCGCGGAGACCGCCTTGCTGATCGCCAGGAAGGGGGTCCGCCGGGGTACCTCCAGCAGCGGCATGTCCTCGCTGCGCGCGGCCTCGACCAGCGCCTCGGGGATCTCCTCGTAGTTGACGCCGATCGCGAAGCCGATGCCGACGACCCCGGCCGCGGCGAGGCGGCGCACGTAGGCGCGCATCTCCTCGGGGTCCCCCGCGTCGAGCTTCATCGCGGTGATCAGGAGCAGCTCCCCGCCCTCCATATAGGGGACGGGGTCGGCGAGCTCGCTGACGTGGGCCCAGCGCACCGGGGTGTCGAGGCGGCCCTCCCCGGCCCGGACGCTGAGCTTGAGCGCCGAGTGCTGGACGAGTGAGGCGAGGGTGAGCGGCATCGGTTACCAGTGGCCTTAGCGGGAGGGGGCGAGGGGAAGGGTCAGGAGGCAGACCGCCGACGGTTTTCGCCGTGTCGTACGAACGACTCCCCTCGATTCTGCCACCTCGTACGGGTCCGGGTGCGGGTCAGGACGTTCCGGCCAGGCGGACCAGCAGTGGAGCCGCCCGCTCCCCGCGCACCGAGGTCAGCGACAGCACCGCGTGCCCCGGCGGCACGGCGTGCGCCAGGTCCGAGGCGGACCACCGTTCCCGCTCCACCTGGCGCACGGTCACGGCGTCCGTGGTGACGGCCTTGCCGGTGACGAGCTTGCGGAAGGAGTGCATCAGGCGGGTGAGCGGCTGGTCGGCGAAGACGGTGCGGTGGGTGACGTCCCGCGTTTCCACCCATTCCGTGCCCCAGGCTTCGGCGAAGCGCTTGCCGTCCCAGGTGGTGACCCCGGAGAAGGCCATCCGGCAGCCGACCGCCCCGAGCAGCGGTGTCCGCAGCGCCTCCGGTACGTCGTCCAGCGTGCGCAGCGTGAGCAGGACGCCCGCATGCGCCGAGCGCAGCCGCTGAACGCCGCGCACGGTCTCGGCGGTCAGGGTGTGGGAGGCGTCGTCGAAGGCGAGGAAGGCGAAGAGGGAGCGGTCGGTGCGGGCGGCCGCAGCGGCGTTGAACTGGGCGAGCAGCAGCCGGGCCAGCATCCGGGAGGCGTCGGCGTGCCCGCGTTCGGGCAGGTCCACGCGGACCCGGATCGGGTGCTCCAGGGCGCGCAGCGAGAACGGCCGGCCCTGGCCGGTGGTGTCGAAGAAGCCGGCGAAGGCGGGCCGGTCCAGCAGGGCCACCCGGTCGGCGAGGGCCGGACCGGGGTCCGCGTGGGCCCCGTGCTGGCGGGCCCGGGCGTCGAGCTCGCGGAGCATGGCGTGCTGCCCGGCGAGGTCGCGGCGCAGCGTGTCGAAGGCGGTGGGGACCTGGTCGAGCAGCTCGCGCAGTTCGGGCACGGTCGGGAAGCGGTCGTACGCCGCCCGGAACGGCCCGAGGAGCTGGGCGAGAGCGGTCGCGGCCCGGCGTACGTCGATCCCGGGGACGTCCCCGACGAAGGACTCGGCGAGGAGGGTGGCGGCCTCGTCGGGGTCGGTGGTGCCGCCGTAGAGGTCGAGGTCGTAGACGGAGGCGGGGTCGCCGACCCGGACGACGACGTCGAAGGCGTCGTCCGGCCCGAGCTGGGCGCCGGCCGCGCCGACGGCGACGACGGCGGCCTGTCCGGCGAGGGCCTGGAGCGAGAGCGACTCGACGACGGGCCGCACCAGCCGCCGGGTCTTGCCGGTGCCGGAGGGCCCGACGGCGAGCAGGGAGGTGCCGAGCACGTCGGGGTCGAGGGCGAGCGCGGTACCGCGGCGGGAGTACGGGTTGCGGGCGCCGTCGTCCACGGTGCCCAGCAGCACCTGCCGGGCCAGCAGATCGTGCCGGGCGGCCCGCACGGGCAGGTCCCGCGCCCCGGACGGGTGCACACAGGCCCCGGCGCCCTTGTCGCGCACGGCGTCGGCGAAGGCCCGCATCCGCGAGGGGTCGACGCGCACGGAGTCCCACGCCCGCCGGATCCGGGCGTAGTCCACATCGTTCATCCGCCCGCCCCCGGCCTCGGCCTCCAACCGCTCGGCAGCATCCCCCAACCCGGCGTCCCGCAACTGGGGCCACCGGGCGGGGTCTTCCTCCTGCTCGTCGGCCGGTGTCGTCCGGGGGCGGTCCGAGCCCGCCGGGGTCGAGGTCGACAGGAAGCGGCGCAGCAGGCGGCCTGCGCCGCCGAGCCAGGCGAAGGCCAGGACGACGGCCACGTCGATCGCGGTCTTCGCCGCACTGACCATCGCGAAGTTGTCGCGGTCCGTGGCGTACGGCAGGAATGAGAGGACCAGCTGGCGGAGCGGTAGCTGGTAGTTGTCGACGAGGAGCAGCGTGACCCAGGCCAACGGCACGACGGCGAGGGCCGGAACCCAGGGCCCGCGCGCGACGATCAGGCGGTTCCAGGCGGTCCGCCAGCTGCCGAGCCGGCCGAATCCGTAGAGGAGCGCCGAGACGAAGAGCAGCTCGTAGATCGGCTTCGCCCGCATTCCGCCCGTCCCCATGACGGGCTCCCCGTTCGCGGCGTACCAACTGTCGGGGGTGAAGAGGTTGAGTGGTGCGTCCCAGAAGGGGATGTACGTATTGCGCATGAGCGACCAGACGAGGACGCACGCCAGGAAGGAGATGACGGCTCCGGTGGCGAGCGCCCGGTCGGCGGTCGCTGGCGGCTCCACCTCCGCGCGCGGGGTGTGGCCGTAGCGCCATACGCCCGGCTCGGCGTCCGGGCGGGGGGTGCGCAACCAGTCACCCAGCGTCGGGCCGGCCGTCGGCGCGTGCGAGGGCTTAGGGGGGAGGCTCGAGGGCGGCGGGGAAGCCGGTTTCGGGACGTGCCCCACCCGGGGTGGGCGAGTCTCGTGCGTGCCGTCGGTGTCCATGAAACCCCTGCCCCCTGCCCGTGCCTGCGCTGCGTCGCTCAATGTAGTTGCCCGGCGTCGGCCGCGGGCCCGTACTGGCGCTCCCGTTCGTCGTGCCGTCCGCAGGACCCGCGCCCAGGTCCTTCCTATGGCCGTCACGGACAAGGACACGCCGTGATCACTACCGAACGGAGCATGCAGGACCCCCTCTCCCGGGCCTAGCCTGCGGACAAAGAGACAAGTGCGTCCGAAAACACCCCCCAGGAGCCCCCTATGACCGCTGTTCCGCAGGAGCGCAAGATCGTCACCGCGATCCCCGGCCCCAAGTCGCAGGAGCTGCAGGCCCGCCGCCTCCAGACCGTGGCCGGTGGCGTGGGCTCCGTGCTGCCCGTCTTCACGGCCCGCGCGGGCGGCGGCATCATCGAGGACGTCGACGGCAACCGCCTGATCGACTTCGGTTCCGGCATCGCCGTGACCTCGGTCGGCGCCTCCGCCGAGGCCGTCGTGCGCCGCGCCTCCGCGCAGCTCGCCGACTTCACCCACACCTGTTTCATGGTCACCCCGTACGAGGGCTACGTCGAGGTCTGCGAGGCCCTCGCCGAGCTGACCCCGGGCACCCACGCCAAGAAGTCGGCCCTGTTCAACTCCGGCGCCGAGGCCGTCGAGAACGCCGTCAAGATCGCCCGTTCGTACACCAAGCGCCAGGCCGTCGTCGTCTTCGACCACGGCTACCACGGCCGTACGAACCTCACCATGGCGCTGACCGCGAAGAACATGCCGTACAAGCAGGGCTTCGGTCCGTTCGCCCCCGAGGTCTACCGCGTCCCGGTCGCCTACGGCTACCGCTGGCCCACCGGTGCCGAGAACTGCGGCCCCGAGGCCGCCGCCCAGGCGATCGACCAGATCACCAAGCAGATCGGCGCCGAGAACGTCGCCGCGATCATCATCGAGCCGGTCCTCGGCGAGGGCGGCTTCATCGAGCCGGCCAAGGGCTTCCTGCCCGCGATCGTGAAGTTCGCCAACGACAACGGCATCGTCTTCGTCGCCGACGAGATCCAGTCCGGCTTCTGCCGCACCGGCCAGTGGTTCGCGTGCGAGGACGAGGGCATCGTCCCGGACCTGATCACCACCGCCAAGGGCATCGCGGGCGGTCTGCCGCTCGCCGCCGTGACCGGCCGCGCCGAGATCATGGACGCCGCGCACGCGGGTGGCCTGGGTGGCACCTACGGCGGTAACCCGGTGGCCTGCGCCGGTGCGCTGGGCTCCATCGAGACCATGAAGGAGCTCGACCTCAACGCCGCGGCGAAGAAGATCGAGTCCGTCATGAAGGCCCGCCTGACGGCCATGCAGGAGAAGTACGACATCATCGGCGACATCCGCGGCCGCGGCGCCATGATCGCGATCGAGCTGGTCAAGGACCCGGTGTCCAAGACCCCGTTCCCGGAGGCGGCCGGCGCGCTCGCCAAGGCCTGCCACGCCGAGGGCCTGCTCGTCCTCACCTGCGGCACCTACGGCAACGTGCTCCGCTTCCTCCCGCCGATCGTCATCGGCGAGGACCTGCTGAACGAGGGCCTGGACCTCATCGAGGCCGCGTTCGCGGCCATCGGCACGGCCATCTGATCGAACGTCTAGAACGTTCGCACGCAGCGACCGGTCCCTACCGGCGGTAACGGGCGGACGCTGTGAAGAAGCTGTGGGGGGCCGATGGCGGGAGCGCGATCCTGCTGTCGGTCCCCCTTTCACTGCCGTACGGTTTCTGCAGATGAGTGAGACACCCCGCTCCAGGGAAACCGGGGGCGACACCAGTACTGGGCTTCCCCAGCACCGTACTGGGCATGCGTTCGCGCACACTCCTCACCGATCGGACAGCCGTTCGCCCCAAACCCCCCGGGGCGCCCGGCAACCCGATCCGGGCGGCCGTCCCGGAACCATCCCCCCTGTTCCGGGACGGCCGGCCACTCCTCTCCTGATCGCCGCGGTCTGCGGCCTCCTCTTCTCCCTGGTCACCTGGCAGGTGCTGGTCTCCGGCCCGCTGCTGGCCCCGGATCACGCGCTCAGCCGCGCCCTGGTGCGCACGGTCCCGGATTCCGTCACCGAGCGCCTCTCCGACCTCGGCAACATCCCGGTCGCCGTGCCCGTCCTCGTCCTGGCCATGGCGTACGCCGCCCGGCGCGGGCGGGCCCTCGCCGCCGGGGCCGCGGGCCTCGCCATGGCCCTGGTACCGGCCCTGGTCATCCCGTTCAAGGAGTGGACCGCCCGGCCGGGGCCCCTGGAACCCTGGGCCGCCGGCTACTTCCCCTCGGGCCACACGGCCACCGCTGCCGTCGCCTACCTCGGTGCGGCCCTGCTCGTGCGCCCGTACGCCCGCCGGGCATGGCCGACGGCCGCCGCCCTGGTCCTCACGGGGGCGACGGCCGCCGGGCTGATCCTGCGGGGATGGCACTGGCCCCTGGACGTACTGGCCAGCCTGCTGCTCTGCACTCCCCTGCTGCTCGGCGTGGCGTGGGCCGACCGGGCGGGCCGGGCGGGCCTGGCGGTCCGGACCGGCCGGGCCCGTCGGCTCAGCCGCCGAAGTACGCGTCGAAGTTCCGGCTGAACTCCCAGCCTCCGAAGCGGTCCCAGTTGATCGACCACGTCATCAGGCCGCGCAGCCCCGGCCAGGTGCCGTGGGTCCGGTAGCTCCCGCAGTCGGTCTTCTTCGTCAGGCAGTTCAGGGCCTTGGTCACCTCCACGGGCGAGGTGTGCCCGTTGCCCGCGTTCGCCGTGGCCGGCAGGCCGATCGCGACCTGGTCCGGGCGCAGGGCCGGGAAGACCCGGGCGGTGTTCCCTGCGACCGGGAAGCCGGTGAGCAGCATGTCGGTCATGGCGATGTGGAAGTCGGCGCCGCCCATGGAGTGGTACTGGCCGTCGAGGCCCATGATCGGCCCCGAGTTGTAGTCCTGGACGTGGAGCAGGGTGAGGTCGTCGCGCAGGGCGTGGATGACCGGGAGGTACGCGCCGGCGCGCGGGTCCTGGCCGCCCCAGGGGCCGGAGCCGTAGTACTGGTGGCCCAGCTGGACGAAGAAGGTCTCCGGGGCCATGGTCAGGACGAAGTCCGGGCCGTACCTGGCCTTCAGGGTCTTCACGGCCGAGATCAGGTTGACGACCACCGCGGTGGTGGGTGCCCGGAAGTCGGTGTCCCCGGCGGCCAGGGAGAGGGAGTGGCCCTCGAAGTCGATGTCCAGGCCGTTGAGACCGTACTCGTCGATGATCTTGCTGACGGAGGAGACGAAGGCGTCCCGGGCTGCCGTGCTCGCGAGCTGGACCTGGCCGTTCTGGCCGCCGATCGAGATCAGCACCTTCTTGCCGGCCGCCTGCTTGGCCCTGATCGCCGCCTTGAACTCCGCCGGGGACTCGACGTTCGGGCACTCCGCGACCGGGCAGAGCCGGAAGCGGATGTCGCCCGAGGTCACCGAAGTGGGTTCGCCGAAGGCGAGGTTGATGACGTCCCAGGAGTCGGGCACGTCGGCCATCCGGACGTATCCGGAGCCGTTGGCGAAGCTCGCGTGCAGGTAGCCGACGAGCGCGTGCGCCGGGAGGCCGCCCCCACCGCCCCCACCGCCCCCGCCACCGCCGGGCGTGGTCACCGAGGCGGGCGCGCTCTGCGGGGACTCGCCCGCCGCGTTCACCGCGCTGACCCGGAAGGTGTACGTGGTGGCCGCGGCGAGCCCGGTCACGGCCGCCGAGGCGGAGGCCACGCCCAGGGGTGCGGCGCCGTCCCGGTGGACGGTGTACGAGGTGGCGCCCGGGACCGCCGACCAGGACAGGGCGACCGAGGTGGAGGAGGTGGCGGAGGCGGTCAGGCCGGTGGGGGCGGCCGGGGGCCGGGGCTGCCCGGGACCGCCGGGGTCCGGGCCGATCAGGGTGACGTCGTCGGTGAGGTGGGCGGGCTGGCCGTACCAGCCGTGGGTGTGGACGGTCACCGACGTCGTGGCCGGGCCGGTGCGGAAGGTGGTGGTCAGCTGCTTCCAGGCTCCCGGCGTCTGCGTCCAGGTCGACACGTCGGTGGTGCCCGTACCCGTCGCGCCGAGGTAGACGTACGCGCCCTGCACCCAGGCGGCGAGCGTGTACGCCGAGTCGGGCTCGACGGCGACGGTCTGGGAACAGCGGGCGTTGTCCTGGCCGGCCGGGGTGGCCCTCAGGGCGGAACTTCCGCCGTGGACGGGGGCGGTGACGACGGCTCCGCTGCCGCCCGAGCAGCTCCAGCCGTCGAGGCCGGCCTCGAAGCCGCCGTTGCGCACGAGGTCGGCGTCGGCCGCCGCGGCGGGCGGGCCCGCGGCGAGGAAGCCGGCCACCGCGAGGGCGGCGGCCGTGAGGAGGGGTATGGCTCTGCGCACAACTGCCTCCGGTGCATGGGGGGATGGAGGGGGTCAGCGGCGCCCAAGATGGTCCAGACCAATACCCTTGTCAAGGCTTCCGGCCTCCTTCGTCCGCACGCGCGCGGCCGCCTCGTGCATCGCGAGCTCCAGTACGGCCGGATCGGTGAGCGTCCCCTCGCCGTCCGGGAGCACCACCCAGCGCACCCCGCCGGCCGCCCGGCCGGGGTGCGGGACCACGATCCAGCTCCCGTGCCCGGCACCCCGTACCCCCGTGCCCAGCCACCGCGACGCCGTGCCCGCGGGCACGAAGAAGCCCAGTCTGGGCATCGACGCGCAACCCCGCCACGTGGCACCGGAGTCGGCGAGCACCGGGCCGGGCCGGTCGAGCAGCAGGCGGAGTACGTCGAGGGTGGGCTGCCCCAGCTCCCCCGGCAGGATCAGCACGTCCCAGCGGCGGCCGGCGGGGAGCAGGGCGACCCCGAGGGGATTGCGCTCCCATTCCCATCGGCAGGCGTCGGGATCCGGCGCCACCGATACCAGCCATTCCACCGCCGTCCTGGCCCCCGGAATCGTCATCGCCCGGCCTCCGTTCCCTGTAGGTGAGGGGTTCTCACCTGGAGAGAGCGGGGCCGGGCGCGGGTATGACGCGGGTTGCGTTACTCCGTGGTAGTGAATCGGGTCACACGATGACCGCCGGTGCGCGCCGGGGGCGGGCGCGCACCGGGCGGGCGCTACCGGACTGCCGGCCCTAGCTGTCGAAGCCGAGACCGAAGCGGTCCAGCGTCCTGAGCCACAGGTTCCGGTGGCCGCCGCGGGCGTCCGCGCGGGCCAGCGACCACTTGGTGAGCGCGATCCCGGTCCAGGCGAAGGGCTCGGGCGGGAACGGCATCGGCTTGGACTTCACCATCTCCAGCTGTGTGCGCTCGGTGGAGAGGCCGTCCAGCAGGTCCAGCATCACGTCCGCCCCGAATCGCGTGGCTCCCACACCGAGGCCGGTGTAGCCGGCCGCGTAGGCCACCTTCCCCGAGTGCGCGGTGCCGAAGAAGGCGGAGAAGCGCGAGCAGGTGTCGATCGCGCCGCCCCAGGCGTGGCTGAACTTCAGCCCCTCCAGCTGCGGGAAGGCAGTGAAGAAGTGCTCCGCGAGCTTGAGGTAGGTCTCGGGGCGGTGGTCGTACTCGGAGTCGAGCTTGCCCCGGTAGGGGTAGATCGCGTCGTAGCCGCCCCACAGGATCCGGTTGTCGCGGGTGATCCGGAAGTAGTGGAACTGGTTGGCGCTGTCGCCGAGCCCCTGCCGCCGCTTCCAGCCGATCGCGGCCAGCTGGGCCTCGTCGAGCGGCTCGCTCATCAGCGCGTAGTCGTAGACCGGGACGGTGAACGGGCGGACCCGGCGGACCAGCGAGGGGAAGATGTTGGTGCCGAGGGCGACCCTGCGCGCGAGGATCGTGCCGTAGGGGGTCGTCACGGTCATCCCGGCACCGGCCGCGGCCAGCTTGAGGCCGCGGGTGTTCTCGTAGATCCGCACCCCGAGCTCCAGGCAGGCCCGCTTGAGGCCCCAGGCCAGCTTCGCCGGGTTGAGCATGGCGACGCCGTCGCGGTCCCAGAGGCCCGCGAGGAAGGTCGGCGAGCCGACCTCGGCGCGCACCGCCTCGCCGTCCAGCCATTCGGAGCCGTCGGCCAGGCCCAGGCGCAGCGCCTCCTCGTGCAGTTCGCGCAGCTCCTCGACCTGGTGCGGTTCGGTGGCGACGTCGATCTCGCCGGTCCGCTCGAAGTCGCAGTCGATGCCGTAGCGGGCGACGGCCTCCTCGATGGCGTCGAGGTTGCGGGCGCCCAGTTCCTCCAGCTTGGCCAGCTCGCCGGGCCAGCGGGCGAGCCCGTTGCTGAGGCCGTGGGTGAGGGAGGCGGCGCAGAATCCGCCGTTGCGGCCGGAGGCGGCCCAGCCCGCCTCCTTGCTCTCGATCAGCACGACGTCCCGTCCGGGGTCGCGCTCCTTGGCGATCAGGGCGGTCCACAGCCCGCTGTAGCCGCCACCGATGACCAGCAGGTCGCAGCGCTCGTCGGAGGTGAGCGCCGGTTCGGCGGCGGGCTTGCCGGGGTCGTCCAGCCAGTACGAGACCGGCTTCGCTTCGGAAAGTGATGCAGCAACACTACGCATGGCGACTGGGGCCATGGCTTCCAACTCCCTACGGAACTGATGACGTGCTTTCCCGAATTACTTCGGTTGTGCCTTCTTGCGGCGGTTGCCGACCATCTGGCCGGCGAGGACCACCAGCACCGCGATGACGAACATCGCCGTACCGATGACGTTGATCTGCACGGGCGTACCGCGCTGGGCCGATCCCCACACGAACATGGGGAAGGTGACGGTGTTGCCCGAGTTGAAGTTGGTGATGATGAAGTCGTCGAACGAGAGCGCGAAGGAGAGCAGCGCGCCCGCCGCGATACCGGGTGCCGCGATCGGCAGGGTGACCCGTACGAAGGTCTGCACCGGGCCGGCGTAGAGGTCGCGGGCGGCCTCCTCCAGCCGCGGGTCCATGGACAGGACACGCGCCTTCACGGCGGCGACGACGAAGCTGAGGCAGAACATGATGTGGGCGATCAGGATCGTCCAGAAGCCCAGCTGGATGCCCATGTTGAGGAAGAGCGCGAGCAGCGAGGCCGCCATCACGATCTCGGGCATGGCCATGGGCAGGAAGATCAGCGAGTTGACCGCCCCGCGTGCCCGGAAGCGGTAGCGCACGAGCGCGAAGGCGATCGCGGTGCCCAGCGCGGTCGCGACGAGGGTGGACCAGAGGGCGATCTGGAGCGAGAGGGACAGGGAGCCGCACATGTCGGCGACGCCGCAGGGGTCCTTCCACGCGTCGAGGGAGAACTCCTGCCAGGCGTAGTTGAACCGCCCGGTGGGGTTGTTGAAGGAGAAGACGGTGACGACGACGTTCGGCAGGATCATGTACGCGAGCGTGCCGAGGCCCGCGATGACGACCAGGTTGCGCCGGAGCCAGGTGAGGGGATTGCGCATCAGACCAGGTCCTCCGTCCCCGCTCGGCGGATGTAGATGGTCACCATGATCAGCACGATGGCCATGAGAATGAAGGACAGCGCGGCCGCCGTCGGGTAGTCGAGGATCCGCAGGTACTGCGACTGGATGACGTTGCCGATCATCCGGGTGTCCGTGGAGCCGAGCAGTTCGGCGTTCACGTAGTCGCCGCTCGCCGGGATGAAGGTGAGCAGGGTCCCGGAGACCACGCCCGGCATCGAGAGCGGGAAGGTCACCTTCCGGAAGACGGTGGCGGGGCGGGCGTAGAGGTCCCCGGCCGCCTCGTGGAGGCGGGTGTCGATGCGCTCCAGCGAGGAGTACAGCGGCAGGATCATGAAGGGGAGGAAGTTGTACGTCAGGCCGCAGACCACCGCGAGCGGCGTGGCCAGCACCCGGTCCCCCTCGGTCATGCCGAGCCAGCTGGTGACGTCGAGGAAGCCGACGTCGTTGAGGACGGCGACCACCGGGCCGCCGTCGGCCAGGATCGTCTTCCAGGCGAGCGTGCGGATCAGGAAGCTGGTGAAGAACGGGGCGATCACCAGGACGAGGAGCAGGTTGCGCCAGCGGCCGGCCTTGAAGGCGATCAGGTAGGCCAGCGGGTACCCGAGCAGCAGGCACAGCACGGTCGCGGTGCCCGCGTAGAGCAGGGAGCGCAGGAACTGCGGGTAGTACTCGGTGAAGGCGTCCCAGTAGGTCCCGAAGTGCCAGGTGACCTGGAAGCCCTCTTCGAGGGAGCCGGTCTGTACCGAGGTGGAGGCCTGGTAGACCATCGGCAGCACGAAGAACACCAGCAGCCACAGGATGCCGGGGAGCAGCAGCCAGTACGGGACCAGCCGCTTGCGCACGGACGGCTTGTGGACCGGGGGTCCGGCGGGGGCGGGCGCCTGGGGCGGCGCGGCCGTGGCGGTCACGCGCTCTCCTCGACCGTCTCGATGCCCGCGTCGATGTCCTGGTCGGCGTCGAGGCCGAAGGTGTGCTCCGGGTTCCAGTGCAGGACCACCTCGGCGCCCGGGACCAGGCGGCTGTCGCGCTCGATGTTCTGGACGTAGACCTCGAGCTCGGGGCAGACGGGGCTGTCGATGACGAACTGGGTGGAGACTCCGATGAAGGAGGAGGCGGCTATTCGGCCGGTGATCTTGTTCCGGCCCGTCGCGATGGTGTCCTCCTCCTCGGCCGGGACCAGGGACACCTTCTCCGGGCGCATGCCGACCAGCAGCTTTCCGCCGGCGCGGGGGGTGGTGGAACATCGGGAGGAGGGCAGCCGGAGGGTGGTACCGGAGGCGGAGACGACGACGTCGGAGCCGGCGGACTCCACCGAGGCCTCGATGAGGTTCGAGGTGCCGAGGAAGTTGGCCACGAAGGTGGTGCCCGGGTTCTCGTAGAGCTCGGCGGGGGCGCCCAGCTGCTCGACGCGGCCGCCGTTCATCACGGCGACCGTGTCGGCCATGGTCATGGCCTCCTCCTGGTCGTGCGTGACGTGCACGAAGGTGATGCCGACCTCGGTCTGGATCCGCTTGAGCTCCAGCTGCATCTGGCGGCGCAGCTTGAGGTCGAGGGCGCCGAGCGGCTCGTCGAGGAGGAGTACCTGCGGGTGGTTGATCAGGGCGCGGGCGACGGCGACGCGCTGCTGCTGGCCGCCGGAGAGCTGGTGCGGCTTGCGCTGGGCGAACTGGCCGAGCTGGACCAGCTCCAGCATGTCGTCGACCTGCTTCTTGACCGACTTGATGCCGCGGCGGCGCAGTCCGAAGGCGATGTTCTCGAAGATGCTCAGGTGCGGGAAGAGCGCGTAGCTCTGGAAGACCGTGTTGACCGGGCGCTTGTACGGCTGCAGGTCGGTGACCTCCCGGTCGCCGAGGTGCACCGTGCCGGTGGAGGGCTCCTCCAGGCCGGCGATCATGCGCAGGGTGGTGGTCTTCCCGCAGCCGGAGGCGCCGAGCAGGGCGAAGAAGGAGCCCTGGGGGATGGTGAGATCCAGCGGGTGCACGGCGGTGAAGGTGCCGTAGTGCTTGCTGATCCCGGAGAGGCGGACGTCGCCGCCCGCGGTCTTGTCAGTCATGAATGGTCCCGGGGTTGGGTGGGGCAAGGGGTCGAAGGCTCGGCGGAGCGGTCCGGGCCGCGCCGCCGCCGGAGGATCCGGCGGTCGGCGCCGCGGTCCGGCGGGACCGGCCCGCCGCAAGGCGTGCGTCAGGCGCCGATGAGCTTGGCGAACTTCTCCTCGTACGCCGTTTCTTCCTCGCTGGTGAGGGAGCGGAAGGCGTGGGCCTTGGCGGCCATCGCCTTGTCCGGGACGATCAGGGGGTTGTCCGCGAGCGCGGGGTCGATCTTGGCCAGCTCGTCCTTGACGCCCTCGACCGGGCAGACGTAGCTGATGTACGCGGCCAGCTGGGCGGCGATCTCGGGCTCGTAGTAGAAGTCGATCAGCTTCTCCGCGTTGGCCTTGTGCCGGGCCTTGGCGGGGACCAGCAGGTTGTCGCTGGAGGTGATGTATCCGGGGGCCGGGATGGCGTACTTGATGTCCGGGTTGCCGGCCTGGAGCTGGATGATGTCGCCGGCCCAGGCGAGGCAGGCGGCGAGGTCGCCCTTGTCGAGGTCGGAGGTGTAGTCGTTGCCGGTGAAGCGGCGGATCTGGTTCTTGTCCACGCCCTTCTGGAGCCGGCCGATGGCCTCGTCGAAGTCGGCGGTGGTGAAGGTCGCCGGGTCCTTGCCCTGGTCGAGCAGGGTCATGCCGACGCTGTCGCGCATCTCGGTGAGGAAGCCGACGCGGCCCTTGAGGGAGGGGTCGTCGAGCAGCTGGGTGACGGAGTCGACCTTCTTGCCGCCGGTCGCCTTCTCGTTGTAGGCGATGACGGTGTCGATGCCGGTCCAGGGGTAGCTGTAGGACCGCCCCGGGTCCCAGTCGGGGGTGCGGAACTGCGGGATCAGGTTGGCGTAGGCGTGCGGGAGGTGCGCGGGGTCCAGCTTCTGCGCCCAGCCGAGGCGGATGATGCGCGCGGCCAGCCAGTCGGTGACCACGATCAGGTCGCGGCCGGTGTCCTGGCCGGCCGCGAGCTGGGGGCGGATCTTCCCGAAGAACTCGACGTTGTCGTTGATGTCCTCGGTGTACTTGACCTCGATGCCGGTCCGCTTGGTGAACTCCTCCAGCGTGGGACGGCTCTTCTCGTCCTCGCTGGTGTCCATGTACTCGGTCCAGTTGGAGAAGTTGATCTCCTTCTCCCGGTCCGAGTGGTCGTCGGAGGCCACTGCCGCGTCGCCCTCGCGTTTGGCGGGCGGGATCCCGCACGCGGTGAGGGCGGACAGCCCTCCGAGGGTGAGCGCCCCGACTCCGGAGGCGCGCAGCAGTGAGCGGCGGGTGAGGGCCCCGCGCCCATTGGTGAGGCTGCGCCGCATCGCGGCGAGTTGCGCCGCCGAGAGGCGGTCGGGCTCGAACTGCTCCATGCGCTGTGCCCTTTCGGGAGGTGTACCGCTGGTCAGGCGGTGGGCCCACGCGGCGTCGGCCGCGGATGGTTACGGACGGTCCCCGAAGATCGTGCGGTGCCAGTCCTTCTCGGCCACCGCGGTGTTGTCGTACATCACGTGCTTGACCTGCGTGTACTCCTCGAAGGAGTAGGCCGACATGTCCTTTCCGAAGCCGCTGGCCTTGTAGCCCCCGTGGGGCATCTCGCTGATGATCGGAATGTGGTCGTTGACCCAGACGCAGCCCGCCTTGATCTCGCGGGTGGCCCGGTTCGCCCGGTAGAGGTCACGGCTCCAGGCGGAGGCCGCGAGTCCGTACGGGGTGTCGTTCGCCAGCGCGATGCCCTCGTCGTCGGTGTCGAAGGGCAGGACGACGAGGACCGGGCCGAAGATCTCGGACTGGACCACCTCGCTGTCCTGGGCGGCGCCGGCGATGAGGGTGGGCCGGTAGTACGCGCCCCCGGCCAGGTCCCCGCCCGGGGTCTCACCGCCGGTGACGACGTCGGCGTAGGCGCGGGCTCGCTCGACGAAGGCGGCGACCCGGTCGCGCTGGGCGTGCGAGACCAGCGGGCCCAGGTCGGTGGTGGGCGCGAAGGGGTCGCCGAGGCGGACGCTCTCCATCAGCTCGGCCACCCGGGCGACGAAGGCGTCGTGCAGGGGGCGCTGGACGTAGGCACGGGTGGCGGCCGTGCAGTCCTGGCCGGTGTTGATGAGGGAGGCGGCGACGGCGCCGTGCGCGGCGGCCTCCAGGTCGGCGTCGTCGAAGACGAGGAAGGGGGCCTTGCCGCCGAGCTCCAGGTGGAGCCGCTTGACGGTGGCGGTGGCGATCTCGGCGACCCGCTTGCCGACGGCGGTGGAGCCGGTGAAGGAGGTCATCACGACGTCGGGGTGGCCCACCAGGTGCTCTCCGGCTTCGCGGCCGGCGCCGGTGACGATGTTGATCACGCCGTCGGGCAGGCCCGCGTCCTTGGCCGCCTGCGCGAACATCAGGGACGTCAGCGGGGTGAGCTCGGCGGGCTTGAGGACGACGGTGTTGCCCGCGGCGATCGCCGGGAGGATCTTCCAGGCGGCCATCTGGAGGGGATAGTTCCAGGGCGCGATCGAGCCGACGACCCCGATGGCCTCACGGCGTACGTACGAGGTGTGGTCGCCCGAGTACTCGGCGGCCGCCTGCCCCTGGAGGTGGCGGGCCGCGCCCGCGAAGAAGGCTGTGTTGTCAATGGTCCCCGGTACGTCGAACTCCGTGGACAGCTTGATCGGCTTCCCGCACTGGAGGGACTCGGCATACGCGAAGTCCTCCGCCTGCTCGGCCAGAACGGCCGCCAGCCGGTGCAGGGCGTCCGAACGCTCGCCGGGGGTGGCGCCGGACCAGCCCGGGAAGGCCCTCTTGGCGGCGGCGACGGCCTCGTCGACGTCCGCGGTGCTCGCGAGCTCGTAGGTCAGGACCTCGTCGCCGGTCGCCGGGTCGATCACGGTGTGTGACTGTCCGGAGGTGCCGGACCTCAGTCGCCCGTCGATGTACTGCGCGCCGTCCGCGAAGCGGTCTTTGACCTGGAAGCGGTTGCCCATAACGCTCTCACGCTCTCCGTAGCTACAGTTCGAGCTACAGCTCGAATTGAGTGCCGATCCTGGCAGAGGTGATGCCCTCGGCCAAGTGATTCCGTTGTTGCTCTTTGATTACGCGACGGAATCGGTCGACCATGTGTCGAGGCACACCGAAAATCCCGTACGAAGTGTCAGTGGCGACTGCCAGACTCGCGTGCATGGAGATGATCGACGAACTGATCAAGCAGGTCAGCAGCGGTGAACGGGTGAAGTACCTGCCGTTCTGGGGGCACCGCCCGCAGCCCGACGGCAGGCTCGGTCCGAGCTGCCTGAGCCAGTGGTGGCCCTCTGCCTTCACCGTCGGTGACGTCCGTTACGCGACCGCGGAACACTGGATGATGGCCGGCAAGGCCCGGCTGTTCGGGGACGCCGAGGCGGAGCGCGCCGCAGTGGCCGCGAAGAGCCCGGCCGAGGCGAAGAAGGTCGGGCGGCTCGTGCGCCGCTTCGACAACGCGATATGGGAGCGCGAGCGCTTCGCCCTGGTCGTGGACGGCAGCGTGCACAAGTTCGGCTCCGACCCGGCGCTGCGCGGGTACCTGCTGGGCACCGGGAACCGGGTGCTGGTGGAGGCGAGCCCGATGGACCGGATCTGGGGCATCGGGCTGGCGGCCGACGACGAGCGCGCCCTGGACCCGGCGCGCTGGCGCGGGCTGAACCTGCTGGGCTTCGCGCTGATGGAGGCCCGGGAGCGCCTGCGCGAGACGAGCGGGTGAGGCGGCGGGTGACGCGGCGGCACGGCGGCGGCGCGGGTCCGCGGTAAATGCGTGGCGGCGACGCGGACGGACCACCTAACGTGATCAGCGTCCAGGTGCGAAGGCGAGACCTACTTCGACTCATAATCGGGCGGCCGCGGGTTCGAGTCCCGTCACCGGCTTCGGGCCGGTGTAGCTCAGCTGGCAGAGCACCTTGTGGTTTCGCCGACCTCGATCTCTGGACACCTACGTCACGCACCTCCCGGTGCGCAGGCTGCGGCTCCTTCTTTTGCAAAGAAACCCAGGCCGCCGCCACCTTGATCTCGGGAGGCCGGCGTGGGGGTGCCCGGTGCGCAGGCGACGGTTACTTCTGGGGACCCGGAGGTCGTGGGTTCGAATCCCACCCGGCTCGTCACCCGCAAGGGAACGGGCCGGTGGAGCAGCCGGGCAGCTCGTCGGGCATAAAGTCCGCCGCCGACTCCCGATCTCGGGCACCCCTCACGCAACGCCTCCCCCTCTTCCATCGAATTCGGGGGGATTCTCATGGCTCGCTTCAACCAGCGCGCCCAAGCCGGCGCTCACCGCGGCCACTTCGCCGGTACGCTCCACCGGCCCCGCCCGCACCGCCCAGGGCGGCCCGGGCCACCTGCGCGACCCGCGCTCCGAGCTGTTCCTGCTCGCCGTCGCCAACTTCGTGACGCAGCGGACCGCCTACGAGGGCGGCCAGGAGCGCGACGACCGGTTCGCGGCGCTCGTGCGCACCCTCGCGGTGGAGGATCCCGCCTGGACGGCCAGCCTGCTGGGCTGGCTCCGCGGCGACGCGAACATGCGGACCGCCGCACTGGTCGGCGCCGCCGAGTACGTGAAGGCGCGGCTCGACGCGGGCGCCACCGACGAGCCTTCGAACCGTCAGGTGGTCGACTCCGTGCTTCAGCGCGCGGACGAACCCGGTGAACTGCTGGCCTACTGGACGGCGGCATACGGGCGCAACGTGCCCAAACCCGTCAAGCGCGGGATCGCCGACGCCGTGCGCCGGCTCTACTCCGCCGGCTCGCTCCTGAAGTACGACACCGACTCCAAGGCCTACCGCTTCGGCGACGTCCTCAACCTCGTCCACGCCTCCCCCGACCCGGCCAAGCCCTGGCAGGGCGAGCTGTTCCGCCACGCCCTCGACCGCAGGCACAATCCGCAGGACGCGCGGGTCCCGGCGGGCAACCGCACCCTGGTCGCCCACCGGGCGCTGATGGAGCTGCCGGTAGCCGAACGGCATGCCCTGGTCCTCGCCCCGGACGGGGCCGAGCGGCTCGCGGCGGCGGGCATGACCTGGGAGTCGCTCGCCGGTTGGCTGCAGGGGCCGATGGACGCGGCCGCCTGGGAGGCGGTCATCCCCTCCATGGGTGCCATGGCGCTCCTGCGCAACCTGCGCAACTTCGACCGGGCCGGAGTCTCGGACGAGGTGGCCGCTCAGGTCGCGGCGAGGATCTCCGACCCGGAGGTCGTCGCCCGGTCCCGGCAGTTCCCCTTCCGCTACCTCGCCGCCCATCGGCACGCGCCCTCGCTGCGCTGGTCGTACCCGCTGGAGCAGGCACTCGGCCACTCGCTGGCCAACGTACCGGCGCTGCCGGGCCGGACCCTGGTCCTCGTCGACCGGTCCGGGTCGATGTGGTCCCGGCTGTCGGACCGCTCCGAGCTCAACCGGGCGGACGCCGCGGCCGTCTTCGGAACGGCGCTGGCGCTGCGGGCCGAACAGGCCGATCTGGTGCAGTTCGGTACGACCAGCGAGGCGGTCCGGTACGGCCGCGGCGAGTCGGTGCTGAAGGTGCTGGAGCGGTTCGGGGACCTCGGCGGGACCTACACGGCCAAGGCGGTGAAGGAGCACTACGACGGTCACGACCGGGTGTTGATCGTCACCGACGAGCAGGCGGCCTCGTACGGCCACGACGGCGATCCGACGGCCGAGGTACCGCCCACGGTCCCGGTCTACACCTGGAACCTGGCCGGCTACCGGGTCGGACACGCGCCTTCCGGTACCGCGAACCGGCACGCCTTCGGCGGGCTCACCGACGCGGCCTTCCGCATGGTGTCCCTGATCGAGTCCGGTCGTGACGCCGACTGGCCGTGGGGCTCCTGAGGCGCCCCGGTCAGACCTTCTCGCGCACCTGGGAGTTGTCGTAGGGGCTGTCGTAGGGCGAGTCGTCGAAGGACCCCCGCTCCATGAAACCCGCGAACACGATCGCGATCACCACGGCGCCCAGCACGATGCCGATCGCGCCCAGGATGATCCCGGCGAGCGCCATCCCGCCGTTGTCCGCCTCGCCCCGGTTCGCCTTGCCGCGGCCCAGGACGCCGAAGACGACGGCCGCTATCCCGAGCGCCAGCGCGAAGAAGCTCGTGATGCAGCCGACGACCGCGAGGATCCCGAGGACGAGCGCGGTGATGCCGAAGCCGTTGCTGCGCTGCACGCCGTAGGGCGGGTACGCGCTCTGGCCCGGATATGCCTGGTATCCGGGATGTCCCGGGTGGCCGGGCTGCCCGGGGTACCCGGCGTCGCCGGGGTATCCGTAGCCGGGCTGGGCCGGGTACCCGTACGCCGCGGACGCGGGCGGCCCGGTCATCGGGGGCGGGGTCGGCGTCGGTATCGCAGCCGGTATCGGGGTCGGGGTCGGCGCGGCCGGGGTGAACCGGTCGTCCGGCATCCCGGCGAGCGTCGGCTGGTCGTGCACGGACTGCGGGCCCGACACGCCCGGCGTCCCCTGTCCGCCCTGCGGCTTGCCCGGCTCCACCGGCGGCCGCTCCAGCGGTGCCCACGGGTCTCGCGGCTCGGGACTGCTGTCGGTCATACGGCGCCCCCCTCTCGTACAGCCATGCTAAGCGCTGCCACCGACAGTCACGGGCGTGCCTACGATGAATCCCGACCTGCCCGCACCCGCGTCCTCCTGGAGACACCCCATGACCGACCTGCACCCCTTCATCGCGGGGCTGCCCAAGGCCGAACTCCACGTCCACCACGTCGGCTCGGCATCCCCGCGCATCGTGGCCGAGCTCGCCTCCCGGCACCCCGACTCGAAGGTCCCCACCGATCCGGAGGCCCTCGCCGATTACTTCACCTTCACCGACTTCGCGCACTTCATCGAGGTCTACCTGTCGGTGGTCGACCTGGTCCGCACCCCGGACGACGTGCGCACCCTCACCTTCGAAGTCGCCCGCGACATGGCCCGGCAGAACATCCGCTACGCCGAGCTGACCATCACCCCGTACTCCTCCACCCGTCGCGGCATCGACGAGAAGGCCTTCATGGAGGCCATCGAGGACGCCCGCCGGGCCGCCGAGACCGAACTCGGCGTCATCCTGCGCTGGTGCTTCGACATCCCCGGCGAGGCCGGCCTGGAGGCCGCCGCCGAGACCGCCCGGCTCGCCGTCGACCACCGCCCCGAGGGCCTGGTCTCCTTCGGCCTCGGCGGACCCGAGATCGGCGTCCCGCGCCCGCAGTTCAAGCCGTACTTCGACGCCGCCCGCGCCGCCGGCCTGCGCAGCGTCCCGCACGCCGGCGAGACCACCGGCCCGGAGACGATCTGGGACGCCATCCGCGAGCTCGGCGCCGAGCGCATCGGCCACGGCACCAGCGCCACGCAGGACCCGGAGCTGCTCGCCTACCTCGCCGAGCACCGCATCGCGCTGGAGGTCTGCCCGACCTCCAACATCGCGACCCGCGCGGTGACCGACCTCGACCGGCACCCCGTCAAGGAGATGGTGGCGGCGGGCGTGCTCGTGACCATCAACAGCGACGACCCGCCGATGTTCGGCTCCGACCTGAACAATGAGTACGCGGTGGCCGCCCGCCTCCTCGACCTCGACGAGCGCGGGCTCGCGCAGCTCGCCAAGAACGCCGTCGAGGCCTCCTTCCTGGATCCGGCCGGCAAGGCGAAGCTGAACGCGGAGATCGACACGTACACCGCCGAATGGCTCGCGCGCTGACGCGGCCCGGGCAACTGCTCCCCCGAGAATGGGGACATGAGCACTCTGACTGCCGTCGGCCACCGCGGCGATCCCTACCGTGTCCGTGAGAACACCCTGGCCTCGATCAGCTCCGCCTTCGCGCGCGGGGCGGACGCCGTCGAGATCGACGTACGGCTGACCCGGGACGGGGTGCCGGTCCTCCTCCACGACGAGACGCTCCAGCGGCTGTGGGGCCACGACGTACGCCTCGACGAGGTCACGGCCCCGCAGCTGAAGGGGCTGACGCTGGGCGGCGTTCCCACGCTGCGCGACGCCCTGGCGGCCGCCGGGCCGGGCCGGCTGATGCTCGACCTGCCCGGCGCCACGCCCGAAGCGGTGCGCATCGTCGTGGGCGAGGTCCGCGAGTGCGGGGCGCGCGAGCGGACGTACTACTGCGCGGGGCCGAACACGATGCTGGCGGTCCGGGCCGCCGATCCGGGCGCGGAGATCGCGCTGACCTGGACCTCGCTGTCGCCGCCGCGCCGGTCGCTGATCGACGCCCTGGCGCCGCGCTGGCTCAACTACCGCTTCGGGCTGGTGAGCCGGGAGCTGGTGGACGCGCTCCACCGGGACGGCCTGCTGGTGTCGGCCTGGACCGCGGACACCAAGCGGACGATGAAGTGCCTGGTCGCGGCGGGGGTCGACTCGATCACCACGAACCGGCTGGACGCGCTGACGGCGGTACGGGCCGGGCTCGGGCGGTGATACGGGCCTTCGGGGAGGGCATCCGCGGTGCCGATCCGCGGTGGCAGGACCTGGGCCTGACCCTGCTGGTGCAGCTGGCCGTCACGATGCCGTTCGTCGTGCCCCGGTCGCCCGATCTCCCGCCCGTGACCTGGCTCTCGTACGCGATGACCACGGCCGGCGTGCTGCCCCTGATCTGGCGGCGCCGGGCACCGGTGGCGGTACTGGCGGCGATCCTGGCCGTCGGGGGGATCTACAAGGTCACCGTCGACGGGCCGGGGCAGCCGCTGCCGTACGCGGGCCTCATCGCCTTCTACACGGTCGCCCTGCAGTGCGCCCCGCGGGTGCGGGCGGCCGTGGGGCTGGCCACCGTGCTGGTGGTGGCCCTGTCGGTGGGCCGGGAGACGGGGACGGCGCGGGAACTGCTGTTCACGCTCTTCGTCTCGGCGGCGGCCTACGCCCTCGGCCGGCTCCAGCACGCGCGGCAGGCCTACACCGAGGCCGCCCTGGCTCGCGCCGCCGAGCTGGAACGGGCCAACCGGATCGAGGCGGAGCAGGCTGCCGCACGTGAACGGGCCAGGATCGCGCGGGAGATGCACGACATCCTCTCGCACGCGGTCAGCATCATGATCGTGCAGGCGGAGGCCGGACCGGTGGCCGTGCGCAGGGCCCCGGAGCGGGCCGAAGCGGCCTTCGAGGCGATCGCGGAGACGGGGCGGGACGCGATGGCGCAGCTGCGCGCGATGCTGGGGGTGCTGCGCACCGACGAAGCCGCGCCCCGGAGCCCGCAGCCGGGGGTCTCCGGACTGACGGAGCTGGTGGACCGGGTGCGGGCCAGCGGGCTGCGGGTGTCCTGCGAACGGACCGGCGCGGTGCGCGAGCTGCCGGCCGCCTTGGAGGCGACCGTGTACCGGGTGGTGCAGGAAGCCCTGACCAATGTGGTCAAGCACGCCGGGGCCGCCGCGGTGGACGTGACGCTCGCGTACGGACCGGGGACGCTCACGGTGACGGTCACGGACGACGGCCGGGGGCCCGGGGGTGGCTCGGGCGGGCACGGGCTGATCGGCGTCCGCGAGCGGGCGGCGGCCCACGGCGGGACCGCCGAATGCGGCCCGGGGCCGGACGGGGTCGGGTACTCGGTGCGGGTGTCCCTTGTAACCTCGCCGCTGGAGGTGGGGAATTGACGATCCGTGTGGTGGTGGCCGACGACCAGGAGCTGGTGCGCAGCGGCTTCGCGATGATCCTGGACGTCCAGGAGGACATCGAGGTCGTGGCGGAGGTCGGGGACGGCGCGGCGGCGGTGGAGGCGGTGGCCCGGCTCGCTCCGGACGTGGCGCTGCTGGACATCCGGATGCCGGTGCTGGACGGGATCGAGGCCTGCCGGGCGATTTCGGCCGGGAGCGCGTGCCGCACGGTGATGCTCACGACCTTCGACTCGGACGAGTACGTGTACGAGGCGCTGCACGCGGGGGCGAGCGGGTTCCTGCTGAAGGACGTGCGGCGGGACGACCTGGTGCACGCGGTGCGGGTGGTGGCGGCGGGCGAGTCGCTGCTGGCGCCTTCGGTGGCGCGGCGGCTGATCGAGGAGTACACGGCGGTGACGGGAGCCGCGGTGCGGGCCGGGCTGACGGCGGACCGGCTGGAGGTGCTGACCGCGCGGGAGCGGGAGACGCTGCTGCATCTGGGGCGGGGCCTGTCGAACGCGGAGATCGCGGCGGCGCTGGTGGTGAGTGAGCACACGGTGAAGTCGCACGTGGGGAACGTGCTGGCGAAGCTGGGGCTGCGGGACCGGATCCAGGCGGTGATCTGCGCGTACGAGACGGGCCTGATCGCGGCGGGTACTCCCTCCGGGGAGTGAGGCGACGGCGTGTCGCCTCCCCCGCGCCGGTTAGTTGTCGTACCGGTGAAGACCCCTCTGGATGGTGATCCGCAACTACCCCTCCGACCTGGAGCATTGAGGTCATCGGGGCAGACGGCGCCGATGACCTCACCGGGGGAGCACACCACCATGAACACACGTACGCGCACGCTGATCGCAGCAGCCCTGGTCCTGGGGATCATGTCCGGTCCGGCCGTCGCGCACGCCGCTTCGGTTTCCGCGCCGGCGGGGGGCACGGCGGGCGTCTCGGCGCCCCTCGCTCCGGCCCCGCCGAATGCGGCGGCCTTGGAGCGGGCGATTGCCGGCCTCGGGGCGGACCACAAGGACGCGACCGCCGCGCTGGTCCGCGTCGGGGGTACGAGCGGCAGCTGGCAGGGCAGTTCCGGGGTCGCGGACACCGTCAGCGGGCGGGCGGCCCTCGACCGGGGGAGGTTCCGGGCGGGGTCGGTGACCAAGACCTTCACCGCGGCGGCGGTCCTCCAGCTGGCGGCCGAGGGCCGGGTGGACCTCGACCGGCCGGTCCGGCGGTACCTGCCCGGGACCGTCCCCGATGCCTACGGCGCGGTCACCGTGCGGCAGTTGCTCAACCACACGAGCGGCATACCGGCGGCGGACGGCCCCGGCGACTCGTTCGAGGCGCAGTGGGAGCACCGCTTCGATGTGACCGACCCGCACGACCAGCTGGTCAATGCCCTCGCGAAGGAGCGGGAGTTCGCCCCGGGCTCGGCCCAGCACTATCTGAACATCAACTACACCTTGCTGGGTGTGCTCGTCGAGAAGGTGACGGGCACCTCGTACGAGGAGGCGGTCGGCCGGCGGATCCTGTGGCCGCTCGGTCTGCACCAGACCTCGTTCCCGTCCCGGACGCAGACGAGGATCCACGGTCCGCACAACCGGGGGTACCAGGCCATAGCCGGAGCGGACGGCTCCCGGGAGCTGCGCGACGTGACCGAGTGGAATTCCTCGGACCGCTGGGCGGCGGGGGACATCATCTCGACCACGGCCGATCTGGAGCGGTTCACCAAGGCCCTGTTCAGCGGGCGGGTCGTACCGGCGGCCCAGCTGGAAGAGATGTTCACGGTGCCGACGGTGAAGACCTTCGGCAGCGGGGAGGCCGCCACGATGACCGCGGGTATGTCCAGGGTCACCCTGCCGGACGGCACGGTGCTGTGGGGCAAGTCCGGTGGCCGGCACGGGTACACCACCGGCATGGGCGCGACCCGGGACCTGTCCCGCACGCTGGTCTACTCGGTCAACTCCACCAACGCCAAGGGCGAGGACATGAACCCGGTGGTCCTGGGCGTCGTGATGGCGGCCTTCGCCGAGTAGGCATCAGGCGGGCATCGCTTCAAGTCGCTTGATCATGCTGCGGAGCACCAGCAAGGGGATCACCCCGAAGACGCCGAACGACATGTCGATGACGCTCCACCAGATGGGAATGCCCCGGATCGGTCCGCATATCAGGGCCAGCGGGATCACTCCGGCGCAGGCGATCATGCCGGCTTCGACGATCCATATGTTGCGGACCGGGTCGCGGTGGACCCCGTAGAAGAAGACGGCGATGACGAGGTGGGCGAAGGCGAGCCAGTCGGTTCCGTAGAGGAGGAAGGGGTAGTCGGCGTCGGCCCGGTCCAGCCCGTCGCCCACGCGTCGCAGCCACTCGTTGTCGATGAGGGCGTTGGCCCAGCGGAGCTCGCTGACCAGGGGGAAGGCCGTGAGGCCGCTGAGCACGAGGCAGATCAGGAACAGGGTCAACCAGGCACGGATACGCCGCTGGAGGGCGCTTCTCTCGCTCATGGAAGGAAGCCTACGCCCATTTCTGAACACGTTCAGCCAAATTGCTGAACGTGTTCAATATTCGCCTCCGGGTGTGCGGTCAGAGGCCGACGATCGCGTTCCAGCGCCTGGCGAGGGACCGGCGCTCGGCCGAGGAGATGTCCCGGGCCACGACCAGCCGCTTGCGCATGTCGTCGTCGGGGAAGATCAGCGGGTTCTCGGCCAGTTCGGCGGTCTCCTGGTCCGCGGAGGCGGCCAGTACCTCCCGGGCGGCCGGGACCGGGCAGACGTAGTTGACGGAGGCGGCGAGCGAGGCGGCCACCTCGGGCGCGTAGTAGTGGTCGATGAGGGCCTCGGCATTGGCCTTGTGCCGGGCCAGGTTGGGGACGAGCAGGCTCTCGGCCCAGAGTTCGGCCCCCTCCTCCGGGACGACGAACTCGATGTCCGGGTTGTCGGCCTGGAGCTGGATGGCGTCACCGGAGTAGGCCTGGCAGGCGAGGACATCGCCCTTGCTCAGATCGGAGGTGTAGTCGTTGCCGGTGAAGCGGCGGATGTGCTTCTTCTTCACCATGCTCTCGACCTGGTCGCACATCCGGTGGAAGTCGGACTCGGTCCAGCGGGTGACGTCCACGCCCTCGCCCTGCATGAGCAGGGCGAAGGACTCGTCGAGGCCGGAGAAAAGGGTGACCTTGCCCGCCAGGTCCGGCTGCCACAGGTCCTTGACCGACTTGATCTCGCGGCCCAGGGCCTTGCGGTTGTAGGCGATGCCGGTGATCCCCGACTGCCAGGGGACGGTGTGCAGCCGGCCCTCGTCGAAGGCGGGGGAACGCAGTTGCGGGTCGAGGTGGCGGGCCACGTTGGGCTGGAGCGAGCGGTCCAGCTTCTGGGCCCAGCCCAGGTGGACGAAGCGGGCGGCCATCCAGTCGCTGACCACGATCAGGTCGTGGCCGGTCTCCTGGCGGTTCATCAGGGCCGGGCTGACCTTGCCGAAGAACTCGTCGTTGTCGTTGATCTCCTCGGTGTACCGGACCTCGATGCCGGTCCGCTCCGAGAAGGCCTCCAGCGTCGGGCGGCGCTCCTCGTCCTCCTCGTCGGTGTCGATGTAGAGCGGCCAGTTGGAGAACGTGACACTGCGGTCCCGCTCCGAGCGGTCCGGGCCCTGGCGCCCCTCCTCGGGGACGTAGGCGGCGGGCACGCCGCAGCCGGCGAGGGCGGCCGCGAGGCCCGCGGCACCGAGGCCGTACAGCGCAGAACGGCGGGAGAAGGCGAGTTCAGGCATGGGCACAGCCTCGGCGAACGCGAGGGGGCGGGCAATAGACATGTTGTCTACTGCCCGCCCCGTCAAAGCTGTGCTGTGATCGATGCGGCCCGTCAGCCGTCGAGCGAGGTCATCACGTGCTTGATGCGCGTGTAGTCCTCGAAGCCGTAGGCGGAGAGGTCCTTGCCGTAGCCGGACTTCTTGAAACCGCCGTGCGGCATCTCGGCGACGAGCGGAATGTGGGTGTTGATCCACACGCAGCCGAAGTCGAGGTTCTTGGACATCCGCATCGCGCGGCCGTGGTCCTTGGTCCACACGGAGGAGGCGAGGGCGAACTCGACGCCGTTCGCGTACTCCAGGGCCTGGCCCTCGCTCGCGAAGGACTGGACGGTGATGACGGGGCCGAAGACCTCGTTCTGGATGATCTCGTCGTCCTGCTTGAGGCCGGAGACCACGGTGGGGGCGTAGAAGTAGCCCTTCTCGCCGACCTGGTGGCCACCCGCCTCGACCTTGGCGTGGGCGGGGAGGCGCTCGATGAAGCCCGCGACCTGCTTGAGCTGGTTCGGGTTGTTGAGCGGCCCGTACAGCACGTCCTCGTCGTCCGGCTGGCCGGTCTTCGTGTCGGACGCGGCCTTGGCGAGCGCGGCCACGAACTCGTCGTGGATCGACTCGTGCACGAGCACGCGGGTGGCGGCGGTGCAGTCCTGGCCGGCGTTGAAGTACCCGGCGACCGCGATGTCCTCGACGGCCTTGGCGATGTCGGCGTCCTCGAAGACCACGACCGGGGCCTTGCCGCCGAGCTCCAGGTGGACGCGCTTGACGTCCTTGGAGGCGCTCTCGGCGACCTGCATGCCCGCGCGCACCGAGCCGGTGATGGAAGCCATCGCCGGGGTGGAGTGCTCGACCATGGCCTTGCCGGTCTCGCGGTCGCCGCAGATGACGTTGAAGACGCCCTTGGGCAGCACCGAGTCGATGATCTCCGCCATCAGGACGGTGGAGGCCGGGGTGGTGTCGGAGGGCTTGAGCACGACGGTGTTGCCCGCCGCGATGGCCGGGGCGAACTTCCACACGGCCATCATCATCGGGTAGTTCCACGGCGCGACCTGGGCACATACGCCGACCGGCTCACGGCGGATGATCGAGGTCATCCCCTCCATGTACTCGCCGGCCGAGCGGCCCTCCAGGAGCCGTGCGGCACCCGCGAAGAAGCGGATCTGGTCCACCATCGGGGGCAGCTCCTCGCTGGCGGTGAGGCCCAGCGGCTTGCCGGTGTTCTCCGACTCGGCGGCGACGAGCTCGTCCGCGCGCGCCTCGAAGGCGTCCGCGATCTTCAGCAGGGCCTTCTGGCGCTCCGCGGGGGTGGTGTCGCGCCAGCCCGGGAAGGCGGCCGCGGCGGCGGCCATGGCGGCGTCCACATCGGCCTGGGCCGAGAGCGGGGCGGTGGCGTACGCCTCGCCGGTGGCCGGGTTGACCACCTCGGTGGTCCGCCCGTCGGCGGCGTCCTTGAACTCCCCGCCGATGTAGTTGCGCAGACGACGCAGTTCGGTGGTCACTACAGCCACACTCCTGATCACATGTCCAACGATTGAGACGAATACCAAGCCTAGCCTCTCGGCAGAGGCTTTCGACAGACCCAGACGCCACCAACTACGAAATCAGTGACATCGGAGTTCCCAAACAACGGATTTCATCGATTCCGTCTTGCGGAACAGACGACCCTCGTGCACAGTGAGGTCGTGGTCAGTCGAAGCGCAGATTCCAGGAACAGACAACCGTCCCCTTCGGTCGATGCTGTGTCCCTGGCGATCATCGAGCAACTGCAGGAGGACGGTCGCCGTCCCTACGCCTCGATCGGCAAGGCCGTGGGCCTTTCCGAAGCCGCTGTGCGCCAGCGCGTGCAGAAGCTGCTCGACCAGGGCGTCATGCAGATCGTCGCCGTCACCGACCCGCTCACCGTGGGCCTGCGACGCCAGGCCATGGTCGGCATCAACGTCGAGGGCGACCTCGACCCGGTGGCCGACGCGCTGACCGCCATGGCCGAGTGCGAGTACGTGGTCATGACCGCAGGTTCGTTCGACCTGATGGTGGAGATCGTCTGCGAGGACGACGACCACCTGCTCGAAACGATCAACAAGAAGATCCGCACGCTCCCCGGCGTGCGATCAACCGAAAGCTTCGTTTATCTGAAGCTGAAGAAGCAGACCTACATGTGGGGAACTCGATAGCCCGTGAGCCAGGACCTCTCCAAGACCGCATACGACCACCTGTGGATGCACTTCACCCGCATGTCGTCGTACGAGAACGCCCCCGTCCCCACCATCGTGCGTGGTGAGGGCACCTACATCTTCGACGACAAGGGCAAGCGCTACCTCGACGGTCTCGCCGGACTGTTCGTGGTCAACGCGGGTCACGGCCGCAAGGAACTGGCCGAGGTCGCCTACAACCAGGCTCAGCAGCTCGCCTTCTTCCCGGTGTGGTCGTACGCCCACCCCAAGGCCGTGGAACTCGCCGAGCGCCTCGCGAACTACGCCCCGGGCGACCTGAACAAGGTCTTCTTCACCACCGGTGGCGGCGAGGCCGTCGAGACCGCCTGGAAGCTCGCCAAGCAGTTCTACAAGCTGCAGGGCAAGCACACGAAGTACAAGGTCATCTCGCGTGCGGTCGCCTATCACGGCACCCCGCAGGGCGCCCTGTCCATCACGGGCCTGCCGGCCCTGAAGGCCCCCTTCGAGCCGCTGGTGCCCGGCGCGCACAAGGTGCCGAACACCAACATCTACCGCGCCCCGATCTACGGCGACGACCCGGAGGCCTTCGGCCGCTGGTGCGCCGACCAGATCGAGCAGGAGATCCTCTTCGAGGGCGCCGACACCGTCGCCGCCGTCTTCCTGGAGCCGGTGCAGAACGCCGGTGGCTGCTTCCCGCCGCCGCCCGGGTACTTCCAGCGCGTCCGCGAGATCTGCGACGAGTACGACGTGCTGCTCGTCTCCGACGAGACGATCTGCGCCTTCGGCCGCCTCGGCACGATGTTCGCCTGTGACAAGTTCGGCTACGTGCCGGACATGATCACCTGCGCCAAGGGCATGACCTCGGGCTACTCCCCGATCGGTGCCTGCATCGTCTCGGACCGCATCGCGGAGCCGTTCTACAAGGGCGAGAACACCTTCCTCCACGGCTACACCTTCGGCGGACACCCGGTGTCCTCGGCGGTGGCGATCGCCAACCTCGACATCTTCGACAAGGAAGGCCTCAATCAGCACGTGCTGAACAACGAGGACGCCTTCCGCACCACGCTGGAGAAGCTGCACGACCTGCCGATCGTCGGCGACGTCCGCGGCAACGGCTACTTCTACGGCATCGAGCTCGTCAAGGACAAGGTCACCAAGGAGTCCTTCACGGACGAGGAGACGGAGCGCGTGCTCTACGGCTTCCTCTCCAAGGCGCTCTTCGAGAACGGCCTGTACTGCCGGGCCGACGACCGCGGTGACCCGGTCATCCAGCTCGCGCCGCCGCTGATCGCCGACCAGGGCACCTTCGACGAGATCGAAGCGATCCTGCGCTCGGTGCTCACCGAGGCATGGACCAAGCTGTAACCGGGGCCTGAACCGCCCGAGCCGCAGTAGTCCCACCACACGGCCCGGATCCTCCGTTCGAGTGAGAACGAGGGGGTCCGGGCCGTGTGCTGTCACCATCCAAGACGTTCATCTCTTTACATCTCACTGTGGCGCCAGTGACTTCGACCGGCTCCGCTTCGTTCCCTCGGACGGAGGTGTACGCCATGGTGGCTCCACCGGATAATGCCCCGCCTGACAATGACGTCCTGTGGGCTCGGTCCCTTCACTACTCCCACGACGGCTCCCCCGCCCTCGTGGAGATCTCCGTCGGTGTCCGCCAGGGCGAGATCCTCGCCCTGACCGGTCCCCGCGGCAGTGGCAAGACCACCCTGCTCCGCTGTCTTTCCGGGCAGCTGCGCACCCAGCAGGGCGAGGTCTGGTTCAACAGCGTCCCCGTGCACACCATGGGCGCCCTCGTCCGCGAACGGCTGCGCCGCGACCGGTTCGGCTGGATCGGCCACGAGCCCCAGCTGCTGCCCGAGCTGAAGGTCTGGGAGAACGCGGCCCTGCCCCTGCTGCTCGCCGGAGCCTCCCACCGCAGCGCCCGCAAGGCCGCCTGCGAATGGCTGGACCGCCTCGACATCGCCGGCCTCGCCCGCAAGCGCCCCGGCGCCCTGACCCGCGCCGAGTGCCAACGGGTCGCACTCGCCCGGGCCCTGGCGAACGAGCCCGCGGTGATCTTCGCCGACGAGCCGACGGCCCCTCTGCACCGCACCGAGCGGGACCTGCTGCTCCGTACGCTGACCACCGCGGCCCGCTCCCACGACATCACCGTGCTGCTGGCCACCCATGACGAGGCCACCGCGGCCGTCGCGGACCGTCGGATCGCCCTGCTCGACGGCCGCCTCGCGGGGGCCGCGGCCGCCGCCACCCCCGTCGCCGACACCACGGAGGACCAGGCCGCGTGCTCGCTCTCCGCCTAGCCCGCGGTTCCCGGCCTCTCGTCCAGCTGCGGCGGCTCCTCGTCGCCGCGGCCTCGGCCGGAACCGGTTTCCTGTTCCTCTATGTACTCGCCGGTGCCGTGGACCGGCCGGCCGGATCGTTCCCCCGCCTGCTGTGGGCCCTGATCCCGCTGGCCGTCACCGTGCACTTCGCCGTCGTCGTGGCGCGGGCCGACCCCGCGACCCAGCCCCGCGAGGGACTGGACGCCGTCGGACTGGGACCCGTCCGGCTCATGCTGGCCGCCGCGATCTCCACCGCCGTCGCCTGCGCCCTGGGCAGCGCCCTGGCCCTGGCCGCCTTCCTCCACCTGCGCGGGGAACTGGCGGGGCTGCCGTTCGACGGGGCCGGGGCCGAGCTGCTCCACGCCGACCAGCCACTGCCGGTGGCGGGCGCCCTCACCCTGCTGGCCCTGATCCCGCTGACCGCCTCGGCCGCCACCGCCCTCGCGCTGCGCCCGCACCCGCCCCTGGCCCCCCAGACCGGACTGCCCTGGGGCATCGCGCTGACCGCCTGCGGGCTCGCGGCCTCGGCCTACGCGGGCCGTGACGGCGCCGGGGCGCTCATCGGCTGGTCGCTGACCGCGCTCGGGCTCGCCCTCGCCGGACCCGGGCTCGCCTACGCCTGCGGGAGCCTGGTCCAGGCCGTGCGCCCGGGAGCGCTGCGGCTGCTGGCCGGGCGGACCCTCCAGCAGGAGGCCCCCCGGATCGGCCCCCCGCTGGGAGTGCTCTGCTCGGTGGCCGCGGGCGCCCTGACCGCGTTCGCCCTGCGCGACCGGGGCGGGCTGCCCGTCCCGCTGGGCCCGCTGACCTGGCCGGCCGTCGCCCTGGTGACCCTGTGCGCCGCCGCGACCCTTCTCACGTCCGTGGTGGAGGCCCGCCGGAGCCGACAGCCCGGACGGACGGCCCTGCTCGACCTGGGTGCCCCGGCCAACGTCCTGCGCAGCGCCGCGAGTCTGCGGGCCACCGCCCTCCTGGCCGTGTGCGTACCGCTCAGCTGGGGTGTGGCGCAGCTGACGTCACTGGCGTTGACCCGCTGACACGAGCAGCCCTTAGGGTGGGCCGAATGGTCAACCCAGACATCGAGATAGAGACGCTCGCCGAATTCGACCAGGTCGTGGCACGCGGCTCGCTCAGCGGCTACCGGATCCAGTCGGTCAACCTGCTGGAGCGCACCTTCGCGCTGCTGGCCGCCGACACCTCGGCGGCGGTGTTCCTGGGCTGTGCGATGGAGCCCGACGCGGCGGCGAAGGTCCGCGCCGACGGCGCGCTGGTCTTCCCGCCCGTCCCCGACCTGCCGTTCAACCCGTACCGGGGCCTGCTCTACACGCCCGAGGAGCTCTTCACCGGGCTGGCCGACGGGTACGAGGCGACCCCGGACGCCGAGGCGTACGCCTGGTTCCAGGAGACGAAGTCCGACGGCGACGTCTTCTCCTCGATGCTCCGTTCCGTCCATGACGACGCCGTCTCCGACGCCCTCGACGAGCACCTCCGCGGTGTCCGGGTCGTCGGGGTGATGGGCGGCCACGCCATGGCCCGCGGCGGTACGGACTACCGCGGCGCGGCGGAGCTGGGCCGGGCGCTGACCCGGTCCGGGCTGACGGTGGCCACCGGCGGCGGCCCCGGCGCGATGGAGGCCGCCAACCTCGGCGCCTACCTCGCACCGGCTCCGGACGAGGCCCTCGCCGAGGCCCTGGAGATGCTGGCCAAGGCCCCCTCCTTCGCGCCGTCGGTGTCCGACTGGGCGCACGCGGCGTTCGCCGTGCGCGAGCGCTTCCCCGCCGGCGGGGACTCCGTGGGCATCCCGACCTGGTTCTACGGGCACGAGCCGCCGAACGCGTTCGCGGGCCACGTGGCGAAGTACTTCGCGAACGCCACCCGCGAGGACGGGCTGCTGGCCCGTTCCAACGCGGGCGTGGTGTTCCTGCCCGGCGCGGCGGGCACCGTCCAGGAGATCTTCGACAACGGGACGCCGAATTACTACGAGTCCCGGGGCGAGCCGGCCCCGATGGTCCTGGTCGGCCGCACCCACTGGACCGAGCACCTGCCGGCCTGGCCGCTGCTCCAGGCGCTGGCGCGGGGCCGTGCGATGGAGTCGCGCATCGCGCTCGTCGATTCGGTGGACGAGGTCCCGGACGTCCTCGCTTCGATGGGCTGAGTTCCGGAAGCAACTTCCCGGCCCGTTCCGACGTCTGGCAGAGGTACCGCAAAACCTGCCAGACGTGAACGGAGCCCTTGGTGCTCATAGGCCTGCTGACCGCGATCGCGGCGTCCATCTGCTACGGCACGGGGTCCGTGTTGCAAGCCGTCGGCTCACGCCGCGCCGCACGCATGTCCCCGGCCGCCGCCGGGGTGACCGCCCACGGCGGCCCCAACCTGTCGTCCACCGCGAAAGCGGCGATGACCTGGGAATTCATCGTCGGCACCATCCTGGACTTCGTGGGCTTCGGCCTCGGCGCCCTGGCTGCCCGCCTCCTGCCCCTCTTCCTCTCCCAGACGGTGATCAGCGCCAACCTGGTGATCACCGCCGTGCTGAGCGTCAAGATGCTCGGCATCCGGCTGAGCCGGAAGGAATGGACCTCGATCGGTGTCGTCTGCACCGCGCTGGTGCTGCTGGCGACGGCCGCGGGCCACGAGGGCGGCCACCACGCGCCGATGTCCACGCACTGGTGGCTGCTGGGGATCACCCTGCTGCTGATGGTGGGCGGAACCGTGGCCGTACGCCTGCTCGGCGGCGGCGCGGCGATCCTGGCGGGCCTGCTGTCGGGGCTCGGTTTCGGCGCGCTCGGCGTGGGCGTGCGGATCCTGGACGGCGTGGACCCGTTCGACCTCGGCACCCTGCTGACCGACCCGGCCCTCTACGCCATTCTGGTGGCGGGCGTCGGAGGCATGTACCTGCACACGGTCGCCCTCCAGATCGGCTCGGTGAACGGTGCCACGGCGGCCCTGGTCGTCGGCGAGACGGTGCTGCCGGGCGCGATCGGCGTCCTGTGGCTCGGCGACGCCTCCCGCCCCGGCCTCGCCTGGCTCGCGGTCCTCGGCTTCGTCATGGCCGTCGCCGGAGCGGTGGCCGTCGCCTGGTACGGCAAGCACGAGGGAGCCGACGAAGGCGCCGCGGACCCGGTCCCGGAGCCGGTCGGCTGACCCACCGGCCGGCCGGGCTCCTCACCCGGTCGGCCGTCCCCCGGTGGTGGCGCGGCGATGACTGCCGCTTGCTGGACCGGGGGAGAGAGTGAGGGGTTCGTGAGTCCCACGACCGATCGGCTCGACACGCCACGCGCGGCCGGGATGGCCGGAATCGCCTTCGCCCTTCTGCTCGGGGCGGCGATCGTCCTGATGCGGATCGCCGTCCCGTCGGGCAACGCCGCCGACCTGCCCGTCGATCCGGACAAGCGCTGGGCGGTCCAAGTGGCACTGGAGATCGTGCCCTTCGCGGGCATCTTCTTCCTCTGGTTCATGGGCGCCCTGCGCGCGCACACGGGCGCGGCCGAGGACCGGTTCGTCGCCACCGTGTTCCTCGGCAGCGGATTCATCTTCGTGGCCACCCTGTTCGCCTCCGCGGCGGCGGCGGGCACCGTGCTGGCCGAGGGCTCACCCTCCGATTTCGGCCGCCACTTCGCCTACACCCTCCTCGCGACGTACGCCATGCGGATGGCCGCCGTCTTCGTCCTGGCGACCTCGACCATCGGTCGGATGCTCGGCGTCTTCCCGCGGCCACTGGCCCTGCTGGGCACGGTCGTCGGCCTGGTCCTGCTCGTGGTCGGTTCCGGAGTGCCCTGGTCCGAGATGGTGTTCCCGGCCTGGGCCCTGATCCTCAGCCTGTACGTCCTGCGCGTCCGACGCGGCACCGCCCGTCGGCCTCCGACCCCCACCGAACCGCCCTGACCTGGGGATCCTCACTCCGGCAGGCGGCCTGTGGGTGCCGCGTGCATGCTGGTGGGAAAGGGAGGGCCCGGGGGCTCCGGGGGGTGACGGGGAGGGACGGCCGAGGGAAAGGCAGAACCGTCATGAGGCTTGTCGTCGACCTCAACCGCTGCCAGGGATACGCCCAGTGCGCATTCCTCGCTCCCGATGTCTTCGCCATGCACGGCGACGAGTCGCTGCTCTACAACCCGGAGGCGGATCCGGCGCAGCGCGAGGACGTCATGCGTGCCGTGGCCGCCTGTCCGGTCCAGGCGATCCTTCTGGAGATCACGGACGAGGACATGGCGAACATGGTGGCCCCGGACGCCGTGGCCGGCGCCGGATCTCCTTCCGGAGGCGCGCAGTGACGAGTACAGGAACGCACGACGGATCCCTTGAGCGACTCAAGCGCGAGGGCCGGATCGTCGTCGTCGGCGCATCCCTGGCCGGTCTGCGGGCCGCCGAGACCATGCGCGAGAAGGGTTTCGCCGGTTCGCTCACGATGATCGGCGACGAACCGTACGAGCCGTACGACCGGCCCCCGCTGTCCAAGCAGGTCCTGCTGGGCAACGCGGTCGCCGACCACACGGCCCTCCCCCGCCGCCGGGCGATCGACGCGGACTGGCGCCTCGGGGTCCCGGCAACGGGTCTGGACATGGCCGCCCGCCGGGTCGAGCTCGGCAACGGCGACGCGGTCGAGTACGACCGGCTGCTGATCGCCACCGGTGTGCGCGCCCGGCCCTGGCCCAACGCGGAGGAGGGCGCCCTCAAGGGTGTCTTCGTGCTGCGCACCCGCGACGACGGCGAAGGACTGCAACGGGCCCTGGCCGCCGGTCCCCGCCGGGTGCTGGTCATCGGAGCCGGGTTCACCGGGTCCGAGATCGCCTCCGCGTGCCGCGAGCGCGGCCTGGACGTCACCGTCGCCGAACGGGGCGAGGCCCCGCTGGTCGGTGCGCTGGGCGGGGTGATCGGTGCGGTGGCGGCCGAGATGCACCGCGAGAACGGCGTCGACCTGCGTACCGGAGTCATGGTGACCTCCCTGGAGGGTGACCCCTCCGGGCGGGTCCGCGCCGCGCACTTCTCCGACGGGTCCACCGTGGAGGCGGACGTGGTGGTCGTCTCGCTGGGCGCGCAGCGCAACACCGAGTGGCTCTCCGGCTCCGGGCTGGGCGCGGGTCCGCGGGGCATCGCCTGCGACGCCGGGTGCCGGGCCTTCGACGTCCGGGGCATCGTCACCGACGACATCTACGTGGCGGGTGACGTGGCACGTTCCCCGCACGCCCTGTTCGGCTACCAGTTCCTGTCGCTGGAGCACTGGGGCAACGCCGTCGCGCAGGCCGACACCGCCGCGCACAACATGCTCAGCGCGAGCGCCGACCGCCGTCCCCACCTGTGGGTTCCGGCGTTCTGGTCCTCCCAGTTCGGTGTGAACATCAAGTCGGTCGGGGTACCGCCGATGGGGACCGAGATCCTCATCACCCAGGGCTCGCTCGCCGAACGCCGGTTCGCGGCCGCGTACGGGTACCAGGGGCGGCTGATCGCGGCCGTAACCTTCGACAACTGCCGGTGGCTGCCGTTCTACGAGCAGCAGATCGAGGCCACCGCGCCGTTCCCGCCGCCGTTCTCCACGGTGGACCGCAGGCCCGAGGGGACCAAGCCGCTGCCCGCCGACTTCCCCGACCCCTCCGTCCCGACCCACGGGCCGACCATCACGCTGAGCGGCTATTCGCCGGCGGACCGGAAGATGACCTTCACCCCCGGAAGGTGACCTGCACCCGCGCACCGTCGGCCTCGCCGCACCGCGCCCTCCCCGAGGATCACGAGGACCTGTCATGACGCAAGCCCTGCTGCGGGAGATCATCGACTACGCCAGCCGCGCGAATCCGTACCCCCTGTACGAGGAACTCCGCAAGACACCGGTTTCCCACGACGGGGACGGCCCGTACGTCGTCAGCACGTACTACGAGATCCACAGCCTCCTGCACGACCCGCGGATCAGCTCCGACGCCAAGAACCTGAAGGCGACCGGGGACGACCTGCTGGGCGAACAGTCCGACGAGGAGGGCACGACCCTGCCGCCGTCGTTCCTCAAGCTCGACCCGCCCGACCACGACCGGCTGCGGCGGATGACGAACCGGCCGTTCGGCCCGCCGCACGCACCCCACCGGGTGCACGACATGCGCGACGAACTCGGCACCCTCGTCACCGGGCTGATCGACGGCATCGTGGAGACCGGACAGCTGGACCGGATCGATCTCGTCGACCAGTTCGCGTACCCCTTCCCGGTCTCCGTCATCTGCCGGCTGCTCGGCATCCCCCGCGAGGACGAACCCCGCTTCCACGTGTGGGCGGAGGCCCTGGCCGCCAGCCTGGACCCCGACCCGGACGCGGACCCCACGAAGCGCGGCCAGGGCGCGATGGACGCCCGCATGGAGCTGGGCATGTACCTGGCCGGGCTGATCGAGGAGCGCCGCAAGAAGCCGGGCGACGACATGCTGTCCCAGCTGGCGACGGCGGACGGCCCGGACGGCGCGATGACCACGATGGAGGCGCTAAGCACCTCCGCACTGCTGCTGATCGCGGGCCACGAGACGACGGTCAACCTCATCACCAACGGGATGCTGACGCTGCTGCGCCACCCGGAGGTCCTCGAGCGGCTGCGCAACGACCCCGACCTGGCGATCCCGATCGTCGAGGAGCTGCTGCGCTACGAGCCCCCCGTGCAGCTGCTGCCCCAGCGCACCACCCTCTCCGACATCGAGGTCGCCGGGGTCACCATCCCCAAGGGCGCGTCCGTGTGGCTGATGCTGGCCTCCGGGAACCGCGACCCGAAGCGGTTCGAGGACCCGGACCGCTTCGACCCCGACCGCAAGGACATCCAGCACCTCGGCCTCGGCAGCGGCATCCACAGCTGCTTCGGGGCACCGCTGGCCCGGCAGGAGGCCCAGCTGGCGCTGAGCGAGCTGGCCCGTCGGCTGGAGAATCCGCGGCTGCTGGAGGACCCGCCGCCGTACCGCCAGAATTCGGTCCTGCGCGGCCCGCGCCACCTGCCGATCGCCTGCGACGGCATCCGGCCCTAGGCCGTCTCCTGGGGCAGTACAACCACCTCGGCGGGGGTGAAGCTCACCTCGACCCGGTCCCCCACGGCCGGCGCCCCCGCCAGGCCGCACTCCGCCTCCAGCGCCGGTCCCGTCTCCGGCCGCAGCACCAGTGCGACGTGGGTGCCGCGGAAGGTACGGGAGACCACCTCGCACCTCAGGCCCGCCGCGCAGAGCACGACGCCGGCGGGGCGGATCAGCAGCCGCCGCTCCCCCTCGGGGGTTCCGGCCGGCACCGGGACCCTGCCCCAGGCGGTGGCGGCCCACGGGCCCGAGACCACGGCCGGGACCACGTTCTCGAAGCCGAGGAACCGTGCCACGAACTCCGAGGCGGGCCGCTGCCACACCTCCAGCGGGGTCCCGGCCTGAGCGATCCGGCCGTCCCGCATCACCACCACCCGGTCCGCCAGGGCGAAGGCCTCGCCCTGGTCGTGCGTGACGGCCAGTACGGTCGTGCCCAGCCGGGAGAACAGCCCGCGCAGCTCCACCACGAGCCGCTCCCGCAGCCCCCGGTCGAGCTGCCCGAGCGGTTCGTCGAGCATCAGCAGCCGCGGCGACGGTGCCAGCGCCCGGGCCAGCGCCACCCGCTGCTGCTCACCGCCCGACAGGGAGGCCACCGCCCGGCCCTGGGCGCCGGGGAGCCCGACCAGTTCCAGCAGTTGCGCGACCCGGTCCGCGGACGAGGCCCGTCCGGCTCCCCGCACCCGCAGCCCGAAGGAGACGTTCGCGCCCACGTCGCGGTGCGGGAAGAGCTGGTGGTCCTGGAACATCAGGCCGACGCCCCGCCGGTGCACGGGGACGTCCGCCTGGTCGGCCCCGCCCAGCAGCACCCGTCCGGCGGACACCCGCTGGAGTCCGGCGACGACCCGCAGCAGCGTGGACTTGCCGCTTCCGCTCGGCCCCAGCACGCACACGATCTCGTGCTCGGCGACGGCGAGGTCCACGCCGTCCAGGGCGTACTGGGCCGCGCGCTCACCGAAGCGGACCGACACCCCCTCCAGCTGAAGCAGTGTCATCAGAACTCTCCGGAGGTCTTGTCGGGCCGCAGTCGCTCCAGCAGCAGCAGGGACACCGCGCACACCAGCATCAAAATCGTGCTCAGGGCCATCGCCTGGCCGTAGTTCAGCTCTCCGGCCCGTCCCAGCAGCCGCGCCACGGCCACCGGCAGCGTCGGCCGGTCCGCCCGCGCGATGAACACGGTCGCGCCGAACTCTCCCAGGGACACGGCGAAGGCGAACCCGGCCGCGATCAGCAGCGCCCGGCGCACCAGCGGCAGGTCCACCTCCCGCCAGGCCCGCAGCGGCGACGCGCCGAGCACCCCGGCGGCCTCCCGCAGCCGCCCGTCCACCGCGCGCAGTACCGGCAGCATGGTCCGTACGACGAAGGGCACACCCACCAGGGCCTGCGCGAGCGGCACCAGGATCCACGAGGTCCGCAGATCCAGCGGCGGCCGGTCCAGGGTGATCAGGAAGCCGAAGCCCACGGTCACCGCGGACACCCCGAGCGGGAGCATCAGCAGGGCGTCGAAGCCGCGTACGAAGCGGCCTCCGCGCCGGGTCAGCGCCGCGGCCGCGAGTCCCCCGACGACCAGGGCGATCGCCGTGGCGGCGAGCGCGTACTGCAGGGAGTTCCAGATCGCCTCCAGCGGCGCCACCAGGAAGGTCCCGCCACCGGCGCCCGCGTCCTGCAGGGCCCGGTAGTAGCCGAGGCCGTAGCCGCCGGGGGTGTCGAAGGACCGTTCGACGAGCACGCCCAGCGGCAGCAGGATCAGCAGCGCGACGGTCAGCAGCACCCCGCCCAGGAGCGTGCGCTGCGCCCAGCCGCGCGGCCGGTGCGTGGTGCGGCCCGGATCGACCAACCGCAGCGCGGTCTCGCGCTTGCGCACGGTCCAGGCGTGCACGGCGAGGATCGCGCCGATCGCGGCGAACTGCACCATCGTCAGGACGGCCGCCGTCGGCAGGTCCAGGAGCTGCGCGGTCTGCCGGTAGACCTCCACCTCCAGGGTGGAGTACGCGGGTCCGCCGAGGATCAGTACGACGCCGAAGGAGCTGAAGGTGAACAGGAACACCATCAGCGCGGCGGCGGCCACCGCCGGGACGAGCGCGGGCAGCGTCACCCGCCGCCAGGCGGTGAACCGGCCGGCGCCCAGCACCCGGGCGGCCTCCTCCTGGCGCGGATCCAGCTGGGCCCACAGTCCGCCGACCGTACGGACGACGACGGCGTAGTTGAAGAAGACGTGCGCGAGCAGGATCGCCCAGACGGTGGTGTCGAGCCGGACGCCCACCAGTTCGTCCAGCAGCCCGCCCCGCCCCAGCAGGGCGAGGAAGGCCGTGCCGACCACCACGGTCGGCAGCACGAAGGGAACGGTCACGACGGCGCGCAGCAGTTGCTTCCCCGGGAACTCCAAGCGCGCGAAGACGTACGCGGCGGGGAGCGCGATCAGTAGTGTGAGCAGGGTGGAGGCGAACGCCTGCCAGGTGGTGAACCACAGCACGTCGGCGATGTCGGGCCGGGCCAGCACCTCCGCGAACCGGCCGAACTGCCAGCCTTCGCCGGTCTTCAGGCCCCGCCCGACGATCGCCGCCACGGGGTAGGCGAAGAACAGCCCGAAGAAGACGAGGGGGACGGCCATCAGGGCGAGCCGCACCGCGGTCGCCCGTGCCCCCTCGCGGGGGCCGGGGCCCGGCGCGGCGTCCTGCGACGCCGCGCCCGGCTCCTTGGTGCCGCTTACTTCACGACGAGCGCGGTCCATGCCTTGACCCACTGCTCACGGTTCTTGGCGATGATCTCGGGAGCCACGTTCTCCGGCTTCTCGACCACCACACCGTGCTTGGTGAACAGCTCCGGCAGGACGGCGTCCTTCGTCACGGGGTTCACGAACATCTGGAGCGGCATGTCCTCCTGGAACTTCTTGCTGACCAGGAAGTCCACGAGGGCCTTGCCGCCCTCCTCGTTCTTGGCGCCCTTGAGCAGGCCCGCGAACTCGATCTGGCGGAAGCAGGTGCCGGTGGAGACGCCCGTGGGGGCCTCGGCCGGCTGGGGCTCGCCGTACAGGACCTCGACCGGCGGGCTGGAGGCGTAGGAGACGACCAGCGGGCGGTCGCCCTTGGCCTTCTTGCCGCCCGCGGAGCCGGAGAAGCGCTCGTTGTAGGCCTGCTCCCAGCCGTCGACGACCTCGACGCCGTTGGCCTTCAGCTTGCTCCAGTAGTCCTTCCAGCCGTCCTCGCCGTACTTGCCGACGGAGGCCAGCAGGAAGCCGAGACCGGGCGAGGAGGTCGCGGCGTTCTCGGTGACCAGCAGGTTCTTGTACTCCGGTTTGATCAGGTCGTCCAGCGTCTGCGGCGGGGCGATCTTCTTCTCGGCGAAGTACGCCTTGTCGTAGTTGACGCAGATGTCACCGGAGTCGATCGGGGTGACCCGGTGCTCCTTGTCCAGCACGTACTCGGGCTTCACCCCGTCCAGGCCCTTGGCCTCGTACGGCGTGAAGATGCCGTTGTCGAGGGCGCGCGAGAGGAGGGTGTTGTCCACGCCGAAGAAGACGTCGCCGCGCGGGGAGCCCTTGGTGAGGATCTCCTGGTTCAGGGCGGCGCCGGCGTCCCCGGACTTCAGCACCTTGACGGTGTAGCCGCTCTGCTGCTCGAACTCCTTGAGGACCGTGTCGGTCACATTGAAGGAGTCGTGGGAGACGAGCGTGACGGTCTTGGACTTCGGGGCGTCGCTCGAGCCCGCGGTCTTGTCCTTGGCATCGCCGCCGCCGCAGGCGCTGAGCGTCGTGACGCCCAGCGCGGCCGCGAGTGCGACACCCGCCATCTTCCTGGTGGTGCTCATTGGTGAATTCCTCCTGGGATGTCCAGGAGAAGACGCGGCCCTGCCCGGCGCTCTGTGGGAGCGGACGCCGGGCAGGGCGCAACAGCAAGAGTGGTGACCGAACTTCCTACCCCGAATGACCGGGGCGAGGTTCAGAGGGTCTGCGGATGACGGATACCGCACTCTCAGCGCTGTGGCGCTCCCCTGTCGGAATATGAAATTGGTTCGGCCACAGGGTACCCCGTGGCCGAATCGCCTCGAACAGAAGCGGAATCTAGCGCTCCGAGGCGGCCAGCTGGCCGCACGCGCCGTCGATCTCCTGGCCCCGGGTGTCGCGTACCGTCACCGGCACGCCGTGGCGGGCGATGGCCTCCACGAAGGCCTTCTCGTCCTCGGGCCGCGAGGCGGTCCACTTGGAGCCCGGCGTCGGGTTGAGCGGGATCAGGTTGACGTGCACACGCTTGCCCTTGAGCAGCTTGCCCAGGAGGTCACCGCGCCAGGCCTGGTCGTTGATGTCGCGGATCAGGGCGTACTCGATCGAGATCCGGCGGCTGGACTTCTCGGCGTACTCCCAGGCGGCGTCGAGCACCTCGCGGACGTTCCAGCGGGTGTTCACCGGGACGAGGGTGTCGCGCAGCTCGTCGTCGGGCGCGTGCAGCGAGACGGCGAGCCGGCACTTGAAGCCCTCGTCGGCGAAGCGCAGCATGGCGGGGACCAGGCCGACGGTGGAGACGGTGATGCCGCGCTGCGACAGACCCAGGCCGTCGGGCTCCGGATCCGTGAGCCGGCGGATGGCGCCGACGACGCGGTTGTAGTTGGCCAGCGGCTCGCCCATGCCCATGAAGACGATGTTCGAGAGGCGTGCCGGGCCGCCGGGGACCTCGCCGTCGCGCAGCGCGCGCATGCCGTCGACGATCTGGTGCACGATCTCGGCGGTGGACAGGTTGCGGTCGAGGCCCGCCTGGCCGGTGGCACAGAACGGACAGTTCATGCCGCAGCCGGCCTGCGAGGAGATGCACATGGTGACCCGGTCCGGGTAGCGCATCAGCACGGACTCGACGAGCGTGCCGTCGTGCAGCTTCCACAGGGTCTTGCGGGTGGTGTCGTCGTCGCACGAGATGTGCCGGATGACGCTCATCAGGTCCGGCAGCAGCTCCTGCTGGAGCTTCTCGCGCGAGCCGGCCGGGATGTCGGTCCACTCGGCCGGGTCGTGCGCGTACCGGGCGAAGTAGTGCTGGGAGAGCTGCTTGGCCCGGAACGGCTTCTCGCCGATCGCGGCGACCGCCTCGCGGCGCTCGGCCGGGGTCATGTCGGCGAGGTGCCGGGGCGGCTTCTTGGCCCCGCGAGGGGCGACGAAGGTGAGCTCTCCCGGAACGGGGCGGGCCATGGCAGGTACTCCTTGTAAGACGAAAGGCGCGCCGCAGAAGCAGCGCGCCTTCCAAGAGTAACCGCCCGGCGTCCTGCGACGCCTTTTCGCAGGTCAGCCGGTGCCCACGAAGGCCGCCAGCAGCAGCCAGACCACGGGGGCCGTCGGAAGCAGGGAGTCCAGCCGGTCCATGATCCCGCCGTGTCCCGGCAGCAGGGTGCCCATGTCCTTGATGCCCAGGTCCCGCTTGATCATCGACTCGCCCAGGTCGCCCAGGGTGGCGCTGACCGCGACCGCGAGCCCCAGCAGCAGGCCCTGCCACCAGGAACCGCCGTCGATCAGGAACTCCATGCACAGGGCGCCGGCCGCCATCGCGAAGGCCACCGCGCCGAACAGTCCCTCGCGGGTCTTGCCGGGGCTGATGCGCGGGGCGAGCTTGGTCTTGCCGAAGCGCCAGCCGACCGCGTAGGCCCCGGTGTCGCTGACCACGGTCAGGAGCAGGAAGGTGATCACGCGCTCGGGCCCGTCGTCGGCGGTGAGCAGCATCGCGACGAAGGTGGCCAGGAAGGGCACGTAGAAGGCCGCGAAGGCGCCCGCCGTGACGTCCTTGAGGTAGTCCTCGGGCGGTTCGGTCATCCGCCACACCAGGACGGCCAGCACGGTCAGGGCCATGGCGACCCAGGCGCCCTCGGCCCCCCTGACGTAGCCGGCGATGACCATGGCGGCGCCACCGACCGCGAGCGGGACCAGCGGGGCCTTGATGCCCTTCTGCTCCTGCAGCCGGGAGGTGAGCTCCCACAGGCCGACGACGACCGCGACGACGATGACGCCGACGAAGACGGCCTTGACGATCAGCAGCGAGGCGAAGATCACCGCGCCGAGTCCCACGCCCACCCCTATGGCGGCCCTCAGGTCCCGGCCCGCGCGCTTCTTCGGCGGCGGCGAGGCGTCCTGCGGCTGCTGGGCATGCGGAGGCGGGGGGCTGGGCATGGGCTCCTGCGGCGGCGTATCGGCGCGGAAGAGGGGGCCGCTGTCGGCGGCGACCCCCCGATCGCGTGCTTCCCGGTCGTCGAAGTCACGGCCGGCGGCATCGGGCACGATGGGCATGGGCCGAGTGTGCGGGCCCACCTGCGCATCGTATGCGGGACCCGCCGGAACCGGCTCCGGCTGCCAGGAAGTGTCGTTCATCAGACTTCGAGGAGCTCGGCTTCCTTGTGCTTGAGGAGCTCGTCCACCTGCGCGACGTACTTCGCGGTGGTGTCGTCGAGCTCCTTCTCCGCGCGGCGCACCTCGTCCTCGCCGGCCTCCTTGTCCTTGACCAGCTTGTCGAGGGCGTCCTTGGCCTTGCGGCGGACGGCGCGGAGCGAGATCTTCGAGTCCTCGGCCTTGGTGCGCGCGACCTTGATGTACTCCTTGCGGCGGTCCTGCGTCAGCTCGGGGAAGGTCACCCGGATGATGCTGCCGTCGTTGCTCGGGTTGACACCGAGGTCGGAGTCGCGGATGGCCTGCTCGATGTTGCGCAGGGCGCTCTTGTCGAACGGGGTCACGATCGCCATGCGCGGCTCGGGCACCGAGAAGGAGGCGAGCTGGTTGATGGGCGTGATGGCGCCGTAGTACTCCGCCACGATCTTGTTGAACATCGCCGGGTGCGCACGGCCGGTGCGAATCGCGGCGAAGTCTTCCTTGGCGACGACGACGGCCTTTTCCATCTTCTCCTCGGCCTCGAGGAGGATCTCTTCGGTCACCACGTGCTCCTGCATGTCAGATATGGATGGTTCAGGCGGGCGGGCGGACCCGGCGGGCCCGGTCGGGGCTCGCTCGGTCCGGCTGCGGACTGCTCAGGCCCGGGTTTCCTGGTCGCTCACGAGCGTGCCGATCTTCTCACCCTTGACGGCGCGGGCGATATTGCCCTCGGCGAGGAGCTCGAAAACGAGGATCGGCAGCTTGTTGTCGCGGCAGAGCGTGATCGCGGTGGCGTCGGCGACCTTGAGGTCGCGGGAGAGGACCTCGCTGTACTCCAGCGCGTCGAACTTCACCGCGTCCGGGTTCTTCTTCGGGTCGGAGTCGTAGACCCCGTCGACACCGTTCTTGCCCATGAGCAGGGCCTCGGCGTCGATCTCCAGGGCACGCTGGGCGGCCGTGGTGTCGGTGGAGAAGTACGGCATGCCCATGCCGGCGCCGAAGATGACGACGCGGCCCTTCTCCAGGTGCCGAACGGCACGCAGCGGGATGTACGGCTCCGCGACCTGGCCCATGGTGATGGCCGTCTGCACGCGGGAGTCGATGCCCTCCTTCTCCAGGAAGTCCTGGAGCGCGAGGCAGTTCATGACCGTACCGAGCATGCCCATGTAGTCGGACCGCGCCCGGTCCATGCCGCGCTGCTGGAGCTCGGCGCCGCGGAAGAAGTTGCCGCCGCCGATCACGACGGCGATCTCCGCGCCGTCGCGGACCACCGCGGCGATCTCACGCGCGATGGCGTGGACGACGTCGGGGTCGACGCCCAGTCCTCCGCCACCGGAGAAGGCCTCGCCCGACAGCTTCAGCATGAAGCGGCGGCCCTTCTTGTCCTGGTCGCTCTTGTCGTCGGATGCGGTGTGGGGGTCCACGCCCTGATTCATGGAGATCTCCTCGTGCACATACGAAGAAGGCCATTGCCGGTGGGTCCTTGCGGTTCCCTCTACGGCAATGGCCTCCTCGTCAGATCTGCGGTCGCCTCGCGCAAGCGCGGACGACTGCTTCAGACCCTACCGGGGTCCGGTGTCCGTCGCGTACGGACGGACTCAGATGCCGACCTTGATGCGGGTGAAGCGCTTCAGGGTGACACCGGCCTCGTCCAGAACCTTCTGGACGGACTTCTTGTTGTCCAGGGCGTAGGCCTGGCCGAGCAGCGTGGCGTCCTTGAAGAAGCCGTTGACGCGACCCTCGACGATCTTCGCGATGGCAGCCTCGGGCTTGCCCTCCGCGCGGGTGACCTCTTCGGCGATGCGACGCTCGGACTCGACCTTCTCGGCCGGGACGTCCTCGGCGGACAGCCACTGCGGGGCGAACGCGGCGATGTGCTGCGCGACGCCGCGGGCGACCTCGGCGTTCTCCTTGTCGAGCTCGACCAGGACGCCGATCTGGAACGGCAGGTCGGGCATCGTGCGGTGCATGTACGCGGTCACGTAGCCGCCGGTGAACTGCGCGAAGCGGTCCAGGACGATCTTCTCGCCGAGGTTGGCGTTGGCCTCGTCGACGAAAGCGGTGACGGTCTTGCCGGGCTCGATCTCGGACGCGAGCAGCGCCTCGATGTCGGCCGGGGAGGTGGCGGCCACGTGGGCGGCCAGCTGGTTGGCGACGGCCAGGAACTTCTCGCCCTTGGCGACGAAGTCGGTCTCGCACTTCAGCTCGACGATGACACCGGAGGTGTTGTCGTCGGCGATGAGGGAGACGACCGCGCCGTTCTCGGCAGAACGGCCCTCGCGCTTGGCGACGCCCTTCTGACCCTTGATGCGGAGGGCTTCCTGGGCCTTCTCGACGTCACCGTCGGCGTCCACGAGCGCGTTCTTGCAGTCCAGCATGCCGGCGCCGGTGAGCTCGCGGAGCTTCTTGACGTCAGCGGCGGTGTAGTTCGCCATGAGTCTGTGATTCTCTCTCGAAGTCGTAGATCTACGGGTGAACGGCGGAGGCGCCGCGCTCGTGGCGCGGCTCCCCCGCCGTCATCGTCCGTACTGCGAGTGCCCGGCGGGTGAACGCCGGGCGCCCTCAGAGGGTCAGGCCTGCTCGGCGTCGGCGGCCGGGGCCTCGACGGCCTCGACGGCGGCCGGGGCCTCGTCAGCCTTCTTGTCACCCTCGAGCAGGTCGCGCTCCCACTCGGCGAGCGGCTCGGCGGCGGCCTTCTCGCCCGGCTTCGAGTCGCCGGTCGCAGCGCCGGAGCGGGCGATGAGGCCCTCGGCGACGGCGTCGGCGATCACGCGGGTGAGCAGGGTGACGGAACGGATCGCGTCGTCGTTGCCCGGGATCTTGTAGTCGACCTCGTCGGGGTCGCAGTTGGTGTCGAGGATCGCGACGACCGGGATGTGCAGCTTGCGCGCCTCACCGACGGCGATGTGCTCCTTCTTGGTGTCGACGATCCAGACGGCGCTGGGAACCTTCGACATCTCGCGGATACCACCGAGGGTCTTCTCCAGCTTGGTCTTCTCGCGGGAGAGGACCAGGAGCTCCTTCTTGGTGAGACCCGAGGCAGCGACGTCCTCGAAGTCGATCGCCTCGAGCTCCTTCAGACGCTGAAGGCGCTTGTAGACGGTGGAGAAGTTGGTGAGCATGCCACCCAGCCAGCGCTGGTTGACGTACGGCATACCAACGCGCGTCGCCTGCTCGGCGATGGCCTCCTGGGCCTGCTTCTTGGTACCGACGAACATGATGGAGCCACCGTGCGCGACGGTCTCCTTCACGAACTCGTAGGCGCGGTCGATGTACGACAGCGACTGCAGCAGGTCGATGATGTAGATGCCGTTGCGCTCCGTGAAGATGAAGCGCTTCATCTTCGGGTTCCAACGGCGGGTCTGGTGACCGAAGTGGACGCCGCTTTCCAGCAGCTCCCGCATCGTGACGACGGCCATGGCCATCTCCTTGGTTTCTCGGTTTGGTTCCTGACGCCCCACCGCGCCCTGCCCCCATGAGGGACCGAGAGACGCTGTCACCTGGCTGTTTCAGCCTGGTGCCGGGGCGTGCGAAGTCGACCCGGTGACCCGGATCGCCACAAGAAGTGTACGGGACCCGGCGGTATGCCGGGTGACGCCGTTGTCCACAGCGCCCCGGCCGTCCACAGGCCGGGGCGGCCGTCCGGGCGTGCGCGGGACGCTGGGGTCCATGACGACCTTGCTGCTCAGCCTGCTCCTGGCCCTCGTCCAGCCGGCCCTTCCCGGAGTCCGCCCGCTGCCCGCTCCGCTCTCGGTGGCCCGCTGGTGGGACCCGCCGCCGACCCCCTACGCGGCCGGTCACCGCGGTGTGGACCTGTCCGCGCCGGTGGGCGCGGAGCTCCGGGCGGTCGCGGCCGGCCGGGTCCACCACGCCGGGCCCGTCGCCGGGCGCGGCGTCCTCTCGCTGGCCCTGCCGAACGGGCTGCGCACCACCTACGAGCCGGTCCGGCCGCTGGTCACGGAGGGCGAGCAGGTCGCGGCCGGCCAGGTGGTGGCGGTTCTGACGGAGGGCTCGCACTGTCCGGCGTCGTGCCTGCACTGGGGCCTCCTGGCGGGCGAGACCTACCTCAACCCGCTGACACTCCTCGCGCGCCCGACCCCCCGCCTCCTGCCGGCCGAGCACCCGGCCGGCGGCTGAGGAGCGGGGTCCGGGGGCGGGCGCGGGTCCGGTGGCGGGGCCGCGGGGGTCTCAGCCCTGCACGCCGCGCAGGGCCATCGCGACGGCGGCCTCCGTCACGACGGCGGGATCCTCCGCCGCACCGAGCTCGATCCGCCGCACGGCGGCGTCCACGACCCCCTGCAACAGCATCGCGGCCAGCCGCGGCTCCGCGTGCCCCAGGCCGCTCAGCGCCTCGACGATCATCGCCACCAGCCCGCCGTGGGCGGCACGGATCTTCTCCCTGGCGCCGGCGTCCAGCTCGCTGGCCGAGATGGCCACGACCGCCCGGTGCCGCCGGTCCCCCACCAGCCCCAACTGGCTGCGCACGTAGGCCTCGATCTTCGCCTCCGGCGACTGCGCCTGCTCCATCGCCGCCTCGATCTCGGCGGCCCACACGGGGAAGTCCACGGCGCACAGCTCTTCGACCACGGCGGCGCGGGAGCGGAAGTACTCGTACACGGAGGACCGGGCGAGGCCGGTCCGCTCCGCCAGGGCGGGGAAGGTCAGCGCCTCCGTCCCGCCCTCGGACAGCAGGGAACGCGCGGCGTCCAAGAGGGCGCCGCGCTGCATCGACCGGTGCTCGGCCACGGAGGCCGCTCGAATCCTGGGCACGCATCCACTCTACGGAGGTGGCGCAAGCTCATCGCCCCACGTCTGCCAACTTTGCGCGCAACTGCAGAACCGACTTGGTGTGGATCTGGCTGACCCGGCTCTCGGTGACGCCGAGGACGTTGCCGATCTCGGCCAGCGTGAGGCCCTCGTAGTAGTAGAGGGTCACCACGGTCTTCTCCCGCTCGGGCAGCGTGTTGATGGCTCGCGCCAGCAGGCGCCGCAGCTCGCGGTCCTCGGCCACCGCCACCGGGTTGTCGGCGGCGGTGTCCTCCAGGGTGTCCATCAGCGAGAGGCGGTCGCCGCCCTCCCCGCCGACGTGCAACAACTCCTCCAGGGCGACCACGTTGGCCAGCGACAACTGGCTGAAGACGGTGTGGAGGTCCTCCACGCCGATGCCCATCTCCCCGGCGACCTCGCTCTCCGTCGGGGTGCGCCGCAGCTGGGCCTCCAGCGTGGCGTAGGCCCGTTCCACGGCGCGCGCCTTCTGCCGGACCGAGCGCGGGATCCAGTCCAGCGCGCGCAGCTCGTCGATCATCGCGCCGCGGATCCGGGTGATCGCGTACGTCTCGAACTTGATCGACCGGTCGATGTCGAACTTCTCGATGGCGTCGATCAGCCCGAAGACCCCGGAGGAGACGAAGTCGGCCTGCTCCACGTTGGGGGGCAGGCCCACGCTGACGCGGCCGGCCACGTACTTCACCAGGGGCGAGTAGTGCAGGATCAGCTGCTCCCGCAACCGCTCGTCACCCGATTCCTTGTACGAGCGCCACAGCACCTCCAGGGACGAGGGCGCGGTGGACCGCACGCTGCCTCGGGCAGCGGGGGGCACCGCAGCGCGGTCGGACCCTGAGGTGTGCTGGGGCATGCTTCGCCTTTGCCGGAGCCGGATTCCTTGGGAGCGTAGCGTGACGAGATTGTCGCGGTGCGCGAAGAGTACGGGATGGCGCGGGGGCCGGGAGGCGCCCGGACTCGCGCGTGCGCCCCGGGACCGGCGCCTGGCGCTCGGTCCCGGCGACCGCCACCGGGAAGACCGCGTCTCTCATCGCTTTCACTCTTTCACCGGAACGCCCCAGGTCAACGACCGCCTCGCCGGGCAACTCCGGTTTGTGTGCCTCCTCCAGCCGTTTGTCTGCTCAACTGCCAGCCGTCGCCCTGCCGTTCGACGAACCCCAGAGAGTGAAGTTCGTACAGTCTGCCGATGACTTCATCGGCGCCGGTGCCGGAGGCAAGTGCCAGCTCGGCCGCGTCGGCCGGGCGGCCGGCGGGCAGCGCTTCGAGCACACGGGCGGTGTCCGGGTCCAGCAGGTCCCGGGGGAGCACCGGGCCGCGCCGTTCGGGCGCCAGCTCGCCCATGGCACCGACCAGCTCGACCACCTCGGCGGCGTCGGTGACGAGCACGGCCCCGCCCCGCAGCAGTTCGTGCACCCCGGCGGACATCCCGCTGGTGGCGGGCCCGGGGACGCCCATCGTGAACCGCCCCAGGTGCTGCGCCCGCCGGGCCGTGACCAGGGAGCCGCTGCGGTGCGCGGCCTCCACGACGACCGTGCCCCGGGTGAGGGCGGCGATGACCCGGTTGCGCAGGACGAACCGGCTGGGGGTCGGATGGCTGCCCGGTGGCAGCTCCCCGAGGATCAGCCCCTGCCCGGCGATGCGGCCGAGCAGCCCGGCGTGTCCGCGCGGGTAGGCGACGTCCACCCCGCAGGCCAGCACCGCCGCGGTCGCGCCGCCCGCGGCGAGGGCTCCGCGGTGGGCGGCGCCGTCGATCCCGAACGCGGCGCCGGACACCACGACCCAGCCCCGCTCGGCGAGTCCGGCGGCCAGGGTCTGGGCCATGTGCGCGCCGTACGGGGTGCAGGCGCGGGCCCCGACCACGGAGACCGAACGCAGCGCCCAGGTGCGGAGGTTCGGCCGGCCCCGCAGCCACAGTCCGACGGGCCGCTCGTCGCCCAGGTCGTCGAGCTGGGTCGGCCACTCGGCCGATCCCGGGTGGACGAACCGGCCGCCCGCCTCGGCGGCGTCCGCGAGGTCCCGGCCGGGATCGGCCAGCGCGGCCCGTCCGCGGTACCCGGCGAGCCGCTCGGGCCCCACCCCGGACGGAGTGCCGGGCTCCGCCCCGGGGTCGGTCAGCAGCCGCATCAGCCGCACCGCGCCGAACTCCCGCAGCCACCGCCCGCCGTGGGCGTCTCCGGGCTCCAGCACCCGGGTGAGCGCCGCCCGCGCCAGCAGTTCCGCGTCCCCGGAGCCGGTCATGTCCCGGCCCCCGGCAGCGACATCGCCCCGCGGGCGATCCCGGTCCGCAGCTCCAGCGCCACGGCCACGTCCAGGGCCTCGGGCCGGTCCCGCCCGCGCAGGTCGGCCACCGTCCAGGCGACCCGCAGCACCCGGTCCAGTCCGCGCGCGGTGAGCAGTCCCCGTTCCAGATCGCGCTCGGCGGGGGCCAGCGCGCCGGGCCCGGCCTGCCACCGGGTGCGCAGTTCCTGGCCCGGCACCTCGGAGTTGAGCCGCCACGGCGTGTCGGCGAGCCGGGCCGCGGCGCGCTCGCGGGCCAGGCGCACCCGCTCGGCGACCACCGCGGTGGGTTCCCCGCGGCCGCCCTGCCCCAGGAGGTCGCCGCGGGTCACCGGTTCGACCTCCACCCTCAGGTCCACCCGGTCGAGCAACGGCCCCGACAGCCGCGCCTGGTAACGGCGGATCACCGAGGGCGGGCATTCGCAGCCGGCTCCGTGCAGGGTGTGGCGCCCGCACGGGCACGGGTTGGCGGCGAGGACCATCAGGAACCGGGCGGGCAGCCTTACCACTCCGGCAGCGCGGGCGATGACCACGTGCCCCGATTCGAGGGGCTGGCGCAGCGCGTCCAGCGCCCGGCTGTGGAACTCCGCGGCCTCGTCCAGGAAGAGCACGCCGCGGTGGGCCAGGGAGACCGCCCCGGGCCTGGGGATCCCGGTCCCGCCGCCCACCAGTGACTGCATGGTCGCCGAATGGTGCGGCGCGCAGTAGGGCGGCCTGGCGACGAGGGGTTCGCCGGGCGGGAGGATTCCCGCGACCGAGTGGACGGCCGTGACTTCCACGGAATCCTGACGGGTGAGAGGTGGCAGGAGCCAGGGCAGGCGCTCGGCGAGCATGGTCTTGCCGGCTCCTGGCGGTCCGCTGAGGAAGAGGTGGTGTCCTCCGGCGGCCGCCACCTCGAGGGCGCGGCGCGCCGTGTGCTGCCCGGCCACGTCCGCGAGGTCGGGGAAGTCCGTGCCGTCCTCCCGGCCGGGGCGGCCCCGGGCGAGGCCCGTGCCCAGTCCCGCCCCCGGGACGAGGAGTCCGGCCAGTATCGGGTCCGGCCTGCCGGGCGGGTCGCCGGGCTCCTCCTCGGGGACCTCCCCGCCGGTCAGGACCGCGATGAGCTGGCGCAGGCTGCGTACGCCGAGGACCGAGACCTCCGGCACGAGCGCGGCCTCGGCGGCGCACTGCTGCGGCACCACCACCTGCCGGTAGCCGGCCTCGGCCGCGGCGAGGACCGCCGGCAGGATCCCGCGGACCGGGCGCACCCGGCCGTCCAGCCCCAGCTCCCCGATCAGGACGAGGTCGGCGATGGCGCCGGGATCGACCACCTCGGCGGCCCCGAGCACCGCCGCCGCGACGGCCAGGTCGAAGCCGGCGCCGGATTTCGGGACGGAGGCCGGGCTCAGCCCGACCGTGAGCTTCTTCTGCGGCCAGGCCGCTCCCGAATTGACCACGGCCGCCCGTACCCGGTCCCGGCTCTCGACCAGGGTCTTGTCCGGCAACCCCACCAGGGTGAAGGCGGCCACGCCGGGTTCCAGGTCGGCCTGTACCTCGACCACCACGCCGTCGACGCCGATCAGGGCCACCGAGCAGGCTCGCGCGAAGCCCATCAGGCCACCCCCCTGACGTGTTCCACGAGGGGGGCGCCGCGCCGCGGCAGCAGGACCCCGACGAGGTCGATGCGCACCCCGCCCGGGGGTGGTCCGCCGTGGTCGGCGAGCCAGCGCCCGGCGAGCGTGCGCAGGCGCTCGGCCTTGGCGGGCCGCACGGCGGCCATCGGATGCTCGAACTCGCCCGCCCGGCGGGTCTTGACCTCGCACACGACGAGGGCGTCCCCGTCCCGGGCGACGATGTCGATCTCGCCGCCGCGGCACCGCCAGTTCCGTGCGATCACGGTCATCCCGGCCTCGGTCAGCCGCCGCGCCGCGAGCTCCTCGCCGTACCGCCCCAATGCCTGCTGTGCCACGCCCTTCGCGTTCATCCGGCACCACCTCCGGCACCGACGCTCCCGCACCCGCGCCCACTGTGTGGATCTTGGTGGACGGTCCGGTCGTTGTGGAAAACCGCCTCACCCCTGCGGGTGAGGCGGCCCGGCCGGTGCCGGCCCTCAGCTGCCGGGCAGTTCGAGATCGCTCTTGTTGAGCTCCTCGATGTTCACGTCCTTGAAGGTCAGCACCCGCACCTGCTTCACGAAGCGGGCCGGCCGGTACATGTCCCAGACCCAGGCGTCGGCCATCGAGACCTCGAAGAACACCTCCCCCTGGACGGAATGCACCTGCATCTCGTAGTCGTTCGTGAGGTAGAAACGGCGTTCCGTCTCGATCACATACTTGAACAGCCCGACGACGTCGCGGTACTCCCGATAGAGCTTCAGCTCCATCTCGGTCTCGTACTTTTCGAGGTCCTCGGCACTCATGGCATGTTCCCCTTCAGCCGTGCGTCCCCCTATTGTGCGCCAGGCCCCTGCGCCCCTAAACGATTTCCGGGGCCAGGACCACCGGCTCACCCGGAGGACCGTCGTCGAGCAGCGTACGGAGCAACTCGGCGAGTCTGGTCGGGTACACCGTCTCATGGGCCGCGAGAAGTTCCTCGGAGGTCCACCACCTGGCTCCGGTGACGCTGCGCCGCTCCAGCTCGGTGAAGCCGCCCATCTCGGTCTCGGTCCGGGTGGTCCGGGCGAGGAAGTACCACTCGTCCTGTTCCCAGCGCCGCCCGTCGAAGGGGAAGGAGCAGTAGCGGTGCCACAGCACCGGCCCCAGCTCCACCTCCGTGATCCCGGTCTCCTCCGCCAGCTCGCGCAGTGCGGCCTGCTCCCGGCTCTCGTTCCCCTCCAGTCCGCCGCCGGGGGTGAACCACCAGTCGTCGGAGGGGTCGGCCGGTTCGAAGCCGTGCAGCAGCAGGATCCGGTCCGCCGGGTCCAGCAGGATCACCCGCGACACCTTCCGGCAGTCGGGACCGGTGGCCGGGTCAGCGGGCACCGGCCCGCTCCTGTCGCCGGCCGCGCGCGAGGACCCGTGCGACCGGCCCGTACGCGGCTCCCAGCACCACCAGGGCGGCCCCGGCCAGCACCGTCACCACTTGCAGGCGCAGCGGCCCGGCCTGCGAGATCCCCCCGGGCAGGGCCGCGTACGCGGCCGGCCGCTCCAGCATCTTCACGGAGGGCCAGGCCAGGGCGTCGACGCGGGCGTTGACGGCCGATCGGGGCACGGACCCCTGACCGGCCTCCTGCAGGTGGGCCCGGGAGTCCAGGGAGGCGGCCCGCCGGTCGCCCAGGAGGAAGAGGTTGCCCTCGGGGACCGCCACCTCGAAGGGGGTCCCGGTCGGTGCGGCCTGTCCGGGCGGCATGGCCAGGCCCGTCTCCGGCCCGGTGGTGTCGGCGTACGGCTCGTCCAGCGGGGTGCCGTTGACCGTCAGCTCGCCGGCCGCGCCGCAGCACTTCACCACGTCGCCGCCGATGCCGACGACCCGCTTGACCATGGGGGAATCGCTCCACTGGGCGTCGGTGAAGACGACCACGTCCCCGCGGCGCACCTCGGCGCCGTCGATGCGCTGCGCCAGCACCCGGTCCCCGGGCCGCACCGTGGGCATCATCGAGTCGGTGGGGACCGTGTAGGGCCGGTAGACGACCGCCCCCCACACGAAGCCGCCCAGGAAGAGCGCGAAGCCGATGGCCACGGCGATTCCCGACAGCACGTTGCCGAGACCGCCGCGGCCATCCTTGCCACTGCGTATTGCTTGTGTTCCGCCCATTGCAGCGCCCCTACGCTTCGGGATCGTCGACCTGGGCGGCACCCTACCCGTCGGTACGGCCGCTGGTCAGCTTCTGCCTGCGCCACATGACCAGCGGGACGGCTCCCACGAGCCCCAGCGCGGCCGGGCCGAGCCCGACCGGAGCCAGTCCGGCGGCCCCGAGACCGAGCGCGGTCGCCGCGGCCTGGTTGCCGATGCCCGGCTGGTCGAAGGTGTCCGGGACCGGCAGGGTGGCCCAGCGGGTGACCGGCCACGCGACCACCACGGCCCGCCCGACGACCTTGTCCACCGGGACGAAGCCCTTGGTGGAGTCCTGCTGGTGGTAGCGGGAGTCCTCGGAGTTCTGCCGGTGGTCGCCCATGACCCAGATCTTGCCCTTGGGCACCGTGATCGGGCCGAACGGGGCGTCGTCGCACGGGGTGTTGCCGGGGTAGATGTACGGCTCGTCCAGCTCCTTGCCGTTGACGACGACCGGTCCCCCCTTCTTGCACTCGACCGTGTCCCCGCCGATCGCGATGACCCGCTTGATCAGGTCCTTCTCGGAGGCGTCCGGCATCAGGCCGATCTTGCTGAGCACCTGCTGGAAGATGTTCGGCTCGGGAGTGGGCTGCCCCGACAGCCAGTCCGCGGGGTCGTGGAAGACGACGACCTCGCCGCGCTCCGGCTCGGAGCCGAACCACGGGGTCAGCTTGTCCACCAGCACCCGGTCGCCCATCTGCAGGGTGTTCTGCATCGAGGCCGACGGGATCGAGAACGCCTGGAGCAGGAACGTCTTGATCAGCAGGGCCAGCAGCAGGGCGATGCCGATGAGGAGCGGGAGCTCCTTCCAGAAGGAACGGTGCGCGTGCTCCTTGGCATCGCCGTCCTCCTCGGTCTCGCGCCCGACGGCGTCGTCCGGCCGCTCCTCGCCTTCGTCGCGTCCGGACCGTGCGCCTACCGCCACGTCCCCCACATCCACTCCTCACTCGCGATTGCCGCCCGCGCCGAATGCGGCACGGGCCCTCCCCTCCCTTAACGAGCGGGAGTTCCCTAAGGCGCGGGAGACCGAGGACACACTATGCGAACGGCGTGCCCCGACGGCGCCGTCGCCGGCCGCGTCCCTCGCGCCGCGCCTGATCGGGCACCATCCGGAAGGTCGCAGGCTGCTCCAGCTTGGCCCAGTGCCCGTAGGGCCAGGCGATCATGACGGCCTCCCCGACCACCCCGCTTTCGGGGATGGTGCCCTGAAAGCCCTCGTCCAGGTGGAATCGGGAGTCGGAGGAGTTCGCGCGGTGATCACCCATCACGAAGAGCCGGCCCTCCGGCACCTGGATCTCGAACGGGATGTCCGAAGGGGTGTTGCCCGGGTTCACGTACGGCTCATCGAGGGGCGATCCGTTGACGGTGACCCGGCCCTGGCTGTCACAGCACTTGACGGTGTCCCCGCCGACGCCGATGACCCGCTTGATCAGGTCCTTCTCGTCGGCCGAGGGCAGCAGGCCGATGAAGGTCAGTGCCTGCTTGATCTGCTTGACCACGATCGGGTCCTTGGGCGGACGGGCCGCCTCGCCCTTGAGCCAGCCACCGGGGTCCTTGAACACGACGACGTCGCCGCGCTTGATCTCGGAGCCGAACCACGGCGTCAGCTTGTCCACGAGGACCCGGTCGCCGATCCGGATCGTCTGCTCCATCGAGCCCGACGGAATGAAGAAGGCCTGCACCAGGAAGGTCTTCAGGAGCAGGGCGATGCACAGCGCCACGACCACCAGCAGCGGCACCTCGCCGGCCCGGCGCGTGCGGCGGCGCCGGCGCACCTTGCGGGCCGTCCGGCGCCGTTCGGCCCGGCCGCCCTCCACCCGGCCGCCCACCACCAGCGGAGCCGGGGTGGGCTCCGGCTCGGGTTCGGGCTCGAAGTCCCAGTCCCGTCCGCCCTTCTTCCGCCCTCGGCTACCCATGGCCACCCCCGACGTCGTCCCAGCGCGAGAGCGGCCAGCCGATCCAGTCGGCCCGCCCGATCACGTTCTCCACCGGCACCATCCCCCCGCCCGGTTCCCCCAGGTGATCCCGGGAGTCCCGGGACTGGGAGCGATGATCACCCATGACCCAGAGGGTCCCAATCGGTACGACGATCCGGAAGGGCACCGCCGAGGGCGCGTCTCCGGGATGGAGGTACGGCTCCTCCAGCGGCACGCCGTTGACCGCCACCCGCCCTGCGGCGTCGCAGCACACCACGTCGTCGCCGCCGACCCCCACGACCCGTTTCACGAAGTCGGTGTCGGACGGCTCGGCCAGCCCCAGTGCCGAGGCCGCGCCGTGCAGCACGGCGGCGACCGGATTGCCGTCGGGGCGCTCCCGTACGAAGGAGCCCGTCCCGTCGAAGACCACCACGTCCCCGCGGCGCGGCTGTTCGCCGAAGCGGTACGCCAGCTTGTTGACCAGCAACCGGTCCCCGACCCGGAGCGTCGGCTCCATGGAGCGGCTCGGGATCAGGAAGGGCTGGACCACGAAATTGCTGAAGAGCAGCAGGAAGACGGTGCAGATCACACCGAGCACTCCGGCGCGGCGCCAGGTCAGGGGCCGCCCGCCGGCCGTCCGACCGGTTCGGGAGAACGCAAAACGCGGCCTCTCGTCCCCCTCGACGGGGGAAGAGTGGCCGCGCTGCGTGTGAGGTGCTTCGGTGTCCATCGGGGCCGAGCCTATCCGGCCGCCTCCGGACTCCGGGAGTGACCTCAGCGGTCGCGCTTCTCCTTGATCTTCGCGGCCTTGCCGCGGAGCTCACGGAGGTAGTACAGCTTGGCGCGGCGAACGTCACCGCGGGTGACGAGCTCGATCTTCTCGAAGATCGGGGAGTGGACCGGGAAGGTACGCTCCACGCCGACGCTGAAGGAGACCTTGCGCACGGTGAAGGTCTCGGAGACACCGGCACCCTGGCGGCGGATGACTACGCCCTTGAACTGCTGGATACGGGAGCGGTTGCCCTCGATCACGCGGACGTGCACGTTGATCGTGTCACCCGGGCGGAAGGCCGGGACGTCCGAGCGGAGCGTGGCGGCGTTGACGCCGTCGAGCAGGTGAGACATGTTCTTCGTCTGCTTTCTTCGCATGACGCCACAGGTCGCCAGTGCGGGTTTCCGTAGAGAATTCGGGAGCTGCGGAACCCGGCGGACGACGGTCCCCCTGTGGCAGGGGCGCCCGCGAGCACACAGCAGCCGCCTATTCTTCCACGGCCCGGGCCCTGCGCCAAAATCGGCCGTCGGCGGACGGCTGCCAGCCCAGGATCGAGAGGATCTCCCGGTCCTTCTTGTCGAAGCCGGCGGCCTCGCAGCGCTCGATCAGGTCGGGGCGGTTCTGCGCGGTCCGGCGGAAGGCCTCGTCCCGGCGCCACCGGGCGATCTTCCCGTGGTGCCCGCTGAGCAGCACCTCGGGGATGTCCCGGCCGCGCCACACCGGGGGCTTGGTGAAGACGGGCCCCTCCAGCAGGTTGGCCATCTCGCCCGGCGCGAAGGAGTCGTCGCGGTGCGATTCGGCGTTGCCGAGCACCCCGGGCAGCAGCCGGGCCACGGCCTCGGTGACCACCAGTACGGCGGCCTCGCCGCCCGCCAGGACGTAGTCGCCGATGGAGACCTCGTACACCGGCATGCGCGTGGCGTACTCGTCCATGACGCGGCGGTCGATGCCCTCGTAGCGGGCCGGTGTGAAGATCAGCCAGGGCCGTTCGGAGAGTTCGACGGCCAGTTCCTGGGTGAACGGGCGGCCACTGGGAGTGGGGACGACCAGGACCGGGCCGCGCGCGCCGGCCTCGTAACCGTCGGCCAGCGCGGAGTCCAGGGCCTCGCCCCACGGCTCGGTCTTCATGACCATGCCGGGACCGCCGCCGTACGGGGTGTCGTCCACCGTGTTGTGCCGGTCGTACGTCCACTCCCGCAGGTCGTGGACGTGTACGTCGAGCTGCCCGCGGGCGCGCGCCTTGCCGACGAGGGAGACGTTCAGCGGTTCCAGGTACTCGGGGAAGATCGTGACGACGTCGAGCCGCATCAGGCGTCGTCCCCGGAATCCGTGGCGTCCGCGGCGTCCGCGTCCCGGGTCGAGACGACGACGGCGTCACGCTCGTCGATCAGCCCGGGCGGCGGGTCGATGACGCAGCGCTGCTCCTCCAGGTCGATCTCGGTGACGATCTCCTCCACGAAGGGGATCATCACCTCGGAGCCGTCCGGCCGCTCGACGATGAAGAGGTCCTGCGAGGGCAGGTGGGAGATCTCGGTGATCCGGCCGATCTCGGTGCCGTCCGCCAGCACCACGTCCAGGTCCATCAGCTGGTGGTCGTAGTACTCGTCCTCCTCCTCCGGCAGCTCGTCGGGGTCCACCTCGGCGATCAGGAGGATGTTGCGCAGCGACTCGGCTCCGGTGCGGTCCTTGACGCCCGCGAAGCGGAGCATCAGCCGCCCGCTGTGCACGCGGCCGGTCTCGATCGTCAGCGGTCCCGCCGTCGCGGGCTCCGTCTTGAGCACGGCGCCGGGACTCAGCCGCAGTTCCGGTTCGTCGGTGCGCACCTCGACGGTGACCTCACCCTTGATGCCGTGGGCGCGGCCGATCCGCGCGACTACCAACTCCACTGTGCTCTTCCCTTACTGCGGCGTGGTTGCTCACATCAATGGTCGCTCCTGCCCCGGGGGCAGAAACGACACGGGCCGGGGCGGGCGACGAACGCCCTCCCCGGCCCGTGCCGGTGAATCAACTGCTCAGCGGACCTGGTCCACGTCGACGAGGTCGACGCGGATCCCCCGGCCGCCGATGGCGCCCACGACGGTACGCAGAGCACGTGCGGTGCGGCCGTTGCGGCCGATCACCTTGCCGAGGTCGTCGGGGTGAACCCGGACCTCGAGCACCTGCCCGCGGCGCAGGTTGCGCGAGGCGACCTGCACTTCGTCGGGGTTGTCCACAATGCCCTTTACGAGGTGCTCAAGAGCCTCCTCGAGCATGCTCAGGCCTCGGTCGACTCGGCGGCGGCCTCAGCCTCGTCCGCCTTCTTGTCGGCCTTCTTCGCCTTCTGCGTGATGGCCTCGCCCTTGCCCTCGCCGATGCCCTCGAGGGCCTTGGCGAACTCGTCGAAGGAGCGACGCTTGCTCTCCTTCGTCGCCGGCTGCAGGAGCGGCGCGGGGGCGGGGAGACCCTTGTGGGCCTGCCAGTCACCGGTCAGCTTCAGGATGGCGAGCACAGCCTCGGTGGGCTGGGCGCCGACGGACAGCCAGTACTGCGCACGCTCGGCGTTGACCTCGATGCGCGACGGGTTGTAGGTCGGGTGGTAGATACCGATCTCTTCGATCGCGCGACCGTCCCGGCGGGTGCGGGCGTCGGCGACGACGATGCGGTAGTGCGGCTGGCGAATCTTGCCGAGGCGCTTGAGCTTGATCTTGACTGCCACTGGAGTGGTGTCTCCTGAACTTGACGTGGTTGGGCACATGAGATGCCACGTGGGGTTGCGGTACTCGGGTGCCCGATGGACGCGTCAGCCGGAGGAGAGAGGGGTCCTATGCGACTGTCGAGTACAGCTAGCCATTGTGCCATACGCCTGCGGCGCGCTCAGCCGGGCGGGCAGGAACGCTGCCCGCCGGGACGCCCGGTTCGCCGTGGGGCGGTGGCCCCGGCGGCGGGAAGCGCGGTCAGGAGGCCGCCGCGATGGCCACGTCGGGGATGCGGAAGGGCTTCATGCAGCCTCCGCACACGATCGGCGCCTGGGCCAGCACGGAGGGGACCACCCGGACGTTGCGCCCGCAGTCGCAGACGGCCTTGACGCGCACGCCGCCGCCGGAGGAGCCGTGCCGGGCGGCCGGCCCGCGGAAGCTGCGCTTGGTGTCGGCCGCCGTGGCGGCCGTGTGCGCCTTCAGCGCGCGCTGCAGCCGCTCCATGGTGGGGCGGTAGCGCCGCTTCGCCTCCGGATTGAGCGTGACCAGCGAGAAGCCGCTGCTCGCGTGCGGCTCCTCGGAGTGGTCGAGCCCCATCTCCTCGGCGATCGCGAGGAATCTGCGGTTGTGGTAGCGGCCGGCGCGCGAGGTGTCACGGACACCGCGGGCGGCGGCGATGCCGTGGACTGCCTCGTGCAGCAGTCGCTCGAAGGAGAGCTCGGCGCCGCAGGCGGACGAGGACTCTCCGATCAGGGACTCGGGCGCGGCAAGGTCAGGCAGCTCGGGGTGGTACCGCTGAATATCGGCCCACGCCTGCGCCAGCTCTGCGGCGAGAACAGGTGGTGTCGTGCTCACGTCGTGACAACGAGCCGGAGTGCCCGGGTGTTCCGATTCCGGGCCATTCCAAATTTTTTGCACGTACCAGTCAGTTCAGTCTGATGCGTCCCGACGAGGACGGGTGCGCCGATCTCAGGAGGAGTCGGTACGTAACGTCGACCAGATCCTGCCGGTCGACCGAAATGAACCGGCCCCGGCGCACGGCACGAGCCGCACGCCGGGGCCGAGGAGCCGGTCGGCCCGGTCAGTACGAGCGCGCGACGATCGCGAGGGTACCGGGGGCGTCGTCCGCCTCCGGGACCGACCCGTCCTCGGCGATCAGGCAGCGCACGGAGACGGCCTGCTCGGCCAGCTTCGCCTCGCCCTCCGGACCGAGGTCCGCCCACGGGATCCGCGCCCAGCCACCGGCGACGGCGGCCTCGGCGGCCTCCCCGATGGTCGCGACGTCGGACGTGCGGGCCAGGCGGCGCTCGCGGGACTCGCGCAGCAGCTGCGCCTGGTCCTCGTCCAGCACCTTGGGCAGCAGGTCGGCGAGGGCGTCGATCTGCACGGGGGTCTTCCCGCCCGGGATCCGGCGGGCGAGCATCGCGGTGCCGGCCTCCAGGTCGCGGGGGCCGATCTCGATGCGGACCGGTACGCCCTTGAGCTCCCAGTCCACGGCGCGGCGGCCGAAGGGGGTGTCGACGCGGTCGTCGACGTGGACGCGGATGCCGGAGGCCTTCAGCTGCGCACCGAGCTCACGGACCTTGGTGACGGCCTCGTCGCCCTTGATCGCCATGACGACGACCTGGACGTGCGCGAGGCGCGGCGGAACGCGCAGGCCGTTGTCGTCGCCGTGCGACATGATCAGGCCGCCGACCATGCGGGTCGAGACGCCCCACGAGGTCTGCCAGACGAGCTCCTGCTTGCCTTCCTTCGACAGGTACTGCGTGTTGAAGGCCTTGGCGAAGTTGGTGCCGAGCTCGTGGCTCGTTCCCAGCTGCAGAGCCTTGCCGTCGCCCATCATGCCCTCGAGGGTGAGGGTGTTGATGGCGCCGGCGAAGCGCTCCTTGGCGGTCTTGCGGCCGAGCACGACGTCGATGCCGAGCACGTTCGTCATGAAGTCGCCGTAGACGTCCGTGTGGATGCGGGCCGCGTAGTCGCGGGCGTCCTCGTAGGTGGCGTGGGCGGTGTGGCCCTCCTGCCAGAGGAACTCGCTCGTACGGAGGAACACGCGCGGGCGCATCTCCCAGCGGACCACGTTCGCCCACTGGTTGATCAGCAGGGGCAGGTCGCGGTAGCTCTGGACCCACTTGGAGAAGTAGTCGTTGATGATCGTCTCGGACGTGGGCCGGACGACGACCGGCTCCTCCAGCTCCTTGCCGCCGCCGTGCGTGACGACCGCGAGCTCGGGGGCGAAGCCCTCGACGTGCTCGGCTTCCTTCGTCAGGTACGACTGCGGGATGAACAGCGGGAAGTACGCGTTCTGGGCGCCCGCGTCCTTGATGCGCGCGTCCATCTCCTGCTGCATCCGCTCCCACAGGCCGTAGCCGTACGGTCGGATGACCATGGTGCCTCGGACCGGACCGTTGTCGGCCAGCTCGGCCTTGTTGATCAGATCCTGGTACCAGCGGGGGAAATCCTCCGCCTGCGGGGTGAGAACGGGTGCCTTTGCCATGCCGCGAATCGTACGGCGCCCGGCACACGATGCGTGAATCGGGTGCCGCACTCCTCTGGACGCCGGGGCCAATGGGGAGTTCTCTGGCAACGGGGGCAAGGGGGCGACACGGAATCAGGAGCGCTCTTTCGATGACACCGACGCCGACGGCGACGCTCGTCGCCCGGGACTGGGCGGAGATCCAGGAACGGATGCTCGTACCGCTGTACGAGGCGGTCTACGACCGGCTGGAGGTCGGGCCGGGCGACCGGCTGCTCGACCTGGGCTGCGGAGCCGGGCTGCCGCTGCTGCTGGCGGCCGGGCGGGGAGCCGCGGCCACGGGCGTGGAGGCGGATCCGGCCCGGCGGGCACTGGCCCGCGAGCGGCTGCTGGAAGTCCTGGCGGCCCCGCCGGCCCCGCCCCGCCCGTACGACGCCCTGCTCGCCTTCTCCCCGGACCCCGCGGTCCTGGCCGCGGCCCTGCCGGCGGTGCGCCGCGGCGGGGCGGTCGTGCTGGCCGACTGGGGGCCCGCGGAGCGCTGCACGGTGCCCTCGGTCCTCGGCGGCGGGCCCGCGCCGCGGGACCTGGACGCGCTGGTGGAGCGGGCCGGGCTGCGGCCGGACGGCTCCGGGCGGGTGTTCTGCCCGTTCGGGTACGCGGACGTGGACAGCGCTGTGCGCGGACTGCTGTCGACCGGACTCTACGACGGCACCGACTCCACCGACGGCGCGGCCGATCACGTGCTGGCGGAGAAGGAGCTGGCCGAGGCGCTTCACCCGTTCGAGCGATCCGACGGCGCCGTGTGGCTGCCGAACATCTTCCGGTACGTGATCGCCCGGGTGGACTGACGGCCGCTCCTCAGTCGGTGCCGTGCCCCTTCGTCAGCCGCGCGATGCCGGCGGCGGCGTAGGCGGCCGGTTCGTCCAGGGTCTCGACGGCGAGGAGGGCCTCCGCCAGGGCGTCCAGCTGCGACCGGTGATCGCGCAGCAGACGACAGGCCTCCGCGTAGCACTCGTCCACGATCCGCCGCATCTCGTGGTCGACCGCGTCGAGGGTGGCGGGGGCGGCGGAGAGTCCGTAGGGGCTCTGCCCGTCGGAGGGGATCGCGGTGAGCCGGCCGATCCGCTCGCTCATTCCCCAGCGGCCGACCATGCCGCGGACGATGCCGGTCACCTGCTCCAGGTCGTTCTCGGCGCCGGTGGTGACCACGTCGTAGACGACGTGCTCGGCCGCCATGCCGCCGAGCGCGCCGATGATGCGGCCGCGCAGGTACGGCTCGGTGTAGGCGTACCGGTCCGCGTCCGGAGTCGAGAGGGTGACGCCCAGCGCGCGGCCGCGGGGCACGATCGTGATCTTGCGGACCGGGTCGGCGCCCGGCTGGAGCATGCCCAGCAGGGCGTGGCCGCTCTCGTGGTAGGCGGTGCGGCGGCGCTCCTCCTCCGGCATGACCAGTGGCCTCTCCGCGCCGAGCTGGACCTTCTCCAGGGCGTCCGACAGGTCCGCCCGGGTCACCTGCGTCTGCCGGCGCTTGACGGCCAGCAGTGCGGCCTCGTTGGCCAGATTGGCCAGGTCCGCTCCGGTCATCCCGGGGGTGGTGCGGGCCACGTGCGCCAGGTCGACGCCCTCGGCGAGCGGGATGTCCCTGGTGTGGATGCGCAGGATGGCCTCGCGGCCGGCCCGGTCGGGCGGGGAGACGACCACCATGCGGTCGAAGCGGCCGGGGCGGGTGAGGGCCGGGTCCAGCACGTCCGCGCGGTTGGTGGCCGCGAGGACGATCACGCCCTCCGATCCGGAGAAGCCGTCCATCTCGGTGAGGATCTGGTTGAGGGTCTGTTCGCGTTCGTCGTGGCCGCCCATGGCGCTGCCGCCGCCGCGGGCCCGCCCGATGGTGTCGATCTCGTCGATGAAGATGATGGCGGGGGCCACCTTGCGCGCCTCGGTGAACAGTTCGCGCACCCGGGAGGCGCCGACCCCGACGATCATCTCGATGAACTCGGAGGCGGAGGCGGAGAAGAAGGGCACCCCGGCCTCGCCCGCGACCGCGCGCGCCAGCAGGGTCTTTCCGGTGCCGGGCGGTCCGGAGAGCAGGACCCCGCCGGGCATCCGGGCGCCCATCTCCCGGTACGCCTGCGGATTCTTGAGGAAGTCGACGACGTCGTTGAGCTCCCCCTCGACCTCGTCGATGCCCGCCACGTCCTCGAAGGTGGTGCGGCGGCCGCCCGTCTCCAGCTCGACCGGTCTGGGCGGGGTCTTGCGGCCCAGCGCGCCCATGCCGCCCACTCCGGATCCCATCCGGCGGGCGATGACCACCCACAGGAGGACCAGCAGCAGCATCGGCGCGAGGGAGATCAGCAGGTTGGCGAGGAAGCTGCGCTGTACGACGACCGGGGAGGCCGTGACGATCACGTTCTGCTTGGTGAGCTCGGCCCACAGGGCGTCGTCGGCGAAGGCCGGGCGCTGGGTGACGAACGTGGTGTAGTCGCCCTTGTCCCCGTCGGGCAGCGGCTGCTTCGCTTTGAGCTCGCCCTGGATGGCGTCGCCCTTGGAGTAGATCTTCGAGACATTGCCCGCGGCGACCTGCTTGCTGAACTCGGTGTACGAGATCGTCGGCTCGTCCCCCTCGTTGAAGAAGGACAGCACGAGGTTGGCCACGAGATAGACGATGAGGGCCGCGAGGATCAGCCCCCGCCAGCCGCCGGGCAGCCCCTTCTTCTTCGGTGGAGGACTGGGCGGGGCGCCTTCCGAGCGCCAGGGCGTGTCGGCCCTGGCACGGGGAGGTACGGGGGTGGGGCTGGGCACGGGGCGTCTCCTTCTGCCATCCTCCCGGCCGACCATAAGGGATAAACCAGGCCATCGCCCGAGCGGAGAACAGCAGGGCCCCGACCGTGCGAACACGGCCGGGGCCCTCCTCACCCACCTGCGCGGGTGTTACTTCATGAACTTCTTGAACTCGTCCGGAAGGTCGAAGTCCCCGCCGCCCTGGCCGCCCGCCGGAAGGCCGAAGGGGTTGCCGGCGGCCGCGGGGTCGACCGCCTGCGGGCCCTGCTCCCGGCGGGCCGCGGCTGCGGCCTCCTCTTCCCTGCGCTTCATCGGGTTGCCGCTCTTGCGCTTGCCCTTGGCCTGCTTGACCTGCTTCTTCTGCCGGCCGGGGCCGCCACCCATCCCGGGCATGCCGGGCATGCCCGGCATGCCGCCGCCCTGGGCCATGCGGGACATCATCTTGCGGGCGTCGAAGAACCGCTCGACCAGCGACTTGACGGCGCTGACCTCGGTGCCGGAACCCTTGGCGATACGGGCACGGCGCGAGCCGTTGATGATCGTCGGGTCCTGGCGCTCGGCCGGGGTCATCGACTTGATGATCGCGGCAGTGCGGTCGACGTCACGCTCGTCGATGTTGTTGATCTGGTCCTTGATCTGACCCATGCCGGGCAGCATGCCGAGCAGCTTGGAGATGGAGCCCATCTTGCGGACCTGCTCCATCTGGGCCAGGAAGTCGTCGAGCGTGAACTCCTTGGGGCCCTTGGCGAGCTTGGCCGCCATCTTCTCGGCCTCGGCCTGCGAGAAGGTCTTCTCGGCCTGCTCGATGAGGGTGAGCATGTCACCCATGTCGAGGATCCGGCCCGCCATGCGGTCGGGGTGGAACGCGTCGAACTCGTCGAGCTTCTCGCCGTTCGAGGCGAACATGATCTGCTTGCCGGTGACGTGCGCGATGGAGAGCGCGGCACCGCCGCGGGCGTCGCCGTCGAGCTTGGAGAGCACGACGCCGTCGAAGCCGACGCCGTCGCGGAAGGCCTCGGCGGTGTTGACCGCGTCCTGGCCGATCATGGCGTCGACGACGAAGAGGATCTCGTCGGGGCTGACGGCGTCGCGGATGTCCGCGGCCTGCTGCATCAGCTCGGCGTCGATGCCGAGGCGGCCGGCGGTGTCGACGATGACGATGTCGTACTGCTTGGTCCGCGCGTACTCGACCGAGTCCTTCGCCACCTGGACCGGGTCGCCGACGCCGTTGCCGGGCTGGGGCGCGTACACGGCCACGCCGGCACGCTCGGCGACGACGCTGAGCTGGTTGACGGCGTTGGGGCGCTGGAGGTCGCAGGCGACCAGCAGCGGGGCGTGGCCCTGGCCCTTCAGCCAGAGGCCGAGCTTTCCGGCGAGGGTGGTCTTACCGGCACCCTGGAGACCGGCCAGCATGATCACGGTGGGGGCGGTCTTGGCGAAGCGCAGCCGCCGGGTCTCGCCGCCGAGGATGGTGACGAGCTCGTCGTTGACGATCTTCAGGACCTGCTGGCCCGGGTTCAGGGCCTTGCTGACCTCTTCACCGCGCGCGCGTTCCTTGACGTTCGCGATGAAGGAACGGACGACGGGCAGGGCGACGTCGGCCTCGAGGAGCGCGATACGGATTTCCCGGGCCGCCACGTCGATGTCAGCCTCGGACAGCCGGCCTTTGCCGCGCAGGCCCTTGAAGGTATTCGCCAAGCGGTCGGAGAGCGTATCGAACACGGTGGTCGCGATTCCTCGGGTCGGGGGCGTTGTGGTCGTCCCCCAGGGTATCCGGCCCGGCCGCCCGTCCGGCCCGGCGGTCGTCTTTCACCGGGGTTCCGCCCCGGACCCCGCCCCTCAATCGCCGGGGAGGCTGGATTTCACCCGGCCCTACCCGCGTGCGGCTTCAAGACGGGTGCTCCGCCCCCGCCCCCGCGCCTCAAACGCCGGCGGGGCTGGAATTCGCTGCGCAAATCCGGCCCGCCCGGCGTTTGAGGGCCGTTCCCCGGGGCGGAACCCCGGGGAACGGCGGAAGGGCGGGTAGGGGACCGCTCCGCGCAGCGGTCCCCCGCACTACGACAGGGCGGCAGCCACCAGGCCGGCCAGGGATGCCGCCTCCGCCGGGTCGAGGGGTTTGCCCTCGGGGGTGGTCACGTACAGCGTGTCCACCGCGTTCGCGCCCAGTGTGGAGACGTGCGCGCTGCGGACCCGGACGCCCCGGGACTCCAGCGCCCGGCCGATCCGGTGCAGCAGGCCCACCGCGTCCGGCGCGCGCACCTCCAGGACCGTGGCCAGGGACGACACGTCCGGGACCACCGTGACCCTGGGCGGCGGCGGGACCACCCCGCGCCGGCGCGGATAGGCCGCCTCGCGGTCGGCCAGCTTCGCCGGGACGTCCAGCGAGCCGTCCAGGGCGCGGACCAGGTCGGTGCGCAGCCGGGCGGCCTGCGGCAGCGCGCCGTACTCCGCCGCCACCCGCCAGCGCAGCACCAGGACCTCGCCGAGGCGGTCGGGGAGTTCCATGGAGCGCAGGTCGGCCGCCCGTACGGTGAGCCGGTGCAGGGCCAGGACCCCGGCCGCCGCCGGGAGGACCCCCGGCTGGTCGGGGACGGCGACGACGAGGTCCACGCCGACCGCGTCGTCCTCCTGGCGGGCCTGGAGCGCCAGGACCGGTTCCCCGGTGCGCAGGGCCTCGACCGCCAGGCGTTCCTGTTCGGTGCTCGGGATCTCCGGTTCCCCGGCCGCCGGGGCCGTGCCGCGCAACAGGGCGGCGACCCGTGCGACGAGGTCCGCCACGAGCGATCCCCGCCACGCGCTCCACGCCGCCGGCCCGGTGGCCAGGGCGTCCGCCTCGGTCAGGGCGTGCAGTATCTCCAGCGTGCCCACCGAGCCCACGGCTTCGGCGACGGCGCGGACCGTGGCCGGATCGTCCAGGTCGCGCCGGGTGGCGGTGTCGATCAGCAGCAGGTGGTGCCGGACGAGCGACCCGAGCACGGCGACGTCGTGGGGGTCGAAGCCGACGCGGGCCGCGACGTCACGGGCGATGGTCTCGCCGGCCACCGAGTGGTCTCCCGGCCAGCCCTTGCCGATGTCGTGCAGGAGCGCGGCCATCAGCAGCAGGTCGGGGCGGCCGACCCGGCGGGTGAGGGCGGAGGCCCGCACCGCCGTCTCGATCAGGTGCCGGTCCACCGTCCAGGTGTGGACGGGGTTGCGCTGGGGGCGGCAGCGCACCCGCTCCCAGTCCGGGAGCAGCCGGGTGATCAGGCCCTCCGCCTCCAGGGCCTCCCACACGGCGACCGTCGGCTCCCCCGCCCCCAGCAGGGTCAGCAGTTGCTCGCGGGCCTCGGCCGGCCAGGGCACCGGGAGCGGTTTCCCCTGCGCCGCGAGCCTGCGTACGGCGTGCAGGGAGACGGGCAGGCCCGCCTGCGCGGCGGCCGCGGCGAACCGCAGGGCGAGTACGGGATCGCGGTCGGGGCGGGCGGCCAGGGCCAGGACGGCCTCGCCGTCGGACTCCACCACGCCTTCGGCCAGGGGCGCCCGCGCGGCCGCCCGGTCCCCGCGGGCGCCGAGCAGTCCGCGCAGCCTGGGCCGGGCGGCGCGCGCCCGCAGGACGCGCCCGACCTCCCGCCAGGTCACGTCGCCGGCGTAGGAGACGACGCGGGCGGCCTCGTACACCTCGCGCAGCAGTGCGTCCGCGTCGAGGAGGCCGAGCTGGGCCGCGACCTGGTCCTGTTCCTGGAGGGAGAGCCGGTCGGTGGCCCGGCCGGTGACCAGGTGCAGGGCGTCCCGGGCGTCCAGGAGCCGCCGCCGGGCCTCGGCGAGGCCCTCGCGCGGGGCGTCGGCCAGCCAGGACGCGGCGACCGCCCGCAGCGCGGTGGCGTCGCGCAGGCCCCCGCGCGCCTCCTTGAGGTCGGGTTCGAGCAGGAAGCGCAGTTCCCCGGCCCGCTCGGCCCGCTCGCGGCACAGGGAGTGCAGTTCCGGGAGCCTTCTGGCCGCCTGGTTGCGCCAGTCGGCCAGTACGGAGGTCCGCAGGCCGGCCAGGAGTCCTGCGTCACCGGCGACGGTGCGGGCGTCCAGCAGGCCGAGGTGCACCTTGAGGTCCTCGGCGGCGGTCCGGCGGGCCTCGCCGGGGGTCCGTACCGAGTGGTCGAGGGCGAGGCCGAGGTCCCAGACCGGGTACCAGACGCGGTCGGCCAAGGCGCCCAGCGCCCGTGGCTCGGCCTTGCCGTCGTGCAGCAGCAGCAGGTCGAGGTCGCTGCGCGGGGAGAGTTCGGCGCGCCCGTAGCCGCCGACGGCCACCAGCGTGGCACCGCGGACGCCCGTCTCCCGTACGGCGGTCGTGAACAGGGCGTTCAGCCATTCGTCGGTCAGCCCGGCCAGGGCGGAACGGCGCGAAGGCCCGGACTGCGACTCCTCCTGGAGGAGTCGCAGCCGGGCCGCGGCGTATCCGCTGGGTCCCGAGTCGGCCGTGTGGTCCGTGTTCTCTTCGACGCTCGTCACCCGGGAGCTCCCGTCACCTAGAGCGCGTCAGCGCCGCGCTCGCCGGTGCGGACCCGTACGACCGAGTCCACGGGGACGCTCCACACCTTGCCGTCACCGATCTTTCCGGTGGCCGCCGCGCTCACGATCACCCGGATCAGTTCCTCGGCATCGGAGTCGTCGACCAGCACCTCGATGCGGATCTTGGGGACGAGGTCGACCTGGTACTCCGCACCGCGGTAGACCTCGGTGTGGCCGCGCTGGCGGCCGTAGCCGCTGGCCTCGGTGACGGTCAGTCCCTGCACTCCGAAGGCCTGGAGGGCTTCCTTGATCTCGTCCAGCTTGTGCGGCTTGACGATCGCGGTGATCAGCTTCATGCGTCAACCTTCTTGCTCGCGGCGGAGGGGGCGGGTGCGGCGGTGGTCCGCGAGGCGGCTCCGCCGCCGGCTCCGCTGAAGTCGTAGGCCGTCTCGGCGTGCTCGACCTGGTCGATGCCGGCGACCTCGTCGTCCTCGGACACCCGCATCCCGATCGTCTTGTCGAGGAGGAAGGCGAGGAGCGCCGATGCCACCAGAGAGTAGGCGAGGACGGCGAAGACTCCGATGGCCTGCTTGCCGAGCTGTTCCAGACCGCCGCCGTAGAAGAGGCCGGCCACGTCGGACTGGACCCCGCCGGTGGCGAAGAGGCCGACGAGCAGGGAGCCGACCACACCGCCGACGAGGTGGACGCCGATGACGTCGAGGGAGTCGTCGTATCCGAACTTGTACTTCAGTCCGACGGCCATGGCGCAGAGCAGACCGGCGATGACACCGATGGCGATCGCGCCCAGCGGGCTGACCGCACCGCCCGAGGGGGTGATGGCGACGAGGCCGGCGACCGCGCCGGAGGCGGCGCCCAGGGTGGTGAAGGAGCCGTGGCGCAGCTTCTCGTAGGCGAGCCAGGCGAGCATGGCGGCGGCGGTGGCGACCTGGGTGTTGACGAACATGACCGCGCCGACGCCGTCGTCGTTGCCGAGCCAGGAGCCCGCGTTGAAGCCGAACCAGCCGAACCACAGGAGGCCGGCGCCGAGCATCACGAGGGGGAGGCTGTGCGGGCGCATCGGGTCCTTCTTGAAGCCCACGCGCTTGCCGATGACCAGGATCACGCCGAGGGCGGCGGCGCCGGCGTTGATGTGGACGGCGGTGCCGCCCGCGAAGTCGATGACGCCGAGCTCGAAGAGCCAGCCGCCGGCGCCCCAGACCCAGTGGGCGACGGGGAAGTAGACGACGGTGACCCACAGGGCGGTGAACAGGACCCAGGCGCCGAATTTCACGCGGTCGGCCAGCGCACCGCTGATCAGGGCGGGGGTGATGACGGCGAACATCAGCTGGAAGACGGCGAAGACGTAGACCGGGATGGTGTAGCCGTCCCACAGCTCGGTGATCCCGATGCCGCTGAGGCCGACGTAGTCGGAGTTCCAGCCGATGAGGGAGCCGGAGTCGGTGCCGAAGGCGAGGCTGAAGCCGTAGAGGACCCACAGGATCGTGACGATCCCGAGGCTGATGAAGCTCATCATCAGCATGTTGAGGCTGCTCTTGACGCGGACCATGCCTCCGTAGAAGAAGGCGAGCCCCGGGGTCATCAGCATGACCAGGGCGGAGCAGATGAGCATGAACCCGGTGTTCGCGGCAGACAGCGTCGGGGCGTCTGCCGCGAGGGTCGTGATGGCTGATGCCATCGGCGTCTCCTCGTCGTCGGTACGTTCGCGTGCGGGCGATCGTGAAAACCTGAGCGGCGTAAAAGGGGGTGTCCGGCCGGGCTGGGGAGGCTGGCCGGTTAATGACCCCGAGATTCGCGCAGGCCGGTTTCCGGCGGCGCCGCTCGGTGTTTCGCGCCCGTGACGAAGAGGGCGGGCGTGTTACGCGTCAATGAACAGGTGGATCACAAAAGCCGGCCGCGGCAGTACCCGGATGTCCTGGCTGGGGGAGCCTGATCGGGCTTCACGGGGTGACTGCCGCGGCCGGGGCCTTGGGGGCGGCCGCGTGGGCCGTCAGACGGCCTCCGCGGCCTCGGGGAGCCGGGAGGCGAGGTGGTCGGTGAGCCGGAGCACCTCGGCGACGTCGCCGTACTCACGGGCGGCGGTGTCGACGGTCTTGCGCAGGCGGGTGTTCACCCGTTCGGACCGCACCTTTCCCGCCACGTCGAGGGCTCGGTCGACGAGGGCCGCGGCCTGCTCGGGCTCGCGCTGGAGCAGGTGGACGGTGGCCATGCCGATGAGGTTGAGGGCGTAGGAGCGTTGGTGCTCCTCGTCCTTCTCGAAGAGCTCGACGGCCCGTTCCATGACGGGCTCGGCGAGGGAGGCGTACATGGGGCTGCGCCCGGCGACGTAGGCCAGGTCCCGGTACGAGTGGGAGTTCTCGCCGTTCAGCTCGGCCTCGGAGAAGAAGCGGATCCAGTCGGGTTCGGGCTCGCCCGCGAAGCCCACGTCGGAGAAGGTGTCCTCGGCCATCCGCACGGCCCGCTTGCAGCGGCTGGGCTGGCCCATGTTTGCGTACGCGCGGGCCTCCATCGCATACAGCATGGCCTGGGTGCGCGGGCCGGCGCAGTCGCGGCTGCCGTACTGCGCGAGGTGGATGAGTTCCAGGGCGTCCTCGGGGCGGCCCAGGTGGATCATCTGACGGCTCATGCTGGAGAGGATGTACGAGCCGAGCGGCTTGTCCCCGCCCTCCTTGGCGGCGTGCAGCGCGAGCACGAAGTACTTCTGCGCGGTGGGGTGCAGGCCGATGTCGTAGCTCATCCAGCCGGCCAGTTCGGCCAGTTCGGCGGCGACCTTGAAGAGCCGCTTCATGACCGGCGCCGGATGGTTCTCCTGGAGCAGGTCGGTGACCTCGTGGAGCTGGCCCACCACGGCCTTGCGGCGCAGTCCGCCGCCGCACTGGGCGTCCCACTGGCGGAACATGACGGTGGTGGCGTCGAGGAGGTCGAGTTCCGGTTCGGAGAGGCGGGGCGGGCGGTGGCCGCCGAGGGCCCCCGTCGGCCCCGCCCCGCGCGGTCCCGGGTCGGCGGCCGGTACCGGGACGAGCCAGCGCTGCATGGGCTCGATGAGGGCGGGGCCCGCGGAGAGGGCGAGCGAGGTCCCGAGGAAGCCGCGGCGCGCCAGCATCAGGTCGCTGCGGGAGAACTCGCCGAGCAGTTCGACGGTCTGCGGGCCGGCCCAGGGCAGGTCGACCCCGGAGACGGAGGGGGTCTGGTGGGCGGTGCGCAGGCCGAGCTGCTCGATGGCGACGACGGACCCGAAGCGCTCGGAGAACAGCTCGGACAGGATGCGCGGGACGGGTTCGCGGGGCTGCTCGCCGTCGAGCCAGCGGCGCACCCGGGAGGTGTCCGTGCTGATGTGGTGCGCGCCCATCTGGCGCGCCCGGCGGTTGACCTGCCGGGCGAGTTCACCCTTGGACCAGCCGCTGCGGACGAACCACGAGGTCAGCTGTTCGTTGCGCGCAGCAGCATCATCGATCGTTCCGCTTGCGCCGTTGCCGCTCACTGGAACGCCCCCATCCGCTCAGCATCTTCCACACGAAACCTTGGCCGGGGCGCCGGGCGCCGCCATGGACCTTCACGAGTCCTTCACATATTGCCACCGGCATACCCACGGATGGGCCGCCTTCGGTTTCGTGTACCGAAAGTAATCCTACGATCACCCCTGCGGCGAGGTCGATTCCAGAAACGCCACCATTCGCCACCCCTTCGAATGAACTAGCCAACGGCCAGGCGCGATTCACTTGACACCGAGGTGAAAGCGGATCGGTTGGACTGGAGTGCGCTCGGGGCGCGCGCGGCGAGGAGTGCGCCGGGCGACACCGGAGGACACCCCGCGGCGGGGCCGCCGGCAGAGGTCCCGCCGAGGTCGTCGCACCGGCTTCGTAACCACCGGCACGTCCGACCCGTTGGAGGGGGCATGGGCATGGGCTTCACGATCGGCGGCAGCCGCGGCACCAAGGAGTTCCGCTCCGGCACCCGGCGCCGCGGGCGGACCTCGGAGTGCACGGCGGTGGCGGAGTACACCGGGCTGTGGGGCTGGGACGTGGTGCCCGGCGCCCGCGCCGCGGCGCCCGCCCGCGACTGCTCCTGCGGGGACGCCGCGTGCCCCGCACCCGGGGCGCACCCCCTGGCCTTCGCCCCCACGGTCCCGGCCGGGGCCACCCTGGACGAGGTCACCGAGACCTGGAGCGAGTACCCGGGCGCCGCCGTACTGCTCCCCGTGGGCCGCGCGTTCGACGTCATCGAGGTCTCCGAGGAGGCCGGGCGGCGTGCGCTGGTACGGCTGGAGCGGATGGGCCTGCCGCTCGGCCCGGTCATCGCCACCGCCGGCGGCCGGGCGCAGTTCTTCGTGGCCCCGGGGGCGGCGGCCGAACTGCCGCAGCTGCTGTACCGGATGGGCTGGGACGACGCCGACCTCGACCTGCGGGCCCTGGGACACGGCGCCTTCGTGACGGCCCCGCCCTCCGACCGCGGCGGGCTCGGCCAGGCCGGCTGGCTGCGGCCGCCCGCGCTCGACTCCGCCGACGGACCGCCGCAGGCCAGGCTGCTGCTGGGGACCCTCGCGTACATCTGTCACCGCTTCCGGCGGTAGCCGCGTTCCGGCCGCGCACATGACGGTGCCCCCGCGTTCCGGCGGAACGCGGGGGCACAGGTGTCCGTACGGGACGCGGTCAGTCGCCGATCAGGGCGTCGACGAACGCCTCCGGCTCGAAGGGCGCCAGGTCGTCCGGCCCCTCACCGAGGCCGATGAGCTTGACCGGTACGCCCAGTTCGCGCTGGACGGCGACGACGATGCCGCCCTTGGCGGTGCCGTCGAGCTTGGTGAGCACGATGCCGGTGATGTCCACGACCTCGGCGAAGACACGTGCCTGGGTCAGGCCGTTCTGCCCGGTGGTGGCGTCCAGGACCAGCAGGATCTCGTCCAGCGGACCGTGCTTCTCCACGACGCGCTTGACCTTGCCCAGCTCGTCCATGAGGCCGGTCTTGGTGTGCAGGCGGCCCGCGGTGTCGATGAGCACCACGTCGGCGCCCTCGGCGATGCCCTCCTTGACCGCGTCGTAGGCGATCGAGGCCGGGTCGCCGCCCTCCGGGCCGCGCACGGTGCGGGCGCCGACGCGCTCGCCCCAGGTCTGGAGCTGGTCGGCGGCGGCGGCGCGGAAGGTGTCGGCCGCGCCGAGCACCACGCTGCGGCCGTCGGCGACGAGCACGCGGGCCAGCTTGCCGGTGGTGGTGGTCTTGCCGGTGCCGTTGACACCGACGACCATGATCACGCCGGGCGTGTCCTCGCCGCTCTCCGTCTTGACGACGCGGTCGAAGTCGGTGCCGACCAGGGTCAGCAGCTCCTCCTTGAGCAGGGCGCGCAGGTCCGCCGGGGTCCGGGTGCCGAGCACCTTGACCCGCTCGCGGAGCCGGTCCACGAGCTCCTGGGTCGGTACGACACCGACGTCGGCGACGAGGAGGGTCTCCTCGATCTCCTCCCAGGTGTCCTCGTCGAGGTGCTCCCGGGAGAGCAGCGTGAGCAGCCCCTTGCCGAGGGAGTTCTGCGACCGCGCCAGGCGGGCGCGCAGCCGGACCAGGCGTCCGGCGGTGGGCTCGGGAACCTCGATCTCGGGCGCGGCCGGGGCCGCGGGCACGGGTTCGGCCACCGGCGCCGGGGCGGGAGCCGCGGCCTCCGGGAGCCCGACCTCCTCGATCGTGCGGCGCGGCTCTTCCGCCGTCTCTACGGCGTCCTCCCCCACCTGCGGTTCGGCAGGCGGAGCAGTGATGGTCGGCGTGCTCGGCGGTGCCGGCGGCGGCAGCTGCTTCTTCTTGCGGCTGCTGACCACGAGCCCGCTGATCACACCGACCGCGACCAGGGCGATGACTACAGCAAGGATGAGGATGTCCATAACCCCACCAGTATCGGACACGGCCGCCCCGGAGCCGGGAACCCGGGCGTGCGGACCGGGACGTAAGCCGCCGATTGTGGTTTTAGCTGTAAATCCACGATGATGAACGACTTCCCCTCATAACCTCCCCAACGGAGCATTCGCATGCCTGCCGAGCCCGCCGACGGCGCAGCCGAAACCGCGATCGAGACCCGCGGTCTGGAACCCGTCCCGGACAGCGAGCGCGGCGGCCGGGTCCGCGACCTCGTCCCCACCTGGGTCGCCGCCAACATCAGCGTGCTGCTGCTGACCATGGGTGCGGGGCTGGTGATCTTCAACAAGCTCAACATCTGGCAGGTGCTCGTCGTCGCGGTCGCCGCGCCGGTCCTCTCGTACGGGATCGTCGGCCTGATATCCATCGCGGGCAAGCGCGGCGGCGCCCCCGGCATGGCCCTCTCGCGGGCGGTGTTCGGGCAGCGCGGCAACCTCTTCCCGGGCGCCCTGATCTGGGTGGCCCGCTGGGGCTGGGAGACCATCAACGCGGTCAGCGGCGCCTACGCCGTACTGACCGTGCTCGACCTGCTGTTCGGGGTCCGCAGCAGCACCCCGCTCATCGTCGTCACCCTGCTGTTCTTCGTGGGCTGCACCTTCGTGGTCTCGGGTCTCGGCATCAACGCACTGCGCGTCTGCTCCACCTGGTCGACGTACCTCTTCGGCGCGTTCAGCGTGCTCGTCCTCGGATACCTGCTCTTCACCACCGACTGGTCCGCCGTCTTCGGCAAGCCGGCCGGCTCCAGCGCGATGATGATCGCCGGCATCGGCACGATCGCGGCCGGCGGAATCAGCTGGGTGCCCTCGGGCCCCGACTTCACCCGCTACCTGCCGCGCACCGCCTCCTCCAAGGGCATGGTCGGCGCGACGATCGGCGGCGCCGGGGTGGTCGTGCTCCCGATGGTCCTGATGGGCGCGGTCATGGCCGTCGGCACCCCGGACCTGGCCACGGCCCAGGACCCGGTGTCCTTCATCGGCGAGCTGCTCCCGACCTGGATCGCGGTCCCGTACCTGCTCATCGCGCTCGTCGGCATGCTGCTGATCAACTCGATGTCCATGTACTCGGCCGGGTTCACCGCGCAGACCCTGGGCATCAAGGTCCCGCGCGCCGCGGCCGTCAGCGTCAACGCGGTCATCAGCCTGGTCTTCGGGTTCCTGCTGATGGTGGTCGCCACCAGCTTCTTCGGGTCGTTCATCTCGTTCCTGACCCTGCTGGCCGTGGCGTTCTCCGCGTGGATCGGTGTCTTCGGCGTGGACATGCTGCGCCGCACGGCCTACGACGGCCCCGCGCTGCTGGACACCACGCGGACCAGCGCCTACTGGTACAGGGGCGGCTTCGCCTGGCAGGCGATGACCGCGTGGGGCCTGGCCCTGGTCGTGGGCCTGCTGTTCACCAGGGTGGACTGGTTCGCCGGACCGCTCGCCTCCACCTGGATCGGCGAGAACGGCCTGGGCTGGGCGGCGGGCATCCTCACCTCCGCCGCGCTGTACGCCGTACTGCCGCGCACGGCGCCGGCGGAACCGGCTGCGGCCGGGGAGCGCGAGCCCGCCGGATCCCTGTCCAACTGACGCCACGTCAGCTAACGTCCCCCTTCGCCCGCCCACCCACATCCGGCGAAGGGGGACTCCTCCATGCCCATCACCGTGGCCCGGTTCAATCTCGTCGATCCCGACGGCACCCCCGAGACCCTCTCCGCCCGCTACCGGGCGGCGCTGGAGATGGCCCGGTACGCGGACGACCGCGGGATCGACACCGTCCAGACCGAGGAGCACCACGGCACCGACAACAACTGGCTGCCCTCCCCCTTCGCCTTCGCGGGCGCGGTCTTCGGCGCGACCCGCCGGATCGCGGTCACCGTCTCGGCGATCATCGGCCCGCTGTACGACCCCCTGAAGGTCGCCGAGGACATCGCCGTCCTCGACCTGCTGAGCGGCGGCCGCCTGGTGACGGTCGCGGGCATCGGCTACCGGCCCGAGGAGTACGAGCAGCACGGCGTGGAGTGGGGCCGGCGCGGCCGGCTCCAGGACGAGCTGCTGGAGACCCTTCTGAAGGCCTGGACCGGCGAGCCCTTCGAGTTCCGCGGGCGCACGGTACGGGTCACCCCGACGCCGTTCACCCGGCCGCACCCGCTGCTGCTGGTCGGCGGCAGCTCCGAGGCCGCGGCCCGGCGGGCCGCCCGGCTGGGGCTGCCCTTCTTCCCCAGCGCGCACCTGCCGGAGCTGGAGGCGTACTACACCGCACGGCTGGCGGAGTACGGCACCGAGGGCTTCTGCATGATGCCGGCGGCCGAGACACCGCTGCTGCACATCGCGGAGGACCCGGACAGGGTCTGGGCGGAGCACGGCGAGCGCTTCCTGCACGAGGCGGGCACGTACGCGTCCTGGCAGTCGAAGGACATCCGCAGCGCCGTGCGGTCGGCCGCGCGCTCGGTGGCGGAGCTGCGCGCGGAGGGCGTGTACCGGGTCCTCACCCCGGACGAGGCGGTCGCGTACGGCCGGGCCGCGGGCGAGGCGGGGAACCTGGTCCTGCACCCGCTGTGCGGCGGGATGCCGCTGGACGAGGGCTGGCGGAGCCTGCACCTGCTCTGCGAACAGGTACTGCCCCGGCTCAAGGACTGAGCCGGGGCAGTATCGAGGAGAGGGGGCGTTGGCGGGGGTGGTTACCCCATCTCCTCCAGCGCCTTGCCCTTGGTCTCCGGCACCCATTTGAGGATGAAGGGGATCGAGAGCAGGGCGAAGAACGTGTAGATCATGTAGGCGCCCGAGAGGTTCCAGTCGGAGAGGGACGGGAACGTGACGGTGATGACCCAGTTGGCGATCCACTGGGCGGCGGCGGCCACACCGAGGGCGGCGGCGCGGATGCGGCCGGGGAACATCTCGCCCAGCAGCACCCAGACCACCACGCCCCAGGAGAGGGCGAAGAAGAGGACGAAGAGGTTGGCCGCGACCAGGGCGGTGATGCCCTGCGCGTGCGGCAGCGTGATGTCGTCGCCGACCCCGGACTTGTAGGAGAACGCCCAGGCCGCCGTCCCCAGCGACAGTGCCATGCCCACGGAGCCGATGAGGGCGAGGGGCTTACGGCCGAGCCGGTCCACGAAGATCATCGCGATGACCGTACCGATGATGTTCACGACCGAGGTCTCGAACGAGTACAGGAACGAGGAGCTCGCGTCGATGCCGACCGACTGCCACAGCGAGGAGCTGTAGTAGAAGATCACGTTGATGCCGACCAGCTGCTGGAAGACGGAGAGGCCGATGCCGACCCAGACGATGGGCAGGAATCCGAAGCGGCCGCCGAGCAGGTCCTTGAAGGTGGACTTCACCTCGGAGCGCATGGAGTGGTCGATCTCGCGGATGCGGGCGTCGGCGTCGATGCCGGAGCCCTCGACCTCGCGCAGGACCTCCTTGGCCTTCTCCGTGCGGCCGACCGATACGAGGAAGCGCGGGGACTCCGGGATGACGAAGGACAGCAGGCCGTAGAGCACGGCCGGCACGACCATCACGCCGAGCATCCACTGCCAGGCCTCGAGTCCGCCGATCTCACCGCGCTGGTCACCGCCCGCGAGGTTGAGGATCGCCCAGTTGACCAGCTGCGAGACGGCGATGCCGATGACGATGGCCGCCTGCTGGAAGGAGGCGAGCCGGCCGCGGTAGGCGGGCGGGGAGACCTCGGCGATGTAGGCGGGGCCGATGACGGAGGCCATGCCGATGCCGAAGCCGCCGATCACCCGCCACATGGCGAGGTCCCAGAGGGCGAACGGGAGGGCCGAACCGATGGCGCTCGCGGTGAACAGGACGGACGCGATCTGCATGCAGCGGATACGGCCGATCCGGTCGGCGAGGCGGCCCGCGGTGGCGGCGCCGATGGCGCAGCCGATGAGCGCCGCGGCGATCACCTGGGCGAGCGCTGCGGAGCCGACGTCGAAGCGGTCGCGGATGGCGACGACGGCGCCGTTGATGACGGAACTGTCGTACCCGAAGAGGAAGCCGCCCATGGCCGCGGCCGCGGCGATGAAGATGACGTGGCCGAGATGCTCGGGCTGGGGCGAGGATCCGCCGCCCGGCGCCGAGGCCCGCGATGTGCTGCTGGTCAAGGTGTGCTCCGTGGGGTTTTTGTCCGTCCTCACAGTGGCGCACAGTTCAAGATCGGGCACCACTCGAAGCCGGGAGACAGCGGAGTGAGCCTATGCGTTCAGCTTCTGAAGTCAATACTTGGCGTGAAGTTCACATGTCCGGGAGATTGCCGCCACTGAATTCACTTCTTGAAAGTGTGGGTCTCAACGCAGCCGCTGGCTGATGACCTTGGAGACCCCGTCCCCCTGCATCGAGACGCCGTAGAGCGCGTCCGCGACCTCCATCGTCCGCTTCTGGTGCGTGATGACGATCAGCTGCGAGCTCTCCTGGAGCTCCTCCATGATCCGGATCAGCCGCTGCAGGTTGGTGTCGTCGAGCGCGGCCTCGACCTCGTCCATCACGTAGAACGGGCTGGGACGCGCCTTGAAGATGGACACCAGCATGGCCACGGCGGTCAGCGAGCGCTCACCGCCGGAGAGCAGCGACAGCCGCTTGACCTTCTTGCCCGGCGGACGTGCCTCCACATCGACGCCGGTGGTGAGCATGTTGTCGGGGTCGGTGAGGATCAGCCGGCCCTCGCCGCCCGGGAACAGGCGCGAGAACACCCCCTCGAACTCCCGGGCCGTATCCCGGTAGGCCTCGGTGAAGACCTGCTCGACGCGCTGGTCCACTTCCTTCACGACTTGAAGGAGGTCGGCCCTCGTCTTACGCAGATCCTCCAGCTGCTCACTGAGGAACTGGTGACGCTCCTCCAGCGCCGCGAACTCCTCCAGCGCGAGCGGATTGACCTTGCCGAGCTGCTGGTAGGCGCGCTCGGCGGCCTTGAGCCGCTTCTCCTGCTGGGCCCGGACGAAGGGGCCTGGCCGGTTGCGCGGGTCCTGCGGGTCCTCCGGCAGGACCTCTCCCTCGGCGGCCGGGGACGGGGGCACCGGCTGGTCGGGGCCGTACTCCGCGACCAGGGCGGCGGCCGCCATGCCGAACTCCTCCAGCGACTTGGTCTCCAGTGCCTCGACGCGCAGCCGCTGCTCGGCCCCGAGCACCTCGCCGCGGTGGACCGAGTCGGTGAGCTTGTCCAGCTCTCCCTTCAGCTCCCGGCCGCGGTTGCGCGCCTCGCCGAGCTCCCGCTCGGCGAGGCCCTTCGCCCGTTCGGCCGCCACCCGCTCCTCATCGGCCCTGCCGAGCGACACCTCCACGTGCGCGAGGAGCTGCCGGGACCCGTCGGCGACCGCCCGGGCCACCTCCGCCTCGTGGCGCAGCCGGGCCCGGCGCCGCTCGGCTCGGATCCGGGCCTCGCGTTCCGCCCGGGCCGCCCGGTCGAGCGAATCCGCCCGGCCGGCCAGCCCCTTGACCCGCTCCTCGAGCGTCCGCAGCTGCAGCCGGGCCTCCATCTCGGTCTGCCGGGCGTTGGCCCCGTCGGCCGCGAGCCGGTCCCGCCGGGAGCCGTCCGGCTCCTCGTCCACCGGCATCTCCTCGGCGGTCGCGAGCCGCTCCGCGCACTCCTCGACCTCGGCCAGCGCCTGCTCCAGGGAGTCCTGGGCCCGGGCCGCGGCCGTGGCGCTGCGTTCGGCCTCGCCCGCGGCGCCCTTCGCCTGCCCGGCGAGCCGGCCGAGCTGCTGGGCGACCCCGGCCCGGGCCGCTTCCGCGGCGCGCCGCCGCTCGGCGAGCTCCTCGACCAGGGCGGCCGCGTCCTTCCGGCGCGTCTCGGCGGCCGCCCGGGCCCCGGCGAGCTCCTCGCACCGCGCGTCCAGCCGGGCCAGCTCGCCCGTGGCCTCGTCGACGGCCGCCTGCACCTCGATGAGGCTGGGCGCCCCGGCGGAGCCGCCGTGGGCGAGGTGCGCCCCGAGCACATCGCCGTCGAGGGTCACGGCCACCGCGTCGGGCCGCCCGGCGACCAGCGCCTCGGCCTCGTCGAGGCTCCCCACCACGAGGTGGTCCCGCAGCACCCACTCCACGGCCCGCCGTACCTCCGCGTCGCCGCCGACCAGCCCGGCGGCCGGTACGGGCCCGCCCGCACGCCCGCCGCCCGCGAGCGGCTCCGGAGCCGGGGCCGCGGCCGACGTGCCCGCGCCCGCGCCCGCGCCCGCCAACAGGTGCGGTGCGGGTACCGGGGTGGGCAGATCCCCGTCCCGGGACGGGGCCGGGTGGGGGACGGCTCCCCCGGATCCGGCTCCCCCGGAACCGGTACGCCCGGATCCGGCTCGGGCCGCGTCCGAGGGTCCGGCCGAGGACTGGACCGGGAGGGCGGGTGCCTCCGGGGCGATCAGCAGGGTGGCGCGGCCCGCGTCCGCCTCACGGAGGTGGCGGATCGCCTCGGCCGCCGCGCCCGGGGAAGCCACCGCCAGCGCGTCCGCGGCCGAGCCCAGTGCGGCGGCCACGGCGACCTCGTAGCCGGGGGTCACCGACAGCCGCTGCGCCGCCGGTCCCAGCAGCCCCGCCAGCCGCTCCCGCGCCGCGAGCAGCGCACCCGTACCGTCCTTGCGCCGCAGCCCCAGCGCCAGCGCGTCCCGGCGTGCCGAGACGGCCGCCCGCGAGCGCTCCGCCCCGGACAGGTCCTCACGGGCGGCGGACAGTTCCGACTCCGCCCGCGCGAGCCCTTCCCGCGCGCTCTCGTGGTCCGTCTCGGCCGACGGTTCGTCGAGCCCGCCGACCTCCTCGGCCAGCGTCTCGTACTCCTCCTGCGCGGCGGCGGCCCGGGACTGCGCCGCGTCCCGCGCCGCGACGAGCCGGTCGATCTCGGCCTGGGCCGCTCCGGCGCGGGAGCGGGCCGCGCCGAGCCGCCCGGTCAGCCGGGCCAGTCCCTCGCGCCGGTCGGCGATGGCCCTCGCGGCGTCCCGCAGCCGGCGTTCCTCCTCCGCCAGCGCCCGCTCCAGCTCCGCCCGGTGCTCGGCCGTGTCCTCCAGCGCCCGCGAGGCCGCCTCCAGAGCCGCCGTCAGTTCCGCCTCCTGCTCGCGGATCCGCGCGGCCTCCCGTTCCAGCTCCTCGGGATCGCGGCCGCGCCGCTCCTCCTCGGCCGGGGCGGAGGCGCTCTTGACCCGCGCGTCCGCCAAGGAGGCGGTGCCCCGGATCCGTTCGGCGAGCTGCGACAGCTCGTACCAGGTCCGGTGCGCCCGCTGCAGCCGCGGGGCGAGCTCCCGTACCGCCTCCTCCAGCTCCGCCTCGCGCCGCACCGCGCCCGCGAGCTGGGCCTCGGCGGCCTCCTTGCGCTCCTTGAGCGCCGCCTCGTCCGCGATCTCCGCGTCGAGGGCGCGCCGCAGTACGACCAGGTCGTCGGCGAGCAGCCGCAGCCGCGCGTCACGCAGGTCGGCCTGGATCACGGCCGCTCGCCGGGCGACCGCCGCCTGCCGGCCCAGGGGTTTGAGCTGGCGCCGCAGCTCGTCACCGAGGTCCTGGACGCGCGCGAGGTTGGCCTGCATCGCGTCCAGCTTCCGCAGCGCCTTCTCCTTGCGCTTGCGGTGCTTGAGCACGCCGGCCGCCTCCTCGATGAAGGCGCGGCGGCCCATGGGATCGGCGTGCAGTACGGAGTCCAGCTGGCCCTGTCCGACGATGACGTGCATCTCGCGGCCGATGCCGGAGTCGGAGAGCAGTTCCTGGATGTCGAGCAGGCGGCAGGTGTCACCGTTGATCTGGTACTCGCTGCTGCCGCCGCGGAACATGATGCGGGTGATGGTGACTTCGGCGTAGTCGATGGGCAGCGCGCCGTCGGAGTTGTCGATCGTCAGGGACACCTCCGCCCGGCCGAGCGGCGGACGTCCGGTGGTCCCGGCGAAAATGACGTCTTCCATCTTCCCGCCGCGCAGGGACTTGGCCCCTTGTTCACCCATGACCCAGGACAGCGCGTCCACCACATTGGACTTGCCGGAGCCGTTCGGGCCCACGACACAGGTGATTCCGGGCTCGAAGCGCAGGGTGGTGGCGGACGCGAAGGACTTGAAGCCACGCAGGGTCAGGGACTTGAGGTGCACGCCGCCGGACTCTACCTTTCGCGTCCGGTTTCACCCATCAAGGTGCTGGGCACAACTGACGCCAATAGCATCAGGCCCCCCACCTGGCCCTGTGGTCCTGGGCGCGGCGGTCGGGAAAGTACGGGAGGAGAGGGAGACGGAAAGAATGAAGGGACGCCGGAGCGTCCCTTGCAGATCATGCGGGGCTGGAGTCGAGCGACGAGTGAAGCGCGGGTCAGGTGAGCGCAGGCTCCGCCTGGGGTACGTCGATGTCGATGCTGCCGAGCAGCGAGTCTCCGTCGTGCTGAGCGGCGGCCGCGTTCAGCGCGTCATTTTCGGACTGAATCCGTACGAGCTCGGACTCGAGGTCCTGGACGCGCTGCTGAAGCCGTCGCATCTCGGCGAGGAGTCGCGGGTCGGAACCGCCGACGTAACCGAGAAGCGCCTTTGCCATGATGGATGGTCCTCCACACTGAGTGACCGACCGAAGCGGTGTGGGTCGTGAGGGAATCGCACCCGCGGATGTCCGACAGCGACTGACAGTCACTGCGCTTGCTACTGCCAACACTGCCAAACAGCTCAGGTGCGCGGGGCTTCCAGCGTCTCACCAAAAAGTTTGACGGTCAACACGATCACGCCCCGTATCGGCGGGCACCCCGGTCCCCGCAAGGGGTGTGGAGATCATCCTCATCTTCGAGCCTTCCACGGATCGCTCCCGTCGGCAACGCGTCGACGACGAAAGCGCAGTTCCGGCCGTGTGCGGGCGATCAGAGATGTGATGAGTGCATGATCAGCCGATCGGTCACCGCATCCCGAATCCGTCGTAGCCACCGCGCGGTGTGCCCCAGATCTCTGTCACCCCGTCCACCCGGCCGGGCGTGTCGGAGGAGCGCAGCCAGTCGAGCAGCCGGTGGCAATTCTCACGTTGACCTTCGGCGACCACCTGCACTCGCCCGTCGTCGAGGTTGAGCGCGAAGCCGACGACCCCGCCGATCTCCAGGGCGTTCTCCCTGGTGAACCAGCGGAAGCCCACTCCCTGCACACGGCCGCGCACCCAGGCGGTCAGACGGACATCTTCATTCATGCGTGAACGCTAACCGGGCGGGCACTTTCGGGACACATCGCCCCCTGGCCCCATGGCGTACAGTCGCGCAGCAATGAACTCACCCATTTGGGTGGGTAAGGGATGATCTTGACCCGGCAAGGAAGGCGCTCCGATGGGCCGTCACCGACTCCCCGCCCAGCCGCACAGCGGCGGCAAGCGCGGCACCGCCCTGCGCACCGGCCTGCTGGGCGTCTCGGTGGCCGTCGCCCTCGGCACCGCGGCCGTCACCACCGGCATGGTGCCGGTCGGCGGCTCCTTCCCCTATGTGGGTGTCAGCGGTACGGGCACTCCCACCCCGCAGGCCAGGGCCGAGGCCTCGACCGGCCCCGACACGGCTCTGCAGCAGCAGAACGGCCTCGCGAACCTGTCGGGCCGCGCCTCCGCCGGCACCGGCGCGGGCAGCGCGTCCCCGAAGCCCTCGGTCCCGGCCTCCCCGTCGGCGTCCGCATCCGCGAGCCCCACGCCGAGCGGCTCCCCGAGCGCCTCGCCCTCGCCGTCCGCCCCGCAGTCCGCCGAGCCGAGCGCCGCGCCGAGCGCCGCCCCCTCCCGGTCGGCTACGCAGGCCCCGCCCGCCAAGGCCCCGCGCACGAGCCCGGCCACGCCCGCCGCGCCCGCCGCCCCGGCGCCCGCCAAGAGCCAGGCCCCGGCACCCGCCAAGAGCCGGACCCCGGCGCCGGCACCCTCCGAGTCGGCCACCCCCGCGCCCCGCCCGGCCCTGGACAGCCACTCCGCGGAGGAGGCCGCCGTCGTCGAGCTGGTGAACCAGGAGCGCGCGCTGGCCGGGTGCGGCCCGGTCCGGGCCAATCCGCCGCTCGCGGCGCTGGCCGGGGCCTTCAGCCTGGACATGGCCACCCGCGGCTTCTTCGGCCACGAGGACCCCGAGGGCAACACCCCCTGGGACCGCGCCACCAAGGCCGGCATCTCGGGCCTCGGCGGCGAGAACATAGCCCGCGGCCAGGGTGACGCCGAGGCCGTGATGAAGGCCTGGATGAACAGCCCGGACCACAAGGCGAACATCCTCAACTGTGAGTTCCGCACCCTGGGCGTCGGCGTCCACCTCGCGGCCGGCGGCCCCTGGTGGACCCAGGACTTCGGCTTCTGAGCCGAGCCCGCGAGGGCTCAGACCTCGGCGGCGGCCAGGGCCGCGCGGCCCGCGATGACGATGCGGGTCTGCTCGGTGACGCGGCGGCCCAGGTGCTCGGCGGTCGCGATGTCGGCCTTGTGGACCGCGTCCGCGCCCTCGTCGGAGTTGGTCTGGGCGGCGGCGCCGGCGAAGAAGCCGAGTCGGTTCAGGTCGTTCTCGGAGGCCGTGCTGGAGTTCCAGCCCGGCTTCAGGCCCAGGTTGACCCAGCTCATGCCGTGCTGCGCGGCCAGGATCTGGAAGAACTGCAGGGTGTGCAGCTTGTCGCCGCTCTTGGACGCGGAGTTCGTGAAGCCGGCCGCGACCTTGTCCTGCCAGGTGTCGCCGAACCAGCGCTTCGAGGAGGCCTCGGCGAAGACGTGGAAGGCGCCGGAGGCGGTGCCCATGTACGTCGGGGACCCGAAGACGATCGCGTCGGAGGCGTCGAGCAGCTCCCACTGGGCGTCGTCGATCTCGTCGACCTTGATGAGGTGGACGGTCGCCCCGGCACCCACGGCGCCGCTGCGGACCGCCTCGGCGACGACGGCGGTGTGGCCGTAGCCGGAGTGGTAGGCGATCGAGACGACGGGGGTGTGCGTGATTGCGGACAAGGCTGATCTCTCCCTCGGGAAAACTCTCGTCGCGGCACAGGGCGTGGTGCGACGAGAGAAAGAGAATCACTAACTTTTAGAAAGCGCAACCCTCGGGTTAGCGCTGCCGGGGAGTACGCTGTCCTGTATGGAGACCCCCGCCTGTACCGAAGCCCTGGAGACTGCACAACCGTTCGACGTCTTCGCGCGTGCCTGCCCGTCCCGGGAAACCCTCGAACACGTCACCGGCCGCTGGGGCAGCCTCACCGTGGGCGCCCTGCGCGAAGGCTCGTGCCGCTTCAACGAGCTGCGCCGCCGGGTCGAGGGCGTGAGCGAGAAAATGCTCTCCCAGACGCTGCACGCGCTGGAGCGCGACGGCATCGTCCACCGCGAGGCGCAGCCCACGAACCCGCCGCGCGTCGACTACGAACTGACCCCGCTCGGCGTCGAGGTCGCGGACCGGCTGCTCGCGCTCATCCACTGCCTGGAGGGGAACATGCCGGCGGTACTGGGCGCCCGGGAGTCCTACGACGCCACGCGCGGCAGCCGCTGACAGCGAGGGCAGAAGTAGCTCGACCGGTTCATCCACGGCCGGCGCCGGATCGGCGTGCCGCAGCGCCGGCAGGGTTCGTCCTCGCGCCCGTAGGCGTCGAGCGACCGGTCGAAGTAGCCCGACTCCCCGTTCACGTTCACGTACAGGCTGTCGAAGCTGGTGCCGCCGACCGCGAGGGCGGCGTTCATGACGTCCCGGACATGGCCGAGGAGTTCCGCGCTCCGCGGGCGCGTGAGCTGGGCGGTCGGGCGCTCGTAGTGCAGCTTGGCGCGCCACAGCGCCTCGTCCGCGTAGATGTTGCCGACCCCACTGATCAGGGACTGGTCCAGCAGCGCCCGCTTGATGGTGGTCCGCCTGGCGCGCAGCGCGAGGTGGTAGGCACCCTCGTCGAACAGCGGGTCCAGGGGGTCCCGCGCGATGTGCGCGATCACGTCCGGCAGCCCGTCGGTGCTGTCGGCGGCGACCTCGTGCAGCGAGAGGCCGCCGAAGGTCCGCTGGTCCACGAAGCGCAGCTCCGTCCCGGCGGCGCCCGCGGCGGAGCCGCTGTCGGAATCCGTGAAGCGCACCCGGATCCGCAGGTGCTTCTCGTCGGGGGCGTCCTGCGGCTGCACCAGCAGCTGCCCGCTCATCCCGAGATGCCCGAGCACGGACAGGTCACGGCCCGCCAGCGGCAGCCACAGGTACTTCCCGCGCCGCTGCGCCACCCCGATGGTCTCCCCGCGCAGCCGCGCCGCGAAGTCGGCCCCGCCGCCCGGATGGCGCCGGACGGCCCGCGGATGCAGGACCTCGACGGCCTCGACGGTCCGCCCCGCCACCCAGCGCTCCAGCCCCCGCCGCACGACTTCGACTTCGGGCAACTCGGGCACGGGGCACCTCCGGTGGGAGTGGATCTGACGCTCGTGGCGAGCGTACCGGCCGCCGGAAACGACAACCGCCCGCCCCTGCGAGGCAGGGGCGGGCGGGTACGTCCCGAAGGAAGGGTCAGGCGTCCGGCGCCGAGTCGGCGGGCGTCGGCACCCCGCCGTTCTCGGTCCCGGCCGAAGCCGGAACCCCGGCCGGACCGGCGGTCGCGGCGGCTGCCGCGGCCGCGGTCCGCTCGTCCGCGGCGGCACGGATTCCGCGCCATGCGGACTCCGCGGCCTGCTGTTCCGCTTCCTTCTTGCTGCGGCCGGTGCCGGTGCCGTACGAGACACCACCGACGCGAGCGGCAGCAGTGAAGGTCTTCTCGTGGTCCGGACCGGTCTCGGAGACCAGGTACTCGGGCACGCCAAGGCCTTCGGCCGCCGTGAGTTCCTGGAGACTGGTCTTCCAGTCCAGGCCGGCCCCGAGGTTCGAGGACTTCTCGATGAGCGGGTCGAAGAGCCGGTGGACCAGCTCCGAGGCCGCGTCGAGGCCCTGATCGAGGTAGACCGCGCCGATCACCGCTTCCAGGGTGTCGGCGAGGATGGAGGCCTTGTCCCGGCCTCCCGTGCCCTCTTCACCCCGGCCGAGCCGGATGAAGGAGCCGAGTTCGAGGCCGCGTCCGACCTCCGCCAGCGCGCGCGAGTTGACCACCGCGGCCCGAAGCTTGGCCAGCTGGCCTTCGGGGAGGTCCGGGTGGGTCGTGTACAGCGTGTCCGTGACCACCAGGCCCAGCACGGAGTCCCCGAGGAACTCCAGGCGTTCGTTGGTGGGCAGACCGCCGTTCTCGTACGCGTACGAGCGGTGGGTCAGCGCACGCACCAGAAGGGCGGACTCGAGTTGATACCCGAGCCGCCCTTCCAGAAGCGTGTGGGACGAGGCCGCGTTGTTACTGTCTGCCTGCTTCTCAGCGTTGGACAGCTCAGACATTGCGCCTCTCACCAGCCGCTCAGACCTCGAGGACCTGGCGCTTGTTGTAGGTGCCGCAGCTCGGGCACGCAATGTGCTGGAGCTTCGGCTCCTGGCAACGCTCGCACGAAACCAGGGTGGGGACCGCAGCCTTCCACTGCGACCGGCGGTGGCGCGTGTTGCTGCGCGACATCTTCCGCTTCGGAACAGCCACGGCTACTTCTCCTGCTTCTCGGCGGCGCCCTGAACTCCGTCAGAGGCAGTGCCGCTCATGTTGTCCTTCTCGCCGTCCTGATCGGTCACGACGAGTCCTTGCAATGCCGCCCAACGGATGTCGACGGCGTCATGGTGGTGGTCCGGGTCGTCGTTCAGGCTGAGCCCGCAATCGGGGCACAGTCCGAGACAGTCCTCCCGGCACACCGGCTGCATGGGCAGTGCGAGCACCACCACATCCCGCAGCACGGGTTCGAGGTCGAACAAACCGTCCTCGAGGAAGAGCGTGTCCTCGTCGTCCTCGGCGTCGTCGGCCGGTTCCGCGTGGGAGCGGCTCCGGTCGTCGGCGTCAGGGTACGAGAACATCTCCTGGAAGTCCGCCTTGAGCTCGCGCTCGACGGACTCCAGACACCTTACGCACTCCCCTACGGCCGATGCACGGGCGGTGCCTGTGACAAGCACCCCTTCCATGACCGACTCCAGGCGGAGGCTGAGCTTCACCGGGGCGCCTTCCGGCACTCCGATCACGCCGGCGAGACCGAAGTCCGCCGGTGCCGCGATCTCACGGGACAGCCGCTGCATGGCACCAGGACGCCGGCCCAGCTCGTGCGTGTCGAACACGAGGGGGTTGCGGTGGTCGAGGCGGGTATTCAGGGCCGTTCCTGCTTTCACAGATCGCTGAAGATCAAAGATTCCGCCGCACTAGGGCAGCATGGATCGCGGTGCATACGCGCGACCGAACAGCCAGGATACCCGCAGCGGCGCCCAGCGCCCAATCCGGTGCCAGGTCGTCTCTTTCGGATCTTGGACGCCGCGGGCCCGGCAAGATCCGGAAGTGACGGCCTAGCGCCCCTGTTCGTACTGGCGCAGCTGGTCCAGGTTGATCATGCTCGTGTCGAAGAGGCTGGTCTCGTCGAGCGAGGGCTGCTGGGCCTGGGCCTGCGGCTGGTACGCGGCATAGGGGTCGGGCTGCTGCGCGTCGTAGTGCGCGGCGTAGGCTGCCCCGGTGGAGCCGCCGCCCGCGGTGGAGTACGGGTCCTGCTGCTGGTAGCCGCCGTACGGGTCCTGGTAGGAGTAGGCGTCCTGCTGCTGGGCGGCGGGCTGGGCGGGCTGCTGGTAGCCGTACGTGTCGTACACGGGCTCCGCCTGCGCCGGGATCGGTGCCTGCACGTGCGGCGGCTCCGGGTCCGCAAGGCCCGCCAGGAAGTCCGAGTCGCTCGCCGAGCGGGACTGCTGTCCGCCCGCCGCGTCCTGGGCGGCCATGTGCACGCCCAGGTCGTCCGTCGGGACCCGGCCCAGGAGCTTCTGGCGGCCGCGGCCCACGGCCTCCAGGGTCTTGGAGAGCACCGCCTCGAAGGTCGCCAGCTTGGTGTCGACGTAGGCGTCCGCCTGCTGCCGCTGGGTCTCGGGGTCGTGGCTGCGCTCGGGTGCGTCCATGTCCGCATAGCCGTGCTCGTCCAGTCCCGGGCCGCGGCCCAGGAGCTTCTCCCGGCCCCGGTCCACCGAGCCGATGGTCTTGGTCAGCACGACCTCGAAGTTCGCGAGCTTGCTGTCGACGTAGTCGTCGGCCTCGGCCCGGATCTCCTCGGCCTCCCGGCGGGCCTCCTCGAGGATCCGGTCCGCCTCGGCCTGGGAGCGCCGCGCGATCTCGGTGTCGGAGATCAGCGAACCGCGCTGGTTGTGGGCCGCGTCGATGATCCGCTCCGCCTCCCGGCGGGCTTCCTCGACCACCTGCTCCCGGCCTCCGATGAGCTCCTGAGCCTGCGCGAGGGAGCCGGGCAGCGCCTGGCGCACCTCTTCGAGCTGCTCCAGCAGCTCGGCGCGGTTGATCACGCAGGAGGCCGACATGGGCATGGACCGGGCGCCGCCGACGGCCGCGACGATCTCGTCGAGCTTCTTCTGCACGTCCATGGGGGCTCGCACTCTCTCGGCCTCAGGCGGTTCCTGAGACGGACGGGACGACTGTACGGCCACCGGGCGGGCCCCCGACACCGCCTGACGCCCTCTCAGACGGTCAGCGCGTGCGCAGCCGCTCCAGGAGCGCCGCGTGGACGTGCGCCGGCAGCAGGTGGGCCACGTCGCCGCCCCAGGCCGCGACCTCCTTGACCAGCGAGGAGGACAGGAAGCTGTAGGTGGGGATGGTCGGGACGAACAGCGTGTCGACTCCCGCCAGGCCCATGTTCATCTGGGCCATCTGGAGCTCGTAGTCGAAGTCGCTGACCGCGCGCAGGCCCTTGACGATGGCCGGGATGTCCCGCTGCTTGCAGAAGTCGACGAGCAGTCCGCGGAAGGCCTCGACCTGGATGTTGCCGTACTCGGCCGTCGCCTCGCGGATCAGCTCGATCCGCTCCTCGACCGTGAACAGGCCCTGCTTCGAGTCGTTGATCCCCACGGCGACGTACACGACGTCGTACAGCCTGGAGGCGCGTCCGATGACGTCGAGGTGTCCGTTGTGGATGGGGTCGAAGGACCCCGGACAGACGGCGCGGCGCAACTGAACTCCCTCGTTCATGAGTCTTCGCTGGTGAAGTCGGCGCGGCCGTACCAAAGGGTGCCCTCGCCGTACTTGCGCGACCGGAGCGGCTCGAAGCCCTCGGGCCACGGGAAGGCACCGCTCCTGGTGCTGCGTTCCACGGTGACGAGCGCATCGCCGGTGATCCAGCCGTTGGACCGGAGTGTGAGGAGGATCTCGCGCAGTTCCGCGCTGTCCACGGCGTACGGCGGGTCCAGGAAGACGATGTCGTACGGGTCCCCCGCGGCCCGGGCCGCCACGATCTGCTCGGCCTTGCCCGCGCGGAACTCCGCGCCGGGCAGGCCCAGGGTGCGGATGTTGTCCCGGATCGCCTTGGCGGCCTTGGCGTCGGCCTCGACGAGCAGGGTGTGGGACGCGCCCCGGGAAAGGGATTCCAGGCCGACGGCGCCGGAGCCGCCGTACAGGTCGAGCACCCGGGCCCCTTCGACGCCGTGCAGCGACTCCCAGGTCGAGAAGAGGCCTTCGCGCATCCGGTCCGAGGTCGGCCGGGTGCCGGTGCCGGGGGGCACGGCCAGCCGTCGCCCGCCGGCGCTGCCGGCGATCACGCGGGTCATCTGGGGTCCTTCGGTACGGCGGTCGGTGGGTGCCGGGGCGCTGCCACGGCACTCCCACCATAGGTCGTGCCGCTCAGCCCTTCTCCAGGTACTGCTCGCGCTCGGTGTCGAGCAGGGCGTCCAGCGCCGTCCGCAGGCCCGGCAGCCGCTCCAGCGCCGGGTCCTCGGCGACGACGCGGGTGGCCTCCTCCCGCGCCTGGGCGATGACCTCCTCGTCCTCGATGACGGCGAGCATGCGCAGCGAGGAGCGGACTCCGGACTGGGCCTGGCCGAGCACATCGCCCTCGCGGCGCTGTTCCAGGTCGATCCGGGAGAGTTCGAAGCCGTCGAGGGTGGCGGCGACGGCGGCCAGCCGGGCCCGGGCGGGGCTGGCCTCGTGCATCTCGCTGACCAGCAGGCACAGTCCGGGCGCGGAGCCCCGGCCGACCCGGCCGCGCAGCTGGTGGAGCTGGGAGACGCCGAACCGGTCCGCGTCCATGATCACCATGACCGTGGAGTTGGGGACGTTCACGCCGACCTCGATGACGGTGGTGGCGACCAGCACCTTGACCTCGCCGGCGGCGAAGCGGCGCATGACGTCGTCCTTGTCGGCGGGGTCCATCCGGCCGTGCAGCACCTCGACGGCCAGTCCCGCCAGCGGTCCGCGCGCGAGCTGTTCGGCGATCTCCACGACGGCGAGCGGCGGCCTCTTGTCGCCGTCGTCCTCGGCCGCCTTCTTCTTGGGTTCGTCCTCCCCGTCCCCGATGCGGGGGCAGACCACATACGCCTGGTGGCCCTTCTCCACCTCCTCGCGGACCCGTTCCCAGGCCCGCGCGAGGAAGTGCGGCTTGTCCTTCGAGGGCACCACGTGCGTCGCGATCGGGGAGCGCCCGGCCGGCAGCTGGTCGAGGACGGAGGTCTCCAGGTCGCCGAAGACGGTCATGGCGACCGTGCGCGGGATCGGGGTCGCCGTCATCACCAGCAGGTGCGGGGGCTGCTTCCCCTTGGACCGCAGCGCGTCGCGCTGCTCCACCCCGAAGCGGTGCTGCTCGTCCACGACGACCAGGCCGAGGTCGTGGAACTGCACCTTGTCCTCGATCAGCGCGTGCGTGCCGATCACGATCCCGGCCTCGCCGGTGACCAGGTCGAGCAGGGCCTGGCGGCGCGCGGGCATCCCCATGGAGCCGGTGAGCAGCACGACCTTGGTGCCCCGGTCGGACCCGCCGAGCATGCCCCCTTCGGCCAGTTCGCCCATCATCTCGGTGATGGAGCGGTGGTGCTGCTGGGCGAGCACCTCGGTGGGCGCGAGCATGGCCGCCTGCCCGCCGCTGTCCACGACGGCGAGCATCGCCCGCAGCGCGACCATGGTCTTGCCCGAGCCGACCTCTCCCTGGAGGAGGCGGTGCATGGGGTGTTCGGTGGCCAGGTCGTCGAAGATCTCCTTCGAGACGGTCTGCTGGCCCTGGGTGAGGGTGAAGGGCAGTTTCGCGTCGAAGGAGTCGAGCAGGCCGCCGGGGACGGCGCGGCGCGGGGCGGCCGGGAGCTGGGAGTCGGCGTGCCGGCGGCGGGCCAGGGCGACCTGCAGGACGAAGGCCTCGTCCCACTTCAGGCGCTGGCGGGCGTCCTCGATGTCGGCCTTGGTGCCCGGGCGGTGGATCTTCAGCAGGGCCTCGGTGAGCGGGACCAGCCCGCGGCCCTCGCGCAGGGCGGGCGGCAGCGGATCCACGGCCTCCTGGGCGCCGGGCAGCACCGCGTCCACGCACTTGGCGATCTTCCAGGACTCCAGCTTGGCGCAGGCCGGGTAGATCGGGATGAGCTGGTTGGCGAAGGCGGCCGCGGCGTCCCGGTCGGAGGCCTCCGCGCCGAGCGGCTCGTAGGCCGGGTGCGCGAGCTGGAGCTTGTGGTTGAACCTGGAGACCTTGCCGGCGAACATCGCGCGGCTGCCGGGCAGCAGGTCCTTGTGCGGCTTGTGGACGCCGGCGCCGAAGAAGACCAGCTGGAGACGGCCGCTGCCGTCGGTGATGGTCACCTCCAGACGCTTGCCGCGCCCCCCGTTGAAGGTCAGGATCCGGGCGTCGGCGACCTGCGCGACGACGGTCACGTGCTCGTCGATCTGGTCGGCGAGCTCGGCCAGCGAGGTCAGCTCACCGCGCTCGGCGTACCGCCGGGGGTAGTGGTGGAGCAGGTCCAGGGCCGTGTGCAGGCCGAGCTGCTCGGCCAGCACCTTGGCGGTGGCGGGACCGAGCGTCTTCTTGAGGTCTTCGTCGAGCGCGGGCACGTGTTCCATTGCACACCATGGCGCTGACAAGCCCGCTATTCCACCCCGACGAGGAGCGGCGCCGAGTACCGGCCGCCCCGGTAGGTGACGGTGTCCACGGCGAGGTGGCCCTGCTGGACGTGGGCCTCCAGGCGCTCGGCGACGCCGTCCGGTACGTCGGGTCCCAGGACCAGGGTGACGAGTTCGCCGCCGGAGCCCAGCATCCGGTCCAGGACGGCCTCGGCGGTCTCGGCCAGGCCGGAACCGATCACCGCGACGTCCCCGTCGATGAGGCCGAGCACGTCGCCGGCCTGGCAGATGCCGGCCGAGGTGAAGGACTGCCGTTCGGCGACGGCCAGTTCCCCGTACCGGGTGGCACCGGCCGCCGCCGTCATGGCGACCACGTCCTCGTCGAAGCTGCCCTCGGGGTCGTGCACGGCGAGGGCGGCCAGGCCCTGGACCGGGGAGCGGGTGGGGATCACGGCCACGCGTACGCCCTCGGCGCGGGCCTGTTCGGCCGCCGCGGCCGCGGCGGCGCGCAGTTCGGCGCCGCCCGGCAGCAGCACCACCTCGCGGGCGTGTGCGCGGCGGACGGCGTCGAGCAGCTCGGCGACGGCCGGCGGCTCCCCGGGGCGGACGAGCACGGTGGTCGCTCCCGCCTCCCCGCACAGCCCGGCCAGTCCTTCGCCGGGGACGACGGCGACCACGGCCCGCTGGGCGCGCTCGCCCCGGGCCCGGCGGCGCTCGTCCCCGAAGTGGGTGATCCGTATCCGGTAGGGGCGTCCGGCCACGATTCCGGCCTCCACGGCCGCGCCGGGGTCGTCGACGTGGACGTGGACGTTCCACAGGCCGTCGCCGCCGACCACGACCAGTGAGTCGCCGAGCCCGTCGAGGCGTCCGCGCAGTTCGCCGACGGCCGCCTCGGAGGCCTCCAGCAGGTAGATCACCTCGTACGCGGGCCCGTCCTCCTCCTGCGCGCAGGGGTCCGGCGACTGGGGTACGGGCACCGCGCGGCCGCGTACCGGTTCGGCGGCCGGTTCCTGGCCGGACAGTGCCTGCCACAGGGCGCCGAAGACGACGACCAGCCCGCAGCCCCCGGCGTCGACCACTCCGGCCCGGCCCAGCGCGGCGAGCTGCCCGGGGGTGTCGGCGAGGGCGGCGCGGGCCCCGTCGTAGGCGGCGCGGGCCACCTCGGCCGCGGTCCCGGCGGCGGCTCCGGCGGCCTCGCCGGCCCGGGCGGCGGCGCCGGCGACGGTGAGCATGGTGCCCTCCACCGGGTGCGCGACAGCGGCGTACGCCTCCTCCGCGGCCCGGGTCAGGGCGCGGGCGAGCAGCCCGCCGGGGCCCTGTCCGGCCTGTTCCGCCCGGGCGGCGGGCTCGTCGCCGAGTACGTCGGCCACTCCCCGCAGCAGCTGCGCCAGGATCGTCCCGGAGTTCCCGCGGGCTCCGACCAGGGCTCCGTGCGCCCAGGCTCGCACGGCCTCGGCCAGGGAGGTCCGGGCTGTGCCGTCGGTCACCTCGGGGAAGGCCTCGGTCAGGCCTCGGTCGGCCGATTCGGCGGTGAGGTAGAGGTTGGTGCCCGTGTCGGCGTCGGCGACCGGGTAGACGTTGATCGCGTCGATGTCCTCGCGGGCGCGGCCCAGTGCGGCCAGGGCCAGCGAGCTCCAGGTACGCACCGCTGCGGCGTCGAGCTCGTCGAGGGGCTGCGGCTGAGGCTCGTGCGCCACCGGGCGTTCCTCCTTGTGCGGGCCAGGGTTCACCGCAGGGTAACGAAGGGCCGCCCGGGCATCGGGACCGCGGGGCGGGGGCAGCGGCGGTCATGGTAGTTTTCTTGGACGGACGCAGTCGTTGTATGCTGCTCCGGTTGCCCGGCGAGAGTCGGGCCATTCCCCCGGCAAACCACTTCAGACCTCTGAATCCGGTGCGCCGGTTTCACTGTAATTGCATCTGAAGTCTTGGAGTGACCTGTGGCTGCCAACTGCGACGTTTGCGCCAAGGGGCCGAGCTTCGGCAACAACATCTCCCACTCGCACCGCCGCACCTCGCGTCGCTGGAACCCGAACATCCAGCGCGTTCGTGCCGTGGTCAATGGGACGCCGAAGCGCCTCAACGCCTGCACCTCGTGCATCAAGGCCGGCAAGGTCTCGCGCTGACGCCTCCCGTCGTAGCGCAGCCCTTTCCGGTTGCCAAAAAGGCCGGTTCACCTCTGGTGAACCGGCCTTTTGCCTTGTCCGGGGGCCGGGCCGGGGGCGGGACCGGGTGCCCGGCCGGAGAGCCGGCCGGGCCGCCCCAGTGGGGTCAGCGCCACTGCCAGGCGTGATCCACCGGGCCGATGCCCCCGCCGAGCGCGAAGCCGGCGGCGATGGCGCCCGTGACGTACTCCTTGGCGGCCGTGACGGCCTCCGGGACGGTCAGTCCCCGGGCCAGGCCCGCGGCGATCGCGCTCGCGAGGGTGCAGCCGGTGCCGTGGGTGTGCCGGTTGTCGTGGCGCGGGGCCCGCAGCCACAGCTCCTCGCTGCCGTCGCTCAGCAGGTCCACGGCGCGGTCGCCGTGCGCCGCGAGGTGTCCGCCCTTGATCAGCGCCCACCGCGGCCCGTACCCGAGGACCGCGTCGGCGGCGCGCCGCATGTCGTCCTCGGTCTCCACCACCACACCCGTCAGCTGGGCCACCTCGTCCAGGTTGGGGGTGGCCACCGCGGCCCGCGGCAGCAGCTCCTTGCGTACGGCGTCCAGTGCCGAGGCGGCGAGCAGCGCGTCCCCGTGCTTGGAGACCCCGACGGGGTCCACGACGGCCGGGGCCCGGGTGTCCGCCAGCAGCGCGGCCACCGTCTCCACCAGGACGGCGGAGGAGAGCATGCCGGTCTTCACGGCCCGGACCCCGATGTCGTCCACGACGGCCCGGTACTGGGCCGTGACGGCCTCGGCGGGCAGTTCCCAGACCCCGCGTACCCCGAGCGAGTTCTGCGCCGTCACGGCGGTCACCACGCTCATGCCGTGCACCCCGAGGGCCAGCATGGTCTTGAGGTCGGCCTGGATGCCCGCGCCGCCGCCGGAGTCGGATCCGGCGACGGTCAGGCACAGCGGCGGGGCGGTGCTCACAGCGCGCCGTCCTGGGCGGCCGGGTCGGCCCCGAAGTGGTCCCAGCCGCCGGTGCTGGTCCAGGGCGCGCCGTCGACGGTCACCTGGGGCAGGGCGGAGCGGTTGAGCACCTCGCCGATGACCTTCCAGCGGGCGGGGAGCTTCACGTCGGGCGGGAAGGTCGCCACGATCGCGTGGTCCTCTCCCCCGGTGAGCACCCACTGCAGCGGGTCCACGCCGACGGCCTGCCCGATGTCGTGCATCTGGGTCGGGATGTCGACGGCCGCCGAGCGCAGGTCGATCCGCACCTTGCTGGCCTCGGCGATGTGCCCGAGGTCGGCGATCAGGCCGTCGCTGACGTCCGTCATGGCGGTGGCGCCGAGTCCGGCGGCCGCGGGGCCCGCGTGGTACGGCGGCTCGGGGCGCCGGTGCGCCTCGACGAAGGCCCGCGGGGAGCGGAAGCCGCGCGAGAGCACGGCGAAGCCGGCCGCGGACCAGCCGAGCCAGCCGGTGACGGCGACGACGTCGCCGGGCTGGGCGCCGGAGCGCAGGACGGGCTCGTGGTTGCGCAGGTCGCCGAGGGCGGTGATGGCGACGGTGATGACGTCCCCGCGGACGACGTCCCCGCCGACCACGGCCGCGCCGGCGACCTGGCACTCGTCGCGGATCCCGTCCATCAGCTCGGTGGGCCAGGTGACCGGCAGTTCGGCGGGGACGACGAGGCCGAGCAGCAGCGCGGTCGGCACCGCGCCCATGGCGGCGATGTCGGCGAGGTTCTGCGCGGCGGCCTTGCGGCCGACGTCGTAGGCCGTGGACCAGTCGCGCCGGAAGTGCCGGCCCTCCAGCAGGATGTCGGTGCTCGCCACGACCCGCCGGTCGGGGGCGGACACCACCGCGGCGTCGTCGCCCGGTCCGAGCCGGACCGCCGGGGTGGTGGTGAGCCGTGAGGTGAGCTCCCTGATCAGCCCGAACTCCCCCAGCTCGCCGACAGTGCCCTTCATCGCTGTGCCCCTTCTTGCCCAGTCCGCTTGCGGTCGCGAGCCGTCTCAGCTCTGGGTACCGTCAACAGATACGTCAACTTCTGCTCTCCGTACGCCCCGCTGTGCGTGGCGCCGGGCCCGCGGGTCTCCCCGTGGCGCACGGCGACGCGGTACCGTGGCGTCCCTTCTTCCCCCGGCCCGTTCAATCGTGTGGGGCCCACCCGAAGGTTAGGGGAAATGATCCTCGTGGCCGCCCTGGAGGTTCCGTGGTACAGGCGTACATCCTTATCCAGACCGAAGTGGGCAAGGCGTCGTTCGTCGCCGAGTCCATCGGCCAGATCCCGGGGGTGATCCAGGCCGAAGACGTGACGGGCCCGTACGACGTGATCGTGCGCGCCCAGGCCGACACCGTGGACGATCTCGGCCGCATGGTGGTCGCCAAGGTCCAGCAGGTGGAGGGGATCACCCGCACCTTGACCTGCCCGGTGGTCCATCTGTAGCCCCCGTCTACTCTTGGCCGGTGATGTCCCTCCACCACCGGCCCCTGCGTGTCCGCGCCCTGTCCGCCCTGCCCGCCTCGATGGCCGTCCTGGCCGCCGCGGCGTGCACCCCGGGCGGATCCGACGAAGCCCGGGTGGACCCACCGCCCACGCCGCCCGCCGCCGTCGCGGGACTCTGTGCGGCACTGCACAAGGAGCTCCCGGAGACGGTGGCCGGCCTGGCGCGGACCAGGACCGAACCGGAGTCCGACCTGACCGCCGCGTGGGGCGGTTCGGCGATCGTACTGCGGTGCGGTATCCCCAAACCCCCCAAGATGCTCGATCCGAAGCAGGAGGGCGTCCACGTGAACGGCGTGGCCTGGCTGCTGGAGAAGATCGACGGCGGATCGGGCGGGGGGTTCCGGTTCACCACCGGGCTGCGGCTGGCCTACACCGAGGTCCGGGTCGACAAGGAGCATGCCACGGATGCGGGCATGCTCGTCGGCCTGTCCACGGCGATCACCGCGACCGTGCCCGAGGGCATCGCCTCCTACTGACCACCGCGCTCGGCGTACCGCGCACCGGGTACCGAGCACACCGCCGCCCGCCGTCCGCCTGCGAAGGCGGTCGGCGGGCGGTCGGCTTTTCGGACGACTGTCAGCGCAGGCCGGTGGAGCGGCGCAGGGCCGCCTGGATCAGGCTGTCCACCAGCTCCGGGTACTCGATGCCCGTCTTCTGCCACATCAGCGGGTACATGGAGATCGGCGTGAAGCCCGGCATCGTGTTGATCTCGTTGATGACGAAGGTGCCGTCCTCGGTGAGGAAGAAGTCGGCGCGCACCAGGCCCTCGCAGGACGCGGCCTCGAAGGCCTCGATCGCGAGCCGCTGCACCTCGGCGGTCTGCTCCGGGGTGAGCGGGGCGGGCACGATCCCGGAGGCGGAGTCGATGTACTTCGCCTCGAAGTCGTAGAAGTCGTGGCTGGACACCGGCGGGATCTCGGCGGGGACGCTCGCGCGCGGCCCGTCCTCGAACTCCAGGACCCCGCACTCGATCTCGCGGCCGCGCAGGAGCGCCTCCACGATGATCTTCGGGTCGTGGCGCCGGGCCTCCTTGACCGCGGCGTCCAGGCCGGCTGCGTCGTCCACCTTGGTGATGCCGATGGAGGAGCCGGCCCGGGCGGGCTTGACGAACAGCGGCCAGCCGTGCTCGGCGGCGAAGTCAAGGATCTTGCCCGTGGCGGCGTCCCGGTCGGTCTCCCACTCGCGGGGGCGGATGGTCACGTACGGGCCGACGCTCAGCCCGAAGGAGGTGAACACCCGCTTCATGTAGTCCTTGTCCTGGCCGACGGCCGAGGCGAGGACGCCGGAGCCGACGTACGGGATGCCGGAGAGCTCCAGGAGGCCCTGGAGGGTGCCGTCCTCGCCGTACGGGCCGTGCAGCACGGGGAAGACGACGTCGACCTCGCCCAGGGCCTTGGGGACGGCGCCCGGTTCGGTGTAGACGACCTGGCGGCTGGCGGGGTCGACCGAGAGCACGACCGTGCCGTCCTCGGACTCCGCAAGGTCCTCGACGCTCGGGAGCGTGCGGTCGGCGATGGCCATCCGCTCGGGCTCGTCGGCGGTCAGCGCCCATCGGCCGTCCGTGGTGATGCCGATGGGCAGCACCTCGTACTTGGAGCGGTCGATGGAGCGCAGCACGGCGCCGGCCGTGACGACCGAGATGGCGTGTTCCGAGCTGCGGCCGCCGAACACGACGGCCACGCGGGGCTTGCGGCCCTGCTGCTCAGGGGTCTGGGGGAGGTTCTCGCTGCTCATATCGGCATGAGAGTACCCGCTCAAGCGTCCGGAAAGGAGTTAGCGACGTTCCGGTTTGGCACTGCGGCCCATCAGCTCCTTCAGGGCCACGAGGGTCGGCTTGCCGTGGTGGACGATGTCCACGACCGTCTCGGTGATCGGCATGTCCACCCCGTGGCGGGCCGCCAGATCGGCCACCGACTGGCAGGACTTGACGCCCTCGGCGGTCTGCCTGGTGACCGCGATGGTCTCCTCCAGGGTCATCCCGCGGCCGAGGTTGGTGCCGAAGGTGTGGTTCCGGGAGAGCGGCGAGGAGCAGGTGGCGACCAGGTCGCCGAGGCCCGCGAGGCCGGAGAAGGTGAGCGGGTCGGCGCCCATCGCCACGCCCAGGCGGGTCGCTTCGGCGAGTCCGCGGGTGATGAGCGAGCCCTTGGTGTTGTCGCCCAGGCCCATGCCGTCCGCGATGCCGACGGCGAGGCCGATGACGTTCTTGACGGCGCCGCCGAGCTCGCAGCCGGTGACGTCGGTGCTCGTGTACGGGCGGAAGTACGCGGTGTGGCAGGCGGCCTGGAGGCGCCGGGCCACGCTCTCGTCCACGCAGGCGACGACGGAGGCGGCGGGCTGGCGGGCGGCGATCTCGGCGGCCAGGTTGGGGCCGGTGACCACGGCGATGCGCTCGGCGGGGACCTTGGCCACCTCCTCGATGACCTCGCTCATCCGCTTCGCGGTGCCGAGTTCGATGCCCTTCATCAGGGAGACGAGCACGGTGTCGGGGGCCAGCAGGGGGGCCCACGCGGCGAGGTTCTCGCGGAGCGTCTGGGAGGGGACGGCGAGGACGGTGAAGTCCGCACCGGCCGCGGCCTCGGCCGGGTCGGTGGTGGCCCGGAGGTTCGCGGGGAGTTCGACGCCGGGGAAGTAGTCCGGGTTGGTCCTGCCGGTGTTGATGGCGTCGACCACCTCCTGGCGGCGGCCCCACAGCGTCACCTCGCAGCCGGCGTCGGCGAGGACGATGGCGAAGGCCGTGCCCCAGGAGCCTGTTCCGAAGACGGTCGCCTTCACGGGACGTGTCACTTGTTGCCCTCCCCTGCGGCCTTGCGCCGCTGTTCCGCCCTGGCGTTGCGATGGTCGTACGGCTGCTCGGGCGCGGTCTCGCCGCGCACCTCCTCCAGCAGCGCGGTGATGGCGGCCATGATGACCTCGGTGACCTCCCGGAGGACGTCCGGGGTGGGTTCCCGGTCGTAGAAGGCGGAGAGGTCCACCGGCGGTCCGGCGAGCACCTGGAGGGTCTTGCGCGGGAAGAGCCGGACCTTGTTCTCCTTGGCGTAGGGCGGCATCGCGAGGTTCGCGCCCCACTGGGCCACGGGGATGACGGGCGCCCTGGTGATCAGCGCCACGCGGGCGGCGCCGGTCTTGCCGGCCATCGGCCACATGTCGGGGTCGCGGGTGAGGGTGCCCTCCGGGTAGAAGGCCACGCATTCGCCCCGCTCGATGGCGTCCACGGCGGCCCGGAACGCGTCCAGGGCGTTGGTGGACTCCCGGTAGACGGGGATCTGTCCGCTGCCGCGCAGGATGGCCCCGACCACGGGGACCTTGAAGAGGGCGGCCTTGGCGAGCAGTCGCGGCACCCGGCCGGTGTTGTACTGGAAGTGCGCGTACGAGAGCGGGTCCAGATACGAGTTGTGATTGACGGCGGTGATAAAACCGCCCTCGGCCGGAATGTGCTCCATTCCCCGCCAGTCCCGCTTGAAGAGCACTACCAGCGGCGGTTTTGCGATGACCGCCGCCAGGCGGTACCAGAAGCCGATTCTGCGGCGGGACACTTGGACACCTTCCTCTAGGACCGGTGCGCGGCTTGGGCACCTCGTCGGCCGGACAAGTGTCACCCCACGCCCGGTCTCTGTCGAGAACACCGTACGCCCCGCTCACCCCGGCGGACTCCCGGGTTGCCCGGGCGGAGGCGACAATGGGCCGACACATGACCCGGCCATGACCTGACCGTGGCCGAAGGACGTTGCCGGAGCGCACCGGAGGGAAGGGACCCGTCACGAACGCCGTCTGGAGTCTGGTGGTCCCGCTGAAGCCACTGGCGGTGGCGAAGAGCCGTCTCGCACGGGCGGTGGGCGCCTCTCGTCCGGGCCTCGCCCTGGCCTTCGCCCAGGACACCGTCGCCGGGGCCCTGGCCTGCACGGCGGTCGCCGATGTGGTGGTCGTCACGGACGACGCGACCGCCGGTGCGGAACTGGCGCGGCTCGGGGCACGGATCGTCGCGGACGCCCCGGCGGCCGGGCTCAACGCGGCCCTGGACCACGGGGCGCGGGCGGTGCGGTCGGGGCGCCCGGGCGCCCCGCTGGCGGCGCTGAACGCCGATCTGCCGGCGCTCCGGCCCCCGGAATTGCAACGCGTGCTCGAAAATGCCTCGGTATTTCCACGGGCATTTCTGGCGGATGCGGCCGGAATCGGGACGACCCTGCTTTCCGCTGCGCCGGACGTGGAATTGGCCCCCTCCTTCGGGGGTCCGTCACGGGCCAGGCATTCGGCTTCGGGGGCGGTGGAAATCGCCTTGGCGGACGTCGACAGCGTGCGCCGGGACGTGGACACGGCGGCCGATCTGCGCACCGCGCTCACCCTCGGCGTGGGGCGCCACACCGCCCGATACAGTGCCCGTATGCAGGCGACCGCGTACACGTACGACTCCCAGACCCGCAGCGGCAGCGTGCTGCTGGACGACGGCACTCCGGTGCCCTTCGAGGCCCCGGCCTTCGACGCGGGCGGCCTGCGGCTGCTGCGGCCCGGGCAGCGGGTCCGGATCGAGACGGACGGCGCGGGCGCGAGCCTGCGCATCACCCTCGTGACGCTGCAGACGTTCTGAAGCGACGGCCGCCCGTGCCCCGAGGCGGGCGCCGGGGTGCCGGACGCACCGCGGGCCGGCTCCCCCGCACGGGGAAAGCCGGCCCGGCCTGTGTGACGCGTGCCCCTACTTCTTGCGGGCGGTGGTCTTCTTCGCGGTGGCCTTGCGCGTCGCCGTCTTCTTGGCGGGCGCCTTCGTCGCTGCGGTGACCTTCTTGGCCGCCGGCGCGGTCTTCTTCGCCGCGGCGGTGGTCTTCTTCGCGGCGGCCGTGGTCTTCTTCGCCGCGGCGGTGGTCTTCTTCGCGGCCGCGGTGGCCTTCTTCGCCGTGGCGGTGCTCTTCACCGCCGCCTTCTTGGCGGTCGCGGTGGCCTTCTTCGCCACGACCTTCTTCGCGACCGTGGTCTTCGCCGCGGCCTTCTTGGCGGTGGTGGCCTTCTTCGCCGCGGCCTTCTTGACCGTCGCGGAGGCACCACCCGTGAGGCTGCCCTTGGGCGCCTTCTTCACGGACACCTCGCCGCCCTTGGGGAGCTTCTTGGTGCCGCTGACCAGGTCTTTGAAGCCCTGACCGGCACGGAAGCGGGGCACAGAGGTCTTCTTGACCCGGACGCGCTCACCCGTCTGCGGGTTGCGGGCGTAACGGGCCGGACGGTCGACCTTCTCGAACGAGCCGAAGCCCGTGACCGAGACCCGGTCGCCCGCGACGGTAGCGCGGACGATCGCGTCCAGTACCGCGTCGACAGCGTCCGCGGCCTGCTGGCGGCCGCCCAGCTTGTCGGCAATCGCTTCTACGAGCTGCGCCTTGTTCACGTCTTCCCCTTCGGAGACTTCGCCAGAACGAATGTGTTCAAGCTTATTTCGCACGTTAGGCGGATATATACCGCAAATCAAACACGAAACGGGCTAATCACCCTAGTGCCGCAACGCTGTAGGCCGTTACGGAGTTCCTTCGCATCAGTCGCCTTCAGGGAATCGACCCTCGTCGAGGTCCTTCATCAACCTGTCCAGGCGCCTTGCCGCATCGGCGAGATCATGCTTCGCCGCGGCCGTGACGACCAACAGCTTCCGGGACAGCGCCATCCTTACGCCCTCCGGGACTTGCAGTGAGCGCACCCGTGTGTGTGCTTCTTTCAACCGGTCCGCGACGAGTTCGTAGAGCTCGAGTTGACTGTCGCGTTCCATGCACAGATTGTGCCATCTGGGGCGAGTTGTCGCCTCACGGGGCCTCAACAAACGGCTGTGCCCCCCGCCGGAGGGCGGGGGGCACGGTGTTGTCGATGTGATCACCCGAAGGCGAATAAGCGCTGATCAGGCAGGAATCAGACCTGAATCGTGCGCGGCTTGAAGGTGGGCCGGGCGCTTTCGTAGGCGGCGATGTCCGCTTCGTTCTGAAGGGTGAGCGAGATGTCGTCCAGGCCCTCCAGCAGACGCCAGCGGGCGTTGTCGTCGAGTTCGAACTCCGCGACGACGCCCTCCGCTCGCACCTGGCGGTCGACCAGGTCGACCGTGATCTCGGCGGTCGGGTCGGCCTCCGTCAGCTTCCACAGCCGCTCGACGGTCTCCTGCGGCAGGACGACGGTCAGCAGACCGTTCTTCAGGGAGTTCCCGCGGAAGATGTCGGCGAAGCGGGAGGAGATGACCGTCTTGAAGCCGAAGTTCTGCAGGGCCCAGACGGCGTGCTCGCGGGAGGAACCCGTACCGAAGTCGGGGCCGGCGACCAGTACGGTCGCGCCGGCGCGCTCCGGGCGGTTCGTGACGAACTCCGGGTCCTTGCGCCAGGCCTCGAAGAGCCCGTCCTCGAACCCGTCGCGGGTGATCTTCTTCAGCCAGTGGGCCGGGATGATCTGGTCGGTGTCGACGTTGCTGCGGCGCAGCGGGACGGCCCGGCCGGTGTGGGTGGTGAAGGCTTCCATGGTTCAGACTCCGGCGGTCGCGTCGGCGGCGGACAGGTCGGCGGGCGAGGCCAGGTGGCCCAGCACCGCGGTGGCGGCGGCCACCTGCGGGGAGACCAGGTGGGTACGCCCGCCCTTGCCCTGCCGGCCCTCGAAGTTGCGGTTGGAGGTGGACGCGGAGCGCTCACCGGGCGCCAGTTGGTCGGGGTTCATGCCCAGGCACATCGAACAGCCCGCGTGCCGCCACTCGGCGCCGGCCTCCTTGAAGACCTTGTCCAGACCCTCTTCCACGGCCTGCAGGGCGACCCGGACCGAGCCCGGGACGACCAGCATCCGTACGCCGTCGGCGACTTTGCGGCCCTCGACGATGCTGGCGACGGCGCGCAGGTCCTCGATGCGGCCGTTGGTGCAGGAACCTACGAAGACGGTGTCGACCTTGATGTCCCGCAGCGGCTGTCCGGCGGTCAACCCCATGTACTCCAGGGCCTTTTCGGCGGCCAGGCGCTCCGAAGCGTCCTCGTACGAAGCCGGGTCGGGGACGTTCGCCGACAGCGGCGCGCCCTGGCCCGGGTTGGTGCCCCAGGTGACGAAGGGGGACAGCGCGGTGCCGTCGATGACGACCTCCGCGTCGAAGACCGCGTCGTCGTCCGTGCGCAGGGTCTTCCAGTACTCGACCGCCGCGTCCCAGTCCTTGCCCGTGGGGGCGTGGTCGCGGCCCTGGAGGTAGTCGAAGGTGGTCCGGTCGGGGGCGATCATGCCCGCGCGGGCGCCGGCCTCGATCGACATGTTGCAGATGGTCATGCGGGCTTCCATCGACAGCTTCTCGATGGCCTCGCCCCGGTACTCCAGGATGTAGCCCTGGCCTCCGCCGGTGCCGATCCTGGCGATGATCGCCAGGATCAGGTCCTTCGCGGTGACGCCCTCGGCGAGCGCGCCGGTGACCGTGATCGCCATCGTCTTCGGGCGGGCCAGCGGCAGCGTCTGGGTGGCCAGCACGTGCTCGACCTGGCTCGTGCCGATGCCGAAGGCCAGCGCGCCGAAGGCGCCGTGCGTGGAGGTGTGCGAGTCGCCGCAGACCACGGTGGTGCCGGGCTGGGTCAGTCCCAGCTGCGGTCCCACGACGTGGACGACGCCCTGCTCGACGTCACCCAGCGAGTGCAGGCGCACGCCGAACTCGGCGCAGTTCGCCCGCAGCGTCTCCAGCTGGGCGCGGGAGACCGGGTCGGCGATCGGCTTGTCGATGTCGAGGGTGGGGGTGTTGTGGTCCTCGGTCGCGATGGTGAGGTCGAGGCGTCGGACCTTGCGGCCGGCCTGGCGCAGTCCTTCGAAGGCCTGCGGGCTGGTCACCTCGTGCAGCAGGTGCAGATCGATGAAGAGGAGGTCGGGCTCGCCTTCGGCGCGCCGGACGACATGGTCGTCCCAGACCTTCTCCGCGAGTGTCCTACCCATCGCTTTCCCTCCGGCCGGCCGGTTGTGCCGGCGCTTCATAGAGATCTCGTGCGCCGTGCCGTCCGTACCCCACGTCCCGGACGACGGCTCGGACCCAGTGGTTCGTGGACCCGCACATACAGACTCGCTGGTTCTTGGAAAAATTGAACTTGCGTTTCACAGTGTGAGACGCGAATATCGTTTCATGGACAACTCTAGCGGCGTCGGCGTTCTCGACAAGGCAGCTCTGGTATTGAGCGCACTGGAGTCCGGTCCGGCCACCCTCGCCGGGCTGGTCGCGGCGACAGGGCTCGCACGACCCACGGCACATCGCCTTGCCGTGGCACTGGAACACCACCGGATGGTGGCGAGGGACATGCAGGGCCGGTTCATCCTCGGACCGCGGCTGGCGGAGCTCGCCGCCGCGGCCGGCGAGGACCGCCTGCTGGCCACGGCGGGACCGGTACTCACCCACCTCCGTGACGTGACGGGAGAGAGCGCGCAGCTCTACCGCCGTCAGGGAGACATGCGCATCTGCGTGGCGGCCGCGGAGCGGCTCTCGGGTCTTCGGGACACCGTCCCGGTGGGCTCGACGCTCCCGATGAAGGCCGGTTCGGCCGCGCAGATCCTGATGGCCTGGGAGGAGCCCGAGCGGCTCCACCGCGGTCTTCAGGGCGCGCGCTTCACGGCGACGGCGCTCTCGGGCGTACGGCGTCGCGGCTGGGCGCAGTCGATCGGCGAGCGGGAGCCCGGTGTGGCCTCCGTCTCGGCGCCGGTGCGCGGGCCGTCGAACCGCGTGGTGGCCTCGGTCTCGGTCTCCGGACCGATCGAGCGGCTGACCCGCCACCCGGGCCGGATGCACGCACAGGCCGTCATCGACGCGGCCGCACGGCTCACGGAGGCACTGCGCCGCTCCGGCTGACGCCCCGACCCCATCCGTTCACCCCCGGGCCCGGGGGCGCGTTCGACGCCGCACACGTCCGAACACGCGCCTCCGGGCCCGTACTTATGCCTGCGCCGGCCCGGCCGGAGCAAAGCGAAGAGGCCCTCCGCGACGAACGCGGAGGGCCTCTTCGATGCGTACCCCCGACCGGATTCGAACCGGCGCTACCGCCTTGAGAGGGCGGCGTGCTAGGCCGCTACACAACGGGGGCTTGCTTGTACTGCGCTGGGCTACCAGGACTCGAACCTAGAACAAAGGAACCAGAAACCTTCGTGTTGCCAATTACACCATAGCCCAATGTGGTCTATACCAGACAGACCTGTACCCCCGACCGGATTCGAACCGGCGCTACCGCCTTGAGAGGGCGGCGTGCTAGGCCGCTACACAACGGGGGCCCTAGCGATCCTGCATCAAGACGTCCGGGAGCTACCCAAATAGAGATCTTGCGGGAAGGATCTGTACCCCCGACCGGATTCGAACCGGCGCTACCGCCTTGAGAGGGCGGCGTGCTAGGCCGCTACACAACGGGGGCAAAGCACTGCGTTACTGCTGCACTGCGCTGGGGTACCAGGACTCGAACCTAGAATAAGGGAACCAGAAACCCTCGTGTTGCCAATTACACTATACCCCACCGAAAGTCAAGCCCTTGGGGGGATTTTCTTTCGAGTGGCGCCTCCGTCCGGCCTTTCGGCCCGCTCCGGCGGCGCAGAAAGAACATTACCGGATGCCTGACCGTGCTCCAAAACGGGTATCCCGTGCCAGCAGCTGCGGGAGCTGGTCAAGGCCCTCGATGCGGTGGGCGCCGTCGGGCCCGGGGCCCCGGCCACCGTCGCGGTCGATCCAGACGGCCGTCAGCCCGGCGTCACGCGCTCCCCGTGCGTCGATCTCCGGCTGGTCCCCCACGTACGCCACGTCGCCGGGCGGCAGCCCGAGCGCCTCGCACGCGGCGAGGAAGGCCCCCGCCTCGGGCTTGCTGACCCCGAGCTCGACGGCGCAGACCAGCACCTCGAAGCGGTCGCGCAGCCCGAGGTCGCGGAGCTTCGGGTCCTGGTTGGCGGTGGAGGAGTTCGAGAGCACCCCGTGCCGGTAGTCGGCCGCGAGGGCGTCGAGGGCGGGCACCACGTCGGGGAAGACGGTCCAGGCGGCCTTGTAGTGCTCCACGTACTGGTCGAACCAGGCGTCGGCCTCGTCCGCGGTCATCCCGGGCTCCTCCAGGAACTCGCGCACCCGCTCCTGCCGCTGCCCCTGGAAGGTCCCCTCGCCGGCCGCGAAGCGCGCCCAGTGCCGGTCGGTGATCTCCCGCCACAGCGCGAGCGCCTGCGCGGGGGTCCCGTACCGGCCCGCCAGGCCCGTGACTTCCACCTGTCGCGCCAGGCCGGCGGCGTCGGCCCCCGTGTAGTCGAAGAGGGTGTCGTCGATGTCCCAGAGAACCGCTCGGATGGCCATGTCCCCAGTATGCGAAACCCCTGTGGACCGTGTCTCGCGGACACAGGAAATGGAATTAAATGCTCCATTTTTATTCCTCTTGACCTTCGGGGGAGCCGTCCGCATACACTCCGGTGCCGCCCCCCACCGGTCTTCGCTTTAGGGAGCATTTTCATGCGCACCATTCACCGCGCCATGGCAGTTGCACTTCCCGCCGTTGCCGCTCTCGCGGTCAACGTGGCCCCCGCCCAGGCCGCCAGTGGATATGACATCTGGTGCAACAGCTACCACGCCAACTGTGGCACCTTCTACTACAACTCCAACCTCACCGGCTCGCGGATCAGCTTCACCGGCACGAGCGGCTGGGAGGGCGAGATATCCAACCTGAACGGCTACACGTACCTGGAGTCGGGCAAGGCCGGATACGGCCAGCCCGTCAAGAACAACGCCGCCTCCTTCTACAACGGCAGCATGCAGAAGGCCACCGTCTTCTACAACAGCGGCTTCGCCGGTGCCTGTGACGCGGTCGCGTCCCTCACCAACGTCTACAAGCTGAACAAGACGTACAACCAGAACGCCTCCCTCGGCTTCGGTTCCCGTACGGGCTCGAACTGCTACATGTTCAACTGACGCGCGTCGTCATTCCCGCAGCGCACCACAGCCCCGCGCGCCGGCCGTCCGCGGCCGCGCGCGGGGCCCGCACGGAAAGCATGACGATGAGACGAGTGGCAACTGCCGTGCTCGCCGCGTTCGTTCTGGCCGGATGCTCGGCACAGGGAGCGCCGCGGGAGGACGCGGCGGGGCCTGCGGGCACCGGCACCGAGCGGCCCGGGGCCGCACGGCCCTCCACCGCGCCCCCGGGCTACACCTTCCGGCTGCCCATGGCCGCGTACAGCTACACCGCCGACGAGTACGCCACGATCGAGGCCGCCGAGCACGTGCTGGCGAAGCGCTGCATGGCGGGCTACTCGCTCGGGTACCGGCCGCCCGAGCGCGGCGCCGCGGCCCCCGGGGTCGACCGCCGGTACGGCCTGTCGGAGCAGGACTCCGCCCTCGCCCCCGGTTACCGCCTCCCGCCCTCGCAGCCCCCGGCGCAGGCCGGAGAACTCAGCAAGGAACAGATATCCGTGCTGTACGGCAGGCGGGGGTCCGAGGGGAGGACGGGGCCGCTCGAATACGAGGGAAAGGCGATCCCGGAAGAGGGCTGCCTGGGCCAGTCGATTCTGGATTTCCGCAAGGATTACGAGCACCCGCAGGCGGTCCAGACGGCTCGCCAGATATCGAGCCAGAGTTATGAGGAATCCCTCGCCCGCCCCGAGGTGCAGGCGGTGTTCCAGAAATGGTCCGACTGCATGAAGGAGAAGGGCTACTCGTACGCGTCGCCGATGGAACCGCCGGCCGTGGAGAAATTCCAGGACGGTCCGGTGACGGCCGAGGAAAAGGCGACGGCGCAGGCAGACGTGACCTGCAAGGCGCGAACCGATCTGCTGAACCAGTGGTTCTTCGCGGAATCGGAAATCCAGCGGTCGAGGATCACGGAGGATGCCAAGGTCCTCCAGGAGCTGCGCGAGCTTCACACGAAGAAGGTCGCCGCGGCCCGGACCATCCTCACGGAGGGCTGATCCTGCGCACCGCCCGGACAGACCTCAGGCCCGCACCCCCGGCAACTGCCCCGGGGTGCGGGCCTGGTCCTCGTACGGGAGCGGCTAGGCGGCGAGCCTGGCCAGCGCCGCGTCGATACGGGCCAGCGAGCGCTCCTTGCCCAGGATCTCCAGGGACTCGAAGAGCGGCAGGCCCACCGTGCGGCCGGTCACGGCCACGCGGACGGGGGCCTGGGCCTTGCCGAGCTTGAGGCCGTGGGCCTCACCTGCGGTCAGGACGGCCTGCTTGAGGGACTCGGGGTCGGCCCAGTCCGCCGACTCCAGGTTGGCGCGCGCGGTGGTGAGCAGCGCGGCCGGCTCGCCCTTCATCGCCTTGTCCCACGAGGCCTGGTCCTCCACCGGCTCCTTCAGGAACAGGAAGTCGACGTTGGCCGTGATGTCCGACAGGACGGTCACCCGGGTCTGGGCGTGCGGGGCGATCCGGGCCCAGGCCTCGGCGTCGAAGTCCTCGGGGGCCCAGTTGGCGTGCGGGGCCTGCAGCCACGGGGCGCAGGCGTCCGCGAAGGCCTTCGGGTCCAGCAGGCGGATGTGGTCGCCGTTGATCGACTCGGCCTTCTTCAGGTCGAAGCGGGCCGGGTTGGCGTTGACGCCGTCGATGTCGAACTTGGACACCATCTCCTCGATGGAGAAGACGTCCTGGTCCTTGGAGAAGGACCAGCCGAGGAGCGAGAGGTAGTTCAGCAGGCCCTCGGGGAGGAATCCGCGCTCGCGGTACAGGTTGAGCGAGGCCTCGGGGTCGCGCTTGGAGAGCTTCTTGTTGCCCTCGCCCATCACGTACGGCAGGTGGCCGAAGGCGGGGGTGCTCTTGGCGACGCCCAGTTCGATCAGCGCGGCGTAGAGGGCGATCTGGCGGGGGGTCGAGGACAGCAGGTCCTCGCCGCGCAGGACGTGCGTGATCTCCATCAGCGCGTCGTCGACCGGGTTGACCAGCGTGTACAGGGGGGCGCCGTTGGCCCGGACGATGCCGAAGTCCGGCACGTTCTCCGGGGTGAAGGTCAGCTCGCCGCGGACGAGGTCGGTGAAGGTGATCGGCTCGTCGGGCATCCGGAAGCGGACGATCGCCGGGCGGTGCTCGCCCTGGTACGCCTCGACCTGCACGGGGGTGAGCTCGCGGCAGTGGCCGTCGTACCCGGAGGGCTTGCCGGCGGCGCGGGCGGCGGCGCGGCGGGCGTCGAGCTCCTCGGTGGAGCAGTAGCAGTGGTACGCGTAGCCGCCGTCGAGCAGCTTCTTCGCGACGTCCGCGTAGATGTCCATGCGCTCGGACTGGCGGTACGGGGCGTGCGGGCCGCCGACCTCGGGGCCCTCGTCCCAGGTGAAGCCGAGCCAGCGCAGCGAGGCGAGCAGCTGGTCGTAGGACTCCTCGGAGTCACGGGCCGCGTCGGTGTCCTCGATGCGGAAGACGAACGTACCGCCGTGGTGGCGGGCGAACGCCCAGTTGAAGAGTGCGGTCCGGACCAGGCCCACGTGGGGGTTGCCGGTCGGGGAGGGACAGAAACGTACGCGGACAGGTCCGTTAACCACGCTTGATCACCTTGTTGGTGAGAGTGCCGATGCCTTCGATGGTGACGGCGACCTCGTCGCCGACGTTGAGGGGGCCGACTCCGGCCGGGGTCCCCGTGAGGATGACGTCGCCGGGCAGCAGGGTCATCGCCTCGGAGATGTGGACGACCAGGTCCTCGATGGAGCGGACCATGTCGCTGGTGCGGCCGAGCTGGCGCTGTTCGCCGTTGACCGTGCACTGGATGGTCAGGTCGCTCGGGTCCAGGTCGGTCTCGATCCAGGGGCCGAGGGGGCAGGCGCTGTCGAAGCCCTTGGCCCGGGCCCACTGCTTCTCCCGCTGCTGGACGTCGCGCGCGGTGACGTCGTTGGCGCAGGTGTAGCCGAGGATGACGTCCTTGACGCGCTCCTTGGGGACCTCACGGCACATACGGCCGATCACCACGGCGAGCTCGGCCTCGTGGTGGAGGTCCTGGGAGAAGGAGGGGTACGTGATCGGGTCGCCCGGGCCGACCACCGAGGTGGACGGCTTGAAGAAGGTGATCGGGGCGTCCGGACGGCCTTGATCGTCAAAGATGGCGTTGCCGAGCTCCGCCGCGTGCTCCGCGTAGTTGCGGCCGATGGCCACGACCTTGTTCGGGAGCACGGGCGGCAGCAGCCGGACCTTGCTCATCGGGACCTTCGTACCCGAGAGCTCGAAGTCCGCGAAGGGGATGCCCTTGATGATGTCGAGCACGAGCGTGGAGTCGTCGCCGGGGGCGCCGTCGCCCTCGACCGCGCCGAACGCGACGTTGCCGTCGATCGAGAACCTGGCGATGCGCACCTGTTGCGTCTGCCCCTCTGTATTTCCGCTGGCTGGAGTCTGCGGACCCCAGGCTAACGCGGCGGGCAGCGGCGCTTCACGTTCCTTTGCGGGGTGGCTACTCCGCGGCGGCGGCGACCGGCACGTTCATCAGGACGGTGCGGCGCGGGTTCGCGGTCTGCGTCGGCAGCTCGACGGCGTGCTCCGGGGTGGCCGGTGCCGCCTGCAGGTCCTCGGCGTCCTTGAGGTGCGCGAGGGTCGTGCGGCGGGGGTTGGCTATGTTGCGGAACATCGTCGTCGTCTTCATCGGAGTTCGGGGTCCTCGGTTCGATCTGTGAGTGTCGGCTGTCGCATGCACCAACCCTGGCGCCAACCCTTTAAGGGGCAAGGCTAAACATCTGAATCCCCCGGCGAACCGGGAAGTAATGGCCACGGCTATGTGAGTTTGCTCACCCTTGACCTGACATTACTGGCAAATTGGACAGCCAACTCCACCCCCCGAAACGGACATTGCGCCACTGAATGCTGCATTCCGCTCCTGATCATCTCGACTGGGACACCTTGACAGCCGCGTTGTTTGGATGACGTAAGTCCGGTTTCTACCGAATGCAGTCGCACATCGCGTAGCCCATCTGTCACAAGCCGTAACCAACTCTCCGGGGCGGCGCTCGCACCTTGTTGGAGATCCGCCACTGTGCTGGAATTCGCGGGACCGCCGCGGGAATGAGCCGGCGCGCAGGTGGCGCGACACCGCGCCGAACGCGGTGGCAAGGAGAGGAAGACGCGCCGGTCACCGACGACCACCATGGGGCGGCAAGTGCCCCACGACTCGACACCGTCCCACCGGTCGCCCGGCGGGACGCCTGGTCCAGAGGTTGCGACGCTAGTGCAGGGACGATTCAAGAGGGATGGCAGCGCTGCGGCGGAGCAGGAGCCGCGCGGCGGGACCGACCGTGGCTCCTCGCCCCAGCACGCCCAGAACCGCGGGCCGGCTGTCGAAGGCGCAGGCCCCGACACCGCCGCCGCGGTGAAGGCGAAGGGCCGTGGGAAGTCCGTGAAGGCCAGGGTCAAGGCGAAAGCCGTACCCGCCGCGCCTGCCGGACCGGCTGAGCAGGACGAGGCGATACCGAAGGCCCCCAACGGGCCCGGTTCTCGTCTCGCCATGCAGAACTGGCGCATCAGCACGCGACTCGTGTCGCTGCTGACCCTGCCGGTCGTCGCCGCCACCACGCTCGGTGGTTTCCGTATCAACGACTCGCTCAACGACATCGCGCAGCTGGAGCACATGCAGCTGCTGACGACGATGACGCGACAGGCCACCAACCTGGCCGCCATGCTCCAGGAGGAGCGCGACCTCTCCGCGGGTCCGCTCTCCCTCTCCAAGGGCAAGACCACCAGCAGTGTCGACGTGGTCCGGCAGCAGACCGACACCGCCGCCAAGGCCTTCGCCGCGGCGACCGACAAGGTCGACAGCACGGGCGAGAAGGACGACACGCTCAGGTCGATCCGTAACAACGTCCTGCAGATCGGCCGCCAGCTCACCAACATCGAGACGATCCGCACCAGGGCGTACGTCAACGGCGCCCAGCAGACCGTCAGTGAGTACAACGCGGTCATCGTCTCGCTGCTCTCGCTCTCCCAGGACATGGCGCAGGCCACCTCCAACCCGGAGATGATCAAGCGTACCCGTGCCCTGGCCGCGTTCTCCGCCGCCAAGGAGTACGCCTCCATCCAGCGCGCGATCATCGCCGCCTCGCTCCCCGACACCAATGAGCGCCAGGGTGAGCTGAGGGAGAACGACCGGCTGTACGCCCTCTCCGCCCAGAAGGGCGAGCAGCAGGCGAAGACGACCTTCGGACTCGTCTACCAGGGCCGCACCGAGGAGCTCCTCGCGGGTCTGGGCGACAGCAACTCCGAGATCTCCACGGCCGACGGCTACTCCCGCCGCGTGCTGGCCAGCCAGGACGCGTTCCTCCGGGAGAAGAACCGCTCCTGGCTCGACTGGTACGACGCCGACGGCACCAAGCTCCAGGCCATGAAGGTCATCGAGCTGACCCTGCTCGAGGAGATGGAGCAGAAGGCCCGTGAGCTGAAGAACGAGGCCCAGCAGGACGCCATCATCAACGGTGCCCTGATCCTCCTCGTCCTCGGTGTCTCCCTCGTCGGCGCCTTCGTCATGGCCCGCTCGATGATCCGCTCGCTGCGCCGTCTGCAGGACACCGCGACGCGCGTCGCCCAGGACCGGCTGCCCGAGCTCGTCAAGCAGCTGTCCGAGTCCGACCCGCAGGACGTGGACACGTCCGTGGAGTCGGTCGGTGTGCACACCCGCGACGAGATCGGCCAGGTGGCCGCGGCGTTCGACGACGTGCACCGCGAAGCCGTCCGACTCGCCGCCGAGCAGGCCCTCCTGCGAGGCAACGTCAACGCGATGTTCACCAACCTCTCGCGCCGCTCGCAGGGCCTCATCCAGCGTCAGCTCTCGCTCATCTCCGAACTGGAGTCGCGCGAGGCCGACCCGGACCAGCTGTCCTCGCTCTTCAAGCTCGACCACCTCGCGACCCGCATGCGCCGTAACGGCGAAAACCTCCTCGTCCTCGCGGGCGAGGAGCCGGGCCGCCGGTGGACCCGCCCCGTCCCGCTCGTCGACGTGCTCCGTGCCGCCGCGTCCGAGGTGGAGCAGTACGAGCGCGTCGAGCTGGCCTCGGTGCCGGGCACCGACGTCGCCGGCCGCGTGGTCAACGACCTCGTGCACGTCCTCGCCGAGCTGCTCGAGAACGCCACCTCGTTCTCCTCCCCGCAGACCAAGGTCAAGGTCACCGGTCACGCGCTGCCCGACGGCCGCGTGCTCGTCGAGATCCACGACACCGGCATCGGCCTCTCCCCCGAGGACCTCGCCGCGATCAACGAGCGACTCGCGTCGCCGCCGACCGTGGACGTCTCCGTCTCCCGGCGCATGGGTCTGTTCGTGGTCGGCCGCCTGTCCCTGCGACACGGCATCCGCATCCAGCTGCGCCCCTCCGACTCGGGTGGTACGACGGCCCTCGTCATGCTGCCGGTGGACGTCGCCCAGGGCGGCAAGAAGCCGGCTCCGATGCCGGGCCAGGGCGGTCCCGGCGGTGCTCCGGGTGCTCCCGGTGCGCAGGGTGCCGTGGGCGGCGCGGCCGCACGTCCGTCCGTGGGTTCGGGCCCGCAGCGCGGTCAGGTCGCCGGTGGCGGCCAGCGCGCCGCTCTGCCGGGCCGCGACGGTGCCGGCCAGCGTCCGCAGGGCGGTCGCCCGCAGCAGGGTGGTCCCGGTGCTCCCGGCGGCCGTCCGCAGCAGGGTCCGACCACCGCGGGCCAGGGTGCCTTCGGTTCCGGTGCGCCGCTGCCGACCCGCGGTCCGGTCCCCAGCCCCGGATTCGGCGGCCCGCAGGCCCGCCCGGCTTCCGGTCCGACCGGATACCCGCAGGGCAACGCCTTCGAACGACCCCAGCAGCCGCAACCGCAGCAGCAGTCGCAGCAGCAGCCCCAGCAGCCGGCCGCTCCCGCGGCGCCGGCTCCCAACGGCCCCCGGCCGCAGCTGCCGCCGCGCGGTGGAGCTCCTCGTGCGGAGCTTCCCGGGCCGCAGACCACCAGCTGGGGCAGCGACCAGGCGCGCGGTCACGACGAGCTCTCGGGCCCCGGCTCGACGGCCGAGTTCGCCCGCCCGGACTTCAACGCCCCGATGCCCCAGGCGGACGCCGGCAACAGCACGACCGGACAGTTCGAGCGTCCGGACGTGCGGGGCCCCATGGACCCGTCCACCACCGGACAGTTCGAGCGCCCGGGCTACCAGCCCCAGCGTCCCGGCGGCCCCGGTGTCGGCGGCTACGCCCCGCAGCAGCCCCAGGCCCAGGCTCCGCAGGCCGGCAACGGGTACGCACCCGTACCGCCCGCGCGGCCCGAGACCCCGCGGCTCCCGCAGGCTCACCGGCCGGAGGCACTGCCCCCGGCCCAGAGCCCCGGCGAGGCCCGCAGCCCGATCTTCGACACCCTGGAGTCGAACTGGTTCCGCGAGGAGGGGCAGCAGCCCCCCGCGCAGGGACCGGGCACGGCCGTCCCCCAGCAGGGCCAGCAGTCCGCTCCGGCGGCTCCGGCGCCGCAGCAGCAGCCGCTGCCGCAGCGCGGCCAGGAGCAGGCGGCCGATTCCGCGGCCACGGCGACCGGCGCGATGCCGACCGTCAGCTGGAAGTCCTCGCCGAACGACGAGCTGATGCGGCAGGCAGAGCGCGTGCGCCAGCCCGCCGCCGGCGGCATCACGACCTCGGGGCTGCCCCGCCGGGTCCCGCGGGCGAACCTCGTGGCCGGCACCGCGCAGCAGCAGGCCGAGGCGCAGTCGGGCCCGCAGGTCTCGCGCGCACCGGACGACGTCCGTGGCCGTCTGACCAACCTCCGACGCGGTATCCAGCAGGGCCGTCAGGCCGGCAACAACGGACCGGCGACCGGCAGTTACCACATCGACCCCACTTACCAGCAGGAGCGTTAGTTGAGTTCGATGAGCCAGGCGGCACAGAACCTGAACTGGTTGATCACCAACTTCGTGGACAACACCCCCGGGGTGTCGCACACGGTGGTGGTCTCCGCCGACGGACTCCTTCTGGCGATGTCCGAAGGATTCCCCCGCGACCGCGCCGATCAGCTGGCGGCCGTGGCCTCCGGACTGACCTCGCTGACCGCCGGTGCCTCCCGTATCTTCGAGGGTGGCGCCGTCAACCAGACCGTGGTCGAGATGGACCGGGGATTCCTCTTCCTCATGTCCGTCTCGGACGGATCCTCGCTGGCCGTACTGGCGCACCCGGAGTGCGACATCGGCCTCGTGGGCTACGAGATGGCTCTTCTGGTGGATCGCGCGGGCAGTGTCCTCACCCCGGACCTGCGCGCCGAACTGCAGGGAAGTCTGCTCGGCTGACTTCCCACTCTCCCGGCCGGACGGTACTACCGGCCGGGGGATCGGGGCCCGCCCCGAAATCCAGTACCCCCGCCAGGCCGTCATCCCGTCCCCCCCACCGGCCGCCCCGTAAGACGGCACGCTGACCACTGCTGTCCAGCCCGGAGGATCAATGACCCCGCCCCCCGCCTACTCCGATTCGTACGGAGACTCGTACTCGGAAGGCGATCAGCCGCTGGTGCGTCCGTACGCGATGACCGGCGGCCGGACCCGGCCCCGCTACCAGCTCGCCATCGAGGCGCTGGTCAGCACGACCGCCGATCCGATGCACCTGTCCGGCCTGCTCCCCGAGCACCAGCGCATCTGCACGCTGTGCCGCGAGGTCAAGTCGGTCGCCGAGGTCTCCGCACTGCTGTCGATGCCGCTCGGTGTCGCCCGGATCCTCGTCGCCGACCTGGCCGAGGCCGGAATGGTGGCCATCCACCAGCCGGGCAATGGAGAGGCCGGCGGCACGCCGGATGTAACGCTGCTCGAAAGGGTGCTCAGTGGCCTTCGGAACATCTAGCGGAGCGGCTCCCCGCTCCACCACCTCCGCGAAGATCGTGGTGGCGGGCGGCTTCGGCGTGGGCAAGACCACGTTCGTCGGAGCCGTGTCGGAGATCAACCCGCTGCGCACCGAAGCCGTCATGACGTCCGCGAGCGCGGGCATCGACGACCTCACCCACACCGGTGACAAGACGACCACCACGGTCGCCATGGACTTCGGCCGCATCACGCTCGACCAGGACCTGATCCTGTACCTCTTCGGTACGCCGGGCCAGGACCGCTTCTGGTTCATGTGGGACGACCTGGTCCGCGGCGCCATCGGTGCGATCGTGCTCGTGGACACGCGCCGTCTCGCCGACTGCTTCCCGGCGGTCGACTACTTCGAGAACAGCGGCCTGCCGTTCGTCGTGGCCCTCAACGGCTTCGAGGGGCACCAGCCCTACACGCCGGAGGAGGTCCGCGAGGCGCTGCAGATCGGCCCCGGTGCTCCGATCATCACCACCGACGCCCGCCACCGCGCGGACGCCAAGAGCGCGCTCATCACGCTCGTGGAGCACGCGCTGATGGCGCGGCTCAAGTAACACGGTTTCAGTTGTCGCGCGGGAGGGGCGGGCTGTGTCCTACGACACGGCCCGCCCCTGTCGTTCATAACGTTTCGACAGAGAATTGCAGCCATTTGGCAACGGGGTGCGGTCGTCTGGTACCACTGCGCGCACAACTGCCCCCGTTTTTGCCGCAGGACGCTCTTTATGTCCGGTTTATGTAGGGCATAAGCTTCTGGGTGTGGCCGGTTTCAACTGTTTGGAACACGGCCGTTAACCGTGCTGGAATTCAACGAACTAGCTAGTAGCACCGCCGAGAGGTTGTTGGTCGAGTGAGGCGAAGCATCGCAAGCCCCGCGGATGAACCCGCGCGCGGCAACTTCACCCCGCCGCCGCGAGCGGCCGCGTCGCCCGTCGACGTGCCCGTGGACCCGCCCGCGAGCAGCGGGAGCAGCAGCAGGTTCTCGCCCCGCAACTGGCGTGTGCCGACACGTCTGAACGCCATCCTGCTCGTGCCGGCCCTCGTGGGTCTGGTCATGGGCGGCTTCCAGGTGAAGGGCTCCATCGACACCTGGAACGAGGCCAAGGACGCCGAGAAGATAGCCACGGTCGTCCAGGCGGCCTCGGGCTACAGCCAGGCACTGCTCAACGAGCGTGACCTGACCGCCGAGCCCCTCCTGAACGGCCAGACGAAGGACCCGAAGGTCCTCAAGGCCTACGCGGACACCACCGCGGCCAAGGAGAAGTTCGACAAGGCCGTCCAGGACATGCCGAAGAACCTCGGCCTGGAGCGGCGCCTGGACCTCTTCCGCGCGGAGGAGCCCAAGCTGGACGCCGTACGCGAGAAGGCGTACCAGGCGGCCATCGAGAGCCCGAAGAAGAATCTGCCCACCGCGGCCGGCCCCATCCCGACCGAAGAGGGCTATGTGCTGGTCCAGCACTACCTCATGCAGTTCGCGAACGAGCTCGGTCTCGGCACGGGCAACGTGACCTCGTACGGCCGCATGGTCTACGCGATCCAGCTGGCCAAGGCGGCGAACTCGCTGCAGCGCGCCGTCGGTACGCACCTGCTGGTGCGCCCGAGCAACGACGAGAACACGCGCAAGGCCCAGCTCGTCGCCTTCTCCTCCTACGCCTACCTCGAAGAGATCGCCATCGGCGAGTACGTCGCGGCGGGCACCGAGGACGACGTGAACCGCCTCAAGGCGGTCATGGCCAAGAAGTCCGAAGAGGGCCAGGCCAAGATCGCCGACGCGAAGCACCAGGCCGAGCAGGCCGGTGTCCGCTTCACGCCGCCGCCCACGGTCAACAACTCCCCGCTCCTCGGCATGACCGAGGCGATCGCCAACAGCGAGAGCAAGAAGAAGCTCTCCGAGACCGGCGCGACCCCCGCCTTCTGGCAGGCCGCCGCCACCGCGAAGTTCGACGGTTACGACGAGGTCGAGAAGGAACTCCTCGACAAGGCCGTCAAGGACGCCGTCGCGGTCTCCGACGACGCCCGCACCGACGCGATCGTCAACGGCGCCATCGTGGTCGTGGCCCTGCTCGCCGCCTTCATCCTCGCGGGCATGATGGCCCGCCAGATGGGCCGCTCGATGGCCCGCCTGCGCACCGCCGCCTTCGACATCGCCGAGCAGCGCCTGCCGATGCTCGTCGACCAGCTCTCGCGCACCGATCCCGGCAAGGTGGACACCCGTGTCCTCCCGATCCCCATCGACTCCCAGGACGAGATCGGCGAGGTCGCCCGCGCCTTCGACCAGGTCCACCGGGAAGCGGTACGGCTCGCGGCCGAGCAGGCGCTCCTGCGAGGGAACGTCAACGCGATCTTCACCAACCTCTCCATGCGCAACCAGTCGCTGATCGAGGGCCAGCTGACCCTCATCACCGACCTGGAGAACAACGAGGCCGACCCGGACCAGCTGGAGAACCTCTTCCGCCTGGACCACCTGGCCACCCGTATGCGCCGCAACGGCGAGAACCTCCTCATCCTCGCGGGCGAGGAGCCGGGCCGCCGCTGGGACCAGCCGGTCCCGCTGGTCGACGTGCTGCGCGCCGCCTCCTCCGAGGTGGAGCAGTACGAGCGCATCGAGCTCTCCGGCGTCTCGGAGGCCGAGATCCACGGCCAGGCCGTGACCGACCTCGTGCACCTGCTCGCCGAGCTCCTGGAGAACGCCACCACGTTCTCCTCCCCGCAGACCAAGGTCCGCGTCAACGCCACGCGTCTGCCCGACGGCCGCGTGATGGTCGAGATCCACGACAAGGGCATCGGCCTCACCGCCGAGGACTTCGCGGACATCAACCACAAGCTGGCCAACCCGCCGACCGTGGACGCCGCGATCTCTCAGCGCATGGGTCTGTTCGTGGTCGGCCGGCTGGCGGACCGCCACAGCATCCGCGTCCAGCTGCGTCCCTCGGGCGAGGCTGCCGGTACCACCTCGCTGATCATGCTCCCCGACGCCATCACCCACGGTGGCGGTGGCGAGGGCATCCCGGACGACGACTTCACGGTCTCGCAGATCATCCCGGAGCAGCAGGCCCAGCAGGCCGCCCCGCTGCGCACGGCCGCCGAGCTCGGCTTCGACGACTCGCGGTACGACCAGCAGGGCTCCGAGGGCCTCGCTGCCGACCCGGTCGGCCGGTCCCTGGGACAGCAGGAGCGCCGGGCCGCGCTGGCGGCCCAGGTGGGTTACCCGCAGGAACAGCAGCAGTTCCCGGCCCAGGACTATGCGGAACCGCAGCCGGAGCACGGGTACCAGGAGTACCAGGGCTACGAGCAGCAGTCCGAGCAGGGCTACGACACCTCCTACGAGGCCCAGCAGGCGCAGCAGGGCTACGACGCGTACCCGCAGCAGGACTACGGCTATACGGAAGACGGCTACCCGGACCAGCAGCCGGCCGCCCAGGGCTACGACAATGGCTTCGAAGCCGTGCCGGCACAGGCCGAATGGCCCGATCAGAACACCTATCCGGCTGCCTACCAGCAGGATTACGGGACTGAATCGGAATCCCAGGCCGTCCCCGAACCGGCTCCGGAGCGCGTAGGCTTCGACCGTCCGGGTGCCGCTGCCGACACCGGTCACGCGATGACCGGAGCGGGCCTGCCGCGTCGCGGCAGCCAGCAGCAGTGGCCGTCCGGGAAGCAGCAAGCGGAGTCCACCGGATCCCTCTTCGAACAGCGGTCGCCGCGTCAGCAGCAGCCCGCCGAGACGGAGCAGGCCCCGGAGGAAACTGAAGGCACCGCCGCCTGGCGTTCGCGCAACGACGAACGCTGGCAGCAGGCCGGAAAGCTCCGTGAGCCGAAGGCGGGCGGGATCACCTCGTCCGGTCTCCCTCGGCGAGTGCCCAAGGCCAACCTGGTCGAGGGCGCAGCGGAGACGACCCCGCAGGGCGGCCCCCAGGTCTCCCGCGCTCCGGAGGACGTCCGCGGCAGGTTGAGCAACCTGCGGCGGGGTGTCCAGCAGGGACGCAGCGCGGGTTCTGAGCAGTCAAGTAACAGCTATGACCAGGAGCGTTAGTGTGAGCCCGATGAGCCAGGCGGCACAGAACCTGAACTGGTTGATCACCAATTTCGTGGACAACACCCCCGGGGTGTCGCACACGGTGGTGGTCTCCGCCGACGGCCTTCTTCTGGCGATGTCCGACGGGTTTCCGCGCGACCGCGCCGATCAGCTGGCGGCCGTGGCCTCCGGACTGACCTCGCTGACCGCCGGTGCCTCTCGCATCTTCGAGGGTGGCGCCGTCAACCAGACCGTGGTCGAGATGGACCGGGGATTCCTCTTCCTCATGTCCGTCTCGGACGGATCGTCCCTCGCGGTGCTCGCGCACCCGGAGTGCGACATCGGCCTCGTGGGCTACGAGATGGCTCTTCTGGTGGATCGCGCGGGCAGTGTCCTGACCCCGGACCTGCGTGCCGAACTGCAGGGAAGCCTTCTCAACTAGCAAACAGGCAGTGCGTTTCGCGCCATCGCACCGTAGGGTGCGGTGGCGCGGTTCCACAGGGAGTACTGCGTTCTTGGAGTCGGAGGAGGAGACGTGACAACACCCGGAGGACATCCTTATGGCGGCGCGCAGCAGCCGCAGGGTGGGCACGACCAGAACCGCTTCAACTTCCCCTCCGCGCCGAGCCGGCCCGTGCCGGAGCAGAATCCCTACCAGCAGCAGCAGTACGGACAGCCCCAGATGCCTCCGCAGCAGCCGCCGCGCGCCGCGCGCCAGCCTGCTCCGAAGGCTCACAATCCGCTGGTGCGTCCGTACGCGATGACCGGCGGCCGTACTCGGCCGCGCTACCAGCTCGCCATCGAGGCGCTGGTCAGTACCACGGCGGATCCCGCTCGTCTGCAAGGGCAGTTGCCCGAGCACCAGCGCATCTGCCGCCTGTGCCAGGAGATCAAATCCGTAGCGGAGATCTCGGCACTTCTCTCCATTCCTCTTGGTGTCGCCCGCATCCTCGTCGCCGACCTGGCGGAGGCGGGCCTTGTCGCCATTCACCAGCCCGGCGGCGACGAGTCTGCCGGTGGCCAGCCAGACGTGACACTGCTCGAAAGGGTGCTCAGTGGACTTCGCAAGCTCTAACGGCGGAGCGGCTCCCCGCTCCACCACCTCCGCGAAGATCGTGGTGGCGGGCGGCTTCGGCGTGGGCAAGACCACGTTCGTCGGCGCGGTCTCCGAGATCAACCCGCTGCGCACCGAAGCCGTGATGACCAGCGCCTCGGCCGGGATCGACGACCTCACCCACACCGGTGACAAGACGACCACCACGGTCGCCATGGACTTCGGCCGCATCACGCTCGACCAGGACCTGATCCTGTACCTCTTCGGAACGCCGGGCCAGGACCGCTTCTGGTTCATGTGGGACGACCTCGTCCGCGGCGCCATCGGTGCCGTCGTCCTCGTGGACACGCGCCGTCTCGCCGACTGCTTCCCCGCCGTCGACTACTTCGAGAACAGCGGCCTGCCGTTCGTCATCGCCCTCAACGGCTTCGACGGACACCAGCCCTACACGCCGGAGGAAGTCCGCGAGGCCCTGCAGATCGGCCCGGACGCCCCGATCATCACCACCGACGCCCGCCACCGCGCGGACGCCAAGAGCGCACTCATCACGCTCGTCGAGCACGCGCTGATGGCGCGGCTGCGGTAGCGGCCCCGCCGCACCCGACAGGCCCCTGTGTCACACGACACGGGGGCCTTCGTCATGGGGCGTGCCGGTGACGGCTTCCCGGCCTCCCGTGCGCCCGCGTGGCCCCCTGCGGCCGGCGTCCTCGGCGGTGGTACGCGGAAGGCCCCGCACCCTGGACGGGTGCGGGGCCTTCTGGGCTGTGGGACTCAGCCCTGCCAGCTGTGCGGGGCGCGGAAGCCGGGCGTGCGCTCCAGGCGGCGCCAGCCGGCCTGGCCGGGCACGCGCGCCGGGGTCTCCTCGGGCGTGGCGGCCGCGCGGGCGAGCAGGATCGCGGTTATCGCGGCGAGCTCCTCGGGACGGGCGTTGCCCTTTTCGACGCGCAGCAGGGTGTCAGTGGCGGTGGTCATGTGGTGGCAGGTCTCCTTCGCGGTTACTGCGGCGGGTTGCCGTGCTTGCGGGACGGCAGATCGGCGTGCTTGTTGCGGAGCATCGCGAGGGCGCTGACGAGCACCTCGCGGGTCTCGGCGGGGTCGATGACGTCGTCGACGAGGCCGCGCTCGGCCGCGTAGTACGGGTGCATCAGCTCGGCCTTGTACTCCTTGACCATGCGTACGCGCATGGCCTCGGGGTCCTCGGCGTCCGCGATCTGCCTGCGGAAGATGACGTTGGCCGCGCCCTCGGCGCCCATCACGGCGATCTCGTTGGTCGGCCAGGCGTAGGTGATGTCGGCACCGATGGACTGGGAGTCCATGACGATGTACGCGCCGCCGTAGGCCTTGCGCAGGATCAGCGAGATCCGCGGGACGGTGGCGTTGCAGTACGCGTACAGCAGCTTGGCGCCGTGGCGGATGATGCCGCCGTGCTCCTGGTCGACGCCCGGCAGGAAGCCGGGGACGTCCAGCAGCGTGATGATCGGGATGTTGAAGGCGTCGCACATCTGGACGAACCGCGCGGACTTCTCGGAGGCCTCGATGTCCAGGACGCCTGCGAGGTGGGCGGGCTGGTTGGCGACGATGCCGACGACCTGGCCGTCCATCCGCGCCAGCGCGCAGATGATGTTGCGGGCCCAGCGCTCGTGGATCTCCAGGACGTCGCCGTCGTCGACGAGTTCCTCGATGACCTTGTGCATGTCGTACGGGCGGTTGCCGTCGGCGGGCACCAGGTCCAGGAGGACCTCGCTGCGCCGGCCGGCCGGGTCGGACGTCTCGTGGACGGGCGGGTTCTCGCGGTTGTTGGAGGGGAGCATCGAGATGAGGTAGCGGACCTCGGAGATGCAGGTCTCCTCGTCGTCGTACGCGAAGTGCGCCACGCCCGAGGTCTCGGCATGCACGTCGGCGCCGCCGAGGCCGTTCTGGGTGATCTCCTCGCCGGTCACCGCGCGGACCACGTCCGGGCCGGTGATGAACATCTGCGAGGTCTCGCGGACCATGAAGACGAAGTCCGTCAGCGCCGGGGAGTACGCGGCGCCGCCCGCGCACGGGCCGAGCATCACCGAGATCTGCGGGATGACGCCCGAGGCCCTGGTGTTGCGCTGGAAGATGCCGCCGTAGCCGGCGAGCGCGGAGACGCCCTCCTGGATACGGGCGCCGGCGCCGTCGTTGAGGGAGACCAGCGGGGCACCGGCCGCGATGGCCATGTCCATGATCTTGTGGATCTTCGTGGCGTGGGCCTCGCCCAGAGCGCCGCCGAAGATACGGAAGTCGTGCGCGTAGACGAAGACCGTCCGGCCCTCGACCGTGCCCCAGCCGGTGATGACACCGTCGGTGTAGGGCTTCTTGTTCTCGAGGCCGAAGCCGGTCGCCCGGTGGCGGCGCAGCTGCTCGACCTCCCTGAAGGAACCCTCGTCGAGGAGCAGCGCGATGCGCTCGCGCGCCGTCAGCTTGCCCTTCGCGTGCTGGGCCTCGGTCGCACGGTCACTCGGTCCACGCCGCGCCTGCTCGCGCAGGGAGTGCAGCTCGGCCACGCGCCCGCGGGCGTCCGTCGGCTCGCTCGGGGTCTGGTCCACAACGGTCATGTACCGACCTTACGAAGATCGTGATGAAAAACCTCCGTTCATTCCTCACAGTCTCGGAAGTCTTCCGCTGTCCGGCCCGCACAGTACGCCCACTGGATGTACGGACTCCGCCAGACGAGGCGCTCGCCCGTTGTGGGACCTTCACAAAATGACCTGACACCCCGCCTAGATGTTGAAATTTAAACAGAATGGGTCTAGCGTCGTTCCCGTTGAAGTCGTTGAAGATTCAACAGACTATTCGGACCGAGCAGGAAACCACCAAGGAGCAAGTCATGGGTCTCTTCACCCGCCGCAGCCAGAACGTGAACGTCCAGGACGGCGCCGTCGCCACCCTGGCAGTGGACCCGGCACTCGCCGCGCTCACCGGGGACTACGTCATCGACCCCGCCCACAGCAGCATCGGCTTCACCGTCCGCCACGCCATGGTGACCAACGTCCGCGGAGCCTTCGCCGAGCACGAGGGGAGCCTGCACCTGGACGGCGCGGACCCGGCGCGCTCCACCGCCTCCATCGACGTGAAGATCGCCTCCGTCGACACCGGCATCGCCGACCGCGACGCCCACCTGCGCAGCGGCGACTTCTTCGACGCCGAGGCCTTCCCGCTGATGACCTTCCGCTCCACCGAGGCACGTCAGCTCGGCGGGGACGCGTACCGCATCACCGGTGAGCTGACCATCAAGGACGTCACGCGCCCGCTCTCCATCGACCTGGAGTTCAACGGCTCGGCCACCGACCCCTACGGCAACGAGCGCGTCGGCTTCGAGGGCTCCACCGAGATCCTGCGCTCCGACTGGGGCCTGACGTGGAACGCCGCCCTGGAGGCCGGCGGTGTGATGGTCAGCGACAAGGTGAAGCTGACCTTCGACATCTCGGCCATCAAGCAGGCCTGACGCACGGGCTCCCCGGACGCTCGGAACCGGGGGCGGCCCCACACCCCCTAGAAGCCGCCCCCGCCGTCGAAGCCGCCGCCCCCGTCGAACCCTCCGCCGCCGAAGTCCCCGCCGCCGAAGTCGGACGGGTCGAAGTCGGCCCCGGAGAAGTCCCCGCCCTCGAAGCCGCTGCCCGTGCCGCCGCCGAAGTCCGAGGCATAGGCGGGGCTGGACATCATCGAACCGAGCAGCGTGCCGGCCAGCAGGCCGGGCAGGATGCCGCCGCCGAAGTAGCCGCCGGCCCAGGGACCGTACGCCGGGCCGGCGTCGTAGTACGGCCGCGGCCCGCGCTCGGTGTCCACCGTGCGGACCTCCGGGTCCAGGCCGTCGCGCAGCCGTACGGCGTCCGCCGTGCAGACCGGCACGGTACGGGCCGCCCCGCCGGCCGGAGCCCAGGTGGCGTCCTCGGTGCTCGGCCCGTGGCGCGGGTCGAAGAAGCAGGGCGAGCGGCGCTCGGGAAGCGGCCTGCCCTGACGGCGCGCGTCGAGGGTGGCCAGCGCGAAGCGGCCGTCCTCCAGTGCCTGTGTGACGCCCTTGACCTCGTCGGGCCGCTGGACCGAGGCCATGATCTGCTTGGCCTTCTCGTACGAGTCGAGGCCCTGCTCGTAGTCCCCCCGCATGGCGTCGTCGGCGCCGGGCTCACCGGGGTGGAAGTCGAGCCGTTCGAGCTCCTCGCCGAAGGCCGTGATGTCCTCGTCGACGACCACGCTCAGCCGGGCGACGGCTTCGCGCCGGGTCTCTTCCTTCTTCTTCCGGTTGCGGCGGACCAGCGCGTACGCACCGCCGCCGCCCACCACGGCCACCGCGCCGAGGGCGATCAGCGCGCCGACCGGGGCGCCGCGGTCGGCTCCGGTCGTGCCCCAGGAGGCCGGGGCGCTGCCCCCGACCTGGGGCAGGGCCTGGTCCACGAAGTTGTTGAGCTGCGTGTTCGCGTTCACTGGTGCGCCGGTCTTCACGGCCTCGGTGAGGTTGCGCACGGCGTTGCGCGGCATGACCGCTCTGTCCGCGCCGGCGTCGAAGCCGTCACCGAGCCGGATCGCGTACAGCCCGGTGATCCCGGTCTCGGCGCGGACCGCGCCGAGCACCTTGTCGGCGGGGAACGCGGAGGTGGCCGGGAGCACGGCCACGAACACCGGCTTCCCGGCGTCCTTGATCTTCTTCGCCAGCGCGTCCGCCTGGGCCGTGGACAACTGCGCCTCGGCCCCGGGAGCCACGTAGACCGGGCCCTTCTCGAGGGCCTCCCCCACGGCGGCGACCCCGTCGGCCGCCGCGGCCTGCGGCGCGGCGACGAGGCCGGTCGTCGCCAGCGCCAGCAGCAGGCCGCAGAGCAGCGGTCCGACACGCGTGGATATCAGCCTGGTCCTCATATCCATGACGCTACCGGAACCGGTACTTTCCCGTGTGAGCTGGACATAAGGGCCTCACCGGGCGGAGCCCGGCGGGCTACTCGGCGGGTTCGACGCCCGCGTGCAGCAGGCCGTAGGTGAACGCGTCCTCCAGGGCCTGCCAGGACGCCGCGATCACGTTCGGGGCCACGCCGACCGTGGACCACTCGCGTTCGCCGTCCGTCGTGGCGACCAGCACGCGGGTCGTGGACTCCGTGCCGTGCGTGCCCTCCAGGATGCGGACCTTGTAGTCGACGAGCTCGAACTTGGCGAGCTGCGGGTAGAACCGCTCCAGCGCCACCCGCAGCGCCCGGTCCAGCGCGTTGACCGGGCCGTTGCCCTCGGCCGTGGCGACGATCCGCTCGCCCTTGGCCCACAGCTTGACCGTGGCCTCGTTGGCGTGGGTGCCGTCCGGGCGGTCCTCGACGATCGCCCGCCACGACTCGATGCGGAAGTACTTGCGGGCGCGGCCCTCGGCCTCGGCGCGCAGCAGCAGTTCGAAGGAGGCGTCGGCCGCCTCGTAGGTGTAGCCCTGGAGTTCGCGCGCCTTGACCCGCTCCACGACCCGGGAGATGAGCGCGCGGTCCCCGCCGAGGTCGACGCCGAGCTCCTTGCCCTTGAGCTCGATGGAGGCACGGCCGGCCATGTCGGAGACCAACATCCGCATGGTGTTGCCGACCCGCTCGGGGTCGATGTGCTGGTAGAGGTCCGGGTCGACCTTGATGGCGGAGGCGTGCAGGCCCGCCTTGTGCGCGAACGCGGAGACGCCGACGTAGGGCTGGTGCGTGGAGGGGGTGAGGTTGACGACCTCGGCGATGGCGTGCGAGATGCGGGTCATCTCGGCGAGCGCCCCGTCGGGGAGCACCTTGCGCCCGTACTTGATCTCCAGGGCGGCGACGACGGGGAAGAGGTTGGCGTTGCCGACGCGTTCGCCGTACCCGTTGGCCGTGCACTGCACGTGGGTGGCGCCGGCGTCCACCGCCGCCAGGGTGTTGGCGACGGCGCAGCCGGTGTCGTCCTGGGCGTGGATGCCCAGGCGGGCGCCGGTGTCGGCGAGGACGGTGGCGACGGTGGCGGTCACCTGCGCGGGCAGCATGCCGCCGTTGGTGTCGCAGAGGATGACCACGTCGGCGCCCGCCTCGTGGGCGGTGCGCACGACGGACTTCGCGTACTCCGGGTTGGCCCGGTAGCCGTCGAAGAAGTGCTCGCAGTCGACGAAGACGCGGCGGCCCTGGGCGACCAGGTGGGAGACGGTGTCGCGGACCATCTCCAGGTTCTCGTCGAGGGTGGTGCGCAGGGCGAGCTCGACGTGGCGGTCGTGGGACTTGGCGACGAGCGTGATGACCGGGGCGCCGGATTCCAGCAGGGCCCGCACCTGCGGGTCCTGGTCGGCGGAACCGCCCGCGCGCCGGGTCGCGCCGAAGGCGACCAGCTGGGCGTTCTTGAAGCTGATCTCCGCGCGGGCGCGGGAGAAGAACTCGGTGTCACGGGGGTTGGCGCCGGGCCAGCCGCCCTCGATGAAGCCCACTCCGAAGTCGTCCAGATGCCGGGCGATCGTCAGCTTGTCGGCGACGGTGAGGTTGATGCCCTCGCGCTGGGCGCCGTCGCGCAGGGTGGTGTCGAAGACGTGGAAGCCGTCGTCCAGGCCTTCTGACAGCACGGTTGCTGCCGCCTCTGGTGTCGTCGTCATGCTGATCTGACTCCTGTCGGATGAGTGGTTCCGGATATGCCCGGCATCCACTGCCCCCATCATCGCGCGCGGTCCGGTCCCGGCAGGGATGGTCCGGGAAACGAAAAAACCTCTCGCGGGTAGCGAGAGGTCTGCGCGCGGGTCCGAGGCACGGTGGCCGCTTCCGCGAAGTTCTTCCACGGTTCAGCGGCCACTGGGGACCGGCGCGCTGCTGGCGATAATCATGAGCTGAGCAGGCACGCTGGCAGTGTGCCACAACGCCCGCCGCGGATGGACAGCTATCTCACGATGCGGTCACCGCCCGTCCGTGACGGCTCCCCGGCCCCGCCGTGCGGCGCGAGCGCCTCGGTGAGGTACTCGCGAACGTGGTCCAGGATCTCCTCGCGGGAAGCGGTCGGCAGACCCACCGCCAGCTGGATGCTGAATCCGTCGAGCAGGGCCCGGATCCGGGTCGCCACGCGGTCGGCGTCCACCGGGCGGAACTCCCCGCGCGAGACGCCCTCGGCGAGCAGCGCGACCAGGTCGCGGTGCCAGGCGCCCTCGATGGCGGCCTGCCGTTCGCGCTCCTGGGGGCCGGCGTTCTGGGAACGGTTCCAGACCTCCAGCCACAGCGTCCAGTGCGGGTCGCGGGCGCGCGTGGGCACATACAGGTCCACGTACGCCTGCAGGCGCTCGCCCACCGGACCGCGGCGGGCGAGCAGGGCCCGCCGCTCGCCGCCCAGCTCCGCCTCGCTCCACTCCAGGGTCTGCAGCAGGAGCTCGTCCTTGCTGCGGAAGTAGTAGAGGAGATGACCGCTGCTCATGCCGACCTCGCGGCCCAGCCCGGCCATGGTCAGGCCTTCCAGGCCGCGCTCGGCGATCGTGGCCATGGCGGCGACGAGTACGTCCTCGCGCGGGGGCGCGTTCTTGCGCGCCGCGCGTACCGGTACTCCACCCGCCACCATGGACCACTCCTCGTCGGTCGGCTGCCGGCCGTCTGCGGATCAGACCTTCGGCTGCTGCTGGGTGATGCAGTGGATACCGCCACCCCCGGCGAAAATCGTACGTGCGTCGACGAGGGTCACGGTCCGCTCGGGGAACAGTCCGCGGAAGATCTCCGCGGCCTCCTCGTCGCGCGGGTCGTCGAACGCGCACAGCACGACACCGCCGTTGCACAGGTAGTGGTTGATGTACGAGTAGTCCACCCACTCCCCGTCCTCCTCCAGCACCGTCGGCGCCGGAATCTCCACGACCTCCAGCTGCCGCCCGCGGGCGTCGGTGGACGCGCGCAGGATGGCGGCGATGGTCTTGCAGCGCTCGTGGTCCGGGTGGGCCGGGTCGGGCTGGGTGTGGACCATGACGACGCCGGGGCGCGCGAAGGCGGCGACGATGTCGACGTGGCCCTGGGTCCCGTAGGTGCCGTAGTCGCCGGCCAGGCCGTACGGCAGCCAGATCGCCTTGGTGGTGCCGAGGTGGGCGTGGATCTCGGCCTCCACCTGCTGGCGGGTCCAGCCGGGGTTGCGGCCCTCGCCCAGCTGGACGGTGTCGGTGAGCAGTACGGTGCCCTCGCCGTCGACGTGGATGGCGCCGCCCTCGTTGACGAGCTCGGTGCTGTACGTACGGGTGCCGGCCACGTCCGAGACGTGCCGGGCGATCTTCGAGTCGTGGTCCCAGCGGGCCCACTCCTGGGCGCCCCAGCCGTTGAAGGTCCAGTCGACGGCGGCGAGCTCGCCGGCGTCGTTGGTGACGAAGGTCGGGCCGATGTCGCGCATCCAGGCGTCGTCGAGCTCCTGCTCGACCAGCCGGACGTCGTCGCCGACGATCGCCCGGGCGCTGTCCGCGTCGCCGGGCGAGACCACGAGGGTCACCGGCTCGTACGCGCGGACCGCGCGGGCGACGGCACCCCAGGCCTCGCGGGCGTCGGCGAGCTCCTGCGCGTTGGTGAAGGTCGGGTTGGGGCTGGGCCAGGCCATCCAGGTGCGCTCGTGGGGCGTCCACTCGGCGGGCATCCGGAATCCGGCGTCGACGGGCTTGGCGGGCTGATGGGCGGTCATGGCAGGCAGGTCCTTACGGGCTGTGCTGACGTACGGGAAGTACGGGCGGTTGAGGGCGACCGGCCCGCTGCGCGCGTCCGCATCGACCGCGCCCACCCGGGAGTCGAGCCGGACCTCCTCGGGGCCGATCCACCACCTCTTGAGTCGATGGCTTAGAGCATCACTCTAACTCTTCATTTCTTGGGAGGGAATCATTGACCTGAAGGCAAGCCTTGAGTCACATTGAGTGTCGCTCAAACAAAGCGCAACCACCCCCCGCCCTGCCAAGGGAGTCCCCCATGCCCATCGAACAGCGCGGAGTCGACACCATCCCCGAGGACGAGCGGACGAGCGGTCCCCGCGACCTGATCTCGATCCTTCTCGGCTCCAACCTCTGCCTCGGTGTGATCGTCTTCGGCTGGCTGCCCCCGTCCTTCGGACTGGGCCTGTGGCCCTCGGTCACCGCCGTCGTGACCGGCACGCTCGTCGGCATCGCCTTCACCGCGCCGCTGGCGCTCGTCTCCCTGCGCACCGCGACCAACCTCTCGACCTCCAGCGGCGCGCAGTTCGGCGTCCGCGGCCGGCTCGTGGGCTCGGTGGTGGGTCTGCTGCTCTCGCTCGGCTACACCGCACTCACCCTGTGGATCGGCGGCGACGTGATGGTGGGCGTCCTCTCCCGGCTCACCGGGCTGCCGGACACCGGTGCCACGCGCGGCCTGATGTACGGCGTACTCGCCGCGTGCACCGTCGTCGCGGCCGTCTTCGGCTACAAGCTGCTGCTGCGCATGAGCAAGATCCTGGCCGTCGCCATGGTGGTACTGCTGGCCATCGGCGTCCTCGCCTACTCCGGGGACTTCACCACCGCGGCCCCGCCGGACACCGCGTACCTGCTCGGCTCCTTCTGGCCGACCTGGATCCTCGCCGCCGTCGCCGCCGGACTCAGCGGCCCGGTCGCCTTCATCACCCTGCTCGGCGACTACACCCGGTACATCTCCCCGCAGCGGCACAGCTCCCGCAAGGTGCTGTGGGCCACCGGGTTCGGACTGCTCTTCGGCCTTCTGGTCCCGCAGCTGTTCGGCACCTACACCGCGCTCGCCGCCCGGGCCGGAACCGAGTACGCCGGTCCGCTGGTGGCGGCCTCGCCCTTCTGGTACCTGATCCCGCTGCTCGCCGCCGCCGCGGCCGGCTCGGTCGGCAACGCCGGGCTCATGCTCTACTCGATGGGCCTCGACCTCGACGCCATCGTGCCCAGGGCCACCCGGACCACGGCCACCCTGGTCGCGGCGGCGGTCTCCACGGCCTTCGTCTTCATCGGCTCCTTCGAGTGGGACGTACAGTCCGCGATGACCTCGTTCGTGCTGGTCCTGACCGCGATCGGCACCCCGTGGGCCGTGATCACCCTCATCGGGTACGTGCGCTGCCGCGGGCACTACGACGCCGACGCGCTCCAGGTCTTCAACCGCCGCTCGGTGGGCGGGATCTACTGGTACCGCTCCGGCTGGAACGTCGCCGCCACCGCTTCCTGGGCGATCGGCGCCGGCATCGGCCTGCTCGCCGTGACCACCCCCTTCTACGAGGGCCCGTTGCTCTCCCTCACCGGCGGGGTGGACTGCTCCTTCGTCCTGTCCGGTCTGACGGGCGGACTCGTGTACGCCGCTCTCACCGCACGCCGCTCCCCCGCCCCGGCGCCGGCGGTCACCGCCGCCGAGGAGCCGGCGGCCGCCTGAGGTCCCCCGTACGGGCGCAGGCCCGCGCCCCGGGGATGCCGGGGCGCGGGCCTGCGTACGTGGTGCGCCGGTCAGGACCAGCGCTGGTAGTTGCCGCCGTTGTCCGGCAGCGTGTAGACCTGCCCCCGCTGGTTGCTGTCCAGAACCCGGCCGGTGGCCTTGTTCTTGATCTTCCAGCCGCTGGAGGTCTTCGTCTCCCACCACTTCTGGTGGTCGTTGCCGTCCTGGCAGCTCCGGAGGTAGACGTCGCCGGCGGCGTTGCTGTCGAGGCATACATTGCCGGAGCCCTTGTGGGCCTTGAGCTGCCAGGATCCGTCGCCCTGCTTGACCTCGCGCCACCTGGGAGCGCTGTCGTCGCCGGTCAGTACCATCCCGAAGGTGCCCTGCCCGACCATCAGGTATTTCCCGGTGGCCACGTTGCGCCAGGACACATTGCCGTCGGCGAATGCGTTCGTCGCCGCTCCGAGCGCCAGAGCCGGAACCATCAGGGCAACAGAAACGGGCCGTACGACACGCCTGCTGATCTTCAATTCTTTCCCCTTTGTTTCGGGGCGGGCTCTTTTGATCGAGGGCCGGTCAAGCCCCCGGTCGACCCCCTGTCGGATCACCCACCCCGAAGCGCGACCGTATCCGAGGCCCGCACCGTGTGTCACAGGAATTTAATCCGGCAATTGCCGTGAACAACTCCAATGCACACATAGGGAAGTTATCGGTGCCGATCCCCCGGCGCCCGGCCGCGCACCCTGACCGAGGCCGCCCGGATGCCGCGTGCCACACTGGGGACACCTACCGTCTGCGCACGTGCCTCGACCGGGCCGCGAACAAGGAGGCCCTGGTGGTCCTGGCATCGACTACGTCGGTGGTGACGAGCGGCACCCTGGTCGCCGCCGTACCGGTGGCCCTCCTGGCCGGCCTCATCTCGTTCTTCTCCCCCTGCGTACTGCCACTCGTCCCGGGATACCTCGGCTACGTCACGGGGCTTTCCGCCTCCACGCTGGACCCCGGGGCGCGGGAGGAAAAGCGTGGCCGCATGTTCCTGGGCGCCTTCCTCTTCGTACTCGGATTCTCGGCCCCATTCGTCACCCAGGGCGCCTTCTTCGGCTATTTCGGCAATACCCTGTCCGCACACAAGGACACGCTCAACATAATTCTGGGAAGCCTGACGATCCTGTTCGGTCTCGCCTTCATGGGATTCCTCCCCGGTTTCACGCAGCGCGACTTCCGGATCCACCGCAAGCCCGGAGCCGGACTGCTCGGCGCACCGGTTCTCGGCTTCACGTTCGGACTCGGGTGGTCGCCCTGCATGGGCCCGACCCTCGGAACGGTGATGAGCCTGTCCATGGGGCAGGAGAGCGCGGGCCGGGGCGCACTGCTCGTGTCCTTCTTCTGCCTGGGGCTGGGCGTTCCCTTCATCCTCGCGGCCGTCGCCTTCCGCCGTTCCATGAAGGCGTTCGGCTGGGTCAAGCGGCACTACTCGCTGGTGCTCAGGATCGGCGGCGGGTTCCTCATCGCGGTCGGAGTGCTCCTCGTCACCGGGCTCTGGAGCGACTTCGTCTACCAGCTGCAGATCTGGCTGCCCGCCTCCAACGCGGTCGGGATCTGAACGGGGCGACGCCCGCGGCGGGTCGGGGCGGTCCCCGGTACGCCCCTTCACGTGAAAAGCGCCTCCGGCGGGGCGGGAAGAAGGACCTCGACGGTCCCCGTTCCCGCTCGCCGGAGGCGCTTCCCGGTTTCCGGAGCACCTGCGGGGCGACCCGCGGCGCAGACTAGCCGAGCGGGTGCATCCAGCCGTGGTTGTCGGCGCTGTGGCCGGTCTGGAGTTCCAGCAGCGCCTTGCGCAGACGCATGGTGACCTGGCCCGGCTCACCGTCGCCCTGGGTCCAGTTGGCGCGCTCGGACTTGACCGAGCCGACCGGGGTGATGACGGCGGCGGTGCCGCACGCGAACACCTCGGTGAGGGTGCCGTTCGCGTTGTCGCGCTGCCAGTCCTCGGTGGTCAGACGGCCCTCCTCGGCGGTGTAGCCGAGGTCGCGGGCGATGGTGAGGAGGGAGTCGCGGGTGATGCCGGGAAGGAGCGAGCCGGTGAGCTCCGGGGTGACGATGCGGTCGCCGTACACGAAGTACAGGTTCATCCCGCCCATCTCCTCGATCCAGCGGTGCTCGACGGCGTCCAGCCAGACCACCTGGTCGCAGCCGTGCGAGGCCGCCTGGGCCTGCGCGACCAGCGAGGCCGCGTAGTTGCCGCCGGTCTTCGCGGCGCCGGTGCCGCCCTTGACCGCGCGGACGTAGTCCTCGGAGAGCCAGACGGAGACGGGCTTGACGCCGCCGGGGAAGTACGCGCCGGCGGGCGAGGCGATGACGATGAAGAGGAACTCGTTCGCCGGGCGGACGCCGAGGCCGACCTCGGAGGCGAACATGAAGGGGCGCAGGTAGAGGGAGGCCTCGCCGGAGTCCGGCACCCAGGCGCGGTCCTGCTTGATCAGCGCGTCGCAGGCCTCGATGAAGAGCTCGGTCGGCAGCTCCGGCATGGCCATGCGGCGGGCCGAGGCCTGGAAGCGCGCGGCGTTGGCCTCGGGGCGGAAGGTGGCCACGGTGCCGTCGGGCTGGCGGTAGGCCTTGAGGCCCTCGAAGATCGTCTGCGCGTAGTGCAGCGTCATGTTCGCCGGGTCGATCGAGAGCGGCGCGTACGGGACCAGCTCGGCGTCGTGCCAGCCGCGGCCCTCCGTCCACTTGATCGTCACCATGTGGTCGGTGAAGTGGCGGCCGAAGCCGGGGCTGGCCAGGATCGCCTCGCGCTCCGCATCGGACAGCGGGTTCGAGGAGGGCTTGAGCTCGATCGTGGGCGTCGTCATGAGTGCTTGTCCTTCACCGGTTGTGTATGGCGGACCGCGCTCACGGCGTACTAGGACGTCCGAGCTTCCCCGCATTCCGCGGCCTCGCGTTCGATTATCGCGCGCGGGCAGGCTTCGGAGAAGCGGGGAGAGCGGCCCAGGGGAGATGGTGGCACCCGGGGCCGCGCAGGAAAAGCCGCCGGGTCCCATTGTGACCCGGCGGCTTCCTGAGGTGGAGCTGCCGGGTCAGCCGGCTACCCGAGCGGCGAGGGCGTCGCCGATCGCGTCGGTGGAGCGGAAGGTTCCGTCGCGCTCCGCCAGGTCGGCGGAGACCGCGTCCTCGATGCGGACGGCCTGGGCCTCGTAGCCCAGGTGACGCAGCAGGAGGGCGACGGAGAGGATCGTCGCGGTCGGGTCGGCCTTGCCGGTGCCCGCGATGTCCGGGGCCGAGCCGTGGACGGGCTCGAACATGGACGGGAAGGCGCCGGTCGGGTTGATGTTCCCGGAGGCGGCGAGGCCGATTCCGCCGGTCACGGCGGCGGCCAGGTCGGTGAGGATGTCACCGAAGAGGTTGTCCGTGACGATGACGTCGAAGCGCTCGGGCTGGGTGACGAAGAAGATCGTCGCGGCGTCGACGTGCAGGTAGTCGGTGGTGACCTCGGGGTACTCCTGGCCGACCTTGTCGAAGATGTTCTTCCACATGTGACCCGCGTACACGAGGACGTTGTTCTTGTGGACCAGCGTCAGCTTCTTGCGGGGGCGGGCGTTCGCCCGCTCGTACGCGTCGCGGACGACGCGCTCGACGCCGTACGCGGTGTTGATGCTGACCTCGGTGGCCACCTCGGCGGGGGTGCCGGTGCGCAGGCTGCCGCCGTTGCCGGTGTACGGGCCCTCGGTGCCCTCGCGGACCACGACGAAGTCGATCTCCGGACGCCCGGCCAGCGGGGTGGCCGTGTTCGGGAACAGCTTCGACGGGCGCAGGTTGATGAAGTGGTCGAAGGCGAAGCGGAGCTTCAGCAGCAGGCCCCGCTCCAGCACGCCGGACGGAACCGAGGGGTCGCCGATGGCACCCAGCAGGATCGCGTCGTGGTGCTTGAGGGCTTCGAGCTCCGCGTCCGGCAGGGTCTCACCGGTGCGGTGCCAGCGCTGGGCGCCGAGATCGTATTGCTTGGTCTCCAGCTTCACATCCTGGGGCAGGACCGCGGTAAGGACCTTGAGTCCCTGAGCCACGACTTCCTGGCCGATGCCATCACCGGGGATCACTGCGAGATTGATGCTGGTCGACATGACGGAACCGTACTCCGTGTCCCAGCCCTCAGACATTCTGCGTCCACCATGTGGACGAATGCGGACGCAGAACGTCTCGGGCGGCGCAGGTCAGTGACCGGTCGACCCGCCGTTGTCACGGCGGTCGAGGGCGCGCTGGAGAGCGGCGGCGGCGTTCTTGCGGTCGTCGGCCGAGGCGGAGGTGTGGCGGACGCGGCGGGCGGCGGTGGAAGCGGTCATGGTGATCGACTCCTTGAGATCACGGCGTGGCGGGGCCACGGATGAGGGGTTCCTTCAAGGCGCCGGAAGAGGCGGGGAGCAGTGCGCCGCAGGGGTTGCCTGCCAGGGGCGCGCGCTCTCGACCGCCATTCGCCTGATCGGCGAGACGTTCGGCTTCTACAAAGCTAGGCCAGGTCCCGTTGTATGTCTCGGCAATTACTCGGGCTTCCTACTATCTGAGACGCGCAGCGCCCCGGAAAGCCCCTTCCGGAGGGTCCGTTTCAGCCCTTCTCGGAGCGAAGTTCCCTGATCAGGGCCTTTACGGCGAGAGTTGAGGCCGATTCCGACGTAGTGACGTATCCCACCTGCCTCACCGGCCCCGCGGGGCCCAGATCGGTGACGTCCACCGCCTCGGTCGCCTCCCTCAGGGACAGCTCGGGCATGATCGCCATGCCGAGTCCGCGGCCGACCATGGTCAGCACCATCGCGTCGTCCTCCGCCTTGACCGTCGCCCGCGGGATCCAGTCCTGGGCCCGCCACCAGGAGCGGGTGTAGGAACCGCAGTTCTCGTCCCAGTCCATCAGCGGCAGGCCCTTCGGGTCCGGGTGCCCGGCCGGGTGGACCAGCCGGTACGCCTCCTGGGCCAGCACCCCGGTCAGCAGCCCGGGGGCGACCTCCTGCGAGCCGCCCAGCGTGGCGATGCCCAGGTCGGCGCGGCCCGCCGCCACTTCCCCGGCCGCTCCCGCACCGATCTCGCGCACCACGCGGACCTCGGGCCGGATGCCCGGGTGCCGGGCCGTGAGCCGCTCCAGCGCGGGTGGCAGCAGGTGCAGGGCCGCGCTGCGGAACGCGGCGATCCGCAGCACCCCCTCCACCGCGCCGCGGCCCGCGCCCCGCACCTCCGCGCCGAGGACCTCGTACATCCGCAGGATCCGGCGGGCGAGGGCGACGGCCCGCTCCCCCGCGGGGGTCGGGGTGGCCCCGCCGCGGCCGCGTTCGAAGAGCACCGCGCCGACCTTGGCCTCGCTGCCGCGCACGGAGTGGGAGACGGCCGACTGGGTCAGGCCGAGGGCGGCCGCGGCGGCGCTGAAGCCGCCGCTCTCGGCGACGGCGACCAGGATCCGCAGTTCCTGGGGCAGCAGGTCGGCAGTGCTTCCCGCCATGGGCGCTTCCACCTCGTTCTATGAGCGTCGTTCATGGACGTGCCGGTTCCATGAACGCAACCCCCTGTCCGGGCCGGCCATTCCTTCCTAGCGTTGGGCCCATGACCACGAAGACCGCTCACGCCGTCCACCAGATCGCCCGCCCCACCGGCTTCCCCACCGCCGGGGACTTCGCCTACGCCGCCTTCCCGGTCCCGGAGCCGGCGTCCGGCACCGCGCTCGTCGAGAACCTCCTGCTCTCGGTGGACCCGTACCACCGCGGCATGATGGACGGCGGTGAGGGCGGCTTCGAGCTGAACACCCCGCTGGAGGGCCGCTCGGTGGGCCGGGTGCTGGCCTCCCGCGACCCGGGGCTGCGCGAGGGCGACCTGGTCTTCCACCGCGCGGGCTGGCGGACCCACGCCCTGGTCACCCTCGGCGCGGACGGAACGCGCAAGCTGCACGGCCACGACGGCGTCCCGCTGGAGGCGTACCTCTCCATCCTGGGCGGTACCGGCCTGACCGCGTACGCGGCCCTCACCCGGACGGCGGCCCTGCGCAGCGGCGAGGACCTCTTCGTCTCCGCCGCCGCGGGCGGGGTCGGCACGGCCACCGGCCACATCGCCCGGCTGCTGGGCGCCCGGCGGATCATCGGCAGCGCGGGCTCGGCGGCCAAGGTCCGCCACCTCACCGGCGCGCTCGGCTTCGACGCGGCGTTCGACTACCACGACGGGCCGGTCGGCGAGCAGCTCGCGCAGGCCGCCCCGGACGGTATCGACGTCTACGTGGACAACGTCGGCGGGGACCACCTGGAGGGGGCGATCGGCGCGCTGCGCGCGCACGGGCGGATCGCCTGGGTGGGTGCGATCTCGATGTACAACGGGGACCGCTCGCCGGCCGCGCCCCGCAACCTCTTCGAGGTCGTACACAAGTCCCTGCGCCTGGAAGGTGTATTGGTTCGCAATCACACCAATCTGCAGGACGAGTTGGAGGACTTCCTCGTCCCGCATCTGCGCAGTGGCCGGATCGGTACCGACACCACCGTTGTCCAGGGATTTGACCGGACGGTGGAGGCCTTCCTGGGCATGCTCCGCGGGGAGAACCTGGGCAAGATGCTGGTCCGGACCGGTGGCTGATTCCAGCCACCCCTATGTTCACCGATTTCTTACCGCACGGATGTAGACCTTTGATCCCGGCGCCGCCACTCTTGCCGTCGATGTGCCAGCGGGGCACTTGAGTTGGAGGCGAGAGGCCAGTGACACCGATCAGCCGCAGAGGTTTCGTGGGTATCGGCGCCGGGCTCGTGGCGGGCGCCACCCTGCCCGCGGTCACACCGACGACGGCGGCGGCGGCCGCCGCGACCGGCACCATCACCGATGTGAAGCACGTGGTGATCCTGATGCAGGAGAACCGCAGCTTCGACCACTACTTCGGCAGGCTGAAGGGTGTCCGCGGATTCGGCGACCGCGCCGCCGGCAACATCCCGGGCGGCTGGGGCATGTTCAACCAGCCCAACTGGGGCGGCCGCCAGTACCCGTGGAAGCTGTCCGCCACCCCGCCGGCGGGCGGCGCGGACAGCGAGACCCTGGCCCAGTGCACCGGCGACCTCCCGCACAGCTGGACCTCGCAGCACGCCGCCTGGAACAAGGGCCGGATGGACAACTGGGTCACGGGCGTCGGCAACGTCCGCACCCTCGGCCACCTCGACCGGGGGGACATTCCCTTCCACTACGGCCTCGCCGACAACTACACGATCTGCGACGCGTACTTCTGCTCCGCCCTCAGCGCGACCGGCCCCAACCGCACCTTCCTGTGGAGCGGCAGGATCGACGCCACCAGCAAGGACGGAGGCGACGAGTCCGGGCTGACCTGGGAGACGTACGCGGAGGCCCTCCAGCGGGCCGGCATGAGCTGGAAGGTCTACCAGAACGCCCAGGACAACTACGGCGACAACGGTCTCGCCTACTTCAAGAACTTCACCGACGCGGCCCCCGGGAACCCGCTGTGGGACCGGGGCATGGGCTCGGTCCCCCGGGTCACCGGCTCCACCCCGGACGACATCGCCGCCGCGATACGCGCCGACGTCGTGGCGGGCACCCTCCCCCAGGTGTCCTGGGTCGTGGCCAGCGAGGCCTTCTCGGAGCACCCCTACGCCCCGCCCGGCGACGGCGCCCACTTCGTGGACCTGGTCTACCGCGCCCTGGCCGCGAACCCCGAGGTGTTCGACTCCACGGTCCTCTTCCTCAACTACGACGAGAACGACGGCTTCTTCGACCACGTCCCCCCGCCGGTCGCCCCGCCCGGCACTCCCGGCGAATACCTCGACGGCCTGCCGATCGGCCTCGGCTTCCGCGTCCCGATGATCGTGATGTCCCCCTGGACCCGCGGCGGCTGGGTGAGCTCGGAGGTCTTCGACCACACCTCGGTGCTGCGGTTCATGGAGAAGTGGACGGCCGCCCTCGGCACCCCCGCCACCTGTCCGAACATCAGCGCCTGGCGCCGCAAGGTGGTCGGCGACCTGACCGGTGTCTTCGACTTCGCGCACCCGGTCTACGGGGTCCCCGCGGGCCTCCCCTCCACCGCCAAGGTGATCGGCCAGGCGACCTGCGCCCCGCTCCCCAACCCGGCGCCCCAGGACAACGCCCTCCCGGCGCAGGAGCCCGGTACCCGACCGGCGCGGGCCCTGCCGTACCAGGCGAACGGCAACCTGGACCGCTTCGAGTTCGGACCGGCCGGCCAGATCACGGCCTGGTTCTCGATGGCCAACCAGGGCACCGAGGCGAAGCGGGCGGCGCACTTCTCGATCCACCCGCACCAGCACCGGGACACGACGGCCTGGCAGTACACCGTCGACCCGGGCGGCACGAGCAGCGACTACTTCCACATCGGCCTCGGCCACGGCTCGGGCAAGTACGACATCTCGATGCACGGGCCGAACCGCTTCCTGCGCCGCTTCATCGGCGACGCGTCGAAGCCGGGCAAGGACATCGAGGTGGCGGCCCGGTTCGCGGTCGAGCCGGGCACCGGCAAGCCGGCGGTCTACTTCAGGATGAAGAACTCCTCCGGCTCACCCGTCACCTTCACGATCCGCTCGAACGCCTACCGCACGGACGGCCCGTGGACCTACACGGTCCCGGCGAACTCCTCGCGCGAGGACTTCTTCAACGCGGTGGCCTACAGCAAGGGCTGGTACGACTTCACGATCCTCGCCGACTCCGACGGCACCTGGTCGCGCCGCTACACGGGCCACATCGAGACGGGTTCGGCCAGCATCACGGGCGCGTAGCCCACCCGGGCCCGGCCTAGAGAACGTCCCCGTCCCGCCAGTCGAAGTCGAGCCGCCCGGCCGGGTCCAGCCGGATCCCGCCGGGCGGTGCCCATACATAGGTGGAGCCCTCCTCCTCGGGCAGCCGCACCGGCCCGTCCGGCGAGAGGGCCCCCACCCGGCCCGGCCACACCGACCAGCCGCGGGCGAGGTAGAGCCCGGCCCCCTCCTGCGACGCCGACAGCGCGCCCAGCACGTAGGCCCCGGCCACGAACCGCTCCAGCCGTGCCATGACCTGCCCGCCGAGGCCGCGGCGCCTGAGGCCTGCCCGTACGGCCACGGCCTCCACGTATCCGGTGCGCAGGGCGCGTCCGCGGTGCAGGACCCGCCGCTGCACGACGCTGCCGTGCGCGACGAGCCGGCCGTCCAGACGGACCAGGACGTGCATCCCGCCGAGCGCGTGCTCGAAGTCCTCGTCGGAGAAGTCCCCTTCGAAGGCCGCGTCGAGCAGGTCCCGGACCTCCCTCAGCCCGTCGGCGGTCAGCTGCGAGGTGTGCGCGGTCCGCGTGTCCATCACTGCTCCAGCCGTTCGGTGCACCGCGTGCGGGCGCGGCCGCGCCCGTCCCGCGACCGTACCAAGGACCGCATTGCGGACGCCGAACCGCGCACACCGGCCGCCATCGGCCGAAGCGGCACTAGCGGTCTGGACCAATGCCTCGGCAGACTCGCCCCATGTCGCCCGATACCCAGCAGTGGACCCCCACCCACGGCCAGCCGTACCGTCCCACCGCCTACCGGCCCGAGCGGATGCCGCAGCCGGAATCGATCGCGCGCGCCGCCGAGTTGCGGGCCCGGATGGACGAGCGGCGGACCGTACGCCACTTCTCCCCCGATCCGGTACCCGAGCAGGTGGTCCGGGACGCCATCGCCTGCGCCGCGACCGCCCCCTCCGGGGCGCACCAGCAGCCGTGGACCTTCGTCCTGGTCAAGGACCCGGCTGTCCGGCAGCAGATCCGCGCGGCCGCCGAGCAGGAGGAGCAGCTGTCCTACGACGGCCGGCTGGGCGACGAATGGCTCGCCGCCCTGCGTCCCATCGGCACGGACGCCGTGAAGACCCACCTCACGGACGCCCCGGCACTGATCGTGGTCTTCCAGCAGCGCTACTGGCTCGGCCCGGACGGCACGAAGCGCAAGCACTACTACGTCGACGAATCGGTCGGCATCGCGGTCGGCATGCTCCTGTCCGCGCTCCACCTGTCCGGCCTGGCGGCGCTGGTCCACACCCCCAGTCCCATGCGCTTCCTCAGCCACGTCCTGGACCGCCCGGAGAACGAGAAGGCCTTCGCCGTCGTCCCGGTGGGCTACCCGGCGGACGACTGCGAGGTCCCGGACCTCCTGCGCAAGTCCCTGGACCAGGTCATCGTGGAGGTGTGACGACCTCCCCGGCGGGCGGCTCCGGAGCCGGCCCGGACTGCCCGCCGCCGAGGGCCTCGGCGAGCCGCATCCCGATCCGCACCCGGTCCTCGGGGCTGCCGGCGTCCATGGCGGCCCGCACCTGCCGCAGGATCAGCCAGTCCCGCACCACCTTCGCGACCCCGAGCACGGCCGCCGTCACGATTGCCGCGGTCAGCATCACAGCGCCCTCCCCGCCGGGGCGGCCGACGCGTAACAGGGCCCGCGCCGCAGGGTGACGAAGGCTCCGCCCATCGCGATCTCACCCGGAAACCACGGCTGGTCCCGCAGCCGCTCGGCGATCCGGTCCGGCCGCTCCGCCAGGCCGCTGCGACGCAGACGCCGCTCCAGTTCGTCCCGTTCCACTCCGCAGCACCACTCGACGACCACGTCCCCGCCGTGGGTGTACACGTTGGCCGATCCGTGTGCGGCCCCGGCTGCGCTCAGCAGCCCCGGACGCCTCAGCAGTCTGCTGTTCAGCCAGTCCTGTGCCATGACCGATCCGGGGTCGCCTCCCGCGTCGGCGCGCCCGCCGAGCTCCGCCGCTTCCACGGGATGGAGGCGATGACGGTTGCGCCGCCACAGTTGCGTCAGTCCGTCACCGTGCTCCGGCAGCAGCGGGCGCCAGTCCGGATCGGGGTGCACCAGCGTCACCGTTGCCCGGCTCGGCAGCTGGTTCAGCGCCCAGCTACGGCCCACCGGGGCGATGCGCAGCCCCGGCACCCCGCGCAGTCCGCCGTAGTGCTCGTCGATGCGCGGCAGCACCGCGGAAAGGACCCGGTCGGCCATCGCCGGCTGCAGGACGAGTGCCAGACCGGCGGGAGCCGGCCGGGCGGCGGTGAAGCCGAACAGGGCGCCGTCACGGCACTCGTGTTCCCGGAGCCCGTCGGCGAGCTCGGCCACCAGGAGCGATTCGAGGATGCGCTGCGCCTCGTCCTCGGGTTCCGGGACCGGTCGGTGGCGGGTGATCAGGCCCGACTCCGCCCAGCCGAGGCAGGCGCGGTGCGGCAGGCCGGTGGCCTCGCGGCAGATGGTGGCCACACGATGGCGGTTGTCGGTGCGCCTGGACATACGTCTCCCCTGGCGTCGTCCCGGCACGGACGCGTAGAGGTCTCGTATCTCCTGGCAAAACACCCCACCCCGTACGGGAACTCGTGAGAGCCCTCGGCTCCCTCGGGTAACCGGGCCCGAGTACTGGAGCGTGTCGCCGTACACGACAACTTTGCTCAGGCTAGCAGGAGTTGACGGGTGGGGAAATGGATACCGCCCCCGCACCGGACTTGGGGGTGCCGGGGCGGGGGCGGGGTTCAGCGGGGCGGAGGTCAGCCCATGTGGGGGTACGCGTACTCGGTCGGCGCGACCAGCGTCTCCTTGATGGAGCGGGTCGAGGTCCAGCGCTGCAGGTTGCTCGCGGCACCCGCCTTGTCGTTGGTGCCCGAGGCGCGGCCACCGCCGAAGGGCTGCTGGCCGACGACGGCGCCGGTGGACTTGTCGTTGATGTAGAAGTTGCCCGCCGCGAAGCGGAGCTTCTCCATCGCGTCGGCGGCCGCGTACCGGTCCGCCGCGATGATCGAGCCGGTCAGGGCGTACGCCGAGACGGACTCCATCTGCGCGAGCATCGCGTCGAAGTCGGCGTCCTCGTAGACGTGCACGGCGAGGATCGGGCCGAAGTACTCGGTCGTGAAGACCTCGTTCTCCGGGTCGGTGCACGCGATGACGGTCGGACGGACGAAGTAGCCCTCCGAGTCGTCGTACGTGCCACCGGCGATGATCTCGCAGGTCGGGTCGGCGATGGCACGGTCGATGGCGGCCTTGTTCTTCGCGAAGGACCGCTCGTCGATGACGGCACCGATGAAGTTGGTCAGGTCACGGACGTCGCCCATGGTGATGCCGTCGACCTCGGCCGCGAAGGCCTCCTTGAAGCCGTCGTTCCAGATCGAGGCCGGGACGTAGGCGCGCGAGGACGCCGAGCACTTCTGGCCCTGGAACTCGAAGGAGCCGCGGGTCAGGGCGGTCTTCAGGACGGCGCGGTCCGCGGACGGGTGCGCGACGACGAAGTCCTTGCCACCGGTCTCGCCGACCAGGCGCGGGTAGGACTTGTACTTCTCGATGTTGTTGCCGACCGTCTTCCACAGGTACTGGAAGGTCTTGGTCGAGCCGGTGAAGTGGATGCCGGCCAGCTCGGGGTGGTTCAGGGCCACCTCCGACACCGCGATGCCGTCGCCGGTCACCAGGTTGATGACGCCCTTGGGCAGGCCGGCCTCCTCCAGGAGCTCCATGAGGAGGATCGCCGAGTGGGTCTGCGTCGGGGACGGCTTCCACAGGACCACGTTGCCCATGAGCGCGGGGGCGGTCGGCAGGTTGCCCGCGATGGCCGTGAAGTTGAACGGCGTGATCGCGTAGACGAAGCCCTCGAGCGGACGGTGGTCGCTGCGGTTCCACACGCCGGCGGAGTTCGCGACCGGCTGCTCGGCCAGGATCTGGCGGGCGAAGTGGACGTTGAAGCGCCAGAAGTCGACGAGCTCGCACGGGGTGTCGATCTCGGCCTGCTGCGCGGTCTTCGACTGGCCCAGCATGGTGGAGGCGGCGAGCTTCTCGCGCCACGGACCGGACAGCAGCTCGGCGGCGCGCAGGATGATCGCGGCGCGGTCGTCGAAGGACATCGAGCGCCAGGCCGGGGCGGCGGCGAGGGCGGCGTCGATGGCCTCCTGCGCGTCGGCCTCGGTGGCGTTGGCGTAGGTGCCGAGCACCGACTTGTGGTCGTGCGGCTGGACCACGTCGAAGCGCTCGCCACCGCCCATCCGCTTGACGCCGTTGATCGTCATCGGGAGGTCGATCGGGTTCTCGGACAGCTGCTTGAGCTGCGCCTCGAGACGCGCGCGCTCCGGGGTGCCGGGGGCGTACGAGTGGACCGGCTCGTTGACCGGCGCGGGGACCTGGGTCACAGCATCCATGGGGCTGGTAACTCCTTGAGCTAGTGGGGTGCCTAGTTCTTGGTGATCATCGAGCGGACGAAGAAGAGGAGGTTGGCCGGCTTCTCCGCGAGGCGGCGCATGAAGTAGCCGTACCAGTCCGTCCCGTACGCGGTGTAGACGCGCATCCGGTGGCCCTCGGCGGCGAGCCGCAGGTGCTCCTCGCTGCGGATGCCGTACAGCATCTGGAACTCGTACTCGTCCAGCTTGCGCCCGGCCTTGCGGGCGAGCTCCTGGCCGATGGCGATCAGGCGCGGGTCGTGCGACCCGATCATCGGATAGCCCTCGCCGTCCATGAGGATCTTCAGGATCCGGACGTACGCCTTGTCGATCTCCGCCTTGTCCAGGTAGGCGACCTCGGCGGGCTCCTTGTAGGCGCCCTTCACGATGCGGACGCGGCTGCCGTTGGCGGCGAGGCGGCGGGCGTCGGCCTCCGTGCGGAAGAGGTACGCCTGGATCACGCAGCCGGTCTGCGGGAAGTCCTTCCGCAGCTCCTCGTGGATGGCGAACATCGAGTCGAGGGTGGTGTGGTCCTCGGCGTCGAGCGTCACGGTGGTGCCGATGGCGGCCGCGGCCTCGACGACCGGGCGGACGTTGGCGAGCGCCAGCTCGTGGCCGCCCTCCAGGGCCTGGCCGAACATCGACAGCTTGACGGACATCTCGGCCTTCTCGCCGAGACCGAGCTCCGCGAGGCGCTCGATGAGCAGGAGGTAGGCGTCCCGGGCGGCGTAGGACTGCTCGACCTCGGTGATGTCCTCGCCGACGACGTCGAGGGTGACCTCCAGGCCGGCCCGCGTGAGCTCCTCGACGATCGGGATGACCTGATCGACGGTCTCGCCGGGGATGAACCGGTTCACCACGGGCTTGGTCACCGGGGCGGCGGAGACGATACGACGCATCTTGTCGCTGCGCGAAGCGGCGAGGATCACGGGACCCAGCACGGGGGCACCTCCAACGGGGCTCAGGAGAAAAGCGCTAGTAAAACCACCGTGAAACCTAAGGATCGCTTCGATCCTCTGCCATCGACAGCTGTCACGCATCCGTGTCCCGGATCTCATACATCTGTCTGAAGAGCCCGCGCCGAGGTGGGAGAATGTCGGCGTGAAGGGCGATTACCAGGACCTGGTGGACGAGATCTCCGCGCTGCTCGGCGCCCCGGCGACCCTGGAGAACCGGGACTTCCGGCTGATCGCCTTCGGCGCCCACGACAGCGACGACGATCTGGCCATGGACCCGGTACGGACCCGCTCGATCCTGACCCGGCAGTCGACGGCGGACGTCCGGTCCTGGTTCGAGGGCTTCGGCATCGCCCGCGCCACCGGGCCGGTCCGGATCCCGGCGGCGCCGGACGCGGGGGTGTTCCGGGGGCGGATCTGCCTGCCCGTGCGGTACCGGGGCATCGTGCAGGGCTACGTATGGCTGCTGGACCAGGAGCCCGGCAAGCCCGGGCCGGAGCAGGCGGCGCTGGACGCGGCCATGGAGGTCGCCCAGCGCATCGGGGTGCTGCTCGCCGAGGAGGCGAGGGCCGGGGCCGACCTGTCGCGGGAGTTCCTGGCGGTGCTCACGGCCGGCCCGGGCTGGCCGCAGGACATGGCGGTGGCCGCGTTGCGGGCCGCCCTCGGGCCGGGTGGGGACGGGCTGCACGCGGCGGTCTGCGTGGCGCCGTGGCCCGGGGAGGCTCCGGCGTCGGTACCGGGCGCGGCGGCGGTGTGCGTCGTACCGCGGCGGGGCGCGGGCGAGCCGGGCGGCGGCGCCGGGCCCGGTGCGGCGGCGGGGCCGGGACCCGGGCCGGAGCCCGCGGGCGAGCCGGCTCTGGCGGTGCTGCTCCGGCTGCGCTCGACGGACGCGCTGGCTCCGGCCCTGGCGGCGGTGGCCCGGCTGCTGCCGCGCGCCGCGGAGGCGGCGGGAACGGGCAAGGCCGTCGGCGGGAAGGGCACGGGCGCGGGCGCCGGGGCCACCACGGCGGTCGCCCGCGGGGTGACCGCGGGCGTCGGCGACCCCGTACGGGGCCTCGCCGACCTGCCCGCCGCCTGGGAGCAGGCCGTCGCGGCCGCCCGGGCGGCCGCGGCCCAGCCCCGCTTCGGCCCGGTCGCCCAGTGGTCGGCGATCGGCCCGTACCGGCTGCTGGCGGCGCTCGCCGCCGATCCTGTGGACGACCCCGCGGCCCGCACCCTGCTGACCCCGGCCAACCGTGAACTCGCCCGCACCGCCGAGGTCTTCCTGGACTGCGCGGGCCAGGCGGGCCGCGCGGCGGCCGCCCTGGGCATCCACCGCCAGACCCTCTACTACCGCCTGGCCCGGGTGGAACAGTTGACCGGTCTCGACCTGGACGAGGGCGAGGACCGCCTGTTGCTCCACATGGCCCTCAAGGCGTCCCGCCTGGCCTGAGCCGTCCGGGCGGCCACCTGCTCGATGCGTGCGCGGCGGTCCGGCCGGGGGCGGGCGGGCCCGGCGGATGAGGCGGCTCCTCCGGTCAGTCCTGGGGCCGCGTCATCATCTCGGCCGCCCGGCGCATGCCTTCGGTGAACTCCTCGGCGGTCGCGGCCGACTCCGGGTCGAAGAGCCACTGGATCATCAAGCCGTTCAGCAGGGCCTGGTAGAAGCCGCCCAGCGTGCGCACGTCCCGCTCGTCGAGCTGGTCCTCCGGGGTCCCGGTGAGCATCGAGATCAGCCCCCGGCGGCCCTCGGCCTGCGAGGCCGCGAGCATGGACCTCAACTCCGGCCGCTGGTCCCGGCCGAGCGCCACCTCCAGGCTGGCCGCCCAGATCGGGCCGGACTTCTCGTGCTGCTCCAGCACGCCCTCCCACAGGGAGCGGAAGCGCTCCAACGATCCGCCCTCGCCGTCGAGTCCGTCCTCGAACACCGCGCCCCACTCTTCCATCAGGCCGATGAAGGCCTGGGTGAGGAGGGCGTCCTTCGAGCCGTAGTGGTAGCCGATGGAGGCCAGATTGGTCCCCGAGGCGCCGACGATGTCGCGCGCGGTCGTGCGCACGAACCCCTTCTCGACCAGGCACTTCTTGGCGCCTTCGAGCAGATCTTCACGATGTCCCATGGCCACACGGTAGCAAGACAAGCGTCCAAGACAACAGTTCTAGACAGTCGTCATAGACAAGCGTTTAAGACGTGTGTACATTCCTGCTCATGACAACTCCCGCTGCCACAGCGCGACGTGCCGGCCGCCGCGAATGGACCGCCTTCACCGTCCTCCTGCTGCCCCTGCTCCTGGTCTCGATGGACGTCTCCGTCCTCTACTTCGCCATCCCGGCCATCACCGACCAGCTCGACCCGAGCTCCACCCAGCAGCTCTGGATCTTCGACAGCTACGCCTTCGCCCTCTCCGGCCTGCTGATCACGATGGGCTCGCTCGGCGACCGGATCGGCCGCCGCAAGCTGCTGCTGATCGGCGCGACCGCCTTCGGCCTCGCCTCGATCGGCGCCGGCTGTGCCACCAGCGCCGAGATGCTCATCGCGGCCCGCGTCCTGCTCGGCATCGGCGGCGCGACCCTGATGCCCTCCACGCTGGCCCTCGTACGGAACCTGTTCCAGGACGACAAGCAGCGCGGCAAGGCCATCGCCATCTGGTCCGGGGCCATGACCGGTGGCATCGCGCTCGGTTCGGTGCTCAGCGGGGTGATGCTGAACCACTTCTACTGGGGCTCCGTCTTCCTCATCAACGTGCCCGCGATGCTGCTCCTGCTGCTCCTGGTCCCGGCCTTGGTACCGGAGTTCAAGGACCCGGCCCCCGGCCGCTTCGACCTGCTGAGCGTCCCGCTCTCCATGGCCGCCGTACTGCCGGTCGTCTACGGGCTCAAGGAGATCGCCGCCGAGGGCTTCGAGCCGCTCTACCTCGCCTGCCTCGCCGTCGGCCTGGTCTTCGGGTACGTCTTCGTCCGCCGCCAGCGCACCCGTGACGACGCCATGGTGAGCCGGGCACTGTTCCGGGGCCGCGGTTTCGGGGCGGGCATCGCCCTGAACACCGCCGCCGCCTTCGCCATGATGGGTTCGGCCTACTTCACCACCCAGTACCTGCAGTCGGTGCTCGGGATGGGCACCCTGGAAGCCGCCCTGTGGAGCCTGGCCCCCTCGGTTCTCATCGGCGCCGCGGCCCCGGTAGGCGCGGCCCTGGCCCAGAAGGTGGACCGGGCCCACGTCATCGCCGGCGGGTTCGCCCTCGCCGCCGTCGGGTTCGTCCTGATCAGCCTGGTGGGCACCGACTCCCTGTGGCTGATCCTCACCGGCGCCGGGGTGCTCGCCTCGGGCATCGTCACCGTGCTGTCCCTGGTGTCCGACATGGCGCTGGCCTCGGCTCCCGCCGAGAAGGCCGGTTCCGCCGCCTCCCTGCTGGAGACCGGGACGGAGTTCGGCGGCGCCCTGGGCATGGCGGTCCTCGGCAGCCTGGGCACCGCGGTCTACCGCGCCGACCTGGCCGGTGCCGAGCCTTCCGTACGGGAGACGCTGGGCGGCGCCGTCGCCACCGCCCACCACATCGGCGGGCCGGCCGGGGAGCAGGTACTGGCCCTGGCCCGGGAGGCCTTCGTCCACGGAATGCAGTACGCGGCCTGGGGCGGTACGGCGCTGCTGCTCGGGGCGGCCGTGCTCGCCGCGGCTCTGATGCGCGGGATCGAAGCACCCGTCCCGCCCGCGGCGGAGCCCGCGGCCGAGCCCGAGGTCCGCGCCCACGAGGCGACGTACCACTGAACCGCCCACCGCGACACGCGGCCGACGGAACGCGGAAGGGCCCGGGGATCTCCCCCGGGCCCTTCCGTCACGTCTTCCCCGACGGGCTCAGGCGAGGCTGACCGTGCGCGCCGAGACGGCGCCGATCTCGGTGGCGATGGCCGCGAGGACGTCTCCGGGAACCGCGGCGTCGACGGTGAGGACGGCGAGCGCCTCACCGTGCTCCTCGGCCCGGGCGACCTGCATGCCCGCGATGTTCAGACCGCCCTCGCCGAGGACGCGGCCGACGGTGCCGACCACGCCGGGGCGGTCGGTGTAGCGCAGCACGACCATGTGGTCGGCGAGCGACAGGTCCACGTCGTACTCGCCGACGCCCACGATCTTCTGAAGGTGCTTCGGGCCCGCGAGCGTGCCGGAGACCGAGACCTCCTGACCGTCCGACAGGGTGCCGCGCACGGTCACCACGTTGCGGTGGTCCGGGGACTCCGAGCTGGTGGTCAGGCGGACCTCGACGCCGCGCTCCTGCGCGAACAGCGGGGCGTTGACGTAGGAGACCGTCTCGTCGACGACGTCCTCGAAGACACCCTTGAGGGCGGAGAGTTCCAGCACCTTGACGTCGTGCTGGGTGATCTCGCCGCAGACCTCGACGTCGAGGCGGACCGCGACCTCGCCCGCGAGGGCGGTGAAGATGCGGCCCAGCTTCTCGGCGAGGGGCAGACCGGGACGGACGTCCTCGGCGATGACCCCGCCCTGGACGTTGACCGCGTCCGGCACGAGCTCACCGGCGAGCGCGAGGCGCACCGACTTGGCGACCGAGACACCGGCCTTCTCCTGGGCCTCGTCCGTGGACGCGCCGAGGTGCGGGGTGCAGACGACCTGGTCGAGCTCGAACAGCGGGGAGTCCGTGCAGGGCTCCTTCGCGTACACGTCGAGGCCGGCGCCGGCGACGCGGCCCTCCTTGATGGCCGTGTACAGCGCGGCCTCATCGACGATCCCGCCGCGGGCGGCGTTGACGATGCGGACCGACGGCTTCACCTTGTGCAGGGCCTCGTCCCCGATGAGACCGAGGGTCTCGGGGGTCTTGGGCAGGTGCACGGTGATGAAGTCGGCGACCTCCAGGAGCTCGTCCAGCGCCAGCATCTTGACGCCCATCTGGGCGGCGCGCGCGGGCTGCACGTAGGGGTCGTACGCGACGATCTTCATGCCGAAGGCCGACATGCGCTGGGCGACCAGCACGCCGATGCGGCCGAGGCCGACGACGCCGAGGGTCTTCTCGCTGAGCTCGACACCCGTGTACTTGTTCCGCTTCCACTCGCCGTTCTTCAGGGCGGTGTTGGCCTGCGGGATGTTGCGGGCGGTGGCGACGAGCAGGCCGCAGGCGAGCTCGGCCGCGGTCACGATGTTCGAGGTCGGCGCGTTGACGACCATCACACCGGCCTTGGTGGCGGCGGAGACGTCCACGTTGTCCAGACCGACGCCGGCGCGCGCGACGACCCGCAGCTTCTTGGCCGCGGCGATGGCCTCGGCGTCGACCTTGGTGGCGGAGCGGACGAGGATCGCGTCCACGTCGACGATCGCGGGCAGCAGCTCGGCGCGGTCCGCGCCGTTGCAGTGCCGGATCTCGAAGTCCGGGCCCAGCGCCTCGACGGTGGCGGGCGACAGCTCTTCGGCGATGAGTACGACAGGTTTCGAGCTCACGTGGGTCCTCACAAGTCCAGTGCGGACGGCCGTCCCGACGGCCGCAGGCGGTGGAGGGGGTAGCCGCGTGGAAGACGCACGACACTGTGGGCCTGACGCGTATGTGTTGAGCAGTGTAGTGGCGCGGGCGGACCGGTTTTCCGCCTGTACGGAAGGATCACTCTTCCGTGGTTGGCCGGGTTGGACAAGCGGCCCCCGTGAGGGCTCCGATCCCGGCGCTCCGGTCACCGGTGCGGCAGGTGCCGTACCGCACGGTGATGCGCGGCGGGGCCGGGACTCAACCGTCCCGGCCCCGCCGCCGCGAGATCAGCTCTCGTCGTTGTCGACCCAGCTCATCAGCTTGCGCAGCTTCTTGCCGGTGGTCTCGAGCAGGTGCTCGGAGTCGGCCTTCTTGTACTCGTTGTACTTCGGCAGACCGGCCTTGTACTCGGCCATCCACTCCTCGGCGAACTTGCCGCTCTGGATCTCCTCGAGGACCTTCTTCATCTCGGCCTTGGTGGCGTCGGTGATGACGCGCGGGCCGGTGATGTAGTCGCCCCACTCGGCGGTCTCGGAGACCGACCAGCGCATCTTCTCCAGGCCGCCCTCGTACATGAGGTCGACGATGAGCTTGAGCTCGTGCAGGCACTCGAAGTAGGCGATCTCCGGCTGGTAGCCGGCCTCGGTCAGGGTCTCGAAACCGGCCTTGACCAGGGCGGAGGCGCCACCGCAGAGGACGGCCTGCTCACCGAACAGGTCGGTCTCGGTCTCCTCGGTGAAGGTGGTCTTGATGACGCCGGCGCGGGTGCCGCCGATGCCGGCCGCGTACGAGAGCGCGAGCGCGAAAGCGGAACCGGTGAAGTCCTGCTCGACGGCGGCGATGCACGGGACGCCGCGGCCCTCCTCGTACTGGCGGCGGACCAGGTGGCCGGGGCCCTTCGGAGCGACGAGGGCGACGTCCACGTTGGCCGGGGGCTTGATGAAGCCGTAGCGGACGTTGAAGCCGTGGCCGAAGAAGAGCGCGTCACCCTCCTCGAGGTGGTCCTTGATGGACTCCTCGTAGATCTCTGCCTGCAGCGGGTCCGGGGTGAGGATCATGATGACGTTCGCCCAGGCGGCGGCCTCGGCCACGGGGACGACCTTCAGACCCTGCTCCTCGGCCTTGGCCTTGGACTTCGAGCCCTCCTTCAGACCGACGACGACGTCGACGCCGGAGTCACGGAGCGACAGCGCGTGGGCGTGGCCCTGGCTGCCGTAACCGATGACCGCGACCTTGCGGCCCTGGATGATGGACAGGTCGGCGTCGTTCTCGTAGAACAGCTCGGCCACTGGGATATCTCCTTGGTGCGCTGGTGTTGCTCCCACCGTACGGCGGGGAACGGAATCTGAGTTTCTCGGTCTCGCTATGCGAGCAGGGCGTGTCCGGCCCGGCTCGCGTGTCCGCGGCGGGCCCGGCGGGTCAGGCGCTGCGGTCGAGCGCGCGCAGACTGCGGTCCGTGATGGACCGTCCGCCACGCCCTATGGCGATCGTGCCGGACTGGACGAGCTCCTTGATGCCGAAGGGCTCCAGCATCTTGAGCATCGCGCCGAGCTTGTCGGAGCCGCCGGTGGCCTCGATGGTGACGGCCTCCGGGGAGACGTCGACCGTCTTGGCGCGGAAGAGCTGGACGATCTCGACGATCTGCGAACGGGTCTCGTTGTCGGCGCGGACCTTCACCAGGACGAGCTCGCGCTCGATGGCGTTGTGGGACTCCAGCTCGACGATCTTGAGCACGTTGACCAGCTTGTTCAGCTGCTTGGTCACCTGCTCCAGCGGGAGGTCCTCGACGTTGACGACGATGGTGATGCGGGAGATGTCGGGGTGCTCGGTGACGCCGACCGCGAGGGAGTCGATGTTGAACCCGCGGCGGGAGAACAGGGCGGCGATCCGGGCGAGGATGCCGGGCGTGTTCTCGACCAGGACGGAGAGCGTGTGCTTGGACATGTGGGGCGTTCTCTCTCTCGGGCTCTCTCGGCTCAGTCGTCTTCGTTGTCGCCGAAGTCGGGACGGACGCCCCGGGCTGCCATGACCTCGTCGTTGGAGGTGCCGGCGGCGACCATCGGCCACACCATGGCGTCCTCGTGGACGATGAAGTCGATCACGACGGTGCGGTCGTTGATCGCGTTGGCCTCGGCGATGACCTTGTCCAGGTCGGCCGGGTCCTCGCAGCGCAGCGCCACGCAGCCCATGGCCTCCGACAGCTTGACGAAGTCCGGGACGCGCGTGCCCTTGCGGGGCGCGATGGACTCGCCGAGCTGGGAGCCGACCGTGTCGTGACCGGTCTCGTCGGCGTGCAGAACGGTGTTCGAGTACCGCTGGTTGTAGAACAGGGTCTGCCACTGGCGGACCATGCCCAGCGCGCCGTTGTTGATGATCGCGACCTTGATCGGGATGTTGTTCAGGGCGCAGGTGACCAGTTCCTGATTGGTCATCTGGAAGCAGCCGTCACCGTCGATCGCCCAGACGGTGCGCTCGGGCATGCCGACCTTGGCGCCCATCGCGGCCGGGACCGCGTAGCCCATGGTTCCGGCGCCGCCGGAGTTCAGCCAGGTGCGGGGCTCCTCGTACTTGACGAAGTGCGAGGCCCACATCTGGTGCTGGCCGACGCCGGCCGCGAAGACCGTGCCCTGCGGGGCGAGCGCGCCGATCCGCTCGATGACCTGCTGCGGGGAGAGGCTGCCGTCCTCGGGCAGGTCGTAGCCCAGCGGGTACGTCTCGCGCCAGCGGTTGAGGTCGTTCCACCAGGCGGTGTAGTCGCCGGCGTTGCCCTCGGTGTGCTCGGCCTGGACCGCCTGGATCAGGTCGGCGATGACCTCGCGGGCGTCTCCGACGATCGGGACGTCGACCGCGCGGTTCTTGCCGATCTCGGCGGGGTCGATGTCCGCGTGGATGATCTTGGCGAAGGGGGCGAAGCTGTCCAGCTTGCCGGTGACGCGGTCGTCGAAGCGGGTGCCGAGCGCGATCAGCAGGTCCGACTTCTGCAGCGAGGTGACGCCGGTGACGGAGCCGTGCATGCCCGGCATGCCGACGTGCAGCGGGTGGCTGTCGGGGAAGGAGCCCAGCGCCATCAGGGTGGTGCAGACCGGGACGCCGGTCAGCTCGGCGAGGACCTTCAGCTCGGCGGTCGCGCCGGACTTCATGACGCCGCCGCCGACATACAGGACCGGGCGCTTGGCCTGGCAGATGAGCTTGGCGGCCTCGCGGATCTGCTTGGCGTGCGGCTTGGTGACCGGCCGGTAACCGGGGAGGTCCTGGGAGGGCGGCCACGAGAAGGTGGTCTTCGCCTGCAGGGCGTCCTTGGCGATGTCGACGAGGACCGGGCCCGGGCGGCCGGTGGCCGCGATGTGGAACGCCTCGGCGATCGTCTTCGGGATGTCCTCGGCCTTGGTGACCAGGAAGTTGTGCTTGGTGATCGGCATCGTGATGCCGACGATGTCCGCCTCCTGGAAGGCGTCGGTGCCGATCGCCTTGGAGGAGACCTGGCCGGTGATCGCGACGAGCGGGACGGAGTCCATGTGCGCGTCGGCGATCGGGGTGACGAGGTTCGTGGCGCCCGGTCCGGACGTGGCCATACAGACGCCGACCTTCCCCGTGGCCTGCGCGTAGCCGGTGGCGGCGTGGCCGGCCCCCTGCTCGTGGCGGACCAGGATGTGACGGACCTTCTTGGAGTCCATCATCGGGTCGTACGCGGGGAGGATGGCGCCGCCCGGAATACCGAAGACGGTGTCGCACCCCACCTCTTCGAGAGAGCGGATGAGGGACTGCGCACCCGTGACGTGCTCAACTGCGGCGGACTGCTGTCCGCCGGAACGGGGCCGCGGCTGCGGATGGTGGGCCCCGGTGGCCTGCTCGGTCATCGGCATTCTCTTCTCGAAGCTGAGGGTTTTACGCGGATTCGACTCTGTGCCAGTGCAACAAAAAACCCCTCGTGCCAGGAGGCAAGCGAGGGGAGCGCGTCGGGGTGTTGAGCGGGGACATGCAGGCCCCAGCTTCAGCCGACGCGCTTTCCAAGTACGAGAATTCGGGTGCGCATGGCACTGACCCTCCCTCTGGCGGGAGGGTGATGTCAAGTAGGTGGGACGGGCGTCTCATTATGTGAGCCTCTATGGATGGCCATCGAGCCCCCGGGGGAGCCGCCGGCCAGTGCCGGTTGAGCCGCTCCGCCCGGTACTGGGAACGTACCGCGCACCAGCGCACGGCGCAGCCTGTACTCGTCGAGCGGGCCGGAAAAGGCCATTCCCTGGCCGTGCGTGCACCCCATCGCGCGCAGCGCCAGGACCTGCTCGGGCAGGTCCACCCCGTCCGCCACCGACCGCATGCCCAGGTCGTTTGCGATACGCAAGAGACCGGCGGTGATCTTGTGCAGCCGAGCGGACTCGACCACCCCCTCCACCAGGCCCCGGTCCAGCTTGAGCATGTCCACCGGGAGGCGGCGCAGGGCGCTGATGGCCGCGTAGCCGCTGCCGAAGCCGTCCAGGGAGATACCCACCCCGAGCCGGTGCAGGGCGCTCAGGCGGCGCTCCAGATCATCGAAGGGCACCCTGGGGTCGGATACGGCGAGCTCCAGCACCAGGGCCCCGGAGGGCAGCCCGTGCCGGGTCAGCAGGGCCTCCACGGAGCCGAGCGGCATGGCCCGGTCCAGGAGCCGCTGGGCGGTCATCCGGACGGCCACGGGTACGTCGTGCCCGGCCCGGTGCCGGTCGGCGGCCTGCTCCACGGCCTCCTCCAGCAGCCATCGGCCCAGCTCGGCGGTGCGTGAGGCGTCATGGCCGGCGGCGCCGGGACCGGCGGGCCCACCGGCTCCGCCCTCGCTGTACTCGGCGACCCTGAGGAACTCCGCCGGGGTGAAGAGGATCCCCTGGGCGGAGCGCCAGCGGGCCTGCGCGGCGACGGCCGACACCTCGCCGGTGGCCAGCGAGACCACGGGCTGGTGCAGCAGGGCGAACTCGCCCTCGTGCAGCGCGGTCCGCAGCCGCCCGGCCAGCTCGGCCTTGCGCACGACTTCGGCCTGCATCTGGGGGGCGTACAGCTCGACGCGGTCCTTGCCGCCGGCCTTGGCCCGGTACATCGCGAGATCCGCGTTGCGCATCAGGTCCGAAGGGGTGATGCCGGGGTCGGCGAAGGCCGCTCCGATGCTCGCGGCGACGCGGACCTCGCTGCCGCCGATCCGGTACGGCTGGGAGAGGGTGGTGCGCAGCCGGTCGGCGATCTCGCGCACCTGGTACTCGCGGGCGCCGGGGTCACGGTTGCCGTCGCCCAGGATCAGCGCGGCGAACTCGTCACCGCCGAGGCGGGCCGCGGTGTCCCCGGCCCGGACCGAGTCCTGGAGCCTGCGCGCGGCTTCGACGAGCAGCTCGTCGCCGGCCTGGTGGCCGATGGTGTCGTTGACCGCCTTGAAGCCGTCGAGGTCGATGAAGAGCACGGCGGTGCTGTGGTCGCCCGCGCGCCGGCCGGTCAGGGCCTGGCGCACGCGCCGGGTGAACAGGGCCCGGTTGGGCAGGTCGGTCAGCGGATCGTGTTCGGCGCTGTGCTGGAGCTGGGCCTGGAGCCGGACGCGCTCGGTGACGTCCCGGCTGTTGAGGATGAGGCCGCCCTGGTGGCGGTTGACGGTGGACTCCACGTTGAGCCACTCGCCGCCGCCCGACTGGAAGCGGCACTCGATGCGGGTGGTGGGCTCCTCGGTCGGCGGCGCGGCGAGGAAGCGGCGTACCTCGTGGACCACCCGGCCGAGGTCGTCGGGGTGGATCAGTGCGGCGAGCTCGGTGCCGACCAGCTCCTCCGCCTCCCGGCCGTAGACCCCGGCGGCCGCGGGGCTTACGTAGCGCAGGGTTCCGGTGGGGGCGGCGATCATGATGACGTCGCTGGAGCCCTGGACCAGGGAGCGGAAGTGGTTCTCCTTCTGGGCCAGTTCCTGGGTCAGCGCGATGTTGTCGAGGAGCATGATGCCCTGGCGGATGACGAGGGCGAGCACGACCGTGCATCCGGTGAAGACGACCATCCGGTCCACTTTCCGGCCGTCCACGACGTTGTACAGGATGCCGAGGGTGCACACGGCGGCCGCGAGGTACGGGGTGAGGGCGGGCAGCGAGCCGGTGATCGGGCGGCTGTGCGCCCGGTCCGCGCGCTGGCGCCCGGCCGGCTCCGGGCCCGGGTGGAGGCGCCGGGCACCCCAGGGCGCGTACGCGAGGAGCAGCGAGCCCGCGAACCAGCCGGCGTCGAGCAGCTGTCCGGACTGGTATTCGGCGCTCAGCAGGGGCGAGGTGAACAGGGCGTCGCTGAGTACGGTCAGGGCCAGCGCCGCGATGGCGGTGTTGACGGCGGAGCGGTTGGTCTCGCTGCGCCGGAAGTGCAGGACCAGGACCATCGAGACGAGCGCGATGTCCAGGAGCGGGTAGGCGAGGGAGAGCGCGGCGCGCGGGACGCTGCCGGGGGCGCCGGACTGGGCGGTCCGCGCCGCGTGGGCGAGGGCCAGGCTCCAGGACAGTGTGAGCAGGGAGCCGCCGATGAGCCAGGAGTCGAGTCCGAGGCACACCCAGCCGGCGCGGGTGACCGGGCGTTTGGCGAGGACGAGCAGGCCCACGATGGCGGGCGGGGCGAAGCAGAGGAAGGCGAAGTCGGCGAGCGAGGGTTTCGGCACTTCCTCGCCCAGGATCACCTCGTACCAGCCCCAGACCGCGTTGCCGCCGGCACCCATGAGGGAGGAGAAGGCGAAGAGCAGCCAGGCGGGGCGTTCGCGGCTGTCGATCGCCCTCGCGTAGGAGTAGCAGGAGACGGCGGCGAGTAAGCCGGCCGCGCTGAGCCCGAAGTCCCCCATGATCTCGGCGACTTCCTCCGAGCCCCAGTTGAGGGCGGCACCGACGGCGTACCCGCCGCTGACCACTGCGAGGAGCAGCTGCATCGCCAGGCCCTTGCCTCCGCCCGAGACGGACGGCCGGTTCAGGAGTGCCGCCCCCGGCGGACTCACCGGTCCCCCTCGTCGGCTGGTTCCGGTGCAGCCCAGTCTCGGCAGCGTCGCCTCCGGCGGCTGTGCCGCGTCGGATCCTTTGTCCATTGGCCGTACATCGCCCGTCGCCCCCCAAAGTGTCCGATCACTCCCCAGCGCCAGACGTTCGTGGCGCAGCCCCTTCTTCCGGACGATACACCACTTTCGTCACTCAGGGACATAGTCTCTCTACTCTCCGTTACCAATCGGGGAGTTGTGTCCACTCAGCGCGTTCGAACAATCGCAGAGCGTGCGCATCGTGCGTCACTCGGTGATCAGTACCGTGTGCTCCACCGGCTCACCGGCCGCGAACCGGGTGAGCTGGCGGGCCAGCAGACGCTTGGCCCTCGGCTCGAACGCCGAGCTGCTGCCCCCGACATGAGGGGTGATCAGGACGTTCGGAGCATGCCAGAGCGGGTGGCCGGCGGGCAGTGGTTCCGGGTCGGTGACGTCGAGCGCCGCGCGCAGCCGGCCCGACTCCACTTCCGCCAGGAGGGCCTCGGTGACGACGACGGGACCGCGCGACACGTTCACCAGCAGGGCTCCGTCCTTCATCCTGCTGAGGAAGCCGGCGTCGGCCAGGCCCCGGGTGGCGTCGGTCAGCGGTGTCACGAGGATCACCACGTCGGCCCGGGGCAGGAGCGCGGGCAGGTCGGCGAGGGTGTGCACGGGGCCGCGTCCGGTGGTCCGGGCCGTGCGCGCCACCCGGGCGACAGGGCCGCATTCGAAGGCCTGGAGCCGGTCCTCGATCGCGGAGCCGATCGATCCGTAGCCGATGATCAGAACCGACTTGTCGGCGAGGGCGTCGTAGAACCCGGAACGCCACTCCTCGCGGTCCTGGCCGCGGACCATGCCGGGAATGCCGCGCAGGGAGGCGAGGGTCAGCGCGAGGGCGAGTTCGGCGGTGCTGGCCGTGTGGACCCCGACGGCGTTGCACAGCCGCACGCCGGGGCGCAGGTCGCCGAGGCGGCCCAGCACGTCGTCGATGCCGGCGGTCAGGGTCTGGACGACCCGGACCGCGGACATCGCCGCCAGCGGGCGCACGGTGACCTCGGGGGACTTCATGTAGGGCGTCACGTAGAAGACGCAGTCGGCCGGGTCGGCCGGGAAGGCGTCCTCGCCGTCCCAGAGGCGGTACCGGAACGAGTCGGGGAGGCCCTCGATCTCCTCGGCGGGGAACGGGAGCCAGACATCCGGGGTCATTGCAGTCATGATCACGAGGCTATGCCAAGGCATCCGGATCAAGCCGTTAGTTTGAGGGCCGGAGCCGGAGGGGGACGCAGAGGTGGAGCGCAGGTCGATCGGGGCGGGGGCGCTGACGGTGGGCGCCGTCGGCCTCGGCTGTATGCCGATGAGCTGGGCGTACGCGCCTTCGCGGCGGCGGGGACAGGAGTCGCTGGCCGCCGTGCACACCGCGCTGGACCTGGGGTCGAACCTGCTGGACACGGCCGACGTGTACGGGCCGTTCACCAATGAGCTGCTGCTCGGGCGGGTGCTGCGTGAGCGGCGGTCCGAGGCGTTCGTCTCGGCCAAGGTGGGACTGCGGGCGGGTGACCAGCACGTGGTCGCCGACGGGCGGCCCGGCTATCTTCGGCGGGCCTGCGACGCCTCGCTGCGGAGGCTGCGGACCGACGTCATAGACCTCTACCAGCTGCACCGGGTGGATCCGGACGTGCCCGTGGAGGAGACCTGGGGGGCCATGGCCGAGCTGGTGGGCGCCGGCAAGGTACGGGCGCTCGGGTACTGCGCGCTGGGCGCCGGGGCAGGTCCCGGGGCCGGGCGCAGCGGGGACCGCGGGTACCGGACGACCCTGCGGCACCTGGAGCGGCTGCAGCAGGTGTTCCCGGTGAGCGCGGTGCAGGCGGAGCTGTCGGTGTGGTCGCCGCAGGCGGCGTGGCAGCTGCTGCCGTGGTGCGCGGCGCGCGGGGTGGGGTTCCTGGCGGCGATGCCGCTGGGCAGCGGGTTCCTCACGGGGACGCTCACGCCGGGTGAGGGGTTCGAGCCGCAGGACGTGCGGGCCCGTCATCCGCGGTTCACGGCGGAGGCGATGGCGTCGAACCAGGTGCTGCTGGCGGGGCTGCGGCAGGTGGCCCGGCGGCACGGCCCCCAGGTCACGGTCGCGCAGGTGGCCCTGGCGTGGGTGCTGGCGCAGGGACCGCAGGTGGTGCCGGTGCCGGGGGCCGACCGGGCGCCGTGGGCGGCGGAGAACGCGCGGGCGGCGGAGGTCCGGCTCTCGGCCGGGGACCTGGCCGAGATCGCGGCCCTTCCGGTCGAGGTGGGAGCCTGGGACTGAGCCGGCACCGGCGCGGGCCGGGGTCGATCCGAGGGCGGCCGGACAACCACTCGATCGAGTGTACGAGTGGTGGAACTTCGGGAAGTGCCGGAGCTGTTGAGAGGGATGAAGGGCACGATCGGAGGACCGGAAGGGAGCAGGGCCATGCGATACGGAAGTTCTCCCGGGCAGGCGGGATCCGAGGGTCGGGGCGGGCGGGGCCGCGGTGTGCTGACGGCGCTCGCACTGGCCGGCTGCGGCGCCCTGCTGGCGGCGGGGTGCTCGCCGGAGGGCGCTCCGGGTACGGGGCCGGGCGGCTCCCCACCGGGCACGGCCGCGGCGGGCTCCGGGTCGCCGGGGCCGTCGGGGAGACCGTCCGCGTCGCCGGAGGCAGCCGGCCCGCCGGCGAAGGGGGCCGTGACGGTGACCGGCGAGGTGGCCAAGGGGCTGGAGTCGCCCTGGGGCGTGGCCCCGCTGCCGGACGGGGACCTGCTGGTGGCCTCGCGGGACAAGGGGACGATCAGCAGGGTCGCGACGGGTTCGGGCGCGGTGACCCTGATCGGCGAGGTGCCGGGGGTGGCCCCGGGCGGGGAGGGCGGGCTCATGGGCCTCGCGCTGTCGCCCACCTTCGCGTCGGACCGGCTGGTGTACGTGTACTTCACGACCGAGTCCGACAACCGCATCGCCCGGCTGCGGTACGACGAACAGAGAGCCGCCGGGCAGCAACTGGGCGCTCCGGACACGGTGTTCCGGGGAATTCCCAAGGGCCTCATCCACAACGGCGGCCGGATCGCCTTCGGTCCGGACAAGATGCTCTACGCGGGGACGGGCGAGACCGGTGACACCGGGCTCGCGCAGGACAAGAAGTCGCTGGGCGGCAAGATCCTGCGGATGACCCCGGACGGGGATCCGGTGCACGGCAACCCGGAGGCGGATTCCGTCGTCTACTCCTACGGGCACCGCAATGTGCAGGGGCTCGCCTGGGACAAGGACAAACGGCTGTGGGCGGCCGAGTTCGGCCAGAACACCTGGGACGAGCTGAATCTGATCGAGCCCGGCGCCAACTACGGGTGGCCCGAGGCCGAGGGGAAGGCGGGCAAGCCCGGCTTCCGGGATCCGGTGGCCGTGTGGAAGACCGACGAGGCCTCGCCGAGCGGGATCGCGTGGGCGCAGGGTTCGGTGTGGATGGCCGGGCTGAAGGGCAAGCGGCTGTGGCGGATCCCGCTGGCCGGGACGGAGCTGGTGGCGCAGCCCGAGCCCTTCCTGGAGGGCGAGTACGGGCGGCTGCGGACGGTGGTACCCCTCGGCGGGGACCGCTTGCTGCTGGTCACGAGCGAGACCGACGGACGCGGGTCCCCGGAAGCGGGCGACGACAGGATCCTGACCCTGACGGTGCGGTGACCGGCAATTCCCCGCGGGGGACGTAGAGGGCGGTGGGCACGGTGTTCAACATGATCGAGGAGCTGTTCAACCCGGGACGCAAGCACACGAACGAGGAGAAGAAGCGGCTGGAGCTGTCCCGGACCGACGTCAATGACAACGATCCGGGACGGGGCCCGATAGACCTCGACTCCGGCAAGGTGCTCATACGCCTGGACGAGCAGCCTGCGGACGAGGGCTGACCGGGGCCGACGGGGCGAAGAGACGCAGCCGGTGGGCGAGGGCGGCCGCCTCGCCGCGGCCGGTGACACCCAGCTTCGCCAGGATGTTCGATACGTGGACGCTGGCCGTCTTCGGTGAGATGAAGAGCTCTTCGGCGATCTTCCGGTTGGTGCTGCCGGCCGCCACCAGACGCAGCACGTCCCGCTCGCGGCTGGTCAGCCCGAGCGCCTCGACCGGATCGGTCTCCGGGGCCTGCGGGGCGGCGGAGCTGTCGGTGGCGCTCAGCGGGAGGCGGGCGCGCCGGGCCAGAAGGCCCAGGTCCTCGCGCAGGGTGCGCGAGCCGAGCCGCTCGGCGGTGGCGTAGGCCTCGCGGAGCAGGGCGGCCGCGGGCTCCCGGTCACCGGCGGCCAGCAGGGCCTCCGCGAGCCGGTGGCAGGCGCGGGCCAGCAGGTACGGGCGCTCCAGCGGGCGGACGGCCCGCTCGACGGCGGTCCAGTCGGCGACGGTGTCCCGGGCCTCGGCACGGAGCAGCTCGGCCCGGACGTACTCGGCGTGGGCGGTCCACACCGGGACCGGGGTGGCGAGGCAGCGGGCGGCGGTGCGCAGCACGTCCAGAGCCGCGTCCCGGCCGGCCTCGGCGGCCGGGAGTCCCCGGGCGTCCGCCTCCGCGGTGGCGGCGGCGAGCAGCAGCGGCCAGGCGTAGCGGTGCTGACCGAGCGGGAATCCGCCGGCCGCGGCAGCGGAGGCCTCGGCGCGGACGTCGGCGATCCGGCCTTCCGCCGCGGCCACGCCGATCGTGAGGCGGTGGAGCGGGATCCGGTGCTGGGGCTGGGGCTGGGCCCCGTGGCTGCCGAAGTGGACGTGGGCGGCGGCCAGCTGGTGTGCGGCCTCGGTCAACTCGCCCCGGCCCAGTGCCAGATAGGCCAGCCGTGCGGAGGCGCAGCCGCGCGGGGCCGCGCTCCGGCCGACGAGCAGGGTGCGCCGGGCCGCCTCGGCGGCCTCTTCCCAGCGGCCGAGGCTGTAGAGGCTCTCGGCCTTGTTCCCGCAGACCCAGGCCTCGCTGTCCATGAGCCGGGATCTGCGGACCAGTTCGGCCCCTTGTTCGGCCAGTTCCACGGCTTCGCGGGACCGGCCCAGACTTTCCAACTGAGAGGTGAGATTGATATGCGCAGTGCCCGCCAGCATGGTGAGCCCGAGCTCCGTGGCCCGTTCCCGGACCGCGTGCATCTCGGCGAGACCGCCCGGAGCGTCGCCGGAGTCGGTGAGCAGTGCTCCGACCGTGATCCGGGCGTTGAGCTCGGTCTCCTCGGCGCCGACCATCCGCGCGTACTCGACGGCGCGTTCGGCGGCGGCGAGGTTGCCGGGGCCCGGCTTGTGGAGCATGCCCCAGCTCGCGGCCCGGACCAGGACCTCGGCGTGCACCTGGGACGGGGGCAGCCCCCGGACGAGGTCCTGCGCCCTGGCGATCTCCTCCCAGCCGTCGCCGCGCCCGAGGCCGACGATCAGCCGGGAGCGCTCGGTCCAGAACCAGGCGGCCCGCAGCGGGTCGGGGTCGTCCTCCAGCAGGCGCAGCGCCGTCTTCGTGATCTTCAGGGCGCGGTCGCGCTCGCCGCCGTAGCGCGCCGCCACGGTGGCCTCGGCCAGCAGGTCGAGCCGCTTGAGCGCGGTGGTGGCCGGGTCGCAGCCGCACGGGGGGTACACCTCGGTGTAGTCCGCCGGGCGGAGCGCCTCGCGCACCCCCTCCGGGGCGCTGTCCCACAGGTCCATGGCCCGCTCCAGCAGGCGCAGTTGCTCCGAGTAGGCGTGCCGGCGGCGGGCCGCCACGGAGGCGGCCAGCACGGCGGGCAGCGCCTGGGCGGGATCGTTCGCGTGGTACCAGTGGCTGGCCAGCCGGATGACCCGCTCCTCGGCGCGGACCAGCGACCCGTCGGCCTCCATGGCCTCGGCGTAGCGGCGGTTGACGCGGGCCCGCTCCCCTGGCAGCAGGTCGTCGCTGACGGCCTCGCGGACCAGGGAGTGCCGGAAGCGGTAGCCGTCGCCGTCGGGGGTGGCGAGGAGGATGTTGGCGCCGACGGCGGCGCGCAGCGCCTCGATCAGCTCGTCCTCGGTGAGCCCGGCGACGGCGCGCAGCAGCGGGTACTCCACGGTGGAGCCGCCCTCGGCGACGATGCGCACCAGCCCCTGGGTCTCGTCGGGCAGCACCTCGACGCGGACGAGGAGCAGGTCGCGCAGGGATTCGGTGAGTCCGGTGCGGCAGCCGCTCGCCTTGGAGGCGACGAGTTCCTCGACGAAGAAGGCGTTGCCGTCCGACCGGTCGAAGACGGAGTCCACGAAGTCCTCGTCGGGCTGCGCGGCAAGGATGCCGGAGAGCTGGCGGCGCACCTCGGCCCGGTTGAAGCGGGACAGCTCGATGCGCCGGACGGTGCGGAGCCGGTCGAGTTCGGCGAGGAGCGGGCGCAGCGGGTGGCGCCGGTGCACGTCGTCCGCGCGGTAGGTGGCGACGATGACGAGCCGGCCGCTGACGAGGGTGCGGAAGAGGTAGGAGAGCAGGTGCCGGGTGGAGGTGTCCGCCCAGTGCAGGTCCTCCAGGACGAGGACGACGGTGCGGTCGGCGGCGAGGCGTTCCAGCATCCGGGCCGTCAGTTCGAAGAGCCGGGCGGTGCTCTCCTCGTCGTGCGGGCCGCGCGGGGTGTCGCCGAGTTCGGGGAGGATGCGGGCGAGTTCGTCCTCCTGGCCGACGGCAGCGGCGGCCAGTTCCTCGGGAAGCAGCCGGTGCAGGGTGCGCAGGGCCGTCGAGAACGGGGCGAAGGGAAGGCCCTCCGCCCCGATCTCCACACAGCCTCCGACGGCGACGACGGCCCCGCGGCGGTCCGCCTCGCAGAGGAACTCCTCGGTGAGGCGGGTCTTGCCGACTCCGGCCTCTCCCCCGATCAGCATCGCCTGCGGTTCCTGCCCGGCGGCCCGGGTCAGTGCGTCGGTGAGTACGGCCAGTTCATCGGCTCGGCCGACGAACACCGGGCTGACAGATCTGGTCTCCACGCCGCCGAGCATCGCACAGACGTCCTGTCCGGCGGCACTCACCACCGCTGCACTTCTCATCACGTGTCAGTTCACGCGGTGTGCGGCGCGGAGCACGCCGAGCGGGCGGAGCGGGTGAACCGGCTCCGGAGCGTTCTCACCCGCCTCCGGTGTTCCTGGTCCGGAGAGGAGGCGCGGTGCGCCCGTCCCGCCGCCCGGGCCGTGCGGTATTCGGCCGCCTCACGGAGGAGGTCGGTGCTGCGGACCGCGTTGGTGATCTCGTACTCGAACATCTCTGCTCCCTGGTCGCGTTGCTCGGGCACCTCGTTCGGTGTGATCCAAGATTCGCGCCCCAGGGGGCACCGGCACATCGGTCGCATGCCGCATCTGCAGGGGGCAGGGGGTCTTAGTCCGGGGCCCGGGAGCCCCGGTCCGGTCCGTGCGGGCCTAAGGCAGTACCTAGGCGCCGGCTCCGGCCGCCTTGGGGATGGCGAGGAGGAGGTCGAAGTACATGAGGACGAAGAGCAGCACGCCGAGGGCGCCCAGTCCGATGCCCGCCCAGGAGACGGACCGCACCCAGGTGGGGAGGGTGCGCTCGGGGCTGCTGAAGGCGGGGAGGGCCAGCACGAAGGTGGCGATGATCAGGGCGAGGGCGGAGAAGACGCCGTTCACCATCGCGGTGGTGTGCCACGGGTCGACGAACTGGGCGGCGATCTGCGCGTTGGCGTCGGCGGCCTGGGTCAGCTCCAGCCGGGCGGTGACGCTCGCACGCTCGGACACGATGCCCGCGACCCAGCTGCCGCTGAGGGCGACGACGCCGAGACCCGCGGCGACGATCGCGAAGGCTGCGGAGCCGACATGGCCGGGCTCCCGGTCCTCGGCCCGGTCGTCGGCGAACGCCTCGTCGTCCGGGTCCGTGTCGGTGACCTCGTCGGTGACCGCGGAGTCGGCCTCGGCCTCGGCCGGCTGGGGGGTCTCGGCCTTCTTGAGGTCGGCCGGGGTGGTGTCCGCCTCGGCGGCGTTCGGGGCGGGGGTCTTCGTGGTGTCCATGCGGGGCACCGTAGGCGCCCTGTCTGAGAGTTTTCTGAGAATCCGCGGGTGCCCGCCGCCGGGGGCCCCGCGGTCGGCGGAGCCCGTGGCGGGCCGCCCCCGGACCGGGCCCGGGGCGGGCTCAGGCGGACCGGGTCGCGGCCCACTCGTGGGAGAGGATCGACCAGATCTCGGTGTCCTGGCGGACCCCGCGGTGGAGGTGGTTCTCCCGCAGGACACCCTCGCGGGTCATCCCGAGGCGCGCGGCCACGGCGAGGCTCTTCTTGTTGCCGGAGGCCGCGTGCCACTCGACGCGGTGCATGCCGCGCTCGCCGAAGGCGTAGTCGATCAGGACCCGGCAGGCCTTGGTGACCAGGCCCCGGCCGGCCGCGTCGGGCTCCAGCCAGCAGCCGATCTCACAGTTGCCGTTGTCCGCCTCGAACGCCGGGAAGAGGACCCCGCCCACCAGGGTGCCGTCGAGCCTGATGCCGAAGAACCGGGCGCCGTCCTCCGCCGCCGTCGCCGCGTACTTGGCGAGCAGGGCCCGGGCGGAGTCGAGGTCGGCGGCCCGGTCCGGGAAGCCGATGTACTGCCCGATGAACTCGCGTCCGCGCTCCATGTGCGCGAAGAACTCCTGGGCGTGCCGGGCCTCCAGCGGGAACAACAGGGCGTCTTCGGCGAGGTCCATCGAGAACATGCTGGGGCTTCCTTGGGGCTCGGGCGGCGGGTGGCCGGATCACCGGGAGGCGGGGGCGGGCTCGGCACCGTCCTCTCTCGTGGCCGGGTCCGCGGCGGGCCGCTGCTTCGGAAGTCTCGCATGCGGGCGGTGTTCGGGGGGCTCGATGCTGATCCGGGGCAGGCGCCGGTCGAGCCAGGCGGGCAGCCACCAGTTGGCCCCGCCGAGCATGTGCATCAGGGCCGGGACGAGGAGGGTGCGCAGCACGAAGGCGTCGAGGGCGACGGCCGCGGCGAGCGCGATGCCGAACATCGCGATGATCCGGTCGCCGCTGAGTACGAAGGCCAGGAAGACGGAGATCATGATGACGGCCGCCGAGTTGATGACCCGGCTGGTCTCGGCGAGGCCCACGCGCACGGCCCGCCGGTTGTCACCGGTCTCCAGCCACTCCTCGTACATCCGGCTGACGAGGAAGACCTGGTAGTCCATCGACAGTCCGAAGAGGACGGACACCATGATCACGGGCAGGAAGGGTTCGATGGGGCCGGCGCTGCCCAGGCCCAGCAGCTCGCTGCCCCAGCCCCATTGGAAGACCGCGACCACGACGCCGAAGGAGGAGGCGACGGCGGCGACGTTCATGGCCGCCGCCTTGAGCGGGATGCCGATGGAGCGGAAGGCCAGCAGCAGGAGCACGCACCCGAGGGCGATGACCACACCGACGAAGAGCGGCAGCTTGCCGATGATGACCTCGGCGAAGTCGTCGTAGGCGGCCGTCACACCGCCGACGTGGACCTCCATGGAGTTGCCGTGCCCGGCGGCCGGGATGACGTCCTGGCGGAGTCGGTCGACGAGGTCGCTCGTGGCCCGGGACTGCGGGGCGGAGTCCGGTACGACGGTCAGGACGGCGGTGTCGCCGCTGCGGTTGAGGACGGCGGGGCCGGTGGAGGCGACGCCCTCGGTCGTGCGCAGTGCCTGCGCCAGCCGGTCCACGGCAAGGCGGTCGCCTGCGCCGTCCAGCCGGGCGACGACGGTGAGCGGGCCGTTGGTACCGGGGCCGAAGCCCTCCGCCAGCAGGTCGTAGGCCTGCCGGGTGGTGGAGGTGGCCGGGTTGTTGCCCTGGTCGGACGTGCCCAGGTGGAGGGACAGGGTGGGCAGGGCCAGCACCAGCATGACCGCGGTGGCGAAGGCACCCAGCAGTTTGGGGTGCCGCTCGACGAAGGCGGACCAGCGGGCGGCGAAGCCGGAGGTCTGCTCGGGGCGCGGCCCCTCGGCGGCGAGCCTGCGGCGCTCGCGGCGCGAGAGGGCGCGCATGCCTATGTACGAGAGGAGGGCGGGCAGCAGGGTGACCGAGGCGGCGACCGTGAGGACCACCGTCACGGAGGCCGCTATCGCGACGCCGTTCAGGAAGTTCAGCCGCAGCACCAGCATGCCGAGCAGTGCGATGCAGACGGTGGCACCGGCGAAGACGACGGCCCGGCCGGTGGTGGCGACGGCGTTCACGGCCGCCTCCTCGACCGTGCTGCCCCGCGCCAGGCCCTTGCGGTGCCGGGTGACGATGAACAGCGCGTAGTCGATGCCGACGCCGAGGCCGATGAGGGTGCCGAGCATCGGGGCGAAGTCGGCGACCGGCATCGCGTGGCCGAGCAGGGTGATGCCGAAATAGGCGGTGCCCACGCTGACCAGGGCGGTCGCGATGGGCATCAGGCTCGCGGCGAGCGAGCCGAAGGCGAGGAAGAGGACCAGGGCCGCGACGACGACTCCGATGACCTCGGCGAGGTGCGCGGTGGGGGCCTCGGTGAGCTGGATGGCGCGGCCGCCCAGTTCGACCTGGAGGCCGCCGGCCTCGGTGGTGGGGTTCTTGGCCGCGTCCACGACCGCCCTGGCCTGGGCCTTGGGTACGGAGTCGGCCTGCTGGTCGAAGGTCACCACCGCGTAGGCGGTGCGCCCGTCGGGGCTGATCCGGGCGGCGCTCTCGGGGCCGGGACCGTAGGGTCCGGCGACCGAACCGACGCCGGGGAGCCCGGCGACGGCCTCCAGCGCCCTGGTCATGCGCTGCTCTATGTCCGGGGTGCGCACGCTCTGCCGGTCCGGGGCCCGCCACACGATGGTGTCGGTGTCGCCGCCCTGGCCGTGGAAGGCCTCGCGCAGGAGGGTGTTCGCCCTGCCGGACTCGGTGCCGGGGACCTCGTAGTCGTTGGAGAACGCCGACCCGGCGGTCACTGCGGCCGTCGCGGTCCCGCCGAGCGCGAGCAGCCAGATCAGGACGGCGAGGAGGCGGTGGCGCATGCACCAGCGTGCGATTACAGCCAACGGACGTGCTCCCTGGTGGTTCGGATCTTTACCGGGAGGCAGCCCGTCGCAAAGAACGCATGAACGCGTGAAGCCCCGGCCGGGGCTCCGGGGGATCACCCCGGGAAGGCTCGGCGCAGAGGGTCTACACCTTCCACGATCTCAGCGTTCAGTGATCGTTGGCCCGTTTCGTGTGCATCGTCACAGCGCGGGGACCTCTAGGCACCGGCCTCCGGCCGGGTTTCGGGCTCGTCCACCCGGTAGCCCGGGATCGAGGGCCACCGGACGGTGAGGACGACGGCGTCCTCCTCCGCGTACCAGGAATGGTCGACGCCGCGCCCCCAGAGCACGTAGTCCCCCTGCTCGGCGAGGACGACGGTGCGCCCGGGGAACTCCAGCCGGAAGCGTCCGCTGATCAGCACCAGCAGTGCGGTGCGCTTCTCTGCGGTCGCCCACCGCTCCCGTTCGTCGCCCTTCGGGTGGACGCCCCATTTGATCTCCACGTCCTCGCTGTGACGGGGGTCGGAGGGGTCCTTGAAGTGGCCGAGGAGCCAGCCGCGGTCGGCGGCGGCGTCGGGGGTGGCCTTGCCGGTGTAGATGGTGGAGTCGTGGTTCACGGGGTGAGGCTAATGCAGTTGTGGCGCCTGCCCGGCACTGGTGAGCTGGGACGATGACGATCGATCTTGATGAACTGATGAAGGTGCGCGCCCGCTTCGACGCCGAGGTGCGCGAGGGTGCGCTGGCGGACGCCCCGCGGGCGAACGTGGAGCGGGCGGGTGCCGTCGTACGGCACGTCGCGCCCGCGCTCGGCTGGAACGGCGTGCTCTGGTCGGACCTGGACGAGGCGACGGCGGACGCGGAGATCACGGCGCAGGTGGCGTTCTTCGCGGGGCGCGGCTGTCCGGAGTTCGAGTGGAAGCTGTACGACTACGACCGGCCGGCCGACCTCGGGGACCGGCTGCGGGCGGCGGGCTTCGTGCCGGAGCCGCCCGAGACCCTGATGGTGGGCCTGACCTCCGAGCTCGCGAAGCTGCCGGTGGAGCCGCCGGAGGGGATCACCCTGCGGGTGGTGACGGACGAGGAGGGCGTCGACCTGATGATGCAGGTCCACGCCGGGGCCTTCGGGACGGAGCGGCCGCGGATCCGGGAGCAGCTGCTCGACAAGCTCCGCGAGGAGCCGGAGACGATCGCCGCGGTGCTCGCCATGGCGGGCGGGACGCCGGTGAGCGCCGCCCGGATGGAGATGCGGCCGGGCCTGGCCTTCGCGGGCCTGTGGGGCGGCGGCACGATCCCCGAGTGGCGTGGCCGGGGCATCTACCGCCTGCTGGTCGCCCACCGCGCCCGCCTTGCGGCGGAGCTGGGCATCGCCTACCTGCAGGTGGACGCGTCGGACGACAGCCGCCCGATCCTGGAGCGGCTGGGCTTCGGGGTCCTGGGCGTGACGGTGCCGTACATGTGGACCGACGGCGCCTCGTAGGACGGGGCGGGACCGGCTCCGCGCCCGCCCGGGCGCAGCCCTATGCCCGCCCGGGCGCAGCGGGCAAGATCGCTGCCATGGAACGCATCAGCCCGCCCCTGACCGGGGACGAACGCGAGACCCTCAGGACCTTCCTCGACTACCACCGGGCCACCCTCGCCTGGAAGTGCGAGGACCTCACCGACGAGCAGTTGCGGCGCGCCTCGATGCCCCCGTCCACGTTGTCCCTGCTGGGGCTGGTCCGGCACATGGCCGAGGTCGAGAGGCACTGGTTCCGCCGCGTCCTCGACGGCGAGGACCTGCCGCACCTGTGGTCGGACACCCACGACTTCCAGGCCGCCTACGACGCCTCCGGCTCCAGCCGGGCCGAGGCGTTCACCGCCTGGCAGGAGGAGATCGCGCACGCCCGCCGGATCGAGGCCGCGGCCGGGTCCCTGGACGTGACGGCGTACGTGCCGAGCTGGGAGGAGGAGGCCTCGCTGCGTCTGGTGATGCTGCACCTCATCCACGAGTACGCCCGCCACAACGGCCACGCCGACTTCCTCCGCGAGGGGATCGACGGCACCACCGGCACCTGACCGGGGGAAAGGCTCCTGCGGGTGCGTGTGGCAGGGGGCTGCTCTAGCGTCGGACGGAGGAGGGGATTCCCTGCCGAGCCGGTCCGGGCCGGGGACCCTGGCCCCTGGGGCCGGAACCCGGCCGCGTGGGCTCGGCGCCGTTCCCGCGCGGATCCGGCACCTGCCGGTACCGGGCCGTGCGGCGATCCCGGAGAGCAGGTGCGTCCCATGCGCATGTCGACCCGTATCGCAGGTGTCCTCAGCGGCCTGACCCTCGTGCTCGGTGGGGCGGCCCTCGCGGCCCCCGCCGCTCACGCGGACGTCTCGGCCTGCATCAACCAGGTCGAGCGGGAGCTGCAGGGCGGCGAGGCCCCGCAGTCCGTCCGGTCGGCGTGTTCCGCCGGGTACGCCGGTGAGCAGGCGCAGTGCGTGAGCGGGCTGACCAAGAGTGGTGTGACCAACGGGACCGCGGTGAGCGCCTGCAAGGCGTCCGCCGAATAGCCCGGCCCGACCACCTCCGCGGCGCCACCACCTCCGCGGCCCGGCCACTGCACGGCCCGTCCGCCCCACCGGGTGCCGGACGGGCCGGGCGGCCGCAGGCCGCCTCGGGCACCGGGCCGGCTCGGGCACCGGGCCGCCTCGGGCACCGGGCCGCCTCGGCCCTCGGCCTCAGGCTCCCGGCCGCCAGTAGCCCAGCGCGTTCACCCGGTGCTTGGGCAGCGCGAGTTCCTTGCGCAGGTACGCCGTCAGGGCGCGCGTCGTCACCGTGTCGCAGGCCAGCCAGACGTACGCCGCCTCCGGGTCCGTGGCCAGTGCGGGCAGCTCGGCGCGCACCCGGTCGGCCAGGTCCGTACCGCTGCGCCGCACCCGGCGTATGTCGTGCCGGCCCGGCTCCACCCGCATCGGCAGCCGCTCGTCCGAGTCGTGCTGCGTCTCGAACCAGATGGTCGCCGGGGTCTCGGGGTACGTGTCCAGCAGCGAGTTGATCGCCGGGAGGGACGCGGAGTCCCCGATGACGAGCAGTCGCTGCGGGGCCGGCGCCGGCGCCGTGAATCCGGTGCCCTGGACGGTGGCCTCGACCGTGTCGCCCGGCTTGGCACCGCGCGCCCAGGCACTGGCCACCCCGTCGTGCAGGGCGAACTCGAAGCTGAAGGTGCCCGCTTGGGGATCCGGGTCCACCAGCGTGTACGCCCGCTGGTGCGGCTTGCCCGCGCCCTGGAACCAGACGCGTACCCACATCGTCGGGTGCAGCGATTCACCGGCCGCCGCGAGCAGCCCGCCGTCCGTGAAGCTCACGCGACGGTAGTTCTCCGTCAGGTCTTCCGCTCCCGTGACCGTGAACGTGAAGTCCTTGCCCCGCATGAGCTTGAGGACCACGCCCTCCCAGCCCTTGCCGACAGCCATGTCCAACCCCTCCCCTGACACCCCTATAGTTAGGTCAGCCTAACCTAAACGTGCGACGGGGAAGAGTGTGAGCAGCGTGAGCAGTGCCAGCAGCGGGAACGGCGACGCCCGGTCGTACGGAGCCGACCCGGGCGAGCCCCCCGTGGAGACCCCGGAATCCTACGGTGTTCACCGTGACCGGTGGGGCATCCCCCACCTGCGGGCGTCCGACGAACTCGGGCTCGTCCACGCCCAAGGCCGCGTCACCGCCTTCGACCGCGCCTGGCAGCTGGAGGTCGAACGGCACCGTTCCGAAGGCTCCAGCGCATCCTTCCTCGGCGCGGACGCCGTCACCTGGGACCGCTTCGCCCGGCAGTCCCGGCTGGCCGACACGGCCCGCCGCTGCTACGAGGCCATGGAGGCCGACGACCCCGCCACCGCCGCCTGGGTGCGCGCGTACGTGGACGGCGTCAACGACGGACTCGCCGCCGGCGCCGCCCGCGACGAACGCTTCGCGCGCACGGGTCTGACCCCCACCCCCTGGGAACCGTGGGTGCCGCTGGCCATCTGGATCGCCACGCACATCCTGTTCGCGGGTTTCGCCACCAAACTGTGGCGCGAGCGCGTGGCCCGCGCCCTCGGCGACGAGGCCGTCACCCTCTTCGCCACCGACGGCCCCGGCACGGCCGGCAGCAACGGCTGGCTGGTGCCGGGCGACCGCACCACCACCGGCTCGGCGATCATCGCGGGCGACCCGCACCGCTTCATCGAAGACCCTGGCGTCTACCAGCAGATACGTCTCTCCTGCCCCGAATACGACGTGCTGGGCCTGGCCGTCCCCGGCGTCCCCGGCCTCGGCCACTTCGGGCACACCGGCACCGCCGCCTGGGCCATCACCAACGCGATGTCCGACTACCAGGACCTGTACGTCGAGCAGTTGCGCCGCGGTGAGGACGGCACCGTCTGTGCCCTCGGCGCGGACGGCGCCTGGGAACCCGTCTCCCGCCACACCGAGACCATCACCGTGGCCGGCGGCGACGACGTCGAGGTGGAGATCCTGGAGACCCCCCGCGGCCCGGTGATCATCCACGCGGACGGCGACCTGGGGGCCGACCCCGACACCGAGGCGCACGCGGACGGCAGCGCCCAGACCCTCTCCCTGCGCTACCCGCCGCGGGTCCGCCTGGACCTCGGCTTCGCCGCCCTCCCCGCGCTGCTGCGCTCCCGCACCGTCGCCGACATCGACCGCGCCTTCGACGGCTGGGCCGAGCCGGTGAACGTCGTCCACGCCGCCGACTCCGAGGGCGGACTGCTGCACCGCGTCGCGGGCGCCGTGCCGCTGCGCCACCGCACCAACCGGCTGCGGCCCGTGCCCGCCTGGGACCCGCAGCACGCCTGGCAGGGCTGGGCCCCGACCCCCGCGGAGCCGGTACAGGGCTTCGCCGTGATGGCGAACGCGCGCGGGATCGCCTCCCCGCTCGGCGTGGAGTTCGCGCCCCCGCACCGCGCCGACCGCATCCGCGAGCTGCTCAGCGGCTCCGCGGACTGGTCCCCGAAGGCGATGGCCGACGTACACCGGGACACGCACCTGGCCTCGGCCGCGCCCCTGCTCGCGCTGCTGCCCGGATTCGAGGACTTGACGCCGGCCGCGCAGGCCCTGCGGACCCGGCTGCTGGCCTGGGACCGGCACATGGCGGCCGACAGCACCGACGCCACCGTCTTCTCGGCCTTCCGCAGCGCGACCGTACGCCGCTTCGCCGCCGACCCCGTCTTCGAGGGCCTGTGGGGGGCGCCCACGGGCCCGGCGGTCTTCCACCCGTGGCTGTACCTGGTCCCGCGGATCGGCTACGCCCTCGAGGGTCTGCTCACCACGTCCCTCGTCCCCGGCCTCGACCGCGCGGCGCACGTCCGGGCAGCCCTGGAGGAGACGGCCGCGGCCGACGCCCCCGACACCCCCTGGTCGGAGGTCCACCGCCTCACCCCCTGGCAGGCCGTGCCCGACCTGGAGCCGGCCGAGTGGCCCGGCCTCGGCGGCGACCACGACTGCGTGAACGCCACCTCCACCGTCCCCGGCTTCACCGACCTCACCGCCCGTGCATCGGCGGCCCGTTACGTCTGGGACCTCGCCCGCCGCGAGGACAGCCTCTGGGCGGTCCCGCTGGGCGCGGACGGCGTCACCGGCGCACCCCACCACCGCGACCAGCTGCCCCTGTGGGCACAGTGCGAACTCGTCCCCGTCGTCACCGACTGGGCCCAGCTCACCAAGGAATCGATGTGACCTCCGCCCCCTCCGCCGTCTCCGTCGGACAGCCCGTGTTCACCCGGGTCGTCGAGGGCTTCGGCACCGTCGCCATCACCCCCGTCGACCCGGCGGCCGACTCCGCGCTGATCCACAGCTGGGTCACGCAGGAGCGGGCCCGCTTCTGGGGCATGGGCGAGGCCAGTCGCGAACTGGTCCAGGAGATCTACGAGGACGTCGACCGCCGCACGACGCACCACGCCTTCATGGTGAGCCGCGACGGCGAGCAGGTCGCCCTGTTCCAGACGTACGACTGCGCCGAGGACCGGGTCAGCGAGTGCTACGAGGTCCAGCCCGGGGACGTCGGCGTGCACCTGCTGATCGGCCCGACCACGGGCGCGGCCGAGCACGGCTTCACCGGCTCCCTGATGACCGTCTTCATCGCGTTCGTGTTCTCCGACCCCGCCGCGCGGCGCGTGGTCGTGGAGCCCGACGCCCGCAACGCCAAGGCCATCTCCCTCATGGAGCGCACCGGCTTCGTGCTCGGACCGCACGTCGTGCTCCCGGAGATCGACCTGCCCGAGGTCTACCTCCCCGCCAAGCCGGCGCAGCTGGCCTTCCTCACCGCTCCGGGGGCCGCGCCGGCGGCGGGCTGACCGGAGCCGCCCCGTCGACCGGGCGTCCGGCGAACGGCGGCCGCCCCTCGGGCGGCTGCCGGGAGCCGGGCGCCCGGTGGCATGTCCGGGCCCTGCCGGCGTGCGCCACCGGTCGACGAAGGCCGCCGAAGGTCCGCCGAGCGGCGCAAGGGTGAACCCGGGCGGGGATTCCCGATTCCGATTGACCTCGCGCGCCTCCCCACTGGAAGCTGATGGCCTCTCAAAGTGCCTTGAGGTGGGGGACATTGACCAGTCAGAACCTGCACATCGGCCCGGACGCGGCGGCCGACCGGTATCGTCTGCTCCGCTCGATCGGGCGCGGCGGGGAGGCCGTGCTCTATCTCGCCGAGATCGAGCTCGCCGGCGGATCCGAACCCGTGGTCGTCAAAGTGCTCGACTCCAAGACGACCATCACGCCGGACGTCTTCGACCGGATCAGCCAGAAGTGGAACGAACAGGCCGAACTGCTGCGGTTCGTCCACCGGCCCGGTGTCGTGGGCGTGCGCGAGCACTTCGAGGGGCCGCCGATCCACCGGCCCGGTGAGTCCTCGACCCTGAGCGGGCGGGCGCTGGTCCTGGTCATGAACCACGTCGACGGGCTCGACCTGCGGGACTGGCGGGCCGAGCGGACGCTGGCCACCCCCGCCGAGCGGCGCGAGGTGATGCGCACGCTGGAGCAGCTGGCCGACGTCCTGGACTGGCTGCACTCGGGGAAGGCCACCCCGTCGGGACGTCAGGTCGTCCACGGCGACCTCTCCCCCGGCAATGTGATGGTCGACGCGCACGGGCAGGCCACCCTGGTGGACTTCGGCCTCAGCAAGCTGACCGCCGACCACCAGACGGCCGAGGTCTGGTTCACCCCGGGCTACGCGGCGCCCGAGGTCTTCGACGGCAAGCGGACCCCGGGCACGGACCGGTACGCCTTCGGGGCGATCGCGTACTTCCTGCTGAGCGGGGAGTCCCCGCCCGCCACACCGGAGCAGCTGGCGCAGGCGCTGACCGCGCTGCCGCAGATCTCCGTGCTGGACGCCGAGCAGCGGGCGCGGATCACCGCGATCTGCTCGGCCGACCCGGGGAAGCGGCCGGTGAACCTGGCCGGCTGGATGAAGGACGTCCGCCACGCGGTGGTGTCCACGACCACCGCGACCTCGCAGCGGGCCGCACAGGAGGCTCCGCCCAGGCCGGCCGCCCCACCGCAGCCGGCGGTCCCGCCGCAGCCCGTCACCGCACCGCCGGTGGCGCCGCCGCCCGCGTACGCCCCGACGGCGCAGTCCGTGCAACCGGCGCCGCCCGCGCAGCCGGAGCCGGTGCAGGCCCAGGTGCCCGCCGGGTACGGGCCCACGTACAACCTCACCCCGGGCCCGGCCCCCGCCCCCGAGCCGCCGCGTCCCGCCAGGAAGCGGCGGACCGGGCTCGTCCTCGGCTCGGTGGCCGCGGTGCTGGTGCTGGCCTCCCTGGCCGTCGTCGGCGTACAGCTCCTGGGCGACAGGGACAAGGAGAACGCCGCGGGGGGCGAGAAGCCCGGCGGGGCGAGCGCGCCGCAGGTGCCGGCGTCGGCTTCCGCGCCGTCGGCGCGGGCGACCGGGTCCGCCGAACCCACGCCCTCCGAGGCCTCCCCCGGGGAATCCGCCACCGCGGAGGCCTCGTCGAGCCCCGGCACACCGGGCTCGGTGAAGGACAGCAACGTGGCCGACCTGACCGTACTGTCGTCGGTCGGAGCGGTCCGGCACTTCGAAGTGGGCTCGGCGAAGCTGAACACGAAGGAGTACGGAGCCGCCCTCCTCGGCAGCTGCTATTACGGTGCGACGATCGAGTACGACGTGAACCGCGCCTGGTCCACGCTGGAGTTCACCGCCGGCGTCGACGACGGCTCGACCATGGAACAGGCCCGCGTGACCATCTCCGTGGACGACAAGCCCGCCCTCTTCTCCGAGGCGGTCCACCTGGGCAAGCCGGTCACCAAGTCCCTGGACATCAAGGGGGCCCTGCGCCTGCGGCTGAAGGTGGAGGAGGGCTGCCGCAACAGCGGCAACGCCGTCATCGCCGCCCCGGTCCTCAAGCGCTGACGACGGCGGGCTCCGACAGGAACGCGCGTCCCGGCGCGGCCCGCCCGCAGGCCGGGCGCCCGGCGAACGGAAGCTGCCCGGTGGGCAGTTCCGCGACCGGGCGCCCGGCAGGGCGACCGCCGGTCCCCGCTTCCCGGGCGGCACCGGGGCCGCGGTGCCTCAGCCCACGCCGAGGTCGGCCCGCATGGCTGCCCGCATCTCCCGGAGCGGGTCCCAGATCGCCTGCTGTGCCTCGACCGCCGACTCCATCGACTCCCCCGCCTCCGGAGTGCCCCGCTCCAGGCGCTTCACCTGCCCGTAGACGGCGGTCAGGGCGTAGTGGACCACCGTCGCGGGCGCGAGGACCGGGCCGGGGGCAATCATCTGCGCCTCTGAGTAGCGGTCGCGGAAGGCGTCCTTCGCGGCGTCGAGCGCGCCCCGGTCGGCGTCCTCGACCCCGCGTTCCCGCAGGGCGTGCAGATGCCGGTTGAGGGCGGTGGTGAACTGCCGGGCGTCCCGGTTGAGGTCCGCATAGCACGTGCGCCGCAGCGTCCGGTTCTCGCGTTTCTCGTCGTGGGCGCGCACGAGCTCGATCTCACGGCGCTTCGTGCGCTCCGCACCCCGCTGGGTGAGCAGCGCGCCGCCCAGTGTGCCCGCGACGCCCACTACCGCGATGACCATCGAACCGATCTCCACCGGCGCATCCCCCGACTCCATCGACCGCGTGCCCGTCGTACGAAACGGGGACTACTCGGAGACGCCCAGGCGCTCCAGGATGAGCTCCTTGACGCGCGCCGCGTCGGCCTGGCCGCGGGTGGTCTTCATGACCGCTCCGACCAGGGCGCCCACAGCGGCGATCTTGCCGCCGCGGATCTTGTCCGCGATGGCCGCGTTGCCCGCGATGGCCTCGTCCACGGCCGCGCCGAGCGCGCCCTCGTCCGAGACGACCTTCAGGCCGCGCTTCTCGACGACCTCGTCCGGGGTGCCCTCACCGGCGAGGACGCCTTCGAGGACCTTGCGGGCCAGCTTGTCGTTGAGCGAACCGTCGGCGACCAGGGCCGCGACCCGGGCCACCTGGACCGGGGTGATCGGCAGCTCGTCGACGACGACGCCCTGCTCGTTGGCGTTGCGGGCCAGCTCGCCCATCCACCACTTGCGCGCGGCGGTCGAGTCGGCGCCGGCCTCGATGGTGGCGACGATGGAGTCCACCGCACCCGCGTTGAGGATCGACTGCATGTCGTGCTCGCTGACGGCCCACTCCTCGCGGAGCCGGTTGCGGCGCACCCGCGGCATCTCGGGCAGACCGGCGCGCAGCTCCTCGACCCAGTCACGGGCCGGGGCGACGGGGACCAGGTCGGGCTCCGGGAAGTACCGGTAGTCCTCGGCGTTGTCCTTGATGCGGCCGGCCGTGGTGGAGCCGTCCTCCTCGTGGAAGTGCCGGGTCTCCTGCACGATCGAACCGCCCGACGAGAGCACCGCGGCGTGGCGCTGGATCTCGAAGCGGGCCGCGCGCTCGACGGAACGCAGGGAGTTGACGTTCTTGGTCTCCGAGCGGGTGCCGAACTCGGACTCGGGGGTCGGGCGCAGCGACAGGTTCACGTCGCAGCGCATCTGGCCCTTGTCCATGCGGGCCTCGGAGACGCCGAGCGCCTTGATGACCTCGCGCAGCTCGGCGACGTACGCCTTGGCGACCTCGGGGGCCCGCTCGCCCGCGCCCTCGATGGGCTTGGTGACGATCTCGATGAGCGGGATGCCGGCGCGGTTGTAGTCCAGCAGGGAGTGGGACGCGCCGTGGATACGGCCGGTGGCGCCGCCGACGTGCAGCGACTTGCCGGTGTCCTCCTCCATGTGGGCGCGCTCGATCTCCACGCGGAAGATCTCGCCGTCCTCCAGCTGGACGTCCAGGAAGCCGTTGAAGGCGATGGGCTCGTCGTACTGGGAGGTCTGGAAGTTCTTCGGCATGTCCGGATAGAAGTAGTTCTTCCGGGCGAAGCGGCACCACTCGGCGATCTCGCAGTTCAGCGCGAGACCGATCTTGATGGCCGACTCGACGCCGATCGCGTTGACGACCGGCAGGGAGCCGGGCAGACCGAGGCAGGTGGGGCAGGTCTGCGAGTTGGGCTCCGCGCCCAGCTCGGTGGAGCAGCCGCAGAACATCTTGGTCTTGGTGCCGAGCTCGACATGGACCTCGAGGCCCATGACGGGGTCGTACGAGGCGAGAGCGTCCTCGTACGAGAGCAGTTCGGTGAAGGTGGTCACGGTGAAACTTTCCCTCTCAGCCCAGCAGGACGTCGTCGTCGCCCAGGCGCTTCAGCTCGCGGTACAGGATCGCGAGGCCGGTGACGATGGCGGCGGCGGACACGGCGGCGTCGACCAGCTTCAGCACGTCGTGCTCGCTGCGGGCCTTCTTGACCTGCTTGATCACGCTGATCGCGCCGAAGGCGGTGGTGCCGATCGACAGGTAGGTGCCGGTCTTGGACTTCTTGAAGCCCTTGGCCTTGGTCAGTGCACTGGTGCTCACAGGGACGGTGCCTCCTCAAGCAGCGGGTGACCCCAGCGTGCGACGAAGGCCGCCTCCACGGCGGCACCGACCTTGTAGAGCCGGTCGTCCTTCATCGCCGGGGCGATGATCTGGAGCCCGACCGGGAGACCGTCCTCCGGTGCCAGGCCGCAGGGGAGCGACATGGCGGAGTTGCCGGCCAGGTTGGTCGGGATGGTGCACAGGTCCGCGAGGTACATGGCGAGGGGGTCGTCGGTGCGCTCGCCGATGGGGAAGGCGGTGGTCGGGGTCGTCGGGGAGACGATCACGTCGACCTGCTCGAAGGACTTCTCGAAGTCCTTCGTGATGAGCGTGCGGACCTTCTGGGCCGAGCCGTAGTACGCGTCGTAGTAGCCGGAGCTGAGCGCGTACGTGCCGAGGATGATGCGGCGCTTGACCTCGTCGCCGAAGCCGGCTTCGCGGGTCAGGGCGGTGACGTCCTCGGCGGACTTCGTGCCGTCGTCGCCGACGCGCAGGCCGTAGCGCATGGCGTCGAAGCGGGCCAGGTTCGAGGAGCACTCGGACGGCGCGATCAGGTAGTACGCGGCCATCGCGAGGTCGAAGGAGGGGCAGTCCAGCTCGACGATCTCGGCGCCGAGCTCCTTGAGGAGCTCCACCGACTCGTTGAAGCGCTGGACGACACCGGCCTGGTAGCCCTCACCGGCGAACTGCTTGACCACGCCGACGCGCATGCCGGCTACGGAGCCGTTGCGGGCGGCCTCGACGACCGGCGGGACCGGGGCGTCGATGGAGGTGGAGTCGAGCGGGTCGTGCCCGGCGATCACCTCGTGCAGCAGCGCCGCGTCCAGGACCGTACGGGCGCAGGGCCCGCCCTGGTCGAGGGAGGAGGAGAAGGCGACCATGCCGTAGCGGGAGACGCCGCCGTACGTGGGCTTCACGCCGACCGTGCCCGTGACGGCGGCGGGCTGGCGGATGGAGCCGCCGGTGTCCGTGCCGATCGCGAGCGGGGCCTGGAAGGCGGCGAGGGCCGCCGCGGAGCCGCCGCCGGAGCCGCCGGGGATCCGGGTGAGGTCCCAGGGGTTGCCGGTGGGGCCGTAGGCGCTGTTCTCGGTGGAGGACCCCATGGCGAACTCGTCCATGTTGGTCTTGCCGAGGATGACGACGTCGGCTTCCTTCAGCTTGCGCGTGAGGGTGGCGTCGTAGGGCGGGATCCAGCCTTCGAGGATCTTCGAACCGACGGTCGTCGGGATCCCGACGGTGGTGAAGATGTCCTTGAGGGCGAGGGGTACGCCGGCCAGCGGGCCGAGCTTCTCGCCGGCCTCGCGCTTGGCGTCGACGGCGCGGGCCTGGGCGAGCGCGCCCTCGCGGTCCACGTGCAGGAAGGCGTTGACCTTCTCGTCGGTGGCGTCGATGCGGGCCAGGTGGGCCTCGGTCACCTCGACGGCCGTGAGCTCGCCGGAGGCGATCTTCTCGGCGGTCTCGGCGGCCGTGAGCTTGATGATGTCGACCATGATTGTTAGTCCTCCCCCAGGATCTGCGGCACCTTGAAACGCTGCTGCTCCTGGGCGGGAGCACCGGAGAGCGCCTGCTCGGGGGTGAGCGACGGACGGACCTCGTCCGCGCGCATGACGTTGGTCAGCGGCAGCGGGTGGGAGGTCGGCGGGACGTCTTGGTCGGCGACCTCGGAAACGCGGGCGACCGCGCCGATGATGTCGCCGAGCTGTCCGGCGAAGTGATCCAGCTCGTTGCTGGACAGCTCAAGGCGCGCCAGCCGAGCGAGGTGGACGACCTCCTCGCGCGTAATGCCAGGCATGCAGCGATCCTCTGGGGGTGGGTGGATGTTTCGTTTCGGACCCAATCCTATGGGGCGCGGCGCTCGGCCTGCGAAACGGTTTGGCCCGGGCCGCTGCTCGGAGCGTCCCGGGCGCCGCCCGGACCCGCGCCTCGATCGCCGGCGGGGCTGAAATTGCCGCTGCGCGGCGATTTCAGCCACCCGACGGGCGGGATCGGCCGAAACCGAGCCTCGCCGGCGTTTGAGGCGCGGGGTTCGGGGCGGAGCCCCGGCAGCGGCGCCGCGCCCGGCCGGGCCGGCGGCGCAGGGTCAGACCGCGTCGGCCTCCGCGGCGGCGAGCTCCGCCGTGATGTCCGCCGGGCGGCGCCAGCCGCGCTCGCCGCGGGCCAGCAGCCAGGCGGTGGCCTCCTGCGGCGGCATGGCGGCGGCGACCAGCCAGCCCTGGACGGCGTCGCAGCCCAGGTCCCGCAGCCGCTCCCAGGTCTCGTCGTCCTCCACGCCCTCCGCCACGACCAGCAGGCCCAGCGAGTGCGCGAGGTCCACCGTGCAGCGGACGATCTCCGCGTCCTGCGCGTCGACCGCCAGCCTGCCCACGAACGAGCGGTCGATCTTCAGCTCGCTGACCGGCAGGCGGCGCAGGTGGACGAGCGAGGAATAGCCGGTGCCGAAGTCGTCCAGGGACATCTTCACGCCGTGACCGGTGAGTCCGGCCATGGTGTCGGCCGCCCGCTGGGGGTCCTCCAGCAGGACGTGTTCCGTTATCTCCAGCTGCAGCCCGCTCGCCGGGACCCCGTGGCGGGCCAGTCGCGCGGCGACCGCGCCCGCGAAGCCCGGGGTGTGGACGTCGCGGGGCGATACGTTGACGGCCACCGGGACCTTGAGGCCCTGGGCCCGCCACCGCGCCACCTGGGCGAGGGCCGTCTCCAGTACGTACTCCGTCAGGTGCGGCATCAGCCCGGAGGTCTCGGCGATCGCGATGAACTCGTCCGGGGACACCCTGCCGCGTTCCGGGTGAACCCATCGCACCAGGGCTTCGAGCCCGGCGACCTGGCCGTCGAAGCGGACCTTCGGCTGGTAATGGAGTTCCACTTCCCCGGCGTCGAGGGCCCTGCGGAGGTCGCCGAGCAGGCCCAGGCGGTCGGGGGTGTTGCTGTCCCGCTTGGACTCGTACACCTCGACGCCCGTGCGGTCGCGCTTCGCCTGGTACATCGCCACGTCCGCGCGCCGCAGCAGTCCTTCCGCGTCGAGCGCGTGGTCGGGGAAGACGGCGAGGCCCGCGCTGGCCTCCAGGACGAGCGTGAGGCCGTCCAGGTCGAGGGGGGAGCTGAGCGCCGCGACCAGGTGGCGGGCGATGCGCTGGGCGCTGGTGGTGGAGTCGGCGAAGGGGAGCAGGACGGCGAACTCGTCGCCGCCGAGCCGGGCCGCCTCGGCGTCCTCGGGCAGCGCCTGGCGCAGCCGTTCGGCGATCTGGAGCAGCAGCCGGTCGCCCGCCAGGTGCCCCAGGGTGTCGTTGACCGCCCGGAAGCGGTCCAGGTCGATGAGCACGAGGGCGGCCCGGGTTCCGGAACGCTCGGCCTCGTCCAGCGCGGACCAGGCCCGCTCGAGCAGCCACTGCCGGTTCGGCAGCCCGGTCAGCGGGTCCCGCAGCTGTTCCTCGGCGCGGGCCCGGGCGATCCACAGGGTGGAGTCCAGGGCGATCAGCGGTACGGCGAACAGCGGCAGCAGGACCGGCCGGCTGACGGCGACGACGCAGATCAGGGGGGCGATGCCGAGCAGCGCCACGGCTACTAAGGCCTGCCGGAGCAGGGCCGTGCGGGCCACGGTGGGCAGCCCGTCGCCGCGCGGGGCCAGGGCGATCCAGAGGAGGAACCGGGTGGCGAGCAGGTAGGCGACGGCGACGAAGACGATCTCGGGGACCGCCTCCAGTCCCCAGGTGGCCGGGAGCCAGGGTTTCTCGACGGAGGGCACCTCGCCGAAGGCGGCGAGTACGAGGGCCCCGGCGCCGATGCCGAGGATGTCCACGGAGCCGTGCAGCAGCCCCTGCCGCCAGCGGTGCCGGCGCGCGGCTCCGACCAGGGAGACCACCGCGAGCGAGACCAGTCCGGCGGGCACCCATCCGTAGAGGAGGAGCACGCCGAGGGTGAGCGCGGCACCCGATCCGGTGCCGCCCCACCAGCGGTCGCGGCCGAGGGCGACGAGGTGGCCGACGATGATGCCGGTGAGGAGGGCCAGCGCCCAGCCGACCGGTCCGCCGGGGAACAGCGCATGACGACCGCTCAGCGCGGTGACGATGCCGGTGGTGAGCACCGTGACGGCGAGGCCCACGACGAGGAAGGGCAGCACACCGCGCCGCTCCCGCCCGCCCGTGTTCGTGGGGACCGGTCGGGTCTCCGGTGTCCTGGGACCCAGGACCCCGGGCCTGCCCGCCCTGCCCGCCCGCATGGACGGGAGTTCCCCGCCGAATTCAGGTGTCGGGTCGGCGTTTTCGGTGGGTTTCATGCCCGTACCTCTCACAGCCGGCGATGCCGATGTCACGCGATGGCCCCGATGTCATGCCACCACGGCCGAAATCGCATCCTGCAGCCGTGCACGACAGGCGCACCCCTCAACAGTAGGACGCGCGAGGCTCCCAGGGGCAGCGGTCGGCAGTGGTTGCCCGAATGCGACCCAGCCATCCTCATCAGTACGGTATCCGCCGAACGGGTGAGTTTGGACCGGGGCCCCCCGTCACCCGTCCGATGATCCGACAGCTCACCGCCCTGCGACCAGCCTTGTACCGGCCGTTTACCACCGTTCGCCGCGCCTGGCGTGCGCCCGCCCGTACGGCCGCACGCCACGCATCCGTTCGCCTCGGCTACTCCCCTCGGCGATTCCCCCTGCCGGTTCTACTGCGCTCCGCCCTCGCCGTCCACCGGGAGCGCGACCTCCCGCGCCGCGTCCGGCCCCTGCTCCAGCAGCACCGCGAACCCGGCGTCGTCGAGGACGGCGAGCTTCAACTGCACGGCCTTGTCGTACTTCGAGCCGGGGTTGTCCCCGACCACGACGAAGGAGGTCTTCTTCGACACGGATCCGGTGACCTTGGCGCCGCGGCTCTGCAGGGCTTCCTTCGCCCCGTCCCGCGTGTGGCTCTGCAGGGTGCCGGTGACCACGACGGTCAGCCCCTCCAGCGGCCGCGGTCCCACCTCCTCGGCGGAACCTTCCTCCTCCATCCGCACGCCGGCCTCCCGCCACTTGCGCAGGATCTCCTGGTGCCAGTCGACGGCGAACCACTCCTTGAGCGAGGCGGCGATGATCGCGCCGACGCCGTCGGTGGCGGTCAGCTCCTCCTCGGTGGCCTGCTCGATGCGCTCGATCGATCGGAACTCGCGGGCGAGCGCCTCGGCCGCGACCGGCCCGACGTGACGGATCGACAGGCCGTTGATGATGCGGGCGAGCGGACGCTGCTTGGCGGCGGCGATGTGCTCCAGCATCGAGAGGGCGTTCTTCTTCGGCTCGCCCTTCTGGTTGGCGAAGACCGTGACGATCTTCTCCTCGCCCGTCTTCGGGTCCCGCTTGGGCAGCCCGCTGTCCGGGTCGAGGACGTACGCCTTGATGGGCAGCAGCTGCTCGATGGTCAGGCCGAACAGGTCGCCCTCGTCCAGCAGCGGCGGCTCGGCCGGTTCCAGCGGGCCGGTCAGCGCGGCCGCCGCCACCATGCCGAAGTTCTCGATGTCCAGGGACTGCCGGCCGCCGAGGTAGAAGAGCCGCTCGCGCAACTGCGCCGGACAGGTCTGGGCGTTGGGGCACCGGACGTCGATGTCCCCCTCCTTCATCGGCCGCAGCTCCGTCCCGCACGCGGGACAGACGGCCGGCATCACGAACTCCCGCTCGCTGCCGTCGCGCAGGTCCACCACGGGGCCGAGGATCTCGGGGATGACGTCGCCCGCCTTGCGCAGGACGACGGTGTCCCCGATGAGGACGCCCTTGGCCTTGACGACCTCCTGGTTGTGCAGGGTCGCGAACTCGACCTCGGAGCCCGCCACCTTGACCGGCTCGACCTGGGCGTACGGGGTCACCCGGCCGGTGCGGCCGACACCGACCTTGATGTCGATCAGCTTGGTGTTGACCTCCTCGGGCGCGTACTTCCAGGCGATCGCCCAGCGCGGGGCGCGCGCGGTGGAGCCGAGCCGGCCCTGGAGGGCGATCTCGTCGAGCTTGACGACCACGCCGTCGATCTCGTGCTCCACCGAGTGCCGGTTCACGCCGAAGTCCCTGATGAAGTCGCGGACCTCGGCGAGCGTGGCGACCACCTTGTTGTGCTGCGCGGTGGGCAGACCCCACTCGTGCAGCAGTTCGTACGCCTGCGACTGGCGCTCGATCTCGAAGCCCTCACGGGCGCCGATGCCGTGCACGACCATGTGCAGCGGGCGGCTCGCCGTGACCTTGGGGTCCTTCTGCCGCAGTGAACCGGCCGCCGCGTTGCGCGGGTTGGCGAAGGGCTTGCCCTCGGCCTCCACCAGCCGGGCGTTGAGCTCCTCGAACTTCTCCATCGGGAAGTAGACCTCGCCGCGGATCTCGACGAGGGCCGGGATCCGGTCGCCCTTGAGGCGGTCCGGGATCTCGGCGATGGTGCGGACGTTGGGCGTGATGTCCTCACCGGTGCGGCCGTCGCCGCGGGTGGCCGCCCGGGTGAGCCGGCCGTTCTCGTAGGTGAGGTTGACGGCGAGGCCGTCCACCTTCAGCTCGCACAGGTAGTGGTAGTCCGAGGTGTTCACGTCCCGGGCCACCCGCTCGGCCCAGGCTGCCAGTTCCTCGTCGTCGAAGGCGTTGTCGAGGGAGAGCATGCGCTCCCGGTGCTCGACGGAGGCGAAGTCCGTCTCGTACGCCCCGGCCACCTTCTGGGTGGGCGAGTCGGGCGTGCGCAGCTCCGGGTACTGCTCCTCCAGCGCCTCCAGCGAGCGCAGCAGCTGGTCGAACTCGGCATCGCTGACGACCGGCTGGTCGTTCACGTAGTACCGGAAGCGGTGCTCCTCGACCTGCTCCGCCAGCAGCGCGTGCTGATCGCGCACCGCCGCCGGTACTGCCGTGTCCTGCTGTTCGGCTGCCATGCCGTGTCCTCCCGTGGCCCGTCTTCGACCGTCACTCAGGGTTGTCGGCGAGCGACCTCGCCGCCCTGACGCAATGCGCCTGCACCGCGCGGGCGTAGGCGGGCGAAGCGCCCGCCAGACCGCACGACGGGGTGACCACGACGGACTCCGCCAGAGTCCCCGGGGCCAGCCCCAGCCTGCGCCAAAGCTTCCTGACACCCATGACGCTACCGCCCGGGTCCGACAACGGGGCGTCCGTGCCGGGCACCACTCCGGCGAAGAGTTTCGTGCCGCCTTCGACCGCTTCTCCGATGGCGTCGTCCTCGCGCTCGGTGAGCAGGGAGAAATCGAACGACACCCCGGTGGCACCGGCCCGGCGGAGCAGGCCGAAGGGGACCTCGGGTGCGCAGGAGTGCACGACGACCTCGCCGTCGTGGACGGCGAACACCTCGCGCAGCGCGCCCTCGACCACCTGGCGGTCGACGGCGCGGTAGGTGCGGTAGCCGCTCGCCGAGCGGACCCGGCCGAGCAGTACGGCCGTCAGGGAGGGTTCGTCGAGCTGCAGCACGACGTCGGCGCCGGGGACCCGCTTGCGCACATCGGCCAGGTGCTCGCGCAGGCCCTCGGCGAGCGATCCGGCCAGGTCCCGGCAGGCGCCGGCGTCCTGCAGCATCGCCTCGCCGCCGTGCAGTTCCAGGGCGGCGGCCAGCGTCCACGGTCCGACGGCCTGGACCTTGAGCTTCCCCGCGTACCCCTGGGTGAACTCCTCGAGGGCGTCGAGGTCCTCCCCCAGCCAGGACCGGGCGCGCCTGGTGTCCCGTCCCGGGCGGTCGCTGATCCGCCAGCCGCTGGGTTCGACGTGCGCGTACATGTCGACGAGCAGTCCGAGGGACCGGCCGATCATGTCCGCGCCGGGCCCGCGGGCGGGCAGCTCGGCGAGGTAGGGGAACTCCTCGAAGGACCCGGTGACGGTCTTCGCTGCCTCGCGGGCGTCGCCGCCGGGCAGCGATCCGACGCCGGTGGCGCCGGCGCTCATCGGCCCGGCCGGACGCTCAGGTCGTTGACCTCGGCGTCGCGGGGCAGGTCGACGGCCATGACGATCGTGGTCGCCACGGACTCGGGGTCGATCCAGGCGGCCGGGTCGTACTCCTTGCCCTCCTGCGAGTGCACCTTGGCCTGCATGGGGCTGGCGGTGCGGCCCGGGTAGACGGAGGTGACGCGGATGCCGTTGGCCCGCTCCTCGCCGCGCAGCGAGTCGGCGAGGGCCTTGAGCCCGTGCTTGGAGGCGGCGTACGCGCTCCAGTCGGCGTGGGCGGTCAGGCCGGCGCCGGAGTTCACGAAGACGACGGTGGCCCTGGAGGCGCGCAGGGTGGGCAGCAGCAGCCGGGTGACCTCGGCGGGGGCGATCAGGTTCACGTTGAGCTGCTGGTGCCAGGTCTTGGGCCGGAGCTCACCGACCGGTCCGAGGTCGACGATCCCGGCGATGTGCAGCAGGGAGTCGATCCGCTCCGGAAGGGCCTGCTTGGAGAAGGCCCACGACAGCCGGTCGGGGTCGGCGAGGTCGCCGACGAGGGACGTGGCGCCGGGGTAACGGGCGACGAGCTCGCGGGCCCGGCCGGCGTCCCGGGCCAGGAGGACGAGGTCGTCGCCGCGGGCGTGCAGCCGGGCCGCGACGGCGGCGCCGATGCCGGAACCGGCACCGGTGATCAAGTGAGTAGCCATACCGCCCATGCTCGCACCCCCGGGCGGGCGCGTGGGCCGAAGGCCGAGGTCAGGTGCCGACGGCCGCCGCTCGGGCCCGTCCGCGCGCCCGGAGGTCAGCCGGCTGCAGCGGACCGCCGGGATCGTTGGACGACCTCCCGGGCCAGGGCCGCCCTCCGCGCGGTGACGGCGGGCGGGAAGCCGGTGCCGATGACGATGTGCGGGTGCGCGGCTGCGAGCTGTGCCCGCCGGTCGTCGCGCGGCCCGGCCCAGCGCTCCAGCGCCTCGTCGCGTACGGCGTCCAGCGCGGCCGCCGGGTCGGCGGCGGGCGGGCCGAACAGGCCGGGTGCCCGCCGGGCGTGCTCGCTCCAGCGGTCGGCCCAGAACTCCACGGTCCAGCCGGGCCAGCGGTCGGCCGTGCGTCCGGCGTGCGGCACGATCCCGGTCAGCCACCAGCCGACCGTGCGGGTCGCGGGGTCGATGTGCACGCCGGCTTCGGCGCGCCCCGCGTACGGGGCGTGGCCGGGGGCTGCCGAGAGCCGGTCGAGGAGGGCCGGGCCCTCGGCCACGGGATGGTCGTCGATGTGGGCGAGGACGTGGCAGCGGCCGGATCCGACCGTGACGACGGCGGCCATCGGGTCGGGGCCGGCCAGCTCCTCGTCGTCGGCCTCCAGGGCCGGGCCGGGGTACACGGTGTCGCTTACGGGTCCCGGGTCCACGCCGACGTGGGTGCGCAGGCCGCTCTGGCCGTCGTACACCCAGCGGAGCTCCCAGCCGGGCCAGGCGGGCCCGAGCAGCCGCCACCAGGCCGCGCGGGTGCTCATGGCCACCGACGGGCCTTCCTGGGCGAAGACCAGGAGCAGTCTGCGGGAGGGGTCGATCAGGGCGCCCGCCTCGCACATGTCGTCGTCGTACCAGGGGCCTTCCTCGAGCCGGTGGCCGAGGACGAACGGCAGGACCGCGTCCGGGCCGCCGAGCAGGTCGAGGTCGAGGCCGACGGCGCCGGAGGAGGAGCCCCGGCGCTCGTACCCCTCGGCGCCCGCGATCACGAAGGTGGCCCGGTTGCCCATGGTCAGAGCCCTGCGGCTGCGCGCAGGCCGGCGGCCGTCGTCGCGGCGTCATAGTCGGCCGGGACGCCCTCGACCAGGATGACCTCGCCGGGGATGTGGTCGGTGCGCAGCGGGAGGATGGCCCGGTAGGCGTCGGAGGCGTACCAGGCGCGGGCCCTTTCGATGTCCGGGAAGCCGATCATGACGATCGTGCCGGCGAAGGGTCCCTCCAGGACCTCGACCTCCTTGCCGTGCACGAGGAAGCGGCCGCCGAAGGGGTCCATCGTCGACTGCATGGTCTCGATGTAGGTGAGGATGTCCTCGTTCATCGTCTCGGGGCGTATGTGGGCGATGGCGTACGCGGTCATGGTCTGCTCCCCGTGTCGGCCGGCCCGCCGGTGCGGGCCCGTTGGTCCGATCCTGTCAGCGCGCTGCTCCCCCGGCGATTACTTCGCAGGTCATGCCGATGCGGGCTGGAAGGTGCGCCGGTAGGCGATCGGGGAGACGCCGAGCGTGGAACGCATGTGCTGGCGCAGGGAGTTCGCGGAGCCGAAGCCGGCCCGGTGGGCGACGAGGTCCACCGGCAGGTCACTGGACTCCAGCAGGTGCCGGGCCAGTTCGAGGCGCTGGGCGGTGAGCCACTGCACCGGTGTCATGCCGACCTCGTCGCGGAACCTGCGGGTGAAGGTGCGCAGGCTCATCCGGGCGTGGGCGGCCAGCTCGCCGAGGCTGACCGGTTCGGCGAGGCGTTCCAGGGCCCACGCGCGGGTGGCGGTGGTGGTGGCGAGCGTCGGCTCGGGGACGGGGCGGTCGATGTACTGGACCTGGCCGCCGTCGCGCCAGGGCGGGACCACGCACAGCCGCGCGGCCCGGTTGGCCACGCCCGTGCCGTGGTCCTGACGGATCAGGTAGAGGCAGAGGTCGATGCCCGCGGCCACGCCGGCCGAGGTGAGGATGTCGCCGTCGTCGACGAAGAGCACCTCCTCGTCGAGCCGGACGCGCGGGAAGCCGCGCTGGAACTCGGGCGCGTGCAGCCAGTGCGTGGTGGCGGGCCGGCCGTCGAGCAGTCCGGCCGCGGCCAGGACGTACGAGCCGGTGCACAAGGAGACCAGCCGGGTGCCGGGGCGGATCGCCGCGAGGGCGTCGGTCAGCGGCTGCGGCAGGGGGGCGCCGTGCGCGAGCTCGTCCATGGCGTGGGTGGGCGTGACGATCACGGTGTCGGCGGCGGCGAGGGCCTCGGGGCCCGCCGAGACGCCGACGGTGAAGCCCGCGTCGCTGGTCACGGGCTGTCCGTCGGCGGTGCAGACGGTCACCTCGTAGAGCGGCTCCCCGGCCTCGTCCTGGGCGTTGCCGAAGACGCGGGAGGGGATGCCGAGCTCGAACGGAGGGACCCCTTCTAGGGCGAGGACGGCAATTCGGTGCATGGCCAGATCCTGACACATGGTGGCCGTACGGCCAACACCGCGAGGGTCGGCGAGCGGGGACAGTGAGGTCGTCGGCCGGGACAGCGGTCGGCGAGAACCCAGTGGGAACCCAGCAGGAACCCAGCAAGGAGACATGTCATGCGCGCCGTCGTCGTCAGCAAGTGGGGCGGACCCGAGGTCCTCGTCGAGACCGAGGCCGAGCGTCCCGAGCCCGGTATGGGCGAGGTCCTGGTCCGGGTCCACGCCGCGGGCGTCAACCCGGTGGACTGGAAGACGCGCGAGAGCGGCGCCCTGATCCCCTGGGGCCCGGTGCCGGCGGTCGGCTGGGACGTGTCCGGCACCGTCGAGGCCGTGGGCCCCGGCGTGACCCTGTACCGGGTGGGCGACGAGGTCTACGGGATGCCCCGCTTCCCGCAGCAGGCCGGCGCGTACGCCGAGTACGTGACGGCACCCGCCCGGCACTTCGCCCCCAAGCCGGCCGGGCTGGACCACGTGCGGGCCGCGGCGCTGCCGCTGGCCGCGCTGACGGCCTGGCAGGCCCTGGTGGACACGGCCGGGGTCGGCCCCGGACAGCGGGTGCTGGTGCACGCGGCGGCCGGCGGGGTGGGCCACCTGGCGGTGCAGATCGCCAAGGCCCGCGGCGCTTACGTGATCGGCACCGCGAGCGCGGGCAAGCACGCGCTGCTGCGCGAGCTCGGCGCCGACGAGGTGATCGACTACCGCACCACGGACTTCGAGGACGCCGTCGCCGACGTGGACGTCGTGATCGACGCCATCGGCGGGGACTACACCCCGCGCTCCCTGAAGGTCCTCAAGCCCGGCGGCCACCTGGTGACCCTGCCCGGCCCCGACTCCCTCCCGGCCGACCCGCAGGGCGTGCACGCCTCCTGGGTCCTGGTGGAGCCGGACCTGGGCGGCCTGCGCGAGATCGCAGCGCTCGTCGAGCAGGGCCTGCTGAAGCCTCTGGTCGACACGGTGCTGCCGCTGGAGCAGGCCGCGAAGGCCCACGAGATCGGCGAGCAGGGGCGCACCACCGGAAAGATCGTCCTGACGGTCGCCTGAGCGAGGGCCCGCGGGGCCACCCCGCTCCGGGTCCGTAGCGGGTCAGACCGCGGACCTCACCTTCGACGAGGACGACGACCTCATCTCCTGCGGGCTCTGCTGGGCGACGATCACCGGACCGGACCATCGTCCGGAGACGGTGCGGAACGAGGCCCGGTCCACCCCCTCGTGGGTGGGCCGGCCGCGCAGGTGGTGCGGGGAGCCGTTCAGACGGCCGCAGTCGCCCGCGTCGTGGTCGCGATGGTGGCCGAGCCGACCACGCGGGTGCCGTCGTAGAGCACGATCGCCTGGCCGGGGGCCACGCCCCGGACCGGCTCGGTGAAGGAGACGCGCAGCTCGCCGTCCACGACCTCGGCGAAGACCTCGGTCTCGCCGCCGTGGGCGCGCAGCTGGGCGGTGTACGTGCCCGGGGCGGCGGCCACGGCTCCGCACCAGCGGGGGCGGATCGCGGTGAGGGCGGTGACGTCGAGGGCCTCGACGGGGCCGACGGTGACGGTGTTGTTCACCGGGGAGATGTCGAGGACGTAGCGCGGCTTGCCGTCGGGGGCGGGGTGGCCGATGCGCAGGCCCTTGCGCTGGCCGATGGTGAAGCCGAAGGCGCCCTCGTGGGTGCCGACCTTCTCGCCGGTGGCCTCGTCGACGATGTCGCCCTCGGCCTTGCCGAGGCGGTTCGCGAGGAAGCCCTGGGTGTCGCCGTCGGCGATGAAGCAGATGTCGTGGCTGTCGGGCTTCTTCGCGACGGCCAGCCCCCGCTGCTCGGCCTCGGCGCGGATCTCTTCCTTGGTGGTGAGGGTGTCACCGAGCGGGAAGAGGGCGTGGGCGAGCTGCTTCTCGTCGAGGACACCGAGGACATACGACTGGTCCTTGGCCATGTCGGAGGCGCGGTGCAGCTCGCGGGAGCCGTCCTCCTTGAGCACGACGGTCGCGTAGTGGCCGGTGCAGACGGCGTCGAAGCCGAGCGCGAGGGCCTTGTCGAGCAGCGCCGCGAACTTGATCTTCTCGTTGCAGCGCAGGCAGGGGTTCGGGGTGCGCCCGGCCTCGTACTCGGAGATGAAGTCCTCGACGACGTCCTCGCGGAAGCGCTCGGCGAGGTCCCAGACGTAGAACGGGATGCCGATGACGTCGGCGGCCCGGCGGGCGTCGCGGGAGTCCTCGATGGTGCAGCAGCCGCGGGCACCGGTCCGGAAGGACTGCGGGTTCGCGGAGAGCGCGAGGTGGACGCCGGTCACGTCGTGCCCGGCTTCGACCGCGCGGGCGGCGGCGACGGCGGAGTCCACGCCCCCGGACATGGCGGCCAGGACGCGAAGGGGACGGGCGGTGCTCGGCAGGTTCTCAGTCATAGCACCGTCCAGAGTACGGGGGAACCGAGCGGGGTCACAGCGCGTTGTCGGGTACGGGGGGTGGATCACATCGTCGAGCAGGGGAACAAGGGGAAGAGGCCGCCGGGGCGGACCCGCAGGGCCGTGCTCTTCGGCGGTCTCGGGATCTTCGCGGTGGCGGCGGTGGCCGGCCGGGAGGAGATCGGCCGTGCCTGGTGGCTGATACCGGGTGTGGACAAGCCGCGCAAGGAGGGCGAGCTCGACCACGCGGGCGCGAGCTGGACGTCGGCCTCGCCGGCGAACTGGCGCAAGGCGGACCGGCCGGCCGACTACCGGGTGGACCGGATCGTCGTGCATGTCACACAGGGCGGCTTCGAGTCCTCGGTGGACGCCTTCAAGAACCCGTGGCACAAGGCGTCGGCGCACTACATCGTGCGCGGGGACGGGCACGTGGAGCAGATGGTGCGCGAGCTGGACGTGGCCTTCCACTCGGGGAACCGCTCGATGAACGAGCGCAGTGTCGGCATCGAGCACGTGGGCTTCGTGGACCGCCCGCAGGACTTCACGGACGCCATGTACGCGGCTTCGGCCCGGCTGGCGGCCGACGTCTGCCGCCGGTACGACATACCCGCGGACCGCACGCACATAGTCGGCCACTCCGAGGTCCCGGGCGCCGACCACACCGATCCCGGCCGCCACTGGGACTGGAACCGCTACATCGGCCTGGTCCGGGCGGCCCTGGACGCTCCTAGCTGAGGCCCGCCGTGCGGGCGCGCTCCACCGCCGGGCCGATGGCCGCGGCCAGGGCCGCGACGTCCTCCTTGGTGGAGGTGTGGCCGAGGGAGAAGCGCAGGGTGCCGCGGGCCAGCTGCGGGTCGGTGCCGGCGGCCAGCAGGACGTGGCTGGGCTGGGCCACTCCCGCGGTGCAGGCGGAGCCGGTGGAGCACTCGATGCCCTGGGCGTCGAGCAGGAGCAGCAGCGAGTCGCCCTCGCAGCCGGGGAAGCTGAAGTGGGCGTTGGCGGGAAGCCGCTCGTCGGGGTCTCCGCCGAGGACGGCGTCGGGCACGGCCGCGCGGACGGCGGCGATCAGCTCGTCGCGCAGGGCCCCGATCTCGGTGGCGAACCGCTCCTGCCGTTCGACGGCGAGGACGGCTGCCACGGCGAAGGCGGCGACGGCCGGCACGTCGAGGGTGCCGGAGCGGACGTGCCGCTCCTGGCCTCCGCCGTGCAGGACGGGTACGGGGCTCTGGTCGCGGCCGAGGAGCAGTGCGCCGATGCCGTAGGGACCGCCGATCTTGTGGCCGCTGACGGTCATGGCGGCGAGGCCGCTGTCGCCGAAGTCGACGTCGAGCTGGCCGAAGGCCTGGACGGCGTCGGAGTGCAGCGGGATCCCGGACTCGCGGGCGATGGCGGCGAGTTCGCGGACCGGCATGACGGTCCCGATCTCGTTGTTGGCCCACATGACGGTGGCCAGGGCCACGTCGTCGGGGTTGCGCTCGACGGCTTCGCGGAAGGCGTCGGCGTGGACGCGCCCGTAGCGGTCCACGGGCAGGTACTCGACCTGCGCGCCCTCGTGTTCGGCGAGCCAGTGCACGGCGTCGAGCACGGCGTGGTGCTCGACGGGGCTGGCGATGACCCGGGTCCGGGCGGGGTCGGCGTCACGCCGGGCCCAGTAGAGGCCCTTGACGGCGAGGTTGTCGGCCTCCGTGCCGCCGGCGGTGAAGACCACCTCGCTGGGGCGGGCGCCGATCGCCTCGGCGAAGGCCTCGCGGGCCTCCTCCACGGTACGGCGGGCCCGGCGGCCTGCGGCGTGCAGGGAGGAGGCGTTCCCCGTGGCGGCGAACTGCGCGGTCATCGCCGCAGCGGCCTCCGGCAGCATCGGGGTGGTGGCGGCGTGGTCGAGGTAGGCCATGATCCCCCGATTCTACGAGCCCGCCGGCGGCCGCTTGCGCCGCGGGACCCCGCGATGGCCGACAAGGGCCCCGGGCGCCGTCCGATCCGGCGGACCGGGGCGGGGCCGGGGCCGGGCCGGGGCCGGGCGGCGGTCAGGCCGGGCGCAGGGCGCGGGCCAGTTGGCGGGACTGCGCGACCAGGTGGTCCGAGGAGTCCCAGACCTCGGCGTCCTCCTCCAGGAAGCCGCCGGCCAGGTTGCGGGTGGTGATGGAGACGCGGAGCGGCCCGGGGGCCGGGCGGCGGCGGACGTGGGTGGTGAGTTCCACCGTCGGGGTCCAGGCCACCAGGCCCATGTCGAAAGCGGTCGGCGGGAGCGCGTCGACGGCCAGCAGCATGGAGAGCGGGTCGGCGTCGCGGCCGTCGGCCAGCTCGAACCAGGCCCGCATCTCGCCCTTTCCGGAGGGCGCGCCGACGGCCCATCCGGCGGTCGCCGGGTCCAGGCGGAGCCGCAGCCGGTCCACGATGGCGGAGCTGCCGGGAATCGGGGCCGGGCCGGCCTCGGGGCCGATGCAGTCCTCGTAGGCGGGGATGGCGGGGGGCACGGCGACGGTGCGCACGTCGTCCGGCAGGGCCGCGAGGTCGCCGTAGGAGGCGAGGACGCGGATGCGCTCGATCTCGGCGCCGCTCTCGTCGTACTGGAACAGCGAGGCCTGGCCGGTGGAGAGGGTGCGGCCGACGCGGACGACCTGGGTGCGGATCACGGCGGGGCCGGGCACGGAGGAGGTCAGGTAGTGCGCGGAGACGGTGAACGGGTCCGGGTGCGGGAGGGCCGCGGACAGGGCCCGGCCGACCAGGGCCAGCAGGTAGCCGCCGTTCACGGCGGCGATGATCGTCCATCCGGCGGAGAGTTCCGCGTCGTACACCCCGGGCTCGTCCGCGCGTGCGGTGATGGCGGTGTCGCGGTCGAACTCACTGTCGCCGATGGATGCCTTGGCAGCTGCGTGTGACATGTAAACGACGGTACACCGGCTTACTACTAAGCGGTAGCTTTCTATTGTCACGGCTCTTCGGCCACCGACGACCGCCTGTTCCAGGCCAGCGGCGCCCGCCAGTGGTAGCGCATGGCGAGGAGGCGCAGGACGAAGGTGGTGACGATCGCGAGGCCCGTGGTGATGCCGTTGAGGGCGTGCATGCTAATGAAGACGGCCACCATCGAGGCGCCGACCAGCGCGGGTACGGCGTACATCTCGCGGTCGCGCAGCAGCGAGGGCACCTCGTTGACCAGCACGTCGCGCAGGACGCCGCCGCCGACGGCCGTGGCGACGCCGAGCGAGGCGGAGGCGGTGAGGCCGAGGCCGTACTCGTAGGCCTTGGTCGTGCCCGTCACGCAGAACAGCCCGAGGCCGGCCGCGTCGAAGACGTTGATGGCGCGGTTGATCCGCTGCACCTCGGGGTGCAGGAAGTAGACGATCGCGGCGGCGACCAGCGGGGTCACGAAGAAGCTGAGCTCGCCGAAGGCGGCGGGCGGTACGGCGCCGATGACGAGGTCGCGGAAGAGGCCGCCGCCCAGGGCGGTGACCAGGGCGAGGACGGCGATGCCGAAGACGTCGAAGTTCTTGCGGACGGCGAGCAGGGCGCCCGCGGTGGCGAAGACGAAGATGCCGGCGAGGTCCAGGGCATGCTGGATCCCGGGCGGGAAGAGATCGTGGAGCACCGGGCCATTGTCACCTGCGGCGGGCTCGGCGGAATGCGGGGCTCCGCCGAGGCCGGGTGCGAGGCCGGGTGTGCAGCCCGGCTCCCGCCGGGATGGAGGCGCGCCTGCCGCGGCCGCCGGCTGCGCGCTGCCGGCAGCGTGCCGTGGTGCCGTGCGGCGCCACTGCCGGGGCTCCGCCGCGGACTCCGCGCCTCAATCGCCGGCGGGGCCGCGATCGCGCGGCCCTGCCCGGATGACCGGGCAGGGCCGTGACTGCCGCAGCGGTCACTCCGTGACCGTGGCCACCGCGTCCGCCGCGCCCGGCAGGGGCTGGTCGCCCGGCGCCTGGTCGGGGGCGTTCTCCGGGTGGTGGCAGGCCACCTGGTGGCCCGGCTTCAGCGCCAGCAGCGGCGGCTCCTGCGTCGCGCAGATCTGCGTGGCCTTCCAGCACCGGGTGTGGAAGCGGCAGCCGCTCGGCGGCGAGATCGGCGACGGGACGTCGCCCTTGAGCAGGATGCGGCCGCTCTTGGCACCGCGCCGCCTCGGGTCCGGCACCGGCACGGCCGACATCAGGGCCGTGGTGTAGGGGTGCATGGGCGCCCCGTACAGCCCCTTGTTGTCGGCCAGCTCGACGATCTTGCCGAGGTACATCACGGCGATGCGGTCCGAGACGTGCCGGATGACCGACAGGTCGTGCGCGATGATCACGTACGTGAGGCCGAGCTCCTCCTGGAGGTCGTCCAGCAGGTTCACCACCTGCGCCTGGATCGAGACGTCCAGTGCCGAGACCGGCTCGTCCGCGACCACCAGCTTCGGCTTCAGCGCCAGGGCCCGCGCGATGCCGATGCGCTGGCGCTGGCCGCCGGAGAACTCGTGCGGGTAGCGGTTGTAGTGCTCGGGGTTGAGGCCCACGAGCGAGAGCAGCCGCTGGACCTCCGCCTTGAGCCCGCCCTCCGGGGTGACCTTCTGGAGCTTGAACGGCGCGCTGACGATGGTGCCCACCGTGTGGCGCGGGTTCAGCGACCCGTACGGGTCCTGGAAGATCATCTGCACGTCCCGGCGCAGCGGGCGCATGCCCGACACCCCGAGGTGCGTGATGTCCTTGCCCTCGAACTCGATGGAGCCGCCGGTCGGCTCCAGCAGCCGCGTGATCAGCCGGCCCATGGTCGACTTCCCGCAGCCGGACTCGCCGACGATGCCGAGGGTCTCCCCTCGCCGGACGTCGAAGTCGAGGCCGTCGACGGCCTTGACCGCGCCCACCTGGCGCCGGATCAGCCCCTTGGTGATCGGGAAGTGCTTCGCCAGGCCGGTGACCTTGAGCAGGACCTCGGGAGAGTCCGTGGCCTGCGCGGGGATGACCGCCGTTTCCGGCTTCTTCGTGTCAGGCGTCTCGGTCACAGCTTCGGCGCAATCTCTTCGGTCCAGATCCGGGTCCGCTCTTCCTGCGGCATGTGGCAGGCGGACCAGTGGTGGCTGTCGTCCCGGGTGAGCTCGGGCCGGACCGTACGCGTCACATTGCCCTTGGGCACGTCGGCGTACGGGCAGCGCGGGTTGAAGGCGCAGCCGTCGGGGATGTTGATGAGGCTGGGCGGGGAGCCCTTGACCGGGATGAGGCGCTCGCTCTGCTCGCGGTCGATGCGCGGCATCGAGCCCAGCAGGCCCCAGGTGTAGGGGTGGCGGGGCTCGTAGAACACCTTCTCGGCGGTGCCCCGCTCGACGCACCGGCCGCCGTACATCACGAGGATCTCGTCGGCCATCTCCGCGACGACGCCGAGGTCGTGCGTGATCATGATGACGGCGGAGCCGAACTCCTTCTGCAGATCGCGGATCAGGTCCAGGATCTGCGCCTGCACGGTGACGTCCAGCGCCGTGGTCGGCTCGTCCGCGATCAGCAGGTCGGGGTTGTTGACCAGCGACATCGCGATCATCGCGCGCTGGCGCATGCCGCCGGAGAACTGGTGCGGATAGTCGTCGACGCGCTTGCCCGGCTCGGGGATGCCCACCCGGTCGAGCATCTCGACGGCCCGCTTGCGCGCCGTCTTCTTGTCGACGTCGTTGTGGACGCGGTACGCCTCCACGATCTGGGAGCCGATCGTGTAGTACGGGTGCAGAGCGCTGAGCGGGTCCTGGAAGATCATCGCCATGTCGCGGCCCCGCAGCCGGCGCACCTCCTCGGGATCGGCGGAGAGCAGTTCCCTGCCCCCGAGCCAGATCTCGCCCGACATCTCGACTTTGGAGCGGTCGGCGTTGCCGGCCCGGTGCAGGCCCATGACGGCCAGCGAGGTGACCGACTTGCCGGAGCCGGACTCGCCCACGATGCCGAGGGTCCGGCCCTTCTCCAGCTGGAAGGAGAGCCCGTCGACGGACTTGACGAGGCCGTCGTCGGTGGGGAAGTGGACCTTGAGGTCGCGTACGTCGAGGAAGGCCTCGGAGGGAGGGCCGTCGCCCGGTCCCGCCACGAGCGCCGTGGCGGTGGCGGTGTGCGCGCCGCGGTCGGCGGCGCCGGCGTCGCCGGCCTCGTTCCCCTTCGGAGTCGGATCGGTCACGACAGCCTCACCCTCGGGTCGATGATGGCGTAGACGAGGTCCACCACCAGGTTGCACAGCACGATGAAGGCTCCGGCGAAGAGGGTCACCCCGAGGATCTTCGGCAGGTCGTTCACCGCGATGGCGTGGTACGCGTACTCACCGATGCCGTGGTACGAGAAGACCGTCTCGGTGACGATGGCGCCGCCGAGGAGCAGCCCGAAGTCCATGCCGAAGATGGTCACGATCGGGGTCAGCGCGGAGCGCAGCCCGTGGCGGGTGATGACCACCCGTTCGCGCAGGCCCTTGGCGCGCGCGGTGCGGATGTAGTCCTCACTCATGGTCTCCAGCATCCCGGCCCGGGTGAGCCGGGCGTAGAGCGCGGAGTAGAGGAAGGCCAGCGTGCTCCAGGGCAGGACCAGCCCCTGGAACCAGGCGGCCGGATCCTCGGAGAAGTCCACGTACACATTGGTGAACACGGGCCAGTTGAAGACGAAGACGGCCAGCGAGAGCGTGCCGGTGAAGAACATCGGCAGCGAGACGCCGGCGAGGGCCACGCCCATCGCGAGACGGTCGAAGAGCGAGCCCGGCCGCAGGGCCGAGACCACGCCCGTGGTCACACCGGTGATCAGCCAGATGACGGCCGCTCCCAGGGTGAGGGAGGCGGTGATGGGCAGCCGGTTGACGATGTCGGGCCAGACCTCGACGTGGTCCTTGAAGGAGTAGCCGAGGCAGGGGGCGCTGCACTGCGAGGGGTCGGGGCCGTAGTTGAACTCGCGGCCCGCGAAGATGCCCCGCAGGAAGTCCCAGTACTGCGCGTACAGGGGCTGGTCGAAGCCGAGGTTCTTCTTGACCGCGGCGATGGATTCGGGCGAGGGGTTCTTGCCGACGTACTGGGTGGCCAGTGAGTCGGCCGTGCCGCCGGCCAACCGGGGCAGCAGGAAGAAGATCGCGAAGGTGATCGCGCTGACAACGAGCAGCAGGAACACCGCGGCGAACAGCCGCCGGACGATGTACACAAACACGGGGGTCGGCTTCGGCGTCCGCCGGTCCGCCCCGCACCCCGGTCGGGGGCGCGGGACGGACCGGCGCGCGCACTGCTGCCTTCACCTGCCTTCCACGGTTCTGGCAGATCTGGCTGAGAGGGTCGAACTGCCTGAGGACTTGACGTCCGGGGTTACTTCAGGCCGATGTTGAGGTAGTCGTACTGACCGCTCCACGCCGGGTTGGAGACCACGTTGGTGAGCTTGGGCGAGCGGTAGTGCAGGACCTTGAAGTAGGTCAGGGGCACGATGACCGCCTGGTCCATGACCTTCTTGTCGATCTCGCCGTAGACCTTCTCGCGGGCGGCGGAGTCGGTGTTGGCGATGTTGTCGTTCAGCATCTTGTTGATCTCGGGGTCGTTCAGCTGCGACAGGTTGGTGTTGCCCGTCTTGCTGATCGCGTCACCGTGGACGACCTGCTGGAGGAAGCCGAAGCCGCTCGGCCAGTCGGCGCCCCACTGCATCATCATGAGGCCGATCTTGTTGTCCTCGGTGAACTTCGGGACACCGGCGTAGTCGCTGAAGTACTTGCCGGCCGGGAACTGCTGGATCTTGACCGTGATCCCGATCTTCTTCAGGGACGCCTGGATGGCCGTGGCCATGTCGACCTCGCCGGCGCGGTCGTTGCGCGCGGTGATGGTGGTCTCGAAGCCGTTCGGCTGGCCGCAGGCGGTCAGCGCGGCCTTGGCCTTGGCCTCGTCACCCTTGTCGTCCGGGGTCTTGTACGTGTTGAAGTCGACGTGACCCGGGATGTCGGTCGGCAGGACGGTGCTGGCGATGGCACCGCGGATCGGGCCGCCGAAGGCGGTCTGCACCGACACCTTGTCGATCGCGTACTGGACCGCCTTGCGGCACTCGACGTTGTCGAAGGGTGCCACCTTGGTGTTCATCGCCATGTAGACCAGGCGACCACCCTCGGCGTTGTCGGTGTTGGGGTCCTTCGAGGTCAGCAGCTCGGTCTGGGTCTGCTGGGCCACACCGTTGCCGACGATGTCGATGTGGATGTTGCCGGCCTTCAGGTTGGAGTCGATCGTCTCCTGGTTGACCTTCAGCTTGACGACGATCTTCTCCGGGAGCTGCTTGCGCAGCGGGTCCGTGGAGGCGTCCCAGTTGGGGTTGCGGACCAGGACGGCCTGCTTGTCGTGCTCGTAGCTCTCGAACATGTAGGAGCCCGAGGAGACGATGTTCTTCACATAGTCCGCGCCGTTGTCCTTGGCCTTCGGCACGGGGGCCGACTGCGGGTTCGCCAGCAGGTAGTCGAACTCGGCGAAGGGCTGCTTCAGCTTGAAGACGATCGTCTGGTCGTCGGGGGTCTCGATGGACTGCAGTCCCGTGTCGGACTTGTCCTTGTACGGGCCCTCGTACGGGGTCTCGTTGTTCTTGAGGTACTGCGCGAGGTAGTTCGGGCCGTTGGAGTGCACGTCGCGCGCGAAGTTGCTGCGCTCGACCGCGTACTTGACGTCCTTGGACGTGACCAGCGAACCGTCGCTGTACTTGACGCCCTTTCGCAGCTTGTACGTCCAGGTGGCGCCACCGTCGCTCGGCACGCCGAGGCTCTCGGCGAGGTCCGGGACCACCTTGTTGCCCTCGGCGCCCGGGGCGGGCGCGAAGGTGGTCAGCGGACGGGCGTACAGGCGGCTGAAGTTGAAGACGAAGCCGTAGTACGTGTTGCCGGGGTCGAAGGAGTCGGGGGTGTCGGACGCCTCGTAGACGACCGTCCCGCCCTTCTTGTCCGAGGCGTTGACCACGGCCTTGACGGCGGCGTTGGCGCCGGCCGACTTGTCGTCGCCGCCGGTCTTGTCACCACCATTGCAGGCGGAGGCGGTGAGGGCGACGGTGATGGCGGCGGCGAGCACCGCGGCTGTTCTCGACCTGCTTCTCATGGCGGAGTGATGCCCCCTGATTCGGAGTGATGGTGCGTACTGGCGGAGCCTCGGCCGGGTGCCCGAGGTACGGGTGGGTCAGCGCGAGCTCTTGGGGTCCAGGGCGTCGCGCAGACCGTCGCCGAGGAGGTTGAAGGCGAGCACGGTGACGAAGATCGCCATGCCCGGGACGACCATGAACATCGGGTCGACCTTGTAGTAGGCCACGGCGGAGCTGAGCATTCCGCCCCAGGAGGCCTGCGGCGGCTGGATGCCCACGCCGAGGAAGCTCAGGGAGGCCTCGAAGAGGATGTTGGTCGGGATCAGCAGCGTCGAGTAGACGAGGATCGGTGCCATCAGGTTCGGCAGCAGCTCGCGGAAGACGATGAACGGGCCGCGGGCGCCGAGGCTGCGGGCCGCGTCGACGAACTCCCGCTCGCGCAGCGAAAGGGTCTGGCCGCGCACGATGCGTCCGATGTAGGGCCAGCTGAAGAAGCCGATCACGAAGATCAGCACGCTGATGTGCAGCGGCAGTCCTTCGAGGCCGAAGGCCCCGCCCTGGAGGGCGGCCGAGATGGAGATCGCGAAGAGCAGCAGCGGGAAGGCGAGGAAGGTGTCCATCATGCGGCTGATCACCGTGTCGGCCCAGCCTCCGTAGTACCCGGCGATGACGCCCAGCACGGAGCCGATGAACACCGAGACCACGGTCGACCCGAAGGCGACCAGCAGGGAGACCCAGGAGCCTTCCAGGATGCGGGTGGCGATGTCGCGGCCGAACTTCGGCTCCACGCCCAGCGGATGGTCCCAGCTGATGCCGCCGAAGGAGCCGATGGGGGTGGCCAGGGAGGGATCGATGAGGTCCTGGTGCAGGGCGTCCGGGTCCAGCCCGAACATCCACTGGATCGGCTGCGAGAGCATGGCCAGGACCACCAGCAGCAGGACGACCAGGCCGCCGGTCATGGCCACCTTGTCGCGCTTGAGTCTGGTCCACGCGATACGGCCGAGCGAACGTCCCTCGATCGCCTTGCGCGGAACCTCGGAGGTGGCCACGGCTGCGGGCTCGGCCGCGCTGGTGTCCTGCAGTGGTGCCGTCATCGTGGTGGGACCCCTCTCGGCCGACATCGGTCGGCCCATGCCCGCCGCTGTGGCGGCTTGGTTCAATCGGCGTCGCTGGTGGTGCGATTGGCACGAAATGTGCCGGAAGTGCACGTGAAGAGCTGGTGTTTGCGAGATGGACCGGCCTTCGGTGGGGTGGAGTCTTCAACGCCCTCTCGAGCGCCCGCCAGACCCCCCGGGGATGTGATGCGCAACCGTGATCTACGCCTACACCTTCCGTTATCCGAACCCCGGGATCTGTTGAGCGGTGAAACACCGCCCGTTCGGCACGGAACGGACATCCGGCCCAACTGCCTTTTCAGCCACGGATCTTGGGCGGACTCCCCGGATACGCCGAAGGCCGCACCGATGGGGACCGGTGCGGCCTTCGAGGTGGATGGATCGATATCCGGACATCGCGGAACGCGGAGCGTCCGGTCAGTACGCCGGCGCCTGCCCCTCGCGGTCGTAGAAGGGGCGGGTCTGCGCGCGCAGCCACATGGCGACGGGGTCGTGCTCGTCCCCGAGTGCGACCGTGCACACCGGGACGCCCTCGGGGACCACCCCGACCGACTGCCGCATCATCTCCCGTACGGATTCCAGCGCGGGCGCGGAGGCGTCGTACAGGTCGAGCCCGACCGCGAGGTACGGGGAGCCGAGCGCGGGCTGCACCCAGGCGCGGCGCAGCGACCGCACCGCCGGGGTGCGGTGCGCGTGCTGGGTCAGCAGCCCGTAGAACTGCGGGAGCTCGATCGCGGGCTCGGAGAGCCGCAGCGGGCCGGCCGGCATCCGGTCCAGGCCGGTGGCGATCCGGCGCAGGTCCGCCCAGGGCACGCCGAGGCCACCGCCCTGGGCGTGCGGGTTGAGCCACAGGCCCCAGCGGTCCGGGTACAGCGCGCGGGCGATGTCCCGCCCGGTGACCACCTCGTAGCCCCGGTTCCAGCCGCTGGCGGCCAGCTCCTGGGGGGAGGTGACGCAGGGCGCGTAGCCGAGGCTGTCGACCTCCATGCCGCCGTACTGGGCGTCCGGGGATCCCGGCTGCCCCTGCCAGAGCAGCATCCACAGCCGGCCCTCGGCGAGGGCGTGCAGGAGTGACTCGTAACTCTCGTAGCGCCCGGGAGTCACCTGGCGCATCATGTGCTCGACCTGCCCGGCCGCGGCCGTGCCTGACGCACTCACCCGGAACCCCTCTTCGTCCGCCCGTCGCTCCACGCGTTTCCTCCGAACCGGCAGTCGCGCGTGCGGCCAGGAGATGTAACCAGCTTAAGCGGCCCTACGGCAGGTAGAAGGGGCGTACGCGCTCACGAATCCAGTCCGTGACCGGGTCCTGGGCGGCGTCCAGCAGGATCAACTGCACGGGCCACGGCGGCGGGACACGGGTCAGGGCCCGTCCGAGGGCCTCCATCGGCGCGCTCTGCATTTCCGGTTCCCATCCCACCAGGCGGACACCGACGAACAGCTGGGGCTCCCCGCCCTCGATGCTGGCGAGGCAGCGGTGCGCGGCGGCGACCACCCCGGTGGCCCGGAACTCCTCGGTGGCGGCGGCCAGGAAATCCACCGGATCGTCCTGCCAGTCGGGCTCGAAGAGCCGGACCCGGCCGCCGGTGGCCGGGCCGTCGAGCGGGGTCCGGCCGCTGCGGCAGAGCTCCGCGACGGCGGGCGGCGGGAGCGGTACGCCGACGGCGCCTTCGGGATTGAGGGCGATGCCGAGCTGCGGGGGCAGGCCGCGGGCGAACTCGACGGCGGGAGCCACCGCGAAGTCCATGCCGGGGCCGACGCAGGCGAGGAACTGGGCCTCGGAGCTGTAGACGGGGACGTACGCCGCCCCGCCGATGTCCATGGTGGGCAGGTCGAGGCCGGCCGTCGGCGGGGTGCCGCCGCCGCCCGGCAGGGGCACCCATACCTGGCTGCGCCCGAGGACCTCCAGGATCCGCCCCCCGGCGTCCGGCTGCCCGAGCGCCGCCCCGAGCACCTGCTCCAGCTCATTCCCCGGCCAGCCGCTGCCCTGCATGTCCCCTGCCTCCGTGATCCCGCCGCGTGTCGCCCCGCAGGGTACCGGCCCCGCGCGCGGCCGCGCCGCCGGGGTCCGGCGGCGGATCCCGCCCCCCGGGCGTTCGGGGAGCGGGTCCGGGCGGAGCCCGGCAGCGGCGCCGCCCGGCGGCTCAGGCGCCGAAGGCTATGCGGGTCACCGTGGCGGCGGAGGCCCGGTCCAGCAGGGTCGCCGAGGCGCAGCCCGCGGGCGGGCGGCCCGCCTCGGCCTCGCGCAGCAGCCGGGTCACCGCGCCGCGGTGGCGGGCGAAGGCATAGGCGGAGACCCCGCGGCCGCGCGCGGCCTGACCGGAGAGGGCCTCCTCGGGGCTGCTGTCCAGCAGGAGCAGGTGCAGCGCCCGGCCCCGGCGGCGCGCGACGGCCGCGAGCAGGCCGCGCACCCAGGCCTGCGTACCGCAGTCGTGGACGACCACGGAGGCCCCGGAGCGCAGGATCCGCCACAGCCCCCAGTAGTGCGCGGCGCGCACCAGCGGCCGGTACACGGCGTACGGCAGCGCCGCGGGCATGCGGCGCTCCCAGCGCTCACGGGTGTCCTGGGAGTCCACGGCCCCGCCCTCGGCTGCCGCCCGCTTGATCAGCGTGCTCTTGCCGCCGCCGGGCAGACCGGACACCACGACGATGTCCCCGTCGGCGAAGCCGAGCCGGCGCGGGGCGCGCACGGCCGGTCCGCGCAGGTCGCGTACGAGGCCGGGGCAGCTCTCGGCCGCCCTCCCGCGCCCGCGCGCGCCGCGCTGTGCGGGCACCGCCTCCACGGTTCCGGTCGTCGTCACCACTCCGAATCTCCGCACAGTGTTCGCCTCCCCCGAATCGGGTCACCCGGACCCTTGCCCACTGAGTGTAAAGAGACGGTAATCCGGCGGACCCGGTTCCGGTCCGGCCTTTCGGAGGGCCGTACGAACTTTCGGACCCCGCCGCCCGATCTCGGGCATGGCGTGCAATGATGTGCGCCATCTGGACCAACTGCATACCGGCCGCTTGAATCCGCGCGGGAGAGTCCCGGCACGCCGCAAGGCCGTGCGCGGGCGCCGAAGGAGCAAGAACCTCCCTTGAATCTCTCAGGCCCCGTACCGCGTGGATGAGGCAGATCTGAAAAGCGAGCTGCAGCGCAGCAGCTCCACCCAAGGTGCAAGTCGATGAGAAGAACCGGCGATCGGGCGATCGGCGGAACTCTCGGCGAACCTCTCAGGTTCCGATGACAGATGGGGAGGAACGTCCTCGTCATGTCATGTCGATGCCCTGGGACCCGGGAGCCACACCCATGAGCACTGCCCCCCGCCTGACCGCCCTCGATGCGCTGCACCGCTCGCTCGGTGCGACCATGACCGATTTCGCGGGCTGGGACATGCCGCTGCGGTACGCCAGCGAGCGCGACGAGCACAACGCCGTACGCACCAGGGCCGGTCTCTTCGACCTGTCCCACATGGGCGAAATCACGCTGACCGGCCCGGAGGCCGTCAAGGCCCTGGACTACGCCCTGGTCGGCAACATCTCCACCGTCGGTGTCGGCCGCGCCCGCTACACGCACATCTGCCAGGAGGACGGCGGGATCGTCGACGACCTGATCGTCTACCGCCTCGGCGAGACCGAGTACATGGTCGTCGCCAACGCCTCCAACGCCCAGGTCGTCCTGGACGCCCTGACCGAGCGCGCCGCCGGCTTCGACACCGAGGTCCGCGACGACCGCGACGCGTACGCCCTGATCGCCGTGCAGGGCCCGGAGTCCCCCGGCATCCTGGCGTCCCTGACCGACGCCGACCTGGACGGCCTGAAGTACTACGCGGGCCTGCCGGGCACCGTCGCGGGCGTGCCCGCGCTGATCGCGCGCACCGGCTACACGGGCGAGGACGGCTTCGAGCTGTTCGTCGCCCCGGAGCACGCCGTGGAGCTGTGGCAGGCGCTGACCAAGGCGGGCGAGGGCGTCGGCCTGGTCCCGGCCGGCCTGTCCTGCCGCGACACCCTGCGCCTGGAAGCGGGCATGCCGCTGTACGGGCACGAGCTGACCACCGCCCTCACCCCGTTCGACGCGGGCCTGGGCCGGGTCGTGAAGTTCGAGAAGGAGGGCGACTTCGTCGGCCGCGCCGCGCTGGAGGCCGCCGCCGAGCGCGCCGCCACCGCTCCGCCGCGCAAGCTGGTCGGCCTGATCGCCGAGGGCCGCCGCGTGCCGCGCGCCGGTTTCCCGGTCGTGGCCGACGGCCGGGTCATCGGCGAGGTCACCTCCGGCGCCCCGTCCCCGACGCTGGGCAAGCCGATCGCGATGGCGTATGTGGACGCGGCGCACGCCGCGCCCGGCACGTCCGGCGTCGGCGTCGACATTCGCGGTACGCATGAGCCGTACGAGGTCGTGGCCCTGCCGTTCTACAAGCGGCAGAAGTAGCCCCACGCACCGCGTCCGCCGTCCGGGAACCCGTACGGCGCCGTCTCAGTACCCAAGACCGCAGTTCGTATCCACTCCCCCGCATCCAGGAGAATCAGGTCATGAGCAACCCCCAGCAGCTGCGTTACACCAAGGAGCACGAGTGGCTGTCGGACGCCGTGGACGGCGTCGCGACGGTCGGCATCACGGAGTTCGCGGCCAACGCGCTCGGTGACGTCGTCTACGCCCAGCTCCCCGCGGTCGGCGACACCGTCACCGAGGGCGAGACCTGTGGCGAGCTGGAGTCGACCAAGTCGGTCAGCGACCTGTACTCCCCCGTCACCGGTGAGGTCGTCGAGGCCAACCAGGACGTCGTGGACGACCCGGCCCTCGTCAACACCGCCCCCTTCGAGGGTGGCTGGCTGTTCAAGGTGCGTCTCTCGGAAGAGCCGAAGGACGTGCTGACGGCCGACGAGTACGCCGCGCTCACCCACTCCGACAACTGACACCCCAGGGGATCCTGATGTCTGTTCTCAACACCCCGCTGCACGAGCTCGACCCGGACGTCGCCGCCGCCGTCGACGCCGAGCTCGTGCGCCAGCAGTCCACCCTGGAAATGATCGCGTCGGAGAACTTCGCTCCGGTCGCCGTCATGGAGGCCCAGGGCTCGGTCCTGACCAACAAGTACGCCGAGGGCTACCCGGGCCGCCGCTACTACGGTGGCTGCGAGCACGTGGACGTCGTCGAGCAGATCGCGATCGACCGCATCAAGGCGCTGTTCGGCGCCGAGGCCGCGAACGTCCAGCCGCACTCCGGTGCGCAGGCCAACGCCGCCGCGATGTTCGCGCTGCTGAAGCCGGGCGACACGATCATGGGTCTGAACCTGGCCCACGGCGGTCACCTGACCCACGGCATGAAGATCAACTTCTCCGGCAAGCTCTACAACGTGGTCCCGTACCACGTCGACGAGACCGGCGAGGTCGACATGGCCGAGGTCGAGCGCCTCGCCAAGGAGTCCAAGCCGCAGCTGATCGTCGCCGGCTGGTCCGCCTACCCGCGCCAGCTGGACTTCGCCGCCTTCCGCCGCATCGCGGACGAGGTCGGCGCGTACCTGATGGTCGACATGGCGCACTTCGCCGGCCTGGTCGCCGCGGGTCTGCACCCGAACCCGGTGCCGCACGCCCACGTCGTCACCACCACCACGCACAAGACCCTCGGCGGTCCGCGCGGCGGTGTGATCCTGTCGACGCAGGAGCTGGCCAAGAAGATCAACTCCGCGGTCTTCCCGGGTCAGCAGGGCGGCCCGCTGGAGCACGTGATCGCGGCCAAGGCCGTCTCCTTCAAGGTCGCGGCCTCGCCCGAGTTCAAGGAGCGCCAGGAGCGCACCCTGGAGGGTGCGAAGATCCTCGCCGCCCGCCTGGTCCAGGACGACGTCAAGGCCGTGGGCGTGGACGTCCTCACCGGTGGCACCGACGTGCACCTGGTCCTGGTCGACCTGCGCAACTCGGAGCTGGACGGCCAGCAGGCCGAGGACCGCCTCCACGAGGTCGGCATCACGGTCAACCGCAACGCCATCCCGAACGACCCGCGGCCGCCGATGGTGACCTCGGGTCTGCGGATCGGTACGCCGGCCCTGGCCACCCGCGGTTTCGACGCCGAGGCCTTCACCGAGGTCGCCGAGATCATCGCGCAGGCGCTGAAGCCCGCGTACGACAGCGAGGCCCTCAAGGCCCGCGTCTCGGCGCTCGCCGCGAAGTTCCCGCTGTACCCGACGCTCTAACCGGCGTCCGGCCAACGGCCACGGAAGGGCCCGGCCTTGTTCCCGCACAGGCCGGGCCCTTCTCATGAACGGGCCCGACACCACCCGGCCCGGCCGCGGTGGGGGCCCGCCCCCGCCCCCGCGCTTTCCGCACTCACCCCTCCCGGCCCGCGCGCCGCACCGCGGGCCCGATGGATCACCCGGGGCCCCGGGCCGACACCCGGCCGCCCGGTCCGCGTAATCCTTCCCACCCCGTCCGAGAGCCGAGACGTTCACCTCCGCGCGTTAAGCTCGTCTGCCGGACAAAATCCGAATAATCCTCTTCTCCTCTCCCGCCCCCTCCCACCCCACGAGCAGACAAGGGAGTCCGCCACCGTGGCCATCTCCGTCTTCGATCTCTTCTCCATCGGTATCGGTCCCTCCTCCTCCCACACGGTCGGTCCGATGCGGGCCGCGCGCATGTTCGTGACGCGGCTGAAGAAGGACGGCGTGCTGGCCCAGACCACCTCCGTCCGGGCCGAGCTCTTCGGATCCCTCGGCGCGACCGGCCACGGGCACGGCACCCCCAAGGCGGTGCTGCTCGGCCTGGAGGGCCACTCCCCCCGCACCGTGAACGTCGAGACCGCCGACGACGAGGTCGAGCGCATCCGCAAGAGCGGCCGGCTGCGGCTGCTGGGCGCGGAGATAGGCGATGTCCACGAGATCGCCTTCGACGAGCCGAACCAGCTGATCCTGCACCGCCGCCGTTCCCTGCCGTACCACGCGAACGGCATGACGCTCTTCGCGTACGACGGCGCCGGCACCCCGCTGCTGGAGAAGACCTACTACTCGGTCGGCGGCGGCTTCGTCGTGGACGAGGACGCGGTCGGCGAGGACCGGATCAAGCTCGACGACACGGTGCTGAAGTATCCTTTCCGCTCCGGCGACGAGATGCTGCGCCTCGCGAACGAGACCGGCCTGTCGATCTCCTCCCTGATGCTGGAGAACGAGAAGGCCTGGCGCACGGAGGAGGAGATCCGCGAGGGCCTCCTGGAGATCTGGCGCGTCATGCAGTCCTGCGTCTCGCGCGGCATGTCCCGCGAGGGCATCCTCCCCGGCGGCCTGCGGGTCAAGCGCCGGGCCGCCGCCACGGCGCGCCAGCTGCGCACCGAGGGCGACCCGATGCTGCACCGCAGCGAGTGGGCGACGATCTACGCGATGGCGGTCAACGAGGAGAACGCGGCCGGCGGCCGGGTGGTGACCGCTCCGACCAACGGTGCCGCGGGCGTCCTGCCGGCCGTGCTGCACTACTACATGAACTTCGTGCCGGGCGCGGACGAGGACGGCGTGGTCCGCTTCCTCCTCGCCGCGGGTGCGATCGGCATGCTCTTCAAGGAGAACGCCTCGATCTCCGGCGCGGAGGTCGGCTGCCAGGGCGAGGTGGGCTCCGCCTGCTCGATGGCGGCCGGCGCCCTCGCCGAGGTCCTCGGCGGAACCCCGGAGCAGGTCGAGAACGCGGCCGAGATCGGCATGGAGCACAACCTCGGCCTGACCTGCGACCCGGTCGGCGGCCTGGTGCAGATCCCCTGCATCGAGCGCAACGGCATGGCGGCGGTCAAGGCCGTCACCGCGGCGCGGATGGCGATGCGCGGCGACGGCAGCCACAAGGTGTCCCTCGACAAGGTCATCAAGACCATGAAGGAGACCGGCGCCGACATGAAGGTCAAGTACAAGGAGACCGCCCGCGGCGGCCTCGCCGTCAACGTCATCGAGTGCTGACGCGCACCACGTGACGCGAGAGGGGCCCGGCGCGCGCCGGGCCCCTCTCGCGTGTCAGCGGGATTCCGGCTCCAGCAGGGTGGACAGACCGTCCAGGAGGCGTTCGAGGCCGAACGCGAAGCGGTCCTCCATGGACGGGTCGGTCAGGTCGTCGGCGAGCGCGACCAGGACGGGGAAGGAGTCCTGGGGCAGCCGGCGCAGCTGCTCCCCCACAGCCGTGACGGCCTCGCGGCGGCTGGCACCCATGGCCTCGGACGCGGAGACGGGCCCCTGCTCCTGGAGCACGAAGCCCTGGACGAACGCGCCGAGCAGGTAGCTGATCATGGCGGCGTCGGCGTCGGAGAAACCGGCCTCGCGCAGGCGGCCGAGCTGATCCTCCATCAGTCGCAGCAGATACGGGCCCGGGGCGAGCCGGCCGGCGACGACCTTGGCGGCGTCGCGCTTGCCGAGCAGGTGCCGGCGGTAGCGCACGCAGTACTCGCGCAGCTGCTCACGCCAGTCGCCCTCCCGGGGCGGCGCCTCGGCGTCGGCCATGAGCTCGTCGGTGAGCAGGTCGAGCAGCTCCTCCTTGTTGCGCACGTGCCAGTACAACGAGGCCGCCTTCACCCCCAGTTCGGCGGCGACCTTGCGCATCGACAGGCCGTTGATGCCCTCGCGCTCCAGCACCCGCAGGGCCGCCCGAACGAGCGTCCGGCGGGTCAGTCCCGGTTGCGACGCCCCGTCATCAGCACTGCCCGTTACGGCCATCGGCCACCTCCGTCCACGGGTCCCGCCGGGAATCCCGCTTGCCAACTAACACCGTTAGGGGCAGTCTAGCCGCACCGAACAACCGACTAACACTGTTAGGGAGTGTGATGACGAAGCCGCCTGCCCGGCACAAAGGGCTCGTGCTCGCCACACTGTGCGCGACGATGTTCATGGCGATGCTCGACAACGTCATCGTCAACAACGCCCTGCCCCGCATCGGGCAGGACCTGCATTCCGGCGTCAGCGGACTCCAGTGGGTGGTGGAGGGCTACAGCCTGGTCTACGCGGCCCTGCTGCTCACCGGCGGCACCCTGGGCGACCGGTACGGCCGCAGGCGGGTCTTCCTCACCGGCCTGGCGGTCTTCACGGCGGGCTCGGCGGCCGCGGCACTGTCCGGCTCGACCGGCACGCTGATCGCCTCCCGGATGCTCCAGGGCCTCGGCGCGGCACTGCTCACACCAGGCAGCCTGTCCATCCTGCGCCACGTCTTCACGGACGAGAAGGAGCGGGCGAGGGCCGTCGGCCTGTGGTCCGGCGTCTCCGCGCTCGGCCTGGCCGTCGGCCCCGTCCTGGGCGGGCCGATCGTGGACGCCTTCGGATGGGCGGCCGTCTTCTGGATCAACGTCCCCATCGGTGTGGCGGGGCTACTGCTCGCGGCCCGGGTGCTGCCCGAGTTCGCGGCCCGCACCAAGCGGCTCGACCTGCCGGGCCAGGCGCTCTCCGCACTGGGGTTCGGCGCGCTGGTGTACGCGCTGATCGAGGGGCCCGCCCGCGGCTGGACCGACACCCGGGTGCTCGCCCTCGCCGCCGTGGCGATGCTGGCCCTGCCCGCCTTCGTCGCCGTCGAGGCCCGTAGCGCCGACCCCATGCTCGACCTGCGCTTCTTCCGGGACCGGGTGCTCACCGGCGCCGCGGTGAGCGGCTTCATGACCAGCTTCGGCATGTTCGGAGCCGCGTTCTTCCTGCCCCTGCTCATGCAGGACGTGATGGGCTGGTCCCCGTCGGACGCGGGCCTGGCGGGCCTGCCGATGACCGCGATGATCGTCGTCGCCGCGCCGCTGTCGAGCGCGCTCACCTCGCGCCACGGCCCCCGCCTCCCGCTGGTCACCGGGCTGGCCCTGTGCGCCACGGCGCTCGGCGCCCTCTCGCTCTACGGCGCGGACGCCCGCTACCCGCAGTACGTCTGTGTGCTGCTCACCATGGGCCTCGGCATGGGGATGACGTTCACCCCCGTGTCCATCACGGTCATGCAGCGCGTGGACCCGGCACGGGCCGGCATGGCATCCGCGACCCTCAACACCCTGCGCGAGATCGGCGGTGTCATCGGCGTCGCCGTCCTGGGCGCCGTCCTCAGCAGCCGGCTCACCGCCACGCTGACCGAGTCGCTGCACCGCCTCGGCGTGCCCGCCGACCTCGGCCACCATCTGCCCGGAACGGCTCCGGACGGCGCCGCCGCCTTCCCCGAGCCCGTCCACGACGCCGTGAACGCCGCCTTCATCGACGCCCTGCACCTGGCGCTGCGCTGCGGCAGCGCCGCCATGGCAGCCGCAGCACTCCTCGTCGCACTGCTGCTCCGCCCGACGCGGAACGCCGCCCCCTCGCCCGTCACCGGCCGACCGGCCGCGCAACCGGAAGCGGCGCACAGGTAGCCGGAAGCTCGACGCAACGGGACGGCGGAACCGGAACCACGGGATCCCCTCGGGGCGTCCCAGACAGTGCCACTGGTCCCCGTCTCTCGAGAATCGAGGGGACGTCATGATCCACACCCGTCTCCGGCAGTTCGTGGCCCTGGCGACCGGCGCCCTGCTCGCCGCCTGCCTCTCCTTCGCCGCGCCCGCCTCGGCCTCCACCCGCGCCGCCACCACCCAGGCGCCGACCCCGCTCGTCGTCAACGCCCGCTGGGCCGGGCACCCCACGTACGACCGCATCGTCATCGACCTCCGGGGCCACGTCCCCGCGGTCACCGTCACTCCCGTTCCGCAGCTGGTGTACGACGGGTCCGGGAAGCCCGTACCGCTGCCCGGGAAGTACTTCCTGGAGATCCGCCTCCACCCGGCCGCCGCGCACGACGAAGCGGGGCACAGCGTCTACCAGGGCCCGAAACTGCAGAAGATCAACCTCGGCAAGCTCAAGGGCATCGCCCTGACCGGCGACTACGAGGGGTACGTAACCTTCGGCGCCGCCTTCGACACCCTGCCGTACTACCGCGCGTTCCCGCTGCACTCGCCGGAGCGGTTCGTCGTGGACATCGCGCACTGAACCGGTGCCGGACGCGGGGCCCGGGGCGCACGCACCCCGGGCCCCGCCGTCATCTGCGCCAGAACAGGTGGTGCGTCACACCGCTCGGACTGGGCACGACGTCGAGGTGGAACCGGTCGAGCAGCTCGTCGGGCGACTCCCAGAGCCGTACCCCGGCTCCGATCTCCACCGGAGCGACCGCCACGTGCAGGGTGTCGACGAGGTCGGCGTCGAGGAACTCCCGGATGGTGGTGGCCCCGCCGCCGAGCCGGACGTCCTTGCCCCGCGCGGCTTCCCGCGCCCGTTCCAGGACCGTGGCCGGGTCGGCGTCGACGAAGTGGAAGGTGGTGTCGGAGAGCGTGAACGAGGGACGCACGTGGTGGGTCAGCACGAACACCGGGGTGTGGAACGGGGGCTCCTCGCCCCACCAGCCGAGCCAGTCGTGGTCGGTCCAGGGCCCGCGCTGGGGACCGAACTTGTTGCGGCCCATGATCTCGGCACCGATGTTGTGCGCGAAGTCCCGGGTGAAGTAGTCGTCGAGACCCCGGCTCCCTCCAGCGTCGGTGCGGTGGGGCCAGCTCGCGGTGGCTCCGGCCCAGGCGAGCAGCGCGCCGGGATCGGCGTCGCCGAACGGCCGCTCGAGGCTCTGGTGCGCACCGGCACCGAATCCGTCGCGCGACACGGCGAAGTTCTGGACCCTCAGCAGCGAGCTCATCGGTGCTCGGGGTTGGGGAATTCGGAGCGGCAGCCCGCGTCCCACTGCGAGCGCTGGTTGCCGTGCGGGGGGATGCCGCCCGAGCGCTTGAGCAGCGCGGCCAGGTGCATCAGGTTCCAGGACATGAAGGCGGTGTTGCGGTTGGTGAAGTCGTTCTCGGGGCCGCCCGAGCCGGGGTCCAGGTAGGAGGGTCCGGGCCCGGCCTCGCCGATCCAGCCCGCGTCGGCCTGCGGCGGGATCGCGTAGCCGAGGTGCTGGAGGCTGTAGAGGATGTTCATGGCGCAGTGCTTGACGCCGTCCTCGTTGCCGGTGATCAGCGCGCCGCCGACCCGCCCGTAGTAGGCGTACTGGCCGCGCTCGTTCAGCAGCGAGGAGCAGGCGTAGAGCCGCTCGATGACCTGCTTCATCACGGAGCTGTTGTCGCCGAGCCAGATGGGGCCGCACAGGACGAGGATGTCGGCGTCCATGATCTGGCTGTAGAGGACCGGCCACTGGTCGCTCTCCCAGCCGTGCTCGGTCATGTCGGGCCAGACCCCGGTCGCGATGTCGTGGTCGACGGCACGGATGAGGGAGGTCCGGGTGCCGGCCGCTTCCATGACGCGGCGGCTCCTGTCGATCAGGCCCTCGGTGTTGCTGGTCTCGGGCGAGCGTTTGAGCGTGCAGTTCACGTAGAGGGCGGTCAGGTCCGAGTAGTCGTATGCGGCAGCCACACCCACCAGCCTCGCCACGGCACCCCGCCCCCGCCAGCGGGCCGCACCCGTCCGGGGACGGCCGTACGGACACGGGGTGGGGGCCTGCGCCGCCGCAAACCTAGGATGGCGCCATGTCGCTGCCGCACGCCATCCTCACCGCCCTGCTGGAGAAGCCCTCGTCCGGGCTGGAGCTGACCCGGCGGTTCGACAAGTCGATCGGGTACTTCTGGTCGGCGACGCACCAGCAGATCTACCGCGAGCTGGGGCGCCTGGAGGAGTCCGGGCTGATCCGGGAGCTGCCGAGCGAGGTGCCCGTGCGCGGGCAGAAGAAGGAGTACGAGGTGCTGCCGGCCGGCGGTGCGGAGCTGGCCCGGTGGGTCGGCGAGAGCCAGGACCCCAAGCCGATGCGCGACCCGCTGCTGCTGCGCATCCGCGCGGCGGGTGTCGTGGGGCCGCAGGGGCTCGGTCCCGAGCTGCGGCGCCATCTGGAGCTGCACCGGCGCCAGCTCGCACAGTACGAGGCCATCGAGGAGAGGGACTTCCCGCCCGGGCGGGACGCCGTGGAGGACCGGCTGCGGCGGCTCGTGCTGCACGGCGGGATCGCCCTGGAGACGTTCTGGCTGCACTGGCTAGAGGAGGCACTGGGCGAGGTCGAGGACATGTCCGGACCTCAGAACTGACGCGCGGGCCCGATCACCCCGGGCCCGGCGCGCAACGCACACCGACGCCCCGCTCCGGCTGTCCGGGGCGGGGCGGGGCGGCGGAGGGACTACTTGTTCAGGGAGGCCCAGAACTCGTCGAAGCTCAGCAGGCCGTCGCCGTTCGCGTCCTTGGCGGCGATCACGGCGTCCGCGACGGGGCCGGTGACGAACGGGTCGCCCATGGCCGCCATGGCCGCCTTGAACTCGTCGGCCGTGACGAAGCCGTCACCGTTCACGTCGAACTTGCCGAACGTCGTCCGTGCGCTCTCGATGTCCGCCACTGGGTCCACTCCTTCTTGATGCCTTGTTGACCGGCTCAGGGTAGCGGCCGTCCCGGTCCGCCCCCGCCCCGGGTCCCGTTCGGGCGGCAGAAATCATTTCAATTACCGGCCCGTAATGCGGAATGGATAATTCCGGAGAAATGGACGAGGATTCCACTTGTCACACTCCGGGGCCACGGCATAACGTACTGGCATTGCCGCCACACCAGGAGCGCAGGGCTCCCAGGGACAAGTGGCAACAAGGGCGATCAATCAGATGACGATCACAGCTGACGCATCATTCGAAGTTCTGCCCTTCACCCGGACCTGCCGACACATCTGGGAAGACGGCGACCATGTGCTCATCGGCGTGAGCCCCGGGAACAGCTATTTCAGCGCCGAACGCATCGCCGGCCTGGCCCGATGGGCCACCACCCGATTCGCGCAGGTCGACTTCGTCTACGCGGACCTGCACGTGGACCGGATGTTCGCCGCCTTCGGCCACACCCGGGAGCATGCGGAGAAGCGTGCGGCGAAGGAGATCAAGGCGGTCCGGCGGCGGATCCTCAAGGGCGTGACGGAATCAGGCCCGCCAGGGGTGGAAATCCGCGTCCGGGCACTTTCCGAATTCCAGTCGAACCCGGTCTACCAACTACTGCACCGTCGCGTCCTACATTTCCTGGAGACCGACGAGGAATTCCGTAGGGGCTGCGAGGAAATGGCCCTGCAATTCGTCGGCTCCAAGTTGCCGGAAGGTGAATCGATCACGGCCGGGCAGTTGCGGGTCTGTTTCGACTACATGGCGGCCGAGCTGCCGTTCTTCGTGGACACCCCGAGCATTCTCGACGTGCCGTCCTCGGTGGCGGCCTACCACGTCAGGATGCCGCTGACCGATGTCCTCTTCGCGCGCGGCGGGGGCCTGCGCGCGACCCGCAACCAGGCGTACGCCGTCGTACGGCCCGGGGCCGGTGCACCCGGGAGCGCCGCGGACCGCGACCGCGCACCGACCGAAAGGACCGCCGATGGGCGCCGAGCAGCTTGAGGGCCCGGGGGCGACGCGCTCGTGGCGGAGGGCGGCCCGGCGGACCACCGGGCGGGCTTCGCCGGCCGGCTGAACGACCGGCTCGCCCCGGCCCCCGAGGAGCGTACGGGGCTCCTCGGGGGGTCTCCGGGCCGATGGCCGGGGCGGTGGAGGAACTGCTGCGCTGGAAGTGGGGGTCGATCGGCTGCCCGGGCTCCGGCGAGTGGACCGCGGTGTCCCGGGAGCTGTGCGAGCTTCCGGGGCACCGCCGCATCCGGCCCGCCCGGTTCTAGCGGAAGATGCCGGTGTGGCCGAGCGAGTAGCGGCCGGGCTGCGGGTAGACGGCGAGTCCGTGCGGTCCGCCACCCACCGGGATCCGGGCGAGCTGCTTGCCGGTCTGCGTGTCGAGCGCGTAGACCTCGGAGTGGTAACGGCCCGACAGCCACAGGACCTTGCCGTCGGCGGAGACCCCGCCCATGTCGGGGCTGCCGCCGTCCGGCAGGGTCCACTTCTTGGTGAGCTTGTTCTCGGGGAAGTTGAAGACCGAGATGGTGCCCTCGCCCCGGTTGGAGACGTACATCTCCTTGGAGTCGCGGCTCACGTAGAGGCCGTGGCAGCCCTTCCCGGTGGGCAGCAGTTTGGGGGTCCCGAACGTGTCCCCGCCGAGCACCCACATGCCGTGCGCCATCATGTCCGCGACGTAGAAGGTCTTCCCGTCCGGGGAGACCTTGACGTCCTGCGGCATCGCGCCCTCGAACGGCAGCTTCTGCTGGCCGACGACCTCCATGCGCTCGGTGTCGACCTTGAGGAGTTCGCCGGAGAACTCGCAGCTCACGATGAAGTAGCGGCCGTCGGCGGAGAAGTCCGCGTGGTTGACGCCGTAGCAGGTCACGGGGACCGTCTTGACCCGGTCCATCGTGTGCGGGTCGCGGAAGACGAGCTCCTTGTCCATCGAGGCCATGACGATCGCGTACTTGCCGTTCGGCGTGAAGTACAGGTTGTACGGGTCGTGCACCTCGACCGGCTTTCCGGCCTCGCCGGTGGCCGGGTTGATCGGGGTGAGGGTGTGACCGCGGTTGTTGTTGACCCACAGGGTCTTCAGGTCCCAGGAGGGGACCACGTGCTGGGGCTGGACGCCGACCGGGATGGTGTCGATGACCTGGTAGGTCGCCGGGTCGATGACGGACACCGTGTTGGAGTTGGTGTTCGGCACGTAGACGCGGGACGGGAAGTCCTTGACCACGGGAGAGAGCTTGTTCGGCCGGTCCGCGGCGTAGACGTCGTTCGGATCGAGCACGGGCGGCATACCGGGCAGACCGGGCGGGGCGGCCGGCGCGGCCTTGACGGGCTTGGCCGGGGCCTTGGTGCCGAGTGCCTCGGCGGGTTCCTTGCCGGCCGATCCGCAGCCGGCCAGGGCGGCGAGGACCAGACCTGCCAGCAGCACGCCGGCAGTCCGGGGAAGGCGGGTGGTCGTCATGGGGTCAGCAGCTCCGTGGTGGTCACCGCGCGCAGGTCGCGGCGCGCGAGTTCTTCGAGGAGGGGAGGCATCGCGTCGACCGTGTCCGCGTAGCCGAAGTGCAGACTCACCACCGACCCGGGCCGGATCGTCCCGATGACGGTGCGGATGACGGCCGCGGCGCCGGGCGAGGTGAAGTCGAGGGAGTCCACGTCGTACGAGAGGACGTGCGGGTAGCCCGCGCGCTGGGCCAGCCTCTGCACGAGCGGGGTCGCGTACTGGGTCTGGGAGGGCCGGAACCAGGTGCCGATGGAGCCGGTGAGGCGCTTGAGGCGCTGGGCGCAGCCGGTGATCTCGGCGTAGGCCTGCGCCTCGGGCATGTCGTTGATCGCGAGGTGGCGCTGGGTGTGGTTGCCGAGCTCGTGACCGCCGTCGAGGATGCGCCGGGCCAGCTCCGGGTGTGCGTCGAGCCAGGATCCGATGGCCAGTACGGTGACCCGCGCACCCCCCTTCTCGGCCGCTGCCAGCACCGCCCGGGCGATGGCGGGGTCTCCGTTGCCGTGGAAGGTGAGGGCGACGCGGCGGCGGTCGCGCGGACCGTGGCCGATCTCGACGGGCTGCCCGGCGAACCGGCGCGGGGCGGCGGCCGGAGCCACCTGTGCCGGGCGGGCCGGGCGGGCCGGACCCGGCGGCGCGCCGGAGGGCGCGGTGGCGGGCCGGCCCGGTCCGCAGGCGGCGGTGAGGCCGGCCGCGGCGGTACCGGCCGTGCCGAGAGCTGCCGCGCGCAGGGCCACGCGCAGGGCCGCGCGGCGGCCTGGTTGTGAGAGCACTTGCCCATTTAAGGGGTGGATGACCCTGAAGGTAACGATTGACCCAATTCAAGACGGTCGCCAAAAGGGGCCGATCGGGCGGTCGGGTCGCTATGTGATCAACGATTTACACAGAGCAGTCGATATTTATTCATGGATTACGAGGTGGGTGGCCCACCTCACCTAGGATTTAGCTAGAAAGTCTTACTATTTGCCCACTTATGTCCAAGTAGGGACTTTTGGCGTTCCGGCCCTCGTCTGCCATAGTCGGAAGCACGACTTCCCATTGACCCGAGCGAAGTCGCCACGCCGAGGATCACACCCCCTCAGATCCTCGGCGCACCCATGAAGCCCCCACACCGCCCCACTCGGCGCACGGGGGCTTCAGGCGTTCTGGCGGTCGGCGACCCGCATCTCGAACCAGGTGATCTTCCCGCGCGGCAGCAGGTCCGCGCCCCAGCGGTCGGACAGCTTGTCGACGAGGAAGAGGCCCCGGCCGGTGGTGTCCAGCTCGTGGACCGGCATCAGACAGGGCAGTCCGCGCGAGGGATCGCGCACCTCCACCCGGATCCAGCCGCGGCGCCGCAGCAGGCGTAAGCCGAAGGAGCGGGCCCCGGTGTGCCGGACGGCGTTGCCCACGAGCTCCGAGACCAGCAGGACGGCGTGCTCGGCGATCTGCGGGGAGAGGCCCCAGAGGCGGACCACCACGCACTGGGTGAGCCGGCGCGCGGTGCTCGCCGACTCCGGCATGGACGGCAGTGTCACTTCGGCCTCGGCCGGATTTCCGTACGACTCCAGCGCTTTGAGTCCCTGTTCGTCCTCGACGGCCGCCGTGAGCCGTACCGCCGAAACGCTGCCGCGCTGCCGCGGCTGTTCCACACCCTCCAGGCCCGCCATGCACCCATCATGGACGGCCGACCGACCCCCCCGGGCCGTTCCACAGGAAAACACCCCCCGGATTCAACAACTCCCGGGGGGTGTTCTGGCATATGCAAAAGGCAACCGGAGGGCCTCCGCGTGCGCCTTGACCTGCAATGGGGCGCCACACGGAAGGGATCACCGCGAGTGGATCACTCATTCCCCTTAAGGCTGCCTTAAGGCCTGGCTAATCCACCCACAGGGAGGACCGGAATGCCCGGCCGGGATCCCGGCTCAGACGAACTTCGCCTTGCCCGGGCCTTCTTCGACGAAACTGCGCATCCCGCGCTCACGGTCCTCCGTGGCGAACAGGCCCGCGAACCAGTTGCGTTCGATGGTGAGACCGGTGTCGATGTCGGCCTCCAGACCCGCGTCCACGCACTCCTTGGCGGCGCGCAGCGCGATGGCCGGACCCTGCGCCAGCTTGGCGGCCCAGGCGTGCGCCTGCTCGTACACCTCGGCGGCGGGCACCACCCGGTCGACCAGGCCGAGGGTCAGCGCCTCGTCGGCCTTGACCATGCGCCCGGTGAAGATCAGGTCCTTGGCCCTGGACGGCCCGATCAGCCGGGACAGCCGCTGGGTGCCGCCCGCGCCCGGGATCAGGCCGAGCAGGATCTCGGGCTGGCCGAGCTTGGCGTTGTCGGCGGCGATCCGGTAGTCGGCGCACAGCGCGAGCTCGCACCCGCCGCCCAGCGCGTAGCCGGTGATGGCCGCGACGACGGGCTTGGGGATCCGGGCCACGGCGGTGAAGGCGTCCTGGAGCGCGCGGGACCGGGCGACCATCGCCGCGTGGTCCATCGTCTGCATCTCCTTGATGTCCGCGCCCGCCGCGAACACCTTCTCCCCGCCGTAGATGATGACCGCGCGGACGTCGCTCCGGTCGGTCGCCTCCACCGCGAGCTCGCGCAGCCGGTCCTGGGTGGCGATGTCCAGGGCGTTCATGGGCGGCCGGTCCAGGCGGATGGTGCCGACGCCTTCGGAGACTTCGAGAGAGAGGGTCATACGGGTCAGGTTAGCGCCGGTTAACGTGAAGTGGCCCGGTGCTGTGGGTCACAGCACCGGGCCACTCCGGCCGCGCGGGCGGCGTACTTACTTGATCCACTCCGCCCAGGGCATGTTCCAGCCGTTGAGGCCGTTGTCCGGGGCGATCTGCTTGTCCTTCGAGTTCTTCACGACGACCACGTCACCGATCATCGACTCGTTGAAGAACCAGGCCGCGGGCGCGTCCGGGTCGCCGCCGCCGCGCTGGTCGCGCAGGCCTACGCAGCCGTGGCTGACGTTCGACGAGCCGAAGGTGCCGGAGGAGGCCCAGTAGTTGCCGTGGACGAAGGTGCCGGACTGCGACAGGCGCATGGCGTGCGGGACGTCGGCGATGTCGTACTCGCCGCCGAATCCGACGGTCGCGCCGTTCATCCGGGTCACCTCGTACTTCTCGCTGATGACCATCTGACCGTTGTACGTGGTCGTCGACGGGGCGCCCGCGGTGATCGGGACGTTCTTGAACACCTGGCCGTCACGGACGACCTCCATCTGCTTGGTGCTCGCGTCGACCGTGGAGACCTGGGAGCGGCCGATGGTGAAGGTGACCGTGCGGGTCTGCTTGCCGTAGACGCCGGGGCGGCCTTCGACCCCGTCGAGGGCGAGCTTCACGGTGACCTTGGTGCCCGCGGCCCAGTAGTTCTCGGGGCGGAAGTCGAGGCGGTCGTTGCCGAACCAGTGGCCCTCGATCTGGACGGCCGGCTCGGCCGTGACCGTGATGGCCTTCTCGACGGCCTCGGGGTTGGTGATTCCCCGGGTGAAGTTGATCGAGACCGGCATGCCCACGCCGACGGTGGCGCCGTCCTCGGGCGTGTAGTGGCCCACGAAGGTGTTGGTCGGGGTCAGGGTGGTGAAGGTGGTGTCCTTGGCGGACTCCCGGCCGGCCTCGTCCTTGGCGACCGCGTGCACCTTGTACTCGGTGGCGGAGGCCAGGTGGCGGGCCGGCTCCCAGGACGCGCCGTCGGCGGCGATCTTGCCCTCGACCGCGTTGCCCTTGGTGTCCGCCACGGTCACCGTGCTGAGCTTGCCGCCCGTGCTCGATATCTTCAGGACGCCGCTGGTGGCGACTTCCTTGGCCCCGTCGTCGGGCTTGACGCTGACGACCGCCTTGGAGGCCTCGGTACCGGTCTTACCGCCACCCCCGGCGTTGTCGCCACCGCTGCCGCCGCTGTTGCTGCCGCCACCGCCACCGCACGCGGTGGTGAACAGCAGGGCCGCCCCCAGCAACAGGGCCGACAGGCCGGTGCGGGCGCGGCCGCGTATCGGCTGCACGTTCACTCGTGTTCTCCCCATGTCCCCCGCGCGCGGACTGTCGCGCGCTTGTTGACAGGTAATCACACGGAGGGATCACGATGAGCCACGGTCTTGTCACCGTTCCGTCCCAACTGCCCGGAGAAGTGCCGTGGCGGCCGCCCCCCGCGACCTGGGCACGGTAGGTGATCAGGCCAATCCCGAGGGGGCGGCCGCCGAGGGATCAGGCCCGGGGGCCCTTGGCGTTCTTCGGGTGCTTCGGGTGCTTCTGGTGCTTCTGGTACTTGGACTGCTGGGGGTGCTTGGAGTGCTTGCCCTTCCCGTGGTCGCCCTTCGGGTGCTTGGGCTGCTGGGGGTGCTTGCCCTTGCCGTGATCACCCTTGGGGTGCTTGGGGTGCTTGCCCTTCCCGTGGTCGCCCTTGCCGTGGTCGACCTTGCCGTGGTCGACCGGCTTGTTCCGCAGCGTGACCACGATGCGCCGGTCCGGGGTGCCGATGTCGAGGCGCAGCGGGCCGGTGACCCGGTCGGCCGGCAGGACGTAACCCGCGGGGACCGCCGTCTCGACCAGGTAGTACCAGCCCTCGGGGAGCGGCCGGAAGTCGCAGACGCCGGTGCGGTCGGTGGTGCAGCCGGGGGCGACCCGGCGGTCGGCGTTGACGCCGCGCGTCTGCAGGCCCGGGGTGTTGTTGGTCTCCTGCCACAGCTCGAAGACCGCGCCGCGCAGCGGCTTCTTGGTCCTGGCGTCCTGCTTCACGACCCGGATCGAGCCCTCGTACTCCTCGCTCACCGGGACGTTCGCGACGTCGACGACGCGTCCGTCCGCCACGTCGCCCCGGTCCAGGTCGAAGCGGGTGGCCGGGTCGGCCGGGGTCTCGTACCCGGTGGGGGCGGCGGTCTCCCGCCAGTAGTACGTGTGCCCGACCGGCAGCTCCACCGTGCAGGTGCCGAGGGTGTCGGTCACGCAGGCCCCGTCGAGACGGGTGTCGCCGCCCGGCTGGTCCGTCTGCAGGCCGGTGGAGCCGTTGCTCTCCCGCCAGAGGTCGAACCGCGCGCCCGCCAGCGGGAGGCCGGTGGCCCGGTCGGTCTTGCGCAGCTCCACCCGGGCGGTGTCCGGCGGCTCGGGGGTGCGCCGGTTGTCCGCCTCGTACCGGACCCCGGCAGCGGCGTTCTCGGCGGTGAGGGTCAGCTCGTGGACGGTTTCGTCCAGGTCGTAGCCGAACGGCGCCCGGGTCTCGCGCCAGTAGTACGTGCCGGGCTCGGTGGTCCGCTCGCAGATGCCGCTCGCCGGCGTGACGCACTCGGCGACCAGGGTGTCGGCCCGGGGCGCGGTGTCCTGCAGCCCGGCGGTCCCGTTCGTCTCGCGCCAGAGTTCGAAGCGCGCGCCCGCCAGCGCCGCGCCCGTCCCCGCGTCCCGCTTGAGCACCGAGACCGTGCCGGTGACCGGGGCCGGGCCGGCGCACTCGGGCAGGTCGCCGTTGAAGGGGTAGGCGTGGAACTCCTGGCCGCCGCCCCCGGTCGTGCTGCTGCCGTGGGTGACGGAGCCAGTCGTGAAGAAGCGCCCGTTGATGCCGGGCAGGGTGACGGTGGTCTCCGAGGACTGCTGCCCGATGAGGAAGCTGCCCTGGAACTGGCCGCCGCCGGTCAGGTTCACGGTGGTGGCGTCCGGGAAGTTCCACAGCAGCCGGTCGCGGTAGGCGTTGAGGGGGTCGGTGTCCTGGATGCCGCCGCTGTACGTGCTGATCGTGCGGGTGGCGCCCAGGACGTTCACCAGCACGGTGGCCGTGGCCGGGATGCGGGTGAAGCGGATGCCCTGCTGGCCGCCCCCGTTGCCGACGAGGTTCGCGTCGACGTTGAAGACCTGGAGCGCGGAGGAGCCGTCGCCGGTGAAGACGGTCTCGTAGCCGTTGTTGACGGCCGTGCCGGTGGCTGCGCGGGGCTGTCCGCCGACCCGCGCGTAGCACTGGCTGGCGGCGCTGAGCCGGTCGCGCAGCCCCGCGTACGCGGTGGCGGCGGCGGGGTCGCGGACCGGGCGGCCCGTCACCGTGCCTTCGACGGAGCCGGCGTGGCGGACGACGCCGCCGTCGGCGAGCAGGCGTTCGCCCGCCGCGACGGTGACCGATCCGCCGGTGGTGAGGAAGTCGGCGCCGACGGGCGGGGGCACCCTCGATCCGGCGCCGACGATGCCCACGTTGTAGCGGCTGTCCCCGCCCGCCTGCTTGTCCTGGTCGAAGTCGCCGAGGACGACGAGCCGGCCCTCGGCCTCGGAGGCCCGGCCCCGGACGCGGAAGTCGCCCCCCGCGAAGATGTTGATGCCGTTGTCCCGGCCCTGGGGGACACCGTCGCTGCCGATGGCCGGGTACGGGTCGGGGCAGTCTCCCGGCACGCAGGGCCCCAGCCCGTCGGGAAGCGGAGCTCTGGCGACCGCCGCCGCGCGGTCGCCACCGGGACCCTCCGCGAAGGCCGCGGGCGCGGCGGAGGCCAGTACGGCTCCGATCGCGAGCCCGAGGGTCCAGTTCCTTGCTGACATGACGCTCCGTCCGTTGCCTGCTGCCCTGATGTGCCCTGACAGGCTGGGGGCGGGCTCCGGCGGGGCGCGGCGGGGACACTCCCCGCTACGGCATTTCGATCACAGTGATCACCCTCCCGGGCGGGGTGGCCGCCCGTGCTCAGGCGATGGCGGAGCCGGCGACCCAGTCCGCCCAGGACATGTTCCAGCCGCCCAGCCCGTTGTCGGGGGCGACGGTCTTGTCCTGCGAGTTCACGACCTCCACCACGTCCCCGACGAGGGTCCGGTCGAAGAACCAGCCGGCCGGGGTGTCGGAGCCGCCGCCCTTGTCGTCGCGCAGGCCCACGCAGCCGTGGCTCACGTTGGTGGTGCCGAAGGTGTCGGGGCTGGACCAGTAGTTCCCGTGCAGGAAGGTTCCGGAGGAGGTGAGCCGCATCGCGTGCGGGACGTCGGGGATGTCGTACTCGCCGCCGAAGCCGACGGTCTGGCCGTTCATGCGGGTGACGTCGAACATCTCCATCACCACCATCCTGCCGTTGTAGGTGGGGGACTTGGGCGCCCCGGCGCTGATCGGGACGGTCGACACCAGTTGCCCGTTCCGGCGGACCTCCATGGTGTGCGCGTCCGCGTCCACGGTGGAGATCTGGGAGCGGCCCACGGTGAACCCGACGGTCTTGTCCTGGATGCCGTACGCGCCGGGCGCGCCCTCGATGTCGCGCAGGTCCATCTTCACGGTGACCTTGGTGCCGGACTTCCAGTACTCCTTGGGCCGGAAGTCGAGCCGTTCCCGTCCGAACCAGTGGCCGACGACCTGCACGCCGGGATCGGAGGTGACGGAAATGGCCCTCTCCACTTCGGCGCGGCGCTCGATCGCCTGGCTGAACCTGAAGGAGACGATCATCCCGGTGCCGACGGTCGAGCGGTTCTCGGGCTTGAAGTAGCCGATGAACCGCTCCTCGGGAACGTAGGTGGTGAAGGTGGTGTGGCGGGCCTGGCGGCGGTCGTGCCCGTCGAGGGCGACGGCGTCCACGGTGTACTTGGCCGCGAGCGCGAGCCGTCCGGACTCGGGGTCGGGGCTCCAGCTGAGTCCGTCGGCGGCAATGGCGCCGGGGACCAGTTCCTGCTGGGCGTCCTCCACCTTGGTGACGACGACCCGCTCCAGGCGGCCCTCGGGCACGGTGACCGACAGCCGTCCGTCCGCGGGGACCCCCTTCGCGTTGTCGTCGGGGGTGATGCGGATGGCCTCGTCCGGCGAGCGGGGTTTGCCGGGCAGCTGGATCTCGACCGGGGCCTTGCCGTCCTGGGTGCATCCGGCCAGGCCGCCCAGCAGGCCCGCCCATGCCGCCACGGCGGCCAAGCCCGCCCCTGCCCGCCTCGTCAGAAGTGTCACGATCCCTCCAACGACCGTGCGCTGCGGGGGAAACGTGAGTGCGGGCCACGTTCCGGGCAGAACTGTCCGGGCAGAACAGTGTGAAGGACCAGACGGGGGCGGGCCCGGGCCGGGACGCCGGGGCCGTACTCTCCCCTACCCCCGCCGGTACCCAGGAGCCGTGGAGGCGGGCAGTGTCGAGCGCAGCCGAGCAGGAGGCGGTGGAAGCCGTCAGCAATGCCGCGGAAGCGGTGCGGAGCGGCCGGGCCGTGCCCGTACCGCAGATCGACGGCCGACTGAAGGAGCGGCCGAACGGCCAGGTCAGGGGTCAGGTGATACGGGTGCACACGCGTCCGGGGGCGCCGGTGTGGCCGGGGTCCTCGCATCCGCTGGGAGCCCGGTTCCATCACGGTCCCGACGGGACCGCGGGCACCAATTTCGCCCTGTGGGCGCAGGGCGCGGAGGCGGTGGAGGTGTGTCTGTTCGACGAGGCCGGCGCCGAGACCCGCTGCACCCTGACGGAGCACACGCACGAGATCTGGCACGGTTTCGTGCCGGGCGTACGCCCCGGACAGCGGTACGGATTTCGGGTGCACGGCCGCTGGGATCCCTGGACGGGAGCCCGCTACAACCCGGCGAAGCTGCTCCTGGACCCGTACGCGCGGGCCGTGGACGGGGACTTCACCCTGCCCCCGGAGGTGTACGCGCACGTCCGGGACTGGCCGCAGCAGTACATCGCGGACACCGTGCGCGACGACCGGGACTCCGCGCCGTTCGTCCCGAAGGGCGTGGTCGTCCACGATGACGACGACTGGGCGGACGACGTCCGGCCGAAGACCCCGTGGGCCGATTCGGTGATCTACGAGCTGCACGTGCGCGGCTTCACGATGCGTCATCCGGGCATTCCCGAGGAACTGCGCGGCACCTACGCGGGCCTGGCCCACCCGGCGGCGATCGAGCACCTGACGGCGCTGGGCGTGACGGCGGTCGAGCTGCTGCCGGTGCACCAGTTCGCGCACGAGGACCATCTGCTGCGCCGCGGGCTGCGCAACTACTGGGGCTACAACTCGATCGGCTACTTCGCCCCGCACGCGGCATACTCGGCGAGCGGTACGGCCGGACAGCAGGTCGGGGAGTTCAAGCGGATGGTCCGGGCCCTGCACGCGGCCGGGATCGAGGTCATCCTCGACGTGGTCTACAACCACACGGCGGAGGCGGGCGAGCTGGGTCCGATGCTGTCGCTGCGCGGGATCGACAACCGGGGCTACTACCGGCTCCAGTCCGACCAGCGGCGGTACTCCGACTACACGGGCTGCGGGAACACCCTGCACGCGGGGCGCCCGAACGTGCTGCGGCTGATCACCGACTCGCTGCGCTACTGGGTCACCGAGATGGGGGTGGACGGCTTCCGCTTCGATCTGGCGGCGGCGCTGGCCCGGTCGATGCACGACGTGGACATGCTGTCGCCGTTCCTCGCGGTGATCGCCCAGGATCCGGTGCTGCGGCGGGTGAAACTCATCGCCGAGCCGTGGGACGTGGGCTCGGGCGGCTACCAGGTGGGGGCGTTCCCGCCGCTGTGGACGGAGTGGAACGACCGCTACCGGGACGCCGTACGGGACTTCTGGCGGGGCGCGCTGCCCGACGTACGGGATCTCGGCTACCGGCTGTCGGGCTCCAGCGACCTGTACGCGTGGGGCGGCCGGCGGCCGTACGCCTCGGTGAACTTCGTGACCGCGCACGACGGTTTCACCCTGCGCGACCTGGTGAGTTACGAGCGCAAGCACAACGAGGCGAACGGGGAGGCGAACCGGGACGGGACCCATGACAACCGGTCGTGGAACTGCGGGGCGGAGGGCGAGAGCGACGATCCCCGGATCGGTGTGCTGCGCCGCCGCCAGCTGCGCAACCTGCTCACCACGCTGCTGCTGTCCACGGGCGTGCCGATGCTGGTGGCCGGGGACGAGTTCGGGCGGACGCAGCACGGCAACAACAACGCGTACTGCCAGGACAACGAGACGGGCTGGGTGGACTGGTCGCTGCTGGAGGATCCGGCCTGGCAGTCGCTCTTCGCCCTGGCCTCCCGGCTGATCGCGCTGCGCCACGCCCATCCGGTGCTGCGGCGGCGGGCGTTCTTCTCGGGGCGTTCGCAGGGCGCGGACGGGCTGCGGGACCTGGCCTGGTTCACCCCGGCGGGTGTGGAGATGACGGAGCGGGACTGGTACGCGCCGTCCGCCGCGCTGGGGATGTACCTGTCGGGGCGGGACATCCCGGGCCGTGACGAGCGGGGCCGGCAGGTGACGGACGACAGCTTCCTCGCACTGCTGCACACGGGGGACCGGCCGCTGGCGTGGATGCTGCCGGGGGCGCCGTGGGCGCAGGCGTACGAGCTGGTCCTGGACACCTCCCTGGAGGAACAGGCAGCCGTCCCCGGGACCCTGCACCGCGCCGGGGAGGCCCTGACCGTGCCGGCCCGCTCGGTGCTCCTGCTGCGGGTCAGCGGGTCTCGACCGACAGGAGCATCCGCTTGAGGAGGGCGGCGAGCGCGGCGCGTTCGCCGTCGTCGAGGGACTCGATCATCTCGGCCTCGGCGATGCCGCGCCAGCGCATGGCCTCGGTCCAGCGCCGGTGGCCCTCCTCGGTGAGCTCCACGTCGACCCGGCGGCGGTCGGCGGCGGCGCGCAGCCGGCGGACCAGGCCGGACTTCTCCAGGGTGTCGAGGCGGCCGGTCATCCCGGCCGGGGAGAGGAGCAGTTCGGCGGCCAGCTCGGCGGAGGGTGCCCGCCAGGGTGCGCCGCGGGAGGCGAGCCGGTGCACGGTCTCGAACTCGAAGGCCTGGAGCCCGGTCTCGGCCAGGGCGCGTTCCTTGCCCTGCGACACGTGCTTGGCGAGGAGCTGCATGCGGGTGATGACGGCTTCGGTGGGCACGTCGAAGGGCACTTTGCCCGTCCACCGGGCGATGTGCCGGTCGACGGAGTCCTCGGCCGGCTCCGGTTCGGACGGCCGGATGACCGCGGGCAGGGCCGCCGGTGCGTGCGGTCCGTCCGGGCCCGAGGGGGAGGCCGCTCCCGTCAGGTGGGCCGACGCGGCCGCCGGTCCCGGCTCCGCCCCCGGTCCCCGCTCCGCACCGGCGGCCCGTCCCACCGCGCGCCGTGCCCGGCCCTCGGCCGCCTCTCTGCCCATGTCCGCATTATGTCCGGTCCCCGGCCGAACCCCGGGCCGATATTTCGTTGACGAATGATTCGTTGGCGAAATAACTTCCGGCCATGATCACCCCGATACGGCGGCTGCTCGTCGGCCGCACCTTCGCCGCCTTCGCCTCCGCGCTCGTCCCCACCACCCTCACCCTGGCGCTCCTGCGGGCCGGCTCCTCCGGCGACCTCGGCCTCGTGCTCGCCTGCGAGCTGCTGCCCATGCTGCTCCTGCTGCCCGTCGCCGGGGTGGCAGCCGACCGGTTCCCCGCCCGGCGGGTGGTGCTCGTCGCCGACCTCGTGCGGGCCGGGGCCCAACTGGCAACCGGAGCCCTGCTCCTGACCGGGCTCGACGGGCGCGTCCCCGAGCTGGCGGCGTTCGCCGCCGTGACGGGAGCCGCGGTGGCCTTCGGCACGCCCGCCGTGCGCACGCTCGTCGCCGCCGCGGTTCCCGAGGACGGGCGGCTGCGCACCAACACCCGGCTCGGGGTCGCCACCGGGCTCGCGAACGTCGCCGCCCCGGCCGCCGCCGGTTCGCTGGCGCTGACCGTCGGCGGCGGCTGGGCCTCACTGCTCACCGCGGCGCTCTTCGCCCTCTCCGCGCTCACCCTCGGCGGCCTGCGCACCACCGCGGTCGCGCGGACCGCGCCGCGCGCGGCCTTCGGTGCCGAACTGCGTGCGGGCTGGGCCGAGACCCGCCGCCACCCGTGGTTCCTCGCCAACGTACTGGCCCACGGGGTCTGGCACCTGGCGGCCGGACTGCTCCTCACCCTCGGCCCGGTGATCGCCGTGGGGAGCCTGGGCGGCGAGGGCTCCTGGGTCGTCATCGCCCAGACCGGCACGGTCGGCATGCTCGCCGGGGTCTGGGCTGCGGGGCGGCTGCCGCTGCGCCGGCCGCTGTACGGGGTGGCCGTCGGCGCCGCCGCCCAGGCACTGCCCCTCACCGCCTTCGCGCTGCGGCTGCCGCTCCCGGTCACCGCCGCCGCGTTCTGCTGCGCCATGTTCGGGCTGGGGGTGCTGAGTCCGCTGTGGGAGACGGAGATGCAGCGCCGCATCCCGCTGGAGACCCTGGGCCGGGTCGGATCCTTCGACACCCTCATCTCGTTCGCCGCGCGCCCGCTGGGTCTGGCGGTCGCCGCCCCGCTGGCCGGCGCCGTCGGGGCCACGGTTCCGCTGCTGGTCGCCGCCGTGCTCAGCGCCGCCGCGAACCTGTCCGTACTGCTGCTTCCCGACGTCCGCAGAGTTCCGGAACCGACTCGCTCACCTGTCCTGCGATGATGTGTTCGACATCGTCTCGGAGGGGGTCCCTGCATGGGCAGAGTCACGAACGCGCTGCAGGAACTGCGCGGAGCGCAGAAGTCGGCGAAGGGGGTGTCGCTCTACTCCCGGTTCGTCAACCGGCCCACCGGGCGATATCTGGCCGCCGGTTCGTACGCGCTGGGACTCACTCCGAACCAGGTGACGCTGATCAGTGCCGCCTTCAGCTTCGCCGCCGTGGCCGCGGTCGCGCTGGCCGGCCCCTCGTGGGGGCTGGGCATCGCGGTGTGGGCCGCCCTCGCCGTCGGTTTCGCCTTCGACTCCGCCGACGGGCAGCTCGCCCGGCTGCGCGGCGGTGGCAGCGCGGCCGGTGAATGGCTCGACCACGTGGTGGACGCCGCCAAGCTCACCGCCCTGCACTCCTGCGTGCTGATCGCCTTCTACCGCTTCCCCGACGCCTACGGGACGGGCGCGGACGGCTGGCTGCTGGTGCCGCTGGGCTTCCAGTTCGCCGCGGTGGTGACCTTCTTCGGCGGGCTGCTGACCGAGAAGTTGAAGCCCAGGCCGGCTCCCGGCAGCCCGGCGGCCGCGCCGTCGACCGCGCGCGCGGTGGCCCTGCTGCCCGTGGACTACGGGGTGTTCTGCCTGGTGTTCCTGCTGCTGGGCGGCGGGAAGCTGTTCGCGTGGGCGTACGCCGGACTGGGCGTGGTCGCCGCGCTGTTCCTGCTGGCGTTCCTCGCGAAGTGGTTCCGGGAGCTCAGCGCCGTTCGCCGGTGACCTGGCCCGGCGCCGGGGCCGGTTCCGCGAGCGCGTCCAGTGCCCGGCGCAGCTGGGTGCTGGACGTGTGCACGGTGTACGGGAAGTACACGACGTCGACACCGTGGGCGGCGAAGTCCTTCTCCAGCCGGTCGCCCTTGGGCGTGCCGCGCCAGTCGTCGCCCTTGAAGATGACGTCGAAGCGGACCTGCTTCCAGGTCTCGACCTTGTCGGGGACCGTCTCGACGAAGGCGGCGTCGACGTACTTCACGCTGCGGACGATCTCCAGCCGCTCGACGAGCGGGATCATCGGGCGACGCCCCTTGGCGAGCTCGGCCATCTCGTCCGAGACCACTCCGGCGACCAGGTAGTCGCACTGGCTCCGGGCGTGCCGGAGGATGTTGAGATGTCCGATGTGGAACAGATCGTAGGCGCCGGGCGCGTACCCGACTCGATACGGTCGACGCGCAGGCGCGCCAAGGTCGGACATGTCGTGCTCCGTCATCATTTACCCCCAGCGGCCACACCCCCCGGTGCAGCGGATTAGCAGACAATAGCGTGCACGTTCCGCAGCACGCGGGTGAACGAATAGGGTGACGTGCGCATCATCCAGGGGAAGAGGGGACGCACGGTGTCCAGATCCGGTCAGCGGCGCATGCTGCTGGTTTCCACCAATTACGCTCCGGAGCACGCGGGGATCGGCCCGTATGCGACCCAGATCGCGGAGCACTGGGCGGATCTCGGTCACGAGACCCATGTGCTGGCCGGCATGCCGCACTACCCGGCGTGGTCGCTCGAACCCGAGTACAAGGGGGCGTTCCAGCGCACGGAACAGCGCGCGGGGGTCACCGTGCACCGGCGTGCGCACACCGTGCCGCCGCGCCAGACCGCCGTGAAGCGGGCCCTTTTCGAAGGATCGATTCTGCTGCACGGCGCGGTGGCCCCGCCGAAGATGCCCAGGCCGGACGCGGTCCTCGCCCAGATGCCCAGCCTGGCCGGCGGAGTGCTCGCCGCCCGGCTCGCGGCGCGCTGGAAGGTCCCGTACATCCCGGTCGTCCAGGACCTGATGGGCGCCGCCGCCGCGCAGAGCGGGATCAGCGGCGGCGACAAGGCCGCCGCGATCGCCGGCCGCGCCGAGGCCTACGCCCTCAAGCGCGCCACCCTCGTCGGCGTCATCCACGAGACCTTCGTGGACCGGGTGGTGGGCATGGGCGTGGACCCGGGCAGGATCCGCCTCGTCCCCAACTGGTCCCACGTGCCGGTGCCCACCAAGCCGCGCGGCGAGACCCGCCACCACCTCGGCTGGGCCCCCGGCGAGACCGTCGTCCTGCACTCCGGGAACATGGGCCTCAAGCAGGGTCTCGAAGTCCTCGTCGGCGCCGCGCGGCTGGATCCGAGCGTCCGTTTCGTCCTGATGGGCGACGGCAGCCAGCGGGCGGCTCTGTCCGATCTCGCGGCGGATGTGCCGAATCTGGACATCATCCCCCCTGCCGCTGACGGCGAGTTCCCGGATATCCTCGCGGCGGCGGACGTTCTCGCGGTCACGCAGCACGCCGCCGTGCTGGACATGAGCGTCCCGTCGAAGCTGACCTCCTACTTCCAGACCGGTCGGCCCGTCGTCGCCTCCGTGGCCGCGGAGGGCGGAACCGCCCAGGAGGTGGAACGCTCGGGCGCAGGGGTGCTCGTACCGCCGGAGGACCCCGAGGCCCTGCTGAAGGCCGTACGGGCCCTGGCCGAGGACCCGGAAGGCGCGGACGCACTGGGAGCGGCCGGACCCCGCCACGTGGCGGCCCACCTGAGCCGCGAAGCGGGCCTGGCCCGCATCGACGCACTGATAGACGAAGCACTTGGGGGAACCCGGCCGTGATCGAGACGAACCGCCCTGCAGCGGCACCGGCCGACGACGAACCCGATCTCCTCAGGGATCAGTTCCGGCAACTCCTGCGCTACCGCAGGCTCATCGGCGCGGGCATCGGGATCGGTCTGCTGGGCGGCGTCTACCTCGGCATCTCCACGGCCGACACCTATGTCGCGACCGCCGACGTCGTCCTGCGCGCGCCCACCGACGACCCGTTCAACCCGAGCCTCGCGCCGGACAAGGCGATCAACATCGGCTCGGAGCGCCAGGTCGCGCTCAGCTCCTCCATAGCCAACGAGGCGGCGAAGAAGCTCGGCGTGGGCGCGTCCGGCTTCGCCGCCCTGCGCAGCGGTCTGCAGGTGACCAACCCGCCGCAGACCATGGTCCTGCGCTTCACGTACACCGCGGACTCCGCCAAGGAGGCCGCCAAGCGCGCCAACACGATGACCGAGGCCTACCTGACGAAGCGGCAGGAGGCGCTCGACGCCACCCGCGACAAGATGGTCAAGGGCTACAAGGAGCAGCGCGACCCGATCGCCAAGCAGCTCGACGAGCTGTCCAAGGAGATCGCCCGGATGCCCGCCGGCGCCGGACGCGACGCCGCCAGCTCCTCCAAGACCGACCTGCAGAGCGAGGTCGGCGGCTACAACACCAAGATCACCAAGCTTGAGGCCCTGGACATGACCCCGGGCCGCGTCACCAGCGCGGCGACCGCGCCCACCGGCACCGACGGCCCCGGCATCATCATGTCGCTCGCGCTCGGTGCGGCCGTCGGCCTCGCACTCGGCCTGCTGGCCGCCTGGGTCCGCCTCGTCTTCGACCCGGCGCCGCGCTCCGAGGGCGATGTCGCCCGGGCCCTGCGCGCACCCGTCCTGGGCTACCTGCCCCGGGACCGGACGGGCGGCGGACCGCTGCTCGCCGCCGGTGAGGCCGATCCCCGGCTCGCCGAGGAGTACCGCTCGGTGGCCTTCCGCCTCGCCTACGACTCCCGCTTCGCCGACCGGCGCCGCCTGCTCGTCGTCGCCCCGCGCGGCAGCAGCGAGACCGCCGCCGCGGTGGCCGTGAACCTCGCCGCCTCCTTCGCGGAGACCGGCAAGGACGTCCTCCTCATCGAGGCCGACCTGCGCACCCCGGTCCTGGCCAGCCAGCTGCCGACGGACGCCGGCGGCAGGCCGCGCTGGAGCCAGACCCCGGGCAGCCCCAACTCGGGCGGCCGCCACTCCGACACCGAATGGCCCGACGGACGCCAGCTCGTCGTGGACGCCGGGGAGTCCGGATCCTTCGACCTGATCCCGGGCGGACAGGCGCGCAACGTCCCGCGCTCGCTGACCTCGGCCCGCGCCACCCGGCTGATCTCCGAGGCCGACTCCCCCAACTCCACCGTCGTCGTGCTCGCTCCGCCCGTGCTCTCCTACGCCGACGCCCTCGCCCTCGTCGACCGCGTCGACGGCGTCCTGGTCGTCTGCGACCCTCGCGCGGTGCACCGCACCGACCTGTCCCGGATCCGCGAGCTGATCAGCGGCGCCGGCGGCACCGTGCTCGGCGCGGTGCTGCACGCGCCGCTGCCCGGCGAGAAGCGCGGCCGCGGCAAGGACAAGGCCGGCCCGGCCCCCACCGGCCCCGCCGGTGGCCCCGGTCCCTCCTCGAAGCCCGGGCGGTCCGCGCCGCAGCCGATCCCCTACGAGGTGGCGGAGCCCGAACAGCACATCCCCGGTGACGGCACCGACACCGTCGCGCTGCGCACCGTCCGCATGGGCCGCAGATGAGCCGACGCGGCCTCGCCGCCGTCGCCTCGGTCCTGGACCAGGCCGCCTCCAGCGCCACGAACATCCTGGTGCTGGTGCTGGCCGCCCGGCTGTCCACGGCGTCCGGGTTCGCCGACTTCTCGATGGTGTACGTGACCTTCAGCGTGCTCCTCGGGCTGAACATGGCCTACGTGGGCCAGAGCCTGGTGCTGGAGAAGGGCGAGCGGCTCGGCGCCGAGTGCCGTTCGGCGCTGGGCTTCACCGCCGCCGCGTCGGCCGTCGTGGGCGCGCTGCTGCTGGCGGTGGGCCTCGCGACGGCCGGGGCCACCGGGACCGCCTTCCTCGCCCTGGGCCTCGTACTGCCGCTGGTGCTCCTCCAGGACGGCCTGCGGTACTGCTTCTCCGCGCTGCGCGCCCCCGAGCGGGCGCTGGCCGCCGACGCGCTGCGGCTGGTGTGCGTGGTCGCGGCGCTGGCCCTGCAGCCCGAAGGGGCCTCGGCGGGGCGGCTGGTGCTCGCGTGGGGGCTCTCCGCGCTGCCGGCGCTGGGCCTGGGGCTGTGGCTGCTGCGTCCGTACGTGCGCGGCGTGCGCGGTGACCTGCGGCCGTACCTGCGGCGCGGCCACCTGGGGCAGCGGTTCGTCGTCGAGTTCGCGGTGGGCAACGGCTCCAGCCAGCTCGCCGTGCTGGGCCTCGGCGTCTTCGCGACGCCGCTGGCCGTCGGCGCGCTGCGGGGTGCGACCACGCTCTTCGGGCCGCTGAACGTGCTGTTCAACTCGGCGAACGCCTTCGGGCCGCCGGTGCTCGGGCGGCTCGGCGGCAAGCGCGCCACCGTACGGGCAACGGCGGCGCTGGGGCTCGTACTCGCCGCGGTCGGCGCGGGCTGGGCCGCGGCCCTGTACCTGTTGCCGGACCGGCTGGGCCGGGAACTGCTCGGCGACACCTGGGCGGACGCGTCCGCGCTGCTGCCGGCCACGGGGGCGCAGTACGCCGTGATGGGGCTCGGCACGTGCGCGCTGCTGACCCTGCGGGTGCTCGCTCCGAAGGCCACGCTGTCGTTGCAGGTGGTCTTCTCGCTGCTGTCCGTGGGGCTGCTGCTCGGCGGGTACGCGGTGTGGGGTGTGGCGGGCGCCGCGTGGGGCCTGGCGGGCGGCTCGGCCCTCAAGGCCCTGGCCGCCTGGTGGCGCGTCACCCGCCTCCCGGCCACCGCCGGCTCGCGGGAACCCGAGCCGGCGGCCGCCGCCTGACCGCTCGCGCGCAGCGATGAGCCCACCGAGCCGCCGCGGTGTGAACCGCTGCGCGGGCTTCTCTCCCCGCCCCGCCCTTTCGCCGTTTCCCGGGCGCTGCCCGGACCCGGTCCTCAAACGCCGGACGGGCTGAAACCTCCAGCCCCGCCGGCGTTTGAGGCGCGGGTCCGGGGCGGAGCCCCGGGAAGCGGCGGCCCGGGCAGGGCTAGCGCAGGGTGGTGGACTTGTCCGAGCGGTAGGTCGCGACCAGCGCAAGGCACATCGCCGCGATCGCCACGCGCCCCGACGCCTGGAGCAGCGGCCCGCGCAGCAGGATGAAGGAGTAGCCCGCGACCAGCGGGACCACCACCGAGATCAGGCTCCCCGGCGGGCTCCGCCGCGTCGCCCGCTTCGCGTACCGCCGGTCCACGCGCGCCGCGGCGTACCCCATGCCCAGCAGCCCCGCCCCCATGCCCAGCGGCCCGAAGTCCAGCCACAGCTCCGCCCAGATCGGGGAGGACAGGTTGGTGTTGACCGTGCCCATCCACTGGCCGACCATCACGCCCGTGTCCCGCGGCTTGCCCGGCCACACCGCGCGCGGCACCGCGAAGAAGACGGATCCCGCGAGCTGGCGGCCGTAGAAGTGGCCGGGCCCGGAGTTCGAGAAGGTGATGGTATTGGCGAACATGCCGATCTGGTCGTAGTCCTTGAGGGCCATGGGCTCCAGGAAGGACGTGGTCTCCACCGGCCGGTAGTTCTTCTCGTCGTAGCGGAAGCGGTCCGCGAACGGGAAGATCAGGAGCGCGACGACCACCGCCATGGACAGCGCGACCCGGTACGCCGCCGCGCTCACCGGGAAGACGGTGAAGAGCAGCGCGAACATGACCGTCAGGAACCAGTACCGGGGGTTCGAGATCGGGTTGTTGACGATCAGGTTGAGGCCGGCGAGCGCCGCCCACGTGACGATGATCGACACCTTGCGACGGGCGAACTTCGAGGTGATCAGCCAGCGCGTGTAGAGCAGCAGCGCGAGCAGTGCCGGTACGGTGCCGAAGCCGCGCAGCAGGGCCTGGCCGGCCTGGCCGTCGCCGTTGGAGACGCCGGCCTCCTCGATGCCGGCGATGATCTCCTGGCGGCTGGAGAAGAACACCGCCGGGCCGCCCAGCTTCATGATGAAGACGGCGCTGCACAGGAACGACAGGATCGTCAGGAGCTGGAGCCTGCGCCGGTGCGCCATGACGGGCTTCGAGTCCCTCTGCGAGCCGCCCCTGCGCACCGCCGGCCGGTGCCGGGCCAGCAGCACGCCGACGTCGAAGGCCGTGCAGCCGAGCAGGACGAGCCCGATGGCGATGGTCAGGTCGGAGCGCGGGCCGACGACCGGCGTGGGGACCTGGCCGAGGACGGCCTGCGCGAGCGGGGCCACGCCCATGGCCATGTAGACGAAGAGCCAGAAGGAGCCCTGCAGCAGCTTGCGGCGGCTGGTGAGCACCATCGCGGAGAGCCGGGCGCCCGCGTACATGGTGAGCAGCAGTTGGAGCCAGAAGGCCGCGTCGCGGACGCCGGCGCCCGTCTGGGCGGCGACGAACAGCGGCAGGAAGACGGTGAATCCGAGCGCGAGCGGGACGGACAGCGCGCGAGAGAGGAGCGTGCGCGGCAGCGTGGCCCGGCCCCACAGGCTCTCGTCCTCGAAGGGGGACGGAACCGGCTGCTTCGCGGGCGTCGCGGGGGGCTTGCGTATGTCCGTCGTCACTGCCGCCCCCACCCGATGTGCCTGGTCCGCGGGCAGTCTAGTCTGAGCGGGCCGCGCCCGGGGAGGCATGGCGGAGTGCAGATGGGGGCGACAGTTGCGGGATCTTCCTTCCTTCACGCTGGCCGGGTACGACAAGGGCCGCGGGCTGCTGACGCAGGCGCTCTGGTTCGCCGTGATGAACACACTGTTCATGAGCTGGTTCTGTCCGGCACGGGTACGGGTGTCGCTGCTGCGGGCCTTCGGCGCGAAGATCGGCGAGGGCGTGCTGATCCGGCACCGGGTGCGGGTGCTGTGGCCGTGGAAGCTCGACATCGGGGACCACACCTGGATAGGCGAGGGCGCCTGGCTGCTGAACCTGGAGCCGGTGACCATCGGGGCGAACGTGTGCGTCTCGCAGGAAGCGATGCTGTGCACCGGCTCGCACGACCACCGGGCCGCCGACTTCCGCTACCGCAACGCCCCGATCGTGGTCGAGGACGGCGCCTGGGTGGCGGTACGGGCGACCGTGCTCGCCGGGGTCACGGTGGGCCGCTGCGCGGTCGCCGGGGCCGGCGCCGTGGTCCACAAGGACCTGCCCGAACTGACCCTGCAGACCCAGGACGGGCAGCGCCGCCCGGTGGAGGAGCCCAAGTGAGCGCCGCGATGCGCGTCCTGCACGCCGTCACCCTCCACTCCCCCTCGCACGCCTTCGGCGGTCCGGTCCGGGTCGCGCTGAACCTGGCGAAGTGGCTGCGGGCCCGCGGCCACGAGGCGCGGCTGCTCGCCCTCGGCGAGGGCTTCGATCCGTGGCCGGACTCCGTGGAGGGCGTACCGGCGCAGCTGTTCCCGGCCCGCCGGCTGCTCCCCCTCGGCTTCAGCGGGATGACCTCCCCGGCCCTGCTGGCCTCGGCCGGGCGGCTGGTGCGGGACGCCGATGTGGTGCACGTCCACCTGGCCCGGGACCTGGTGACCCTGCCGGTCGCCCTGGCGGCGCTGCGGGCGGGCAAGCCGCTGGTGCTGCAGACCCACGGCATGGTGGACCCGAGCGAGAAGCTGCTGGCCAAGGTGCTGGACGCGGTGGCGGTACGCCGGCTGCTGCGCGGCGCGGACGCGGTGCTGTACCTGACCCCGCACGAACGGGAGGGGCTGGACGCGGTGGTCGGCGCGCCGCCCCTGGCGCAGGCGGTCCGCCTGGTCAACGGGACCCCGGCGCAGGAGGAACGGCCCCCGCTGGGCGGCCCGCCGCGCATCCTGTACTCGGCGCGGCTGCAGGCCCGCAAGCGGCCGGTGGACTTCGTGGACGCAGCCCCGGCCGTCCTCGCCGCCCACCCGGACGCCCACTTCGTGGTCGCCGGACCGGACGAGGGCGAGCTGGCCGCCGTACGGGCCCGGATCGGGGCGCTGGGACTCACCGACCGGTTCACGGTCCCGGGGGCGCTCTCCAGCACGGAGGTCCTGGCCGAGCTGCGCCGCGCCCACGTCTACGTACTGCCGTCGGTGGACGAGCCGTTCCCCATGTCGGTGCTGGAAGCCCTCGCGGTGGGCGTCCCCCCGGTCGTGACCCACTCCAACGGCCTGGCCCGCGACATCGCCCGGGCCGGCGCCGGCCACGCGGTCGACCCCGGCCCCGCGGGCGTGTCCGCCGCCGTCCTGGACCTCCTGGACCCGGCCGCGAACCACAAGGCCTCACACGCGGCCCGCAAGCTGGCCGCGGAGTCCTTCTCCATGGACGCGGTCCTGGACACCCTCCTCCCGGTCTACGAGGGCATCCGCGGCTGAGGAGGGCGGCCCACGTCGATACGGTGTGGGCCATGCCCTCTTCCTCATTGGAATCCCCGCAAGGGGCAGCCCGGTTGGCGCAGTCCCTGTTGCCTCCGCTGGGCGACCGCTGGCTGCACACCCGGGGCGTCGCGCAGCGGGCTCGGGAGCTGTCCCGGTCCGTGCCCGAGGCGGACAGGGAGCTGCTGGTCGCGGCGGCGTGGCTGCACGACATCGGCTATGCGCCGCAGCTCCGCGACTCCGGTTTCCACCCTCTGGACGGTGCCCGGTACCTGGCATCCCAGGGCGCTGACGGACGGCTCGTACGCCTGGTCGCTCACCACTCCGGAGCCGTGTACGAGGCCCGGCAGCGCGGCCTGTCTGCCGAACTCGCCGTGTACGAGCGGGAGGAATCGGCCGTCCTGGACGCGCTGACCTGCGCCGACATGACAACGGGGCCGGCCGGTCAGCGGTTCGGCTTCCCCGAACGCATCGACGAGATCCTGACCCGCTACGCACCGGGCAGCGAGGTCCATGCGGCGATCAGCGCAGCCGTCCCGTACCTGGCGGCAGCGGTCGCCCGCGCCGACGCCGCGATGACGGATCAGCCGATGTAGGGATCGGACCGATCGGCGAGCCCGTGATCGATGCGCAGCCGCATCGACGGATGGATCCGCATTCCGTCCAGCTCGTCCGGAGCCAGGAAGGCCACTTCCTTGCTCTCGCTGCTGGTTCGGCGATCCCCTCCGACGATGCGTGCCGAAAAGCAGATCGAGAACTGCTGGCGGACCTCCCCGTCGTCGTACGCGATGACGTGCCGCGGGTCGGTGTACAGCCCGACGAGCCCGGTCACCTCGACGTCGAACCCGGTCTCCTCCCGCGTCTCGCGTACGGCTGCGTCGGCGGCGGACTCTCCCGTGTCCACGCCGCCTCCCGGCAGGGCCCACAGGTCGTTGTCGGTTCTGTGGATCAGCAGGACCCGGCCGTCGTCGTCGCGAGCGACCGCGGTCACGGACGGAACGATGCTGTTCGCGACCGGCGCGTTGGGGTCGTCGAAGTAGTCCACTCGGGCCATGACCGCCACCCTAGGCCGAAGTACCGCGATCCCAGGCGTAGTCGAAACTCCTCATGTAGTGCCTGAAGCTCCGGCCGCCCGGGATGTAGCGAAAGTGCAGGACCGGATTCTGGCCCGCGGGAGCCCCCAGCACATGAGGGTTGACGAGTACGTCGTCGTCGAAGCGGTACAGGGAGTTGTAGAGGATGGTCTCGTGCAGCCGGACCTCCACCCCCGGTGTCGCCATGGCGGGTTCGAGGTAGCGCCGTGTCATGCGCGCACGGGCGGCGAGGTCCGCGCCGATGCCCTCCTCCTCGCCTCGCTGCCGGAGCACCTCAGAGGCCGGGTTCCCCAGCAGGATGCGCACCTGGGCGCCCGCCCGCGCCTTGCGGGAGAGCCGTTCGGCCAGTTCTGGATGTCCGTCGAAGAGGAACAGACCGGCGTAGACGAGGACCTCGACGTGGCTCACGGCGTTGTCGATCAGGGATGACCACAGTTCGACGGGCACGACACCTCGGTGCGGGTAGTACCTCACCAGCTCGGAAGCACTCGCCGTCTCTGCCTGCCGGGCGATCGACGGCCAGAGATACACCTCGTCCACGCCGAGGAAGGTGGCGGTCTTCCAACGATGCGTGCGGTGCGGAGTCCGATCGGTCGTAATCCAGCGCTCCACCGTCTTGGGGTCCACCCCGACCTGCGCGGCAACCGACTCGATGGTGGCGGAGTTCGCCGAGATCGAGGCGCGCAGACGCTCGTTCGCCATGAGGGGCCTTCCCCGTGGGACGCCGGGACGTTTCAACGGTAGCTCTGGACGTCCCCGAACGTCCACACAGACCGTGATATGTCCACTACCCAGTGCGGTTTCCTGCTGGGTGTCCGGACACCCTCCGGCTCCGCACTCTCCTGGAGTCCGAACCATGAGTCAGACACGCACGGGCAGGCGCCGCAAGGCGGTGCTTCCCGAACCCCCGCCGGGCCCGAGCCTTCGCCTGCTCGCCATCGCCGCACGCGGTTGGACCCGCTTCCTCGCGGCAGCGGCCGCCCACCACGGCGACCAGCAGGAGGAGCGATGACCGGGGGCGGCTCGTTCGGGCATGAGCACCACCCGTGGATCGGGCATGTCGTGGAAGACATCGCGTCCAAGGGAAGGGGCCGGTTGATGGCCGTCGTGTGCGAGAGCGTACTCGATCACGAGGGTCAGGAGCGCTGGGTCCGACTCGCCTACATCCGGCCCGCCTCCGGCATCGAATGGTCCACGGCCGTCGGCAACATCTCACTCGCCCCTTAGCCAGAACTCACAAACGCCTCCGCGGCGTCAGATGACGTCCCGGCGGTGGTCGTCCACCACCGGGATCGCGCCCGTGGTCCGGCGGCGTTTGTAGATGCTCGTGTAGACCGCGAGGCCGATGCCGCCGACCGCCATCATGATCAGGCCGACCAGGTCGAGGTTCACGCTCTCCAGCTCCCAGTCGCTGGCGAAGGTGAGGACGGCCCCCACCACGATCAGGACGATGCATCCGCCGATGCCCATGGGTCCGCCTTCCGCTGTCGGGACTGTGACCGCGCGGGTACCCGGGTTCCGGGTACGAAAACGCCCCCGGGGGCCGGGAGTCCGGTCCTCGGGGGCGTTGTCGGTCGGTTACGCGGGGATCCAGGCGTAGCAGCCGGAGGAGGTGAACTCCGCCGTCCCGGCCGGGATCGTCGCCGTGATCTTGTCGCCCGCCTTGGGCGGGTTCTCGGGGCCCGAGGCGAGGGTGGCGCCGTCCTTGCCCTTGGCCTCCCAGGTGCAGTTCGTGGCCTGGGTCAGCGCCCGGTAGCTGCCCGCCGCGGGCGAGGTCCGGGGGCCTTCGGGGAAGCCCTTCTCCGCCGCGGCGAGGATCGGCTTCTGGTCCGGGCACAGGAGGGTGATCGCGTCCTTGGCGCCCGGGATCTCACCGGTGATGACGGCTCCGGTCGCCGCGTCCTTGTCGTGCTTCGCGGTGCGCTGCACCCGCTGGCAGGCGTCCTGGCCGCCCTGCAGCACGGACGCCGGGTCCACCTTGTCGGGGACCCGCCCGCTCAGGTACTTCTTCTCCTCGGCCGTGAAGCTGCCCGTCTTCGGGGTGATCTTCGCGTCCGGCAGGACCGGGCCGGTCGGCTTGGCGTTCGGGTCGGTCGACGGCTGCGGAGCATCCGCCGGGTCGGGGGCCGACGACGAGGCCGGGGGCTTCGGCTTGGCGCCGGAGTCGGCCTTGTCCCCGCCCGAACTGCAGGCGGTCAGCGTCAGGGCGGCGGCCAGCAGGACAGCAGCCGCTGCGGAGCGTCGGTACATCGGAAGGCTCCCGTACTCAAGGGGGTGTGCAGCGGGGCCCGGCCACAGAGGGCCGGACCCCGCACGCCGTCAGGCGGTTGTTTCGGTTTTCGTCGCTTACTTCGCGCCGAAGGTGAGGACCAGCTGCGGAGTGCCCTCCGCAGCCGTGGCCTCGGCGGACCAGATCCACAGCGGGTCGGTGCCCGTGCTCGTCAGGCCCAGGCCGTAGCTGGTGCCCAGCGCCGCGGAGACCGCGGCGGTGTCCAGCTCCACGTTGTGGACCGCGGAGCCCTCCGCCACGCCCGCGAGGGTGCCGAGCGGGGTGGTGCCGAGGGTGGGCTTGGTGTTGAAGGTCGTGCCCGCGCCGGTCCAGTTACCGGTCACCGGAACCACCTTGATGGTGTCGGTGGTGCCGGAGTTCGCCTGCGTGCTGGTCTTGATCTGCAGCGAGGCGGACTTCAGGACCTGGCCGGCCGGGGCGGCCGGCAGGTTGAAGCGCATGTACGTCTCGTACAGGGAGCCGCTGCCGCGGACCGCCAGCGAGGTGGACGTGCCGTAGGCGGTGCTCGGCGCGCCCTGGTTGACGTAGGTGTCCTCGGTCGTCTTGACCGCGGAGACCGTGTCGGTGGGCGCCTTGGCGAGGTCGAAGTGGCTCTTGACCTGGGCCTGGGTGAGCGCCGACGGGTAGACGGCCGTCTCGTCGAGCTGACCCGCGAAGAAGTTGCTCGTCGGACGGGTCGGCCAGTTGTTGAGGTTGTCGCCGCCGACGTGCCAGTAGCCCGCGTAGGTGGTGTTGCTCGTGACGTTCAGCGAGCCCTTGTTCTGGCCGTCGACGTACAGCGTGATGCCGCCGGGGCCCTGGGTGCCGACCACGTGGTGCCACTGGTTGTCGTTGTACGTCTCGAACAGGCCCGTGGAGACGGTCCGGGTCGAGCCGTTGTAGACGCCGAAGACGAGGCGACCGGTGTTGGTCATGTACAGCTGGCGGTCGTACGATCCGCTGTTGCGCGCCTGGTTGTTGCCGAAGCCGATGAGCTTGCCGCCGCGCGTGGTGTTCGTCTTGAACCAGGTCTCGATGGTGAACGTGTTGCCGACCGTCTGACGGCGGTCGCTGTACACCTGCTGGCTGGTGCCGTTGAAGCCCATCGCCGTGCTGCCGGGGACGGCGCCGGGCGACTGCTTCAGGGCGGGGGTGTTGAGCTGGATGCCGCTGCGGTTGCCGGACACCGAGGAGTCGGCGACGTAGGGGCTGACCGAGTCGTCGTAGCGCCAGTACAGGTCGGCGCCGTCGGTGCGGACCTGGTTCGGGTAGGACTGGACCGAGGTCGGGACGGTCACCGAGGCGACGGCCGACAGGGCGCTGGTGTTGCCGGCGGCGTCGGTCGCGGTCACCCGGTAGGTGTAGCTCTGGCCGGCCTTGACCGTGGTGTCGTTCCAGGAGGCCTGGGGGCGCTCCCACTCCAGTGAGCTGGCGGTGACGGTGGCGGCCGGGGTGGCGGAGCCGTTGCGGTAGATGCGGTACGTCAGCTTGCTGTCGTCCGCGTCGTAGCTGGTGCGCCAGCGGACCTGGACCTCACCGGGCTTGACGCTGGAGGCGCTGGCCACCGGGGTGGTCGGTGCGCCGACGTCGCCCTTGGAGGCGAAGCGGGTCAGGCCCCACTGCGGCTTGCCGTTGATGAGGGTGAACTCACCGCCGACCCACATGTACTTGACGTCGTTCTTCTCGGCCACGGCCATGACGCGCGGGCCGATGCCCTCGGTGCCGTCCATGCCGTCGTTGGCCGTGGGGTGCCAGCCGAGCTTGCCGGGACCGCGCACGAAGCCGTCCACGGGCGCGGGGGCGGCGCCTTCGTGGTTGGTCGGCTGGGCCAGCAGGAAGTTCCGCTTGCCGTCGGGGAACTCCAGCTCGGTGGAGCAGTCGTGCCCGTGCGAGGAGCTGTAGAGCACTCCCTCGTACGGCAGGACGAACTGGGTCGCGCCGAGGCAGCGGTCGCGCCACTTCTCGGTGAAGTCGCTCAGGCGCAGGCCGATGCGGCCGTCGAAGACGCCGCCGCCGGAGCCCTCGTGACCCGTGTAGAAGCCGGTGTCGTCGGTGGAGATGTCCTTGACGACCGAGTTCGACGGGATGTTGTTGTACGTCTTGGTGACCGCACCCGTGGTGGCGTTGACCACGGCGAGGGCGTGGCTGTTGGAGCCGTTGACGGTGAAGAAGTCGCCGCCGAGGAGCACGTTCTTGCCGTCGGGGGTGACCTCGACGGCGCGGCCCGGCTCGTCGACGTTGGCGACGAAGGGCTTCAGCGCACCGGAGGAGGCGTCCACGGCGGCGAACCGCTCGCGGGTCTGGCCCTCGACCGTGCCGAAGTCGCCACCCGCGTACAGGGTGTCGTCGGTGACGGCGAGCGCGCGCACGGTGGCGGGGAAGCTCGGGTGGAACGATGCCTTGGGGGTGCAGCTCGCGATGTCGATCGCGGCGAGGCTGGAGACCGGGGTCCCGTTGACCGCGCCGAAGTTGCCGCCCGCGTAGAGGGTCTTCTTGTCCTTCGAGACGACCAGCGTCCGGACGGTCGCCGTGCCGTCTCCGATGGTGAAGGCCAGCTTGCAGGAGGTGGGATTGCCGGTCGCGGCGTCGAGCGCCACGAAGTTCACGGCGTTCTGCTCCGCGCCGGCCACGCCCTCGGGCGGACGGACGGCCGAGAAGGTACCGCCCGCGAAGACGGTGCCGTTGGCCTGGGCCATCGCCCAGACGACGCCGTTCGTCTGCCAGGTCGGCAGCTCGTCGGCGGTGAATGCCACTGGCGCCGTGATGGCGGACGCCTCAGGCATCAGCACCAGGCCTATGCCGGTGCCCGCACCGGCCAGTGACAGTACGAGGGCGGCAGTCAGCCCTCTGGATCTACGCATGAGCCCCCCAGGGCAATTGCCCGGTTTGATGGCTGGAACTATCCGAACAGCCATATGTACTGGCGCAGACTAGGGCTCAGTTGAAGGCCCGGTCACCTCTCTTGACCCATTGCATACCAACTTGGAATCAACAGGTTCAGCATGGAGGGTGCACAAGGGACATACGGCAGGTTTACCCCGGCCACACCCCCGTAGAGCTGCGGAGTATGGCCGGAACACGGCAAACCGTAGGGGAAATATAAGGCCTCAGCGGTCGATGCGGACCGTCACACCCGCCAGTTGGTCCTCAACCTGACGGATATCGGCGTCGACCATGATCTGCGCCAGCTCGGCCACCAGGACCGTCGGCTTCCAGCCAAGCAGGTCATGGGCCTTGGAGGCGTCGCCGATGAGGGCGTCGACCTCGCTCGGGCGCTCGTACTTGGCGTCGTAGCGCACGTGCTCGGTCCAGTCGAGACCGGCGTGCGAGAAGGAGGACTCGACGAACTCGCGGACGGTCGCGGCCACGCCGGTGGCGACGACGTAGTCGGTGGGCTCGTCCTGCTGGAGCATCCGCCACATGGCGTCCACGTACTCGGGGGCGTAGCCCCAGTCGCGGACCGCGTCGAGGTTGCCCAGGTAGAGGTGGTCCTGGAGACCGGCCTTGATGCGGGCCACCGCGCGGGTGATCTTGCGGGTCACGAAGGTCTCGCCGCGGCGCGGGGATTCGTGGTTGAAGAGGATCCCGTTGACGGCGAACATGTCGTACGCCTCGCGGTAGTTCACCGTGGTCCAGTACGCGAAGACCTTCGCGGCGCCGTACGGGCTGCGCGGGTGGAACGGGGTGCCCTCGTTCTGCGGGGGCGGGGTGGAACCGAACATCTCGGAGGACGAGGCCTGGTAGATGCGGGTGTCGACACCGCTGGCCCGGATGGCCTCCAGCAGTCGCAGCGCGCCGAGGCCGGTCACGTCGCCCGTGTAGAGCGGGGCGTCGAAGGAGACGCGGACGTGGGACTGCGCGCCGAGGTTGTAGACCTCGTCGGGGCGTATGTCGCGGAGCAGGTTCACGAGGGCGACGCCGTCGGAGAGGTCGGCGTGGTGCAGGACGAAGGACCGGTTGGCGGTCTGCGGGTCCTGGTAGATGTGGTCGACCCGCTCCGTGTTGAAGCTGGAGGACCGCCGCACGAGCCCGTGCACCGTGTAGCCCTTGGAGAGCAGGAGCTCGGCGAGGTACGAGCCGTCCTGTCCGGTGACTCCGGTGATCAGTGCGGTCTTGCCCATGGGGTCCCCTTGCTGGTTGTTTCTGTCGGTCGTGGTGAGGCGTTGCCTCGGGGTGGGTGCGGAGCGGGCCTTCGGGCGTCGCACCGAACGGCCCCGCCGCGGCCCGGGGGCCGGATTGCGTTACCGTACACGGCCGCCCCCGGGCTGCCCCGGCGGGGCGGACGCCCCTGCCCGGAGCGGACGCGGTCCGGGCCGCTCCCGGTTCCGGAGCCGGCCGGGATCCCGGCCGGCCCGGCGGCCGGGTGCCGGCCGCCGGTGGACTGCCGGCGCCCTCGGGCCCGCCGGATGCCGGTCGACGACCGGTTGCCGCGGCCGCCGTTCACCGTGGGGTCCGGCGCGGCCGGGGCCGCGCCGGTGGCGCGGTTCCGGGCCCTGGACCCCTGCCACCCCCGCGGGAGCGGACTGGCATCATCGGCGGTATGACAAGTTCGCTGCCGCTCCTGCCCCCGAACGCCCGCGTCTTCGTCGCGGGCCACCGCGGCCTCGTGGGGTCCGCGGTCGCCCGCCGGCTCACGGCCGACGGCCATGAGGTGCTCACCCGGGGCCGCGCCGACCTCGACCTGCGCGATGCCGCGGCAACCGCCGCGTACCTGAAGGACGTCCGCCCGGACGCCGTGGTACTGGCCGCCGCCAAGGTCGGCGGGATCATGGCCAACAGCACGTACCCGGTGCAGTTCCTGGAGGAGAACCTTCAGATCCAGCTCAGCGTGATCGGCGGAGCGCACGCCGCCGGCGTGGGCCGGCTGCTGTTCCTGGGGTCGTCCTGCATCTACCCGAAGCTCGCCCCGCAGCCGATCCACGAGGACGCCCTGCTGACCGGCCCGCTGGAGCCGACCAACGAGGCCTACGCCCTCGCGAAGATCGCCGGCATCGTCCAGGTCCAGTCGTACCGCAAGCAGTACGGGGCCTCGTACATCTCGGCCATGCCGACGAACCTCTACGGCCCCGGCGACAACTTCGACCTGGAGTCCTCGCACGTCCTGCCGGCCCTCGTCCGGCGCTTCCACGAGGCCGCCGCCGAAGGCCGTGACGAGGTCACGCTGTGGGGTTCGGGCACCCCGCGGCGGGAGTTCCTGCACGTGGACGACCTGGCCGCGGCGTGCGCCGTGCTGCTGAACACCTACGACGGCGACGAGCCCGTCAACATCGGCTGCGGCGAGGACCTGACCATCAGGGAACTGGCCGAGACGGTCGCCGAGGTGACCGGCTTCCGCGGCCGGCTCGCCTGGGACACCTCCAAGCCGGACGGGACCCCGCGCAAGCTGCTGGACGTGAGCCGCCTGACGTCGCTCGGCTGGAAGCCCGCCATCCCGCTGCGGGACGGCATCGCCGCCACGTACGAGTGGTGGCGCGAGCAGAGCTGATCGCACAGGCGGCCCGGGCCCCTCAGTACGCTCCGCGACCGTCTACGACGGCGCGGAGCGTACGGCCCATGACGTCGACATCACTGGTGAAGGACCAGTTGTCGACGTACTGCAGGTCGAGCTGGATGGTTTCGTCCCAGGACAGGTCGGACCTGCCGCTGATCTGCCACAGCCCCGTCATCCCCGGCCGTACGGTGAGCCGGCGCAGCTCGACCTCGTCGTACTTCGCCACCTCCTCCGGGAGCGGCGGGCGCGGGCCGACCAGCGACATGTCGCCGATCAGTACGTTGATCAGCTGCGGCAGCTCGTCCAGCGAGGTGCGGCGCAGCAGCCGGCCCACCCGGGTCACCCGGGGGTCGCGGCGCATCTTGAACATCAGGCCGTCGTTCTCGTTGGACCCGGACAGCTCGGCCTTCATGGCGTGGGCGTCCACGACCATCGTGCGGAACTTCCACATGACGAACGGGACCCCGTCGCGGCCGATCCGCCGCTGCCGGTAGAAGGCCGGGCCGCGCGAGCCGAGGCGGATGGCGAGGACGATCCCCAGCAGGACCGGGGAGAGCAGCAGCAGTCCGGCGGCGGCTCCGACCCGGTCCAGGGCGGACTTGAGCAGGGTCTGCATCCCGCGGCTGACGGGCGGCGCCACCCGCAGTACGGCGAGCCCGCCCGCGGACAGGGTCTCCAGCCGCTTGACGGAGACCTCCACCAGTCCGGGGAAGACCGCGAGTTCGAGCCCGGCGTCGTGCAGGGCCCAGGCGATCCGGCGCAGCCGCTCCCCCGTGATCCGTACACCGGGGGCCACCAGCACCAGGTCGGCGTGGTGGCTGGCGACGGCGCCGAGGACGGCCGCGGAGTCGCCGTTCGGAGTCTCGGGAGTCCATCCGTCGAGCCGCGCCGCCACGGGCACCCCGCTGGCGAGCTGCCCGGCACCGACCGGGACCACGCCGACGACGACGTACGGGTGGTCGGTGCGGGCGGCGAGGTGCGCGATGACGTCCTCGGCCGCGTCGGGCTCGCCGACCACCAGGACCCGGCTGACGGCCTGTGCCTCGCGGCGGGCGGCCGAGAGGTGACGGTAGGTCAGCTTGTGGCAGGCGACGGTGATGAGCAGAGCGGGCAGCAGGGCCCCCAGGGCGGACAGCCGCGGGGTGGCCTCTTCGGTCACCACGCGCGCCACGGCCAGCACGCCGATCAGAATCAGCCAGTCGTGCAGGACCGGCAGCACTCCGCGGGATTCTCCGAGCGTCCGGGTCGCGTAGCGGCGGCGCAGCGCCTGCACCCCGGTCCACGCCACGGCGGCGGCCAGGGCGCAGTAGACCGGCCGGACCTGCTGCGCGGCGTCGAAGACGAGTCCTACCGGGATGGCGGCGCCGAGGAAGTCGGCGGCGATTGCGGCCGGGCGGTACCAACGGGCCTTGTCCCCGAGGCGCCGTGCGGGCGCAAGGGACTCCCGGGCCGCTCGGGCCACTCTTTGCGCAGGAATATGGACATGCCTCATGGGCCCCCCTGGCACGTGGTCTATGACAGTGGCGGGTGCCCATCGCTTCCCCTGGCAACGAACATCTGCCGCACCGGGAAACAGTACGACAAACACCCGTACGGTAAATGCCGTTTGGGTCAACGCAGCCTCTTGTTGCGCAAGTGTTAGCAACCGGTAGCAGACGTTCCGCATCGCGGACGACCTGGTGAAGCACACGAAGGTGAATGGTCCGGATACCGGATACGTATCTTCGAACAACGGACCTTTTCCGGCCAACCTTTTGACGCGGCCCTGACATCTGACGTCGTGAGTGGCAATCTTCGACCGTTCATCGCACCAGCCCTGCTCTGCCCGGAGGCCCACCCAGCCATCCGGAACCCCCCTTGCAGAAGGAGTCTGCGTTGAGGTCCACCCCCCAGAGGCGTGCCACCGCGGCCGGCGCTCTCGTTGCGGCGGCAGCCCTGCTCGCCGTCGGCATCCAGACCGGTACCGCCACCGCCGACGCCACCGCGTCACAGGCACCCACGGCCTCCCAGCCCAACCCGGGCGCGGCCAACCGCGCCCTGAGCGCCTCGGAGCGTGCGACGCTCCTGGCCGAGGCCAACTCGACCACCGTGCAGGCCGCCAAGGCGCTCGGCCTCGGCAGCGGCGAGAAGCTCGTCGTCCGCGACGTGGTCCAGGACGCGGACGGCACCACGCACACCACCTACGAGCGCACCTACGACGGACTCCCGGTCCTCGGTGGTGACCTCACCGTCCACGCCAAGGACGGCGTCACCAAGAGCGTGACCAGGGCGACGAACCACGAGATCAAGGTCGCCGACACCAGCGCCACCGTCACCCCGGCGGCCGCCGAGAGCCAGGCCGTCTCCGCCGCGAGCGCCGAGGGCTCCAAGGAGGCCAAGCCCTCCAAGAACGCCCGCAAGGTGATCTGGGCGGCCGAGGGCGCGCCCGTCCTCGCGTTCGAGACCGTCGTAGGCGGCCTCCAGCACGACGGCACGCCGAACGAGCTCCACGTGGTGACCAACGCCAAGACCGGCGCCAAGATCACCGAGTGGCAGGCCATCGAGACCGGCACCGGCAACACGATGTACAGCGGCCAAGTGACCCTCGGGACCACCCAGTCGGGCAGCACCTGGAACCTGACCGACGCCGCGCGCGGCAGCCACAAGACGTACAACCTCAACCGTGGCACCGGCTCCGGCACCGGCACGCTGTTCTCCGGCCCGGACGACATCTGGGGCAACAACCAGCCGTCCAACCTGGAGACGGCCGGCGCGGACGCGCACTACGGCGCCGCCGCCACGTGGGACTACTACAAGAACGTGCACGGCCGCAACGGCCTGCGCAACGACGGCGTGGCCCCGTACAGCCGGGTCCACTACGGCAACGCCTACGTCAACGCGTTCTGGAGCGACTCCTGCTTCTGCATGACGTACGGCGACGGCGAGGGCAACAACAAGCCGCTCACCTCCACCGACGTGGCCGCGCACGAGATGACCCACGGTCTGACCTCGGTCACCGGCAACATGACCTACAGCGGTGAGCCCGGCGGTCTGAACGAGGCGACCTCCGACATCATGGCGGCGGCCGTCGAGTTCTACGCCAACAACCCGCAGGACGTCGGCGACTACCTGGTCGGCGAGAAGATCGACATCAACGGCGACGGCACCCCGCTGCGCTACATGGACAAGCCGAGCAAGGACGGCGCGTCCAAGGACAGCTGGTACTCGGGCCTCGGCGGTATCGACGTCCACTACTCCTCGGGCCCGGCCAACCACTGGTACTACCTGGCCTCCGAGGGCTCGGGCGCCAAGGTCGTCAACGGCGTGAGCTACAACTCGCCCACCGCGGACGGCCTGCCGGTCACCGCGATCGGCCGGGACGCCGCCTCGAAGATCTGGTTCCGCGCGCTGACGGTGGGCTACTTCAAGTCGAACACCAACTACGCCGACGCCCGCGTCCAGACCCTGAAGGCCGCCGCCGACCTCTACGGCCAGGGCTCGACGATCTACAACAACGTCGCCAACGCGTGGGCCGGCGTCGCCGTCGGATCCCGCATCTCCAACGGCGTCACGGTCACCCCGATCGCCAACCAGAACACCGTCACGGGCAGCGCCGTCAGCCTGCAGGTCCAGGCCACGAGCACGAACCCGGGTGCGCTGAGCTACGCGGCGACCGGCCTGCCGGCCGGCCTGTCGATCAACTCCTCCAACGGCCTGATCTCGGGCACGGCCTCCACCGCGGGCACGTCCAACGTGACCGTCACGGTGACCGACTCGCAGAACCAGACCGGTACCGCGGCGTTCACCTGGACGGTCGGCACCACGCAGCCGAGCGTCTTCGAGAACACCACGGACTACCAGATCGCGGACAACGCGACCGTCGAGTCCCCGATCAACGTGACGCGCACGGGCAACGCCCCGAGCGCCCTCAAGGTGGACGTGAACATCGTCCACACCTACGTCGGTGACCTGGTGGTCGACCTGGTCGCCCCCGACGGCAGCGTCTACAACCTGCGCAACCGCACCGGCGGCAGCGCGGACAACATCGTCCAGCAGTTCACCGTGAACGCCTCCTCCGAGGTTGCCAACGGCACCTGGAAGCTCCGCGTCAGGGACGCCGCCAGCCTGGACACCGGCTACATCAACAGCTGGAAGCTCACCTTCTGACCCCACCGGGGCACGGTGAACGGCAGCTGAGCAGATAGACCACGGGGCCGCCCGGGAGGAATCCTCCCCGGGCGGCCCTGTTCCATGGCCCGGGTCAGCCGAGGGCGCGGAAGATCGCGGTGAGGAGGTCCTCCTCCTCTTCCTCGTCGTCGCGGTTCTGGTTCTGGTCCTGGTTCTGGTCCTGGTTCTGGTTCTGGTTCTGGTCGCTCTGGTCCTCGCGCGGCCGGTCCTCCCGGCCCGGCCAGGTGCCGTTGCCGCCGTTGCCGCCGGTCCCGCTGTCGGTCTGGTCCTCGTCCGCCTCGTCGTCCCGGGGCCGGTCGTCCCGGCCCGGCCAGGTACCGGTCCCGCCGTTCCCGCCGGTCCCGCCGTTCCCGCCGTTTCCGCTGGTCCCCGAGTCCTCCTTGGCCACCGGCTTGAAGTAGACGGAGACGACCTCCACCTGCTTCGCCTTCTCCCCCGGCTTCAGTACCTTCTCGGCCTCGCCCTCGCAGCTGCGGTTGTCGAAGAGGACCGCGAGCGACTCCGTCTCGTTGCGCACCTCGATGGCGGGCTCGTCGCGGGAGGTACGCGTCAGCAGGTAGCAGGTGTCGTTGTCGGCGGGCCGGATCTGGCCTCTTCTCTCGGATCCGGCGGCGTCCAGGTACTGGTAGTGCAGCGTGCCGAGGGCGCGTTCGCCGTGGTCGTCGGCCGCTGACGGGCCGGCGGTGGGCAGGGCGAGCGCGAGAGCGCCGACGAACACGGCGGCGGTCGAGCGAAGACGCATGGGGGGAGTCCGTTCCTCGGGTTCCGCGGATACCGGTCCGGTGGCATCCTCGGGCAGCGTAGGAGCGGAGGAGGCTGCTGAATCGATTCGGCATGCCCTGTGCGTTCGAAGGTTCACCCGTGAGGTCCCAGCCGTACGGCCCTCCGCACGGTCTCCCTGCCTACGGCCTCAGTCCCGTACGGCCGGTGCCCCCGCCGGGTCCTGGGCCCGGGTGGACTGCGCGCGGGGCCGCGGGAGCGGGGCGGCGGCGGCCGGCGTCCCACCGCGGAGCAGGAGGAAGACCGCCGCCGCACCGGCCAGCCCCATCGCGGCCGAGACCAGGAACGTATCGCGCAGACCGCTCGCGAAGGCGGCCTCCACCAGCCCCGTCAGGGCCTCGCGGGCCGCGCCCGCCGGGGCTTCGCCGAGCACCCGTCCGGCGCCTCCGGAGGCCAGCGTCTCCGCCAGGCCCCGGCCGCCCTCACCGAGCCCGGAGCGCAACCCCGTGTGGAAGACCGCGCCGAGCACGGCGATGCCGAGGGCGGTGCCCAGCTGGCGCGCGGTGTTCAGGGCGCCGCCCGCCATGCCCGCCCGGGCCGGGGCCACGGCCCCCATCGCGGTGGCGGCCAGCGCCGGGGTCGCGGCGCCCACCCCCACGCCGGTCACGAGCAGCCCCGGTACCAGGGCGGTCCAGCCGTCCCCCGCGTCGAGCATCCAGGCCTGGAGCAGCGCGCCGAAGCCGATCAGCAGCAGTCCGCCGCCGATGGTCAGCCGGGGCGGGACCGTGTGCAGCAGCCGTCCGGCCACCGCGGCGACGACGAAGCCGGCCGCGCTGAGCGGCAGCAGCACCAGGCCCCCGCCGACCGGGCTCATCCCCTCGACGGACTGCAGCCAGAGGGAGACGTACATGAGGTACGAGAACGCGGCGCCCGACAGCAGCAGTCCGGCGGCCATGACGGCGACGAAGGTCCGGCTGCGGAAGAGCGAGAGGTCCAGCATCGGGCGGCCGCTGCGCAGTTCGACGAGCACGAAGCCGGCGAAGGCCGCCACTCCCACGCCGAGCAGGCCCAGGGTGGTGGGCGAGCCCCAGCCGTTCTCGCCGACGCGGATCACGGCGTAGGTGACGGCCGCGGCGCCCGCGGTGAAGGTGGCCATGCCGGGCAGGTCGAGGCGCCCGGCGTGCGGGTCACGGGACTCGGCCACCGCCTTGAGGGTGACGTACACGGCCAGCACGGTGACGGGCAGGTTGATGAAGAAGATCCAGCGCCAGCCGAAGTTCTCGGTGAGCAGCCCTCCGATGATCGGCCCGGCCGCGGCGGCGGCGCCGTTGACCGCGCCCCAGACGCCGAAGGCCACCCCGCGGTCGCGGCCCTGGTAGGACGAGCTGAGCAGGGCCATGGTGGTGGCGAACATGGCGGCTCCGCCGATGCCCTGGACGGCGCGGAAGGCGATCAGCTCGGCCGGGCCGGTGGCCAGCCCGCAGGCGAGCGAGGCGGCGGCGAAGAGCCCGAGCCCGATGAGGTAGACGCGGCGGCGGCCGATCCGGTCGGCGAGCGAGCCCGCTCCCAGCAGCAGGGCGGCCAGGGCGAGGGCGTAGACGTCCATCACCCACTGGAGGCCGGCGAATCCGGTGTGCATGTCGGCGGACATGTCGGGCAGGGCGACGGTCACGATCGTGACGTCGACCAGGAGCATGAATGCCCCGAGGCAGACGGCCGTCAGGGGCAGCCATTTGCGCATGGGAGTTCTCCTCGGGTGTGCGCGGGGGTGGGGTCGCGGGCGGGTCCGCGGTGACCCCAAGGTCCCACCGCTCAGCCCGCTTCCCCCATCCAGCGGCCCGCTCCTGCCGGATTTCCGCCACCATGACCCCTGTCATGATGGAAACCATGAACTCGACGCAGCTGGACGCACTCGACCGGTCCCTGGTGCACGCCCTCGTGATCGACGGCCGGGCCCCCTTCAGCCGGCTCGCCGAGGTGCTGGAGGTCTCCGACCAGACCGTCGTACGCCGCTACCGGCGGCTGCGGACCGCCGGTCTGGTCCGGGTGGTCGGGCTGCCGCAGGGCAGCCGCGTCGGCCTGTTCGAGTCCTGGCTGCGGGTGCAGTGCGCCCCCGACGCGGCGCTCCCGGTGGCCGAGGCGCTCGCCCGCCGCCCGGACATCGCGTGGGTGACCCTGAACTCGGGCGGCACGGAGGTCCACTGCATGACCCGGGCCCGTACCCGCCGGGACCGGGACACCCTGCTGCTGGAGAAGCTGCCGCGGACCCGCCGGGTGACCGGCATCAGCGCCCACACCATCCTGCGGAAGTTCTTCGGCGGGCCCGACTCGTGGGCGGGCGTGGACGTGCTGCGCCCGGATCAGATCGCGGCCCTGGAACGGCCCGTGCCCCCGCCCGGGCCGGGCCGGTACGCCCTGGACGAGACGGAGTTCGCGCTGCTCGCGGTGCTGGGCCGGGACGGCCGCGCCGGGTATCCGGAACTGGCCCGCGCCACGGGGCTGTCGGAGTCGACCGCCCGCCGGAAGGTGGAACGGCTGCGTGATCTCGGGGCGCTCTTCTTCGACGTGGAGTTCGTCCCCTCGCTCTTCGGCTACGAGGCCGAGGCGACGATGGTGCTGACCGTCCCGCCGGCCCGGCTGGCGCAGGTGGGGGCCGCACTGGCGAGCCACCGCGAGGTGCCGTTCGCGGCGGCCGTGACCGGGGCGGCCTCCCTGATGGCGGTGGTCGTGTGCCGGGACACCGACGCGCTCTACACGTACCTGACCGAGCGGATCGGCGCGGTGGACGGCGTGGGGCAGGTGGAGGTGATCCCGGCCCTGCGCAGCGTCAAGCGGGCCGGGATGCTCGTGGAGGGCGAGCGGCTGGTGGATCCGCCGCCCGCCCCCTGAACCGGTACCGCCGCGGTGTCTACCGCAGCAGCACCCCGCCCCCCGCGTCCGCCTCCACCGGGGCCGCGACCAGGCCCAGTTCCGCCGGGGTCGCCAGCAGCGGGTGCGCGGGCAGGATGCGCACCGTGTAGCCGAAGGGCCCCGTACGGTCGAGGGCCAGCGGGCCCTCGTACACCCAGCGGCCCTCCAGATCGGGCCCCGCGGCCGGCTTGAGCGGGAAGCTCCGCCCGTCCCGGATGACGTCCTGCGGGTCCACCCGGCCCGCGAAGGCCTGGACCTCCACGTCCTCGGGGGTGAGCACGTCCAGCGCCACCTGCACGCGCAGGGTGAGGGTGGCGCCCAGTTCGGCGGTGCCGCCCACAGGAGCCGCGGCCAGCGTCTCCACGTGCTCGACGGAGACCCGCGGCCAGGACGCCCGGGCCCGGCCCTTCCACCAGGCGAGGTCACGGGCCGCCTCGGCGTCCAGGGCCCGGTGGGCGAGCGCGGCCGGCGTGTACAGCCGCTCCACGTACTCCCGGACCATCCGCCCGGCGAGCACCTTCGGCCCCAGCGAGACGAGCGTGCGCCGGACCATCTCGATCCACCGCACCGGGAGCCCGCTGTGCCCGGTCCGGTCGTAGAACCGCGGCGCGACCCGGTTCTCGATCAGCTCGTAGAGGGCGCTCGCCTCCAGGTGGTCGCGCCGGTCCTCGTCCGCGCCGAGCCCGTCGGCGGTCGGGATGGCCCAGCCGAAGTCCGGCTCGAACCATTCGTCCCACCAGCCGTCCAGCACGGACAGGTTGAGGCAGCCGTTGAGCGCGGCCTTCATCCCGCTCGTGCCGCACGCCTCCAGCGGCCGCAGCGGATTGTTCAGCCAGACGTCGCAGCCCGGGTAGAGCTTCTGTGCCATGGCCATGCCGTAGTCGGGCAGGAAGACGATCCGGTGCCGCACCCTCGGGTCGTCCGCGAAGCGGACCAGTTCCTGCACCAGCCGCTTCCCGCCGTCGTCGGCCGGGTGCGCCTTGCCCGCCACCACGATCTGCACCGGCCGCTCCGGGTCCAGCAGCAGCCTGCGCAGCCGGTCCGGGTCGCGCAGCATCAATGTCAGCCGTTTGTACGAGGGCACGCGCCGGGCGAAGCCGATGGTCAGCACGTCGGGGTCGAGTACGGAGTCCACCCAGCCCAGTTCGGCCGCGGCCGCCCCGCGCTGGCGCCACGAGGCGCGCAGCCGGTCCCGTACCTCCTGCACCAGTTGCTCGCGCAGCACCCGCCGCAGGTCCCACACGTCCTGGTCCGGGATCTCGGCGACCGCGTCCCAGCGGGGCGAGCCGCCGACCGACAGGGCGTCCTCGGTACGGCCCACGCCGATCTGGCGGGCGCCGAGCCGGACCACCTCGGGGGCCACCCAGGTGGGGGCGTGCACCCCGTTGGTCACGGAGATGATGGGCACGTCGGCCGGGTCGAAGCCGGGCCACAGCCCGGCGAACATCTCCCGGCTGACCGCGCCGTGCAGGGTGGACACCCCGTTGGCCCGCTGGGCCAGGCGCAGGCCCATGACGGCCATGTTGAACACGCCGGGGTCGCCGCCGGGATAGGTCTCGGCGCCCAGTTCGAGGATCCGCTCGACCGGTACGCCGGACAGTTCCCCGCCCTCCCCGAAGTGCCGGGCGACCAGGGCCCGCTCGAAGCGGTCGATCCCGGCCGGGACGGGGGTGTGCGTGGTGAACACGGTCCCGGCGCGCACCGCCTCGACGGCGGCGTCGAAGCCGAGGCCCTGCTCCCGCTCCAGTTCCCTTATGCGTTCGAGCCCGAGGAAGCCGGCGTGCCCCTCGTTGGTGTGGAAGACCTCGGGATGGGGATGGCCGGTGATCCGGCAGTACGCGCGCACCGCGCGCACGCCGCCGATGCCGAGCAGCATCTCCTGGAGCAGCCGGTGGTCGCTGCCGCCGCCGTAGAGCCGGTCGGTCACCTCGCGGGCCGCGGCGTCGTTGTCCTCGACGTCGGAGTCCAGGAGCAGCAGCGGGACGCGGCCGACGCGGGCCTGCCAGATGTGGGCCTGCAGGGTGCGTCCGCCGGGCAGGGTCAGCGAGACGCGGGCGGGGGTGCCGTCGTCCTGGCGGAGCAGGCCGAGCGGGAGTTCGTTGGGGTCGAGGACGGGATAGTGCTCCTGCTGCCAGCCGTCGCGGGAGAGCGACTGGCGGAAGTAGCCGTGGCGGTAGAGCAGGCCCACCCCGATGAGCGGGACGCCGAGGTCGCTGGCGGCCTTCAGGTGGTCGCCGGCGAGGATGCCGAGGCCGCCGGAGTATTGCGGCAGGGCGGCGGTGATACCGAATTCGGGGGAGAAATAGGCGATGGCGGCGGGCAGTTCCGCACCGTTCTCCTGGCTCTGGTACCACCTCCCGCCGTTCACGTAGTCGTCGAGGTCGGCCGCGGCAACGGCGAGCCGGCGCAGGAAGCGGCGGTCCGCGGCCAGTTCGGCGAGCCGGGTCGCGGAGACCGCGCCGAGCAGCCGGACGGGATCGCCGCCGGCGGCCTGCCAGCCCTCGGGGTCGACGGATTGGAAGAGTTCACGGGTCTCGGAATGCCACGACCAGCGCAGGTTGCGCGCGAGCTCGGTCAGCTGCAGCAGGGGTTCCGGGAGGACGGGGCGCACGGTGAATCGACGGATAGCCTTCACGTGTTCCACCTTCGCAGGGGATTACGGATCGGAGCGGCCGCACCACGCTGTGCACCCGCGCATCACCCCGGGAAGGCTAGCGGCGCCCGCGTGTTCCGGCCATGGGCCCTCCGGCGGGCCCGGTCCGCCGGTGACGGCCGTCCCGCTCCGGCGGCACGTCCGGAAGCGGCCGCAGCACCTCCGGGAGGGCGTCGGGGAGTTCGGCCGGTCCGCGATCTCCCCGGCGGCGGGCCACCGGGTCCGGGGCGGTCGCAGGCGGCAGCTGTGCGCGGGGCGATTCGCGCGGTTCCTCCGCACCCCCCGTGGCGTGGTCCCCCGTACGGATGACGCATCGGGCGCGGCACGGGACAGCCCGGAGGAGCCGGTGAGCGGTGGCCGGCCGGGCTGCCGCGCGGGCCTGTCGGGCGCTCCGGCCGGCCGGTGGTCGCGGGCCGGGCCGGACCGGATCCCCGGCGGGGCCGCGCAGCGCCCGTCAGGCCACGGCCCGCGCGCGCCGTTCGGTGGGGCTGATGCCGTACGCCTCGCGGAAGGCACGGCTGAAGACGGCGGCGCTGCCGAAGCCCCAGCGGGCGGCGATGGTGCTGATGGGCCGGTCGAGCAGTCCGGGCCGGGCGAGGTCGGCGTGGCAGTTCTCCAGCCGGCGCCGGCGGATGGTGGCCGCGACGCCCTCCCCGCGGCCTTGGAACATCAGGTGCAGCCGGCGCACCGAGATCTGGTGGCGGTCGGCGACGGAGCGCGGGGTCAGGCCCGGATCGCCGAGGTTGTGGTCGATGAAGGCGTCGATCCGTTCCAGGAGCGCGCGGGGGTCCGGACCGGCCGGGGGCTCGCCGCCGCTGGCCTCGCCGCCGATCGGCTCGGCCGCGCCGTCGTGCTGCCCGGCCAGGCAGGCGGTGATCAGGTCGGCCGCGACCCGGCCCAGCCGGTCCAGCTCCCTGGGCGCGCATTCGGCGCCGTGCGCTCCCAGGGTCTCCAGGAACCGGCCGACGATCGCCCCCATGCCGCTCTCGCCGGAGATCCGCCGGGCGAGCAGCCGCTGCGCCTCGTCGACCGGCACGGGCGACGCGCTCCCGGGCAGCCGGACCACGACCGCCGTCCTCGACCGCATCGTTCAAGACCCCCGAATCACCGGTCACTCGTCCCTCTCGGCATGACGGCATTGTCTCCCGGCGCAGCCCTCGTGCACCCCTACGCCACCTAGTTCCGGCCGACTTGACGGAGACCCGGCGGATGTCGACCCGGGGCTTGGTATCGGCCGTGCCACTACGTACGAGTAGTTAACCGAACGCGCGGATTGGGCGGGGTGAGAGTGGGAAGGGCTCCCCGGGTACACGTTCGTACACGCACGGCGCACCCGCCCACAAACCCTCTCCCCGCCACCCGAGTGAACGCGGACAGGAGCGGCCATGCCCGCAGCCCAGCCGTCCACTGAGCGGCTAGAAACAGAGCGAACAGAGCGTGCACTACCAGTCGTGCCCACGGCTGGCCTGTTGTCACCGAGCCCTGCGAACTGCCCCCAGGTGATCCCATCATGATCGGTCGCATTCCCGTGCTGGACGTCCGCCCCGCCGTCGACTGCGGCGCCAGACCCGCAAAGGCGGTCGTGGACGAGGTCTTCGAGATCTCGGCCACCGTGTTCCGCGAAGGACACGACGCCGTCGCCGCCCACCTCGTCCTGCGTGATCCGGGCGGGCGGCTGCGGGTCCCCGTGCCGCTGAGCGAACTCGCCCCCGGCACCGACCGGTGGGGGGCCAAGGTCTCCGTCGAGGTCGAGGGGAGGTGGACGTACACCGTCGAGGCGTGGAGCGATCCGGTGGCCACTTGGCGGGCCCACGCCGCGATCAAGATTCCCGCGGGGATCGACACCGGTCTGATGCTGCTGGAGGGCGCGGAGCTCTACGAGCGGGCCGGGGCCCGGATCCCCAAGCGCGACGGGCGCGAGGCCGTCCTGGCCGCCGCCGCGACCATGCGCGACGAGGACCTGCCCGTCGCCGAGCGCTACGAGGCCGCCCTCGACCCCGCCGTGGACGCCGCGTTCGCCAGGCGCCCGTACCGGGAGCTGGTCACCGCCTCCAAGCCCCTGCCGCTCCTGGTGGAGCGCAAGCGGGCCCTCTTCGGCTCCTGGTACGAGATGTTCCCGCGCTCCGAGGGCGCGGTGCTGGAGCCGGGCGAGGCCCCGGTCAGCGGGACCTTCCGGACCGCCGCCGAGCGGCTGCCCGCCATCGCGGCGATGGGCTTCGACGTGGTGTACCTGCCGCCCATCCACCCGATCGGGTCCACTTACCGCAAGGGTCCGAACAACACTCTTTCCGCTGGAAGTTGGGACCCGGGCGTGCCGTGGGCCATCGGGTCCACCGAGGGCGGGCACGACGCGGTCCACCCGGAGCTCGGCACCATCGAGGACTTCGACGCCTTCGTCGGGCGGGCCCGCGAGCTGGGCATGGAGATCGCGCTGGACTTCGCGCTGCAGTGCTCCCCCGACCACCCGTGGGTGGAGAAGAACCCGCAGTGGTTCCGCCACCGGGCCGACGGGACGATCGCGTACGCCGAGAACCCGCCGAAGAAGTACCAGGACATCTACCCGATCCACTTCGACACCGACATGGCCGGCATCGTCGAGGAGACCTGCCGGATCCTGCGGCACTGGATGGACCACGGCGTCCGCATCTTCCGGGTCGACAATCCGCACACCAAGCCGGTGGTCTTCTGGCAGAAGGTGATCGCGGACATCAACAAGTCGGACCCGGACGTGATCTTCCTGGCCGAGGCCTTCACCCGGCCCGCGATGATGCGGGCGCTGGCCGCCGTCGGCTTCCAGCAGTCCTACACGTACTTCACCTGGCGCAATACCAAGGCCGAGCTGACCGAGTACCTGACCGAGCTGGCGGACACCCCCTCCGCCTCGGTCATGCGGCCGAACTTCTTCGTCAACACGCCGGACATCCTGCACGAGTACCTGCAGCACGGCGGCCGTCCCGCCTTCGAGGTCCGGGCCGTCCTGGCCGCCACCCTCTCCCCCGCCTGGGGGGTGTACGCCGGCTACGAGCTCTGCGAGAACACCCCGGTGCGCGAGGGCAGCGAGGAGTACCTGAACTCCGAGAAGTACGAGTTCCGGCCGCGCGACTGGGCGGCCGCCGACCGCACCGGCGCCACCATCGCCCCGCTGATCACCGCCCTGAACCGGCTGCGCCGCCGCAACCCCGCGCTCCAGCAGTTGCGCGACATCCACTTCCACTCGACCGACAACGAACAGGTGATCGCCTATTCGAAGCACGCCGGAGCCAATTCCGTACTGGTGGTCGTCAACCTCGATCCGCACCACACCCAGGAGGCGACCGTGTCGTTGGACATGCCGGTACTCGGCCTCGACTGGCACGGGTCCCTCGCGGTGCGCGACGAGCTCACCGGCGAGACCTATCACTGGGGCAGGGCGAACTACGTGCGCCTAGAGCCGGGCCGCACGCCCGCGCACGTACTGGCCGCTCTGCGACCGTCCCCGCCCACCGGAGGGTCACCCACCACATGATGATCAACGATCCCGTCCACGACACCTTCGAGGACACCCCCGCCAAGGACCGCGATCCCGACTGGTTCAAGCGGGCGGTGTTCTACGAGGTCCTCGTCCGCTCCTTCCACGACAGCAATGGCGACGGCGTCGGGGACCTCAAGGGGCTCACCAGCAAACTGGACTACCTCCAGTGGCTCGGTGTCGACTGCCTCTGGCTGCCGCCGTTCTTCGCCTCACCCCTGCGCGACGGGGGTTACGACGTCGCCGACTACACCTCCGTGCTGCCCGAGTTCGGCGACCTCGCCGACTTCGTGGAGTTCGTGGACGCCGCGCACACCCGCGGCATGCGGGTGATCATCGACTTCGTCATGAACCACACGAGCGATCAGCACGAGTGGTTCCAGCAGTCGCGCAAGGACCCGGACGGACCGTACGGCGACTACTACATGTGGGCCGACAACGACAAGCAGTACCAGGACGCCCGCATCATCTTCGTCGACACCGAGACCTCCAACTGGACGTACGACCCCGTACGCAAGCAGTACTACTGGCACAGATTCTTCTCCCACCAGCCGGACCTCAACTACGAGAACCCCGCCGTGGTGGAGGAGATCGTCTCCGCCCTGCGCTTCTGGCTCGACCTCGGCATCGACGGCTTCCGCCTCGACGCCGTGCCCTACCTGTACGCCGAGGAGGGCACCAACTGCGAGAACCTCCCGCGCACCCACCAGCTCCTCAAGCGGGTCCGCGCCGAGATCGACGCGCACTACCCGGACACCGTGCTGCTCGCCGAGGCCAACCAGTGGCCCGAGGACGTCGTCGACTACTTCGGCGACTTCGAGAAGGGCGGGGACGAGTGCCACATGGCGTTCCACTTCCCCGTGATGCCGCGCATCTTCATGGCGGTGCGACGCGAGTCCCGCTACCCCGTCTCCGAAATCCTGGCCAAGACCCCGGCGATCCCGGACCGCTGCCAGTGGGGCATCTTCCTGCGCAACCACGACGAGCTCACCCTCGAAATGGTCACGGACGAAGAGCGCGACTACATGTACGCCGAATACGCCAAGGACCCGCGCATGCGGGCCAACATCGGCATCCGGCGCCGGCTCGCGCCGCTCCTGGACAACGACCGCAAGCAGATGGAGCTGTTCACGGCCCTGCTGCTGTCGCTGCCCGGCTCGCCGGTGCTCTACTACGGCGACGAGATCGGCATGGGCGACAACATCTGGCTGGGCGACCGCGACGGCGTCCGCACGCCGATGCAGTGGACCCCGGACCGCAACGCCGGTTTCTCCTCGTGCGATCCGGGCAGGCTGAACCTGCCGGTCATCATGGATCCCGTCTACGGGTACCGGGTCACCAACGTCGAGGCCGCGATGTCCTCGCCCTCCTCGCTGCTGCACTGGACCCGTCGGCTGATCGAGGTCCGCAAGGCGAACCCGGCCTTCGGACTCGGCTCGTACACCGAACTGCCGTCGTCGAACCCGGCGGTGCTCGCGTTCCTGCGCGAGCACGGGGACGACCTGGTGCTGTGCGTGCACAACTTCTCGCGCTTCGCGCAGCCCACCGAGCTCGATCTGCGGTCGTTCAACGGGCGGGTCCCGGTGGAGCTCACGGGTGATGTGCGCTTCCCGCCGATCGGCGAGTGGCCGTACCTGCTGACCCTGGCGGGCCACGGCTTCTACTGGTTCCGGCTGCGGGCCGAACAGCGCGTCGACAAACGCACGAAGTAGCGGGCCGAGGACGGGGCGGGCAGCTCGAATGGGTCAATCGCCCGCCCCTGTACGGACCATCCTGACCCGACACTCGCACATGCCGGAGAAGCAACTGCCGCGCATCCGGGACACTCTGCGCATTCTGTGACGGCCCGGGGAAAGGACGCGACGTCATGTCGGAGGCTGCATCCGCCCGGAGCCGGCTGACGGCCGACCGGGCCACCGGGATCGCTCCACTGGAGCCGATGCTGAAGGCCTGGCTGCCCGCACAGCGCTGGTTCGCGGGCAAGGGCCGCACCATCAGCAGGCTCAGGACCGTCTCGGCGGCCGAGCTGCTGCCGCCGGGATCCACCCCCGGACTGCTGCACCTGCTCCTCGACGTCGACGGGGACTGCTACCAACTGCTGCTGGGCATCCGCCCGTCCCTGCCGCCCGCCCTCGCGCCCACCCTGATCGGGCATGCCGAGGACGGACCGTACGCGGGCCGGGCGGTCTACGAGGCGCTGGGCGATCCCCGGCTCGCGGCCATGCTGCTGGAACGGCTGCGCTCCCCCGGGACCCTCGGGCCGCTGCGCTTCGACCGGGACCCGGCCACGCCGATCCCGGCCGGGCTCACCCCCCGGCCGCTGTCCGGGGAACAGACCAACTCCTCGCTGATCTACGGAGATTCGTTCATCCTGAAGGTGTTCCGCCGGGTCGGCCCCGGGGTCAATCCGGACCTGGAGCTGCCGAGGGCGCTGGCCGCCGCCGGCTGCACCCGGGTCCCGGCCCCCGTCGCCTGGTACGAGGCCGAGCCGCCCGGCAGCGAACCGCTGACCCTGGGCGTGCTCCAGCCGTACCTGCGCGGCTCCGACGACGGCTGGCAGCTCGCGCTGCGCCGGCTCGGCGCCGGGGCCGACTTCACCGCCGAGGCGCACGCGCTGGGCCGGGCCACCGCCGAGGTGCACAGCGCGCTGGCCGGTGCGCTGCCCACGGTCGCGCTCGGCCCGGAGCAGACCGCCCGGCTCGCGGCGGGCATGACGGCCCGGCTGGCCGCCACCGCCCGGGAGGTGCCGGCACTGCGGCCCTACGAGGCGGGGCTGCGGGGCGCCTTCGACGCGCTGGCGGCCTCCCGGGGGGCGGGCGTGCCCGCCCAGCGGATCCACGGGGACCTCCATCTGGGGCAGACCCTGCGCACCCTCGACGGCGGCTGGTCGTTGATCGACTTCGAGGGCGAGCCGGCCCGGCCGCTGGCCGACCGGCGCCGTCCCGAACCGGCGGTGCGCGACATCGCCGGGATACTGCGCTCCTTCGACTACGCCGCCCGCTCGCACCGGCCGTTCGCCCCCGCCTGGGCGGACGACTGCCGGGCCGCCTTCTGCGAGGGCTACGCCCGCACCACCGGCCGGGACCCCCGCGAGGACCCCGTGCTGCTGCGCGCGTACGAGACCGACAAGGCGGTGTACGAGGCCCGTTACGAGTCCCGGCACCGTCCCGACTGGCTGCACGTGCCGATGGCCGCGATCCGGCGGCTCTCGGAGCCCGTACGACCCGCCCACCGTGTGCCCCCGACCCCGTCCGCCCCCGGCTCCATCTCCCCCCACCCCCACCCGAAGCCCCCGAGGAGGCCGCTCGCGTGAGCGCCGCACGACAGCCGTCACCGACCGTCCGCGAGGAAGCCGTACCCGCCCCGGCGGCGGCGAAGAAGGCCCGGACGCCCCGGGCCCGCCGCGCCGACCCGCCGCGGGGCGTCCGGCCGGCGCCCGCACTCGGCGCCGACGAACGTGCCCGGCTGCTGGAGGGCCGCCACCACGACCCGCACGCGGTGCTGGGGGCCCGTACCCAGCGGGGCGGGGTGGCCTTCCGGGTGCTGCGCCCGCACGCCAAGGCGGTCACCGTCGTGGCCAAGGGGCTGCGGGCCGAGCTCTTCGACGAGGGCGACGGGCTGTTCTCGGGGCTGCTGCCGCTGACCGGCGTGCCGGAGTACCGGCTGCTGGTCGCGTACGACAGCGACGAGATCGAGGTCCACGACCCCTACCGCTTCCTGCCCGCCCTCGGCGAGCTGGACCTGCACCTGATCGGCGAGGGCCGCCACGAGCAGCTGTGGAAGGCGCTCGGCGCCGAGCCGATGGAGCACCAGGGCGTCGCCGGGACCCGTTTCACCGTGTGGGCGCCGAACGCCCAGGGGGTCCGGGTCGCCGGGGACTTCTCGTACTGGGACTCCGTCGCCTACCCGATGCGCTCGCTGGGCTCGACGGGGGTGTGGGAGCTGTTCCTGCCCGGGGTGGGCGCCGGAACGCTCTACAAGTACGACATCACCCGCCCGGACGGCAGTCACACCCTGCGCGCCGACCCGATGGCCCGCTCCGCGGAGGTCCCGCCGGCGAACGCCTCGGTGGTCACCTCGTCCCGGTACGAGTGGCAGGACGCGGCGTGGATGGCCGGGCGCGGCGCCCGCTCCCCGCACCAGGCCCCCTTCTCGGTGTACGAGCTGCACCTGGCTTCCTGGCGGCCCGGGCTGTCCTACCGGCAGCTCGCCGAGCAGCTCCCGGCGTACGTCAAGGAGCTGGGCTTCACGCACGTGGAGCTGATGCCGGTCGCCGAGCACCCCTTCGGCGGCTCGTGGGGCTACCAGGTCACCGGTTTCTACGCGCCGACCTCGCGGATGGGCACCCCGGACGACTTCCGCTTCCTCGTGGACGCGCTGCACCGGGCCGGGATCGGGGTGATCGTCGACTGGGTGCCGGCGCACTTCCCGCGCGACGACTGGGCCCTCGCGGAGTTCGACGGGCGGCCGCTGTACGAGCACCATGACCCGCGGCGGGCCGCGCACCCGGACTGGGGGACGCTGGAGTTCGACTACGGCCGCAAGGAGGTCCGCAACTTCCTCGTCGCCAACGCCGTGTACTGGTGCGAGGAGTTCCACGTGGACGGCCTGCGCGTGGACGCGGTGGCCTCGATGCTGTACCTCGACTACTCGCGCGCCGAGGGCGAGTGGGCGCCCAACGAGCACGGCGGCCGGGAGAACCTGGACGCGGTGGGCTTCCTCCAGGAGATGAACGCGACGGTGTACCGGCGCTGCCCGGGGGTCGTGACGATCGCGGAGGAGTCCACGGCGTGGACGGGCGTGACCCGGCCGACGGACTCCGGCGGGCTCGGCTTCGGCCTGAAGTGGAACATGGGCTGGATGCACGACACCCTGCGCTACATGTCGAAGGACCCGGTGCACCGCAAGTACCACCACCACGACATGACCTTCGGGATGATCTACGCCTTCAGCGAGAACTACGTGCTGCCGATCTCGCACGACGAGGTGGTGCACGGCAAGAGCTCGCTGGTCTCCAAGATGCCCGGGGACGACTGGTGGCAGAAGCGGGCGGCGCACCGGGCGTACCTGGGCTTCATGTGGGCCCATCCGGGCAAGCAACTGCTCTTCATGGGGCAGGAGTTCGCCCAGGGGTCGGAGTGGTCGGAGGTGTACGGGCCGGACTGGTGGGTGCTGGACGAGTCCTACGCGGCGGCCGGTGACCACCGGGGCGTACGGAACCTGGTGCGCGACCTGAACCGCACCTACACGGGGGCGCCCGCCCTGTGGGAGCGGGACACCGTGCCGGAGGGCTTCGCCTGGGTGGAGGCGGACGCCGCGGAGGACAACGTCTTCGCGTTCCTGCGGTACGCGCAGGACGGCTCGCAGCTCCTGGCGGTGTCGAACTTCTCGCCCGTGGTCCGGCACGGCTACCGGATCGGGGTGCCCGAGGAGGTGCCGCTGTGGCGGGAGGTGCTCAACACCGACCTGGAGGTCTACGGCGGCAGCGGCGTCCACCACACCCAGCCGATGCGGCCGGAGCCGGTGCCGGCGCAGGGCCGCCCGGCGAGCCTGCGCATGACCCTCCCGCCGCTGGCGACGGTCTGGTTCCGGCCGCAGGCCTGAGGCGCCGGGCTCGGGGGCCGGGCCGGGCCCGGCCCCGGCCCCGGGCCCGGGCCCGCGGCTCAGGCCGTGGCGAGCTGCTGCTCCAGGTCCCGGAGCAGCCGGTGCTTGGACCGGGCGCCGACGATCTGCTGGACGGGCTCGCCGTCACGGAAGACGAGCAGGGTCGGCATGGACAGCACCCCGTACCGGGTGACGGCCCCGGGGTTGCTGTCCGCGTCGATCTGCACGACCTTGAGCCGGCCGGCCTCCTCCGCGGCGATCGAGGAGAGGACGGGGGCGAGCTGGCGGCAGGGGCCGCACCAGTCGGCCGTGAACTCCACGAGGACGGGCCGCCCCCGCTCCCCGAGCACCTCGGTCTCGAAATCCGCGTCGGTCACCTGCGCCACGCCGTGAGCCTTCATGCCACCGTCCCTCTCGTCCATCCGGTCATCCGGTCATCCGGTCATCTCGCACTTCGGCACGGCCGCTTCGCCGGCCGCCCGTTCCGCGTCGGCCAACTGCCGCCCGAGCTGCTCGCGCACGTCGGCCAGCTGGCCGATCAGGCCGTCCAGCTCGGCGAGCTTGCGCCGGTAGACGGCGAGCGAGGCGGGACAGGAGTCCCCGGCCGGGTGGCCGGCCCGCAGACAGTCCACGAAGGGGCGGGTCTCCTCCAGTTCGAAGCCGAAGTCCTGGAGGGTGCGGATCTGACTCAGCAGCCGCAGGTCGTCCTCGTCGTAGGTCCGGTAGCCGTTGCCGGCCCGCCGCGCGGGGAGCAGCCCGCGCGACTCGTAGTACCTGAGCGTCCGGGTGCTGGTCCCCGCCCGCTCCGCCAGTTCGCCGATGCGCATGGAACGACCGTATTCCTTGACGCCGACGTCAAGGCAAGGGAGGAAGGGGCCCTCGTCACCCCCGTCGGCGAGGGCCCCGGAAAGGATCACGCAGGAAACGGCCGGCCGGTTCGGATCGGGCGAAGAGTGTGAGAGGTATTGCATCGGCGGGCATTGGCTGGAACCGTACATACGGAAAGGATCTTCCGCTTCACCGATTACCGGACAGTCGCCCGGAAACCCGGCGAAAGGCCGTTACTTCATAGGACGTTCCTACGAGGTATTGGCTTGTTTGTTTGGTCTGTAGGCGCCGCAGGCCGGCCACTTCTACGGTGTGCGGTGTGCACTCCAGCCCACCTTTCAATGCCCCCGCCGCGCGTCGCCTGCGCGCGGCCCTGGGCATGGCTCCCGGACATGTCGCCTACGGCCTGCGCGCCCAGTACGGACTCGTCGTCGCGCCCGAGACCGTGATGGCCTGGGAGCGCGGCGAGATATCACCTTCCTCCGCCGAGCTCACGGCGCTAGCGGGCGTCCTGTGGTGTGCACCCGGCGAACTGCTCGCCGAACCGGTCACCCTGCGGGAACACCGGGTCGCCCGGGGGCTCGCGGCGGACGACCTGGCCCGCCGGATCGGCCTGGAGACGAGCGCGTACCAGAAGATGGAGGACACCGGGCGCTGGAAGGGCAACGAACGGCAGTCCGCCGCCCTGGCCACGGTACTGGGGCTGACGCTGGCCCAGTTCGTGACGGCGACCGGCAAGCAGGAGGAGCTCGCCGAACTGCTGCGCAGCGCGGTGACCACCCGCTGGCAGGCGTACGTGAAGCCGCTGGGCAAGCTGCTGCCGATCCCCAAGCACCATCTGGAGGCGGTGCTGGAGCAGCTGCACGGCGACTACCAGTCGCGGATGGTGGCGACGCTCAGCTGGGGCGGCGGCCAGGGCGAGGCCGGCAGCGGGGACGCGGGCCGGGAGTTCCTCACCGAGATCGTGGACCGGTTCTGGCACCTCGCGGGCGGTGCGGCGTAGGACGCGCGGGACGACCGCACGGGGGCCGCGGGTCCCGCCCGGGCCGGCGTCAGAAGACCGACTCGGCCTCGTACATGCGCTCCTCGGGGACGGTCTTCAGCTCCGTGACGGCCTCGGCGAGCGGGGCCATCACGACGTCGGTGCCGCGCAGGGCCGTCATGTTGCCGAATTCGCCGCGGTGGACGGCCTCGACGGCGTGCCATCCGAAGCGGGTCGCGAGCACCCGGTCGTACGCGGTCGGGGTGCCCCCGCGCTGGACGTGGCCGAGGATGACCGGGCGGGCCTCCTTGCCGAGGCGGTGCTCCAGTTCGATCGCGAGCCGGTTGCCGATGCCGGCGAAGCGCTCGTGACCGTACTGGTCGATCGCGCCCTTCTCGTACGGCATGGAGCCCTCGGCCGGGTGCGCGCCCTCGGCCACGCAGATCACGGCGAACTTCTTGCCGCGGGCGAACCGCTCCTCCACCATCTTCACCAGGGCGTCCACCTCGAAGGGGCGCTCCGGCAGGCAGATGCCGTGCGCACCGCCGGCCATGCCGGACTCCAGGGCGATCCAGCCCGCGTGGCGGCCCATGACCTCGACGACCATCACGCGCTGGTGCGATTCGGCGGTGGTCTTGAGGCGGTCGATCGCCTCGGTGGCGACCATGACGGCGGTGTCGAAGCCGAAGGTGCGGTCGGTGGAGGAGATGTCGTTGTCGATGGTCTTCGGTACGCCGACGACCGGCATCCCGGCGTCCGACAGCATCCGGGAGGCGGTCAGGGTGCCTTCGCCGCCGATCGGGATGAGGGCGTCGATGCCGTAGCGCGTCGCCAGCTCCTGGGCGTTCTCGGCGGCTTCGTGGAGCCGGGCGCGTTCCATGCGGGCCGAGCCGAGGATCGTGCCGCCGCGGGCGAGGATGCCACTGACGGCGTTGATGTCGAGGGGGCGGAAGTGACCGTCGAGGAGGCCCTTGAAGCCGTCCTCGAAACCGATGACCTCATCTCCGTGGCCGACGAGGGCACGGTGTACGACCGACCGGATGACAGCGTTGAGGCCGGGACAGTCGCCGCCTGCGGTGAGAACTCCGATACGCATCGTGCTGTGTCTCCTGCCGTACATAAGGGCGTAATGGTGAGGCCTGTCCGATTGTTCCACGGGCCCGGGGCGCCGCACATCTTCGGCGGCCGCCCCCCGAAGGCCCTCCACCCCTCCCGGCCAGGCCTTTTTCCCGGGGGCGCCCTATCCATTGACAGAGGTATTGTCAAGGGGTCGAGCCAGATCAAAATGACCTTCACAGCATGGGACGGAGAGCGGGCGTGACGCGCAGCGTGTACGTGACCGGTATCGAGCGCGGGGACGGCCGGCAGGTCGTCGAGCTGGGAATCATGGAGCTGCTGACCCGGCAGACGGGCCGGGTCGGCGTCTACCGTCCGCTGCTGCACGACGCGCCGGACCGGCTCTTCGACCTCCTCAGGGCCCGCTACCGGATCGATCAGGACGCCGCGGCGGCCTACGGCATGTCCTACCAGGAGGCCTCGGCGATCCTGGCCGAGAAGGGCACCGACGAGCTGGTCTCGCGGCTGGTCGACCGCTACCACCGGGTGGCCCGCGACTACGAGGTCATGCTCGTCCTCGGCACCGACTACGCGGAGACCAACCTCCCCGACGAGCTGGCGCTCAACGCCCGCCTCGCCAACGAGCTGGGCGCGGTCGTCGTGCCCGTGGTGGGCGGCACCAAGCACCATGCCGAGGCCGTGCGCGCCGAGGCCCGCAACGCCTACCGCGCCTACGAGACCCTGGGCTGCCACGTCGTCGCGATGGTCGTGAACCGGGTGGCCGCGGAGGACCGCGACGTCATAGCCGAGCGGCTGGCCGCCCGGCTGCCCGTGCCCTGCTACGTGCTGCCGGACGACAAGTCGCTCTCCGCACCGACCGTCGCCCAGATCACCCGGGAGCTCGGCGGCGAGGTGCTCCTCGGCGACGATGCCGGGCTGGCCCGCGACGCCCTGGACTTCGTCTTCGGCGGCGCCATGCTGCCGAACTTCCTGGGCGCCCTGACCCCCGGCTGCCTGGTCGTCACCCCGGGGGACCGCTCCGACCTGGTCATCGGCGCGCTGGCCGCGCACTCCTCCGGCACCCCGCCGATCGCCGGTGTGCTGCTCACGCTGAACGAGCGTCCGACCCCGGAGATCCTGACGCTGGCCTCGAAGCTGGCACCGGGCACGCCCGTGGTGTCGGTGGCCGGCAACAGCTTCCCCACCGCCGCCGAACTCTTCTCGCTGCAGAGCCGGCTGAACTCCGCGACCCCGCGCAAGCTGGAGACCGCGCTCGGCCTGTTCGAGCGGCACGTGGACACCGGCGAGCTGCGCGGTCTGCTGTCGGTGGCCCGCTCGGAGCGCGTCACCCCGATGATGTTCGAGCACGAGCTGCTGGAGCGGGCCCGTTCGGACCGCCGGCGCGTCGTGCTGCCCGAGGGCACGGAGGAGCGCGTGCTGCGCGCCGCGGACGTGGTGCTGCGCCGCGGGGTCTGCGACCTGACCCTGCTGGGGGACGAGCAGGCGATCCTGAAGAAGGCCGCCGACCTCGGCGTCGACATCTCCGGCGCACAGCTCATCGACCCGGCGACCTCACCGCTGCGGGAAGGTTTCTCCGAGTACTACGCGCAGGTCCGCGCCCACAAGGGGATGACCGCCGAGCTGGCGGCCGACGTGGTCACCGACGTCAACTACTTCGGCACCCTGATGGTCCAGCGGGGCCTGGCCGACGGCATGGTCTCCGGTTCGGTGCACTCCACCGCGGCGACCATCCGCCCGGCCTTCGAGATCATCAAAACGAACACGGCCGCGCGAAGCGCGTCAGGCAGGGTGGTGGCGGGCGACGGGAGGGCCAAGCCCGAGGCGTCCATCGTCTCCTCGGTCTTCTTCATGTGCCTGGCCGACCGGGTCCTCGTCTACGGCGACTGCGCGGTCAACCCGGACCCGAACGCCGAGCAGCTCGCGGACATCGCCGTCCAGTCGGCCGCCACCGCGGCCGCCTTCGGCGTCGAGCCGCGGATCGCGATGCTCTCGTACTCGACCGGCACCTCGGGCAGCGGCGCGGACGTCGACAAGGTCCGCAAGGCCACCGAGCTCGTCCGCGAGCAGCGCCCGGACCTGCTGATCGAGGGGCCGATCCAGTACGACGCGGCCGTGGAGCCCTCGGTCGCTGCGACCAAGCTGCCTGGGTCCGAGGTGGCCGGCCGCGCGACGGTGCTGATCTTCCCGGACCTCAACACCGGCAACAACACGTACAAGGCCGTGCAGCGTTCGGCGGGCGCGGTGGCGGTCGGCCCGGTGCTCCAGGGTCTGCGCAAGCCGGTCAACGACCTCTCACGCGGTGCGCTCGTCCAGGACATCGTCACCACCGTGGCCATCACCGCGATCCAGGCGCAGGGCGCGCCGGCGCCCACGGCCTGACCCTTCGCCCACGGCCTGCCCCTCCCCCTCCACCACCCGCGACCAGGAAAGACCTCCACCGTGACCGCATCGCGCGTACTCGTCCTCAACTCCGGCTCCTCGTCGGTCAAGTACCAGCTCCTCGACATGGCGGACCGGTCCCGGCTCGCGTCCGGCCTGGTGGAGCGCATCGGCGAGGAGACCTCCCGGCTGGTGCACGAGCCGCTCTCGGGTCCGGCCGCGGCCGCCGGCCGCCGGGAGCGGCTCGGTCCGATCGCGGACCACGGGGCGGCGCTGAAGGCCGTGGCGGCGGAGCTCGCCGCGGACGGCATGGGGCTGGACTCGCCCGAACTGGCGGCGGTGGGTCACCGGGTGGTGCACGGCGGGACGCGGTTCACCCGCCCGACCGTGATCGACGACGAGGTGCTGGCGGAGATCCGGAGCCTGATCCCGCTGGCCCCGCTGCACAACCCGGCGAACGTGACGGGCATCGAGGTGGCGCGCTCGCTGCGCGCGGACCTTCCGCAGGTCGCCGTCTTCGACACGGCCTTCCACGCGACCATGCCGGAGCACGTGGCGCGGTACGCGATCGACGCCCGGGTCGCCGACGCGTACGCCATCCGGCGGTACGGCTTCCACGGCACCTCGCACGCCTACGTCTCGCGGGCGACGGCCCGGCTGCTCGGCAAGCCGGTGGAGGACGTGAACGTGATCGTGCTGCACCTGGGCAACGGCGCCTCCGCCTCGGCCGTGCGGGGCGGGGTGTGCGTGGAGACGTCCATGGGCCTGACCCCGCTGGAGGGGCTGGTCATGGGGACCCGTTCGGGCGATCTCGATCCGGCGGTCGTCTTCCACCTGGCACGGGTGGGCGGCTTCTCGGTGGATGAGATCGATTCGCTCCTGAACAAGAAGAGCGGTCTGCTGGGCATGTGCGGCGACAACGACATGCGCGAGGTGCTGCGGCGCGCGGGCGAGGGCGACGAGGCGGCGAGCCTCGCCTTCGCCGCGTACGTCCACCGGCTGAAGAAGTACATCGGGGCCTACGCGGCGGTGCTCGGGCGGGTGGACGCGGTGACCTTCACGGCCGGGGTCGGCGAGAACGCCCATCAGGTCCGCGAGGCCGCGATCGACGGCCTGGCCGCACTGGGCCTGGTGCTGGATCCGGAGGCCAACGCCGTGCGCTCCGGCGAGCCGCGGCTGGTCTCGGCGGAGCATGCCCGGGTGGCGGTGGCGGTGGTCCCGACGGATGAGGAACTGGAGATCGCCACCCAGGCGTATGCGCTGGTTACCCAGTAGTCACTTGGACTTTCCACCAGCCGGAATATTCCGCTACGAAACAAACCGATAGGATCCAGTCATGCGCCGTTCCAAAATCGTCTGCACGCTGGGCCCCGCCGTCGACTCGTATGAGCAGCTGAAAGCGCTCATCGAGGCAGGTATGAACGTGGCCCGATTCAACTTCAGCCACGGGTCCCAGGCAGAACACCAGGAGCGGTACGACCGCGTCCGGCAGGTCTCCGAGGACACCGGGCGCGCCGTCGGCGTCCTCGCCGACCTCCAGGGCCCGAAGATCCGTCTGGAGACCTTCGCCGAGGGTCCCGTCGAGCTGGTGCGCGGTGACGAGTTCACCATCACCACCGAGGACGTCCCGGGCGACAAGTCCATCTGCGGCACCACCTACAAGGGCCTCCCGGGCGACGTCGCCAAGGGCGACCAGATCCTGATCAACGACGGGAACGTCGAGCTCCGGGTGACCGAGGTCGAGGGCCCGCGGGTGCGGACCATCGTCATCGAGGGCGGTGTCATCTCGGACCACAAGGGCATCAACCTGCCCGGTGCCGCCGTGAACGTCCCCGCCCTGTCGGAGAAGGACGTCGACGACCTCCGCTTCGCCCTGCGGATGGGCTGCGACATGGTCGCCCTGTCCTTCGTCCGCGACGCCAACGACGTCAAGGACGTCCACAAGGTGATGGACGAGGAGGGCCGCCGGGTCCCCGTCATCGCCAAGGTGGAGAAGCCGCAGGCCGTCGAGAACATGGCGGCCGTGGTCGACGCCTTCGACGCGGTCATGGTGGCCCGCGGTGACCTGGCCGTCGAGTATCCGCTCGAGAAGGTCCCGATGGTCCAGAAGCGGCTCATCGAGATGTGCCGCCGCAACGCCAAGCCGGTGATCGTCGCGACCCAGATGATGGAGTCGATGATCACCAACTCCCGCCCGACGCGCGCGGAGGCCTCCGACGTCGCCAACGCCATCCTCGACGGCGCGGACGCGGTCATGCTGTCGGCCGAGTCCTCGGTCGGCGCGTACCCGATCGAGACCGTCAAGACGATGTCGAAGATCGTCACGGCGGCCGAGGAGGAGCTCCTCTCCAAGGGCCTCCAGCCGCTGGTCCAGGGCAAGAAGCCCCGTACCCAGGGCGGCTCCGTCGCCCGCGCGGCGTGCGAGATCGCGGACTTCCTCGACGCCGAGTCGCTGATCGCCTTCACCCAGTCCGGCGACACGGCCCGCCGTCTGTCGCGCTACCGCGTGACCCAGCCGATCCTGGCCTTCACCACGGACGTCAACACCCGCAACCAGCTCACGCTGAGCTGGGGCGTCGAGTCCTACATCGTCCCGCACGTGGACACCACCGACGCGATGGTCGACCTGGTGGACGGCGAGCTGCTCAAGCTGGGCCGCTACAACCAGGGCGACACCATGATCATCACCGCCGGCTCGCCCCCCGGCGTCCCCGGCACCACCAACATGGTCCGCGTCCACCACCTGGGCGGCGACACCCGCGCCTGACGCACTGCCTCTGCCGCACAGAGACCGAGGGCGGCTCCCCGGATCCACTCAGGATCCGGGGAGCCGCCCTCGGTGTCGTCTCAGCTGAAATCGGTCAGGTTCTCCACGTTGTGGAGGAGGTGATCGCCGTACCCGAACCGGTCGCCGAGCGCCCTGTACCCCGTGTACTGGACATCCGTGATGGGCACCCGGAACCCGACGATCGAGCGGAGGAAGAGCCGGAACCCGAGGTCGGGATCGACCTCGGCGACCACCCTCTCCAGCGCGGCCACGGCTCCGGAGACCCGGCCCTGCGGGTCGGCCGTCGCCTCGTCCAGTGCGGCCAGGACCGGCCCCCGGATCTCGCCGAGGACGTCCTCGGCGAGATCCGTACGCACCGGTGAGGGAGAGCTCGAACGTCGCTCCCCTTCCTGGTCGATCCGCCGACGGGCGATGTCCGCGACATGGGCCAGCCAGTCACGTCCGCCCATCCCCAGGACGTCCGGGTTGTGGTTCCGCCCGGTCGCCGCGTGCCACAGCGCCATGAGTGCCCCGTCCGACAGCGGTGACTCCAGCAGCCTCACCGTGTCGGCGTGGAGCGTGCGGGCATGACGCGAAGCCACGGACGCGATCACCTCGTCGGCCGTCCCGTGGATCCAGACGTCCCGGAACGCTTGGGCCAGGGCACTGAGCCCGAAGTCCCACTCACCGTGCGCGCTCGTCCTGCTCACCTCCGTCAGATCGGGTACGCCGTGTAGACGACGAACCCGTTGCCCTTGTCGTGCTTGAACTTCTTCAAGGTGACACGGACCGAGTTGCCGGCCGCCTTCGGGGCCTCACCCACGCGGTACACCGTCCCGAGCGAGGTCATCCCGTCCCATTTGCCATCGAAGGTGAAGGTGTCAGGGCCGTTCGGGTCTTTCAGCCAGTTGTCGAGCGCGGTCTTGCGGGCCGCGCTTTTCGTCTTGCCGGCTCCGAAGAAGTAGTGGGCCGCCGCCCGGTCGACCGCCTGCTGGGCGATGTCCGCATCGGTGAAGACGCTGCTGACCGGTTCCAGCCCCTTTCGCTGGTTCTCGAGCGCGTCGTCCATCGCCTGGCGCGCTGTCCGGTTGACGTGCCTGCTCATCGTGTGCGCACCGCTGGCCGGGAACGTCGTCTCGTCCATCAGGCTGAAGCAGTTGTGCACGAGCACGTCCTGGGGCTGCTCTCCGGCGGCCCGCACGAAGAAGGTGTGCAGCCCGTCGACCGTCAGGTCGTAGACCCGCTGCGGGGCGATGCCGTCCCGGTCCTTGAGTGCCACGACGGCACGGAGGGAGCCGTCCGGGCCCCGCAGCCGGTCGCCGGCCACCAGGTCGGACGCCAGTACCCAGTCACGGCCGGCCACGAAGAACTTGTGTCCCGCCGTGGTCGTGAGCTGTCCGCCACCGGCCAGGGTGATGTCGACGAGGCGTTCGGTGTCGTGCTGGTAGGTGCTGGTGACGGGCTGGGCACGGACCGCGCCGGACACGGGGTCACCCGCCATCACCAGATCGCCGTGGCGGACTTCACCGATCGGCTTGTACGAGCCGTCGGCGAGGAGCACCGGCGTGGTTCGCGGGAAACTGTTGCGGTAGCAGGAGGTGAACAACTTCTGCCCCCAGTTCGCCTCCCGCTCCAGGGCCGCTATCACGTCGGGCTCCATCTCGGCCTTCTTGGCCAGCGCCCTGGCCTCGTCCATGCTCGCGCCGGTCCTCATGACAGTCCGGTAGGCCTGCATCGCATCCATGAGGAGTTCCATCCGCTTGCTGACGGCGCCCATGGCCAGGTCGATCCCCACCGACACGCATGCGTCCAGCTTGTGTCCCTTGACGCAGCTGTAGAAGTCGTCCGTGAGCATGTGCCAGAGGGTCTTCAGAAACACCTTGTCGAAGATCAGGGCGATCTCCAGGCGGCTGAAGTAGACGTCCTTGTAATACGTCTGCAGACCCATGTTCTGGGAATGGATCCAGGTCACGTAATCGGCCGGACAGTTCGCCTCGGTCACGTTCTCCGGGGCCGCCGGGTCCGTGCACAGGTAGAAGTCGACCGTGAGGTTGTAGGTCAGCTTGAACTTCACCGTGCAGCCGTCGAACCCGATGTCCAGGACGCACTTGTTCTGGTCCTCGGGTTCTCCGATCGGTTCGATCTTGGAGCGGGCGAACACTCCCTTGACGCCGGTCACACCGCCCGAGGCGATGGCGTCGTGGTTCTTCTGGTTCTCCGCCCGGGTCGCCGCGTCCTGCGCCTCCTTCGCTGCTTCCTGGGCCCGCTTCGCGGCCGTCTCCGCCGTGGTGGCATCGGATTCGGCCTTGGTCGCGACCGTGTCCGCGGTCTTCGCGTCGGCCTCCGCCGCCGTGGCCGCCTTGCGGGCGGAAGCGGCGTCGCGCTCCGCGTCCGTCGCCGCCGCGTCCGCGGCGGAGGCGTGGGTGCCCGCCGTGGTGGCCGCGGTCTGCGCCGCCGCGGCGTCCGCCGTGGCCTGCCGGTTGTACTCGACGGTCTTGGCCTCGGAAGCCTTCGCCGCTTTGGCCGCCGCTGCCGCCTCGTTGGCCGACTTCTGCGCGGCCTGCGCCGACTTCGCCGCCTTGGCGGCCCAGTCGGCCGCCTGCAATGCGGCCTCCGCCGCCGCCTTCGCGTCCGCGTCCGCCTGCTCGGCGAGCTTCTTCGCCTCGGCGGCCGCCTTGGCCGCCTGGTCCGCCTTGGCCTGGGCCAGGGCCGCCTGCTGCTCGGCCGCCGTCTTCGCGGCCTGACCGGTCAGCACGGCCAGACCCGCCGAAGAGTCGGTCTCCTTGTACGGAGAGCCCAGCTCGATGGCGTCGTTGGCCGGCTTGACCACCTGCATCGCCGACTCACTGGCGGCGACGGCCGCCTGCGCCGTGGAAAAGGCGAACCCGGCCGTGCGGATGGATTCGGCTCCGGCTGCCACCGCTTCACTGCGGGCGACCGAGGCGTCCGTCTTGGCCTTCTCCGCCTGCTGGTGGGCCGTCTCCGCCTGCGACTTCGCGGTGATCGCGTTCCACTTGGCCGCGTCCGAGGCATCGATGGCCTCGGCTGCCGCCGCATGTGCCTTCTGCACCGCGGCTTCGGTGACCGCGACGTCCCGCTTGGCCGCGTCCGCCGCCGCCTGGGCGCGCTTGGCCGCTCCCTGGGCCCGGGTCGCCGCCGCCCTCGCGTTGGTCGCGGCCTCGGTCGCCGTGTCCGCCTCGGCGCGTGCGGCCCTGGCCGCCGTGCCCGCGTTGTCCGCCGCGGTACGTGCGGCCGTGGCCGCGGTTCGGGACCCTTCGGCCGCGCCGGTGCCCTCGTCGGCTGCGGCCTTGGACTCCTTGGCGTAGGCCTTGGCGTCCAGGGCGTCGCGCTCCTGTTCCGCGTCGATCGCCTTGTTCCGGGCCGTCACGGCCTTCTTCTCGGCGTCGACCGCGTCCTTCATCTTGTTCTCGGCGGTGGTTCCCGCCGTCTGCGCCGCGGCCAGCTGGTTGCCCGCCTCGGTCCGCTGGGTCTGGGCCCTGGCTTCCGCCGTCGCGGCCTTCGCCCGCTCCGATTCGGCGAGCTCCTTCTGGGACTTGGCGTAGTCGCGTTCCGCTTCGGCCTTCTCGCGCTTGGCCTTGGCGTCCTCCGAGGCGGTCTTGGCCTCCTTCTCCGCTGCCGCCGCCTTGACCTGTGCCGCCTTCGCCTTCGAGGCGTTCTCCGCGGCCTTCACGGCCTGCGCCGCAGCTCCCTCCGCGGAGGCCTTCGCCTGGGCGGCGGCCTCCTCGGCGGCCTTGCGGCGGAACTCCGCCTTCGAGGCGTGCGCCTGCGTCATGGCCAGCGAGTTCAGCGTCTTGCTGTCGGCCGCCGAGGCGCGCGTCGCGTTCAGCGCGGTCTCGGTGGCCTTCGCCGCCGCCTGGGCGGCGGCCGCCGAGGCCTTGGTCACCTGGGCCGCCTGCTGGCCGTAGAGGAGACCGCGGCCGCGGGGCAGACCCGCGTTGTCGGCGATCGCGTATGCCGCGTTCTGCGCGGTGGTCACCTTGGCGGCCTGCGCCTGGGCGTCCTGGGCAGCGCGCGAGGCCACGTAGAGCCGCCCGGTCGCGCGGGCCTGGGCCTGCTCGATCCACGTGCGGGCCTTGGTGAACTCACTCGCGGGCGGCCGTCCGCTGCCGGCCGGAACCTTCAGGAAGTGTGCCTCCCAGTCGGTGAGCCGACTGGCGATCATGGACTGGCCGAGCGCCTCGGCCATGGCCTGCGCGGCGATCTGCAGGTCCTTGGAGGCGGCCTGCTCGGCACCGAGGATGGTGTCCCGCTGGGCGTTCTGGCCCGCGATCTCGGCCTGCCACTCCTGCGAGGCGACGGCCGCCTCGGCCGTCAGGACCTTGTGCGGGTCGAGCGGATTGCGCGTGGCGCAGGACGCGAAGCGCGCCTTGAGCTGCTCCACGTCGATCCGGAATTCCATCGAGTCCGGGGCGGGGGCGCTGGTGGGGAAGCCGCCGTTCTGCAGGAAGATGCGGGCGTCGTCGGCATACATGGGGGTGGACCCCGCCATGTGCCACTCCCACTCCTTGCGGTCCTCGTAGGTGTCGGAGCTCTCCGGGTAGTACCGGGCCTTCGCGATCTTGGTGGCCGCGTCGACCGAGTCCTTGCCCGCCAGCGGGTGCGGGTCGGTGTAGAAGTCGCCCTGGCCCGTCCAGAACTGGTCCGCGATCCAGCCCCCGTAGCCCGTCGCCATGAAGATGCTCGGGTTGTCCGGCGGCCACTGGAATCCCGTGACCGTGTAGCCGGGCGGGATGTCGTTCATGTACAGGGAGGCCTGCCACGCCTTGTTGCGCTCGTCCATCTCGGCGAACTTGGCGTTGGCGGCGGAGTGGTCCTTGTCGTACGCCGCCGACAGCGGCGTTCCGTCCCAGTAGTTGCGCGCCGCGGCGGCGAGCAGTTCGGTTTCGGTTCCCTTCAGTCCCGTGCGGGCTACGGCCTTCATCTCCGCGCCGCCCTTGCGCAGCACGTTGCCCAGCAGGCACTGCGCCTCGCGGACCTTCTGGGCCGCGTCCAGGTCGTAGGGGGCGGGCTCCGCGGCGGCCGCCGGGCGCAGCCCGTCGAGGGGCTGCACCCCGCTGCCGGTCAGGGTGATGGCCGTGGCGGTGGCCACGGCCGTGGTGGTCAGGAAGGTCGTCCAGTTGCCGAATCGACGGCGCCCGGGCGCGGTTGCGTATCTGCGCATACCCGTATCAGCCGTTCTGCTCAGAAGAGGACATCGAAGGCCGCCCAGCCCGAGGTGCCGATCTGCACCCGGGCGGCGAAGGGGGCGGCCGGATTGCCGGTGCCCTTGAACAGCCACAGTGCGCCCGCGGTGTCGGCGGCGATCAGGTCGGTCTTCCCGTCGCCGTCGGTGTCGCCCGCGGAGGCGAGGGTCTTGTACGCCTGCCAGCCCGGGCCCACGACGTACCGCGTGCCGACCACGGCGTCCACGGTGGCCGAGCCGGTACCGGCGTAGATGGCGAGCGTGCCGTCGGTGCTGCGGGCGAGGATGTCGGCCTTGCCGTCACCGGTGTAGTCGCCGCGGCCCACGAGCGTCATGCCGCCCCACCCGGTGCCGATGCGCATCCGGGGCGCGAGCGTGCCGTCGGACCGGCCCTGGTAGAGCCAGAGGTTGCCGGCGGCGTCGCGGCCGATCAGGTCGGGATCGGCGGAGCCGCCCATGTTCCCCACGGAGACGATCGTGTCGTAGATGTCCCAGCCGCCGCCGATGAGCTTGGTGTCGTTGCCGTGCTCGGCGGTGTAGTAGAGCCTTCCGGCCGCGCGGTGGTAGAGGTCGTTGGCCCGGCCGCCCTCCGACACGTTGGCCTGGACGAGTGCGGTCGCCTCGCCGAAGCCGCCGCCCAGTTCGTAGGCGGACTTGAGGCCCCCCGCGCCGTTCGCCTCGTACGCCCGGAGCTTGCCGGTGCTCGCGTTCCGCGCGAAGAGCGGGAACGTCTTCAGGGGCGGGGCCGTGGCCCCCGCGGAAGCCGCGTTGGCGGTCCCGTCCGGCCAGAGCGGCGGCGCCACTCCGGACGCCTCCACCGCGACGGCGGCCAGTAACAGGCCGATCGCGCAGATCACCGCCCGGCGCACCGAGCGGTTCATGGTTTGCAGCATGAAAGTGCGGCTCCTCAGGAACGTCACGAGCGCAGGCATGCCAAGGGCACACCGAAGTGCTTGTGAGTCCCCCCGTGGACAGCCGCGCGCCGCGTGTATGACAGCGGCATTTGCACGCTAGTCGAGGGCCCAATTCCTGTGAAGATGCTGTGAGTTACCTATGGGTAACGGAAAACGGACGGCCCGCCCCCACAAGGAGGGCGGGCCGTTGTGACGCTCTGGAGCCGCTGCTACTCCGGCGGACCGATGTAGTTCTTCAGGCCCGGAACGGTGAGCGTGCCGCCGAACTGGCCGGCCTGGACGACCTTGACGTTCGTGAAGAAAGCGAACGGGACGTTCAGGGGCGGCGGGCTGTTCGGGGTGAACTCGATCGGGATCAGACCGAACAGGTTGCCCTTGAGGCTCTCGGTGTACATCGTCACCGTGCCGCCGCGGATCTTGGACGTGGAGCCCGGACGCGACTTCAGGTGGGCGACGTTCCCCGACTTGCCGACCGTCTGGTACAGGTCCTTGATGTCCAGCGAGTCCGCGGTGAACTTCAGGACCTTCTTGGTCTTGCCGCCGGCCGTCTTCACCTCGACGATGCCGTGGTAGTCCAGGCCATACAGGGTCAGCAGGGAGCTGTCGAGGTACCAGGGCTCGTCCGGCAGGAGCGGGACGCCCTGCTCCAGTTCGGCGTCGGCCAGTGCCTTGGCGTCGTAGGTCGGGCACGGGAAGGGCTGCTTCCCGTCCGGGTCCTTCGTCTCCTCGTCCTTGTCCTCGTCCTTGGACTCGTCGTCCTTGGCCTCGTCCTCGGCCTTGTCGTCCTTGGCCTTGTCCTCGCCCGTCTCGTTCTTGGGGTCCTTCTCGGTCTTCTTGACCTCCTCGGACAGCTCCTTGACGTCGACACCGGCCTTCTTCGCCGCTTCGCGGATCGCGTCCGCGGCCGGGTCCGGGGTCGGAGCCGTCGTGGCGGCGCCCGACGGGGTGGCCGCGGGCGTCGGGGTCGCCTTCGCCGTCGCGTCCTTGAGGGGCCTGCCGAGCTCGTCGACGAGGTTCTTGAGCGCGTCGCCGACGCCCAGCGGGTCCAGCGGGTTCACGGACTTGGTCGGCTCCGGAGCCGGCGTCGTGGCCGCAGCCGCAGCCGCAGCCTTCTCGTTCGTCACCGGCGGCTTGGCCGCCGACGGGGAGGTGCTCGGCTTCGCCTTCGCCGACGACGACGGGGACGCGGACGGAGAGGGCGTCGCGCTGGGCGACGCACTCGGCGAAGGCGTCGTCGAGGGCGTGGGTGACGGGGACTTCGACTCGGTCTCCGCCGGTTCGTCGGACCGTGTCACACACGGGCCGGGCGCGAAGGGGATCTCCTTGTCGTCGGCCACGGCCAGCTTCGGCGCCATGCCCATCCCGACGAACACGGCCGTCGGCATCGCCGCGAGCGCCATCGTCTTGCCGACGGGTATCTGGATCTTGTTCAGCAGCGACTTCCTGGGCGCCGCGTGGCGCGGCCCCTTCACTACACGGGACTCTGCGCCAGGGGCCACGCCCCGCTGCGTCTCGTCACCCCGCACTGTTCCTCCCGCCATCGGCGTGGGCAGTCGTCTCGCTCGCGTGTGCCGTTTCCGCCCCACGGGGCCCCGGAACGCCTTGGGCGCCCATGTCCGCCATCGCGTCCGCCTTGCTCAGAGCGACGACGCCCGGCTGCTGGTCGCCCGCCGGCTGCTCGTCCTGCTCCGCGGGCTTCCCCGGCGCCCAGGACAGGGCGAGCGCGCCACCGACCATGGAGAGGATGAAGCCGACGAAGAAGCCGCCGAGGTTGGAGACCGGGATCGAGACCAGGGCGAGCAGGATCGCGGCCACGCCGGCGAAGACGCGGATGGTCGCCTGGAACCAGAGCGCCAGGCCCAGCGTGATCAGCAGTACGCCGATGATCAGCGCACCGGCACCGCCCGTGGTGGCCATGGCGAGGCTGACGTTGCCCAGCCGGAGGTCCGCGTAGGGGAAGTAGGCGATCGGGAAGCCGCCGAGGAGCGTGAACAGCCCGGCCCAGAAGGGACGGCGGCCGCTCCAGGCATGGAAGTGGTAGTACACCACGGTGAGCCAGGCGTCGTCTTCTGCGCGAACGTAAACCGGGGCCTGGGGGTTCATGGACAACAGCTCCCTGGAAACGGTGGTACTTGAGAACTCTGTGGAGCCCGGACGGGCGGGGGCGACGGCTGTCACCACCCGCCCGTCCGGTCAGACACGGGGACTGATCAGTCCTTGATGTCCTGGTAGCAGGGCTGGTCGCCACCGAGCAGGCGCAGCTTCAGGTTGGGCAGCTTGAAGGTGCCCGCCGTGGTCGCCCACGCCTTCTGCTTGACGTCCCGCAGGACCGCCTTGTCCGCGCGCTGCGAGAAGGCGTACGGGCTCGCGACCGTGCCGGCCTGCGGCTTGGTCTTGTGGCTCGGGTCGCCGACCGCCACACCGATGTCCAGGTTGGTGAACTCGGCGTTGGTGTCGAGCTCGGCCACATCCAGGTAGATGTTGGTCGCCTCGGCAGCCGTGCCCTTGTGACCGGTCTTCAGCTGGAGCGTGATGTTGCCCAGCGGAGTCGGGGTGACCAGGGACTGGCACATGTTGGTGATCTTGGCGTTGCTAAACCCGGAGATGGTGACCGGGTGGTGCTGGGCGTTGCCCTTGAGGTCGTGACCCTCGGCGATACCGCCGTACTGGATGAGGTTCTCACCCACGAGCTCGTCGGCCGAGACCTTGAAGTCCTGGCCGGAGACGCTGAAGGACGCCGCGAGGGCACCCTGCGCCAGACCCACACCGACCGCAGCCGTGGCCGCGATGCTCGGCACCATGACGAGCGCGAAGCGCTTCCATCTGGTCCCGCCACGAACCTGAGAACTCATTTCGTTCCTCCTTCTCGGACGTACATCTCCGGTCCGGGCCGTACCCGTCCTGGGATGGGAGAAGTGCTACGTCCTCGGGAAGGAGCGCAGGCGGCCCGGCCGCGGCTGTGCCACGTCCGATGCACCGGCGATCACCCCCGAGCGACAACCACTGGGCCACGCGTTCGCGCAACCTGGAGGACAGGCCCCGCCGGTGTGGCAGAGACCCCCCTGTCCAACGGCCGGTGCCACTGCCACAGACCGACTCGGTGGGGACCCTTCACCGCGGCTCCGAGTGAGCGGCTCTGCGGGAAGGACCGAGCGTCGCCGATCGTGGTCCATTCCAGGCCGGGGCACAAGGGGGTTCGTTACTGGCGGGTAACGGCCAGATAACCTGGGCACGACCCGCCGCCGTCGGGCAGCAACACAGGGTGTCACCCAGGGCCACGACAGAACAGGCGAATGACGAACACACCGGACAGTTCACGGGGTTCGATTTACTGCGAGTAACAGCGGCCGCGATTGCCAAGTTTTGGCAAAGCGCGGCCGCTGTTTATCTACGTGTCAACAAATCGCCGGTGTCCCGGCGATGTACGGGCAGCGCCCGGCGGCGGCCCCGGAGCGGCCGCGAAGCCGGTCCGGACGCGGCCTAGAAGAGCACCCGCGCGAGCGCCGTACGCGCCGCGGAGACCCGCGGGTCGTCCGCGCCGATGACCTCGAACAGCTCCAGCAGCCGCAGCCGCACGGTGTCCCGGTCCTCACCGAACGTGACCCGCACCGTGTCCACCAGGCGCCCGAAGGCGTCCTCCACGTGGCCGCCGACCAGGTCGAGGTCGGCCGCGGCGATCTGTGCCGCCGGGTCGCGCGGGTTCTCGGCCGCCGCGGTCCGCACCGCCTGCGGGTTCATGTGCTGGACCCGGGCGAGGAGCTCGGCCTGGGCCAGGCCCAGCTTGGCCTCGGTGTTGGCCGGGTCGTCCGCGAGCACGTTCTTGTACGCCTGGACCGCGCCGCCCAGGTCGCCGGCGTCGAGCGCGACGACGGCCGCCTCCAGCAGGGCGTCGTGCGGGCCCGCCGGGATCTCGTCCGCGGCCGAGGCGGCCGGAGCGGCCCCCTCCGCGTCCGGGTCCACCTCGATGCCGATGATCCCGAAGCGGTCCTCGGCGACCTGGACGAGCTGGGCGAAGGTCTCGCGGATCTGCTGCTCCGGGACCACGCCCTGGAACAGCGGCAGCACCTGACCGGCGACCACGGCGAAGACGGCCGGGATGCCCTGGATCTGGAACTGCTGCATGAGCATCTGGTTGGCGTCGACGTCGATCTTGGCGAGCACGAGGCGGCCGTTGGCCTCGGTGATCAGGCGCTCCAGCAGCGGGCTGAGCTGCTTGCACGGCTGGCACCACTCGGCCCAGAAGTCCAGGACGACCGGGACCTCTGCGGAGAGCTGGAGCACATCGCGTTCAAAACCGGCCTCGTCTACGTCGATGACGAGCGCCGACGGCGGCACGGCACCGGCGGACGGACCCGCCCCGCCGGACTCGCCGGCCCGGGCGGCCGCTTCGGCGCGCGCCTGCTCGGCCTTGGCCTTGGCCTCACCGGCCGCCTTCACCGCGGCGAGGTCGACGACGCCGCTCATGGACATGTTTCTGGGCTGCATGCGTACATCCTCCCCCGTGTGCGCGCGCCGACGAAAAAGATCGCGTGAATTGGCCGTGCCGCCGTACCGTCGCGATCGTGATGTTGAACGGCGCCGGGTCCCCACCTGGCGCCTGTAGCTCTTCGCGTGGTTGTCGCTCTTACGCTACGAGCCGTAGCGTAACTCCCCCGGCGGCCCCCCGCGCCCCTTCCGGCCCCGTGATCTGAACCACAGCGGCCGTTCTGGCTACCGACGGGTATGGTCTCGGCCATGCGCAACCCCAGCCCCGGCCGCACCGGTCGTCCCCGCAGCGCCGCCGCGGACGCCGCGATCCTCGCCGCGACCCGGGACGCGCTCGTCGAGCTGGGCTGGTCGAAGCTGACGATGGGGGACGTGTCCGCCCGCGCGGGCGTTGCCAAGACCACCCTCTACCGGCGCTGGGCGGGCAAGAACGAGCTGGTCGTGGACGCGGTCGCGGAGCTCTTCGACGCGCTCGAACTCCCGGACCGGGGCTCCCTGGAAGCGGACATCGAGAACGTGGTGCTGCAGTTCGCGGAGCTGCTGCGGCGCCCGGAGGCCCGTACCGCTCTGATGGCGGTCGTCGCCGAGTCCACCCGGGACGAGGCCCTGCGCGACCGGATCCGGTCGGCGATCGTGGACCGGCAGAAACGTCTCGTCGTGCTGGGCCGCGAACGGGCCCAGGCCCGCGGGGAACTCCCGTACGAGGAGGACGAGTCCCTCGCGGGCCGCACCACGGACCTGATCTTCGACGTGATCGCGGGCACGGTGGTGCACCGCGCCCTGGTGAGCTCCGAACCGGTGGACGAGCTCTGGGTGGCCACCTTCACCGCCCTCCTGATGCACGGCCTGCGCGGCCCGGCGGCGGCCTGAACCCACCGGGCCGCCCGGCCGCCCGCTGCCGTCCCCTGCCGCCGCCGCGCCGTCACAAGGTCCCAGAAGGTCTCAGAAGGTCCACTCCCCGGCACGGCGCCGGGATTCCAGAACCTGCTCCGCCAGCGCCGCGGCCCGCGGGTTCTCCCCCGGCCAGGGCCGCCGACGGCCCGGCCAGCTCGCCCAGCGCAGCGCGTCGGCCTCCGCCTCGGGCCGCAGACCGGCCGCGACGAGCGCGCCCCGGGCCACCTGGGCCCCGGCCGTGCGGTAGCCGATGTCGCGTGCGTCCGGCCAGTACACACCGCCGTCGGTGATCAGGACCGCGGCCTCGACCCCGTCCAGCCCCAGCTCGATCCCGTCCCGCACCGCCGCGAGGAACTCGGCGGGCAGCCGGTCCTCCCGCGCCAGGTTCACGATCTCCGTCCCGGCTGGCCCCGGCGGCTCGAAGTCGGCGACGACGTAGGCGTAGTGGCCGCCGCAGCCGCCCTTGTTCATCACCACGCGCGCGCTCACACCCCGTACGGGCACAGGAAGGCCGGTCATGGCGCCACCGTACGGGCACCATGACCGGCCGTCTCCCACACAGGCGGGCCCGGGGCTAGAAGCCCGGCGGCTCCGTGTAGGTGCCCCACTCGTCGCGCAGGGTGTTGCAGATCTCGCCCATCGTGGCCTCGGCCCGCACCGCGTCCAGCATGGCGGGGATCATGTTCGAGCCGTCGCGGGCGGCGTCCAGCATGGCCTTGAGGGACGCGGCGACCTTGGCGTCGTCGCGGCGGGCCTTGCGGTCGGCGAGCATGCGGACCTGCTCGCGCTCCACCTCGTGGCTGACCCGGAGGATCTCCAGGTCCCCGGTGACCGACCCGTGGTGCACGTTGACGCCGACGACGCGCTTGTCACCCTTCTCCAGCGACCGCTGGTACTGGAAGGCCGACTCGGCGATCTCCCCGGTGAACCACCCGTCCTCGATGCCGCGCAGGATGCCCGAGGTGATCGGTCCGATCGGGTGCTGCCCGTCGGGGTGGGCGCGCAGGCCGCGCTCCTTGATCTGCTCGAAGATCTTCTCGGCCTCGGCCTCGATGCGGTCGGTGAGCTGCTCCACGAACCAGGAGCCGCCCAGCGGGTCCGCCACGTTGGCGACGCCGGTCTCCTCCATCAGCACCTGCTGCGTGCGCAGCGCGATCTCGGCCGCCTGCTCGCTCGGCAGGGCGAGGGTCTCGTCGAGGGCGTTGGTGTGCAGCGAGTTCGTGCCGCCGAGCACGGCCGCGAGGGCCTCCACGGCGGTGCGCACGACGTTGTTGTACGGCTGCTGCGCGGTCAGGGAGACGCCGGCGGTCTGGGTGTGGAAGCGCAGCCACATGGACTTGTCGCTCTTCGCCCCGTAGACCTCCTTCATCCAGCGGGCCCAGATCCGGCGTGCGGCACGGAACTTGGCGATCTCCTCGAAGAAGTCGAGGTGCGCGTCGAAGAAGAAGGAGAGGCCGGGCGCGAAGGCGTCGACGTCCATCCCGCGCGAGAGGCCCAGCTCCACGTAACCGAAGCCGTCGGCGAGGGTGTACGCGAGCTCCTGCGCGGCCGTGGCCCCGGCCTCGCGGATGTGGTAGCCGGAGACGGACAGCGGCTTGTAGGCCGGGATGCCCTTCGTGCAGTACTCCATGAGGTCGCCGATGAGGCGCAGGTGCGGCTCGGGTTCGAAGAGCCACTCCTTCTGGGCGATGTACTCCTTGAAGATGTCGGTCTGGAGCGTGCCGTTGAGGACGGCGGGGTCCACTCCCTGCCGCTCGGCGGCGACCAGGTACATGCAGAAGGCGGGGACGGCCGGGCCCGAGATCGTCATGGAGGTCGTGACGTCACCGAGCGGGATGTCCTTGAACAGGACCTCCATGTCGGCGGCGGAGTCGATGGCGACCCCGCAGTGCCCCACCTCGCCGAGGGAGCGGGGGTCGTCGGAGTCGCGCCCCATGAGGGTCGGCATGTCGAAGGCGACGGAGAGCCCGCCGCCGCCGGCGGCCAGGATCATCTTGTAGCGCTCGTTGGTCTGCTCGGCGTTCCCGAACCCGGCGAACTGCCGGATGGTCCAGGTCCGCCCGCGGTAACCGGTGGCGTGGAGCCCGCGGGTGTACGGGTACTCGCCCGGCCACCCGATGCGCTCGAAGCCCTCGTACGCGTCGCCGGGCCGGGGCCCGTAGACCGGTTCGACCTCGTCGCCGGAGAGCGTGGTGAAGTCTGCCTCGCGCTTGCGGGCCTTGTCATAACGGGCCTGCCAGCGACGGCGGCCTTCCTCGATGGCGTCAGCGTCCATACCCACGAATTTACTAGGACGTCCTAGTAAATGTCGATGGCAAACCCCCGGGGACTCGCCCCGGGGGTGGGTGACGCTTGCCTCGTACGCGGCGGCGATCAGGCCTTGGCGGTCGCGAGCGAGTCGCTGACCAGCGGCTCGACCTCGGCGCGGATCTTGCGCTCGACGAAGAAGGCGGCCACCGGAATCGTTCCGCTGAGCATGACCCAGAGCATCTTGCCGAAGGGCCACCTGGCCTTGGAGCTCAGGTCGAAGGCGAAGACCAGATAGATCATGAAGAGCACACCGTGGGCCTGCGAGACCACGAAGGTCAGGTCGGCGCCGGTGTCGAAGCCGTACTTCGCCACCATGCAGGCACAGAGGATCAGGAGCATGACCGCGGTCACGTAGGCCATGACGCGGTAGCGGGTCAGCACGCTTCGTTTCATGCCGACGAGCCTAGCCGTCCGTTTTGCTCGATCTTGACGCGGCCCCGGGGTCCGGGCCCGGGGTCCGGCCCCGGGCCCGGCACCCGGCCCCGCTACTCCTGGAAGTCCGCCGCGGCCACCCGCAGGGGGCGCAGCAGAGCGAAGATCTCCCCGCACTCCTCGGCGTCGTACGCGCCCAGGCCGAAGTCGACGGCCATCAGGTCCTTCGTGGCGGCCTCGACGACCTCGCGGCCCTTCTCCGTGATGGAGGCGAGGGTGCCGCGGCCGTCGTTCGGGTTGGGCCGCTTGGCGACCAGTCCGGACTTCACCAGCCGGTCGACGGTGTTGGTCACCGACGTCGGGTGGACCATCAGCCTCTCGCCGATCTTGGACATCGGCAGTTCGCCGGCCTTGGAGAAGGTGAGCAGCACCAGCGCCTCGTACCGGGCGAAGGTCAGCCCGTACGGCTTGACGACCGCGTCGACCTCACCGAGCAGGATCTGGTGCGCGCGCATGATCGAGGTGATCGCGGCCATCGAGGGCACGGGCCCCCAGCGCTGCTGCCAGAGCTCGTCGGCGCGGGCGATGGGGTCGAAGGGAAGGCTGAGCGGCTTGGGCACGCGTCCGACCCTACCGGGAGGTCACTTCGCCGCGGGGGTCGTCTCATCCCTCAGTCGTTCCTCCTGCCGGGCGGCCGCCCGGAGTTCGGCCAGGAGCAGCACGACGACCCCCGTACCGAGGACCCCGGCGCCGGTGACGACCTCGTGCACGGGCCGGAATTCGGCGGCGAGGCCGGCCAGGGCCATGCCGACCCCCTGGAGGGTCATCAGCCCGGTGCTGAGCAGCGTCATCGCGCGCCCGCGCAGCTCGTCGGGAACGGCTGCTACGTACCACTGGTCCAGCCCGAGGGTGTAGGCGTGGGCCATCCCGGCGAGCAGCAGGGCGGCGAGGACCGCGGTCAGGCCCGGCCGGACGGCGAAGAGCAGGAGCGGCAGCAGCCCGGCGGCGGCGAGCGGCACCACGATCCGCGAGCGCGTCCGGGCGGTGAGGGCCGAGCCGGCCCAGAGCTCCCCCGCGATGGTGCCGACGGGCAGGGCGCACATCATCAGGCCGAGGGCGGCGGTACCGGCGCCGATGCCGTCCGCGTACGGGGCGAGCAGCGCTTCGGGAACGACGAGGAAGACGGGCGGCAGCCAGAACAGCAGCATCAGCGCACGCAGCCGGCGCCGGCCGAGGACGGCGCGCACTCCGGCGAGCGGCGAGGTACGGGCGCTGCCGCGGGCGGGACGGCTGCGGGTGCCCAGCCGCAGCAGCAGCGCGGAGCCGAGGAAGCCCGCGGCCGTGAGGGCGATGGCCGCGCGCGGTGCGAGCACGGTGAGCAGGAGCCCGCCGAGACCGAAGCCGACGAGCTGGGCGCTCTGGGCCACCATGCGCAGCAGCGAGCGGCCCAGGACGAAGGCGTCGCCGGTGCCGAGGATGTCGGAGAGGGAGGCGTTGCGCGTGCCCTGGAACAGCGGCGCCACGAAGGCCATCGCACAGCGCAGTACGAGGAGCACGGCGACGGGCGTGCCCGGCGCCACCATGGCGGCCGCGCAGAGCGCGCAGACGAGGTCGCAGACGACGAGCACCCGACGGGCCCGGTGGCGGTCCGCGATCGGGGCGAGCAGGGTGCCGCCGAGGGCGTACGGGAGGAAGCCGAGGGCGAAGGTGAGCGCGCTCATCAGGGGCGAGCCGGTGGTGCGGTAGACGAGGACGGACAGCGAGATCTCGGCGACGACCACGCCGAACACGGACAGCAGGTGGGCGGCGAAGACGGTCCGGAACTCTCGGACCCGGAACACGGAGCGGTAGCCCGGTGGCGGTGCGGTCCGCCCGGGCGCCTGGGTGTCGGCTGGCATGGCCCCAGCGTCCCGGGACCGGGTCCGGCGCCCCAGGGATTCGGCTGTGGCCGAATGTTGCGGCAGAGTCCTTCACGTCGTCGGCCGTCTCGAAGAAGGGCAGGGAGCGCCGGAATGGGACTGCACCACCACTTCGGGCACGAGGACCTGCTGCGGTGCCGGTTCGCGCTGTCGCCCGCGTGGGAGACGCAGGAGGCGGTCCGCACCCTGAACCGCCCGGACCGGCAGGGCTACCACCTGCCCTGGCTGCGGCGGATCCGCGCCGCCGCCGACGGGCTGGACCTGCGGCCGCTGTGGCTGCTGATGCCGCACCGCGGGCACAGCGCGGACTTCATCGGCCCGCCGCCGAGCGGCCCCGGGGTCTCCTTCGAGGAGGAGATCGCGCTGATCCGCGGCGCGGATCCGGCCGTGGCCCGCGAGGACATCCGCAAGTCGCTGGCCTGTACGCCCGGAGCCCTCGACAGCGATCTGGGCCGGGCCCTGCTGGCCGATCCGGCCCGGGCCGTGCGGGACCTGGCCGACCTGATGGAACGGGCCTGGAGCGTGCTGATCGAGCCGCACTGGCCGCGGCTGCGGGCCCTGCTGGAGGCGGACGTCCTCTTCCACTCGCGCCGCCTCGCCGCCGGCGGTCTCCAGGCCCTCTTCGACGGTCTGCACCCGAGCCTCTCCTGGGACGCCGCCTCCCTCACCCTGACCATCGACCGGCCCACCAGTCACCACGAGCGCGTCCTGGGCGGCCAGGGGCTGCTCCTGATGCCGAGCGCCTTCATCTGGCCGGGGATCGCGGGCGGCTTCGACCCGCCCTGGCAGCCGACCATCGTCTACCCGGCCCGCGGCATCGGCGCCCTGTGGACCCCGGCCCGGGAGAACGTCCCGGACGCGCTCGCCCGGCTGCTGGGCCGGGCGCGGGCCGAGGTGCTGTGCGCGCTGGAGGAACCGGCCTCCACCACGGCGCTGGCCCACCGGCTCGGGCTGGCCCCGTCCACGGTCTCGGCCCACCTGGGGGTCCTGCGGGCGGCCGGGCTGCTCATCTCCGCGCGCCACGGCCACCAGGTCCGCTACGAGCGCACCCCGCTGGCGATCGCGCTCACCACCGGCGACACCGCCCTCTGAGCCCCGCGGCCCCGGGCACGGCCCACCGGGCACGTCCCGCCGGGCACGGCCCACCGGCCCCGCCGCCCGGTGTCGCACAGCCATGCCACCTGCCCGACATGTCAACATATCCCGGTATCTCGCTCCGCTGCCCGACCCTTCGTCCCGAGGAAGCCGGATGCCCCCCGCCGCTCGCAGGCCGCGTTTTCGCACCACCGCCCCCGTCCTCGGCCTCCTCGCCCTCCTCGCCGCGGCCCCCGCCTGCGGCGGCGAGCCCGCGCCCGAGCCCGGTACTCCCGCCGCCACGCCCGCGGCCCCATCCGCCATCGTCGCGGCCGAGGAGTCCCCGTTCTGGGTGGACCCGCACAGCGACGCCGCCCGGCAGGTCGCGGCCTGGGAGGCGGCGGGCCGCAACAGCGACGCCCAGGTGCTGCGCAGGATCGCGGACCGCCCGCTCACCCTGTGGGGACCCGGCGGCGACCCCGGCCCCGAGATCCGCCGGGCCAGGGCGGGAGCCCGGGCCACCGGCCGGACGCTGCTGCTCGCCGCGTACAACATCCCGTACCGGGACTGCGGTCAGCACTCGGCCGGCGGCGCACCGGACGCCCGGGCCTACCGCAGCTGGATCGGCGCCTTCGCCGACAACATCGAGGACACCCGGGCCGTCGTCGTCCTGGAGCCGGACGCCATCGCACACATCATCGACGGCTGCACCCGGCCCGAGCACCACGCCGAGCGCTACCAGCTGCTCTCCGAGGCCGTCGACCGGCTGAAGAAGAACCCCAACACCAAGGTCTATCTGGACGCCGGCAACCCGGCCTGGATCCCCAACCCGATGGACCTGGTCGACCCGCTCTTCAAGGCGGGCCTCGCCCGCGCCGACGGCTTCGCCCTGAACGTCTCCAACTTCCAGCCCGACGCGGCCGCCCGGGCCTACGGCGCCAGGATCTCCAAGGGCACCAGCGGCAAGCACTTCGTCATCGACACCAGCCGCAACGGCGACGGACCGCTGCCCGGCGACCGCGCCCAGGCCTGGTGCAATCCGCCGGGCCGGGCCCTCGGGGCCCCGCCGACCGACAGGACGGGCGACCCGCTCGTCGACGCGTACCTCTGGGTCAAGCGGCCCGGCGAGTCCGACGGCACCTGCCGCGGCGGCCCGTCGGCCGGCACCTGGTGGCCGGACTACGCCCTGGGGCTGGCCCGCCGCGCCAGGCAATGAGCCGGACGCCCCTACGGGGCCGCCGGCTGCGGGGCCCCGATCCGGAGCCACTTCGCCACCGAGGGCGTCCCGTCGGCGGCGGTCACGAACAGCATGTACCAGCCCGGCGGCACCAGGGTCGGATCCTGCGGCACCTGGACGGTGACCGAGTGGTCCGTCCTGGTCAGCCCCAGTTCGATCGAGCGCTGCTCCACGTCCGTGGTGTGCGTGACCGCGCTCGGCCGCATCAGCCGGGCCCGCTCGATCCGCTCCGGGTGCGCGGCGGCGAAGGTGGCCCGCCCGTCCGCGCCGGGCTCCTCGGGCCCCTCGCCGAGGACGGGCCGCCGGTCCTCGCCCCGGAAGAGGTACGGGGGCGAGTACACCTCCAGCCGGTGCTCGAACTTGCCGAGACGGGTGTTGTCCTTGTCGGCGAAGAGCGGGTCCGAGCCGAAGGTCGCCACCCGCCCGTCGGGCAGCAGCAGCGCCTCGGAATGGTAGTTGCGGCCCACGGTCGGGTCGGCGGCGGCCGCGAAGGAGTCGGTGCGCGGGTAGTAGAACTGCGCCTTGTGGATGTCGCTGGCGCTGCGGCCGCGGTAGTCGGCGGAGCCGCCCGTGGTGAAGACCGAGTCGTCCGGCATCAGCACGCTGCTCAGGTAGCGGGTGGCGCGCGGCAGCCGCGCCGAGGACCGGAAGACCGGGTTCTCCTCCTTCAGGTCCACGATCGCGGTCCGGCTGGACGAGAGCCTGGACTCGCCGACCCCGCCGCCGCCGAGGACCATCACCTTCTGGTCCTGGGCGGGCGGCAGCAGGAGCGAGGAGGAGGTCTCCAGCCGCTCCGGCTCCGCGAGCCCGCCCACCTTCTTGAACTCGTTGGTCGCGAGGTCCCACACACCCGGCTCGCGCCCCTTGGTCTTCGGGCCGTAGCCCGCGTTGGATCCGGTGTAGAGGAGCTTGCCGCCCTGCATGAGGAAGAGCGCGGGATAGGTCGGGAAGTAGCGGAAGGGCGCCTTCGACCACTTCTTCGTCTGCGGGTCGTAGTACTCGTTGTCGCCGGGCACCACGTCGCCGACGTCGTTGAGCCCGGAGACCGCGAGCACCCGCCCGTCCTCCAGGGTGACGAGGGTCGGGTACCAGCGGGCGTCGCTCATCGGGTCGACGCGCAGGTACTTCTCCGCCACCGGGTCGAACTCGTACGCCGACTTGATGCCCTGGAAGTCCTGCTTGTCGGCGCTCAGCCGTTCCGCGAGCCCGTAGACGTTGTCGGCGTCCTTGCCCGTCAGCCCGACCACCTCGTACTGCGCGGCCTCGGTCGTCAGTCCCTCGGCGCCGGGCTTCACCGCCTCCACGAAGACCCGCGACTCGGCGGCGACCACGGTGGTCCGCCACGGCATGACCTTCCCGCCCCGCCCGTAGGTGATCTCGAACTTCTTCCTGGCCTTCGGCACGACCACGTCGAACTTCGCCTCGTACTCCACCCCGGACGGAGAGCGGAAGCGGGTGCCCTTGCGCAGCTTGACGGTCTTGTCGGGGTTCTCGTTCTTGACCCGCATCCGGCCGCCGGCCCGGGTGACCTTGCCGTGGAGGACCTCGTACCGGGCGGTGCCGCCGGCCACCAGGAGCCGCCCGTCGGGCAGCTGGCTGTGGCCGGCGCAGAAGAAGTCCTCCGGCGTCGGGATCTTCTTGAAGCTGTCGTCCTTCGGATCCCACAGGACGGTGTCGAAGGTGCCCTTGTCGAAGTTCTTCTGGTTGTTGCCGCTGCCTGCGATGAGCAGCACCTTGCCCGTGTGCAGCAGGGCCGCGTGCATGGCGTTGATCCGGTGTTCCTCGGGGAGCCCGATCAGTCCCCACGACCCGTACTGGATCCGGTAGCTGGTCTGCCCGATCTTGTAGGCGTGGTACTTGTCCTCGGCGAAGGAGATCGCGGCGGGAGCGTTGAGCGCGACCAGCACCAGCACGGCGGCGGCGCCCAGGGCGGTCTTCTTGAACTTCTTCGACGGCCGGTAGTCCATGCTCAGTTCCCTCCTGTCGCCCGGACGTACGCCGGCTCCTCACCCGGCTCGGAGCCCCCGTCCGCCCCGTCCCCGGGTCCCGGCCGGCCTCGCGTGGCGCACCACACGGCGACCGGGGCGAGGGCGATGGCCAGGGCCAGCACCGCCCAGACGCGCATGGCGACGTGCGTGTGGTCGAAGCGGACGGACGCCAGCAGCGAGACGACCAGGACGGCGGCCCAGAAGAGGTGGATGCGGAAGGTCATCAGCCGGTCGGGGCTGGCGTCACCGCCCTTGGGGGTGACGACGAAACGGCCCTCGGTGCGCAGCACCGCCGAGCCGAGTGACCTGAGGTAGACGGGCGCGCAGACGGCGGACAGGGCCATGCCCGCGACACCGCCGGAGCCGGCCGGTTCGTGGGGCGAGACGTTGTGGCGGCGGTTCCACAGGTAGAGGCCCACCTGGAGGGCGGCCGCGTCGGCGTAGAGCATCAGCCAGACCTTGGAGGAGACCTGGGTGCCGGAGGCGCCGAACCACAGGAAGAGGGCGCAGCTGAGGATGCCGAGCAGCCAGTTCACCGCGGTCATCGGGTAGTAGACGAGCATCAGCGTGTAGTTGAGCCGGCGCCCGGCCGGCATCGTGAGGAGGCCCTTGCGGTACTGCTTGAACAGGGTCTCGTAGGTGCCCCGCGACCAGCGCAGCTGCTGGGTGAAGAGGTCGGTCCAGGAGGCGGGGCCCTCGCCGACGGCCAGCACGTCGGGGGTGTAGACGGAACGCCAGAACCGCCCGGTGGCCGGGTTCCTGCGGCGGTGCAGCTCGAAGCCGGTGGCCATGTCCTCGGTGATGGAGTCGTAGAGCCCGCCGATCTGCCGCAGGGCGCTGATCCGTACGGTGTTGTTGGTGCCGACGAACATGGGGGCGCCGTAGCGGTTGCCGGCGCGCTGGATCAGCGCGTGGAAGAGGTACTGCTGGGACTCGGCCGCCTTGGTGACGACCCCGGTGTAGTTGCCGTAGACCTGCGGGCCGACGACGAAGGCGACGTCCGGGTCGCGGAAGAATCCGAGCATCCGCTCCAGGTAGTTCGCGAGCGGGACGTGGTCGGTGTCGACGGAGGCGAAGAACTCGTAGTCGTCGCCGTGCCGCTCCAGCCAGGCGTTGTAGTTGCCGTGCTTGGTCTTCGCCCGGTGGTGGCCCTTCGTCGTGTTCCACTCGGGCACGCCCTTGCGGGTGAAGTGCCGTACGCCGAGCTTCGCGCAGAGTGCCCGGGCCGCGGGGTCGTCGCCCTCGTCGAGCAGCCATACGTCCAGCGGTCCGTCGTGGCGCACGCGCCGGGCGCCCCGCAGGGTGGCCCGCACCATGGCGAGGGGTTCCTTGCCGGGGACGTAGGTCGTCAGGAACGCGACGCGGGTACCGGGCACGGGCGGTACGGGGACGGGGTCGCGGGCGGCCATCGTGGCGTGGGCGATCGACACCACGTTGACCAGCGTGAACAGCATGATCAGCGCGACGGAGCAGAGCATCACGGCATCGCAGACGATCAGCCAGCGGGCGGCGCCCTCCCGGACGGTCCAGTGGGTGGGCCAGATCAGGTAGAGCAGCAGTCCGGCCGCGGCCACCGGGGCGAGCGTCATGAGGGCGATGGCCCGTATTCGGGTGCGGACCTCCTCGCGCGAGAGGAGGGAGCGGTACTGCACCCGGTGGACGCCGTCGGGGCCGGGAGCCGGCTGCGCGAACGGACCGGCGAGGCGGCTGTGCGTCTCGTAGTCGAAGCCTTCCGGCGCCACGGTCCCTCCCGGTGCTCGATCCCGAGGCCTATACACACACGAAAGGTGACGTACTGGTTCGTGTCGAACGGGGATCGGCCGACCGGGCGGTCCTTGGCCGGGCCCGTGACCACAGGGCCGTACGGGTGACGCGCGCGGCCGGCGGCGGGTCAGCGGGTGCCGCGCCGCAGGCCGTGCCGCACCACGCGCTGGCTCAGGGAGCCGAGGCCCTCCAGCACGGCGGCCAGCCCGGCGAGCTGTTCCAGCGCGGCGAACGCGCTGCCGGCTCCCCCCGGGTCCACCCCTTCGTACAGCTCGATGCCGATGAACGAGGCGGCCGTGGCCCGGGCCAGCCCGGCCGGGTCGGCGTACCCCTCCAGCGGGGTCGCCGACAGCAGTCGGGTGAGGACCTCCTCCAGCTCCTCGATCCACAGCCCGAGTCCGTCGGCGGTGGCGGCGGCCAGGACGGGCGAGGTCTGCCCGGCGGCCAGCAGCTGCCCGAGCAGGGCGACGTTCCCGGCGGCCCGCTCCTCCTCGTGCATGGCGCGGGCGAACTCCAGCAGTTCGGCGAGGCTGCCCAGGGCGGCGAGCCGGTCGCGGTAGCGGGCCACCCGCTGCTCGGCGCCGTACCGGCAGGCCGCGGCGAGCAGCTCGTCCACAGAGCCGAAGTGGTAGAAGATCAGGCCCTGTCCCACCCCGGCGGTGGCCGCGACGGTGCGGGCGGAGGCCTTGGCGATGCCCTGCTCGGCCACGGTGCGCAGGGCCCCTTCGAGCAGCTTCTCCTTGGTGGCGGCGCTCATGCCCGGACCTCCTCGCGGACCGGGCGCAGGTCGCCGCAGAGCCCGCTCGCCCACCGGTCGCGGGCGTCGACGTACTGCGCGGTGAAGGTGCCCTCGTAGCCGAAGAGCGGTCCGAAGCGGCGGTTGACCACCCGTACCCGGATCCGGAACCGGCCGGTGGTCTCGTCGAAGGACTCGCGGACCTCGGCCTCGCCGCCGATGAGGTCGGGGACGCGGACGTCGAGGCGGCCCTCGCGGAAGCGGTGTTCGCCGGAGCGGATGAGCAGCGAGCCGTCGGGCTCGGCGCTCATGTGGAGGTCGCTGGCGAGGTGCTGGTGGGTGCCCAGGTAGTCGAGGACGCAGTCGCGTTCGGGGCTGTGGACCATCGTGGCGTCGAAGCGGCGGGCTCCGCCGGGCAGCTGGAAGGTCCGTACGAAGGTGACGGTCTCGCGCCCGAAGGAGTCGAGGTAGGGGAGGTTCTCGATGACGAAGGGGACGTTCCGTCCCTCGTGCGGCACCAGGATGTTCCGTACGCCGCCGAGCCGGAGGAAGGGCTTCACGAAAGCGGGGCCGTGCCAGATCCGCTCCATGGTGCCGCGGCCGATGCAGCCCTCGCCGCTCGCGAGGCCCACCGAGAAGCGGCGCTGGATCTGCGGGTGCAGACGGTCGAACGCGGCACCCATGTGGGCCCGGAAGATGGAGGTCACGACGGCTCCAGGGTGCTGAGCAGGCGGGGTGCGCGGGCGGGGGTGCGGCCGGGCGGGGTGCGCAGGCAGCGGCGGGCAGCCGGGGTGCCGGGCAGCGGCGGCAGCAGCAGGGCGGCGGCCAGGACGAGCAGGGCGACCGGCAGCGGCGCGTACAGCAGGGCGGCCGCGGACAGCAGGACGCGCAGCACGCCCTCGCCGATCGCACGGGCGAGGGCGAGGCCCGGGGTGGTCCCGCGCTCGCACCACAGCCGCAGCCGGTCGAAGGACCAGGCGGTGGCCCAGCCCATGAGCGGGCGGAACACGAGCCGGTCGGCGAAGGCGCCGGAGCGGCCCCAGCGCGGCCGGTAGTCGTAGCCGGTGAGGAAGCGGATCCCGTCGGCACCCGGGACGTAGCGCCAGTACCCGCTGCCCTCGGCGAGCAACGACAGCGGGTGTTCCGAGGCGAACCGCAGGGCCGACACCCGGGTGCCGTCGGACCGGTGGCGTTCCCCGGCGGAGATCCCGGTCCCGTCGACGGAGAGGAAGGGCAGCACGCGGGTCGCGTACCGGAACCGCTGGGGTTCGCCCTCGGCGCTCGGAAGGTGGCCGATGGAGGTGAAGCGCAGGTCCCACCGCTGGTGCTGCGCCGGGTCCTGGCTGCGCTCCCACAGCTCGTCCATGCCGACCCGGATCCGCGTCTCGACGTACAGGCCCATCGCCACCCCCCGTGCCGCGAATTGAGCGATCGCTCAACCGGCACCCTAAGGGAGGTTGAGCGATCGCTCAAGCCGTATCCGCCCAACTTCCCGGGGCATGCCGAAGCGCCCCCGGCCCGCTGTGGGCCGGGGGCGCTTTCGGAAGTATCGGCGGCAGTGGGGCCGGTGAGGGCGGCTCAGCCCTCGGCCAGGTGCCGCTCCACCGTCTCGACCTTGGAGGTGATCCCGTCGTGGACCCCGGGGCGGATGTCGGCCTTCAGGATGAAGGAGACGCGCGGCGCCCGCTCCTCGACGGCCGCCACCGCGCGCCGGACCACGTCCATGACCTCGTTCCACTCACCTTCCACGGTGGTGAACATCGCGTCGGTCCGGTTCGGCAGCCCGGACTCGCGGACCACCCGGACCGCGTCGGCGACGTACTCGCCGACCTCTTCGCCGACCCCCAGCGGGGTCACGGAGAACGCGACGATCACGCGTCGGCCGCCTCGCGCGCGCGGGCCGCGACGACGCTGTCGGCCTCGTCTCGCTTGAGGAGCTTGTCGCCGTACAGCCCGCCGAAGGGCACCAGCGCGAGCACGAAGAAGAGGAGGGCCTTCTTGAAGGGCCACTTCGCCTTGTTCCAGACGTCCAGCAGGAAGACCGCGTACAGGACGAACAGGATCCCGTGGATGGCGCCGAGCGGCATCATCAGGTAGTCGATGTCCGAGATCCGGCTCAGCAGCGAGCCGAAGATCAGCAGGGCCGGGAACGACAGCGCCTCCGGAACGGAGACCAGGCGCAGGCGGTGCAGGGCGGAGGCGGTCTTGATGTCCACGTGGAACCTTCGGGGTGGAGGCCAGGGTCCCTCCCAGTGTCTCAGCCGCTTTACGGGATCTTGACCCGACCCCTCCCCCCGCCGCGGCCTGCGCGAAAGGTCCGGGGCCCCCGAACGGACGCACCGATATCGCCAGGGTGTGGCATATATCAGCCACGAGGCCCTGTTCGCGTTCGCCCGGTGCCGATAACGTCTCCCCGTGGCTCAGTTCCGACTCCAAGGCAGCAAGGTGCTGGCCGTCGACCTGACCGGGGACGCCGTGAAAGCGAAGAACGGCTCCATGGTCGCGTACGACGGGCAGATGGCCTTCAAGAAGATGACCGGCGGCGGCGAAGGCCTCCGCGGCATGGTGACCCGCCGGCTGACCGGCGAACAGATGACAGTGATGGAAGTGCAGGGGCACGGCACCTGCTTCTTCGCCGACCGTGCGAGCGAGATCAACCTGGTCAACCTGCGGGGCGAGAAGCTCTACGTCGAGTCCAGCAACCTGCTGTGCACCGACGCCGGTCTGCGCACCGGCACCACCTTCACCGGCCTGCGCGGCGCGACGACGGGCAACGGCCTGTTCACCACGACCGTCGAGGGCTCGGGCCAGGCCGCGATCATGTCCGACGGCCCGGCCGTGGTGCTGCGCGTGAGCGCCCAGTACCCGCTGTCCGTCGACCCCGGCGCGTACATCGCGCACACGGGCAACCTCCAGCAGTCCTTCCAGTCCGGTGTGAACTTCCGCACACTCATAGGCGAGGGCTCCGGCGAGGCGTTCCAGATCCGCTTCGAGGGCGAAGGCCTGGTCTACGTGCAGCCCAGCGAGCGCAACACCGTCGGGGGCGACATCTGATGCCGTTCCGCGAGATCAACTCGAAGATGGTCGAGGCCCAGGTGATCCCGGGTCAGAAGATGTACAGCCAGCGCGGCGCCATGCTCGCGTACCGCGGCGAGGTCTCCTTCACCCCGAGCCTGACGGGCGGCCAGGGCGGGGTCATGGGCATGATCGGGCGCCGGGTGGCGAACGAGCAGACCCCGCTGATGGCGGTCGAGGGCAGCGGCACCGTGATGTTCGGCCACGGCGGCCACCACATCCAGGTCATCAACCTGACCGGCGAGACCCTCTACGTCGAGGCCGACCGGCTGCTCGCCTTCGACGGCACCCTCCAGCAGGGCACGATGTTCATGGGCTCCCAGGGCGGGGTCATGGGCATGGTCCGCGGCCAGGTGACCGGCCAGGGCCTCTTCACCACCACCCTCAAGGGCCACGGCTCCGTCGCCGTGATGGCCCACGGCGGCGTCATAGAGCTGCCGATCACCCCGCAGCGCCCGATCCACGTGGACCCGCAGGCGTACGTCGCCCACCACGGTGACGTGCGCAACAAGCTCTCCACCGCGCTCGGCTGGCGGGACATGGTGGGGCGCGGCTCCGGCGAGGCGTTCCAGCTGGAGCTGTCCGGCCAGGGCGCGGTGTACGTACAGGCCTCCGAGGAGAAGCTGTGAACTTTGGCCCTGTGACCGGCGGACCGGGCGGTCCGACCGTCCACGACCCGTACACGCTGCCCTCCGACGACAACGTGAACGCGTACACCTTCTGCGTGGAGCTCAAGGGGAGCCAGTGGTTCCTGCAGAAGGGCAAGATGATCTCGTACTACGGGCACATCGAGTTCAACGGCATCGGCAACGGCCGCTTCGACCGCCTGCTGCGCACCAGCTTCCACTCGCCGCTGCACGCCAGTGACTGGGTGGTGGCCGAGGGCTCGGGCAAGATGCTGCTGGCCGACCGGGCCTTCGACGTGAACTCGTACGACCTGGACGACGGCAACCTGACGATCCGGTCGGGCAACCTGCTCGCGTACCAGCCCTCGCTCGCCCTGAAGCAGTCGATCGTTCCGGGCTTCCTGACGCTGATCGGAACCGGGAAGTTCGTGGCGGCGTCCAACGGACCGGTGGTGTTCATGGAACCGCCGCTGCGCGTGGACCCGCAGGCCCTGGTGGGCTGGGCGGACTGCCCCTCGCCGTGCCACCACTACGACCACGGCTACATGACGGGCGTGATGGGCGGACTGCGCTCGCTGACCGGCATAGGCGGGAGCTCGGGCGAGGAGCACCAGTTCGAGTTCGTCGGTGCGGGGACGGTGCTGCTCCAGTCGTCGGAGATGCTGATGGCCGAGCAGGCGATCGGCGCGGTCGGCGCCGGGGCGGCCACGGGCAACGCGCAGGGCGTTCCGGGGGCCGGTCAGGGTCCGATGGGACAGCTGGGCGTGCCGCGGATGCCGGGGCAGCTGGGCGATCTCCAGCGCCGCCTCGGACTGTGATCCGCCTGACCTGAGATTTTTGTACGCAATTCAACTTTTTAGGTAGAGTTCATTCATGGAGACCATGGAGACCGAGACGGCCCCCCTCCCCCAGACTCCGTCCGGGGGGACCAACTGGCTGACCGACGCCGAGCAGTGCGCCTGGCGCACCCACCTGGACGTCAGCAGGCTGCTGATGCACCAGCTGGAAAAGGATCTCCAGCCCTTCGGACTCACCAACAACGACTACGAGATCCTCGTGAACCTCTCGGAGTCGCAGGACCACCGGATGCGGATGAGCGATCTCGCGACCGCCACGCTGCAGTCCAAGAGCCGGCTGTCGCACCAGATCACGCGCATGGAGACGGCCGGCCTGGTCCGCCGGGTGAACTGCGAGTCCGACCGCCGCGGCCTGTACGCGGTGCTCACGGACGAGGGCATGGAAACGATGCGACGCGTCGCCCCGCACCACGTGGCGTCCGTTCGCCGGCACTTCATCGACCTGCTGCCGCCGGAGGCCCTGGCGGCGCTGCGCGCCTCGCTGACCCCGGTCGCGGAGCACCTGCGCGACAACCGCGGCAGGGTCTGAGGCCCGGGCCGTCCGGACGGTGCGGGCCTCACGGCTCGCCGCGCCCCGGACGGCCATCGGCCCGACAATGGCTGGGAACGCTCGCTGCCGGCCCGGTGTCCGCGGGCCGGCCTGAGGAGGTCCAGCCTATGAAGCGCAACGTGTTCGTCTCAGCGGCCGCGTCCGTGGCCCTGCTGGTCGCAGGCCCCGTGTCGACCGCCGCCGCGGTCTCCGCAGACCTGGCGGGAACCGCCCCCGCGGCCGCCGCCGCCAAGGCCGACGTCACGGCCGAGCAGGCCCTCGCCGCCGCTCTGAAGAACTACCCGGGCGTGGTCGAGTCCCTCGACCGCGACGGCAACATCTGGCACGTCGACGTGATCACCAAGGACGGAAAGGGCCACGCCGAGCTGGAGGTCGACGCCGCCACGGGCAAGGTCTCCCGGCAGAACGTGGACACCGACGAGAACCCCGGCGAGCACAAGGGGCTGCTCGCGGCCAAGATCACCGCGGCGCAGGCCGCCAAGGCCGCCGTGGCGGCCCACCCGGGCACGACGTGGACCGTCGAATGGGACTCCGGAGACGACGGCCAGGCCCCGTACTGGCACGTCGAGGTCAAGGGCTCCGACGGCAAGACGTGGAACGGCTCCGTGGACCCCACGACCGGCAAGGTCACCGCGCAGTCCGACTCCGACTCCGACTCCGACTCGGACTCCGACTCGGACGAGAACTCCTGACGTACCCGGCCGGACCCCGGCAGCGGCGCCGCACGCGCCGTGCCGGGGTCCGGGCCGTGCCTACGCCTCCGTCAGCGTCGTCAGCAGGGCGTCCGCGGCCGCGTACGGGTCCAGCTCGCCCACGGCCACCTTGGCGGCCAGCGCGTCGAGGTGCGCGTCGCCGTGCACGTCGGCCATCCGCTCCCGCAGCGCCGTCACGGCGATCGTCTCGATCTCCCGGGCCGCCCGGGCCGCCCTGCGCTGCGCCAGCACGCCGTGCTCGTCCATCCACGCCCGGTGCTTCTCCAGCGCCTCGACCAGCTCGTCGATGCCCTGGCCGCGGGCCGCGACCGTCTTCACGATCGGCGGCCGCCAGTCGTCCCGGCCCCGGGCCTCGCCCAGACCCAGCATGTGGTTCAGTTCCCGGGCGGTGGCGTCGGCGCCGTCCCGGTCCGCCTTGTTGACCACGTAGACGTCGCCGATCTCCAGGATGCCCGCCTTGGCGGCCTGGATCCCGTCCCCCATCCCGGGGGCCAGCAGCACCACCGAGGTGTCGGCCTGCGAGGCGATCTCCACCTCCGACTGCCCGACCCCGACCGTCTCGACCAGGATCACCTCGCAGCCGGCCGCGTCCAGCACCCGGATCGCCTGCGGGGCGGCCCAGGCGAGCCCCCCCAGGTGGCCGCGGGTGGCCATCGAGCGGATGTAGACCCCCGGGTCCGAGGCGTGGTCCGACATCCGCACCCGGTCGCCGAGCAGCGCCCCGCCCGAGAAGGGCGAGGACGGGTCGACGGCGAGGACGCCGACCCGCTTGCCGGCCTTGCGGTACGCCGACACGAGCGCCGAGGTCGACGTCGACTTGCCGACGCCGGGCGATCCCGTCAGACCCACCACGTACGCCCCGCCCGTCAGCGGGGCCAGCGCGGCCATCACCTCGCGCAGCTGCGGGGACGCCCCCTCGACCAGCGAGATCAGCCGGGCCACCGCTCTCGGCCGGCCCTCCCGGGCCTGCGCCACCAGCTGGGGGACGTCCACCGCCGTCATACGTGCTGCGCTCCTCGGTTCTCGTACGGGATACCGGAGGGCCGCCGGGCCGGATGCGCGCCCGGCGGCCGGTCCGCCTACTTCGCGACGCGGACGATCAGCGCGTCGCCCTGGCCGCCACCGCCGCACAGGGCGGCCGCGCCGACGCCGCCGCCACGGCGCTTCAGCTCCAGCGCCAGGTGCAGCACCACACGGGCGCCGGACATGCCGATCGGGTGCCCCAGGGCAATGGCACCACCGTTGACGTTCACCTTTTCCGGGGTCACGCCAAGGTCCTTCATTGACTGCACGGCGACCGCCGCGAAGGCCTCGTTGATCTCGATGAGGTCCAGGTCGGAGACCTGGAGGCCCTCCTTCTCCAGGGCGTGCAGGATCGCGTTCGACGGCTGCGACTGGAGCGAGTTGTCGGGACCGGCCACATTGCCGTGGGCGCCGATCTCGGCGATCCACTCCAGGCCGAGCTCCTCGGCCTTCGCCTTGCTCATCACGACCACGGCGGCGGCGCCGTCGCTGATCTGGGAGGAGGTGCCGGCGGTGATCGTGCCGTCCTTGGCGAAGGCCGGACGCAGCTTGCCGAGGGACTCCACCGTGGTCTCGGGGCGGATGCCCTCGTCCGCGGAGAAGATCACCGGGTCGCCCTTGCGCTGCGGGATCTCCACGGGGACGATCTCGGCCTCGAAGACGCCGTTCTTCTGCGCGGCCGCGGCCCGCTGGTGCGAGGCGGCGGCGAACTCGTCCTGCGGGGCGCGCTCGATGCCCAGGCGGGTGTTGTGCTTCTCGGTGGACTCGCCCATCGCGATGTTCTCGAAGGCGTCGGTCAGGCCGTCGTAGGCCATCGCGTCCAGCATCTCGACGGCGCCGTACTTGTAGCCCTCGCGGGTCTTGGGCAGCAGGTGCGGGGCGTTGGTCATGGACTCCTGACCGCCCGCGACCACGATGTCGAACTCCCCGGCGCGGATCAGCTGGTCGGCCAGCGCGATCGCGTCCAGGCCCGAGAGACACACCTTGTTGATCGTGAGCGCGGGCACGTTCATCGGGATGCCGGCCTTGACCGCCGCCTGGCGGGCCGGGATCTGGCCCGCACCGGCCTGCAGCACCTGGCCCATGATCACGTACTGCACCTGGTCGCCGGAGATCCCGGCCCGGTCCAGCGCGGACTTGATGGCGAAGCCGCCGAGGTCGGCACCCGAGAAGGACTTCAGCGAGCCGAGCAGCCGTCCCATGGGCGTGCGGGCCCCGGCGACGATCACAGAAGTGGTGTTGTTCGATCCGGACATGAGGCACAGCCCCTTGGATGAGGAGTGAACGAGGGTTTACGTGAATGTACTGGGCGGTACCGCAGCGGTCACCGGCCTGCCGGTGTGATCGCGCGCACGTTGCGTGACGGCCCCCTTCGGCGGTGCACTGTCACCATGCTGACAAGAATCGACCACATCGGGATCGCCTGCTTCGACCTGGACAAGACTGTCGAGTTCTACCGTGCCACGTACGGCTTCGAGGTGTTCCACTCCGAGGTCAACGAGGAGCAGGGTGTCCGCGAGGCCATGTTGAAGATCAACGAGACGTCCGACGGCGGCGCCTCGTACCTCCAGCTGCTGGAGCCCACCCGCGAGGACTCCGCCGTCGGTAAATGGCTGGCCAAGAACGGCGAGGGCGTGCACCACATCGCCTTCGGCACCGAGGACGTCCAGGGGGACTCCGAGGCCATCCGCGGCAAGGGTGTCCGGGTACTGTACGACCAGCCCCGCACCGGTTCCATGGGCTCCTCCATCACCTTCCTGCACCCCAAGGACTGCCACGGAGTTCTCACCGAACTGGTCACCTCGAACCCCGAGCACTGACGGACCACTGATGGCCCGATTCCCCGGCCGGTAGAGTGGCCATGGCTCGGCCGGGGTTCGGTGCGGAGACGGGGTCGGGGCCTGTGAACCCTGCCCCGGTTTCTGACACCATTCCCCCGGGGGCGTCGTTCAGCGGGCGAGCGATGCTCATTGGAAATGAGCTTGCGACCAGGGGACGGATGGGACCGCGCTGTGCGGGGCTACGAAAGCCAGGAGAGCCATCAGGCCGAGGCCGACCATCTCTCGCGCTTCGAGGCCGAGATGGAGCGGCTGAAGAAGGAGCGCGGGAAGGCCGTCCAGCACGCCGAGGACCTGGGGTACCAGGTCGAGGTGCTGCGCGCCAAGCTTCACGAGGTACGACGCGCTCTCGCGTCCCGGCCCGCCTATGACGGCGCGGACATGGGGTACCAGGCGGAGCAGTTGCTCCGTAATGCCCAGATCCAGGCCGACCAGATGCGTTCCGACGCGGAGCGCGAGCTCCGTGAGGCCCGGGCGCAGACCCAGCGCATCCTCCAGGAGCACGCCGAGCACCAGGCGCGCCTGCAGGCCGAGCTGCACGCCGAGGCCGTCAACCGCCGCCAGCGCCTGGACCAGGAGCTGGGCGAGCGCCGGCAGACCGTCGAGGCCCACGTCAACGAGAACGTGGCCTGGGCCGAGCAGCTGCGCGCCCGTACGGAGTCCCAGGCGCGCCGGCTCATGGAGGAGTCCCGCGCCGAGGCCGAGCAGTCCCTGAACGCCGCCCGCGCCGAAGCCGCCCGGGTCGCCGAGGAGACCCGGCGCCGGATGGCAGCGGACGCCGAGACCGCCCGCGCGGAGGCCGAGGCCACCCTGCTGCGCGCCCGCAAGGAGGCGGAGCGGCTGCTGACCGCCGCCTCCGCGCAGGCCCAGGAGGCCAGCGAGCACGCGGAGCGGCTGCGCTCCACCACCAGCGCCGAGGCCGAGCACACCCGCCAGCAGACCCTGGACCTGGGCCGGCTGGCCGAATCCCGCGTGCAGGAAGCCGATTCCGCGCTGCGCGGGGCCCGTGCGGAGGCGGAGAAGCTCCTCGCGGAGGCGAAGGAGAGCGCCACCCGGCAGCTGACGTCGGCGGAATCCGTCAACGAGCAGCGCACCCGCACCGCCAAGGAGCAGGTCGCCCGGCTGGTCGGCGAGGCCACCAAGGAGGCCGAGGCCCTCAAGGCGGAGGCCGAGCAGGTCCTGGCAGACGCCCGCGCGGACGCCGAGCGGCAGCGCACCGAGGCCGGCGAGCAGGCCCGTACGGCCGCGGCCGAGGACATGGCCGCGCAGCTGGCGAAGGCGGCCCGCACCGCCGAGGACGTACTGAACAAGGCTTCCGAGGACGCCCGGGCGACCACCCGGGCCGCGTCCGAGGAGGCCGAACGGATCCGCCGCGAGGCCGAGACCGAGGCCGACCGGCTGCGCCTGCAGGCGGCGGCCACGGCCGACGAGCTCAAGGGCGCGGCGAAGGACGACACCGAGGAGTACCGGGCCCGCACGGTCGAGCTCCAGTCGGAGGCCCGGCGGCTGCGCGGCGAGGCCGAGCAGCTGCGCGCCGAGGCCGTCGCCGAGGGCGAGCGGATCCGCGGCGAGGCCCGCCGCGAGGCCGTCCAGCAGATCGAGGAGGCGGCCCGGACCGCCGAGGAGCTGCTCGGCAAGGCCAAGGCGGACGCCGACGAGCTGCGCGGCGGGGCGACCGCCGAGAGCGAGCGGGTGCGCGCCGAGGCCGTGGAACGGGCCGGCACGCTGCGCAAGCAGGCCGAGGAGACCCTGGAGCGCACCCGCGCCGAGGCCGAACGGCTGCGCGCCGAGGCCGAGGAGCAGGCCGAGGGCGTACGGGCCGAGGCGGACGCTGCGGCCGCCGCCCGGCGCCAGGAGACCGAGCAGGCGCTGGCCGCCAAGCGGGCGGAGGCCGACGAGGAGCTCGTCCGGCTGCACACGGAGGCCGAAACCCGGCTGACGACGGCCGAGCAGACGCTGCGTGACGCCCGTGGTGCCGCGGAGAGCATCCGCCGGGAGACCACGGAGGAGAACGACCGGCTGCGCGCCGAGGCGGCGGAGCGGATCCGCACCCTGCAGACGCAGTCGGAGGCCGAGGCCGACCAGCTGCGCACGGAGGCGGCGCAGGACGCCGGCCGGGTGCGCGCCGAGGCCGAGCAGTCCGCCGTGCGGCTGCGCGGTGAGGCCGAGGCCGAGGCGGAGCGGGTGCGCTCCGAGGCCCAGGAGACCGCGGACCGGCTGCGCGCGGAGGCGAAGGCCGCCGCCGAGCGGGTCGCCGAGGAGGCCGCCGAGGCGCTGGCCGCCGCGCAGGAGGAGGCCGCCCGGCGCCGCCGCGAGTCGGAGGAGACCCTGGCGTCGGCGCGGACCGACGCGGACAGCGAGCGGGCCCAGGCCCGCGAGCAGAGCGAGGAACTGCTGGCGCAGGCCCGCAAGCGCTCCGAGGAGGCGCAGGCCGAGGCGGTCTGGCTGACCGAGGAGGCCGAGCGGCGCGCGTCGGAGGTCGTGTCGGCGGCGGAGGCCACCGCCCAGCAGGTGCGGGACTCCGTGGCCGGGCTGCACGAGCAGGCCGAGGAGGAGATCGCCGGGCTGCGCAACGCCGCCGAGCACGCGGCGGAGCGTACGAGGACCGAGGCCGAGGAAGAGGCCGGCCGGGTCCGCGGCGACGCCTACGCGGAGCGGGAGCGGGCCACCGAGGACGCCAACCGGGTCCGCAGCGAGGCGCGGGCCGAGACGGACGCGGCGAAGGCGCTGGCGGAGCGCACGGTCGCCGAGGCCATCGCCGAGGCGGAGCAGCTGCGCAGCGACACCGCCGAATACGCGCAGCGGGTGCGTACGGAGGCCACGGACGCGCTGGCCTCCTCGGAGCGGGACGCGGCCCGGACCCGGGCCGATGCCCGGGAGGACGCGAACCGCATCCGCGGCGAGGCGGCGGAGTCCCTGGAGTCCGCCCGTGCCGAGGGCGGCCGGATCACGGCCGAGGCGACGGCGGAGGCCGAGCGGCTCACCGAGGAGACCCGCGCCGCGAACGCGGCCACCGTCGGCGACGCCGAGGCGCGGGCCGAGCGGATCACCGCCGAGGCGGCCGAGGCCGCCGAGGCCACCCGCACCGAGGCCGCGAACGCACTGGACGAGGCACGGGCCGAGGGCAACCGGCTGCGTACCGAGGCCGCGGAGCAGGTGGACCGGCTCATCACCGAGGCCGCGGCCGAGGCCGACCGGCTCACCGACGAGACGCGCGCCGCGAACGCGGCCACCGTGGGCGAGGCGACGCTGGAGGCCGAGCGGCTCACCACCGCGGCGAACCGGCTCAAGGCGCAGGCGGCCGAGACCCTGGCGAGCGCCGAGCGCGACGCCGCGCGGATCATGGTCGACTCGCGCGCCGAGGGCGACCGGCTGATCGACGAGACCCGTGTGGCCAACGAGGCCACGGTCGGCGAGGCCGCGGCGGAGGCCGACCGGGTGCGCGCCGAGGCGGCCCAGGTGCTCGACGAGGCCCGCGCGGAGGGCGGCCGCATCGTCGGCGAGGCCACCGCGGAGGCGGAGCGGGTCACGACCGCGGCGAACGAGACCCTGGCGGGTGCCGAGCGCGATGCCGAGCAGACGCTGGACGAGGCGCGCGCCGAGGCGAACCGGCTGCGTACCGAGGCGGCCGAGCAGGCGGACCGGCTCGTCACCGAGGCGATCTCCGAAACGGAGAAGCTCACCGAGCAGACCCGCAAGGACAACGAGCGCACGGTCGGCGAGGCGGCGGGCGAGGCCGAGCGGCTGCGCGCGGACGCGTCGGAGGCGCTGTCCTCGGCCCAGGAGCACGCGGCCCGCACCCGGTCGGAGGCCGAGCGGGTCAAGGCCCGGGCGGCGGCCGAGGCGGAGCGCACCCGGAGCGAGGCCCGTACCGAGTCGGAGCGGCTGCTCGACGAGGCGCGCGAGGCGGCCAACAAGCGCCGCACCGAGGCCGCGGAGCAGGTCGACCGGCTCATCACGGAGGCCGCGGCGGAAGCCGAGAAGCTCACGGCCGATGCGCAGAAGCAGGCCCTCGCCGCCACCACGGCGGCCGAGGAGCAGGCCGATGCGATGGTCGACGCGGCCCGCAAGGAGGCCGTACGGATCACCTCCGAGGCGACCGTCGAGGGCAACTCCCTGGTGGAGAAGGCCCGTACGGACGCGAACGAGCTGCTGGTCGGCGCGCGCACGGACGCGGCCGCCATAAGGGAGCGGGCGGAGGAGCTGCGCGGCCGCGTCGAGGGCGAGGTCGAGGAGCTGCACGAGCGTGCCCGCCGGGAGTCCGCGGAGCAGATGAAGTCGGCCGGCGAGCGCGTGGACAAGCTGGTGCGCGCGGCGACGGAGCAGAGCGTCGAGGCCGAGGCGAAGGCCAAGGAGCTGGTGTCGGACGCGAGCAGCGAGGCGAGCAAGGTGCGCATCGCGGCGGTCCGCAAGGCCGAGGCCCTCCTGAAGGAGGCCGAGCAGAAGAAGGCGGAGCTGGCGCGGCAGGCCGAGAAGGCGCTGGCGGAGGCCAAGGCCGAGGCGGAGCAGCTCGTCGAGGAGGGCCGGCGCGAGCTGGAGGTCCTGGTGCGCCGTCGCGAGGACATTCAGGCGGAGATCTCCCGTGTCCAGGACGTTCTTGAGGCGTTGGAATCATTCGAGGCACCTTCGGGTGGCGGAAAGTCGACGGTCGGCGGCCAGGGTGCGGGGGGCGTGAAGGCCGGAGTGACTGCGGGATCCACTCGTTCGGGTGGCAAGGCGTCGGAGGGGTAGCCAAACGCTCGGGAGTGTGTGCACCTGATGAACGTTCAGGCGAACGAGTGACAAGCATTCCGCTGTCTTGCCACTCAAAAGGGGTGTCATTGTCCAGATCAAACGCGGATTGACTCGATGACACGCCGTCTGGGCGCCTAGGATTCCTCCTAACACCTCACGTAGCACCTCATCGGTCTCATTCGACAGGAACCCCATGAGCGACACTTCCTCCCCCTTCGGCTTCGAGCTCGTGCGGCGTGGTTACGACCGTGGTCAGGTGGACGACCGCATTACCAAGCTGGTCTCCGACCGCGACAGCGCCCTTGGACGTATCAACTCTCTGGAAAAGCGGATCGAGGAGTTGCACCTCGAGACGCAGAACGCCCAGGCCCAGGTGACCGACGCCGAGCCGTCGTACGCCGGTCTCGGTGCCCGGGTCGAGAAGATCCTGCGGCTGGCCGAGGAGGAGGCGAAGGACCTGCGCGAGGAGGCCCGTCGCGCGGCCGAGCAGCACCGTGAGCTCGCCGAGTCGGCTGCCCAGCAGGTGCGCAACGACGCCGAGTCGTTCGCCGCCGACCGCAAGTCGAAGGCGGAGGACGAGGGCGTCCGCATCGTCGAGAAGGCCAAGGGCGACGCGGCGACCCTGCGCGCCGAGGCCCAGAAGGACGCGGCCTCCAAGCGCGAGGAGGCCGACGCGCTCTTCGAGGAGACCCGCGCCAAGGCCGCCCAGGCCGCCGCGGACTTCGAGACCAACCTGGCCAAGCGCCGTGAGCAGTCCGAGCGCGACCTGGCCTCCCGCCAGGCCAAGGCCGAGAAGCGCCTCGCGGAGATCGAGCACCGGGCCGAGCAGCTGCGCCTGGAGGCCGAGAAGCTGCGTACGGACGCCGAGCGCCGGGCCCGCCAGACCGTGGAGACCGCGCAGCGCCAGGCCGAGGACATCGTGGCCGACGCCAACGCCAAGGCGGACCGCATCCGCAGCGAGTCCGAGCGCGAGCTGGCTGCGCTCACCAACCGCCGCGACTCCATCAACGCGCAGCTGACCAACGTCCGCGAGATGCTGGCGACGCTCACCGGTGCGGCCGTCGCGGCGGCCAACCCGATCGTGGACGACGAGCCCGTCACCCGCGGCGTGCCGGCCCAGCAGAGCCGCTGATTACCGGCGGGTAGCACACGGCACCCGTCGTGCGCCCGATCGAGGGCCCTATGTCACCCTTTTGAGGTGGCGTAGGGCCCTCGGGCGTTCTAGCGTGGCCGCATGATCGAGCTTGAGGGCCTTACCAAACGATTCGGCACGACGACCGCCGTGGACCACCTCAGCTTCCAGATCCGACCGGGGGTGGTGACCGGCTTCCTGGGGCCCAACGGCGCGGGCAAGTCCACGACCATGCGCATGATGCTGGACCTCGACAACCCGACCAGCGGGACGGTCCGGGTCTACGGGAAGCACTACCGCGACCTGTCGGAGCCGCTGAAGCACGTCGGCGCGCTGCTGGACGCGAAGGCCATGCACGGTGGCCGAAGTGCATACAACAACCTTCTCTGCCTGGCCCAGTCGAACCGCATCCCGCGACAGCGGGTCGACGAGGTGCTGGATCTGGTCGGCCTGACGGCCGTGGCGAAGAAGAAGTCCAAAGGATTTTCGCTCGGAATGAGCCAACGGCTGGGAATCGCCTCCGCATTGCTGGGCGACCCGGAAATCCTGATGTTCGACGAGCCGGTCAACGGCCTGGATCCCGAGGGAATTCTCTGGATCCGCAATCTGATGAAGGGCCTGGCGGCGGAGGGGAGGACGATCTTCGTCTCCTCCCATCTGATGAGCGAAATGGCGCTGACCGCAGACCATTTGGTCGTCATCGGACAGGGAAAGCTGCTGGCAGACCTGCCGATGGCCGATTTCATCCAGCAGAACTCGCGCAGCTACGTCCGGCTGCGCACACCGCAGCAGGAGCGGCTGAAGGACGTCCTGCACGAGGCCGGGATCAACGCCGTCAGCGTTCCCGCCACCGGCACCCTGGAGATCGACGGCGCGAGTGCGGAGCAGCTCGGCGAGCTGGCCGCCCAGCACCAGATCGTGCTCCACGAACTCAGCCCGCAACGGGCTTCACTGGAGGAAGCGTTCATGCGCATGACGGCGGACTCCGTCGAGTACCACGCCCACGCACCGGGCATGGCCGCCGACAACCCGGCCCGGCCGGCCGACGTCCCCGCCTGGGGCGCCGGCTTCCAGGCGACGCGCAAGGCCGGTGAGTGAGCATGGCCTTCACCGCCGTCCTCCAGTCCGAGTGGACCAAGATCCGCACGGTCGCCTCCACCAGCTGGACGCTCGCGCTGGCCCTGATCGTCACCGTCGGCTTCGGCGGTCTGATCTCGACCGCGGTCGCGTCGGCCTTCGACGACATGAGCCAGATCGAGCGGGCCACCTTCGACCCCACCCTGGTGAGCTTCGCCGGCATGCAGTTCGGCCAGCTGGCGATGATCGTCTTCGGCGTGCTCGTGGTCAGCACCGAATACAGCACGGGCATGATCCGCACCTCGCTGGCGGCCGTGCCCGCCCGCGGCGGCTTCCTGTTCGGCAAGCTCACCGTGGCCACGGCGCTGGCCCTGCTGGTCGGGCTGCTGACCAGCTTCATGTCGTTCTTCCTCAGCCAGGCCATCCTGGGCGACCACGGCACCGGCCTCGACGGGGAGAACGTCCTGCGCGCGGTCGTCGGTGCCGGCGTGTACATGGCGCTCCTCGCCCTGTTCTCCATGGGCGTCGCCGCCATGCTGCGCAGCTCGGTCGCCTCGATCAGCATCCTGATCCCGTTCTTCCTGATCGTCACGAACCTCCTCAACGCCTTCGAGGCGACCCGCGAGTACGGCCAGTACCTGCCCACCGCGGCCGGATCGAAGATCATGCAGGTCGTACCGAACGCCATGGGCAGCGCGGAAGCCCCGTACGGGCCGTGGGGCGGGCTCGGGATCATGCTCCTGTGGGTGGCCGCCGCGGTACTCGGGGGCTACCTCCTCCTCAGGAAGAGGGACGCCTGACGGCCGGCCTCCCGCCGAAGTACTACGGGTGATGCCCGGGTCGGTCTCAGGGGCAGCTCAGGGATCGGCCCGGGACGGAACCGCAGGAACCTCGTTATCCTCTTAACCCTTACGCGGGCGAAAGTCGTCCCGGCCTGGTAAGGGGCAGCAAGATGATCGAGGCAGTCGGCCTGACCAAGCGCTTCGGCGCCAAGACCGCCGTCGACCAGCTGTCCTTCCAGGTCAAGCCGGGACACGTCACCGGATTCCTGGGGCCCAACGGCTCCGGGAAGTCCACCACCATGCGCATGATCCTCGGCCTGGACCGGCCCACGTCCGGTCATGTCACCATCAACGGCCGGCCCTTCCGGGAGCTGCCGAACGCCCAGCGGCACGTCGGGGCCCTACTCGACGCCAAGGCCGTGCACGGCGGCCGCCGGGCCCGCACCCACCTGCTGTCCATCGCCCAGCTCTCCGGGATCCCGGAGAAGCGGGTGGACGAGGTGCTGGCCGTGGTCGGCCTGCAGGACGCCGCCAGGCAGCGTACGAAGGGCTTCTCGCTCGGCATGGGCCAGCGGCTCGGCATCGCCACCGCCCTGCTCGGCGACCCGCAGGTGCTCCTGTTCGACGAGCCGGTCAACGGGCTCGACCCCGAGGGCATCCTCTGGGTCCGCAACCTCATGCGCCGTCTCGCCTCCGAGGGCCGCACCGTCTTCGTCTCCTCCCACCTGATGAGCGAAATGGCGCTGACCGCCGACCACCTGATCGTGATCGGCCGGGGGCGGCTGCTGGCCGACATGGGCACCCAGGAGTTCATCGCACACAATTCGGCCGGATTCGCTCGGGTGCGCACGGCCGACACCGATCCTGATGGCTGGGACACGCTGCGCAAGGCCCTCACCAAGGCGGGCGGCCGGGTCCTCCAGGAGCCCGACGGAGCACTGCGGGTGACCGGCCTGGAGCTGCCGCGCATCTCCGACCTCGCGCACGAGGCCGGCGTACGGCTGTGGGAGCTGTCGCCGCACCGGGCCTCGCTGGAGGAGGCGTACATGCGGATGACCCAGTCCACCGTCGAGTACACCTCCACCGACGACCCGCGGGCCGAGCTGTGGGAGCCCGAGCCGCTCTCCCTCCCGGCCTGGGAGGAGGACGAGGCGGCGGACGCGGCGGCCCCCGAGGTCCCGCAGAGCGGCTTCTTCGCTCCCCCACCGCCCGGGGCGGGCGGTCGGCCCTTCCTGATGCCCGGCAAGCCGGGCGAGCTCGCGAGCACCACCAGGAACACCACCCCGCAGACCCCCGAGGACACCCGATGACGGCGACGACCACGACGGCGGAGCAGCCCGGGAGCTACAGCTCGCCCCTCGCCACGCCGCGGCCGCACCTGGGGCACGCCATGGCCTCGGAGTGGACCAAGCTGGTCTCGCTCCGCTCCACCCTGTGGACGCTGGGCTCCCTCGTGCTGATGGTGGTCGGCGTCGGCCTGACCGTCGTCGCGCAGACCGCGGACGGGGACTACACGCAGATCAACTTCACCACGCCCGCCCTCTTCGGCCTGCTGGTCGGCCAGCTCGCGGTGATCGTCCTCGGGGTGCTGACCATCAGCTCGGAGCACGGCACCGGGCTGGTGCGGACCACGTTCACGGCCGCCCCCGACCGGTACCGGGTGCTCACCGCGAAGTACCTCGTCTTCAGCATGGCGGCCTTCGCCACCACCGCGCTGTCGGTCTTCCTGGTCGGGATCACCGCGGCGGTCGTGCGCGGCGGCACCGCGTCCGGCCCGCACGCGGCCGGCGAGTGGTTCGGGGCGCTGCTCGGCTGCGGCTACGTCACCCTGCTCGGCGTGCTCTCGCTCGCGATCGGCTCGCTCGTGCGGCACTCCGCCGGGGCGATCGCCGTCATGCTGGGCCTGGTCACGCTGCCGCCGGTGATAGGGGCCATGCTCATCGCCTGGGAGGCCGTCGCGTCCGCCGGCCGGACGATCCTGCAGCACAACGTGCCGGTGGCGCTGATGACGCTGTTCGGCCTGCCGGGGGGCGGCGACCTGGGACCGGATCCCAGCAGCCTCTCGCACGTGACGCTCATCGTGCTGGTCACCGGCACCGCGGTGGCCGCCTCGTACGTGATCGTCGGCCGCCGGGACGTCTGAGAGCTAGTAGCGCGGCGCGTTGCGGGACCGCTGCACCTTCGAGGTGCGGCGGTCCTTCGCGTTCCAGCAGGCCTTGTGCCAGTGCCGGCGGTCGTCCACGCCGCCGTACTCGGGCCAGGCCACCAGGTGCGGGGTGCCGGAGGGGATCTCCTGGTCGCAGCCGGGGCAGCGGTAGCGCTTGCCCGCCGCGCTCGCGCCGGCCACGTGCCGGACCTTCCAGTCCTCGCCCTGGTACTCCTCCGTGCGCTCCAGCCCGTAGCGGTCGAGGCCGGTGCTGGGGCGTTCGTCCGGGGTCTCGCCGCCCCTGGGGCGGTTGTTGCGCGGTGACACGTATACCTCACGGATGGGCGGACGGCAGTGACTTTCTCCCAGACTACGCGCAGCGAGGCCGGCTACCCGCAGGGTTGCCGGGGAAGGCGGCAGCGCGGAGCGGGGCGGCCCGACAATCCCAATAACTTTCGTGTCAGCCCGTGCCTTTGGCACGTGTCAGACGTTGTTGCCATAGGAAGAACCGGTCCACCTGGGGGAGGCCGCGTCAGCCGCGAGGAGGCTATAGGCGATGCGCGTAGGAGCGTTTGTACTGGCGGCCCAGTTCCCGGGCCAGGGACAGGGCGAGGCACTGCACCGGGCGGTGCGGACCGCCGAGGTGGCCGAGGAGGCCGGGCTCGACTCGGTCTGGCTCGCCGAACACCATTTCGTCCCGTACGGGGTCTGCCCGTCGGCGGTGACCCTGGCGGCCCTGCTGCTGGGCCGGACCCGGCGGCTGCGGGTGGGCACGGCGGTGAGCGTGCTGCCGAGCACGCATCCGGTGGCGCTCGGGGAGCAGGCGGCCCTGCTGCACATGACCTCGGGCGGCCGGTTCACCCTCGGGGTGGGCCGCGGCGGGCCGTGGGTCGACCTGGAGGTGTTCGGGGGCGGCCTGGACAGCTACGAGAACGGCTTCCCGGAGGCCCTGGACCTGCTGCGGCGGTGGCTGACCCGGGCGCGGGTGGGAGCCGCCGGCGAGCGGTACGCGTTCCGCGAGGTGGCCGTCGTACCGCGGCCCGCGGAGGCCCTGGACGGGGACGCGGCGGGGCCCGAGGTCATCGTGGCCTGCACCTCGCCGGCATCGGTGCGGATGGCCGCGGAGCGCGGGCTGCCGATGCTCCTCGGGATGCACTGCGGGGACGACACCAAGGCAGAGATGGTCGCGCTGTGGCGCAGCACGGCGCTGGCGGCGGGCCACTCGCGCGAGCACGTGGCGGACGCGGGGCACGTCTCCGCCGGGGTGTGCCAGATCGCGGACCGTACGGCGGGTGCACGCGAGACCCTGCTGAAGGCGATGCCGGGCTGGCTCAAGCAGGGCCTCGACGCGCATGTGACGGTGGACGGTCGGGCGCGCGCGATGCGGGATCCGGTCGCCTATACGGAACTCCTGTGCGACCTGCACCCGGTGGGCACCCCGCAGGTGGCGGCGGACCGGCTGGCGGCCACGTCGGCACGGACGGGCATCACGCGCTTCGCGCTCATGACGGAGGGCTCGGGCGATCTTGCCGCGACGGAGGAGAACGTACGCCGGCTCGGCGCCGAAGTCCTTCCCCGTCTCGGCTGAGACCTACCGGCCCCACCTGGACACCTGGGCCGTTTCTTCCGGATCACGCCCGGGCGGCATGATCCGAAAGAGGCGGCCGGGACACGGCCGGCAGTGTCTAGCAGTCCCGCAGCTCGGGCGACTGGTTGAGCAGCTGGCCGCGGATCGAAGTGAACTTGGCCAGCCGGTCGTCCACCGAGGGATCCAGCGGGAACACCGCCACCCGGTGGCAGTTCTGGAATGCCAGGCGCACTCCGAAGTGCCGCTGCAGCGCACCGCGTATCGCGTCACTCGCGAGGGCGCGCAGCAGCTGCCCCCGCGCCTGCTCGTCCGGCGGCGGCGTCTGGTTGTCGGCGAACTCTCCGCCGTCCACCTTCAGCTGAGCCACCAGCGAGCTGATCATCTCCCAGGCGAAGGGCAGGGAGGTCCGGACGCAGTCGACGAAAGCGGCTTCGTCGACCTCGCCTCGCTCGGCCTGTTCGAGTAGGGCCGGTGAGACGTCGAGCGACATGGGTTCTCCTCTCGCGACCCCGGCTGTTTGGGTTGCCGGAGCCTTACGGGCAGGGAAGGAGATCGCGACGCAGAGTGCACGCTCGGCAACCTCCCGCTCACCACGGTAGGCGTCCCATCGGTGACGCACCAGGAGAATGCGCATACAACGCGCCATCGGCGAACGGGGCTTTCAGGGGCGAATCGCGTGAAGGCCCGCTCGTCGAGTAGCGTTGCCGACCATGCGTCTCGTCATTGCCCGCTGCTCCGTCGACTACGCGGGCCGGCTCACCGCCCATCTGCCCTCGGCACCCCGTCTGATCCTCGTGAAGGCCGACGGCAGTGTCTCGATCCACGCGGACGACCGAGCGTACAAACCGCTCAACTGGATGTCGCCGCCGTGCACCCTCAAGGAGGGGAGCGGCGATGAGGCCAACATCTGGACGGTCATCAACAAGGCGGGCGAGAAGCTCATCATCACCATGGAGGAAGTCCTCCACGACTCCTCCCACGAGCTCGGCACCGACCCGGGGCTCATCAAGGACGGCGTCGAGGCACACCTCCAGGAACTCCTCGCGGACCGCATCGAAACGCTGGGCGAGGGCTACACCCTGATCCGGCGCGAATACATGACGGCGATCGGCCCGGTGGACATCCTGTGCCGGGACGCCTCGGGCGCGACGGTGGCCGTGGAGATCAAGCGCCGCGGCGAGATCGACGGTGTCGAGCAGCTGACGCGCTACCTCGAACTCCTCAACCGCGACCCGCACCTGGCCCCGGTCCGGGGCGTCTTCGCGGCCCAGGAGATCAAGCCGCAGGCGAAGGTCCTGGCGACGGACCGCGGCATGGACTGCGTGGTCCTGGACTACGACGCGCTGCGCGGTATCGAGGACGACAAGCTCCGCCTGTTCTGATCCTCCGCCGCGCTCCGCACAACGGCTCCGTCCCTCGGGACGGAGCCGTTGTCGTTCACTGCTCCGTGACCGGTGAGACGGCCGTGCCCGTCTGGGTGGTGGTGGCCGTCGGCGTGGGCTCGCCGGTCCCCGTCGAGGTGGGCGTGGGCTCCGCGCTGGTCGGCGCGGGCGAAACGGGCGTCGTCGGGCGGGACTTGGGCGGCGTCGGGGACGGGCGGCGCGACGGCGTCCGGGAGGGGCTGCGGCCCGGGGCCGGAGCGGCGCTCTGCCCGGGCCCGGAGGTCTCCGCCGGCGGGGCCGAGACGGGCGGCTCCGGCGCAGGATCGTTCCCGCTGGTCACGGCGGTCGTGGTGGACTCCGTGGCCGCGGGGGTGGCGGACACCGTCGGTGCCTGCTCCGGGGGCGCGGTGTCCGAGGAGCTCAGCGCGAGGCTCACGGCCGTCCCGAGCGTCACCACCGCCAGTGCGCCCGCGCCGGCCAGCAGCACGAGCCGGCGACGGCCGGGGGCCGGGGCGGGTGCGGCGGCGGGCCGGGGCGCGGTCGGCAGGGCGGGCTTCGGCTGCAGCGGGAAGGCGTCCTCGAAGACCTCGGACAGCGTCGTGGGTGCCTCGGAGCGGCCGGTCACGGGCACGACCGGGGTCATCCGGGTCACCGCCTCGGCGGACACCGGGACCACGGGGGCGACCCGGGCCCCGGGAGCCACCGGGGGCACCTTGGTCGTGGGCGCCTCGGAGGCCGCCGGAGCCGCCCCGGCCAGGGGGGCGGCCTTGGGCGCCTTGGGCGCCGCAGCGGCCGGGGTGGCCACCGTCACGGCCTCCGGAGCGGCCGCCGCGGCGGCCGGTGCCTCCAGTCGCAGCGGGGGTGACGCGGCCGCCCCCGCCGTCTCCCGGTCGACGACGAGCGCCAGCGCCCGCCGCCCCGCGACCGTGCCCCGCTTGTCCGCCAGGGCGCCCCTGAGCCCGATCGAGGTCTCCAGCTCGGCCCGCGCCCGGTCCAGCCGCTCCTCGCACAGGGCCAGCACCCCGAGCTCGTGGTGGAAGTACGCCTGCTCGGCGACCTCTCCGGCCTTGCGCGCGGCCTCCGCTCCCGAGCGCAGCACCCGCTCCCAGGCCTCCCAGTGCAGCGAGGCCGCGAAGGCCGCGGCCGCCGTGCGCGCCAGCAGCACCGCCGCGACCACGTCCGCGCCGGCCAGCGCCGCGAGCACCGCGTCCGCCTCCGCCGCGACCCGCTCCGGGACCACCGAGGCGTGCCCGGTCCACCAGGCGTAGTGCCGGGCGGCCGTACGGGCCTCCTCCGGCGCGGTGTCCCCGTACCCGACCTCCTCCAGCTGCCGCGCGACTCCCGATGCGAGCCGGTACCGCGTCCCGACGGGCGTCAGCAGCCCGCAGGCCAGCAGCTCCGCCACCGCCGTGTCGGCGTGGGTGTCCCCCACCAGCGCGGGCAGGTGCGCGTGGTGCGGCAGCTCGCCGCCCAGCGCGCACGCGATCCGCAGGGCCGCGCGTGCCGACTCGCTGACCCGCGAGGCCAGCAGCTCCGCCGGAGCGGCGCCCTCGGCGAGGGTCGGCAGCGGCACGTGCACGGCGTCGCGCGGGCGCTCCTCGAAGACGCCGGGCTCCTCCTCCTCGTCGTCCTCGTCGCTGTGGTTGAGCTCGTCGCGCTGCCGCAGCAGGGCGGCGGCCTGGACGAAGCGCAGGGGCAGTCCCTCGGAGGCGAAGCGCAGGTCCCCCGCCCAGGCGGTCTCCTCGTCCGTCAGCGGCCGTCCCACGCCCGCCTCCAGCAGTTCCAGGCACTCGTCCCGGCCCAGTCCGCCGAGGAAGACCTCCTCGATGTGCGAGTCGTCGGAGGGGGCCCTCGTGTCGGGGGTCGCGGCCAGCAGGTAGGCGCATTCGGGGGTGGCGCGCATCAGCTCGTCGAGGGCGGTCCCGCCCATCTCCAGGTCGTCCAGCAGGACGACGGCGCCTATCTCCCGTACGCGGGCCAGGAGCTCGGCCCGTGCGGGTCGCTGCCGCTCGGCCTCGTACACGGTCGCGTAGAGGGTGTGGAGCAGTTCCCCGGGCTGCTGGTGCCCGTATCCGCTGAGCCGTACGACGCCGTCGGGCGCCAGGCCCGCGCACCGGTCGGCGACCGCGTCGAGCAGTGCGGTGCGGCCGGATCCCGAGGGCCCGGTCAGCCGTACGGAACGGCCCCGGCCCAGCAGGCGCACCAGTCGCTCCCGCGCCTCCTCGCGCGCCAGCAGGGGGCGGGCGGGGGCGGCGGGGCCCGGCAGTACGGGCGGACGTGCGGCGGCGGCGCGGGCCGCGCGGGCGGCCGCGGCGCGCTTGGCGGGCCGGCCCGGCCCGGTGCCGGGGCGCAGCGGTTCGATCTCGCTGCCGTCGACCGGGTTGACGGTGAGGGCGAACTCGCCCGCGGTCAGGCTGACGACCCGTGCGGGCCCGGCCGCCCCGGGTGCGGCGGCCGCGGTGGGCGCCGCGGGCGAGGAGCCGCCTTCGGGCTGCTCGTGCTGTCCGGTCTGCCCCTGTGTACGGTCCATGACCCAGTCCCCCGATCGCGGGCCGCGCGCCTCGCCGTCGTACCGCCCGGCCTTCGCGCACCCGCTGTCGCCACCGGTCCGGTTTCCGCCCGAACCCTAGACCGTGGCCGGTCGTGCGGGAAACCGCAGGGGTGCGATCACCACCGGACCGTTACGTTTCCGCAGGGAATGCGGAGGTCAGCGGCACGCCGGTCAGACGCGGGGCAGGGACTCCGCTTCCAGGCCGCCCTCGATCGCGAGGATCCGGTGCAGCCGGGTCGCGACGAGCAGCCGCTGCATCTGCGGCGGCACGCCGCGCAGGACCAGGCGCCGGCCGGACCGGCCGGCCCGGCGGTGCGCTCCCATGATCACGCCGAGGCCGGTCGCGTCCCAGGAGTCGAGCCCGGTGAGATCGAGCACGAGATCGCCCTGGCCGTCGTCGAGGGCGGAGTGGAGGGCCGTACGGGCGTCCGCCGCGCTGCGCACGTCGAGGCGGCCCCCGACAGCGAGTTCGGCGTGGTCGCCCCTGATGTGCATGTGTACTCCCGGCGGTACTGCGTACGTATGGTCCGACTGGTCCGTGGTCGGCAACTCTCACTGCAACTGACTGCCGCTCGGGCGGGGAAGTTGCCGACCGTGAGCGAACCGATACCTAATTCACCCTGAGGGGTGAAGGCATTCGAACGGTGCTGCTCCGTGGCAGGGCCAGGCCTCAGTGCTTGTAGAAGCCCTGGCCGCTCTTGCGGCCGATGTCCCCGGCGTCCACCATCCGGCGCATGAGCTCCGGCGGGGCGAACTTCTCGTCCTGGGACTCGGTGTAGATGTTGCTGGTGGCGTGCATGAGGATGTCGACGCCGGTGAGGTCGGCGGTGGCCAGCGGGCCCATCGCGTGCCCGAAACCGAGCTTGCAGGCGATGTCGATGTCCTCGGCGGAGGCGACGCCCGACTCGTACAGCTTGGCGGCCTCGACGATCAGCGCGGAGATCAGACGGGTCGTCACGAAACCGGCGACGTCGCGGTTGACGACGATGCAGGTCTTGCCGACGGACTCGGCGAACGCGCGGGTGGCGGCGAGGGTTTCGTCGCTCGTCTTGTAGCCGCGCACGAGCTCGCACAGCTGCATCATCGGGACGGGCGAGAAGAAGTGGGCGCCGACGACCCGCTCCGGACGCTCCGTCACGGCCGCGATCTTCGTGATCGGGATGGCGGAGGTGTTGGAGGCGAGGATCGCGTCCTCGCGGACGATCTTGTCCAGGGCGCGGAAGATCTCGTGCTTGATCTCGATCTTCTCGAAGGCCGCCTCCACCACGATGTCGACGTCGGCGACCGCGTCGAGGTCCGTGGTGGTGGTGATGCGGGCGAGCGCCGCCTCGGCGTCCTCGGCCGTCAGCTTCCCCTTGGAGACGAACTTGTCGTAGGAGGCCTTGATTCCGTCCGTGCCACGGGTGAGCGCGGCCTCGGTGACGTCACGGAGCACGACGTCCCAACCCGCCTGAGCGGAGACCTGCGCGATTCCCGAACCCATGAGTCCGGCACCGATGACGGCGAGCTTCCCAGCCACTACACACCCCTCGTTTCCCTACGGCACAGTCACGTAGTCACTCCGGCGGAGACTAGCGCCCGGGCGGTGCGGTGTGACCGTGAAGTAACACGCGTCACGTCTCAGATGACGGACATCACACCGGTACGGCCCAGCAGCCCTGCCCGGCCGTCCAGTTCAGGCGCCGTGGGCCCCGGGGCACTTCTCGGCCAGTGCGCGCAGTCGCCGCAGCTCCTTGCGCGCGGCCCCGAGGCGCCCGATTTCGACGGCCATGGCGCCCCGGCCCGCGAGGTAGTGCGCGTCGGCCCTGGCCTGCGCGTCCGCCTGCGGGCAGGCACAGATCTCCCGTTGCAGGAAGCGGAGCCGCACGAGGATGTCGCGGGCCGCGGGGAGGTACGCCCGCGCGGGCGCGTGCTCCGCGCGCAGCATGTCCTTCGCGTAGTCCCAGACCCGCGCGTCGTGTTCGGCGGCGCCCGGTTCGCCCGGATGGTGCGGATGCTCCGCCCAGCGGGCGGCGTGCTCGCGCAGGTCGTCGACGCGGTCGAGGGCCTCCCCCAGCCGCCCGGCGGCAACGGCCGCGCGCCCGGCCCGGGCGCACTCGGCCGGTTCGGCGAGGTGGTGGTCCGGGCCGGGTGCGTGCCGGGTCGCCAGGAAACCCGCCAGGAGGTCGATCTGCTGGGCGGCCTCGGCGAGCCGCCAGATGTAGTACGCGTCGGCCACGCGGCCACTCCCCCGTTCCCGGGGCTCCCGCGCCCCTCCCGGACCGTACGCGGGCGGCGCCGACCGCGCCCGGAATTTCCCCGGCGGGGCCGTCTACCCTGGCCGCATGGTGAACCTCACGCGCATCTACACCCGTACCGGCGACAAGGGCACGACCGCCCTGGGCGACATGAGCCGCACCGCCAAGACCGATCTGCGGATCTCGGCGTACGCCGACGCCAACGAGGCCAACGCGGCCATCGGGACGGCGATCGCGCTCGGCGGGCTGTCGGCGGACGTGGTGAAGGTCCTGGTCCGCGTGCAGAACGACCTGTTCGACGTCGGCGCGGACCTGTGCACCCCGGTGGTCGAGAACCCGGAGTACCCGCCGCTGCGCGTGGAGCAGTTCTACGTGGACAAGCTGGAGGCGGACTGCGACCGCTTCCTGGAGCAGGTGGAGAAGCTGCGCAGCTTCATCCTCCCCGGCGGCACCCCGGGCGCGGCCCTGCTGCACCAGGCCTGCACGGTCGTCCGGCGCGCCGAGCGCTCGACGTGGGCGGCGCTGGAGGTGCACGGCGAGGTGATGAACCCGCTGACCGCCACCTACCTCAACCGGCTCTCCGACCTCCTGTTCATCCTGGCCCGGGTGGCCAACAAGGAGGTCGGGGACGTGCTGTGGGTGCCGGGCGGCGAGCGCTAGGGAGCGTCCCGGACGGCCGGGGCCCTGCTCGGCCAGATCGTGTATGCCGCGGCGACCAGGGCGTGGATCGCGACCACCCGCAGGGCGCCGGACTGCCAGCCCCGGAGCGAGCTGACATCGCCCGCGTCGCCCACGTACCAGATCGCCACCTGCAGCAGCGCCAGGGCGACGGCGGCGGCGATCACCGTACGGACCCAGAGCTTCCACTCGTGCCGGGCCCTCGCCTTCCCGTACCCGGGGCCCGCCGGCTTCGGTGCCCCCGCCAGCCGGTGCGCGGCGTGCCCGTCGAGCCACGTGATCGTGTAGTGGCCGTAGGCCACGGTGTAGCCGATGTACAGGGCGGCCAGTCCGTGCTTCCAGTCCGGCTCGGCGCCGTTCTTGAGGTCGAGCGTGGTGACCACCAGCAGGACGAGCTCCATCAGGGGCTCGCACAGCAGGACCGCCGCCCCCAGCCTGGGCATCCTCGCGAGGTAGCGCAGGGCCAGACCGGCTGCCAGCAGCACCCAGAAACCGACCTCGCAGGCGATGATCAGCGCGACGATCATGGGACTCTCCGTCCGCTCGGGTTCTTCGTTCCCTTCCAGGCTCCCGTCCGGCCGGGCCCCGCACGTCGTCTCCATTGACCATGTGGGCCTGCATCGTTCGATGTACCCGCACGTCGGCCTCTCCGCCGAGGTGCGGGGCCCGTGCACCCTGTTGGATGGGAACGTGACCGAGAAGAGCCTGCGCCCCCACCGAGACGACGTCTTCCTGGCGGTGGTCAGCACGGCCGCGGGCCTGGCCTTCTGGTCGCTCGGCGTCTACAGCAGCCCCGGCCGGGGTTTCCTGCCCGCCTGGGCGGCCCTGGTCCCGCTCGTGGTCCTCGGCGCGATGGAGCTGCTGCGCCGCACCAAGCCGCACCTGGCCCTGGCCGTCGGCACCGTCGGGATGATCGCCGACCAGTTCACGGTCGGCAGCCTCGCCACCATCGTGATCTTCACCGACCTGATGTACGCCGCCGTCGTGTACGGAACACCGACCATGGCCCGGCGGCTCCCGGTCAGCACCGGTCTGATCACCATCGTCGTCACCATCGCCTCGCTGGCCTGGCTGCGCACCCCGCAGGCCCTGCTGCTCGGCGCGGTCACCGGCATCGTGACCTTCGGCCCGGCCCTGACCGGCGCCACCCTGCGCAACCACCGCGAGGCCGCCGAAGCGGCCCGGCTGCGCGCCGAGCAGACCGCGCTGCTGGCCGAGATGGACCGCAGCCAGGCCGTGGCCGCCGAGCGCGCCCGGATGGCCCGGGAGCTGCACGACATGGTGGCCAACCACCTGTCCGCCATCGCCATCCACTCCACCGCCGCGCTCTCCATCGACACGGCCGCGACGAGCCGGGACGCGCTCGGGGTGATCCGCGAGAACAGCGTGCAGGGGCTGGCCGAAATGCGCCGCCTGATCGGGCTGCTGCGGGACGCCGGCGGCGACAAGGAGGCGGTCGCGGTGCCCTCGCTGGACGGCCTGGAGGCCCTGCTCGGGCAGGCCAGGACCAACGGCTCGGCGAGCGGGCTGACCTTCGTACTGCACGACGAGCGGCCCTCCGGGGAGCCGGCGGCGGCGCCGGTGGAGCTGGCGGCGTACCGGATCGTCCAGGAGTCGCTGACCAATGCCCTCAAGCACGCCGCCCCGGGCACCGTCACGGTCCGCGTGGCGCATACCGGCGGGCTGCTGACAGTGGGGGTGGACTCGCCCTTCGGGGACCGGCCCGGGCCCCGCGCCCCGGGCTCGGGGGCCGGGCTGATCGGCATGCGGGAGCGGACGGAGCTACTGGGCGGGGAGTTCACGGCGGGGCGGTCCGGTGCGGTGTGGCAGGTCCGGGCGACACTGCCCGCGGAGGAGAAGGCGGTGGAGGCATGACCATTCGGGTGGTGGTGGCGGAGGATCAGGGCGCGGTCCGGGCCGGGCTGGTGCTCATCCTGCGCAGCGCGGGCGACGTGGAGGTGGTGGGCGAGGCGGGCGACGGCGAGGAGGCGGTGCGCCTGGCCCGGGAGCTGCGGCCGGATCTCGTCCTCATGGACGTGCAGATGCCCCGGCTCGACGGGGTGTCGGCGACCCGTCAGGTGGTCTCGGAAGGCCTGGCCGACGTCCTGGTGCTGACCACCTTCGACCTCGACGAATACGTCTTCGGGGCGCTGCGGGCGGGGGCCGCGGGCTTCCTGCTGAAGAACGCGGACGCCGCGGAGCTGATCGGGGCGGTACGGACCGTCGCGCGCGGGGAGGGGCTGATCTCTCCGGCGGTGACCAGGCGGCTGATCGCGGAGTTCGCGGCGCCCCGCCCGGCGCGGCCCGCGCCGGAGCGGGCGGCGGCGGTCGACTCCCTGACCCCGCGGGAGCGGGAGGTGCTGAGCGCGCTGGGCGAGGGCCTGTCGAACGCGGAGATCGCGGTACGCCTGGAGATGGCGGAGGCGACGGCCAAGACGCACGTCAGCAGGCTGCTGGGCAAGCTGGAGCTGCGCAGCAGGCTTCAAGCGGCGGTCCTGGCACAGGAGTTGGGGATATAGGCACGCGGGCGCGCACCGGTCTGGACCTCTTGACGGTTGGTCCAGACCTTTCTACGCTCGCCGCAACACTGTGGTGAGCGTGCCATGACAAAGCGTGCTCACGGGCGGCGCAGGTCCCACCCCCATGTCGTAGTCGGCCCCACGACCGCGACGGACCTACGGAGGATCACCCTTGAGCACAGCATCCCCACCCCGCACCAGGCGTACCCGGCTCTTCCACCGCGTCGCGGCGATCGTGGCCGCGCTCGCCCTGCCCGTCACCGGCCTCGTCGCGCTGGCCGGCCCGGCCCAGGCGGCCGCCTCCGCGACGGCGGCGTACACCAAGGTCTCCGACTGGGGCTCCGGCTTCGAGGGCAAGTGGGTGGTGAAGAACACCGGCACCACCACCCTCAGCAGCTGGACCGTGGAGTGGGACTATCCGGCGGGCACCTCGGTCACCTCCGCGTGGGACGCCACCGTCACGAGCTCGGGCACCCACTGGACCGCCAAGAACCTCGGCTGGAACGGCACCCTCGCCCCCGGCGCGAGCGCCAGCTTCGGCTTCAACGGCGCCGGCGGCGGCGCCCCGAGCGGCTGCAAGGTCAACGGCGCCTCCTGCGACGGCACCACCCCGCCCGGCGACACTCCCCCCACGGCTCCCGGCGCCCCCACCGCGAGCAACGTCGCCGACACCTCGCTCACCCTGACCTGGACCCCGGCCACCGACGACAAGGGCGTCAAGAACTACGACGTCTACCGCGGCTCCGCCAAGGTCGCCACGGTCACCGGGACCAGCTACGCCGACTCCGGCCTGACCAAGGGCACGACGTACACGTACAGCGTCACCGCCCGCGACACCATCGACCAGACCGGCCCCTCCTCCGGCTCCACCACGGTCACCACGACCGGCGGGGTCATCCCCCCGGACCCGGGCGGCAAGGTCAAGCTCGGCTACTTCACCAACTGGGGCGTCTACGGCCGCAACTACCACGTGAAGAACCTGGTCACCTCCGGCACCGCCGGCAAGATCACGCACATCAACTACGCCTTCGGCAACGTCCAGAACGGCCAGTGCACCATCGGTGACGCCTACGCCGACTACGACAAGGCCTACACCGCCGACCAGAGCGTCGACGGCGTCGCCGACACCTGGGACCAGCCGCTGCGCGGCAGCTTCAACCAGCTGCGCAAGCTGAAGAAGGCCTATCCGAACATCAAGATCCTGTGGTCCTTCGGCGGCTGGACCTGGTCCGGCGGCTTCCCGCAGGCCGCCGCGAACCCGGCCGCCTTCGCCCAGTCCTGCTACAACCTGGTCGAGGACCCGCGCTGGGCCGACGTCTTCGACGGCATCGACCTGGACTGGGAGTACCCGAACGCCTGCGGCCTGTCCTGCGACACCAGCGGCCCGGCCGCCTTCAAGAACCTGATGCAGGCCGTGAAGACCCGGTTCGGCGCGAACAACCTGGTCACCGCGGCCATCACCGCCGACGCCTCGGACGGCGGCAAGATCGACAAGGCCGACTACGCGGGCGCCGCGCAGTACACCGACTTCTACAACGTCATGACGTACGACTTCTTCGGGGCCTGGGCGGCCCAGGGCCCGACGGCCCCGCACTCCCCGCTCACCTCCTACGCGGGCATCCCGCAGGCCGGCTTCAACTCGGCCGACGCCATCGCCAAGCTCAAGGCCAAGGGCGTGCCCGGCTCGAAGCTCAACCTCGGCATCGGCTTCTACGGCCGCGGCTGGACCGGCGTCACCCAGGCGACCCCCGGCGGCACCGCCACCGGACCGGCCCCGGGCACGTACGAGCAGGGCATCGAGGACTACAAGGTGCTCAAGACCAGCTGCCCGGCCACCGGCACGATCGCCGGCACGGCCTACGCCAAGTGCGGCAGCAACTGGTGGAGCTACGACACCCCGGCCACGATCGCCGGGAAGATGACCTGGGCCAAGCAGCAGGGCCTCAGGGGAGCCTTCTACTGGGAGTTCAGCGGCGACACCACCAACGGTGAGCTCGCGAACGCGGTCCACACCGGGCTGCAGTAAAGACCGAAGCCGGGGAGACGGGTCCGCCCCCGTCTCCCCGGCTTCTCGGCTTCTCGGCTTCTCGGCGTACGGGCTAGGCCACGTTCACCCGCTGGCCGGGAGGCGCCGCCTCCAGCCACGCGAGGAAACCGGTCAGCGCGTCCTCGCTCATCGCCAGCTCCAGGCGCGTCCCCCGGTGGAGACAGCCGAGCACGACGGCGTCGGAGAGCAGGGCCAGCTCCTCCTCGCCCTCCGGGGCGCGGCGGGCGACGACCTCGATGGAGGACCGCTCCAGCAGCCGGCGCGGCCGCGGGGAGTACGAGAACACCCGGAACCACTCGATCCGGTCACCGCTGTAGCGCGCGACCCCGTACACCCAGCCCTTGCCGGAGATGTCGGGCTCCTCGGACACGCCCCAGCGCATGCTGCAGTCGAAGGTGCCGCCGGACCGCTGGATGAGTCTGCGGCGCAGCCCGAAGACAAACAGCCCGATCACCACCAGGATTACGACCAGGCCGCTCACAAGCAGAGCGAGGAGCATCTTCACCGACCTCCTCGCTCATCGAATACACATGAGAAACGGGGGCCCCTCCCAGACGGAGTCCGGGGAGGACCTGCATCGCCTCAGCCGCGACCCGGTCTGGAAAATTCCAGCACGGACCGCGGCTGAGGTCTGCCGAGTCCCGGAGGGCACGCCCCCGGCACTCGAACGATCAAACTCCGACGGGCGTTCAGCCCGTTACGGCGCGCAGCCGGACATCAGCGCGACGCTCGGCGGCCGCGTCGGCCTCCGCCTTCGCGCGCTCCAGTGCCCGCTCCGCACGCTGGACGTCAATCTCGTCCGCGAGCTCGGCGATCTCGGCCAGCAGGGACAGCTTGTTGTCCGCGAACGAGATGAAACCGCCGTGCACCGCGGCGACGACGGTGTTGCCGTCGCTGGTACGGATGGTCACCGGGCCCGATTCCAGCACACCGAGAAGCGGCTGGTGACCGGGCATGACGCCGATGTCGCCGGACGTGGTGCGGGCGACAACAAGGGTGGCCTCGCCGGACCAGACATTGCGGTCCGCCGCGACCAGCTCGACGTGCAGCTCAGCAGCCAAGGTGGCTCCTCGGGTCACCACCCGGCGGGTCGGCCGGGTGTTGGGTCAAATTCTAATGGGCGTGGGGAGAGGGACGGGACACACCCGCCCCTCTCCTCAGAACGTACGAACCGGATGCGCCCCTCGCGGAGCGCGCCGGATCAGGAGACGCCCAGCTCCTTGGCGTTGGCCTTCAGGTCCTCGATGCCACCGCACAGGAAGAACGCCTGCTCGGGGAAGTGGTCGTAGTCACCGTCGCAGATCGCGTTGAACGCGGTGATCGACTCGTCGAGCGGAACGTCCGAACCGTCCACGCCGGTGAACTGCTTCGCCACGTGGGTGTTCTGCGACAGGAAGCGCTCGACGCGACGGGCACGGTGGACAACGAGCTTGTCCTCCTCGCCCAGCTCGTCGATACCGAGGATCGCGATGATGTCCTGGAGGTCCTTGTACTTCTGCAGGATCCCCTTGACGCGCATCGCCGTGGCGTAGTGGTCCGCCGCGATGTACCGCGGGTCGAGGATGCGGGACGTCGAGTCCAGCGGGTCCACGGCCGGGTAGATGCCCTTCTCGGAGATCGGACGGGAGAGAACCGTCGTCGCGTCGAGGTGGGCGAAGGTGGTCGCCGGCGCCGGGTCGGTCAGGTCGTCCGCGGGGACGTAGATCGCCTGCATCGAGGTGATCGAGTGACCACGGGTCGAGGTGATGCGCTCCTGGAGGAGACCCATCTCGTCGGCCAGGTTCGGCTGGTAACCCACCGCGGAGGGCATGCGGCCGAGCAGGGTCGACACCTCGGAACCCGCCTGGGTGTACCGGAAGATGTTGTCGATGAAGAACAGCACGTCCTGCTTCTGCACATCGCGGAAGTACTCCGCCATGGTCAGACCGGCGAGCGCGACGCGCAGACGGGTGCCCGGGGGCTCGTCCATCTGGCCGAAGACAAGCGCCGTCTTGTCGATGACGCCGGAGTCGGCCATTTCCTCGATGAGGTCGTTGCCCTCACGGGTACGCTCACCGACGCCCGCGAACACCGACACACCGTCGTGGTTGTTGGCGACGCGGTAGATCATTTCCTGGATCAGAACGGTCTTGCCGACACCGGCACCACCGAACAGACCGATCTTTCCACCCTTGACGTACGGGGTGAGAAGGTCGATGACCTTGACGCCGGTCTCGAACATCTCGGTCTTCGACTCGAGCTCGTCGAAGCGGGGCGCCTTGCGGTGGATCGGCCAGCGCTCGGTGACGTTGGCGTTCTCCTCCGGGTAGTTCAGCACCTCACCGAGGGTGTTGAACACCTTGCCCTTGGTGAAGTCACCGACGGGGACGGTGATGCCCTCGCCCGTGTCGGTCACCGGGGCCTGGCGGACCAGACCGTCGGTCGGCTGCATCGAGATGGTACGGACGAGGCCGTCACCCAGGTGCTGCGCGACCTCGAGGGTCAGGGTCTTCAGCGCGCCGTCCTCGGCCGGGTCGGCGACCTGGACCTTGAGCGCGTTGTAGATGTCGGGCATGGCGTCGACGGGGAACTCCACGTCGACGACCGGGCCGATGACCCGGGCGACGCGGCCCGTGGCGGCGGCCGTCTCAACAGTGGTCGTCATTACTTGTCACTCCCCGCGGTCGCGTCAGCCATGGCGCTCGCGCCACCGACGATCTCGCTGATTTCCTGGGTGATTTCGGCCTGGCGGGCCGCGTTGGCAAGCCGGGAGAGGCTCTTGATGAGGTCTCCGGCGTTGTCGGTCGCCGCCTTCATCGCGCGGCGGCGGGCGGCGTGCTCGGAAGCGGCCGACTGCAGCAGTGCGTTGTAGATGCGGCTCTCGACGTAGCGCGGCAGAAGGGCGTCGAGGACGTCCTCCGCCGACGGCTCGAAGTCGAACAGCGGAAGGATCTCGCCCTTCGTACCGGTCTCCTCCGGAGCCTTCTCGAGGCTGAGCGGCAGCATCCGGCCGTCGACCGGGTTCTGCGTCATCATCGACACGAATTCCGTGTAGACGATGTGCAGCTCGTCGACGCCACCCTCGGCCGTTTCCAGCTGGATGGCCTCGATCAGCGGCCCCGCGACGCGCTTGGCGTCGGCGTAGGCCGGGCTGTCGGTGAAGCCGGTCCACGAATCCGCGACCTTGCGCTCGCGGAAGCCGTAGTAGGCCAGCCCCTTACGGCCGACGATGTAGGTGTCGACCTCCTTGCCCTCGCCGCGCAGCCGCTCGGTGAGCCGCTCCGCCTGCTTGATGGCGTTCGAGGAGTAGCCGCCGGCCAGACCGCGGTCGCTCGTGATGAGCACGATCGCGGCGCGGGTCGGCGCCTCGACCTCGGTCGTCAGGGCGTGCTTGGTGTTGGAGCCGGTCGCCACCGCGGTCACCGCACGGGTGAGCTCGGTCGCGTACGGCATCGACGCCGCCACCTTGCGCTGCGCCTTGACGATGCGCGAGGCGGCGATCATCTCCATCGCCTTGGTGATCTTCTTGGTCGCCGTGATGGCACGGATGCGACGCTTGTAGACCCGGAGCTGCGCTCCCATGAGTCAGGTCCCTTCCGTCGTCACTTGGAGACGTTGACGGCCGGTGCGTCCTCGCCCAGGAGCTTGCCGTCCGAGGTCTCGAACTGGCGCTTGAAGGAAGCGATGGCGTCAGCGATCGAGCCCAGGGTGTCGTCCGACATCTTGCCGCCGTCGGCGATGGAGGTGAGGAGGTCCTTGCGCTCGCGGCGCAGGTGCTCCAGCAGCTCCGACTCGAAGCGACGGATGTCGGCGACCGGGACGTCGTCCATCTTGCCGGTGGTACCGGCCCAGACGGAGACGACCTGCTCCTCGACGGGCATCGGCTGGTACTGGCCCTGCTTCAGCAGCTCGACCAGGCGCTTGCCGCGCTCCAGCGCGGCCTTCGACGCGGCGTCCAGGTCGGAACCGAAGGCGGCGAACGCCTCCAGCTCGCGGTACTGGGCCAGGTCGAGGCGCAGACGGCCGGAAACCTGCTTCATGGCCTTGTGCTGGGCGGAGCCACCGACGCGGGAGACCGAGATACCGACGTTCAGCGCCGGGCGCTGGCCCGCGTTGAACAGGTCGGACTCCAGGAAGCACTGGCCGTCGGTGATGGAGATGACGTTGGTCGGGATGAACGCCGACACGTCGTTCGCCTTGGTCTCGACGATCGGCAGACCGGTCATCGAACCGGCACCCATGTCGTCGGACAGCTTCGCGCAGCGCTCCAGCAGACGGGAGTGCAGGTAGAAGACGTCACCCGGGTAGGCCTCGCGGCCCGGCGGGCGGCGCAGCAGCAGCGACACGGCGCGGTAGGCGTCGGCCTGCTTCGACAGGTCGTCGAAGATGATCAGGACGTGCTTGCCGGCGTACATCCAGTGCTGGCCGATGGCGGAACCGGTGTACGGCGCCAGGTACTTGAAGCCGGCCGGGTCGGACGCCGGGGCGGCGACGATCGTCGTGTACTCGAGCGCGCCGGCGTCTTCCAGGGCGCCGCGAACGGACGCGATGGTCGAGCCCTTCTGGCCGATGGCGACGTAGATGCAGCGAACCTGCTTGTTCACGTCGCCCGAGCGCCAGTTGTCGCGCTGGTTGATGATCGTGTCGACGGCCAGAGCGGTCTTACCCGTCTGACGGTCACCGATGATCAGCTGACGCTGACCGCGACCGACCGGCACCATCGCGTCGATGGCCTTGTAGCCGGTCTGCATCGGCTCGTGGACGGACTTGCGGACCATGACGCCAGGAGCCTGGAGCTCCAGGGCGCGACGGCCTTCGGTCGCGATCTCGCCGAGACCGTCGATCGGGTTGCCGAGCGGGTCGACGACGCGGCCGAGGTAGCCCTCGCCGACGCCGACCGAGAGCACCTCACCGGTGCGCTGCACCGGCTGGCCCTCCTCGATACCGCTGAACTCGCCGAGGACGACCGCACCGATCTCGCGCTCCTCGAGGTTGAGGGCGAGACCGAGGGTGCCGTCCTCGAACTTCAGCAGCTCGTTCGCCATGGCGGAGGGCAGGCCCTCCACCTTCGCGATGCCGTCGCCGGCAACGCTGACCGTTCCGACCTCCTCGCGCGAGGCCGCGTCCGGCTGGTACGACTGGACAAAGTTCTCCAGTGCGTCCCGGATCTCCTCCGGCCGGATCGTGAGCTCCGCCATCTGGGTTCCCTGCTCTCCTTGTTGGGCCTGAAGCTTCTTAGGGGTCTGGGGGCGACCCCCAGGAATCTTCTGCAAGTTCTGCACGGCCCAACCGGGCCGCTAGGAATGCTTCTGTTCTATTGGTGGCTGGTCAGCCGGCCATGCGGCGCGACGCCTCGGAGAGGCGGTCCGCGATGGTGCCGTCGATGACCTCGTCGCCGACTCGCACCGAGATCCCGCCGAGGACCTCGGGGTCCACGTCGAGGTTCAGGTGCATCTGTCGGCCGTACAGCTTGGCCAGCACCGCGCCGAGGCGCGTCTTCTGCACGTCGCTGAGCGGAACCGCGCTGGTCACGGTGGCGACCATGCGGTCACGGCGCTCGGCGGCGAGCTTGGAAAGGGACTCCAGTCCCGCTTCCAGGCTACGTCCACGCGGGTGCGTGACAAGACGGATCACCAGGCGCTCGGTGACGGCGTTCGCCTTGCCGCCGAGCAGGCTGCGCAGCAGCTCGCTCTTGGCGGAGGCGGTCGCCGCCCGGTCGGTCAGCGCGGCACGCAGCTCGGTGCTCGAGGAGACGATCCGGCCGAAGCGGAAGATCTCGTCCTCGACGTTGTCGAGCGCGCCCGCCCGCTGGGCGGCCGTGAGGTCGGCGGTGGCCGCCAGCTCCTCCAGCGCGTCCACCAGGTCGCGGGACTGCGACCAGCGGGACCGGACCATGCCGGACACCAGGTCGAGGGTTTCCCCGCCGACCTGGCCGCCGAGCAGGCGACCGGCCAGCTCGGCCTTGGCCTCGCCGGACTGCGCCGGGTCCGTGACGACCCGACGCAGCGAGACCTCACGGTCGAGCAGCGCGGTGACGGCAGCCAGCTCACCGGCGAGCTTCGCCGCGTCGACGGACGTGTTGTCCGTCAGCGCGTCGAGACGCTCACGCGCGGAGGCCAGCGCCTCGCGGCTCGCTCCGTTCATCGGGCCGCCTCGGCCTTCTCCTCAAGCTCGCTGAGGAAGCGGTCGATGGTGCGGCTCTGCCGGGCGTGGTCCTCGAGGGACTCGCCGACGAGCTTTCCGGCCAGGTCGGTGGCGAGCTTGCCAACGTCCTGACGCAGCGCCTGAGAGGCGGCCTTACGGTCCGCCGCGATCTGGGCGTGGCCGGCAGCGATGATCTCCTCACGCTGCCGCTGGCCCTCTGCGCGCAGTTCTTCCTTGAGCGCAGTGCCCTGCTCCAGCGCTTCCTGGCGCAGGCGCGCGGCCTCGTGCCGGGCTTCGGCGAGCTGGGCCTTGTACTGCTCCAGCACGCTCTGGGCCTCGGTCTGAGCGGCCTCAGCCTTCTCGATACCGCCTTCGATGGCCTCGCGACGCTCGTCCAGAACCTTGTTGATGTTCGGGAGGAGCTTCTTCGCGAGGAAACCGAAGACGATGACGAAGGCGATCAGACCGATGACGAGCTCGGGGATCGGCGGGATGAGGGGGTTTTCCGCCTCTTCGGCCGCGAGCTGAACCAGAGGGTTCACATCAGTGCCTTCCGACTAAAGGGTCTGTTCGCTACCGGGATCAGGAGGTCGGGTAGACGAACGGCATGACCAGACCGATGAGGGCGAGCGCCTCACAGAAGGCGAAGCCGAGGATCTGGTTGGCGCGGATCAGGCCGGCGGCCTCGGGCTGGCGGGCCAGGGCCTGGGTGCCGTTACCGAAGATGATGCCGACGCCGACGCCGGGGCCGATGGCCGCGAGGCCGTAACCGATGGAGCCGAGGTTGCCCTTGATTTCGACGCCAGCAGCGAGGGTCTGGAGAGCGGACATGCCGGTTCTTCCTTCTCTTTCATGGACCGGTGGGGGTTGGCCACCGGACGACTGGTGGTTTGGGGGTGGGGCGGTCAGTGGTGCTCGGCGACGGCGCCCTGGAGGAAGCTGCAGGCCAGCAGCACGAAGACGTAGGCCTGGACAGCCTGGATGAAGAGCTCGAACGCGGTCATCACGATGACCATCACGAAGGACACGCCCGCGTAGGCGATGCCGATGCCGTTCAGCAGGTACCAGCTGGCGATCGTGAAGAGCAGCAGCAGGGTGTGACCGGCGAACATGTTCGCGAAGAGACGGACCGCGTGGGTGAAGGGGCGGACGATCACATTCGAGAAGAACTCGATCAGCATGACCAGCGGCAGGATGCCACCGAGCGACTTGTCGTAGCCCGTGAGGTTCTTCAGGCCGCCGACGAAACCGTGGCGCTTGAAGGTGACCGACATCCACATGAAGTAGATGACCAGGGCCATACCGGCCGGGTACGCGATGACCGCGGTCACCGGGAACTGGGCGACCGGAATGATCGACCAGAGGTTCAGGATCCAGACGAAGAAGAACGTCGCGACCATGAAGGGGACGTACTTCTCGCCCTCCTTCTTGCCCATCGTCTCGTAGACGATCCCGCGGCGGACGAAGTCGTAGCCGGCTTCGGCAACCATCTGGAGCTTCCCCGGAACCAGCTTCGGCTTGGCGAAGGCGGCCCAGAAGAATCCGACGATGATGATGGACCCGAGCAGGGCCAGGAGCATCGTCTTGTTGAAGTAGACGGCTCCGTCCATGTCGCCGAAGATCGGCTCGAACAGGAACGAGTGCAGGCCAGGAGCCGGGAAACCACAGCCGTCGAAGATGTGGCAATCGGTCTCGAAGGCGAGCACCTGCGTCGGGTCAGCACTCACCGCGGGCTCCTTCAGCGTGGCGCATAGGTACGGCAACCTCGTTGTGTCGGCGCGGCGCACAGCCGCGGTTCGGCACGGGACTGGTCTTACGGATGTGGGGGCGGCTTGCAGGCAGTGAGCCTCGCGATTGAGCAGGCGTCAGCTCAGATGCCTGCGCCCGCGATGCCGCATATGGCACCGGACGATAGCAGCATCTCGAACGAGCACTTATTCCGCCCCTACCGTTCACGACGAGGGCCCCGTGTTTTCAGGCTTCTCACCCTTGCCACGCTTGGTGGACTCGGGCTCGACGTAAAGGATCTTGGCCTTCATGTGCGCGCGCGTCTGCGCGGCGATCCAAGCAAGGGTCGCCGCGACGATGGTGATCGCGAATGCCCTGGGATTGAACAGCGTCGTGTTCTTGAACACGGCGACGAAGACGAAGAGCAGCAGGATCTGGGTCGTGTAGAGCGCCAGACCCATCATCTGGAACAGATGCGGCAGCGATCGTGCCGTGCGCTGCAGGATGACGAATCCGATACCCATGAACAGAATCACGACGACCGTGGCCGCGAGCGCCCCGATCGCTCCCTTACCGCCCGCGACCACGCCGCAGATGACGGCGGCGACGACGCCGACGGCAGCGGTGGGTACGGCGGTGTGCAGAAGGGTTCGGGCGTCATCGGACAGCATGGCGCATGGCTCCGCGTGATGGTGGGGGTAACGGGACTCGTACGGGACGAGCGTAAGCCCGGTCCGAGAGAGGACCTCGGGCCAAGGGACCGTCGCACTACGGTCCTTCGGCTCTGTCGCCGGGTTTAGTGAACGGTATCACAAACTATTTGATGAGAGCTTTACCTGTCGGGTGTGCCGACTGTCACACATGAGAGTGACCCTGCCCGTGTGTGCGCGACAGGGGGACGGCTTGTCTGGTAAAGGCCATCCATGTCCGACATGCGAATCAGCCGTCAGCGGGCGGATTCAGCCTTACGCCGGTCGGGAAAGCGCGAACGGGGGCCCACGGCAGTCGCTCCGTTGACGCCGGAGACACCGGCGGCGATCGGCCGCGCCGGTTCCGGCTCCGCGCCCGAGGCATCCCGCGCGGCCGCCTCCGCGGCAGCTTCGGCCGCACGTTCGGCATGGCGGTAGCGCGGCGGAACCAGACCCTCCGCCCAGCGCGGGGCGCGCGGGGTGAAGCGCGGCAGGAGCAGCAGGATCAGGCCGACCGCGCTCAGCACGACGATCGCCAGCACGATCCACATCGTGGAGGAATGCACGGAATAGGCCACCGTGCCGAAGGCGATCAGTCCCGACCAGAAGTACATGATCATGACCGCACGGCTGTGCGAGTGCCCGAGTTCCAGCAGCCGGTGGTGGAGGTGCCCGCGGTCGGCGGCGAAGGGCGACTGGCCCTTCCACGTACGCCGGACGATTGCCAGGACCAGGTCCGCCATCGGGATCGCGATGACCGTCAGCGGCAGGATCAGCGGGATGTAGGCGGGGAGCATCGCGTGCGTCGCGTTGCGCTCACCACCCGCGAAGAGGGCCAGCGCGTCCGGGTCCACCTGCCCGGTGAGGGAGATCGCGGAGGCGGCCAGCACCAGGCCGATGAGCATCGAGCCGGAGTCGCCCATGAAGATCCGGGCGGGGTGCATGTTGTGCGGCAGGAAGCCCAGGCACATGCCCATCAGGATCGCGGCGAAGAGGGTCGCCGGCGCGGCCGACTCGATGCCGTAGCCGAACCAGATCCGGTACGCGTAGAGGAAGAGCGCGGCGGCGGCGATGCAGACCATGCCGGCGGCCAGGCCGTCGAGGCCGTCGACGAAGTTCACGGCGTTGATGGTGATCACGACGAGGGCGACGGTGAGCAGGTTGCCCTGCCACTGGGTGAGCGGGACCGTCCCGATACCCGGGACGGGGATCCACAGGATGGTCAGACCCTGCATGACCATCACACCGGCGGAGATCATCTGCGCGCCGAGCTTGATCAGGGCGTCGAGCTCGAACTTGTCGTCGAGGACACCGACCAGCCAGATCAGCGCCGCTCCGGAGAGCAGCGCGCGCGGCTCGTTCGACAGCTCGAAGACCCCGTTGAGGTTCCGCAGGTGGTCGGCGACCAGCAGGCCGGCGCAGAGCCCGCCGAACATGGCGATGCCGCCCAGTCGCGGTGTGGGCTCTCGGTGCACGTCGCGGGCGCGGATCTCCGGCATGGCCCCGGCCGCGATCGCGAACTTCCGCACGGGCCCGGTCAGCAGGTAGGTCACCGCGACCGTGACGCAAAGCGTCAGCAGATATTCACGCACGGGCTGCCCCAGATGTATCGCCGGCCATCTCAGCCCCACACATTAGCTGCGATGTCACCTTCATCGAGGACGCGAGGGGGCGGTATCCCGGTTCCAGTACGCCCTGCTTGTCATGCTTACTCCCCGTAAGGGGGAAATCCTGCCGTGAGCTCGCCGACCTCCGTACGTGTTTTCACGCCATCTCCGCCGAGGGCCGCGGCGAACAGCGCCGCGATCCGGACCATCTCCGCCTCCCCCATCCCCTGGGTGGTCACGGCGGCCGTGCCCAGCCGGATGCCGCGCTGGTCCCCGTACGGGAGGGCGCACGTGTCCAGCACGATCCCGGCGGCGGCCAGCCGGCCCCGGGCGGTCGGGCCGTCCACGCCCAGCGGCGCCGGGTCGGCGGTGATCAGATGGGTGTCGGTGCCGCCGGTGGTGAGGGTGAACCCGTGGTCCTGGAGCGCGCCCGCCAGCACCCGGGCATGCGCGACGACCCGGTGCGCGTACGTGGTGAAGGCCGGCCGTGCCGCCTCGCCGAAGGCCACGGCCTTGGCGGCGATGGTGTGCATCTGGGCCCCGCCCTGGGTGAAGGGGAACACCGCCCGGTCGATGCGCTCCGCGTACTCGGCGCCGCACAGCACCATGCCGCCGCGCGGGCCGCGCAGCACCTTGTGCGTGGTCGCGCAGACGACGTCGGCGTAGGGGACGGGGCTGGGCGCGGCCCCGCCGGCCACCAGCCCGATGGGATGGGCGGCGTCCACGATGAGGTAGGCCCCGACCTCGTCGGCGATCTCCCGGAAGGCCGAGTACTCGGGGTGGCGGGGGTAGCAGATGGAGCCGCAGACGATCGCCTTGGGACGGTGCGCGTGGGCCAGGCGCTGGACCTGCCGGTAGTCGATGAGGCCGGTGGTGGCGTCGACGCCGTAGCCGACGAAGTCGAACCACCGCCCGGAGAAGTTGGCGGGCGACCCGTGGGTGAGGTGCCCGCCGTACGGGAGTCCCATCGCCAGCACGGTGTCCCCCGGCCGCAGCAGGGCGGCGTACGCGGCCAGGACGGCGGAGGAGCCGGAGTGCGGCTGCACGTTGGCGTGCTCGGCGCCGAAGAGCGCCTTGGCCCGCTCCACCGCGGTCCGCTCGGCCAGATCGGCGTACTCGCACCCGCCGTGGTGCCGGGCGCCGGGGTACCCCTCGGCGTACTTGTTGGCGAGCGCGGACCCGAGCGCGGCGAGCACGGCGGTCGAGGTGAAGTTCTCCGCGGCGCTCATCTGGAGCGTGTCGGCCTGACGCTGTCGCTCCCCGGCCAGCACGTCGGCCATCTGCGGGTCCTGCGCGCGCAGCAGGTCCGTGGGCTGGGTGATGACGCTCATGGCGGCGCTCCAGGGGTACCGGGTACCAGCCACTGTAGGCCCGCGGCCCCTCCGCCGCCCTGTCAGCGCGCGGCGGTGACACCCGTCAGGGCCGTCACGACCGGGTCCAGCGCCTGGTCGAGCCCCTCCCCGACGCGGCTCTCGCACCGCTCGGCCCCGGGGCCTCCCGGGCTTCGTACCGCTGTGCCGGCCTCCGGCCGACGAACCGCTCAGCGCGCGGCCGTCACACCCGTCAGGGCCGTCACGACCGGGTCCAGCGCCTGGTTGATCTCGTCGCCGATGGAGCGGAAGAAGGTGATCGGGGCCCCGTACGGGTCGTAGACCTCGTCCGCGTCGGGCGACGGCGCCAGCAGCCAGCCGCGCAGGGCGGCGGCGGCCCGTACGAGCGCACGCGCCCGCTCCGCCATGCCGTCGTCCAGCGGCGGCAGCGTGGCCGGATCTATCGCCCGTACCAGCCGGGTGAACTCCTTCAGCGTGAAGGTGCGCAGCCCCGCCGAGTGGCCCATCGAGATGACCTGGGCGCGGTGGTCACGGGTGGCGGTCAGCACCAGGTCGGCACGTATGACGTGCTCGTCCAGCAGCTCCCGCCCGGTGAACCCGGACGCGTCGGCTCCGAAGTCCGCCAGCACGGCGGCCGCGTTCGCCTCCATCGGGGCGCCCTCGTGCCCCCAGGTGCCGGCGCTCTCCACGATGAGGTCGCCGGTGGCGAGGCCGCCGAGGCGGTGGGAGAGGGCATGGCGCGTCAGCCGCTCGGTGATGGGCGAGCGGCAGACGTTCCCGGTGCTGACGTGGAGTATGCGGAAAGTGGTTCCTCCGGCTGCCGCCGGCCGGTGCCCCCCTGCTATGCCACGCCCCTCAGGGCTCACGGGGCGACCTCGAGGTCGGGTACGACCTCCCGCAGCTGGTCCGCGGTGAGTGCCCCCTCGCGCAGCAGGACGGGAACCTTCCCCGTGACGTCGACGATCGACGACGGCTGGATGCCGGGCGTCGGGCCGCCGTCCAGGTACACGGACACGGAGTCCCCGAGCATCTCGCGCGCGGCGTCGCAGTCCTCGGGCGCCGGGTGACCGGACAGGTTGGCCGAGGACACCGCCATCGGGCCGACCTCGGTCAGCAGCTCGATCGCGACGGGGTGCAGGGGCATGCGCACGGCCACGGTGCCCTGGGTGTCCCCCAGGTCCCAGGCCAGCGAGGGCTGGTGCTTGGCGACCAGCGTCAGCGCGCCCGGCCAGAAGGCGTCGACGAGTTCCCAGGCCTGCTCGGAGAAGTCCGTGACGAGGCCGTGGAGCGTGTTCGGGGAGCCGATGAGCACCGGGGTGGGCATCCCGCGGCCGCGGCCCTTGGCGGCGAGCAGGTCGTGGACGGCCTCCGGGCTGAAGGCGTCCGCGCCGATCCCGTAGAGGGTGTCGGTGGGCAGCACGACGAGCTCGCCGCGGCGCACGGCGGACGCGGCTTCACGCAGACCCGTCTTACGGTCCGTCGCGTCGTTGCAGTCGTATCGCCGGGCCATCAGCGGGCCTCCTCGTGCAGCAGGGGGGTGGCGGGAATCGTCGGGCCGGTCACGGCAGGGCCTTGCGGGCCGTCGCGAAGCGCGGGCGGTTGTTGAGGTCCGGGTGATCGGCCGCGTCGGCCCAGCCCCGCTCCTCGGCGAAGATCCACGGCACCTGGCCGCCCTGGGTGTCGGCGTGCTCGATGACGACGATGCCGCCGGGCCGCAGCAGCCGGTGGGCGGTCCGCTCGATGCCGCGGATGGTGTCGAGGCCGTCCTCGCCGGAGAAGAGCGCCATCTCCGGGTCGTGGTCGCGGGCCTCCGGCGCCACGTACTCCCACTCGGTGAGCGGGATGTACGGCGGGTTGGAGATGACCAGGTCGACCTGGCCGTCGAGCTCGGGCAGCGCGCTCAGGGCGTCGCCCTGGTGGACGGTGACCCGGGATCCCTCGGCGTTCTTGCGGGTCCACCGCAGGGCGTCCTCGGACAGCTCGACCGCGTGCACGCGCGAGCGCGGCACCTCCTGGGCCATGGCCAGCGCGATGGCGCCGGAGCCGGTGCACAGGTCCACGATCAGCGGCTCGACGACGTCCATCGCCCGGACGGCCTGTATGGCCCAGTCCACGACCGACTCGGTCTCGGGCCGGGGCACGAAGACCCCGGGCCCGACCTGGAGCTCCAGGTAGCGGAAGAAGGCGCGGCCGGTGATGTGCTGGAGCGGCTCGCGCGCCTCGCGGCGGGCGACGGCCTCCCAGTAGCGGGCGTCGAAGTCCGCGTCCTTGACGTGGTGCAGTTCCCCCCGTTTGACGCCGTGCACGAAGGCGGCGAGCTCCTCCGCATCGAAGCGCGGTGAGGGCACGCCGGCGGCGGCCAGCCGCTGGGTGGCCTGGGCCACCTCGGCAAGCAGCAAGTTCACGCTGGTCCTCCGGGCTGCTGTCGTACGGGGGTGATGCGGGGGTGGGGTCAGTGCGCGGCCGCGAGCTTGGCCGCGGAGTCCGTGTCGACACAGGCCTGGATGACCGCGTCGAGGTCACCGTCGAGCACCTGGTCCAAGTTGTACGCCTTGAAACCGGTCCGGTGGTCCGAGATCCGGTTTTCCGGGTAGTTGTACGTACGGATCTTCTCGGAGCGGTCCACGGAGCGCACCTGGCTGCGGCGCACGTCCGAGGCCTCCTGCTCGGCGGCCTCCTGGGCCGCGGCCAGGAGCCGCGAGCGCAGGATGCGCATGGCCTGCTCCTTGTTCTGGAGCTGGCTCTTCTCGTTCTGGCAGGAGGCGACCACACCGGTGGGGATGTGCGTGATGCGCACGGCCGAGTCGGTGGTGTTGACGGACTGGCCGCCGGGGCCGGACGAGCGGTACACGTCGATGCGGAGGTCGTTCATGTTGATCTCGACCTCGACCTCCTCGGCCTCCGGGGTGACGAGCACGCCCGCGGCGGAGGTGTGGATGCGGCCCTGGGACTCGGTGGCCGGAACCCGCTGGACGCGGTGCACGCCGCCCTCGTACTTCAGGCGGGCCCACACGCCCTGGCCGGGCTCGGTGGCGCCGTTGCCGCCCTTGGTGCGGACGGAGACCTGGACGTCCTTGTAGCCGCCGAGCTCGGACTCGGTGGCGTCGATGATCTCGGTCTTCCAGCCCACGCGCTCGGCGTAGCGCAGGTACATGCGCAGCAGGTCGCCGGCGAACAGCGCCGACTCGTCGCCGCCCGCGCCCGCCTTGACCTCGAGGAGCACGTCCTTGTCGTCGCTGGGGTCGCGCGGAACGAGCAGCAGGCGGAGCTTCTCGGTGAGCTCCTCGCGCTGTGCGGTCAGTTCCTTGGCCTCGGCCGCGAAGTCGGGGTCGTCGGCCGCGAGCTCCTTGGCCGTCTCGATGTCCTCGGCCGACTGCTTCCAGGCACGGAAGGTCGCGACGATCGGGGTCAGTTCCGCGTAGCGCTTGTTCAGCTTGCGCGCGTTGGCCTGATCCGAGTGGACCGAAGGGTCGGCGAGCTTCTTCTCAAGATCGGCGTGTTCGCCGACCAATTCCTCGACCGCTTCGAACATCGGGGGACTCCTGGGGTGAAAAGTGCGAAGGACTGCAGGGGGACGTGCCGGAACGACGACAAAGGCGCCGGTCCGGCCGCCCCCGAGTGGACAGGGGGCGGCCGGAGACCGGCGCCTGGGTCGCGCTACTTCTTGGCCGCACCCTTGCCGAAGCGCGCCTCGAAGCGGGCCACGCGGCCACCGGTGTCGAGGATCTTCTGCTTGCCCGTGTAGAACGGGTGGCACTCGGAGCAGACCTCGGCACGGATGGTGCCCTCGGTCAGGGTGCTACGGGTGGTGAACGACGCGCCGCAGGTGCAGCTGACCGCGGTCTCGACGTACTCGGGGTGAACATCGCGCTTCAAGGTGTCTCCTAGATTCGGGAGGGCGCCGGGTCGCAGGAAGCCGAATTGCGTACTGCGTGAACCGGGGCCGACAGACCAGTCTGCCAGGACCGGGCCGCCTGTCAAAATTCTGAGGACGCCTCCCTCAACGGCAAGGGGTCGCCATCTATTCCGCACCGGTCCGGAGGCCCTGCGCAAGGCGCCCTACTGGACGATCGACCCGGCGGCGCTCTTGTCCCCGGAGGAGTTCACGGTGGCCTCGGCGGGGATCGGCCGGTCCGCCAGCAGGGCGTCCCAGACCATCTTCGTCTCCTTGGCGAGCGGGGCCACGCGGTTGGGGTCGCGGGGGTCCGTGGTCACCGGCAGCGTGATCATCTGCATGTCCTGGGCGTCGATGCCCTGGAGCCCCTGCGCGAAGCCCATGAGGGACTTCACGTCGCCGAGCGCCTTGTCGGTGGTGATCGCCTTGGTCGCGGAGTCGGCGATGCCGAGGAGCTTCTTGGGGTTGTCGAAGACCCCGATGCCCTTGACCTGCTTGATGAGCGCCTTGATGAAGGCCTGCTGGAGCTGTATTCGGCCCAGGTCGCTGCCGTCGCCGACGCTCTTGCGGGTGCGTACGAGGCCGAGGGCCTGCTCCCCGTCGAGCTTGTTGGTGCCGGCGGCGAGGTCGAGGTGGCTGGCACCGTCCTTGATCGGCTTGGTGGTGGTCACCTCGACGCCGCCGAGGTTGTCGATGATCTTCTTGAAGCCGGTGAAGTCGACCTCTATGTAGTGATCCATACGGATCCCCGACATCTTCTCGACGGTCTTGACCGCGCAGGCGGCCCCGCCGACGGTGAACGCCTCGTTGAACTGGGTGCGCGTGCCGCCGGGGTCGGTCTTCCCGCCCGCCGTCGCGCAGGAGGGCCGGGAGATCATGGTGTCTCGCGGTATGGACACGACGCCGGCCTTCTGGTGGCCCTCGTACAGGTGGATGATCATTGCCGTGTCGGAGCGGGCGGAGCCGCCGTCGTCCCGGCCGTACTCGCCGTTGGCGCCGCCGCGGGAGTCGGAGCCGAGGACCAGGATGTCCATCGAGCCGTTGTCGACGTTCTGCGGGCGGTCGGTGCCGAGGGCCTGGTCGATGTCGACGGTCTTCAGGTTGCCGTTGAACTTGAAGTAGAAGTAGCCGAGACCCGCTCCCCCCAGCAGGACCACCCCCGCGGCGCTCCAGGCGGCGATGGCGACGGCCCTGCGGCGCCTCGCCGGTTTGCGGCGGCGCCGGGCCGCGGCGCGGCCGCCATGGCCCTTGCTCTCCTCGGTCATGCTCTCCTCGGTCCTGTGTCCGGTCCCCTGGTCGCTGCGGCCCGCCGTCCACCCCGCGGTCCCTCTGACACAGACGGGCGTACGCCGCGCAGGGTTCCATTCCGGGCCGAACCGCCCAGCCGGGGCGCAGCCGGGGCGCCGGTGCGCCCGTACCCCGAAAACGCGGCCGTACGCGCGACAGCCCCCGCCGCGGGTGCGGCGGGGGCTGTCGCGGTGATGCGCGTGCCGGACGTCAGTCGTCGTTCTTGCCCGACGGGGTCGTCTTCGCGATCTGCATCAGGAACTCGGCGTTCGACTTCGTCTGCTTCATCTTGTCGAGCAGCAGCTCGATCGCCTGCTGCGAGTCGAGCGCGTGCAGCACCCGGCGCAGCTTCCAGACGATGGCGAGCTCCTCCGCGTTGAGGAGGATCTCCTCCTTGCGGGTGCCCGACGGGTCGACGTCGACGGCCGGGAAGATGCGCTTGTCGGCGAGCTTCCGGTCGAGCTTGAGCTCCATGTTGCCGGTGCCCTTGAACTCCTCGAAGATCACCTCGTCCATGCGCGAGCCGGTGTCGACGAGCGCGGTGGCCAGGATGGTCAGCGAGCCGCCGTCCTCGATGTTGCGCGCGGCACCGAAGAAGCGCTTCGGCGGGTACAGCGCGGTCGAGTCGACACCACCGGACAGGATGCGGCCGGAGGCGGGCGCCGCGAGGTTGTACGCGCGGCCCAGACGGGTGATGGAGTCCAGCAGGACGACCACGTCGTGACCCAGTTCGACGAGACGCTTGGCGCGCTCGATGGCCAGCTCGGCGACGGTGGTGTGGTCCTCGGCCGGGCGGTCGAAGGTCGAGGAGATGACCTCGCCCTTGACCGACCGCTGCATGTCGGTGACCTCTTCCGGACGCTCGTCGACCAGGACGACCATCAGGTGGCACTCGGGGTTGTTGGTGGTGATCGCGTTGGCGATCGCCTGCATGATCATGGTCTTACCGGTCTTCGGCGGGGCCACGATCAGGCCTCGCTGACCCTTACCGATCGGCGACACGAGGTCGATGATGCGGGTGGTCAGCACGCCCGGGTCGGTCTCCAGACGGAGCCGGTCCTGGGGGTACAGCGGGGTGAGCTTCTGGAACTCCGGGCGGCCGCGGCCGGATTCGGGCGCCATGCCGTTCACCGAGTCCAGACGCACGAGGGCGTTGAACTTCTCGCGGCGCTCGCCGTCCTTGGGCTGACGCACGGCACCGGTGGTGTGGTCACCCTTGCGCAGACCGGCCTTGCGGACCTGGGCGAGGGAGACGTACACGTCGTTGGGGCCGGGCAGGTAGCCCGAGGTCCGGATGAACGCGTAGTTGTCGAGGATGTCGAGGATGCCCGCGACGGGGATCAGCACGTCGTCGTCGGCGACCTGCGGCTCGCTCGGCGCGAACTCGTCGCGGCCACGGCGGCCACGGCGGTCGCGGTAGCGGCCGCGACGGCCGCGACGGCCGTCCTCGCCGTCGAAGTCGTCCTGGGGACCGTTGTCCTGGCGGTCCTGACGGCCCTGCTGACCCTGGCCCTGGCCCCGGCCGCCCTGCTGCTGACGGTCGGCGCGCTCCTGACGGCCGCCGCCCTGTCCGCCCTGGCCGCCCTGCGCGCCCTGGCCCTGACCCTGGCCGCCCTGGCCCTGGTCGTCGGCCTTGGCACCGCGGTCACGGCGGTCGCGCTGACGGTCGGTGCGGTCACCGCGGTCACGGCGGTCGCGGCGGCCACGGCCTTCGCCGTCCTGGCCCTGCGCCTGGCCGGCGGAGACCGCGGTGGCGGCCTCGGCCTTGGCCTCGGACGGGGCGGTGGCGGCGGGCGCGGTCTCGGTCTTCTGCTCGACCTGTACGGCGACGGGGGCCGAGGCCTCCGGGCTGCCGGAGGGGGCCGTGGCCCGACGGCGGCGGCGCTCGCCGACCGGAGCGTCCTCGCTGGCCGGCTGGCCGGGGATCTCGATCTGCGCCTGCGCGGCGGGCTTCTCGGCGGGCGCCTCGGCGGCGGCCTCACCCGTACGGGCCTTGCTGGTGGCGCGGCGCTTCGGCTTGGCCTCGGCGGTGGCTGCGGCGGTGGAGGCGGCGGCCTTGGGGGCACCGCTGCCCGCCTGCGCCTCCTTGATGACCTCGATCAGCTGGCTCTTGCGCATGCGCGCGGTGCCCCTGATCCCGAGGCCCGACGCGACCTGCTGCAGCTCGGCGAGGACCATGCCGTCAAGGCCGGTGCCGGTGCGTCGGCGCTTGGGTGCGGCGCCCGCGGCGGGGGCACTGGTGTCGACAGAGGTGTCGGCAGCGCCCATCAGATCGGTGGTGTCGCTCACGAAGGGTCCTTCCCTGGAGCGGACGTCGGCCTGTCTGGCTCGGCGACCGGTTGTGCTGTCCGACGGCGGGCCTTGACCTGATGGGTCGTGGACCGCAGCCGGGGCGGTGGTCCGCCGGTAGAAGTACGGCGGAAGAAACGTGCATGGCTGGTTCCGGCGAGAAGCCCCCGAGCTGAAAGCGTGGGAATGTCACGCCGATTCCGGAGCGTGCTCGAAACTGCTGGAGGTGATCAAAGCAGTCGGGGAGGCTCCCGGAAGAAATGTGGTCCCGAATGGGGACACTGAGCACCGAGCCATGGCGGCTTCCGATGCGCACTTGAGACTAACACTACCGGATCCAATAGATATTCCCCCTCTCAATCACCGGCAATCGCGCCCTTCCGTGCGGGCGGCCTGCCCTGGCCGCCCGCCCCTGACCGGCTGTGCACTCCGGGACGGCGGGTCTAGCCGCCCTGGGTGCCCAGCGGAAGTACGCTCGCGCCCGCGGCGTCGAGGGCGAGCCGGTTGGCCGCCCATCCCTCGCCCGCGAGCTGCGCGACCTTGTCGGCCGCACCGTTGTCGACCAGCGCGAGGACCGTGGGGCCCGCGCCGGAGATGACCGCGGGGATCCCGTCCGCCCGCAGCCTGTTGACGAGTGCCACGCTCTCGGGCATCGCCGGGGACCGGTACTCCTGGTGGAGCCGGTCTTCGGTGGCCGGCAGGAGCAGCTCGGGACGCCTGGTCAGGGCTTCCACGAGCAGGCCCGCGCGACCCGCGTTGGCGGCCGCGTCCACGTGCGGGACGCTGCGCGGCAGCAGGCCGCGCGCCGTCTCCGTGAGGACCGGCCTGGAGGGCACGAAGACCACCGGAACGATGGATTCGGCGGGCTCCATCCGGATCGCCTTCGCGCTGCCGCCGTCCATCCAGGCGAGGGTGAATCCGCCGAGCAGACAGGCGGCGACGTTGTCGGGGTGGCCCTCGATCTCGGTCGCGAGCTCCAGCAGCGCCGCGTCGTCGAGCCTGGCCTCTCCGCCTATGGTCACGGCGCGGGCGGCGACGATGCCGGCGCAGATGGCCGCGGAGGAGGAGCCGAGGCCGCGACCGTGCGGGATGCGGTTCGCGCAGACGACCTCCAGACCGCGCGGCTGGCCGCCCAGCAGGTCGAAGGCGGTGCGCATGGAACGTACGAGCAGGTGGCTCTCGTCCCGCGGGAGGGTGTCGGCGCCCTCACCCGCGATGTCGATGTTCAGGCCGGAGTCGGCCACCCGGACGACTACGTCGTCGTAGAGCCCCAGGGCCAGGCCCAGGGCGTCGAAGCCCGGACCGAGGTTGGCACTGCTGGCGGGGACGCGCACCCGTACGGCGGCGGCGCGGAACGCTGGACCGGCCATCGTCCGATGACACTCCTTGTGACTGTGCGAGATCTTCGCTCTTCGCTGGCTCGCTGCGAATGTACTTGAGAACGTACGACACCCGAAGGCCCTCGGGGCAGCACCGCAGTCATATGCGCGGTGGCGGATGTAGGTACAGCGTATCGAAGGAAGGTTCTCTCGCGACATAGGGCGCACAGGAGGCGCACGATGCGTGTCGCGGACTTCGACCGACTTCGACCGACTTCAGCCGTATTTTTGTTGTCGTACGGGTGAGTTGCCGGGTTCCGGAGGATCTCGGGAAGGCCCCTGGGGGACCTCACGAGCCCTCCGGAACCCGGCTCACACGGTGGTGCCGGGTACTGCGGGTACTACGGGTACTGCGGGCACTGCGGGTACTGCTGTTGCGCCGCGGAGGTACCGCCGTCAGACCAGGCCGAGGCGCACGGCTGCGGCTTCGGCGTCCACCGGAACGGTGACCGGCTGCGGAGCGCCGGCGATCGCCCAGTCGGGGTCCTTCAGGCCGTTGCCGGTGACGGTGCACACGATCTTCTGACCGGGGTCGACCAGGCCCAGCTCGGCGGCCTTGAGCAGACCGGCCACCGAGGCGGCCGAGGCCGGCTCGACGAACACGCCCTCCTGCGAGGCCAACAGCCGGTACGCGGCGAGGATCTGGCGGTCCGTCACCTCGTCGATGAAGCCGCCCGACTCGTCACGCGCGGCCAGCGCGTAGTCCCAGGAGGCCGGGTTGCCGATCCGGATCGCGGTGGCGATGGTGTGCGGCTCCTTGACGACCTCGCCGCGCACGATGGGCGCGGAACCGGAGGCCTGGAAACCCCACACGCGGGGCGTACGGGTGGACAGGCCGTCGGCCTTGTACTCCTTGAAGCCCTTCCAGTACGCGGTGATGTTGCCCGCGTTGCCGACGGGCAGCACGTGGATGTCGGGCGCGTCGCCGAGCGCGTCGACGATCTCGAACGCGGCCGTCTTCTGGCCCTCGATGCGCACCGGGTTGACCGAATTGACCAGCGCGACCGGGTAGTTGTCGGAGAGCGCGCGGGCCAGGTTCAGGCAGTCGTCGAAGTTGCCGTCCACCTGAAGGATCTTGGCGCCGTGCACCAGCGCCTGGCCCATCTTACCGAGCGCGATCTTGCCGCGGGGCACGAGGACGGCCGAGACCATCCCGGCGCGCACCGCGTACGCGGCGGCGGAGGCGGAGGTGTTGCCGGTGGACGCGCAGATGACGGCCTTGGCGCCGTCCTCCTTGGCCTTGGTGATCGCCATGGTCATGCCGCGGTCCTTGAAGGACCCGGTGGGGTTCGCCCCCTCGACCTTCAGATGCACCTCGCAACCGGTGCGCTCGGAGAGCACCTGGGCGGGGACGAGGGGAGTGCCGCCCTCGCGGAGCGTCACCACGGGAGTCGTTTCCGTCACCGGCAGGCGGTCCCGGTACTCCTCGATGATGCCGCGCCACTGGTGGGTGCGATTGCTGCTCATGGGTCCTTACTCCCCTTCAACACGCATGATGCTGGCGACACCGCGGACGGTGTCCAGCTGCCGCAGAGCCTCGACGGTCCCGGAGAGGGCGGCGTCGGGCGCGCGGTGAGTGACGACGACGAGGGAGGCCTCGCCGTCCTTGCCCTGCTGGCGGACGGTGTCGATCGAGACACCGTGCTCCGCGAACGTCGTCGCCACCTGGGCGAGGACGCCCGGCTTGTCCGCCACATCGAGGCTGATGTGGTAGCGGGTGACGACGTCGCCCATGGGGCTGACCGGCAGCTGGGTGTACGCCGACTCGCCGGGCCCCGTTGCCTCGGCGAGCTTGTTGCGGGCGACGGCGACGAGGTCGCCGAGGACCGCGGACGCGGTGGGCGCACCGCCCGCGCCGGGCCCGTAGAACATGAGCCGCCCGGCGGCCTCCGCCTCGACGAAGACGGCGTTGTACGCCTCGCGGACGGAGGCGAGCGGGTGGCTGATCGGGATCATCGCCGGGTGGACGCGGGCGGTGACCGACTCGCCGTCGGCGGCGCGCTCCAGGATGGCGAGGAGCTTGATGGTGCAGCCCATCCGCTTGGCGGAGGCGAAGTCCGCCGCGCTGACCTCGGTCATGCCCTCGCGGTACACGTCGTCCAGCCGGACGCGGGTGTGGAAGGCGATGCCGGCCAGGATCGCGGCCTTGGCGGCGGCGTCGTAGCCCTCGACGTCGGCGGTCGGGTCTGCCTCGGCGTACCCGAGGGCCGTGGCCTCGTCGAGCGCCTCCTGGTAACCGGCGCCGGTGGAGTCCATCTTGTCGAGGATGAAGTTCGTCGTGCCGTTGACGATGCCCATCACGCGGTTGATCTTGTCGCCCGCGAGCGACTCGCGCATCGGGCGGACCAGCGGGATGGCGCCGGCGACGGCGGCCTCGTAGTAGAGGTCCAGGCCGTGCTGCTCCGCCGCGGCGTGCAGCGCGGCGCCGTCCTGGGCGAGCAGCGCCTTGTTCGCGGAGACCACGGAGATGCCGTGCTCGAAGGCGGTGGTGATGAGGGTGCGGGCGGGCTCGATGCCGCCGATGACCTCGATGGCGATGTCGATGTCACCGCGTTTGAGGAGGGCGGTCGCATCGGTGGTGACCAGCTCGGGGTCGATGCCCTCGCGGACCTTGGAGGGGCGGCGCACGGCCACGCCGGCGAGCTCGACGGGCGCCCCGATCCTCTGCGTGAGGTCGTCGGCGTGCGTCGTCATGATGCGAGCCACTTCTGAGCCGACCACTCCACAGCCCAGCAGCGCCACCTTCAGCGGACGCGTACGCATCATTCGACCTACGCCTTTCGATCTTCCATCGGTACCCTGCGGGCGGTTTGCCCGCCGGGTGGAACCAGTCTCACTCAATGGACAGCAGTTTCCATCCTCGGTCCATTGAGTGAGACACCTATTTCATCATCCGAGGTCGAGACGCAGGAGATCTTCCTCCGTCTCGCGGCGGACGATCACTCGGGCCTGTCCGTCGCGCACGGCGACGACGGGCGGGCGCAGAGCGTGGTTGTAGTTGCTGGCCATGGAGCGGCAGTACGCGCCGGTGGCCGGAACGGCCAGCAGGTCGCCGGGCGCGAGGTCGGCCGGCAGGAACGCGTCCTTCACGACGATGTCGCCGCTCTCGCAGTGCTTGCCGACGACGCGTACGAGCATGGGCTCGGCGGTGGAGGTGCGCGAGACCAGGGAGATGGAGTACTCGGCGTCGTACAGGGCGGTACGGATGTTGTCGGACATCCCGCCGTCGACGCTCACGTAGGTACGCAGGCCTTCCAGCGGCTTGATCGTCCCCACCTCGTACAGCGTGAACGCGGTCGGGCCGACGATGGCGCGGCCGGGCTCCACGGAGATCCGCGGGGCGCGCAGTCCGGCGCTCTCGCACTCCCGGGCCACGATCTCGTGCAGGGCCTTGGCGATCTCGTGGGGCTCGCGCGGGTCGTCGCCCGAGGTGTACGCGATGCCGAGGCCACCGCCCAGGTCGATCTCGGGCAGCTCCACCCCGTGCTCGTCCCGGACGTCGGCCAGCAGCCGCACGACGCGCTTGGCGGAGACCTCGAAGCCGGCCATGTCGAAGATCTGCGAACCGATGTGGGAGTGGACGCCGAGCAGCTCCAGCGAGTCGTGTCCGAGCGCCCGGCGCACGGCCTCGGCGGCGGACCCGTCCGCCACCGCGATGCCGAACTTCTGGTCCTCGTGCGCGGTGGCGATGAACTCGTGGGTGTGCGCCTCGACGCCGACCGTCACGCGGATCTGAACGGGCTGGCGTACGCCCAGCTCACGGGCGATGTGCGCGACGCGGGCGATCTCCTGGAAGGAGTCGAGCACGATGCGCCCGACCCCTGCCTCGACGGCCCGGCGGATCTCGCCCTCGGACTTGTTGTTCCCGTGGAAGGCGATCCGCGCGGCGGGCATCCCGGCGGCGAGCGCGGTGGTCAGCTCCCCGCCGGAGCACACGTCGACGTTGAGCCCCTCCTCCTTCAGCCACTTCACGACGGCCTTGGAGAGGAACGCCTTGCCGGCGTAGAACACGTCTGCGTCGGGACCGAAGGCGTGCGCCCAGGCCCGGCACCGGGCCCGGAAGTCCTCCTCGTCGAGGAAGTAGGCGGGGGTCCCGAACTCCTCCGCGAGCCTGGTCACTTCGATGCCGCCCACGGCGACGACCCCGTCGGCCGTGCGCTCGACGGTCCGGGCCCAGACCTTCTCGTCGAGGGCGTTCAGGTCGGCGGGCGGCGGGGAGTAGTGCCCCTCGGGCAGGACGTCGGCGTGGCGGGGCCCGGCGGGGTGCGCGGAACGGCTCATCGGTATCTCTCTTCGCGGGTCACAGGCGTGTCGGTGCGTCTATGCCGAGCAGGGCCAGGCCGCCGGCCAGCACCGTCCCGGCGGCTTCGGCAAGAGCCAGCCGGGCACGGTGGGCGGCCGAGGGTTTCTCGTCGCCCTTGGGCAGGACCCGGTACTGGAAGTCGAGCAGCGCGTCGGCCAGCTCGACGAGGTGCCGGGCGAGCCGCTCGGGCGCACGGTGGTGCGCGGCGGCCTCCAGGACGAGGGGGTGGTCGGCGAGGACGCGCAGCAGGGCGGGCGCGTCGACCTCACCGGGCTCGGGGCGGAAGCCGAGCTGCTCGGCATTGCGTACGAGCGCGCGGGCGCGGGCGTGGGCGTACCGCACCCGGTGGAGCTCGTTGCCCTCCCCCTGCACGAGCAGCACGTCGCAGAACTCGGGGGTCTCGCGCGCGGGGACGGTCAGCACGGCCCAGGCGACGGCGTCGGCCCCGTACCGCGCGAGCACGTCCCCGTCGCGGCGGGCGACGGGCGCCACGCTCACGGCCGGACCGGGCCGGACCCCCTGCGCGGCCTCGATCCGCGCGACGGCGGCCCGTACGAGGCGCTCGCGCAGCTCGCCGGACGGCGGGTCCGGGACCTCGATCACCGCCACCGGGCGCACGTCACGCACCAGCCGGGCAGCGGAAACGGAACCCAGCGAGAAATTCAGGAATCCGGCCCCGGTGACCTCGACCCGCTCGATCCCGGCCACTGCGCCGAGCCGGCGGGCCAGCACCGCGGCGACCTCGGCCGGCCGCACCCCGGCACCCTTCGCGATCTGGAAGGCGACGGGAGTGGCGTACTCCCCGACCCCACCGGGCCGGGTCCGCTCGACCACCACGCGCACGGGCACCGCCCCGGCCAGCTCACCGTCCTCGACGGCGCGGCGCACGGCGCTCACGACGCAACGGGAGAGGTCTGCGGGGGTCACGGGACCCAGCCTAGGGGAGACGCCCCGTCATCAGCCGAAGGGTTTCGCCATGTGAACAGAGCACTGGACAACCGGAACGGACGGGGAGGGCGCGCTACTGGTGGGGACCACCCCTCCCCCTCCCGGCGGGCGCCCCTTTCCTCCCGTCGTGCCGGTCCTTGCTCTCGATCAGCCGGCGCACGACCCGTACCAGCTCGGTGGGCTCGAACGGCTTCGCGAGGAAGGCGTCCACGCCGGCCGAGATCCCGGCCTCCACCTCCTGCTGCGTGCAGGCGCTGACGATGGCGACGGGCACGTCCCTTGTCCGCGGGTCGGCCCGCAACTGCGCGGCCGCCCCGAACCCGTCCAGTCGCGGCATGACCACATCAAGGGTGATCACGTCGGGACACACCCGGTGCACGACGTCCAGACACTCGGCACCATCGTTCGCGGTCACGACCTCGAAGCCCTCCAGCTCGAGATTGACCTTGATCAGTTGCCGGATGACCTTGTTGTCGTCGACAACAAGCACCCGGCCCGCGACGCCTGGCACAACTCGAGAGTAGGTCCGCCCGGGCCCCCGCGTCCGGGTTTTCGCCACTTCCACCCCCTGCGGGCGAACCACTCCCTCCTCCCCCGCAAACCGGTTCCTGATCACCCCGCGGAAGCTGGTAGTGTTCAACCCGTCGCAGCAACACCGACGACACGCCCCCGTAGCTCAGGGGATAGAGCAACGGCCTCCGGAGCCGTGTGCGCAGGTTCGAATCCTGCCGGGGGCACTTCGCAGGAAGTGCCCAAAGACCCCGCCATCAGCGGTAACGCTGAAGCCGGGGTCTTCGCGTATGTGCAGCCAACTGCCGCCCTGCGCACCCGTATGTCAGACCCTGTGGACTATTCGTGGACAGGATCTTGGTCCATCGCCGCAGGTCAGCCGTAGAAACACGGAAGGCCCCCGGACAGGTCCAGGGGCCTCGCACCGCATCACCGACTAGCGATCACTCGTACTCACGCAGCAGATCTTCGATCCGACGGTTGGCCACCTCCTGACGCCCGTCGAGGCACTTCGCGTACCGACTGAGCAGCACCTCCACGCTATTGCCAGCACGCTCGGCAACCTCGGTCGGGTCGACGCCGGCGTTGAGCCACGTGGAGAGCGCCGAGTGCCGAAGGTCATACGGCCGACTGGCGAGCGGAGTGGCCGCGACGGCCGGCGCCCGCCCTCCCTGGCGAACAGTCTGCCGTCCACAGCCGTGCCGAAGGTGTCCAGGTGCTCGCGGAGGATGGACACGAACTGGGGCGGGATCGGCACCCGGCGGACGTCTTCCGTAGGCCGGTTCTTCAGACCGCGATCGTCGTGACTCTGCCCGGAGTCGGTCCACTGCTTCCCGACGCTCGGCCTGGTCCGGTGCAGCAACGCGGTGCCCCAGCCGGAGTCCGGAAGCGTCAGGTCCGGCTCGGCCAGCCCCACGGCTTCGGCCGGCCGAAAGCCCCCGAAGTACATCCCGGCATAGAGGCCAACCAGACGCCGACCGCGGGCCCGGCGATAGCCGCCGACGTACGAGACCGCGTGGAGCAGCAATCGGGCCTGCTCGGGGTTGGCCACGACCCGGGGGTCCACCTCGCTGGAGACCTTGGGCTTCTGCCAGCAGACGGCCGCCAGCGGGCTTTCCCGGAACTCGCCGAGGTCCACGGCGTAGAGCAGGGCGTTCACCAGCGTGCGCCGCTTCCGCCGTACGGTCTCGGCAGCCGCCGCGGTCCCGTCCAGCTTGATCTTCAGCGAGTCGAGGACCGCCCGCCCCAAGGCCGGGTCGGACAGGTCGGACAGCGGCCGAGAGGCCTTGGCGACCCAGTGCAGGATGTTGCCGACGTCCGCCGGTAGATCCCGGTCATCCGGGCCGGGCAGGACGAACGCCCAGTTCCTCAGGGTCTTCCGCAGCTCGGTGTCCGCGGGGCGGCCCGGGCGCTCGTCCAGGAGCGCCATCGTCACCGAAGTCAGCGACTCGTTGATCCCGTCCCGGGTGTTCGGCGCCGCGTGGGGCCACTTCATCGCGAGGTACTTCAGCGCGAAGGCGTACCAGGTCAGCGTCGCCTTCGGCTCGGCCATCGAGCCGGGGAGCCCGGACGCCGTGTCGGACTCCTCCCCGTCACGGGCAGCCCACATCGGAGAAGACCTGCCCGGCCACGGACCAGCGAACGTCGTAGGACGGACACTTGGTGTCCCGCTTCCGGACACTCCAGCACTCTGAGCCAGACGGCGCGGTAAGAGTTTCCCTACTTCATCAGGCGGCTCGCTCCGCTCACCGCACGCGGCCCGGCCCCCGGCCGGGCCTGCGCTCCTGTCTCCACCCCGCTCCAGCCCGGCCAGCGCCCGGGCCGCGCACACAGCAATCAGCCGCCTGACGTTAGAGAAGGGATACGTCGTGGCTGGGGCGGTCGGCTCCACGGCTTTACGGAGCCACTTTGGCGCGAGCCTCGAAGATCATGGCCCCAACGTCGTGCTTTACCGGGCAGACCCACAGGTGCCCGACACGCCGGAAGCTTACGGGGCCATGATCACTCGCGCCAAAGCAGCGCCACCCCAAAGCCGCTCCACCGACCTCGATGACGGTGCCGAGGTGGTCAGGCATCATCACGGCAGAGTCCGGCGGTGATCCAACTCCGCCCGCTACCAGCCCTCAGGCGATCGACGGACGGGCAGACTCGAGGTCCAAGCACGCAAGCAGGCACGGGAGTTGCCGCAGTTTGAATGGCATCGACAACGGAACTAACAGGCGACTTGTGCCAGGAAGCGACGGCAAGGCATGCTCAGTCTCCACCATTCCGCTGCTCTCTACACCGAATCTCCATGCTCTGCACTGAGGCGATGATGACGGCGACCGATGACGACAGACTCCCTGCCGAGGCGCGCGCTCGAAAGCGCATCGACGAGCAACTCGCGGCTGCAGGCTGGCAGGTGCAGGACGGCAAGGACCTAAACCTGTTCGCCGGCGAGGGCATCGCCGTGCGTGAGGTCATCATGTCCGCCGGACACGGGCGGGCGGACTACCTGCTTTACGTCGGCAGGCGAGTAGTCGGCGTCATCGAGGCCAAGCCTATGGGCACCACACTGTCGGGCGTGGAGTGGCAGTCGTCCATGTATGCCACGGGCCTGCCGGAGCGGCACCGAAAGCGCGCCAACCTGTGGGGCGACCGCCTCCCCTTCGTCTTCGAGGCATCCGGTACCGAGACCCACTTCACCAACGGTTACGACCCTGAGCCGCGCGCCCGGAGGATCTTTGCGTTCCCGCGGCCGGAAACACTGGCCAGGATCATTCGGGATGCCGAGGCCGCCCCGGAGGCCCCCACGTGGAGGGCAAAGATTCAGGCGATGCCGCCGCTGGTCACCGAGATGCTGCGTCCCGCGCAGATCGATGCGGTCCAGGGCACGGAGAAGTCTCTCGCGGCGCAGCGCGCCGATCGCTCCCTGATCCAGATGGCCACCGGCGCGGGCAAGACCTACACCGCGGTCACGCTGTCGTACCGGCTGCTGAAGTACGCGGGCTTCAAGCGGATCCTGTTTCTGGTAGACCGCAACAACCTGGCCGACCAGACGGCCGGCGAATTCGCCAACTATGCCACGCCCGACGACGGGCGCCGCTTCACCGAGATCTACTCGGTGCAGAAGCTAGCGGCGGCAGGCATGCTCGCCAGCTCCGGCGTCGTGATATCCACGATTCAGCGGGTCTACTCGGTGCTGCGCGGCAAGGAGGTCCCGGGCGGCGACGACCCGCAGCTGGACGACTGGACCCCGAACGAGCCGGTCACCGTCCAGTACAGCTCGGCCATGCCGCCCGAATCGTTCGACCTGGTGATCGTGGACGAGGCGCACCGCTCGATCTACGGGGTGTGGAAGGGCGTCCTGGAGTACTTCGACGCCCACATCATCGGACTGACGGCCACGCCCGGGAAGCAGACGTTCGCGTTCTTCCGCCAGAACCTGGTGTCGCAGTACACCTACACGGAGTCCGTGGCAGACGGCGTGAACGTCGACTTCGACATCTACAGAATCAAGACTGCCATCGGCGAGAACGGAGCGACGATCGAGGCCGGCACGCACGTGCCGAAGGTGGATCGGCGCACCCGCATTCAGCGGATCGAGGTCATCGACGAGACGCTGGAGTACCGAAAATCGCAGCTCGATCGCGCTGTCACCAACCCCAACCAAATCCGGACCGTCCTAGAGACCTTCCGCGACCGGCTGTTCACCGAAATCTTCCCCGGTCGCACGGCCGTCCCAAAAACACTGATCTTCTGCAAAGATGACGCCCATGCCGAGGAGGTCGTCACACAAGTGCGGCAGGTCTTCGGTAAGGGGAACGACTTCGCCGCAAAGATCACCTATCAGGCCAAGGACCCGAAGGGACACCTGCAGACTTTCCGCACCTCCGCGAGCCTACGCTTCGCCGTGACCGTGGACATGATCGCCACCGGCACCGACGTGAAGCCGCTGGAGTGTGTCTTCTTCATGCGGGACGTTCGGTCAGCCCAGTACTTCGAGCAGATGAAAGGGCGCGGCGCACGAACGATCACCCCCGCCGACTTCCAAGCGGTGACGCCCGACCTAAAGGCCAAGGAGAAGACCAGGTTTGTCATCGTAGACGCCATCGGTGTTACCGAGCACGGCTTCGTCGATCCTCCGCTAAACCGCACCAAAAACATCTCGCTGCAGAAACTACTCCAGAAGGCCGCGAACCTGACGATCACTGAGGACGAGACCGCCACGCTGGCCTCCCGCCTCGCCGCGCTGGAACTGCAGCTCAAGCCCGCCGAACGCACCGAGCTCGAAAGCGTGGCCGACCGGCCACTCAAGGCGATCGTGAAGGGGCTCGTCGAGGCCTGCGACCCTGAGAACCAGGCCCAGGCCCTCGCAGCCGCCAGCCCAGGGGCAAGCCGCGAACAGGTTGTGGAAGAAATGATAGAGGCCGCCGTCGAACCGATCGCGGCCAACCCTGAGCTGCGTAACCGGATCATGGAACTGCGCCGCCAGCACGACCTGATAATCGACGACACCAACCCCGACACCCTCCTAGAGGCCTATGGAGTCGTCGACGACAACAAGGCCTTGGAGATCGTCTTGGACTGGCGTGTCTACCTGCGCGAGCACCGCACTGAGATCACCGCGCTCCAGGTCCTACAGGAGGCCGGCCGCTCCGGCAATCGCCCGGCAGGCGAGGTCTTCGCGCAGATCCAGGAACTGGCCGACCGCATCGCCCGACCGCCGCACCGCTGGACCCCTGAGGTGCTGTGGAAAGCGTACGAGCAGATCGAGAAGACCCGGGTACGGCCGAACACCAAGGCCAGGGTGACGGATCTGGTGTCTCTGCTTCGGTTTACCCTGCAAGTTGACGACGAGCTGGTCCCATACGCCGACAAGGTGCGCGAGCGGTACCAGAGCTGGTTGCTGCAGCAAGAGCAGGCCGGAGTCGTCTTCACGGACGCACAGAGGTGGTGGCTAGACAACATGGCCGAGGTGATCGCGGTGTCGGCACTGATCGACGCCGACGACCTGGACGAGGCCCCGTTCACTGAACGCGGCGGCATCGACGGCGCCCTCCGCGACCTCGGCGACGGCGTCACTGAGCTCCTTGCCGCCATGAATAAGGAGCTCACCGCGTGACCCTGCTCCGTGACATCGCCCTTGTGATCGACTGCGAGCATAAGACCGCGCCGCGAACCGAAGGCGAGACATACGGATACTCAATCGGCACTCGAGAGGTTCGCAACGGGCGCATCAATCTGGCTAACGCAAAGCCGATAGACCGTCAGACCTTCGAAGAGTGGACCCGCCGAGCAGTTCCTGCACCCGGCGACCTGATCTTCTCCCGCGAAGCTCCAATGGGCGAAGTGGGGGAAGTTCCTCAAGAGGCACGCGTCTCTCTGGGGCAGAGGACTGTACTCGTGCAGATTAAAAGCAGCGAAGTTAGCCATCGGTATTTGAAATACCGCTTGATGGCTCCCGATACTCAGCAGTGGATCAAACAACATTCTGCTGGTTCGACAGTCCTTCACTTGAACGTCTCGGACGTAAAGCAGATCCCCCTTGGGGAACTGCCAGCTCTCCTAAGGCAGGAGCAAATCGTTGAGGTGCTGGAGGACCACCTGTCCCGTCTCGACGCCGGCGTCGCCTACCTCAACGCCGCCAAGCGGCGCGCCCGGGTACTGACCAAAGCGGTACTGGCTGCCCTCATCCCGGATGTTGCTGACTATCCCGCTTCCTGGGAATCGACAACGGTTTCCCGTGCGGGAACCGTTGAGCTGGGTCGTCAGCGGCATCCGGACTGGCACTCGGGCCCGAACATGCACCCCTACCTCCGCGTGGCGAATGTATTTGAAGACCGCATCGACACAGCCGATGTCATGGAGATGCATTGGCCAGATGACACATTCGACCGATTCCGCCTCGAACCTGATGACATCCTGCTGAACGAAGGACAGAGCCCGGAGTGGCTGGGACGGCCTGCTATCTACCGAGGAGTCCCCAAAAAAGTCGCTTTCACTAACAGCCTCCTGCGTTTCAAGGCACGCGAAGACGTCCTCCCAGAGTTTGCTCTCCTCGTTTTCCGGCGTCACATGCACACTGGACGATTCAGGCGGGAGTCGCGCATCACAACGAACATCGCCCACCTATCAGCCACCCGCCTCAAGAGGATTGAGTTCCCTGTTCCTCCTATTGAGGAGCAGGAATACATCGTGGAGACGGCCACTCTCAAACTCGATGCCACAAAACGACTCGAAGCGGATATTTCGCGATCCGAATATAAAGCCCAGTCTCTCCGCCGATCCCTTCTGGCTTCCGCTTTTTCCGGACGGCTCACTGGTTCTTCAGGCAGCCCTGAGCCCGAGGCCGTCGAGGCGCTGGTTGATGAGGTCAACTCAGCCGTTCCCGAAGGGGCGCTGCTCTGATGGCCGGCATGCAGGTCCACCTGTTTCTCGTGGATGGAACGCCGGGCGATCTCATGACAGCCGACGTCTCCGTCCGCTGCCGGTGCCGTCGGGCGTGGGTGACCGAGGACGGCGTCGGCTTCGCCGTGTGGAAGAGCCGCAGCGTGCAGTAGCACCGCCAGCGTCAACTGTTCTTGTGGGGCAAACGCCCCGGTGTTCGAAGGAAGAGAATCGTGGCGGATGGTCGCCGACTGGTCGACAAGCTTTGGTCCTACGCAGGCGTCCTGCGTGACGACGGCGTCGGGGTGATCGAGTACACCGAACAGCTGACGTACCTGCTGTTCCTGAAGATGGCGCACGAGCGGGCGCACCGGAAGCTCAGGCCGGAGAAGATCGTCCCCGATCAGTTCTCCTGGCAGTGCCTACTGGACGCCAAGGGCATCGATCTGGAGGCCGAGTACACGCGGATCCTGCAGGGTCTGGGCCGGCAGCGCGGGACGCTGGGCACGATCTTCCGCAAGGCTCAGAATCGGATCCAGGACCCGGCCAAGCTGGAGCGCCTGATCCACGACCTGATCGACAAGGAGAACTGGTCGTCCACCGGCACTGACATCAACGGTGACGCCTACGAATCCCTTCTGGCAAAGGGGGCCAGTGACAAGGGTTCTGGGGCCGGTCAGTACTTCACTCCGCGCTCGATCATCTCCGCGGTGGTCGACATCGTGCGGCCCACCGTGGCCGACACGGTCGTTGACCCGGCCTGCGGCACCGGCGGCTTCCTGCTGACCGCGCACGAATACGCCTCCAAGAACGCCTCCCAGATGACGCCCCCGGAGCGCGAGCATCTGCGCGACTCCTTCGTCCACGGCGTAGAGCTCGTGGACGGCACCGCCCGTCTCGCCGCGATGAACCTGATGCTGCACGGCATTGGCACCCCCACAGGGAACTCCCTGATCGAGGTCAAAGATGCCCTGATCGCAGACCCGGGCAACCGGTGGTCCGTGGTCCTCGCGAACCCGCCGTTCGGCACGAAGTCGTCGATCACGATGGTCGGTGAGAACGGCAAGGCCAACCGCGACGACCGGGCGATCGAGCGCCAAGACTTCGTCGTCACCACGAGCAACAAGCAGCTCAACTTCCTGCAGCACATCATGACGATTCTGGACATCAATGGCCGGGCAGCCGTGGTGCTCCCCGACAACGTGCTCTTCGAGGCCGGTGCTGGCGAGACCCTGCGCCGCCGTCTACTGCGCGACTTCGACCTGCACACGCTGCTGCGCCTACCAACTGGCGTGTTCTACGCCCAGGGCGTCAAGGCGAACGTGCTGTTCTTCGACAAGAAGCCGGCCAGCGAGACGCCGTGGACCAACAAACTGTGGGTCTACGACCTTCGGACCAACCAGCGCTTCACACCCAAGAAGAACCCTCTGACGCGCAAGCACCTGGACGACTTCGTGGCTTACGCAAAGCCGGGATGCGCGCACGAAGAACGCGAAGAGACCGAGCTCTTCAAGTCGTTCACGTATGACGAGCTGATTACCCGCGACAAGGTCAACCTCGATATCACGTGGCTGCGCGACGAGTCGCTCGAAGACTTCGACAACCTGCCGACACCAGAGATCATCGCCCGTGAGATCGTCGAGGACCTCACCGCGGCCCTGGAAGAGTTTGCTGCCGTCGCCTCCGCCTTGGAAGACGCCGAGCCGGAGTCCGTCGAGTGAAAGCGGAATCGCCGGAAGAGAGAGGGGCTGCAGTGTGCGGCAGCTGACGAATTCACGGCCGTGGACTATTTGTGGACGGGACACGTCCGGCACAGCCACTCGGCGCCGTTGACCTGTGGGTTCCCCTCTTCATCACTCGGCCTCCGGAGCCGTGTGCGCAGGTTCGAATCCTGCCGGGGGCACTTCGCAGGAAGTGCCCAAAGACCCCGCCATCAGCGGCAACGCTGAAGCCGGGGTCTTCGCGTATGTGCAGACATGCAGCAGTCCGTGCAGCCCCATCACTGCCCCTGCGGCCTGTCAGCGGCCTGGAACTGTCCACGCTGCTGCCTGCCCGTGCAGCGACCTCGGTCGGGGCGACACCCGCATTGAGCCGGGTGGAGAGTGTCGAGTGCTTCAGGCCCGTGCCCCGATGAGGTCCTTCTTGAGTGAAGTGGTCGGCACTGCAGCGTCCTTGGGGCGGCATGCTCGCCACCGAGGATCAGCGCATCCTCGTACTCCTTCCCGACCGACAGGCCTTGGGCCGGTGCACCTCTTGGATCCCCTGTCGGCGGTTCGTCGGATGGGCGCTTCGCCGGGGTGGCGCATGGGTTCAGCCGCGACGGCAAGGCCCGCGGAGGAGGTACGTCGTGAGGGCCGTTGCCGTGATGAGGATCGTGATGGTCCAGGTGTAGGGGACGGTGCCCGGGAGCAGGAGGAGGGACCAGGGTTCCACCTGCGCCTGGGGTTTGGTGCCGATCAGCCACATGATCATCGGGGTGGCGACCGGAGGAACCCAGGCTGCGGCCGGAGGCAGGAGGCAGGCGCCGGAGAAGGCCAGGCCCGTCAGCAGGAAGGTGTTGCGAAAGGCGACGGCCGGGTCGTTGGTGGCGCCCGTCAGGGCGAGGGCAGCCGCGAGGGCGAGGACCACCGCTGTGGTCGTGGCCCGCAGGCGCGTGGCCGTCGGCGTGATGCGTTCCTGTACCTCTGCCGCCGTGGCGAGGGCGGACGGCAGGAATGCCGCGAAGAGTGCCGGGACCATCGGCCAGAGCGCGCCCTGTACGCCGTCCCGGGCCGGTACGTCGTACAGGCGGAGCGGGGTCGCGACCCACAGCAGCGCGCAGAGCAGGCCCGCGATCCCCTGCCGGCCCAGCCGCCAGCGCCGGACGTAGAGAAGGCTAGGCATCGCAGGCTGCCAAGCGCTGGAACGCGGCACGGGCTGCGGAGATCCTCTCGGGGGCGGTGCCGCCGGTGAGCCGGGGGTCCAGGACCGGGTCCTCGTACGGCGGAAGGCCCACGGCTTCGGCGAGCCAGTAGCGGGCGTCGACGTGCGCGCGTTCCATGGCAGTACCGGGCTCGATCACGCAGTCGGAGCCGTAGTAGGTGCCCAGGAACATGTCGAGCAGCAGTTCCCGGTCCCCCGTGACGGTGTCCGGGGAGAGTTCGCCGGTTCGGGTGGTGCTGCGCAGGGCGTCCTGACGGAAGGCGGCCGGGGCGGGGAGGTCCAGCTGAGCCATGGCCCGCACCAGGGGGGTGAGGCTCGCGCGCAGACGGGGCTCGTACGAGGTGTAGCCGCGGCCGAGGCAGATCTCGGGGCTGGAGCCGTGACAGCGGACGTCACCGGGGCGGGCTTCCAGGTACAGGGGGTCCGCCGAGGCGAGGTGGCCGGCCGAGAGCGCGCACAGTACGGCGGTGGCGGTGGCTGTGAGGAGGTGTCGCGGGCGCAGTCGGTGGGGGGCTGCGCTCCAGGCTCCGGCGAGCAGTGCGAGGAGAGTGGCGGCCGCGTAGAACACGGCCTGGGACGTCTGGGTGCCGGCTTTGGGGCGCAGCCCCACGAGCGAGCCGGTGGCTCCGCCGACCATCACGAACTCGGAGAGGTCACCCGCGTAGAGGGCGAGGAAGGCGAGGAACACGGCGATCGCCACCAGCGGAGCCGCGACCTTGCCGTTGTCGCCTCCGAGCCAGCCTGCTGTCAGGCCGACGGCGCACGCGAGGCCGAGGAGGGTGAGCGCGGGCAGCGGGGTCAGGAGTTCGGGCCGCCCGAGGACGGGCGGGGTGCCGGCCCCGGCCACGAGGCCGAGCACCAGCGACAGCCCGAGGAGGAATGCTGCGGAGGTCCAGGCGAGAAGGGCGGCCCAGGCTGCCGACAGCATCGCGAAGGGGCGGTGGTGGGCGGAGAGGAAGGCGCGGGCGCGGGACAGGCGGTGGCCCTCCCAGGCGGCCACACCCGCCAGGATCGGGCCGAGCAGCATCACGGAGAAGTTGTACTGGTACACCGCCCACATCGGCTCGTGCCGCCAGCCCATCGGGCGCAGCACGGTGTTGAGGACGACGAGCAGGACGAGGAAGGGGAAGGCGGTCCGACCGAGGGACCGGCGCATGTGCAGGGAAAGCGTGCTGCTGGTCACCGGGCGCCTCCACGGGTCGGGTCGGTGTGTTCCGCGGGGCGGCCCGCCGTGCGACGGCTGCTCAACGGCCACCGCCCTCAGGACACTGGGCAGAGCCTCCGCCGCTCAGCTCGTGGAGTGCCTGTTCCACCGAGCGGGCCGGGGTGTGGTCGGCGCCGGAGCCGGCCCGGGCCATGAGTTCCACGGGCGTGCCGTCGAAGACGACCCGGCCCTCCCGCAGGGAGACGACCCGGTCGGCCAGCAGTTCGATGTCCTCCGTGTGGTGGGTGCTCAGAACGACGCAGTGAGTGCTGCCCAAGCGAGCCAGGAAGGTACGCAGCTCGATGCGGTGCTCCACGTCGATGCCGGTCGTGGGCTCGTCCAGGAGCAGGATGCCGGGCTCGTGGACGACCGCTTGGGCGATGTGGGCGCGCTGGCGGTTGCCTCCGGAGAGGCTCCGCAGCCGGGTGTCGGCGACGGCGGTGAGGTGAAGCTCCTCGACGACGCGCCGGATGGCCTCCGCGCGCCGACTGCGCGGCACACCACGGAGCCACGCCGCGTAGGTCACCGCTTCGCGGACGGTGAAGTGGCCGGGAAAGTCCGGCGTTTGGGGAAGGTATCCGATGGCCTCGCGGTAGCGGCGGAGGCTCGTTCGGCGGTCCGCTCCGCTGTCGCCGAGCGAGACCGACCCGGCCGCGGGCCGGAGGAGGAGCGCGCACGTCTTGAGCAGGGTCGTCTTGCCCGACCCGTTGGAGCCGGTGAGGGCGGTGACACCGGGCCGGAAGGAGAGAGCCGGGATGTCCAGGGCGACCCTGCCGCGATAGCGGACCTCGAGATCGCGGACGTCGAGCCGGAGGGTGCCGCCGCCGGGGTCTGCCAAGGGATCCGCTTCGTCCGGCGCCCCGTCCCCGCGCCGAGGAGGGTTGATCATCGTGCAGTCCTCGGTTCTCAGTATTCGAAGGAGGGAAGCGCCTGCTCCGAGCAGGTGTCGGGGACCGGCCAGCCGAGCTGGACGCATGCCCTCGTGCCTCCGCGAACGGACTTCGCCGTGGGTTCGAGGGGGTAGGAGAGGTAGTGGGTCACGTAGTACGTGTGGTTGTGCTCGGGCGTGTTCAGCGCGTGCACCTCGGCACCGTTCTCGAAGTACCAGTTCCCCGTGGTGTAGACCGTGTTGCCGTCCGCGGCGAGGTCCTTCGACATGACCTTGTTCTTCGCTCTCATGTTGCGGTCATTGCGGAAGTCGCCGTACGCCGTCGCCCGGGCCTTTCCGTCGTAGGACACGGTGACACCGCCCCAGCCGACGGCTGACGCGGAGCCCGCCACGACCGTGACGAGGACGACCCCACCGGTGGCCAGGGCGGCCGTTCGGGGAGTGGTGCGGAGCATGAACGCACCTTTCTGATCAGGGGGAAGGGGTTCAGGGATGCCAGAGCATTCCATGCGATAGGTAGACGTTTAGTCCGGATGAGGCGCCAAAGCCGCGATCGCCCCCGAACGGGTGACACAGGTGTCAACGCAAGGGGCCGTCGGGTCCGCGTCGACCCGGACGTTTCCGGTGGTCCGTACGAGGGAGGTGGGGCGGGGTCTGTGGGATCCGGGGGGTGGGTAGGGGTGGGGTGCGTGCGTACGTTGGGGGTGAGGCCGCATGGCGCCGCCGGTTCAGGTGCCCGGTGGCGGGCTCTGACGATCGGGAAGGGGCGGCACGGATGCGTGAGCTGGTGGAGACGGCGCGGCGGTGGGTGGCCGAGGGGCGGGCCGGGTATCTGGCCCGGCCCGTGACCGAGCAGGGGTTCGGGCCGCGGGATCCGGCCGGGGCCGTGCTCATCGATGCGCGGGGGGAGTGTGTCGGCACGCTCTACCGCGGGGTCTTCGACGCCGAGCTCGCCGCCGAGGTCGCGGCCCTGCCGGCCGGGGTCACGGCGCGGGTGTGCGAGGTGTCCGTGCGGGCGGCCGAGGCCGTGGCCGCGAAGCTGACCTGCGGCGGGCAGGCCGAGGTGCTGCTGCAGCCGCTCTCGGCGATCCCGGCCCGGTGGTGGGAGCTGCTCGGCGACGGGGTCGGGGTGGCGTTGGTGACCCGGCTGAACGAGGCCGCCGACCAGGCCACCAGTGAGGTCGTACGGGCCACGGACGCGCCCGGTGACGATGCCGGGCGGCGGGCGGGCGAGCTGCTGGCGACCCGGCGGGCCGGGCGGGACGCGCTGTACGCGGAGTCGGGGCTGGTGCTGGTCGAGGCGTTCCCGTCGGCCCCGTACGTGGTCATCGGGGGCGGCGGTGAGCTCGCCGAGATCATCGAGCGGCAGGCGTCACTGCTGGGCTGGGAGGCCGTCCTGGTCACCGGCCCGGAGGAGGCCGGCAAGGTGCTGGAGGAACGCCGGGACGCCGCGTGCCTGGTCATGCTCAGCCATGAGGAGTCGTTCGACGTGCCGACGCTGCGGGTGGCCCTGAACCGGGAGGTGCCGTACGTCGGTGCGCTGGGCTCCCGCAAGACCACGGCCCGGCGGCGGGAGGGGCTGCTCGCGGCCGGGGTCACCGAGGCCCAACTGGCGCGGGTGCACGGCCCGATCGGCCTGGACCTCGGCGCCCGCACCCCGGCGGAGACCGCGCTGGCGATCTGCGCCGAGATCCTGGGGGTGCTCGGCCGGCGCGAGGCCGGCGGCGCCCTGCGGGATGCCGATGGGCCGATCAACTCCTGAGTCGTCCCTTCCGGTTCTTGCCGGCCCCGGGACGCCCGTCCGCCTGGCCGCCTGGCCGCCTGGCCGCCTGACCGCCCGGCCTACCGGGCGGCCGGGCGGACCGACCGGCCTTCACTGCCCCAGGGCCCGTTTGAGCTGCGTCTTGTTCATGTCCGAGCGGCCGTGGATGTTGCGGCGCCGGGCCTCGGCGTAGAGCTGTTCGTACGTGGGTCCCTGCGCGCCCGAGTGGGAGTGCAGGCCCCCGCGCCGCGACGAGGAGATGTCCTCGACGGATTCCCTGCTCGCGGTCCGGGATTCGCCGGCCCGGGCGCGTTCCTTGTTCACCGTCCGGGCGGCGATCTCCTTCGCCTTCTCCTCGGGTTCGCCGCGCCGCTCCAGGCCCTCCTTGATGTGCTCGTACTGTCGTTCGCGCTTCGGGGAAGATCCGCGGGGCATGGTCGGCCTCCTTGCCGTTCGCCGGGTACGCACACCAGGCGCGTACCCCGGATGGCCCAGGGCATCCAGGACATGGCGAAGCATTTCAGACACCAGTGAGCGAACATGGTCGGTATGGACACGACCCTGAGCGTGGACGCGACCCTCGCCGACATCGCATGGTTCCTGGTCGTCGGCATCCTCGTCGCCGGCTTCCTGCTGGGCGGCTTCCTGCTGGGCAAGAGGGTGCGGGCGAAGGAGCCACCCCCGCCCGCCCCCGAGACCCAGCCGCATCTGCCCGAGGGTGGCGCCGTCTACGAGGTCCGCGAGGAGCGCGACCAGGTGGAGATCCCGGAGGGCGGCCTGCGACCGCACGAGATGCAGGGCTACGGGAACTTCGGCTCCACCACCTCCAGCCATCCGGACGAGGTCCGTGCGGAACGGGAGTCCGGCTACAAGATCCCGGAGGGGCCGGGACCGCATCCACAGCCAGGGGCACCGCCGGACGCGGGGCGCGGCGCACACGCCTGACGCCTGACGCCTGACGCCTGACGCCTGACGCCTGACGCCTGACACGACCACCCCTCGCCCTCCGACCCGCGCCTCCCGCGCGGGTCAGAGGTCCGTCCGCAGCCGCAGCACCTCCGGCGGCGGGTGCCGGGTCGAGGTGTACCGGACCTCCGCCGTGAGCGGTGGGTCGAGCGCCCGGTACGGGACCTCCCCCAGCCCGATCGCCGTGACCGTCGCCGTGGGAGGGGTCGGCGGGGCCTCCCCGCGGGCGGCCACCTCGGCCGCCACCTCCGAACGCAGCGCCGCGCTCAGCGGGCTCGACACCAGCGGCGTCTCGTCCCCGACCGGCAGGACGAGCACCAGGGCGAGCGGGCGGCGGGGGGTGCCGGTGTAGCCGACCACCGCCGCGTCCCGGACGTCGGTGTGCCGCAGCTTCTGCCAGCCGCGCCGCCCGGCCGGGTAGGCCTGGTCCAGGCGCTTCACGACCAGGCCCTCGATCCCGCTGGCCGGCAGGGTGTCGTACCAGGTGGCGGCCAGTTCCGGATCGGTCGTCATCGGCACCGGCTGCAGCGGCGGCCCGAGCGGCAGCAGCAGGTCGACGAGGAGGGACCGGCGGCGCTCGTACGGGCGTGCGCGCAGGTCCAGCCCGGCCAGTTCCAGCACGTCGAAGGCGGCGTACGAGGCGGGCAGGCGCTGCGCGAGCACGGCGGCCCGCGCCGCGGTGGCCGCCGCCCTGCGCTGCACCAGCGCGAAGTCGGTACGGCCCGCGTGCCAGACCACCACCTCGCCGTCGAGCACCGTATCGGCGGGCAACTGCAGCGCGGCCGCGGCCAGATCGGGAAAGGCGCTGGTCACGATGCGGCCGGAACGCGCCTGGAGCGTCACGTCGGTCGCCGAGCGCAGCACGACGAGCCGGTGTCCGTCGAACTTCGGCTCGTACGCCAGTCCCGCCCCGCGCGGCAGGGTGCGCACGGCGGCGGCCAGCGCCACGCGGATCACGGCCGGGTCCCGGGGAGGGGGCGGGCCCGTGCGGGGTCGGTCAGCGGGGCGAAGAGGTCTCCGTCGCGGGCGAGCCTCGGGGTGATGTCGTCGGCGAGGAAGACGAGCCCGGCGGCGGTCCGGCAGGCTTCGACCTCCGCCCAGGACACGGGCGCGGACACGGTCGGCCGGGCCCGCGCGCGCAGGGTGTAGGGGGCCGCGGTGGTCTTGGCGGCGGCGTTCTGGCTGTGGTCGACGAACACCTTGCCGGGGCGCAGCGCCTTGGCCATGCGGTGGACGACCAGGTCGGGGAGCTCGCGCTCGGCCTCCTGGGCGAGCTGCTTCGCGTACGCGGACACCCGCTCGGACGGGGTCGGATCCAGCGGAACGGCCAGGTGCATGCCCTTGGAGCCGGAGGTCTTGGCGTAGGCGTGCAGGCCGTCGGCGGCGAGCCGCTCGCGCAGCCAGAGCGCGGCGGCGCAGCACTCGACGACGGTGGCGGGCGGGCCGGGGTCGAGGTCGAGGACCATCCGGTCGGCGAGGGCGGGGTGGCCGGCGGTCCACTGGGGGGTGTGGAACTCCACGACGAGGTTGGCGGACCACATGAGGGTGGCCAGGTCGGCGACGACCACCTGGGCGGCGGAGAGGTCCTCGGAGCGCGGCACGGAGGTGGTCCTCACCCACTCGGGTGTGCCGGGCGGCGGGTTCTTGGTGAAGAAGAGCTGCCCGTCCGGTCCGTCGGGATAGCGCAGGAAGGACACCGGCCGGTCGTGGATGTGGGCGAGCAGCGGGCCCGCGACCGTGGCGTAGTAGTGCAGCACCTCGCCCTTGGTGAAGCCGGTCTCCGGGTACAGGACCTTGTCGAGATTGCTGAGCGCGATGCGACGGCCCTCCACCATTGTGATCGGCGTCATACGATGAGACTGCCACGAAACAGGAGGAACCGTGCGATCCATATGGAACGGGGCGATCTCCTTCGGCCTGGTCAGCATCCCGATCAAGCTCGTGAACGCCACCGAGAGCCACTCGATCTCCTTCCGCCAGATCCACGTGAGTGACGGCGGGCGCGTCCGGTACCGCAAGGTGTGCGAGCTGGACGGGGAGGAGGTGCCGAGCGCCGAGATCGGCAAGGGGTACGAGGAGGCCGACGGGTCGATCGTCCCCATCACCGACGAGGACCTGGCGCAGCTGCCGCTGGCGACGGCGAAGACGATCGAGATCATGTCGTTCGTACCGGCGGAGGAGATCGATCCGCTGCAGATGGACGCGGCGTACTACCTCGCGGCGAACGGCGCGACGGCGGCGAAGCCGTACACGTTGCTGCGGGAGGCGCTCAAGCGGAGCCGGAAGGTCGCGATCGCCAAGTACGCGCTGCGGGGGCGGGAGCGGCTGGGCATGCTGCGGGTCGTGGACGACGTGATCGCGATGCACGGGCTGCTCTGGCCGGACGAGATCCGGGCGCCGGAGGGGGTGGCACCGGAGGTCACGGTGTCCGTGCGGGAAGCCGAACTCGACCTGGCGGACGCGCTGATGGCGACGCTGGGGGAGGTGGAGATGGCTTCGCTGCGCGACGACTACCGCGAGGCCGTGGAGGCGCTGATCGTCGCGAAGTCGGCCGGGGCGTTCGAACCGGCGGAGGCCGTGGTGGAGCCGTCCGGGGGGCAGGTGATCGACCTGATGGCGGCGCTGGAGAAGAGCGTGCGTGCCGCGAAGGCCTCCCGGGGGGAGGCGGGGGCCGAGGCCGAGGCCGAAGCCGAGGTGACGCCGATCCGACGGAAGGCCGGCGCGGGCGCGGGTACGGGTACGGGCGCGGCTGCGCCGAAGGCGGTCGGCGGGAAGAAGTCGACGGCGGCCACGGCCAAGAAGACGACGGCCTCGGCCGCGACGAAGAAGAAGACGACGACCACCGGCAAATCGACTGCCGGCAAGTCGACTTCGGCGGCCAGGAGCACCGCCAAGAGCACGGCCAAGACCGCAGCGGCGAAGAAGACCGGTGCGGCGGCGAAGAAGACCGCGACGCCGCGGAAGCGGACCTCCGCCTGAGCCTGCGGCGCTCTCCCCTGCCCGCCCCTTCCCGAAACCGGGGCTCCGCCCCGGACCCCGCGCCTCGAACGCCGGCGTTGGCGAGGCCCGAGCGTGCCTGAGGTCTCAGGCGGCGGGGTGACCGGTGCCGGCGCCGGCGCCGGTGCCGGTGAGCCAGGTCGTGGTGTCACGGGCCCGGGCGAAGAGGGCTTCGATCTCAGGGGGTTTGAGCGCCGTGGGGGACGCCGCGAGGTTCGGGGTCGCCGTCGGGGGCTGGAGGACGCGGATGTCGCGGACCGTGGGAGCCGTCTCGACCCGCGAGGCGTCGACCAGCGCCAGCGCCGGGGTGACCTCGGCGGCCAGCGCCGCCGTGGCGAAGGCCGCCGCGCGGCGGATCCAGCGGGGGTCCGGACGGGGTTCCGTGCGGCCCACCGTGAGCAGGAGGTCACCGATCACCGCGCGCTGCCGACGGCCCGGGACCGTACGCACGCAGAAGATCCCCGCCGGGCCGATGAGCAGGTGGTCGACGAGGCCCAGGCCCGGCAGCGGAACGCAGTGCACGGTCCGCCAGCCCTCGGGTTCCAGGGCGTCGAAGGCGTCGCCCATCCGCTGCTGCGCGGTCAGGTCCTGGCGCAGCCGGTGCCGGGCCCTGGCGCCCGCCGAGCCGTGTTCCAGTTCGCCCAGCAGGGTCTCCCCCGGGCGGTTCGGGGCCAGGTCCGCATCCGGCGGCAGCGCGAGACGCCGCAGGTCGGAGGCGGTGGGAACCGGGGGCGGGCCGATCGAGACCGTCCCGCTCAGATAGGGGCGGAGCGCGGCCAGGATCGCCTCGCGGTGGTCGTCCGCGAGGACGCTGATCCGGTTGGCCTGCCGGTCGTACCAGCCCACCGCCTGCCCGTCGGGCAGATTGACGTACAGCCGCCCGCGGCCGGGCCGGCCGCTCGGCAGCACCTTGAGTCCGCGCATCGCCCTCACCCCCGCCGTCCATGGGAGCAGCCGGGGAGCCGCAGGGCAATCCCTCGGATGTGTAACGACTCCGACGGAACGTTGCGACTCCGCTGTTACACGAACGGGGCGCTGCCGCAACGGCCGGGCCCTAGGTTTGACCCACCTGGATGGCCCAGGCCCCGACCGGCACCGAAGGACCTCTCCGTGAGCACCGTCAGCCGCCGCACTCTCGTTCGCGCCGCCGCCGTTGCCGCATGCGCCGGAAGTCTGCTGGCGCTGCCCACCGCCGCCGCCCTGGCCGAGGGGGTGCCCGCGGCCTCGTCCGCGCACTCCGCGGCCCCCCGGGCGATCCTCGTCAAGAGCCTCTCACTCGCGGACGGGGTCTCCACGGCGAAGGTCTACCGCGCGGCCAACGGCGCCTACCAGGCCGAGATCCTGGCGGCCGACGGCACCAGGACGGCCACCCTGACCAGCCGTGACGGGGTCACCGCCTTCGGCGGCTCCGGCGACCTGCACGCGGCACTGGACTCCTCCGGGCGGCTGACCTCGTGGGTGGGGGACGTCCGGGCCCAGGGCGGCGACCACACCGTGGCGGGTGACGGGCACAAGACCGGGACCCGCAACGAGGCCCACGGCGGGCAGGTCGTCCCGGCCTCCGTGCCGCGGAAGGCGGCCGCCGGGGACACCCGCGTCGTCGCCGACGGCTCCGGCAGCGGGCGGCGGCTGGGTACCCTGGCGGACGGGCCGGGCGACGGTGTGCTGCTGCTCGGCGCCGCCGGCGGGATCGCGGCCGTCGGCGCAGCCGGGCTGGGCTTCGCGATGCTGCGCCGAGGGCGCACCGACAGCTGAGACCGCTGGGAAAAACGGTTGTACCTCCGCATATGGTTGACGCGACCGGCCGTCGGACCATCGCGGACAGAAGGGCACAGGGGCTGTGAACAGGTTGCGCTCGCATGTCTTCGCGCGCCCGCTGCTCCCCCTCCTCGCACTGGTCCCGCTGCTGGCGGGCTGCGGGGACACCGGCGGGCTGGTGAGCGCCGGCTCCACGCCGACCGCGAGCGGACCCGTACATCTGTGGCCCGACCGCCGCGGGGCGTCCGTACCGCCCGCCGATCCGGGTGGGGCGCCACCCGAGTACGTCAAGGGGATCCCGCCCGTCCGCGACCAGGACGTGCACGCCGTCGACCCGGTGGCCCTCGTCCAGGCCGAGCTGCGTGCCCATCCGGGCACCGTGACCGGCGCGGACGGCATGCCGCCGCGGACGGCGGCCGCGATCCAGGAGTGCCCGAAGGACGAGGACGAGAAGGAGCCGGAGGCGTGCCCGGTGCTGAAGCCCTACTACCGGGACCTCACGGGCAACGGCAAGGACGAGCTGATCGTCGGCATCGAGTTCCCGGACAAGATGATGTCCGTACGGGTGTACACGGCGGACGCGGACGGCCGGCTCAACCGGATCATGGCGACCACGGAGACCGTCATCGCGGTGGAACTGGCCGGGGGTGACGTGATCCTGCGCGTGCCCAGCGGCAACCGCGGCTACGAGCTGATCACCGCCTGGTCCTGGGACGAGAAGCAGCTCACCATGCTGCCGACGCGCGAGCAGATCGTGCGGGTGCCCGGCAATCCGCAGGCCCCGGGGAGCCGGGAACCCGCTCCCGCGCCGGACCGGCCGTGAGGCCCGCGAAGCCCCTGCGGCTGCCCGCCTGGACGGCCACGCTGACCTGGAAGTCGGCGTGCTTCATCGTGGTGATGTGCTGCTCGCTGGCGGCCGTGCTGGGCGCCCTCGTGCACGTGGAGGTGACCCGGCAGACGGTGGCCACGGCGCGGGAGAAGGCGCTCGGCAGGCTGCTGGAGGTCTCGCGCGCCTACGAGGCGGGCGAGCCGCTGCCGCGCGGTTCCTGGCTGGATCCCGCCGGGCTGCCGCCCGAGCTGCGCAAGCTCGCGGTCAGCGGGCGCCGGGGCACTGTGGTGGCGGACCACCGGGGCCGCCCGACCATGTGGGCGGCGGGCCCGGCGGACGGCCGCGCCCTCGCGACCACCGTCGACTACGGGCAGAGCGCCCGCACGATCAGCGGGCTGGACAACGCGATCATCGGATCCTCGCTGCTGGCGATCGGCGGCACGCTGCTGGTGGGCGCCTTCGCGGTGACCCGCGTGACCCGGCGACTGCACCTGACGGCGGCCGTGGCCCGGCGGATCACCCAGGGCGACCTCGACGCGCGGGTGGACGACCCGCGCACGAGGACGCCCTCGCGGCACCAGGACGAGGTGGCGACGGTGGCCGCGGCGCTGGACACCATGGCCGGGAGCCTGCAGTCGAAGCTGGAGAGCGAGCGGCGGTTCACGGCGGACGTGGCGCACGAGCTGCGCACACCGCTGACGGGTCTGCAGGCGGCGTCGGAGCTGCTGCCGGAGGGGCGGCCGACGGAGCTGGTGCGCGAGCGGGTACGGACGATGCGGCAGCTGACGGAGGACCTGCTGGAGATCTCCCGGCTGGACTCGGGCAGCGAGGTGGTGGAGAGCGATCTGCACCAGCTGGGGCGGCTGGTACGCCGGGTGGTGCGGGCGTCGGGGACGGACTCGGAGGTGGTGATCGTCCGGGACGCGCACGTGGAGACGGACCGGCGGCGGCTGGAACGGGTGCTCGGGAACCTGGTGGCCAACGCCCACAAGCACGGGCGGCAGCCGGTCGTGCTGACGGTGAACGGGCCGGTGGTGACCGTACGGGACCACGGGGACGGGTTCCCCGAGTACCTGGCGGCGCACGGCCCGCAGCGCTTCCGCAGCGGGGGCAAGGGCCACGGGCTCGGGCTCACCATCGCGGTGGGCCAGGCAGCGGTGATCGGGGCCCGGCTGGAGTTCCGCACGGCGGAGGACGGTGGCGGCGGCGGCCTGGCGGTCCTCCGCCTCCCGGGCCACTAGCCTCCCGGCCGGGGCCGACTCGACGCGTGCGGGCTCGGCGGTAGCGGCCGGACGCGCCGGGGCGGTGGTGGGCTGCGCGGCCCCTACGGCCGGAGCCGGGCGCTCGCCGGGGCGTCTCCTCGGGCGCCGAACGTGACGAGGGGTCGGAAAGTCGGGCGGCAGTGCGTTCGGCGCCCTGCGGGGATCGCCCCGGCACACACCCGGCCCCGGCCTCCGCGCGCTGCCCGGGCACGGGCTCGGCGGGGTGTCCGGTCCTGGGTTCACAGGGTCGGCGGCTCCCCCGTCGCGGGACCGGGCGGAGGGCGGGGACGGGTGTGTGCCGGGGTGTCCCCGCAGGGCGCCGAACGCCTTGCCGCTGCGCGTTCCGACGCCCCGTCACGTTCGGCGCCCGAGGAGATACCCCGGCGCGCGCCCGGCCCCGGCCGGAGCCCCGCCCCGGCACACCCTGCCACCGCCCCGACCGGATCCCTGCCCGACGCTCACGCCCCCGGCCGGCCGGAGCCCCGCCCCGGCGGAGCCGGCCCCGATCCCGAGCCCGGCTCGATGCTCGCGGCCCCGGACCGGCGGTTCAGGCGTGCGGGGGCTTCGTCCAGGGCCAGCGGATCTTGGGCTTGGTGCCCGAGGGGCGGTAGTCGTACTTCCAGCCCTTCTGCAGGCCGAGCCGCTTGGAGTACCCCGCCGGGACGCGTTCGTACAGCAGTACCGTCGGCGGGCCGCCCTCCGGCGCCGGGACGGGGATCTCGTACCACTTCGGGGGGTGTCCGGTCGGGCCGAGGAGGACGGGGAGGACCCGGCCGTCCATCGGGCCGCCCTCGAACGGGGTCGGTTGGCTTCTCACCCCACCAGTGTCACAGCAGGTGGGCGGCCTCGGACACCACCGGGATCACACGGCGGGCCAGGACCCCGACCGGGCCGTCGGCCGATTCCAGGGCGAGGGCGGCCCGGGCGGCCGCGGCCGTCTCCGGGTCCGTGGCCGCCGTGGCCGTCAGCAGCGCGACGAACTGGTCCAGCAGCCAGTCCCGGAGGTGCTCCACCTCGGGCTGCTTGCCCTCGTCGATCCAGATGAGGGACGCCGCCTCGACGGCCGTGATCCACGTACGGACCATCATGCGCAGCCGGGGTCCGGGAGCCGGTACGCCCAGGTGGAAGAGGATCTGCTCGGCCGCGGCCCGCCGGATGCCGTCGACCGTCGCCGTGGTGCGGGAGGTCTCCACGACGCTGCCGCCCTGGAGGAGGGCGGCGAAGCCGGCGTCGTGCTCGTCGACGAAGGCGAGGTAGCGGTCCAGGGCCCGGGACAGCCGCCGGGTCAGGGGCCCCTGCTGGGGTTCGGCGAAGCACAGTTCGAGGAGTTCGGCGGCGGAGCGGAGGGCGGCCTCGTAGAGCTGCTGCTTGCCGCCCGGGAAGTAGCGGTAGACCAGCGGGCGGGACACCCCGGCGGCCTCGGCGACGTCGTCGAGCGAGACCTCTTCCGGCGCTCGGTGCGCGAACAGCGAGAGGGCGGCGTCGAGGAGCTGGGCTCGCCGCTCCTCGACGCTCAGCCTGCGGTACGCGCGTACGGTCATGTCCGCAGCGTAGCCCCGCGGGCGCCGGACGAGTGGAGGTCCTGCGGATCGGGCCCGGACCGCGGCCCGGCAGGATCCGGATGGGACGGCCTACGCCAGCAGCCCCGAGCTCTGCCAGAGCCGGCGGCCGACCCCGCGCAGCACACCGATGTCGTCGAGGAAGTCGGTGAGCCGCTTCGCTCCGCTCTGCATGACCTCGCGGCGGTGGCCGCTCGCCTTCACCTGGGCGACGGCTTCGCGGCGGTCCAGGCCGATGTTGTCGTAGACGGCCGGGTTCACGAAGGCCAGCGAGAAGACGCGGGCGGCCTCGCCGCAGCTGATCCGGGTGAGTTCCTGCTCCCAGCGCGGGGCCGTGAGCATCTGGCGGCGCAGTTCCTCGCGGGCGTAGCGGACGTGCCGGGCCTCCTCGATGACGTGGATCCGGGTGACGCCGCGGACCAGTGGCTGGATGCGCTCGTCGGGGAAGGTCAGGCGCTGCATCCAGTCGAGGATCTCCTCGCCGAGGAGGGTGCAGGCGAAGGAGCCGGGGGTGGTGGAGACGGTCTTCAGGATCCGGGCGAGGTTGTGGTTGACGCGGGAGACCGGGTACTCGGGGGCGCCGGCCTTCTGGATCATGCGGGCGAACATCATCGAGTGGCGGCACTCGTCGGCGATCTCGGTGAGCGCGTAGCGGACGTGATTGCTGGTCAGGGACTTGTCGTAGATGTGTCGGACCAGGAGCTGCATGAGGATGATCTCGAACCAGATGCCGAGCGAGCCGAGCGCCGCCGCCTCGTGGCGGGAGAGGTCGATGCGCTGCTCCTCCCCCATCTTCTTCCACAGCGGGGTGTCGTAGAGGGAGAGGAGTTCCGGCGGCCAGTAGTACTTGCCCTCGATCGGCGGGGCGTCCCAGTCGAGTTCCTTGTCGGGGTCGAAGGAGTGCTTGGCCGAGGATTCGAGGAGTCGCTCGGCTATCTGCTCGCGGTCCTTGAGCAGGCCGAGGGCGTCCCCCAGCGCAGCGCGTTCGGTCACGGTCGTCATGGGTTCGGACACCTCGTCGTCGAGTTACCGGCGGTCTCCTCTTATGAGACTGCCTGTCAGCAAGGTCGTCAATCCCTCGCGCACGACTTGTTGACCCCGTGTCTACCAACGTGTGACGCTGCCAACTGTCCGGTCCCACACGGCAGTACGTGAGACGAGGGGGCGTCAGTGTCGACGCACGAGCTCTACACCGAGAACCCGGGCGAGCCGGTCTGGCAGGTACCCGCCGCCGGCTCCGCCCGCTTCAGCTGGGAGTACGCCGACGGCCGCGAGCGGCTCCTGGCGCTCTACCAGAAGGGCAAGGACAAGCAGTGGGACGGCGGCAAGCGCATCGACTGGGACATCGAGGTGGACCCGTACGACGCGCTGGGCACGCCCGAGGAGGCGCTGCCGCTGTACGGGACGCGGCACTGGGCCAAGCTCACCGCGAAGGACAAGGGCGAGCTGCGCCGGCACTACGCCTCCTGGAACTTCAGCCAGTTCCTGCACGGCGAACAGGGCGCGATGGTGTGCGCGGCACGGATCGTGGAGTCGGTGCCGGACCTGGACGCGAAGTTCTACTCCGCCACGCAGACCATGGACGAGGCCCGGCACGCCGAGATCTTCGGGCGCTTCCTGCACGAAAAGGTCGGGATGCTGTACCCGATCAACGACAGTCTCCAGGGGCTGCTGGGCGACACCCTGCGCGACTCCCGCTGGGACATGCCGTACCTGGGCATGCAGGTGCTCATCGAGGGGCTGGCGCTGGCCGCCTTCGGCCTGATCCGCGACACGACCACCAAGCCGCTGCCCAAGCAGCTCCTGGCGTACGTGATGCAGGACGAGGCCCGGCACGTGGCCTTCGGGCGGATGGCACTGCGCGACTACTACAAGCAGCTCACGGACGCCGAACTGCGCGAGCGCGAGGAGTTCGTGATCGAGGGCTGCTACCTGATGCGGGACCGGCTGCTCGGGGTGGAGGTGCTGGAGAACTTCGGGATCGCGGCCAAGGAGGCGACGCTGCTCAGTGAGCAGTCGGAGTTCCTGCAGCTGTTCCGCAAGCTGCTGTTCAGCAGGATCGTGCCGTGCGTGAAGGACATCGGGCTGTGGGGCGAGCGGCTGCAGCGGGCCTATCTGGACCTCGGTGTCTTCGACATGGGCGACTCGAACCTGGACCTGCTGATGAGCCAGGACGAGGAGATCGCCGAGGCCCTCGACCGCGAGCGGTTCGCGGCCGAGGAGGCGGCGCGGGTGGCCGAGGTCGAGGCCGCCATAGCCGACGGGTCGGGCGCCCCGTAGCGGGGTGCCCGGGCTCCCTCCCCGGCGGCCGGGCCGGGTGTCAGCCGGTCGCCAGCGCGGCCTGCATCACCGCCCGCGCGATCGGCGCCGCCGCGCCGTTGCCGCTGATGTCGCCCCGGTCCGCCGACGCGTCCTCGACCACCACCGCGACCGCCACCTGCGCCGACACCGTGCCCTCGGCCCGGGCCCAGGAGATGAACCAGGCGTACGGGGTCCCCGCGTTGCCGACCCCGTGCTGCGCGGTGCCCGTCTTGCCGCCGACCACCGCGCCCGGGATCGCCGCGTTGCGGCCCGTCCCGTTCTCCACCACCTTGACCATCAGTTCCTGCAGCCGGACGGCGGTGGCCGGGTTCATGGCCCGGCCCAGGCTGCGCTGGTCGCCGCGCCGGACCTGGGAACCGTCGTCCTGGGTGGTCCGTTCCACCAGGTAGGGGTAGGTGAGCTCGCCGCCGTTCGCGACGGCCGCCGCCACCATCGCCATCTGCAGCGGTGTCGCCGTGGTGTTGAACTGGCCGATCGAGGACAGGGCCAGCTGGTCCTGGCTCATGTCGGTGTCGAAGTTCGACCGGGACACCCACGAGGGCACCCGCAGCCCCTCGGTGTTGAAGCCGAAGCGCCGCGCCGCCTCCACCATCCCGCGCAGTCCCACCTGTACGCCGATCTTGGCCATCACCGTGTTGCAGGACCACTGCACCGCCTCCGCCATCGAGGCGTCCTCGCAGCCGGTGCCCGCGTTCGGCAGCAGGGTCCTGGTCCCGGGCAGCGGGTAGGGGTCGGGGGTCCGGGTCGGCGCGTCCACATCGGTGACCACGCCCGCGTCGAGTGCGGCCGCAGCCGTCACGATCTTGAAGGTGGAGCCGGGCGGGTACGTCTCGCGCAGCGCCCGGTTGAGCATCGGCCGGGCGGGGTCCGCGTTCAGGGCCGACCAGGCCTCCTTGACCTTCGTACCCGTGCCGGAGAGCACGGCGGGATCGTACGACGGGCTGCTGACCAGGGCGAGGATCTTCCCTGTGGCCGGCTCGACGGCGGCCACCGCGCCCCGCTTGCCCGCGAGCCCGGCGTACGCGGCGCGCTGCATGCCGGCGCGGACGGTGGTGGCGGCGTTCCCGCCGGCGGGGCGGCCGCGGGCCAGTTCGTACCAGAGCGGGAAGGCGGAGAGCCCGGGGTCGGTGCCCGACAGGACCGCGTCCTCGGCGCGCTCGACGAAGCTGGTCCCGTAGATCTGGGAGGAGAAGCCGGTGACGGGCGCGTAGAGCGGGCCGTTCGCGTACGTCCGTTCGTAGCGCAGCAGTTGGCCGCTGTCGCGGGAGCCGGTGACGGGGCGCCCGTCGACCAGGATGTCCCCCCGCGGTTCGGCGTAGCGCTCGATGGCGGAGCGCTTGTTGGCCGGGTTCGCGCCGTAGGCGGCGGACTCCCAGACCTGCACGCGGGCGATGTTGACCAGCAGGGCGACCAGCAGGAGGGCGCAGAAGTACGCGCACCAGCGGATGTAGCGGATCACTCGGCCGGCTCCTTCGCGGGGCGGGGTCTGCGGGCGCTGTCGCTGAGCCGGACCAGCAGGGCGACGATGATCCAGTTGGTGACGACGGAGGAGCCGCCCTGCGCGAGGAAGGGCATGGCCATGCCGGTGAGCGGGATCAGGCCGGTGACGCCGCCGGCGATGACGAAGACCTGGAGCGCGACGATCGAGGCGAGCCCGGTGGCGAGCAGCCGTCCGAAGGGGTCGCGCAGGGCGAGCCCGGCGCGGAAGCCGCGGGCGACGAGGAGCCCGTAGAGGAGCAGGATCGCGGTGAGGCCGACGAGGCCGAGCTCCTCGCCGGCGGTGGCGAGGACGAAGTCCGACTTGGCGGCGAAGCCGATGAGGAAGGACTGGCCGTGCCCGAGGCCGGCGCCGAGGAGGCCGCCGGCGCCGAAGGCGAAGAGGGACTGGGCGAGCTGGCCGGGGCCCTCTCCGCGCTCGATGGAGGCGAAGGGGTGCAGCCAGTCGTCCACCCGGCCGTGCACGTGCGGTTCGAAGGTCCCGACGGCGTACGCGCCGAGGGCGGCGAGAAGCAGTCCGATCGCGATCCAGCCGATCCGCCCGGTGGCGGTGAACAGCATGATCACGAACAGTCCGAAGAACAGCAGTGAGGTCCCCAGGTCCCGCTCCAGGACCAGCACACCGACGCTGAGCAGCCAGATCGCGAGGATCGGGCCGAGGACGCGGCCCGGGAGGAGCCGGAGCTTCCAGAAGAGCCGACGACCGGTGAGGGCGAGCGCGGTGCGGTTCGCGGCGAGGTAGGCGGCGAAGAAGACGGCGAGCAGGATCTTGGCGAACTCCCCCGGCTGGAAGGAGAGCCCGGCGAACCGGATCCAGATGTGCGCGCCGTTGACCGCCGGGAAGAAGACGGGGATCAGCATCAGGACGAGGGCCACCGCGACGGAGAGGTACGCGTAGCGCTGGAGCACCCGGTGGTCGCCGAGCAGCGCGACGACCAGTACGAAGAGCGCCACGCCCAGCGCGGACCACAGGAGCTGGTCCCCGGCGGTGAGGTGCCCGGGAGTGGTCGCGTCGAGGCGCTGGATGAGGACGAGGCCGAGGCCGTTGAGGAGGGCGGCGATGGGGAGCAGGAGGGGGTCGGCGTACGGGGCCCGCAGGCGGACGGCGAGGTGCGCGAGCAGGGCGGCGACGCACAGACCGGTGGCGTAGCGGGCGGCGGGGCCGGGGATGCGGCCGGTGGTCGCGAGGCCCACGCAGAGGTGACCGAGGACGGAGATCAGAACGGCTCCGGCGAGGAGGGTCAGCTCGACGCCGCGCCGTTTGGGGGCGCCGGCGCCCGGGGGCGGGGGCGGGGCGGGCTCCGCCACCTTTGCCGTCAGAGCGGTCATGCACCGAAACGTAGCAAGCGGGCGGATGATATGTCCGCTTATGCCATAGTGTGCCGAAGAGTCGTCATAAACGGTCGGAAGTATCGGAAGTAACCCCGCACGTGAGGAGCCGAGACGCATGGGACCTGTGGAATTCATCGTCCTCGCCTTCCCGGAGGAACAGCTGCGGGCCCCTGCGGTCGAGGCCGTGATGGGACTGCGCAAGACCGGGGTGGTCCGGCTGATCGACGGGATCGTGGCGACGAGGACGGCGTCGGGGGAAGTGCTGGCGGCCGAGTTCGACGAGTTCGTCGAACTGAACGGCCTGCTGACGGGCCGGGACGTGGCGCGGCTGATCGGGCCGGAGGACATCCAGGAGGCGGCGGGGCTGCTGGCACGCGGGAGCTGCGCGCTGCTGCTCGTCGTCGAGCACCTGTGGGCCGAGGACGCGGCGATCGCCGTACGGGCCGCGGGCGGCCGGATCGTCGGCTCGGTCCGCATCCCGCCGGACCGGGTACCGGCGGATCCACGGGCGGGGGTGGCCTGATGTTCATCCGCCCGATGGGAGTAACGGTCCGCGCCGCGAACCGCCCGCCGGGGCACCCGCTGCTGCGGGGCCTGCTGGCACGGGCGTCGGGAGCGGCGGAGCCGACGGCGGGCTCGGTGGGAACACAGGGCCCGGAGAGTGCCACGAGCCCGGCGGGCACGCCGGACCGGGCCGGGGCACAGGTCGAGCGGCCCGCGACCGGGGCGCCGGTCGAAGCTCCGCCCGAGCCCCCGCAGCCGGACGAGCCGGAGCCGGGGCCGGAGCCGGGGCCGGGGCCGGTGATCCCGCCCGGACCCGCCCCGGCCGGCCTGGTCGCGGAGCTCACCCAGCTCGCCGGCCTGGCCCGCGAAGGCCTGCTGACCCCCCAGGAGTTCACGACGGCCAAGGCCCGCCTGCTGCGGGGCTGACCGCGACGGCCGCGACAGCCGCGACGCAGACCCCGGCCCGGGCGACAACACCGTCCCGGCGCATTGTCGGTGGCCGGATCCACAATCGACCGCATGAGTGACTACTACGACCTGTTCCTGACGGTGGAACTGCCGGAGGACCTGCCCGAGCCGGCAATGCGGGAGCTGAGGTGGCTCCTGGGCGAGGCGGAGGCGCCGACCCAGCTCGTATCGGCCGACTGGGAGGCCTGGGGGTACCCGTGGCAGGTCTTCGACGGCGGCACCCCGAGCCACGCCTTCGACGGTGTGGACAGCTCGTCCCTGCTGCGGACGGACAGGACGTACGCGGACGGCGGCACGCCCTGGGCCCTGACCGTCCGGACCTGCGTCCACGAGGACGAGTTCGGGATCGTGATGGAGGTCGTCGAATGGGTGCTCGAGCTCGCGACCACCCGGGGGTGGGTCGGCTTCCTGCGGCATTCGGCCTCGGACGGGGTCCAGCACCTCCTGCGCCACGAGGACGGGTTCGCCGTCGTCGACGTCCGCGCGACGGGGCGGCCCGACCGCGTGGTCTTCGAGTAACCGCGCACCACGGGCCGTCGGGTTCGGCCGTCGCCCCTCGCGGCCTCGCGGCGGCTGCTTGACTACGGCGCATGGAAACCCCCCGTACGGACGGCGCGGCGCCCCCCGTCGACCCCGAACTGGGCCGCGCACTGGCCGCTCTGGGCGAGGCGGTACGCGAGCCGCTCACCCCCGAGAACCTCGCGGCCCAGCAGGAACAGGACCTCGCGACCCGGGCCCGGCCGACGGTCCGGGAACTCCGGGCCGACGGCCTCTTCGAGGTGGAGGAGCTGCGCGTACCGGGACGCGGCGTCACGCTCGTGAGCGCCCGACCCGCAGGGACCACCGGCCCGCTCCCCCTGCTGTACTACATGCACGGCGGCGGCATGGTCGTGGGCAACGCCCCGTCCGTCGTCCCGCAGCTGCTGCACGAATGGGCCCTCCCCCTCCGCATGGCCGTCATCTCCGTCGAATACGGCCTGGCGCCCCGGGTCCGGTACCCCGAACCGGTGGAGGACTGCTACGCCGGCCTTGTCTGGGCGGCCGAGCACGCCCACGAGCTCGGCATCGACGCGGACCGCATCGTCATCGGCGGCAAGAGCGCGGGCGGCGGCCTCGCCGCGGCGCTCGCCCTGCTCACCCGCGACCGGGGTGGCCCGGCGCCGATCGGCCAGCTGCTCCTGTGCCCGATGCTCGACGACCGCGGCACCACCTTCTCCAGCCACCAGATGGCCGGTGTCGACATCTGGGACCGCACCTCCAACGCCACCGGGTGGCAGGCACTCCTCGGCGACCGCTTCGGCGCCCCGGACCTCCCGCCCTACGCGGCCCCCGCCCGCGCCACGGACCTGTCCGGGCTCCCCCCGGCCTACATCGACGTCGGGTCGGTCGAGACCTTCCGGGACGAGGACGTGGCCTACGCCGACGCCCTCTGGCGAGCCGGCGGCCAGGCCGAACTCCACGTATGGCCCGGCGCCTTCCACGGCTTCGACAGCCTCGCCCCCGAGGCGGCCCTCAGCCGGGACGCCCGCGACGCCCGTACGCGCTGGCTCCGACGCGTACTCACGCAGTCCGAGAACCGGGAGACGTAGGCCCCGCGAGACGCAGGTCACACGCGCCCATGTCACAGGAGGCCGGGCCATCTCGTCTCGGGGGTGTAGCCAACGACGACCACCGAGGAGCACACCATGGACGCGCGACTGAACCTCTTCGCCGGCCCGACCACCGGCAAGGCCCTGAAGCACCTCATGTCGGCCGGCAAGGTGATCAAGGAGTCGCCGCTGCCGGCCGCGACGCAGGAGCTGGTGTCGCTGCGCGTGAGCCAGATCAACGGCTGCGCCGTCTGCATCGACATGCACACCAAGGAAGCCGCGGCCGCCGGCGAGACCCCGGTACGGCTGCACCTGGTGGCGGCGTGGCGTGAGGCCACGGTCTTCACCGAGGCCGAGCGTGCCGCGCTGGAACTGGCGGAGGAAGGCACCCGGACCGCGGACGGGGCGGGCGGGGTGGCCGACGAGGTGTGGGCACGGGCCGCCAAGCACTACGACGAGGAGGAGCTCAACGCCCTCGTGCTGCTGATCGCCTTCATGAACATGGCGAACCGGATCAACCTCATCACCCAGCAGCCGGGCGGCGACTACGTGGCCGGGCAGTTCCACTGAACGCCACCGGCGAAGACTTGCCCTCCCCCACCGCCACCCTGATGATCATTCAGGACCGCTGGGGGAGGGAGGCCGACATGAGCAAGGTCGAGGAGTTCGAGGACCTGCGACCACTGCTGTTCTCGATCGCGTACCGGATTCTGGGCAGCGTGAGCGAGGCCGAGGACGCGGTGCAGGAGACCTGGCTGCGCTTCGACGCCTCGGCGACCCGGCCCGCATCCACCAAGGCCTTCCTGTCGACGACGGTCACCCGGCTCTCGATCGACGTACTGCGCTCCGCGCGGGTGCGTCGCGAGGAGTACGTCGGACCGTGGTTCCCGGAGCCCCTGCTGAGCGATCCCTACCAGGACCCGGCGCGGTCGGTGGAGCTGGCGGACTCGGTGTCCATGGCCGCGCTGCTGCTCCTGGAGCGGCTCAGCCCGCTGGAACGCTCGGTGTTCGTCCTACGAGAGGTCTTCGCCTTCGGCTTCGACGAGGTCGCCGCGGCGGTGGGCCGCTCGGAGGCGGCCTGCCGCCAACTGCTGGTCCGGGCGCGGCGGCACATGGAGGCCAGCCGGCCGAGGTTCCGGGCTGAGCGTCAGGAGCGGCAGGAACTGGCGACGCGGTTCCTGGACGCGATGAAGGACGGCGACATCACCGGACTGCAGCGACTGCTGGCCGCGGACGCCCAACTGGTCGGGGACAGCGGCGGCAAGGCCCCGCAGCTGGCGAAGACCATCAACGGCGCGGAGAACGTGGCCCGCCTGCTCGCCGCGTTCTTCCCCTGGCTGTCCCGCATCGGCGTGACCGCCGAGCCCCACGACGTGAACGGCGAGCCGGGCGCGATCGTCCGCGACCCGGAGGGCCGGGTGCTCCACGTCCTGGCCTTCGAGATGCTCGACGGCAGGATCAGCACCATCCGCTCGCTGGTCAACCCCGACAAGCTCTCCCACCTGGGCCCGGTGGCGGACGCCTGGGCGATCACCCGCGCAATCCGCGAGGCCCGCCGCGCGGCGAGGTGACGGGCGCGGGGCGGGCGGGGGGCGGGGGGGGCGGGAGCCGATCGACCGGGGTCGGACGGTGGGGCGGGGGCTCCGGAGAGCGGGAGCCACTCGATCCGAATCAGGGAAGGGTATGGGGGTTTCCCGTCAGTCCCATCGTCCCTCCGTGTCGGGCCGGTCCCTCAAGGGCGCTCCTCCGTCGCGTCGCTTCGCGATGGCCTACGGCCACCCTTGACCGACCGTCCCGCCCCGGAGAAACGAAAGACTGCCGGGAAACCCCCAGCACATCCCTGATGCCGCCCGAGAGGATCCCGCCCTCGAAGCCCCCGTCGCACCTGCCCGATACCGCCCCGGCCGCTCCCGCTCCCCGAAGCCCCCGCCACCGCCCCCGCCACCGCCCCCAACCGGGTGAGGGCCGGCGACCGGCCGGATTCGCTGGGGGATTTGTCATACCGGGCGTGGCAGCATCGGCCGCCTCGGAGGTGATCCCATGTCACATCGGCTGTCACGTCGGCTGTCGTACCGGCCGCTTCGTGCCGTCTGCATCGCCGCAGCGCTCGTCCTCGCCGGGCCGGTCCCGGGGGCCGGGGCCGAGCCCGGGCTTCCCGAAGGGGAGTCCGTCGGGGTGCTGCTCACCCGCCTGCAGGGCCTGTACCAGAAGGCCGAGGAGGCCGCCGAGGCCTACAACGCTACCGACGTGGCCCTCCGCGCCGGCCAGGCAGAGGAGCGGCTGCGCGCCTCCGAGCTCGGCAGGGCCCGTACCGCGCTCGACTCCGAGCGGGCCCTCGCCGGGCGGCTCGCCCGGGAGCAGTACCAGGGCGGCCTGGGGCTGTCCCCGTACGCGCGGATGCTGCTCGCCGGGAACCCGCAGGCGGCCCTGGACCAGCATCGGCTCGCCGCCCGCGAGGGTGCCCGGCGGGCGGGCCTGCTGGCCCGGCTCGCCCGGGGCGAGAAGAAGGCCGACGCGCTCGCCGTACGGGCCCGCGAGGCCCTGGACAACCGGCAGTCCCTGGCCGCGCAGCAGAAGCTGCACAAGGACGAGGTCGCGGCGCAGCTCAAGGAGGTCGAGCGGCTGCTGGCCTCCCTGACTCCGGATCAGCTGACCCGGCTCGGCGCGCAGGAGGCCGAGAACACCGCTGCCGCGCAGCGGGACCTGGTCGGTTCGGGCCGCCTGCCCACCCGTACGGGCACCCCCACGGCGGCCGGTGGGGCCGCCCTCAGGTACGCGGCGGCGCAGATCGGCAAGCCGTACGTCTGGGGCGCCGAGGGGCCGGGGTCCTTCGACTGTTCCGGGCTGACCTCGCAGGCCTGGGCGCACGCCGGGCGTGTCATCCCGCGGACGAGTCAGGAGCAGTGGGCGCAGCTGCCGAAGGTGCCGCTGGACCGGCTGCGCCCCGGGGACCTGGTGGTCTACTTCCCCAAGGCGACGCATGTGGGCCTGTACGTCGGCGACGGCAAGGTGATCCAGGCGCCGCGGCCGGGGGCGCGGGTGAAGGTCTCGCCGATCGCGGCGAATCCTCTGCTGGGGGCGGTCCGGCCGGACCCGGACGGTGCCCCGCTCGCGGAGTTCACCCCGCCCGAGCTGCCGGAGGCGGCGACGGGCGGGGTGGGGGACGACGCCGGCTACTCCGCGGAGGAGGCCCCGGAGGCCGACGCGGACGCCGACGCGGAAGCGACTTCCGCCAGGTAGTCGGCGGTGTCCTCGGGGTCGTAGAAGTACGAGTCGAAGTCGGCCGGGTTGTCGAAGCCGTTGGCGAATCGATTCGCCACCGGCTGGAGCTGCCCGGCCGCGCCGATCAGGTTCAGTACGTGCTCCGGCGGGACGCCCAGCATCGCGTTCGTCCACTGGGTCACCGGCTTGCCCGTGGTGAACCAGTACTTGTCGAAGGTGGCCTTCATCCAGGCCTCGTCGAACGGCTTGTCCCCGTGCATCAGGATCGACGACAGGTACGAGGCCGCGCACTTCGCGGCGGAGTTCGAGCCCTGCCCGGTGATCGGGTCGTTCGCGACGACCACGTCCGCGACGCCCAGCACCAGGCCGCCGCCGGGGAGGCGTCCGATCGGGTTGCGGACGACCGGCGCGTAACGCCCGGCGAGCGTGGCGCCCGCGTCCGTCAGCTCCGTCTTCGTCGCCCGGGAGTACTCCCACGGCACGAACTTCTGCATCAGCTCCAGTGTGAGCGCCAGGTGCTCCGCCGGGTCCTTGACGCCGTTGAAGACGTCCAGCGGACCGCCGGGGAGGCCCTCCCAGAACAGGATGTCCGCCCGGCCCGAGGTGGTCAGGGTGGGCATGACGAACAGCTCGCCGACGCCCGGGACCAGGTTGCAGCGGACCGCTTCCGTCTCCGGGTGCTCCGGGCGCGGGCCCAGGCCGTGCACGTAGGCGACGGCGAGCGAGCGCTGCGGGGCGTCGTACGGGGAACGCGCCGCGTCCCGCCCGAACATCGAGACGAGTTCGCCCTTGCCGGCGGCCACCAGCACCAGGTCGTACGTACGGGAGAAGAAGTCGAGGTCGGCCACCGAGGCGCCGTGGATGACGAGCTGCCCGCCGCGCTGGACGAAGGTGTCGAGCCAGCCGGCCATCTTCACCCGCTGGTCGACGGACTGCGCGTAGCCCTTGAGCCTGCCGAGCCAGTCGATGGCGCGGCCGGCGTCGGGGGTGGCGACGGAGACGCCGAGGCCCTCGATCTTCGGGGCCTGCTGCTCCCAGAAGTTGATCCGGAGATCGCGCTCGTGCTGCAGGGCCGTGTCGAACATGCACTGCGTGGACATCACCCGCCCGGTGCGGATCTCGTCCGCCGTCCGGTTGGACATGAGGGTGACCTCGTACCCCTTCGACTGGAGTCCGAGGGCGAGCTGGAGACCGGACTGGCCGGCTCCGACGACAAGTATCCTGCGCATCTCTCACGCTCTCCGTTCGGGGGTGCTCTATTCGGGGGTGGTGTCGAGGGCGTGGCCCACCAGGGCGAGCAGTGATTCGACCACGGTGTCGCGGCGCCGCGCGTCCATGATCACGACGGGTACGTGGGGCGGGACGCTGAGCGCCTCGCGCACGTCGTCGGGCTCGTACGACTGCGAGCCGTCGAAGTGGTTGACGGCGACGGCGTACGGGAGGCCGCAGGTCTCGAAGTAGTCGAGGGCCGGGAAGCAGTCGCGCAGCCGGCGGGTGTCGGCGAGGACGAGACCGCCGATGGCGCCGCGCACCAGGTCGTCCCACATGAACCAGAACCGCTCCTGTCCGGGGGTCCCGTACACGTAGAGGACGAGGTCGTCGTCGAGCGTGACGCGGCCGAAGTCCATGGCGACTGTGGTGGTGTTCTTGTCGGGAGTGCCGGACAGGTCGTCGGTCGGGGCGCTCGCCTGGGTCATCACCGCCTCGGTACGCAGCGGGGTGATCTCGGAGACGGAGGAGACGAAGGTGGTCTTGCCGACGCCGAAACCGCCCGCGACCAGCACCTTGACGGCGACGGGCGCGCGGGAGCGGTCGTACTGCCAGGGCTGGGCCGGCTCGTCGTCCGACTGCGGCAGGGACACCGGATCGTCAGAGACGGCGAAGACCACTGAGCACCCTTTCCAGCAGCGCGCGGTCGGGACGGCCGCTGCCGTGGCCCGTTCCGTAGACGCGGATCCGTCCCTGGTCGGCGAGGTCGCTGACGAGGACCCGGACCACGCCGAGCGGGAGCTTGAGCAGCGCGGCTATCTCGGCGATCGTCCGCATGCGGCGGCAGACCTCGACGATGGCGGGCATCTCGGGCATGCGGTCGGGCTTCTGCGGATCTGAGACCTTGGTGTCGAGGGTGGCGACGAACGTCTCGACGTGCAGGACCTGCGTGAAGCGGGTGCGGCCGCCCGTGAGGGAGTACGGGCGGACGCGGGCGGGGCGGCGGTCGGCGCCGCGTATCGGCAGCCGGTCGGAGGCCGTACTCCTCACGGGGTGTTCTCCATCGACTGGCGCAGCTCACTGCGGACTTCGGGGGTCAGGACGTGGCCGGCACGGCCGACGAACAGGGCCATGTGGTAGGCGACGACGCTCATGTCGCAGTCCGGGGTGGCGTGCACGCCCAGCAGTGAGCCGTCGCTGATGGCCATGACGAAGACGGAGCCGTGCTCCATCGCCACCATGGTCTGCTTGACCGAGCCGGTCTCCATGAGGGCCGCGGCGCCGGTGGTGAGGCTGCCGAGGCCGGAGACGATGGTGGCGAGGTCGGCGGACGCACCGCGCGGGCCCTTGGGCCTGGGCAGATCGGCCGCTTCGGCCGCGCCCGCTCCCGGGTCGGAGGACAGGAGCAGCAGCCCGTCCGAGGAGACGACGGCGACGGAGTTGACGCCGGGCACCTCCTCGACCAGGTCGGTCAGCAGCCACTGCAGGTTGCGGGCCTGGGTGCTCAGTCCGTACGTACTGGGCGCGGTCATGTGCGTGCCTCCTGTGCGGTGTCCCCCCGGTCGGTCTTGCTCTGGCCCTGGCGCTGCGCCGGTCCCTGGTCGAGGGGCTGGTCGAGCGTCTGGTCGGGGGCGTGGTCGGGCCCCTGGTCCTGGGCCAGTTCGGCGGCGACGACGCGCCGTCCGTCCTGGGCTCCCTGGTAGAAGCCTCCGAGCCGGCGCCGCAACTCCTCGGCGTCGACGCGGCGTGGCGGCTCGGCCGGTCCGTCGGGCCGGGCCGTGCGCTTGGCGGGGACGGTACGCGGGGTCCGCTTGGGCAGGCCCTTGTCGGTGACGGCGGCTTCGCCTTCGGCCCGGTCGGCCGGGTGGCTGCCCTGGCGGGGGAGCCAGTTGCCCTCGGCCGGGGCGTGGGTGTGCGGCTCGGGCTCCGGCTGCGGCTCCGTCTCCGGCTGCGGTTCGGTTCCCGGTACGTCGGCCACGGGCGCGGCGGTGTGCGCCGCGGCCGGGATCTCCTCGGCGGGGTCCGCCGCGCCGGAGGCGGCCGGCTCGGCGTCGGGGACGACCCGCGCGAGCAGCTGTTCCTCGGGGGCGGGCCCGTCCCCTGCCCGGGTCTCGTCCCCTGCCGGTGCCTCGGCCACGAACACCTGGTCGGCGGGGACCGGCTCCGGCCGCGCCGGGGTCTCGGCGACGGCGGCGGGGCCGGCGAGCGCCTCGGCCAGGGTGATCGGAACCGCCGCGACGGCGGGCTCGGGGGCCGGCTCCGGCTCGACGGCGACCGGGGCGACCGGGGCGACCGGCTCCTCGGCGACGGGCTCGGCAGCGGCCACGGCCTCGGTTTCGGCCTCGACCTCGGCTTCAGCAGCCGCTTCCGTGACCGCATCCGCATCCGCATCCGCGGCGATGTCCGCGTCCGCGTCCGGAGCGGCATGCACCCCGCGCGGCCGCTTCGGCAGTGTGTTCTCGTTCGCCTCCGCCACCACTCCCGGCAGGCGCAGCGCGGGCGCGCCCGGCATGGCCAGGGTGTGCACCGGGGAGACCGCCGGGGTGGTGGGCAGCAGCGCCACCGGGATGACCACCAGGGCCTCGGTCCCGCCGTGCTTGGGGGTGCGCAGCTCGGCGGTGACCCCGTGGCGGGCCGCGAGCCGTCCGGCCACGTACAGGCCCAGGCCGAGGCCGTGTTCCGCCTCGGGTTCCTCGTCGTAGGCATCGGGGGTGGACAGCCGGGCGTTCAGTGCTTCCAGGCGGTCCTCGGTGACGCCGATGCCCTCGTCCACGACGGACAGCACCACGTCGCCGGCGCCCTGCAGCCAGCCGGACACCTTCACCTTGACGTCCGGCGGGGAGAACGTGGTCGCGTTCTCCAGCAGCTCGGCCAGTACGTGCGAGATGTCGTCGGCGGCGTGTCCCGCGATCTGGGTGTAGGAGGGCAGCGCGGCGAGGTCGACGCGCTCGTAGCGCTCGATCTCGCTGACGGCGGCCCGCATCACGTCGACCAGCGGCACCGGCAGGCCCTGCCCGTGTCCGTGTTCCTGTCCGGCGAGGACCAGCAGGTTCTCGTTGTGGCGGCGCATCACGGTCGCCAGGTGGTCCAGCTTGAAGAGGGTCGCCAGGCGGTCGGGGTCCTGTTCCTTGGACTCCAGCTCCTCGATGACCGCGAGCTGGCGCTCCACCAGGCCCAGGGTCCGCAGCGACAGCGACACGGAGGTCGTCGACATGACGCGCCGGTGCTCCTCCAGCCCCGCCCGCAGGTTCGTCAGTTCCTCCTCCAGCACGTCCCGGCCGGCGGCCAGCGCCTCGCTGCGGCCGATGATCCGGCGCCGGTCGGCGTCGAGCCCGGCGATCCGGGTGTGCAGGGAGACGGTCTGGTCGCGCACCGCGTTCAGGTGGCGCACGACCTCGGCGAACTCGTCGTTGCGGCCCGTGAACCGCACCGGTTCCACCGAGCCCTCCGGCGTGGCCAGCCGCTCCGCGCCGCGGCGCAGGACCGACAGCGGCCGGGTCAGCGACCGCGCCACGGCGGTCGAGACGCCGACGACGAGCAGGAACAGCACGCCCATGAACGCGATCACGAGTTCGAGCCGGGTCACGTCGTCGTCGCGCAGCGTGGCCAGGGCGGTGGCCCGTTCGCTCGCGAGGGTGGCCTCCACCGTGCGCATGCGGTCGATGCGGGCGGTCAGCGCGGTGCCGACGGTGGCGCCGTCGGTCTTGCGGTCGGCGGGCGTCAGGGTGGGCCGGTCGGTGAGCCGCTTGAGGAAGTCGTCGGCCGCCTTGACCTCGGGTCCGGTGACGGTGGCGGCCAGGGTCTGGCGCACGTCGGGCCGCGCGGCCCGCGCGAAGTCGTCGAGGGCGGCCTGTTCCCGTACGCGCGCCCGCTGGGCGGCGGTGGTGAGTTCGTCGACCACGGCCGAGTTCGGGGGCTGCTCGCCGCGGGGGACGGCCAGCGCGGCGAGCAGCAGTCCGCGGGTGGCCGAGGCCTGTTCCACGGCCTGGCCCAGCGGGGCCAGCGGGCGGGTGGTGGTGAGGGCCGCCTCGGCGCGCGGCGGGGTCAGCTCGGCGAGCCGGTCGTTCGGGGCGAGGAGTTCGGCGATGACCCCGCCGTAGGCCTGGTGGACGGCGAGGGCGCTGCCCTTGCCGTCGACGGCCTCGGCGCGGACGGTCCGTACGCGGGCGAGGGCCTGGGCGGTCGCCTCGTCGGCCTCGGCCTGGACCTCGGCGAGCTGCCGGTCGGTCCCGGCGATGCGTTCCTGGACGGGACCCTTGGCCGTGCCGGGCCGGCCCTTGGCGGCGTACTCGACGACCGCGTCACGCTCGTCACCGAGGAGGTGCGTGAGGGTGAGGGTCTGCCGGGTCCGGTCCGCGAGGGTGACCAGGTGCTGGGAGTCGTTCAGTTCCCTCGACGCGGAGACGACGGCGGGCGCGCCTGCCGCGAGGACGGTGAGGCCGGCGACGGCCACGCCGATGACCAGCCTGCGGCGCACGCGGACGCGGCGTCCTGCGGGGGCCGGGCCGTCGGCGGCGGTGCCGTTCTTCCGAGACCGCTTCTTCTGCACCGGTGCTCGCAATCCTGTACGTGTGCTCTTGCTCGTCTACTCGTGTGGCCGAGGTAACGGCCGGTCAACAAGTAAACGCCCCCTGCCCCCTCGTACCGCCTCAGACCTTTGCAGCGTGCTGGGGAGAGAGCCGCACATCACCCAACCGGCCACCCGAACGAGTGAACATCAAGGATGAGTTGCCGACCAACTCGGGCACCCCGTGCCGGAGCGCCCCGGTGGACAGGTGGTTGAAAGATCGATACGGGCTTTGGCAGGATGCCCGCCCACAAGACCGCTCCGGCGCCCCGGCCCTCGCGACCCGCCCTCGGCGGCGGGCGTGCGGGGCCGCCCGCGCGCACCCGATTTGGTACGGACCTTCCCCCGCCCAGCGCCCCCCGCGCGGCAGAATGCGGGTATGCGCATCGACCTCGCCTCGGCCCCCGGCCACCAGGAACACCCCAATGAGGACTGGGTGTCGGCCGCGATCCCTTCCTCGGGCGGTGGCGTCCTGGTGGTTCTGGACGGGGTCACGCCGCCGCGCGGCGACGACGGATGCGTGCACGGGGTGCCCTGGTTCGCCGCCCGCCTCGGCGGCCGATTGACCGAACTGTCCGGATCGCGGCGGGACATGCCGCTCGATCAGGTTCTGGCCGAGTCCGTCCGCGCCACGGCCGAAGCCCACCGGGACACCTGTGACCTTTCTCACGTGCGCACCCCGCAGGCGACGGTGGTCGTGGTCCGCTGGGACGCGGAGTACGTGGAACACCTCGTCCTCTCGGACTCCGTACTGCTCCTCGAGGCACCCGGCGGCGAGGTGACCGCCGTGCTCGACGACCGGCTGGACCGGATCCCGCCGGAGGTGCTGCGCTCGGTGGCCGCGACGGACGCCCTGCGCAACGCGGAGGGCGGCTTCTTCACGGCGGCCGCGGACCCGGCGGTGGCGGCCCGGGCGGTGACGGGGCGTAACCCCCGCGGGCGGGTGCGCGCGGTGGCCGCGCTCACGGACGGGGCGAGCCGGTGGACCGACACCTTCGGGCAGGGCGACTGGGCCGACTGCCTTGCGGTGCTGCGGAAGGAGGGTGCGCAGGGCCTGATCGGCCGGGTGCGTGCCATCGAGTCCGACCCGGCCCGCCCGTCGGCCCGGTACAAGCGGCACGACGACGCGTCGGCGGTCTACGCGGAACTCTGAGCGGCCCCGCCTCCGGACGGCCGGGGCTCCCGGGTGGCCCCGGCGGGCGCCCTACTCCCCGCCCGCGTTCAACTGGTTCAGCAGCCGGGCCAGTTCCGCCACTTCGCCGCGGTCCCAGTCGGCGAGCTTGCGCATGTACTGCTCGCGGCGCGCTCCGCGGACCCGCAGGAACCGCTCCCGGCCCTCCTCCGTGAGGCCGACCAGGGAGGCCCGGCCGTCGGCGGGGTCCGGCTCGCGGGCCACCAGGCCGAGCACCTCCAGGGCCCGCAGCTGCCGGCTCATGGTGGCCTTGCCGACCCCGAAGTAGGCGGCGAGCTCGGTGGCCCGCTGGCGGCCGGCCGCTTCCAGGCGTACGAGGAGCCCGTACGCGGCCGGCTCCAGCTCGGGGTGGAGCTCGCGGGCCATCTCGCCCGAGGAGGCGCGGGCCCGCCGGAGGAAGACGGACAGCTCCCGCTCCAGGGCAAGGAACTCCTGGTCTTCGCTCCCGTGCACGTCCCGCTCCTTCGATGATGTGTGGCACCCACGTGGATGCGGGGCCAGTATTTCGCAGCGGGCGTGGCGACGGCCCGGTACCCCGCCGGAGCGGGACACCGGGCCGTGTGCAGGGTCAGGCCGCCGCGACGACCGCGGCCTCCGCCCGGGCCAGGGCGAGCTCCAGGACCTGGCGCACGTCCGTCACCGGGTGCACCTCCAGCTTCTCCAGCACCTCGGCCGGGACGTCGTCCAGGTCGGCCTCGTTGCGCTTGGGGATGATCACGGTGGTCAGTCCGGCCCGGTGCGCGGCGAGCAGCTTCTGCTTCACCCCGCCGATGGGCAGGACGCGCCCGGTCAGCGAGACCTCACCGGTCATGGCCACGTCCGTGCGCACCTGCCGCCCGGAGAGCAGCGAGGCGAGCGCGGTGGTCATGGTGATGCCCGCGCTCGGACCGTCCTTGGGCACGGCGCCCGCCGGGAAGTGGATGTGCACGCCCCGGTCCTTCAGGTCGGCGACCGGGAGCTCCAGTTCCGCGCCGTGGGAGCGCAGGAAGCTGAGGGCGATCTGCGCCGATTCCTTCATGACGTCGCCGAGCTGGCCGGTGAGGGTCAGGCCGGCCGCGCCCGTCTCGGGGTCGGCCAGCGAGGCCTCCACGAACAGCACGTCGCCGCCCGCGCCGGTCACCGCGAGGCCGGTGGCCACGCCGGGGACGGCGGTGCGCCGTTCGGCCGGGTCCTGGGCGGACTCCGGTACGTGGTGCGGGCGCCCGATCAGGGCCCGCAGGTCGTCGGCGCCGATGCTCAGGGGCAGCTCGCGCTCCCCCAGTTCGTGCTGCGAGGCGACCTTGCGCAGCAGGCGGGCGAGGGACCGCTCCAGGGTGCGTACGCCCGCCTCGCGGGTGTACTCCCCGGCCAGCTTGCGCAGGGCGTCCTCCGCGAGGACCACCTCGTCGGGGCCGAGCCCGGCGCGCTCCAGCTGGCGCGGGAGCAGGTGGTCGCGGGCGATGACGACCTTCTCGTCCTCGGTGTACCCGTCGAGCCGGACGAGCTCCATCCGGTCGGCCAGGGCCTCGGGGATGGCCTCCAGGACGTTGGCGGTGGCCAGGAAGACGACGTCGCTGAGGTCCAGTTCCACCTCCAGGTAGTGGTCGCGGAAGGTGTGGTTCTGCGCCGGGTCCAGGACTTCCAGCAGGGCGGCCGCCGGGTCGCCGCGGAAGTCGGAGCCCACCTTGTCGATCTCGTCGAGGAGGACCACCGGGTTCATCGACCCGGCTTCCTTGATCGCCCGGACGATGCGGCCGGGCAGGGCGCCGACGTAGGTCCGGCGGTGGCCGCGGATCTCGGCCTCGTCGCGGACGCCGCCGAGGGCGACGCGGACGAACTTGCGGCCCATGGCGTGGGCCACGCTTTCGCCGAGCGAGGTCTTTCCGACGCCGGGAGGGCCTACGAGGGCCAGCACGGCGCCGCCGCGCCGGCCGCCGATGACGCCCATGCCGCGCTCGCCGCGCCGCTTGCGGACGGCGAGGTACTCGGTGATGCGGTCCTTCACGTCGCCGAGGCCCGCGTGCTCGGCGTCGAGCACGGCCCTGGCCCCCCGGATGTCGTACTCGTCCTCGGTGCGCTCGTTCCAGGGCAGTTCCAGCACGGTGTCCAGCCAGGTGCGGATCCAGGATCCCTCCGGGCTCTGGTCGCTGGACCGCTCCAGCTTCTCGACCTCCTTGAGGGCGGCCTCCCGGACCTTCTCGGGGAGGTCGGCGGCCTCGACGCGGGCGCGGTAGTCGTCGGACTCCTCGCCGTCCTTCTCGCCGTTCAGCTCGCGCAGTTCCTTGCGTACGGCTTCCAGCTGCCGGCGCAGCAGGAACTCGCGCTGCTGCTTGTCGACGCCGTCCTGGACGTCCTTGGCGATGGACTCGGCCACGTCCTGCTCGGCGAGGTGGTCGCTGAGTGCCTTGACGGCGAGCCTGAGGCGGGCGACCGGGTCGGCGGTCTCCAGCAGTTCGACCTTCTGCTCGACCGTCAGGAAGGGCGAGTACCCCGAGTTGTCCGCGAGCGCGGAGACGCCCTCGATCTGCTGGACCCGGTCCACGACCTGCCAGGCGCCGCGCTTCTTGAGCCAGCTGGTGGCGAGTGCCTTGTACTCCTTGACGAGCTCGGTGACCGCTCCGGGCAGCGGATCGGGCACCGTCTCGTCCACGGTCTCGCCCTCGACCCATAGCGCGGCCCCGGGGCCGGTGGTGCCGGCCCCGATGCGGACCCGGCCGAGGCCGCGGATGAGCGCCCCGGGGTCCCCGCCGGAGAGCCGGCCGACCTGTTCGACGGTGCCGAGCACACCGGTCCCGGCGTACGTCCCGTCGATGCGCGGCACGAGCAGGACCCGGGGTTTGCCGCTGCCGCTCTTCCCGGCGGCGGCCTGGGCCGCCTCCACGGCGGCGCGTACCTCGGCGTCGGACAGGTCCAGCGGTACGACCATTCCGGGCAGCACGACCTCGTCGTCGAGCGGCAGCACGGGCAGGGTGAGTGTGACGGACGTCGAAGCCATGATCTTCCCTCCGGCAGTGAAGTTGAGCTCTGCCGACTCAATGCATGTGCGCCTCCCGATGTTCCCGGGGCCCCGTTCGCCCGGGGCGAACGCCGGTCATCGGGGCAGCAGGGCCTCCAGGTGGAGCGCCGTGTCCCGGAGCCGGGGGTCGGTGATGGTGGCGGCGCAGTGCTCCACGAGTGCGTGGGCGTGGCCGAGGCGGCGGCCGGCCCAGCGGCGGGAGCCGGTCGATTCGGGGGCGCGTTGCGTCGGGGCGGAGCCGGATCGGCCGACCGTCAGGTGCTCCACCAGGAAGACCGCTCTGACCAGTGCGAACGCCTGATAGGCCGGGAGTACGTCGGAGGCTGCCACGGTGTCCGGGTGCCCCAGGGCCATGAGCTCGTCCAGATACACCCGGCACAGGGCCTCCCGCTCCGGCCAGCCGCTCTCCTTCAGGCTCAGTGCCGCGTGGTCCTCGATCAGTTGCACCACCTCGTAGAGCAGCGGGAAGCACCCGTGCGGTTCCAGGTCGAGGGCCACCACGTCACGGGCGTCGGTGATCAGCCAGTTCTCCGCGTGCGCGTCCCGGCCGGGTACCGACGCCAGGGGCCACCGGACGGCGGCCTCCCAGCGTTCCACCAGTCCGCGGGTGTCGGGGAGGGCGAGTTTCGTGGCCCGCTTCTCCAGTACGGCCGCCGCGGCGGCCTGCGCGCGGGCCGCGCCCCCGGGGCCGTCCGGAGCCGCGATCGTGCTCGACCACGCGTGGATACGGGCCAGATACCGCAGGGCGTTGGCCACCGGCTCGCGCGGTGACCGTCCCCGGCCTTCGTACGCGTCGGCGATGACGCCGGCCAGGCTGCGGCCCACGGCGCGGCGGGAGGCGAGGGCGGTGTCCGGGGGCAGTTCGCGGTTGTTGGCGAAGTCGGGCGGCAGGTCCACCAGGGCGAGTACCTCCGGCAGCCGCATCCAGCGGGGGGCGGCGGTGTCGCGCAGGTACTTCCCCAGGGAGCCGAGGTGGGCCTGTTCGGCCTCCGCTTCGGCGAGGTAGGTCGGCTTCAGCACCAGGGTGGTGGACAGGAGCCGGTGCGGGTCGTCGAGGACGAAGGTCTCCGAGCGCCCGCCGAGCACCGCCCGGCGAAAGGCCTGCGAGTGCACGGCCGTCCGCGCCGCCCGGGCGTAGAACAGCTCCTGGTCGCCGGCCCACACGGCGGCCCGGAGCCGATCCGTCTCGGCGTCCCCGGGCCCGGACCCGCCGGTCTCCGGCTGCTCCGGCTGCGTCGGCTGCGTCGGCTGCGGCGGCTGCTCCGGCTGCGGCGCCGGCGCTGTCACGGTGGACGACGCGCCGGCCATGGCCGCGAGCTGCAGCAGGGGCCACGGCCAGTCCGGGTCCAGCCCGAAGGCCTGCAGCGCCAGATCGACCGCCGTCACGAACTCCTGCGGCTCCCGGGTCGACCGCCACAGCCGCTGGTGGCCGGCGGCCGACACGCTGAGGTTCTCACGGGAGCGGTCCCCCGCCTCGCGAGCCCGTGCCTTGTGCGCCAGGGCGGTGCGCAGGTCATGGGTGCTTCCGGCGCGCGCCAGGCGGAGGTAGGCGTCGCCCAGCATGCCCTGGACGTTGCCGGCCGCGTCGCCGGCCGCGATGGTCTGCTCGAACCAGTGCACCGCCTCCTGGAGGCGGTCCGCGTCCTGGGTCAGCGTGTGCAGGCGCAGGCAGGTCTCGCCGAGGTAGCTGGTCACGCGCTCGCGGACGAGCGGCTGCTCCACGGGGGCGGCCGCCGTGAGGGGTTCGTCGTCAGCCGCGGCCGGTTCCTCGATGCACGCCAGCAGGACTTCCCGCGCCTCGTGCAGCAGCATGACGGCGGCCTCGGAATCGCCCGTCTCCGCGAGAAGGGCCTTGGCGTGGTGCAACGCGGCCCGGCCGAGACCGAACTCGACGTGCCGACGGCGGACGGCCGTCTCGCGGACGGCGTCGCCGAAGCAGGCGTAGGCCTGTGCGACCGGGTTGCCGAACGGGGCCGGTCCGGTGTCCCCGGCGGCCGCGCCGTCCGGGGTCCGCCCCAGCCGGTCCAGCCGGCCGTACAACGTCCCCATCCGGGCGGACAGCCAGGAACGGTTCCCGGCCGGGGCCGTGTCCCGCAGCGCGTGCAGGGTCGTCAGTGCGGTGCGCACGCGCGCGAGGTCGGCCGTGTCCGCCTGGGCGATGAGCAGCCCGGCGGCCTGGACGAGGGGCACGGCCGACAGCAGGTCGACCGGACCGGCGGCCAGGAGCGCGTCGAGCCGGGTCCGTACCTCCACCGGATCGGGGCCGGATCCGGTGCCGGGGTCCGCCGGTTCCTCGGACGGTGTCTCCGTCTCCGGCCACAGGGACCGGAGTTCGGTGGCGCGCCACAGCTCGGCGGTGAACCGTTCCCTGGACTCGACGAGCAGGCCCGGGCTGGCCGCGCAGAGCAGGCGGGCTTCCTGGACGAGTGCCAGCGCCGCCGCGAAGTCCTTGGCGCGGTACAGGTAGAGGGCGTAGTCGATCAGCGCCGAGGGGAACGCGGAGCCCTGGACCGGTGTGGTGTGGGAGGCACTCCAGCGCATGTCCTCGATCGCGGTGACGTAGTGCGGCCGGGCCTCGTCGACGCGTCTGAGCGCCTGGAGGGTTCGTGCGATGCCCGCCCGGGCGACACCGTGGTTGTGGCGCAGCATGACGAGCCGGAAGGCGTGTTCCTGGCCGGTGGCCCGGTCCTGTGCCTCCTGGAAGTTCCGCAGCGCTTCCTCGTAGGCCGCCAGCGTGGCCGTGCGGCGGTCGGCGGCCGTTTCCTCGTCGGATACGTCCGGGGCTCCCGGCTCGTCGTCGGGTGTCGCCGGGGCGGGGCCTTCGAACAGTGGCTCGTCCTCGGCGCTCACCACCGACTGGGCCTTGCGCAGGTGCAGTTCGCCGAGCGCGCACAGCCAGGTGAAGGAACCGGCGACGTGGGGTCCGGCCCGGGTGACGAGCCCGTCGGCCTCGATCCACAGGGTGGGGAGTTCCGCCGGGTCCTGGGCCAGTCGGTAGAGGACCTCCAGGTGGAAGGCGAAGTGCTCGGCCGTGGTGTCGCCGCGTTGCTCGGCGAGGCGCAGGTCGGTCCGCGCGCCGTGCAGCAGGTCGAGCGGGGAAGCGTCCTGGCGGGCGAGGACGAGGCGGGTGACGCCGCGCATGCCGCGCCAGATCCGGCCCGGATCCCCCTTGGCGAGGTGGACGTCGTTCGGTTCGACCGTGTCCCAGCAGCGCAGTGCCTCGGTGAGCATCGGGCGGACCGCGTCGCCGGAGCCCGTGCCCATCAGTTCCTTGGACCGCTGGTACAGGGAGCCCGCCAGGTACAGGTGGACGTGGCACCAGGTCGCCCGCCACCGGAGGTCGCCAAGATGCGGCCGGAGCCGGGAGGGTCCGAGTGCCATCACCCGGCGCAGGGCGAGGCAGACGATGACGGCGTTCTCGAAGTCGAGCTTGTTGTAGGTCGCCCTCCAGACCCCTTCGAGGACCGTGGCGCCGGCGTTCGGGTCCAGCAGTTTCGCGAAGACGCCTTCGCCGAAGCAGGCCATGACCCGGCCGAGCAGGTCCGGGGTGAGGTCGATGTTGAGGGCCGCGGCTTCGGCGTGCAGCAGGGCCAAGGGGTCGTTCACCTGGTATCGCCTCTCAGCGCACGGGCTGGATGTCCTCGCGCACGCGTCGGTCGCCGATGAGGAAGGCGGACTGGGGCAGGATCTGGTGGGGTCCGGACCGGCCCCGCAGGATCTCCTGCCGGGTCGCGCCGATCACCTGGGAGTCGCCCGGGTCCCGGGACGAGGCGAGCAGGGCGGTGCGCAGTTCCTCGGCCTCGGGCCGGTCGCGCAGGAGGTCGTACACCTCGAGGAACCGGATCTGCCGGTACTGCTCGCCCGGCACCTTCCACGGTCCGTCGATCACCTTGCGGACCAGGCAGAAGCCCACCGCCTGCGACAGGTGTGTCAGGTCGGGGCGGCCGACCTCGCCGAGTTCCTCCGCGAGCTCGCGGCGCAGGCAGTCCGTCGAGGGCTCCCGGCCGGTGCCGCGCTGCAGCCACCGGGCGAGGCCCGGCACCATGACGGCCGGGAGGAAGCCCCGCAGGTCGTGCTGCATCACGGCGTTCGTGCGGGGTTCCGGCTCGAACCGCAGCTTCTTGACGCCGCCGCGCTCCGACGCGTGGTACTTCACGACTCCGCCGGGCGGTCCGAACGATCCCGGCCGGGTGGGGGAACCGAAGAGGACGTGGTGGTCCTCGTCCTGCACGCACAAGAGGACGGCCACCGAGACGCGGATGCGGCGGCGGGGCGTGAGCAGCAGGCGCAGCAGGGACAGATGACGCCGGTTCTGCACCAGCGTGCGGGCCGTCCAGCCGAGCAGTGCCACGGCAGCACCGACCACGATTTTCTCGATCATCGAACCCCCCGGAACACGAGCGAAGCCACCCTTCGCCGTCCCCGCGGCGGGTGCTCTCCGTGGTCCGAGAGGCTATGGCCCGGCCTTCTCCCTGAGCAGCGGAACGGCCGGTCCTTAGCCCGTTCGAGTGATGCCGGAACGCCCGGACGGTCAGGGCGCGGAGATGCGGATGTCGCCCGAAGTGGTCGCCACCGAGACGCGGGAGGGCGCGGAGGCGTCGTCGGGGAGGGTGACGTCGCGGTCGCCGGAGTCGGTGGAGACCTCGATGCGGTACGGGGCCTGCGGGATCTTCAGGGTGACGTCGCCCGAGCTGGTCCCGGCGAGCACCGATGACGGGGCCTTCGCGAAGTCCAGCCGGGCGTTGCCCGAGGACGAGCGGATCTCGGCGCTCGGGCCGGACAGGCCGGTGGCGGTGATCTCGCCCGAGGAGGTGCGGACCTTCAGCGGGCCGCCGATCCGGTCGGCCCTGACCGTCCCGGAGTCGGCCTTCACCTCGGCCCCGGCCACCCCCGTCACCGTGATGGCGCCGCTGGAGCTCTCCAGCTCGACCGTGGCAGCGGCCGGCACCTCCAGCCGGTAGTCGATGTAGCAGTTCCCGGAGCAGTTGTCGCTGAAGGTCAGTACGCCTGCGGTGACCTTCTGGCCGGTCGCCGGGACGGTGTCGCCGCGGTAGTGGACGGTGCGGTGGACCGTGACTCCGGGGCCGGTCCCGGGGGTGACGGCGATCGAGCCGGACCTGGCCCCCGTCACCTTCACCGCGCCGACCGCCTCGGTGACCGTGGCGTCGGCGGCCGCCGTTTTGTGGGCGTCGTCCGCGAAGGCGCCGACCCGGAAGGAGCAGCCGGCCAGGAGGAGGCCGGCGCCGAGGGCGGCGATCGCGGCGCGGGCCGTGCGGGCGGAGGCGGGGTGAGAGGTCATGGCCCGATTCTGGTGCGGGAGCGTGCCCCGGGCCGATGGGGCTCGTACCCGGACCCCGGGTGGGGCTAACCCCCGCCCGCCGTCCGCTACGGGCCGGTGGTCACGGGGTACTGCGCGGACTCTCCGGGACCGCCCGGCAGGCCCCACTCGCTCCAGGAGCCGTCGTACACCGCGATCTCCTCGTATCCGGCGAGGTCGGCGCCGAGGGCGAGTACGCAGGCGGTCACCCCGGAGCCGCAGCTGAGGTAGAGCCGTTCCCGATCCCCCGTCAGTGCCCGGAAGGCCGCGCGCAGTTCCCCGGCCGGCCGCATCAGACCGCCCGGGTCCTGGAGTTCGGCGAACGGCAGGTTGACCGCGCCGGGCATGTGGCCGCCGCGCAGGCCCGGGCGGGGTTCTGGGGCGGTGCCGGCGAAGCGTTCCCGGGTGCGGGCGTCGAGGACGGCCGCGGCCGGGTCGGCCAGGGCCCGCGCGACGGTGGCGGCGTCGACCAGCAGCCCGGCCCGGGGCCGTGCGGTGAAGGAGCCGCGCGGGCCGTCGTACACCGGGCCGGTGGCGGAGACCGGCAGGCCGGCGGCGGTCCAGGCGGGCAGTCCCCCGTCGAGTACGGCGGCCCGGTCGAAGCCCATGGCGCGCAGCATCCACCAGGCGCGGGCGCTGGAGTAGACCCCGGCACCGTCGTAGACGACGACGGTGTCCGTGTCCTCGACGCCGAGGTCGCGCATCGCCTCGGTGAACTCCGGGGCCCCGGGCATGGTGTGCGGGGCGGGCGCGCAGTGGTCGGACAGCGGGCCGTCGAGGTCGAAGGGGCGGGCGCCCGGGATCCGGTGGCCGGCGGCGCGGTGGGCGCCGACGGAGGCGTCGAAGAGGACCAGGCCGGGCGCGCCGAGCCGGTCGGCGAGCCAGTCGACCCCGACGAGCGGTCCGGGAAGGGGGCCCGGCAGGGGGCCGGGCCGCGTCGCGGACGGGGCGTGGTGGGGTGTGGTCATGCGGAACCTCCGGCTGTGGGACACGGGTCGCCCCATCCTCCAACGCGGCCGCCCGGACGGAGGCCGGGCCGCTACTTCGGGAGGTCGCCCGGACCGCAGCCGCCCGGCCGGGCGTAGACCGCCACCCGGGCGCCGCGCACCCCGGTCATCGAGCACAGGTCGAAGCGGGCGGCCAGCTCCTCCCGCTTGACCGCCTCCCGCGGGTAGGGGTCCAGCGGCTGGCCGGCCGGGTCCAGCAGCACGATCACCCGGGGCGAGGACAGCAGCGCCGCCCGGATCCGGTCCGGGGGCAGCTCGGTGCCCTGCAGGCTGTGCGAGGCCGCCGGGGTGCGGTCCAGGGCCACGTCGCGCAGCTGACCGTAGAGCTCGGGCGAGGACAGCAGCCACTCGCGCCTGCGCGAGGGCGTGAACAGCACCGCGTCCCCCGGCCGGGCCCGTTCCCGGACCGCCGCGGCCACCGCGAGCACGTCGTCCTTGCGGCTCTCTGGCGTACGCAGCCACACCGACCAGATGCCGAACGGCACCAGGAGCGCGCCCGCCAGCAGCCAGGGCCACCACCCGCGGGCCCGCGCGAGCCGGACCCCCGCCAGCAGGGCGAGTCCGGCCAGCGCGTAGATCACGTACCGGTCGACGTACCAGGGGTTGAACAGCGAGATCACCATCAGCACGCCGGGCGGCAGCAGGACGAGCGGGAGCGCCACCCGTACGAGGTCGGGCGGCGCGCCCCGCGCGAGCAGCAGGGCCGCGGCGGCCACCACCGCGTACGCCGCCCAGTCCTGCCAGCTCGGCCGCCCGAGCCAGCCGAGCTGCTGCTCGGCCTGCCGGGCACTGACCACGGCCAGCGGCAGCAGCAGGACCAGCAGGACGGCGGCGCTCCGGCGCCAGCCGTGCGAGCGCCACGCGGTGAAGGCGTGGGCGAGCAGGGCGAGCGCGGCGAACTCGTGCAGCCAGCAGCCGATCAGCAGCACCACCGTGTAGGCCGGCCACCGCTCGCGCAGCATCAGGTACGTCGCCCACACCACGGCGGCCGCGACCAGGGCGTACGAGCGCCCCTCCTGGGCGTACATCTGCACGGGGGGCAGTACGGCGTACACGCAGCCGGCGAGCAGAGCGGCCCGCTCCCCCGCGAGCCGGTGGGCGACGGCGGCCACGCCGGCGGCCGCGAGGGCGGTGGCGGCGACGGAGTGCAGCCGCAGCGCCCACAGGCCGCCCTCCCACACTCGGAACACCCCGTGCAGGAGCACGTAGTGCAGGCCGTGGACGGCGTCGACCCGGCCCAGCAGCTCCACGATCCCGCCGAGCGGCCTGTGGGCCACCTGCCAGGTGACGGACTCGTCGCGCCACATGCTGCCGCCCCGCTCCAGGCCCCACAGGCCGAGGAGCACGGCCAGCAGCGGCGGGAGCAGGCGCCATGGGGCGATCCGGCTGATGTCGGCCTCCGCGTGCGGTCGGGACGGGTGTCGCAACGGGTGTGCGGACTCCATACTCGGGGTTGGGCACGAGTCCCGGCGGAGGTGGGTGTGCGCACGTTACGAGCGGCCGCGGTGGCGGTGCTGAGCGCGGTGGTCCTGGCGGGCTGCGGGCCCTCGGGTCCCGGGGGCGGCGACGACGCGGCCCCGAAGCCCTCCACGGAGCCCGGTACGAGCGCCTCGGCGGACCCGAGCACGAGCACGGGCGCGACCACCGCCCCGAGCACGGGCGCGACGGCCGCCCCGACCGCGAGCCCCACGGCAGGCCGGGTCCCCGCACCGGGCGAGACCCTGGTCCGGGTCACCCGTAGCGGCGGTTTCGCCGGGCGGACCCACACCCTCCTCGTCAAGGGCGACGGCTCCTTCGTCCGGCTGGACGCCGAGGCGAAGCCGACGGGCACCGGCAAGCTGTCCGGGGCGGAGCTCGACCGGCTGCGCACCGCTCTCCGGGAGGCCGACTTCGCCCACCTGCCCCGGATCGCCACCGGCGGCCCCACGGTCTACGACGGGTACTTCTACGCCTTCGTGCACGACGGCCACGAGGTGGCCGGCGACCAGGAGTCCCTCCCGAAGGCCCTGACGCAGGTGCTGGAAGCGCTGCCCCCGTTCACGGGCGGCTAGGTCGTCTCTTTCGGATCTTGTCGGCCGAGCCCGCGGCGTCCGGTGCCGTGGCCGGCAAGGCGGAGGTGCGTACCGCGTACTGGACGTACTCGGGCGCCCCGACAACGCGGCCGGGTGCGGTGCCGGGCGTCGCGGGCCCGGCACGATCCGAAAGAGACGGCCTAGGCGGAGATGTCCCGCAGCAGCCGGTCCAGGAACGCGCGCAGCCGGGCCGGCATGTCCACGCTCGTGGGCGCCAGTACCCACTGGATCTGCAGGCCGTCCATGACGGCGAGGATCTCCCGGCCGGCGGCCTCGCAGTCGGTGTCCGGGCGCAGTTCGCCCCGTGCGGCGCCCGCCTCCAGCAGTTCGACGGTGTGGCCGAGCACCCGGGCGTAGCGCTGGGTGAAGTACGCGTGTGCCGGGTGGTCCGGGTTGCCGGACTCGCCGACGAGGGTGTTGAACATCCGGACGATGCCGGGCCGCCGTTCGTTGTCGGCGGCGAGCTCCACGAGGGTGGCGAAGTGGGCGGCGACCGACCCCGCGGGTTCGCCGAACAGGCGCTCCACGTCGTGCCGCTCGCTCCGGTCGAGGACCGAGAGCAGCAGGTCCTCCTTGCCGCGGAAGTGGTGCAGCAGTCCGCCCTGGGTGATCCCGCAGTCGGCGGCGATGCGGGCCAGTGAGGAGGCGTTGAAGCCCCACTGCGCGAAGTGTTCGACGGCGGTGTCGAGGATCTTCTGCCGCCGGGCGTCGCCCACCGCGTAGGTCCCCCGGGCCGCGCCCTTCGCGGCCCTGCGCTGCGTCCGCCCCGTGTCCTGTGCCATGCCGACACCCTAAGCCGCGGCTGTTTCCGGCCGTCCGGCGCGTGTGACCCAGCTCACCTCAGAGAAACCTAGTGGGTACTCGGTTTTCAGCTCTACCGTGACCGTGCCGATCCGCCCGGTCCCGTGCTCCAGGAGCCCGCCATGAACGCGACGCCCGATTACAAAGACGCAGCACTGCCCGTGGGCCGCCGCGTGGAGGACCTGCTCTCCCGGATGACCCTGGAGGAGAAGGCCGGCCAGCTCTTCCACTCGATGCTGATGATGAACGCGGACGGCACCCCGGTCACCGAGACCGACGGCTCGATGCTCCCCTTCACCACGCCCGAGCTGGTCGAGGACCGCTTCCTCACCCACTTCAACCTGCTCGGCACCCACGGGCCCCGCGAGATGGCCCGGTGGCAGAACGCCGTCCAGGAGATGGCCGCGGCCACCCGCCTCGGCATCCCGGTCACCCTCTCCACCGACCCGCGCCACGCCTTCACCGACAACATCGGCGCGTCCTTCGACGCCGGCGCCTTCTCCGCCTGGCCGGAAGCCCTGGGCCTGGCCGCCATCGGCGACCCCGAGCTCGTCCACCGCTTCGCCGACACCGTCCGGCGCGAGTACCTCGCCGTCGGCTTCCGCGTCGCCCTGCACCCGCAGATCGACCTGGCCAGCGAGCCCCGCTGGGCCCGCCAGTCCGGCACCTTCGGCTCCGACGCCCGGCTGACCGCCGAGCTCGTACGCGCCTACGTACTCGGCCTGCAGGGCCCGGCCCTCGGGCCCGGGTCGGTGTCCGCGATGGTCAAGCACTTCCCCGGCGGCGGCCCGCAGAAGGACGGCGAGGACCCGCACTTCGCGCACGGCAAGGAGCAGGTCTACCCGGGCGGCATGCGCGAGCACCACCTGGAACCGTTCAGGGCGGCGATCGCCGCCGGGTGCGCGCAGATGATGCCGTACTACGGCCAGCCGGTCGGCACGGACTGGGAGGAGGTCGGCTTCGGCTTCAACAGGGGCGTGGTCACCGGCCTGCTCCGCGAGGAGCTCGGCTTCGAGGGCATCGTCTGCACCGACTGGGGCCTGCTCAACGACGCGACGGTCTTCGGGCAGGTGCACCCGGCGCGCGCCTGGGGCCTGGAGCACCTGGGCGTGGCCGAGCGGGCGGCGCGCGGCCTGGAGGCCGGCTGCGACCAGTTCGGCGGCGAGCAGTGCCCCGAAGTGATCGTGGAGCTGGTCCGCTCGGGCCGCGTAGCGGAGTCCCGGATCGACGACTCGGTACGCCGCCTGCTGCGGGAGAAGTTCACGCTCGGCCTGTTCGAGGACCCGTACGTGGACCCGGACGCGGCGGCCGAGATCGTCGGCCGGTCCGACTTCACGGCCCTGGGGGCCGCGGCCCAGCGCCGCTCCCTCACGGTCCTGACCAACCCGGACGGCCTGCTCCCGCTCGCCACGGGGCCGAAGCTGTACGTGCGGAACGTGGACGCGGCCGTGGCCGCCGCGTACGGCGAGGTCGTCGACGACCCGGCCGACGCGGATCTCGCGGTGCTGCGGCTGCGGACCCCGTACGAGCCGCGGGAGAACATCTTCGAGTCCTACTTCCACTCGGGTTCGCTGGCCTTCCCCGAGCCCGAACTGGCTCGGATCCTGGCCCTCCTGGACCGGGTCCCGACCCTGGTCTGCATCAACCTGGAGCGGGCCGCCGTCATCCCGGAGATCGCCGAGCGCGCGGCGGCCCTGATCGCCGACTACGGGGCCTGCGACGCCGCCCTGCTGGACGTGGCCTTCGGCCGCGCCCGGCCCGAGGGCCGCCTCCCCTTCGAGCTCCCGCGCTCGATGAAGGCCGTCGAGACCTCCCGTCCCGATGTGCCGAACGACACGCTCGACCCCGTCTTCCCGCACGGCCACGGGCTGGACCTCTGACGGTCCCGGGCACCTCCGCAACACCCCCCGTGCACCCTCCGGGCGCCCTCCCGGGCACCCCGCGGAGGGCAGGAACGGCGAGGCACCTGACCGGTCTCGCCCGCCGGGTGCCGGTCCCATGGGGGGACCGGCACCCGGTATCACATATTCCGCTTACCGTGGTCCAGTACATATGCCATGTCCGAACCCCACGTAGCCGCAGGCCGACGCCTCCTCTACGCTGCACCCCATTCACGCGGGATCTTCAGGGGCGGACATGGAACAGACACACACCACCCATCAGAGCGCCGCGGCGACACCGGGCGCCCAGCGGCGTGTGCTGGTCGTCGAGGACGACCACACCATCGCCGAGGCCATCGCGGCCCGCCTGCGAGCGGAGGGCTTCCAGGTGCAGACCGCCGGCGACGGCCCCTCGGCCGTCGCGGCGGCCGAGAGCTGGCTGCCCGAGCTGCTGGTCCTCGACATCATGCTGCCCGGCTTCGACGGCCTGGAGGTCTGCCGCCGGGTCCAGGCCCAGCGGCCCGTACCGGTCCTCATGCTCACCGCGCGTGACGACGAGACCGACCTGCTGGTCGGGCTCGGGGTCGGCGCGGACGACTACATGACCAAGCCGTTCTCGATGCGCGAGCTGGCCGCCCGGGTCCACGTCCTGCTGCGGCGCGTGGAGCGGGCCACCATGGCCGCGCACACCCCGCGCGGGGCCACCCTGCGCCTGGGCGATCTGGAGATCGACCACGCGCAGCGCCGGGTGCGGGTGCACACCGAGGACGTGCACCTGACCCCCACCGAGTTCGACCTGCTGGTGTGCCTGGCCGGGACCCCGCGGGCGGTGCTCTCCCGGGAGCAGCTGCTCGCCGAGGTGTGGGACTGGGCCGACGCGTCGGGGACCCGTACCGTCGACAGCCACATCAAGGCCCTGCGGCGCAAGATCGGCGCGGAGCGGATCCGTACGGTCCACGGCGTCGGGTACGCCCTGGAGACCCCGGCCCAGGCATGAGCGTCCCGCCGATCCGGCAGCGGCAACGGCAACGGCCCCCTGCGGGGCTGCGGCCCTTCTCGCCCTTCTCGATCAAGACCAAGCTGGGCACGCTCGTGGTGGTCTCGGTCTTCATCACGACGGGCCTGCTGCTGGTGGCCCTGCGCACCGACACCGAGCTGCGCTTCATCACGGTCTTCTCGGTGATCGCCTCGATGCTGATCACCCAGTTCGTGGCGCACAGCCTGACGGCGCCGCTGGACGACATGACGACGGTGGCCCGGGCGATATCCCACGGCGACTTCACCCGGCGGGTGCGCGGCGCGGGGCGGCGCGACGAGCTGGGCGACCTGGCCTCCACCATCAATCTGATGGCGGACGACCTGGAGGCGGTGGACCGGCACCGCAAGGAGCTCGTCGCCAATGTCTCGCACGAGCTGCGCACGCCCATCGCGGCACTGCGGGCCGTACTGGAGAACGTGGTGGACGGGGTCTCGGCCGCCGATCCGGAGACCATGCGCACCATGCTCAAGCAGACCGAGCGGCTCGGCGGGCTCGTGGAGACCCTGCTGGACCTGTCCCGGGTCGACAACGGCGTGGTCCCGCTGCGCGCCCGCCGCTTCGAGGTGTGGCCGTACCTGTCGGGCGTGCTGAAGGAATCACGGCTGGCGGCAGCCGGCCGGCCGGGGCTGCTCTCCGGTTCGGGCGGGCACGCCCGCAACGACGTGCATCTGCACCTGGACGTCTTCCCGCCCGAGCTGTGGGCGCACGCGGACGCCGAGCGGCTCCACCAGGTGGTCGCAAATCTGATCGACAACGCGGTCAAGCACAGCCCTCCGCACGGCCGGGTCACGGTCCGCGCCCGGACCGGCGACGCGCCCGGAAGCCTGGTGCTGGAGGTGCGCGACGAGGGCCCGGGCATCCCCGAGGCGGAGCGCCATCGCGTCTTCGAGCGGTTCAACCGGGGCAGCGCGCGCGGCGGCGACGGAGGCACCGGACTGGGCCTGGCGATCGCCCGCTGGGCCGTGGAACTGCACGGAGGCCGGATCGGAGTGGCCGAATCGTCACGCGGCTGCCGCATCCTCGTCACGCTTCCGGGCAGCTCATAGGTCCCGTGTTGACGTAGGGTTCGAGTGCGAAGGACATGATCTCGGCCACACGTACCCGAGGTCCGTCAGGGGTGCGAAGCCAAGGGGGCCGCAACCTCGGTGCCCCCTACCCGAACCAGGCTCGTTTCCCGCCATTCCACGTGCCGAAACCCGCCGTTCGATGTGACCTACGCGACGTAAGTCCCGCCCGGCCTGCATGCAGCGCCCGAGGAGGCGTAGCCTTTATTCCCGCTGTCCATACCTTGTGAAGCGGAAGAGGGCGGTTGCCGCCGTGTCGCCACAGTCCCCCAGTAACTCGAGCACCACGACCGAAGCAGCAGAGGGCGGGAAGAACCCTGCCTCAGGCTTCGGCGCCAATGAGTGGCTCGTCGACGAGATCTATCAGCAGTACCTCCAGGACCCGAATTCGGTCGACCGGGCCTGGTGGGACTTCTTCGCCGACTACAAGCCGGGGGGCGCTGTCGCTCCGGTGAAGTCGGACGGTCCCGAGAAGCCCGCGACGACGGACGGCGCCTCCGCACAGGCCGCCACCACCGTCACCGCGGCGCCGCAGGCCACCGACGCCGCCGCCACGGGGGCGGCGCGCGCCGCGGCCCCTGCTCCCGCCGCCGCGCCCACGCCCGTGCCGGCCCCTGCCCCTGCTCCTGCCACCCCCTCTGGTGCCCCTGCTGTGACTGTCACCTCCCAGGCCCCGGCCGCCGCACCGGCCGCGCCCGCCCCCTCCGCCGCAGCTCCGAAGGCCGCGCCCGCCGCCGAGGCCCCCGCGGGCCCCGAGCTGGTGACGCTCCGCGGCCCGGCGGCTGCCGTCGCGAAGAACATGAACGCCTCCCTCGACGTGCCGACGGCCACCTCCGTCCGCGCCGTCCCGGTGAAGCTGCTGTTCGACAACCGCATCGTCATCAACAACCACCTCAAGCGCGCCCGGGGCGGGAAGATCTCCTTCACGCACCTGATCGGCTACGCGATGGTCCAGGCCATCAAGGCCATGCCGTCGATGAACTACTCCTTCGCGGAGAAGGACGGCAAGCCGACCCTGGTCAAGCCCGACCACGTGAACTTCGGCCTCGCCATCGACCTGGTGAAGCCCAACGGCGACCGCCAGCTCGTCGTCGCCGGCATCAAGAAGGCCGAGACCCTCAACTTCTTCGAGTTCTGGCAGGCCTACGAGGACATCGTCCGCCGCGCCCGCGTCGGCAAGCTGACGATGGACGACTTCACCGGCGTGACGTGCTCCCTCACCAACCCCGGCGGCCTGGGCACCGTGCACTCCGTGCCCCGTCTGATGCCCGGACAGTCGGTCATCATGGGCGTCGGCTCCATGGACTACCCCGCCGAGTTCCAGGGCACCTCGCAGGACACCCTGAACAAGCTGGGCATCTCCAAGGTCATGACCCTGACGTCGACCTACGACCACCGGGTCATCCAGGGTGCGGCCTCCGGCGAGTTCCTGCGCATCGTCGCGAACCTGCTGCTCGGCGAGGACGGCTTCTACGACGCCGTCTTCGAGTCGCTGCGCATCCCGTACGAGCCCGTCCGCTGGAACCGGGACATCGACGCCTCGCACGACGACGACGTCACGAAGGCCGCCCGCGTCTTCGAGCTGATCCACTCCTACCGGGTCCGCGGCCACGTCATGGCCGACACCGACCCGCTGGAGTACAAGCAGCGCAAGCACCCCGACCTCGACATCACCGAGCACGGCCTCACCCTGTGGGACCTGGAGCGCGAGTTCGCGGTCGGCGGCTTCTCCGGCAAGTCGATGATGAAGCTCCGCGACATCCTCGGCGTGCTGCGCGACTCGTACTGCCGCACCACCGGCGTCGAGTTCATGCACATCCAGGACCCGAAGCAGCGCCGCTGGATCCAGGACCGCATCGAGCGCCCGCACACCAAGCCGGAGCGCGAGGAGCAGCTGCGCATCCTGCGCCGCCTGAACGCGGCGGAGGCCTTCGAGACCTTCCTGCAGACGAAGTACGTCGGCCAGAAGCGCTTCTCCCTGGAGGGCGGCGAGTCCGTCATCCCGCTGCTCGACGCCGTCATCGACTCGGCCGCCGAGGCCCGCCTCGAAGAGGTCGTCATCGGCATGGCTCACCGCGGCCGCCTGAACGTGCTCGCGAACATCGTCGGCAAGTCGTACGCGCAGATCTTCCGCGAGTTCGAGGGCAACCTCGACCCGAAGTCCATGCACGGCTCCGGCGACGTCAAGTACCACCTGGGCGCCGAGGGCACCTTCACGGGCCTGGACGGCGAGCAGATCAAGGTCTCGCTCGTCGCGAACCCCTCCCACCTGGAGGCGGTCGACCCGGTCCTGGAGGGTGTCGCCCGCGCCAAGCAGGACGTCATCAACAAGGGCGGCACGGACTTCACGGTCCTCCCGCTCGCGCTCCACGGCGACGCGGCCTTCGCCGGCCAGGGCGTCGTCGCCGAGACGCTGAACATGTCGCAGCTGCGCGGCTACCGCACCGGCGGCACCGTGCACGTGGTCATCAACAACCAGGTCGGCTTCACCGCCGCCCCGGAGTCCTCGCGTTCCTCGATGTACGCGACCGACGTGGCCCGCATGATCGAGGCGCCGATCTTCCACGTGAACGGCGACGACCCGGAGGCCGTCGTCCGCGTCGCGCGGCTCGCCTTCGAGTTCCGCCAGGCGTTCAACAAGGACGTGGTCATCGACCTCATCTGCTACCGCCGCCGCGGCCACAACGAGTCCGACAACCCGGCCTTCACGCAGCCGCTGATGTACGACCTGATCGACAAGAAGCGCTCGGTGCGCAAGCTCTACACCGAGTCCCTCATCGGTCGCGGCGACATCACGCTGGAAGAGGCCGAGCAGGCGCTGCAGGACTTCCAGGGCCAGCTGGAGAAGGTCTTCGCGGAGGTCCGCGAGGCCGCCACGCAGCCCGCGGTCGCCGCGCCGGCCGCCCCGGCCCCGTCCGCCGACTTCCCGGTCGCCGTGAACACCGCGATCTCCCAGGACGTCGTCAAGCGGATCGCCGAGTCCCAGGTCACCATCCCCGAGGGCGTCACCGTCCACCCGCGCCTGCTGCCGCAGCTGCAGCGCCGCGCGGCGATGATCGACGAGGGCACCATCGACTGGGGCATGGGCGAGACCCTCGCCTTCGGCTCGCTGCTGATGGAGGGCACCCCGGTCCGGCTGTCCGGCCAGGACTCCCGCCGCGGCACCTTCGGCCAGCGCCACGCGGTCCTCATCGACCGGGAGACGGGCGAGGACTACACCCCGCTGCTGTACCTGTCCGAGGACCAGGCCCGCTACAACGTCTACGACTCGCTGCTCTCCGAGTACGCGGCCATGGGCTTCGAGTACGGCTACTCGCTGGCCCGTCCCGACGCGCTGGTCCTCTGGGAGGCCCAGTTCGGTGACTTCGTCAACGGCGCGCAGACCGTCGTCGACGAGTTCATCTCCTCGGCCGAGCAGAAGTGGGGCCAGACCTCCGGCGTCACGCTGCTCCTCCCGCACGGCTACGAGGGCCAGGGCCCGGACCACTCGTCCGCGCGTCCCGAGCGCTTCCTGCAGATGTGCGCGCAGGACAACATGACGGTGGCCATGCCCACCCTGCCGTCGAACTACTTCCACCTGCTGCGCTGGCAGGTCCACAACCCGCACCACAAGCCGCTCATCGTCTTCACCCCGAAGTCGATGCTGCGTCTGAAGGCTGCGGCGTCGAAGGCGGAGGAGTTCACGTCCGGTTCGTTCCGTCCGGTCATCGGTGACACCACGGTGGACGCGAACGCGGTCCGCAAGGTCGTCTTCTGCGCCGGCAAGGTCTACTACGACCTGGAGGCCGAGCGCGAGAAGCGCGGCATCACGGACACCGCGATCATCCGCATCGAGCGGCTGTACCCGCTGGCGGGCGCGGAACTCCAGGCGGAGATCGCCAAGTTCCCGAACGCGGAGAAGTACATCTGGGCCCAGGAGGAGCCGGCGAACCAGGGTGCGTGGCCGTTCATCGCGCTGAACCTGATCGACCACCTCGACCTGGCGGTCGGCGCGGACGTCCCGTCGGGCGAGCGCCTGCGGCGCATCTCGCGCCCGCACGGCTCGTCCCCGGCGGTGGGCTCCGCGAAGCGCCACCAGGCGGAGCAGCAGCTCCTGCTGAACGAGGTCTTCGAGGCGTAACCGCCCCGCGGCACCACGGAAGGCCCGGCCCCCCTCTGGGGGCCGGGCCTTCCGGCGTTCTTGGCCCAGGACGGCCGATGATCTTACCGAAATCTGACGCCCCTTCCCGAAACGCCCACAACTCCCCTTCTGCCTCTAGCGTGTTCGTACCTCCCCGAGTGCGACCGACCGGGCGCGAGCCGCGCCCGGTACCGGCCGCCTCCGGCGGACCCGAAATTTCACGAGAAAGCAGAAGAATGACGGTCGAAACGCTTCCCCTCTGCGCCTACCCGGAGTGCACCAACCACCCCGAGCCGCCGACGCCCGGCAACCCCGAGCCCACGTACTGCGCTCACCCGGACCACAACGCGCTGGGGGCGTTCCGCAGGTTCCGGGCCAAGCGGCAGCAGCGCAAGGACGAGAAGCGCCGGGCGGCCGAGGCCGAGAAGAAGGGCAAGGAGGGATCCGGCGCCCGCGCCGACCTCGTGGCGCTCATCTCCCAGCTGTCGGCGGACCTGCCGGGATACCTCGAGGAGCTCGCGCTCATCACGGACTCGGCCGCGGCCGAGGAGCGCATCCGGACCGTGACCGAGGCCGCCGACCAGCGGGCCCTGGACGCCGAACGACGCACCGCGCTGGCGGAGGAGGCGGCGGACATGGCCGTCGCCCAACTGGACGTGGCCAGGCACCGGTTCGAGGCGGAGGTGGACGAGATCCGCAAGGAGTCCGCGCAACAGATGACCGACGTGCAGTTCGTGCGCGCCGAGCTGGAGCGCTACCGCGAGCGGGTCGCCCAGCTGGAGGAGCGGCTCGACAGGATGCGCGAGGAGGCGGACGCGGCCCGCAGGGAGCGCGGCGAGCTCTCACGACAGCCGTAAACCCACCGGAATCGAGACAACGGCTGCACCGAATCCCTGTCTCGCCGTACTCGGTTCCGCGTATGACGATCACGTTTCGACGGCGAGGAAGTCTTCCGGAAACTCCGGCCGGGGTGGGCGCAGCACACCGGAAATCGTATATGGAAACACCGTCACCACCAGCAGCCATATCGACTGTATTGCGACGACATAAAGCAGCGTCCGAAATCGCGCTCACCCTTCTCGGCCATTGCCGAACGGATGCGACGATTCGCCGGAGCCGCACCCGATAACCCCGGCCGAAGTCAATTCATATATCCCGGCACAGAATTACCACCACTGGAGGCAACAATGTCCCGAACCATCAAGCGGACCACCAGGATGGCCACGGTCGCCGGAATGGTGACAGCCATCGGCGCGGGAATGCTCCTGACGGCACCCGCGAGCCAGGCGGCCCCGGTCGCGGCCTTCCGCCTCAGCAATTTCTCGGCGACCATCGCGAACATCTGCGTCCACACGGACATCGCGACGCAGTGCTCCGGAAACATGGCGGCAGGAAAGAGCGAGGTCTGGAAGGTGGCCTACAAGTCGCCGCGCAAGTGGTACTGCACCTCGACCGCCAAGGGACTGACCGGGACCGCCAGCACCCCCTATTTCAGCCGCGAGGACGTCAAGGAATGCGCGGAGGTCGGCAACATTTTCGGAGCCAACATCATACTCAAGTAACGAATACCCATGGGCTGAGGCCCGGCCCCTCCCGGGGGCCGGGCCTCCGGCTGTCGCGTCAAGTCACGAGCCTGCGGGACGTGACCGGGGCCGACCCGGCGGGCGTACTGGGAACGTGACCCCGCGGCGCAGACCGCGGGACCCCGAACCAGCCGATCCACACCTTCGAGGAGCCCACCATGTCCTACGACGTCCACGCCCCGGCCGCCATCCGGCCCAAGCGGCGCATCGCCCGCTTCGTCATCCCCATCGCCTCGGTCGCCGTCGTCTCCGGAGCCGTCGCACTGCCGGCCTCCGCGGCGACCGGCCACCCACCCCGCTCCACGGTCGGCGTCCACGCCGACGGGGCCTACGGACCGAACACGTGCGAGCCCGGCTACGTCTGGCGCGACAGCTACGACGGCGACGCCCTCTGCGTCACCCCGGAGGAACGCCAGCGCGTCCACGACGCCAACCCCAACCGCCAGCCCGGCGGCGGCGACTACGGACCCAGCACATGCAAGCCCGGCTACGTCTGGCGCGAGAAGTGGGAGGGCGACACCAAGTGCGTCACCCCCGCAGAACGCCAGCGCGTCCACGACGCCAACCCCAACCGCCAGCCCGGCGGCGGCGACTACGGACCCAGCACATGCAAGCCCGGCTACGTCTGGCGCGAGAAGTGGGAGGGCGACACCAAGTGCGTCACACCCGCGGAACGCGACAGGGTCAAAGGCCAGGGCAGGCAGATCGACAACGGCCCCGTCCTCACCGGAATCCCGGGCCTGTAACCCTCGGGGGTTGTTCCCGTCCCCCGGACGGGAACAACCCCGCCCCAACGCACCTACGCTGGCCGAATGATTCGGACCGTCGTTCTGGACATCGGTGAGACCCTCACCCGAGACGATCGCTACTGGGCCGCATGGGCGGACTGGCTCGGCGTGACCAGGCACACCCTCTCCGCGCTGGTGGGTGCCGTGGTCGTGGACGGCCGGGACAACGCGGACGCGATCCGCCTCCTGCGCCCGGGCATCGACATCGCCGCCGAATACGCCGCCCGCGACGCCGCCGGACGCGGCGAGCGGCTCGACGAGAGCGACCTCTACGAGGACGTCCGTCCGGCCCTGACCGCACTCCGGGCCACCGGGGTACGGGTGGTCGTCGCGGGCAACCAGAGCCCCCGGGCCGGTGACCTGCTGCGCGCGCTCGACCTCCCCGCGGACCTCGTCGTCACCTCGGGCGAGTGGGGCGTGTCCAAGCCGGCGCGCGCCTTCTTCGACCAGGTGCTGGCGGTTTCCGGCAGCCCCGCCGACGAAACCCTGTACGTGGGCGACCACCCGGCCAACGACATCCACCCCGCGCGAGCCGCAGGGCTGCGCACGGCCCACATCCGGCGCGGCCCCTGGGGCCACTGGTGGGCGGACACCCCCGAGGTCCGGGCCGCCGCGGACTGGTCGATCGATTCCCTCACCGAACTACAGGACATCGTCGGGCAGTAGCAACAGGTACCGCGGGGCGCCCATCACGGGGCGGAGTCAGGAGCCGATGACGCGGCTGGTGAACCCGTCGCGCAGGAGCGACTCGTACGCGTCGAACACGTCCTCCGGAACGTCCTGGGCAATGGCGTACCCGAGCTTCGGGTACTCGATCACCCGCTGAAGGTCACCCACGAGCATGTCCACAACGAGCTTCTCGTCACCGATGCTCTTGAGGTAGTCGTCCAGCTCGAGCGGCTCCGAGGCGCAGAGGACCTCCACCTCAGGCCAGAGCTTGCGGGCCGTGGCGAAAGACCGCCTCTCCATGTAGGGCTTGGAGACCAGCAGCAGGGTCTTCGGGGTGATGCCGTTCGCGGCCAGGAGGTCGCGCGTGAGCGTGATGTTCTGGCCGGTGTTGGCCGCGTTCGGCTCGACGAGAATCGCAGAGTCAGGAACCCCGAGTTCGAGCGCGTGCTCGCGGAAGTGGACAGCCTCCCCTCGGGGAAAACGAGCCCGAGTGGTAGGGCTGTTGCCCCCGGTGAACACGAGCACCGGGAACAGCCCGGCCCGGTAGAGATCGGCAGAGGCCGCAGCAACCCCGAGGTCGTGACTGCCCAGTCCGATCGCAACGTCCACAGGCACCGGGCGGTGACCCATCCGGTGGTAGTCCCAGATCAGCTCGGCCCGCCGCCACTGCTCCTCGGTGATCCTCTGCTGGATGTCCGTCACGCGCTCTTCTCCCTCATGGACCGGATGCCCTCGATGCTGGCCAGCTGATGACTCAGCCCGAACCGTCCAGCCAGGCCGGCTGCCTTGTCGAGTATGGCCAGCCCATCATCGCGGGTGGCGGGATCGGACAGCAGGATGTGGCCGTGGGCCGTGTCCAGTCGGACCTGTTGCATCGGCGCGTCGGTGGTCGCCGTCCTACGGGCCATACCGATGAAACGCAGGGCACTGGTGAGATCTCCGGCCCCGCGGTGAGCCAGTGCCAGTTTCTGGTGAGCGACCGACCCATCCTCGGGCTCACCGAGGTCCTCGAACTCACGGGTCGCGGCGAGCATGACGCGGGAGGCATGGCTGTGGCTTCCGTCCTTGCTCAAGGCCGTCCCCACCCACAGCCGGGCCCGGACCTGGTCGCGGCGGGACAATCGATCGTCGACGGCCAACGACTCGTACTGCTGGGCTGCGACCTCCAGGCTGCCCGACATCTCCGCAACCACCGCGAGCGACAGATCGATCTGGGCTACGCGGCGAGGGATGTCCAGCTGCCCGAACAGGGACCTCGCCGAGGCATAGGCTCGCTGGGCCGACAGCGGGCCGAGCACAGCGCCCTGGTCCCGCCGCAGATCCCCGAGCAGGGCCGTTGAGCGCGCGAAGAGATAAAGACCCCTGTCATCCAGCGCGGCCGGCTTGAAACGTTCGAGCCATCGGCCGGTCAAACTCTCCGCAAACATGAAGTCCTGCCGGGAGAGGGCGACCACAGCACGGTCGAGATCGTCCACCCAAGACTCGTACTCCCAGGCCAGCGGCCCCCGCGAGACGACCCCGCGCATGCCGACAGCGGACGGAGCCCTGTCCGCTTCGGACAGGAAGGTCTCGAAGCGTAGATGGGCGGCCGCGTTCGCGCGGGCCAGCGCAGTGTCCAAGATCGCTTGGGTGTCCTGGCGGGGCTCTGTCGTGGCAAGGAGTTTTTCCCACTTTGAGATGGTGCGGATGCCGACACCAAGATGGCAGGCGAACGATCGAACGCTCATCCTCAGCGCAAGGCGCAGGGCGCGGGCCTCCAGGCCGGTCCAACGTTGCACGGTCGCCACGCGTCGCTCCCTTCCTGCCGCAATCGAAGCACGGCCCGGGCGCGCACGGGGACACAAGTGCAACGCAAGTACAACGGGCGGACATTTCCGCATCCGTGGAGGACGTCCAGGCTGAACGGTATCCAGCCGACGGATCCTCTGGAGGGACACGGACATGGAGGCCAAGAGGCCATGTCGAAGCGACACACCGACCACCGACGCCCATGAAGCCCCGGCCGGCCCACGGCTGAGCCAGCAGCACGAGCCCAGCGAGGAGCTCCTCGACCGTGCTCGCGTCGGCTGGGAGCGGTTCGTCGCCTCCCTCCAGGAACCGTCCGATGACTGAACGCTACGAATACGTCCCCCACCACCTGCTGCGCCGCCGCGTACGGGACGTCGCGTCCGGCACCGAAGGACTGCTGATGGCCGTGATCAACGAGAACGTGTCGGACTCCGTCCACCCCCACTGGATGGAGCTGGCCTACATCCGAGCAGCCTCGGGCCGCGAGTTCACCACCGCAGTCAGCAACGTCCAGCCGGCCGAATAGCCGCCCCCGGACGGCCGCCGGACGCCCTCGATGAGGAGCACAGGGCAAGGCATCCCTGAACACCCGGTGGTCCCTTCAGCGAAGGTCCAGCAACATCACGTCGTGCAGGTCCGCACCGCTCCCCGGGCAGTTGGACTGTCGGCAACGTAGAACCGGCCTGACCAGCCCCGGACGGACGTCGGACGCCGTGTCCACCGAAGCGCGTAGCGATCTGAGGCGTCCGGGCCGCCCGGCACACCGCCGGCTCCGTCCGGTTGCCGCGTGGGGGAACATCGGCCCGCCCGGACCCGGGATCCGGTGCGGATGGGACCCGACTCGGGATCCGCCCCCTCGGGCGCCCGCCCGGGCATCGCCCACGTCCCCGGTGGTCTCTTGTCCCCCGGCCCGTTCCTTTGGGGGCTTCCCGGCAGTCTTTCGTTTCTCCGGGGCGGGACGGTCGGTCAAGGGTGGCCGAAGGCCATCGCGAAGCGACGCGACGACGAAGGAGGAGCGCCCTTGAGGGACCGGCCCGACCCGGAGGGACGATGGGACTGACGGGAAACCCCCGTACCTGTCCCTGATACCGCCCGAGTGGATCCCGCCCGCCGCCGGAGCCGGCGCCTTCGCCCCATCCCGCCCGGCGGCGCATCGGCTCTCGCCCGGCCTCCGGGGGGGGGGGACGGATGGGCAGCCGCCGCCCCGGAGGCCGGGCCGAGGGGGTGAGGGCCCCGCCCGAGCGGTTCCGTACCGCACCCGCCTTCCCGGAGGTCCCGCCCGAGGGCCTCCCGTACCACCCCCTACGGCTGGGGCTCGAAGTCCCAGTACGGCCTCGTCTGTTGTTTTGCCGAGATCGTGTGGACGTGCTGGGGGCCCAGCGTGCGGGTAAGGCCCTTGATGCCCGCGTCCTCGTGTTTCGCCGCCTCCTCGTACTCCCGCACCGACCGCAGGTCCGCGGCCAGGGCGATCTGGGCGCTCAGGGCCATCGGGTGGTCCGGGCCGAGGACCCGTTCGGCCGTGCGCAGCGTGTTCCGGCTCAGGTCCAGCGCGTCTTCCAGCCGCCCGGTGATGTTGCGGTGCCCGGTGGCGTTCAGGGCGCAGCCCAGTGTCCAGGGGTGCCGGTCGCCGAGCGCGCCCCGCATGCCGACCAGTGCCTGCTCCGCGAGCGAGAGGGCCGCCGAGCGCTCCCCCTGGGCCCGCAGTACGAGGCCGAGGTTGCCGACCGTGCCGATGCTGTACGGGTGGGCGAGGCCGAGCTGGGACTGGTAGCCGCGGACCACGTCCTCGGAGATCCGGCGGGCCTCGCCGATGTCCCCGTACTCCCTGAGGTAGGTGGCGTAGTCGGAGGCGACCATCAGGGTCCACGGGTAGTCGACCCCGAAGACCCGGGTGGCGCGCTCCCACACGGTCCGCAGCCGCAGGCCCGCGCCGGGGATGTCCCCGGAGCGGCGCAGGCACATGCCGAGGTTGTGCTCGGCGCGCAGGGTCTGCGGGTGTTCCAGGCCCAGCACCTGGGTGTTGATCTTCACGCCCTGTTCCTGCCGGGTCTGGGCCTCGTGGTAGCGGCCCATCAGCCGCAGCCCCATGGCGCAGGCGATCCCGGAGGACAGGGTGGAGATGTGGTGGGTTCTGAGGACCCGTTCGCGGCGGCGCAGGGTGTCCAGGTCGAGGTCGTAGGCGTCCTGGTAGCGGCCGAGCAGGCGGTAGGTGGCGGCCAGGTTGTTCTGGGCGGCGAGGGTGGTGGAGTCGTCCTCGCCGAGCAGTTCGCGGTAGGTGGCCAGGCAGTGCTCGAAGATCTCGCGGGCCGGTTCGAAGCGGGCGATGCACAGCAGGACCCCGCCGTACGAGCTGGTGGCGCGCAGGGTTTCCAGGTCGCGCTCGCCGCGCTCCGCGGCGAGCCGGTCGGCGCGGGCGCGGGTGAGGGTCTCGGCGCGCCGGAACAGGCCGAGGTTGCGCAGGGCTTCGCCGTACTGGTAGCTGAGTTCGCGGACCTTGGGGTGGTCCTCGCCGAGCAGGGCCCGCCAGATCAGGTCGGTCTCCTCGGAGAGCCGCAGGCAGGTGCGGTACTCCCCGGCGAGGATCAGGTAGCGCAGGCAGTGCAGCAGGAAGTTCTGGATGCGCGGGTTGCTGCTGGTGAGCACCCCGGCGCTGGCCAGGTGCGGGATGAGTTCGGCGTACCGGGGCCACAGGCGGGAGTCGGAGGGCCGGCCGGGGTCGGCGGCGGCGAGGACCTGGCGTACGGCGCGGGCCAGGGGCTCGGCCTCCGCCTCGGAGAGGTCGTCGCGGACGATGCCGTGGACCATGCGGTGCAGTTGTACGGTTTCCAGCCCGCTGCCGCCCTCCTCCACGGCCAGGTCGGAGTACTCGAGCCGGACGACGGAGAACTGGACGAGTTTGTTGAGGGCGGCGTTCCACCGGATCTGGTCGTTGATCAGCCCGGCGAGCTGTTCGGGCACGTCGTCGGCGGGGAATTCGCGCAGCAGGCGCAGCGGCACGGGGCCGGGGGCGAAGAAGACGAACAGCCGCAGCAGGGCGAGGGCGTCGGGGAAGTTCTCCCGGACGTTGTTGAGCAGTATGGCGAGGGCGGTGGGGAAGGGCAGCGGGTAGTCCTCGGAGACCGTGACGGCCTCGCGGGAGTCCATCCGGTGCTGGAGCAGGAGGAGGTAGTCGCCGACCGGCAGCGGGGAGTCGGCGAGCCAGCCGGCGGTCTGGTCGAGGGCGAGCGGGTAGTCCTCCAGGGCCTCGGCGAGCTGGTCGGCCTCGTCGGCGGTCAGGCGCAGGGCCCGGCGGCGGATGAAGGTGATCGACTCGGGGCGGGCGTAGAGGGGGACCTCGACCAGGCTGGTGTGCCGGGCGGCCCACTCGCGGTTGCGGGAGGTGATGATGACGTCGCCCGCGCCGGAGGGCAGCAGGTCGATCAGGTCGTCCGGGTTGTCGCAGCCGTCGAAGACCATCAGCCAGCGGCCGTACGGGTTTCCGCGCCGCAGCGCTTCCAGGACGGCCCGGATCTGCTCGCCGTAGCTGCCCGCGCCGCGCGGCAGCCCGAGCGCGGGGGCCAGGTCGGCGAGGCGTTCGCGCAGGGTGGGCCGGTCCTCGGCGGGGACCCACCACACCACGTCGTACTCGGAGGCGAAGCGGTAGGCGTACTCGGTGGCGACCTGGGTCTTGCCGACGCCGGAGAGCCCGAGGAGGGTGACGGTGGAGGCGCCGGGCGGGGCCTCGGTCAGTGCCTCGCGCAGGTTGCCGATGACGTCGTTGCGGCCGGTGAAGCGCGGGTTGCGGCGCGGGACGCGGCCCCAGATCTCGGGCGGGTCGTTGGGGAAGCGCGGCCCGCGGCGGCCGGTCTCGGTGCCGATCCGGTCGGTGGGCAGCTCCAGGCGGCGCAGCACGCGGTACTCGGCCTCGTACGCGTCCAGGCCCCACAGGTCGGTCTTCTCCAGCACGGCGACGGCGCTGGGCAGCGGGGCGTCGGTGAGGCAGACCGCCGCGAACCGGTCGGGGTGGCGGTCGGTGACGGCGCGCAGGGCGGTGTTCCACTGCTCGTCGGTGTGCGTGCCGGCGGAGAAGTAGCGCTCGCTGAGGACGAGGAGGACCCGGCTGCCGGAGCGGGCCAGGTCGTCGAGGGCCTGGTCGATGCCGGGGCTGTTCTGCGGGTCCCAGCGCTGGAGGGCGACGCGGTGGCCGTGCTCCTCCAGGCGGTGCGCGATCCACACCGCCCAGGGGCGGTTGAATCCCGCGAAGCTGATGACGAATCGCTGTGGCTGGGGCGGCTGGGGCGGCTGCTGCGCCGCCGGTTCACGGTCCTGGCGACTACCGGTGGTCATCGGGCCGTCTCCCTGGAATCCGGGCGGTGGACGGGCTTGAAAGGTACCGCAGCGGACGGTCCGTCAGCCTTGTGCGAACGGCGCGAGTTCGGGGTGTGCCTCGCACCAGGCGCGGCGTTCGCGGTCGACGGCGCGGCGGGCCGCGGTGTGCTGGTCGCCGGGCGGCGGCAGGTCGTCCATGGCTCGTTCGGCGGCCCCCATCGCGTCGGTGAACTCCCGTCCCGCGGTGGTCAGTCGATCGTGCCCCCGCAGGACGGGCAGGACGGCGGCCACCTGCGCGCGGATCCGGGCGTGCTGGGCCCAGGCGCCGCGGGCCCCGTAGAGGGCGGCGCGCTGCCAGTACCCGGCGAGGGCCAGGTGGGCGTAGGCGCCGTGCAGCAGGCCCTCCAGGGGGCGGGGGTCGCTGCGCCAGGGGGCCCAGTGGCGGGGCGTGTGGTCGGCGGTGTGCAGGATCAGGACGTCGGTGAGGGCGGTCAGTTTGCCGTGCTGGACCTCGTGGACGAGGGTCGCGGCGAGCGCGGGCGGGGCCTGGGCGCGGGCGAGTACGGAGCCGGCGGCCGCGGGGAGGGTGGCACCGCTGGAGCGGGAGCCGCCGGCCAGCGGTACGAGGGAACGCAGCAGCTGGACGGTCTCCTCGGCGCGGATGGTGTCGTAGCGCTGGAGCAGGGTGAGCGCGCCGGACCACTGGGTGTCCCACCGTTTGTGCCCCTTGGGGGTGAGCCGGCGTGCGGGGCGGACCGGGGCGGGTTGCGCGGGTCCGGGTGCCCGGTAGGGGTCGAGGTCGTCGAGGGCGGTCCGGCCGCCGGGCAGGGCGTGCAGGGGCACGGTGGCGGGGTCGTCGGGGTCCCAGGAGCGTTCGCAGAGGGCGAGCGGGCCGGGGCGGTCCGGGCGCAGCAGCCCGAGGGTGGGCAGGACGAGCCGGCCGTGCAGGGGCCGCAGGGTGTGGCTGAAGGGGATCCCGGCGCGCAGGGCGGCGGCGACGGCGAGGGCCCCGAGGTGTCCGAGGTCGGCCGGGGGGCCGCAGGGGGCGTGCAGCCGGCGCAGGGTCTCCTCGGCCCACACCCCGGTGGCCGGGTAGTGCAGTACGTCGCGCACGGCGCCGGGGTCGCGGCGCTCGGCCTCCTCCAGCAGGGCCCAGTGGTCGGCGGTCTCCCCGGACCGGCCGCCGGGGGCGGCGTCGAGGACCGCGCGCAGCAGGAGCAGGCGTTTGGAGCGGCGTACGTCGCGGACCAGGCGGGTGCCCTCCGGGGAGGGTTCGGTGGAGGCGAGGGCGCGCAGGGTGGGCGAGGGGACGCTGAAGGCGGTGAGGGCGTCGGTCATGAGGCGACCGCCGGGGGGTGGGCGGCGGGGGTCTGGGCGGTGGGGGTCTGGGCGGTGGCGGCTTGGGCGGCGGGGGGCCCGGCGGTCTGCGCGGCCCGCTGGACGGCGGCGGCGATGTGCCGGATCAGCGGCTGGAGGTCGGCGCAGTAGACGGACGGCTGGCGGAAGCCCTCACCGGCGCGGTAGCGGTGCGGGTAGTGCCCGCCCCCGCACACGTCGACCAGCTCGCAGGCGCGGCACCGGGCGGCGAGCGCGTCCCGCCCGAGCTGGCGCGCGGCGAGCCCGGGGTGGTCGAGGAGCTGGTCGAAGCTGTGGGTGTCGAGGGTCATCCCGGTCGCGGCGGCCCCCTCGTACGCGGATTTCAGCGAGTCGGCCTGTTCGATGGAGCCGTCGGTCTCGATCACGGCGGTGGCGGCGGGCGTGAGCCCGAGGGTCTCGGTGGTGGTGGGCAGGCCGAGCAACAGGGCGATGATCTCCTCGAAGAGCCGGATCCGGGTGCGCCGTACGCCGTCGTGCCACCAGCGCTCGAAGACGGCGAGGAGCCAGTCCGCGTACGGGGTCCGGTCCGGGTGGTGGCCGGGGGGCGGGGCGCTCCAGTTCGCGAGCGGCAGGAGCAGCCCGATGCTGGGCGGGGCGAAGGCGAGCAGGGACTCGTAGGTCTCCACCGGGTCGTGGTCGAGATCGACGACGCAGAGCACCCCGGCGTAGCTCTGCGGATGGCGGGCCAGCAGCCGCAGGCCGCGGGCGGCGGACGCGAAGCCGGGCCGTCCGGCGTGGTCCACCCGGCGGGTGTTGTGCGCGGGCAGCCCGCCGTCGAGGCTGACGCCGACCCGGATCCCGGCGGCGGCGAGGGCGGCGATGCGGCCGCGGGTGAGCAGGGTGCCGTTGGTCTGGACGGTGGCGGTGACCCGGGTCCGCGGGGCGGCCCCGGCCACGGCGGCCCGGACGGCGTCGACGGGCTCGGCCAGTCGGGCGGGGGCGGTGAGCAGCGGTTCGCCGCCGTGCAGGACGAGGTCGATGCGGGGCAGGTCGTGGGCGGCGGCGTGCTCGGCGATCCGCTGCGCGGCGCGGGCGGTGGTGGCGGGGGTCATGGCGGTCGGCTGGTCGCGCCAGCCCTGGTCGGCCATCTCGTAGACGTAGCAGTAGGTGCAGGCGAGGTTGCAGCGGCTGCGGGTCTTGAGGACGAACTGGCGGATCGGGTGGGGCCGGTGGCCGGCGGCCCGCGCGGCGGCCACGTCGAGCCGGGTATAGGGCCAGGGCGCGCACCGGGCGTGCCGCAGCCACTGCGCGTCCGCATCGGCGTCACCCCGCGGGTCGAGACCTTCATCGGTGTGCGGGGCGGGACGCACGTCGGTGCGCGGTTCGGAACGCGCATCCACACGCGGGGCGGCCACTACGGCGGCGCGCGGCACGGGACTTGCATCGGCGCACGGGGCAGCCGACGCATCGACAGCGCAGGCGGCACCTGCATCAGCGTGCAGTGCGGGACCCGCATCGGCGCGCGGGGCAGGACGCGAGTCGGTGCGCGGGTCGGGACGCGCATCCACACGCGGGGCAGCCACCACGACGGGGCGCGGCGCGGGACTTGCACCGGCGCGAGCAGCGGCCACCGCGGCGACACCGCGGGCGGGACCCGCATCGGCGTGCAGTGCGGGACCCGCATCGGTGTGCGGGGCGGGACGCACGTCGGTGCGCGGGTCGGGACGCGCATCCACACGCGGGGCAGCCACCGCGGCGGCGCGCGGCGCAGGACTTGCATCGGCGCACGGGGCAGCCGACGCATCGACAGCGCAGGCGGGACCGGCATCGGCGCGCGGGGCGGCCGCCGCGGCGACAGCGCAGGCGGGACCCGCATCGGGGTGCGGTTCGGGACGTGCTTCGGCGCGCGCGGCGGGGTGTGCGTCCGCGTGCGGGGCCGGGTCGGGGGGCGCGGTGAGGTCGGTGCGGGGTGCCGTGTCGGGGCCGTCGGGTGCGGGCAGCGGGGTTCCGCTCGTGGCCGCTCGCCGCATCACCGCACCTCCCTCCCCCGGCGACAACCGCCCGGGGACACCCCGGCGGACGGTCCATCCCTGCCCTGGGGACGGTCCCGGCTAACGGCGGAAAGTGGTCAACTCGGTTTCAAGGTAGGACGGATCAGGCATGGTGGGATCAGGCCACGCTGGAGTCGAAGGCGTTGAGGATCTCCGCGGGATGGGTCACCCGCTCGACCATGCCCTCGATCACCCCGGCCAGCACGGGATGATCGATCCCGCGCAGCGCCGCCAGGTCCAGCCCGGAGAGATCCGGCAGCCGCCCCGGACATCCCGGGGTCGCCGCCGCCACTTCCTGCTGCTTCGTCACCATGTGCCGCCGGGCCCCCTGTCGCGTCGCACACCGGATGGTCCACTTCCTTTTCCCATCGGCTTCCTTTTCCCGTCGGCCGGTCCGCGGAAACAGCGGCCCCCGGCCGGGCCCGCGCCCTCGGCGCGGGCGTCAGAGCGCGGCCTCCAGCGCCAGGATCCGTACGCGGACCGCGTCCGAGCGCCCCGCGGCGCCCTCGCGGGTCCGCGTCCACAGCTCCAGCGCCGAGCGGTACGCGTCCAGGGCCGCGCGGGGCCGGGCCAGGCGTTCCAGCACGTCCCCGCGCAACTGCTGTACGCGGGCGGCCAGCTGGACGGCGGTGTCCGCGCGCTCCTCCACATCGGCCTCCAGGGCGGCCCGCCAGGCCCTCCGGTAGGAGTCCGCCGCCCGGTCGAGGCGCTCCAGCGCCCGCGTGTGGCCGTGGATCTCCTGCTGGACGTCGCCGTGGTCGCGCCATATGCGGGCCTGTTCCAGCGGGTTGCGGCTGTGCCGGACGGCCAGCTCCAGCAGGTACTCGGCCTCTCGGAGATCCACCGGGTCGCCCTCGTACGCGTGCCGCAGCCGGAGCCCGGTGGCCAGCCGCAGCAGCCGGTGGGCCGCGCCGGGGTCGGACTGCGGGACCGCGGCCCGGCTCTCGCGCAGGACGCGTACGGCGGCCCCGGTGAACCGCCGCCCGTCGGTGGCCCGGGCCCGGTCCAGGAGTACGTCGCCCCACTCGGGCAGCAGTTCCCCGAAGGCCTCCGCGTCACGGGGGATCAGCCGCCGGGCCCGGCCGTACGCCTCGGCAGCGTCCTCCAGTGCCGCCGGGTCGGCGTCCCGCGCGTACCGCTCCCGGTGCACGCGCGCCAGGCACACCAGTGCGGCCACCCGCAGTTCCGGGTCGCCGCCCGCCTCCGCCAGGGCCGTGCCCAGCTGCCCGGCGGCCTCCTCCAGCCGGCCGGGGAGGTGGCGCAGCGCCTCGGCGAGCTCCACCCGTACCTGCGCGGTGCCCGGGCCGGTACGGCCGCCGTGGCCGCCGTGGCCGGGGGCGGGGGGCGGGGCGGCCAGGGCCGCGGCCAGGCGGGCGGCGGCCTGTTCGGCCAGGGCCGTGCGCTCGGCCGGATCCGGGGTGCGGGGCAGCAGGGCCAGCAGGACACGGCCCAGGGCCAGGTGCAGCTCGGGGTACGGGGCCGGACCGCCGTGCGCGGCGCCCTCCCCGCTGCCCTCCCCGGCGCCCTCCCCGCCGCCGCGCCCGGCGCCCTCCCCGCCGCGGTCCGGGCCGTCGTCCGTCCCGTGGGCCGGGTCCGCGCCCGGCGCCCGGCCCGCCAGGGGTTCGAGGGCCGCCCGCGCCTCGCGGAGCGCGCCCGCCTCGTCCCGCAGTCCGCTCAGCCGGATCAGGGTCTCCGCCCGCCGCACCGCGCAGTCCCGCCGCAGTTCCGGGTCGGCCGCGGCTCCGGCCGCCGCGAACTCCATGTCCGCCGCCGCCAGCAGCTCCGCGTCCGGTCCGGCGGCCAGCGCCCGCTCGTACAGCACCCGGCCGAGCACCGCCCCCGCCCGTGCCGTCCGCAGCCCGGTCACGGCCCGTTCCGCCTCGGCCAGCAGCTCCGGGTCCCGCTGGGCCGCCCACAGCCGCAGCAGCGCCCCCGCCAGCTCGGTCTCCGCCTCCTCCGGTGGATCGCCGGGCCCCGGCGGGGCCGTCACCGCCCGCCGGAGCACCGCCACGGCCTCGTACAGCGCCCGCGCGCCGCCCTCCCCGTCGGCGTCGGCGTCCGCGAGCCGGTCCCGGGCTGCGCGCACCGCCCCGGCGCGGGTGGGCACCGGGGCCGCGGGGGGCCGGCGCACCGCGGGGCCCTCCTGCGGCATCCCGGGCAGGTAGCGCCGTACGACTTTGGCCGAAACCTGTGCGAAGGCCTGCGGGAGCCGCCCCTCCGGCGCCCGCTCGTCGTCCTCGGGTCCGGGGTCGGCGACCGCCGGCGGGGTCCCGGTCAGCTGGGAGACCGCGAGCGCGGGGAAGTTGCGTACGCCCCGGCCGAAGTGCGCCAGTACGTACTCGGAGCAGTGCTTGAGCACCAGCGCGGCCTCGTCCCGCCCCAGCGGCCCCAGCAGTACGTCCTGCACCCCGGGGACGAACTCGTACCAGTGCCCCGGCCCCGGACCGCTGCGCCGCAGCAGCCCGCTCAGCAGTACCTCGGCCAGGTCGGAGGGCTCGGAGTCCGGCAGCATCGTGCGCTGCACCAGCCGCATCACGGGCAGGGTCAGCGGCGCCGCCGACAGGTACACCGCGAGCTGCACGGCCCGTGGTGCTGCCGAGGACCGGAACCGGGCCACCAGCTCGCGCGGCGGCCGCATCGCACGCGGCGGCGGCAGGGGCGCGGCCGGATGGTCGGCCCGGACCCGGCCCACCTCGGCCGGTACGGGCCCGGCCGTGAGCCCGGCCAGCAGCCGGGCCCACGCGCCGAGGGCGGTCGCGCTCGGCGGCAGCACCGGTACGGTCAGCCCGCCCGTGGGCCGCCCGGGCAGCGGTGGCCGGTCGGGCCGGAAGGCGAGCTGCTGCCCGCCGCCCTCCGGCCGGGTGAGCGTGCCCCGCTCGGTGGGCAGCCAGCTGCGCCCCCACAGCCGCTGCGGCAGCGGCTGGACGACCATGCAGGGGGTGCACTCGGCCCACCGGTGCAGCAGCCGCTGCGCCGTGCCCTCGCGCCACAGCGGCCCGGCGCAGTCGGAGACCACCATGGTCAGGGCCCGGCCGGTCGGGTCCCGCAGCTGGTCGCCGGAGCGCAGGCCGGAGGCGCGCACGCAGCCGGGTGCGGGGCTGCGGCCGAGCGCGGCCGTGCCGTCGGCGAGGCGGTGCAAGTAGTGGACCTGGACGTCCCGGAAGGCGCCCAGCCGTTCGCACACGGACCGCAGTTCCTCGAACATGTCCTGCCAGACGGCCATCGACGGGGACGCGTCCATCACCAGCCGTACGGTCGCCTCGCGCCGGCTCTCCGGCCGGAGCACCGGGATGACCAGTCCGAGGGCGCGGGCGCTGGCCTCGGCGGTGGCCGCCTCGTCGATCACCAGCCGGGTGGGCGGGCCGGGCGGGCGGTGCCGCTGGAGGGCGCGCAGGGCCCGCTGGATGTCCAGGATGCGGGGCAGCGCGGCGGCGCCGGGCACTCGTACGGGTACTCCGTACTCCTCGGGGGACTCCCCCGGCGGTTCGCCGTCGGCGCCGCCGGGCCGGGCCGCCCCGGGTGCGTAGAGCCCGACCGGGGCGTCGGCCTCCGGATCGGCGCGCACGGGCTCGACGGGCTCCCCGCCCGGCTCCTCCGGCGCGGCCGGCGGACCGCCGGGCTCGGGCCCGCCGGGGGCGGGCCGGGCCCCGGGGCCGCCGATGTGCCCGGCCAGCCACAGGGCGTCGGCGAGTTCCCCGGCGGACGGGTCGAGCCCGGCGGCGAGCAGCAGCGCGGCCAGTTCACGGACGCCGGGTGCGCCGGCGGATGCCACGGCCGATCACCTCGGGCGGTCGAGGCGCTGGATGAGCAGGTCGGCGAGGTCCTCCCGGGTGGGCGGGGCGGCGTAGTGGGTCAGGTACACGGCGTTGAGCAGCTGGTCGGCGGCGACCAGCTCGGACTGGGAGCGGCTGAGGAACTCCCGGATCAGGTCGGCTCCGAGGCGGGCGGCCTCCTCGCCGAGGTGGGCGCGGACCATGGTGGCGAGCCGTTTCTCGCCGGGCTGACCGAGCTTCAGCTGGATGCAGCGGCGTAACAGGGCGGCCGGGAAGTCCCGTTCCCCGTTGCTGGTCAGGATGATGAACGGGAAGGCCCGGCAGCGCACGCGGCCGCCGTGGACGGTGACCTTGGTCCCGTCGTCGGTGAGCACCTGGACCTCGGGCTCGCTGTCGGCGACCCGTTCCAGCTCGGGGAGGGCGAACTCCCCTTCCTCCAGCACGTTCAGCAGGTCGTTGGGGAGGTCTATGTCGCTCTTGTCGAGCTCGTCGATGAGCAGGACGCGGGGCCGGGCCGTCGGCAGCAGGGCGGTGCCGAGCGGCCCGAGCCGGATGTACTTCCCGATGCCGGGGACCCCGGAGGCCGCGGCGGCGGCCGGGGTGCTCGCGCCGCCCGCGCCGCCCGCGCCCGCGCCGCCCGCGCCCGCGCCCGCGCCGCCCGTGCCCGCGCTGCCCGCGCTGCCCGCGCTGCTCGCGGCGATCTGGACGTCCTGCAGCCGGGCCAGGGCGTCGTAGCGGTACAGGCCGTCCTGGAGCACGGTGCGGGACACCACGGGCCAGCGCAGCACCCGGCCCAGTTTGAGCTCGTGGGCGACGGCGTGCGCGAGGGTGGACTTCCCGGTGCCGGGGAAGCCGGTCACGAGCAGCGGCCGCCGCAGGTACAGGGCCGCGTTGATGGCCTCCAGCTCCTCCGGTTCCGGCCGGTGCAGTTCGGCGGCCTGCCGGTGCGCCCCGAGCCGCCGGGCCACGTTGCCGTCGGCGGCCCGGGCCGGACCGCCCGGTTCCGCCACGGGTCCGCCGTCGAAGTCCCGCCAGGGCGGCGGGTCGGGCAGGGCGTCGATCCCGTCGTGGGGCTCGCCCACCCCGCGGTAAATGAGCCACTCGTCGTTCATGGTGCTCCTGCTCCCTCCCTCGCGTCGTCCGCGGCGGCCCCCGTCACAGGTCGCCCTGGAGCGGCTCCTCCTCCGGCAGCGGTCGCGCCGGGTCCTCCCACACCAGCCCCGTCCCGGCCGCCCAGTAGGCGTCGGGATCCGCCCCGTACGCCCGGCCCCGCAGGTTCTGCAGGCGTACGGGGAGCACTTCCGCCCGCCCGGCGTCGGCCAGTTCCTCCCGCAGCCCGCGGTGGAAGGGCGCGCAGGAGGCTCCCGGGTCCGGTGGCGGCCGCCGGGTCACCACCACCCCGTAGCCGGCGTCGCGTACCGCGTGCAGCGAGCCGAGCGTGGGCTCCTGGTCGGCCGCGCGGCAGTGCACCGGCACGGTGTTGTCGGGGAGTCCGGTCAGCCATTCGGCGGCGGGGCTGCGCGGGCGTCCCCGTATGCAGTCGGCGCGTTCGTCCTGCAGCGGTCCGGCCTGGACCCGCGCCCATCGGGCGGACGCGTCGGTGCCCTCGCGGTCGGCGGGGTGCTCCCTGGCGGCGCCCGGGGCGGCCGCGCCGGGGCCGGCTCCGCCCGGGTTCGGGCCAGCGGGGTTCGCGCCGCCCGGGTTCGTCGCGGCGGGGTTCGTCCCGGCGGGGTGGCGCAGGACCACCGGCCGCTGCACGCCGAGCGGTACGCCGCCCACCACCACCCATTCGTCCACGGCCAGCCCGAACAGCGCGGGGGCCACGGCCACTTCGAGCAGGGCCGCCGCCTCGTGGGTGTCGCAGCGCCGGAAGGCCTCGGCGAGCGGGGCCCGCAAGGCCTCAGGCAGGCCCGCCAGGGTGGCCCGTACGCCCGAGTCCACGGGTGTCACCCGTCCGGTGTGCGCGGGACCGGCCAGCACCGAGACCCGCCAGTCGTAGACGTCCTCCCAGCCGTGCGCCCACACCTCCAGCAGCACCGAGGCCCCGGGCGGCAGGCCGCCGGAGCGCCGTGCCGGGCCGTGCGCCGCCCGCCCGGCCGAGGCCCGGCGGCGCCGCTCGCGCTCGGCGAGGCCCCGCTCGTGGCGCTCGCCGAGCTCGCGCCGCAGCGGCCGCCACAGCCGCTCGGCCGTGGCCCGTACCCAGTCCCACAGTTCCTCGTCCGCGCCCGGTGTGGCCGGCTCCCGGTACTCGGCCACGCTCACGTCCGTCGCGTACCGGAGCATCGCCGCGGCCTCCGCGGTCCCGCCCGGCGGGTCGTGCAGCAGTCCCAGCCCGTCGCGCCAGCTCAGCGGGGCCGGCGGCAGCGGGTCCGGCTCCTCGCCGCGCGCCTCCTCGACCAGGGCGCGTACGACCTCGGAGGAGCCCGGCGGGGGCAGCTCGGCCAGCAGCCCGAACAGGGTGGTGCGCTCACCGGGGGTGAGCCGGCCCCGGCCGGCGTACGGGTCGCCCTCCTGCGGCGGGAGCTCGCCGTGCACGTCCGTCCAGGTCCGCCGGTTGTCGAGGTCGCTGAGGTGCTGGTCGTAGTGGTACAGGTCGTGGGCCTGCATGATCCGGCGGTAGAGCCCGACCTGGCCGCGCGCGGCCATCGGCAGGGTGCGCAACTGCACGACGGAGACGGCGAGCCCGCCGCCCCCCGCCTGCCGCCGGGCCTTGAGCACGCCGACGACCTCGCCGCGGACGAGGTCCACCACGGGCCCGCCGGACATGCCGGGCTCGATCTCGTCGTCGTCGCCGAGCCGGATGGCCGCGCCGTTCCCGGCGGTGCCGCGCAGCCGGGTGGTGCGGCCGGTGATCTCGGGGGTGCCGAGGTCCTCGGTGCAGCCGAAGTAGGCGACCTCGTCGAAGCGTGGTCTGGAGCGGTCGGTCAGCCATACGCAGGCGTGCGAGACGGGTGCCAGCACCCTGACCAGCGCCAGGTCGGGCAGGTCCCACAGCGCGTGCCGGGCGGGCCGCCGCTCCTCCAGCCGCTCGGGCAGTACGCACTCCACGCGCCCGGTGACCGTGCCGGTGATGCTCCCGGCGGAAAAGGTGATGCCGACCTCGCGTCCTGCCAGACGCACCGCAGCACCCCCTTCGCCGACCACGTGCGCGCACGTCAGGACCCAGCCGGGGGCGATGAAGAAGCCGCTCCCCCACGTGGGACCGGTCCGATGACTGCGAGGGTTGTCATACCCGCCCGGCGGGGCGTGAACGCGTACGGTCGCCGCCTGGACGAGGGGCTCCAGAAGCTCGAAGGCGCGCGCGGACCCGGTCGTGCGCCCGTCCGTCATCCGCACCCCCCGCTCGTTGGGCATCCAGGCTAGACCCGGGAACGGCGCGTGCGGGAGGTCTCGCCGATAGGCGGATTATCCTGGCGGGAAACACCCCCTGCACACCCCCATCACGGCACGGAGCCCGACTTGTACTTCACCGATCGCGGCATCGAGGAGCTGGAGAAGCGGCGCGGCGAGGAGGAGGTCACCTTCGAGTGGCTCGCCGAGCAGCTGCGCACCTTCGTCGACCTGAACCCGGACTTCGAGGTCCCGGTGGAACGCCTGGCCACCTGGCTGGCCCGGCTGGACGACGACGAGGACGCGGACGACGAGTGACCCTCCGGGTCCGGGCACCGGCCCGACGGGCCTGCCCGGACCCCCGCCCGGACCGGCCGGTTCCGTCCGCCGGAACCGAATTCCGTCGGCCCCGGCGCCGCCACCGGGCAGCATGGGCCCGGTGAAGGACCTGCCTCCCGGCCTGCCGCCGGCCCACTCGCGCAAGTGGCACAACCGCCGCTGGTGGGACCAGCTGGGCTACCTGCGCGTGCGCTCCTTGGGGAACCCGCAGTGGCCCCGGGACATGCCGTGGCTGATCACGCGGCTGCGACGCGAACGCTCGACGGCCCTGCCCGCCGATCGCGACCTCTACGACGAGGCGATCGCCGCCGCGCAGGCCTATGCGCGCATCCGTGGCCGGACGCCCGAGGCCGAACGGGCATGGGACCGGCTGCTCGAACCCGTCGACGAGTTGCTGACGAGACGCCAGACCAGACATCTGACCGCGACCCGCGAAGCCCGGACCGGGGAGTCCGACGCAGGCGCCTGACCGGCTCAGAGGTCGCCGACGACAGCGTCGAGCACGGCACGAGCAGCGCCGAGGACCGGAGCCGCCCGTCCACACCCGGCGCAGGGCGCGTGCGCCGTCGTGCACTCCTTGTCGGGGTGCACGTAGGAGGCCTCGACCGCCGGGCGATCCGGGCAGCCCGTCACCTCGCCACCTCCTCGGCGAGACGTGCCCGGCCCACCCGGACGAGCAGCCGTACGGCCGCGACCCGGCAGAAGTACGCCCCCGGGCCGGGTGTCGAGGCCCAGTAGAGGGTCCGGCTGGACACGGGTCGGACCCTCCCGAGGTCAGGCACCCCGAGGTGGGTGCCGTGGCCGAGGCATTCGACCGTGCTCTGGGGCTTCCAGCGCTCCGCCGTACCCGGCTCGACGAGCGCATAGCGGTTCCGGCCGCGCGGGTCGTGGATCACGGGCCCTTCCAGGGCCCAGGTGAGCGCGAGGTCCACGATCCGGTCGTCACTGCTCTCCACGGCCGCGTGGGCCAGCGGGTCCGGGATCCGTACGGCCTCGAAGCGGGCCCCGAGCGGCAGCACGGCGACACCGTGCTCCCACCATGCGGCATGCGCCGCCGCGGGATCGGCGAGGCTGCGGGCGTACCAGTCGGCAGTCTTCTTCCAGGTCACGGCAGCTCCCTACGGTCCTCAGCGGGTAGTGGGACGAGCGTAGAAATCGGAAACCACTCCACGAAGTGACCCCCGGTACGGGTACTTTGGTGACATTTCGCAGGCGGGAGAGTGTCGTGGGCGCACCGGTGGATCCCACCCCGACCCCCGGTCAGGGAACCCGCCAACGCGGTCGCGGCGGCGTGGTGTCCGGCTATGTTTTCCGGTTGGTCCGCGAGCATCTGGGGCACACGCAGGAGTCTCTGTCCGAGGCCTTCGGGGTCTCCGTGGACACGGTGGCGGGCTGGGAGTCGGGGCGGCGGCCGCTGACCTCTCTGGCGGTGGGGCAGATGCTGGCGCATCGCCACCGGCTCATGCGCATGGGTGCCAGCACCGCGCTGCTCCTCGTCCTGGAGAAGGCACTGGAGGCGGATCTCCTCCTGGCGAACGTGCTCACCGACGACGGGCCCACAGGTGACAGCCCCCTGGGTACGTGGGTCCTGCAACGCGATCTTGTCGAGGTGCTGGTCTGGCCCCTGAACGGGGTGGCCCCCGAGCCGCTGCGCGCCCACGTGGCCGTCGGCAGGCCACGCCGCGGCCCCAGCCCCGACGGACCCGCGCTGTCGGCGGACGACCGGCGACGGTTCTTCCGCCACATCCGCCGAACCGCGGAGGAAGCCCGCTCCGGCGAGTTCCTGCTCCGCCGCCAGGCTCTCTACCTGGCCGGTTACGACGATGCCCCGGACACCGCCGCCTGGCTCGCGCAGCAGCAGCGGGCGGAGCGTCCGCAGGACTGGCTCACCCGCTGGCTGGCTGCACGCTCCGTGGCAGCCGTCGCCGCCCGCCAGGGCGACCGAGACCGTATGCGGCACTTCGTCTCCACCACTCTGGACGACGAGACGGGCGAGGCGGCCAATCTGAACTACTGGGCCTACTGGCTCGGTGAGAGCCCTCACCTCCAGCTCTCCGACGAGTTCATCGCCGCACCCGGGCCCGGGACCTGGCACGGCCACAGAGTGTTCCAGCACCTCGTGAAAGGCCTCGCGCCCGAGCACGGCTTCCTCGATCTGAACATTCACACCTTGTGGGCCCTGATCGCCGCGCGCCCCACCCTCCTGGGCCCCGCCGCCGGGCGGACCCTCCGGGACCGGTTGCCCGTGTTGTTGGATGACACCGGGCCCTCGCCGCGCGCGCGTCGGGAGCTGGAAGGCATTCGGTACGCGATCCGCCTCGCCGAGGCATGAAGGAGAGACACAGTGGCTGACGACCTGTCCGCGGTGGCCGGCTTCCTCTACGAGGCGGGAACGCTCAAGCACACGCGCCGCACGGGCTGGTGGATGGCCGGCGTCAACGACCCGGAGAGCGTCGCCGAACACTCCTGGCGCACGGCACTCATCGCGTCCATCATCGCGAAACTGGAAGGCGCCGACCCCGCGCGGGCGGCGTTCCTCGCTGTGTGGCACGACACCCAGGAGACCCGCACGGGGGACGTCAACCACCTCGGGAAGAAGTACGCGACGAGCGCCGACCCGATCGCGGTGACGGCCGACCAGACCGCCGGGATGCCTCAGGTGCTGGCCTCGGCGATTCGGGAGATCGTCGCCGAGTACGAGGCCAAGGACTCGCCGGAGGCCGTCTGTGCCCGCGACGCCGACAAGCTGGAGTGCATGCTCCAGGGCATCGAGTACAAGGCCCAGGGTCACGCCCTTGCCCAGCGGTGGATCGACAACAGCAGGGCCCGTCTGACGACGGAGGCCGGGCAGCGGCTGGCCGACGAGCTGCTGGGCCAGGACCCGCTCGACTGGCTGCGCACCGTCCTCGGCGAGACGCCCTGAGGACGTCCCGCAGGGGTGCGTACGACACCGGCCCGGCCGCTCGGGAGCGGTCGGGCCGGTGTCGTGTGCGCCGCGGACAGCGGCGCGGTGAGGTTCCTCGGGCGCCCGGGATCAGGCGGCCTTGGTCTCCCAGAAGATGCGGTCGATCTCGGCGATGAGCTCGAGGGCCTTCGCGCCGGTCGCCGGGTCGTTCGACGCCTTGGCGGCCGAGAGGGCCTTCAGGGTGTCGTTGACCAGGGTGTGCAGCTGGGGGTACTTCTCGAAGTGCGGGGGCTTGAAGTAGTCGCTCCACAGCACCGAGACGTGGTGCTTGGCGAGCTCGGCGCGCTGCTCCTTGATGGTGATGGCGCGCGCGCGGAAGTCGGCGTCTTCGTTGGCCTGGTACTTCTCCTGCACGGCCTTGACGGACTCGGCCTCGATGCGGGCCTGGGCAGGGTCGTACACGCCGCACGGAAGATCGCAGTGGGCGGAGACCTTCGCCTTGGGGGCGAAGAGGCGGGAAAGCATGGAGTTTGTCCTCCTCGTGATCGTCTTCTCAAGGGGGAGGTTACTCGCTGAACAACCGGATTTCGCGGGCGCCCCCATGGGCTTGGGACAAAAGTCCAGGGGCACGGCCGGACCGGTGAGCGAATGTACGGACCCGTGCGGCAGCATGCGGGGGTGACGAGGAGGACACGCATGGTGGAGATCGGGCGCCCGCTCACGCGGTTCGGGGTGGTCGACGTGACGGGGGCCTCGATGGTGCCCACGCTGCTGAACGGGGACCAGCTGGTGGTCCGGTACGGGGCTGCCGTGCGGCCGGGCAGCGTGGTCGTGCTGCGGCATCCGCTCCAGCAGGACCTGCTGGTGGTCAAACGCGCGGTGGAGCGGCGGCCGGGCCGCAGCTGGTGGGTGCTCGGCGACAACCCGTACAACGAGACCGGCGACAGCACCGTGTTCGGGCCGGTGCCCGCGGAGCTGGTGCTGGCGACGGCGGTGCTGCGCTTCCGGCCGCGCGAGGAGGATCAGCGTTCGCTGAGGGCCCGGCTGTCCTGGGCCGCCTCGGCGCTGCGCCCGCTGCGGGCGGACTCCTCGGCCTCCAGCCGCTTGCGGGCCCGGTAGGCGGCCACGTTCGCCCGGGTGGCGCAGCGGTCGGAGCAGTAGCGCCGGGAGCGGTTGGTGGAGGTGTCCAGGTAGGCGTTGCGGCAGGGTGCGGCCTGGCACAGGCCCAGGCGGTCGGGGCCGTGCTCGGTGAGGGCGAAGGCCAGGCCCATGGCCGCCATGGCGGCGTAGCCGGCGGAGGCGTTCGAGGGGTGCTCGGCGAGGTGGATGTGCCAGTCGGGGCGGCCGTCCTCGGCGAGGGTCTCGTGGCCGGACACCTGGGGGCTGACGGGGAACTCCATGAGCAGCGAGTTCAGCAGGTCGACCGCGAGGACCTCGTCGCCGCCGTCGGCGGCCTCGAAGACGGAGCGCAGGCGGCCGCGGACGTTGCGGAAGCGGGTGACGTCACCGTCGGTGACGCGGCGCGCCATCTGCTGACTTGCGCCGAACAGGGCGCGGACGGCGTCCACCGAGGTGAGCGCGTCCTTGTTGCGGGCCGGCTCCTCGGTGTTGACCAGGCGCACGGCGAAGTCCGAGTAATGGGCCAGTTCCACTTGTAGTCCTTACGGCTGCGGATTAGTGTCTCCGGTAACAGCTGAGACGTCTTCGAGGGTATTACGTATGGAGGGGTTCGGGATGACGGATACGGCGAATGTCTGGCAGGCCTGGCAGGACAGCTGGGACCGGCAGCAGGAGTGGTACATGCCCGACCGCGAGGAGCGGTTCCGCGTGATGCTGGACATGGTCGAGGCACTGGTGGGACCCGCCCCCCGGGTGCTGGATCTCGCATGCGGTACGGGAAGTATTACGGACCGCGTCCTCAAGCGGTTCCCGGAAGCCACCAGCACGGGCGTCGACCTCGACCCCGCCCTGTTGACGATCGCCGAGGGGCACTTCGCGGGCGACGCACGCGTCACCTTCGTGACCGCCGACCTCAAGGACCCCGACTGGCGCGCCGCCCTCCCCCACGACCACTACGACGCGATCCTGACGGCCACCGCCCTTCACTGGCTGCACAGCGAGGACCTGGCCGTGCTGTACGGGCAGCTCGCGCCGCTGCTGGGCCCCGGCGGGGTCTTCATGAACGCCGACCACATGCCCGAACCGGCCACCCCGCGCATCAACGCCGCCGAGCGCGCCCACCGGCACGCGGGCATGGACCGGGCCAAGGCGGCCGGGGCGGTGGACTGGCGCGAGTGGTGGGACCTGGCGGGCGCCGACCCGGCGCTGACCGAGCACGTGAAGCGGCGCTTCGAGATCTACGGGGAGCACGCGGACGGCGACACCCCCACCGCGGCCTGGCACGCCGAGACCCTGCGCGCCGCGGGCTTCGCGGAGGCCCGTACGGTCTGGCGCTCCCCCTCGGACGCGCTGGTCCTCGGACTGAAGTAGCGACCCCGGGACGACGGTCCCGGCGTGACGGTCCCGGCATGACCGAGGGGCGGTACGGGATCCCGTACCGCCCCTCGTCACCACCCCTCGGAGCTACAGCACCTTGGAGAGGAACGCCTTCGTGCGGTCGTGCTGGGGGTTGCCCAGGACCTCGCGGGGGTGACCCGACTCGACGACCACGCCGCCGTCCATGAAGACGAGGTTGTCGCCGACCTCGCGGGCGAAGCCCATCTCGTGGGTGACCACGATCATGGTCATGCCCGACTCGGCCAGGTCCCGCATGACGTCGAGGACGTCACCGACCAGCTCCGGGTCGAGGGCCGAGGTGGGCTCGTCGAAGAGCATCAGCTTCGGCTCCATGGCCAGCGCGCGGGCGATCGCCACGCGCTGCTGCTGGCCGCCGGAGAGCTGGGTGGGGTAGTTCCCGCCCTTGTCACCGAGACCCACGCGGTCCAGGAGCTTGATGGCACGCTCGCGCGCCACCGCCTTCGACTCCCCCTTGACCATGACGGGGGCTTCCATCACGTTCTCGATGGCCGTCATGTGCGGGAAGAGGTTGAAGCGCTGGAAGACCATGCCGATGTCCCGGCGCTGCGCCGCGACCTCGCTGTCCTTCAGCTCGTAGAGCTTGTCGCCCTTCTGGCGGTAGCCGACGAGGTCCCCGTCGACGTACAGCCGGCCGGCGTTGATCTGCTCCAGGTGGTTGATGCACCGCAGGAACGTCGACTTGCCGGAGCCGGACGGGCCGACCAGACAGAAGACCTCACGCGGGGCGACCTCCAGGTCGATTCCCTTGAGGATGTGCGCCGCACCGTAGGACTTGTGGACGCCCTCGGCCTTCACCATGGCAGTCGTCATCAGGCCACCGCCTTGCGGTTCGAGAAGCTGGACAGTTTCGCCTTGATCTTCTGCAGCGGTGTCGGCGGCAGCGAGCGGAGCGCACCACGGGCGTAGCGGCGCTCCAGGTAGTACTGGCCGACGCTGAACACCGAGGTCAGGGCGAGGTACCAGATCGACGCGACGAAGAACATCTCCATCACCGCGAACGAGGTCGAGGCGATGTCCTGGGCGGCGCGCAGCAGGTCGAAGTACTGCACGGCGACCACGAGCGACGAGGTCTTCAGCATGTTGATGAACTCGTTGCCGGACGGCGGCACGATCACCCGCATGGCCTGCGGCAGCACGACGCGGCGCATGGTCTGCGTGCGGGTCATGCCGAGCGCGTGCGAGGCCTCCGTCTGGCCCTCGTCGACCGACTGGATGCCGGCGCGGACGATCTCCGCCATGTACGCGCCCTCGTTCAGGCCCAGACCCAGCAGGGCGGCCAGGAACGGGGTCATGACCTGGGTCATCTCGTCCTTGTAGAACCCGAGGTTCAGGATCGGGAAGATCAGGGCGAGGTTGAACCAGATCAGCAGCTGCACGTACACCGGGGTGCCGCGGAACAGCCAGATGTAGAACCAGGCGATGGTGCTGGTCACCGGGTTCTTCGAGAGCCGCATGACGGCGAAGAGGATACCGAGGACCAGGCCCAGGGCCATCGAGGTGATGCTGATCCAGACCGTGTTGACGACACCGCGCAGGATCGTCGGGTCGAACAGCTTCTCCGGGACGGTCGCCCAGCGCACGTTGCCCTGCGAGAAGGCGAAGGCGAGCGCCACGACCAGGCCGATGACGACCACGGCGCTGATCCAGCGGCCGTAGTGGCGCACCGGGATGGCCTTGATGGCCTCGGGGGGGACGGCCCCGGCCGGCGGGTTGTCCGCCGGGCCCGGGACCTTGTCGAGCTTGTCAGTCACAGTGACTGCCCTTCAGTGTGCTGCGGTGGTACGCGTGGGTCAGGAGCCTGCGTTGATCTTGGCCTCGGTCACGGCACCGGAGCCCGCGTTCCACTTGTCCAGGGCGGCCTTGTAGGTGCCGTCCTTGATGACCGCGTCAAGGGCTTCCTTGAGCGCGTCGCGCAGCTGGGTGTTCTTCTTGTCCACCGCGATGCCGAAGAGGCCGGCGTCGGTCGGGTTGGCGATGGCCTCGAAGTCGTTGCCGCCACCGGCGGTCTGCGCGATGTACGCGGCGACCGGGGAGTCGTTCAGGTCGGCGGCGGCGCCACCGGCCTTCACGCGGGTCTGGGCCTCGGCGTCGGTCGGGAAGGACTCGATCTTGAGCTCGCCCTTGCCGTCCGTCTTGCACTTCTCGGCCTGGGTCTTGGCGGACTCCTCGTACGTGGTGCCGCGCTGGACGGCGACCGTCTTGCCGCACAGGTCGTCGAGGGTCTTGATGTTCTGGGGGTTGCCCTTCTTCACCAGGATGCCGGTCGAGGCGGAGAAGTAGTCGACGAAGTCGACACCGGCACCGGTCTTGGCGCCCTTGTCGTCCAGGCCCTCCTGACGGGCCTTGGTGTCGGTGAGCGAGGACATGACCAGGTCGCTGCGGCCCGTCTGCATGCTGCCGATCAGCGTGTCGAAGGTGCCGGACTCGAACTTGAACTGCACGCCGAGCTGCTTGGCCAGCGCCGCCGCCACGTCGGGGTCGACACCGACGATCTTGCCGCCCTCGGTGAACTCCATCGGCGCGTAGGTGGCGTCCGTGCCGACCTTGATCACACCCGCGTCCTGGATCTTCTTCGGGAGCTTGGCGAAGAGCGGGGCGCTGCTGTTGGCGGCCGCGCCCGACGGGGTGCCGGAGGCCTTGTCGGTCTGGTCACCACAACCGGTGAGGATCAGGGCGCCCGCGACCGCGATCGCGCCGACCGCGGCGATCCGGGACCGTGCAGCGGTCGTACGACGGGTGGTGCTAGCGGTCATGGCTTGGTTCCTCCGGCGCTGGTGGAAAAGCAACGAAAAACGGTCGAACACGCACCATCGAGTGTCGCGACCTTGTGTGATTACGGCATCTTGCCATTCGGACTGAGACATTCAGGGTGCCCGTCAGGTCAAAATCGCATAACGGGCGCCCGGGGTAGCCCAACAGGACTGCGGAGAAGGGGGTTCGAGGCCGCAGATACTGCTGTGACCTGCTGTTTTTGCCGCAGTTTCTACGGAGCGTCTCGCCCACTGGACGGCAAGGTTTGGACTTTTCGCCAAAAGACGGGCAGCAGGCCTACAGTTGAGCGGGAATCGACTCGTCTGGGCGAGCGTTCTTCGGGTAGAACAGATCCTTACACCCCTCATCCGGGGCTCAGGGCGCGCGTGCGGCGCGCCCGCGCGTACGAACCTCCCCTTCGCGGAGACGGGCCAACCGTTGACGCGGAGTACGGACGCGGTGCCCGCCCACCCCTTAACCAGGAGTGGCCACCCTCAACGAACAAAAGGAATTAAGGGGTCACACGAAGTGGCAGCGGAGATCGTCAACCCTCGCAGCGACAGCGCGACGGACAACAACCCCGACGCGGTGTTCGCACTGCACCGGGGCGGCAAGATGGCCATCCAGGCCACGGTTCCGGTGAACGACAAGGACGACCTGTCCCTCGCGTACACGCCGGGCGTGGCGAAGGTGTGCACGGCCATCGCCGAGCAGCCGGAGCTGGTGAACGAGTACACCTGGAAGTCCAACGTGGTCGCCGTCGTCACCGACGGCACGGCCGTGCTCGGCCTCGGTGACATCGGCCCGGAAGCCTCCCTCCCCGTGATGGAGGGCAAGGCCATCCTCTTCAAGCAGTTCGGTGGTGTGGACGCGGTTCCGATCGCGCTCGCCACCAAGGACACGGACGAGATCGTCGAGACGGTCATCCGTCTGGCCCCGTCCTTCGGCGGGGTGAACCTGGAGGACATCTCGGCGCCCCGCTGCTTCGAGATCGAGCGCCGCCTCCAGGAGGCGCTGGACATCCCGATCTTCCACGACGACCAGCACGGCACGGCCATCGTGACGCTGGCCGCGCTGCGCAACGCCGCCAAGCTCACCGGTCGCACCCTCGGCGACCTGCGCGCCGTGATCGCGGGCGCGGGCGCGGCGGGCATCGCCATCGCCAAGATCCTGGTGGACGCGGGCATCGGCGACGTCTGCGTCACCGACCGCAAGGGCGTCGTGTCCGCGGACCGCTCCGACCTGACGGACGTCAAGGCGGAGATCGCGGGCCTGACCAACAAGACCGGGCAGACGGGCTCCCTGGAGACCGCTCTGAACGGCGCGGACGTCTTCATCGGCGTCTCCGGCGGCTCCGTCGCCGAGGAGGCGGTGGCCACCATGGCGAAGGACGCGTTCGTCTTCGCCATGGCCAACCCGAACCCGGAGGTCCACCCGGACGTCGCGCACAAGTACGCGGCGGTCGTGGCCACGGGCCGTTCGGACTTCCCGAACCAGATCAACAACGTGCTGGCGTTCCCGGGCATCTTCGCGGGTGCCTTCAAGGTGCGCGCCACCCGGATCACCGAGGGCATGAAGATCGCCGCCGCCGACGCCATCGCCGGCGTCGTGGGTGACGAGCTCGCCGCCGACTACGTGATCCCGTCGCCGTTCGACGAGCGCGTGGCCGAGGCCGTCGCCACGGCCGTGGCCGCCGCGGCCAAGGCCGACGGTGTGGCCCGTCTCGTCTGAGACCGGACCCGAGCAGTACGCCAAGAGGCCCGACCGGATCCCCTCCGGCCGGGCCTCTGCCGTTCCGCTGCCCTTCCGCACGGCGCCCGCACGGTACGGCCCCGGCGGGCCTTGCCGACCCCCGGCGTCGGTCGCCCCTAGGGGGTGTCCGTCGCCCCGTCGAGCCGGAGCCGGGCCGCCAGGAAGATCGCGGCCACCGAGGGCCGCACCCCGTACATGGCCCCTTCGCCGGCTCCCTGCTCCCACCAGGTGAACGGGTAGCGCCGCCCGGTTCCGTCCAGCGGCTTGCACATCGCGGAGATCACCCCCGCGATCCTCGGCGGGGTGAACTCGGCGGCGGGCCGACCGAGCACCCCTTCGAACAGCTCGGCCGATCCGATCCGAGCGCCCGGGTGCTCGATCAGGTGGTCGAAGATCCGGCGGGCACTGTCGGAGCCCTGCGCCCGAAGCCCCGTCAGATAGCCGAGGGCCAGTCCGCCGTCCGCCGCCGCCCACGGGGGCGCGGAGTGGCCCGATCCGCCGTCGTGGCGGTCCCACTCCGGGTCGTTCTCGTTCAAGTACTGCACGGTTTCCTCCCCTTTGGGTACGGTCCGCACCCGAACGGAGCCTACGGCGGGCACGGCCGTGTGACGGGAACGGGGGTGGATGCCGGGACTACCGAGCGGTAGCGTCGCCGCATGTTCGCTGCCTACGCCGCCCGAATCGACCGTGACCAGCCGCTGAACGGCCTTGTGCTGGGCGACCGCCCGGCCCCCGAGGCCCGGCCCGGCTGGGTGACCGTGAACGTCAGGGCCGCCTCCCTCAACCACCACGACCTGTGGTCGCTGCGCGGGGTCGGCCTCGGCGAGGAAAAACTCCCGATGATCCTCGGCTGCGACGCCGCCGGGATCGACCAGGACGGCAACGAGGTCGTCCTGCACTCCGTGATCGGCCAGAGCGGCCACGGGGTCGGCCCGGACGAGCCGCGCTCGATCCTGACCGAGCGCTATCAGGGCACCTTCGCCGAACAGGTGACCGTCCCCGCCTGGAACGTGCTGCGCAAGCCCGCCGAGCTCACCTTCGAGGAGGCCGCCTGCCTTCCGACGGCCTGGCTGACGGCGTACCGGATGCTGTTCACCAACGCCTGGGTCCGCCCCGGCGACTCCGTCCTGGTGCAGGGGGCCGGCGGCGGGGTCGCGACCGCCGCGATCGCCCTCGGCAAGGCGGCCGGCCTGCGGGTGTTCGCCACGAGCCGGGACGAGGCCAAGCGCAAGCGGGCCGTGGAGCTGGGCGCGGTGGAAGCGTTCGAGCCGGGTGCGCGGCTGCCGCAGCGGGTGGACGCGGTGATCGAGACGGTGGGCGCCGCCACCTGGTCGCACTCGGTGAAGTCCCTGCGTCCCGGCGGCACCCTGGTGATCTCCGGCGCCACGAGCGGCGACCGCCCCGCGCACGCCGAGCTGACCCGGATCTTCTTCCTGGAGCTGAAGGTGGTCGGCTCGACGATGGGCTCGAAGGACGAGCTGGAGGACCTCCTCGCCTTCTGCGCGGCCACCGGGCTGCGGCCGGTCATCGACGAGGTGCTGCCGCTGGACCGGGCGCGGGAGGGATTCGAGAAGCTCGCGGCGGGCGACCTCTTCGGCAAGATCGTCCTCAAGCCCTGACCACCATTGATGTCAACCAGGGTTGACGAACCTCCCGCGTCAACCTAAATTGACATCCATGACCGAAGCCACTGATCTCGCCGAGCGGGCCGGTGACCGTGACCCGCGCGTGGGCCTGCGTGCCGTGGCCGCCCTCCGCAGGCTGCTGGAGCAGCTGGAGGCCGTACAGGTACGCAGTGCCCGCGCGCAGGGGTGGTCCTGGCAGGAGATCGCGGCCGAGCTGGGCGTCAGCCGGCAGGCCGTGCACAAGAAGTACGGGAGGCTCTGATGTTCGAACGCTTCACCCGCGACGCCCGGTCGACCGTGACCGGGGCGGTGACCGAGGCCCGGCAGGCCGGGGCTCCGACCGTCACCGAGGAGCACCTGCTGCTCTCCCTGCTGGCCCTGGGCACCCTGGACCCGCTCGGCGTGGACCGCGCGGCGGTGGCCGCCGACCTAGCGGCGGCCCGCCGCCGGGGCGGCATGTCCAGGGCGGACGAGGAGGCGCTGGCCGGACTCGGCATCGACCTCACCGGGATCGTCTCCCGGATCGAGGATGCCCACGGCGAGGGCGCCCTCGCGGCTCCCGCGCCCCGCAGGCGGACCCTGGGCGCCTCGATCCGCTCCGCCCTCGGGCGCGAGGACGCGGACGACCGCACCGGCAGCTACCGGGTCCCCTTCGCCGAGGACGCGAAGAAGGTGCTGGAGCAGTCCCTGCGCATCGCACTGGGCCGCAAGGACAACCACATCGGCACCCTGCACCTGCTGCTGGCCCTGACCTCCCGCCCCGGCACCGTCTCGGAGGTCCTGTCGGACCACGGCGTCACCTACGGCACGGCCGAAACGACCCTGGCAGCCTGACCACCCCTCCAGCCCCGCCGGCGTCTGAGGCGCGGGGTCCGGGGCGGCGCCCCGCTCCTTCAGCCCCGTCGGCGTTTGAGGCGCGGGGTCCGGGGCGGCGCCCCGCTCTTTCAGCCCCGTCGGCGTTTGAGGCGCGGGGTCCGGGGCGGCGCCCCGCTCTTTCAGCCCCGTCGGCGTTTGAGGCGCGGGGTCCGGGGCGGCGCCCCGCTCTTTCAGCCCCGCCGGCGTTTGAGGCGCGGGGTCCGGGGCGGCGCCCCGCTCTTTCAGCCCCGCCGGCGTTTGAGGCGCGGGGTCCGGGGCGGCGCCCCGCTCTTTCAGCCCCGCCGGCGTTTGAGGCGCGGGGTCCGGGGCGGCGCCCCGGCAGCGGTGCCGCGGGCGGGCTACGACCCGGCGCCGAACGTGGCTCCCAGCCGGCCGCTGGCGGCCTTCAGGTGCCCGCGGGCCTCGGCCACCTGGGCCGCGGTCACGCCGTGGTCCCGCGCCGCATCGCGGACCTCGTCGCGGAAACGGTCCAGCAGACGGTCCAGGTCACGGGCCGGGTCACCGGTCGGCGCCAGGTCGGCGGCCCAGTCCCCGTCCGCCACTCCGGCGTCCGCCGCCGCCCCGGCGGTCCCCGCGGCCCCCGCGGCCCCCGCCGAGTGCGGGGCCTGCGTACCGCTCCCGAGCCAGGCTCCGGCCAGGCTGCCCAGGACGCCGCCGGACTTGGCGAACTGCTCCTGGAGCTGACCCGCGATGCGCTGGACCTCCTCGCGGGCCCGCTCCTGGGCCTCCTTGGCCTGACGGCGGGCCTGCTGCGCCTCCTCGCGGGCCCGGCGGCTCTCGTCCTTCGCCCGGCGCGCCTGTTCCTTCCACTCCTGCCGCGCCTTGCGCAGGTCCTCCTTGGCGGCCTTCCAGGACTCGTCCTCGACCTGGGTCGCCGACGCGGACGCCGCGGCCCGCATCTCGCGGCGCAGGTCCCCCGCCGCGCCCCGGACGTCGTCGCGGATCTCGGCGGCGAGCTCGGTGACCGAGTCGCGGATCTCCAGCTCCAGGTCGGCCAGTTCCCCGCCGCGGTCGGCGAGTTCGGCCCGGCCCGCATCGGTGATCGAGTACACCTTGCGCCCGCCCTCGGTGGCGTGCGTGACCAGGCCCTCGGCCTCCAGCTTCGCCAGCCGCGGGTACACGGTGCCCGCGGAGGGCGCGTACAGGCCCTGGAAGCGCTCCTCCAGGAGGCGGATCACCTCGTACCCGTGGCGCGGGGCCTCGTCCAGCAACTTGAGGAGGTACAGGCGGAGTCGGCCGTGGGCGAAGACGGGCGGCATGTCAGAGCACCTTCTTGTCGAGCGCGAGGGGGGCGGCGGGGCGGTCCGCGTCGGCCTGCGGGCGGCGCAGCAGCGCGATCGAGCCGGAGACGGTGGTCGCCCGCAGGGTGCCGGCGCCGGAGCCGAGCGTTCCGGTGATCCGCTTGGCGCCCATCTGACCGGAGATCCGCAAGTCCTCGAAGGCGTTGGAGACGCGGCCGGTGGCGGTGTTGGCCTCGACCTTGGCGTCGGCGGGGTGCGGGAGGCGGATCGCGACCTGCCCGGAGACGGAGTTGAGGAAGATGTCCACCGGCCGGGGGTCGGCGGGGTCCGCGGCGAGGTCGATGAGCATGTCACCGCTGACCGAGTCCGCCCGCACGTTGCCGCCCGAGCCGTCGACCACGGTCAGGCCGCCGGAGACGGAGTGGAAGCCGAACTCGCCGGAGACGGACTGGGCCTCGACGCTGCCGGAGACGGTGTGCGCCTTGACCCGGCCGGACAGCCCGACCAGCGTGGCGTCGCCGGAGACCCCGTTGACGTCGGTGCCGCCGGAGATGCCGGAGACGAAGACGGCTGCACCGACCGCGGCCACGTGGACCCGGGTGGCGGCGGGCACGGTGAGGGTGATCGCGACGCTGCGCTCCCAGGCCTTGCGGCCGGAGGCGGAACCGGCCCAGGCCTTCCAGGGCTTGGTCTCGAACCACTGCTTGAGGCCCTGGGAGCCGTTCCGGGGCAGGTCCTCGTAGGAGACGGTGAGCGTGCCGCCGTCCTGCACGACGTACAGGGGCGGTCCGTCCACCTCGGTCACCTCCAGGCGGGCCGGGCCCTCCTCGGCGGCGACCACGTTCACCGTGCCGCTCACGAGGCGGACGCGCAGCTCGGTCACCGGCTCCTCGAAGGTGAGCTTCTGCGGTGCGTCGAAGTGCCATGTCGACGGCGACGACGACTCGGGCGACTGCTCTGCCATGGTGCTGATCCTCCTCGTGCGTTCACGGACGGGGCTCGACGCACGCAACATATCGCGTCTTCTTGCTAACACGATATATCGCGGTTGGGTGAAGTCAAGCGCCCTTCCGAAACCCTCCGATTCAGGGCGTTTTGCACTACTGTGTGGGCATGTCAATATCCAGGGCCGCGACCGGCGGAATGCTGCTCTGCCGTGCCGAACCCCTTGCCGTCCGGCCCCCGGCACATCTGTTGCGCGTACGCCTGCTGCTCGCCCCGGCGGGCGCGTGGAGCGTGCTGGTTCCCGAGGACAAGCCGTGGCGGGACGGCACGGAGACCGTCGCGGAGGTCCTCTCCGGGTGGGGCTCGGCGCTCGCGATCGGCACCGACCGGCCCGTGCTGAGCCTGTGGTGGGAGGGCGGCCGGACCGGATTCGCCCTGGCCGGCGGGTTCCGGCGGACCGTGGCCTACGCGTGGGACGCGGCCGGGGGCCCGGCCGGCGAGCCCGACGCCATGCGGACCCTGTCGGCACGCCTCGGCCTGGACCCCGTACTCGACCTGGCGGAACTGGAGCGCCTCACCCGCGCCGACCCCGACCCCGCCGTGGACGGGGAGGCCCGGCTGCTCGCGCTGGTCGCCCTGCTCACGCGCGCGGGACTGGCCCTGCCGCCCGGGCTCGCCCCGGGCGAATCGGCCGACCGGCTGCGGGGTGCGGCCCGGGTGGCTCCCGGCGTGGAGACGCTGGAGTGGTCCGGCCGGCGCGACGCGGTACGGGCCGGGCTCGACGCCGTGGAGCAGGGCCCGCTCGGCCCGTGGCTGCGCGGCCCGAGGGCCCGGCTGCTGGGCGCCGCCCAAATGGCCGCGGGCGTGCCCCTGCTGGCCTGGGCGGCCCACCGCCGCCGCCCGGGCTGGGCGGCGGCGGGTGCGGTCCTGCTGGGGCAGGGGGCCCTCTCCCTGGCGTACGACCGGGCCCGGGCGCGGCGCTAGGCCGTCTCTTTCGGATCTTGTCGGCCGAGCCCGCGGCGTCCGGTGCCGTATCCGGCAAGGCGGAGGGGCGCCCGCGTACCGGACGTCCTCGGGTGCCCCGACAACGCGGCCGGGTGCGGTGCCGGGCGTCGCGGGCCCGGCAAGATCCGGAAGAGACGGCCCAGGGCGGTCCCTTCCGGATCTTGTCGATCAGGCCGGTCAGCGGGCCGTGGGCGGCAGCTCCTTCATCCGGTCGACGACCGTCCGGGTCATGACGGCGCTGGTGTACACGACCGTGCCGGGCTTGATCAGGCCCTGCTCACCGGACTCGCCCTGCACCTGGACGCTGCGCTCGCCGAGGAACGTGAGGGTCTGGCGGTCGAAGATCCACTCCTCGCGCTGGCCGGAGTGCTCGTCGAGCCGGGCGACCGCGATGCCGCTGCGGCCCGCGGCGTCGACCGCCTCGTCGACCGTCACCACGCCGGGGATCTTCGCGGCCGCCTTGTAGAGCGCGGTCGTCAGCTCGGCGGGCGGGTAGCTGGAACGCAGGAGGTCGCCGATCGTGGTGAAGGCCTCCTGGTCGGGGCCGTTGCCCTTGCCCTTGGTCTCCTCGTAGATCCGCCGGAGCAGCACGTCGGGGTCGGTGGGCAGGGTGGTGAGGTAGTCGTGCGTGGGCGCGTTCAGGTGCGGCGTCGGGGCGTTGCCCTTCTCGTCGGGGCCCGCCAGGGTCACGCCCTCCGGTCCGGTGTTGCCGGGCTCGATCAGCCAGCCCTTGGTGCCGTCCGGGGAGTTCCACTGGTGGCGCATGTGCAGCGGCAGGCTGACCAGGGTGCTCTTGTTGCCGACGGTCCGCACGTAGGTGTTGGCCGCCTTGCTGCCGATGTAGATGAACTGGTCCGCGCGCACGGCCGGGCCGGAGACGGAGGCGGATGCCAGCGAGATCCGGTCCAGGAGCTGCGGCGCCCCCTTGGGGTCGGCGGCGCCGATCCGGGTGGTCAGCGCCGGACCCGCGGCGACGGTGGAACCGGGCCCGTCCGCGGCGCCCCGGTCCACGTAGGAGAGGAAGCCGACGGCCAGCGCCCCGGCCAGCGCGAAGGCCGCCGCGGGCACGAGGACCGCCCGGCGCAGGAACGGGTTGCGCGCCCCGGTGACACGGGCGGGGGCGGCCGGGGCGGCCGGAGTGGTGACGTCGGCGGCTCGGAGGTCTTCGTGGATCTGGGCCATCAGGCGCTCCTTGTGGAACTGGTGGCGGCCCGCGGGCAGTTCCCGTTCGGCGAACGGCGCGAGGAGCGGGTGCTCCTCCTGGCCGGCCGGGCGGGGCCGGGAGAGGTCGGGGTTCATCGGGTTCCTTCCTGTGCGGACCGGACCGTGTTCGTGCGGTCGCCATATGCCTGTCGGGGGCGAGCCGCGAGTTCCCGCTTTTTCTTCTTCATCTCTGTTTCAGCGAGTTTGCGTAGCTTCGTACGGGCCCGGGAGAGCCTGGAACGGACGGTTCCGACCGGGATGCCGAGGACCCGGGCGGCCTCCGCGTACTCCAGGCCCTCGCCCAGGCACAGCAGGAGGACTTCGCGCTCGGGTCCGCGCAGCGCGCTCAACTGCCCCAGCGTGGCCGCGATCTGCCGCCGGTCGTCCAGCCGGCCGGCCACCTCCTCGGCGTGGTCGGGCACGGACGCGGCGCCGGCCGCCGCCGTGGCGGCGGCTGCGGCGGCCCGGTAGCGCCGGTTGCTGCGGCAGTGGTTGCGGGCGAGGTTGGTGGCGATGCCCAGCAGCCAGGGGCGCAGCGAGCCGCCCTCGGGGTCGACCGCGGCGCGCAGCCGCCACGCCTCCAGGAAGGCGGCCGACATGACGTCCTCCGCGGCGGCCCAGTCGCCGGTCATCCGGAAGGCATGGTTGTAGAGGGTGCGGGCGTAGCTGTCGAACAGCTCCGCATAGGCGTCCGGATCCCCGGACCGCACCCGGGTACGCATCTCTGTTGTCACTCCTGTCGGCTGTCCGGCACCCGGGGCGCAGTTCCCGTGACCTGCGTCACGTCCACCGCGGAGCGGGCGCCGGGGCCGGCGGCCCGGGGCGCCGGATCAGGCCACGTCCAGCAGCGGGCTCGCGTGGTGGTGCAGCCAGGCCCGGTACGGGGGCGTCCGCAGGGCGGCCTCGCGGTAGGCGGCGCGCAGGTCCTCGTACACCTCCGCGTGCGCGCCGGGTCTGGTGGCCAGCAGCAGGCGTACGGCGAGGGGGTCCCCGCACAGCGGCCGGATCGCCATGTCCTCGCGCGGCCCGGAGGTCGGCTGGCACGGGGCGACCGCCTCGCCGGAGATGATCAGCGAGGTGGCCGTGTGGTAGTCGGCGTGCAGCACCGGCGGGTCCAGTCCGGCACCGGCGAAAACCCGCCGCAGGCCGTCCCACTCGCCGTCGACCGAGGGGTCGACCATCCAGCGGTCGGCGGCCAGGTCCCGTAAGGAGACCACCGCCTGCCCGGCGGCCGGATGGTCCCGGGACATCGACACGAACTGCGGTTCGCGTTCCATCAGTACGTGCATCTGCAGCCCGGGCGGCACCCGCAGCGGGCTGCCCTCCACCTCGTGCACGAACGCCACGTCCAGTTGTCCCGCGGCGACCATCCTGAGCAGCGCGTTCGCGGAGACGTCGACGACGAGCGAGGTCTCGGTGTCCGGAAGCCGCCGGTGGATCCGCCGCAGCCAGCCCGGCAGCGCGCTGCTGGCGGTGGAGCCGATGCGCAGCCGCGAGGCATGGGCCAGTTCGCGGGCCTCCGCCACCAGCGCGGCCATCTCGGCGAGCAGCGGGCGGGCCCGGCCCAGCACGGTCCGGCCGAAGGGGGTGGGCCGGCATCCGGTCCGCTCGCGCAGGAACAGCTCGCCGTCGAGGGCCCGTTCGATGCGGCGCAGCTGGGTCGTCAGGGAGGGCTGGCTCACGCCGAGTTGCCGGGCGGCCTTGTGCAGGCTTCCGGCGTCGGCGATGGCGCACAGCGCGCGCAGGTGCCTGACCTCAAGCTCCATGACCAGAGGGTAGGCCGGTCACCGCTGACCGCACCAGCCACCGATAGCCCCCCGAATCCCGCCATTCTCACTCTAGTTGGGCTGCCGAAATCTCCCTGATAGGTCCGCGCTATCGGGGAGTGACATCATCCGCCGGGCACTCGTGCTCCCGCAGACTCCGGTTCGAAAGACCACCCCCCACCGCACCGGACGAGTAGGAGCTCCCCCACATGCGCCACTCCCGTAAGGCCATGCTGGCCACGACCGTCGGCCTCGGCCTCGCCGCAGCCCTTGGTGTCGTCCCCACCGCCACCGCCGCGCCCGCTCCCGTCGGCAACGCCGTGAGCTACGCCGCGTACGAGCGTTCGCCGGAGAACGAGGCCGCGAACCGCGCCTTCTTCGAGGCCGTGCAGCGTTCGGTCGCCGAGCAGCGCGCCGCGAACCCGGGCGCCCTGGCCGTGACCGTCACGTACAACACCCGCAGTGCCCCGAGCTTCCGCAGCCAGATAGCCCGCTCCACGCAGATCTGGAACAGCTCGGTGTCCAACGTGAAGCTGCAGGAGGTGTCCTCGGGCGGGAACTTCTCGTACCGCGAGGGCAACGACTCACGTGGCTCGTACGCGAGCACGGACGGGCACGGCCGGGGTTACATCTTCCTGGACTACCGGCAGAACCAGCAGTACAACTCCACCCGGGTGACGGCGCACGAGACCGGCCACGTGCTGGGTCTGCCGGACCACTACTCGGGGCCGTGCAGTGAGCTGATGTCGGGTGGCGGCCCGGGCACCTCGTGCACGAACGCCAACCCGAACTCCGCCGAGCGGGCACGGGTCAACCAGCTCTGGGCCAACGGCTTCGCCTCCGGGCTGGGTGCGAAGGAACTCGCCGCCAAGGGCTGAGGTCACCGCTCCTCGGGATCCGCGTGATCGGGGCAGTCGGGGTTCCGGCAGGGACCCCGGCCCCACACCGGGATGAAGATCCCGAGGGACTTGCGCCGCCTGACCACCGTGTCGACGCGGCGCCCGCACGCCGGGCACGCCTGCTGTTCGTGCCCGGCCTGCGGGGCCACCGTCTCGTGCGCGTGGTGCTGCTGTTCACCGGCCATACCTCCACGGTAGGCCGGTTCCGTGCGTTCGGCGGGTCAGCTCCGGGCGACGGCGTAGGCGCTGATGATCTGGCCGCCGCCGAAGGCCCGGACCCCGGTGAGCTCAAGGTGGCGCACGTCGAAGCCGGCGCGGGACATCGGCATGCCGGTGCCCGCGAAGACCGGGTAGGTCTTGACGATGATCTCGTCGATCTCGTCGATCAGCTGGGTGGCGAGGTCCGCCCCGCCGCAGAGCCAGATGCCGAGACCGTCCCGCGCCTTGAGCTCGCGGACCTCGGCCGCCAGGTCTCCGCTGATCAGCCGGACCCGGGGGTCCGGCGGGGCGGCGAGGGAGCGCGAGACGACGTACTGCTCGGGCAGGTGGCCGTAGGGGCTGGTCATGCCCGCCGCGAGGCCCGGCTCGTAGGTGTTGCGCCCCATGATCACCGCGTCGAACCGCTTGGGCGCGGCGTCGGCGATCCCGAGCCGGGCGCGTCCCTGGGCCGAGATGGTCTCGGGGTATTCGGCCACCAGATGCCCGACGAACTCGGCGTCGAGGTGGCTGTAGAAGAAATCGCCGTCGCCGTTCGGGGCACCGATGAACCCGTCGACGGACGTGGCGATGAAGTACGTGAGCTTGCGCAAGCGATTCTCTTCCACTGGGCAGTGCCACCGCGCCGGGGCACGTCACACAAAGTACTTCGACTGCAGTGGTCACGCAACGGATATCGCCCGGGCCCTCGGGGTCCCCAGGGCCCCCGGCGTGGGGGCGCCGCCCTCAGCCGCGCGGCTTGCGCCACATCGGCCACATCAGCGGCCCGTCCGGAAGCCGTACCGCCTCTCCCGTGAACTCCCAGCCGAGCCGTTCGTACAGCCCCTTGCTGCGGTCGCTGCTCGCCTCCAGGTACGCCGGCACGCCCTCGCGGTCGCAGCGCTCCAGCACCGGCCGGATCAGCTCGCTCCCCAGCCCCTGCCCCTGCCGACCCGGGGCGACCGCGATCATCAGCAGGTACTCGTGCTCCTCCGCCATGGGGTGCACCGCGCCCGTGAGGCGCCCGACCAGCTCGCACCGCTCGTTGTCCGGGTCCGCCACGGCCCGCATCCGCGCCGGGACCTCGTCCTCGACGGCCTCCGCCTCCGGGTCGGCCGCCGGGACCCGCAGCCACAGCGCGGCCGCCGAGCCGTCCACGGCGTAGTCGATCCGGCCCTCCTCCAGCGCCACGTCCACGAAGACGCCCAGGAACTTCCCGTGCACCGCGGCCCGGTGCTCCGGGTCGGGGAAGACCCAGCTGCTCACCGGGTCGGTGCGGAAGGCCTCGTCGAGCAGCCGCGCCACCGCGTCCCGGTCCGACTGATCCGCCTGACGTATCTCCAGTGCCACTGGCCACACCCTTCACTCACGTGTCAACAACCGTGAGTGATCCTAGAGTTGGCGCGGACACGCGGTAAGACCCGTTCCGGCACCGTGCGGTACCGGCACGGGTCCTGGCCGTCTCTTTCGGATCTTGCCGGGCCCGCGCCCCGCTCCCCCGCGCCCCCGCGTCCCGACCGCTCAGCGCGTACGGCGCGTCACGAACTCCGCGAGCGCCAGCAGCCCGCCCGCCGCCCCGAGGTCCGGAACGGCCCGGGACAGCTGCTGGACGGCCCGCCCCATCCGGTCCGCGGCCTCGGCCTGCGCCCAGTCGCGCCCGCCGGCCCGGTCCACCGCGTCGGCCGCGCGGCGTACGTCGTCCCCGGTCATGGGGCCGGCGTAGAGCTCGGCCAGCTCCTTCCCGGCCGCCGTGCCCGAGGTGAGGGCGGCGACCACCGGGAGGGACTTCTTGCGGGCGATCAGGTCGGCCCCTGCGGGCTTGCCGGTGTGCCCCGGATCCCCCCAGATGCCGATCAGGTCGTCGATCAGCTGGAAGGCCAGCCCGGCCTCCCGCCCGAAGGCGTCCATGGCGTCGACCTCGTCCGGCCCGGCCCCCGCGTACAGGGCGCCGAGCGCGCACGCGCAGCCCAGGAGCGCCCCGGTCTTGGCCGTGGCCATGGCCAGGCATTCGTCGAGCGAGACCTCCGGCCGCCGCTCGAAGGCGCAGTCCGCCTGCTGGCCCGCGCACAGCTCGATGACACAGCCCGCGAGCCGGGCCGAGGCCGCCGCGGCGGCCGGATGCGGGTCCTCCGCGAGCAGCCGCAGCGCGAGCGCCATCATCGCGTCGCCCGTGATGAGGGCGTCCGGCGTCCCGAAGACGGTCCAGGCCGTGGGCCGACCCCGCCGCCGGACGTCGTTGTCGATGATGTCGTCGTGCAGCAGCGTGAAGTTGTGCGCCAGCTCCACGGCCGCCGCCGCCCGTACGGCCTCCTCGGCCGGACCGGCCCCGGGACCGCGCAGGGCCCGGGCGGCGGCCAGCACCAGGGCCGGCCGGATGGCCTTCCCGGCCCCGCCGTCGGCGGGGCTGCCGTCCTCGTGCTCCCAGCCGAAGTGGTACATCGCCACGCGCCGCATCGAGCCCGGCAGGCTCTCGACCGTGCGGCGCAGCTGCGGGTCGACCGCTTCTCTCGTCCGTTCCAGCAGGGCCGCGGCATCCTGGCCCTCACCGGTCGCGATGGCGTTCACGGCGGTCAGCGCCAGCGGCCGATCTCGACGTTCTCCAGTACGCCGAGCGCGTCCGGCACCAGCACCGCGGCCGAGAAGTAGGCGGTGACCAGGTAGGAGATGATCGCCTGCTCGCTGATCCCCATGAAGCGGACCGACAGGCTCGGCTCGATCTCGTCCGGGATGCCCGGCTGGTGGAGCCCGATCACGCCCTGCTCGTCCTCGCCGGTGCGCATGCACAGGATGGAGGTGGTGCGGGCGTCGCTGATCGGGATCTTGTTGCTCGGGAAGATCGGCACCCCGCGCCAGGCGGGCACCCGGTTGCCGCCGACGTCCACCGACTCCGGGTAGATGCCGCGCTTGTTGCACTCGCGGCCGAAGGCGGCGATCGCCTTGGGGTGGGCCAGGAACAGCTTGGAGCCGCGCCGCATGCTGAGGAGCTGGTCCATGTCGTCGGGGCTGGGCGCGCCGTCGTGCGGCTGGATGCGCTGGTCGTAGTCGGCGTTGTGGAGCAGGCCGAAGTCGCGGTTGTTGAGCATCTCGTGCTCCTGGCGCTCGCGCAGCGCCTCGACCGTGAGCCGCAGCTGCTGCTCGGTCTGGTTCATCGGGTGGTTGTAGAGGTCGGCGACGCGGCTGTGCACCCGCAGGACCGTTTGTGCAATGGAGAGTTCGTACTCGCGCGGCCGGGCCTCGTAGTCCACGAAGGTGCCGGGGAGGACGGCCTCGCCCCGGTGGCCGGCGGAGAGCTCGATCGCGGCCTCGCCGTACTTGTTGGTCTCCCGGCCGGGCCGGGTCCGTACGTCCTCCACGTGCGCGCGCAGGGACTCGACCCGGTCGGCGAGGAGCTGGAAGTCCTGCCGGGACAGGGTGAGCGCGGTGCCGGATGTGGCGGCGCGGGCGGTGTACTCCCAAATCGATTCTTCATCGACGAGGGAGTCGTCGCCGAAGTACGCGCCGTCGGCGACGGTCCGGAGGACGGCGTCCTCGCCGTAGGGGCCGGGGCCGATCTGCTCGATGCGGCCGTGGGCGAGCAGGAAGACCTGGTCGGCGGGGCTGCCGAAGGAGGTCAGCTCCTGGCCGGCCTCGAAGTCGAGCTGCCGGCACCGCTGGGCGAGTTCACCGAGGACGTCGAGGTCCTCGTAGTCGCGCAGCAGCGGGAGCTCGCCGAGCTCGGCCGGGATCACCTGGACCCGGGTGCCGGTCTTGACGAACTCCACGACGCCGTTGCCGACCGAGTAGCTCAGCCTGCGGTTGACGCGGTACGTGCCGCCCTGCACGGACACCCACGGCAGCATCTTCAGCAGCCACCGCGAGGTGATCTCCTGCATCTGCGGCGCGGACTTGGTCGTGGTTGCCAAGTTCCGTGCGGCCGTGGTCCCAAGACTGCGCTGCGGCGCCTGGGTATCGGACTCGGAACCCGCCTGGACCGACATGTCTTTCCCTTTCGATCACTCCATGGATCTGCGGGAGCAGCCTTTCAGCACGGAACGTGGTGGGACCATTACACAAAAGGGTGGGACTACTCCGTCCGGGTGCGGGGCACCCTTTGGGGTTCCCCATCTCCCCCATGAGCCCCTCCAGTCCCTTCAACCCCGGACCTAACTTGCATCGAAGATGCAAGTTTGCCTACGGTGACCCCATGCGGCTGACCCGATTCACCGACCTGGCGCTGCGCGTGCTGATGCGCCTGGCCATCGAGGAAACGGACCTCCCGACCACCCGTGACGTGGCGGCGACCATGGAGGTCCCCTACACGCACACCGCCAAGGTGGTCGCCAGGCTGCAGCATCTCGGCCTGGTCGAGGCCCGGCGCGGGCGCGGCGGGGGGCTCGCCCTGACCGCCGCCGGGCGCGCCGCGCCGGTCGGCGCGGTGGTGCGCGAACTGGAGGGCGAGGGCGACGTCGTGGAGTGCGAGGGCACCACCCCCTGCCCGCTGCGCGGCGCCTGCGTACTGCGCGGTGCGCTGCGCCGGGCCCAGGAGGCCTTCTTCGCCGCACTGGACCCGCTCACGGTGAACGACCTGGTGGCGTCCCCGACCGGACCGCTCCTGCTGGGCATTTCGAGCAGGGCGCCGACCGGATCCGGGGGCCCCTGACCCGTCCGGGCCGGACGACGACAGAAGTCCGGACACGGGCCCGAACAGAAGTCCGCACGACAGCGGTCCTTCTGCGATCAAAAATACGCATCTCAGATGCAAATTCATACAGTCACGTCCATCACGCATCACGCATCACGCGAGGAGTTCCGCATGCTGTCCGAGAAGTCGAGCGCGACCGTACGAGCCACCCTGCCCGCCGTCGGGGCGGCGATCGGCGACATAGCCGAGCTCTTCTACACCAAGCTCTTCGCGGCCCACCCGGCACTGATCCGCGACCTGTTCAACCGGGGCAACCAGCGGTCCGGCCTCCAGCAGCAGGCCCTCGCGGGCTCCATCGCCGCCTTCGCCACCCACCTCCTCGCCCACCCGGACACCCGGCCCGACGTGATGCTCGGCCGCATCGCCCACAAGCACGCCAGCCTCGGCGTCACCCGCGAGCAGTACGCGGTCGTCCACCAGCACCTCTTCGAGGCCATCGGCGAGGTCCTCGGCGAGGCCGTCACCCCCGAGGTGGCCCGGGCCTGGGACGAGGTCTACTGGCTGATGGCGAACGCCCTGATCGCCCTGGAGGAGCGCCTCTACGCCGAGCAGCGGGTCGTGGCGGGTGACGTGTGGCGCGAGTGGACCGTCACCGAGCGGGTGGCCGAGACCGCGGACTGCACCACCTTCCGGATCGCCCCCGCGGACGGCGCCCCGGCGCCCGCCCACCGGCCCGGCCAGTACGTCTCGGTCCAGGTGGAACTCCCGGACGGCGCCCGCCAGATCCGCCAGTACAGCCTCATCACCTCCCCGGGCTCCGCGGTCCGCGCGATCACCGTCAAGCGGGTCCACGGCCCGGCCGCCGCGGGCCCCGACGGCGAGGTCTCCCACCACCTGCACACCCGGGTCCGCGCCGGGGACACCCTGCGGGTCTCGGCCCCGTACGGCGACCTGGTCCTGGCGGACCCGGCCGCCCCGCTGCTGCTCGCGTCGGCCGGCATCGGCTGCACCCCGATGCTCTCGATGCTGGAGCACCTGGCCGACACCGGGCACACCGCCCCGGTGACCGTGCTGCATGCCGACCGCTCCCCCGCCGACCACCCGCACCGGGGCGACCACCGGGCGCTGACGCACAAACTGGCCGACGCCTCGGCCCGGTTCTGGTACGAGGAGTCCGCGGAGCCGGGCGACGGCGAGGGCCTCATGGACCTCTCGGCCGTCCCCCTCGCCCCGGGCACCAGGGCCTACCTGTGCGGGCCGCTCCCCTTCATGCGGGCCGTGCGCGAGCAGCTGATCGCCAAGGGGCTGCCGGCCGCCGACATCCACTACGAGGTCTTCGGCCCGGACCTGTGGCTCGCATCGGCCTGATTGGCCGGATCGGATCGCTCACCGTACGAACGCACTAGCCGCGGAAGGGTCGCCTCCACTAAACCGGAGGGTGACGGGACGGGCACAGAGGGTGCCCGTCCCGCACCGCAACGAAGGAGGCGGCCATGTCCGCACCCATGTCCGCGGACCGTTTCATCAACGCACTGCGCAACGAGGGCCTGACCGTGGTCGAAGTCGGCGCCTGGCGCACCCACAACCGCAACCACAGGGGCCCTTGGGGGCCCGTGCACGGGGTGATGATCCACCACACCGTCACCCGCGGCACCCCTTACACGGTCGAGCTCTGCCGCAACGGTCACGGCGACCTGCCCGGCCCGCTCTGCCACGGAGTGATCGCCAAGGACGGCCGCGTCCACCTCGTGGGCTACGGCCGCGCCAACCACGCGGGCGCCGGCGATTCCGACGTCCTGGCGGCGGTGATCGCCGAGAAGCGGCTGCCGCCGGACAACGAGGCGGACACCGACGGCAACCGCCACTTCTACGGCTTCGAGTGCGAGAACCTCGGCGACGGCGAGGACCCCTGGCCGGCGGTCCAGCTCGACGCCATCGCCCGCGCCGCGGCGGCCGTGTGCCGGATACACCGCTGGACGGCCCGCTCGGTGATCGGCCACCGCGAGTGGCAGCCGGGCAAGGTCGACCCGCGGGGCTTCACGATGGATTCCATGCGCAACCGCATCGCCGAGCGCCTGAAGTAGCACCGGCGCACCGCGGCCGGACGGGGGCACGGAACGCAGTCCCGCGCCCCCGTCCGACGTGGCCCTCGCGCTCCGGCTCCGGCATGCGGTGCCGGGGGACGCGGCGCCCCACAATGGAAGGGTGAACCGCCCCGCGAACGTTGACGCGCTCCTGCAGCCCCGCCCGCCGTCCCCGGTGCGGGAGATCCGTGACGAGCGGTTCGAGCGGCACGGCGTGCGGCTCCTGCTCAAGCGCGACGACCTCGTGCATCCGGAGCTGCCCGGCAACAAGTGGCGCAAGCTCGCGCCCAACCTGCGCGCGGCCGTGGACGCCGGCCACGACGGCCTGGTCACCTTCGGCGGGGCGTACTCCAACCACCTGCGGGCCACCGCCGCCGCCGGGCGGCTGCTCGGGCTGCGCACGGTCGGCATCGTGCGCGGGGACGAGCTGGCCGGCCGCCCCCTGAACGACTCGCTCGCCCGGTGCGCCGCCGACGGGATGCGGCTGCACTTCGTGTCCCGGTCGGAGTACCGCCGCAAGGCCGAGCCGCGGGAGCTGGCCCGGCTGGTGGACTCGGCGGGCGCGGGCGGCGCGTACGTGGTCCCCGAGGGCGGCAGCAACGCCCTCGCCCTGCGCGGCTGCGCCGAGCTCGGCCGTGAACTGCGCGGCACCGCCGACGTGGTGGCGGTGGCCTGCGGTACCGGCGGGACGCTGGCGGGCCTCGCGGCCGGGCTGGATCCCGGGCAGCGGGCGCTCGGGGTTCCCGTCCTGGCGGGCGGTTTCCTGGCCGCGGAGATACGTTCCCTCCAGGCCGCCGCCTTCGGAGGTCCGGCCGGCGCGTGGACCCTGGCCGAGGACTTCCACCACGGCGGCTACGCCCGGGTCCCGGCCGAGCTGGAGGCCTTCGCCGCCGACTTCGGGACCCGCCACGACCTCCCGGTGGAGCGGATCTACGTGGCCAAACTGCTCTGGGCCCTGACCGAGCTCACCGCGGCCGGCGCCTTCCCGCACGGCACGGTCCTCGCCGCCGTCGTCACGGGCCGGCCCTGACCGGCCGCGCTCAGCCCTCCTCCCGGTAGGCCGCCGCCTCCTCCAGGTCCAGCCTGCGCAGGAGCGCCCGCAGCATCTCGTCGTCGATCCGCCGGTCGTCCCGCAGCGTCACGAAGACCTCCCGTTCGGCCGCGATCATCTCGCGCGCGAGCCGCCGGTACACGTCGTCCGCCGACTCGCCCGTCTCCGGGTTGACCTCGCCCAGCCGCTCCCACACCGCGTTGCGCCGGCGTTCCATGACCGTCCGCAGCCGGTCGGCCAGCGGCGGCGGCAGCGTGCTGTTCTCCGGCTCCTCCAGCAGCTCCGCCAGCCGCTCCTCGGCCGCCCGCGAGGCCTCGCTCTGCGCCTGCGCCTCCGCCAGGGTCTCGGCCTGAGCGTCCTTCGGCGGCAGCTTCAGCGCCCGGATCAGCGGCGGCAGCGTCAGCCCCTGCACCACCAGCGTCCCGATGACCGTGGTGAAGGTCAGGAAGAGGATCAGGTTCCGGTGGGGCACCGACATCGGCACGGAGAAGGCGATGGCCAGCGAGACCACGCCCCGCATCCCGGCCCACCCCACGATCACCGGGGCCTTCCAGTCGGTCTCCGGCTCCCGGTCCCGGATCCTCGGCGACATCCAGCGGGGCACGAAGGTCGCCGGGAACACCCACAGGAACCGGGCCACCACCACCGCGAGGAACACGGCGATCGCGTACCAGGCCGCGTGCAGGCCGTCGTACTCGACCAGCCCCTTGAGGACCACCGGCAGCTGGAGCCCGATCAGCGCGAAGACCACCGACTCCAGCACGAAGGCGACCACCTTCCACACGGCCTCCTCCTGGAGCCGGGTGGCGAAGTCGACCTGCCAGTTCCGGTGCCCGAGGTAGAGCGCGACCACGACCACCGCGAGCACCCCGGAGGCGTGCACGCGCTCGGCGGCCGCGTACGCCACGAAGGGGATCAGCAGCGACAGGGTGTTCTGCAGCAGGGGTTCCCTCAGCCGCGTGCGCAGGTGGTGGATCGGCACCATCAGGAGCAGGCCCACGCCGATGCCGCCGACCGAGGCCAGCAGGAACTCCGCGATCCCGCCCGCCCAGCCGGCGCTCACCCCGACCGCCGCCGCCAGCGCCACCTTGTAGGCGGTGATCGCGGTGGCGTCGTTGACCAGGGACTCGCCCTGCAGGATGGTCGTGATCCGGTTCGGCAGCCGCAGCTTGCGGGCGATGGCGGTGGCTGCGACGGCGTCGGGAGGCGCGATCACCGCGCCCAGCACCAGCGCCACCGGCAGGGAGAGCCCCGGCACCAGCAGGTACGCCGCGTACCCGACGGCGACCGTCGCGAAGAGCACGTAGCCCACCGACAGCATGGCGATCGGCCGTACGTTCGCTCGCAGGTCCAGGTACGAGCTGTCCACGGCGGCCGTGTACAGCAGCGGCGGGAGCAGCAACGGCAGCACGATGTGCGGGTCGAGGGCGTAGTCGGGAACCCCCGGGACGTACGCGGCCAGCAGACCGGCGGCGACCAGCAGCAGCGGCGCGGGCACCGGGGTCCGGCGCGCCAGCCCCGCCACGGCCGCACTGCCGGCGACGAGCGCCACCAGCGGCAATACCTCCATCGAAGATCCACCTCAATCGTCGGCCGCTCGCCCCGAACGCGCGGGCTTGGCCGAGGAGATCCCCATGACTCGCACGGCGGGAACGTATTCTGTACGAGATCAAGCTCCGGTCAAAGCGTGACGCAACGACACTCCGCTGCATCGCGGCTCCGGCCCGTGCGCACGGTTCACCCCGAGACTGATGGCCGGGGTTGCGGTACAAGGAGAATGCGATGAGCGAGTGCACCCACGTTGCCGAACTGCCGCGTCCCGAACCGGTGCCCTCCCACCACACCTGCCCCGAATGCCTGGCCCTCGGCAGCCACCCCGTCCAGCTGCGGATGTGCCTGGTGTGCGGGCACGTGGCCTGCTGTGATTCCTCGCCCCACCGGCACGCCAGCGCGCACTACCAGGAGACCGGCCATACGGTGATGCGGAGCTACGAACCGGGTGAGACCTGGCGCTGGTGTTTTGTCGACGGTTCGATCGTCTGAAGCGGGGTAGTTCAACCCTCCGCCGGTTCCCCTGATTTGGGCCCCGCAGACCCCTAGCCACTGTGCGTACCCATGGGCTTACCATCAGTCACTGGCTCGCAGGCGGGGCGCTCGGGCACCCAGAGGGGTGCCGCGACACGATCGCCCGGATCGCGATAGCGTCACCGGCGAACAGAGCTCGTACCACCTTGGAGGTGAGGGTGTCCCAGATCGCAGGCGAGCCCGGGACTCAGGACTTCGTGGAAGTCCGGCTGCCCGCTGCGGGTGCCTACCTGTCGGTGCTGCGGACGGCCACGGCCGGTCTCGCGGCACGTTTGGACTTCACCCTCGACGAGATCGAGGACCTCCGCATCGCGGTGGACGAGGCCTGCGCGATCCTGCTCCAGCAGGCCGTGCCGGGCTCCGTCCTCAGTTGCGTGTTCCGGCTGATCGACGATTCGCTGGAAGTGACCGTCTCGGCGCCGACCACCGACGGGCGCGCACCGGAGCGCGACACGTTCGCGTGGACGGTCCTGTCGGCGCTGGCCGGCAAGGTCGAGGCCACGGTCGAGGAGAACCGGACGGTGAGCATCAGTCTCTACAAACAGCGCGGCGCGGGGCCAGGCCCGGTGTGAGCGGCGGGGAGATCCCGGTGCGGGGCGGGGATCGGCCCCGAGTACGGCACGAGGTCGACGGCGGCATCCCGGAGCAGCACCACGCCCGGCCGCACCCGGCTGACGCGGATGCGGAAGACGGCTTTTTGGACTCGGCGGAGCGACGGGCGGGCCCTATGAGCGAGAACCAGCAGGAACAGCCACAACCAGACCGGCCGGCCGGGACGGGCGCCGGGGCCGAGGCCCCGGCCCCGGTGGTGCCCCCGGTACCGCCGGGGCCGGTGTTCCCGGCGTCCCCGGCGCTGCCGGATCCGCGCGACCGCAGCGGCGCGCGGGCCCTGTTCATCGAGCTGCGGGCGCTGCCCGACGGGTCGGCGGAGAAGGCCGAGCTGCGCAACCGGCTGGTACGGATGCACCTGCCGCTGGTCGAACACCTGGCGCGGCGCTTCCGCAACCGCGGTGAGCCGCTCGACGACCTGACCCAGGTCGCGACGATCGGCCTGATCAAGTCGGTGGACCGGTTCGACCCGGACCGCGGGGTCGAGTTCTCCACGTACGCCACGCCCACGGTGGTCGGCGAGATCAAGCGCCACTTCCGTGACAAGGGCTGGGCGGTGCGGGTACCGCGTCGGCTGCAGGAGCTGCGGCTCTCGCTGACGACGGCCACGGCCGAACTGTCCCAGCAGCACGGCCGCTCCCCGACGGTGCACGAACTGGCCGAGCGGCTGGGGATCTCCGAGGAGGAGGTGCTGGAGGGGCTGGAATCGGCCAATGCCTACAGCACGCTCTCCCTCGACGTCCCGGACACCGACGACGAGTCGCCGGCGGTCGCGGACACCCTGGGCGCGGAGGACGAGGCCCTGGAAGGGGTCGAGTACCGCGAGTCCCTCAAGCCGCTGCTGGAGGGCCTGCCCCCGCGGGAGAAGCGGATCCTGCTGCTTCGCTTCTTCGGCAACATGACCCAGTCGCAGATCGCCCAGGAGGTCGGCATCTCCCAGATGCACGTCTCCAGGCTGCTGGCCCGCACGCTGGCCCAGCTCCGCGAGAAGCTCCTCGTCGAGGAGTAGCCGGGCGCGGGAAGAACCGGACGACCGGTTATCGGGCCTGTTCCCCGGGCCCGATACCGAGAGCCTCGGTCGCCGTCGGATTGACCAGGAGCGCGACGACGGCCACCGCGGCCGCGGCCAGCGCCACGGCGGCGGCGATCATCGCACCGCCGGTGCTGTAGAGGGTCCAGGCCACCGGCAGCGCCATCAGCTGGGTGATCAGGGCCGGGCCGCGGCTCCAGCGGCGGCCCAGGCGCAGTCCGCGGGCCGCGACCAGCGGCAGTGCGGCGAGCGCGAGCAGGGTGACGCCGCCGGTCTCGGCCTGCTGCGGGGAATCGGGGTCGCCGGCGATCCCCACGAACAGCATGTAGATCCCGAGGCCTGCCAGCGCCAGGCCCTCCAGGGCGGTGAGCGCGGCGGCCGCGGTCAGCCGGCCGGGCAGCGCGGCGGTCGGGACGGCGGCGGGGGCGGGTGCGTTCGCGGGCTGCTTCTTACTCACTCCAGCAGGGTAACGGCGTACCCCGGACCCCGGAGGGGACGGGCAGTAGGGTCGGCGTCCGACGGGGTGGGTAGTCTGGCGCTCATGCGTGCACTTCTCGTGGCCAACCCAGCAGCGACGACCACCAGTGCGCGCACGCGCGACGTCCTGACCCATGCCCTGGCCAGCGAGATGAAGCTGGAGGCGGTCACCACCGAGTACCGCGGGCACGCCCGGGACCTGGGGCGCAAGGCCGCGCACGAGGGACTCGACCTCGTCGTCGCCCTCGGTGGCGACGGCACGGTCAACGAGGTGGTGAACGGGCTCCTGCACAACGGGCCCGATCCGGAGCGGCTGCCGCGGCTGGCGGTGGTTCCCGGCGGTTCCACCAATGTGTTCGCGCGCGCCCTGGGTCTGCCCAACGACGCGGTCGAGGCGACCGGCGCCCTGCTGGACGCGCTGCGGGAGCAGCGCGAGCGGACCGTGGGCCTGGGCCTGGCGGCCGGCACCCCGGGCACGGAGGACGAGTCGGTCCCGGCCCGCTGGTTCACCTTCTGCGCGGGCTTCGGCTTCGACGCGGGTGTGGTGGGCCGGGTGGAGCAGCAGCGCGAGCGCGGCAAGCGTTCGACGCACGCCCTGTACGTGCGACAGCTGATGCGCCAGTTCTGGGAAGAGCCGAACCGGCGTCACGGCACGGTCACGCTGGAGCGTCCCGGAGCGGACCCGGTGACCGATCTGGTGCTGTCGATAGTGTGCAATACGTCACCGTGGACATATCTGGGGAATCGTCCGCTTTACGCCTCTCCCGAAGCCTCGTTCGATACTGCGCTTGACGTATTGGCCCTGGACCGTTTGTCAACTCCGGCGGTCGCGCGGTACGCGACACAGCTCCTGACCTCCACTCCTGAGCGGGGTCCACACGGCAAGCACGCGGTGTCTCTGCACGATCTGACCGACTTCACCTTGTATTCGAAGGTTCCGCTTCCCTTCCAGATGGACGGCGATCACCTCGGACTGCGGACCAGCGTTCGGTTCACAGGCGTACGCCGTGCACTGCGTGTGATTGTGTGAGTAGAAGGGCCCGGAGGCCTTTCAGTCGAACGTTTACACGTCGGTCCACCCTCAAGATGTAGGGCTGTGACCTAGTAGACACCGACGAATCAAAAAAAACTTTCCGGAAGGGGTTGTATCCCCGTCCGAGGTTTGCGAATCTCTTCATGGCGATCGGGACAGCCCGCAACACCCGGCACCCACACAGACCGCCAGAACCCCTCCACGAATCTCTGACTGATCACCCGCGTGAAACCGGGCGGTCGCGCTTCCCTCACGGGGGGATTCGTGAAAGCGTTCACATTCACAAGCAACTTGCCCGCAATACAAGGAGATGGAGCAGCCATGGACTGGCGTCACAACGCCGTTTGTCGTGAGGAAGACCCGGAACTCTTCTTCCCCATCGGCAACACCGGTCCTGCGCTGCTGCAGATCGAGGAAGCCAAGGCCGTCTGCCGCCGTTGCCCCGTCATGGAGCAGTGCCTGCAGTGGGCGCTCGAGTCCGGTCAGGACTCCGGTGTCTGGGGCGGTCTCAGCGAGGACGAGCGCCGCGCCATGAAGCGCCGCGCCGCTCGCAACCGGGCGCGCAACGCCAGCGCCTGACAACGACTTTCGAGCCTCGACGCGCAGCGCGTAGTAACCGAACAAGCGCTCAGCACCGTGCTCTTGAGCCCCGGACCGAATCATTCGGTCCGGGGCTCAGTGCTGTTCGGGACCCGGTCGCGGCCCGCCGGGTGAGGGCCGGACCGTCACAGCGAGTCACCGAACCGCTGCTACTTCTGGGGGCTGGACGGGATGTCGAGGACGACCTTGGTGCCTCGCGGCTCGGCCCGGAGCATGTCGAACGTGCCGCCGAGCTCCCCCTCCACGAGGGTCCGTACGATCTGCAGCCCGAGATTGCCGGCCCGCTGGGGGTCGAACCCCTCGGGCAGACCGCTGCCGTCGTCGAGCACGGTGATCAGCAGTCGGCCATCGGTGCGGCCGGTTCCGGTGCGGATCGCGGACACCTCCACGGTGCCCCCCTCCCCCTGGGTGAAGGCGTGCTCCAGGGCGTTCTGCAGGATCTCGGTCAGCACCATCGACAGCGGAGTGGCGACCTCCGCGTCCAGGATCCCGAACCTGCCGGTGCGCCGGCAGGCGACCTTGCCCGGTGAGATCTCCGAGACCATCGCGATCACGCGGTCGGCGATCTCGTCGAACTCGACCCGCTCGTCGAGGTTCTGAGAGAGCGTCTCGTGCACGATCGCGATCGATCCGACTCGGCGCACGGCTTCGTTCAGCGCCTCGCGGCCCTGCGGTGAATCCATCCGGCGGGACTGGAGCCGCAACAGTGCGGCCACGGTCTGGAGGTTGTTCTTCACCCGGTGGTGGATCTCCCGGATGGTCGCGTCCTTGGTGATCAATTCGCGTTCGCGACGGCGCAGTTCCGTCACGTCGCGGCACAGCACCAGGGAGCCGATCCGGGTGCCCTTCGGCTTGAGCGGGATGGCGCGCAGCTGGATGACCCCGCCGTTGCCGTCGACCTCGGTCTCCCGGGGGGCCCAGCCGCTGGCGAGCTTGACCAGGGCCTCGTCCACCGGTCCTCGGGAGGGGGCGAGTTCGGCCGTGATGTTGCCCAGGTGCTGGCCCACGAGGTCGGAGGCGAGGCCGAGCCGGTGGTAGGCGGAGAGCGCGTTCGGGGAGGCGTAGGTGACCACCCCGTCGGCGTCCAGGCGGATCAGACCGTCCCCGACCCGCGGGGAGGCGTCCATGTCGACCTGCTGGCCGGGGAACGGGAAGGAGCCCGCCGCGATCATCTGGGCGAGGTCGGAGGCGGACTGGAGGTAGGTCAGCTCCAGCCGGCTCGGTGTACGCACAGTGAGCAGATTGGTATTGCGCGCGATGACGCCGAGCACCCGCCCCTCGCGGCGGACGGGGATCGACTCGACGCGGACCGGCACCTCCTCGCGCCACTCGGGGTCGCCCTCGCGCACGATCCGGCCCTCGTCGAGCGCGGCGTCCAGCAGCGGGCGCCGTCCGCGCGGCACCAGGTGGCCGACCATGTCGTCCTGGTATGAGGTGGGACCGGTGTTCGGGCGCATCTGGGCGACCGAGACGTACCGCGTGCCGTCGAGGGTGGGCACCCACAGGACGAGGTCGGCGAAGGACAGGTCGGAGAGCAGCTGCCACTCCGAAACCAGCAGGTGGAGCCACTCCAGGTCGGTTTCACCGAGAGCGGTGTGCTGGCGTACGAGGTCGTTCATGGAGGGCACGTTGCGAGCGTACCCCGGGTACGGGCCATGACTTTCCCCACGACGGTACTCAGGAGTATCCAAGGGGGGCGCGGGCCGCGTACTGTTGGAGGAAGTGACGGGTTTCCAGGCCCTGTCATTGGATGGACAGAACAGAATGGTCTAGTCCACAATTGATTTCAGAACCTCCGCCCTCCCCGCACAGGAGGACGGATCGAGGTAAGCGGCGCGCTCTGCCCTGACCGCGCAGGCACCTCCACCGGCCGTCGGGAACCGCACACCTGTCGGCCGTAAGTACTCCGGGCTACGGTGCCGGGCGGGTCGAGGGTCCCGTCCTGCACCGTGGCCCAGAGGAACCCCTCCGCGGAGCGCCCCGGCCGGTCAGGCCGCGGGCCAGGCCAGCAGGGCCCGCTCCGCCACCGCCTCCAGCTCCTCCCGGCTCGCCCCGTCGCGCGACTGCTGGGACATCCCCTGGAGCACCGCTCCGGCGTACCGGGCCAGTGCCCGTGCGTCCGTGTCCGCGGGCAGCGCGCCGGTGGCCATGTCGGCCCGGATCCGGCTCTCGAACATCACCAGGTTGGCGTTGCGGCGCTCGCGCAGCGCCTGTGCGACCTCGTCCGAGGTGGTGTTGATCGCGGCGCTGATCACCATGCAGCCCGGCGGGTGGGCCGGGTCGGTGTAGACCTCGGCGGCCTCGCGCAGGATGCGGGCGACGGCCGCCCCGGCGGTGGGCTCCTCGGCGAGCGCCACGCTCGCGAAGTCCCCGTACCGGCCGCCGTACACCACCACGACCTCGTCGAAGAGCTTGCGCTTGTCGCCGAAGGCCGCGTAGAGGCTGGGCGCGCTGATGCCGAGCGAGGCGGTGAGGTCGGCGATGGAGGTCGCCTCGTAGCCGCGCTCCCAGAAGGCGAGCATCGCCTTGTCGAGGGCGGCGTCGCGGTCGAAGGAACGGGGCCTGCCGCGCTGTCCGGTCACCATGCCCGCATTCTATAGCGGGCGCTAGGAAATCTGGTACGTTCATTTCTGTAGCGACCACTATCGATTATCGGAGGGGGGCGCGTCATGGGCGTGCTCGAGGGGAAGACGGCACTGGTCACCGGCGGCAGCCGGGGCATCGGACGGGCCGTGGCGGAGCGGCTGGCGCGGGACGGGGCACTCGTCGCGGTGCACTACGGACGCGACGCGGCGGCGGCGAAGGAGACGGTCGCGGCGATCGGGGCGGCCGGCGGACGGGCCTTCGCCATCGGGGCCGAGCTCGGCGTCCCCGGCGACGCCGAGGCCCTCTGGGCCGCCTACGCGGCCCATCCCGACCACACCGAGGGCGTGGACGTCCTGGTCAACAACGCCGGGGCGGCGGAGTTCGCGGGGATCGCGGACACCGACGAGGAGCTGTACGACCGGGCGCACGCGCTGAACGCCAAGGCGCCGTTCTTCGTGATCAAACACGGGCTGGAGCGGCTGCGCGACGGGGGCCGGATCGTGAACGTGACCGGCACCCCGGACATCGCCCTGCCGGCCATCCTGGCCACGGTCATGGCCAAGGGCGCCACGAACGCGCTGACCCGGTCGCTGGCCGCCGAGCTGGCTCCGCGCGGGATCACCGTGAACTCGGTCGGCCCCGGCATCACCGAGACCGACCTCAACGCGGGCCTCCTCGCGGACGCGGCGACCCGGGCCCACCTGGCCGCCCGCTCCGTCTTCCACCGGGTGGGCACGGCCCAGGAGGTCGCCGACGTGGTGGCCTTCCTGGCCTCGCCGGACTCCCGCTGGGTGACGGGCCAGCACCTGGACGCGACGGGCGGCCTGCAGCTCGCGCTGGCGTAGGGGACGCAGGCCCGCGCCGTCGGGCCCTTCAGGGCCGGTCGGCGGGGATGCTGCTGGGGACGGTCGGGAGCATGACGCCCCGCCGGACCACGGGCTCCGCGCCGCCGGCCATCGCGATGACGAACGGGTCGGGCAGTTCATAGGGCTCCGCGGCGTCGAGGTCGACCTGGTAGCCGAGGTCCCCGAGGCTCGCCACGGTCAGCTTGCTCAGGGGGTTGCCGGGGCCGCCGATGGTCGGCGACATCAGCTCGTTGCCGAACACCCGCTCCCGCCAGTGGCCGCCCGCGCTTCCCTCGCCGCCGACGTTCGCGACCGGTACGGGAGTGGGCTGCCCGGCCCCGATGAGCGCGCCGAACTCCTTCATGGCGCCGGGACCGACGAAGGTGGGGTTGGGGCCGGGGAAGTCCTTCAGCAGGCCGAAGGTGTCCCAGATCGTCCCGATCCCCAGCACGTGGCCCATCTCGTGGGTGATGACGTCGAGCAGCGATCCGTCGTCCTCCATCTGCCCGAGGTCGGCCTTGTCGAAGCGCATCATGCCGGTGGCGGGGAGGCGCGCTCCGGTGGCCGCCGTCTCGCGCCGGAAGCGGGTCGGCCCGGCCTGTCCGAGCGTGCCGAAGACCCCGTCGATGGCCACGCCTTCGGCATCGATCAAGAGGTCGTCGATCACGACGTCGCCGGTGAAGTCGCGGAGGATCGCGGTCTCCAGGTCACCGACGATGACCCTGGCCCAGCGTTCGGCGGCCTCGGCGAAGACGTCCCGCTGGCCACTCGTCAGTCCTCCGATGAACCGCACCTCGATCTGGAACGGCGAGGTGGTCGCGGCGAGCAGCTCGGCGCGACCGGCATCCGCGACAGCCCTGTAGGTCTCGAAGGCGTAGCTGGTGTGCCTGCCCATGACGAAACACTCCAATCGCACATACCATGATTTATCTACATAAACCACCGTAGATGAGAATGGAGTTGTAGACAGGGCAACCAACAGGTTGAAGGTTCTCCCGACCCGGCAGGGGCCGGGCCCGCGGAACCGGATCGCACGGATGACGGCGAGACCCTGTCGCGGACGGCACCCTCTGCTAGATTGGTCTATACCACCTTACCCACTCCAGATCGGCAGGCCCCGCGTGGAAGTTGTCATCGTCCCGGACGCCAAGGCAGGCGGCGAGCTCATCGCGGAGGCCATGGCCGCCCTGGTGCGGCGCAAGCCCGACGCCCTGCTCGGCGTGGCGACCGGCTCTACCCCGCTGCCCATCTACGAGGCCCTGGCCGCCAAGGTCGAGGCCGGCCAGGTCGACGCCTCCCGGGTCCGGATCTGCCAGCTCGACGAGTACGTCGGCCTGCCGGCCGGGCACCCCGAGTCCTACCGTGCCGTCGTGCTCCGCGAGGTCGTCGAGCCCCTGGGCCTGTCCGAGGCCTCCTTCATGGGCCCCGACGGTTCGGCCGAGGACATCGTCGGCGCGTGCGAGGCCTACGACCGCGCCCTGGCCGAGGCCGGCGGCGTCGACCTCCAGCTGCTGGGCATCGGCACGGACGGCCACATCGGCTTCAACGAGCCCTGCTCGTCCCTGGCTTCCCGCACCCGGATCAAGACGCTGACGCAGCAGACCCGCGTGGACAACGCGCGCTTCTTCGACGGCGACCTGGAGCAGGTGCCGCACCACGTCATCACCCAGGGCATCGGCACCATCCTCGATGCCCGCCACCTGGTGCTCCTGGCCACCGGCGAGGGCAAGGCCGAGGCCGTCGCGCAGACCGTGGAGGGCCCGCTGTCCGCGCTGGTCCCGGCCTCCGCGCTGCAGCTGCACCGGCACGCCACCGTGATCGTGGACGAGGCCGCCGCCTCGAAGCTGAAGCTGGCCGACTACTTCCGCCACACCTACGCCAACAAGCCCGCCTGGCAGGGCCTGTAGGACCCGCGCTCGCGCCCGGCCGCTCGCGCACGGCGAAGGGCCCGACCCCTCCGACGGGGGTCGGGCCCTTCGCCGTCCGGCCCCCGGCCGCACCAGACAGCCCCCGCCCCGGACGGTGTCCGCGGCGGGGGCTGTCGCCCTGGTCAGGGGTTCCTGGCGGGATCAGACTCCCGCGATCACCTCGGCGGCGGCACGGCCGCAGACGCGCGAGGCACCGTGCGTGGCGATGTGCAGGGCCCCGCGCGGAGCGGCCATCGGCAGGCCCATCTCGACGACGACCGTGTCCGGCCGGGCCGCGACCAGCGCGTCCAGCACCTCGGTCATCCAGGGGTGCCGGTGCGCGTCACGGACCACCGCGACGACGGTACGGTCCCCCGCCGCCGCCAGGACGTCCCCGGCGGAGGAGCCCTCCGGGTAGACGCCGGCCGCGGTGTCCGGGAGCAGCCCGGAGAGTTCCGCCGCCACGCCCCACGGGGTCTCGTCCCCCACCGCGATGTTCGCGACGGGCGCGAGCGTGGCGACGTAGGACGCCGTGAGCGGCTTCGCGGAGCCGGTGACGACCACGGCGCGGCGGGCGGCCGTCAGCCCGATGCCGGACGCGCGGCTCCCCTCCGGCTGCGCGTCCGGCCGGGCTCCGCGGGTCCATGCGGCGAGCGCGCGGACGCGGGCGGCGGCATCGGCGAGGCGCTCCTCGGGCAGTGCCCCCTCGCGGACGGCCGCGACCAGCGCGTCGCGCAGCCGCAGGACGGTGACTTCGTCGGCGAGTCCGCCGCCGACGCAGATGGCGTCGGCGCCGGCCGCGATGGCCAGGACCGAGCCGCGTTCGATCCCGTACGTCCCGGCGATGGCGTTCATCTCCATGCCGTCGGTGACGATGAGGCCCTCGTAGCCGAGCTCCCCCCGCAGCAGACCGGTCAGGATCCGCGGGCTGAGCGTGGCCGGGCGGGTCGTGTCGAGGGCGGGCACCAGGATGTGCGCGCTCATCACGGCCTTGGTGCCGGCCTCGATCGCCGCCTTGAAGGGGACGAGTTCGCGGGCCTGGAGGGTGTCCAGGCCCACGTCGATGCGCGGCAGGGCGTGGTGCGAGTCGACGTTGGTGTCGCCGTGGCCCGGGAAGTGCTTGGTGCACGCGGCCACGCCGGCTGCCTGGAGGCCCTGGACGTAGGCGGCGGTGTGGCGGGCGGCGAGGTGGGTGTCGGCGCCGAAGGACCGTACGCCGATCACCGGGTTGCCCGGGTTGGAGTTGACGTCGGCGGAGGGGGCCCAGTTGAGGTTGACCCCGCACTCGGCGAGGCGCCGGCCCAGCTCGCGGGCGACGTCCCGGGTGAGGCCGGTGTCGTCGACGGCGCCGAGGGCCAGGTTTCCGGGGAAGGACGAGCCGCCGCGGACCTCCAGGCGGGTGACGTCGCCGCCCTCCTCGTCGATGGCGACCAGGACGTCGTCGCGCTCGGTACGCAGCTGCGCGGTCAGCGCGGCGAGCTGCTCGGGCGAGGCGATGTTGCGGCCGAACAGACCGACGGCGGTGAGGCCTTCGCCGACCCGGCGGAGCAGCCAGGCGGGGGCGGTGGTGCCCTCGAAGCCGGGCTGGAGGACGGCGAGGGCGTCACGGGTGACCGTATCGGTGTGCTGCGCAAGGACAGTCATGACGGCGTCATCCCTTCACGGCGCCGGCGGTCATGCCGCCGACGGCCTTGCGCTGGAGGAAGATGAAGATGAGCAGGACCGGGACCGCGAAGAGCGAGGAAGCGGCCATGGTGGCGCCCCAGTCGTTGCCGAAGGCGGACATGAACTCGGTCAGCCACAGCGGCAGGGTCTGCGCGCTCTTGTCCTTGTTGAGGATCAGGACCATGGCGAACTCGTTCCAGGCGGTGATGAAGCCGAAGAGCGAGGTGGACATCAGGCCGGGGGCCAGCAGCGGGAAGATCACCTTGCGGAAGGCCTGGCCGCGGGTGCAGCCGTCGATCTGGGCCGCCTCCTCCAGGGTCACCGGGACCGCGGCGATGAAGCCGCGCAGGGTCCAGATGGTGAAGGGGAGGATCATCACGAAGTAGATCGCGGTGAGCAGCGGGAGGCTGTTCAGCATCTCGCCGTCGCGGGCGATCATGTACATCGCGATGACCATGACCTCCCAGGGGGCCATCTGGGCCATCATCACGGTGAGGACCAGGCCCTTGCGGCCCTTGAACCTCATACGGGCGATGGCGAAGCTCGCGGCGAGGGCGACGAGCAGGGCCAGCAGGACGGCGCCCACGGTGACCAGGACGCTGTTGGTGACGTACGTCCAGAAGTTCTCGACCCCGGTGGCCTTGGCGAAGTTGTCCGTCGTCGGCGTGAAGACGAAGACGGGGTCCTTCGTGAGCATCTGGTCGGCCGGCTTGAGGGCCGACGAGAACATCCAGTACACGGGGAAGACGAAGACCAGGGCCAGCAGGAGCGCGCCGAGGTTCGTGGCCACGGCTGCGGGGCGCACCGGGCGGCGGGTGCGGAGCTGCTGCGCGGGCCTCTCGGAAGCCGCGGGCTTCGGGGCGGTGGTGGTGCTCACTGCTCCTCCTCCTGCTTCAGGATCAGGCGGAAGTAGAAGGACATGACGATCACGAGGATCACGATCGTCAGGACGGAGATCGCGGCGGCGAGGCCGTAGTGGGCCTGGCTCTGGCCCTCGACGTAGGCGAAGACCGGGAGGATCTCGGAGGCGCGGTCCGGGCCGCCCTTGTTCATCGCGTAGACCTGGGTGAAGGCCTTGAACACCCAGATCACCTCGAGGAAGGTGGTGATGAGGAAGAAGGGCTTCAGGTTCGGGAAGACGATCTTCCAGAAGGTCTGCCAGCCGTTGGCCCCGTCCATCCGGGCGGCTTCGTACAGCTCGGCTCCGACCGTGGTGAGGCCGGCGTACATGTTGAGGGCGACGAACGGGATGGAGCCCCAGACCACCAGGATCGTGACGATCACCATGGTGGAGAGGCCGGTCTCCATCCAGTTGTGCTGCTCGTAGCCGGAGAAGCCGGCGGTGCGCATGACCCAGTTCATGACGCCGAACTGTTCGTCGAACAGCCAGCGGAAGACCTGTACCGAGGCGACGATGGGCATGGCCCAGGCCATCACCAGGGCCATCGAGAGGACCAGCCGCATCTTCTTGCCGAGCTTGTTCAGCAGGATGCCGATGAGGCTGCCCAGCACCATGATCAGTACGACGTTGGCCAGGGTGAAGCCGAAGCTGCGGACGACGACGGTCCAGAAGTTCGTGTCACCGAGCAGCTCGGTGTAGTTGTCGAGTCCCGCGAAGGGGTACTTCCGCTGGATGAACTCGATCTTGTTGATGTCCTGGAGGGACAGGATCACGTTCTTGATCAGCGGGTACAGCAGGAGCGTCGCGAGGGCGAGCACCGCGGGCGCGACCAACAGGTAGGGCAGCCACCCGGTGGGGAGCGGCTTTCTGCCTCCGCGAGGCGGCGTACGGCCGGCGCCGGTTGCTGGGGCCGGCGTCTCGGGCAGTCCGGCGGACTTCGGTGGTGCGTCCTGTGGAGCGCTGGTCACCGCTCCCTGGGAGTGCACGGTCATGGCTTGGCTTCCTCGCGGTTGACTGTGGAGTCAAATGCGCGACCGGGGGCGCGGCAGGTGTCCGGGCACCTGCCGCACCCTCCGGTGCGTTCACACGGCTGGGTCGTGCGGGAACTGCGGGGTGGGACTACTTGTTGATGCGCTTCGCGATCTCCGCGTCCGCGTCCGCGCCCGCCTTGGCGGCGTCCTCACCCTTCAGGACCTTGGTCATGAACTCCTTGATGGGGTTCGGCTCGGTCTCGACGTTCGCCCAGCCCGCGGTGACCGGGGTGATCTTGCCGTTGACGCCGGCCTTGGCCATGGCCTCGGCGAAGGAGCCGGCGGCGGGCGTGAAGTTGGCACCGGCCTGGTTCGGGAGCAGCGCGCCCTTGGTCTCGGTGGCGTACTTGGTCATCTGGTCCTTGCCGGCGGCCAGCGCCAGCCACTCCTTGGCGAGCTCCTTGTTCTTGGAGCGCTCGGCGACGGCGAGGTTCGAGCCGCCGAGGAAGACGGTGCCGGACTTGTCGGCGGTCTTGCCGGGGATCGGGAAGTAGCCGAAGTCGGCTTCCTTGCCCGCTTCCTTCAGGGCCTTCTCGGCGCCGCCGGCCTCCCAGCCGAGACCGATCCAGGAGGCGACGCCGCCCTTGGGAACGATGTCGGTGGACTGCTGCGGGGTGGCCTCGTCCTTGTCCTTGGGGGCGGTGGAGAAGGACTGGAGCTTCTTGTAGAAGTCCATCGCGGAGGCGGCCTGCGGGGTGGCCAGTGCGCCCTTCCACTTGCTGCCGTCCTTGACGGCGAGGTCGCCGCCCTCGTCCCAGATCAGGCCGGCGAGGACGTACCAGCTCTGGCCGGGCAGGTAGATCGCCTGCGAGGCCGGGTCGGCCGCCTTCAGCTTCTCCAGGCCGGCGATCCACTCGTCGCGGGTGGTGGGCGGGGTGACGCCGGCCTTCGCGAAGGCCTTCTTGTCGTAGATGACGACGCGGTTGGCGGCGTACCACGGGGCCGAGTAGAGCTTGCCGTCGACCTCGGCCGAGGCGAGCATGCTCTTCTGCCAGGCGTCGGCGCCGAGCTGGGCCCTGTCCTTCGTCAGGTCGGCGAGACCGCCGGTGACCGCGTAGCCGGCGGTCTGGGTGTTGCCGAGCTCAAGAACGTCCGGAGGGTTGCTCTCGGAGAGGGCCGTGGTGACCTTCTCCTGGATGCCGGTCCACTTCTGCTCCTCGACCTTGACCGTCACACCGGGGTGCTTGGCCGAGAACTCCTTGTTGACCTCGTCGATCCAGGCCTTCGGCGCGGAGCCGTCCATGACCCAGACGGTGATCTCCTTGGGGCCCGCGTCGGCCTTGGCCTTGTCGTCGTCCCCGTTGCCACAAGCCGCGAGGCCGATAACCATGCCCGCGACTCCAACCGCCGCGATGAGCTTGCGCTTCACGCCACCCTCCTCAGGGATGCCTGCCTGCACTTCCCTTGCCCGCCGCGGTGACATACGCGAAGTACTGCCGTGGGGCCGGGATCTGATCCATATTGGTGTAGACCAGTAGCTGGAGCTTGGCCTAGACCTTTAGGGGTGTCAAGGGTCTAATGAGCGGGTGCCCGGTCCGTTATCGGACCGACACCTGGGGAGAGAGAAGGCCTGTCCCCCCTTACGTGTCACGATGTGACCGCACATATCGGAGGAGCCGGTGACGGCAGCGAAACTGGAGTCGGGAAGGCGGGCGGCGATGGCCACCGAAGGGGCGACCACGGAGCCGGAAGGCGGGGCGGCCACTCGCACGGCGCGTGTGCCCAAGTACTACCGACTCAAGCGGCACTTGCTCGACATGACCGAGACGCTGCCGCCCGGCACGCCGGTGCCGCCCGAGCGCACGCTCGCGGCCGAGTTCGACACCTCGCGGACCACGGTCCGGCAGGCCCTCCAGGAACTGGTCGTAGAGGGACGACTGGAACGGATCCAGGGCAAAGGCACCTTCGTCGCCAAGCCCAAGGTCTCCCAGGCCCTGCAACTGACCTCGTACACGGAGGACATGCGGGCCCAGGGCCTGGAACCGACGTCCCAGCTCCTCGACATCGGCTACGTGACGGCCGACGACACCCTCGCCGGACTGCTCAAGATCACCACCGGTGGGCGGGTGCTGCGCATCGAGCGGCTGCGCCTGGCCAGCGGTGAGCCGATGGCCATCGAGACCACCCACCTCTCGGCCAAGCGCTTCCCGGCGCTCCGCCGGTCGCTCGCCAAGTACACCTCCCTCTACACGGCGCTCGCCGAGGTCTACGACGTGCACCTCGCCGAGGCCGAGGAGACCATCGAGACCTCACTGGCCACCCCGCGCGAGGCCGGCCTGCTCGGCACCGACGTCGGGCTGCCGATGCTGATGCTCTCCCGGCACTCCCTGGACGCCGACGGCGAACCGGTGGAGTGGGTGCGGTCGGTGTACCGCGGCGACCGGTACAAGTTCGTCGCCCGGCTCAAGCGCCCCGCCGTCTGACACCCGTCCCCCGCTCCGCGTACCGGAATCCCTCGACCGGAATGCGGACGGGGTCTTACGTTTACCAGGCAATCCCCCGTAGATTCCGCCTGCTTACGCAGATGATCGACGAGGGGACGAGGTCATGCCTGAACGGGAAGCAACAGGGACAGAACGGGACGCGGCGAGTCCGGGCGGCACGCCCGGCTCGCCCTCCCCCAGGTCCATCGCCGCGTGGGTGCTCGTCGGACTCGTCGGCGCCATCGGCTGGGGCGTGCTGGCGCTCTCGCGCGGCGAGGAGATCTCCGCCGCCTGGCTGCTCGCCGCGGCACTGGGCTCGTACGCGATCGCCTACCGCTTCTACGCACGCTTCATCGCGGACCGCGTACTGAAGGTGGACGCCACCCGGGCCACCCCCGCCGAACGCCTCGACAACGGTGTCGACTTCCACCCCACCGACCGCCGGGTGCTCTTCGGCCACCACTTCGCGGCCGTGGCGGGCGCCGGCCCGCTCGTCGGACCCGTGCTCGCCGCGCAGATGGGCTATCTGCCGGGCACCATCTGGATCGTCGCAGGCGTCATCTTCGCCGGGGCCGTCCAGGACATGGTCACGCTGTTCTTCTCCACCCGCCGCGACGGACGTTCGCTCGGCCAGATGGCCCGGGACGAGATCGGCCCCGTCGGCGGGGCCGCCGCCCTGGTCGCCGTGTTCGCCATCATGATCATCCTGTTGGCGGTGCTGGCCCTGGTCATCGTCAACGCCCTGGCGCACTCGCCCTGGGGCGTCTTCTCCATCGGCATGACCATCCCGATCGCCGTCTTCATGGGCTTCTACCTGCGCGTGCTGCGGCCGGGCCGGGTCACCGAGGTCTCCGTGATCGGTGTCGCGCTGCTGCTGCTCGCCATCGTCGCGGGCGGCTGGGTCGCCGAGTCCTCCTTCGCCGGCACCTTCACCCTGGAGAAGGAGACCCTGGTCATCTGGATGGTGGTGTACGGCTTCCTGGCATCGGTGCTGCCGGTGTGGATGCTGCTCGCGCCCCGCGACTACCTCTCCACCTTCATGAAGGTCGGCACGATCGCGCTCCTCGCGCTCGGCGTGGTCATCGCGATGCCCACCCTGAAGATGCCCTCGGTCACCGACTTCGCGGCGAGGGGCGACGGACCGGTCTTCGCCGGGTCGATGTTCCCCTTCGTCTTCATCACGATCGCCTGTGGCGCGCTCTCCGGCTTCCACGCCCTGGTCTCCTCGGGAACCACCCCGAAGATGATCCAGAAGGAGACCCAGGTCCGCATGATCGGCTACGGCGCCATGCTGACCGAGTCCTTCGTCGCCGTGATGGCGATCATCGCGGCCTGCATCATCGAGCCCGGCCTCTTCTTCGCGGTCAACTCCCCCGGCGGGGTCATCGGCACCACGGTCGAGTCCGCCTCCCAGGCGGTGACGAACTTCGGCTTCGCCATCTCGCCCGAGGCGCTCGCCCAGGCCGCCAAGGACGTCGAGGAAGCCAGCCTGCTGTCCCGGACGGGCGGTGCGCCGACCTTCGCACTCGGAATGTCGGAGATCTTCTCCGCCGTGGTCGGCGGCGCCGGCATGAAGGCCTTCTGGTACCACTTCGCGATCATGTTCGAGGCGCTCTTCATCCTGACGACGCTGGACGCGGGCACCCGCGTGGGCCGGTTCATGCTGCAGGACACCCTCGGCAACGTGCACAAGTCCTTCAAGGACGTCAGCTGGAAGCCCGGCGTGTGGTTCGCGAGCGCGATCGTCGTCGGCGGCTGGGGCTACTTCCTGTGGGTCGGCATCAAGGACCCGCTGGGCGGCATCAACCAGCTCTTCCCGCTCTTCGGCATCGCGAACCAGCTGCTCGCCGCGGTCGCGCTGGCCGTCTGCACCACGCTGCTGGTCAAGTCCGGCCGGCTCAAGTGGGCCTGGGTGACGGGCGTTCCGCTCGTCTGGGACGCCACGGTGACCCTCACCGCGAGCTACCAGAAGATCTTCTCCGAGGACGTGAAGGTCGGCTTCTTCGCCCAGCGCGACAAGTACCAGGCCGGGATCGACGCCGACAAGGTGCTGCCGCCCGCCAAGAACATGGACGACATGCACACCGTGGTCACCAATGCCACGGTCGACGGCGTGCTGTGCGCCTTCTTCGCCCTGCTGATCATCGTGGTCCTCGCGGACGCGGCCCGGACCTGCCTCAAGGCCGTCCGCGACCCCGGGTCGGCGACCCTCTCCGAGACCCCGTGGACCAAGTCGGAGATCGTCGCCCCGGCCGGGCTGATCGCGACCGCCGAGGAGCGGGCGGAACTCGCCGCGGCGGGCCCGGAGGCGGGCGGCGGCGAGCACGTCAAGGAGCCGGTGGCGTGAGCACCGTACGGAGCGTGCTGGCCAGGGCCCGGTTCTACGTACGGGAGTTCTCCGGGGAGGCCGCGTACGACCGCTACGTGGCCCACACCCGCTCCCACGACCCGGACGCGGAGGTCCTCACCCGCCGCGCCTTCGAACGCGCCCGTACGGACGCCCGCGAGGCGGACCCCCGCGAGGGCTTCCGCTGCTGCTGACAGGGACACAGGGCCCCGCCGTGCAAAAACGGCGGGGCTCTTCGGCGCTCCTCAGCGCACCCAGTCCTTGAGGGGCTCGGTCGGGAAGGAGAAGGCGACGGGGTCGGGCAACTCGACGTCCTTTCCGAAGGGGATGGTGCGCACCGTCTCGTACAGCTTCCCGTTGGGATCGCTGTGGACATGCACCAGGCAGTTGTCCCGGTCGATGAGGAGGTAGACGGGGATGCCGGTCGCCGCGTACGCGCGGGGCTTTGCCTTACGGTCGCGTTCATCGGTGTCGGAGTCGTACGACGTGACCTCGACGACCATCAGGACAGGAGCCGGGTCAGCCCACTCCCCTTGCCCTTCGAATGCGCCATCCGGGGCGAGGGACGCATCCGGGCGTGCCCGACCCGAACGGTACTGCTCGACCTTCAAGCCACGTTCCACGTGGAGCCAGACCTCGGGCCGGTGCTGCATGCAGATGCGGGACAGCCACACAACGATTCGGTCGTGATCTCCATCAGGCACCGCCTTGACCCCCAGCTTCCCGTCGATGAATTCCAACCGCAGCCCCTCCACCTCTCTGGCGCCTATACGCGCGAGGGTCTCGAACTCCTCGGTCAGCATGTGGGGGCGGTCGGCCATCACGGTCATGCCTCGCTCACCTTCCTCGACGGTGCTGTCTCCGACGATAGCGCCGCCCGCCGACACCGTCCCGCACACTCGACCGCATGGACATGGTGATCAGAACGGCGCTGCCCGCCGACTACGCGGAGCTGGGCGAGATCACGGCGCGGGCCTACCTCGCCGACGGGCATCTGGACTTCAACGAGGACGACGCCTACCTGAACGTGCTGCGCGACGTGGCCGGCCGGGCGGCCCTGGCCGAGGTGCTCGTCGCCGAGCGGGGCGGGCGGCTGCTCGGCGGTGTGACCTTCGCCGCTCCGGGCAGTCCGCTCGCCGACGTCGCGGGCCCCGACGAGGCGGAGTTCCGGATGCTCGCGGTGGCCCACGAGGCGCGCGGCCAGGGCGCCGGCGAGGCTCTGGTGCGGGCCTGCGTCGAGCGGGCGCGGGCCCGGGAGGGCGTGACCGGCCTGGTCCTCTCCACCCAGCGCAGCATGGCCGGAGCCCACCGGATCTACGCGCGGCTGGGCTTCGTACGCACTCCGGAGCGGGACTGGGCGCCGATCGAGGGCCTGACACTCCTCACTTACCGGCTCAAGCTGTAGCCACGCCGACACTACATGTGGGGGTTACCGCACAGGGCCGCCCCCACATGTATGCTCATGCCTGCTGTCGCCGCAGGGGAATCCGGTGCGAATCCGGAACTGTCCCGCAACGGTATGAAGTGTCCGGCTACCGGACGCCAAGTCCGATGACCTGCCGACAGCGCGCCCGGCTCGACCGAACCGGGTGCCGATTCGTCCGGGCCTCGCGGTTGGGCCGGTGGACGCCATGCGGGGTACGCGTTCTCGTCGCGCCCGCGTGCGCCCGCCCGCGCCCCGCTCCGCCGATGACCGGGCCGAGCGAGGGAGAGCTCCCGCCGTGACCATCGCGCCTTCCGCACCGCGCGCCGAGTCCACTTCTGGCGACAACACCGAGGGCCCGGGGGCCACGCTGCTGCGTACCCTCACCGAACTTACGGCGGACCTCCCCGACACCGACCCCGGCCGGGTCGCGGCCTCCGCCCTGCGCGGCCGCAGCTCCGCCGCCGACGACGCCGAACTGCGCGGGCTGGCCACGGAGGCCGCCGCCGGTCTGATCTCCGAGGACCCGGCCTACTCCCGGCTCGCCGCCCGCCTGCTGACGCTGGCCGTGCGCGACGAGGCCGCGAGCCAGGGCTCCACCTCCTTCTCGGCCTCCGTCGAGGTCGGTCACCGCGAGGGCCTCATCGCCGACCGCACGGCCGAGTTCGTCGCCGCCCACGCGGCCCGGCTCGACTCGCTCGTCGAGCTGACCCTCGCCGAGGGCGCCGACGACCGCTTCGGTTTCTTCGGCCTGCGCACCCTGCACAGCCGCTACCTGCTGCGCCACCCGATCACCCGTCAGGTCATCGAGACCCCGCAGTACTTCATGCTGCGCGTGGCCTGCGGTCTGGCCGCCGACGAGAGCGTCCAGGCCGTGGAGGAAGTGGCCTCGCTGTACCGGCTGATGAGCCGCCTGGACTACCTGCCGTCCTCCCCCACGCTCTTCAACTCCGGCACCCGGCACCCGCAGATGTCCTCCTGCTACCTGCTGGACTCCCCGCTGGACGAGCTCGACTCGATCTACGACCGCTACCACCAGGTCGCGCGCCTGTCCAAGCACGCCGGCGGCATCGGCCTGTCGTACTCCCGCATCCGCGCCCGCGGTTCGCTGATCCGCGGCACCAACGGCCACTCCAACGGCATCGTGCCGTTCCTGAAGACCCTCGACGCCTCCGTCGCCGCCGTGAACCAGGGTGGCCGCCGCAAGGGCGCCGCCGCCGTCTACCTGGAGACCTGGCACGCGGACATCGAGGAGTTCCTGGAGCTCCGCGACAACACCGGTGAGGACCAGCGCCGCACCCACAACCTGAACCTCGCCCACTGGGTGCCGGACGAGTTCATGCGCCGCGTGAACGCCGACGGCGACTGGTCGCTGTTCTCCCCGGCCGACGTGCCCGAGCTGGTCGACCTGTGGGGCGACGAGTTCGACGCCGCCTACCGCAAGGCCGAGGCGGACGGCCTGGCCCGCAAGACCATGCCGGCCCGTGACCTGTACGGCCGGATGATGCGCACCCTCGCGCAGACCGGCCAGGGCTGGATGACCTTCAAGGACGCCTCCAACCGCACGGCGAACCAGACCGCCGAGCCGGGCACCGTCGTCCACTCCTCGAACCTGTGCACCGAGATCATCGAGGTCACCAACGACGGCGAGACGGCCGTCTGCAACCTCGGCTCGGTCAACCTGGGCGCCTTCGTGCTCACGGAGACGGGCGAGATCGACTGGGAGCGCCTCGACGAGACCGTCCGCACGGCCGTCACCTTCCTCGACCGCGTGGTGGACATCAACTTCTACCCGACCGAGCAGGCCGGCCGCTCCAACGCCCGCTGGCGCCCGGTGGGCCTGGGCGCGATGGGCCTCCAGGACGTCTTCTTCAAGCTGAAGCTGCCCTTCGACTCCCCCGAGGCGAAGGCGCTGTCCACCAAGCTCTCCGAGCGCATCATGCTGGCCGCGTACGAGGCCTCCTGCGACCTCGCCGAGCGCAGCGGCCCGCTGCCGGCCTGGGAGCAGACCCGTACCGCCCGCGGTGTCCTGCACCCGGACCACTACGACGTCGAGCTGAACTGGCCGGAGCGCTGGGAGGCGCTGCGCGCCCGCGTCGCCGAGACCGGCATGCGCAACTCCCTGCTCCTCGCCATCGCCCCGACCGCGACGATCGCCTCGATCGCCGGCGTGTACGAGTGCATCGAGCCGCAGGTCTCCAACCTGTTCAAGCGCGAGACCCTGTCGGGCGAGTTCCTCCAGGTGAACGGCTACCTGGTCGAGGAGCTCAAGCAGCTCGGCGTGTGGGACGCCCAGACCCGCGAGGCGCTGCGCGACTCCTCCGGCTCGGTCCAGGGCTTCGGCTGGATCCCGGCCGAGGTCCGTGAGCTGTACCGCACGGCGTGGGAGATCCCGCAGCGCGGTCTGATCGACATGGCGGCGGCCCGTACGCCGTTCCTGGACCAGTCGCAGTCGCTGAACCTGTTCCTGGAGACGCCCACCATCGGCAAGCTCAGCTCGATGTACGCGTACGCCTGGAAGCAGGGTCTGAAGACCACCTACTACCTGCGCTCGCGCCCGGCGACGAAGATCGCCCGCGCCGCGCAGGCCGCCACCGCCGCTCCGGTGGCGCTCCCGCAGGCCGTCGACGCCGATGCCCTGGCCTGCTCCCTTGAGAACCCCGAGTCCTGCGAGGCGTGCCAGTAATGAGCTCCACCGACAACAAGAACCTCCTGGACCCGGGCTTCGAGCTCACGCTCCGCCCGATGCGCTACCCGGACTTCTACGAGCGCTACCGGGACGCGATCAAGAACACCTGGACCGTCGAGGAGGTCGACCTCCACTCGGACGTCGCCGACCTCGCGAAGCTGACGCCCGCCGAGCAGCACATGATCGGCCGTCTGGTCGCGTTCTTCGCGACCGGCGACTCGATCGTCTCGAACAACCTGGTGCTGACGCTCTACAAGCACATCAACTCCCCGGAGGCGCGCCTGTACCTGTCGCGCCAGCTGTTCGAGGAGGCCGTGCACGTCCAGTTCTATCTGACGCTGCTCGACACCTACCTGCCCGACCCGGACGACCGCGCGGCCGCCTTCGACGCGGTCGAGGAGATCCCCTCCATCCGCGAGAAGGCGCAGTTCTGCTTCAAGTGGATGGACTCGGTCGAGAAGATCGAGCGCCTGGAGACGGCCGCCGACCGCCGCCGCTTCCTGCTGAACCTGATCTGCTTCGCGGCGTGCATCGAGGGCCTGTTCTTCTACGGCGCCTTCGCGTACGTGTACTGGTTCCGCTCGCGCGGTCTGCTGCACGGCCTGGCCACCGGCACCAACTGGGTGTTCCGTGACGAGACCATGCACATGAACTTCGCCTTCGAGGTCGTGGACACGGTCCGCAAGGAGGAGCCGGAGCTCTTCGACGACGCCCTCCAGCAGCAGGTCACCGACATGCTCAAGGAGGCCGTGGAGGCGGAGCTGCAGTTCGGCCGCGACCTGTGCGGTGACGGCCTGCCGGGCATGAACACCGAGTCGATGCGCGAGTACCTGGAGTGCGTCGCGGACCAGCGCCTGGTCCGGCTGGGCTTCCCGCCGGTGTACGGCTCGCAGAACCCGTTCTCCTTCATGGAGCTGCAGGGCGTTCAGGAGCTGACGAACTTCTTCGAGCGCCGCCCGTCGGCCTACCAGGTCGCGGTCGAGGGCACGGTCGACCTGGACGAGGACTTCTAGGACTTCCAGGACCTCGTACGGTTCGACCGGGGAGCCGGGATGCGGATGTTTCCGTGTCCCGGCTTCTCGCGTTCCCCGGGTGTTCAGTGGGCGATGGGGCCCCAGTACCGCCGGGCGGCGGGCCGGAAGGCGCGCCGACGGGGGGTGGGCGGGAGGCCGCCCGCACGCTGGCGGGGCAGCCACACGAGGCGGGTCGCGACGGCCCGGATCTGCTGGTCGATCCGGCGGTCACGCAGGATCCCGTACAGGCTGGGCCCGAGCAGGAGGGCGGCGAGGGCGAGGACGGCGAGGTAACTCACGAATGTGGTCATAGCTCTACTGTCCGCCTGATCGCCCATGATCGACAGTGGCAGTACTGTCATGGAAGACCGAATTACTGCCACACTGGGGGCATGCTGACCAACGTGGCCGTGGCCCTCGTCGACGGAGTCGCCCCCTTCGAGCTGGGGATCTTCTGCGAGGTGTTCGGAATCGATCGCAGTGACATGGGCGTACCGGTGTACGACTTCGCCGTGTGCGCGGCGGAGGAGGGGCCCCTGACCGTCGGCGGGGGCGCCTTCGGGATCAGCCCCGCGCACGGGCTGGAGCGGCTGGAGGAGGCCGATCTGATCTGCCTGCCCGCCGCGAACGACGCCGGTGTGCGCATCTACCCCGAGCCCCTGCTGGCGGCCCTGCGCCGGGCCGTGGAGCGGGGTGCGCGGGTCCTCAGCGTGTGCAGCGGGGCCTACATCCTCGGCGCGGCCGGACTGCTGGACGGCCGCCGGTGCACCACGCACTGGATGCACGCCGCGGCCCTGACCCGCCGCTTCCCGCGGGCCGTCGTCGACCCGGACGTGCTCTACGTCGACGAGGGCCCGGTGATCACCGCCGCGGGCACGGCCTCGGGCATCGACGCGTGCCTGCACCTGGTCCGCCAGGAGCACGGGGCCGAGGTCGCCAACATCATCGCGCGCAGGATGGTCGTACCGCCGCACCGGGACGGCGGGCAGGCCCAGTTCATCCAGCGGCCGCTGCCGCGCACGGCCTGTGACACGGTGGGCGAGGTGATCGAATGGATGGCCCGCCACCTGGCCGAGGAGATCACCGTCGAGCAGCTCGCGGAGCGCGCGCACATGTCCCCCCGGACCTTCGCCCGCCGCTTCCTCCAGGAGACCGGCACCACCCCGTACCAGTGGGTGCTGCGCCAGCGGGTCCTGCTGGCGCAGGAGTTGCTGGAGTCGACCGGCGAGACGGTGGACGCGATCGCCGGCCGCTGCGGCTTCGGCAACGCGGCCGCCCTGCGCCACCACTTCCTGCGGACCCTGGGCACCACGCCGAACTCGTTCCGGCGCGCCTTCCGGGGCCCGCAGGCCGCCTAGGAGGTCTTCCGGATCAGGCGTTGGGGACGGTCTCGTAGCGCGGGGTGCCCTCTTCCATCTGGCGCAGGGCGTCCTTGCGGTCCCGCTTCGAGAGGCGGTCGATGTACAGGTAGCCGTACAGGTGGTCGGTCTCGTGCTGCAGGCAGCGGGCGAAGTAGCCGGTGCCGCGCACCTTGATCGGGTTGCCCTGCGCGTCCTGGCCCTCGACCTCGGCGTAGTCCGGGCGGGCCAGCGAGGCGTACGCGGTCGGGACCGACAGGCAGCCCTCGTTCGAGTCGTCGAGCACCCGCGCGCCGGCCGGCAGCTCGATCAGCTTCGGGTTGACCACGACGCCGGTGTGGCGCTTGCCGTCGTCGTCCGGGCAGTCGTAGACGAAGACCTTCGCGTCCACGCCGATCTGGTTCGCGGCCAGGCCCACGCCCTCGGCGGCCTTCTGGCTGGCGAACATGTCGTCGATGAGCTGCGCCAGCTCGTCGCCGAACTCGGTGACGTCCTTGCACTCACGGTGCAGGACCGGGTTGCCGACCACGGTGATCGGACGGGCCGTACCGCGCTGACGGTGGGCGAGCTCGCGCGCCTCACAGTCCTCGGTGTCCACGACGTACCCGTCGTTCACGCTCTCGACAACCTCGTTCTCCTGCTGCGCCATGTCCGCCGTACGCCTTCCGTAAGTCCCGGTCACCGATGGTCGTGGTGGCCACCGATGTGCCCGTACAGCGTACGGCCCCGGGTCAGCAGACTTCTTCGAGATCCCGCCACTCGCGGGTACCCGGGCTGTCCGCGACCCATCCGTCGAGCAGTCCGCGCACCAGACCGGCCGGTGCCGCGATGCCGCATTCGCGCTCGGGGACCCACAGGGAGCCCGAGCCGGCCGTACGGTGCCCGAGCGGTCCGGGGTGGCCCGGCTCGCTGTGGTCGTGCGGATCGAGGTGCTGTTCGCCGTCGCCCTCGTCGCTCGGCATCTCGCTCTCCGAGCAGGTCCGGCACAGCAGCCGCACCGACGAGGACCAGTCCTCGGCGGCGAATCCGGCGTCCGAGGCCAGCTGCTCCAGCGCGTCGCGGTCCGCCTCGGTGGCCGCCTCCAGCAGCACCACCCAGGTCGGCACCGGGGACGGCGCCCACAGCTCGATCTCGTCGAACACGGGGTACGAAGGGCCGGCCGCGGTCACGCGCTCGCCGTGCGGGACGCCGTCGTGGAGCACGACCTCGCCCCAGCGCCGCCCCGAGGAGGGCAGCGGGATCGACAGGACCTCCAGCCGGGCCGGGTCCAGCCGACGGCCCCAGACCACCTCGGCCTCGCCCTCGGGCGAGAGCCGCACGGCGGCGCTGCCGAGCTCCATCCCGACCGGCTCGCCCGCTCCGGCCGCTTCCCCGGGCACCTTCAGCCCGTACGCCTGCCAGGCCCGCCGGGCCAGCGGCCAGTCCTGGAGCGCGGTGGCGGCGATCCCCACGTTCCACCAGTCCGGGGCGCCCGTCTCACGGTCCAGCAGGGCCACGGCGCGCAGCCCGGCGGCCCGCGCCTGCTCCCAGTCGTGCCGGAACTTGTGCAGCAGGGCCAGATTGAACCAGGACTCCGAAAGCCAGGGCTCCAGGTCCGCCGCTCTCGTCAGGAGCGCGCCCGCGTCCTCGTACCGCCCGTCGCCGATCAGCGTGAACGCGCGGTCGGTGGCCTGCCGCCACGAGGCGGAGGGCCGATGCCGTACCTTCCCGAAGATCCTCACGATTCCCGCCTGCCTGGGGGCACCTCCCAGCGGTCGCTGGGGGAAAACGGTGCAGCCTTGCGGACACTCCTACGGTCCCTCTTACTGGCATCCAACCATGCCCACTCGGACGGCCGCTCATTACCCATGGGTTACCCAGGTGGGACGGGGACCACTCTGCCACGTCCGCCCCTGGCCAGAACCCTTGCCAGGCACTCCACGACCTCCGGCTGGTAGTCATGCCCGGTGCCCAGGCGGAGCCGCTCCAGGGCGGCCAGTGAGCCGCCCGGGTGACGGCTCCCGCCGACCAGATCGTCGTACGCATTCACCGTACGCACGATCCGGGCCGCCGTGGGCTGCTCCCGGTACGGATCCGCCTGCCGCTCCACCACCACGGCGACCTCGGCGGGCACCCCGGTCTGCCGGGCCACCTCCCCGCCCAGTTCGGCGATCCGGCGGGCCTCGGCGCCGGGCAGCCCGGCCGTGGCCCCGTCCGGGACCGGGTCGACGAGGGAGAGCTGGCCGATGTCGTGCATCAGGGCCGCGTACTCCAGCACCGTGAGCTCCCGCTCCGACAGGCCCAGCTCCCGGCCGACGGCGCAGCTCAGGGCGGCCACCCGGCGGGAGTGGCCCGGCCGGGTGCAGCCGGCGATCTCGGTGGCGCGGGCGAGCGAGGTGATGGTCTGGCGGTAGGTGGTGCGGATCGCGGCGATCCGGTGGAAGGACAGCTGGGCCAGCAGCAGGGGCACGCTGAAGACGGTGACGGCCCACAGGCCCGCGACGGCCGCGCCGAGCGCCATGACGACCCCGGTGGCACAGATCGCCGAGCCGACGCCGAGCTGGGCGCGCAGTTCGTCGTGGAGCAGCCGGCCGTACGTCCGTCCGGTCCTGGCCCCCGCGAGCGCGGCGGCGAGCACGGCGTCGCACAGGGCGGTGAGACCGAGCAGGAGGAGGAGGTAGCCGACGAGGTACGGGCCCTGGCCCACCCACCGCTCCAGCCGGCCCGAGTTGTGGAGCGGCTGGAAACAGGCGGCGGCGAAGGCGACCGTGAGCACGCGGCGGGAGAGGTGGTCGAGGGCGGGCCCGCAGCCCCGCGCGATGTGCGGGACGATTCCGGCGAGCACGGCCGCGACGACGACCGCGACGGTCTGGCACACCCCGTGGTGGGTGGGCTGCCCGGCGTTGTGGCCGAGCAGGGCGTAGGCGAGGGCTCCGGCGGAGCCGAGCGGCGCGGGGCGGCGGCCGAGGACGTCCTGGCGGTCCCGGCGGGCGAGCTCCCCGACGGTGATCAGGGTGGCGAAGGCCAGGGCGGCGCCGGGCTCGGCGACGCCGTTCCACAGGGTGTGGCCGAGCGCGGCGCCGGTGAGCACCCCGGCGGCCCCCCGTACGGTCCACGCCGCAGGGGCCCTCATCCGCCCGCCCCGGCGCCGTCCCCGTCCGGCCCGGGCCCGCCGGCCGGGCCGGGAGCCGCGGGGACCCGGTCCGGCGGCGGGGGCGCCGCGGCCGGACGGGAGCCCTGGTCCGGCATCCCGGCCAGGGCCGAGTGCCGCCCCGCCCCGGCCGCGGCGGCACTCGCCGGGATCACCTGGAGGTCCTCGTCCGAGGTCACCACCGGGTGCCAGCCGGCCCGGCCGATCGCGTCGGCCAGCGCCCGCACCATCGACGGGTCGAACTGCGCCCCCGCGCAGCGTTCCAGCTCCGCCAGGGCGACGGGCACCGGCCGGGCCCGGCTGTACGAGCGGGTCGAGGTCATCGCGTCGAAGGCGTCGGCCACCGCCACCACCCGGGCCAGTACCGGGATCTGCTCGCCGGTCAGCCCGTACGGATAGCCGGAGCCGTCGACCCGCTCGTGGTGGTGCAGGATCGCGGCCCGGGCCTCGCCGAGGAAGCCGATGCCGCGCACCATCTCGTGCCCGTACTCGGGGTGCAGCTCGATGATCCGGCGCTCCTGCGGGGTGAGCGGCCCGTCCTTGCGCAGCAGCCGGGTGGGGACGCCGAGTTTGCCCACGTCGTGCAGGATCCCGGCGATGCGCACCGTCTCCAGCCGGTCCTCCGTCATGCCGAGCTCCTGGGCGATCATCGTCGAGGCCTGGCCGACCCGTTCGCTGTGGCCGCGCGTGTAGCGGTCCTTGATGTCGACGGCCTGGACGAGGGCGCGGATGGTCGCCTGGTGGGCGGTGCGCTCACGGTGGTACTGGGCGAAGACCCAGCAGGAGAGGTACATCGGCAGCAGGACGAGCAGTGCGGCCGGGGGCCCGTAGGGGCTGCGCCACATGACGGCCGTCATCAGGCCGGCGAGGCCGTGGACGCAGTGCGGGGCGAGGGAGGAGGGCACGAGCCCTCGCCAGGCGGTGGCGGCCGGGCGGCGTTCGGCGGTGGCCAGGATGGCACCGTCGAGGGCGGTGAGCACGAGGCAGAAGACGATCGCCGCGGCCGTCGCGGGAAGCAGAGCGGAGGGGAAGTCGGCCGGCCCTGCGGGGGGTCCGGAGCCGGCGGAGGACCCGCCACCGAGGGTGGCCGGGCCCCGCAGCAGCCCGTAGACCTGCCCCGCGGCCCAGCTCGCGCCCGCCTGCTGCGCGCCGTGCCACACGCGGCGCACCCGGGCGGGCCGCTGGACGACGGTGCCCGCGAGCGCCCCGGGCAGCGCGACGAGCGCGGCGGCGGCGGGCGGCAGCAGGAAGACGGCGGCGAACACCACGGGGAAGAAGGAGCCGATGCCCTCGGGGACCCGGCTGTGCGGCGGCGGGCAGACCTTGACGAGTTCGCAGCCGAGGTAGAGGACGGCGAGCAGGGCCACGGCCGCCCAGGGCGTACCGGAATCCGTGAGGGCGGGGGCGACGCACGCGACGGCCGCGAGAACGGCGCACAGGATGAATGCGCGCGCCCCCGGCGGAAGTGCCCGCATGGCGCTCTCCTCCCCCCCCTGTGCCGTGCACACCGGGTACCGAATCGAGTCGGCACCGAATGGGGAGAATAGGCGGGGCCCGGAGCGAGGTGGGCCACATTTCCGCATTGGGCCATGCGGACGCCCCCGGATTAGCACATTCGGGTGAAGGAAGTGCTCTTCCGGGGGCGGGTGTTCGATCGTCCGGCCGGTCGGCCGGTCACCGGTGCGGATCAGCCGGGAGCGGGATTGTCGGCGGTGACATCGTGGTCGGGCACCGCCTGACCGGACCTGATCAGTTCGATCCGGCCCATCACCTTCGACCGCAGGTCGGTCGGCACGTCGTCCGACCCGCAGCAGCGCTTCACCAGCTTCTTCACGGCCTGTTCGAGGCCGTACTTCTCCAGGCAGGGATTGCACTCGCCGAAATGCGTCTCGAACTTCGTGCAGTCACTGTCCGGCATCTCCTGGTCGAGGAACTCGTACAGGTGATCCAGGACCTCGGAGCACTCTGTCTCGTGCGGCTCTCCGCAACTCATGAGTCCGAGCCTTTCCGGTCGTTCGACTCTCCCGCGCCCGCGGGAACCAGCCCGCGCTCACGGGCATAGTCCTCCAGCATTCCGCGGAGTTGACGGCGGCCACGGTGCAGTCGCGACATGACCGTACCGATGGGTGTACCCATGATGTCCGCGATCTCCTTGTACGCAAAGCCCTCTACGTCGGCAAGGTAGACCGCGATGCGGAACTCCTCCGGAATGGCCTGCAGGGCTTCCTTCACGTCCGAATCCGGCAGATGGTCGAGCGCCTGCGACTCGGCGGAACGCAGTCCGGTCGACATGTGCGACTCGGCGCGCGCCAGCTGCCAGTCCTCGATCTCCTCCGCGGCGCTGCGCTGGGGCTCGCGCTGCTTCTTGCGGTAGGAGTTGATGAAGGTGTTCGTCAGGATGCGGTAGAGCCACGCCTTCAGGTTGGTGCCCTCGCGGAACTGGTGGAAGGACGCGTACGCCTTCGCGTACGTCTCCTGGACCAGGTCCTCGGCGTCGGCCGGATTGCGCGTCATGCGCAGCGCGGCCGAGTACATCTGGTCGAGGTAGCCGAGGGCGTCCCGTTCGAAGCGCGCGTTGCGCTCCAGGGTCGTCTCCTCCGCGTGGCCTTCGTCGGTCCCAGCGACAGGACCCACCTCCTCCGACAGCGTGGCGGTTCCGAAAGCGGATCCGCTCGAATCGGAGAATAGTCGACCTTCCCGGCCCTCCGCCGCCCGAAGCGAGCCGCGCTTCGGCGCGGGCAGCACGGTCCAGTCCAGGTCAGCGGCCTGCCGACGGTTCTGGCTGATGACCTGGGTCATGCGCTCCCTCTCCTCCGACGAGTTCCCCTACGTTCCGACATCCGGGACAACAGAAGGGGCGGGCGGCGCATTCCCGGGCGCACGGCGGGTTTCCGGCTTTCTCCGGGACGCGGCGGCCGGTCCTCAGAGGGGGAGCCGCTCCAGCCACTCCCCGACCGCTTCGGTGATCGTCCGGAGCGCCTCCTCCTGGGTGGTGGCGGCCTTCTTGGGCACCGCGAAGCCGTGGTCGGCGTACGCCACCTCCACGAGCTCGTACGGGTCCTGCCCGCCCGGCGGGGGGAATTCCGCGGGCCGTCCGAAGGGGTCCCGGGCGCCCTGGACCACGAGGGCGGGCCGGCCGGCCCCGGTGAGCTCCCCGGCGCGGGACTTCTCCGGCCGGCCCGGCGGGTGGAGCGGGAAGGCCAGCGCCAGCACCCCGGCGGCCCCGAGCCCGGCGGCGGTCCGGCAGGCCACGCGGGCCCCGGCGCTGCGCCCGCCCGCGACCACCGGCAGCCCGGGCTCCGTGAGCGCCGGCCACAGCCCGCGCCATCCCTCGTCCAGCACCTTGGGCGCGGCGGCGACCTTCTTCCCGGCGACCCGCCAGGGCTGTTCGACGAGCGCCACCGTGATCCCGCGGGCGGGCAGGGCGGCGGCCAGCGCCCGGAGGTCCCGGGCCTCGATGCCGCCGCCGGCGCCGTGGCTCACGGCGAGCACCAGCCTCGGCCGCGGCGCCCCGTGCCAGGTGATGCGGGCCTCGCCCGCCGTGGTGTCGACACTCTCGGTACGCGTGGTCATGCGTCCCATCCTGCCCGGGTCAGAAGAGGGTGCCCTCCTCCGGCGCGGCCAGCTCCGTCAGCAGCTCCGGGCCGTTGTTGCGCACGTTGCTCACGGCGGTCGACACCGGGTAGGCCCGCATCAGCCCGCCGGGCGGCGGGGCCAGCAGCTCGCGCAGCGAGCCCTCGGTGTCGGTGTTCGCCGGGTCAAGCCAGGCGTCCCAGCGGTCCGGGGTGAGCATCAGCGGCATCCGCGGGTGGATGTCGGCGAGCGAGCGCGGCCCCTCGGCGGGAGCCACGCCCAGGGGGCCGGTCTCGGCCTCCGTGGTGATCACCGAGCAGGTGACCCACCAGGAGAGCGGGTGCTCGTCGGGCAGGGTCCGGTCGCGCCAGAACTCGTATATCCCGGCCATGGCGAAGACGGAGCCGTCGGAGGGGAGCACGAAGTAGGGCTGCTTGCGGGCCCGCTTCTTCCTGCCCTCCACCTCCAGCTGCCGTTCGTCGTGGGCGGTGACCCACTCGTAGTAGCCGTCGGCGGGGACGATGCAGCGGCGCTGCGCGAAGGGCCGGCGGAAGGAGGGCTTCTCGTGGAGGGTCTCCGACCGGGCGTTGATCATCCGGGCGGCGCCGTCGGGGTTCTGGGCCCAGGAGGGGACCAGCCCCCATTTCAGGACGCGCAGCTGGCGAACCGGACGTGGGTGCGAGGCGTCTTTGAGGGGACGGTCGAGGACCACGTGGACCTCCTTCGTCGGCGCCACGTTGAAATCGGGGGCCAGGGTCTCCTCCGGCTCCCATTTCTCGATGCCGAATGCCTCCACGAGGTCCTCGGGCCTACGACTCGCCGCATACCGTCCGCACATGGCTGTCACACTGCCATGCCACCCGCACCTCACCGCAAGGAGTCCGCCACCTTATGGACAGCAGCACGACCGCCGGTCTGTGGGACCGGCTCACGGGCATACAGGCCGCGCCCGACCTGTGGCTGGTGATCGCGACGGGGCTCGTCGCGGTGACCGCGGTGGCGCCCCGCCCGCTGTGGCGGCTCTCGCGGAACACCATCACCATCGCGCACGAGGGCGGGCACGGGCTGCTGGCACTGCTGACGGGGCGGCGCCTGAGCGGGATACGGCTGCACTCGGACACCAGCGGGGTCACCGTCAGCCGGGGCAAGCCGACCGGGCTGGGGATGATCCTGACCGCCGCGGGCGGATACACGGCGCCCTCGCTGCTCGGGCTGGGCGGGGCGGCGCTGCTGTCCGCGCACCGGATCACGCTGCTGCTGTGGGTGGCCACCGCCCTGCTGGTGGCGATGCTGGTGATGATCCGGAACGCGTACGGGGCGCTGACGGTGGTACTGACCGGCGGAACCTTCCTGCTGGTGTCCTGGCTCGCCCCGGCCGGGGTGCAGGCCGGATTCGCCTACCTGGTGGTGTGGTTCCTGCTGTTCGGCGGGGTCCGCCCGGTCTTCGAGCTGGGGGCCAAGCGCCGGGGCGGCGGGGCACCCGATTCGGACGCCGACCAGCTGGGCCGGCTCACGCACCTGCACCCGGTGGTGTGGTTGCTCTTCTTCCACGTCGTCGCGCTGTGCTCGCTGATCGGCGGCGCCCGCTGGCTGCTCGCCCTGTGACCGCTCCCCGAGACGGGAGCGGGATCAAGATCTGGGGTCGGGGGAAGCCACTAAAGTGGTGGCCATGACCGAGACCCCCGCGCTCCCTGCCCTCTGGCCCGCTCCGCTCGCCGACGGGACCGTCCACGCCACCGTCACGGTGCCGGGCTCCAAATCGGTCACCAACCGGGCCCTCGTGCTCGCCGCGCTCGCCGCCGAGCCCGGCTGGGTGCGCCGCCCGCTGCGCTCGCGCGACTCCCAGCTGATGTCCGACGCGCTGCGTGCGCTGGGCGTCGGGATCGAGGAGACCGTCTCGTCCAGCTCCGCCGGTGCCACCGACGGCACGGTGGGCGGCGAGGCCTGGCGGATCATCCCGGCGGCCCTGCACGGCCCGACGACCGTGGACGTCGGCAACGCGGGCACGGTCATGCGCTTCCTGCCGCCCGTCGCCACCCTCGCCGACGGCGACATCCGCTTCGACGGCGACCCGCGCTCCTACGAGCGCCCGCTGGGCCAGGTCATCAGCGCCCTGCGCACCCTCGGCGCCCGCATCGACGACGACGGCCGAGGCGCGCTGCCCATGACCGTCATGGGCGGCGGGGCCCTGGAGGGCGGCGCGGTCGAGATCGACGCCAGCAACTCCTCGCAGTTCGTCTCCGCGCTGCTGCTCTCCGCCCCGCGCTTCAACCAGGGCGTCGAGGTCCGGCACGTGGGCGGGAACCTGCCGTCGATGCCGCACATCCGGATGACCGTGGAGATGCTGCGCGCGGCGGGCGCCCAGGTCGACACCCCCGAGGCCGGCGGCGAGAAGGACGTGTGGCGGGTCGCGCCCGGCGCGCTGCTGGGCCGCGACATGGTCGTGGAGCCGGACCTGTCCAACGCGCAGCCCTTCCTGGCCGCGGCCCTGATCACCGGCGGCACGGTGACCATTCCCGACTGGCCGCGCCGCACCACCCAGCCGGGCGACGCGCTGCGCCGGATCTTCACCGAGATGGGCGGCTCCTGCGAGCTGACCGACGCGGGCCTGGTCTTCACCGGCACCGGCAAGATCCACGGCATCGACGTGGACCTGAGCGAGGTCGGCGAGCTCACCCCGGGCATCGCGGCCGTGGCCGCCCTGGCCGACTCCGATTCGGTGCTGCGCGGCGTCGCGCACCTGCGGCTGCACGAGACGGACCGGCTGGCCGCGCTGACCGCGGAGATCAACGGGCTCGGTGGCGATGTCACCGAGACCGCCGACGGCCTGCGCATCCGGCCGCGCCGGATGCACGGCGGCACCTTCCACACGTACGACGACCACCGGATGGCCACCGCGGGCGCGGTGATCGGTCTGGCGGTCGAGGGCGTGCAGATCGAGAACGTGGCGACGACCGCGAAGACCCTGCCGGACTTCCCGAAGATGTGGACCGACATGCTCGCCGGGGACGCCGGTGGCTCCGGGGCGCCCGGAGCGGGTGCGGGAGCGTAGGGCCCGTCATGCGCAGGTACGGCAAGCACACCGACGAGGACGACATCCGCCAGCGGCCCAACCCCAAGGGCAACCGGCCGCGGACCAGCATCCGGCCCAAGCACGAGGACGCGGCCGAGGGCTTCGTCCTGACCGTGGACCGCGGCCGGCTGACCTGCCTGGTGGACGGCCGCTCGATCACCGCGATGAAGGCCCGCGAGCTGGGCCGCAAGGCGGCGGTGGTGGGCGACCGGGTCTGGATCGTCGGCGACCTCTCCGGCAAGAAGGACACCCTGGCCCGCATCGTGCGGATCGAGGAGCGCAAGTCCGTCCTGCGGCGCACCGCCGACGACGACGACCCCTACGAGCGGGTGGTCGTCGCCAACGCCGACCAGCTGGCCATCGTCACGGCCCTGGCCGACCCGGAGCCGCGGCCCCGGATGATCGACCGCTGCCTGGTGGCGGCGTACGACGCCGGGCTGGAGCCGCTGCTGGTGCTCACCAAGTCCGACCTGACCTCTCCGGACAAGATCCTGGAGATCTACTCCACCTTCGGCCTGAACTACGTGGTGACCAACCGCGAGGAGCTGGCCACGGGCGACGCGGCCGACCGGGTGCGCGAGCGGCTCCACGGCCGCATCACGGCCTTCGTCGGACACTCGGGCGTCGGCAAGACCACCCTGGTGAACTCGCTGGTCGCCGAGGGCCGCCAGCGCGCCACCGGCCACGTCAACGCGGTGACCGGGCGCGGCCGGCACACCACCACCTCGGCGCTCGCGCTGCCGCTGCCGAGCGGCGACGGCTGGGTCATCGACACCCCGGGCGTGCGTTCCTTCGGCCTGCACCACGTGGACCCGTCCCGGGTGATCCTGGCCTTCCCGGACCTGGTGCCGGGCACCGAGGAGTGCCCGCGCGCGTGCAGCCACGACGAGCAGGACTGCGCGCTCGACAAGTGGGTGGAGGGCGGCCACGCGGACCCGGCCCGGCTGTATTCGCTGCGCCGGCTGCTGGAGACGCGCGAGCGGCGCGAGGGCGACTGACCGTCCGGCGGAGGTTCGGCCGCGTTTGTCGGGGGCCCTGTCTGGATAAATGCATAATCGCACCAAGTGACGTGCTGTCACGTGACGCGGGGAGGCATTCGACATGGCGTGGCTGCTGGTCGTGGTCGCGGGACTCCTGGAGACCGGTTTCGCGGTCTGCCTCAAGCTCTCCCACGGATTCACCCGGCTGTGGCCGACCGTCGCCTTCGCCTGCTTCGCGCTCGGCAGCTTCGGCCTGCTGACCCTGGCGCTCAAGAAGCTGGACGTGGGGCCGGCGTACGCGGTGTGGACGGGCATCGGCGCCGCCGGGACCGCGATCTACGGCATGGTCTTCCTCGGCGACCTGGTCTCCACCCTCAAACTCGTCTCGATCTCGCTGGTCATCCTGGGCGTCATCGGGCTCCAGCTGTCCGGGTCTGCGCACTGAGCAGCCTGCGCAGCTCGCCCGCGCCCGGCTCCTCCCCCGGGGCGATCACGTAGGAGAGGGCGAGGCGCACGGCGAGCTCGCAGCGCTGCGGGCCCTCCCCCGGCGTCAGCGCGGCGGCCGCCCGGTCCCGAACGGCCCGGGCCAGCTCGCCGGGGTCGGGTGCCCGGCCGCCCGCCGCGGGCAGGCCCGCGTCCCAGGAGCCGGTGAGCAGGGCCCGCAGGAGGGGCTGGGCGCGGGCCGCCCGTACGGTCCACTCCGCGACGGCGGCGAGCCGCTCGGCGGCCCGGTCCGGGGCGGACAGGGCCCGGTCCACCCCGTCGAGGTAGCGGTCGGCCTCGCGGCGGACCAGGGCGCGGCCCAGGCCCGCCTTGCCGCCGAACTCGTTGTAGAGGGTCTGCCGGGACACCCCGGCCGCGGCGGCCACGTCGACCATGCGCACGTCCGGCCAGGGACGCGCCGAGAGCGCCGCTCCCGCCGCCTCCAGCAAGGACTCCCGGGCTGCCGGCATCCGCGCCTCCCCGTTCGGCTCTCCCCGGCCAGAGTTGACGGGCCGCCAGATCCTGTCAAGGGCGCGCCGGGGCCGCACTGTGGACAGCGTTGGTCGGGCTCCGGGAGTCTCGATACTGTTCGGGCATGCCCGAGTATGACGATGACCTGCGCCTTGCCCTCGAACTCGCCGACGCGGCGGACGCCGTCACGATGGAGCGCTTCCGCGCCCTCGACCTCCAGGTCGAGACGAAGCCGGACATGACCCCGGTGAGCGAGGCGGACAAGGCGGCCGAGGAGACCATCCGGGCCGGCATCGCGGCCGCACGGCCGGACGACGCCGTCCTGGGCGAGGAGTACGGACTCGAGGGCAGCGGCCCGCGCCGCTGGGTCGTGGACCCGATCGACGGCACCAAGAACTACGTGCGCGGGGTCCCCGTCTGGGCGACCCTGATCTCCCTGATGGCCGAGGACTCCGACGGCGAGTTCCGCCCGGTGGTCGGTGTGGTGTCGGCGCCGGCGCTGGGCCGCCGCTGGTGGGCGACCCGGGGCGGGGGCGCGTACGCGGGCGGCGCCCTCGGCGAGACCGGCGCCATCGGCGTGTCCAAGGTCGGCGGGCTGGGCGACGCCTCGTTCGCCTACTCCTCGCTGAGCGGCTGGGAGGAGCAGGGCCGGCTGGCCGGGTTCCTGGACCTGACCCGGGCGTGCTGGCGCACCCGCGGCTACGGCGACTTCTGGCCGTACATGATGGTCGCCGAGGGCTCGCTGGACCTGTGCGCCGAGCCCGAACTCAACCTCTGGGACATGGCGGCCATCGCGGTCGTGGTCCAGGAGGCGGGCGGCCGCTTCACCAGCCTGGACGGCGTGGACGGGGTGCACGGCGGGAACGCCGCGGCCTCGAACGGACTGCTCCACGAGGAGATGCTGGGCCTGCTGCGCCCGCGCGCCTGAGCCCGGCCGTGCGCTGTTCACGCTCCGTCCCGCGCCTTCTTGTCGGGCCCGCGGGTCCATGGGAATCTGATACTCCCCCCACTTGTGCGCTTGTGAACCGCTTCTCTTGAGGCGGCTCCTCGGACGCACCCACCCGGGCGGGGGGACTCACCCCAGGAGGTGGCTCTCTTCATGCTCGTCCGTGACGCCATGAGCACCGTGATCCTCACCCTCGGACCCGCACACACCCTCCGGCAGGCGGCCTGCCTGATGTCCGGCCGGCGCGTCGGCGCGGCCGTCGTCCTCGACCCCGACCACAGCGGAATCGGCATCCTGACCGAGCGCGACATCCTCAACTCGATCGGCGCGGGCCACGACCCGGACCGGGAGTCCGTGGGCGCGCACACCACCAACAACGTCGTGTTCTGCACCCCCGAGGCCACCGTGCTGGAAGCCGCCGAGGCCATGGCCCACGGCGGCTTCCGGCACCTGATCGTGCTGGAGCACGGCGGACCCGTCGGCATCGTGTCCGTACGCGACGTCATCCGCTGCTGGGTTCCCGCGCGGCGCACGGTCGCCGCGTGAGACGACGCCGGGCCGCAGCCCTCCGAGGAGGGCTGCGGCCCGGCGTCCTGCTACGGCAAGCGCTCCGTGTCAGCCGCGGAGGGCCTGGACCGCGGCTTCGAGCCGCTTGCCGAAGTCACCGTCCGCCTGGCGGAAGTTGTTGATCGCGCGCTCGACGATGTCGTCGCGGGAGACCTTGGCGATGAAGCCGGACAGGTTCTCGATCAGACGGGACTTCTCGTCCTCCGAGTACAGGCGGTAGAGGTTGCCCGCCTGGACGAAGTCGTTGTCCTCGCTGTGGACGGCGGCGGCGTGGTTGCCCGTGCCACCGGTCACGTCGATGGGCTGCCACAGCGGGCGGTCCGTCTGGTGCGGGCCGCCGAAGCTGTTCGGCTCGTAGTTCTTCGCGCCCTTGTGGCGGCCGTCGTACAGGTAGCCGTCGCGGGAGTTGGTGCGCGCCTCGGTGGCGTGCGGGCGGTTCACCGGCAGGTGGTCGGCGTTGATGCCGACGCGGTAGCGGTGGGCGTCGCCGTAGCCGAAGAGGCGGCCCTGGAGCATCTTGTCCGGGGACGGGCCGATGCCGGGGACGAAGTGCGCCGGGCTGAAGATGGACTGCTCGACCTCGGCGAAGACGTTCTCCGGGTTGCGGTTGAGCTCCAGCTTGCCGATCTCGATCGGCGGGTAGTCCTCGTGCGGCCACACCTTGGTGAGGTCGAACGGGTTGAAGCGGTACTGGGCCGCCTCGGCCGCGGGCATGATCTGGACCTGCACGGTCCAGGTCGGGAAGTCGCCGCGCTCGATGGACTCGCGCAGGTCGCGCTGGTGCGAGTCGGGGTCCTCACCGGCGAGGACGTTGGCCTCGGCCTGGGTGAGGTTCTTGATGCCCTGGTCGGTCTTGAAGTGGTACTTGACCCAGAAGACCTCGCCGGCCTCGTTGTTCCACTGGAACGTGTGCGAGCCGTAGCCGTTCATGTGGCGGTAGGACGCCGGAATGCCGCGGTCACCGAACAGCCAGGTCACCTGGTGGGTGGACTCGGGGGACAGACCCCAGAAGTCCCAGACGTTGTCCGCCTCCTGCGAGCCCGTGTACGGGTCGCGCTTCTGGGTGTGGATGAAGTCGGGGAACTTGATGGCGTCCTTGATGAAGAACACCGGCGTGTTGTTGCCGACGAGGTCGTAGTTGCCCTCTTCGGTGTAGAACTTCAGCGCCCAGCCGCGGGGGTCGCGCACGGCGTCGGCGCTGCCGAGGTTGCCGGCGACGGTGGAGAAGCGCAGGAAGGTCTCGGTCTCCTTGCCGACCTCGGACAGGAACTTGGCCCGGGTCCACTGCGAGACGTCACGGGTCAGCGTGAAGGTGCCGTACGCACCCGCGCCGCGGGCGTGCACCACGCGCTCCGGGATGCGCTCGCGGTTGAAGTGCGCGAGCTTCTCGAGCAGCAGCTGGTCCTGGACCAGAACCGGGCCACCGACGCCGGCGGTCTCGCTGTTCTGGTTGTCGGCGACCGGCGCTCCGGCCTCCGTGGTGAGCGGTCCCTGCGTCACGTGCGCCTCCTGCGTCATGCCCGAGTGTCCTGTCCTTGGCGTTTGCCGTAACCGATCCTACGATGGACTTTGTCTAAGTCAAGTAAGCATCCAAGTCCGCACCGGTTCGGGAGTTACACCGAATCCCCTCACTGTTAGGCTGATGTCTATGAGTGACCTGCTGGATCGACTTCGCGGACGCGGCTGGCGCATGACGGCGCAGCGGCGTGTCGTGGCCGAGGTGCTCGACGGTGACCACGTGCACCTGACGGCCGACGAGGTGCACGCACTCGCGGTGGCCCGGCTGCCCGAGATCTCGCGTGCGACCGTCTACAACACCCTGGGTGAACTCGTCACCCTCGGCGAGGTGCTGGAGGTCTCCACGGACCGCCGCGCCAAGCGGTACGACCCGAACGCCCACCGGCCCCACCAGCACCTGGTCTGCGCCCAGTGCGGCGCGATCCGCGACGTGCACCCGGCCGGGAACCCGCTGGCCGACCTGCCCGACGCGGAACGCTTCGGCTTCGTCGTGTCGGCGGTCGAAGTGACGTACCGCGGCATCTGCCCGAACTGCGCGGCCGCCTGAGCGCACGCACACGAAAGGGCTCGGACCCCTCGGGGGTCCGAGCCCTTCGCGTTCGCCTTCTTGCGGGCGAAAACGAGCCGGGAACGACTCAGGGCCCGGATCCATTGGATCCGGGCCCTGAGCCTTCAGTAGCGGGGACAGGATTTGAACCTGCGACCTCTGGGTTATGAGCCCAGCGAGCTACCGAGCTGCTCCACCCCGCGTCGGTGAACCCAACGTTACGTGAAGGCCCGCGGCAGATGCAAATCGGTTAACCGGCCAGCCCCCGGTGCAGGAGCGCGGTCAGCGTCTCCACCACCTCGTCGTCGTCGAGTCCGGCCCCGCCGGTCATCGCGGCGTACCCCAGCATCGAGATCATCGCCCCCATCGCCGCGGCGACCAGTGCGGGGTCGCCGGGCAGCTCACGGCCCTGTTCGCGCATGTACGCGAGGTGCTCGCGCAGCGGCGCGGTGTCCCCGAGGAGACGCCCCCAGGCCTGCCCCGAGCCGGGCGGTTCGGCCATGGACTTCTGGAAGAGGGCGACCACGACGGGCAGGTGGTCCCGGAAGGCGCCCCAGGCGACCGCTACGTGCGTCCGCAGCTGCGCCCGGTCGGCGAGGTCGTGCTCGCGGGGGTGGTCGTGGGCACCGACCTCCAGGTCCACCTGGGCCCCCATGTCCGCGAGCAGCGCGTCCAGCAGCTCGTCCTTGCCCGCGAAGTGCTCGTAGAAGGACCCGGTGGACCGGCCGGCGGCCTTGGTGATGTCGGTGATCTTCGTCTGCGCGTAGCCGCGCTCCAGGAAGAGCGCCCTTGCCGCCTCCTTGAGTGCCACCTCCGTGCCGGCCGCCCGCTCCTTGCGCACTCCCACCGCGATCCCCGCTCCCACTTGACGCCGTCTTCTCGGCCTCATCATACTGAACCGAGTTTCACTGAATCAAAGTTCAGTGAATGTGGATTCAGCGAAAGGGGTCGGGCATGCGTGTGTCAGTCATCGGGGGCGGAGTCGCCGGAACGGCGAGCGCGATCGCCCTGCGCCGGGCCACCGGCGCGGAGGTCACGGTCCACGAGGCGTACGAGGATCCGGCCGGGCAGGTGGGCTCGTTCCTCAGCCTCGCCGTCAACGGCCTGCGGGGACTGGAGACCCTGGGCTGCCTCCCGCAGGTGCAGGCCGCCGGGTTCCCGGTCGCCCTCCAGCGGATGTGGTCCTCCTCGGGCAAGCTCCTCGGGGAGGTGCCGCGCGGCCGGCTCGCCTCGGACGACCTGCACAGCACGACGCTGCTGCGCGGGCGGCTGGTGGAGGTGCTGCGCGCCGAGGCGGTCCGCACCGGGGCCCGGATCGAGACGGGGCGGCGGGTGGACCCGGCGGACCTGGACGCGGACCTGGTGGTGGCGGCCGACGGCATCTGGTCCGCCACCCGCCCGGCGCTGGACCCGGCAGCGCCACAGGTGCGGTACGCCGGTCTCTACTGCGTGTCGGGGGCCTCCGAAGGCGTGCACCTCCCGCCGGGCACCTACCACTTCGTCTTCGGCCGGCGGGGAGTCTTCCTGTGCGTCCCGGCGGCGGACGGCACGGTCTGGTGGTCGGCCCAGGTGCCCGCCCCGGAGCCCCCGGACCCGACGGAGGTCACCCGGGCCCGACTGGCGGAGCTGTATGCGGAGGAGGAGCTGCCGCTGTCCCTGATCCGGGCGGCCACCCGCGTCGACCGCCCGATGCCGATGCACCGTCTGGCGGACGTACCCGTCTGGCACGACGGGCGCACCGTCCTGATCGGCGACGCGGCCCATCCGGTCGGGGCCGGGCAGGGCGCGTCGATGGCGATCGAGGACGCGGTGGCCCTGGCCCGGTGCGTGGCGTCGGTTCCGGGCGTGGACCGGGCCCTGGCCGAGTACACCCGGCTGCGCCGCCCGCGGGTGGCCCGGATGAACCGGTCCGCGGCGATGAACCGCGACGCGAAGACCCCGGGGACGGTGCGTCGCCGGGTCAACGACCTGCTGATGCCGATCGCCTTCCGGCACGTCTACGCCCGCTCCACCTCCTGGATCTACCGCTAGGCCGTGTCCGCAGGAGCCGGAGTGGGCGCCCCGCCGGGGCTCAGGCCGAGAGTTCCTCGGCCAGGGCCTCGCGGAGCCGGGCCGCGCGTTCCGAGACCTCGGCCGGGCCGAGTTCCATGGCGCGCACGCACCACTTCTGGCCCTCCGCGAGGTCCCCGTGGCGGGCCGCCAGCAGGCCCAGGCGCAGGGCGGCGCGGCCGTGGCCCGCCACCGCCGCGCGGGTCCACCACAGAGCGGCCTCCGGCTCGTTCCCCTCCCGGGCCAGCAGCAGCCCGAGGTTGAAGGCGCCGTTGCGGGAACCGGCCTCGGCCGCCTCCCGGTACCAGCGCGCGGCGACGGCCAGGTCGCCGCGGGCGGCGGCCAGCATGCCGACCCGCACCTGGGCCCGGCGGTGCCCCAGCTCGGCGGCCCGCTCGTACCACTCCTCGCTCTCGGTGCGCGGGGCGCTGCCCACGGGCTCGCCCAGGGCCACCGGCTCCGGGGGCGGGGCCAGCGACTCCAGCAGCGCGGCCAGGCGGAACGCCGCCTCCGCGCTGCCGCCGCCCGCCGCGCAGCGCAGGTGCCGCTCGGCCGCCCGGTCCTCGCCGTCCCGCACCAGCGCGATGCCGACCTGCAGCGCCGCGTCGGTGTGACCGGCCGACGCGGCCCGCTCGTACCACTTCAGCGCCGTCCGGTCCTCGTCGCGGCTGGCGAACAGGATCCCGAGGTTGAACGCGGCGTCGACGCTGCCCGCCTCGGCGGCCTTCGAGAACCACGGTTCGGCACCCGCCGCGTCCCCGACCTGGAGCAGCATGATCGCCAGCGCGTTGGCCGCCTCGCGGTGTCCGGCGTAGGCGGCCCGCCGGTACCACTGCTCGGCCTGTGCGGTCCGGTCCTGTGCGACGCACAGCAGAGCAAGGTTGTACGCCCCGTTCTGGTCGCCCGCGTCCATGGCGGTCCGGTACCAGCGCTCCGCGGTCTGGGTCTCGCCGCGGGCGGCGTGCAGCGCGCCCAGGGCGTTCGCGGCGTTGCCGTCGCCGTCCTGCGCCGCCCGGTGCCACCACACGGCGGCGCTCTCCTCGTCGCCCGCGTCGCGCAGCAGGAAGCCGAGCGCGCACGCCGCCCGGGCCTCGCCCTGCTTGGCGGAGGTCAGGTACCAGCGCCCGGCCTCCTTGAGCTCGCCGCGCGCCTCCAGCAGGGCGCCCAGGTGCAGGGCGGCGCGCCGGTGCCCGCGCGCGGCCGCCTGCCGGTACCACTGCTCGGCCTCGGTGGGGTCGCCCTTGCGCAGGTGCCTCGCCAGCCGGTACGCGGCTTCGCGGTGTCCCTGTTCGGCGGCAGCGCGGAACCACCGCTCGACGCCCTTGTCCCCGCGGTGTTCAAGCAGGTCGGCCAGCCCGTACGCGCCCAGCGCGTGGCCGGACTCGGCCGCCTGCCGCATCCAGTACTCGGCTGCGGGCTCGTCCCCCCGCTCCCGGAAGTAGCGGCCGAGGGCGTGCGCGGCGGGGGCGGATCCGGCGACGGCGGCGACCCGCCACCAGCCGGCCGCGTCCTCGGGGTAGCCCCGCTGGTGGAGCAGCACGCCGAGGTTGTTCGCGGCGGCGCGGTCCCCTTCGGCCGTGGCTCCCCTCAGGTACGGTTCGGCGCCGTCGAGGTCGCCGCGGCGCAGCAGCAGCGCGCCGAGCACGCTCATGGCTCCGGGGTCGCCCTTGTCGGCGGCCACCCGGTGCCGGGCTTCGAGCTCGGCGTCACTCGCCGCGTCGGTCTCGGCGAACATCTCCTCCACGCTGTGCTTGTCCAAGAAATCCGCATCGGTCAGTGCGGTCTGCGCGTCCACGACCGGAGCCGCCCCCTCGGCCTCTGTGTCCGTCCCGGACTCCGCCCTCACAAACCGCCCTGTCTCCAGCAGAGTTGACCTGTCCCCCATAAATCCCATCGTCGCATCACCTGCTACCCGCGTACACCTGGTATGTCGCAGCCAGTGAGGTCACTACAGCGTTTTGTCGACATGCCCACAGTGAGGTAAGTCAAACACGCTCCACCCACAAGTCACCCTCCCCGGCTACCGCGTGTCCGCCCCGGACATGACGAAGGCCCGGATCCCATGGATCCGGGCCTTCATCTTCAGTAGCGGGGACAGGATTTGAACCTGCGACCTCTGGGTTATGAGCCCAGCGAGCTACCGAGCTGCTCCACCCCGCGTCGGTGAAACCACAGTATCACGACGCGGGGTGGAGCCATTACCCATTGATCATTGGCCGGACGGGGCCGGGGTCGTCAGCTTCGCCTCGGCCTCGATCGCCCGCTTCAGCGCCGCCTTGATCTCGTCCTGGGCCTTGCCGAAGGCCGCCCAGTCGCCGGCCTGGCGGGCCTTCTCGGCGTCCTCGATGGCCTTCTGCGCGTCACCGAGCGCCGCCTTGACCGTCGGATCCTGGGCGGTCGGCGGCGTGACGGTGCCCGGCGGCTGGTCCGGGGAGACCGGAACGGTCGGCGCCTCGGCCCCGAAGACCACGTTCAGCGCCTTCTCCAGGGTGTCCTCGAAGGCGGTCTGGTTGCCGTAGGTCACCAGCACCTTGCGCAGCAGCGGGTACTTCAGGCCGGAGCTGCGGACGTAGACCGGCTCCACGTAGAGCATCCCGCCGTCGAGCGGCACCGCGAGCAGGTTGCCGTACTCGATCTCCGAGTCACCACCGCGCAGCAGGCGGATGGATTCGGCGATCTTCGGCTCCGACTGGAACTTGCTCTGCACCTGGCTCGGGCCGTCCGGCGGCTTGCTGGTCGGCATCTTCAGGATGCGGATGCTGCCGTACTCCGGGGTGCCAGGATCGGCGTTGACCGCCATGAAGGCACTCAGGTTGGGCCGCTCGTTCGGCGTGAACGTCGTGGTGAGCGAGAAGACCTGGCCCTTCTCCTTCTGGCCCGGCATCTTCATCGACAGGTAGTACGGCGGAACGGCCGTACCGGCCTTGGTCGTCGGGTCGTCCGGGACCGCCCACGCCTCACTGCCGCTGAGGAAGGTCTGCGGGTCGGTGACGTGGTAGCGGGTCAGCAGCTCGCGCTGGACCTTGAAGAGGTCCTGCGGGTACCGGAGGTGTTCCATGAGCGGCTTGCCGATGTCGGCCTTGGGCTTCACCGTGCCCGGGAACGCCTTCATCCAGGTCTTCAGGACCGGGTCCGCGGTGTCCCACTGGTACAGGTCGACCGAGCCGTCGTACGCGTCGACGGTGGCCTTCACCGAGTTGCGGATGTAGTTGACCTGGTTCTCCTGGGCGACCACCGCGCGCTGGCTGTTGGTCAGCGAGTCCGCGGTGCTCTGGCCCAGCGTGGTGCGCGAGGCGTACGGGTAGCCGTTGGTGGTCGTGTACGCGTCGACGATCCACTTGATCCGGCCGTCGATCACGGCCGGGTAGGGCGCGCCGTCGATGGTCAGCCACGGGGCGACGGCCTCGACGCGCTGCTTGGGCGTGCGGTTGTACAGGATCCGCGAGCCGTCGCCGATGGCGCCCGAGTAGAGGATCTGCGGCTCGTTGAAGGTGAGCGCGTACGCGGCCCGGTTGACCGGGTTGTCGAGGTTGACGCCGGAGTCGCCCTTGTAGCTCGTCTCCTTCTCGCCCTTGTCGTCCGAGTAGTCGAGCTCCTTCTGCGGGCCGCCGACGATCGAGTACTGCTTCGTCTGCTCGCCGTAGTAGATGCGCTGCTCGAAGTCCGTGCCGAAGACACCCTTGGAGGGCAGGTCGGCCTGCGTGAAGTCCGGGGCGCCCTCCTTCACGGTGGTGCCCTTGGCCGCGACCACGCCGTAACCGTGCGTGTACTTGAAGTGGTCGTTGATCCAGTTGTTCTTCGGGATGCCGCCGATGTTCAGCTCGCGCAGCCCGATGACCGTGTCCTGGCCGCTGTACCGGTCCACGGCGAGCGTGGACGGGAAGGCGTAGTAGCCCTTGACCTGCTGGAGCTGCTGGAAGGCCGGCGAGACGATGTTCGGGTCGAGGATGCGGATGCTGGCCGTGGTGTCGGCCTGCGGCCGCAGCTTGCCCCGGTCCTCCGTCTGCGGGACGCCCGGGTAGTCCGTGACCTCCGAGTCGGCGATGCCGTAGGCGTCGCGCGTGGCCTTGATGTTCTTCTGGACGTACGGGGATTCCTTGGCCTGCTCGTTCGGCTGGACCTGGAACTTCTGCACGATCGCCGGGTAGAGCCCGCCGATCAGGATCGCCGAGAGCACCATCAGGCCGAAGCCGATGACCGGCAGCTGCCAGGTGCGGCGCCACAGCGTCGCGAAGAACAGCACGGCGCAGATCGCGGCGATGGCGACGAGGATCGTCTTCGCCGGCAGGTAGGCGTTCGCGTCGACGTAGCGCAGGCCGGTCCAGTTGTCGGCGGCCTTGAAGTCGCTGGACTTCACGGCGAGCCCGTACCGGTCGAGCCAGTAGGCGACCGCCTTGAGCGTGACGAAGAGGCCGAGCAGCACCGACAGGTGCCCGGTGGCGGCGGCGGTGGCCCGCGCACCCGGGCTGGTCACGCGCAGTCCGCCGTACAGGTAGTGCACGACGGCCGCGGCGATCACCGACAGCACGACGGCGGCGAAGCCGAAGCCGAGCAGGAAGCGGTACCAGGGCAGGTCGAAGGTGTAGAAGGACACGTCCATGTGGAACTGCGGGTCCTTCGAACCGAAGGGCACGCCGTTCACGTACATGAGCCAGGTCTTCCACTGGCCGGCCGCCGAGGCGCCCGCGATCAGGCCGACGAGCACGGCGATGCCCAGGAGCAGCCACTTCTTGTACGGGGCGATGCTCATCCGGTAGCGGTCGAGGCTCTGCTGCTCCATCGACATCGCGCTGAGCGGCGGCCGCAGCCGGTGGGCCAGCCAGATGTTCAGCCCGACGGCACCGGCCATCAGCAGACCGAAGACGGCGAAGAGGCCGATCTTGGTCCACAGGGTGGTGGTGAAGACGGTGGAGTACTTCACGGAGCGGAACCAGAGCCAGTCAGTCCAGAAGCCCGCGAACATGATGAAGAGCATGGCCAGGACGGCCAGCACGCCCAGGGTCATGAGGAGAGTTCTCGCCCGCCGGGAGGGGCGGCCGACTCTCATCCGTGGCCCCGAAGGGCCTCCGCCGCGGTCCGGCATCTGGAAAGCCAAGGTGCGCACCTCGAAAGCTGAGTCTGGTAATGAACGGGCCCCCGATCGTAGGGCCCACTCATGCAACTTACTGAGGCTTCGGTCAGTTCCCGGTAATCGATGGAAAGGAGGCAGGATGTTGCCCATGTCCAACCTTTCGCCTTCCCCCGGCACCCCCATGGCGGCCGGCCCGCTCACCCGCGCCTGCCTCGAGATCGACGAGTACGCGGCCGGCCTCGGCTGGGACAAGCCCGCGCGGCTCTTCGCCCTCGTCGACACCGCCCGGCTCAAGAAGCAGGAGCCGCGGCTGGCGAGCCAGCTCGGTCTCGACCAGGACGACGCCGGCAAGTCCTCCCTCACCCCCATCGAGCAGGACGAGGTCCCGAAGGGGACGCCGCTCGACAAGTTCCTCGGCACCATCGCCTGGCCCGACGCCGTCGTCGGCTGCGCGCTCACGGTGGAGCGGCTGATGCTGCCGCCGTCCGCGGAGGCCTCCGTACCGGAGGGACTGAACGACAAGCAGCTGGCGAAGTGGGTCGCCGGTCACCCGGAGCGGCAGGAGGTGCGCCTGACCGTGGCCGTGCTGCGCGACGGATCGCGCGAGTCGGCCGTGCGGCTGCGCGAGAAGGACTCCTCGACGGAGGTCCTCACCGGTGCGGGCCTGGTCCCCGGCCTCGCGGACGCCCTGGCGGCGACCTTCTCGTAGGCACGGCCCGTCAGGGGGACGGAACGGCCCGGGCTAGCCCGAGCAGCTCGGCAGCCCGGCCGTGTCCCCCTTGCTGATCTTCTGCAGTGCCTTCGTGGCGTCGTCGATGGTGGACACCTTGACCAGGGTCAGACCGTCGGGGGTGTGGGAGGCCGCGGAGGCGCAGTTCTCGGCGGGCGTCAGGAAGTACTCGGCGCCGGCCTTGCGGGCGCCGATGGTCTTCATCTGGATGCCGCCGATGGGGCCGACCTTGCCCGCGTCGTCGATGGTGCCGGTGCCCGCGACGAACTTCCCGCCGGTCAGGTCCTCCGGGGTGAGCTTGTCGACGATGCCGAGGGCGAACATCAGCCCGGCGCTCGGGCCGCCGACGTCGGCGAGCTTGATGTCGATCGTGAACGGGAAGGTGTGGTCGGTTCCGGCCCGGATGCCGACGATGGCGTGACCGTCGCCGTCCGCCTTGCCCGCGGTGATCGTCAGCTGCGAGGTGGCGGGGTCGTTGTTGCCGGCCTTCGCCGCCTCGGTCGCCTCCTTGGCGGGCACGATCGTGAACTCCACCGGCTCACCCGGCTTGTGCTTGGTGACGAGCTTGGCCACGTCCTCGGGGGCGGTGACGGCGGTGCCGTCCACGGACTTGATCACGTCCCCGGCGTGCAGCCGGCCCTCGGCGGGGCTGTCCTTGACCACGGTGGAGACGATCACCCGGGCGGTGACCGGGATGCCGAGCTGCTTCAGGGCCGCCACCTTGGCGCTCTGCTGCGACTGGCTGAACTCCTCGGCGTTCTCCTGGGTGGACTGCTGCTCCGTCTTCCCGTTCGGGTAGAGGTTCTCGTGCGGGACGACGATGTTGTCGCCGGCCAGCCACCCGTAGACCGCTTCCACCAGGCTCATGTCGTAGTCCGCACCGGTGACCCGGACCGTGGTCATGTTGAGGTGACCGCTGGTCGGGTAGGTCTTGCGTCCCGCGATGTTGAGGACGGGCGCGCCGTGCGAGTCCCCGAGCGTGTTCACCGTCGGGCCGGGGCTCATCTCGGAGTACGGGACCTTGATGAACACCCCTGCGCAGAGCAGCGCGAACAGCACCAGGGTGGAAGCGAGCATCGTCGCGGTGCGGCGTGGCATGGATCCGACAGTACGGGACGGCCCTGGCGGGCGGCCCTCGGGGCCGGTCCGTACGGGGTCCCTGCGCGAAACTCTCAGCGGAATCTCACCGACCGCGGCGGACCGGAGCGGAACGGACGCGGAGCGTCGATCGGCGGCGGACGGCGGCGGGCACGTCAGACGGCGTCGGAGGCGGAGTGGGCGGACGGGGAGGAATGCGCGTCGGCCTTCACCCTCGCCTGGTCGGCGTTGGCCATGGCTTCCCGGAAGCGGGCATAGCCCGCGAGCTCGGATATGTCACCCTGTGTGCGGTCGCGTGCCGCCCAGCTGCCCCATATCGCCGCTCCGATCGCGGCGAACAGCGGAATCAGCAACCACGCCAAAGATGCCATGGGCGTGTCTCCCTACCCCGAAGTACGTTTCGTTGGTGGCTTCAACGCTCGTGCCCGTGGGGGGGTTACGCAAATCGAGGGCGTGTTGCGCGGCCGAACGGGTGCGAGGCTACCGCCTTCCGGGTGGCGTTCCTCGACCGGGGGTTCAGCAGGCGCCGACCCACCTCCCGGGTCCGTCGCTGAACGTCACCCCTCCTTGAAGGCCGGAGGCCTCAGCAGGCGCCGACCCACTCCTCGGTGCCGTCGCTGAACGTCTGGTGCTTCCAGATCGGGACCTCGTGCTTGAGGTCGTCGATCAGCATCCGGGCGGCCTCGAAGGCCTCGCCGCGGTGCGGGCAGGACACGGCGACGACGACCGCCAGGTCGCCCACGGCCAGGTCACCGACGCGGTGCACGGCCGCCAGGGCGCGGACCGGGAACTTGGCCACGACGCGCTCGGCGACGCGGCGCATCTCGGCCTCGGCCGTCGGGTGGCAGGAGTAGCCGAGCGAGTCGACGTCCGCCCCGCCGTCGTGGTTGCGCACCGTGCCGACGAAGAGCGTCGTACCGCCCGACGCGTCGTCGCCGACGGCCTGGAAGACCTCGTCGATCGACAGGGCGGTCTCGCGGATCTGGAGCAGCCGGATCGGGTCCGAAGCGGCCTGCTCACCGGGGTGGTCGAAGTGCGGTGCCATGCGTTCATCGTGCCCTAGCCGCTGACGCGGCGAAATAGCAGATTCGCCCGGGCCGCGGGCGCCGCCTTGGGAGTCTCCTACCAATCCGGGCAACTGCACGATCCGGCCCCGCCGGCGTTCGGGGCCCGGGCCCGGGTGCGGCGCCCCCGGCGACGGTGCCGCACCGGGCGGGCGGCCCGGCCCCCGGGGTCAGATCCCGCGCCGCTTGCGCGCCAGGCGGACCGCCGCGGCCGCGCCCAGCAGGGCCACCGTCGCGCCGGCCGCACCGGCGGCCGTGGCGGCGTCCCTGCGGCCCAGCCGGCGGCCCGCGACCGTGTGGCGGCCCGAAACCTCCTGGAGGAGCTCGGCGAGCACCTCCTCGTTGGTCCAGCGCGGCCGCCAGCCCGCCGCGTGCAGCCCGCTGACGCTGACCACCCACGGATGCATCGTGTAGGCGAGGTCCCCGGCCGGGGACGGGGTCAGGCCGATCCGGTGCAGCCGGGCCGCCGCCCCCAGGGCGACCGCGGAGGGGAGCTCCATGCGGCGGATGCCGCTCAGCTCCTCGACCTCCTCCTGCTCCAGCCACCCCTCGCAGCCCACGGCCAGCTCGCCCTCGACCTTCTCCAGGGCCGCGTACTCCAGGGCGCTGACCAGGTCGTCGACGTGGCAGAACTGCCAGGTGGGGCGGGATCCGGCCACCACGAGCAGCCGCGGGGACTCGAAGTACCTGGTCAGGGCGGTGTCGGTGCCGCCGACCAGGACGGCCGGGCGGATCACGGTGACGTTCAGTCCGGGGTGCGCGCGCGGGGCCCGGCGGCCGAGGCGCTCGATCTCCAGCAGGTCGCCGACGCCGGTCGCCTCGGCGGTGGCCCGCAGCTCGGAGTCCTCGGACAGCGGGATGTCGTTGTCCGGCAGGGCCCCGTAGACCATCGCCGAGGTACAGAGAACGACCCGGTGCACGCCGGCCGCGGCGGCGGCCGTCAGGACGGTCTGGGTGCCGCGCACGTTGTACGCCGTGCGGGCGGCCGGGTCGGTCTCCAGGTCGAGGTCCAGCGCGAGGTGGACCACGACGTCCGCGCCGCGCAGCTTCTCGGCGATCGCGGGGTCCCGTACGTCGAGGATGTGCCACTGGGCCGCGGCGCAGTCCCCCCGTCGCTCGTCGATCGCGACGACCTGCTTGACCTCGTCGGAGGCGGCCAGGCGGCTCACCAGGGCAGCGCCGACTCCCGAGGCGGCGCCGGTCACGGCGATCACCGGGCTGCGCCGGCGGATTCCCTCCGGGTTTCGCGGCTGGCGAACGCCGGGGGCGCCGTCACCGTGCTCGGAGCTGTTTTCGTCGTCGTGCATCGCGCGAAACTGCGGATCTGGGGAACTCACCGGGCGTCTCCAGCGGTTGTCTTCAGTAGGGACGCGTCGTGACGCGTACCCACCAGGTGATGTCCATCCTGCCGCAGCCCCGGAGTCGGCGGAGCACCGAGCCCGGATGCGGCCGCGGTGTCTACGCTGGGTGGTGTTGTCTGTCCATTGCCCGTCGGCTCCCGCCGGCGGCCCTACGAGCCGAGGAAACCCGTGAGCGACACCCCATTCGGATTCGGCCTTCCGCCGGAGGAGCCGGAGAACGGCGACGATGGCAAGAAGAAGGGCGATCAGGGCGGTCAGGGCGGCCCGGCGAATCCCTTCGGGTTCCCCGGCATGGGTCTGCCGGGCGGGGCGGGCGCTCCCGGAGCGGACAACCCGTTCGCCGCGATGTTCGGCTCGATGAACCCGAACGACCTCGGTGCCGCCTTCCAGCAGCTCGGCCAGATGCTGAGCTACGAGGGCGGTCCCGTGAACTGGGACATGGCCAAGGACATCGCCCGCCGGACCGTCGCGCAGGGCACCGCGGACGGCGTGAAGGACACGAGCGTCGGCGTCGCCGAGAAGTCCGCCGTCGAGGAGGCCGTGCGCCTCGCCGACCACTGGCTGGACGGTGTGACCTCGCTGCCCTCCGGCGCCACCACGGCCGTGGCCTGGAGCCGCGCCGAGTGGGTCGAGGCGACCCTCCCGGTGTGGAAGGAGCTCGTGGACCCGGTCGCGGAGCGGGTCGGCGCGGCCATGGGCGGCGTGCTGCCCGAGGAGATGCAGGCCATGGCGGGCCCGCTGCTCGGCATGATGCGCTCCATGGGCGGTGCCATGTTCGGCCAGCAGATCGGCCAGGCCGTCGGCACCCTCGCGGGCGAGGTCGTCGGCTCGACGGACATCGGCCTGCCGCTGGGGCCGGCCGGGAAGGCCGCGCTGCTGCCGCTGAACATCGAGGGCTTCGGCAAGGACCTGGGCGTGCCCTCGGACGAGGTACGGCTCTACCTGGCCCTGCGCGAGGCCGCGCACGCCCGGCTCTTCGCCCACGTGCCGTGGCTGCGCTCGCACCTGTTCGGTGCGGTCGAGGGCTACGCCCGCGGCATCAAGGTCGACACCTCCAAGCTGGAGGACGTCGTCGGCCAGCTGGACCCGTCCAACCCGGAGCAGCTGCAGGAAGCCCTCCAGGGCGGCATGTTCCAGCCGCAGGACACCCCCGAGCAGAAGGCCGCCCTGGCCCGCCTGGAGACGGCGCTCGCGCTGGTCGAGGGCTGGGTCGACGCGGTGGTGCACGAGGCCGCCAAGCCCCGGCTGACCTCGGCGGACGCGATGCGCGAGACCATGCGGCGGCGGCGCGCCTCGGGCGGCCCGGCGGAGCAGACCTTCGCCACGCTGATCGGGCTGGAGCTGCGCCCGCGCCGGCTGCGCGACGCCTCGCGGCTGTGGGCCTCCCTCACGGACGCGCGCGGGGTCGACGGCCGCGACGGCCTCTGGGAGCACCCGGACATGCTGCCGACCGCCTCCGACCTGGACGACCCGGACGGCTTCGTGCACCGCGAGCAGCTGGACTTCTCCGAGATCGACAAGATGCTCGGCGAGGCCGCCGAGAAGCGCGAGCAGGACGGCGACGAGAAGAAGTGAGCCTGCACGAAGACGCGGTCCTCGTCCTGAAGGCGTACGAGGACCAGCCGGAGCTGCGCGACCTGTACCTGGAGCACCTGGCGGCCCACCCGGACGGGGTCTACAAGCCCTGCACGGCCGGGCACGTCACGGGCAGCGCGCTGGTGATCGACCCGGTGCGGGGGCGCGTCCTGCTGACCCTGCACAAGAAGCTCGGCATGTGGCTCCAGATGGGCGGCCACTGCGAGCCCGGTGACCGGACCCTCGCCGACGTGGCGCTGCGCGAGGCCCGTGAGGAATCGGGCATCGCGTCGGGGCTGACCCTGGTCGAAGGCGGGCCGGTGCGCCTGGACCGGCACGCGATCCCGGCTCCGTGCCACTGGCACCTGGACGTGCAGTACGCGGCGCTGGCCCCGGCCGGCGCGGAGGCGGAGATCAGCGAGGAGTCCCTGGACCTGCGCTGGTTCCCGTACGAGGAGGTGGCGGCGGTGGCCGACGCGTCCGTCGTACGGCTGCTGGAGGCGACCTTGGCCCGCCTCGGCGGCTGAGCCTCCAGCCCGCCGAGGCGGATGCGGCGAAGGGGCGGTCCCGTGCGGGCCGCCCCTTCGCCGTGCCGGGAGTGTCAGTTCCAGGCGTTGTTCTGGTTCTGCGCGTGGGAGCCGTGCTGGCCCATGCCGAACTGCGCGGCGACGCCCTGGCCGAGCTGGGCGTTCTGCGGCGGCAGCACCTCGCTGGGCTGCACCAGCGCGAAGCCGGTGCCGAGGAAGCTCAGCTCCCAGCCCTCCCCGGTGTTGCCGCGCCGCCGCCACACTCCGCTGGAGTGCGTCTGGGCCTGCATCTGGACGCGCAGCGAGGTGGACCAGGCCACGATCGCGTCCGCGTCGACGTTGACGTACTTGTCGGGCGTGACCTGCATCATCAGCGGCTGCCCGGAGGTCATCAGCGCGACCTTGCCGCGGCCGGAGATGTTGAGCTGGTACTTGCCCGAGCCGGAGATCCCGTACTGGCTGTCGACCGCGATGACCTCGGTGTGCAGGGTGGAGTCCAGGGCCAGCACGTAACTGCTGTCGACCGTGAGGCCGTCCTGGTCCACGTCCACGACGTGCACGTACTGGGCCAGGTTGGCCAGGTAGACCGTGCCCTGCCCGGAGCAGCGCATGAGGTCCAGGCCCTCGCCGGTGCGGCGGCGGGCGTTCCGCTGGCTGCTGCTCTGGTACTCGCCGTCGAAGTCGATGAGTCCCTGGTAGGCGACCATGGCGCCCTTGCGGGCGAGTACGTCGTCGGAGCCCGTCAGCGAGACCCGCAGCAGCTGCGGGTTCTGGATGGCGTACCGCTCCTGGGACTGCGCCTCGGCGTGGGCGAAAAGTGCGCTCTGCATGATGTGTCCGCTCCCCCTCAGCCCCGTGCCCGGAGCCGGTCGGTGCTGTCCTCGCTGGGCTGTACGACGACGATGCCCTGGCCGGAGAAGGCCATCTGGTAGGCCTCCCCGCTGCCCCGGCCGATCATCGACGAGGCCTTGAAGCTGCGCTTGCCCTTGACCTTGAGATTCGGCGACCAGGCGACGAGCGCGTCGGGGTCGACGTAGGTCTCGTCCTCACCGCGGCCGCAGTCGACCACGATCGGGGTGCCGCGGGAGGTCAGGGCGACCCACCCGGTGCCGGCGATCTGCACGTTGAACAGGCCCTGGCCGGCGAACTTGGCGAGGCCCTTGACCCGCTCGACGCCCCACTGGAGGTGTGCGTCGAAGGCGAGCAGGTTGGTGCCGTTGACCGAGAGCGAGTCGTTGTTGAGGTTGATGACGACCACGTCGGCGCCGTAGTCGGCCAGGTAGAGCAGGCCGTCGCCGGTGCACTTCATCAGCGGCGCGCCTTCGCCGGTGATCCACTGCGAGGCCATCTGGCGGACGGCCGGCGGGTTCGGCTCGTACTGGACGAAGCCCTCGTAGGCGACCATCGAGCCGGTACGGGCGAAGAGGTCCTGGCCGCTCTGCATGGCGACCTTGAGCATGGCCCGGCCGTGGTTCTCCATGCGGGCCGTGACGGGGGTCGGGGCGAAGCCCGCGAGTTGCTGGTTCATTGCGTTCATGTCGGGCTCCCTCAGACCTCGTACGGCTGGACGACGATGAAGTTGCCGGGAGCGCCGCGGAACTGGAGGTTCACGGTCTCCCCGCTGTGGCCGGGGTAGGCGTTGCGCCGCAGCCGGACCTGGCTGGAGATGATCACCTGCGAGGCGGCCGACCACGCCACGATGGCGTTGCTGTCCGCAAAGGTGGTCGGGGTGACGGGCAGGACCACCGGGACGCCGTGCGTCTTGACGATCACCGTGCCGGTGCCCTGGAACTGCATGGTGAACAGGGCGCCGCCGGGGATGCCGTGGCCCTCGATGCGGCGCACCTCGTGCTGGAGCGACTCGTCGAAGGCGAGGACGGCCTCGGCGGAGACGCAGATCGCGTCGCCCTGGAGCTCGATGGCGTGCAGGTGGGCGCCGTTCTCCGCGAGGAAGACCTGGCCCCGGCCGGTGCAGCGCATGAGCTGCATCTCCTGGCCGGTGGCGTTGCCGACGATGCGGCCGGCGAAGCCCGCGCCCTTGTAGCTGAAGTCGACCTTGCCCTGGTACAGGACCATGCTGCCCTGGCGGGCGAGGACGGCCTGGCCGCCCATCGACAGGTCGACGCGCATGAGCTGCTGGTTCTGCGGGGTCCAGCGGATGCCCGTGGGGGCTTCCTTGTACGGCTGCAGCGCGGCGGCGAGGCCCGCTCCGGCGGCCGCCTGCTGCGGCGCTTGCGCGTACTGCGGCGGCTGCTGGCCGAAGGCGGGCTGCTGCTGCCCGTACGGGGGCGGCTGCTGGCCGGGGACCTGGCCGTAGGAGGGCTGCTGCGGCGGCTGCCCGTAGGGCGCGGGGGCCGGCGCGGGCGGCGGCACCTGGCCGTAGGACGGCTGGGGCGGCTGCGGCGGCTGGCCGTACGGGGCGGGGGCCGGCGGGGCGAGCGGCGCGGCCATGGTGGGCGCGGCGTGCACCGGGGCCGGGGCCGCGGGCTGCTGGTACTGCGGCTGCGGGGCGGCACCGGGCACGGGCGCGCCGAAGGACGGCGCGGGGGCGGGGGCCTGCGGGGCCTGCTGGGCGGGGGCCGGGGCACCGAAGGCCGGGGCCGGGGCGGCCGCCTGCGGCGGCGGGGCGAACCCGGGCGCGGCGGCGGCCGGGGCCTGCTGCGCCGGCTGCTCGTCCTCGGCGACCTCGCCGCCGAAGTTCCGCAGCAGCGCGTCGAGCCCGCCGTCGAAGCCCTGGCCGACGGCGGCGAAGCGCCACACGTCCTTGAGGTAGAAGTCGCCGAGCATCACGGCCCGCTCGGTGGTGAACTCCGAGCCGGTGAAGGAGTACCGGACGACCTCTTCGCCGCCGGCCACGATCCGGATGTAGCCGGGGCCGATCTGCGACATCTGTCCGGCACCGTCGATGGTGGCGGTGAAGGACAGTTTGTGGATGGACGCCGGAATGCGGTCCAGCGTCACCCGGAAGGATTCGGTGTCGCCGGACTGCGCGCCGAGTTGCTGAATGGACTCTTCCGGCGACTTCGGCTGATTGAAGAAGACGAAGTAACGGTCGTCCGACAGCTGCTCGTTGGCGTCGAGGCCGAAACAGCTGATGTCGAAGGCGAGCCCGGATCCGGCGATCTGGACGCCTACGTACAGATCGGTGCCCGCGGTGAGATCACTGATCTTGGCCTTGTGGCCGCGTTGGAATTCCCTGGCCATACGTACGACCGTCCCCCATCCCGACTGTGAATGCGTGGCGCTCAGGCTAACGGCAATTGCCGACATCCGGCCAAGCCGGTACCGACCCGGTACAAAACACTGCGGGCGGCGCGGGGGGTGGGCGGGCCGGCCGGCGGGCTCATTCCTCGCGGGCGGCGGGGACCTTCGGCAGCCGCTCGGCGGCGACCACGCCCTCCAGGTAGCCGCGGGCCCGCTCGGTGCGCGGGTACGCCTCCAGCAGCTCCCAGAAGCGGGGTCCGTGGCCGGGCACGAGGAGGTGCGCCAGCTCGTGCAGGAGCACGTAGTCGACGACGTACTCGGGCATCCCCTGGAGCCGGTGCGAGAGCCGGATGCTGCCCTCGGCGGGGGTGCAGGAGCCCCAGCGGGTGTTCTGGTTGGTGACCCAGCGGACCGTGGTGGGGCGGGCGCGGCCGTCGAAGTACTGCTCGGACAGCTGCGCGGCCCGCTCGGTGAGTTCCGCGTCCCCGAAGGTGCGCCGGCTCTCCTGGGCGGCCAGCTTGTCGAGCATGACCCCGACCCAGCGCTGCTCCTCGGCCTCGGACATCCGCGCAGGGATGAGCACGACCGTACGGTCACCCTCGCGATAGGCGGATACGGTCCTGCGGCGGCGCGCGCTCCGGCGGACTTCGACGGCGCGCTGCGGTGGGTCGGCGGACACGCCACGACCGTACCCGGTCGCGGTGGCGGAAGTCCCGCCCGTCCGCGGTTCGAACACGAGGGATTCACAGCCGATTTCCGGAACCCCATTCCCCTTCATCTCATATGCCTAATAACTCGCACCTGTGGACAAAATTCGGCACGGATTCCGGCGGGCGGGCACTGTTGCGGAAGAACGGGAAACGGGCGGCGCGGGTGCGGTCGGGTGGCCACGGGTGCGCACGGGAAATCGAGGGGGACGCGACATGTATCCGAAGGTGAAGCCGGCGCTGGCGCGGGCGTGGCGGGATCTGCAGACGGTTCAGTTCGGGGTGACGCCCGCCCACGCGGTGGTGCTCGGCCCCGTGGACACGGCTACGGGCGCGCTGATCGACCGGATCGATGGGACCCGGGGGATGGAGCTGCTGCGGGCCGAGGCCACGGGAATGGGACTGCCGGACGGCCGGGCCGACGAGGTCGTCAGGACACTGGCGGGGGCAGGCCTGTTGGACGACGCCACGGCGGGCGGCCCGCGGGCCCAGGCCCTGCGGTCGCATCCGCAGGGCCTGGAACGGCTGGGGCCCGACCTGGGTTCGCTGTCCCTGGTCCACCGGGAGCCCGGCGGGGACCTACGGGGGCTCGCCGCCCGCCGGGCGATACGGGTCCGGGTGCGCGGGAGCGGCCGGGTGGGGGCCGTGATCGCCGCGGTCCTGGCGGGAGCCGGCGTGGGCCGGGTGGAGGTGCTCGACGGGGGCCGGGTGGAGCCGGCGGACGTGGCGCCGGGCGGGCTGGACCCCGGCAGCGTGGGCCGGCCGCGGGCCGAGTCCGCGGGCAGGCTGGTGCGCGAGTCCGCCCCGGGGCGCGCCCCGCGGGCCGGCGAGGACGCGGGGGCGGAGCCGGGACTGGCCCTGGTGGTGGTCGCGCCCCGGGACGGGCTGCACGCCTGGGCCCCGGATCCGGACATCGCGGCCGACTGGATCGCCTCGGGCATCCCCCACCTGTACGCGGGGGTGCTGGAGGGGACAGGGCTGGTGGGGCCGCTGGTGCTGCCGGGGTCGACGGCCTGCGCGGGGTGCATGGAGCGCGACCGCGTGGACCGGGACGCGGCCTGGCCGAGGATGCTCGTGCAGTGGCGTTCGGCCCACCGCCGCCGTGCGGGCGCGGCTTGCGACCTGGGCCTGTCCACGGCGGTGGCCGGGCTGGCCGCGGCCCACGCGCTGGCCTTCCTCGACGGACGGCTCCCCGCTTCCACGGCCTCCCGCTGGGAGGCGGCCCTCCCCGCCCTGCACTGGGAATCCACCCCAGTCCCCCCGCATCCCGACTGCCCCTGCGGGGCGGGCGGGCCGCCCGGGGCGGATCGGGCGGGAAGCAGCCGGGAGGGCCATGACAGGATGCGCTGAGGTTGTCGGGGCGGCGGAGCCCTTCCTGAGTCCGCCGTTCGCGGCGCAGCTGTCTGGGACATGGAGGGGCGTATGTCTGATCTTCCCCGGAAGGCGGTCACCCGTACGGTCAAGCTGGCGGCGCTGCCGCTCGGCATAGCGGGCCGGGTCACGTGGGGGCTGGGCAAGCGGATCGGGGGCAAGTCCGCGGAGATCGTGGCGCGCGAGCTCCAACAGCGCACCGCTGACCAGTTGTTCCGCACGCTCGGGGAGCTGAAGGGCGGTGCCATGAAGTTCGGGCAGGCCCTGTCGGTCTTCGAGTCGGCCTTGCCCGAGGAGGTCGCGGGACCGTACCGGGCGGCGCTGACCAAGCTGCAGGAAGCGGCTCCGCCGCTGCCCGCGGCGACGGTGCATCAGGTGCTGACGGACCGTCTCGGTGCCGACTGGCGGGACCTGTTCGAGGAGTTCGAGGACAAGCCGGCCGCGGCGGCCTCCATCGGTCAGGTGCACCGGGCGGTGTGGCACGACGGCCGGCAGGTGGCCGTCAAGGTCCAGTACCCGGGGGCCGGTGAGGCGCTGCTGTCGGACCTGAAGCAACTGGGCCGGTTCGCGGGGCTGCTGGGGCCGCTGATCCCCGGCATGGAGATCAAGCCGCTGATCAAGGAGCTCCGCGACCGGGTCGCGGAGGAACTCGACTACGAGCTGGAGGCCGAGGCCCAGCGGACGCACGCGGACGCCTTCGTGGACGACCCGGACGTGGTCGTGCCGGACGTCGTGCACCAGGGCGACCAGGTACTGGTGACCGAGTGGATGGAGGGGACCCCGCTGTCGGAGGTGATAGCCGACGGGACCCAGGAGGAGCGGGATCGTGCCGGACAGCTGCTGGCCGGGTTCCTGTTCTCCGGTCCGGCGCGCACCGGCCTGCTGCACGCGGACCCGCACCCGGGCAACTTCCGGCTGATACCGGGGGCGGACGGGCGGACGCGGCTGGGGGTCCTGGACTTCGGCACGGTCGACCGGCTGCCCGGTGGCTGGCCCAAGCCGATCGGCAGGTCGCTGCGGATGACGCTGGACGGTGACGCCGAGGGGGTCTACGGGCACCTGTGCGCCGAGGGATTCGTGAAGGAGTCCGTCGAGCTCGACCCCGACGCGGTGCTGGACTACCTGAAGCCGATCATCGAGCCCGCCGAGGCAGAGGAGTTCACCTTCACCCGGCCGTGGCTGCGCGGCCAGGCGGCGCGGATCGCCGATCCCCGCTCCCCCGCGCACCAGTTGGGCCGTCAGATCAACCTGCCGCCGTCCTACCTGCTGATCCACCGCGTGACGCTGAGCACCATCGGAGTGCTGTGCCAGCTGGGCGCGACGGTGCGGCTGCGGGACGAACTGGACACCTGGCTGCCGGGGTTCGCCTCCGCCGAGTGACCGCGCGGGCGCGTCACCACCAGGACGAATCGAGCCTGCCCTCGATCGCCCGGAGGTTGGCGCGCGCGCAGTCGACGCAGAAGTACTGTCTGGTCCCGTTCTCCACCGAGCAGGTCCAGGTGGGTGGGATCTCGCCCGGGGCCTTCGCGCCACAGCCCGCGCAGACGACGGGCTGGGCCTCGGATCCCGACGGGCCGGGATGGGGAGTCGGCTGGTCCACCTCCAGACGATATCCCCGCCCGCCCCGGACAGCCCGCGCAACGCACCGGCCGAAGGGCTCGCCGCAGGCCGGTCGGTGGGGGAACGCGGACAGGCGTCGGCCCCCATCGCCCGGGGTCCGGGTGATGGGGGCCGACGCCTGCTGTTCCTTCAGCTCTTACTGCATGACGGCCATGGCCAGCGCGCGCCGGGCGCGCATGGAGACGCGCTCGGCACGCCGCTGCATGCGGCGGGCGGCGACCAGGCGCAGGGCGTGACGCTCGGCGTCCACCTCACGCATGCGCTCGTCCATATGGGCGCGAGCCAGGGCTTCTGGGATGAGTTGCATTTCGCGGGTCCTGTTCTGACGCGAGGTGATCGCGCCGGCGGTGATGAAGTCTGCGTGGGCGGCGCCGTGGGGCTGCTCGCTCGTGGTGTAGGAGGTCATGGGGGCCTGCTTCAGGGGGTCGTGCGTCAGGGGGCGGTCGATGGTTCCGATGGCGGTCATGCCGTGACAACCGGGTTCTTGCGCGGACGGCCACGGGGACGCTTGCGGGCGACGACGACACCCTGGACGAAGAGCTCGCCACCCCAGACACCCCAGGGCTCGCGGCGCTCGACCGCCCCGGCGAGGCAGGCCTCGACCAGCGGGCAGGTGCGGCAGAGGGACTTGGCGTACTCGACGTCGGCCGGGGACTCGGCGAAGAAGACCTCGGGGTCGAAGGTGCGGCAGGGGACGGGCACGCCGAGGTTCTCGATGGCGTCGTCGAGCGCGGTCAGCGCGGTGAGCGGGGTCAAGGTGTGGTCCTCCGGGACTGCGGGCGGGGAGATCATTTGGGTCTGCGGTACGGACGGGGCGTGCGCTTCGAGTTGCACGGTGTTTTCTTCCTCGTCTTGTTCGGCTAGTCGTTCCGGCCGGTCGGCCGGGTTCGGCTGGTACCTGACTGCCAGTCCCGTGGCCCCTTCGCTCCGTCGTCCCTGTTCGGGACAAACAGAAGGGCCGCGGATCCCGGGTGGGGTTCCGCGGCCCTGAAGGCGCCGGCCTGATCATGCGATCAGGCTGGATCACTCCAGGGTTCGAGCCCGCGGAAGGCCCACATCAGGTGGTGCTGCTGCTTCGTCTGCTTCTTCTGGGATCCGGCACCGGCTGCGGCAGCGAATCCATAGGCGCCATGCGTCTGCGCTTCTGCCGCCAGTACTGCCACCGGTGCCTTGGTCGGTCGCTCATTGCGCTCACTGACCGGAAGGATCGCCAGCAGGGCGGGGCGGTCGGCGGAAATCGCGGACGCACCGGTACCCAGGAGGGAGACGGAACCGAGCAGGCAGGAAGCGTCGACCGAGCGATCGGTCATTTTGGTGAAGGTCATGAAGCTGGTCACTGGTCTCGCCTCCTCTCGGCGTCTCGGGGACTCGGCCCGGGGGCCTGTCCCATACGTATTCGGATAAGTACAGCACGGATCCCGGGCTTCGGAGAAGCCACCGTTTCCGTTGCTAAGAACCTATGGGTCTTCGCTGGGCATGTGCAAACTATTTTTCCGACGAGTTTCTACGCGTCGTCAGGATGCCCGGCCGCAACCTCTTGACCTGCGCAGATGGCCAGGACGTCGGCTCCGTACCGGTCAAGCTTACGGCCGCCCACTCCGGAGATCATCGACAGCTCCCCCTCCTCGGACGGCGAGGCCTCCGCGATGGCCATCAGCGTCTTGTCCGTGAAGACGCAGTAGGCGGGCAGTCCTTGCTCCTTCGACCGGGCCGCACGCCAGTCCCGCAGCCGCTCGTAGAGGCCTTCGTCCATGTCGGACGGGCAGTCCTCACAGCGCATCAGCTTCAGCTCGCCGGCCTCGGTCAGGGTCTTGCCGCAGACCCGGCACAGCGCCGGACCGCGGCGGACGCGCCCCCGCGCCCCTCGCTCGGCCGTGGAGCCCGCCGCGGCCCCCCGGGCCGCGGAGCCCGGCCGCAGGCCGTTCAGGAAGCGGCTGGGGCGCCTGGAGGCCCGGCCGCCGGGGGCGCGGGAGACCGCCCAGGACAGGCTCAGGTGGATCCGCGCCCGGGTGACGCCGACGTAGAGCAGCCGCCGTTCCTCCTCGACCTGCTCGTCGGTCTTCGCATAGGTGATCGGCATCATGCCGTCGGTGAGGCCGACGAGGAAGACGGCGTCCCACTCCAGACCCTTCGCCGCGTGCAGCGAGGCCAGGGTGACGCCCTGGACGGTCGGGGCGTGCTGGGCGGCCTTGCGCTCGTCCAGCTCGATCGTGAGGTCCGCCAGGGTGGCCCCGGGCCGGGTCCGGGCGAAGTCCTCGGCGAGCCGGACCAGCGCGGCCAGCGATTCCCACTGGTCGCGCACGGCACCGGAGCCGGCGGGCGGCTCGGTGCTCCAGCCGGTGGAGCTGAGCACCGCCCGGACCTGGGAGCCCAGCTCCACGACGTCGTCGAGCAGCGGGTCGTTGCCGCCGGAGCGGGCGGCTCCGCGCAGCGCGAGGATCGCCTTCTGGACCTCCTGGCGCTCGAAGAACCGCTCGGCTCCGCGCAGCTGGTAGGGGACCCCGGCGTCGGCGAGGGCCTGCTCGTAGACCTCGGACTGGGCGTTGATGCGGAAGAGCACGGCGATCTCGCCCGCCGGGACGCCCGCCGCGATCAGGTCGCGGATCCGGCGGGCGACGCCCTCGGCCTCGGCGGGCTCGTCCGGGTACTCGGCGTAGACGGGGTCGGGGCCGGTCTCGCGCTGCGAGATCAGCTCCAGGCGGTGCTCGGCGGCGCGGCCCTTGGCCTGGTTCAGGAGCCCGTTGGCCAGATGGACCACCTGGGGGGTGGAGCGGTAGTCGCGGACCAGCTTGACCACCGTGGCCTGCGGGTAGCGGGTGCGGAAGTTCAGCAGGTGGTCGGGGGTGGCTCCGGTGAAGGAGTAGATGGTCTGGCTGGCGTCACCGACGACGCAGAGGCTGTCGCGCTCGCCGAGCCACAGGTCCAGCAGCCGCTGCTGGAGCGGGCTGACGTCCTGGTACTCGTCGACGACGAAGTGCTGGTACTGGGTGCGGATCTGCTCGGCGATGTCGTGCCGGTCCTGGAGGATGCCGACGGTCAGGAGCAGCACGTCCTCGAAGTCGATCATGCCGCGGTCGCGCTTGAGCTGTTCGTACGTCCCGTAGATCTGGGCGATCTCGGCCAGGTCCCGGGGGGCCTCGCGGCCCGCCTTGAGGGCCGCCACCGGGTAGTCGGCGGGCACGGTCTGGGTGACCTTCGCCCATTCGATCTCGCCCGTGACGTCGCGCAGCTCGTTGCGGTCGAGCCGGATCCGGCAGCGCGCACCGGCCTCGGCGACGAACTGGATCTTGCGCTCCAGCAGCCGGGGCACCTCACCGCCGACCGCCTTCGGCCAGAAGTACTGCAGCTGGCGCAGGGCCGCGGAGTGGAAGGTGCGGGCCTGGACCCCGCCCGCGCCCAGGGTGCGCAGGCGTCCGCGCATCTCGCCCGCGGCGCGGTTGGTGAAGGTGACGGCGAGCACACTGGCCGGCATGAGCTGCCCGGACCGGACGCCGTAGGCGATCCGGTGGGTGATCGCGCGGGTCTTGCCGGTACCGGCGCCCGCCAGCACGCACACCGGCCCGCGCAGGGTCGTCGCGACCTCGCGCTGCTCCGGGTCGAGGCCCAGGAGCACCGCGTCGGCCGAGTCGGCGGAGGAGGCGGGTCCACCCGGGAACGATGAGGAGTGCGTTGCTGCTGTCACCCCGCCATGCTGCCAGGTCCCGTGAGCCGGGCGGGAAAATTGTCCACAGGCGGCACGTATCAGTCGTATCAGTCACACCGGGTGCGCCGGGGTGACCGTACGGGAATGGCCCCGGGGTCCCGTACGTTCGAGTACTCGGACCACCGAGCCCTCACGAAGGAGAGCGCAGCATGCAGGACACGGGCACCGTCACGATGTACAGCACGACCTGGTGCGGCTACTGCCGTCGGCTGAAGACCCAGCTGGACCGGGAAGGCATCGCGTACAACGAGATCAACATCGAGCTCGACCCGGAGTCCGCCGCGTTCGTGGAGAAGGCCAACGGCGGCAACCAGACGGTTCCCACCGTCCTCGTGAAGTCCGCCGCGGGCAGTGAGTCCGTCATGACGAACCCGAGCCTGGCCCAGGTCAAGCAGGCCCTCGCCGTCTGACCGGCCCCGGGAACGAGCACAGCGGACACAGCGGAGGGCTCCCGCCCAGGCGGGGGCCCTCCGCTGTGACGAAGGTTACGCGGCCGCCTTCGGCAGCGGCTCGCCGTACCAGAGCTCGACCAGCCGGGCGGCGATGGAGATCCCCGACGGGGGCAGCACCTCGCCCGACGCGAACGCCGCGCGCAGCTCCTCGCGGGAGAACCAGCGGGCCTCCTCGATCTCCTCGCCGTCCACCGTGATCTCCGAGGTGGTGGCGCGGGCCCGGAAGCCCAGCATCAGGCTGTACGGGAAGGGCCACGGCTGACTGGCCACGTACTCGACCTCGCCGACGCGGACGCCCGCCTCCTCCCACACCTCGCGGATGACGGACTGTTCTATGGACTCGCCCGGCTCCACGAACCCCGCCAGCGTGGAGAAGCGGCCCTCCGGCCAGTGCACCTGGCGGCCGAGCAGGGCACGGTCGTGCTCGTCCGTGACCAGCATGATCACGGCCGGGTCCGTGCGCGGGTAGTGCTCGGCGCCGCAGCCCGGGCAGCGGCGGATGTGCCCGGCGGCCGCGACCACCGTGCGCTCGCCGCAGCGCGAGCAGAAGCGGTGCATCCGCTGCCAGTTCTCCAGCGCCACCGCGTGCACCATCAGCCCCGCGTCGCGCGGGGACAGCAGCAGTCCGGCCTCGCGCAGGCCGGCCGGGCGGGCCGACTGGTCCATGCGGCCCGGCAGCGCGTCCTTCTGCAGCGCGAAGTACCGTACGCCGTCCTCGTCGGTGCCCAGGAAGTAGCGGTGGGTCTCGGTGACCGGGGCCTCGAAGGCCGGGGTCATCACGATCCCGGTGCCGCCGTCGGGGGTGTCGTCGATCAGGACCTGACCGCCGGAGACGACGAAGACACGGGTCGTGGGGTGGCTCCAGGCCGCGGCGAGCCACGCCTCGTCGAGGCGGTGGTGCGCGGCGCGGTCGATCCCGCTGGGCGCGGCGAGCGAAAGAGGGCGCTCGGTGAGAGGGCGCTCGGTATGGGTGCTCACAGGTACTTCCAACTCCCCCGGTGGTGGGACAGGCAGGCTCGGTACGGCAGGTGTGTGCGTCGGGTGTCAGGCGGTGGTTCGGTGGTGGGCGGCCAGGTCTCCCCAGAGGTACGCGGTGGTCTCGACGCCCTTGAGCAGGAGGTCCAGCTCGACCTTCTCGTTCGGTGAGTGCCAGCCGTCGGACGGTACGGAGATGCCGAGGAAGAGGACGGGCGCGTCCAGGACGTCCTGGAGGTCCGCCGCGGGGCCGGAGCCGCCCTCGCGCGTGAAGCGGATCTTCTCGCCGAATGCGCGGCCCATGGCCCGGACGACCGACTGCAGGGCCGGGTGGTCCAGCGGGGTCAGGCAGGGGCGGGTCGGTGCGCCGAAGGTGATGGAGTGGCGGATCCCGTCCGGAACGGCGGCCGCGACCCAGTCCCTGACGGCCGCCTCGATCTCGTACGGGTCCTGCCCGGACACCAGGCGGAACGACAGCTTCAGGTGGGCGGAGGCGGGCACGATGGTCTTGCCGCCGGGGCCCTGGTAGCCGCCGCCGATGCCGTTGACCTCGGCCGTGGGCCGGGCCCAGACGCGCTCCAGCGTGGAGTACCCGGCCTCGCCCGCGGCCGCGTGGGACTTGGCCGTGCGCAGCCACTCGGACTCGTCGAAGGGCAGCTCGGCGATGAGCGCGCGCTCCGCGTCCGTCAGCTCGGCGATGTTGTCGTAGAAGCCGGGGACCGTGACCCGTCCGTCGGCGTCGTGCAGGGCCGCGACCAGGCGGGCGGCGACGGTGGCCGGGTTGGGCACGGCCCCGCCGAAGGCGCCGGAGTGGATGTCCTGGTCCGGGCCGTGGAAGTCGATCTCGCAGTCGGCGACGCCGCGCATGCCGGTGCAGACGGTGGGGGTGGTCTCGGACCACATGCCGGTGTCGGAGACGATCACGACGTCGGCGGCGAGCTCGGCGGCGCGGGCCTGGACGAGATCGCGGAAGTTCGGGGAGCCGGACTCCTCCTCGCCCTCGATGAGGAGCTTGAGGTGGACGGCGGGGGCGGCGGCGCCGGTGGCCGCCAGGTGCGCCCGCACCCCGAGGGTGTGGAAGAACACCTGTCCCTTGTCGTCGGCGGCGCCGCGCCCATACATGCGGCCGTCCCGGATCACCGGCTCGAAGGGGTCGGTGTGCCAGCCGTCGGCGAGGGCGGCGGGCTGCACGTCGTGGTGTCCGTACACGAGGACGGTCGGGGCGTGCGGGTCCTCGCTCGGCCAGTGCGCGAAGACGGCGGGCGCGCCGGGGGTCTCCCACACCTCGGCGACCGGGAAGCCGGTCTCCTTGAGCTTGGCCGCGAGCCATTCGGCGCTGCGGCGTACGTCGCCCGCGTGCTCGGGCTGGGCCGAGACGGAGGGGATGCGGAGCCACTCGGCGAGGTCGTCGAGGAAGGCGGCGCGGTGGGTGTCGATGTACGTGCGGACGGCGCTGTCCGGCGGGGTGTCGCTCATGCCCCGAGCCTAGCCGTCCGCCCGGTGGTCACCGTCCGGGTCCTGATCTCCTTGGAGGATCCGCTCAAGGCGGGCCCGGTCCGGGAGGTTGCGGGGGCGGATCACCCGGCCGCTGCGGACGTGCAGGAAGGCGGCGGAGACCCGGTCGAGCGGGGTGTTCGTGGCCTCGGCCCAGGCCACGCGGTAGACGGCGAGCTGGAGGGGATCGGCCGCGGTGGTGCGGCCGGTCTTCCAGTCGACGATCTCGTACGAGCCGTCCTCGTTGCGGTAGACGGCGTCGATCCGGCCGCGCACGACGCGGCCGGCGAGGGTGAGCTGGACCGGGGCCTCCATGCGGTGCGGGGGCCGGTCCGCGTACGGGCTGCGCTCGAAGGCGGCCTTGAGGGAGTCGAGGTCGGCCTCGTCGGCGATCTCCTGGTCGGAGCCGGCGCCGGGGAGGTCCGCGACGGGGTCGAGGACGTCGAGGAACGGCAGCGGCAGCTCGTCGAACCGGGACTCGACCCAGGCGTGGAACCGGGTGCCCTGGCGGGCGGCCGGCTGCGGCGGCTTGGGCATGGGGCGGGCGAGGTCGCGTACGAAGCCCTGCTCGTCGGCGGCGAGCCGGAGCAGCTGGCTGGCGGACAGGGCGGACGGCAGCTCGACGTCGCGGACGGCCGCGCGGGCACGGCGGAGCTCGCCCTCGAGGGCGTCGAGATCACGGTCCCAGGAGGCGACGGCGCGGGCCTCTTCGGGAACCAGGTCGCCGCCGGCGGGGTCGGCCGTCACGGGACGCGGATGCGACACGGCCGCGCGGGCGCCGGTGGTGGCCTCCCCGGCCCACGGATCGTCCTCCTCCGGTACGGACGGCCCCCGGGCGGGGGCGGCCTCGTCGGCCCACAGGTCGTCGCCCTCCGGGAGACGCTGCTCCCCGGCGGGGCCGGTGGGCACGGCTGCGCCGGGCCGGGCTTCGGGTGCGGGCCACGTGCCGGCCGCAGGCCCGTAGGGGCCGTCGGACCAGGCCCGGGCATTGGGCTCGGAAGGCCCGGTGGCCGTGACCGGGGGCCCGGAGGGCCAGGGGTCGTCGGCGGGGTCCGGTTCCCACGGGTCTTCGTCCGGCCACGGATCGTCGCAGTCCGGGGGCCAGAGGTACTCGTCCTGCGCCGGGGGCGGGGCCGCCAGGTAGGACTCCACCAGGGCGGCCGCCGCACGGCGCAGGGCGAGGGAGTGCGGGTCGAGCGGGAGGGGCCACGAGTGGTCCGGGGCGGACTCCCCGGACAGCGCCGGGTTCTCGGCGGTGGGGTCGGGCTCTTCCGCCCAGGCCTCGATCTCGCCGAAACCGTCCGCGCAGTGCTCGTACAGGGCTTCGAGGAACCGGGACGGGCCGCGGCGCTTCTTCTGGCTCGGGCCCCACCAGTGGCCCGAGGCCAGCAGCAGGGAGCGCGGCCGGGTGAAGGTCACGTAGCCGAGGCGGAGCTCCTCCACCGACTTGTGGTCCTTGAGCGCGGCCTTGAAGGACTTCAGGCCCGCCGAGGTCCAGGCCGGGTCCCCGGGCAGGGTGGGGGCGTCGCCGCGCAGCGCGTACGGGAGCACCTTCGCGTACGAGGTCCAGGCCTCCGGCGGCTTCTCCTTCGGGAAGGCGCCCGCGCACAGGTCCGGGACCACCACGACGTCCCACTCCAAGCCCTTGGACTTGTGGGCGGTGAGCACCTTGACCGTGTTCTCGCCGCCGGGCAGGGCGTGGTCCAGGCCCTTCTCGTACTGGGCGGCCGTGCGCAGGAACGCCAGGAAGGCCAGCAGCGTGGCCTCGCCGTCGAGGGCGGCGAAACCGGCCGCCACGTCCATGAAGTTCGACAGGGTCTCGCGGCGGCGGGCCGCCAGCGCGTGCGGGGAGGCCGACAGCTCCACCTCCAGGCCGGTGGCGGTCAGCACCCGGTGCAGGACGTCCATCAGCGGGTCCGCGAGGGAGCGCCGCAGGTCGCGCAGCTCCTGGGCGAGGTGCGCGAAGCGGATCCGGGCATCCGCCGAGAAGGGGAGGTCGTCCGGGGCCTGTCCGGCGCCGTCGAGGAAGGTCTCCAGGGCGTCGGCCAGCGACACGATCTCCGCCGGGTCCACGCCCTCCACGGCCGCCGCGAGGCGTTCGTCCGGGTCGGCCCCGGCGGGCGCGCGGCCCACGAGGAGCCGCGCCCGGCGGCCCAGCAGGGCCAGGTCGCGGGCGCCGATCCGCCAGCGCGGGCCGATCAGCAGCCGGACCAGGGAGGCGTTGGCGCCCGGGTCCTGGAGTACCTCGCAGACGGCGACGAGGTCGGCGACCTCGGGCAGGTGCAGCAGACCGGAGAGCCCGACGACCTCCACCGGCACGTCCCGGTCAACGAGCACGGCCTGGATCTGCGCGAAGTCCCCGGCCGAGCGGCACAGTACGGCGATCTCGCGCGGCTCCGTCCCGGTGCGGACCAGGTGGGCGACGGAGTCGGCGAGCCAGTCGAGCTCCTGCGCGTGGGTCTCCAGCAGTGCGCAGCGGACCTGTCCGGCGGCCTCCGCGCCTGGCGCCGGACGCAGTGCCTCCACGCCCTCGTGCATGGCGCGCAGCGGGGCGGCGAGCCCGTTGGCGAGGTCCAGCAGCCGGCCGCCGCTGCGCCGGTTCTCGCTGAGGGAGAGCCGGGTGGCGGGGGTCCCGTCGGCGTGCGGGAAGTGCTCGGGGAAGTCGTCGAGGTTGGCGACGGAGGCCCCGCGCCAGCCGTAGATCGCCTGGCAGGGGTCGCCCACGGCGGTCACCGCGTGACCGGAGCCCGCGCCGAAGAGGCCGGAGAGCAGGAGCCGCTGGGCGACGGAGGTGTCCTGGTACTCGTCGAGCAGGACCACCCGGAACTCCTCGCGGAGCAGTGCGCCGACCTCGGGCCGGGTGGTGGCGAGCTGGGCGGAGAGGGCTATCTGGTCGCTGAAGTCGAAGAGGTCGCGGGAGCGTTTGGCGGCGCGGTAGCGGACGACCAGTTCCAGCAGTTCGAGGCGGCCGCGGACGGCCTCCGGGACCTTGCGGAGGTCCTCGTTGGTGAGCTTGGTGTCGGCGAGGACGTCCAGCAGCTCGGTGTCGTGGAGGCGCAGCCGCTCGGGCTCGACGAGGTGCTCGGAGAGTTCCCCGTCGAGCGCGAGGAGGTCGCCGACCAGGTCGGGGACGGACTTGGTGAGGGAGGGGTACGGGCCGGGGGCCTCGCGCAGCACCTTCGCGGCGAGCTGGAAGCGGGTGGCGTCGGCCAGCAGCCGGGAGCTGGGCTCCAGGCCGATGCGCAGGCCGTGGTCCTTCAGGAGCTGTCCGGCGAAGGCGTGGTAGGTGGAGATGCGGGGCTCGCCGCCGGCCGCGTCGGCGTCGGCCGGGGAGGGGTCCGGGTCGGTGATGCCGGCCCGTGCGAGGGCCTTGCGCACGCGCTCGGACAGTTCTCCGGCGGCCTTGTTGGTGAAGGTCAGGCCGAGCACCTGCTCGGGCGCGACCGCGCCGGTGCCGACGAGCCAGACGACGCGGGCGGCCATGACGGTGGTCTTGCCGGAGCCGGCGCCCGCGACGACGACCTGGGGGGCGGGCGGGGCGGTGACGCAGGCCATCTGCTCGGGCGTGAAGGGGATCCCGAGGAGCTCCTTGAGCTGCTCGGGGTCGGAGAGGGCGGGCGGACGCGCGGGCACGTAAAAAGGCTAGCCGCCCCCACCGACAGCCCGGACCGCCGAGCGCCCGGCGACCGGCGAGGGCCGGCCGGCGGGCGGCGACCGGAGACCTGCGGGCGCGCGCGACGGGCGGGCGGCGGGCTCACTCGACCGTCTGGCGGCCCTCCGGGCGGGCGCTGCACGAGCTGCGGAAGGAGCAGTGGTCGCAGTGACGGCCCGCGGCGGGCGCGAACCGCTCGTCCAGGACCCGGCCCGCGGCGGTGGCCAGCAGGTCGCCGACCCACTCCCCGTCGAGCGGCTGCTGGGCCTGCACCTTGGGCACCGTGTCGCCGCCCTCGCGGACCGCGGCGCCTTGGCGGAGCTGGACGAGCTCGGCGCCGCCGGGCGCGGGGCGCAGGCCGTCGAAGACCTCGTCGACGGCGCCCTCGCGCACGGCGAGCTGGTAGACGGCGAGCTGGGGGTGGCGGGCGACCTCGTCCTTGGTGGGCGCCGACTTGCCGGTCTTGAAGTCGACGACGTACGCGCGCCCTTGCGGGTCCGCTTCGACCCGGTCCATGGAGCCCCGGATACGGACGGCGACCTCACCGGCTTCGAGTGTGACGTCGAACTCGTGCTCCGTGGCCACGGCCTCGCGGCCGCCCCGGTCGGTGGTGTGCCAGCGCAGGAAGCGCTCCAGGGCGGCTCGGGCGTTGTCCTTCTCCTGGCGGGACTTCCAGGGGGCGTCGAAGGCGAGGGCGTCCCACACCGAGTCGAGGCGTTCCATGAGGACGGCCAGGTCGGCGGGGGTACGGCCGGAGGCGACCTCGTCGGCGAGGACGTGGACGACGTTGCCGAAGCCCTGGGCGGCGGTGGAGGGGGTGTCGGCCTTGACCTCGCGGCCGAGGAACCACTGGAGGGAGCAGGTGTTGGCGAGCTGCTCCAGGGCGCTGCCGGACAGGGCGACGGGCCGGTCCCGGTCGCGGAGGGGGACGCTGCTGCGGGTGGGCTCGTACAGGCCCCACCAGCGCTGCGGGTGCGCGGCGGGGACCAGCGGGCGGTCCTCGTCGTCGGTGAGCGCGGCGAGGCGGGCGAGGCGGCGGGCGGCCGCGTCGCGCAGGGCGGGCGAGGCGCCGGGGTCGACGGTGGTGGCGCGCAGCTCGGCGACGAGCGCGGCGACGGCGAGGGGTCGGCGGGGGCGGCCGGTGACGTCCCGCGGGGGGACGCCGAGCTCGGTGAGGAAGCGGGAGGGCTGGTCGCCGTCTTCGGCGGGGGCCTTGACGGCGGTGACGACGAGCCGGTCGCGGGCGCGGGTGGCGGCTACGTAGAACAGCCGGCGCTCCTCGGCGAGCAGGGCGCCGGGGGTGAGGGGCTCGGCGAGGCCGTCGCGGCCGATGCGGTCGGCCTCCAGGAGGGAGCCGCGGCGGCGGAGGTCGGGCCACAGGCCCTCCTGGACGCCGGCGACGACGACGAGGGACCACTCCAGTCCCTTGGAGCGGTGGGCCGTCATCAGCCGGACGGCGTCGGGGCGGGTGGCGCGGGCCGTCAACGTGTCGGCGGCGATGTCCTCCGCCTCCAGCTGTTCGAGGAAGTTGAGCGCGCCGCTGCCGCCGGTGCGTTCCTCGGCGCGGGCGGCGGTGTCGAAGAGGGCGCAGACGGCGTCGAGGTCGCGGTCGGCGTTGCGGCCGGCCGCGCCACCGCGGCGGGCCTGGCGTTCCAGCCGGTCGGGCCAGGGGGTGCCGTCCCAGAGGATCCACAGGGCCTCTTCGGCGGTGCCGCCGCCCTGGAGGAGCTCCCGGGCCTTGCGCAGGAGCAGGCCGAGGCGCTGCGCGCCGCGGGCGTGGGCGGGGTCGTGCGCGGTGAGGCGCTCGGGCTCGGCGAGGGCGCGGGCGAGCAGGACGTCGGAGGGCGCGGGCACCTTGACGCCCGCGGCGCGCTCCTCGTCGCGCAGGGCGCGGCCGAGCCGCCGCAGGTCGGCGGCGTCCATCCCGCCGAGGGGGGAGGCGAGCAGGGTGAGGGCGGCCTCGACGGTGACGCCACCGGCGAGGTCGCCGAAATCCCCCGCACCCGCTGCGTCGGCCCCGGCCCGCTCCTGCGGAGCGTCCGGCAACACGTCGGCGGCGGCTTCGGAGCTCCGCCCCGGCCCCGGGCCGCCAAGGCCTGCGGGCTGACCCGGGCCGTCGGCGGGCGCGGCGGGGCTCGGCACCGGAGCCGGCTCGGCGAGGCCTGCGGGCTGCGCCGGGGCATCGGCGGGCGCGGCGGGACCGGTGGGCAGAGCGGGGCTCGCTCCCGGCCCCTGGCCGCCAAGGCCTGCGGCCTGCCCCGGGCCGTCGGTGGGCGCGGGGCTCGGCCCCGGTCCCGGCTCGCCGAGGTCGGCGGCTTGCCCCGGGCCATCGGCGGACGCGGCGGGACCGGTGGGCACAGTGGGGATCCGCCCTGGGGTCGGCTCGCCGAGGTCGGCGGCCTGCGCCGGCCCATCGGCGGGCGCGGCAGGGCTCGCCCCCGGACCGGGCACGCCGAGGCCCGCGGGCTGCCCCGGGCCGTCGGCGGGCGCGGCGGGGCTCGGCTCCCGGTCAGGCGCAGCATGGCCCGCGGCGGCTTCGGGGCTCGGCACCGGTCCCGGCTCGGCGAGGTCGGGGGGCGTGGTCGGGGGGTGTTCCGGGCCGGGTTCGGTGACCGGTGCTGCCGTGGCGGCGGTGGCTGCGGCGCGCAGGGCCGTCAGGAGGGGGGCGACCGCCGGTTCGTGGCGCAGGGGGGTGTCCGCGCCGTCCGTTTCGACCGGGACTCCCGCCGAGATCAGGGCGCGGCGCATCGCCGGGAGGGTGCGGCCGCCCGCGCGGACCAGGACGGCCATCTGCTGCCAGGGCACCCCGTCCTCCAGGTGCGCCCGCCGCAGGATGTCGGCGATGTTGTCCAGCTCGGCGCCCGCCGTCGGGTACGTGAAGACCTCCACCCGCCCGCCCTCCCGCGCCGGCGTGAGGTTCCGGTGCGCGCGGACCGCCTCGGCCGGCAGTCGCGGGACCGGCATCCGGGTGGTGAGCAGCCGGGTGGCCGCCAGCAGGGCCGCGCCGGAGCGGCGGCCGACGGTGAGGGCCTCGACCCGCGCGCCGGGGAAGGCCGACCCGAAGTCCAGGACGTTGTTGATGTCGGCGCCGCGGAAGGCGTAGATCGACTGGTCGGGATCGCCGAAGGCGACCAGCGTGCCGCCCGGGCCGGTCAGGGCGCGCAGCAGCCGCAGCTGCGAGGCGTCCGTGTCCTGGTACTCGTCGACGAAGATCGCGTCGTAGGCGGAGGCGAGGGACGGCGTGCGTTCCGCGAGGAGCACCGCCCGGTGCAGGAGTTCCGCGTAGTCCAGCGTGCCCTGCATGTCGAGGACGTCGAGGTACTCGGAGAGGAAGGCCGCCGCCGCCTTCCAGTCCGGGCGGCCGATGCGTTCGGCGAACGAGGAGAGGGCCTGCGGCCCGAGGCCCAGTTCGCGGGCGCGGGCGAGCACCGCCCGGACCTCGTCGGCGAACCCGCGCGTGGTCAGCGCGGCCCGCAGGTCGTCCGGCCACCGGATGGAGCGGATCCGGCGCTGGCCCTCCAGGAGGGTGCGGACCATCACGTCCTGCTCGGGGCCGGACAGCAGCCGCAGCGGGTCGGCGAAGAGGTCGGTGTCCTGGTGGGCGCGGACGAGCCCGTAGCAGAAGGAGTGGAAGGTGGTGGCCTGCGGAGCGCGCGAGCCGCCGAGGCGCAGGGCGGTCCGGTCGCGCAGTTCCACCGCCGCCTTGCGGCTGAAGGTGAGGATGAGGATCCGGGCGGGGTCGGTGCCCGCTTCCACCCGGGCGGTGACTGCCTCGACCAGCGTGGTCGTCTTCCCGGTGCCCGGTCCGGCGAGGACCAGCAGTGGTCCGCGGGTGTGGTCAACCACAGCCCGCTGCGCTGCGTCCAGCACAGGGGGATCCACCCGTTCCGGCCCGGTGCGCACGAGGCGGTACGCGTCGGGGGTCCGCGTACGCCGCCGTTCGGTGCGGTCGGAGGAAGAGGTGATCACGTGGGGTGCCGGTCCTGGTGGGTCTGCGGGGTGGGGCGGTGCTGCCGTGACGGCTCGCGCGGAAGCCGCCGCGGAAGCCGAAGAGGCAACGCTACGGCAACCGGCCGACGGCGCGCAGTCTCCCCGGGTACCACGGACGGGCGTTCGGCCCGTCGCCCGATCGCCCGTCCGGGCCTCGCATGGCGGAAGCTGTCAGATGTGAGACTCGTCGCGCGTGCCGTCCTGTCCGGGGGATCCGTCCCAGCGCGCCCGGCGCATGTCCAGCCGCGGCTCGCCGCCCGCCGTCAGGCGCAGCGGGGTGGCCTCGGTCCGGTAGTGCTCCAGGGCGCGCACCTCGTGGCCGGGCAGCGGCAGGCCGTCCGCCCGCACCACGCGCCACCAGGGCACGGCTCCCCCGTACAGGGCCATGACACGCCCGACCTGGCGCGGTCCTCCCTCGTCGAGCCACTCGGCGACGTCCCCGTACGTCATCACCCGGCCGGGCGGAATACGCTCGGCCACCTCCAGTACGCGCTCCGCGTACGCGGGCAGCTCCTCACTCATTCAGCACATGGTGCAGTACGTCGGCCCCGCTCCGGCGGAAGTCTCGCTTCCGCACCGGCGCGCACCCTGATGCCCCGCAGGCTCGTCGGTCCGTGCCACCATCTTCCGGGCGGTGACTGGTGATACGTGATCAAGAAGAGACGGATGTGACGACGAAGGAGCAGGGTGTGAGCCCTCCGGACGGCGCGGCGACCGACGACGGCGCACGCCCTGACGACGGCCGCGCCGCCCGCCCCGAACCCGTCCCGGAGCCGCGTCCGGAGCCCCCGCGCCCCGACGGCCGGACCGACCGCACGGGCGGGGCCGACGAGACCGGGGCCGACAAGGCCGGGGCCGAGGCCGGCGAGCCCGCGGCCGCCGAGGGCGCGCACGGTCACGCCGCCACGGACGCCGACCGCGTCGAGGTCGACGAACCGCTGCTCGCCGCCCGCGTGCACCGGCCGTCCGACCTCGTACGCCTGCTCGTCGGCATCCTCGGGATCGCCGTCCTCCTCGCCATCGCCGCCTTCGCCCACGGCACCACCGTGGGTCTGGAGGAGGACATCAGCAAGGGCACCGGCCAGGCGCCCGACCTGCTGATCAAGGTCGCCGCGCTGGTGTCCAGCATCGCGGTGCTGCTGCTGCCCGTCGCCTTCGCCATCGAGCGGCTGATCAAACGAGACGGGCTGCGCATCGCCGACGGTGTGCTCGCGGCCGTCCTCGCGCACGGCGTCACCCTCGCCACCGACCTGTGGGTCTCGCAGGCCGCCCCCGAGACCATCCAGGACGCCCTGACCCGCCCCGCGGCCGGCGGCACCCTCACCGACCCGGTGCACGGCTACCTCGCGCCCGTCATCGCGTACATGACCGCGGTCGGGATGACCCGCAGACCCCACTGGCGCGTCGCCCTGTGGATGGTCCTGCTGCTCAACGCCTTCGCCATGCTGGTCAACGGCTACACCACCCCCTTCTCGATCATCCTCACGGTGCTGATCGGCTGGAGCGTCGCCTACGGCACCCTGTACGCCGTCGGCTCGCCCAACGTCCGACCCACCGGGCAGCACCTCCTCGCCGGACTGCGCAGGGTCGGCTTCCAGCCGGTCAGCGCGATGCGCGCCGAGATGCCCGAGGGCCCCGAGCCCTCCGAGGCCAACGACCGGGGGCGCCGCTACCACGTGACCCTGGAGGACGGGCCGCCGCTGGACGTCACGATCGTCGACCGCGAGCAGCAGGCCCACGGCTTCTTCTACCGGGTCTGGCGCCGGCTCACCCTGCGCGGCATCACCACCGGGCGCAGCCTGCAGTCTCTGCGCCAGGCGCTGGAGCAGGAGGCGCTCCTCGCCTACGCGGCCATCGCGGCCGGGGCGAACGCGCCGAAGCTGATCGCCACCTCCGAGCTCGGTCCGGACGCGGTGATGCTCGTGTACGAGCACCTGGACGTCCGGGCCCTCGACGCGCTCGCCGACGAGGAGATCACCGACGAGCTGATCCACCACACGTGGGAGCAGGTACGGGCCCTGCAGTCGCGGCGGATCGCGCACCGCCGGCTGACCGGGGACGCCCTCGTGGTGGATCGTTCCGGCAATGTCATCCTCACCGACCTGCGCGGCGGCGAGATCGCCGCCGGCGACCTGGTCCTGCGCATGGACATCGCCCAGCTGCTGACCACGATCGGCCTGCGGGTCGGCGCGGAGCGCGCGGTGGCCTCGGCCGTGTCGGTGCTCGGCCCGGACGCGGTCGCGGACTGTCTGCCGCTGCTCCAGCCGATCGCGCTGAGCCGTTCCACCCGGGCGACGCTGCGCAAGCTGGCCCGGGAGCGGGCGGAGCGGCAGCGGGAGGCCGTACTGGAGTCCTCGCGGGCGGCGAAGGCGGCGCGCGAGGCGGAGTCCGCGGCCTCCGCGACCCCGGTCTCCGCCTCGGCCGCCGCCGACCGCAAGGCCGAGAAAAAGGCCCTGGAAGATGCGCTGGACGGGGCCCGCGAGGAGGATCTGCTGACCCAGATCCGCCACCAGGTGCTGCTGATCCGGCCGCAGGCACCGGTGGAACCGGCCCGGCTGGAGCGGATCCGGCCGCGCACGCTGGTCTCGTTCATCGCGGGCGCGTTCGGCGCGTACTTCCTGCTCACGCAGCTCGCCCACGTGGACTTCGCGACCATCATCGGCCAGGCGCAGTGGGGCTGGGTCGGGGCGGCGCTCGCCTTCTCGGCGCTGACCTACTTCGCGGCGGCGATGAGCCTGCTGGGCTTCGTACCGGAGCGGGTGTCGTTCCTGCGGACCGTGGTCGCGCAGGTGGCCGGGTCGTTCGTGAAGCTGGTGGCCCCGGCGGCCGTCGGCGGTGTCGCGCTGAACACGCGGTTCCTGCAGCGGGCGGGGGTCCGGCCGGGGCTCGCGGTCGCGAGCGTGGGGGCCTCCCAGCTGTTCGGACTGGCCAGCCACATCCTGCTGCTGCTGTCGTTCGGCTATCTGACCGGGACCGAGAAGACCCCGGAGATGACCCCGTCCCGGGCGGTCATCGCGGGCCTGCTGACCGTGGCCGTGCTGGTGCTGGTGGTGACGGCGGTCCCGTTCCTGCGGAAGTTCGTGGTCACGCGGGTACGGGCGCTGTTCGCGGGTGTGGTGCCGCGCATGCTGGACGTGCTCCAGCGGCCGAAGAAGCTGCTGACCGGCATCGGCGGGATGCTGCTGCTGACGGGCTGCTTCGTGATGTGCCTGGACGCGTCGATCCGTGCGTTCGGAGGCGGCGAGGCCATCAGCTACGCGAGCATCGCGGTGGTGTTCCTGGCGGGCAACGCGCTCGGGTCGGCGGCGCCGACGCCGGGCGGCATGGGCGCGGTGGAGACCACGCTGACCCTCGGGCTGATCGCGGCGGGTCTGGAGAAGGAGGTCGCGATCTCGGCGGTGCTGCTGTTCCGTCTGATGACCTTCTGGCTGCCGGTGCTGCCGGGGTGGATCTCGTTCAACTTCCTGACCCGCAAGGAAGCCATCTAGCCTCCGGCCCGGTCGGCGGATTCGGGCCCGGTCGGCGGATTCGGCTCCGGCCGGCGGGGCGATGTCCGAGGCGGGTGGCAGCATGCGTCCATGAGCGAAGACCAGGACAGCCGTTGCCCGTTCGACGATCCGGCCGCGGTGCTGCGCGCGGAGCGGGCGGCCCTGCGGGGTGCGGCGACCGATGAAGGGGGCATCGGGCGGGAGGTGTTCACGCAGGCCGAGGCCGTCTTCGGGCGGGCCGACGTGGGGCGGGCGGAGTTCGCGTCCTGGCTCCACTTCGCCGCGACCGTGCTCGGGCACCACGACTACGCCGCCCGCGTCGCCGAGGCCGAACCGGGGCTGCCCTGGCGGACGGTGTGGGCCTGGTGGCGGCCCGTCGGCGTCTACGCGGCGGAGCCGAACCTCAGCGGGGACCGCACCGCCGAGGTGTACGACCTCGACGGGGGAGCGGCCGTGAAGGTGTGGGCCCTGTGGTGCGAGGACGCCTGGTTCGACCTGGAAACGGGACGCCGGCTGCCCGCACCGGCCGACGGCGAGGCCGTGGAACGGGACGCGGCGGAGCCGGACGGCCCTTGGCTGTTCGACGCGTACGAGGAGGGCCCGCAGCTGAACTGCCCCGGCACCTGGGAGGAGCCGGTCGCGCTCGGCGGCGGCCGGTACCTGTACGCGGAGGCACGCGGGGTCCTCGTGGTGGAGGAGAACGCCGCGGCGCTCGCCGACTGGCCCCGGGGCACCGCCGACGACTCCTCCTGGGCGGCCGCCCAGGACACCCCGTGGTTCCGCCCCGGTACGCGCGGCTCCGGTCCGCTCACCGCGGCCGCCCTCGCCCGGACCTTCGGCGACGCGTGGATCACCCGCGTCCCCGCCGACGGACTCCCGGACGCACTGGAGCACCCGGCCACCCGGGAGTTCCTCAGCGGGGTCGGGCTGCCGCGCCACTGGGCCGCGGGCGTCAGCTCGTTCGAGGCCGCCCCGGAGCTGCTGGAGCCGCTGACCGCCCGGGCCCCGGAGGCCGGTGACGAGGACCTCCTGCACCTCGGCACCTTCGACTTCGGGTACACGGACCCGGGCCTGGTCGGCGTCCACCGCGTCACCGGAGCGGTGCACATGTACCAGGAGTCCGTCGTCCCGCTGGCCCGGGACGTGGCGGCCTTCGTCGGGTTCCTCGACGGCGTGCGCCGGTACATGGGCGCCTGCTGGTCCTCGTACCCGGCCGAGGACGGCATCGGGGACTTCCGCGGGGCGATGGAGGCCCTGGATCCCGGGGCGCTGGCCGACGGCTCGCCCTCCGCCGAGACCTGGGAGCACCTCTTCGCCGCGATCACGGAGCTGAGCGTGGACGGCTACTGAGCGGCGGGCCGGCAGGCGGGCGGGCGCGCCCCCCGTTCGGGTCAGCGCACGGGCGGGGTCGCCGCGGGGCCCACAGGATGGGGACATGCCGACTCACGCCTGGCGGGTCACCGCCGCCGCCACGCTCGCCGCCGGGCTCCTCGCCACGGCCGCCTGTTCCTCGGACGGCGACGGGAAGAAGACGACGGCCGACGGCACCCCGGAGGTCAAACCGCTGAAATGGGGCGACTGCGAGGCCCCGACCGCCGCCCAGGGCGGTGGTCAGGCCCCGCCGAAGGACTGGCAGTGCGCCACCCTCGACGTCCCTCTCGACTACGCGAAGCCCGAGGGCGAGACGATCCCGATCGCCCTGATCCGGGCCAAGGCCAGGGACCAGAAGAACCGACTGGGCTCGCTGGTCTTCAACTTCGGCGGCCCCGGCGGCTCGGGCATCAGCACGCTGCCGGGCGCCGCGAAGGAGTACGAGGCCCTGCGCGCCCGGTACGACCTGGTGAGCTTCGACCCGCGCGGGGTGGGCGGCAGCGATCCGGTCCTGTGCGAGAACGACAAGCAACTGGACCAGTACTTCAGCGAGGACTCCTCCCCCGAGACCCCGGAGGAGGAGAAGGCCTTCGTCGAGAACATCCGCAAGTACCAGGCGGCCTGCGAGAAGAACTCCGCCGGGCTGCTCCCCCGCGTCGGCACCGAGAACGCCGCCCGCGACCTGGACCGCATCCGTCAGGCCCTCGGCGACGAGAAGCTGAACTACTTCGGCATCTCCTACGGCACCGAGCTCGGCGGGGTCTACGCCCACCTCTTCCCCAAGAACGTCGGCCGGGCCGTCTTCGACGCCGTCGTGGACCCGACCAAGACCGCCGAGCAGAGCGCCCTGGGCCAGGCCAAGGGCTTCCAGCTCGCGCTCGGCAACTTCGCCCAGGACTGCGTGGACCGCGGCGACGAGTGCCGGCTCCGGGGCAGCACGCCCAAGGAGATCGAGGCCGACATCATCAAGCTGCAGAAGGCGCTGGCCGCCAAGCCCATCCCGGGCATCGGGGACCGGATGCTCACCGAGACCCAGGCGACCAACGGCATCGCCCAGGCCCTGTACTCGAAGGAACTGTGGCCGCTGCTGGAACAGGGCCTCGACGAGGCCGAGGGCGGTCAGGGGCAGCTGCTGATGGCCCTGTCCGACGCACTCAACGGCCGTGATCAGCAAGGGCGTTACAGCAACATCGGCGCGGCCAACACCGCCATCAACTGCGTGGACGACAAGGAGCGCTTCACCCTGGAGCAGACGAAGGCCAAGCTGGCGGAATTCCGCGCCGCCTCGCCCGTCTTCGGGGATCTCCTCGGCTGGGGCATGATGTCGTGCACCGGCTGGCCGGTCCCCGGCACGTGGGAGACGCCCGACGTCTCGGCACCGGGATCCGAACCGATCCTGGTGATCGGCAACACCGGTGACCCGGCCACTCCTTACGAGGGCGCCCGCAAGATGGTGGAGCGGCTCGGTCCGGGCGTGGGCGTGGAGCTCACGTACAAGGGCGAGGGGCACGGCGCGTACAACAGCGGCGACCCGTGCGTGCAGAAGGCGGTCGACAGCTATCTGCTGGACGGGAAGACGCCGGCCGAGGGCACCGTCTGCACCGCGGTCCCGAACCCGACGCCGCCGCCCGAGGCCCCGGAGTCGTCGGCCGCCTGATCCGGTCCGCGCGGCCAACGCCGGAGGGGCCGTATCCCGGTACCGGGATACGGCCCCTCCGGGCCACTGGCTCCTAGTAGACCGGCTTCTCGGGCTCGATCTGGTGGACCCAGCCGATCACGCCGCCGCCGACGTGCACCGCGTCCGCGAAGCCCGCGGACTTCAGGACCGCGAGGACTTCCGCACTGCGGACACCCGTCTTGCAGTGCAGGACGATGCGCCTGTCCTGCGGCAGGTCCTGGAGGGCGGTGCCCATCAGGAACTCGCCCTTGGGGATCAGCTTCGCGCCGGGGATCGAGACGATCTCGTACTCGTTGACCTCGCGGACGTCGATGATCTCGATGGGCTCGTCGGTGTCGATCCACTCCTTGAGCTGCTTGGGAGTGATCGTCGAACCGGCGGCCGCCTCCTGGGCCTCCTCCGACACGACGCCGCAGAAGGCCTCGTAGTCGATGAGCTCGGTGACCGTCGCGTTCGGACCGCAGACCGCGCAGTCGGGGTCCTTGCGGACCTTGACCTGGCGGTACTGCATCTCCAGGGCGTCGTAGATCATCAGGCGGCCGACGAGCGGCTCGCCGACGCCCGTGAGGACCTTGATCGCCTCGGTGACCTGGATCGACCCGATGGACGCGCAGAGCACGCCCAGCACGCCGCCCTCGGCGCAGCTCGGGACCATGCCCGGCGGCGGGGGCTCCGGGTAGAGGCAGCGGTAGCAGGGGCCGTGCTCGGACCAGAAGACCGAGGCCTGGCCGTCGAAGCGGTAGATCGAGCCCCACACGTACGGCTTGTTCAGCAGCACGCAGGCGTCGTTCACCAGGTAGCGCGTGGCGAAGTTGTCCGTGCCGTCGACGATGAGGTCGTACTGGCTGAAGATCTCCATCACGTTCTCGGCTTCGAGCCGCTCTTCGTGAAGGACCACGTTCACGTACGGGTTGATGCCCAGCACGCTGTCGCGCGCCGACTCGGCCTTGGAACGGCCGATGTCCGCCTGGCTGTGGATGATCTGGCGCTGCAGGTTCGACTCGTCGACCTCGTCGAACTCCACGATGCCCAGCGTGCCGACACCGGCCGCGGCCAGGTACATGAGGGCGGGCGAACCGAGACCGCCGGCACCCACGGCCAGCACCTTGGCGTTCTTCAGGCGCTTCTGACCGTCCATCCCGACGTCCGGGATGATCAGGTGCCGCGAATACCGGCGGACCTCGTCAACGGTGAGCTCAGCTGCTGGCTCGACCAGCGGTGGCAGCGACACGGGCACTCCGGAGGTGGGAGCATCCCCGCAGGTGCAGGGAGCGAACTGAATGGTTGTTCTCTCCGTAACACTGCCACGGCCGTCTTCATTCCAAGACACCCGTCCCGACCCTTGAGACGATTTCGTCCCAGTACGCGGGCATTGAGGCCCAGGGGTCGCTGCCGCGCGTCCCGAGCCGGTCGGTGAACCAGATCGTGCCCGCTCCCTGCCAGCGGGCGATCCGCATCGCCTCCTCCAGATGCGCGCGCGGCACCCCGTGGACGAGGTGGCAGAACCGCTCCGCCGGATGGTCCGCGGTCCACTCGGCCACCTGCGACCAGCGGTAGTCGGACCAGGCGCCGGAGAAGGTGACCAGCTGGTCGGCGGCCTCCGCATAGCCCTCGTACGGGTGCGTGCCGTGCCCGAGCACGATCCACAGGTCCTCGCCGAGGCCCCGCAGGGTGTCCACGACCCGGGTCACCGAGGCCAGTTCCGCCTTGTCGGCCGGGGTCCCGGCCAGGTAGAAGCCGGCGACCCCGTACCAGTCGCGGAAGCGGTGGGCGTCGGAGACCAGCTCCCCGAAGGACCGCGAGCCGTCTCGCATCGCGAGATGACCGAGGATCATGCCGCCCGTGCGGCGCAGCTTCGCGGCCGCTTCCGTGCAGTGCGGATCGGGCCGCCCGCCCGGGCCGTCCGCCACGTTGAGCACGGCCCAGTGCAGCGGGGTGCCGGGGCGGGTCAGCTCGGCCCATTCGACGGGGGCCAGCAGCGGGTGCGCGTAACCGGGGATGCCGAGGCCGAGGCGGCCGGCCCCGGTCGCGGCGGCGGTCAGGGCCCCGGGCGGCGTCGTCAGATGCGGCACGCCGCCTCCATCCAGATGTCCGCGAGCGATTCCTCGAGGTTGATCCGGGGCCGCCAGCCCAGCCGGTCGCGGGCGGTACGGACGTCCGCCTGCTGCCAGGCTCCGCAGCCGTCCGGGTACGGGTACGACTGGGGGGTCGCGGCGGTCATCTGCTCGGTGGTGGCCTCGGAGCGGGGCGAGCCGATGGCGGCGAGTCCGCCCGGGCGGCCGGGGTGCCCGTGCGCCTGCTGCGGCCCGCCGTGCGGGAGGTCCAGCTCGTGCAGGGCGCCTCCGTACCCGGCGACCCGGGCGAGGACCGCGGCCGCGTCGCGCAGCCGGACCGCGCGGCCGGTGCCGATGTTGACCACGCCCTGGGCGGCGGACAGCGAGGCGGCGTGCACGGCCCGGGCCACGTCGCGTACGTCCACGAAGTCGCGCTGCACGCCGAGCCCGCTGAGCTTCAGCTCGCCGTCGCCCGCCTGCATCGCGCGGCGCATGGCCTCGGCGAGCCGGCCGAGCGGGGATCCGGCGGGGGTGCCGGGGCCGACGGGCGAGAAGATCCGCAGGACGACGGCGTCGAGTCCGGAGCCCAGGACCAGCTCGGTGGCGGCCAGTTTGCTCACCCCGTACGGTCCACCCGGTCTCGGCACGGCGTCCTCGGCCGTGGACGATCCGGGCTGGCTGGGCCCGTACTCGGCGGCGCAGCCGAGCTGCACCAGGCGGGCCCCGCAGCCGCTGCGGCGCAGCGACTCGCAGATCGTCGCGACGGCCACGGTGTTGTGCCGGGTGAGCTCGCGGGCCCCGCCCCGGGTGGCTCCGGCGCAGTTGATGACGACGCCCGGGTGGACGGCGTCGAGGAAGCGGGTGAGCGCTCCGGGGCTGCCGGTGGCGAGGTCGAAGCGGACGTCGGCGTCGTCGCCGCGGCCGAGCGCGGTGAGCTGGACGGCGGGGTCGGCGAGCAGCCGGTCGGCGACGTAGCGGCCGAGGTATCCGTTGGCTCCGATCAGCAGCACCCTCATCGCGAGACCCCCTGGTCGGTTGGCTGGCCGGTCATGTCTGTGTCTCCTTGCGGACGGATGGACGGATGGGTGGGGCGGGGTACGGGTAAAGCGGCTCGGCGTCGGCTCCGAAGGTCTGGGGACGTCCCGGGGACGTCAGGGCCGCGCATGGGCGGAGGCGCGGGCCAGGGCGAGCACGGCGTGTACGAGGAGTCCGGCCACGGCGGCGAGGGCCGCCGCGGGTACGGGGACCAGGGCGAGGGCGAGGGCCGCGCCGACGGGCACGCGGTGGGCTCCGTGCCGCAGCAGGAGCCGGGTCAGGAAGAGCAGCAGTGCGAGGGGCACGGCCACCGGGAGCGGCGTTCCGGCGAGCACGGCGGCCGCCGCGGCGGCCCCGGTGAACAGGGCGAGGGCCGCCAGCAGCAGCGGGCGCGCCCGGGCGGCGAAGTCCTCCAGGGCGCGGCTCCCGTCGAGCCGGGCCCGCGCCCCGGCGGCGAAGGCGACGGAGGCCAGGTGGCCGGGGACGACGGCGAGCGCGAGGCCGACGGCGAGGGCGGTGCCGTGCCGGTGCACGGCCCAGCCGGCGACGGCCGCGGCCAGCACGTGCGCCACGTAGGGGAACCGGCCCCCGGCGGCCCGCCCGGGCCACACCAGGGCGGCAGCGACGGCGACCACGGCGGCGGCCCCGGCCCACGCCTGACCCGCGGCGGCCGCGGCGCAGGCGAGGGCGGCGGGCAGCAGCGCGCAGCCGAAGGCGCGGAAGGCTGCGGGGCCGGCCGGAGCCGGCGCGGGTGCGGCGGCGGTGGCCTCCTCGTGGGGGCTGCGGGCGTACAGCTCCTCGGCGAGCGAGAAGACGTCCCGGTGCCGGAACCGCGCGGCGGTGCGGTCGGTGATGCCGTGGGCCTCCAGCCCGGCGGCGATCTCCAGCGGGTCCACGGCGCGTTCGCACAGCTCCCGGTGCCGGTGCAGCAGGGCCTTGACGGGATCCCCGCCGGCCCGCCGCCGAACCGGCCGCCCATCCGTCCCGGCCCCGCCGAATCCAGCCTCGTCGGCGTTCGAGGCGCGCGGGTCCGGGGGCAGCGCCCCTGACAACGGCGCCGCGCCGGACCGTACACGGGACGCCGGCATCACATCTGCGGCACCGCTGCCGGGGCTCCGCCCCGGACCCCGCGCCTCGAACGCCGGCGAGGCTGAGAGTGCCGCCGCCGAACCTGAATAGGGCGGGGTCGCCGAAAACGGCTCCGGCGGGCCTGAAGGGGTCGGTAGGGCCGTGGCTCGGGGGTCGACGGGAGTCATACGGCGGCCTCCGGGGACGGCTCCGAGGCGGGAGCCCATGTCGGGCTGGTCCAGTGGCCGGGCACCCGGGCCTCCGGGGGCCGGGCGAAGGGGATCCCGCCGTCCGGCCGCACGGAGCCCTTGGCCAGCAGGCGCAGGTAGATCTCCTGGAAGGCGGCCACGTTCTGCTCGACGGTGAAGAGCTCCAGGGCCCGGGCCCGGGCGGCGGCGCCGAGCCGCTGCGCCCGCTCGGGGTCCCGCAGCAGGGAGAGGCAGGCCTCGGCGAGCGCCCGGGGATTGCGCGGAGGGACGACGAGCCCGGTGCCCCCGATGACCTCGATGACGGCGCCCACGTCGGTGGAGACGGTGGCGCGCCCGCAGAACATCGCCTCGGCGAGGGTGACCGGGAAGCCCTCGATCACGGAGGACAGGACGACGACGCGCCCGGCGCCGTACGCCTCGGCCGTGGTGGGGACTTCGGGCCCGCCGATCTCCTCGAAGGTGACCGGGTTCTCCCCGACCGTGACCGAGTCGGCGGCCTCGTCGGGGAAGAGCTGGGCTGCCAGGGCGCGGCAGTCGGCGAGGTAGCCGGGGACGGTGGCCGTGCCGAAGATCCGCAGCCGGGTGCCGGGCGCGGCCCGGCGGACCTCGGCGAAGGCGTGCAGCAGGGCGACGAGGTCCTTGGCGGGCTCGATCCGGCCGACCCACACCAGGGTGTCGGGGTCCCCGGGGTCGGCTGCCTCGCCGACGGTGGCGAATCGGTCCGCCTCCATGCCCGGATGGACGGTCCGCAGCCGTTCCCGGGTGGCCCCGCACCGCTCCTGCCAGCGCCGGGCGTGCGCGTTCCCGGGGGTCAGGAAGTCGGCCCGGGCGTAGATCTCGGTGGCCAGCCGCAGCTGGAAGGCCGCGAGCAGGGCCCGTACGGCGGGGCGGGTCTCCGGCGCGCCGCCGGTGTCGAGCCGGGCCAGGTAGTGGGCCCGGAGCTGGACCCCGTACTCGGTGACCAGCAGGGGGACCCCGAAGAAGCGTTTGGCCAGGAGTCCGGGGAGTGCCGCCACGCCGCCCGCGGCCGCGTGGCAGATGTCCGCCTCGCCGAGACCGCCGCCGGCCTCGGCGTTCTCCCCGTACCAGTCGAGGGACAACGGCCGGAGCATGACTTCCAGTTCGTCGACGAACTCCAGCAGGTCGGCCACCTGCGCGGTCCGTACGGTGCGGGCGGCGCCGGGCGCCCGGCAGGCGGCCTCCAGGGCGCGCACCGCGGACTCGGAGCGCAGGGCCGCGTACATCCCGCCCTGTTCGCGGGCGAGTCCGGCGAGCCCGTACAGCCCGGCCTCGAAAGCCTGCGCCTCACCGGCGCAGATCCCCTGGACCAGCTCCTCGAAGCAGTCCACGAACCGCCGGCGCTCCCGCCGGGAGTAGGTCCGCCCGTCGTCGGCGGGGGCCCACAGGGGGGCCGTCCGGACCCGGGTGACGTGCTCGGGCAGTGGCACCCGGGCGCGTTCCTGCTCGGCGCTGCGGCTCAGTGCGTAGATCTCGAACTCGTGCTGCGGGAGCCCGCGCACGAGCCGGTCGCACCACAGCCTCGCCTCTCCCGTCGCATACGGATAACCACCTTCGGTGAGCAGTCCGATCCGCACGAGTCGCACCCCCGATCTCCCGTCCAGGCGGTCGCCGTTCGGTCGGGCGACCCGCTGCGGGAGAACTCAAGCGGATATGCCGAAGGCGCGACGGACGGTTGTCCGTCGCGCCACCGGAAGGGGTGAAGAGTCGTAACTTTCCCGTACGGTTCGCGTTCGAGCACGCTAGAAGTACAGCCTCGGCGGCTACGCGAAGACCTCCTGCCGCGTCCTGCGGCGGCCGGCCGCCAGTGCGGGATCCAGGGCCGGTACGGCGGCCAGCAGCTGCCGGGTGTAGGGGTGGGCGGGGCGGTCGTAGACCTCGTCCACCGGGCCCTCCTCGACGATCTCCCCGGCCCGCATGACGGCCACCCGGTCGCTGACCTGCCGGACCACCGCCAGGTCGTGCGCGATGAAGACCAGCGCGATGCCCAGCTCCCGCTGGAGCTCCGCCAGCAGGGCGATGACCTGCGCCTGGGTGGTCACGTCGAGGGCGGAGACCGGCTCGTCGCAGACGATCAGCCGGGGCCGGGGCGCGAGCGCCCGCGCGATGCCCACCCGCTGGCGCTGGCCGCCGCTGAACTCGTGCGGGTAGCGGTCGTAGTGCTCGGCCTCCAGCCCGACGCGCGCCAGCAGCTCCTCCACCCGGGCCCGGACGGCCGCCCCGTCCCGCTCACCCGCGGCGCGCAGCGGGTCCGCGATGGACTCGCCGACCGAGCGGCGCGGGTTGAGGGAGGAGACCGGGTCCTGGAAGACCATCTGCACACCGCCGGTGATGCCGGTGACCGGGGCGCCGTCCCGGCGGACCTGCCCGGAGCCGGGCTCCAGCAGTCCGACGAGCATCCGCCCGAGCGTGCTCTTGCCGGAGCCGCTCTCGCCGACGATCCCGAGGGTCTGTCCGGCGTGCACGGCGAGGGACACCCCGGCGACGGCGGTGACCTTGCGCCGCCCCCGCCCGAACTCCCGCCGCAGGGAGAGCGCCTCGACGACGGGCCGCGTCCTTGCCGGGGCGGAGTCCCGCGAAGGACGCGGCCCGTCCAGCCTCGGCACCGCCGCCAGCAGCGCCCGCGTGTACGGCTCCGCCGGTGCGGCCAGCACGGAGGCCACCGGACCCCGCTCGACGGCGGAGCCACCCCGCATGACCAGCACCTCGTCCACGCTCTCCGCCGCCACCCCCACGTCGTGGGTGACCAGCAGCAGCCCGAGCCCGCGCTCCTCGCGCAGCCCGTGGAGCAGGTCGAGGATCTGGGCCTGCACGGTGACGTCCAGCGCGGTGGTCGGCTCGTCGGCGATCAGGAGCCGCGGCTCGCACGCCAGCGCCATCGCGATGAGGGCCCGTTGCCGCATGCCGCCGCTGAACTCGTGCGGCCGAGCGCGGGCGCGGCGTGCCGCGTCCGGGATGCCCACACGGTCGAGCACCTCGACGGCGCGGGCCCGGGCGGCCCGCCGGGAGACGTCCGCGTGGTTGCGGTGGACCTCGGCGATCTGGTCGCCGATGGCGTAGTACGGGTCCAGGGAGCTCAGCGGGTCCTGGAAGACCATGGCGGCGGTCCCGCCGCGCAGTCGGCGCAGTTCGGCCGCCGGTGCCGCGGCCACGTCCGTGCCGCCGACCCGGACGGTGCCGCCGAGGCGGGCGCCCGTACCGCGGTGCAGTCCCAGCAGGGCCGCGGCCACGGTGGACTTGCCGCTGCCGGACTCGCCCACGATGCCGAGGGCGTGGCCCGCCTCCAGGGTGAAGGAGACCCCGTCCACGGCCCGTACGTGCTCCCCCGTCCCGCCGACCGGGAAGTCGACGACGAGGTCGGTGACCTCCACCAGTGAGTGCGTCATGCGAGGGTCACCCTTCGGTCCGCGGCGGCGTACAGCAGGTCGGCGATCGCGCCCGCGAGGACCACGGCCGTGCCGATCGCGAGGACGACGCCGACGACGACGGGCAGGTCCACGACCCGTACCCCGTCGATGAGGGTCTTGCCGAGGCCGGGGATCCCGAACAGCGACTCCGTCAGCACCGCGCCGCCGATCATCGTGCCGAAGTCGACGGCGCTGAGCGCGATCACGGGGGCCACGGCGCCGCGCAGCGCGTGCCGCGTGACCACGGCCCGCTCCCCCACCCCGTAGGCGCGAAAGGTCCGGATGTGGTCCTCGGCGAGCGTCTCCAGGGTCGAACTGCGAGTGAGGCGGGCGTACTTGGCGCTCTCGAAGACGCCGAGGGTCACCCAGGGCAGGAGCAGGTTCCAGGCCCACTGCTCGGGGTCCTCGGTCAGCGGCACGTACGTCGGGAACGGCAGCCACTGGAGGTGGGCGCAGACGGTCATGAGCAGGAGCAGCCCCAGGATGAAGACGGGGGTGCCGGTCCCGGCGAGGGTCAGGACGGTCAGGGCCCGCTCCGTGATCCCGCCGCGGCGCAGCGCGGACAGCAGTCCGGTGCCGACGCCGACCACCAGCCAGATCACCAGTGCGCCCAGCGCCAGCGACAGGGTGGCGGGCAGCCGGTCCAGGATCAGCCCGGTGACCTGCTGGTCGTTCTGGTACGAGAATCCCAGGCAGGGCGCGTCGCAGTGCAGGACCAGCCCGGCGCCGCCGGAGTAGTCCCGGCCGGCCAGCAGCCCCTGGAGGAAGTGCAGGTACTGGGTGAGGGCGGACTCGTTCAGCCCGAGCTGTTCGCGGACCTGGGCGATCTGCGCCGGGTTGCAGCGCTCTCCGCAGGCCAGGCGCGCCGGGTCGCCGGGGGCGAGGTAGAAGAGGGCGTAGACGATCACGGACAGGGTGAGCAGCACGAGCAGTGCGCCGCCGGTCCGTTTGAGCACGAAGCGGGTCACGCCGTGCGCTCCTTTCTGGTGCCGACCCGCAGGCGGGAGCCTTCGCGCGGGTCGAGGGCCGTGCGGACGGCGTCGCCCAGCACGGTGGAGGCGAGCACGGTGACGAAGAGCAGCCCGGCCGGGAGGAGGACGTAGACCGGGTCGGCGCGGAACCAGGTCTGCGCGCTGGAGAGCATCTGTCCCCAGGAGGGCGTGGGCGGCTTCACGCCGACGCCGAGGAAGGACAGCGAGGCTTCGGCCACGATGGCGGTGGGCACCTTGATCGCGGCGTAGGTGATGACGGGCGCGGCCAGCGAGGGCAGCAGTTCGCGGCGGGCGATGCCGAGCGTGCCCCGGCCCGAGAGGCGGGCGGCGTCGACGAAGTCGAGACCGCGCAGGGCGAGGGCCTGGGCGCGCACCATCCGGGCGGTGCCGCCCCAGTCGAGCAGTCCGATGATGAGGATCAGCAGCAGCGGCCGCGGGAAGTCGGGCGGGACCACCGCGGTGAGGGCGATGCCGATCACCAGCATCGGCAGCGCGATCATCACGTCGGTGAACCGGCCGATGAGCTGGCCCGCGAACCGGCCGCCGAGCGCGGCGGCGAGCCCGACGCCCACGCCGACGAGCGTTTGCACGACGACGGCGCCGAGGGCGACGAGCAGCGAGATCCGCGCCCCGTACAGCAGCCGGGTGAGCAGGTCGCGGCCGGTGCCCGGCTCGACGCCGAGCCAGTGGTCGGCCGAGATCCCGCCGAAGGAGCCGAGCGGTACCCCGCCGCGCGCGGAGTCGACGAGGTCGTCGTGGTAGGCGTTCGGGTCCTGGCCGGTGAGCTGGGCGACCAGCGGTGCGGCGAGGGCGAGGAGGACGAGCAGGGCGATGACCCCGGCGGCCGCGAGGGCCGCGGGCCGGCGGCGCAGGCGCCGCAGGACCTGGCGCGCGGTGCCCGCGCCCGGGGCGGGGGCCCCGGGCGCGGACGCCAACTGCTGCGGCTGCTGCTGCTGCGACGCCGACTGCTTGAGGGTGACGCTCACTTGACGGAGACCTGCGAGATGTCGAGGACGCCGGTCCAGTCGCTGATCACGACGTTCTTGATGTCCTTGCCGACGAGCCGCTTGTAGACCGGGTGGAAGAGCGGCACGGCCAGGGCCTGCTCACCGATCTTCTTGTCGAGCGCGCCCCAGCGCTTGCCGGCCGCGGCGAGGTCGGTCAGCTTGGCGATCTCGTCGATCTCGGCGTTCACGGCCGGGTCGTTCAGCTGCGCGTGGTTGTAGTTGGAGCCGTTGGTCACGATCTGCCGGCCGTCGAAGATCGGCGCGAGGAAGGGGGCGCCGGAGGGCCAGTCGGCGCCCCAGCGGGAGAGGAAGAAGCCGGGGGTGTTCTTGGCGTCCCAGCGCTTCTCGTTGAAGGCGTTGTTCTCCAGTCCTTCCAGCTTGACGGTGATCCCGGCGGCGGCGAGGGCCTGCTGGACGGCGGTGGCGACCTCGGGGCTGGTCTGGCGGTTCTGCGCGGTGGAGTGGGTCAGGGTGACGGTGATGCCGTCGGGGAAGCCCGCCTCCGCAAGCAGCTGCTTGGCCTTGGCCGGGTCGCCCGTCTTCCCCGCCGGGAAGTGGTCGTACGGGGTGAAGCCGAAGGCCTCGCGCTCGGGCAGGAAGGTGGTGGCGGGTTCGGCCAGCGCGGATCCGCCGGCGGCGTTGATCACACTGGTGCGGTTGATCGCGTGGGAGATGGCCTGGCGCACCTTCGGGTTGTCGAAGGGGGCCACCTTCGGGTTCAAGGCCAGGTAGTTGATGTAGCCGAAGTGGCCGGTGCCGACACGGCCCGCGAGTTCCTTGTTATCGCCGATCTGGGCGAGTTCGGCGGGTCCCAGGTTGGTGTCGGTGGTGACGGCGGCGGCGTCGGGGCCGGAGCTGGTGGTCAGGCGCTGGTTGATGACCGCGGCGTCCAGACCGGAGCGGACGTCGATCTTGTCCGGGTAGGCCTTGCGCTCCTCGTCGGTCTTCTCGTCCCAGTGCTCGTTGCGCTCCAGGGTGAGGTGCTCGCCGTCGTTGTCGTTCTTGACGACCTTGTACGGGCCGGAGGAGACGGGGTGCTCCTCGTACTTGACCCCGGTGTCCTTGGCCTTGGGGACGGGCGCGAACTGCGTCTGCGTGGCGACGAAGGGGAACTCGCCCTCGGGCTTGCGGAGTTTGAAGACGATCGTCTTCGGGTCGGGCACGACGATGGAGTCGAGCCCCTTGCCGCCGTCCTTGTACGGGCCTTCGTACGCCTCCCCGCCGACCAGCCAGTCCCGCAGGTACGGGGCGCCGCCCGACAGTTCGGCGGCGAAGGAGCGCTCGATGCCGTACTTGATGTCGGCGGTGGTGATCGGGGTGCCGTCCTCGTACTTCAGCCCGTCCTTGAGCGTGTACGTCCACTCGGTGGCGTCGGCGTTGGGCTTTCCGGTGTCGGTGGCCAGGTCGGGCACGACCTTGGCGCCGGCCGCGCCGTCCTCGCGGTTGCGGGTGGTCAGCGTACGGAAGACCAGCGAGGGAACGTTTCCGCCGCCCGAGGTGTAGAGCCGGGCCGGGTCGAAGTCGCTCTGCGGCTCGGAGTTGAGGACGGTCAGGGTGCCGCCCTTCTGCGGCGCGCCCGCGGCGCCCGGCTTGTCGCCCGAACCGGCCTTGGCCGCACCGTCCTCGGGGCCGCAGGCCACGGCGCCCCCGGCCAGGACGAGGCTGACGGTGACGGCGGCCACACGGCGCGCTATGAGATGACGGTCGGGTCCGGCGGAAGACATGGGTGTGTTGACCTCTCGGCGTGAAGGAAGGGCGGAAGGGCCACGCGAGGGGCAGCGGTCGGAGGCGGTGCCGATGGGGCACCGGAACATGCGGAAGCCGCGCCTGCGGGCGTACGTGCACCCGGGCGCGGCGAAGGAACCGGAAAAGGCGTCGCGGCGCTTGCGGGCAGGCTCAGCGACAGAAGATGTCGGCCACGCTGTGCGCGGTCACACCAAGCAGCGCCAGCTCAATGGCGGCGCTCGCGGTCATGGTGTGGTGGTGCGACATGCGGAGAACGATTGCCGATGATCGGACGGATTGTCAACGCGGATCCCCGCCCGGTCGCCGGGCGGGGCCGCGGACCGTCGGTCAATTGTCGGGGAACACCCAGGGGTTGGGCTTGCACTGGATGCCGTTGATGTCGAGCGACTTGGTCTGCTGCTGCATGATCGGCGCGAGCGCGCCGGGGGTGCGGCAGTTCACGTGGCCGTGCCCGAGCCGGTGTCCGACCTCGTGGTTGATGAGCATCTGCCGGTAGGTGAACATCTGGTCCGGCCCGTACGTCGCCGAGCCCTGCGCCCAGCGGAACGCGTTGATCATCACCCGGTCCGTGGAGGCGGAGTCGCAGGAGACGTTGTCGACGGTGGTGTCCAGGTCGGACTTGGCACACCAGACCCCGGTGGTCCCGGGACTGGCCAGGGTGATCACGAAGTCCGCCTCGCCGCCCGGTACCCGCTCGAAGGTCTTCTCTCCGTTGTGGGCCCAGCTGCGCGGGTCGTTGAGGGTGCGGTGGACGGCCTCGGCGAAGAGCTGCGGGTCCAGGCCGAGACCCTGCTCGACGTCGACCCGGTAGCGCACGAGCTTGCCCTTGCCCGGGGCCTTGGCCACACCGGGCACGGTGTCGAAGGTGCCGGGTCCGGCGAGTTTCGCGTCGATCGGCAGCTGCTGGGCCATCTTCTGCTCGTAGGTCAGCTCCGGCGCGGGCGCCGCGGCGGACGGCGCCGCGGCAGCCGGGGGCGTCGCGCGGCCGTCCGAGCGGGAGGCGGCCGCGTCGGTCCGGCTGCCGTCGGAGGCGGCCTGCGCACCCGTCCTGGCAGCGTCCCCGTCGGAGCCCATCTGGCCGGCGACGACGACGGCGAGGACGGTGGTGACGGCCACGGCGGCGATGCCCGTGTACGTACGGACCTTCCGGCCGCGACCGGAGCCGGGCGGCTCCGCGGCGGAATCCGAATCCGAATCCGCGGGATCGGCGGAATCCGCGGGATCCGCCTCGGTCGCGGGCCCGGCGGGACCCGCGGGACCCGCAGGGTCCACCGGCCTGCGCGGCCCGGGCACCAGGCGGTGCGCGCCGGTGGAAGTGACGGGGTCGGGGCCGGGATCGAAAGCGGCCGGCGGGGTCAGGGTGACCTGCGGGAATCCCACCGCGGGGGTGCCGAAGGCCGGGGTTTCGCAGTCCGGGCGGGCGGCGGGCGCCGGCGCGGCCGGTGCCGTGGCGGTGGCGTCGTGCGCGCGCCGCACCCCGCGCCAGTCCCCGTACACGGAGTCGGCGCGGGCGCCCCAGGCTCCGCCGGACTCGTACTGCTGGGGGTGGCCCCCGGTCCGCGCGTCGGCGAAGGACCGGTCCTGGGACACGTACCCCTGGTGGGTGACGGTCGGTTCGGGCCAGGACGCGGCGGGCTGTTCCTCGTAGGGCAGCGGCTCCGGCTGCGGCCGGACGGGTGCCGGAGCGGCGGCCGGAGCCGGAGCTGGGGCAGGGCCCTTGCGACTATGTCGTCCCACGGTCCTCAGCCTCTGCCGTCTTCGGTATATCGGTCACTCTCGCCCGTCCCGGTGTCGTCCAGCAGCTCTCGGAAGGCGGCGGCCACCGCCTCGGGGTACTCCATCATCGCCACGTGCCCGGCCTCGGGCATGCACAGCAGCCGCGAACCGCGGAAGGCCGCGGCCGCCTTGTGCGCCATACGGTACGAGACCAACTGGTCCCGGCCACCGTAGACCAGCAGCGAGGGCGCGAGAACGCGCTGCGCCTGCCGCCACAGTCCGTGCTGGCCACCGAGGGTGTAGGCGTCGACGATGCCCCGGGAGGAGCGCGTCATCGCCTCCCAGAAGTACGGCAGGGCCATCCGCCGCTCCATCTCCTCGACGGCGTTGCGGAATCCCTCGGGTGTCACCCGGGAGGGGTCTCCGTAACAGAGCTCCGTCACCCCACGGGTGCGCTGCTCGGCGCTGAGCCCCTGCGTCAGCCGGCCGAAGAGCGCGGCCACCCCGGGCACGGCGAGCAGCGCGGTCGGCACGGCCGACCTCTGCACGCGCAGCTCGGGCAGGGCGGGCGAGACCAGGGTCAGCGTGCGCACCAGGTCGGGCCGGACGGCCGCGACGCGGGTGGAGACGGCGCCGCCGAGGGAGTTGCCGACCAGGTGGACCGGGCCGCGCCCGGCGGCGTCGAGGTGCCGGATGACGGCGCGGGCGAAACCGGTGACGGAGTAGTCGCGGTCGGCGGGTGGCGGCGACCAGCCGAAGCCCGGCAGGTCGAGGGCCTCGCCGTCGACGGTGTCGGCCAGCCGCGCCATCAGTTCCGACCAGTTCTGGGAGGAACCGCCCAGTCCGTGCACGAACAGCGCGGGCGGCAGCCCCGTGCGCAGGGGCGGGCGGACCCGCACGGCCAGTTCCAGGCCGGGCAGCACGGCGGTGCGCAGCTGCTCCCCTTCGGCCACCCGGGCGGCTCCCGTCTGGGAGGACAGCTCGGCGGTGGACCGCACGCCCGGCAGCTCGGTCGAAGACATGCGGGCAATGTTACGAGACGATCACGTTCCTCTTCCTGTGTTCGCCGTCACAGACACGGGCCGGATCCATATAGCGGTGCCTCCGCGATCCTCCTAGGCTCGTAAGTGAGCACAAGGAAGCGAGGGGAGCGGCATGACTGTCGACCCTGCGGAGCCGGACACCTTCCGGGAGCAGTTTCCGGAATCCCTCGATCCTGAGGCGCCCGAGGCGGATGTGGCGGAGCAGCTCGCCGATCTCCGGCCGGACGAGGACGACCCGATCACCGCGCGCTCGGTGGACGGAGTCACGGACGGCGATGCCGTCGAGCAGGCGCGGGTGGTGCCGCTGGACGAGGACGACTACCGCTGACCCCCAGCCGACCGAGCATCGGCCAAACCGCTGATCAAACCGCTGACCAGCGCCTCCGGGCCGTCCGTACCGCGAGAAAACTCGGCTTGAACCCTCCAGATTCGGTTACCGAAAAGTACGATGGCGGCGCGGCGCAGAGCGCACTGTGTTCTTAGAGAAAGTGGGAGGCGGCGTGACAGCCATCGAGCAGACCGAGGCAGCGCGTCCGCGGGGCACGCGACTGCCGCGCCGAGCCCGGCGCAACCAGCTGCTGGGCGCGGCCCAGGAGGTTTTCGTCGCGCAGGGGTATCACGCGGCGGCCATGGACGACATCGCCGAGCGGGCCGGCGTGAGCAAGCCGGTGCTGTACCAGCACTTCCCCGGCAAGCTCGACCTCTACCTGGCCCTGCTGGACCAGCACTGCGAGGCCCTGCTGCTGGCCGTGCGCACGGCCCTCGCGTCGACGACGGACAACAAGCTGCGCGTGGCGGCCACGATGGACGCCTACTTCGCGTACGTGGAGGAGGAGGGCGGCGCCTTCCGGCTGGTCTTCGAGTCCGACCTGACGAACGAGCCGGCGGTGCGCGAGCGCGTCGACCGCGTCTCGCTCCAGTGCGCCGAGGCCATCTCCGAGGTCATCGCCGAGGACACCGGACTGTCCAAGGACGAGTCGATGCTGCTGGCCGTGGGCCTGGGCGGGGTCTCGCAGGTCGTGGCCCGCTACTGGCTCTCCAGTGAGAGCCCGGTCGCCCGTGAGACCGCGGTCGGCCTGCTGACCTCGCTCGCCTGGCGCGGTATCGCAGGGTTCCCGCTGCACGGCACGGAGTCCTGAGCGACGCCGACGGTATCCGTCGGCCGCTGTTCGCTGCGAGCGTGTCCGCTCTGCGCGGTCCGCGTCCCCTCACCGGGCTAATGTGGACCGCGTACGGCGCGGCTGATCGCGCGAACCGGATCGTCGGAGGGACAAAGCCGTGGAGGTCAAGATCGGCGTGCAGCACGCACCCCGGGAGATCGTGCTGGAGAGCGACCTGAGCGCCGAGGAGCTGGAGAGCATCGTCACCGCCGCTCTGTCCGGCACCGCGCCGCTGCTGAGCCTCACCGACAGCAAGGGCCGCAAGGTCCTGGTGCCGTCCGACCGCCTGTCGTATGTCGACCTGGGCGAGCCGAGCGTGCGCAAGGTGGGCTTCGGCGCGCTCTGAGAACTGTTGGAAACGGCCCGGTGGTTGATCCCACCGGGCCGTTTCTGTTTCTTCCGCTTCGGGTAGGACCGCAGTGACCCGGTTTGCCCTGACGTATGGGAGAGACCTCATGCTGCTGATGGAAGTGCTCGGCTCCGCGCTCCTGGGCCTCGCCCTGTCCGCGACAGCCGCCCGGGTGCTCGCGCGCCGGTTGCCTTCCCGCACAGTGGTACTGGTCAGCGGGGTGCTGGGCGCGCTGTTCGGCGCGTATCTCACCCACTTCGCGCTGGGGCCCGGGCACAACACGCTGACCGCGACGCTCGTCGGCTCGGTGCTGGTGTCGGCCGTGGTCCTGTCCCTGCTCCTCCGTCCGGCCGCAGGGCCCCGCAGGCCGTCCCACAGGACTCCGTTTTCGCTCCCGTCGCGGGGATGACCAAGATCCCTGAATGCCGCCCCTGAACCACGTACGCCGGCCCCGGCGCGCCGTGTGCGCGCCGGGGCCGGCGTACGTGGGACCGCCGTGCGGTCAGGCGGCGAGGCCGAGGGCCGCCATCCGCTTGGTGTGCGCCTTGGTGATGCGCGTGAACATCTCGCCGACGGCCGCCAGGTCGAAGCCGGCCGCCATTCCGTCGACACCGCCGACCAGCATGGTCGAGAGCGCGTCGCGCTCGGCGACCACGCGCTGGGCCTGCGAGAGGGCCTCGCCCATCAGCCGGCGGGCCCACAGCGCGAGCCGGCCGCCGCAGCGCGGGTCCGCCTCGATCGCCGCGCGGACCTTCTCGACGGCGAAGTTGCCGTGGCCGGTGTCGTCGAGCACACCGAGCACGAGGGCGCGGGTGTCGGTGTCCAGGTGGGAGGCGACCTCACGGTAGAAGTCACTGGCGATGGAGTCGCCGACGTAGGCCTTGACCAGGCCCTCCAGCCAGTCCGACGGCGCGGTCTGGCGGTGGAAGTCGTCGACGCCCTTCGCGAAGGGCTCCATCGCGGCGGTGGGCTCGACCTCGATCGCCGCGAGCCGGTCCCGCAGCCGCTCGAAGTGGTGGAACTCGGCGGAGGCCATCGCGGCGAGCTCGGCCTTGTCGTCCAGGGTGGGCGCGAGCTTCGCGTCCTCCGCCAGGCGCTCGAAGGCCGCGAGCTCGCCGTACGCGAGCGCGCCGAGCAGGTCCACGACGGCGGCCCGGTACTGCGGCGAGGCAGAGGCGGCGGCCCAGTCCTGGGCGGCGATACCCACGGCTTCGGCAGGGGTGCTGTCGTCGGCGGGCGAGGCGTTTTCTACGGTCGACATGCTCCGCACAATAGCCCGCCGAATGGCCCTCCAAGTCACCACGCGGGTTCCTTGTGTGTCCAGCTAAACGCGCCTACCCGGTGAATTCACCCGACACACCTGCGCGATTCCGGGGTACAGTGGTAATGCGCCTGCCGAATACTCGGCGGGCCATCCGAATGAGGATGCCCGGTCGGTGGCCCGATCGGCTCCAACCGACCGCCCTCGGTGAGGTGCGTACGTCCATGCGTACCGCCTACCCACGAGGGGCCCCCTCAGCGGCAGAAGCGCTTGAGCGAAGGCTAGTGGTCCCGCGCAGCTTCGTACGTGGCAGTACTGCAAGCACGGCACGGTAGGACCCCCTTCGCCGCCTCGCGCCGCGTCTCACAGAAGAGGCAGCACCCTGACTACGTTCCGAGACCTCGGGATCTTTCCCGAGACGGCCGAGGCCCTTGAGGCCGTCGGCATCGTGTCCCCCTTCCCGATCCAGGAGATGACCCTCCCCGTCGCCCTTTCCGGCACGGACGTCATCGGCCAGGCCAAGACCGGAACCGGCAAGACGCTCGGTTTCGGCCTTCCCCTGCTGGAGCGGGTCGTCGTCCCGGCGGACGTCGAGGCCGGCCGCGCCACCCCGGCGCAGCTGACCGACGCTCCGCAGGCCCTCGTGGTGGTTCCGACCCGCGAGCTGTGCACCCAGGTCACCAACGACCTCCTGACCGCGGGCAAGGTCCGCAACGTCCGCGTCCTCGCCATATACGGCGGCCGCGCGTACGAGCCCCAGGTCGAGGCCCTCAACAAGGGCGTCGACGTGATCGTCGGCACCCCGGGCCGCCTGCTCGACCTGGCCGGGCAGAAGAAGCTCGACCTCTCGCACGTCAAGGCCCTGGTCCTGGACGAGGCCGACGAGATGCTCGACCTGGGCTTCCTGCCCGACGTCGAGAAGATCATGGCGTACCTGCCCGCGAAGCGTCAGACGATGCTGTTCTCGGCGACCATGCCGGGTGCGGTCATCGGTCTGGCCCGCCGGTACATGACGCAGCCGACCCACATCCGCGCCGTCTCCGAGGACGGCGAGGGCGCGACCGTCGCCAACATCACGCAGCACGTCTTCCGTGCGCACAACATGGACAAGCCGGAGCTCGTCTCCCGCATCCTGCAGGCCGACGGCCGCGGCCTGGCGATGATCTTCTGCCGCACCAAGCGCACCGCGGCCGACATCGCCGAGCAGCTGGAGAAGCGCGGTTTCGCGTCCGGCGCCGTCCACGGCGACCTGGGCCAGGGCGCGCGCGAGCAGGCGCTGCGCGCGTTCCGCAACGGCAAGGTCGACGTGCTGGTGTGCACCGACGTCGCCGCGCGCGGCATCGATGTCGAGGGTGTGACCCACGTCATCAACTACCAGACGCCCGAGGACGAGAAGACCTTCCTGCACCGCGTGGGCCGTACCGGCCGCGCGGGCAACAAGGGCACCGCCGTCACCCTGGTCGACTGGGACGACATCCCGCGCTGGCAGCTGATCAACAAGGCGCTGGAGCTGGACTTCCACGACCCGGTGGAGACGTACTCCACCTCCCCGCACCTGTTCGAGCAGCTGAACATCCCGGCCGGCACCAAGGGCATCCTGCCGCGCGCCGAGCGCACGCGGGCCGGCCTGAAGGCCGAGCAGCTGGAGGACCTGGGCGAGACCGGCGGCCGTGGTGGCCGTGGCGGCCGCTCCGGTCCGGCGGCCGCCGCCGTGGTGACCGAGGAGCGTCCGGCCCGGACCCGTACGCCGCGCCAGCGCCGCCGTACGCGGGGCGGGGCGGAAGTGGCCGAGGGCGCCGAGGCCACCGCCGCGGTGACCCCGGCCCAGGCTCCCGAGGCCCCCGCGGCCCCGGCCGCCGAGGAGCCGCGCCGTCCGCGCCGCCGCCGCACCCGTGTCGGTGCGGTGCCGGTCCAGGCCGCCGTGGCCGCACCGGTCGCCGAGGCTCCGGCCGCACCGGCTCCGGTCGCCGAGGCTCCGGCCGCCGTGGTGACCCCGGTCGCCGAGGAGGCCCCGGCCCGGCCGAGGCGCGTCCCGACCCGCAAGGCCGCGGCCGTGCTGACCCCGATCACCGAGGTTCCCGCCGAGGAGGCTCCGGCCCGGCCGAAGCGCGTCCGTACCCGCAAGGTCACCCCGGCCGAGCCGGAGCCGGACTTCCAGATGGCGCCGCTGGTCGAGCCCGTCCGGGCCCGGCGCACCACCCGCAAGGCGGCTCCGGCCGCCCCGGCCGCCGTGGTGACCCCGGTCGCCGAGGTTCCGGCCGAGGAGGCTCCGGCCAAGCCGAAGCGGACCCGCACCCGCAAGATCGCGGAGGCCGCCCCGGTCGCCGCCGAGGCCGCCGCCGTGGCCGAGGAGGCCCCGGCCAAGCCGAAGCGCACCCGCACCCGCAAGGTCGCGGAGGCCGCCCCGGTCGCCGCCGAGGCCGCCGCCGTGGCCGAGGAGGCCCCGGCCAAGCCGAAGCGCACCCGCACCCGCAAGGCCGCGGCCGCGCCGGAGGCGTAAGCCTTCCGCAGCACCCCCGCCGATGGCCCCGTTCCCCTTCCGAGGGGGCCGGGGCCATCGGCCTGTCCGGACCGTGCGGGGCACCCCTACGGGCCGGTAACCTCGGGCCATGAGCAAGCCGCCGCGCCTCACCCTGCCGTCCGCCGCCCGCGCGTACCTCCTCACCACCGACCGCGGTTCCTTCGCCGTGCACGAGGCCGGTGAGCCCGTACACGGCACCGCCCTGCTGGTCCCCGGCTTCACGGGCAGCAAGGAGGACTTCATCGGCCTCCTGGAGCCGCTGGCGACCGCCGGGTACCGGGTCGTCGCCGTGGACGGCCGCGGCCAGCACGAGAGCCCGGGTCCGCGCGAGGAAGCCCCATACGCCCTGGAGGAGCTGGCGCGGGACGTCCTCGCGCAGGTCCGTGCGCTGGGCGCGGACCGCGTGCACCTGGTCGGCCACTCGCTCGGCGGGCTGATCTCCCGCGCCGCCGTGCTCCGCGATCCCTCGCCCTTCGTCTCCCTCACCCTGATGAGCAGCGGGCCGGCCGCGATCTCCGAGGAGCAGCAGGCCCGGACGAAGCTGCTGGTCGCCGCGCTGGAGGCGATGGGCGACGACATGCCCGGGATCTGGGCGGCGATGCGGGCCCACGATCCCGAGGACGCGGCCGCCGACTCCCCCGAGCTCGCGCACTTCCTGCGCGAGCGGTGGCTGGCCACCGTCCCCGAGCAGCTGATCGTCACCGGCCGGACGCTGATCTGCGAGCCGGACCGGACCGAGGAGCTGAGCCGGGTCGAGCTGCCGAAGCTGGTGCTCTCCGGGGCCGTGGACCAGGCCTGGCCGGTGCCGCTGCTGGACGAGACGGCCCGGCGCCTGGGCGCCCGGCGGGTGATCGTGCCGGGGACGGACCACTCCCCGAACGCCGAGGACCCGGCCACGACGGCGCGCGGGCTGGCCGCGTTCTGGGACTCCTGCGCCGGCGTGTAGTTAGCCAGTGAAAAAATTTCCTTAGCGTAGGGAATGATTGCGGCCTACACTTCGTTGGACCAGTGCAAGGAGAAACACTGACGAAGGGAGAAGCCCCGTGCGCTTCGAGATTCTGCGCCTGGACGACGTCGACGGATCCGCCGTGGACAGCACCGTCGTCGACGCGGCCTCCGTCAACCGGATCGTGCAGCAGGCCGCAGCCGTCGGCCAGCGCATCCTGATCCGACCGGCCGAGAGCGCGTCCTGCTGACGCGTCGCACGAAAAACGTTCACGCCCCCGCACCGGGACCCGTGCGGGGGCGTTCGCATGACGGGTGCGGGGCGGAGCCTCAGGCCCCGGCGACCACCTGGAGCACGCCGTTGATGATCTGCTGGACGGCGATCGCCGAGAGCATCATTCCGGCGAGCCGGGTGACGAGGACGACGCCGCCGTCCTTGATGACCCGGATGATCACCAGGGAGTAGCGCATGGTGATCCACAGCACGACGTGCATGGCCACGATCGCGGCCCAGACCGAGACCTGCCCGGCGGCGCCGTCGGCCTTCTGGACGGCCAGGATCACAGACACGATCGCGCCGGGGCCGGCCAGCAGCGGCATGCCCAGCGGGACCAGGGCCACGTTCACGTCCTTGGTCTGCTTCGGCTCGTCGTTCTTGCCGGTGAGCAGGTCCAGCGCGATGAGCAGGAGCAGCAGACCACCGGCGATCATCAGCGCCGGGACGGAAACGTGCAGGTAGTCCAGGATCTGCTGGCCGCAGATGCCGAAGACCGCGATGACGCCGAAGGCCACGCAGACGGCCTGCCAGGCCATGCGGCGCTGCACCTTGACGGGGCGGCCGGAGGTCAGGGCCAGGAAGATCGGCGTGATCCCCGGCGGGTCCATAATCACAAAAAGGGTGAGAAAAAGGGATCCGAAGACGGCGAAATCAAACACAGTGATGCCTTGCAGAAGAGAGGGGTGTCGCGAAGAAGAAGGGTGGGACGGGTGGAGCGGGCCGGATCCGGCCGGTCAGCGCTCGCGTCCGCCGGCGCCCGGCACCGGGAAGGCCCCCGTCGCGCGGCGCGTGATCTCGCCGTAGATCTCGGGGTCGGTCGTGTACTCCCCGAGGCGACAGGTCTTGCGGCTGCCGTGGTAGTCGCTGGAGCCCGTGGTCAGCAGGCCGAGGTCGGCCGCCAGGCCGCGCATCCGCGTGCGGGTGTCGGCGTCGTGGTCCATGTGGTCCACCTCGATGCCGTCCAGGCCCGCGGTCGCCAGCTCGGCTATCGCGGACTCGGAGACGCACCGGCCGCGCTTGACGGCGGCGGGGTGCGCGAGGACCGTGACCCCGCCGGCCGCCTTGACCAGGCGCACGGCCTCGAACGGGTCGAGCTCGTGCTTCTCGGCGTACGCGCGGCCGCCGTCGGCGAGCCAGTCGGGCGTGAAGGCGTCCGAAACGGTGGGGACGACGCCCAGCTCGACGAGGGCGGTGGCGATGTGCGGCCGCCCGACCGAGCCGTCACCGGCGATCCGGGCCACCTGCTCCCAGGTGACGTCGACGCCGAGGTCCCGGAGCTTGCCGATCATGGTCCGGGCGCGCGGGGTGCGGTCGTCGCGGACGAGCTCGCGTTCCCGGGCCAGCTCGGGCTCCTCGGGGTCGAAGAGGTACGCGAGCATGTGCACGCCGACCCCGTCGAGCCGGCAGGACAGCTCGGCCCCGGTCACCAGCGTCAGCCCGGCGGGCAGGGCCGCGAGGGCCTCGCCGTATCCGCGCACGGTGTCGTGGTCGGTCAGCGCCACCACGTCCAGCCCGGCGCCGGCTGCATTGCGCACCAGTTCGGCGGGGGTGTCCGTACCGTCGGAGGCCGTGGAGTGGGCGTGCAGGTCGATGCGCACAGCCTGGCTCCATGGGTCGTACGTACGGGGGACACTCCAGGATAACCGGGCCCGGGACCCCCCTCGGCCTCAGGCGGGGCCCAGGATGCGGGGGCTCAGGGCCCCGCACGGAACGAGCTCGACCTCGGCTCCCGCGTCGCGCAGGTCGGTGAGGACGAGCTCGTCGTACATCAGCAGTCCGGACTGCTCCGGCCAGACGATCGCCCAGAGCCACAGGCCCCGCGCCTCGCCGGCGAAGACGGCGCGGTCGTCGGGGCCGCCGGCCACGTGCCACAGCGGTGTCGGGCGGCCCGCCGCGACCACCTTGGCGTGGGGCGGCGCCGATACGTCGATGGACGAGCCGGGGTCGACGCCGTCGATGCCCGCGTACCGCGCGCCGAGGCCGACGCCCAGCTCCTCCGCGATCAGCAGCAGCTCGCCGATCCCGCCCAGCGGGCCGGGGCCGGAACAGGCCACCGCCGTCGCCCGGCCACCGCTTCGGTCGTCACCGGCGGACGCGACCCCCGTGAACAGCCACCCCACCGGCAGCGGCCACGGCATCCACACCGGCACCCGCGCCCGGTGCACCATCACGCTCAAGCCTTCGACGCTCGGCGGGATGACGGGTTGCAGGGGGTGGACAGCGCCGTGCACCGCGCACTGCCAGGAGTCGGAGAAGAGTCCGGGCGCCCTGACCCGGCCACCGCACTTCGGGCAACTTGGTTCACCCCTCATAAGAAGCCACGCTCCTCCCCGCCCGGCCCCCAGTCAAGGCACGGTCACCCGTCCGGGCCCTCAGTCCAGCGCGACGGCGCTGCGCAGAGGGTCCCGCAGGTCCGTTCCGCGCGCGAGCCAGCGTTCCTGGAGGGCGGCCGCTCCGTGCACGCGTTTCCAGGCGGCCTCGTTGGCCGTCATCGGCAGCAGCGGGAGGAAGTGGACCGGGTCCATGGGCTCGTCGAGCTCCAGGTCTTCGACCAGACCGCCCGGTTCCGCCACGAGGACGGAGCTGAAGGGGGCCCCGTCCCAGAGCGGTTCGCCCACGTCGAGCGAGGCTCCCGGGGCCACGATCAGCCCCTCGACCTGGGGGGACGCGGCCAGTACCGCGAGCGGGCGCAGGAGTTTGTCGGTGGCCGCCAGCCCGGCCCGTACGGTCAGCACGAGCTCGGCGCGCGGGCCCCGTACGGGGTCGGCGACCACGGCGGTCGGATCGGTCATCGGGTGCGCGGACATCCCGAGGGTCGCGTACCGCACGAGGTCGCCCTCGGCGAAACGGAGTACCTCGATGCGGTCGGTGCCCAGGAAGGTGATGGCGGCGCGTGCGTCGGGTTCACCGAACGCCGTGCGCAGCCGGGCCTCCACGAGAGCCAGAATTTCTGCCATGAAGCGAGCATAGAACTCGTATCAGGCGGGTAAAGGGCGGGTCTTGACCATCCGTCGGCTGATAGTGTTGACAGCTGTTCGGGGCCGCACGCAGAAGCGGTGTTTCAGTGCCCCGGCGACAGGACGTCCCTCACGGGGGACCGGCCGGAGGAGGTGGGGCTGCGGTGGACCGAAGTCGATCGTGCAGTACCAATCGCTCTTCCACTTCTGTGACGGGCGCATCCCGCCCCCTTTGATCTGCTCGATCCGTCTGATCCGCTGATCAGTAGAAGAGCGACGGCAGAACGTTTGTCCTCCCGTCCTGTTCCCTCCCTTGTCCGGGCCTGCCCGCCCGCCCGCGGAGGGTCTCCCACCCGTACGGTCCGCAGCCGTGCGCGAGAAGGAGCCTGCCATGTCGATGCTGCCCTACCTGCGTGCCGCCGTTCGCCCGGCCCTGCGCAGGGCCACCCCCGTACAGCCCGGCTACGACACCACCCGCGACCCGTCGGCGAGCAGCGCGGTGGTCGACTGCGCCGTGTACCGCGACGGGCGGCGGATGCTGGGTCCGGCGTGTCTGACGCCCCGTGAGGCGATCCGCCGGGTCCGCGAGGACGGCGGGTTCGCCTGGATCGGCCTGCACGAACCGACGGAGGCCGAGTTCGCGGGGATCGCCGCGACCTTCGGGCTGCACCCGCTGGCCGTGGAGGACGCGGTGCACGCGCACCAGCGCCCGAAGCTGGAGCGCTACGACGACACCCTCTTCACCGTCTTCAAGACGATCCACTACATCGACCACGCCGAACTGACCGCCACCAGCGAGGTGGTGGAGACCGGCGAGGTGATGTGCTTCACGGGCCCCGACTTCGTCATCACCGTCCGGCACGGCGGACAGGGCTCCCTCAAGGGGCTGCGCCACCGCCTCCAGGACGACCCGGACCTGCTCGCCAAGGGCCCCTCGTCGGTCCTGCACTCCATCGCCGACCACGTGGTCGACGGCTACATCGCGGTCGCGGCGGCGGTGCAGGACGACATCGACGAGGTGGAGAGCGAGGTCTTCGCCGCCCCCGCCAAGGGCAGTGCGCGCGGCGGGGACGCGGGCCGCATCTACCAGCTCAAGCGCGAGGTGCTGGAGTTCAAGCGGGCGGTCTCACCGCTGCTGCGTCCGATGGAGCTGCTGAGCGAACGGCCGATGCGGCTGGTGGACCCGGACATCCAGAAGTACTTCCGCGACGTGGCCGACCACCTGGCGCGGGTGCACGAGCAGGTGGTGGGCTTCGACGAGCTGCTGAACTCGATCCTCCAGGCCAATCTCGCGCAGGCGACGGTCGCCCAGAACGAGGACATGCGCAAGATCACCTCCTGGGCGGCGATCATCGCCGTGCCGACGATGATCTGCGGCGTGTACGGGATGAACTTCGACCACATGCCCGAACTCCACTGGCGTTACGGCTATCCGATGGTGATGGCCGCGATCGTCGCCTCCTGCTTCACCATCCACCGCGCGCTGCGCCGCAACGGCTGGCTCTGAGGCGGGCCCGTCCCGGGTCCCGCGGGCCGGTACGCCCGCTCGCGGGCGGGGGGCGACCCCCTACCCTGTCGGCATGACTCTCAGCACGCTCGACCTGGCCCTCGTCGAGGAGGCCACCAAGAAGTCCGGCCTGATCTGGGTGCGCGGCGGCGGGGCCGACCGCGCCCTGTGGCACGCCTGGGTGGACGGCGCGGCCCATGTACTGGGCGACGGGCCCGGCGAGCAGCCGTTCCCGGGGCTGGCGGACGGTGCGCGTGCCGAGGTGACCGTGCGGAGCAAGGACAAGGGCGGCCGGCTGGTGGCCTGGACGGCGACGGTACGGGAGCTGGCGCCCCGCGGCGAGGAGTGGGCGGCGGCGGTCGCCGAGCTCAAGGGCAAGCGGCTGAACGCGCCCGACTCGGAGGACATGACCGAGCGGTGGGCGCGGGAGTGCCGGCTGCTGCGGCTGGAGCCGGAATCGGTGCGGTCCGAACTGCCGGACGGTTCGCTGGCCGCGGCCCCGCTGGGCTCCCCGGCGACGACCCGCCGGCCGGTTCCCGCGGCCCTGCCGAAGCTCCTGCTCAAGCGCAGGAAGGCCGCCCGGGGCTGACCCCGCGGCGAGGTGCCGCCACCGGATCCGCCGACCCGCCGACCCGCCGAGCGTCAGGGCTTGGTGGGGTTCGCGCCCTGGCCGGAGCCCTTGGAGGGGGCCGGGGCGGGCCCGCCGCTCTGGTCCTTCGTCGTCGGCAGCTGGCTGCCGTAGTCGACCGTCTGGTCCTGCGCGGGCGGGTCCAGCTGGAACGGTTTGCCCCACTCCGCGAGTTCGACCCGGCCGGCGCCGCCGGCGCGCTCCATGAGCAGCGGGTACGGGGTCCCCTCCAGGGACACCGAGAGCTTGCCGCCCTTGCCCGCGTCCGCCGTGACCTGGACCGCGCGGGTGTGCCCGACCTTGGTGTACGAGCCCTTGGAGAGCTTGCCCTCCAGCCCGAGCAGCCCGTCCAGCAGCACGTCCATGTCGGTGAAGCCGCGGAACTGCTTGTACGAGGGGTCGCCCTCGGGCACCTTCACGAACTTGTCGCCGAGCTTGCCGGCCGAGTCGGACTGGCCCCAGAACGCCGCGCTCGCCTTCAGGTACAGCTGCTCCCCCACGCGCAGCAGCTGGAAGGTGTCCTCGTTGGACTTCACCTCGCCGGAGCCGCCGTCCGCCTTCAGCCGCATGTCGAGGGTGAAGGACTTGCCGCTGCTCACCAGCGTGCCGGACAGGTGCACCGACTCGGCCTCCGTCGCGGCCGCCTTCGCCTTCGCCTCGATCTTGTCGGCGGACAGCTTGCCGACACCGTTCGTGCCCTCGTCGGGGTCCTCCCCGCAGCCCGTACCGGTGACGGCGAGGCCCGCGCACAGCACACCGATGAAGGCGGCCCGGCGCAGCCGCGCGGCAGGGAAGTAGGCGGTCACGGGCGGGTGCCTCTCGTCGGTCGTCTGCGAGCAGCAGGCAGCGTACCCGCCCGTACCTTCGGCCCCACGACCGCGCCCCGGTGTTCGCCCGCCCCCGGGCGGACCGCCCCACCAGGACGCTTTCCGGCGGCACGGGCTAGCCTGAGGGGCGGCACGACTCTTGATCGACGCACTAGGAGGCGCTCGGATGGCTGCAGGCGCCCCGCGGATCTTCGTCTCGCATCTGTCGGGTGTGCCCGTCTTCGACCCCAACGGCGACCAGGTGGGCCGGGTCCGCGACCTCGTCGCGATGCTCCGGGTCGGCGGGCGCCCGCCGCGGCTGCTGGGTCTGGTGGTCGAGGTCGTCAGCCGGCGACGGATCTTCCTGCCGATGACCCGGGTCACCGGAGTGGAGTCCGGGCAGGTCATCACCACCGGTGTGGTCAACATGCGGCGGTTCGAGCAGCGCCCGACCGAACGCCTGGTCCTGGGCGAGCTGCTGGACCGGCGGGTGACGCTGGTCGCCAGCGGCGAGGAGGTCACCGTCCTGGACGTGGCCATCCAGCAGCTGCCGGCCCGCCGGGACTGGGAGATCGACCGGATCTTCGTACGGAAGGGCAAGTCGGGGGCGCTGCGCCGGCGCGGCGAGGCCCTGACGGTGGAGTGGTCGGCGGTGACGGGCTTCTCGCTGGAGGAGCACGGGCAGGGCGCCGAGAACCTGGTCGCCACCTTCGAGCAGATGCGCCCGGCCGACGTGGCGAACGTCCTGCACCACCTGACGCCGAAGCGGCGCGCCGAGGTGGCCAACGCCCTCGACGACGACCGGCTCGCGGACGTGCTGGAGGAGCTGCCCGAGGACGAGCAGGTGGAGATCCTCGGCAAGCTGAAGGAGGAGCGCGCCGCCGACGTCCTGGAGGCGATGGACCCGGACGACGCGGCCGACCTGCTCTCCGAGCTGCCGGAGGACGACAAGGAGCGGCTGCTGACCCTGATGCAGCCGGACGACGCGGCCGACGTGCGCCGCCTGCTGTCCTACGAGGAGAACACCGCGGGCGGTCTGATGACCACCGAGCCGATCGTGCTGCGGCCGGACGCGACCGTCGCGGACGCGCTGGCCCGCGTACGCCAGGCGGACCTGTCGCCGGCGCTGGCCGCGCAGGTGTACGTGTGCCGGCCGCCGGACGAGACGCCGACGGGCAAGTACCTGGGCACGGTGCACTTCCAGCGGCTGCTGCGGGACCCTCCGTTCACGCTGGTCAGCTCGATCGTGGACACGGACCTGCCGCCGCTGCGGCCGAACGCCTCGCTGCCCGCCGTGACCACGCACCTCGCCGCCTACAACATGGTGGCGGTGCCGGTGGTCGACGAGAGCGGCTCGCTGCTGGGCGCGGTGACCGTGGACGACGTGCTGGACCACCTGCTGCCGGACGACTGGCGGGAGACGGACTTCCATTCCGAGGAGGCCGTCGGTGGCCGCTGAACGAGGACGCTCCGAACGGGGGCGTGGCGAGCAGGCCCGCGAGCGGCGCCGCGAGCAGATCCGGGAGCGGCGCGAGCAGGCGCGGACGCAGGCCCGCGAGCACGGTCTGGCGGCCGAGGCGGCGGAACGTTCCGGCGAGCGCGCGGGGAGGTCCTCGGGCGCCGGGTCGAGCGCGCTGACGCGCTCGCGGGTGCGCCTGGACCTGCCGCGCGCGCCGCGCCGGTCGCTGCTGCCCGAGTACGACCCGGAGGCCTTCGGGCGGCTGTCGGAGCGGGTGGCGCGGTTCCTGGGCACCGGCCGCTTCATCGTCTGGATGACCCTGGTCATCATCGTCTGGGTGCTGTGGAACATCTTCGCGCCGGACGACCTGCGGTTCGACCCGTACCCGTTCATCTTCCTGACGCTGATGCTGTCGCTCCAGGCCTCCTACGCGGCTCCGCTGATCCTGCTCGCGCAGAACCGGCAGGACGACCGCGACCGGGTCACCCACGAGCAGGACCGCAAGCAGAACGAGCGGTCCATCGCCGACACCGAGTACCTGACCCGGGAGATCGCCGCCCTGCGCATGGGCCTGGGCGAGGTCGCCACCCGCGACTGGATCAGGTCCGAGTTCCAGGACCTGATCAAGGAGATGGACGAGCGGCGTCTATTCCCCGCCGAACGTGATGAAGGCGACCGCTGACGGGCTTTCCTGCGGGATGCTACCGAGCCGTACCATCGGGGCATGGCTACCGACACAAGCTCCGCCGCCGTGCCCGAGCAGGACGCGATCCTGGACGCGCTGGCGACGGTGAACGACCCCGAGATCCACCGGCCGATCACCGAGCTCGGCATGGTCAAATCGGTGGAGATCGGAGACGCCGGCGAGGTCGCCGTCACGGTCTACCTCACGGTGTCGGGCTGTCCCATGCGCGAGACCATCACGAAGAACGTCACCGAGGCCGTCGAGAAGGTCGCGGGCGTCACCTCCGTCGCCGTCTCCCTCGACGTGATGAGCGACGAGCAGCGCAAGGACCTGGCGGCCACGCTGCGCGGCGGCACCGCCGAGCGCGAGGTGCCCTTCGCCAAGCCGGGCTCGCTGACCCGCGTGTACGCGGTCGCGTCCGGCAAGGGCGGAGTCGGCAAGTCCTCCGTCACGGTGAACCTGGCCGCGGCGATGGCGGCGGACGGCCTGAAGGTCGGCGTGGTCGACGCGGACATCTACGGCCACAGCGTGCCGCGCATGCTGGGTGTGGACGGCCGTCCGACCCAGGTCGAGAACATGATCATGCCGCCGTCGGCCAACGGCGTGAAGGTCATCTCCATCGGCATGTTCACCCCGGGCAACGCCCCGGTGGTGTGGCGCGGTCCCATGCTGCACCGCGCGCTCCAGCAGTTCCTGGCGGACGTGTTCTGGGGCGACCTGGACGTGCTGCTGCTGGACCTGCCGCCGGGTACGGGCGACATCGCGATCTCCGTGGCCCAGCTGGTGCCGAACGCGGAGATCCTCGTCGTCACCACCCCGCAGCAGGCCGCGGCCGAGGTCGCGGAGCGGGCCGGCTCCATCGCCGTGCAGACCCACCAGAAGATCGTCGGCGTGGTCGAGAACATGTCCGGCCTGCCGTGCCCGCACTGCGACGAGATGGTGGACGTCTTCGGCTCGGGCGGTGGCCAGAAGGTCGCCGACGGCCTGACCAAGACGGTCGGCGCGACGGTGCCGGTGCTGGGTTCGATCCCGATCGACGTCCGGCTGCGCGAGGGCGGCGACGAGGGCAAGCCCGTCGTCCTGTCCGACCCGGACTCCCCGGCCGGCGCGGCCCTGCGGGCCATCGCGGGCAAGCTGGGCGGCCGTGCGCGCGGCCTGTCGGGCATGTCCCTGGGCATCACCCCGCGCAACAAGTTCTGACCCGCCCCGGATGCGGGCCGGCCCGCACGGGCCGCACAGCGTGAAGGGCACCGCCGGCCGGCGGTGCCCTTTTCCGTACCCGTGCGGCTACTCGTACGCGGCCAGGTCCCCGATCGCCGAGAAGCCGAGCCCGTACGCGCTCATGCCCCGGCCGTACGCGCCCAGGTGGACGCCGCTGCCCGTGGATCCCGCCAGCACCCAGCCGAACTCCGACTCGCGGTAGTGGAAGGTCGTCGGCTCCCCGTCCACCGGCAGCGACAGCGTGGACCAGTCCTCGCCGTCGAGGTCGTCGGCGAGCTCCCACGCGGCCTCGGTCTGCTGGTCGAGCCAGTCGTTGCGCAGGGCGTGGTCCATCTGCCCGGGCCAGCTGTAGGCCAGCAGCCCGGAGCCGGCCAGCCAGGCCGCCGAGGCGACCGAGGTGGCCTCCAGGACGCCGGTGCCGTCGCCGCTGCGGCGCAGCGGATTGCTCGCCACGGTGATGACCACCGCGAAGCGCTCCTTCTCACCGGTGGCGATCTCGCCCCGGGCGGAGGGCTCGTCGCCGTGGCCGGTGGAGCCGTGCTCCACCGTGCCGTCGGCGGCCACGGCGACCTGCATGAGCCAGCGGCGGCCGGTGAAGGCCCCGTCCAGCCCGTACCAGGGGAAGTCGGCCGCCAGGAACCCCTCGGCCGTCCGGCGGGCCGCCGGTACGGGCGCGGGGGCCTCCTGTGGCTCCGTATCGCTGTGTGGGCCGGTATCCGGCTCCTGGGCGGGTGCGCCTGCGGAGGCGGGGGCCTCCGCGGTCTGTGCCCCTACCCGGCTGCTGCTCGTCGTCTCCATCTGGGCGGCCTCTCGTTCCGTGGGGTCCGGAACGGCCCTCCCCCTCGCTGTGCTGGGGGGACCCCCTCCCTCGGGCGTCCTGCGATCCGGACAGATGGAGGATAGCCATCCGACCGCGGATCGCCGGGAAGGCCGCGCGTCAGGTGGCGTCGGCGTCGTAGCGCGCGCGCTCGTCCGGGGCCGGGGCGGCAGGCTTCTTCAGCAGGTCCGGGCCGGTGACGGCGGGCGTGGCCGAACCGGCCGCGGCCGGGGCCGGGGAGGCCGGGGCGGCGCCCGCCTCCGAGCTCTTCACGGCGTCGGAGACGTCGCTGAGCTCCTTGCGGAGATCGAAGCTGGTGCGGATCTCCTTGAGGTCCTCGTTCTCCGTCAGCTGCTTGCGGATGAAGGTCTTCGGGTTCAGGTCCTCGAACTCGAAATCCTTGAACTCCGGGCCGAGTTCGGAGCGGATGTCCTGCTTCGCACTGTCCGAGAACGCCCGGATCTTCCGGATGAAGCCCGTGACGTCCTGAATGACCTTGGGCAGCTTGTCCGGTCCGAAGACGAGGATGCCGAGCACCACGATCGTGACGAGTTCGAGTGCGCCTATGTCGTTGAACACCTTGCCGCTCCTCGGCTCTGTATCACTTCGGGCCCCGACACACGGTACCCGGCATTGCCCGCGGGCCCATACCTGCATACCGCCTCCGCGGCGGTTTCTCCTTCGGGTTCACGAGCCGTTCGCCGATCCGAGGATCACTTTCAGTGTGCTTTCCCGGCCGCCGCGGAGCACGGTGAGGGTCAGCGGGTCGCCCGGGCGGTGGGCCCGGATCTTGATGATCAGCTCGTCGCCGCCGCGGACCCGCTGGCCGTCCACCTTGGTGATCACGTCCCCGGCCCGGATCCCGGCGCGCGCGCCCGGCCCGTCGGCGACGACGGACGGCTTGCCGTCCTCACCCTTGTCCCCGACCCGTGCCCCGTCACCCGCGTAGTCCATGTCGAGGGTGACCCCGATGACCGGGTGCGTGGCACGGCCGGTGCGGATGAGCTCCTCGGCGACGCGCTTGCCCTGGTTGACGGGGATGGCGAAACCGAGCCCGATGGAGCCGCCCTGCCGGGTGGCGTCCTCCTTGTCGGCCCCGCGGATCGCGCTGTTGATGCCGACCACGTGGGCCTTCGCGTCGAGGAGCGGGCCGCCGGAGTTCCCCGGGTTGATCGGGGCGTCGGTCTGCAGCGCGTCGACGTAGCTGATGTCGCTGCCGTCGCCCTTGTCGCCGCCCGCCGTGACGGGCCGGCCGGTGGCGCTGATGATGCCGGCGGTGACGGTGTTCGACAGGTCGAAGGGCGCGCCGATGGCCACCACCGGGTCGCCGACCTGCACGTTCTCGGAGTTCCCCAGGCTCAGCGGCTGGAGCCCGCGTACCCCGCTGACCTTGACCACGGCCAGGTCGTAGCCGGAGTCACGGCCGACCAGCTGGGCGGTGACGCTCTCACCGGTGCTGAAGGTGACCGTTATCTCCTGGGAGTCGGCCACCACGTGGCTGTTGGTCAGGATGTGTCCCTGCTGGTCGAGCACGAAGCCGGTACCCGTGCCGCTGCCCTTCGTGCCCCGCACGTGCAGGGTCACCACGCCGGGAAGCGCGGTGGCCGCGATCCCGGCCACGCTGTCGGGGGCCCGGCCCCGGTCGGCGGCGGCGGCCTGGGGGAGCTCCAGCCGGGTGCTGCTGCGCCGCTCGGCGAGCACGCCGAGGTAGCCGCCGATCCCGCCGGCGAGCAGGGCCGTTCCGAGGCTGAGGGCCACCACCTGCCACAGCCGGATCCCGCGCGGCGTCCGGCCCCGGTCCACGACCTGCAACGGCTCGGCGCCCCAGGGGTCGTACCGCACCGCGGGAACCGCGGCCGGCACGTCCGGGGCGGCGTCCGACGCGTCCGACGCGTCGGGGCCCGGGTCCGACACGCCCGGGGCGGAAGCGGAGACGCCCGGGGCGGAAGCCGGCCCGTCCGGGACCGGGGTCGCGTCCTGTGCGTGGCCCTGGTCCCCAGTGCCGGGCCGTGGCGCGGGAACCACCGGGCCGCGGCCGTCCCCGGCCGTCCCCTCGGGCCGGCTCCACCACTGTGGAGCCGGGTCGGTCTGCTGCCTGTCGGCCATGGGCGCTCCCCGCCTACCTATGCGCATGTGCCGCAGATTCAATCAGGTCCCGCGTCAGCGCAGCAGGGAGACGGGGCGTGCCGGGTACTGCGGGGAGGGCTGGAGCGGCGGCAGCGGGGTCGCCACGGCCGACAGGAGGCTCGGGACGGCCTCGGGCGTGGGCGGGCGGTCACGGGCCCCCTGATCGGCCGCGGGCAGGGCCGGGCCGGGCCTGGAGGCCGGGGCCGGGGAATCACCCCGCAGGTTCGGGTCCACCTCCAGCGGCAGGGCGCCACCGAGCGCGAGCGCGGCCAGCGAGACGGCCCCGGCGGCGACGAAGGCGAACCGGCGGCGCGGACGGCCCACCTCGTGGATGCGGAAGCCCTCCTGCGGCCGGTGCCCGGCGGCGACCGGCAGGCCGTACGCGAACGCGTCGAAGGGGTCGGGGCCCGCACTGCCCGGCGGGTCGGTGCGGCGGCCGGGACCGGCGGGTCCCAGGGGAGCCGACGGATCGTCGAGGCCGCCGCCCGGCAGCCCCTGCAGCCGCGCCAGCAGCCCCGCGGACAGCGGCGGCGGCGCGCTCTCCACGAACATGGTCTTCAGACGTCGCTGGGCGTCGGCCTCGGCCTTGCACCGGGCACAGGTCGCCAGGTGGGCCAGGACCCGATCGCGCGCGTCGTGTTTCAGCTCCCCGTCCACCAGGGCGGCAAGCCGGTCTCCCAGGTGCTGTTCGGCAGGTGACGGACTGACTTCGCTCACTCGGCTCCGCCCTCTCCCCCGGCGCCGGGGGCGCCCATCGCCACTCCCGCCAGCGCGCGCTGCTCGGCACGGGCCTGCGGGGACCGGTGCTTGAGCGCCTTGCGCAGGTGCGAACGGCCCCGGTGGATACGGCTGCGCACGGTGCCGAGCTTCACGCCGAGCGTCGCGGCGATCTCCTCGTACGACAGGCCCTCGATGTCGCACAGCACCACGGCCGCGCGGAACTCGGGCGCGAGGGTGTCCAGGGCCTGCTGCACGTCCGCGTCGAAGTGGGTGTCGTGCAGGACCTGCTGCGGGGAGGGCTCACGGCTCGGCAGCCGGTCGGCGGCGTCGTCGCCGAGCGCGTCGAAGCGGATCCGCTGCTTGCGGCGCACCATGTCCAGGAACAGGTTCGTCGTGATGCGGTGCAGCCAGCCCTCGAAGGTGCCGGGGGTGTACGTGGACAGCGAGCGGAAGACGCGGACGAAGACTTCCTGCGTGAGGTCCTCGGCATCGTGCTGGTTACCCGTCAGCCTGTAGGCAAGGCGGTAGACCCGCGCACTGTGCGTGCTGACGATCTCCTCCCATGAAGGAGGGGTCCACGCCTGGGAGCCCGCATCGGCGGCAAAGGTCGCGGTGGTTGCGGTGTCGGCGGTGTGGAAGCGGTCAGCAATGTAGGTCACGGATTTCGGCTCACCCGCCGACCAGAAGAGGCGTCTCAGTACGCCCCCACGATCCACAGGCGCAGCCGCACCTCCCCTGTCGGCTCTGGTGGTGTCCAGTGGAGTCCCTACCATAGCCACCCCCTCTGTCAGCTCCGGATAAGCGTTTTTGCAGTATCTTTACGCGAGACTTAAGCCCGGGAGCGGTCCTGGCCGTCGATCTGCCCGGCACCGTCCCCTCTTATCCCGCCTCCACCCTTCACAACGCCCGGTCCCATCTGCGGGTTCCCGACGTCAACGGATACAGTCACCGTTGCGCCAACTATGGGGACAGGAGAGGGTCATTACCGGCAACCGGCAGACGAGCTGGGCGTTCGCCGACGCGTTTGTCGCCGAGGACGACGCTCTGCGATGGGCCCGCGACCGGTCCAGGGAAGCGGGCCTGAGGTCCGTCTCCCCCGGCACCGGGGCCGCGCTGCGCCTGCTGGCCGCCACCGCGGACGCGAAGGCGGTCGCCGAGATCGGCACCGGAACCGGCGTCTCCGGCATCCACCTGCTGCACGGAATGCGCCCCGACGGGGTGCTGACCACGGTGGATCCCGAAGCGGACCGGCAGGCTTTCGCCCGTCAGGCCTTCCGCGCCGCAGGCTTCGCCGGCAACCGCGCCCGTTTCATCCCCGGCCGAGCCCTCGACGTGCTGCCGCGACTCGCCGACGGCGGATACGACCTCGTCTTCTGCGACGGGGACCCCTCCGAGTCCCTCGACTACCTCGCCGAATCGTTGCGGCTGCTGCGCCCCGGCGGACTGGTGTGCTTCGAGGGGGTCTTCTCCGACGGCCGCACCGTCGACTCCGCGGCCCAGCCGGTGGAGGTGCTGCGCGTGCGCGAGCTGCTGCGCAGCGTCCGTGAGAGCCCCGCGCTGGAGGCCGCGCTGCTCCCGGTGGGCGACGGACTGCTGTGCGCCGTGCGCCGCTGAGCCGCTGAGCGGTCGGGCCGCCGGCTCCGCGGGATCAGCCGAGGAACGCGAAGGTGAGGGCCGCGGTGCCGCCCAGCGCGGTGCCGGCGAGGAGCTGTGCCGGGGTGTGCGCCTTCAGCACCAGCCGGGACCAGCCCACGGCGGCGGCGACCGCCACCACGGGGAGCACCCGGGGCCCGAGGACGAGCAGCAGGATCATCACGGTGCCGCCCGCCACCGACATGTGGATCGATATCTGCCAGACCACCGTGACCAGCAGCGAGGACACGAGACCCACCAGCATCGCGACGACGAGCGCGAACACCTCCCGGGGAGCGCCCAGCAGGTGCAGGAGCGAGACCCCGGCGACGACGGAGACCAGGCTCAGGGCCATCGGGACGACCCGCTGGCGCCGTACCCGGATGTGCTGGTCGCTCAGCGCGCCCCGGCGGACGCCGAAGGCGATGATCCCGATCGGGACCACCCCGCAGAAGAGGGCGGCGAACAGACCCCAGCCGAGCCCGGCCCATGCCGTGGTGCTGTGCCATCCGACGAGCAGGAGCAACCCGACCACCAGATGGGCCGGGGCCAGCACGTCGGAGAGGATCCGGGCGGCCTTCTGGCGGGGCGTGCAGTCGGCGAAGGCGGGCGGCGCGGGCGGGGTGAAGGGCACGGCGCGGCTCCGGAGGGCTCGGGTCCAGGGTGACGACACAACACTGCCCCGGCCGCGGGATCGCGATCGGGGCAGTGCAGAGAATACGGAAAAGCAGAAGGCGGAAGTGCTGCCGGTGTCCCCGTGGGGTCAGCCGACGACCTTCTTCAGGGCGTCACCCAGGGCGTCCGCCTCATCAGGGGTCAGCTCGACGACAAGCCGACCGCCGCCCTCGAGCGGTACGCGCATGACGATGCCCCGCCCCTCCTTGGTGACCTCGAGCGGGCCGTCGCCCGTCCGCGGCTTCATGGCCGCCATGCTCGTTCCCCTTCCTGAAACCAGCTCATCGTCAGCCGACGGCCCCGTTCAGGCGCCTAATACCCGGCATCGAACACATTGCTTCCCAGCCATTATCCCGCATGTCAGGACCCGATGACCAACATCGCAAGGGAACGCTTGGGCAACGCGCTCGACCAAAACCACTCATTTCGGGGATCCGCCTGCGATACTTCGCCGCCGCAACCGGGAAGCGGCATCGGCTTTCTTTGACGCACATCACATGTGCGCTCCACGTCCGGTCCGCCATGCTGACCTGTGTACCGGACAGTACCGACCGGTAGCCAAGCCCGCGACGAAGGGGGACCCCCTGCCATGGCCGACAGCGTGCTCTACGAAGTGACCGACGGACTCGCGACCATCACGATCAACCGTCCGGACGCGATGAACGCGATGAACACCGAGGCCAAGGTCGCCCTGCGCGACGCGGTCCGGGCGGCGGCCGCCGACACCGCCGTACGGGCCGTGCTGCTCACCGCGGCCGGCAACCGGGCCTTCTGCGTGGGCCAGGACCTCAAGGAGCACATCGGCAACCTCGCCTCGGACCGCGAGACCGGCACCTCCCTGACCATGACCACGGTGGCCGACCACTACAACCCCATCGTGCGGGCGCTCACCGAGATGCCGAAGCCCGTGGTGGCCGGCGTGAACGGCGTCGCGGCCGGAGCGGGCTTCGGCTTCGCGCTGGCGGCGGACTTCCGGGTCGTCGCCGACACCGCCTCCTTCAACACCTCGTTCGCCGGGGTGGCGCTGACGGCCGACTCCGGGGTCTCCTGGACCCTCCCCCGCCTGATCGGCGCCTCCCGCGCCTCGGACCTGCTGCTCTTCCCGCGTTCGATCAAGGCACAGGAGGCGTACGAGCTCGGCATCGTCAACCGCCTGGTGCCGTCGGACTCCCTGCACGCCGAGGCGGAGGCGGTGGCCCGCACGCTGGCGGCCGGCCCGACGGTCGCGTACGCCGCGCTGAAGGAGTCCCTGGCCTACGGCGCCTCCCACACGCTCTCCGAGGCCCTGACCCACGAGGACGCCCTCCAGACCCGTGCGGGGGCCTCCGAGGACCACGCCATCGCCGTCCAGGCCTTCCTCGCGAAGCAGCCGCCGAAGTACCTGGGCCGCTGAGACTCCTCCCGCGATCCGGCCCCGCCCGGCCCGGCCCCGCCCCGCCGGGTCAGGCCGGGTCGCGGGAGACGCAGTCGGCCAGGTGGTCGTTGACCAGCCCGCAGGCCTGCATCAGGGCGTAGGCCGTCGTGGGGCCGACGAAGCGGATGCCGGCCTTCTTCAGCGCCTTGGCGAGGGCGGTGGACTCCGGCGTGACCGCCGGGACCTCGGCGACCGTCAGGGGGGCCGGTCCCGGCTCCTCGGGGGCGTGGGACCAGATCAGGGTGTCCAGCTCGCCCGGCTCCCACCCGGCGAGGACCTTCGCGTTGGCCAGGGTCGCCTCGATCTTGGCCCGGTTGCGGATGATCCCCTCGTCGGCCAGCAGCCGCTCCGCGTCGCGGTCGTCGAACTCCGCGACCGCCGCGATCGAGAAGTCCGAGAAGGCCTTCCGGAAGCCCTCGCGGCGCCGCAGGATCGTGATCCACGACAGCCCCGACTGGAACGCCTCCAGGCACAGCCGCTCGTAGAGGGCGTCGTCCCCGTGCACCGCACGGCCCCACTCGGTGTCGTGGTAGTCGACGTAGTCCGGCGTGGACAGCCCCCACGGGCAGCGCAGCAGCCCGTCCGCACCCGCCACCGAACCGCTCACCGCTCACCGCCCTTGGTGAGGTCGACGTGTCCGGGAGCGTCCGACGGGGCGGCGGCGGGCGCCGCCGCGGCCGTCAGCTGCGCGATCCGCGCGTCCCGCTCGGCCAGTTCGGCCGCGAGCCGCTCCAGTACGTCGTCCACCTCGGCCATCCGGTACCCGCGCGGGGCGACCGGCAGCCGCAGCGCGTCGATGTCGGCCCGTACGACGGGGCGGGTCTCCGGCAGGCCGTCCGCGACCCGGTCCGGCTCCGCTTCCGGCAGGACGGCCTCCGAGCCGCCGCCGATCACCGCCAGGGTGACCGCTGCCACGACCACGACCAGCGCGATCATCAAGAAGAAGAACACGATCAACTCCCCTGAGAGACTCCGGCCACCAGGTTAAGGTCGCAGGCGAGGCGCGAGGGCCGCCGAAGGAGGAAAGAGCAGGATGCTGCGACTGGGCAGGCGCGAGTTCGACACCCACGAGCCGGTGATCATGGCGATCGTGAACCGGACGCCGGACTCCTTCTACGACCAGGGCGCGACGTTCCGCGACGAGCCGGCACTGGACCGGGTCGAGCACGCGATCGCCGAGGGTGCCGCGATCATCGACATCGGCGGGGTCAAGGCGGGCCCGGGCGAGCACGTGGACGCGGCCGAGGAGGCACGGCGCACGGTCGGCTTCGTGGCCGAGGTCCGGCGCCGCCACCCGGACGTGGTGATCAGCGTGGACACCTGGCGGCACGAGGTCGGCGAGGCCGTGTGCGAGGCCGGGGCGGATGTCCTCAACGACGCCTGGGGCGGGGTGGACCCCCGGCTCGCGGAGGTCGCCGCGCGGTACGGCGCCGGCCTGGTCTGCACCCACGCGGGCGGTGTGCAGCCGCGTACCCGGCCGCACCGGATCGCGTACGAGGACGTCATGGAGGACGTGCTGCGCGTGACGGTCGGGCTGGCCGAGCGGGCGGCGGCACTGGGCGTCCGCCGGGACGCGATCATGATCGACCCGGGGCACGACTTCGGGAAGAACACCCGGCACTCGCTGGAGGCCACGCGCCGGCTGGACGAGATGACGGCGACGGGCTGGCCGGTCCTGGTCTCGCTGTCCAACAAGGACTTCGTCGGCGAGACCCTCGACAAGCCGGTCAAGGAACGCCTGCTGGGCACCTTGGCCACGACGGCCGTCTCGGCCTGGCTGGGCGCGCAGGTCTACCGCGTCCACGAGGTCGAGGAGACCCGGCAGATCCTGGACATGGTCCGCTCGATCCAGGGCCACCGCCCCCCGGCCGTCGCCCGCCGCGGCCTCGCCTGACGCCCCGCACGGGCCCGGGCCGGACCGGCCCGGGCCCGGGGGGTTACTTGCCGACTTCCTTCGTCACCAGTGCGATCGCCTCGTCCACGTCGTCGGTGACGTGGAACAGGTAGAGGTCCTTCTCCGAGGCCTTGCCCTGGGCGATCACCGTGCCCCGCAGCCAGTCGATCAGGCCGTTCCAGTACTCCGTGCCGAACAGCACGATCGGGAAGCGGGTGATCTTCTGGGTCTGGACCAGGGTCAGCGCCTCGAACAGCTCGTCCAGCGTGCCCAGGCCGCCCGGCAGGACGACGAAGCCCTGGCTGTACTTCACGAACATCGTCTTGCGGACGAAGAAGTACCGGAAGTTCAGGCCGAGATCGACGTGCTGGTTGAGCCCCTGCTCGAAGGGGAGCTCGATGCCGAGGCCGACCGAGACGCCGTTCGCCTCGCGGGCGCCCTTGTTGGCCGCCTCCATCGCCCCCGGACCGCCTCCGGTGATCACCGCGAAACCGGCCTCGACCAGCGCGCTGCCGATCCGCACGCCCGCTTCGTACTCGGGCGACCCCTCCGGCGTGCGGGCCGATCCGAACACGCTGATCGCGGGCGGCAGCTCGGCGAGCGTGCCGAAGCCCTCGATGAACTCCGACTGGATGCGCAGGACCCGCCAGGGATCGGTGTGCACCCACTCGGAGGGCCCCGCCGAGTCCAGCAGCCGCTGGTCCGTCGTACTGCCCGCCTGCACCTGGCTCCGCCTCCTCAGCACCGGCCCGAGCTGCTGCTCCTCGGGCCGGCGACGAGCGGAACCCTCGGGATTGCCGTGGTTGCCCATGCTGTGCTCCCTCCTGCTGATCGTTGGATCAGGGTAGGCGCACAAAGGTGACGAGAAGCGGAATTCAGGAGGTCAGCCAGGCGCGGAGTCGTTCCTCGCAGTGCAGGATCGCCTTCGTCTCGACGCGTTCGTCGACCTTGTGCGCCAGCAGGGCGTCGCCCGGGCCGTAGTTGACCGCCGGGACCCCGAGGGCGCTGAAGCGGGAGACGTCCGTCCAGCCGAACTTGGGCATGGCGCGGCCGCCCACCGCCTCCATGAAGGCCTCGGCGGCCGGGTGGGAGAGGCCGGGGAGGGCGCCGGGCGAGGAGTCGTCGACCACGAACTCCGCGATGTCGCAGTCCGCGAACACCTCCCGGACGTGGGCCAGCGCCTCGGCCTCGCTGCGGTCCGGGGCATAGCGGAAGTTGACGGTCACCGTGCACGCGTCGGGGATGACGTTGTTGGCGACGCCGCCCTCGATGCGGACCGCGTTGAGGCCCTCGTGGTACTCCAGGCCGTCGATGACCGGCCTGCGGGGCTCGTAGGCCGCGAGGCGGGCGAGGATCGGGCTCGCCGAGTGGATGGCGTTGGAGCCCATCCAGCTGCGGGCGGAGTGCGCGCGCTCGCCCGCGGTGCGGAGCAGGACCCGCAGGGTGCCCTGGCAGCCGCCCTCGACCTCGGCGTTCGAGGGTTCCAGCAGGACCGCGAAGTCGCCCGTCAGCCAGTCGGGGTGGGCGGCCGCGACCTTGCCGAGGCCGTTGAGGTCGGCGGCGACCTCCTCCTGGTCGTAGAAGACGAAGGTGAGGTCCCGGTTCGGCTCGGGCACGGTCGCGGCGATGCGCAGCTGCACGGCGACGCCGGACTTCATGTCGGTGGTGCCGCAGCCCCACAGGACGTCGTTCTCGTCGAGGCGCGAGGGGACGTTGTCGGCGATCGGCACGGTGTCGAGGTGGCCGGCCAGTACGACGCGCTCGGCGCGGCCGAGGTTCGTGCGCGCGACGACGTTGTTGCCGAAGCGGTCCACGGTGAGGTGGGGCAGGCCGCGCAACGCGTGTTCCACGAGGTCGGCGAGTACCTTCTCGTCGCCGCTCACGGAAGGGATGTCGACGAGCCGGGCGGTCAGCTCGGCGGCGTCCAGGGTGAGGTCCAGCTCGGATTCGGACATGGAACTGACCCTAACGCCCCGGGGTGTGGCGAAGCGTCCCTCGTCCGGCCGGTGGACGCGTCATATGCCTCAAGTACGGTGGGCCGCGTGTCCGAGACCCGTGATCCCCGTCCTCGTCGCCGCCGGCTGGCCCGGGCGGCTGTCGGCCTGCTCGTTCTCCTCGCGGTGATCGGGTACTTCGCCGTGCAGCACGATTCGAACGGGGGCGGCGGCGCCCCGTTCTGCGTGGCGAGCGCGGATCCGGTCGGGGAGGACGAAACCTCCGAAACGTACGAGATGTCGCCGGAGCAGGCGGCGAACGCGGCGACGATAGCCGCCGTCGGCGTCGCCAAGGGCCTGCCGGACCGGGCGGTGACCATCGCGCTGGCGACCGCCATGCAGGAGTCCGCGCTGCGCAATCTCGATCACGGCGACCGGGACTCGCTGGGCCTCTTCCAGCAGCGGCCGTCGATGGGCTGGGGCACTCCGGCACAGATCACGGACCCGGTCTACTCGGCCGGGATCTTCTACGACCACCTCGTCGACGTGCCGGGGTACTCGCGCCTGCCGCTGACGGTGGCCGCGCAGAAGGTGCAGCGCAGCGGGTTCCCGCAGGCGTACGCGAAGCACGAGCCCGACGCGACCGTGCTGACGGCGGCCTTCGCCGGCGGCGGCACCCTGAACTGCGGCGGTCCCGCGCCCACCGGGCCGGGCGACCCGGAGAAGGTACGGGCCGACCTGATCCGGATCTTCGGCAAGGACGGGATGCACACCATGTCCCCGCAGGGCGGCCAGGCCGGCCGGAACACCGGTGGCGGGCAGGCCGCCCCGGAGCCGGAGGTCACCCTGACGGAGAAGAAGAACGGCGGCGAGGACGCGACGCGCCGCAGCCGGGCGATGGCCCACTGGGCGGTGGCCAACGCGAAGGCGATGGGCATCTCCCGCGTGTCGTACGGCCGGCACGGCTGGATCGCGGGCAAGGACCGGGGCCGGTGGCAGGACAAGGGCGCCACGGGGACGAAGGACGGCGTCAAGGACCCCCACTACGCGGGGCCGGGCGAGGTACGGATCTTCATGGCCCGCTGATCCGCTCCGGTGCGGGGCACGCGCCGGGGGCGCCCGGGCTCACGTGCGAGCGATCACCCCTGCGGGGGGATCCGTGTAGCGGGCCACGGATCCCGGATCGGGACGGAATCCCTGGTCGGCGCGCATCCAATGCGTTTTTCGCGGAAGCCGATTAAACGATGCGTTACCGATCCTTTACCCACCGGCACCGCAACTCCACCCGCCCCGGGAGCGGTTAGCACGGCGTACTCAGCCGCTACCGCTTAGGAGCAACATGTCTCTCCCCCTGACCCGTCGGATCGCCCGTGCCGCGCTGCTGCTCGCAGCCGGGGCAGCTCCCGTGGTCGGAGCGGCCGGCGCGGCCAGTGCCGCCGGTCTGGAGTCCGTGCCGCAGCTGGGCCAGCTGACTGCCTCCGACGCCGCCACGGACGCCGCCGGCAGTGCCACCCAGGCCCTGCCGGCCCCCGCCGCCGACGTGGCCGGCAGCGCGCAGGGCCTGCTCGGCGGACTGCCCGCGCAGCTGCCCGCGGCGCAGGAGCTGCCGGTGTCCTCGCTGCCGACGTCCTCGCTGCCGACCTCCGGTCTCCTGCCGGGGGGACTGCCGGGCGGCCTGCCGCTGGGCGGCTGACGCCGTAGGAAACGCCGAGGGGGCCGGGAGTGCGAACTCCCGGCCCCCTCGGGCATGCGCGCCGTGGCACCCGGCCGTCAGCCGAGGCGCTTGACCGCCGCCTCGACCCGCTCGTCGGTGGCGGTGAAGGCGACGCGCACGAACCGTGCGCCCGCCTCGCCGTAGAAGTCGCCCGGCGCGACGAGGATGCCCAGGCCCGCGAGGTGGGCGACGGTGTCCCAGCAGGGCTCGTCGCGGGTCACCCACAGGTACAGGCTCGCCTCGCTGTGCTCGACCCGGAAGCCGTGCGCCTCCAGGGCGGTGCGCAGCGCCGCCCGGCGGGCCGCGTAGCGCTCGCGCTGCTCCTCGACGTGGGCGTCGTCGCCGAGCGCGGCGACCGTGGCCGCCTGCACCGGGGCGGGGGTCATCATGCCGCCGTGCTTGCGGATCTGCAGCAGCTCGCCGAGCACGTCCGCGTCACCGGCGACGAAGGCCGCCCGGTAGCCCGCCAGGTTGGAGCGCTTGGAGAGGGAGTGGACGGCGACGATGCCCTCGTACGAGCCGCCGCAGACGTCGTCGTGGAGGACGGAGACGGGCTCGGCCTCCCAGCCCAGCTCCAGGTAGCACTCGTCGCTGAAGAGCAGGATCCCGTGCTCGCGCGCCCAGGCCACGATCCGGACGAGCTCCTCCTTGGCGATGACCTTGCCGGTGGGGTTGGACGGGGAGTTGAGCCAGAGCAGCTTCACACCGGCCGGGTCGAGCTCGGTGCCCGCGGGGTCACTCGCAAATGTCTCGGCGTCGTAGACGACCGGCTCGGCGCCGCACAGCCGCGCCCCGACCTCGTAGGTGGGGTAGGCGAGCCGGGGGTAGGCGACCTTGTCCCCGGCGCCCAGGCCCAGCTGGGTCGGCAGCCAGGCCACCAGTTCCTTGGAGCCGACGACCGGCAGGACGTTGCGGTGTTCGGCGGCGCTCGCGCCGAGGCGGCCGCGCACCCAGCCGGTGATCGCGTCGCGCAGGGCGACGGTGCCCCACACGGTCGGGTAGCCCGGGGAGTCGGCGGCGTCGATCAGGGCGCGCTGGATCAGCTGCGGGACCGGGTCCACGGGCGTGCCGACCGACAGGTCGACGATGCCGTCCGCGTGGGCCGCCGCCGTGGCCTTGTAGGGCTCCAGCTTGTCCCAGGGGAAGGCGGGAAGACGGTCGGATACTGCGGCCACGGTGGTCTCTGCTCTCTCTGAGTGCTGGTGTGTACGGGTGCCGCAAACACGTCGGTCCCGTGCGGCGGGAAGGCCGTACGGGACCGAGGGGCGCGTCTGCCTGAAAGGTCAGTGCTCGCCGTTGATACCGGCGGGCAGCGCCGCGACGAAGGGGTGGTCGCGCTCGATCAGGCCCAGCTTGGAGGCGCCACCGGGCGAACCGAGCTCGTCGAAGAACTCGACGTTCGCCTTGTAGTAGTCCTTCCACTCCTCCGGGGTGTCGTCCTCGTAGAAGATGGCCTCGACCGGGCAGACCGGCTCACACGCGCCACAGTCGACGCACTCGTCCGGGTGGATGTACAAGGACCGCTGGCCCTCGTAGATGCAGTCGACGGGGCACTCTTCGATGCATGCCTTGTCCTTGACGTCGACACAAGGCTCCGCGATGACGTAGGTCACGCTCTCGTTCCTCCTCGGTAGGGCTGTCCATATCGCGCGGGAGCGCGGCGTCGTCGATGCCCGCACCTAGTATCTCCGTTCCCGGGCACGATCCGAACAGGAGGGGCGGACAGAGCTGTGGAAATCACTGCCGGTGGACTGCTGGAGGTCCGTATTACCCCGGCTGACGTGGGTAAACGAGTCTCTGTACGACGGGTGGAGGCCGTAGTGAGCGGATCACCCGAGTTCACGGACACGGTCGGGGTTCTCACATCCTGGGACCAGGGTGTGCTGCTGATCACAAAGAAGGACGGACAATCCGTCCGCATCTCGGAATCCTCGCTGGTGGCGGGCAAGGTCGTGCCGCCGGCGCCGGCCCGGCGGCGGGGTCCCGCGGCCTCCTTCGAGGAGCTCTCGCGGGTCGCCGCGCGGGCCTGGCAGCCGCTGGAGAGCGAGCCGCTGGGCGGGTGGACGCTGCGGGCGGCCGCCGGATTCACCCGGCGGGCCAATTCCGTGCTGCCGCTCGGCGACCCGGGGATACCGCTGGACGATGCACTCGCCCGAGTGACGTCCTGGTACGCGGAGCGGTCGCTTCCGGCCTACGTGCAGGTCGCGACGGGGGCCGCCGGCACCCAGGAGATGCTCGGCGCGGAGCTGGAGCGGCGCGGCTGGACGTCGGAGGTGTCGGCGGAGGTACGGATCGGGGCACTGGCGCCGGTGGCCGACGTGGACGCGCCCGCGGCCGGGGACGTGCGCCTGACCCGGGTCCCGGACGAGGAGTGGCTCGGGCGCTACGGGAGGGTGAGCGACCCGGACGTGGCCCGGCGGATGCTGGTGGAAGGGCCGTCGGTGTGGTTCGCGGCGCTGCCCGGCGGGCGGGCCATCGGGCGCTGCGTGGTGGACGGGCGGTGGGCCGGCTTCGCGGCGGTCACCGTGGATCCCGCGCACCGGCGGGAGGGCCTGGCGACGGCGGTGATGGCCGCGCTGGCGCGGCGGGCGCTGGAGGAGGGCGCGTCGGCGGCCTGGCTGCAGGTCGAGACGGACAATCCGGGGGCGCTGGCGCTGTACGACGCGCTGGGCTTCGCGACGCACCACACGTACCACCACTACCGGGCGGCCTCGTGAGTGCGGCGGCCTGGCGGGAGCAGTTCGCGGCCGAGGCCCGGGCGGAGCGGCCGGACCTGGCGCTGCTGTGCCTGCTGCTGGCCACCGAGGGGGATCCGGAGCTGGACGAACGCGCCATGGACCGGGCGCAGATCGAGCTGGACCGGCTGGCCGGGATGCTGCCGTACGGGCTGCGCGGCGGGCGGGCGTGGGCGAACGCGGTGACGGAACTGCTGGGCGGGCGCCTCGGGTTCCACGGCACCCCGGCGGACTACGACCGGCTGTCGTCCTCGCTGCTGCACGAGGTACTGAGGCGGCGGCGCGGCCTGCCGATCCTGCTGTCGGTGGTGTGGCTGGAGGTGGCCCGGCGGGCCGGGGCGCCGGTGTACGGGCTCGGGCTGCCGGGGCACTTCGTGGTGGGCTTCGGGGATCCGGAGGAGGGCGTGGTGGTGGATCCCTTCGCGGGCGGCGCCTCCCTGGGCACCGGGCCGGCGGAGCTGGCGTCGGGGCCGCGTGAGCCCGCCCGGACGCTGGACATCGTGCGGCGGATCCTGGCGAACATCCGGACCTGGGCCTCGGCCCGCCCGGAGCAGTCGGGGGTGGCCCTGTGGGCGGTGGAGCTGTCGCTGCTGCTGCCGTCGCATCCGGCGGCGCTGAGGTACGAGCGGGCGCGGCTGCTGGTGGAGCGGGGCTCCTTCCGGGAGGGGGCGGCCGAGCTCGACGCGTACGCGGGGGTGGTCTCCGCGGTGGACGCCGACGCGGCGGCCCGCATCCGCGCCGAAGCCGTCTCGGCCCGCGCCCTCCTGAACTGACCGGGGCCCGCCCCGGTCCCCGCCTCGCCGACGGCACGCTGCCGCGGCAGGCAATTCCAGCCTCGGCCGGGCCACGTCAGCCTCGCCGGCGTTTGAGGCGCGGGTCCGGGCGGAGCCCGGTGCCCGGCGGAGCCGGGATTCCTGGGGCTCCGCCCCAGACCCCGCGCCTCAAACGCCGGCGAGGCTGACGTGGCCCGGTGGAGCCGGAGTGCGGTCGGCAAGGCGGGTGCGGCCGGGGCAGGCCTGGGCCGGAGAAGGGCTAGAGCCAGCCCTTTTCGCGGGCCGCGCGTACGGCTTCGGCGCGGTTGCGCGCCGCGAGTTTCTGGATCGCCGTCGAGAGGTAGTTGCGGACCGTGCCCTGGGACAGGTGCAGCCGCGCCGCGAGTTCCGCGTTGGTCGCTCCGCTCTCCGCCTCCCGCAGGACCTCCCGTTCGCGGTCCGTCAGCGGGTTCGCGCCCTCCGCGAGGGCGGCCGCGGCCAGGGTGGGGTCGATGACGCGCTCCCCCTGGAGGACCTTGCGCACGGCGGCCGCCAGCTGCGCGGCCGGGGCGTCCTTGACCAGGAAGGCCGAGGCGCCCGCCTCCATCGCGCCGCGGAGGTAGCCGGGGCGGCCGAAGGTGGTCAGGATGACGATCCGCAGGGCGGGGAGTTCGGCGTGCAGGGCGGCCGCCGCCTCGATGCCCGTCATGCCCGGCATCTCGATGTCCAGCAGGGCCACGTTCACGTCGTGCGCGCGGGCCGCCGCCAGGACCTCGTCGCCGCGGGCCACCTGGACCCGTACCTCGATGTCGGGTTCCAGGCCGAGCAGCGCGGCGAGGGCCTCGCGGACCATCGACTGGTCCTCCGCCAGGAGGATGCGGATGGGACGTGAGGTCATGGTCACGATCCTAGGGGGACTCGGGCGGTCAGGGTGAAGCCGGTCCGGCCGGCGGGGCCCGCCGACAGGGTTCCGCCGAGGGCCTCCAGACGCTCCGCCAGGCCGGTCAGGCCGTTGCCGGGAACGCTCTGGCCGCCGCTCGTGCCGTCGTCCGTGACGGTCAGCTGCAGTACCGGCCCGTCGAGGGTCTGGCTGGTCTCCAGCGTGACCCGGCAGCGCTTCGCGCCGCTGTGCCGCACCACGTTCGTCACCGCTTCGCGCAGGGACCAGGCCAGGGCCGATTCCGCCGCCTCCGGGAGGTCGTCGGCCGGGGGCGCCGGGAGGTCGGCCAGGACGCCCGCCGCGGCCAGCGCCGTGCGCGCACCCGCGAGTTCGCCGGGGAGGGTGGGCCGCCGGTAGCCGCTCACCGCTTCGCGCACGTCGACCAGTGCCTGCCGGCTGACCTGCTCGATGTCGGCGACCTGCTGGGCGGCCGCCTCCGGCTGCCCGGGCAGCATCCGGCCCGCCAGTTCGCTCTTGAGCGTGATCAGGGACAGCGAGTGCCCCAGCAGGTCGTGCAGGTCCCGGGCCATCCGCAGCCGTTCCTCGTTGGCCGCGAGCTGGGCCACGGTGGCCCGGGCCGCGCGCAGCTCCAGCGTGGTGCGGATCATCGTCCTGATACCGACCATCGCGAAGCCGCCCATGAGGGCCGGGATGAGCAGGCCCGCCAGGTAGGCGCTGCCCTCCGGGACCGCGTTCGCCGTGACCGCCAGCAGGGCGGCGGTGCCGAGGACGGTCCAGCGGGAGTACCGGGCCGGCAGTGCGGCCCCGGAGGCGATGGACACGTAGACGAACAGGACGAGCCATTCGCGGCCCAGGGCCAGCGACAGGACCACGGCCTCGGCGGAGAACAGCGCCAGGGAGAACAGCACCCGGCGGACCGGCAGCGGGTGGACGGTGTGGAAGACCAGCACCAGGAACCAGGCGACGAAGACGGCGAGGCCCAGACCGCCGAGCACCCGGGCCCCGGGGCTGTGCCCGCCGTCGGCCAGGTCGGCGACGGGGGCGCTCAGGTAGAACAGCCAGATGCTGATCCAGAGGACCTTCACCATCTTCTGGTGGCGGTTCTCGGGCTGCTCGGCGAGTTCCGAGAAGTCCCGGTCCTCGTCTTCCTTCGTCAGCGCCACGGGTTTCACGCCTTCAGTGAGTCCTTGCGGTACAGCCAGGCGGCCGCACCGGTGAACAGTACGAAGTACACCGCGAGGAGCACCACGTCCCCGGACCGCGGCGCGCCACCGAGCTCGATGGCCTGGCCCAGGCCCGCGTAGGCGTGGGTGGGGAGCCACTCGCAGATGTTCTGGAGCCACTGCGGGAAGTTCGCGGTGGGCATCCACAGGCCGCCGAGGATCGACAGGGCGAAGTAGACGAGCATCGTGATGGGGCGGACGTTGTCCCCGCTGGCCAGGTAGCCGAGGGCGACGCCGAGGGCCGCGAAGACCAGGCTGCCGGCCCAGATCGCGCCGGTGAGGGCGAGCCACTGCCAGGCGTCGAACCGTACGCCCTTCACGGCGGCCGCCACCGCGAAGACGACGAGGACGGCGGGGAGCGAGAGCACTCCGGCGCCCGCGGTCTTGGCGAGGACGTAACCGCGGCCGGGGAGGGCGGTGAGGCGCAGCTGGCGGACCCAGCCCTTCTCCCGTTCCTTGGCGATGCGTTCGCTGTTGCCCACGAGGACGGCGGTCAGGGCGCCGAAGGAGGCCATGGCGACCATGTAGAAGGCGGGCATGGTCAGTTCGGTGCCCATGACCTTGGTGGTGCCGTCGAGGGTTCCGCCGAGCATCAGGAACAGCGCGGCCGGGTACAGGACCGTGAAGAAGAGGTACTTCTTGTTCCGCAGGGCGCGGACGATCTCGAGCTTGATGAGGGCGTTCACTGGGTGGCCTCCTCGGCCTCGGTGAGGGCGATGAAGGCCTGTTCCAGGCCGAGGCCCGCGACCTCCAGATTGCGGGGGTACAGCCCGAGCGCGTAGACGGCGCGGACGGTCGCGTCGGCGTCGCGGGACTGGATGCGCACGGTGTCGCCGTGGTGCTCGAAGGCCGTCAGGAAGGGCAGGGCGCGCAGTCCCTCGATGTCGGTGCCGACGGCGCCGGGCAGGTCGAAGGAGATCTTCCGGGCCCCGGCCCTGGCCTTGATCTCGGCTGCGGTGCCGTCCGCGAGGAGCCGCCCCTTGCTGAGCACCAGGACGCGGTCGGCGATCGCGTCGGCCTCTTCCAGGTAGTGGGTGGCGAACAGGACGGTGCGGCCCTGGTCGGCCTGTTCCCGCATGGTGGCCCAGAAGGACTGGCGGGCGGTGACGTCCATGCCGGTGGTCGGCTCGTCGAGGACGATCAGGTCGTTGTGGCCGGCCGTGGCGAGCGCGAAGCGCACGCGCTGTTCCTGGCCGCCGGAGAGCTTGTCGACCCGGCGATCGGCGATCTTGTCGATGCCGGCCCGGGCGAGCACCTGGTCGACCGGGTGCGGCCGCGGGTGCAGGGCGCAGCCGAGGGCGACGATCTCCCGTACGGTCACCTCCTCCATCAGGCCGCCGCTCTGCAGCATCGCGCCGACCCGGCCGGCGGCGACGGCCTCGCGCGCGGTGGTGCCGAAGATCCGGACGGAGCCGGAGTCGGCGGGACGCAGGCCGAGGAGGAGGTCGAGGGTGGAGGACTTGCCGGCGCCGTTGGGGCCGAGGAGTGCGACGGTCTCGCCCGGGTGGAGCGTGAGGGAGAGGCCGTCGACCGCCCGGACCGTGCCGTAGCTCTTGGTCACGTTCTCGAAGCTGACCACGGTGTCGGTGGTGGGCTTCGCGGTGCGTGTCGCGGTCGTCGTCATGGATAGAGATTCGCCCGTACGGGGTCCCGCGCGGCAGTGTCGGGCGTCGTGCGTGCCGCATGACGGATGTCATGCGGCGGACATGACAGTGCCCCCGCCCGGGGTACGGGCGGGGGCACCGGTCGGCCGGTCCGGACGGGGCCGGTCAGCTCGGGTTGGTGTCGACGACCACGGTGCGTTCGGCCGTGGTCTTGCCGCGCAGGGCCTTGCCGAGGGCGCCGACGATGTCCTGCGGGGTGACGGCGGTCTTCTCGCCGGTGCCGCGGGTGATCAGGATCCCGTCGAAGGTGTTCCCGTAGGTCGCCTTGAGCGCCTCCAGGTCGAACTTCTCGACGAGGCGGCCGTCGACGAGCTGCATGCTCAGGATCTTGGGCAGGGACCGGGCGCCGAATGCGATGGACTTGGTGCCCACCTTGACGGTGGCGTTGGCGGACATCGCGGGCTCGGCGAACTCCTTCATGGCCCGGTCGAGTTCGGCCTGGCCGATGACCGGCGCCTTGGTGGTGGTCGGCAGTTCGGCCACGGCCGCCTTGCCGGTGGCGACCTGCTCCTTGAAGGACTTGGCCACCAGCTGGACCGAGGCGTCCACGTCGAGGGTGGTGCCGGGGGTGCCGGGGACGGCGACGGCCTTGCCGGTGTCGAACTTGATCGTGCCCTCGGTGGCCGTACCGGAGGTGCCCGCGAGCTCCTGCAGCGCGACCTGGAGCTTCTCCTCGTCGGTCGGCATCACGGGGTCGGCGACCCGCTCGTTGCCGAGGAGCGAGCCGATGACCGTGATCGGGTTGTAGTCGCTGCCGGCCGCGTTGCGGACGGTGGTCTGGGCGTCCAGCGTCAGGCCGGCCTTCTCGGGCTTCAGCTCTACCGGCTTGCCGCCGACGCTGAGCTGGATCGGGGCGGCGGCGCGGCTGCCGAAGGCGGTCTGGAGCTTGGAGACGGCCTCGTCGCGGCTGCCGCTGATGTCGACGCCGAGGACGGTGGTGCCCTTGGGGACGTCGGAGTGGTTCAGGAGCAGCCCGGCGCCGTAGGCCACGCCGATGAGGGCGATGACGCCGCCGCCGAGCAGGACCAGCTTGGAGCGGCCCTTCTTGGCGGGCTTGCCGGCGGCCTTGCCGGTGTCCTTGGGCGGCGCGGCCGCGGGGCGGGGGGCTGCGGGAGCCGGGGCCGGGGTCGCCAGCGGGCCGTCCAGGTCGGGACCGGGCCACTGCGGGGCGTCGTCGAAGACGGCCGCGCCGGCCGGGCCGCCGACGGGGCCGGTGCCGAAGCCGGGGCCGCCGGTGGGTCCGGCGGGGCCGGCGCCGTAGGCCGGGAACGCCTCGGTGACGGGTCCGGTGTCCTCCTGGTCGCCCCCGTACGCGGGGAACCCCTGGGTCGTCCCGACGCCCGGGCCGCCGGGCATCGGGGCCGTGGGGGCGGATGCGGAGGCCTGGGCGAAGCCCTGGCTGTAGTCCGGGACACCGGGCGGCGGCGTGGTGCGCGGCGGGGCGAAGCCGGCGTCCGGTCCGGGCACCGGCGGGGCCTGGGTGCGCTGCGGCGCGGCGAAGCCACCGCCCCGCGCGGCCGGCGGCGGCGTGGGCGTCGGGATCGGCGTCGGGGACGGCGTCCGGGTGGGCAGGGGCCGCTGCGCGAGCGGCGGGGCGGCCGCCGCCGGCGGCGTCCGGTCCGCGGCGGGGGCCGGTGCGGGTGCCGGGGCCGGGTTGGCCTGCTTGCGGGGGGCGAACCAGTTGCTGGCCGGCTCCTCGGCCTCGGCCGCCGGGGCGGGCGCGGGGGCGCCTGCCGGCTCCGGGGCGGCCTCGATGCGGGTCGGCTGCGGCCCGCGCCGCTGCGCGAGCGGCGGCGGGGAGGCCGGCTCGGGCGTCGGTTCCGGTCCGGTCCGCTCGTCGGCGTCGGCCGGGCCGGCGCTGTTGCCCATCGCCTTGCGCACGACCACCGGCGGGATCGGCCGCGAGCCCGGGATGTTGATCCGGATCCGGGTCGTCAGGGTGGTCTCGGTCTTGGGCCCGTCGGAGTCGGGCGTGGACGGCTTCGAGGTCACAGCGTTCTCCTCCGGAGCGGTCGCCGCAGCGTCCGTGGACGGGTACTGGCCGGTTCCGTACGGCGGTGTACCCGAGGGGTAAGCGGCTCCACCGTGCCCCTTGGGCCCGGAGGACGAACTGTCGGTTTCACGACTCAAGGCAGGTTCTCCCGGTTGGCTCCACCGCCCGTCATACCGTGCGCGGGCAGCTCGGCGGCCCGTCCACCATACTGGCCGCCGCCCGCGGGCAACTGACTGGCGGGAATCAGCGGTTCCTGATAGCCCCCGTCAAACCCCTCTGAAGTGCCCGGCATGCACGCGCGCGCCCTCCTCGGCGAATCTCCCTACGAGGTCCGACACCACGTCACTTGGCAGACCGGGCGGCCGAAACCGGCCGATCCAGCGGACCGCGCATCGTGGCACACATCACAGCGAGAACAGTTCCACCCAAAAGGTAGACGTACACGCCGATTCCGGACGAACCGAGGAGGAAGTCCCCCTCGGGGCGCGGAACGCTGAGCATCACGTAGGAGAGGAACCAGCCGACCGCGGCGCCGCCCACCCCGAAGCCGGTCCCGAGGGCGATCCGGCCCCCGAGGAACAGCCCGAGGACGGCCAGCAGGGCGAGCAGCAGACCGCCGGGGAACCAGAGGCCGACCACCAGCCAGCCGGCCGCGCCGGTCAGCGCGCCCAGGACCAGCATGCCCAGGCAGCCGGCGATCCGGCCGGGCGTGACCGTGCCGCTCATGCCTCCACCCCCGCGAAGAGGTCGTGTTCGCGCTCGCCCGCCGGGGCGCCCGGCCGGCCTTCGACGAGTTCGTAGTACTCGCGGGTGAACAGCGGCTGCGCCAGGTCGTTGGAGAGGGCGAAGAAGGGCCCGTCCACGGCGATCTGGGTGGCATGGGCCCGCATGGCGGCCGCCTTCGCCGCCACGAGGGTGTCCTTGGCCTCGATCTCGGTGGTGATCCGCTCGTCGGCGACGACTCCCGGCACGTCCCCGGGCGAGCCCACCGCGGGGAAGGGCAGCTCGCCCCCGGCGGCGCGCAGCCGGGCGAAGCCCTCCTCGACCACCGAGCGCGGGACGCGGTTCCAGTAGATCTTCCCGACCGTGTGGGGCGCGCCGAGGTCGCGCCGGTACGCGGTCTCCGCGGCCAGTTCGGCGGCGCGCATGGCGACCCGGTGGGCCTGGATGTGGTCGGGGTGCCCGTATCCGCCGTCCGGGTCATAGGTGACGAGCACCTGCGGCCGCAGCTCCCGGATGACCTCCACGAGGTACGCGGCGGCCTCGTCCACGTCGGCGGACCAGAAGGCCTCCGGCCGGTGGTTCTGCGGGGCGCCCATCATCCCGGAGTCCCGGAAGCGGCCGGGGCCGCCCAGGAACCGGTGGTCGTGGACGCCCAGTTCCGCCATGGCCGCGGCGAGCTCGCCGACGCGGTGGGCGCCGAGGGTGTCGTCACGGTCGGCCGCCAGGTGGGCGAGCCCGGGCGGGATGACCTCACCCTCCTCGCCCAGGGTGCAGGTCACCAACGCGACGTGGGCGCCCTCGGCCGCGTACTTGGCCATGGTGACGCCGTTGTTGATGGACTCGTCGTCGGGGTGCGCGTGCACGAGGAGCAGACGACGGGCGGGAAGACCGTTCATGGGGCCTAGCCTACGAGGCGGGACCTAGAACTTGAGGCCACTGATCATGCTCGCCACGTTCGAGGTGAGCTGGCTGAGCGTCGGGGCGATGGTGGAACTCGCCAGGTAGAAGCCGAGCAGTACGCAGACCACCGCATGTCCCGCCTTCAGGCCCGCCCTTCGGACCAGCAGGAAGACGATGATCGCCAGCAGCACCACGGCGGAGATCGAGAGTGCCACGGCGTTTCACCTCCACGTCGAGCGGACATCGGTACGCGTATTCGTGCTCGGCAGGAGTCATACCCACCGTGCGCTACGGATCATAACTATCCGTACCAGCGCATCGATCGAAATCCGGCAGCACGAGGGGCGCATGCCGCGCATGAGTGGGGGCACGGGGAGGCCGGCCGGTGAGGCTGCACGCCTCCCCGGCCGGCTGTCGGCACCCGCACGGCCGCACGGCATCCAGGCTGCACGCCTCAGATCTCGGGGCAGAAACGGTCAAGTTGCCCGCACGTAAACGGAGTTGCCTGGGGTGGCACCGCTCCCCCGGTTGACGCACCGTGGTGGCCGGAAATGATCGGTCGGCGGCTACTCCTTCGTCAGCGGATCCGCCGGTGGCGGGCCCGGCGGCGGCTGGTCCGATGGCGGGACCACCTGTTTCTCCGCCGCGAAGTGACAGGCCGAGGGGTGGGCCGCCGGACCGGAGGGGAACACCTGCGGGACCGCGAGCAGCGGGACCTCCGCCGTGCAGCGGGGCTCGGCCTTCCAGCAGCGGGTGCGGAAGGGGCAGCCCGAGGGCGGGTTGGCCGGGGAGGGCACGTCCCCGGTGAGGATGATCCGCTCGCGGCGGGATCGGGCCTGCGGGTCCGGGACCGGGACGGCGGAGAGCAGCGCCTGGGTGTACGGGTGGGTCGGGTGGTCGTAGATCTGGCTGTCGGTGCCGATCTCGACGATCCGGCCCAGGTACATGACGCCCACCCGGTCGGAGATGTGCCGGACGATCGAGAGGTCGTGCGCGATGAAGACGTAGGACAGGTCGAAGTCGCTCTGCAGCCGGTCCAGCAGGTTGATCACCTGGGCCTGGACGGAGACGTCCAGGGCCGAGACGGGCTCGTCGGCGACGATGATCTCGGGCTGCAGGGCGAGGCCGCGGGCGATGCCGATGCGCTGGCGCTGACCGCCGGAGAACTGGTGCGGGTAGCGGTTGATGTACTCCGGGTTCAGACCGACGACGTCGAGGAGCTCCTGGACCTTCTGCCGGCGGTTGCCCCTGGGAGCCACCTCGGGATGGATCTCGTACGGCTCCCCGATGATGTCGCCGACCGTCATGCGCGGGTTCAGCGAGGTGTACGGGTCCTGGAAGACCATCTGGATGTTGCGGCGCACGGCCTTCAGCGCGCGCCCCGACAGTTTGGTGATGTCCTCGCCCTTGTACGAGATCGAGCCCGCCGTCGGCCGCTCCAGATTGACCAGCATCTTGGCCACGGTGGACTTCCCGCAGCCGGACTCGCCCACGATGCCGAGGGTCTCGCCGGCGCGCAGGCCGAAGGAGACCCCGTCGACCGCCTTGACCGCGCCCACCTGCTTCTTCAACAGGATTCCCCGGGTCAGCGGGTAGTGCTTGACCAGGTCCTTCACTTCCAGCAGGGACTCAGCCATGGAGGCATTCCTTCCAGAAGTGGCAGGCGCTGGTCCGCTCCACCGGGGACTCGGTCACCCGGTACAGCGGCGGGACGTCGGTGCGGCACACCGCCTGCGCCATCGGGCAGCGCGGGTTGAAGGCGCAGCCGGGCGGGATGGCCACCAGGTTCGGCGGCAGCCCCTTGATCGCGTACAGCTCCTGGCCCTTCTGGTCCAGACGCGGGATGGAGTCCAGCAGGCCACGGGTGTACGGGTGTGCGGGCGCCCGGTAGATCTCGTGGACCGGAGCCGCCTCGACGATCCGGCCCGCGTACATGACCGCGATCTTGTCGGCCACGTCCGCGACCACGCCCAGGTCGTGGGTGATCAGGATGAGGCCCATGTTCAGCTCCCGCTGGAGCTCGGCCAGCAGGTCCATCACCTGGGCCTGGACGGTGACGTCCAGGGCCGTCGTCGGCTCGTCCGCGATGATCAGCGAGGGTTCCAGGGCCAGCGCCATCGCGATCATGATGCGCTGGCGCATGCCGCCCGAGAACTGGTGCGGGTAGTCCCCCACCCGCTCCTTCGCCGCCGGGATCTTCACCCGGTCCATCAGCTCGACGGCCTTGCCCCGGGAGTCCTTGCGGGACATCCCGCGGTGCACCTCGTACATCTCGCCGAGCTGCGCGCCCACGCTCAGGACCGGGTTGAGGGAGGAGAGGGCGTCCTGGAAGATCATCGCCATCTCGGCGCCGCGGATCCTGCGCCGCTCCTCCTCCTTCATCGCGAGGAGGTCCTTGCCCTTGAAGAGGATCTCGCCGCCCGCGATCCGGCCCGGCGGCATGTCGAGGATGCCCATCACGGCCTGGGCGGTGACCGACTTGCCCGAGCCCGACTCGCCGAGCACGGCGAGCGTCTCGCCCTCGGCCACCGAGTAGTTGACGCCGTTGACGGCCTTGGCGACTCCGTCGCGCGTCTTGAATTCCACGTGCAGGTCGCGGACTTCGAGCAGCATGTGCGGGGCTCCTCAGCGCAGCTTGGGATCGAGGGCGTCGCGCACCGCGTCGCCGAGCATGATGAAGGCGAGGACGGTCAGGCTCAGTGCGCCAGCCGGCCAGAGCAGCATGTGCGGGGCGTTGCGGATCTGGGAGGCCGCGTTGGAGATGTCGATGCCCCAGGAGACGGTGGGCGGGCGCAGGCCGACGCCGAGGAAGGACAGGGTGGCCTCCAGGGCGATGTACGTGCCGAGCGCGATGGTGGCGACGACGATGACGGGGGCGATGGCATTGGGCGCCACGTGCCGGAGCATCATCCGGCCGTTGCCCGCACCGAGGGCCCGGGCCGCCTGGACGTAGTCGTTGTGTTTGGCGGTGATGACGGAGCCGCGCCCGATGCGGGCGATCTGCGGCCAGCCGAGGAGCACGATGAAGCCGACCACCGGCCAGACGGTGGTGCTGGTGACCACGGACAGGAAGACCAGGCCGCCGAGGACCACGGGGATGCCGAAGAAGATGTCGGCGACCCGGGAGAGCAGCGCGTCGCCCCAGCCGCCGAAGAACCCGGCGAGCCCGCCGAGCAGCGAGCCGAGCAGGGCGGCGCCGAGGGTGGCGCAGACGCCCACGGTGATGGAGGCGCGGGCCCCGTAGACGGTGCGGGTGTACACGTCGCAGCCCTGGGTGTCGTAGCCGAAGGGGTGCCCCGGGGAGGAGCCCTGCTGGGACTTGGACAGGTCGCACTGCAGCGGGTCGCCGCTCGCGATGAGCTGCGGCCAGATCGAGATGATCACGAGGAAGAGGATCATCAGCGAGGAGATGACGAAGACGGGGTTGCGGCGCAGCTGGTGCCAGGCGTCGGACCACAGCGAGCGGGCCCGTCCGCCGGAGGCGGCTGATGGGTACAGCTCGCCGGGGCCGGTCCCGCCCGGCGCGGCCGTCTTCTCGATGCCCTCGACGCTCTCGGCCGCCTCGATGGCCAGGTCTATGGGTCCCCCCTGGCCCGTCGGGGATACCGCCTCGTGCGGGCGGGGGCCGACGGGATCGTAGCCGCCGGGCCCTTCGGGACGCTCGGGGTCAGGCATAACGGATCCTCGGGTCCAGGACCGCGTAGAGCAGGTCGACGAGCAGGTTGGCCAGCAGGAAGACGATGACGAGGATGGTCACGAAGCCGACCACCGTCGGGGAGTTGTTCCGCAGGATGCCCTGGTAGAGCTGGTATCCGACGCCGTGGATGTTGAAGATCCGCTCGGTGACGATGGCACCGCCCATCAGGGCGCCGATGTCGGTGCCGATGAAGGTGATGACGGGGATGAGCGAGTTGCGCAGCAGGTGGCGGGTGACGACCCGGCGGCGCGGCAGGCCCTTGGCGACGGCGGTGCGCACGTAGTCGGCCTTGGCGTTCTCGGCGATGGAGGTGCGTGAGAGCCGGGTGACGTAGGCGAGGGAGACCAGCGCGAGCACGATGCCGGGCAGGATCAGCTCGTTCAGGGGGGCGTCCGGGGAGACGGTCGGCCGCACCCAGCCCCATTTGACGCCGAAGAGGTACTGGAGCAGATAGCCCGTCACGAACGTCGGTACGGAGATGACGACGAGGGTGAGCACCAGCACGGTGGTGTCGACGGACTTGCCGCGGCGCAGGCCGCTGAGCACGCCGAGGGTGATGCCGATGACGATCTCGAAGAAGATCGCGACCAGGGTCAGGCGCAGGGTGACGGGGAAGGCCGAGGCCATCAGCTCGGTGACGGGCTGGCCGTTGAAGGCCGTGCCGAAGTCGCCCTGGAAGATCTGGCCCATGTAGTGGACGTACTGCTCCCACAGGGGGCGGTCGAGGTAGAGGTCCTTGCGGATGCGCGCGGCGGTGGCCGGGTCGGGCGCCTTGTCGCCGAAGAGGGCCGCGACCGGGTCACCGAGCGCGTACACCATGAAGAAGATCAGGAACGTGCTGCCGATGAACACCGGGATCATCTGGAGCAGCCGCCGGATCACATAACGTCCCATGGACTGCTCCAGGATCGATCCGAAACGCGGGTCAGCCGACCTTGATCTGGTCGTACACGGGGACGCTGAACTGGTTGAGCGCCACGTCCGAGAGCCGCTCGGCGTAGCCCGCGCTGCCGTTCTGGTACCAGAGCGGGATGGCCGGCATCTGCGCGGCGAGGATCTTCTCGGAGTCCTGGAACTTCGCGATGGCCTTGGCCGGGTCGCTCTCCTGGTTGGCCTCGTCGACGAGCTTGTCGAAGTCCGCGTTGCTGAACTTCCCGTAGTTGGAGGAGGCCCCGGTGTAGTAGAGGGGCTGGAGGAAGTTCTGGATGAGGGGGTAGTCGGCCTGCCAGCCGGATCGGAAGGGGCCGGTCAGCTTGAAGCTGCTCTGCTGGTTGCGGAAGTCGGCGAAGGTGCCGATCGGGTTGACCGTGCAGACCGGGCCTTCGCCGAGCGCGTTGTTGATGCTGTTGCAGACGGCGTCCATCCAGTCGCGGTGCGAGCCGGTGTCCACGTTGGAGGTCAGCGTGACCTTGCCGCCGGGGAGTCCGCCGGCGTCCGTGATGAGCTTCTTGGCCGCGGCCGGGTCGTAGACGCAGGCGTCGCCGCAGACGGTGGCGGAGAAGCCGCCCTTCTCGCCGAGGGCCGGGGAGGTCCAGTCCTTGGCCGGGGTGCGGGTCTCGCGGAAGATCTGCTTGGTGATCTCGTCGCGGTTGATGGCCATCGAGATCCCGCGGCGGACGTTCTCCATGCCCTCCTTGCTCCACTGCGGGTCGTACAGCGGGAAGGTGAGGGTCTGGATGATCAGGGCGGGCTGGTTGATGTACCGGTCGCCCAGGTCGTTCTTGACGTTCTTCAGCTGCTGCGCGGGCACGTCGTCGACGAGGTCGAGGTTGCCGGAGATCAGGTCGGTGTAGGCGGTGTTGTTGTCGGTGTAGACCTTCAGGTCGACACCGCCGTTCTGCGCCTTGTCCGGACCGGGATAGGTGTCCCACTTGCGCAGCTTCATGCCGGTGCCCTTGGTGTACGAGTCCACCGTGTACGGGCCGTTGCCGATCGGCTGGTTCAGCCAGCCGGCGTGGTCGGTGAAGAAGGCCTTGGGCAGCGGGGAGAAGGCCTGGTAGCCGAGGGTCTCGGGCCACGTGGAGAACTTGTTCTTCAGGGCGACCGTGAAGGTCTTGTCGTCCTTGACGACCAGTCCGGACATCGTCTTGGCCTTGGGCTCGCCGGAGGCGGGGTGGACGTCCGCGTAGCCGACGATGTCGGAGAAGAACGGCGAGTTGTTCTGCTTGTTGCGCACGTCCGCGCCGTAGTTCCAGGCGTCGACGAAGGACTGCGCGGTGACCGGCTCGTCGTTGCTGAACTTCCAGCCGTCCTTCAGCGTGATGGTGAAGTTCTGACTGTCCGTCGTCTCGATCTTCTCGGCGACCATGTCGAGGGCCTCGCCCGTCTTCGGGTCGTAGCGCTTGAGGCCCCGGAAGAGCATGTCGAGCACCTTGCCGCCCTGCACCTCGTTGGTGTTGGCGGGCTCCAGCGGGTTCTGCGGGTCGCCCCACGAGGAGCTGACGATTCCCGCCTCGCCGCCTCCGCCGCTGTCGCTACCGCCGCCGCAGGCCGTCGCCACGAGGGCGACGGCCACCGCACATGCGGCCCACTTGGCGTGGGTGGCTCCGCGCATGGAGTGCCTCCTATGGATCCCAAGACTCGCTTAGGGGCCAATGTCACCCTATGTGGGGTCCTGCACACTCATCCTTGGACCGATTGCACCCGCGCGTCCCGCCCCTGTCACCCCTGGGGGTGCAACGAAAGCTCCCACGAGTCGACCGCGTAGTGCAGGCCCATGCCGTGCGCCTCGTACAGGGCGAGCGCGCCGGTCTCGTTGTGGGTGTCCACGCCGAGGCCCACGCGGTCCCGGCCGCGCTGCGCGTAGACGGCGAAGCAGTGGCGCAGCAGGAAGCCGCCGAGACCGCGGCCCCGTACCTCCTTCGCCACGCCGAGGTGGCTGACCCAGGCCATGCTCGTGCGGTCGTCCCGGGTGAGCAGCACGGCCACGTCCCCGTGGCCGGGCAGGCTCGCGATCCACACCAGGGACCAGTCGAGATTGCGGCCCTCCACGTGGTCGAGCCAGGTCTCGTACGGGCGGTCCACATGGCCGAAGTGCGCGGCGAAGGTCCGCTCGACCAGGGCGTGCGCCCGGTGACGGTCGGCCTCGTCGTCGCCGCAGTGGCGCAGGGCGAGCCCGGCCGGCGGGGCCGGCGCCGGGTCGGCGGCCGGTGCCAGGGAACGGGTCATGACCTGGTAGCGGCGGACGGTGCGGTAGCCGCGCCCGGTCAGGAGGGTCAGGTCGAGGGTGGGCTTCACGTTGAGCTGCATCCTCAGCACGCCCTGACCGCCGGTCAGCTCCGTGGCCCGGGCCTCCATGCGCTCCAGCAGCAGGACGGCGGCCTCGTCGTGGCCGGGCAGTACGTAGTGGTCCCCGTCGACGCGGCCCGGACCGGAGTCCGCCCACACGAGGGCGTAGGCCACGAGCCGGCCGTCCTGGTGCGCGAGCCAGGAATCGGTGGCCAGGTCCACGTCCGGAGCGTTGAGGTCGGACTCGACGGTGCCGAGATCGGTCTCCGGGCGGCCTATCTCGATCAGGTCGACGGCATTGAGGAGGGCGCAGATGTCGGCCGCGTCCCCGGGCCCGGCGGGCCGAACGGTGAGGGTCATGCCGTCACTCTCCGGCCCCGGCTCAAGGGGGCGCAACCGGTTTCCCCCCGGGCCCCGGAGCGGAGACGAGAACGGCCGGTCCCCGGCGCCGTGGGGCACCGGGGACCGGCCGTTCGTGACGAACGCGTCGGTCAGACGGCCAGGATGGCCTTCTCCTCGGCGAAGTGGCACGCGGACTCGTGCGCGGCCAGGGTGTTCACGCCCTTGAAGCGCTCCGGGATCGCCAGCAGCGGCTCCTCGGTGGAGCACTTGTCCTGGGCCTTCCAGCAGCGGGTGCGGAAGCGGCAGCCCGACGGCGGGTTGGCCGGGGACGGGACGTCACCGGTGAGGATGATCCGCTCGCGGCCCTCGCGCGCGTCCGGGTCCGGGACCGGGACGGCGGAGAGCAGCGCCTGGGTGTACGGGTGGGTCGGGTGCTCGTAGATCTCGGCGTCGGTGCCGATCTCGGCCATCTTGCCCAGGTACATGACGCCCACGCGGTCCGAGATGTGCCGGACGATCGAGAGGTCGTGCGCGATGAAGAGGTAGGAGAGGTTGAACTCGTCCTGCAGCTTCTCCATCAGGTTGATGACCTGGGCCTGCACCGACACGTCGAGCGCGGAGACCGGCTCGTCGCAGATGATGATCTCGGGCTGCAGGGCGAGGCCGCGGGCGATGCCGATGCGCTGGCGCTGACCGCCGGAGAACTGGTGCGGGTAGCGGTTGATGTACTCCGGGTTCAGGCCCACGACGTCCAGGAGCTCCTGGACCTTGCGGCGCCGGTCGCCCTTCGGGGCCACCTCGGGGTGGATCTCGAAGGTCTCCCCGATGATGTCGCCGACCGTCATGCGCGGGTTCAGCGAGGTGTACGGGTCCTGGAAGACCATCTGGATGTTGCGGCGGACGGCCTTCAGCGCGCGGCCGGACAGCTTGGTGATGTCCTGGCCCTTGTAGAAGACCTCGCCCGCGGTGGCGCGCTCCAGGTTCATCAGGAGCTTGGCGACCGTGGACTTGCCACAGCCGGACTCGCCCACGATGCCGAGGGTCTCGCCGTGGTAGAGGTCGAAGGAGACCCCGTCGACGGCCTTGACCGCGCCGACCTGCTTCTTGAACAGGATGCCCTGGGTCAGCGGGAAGTGCTTGACCAGGTTACGGACCTGGAGGATCGGCTCGCGCTCGGTGGCGTTCTTGGTGAGCTCAGCCATGGATCTGGTCCTTCCAGAAGTGGCACGCGCTGCCGCGGCCGGGCAGTTCGGTGCCGTCCTGCTCGGTGACCGCGTGCAGCACCGGGATCTCGGTGCGGCAGATGTCCTGCGCCTTCGGGCAGCGGGGGCTGAAGGCGCAACCCGTGGGAATGCGCAGCAGGTTCGGCGGCAGACCCTTGATCGCGTAGAGCTCCTGGCCCTTCTGGTCCAGGCGCGGGATCGAGTCCAGCAGGCCGCGGGTGTACGGGTGGGACGGGCGCTTGTAGATCTCGTGGACCGGGGCGGTCTCAACGATCCGGCCCGCGTACATGACCGCGATCTTGTCCGCGACGTCGGCGACGACGCCGAGGTCGTGGGTGATCAGGATCAGGCCCATGTTCATCTCGCGCTGGAGTTCCGCGAGCAGGTCCATGACCTGCGCCTGGACCGTCACGTCGAGGGCCGTGGTCGGCTCGTCGGCGATGATCAGGTCGGGCTCCAGGGCCAGCGCCATGGCGATCATGATGCGCTGGCGCATACCGCCGGAGAACTGGTGCGGGTAGTCACCCACGCGCGCCTTGGCGGCGGGGATCTTCACGCGCTCCATGAGCTCGATGGCCTTGAGCTTCGAGTCCTTCTTGGACATCCCCCGGTGGACCCGGAACATCTCGCCGAGCTGGTCGCCCACCGAGTAGACCGGGTTCAGGGAGGACAGCGCGTCCTGGAAGATCATCGCCATCTTGTCGCCGCGGAGCTTGCGGCGCTCCTCGTCGGACATCTTGAGGATGTCCTTGCCGTGGAAGCGCACCTCGCCGCCGGCGACCCGTCCGGGCGGGCTGTCGAGGATGCCCATGATGGCCTGAGCCGTGACGGACTTGCCGGAGCCGGACTCGCCGAGCACGGCGAGGGTCTCGCCGGCGCTGACGCTGTAGCTCACGCCGTTGACGGCCTTGGCGACCCCGTCACGGGTCTTGAACTCGACCTGGAGGTTGTCCACCTCCAGCAGCGGCACGGCGGATCCGCCGCCCGTCTCCGCAACGCTGAGAATCTCCGACGTGGTCACGCCGCCACCTTCGTCCTGCTTGCTGATGTTGTCTCGGGGCATCGGGCGGCCCTACCGGAGCTTCGGGTCGAGTGCGTCACGCAGGCCGTCGCCGACGAAGGCGAAGCCGAGCACGGTGACGACGACGAAGAGGCTGGGGAAGTACCACAGGTAGTCGTTGACGCCGATGAAGCCCTGGCCGGCCGCGAGCATGTTGCCCCACTCGGGGACGTCGACGGGGACGCCGGCGCCGAGGAAGGAGAGCGCCGCGACGCCGACGATCGTGGTGCCGACGTTGAAGGTCGCGTAGACCAGCACGGCGGTCAGCGAGTTGGGCAGGATGTGCGTGCGGACGACGCGCCAGCCGCTGGCGCCCAGCGCCTTGGCCGCGTGGACGTAGTCCATCTCGCGCACGGACAGGATCGAGCTGCGCAGGAGCCTGGCCACGGTGGCCCACGAGAAGATCGCGAGCGAGATGATCACCGGGGTGATGCCACGGCCGGTGACCAGGATGATGACGATGGCACCGATCATCAGCGGGAACGCGAGGAAGACGTCCGCGATGCGCATGACGAGGGTGTCGGCGAAGCCGGGGAAGTAGCCGGCGATGGCACCGAGGATGACACCGATCAGCACCGCGAAGAAGATCGAGGCGAGGCCGACGAACATGGCCACGCGGGTACCGGCTATGAGACGCGAGAACATGTCGCGGCCCAGGGCGTCGGTACCCATCCAGTGGGTGCCGTTGGGCGCGACGAGGGTCTTCTCCAGGTCCTGCGCACCGGGGTCGAACGGGGCGAGCATGTCCCCGAAGATGGCGGTCAGGAACAGCAGGGTGATGATCACGAGGCCGACGACGGCCAGCTTGTTCTGAACGAAGCGGTGGCGGATCTCGCCCCACTGGGTCAGTTGCTTGGGTGCGGGTTCGGCCTTGGCCGAAGCGGACGACACGGGGTTCTCGTCCCCGATCGCCGGGCTCGTTGCGAGCTCAGACATGAGGAAATCCTCCTTGGGGGCGGTCAGCTGAGGCGGATACGCGGGTCGAGGGCCGCGTACAGCAGGTCCACGATGAGGCTGAGGACGACGAAGATGGCGACGCTGTACGTCACGACGCCGACCACGATCGGGTTGTTCTGCTGCTGAATCGCCTGAACCAGTGCCAGACCGACACCGTCCCAGTTGAAGATCGCCTCAGTGATGAGCGCACCACCGAGGAGTCCGCCGAACGAGATGCCGAGGTAGGTGACCACGGGGATGGACGAGTTGCGGAGCACGTGCTTGAACAGCACGCGCCGGCGCGGAAGTCCCTTGGCCACGGCCGTCTTCACGTAGTCCGCGCGCAGCACCTCGAGCATCGTGCCGCGGGTGAGGCGGGCGACGAAGGCGATGTCGGTGATGGCGAGGGTCACTGCGGGAAGGATCATGCCGTCGAGCTGATCCCCGCTCATCGGGGGGAACCAGCCGAGTTCGACGGCAAAGTACTTCTTGAGCAGCATGCCGATGACGAAGGTCGGGAAGCCGACCGCCATCGTCGTAAAAAATGTCGTGGTCATGTCCAGCATGCTGTATCTGTAGAGCGCGGAGATGATTCCCACGCCCATACCGAACCCCGTGACGAGAACGATGGCCAGCAGGGCCAGCTTCGCGGTGTTCTGCAGCTTCGGGCCGAGGATTTCGGAAACCTCGCGCCGCTGGATGAAGTCCTCACCGAGGTCTCCGGTCGCGACCTTCGCGACATAGTTCACGTACTGCTCGGGCAGCGACTTGTCGAGCCCGTAACGCTCCTTGAGTTCCGCGACCACTGCAGGGTCACGTGCCTTGTCGCTGCCCGCGATCGAACCCACGGGATCACCGGGGAGAACGAACAGACACGCGAACAGAACCATGGTCGCGCCGATGAGGACTATGACCATCTGCCCGAGGCGACGGGCGACGTACCTTCCCATGTTTGTGCCTCTCTACCTGGCCGCTTCTGGGAGCAGCGGCCTCCGGCCCAAGGAACGGGCCGGCTCTCGGCCTGCGGGGATTGCCCGCGGATGTGAGGGGTGCCGAAGTAAAAACGGCCTGCCGAGCGAGGCCGCGGCCCACCGGTCACCCGGGGGCCGCGGCGCGTTCGCTCCTGACGGATATACCGTCCGAACCGATTACTTCTTGAGCGAGATCTTCTCGAGGATCGGGTCCTCGTTGAAGTTGATGTCGTCCAGACCGTTGAACTTGTCCGTCGCCATCAGGCGGAACTGGGAACGGTTGAAGGTCGGGATGAGGGCCATGTCCTCCATGGCCATCTTCTCGGCCTGCTTGTACATCGTGATGCGAGCGGCCTCGTCCTTGGTGGCGCGGGCCGTGTCGATCAGCTTGTCGAACTCGGGGTTGTTGTAACGGACGCGGTTGTCACCGGTCACGTTGCCCTCGGCGTCCTTGTTCATCGACGTCGAGTGCAGCAGCGGGAACAGGAAGTTCTCCGGGGTCGGGTAGTCCGCGCCCCACGCGAAGCGGTAGATACCGGTGGCGCCGCCACCCTGCTGCTCCTTGAGCATGCCCGGGAAGTCCTTGCCGTCCAGCTTGACCTTGACGCCGAGAACGTCCTCGAGCTGCTTCGCGATGGCCTGGACCCACTCTTCGTGGCCCGCACCGGTGTTGAAGCTGAACTTGATCTCGGTACCCGGCTTCAGGCCGCCCTTCTCGGCGTGCTCCTTCGCCTTGGCGACGTCCTGCTTGATGCAGGAGACGCACAGGTCCTTCTGGTACGCCTTCGGGAACGACGGCGGCACGATGGTGGTCGACGGGGTCTGGAAGCCCTGGAAGACACCCTTGGCGATGGCCTGACGGTCGATCGCGTAGGAGATCGCCAGACGGGCGTCCTTGTTGTTCGTCGGACCGTTGTCACCGATCGGCAGAACGAAGTTCATGCCGTTGGTGTCCTTGGCGAACCACTTGTTCTGCGGCTTGTACTTCGCCTCGGCCGTCTTGAGCATCGGCGTCGGGATGTGCGCGTAGTCGAAGGTGCCGGCCTGGAAGCCGTCGTACTCGAGCTGCTGCGCGGTCTTGTCGTTGAGGAGGGTGACCTGGACCTTGCCCAGGGACGCCTTCTCCAGCCCGTAGGTGTCGTTACGGACGAGGTTGATCGCCTTGTTGTGCTCCCACGTGCCGTCCATCTTGAACGGACCGTTGCCGATGGGGGCCTCGCCGAACGCCTTGTCCTCTTCGCCGACCTTGGCGACCTTCGGGACCGGGCTGTAGGCGTTGTGCGCCGTCTTCAGGACGAACTCGCAGTCCGCCTTGGACAGGTCCACCTTGATGGTGGTCGGGTCCGGGGTGGTGACACCGGAGAAGGTCTTGGCGGAGCCGTCCTGCAGCTCGGCGTAACCCTTGATGCCGGCGAAGTGGTACGCCACGTCGGACGCGGCGGCCTTGTGCGCGGCACGGGCCCAGCCACGGGCGAACGCCTCGGCGTCGACGACCTCGCCGTTGGAGAACTTGGTGTCGGGCTTGATCTTGAAGGTCCAGGAGGTGCAACCCTCGTCGGACGTCGCCGACTCGGCGAGCTGCGGCTCGGCCAGGCCGTCCGGCGTGTTGCCGTACAGGCCGGTGAACAGAGCGTTGGCCAGCAGCACGCCGGTGGACTCGTGGGCACGCCCCGGGTCGATGGTGTCCGGCTCGGTGCTGCCGAGCCGGAACACGCCACCGTCGGCGCTGCTCTTGTCCTTGCTGTCACCGTCACCGCCGCCACAGGCGGTAGCGGCCAGGGCGACGACAACCGCGCCCACGACCCACTTGGCGCTCTTGGCACCGCGCATGGGTTTCCTCCTCATGAGTCCACTGATCGACTTGAGGGGCCCAAAAACCTCGCCGACACCCCTGACGGCGAGCATTTCCGTGCCCGTAGTGTGCTCGTGAGTCGGCGCGATCCCCACATCGCGTGACCCATTGACCCGAGCTCAATGGAGCCATCCTCAGGGACGGTCAGGCCGTAAACCACACTTAAGTGGTCTCGTTTTCACAACATCGATCCGCGTCAGAAACCCGAAATCCGGACAAACGGATAGGAGACAGACACGTGCGAAACGGACGGTTGGCTCATCATCCGGAGCGTCACGGTCGGTATGCGGACACCTGAACGCAAAAATCCGCTTGACAGACGCGAACAGCCCCTCTCTTCACGGACTCCGTGAAGAGAGGGGCTGCTGCACTACCAGGGCCCTGCGGCCGACTGCGCCCGCCGGGGCCGCCGCCCGAGCAAACCCGGGCGAACGGCCGTACGGCTGTTGTTACTTGGCGGACTTGGCGCGCGACGCGGTGCGCGAGCGCTCCTTCTGGTCCAGGACGACCTTGCGGATGCGGACGGCCTCCGGGGTCACCTCGACGCACTCGTCGTCGCGGCAGAACTCCAGGGACTGCTCCAGCGACAGCTTGCGCGGCGGGATCACGTTCTCCGTGTTGTCCGCGGAAGCCGCACGCATGTTGGTGAGCTTCTTCTCCTTGGTGATGTTCACGTCCATGTCGTCGGAGCGCGAGTTCTCGCCGACGATCATGCCCTCGTACACCTCGGTACCGGGCTCGGTGAACAGGACGCCGCGCTCCTGCAGGTTGATCATCGCGAACGGCGTGACCGCACCGGAGCGGTCGGCGACCAGGGAGCCGTTGTTACGGGTCACCAGCTGGCCGAACCACGGCTCGTGGCCCTCGTGGATCGAGTGGGCGATACCGGTACCGCGGGTGTTCGTCAGGAACTCCGTACGGAAGCCGATGAGACCGCGCGACGGGACGACGAACTCCATGCGGACCCAACCGGAGCCGTGGTTCGACATGTTGTCCATGCGGCCCTTGCGGACACCCATGAGCTGCGTGACCGCACCCATGTGCTCCTCGGGGACGTCGACCGTCATGCGCTCGACCGGCTCGTGCACCTTGCCGTCGATCTCCTGCGTGACGACCTGCGGCTTGCCGATGGTGAGCTCGAAGCCCTCGCGGCGCATCTGCTCGACCAGGATGGCGAGCGCGAGCTCACCGCGGCCCTGGACCTCCCAGGCGTCCGGGCGCTCGGTGTCGAGGACGCGGAGCGAGACGTTACCGATGAGCTCACGGTCCAGGCGGTCCTTGACCTGGCGGGCGGTGACCTTGCGGTCCTTGACCGCGGACTTGGCGTCCGCGCCCTTGCCGGTGCCGCCGCGGCCGACCATCGGGGAGGTGTTCGTACCGATGGTCATGGAGATCGCCGGCTCGTCGACCGAGATCAGCGGGAGCGCGATCGGGTTCTCCGGGTCGGCCAGGGTCTCACCGATCATGATGTCGGGGATACCGGCGACCGCGCAGATGTCACCCGGGCCCGCCACCTCGGCCGGCTTGCGGGTGAGCGCCTCGGTCATCATCAGCTCGGTGATGCGGACGTTGGAGATCGAGCCGTCACGCTTGATCCACGCGACCGTCTGGCCCTTGCGCAGCTCGCCCTGCTCGACGCGCAGGAGCGCGATGCGGCCGAGGAAGTTGTCGGCGTCGAGGTTGGTGACGTGGGCCTGCAGCGGGGCCTCGTCGTCGTACGTCGGGGCCGGGACGTGCTCCAGGATCGTGGAGAAGAACGGCTCCAGGCTGTCGCTGTCCGCGGGGACGGTGCCGTCCTCCGGCTTGGTCAGCGAGGCGATGCCGTCACGGCCGCAGGCGTAGACGATCGGGAACTCGATCTGGTCCTCGGTGGCGTCCAGGTCCAGGAACAGGTCGTACGTGTCGTTGACGACCTCGTCGATCCGGGAGTCCGGGCGGTCCGTCTTGTTGATGCAGAGGATGACCGGCATGTTCGCCTGCAGGGCCTTGCGCAGGACGAAGCGGGTCTGGGGCAGCGGACCCTCGGAGGCGTCCACCAGCAGGACGACGGCGTCCACCATCGACAGACCGCGCTCGACCTCACCACCGAAGTCGGCGTGGCCGGGGGTGTCGATGATGTTGATCGTGATCGGGGCCCCGCCGTCCTTGGGGTGATACTTCACCGCCGTGTTCTTGGCGAGGATCGTGATGCCCTTCTCACGCTCCAGGTCGTTCGAGTCCATCATGCGGTCGTCGAGCTGCTGGTGGGCGGCGAAGGCACCGGCCTGCTTGAGCATGGCATCGACGATGGTCGTCTTGCCATGGTCGACGTGGGCGACGATGGCGACGTTACGGATGTCGTGGCGCGTGGGCACTTCGGCGCTTCTCCCGGGATCGTGGATGGCGTCGCGTACGGTCCGGCACGCGCGCCTCGGCCGGGCGAAAACCTGCCACGGCCTTACCCCATGGTACGTCGCGTGGCGGGAACCGCCTGCCGGGGGGTCTGTCAAGAGGCCGGACGAATGAGTGCGGCCGAGCGCTGCGTGGGGTGGCTCGACCGCCGTTCCTGCTGGTAATCGCGCGGGTCAACGGGTACGCACGACCTTGCCCGCCGGAGGATCCGGCGGGCAAGGGACTTGAGTCACATCTGAGCTTGTGGCCCTGCGGTCAACCAGACAGGCACCGCTTTGTCACCACTTCTTCGCCCGCGCTACTTCTTCTTGTCCTTCGCCGCCGTCGCCTTCTTCCAGCCGATGTCCTGGTAGCGAGGGGCACCGAGGCCGAAGGCGCCGGCGTTGGCGAGGCCCGGCTTGACCGCCACCAGCTCCGGGCGCTGGAAGAGGGGGATGGAGCCGGCCGCGGCCCAGATCCGGGCGTCCGCCTTGCGCATCAGCTCACGGGACTGCTCCTCGTCCAGTTCCCCGAGGGCCTGGTCGAACAGCTGGTCGATGTGATCGGTACCGACCCGTGTGTAGTTCTGTTCGACGAGGAGCGAGCCGTCCGCGGCCGGCTCCGGCTTGGCGAAGATGGGCCGGGCGTCGGTGGCCGGGTAGGCCGTCGCGGGCCAGGAGTACAGGGCCAGGTCGTACTGACCGGAGGCGATGTGGTCCTTGAAGAAGCTCTCGTCGGCCACCTTGATCGTCTCGGTGTTCACCCCGACCTTGCGGAGCATCCCGGCGATCCGCTCGCCGACCGTGCGCAGGGACTGCGAGCCGGGGCCCGCGGGGAGGACGAAGCGCAGGCTCAGCGCCTTCCCGTCCTTGGCGAGCATGCTGCCGGAGGTGCGGACGGGCTGCTTGGCGGGGGCCGGGGCCGGGGAGGCCTGGGCGGGATCGGCCGCCTCGCCCTCGCGGGCCGGGACCCCCTTGTCGTCGTCCTCGGCGGCCTCCGCCCGGGCGTCCCGGGCGACCCGGGCCGCCTGGGCGAGCAGGGACTCCTGCTGCCGGGCCCCGAAGGGGGCCGGGGCCAGCACCGGGGACGGCTCGTCCCCGGCCCGGGTGCGCGTGAGGGCGGTGCCGGCCCCCGTGAGGTCCGCGGCCGCCGGCCGAAGCTCTCCGTTGGCCCCGTCGTCCTGGCCCACGATGTAGAGCCCGTCGTTTCCGGTGCCCGGGCCCGACGGGGTCTTCGAGTCGTCCTGCGGCGCGCTCTCCGGGCCGGCCTTGGCGCCCACGGGCTCGGTGAGCTTGCCGCCCTTGCGCCAGCCGGCGTCCGTGAACAGGGCCTGCGCCGCCCGGGTGTCCAGGCCGCCGAGCGCGTCGCTGTTGTCGGCGTACGCCCGCTGCCCGGCCAGGGCCAGGTGGCTGCCGACCGGCTTCGCGGGCAGGCCGAGCGGCTTCAGCACGACCTCGGCCAGCGCCTGGCGGTCCAGGGCGCGGGCAACCGCGCGGCGCACCCGCTCGTCCGCCAGCGGGCCGGAGGCCCCGTTCATCGCGAGCTGGGTGTAGGCCGGCTCCAGGGACTTGCGCACCGTGAAGGCCTTCAGCGCCGTCTGCTCCTGCGCGTACTGCTTCACCGAGGCGAGGTGCTTCTGGCGGCTCTCCGTCTCCGCCGCCGCCTTCTCCTCGTCCGCCCCGAAGGCGGTCGCCCAGGACAGCGTGGCCTGCGCCGGCGTCAGCGCGGCTCCCGGGCCGTGGGCCGGGGCGCCGCCCGCGCCCGGGCCGCTCTTGGCGGCCGCGTCCCGGCGGGCCAGTGCGATCCGGTCGGCCCCGGCCCGGTCGATCTCCGCCAGATCGAGCTTCCCGGCGGCCAGCGCCGCCGGGCGCTCGGCCCGCGGGACCGCCGTCAGGACCAGCGTGTCCAGCTTGGCCGGACGGCCCCACCAGCGCGCGTTGCGGGTCAGGGCTACGGTTCCGGACTTCTTGTCGACCGCGCCCAGCCCGAAGGGTCCCGCGGTGATCTTCAGCGCGCCGCGGGCGCCCTCGTTGAAGGCCTCCGGGGTACCGGTGACCTGCTTGGGGTAGAGCGGGGTGAAGAGGGCGCGCCAGTCGGCGTACGGCTTGTTGAAGGTGACCCTGACCTCCAGGTCGGTCTTGCCCTTCTCGATCTTCTCGATCCGGTCGTAGCCGGCGTTGCGCGCCGTCCAGTACGCCGAGTCCTTGCCGTTCAGAGCCCGCCACTGCGCCACGAAGTCGGCGGCGCCGATCTCGCGCCCGTCGCTCCAGACCGCCTTCTGGTTCAGCTTGTACTGGACGACCTGCTTCGGCTCCCGCTCGATGACCTCGGCCTTCTCCAGATAGTCCGGGTTGACCACCGGCCGCCCCTTGGCGTCCAGCACGAAGAGCTGGGGCAGCACGGCGCCGGCGATCCTGTTGGTGGTGGCGTCCGCGTCGGCCTGGAAGGTGTTGAGGGTTTCCGGGAGCGCGTCCACCGCCCAGCGCAGCACACCCCCGTCCGCGACCTTGTCGCGGGTGGTCGTGGCGATGTCCTGTCCTGCGGCGGCCTGACCGCCCTCGTCGTCACCCGCGCCGCAGCCCGTGAGCAGCGGCAGTGCGAGGACTCCCGAGGTCAGGAGCGCCAAGGACCTGCGCCTTCTCTGGGACATGGGTGGTACCTCCGGGGCGGGGCGTGGGGGAAGCATGATCACGTTCGGCGCTATATGGAGCTGATCACACCGGTTGCCGGAACCCACTGAAATCGACGGTCCGCCGCACCCCTCGCAGCCGCCTCTCGCCACGCCGCGAACCCCACCCGTGCGGACCAATCCCGTTTGCGCGGCAGGAGGCGTTCCCCCGGGAGAGGGATGAGAATGGGGGGCAGGGAGGGGCGCACGGTTCACGCCTGCGCGCCCGCAATCGCTGCACGTCCCTTCACAACGGGGGACGGGAAGCGCGACACTCGCAGGCGCACATGAGCGTTGCCACCGCACCTGGCGGAAGTGAGGGCAAATCATGTCCCTGCAAGACGATCTGAGTGCCGTACGGCGCAACCTGGACGAGCTGACGCGCAAGGTCGAGCGGCTGGAACAGCAGGCCGCCCGGCAGAAGCCGTCGACGACGGCGGCCGGTCCGGACCCGTCCCGGATGGTGACGGTCCCGGACACCCCGTACGACAGCTCCCTGTGGACCGACTCCGACGACGAGGGCCTGGGCGCCCGCGACCGCCGCGCCCCCTGAGCCGGCCCGTCCCGCACCCGCGTCCACCCACGCCCCGTCCGGTCCGGCCGTCCGCGGCCGGACCGCCCGGGGCACCCCTCATCACTCCTCCCGGAGTCTTCTTTGGCCACAGGAACGGAACGACCCCGACAGCGGCCCGGCGGCGTCCACGACGCCTCACGGGCCGCGATCACGGCCCGGCACCTGCGGACCGACCGGTGGTGGCTGGCCCCCGCCGGCACCGCGGCCGGGCTGTTCGCCTTCATCGTCTACTCGACCTGGCGGGCCTTCGCGAACGCCGACTACTACGCGGCCCCGTACGTCTCACCCTTCTACTCCCCGTGTCTCGCGGAGAACTGCGTCCCGATGAAGGGCGGGCCCAACTGGGAGGTCTTCGGCAGCTGGTGGGGCCTCTCCCCCGCCCTGCTGATCCTGGTCTTCCCGCTCGGCTTCCGGCTGACCTGCTACTACTACCGCAAGGCCTACTACCGGGGCTTCTGGGCCTCGCCGCCCGCCTGCGCCGTCGCCGAACCGCACACGAGGTACACGGGCGAGACCCGCTTCCCGCTGATCCTCCAGAACGCGCACCGGTACTTCTTCTACGCGGCGGTCCCGGTCGCGGGCATCCTCACCTACGACACGGTGCTGACCTTCCGCGACGAGCACTACGCCTGGGGCCACATGGGCCTCGGGACCCTGCTGTTCCTGGTCAACATCACGCTGATCTGGGCCTACACCCTGTCCTGCCACTCCTGCCGCCACATCATGGGCGGCCGGCTCAAGCACTTCTCGAAGCACCCGGTGCGCTACCGGCTCTGGGGCTGGATCAGCCGCCTCAACGCCCGCCACATGCAGCTGGCGTGGGCCTCCCTGATCAGCGTGGCCCTGTGCGACTTCTACGTGTACCTGCTGGCCAGCGGCGCCTTCACCGACCCGAGGATCTTTTGACATCTCCCCTCCCCACGGGGAGGGGACTCCCACCCTTTCGGGTGGGCCTTCCTGCTTCACCACGGACCGCCCCGAACCGAGAGGAGGACTCCCGATGAGGTCTGACACCCGCTCCACAGGCAGAAACCGCCAGCCCGACGGCCAGAAGATTGATCGCTGCGTTCTCGTCCCGATCGTGGGTCGTCCCACAGCTGTCACACGTCCATTCACGGACGCTCAGGGGCAGCGACTCATTCATCACACCACAGGTCGAGCACAGTTTCGAACTGGGAAACCACCTGTCGACGACGATCAGTTCCCGTCCGTACCAGGCGGCCTTGTAGTGCAGCATCCGCCTCAATTCGCCCCACGCCGCATCCATGATGGCGCGGGCGAGCTTGTGGTTCTTGACCATGCTGCGGACTGTCAGGTCCTCGACCACGAGCGTTTGGTTCTCGCGCACCAGTCGAGTCGTCAGTTTGTGCAGGTGGTCCTTGCGCCTGTCAGCGATGCGGGCGTGGATCCGGGCCACCCGGCACCTCGCCTTCGCCCTGTTGTTGCTGCCCTTCTCCTTTCGGGCGAGAGCCCGTTGGGACTTCACCAGCCTCGCGCGGTCCCGTTCCTCGTGCCTGGGATTCTCCAGCTTCTCCCCGGTGGAAAGAGTGAGCAGGGCGGAAAGCCCGGCATCGATGCCCACCGCTTCCGTGGTGGCGGGAAAGGGGGAGGGCACGTCCTCGCAGAGCAGGGACACAAACCAGCGTCCCGCGCTGTCGCGCGACACCGTGACGGTGGACGGCTGAGCACCGGCAGGCAGAGGCCGGGACCAGACGATGTCCAGTGGTTCCGGCAACTTCGCCAGTCTCAGCTCTCCACCGCTGTAGCGGAACGCAGAGCGGGTGTACTGGGCCGAGGCCTTCGACCTCCGCTTCGACTTGAAGCGCGGGTATTTCGACCTGCTCCCCCAGAAGCGTGCGAACGCCGCGTCCAGGTGACGCAGGGACTCCTGGAGCGGGACCGACGAAACCTCTGCCAGGTAGGCCAGTTCCTCGGTCTTCTTCCATCCTGTGAGCATCGCGGATGTCTCCCGATAGCCCACCCGCTCCTGTCGGACCGTCCAAGCCTCGGTGCGAGCAGCGAGGGCAAGGTTGTAGACCTTCCGAACGCACCCGAACGTCCTGGACAGGGTCGCCGCCTGTGCGTCGGTCGGGTGGAAGCGGTACTTGAACGCCCGCTTCACAGAACGAGAAGCCGTCATGGCCGGAAGCTAGGGGCGGTCGCGATCCGAACACAAGCCCAGGTCACGGCTTCACGCATCGGTATGCGTCAACGCGCAGCCCGGGCAGGAGATCCGTGCCTCCCCCTGGTCCGCACCGGGGGCTACTCGCGCAAGGAGACTGCATGACCGAAGTGGAACGGCAGCAGTGGGACGTGGTCGTGGTCGGCGCCGGGGGCGCGGGGCTGCGGGCCGCGATCGAGGCACGCGAGCGCGGTGCCCGTACGGCCGTGATCTGCAAGTCCCTGTTCGGCAAGGCCCACACGGTGATGGCGGAGGGCGGGATCGCCGCCTCCATGGGCAACGTCAACGAGGGCGACAACTGGCAGGTGCACTTCCGCGACACCATGCGCGGGGGCAAGTTCCTCAACCAGTGGCGGATGGCGGAACTCCACGCCAAGGAGGCCCCGGACCGGGTCTGGGAGCTGGAGACCTGGGGCGCGCTCTTCGACCGGACGCCCGACGGGAAGATCTCCCAGCGCAACTTCGGCGGGCACGAGTACCCGCGCCTGGCGCACGTCGGCGACCGTACCGGCCTGGAGCTGATCCGCACGCTCCAGCAGAAGATCGTCCAGCTCCAGCAGGAGGACTTCAAGGAGTTCGGGGACCACGAGGCCCGGCTCAAGGTCTTCCAGGAATGCACGGTCACCAGGGTCCTCAAGGAGGGGCGGCGGGTCTCGGGGACCTTCTGCTACGAGCGCGAGTCCGGCCGCTTCTTCGTGCTGGAGGCCCCGGCGGTCGTCCTCGCCACGGGCGGGATCGGCAAGTCCTTCAAGACCACCTCCAACTCCTGGGAGTACACGGGCGACGGCCACGCACTGGCCCTGCTCGCGGGCGCGCCCCTGCTCAACATGGAGTTCGTGCAGTTCCACCCGACCGGCATGGTCTGGCCGCCGTCGGTCAAGGGCATCCTCGTCACCGAGTCCGTGCGCGGTGACGGCGGGGTGCTGCGCAACTCCGAGGGCAAGCGGTTCATGTTCGACTACGTCCCCGACGTCTTCAAGGAGAAGTACGCCGAGTCGGAGGAGGAGGGCGACCGCTGGTACGAGGACCCGGACCACAACCGGCGCCCGCCCGAACTGCTGCCGCGCGACGAGGTGGCGCGGGCGATCAACTCCGAGGTGAAGGCGGGGCGCGGCTCACCGCACGGCGGGGTGTTCCTCGACGTGTCCACCCGGATGCCGGCCGAGAAGATCAAGCGGCGGCTCCCGTCGATGTACCACCAGTTCAAGGAGCTGGCGGACGTGGACATCACGGCGGAGCCGATGGAGGTGGGCCCGACCTGCCACTACGTGATGGGCGGGATCGCGGTCGACTCGGAGTCCGCCGCCACCGTCGGGGTGCCCGGGCTGTTCGCGGCGGGTGAGGTCGCGGGCGGGATGCACGGCTCGAACCGGCTCGGCGGCAACTCCCTCTCCGACCTGCTGGTCTTCGGGCGGCGGGCCGGGCTGCACGCGGCGCAGTACGCCGCCTCCGCCGGACGCCCGGGGGTCGCCGGGGCGGAGATCGACGCGGCGGCGACGGAGGCGCTGGCCCCCTTCCACGCCGCCGAGGGCGCGGAGAACCCGTACACGCTCCACCAGGAGCTGCAGACGACCATGAACGACCTCGTCGGCATCATCCGGCGGGCGGGCGAGATGGCCGAGGCGCTGGAGAAGCTCGCGACCCTGCGCGTACGGGCCTCGCGGGCCGGTGTGGAGGGACACCGGCAGTTCAACCCCGGCTGGCACCTCGCCCTGGACCTGCGGAACATGCTGCTGGTCAGCGAGTGCGTGGCCCGCGCGGCCCTGGAGCGCACCGAGAGCCGGGGCGGGCACACCCGCGAGGACTGCCCCTCGATGGAGCGCGGCTGGCGTCCGGTGAACCTGCTGTGCCGCCCGGTCGAGCCGGCCCCGCAGGACCCGGCCGCCGACCGGATCGCCCTCGAACGCACCCGTACCGAGCCCATCCGTCCCGACCTGCTCGCGCTCTTCGAGAAGGAAGAGCTGGTCAAGTACCTCGCCGAAGAGGAGCTGTACGAATGAGTACGTACGACGCGAGCTTCCGGATCTGGCGGGGCGACGCGGAGGGCGGGGAACTGCGGGACTTCACCGTCGAGGTGCACGACGGGGAGGTGGTCCTGGACATCGTCCACCGGCTCCAGGCCACCCAGGCCTCGGACCTGGCGGTGCGCTGGAACTGCAAGGCGGGCAAGTGCGGCTCGTGCAGTGCGGAGGTCAACGGCCGGCCGCGGCTGATGTGCATGACGCGCATGTCGACCTTCGAGCGGTCCGAGACGATCACGGTCACCCCGCTGCGTGCCTTCCCGGTCGTCCGGGACCTGGTGACGGACGTGTCCTTCAACTACGCGAAGGCGCGGGAGGTGCCGGCCTTCGTGCCGCCGGAGGGGGTGGCCCCGGGCGCGTACCGGATGCAGCAGATCGACGTGGAGCGCTCGCAGGAGTTCAGGAAGTGCATCGAGTGCTTCCTGTGCCAGGACACCTGTCACGTGGTGCGTGACCACGAGGAGAACAAGGGCGCCTTCGCCGGCCCGCGCTTCCTGATGCGGGTGGCGGAGCTGGACATGCACCCGCTGGACGCGGCGGAGGCGGCGGGCCTGGACCGCAAACGCACCGCGCAGGAGGAGCACGGGCTCGGCTACTGCAACATCACCAAGTGCTGTACGGAGGTCTGCCCGGAGGGCATCAGGATCACGGACAACGCGCTGATCCCGCTGAAGGAGCGGGCGGTGGACCGCAAGTACGACCCGCTGGTGTGGCTGGGGAACAAGATCGGACGCCGCCAGGGCTGACGGCCGGGCCCGGGCCCCCTCGGGAGGGCCCGGGCCGGCGGCCGCCGCCACGCTCAGGAGTGGGGGCACCGGCACGACTCCGAATGCGAGGGCGGGAAACCCCCCATAACCTCCCAATTGTGATTCCGCCGAGAAGCAGGCCGCGCCGCAGGACCGCCGTACGGGCCGCGCTCGCCCTGGCGGCCGGGCTGCTCGCGGTCGGCGGCTGGGGCACGGTCGGGGCGGTGCCCGCCCGGGCCGAGGATCCCGTCACCCTGTCCCAGCAGGGGCAGATCACCGACCTCGTGGGGGCCCTGGGCGACCGGCAGGGCGCCGTCACCGCCGCGCTCGACACGCTGTACGCCGACCGGAAGATCCAGCTCTTCGTCGCCTACGTACGGGACTTCTCCGGGCGCTCCGCCCAGAGCTGGGCCGACGCCACCGCCCAGCGCAACGGCCTCGGCCAGAACGACGTCCTGCTGGCCGTGGCGACCGGGGCCCGCCAGTACGCCTATTCGGCCGATGTCGACTCCGGTTTCACCGAGCAGCAGCTGGCCGACGTCGCGCGGACCGCCATCGAGCCCGCCCTGAAGCAGAACGACTGGGCGGGCGCCGCCATCGGCGCGGCCAACGGCTACGACGCCGTCCTCGGCGGTCAGCCGATCCCCGTGCCCACCATCACCCCCGGCCCGGCGAATCCCGGTGGCGCGGGGAGCGGCGAGAGCGGGGTCGGGGACTTCGTGCTCCCGGTGGTCGCCGTCGGCGCGGCCGGGGCGCTCGCGGCGTACACGTACACCCGCCGCAAGCGCAGGGACGCCGCCGGGGGCGGGCGCGGTACGAAGACCGGGCCGGGCTGGCCCGAAGGGGCGCCGGACCGGCTCCCGCTGCCGGAGCTGGACGCCGCGGCCAAGGCCCTGCTGGTGGAGACCGACGACGCGGTCCGCACCAGCACCGAGGAACTCGGTTTCGCGTCGGCCCAGTTCGGCGAGGAGGCGGCCCGCCCGTTCACCGTGGCCGTGGCGTACGCCAAGGACGAGCTGACGCACGCCTTCCGGCTGCGCCAGCAGCTCGACGACGCCTACCCGGAGGACGACGCGACCCGGCGCCGGATGCTGGACGAGATCGTCGCCCGGTGCACCGAGGCGAACCGGCGGCTGGACGCCGAGTCGGCGGACTTCGACCGGCTGCGGGACCTGGAGAAGAACGCCCCGCAGGCCCTGGCTTCCGTGGAGGAGGGCTACCTGGACCTGACCGGGCGCGCCGCCACCGCGGAGGCGACGCTGACGGCGCTCGCCCGGCGGTACGCGGACTCGGCGTCCGCGCCCGTGGCCTCCAACGCCGAACAGGCCAAGGACCGGCTGCTGTTCACCGCGACCAACCTGGGCCTGGCGCACGCGGCGCTCGACGCGGGCGAGAGGGGCACGGCGGCCGTGCACGTACGGGCCGCCGAGGGCGCGGTGGACCAGGCGGCGACCCTGGTGGACGCGGTCGAGCGGCGGGCGCAGGAACTGGCGGAGGCGGCCGGGAAGCTGCCGGGCGCGCTGACCGAGACGGACACCGACCTGGCGGACGCCCGCGGGCTGCTCACGGGTACCGCGGAGGGCACCTCGACGGCGGACCTGCGCGGGCGGATCGGCCGGGCGGAGGCCGTACTGGCCGACGTACGGCGGGCGGAGGCGGCCGGCCGGTACGACCCGATCGACGCCCTGCGCCGGGTCGAGGAGGCCGACGCGGCCCTCGACGAGGCGCTGGCCGGGGCGCGGGAACGGGAGTCGGGGCGGCAGCGGGCGGTGGCCCTGCTCGACCAGGCCCTGCTCGCGGCGCGCAGCTCGAGCGGCGCGGCGACGGACTACATCACCACCACCCGGGGCGCGGTGGGCAGCCAGGCCCGCACCCGGCTGGCGGAGGCGGGCCGGCACCTGGAGCGGGCGGTGTCGGTGGCGGCGGCCGACCCGGCGGGGGCCCTGGCGGAGGCCCAGCGGGCGGACGGGCTGGCACGGCAGGCGCAGCAGCTGGCCGAGCAGGACGTACGGGCGTTCCAGGACCCGTACGCGGGCCGGCGGCACGGCGGCGGCCAGGGCGGCGCCGTCCTGGGCGGGATCATCCTCGGCGAGATCCTGCGGGGCGGCGGGGGCGGATTCGGTGGCTTCGGGGGCGGGGGCGGGGGCTTCGGGGGCGGGGGCGGCGGCAGCGGTCCCGGCTCCTTCGGCGGCGGCGGAACCCGCGGCCGCATGGGCGGCGGCGGCCGCTTCTGAACGGCACATACATCGGCCCTGACCAGGAGAGACCCACCATGAGCAAGCAGACCGTCCTCGGCCGCGTCACCCAGCTCGCCAAGGCGAACATCAACGCGCTGCTGGACCAGGCGGAGGACCCGCAGAAGATGCTGGACCAGCTGATCCGCGACTACACGAACAACATCTCGGAGGCGGAACAGGCGGTCGCGACGACGATCGGCAACCTGCGGATGCTGGAGGCGGACCACAAGGAGGACGTGGAGGCGGCCGCCGAGTGGGGCGGCAAGGCCCTGGCGGCGAGCAGGAAGGCGGACGAGCTGCGGGCGTCGGGGGCGGCGGCGGACGCCGACACCTTCGACAACCTCGCGAAGGTGGCGCTGGGCCGGCAGATCCGGTCGGAGAAGGAGGCGGCCGTGGCGGAGCCGACGATCGCCGCCCAGACGGAGGTCGTCGACAAGCTCAAGTCGGGCCTGGAGGCGATGCGGAACAAGCTGACGGAGCTCCAGGCCAAGCGTGACGAGCTGGTGGCCCGGGCGAAGACGGCCCAGGCGCAGAACACGATGCTGGACGCGGTGAAGAACATCGACGTCATGGACCCGACGAGCGACCTGGCGCGCTTCGAGGACAAGGTGCGGCGGGAGGAGGCGCGGGCGCTGGGCCGGCAGGAGCTCGCCGCCTCCTCCCTGGACGCCCAGTTCGAAGCCCTGGACGACCTGGGCAGGGCCTCGGAGATCGAGGACCGCCTGGCAGCCCTCAAGTCCCGCAAGGCCGCTTGAACCGTCTCGCGGCGGCCGCCCGGACGGCCGGCTCCTCCATCGGGTCGGCGCGCAGCGCGGCGACGCGCTCGCGCACCTCCGGGATGTCCGGGGCGTGCGCGATGCCCAGCAGGCGCGCCCGCTGTTGGCAGTCCCAGAGGGATTCGGTGTGCGCGTGGTCCAGGCCGGACGGGTCGACGGCGGCGAGCGCCTCCAGGTAGTCGGGCCGTTCGCAGGAGTGCGGGTTCCGCAGCCAGTAGAGCCTCAGGTGGGGCACTGCCTGGGCGGCGGCGGGGCCGAAGCGGGCCAGCCGTCCGGCCGTCAGGGCGGGGCCGCACCAGGCGCGTACCTCCCACTGGTCCGCGAGCCGGCGGACGAGGGCGGGCAGCGCCTCGGCCTCCCCGTGGTCGGCCAGCGCGTCCACCCCGAGTTCCGCCAGCCACTCCCGGTCGTCCGCCGCCCACCCGCGGGCGGCGGGCACGGCCCGGGTTCCGAGGCGTTCGACCGCCCGGCGGAGCGGCGCGAGCGGCCGTCCGCCGGGGGAGGAACCGAGCAGCGGCACGAGCGGGATCAGGTCTTCCGTGGCCGGCCGGTCGGCCAGCTCGCGCAGTGCGTCCGCCTTCGCGAGGTTGCTGGCGCGGACGTCGGCCAGCAGCGAGAGCAGTTGTCCGTCGCTGCGGTCGTCCGGGCCCTGCCCCGGCCGTGCCGGGACGTCCCGCGTCCCGATGCCGAACCGGATCCAGGGCTCGCGGGGCCACGGCGGCTGCGCCTCCCCGCCGATGCGGGCCCGGGCGACCTCGCCCAGGTCCTCCCACCAGTCGGCCGGCCAGCGCTCCGCCACCGACTCCAGTACGTCGGCCCAGTGCTCGCCCTCCCGGATGTGGGCCCGCAGCCCGTCCCGGGCCTCGGCCGAGCCGGAGAGCGCGAGCAGCTCCAGCACGCGGGTGGCCCGCAGGCACGCGTCCTCGTCCCCCGCCAGCTGTTCCACGACCGGCGCCGGTGACATCTCCAGGTCCCGGACGAGGCGGGCCAGGTAGAGGGAGCGTTCGTCGATCCCGTCCCACCGCCAGTCCCGCCGGATCCCGTCGTACACGAACGGCGCGGCCGCCGCCGGGTCCTGCAGCGCCCGCACGGCGCCCAGGCCGCGGCCTCGTTGCAGCAGTCCTTCGAGACTGTCGTGCGGGGCGTAGAACATCTCGTCGTCGCTCATCACCCCGCACCCTGCCCGACCGGGGAGGCGGCCGCCACGCGATTGCGGCCCGTCCCCGGCGGCGGCGCTCAGCCGTACATGCTCAGCAGTTGCTCCGCCGACAGTTCGGCGACGGCCTCCGATGCCGCGCCGGGCAGCGGGAGTTCGAACCAGACCGTCTTGCCCCGGTGGGTGCGGCGCGTGCCCCAGCCCGCCGAGAGCAGGCCGACCAGCTGGAGGCCGCGGCCGCCCTCGTCGGTGTCACGGGCGCGGCGGCGGCGGGGCTGGACCAGGTTCGCGTCCCAGACCTCGCAGACCAGCGTGCGGTCCAGCAGCAGCCGCAGCCGGATCTCGCCCTCCCCGTAGCGCAGGGCGTTGGTGACCAGTTCGCTGACCAGCAGTTCGGTCGTGTCGAGCAGGCCCTCCAGGCCCCAGGCCGGGAGCTTGGCCCGGGCCAGTTCGCGGGCCCGGCCCACCGAGCGGGCCTCGCGCGGCAGTTGCCAGTCGCCGACGGCGTCCAGGGGCAGGCCCTGCACCCGTGCCATGAGCAGGGCGATGTCGTCCTCGCCGTGCCGGGTGTCGAGGGTGTTCAGCACGTGGTCGCAGACGTCCTCCAGCGGCCGGACCGGGTCCGCGAGGGCAGCGCGCAGTCCGCGCAGTCCCTCCTCCAGGGGATGGTCGCGGGATTCGACGAGCCCGTCCGTGTAGAGGGCCAGCAGGGCGCCTTCCGGCAGGTCGACCTCGACCTCCTCGAAGGGTTCGCCGCCCACGCCCAGCGGCATTCCGGGCGGCACCTCCAGGAGCAGCGCGGGCCGTGGGACGCCGGCCTCGTCGGGGGGTTCGACCAGCACGGGCGGCATGTGGCCCGCGTTGGCGATGGTGCAGCGCCGTGTCACCGGGTCGTAGACGGCGTACACGCAGGTGGCCAGGTACACCTCGGAGCGGTCCGCGTCCCGTGAGTGCAGGGCCGCCCGGGAAGCCTGCTGGGAGCCGCCGGGGGCGCCGAGGCCGCGGGCGATCTCGTCGAGCGCGGTCAGGACCTCCGCCGGTTCGAGGTCCAGCAGCGCGAGGGTGCGTACGGCGGTGCGCAGTTCTCCCATGGCCACGGCGGCCCGCAGGCCGCGGCCCATGACGTCGCCGACGACCAGCGCGGTGCGGTGCCCGGGGAGCTCGATGACGTCGAACCAGTCGCCGCCGACCTCGGTGGCCGCGTTGCCGGGCAGGTACCGGCAGGCGATGTCGAGGCCGGCCGCCTCCGGGTCGCCGGGGGGCAGCAGGCTGCGCTGCAGGATCAGTGCCCGTTCGTGCTCGCGCCGGTAGAGGCGGGCGTTGTCTATGCATACGGCGGCCCGTGCGGCCAGTTCCACGGCCACCGCGCGGTCGCGTTCGCCGAAGGGTTCGCTGCCCTTGGTACGGGAGAACTGCGCGAGCCCGACGACCGTGTCGTGGGCGACCATCGGTACGACCAGCGTGGACTGGACGAGGTCCTCCGGTCCGCCGCCCTCGATCAGCCGGGGCCGCGCCGTGCGCAGGGCCAGCGCGCCCGGCGACGCGGCCGGGTAGCGGTGGATGTCGCCGACGGAGACCGGTGCGCCGGCTCCGGACAGCGGGGCGTCGGAGACGGCGGAGGCGAAGCCCACCCGGCGCAGGGCGGCCGAGGGGGTCCGCGCCGGGCCCTGGCCGGGCAGGCTGGGCACGCCGGGGCCCTGCGGCCGGGCGGGCCGGTCGTCGTCGCCGAGCAGCAGGCCCTGGTAGAGGTCGACGGCGGCCAGGTCGCAGAAGCCGGGGACGGTGACGTCGAGGAGTTCGCGGGCGGTGGTCTCCAGGTCGAGGGAGTTGCCGATGCGGTGCCCGGCCTCGTTGAGGAGGGCCAGGTTGCGCCGGACCCCGGCGGCCTCGCGGGCGGCGAGGTGGCGGCGGGTGACGTCGGTGCCGATCCCGGCGACACCGATGGGACGGCCGCTGCCGCCGTGGACGCGGTAGAGGTTGATGGACCAGTGGCGGTTCTCCCGGCTGCGCGGGGTGGCGCCGGTGATGTGCAGGTCGGTGACGGAGTCCCCGGTTTCCAGTACCCGGCGCAGGGCTTCGGTCATCCGGTCGGCCTCGTGCGCCGGCAGGTAGTCGTGCACGGTGCGGCCGCGGTGCTCCTCGACGGGGCCCCCGAAGACGGTGGCGAAGCGGCGGTTGGCCCGCTGCACGGTGAGGTCCGTGCCGAAGAGGAGGAATCCGAAGGGGGATTGGCCGAATATCGCCTGTGAAGCCGCGAGGTCGGATTCGATCCGGCGCAGCGCGCGTACGTCGACGACGACACACAGCGCGGCCCGCTCGGCGGTCTCGGTCTGGGTGGGCATCACATAGATCTCGGCCACGCCGTGCGCGCCGTTCCCGCCCGGGATCCGGAAGGGGATCAGGCCCGTCCATTCCTTGCCGTCGAGGATCTCGGCGACCTTGCGGTGCGCGTCGGGACGCAGCTCGGGCGGCATGAAGGCGTCGACCGGGTCGCGCCCCACGGTCTGGGAGGCGCTCAGCCCGAACAGTTCTTCGGCGCGCAGGCTCCACTGGTCGATGAGCCCGTCCGGGCCGATCGAGAAGGAGGCGACCTTTATGTAGTCATATATCGAGCCAGGCGGACTGCTGTGCCACAGGGCGTCGTGCCATGTCTCTCGCGGCACGTCGGCCTGATGTGCCTGCGCAGGTATCTCGCTCACGCGACCGTCCCCTCCAGCTCACCGCAACCGGACCGGCCATGACCGAAGTATTCAGCACCACGGCCCCGGACGGCACGGCGTTCACGATCACAGCACGGTCTCGATGATTTCGAGCCATGTCGCGGGTTCTCTCCCGAGTCCCTCCCCCCGGCTGTCGCCGGGAGGCGTTTCCGGAAGGTCACACGCCACCGTTCTCCTTGTTACTCACCAGGAAGAGCCAATTCGAACCACACAGTCTTGCCCGATTTCCCGTGCCGGGTCCCCCAGCGCTGCGAGGAGGTGGCGACGAGGTGCAGGCCACGGCCCCCCTCGTCGTCGTGGTCCGCGACCCGTTCGCGGGGCGGATCCGGAAGCGGATCCGAAACCTCCACGAGCAGCGCGGGGCCGCCCGCGGGGCTGCCGACGGCTGGATTGCGCCGTTCCAGGCGCACTCCGATGGGGCCGGAGGCGTACCGCAGGGAATTGGTGACGAGCTCGCTGACCAGCAGGACGGTCACGTCGCCGACGGCTTCCAGGCCCCAGTCGTGCAAGGTGCCGCGGACGGCGTGGCGGGCGGTGCGGACGGCACCGGGCTCGGCGGGGAAGGCCCACTCGGCGCACTCACCGTCTGTGTCGATCACGCCGATCACTTCCCGGGCCAACAGCGACCCCAGTCCGGTTCGTCGGGGACGAAAGGGGGACGAGATAGGGATTAATAGCGACATACCCGATATTCGGGGCGTCGTACCACTCGATCCCCGCCCACCGGCGCACTGTGGCGCAGACGGCCTAGACCACGGCGTCACGCGCCCCCGTCACCGCCGTGGCGCAGCCGGCGTCCGGCCTCGGCGACCGCGGGCCGGTCCTGGTCCAGCCAGTCCACCGATTCCAGCTCCTCCGGCCCGAGCCAGCGCAGCTCGTCGTGGTCCTCCAGCGGGGCCGGCACTCCGGAGAGCAGCCGGGCGGTCCACACGTGCAGGACCAACCCGGGACGCAGCGGCCACTCCCCCGGGATCCGTTCCAGCGGTTCGGTCTCCACGCCGAGTTCCTCGCGCAGTTCGCGCACCAGCGCGTCGGGGACGGACTCACCCGGTTCGGTCTTCCCGCCCGGCAGCTCCCAGCGTCCGGCGAGCTCGGGCGGCGCGCTGCGGCGGGCGGCCAGCAGGCGCCCCTCATGACAAAGGGCTCCGCCCACGACCACTCGTACCGTCATGGGCGGAGCCTATGCCAGCGTCGCGGGGCGCTGCGACGCTCAGTTCATCGTGGCGGTCTGACCGATCCGCTCGACCCAGTAGAGCTGCTTGTGTCCTCGGTCCTCGAGGCTGTCGGCGACCTTCTGGGCCTCGGCCCGGGTGGCGTACCGGCCCACCCGGTAGCGGTTGCCGTTGTCGTCCTCGCGTATGACCAGCCACGGAAGCAGGGCCCCGCCGTCGTTCATTGCGTTTCACCCTCCGCCGACGTATCTGTCCGGGAAACCGCACTGCGCATATGCCCGAGCTTACGCCCGACCTTCACGGAGCGGATACGGTTTTTCACGAAGAGGTACCTCACAGGCGTACGCATCCGGCCACGCGTACGAGTGGGCCGTGCGCGCCGGTCCGAACGGGGCGCGCGGGAGGCCGGGGCGGGGCCGCCGCGCCGCCGCACGGCGGGCATCGGCGCAGGTGGCGCCGAGGGGGCGGCGGAGCGTCCGGCGCGATCTTGGCGGCGGTGCGCCGGGCGGGGATCCCGGCATGCGGACCGAACGGTCCGGGGACGCCGGGGCCGGGCGGGCGCGGGCGTCCGCCATCGCGCCGAAATCCGCCGGGTCGCGGGCGTCGCGCGAGCGCGCGCGAACCCCCGGGCGGCGCCCGGGGGTTCGGACCGCCGCGGGAGCCGCTAACGCACCGGGAGGTGGTACGCCAGGCGGTAGCGGTCCGCCGGGACCACCACGTCGGCGGTCTCCACGGCGCGGCCGGAGGCGTAGTAGGTACGGCCGATCACCAGCACCACGTGCCCCGGCACCCCGCCGAGGAGCAGGATCTCCTCGGCCAGACCGGGCCGGGCGCCGACCTCCTCGACCACGTTGTCCACGACGACGTCGATCGCGGCCATCCGGTCGACCACCCCGGAGCCGCCCAGCGGCCCCTCCTCGGGCAGCATCACGGGGGTGCGGCCGGTCACGGCCAGCGGTTCCCAGGAGGTCGACAGCATCATCGCCTCCCCCGCGTCGCGGAAGACGTACCGCGTCCGCATCACGCGCTCGCCCGGCTCGATGCCGAGCCGCTTCGCGATCTCCGCGGGCGCGCCCGTCTGCTCGCTGCTGGACTCCCACGTGCCGCGCGCCTCCGCGTCGGCCTGCTCCTGCCGGAACGGCGTCGAGGCGCCGCCCGTGCGGTAGCCGGCGCGGGCGACGCGCCGCGGGACCGGCTGTTCGCGTACGTACGTGCCGGATCCGGACCGGCCCTCGACCAGCCCCTCCGCCATGAGGACCTTGCGCGCCTCCAGGGCCACGGTGTCGGAGACCCCGTACTCCTCGCGGATGCGTGCCTGGGAGGGGAGCCGGGCGTGCGGGGGCAGAGAACCGTCGACGATCTTCCGTCGCAGATCCCCGGCCACGCGCAGATAGGCCGGCTGCTCACCGAAAGTCACTGGCCACTCCCATCAGGTTGACAGACAGCCACACCCTGGCAACCGACGGTTGAAGACCGCAAGCAAGGGCCAGAGTTTCACTCGAAGTGATGAAGCCAGGTCACTCAAACCCGTTACCGTGCGTTACCCGTGCGAGGTCACACCGACTCGGACGAGGGCCCCCCGCCGAACCCGCCGTCCCCGGCCTCCAGGTCGTCCTCGACGTCCTGCAGCCACTGCGGGATCACCGTCGAAAGCCCGTACGCACCGCGCAGCGCCCGTTCCGTCTCCAAGGACAGGGCGAGCTCCGCCCCGCGCCACGACCGGTTGAAGTCCTCCGGCGTCCTGGCCTGCGAGGCGCGCTCCCACTGCGTGCGCGCCGCCTCGATCTCCTTCAGCTGCGCCGCCACGGCCTTCTCCATTCCCGGCCGGGCCGCGTCCCCCTGGAGGAGCTTCGCCTCGGCGCCCAGCACCGTGTTCACCTCGCGCGCCCACGCCTGGTGGTCGGGCAGCGCGTCCTCCACGTCGTCCTCGGGAGGCCGGCTCATGACGAACTCGACGGTGTTGGCGGCACGCAGGAAGGCCGACTGCTCCGGCTTCAGCATCCCGGCGTCCTTGCGCAGACTGCCCCGCCACTCCTCCTCGGTCGTACCGATGACGCAGAGCAGCGTCCGGTCCCCCTCGCGCCAGGACCGGCGCGAGGGCGCGTAGTAGAACATCTCCGCGTACTCGGGCAGCGCCCACGTGTCCATCGCGTACTCGTCCTGGGCCTTCCAGCACGCGTCCTCGGACGCGCGGTCGGCCTCGGACGACTCGGGCACCTCCTGCACGTCCAGCGTCCTGGCGGCGGTGACCTCGCCGTGGTGCACCCGCGCGCAGTCGATCCGGTACGTCACCGGCCGCTCGTCGATCAGGTCTCCGCCGGGAACGTTGAAGCAGTCGCCCGCCCGCAGGTCGCCCAGGTCCGTGAGCTCGCCCTCGACATCGGTGAACTCGTGCAGCGACGGGAGCCGGTCAGCGGCGCTCAGCACCCGCCCGGCGGTGAAGACCAGCGCGCCGGTCATCACCACGGACACCACCAGGCCCACGATCGCCAGGGCCTTGCCCCGGTCCCCCCGCTTCGCGATCTGCACGAGGGCCGCGATGCCGAAGGCCACGCCGAGCGGCGGGAAGCACAGCAGTCCGGACAGCAGCGAGGCGAGCGCGAAGCCGTTGAGCGCCGGCGGCTGCTGCTCGTGACCGGGCGGCGGTCCCCAGCCCTGCCACTGGGGCGGCGGGGGCCAGGAGTGGCCCGGTCCGGGAGGGGGATTCGGCGGGGTGCTCAAGGGGGCGGACTCCATCGCAGGGCGGCATCGCAGGGCGGCATCGCAGGGCGGGCAGCGCGGGGCGCGCCGCGGAAGGCGCGAACGAATGCGCGAAATAGTACGCAGCGGGGTGCCCGGCGGGTCGGTCGCCCCCCGCCGCCGCGCGCGGCCCGCCCGGCGCCCGCGGCTCCCGCGCGGCGGTGCGTGACACGGACCCCGCCGGTGATCACCGGCGCGTAACATCCGTGCCGTACACCGGCCATGACCGAGCAAAGGTGTTCCTCACATGACGCACGCACTCCCCGGCTACATCTGTTCCGAGGACGGCACCCGCGCGGACGTCCGGACCGCCCCGTGGGGGTGCCCGGTCTGCGGCGGGCCCTGGGACCTCGATTTCACGCCGGACCCGGCCGCGGCACTGGACCCGGCCGCGGGGCCGAACTCGCTGTGGCGGTACGGGTCCGTGCTGCCCCTGCCCGGGGCGTTCTCCGTGTCGCTGGCCGAGGGGCACACCCCGCTGGTCCCGCTGGCGGAGCGGATCCACGCCAAACTCGACTTCCTGATGCCCACGCGGTCCTTCAAGGACCGGGGCGCGGTGATGCTCGTGGAGCTCGCGCGGCGGCTCGCGCCGCAGCGGGTGGTGGCGGACAGCAGCGGCAACGCCGGGACGGCGGTGGCCGCGTACTGCGCGCGGGCGGGACTGACCTGCGAAGTCTTCGTGCCCGAAGGCACGTCGGAGAAGAAGACGGAACGGATGCGGGCGCACGGCGCGACCGTCCGGGTGGTCCCCGGTGGCCGCGAGGCCGCCGCGGAGGCCGCCCGGTCCGCGGCGGACGCACCCGGGGTCTTCTACGCGAGCCACGTGTTCAACCCGTACTTCCTGCACGGGACCAAGACGTACGTGTACGAGGTGTGGGAGGAGCTGGGCGGCCGGCTCCCGGAGGCCCTGGTGGTCCCCGTGGGCAACGGAACCCTGCTGCTCGGCGCCGCCCTGGCCGTGGAGGAACTGGCCCGGCGCGGGGTCCGGCCGCCGGCCCTGATCGCGGTCCAGGCGGAGGCGGTGGCCCCGCTGGCGCGGGCCTTCGCGGCGGGCGCCGAGGAAGCCGCACCGGTGGAACAGCGGCCGACCCTGGCCGAGGGGATCGCGATCCCGGCGCCGCCCCGCGCGCGCCAGATCCTGGCGGCGGTCCGCAAGTCCGGCGGCACCGTCCTGACCGTCCCGGACGACCGGCTGCAGGAGGCCCGGAGCGACCTGGCCCGCCGCGGCCTCTCCGTGGAGCCGACGGCCGCGGCCTGCTGGGCCGCGGTGGGCCCGTCGGCCCCCGGGGATCCCCTGGAGGGCCGCAGCGCCGTGATCCCCCTGTGCGGCGCGGGCGGATAGGGGACGGCTGGGCCGCGGGGGCTGGGGCTGGGGCTGGGGGAGGCGTGGCACCGCGCCGCCCCGCCGTCTCCCCCATCCATGTCGGAATTCCGCGCGACCGGACGGGCCCGGTCTGATGAACTGACCCCATGACCAGCCATGTTGATCTCGCCGCCAAGGCCGCCGCGTTCGCGGCCCTGCACACCCCCGCCGCCCCGCTCGCCCTCGCCAACGCCTGGGACGTGGCGAGCGCCCGCATCGTCGCGGCCGCCGGTGCCCCCGCCGTCGCCACCACCAGCGCCGGCGTCGCCTGGTCCCTCGGGTCCCCCGACGGCGACGCGCTCGCCCGGGACCGGGCCCTCGACCTCGTCGCCCGCGTGGTCGCCGCCGTTCTCGTGCCCGTGACCGCCGACATCGAGGGCGGCTTCGGCGCCGACCCGGCCGCCGTGGGCGAGACCGTGACCGGGGTCCTCGCCGCCGGCGCGGTCGGCATCAACATCGAGGACGGCCACCGCGACCCCGCCGAACACGTCGAGCGCCTGGCCGCGGCCCGCGCCGCGGCCGACTCCGCCGGGGTCCCGCTCTACATCAACGCCCGCGTCGACACCTACCTGCGGGGCTTCGGCGAGGACGCCACCCGCCTGGACGACACCCTCGCCCGCGCCGCCGCGTACCTGCGGGCGGGAGCCACCGGCGTCTTCGTGCCGGGCGTCCTCGACCCGGCCACCGTCACCGAGCTCGCCAAGGGCATCGACGCGCCCCTCAACATCCTGCTCGGCCCGGGCGCCCCGACCGTCGCGGCCTTCGGCGCCCTCGGGGTCTCCCGCGTCAGCCTCGGCTCCTGGGTCGCCGAAGCCGCGTACGCCGTGGTCCGCCGTGCCACCGAGGAGCTGTTCTCCGAGGGCACCTACGGAGCACTCGCGCACTCCCTCCCCTACAGCGAGCTGAACGACCTGCTCAAGGGCTGAGATACCGGGAAGCGTGCATGGGCCAACGACCTTAGGATCCGAGCATGAGCACCTCAACGCCGGTCGACGGCAGGGCCGCCGGTCCGGCCGCCACCCCCCGCGGCAGGATCCCGGGCGCGGTCTGGGCCGCCCTCGGCGTCGTCTACGTCGTCTGGGGCTCGACCTACCTCGGCATCCGGATCGTCGTCGAGACCATGCCGCCCTTCCTCTCCGCCGGAGCCCGCTTCATCACCGCCGGCCTGCTGCTGTGCGCCGTCGTCGCCCGGCGGCACGGTCCGGCCGCGCTGCGGGCCACCCGGGCGCAGCTCGGCTCGGCGGTCCTGGTCGGGCTGCTGCTGATCCTCGGCGGGAACGGCCTGGTGGTCCTCGCCGAGACCTCGGTGCCGTCCGGCCTCGCCGCGCTGCTGGTGGCGGCGGTGCCGATGTGGGTGGTGGTGCTGCGGGCGAGCACCGGGGACCGGCCCCCGCCGCGCACCCTGGCCGGGGTGCTGATGGGTCTCGCCGGGCTCGCGGTGCTGACCAGCCCGGGGCTCAGCGGCTCGGTGCGGCTGTCGGGGGTGCTGATGGTGGTGACGGGCTCGGTCCTGTGGTCGCTGGGCTCGTTCTCGGCGCCGCGGCTGAAGCTGCCGGAGAACCCCTTCACCGGCAGCGCCTACCAGATGTTCGCGGGCGGGGCCGCCGCCGTGGTCGTCGGCCTGCTGCGCGGTGAGCACCACGGCCTGGACCCGGCGGCGTTCTCCACCGCCTCCTGGCTGGCCCTCGGCTATCTGACGGTCGTCGGCTCGCTCGTCGGTTTCACCGCGTACGTGTGGCTGCTCCAGGCCGCGCCGCTGTCGCTGGTGTCCACGTACGCCTACGTCAATCCGGTCGTCGCCGTGGCGCTCGGCACGCTGATCCTCGACGAGGCCCTGACCTGGCAGATCCTGGTCGGCGGTGCGATCGTCGTGGCGGCGGTGGGCGTGATCGTCGGTACCGAGCGGAAGAAGTAGCGGCAGCGGGCGGCGCGGGGCGCTCAGCCCCGCGCGGCGGCCTCGTACAGGGCCCTGGCGTGCTCGTCGAACAGTGCGGCCGTGGAGTCCACGTCCGTGTCGCCGCCGCTCAGCACCCCGATCAGCCGGCCGGCCCGGTCCGGCCCGCCCCGGTCCGCGATCCAGGGGCTGCCGCTGGTCCCCGTCCAGAACCCGGCGCAGCTCATGTAGAGCATGTCGGGGTCCTCGTCGTCGTGGCGGGTCTGGGTGGTGCAGGAGACGGGCTTGTTCTGCGGGTTGTGCTCGGACTCGGGGTAGCCGACGACGGTCACGTCCCGCTCGTACCCCGAGGTCCACTCGGGCTTCGGGGCCTCGGCGCCGCCGCCGACCGCGTCCTGGATGCTGCGCCCGTCCTCGTCCGGCTCGATGGTGAGGAAGGCGAAGTCGGCGGTGTCCTCGCCCCATTTGGTCCAGCGGTCGTCCACGTGGATCGACCTGACCTTCCACACCCCCAGCGGCCGGGTGCCGGCGCCCTCGCCGGAGAAGGCCGGGGCGAAGGAGAGCTCGCCGATGGCCAGCCCGTCGTGGGCCACCTCGCCCGGCCGGCCGTCCTCGCCCGCGGGGGCAACGCAGTGCGCGGCGGTGGCGACGACGTTGCCCCGGGGGCTGTCGACGACGCTCGCCGTGCACCAGTGCTCGCCGCCCGCCATGAGTACTCCGACGGTGGGGAAGGGGAGCACCGGCCGCTCGCCGGGCGCCTTGAGGAAGGCGACGGCGAACACCGCCGCGATCCCCGCCGCGGCCGCCGCCGACGCCCCCTTGGCCACCGTGCTCATCGCACGGCGGGATCGGGTGTCGGTCCCTTCATCACCTTGCTGATCCACTCCAGGGAGCCCTCCCTCATACCCCGCACGTACGACTTTCCGTTGTGCTCACCATCCTGGATCACCTGCAGCGAGGTGTGCACGGGGCCCTTCCCGAAGTCGTTCATGAACTTCTCGGCCTTGTCGCGACCGCTCTCCGCCGTCCCGATCTGGAAGTTGATGTAGACGTCCGGACCGCCCGCCGCGATCAGCTTCGCGGCGAGCTTCTCCGGGTTGTCGGCGTCCATGGCCTGCGTGTTCCCCTGCCACAGCGGGGAGTCGGGGACGATGTCGACCCCGCTCGCGATGGCCGCCTTGAACCGGTCGGGGTACTTGAGGACGTGCTTGAAGGCGCCGAATCCGCCGGCGGAGGAGCCCATGAAGGCCCAGCCGTCGCGGGAGGTGAAGGTCCGGAAATTGGCCTTCACGAAATCCGGGACGTCTTCGACCATCCAGGTGCCCATCTTGGGCTGGCCGGGGATGTCCGAGGCGTCGAAGTGGTGCTTGGTGTCCGCGTTGTGCACCGGCATGATCAGGATGAAGGGCAGGCTGGTGCCGGCCTTGGCCCCGTCGCTCACGGCCTGCTGGAGGCCGAGGCCGGGACCCGTACCCCAGTAGTTGGTGGGGTAGCCGCGGCCGCCGGGCAGGGAGATCAGGACCGGGAAGCCGCTCTTGGCGTACCGCGGGTCGTCGTACTGCTTGGGCACCCACACCCACACGTCACCCGTGAAGCCGGACTTCTTGCCGGTGAGGGTGGTGCGGCCGATCTGGGTGCCGTCCGGCAGCCGGGAGGTGCGGACGAACGAGGCCTTCGGCCCGGTCGGCAGCTGCACCTCGGGCGGCAGCTCGGCGGCCGCGCCGGCCTTCTCCTGGACCTTGCCGAAGGAGACCGGATCCCCTATGTCCGAGAAGAGGCCGAACTTGTACGCCGCGGTTCCGCCCGCGGCGAGGGTGAGCGCGAGCCCGCCGCTGATGAGGATCATGCGCAGGCGATGGGGGCGACGGCCGCCCTCGGTCACAGGGCTGCCGTCGCCTTGCTGGTCTTGCTGCACGGTTCTTTGTCCCGTTCCTTCTCCGGCGCCCACCAGGAGCGCGGGCCGGACCGATCGGTCCCCCTTACACCCTTTACAGAGGTATGAACGACGGGATGGGTTGCCTGGGACGGGGGTGACGTGGCGCGCGCCACGCGGCCGGCCGGGACGCGCGGCTCCGGTGCGGGCGTGCAGGTCAGCCGGCTTCGGGCTTCGGCCCCTTCAGGACCTTGCTGACCCACTCCAGGGAGCCCTCCTTCATGCCCCGGACGTAGTGCCAGCCGTTGTGCTCACCGTTCTGGATGTCGCGGATGGTCGTCTTGACCGGCCCCTTGCCGTACTGCTGCTGGAACTTCGTCATCCGCTCCTTCCCGCTCTCCTTGGTGCCGATCTGGAAGTTGATGTAGACCTCGGGGCCCTTGGTGTCGATCAGCTTCTGGGCGAGCTTCTCCGGGTTGTTCGCGTCCATCTCGGCCTGGTGGCCCTTCCAGAGCGGGGAGTCCGGGACGATCTCGCCGCCGCTGGCTATCACGGCCTTGAACCGGTCCGGGTGCTGCAGGACGGTCTTCATGCCGACGAAGGCGCCGGACGAGGAGCCCATGAAGGCCCAGCCGTCACGGGACTTGTACGTACGGAAGTTGGCCCGGGCGAAGTCGGGGACGTCCTCGGCGATCCACGTGCCCATCCTGGCCTGGCCTGGGATGTCGGAGCCGTCGTAGTAGTACTTGGCGTCCGGGTTGAGCACCGGCATGATCACGACGAACGGCAGGCTGGTGCCGGCCTTGGCGCCGTCGCTGATGGCCTTCTGGAGGCCGAGGCTGCGGTCGGACCAGTAGTTGTCCGGGAAGCCGTTGCCGCCGGGGAGCGCGATCAGGACCGGGAAGCCGCTCTTGGCGTACTTGGGGTCCTCGTACTCCTTGGGCGCCCACACCCATACGTCGCCCTCGAAGCCGGACTTCGCGCCGGTGAGGCGGGTCTTGGCGATGACCGTGCCGTCGTCGAGCTTGGTGGTCTGCCGGAAGCCGGACCTGGGGCCGGCCGGCATGAGCACGTCCGGGTCGCCGGAGGGCGTCGCGGCGGTCGCCGGGGCGCTCGGCTGCGCCGCGCCCGTGGCCGCAGGCGTGGCGTTCTTCCCGAAGCTCACCTCCTCGCCGTTGCCGGAGAACCAGTCGAGCTTCCAGGCGCCGAACCCGCCGCCGCCGAGCAGGAGCGCGAGGGCGACCGCCGCGCCGGTCCATATTCGGCGCCGGGAGCGCTTCGGCTCCGGGGCCGGGGCGGAGCCGGGCCGCTCGCCGCGGGGCCGGTGCAGCTGCGGCGGGCCCGGGTACCCGGGGAAGTCCTCGTGCCCCCGGTACGGCTCCCGGGGTGGGTACTCCTGGTACGACGGCTGCTCATCGGGCCGCGGGCGCTGCGGGTACTGGTGCACGGACTTCGCTCCGAACGGTCATGACTGCCCCCAGGGCAGAACGGCTGGGCATCCCCCGGAGGGCGTCCTGCCGGTCGGACACGCCCCCCTGGTTCTGATGTGCGCGAGCCCCGCACAGTTCCAAGAGAGAGCAAAGTCCTGCCGGATTCCCGGCCGGCCGACCGGCTCAGCGCTGGGCTTCGAGCGCCTCCGCGCACCGCCCGAGCAGCTGGATCAGCGTCTCCCGCTCCTCGGGGGTGAAGGCGGCGGCGAGTGCCCGCTCCACCCGCACCGCGCCGGAGTCCGCCAGCTCCATCGCCGTGCGCCCCTCGTCGGTGAGCCGGGTCTCCAGCACGTTGCGGTGCCATTCGTGCGGGGTCCGCTCGATGAGTCCGCGCTCCTGGAGGTTCTTCAGCACGGTGTTCATCGTCGGCGGCGTCACCCCGCACAGCCGGGCGAGCGCGGCGGCCGAGATACCGGGCTTCTCGGCCAGCCAGAGCAGCGCGGCGTACTGCGGAACCGTTACTGCGGCCGGCTTGCACGCCGTGTTCTTCGCCGCGAGAAGCGCCTGCTCGGCACGCTTGAGGTGAGAGCCGATGCGCTCCTCGGGGGCCATGGAGGTCATGCCCGCATCCTACGGCCACCCTTGCAAGCATTAGAGCTCTAACATAGATTCGCCTTCACCTGCTCATCAGAGGACACCCATGAAGACGAAGTCATTCCTGCCCGCGTCGTTCCTGCCGGCCGCGCCGACCCCGGAAACGGCCCGGACCGCCGCCCGCACCACGGCCTGGACCGCGGCTCTGGCCACGGCCCTGGCGACGGCCCTGGCCGTGACCCTCGGCCCGGGAGCGGCCCCGGCGCAGGCGCACGCGCCGGCGGGCGACGCCCGGATATCCACGGCCTTCACCCTGCCCGGCGCGAAGGTCTACCCGGAGGGCATCGCCTCCGACCCCCGCACCCGCACGGTCTACGTCGGCTCGTACGCGGACGGCACGGTCTACCGGGCCCGCCCCGGCCGGTCCGAGGCCGAGGTGTTCCTGCCCTCCGGCACCGACGGCCGCCGCACGGCGAACGGCCTGCGCGTCGACGCGCTCGGCCGTCTGTGGGTCACCGACTCCACCACGGGCGTGGCGGTCTACGACACCGCCGACGGGTCCCGCCTGGCCCACTTCGAGGTGGCCGGGGGAGCCGGTGCCCCCGCCCACTTCATCAACGACCTGGCCCTCACCCCGGACGGCACCGCGTACCTCACGGACAGCGTCCGCGGCGTGATCTACCGGGTGACCCCCGGCCAACTGGCCGCCGGGAGCGGCACCCTGACCGAGGCCTACGACCTCTCCGGGGCCCTGCGCCCCCGGCCGGCGGGCGGCTTCAGCCTCAACGGCATCGTCGCCGACCGGGCGGGCCGCTACCTGCTCACCGTCGACATGCCGGAGGGCGACCTCTACCGCGTCGACCTGCGCACGGGCGCCGTCCGCCGCGTCGACCTCGGCGGCGGCGACCTGAAGGCCGCCGACGGCCTCGACCTCTCCCCCGACGGCACCCTGCGCGTGGCGCACAACACCACCAACACGCTGACGCGCTGGCAGGTCTGCGCGGACGGCACCCGGGCCCGCCTGACCCGCACGATCACCGACCCGTCCCTGCAGATCCCCACGACCCTCGCGCACACCCCGGGCCGCACGCTGGTGGTCCGCTCGCAGTTCGACAAGGGCGGCCCCATGTCCCCGGACGCGGGCACCCCCACCACGTTCACGGTCGCCTCGGTCCGCGGCCTGTGAGGCGCGCCGCCGGAGCGCGCCGGACCGGCCGCGCGCGGACCGGGCATACCGTCGAGTGACGCTCAGGCGGGCACGGTCACACTGCTCCTGGCCTTCCGGCGGGCCCGCAGGTCGGCGAATGCGTACGGCAGACCGGGCAGCAGCAGGAGCGCCGCACCCCACAGCGGGAGCGTGAACAGCACCCCGTCTCCGGTCAGCCACCTGGTGAGGGCCATCACGGGCAGGCCGACGGCGAAGGAGAGCAGCCAGTGCCGGTGCAGGGGGATGCTGCCCCGCCGCAGCTCCCAGGCGACCGTGATCGAGCCGATGGCCAGCCAGAAGGCGAGGTAGTCGGCGGTCACGGGCAGTTGGGTGGTCCACCGGATCAGATGCGAGAGGACCGGCAGGCAGCCGAGGATGAAGCAGGCCATGGCGAGCGTGCGCAGGGCCCGCCGGGCGAACGGGGCCCGCTCGCGCGCCCAGGCCGCGGCGAAGGCCCGTACGTCCGGGCCGACGACGTCCTGCGCGGTGCGCCCGGCGGCCTCCGCGTCCTCCAGGTGCGCGGAGAGCTCGTCGAGCATCTCCCGCACGGCGGCCTCGCCGACGCCGCGGTACTCCCAGTTGCTGCGGCAGGCCGAGAGTATCTGCTCGTTGGTCATGGTGTGCCTTCCCCCGTGGAGTGCGTGCCGGCGCCCAGGATCCGGCCGACGGGCCCGGCGAAGGCCTGCCAGTCGGCCCGCCCCCCGGTCAGCTCGGCGTGCCCGGCCTCTGTCGGTCGGTAGTACTTGCGCGGGGCGCCGCCGCTGGGGGACGGGGCACGGTACGAGGAGATGAGCCCCGCCCGTTCCATCCGTGCGAGCAGCGGATAGATGCTGCCCTCGCTGACGAGGTCGAGCCCGTCGTCGGCGAGCGCCTGCACGAACTCGAAGCCGTACCTGGGCCGTTCGGCGATGAGGGACAGCAGGCAGAGGTCGAGCACTCCGCGCAGGAGCTGGCTGCGCCGTTGGTCGGCGGTCGCGTTCGGCTCCTTTGTCATGCGGTACAAGATAGTCATCGACTCCCTTGTGCCGCAAGACAGTTAGGCCCCGCTCACGCCGTTCCGGCGCCCTGCAGGCCGGCCGTGCCCAGCCGCGCCTGCTCCTCCTCGACGATCCGGCGGGCCATCGCGACGTCCGACACGTCGACCGCGTCCGGCGTGGACTCCGCGACGGCGCTGCGCCGTGCGTACGCGTCGAACAGGCGGCTCTTGTTCTTCAGCATCCGCACCATCCGCTCGTCCACTCCGCGTGTGGCGAGCAGCCGGTGCACCCGGACCGGGCGCAGCTGCCCCATCCGGTGGGCCCGCGCCACCGCCTGGTTCTCGACGGTCGGCTTGACCTGCGGCTCACAGATGATCACGACGGAGGCGGCCTGCATGTTGAGCCCCACCCCCGCCGCCTCGATCTGCGCCACCAGAACCGCGTGCCCGGGAGCCGCGGCGAACTCGTCCACCACCTGCTGACGGCGGGCGGGCGGCACGCTCCCCGAGAGCGGACCGAACACCCGGCCCCCGCCGCCCCGGCCCGGAGCGCCCTCCAGGGAGTCCTTCACCACGCCCAGGACCTGCCTGAAGTTGGAGAACACCACCACCTTCAGCCCGTTCTCGGCGGCGTCCTCGACGATCTCGCGCAGCCGGTTCAGCTTCGCCGACCTCTCCGGGTGCGCGTACGCCGCCCTGCGCATCGCCATGAAGTTGCCGGAGCGCACGGCCTCGCGGTAGGCGGCCTCGTCGGAGGCGCTCAGCTCCTCCCACTCGTCCGTGTGCTGGAGCGCGGGCAGTTCGGTCAGCACGTCCTGCTGGTTGCGGCGCAGGTAGACCGGGGCGACGGCCTTCCGGAAGGCCTTGGATCCGGCCACGCCGTCCCGGTCACCGACGGCCGCGGCGAGGTCGGGCTGGAGGATGTTCACCAGGCTGCGGAACTCGGCCACCCGGTTCTCCATGGGCGTCCCGGTCATGAACAGCACGCGGTCGCAGCGCCCGGACCATTCGGTCACGGCCTGGGCCCGCCGGGTCTTCGGGTTCTTCACGTAGTGCGCCTCGTCCACGACCAGCATCCCGATCTCGCCGCCTCCGGGCGCGGGAAAGCCGCGCAGGGCGTCGAAGGTGGTCACCGCGACCCCGCCCCGGCCCTTCCAGTCGGCGAACGCCTCCTGCCGGTCCGGGCCGTGCAGGCACATCGCACGCAGCTTGCTGCGGGCCTCGATCTCACGCGTCCAGTTGATCAGGACGCTGGCCGGGCAGACGACCACGAAGTGGCTCTGCCCTTCGGCAGCGAGGTGGGACAGGGCGGCGATGGCCTGGATGGTCTTCCCGAGCCCCATCTCGTCGCCGAGGATCACCTTGCGCTGCGCCAGCGCGAAGCGCGCCCCGAAGGACTGGTAGCCGCGCAGCGAGACCCTGCGGTGCGTGTCGTCGAGGAACTGGCGGTGGACCCGCTCGGCGACCTCGTCCGGCAGGAACCCTTCGGCGGCGGCCGCGTCGGGGCTGCGGCCGGAGATCTCCGCGAGCAGGCTGTAGTACTCGGCGGACCTCAGCTCGAAGTCGACCCAGGCCGCCACCTCGGTCGAGGGACCGCGCAGCAGATCCACCGAAGCCTGCGCGAGCAGCTCGGACACCCCGCCCTGCACCGCCTCCTCGGTCAGGCCGCGGACCTCGGCGACGGCACCGAGCGCCCGGTCCCGCCCGGCCCGCCCCGCCAGCAGCATCCGCAGCCGCCCGGTGGCCGGCCCGGCCTCGGCGAGCAGCGGGCCGAGCCGCTCCGCGAGCACCGCGGCAGCGTCGAGGGCGCGCCGCGCGTCGGGGCCCGCCTCCACCAGGACGTGCAGGGCGACGACGAGCGCGGTGGTCCGGGGCTCCGGCCGGTCCACGTCGATGTGGACGGCGATGGTCTCCCGGACGGCATCGGAGATCTGGCGGGCCGCCGCGATGACCTGATCGGCGGTCCGCTGCCCCACACCGGGAATCTGGCGCAGCCGGTACGACCCGGCGTCGAGCACCTGCCCGACCGAGCGCAGCCCGCTCCGCTCGACCTCGCCGAGCCGCAGCCGGCCCTCGGTGACCTCCTTCAGCCGGGCCACGGGGATGGCGGCCAGTGCCTGCTCCGCCGCGTCGTCGTGGATCGGCTCCAGGGCCTCCCGGACCGCCTCGACGGCCCGCCGGTGGTCGCCGACCACCGCCTGCGCGGCCGCGTACAACAGCTCTCCCCCGGCGAACGCCTCCCGCTCCCTGCGCCCCATCCGGCCCCGGCCTCTCTCTGCGTGTCCCCCGCATCCTCCCACCGGCCCGCCCCGCCGCGGGAATCGCCGGATGCGGCGGTGACCGGTCACCGCGACCGCCGGGGCAGGCGGGGCGACCGGTCACCGCCGGGCGTCACTCGCCCAGGAGCCGGGCGGTGCGGGCGTCGAGTTCCTCGCGGACCATGCGGTCGTGCTCGGTGCGCGCCTTGTAGTGGTCGTGGCCCAGCCGGGCCTTGTCCTCCTCGGCCCACACCTCCGCCGCGTACTGCCGGACCTCGTGGTCGATGGCGTCGACCCGGCGCTGTGCCTCCTGGTCCTCGAGGTGGATGCGCTTGTTGGCCTCGCGCCGCTCGGCGAGCCTGCGGTCGTACTCGGACGGGCCGCTCATCAGCTTGGCGAGCACCGGCATGGCGTCGACCAGCAGCAGCACGGCGTGCAGCAGGAACATCATGAAGAGCGCGAAGCCGTCGGACCAGGCCACCGTGGACAGCGCGTCGGCGCGCATCAGCAGTCCGTCGTGCTGCTGCGACGTCTGGCGCTCGGCGACCTTGGCGTCGATCGCCTTCTTGACGTCGGCGCGGTAGGCGGTGCCGGTCGTGAGCAGCGCCTCGTTCAGGACGTTCCCCTTGGCGACGAGCTCGGCGCGCTTCGCCTCGTACTCGGCGACCTTGCTCGTCGCCTTGTACGCGCTGGTGTCGGCGCGGGCCCGCTCACAGGTCTCGGTGGTGTCCCAGCCGTTGCCGCGCCAAATCCATCGCTCCTTGGCGCACTCGGTGCGCTCGGTCGCCAGTTTCCCGCCGAGGACGTCGTTGTAGTCCTTGATCTGCTGACCGAGGCGGTTGGTGGCGGCGGTGTTGTCGTCGATGTCCTGCTTGATCGAGGCGGGCGCGCCCTGCACGGTCAGATGGAAGTCGCCGCACTCGTCGCGCGTGGTGGTGTCCTGGCCGTCGAGGGGGTTGCAGGCGGTGAGGTCCCCGCGGAAGTCGGCGAGGTCGCGCTCCCTGCTGACCGCCATCTCCTGGCGTATCTCCCGGTCGAAGATCTGGAACAGCAGCGGCTCGGCGATGGTGAGCCCGAGCACCACGGACAGGAACAGCCGGGGCACCAGCGTGCGGAACGCCCGGCCGCCGGTGTAGCCGTGGGTGCTGGAGACCAGCCAGCTGTCCAGCGCCAGCACGATCCACGCCCACACCATGCCGACGAGGACGGCCACCGCGACCGGCGTGCCCTCGCGGACCGTGCAGATCGCCATGGCCATGGAAGCGCCGCCGAGCAGCGCGGTGTTGAGGACGATCGCTCCGTACCACGTGTAGCGGGCGCGCTCGGCGCTCTCGCGGTCGAGGATCTCCTCGCGGATGCCGATCAGGCGGCGCAGGTACGCGGCGGGGCCGGGGCCGCGGCCGCGGCCGCCCCGGGCGCGGTGGGACCGGTGGGCGGGCCGGGACTCGGCCGCCCACGCGTCGTACTCCTCCTCGGGCGGGCGTACGGGGGTGTCAGCGGCCACGCTCCTCCCTCCCCGCTTCACCGAGGTCGTCGTCGGCGATCAGGGGGCGGCGCGCGGCGCGGGCGCCGTCGTCGTCGCCCCCGCCGTCGCGGTCCCGGTCGGTGCCGCCGTCGCGGGCGGACCGGTCGTCCCCGTACCGGTCGTCCCCGTACGGATCGTCCCCGTAGGGATCGCCCCCGTACGGATCGTCACGCCGGGCGTCGCGCCCGCCGTTGTCCCGCCCGTACTCCTCCTTCTCGTACGGGTCCTCCTCGCCGGAACGGTCCCGGGACGACGTGCCGGTGCCCTCCTTCAGCTGCGGGGTCTCGGCGGCGCCGGCCACCTGCGCGGCGGCCGGCGGGTCCTGGTCGAGGAGGCCCTGCCCGGTGCTGAGGCGCTCGACGAAGGCGCGGGCGTCCAGCGGCGCGTTGTCGAGGAGGCCACGGTTGATCATCTGGCGGCCCAGCTCCTGGTTGATGTTGTCGCGCCGGTCGGCCCGGTGCCGCCGCTCGACCCGTTCGGCCAGCACGTCCTCGCGCTGCTCCGCGCGCCGGCGCAGCCGGTCGTCGCGGTCCGCGGCCCGCTGCTCGCGCTGCTCCTCGCGGGCGGCGTCGAGCGCGGCGCGCTGGTCCTGGCGGTCGACCTCACGGTGCCGGTCCTCGCGCTCCAGGCTGTAGCGCAGGTCCTCCCGTTCGGCCTGGCGGCGCCGTTCGGCGTTCTCCCAGTGGCGCTCCTCGTCCTCGCGCTGCCGCTCGCGCCGCACCCGGTCGCTCTCGCGCTGCCGCTCGGACAGCTCGGAGTACCCGATCTCGCCCCGGCGCTGGGCGAGGATGTCGGTGTTGGCCGGGTCGGTGCCGAAGTCCTCGAGGTCCTTGAGCGCCTCGGTGCGCTCGAACTCGTAGTCCTTGCGCTTGAGGTTGTGGGTGTAGTGCTGGTCCTCGGCGTCGGTCCGCTGGGTGTACGAGCGCCGGAGGTCGTCCAGTTCCTGCTGGTGGCGCATTTCGAGCGACTTGCGCTCGGCCTCCATCGCCTTGCGTTCCTTCTCGCGCTCGTGCTCCATCTGCTCGCGCTCGCGGCGTACCGCCTCCTTCACGCGGTCGTGCTCGCGTTCGCGCCGCTCCTCGTCGGCACGGCGCTGCTGGTCGGCGAACTCCTGCGGGGTGAGCACCGTCAGGTACGGGTCGCCGACGGAGAGCCCGGCGATCCGCGGCGGTTCCATCTCCAGGTACGAGATCAGGCGCGCGGTGAGCCTCCGGGACACCTCCTTGCCCGCTTCGAGCGGCCATTCCTGGGTGACGTCGGTCAGTCCGGGCAGCGCCCGGAGGTAGCCGAGCAGCCGGGACTCCACGTCGACGACGCCCTCGCGGACGACCGCCACGGGGTCGGTGACCGTGCAGTGGAAGGCGACCTGGACGGTGAAGCCGTCGGTCTCGGCGGAGGGCACGTCGGTGCCGACGGTGACGGGCACGGCGGTACGGCAGTCGACGACGGTGACCGAGCCGGCGTTCAGGACGGTCTCGTCGGCGGGCCCGCGCACCCCGTGGTCGGTGAGGTACTGGTCACCGGTGCGGTAGACGAGGACCTGGTGGGCGGAGACGCGGGGCAGTTCGTCGTGCGAGCGGGTCGGCTGGTTCCAGAAGCGGCGTCCGGTACGGGGCGCGGGAGCCAGCACACGCTCCTCGACCAGGGGATAGGACCTGTGGATCGTGGTCATCGTGGTTCGGTGTCCTTCACACGGTTCAAGGCGCCGAGCAGGGTCGCGACGCAGTCGGGACCCGTGGCGCGAGTGGGACGGGGGACCGCGAGTCGGCCCAGCTCGCTTGTCAGCAAGGGGTGCTCGACCTGCGGAAGCGCGGCGGCGAGGGCGTGACCGAGTCGCGCGGCCGCAGCGGTGGGGTCGGAGGTCACGGCGTGCAGGCCACGGGCCGTGACGAGCAGGGCGGACAGGGCGCTGCGGCGCAGCGGCCGGTAGCAGAGGACCGCCGCCCACAACTCGGCGACGACGTCGGCCTCCTCGGGCCGGTCGGCGACGTAGCGGGCGACGGCGGGGCGGCCCGAGAGCCGCTCGGTGGCGGTGAAGATCCAGAGGGTGGTTTCGAGGACGAGCAGGCCGGTCGCCGAGTAGGCGGCGGACCGGGTGCGCCGTTCCTTCCTGATCCGGTGCGCCAGGGCGTCGAGCACGATGCCGGCGTCCTCCTGGCAGTCGACGAGCGTCAGGAACAGCTGCGCCCAGGCCCGCAGCCCGTGTTCGCGTTCCTCCCGCTTTTCGATGGCACTGGTGCGCAGCACGGCCCAGAGCCACTTCACCGCGTCGGTGGGGAAGGTGACGCCGAGCTGGCCGCTGAAGGCGATCAGCGCGGTGCCCCGCAGGGTGGGGTGGAGGGACTGGGCCCAGGTGCGGGCCAGGGTGAGCGCGGCGGCCGCCTGGGTCTCCTCCAGGCACATGTACCAGAGCACGTACACCGCGAGGGTCTGCCCGGTCTCGCCGCTCTCGCCGCGCGCCCACGGGTCGAGGTAGCTCTGCACGACCTCGTCGAAGGCGATGTGCCCCAGCAGTGTGAGTCCGGAGGCGATGGAGAGCTGGAGGGCGGGGTCGGGGTCGGCGTCCACGAGCGCCTCCAGCCAGTGGCGGACCGCGTCCCAGTACTCGGTGGGGTGATCGCGCCACAGTGCCTGCAGCACCCAGCGGCGCAGCTCGGAGTCGGCGAAGACCATGACCTCGCGGGTCGTCGCGCCGTAGATCTGCATCTCGGTGGTGATCAGGGCGTTGCGGGAGAGGGAGCGGCGCCGGTCCACCGGGCGGGCGCGGCGGCGCTGCCGCTCGTCCTGGCCGTCGGGGGCGGCGGCCTGGCCCGTGGCGTCGGGGGCCGCGGCGCCGTCGGCGGCGGCCCCCGCCCCGGACCCGACCGCGGCCTCGGGTGCGAAGTAGACCGGTCCGAGGAGCCGTTCGAGGAGGTCCTGGAGCGACTCGAAGGCGCGCCGTCCGATGCCGGGAGCGAAGGCGAGGGTGGTGACCTCGGCGATCTCGCGCAGGCTCCGCTCGTCCTCGGCGCCGAACCACTCCTGGACAGCCTGCGGCGCGCTGCCGCTGTGCTCCTTCCACGCCTGGTCGGGGTCGGCGCCCGCCGCGATCCGCTGTGCCGCGTCGGCGACGACCGCGATGGGGCAGCGGGGTGGGATGCCGGCCACGGCCCGGTCGACGATCTCCTGCGGGATACGGGCCTGGACCAGCCGGGCCCGTACCACCTTGTCCAGGACCGGGGGCCGCCACGGCAGATGGCGTACGGCCTTGGGCGACCGGCCGGCCACGCCGTGCACGGTGGTTATCACCAGATGGGCGCGGTGGCGGCGCAGCTGGTCGCGCACCCGGCGCCAGTCGAAGTCGGAGGAGGGGCCCGCGGCGTCCGCGCCGGTCCCGGCGGTCCCGGTGGATCCGTCGGCTCCCACGCCTGCGACGGCTCCGGTGCGGTCGAGGACGACGTAGCCGACGCCCGCGTCGAAGGTGCGTTCCGCGAGCTGGTCGAGGCCGATGTCGGGTGAGAGCACCACGTAGTCGGCGCAGGGTCCGACGGTCTCCCGGAGCAGGGCGACCGCGCCGGAGCGCTTGCCGGTGCCCTGGGGGCCGGTCAGGACGACGATGCCGGTACGGGACAGCTCGCGGGCCGCTTCGTCGAAGCAGTCGGGGCGGATGTAGGAGCGCAGCAGCGCGTCGATCTCGTCGCCGTCGAGGAGGCCGGTGGCGCGGGCCCGCCCGGGCCGTTCGGCGGCGGTGGCGATGCCGAAGTGGGCGCGGCCGTGGTACTGCGGGCCGTAGAAGTTGTTGTAGACGCGGTAGTCGCCGTCGGTCGGATCGGCTCCGGGATCGGCTCCGGAATTCGCTCCGGAATTCACTCGTGAGGGTGACGGCGGCGGGGGTGTGGACGGGGTCGGGGTCGGGCTCACCGACGGCTCGGGGGCGGGGCGGGGATCGGCGGCGCCGTTCGCCTCCTCGGTTAACTGCCGGGGTTCACCGGGCACGCCGTCTCCTTCCCCACCGCTTCCGTGGTTCTCCGTGGGCCGATCCGTGGATCTCACGTGTGCACCCCGTCTCCCCGTCCGCTCTGCTCACTTGGAGATGCCGAAGACGACGTTCCCGTTGATGACGGTTCCGTGCAGGTTGTTGGTGACCGAGTCGCCGCCACCGGCGCCGGACGCGGCAGAACCTGAATCCGAACCGGAGGGAACATCGGAGTCCGCACGAGCCCCAGCACCGGAATCAACACCGGAACCGGCAGTGGAACCGGAACCAAAACCGGAACCAAAACCGGAATCGGAACCGGAATCGGAGCCGGAATCACTGAGGTCCAGCGCGTGGACGTCGTACCCCGGCACCCACAGCCAGGCCCGGCCCCGGTACTCCTTCTTCTCGACGACGACCTCGCGGTACTCCTCCGGCCGGAAGTTGGTGTACTCCTGGGCGACGAGATCCGTGAAGACCGGTGCGGTCAGCGCGACGGCGAGCGCGGCGTCCGGGGCCGCGGCGAGCGCCCGGCGCAGAGGGTCGCTCTCCAGGACGCGGGAGACCTCGACGGGGCCGGGACCCGCGAAGCCGTTGGGGGCCTCGGACACCGGACCGAAGTGCACGGCGGCGCGCAGGGCGAGCCGCGCGCCGGGCACCCGGTCGCGGTTGTGGGCCCGCAGTCCGGCGTCCAGCCTGCGCATGAACGGCTCTACGAGCGCCTGCTCGTCGGAGCCGGCCGGGAGCACGGCGAACTCGGAATCCCCGGCGGCCTGCCGCATCCAGGAGGCCCGGTCGAGCCCGGCCGCCTCGGCGGCCTCGGAAAGGAGCCGGGGCAAAGCTGTCTGGATCTCGCGCTGTCGCGCGGTGTCCGCGCTGCCGTAACCTCGCGCGTCGACAGCGAGCAGGAGCCGCCTGCCGAACACACCCATCGCACCTACGGACATCCCGTCCTCCTCGTCCGCGCCATCGGGAAGGACAGCATGCCGCACCTCCAACTCACTCGCGAACCAAGAGAGTTACGAGATCCAGGGTGATGCGGCATGCCGCTCCCGGACCGTTGCCCACCCCCCTGGGGCTCCGGTCGCCCTGCCAGTCGTACACCGGAACCAGCCACTCGCACCCCGTCGAAATACGGGATCCGGCGTAGTCGTCACGACGTCGTCCGATCCCGTAGAAGTGCCTGGTCCGCCCCGCGGGCGGGCGGCTCAATGGAATTCCGTCCGAGCCGCGTTGGAGATTCCGTGACATCCGTCCCGCCCACCTCACCCCCGGCGCCGCCCGCCCCGGCCGCGGGTGCGCCCGGCTCCGCCTCGCGCACGATGCTGACCGTCCTGCAGACGACGCACCAGCACGCCGACGCCAAGGCCGGCATCCTCTCCGCCGTGCAGGCGGCGCTCGTGGGGACGGCGGGAGCGTGGAGCGAAGCGGCGCTCGACGGCTGGCGGCGCGGCGGCCCACTGGGCTGGCTGGCGGGGGTGCTGCTGATGCTCTTCGCCTGCGGCCTCTTCGGCGGCGCGGCCTCGCTCGCGCTGGCGCTCCGGCCGCGCGTCTGGCGGCCCACCGGCCCCAACGACTACAGCTTCGTCCGGCTGGCCGCCGCCGCCGACCCGCCGCCGTCCGCCACCACCGCCGAGGACGAGCGGCAGCTGCACGCGATGATCCGTTTCCTCTCCGACGTGGCCCTGCGGAAGTACCGCTGCGTCACCGCCGCCGTGGTGTGCACCGCGGTGATGGGCACCACCGCGGGCCTCTGCCTGCTGTTACGGCCGCTGCTCGGCTGACCCGTGGGGGCGGCGCGGGGCGGGCGGCGCCACGGGCTCGGCGAGTTCGGCCACCCGGGCGAGCCGGGCGAGGTCGTGCACGGTGGTCGTCCGGTAACCGGTGCCGAGCAGCCCCTCGTCCCGCAGCTCGCGCAGCCCCTTGTGCACGGTGGTCTCCGCGGCACCGGTGAGCGCGGCGAGTTCGGGCTGGGTGAGCTGGAAGCCGATCACATGACCACCACCCGCCTCGGGCCGCCCGTACGCCACGGCGAGCTCCACCAGGAGCCGCGCGAGGCGCACCTTGACGGGATACCCCCGGAACTCGAGCCGCCGCCGGTTGGCCCAGCGCAGCCGGTCGGCCACGATCCGGGTCAGCGCCATCGCCACCTCGGGCCGCCGCAGCATCAGCCCGTGCAGGGCTCCCGGCCCGATGACCCGCGCCCGTAGCGGCCCGCAGGCGACCACCCCGGCCGACCGCGGGGCGCCGTCGAGCGCGGCCATCTCGCCCACGCTGTCCCCGCCGACGCGTACGGCGAGCAGCGACTCCTGCCCGTTCTCGACGGTCGCGGTGACCTTGGCGAACCCGCTGAGGATCACGTACAGATGCCGGTCGGTGGCGCCCTCGGTGAGCAGCACACCGCCGGATTGGAGCGTCAACTCCGAACCCAGACCGAGCAGTTCCGCCCGCGCGGGAGCGGACAACACCCCGAGCAGACTCCGACCCGGCCATTCCCACTGCGCACCCGGCCCCACGCCCACCCCTCCGCCTCCGCCTCCGCACCCACACCCCACGCCCGCAAAGGCTAGGCCCTCCCCCACGAATTGCCCCCACCCGCGCGGCCCGTGCCGGCGAGCAGAAGGGCGCGTACGCCGTGGGAGCACCGGGCCCACCGGACCTCGGGCCTGATCGATGTCGCGGCGGGCGGCACCCGGGAGCGGCCTCCTTGACGGAGAGCGGCCACTCGACCTGCTTCATGTCCCGAGATGCGCCGTGAAGATCCCCACCAGGACCCGGTCGTCGCGGTCGGGGATGGGCAGGGAGAAGTGCACTCGGTCCCGGTCCCACAGTCGCTTGCCGTGCCATTCACAACGGTAGGTGGCGCCTTCGTGACCGACATTGCGCTGTTCCCAGGCCTTCGCGTTCCTCCTCGTGTTCGGGCTCTCCGGGGAGATCTCCAGGTCCAGGGCCGCGAATCGGCGTATGACCTGGTTCTGGTCCCCACCGCACTCGGCCAGGGTCCGGGCGAAGTGGTCGTCGAGGGCCCCCAGCAGCCGGACCAGCCAAGGCAGTACCTCGGCGTAGGAGCCCTTGAAGTGGTGCAGGCGCAGGGATTCGGCGAACAGCAGCCGGGGAAAGGCGTCCTGGGCCAGCGTGAAGAAGCGCTCGGCCGGAACGCGCTCGTGGGCGTACAGCCCGCGCCAGAAACCGGGCGCGTCCCCGGGGCACCTCAGGACGTGCGCCCGTACCTCGTCGCACCCCTCCTCCGTCAGCCGCACCACAGTGAGCCATCCGGACGGCCAGTCGGGCTGTAAGACGTACGGCGCGAGCAAGACGGACATGGCACGTCCGTCGGCGGCGCGCGCCAGGGCGTGGGCTACGCCCCAGGAGGGTTCCCGCTCAGGGCCGTCGGCCACGCGGACCGGCCGCGGCAGATCCGACTCGGCGGGCTGCACGACTCGGCACTTGTCCAACAGCTTCTGCAGCCGGATCCGGTCGTCGTGGGACAGTCCGCCGCCCGGCGAGTACAGGGCATCGATCAACTTGGTGGACGGCAGGCACTCAAAGTCGTACGCGGCATCGACGAACGCGGTGGTGCGCCCATCGGCCAGTGGTTGAAGGGACTCGGCCAACGCGGCCAGTGCGTCCCGCAGCGAACCGGGATCTGTCAGCTCCCGCCAGTCGAAACACTCCTCGCCGATGACCACACGGTAGTCGTCGTCGGTCGTCCGGTCGTCGCACCCAGTTCCGAGGCCGCCTGAGGCGTCCTGTTCACCCCGGCCGGTCTCACCTGCCGCGTCGGGCACGAGCCAGCCCTCCGAGGTCGGTCTCGATCTGGTCGAAGAAGCCGCTGGGCCAGTGGCTCAGCTCGCCCTTGTCGCTGATGGTGACGGGCAGCACCTGGTCGTGGTCGAAGTAGTGAGTGATCATGTCCTCCGCCCGGAGGGTGCGGTCCTGTGCCACCGCGAGCCGCGCGCCGTTGAGGACGTGGTCGCTGTGCGTCTCCACCACGACCTGCACCCCGCTGCCCGCCACACGGGCCAGGAACCGGCCCAGGCGGGACTGTCCCGCCGGGTGCAGATGCGCCTCCGGGTTCTCCACGATCAGCAGGTCGCCCGGCTCGGTGAGCAGGCCCGCGACGATGACCGGCAGGGCGTACGAGACACCGAAGCCCGTGTTGACGGGACGGATCTCCTCACCGCCCAGGCCCGGCTCACCGAACCGGATTGTCCCGGCCATGATGCCCACGGCCACCCGTGCGGTGATCCGCAGCGGACGGATGATCTCCGAGGCCCACGCCTCGGCCTGGAGCCGGAGCTGCGGTCCGGCGGCCCCCGGGTTCCGCAGCGGTTCGCGGACCGCCCTGCGGCTGGTCACCGCGCGTGTGTCCCGCAGAGCCAGGACCTGTGCGGTGTACTCGCCCCGAACGCCGACCCCGATCCGGTCGGGCTCCTCGGCGGACACCGCCAGGGTGTCACGGGGGCCGAGCCGCTCAGCGCTCAGATAGGTGAACGCGGGGTCCTTCACATCCCGCCCGACGCCAGGAGCCGACTGGACCGGCAACCGCAACGTCTGAAGATGCAATGCCTGCTCGGAGTCCGGCAGACCCAGGGCGTACACCCACGCCTCACCCTTCGGACCACCCAACCGTACGGTGATCTCGCGCGTGTCGATCGCCCAGTTCAGCACGTCCTTGGCCTCGCCGAGGGCCAGCCCCAACGGGCCGTTCAGCCGGACGGCGCCACTTGCTGTGCCGCGTGCCGCCTCGGCCAGCCGCGCGAGCAGCAGGGACTGGATCACCGTGCTCTTGCCACCGCCGTTGACGCCGGTCAGGACGGTCAGGGGACGCAGGTCGAACGATTCCACCTCGAAGCGCTTGAAACCCCGGATCTCCAGGGAGGTGATCACCGGCCGGCTCCGGCATCCGCGACGGCGGCCTTGAAGCGGTAGTCGACCCGGCCCCGGTCAGCGGTGGAAGAGGTGATGGCATTGAGGTAACCGACATCGGACGTCATCCGCGTGCGAGCGGCCTTCACGATGGCCGTACGGCGTGCGCGCAGGTCCTCGACCGTGTGGTCGGGATCGGCCAGGGCCAGCGACCAGCTCTCGAACATGGCTCGGTTGATCGGTCGCCGCCAGTTCTCGCCCATGGGCCACTTACGGAAGGCGTGATCGCCGAAGACGAGGTACGCGTGGGACATCGCCCGCTCGAACGAAGCCTCCAGCTCGGCCACCTGCCCGTCCGGGACCTGCTTGGGATCGTCCAGCATCTCGGTGGCGTCCATCAGGAACGTTTCCATCACCGGCCGCTCCTGGTAGGCCCCCAAGCCCTTCAGCCAGAACGCGGTGAACCTCAGGGCCATCTCCCGGTCGTTCATCCTGATGTGGTCCGTCAGCCGACCCCCGGTGGCCTTCGCAAAGGCGTCCGTGTGGGTCATCCGGTGCAGGATGTCCCGGCTGCGCGGACTGCTCATGCAGTGCCTGATCTCCTGGCCGTTGAGCGGGGTGCCGCCCGTGTTGATCCGCTTGAAGATCTCGTACGTGACGCCACGGGGCGTGGTCGGGTCGATCACGTTGACGATCAACTGGGTGTTGTTGATCCGGCGTTGGAACGGCACCGGGAGATCACCGAAACGGAGGTTCTTCAGGTCGTCCAGGTGCTCCAACTTCCCGAGGGTGAAACCCTCGGCCGCCCCGCCCCGGACGAAGGCGTGCAGCGTGGACAGCCTCTGCAGGCCGTCGACGACCCGAAACGACCCGTCCACGTCCTCGGCGAAGTAGAACGCGGGCAGCGGAATCTGCAGCAGCAAGGACTCCACCAGCAGTGACTTCTGGTCGGCCCGCCATACCCGCAACCGCTGGAAGTCAGGAGCGAGTTCGATCGAACCCTCGTCGATCTGGTCGAGAATGTTGCGCAGGGAGAACTGACTGGTGTTCACCCGGATCTGGTCCGGGTTCCACGGCCGGTGGATGCGGGTGGTGTCCTCGCCGGCGTCCTCCACTTCGATGTCCGTGGCGTGTCCGTCGAACACGTCCTCCACAATGTCCGGAGCCTCCGGAACCGCCTGCGTGCCGTACGTAACCATGCAGGCCATCCTAGAGAGCGGGCCCACGGCACGGGGGCGTTGCGACGATCTCCCTGCGCACCCCAGGCAGTGTGCCGCCCTACCCGACGGGCCGCCCCCGCCCTCGACGTGCATGCCCCGGACGTCGAGCACGGCGCTGGCGTGCTCGACACCCCCCAGCACGGGAAACGCCAGGGGCCCGCCTCCGGAGAGGCAGGCCCCTTCTGACCCGCACGGTCACCACGTCAGTGACGCGGTGTCATGCCATCCGCTCAGACGTTGAAGCGGAACGCCTGAAGGCTGATCCTGACCTGCGACGGAGCCCCGTAGTGCGCCCTGACCAGGTGCTTCTTCGTTGGCGAGCGTTGGGGTCCGACGGTCTCTTACGGGTGTCTTGCGGACTGTCTGCGGACTGGCCTACGGAGGTTCGAAGGAGTCGACGTGCCTGCGCAACTCCGCCGCGATGCCTTCGTTGCCGCCCTCAACTGGGCAGTGGCCATGATTTCTGTTCGACGTTCGCCACAGCAAGGCTGCTCGCGAACCAGACGAGGTGCTGGGCGGGAACAAAGGCGTGCAGGAAGCACCCGACGATGTCAGCGGCTTCGCCGCCGGTCAGGTCAGTCGTACCAAGGATCGGAGCAATGGGATCAGTCCAGCCTTTTGGCCTGTCGCGCGCTGACCCGCCCATTGCAGCCCTCTGGGGCCAGTCACAACTGGCCCCTGTAAGGACTAGACGGCATGAACGAAGGCGCGGTACTCCCTGGCCGCCAGCTCCACCTCGCGGGAATGCCTGTTGAGATACTGCCCGATCGAGACGATCTCGCCATCAGCCGCAATGCTTGCGTACGCCTGTGCGTACCCGCGAGGGTCCGTGTCCGAGGAGTAGACGCGAGCACCCTGATCTTGATGTACCCAGATGCGGTGCTCGTCGGCCATAGTCGCCTCGGCCCAAACGGGTCCGACCTTCTCCAGGAGCACATAGTGCAGCCCCAGGAGGTCCAGTAGCTCTCGATCACGTTCCCACACTGTCCCCGCGTACATATTGCTCATCAGGAACAGCGGGTCTCGGTACACGAGCCGCACGGCATCGGGGAAGGACATGCCTCGACCGTTCCAGCATAGGGCGCCACGTACCGAGTGCCGCAGCCCTTGGCGGGGTACGGCTTCGCCCATCACCATGGGCAGGAGATTCTCCATGCGGTCCGGCCACCCATGGATGATTGCTTGCAGGAGGTCGCAGGGGTTGTAGACGTGCAATCCCACGTCTCCCTCACCGGCCTTCGGCCCCACTTCGTCGAGCCAGCCGTCCACGAGTGACGCCCACTCGTGGTTGCCGGCCAGGCTCTGCCGAGTCTCCTGCCGGAACGCCTTCCAACGGCTGGCTACCTGCGGGCTGGCGGTGCCCGTGTAGAGGATCTGGCTGTCTCCTCGTTCGTCCCCGGCAAGGAAGCGGAACAGGTCCTGCTGTTCGAAGGCGGCTGTGTCGTCGTAGGCGCCGGTGCCTCGGAAGCCTTGGATGGCCCAGTTGGGGTTCTCGGCGAGATTCTTCAAGAGCCCTGGCCGGGCAGATTCCATGTTCATTCCACGCAGCTTGCAGCGAGCAAGGCGGTTGCAGATCTCGGAAAGGGCCAGGTACTCAGCCTGGTGCTCGGCGGCGAATGGCTCGGGCCCGTCGTAACCACCCAGGAGATCCGTCGAGGTGAGTTCCTCGTTCACCCGGCCTACCGCCAGGTACAGGCCGAAAGGCGCAGGGATGTAGTGCTTCTCCGCTACCCGGTCCAGATCCGCCGCCAGCAGGTCGAGCGCCCCCAGCTCGTCCGCGACCTTGCTGATGATCCTCCAGCCCTGCTCACGCTGTTCCTCCGTGGTGAAGAAGAACAGGTTGTGGATGGGGGTGACGCGGGGCTCGAATGCCCGGGGCAGAAGCTCCACCCGCTCGGTCCCGATGGGGGTACCGCTGCTGTCCAGGAGCAGTCGGTACCCGCGAAGATCATGACTCCAGTCGCGCGCGGCGTGACTGACCGCGATCAGGAGTTCTTCCCAGTCATCCGGCATGGCAACGATCACTGCACGGATGCGGTCCGGCGCAAGGTTCTTCTCCCGGCAGAGAAGCTCGGTGTACTTGTTGACCTCGTGCAGGGCTTGCCGTGCGCTGGACCGGGACCGCTTTAGCTCGATGACCACCCACATGTGATGGCGGTCACGGGCCAGGATGTCGATGCTCCCCCTGGTGCCGTGTGCGTTGGGCAGCGGGTACTCCTTGAACTGAACCGGCCGGAGCCCTGGCTCGATCAACTGCAGGTTCTGTACGAGCGCGTCGCGCAGAACGTTTTCAAGAGGCGGTCGCATGGCCGAAGGCTAAACCGGAGGACTGACAACGACACTACGGTGGAACACAGTTGGCGAGTCTTCTGTACTTCATCCGCCATCCTGGCGAGCACAACCGCATCTCGGGCTACCCATGCTCCTCATCGAGCCCAGGGATCCCATTGAGGAACCTGCCCTTCCTGCCAGGATCCCCCTACACCCGATAGCCGGTTGCGGCGCTGGCGGCACGTACTACCTGTGTGGTGAGGCTGGGGCCGAGGAGAGACCCGTCCTGTACGCCAACTCGGAGGGCCAGGCCACATTGATCGGCGGCCGACCTCGTCGAGGCCATCACACTCATCGCCGTACTGCCCTTCTGGCGCGACCTGGCAAAGAGCTTCGCGATCAGCGAGCTTGGCTCGGACCTTCGGGCCGACCACCCGGACTTCGACGCCGAGCGCGACCGCCTTCTGCACGCCCTCGGGCTTGTCTCCGTCTCCGAGGAGGAGGCTGCCGCTTGCCTGCTGGCTGTGGCTGCACACACGGCCCCGGACTACGTGCCGCGCGTACCGGACGACGATTACCTGCCGTACGAGCTCCTGTCTCCGAGCGGCCCCTCATAGCGAAGCCAGCGCTTGTCGTCAGTACCGGGCGACGACCTGTCGCAGGTCCGTGCCCAGGAGGTCCTCCAGCGTCTGGACGCTCGCCGGCGGTAGCGGCAGCTCGCATTCTGGGTCTGTGGTGACGAGGCTGTACCTGGCGAAACCTGCAGCCTCGACGTAGTCGAGGGGTTCAAGTCCGTCTGGGCAGAGCAACAGGGCTCGTCACGGTACGCGCGTCGAAATAGCCGTCCGGAAGGGCTGCCGTGTCCATCGCGTCGCCCCACCAGTCCTCGATGTCGGAGCTGCATACGGGGCACCGAACACCGCACCAGTTTTCCCCGGGATCAATGAAGGCTGTGCCGGGGATGTCCCAAACGTCGTAACCGCCCAACGCCTCAGGAACCAGTTGCTGTAGCCGGGCCTGCGCGGCCTCGCTCGCAGCAGGCGCGGGCGAAAAGCGCGGGTCCGTGGGTATGAGATGGAGCAGCGTGATGCTCACGCTGCTGACCAGCCGTCCAGCGATACCTCCGAGCCGTCATTCAGGTAGTGGTGGAGGGCGCTGGCGGTGGTGTCGACGAACGCTTCGGGGATGGCGTTGGCGTCGACCCAGCAGACCTGCGAGTGCTTGCGGGGTTCGCGGTTTTCGGGTTCGCCGGTCCACTCGTGAGCGGCGAACACAACCGTGAGGAAGCCGTTGGGAGCTTCGACGCCCCAGGCACCGTGGATGATGTGGGCGACCTTTAGAGACTCGGGCTTCACCGTGAGGCCCGTCTCCTCGTAGAGCTCGCGCACCGCGGTCTCGGTGATGGGTTCGCCCGGTTCGCTCTTGCCGACGGGGAGGTCCCACATGCCCTGGGCGAACTTGGCGTTCTCGCTGCGCTGGAGGAGGACGACGCGGTTGGTCGCCTTGTCGTGGACGATGACGGCCGCGACCAGCAGGGTCATGGATTCGAGCGCCGGCTTGAGGGCCTTGGGCTGGTCGTCGGTCTGCTGGGTCACGGTGTTCCCTTCGTCGGGCGGGGTGTTGGGCATGTTAGGCGAGGGCCTCGCGGGCGCGGCGGGCGAGATCGGCGGCACCGGGAACGCGGCGCCGCTGATAGACCGCGAGGGTGGAACGGATCGAGGTGATCGCCTTACGGGTGCGGTCGGAGGTCATGCCCTCCATCAGGACCAGGGCCTGGGTCCAGGCGGCGACGGCCTCGTCGGCGCGGGCCTGGGCGGCCAGGCTGTCGCCGAGATCGGCATGGGTGAGGGCGTGGACGCGCTTGTACTTCACCGGGTCCCAGCGGGTGAGGGCGTCGCGGTGCTGCTGTTCGGTGCCGATGTGGTCGGCGAGGTCGGTCAGGGTGCGGGCGGTGTGGCTGGCCACGGTGCCGGCGGCGGGGCCGCTCACACGGGAGTAGCTGGGCTGGAGGCCGTCGTCCCGTAGGAGGGCGTCCTCGGCGGCGAGCAGGGCACGTGCGGCCGACGGGTTCTCGTTGGTGGCGGCGTAGGCGCGGGCATGGGTGATGTGGAGGAGTGCCTCAGTCTGGCCGTCGACGTGGCCGAGACCTGCGCGTAGGGCGCCTTCGACGAGGTCGACGCAGTGGTGGGGCTGCTTGAGGCTCAGTGCCTGGTGGGCGAGGGCGCGCATCATCCAGGCGGCGTGGCCGTGGGGGTCGGCTTCGCAGGCGAGCTTGTAGCCGACCTGGTAGTAGCGCTGGGCAGCGCCTTCCTGGCCGAGGTCGTGGTGTTTCCACCCTGCGAGGTAGGCGAGTTCGGCGACAGCGCCGAAGGCGGCCTGGCGTAAGGCTTCGCTGGGGAAGCGTCCGCGCAGCATGGGGGCGGCCGTATCGGCGAGGTACGCGGTGACGGTGGTCAGGCCGTGACCGCCGCCGAGGCGCTCGTCGGCCGCGCTGAAGGCCGCGGTGATCTGGCGTACGACGTCCACGTCCTCCGCCCCGACCACGGAGGTGCCCGTGCGGGCGCGGAGCATGCGGGCGGTGACCTCGTGGTCATAGACGAGGGGCATGGCGACGCCGGCAGTGGTGAAGGCTGCGATGGCGAGGAAGCGGCGGCGCTCGACGTCGGCGCGGCCCAGGTCGGTGGCGGCGAGGACCGGGTCGGATTCCGTCGGTGCTTCGTCATCGCTGGTCTGTAGGCCGATCTCGGTCTGGGTGATCGTGCGCCCTGCTCGCCGGGACAGTGCCTCGGCCAGGTACTGGCCTACCCGGCCCGATGGGGCGCGGGCGCCGTTCGCCCAGTGCGAGATGGCCGACTTGTTGGTCTGGAGGATCTCGCCGTTCTCGGCCGCGATGCGCCGCACGTCTCTGGCGAGGGTCTCGTACGTGCAGTCGACCGCCGCGATGACGTCACGCAGATGGGAGTTGGGTTCTCTCTGCGCCGCCACGATCGCCTCCGCCCTGGAGCTGTAAACCGCGTATACCGCTTCAACTGCCTTCCACCGTACCCACTGAGCGTGACCACCGGTTCACTTATCGGCAGCCGCCCGGAACGGCGCGACCGTGATCCAGGTTCCCCCTTGGTCCGGGCGGCACCCCGAAGTTCCGTACGCCCACACCAGGCTCGGGCATTCCTGTGCCCGAGCCTGGCCGATCAGAGACGGAGACACGGTGACCACCATCGACACCACGGCCATCACGGTCGAGCTGCCCGAGGCGTTCGACCCGCGCTGGAGCCGCCTGCCCGGCATCCAGGTCGACGGCCGGCGCATCACGATCGACCCGGCCGAGTACTTCTTCCGCTTCGAGTCGAGCACCTGGCTCGTCGCCGACTGGGAGCTGGTCAAGTCCCAGCTCCTGGACGTGGACGAGACGACCGAGAGCGCGGTCGAGCAGCTCGCGCTCGACTTCATCAAACAGCACAGCGAGTCCACGTCCGACGCGTCCCGCGTCCTGGCCATCGCGTACGAGGTGTACGCCTACCTCTTCCGCGAGGAGCACCTGGCCGGCCTCGGCCTGCCGCAGATCACCGCCGACCACCTGCGGATGCTCCGCGAGGCGGCCACGCTCATGGCGCTCAACAAGGTCGAGCTGGACGGACACATCTCCAACGTCGGCCCGTGCTGGTTCTTCCCCGCCGCCACCTCCGTCGTCTTCGACCTGGACGACGAGACGGGCGGGATGCTAGACGAGGTTTACCACGGCGGCTGGTTCAACGAGCACCGCCGGATCGAGTCCATCAAGGCCCACGCCGCCCTCGGTGGCCGGCTCGTGCACGGCTGCCAGTCCGTGCCGGACCAGTCCGGCGGCGTGGTCGCACCCTACGGCGCCTCGATGGCGAACTTCCGCGACGACCTCGCGGCCTTCAAGGCGGGCTGGATCGAGCAGGTCTACGCCCACCGCGTGAACCCCGCCGCGTAACCACCACCCGATCAGGCTCCGGGGCGGGCCGGCATCCCTCGCCCGCCCCGGACGCCACCATCTCCCCGGAGCCCTCCTGTGACCGCGAACCCCAGCGTCGAACTCCTCGACAACCTGCTCACCGCGACCGGCCAGACCACCGCCGTACGGGAGGAGGTGCGCGTGTGGTCCATGTCCGGCGTCGAGCGCGTGGCCTTCCCCGACGGCTCCACGGCCATCTTCAAGTACGCCAAGAAGCCCTTCGACAGCGAGGACCAGGCCCTTCGCCTGGCCCACACCCTCGGCGTACCCGTCCCCCAGGTCCACGCCTCCGCCGTCCTGGACGGCTGGCTCGGCATGCTCATGGAGGACCTCGGCCCGTCCGTCCGCGAGGCCGACGACCTCGACGGCGTCGCCGCGGCCGTGATCCTGCACGGCACCCGTACGGCTCCGCCCTTGCCCGTCCTCGGCCAGGAGCGCCTGCGCGCACTTCCGGCCCGGGCGCTGGAACACCTCGAACGGCTGCGTAAGGTCGACCGGTGGCAGGACGCCGACGACGTCGAGGATGCGCTCGACCGGATCGCCCAGGCCGCCGAGGCCCGCTCGGCCGGAGCAACACTGGAACCGTTCGGCTGGATGCACTCCGAGTTCCACCCCACCAGCCTCCACATCGGGGAGCGCGGATGGAGGCTGCTCGACTTCGCCCGCGCCTTCACCGGCCCCGGCCTGCTCGACCTCGCCAGCTGGCACGGCACCATCGAACCCCCGCACCCCGTGCGCCTGCGCGTCTTCCTGGAGCAGTACGTCACCGCCGGCGGCACCCCCGACGCCCTCGCCCCACGCGGCGGGCTCACCGCCGAGAACTGGGCCCTGGGCTGGCACCGCATGTGGGCCGTCGAGTGGTTCATGGAGCAGTCCATCCGCTGGATCAACGACCCGGCCACCGACCCCGCCTATATCAAGGCCGTCCGCCGCCACCTCACCGACGTCCTCCACCTCCTGGAGATCTGACGTGCTCGCCCAGGCATCCCCCTGGCATGCCCACGCGCTCCAGCGCACCGCTGCCGGACTCGCCGAACCCCTCTCCGTGCCTGCCCGGTTGGAGTGGACCACGAGACCCGGCCGAGGGCCCGGAGCCGAGATCCTCGGCCCCGACCTGCGCGGCAAGCGACTCCTGGAGCTCGGCTGCGGCCCCGGCCACAACGCCGCCCACCTCGCCACCCGCCACGGCTCCCACGTCACAGGCGTCGACCTGGTCGGCCTCCAGGTCCGCCGCGCCCGCTCCCACTACGGACGGCTGAACAACCTCACCTTCGTCGCCGGCCACGCCCTGCACTACCTGCACGCCTCCGACGAACAGTTCGACGCGATCTACTCCGTCTTCGGCGCCGTCGGGCTCGTCGCCCCCGAGCTCTTGCTACCGGCCATCGCCCAGCGCCTCACGCCGGGCCGGGTGCTCGCCTTCTCCGTCCCGCACCCGCAGCGTGGCGGCCGAAGCCCCTCGGGTGACGACCGGCCTCGTCGAGACCACGTCACTCTTCCCGATCGCACCCGCCTACCCATCGCCCGCTGGGAGTTCTCCACGGACCGGTGGGAGAAGCACCTAAGCCAGGCGGGTTTCTGGCTCACCTCGGCCCAGGAGTTCCACGACCCCCGCAGGGGCCACTGGCCCACCACCCTGCTGATCCGCGCCCGCAAGCTCTGACCAGCCATCGCCCGGCTTCCCTTGGAGGAACCGATGCGCCCGCCCTACCTGCTCCTCGACATCGACGGCGTCCTCATACCCTTCCCCGACGCAGAGGGCTCGGCCCCGGCCACCCACGTCCGCCACGACGTCGTCCCCACTGGCCGCAGCGCCGACAACCCGTTCACCGTCTGGCTCAACCCCGACCACGGCCGCCTGCTCATGGACGTCATCCGCACCGGCCTGGTCACTCCCGTCTGGTGCACCAGCTGGCGCCAGGACGCCACCACCCTCATCGGGCCCCTTCTCGACCTCCCGGCCCTGCCGCACGTCGACCTGCCACGTCCCCAGATCACCACCAGCCACCCCAACGGCTACCTCTGGAAGCGCGACCACGTCGACGCCTGGCTCGGCGACGCTCCCGCCATCTGGATCGACGACGACTTCACCGGCCTCGACCACGCCTGGGCGGAGGAGCGCACAGCCAAGGGAACGGCGACGCTCCTCGTTCAACCCGACCCGCACCTCGGTCTACAGCCCGAGCACCTGACCGAGGTCGTGAGGTGGGTCGCGCAGTTACACACAGCCCGCACCGCCTGACGGCTGAGCCCTCGCTGCCACGAGCAGCGAGGGCATCAGGATGCGCTGCGGGGGCTGACTACCTGGGTGCCTGTGGGGTCAGGACCAACTCGGGCGGTACCGACTGCCCTGCCGGACCTACGGCTCGGCTGTCTGAGAAGCGTGTCTACTTCCGCAGATACAGCGTCGAGGAATTTCTGACCAAACAGACAGAGGGACTCTTCCCGTGGGTACTAAAAACTGCCCATACGGAAGTCTTCCGAGAGGTAGATGCAGTAATCCCCGTCAGGGTACGGACGAAGGCGAGGTAGCCGGCAGCGTCCCGTTCCGTATCGAATTGGCCTAGTGGCGGGAATCGTTCCGGGTCGCGGTTGGCAGCTCCGAGGGCGACCAGTACCGGTGCGTCTACCGGGATGTCAGTGTGGCCTCGGTGGTGTGCCTGAAAGTGGCCGTGCTGACAGGGGAGTCGAATCAAAGCAGCTCGTCCAGTACCGCAGGGATGCCGTCCGGGTTCTGGCGGAGGCGGTCGAGTTCGGCCGGGTGCTGGAGCAGGGACAGGGTCGCGTTGCCGAGGAAGTCGGTCGTGACCTCGTGGCCGGCCACGAGCAGGAGCACCGCGAGAGACCAGCCTCTCCTCGCTCAGCCGGTCGTCGCCGTCGCGAGCTGAGATAAGGCGGTCGAGGAGTGGGAGATGATGGCGGGACGGACACGGCACCCTCATGGATCTTGAAGTGCAGAGAACTCCATGATCCACAAGGGGCCGTGTTCGTTCATCTCCGGGTCCGCTCGTCAGGGCTGATCGATCCAGGCCTGGGCGACTCAGGCAAACGCTAGGGCCCAGGACACCACCCCCTGTCACCAGCAAGGCCACCGACGCCAGAGCGCGCCAAGATCGGAACTGCAGCCACCGCGGCTGTGCCGCCGCCGTTACCCTGGCTGCACACTTCGAAGCAACGTGATCGCGCCGTGGCGCGGAGGAGAGCAACTGCAACATGGCACCGACCACCAAAGAAGGCCAGCGGGCAGAGCTGCACAAGACGATCTGGCGTATCGCGAACGACCTGCGCGGCAGTGTCGACGGCTGGGACTTCAAGAGCTACGTGCTGGGCATGCTCTTCTACCGCTTCATCTCCGAGAACCTAACGGCGTACATCAACCACGGCGAACATGAAGCTGGAGATGAGTCGTTCGACTACAAGGTGCTTCCCGACGCGCAGGCCGAGTTCGCTCGTGACGAGGTGGTGGCAGAGAAGGGCTTCTACATTCTGCCGTCTGAACTGTTCGCCAATGTCCGCGAGCGCGCCGCGCGGGACGAGAACCTCAACGAAACGCTCGCTCGAGTCTTCAAGAACATTGAAGGCTCGGCGCTGGGAACCGACAGCGAGGACGATCTGAAGGGGCTGTTTGACGATCTTGACGTCAACAGCAACAAGCTCGGAGGAACGGTCGCCAAGCGCAACGAGAAGCTCGTGAAGTTGCTCAACGCCATCGGCGATCTGCCGCTGGGGCGGTTTGAGGACAACTCGATCGACCTGTTCGGCGATGCCTACGAATACCTGATGCAGATGTACGCGGCCAACGCGGGCAAGTCCGGTGGCGAGTACTACACGCCGCAGGAGATCTCGGAACTGCTGGCGCGCATCACGGTCGTCGGCAAGAAGCAGGTTAACAAGGTCTATGACCCGGCGGTCGGGTCAGGCTCGCTGCTGCTGAAATTCGACAAGGTGCTCGGCAAGAACAATGTCCGCCGGGGCTTCTACGGTCAGGAGATCAACCTGACCACGTACAACCTTGCCCGGATCAATATGTTCCTACACGACGTGAACTACTCCGACTTCAACCTCGCGCACGGCGACACTCTCATCGACCCGGCGCACTGGGACGATGAACCGTTCGAGGCGATCGTCTCCAACCCGCCGTACTCGATCAGGTGGGAAGGTGACGCGAACCCGCTGCTGATCAATGATGAGCGGTTTGCGCCGGCGGGCGTGCTGGCGCCGAAGTCGAAGGCCGATCTGGCCTTCACGATGCACATGCTCAGCTGGCTCGCCGTCAACGGCACGGCTGCGATCGTCGAGTTCCCTGGGGTGCTATACCGCGGGGGTGCGGAAAAGAAGATCCGTAAGTACCTGATCGACAACAACTACGTCGACACAGTCATCCAGTTGCCCGCCGACCTGTTCTTCGGAACCACGATCGCCACGTGCATCCTTGTGCTGAAGAAGTCGAAAAACTCCAGCGATGTGCTATTTATCGACGCCTCAGCCGAGTACAAGCGTGTCGGCAACAAGAACAAGCTGCTCGAGGAGCACCAGGCGAGGATCCTCAATGCGTTCACCACGCGTGAGCCGGAAGATCACTTCACCACGCTCGTCAGCATCGAGGACATCGCGACGAACGACTACAACATCGCTGTGTCCTCTTATGTGGAGTCGGAGGACAAGCGCACAGAGGTCGACATCGTCGAGTTGAACGCCGAGATCGCCCGCATCGTGGCGCGGCAGGCGAAGCTGCGCACGTCGATCGACGCGATCGTTTCCGAGCTGGAAGCGGGGGGAAATGCGCTTGTCTAAACTCCTATCCGACGCTCCCGCTGTGGAAACCATGCAAGTGGATGGTTTTCTCGACGGGCACGCACTGAAGTGGGGTAGGCACAAGAGGATCAAAGTAGGGAAGGTCCTCCGAAATTTCCATTGCCGCGCCTGTGACGCTCAGCGAACCTTCATGTCTGGAGATGAGCTGTCATGCTTGGGTCTTGGCAACAATCAGATCAGTATCGACGCCACACTGCAGTGCATCGAGTGCCAGTCATCTGTGGAGATATGGTTCCTGATCGGCAGCAACAGCGATATTTCCAGTGTTGCGCCGGAAGTGCGTGTCGAGCGCTACACGGAAAATCTTCGTGACCGCGCTGACAGGGTTGATAGCCATCGTGGCCCGTTCTCGGATCTGGTCAAACGAGCGCAGCTCGCGTATGAGAACCAGCTCGGTGCCGGGTCGATCGTCTACCTTCGTAAAATCTTCGAGCTCGTTACGTTCGAAGTGGCCGAGATTGCCAAGATCGAGACAAAGAAGCATAACGGACGAAATCTCCCATTTTCCGTGGTGCTGGAGAATGTGAATCAAGTTCGCAACATCATTCCGCGACGTTTCTCAAGTGACGGCTACCAGCTATTTCGCGAGCTCAGTGAAATTATCCATGGCGAGTCAAGCGAAGAGGAAGCGCTCCAGAAATACAAGCCCTGCCTCCAGCTGGTCCTAGGCGTTGTTGACGAAGTAAGCCGTGACAACGAATACGCGCAAGCGATCGAAGAGCTAGGCTGGAACGTCGAGAATATTAGTGAGATCACAGGAGGAGGCGTCTCGTGAGCCGTATCGATGAAATGCTTCATGAGCTGCGCCCGGGCGGTGTAGTTTTCAAGGAGCTTGGTGATTCAGGTACGGTCTTCGGCGGACTAACGGGCAAGTCGAAGGCTGACTTTAGTGATGGCAACGCCCGTTACGTGTCTTATACGAACGTGTTCAGCAACATCGCAGTCGACGTCGAGGCTAATGACTTCGTGAAAGTCGAATCCGGCGAACGGCAACGGATGCTCAAGCACGGCGATGTGATTTTCACTGGCTCGTCGGAGTCTGCTGACGAAGTCGGTATGACGTCTGTAGTGACTGCAAAGGTGAACGAACCTCTCTATCTAAATAGCTTCTGCATTGGGTTCAGGCCGAACGATCCAGACCTGCTCGATCCAGATTTCTCCAAGTACCTGTTCCGATCAAGCGGGATGCGCTCCCAAATCATCAAGACTGCAAACGGTGTGACTCGCTTCAACGTATCGAAGGCGCGCCTCGCGAAGGTGCGAGTACCCATGCCACCCCTCGAGGTGCAACGGGAGATCGTGAGAGTATTGGATCAGTTCACTCAGCTGGAGGCGGAGCTGGAGGCGGAGCTGGAGGCGGAGCTGGAGGCGCGCCGCCGCCAGTATCAGTACTACCGAGACAAGCTGGTGAGCGAGGCTGTCGGGGCAGAGCATCTTCGCCTAGGTGACGTTGGTTCCTTTGTCCGTGGACGTCGCTTCACCAAGAACGATGTGGTGGATTCTGGAATTCCAAGCATCCACTACGGTGAGATTTATACCGAATACGGAACCTCCACTAACAAGGCCGTTAGGCAGGTCCGTGTTGAGCTTCGCGATCAACTTCGGTATGCGAAACCTGGGAGCGTAGTATTCGCCGGTGTTGGCGAGACGGTTGAAGACGTGGGTAAAGCTGTTGCGTGGCTAGGAAACGAACCAGTGGCGACGCACGACGACACATTCGTGTTTACCTCTCCGTTGAACCCCAAGTATGTCGCTTATGCGGTGCAGACAAGGGAGTTTCATCGCCAGAAGGAACGCCATGTGTCGCGGGCCAAGGTGAAGAGGCTCTCAGCGGCTGGGCTCGCCGATATCAAGATCCCGGTCCCGAATCTGGCAGTGCAGGAAAAGATCGTTGAGACGCTCGACAATTTTGATGCCCTCGTCAAGGACATCGATTTCGAGCTACCTGCTGAGATCTCATTTCGCCGCAAGCAGTACGAGCACTACCGTGATCGGCTCTTGACGTTCACGGAGGCTGCGGCATGAGGGAAGCGCAGGCGCGCAAGTACGACCCGATCGCCGTCTCGGCTGAAAGCACCGTCGTTGCTGAGTACGTCCCCGATGCCTCTGGAGCCGCGACATACCAATCGGAGGCGGCGCTTGAGCAGGAGATGATCCGTCTGCTGGAGGCGCAGGCGTATGAGTACCTCCCGATCGCATCGGAGGCGCAGCTTGTCGCGAACCTGCGGATCCAGCTTGAGGCGCTAAACCACATGTCGTTCTCGGATTCTGAGTGGGAGTCGTTCTTCTCCACCAAGATTGCCGGACAGAGCGAGGGCATCACAGAGAAGACGGTGCGGGTCCAGGAAGACCACGTTCAAATTCTGAACCGTGACGATGGTTCGACGAAGAACATCACTCTCATCGACAAGAAGAACGTCCACAACAATCGTCTGCAGGTCATCAACCAGTACGAGGTTGACCGGGGCGAGGGCGGTGCGAGCTTCGCGAACCGGTACGACGTGACGGTGCTAGTCAATGGTCTGCCGATGGTGCATATCGAGCTCAAGCGCCGTGGGGTGGACATCCGCGAGGCGTTCAACCAGATCAACCGGTACCAGCGCGATAGCTTCTGGGCAGGCTCTGGGTTGTTCGAGTATGTGCAGTTGTTCGTGATCAGCAACGGCACGCTGACGAAGTACTACTCCAACAGCACCCGCTCGAAGCACTTGAAGGATAGCCAGAAAGCTGGCGGCGCGGGCAAGGGGAAGAAGTCCAGTAACTCGTTCGAGTTCACGTCGTGGTGGGCGGACGCGCAGAACAAGCCGATCGCGGAGCTGACCGCGTTCGTCAAGACGTTCTTCGCCAAGCACTCGCTGTTGAACGTGCTGACGAAGTACTGCGTGCTGACAGCCGACCGTGACCTGCTAGTGATGCGGCCGTACCAGATCGTGGCGACGGAGCGGATCTTGCGGAAGATCGAGTGCTCGACGAACCGCAGGACGCTTGGCACCGTCGAGGCGGGCGGGTACGTCTGGCACACGACCGGGTCGGGCAAGACGTTGACATCCTTCAAGGCTGCGCAGCTGGCATCGAAGCTACCTGATGTCGCGAAAGTGTTGTTCGTCGTCGACCGCAAGGACCTCGACTACCAGACGATGCGCGAGTACGACCGCTTCGAGAAAGGCGCCGCCAACTCGAACGCGTCCACGGCGATCTTGAAGAAGCAGCTGGAGGATCCGAACGCAAGCATCATCATCACGACAATCCAGAAACTGTCGACGTTCATCAAGGCAAACCGGGGACACGAGGTGTTCTCGGGCCACTCCGTGATCATCTTCGACGAGTGCCACCGGTCGCAGTTCGGCGACATGCACACCGACATCACGCGAGCCTTCAAGCGGTACAACCTGTTCGGCTTCACCGGCACCCCGATCTTCCCCCCCAACTCCTCGAACGGCGGGAACCCGCTGCTGAAGACCACTGAGCAGGCCTTCGGCGACAAGCTGCACACGTACACGATCATAGACGCGATCACGGACAGGAATGTCCTGCCGTTCCGAATCGACTACATCAACACGATCAAGGTTGGCAACCCAGACGACAAGCAGGTCTCGGCGATCGATCGGGAGCGCGCTCTGTTGGATACACGCCGGCTCCGCGAGATCACGACGTACGTCCTGGAGCACTTCGATCAGAAGACGAAGCGGCAGACGAGTTATGAGCACGTGGTTGTCACCAATGTTGCGGAGTCGACCCGGCCGCGGCGTCAGGCAGAGGCGCTTCGCGAGAGGAAGCGCGTCCGCGGCTTCAACGCCCTGTTCGCCACCGCCTCAATCGAGGCAGCGCAGCGCTATTACTTGCAGTTCAAGCTTCAGCAAGAGGCGCTCACCCCGGATCAGCGGCTGAAGGTGGGCATCATCTTCTCCTACGGCGCGAACGAGGCCACCGATGACGGGATCCTTGACGACGAGGCGTTTGACACCGACGGACTGAGCGGAGACGCACGCACGTTCCTGGAAGATGCGATCCGGGACTACAACGCGATGTTCGGCACCAGCTACGACACCAGCGCCGACAAGTTCCAGAACTACTACAAGGACCTGTCGCAGCGAATGAAGAACCGCGAGATCGACTTGGTCATCGTGGTGAACATGTTCCTCACCGGCTTCGACGCGACCACGCTCAACACTCTGTTCGTCGACAAGAACCTGAAGATGCATGGTTTGATCCAGGCATACTCGCGCACCAATCGAATCCTCAACTCCGTCAAGCGCCACGGGAATATCGTCGTCTTCCGTGACCTCGAAGAGGAGACGAACGCGGCGCTCGAGCTGTTCGGGAACAAGGACACCAAGGGCATCGTCATCGTGCCGTCCTACAGCGAGTATTACAGTGAGTACGCCGAGAAGGTCACCGAGCTGCTACAGACCTTCCCGCTTGGCACCCCTATCATTGGGGAGCAGGCCCAGAAGGCCTTCATCAACCTTTTCGGTGCCGTACTGCGGCTGCACAACATCCTGACCGAGTTCGACGACTTCGTCGGCCAGGACCTGTTGGCAGATCGCCAGCACCAGGACTACCGCAGTATCTACCTCAACTTGTACGCCGAGTTCCGTGCGGAGACCGCCGCGGAGAAGGAACGCATCAACGAGGATGTCGTCTTCGAGATCGAACTGGTCAAGCAGGTCGAGATCAACGTCGACTACATCTTGATGCTCGTTGAGAAGATGCGGGCCGAGCGTGGGAACGGTGAGGACAAGGAGATTCGTGCCCAGATCTCGCGTGCGGTCGACGCTAGCCCGAGCCTGCGGAGCAAGCGTGACCTTGTTGAAGACTTCGTGAACTCGCTGTCTGTGCACGGCGCTGTCGATGAACAGTGGCAGGCATACGTGGGGGCGAAGCGAGATGCTGAACTCGCGGCGATCATCGAGGAGCAAAAACTCAAGCCCGAGCAGACCCGGGCGTTCATCACGGCTGCGTTCCGTGACGGGCAGATCCGTACGACTGGTACGGAGATTACGAAGATCCTTCCCCCCGTCTCTCGTTTCAGTCGTGATGGCGGCCACAGCGACAAGAAGAAGCGTGTGATCGAAACATTGACACAGTTCTTCGAGCGGTTCTTTGGGCTGGGCGCTGGAGGAAACGGCTAACCGATGCGACGGGTCCCTTGATGGCTGGCAATCTGAAAGAACGCGTACTCGGCGTGGCTTCTCATCAACGTGCGCGATCATGTCATCGACACACGTCTCGACGCCCGCTTTCTTTGAGAGCGCCTTCAGGCAACCGCTCAGCACTCCAGCTGATCTGGTACGCCATCCAGAACTGAACGGAAAGCGCCGTCTCCTCAGGGTTGGGCGTTCCCCAAGGGAACACTGGAAGTGTTCCCTTGGGGAACGTGTCGCACCAGGGTCTGTGCCAGCCTTCGCCGGCCGCACCCTTCGTCGGGAATCTGGCTGGGCGAATCCGGGGTCAGCGGTGTCGACTGCGCTCTTCGGGCCTCGTGGCCATTGGCGTGGCCGGAGGGTGTGGCGTGGCGGACATGGACGGCGTTCCGCTGATGGTGCTTCGGCTGCTAGCTGCTTGCGTCCGCCGGTTCGGTTGAGCGGTGATGTGCCAGTTGAGGACCTCGGCGGGGTGCTCGGCGCTGTCGAGTTCCCGCTGGGTGCCCACCTCGGCCAGGAGGCGTCGGGGGTTGTGGCCGGCGGTCTCAGCTTGGGCGAGGGTTGTGGTCAGGGCGGTCCAAGTGGGGTCGGCGAAGATCCGGTCGGCGTGGTCGGGGAGGGCCGCACGAATGTCCTGCTCGAAGCGGCTGGCGGTTGCGGCTCGTGGTGCGCGGCGGGCCAGGTCCGCCAAGACGGGTGTGGCGGCCTGCTGGTAGCCCGCCTGGAGGTGGCGGAAGGCTTCTTCGGCCGCAGCGGCCTGTTGTTCGTGGCCGTGCTGCTCGTGCCACTTGGCGGCGGCGCGGGCCAGGTGCACGGTGGCGAAGAGCAGGGCGATGGCGAGTCCGCCCGGCTCGCTGGAGGCGTAGGCGAGTTCCTTGGCGGCCTTGCGCAGGGCGGTGGCGGCCTGGTGGTCGGCGCGGGTGGCGGAGCGGCGGGCGCGGTTGAACGCCATCGCCGCCGCCCGCAGTTCCGCCCGGTGGGGGCCGGTCGTGGCACTGGCGATGTTGTACAGGGCGTCGCCGAAGGCTGCCAGGTGGCCCTGGGCGGCGGCATCGTCACCGGCGTCGAGTACGGTGCGGGCCGCGTGGATGGCGGTGGTGGTGTGGCGCCACGGCTCGGCAGGGTCCGGCATATACCGGGGGTGGTCGGCCACCTTCTGGTCGGGGAGGCGTTCGCGTAGGCGGTTGATGGAGAGGTCGGGGGCGAGTTTGGAGCCGCCGTACCAGACGGGTTCGCCGGCTGCGTTGGTGTCGCCGGGTGCGGCGAGGCTGTAGCCGATCACGTCGCCGGTCTCGGGGCCGAGGCGTGTTTTGACCTTGATGCCGAGGGACTGCAGCACGGTGAAGTAGTCGGCTTCGTTGTGTACGGCGGCGGCGACCGCGTACGCCTGTTCGCGCAGCCAGTGCCGTGCTGTGACCGTCTGGCCCTGGCGTTCCGCCTTGGCGCGTTCGGCGCCAGTGGGGGTGCGGGGCGCGGTGAGGTCGCCGGACTTCAGGCGGCGCAGGCCGAACTCGGCTTCGATCTTGCGGCACTCGGCTTGGGCCCGCTGTCCGTCGTGGTGGGTGCGCGGGCGGCGCCCGTCGGCGCGGACGGTGGTGGCCATGATGTGGATGTGGTCGTCGGCGTGGCGCACGGCGATCCACCGGCATGCCTTCTCGTCGCCTTCGGGGGCGATGCCTGTGGCGTGAACGATGCGGCGGGCGACCTCGGCCCACTCGGCGTCGGTGAGGTAGCGGTCGCCGGGCGCGGTGCGGACCGGGCAGTGCCAGACGTGCTGGGGTGGTTTCTTGCCGCCCAGCTCGCGGGTGCGCAGGTCGACGTGGTGGTCGAGGCGCTTGGAGAGCTGGGAGTAGGTGGCTGCCGGGTCGCGGCCGGGGTCGGGGGCGCCGGCCATGTCCCAGGCGGCGACGATGTGCGGGTTGGTGTGTTCGTCTCGGCGGCCGGGGCCGAAGAGGTAGGCGATCAGTCCGCGGGTGTCGGAGCCGGTGGAGACGTCAGGAACCATGTGCGGTGCCTTCCGTCAGGAGCTGGTCGATCAGTCGGTAGCTGTTCTCGGCGGCTTGCTCGACGCGGTCCAGTACCGCCTCGGCGCGTTCGGGCACGGTTCCTCGGTGGATGGCTGCGGTGATCTGGTTGAGATTGCCACCGATGCGGTTCAGCGCGACCGTGTGCGCCTCGACAGCCTCGATCAGCGGGCGGACCGGGTCGTCCTCCGGGCTGCCGACCAGCCCCGCCTTGCCCAGGGCGACGGCCAAGGCGGCGTCCCCGACGAATCCAGCGAACTTCTGGCCGCGCTGGTGAGCGGCGGCGCTGATCACGCTCACAGCGGTCCGCGTGAAGCGGATGGTCTTCTCCTGGTCGCGCTTCTCCACCGTCCGCTTGCGGTTCATCAGCGCGGGCAGGACGGGGGCATCGAGATCCCGCCAGGAGAGCTGCTCGACCGGCGGTGGGATATCGGTCGGCATCTGAGGGCGAGGGGCGACGGAGTCGGCTGCGGGCGGGCAGCCGGTCTCGGCTGCACCCTCCTCCGGCTCGGGCGCCCCCTGGCGCTCGGCCTTCTCCTCCGCCACCCCTGGGGCGGGGGCAAGCGCGGACGAAGCCTCGTTAGAGGCTCGTTCGCTCCAGCTTGCTGCTGATCGGCGGGTCAGGCCGAAGAATCCCTTGCGGCGGCGGGTGGGGGAGTTGTCGGTGCTCGTTTCGGGCATGGTGGTGCTCCGGTCGTGTGGGGTGGGGCTTCGTCACGTCCGTTGCATCCGTCCCGTAGCTGGTCAGGACAGGTACGGAGGCTGTCGCAGGTACGGAGTGATCCGTATCGGCGAGGAACTCCGTCCCCGCGCTGACCTGCGCGGGGACGGATGCGACGGATCGGTACGGAGCTGGGGTCAGCGAGTGGGCTTGGGGCCGGCAGGTCCGTCGGGCGGGCCGATGGGCAGCGTCCCGGACGGAGGGGCCGGTGGCTTGCCCTGGGCTCGACGTGCGAGCGCGGCCTCGCCGGCTGTGGGTGCCGGTGGGGCGGGGGCGGGGCAGTAGCGGGCCCAGGCGTCGAGGAACTGGTTACGGGCGTACGCCTTGGCCTGCCTGCCGTTCTCGAAGCGGTGGTTGGCCGGGCTGATGCCGAAGTCGCGCAGCAGGTTGGCCAGGTGGTAGGCGTTCAGGCCCTTGGTGCCGTGCTCGGCCCACGGTGCCTCGGCATCCTGGAGGAGGGAGGCGAGCAGGTCGTGGCTGCGCAGCGCTTCCTGGTCGCCGTGTTGCTCGAAGGCGCGGCGGATGTCCCGGAGCAGCCGGGTCTTCAGCGTCGTCTGTTCGTCCTGGACCAGCTCGGTGCGGGTCATCGCCAGGCAGGCGGCGCGGGCCTGGGCGGGCCAGTGGCCGCCGGCCAGGTCGGCGACGATGACCAGGGGCTCCCAGGTGTCCGCGGCCCGGTCCTCGACCGGCATCGGTGGCACCAGCCGGTGAGCTGCCCCGCGCAGTGGGGTCAGCCACGCGGCCAGTCGGTCGCGCAGCGCGTTCAGTTCCGGGACGGAGTGCCGGGAGCGGAAGGGAGCGACCTTCTCGCCGGGCTTGCGCTTCTGCATGCGGAGCACGACGGCGCGATCCATGATCGTGTCCGGCAGGTCGCCGATGCCTGCCAGCGCGGCCATGGCAAAGGTCGGGAACGCGGTCGGCTTGTGCTCCGGGCCGGATATCCGCCAGGCAGGGCGGTTGCGCTGGTGTCCGGCGTTCAGCAGGCCACGCAGGTCCTCCTTGTCGCCCGCCTTCGGGCCGAAAATGGTGTCGGCCTCGTCCACCAGCAGCGTCGGCGGGTCCTCGCCGATGATCCGGAAGACCACCGCCGGCGAGGTGTTCACCGTCATCATCGGCTTGTGCACGGTCTCGTGGAGCACGTCCAGGACGCGGGACTTTCCGCATCCCTTGGTCGGTCCCACCACCGCCAGGCGCGGTGCGTGCTGGAGGGCGGGCTGGATGTGGGAGGCCGCCACCCACAAGGTGACCGCCGTCAGTGCCTCCTCGCTCGGCAGTACGACGTACCGGCCGATCGCGGCACGCAGCTCGTCCAGCACGACGGTCCCGGCCTGGTCCCGGTATGCATTGAGGCTGGCACTCTCGCGGTCCCCAGTTCCCGGTCCGGGTTCGGGGACCGTCCCCGGAGCACCGTGGTCCACCGGGACCGGCGGTCCGGGTTCGCCGGCCGACCGACCGGAACCCTCCGCCCGGTCCTCGGCTTCCGGACCGGGTCCGCGGTCCGGGTTTCCGGTCCGGTCCGATAGGCCGTTGAGCTGCGCGTTCTCCGTCGGTCCGGGTTCCTGGTCCGGGTTGACCGGAACTCCGGTCCGGGTTCCGGTCGCGGACCGGTCCGGTTCCGGACCGACCGGACCAGCAGCACGGTCCGGTCGGTCTCCGGTCCCCGGAGAGGCGGACCGGACGTCCGCTCGGTCTGGGCCGAGCCACGGGATGCCCTGGCCGGGGACCGCAGCGGCAGGCCAGACGACCTTGTGGGATGTGTTCGAGGTGGAGGGGGACGTAGAGTCCTCCATCGACGTTCCTCTCAGGTGAAGGACGGGACGGGCAAGGTCCCGCCCCTCACCGGTTCGTTCGTTCAGGGATGGGCGACGTGCAGGGGAATCTCCGGCCCTCGGCGTTGGCGCGCCGGGGGCCGTTGCTGTGTCTGGGCCTGTCGGTGGCTCACGAGGCCAGGCCCCATTCCTCCTGGCCGTCGATCAGGGTGCGCTCGTAGCGCAGCAGCTCGGCCTCGGGGTACAGCACCCGCTTCCCGACCTTGATGCCGCGTGGCCCCTTCTGGATGTGGCGCCAGTAGCGGACGGTGCTCTCGGCTGTGCGGTAGCGCTCGGCGACCTCGGCGGTGGTCAGGTATCGCATGCATTCCCATTCGGCTAGGTTGTGATTCGATCTGCATAAAGTTGTACCCCAGGATCGGCGGTTACCCAAATCGGGAAGCCCATGTTTCAATTGGGATAGCGACGGTGACCATGGAGGTTCGATGGCAGGCGACAGGCCCGAGGGCGGCGAGGTGCCGCTGCTCTACAGCGAGGGGAATGTGGCCGCGCGTGTGGCCCTGGAGCGCGAGGTCAGAGGGTGGAGCACGACCGAGCTGGCGGAGCGGGTGACCAGAGCCGGTGTCAAGATGAACCAGACAGCCGTCTGGCGCATCGAGAACGGCACCCCCCGCCGGCGCATCAACCTCGACGAGGCTCTCGCTTTCACCCGCGTCTTCGAACTCCCCCTCGAAGAGCTCATGTCACCGCCCCTGGAAGGGCTCGACATCGACAGCCGGCGCCTCGTCCAAGAAGCCGTCGAGGCGTTCTACGAGACCCGCGACGCACGAGACCGGCTTCATCGCGCCGTGGTCGCCATCGCCGACCACATCAAAGCCCACCCCGACAGCTCGCGGGCCATCCACGAGCAGTGCCTCCGCCTCATGGGCGACGAGCGGGACGCTCGCACCCTCAGCAGTGACATCGAGGACGGCGGCCACTACTGACAACCGACACGAAGGAGAGGCCACTTGGCCAACATCCAGAAGCGCCCCAACGGCAAATGGCGGGCCCGCTACCGCGATCTCGACGGTAAGGAACACGCCCGCCACTTCGACCGCAAGATCGACGCCCAGCGGTGGATCGACGAGGTCACGGCCAGCCTGGTCACCGGTCAGTACGTCGACCCGCGATCGGCGAAGAAGCCCTTCAAGGAGTACGCGGAGGAATGGCGGGCCATCCAGCCTCACCGGCCTTCCACGGCCAAGGCGGTGGCCCAGCACCTGCGCTGCTACGTCTACCCGGCCTGGGAGAAGCGGGCACTCGGCGCAATCAAGCCCGGCGACGTACAAAGCTGGGTCACCAGCCTGACCACCACGCACAGGCTGGCCGCCAGCACCTCACGGACGGTCTTCAACACGGTCAACGCCGTGTTCCGGGCGGCCGTCCGTGACCGGATGATCCCTCACAACCCGTGCGCCGAGGCGAAGCTTCCCTCGGTGCCACGGAAGAAGATCGTGCCCCTGGCCGTCGAGCAGGTGCGGACGCTGTCCGAGGAGATACCCGCCCGCTACAAGGGCCTCGTGCTACTCGGCGCGGCCACCGGGCTCCGCCCCGGCGAGCTCTTCGGCCTCCAGCTCCGGCACGTGGACCTACTGCACGCGACCGTCTCGGTCGAGCAGCAGATCCAGCAGACCGCCAAGCACGGCGTGTACGTCTGCCCGCCCAAGACCGCTCGCTCGCACCGCGCGGTCCCGCTCCCCCGCATGGCGGTGGACGCGATGAAGGCCCACCTGCGGGACTTCCCCGCCGATGGACCCGAGGGCTGGATCTTCACGGCGCCGCAAGGCGGACCCGTGGTCTACACGCACTTCATGGATGGGTCCTGGCGGCCCGCCTGCGCGAAGGCCGGCATAGCGAAGGGCACCGGACCCCACGCTCTCCGGCATCACTACGCCAGCCTGCTGATCAAGCACGGCGAGTCTGTGAAGACCGTCTCCGAGCGCCTCGGCCACACCAACGCGGCCATGACGCTGAACATCTACACCCACCTGTGGCCCGACTCCGAGGAGCGGACCCGGGCCGCCGTCGACAAGGCGTACGCGGACCAGTCCGCCGAGGCTCAGCCGCAGGTCGACGAAGCGGCGTAACTGTTCTCCCGCGTGCCGGACCCCTCCAGCACGCTGCGGACTCCATACGGACCGCAAAGGCCGCCCAACCCGCTCCGTCGCAGGTCAGACGGCCTTTCGCCGAACGTATTAGACGTTGAAGCGGAATTCCACCACGTCGCCGTCCTGCATGACGTACTCCTTGCCCTCCATGCGGGCCTTGCCCTTGGCGCGGGCTTCGGCCACCGAGCCGCAGGCGACCAGGTCCGCGAAGGAGATGACCTCGGCCTTGATGAAGCCGCGCTGGAAGTCGGTGTGGATCACGCCGGCCGCCTCGGGGGCCGTGGCGCCCTTCTTGATCGTCCAGGCGCGGGTTTCCTTCGGGCCCGCCGTCAGGTAGGTCTGCAGGCCCAGCGTGTCGAAGCCGACGCGGCCGAGGGTCGCGAGGCCGGGCTCCTCCTGGCCGACCGACTGGAGGAGCTCCAGGGCCTCCTCCTCGTCCAGCTCGGAGAGGTCCTGCTCCAGCTTGGCGTTGAGGAAGATCGCCTCGGCCGGGGCGACGAGCGCGCTCTGCTCGGCCTTGAAGGCGTCGTCCGTCAGCTCGTCCTCGTCCACGTTGAAGACGTAGAGGAAGGGCTTCGTGGTGAGCAGGTGGAGCTCGTGGAGGAGGTCGCCCTGCTCCGTGCCCTTGGTGATGCCCTTCGAGAAGAGGGTGTCGCCCGCTTCGAGGATCTTCTTGGCCTCGACGACGGCCGCGAGGACCGCGACCTTCTCCTTCTGGAGGCGGGACTCCTTCGTCAGGCGCGGTTCGGCCTTCTCGATGGACTGGAGGTCGGCGAGGATCAGCTCGGTGTTGATCGTCTCGATGTCGTCCTTCGGTGAGACCTTGCCGTCGACGTGGACGACGTTCTCGTCCTTGAAGGCCCGGATGACCTGGCAGATGGCGTCCGACTCGCGGATGTTCGCCAGGAACTTGTTGCCCAGGCCCTCACCCTCCGAGGCGCCGCGCACGATGCCCGCGATGTCGACGAAGTCGACCGTCGCCGGGAGGACCTTCGCCGAGCCGAAGATGCCCGCGAGGACGGCCAGGCGCGGGTCCGGGACGCCGACGACGCCGACGTTCGGCTCGATGGTGGCGAACGGGTAGTTGGCCGCCAGCACGTCGTTCTTGGTCAGGGCGTTGAACAGGGTCGACTTGCCGACATTCGGCAGGCCGACGATTCCGATCGTGAGCGACACGTTGGCGACTTCCCGTAGCTGGAGGGGGCGGCGGCCCGGGAGTGGGCCACCGGACAGTTTACTTTCCGATGAGTGGGGGTGGATGTACGCGTGTCCGGGGCCCGATCCGGCCCGCTCCCCGCCTAATTTGGTGGGGTGGAGCAATACAGGACGCGATCGGCCCCTCACCCGCAGCGACCCCCGGCCCAGCGCCAGGGTCCCCGGCCCGCCGCCGTGCCTGCCCAGGCCGGCGGCGGTCCGCGCCGGTCCGCACTCGCGCGGCGGATGCCCCGGCCCCGGCTGACCGGGCTCGGCTGCGGGCTGTTCGCGTGCGCCGCCATGGTGCTGGTGGGCGGGATCTGCTGGCTGCTGTTCGGTTCCTCGCTCTTCGTCTATGGGCTGCTGTTCCTGCCCGTCGCGGCCGCCGCCGCGCTCTGGGTACGGCCCGCCGACCTGATCACCGCGCCGATCGGCGTGCCCATCGCCTTCGCCGCCGGAGTGTGGCCCATCTCGGGCGGCTCCGGCGGCATCGGCGGGCAGCTGATGGGGCTGGTGTCCGCACTGTCCCTGCACGCCGGCTGGCTGTACGCCGGGACGCTGGTCGCCGCGCTGATCGCCGTCGTGCGCAAGGCCGTGCTGATCGGCAGGCGGCGGATGCCCCGCCGCCTCACCCACTGAGTCCGGCCGCTACTCGCCCGCCGCCTTCGCCGCCTTCGCCGCCATCGCCGCTCCCACGATGCCGGCGTTGTTCTGCAGCTTCGCCGGGACGATCTCGGCCCGCACGCCCTCGATCAGCGGCAGGAACTTCTCCGGCTTGCGGCTGACTCCGCCACCGATGATGAAGAGGTCGGGGGAGAACAGCATCTCCACGTGCTGGAGGTACTTCTGCACGCGGTGCGCCCAGCGCTCCCACGTGAGGTCGTGGTCCTCCTTCGCCTTCACCGACGCCCGCGTCTCCGCGTCGTGGCCCTTCAGCTCCAGGTGGCCGAGCTCCGAGTTCGCGACCAGCCGCCCGTCCGTGAACAGGGCGCTGCCGATGCCCGTCCCCAGGGTGAGCAGGAGGACGGTGCCGCCCCGCCCGCGCCCGGCCCCGTACGTCATCTCGGCGACGCCCGCCGCGTCCGCGTCGTTGAGCACCGTGACCGGCTTTCCGCCCACCTCGCGCGCGATCAGCGACGCCGCGTCGACGCCGATCCAGGATTTGTCCATGTTGGCCGCCGTACGGATGACGCCGCCCGTGACCACGCCCGGGAAGGTGACGCCGAGCGGCCCGTCCCACTCGAAGTGGCGCACCACCTCGCCGACGCATCCGGCCACCCCCTCGGGGGTGGCCGGATGCGGTGTCAGTACTTTGTGGCGCTCCTGAGCCAGGTCGCCGCGCTCCAGGTCCACGGGAGCGCCCTTGATCCCGGTTCCGCCGATGTCCACGCCGAAGATCTGCATGGACATACCGTACGAAACGAGTTACTTGTCGGCGACCAGTTCGGCAGCCTCGGCACGCAGGTCGCGGCGGAGCTCCTTGGGCAGGGAGAAGGTGATGTGCTCCTCCGCCGTCTTGACGATCTCCACGTCCGCGTATCCGCGCGCCGCCAGCCACTCCAGGACCTCTTCGACCAGGACCTCCGGCACCGAGGCGCCCGAGGTGAGGCCGACCGTGGTGACGCCCTCCAGCCAGGCCTCGTCGATCTCGCTGGCGAAGTCGACCAGGTACGCGGCCTTGGCGCCGGCGTCCTTGGCGACCTCGACGAGCCGGATCGAGTTCGAGGAGTTCTTCGAGCCGACCACGATGACCAGGTCGGAGTCGGCGCCCATCACCTTGACCGCGGCCTGCCGGTTCGAGGTGGCGTAGCAGATGTCGTCGCTCGGCGGCGAGACCAGCAGCGGGAACTTGGTCTTCAGCGCGTCGACCGTCTCCATGGTCTCGTCGACCGAGAGGGTGGTCTGGGAGAGCCAGACGACCTTGGACTCGTCACGGACGGTGACCTTATCCACGTCGTGCGGGCCGTCGACGATCGTGATGTGGTCCGGGGCCTCGCCGGAGGTGCCGATGACCTCCTCGTGGCCCTCGTGGCCGATGAGGAGGATGTCGAAGTCCTCGTTCGCGTACCGGATGGCTTCCTTGTGCACCTTGGTGACCAGCGGGCAGGTCGCGTCGATCGTCGCGAGCTTGCCGCGCGCCGCCTCCTCGTGGACGACGGGGGCCACACCGTGCGCGGAGAACATCACGATGTTGCCCTCGGGCACCTCCTCCGTCCGCTCGACGAAGATGGCACCCTTCCGCTCCAGCGTCTGGACGACGTACTTGTTGTGCACGATCTCGTGGCGGACGTACACCGGCGCACCGTACTGCTCGAGGGCTTTCTCGACGGCGATCACGGCTCGGTCCACGCCCGCGCAGTAGCCGCGGGGCGCGGCGAGCAGGACACGGCGGGAAGCAGGAGCGGGGGCGGGAGCAGTCATGTGCTCCATCGTACGGGGGTCTCCAGGAGGCCGGGCGTCCCCCGTACGGCACACACTTGCCCGAAAGCCCCCACCGCGAGCACCTGCCCCCACCCCGGAGGACGGATGGCTTCCGTTACGGATCCCGGCGCGGCGGCGCCCACGGCGCTGCGGCGGAGCCTCGGCTTCCGGGATCTGGTCGTCTACGGCCTGTTGTTCATCGCCCCCATGGCCCCGGTCGGGGTCTTCGGCACGCTCGACGCCAAGTCCGGCGGCGCGGTCGCCCTCGTCTACCTCTGCGCGACCGTGGCGATGGCCTTCACGGCCTTCTCCTACGCGCAGATGGTGCGGGTCGCCCCGCAGGCCGGTTCGGTCTTCACGTACGCCCGCAAGGGTCTCGGCGAGGGGCCGGGGCTGATCGCCGGGTGGATGGCGATGCTCGACTACCTGCTGATCCCGGCGGTCGCGTACCTCTTCTCGGGGATCGCGATGAACGCGCTGGTCCCCGAGGTCTCCCGGTGGGTGTGGACGGCCCTGGCCGTCGTGATCACCACCCTGCTGAACCTGTGGGGCGTACGGGCGGCCGCGCGCGTGGGTTTCGCCGTGCTGGCCATGGAGATCGTGGTCCTGCTCGTGTTCCTGGTGGCCGCGGTGACCGTGCTGGTCCAGGGCGGGGCGCGGCGCGGCTGGCTGTCCCCGCTGACCGGCGACGGCTCGCTCGGCTTCAGCACGGCCGCGGTACTGGGCGCGGTGTCGGTCGCGGTCCTGTCCTACCTCGGCTTCGACGCCATCGCCTCCTTCGCCGAGGAGGTGACGGGCGGCTCGGAGCGGGTGGCGCGGGCGGTGCTGTGCTGCCTGGCGCTGGCCGGGGTGCTGTTCGTCGCCCAGAGCTATCTGGCGGCGCTGCTCATGCCCGTGTCCGCGGCGGAGCTGGCGGCCGGGCCTGCGCTGCAGGGACCGGCCTTCTACGACGCGGTGGAGTCCGCGGTCGGCTCCTGGCTGCACGACCTGGTGGCGGTCAGCAAGGCGATCGGGGCGGCCTTCGCGGCGCTGGCCGGGCAGGCGGCGGCCGGCCGGCTGGTGTTCGCGATGGCCCGGGAGCGGCGATTGCCCCGCCTGCTCGCCCGGACCTCGGACGGCACCCCGCGGCCCGCACTGCTGACGGCGGCCGCCATCACGCTGGTCGCGGCCGTGTGGGCGGCCCGGCGCGACGACGGGCTCGACCAGCTGGTGTCGGTGGTGGACGTCGGGGCGCTGGTGGCCTTCACCCTGCTGCACGCCTCGGTGGTGGGCTGGTTCGTGGTCAAGCGGCGCGGGGGCCCGCCGAACTGGTTCGCGCACCTGGTGATGCCGGTGCTGGGCGCGGCCGTGACCGTCGCCGTGATCTTCGAGGCCTCCCGGACGGCGCAACTGGTGGGGGCGGTGTGGCTGGCGGCGGGCCTGGTCGTGCTGCTCGTGCAGCGCGGCCGCCGGGAGGTGCCCCACGACACCGGCACCGGAGCCTGACGCACTGTCGGCGGCGCCGGATAGCCTGCGTGCATGGGTCTGAATACGTCGGCCGAGGCGCCGCTGCCGGTGGGCCAGGTGTCCCGGCTCATCGGGGGCTGGATCGAGCGGCTCGGCCAGGTGTGGGTGGAGGGGCAGATCACGCAGCTCTCGCGGCGGCCGGGAGCGGGGGTGGTCTTCCTGACGCTGCGCGACCCCTCGCACGACATCTCCGTCAGCGTGACCTGCTTCCGCCAGGTCTTCGACGAGGTCGCGGACGTGGTCTCCGAGGGTGCCAGGGTCGTCCTGCTGGCCAAGCCCGAGTGGTACGCCCCGCGCGGGCAGCTGTCCTTGCGGGCCACGGAGATACGGCCGGTCGGCATCGGGGAGCTGCTCGCCCGGCTGGAGCGCCTCAAGCGGTCCCTGGCCTCGGAGGGGCTCTTCGCGCTGGAGCGCAAGAAGCCGCTGCCCTTTCTGCCGCAGCTGATCGGGCTGGTGGTCGGGCGGGCCTCGGCGGCCGAGCGCGACGTCCTGGAGAACGCCCGGCGCCGCTGGCCGGCGGTCCGCTTCGAGGTGCGCAACGTCGCCGTCCAGGGGGTGCACTCGGTGCCCCAGGTGGTCCAGGCGGTCAAGGAGCTCGACGCCCTGGACGAGGTCGACGTGATCATCGTGGCGCGCGGCGGCGGCAGCGTGGAGGACCTGCTGCCCTTCTCCGACGAGGAGGTGGTCCGGACGGTCGCGGCGGCCCGTACCCCGGTGGTGTCGGCGATCGGCCACGAGCCGGACTCCCCGCTGCTGGACCTGGTCGCGGACGTCCGGGCCTCCACGCCCACGGACGCGGCGAAGAAGGTGGTGCCGGACGTCGGTGAGGAGCTGGAGCGCGTACGCCAGCTGCAGGCCCGGGGGCTGCGCGCGGTCGGCGGGCTGCTCGACCGGGAGGAACGGGGCCTCGCGCACGCCCTGGCCCGGCCGGTCTTCGTCCATCCCCAGCGGATGGTGGAGATCCGCGAGGACGAGCTGGACGCCCTGCTGGCCCGGGCCCGGCGCACGCTGGGGCACCTGCTGGACCGGGCCGACTCGGAGCTCGCGCACACCCTCGCCCGGGTGGTGGCGCTGTCCCCGGCCGCGACCCTGGAGCGGGGGTACGCCGTGCTGCAGCGGGCCGACGGCCATGTGGTGCGCTCGCCGCTGGAGGTGGCTCCCCACGACGTGCTGCGCGCGCGGGTGGCGGAGGGCACGTTCTCCGTGGAGGTCTCCGCGCAGCACGCCCCGGAGGCTCGGGAGGTCCCGGACGCCCCGGCGGACGCGGCAGCCGCTTCGGAATAGCGACACACGGCCGCAATCACGTGGTCGCACGACACGCAGAGGATGGATACGGGAATGACAGAGGCCGGAACGGCGCTGGGGTACGAGCAGGCCCGCGACGAGCTCATCGAGGTCGTCCGCAAGCTGGAGGCCGGCGGGACCTCGCTGGAGGACTCGCTCGCGCTCTGGGAGCGCGGCGAGGAGCTGGCGAAGGTGTGCCGGCACTGGCTGGAGGGGGCGCGGGCCCGGCTGGACTCGGCGCTGGCGGCGCGCGAGCCGGCCGAGGAGGAGTGACCGGCGGGTTCGACCGGGGAGGGGCGACCGGCGAGGGGCGACCGGCGAGTGATCCCGGTCACCCGGAGGCCGATTTAGTTGAAAATTCATCTACCTCCGCCGTAGAGTCTGGGACATCGCTTCACCTCCGTATGGAAGAAGGCTTTCCGATGTCTCTCGTTCTTGACTCCGCCGCGCAGGACCTGCTGTTCCGCGAGGCCCGCACGGCCAACTCGTTCACCGACGAGCCGGTCACCGAGGAGCAGGTCCAGGCGATATACGACCTGGTGAAGTTCGGTCCCACCGCCTTCAACCAGACCCCGCTGCGCATCACCCTGGTCCGCTCCCCCGAGGCCCGTGAGCGCCTCGTGAAGCACATGGCCAAGGGCAACGACGCCAAGACCGCCACCGCCCCGCTGGTCGCGATCCTCTCCGCGGACAACGAGTTCCACGAGGAGCTCCCGCAGCTGCTGCCGCACTTCCCGCAGGCCAAGGACGCGTTCTTCTCCGAGCGTCCGGTCCGCGAGCAGTCCGCGCTGCTGAACTCCGCGCTGCAGGCCGCCTACTTCATCATCGGCATCCGCGCCGCCGGCCTGGCCGCGGGCCCGATGACCGGCGCCGACTTCGCCGGCATCCAGAAGGAGTTCCTGGATGCCGACCACACCCCGATCATGGTCATCAACATCGGCAAGCCGGCCGCCGAGGGCGCCTGGTTCGACCGCTCCCCGCGCCTGGGCTTCGACGAGGTCATCACGACCGTCTGACCGGCGCCGCCGCAGCACACGCAGAAGGGCCGTGCGCCCCGGGATCCCGGGGCGCACGGCCCTTCTCGCGTCAGCGCTGCGCGCGGGCGGCGCAGGCGCACGAGGCCCGGCCGCGCCTGCGGGCCCGGGCCCGCACGCCCGGGCCCGCGCCGCCCGCGCTGCCCGCGCCGCGTGGCCTACTTGCCCTGCTTGAACTCCAGCGCCGCCGCGAGCGCGCCGAGCTGCTCGAAGGAGGCCGTGCCCGTCACCACCGTGACGTGGCCCTGGTCCTGCCGCACGAGGGCGTCGTACTTCTCGCCGTCCCAGCGCTCCCAGGTCAGGTCGCCGATCTGCTGCGTCTGCCCGGTGGCCTTCGCGTGCTGGGTGACCTTGGCGAGGTACTTCGCCGAGGTGTCCGTGGACTGCTCCACCGCCGCGTACTGCTGCTCCGGGTCGAGGAAGCCCAGGTGCCAGGCGTCGGCGTTCTTGCGCTCGTACGTCACCGAGGTCGCCCGCCACTGCTCCTGGAGCCCCACGGGGGCCGCCACCGGATACGGGGCCGCGCGCCGGGCCGTCAGGGTTTCCACCCGGTAGTCGACCGTGCGCGTCGGATCGGCCTTGTCGTCATGGGGGACGAAGAGATAGATCCCGGCGACGACGACGCCGATCACCCCCAGCGACCGGACCATGTCCCAGACCGTCTGCTTGCCTTTCATACCTGCCACGGAACCCATCGTCCCGCATCCCGGGGCGGCGATCACCGCCGGGGTCGCGGTGCGGCGCGCCCCGGCGGACCCTGGAGAGTCCGGAGAGTTCCGGAGAGTTCCGGAGAGTCCTGGTGAGCGCCGCGAGGTGCGGCGCGGCGCGGGAAGCCCCGGAGGACCGCAAGACGTCCGCTCAGGACAATCGACTGACCGATATGCCGCTCATACGTGACCCGCCCTGCTCAATATGTCGACGTACCGATAGAGTTCCAGCACCCTCACTTCCCGGCCGTCGCCGTACAGAAAGGTGCGCTCCGATGACCGAGCACAACCTGCCGCCCCAGCTCGAAGTCTCTCCGGAGGCCCCCGACCGCAACCTCGCACTGGAACTCGTCCGGGTGACCGAGGCCGCCGCCATGGCCGCGGGCCGGTGGGTCGGACGCGGTGACAAGATCGGCGCGGACGGTGCCGCGGTCAACGCGATGCGCACCCTGATCTCCACCGTCTCGATGAACGGCGTCGTCGTCATCGGCGAGGGGGAGAAGGACGAGGCCCCCATGCTCTTCAACGGCGAGCGGGTCGGCGACGGCACGGGCGCCGAGGTCGACATCGCCGTGGACCCGATCGACGGCACCACCCTGAACGCCAAGGGCATGCCGAACGCCATCGCCGTCCTGGCGGCCGCCGACCGCGGCACCATGTTCGACCCGTCCGCGGTGTTCTACATGGAGAAGCTCGTCACCGGCCCCGAGGCCGCCGACTTCGTCGACATCAACGCGCCCGTCTCGGTGAACATCCGCCGGGTCGCCAAGGCCAAGAACATGGCCGTCGAGGACGTCACCGTGGTCATCCTGGACCGCCCGCGCCACGAGGGCATCGTCAAGGAGATCCGCGAGACCGGCGCCCGGATCAAGTTCATCTCCGACGGCGACGTCGCGGGCTCGGTCATGGCGGTGCGCGAGGGCACCGGCGTCGACCTGCTCCTCGGCATCGGCGGCACCCCCGAGGGCATCATCTCGGCGTGCGCCATAAAGTGCCTCGGCGGCACCATCCAGGGCAAGCTCTGGCCGAAGGACGAGGCCGAGCGCCAGCGCGCGCTCGACGCCGGTCACGACCTCGACCGCGTCCTGACCACGAACGACCTGGTGTCCGGCGAGAACGTCTTCTTCGTCGCCACCGGCATCACCGACGGCGAGCTGCTGCGCGGCGTCCACTACCGCTCGGAGACCGCGACCACGTCCTCGCTGGTCATGCGCTCGAAGTCGGGCACGATCCGGCGGATCGACTCCACGCACCGCCTGTCGAAGCTGCGCGCGTACAGCGCGATCGACTTCGACCGCGCCCACTAGTCACGGCGTGAGGAAGCGAGAGGGGCGGTCACCGCGTGCGGCGGTACCGCCCCTCTCGCACGTCCACGTCCGGCGTCCGGCGCCCGGGTCCGGCCTCCGCGGCCCGCGGCCGGCTCAGCCCGCCGCGGCGATCGGTCCGGCCCCCGGGGCCTGGCGCAGCTCGGCGGCCCTGCGCCGCATCCGCGCCAGCACCACCCGGCGCTCGGCCGCGGTGAGCCCGCCCCACACCCCGTAGGGCTCGGGCTGGAGCAGCGCGTGCTCCCGGCACGCGACCATCACCGGGCAGCGGGCACAGACGCGCTTGGCTGCCTCCTCGCGGGAGAGCCGGGCCGCGGTCGGCTCCTTGGACGGCGCGAAGAAGAGCCCCGCCTCGTCGCGGCGGCAGACCGCCTCCGCATGCCATGGGCCGTCCTCCGTCCTCGCCGGCACCCGCGGCTTCGGCACGGCGGCAGCACGCCCCGGAAGACTCTGGACGGCGGCTACCTGCAAGGACTGATGCGGCGGATGCGGCACGGTCTACTCCTGACGACGTATACGTGAGCGAGAGACGACGCACCTGTCCCTACCCGCTGTACGCGCCCCTATGCACCGCGCGCCACGGGCCGCCGGGGGATCGTCCGAAACGAGACCCCGCCGGGCGGGCCGTCACGCCACGGGTGCGGCCCATCCGGGATCCCGGCCGAGGAAGGCCAGCAGGCGCGCCGCCGCGCCGTCGTCCGCGCCGGGCGCGAGGGTGAGGGCCGGGCCGTAGGCGAAGCCGCGCAGGGGATCGGTGAGGACGTCGGCGGCCGGGCGCAGGGCGGCGGCCAGCTCATCGGTCAGACCCGGCGGCCGGCCCGTGGCGACGGCGATGTCCCAGGCGTGCACGGCGGCGTCGAGTGCGGCGGCGCCGACGGCCGTCGCGGCCGGTACGGAGAAGGGCGGCAGCGGCACGGCGACCTCGGCGTCGCCGGGGGCGACCCCGGCGAAGGCCTCGGCCGCGGCGGCGAGCGCCGGCTCCAGCAGGCCCGCCGGCGTGCCGGCCAGGGTGCCGGAAGGCGCGAAGGGATCCTCGGCGGGCCCGGACCCGCCGGTCAGGCGGGCGGCGTAGGCCAGCTGGTCGCCCGCGGCGTGCTGGAGGACCTGGGTGACGTTCCACTGCGCGCAGGGGGTCGGAAGGTCCCAGCCGTCGGCGGGCACCCCGGCGACGGCCTCGCGCAGGGTCGCGTACGCCCGGTCGAGCAGTTCCCACTCGGTTGTCGTCATGGTCCGGACCCTAGGGGGTGTCGGTGCGGGCGGGCGGCCGGATTTCGCCGGATCCGCGGCCCCGTCCGGCCCGGGGGCTCAGCCGTCCAGGCGCTTGCGCAGCTTGCGGGCCAGGTCCACCAGGCGGGCGCCCAGCTTGGGCCGGGCCTCGATGTTGCCCAGCAGGGCGAAGCCGCGCACGATCACCACCGGCGCGTGCGGGTCGCTCTCGCCACGGCCCTCGCCGCGCACCTCGAAGTTGCCGAGGACCCCGCTGCCGTAGCCGCGCAGGGTGACGTTCTCCGGGACCAGGACCTCGACGTTGCCGAGGACACAGGTCACGTTGATCTCGGTGACCTGCTGTTCGAAGACCGCCTCGGTGAGGTCGATGTTGATGTCGCCCATGACCGAGATCGCGCGGGTGTGCGCGCCGGGACGCCAGCGGCCCTTGCGCGCGGAGCTGCTGCACACGGCCACTATGGTCTCGGCCGGGCCGCCCGGGGAGGTCGCGGGGGCCGCGTACGCGTACGGGGCACGGACGCCGCCGGGCGCGGGCAGATCCCGTACGAGCACTTCCAGCTCGCCGACGGTCTTGACCGCGTAGAGCGTGTCCAGCCGGTCGGAGTGCTCCTCGGCCGTCAGCCGGCCTTCGGCGAGGGCGTCGCCGAGGATCTGCGCGATCCGGTCCCGGTCCGCGTCGGAGGCGCGCAGCCCGGCGGGGGCGGCGGTCGCGGGAGCGGCGCTCTCGGGGACGGGTGCGGGTGCGGGGGCGGCGGGGTGCTTTTCCAGGTCCACGACGCCCAGCATAGCCAGACACGATAGATCGCGATACTGCCGAGTGAGCCTTACCTCACAGACACGCCCCCGCGGGGAGGTCCTACGCTGGTTAACCGCGCTGCCAATTGGTCGCCAGCGCCGTCTGCCGAGTGAGGAATGACTGCCGTCATGCCAGAGTTTGCGTACACCGACCTGCTGCCCCTGGGCGAGGACACCACCCCGTACCGGCTGGTGACCGCCGAGGGCGTGTCCACCTTCGAGGCGGACGGCCGTACGTTCCTCAAGGTCGAGCCGGAGGCGCTGCGCAAGCTCGCCGAAGAGGCCATCCACGACATCCAGCACTTCCTGCGCCCGGCGCACCTCGCGCAGCTGCGCCGCATCATCGACGACCCCGAGGCCTCCTCGAACGACAAGTTCGTCGCGCTCGACCTCCTGAAGAACGCGAACATCGCGGCGGCCGGCGTCCTGCCGATGTGCCAGGACACGGGCACGGCGATCGTGATGGGCAAGCGCGGCCAGAACGTCCTCACCGAGGGCGGCGACGAGGCGGCCCTCTCCCGCGGCATCTACGACGCGTACACCCGCCTGAACCTGCGCTACTCGCAGATGGCCCCCCTCACCATGTGGGAGGAGAAGAACACCGGCTCGAACCTGCCCGCGCAGATCGAGCTGTACGCGACCGACGGCGGCGCGTACAAGTTCCTCTTCATGGCCAAGGGCGGCGGCTCGGCCAACAAGTCCTTCCTCTACCAGGAGACCAAGGCGGTCCTCAACGAGGCCTCCATGATGAAGTTCCTGGAGGAGAAGATCCGCTCGCTCGGTACGGCGGCCTGCCCGCCCTACCACCTGGCGATCGTGGTCGGCGGCACCTCCGCCGAGCACGCGCTGAAGACCGCCAAGTACGCCTCGGCGCACTACCTGGACGAGCTGCCGCGCGAGGGCTCCCCGCTGGGCCACGGCTTCCGCGACGAGGCCCTGGAGCAGCAGGTCTTCGAGCTGACCCAGAAGATCGGCATCGGCGCGCAGTTCGGCGGCAAGTACTTCTGCCACGACGTCCGCGTCGTGCGCCTCCCCCGGCACGGCGCCTCCCTGCCGGTGGCCATCGCCGTGTCCTGCTCGGCGGACCGCCAGGCCACCGCGAAGATCACCGCCGAGGGCGTCTTCCTGGAGCAGCTGGAGCGCGACCCGGCCCGCTTCCTGCCGGAGACCACCGACGAGCACCTGAACGAGGCCTCGGACGTCGTCTCCATCGACCTGAACCAGCCGATGGACGACATCCTCGCGACCCTCACGCAGCACCCGGTCAAGACCCGTCTGTCGCTGACCGGCCCGCTGGTCGTGGCGCGCGACATCGCGCACGCCAAGATCAAGGAACTGCTGGACTCGGGCGCGGAGATGCCCCAGTACCTCAAGGACCACCCGGTCTACTACGCCGGTCCCGCGAAGACCCCCGAGGGCTACGCGTCGGGCTCCTTCGGCCCGACCACGGCCGGCCGCATGGACTCCTACGTCGAGCAGTTCCAGGCGGCGGGCGGCTCCAAGGTCATGCTGGCCAAGGGCAACCGCTCCCAGCAGGTGACGGACGCGTGCGGCCGGCACGGCGGCTTCTACCTGGGCTCGATCGGCGGCCCGGCGGCGCGCCTGGCCCAGGACTGCATCAAGAAGGTCGAGGTCCTGGAGTACGAGGAGCTCGGCATGGAGGCGGTCTGGAAGATCGAGGTCGAGGACTTCCCGGCCTTCATCGTGGTCGACGACAAGGGCAACGACTTCTTCCAGAACCCGGCCCCGGAGCCGACGTTCACCCACATCCCGGTGCGCGGCCCGGGTCTGTAGCACGACGGCCCGATATGCCTGAGGGCCTCTCCCCCGTTCGGGGGAGAGGCCCTCAGGCATATCCGCCCATCGGCAGATGGCAGGCCGAAGGGCTCCCGGCGAGGCTGTTCCCGTAGCCGAACGGCTGCACTTTCAAAGGGAGTTCACGATGAAGAACCGCAAGCGCGCCCTCGTCCTGGCCGGGACCGCCGCCGCCCTGGCGGCGACGCTGATCGCCGCCGCCCCGGCCCCCGCGGCGCCGGCGCCCGAGGCGGCGGCCGCATCGAGGGTCGCCTCGGTGCACGGCGGCGGGACGGTGGCCTACCCCTACGTCCCGAAGGAGCACGACATCCGCTTCACCGTCGACGCCGACGCCGCCCCGTGGAGCAGGCCCTTCCCGGCCCCGGGCGGGGAGCAGGGCATGCCGGTCGACGCGCGCGGCAAGGTGACCGTCTACCACGCCATGCCCGGCGAGAACTTCACCGCCGTCGCCGAGGCAGAGGTGGACTGCATGGTCACCGGCGGCAGGACGGCCACGGTCACCGCCGTGGTCACGTCCTCGAACGTCGGCTGGGAGGGCAAGCGGATCGGGATCAGCGTCCAGGACGGGGAGCGCGGCGGGCCCGACCGGGTGGGCTTCTCGTGGGGCATCGCCAACGTCGACGTGAAGGCCGACGGCTCGGTGTCCGAGCCCCGCGTGGGCACGTGCATGGCCCCGGCCCCCTTCACCGAGGTCACCAAGGGCGGCTTCAAGGTCGCCCCGGCACCCCTGGCCCCGCGGCCGAAGCCGTAGCCGTAGCCGCCGCGGCCGTCGCGGCCGCCACTGACAGGTACCGGGCCTCAACGGGGGTGGCCCGGTACCCCTCCGTCCGCGCGGCCACGACCTCGGCGATGGTCAGCCCGTACACCCGGCGCAGCAGGGCGATCGGCACCCCGTCGGGCCCGCCGACCGGCAGGTGGACCGATCCCTCCCGGGCGAGGATGCGTTCCCGGACCCACGGCGGCGGGACGCCGCGGCCCCCGTCGCAGGCGTAGACCTCGTTCCGCGGGCAGTGCTGGTACCCCTCCCAGCGCAGCTCTCCGTCCTGGACGAGCTGCCAGTCCTCCTCGACGCAGTCCTCGCAGGGGCCGCAGTGCGTCCACCCGTACATCCGCTGTTCCGCCATCCGGGCAGGATGCGGTACCGGGGCGTTGCGCGCATGCCGATAACGTCGGGGCATGACGCACACGCAGTTCCGTACCGCCCGCGCCGTCCGGGTGGTCGCCCACCGCGGGGCCTCCCACGAGCACCCCGAGCACACCCTCGCCGCCTACCGGCAGGCCATCGCGGACGGCGCCGACGCCCTCGAGTGCGACGTGCGGCTCACCGCCGACCACAAGCTGGTCTGTGTGCACGACCGGACCGTGGAGCGCACCTCCGACGGGCGCGGGGTGGTGTCGGAGATGACGTACGAGGAGCTGTCCGCCCTGGACTTCGGCGGCTGGAAGGGCGCGGAGCACCGCGGGGCGCGGGTGCTGCTCTTCGAGGACCTGCTGAAGGAGGCGCTGGCCGCCGGCCGGCCCGTCGGGCTGGCCGTGGAGACCAAGCACCCCACCCGGGCCGGCGGCCGTCTGGAGGCCGAGCTCGTACGGGTCCTGAAGGACCACGGGCTGGCGGACGGCCGGGCGGGCCTGGTCGAGGTGATGAGCTTCTCGCGCAACGCGCTGATCAGGCTGAACCGGCTCGCGCCCGGTCTGCCGGCCGTCTACCTGATCGAGCGGCGTCTGCGGCCGCTCCGGCCGCCGTTCGCGGGGCACGCTGGGCCGGGCATCGACCTGGTGCGCGCGGATCCGGGGCTGGTGGGGCGGCTGAAGGCCAAGGGGCTGCGGGTGCGGGTGTGGACGGTCGACGAGCCCGAGGACGTGGAGCTGTGCGTACGGCTCGGCGTGGACACGATCATCACCAACCGGCCCCGGCAGGTACGGGAGCAGCTCGGGGGCCGCTGACCGGCGACCGGTCGGTGCGGCGGCCCGGCATGGAAACACCCGGCCGGGGTGCGCCGGCCGGGCGTGGGGGGTCTGCGGGTGCGGGGCGGTCACACGAAGCGCTGGCCGGCGGACCCGTTGCAGGTCTGCAGGCGCAGCGGCTCGTGGGCGGCGGCCACCGTCAGGCACATGCCCGGGGCGGCGGCGGGGCGGAGGGTGGCGCCGTCGCGGACGAACTGCTGGTTCGCGCCGCCGTGGCAGTTCCAGATGATCAGGCCGGTGCCGGAGCCGTGGTTGGCGCCGGGGACGTCGAGGCAGCGGTCCTGGGTCAGTTCGACGTGGACGGACCTGCGGACGCCGTCGTACCACCAGCCCTGGTTGCGGCCGCCGTGGCAGTCCCAGCCGACGACCTCGGTCCCGTTCGCGCTGGCGCCGCCGAAGGAGTCGAGGCAGTTGCCGGTCGCCTCGTTCTTGAGGGCCTTGAACCCGTCGTCCCAGGCTCCGGCCTGCAGGACGGGCGTCCCGGTGCTCGCGGGGTCGGCGCAGGAGGCCTCGCGCAGGCCCGAGCCGTAGAACTGGGTCAGGCACGACGCGAAGGCGCCGTGGCCGCGGTAGTTGGGGTGGAAGGACTGGCGGGCGGTGTTCTCGTCCCACGGGAAGTGGTCCCCGAGGTCCAGGTAGAGGCCGCGGGCCCAGGTGTCCTCCATGCAGACCTCGTGGCCGTGGAAGAGCCGCGAGTTGTCCAGGTAGAGCGCGCCGGAGGCGAGGGCCGCCGCACGCATGCCCTTCTCGAAGGCGGGCACCGCGTGGTTGCGGCCCCAGGCCGCGTCGGAGTCGTAGCCGGCGCAGCCGCCGGGCAGCTTGCCGGGGAAGTTCGGGTTGTCGTAGAAGTCGGGCCCGATGGGGCTGGGGTAGCCCATCACGACGAGCTTGTAGTCGGAGTCGGCGTAGCCGGCGTCGCGCATGACGGTCCTGAGGTCCGCGACCGTGGCTTCGACCTTGGGTTTCAGGCCGTCGACGCGCGCCTGCCAGCCGGGCCCGTACTTGGGCTCGCAGGTGCCCTGAATGAGCACCCAGCGGGTCACGCAGTCGGTCATGACCGGGCCGAACTGCAGGTCGTCGTTGGCTCCGGCGACCAGCAGGACCATCTTGATCCTCGTGTTGCGCGCCTTGACGGCCAGGTTGTCGCTCTGCACCAGCTCGTCGGCGTACTGCTTGGTGCCGCCGATCCTGATGTTGCCGGTGTAGCCGCCGGAGCAGGCGACGTTGAAGGTCAGGTCGGCCGGTATGCCGGTGCGGTGGATCGCCGCGTCGGGCGAGCGGTGGCACTGGTTGTTCGGCGTGTTGGTCGCGGGGTCGTAGTCGCCGACGCCTTCGCCCGAAATCTCGCTGTCGCCCAGCGAGATCAAGCCGGTTTTGCGCTCGCCCATCGGACGTGGGGCAGGATCTCCGTAGATCTTGGTCGCCTCCGCTGCGCGGACGGCCTCCAGCTCGGGCGACAGCGGCACGACGACCGCCCCGGGGGCGGGTGCCGCCTGGGCCAAGGGGGTGACGGCGGTGACACCCCCCAGGGCGGCCGCGATCGCCGCGGCGGCCGCGAAGGTAGATCTGAGCATGGGTCTGGTACGGGCACGTGCCATGGAACGCCTCCCCGGATCTGGGTGTTACCCCCGGTATTTACTGGCCGGTAGGGGAGTTGGGAACACTTCGAACAAGACAATTGCTCAACTTCTCGAGGAGGTCACAGAAATGACGGATGACCAGCAGGACGACGCGTTCCGGACCGAGCACGATTCCATGGGCGACGTACGGGTGCCCCGGCACGCCAAATGGCGGGCCCAGACCCAGCGCGCGGTGGAGAACTTCCCCGTCTCCGGGCAGCGGTTGGAGCGCGCCCACATCGAGGCGCTCGCCCGGATCAAGGCCGCCGCGGCCGTGGTGAACGCGAAGCTCGGCGTGGTGGACCAGGACGTCGCCGACGCGATCCGCTCCGCCGCCGCCGAGGTCGCGGACGGCCGCTGGGACGACCACTTCCCCGTGGACGTCTTCCAGACCGGCTCCGGAACCTCGTCCAACATGAACACCAACGAGGTGATCGCCACCCTGGCCACCGAGCGCCTGGGCCGCGAGGTCCACCCCAACGACCACGTCAACGCCTCGCAGAGCTCGAACGACGTGTTCCCGTCGTCCATCCACATCGCCGCCACCGCCGCCGTCACCGGCGAGCTGATCCCCGCCCTGGAGCACCTGGCGGCCGCGCTGGAGCGCAAGGCCGCCGAGTTCGCGCAGGTCGTCAAGGCCGGGCGGACCCACCTGATGGACGCCACCCCGGTCACCCTCGGCCAGGAGTTCGGCGGGTACGCCGCCCAGGTCCGCTACGGCGCCGAGCGGCTGCGGGCGGCCCTGCCCCGGCTGGCCGAGCTGCCGCTGGGCGGCACCGCGGTGGGCACCGGCATCAACACCCCGCCCGGCTTCTCCGCCGCGGTGATCGCCGAGGTCGCCGACACGACCGGGCTGCCGCTGACCGAGGCCCGCGACCACTTCGAGGCGCAGGGGGCCAGGGACGCCCTCGTGGAAACCTCCGGGATGCTCCGCACCATCGCCGTCTCGCTCACCAAGATCTCCAACGACCTCCGCTGGATGGCTTCCGGACCGCGCACCGGTTTGGCCGAAATCAATCTCCCGGATCTCCAGCCGGGCTCCTCGATCATGCCCGGGAAGGTCAATCCGGTGGTCCCGGAGGCCGTCCTGATGGTCGCCGCACAGGTCATGGGGAACGACGCGACCGTCGCCGTGGCGGGCGCGGCCGGCAATTTCGAGCTGAACGTGATGCTCCCGGTGATGGCCAGGAACCTCCTCGAATCGATCCGGCTGCTCGGCAGTGCGAGCCGCCTGCTGGCCGACCGCACGATCGACGGGATCACCGCCAACGAGGCCCGGGCCAGGGAATACGCCGAGTCCTCGCCCTCCGTGGTCACCCCGCTCAACCGCTACATCGGCTACGAGGAGGCCGCCAAGGTCGCCAAGAGGTCCCTCGCCGAGCGCAGGACGATCAGGGAGGTGGTCCTGGAGTCCGGTTACGTGGAGCGCGGCGCCCTCACCCTGGAGCAGCTCGACGAGGCCCTCGACGTGCTGCGGATGACGCATCCCTGACCCCTGCGGCCGCGCCCGCGGGCGGGGTCCGGATCCGGTCGATTGTCCCCGCCGAACCCCCCGGTGACCTGCGCCGCAGCGGGCGCGGGGACCCCCGCCCTAAGATCTGCGCATGACAGGTACTTCCAAGCCCGGGCCCTCCGCGGCGCGGAGCGCGCCGCGGAGCCCCGCGCGGGGTCCGCGCTGGGCGCCCGGGGAGCAGATCCTCTGGCGCTACCGCGATCACGCCCCGGGGCCGAAGGGCCCGGTCCACATCTGCCGCCCGGTGACCGTGGTCCAGGACACCGACGAGCTGCTGGCGGTGTGGATGGCCCCCGGCACCGAGTGCGTCAAGCCGGTCCTCGCCGACGGCACCTCCGTCCACGCGGAACCGCTCGCCACCCGCTACACGGCGCAGCGGACGACCGTACGGTCGCGCTGGTTCGGCGGCGGTGTCCTGAAACTGGCCCGGCCCGGGGACTCCTGGTCGGTGTGGCTGTTCTGGGGCCCCGGCTGGCAGTTCAAGAACTGGTACGTGAACCTGGAGGAGCCGCGCTCGCGCTGGGCCGGCGGGGTGGATTCCGTGGACCACTTCCTGGACATCGCCGTCTACCCGGACCGCAGTTGGAAGTGGCTGGACGAGGACGAGTTCGAGCAGGCGCAGCGCTGCGGCCTGATGGACCGTGAGCAGGCGGACCGGGTGCGGGAGTCGGGCCGGGCCGCCGTCGGTGTGATCGAGGAATGGGGAGCCCCCTTCTCCGGCGGCTGGGAGGACTGGCGGCCGGATCCGGCCTGGAGGATTCCGGCCCTTCCGGATGACTGGGACACCACCCCGGCGCATATGACCTCATGAGACCCTTGATGCGCCCCCAGGGTTCAAACGTAGGATCGTCCTCCACGAGGTCACGCGCGCGGGACGGTGCGGTCGCCGCACCACCGGGCAAGTGCCGCTCCGCACACGGGATCTGACCGGAGGTCGGACGCACGACGAGAGGCGACGAGGGGCGGGGGTCCGTCAGGGCACCTCCCGGCCGGAGGTTGGGAGAGAAGTTTGGGGCAGGAACCTCGGGGTGATGGTGCCCGGGCCGCTGAGCGGGTATACCGCGACTGACCGAGTTGAGTGCAGCGCACATCGAGCGCAAACGGACGGAAATCCACGCGTGACGGAGTACCCCACCTCCCAGGAGGGCCCGCAGCCCGTCGCCTCCGGCGGAGGTACGGACGAGGCCGGCCACGGCAAGGCGCCCATCGCCGCCACCGAGGCCGTACGCACGCATGCGCCGGGCGCGGAGCCGGGCGGCAGCGCCGCCGCGGCCTCCGACGCGCGCGCGGCCCGCTCCGCGGCGGGCGCGGGCGGCGGCGCCGGGCTCCCCCGGCCCCGCCGCAACACCGCCGCCTCCGGCGAGGTGCCGGCCGCGGCCGAGCCCGGCCGGAGCGCGCGTCCCCAGCCCGGCGCCGACGCCCTCGACGCGTCGGCCGGCGCGGCCGGGCACGGTGGTCCCGCCGAGGCCCCGCGCCCGCGCGGCGGGAGCGACGACATCGGCGATGACGGCGAAGACCCCGTGGCCGGCCCGATCGCGGGCGGTGACGGCGGAGCCGGACGCCACGGGGGTGGTGGCGCCGTGCCCGCCGGAGAGGCGACCGCGGCGCGCCGCGAGGGGGACCGGCTGCGCTTCGTCGGCGCCGCGACGAGGCGCATCGCCCGCGGCATCGACCTCGACGAGATCGTGCTCGGCCTGTGCCGGGCCACCGTGCCGACCTTCTCGGACGCCATCCTCGTCTACCTGCGCGACCCGCTCCCGGTCGGGGACGAGCGGCCCGTCGGCCCGGTCGTTTTAAGGCTCCGGCGCACCGACCGGCTCCGGCCGATCGACGACCTGACGGACATCAGCAGCACCATCGGCGCGGGGATGGACCTCGCCGGGGCCGCGGGGGCCACCGGCGAGCTCGACTTCAGCCAGTTGCCGCTGGTCGGCCCGCAGGGTGACCTGCCCGCGGCCGAGCTGTGCGAGATCCGGCCCGGCGGCGCGCTCGCCGAGGTGCTGCGCGGCGTACGGCCCGTCTTCGGGTCCTCCGCCGCCGCCCGGGCCGCGCTGCCCGAGCTGCTCGGCGTGGACCACCCGCTGCCGCGCGGCAACCGGGCCGTCCTCGCGCCCCTGCGCGGCCGCCGCCGGGTGATCGGCGCCGCCGTCTTCCTGCGCAGCCCCGAGCGTCCCGCCTTCGAGCAGAACGACCTCCTGGTCGCCGCCCAGCTGGCCACCCACACGGCGCTGGGCATCGACAAGGCCGTCCTGTACGGCCGTGAGGCGTACATCGCCGACGAGCTGCAGCGCACGATGCTGCCCGACGGCCTCCCGCAGCCCACGGGGGTGCGGCTCGCCTCCCGCTACCTGCCCGCCGCCGAGACGGCACGGGTCGGCGGCGACTGGTACGACGCCATACCGCTGCCGGGCAGCCGCGTCGCGCTCGTCGTGGGCGACGTCATGGGCCACTCCATGACCTCCGCCGCGATCATGGGCCAGCTGCGCACCACCGCGCAGACCCTCGCGCAGCTGGACCTGCCGCCCGCCGAGGTCCTGCACCACCTGGACGAGCAGGCCCAGCGCCTCGGCTCCGACCGCATGGCCACCTGCCTGTACGCCGTCTACGATCCCGTCGCGCACCGGATCACCATCGCCAACGCGGGTCATCCGCCGCCGGTCCTGCTGCACCTGGGCGGCCGCGCGGAGGTGCTCCGCGTGCCTCCCGGCGCCCCCATCGGCGTCGGCGGCGTCGACTTCGAGGCCGTGGAGCTGGACGCGCCCGCCGGGGGCACCCTGCTGCTGTACACCGACGGCCTGGTGGAATCGCGCCTGCGGGACGTGTGGACCGGCATCGAGCAGCTGCGCGAGCGCCTGGCCACCACCGCCCAGCTGACGGGCCTGGACCACCCGCCGCCGCTGGAGGCGCTCTGCGACGACGTCCTGGACATGCTCGGCCCCGGTGACCGGGACGACGACATCGCGCTGCTCGCGGCCCGGTTCGACGGGATCGCGCCCAGCGACGTCGCGTACTGGTTCCTGGACCCGGAGGAGACCGCCCCGGGCCGGGCCCGCCGGTTCGCCCGCCGCGCCCTGACCCGGTGGGGTCTGGAGGAGCTGAGCGACTCGCTGGAGCTGCTGGTCAGCGAGGTGGTCACCAATGCCGTCCGGTACGCGGAGCGGCCCGTGACCCTGCGTCTGCTGCGTACGGACGTCCTGCGCTGCGAGGTCGGTGACGACTCGCCGCAGCTGCCGCGCCAGCGGCGGGCGCGGGACACCGACGAGGGCGGCCGCGGCCTGTTCCTGGTCAACCGGATGGCCCGGCGCTGGGGTGCGACACGGCTCAGCAGCGGAAAGGTCGTCTGGTTCGAGCTGACGCTGCCGGGGACGCCCGAGCGTCGCTGATCGCGCGGCACGCGAAAGGACCGCCGCCCCGCAAGCCTTGGCAGGCTGCGGGGCGGCGGTCCTTTCGTGTGCCGGGAGTGCCTAGTTCTCGGGCAGCAGCGGCGGGTCCGGCGGCTTGGGACCGCCGCTCTTGGTCGCCGTGGGCGTCGGGGTCGGCGTCGTCGGGGTCGGCGACGTCGTGGTCGTCTTGGTCGCCGTGGGCGTCGGGGACGTCGTCGGGGACTGCGTCGGGCTGGTGGTGGCCGCCGGGGCGCTGGAGGACGGCGACGTCGACGGCGTCGGCGAGGCGCTGCGGGACGGCGTCTGCACGGCGCCCATCTCCGCCTCGCTCAGCTGGAACTTGCCCGCGTTGCCCTTGAGGACGGCGAGCGTGTACGCCTTCCAGATCGAGGCCGGGAAGCTGGAACCGCCCAGTCGGCCGAGGCCGGCCGTACCGGTCAGGGTGACCTGCTTGGCGGTGACGGGCTCCTCGCCGAAGATCGCGACGACGGTGACCAGCTCGGGGGTGAACCCGGAGAACCAGCCGGAGACGTTGTTCTCGGTGGTACCGGTCTTGCCCGCGGCCTCGTAGGCGCTGCTGCGGACCTTGTTGCCGGAGCCGCCGTCGTCGTTGACGACGCCCGTGAGCACCTTGGTGACGGTGTCGGCGGTCTTGCGGCTGATGGCCTGGGAGCCGATGGGCTGGGCCGGCTCGACCTCGCGGTCCTTGTGCTCGGCCTTCTTGATGATGGTCGGCGTGACCTTCTTGCCGTGGTTGTCGAAGGTGGCGTAGACGCCCGCCATTTCCACGGTGTTGGCGCTCATGGTGCCGAGCGACATGGCCGGCTTGTCCTCGGGCCAGCCCTCGCGGTCCTTCATGCCGAGGGCCAGGGCCGTCTTCTTCACGTTGCGCGGCTCGACGTCCACGATCATCTGCGCGTAGACGGAGTTGACCGAGTAGTTGGTCGCCTCCTGGACCGTCATCATCGGGTTGCCGAAGTTGCGGTCCTCCTGGTTCTGCGGGGCGAAGGGGATGTCGCTGCCGACGACGGGGCGCTTGCTGGTGCCGTCGTAGAGCGCGTTCGGCGTGATCGGCTTCTCGTCCTGGGTCTTCGCGCCGTTCTCCAGCGCGGAGGCGAGCACGATCGGCTTGAAGGTCGAGCCCGGCTGGTAGTCCTTGCGCAGGGCGTTGCTCGACCAGTGGTCCTTCAGGCTCGTACCGCCGTACATCGCGACGATCGCGCCGGTCTTCGGGTCCACGGAGGTGGCGCCGGCCTGGACGCTCTGGTCCTGGGGCTTGCCCTTGGTGTCCTTGCGGTCGAGCTTGGACTCCAGCTCGTCCTGGACGGCCTTCTCCAGCGCTTCCTGCTTCTTGGCGTCGATGTTCAGCGTGAAGGTCCAGCCGCCGGCGTCGATCAGCTTCCGCTCGACGCCCTGGGCGTTGAGCTCGGCCTCGGCCGCCTGGACGAGGTAGCCCTTCTGGCCGTCCATGCCGGTCGGCGGCTGCGGCGGCTGCGGCTCGACGAGCTTCAGCGTCTTGCGCTTGGCCTCGTCGAGCTTGCCGTTCTCGACCATGTTCACGAAGGTGGCGTTGTAGCGGATCATGATCCGCTTCTTGGTCTCTTCGCTGGCGGTCGACCAGTCGTACTGGCTGGGCGCCTGGACGAGGGTGGCGAGGTAGGCGCCCTGCTCCAGCGTCAACTGGCTGGCGTCGACGCCGTAGTAGGCCTGGGCTGCCGCCTGGATGCCGTACGCGCCGCGTCCGAAGTAGCTGGTGTTCAGGTAGCCCGCGAGGATCTCGGGCTTCTCCTTGCTCTGATCGACCTTGAGGGAGATCACCAGCTCCTTGAGCTTGCGGCTCACCGTCTGATCCTGGGTCAGGTAGTAGTTCTTGACGTACTGCTGGGTGATCGTGGAGCCACCGGCCTTGCCCCGCCCGGTGGCCGTGTTCCACAGACCGCGGGCCAGACCCTTGAAGTCCACGCCCTGGTCGCTGCGGAAGGACCTGTTCTCGATCGCGATGAACGCCTCCTGCACGTCCATCGGGATCTTGTCGATCGGCAGGATCTCGCGGTTGACCTTGCCCTTCTGGGCCATGATCGTGCCGTCTGAGTACTTGTAGACGTTGCTCTGCTGGAGCGCCTGCTTGTTCGGGTCCGGCTCGTCGACGTAGAAGTACAGCGCGACGAGTGCGCCCATGCCGAGCAGGGCCAGCCCGAAGAACGTGCCCAGGATCTTCTTCCAGGTGAAGAAGCGGCGTATACCCGTGCGTTTGCCGGTACTTCCGCTTCCCTCGGTGCCCTGCGCGCGTCCGCTCGGCGCACGCCGCGCACCGCGCTGCTGCTGCGCCTTACGCACTTCTGCTCGGCCCATCGCTCCCGCTCCGCTCGATTACCCCCCCGACGTCAGCTCAGAAAGCTAACACCGCAGGCTGTGACAAAAGTTGGCCAACCATGACTAATTATGGTCATTTCGGACGTGAGAATCAGCACCCCCGTCATGGGAACCGACGCTCACCTAAGCCGAAGGGTTGCCGAAGCGCAAAAAAGTGATATCACTTTGCTAGACGGCCCGACCGGCCGTGAGCTGAGAAACGGGGCAAATGATGACAAACAAAAACGCCACCCCTGACGGAGTACGGGAGTTCACCGCGCACAGCGTCGGCGGCGGACTGGCGCTGCTGCTCGGCCTGCTGGGTCTGCTGGCGAGCGCGGGCCTCGTCGTGGCCGGCTCGCTGGCCACGGCCACCGCGGCCAAGGCGGCCCTGATAACCCTCGGCGTACTCCTGAGCCTCGTCTCCACGTTCGCGATGTGCGGGCTGAACACGGTGGCGCCGGGCGAGGCCCGGGTCGTCCAGCTGTTCGGCCGCTACCGGGGCACCATCCGCACCGACGGGCTGCGCTGGGTCAACCCGCTGACCTCCCGCGAGCGGATCTCCACCCGCGTGCGCAATCACGAGACCGCCGTCCTGAAGGTCAACGACGCCTACGGCAACCCGATCGAGCTGGCGGCGGTCGTGGTGTGGCGGGTCGAGGACACGGCCCGCGCCACCTTCGAGGTCGAGGACTTCACGGAGTTCGTCGAGACCCAGGCCGAGGCGGCGGTCCGGCACATCGCCATCGAGTACCCCTACGACGCCCACGAGGAAGGCGGCCTGTCGCTGCGCGGGAACGCCGAGGAGATCACCGAGAAGCTGGCGGCGGAGCTGCGCGACCGCGTCGACGCGGCCGGTGTCCACATCATCGAGTCCCGGTTCACGCACCTCGCGTACGCTCCGGAGATCGCCTCCGCGATGCTCCAGCGCCAGCAGGCGGGCGCGGTCGTGGCGGCCCGCAAGCAGATCGTGGAGGGCGCGGTGGGCATGGTCGAACTGGCACTGACCCGACTGGCGGAGCAGGACATCGTGGACCTGGACCCGGAGCGCAAGGCGGCCATGGTCTCGAACCTGATGGTCGTCCTGTGCGGCGACCGCGCCGCCCAGCCGGTGGTCAACACGGGAACCCTCTACCAGTGACCCCCGGCGGCGAGGAGAAGCCGGCGGGCCGGCAGGCGCGCAAGCAGGTGCTGCTGCGGCTCGACCCGCAGGTGTACGACGCGCTGGCCCGCTGGGCGGGCGAGGAACTGCGCAGCGCCAACGCGCAGATCGAGTTCCTGCTCCGCCGGGCCCTCGCCGAGGCCGGACGCCTCCCCTCGGCCCCCGGCCCCATCCCGCGCCGGGGACGCCCTCCCAAGCCCACCGAGTGACCCGCACGCCCGGTGGGGCCGGCCATCCGGCCCCACCGGGCGTGCGGCGTTCCGCGCCCCGCCCCGAACACCCCCGTCGGGCTCACCCCCGCCCTCTATACACTCCGCGTATACACACGGTGTAGAGTCGCGGTCATGTCCATCGGTCACACCCTCCTGGGCCTCCTCGAGGCCGGCCCGCGCCACGGCTACGACCTCAAGCGCACCTTCGACGAGAAGTTCGGCCACGACCGCCCCCTCGCGTACGGGCAGGTCTACTCGACCATGTCCCGCCTCCTGAAGAACGGCCTCGTCGAGGTCGACGGGATCGAGAGCGGCGGCGGCCCCGACCGCAAGCGGTACGCCATCACCGACGCCGGCATCACCGACGTCGAGACCTGGCTCGCCGAGCCCGAGAAGCCCGAGCCCTACCTCCACTCGACCCTCTACACGAAGGTCGTCCTCGCCCTGCTCACCGGCCGCCGCGCCGACGAGCTGCTGGACACCCAACGCGCCGAGCACCTGCGCCTCATGCGCATCCTCACCCAGCGCAAGCGCAAGGGGGACATCGCCGACCAGCTCGTGTGCGACCACGCCCTCTTCCACCTGGAGGCGGACCTGCGGTGGCTGGAGCTCACCGCGGCCCGTCTCGACCAGCTCGCGCGGGAGGTGGGCCGATGACGCCCCCGGCCGGCTCGCTGCTCGCGGCCACGGACCTGCGCAAGGCGTACGGGAGCACCGACGCCCTCGACGGCGCCGAGTTCTCCATCCACGCCGGCGAGGTCGTCGCCGTCATGGGCCCTTCGGGTTCGGGCAAGTCGACCCTGCTGCACTGCCTCGCGGGCATCGTCCCGCCCGACTCCGGCTCCATCACCTACGCCGGCCGCGAGCTCACCTCCATGAGCGACGCCGAGCGCAGCGCGCTGCGCCGCACCGAGTTCGGCTTCGTCTTCCAGTTCGGCCAGCTCGTACCGGAGCTGACCTGCGTGGAGAACGTCGCCCTCCCGCTGCGCCTGACCGGCGTCAAGCGCAAGGAGGCCGAACGCATCGCCCTGCACCGCATGGAGCAGCTCCAGGTGGAGGACCTCGGCGCCAAGAGGCCCGGCGAGATATCCGGCGGCCAGGGGCAGCGCGTGGCCGTCGCCCGCGCCCTCGTCACCGGCCCCCGGGTGGTCTTCGCCGACGAACCCACCGGAGCCCTCGACTCCCTCAACGGCGAACTCGTCATGCAGCTGCTCACCGAGGCCGCCCGGTCCGCGAACGCCGCCGTCGTCCTCGTGACGCACGAGACGCGCGTGGCCGCCTACTCCGACCGCGAGATCGTCGTACGCGACGGCAGGTCCCGCGACATGGAGCGCATCGTATGAGCCGGCTCCAGGTCTGGACCCGCGACCTCGGCATGGGCGCCCGCTTCGCCTTCGGCGGCGGCCGCGAGGGGTGGATCCGCACCCTGCTCACCGGCGTCGGCGTCGGTCTCGGCGTCGCACTGCTGCTGATCAGCACCGCCATCCCCGGCGCCCTCGCCGCGCGCTACGAGCGCGGCGACGCGCGGTCGACGATGAGCTCCGAGACCGCCGACGCCCCCGGCCCCGACACCCTGCTGATCGCCCGTACCGGCCAGACGTACCGGCACACGGACATCGAGGGGCACGTGCTCCGGGCCGAGGGTCCGCACGCCCCGCTGCCGCCCGGCCTGAAGCGGATTCCGGGGCCGGGCGAGATGGCCATCTCCCCGGCGCTCGACGCACTGCTGAAGTCCTCCGACGGCGCCCTGCTGCGCGAGCGGCTGGACGCGCGGGTCAGCGAGCTCATCGGCGACCCCGGCCTGGTCGGCCCCGGCGAGCTGTTCTTCTACCTGGGCAGCGACACCCTGGAGAAGAGCGGCCCCGAGGACTACCGCGTCGAACGCGTCACCACCTTCGGCTACGAGGCGGACCGCGAGGGCCTGGACCCCGTGCTCATGCTGATGGTCGTCCTGACCTTCGTCGCCCTGCTGATGCCCGTCGCCGTGTTCATCGCCACCGCCGTCCGCTTCGGCGGGGACCGGCGCGACCGGCGGCTCGCCACACTGCGACTGGTCGGCGCCGACAGCCGGATGGTGCGCCGGATCGCGGCCGGCGAGGCGCTGGCCGGCTCCCTGGTCGGACTGGTGCTGGGCAGCGGCTTCTTCGCCGTCGGCCGCTCCCTGGTCGGCAGCGTCAGCCTCCGGCAGCGCAGCGTCTTCCCCGCCGACCTCGACCCGGCGCCCTGGCTCGCCACCCTGGTCGCCCTCGCGGTGCCCGCGGCGGCGGTGGCCGTGACCCTGTTCGCGCTGCGCAGCGTGGTCATCGAGCCGCTGGGCGTCGTCCGTACGGCCAGGCCCTCCCGGCGCCGCGTCTGGTGGCGGCTGCTGCTCCCGCTGATCGGGCTCGGCCTGCTGGTGCCCATGGGCGGTCGCGGCAACGACCACGGCAGGTTCAACCAGTGGCAGGTCGGCGCAGGTGTGGTGCTGCTGCTGGTCGGGATCACCGTGCTGCTGCCCTGGCTGCTGGAACGGTTCGTCGCGAAGGTGTCCGGCGGCCCGGTCTCCTGGCAGCTGGCCGTGCGCCGGCTCCAGGTCAACAGCGGCGCCGCCGCCCGCCTCGTCAACGGCATCGCGGTGGCCGTCGCGGGCGCCATCGCCCTCCAGATGCTCTTCGCGGGCGTCGAGGGCGATTACACCAAGTCGACCGGCCAGGATCCCGGCAGGGCCACCGTCGCGGTCATGGTGACCCGCGAGACGCAGATGCGCATGGACGAGCTCGCGCAGCGGATCGCCGCCGTACCGGGCGTCACCCGCGCCGTTCCGCTGACCACCGCGCAGGCCGCCCACCAACTGCCCGCGACGGAGCAGACGGTCGAGGTGACCATCGGCACCTGCGACGCGCTCGGTGAGGTCGCGGCGCTCGACTCCTGCAAGGACGGCGACGCCTTCGTGCTGACCGGCTCCACCGCACCGGCCCCGCAGGACCCGCAGGGTGCGTGGAGCCCCTACGGGGGCACGGCGAAGCCCGGTGACGAGCTGTTCGTCGGCAACGTCAGGATGTACGCGTCCGAGGCCGGAACGGCCGACCGGCCCGCTCCGGCGAAGTGGCTCCTCCCGGCCGGCGCCCGTACGGTCCCCAGCCGGGAGGATCCCGCCGGGCACCTGCGCACCGGCCTGCTGGTGACGCCGTCGGCCGCGCCGAAGGAGATCGGTGCCTTCCCGGACGCCCGGATCTTCGTCCAGGTCGACGAATCGGGTCCGGACGCCCTGGACCGGGCGCGCAACGCCGTGTTCAAGGCGGACCCGCTCGTCACGGCGATGACGCTGCGGCACTCCACGCAGGCCGCCGGCTTCTCCTCGATCCGCACGGGGCTGTTCTTCGGCGCCACCGCCGTCCTGGTCCTGATCGGCGGCAGCCTGCTCGTCTCCCAGCTGGAGCAGTTGCGCGAGCGCCGGCGGCTGCTGTCCTCCCTGGTCGCCTTCGGCACCAAGCGCTCCACGCTGAGCCTGTCGGTGCTGTGGCAGACGGCCGTGCCGATCGTGCTCGGCCTGGTGCTCGCGGCCGGGGTCGGCACGGGGCTGGGCGCCGTCCTGATGAGCATGGCCGCCCAGCCCGTCCGGATCGACTGGGCGTCGGTGCTCGGGATGACCGCGGCCGGCGCGGGCGTGGTGGTCGTGGTGACCCTGCTCAGCCTGCCGCCGCTGCTGCGGCTGATGCGCCCGGACGGCCTGCGTACGGAGTGATCCCGGCGCCCTCCTGAACCCTGAACCCCGTCCGCCCGTTCCCGGGACGGCCCCCTAGTCGGTGGGCCAGACCGGGAGCGGGCGCACGGCTTCGCGCAGCGCGGCGGCGATCGCCCCGAACTCCTCCTGCCGGGCGGTCCCGGTGCGCATGGCCAGGGCGATCCGGCGGGAGGGGGCGGGCTCGGTGAAGTACCCGGTGGACAGGTACTCGTTGCGGGCCGTCTCCAGCCGCAGCGCGGTGCGCGGCAACAGCGTCACCCCCAGTCCCCCTGCGACCAGTTGTACGAGGGTGGACAGCCCGGCCGCGGTCGTCGTGACGTCCGCACCGGTCGTCCGGCCCGCCTCCCGGCAGATGTCGAGGGCCTGGTCCCGCAGGCAGTGCCCCTCGTCGAGCAGCAGCAGCTGCAGTCCGCGCAGTTCCTCCAGCGGGATGTCCCGGCGCCCGGCCAGTGCGTGCTCCCGGGGCGCGAGCAGGACGAAGTCCTCGTCGAAGAGGGGCAGTTCGGTCACCCCCGGGACCCCGAGCGGCACCGCCAGCAGGAGCAGGTCCAGGCGCCCGCCGCCGAGGCCCTCCAGCAGCGAGGCGGTCTGCTCCTCGTGCACCTGGAGGTCCATCCGCGGGTAGCGCCGGTGGAAGAGCCCGAGCACGGTCGGCAGCAGGTACGGCGCCACCGTGGGGATCACCCCGAGCCGCAGGACCCCGGTGAAGGGCGCCCGTACCGCCTCGGCCTCCTCCAGCAGCCCGCCCATGGCGTCGAGGACCACCTGTACGCGGGCCGCGATCCGCTCGCCCGCCGGGGAGAGCAGCACCTTGCGGGTGGTGCGCTCCAGCAGCTGCACCCCGAGGGCCTCCTCCAGGGCGGAGACGGCTCCGGAGAGCGCGGGCTGGCTCATGCCGATGGCCGCGGCGGCGTCCCGGAAGTGCAGGTGCTCGGCGACGGCCGCGAAGGCGCGCAGCTGCGCGAGCGTCGGTTGCTTCGTTCCCCTACTACTGACAGCCACTGATAGGTACCTCCGATCACCCGGCACAAGAGTAGCTATTTCTGTAATCAATGCAGGTGTGTCAGCATGTGAGATACGTCCAACCCCATCGGAAAACCCCCAAAAGGGTTATTTTCCACTCCTTAAGGAGAGCGCGTGCTCACTGTTGGTGACAAGTTCCCCGCCTTCGACCTGACCGCTTGTGTCTCGCTCGAGGCCGGCAGCGAGTTCACGCAGATCGACCACAAGACCTACGAGGGCAAGTGGAAGGTCGTCTTCGCGTGGCCGCTGGACTTCACCTTCGTGTGCCCGACCGAGATCGCCGCCTTCGGCAAGCTGAACGACGAGTTCGCCGACCGCGACGCGCAGGTCCTCGGCTTCTCGCTCGACTCCGAGTACGTGCACCACGCCTGGCGCAAGGACCACGCCGACCTGCGTGACCTGCCCTTCCCGATGATGTCCGACATCAAGCGCGAGCTGTCGGCCGAGCTGGGCATCCTGGGCGAGGACGGCCTCCCGATGCGCGCCGTCTTCATCGTGGACCCGAACAACGAGATCCAGTTCTCGATGGTGACCGCCGGTTCCGTGGGCCGTAACCCCAAGGAGGTCCTGCGGGTCCTCGACGCCCTGCAGACCGACGAGCTGTGCCCGTGCAACTGGAACAAGGGTGAGGCCACCATCGACGCCGGCGCGCTGCTGGCCGGTGAGTGACGTATGTCCCTCGACTCCCTGAAGTCGGCCATACCGGACTTCGCCAAGGACCTGAAGCTGAACCTCGGTTCGGTCATCGGCAACAGCGACCTCCCGCAGCAGCAGCTGTGGGGCACCGTCCTGTCCTGCGCGATCGCCGCCCGCTCGGCCATCGTCCTGCGTGAGCTGGAGCCCGAGGCGAAGGCGAACCTCTCGCCGGAGGCGTACACCGCCGCCAAGTCCGCGGCCGCGGTCATGGCGATGAACAACGTCTTCTACCGCACGCGGCACCTGCTCTCCGACCCGGAGTACGGCACGCTGCGCGCGGGCCTGCGGATGAACGTCATCGGCAACCCGGGCGTGGAGAAGATCGACTTCGAGCTGTGGTCGCTCGCGGTCTCCGCGATCAACGGCTGCGGCCAGTGCCTGGACTCGCACGAGCAGGTCCTGCGCAAGGCCGGCGTCGACCGCGAGACGATCCAGGAGGCCTTCAAGATCGCCTCGGTGATCCAGGCCGTCGGCGTCACCCTCGACGCCGAGGCCGCCCTCGCCGGCGAGTAACGGCACCCCGTACGAAGACGCAGGGCCCCGCGACCGGACACGGTCGCGGGGCCCTGCGTCGTCAGCCCTTGCGCAGAGCGGTCATCAGCGCCCGCGCGTCCTCGACGGCCGCGGCCACCAGGGCGTCCCGGTCGGGGGCGGGCGGGACCTCCGCCCCGGTGCCGGACCCGCTCGTCTCCTCGAAGACCATCACGGTGACCGTGAACACCGCGCCGCCGTCCCGGACCCGCAGCTGGAGATCGTCACCGGGCCCGGCAGCGGTGACTACGGCCTCCTGCCCGAGGCCGGGCACCGACTCCCACCCGGCCTCGTCGCCGTATCGCCGGCTGATCGGGGTGTCGAGCGCGAACTCGACCGCCGGATCGGTCTTCTTGTGCAGCTCGACCGTGGCCATCGCATGGGCGTTCCTGGTGGGGGCCGGCCTGTCGCTGCCTCGGGAGCACCTCGCCCAGTCCAGCGCCGGATGCCGGCTGCCCTTCTCCGGTGTGACGGACGAAAGGCCTCCCAGCACTCCGTCCAGGGCCGGGGCCTTGAACTGGCCGCAGATGTCGTCCGTGACCCGGTAGCGGATCTCCGGCTCACCCATCCGGTCCCCGAAGGCGTACAGTCCGCCCGCCCACAGCGCGGAGGTGGCCACCACCGCCGCCGCGATCAACTGCCACGGCCGGCGCGGTGCCCGCGCCCCGCGCACCTCGGTGTCCTGCACGACCTCGGGCGGCCCGGCCGGCTCCCACTCCCCGTCCAGCTCCGGCTCGGTGATCATCCCCGCCCCTACTTCTTCAGTGCCGACAGCAGCTCGCGCATGTCCTCGATCATCGCCGCCTGGACCGCGTCGGCGTCGGTGGCCGGTCGGCCGTTCGTCTCCGCGAAGGTGTTCGCGCCCGCCTCGAGGGTGAACACCGCGCCGCCGTCGAGCACTTTGAGGATCAGCCAGGTGTCGCCGGACATCACGTTCATCACGGCACGCTCCCCGAGGTCCGGCACCGCCGCCGTGCGCACGCCGCCCGCGTAGGCGATGGTGCGCAGGTCCGTCGCGTCGAACTCGGCCGAGGGATCGGTCTTCTTGTGCAGGGCGACCTGGGCGATCACGTCGAAGTCCGGGGCCACCCCGTCCTTCCCCGCGTTCGCCAGGCCGCACCGGGCCGTGTACACGGCCCGGTGGTCGCTCTCCAGGTTCACAGGCTTCTTCGCGTGCATGTCCCCGGTGATCCCGCTCAGCGCCCCGGCCCTGAAGTCCTGGCACAGGTTCTTGGGTGCCCGGTAGGCGATCTCCGGCTCGGCCGACCGGTCCCCGAAGGCGTACAGCCCGCCGCCCCACACCGCCGACGCGACCACGATGCCGCCCAGCGCCCACAGCCACGGCCTCGGGCCCGGGCCCGGACCGCCCGACGCGCGCGCGGGCCCGGTGGGTTCCAGGGCCTCGGTCTGCCATTCCCCGCCGAACTCCGGATCGCTGATCATGCCTGTCCCCCGTGTTCCTGTTCTCCCTGCGATGCCGTCGGCACGCGAATGAATTCGATCATCGCAGCCCAGATCGCCGGAAGATTCGGTTCCGGGGGGACGGTCAGGGTGTGACGTGCCCCTCGTCCCCGGGGGCCACGCTCAGGGCCGTCGAACCGTGCGGGGCGGGGCCGATCATTCCGGAGCCGAGGTGGTGCTGCTCGCGCGAGTACGCCTTCAGGTAGCCCACCACCGTGTTGGTGACGGCCACCAGCGGCACCGCGACGACCGCTCCGCCGATGCCCGCGATCATGCCGCCGGCGGCCACCGAGAGCACCACCGCGAGCGGGTGCACCCGTACGGCCCGGCCGAGGATGAAGGGCTGGAGCACGTGGCCCTCGATCTGCTGCACCGCGAGGACCACCAGCAGCACCATCAGGGCGGTGAACACGCCCTGGGTCACGAGCGCCACGACCACCGCGAGGGCTCCCGACACCACGGCGCCGACCAGCGGGATGAAGGCGAACAGGAAGATGAAGACGGCCAGCGGAACCGCCATCGGCACGTCCAGGAAGTAGATGCCGAGGCCGATGAAGATGGCGTCGATGAGGGCGACGATGACCGTGCCGCGCACGTACGCGGTCAGCGTGCGCCAGGCGCGCGGACCGGCGCCGGCGACACCGGCGCGGGCCGCGGCGGGGACCAGGCCCAGCGCCCAGTTCCAGATGCGCTTGCCGTCGTACATCAGGAAGAGCGTGGAGAACATCGCGAGCAGGATGCCCGTCAGGACCTCGACGAGCACGGTGACGCCCTGCAGTCCGGCGGAGGTGATCTGCTCGGTGTTGGTGCCGATGGTCTCGCTGAGGTTCTTCGCGATGTCGTTGATCTGCTTCTCGGTCACATGGAACGGACTGTCCAGTGCCCAGAGCTTGAGCTCGTTGATGCCGTCGCGGACCCGGTCGGAGAGGTCGTCGAGGTTCTCCATCACCTGCCAGACCACGAACCAGCCGACGAGCCCGATGACCACGAAGCCGAGGATCGCCGTGACGGCCGTGGCCAGTCCGCGCGGCAGGCCCAGTCTGCGCAGCCGGACCACGAAGGGCTGGAGCATCGCGGTGACGAGCATGGCGGCGGCGAAGGCGAGGACGACCAGGCGGACTTCGCTGATCACCTTCATCAGCACCCAGAGCATCCCGGCGAGCAGCAGCAGCCGCCAGCTGGCCTCGGCGGCGACGCGCATCCCCCAGGGGACGACGCTCGCCGGGTCGGGGCGCACGGGAACGGCCGGGGCGGTGAGGTGGGGCGCGGGGACCACGGGCGGGTAGGTGGGCGGCGCGGGAACGGTCGTCATGGTGGCCGCCCCGGCGGCGGACGCCCCGGCGGCCCCGGACTGCGGTGCCCAGCCGGGCTCGCCGGGGCGCGGCAGATCACCACTGGTCTCGGCTTCGACCTCGGCGCGCCGCTCGTTGAGCCGCGCCTCCATCCGGTTCAGCTTGTTCCCGAGCCGGCCGAGCCAGCCTTCCCTCTTCGCCATGTCGCTTTCCTTCCCCCGCCCCCCGGTCTACGGGCTCACCCCGAAGACCGTACACGCGAGGAGCCCCGCACCGTAGGACGGTGCGGGGCTCCCCCGGGTTGTGCGGTGCTGCGGCGCCCGTGGCGTCGCGGTGCCTCTAGTACCAGCCGTTGGCCTGGTGGAAGCTCCAGGCGCCGCAGGGGCTGCCGTAGCGGTCTTCCATGTAGTTCAGACCCCACTTGATCTGCGTGGCGGGGTTGGTGCGCCAGTCCGCGCCGGCCGAGGCCATCTTCGAACCGGGCAGCGCCTGGACCAGACCGTAAGCACCCGAGGAGGAGTTGACGGCCTTGTAGTTCCAGGTGGATTCCTGGTTGATGATGTTCGAGAAGCACTGGAACTGCCCGGCCGGGACCATCTGCTGGGCGATGGCCTTGACCTGGGCGACCGTGTAGGAGCTCTGCGGGGCGAAGTCCCCGGCGTCGCGGGCGGCGGAGCGGCTGGCGACCTGCTCCTTCTCCTCGCGTTCCTTCTTCAGCTTGGCCTCGGCCTCGGCCTTCTCCTTCTCGGCCTCCGCCTTCTTGGTCTTGGCGTCCTCGGCGGCCTGGACGCGCGCGGCCTCCTCGGCGGAACGCTTGGCGTCGGCATCGGCGGCGTGGGCGATGGCATCGGCCTGCTGCGCCAGGGACGCGCTCTGGACCTCTGCCTGGTCGCCGACCGGGATTTCGGCGAGGAGAGTCGCGCCGGACGCGGTCGTCTCGAGATCGTTCGTGGGGTCGCCGGTGGCAACGCCCACGACTGCGCCGACGGTGGTTACCGCGGTGGCCGAAGCCACGGCGAACCCCCGGACCGAGATCCGGCTCACACGGTGTCCTTCCAGCAGCGTCCGCAGTGACCGCGCGGGCGCAAAAGTGCCCTCGACACTGGCCTCCGTGGTTCTACGGTCACTGGAGGCGCGGGCCCGTGGGCAACCCCCTTGCGGGGACTGCCGCGTGATGCTCCGGGCGGCATACGGCGAACGACTGTGGAGTTGTGGTGCTGCGCGTACCTCACGGGAGATACAGGTGTGCCGTATGCGGGGCCTGACGGAAACCAGACTCTGCCGGAACGCCACACCGCAAGGCAATTCTCCACTGCGTGTGAAAGATCACACCTGGCATGTCGCCACCGATTCGGGAAAAGACCTGTGCAGCACGACGCCGCCCGGCTAGGCTCTGGGGCCTTTGCCGGGCGGCGCCAACTCACCCTCCCGCTATGGGGTTTTTGACCGATACGACCGTCAGAGGTTCTCCAGCATCTCGGTGACCAGTGCGGCGATCGGCGAGCGCTCCGAGCGCGTCAGCGTGATGTGCGCGAAGAGCGGGTGGCCCTTCAACTTCTCGACCACGGCGACCACTCCGTCGTACCGGCCGACCCGCAGGTTGTCCCGCTGGGCGACATCGTGGGTCAGAACGACCCGCGAATTGGCCCCGATCCGGGACAGAACGGTCAGCAGGACATTGCGCTCCAGCGACTGCGCCTCGTCCACGATCACGAAGGCGTCGTGCAGCGAGCGGCCGCGGATGTGCGTGAGCGGCAGGACCTCCAGCATCCCGCGGTTCAGCACCTCCTCGATGACCTCGCGCCCGGCGACCGCCGAGAGGGTGTCGAAGACCGCCTGCGCCCAGGGGCTCATCTTCTCGGAGGCGTCCCCGGGCAGGTAGCCGAGGTCCTGCCCTCCCACCGCGTACAGCGGCCGGAAGACCATCACCTTCTGGTGCTGCCTGCGCTCCAGGACCGCTTCCAGCCCCGCGCAGAGCGCCAGCGCCGACTTTCCGGTGCCGGCCCGGCCGCCCATCGAGATGATCCCGATCTCGGGGTCGAGGAGGAGGTCCAGCGCGATGCGCTGCTCGGCGCTGCGGCCGTGCAGCCCGAAGGCCTCGCGGTCGCCGCGTACGAGCCGGACGTTGCCGTCCGCCGTGACCCGGCCCAGGGCCTTGCCGCGCTCGGACTGCAGGACCAGTCCGGTGTGCACGGGCAGTTCCGCGGCTTCCGGCACGTAGAGACGGTCCTCCGAGTAGAGGAGGTCCACCTGTTCCCCGGAGAGGGCGAGGTCGCTCATGCCCGTCCAGCCGGCGTCGGTGATCGCGAGCTCCGCGCGGTACTCCTCGGCGATCAGCCCCACGGAGGAGGCCTTGATGCGCAGCGGGAGATCCTTCGAGACCACCGTGACGTCGTAGCCCTCGGCCTGGAGGTTGCGGGCGACCGCGAGGATCCGCGAGTCGTTGTCCCCCAACCTGAAGCCGGCGGGCAGGACGCTCGTGTCGGAGTGGTTGAGCTCGACGCGCAGGGTGCCGCCCAGATCGCCCAGCGGGATGGGGGCGTCCAGGCGACCGTTGCGAACCCGGAAGTCGTCGAGCAGGCGCAGGGCCTGGCGCGCGAAGTAGCCGAGTTCGGGATGGTGCCTCTTTGCCTCCAGCTCGGTGATCACCACGATCGGGAGCACGACCTCGTGCTCGTCGAAGCGGGAGATCGCGTTGGGGTCTGCCAGCAGGACGCTGGTGTCGAGGACGTAGGTCCGCCTGTCGGGCAGGCGGCTCTTTGTGCTGGTCACCACGGAAGGACGTACCCCCTCGGAAGAGGTCGGGCCATGAAGACCGGACCGGTCATCGGCACCCATGCCAGGGCCGATTTCCGGCCCTCCACGTCGTCCGTGCGAACCGCACGTGCGTCCTGGTGCAAAGGGCCTCCCGGGCGGACGACCCCATGCCGTCCGCTGAGACTCGACACCCGTGGATCGGGCATCGACCTGAAAGGGATATTCCCCGAACAAGCCAGGCCATGCCATGGCATATGACGGACGCTCGGTGAATCCCTGGTGAAGGCTTCGAGGGGAGGGGGTGGCGGGACGCGGGAGGCGAAAAATCCCCTACGCCGACTCAGGTGCCGTAGCGCCGGTGACGAGCCGCGTAGTCGCGCAGGGCCCGCAGGAAGTCGACCTTGCGGAAGGCCGGCCAGAAGACCTCGCAGAAGTAGTACTCGCTGTGGGCGCTCTGCCAGAGCATGAATCCGGACAGCCGCTGCTCGCCGCTGGTGCGGATGACGAGGTCCGGGTCGGGCTGGCCGCGCGTGTAGAGGTGCTCGGCGATGTGGTCGATGTCGAGGATCTCGGCGAGCTCCTCGAAGGAGGTGCCCTTGCGCGCGTGCTCCAGCAGCAGCGAGCGCACCGCGTCGGCGATCTCCTGGCGGCCGCCGTAGCCGACGGCGACGTTGACGAGTATTCCGTCCACGTCGTGGGTGGCCTGCTCGGCCTCCTTCAGCACGGTCTGCGTCCGGGTGGGCAGGATGTCGAGGTTGCCGACGTGGTGGACGCGCCAGCGGCCGTCCGCGGCGAGGCCCCGCACGGTGTTCTCGATGATGTTCAGCAGCGGGCGGAGCTCGACCTCCGGCCGGTCCAGGTTGTCCGTGGAGAGCATCCACAGGGTGACGACCTCGACGTCCGTCTCCGTGCACCAGCCCAGCATCTCGGAGATCTTGTCGGCGCCGGCCTGGTGGCCCTGCTCCGTGGTTCCTCCGGACGCCTTCGCCCAGCGGCGGTTTCCGTCCAGGATGACGCCGATGTGCTTGGGCGCCGCGTCATGGTCGAGGCGGCCTTCCACCCGGCGTGCGTAAAGCCTGTACACCAGGTCGCGCAGCTTCACGATCTTCCAGCCCCTCCGTGCCTTGCCCCCGTGCGAAATGCGGTCCCTCCCCCGAGTCCGCCACATTACTGCGCGGTGGGATCGGGTACCCAACTCGGTCTGTCACAAGTCCGTGATAGGGAGGACAACGTGACTGATACCAATCCCTATCGGGCAGAGCCCTCGCGCTACGACTCCATGGAGTACCGGCGCACCGGCCACAGCGGCCTCAAGCTCCCCGCCATCTCCCTCGGCCTCTGGCACAACTTCGGTGACGACCGGTCCCTGGAGTCCCAGCGGGCAATCCTCCGCCGGGCCTTCGACCTCGGCATCACCCACTTCGACCTGGCCAACAACTACGGCCCGCCGCCCGGCTCGGCCGAGCTGAACTTCGGCAAGATCTTTTCGCAGGACTTCGCGTCCTACCGCGACGAGCTGATCCTGTCGACCAAGGCCGGCTACCTGATGCACCCCGGGCCGTACGGCGAGTGGGGCAGCCGCAAGTACCTGCTCAGCTCGCTCGACGCCTCGCTGAAGCGGATGGGTGTGGACTACGTCGACATCTTCTACTCGCACCGCTTCGACCCGGAGACCCCGCTGGAGGAGACCATGGGCGCCCTCGCGTCCGCGGTCCAGCAGGGCAAGGCCCTGTACGTGGGCGTCTCCTCCTACACGGCGGAGCAGACGGCCGAGGCCGTGCGGATCCTGCGCGGGATGGGCGTGCGCCCGCTCATCCACCAGCCCTCCTACTCCATGATCAACCGCTGGACGGAGGAGGACGGGCTGCTGGACACCCTGGAGGACGCCGGCATGGGCTGCATCTCCTTCGCGCCGCTCGCCCAGGGCATGCTGACCGGCAAGTACCTGAAGGGCATCCCGGCGGACTCGCGGGCCGCCCAGGGCAAGTCCCTCAACCCGGACCTGCTCTCGGACGAGGTGCTCCGCCGGCTGACCGGTCTGAACGGGATCGCGGCCCGCCGCGGGCAGTCCCTCGCCCAGCTGGCGCTCAAGTGGGTGCTCCGCGACGACCGGATGACCTCGGCCCTGATCGGCGCGTCGAGCGTGCCGCAGCTGGAGGAGAACGTGGCCGCTCTGGCGTCCGCGCCGCTCGGGGAGGACGAGTTGAAGGAGATCGACTCCCTCGCCGTCTCCACCCCCGGCACCAACATCTGGGCCCAACGCGGCTGACCTGCGCTTTTAGCGGGCAGCGCGGCCGAGGGGCCGGAAAACAAAAAACGGGCCGGTCCGTGGGGGGGATACGGACCGGCCCGAGGGGGGGGTTCCACCATAACCCTTCGTAAAGCATGTTGCGTGCATTGGCGCACGATGATTACGCTCCGAAACCGCCCAGCAGCACTCCGGTGAGTGCTCCGGCCGCCATGAAGGGGCCGAAGGCGTAGCCCCGATTCCGCTCGTCGGGGCGGCGCAGCAGCAGGATCAGCCCGTACAGGGCCCCGTAGAGCAGGCCGAGGAAGGCCCCGGCGGACCATACCCCCCACCCGTACCACCCAAGAGCGACCCCCAGTGAGAGCGCCAGCTTGACGTCGCCGAAGCCCATCCCGGCGGGGTTGATCAGATGGAGCAGCAGGTACGCCGCTCCGAGCGCGCCGCCGCCCAGCAGCGCGAGCCGCCAGCCGCCTCCGGCCCGGGGCAGGAGGGCGGCCGCACCGAGCCCGGCGGCGACCGCGGCGGCGAGCGGCAGGGTCAGTACGTCGGGCAGCCGGTGCACGGCGCGGTCCACGAGCGAGAGCAGCACGACCACCGGGGCGAGTCCCACGTGGACCGGCGCCTCGGGCCGCGCCCCGACGGCGGCCCCGAGCAGCGCGCAGAGCGCCGCGACGAGGGCGGCGAGCGGGACGGCGCGCCTCCCGTAGGCGTGCGGCACCGCGGCTTCGGGGGGCCGGCCGCCGGGGCCCCGCGCGACGACCTCCGCGGGAAACCGGCAGCGGGCCGGACCGAGCCAGCCGCGCACCCGGTGCCCCTGCGGGCAGCGGTCGCGCCAGGGCTCCCCCGGCTCGACGGAGAACCGGTACGCGGCGCGCGGCAGCAGCCATCCCGCGGCGGCGCCGTATCCGGCGGCGAGAACGATCGGGGCGACACCCATGCGGCGACGGTAGGCCTAGGCTGGCCGCCATGGCGAACTGGCGTGACGGCAACGGCACCCTGCGGGTCGGCACGGACCCCACGGAGATCCCGCTGGAGGTCGCCGCCTCGTACGGGGCGCGGACCCGCGGGCTGCTCGGGCGGGACGGGATCGACGGCGCGATGCTGCTGACGCCCGCGGCGAGCGTGCACACCTTCCGGATGCGGTTCGCGATCGACGTGGCGTACCTCGACCGCGAACTCGGCGTGCTCGCGGTGGTCACCATGGCGCCGGGCCGGCTCGGGCTGCCGCGGCTGCGCTCCCGGCACGTCCTGGAGTCGGCGGCCGGAGCCATGGCGGGCTGGGGTCTGCGGGCCGGGACCGTCCTCGAGGTGGACGTACCCGGGCGTCTCACCTCCCGCTAGGCGAGGCCCATCGCTGGCAGTAGGTTGGGGCGGTTGAGCTGGGGCATCAGGGGAGCGGCATGACGGAGAACGCGCGGATCAAGGCGCTGGAGCAGATCATGCCGGCGACGCACGGCGCCGACGAGGACATCGACTGGCCTGCGGTGGAGGCCGTCTGGGGGACCCGTTTCCCGGCCGATTTCGTCGCGTTCATGGGCCGCTTCGGCGCGGGCTCCATCAACGGCGAGGCCAGCATCCTGCTGCCGCTGCCCAAGCCCGGGCTCCAGTGGGACCCGGCGGGGATGGCCGAGGAGACCGACAACGCCCGCCAGATCTGGGAGGCGGAGGGCGGCCGCTCCGCCTTCGACGTGGACCCCGAGTCGATCGTCGCCTGGGGCGTCACGGGCGGGTCGGACATCCTGTGCTGGCTCACCTCCGACCCCGACCCGGACCGGTGGCCGGTCCTGGTCTGCGGGCGGCACACCGCCGACTCCTTCGCGGTGTACCCGTACGGCATGGCCGAGTTCCTCTACCGGCTGTGCTCCGACGAGTTCGACGTGAGCCCCGTCAGCATCACCTTCTGGGACGGCGGCCACCTCAGCTTCGTGCACTGGCGCAAGGCCCAGCGGCGCTGGCAGGAGGGCCGCAACCCGGAGACGGGCGAACCCGACCCGTACGCGGGCGAGTTCGCCGACTAGCAACCGAGAAGAAACCCCGGAGCCCGTTCCGATACCGGAAACGGGCTTTTCGGCATGTCTACGCGCGTCCAGTATTTGGATCACATATCGGAAAACACCATTGAGAAAAGGCCCGGTTGGAGCATTGCCCACAAGTGCGCCCCCAATGGAATCAACCACCCCTCCCTCAGGAGAGAATTCCGGCCAACGGGCCATCGAGGGACACCCCTGCCCGGAGCAACTCATAAGTAATAACTGGATCCAAAAGAAAATCAGGGGAATACACCCGTGCGACGAAGAATTTCCGGCACGACCGCCACCACGGCCGTGCTCGGTCTGCTGATACCGCTGGCCGGATGCGGCGGCTCCGGAGACGGCGCAGGTGACGGCGGTACGCTGCATCTGGTCGCCGCCGAATACGGCGACAGTCCGGCCACCAGCTCCAAGCCCTACTGGGAGAAGATGGCGGCCGATTTCACCGAGGCGAACCCCGGAATCAAGCTCGACGTCAAGCTCCTGCCGTGGGCCGACATCGACCGCGAGGTCTCTCGTATGGTCAAGGCCGACAAGGCGCCGGACGTGGCACTGATGGGGTCCTACTCGGACTTCGCGGCCCAGGGAAAGCTGTATCCCGCGGACGAACTCCTCTCGGTCACCGCCGAGGCGAATTTCCTCCAGCCGCTCGCCGACGCGGGCTCCGTCGGCAACACCCTCTACGGCCTGCCCTTCGTGGCGAGCAGCCGCCTCCTCTTCTACAACGAGGCGCTCTTCGCCAAGGCCGGCATCAAGGAGCCCCCCAAGACCTGGTCCGACCTCAAGGCCGACGCCAAGGCCCTCAAGGACAAGGGCGTGAAGTACCCCTACGCCCTGCCGCTCGGCCCGGAGGAGGCGCACGCCGAGGCGCTGATCTGGGAGCTGAGCAACGGCGGCGGCTACGCCGACAGCAGCGGCAACTACAGCCTGGCCTCCGACCAGAACATCGCGACCTGGGACTGGGTCAAGAGGGAGATGGTCGGGCCCGGGTTCACCGGCCCGACCCCGCCGTCCCAGCTGAACCGCGCCGACGCCTTCGCCGCCTTCCTGCGCGGGGAGGTCGGCATGGTCAACGGCTATCCCTCGCTCGCCCACGAGGCGCGCGCCAAGGGCATCAGCGTCTCGACGACCTCCATGCCGGTCTCGGACAACCTCGGCACCGGTGTGCCGCCGCCCACCGTCGGCGTCGCCGACTGGATGATGGCCTTCAAGCAGAACGGCAAGCGCGCGGAGATCGGCAAGTTCCTGGAGTTCATCTACCAGGACAAGAACCTGTCGGACTTCGCCGACCGCTACCACCTGCTGCCGTCCACCGTCACCGCCTCGCGCACCCCAGCCGGGGGCGGCCTGGACAAGAACGACACGCAGTTCCTCAACGCGCTGCGCGGCGCACAGCTCTACCCGGTCAACGACCCGTCCTGGCTGACGGTCAGCGACACCATCAAGCGCAACATCGGCCGCGCCGTGGAGCCGACCGGCAGTCCGAAGGGCGTGCTGGAGGACATCGCCGGACAGGCCGCCCAGGCCGCCAAGAAGCGCTGAGACGCACCGAGACGCGCCGAGAAGCGCCGAGAAGTTTCCCGACACGGGACCTTCGACCCGTGCCGCAGACCATCCCGTGCGGCACCATGGCCCCTACGGCCCTTGATCCAAGGCCTCGGCCCAGTCGCCCGACGAGCACCCACAAGGTGCACGGGGCGGCCGGCCTCCACCCGGAACCTCAGCGCTGCTGCCCGTGTTCCGAGGCGAACGCCGTCCGGTACTGCTCGCAGCTGGAGTTCCAGCGCAGCGTCCCGACCAGCGTTCCGTAGCCCGAGCGCGTGACCGACCACTCCACCGTGTACTCCCCGGTGTCGCACGCGATCCGCTTGTCGCCCGCGACCTTCTCCCGCCCGGTCGCCGGCTTCCCGGTCAGTTCCCTGCGCACCTCGGCGACCTTGGCCCGGTCGGCGGAGCGCAGTACGGCGTGCACGACGATCGGGTGCTCGCCCTCCTTCACCGTCAGCGCCTTCTTCACCACCGTCGAGTCCGACACCGACCAGGCGAACTCGTACCCGGGCAGCCACGCCAGGGTCTTGGGGTCGGCGACCCTGCGCTCGAAGTCCGGCGCGGCCGAGGGGCCGGGGCGGGTGACCGTCCGGTACTGGATCCCGGGGTGGAAGCGGAACTGCGCCTCCACCTTGTGCATCTCGTCCTTGGTCCACATCGACTTCATGCTCTTCTCGCCGCCTGCCGGGTCCTGGAGGTAGGCCGTTCCCTCCGCGGCGGTGGCGGCCTGGCCCAGGAGGGGCGCGAGGGCCGCGGAGGCGGTGGCGAGGGCGAGAGCGGCGATGCGGGTGCGCTTCATGCCCGGCCCAACGGAACCTTCCGGCGGGCCGGAACGATGCCGGGCGCGCATTCACCCGTACGGGAGTCCGCTCAGGCCTGGCCGGTCTCGAAGCGGCTGATCCGGCCGCCGCCGGGGGCGATGACGAAGCGCCAGGTGGTGCGCATCTCGCCCCAGGTGTCGTTGCGGTAGTTGACGAGCAGGGTGCGGCCGCCGTCGGACTCGGACTGGACGTCCATGTGGCCGCCGGAGTCGAAGATCTCCCGGTCGATCCAGTCGTGCAGATCGCGGTCGGAGCCGTCGTCGGACATGGTCGCGTCGGCGGTCAGGACCGCGAGGAAGGCGTCCTTGTCGTGCGCGTTGACGGCGGCGACGAGAGCGCCGACCACCGGGTCGGACAGTCTGGCGGGGGCGATGGCCACAGGAGCCTCCTGGTCGGGCGTACGTTCGTCCGTGCCCGACCAGGGAACAACGCGGGCGGGTCCGCGTCGTCGACCGTCACCCGTTCGCCCGGCGGACGGCGTGTCAGGAGCCGGCGGGCGCGTCCGCGGCGCGGGTGTCCGCGGCGCGGGTGTCCGGGGCGTCCGGGGCGGTGCGGACGGGGAAGCCGGTGGGCCGGCCCTGCTCCTTCAGCCAGGCCAGCACCTGGTCGAGGGCGTCGACGGTCTGGGCGCGGTTGCCGCCGCCGTCGTGGAAGAGCACGGTGGGGCCGTTGCCGATCTCGCGCTTGACGGCGTTCACGATGGCGGCCGTACCCGGCTTGTCGAAGTCCTTGGTGTCGACGTTCCAGCCGAGCGGCCGCATGCCGTGCGCGGCGGCGATGCGCCGGCTGTCGGGGGTGAACGCGCCGCCGGGGGCCCGGTAGTACTCGACCTTCGCGCCGCCGCCCGCGGCTTCCTCGATCAGCTTCTTCGCTTCCAGGATCTGCTGCTCCTGGTAGACGACGGGCTTCTTGTCCATGGCCGTGTCGTGGTTCATGGTGTGGTCGCAGAGCCGGTGCCCGGCCGCGACCACCTTCTTCACCAGGTCGGGGTGGGCCTTTGCCTGCGGCCCGACCATGCAGAAGGTCGCCTTGACGTCGTGCCGCCGCAGGACGTCCAGCACCTTCGGGGTCCAGCGGGGGTCGGGGCCGTCGTCGATGGTGATGTTGACGGCGTTGCCGCCGCTCTCGGACGCGTGGGCTATGCCGTCGGGTATCCCCTGCGGCTGCTGCCCGGACCGGCCGTCGTCGCCGCGGCCGGAGTGGTCGGTGGCGCCGGGGCGGGCCATGTGCTGCTGGGAGGCAGCGGTTCCGTCCGGCCCGAACAGGGCCGCCGCGCCCCAGACGACGGCCGCCACGGCGGCGCCCGAGGCCACGACGGCGGCGCCGGTCCGGACGCCCTTGTTGTTCGCGCGCGCCAAGAAACTCATGAACGGTCCCTCCCCATCCGCTTTGTGAGCGTTCTGTGGATCAGGACGTCCGTCGCCGCCGAGGAGTTCCAGCCGAATAACCCATAAATTCCCTGTTATGGGACTGTTGGGACCGATGGGACTTTAGTCCTGCATGGAGTTGACGCCTGCCCGCCCGAACACACCCGAAACGGACAGGTCTTCGAGGACATCCGTCCCGCATCCCAAATCGCCGCACCCGCACGGAGGTTCACCGCCGGGACGCTCGACGAGAATGGCGCCCACGGACTCGCCGGACACCCCGCACACCGGATCCGACCGGCCGGCGGACAAGCTCGCCGCGCTCCGCCTCGGCCGGAGACTGGTGACAGAAGTCCCGGCGTCCCGACCGGGCCACCGCTTCGGCCTGAAGCGCCGGGAGTACGACGGCGAACGCCTCGACGGCTTCGACTACGACATCGGCGCGGTCCTCGTCGCGTCCGCCGAGGCCGCGGACGAGGCCGGCCTGCTCGCCGTGCTCACCGCGTGGGGGCTGCGCCCCGGCGCCTTCGCCTACCCCTGGGAGACCGGCGACCCCCGATAGCCGCGCCCGGACGTGCCGGAAGGCGGCACCCCCGGTCGTCCCGGTGGTGCCGCCTTCCCGGCGGCGCGTACTCGGTGTCAGTGCGCGAGCGACTCCTGGGCGGCCGGGGCCGCCTTCTCGCCGTCCGCGGCACCGGCCGGGGCGGCCGGGCCCGCGCCGCGGAGGGGCACCTCCTTGACGAACCAGGCCGCCGCGAAGCCCAGTACGGCGATGGCCGCGCCGAGCAGGAACGCGGAGTGCGTACCGGCGGCCACCGCGTGCTGATAGGCGTCGCGCACCGCTTCGGGGAGCTTGGCCAGGCTCGCGGCGTCCAGCTGCGCGGAGCCCGCGGCTCCGGCGGCCTCCGGGCCCAGGCGCTCGGCCATGGTGTCCGTGACCCGGGTGGTGAAGAGGGAGCCCATCAGGGCCACGCCGAAGGAGCCGCCGAGCGTACGGAAGAGGGTCGCGGAGGAGGAGGCGACGCCCATGTCCTTCATCTCGACGCTGTTCTGCGCGACCAGCATGGTGATCTGCATCAGGAAGCCGAGACCCGCGCCGAGGACGGCCATGTAGAGGCCCGACACGAGGCGGGTGGTACCGGTGTCCATGGTGGCGAGCAGGAACATCCCGACGACCATGAGCGCGCCGCCGGCGATCGGGAAGACCTTGTACTTGCCGCTGCTGGTGGTGACCCGGCCCGCGATGAGCGAGACGACCATCATCGAGAGCAGCATGGGCAGGAGCAGCAGGCCCGAGTTGGTGGCGGAGGCGCCCTGCACCGACTGCTGGAACAGCGGGAGGTAGAGCACGCCGCCGAACATCGCGAAGCCGACGAGGAAGCCGATCACCGACATGAGGGTGAAGTTGCGGCTGCGGAAGATGTGCAGCGGCATGACCGGTTCGGCGGCCTTGGTCTCCGCGTAGAGGAACGCGGCGGTCGACAGGACGCCGACGACGATGAGGCCGAGGATCTCGGCGGAGCCCCACGCGTACTCGGTGCCGCCCCAGGTCGTCACGAGGACGGTGGAGGTGATCGCGACGGTCAGCAGCGCGGCGCCGAGGTAGTCGATCTTGCCCTGCGCCCGCTTCTTGGGCAGGTGCAGCACGGCGGTGACCATGGCCAGCGCGACCGCGCCGAGCGGCAGGTTGATGTAGAAGGACCAGCGCCAGCCCATGTGGTCGGTGATGGTGCCGCCGACCAGCGGGCCGCCGATCATGGCGAGGGCCATGACGCCGGCCATCATGCCCTGGTACTTGCCGCGCTCACGGGGCGGGATGAGGTCGCCGATGATCGCCATGACGCCGACCATCAGACCGCCGGCGCCGAGGCCCTGGATCGCGCGGAAGCCGATCAGCTGGCCCATGTCCTGGGCCATGCCGCTGAGCGCGGAGCCGATGAGGAAGATGACGATCGAGGTGAGGAAGGAGCCCTTCCGCCCGTACATGTCGCCGATCTTGCCCCAGATGGGGGTGGAGGCCGCGGTGGCCAGCGTGTAGGCGGTGACCACCCAGGAGAGGTGCTCCAGGCCGCCGAGTTCGCCGACGATCGTGGGCATCGCCGTGCCGATGATCATGTTGTCGAGCATGGCCAGCAGCATCGCGATCATGAGTGCCATGAGGACGACCCGTACGCTGCGCGGCTTCACCTCCTCCGAGGTCCCCGCAGGCTTGACTTTGTCCACCATGTCCACTCCCCTGGCCCTACCGCTCGCACTACGTCCCGCACCGGAACTTACTTGCCGCCCGGCTAGTTCATTACAATGGGGACGGTAGACCCGCAACTAGCCGGGCGTCAAGTAAGTAATTGGGGAGAGCCATGTCCAGCAGCAGTCCGCAGCGGCGCCGTGGCGACACGCGTCAGCGCATCCAGGACGTCGCACTGGAGCTCTTCGCCGAGCAGGGGTACGAGAAGACGTCGCTGCGCGAGATCGCGGAGCGGCTGGAGGTCACGAAGGCGGCGCTGTACTACCACTTCAAGACCAAGGAAGACATCATCATCAGCATCTTCGAGGACCTGACCCGGCCCATCGACGAGCTGATCACGTGGGCGGAGGGCCAGCCGCGCACCCTGGAGACCAAGCGCGAAGTACTGCGCCGCTACAGCGAGGCGATGGCGTCCGGCGCCGTGCTGTACCGCTTCATGCAGGAGAACCAGGCGACGATGCGCGAGCTCGCCATCGGCGAGACGGTGAAGAAGCGGCTCTTCACCCTGGTGGAACTGCTCCGCACCCAGGACGGCCCGCTCACCGACCAGGTCCGCTGCGTCAGCGCGCTGTTCACGCTGCACGCCGGGATGATGTTCCTCCAGCACGTCGAGGGCGACCCGGAGGAGACCCGCCTGGCGGCCCTGGAGGTCGCCACGGACCTCATCACCCAGGCCCACCACGAACACTCCTGACCGGCGGCCGAGTCGGCGGCCCTCCGGGCGGAGGGCTCAGCCGAGCCGGCGGTCCCCGGGGGCGATCGGGACGTCGTTGATGCTCGCCTCGCGCCGCCTCATCAGGCCGTCGTCGTCGAACTCCCACTGCTCGTTGCCGTGGCTGCGGAACCACTGGCCGCCGGCGTCGTGCCACTCGTACTCGAAGCGGACCGAGATGCGGTTGCCGGTGAAGGCCCACAGCTCCTTGCGGAGCCGGTAGTCGAGCTCGCGCTCCCACTTGTCGGCGAGGAACGCACGGATCTCGGCGCGGCCGGTGAGGAAGCGGTCGCGGTTGCGCCAGACCGAGTCCTCCGTGTACGCGAGGGCGACACGCTCGGGATCGCGGCTGTTCCAGGCGTCCTCGGCGGCCTGGACCTTGGCGCGCGCGGACTCCTCGGTGAAGGGCGGCAGGGGCGGACGTGTCACGGCGGAACCTCCGGAAGGAAAGGGCGAGAACGGTCGTTCTCCCCGCTGCCCCCACCGTAAGAGAACGACCGTTCTCGCCGCAAGGGGAAACGGGCTACCCTGCCCTCATGGACGACGAAGAGGCACGTACCCGACTGCTGGACGCGGCGGAGGAGCTGTTCTACCGGCACGGCATCCAGGCCGTCGGCATGGACCGCATCCGCACCGCCTCCGGGGTGCCCCTCAAGCGCCTCTACCGCCTCTTCCCCGCAAAGGAATCCCTGGTCACGGCCTATCTGGAACGCCGCGACCGGCGCTGGCTGGACTCCCTGCGCACCGCGGCCCTCGCCCCGGCCGAGCCGCGGGCGCGCGTGCTCGCGGTCTTCGACTGGCTGGCGGACTGGTTCACCGAACCCGGCTTCCGCGGCTGCGCGTTCCTCAACGCGCACGGGGAGCTGGGGGCGGCCGCCCCGGAGATCGTCCGCATCCACAAGGCCGGACTGCACGCCCTGCTGGCCGACCTGACCGCCGGCCTGACCGCCGGCCCGGCCGCCGGTCCGGCCGCCGGCCCCGCCGCCGACCCCGCCCTCGCCGACCGGCTCCTGATCCTGGCCGAGGGGGCGACGGCGGTGGCCGCCCTCACCCCCGGCCCGGAGCCGGCGCACCGGGCCCGGGAGATCGCGGAACTCCTCCTGGGGGAGTGACGCAGGTCACGCCGCACCGTCCCGCGGGGCTGTCACATCCGGGCCGCGTTTTCCGTCAGAGCTGTGTATCGACCGACACGGCAAGGAGATCACGATGGAAGCGCGCCTCAACTTCTACGGCAACGCGGTCGCGACCAAGTTCGCCCGGTACATCAACTCCGCGGGCAAGGTCATCTCGGACTCGACCCTGCCCCACGCCACGCAGGAGCTCGTGAAGCTCCGGGCCAGCCAGATCAACGGCTGCGGGTTCTGCACCGACATGCACTTCAAGGACGCCTCGCACGCCGGGGAGGACCCGGTGCGCCTCAACCTGGTCGCCGCCTGGCGCGAGGCGAAGGTGTTCACCGACGCCGAGCGGGCGGCCCTGGAACTGACCGAGCAGGGCACCCGCATCGCCGACGCGGCGGGCGGGGTCACGGACGAGGCATGGGCCGACGCGGCCAAGTACTACGACGAGGACCAGCTGGCCGCGCTGGTCACCCTCATCGCGCTGATCAACGCGTACAACCGGATGAACGTGATCGTCCAGCAGCCGGCGGGCGACTACCAGCCGGGCCAGTTCGGCTGATCCCGCGCCGCGCACGGGTCCGGCCCCCACAGGGGAGGGGCCGGACAGCGGGCGCCACTGGGTGCCATCGGGTGCCGTTGGGTGCACGGCCTGGGTACGGGTACTCACGACAAGGCCCCGGACGTTCCCGACCATGGAGGCAGTCCACACACCCCTGGGGGAACGATGACCGCTCGTACGCTCGTCCGCCTGACCTTCGCGAACCCCGCCTCGGGAATCTACCTGGGGCTCGTCGGCGCCGCGGTGGCCGTCGCGACGGGCGTCACGCTGTTCGCCCCGGACCCCGGCTTCGTATGGGTACTGCCCGCGCTGCTCGCGTTCCCGCTGTTCCTCTTCGTGACGCTGATCCCCGGCACGGCCCCCGCGGACGGCCAGCCGGCGCTATGGCTCCTCCTCGCCGAACTGGTCCTCTGCGTACTGGCCCAGTCGCTCGTCCTCGGCACGATCGTGGAGGCCTCGCGCGGCCGCCTCCGGCGGCCTATCCGGCGCCGCGGGGGAAGGTGATCTCGACCCGGCGGTTCTTCTTGCGGCCCTCCTCGGTGCCGTTGTCGGCGATCGGGTAGTCCTCGCTGTAGCCGCGGACGTCGAAGACGACGTTCGGATCGGTGACGGTCCTGGCCAGCTCGGCCTGCACGGCATCGGCCCGCTTCTTGGAGAGCTCCTTGCCGTGCTCGTAGCTGCCCTGGTCGTCGGTGAACCCGAAGACACGGATGCGGGTGGCCTTCTGCTGGTTGATCTCCTGCGCGATGGCCTGGATCCGGGCGGCGGCTTGCGCATTGAACACGGCACTGTCCTCGGGGAACAACACCTCGGACTGCAGCGCCATCATGACGGTCTGATTGGTCTCCTGCCGCCGCTGCTCACCCCCGAGGTCCTCGACGACCTCGGCGATGTCCAGCACCTTGATCGGGGCGAGCGTTCCCCCTTGCGGGATCTTCAACCCGGGGGCGTTGGAGTCGATCTGCACGGGCGCGGCGGCGGACGGCTCTGTTCCGGGGGGGACGGATGGCTTGACGTCGTCGGCGTGAGCTGCCGCCGCACCAACCGATTGAACGCCGGCGATGACGAGCCCGACGACGGCTGTGGCGGCGAGGACGCGGTGGCGTTTGGTCATGGGGTCACCCGGAGAGTTTGACGGTTGCCGTGGCGAATGTGGGGAGGCTGAGGTCCATCTCGACCGTGCTGCTCGGCGGAGAGGGGAACTGCGCGAAGAACGGCATGGTCTGGCCGGCTTCGATGATGTTCAGCCCAGTCGTGCACAGACACCGGCCGTCGGTGTCCCGGAGTACGTAGTACCTCTTCTTGCCGGCCTTGTCGACCAGGGTCACGCCGGCCACGGATACACCACTGGAGTTCAGCTCATTGCCGCGCCAAGGCGCGGTGTTCACGTAGGCGGCACTGCCGGCGTTCTTCAACTGCCCCTCGACGGTGAGGAATCCTCCGGCATCACGAGCAGCCTTGTTGATCGTCAACACCATGCCCGCCTCGCCGTTCACCGTCGCGAGGATCTGGGTCGGTGGGGCGTCCGCACTCTTGACCGCCCCGGGCGGGGACGCCTCGCCGCCGCCCTGCGGCTTCGTCGACGTCGACGCAGCGGGCTTGTCCGACTTCCCCTCGCCCCCGCACCCGGTCAGGGCAAGGGCCAGGACCGCCACCATCCCCACAGCCGCCTTCCCGTGGGCCGCGCGCCGCCGAACACTCATGTACTTGGCTTCCTTGTCTCTCGGTCGTCAGTCGATCAGTCGTACGTCGAACAGGGCCACGGCCAGCGAACGCCACGCGCGCGGTCTAGCCGGGTCGTAGTCCACGACGACCCCTTTGGCACAGGAGAACTTGATCGGCCCGGGCGGGCCCGGTGTCGGCGCCGAGCCGCCTCCGCCCCCCGAACCCCCGGGTTCGACGTGACAGCGAGGCACGATCTCCGCTCTCGCCTCTGCTTCACCGTGCCTCCCGCTCGCTCCTGGGACGACAGAGTCCCCCACCGTCCCGTTCGTAGTCGACCGGACGGTGAAGCGGGTACCCGACGCGCTGCACGTCACCGTCGCGTCATTCATCGCGGCGAAGTCGTGCGCTGCGCCACAGGCACTGCCGGGAACGCCGAACCGACGGCCCAGCAGAACCTGCTCCCACTCTTCCGGGGAGAGCGTGGCGAGGTCGATGCCGGGCGCGAGGGTGTCCCGGGCCTCGCGCGCCGCCGCGAGTGCGGCAGCGTCGGCAGCTCCTTGCGCATTGCTGCGCACGATCCCCGCCTTACCGATGGTGAAGAACGCCAGAGCAGCGAAGAGCAGACCCACCACGACTACGACGTAGATCGGGAAGGCCTGACCACGGTCACCGCCGAATCGGCGCCATGTCACCTTCCTGCCGTGATGCTCGCAACGGCAGCAGTGATCTTGGTCGTGATGGCCTGGCCGATGCCGGTACCGATGATCGCGCCGATGATCACCACGACCACCAGGATGATGCCCAGGTATTCGAAGGCGGTCTGGCCGCGGTCGGGGTTCGTGTGGCGCTTGCGGAGTCTCGTCACGGCCGTGTCCGTCCAGCCGTTCACCCTGATCCGTGCCTCCACGGCGGCCTTCAGCAGCGTGTTCTGTGACATGGGGGTTCCCTCCCGGGCCGGTACCGGTGTCGATCTGCGGACGGTACGGCGAGTCACCAGTCGTCACCAAGGGTCCCGGGGCCCAATTACGGACCCACTGCGCACTCTGTCTACCCATGACCGGTCACTCCTGGACGGGCGGTTCCCAGCCAGCGGGCTATCGCCTCGCTGCGCGTGGCGCTCTGGAGCTTCGCGAAGATGCGGTTGATGTGGTTCTTGACGGTCTTCTCACTGATGAAGCAGGCCGCCGCGATCCGCTGGTTGCTCATCCCGGACGCGATCAGATCCATGATCTCCACCTCTCGGGAACTCAGCCCGAAGACAACAGAGTTGTGTATCCGCTCAGAAGACTGTGCCACATCTCGTTGCGGATGCGAAGAGGATCGGAGCTCCGCGAGGAGGGCGCTCGCCGCCGTCGGGGTGAAGTGGGGGCGGCCCAGCGGGGCGTCGCGCACCGCCCTCAGCAGGTCGTCCGTCGTGAACTCGCCGTGCACGAGGTAGCCGCCCGCGCCCAACAGCAGCGCCTCGCAGATGATTTCGGCTTCCCTGCTGTACGTCAGTATCAGTACCGGAGCGAGCTGCACGAGGTGCGGAAGCGCCGAGATGCCGTCCACCCCCGGCATGCGCACATCCAGCAGGATCACGTCCGGCGCGTGCCGGCGGGTCAGGCTCAGTGCTTCGCGCCCGTCCGCCGCCTGGGCGATGACGTCGAGGTCCTCGGCCGCGCCCAGGATGGCCGCCAGACCCGCCCGGACGACCGGGTTGCCGTCCGCGATGAGCACGCTCAGCCGGGCCATCGCTCAGCCACCCCCGAACAGTGCGTCGAAGTCGACGTTCGCGCCGTAGACGAAGCCGCAGACCAGCAGGATCAGCGTGCCGGGGAGCATGAACATGGTCACCGCGAACGTCGCCTTCGGGACCGCCCGGGCCGCGCGGCGCCGGGCGTTCTGGGCGTCCGTGCGGCGCATGTCCTCGGCGATCGCGATCAGGGTCTCGACGATCGGCGAGCCGAGCTCCTCGCCCTGCTGCAGGGCCGTGACGAACTGGGCGACCTGTTCGCTGTCGTTGCGGCGGCGCAGTTCGTCGAAGGCCTGACGGCGGCTGACGCCCATGTTCATCTGCTGCAGCGTGATGCGGATTTCGTCCGCCCAGGGGCCTTCGTACTTGTCCGCCACCCGTTCCAGCGCCTGCCGGAAGCCCAGCCCGGCGCTGACGACGACTGCGAGTACGTCCAGGAAGTCCGGCAGGGTCCGCTCGATGTGATCGCGGCGGACCCGGATCGCCGACCAGAGGCCGGCCTCGATCCAGAACAGGCCGAAGGCCACCATGAGGAGCGCCGCGACCAGCTGACCGTTGATCAGCATCGAGAAGGCGCCGAGGGCGCCCAGGGCTCCGTACACCGCGCGCCGGGCCGCGTAGCGGTCGATCGTCAGACCGGCCGGGTTGCCGGCCATGTCGATCTGGCGGCGCTTGCGGGCCACCCGCGCCGGCCCCATCAGCCGCAGCACCGCCGGGGCCCAGCGGATGCCCATCCGGTCCACCAGGGAGCCGACCGCCGTCGTGCGGGTGGCTCCGACCTCCAGGGCGAGCGCGAGGTCCGTGGGCAGCTTGACGTCCGCGCGGTAGAGGCGGATGCCGTGGAACGCGCCGAGGACCGACAGGGCCACGGCCAGTGCGAGAAGGAGTCCGGTCATCGTCGCGTCCGCCCCCTCACACGTCGATCTTCGACAGGCGGCGGATGAGGACGAAGCCCAGGGCGAAGAGGCCGAGGGCGATCAGGACGGCCGTCTGGCCGATGAACGCGCCCGTCATCCGGTCGAGCGCGCCGGGCATCATCAGGTCGACCAGCAGCAGGGACCCGAGGCCGATGGCGGGGACCAGGTACGCCGTCACCGTGACCTGGGAGAGCTGCGTGCGGATCTCGCGCCGCGTCTCCTTGCGCTGCTCCAGCGTCACCGTGAGGTTGCGCAGGCTGTCCACGATCGCGCCGCCCGCGCGGGCCGACAGGACGAGGGTGGAGACCAGGACGACCAGCTCCCGGGACGGCAGGCGCTCGGTGAGTTCCCCGAGGGACTCGTCGATCGAGTGGCCGACGGCGAGGCGGTCGGCGACGCGCGCCAGTTCCTCGCCGGCCGGTGCCTCCAGTTCCTCGGCCGCGATACCGATGGCCGTACGCAGTGCCAGCCCGGCCTGGGTGGCGTTGGCGAGGATGCGGGCCAGGTCGGGGAGCTGGTTGATGAACCGTTCCGTACGCCGTGCCCGCTGCCAGTTGAGGAAGGCGTTCGCCGCCCAGATGCCGATGGCGCCCGCCACCGGGCCGAAGAACGGCGCGAGGAGGGAGGACGCGATGAGCCAGACGCCCGCGATCGAGCCCAGCATGTAGACGAAGAACTCGCCGGGGGTGAGGTCCAGGCCGGTGGTCGCCAGTTTCACCTCGATCCGGCGGCCGAGCCCCGTCCTGCGCAGCCTCCGGTCGACCGTCGGGAAGCGGCGCCGACGGCCGACCGGCTCCGGGGCGCCGCTCGCCGTGAGGCGCTCGATGAGGGCGGCGCGCTGGGCGCGGCCGGCCAGGTACGCCTGGAGGCCGGCGACGACCAGTACGCAGGTCAGCAGCGTGGCGCCGAGGGTGGCGAGGATCAGTGGGTTCACAGGGCGGTCCGGGTGATGCGGGCGGTCAGGGGGTCCTCCGGCGCGACACCGAAGGCCTGCGGGACGGGCTGGTTGTTCATGTAGAGCCGTTCCGCGATCCGGCGGGGCAGCGGGTAGTACTCGAAGTAGCCGTGGACGCGCCCGTCCGCGCCCATCGGCTGGGCTCCGAAGCGGCAGACCGTGGTGATCCGGAAGGGTTCGCGGCCGTGCGATTCGAGGACGGAGATCTCGGTGATGCGGCGCGAGCCGTCGCCGAAGCGGGTGAGCTGGACGATGACGTTCACCGCGCTGTTGATCTGGTCCTGAAGGGCCTCGAAGGGGATCTCGACCTCCGACATGGAGGCGAGCGTCTGCAGGCGCATCAGGGCGTCCGAGGAGCTGTTTGCGTGGACGGTCGCGAGGGAGCCATCGTGGCCGGTGGACATCGCCTGGAGCATGTCGAGGGTCTCGCCGCCGCGGACCTCACCGACGATGATGCGGTCGGGGCGCATGCGCAGGGAGTTGCGTACGAGGTCGCGGATGGTGATCTGGCCCTTGCCCTCCACGTTCGCGGGCCGGGATTCGAGGCGGATGACGTGGGCCTGCTGGAGCTGGAGTTCGGCCGAGTCCTCGATGGTGATGATGCGTTCGCCCTCCGGGATCAGGCCGGAGAGGGCGTTGAGGAGGGTGGTCTTGCCGGTGCCGGTGGCCCCGGAGACGATCACGTTCATCTTCGCCCCGACCAGGCCCGAGAGCAGTATCAGCATCTGCTCGTCGAGCGAGCCGAGGGCGATCATCTCGTGCAGGGTGAAGGCGCGCGGGAAGCGGCGGATGGTGAGGGTGGCGCCGGTCAGGGAGAGCGGCGGGATGATGACGTTGACGCGCTCGCCGCTGGGCAGGCGCGCGTCGACCATCGGATTGGCCTCGTCCACGCGGCGGTTGACGGTGGAGACGATGCGCTCGATGGTCTGCATCAGCTGCTCGTGCGAGGCGAAGCGGATGGGGAGCTGTTCGACCCGGCCGGCGCGCTCCACGTAGATGTGGTCGGGGCCGTTGACCATGATCTCGGAGATCGAGGCGTCTTCGAGGAGCGGTTCGAGCACGCCGAGTCCGAGGGCCTCGTCGACGACGCGGCGGATCAGCTGGGCGCGCTCGACCGTGGAGAGGACGGGCCCTTCCCGGCTGATGATGTGGCCGAGTACGCGCTCCAGGCGCGCCCGGCGCTCGGCGGGTGCGAGCGCGGACATCTCGGCGAGGTCGATCTCCTCCAGCAGCTTGGCGCGGTAGGAGGAGACCAGGCGGCCGTCCTCGCGCGGGCTGTGGCGGTCGTCGGGGGTGTTGACCCGGGAACGCAGGCTCATGGTCCGGTCACCTTCGGGTCGTCGTTGGGCATGACGGCGGTCGCCCTGGCCGGTTCGGGATCCAGCCCGGGAATGATCGAGTTGATCCGGATGGTCACGGTCGCCGTCACCGCGTCCGCTCCCGCGTCCACGCTGACGGTCGCTGCGAGCCCCTCTCGGATGGCTGCATATCCGGCTGCCTCCCCCCGGCCCCGGTGCTGGGCCTCCACACGTGCGGCGGTACGCGCCGCCGTGTCCGCCTGTTCGTGGACGTACCCCACCCAGCCCAGCTGGATCCCGCAGAGGGCGACGAACAGCAGGATCGGCACGAAGCCGATGTACTCGATGGCCACTTGGCCCCGGTCGGAGCGCCAGTTCCGCTTCCTGCTCATGTCACTGCTCCGCCTTCTCCAACGCCGCGCCGCCCGTGGCGGTGATCCTGCCGAAGTTGAGCCCGGGGTAGAGCACGGGGATCTCGAGGGTCACGGTCGACCTGTAGATGTCGCCCGAGGGAACGCACACCGCCTTCATGCCCCAGGCCTCGCCGATGTGCTCCGCCGCCGCCTCCTGGCAGGACCGTCCCACCGCCGCCGCCCGCGCCGCCTCGTCCGCCGCGTTGCCCGCCAGCGAGAAGGCGTACCCGATCAGTACGCACTCCCACACCGCCGCCACGAGCAGCAGGATCAGCGGGACCGTGCCCACGAACTCGATCGCCACCTGGCCCCGGTCCCCGCGGCCCGGTCTGCGGGCGGGCACGTGTCAGCCCTCCCGGCCGCGGCGCAGGCGGGCCACCGGGCCCGTCGCGCGGACCGCCAGGGACGCGCCCGGGGTGGTGGGCGCCGGGGACGAGGTGGCGGTGTCGGGGGTCGACAGGAGGCCGAGTTCGCCGGCGAGGGTCCACAGGGCCTGTTTGACCGTCGAGCGGTTGTCGAGGTCCTGGACGCGGCCCGCGTCGACCACGGCCTGGAGTTCCTTGAAGGCGGCCGGGACCGGGGTGCGGGTGGCGCGGGTCTTGGTGATCTTCTCGATCAGGGCGGGCTGGATCTCCGTGTGCTTGCTCCAGCGGTTGACGACCATCGCCGTGTCCTCCGCCTTGCGGACCTGGAGCCGTTCCCACATCCGGACCATGCGCTTCGCCGCCCGTACGGCGACCACGTCCGGCGTGGTGACCAGCACCGCCACGTCCGCCATCTCCACGGCCGCCGCGTTGGCCCCGGTGACCTGGGTCCCGCAGTCGACCACGACGATTTCGTAGCGGCTGCGCAGGGCTCCCACGATGTGCCGGGCGGCCCGGTCGTCGACCTCCTCGCCCCGCTCCCCGTCCGCCGGGGCCAGCAGCAGCGCGAGGCCCGAGGCGTCGTCGTAGACGGCGTCCTGGAGGACCCGCGGGGAGATGTCCTGGATCCCGGCCAGGTCGGCGATGGAGCGCCGGAACTGCACGTCGAGGTACGAGCCGACGTCGCCCGCCTGGAGGTCCAGGTCGACCAGTGCGGTACGCCGGCCGGAGGCGGCCGCGGCCAGTGCGAACTGCACGGCGGTGAAGGTGGTGCCCACGCCGCCCTTGGCTCCGGTGACGGTGACCACCCGGCCGCCCGGGCCCGTGAAGACGTCGGCGGCGGCGCCCCCGCCCAGGTGGCGGCGTACGCCCACGGACCACTGGGCGGCGGCCTGGACGCGGGCGGCGAGTTCCTCGTAGGAGAGCGGGAGGCCGATCAGGCCCCGGGCGCCCGAGTCCATGGCGGCGGAGAAGAGCCCCGGGCCGGCGTCCGAGGAGACCAGGACGACGCCCACCGCCGGGAAGCGCAGGGCGACTTCCCGGATGAGCTCCAGGGCGGGCACCGGGCCGATCCGCTCGTGTACGAGGACGACCTCGGGGAGTTCGTCGATGGAGTCGGCGGCGAGGCGGGCGAGGGTGTCCAGGAGCGTGGTCGCGTCGGGGACGGGGGCGGCCGGCTCGGCGGCCGGGAGCTGGCTGAGCAGGGTCACGATGGCGCGTGCGGCGTCCGCGTCGCCGACCGCGGGGAGGATTCGGGTGGTCATCCGGGCCTCACCTGTCCCCGTCGAGGGTGTACGTGCGGTCGCCCGGGGCGGGCGCAGAATCGGTGCCGGGGGCCACCAGGGCCAGGCGTACGTGCTCCGCGAAGGACTCGGCGTAGGCGACGCGCTGGGTGTCCTTGGTGTTCAGGGCGAAGGTGATCGGGACGGCCTCGGCGGGGCCCTTGCGGTCGCTGTCCTTGTCCAGGGCGGTGAGCTTGCCGACGCCGAGGACCCGGGCGTTGGCGACGATGATCACCGATCGCGAGGGCTCGGTGTCCTTGGCACCCTTGAAGGTGGCGAGGATGTTGACCTTGGCGCCGGAGGTGATCTTGCCGGCCACGCCCGTGGCCGCGTCGATCATGATGGCGATCTCCTGCTCACCGGGCTGCAGCTGCGGCCGGTCGACGAACATGTCCGCCTGGAGCAGCGAGCCCTTCTTGAGCGTGGTCAGGGCGATCTTGTCCTTGAGCGCGCCGAGGTCGGTGACGGCGGTGTCGGAGAGCCACCGTTTCGGAATCCTGACCTCCTCGAACTGCCCCGCCGCCAGCGGGCTGTACGGGGCTATGTCGCCCTTGGCCCGGTACGCGACGACCTCGGCGCCGACCTTGGAGTTGACGTCGCCGATCACCACGAGGACCCCGGCGAAGGCCCCGAGCGCGCACAGGACCGACAGGAGCAGCAGGATGACGCCGCGGCGCTGGCGTGAGTTCATGGGCCTTACCTACCTCGCCGTTCTTCATTCATTCGTGCGTTCGAGTGATCAGGGTCTGGAACGGGCGGCGCTCGCCGGCGGCGGGGCGGTGAGCGGTGCCGCGCAGAAGCCGCAGCGGTCGCCGATGAGTTCGAGGCCGCACCAGCGGCACTCCTCCCGGCGGACCGAGGCGACGAGCTGGTACAGCACGGACAGGTCCGGAATGCCGGCGGCGAACTCGACGAGCTTCGGGGTGCCCCACCAGCCGGGGGACGCGGCGGGCAGCGGGTTCTCCAGGACGCCCTGGACCTGCCAGGCGGGGGCCAGTTCGGCCGTGACCCAGTCGGAGGCGAGCTGGCCGCGGGCGAAGGTGAGGTGCGTGGCGAACTCGGGGCCCGCCGGCAGCAGCGCGCCCCGGGAGCCGTGGGCACCGTGGGCACCGTGTGCACCGGCCTTGGAGCCGCCGCCCGCGCCCAGTTTCGCCAGGTGCGGTTTCGGGTGGGCCATGACGGCGAACTGCGCGCTCGGCGACCAGGACCGGGCGTGCGCCCCGAGTCCCACCGGGACCCGGACCCGGTCGAGTTTGGCGACCGAGCCCAGCAGGGCGCCCGCGTAGATGTAGTGGGACAGCAGCCGGGCCGCGGAGGCGATGACTCCTGGGCTGAAGTCGCAGACGCTGAGCTGGCGGAGCTGACGTGCCAGCAGGGCCGTTCCCAGCGGCGGCAGATCGATCCCGAGGAGCGCGATCCGGTCGGTTTCCAGGATGGCGCGCACGGTGTGCAGGCGCTGGACGGTGGAGCGCGGGAGCCACGGCGGCACGAGTGCCACGAGGTGGCCGTGCCGCTCCAGCAGGGCGGCCGTCCCGGCGAGCGCGGACTCCAGGTCGAGCTGCTCGGGCGGGTGCAGTAACGCGGCCCCGGGCGTGTGCCGGTCAGGGGCCGGAAGTACCAGATCGGCGCTGGTGACAGCGATGGCGGTCGGCACGCGCATTCCCCCGTTCCCCCACGTGCACCCCGTGCGTACGCCCCGTACGCCGCGGGCACTTCCCGTGCCCGACGCGCGCTCGACGCGGACCCGGCACGGACCTGACGCGGATCCGGCACGGACCCGACGCGGACTCGACGCGGATCCGGAACGGACTTCCCGCGTCCGCGCCCCCACCGCGCGACCGCATCCGATCGCCCCGCTCCCCCTTGCCCCAGCACCATATCCGCGTCACCCCTGGCGGGGCAGGGCCTTGGGGATTCCCGTGGCGGCTGCACGTGCCGCAGGGGGCGGAAACCCGGACAACAGGGATCGCATAGCGGGCCATTTCAAGCCACATCGCGAAGACCCTTGACACGGGGATTGGTCTGGACCAACTTGGCAGCCAACGCCTCGAGTCGGACCCACCCCACTCGGTCCACCTCCTTCCACACCCCTTTCCCTCCCCCCACCGGAGCCCACGTGAACCGCATACGCTCCCTCGCCCTGCCCATCGCCGCCACCCTGGCCGCGGGCGCCCTGTCCGCCCTCGCAGCCGGTACCGCACAGGCCGCCGACGTGAACGTCGCCCGCAACGGCGGCTTCGAGTCGGGCCTCGCCAACTGGTCCTGCACCGGCGGAACCGGTACCTCCGTCTCCTCGCCCGTCTACGCCGGATCCGGCGCCCTGAAGGCCACTCCGGCGGGCCAGGACAACGCCCGGTGCAGCCAGACCGTCACGGTCAAGCCGAACTCGACCTACACGCTGAGCACGCAGGTCCAGGGCAGCTACGTCTACCTCGGCGCGACCGGGACCGGCACCCAGGACGTCTCCACCTGGACCCCCGGATCGGGCGCCGGCTGGCAGAAGCTCTCCACCACCTTCACCACCGGCCCCAGCACCACCCAGGTCACCGTCTACACGCACGGCTGGTACGGCCAGCCGGCCTACGTCGTCGACGAGTTCAGCGTCTTCGGCCCCGACGGCGGAGGCGGCACCGACCCCGGCCCCTCGGTCCCCGGCGCCCCGGCCGGGGCGGCCGTATCCGGCCAGAGCGCGAACGCCCTCACCCTTTCGTGGAACGCGGCCGGCTCGGCCACCGGCTACTACGTGTACCAGGACGGCGTCCGCGTCAGGACGGTGACCGGCGGCGCCACCACCACCCAGATCACCGGGCTCGCGGCCTCGACCTCGTACTCCTTCCAGGTGAGCGCGTACAACGCGGCGGGCGAGGGCCCGAAGTCCGCCCCCGTGACCGGCACGACCACCGGCACCGACCCGGGTCCGGGCCCCGGGCCCGCCGTCCCCAAGCACGCCCTGACCGGCTACTGGCAGAACTTCAACAACGGCGCGACCGTCCAGAAGATCTCCGACGTCTCGGCGCAGTACGACATCATCGCCGTCTCCTTCGCGGACGCGACCACCACGCCCGGCGCCATCACCTTCAACCTCGACTCGGCCGGCCTCGGCGGCTACACGGTCGCCCAGTTCAAGGCCGACATCGCCGCGAAGAAGGCGGCCGGAAAGTCGGTCATCCTCTCCATCGGGGGCGAGAAGGGGACCATCACGGTCAATGACTCGGCCTCCGCGAACAACCTCGCGAACTCCGCGTACGCCCTGATGCAGGAGTACGGGTTCACCGGCATCGACATCGACCTCGAGAACGGCCTGAACCCCACCTACATGACGCAGGCCCTGCGCTCGCTGTCGTCAAAGGCCGGATCCTCGCTCGTCATCACCATGGCCCCGCAGACGATCGACATGCAGTCCACGCAGGGCGGCTACTTCAGGACGGCGCTGAACATCAAGGGCATCCTCACCGTCGTCAACATGCAGTACTACAACAGCGGCTCGATGAACGGCTGCGACGGCAAGGTCTACTCCCAGGGCTCGGTGGACTTCCTCACCGCGCTCGCCTGCATCCAGCTGGAGGGCGGCCTCGACCCCTCGCAGGTGGGCATCGGCGTCCCGGCCTCGCCCAGCGGCGCGGGCAGCGGCTACGTGTCCCCGACGGTCGTGGGCAACGCCCTGGACTGCCTGACCCGGGGAACGAACTGCGGCACCTTCAAGCCGTCGAAGACCTACCCGGGGCTGCGCGGCGCGATGACCTGGTCGACCAACTGGGACGCCAAGGCGGGTAGTGCTTGGTCGAACTCGGTGGGTCCGAAGGTCCACGGGCTCCCGTAGGCGGTACGTGTGGGGGTGGCCGGATCGGTACGGCCTGCACAGGGTGTCCTTGACCGGGACATGCCACGAGAGCACGCTGTGCGCGTCCGCACGGCTATCCCCACACTCCCGACCCAGGAGAACGCATGCGGCTCCATACCCGCCGGAGGGCCGCCGTCACGGCGGCCCTGCTGGCGCTCGCGCTGGGCGCACCCGCCTACGGCATGAGCGCGACGGCTTCCCCTCCGCCCACCCCTTCGACCGCCACCCAGGACGAGGCGATCGTCCAGTACCGGATCCACGGCCCCTCCACCGCGGCCGACCGCACCGCCCTGCTCCGTACGGGCGTCTCGATCGACGAGGTGGACGACCACACCGTCGTGGTCAGCGCCGACACCATGCAGGCGAAGAAGCTCAAGGAGCTCGGCTACCGGCTGACGGCCCTGCCCGGACCCCCGGACCGCTCCCTGCCCGGTATCGCCGCGAGCCCGATGGACTTCCCCTCGGCGGACTCGAAGTACCACAACTACGCCGAGGCGACGGCGGAGATCAACCAGATCGTCGCGCAGTACCCCGCGATCGCGAGCAAGCAGGTGATCGGGAAGTCGTACCAGGGCCGGGACATGTTCGCCATCAAGATCAGCGACAACGTCGCGACGGACGAGGCCGAGCCCGAGGTGCTCTTCACCGCCCACCAGCACGCGCGCGAGCACCTGACCGTCGAGATGGCCCTGTACCTGCTCAAGGAGTTCACCTCCAAGTACGGCAGCGACTCCCGGGTCACGGGCGCCGTCAACGGCCGCGAGATCTGGATCGTCCCGGACCTCAACCCGGACGGCGGCGAGTACGACATCGCCACCGGCTCCTACCGGTCCTGGCGCAAGAACCGGCAGCCGAACTCCGGCTCCTCCTACGTCGGCACGGACGAGAACCGCAACTGGAACTACAAGTGGGGCTGCTGCGGCGGTTCCAGCAGCAGCAAGAGCTCCGAGACCTACCGGGGCGCTTCCGCCGAGTCGGCGCCCGAGGTGAAGGTCGTCGCGGACTTCGTCCGCAGCCGCGTCATCGGCGGCAAGCAGCAGATCAAGGCCGCCATCGACTTCCACACCTACAGCGAGCTCGTCCTGTGGCCCTTCGGCTACACCTACAACGACACCGCCCCGGGCCTGACCGCCGACGACCTCGCCGTCTACAAGAAGATCGGCACCAGCATGGCGGCGAGCAACGGCTACACGCCCGAGCAGTCGAGCGACCTGTACATCACGGACGGGACGATCGACGACTGGCTGTGGGGCAACCAGAAGATCTTCTCCTACACCTTCGAGATGTACCCGGAGAGCGGCGGCGGCGGCTTCTACCCGCCGGACGAGGTCATCGACCGCGAGACCGCGCGCAACAAGGACGCGGTGCTCCAGCTGCTGGAGAACGCGGACTGCATGTACCGCTCGATCGGCAAGGAAGCCCAGTACTGCGCGGCGCCGTGACCCAGTGCGGCACGTGACCGTGTGAAAGGGGGCGCCCCACCGCCAGGGGGGCGCCCCGTCCGCGCGTCAGCCGAGGACGGCGAGGGCGTCGATCTCGATGAGCAGCCCGGCCGGCAGGCCCACGTACACGGTGGTGCGGGCGGCGGGGGCCTCCTTCAGGCCCTGCTCCTCGAAGTAGGCGTTGTAGAGGGCGTTCATCTCGGCGAAGTGCCCGGTGTCGGTGAGGTAGACGCGGATCATCATCACGTCGTCCCAGCCCGCACCGCCGGCCTCCAGGACCGAGCGGACGTTCTCCAGCGTCTGGAGGGTCTGCTCGCGCAGGCCCGGACCGGCCGGGGTGGGCGGCTGCCCGTCCACGTGCGGGAGGAAGCCGACCTGGCCGGCGACCTGGAGGATGTTGCCCTTGCGCACACCGTGCGAGAACCTCGCCGGCGGGGTGGTGTGGGTGCCGGGCGTGACGGCGGTCTTCTCGCTCACGTGCTCTCCTGGGTTCCTGAGTAGTCCTGGCTGATGGCTTCGGCGGTGCGCAGCACCTGCGGCAGCAGTTCGAGCAGCCCCTCGGCGGGGATGACCACACCGGGCGCCGAGACCGACAGCGCGGCGACGACCCGCCCGTCCGGCCCGTGCACCGGCGCCCCGAGGCAGTTGATGGACTCCTCGTGCCCACCGAGATCGGTGGCCCAGCCCTGCTCCCTTACGAGGTCCAGTTCGCGCAGGAAGGCCGCCGCGTCCGGGGTGGAACGGGCGGTGTAGCGGGGGTAGTCGATCCGGCCGGCGAGGGCCCTGAGCTCGGCCTCGGGCAGATCGGCGAGGAGCAGCTTGGCCACGGCGGCGACCGTGAGGGGCACGGGCCTGCCGATGCGGGAGTACATGCGGACCGGGTAGCGGCTGTCGACCTTGTCGACGTACACGACCTCGTCGTCCTGGTGGAGGGCGAGATGAACGGTGTGCCCGGTGGCCCGGTTCAGCTCGACGAGGTGGGGGTGCGCGATCTCCCGGACGTCCAGGTTCTCGATGGCCTCGGCGGCGAGCGCGAAGAGCTGCGCGCCGAGCCGGTAGCGGCCGTCGGCCCGGCGGCAGACGAAGCCGCGCTCGTTCAGGGTGCGCAGGAGACGCAGCGCGGTGCTCTTGTGCACGCCGAGTTCGCCGGCCACTTCGCCGAGCCCGGCGGGCCCCTTCGCGAGCAGCGGCAGCACCGCGAGCGCCCGCTCCACCGACTGGCTCATGCCGCGTCCTTTCGTGACCGTCACTGCCAACACCGGCTCCGCCGGTGCGCCGGGCTCCGCCCCCGCAGCGGCGCCGCACGTTGACCCGTCGTCACCCGGGATGTTAGACAGCATGCAGCGGCAGACGCAACGACCGTTGCACAGAACGCAACTCCGGGAGGCACCCCGCATGGCCAGCGACAGCGACCCCGTCAAGGACCTCGCCGACGAGCCGGTCGACCACCGGTTCAAGGGCCTGCCCCCGGACGCCCAGGCACACGGCCTCACCGTCGGCCGGCTCGCCGCCGAGCGCCGTGACCTGTACACCGGCGGCTTCACCACCCCCGTCCTGACCCTCGACGCGGACGCGCTGGAGCACAACCTCGCCGCCCTCGGCACCTACGCCGCCCGCCACGACCTGGCGTTCGCCCCGCACGGCAAGACCTGCATGGCTCCGCAGCTCTTCCGGCGCCAGCTGGAACACGGCGCGTGGGGCATCACGGTCGCCATGCCCCACCAGGCCCGCGTCTGCCGCGCCTTCGGCATCCGGACGATCTTCCTGGCCAACGAGCTGGTCGACGCTCCCGCCCTCCGCTGGGTCGCCGACGAGCTCGCCGCCGACCCCGGCTTCCGGTTCGTCTGCTACGTCGACTCCGTGCGCGGAGTCGAGCTGATGGACGCCGCCCTGCACGGCCACGGCGCCACCCTCGACGTCGTCCTCGAACTCGGCGCCGGCGCCGAGGGGCGCACGGGGCTCCGTACCGACGCCGAGTGCCAGGCGGTCGCCGAGGCCGTGGCCGCGTCCCCCTCCCTGCGCCTGGCGGGTGTGGCCGGCTACGAGGCCACCATGCCCGGTGCCGACGCCGACAGCGTCCGTGTCTGGCTGCGCCGTCTCACCGCGCTCGCCGCCGATCTCGACAAGCAGGGCCTCTTCACCGGCACCGGCCTGGACGAGGTCATCGTCAGCGCCGGCGGCAGCGAATGGTTCGACGCCGTCGCCGAGGTCTTCGCCGAGGTCCCGGAGCTCTCGCTGCCCGTCCTGCCGCTGCTGCGCTCCGGCGCGTACGTCTCCCACGACCACGGCTGGTACTCGGGCCTGACCCCCTTCAACCGCCTTCCCGAGGAAGGCGGCCTGCTCCCCGCCTTCCGGCTGTGGACCCAAGTGGTCTCCCGCCCCACGCCCGGCCAGGCCTTCGTCAACGCCGGCAAGCGCGACATCGCCTACGACCTCGGCCTGCCCGAAGTGCTCGCCGTGCGCAGCGCCCGCGACGGTGTCGAGCGGGCCGCGACCGGAATCCGGGTGACCAAGCTGTCCGACCAGCACGCCTGGGTCGAGACGGACGCCGACGCCACCCCGCTGGAGGTCGGCGACTGGGTCTCCCTCGGCATGGCCCACCCCTGCACGATCTTCGAGAAGTGGCCGCTGATCCCGGTCGTGCAGGCCGACGGCGCCGTCACCGACTACGTCCGCACCTTCTTCTAGGCACCGGCCGGTGGACCTGGTCATCCGGGGGGCCCGCGTCGTCGACGGCACGGGCGGGCCCTCGTACACCGCGGACGTCGGCGTCCACGAGGGCCGGATCGCCGAGATCGGCGGGATTGCGGACGGCCGGCTCCCGGGCGGCCGGATCCCGGGCGGCGGGCGCCGGACCCTCGACGCGCACGGCCTCGTCCTCGCCCCGGGCTTCGTCGACATGCACGCCCACAGCGACCTCGCCCTGCTCCGCGACCCGGACCACAGTGCGAAGGCCGCGCAGGGCGTGACCCTCGAAGTCCTCGGCCAGGACGGCCTGTCGTACGCGCCCGTCGACGACCGCACCCTCGGCGAGGTGCGGGCCGCCATCGCCGGCTGGAACGGCCCCGGCGACGACGTCGACTTCGACTGGCGCACGGTCGGCGGGTACCTCGACCGGCTGGACCGGGCCCACGGCGGCCGCGGCGTGGCCGTCAACGCCGCCTATCTGGTCCCCCAGGGCACGGTCCGCGCGTACGCCCTCGGCTGGGACGACCGCCCGGCGACCCCGGCCGAGCTGGACCGGATGCGGCAGCTCGTCGCCGAGGGCCTCGACCAGGGCGCCGTCGGCCTGTCCTCCGGGCTCACCTACACCCCCGGCATGTACGCCACCGGGGCCGAACTGAGCGAACTGTGCCGGGTCGTGGCCCGGTACGGCGGCTACTACTGCCCGCACCACCGCAGTTACGGCCGCGACGCGCTGGCCGCCTACGCCGAGATGGTCGACCTCGCCCGGGAGGCCGGCTGCGCCCTGCACCTCGCGCACGCCACCATGAACTTCGCCGAGAACCGCGGCCGGGCCGGCGAGCTGCTCGCCCTGCTCGACGCGGCCCTGGACGGGGGCGCCGACATCACCCTCGACAGCTACCCGTACACCCCCGGCTGCACCACGCTCGTCGCGCTCCTGCCCGGTTGGGCGAACGAGGGCGGCCCGGAGGCGGTCCTGGCGCGGCTGCGCGACGACACCCAGGCCGAGCGGATCCGCCACGCGCTGGAGGCCGAGGGATCCGACGGCTGCCACGGGGTCCCCGTCGACTGGTCGGCCATCGAGATCTCGGGCACCGCCGACCCCGCCTACGGGCCGTACGTCGGCAGGCGCCTGGACGGCTGGGAGACCGCCCGCCGCCTCCTGCTCGGCGACCGGCTGGCGCCGACGGTCCTCCAGCACGTCGGCCACGAGGAGAACGTCCGGGCGATCATGCGCCACCGGGTCCACACCGGCGGCTCGGACGGCATCCTCCAGGGCACGAAACCGCACCCGCGCGCCTACGGGACCTTCCCCCACTACCTCGGCCACTACGTCCGCGAACTCGGTCTGCTGTCCCTGGAGGAGTGCGTGGCGCACCTGGCCGGCCGGCCCGCGGCGCGCCTGCGGCTGCCCGACCGGGGCCTGGTCCGCGTGGGGTACCGCGCCGACCTCGTCCTCTTCGACCCGGACACGGTCGCGGCCGGGTCCACGTACGAGCGGCCGCGCGTACTGCCGACCGGGATCCCGCACGTCCTGATCGACGGGCGTTTCGTGATGCGCGACGGACGGCGGACGGACGTGCTGGCCGGCCGGTCGGTGCGCCGAACCGGCCATGTTTCCCGGTAGGTCAGCCGCCTACGATGTCTTCATGGTCGCCTTCGCCCTCGCCGCCCTGCTCTTCCTCGCGTTCTGCATAAGCGTCCGGCAGGACCGGCGCCGCTTCAGCAATGCGGTGCTCCTGGGGCTGACCTTCCTGACCGCGTTCTCGGCCCTGTTCCTCCAGGTGGGCAAGCTGCCCTTCTGGGCGGCCGTCACGGTCGTCGTCCTCGCCTTCGCCTCACCCGCGTTGGGCGTCGTGGCGCTGGGCGTCTTCCTCGTCCGCAACGGCATGACGATGATCCGCAAGGAGGGGCTGCGGCCCGCCAATCTGCTGTCGATGCTCGCCGGCCTCGCGATCTTCGCGCTGATCGCACTGCTGGTCCTCGTCGGTGTGGTGGGCTCCCCCGTACTGGGCGGGATCGCCGGGACCCTCACCGTCGTCGCCGGCTACGTCTCCTTCGTCTTCTTCTGCTTCCTCGGCTACGCCTTCCTCTACGGCCGGATCAAGGTGCGGGGCGACGTCGACCACGTGGTCATGCTGGGCTCCGGCCTGGTCGGCGGCGACCGCGTGCCGCCGCTGCTGGCCTCGCGCCTGCGCAAGGGGCAGCAGATCTACGAGGGTCAGCTGGCCCGGAGCGGACGGCCGCCGGTGCTGCTCGTCTCCGGCGGCAAGGGCTCGGACGAGAAGGTCGCGGAGGCCCGGGCGATGGCGGACTGGCTGATCGCCGAGGGCGTGCCGGCGGAGCACATCGTGCTGGAGGACCGGTCCACCACGACCGAGGAGAACATGCTCTTCAGCCGGCAGATCATGGAGCAGCACGATCCGGCCTACCGGTGCGTGGTCGTCACCAACAACTTCCACGCCTTCCGGGCCGCGATGCTGGCCCGCAAGACCGGCGTGAACGGGCAGGTCCTGGGCTCCCCCACCGCGAAGTACTACTGGCCGAGCGCCACCATCCGCGAGTTCGTCGCGGTCTTCTGGGAGCACCGGACGGTGAACCTGTCGATCTGCGGCCTGCTGGCCGTGTTCGGCGCCCTCGGCACGCTGGCCGCGGTCCTCGTCTGACGACGGACGGAGCGAACGGGGCGGACGGAGCGAACGGGGCGGACGGCGCGGACGCGGAAGGTGCCGTGACTCCCCCCTTGGCAGTCACGGCACCGGTCACCGCAGGGATCAGACCCGCTGCCAGAGCGCCGGGACGTTCGGCGGCTCCCAGCCCGTCTGGGCCTGGTGCCCCTGGAGGCAGCGGTAGTCCGAGCCGCCGTACGTGACGGTGGCGCCGGCCGCGTAGACGGTGCCCGCCTTCCAGGTGCCGCCCGGCTCGGGGTCACCGGGGCCGGGGCCCGGGCCGGGGTCGCTGCCGCTGACCTTGAGGGTCAGTCCGTAGGCCGACAGGATCGGGTTGAGCGGCTGGAAGAAGGTGGTCCCGCCGCTGGAGCAGTTGCCGGAGCCGCCCGAGGTGACGCCCTGGGCCTGGCTCCCGGAGATGTAGGAGCCGCCCGAGTCGCCCGGCTCGGCGCAGACCGTCGTACGGGTCACGCCGGAGATGGTGCCCTCGGGGTAGGTGACGCTGGTGCCGTGCTGCTGGATGGTGCCGCAGTGCCATCCGGTGGTCGATCCGGAACGGCATACCGAGGCGCCGACGGGCTGCAGCACCGAGCCGGTGACCTGCACGTTCGCCCCGCCGCTGCCCTTCACGTAGGGGGTCGCGGTCCACTGGGTGTTCGCGGCCACCCAGGCCATGTCGTTGCCGGGGAAGACCGAGGCCTGGAAGGAGCCCTGGGCCACCTGGTTGAAGCCGCTGGTAGTGGTTCCGGCGCGTCCGCAGTGCCCGGCGGTGGCGAAGCCGTTCACGGAGCCCTTGGTGACGGGGAAGCCGACGGAGCAGCGGCCGCTGCCGTTCATGTAGTACGCGTCCCCGCCGCGCAGGTCGTACAGCGGGCGCGGGGCCACGGCCGTACGGACCACCGTGACGCCGGCCGCGTCGATCCCGGTGGCGGCCAGCAGCGCGGCGGCCGCCCCCGCCTCGGTCTCCTCGACGACGAGGGTGTTGGTGCGCGGGTCGGCGTAGCGGACCGGGGTCGCGGGGCCGGCGGCCCGGTCGAGTGCGGCCCGGTCGGCGTCCAGGTCGGCCAGGGTCCGGGTGACCAGCTTCGCCCGGGCCCCGGTGGCCCGTATCGCGGCGGTGTCGGCGGCCCGGGTGGTGGCCACGGTGAGGGTGCCGGCGTCGGCCCCGTCCACCCAGGCCCCGGCGAAGGCGGCGCCGAGCCGGTCGCGCAGCCGGGCGGCGGTGGCCCCCGCCTCGGCCTCGTGGGCGAGGCGCGCCTTGGCCTGCGTGGGGGTCAGGCCGAGGTCGCGCTGCATCGCGGCGAGCAGCTCGGGCGGGGCGTCGGCGGTGCGCAGGGTGGCTGCCGCGGAGGGCGGGGCGGGGGTGGAGTCGGCGGTGGCGCCGCCGGTCCCGGCCAGCAGCAGCCCGGCGGCGGCCAGGGCGGTACACGCCGCGCGGGCGTGTCGCTTGAGCATGGGGGATCTCCTCGGTTTCCGGTGGGGTCTGCGGAAACCGTAGAAATCCGAACCGTCGCGCGGGAGCTGCCAGTTGGCCCCTGCCGCGGTGTTATGCCCGGGGCTCTCCGGCGGCCCGCGCACGGTCGAGGTGCGTTCATGGGGCGGTGGCCGGAGGATGGGGCCAGGGGAAACCGTAGGAGGTACGCGATGGTCAGTGAACCCGACGAGCAGCCCACCCGGTCGGACCGGCTCTTCACGGGCGGGGAACGGCCGTACGACCCCGAGGACCTCGTGATGGCGACCGGCCACGACCCGACTCCGGAGCGGGTCGAGAAGGCCCGGAAGCTCATGGAGAAGGAGGGCCCGCAGGTCATCGAGCGCTACCTGCCGTAGCCACGGCGCAGGCGCGAAGGACTGCCACACCCGCCCCCGGCCCCGCCGGGGGCGCCCGCATCCAGCCCCACCCCTCCAGCCGCGCCCCCGCAACGGCGCCGCACCCGCCCCCTTGCCCGCTCCCTTGCCCGCTCCCGCTACGCCGCAGGCGACGCCGCCCGCAGGGCCGCGGCTCCGGCCGACCTGACCAGGGCCTCCGCATGCGCGGCCCTCGCCTGCCCCAGCACCTCGGCGGCCCGCGCAGCGACCCGCGCGGCGGGATGCCAGCCCAGCAGGTGCCGCCAGACGAGCGGGGTCCCGGCGAGGGGCCGGGTGACCACCCCCGGGGTCACCGGGAACGTGGCCCGGCACAGCCCGACCGCCCGCCCCACCTGCACCAGGTGCACGCACGAGGCGGTGTCGGTCTCGTAGACACAGGCGGGCGCGAACCCGGCCCGTACGCAGGCCGCGGCGAAGCAGTCGCCGAAACACCCGTCGCCGGGGACGTCCGTCCACGCCTCGGCGGCCAGCTCGGCCAGCTCGATCTCGCTACGCGCGGCCAGGGCGAGCGGATGGTCCTCGGCCAGCATCACGTGCACGGGGTCGCGCGCCACCTCCATCCACGCCAGGCGCCCCGGCTCGGGCGGCACGCTCTCCCCGCAGACCCCGACCAGCGCGAAGTCCAGGCGGCCGTCGGCGACTCCGGCGGCGACGTCCTTCTCCGACCAGGAGGTGTACGTGGTCACGGGCACCCCCGGTTCCTGGTGGGCGAGCCGGTCCACGAGCCCGCCGAGCAGCGGTCCGTGCGTGCCGCCGAGCCGGTAGCCGTGCGCCCCCTGGCGGGCGAACCGCTGGGCGTCCTCCTGCAGCTCGCACACGGCGGGCAGCAGCACCCTGGCCCGCTCCAGCACCAGTTCACCGAGCGCGGTGGCCCGTACGCCGTCGCGCCCCCGCAGGAACAGCGTCCCGCCCAGCGCCCGCTCGATGCGCTTGAGCTGCGTACTGAGCGCGGGCTGCGCGAGGCCGAGCGCGGTGGCGGCCCGCGTCAGGCTCCCGGCGTCGGCGACGGCCCGGACGATCTTGAGGTGCCTCAGCTCCAGATCCATACGACGAGCTTGGTCCAGACCTGTGGGCATGCGCTACGGGTCGGGCGCATCCAGAATCGTTAATGCTCGTTAGCCGCAAGGGGGACACGATCCTAAGGACAGGCAAATGCACGCACTCGACGTCGACTGGGACCACCCCACCGACCCTCGCCCCGGCCCGCGGCTCGACCACGTACGCGCCTACGTGAGCACCGCGGGAGCCGACGGCCACCTCTGGCACGGAGTCCGCACCCTCCTGCTGACCACGCTCGACCGCGGCGGCGACCGCGCGGTCCGCACCCCGCTGATCTACGGCGAGGACGCGGGACGGTACATCGTCCTCGCCTCCGGCTACGGCGCCGCGGACCACCCCCGCTGGTACCGGAACCTCACCGACCACCCGGAGGTCCGCCTCCAGGTCGGCGCCGCCGCCTTCACGGCGCGGGCACGCACCGCCACGCCCCAGGAACGGGAGGTGTACTGGGAGATGATGACGGCCCTGTGGCCCCCGTTCGAGGAGGACCGCGCCGCGGCCCGGCCCCGCGAGATCCCGCTGGTGATCATGGAGCGCGCCAACTGAGCGACCGGGCCGCCGACCGGCCGGGCACCCCGCCCGGAACGGTCACAACGTCGGCGCGACCACCGCACTGTACGTGCGGCCGCCCGCGACGAAGTCGCCCAGCGGGACCATGCCGAAACCGTCGACGTGCACCTTCCAGGACGGCGCGTTCCCGGCCTCGATGAAGGCGACCACGGCTTCGGCGCGCTCCGAGGCCGCCGCCAGGGCCATGGTGAACAGCGCCCGGGCCACACCACGCCCCCGGTACGCGGAGGCGACCACGACCGGCCCGTACAGCAGCCACCGCACCTCGGCCAGCGGGCACCCCTGCCACTCCAGCACCTCCTGGGCCCGGAGCAGGCCCGCCACCGGCGGCGACGGATCGGCCAGGGCCGCGGGCGCCGACAGCGCGAGCAGCCCTGCGATCCGGCCCCCGTCGTCCGCGACCAGCAGCTCCCGCGCACCGGCCATCGCCCGCAGCACGCCGACGTCGAAGCGGCCCTGCACGAAGCCCTGCTCCGCCCGCTGACGCTCCGTCAGCGCGTCGTGGTGGTTGGCGGCGATGAGCTCGGCCATGGCGGGCGCATCGGCCTCGGTGGCGTACCGGTACTCCATCCCGCGATCGTGCCACGCCCCCGCGGCCGGACCACGCTGCCGACACCGGGGCCTCCGGGTGACACGGGAGGTATTGAACATGTTCAATGTTCTGGCAGTATGACCTCCGGTGAACCTGCCGGAACAGCGGGAAAGCAATTCCGCCTGCCTTCACGACCGGTCGCCACGAGTCCGGAGGTCGGCCCACCATGGTCCTGCTCGCCCTCGCCCTCGCGCTCGCCTTCACACTCGGGGGCCTGGCCCTGACCCTCGTCGCGAGCGCGGTCCTCGGGTACACGACCGTCGCGGTGAGCGGCAGGCTGCCGCTCGCGGCCAGGATCGCTCTGCTGCCGGCCCTGGCCGCCGCTTCGTCGGCGGCATGGGTGAGCGCCCTGGGCGCCTGGGCCATCTGGCGGCCGGCCGCCCTGGCCCTGCCGTTCCTCACGACAGTCCTCACGGGAGCCGCCTACCTCGCACGCGAAGCCCGCAAGCGGCGGTCACCCCGGAACCCGGCAGCGGCGTCGCCCGTCAGCCACCCACCGACCGCCGACCGCTGAGGCCGCGCGGCTCACCCGTGGTCGTACACGGTCACTTCCACGTCCCGCTCGCACAACGCCCCGGTGATCAGCGGCTCGATGCGCGCCCACGTACCACCCGCGAGCCCGCACCCGATGCGCGGCATGTGAACGCTCGCCCCGAGCTCGACGGCATGACCGGCGAGCGCGGTGAGGCACCGCTCCACGGCGTCGTACCGAATGGGCGGCCCCCCGCTCCCGGTCCGGATGCCGCGCTGACCGACCATGTTGGCCACCCACACGTCGGGCTTCACCCGCACCAGCTGGACGGCCCCCAGCCCGAAGTCGTTCCCGCTGCGCCCCCGATGCCACGCCCGGAACGCGGCCTCGGGCTCGGCCCACCGCTTCGACACGGCCAGCACGAAGCCCTTCCCCCAGCCCCCGAGGTCATTGCAGACATGCGCAACGATCTTGGGCCCCTTGGCCTGAGGACTCGTCGCATCCCCGGCAATGATCCTCATCGGCTTCATGCCCCGAACGGTATTCGCCACCACTGACAGGCCGACGAACGGGTGGGGCGGGGCGGGGCGGGGGCTTCGGTGGGGGCGGAACGGGATCCTCTCGGGCGGTGTCGGGGATGTGCTGGGGGTTTCCCGTCAGTCCCATCGTCCCTCCGGGTCGGGCCGGCCCCTCAAGGGCGCTCCTTCGTCGCGTCGCTTCGCGATGGCCTGCGGCCACCCTTGACCGACCGTCCCGCCCCGGAGAAACGAAAGACTGCCGGGAAGCCCCCAAAGGAACGGGCCGGGCGATCAAGGATCAGGACGGGGACGGTCGGCCATGCCCGGCCCCGTCCCGCATGAGCCAGGGCCGGCAGACGGGGCCGATCCAGACCCGGCCCCGGGTCGGTGGGGCGCGTCCAATCGCTACGCGCTCCTCACCTCTCAGCGTCTCCAGTCCGTCTTGGGCTGGACATAGGCCGCCCACGGCCTCGGTCCGGCGCTCGACCTGCGTCCGACGACCGGCCCGGGCCGGGCACAGGCCGCCCCAGATCGCTACGCGCTTCTCCAGGACCGCGACCCACGGCCGTCAGCGCCTGGTGAGAGGGGCGGACGGCCGATAGTCCGGCTATTCCGTAGTGGAGCCGGGTCAGCGCAAGCATCGCACCACAAACCCACCCCCAAAGAGGTGCAATTGGGGCAATCCGTCGGCCCTTTGAGTCGCCCATGCACGCTGACCCGCATCCACTGCGGAATAGGCGCTGTCTCACGTCTTTTCGCCCCGCGACGACCCGCAGGCGCCTCCCGGGGAAGCACCTGCGGGTCGTGGGCGGCTTGCGGCCGGCCACGGACGGTCGTCGGACGCGGGTCGAGCGCCGCACCGAGGCCGTGGGCGGCTTATGAACGGCCACAGACGGCCGTCGGTCGCTGTCGGCGAGAAGCGCCTGAGGCCGTGGGCGGTCTATGTCCAGCTACGGACGACCATCGGCCGCTGTCGGTGAGAAACCCTTTCGGGGCGTGGGCGGTCTATGTCCAGCCACAGACGGTCGTCGGACGCTGAGAGGTGAGGAGCGCGTAGCGATTTGGCGCGCCCCACCGACCCGGGGCCGGGTCTGGATCGGCCCCGTCTGCCGACCCTGGCTCATGCGGGACGGGGCCGGGCATGGCCGACCGTCCCCGTCCGTGTCTTGAAGTGCCGGCCCGTTCCTTTGGGGGCTTCCCGGCAGTCTTTCGTTTCTCCGGGGCGGGGCGGTCGGTCAAGGGTGGCCGCAGGCCATCGCGAAGCGACGCGACGAAGGAGCGCCCTTGAGGGACCGGCCCGACACGGAGGGACGATGGGACTGACGGGAAACCCCCAGCACATCCCCGACACCGCCCCAGCGGACTCCGCCCCACCCCCACCGAAGCCACCGCCGCACTGCCCGACCCCGCCCAGCCGCCCCACCCCCTCAGAGGTACTCCCGAGCGAACTCCACCGCCCATTCCACCGCCGCCAGGGGGACGCTGCCCGAGTGGGGGTCGATGGCGAGGCGGGCCGATTCCCAGTCCTGGTCGTGTTCGCGGAAGATCGCGAAGCGGGCCTCCTCGAGGACGCCTTCCGGCCTGACCAGGAACTCGATGGCCCGGTCGTCGCCATCCGTGCCGACCGTGGCGATCTCCATGCCACCAACTACGAAAACCACTGTCCCGCGCTCCTCCGTTGCCGCCGTGCACGTACACCCGCAGGACGAACGCCGCGCAGATCGCTCCCGCCGCCACGAGGGCGCCCGCCGTGGCGACCCGTTCACGGCGGCGGCGGTCCGCCGGCTTCCACCCGTCCTGGTCCATGCGCCCAGCCTCCGTCCCGGCACGGGCGCCCGCATGAGTGCGTGTACTCATCCGGGGTACTCATGCGGCCTACCCGGCCCCTTGCGATCCATCCGGCCACCTGGGGTGACGAGCGCAACACCATGCGCTCGCGCATGCCCGCGCCCCACTCATTCCGCAGGTCGGAGCACGGACGCGGCCCCGGATTCCAAGGGGGGACCGCGCCCCGACCCACCCATTGCCCGAAACGGGACAAACCACCCTTCGGGCTTCTCCTCGAAAACACACGTCAAGCTCGCACCCGGGCCCGTAAGCTCCCGTCATGCAGGTGATCCAGTCAACCAAACTCGCCAATGTCTGTTACGAGATCCGCGGCCCCGTGCTCGAAGAGGCGATGCGGCTCGAAGCAGCAGGTCATCGCATCCTCAAGCTCAACACGGGCAACCCCGCGGCCTTCGGCTTCGAGTGCCCTCCGGAGATCCTTGAGGACATGCTCCGCAACCTGGGCACCGCCCACGGTTACGGTGACGCGAAGGGGCTGCTCTCCGCGCGCCGCGCGGTCATGCAGCACTACCAGACCAAGGGCATCGACCTGGACGTCGAGGACATCTACCTCGGCAACGGCGTCTCCGAGCTGATCCAGATGTCGATGCAGGCGCTGCTCGACGACGGCGACGAGGTCCTGGTCCCCGCTCCGGACTACCCGCTGTGGACCGCCTCCGTGTCCCTCGCGGGCGGCACGGCCGTGCACTACCGCTGCGACGAGCAGGCCGACTGGATGCCGGACCTCGCCGACATCGAGCGCAAGGTCACCGATCGCACCAAGGCGATCGTCATCATCAACCCGAACAACCCGACCGGCGCCGTCTACGACGAGGAGATGCTGCGCGGGCTCACGGACATCGCGCGCCGCCACAACCTCGTCGTCTGCTCGGACGAGATCTACGACCGGATCCTCTACGACGGCGCCGTGCACCACAACACCGCCGCCATCGCCCCGGACCTGCTGACGCTGACCTTCAACGGGCTCTCGAAGAACTACCGCGTCGCCGGCTACCGGGCCGGCTGGATGGCGGTCTGCGGCCCCAAGAAGCACGCCGCCTGCTACATCGAGGGCCTCACGGTCCTGGCGAACATGCGCCTGTGCGCGAACATGCCCTCGCAGCACGCCGTGGCCACCGCGCTCGGCGGCCGGCAGTCGATCGAGGACCTGGTCCTGCCCGGCGGGCGGATCCTGGAGCAGCGCAACGTCGCGTACGACCTGCTCACCCAGATCCCGGGTGTCACCTGTGTGAAGCCGAAGGGCGCGCTGTACGCCTTCCCGCGACTGGACCCGTCCGTCTACAAGATCAAGGACGACCGGCAGATGGTCCTGGACCTGCTGCGGGCCGAGAAGATCATGGTGGTGCACGGTACGGGCTTCAACTGGCCCGAGCCCGACCACTTCCGGATCGTGACGCTGCCGAACGCCAAGGACCTGGCCGACGCGGTGACCCGGATCGGGAACTTCCTCGACGGCTACAGCCAGCTGTAGCGACGCGCGGTGCGACTCGCCGGAGTCCAGCCGGCGAGACGCACCCCCCAACAACAGGATTCAGCTCAACTTTAGAACCAATCCAATGTAGGATGGTCTCCTGACCACGCAGGAGGCCACCTCATGTACGAGCCGATCCGCACGAAGCCGGTCGTCCACCGCATGGGCGCCGCCCCGGCCGACTACCCGCACAGCAGCCGCGGCGAAGCGCTGGACATCCAGCTCGCCGGCCACCTCGCGGCCCTGCTCGCCGTCACCGACGAGCTCGGGCTCGACGAGGGCGCCGCCGAGATCGCCGCCCAGGTCGCACGACTGCGCGGGGCCCAGCCCGCCCGTGCCCCGCGCCACTCCGCCGAGGACGCCGCCGCGCTCCACCAGCGCGCCCACGACCTCGCCGCCCGCGCGCTCCTCGTCGCCGCGTCCCGCGCCGACACCACCGTCGCGATCCTCGCCGCCGAGCGCATGGACGCGCACGCCGCCGCCCTGAAGTCCCCGGACCTGGCCGGCGCCCTCTAGACGGCCCCGGTCCGGGGCCGCGGAGGCTCCGGACCGGGTGCCACGCTCCGTGTGCGAGGGACTGCGGCAGGGGCGGAAATTGGACAGAACCCGGTGCTCCGAACACGATGAGGGCTGAAAGATCGCGGTTGCACGGGGGAGGCCGCTCCACATGCTCAATCTCCTCCACTGCGCTTCGTCCCCGTTCGAGCATTCTGGAGAGATTCGCCCATGAGCTTCGGCGACCCGAACAACCCCTACGGCCAGCAGCCCCCGCAGGGTCAGCCCGGCCACCCGCAGCAGGCCCCGCAGGGCGTGCCCCCGCAGTACGGCTACCCGCAGCAGCCGCCGCAGGGCGCCCCCCAGTACGGCTACCCGCAGCAGACCCCGCCGCCGTACGGCGCTTACCCGCCGCCGGGGATGCACGCGCCGGGCATGCCGGGCTCGGGGATGCCGCCGCTGGCCCACTGGGGTCTGCGCGTGGGTGCGGCCCTGCTCGACGGGCTGATCATCGCGGGCCCGATGTACGCCCTGATCGGTCTCGGCGCGGCCATCGCCAGCGACGAGTCGACCGAGGCGATCGCCGGCATCCTCAGCCTGCTCGGCATGCTGTACACCCTCGGCATGCTCTTCTTCCAGCTGTACAAGGAAGGCACCACCGGCCAGACGATCGGCAAGAAGATCGTCGGCATCAGCGTGCACCGCGAGCTCGACGGGGCCGTGCTCGGCTTCGGCATGGCGTTCGTCCGCAAGCTGGCGCACATCCTCGACGGCGCCGCCTGCTACATCGGCTACCTGTGGCCGCTGTGGGACGAGAAGAAGCAGACCTTCGCCGACAAGGTGTGCAGCACCGTCGTCATCAAGGTGAACCAGAACGGCTGATCGCCCCACGGTGAGGACCGGTGGCGACCCCCTGCGTCATGCCTGGCCGGCCGGCGCGAACTCCGCGCCGGCGACGCCGCACCAGGGCACCGTCGCCACCGGCCACACCGGGCCGACCGCCTCCCCGTACTCGGTCGCGCCCGGTGCCACGCCCGGGATCTTCACCAGCGCCTGCGCGGCCCGCGCCTGCGGGTCCGCTTCGGCGCGGTCACGGAACTCCACCGTGACGACGTACGCGCCGGGGCCCTCGGCCCGCCCCGCCGCCTCCACCGCGGCCACCACCCGGCGGCTGGCCGGATCGATACGGCACCCGGTGACCCGTACGTCCTCCACCGCCGCCCGCGGCGGCGCCTGCGGCGGATCGCCGCCGCTCGCCCACACGTACAGACCCAGCGGGGCGAACACCAGCAGCCCGGCCACCGTCACCAGGCCGACCAGCCAGCCCTGCCATTTCAACGTGCTCACGCCCATGCCCAGATCCTCCCGGGCCGCCGCCCCGCCCACCAGCACCCGAGGGCTCACACAGCATTTCGAAGTGGGACCGCCTGGACACCTGACGTTCATTCAAGTTGGCGCGGAATGTGGGTTTCCGCGAGCACGCTGCACCCGTGAGACGCATCCTAGGAATCGTCCTGGGCCTCCTCCTGATCGGCGGCGTGCTCTACGTCGTCGCGTTCCAGGGGCAGGATCACCCAGAAACCACGGCAACGAAGACCGTGCGTGGCGTCATCGGCTCGGAGAAGTCCGAATTCTTCCGCGACCCCGACGTCGTCAAGGCCCTTGCCGCCAAGGGCTACACCGTCAAGACGGAGACCTCGGGCTCCTGGGCGATGGACCAGCTCGCCCTCAAGGAGTTCGACTTCGCCTTCCCCAGCAGCAGTGAACCCGCCAAGGAGGTCGCGGCCGCCGCCGGGCTCAAGGGGGCCCAGGAGACCAAGCCGTTCTTCTCCCCCCTCGTCGTCATCGCCCGCGCGGGCGCGGCCGGGGTGCTGGCCGACAACGGCCTCGCCAAGATGACCGGCAAGAACACCGGAACCCTGCTCATGGGGCCGTTCCTCAAGGCCTCCGGCGAGGACCGCACCTGGCAGCAGCTGCCCGGCTCCGCGGCCCACGCCGAGCTGACCGGCACGGTGTTCGTCAAGACCACCGACCCGTCCTCCTCCAACTCCGGCGCCCTCTTCCTCGCCGCCACGTCCAACGTCGCGAACGGCAACACCGTGGTCGCCGACGACGCCGGCATCGCCCGCACCGCGCCGCTGATGCGCAAGCTGATCTCCGTACAGGGCGCGCTGGAGCCCAGCACCGACGACCCCTTCCGGGCCTTCATCAGCGGCAGCGGCGAACCGCTGATCCTGGTGTACGAGTCCCAGGTGGCCTCGCTGCTGATGCAGAAGCAGGATCCGGGCGACATGGTCGTGCTCTACCCGGACACCACCGTCAACTCGGCGCACACCTTCGTGCCGCTGACCGAGCGGGCGCGGGAGCTGGGCACGCTCCTCGCCACCGATCCGAAGCTGCGCGAACTGGCCGTGCTCCGCGGGTTCCGCCCGCAGGAGGGCGTGGCCGAGTTCGCCGCCGCGACGGCTCCGCACGCCGCCTACCTCAACACGGGGCTGACCGGCATCCGCCAGGTCGGCACACCCACCGTCAAGATCCTGATGGCGCTGGCCCAGCGCGCCAAGGGCCAGGGGGACACGCCATGACACTGACACCGCCCGAGGACACGTCCTTCCGCCTGAGCCCTCCGGAGCCCGTCGCCCCCGTACGCAGGGAGCAGGCCTCCGGGCTGGTCCCGCTTGAGGACGGCGTCCGCGAGGAGATGGCCCGCCGGGCCGCGGAGTACGTCGGCTCGCTCGCCGCGATCGACACCCGCTCCCCCGAGTTCGCGCAGCGCATCGGCGAGATAGCCGGCCTCGGCCAGGCCGACATCCGCAGCGCCGCCCAGCAGTCCAACCGGATGCTGGAGCGGGCCGTGCGCTCGCTGGGCCCGGACGGCGGCGGCGACGCCCAGGCCCGCGTGGCCGGCTCCCTGGTGGAGCTGCGCCGCACGGTCGAGGACCTCGACCCGCGGGACTCGCCCGCCAAGGGGGCCCGCCGGCTGCTGGCGAAGCTGCCGGGCGGCAACAGGTTCCGCGACCACGTGGCGAAGTACGCCTCCTCGCAGGCCACGCTCAACAGGATCGTGGGCTCGCTGCGCAGCGGCCAGGACGAGCTGCGGCGTGACAACGCGGCCCTGCACACCGAGCGCTCGCGCCTGTGGGAGACGATGGGCAAGCTCCAGGAGTACGCGGTACTGACCGAGTCCCTGGACGGCGCCGTCGAGCGGCGGGTCGCCGAGGTGGAGCACTCCGATCCGGGTGCGGCCGACGCGATGCGCGCGGACGTGCTCTTCCCGGTCCGGCAGAAGCACCAGGACCTGCTGACGCAGCTGGCCGTCTGCGCGCAGGGCTACCTGGCGATGGACGTGGTCCGGCGCAGCAACGACGAGCTGATCAAGGGCGTCGACCGGGCTGCCACCACCACCGTGTCGGCGCTGCGGATCGCCGTGATGCTGGCCTCGGCCCTCGAACACCAGCGCACGGTGATCGAGCAGGTCAACGCGCTGAAGGGGACGACCGAGGAGCTGATCCGGGGCAACGCGGAGATGCTGTCGACGCAGAGCGGCGAGATCCAGCGGATCGCGGCCGATCCGGCGGTGGGCGCGGAGACCCTGCGCACGGCGTTCGCGCAGATCTACAAGACGCTGGACGCGATCGACACGTTCAAGGTGCAGGCGACGGAGAACATGGCGGCGACGGTGGAGTCGCTGACCGGTGAGCTGCAGAGCGCGTCGGCCCACCTCGCGCGGGCGCGGACCGCCGGTGCGGTCGAGGGCGGTGTCCTGTGAGCGCGGCCGGGCGGGTCCGGGCGGCCGTGGTGCTGGCCCTCGCCGTGCTCACGGCGGCGACGGGCTGCACCTCCGGCGAGCCCGCGGGGCCCGCGGAGACGGCCTACAAGGAGGGCACGCTGCGGGTGCTGGCCTCCAGTGAGCTCGCGGACATGGAGCCGGTGCTGGAGCAGGCCCGGAAGGCGACCGGGGTCACCGTGAAGCTCACCTGGTCCGGGACGCTGGACGCGGCCGAGCAGGTCGCCTCCGGGCAGGCCGACGGCAGGTACGACGCGGTCTGGCTCTCCTCCAACGACTATCTGCGGCTGCGGCCGGAGGCCGCCGGGAAGCTCTCCAGCGAGACCCCGGTGATGTCCTCGCCCGTCGCCCTCGGTGTGAAGCCGGAGGCACTGGCCCGGCTCGGCTGGAAGCCCGGGGAGGTGACCTGGCCGGCGGTGCACGAGGCCGTCGCCGCCGGGAAGCTGACGTACGGGATGACCGACCCGGTGCGCTCCAACTCCGGTTTCTCCGCGCTGGTCTCGGTGGCCTCGGGGCTGTCGGGGGCACAGGCGGCGCTGAGCGACGCGGACGTGAGGACGGCCACGCCGCGGCTGAAGGAGTTCTTCGCCGGGCAGAAGCTGACGTCGGGCTCCTCGGGCTGGCTCGTCACCGCGTACGGCAGGCGCGGGGACGTGGACGCGCTGGTGAACTACGAGTCGGTGCTGCTGTCCATGAACCGGGACGCGAAGGACGCCGGGGCTCCGCTGACGGTGGTCCGGCCGCGCGACGGTGTGGTCACGGCCCACTATCCGCTGACGTTGCTGACCTCGGCCCCCGCCGGGGCCCGTGATGCGGGGCGGGCGCTCACGGAGTACCTGCGGGGTCCGGAGGCGCAGCGGGTGATCACGGAGCGGACCTTCCGCCGCCCGGTCGCGGCCGGGGTGGCGCCGGCCGCCGGGCTGGACCAGGAGAAGCGGCGCGAACTGCCGTTCCCCGGTTCGCGGTCGGTCGCCGACGGGCTGCTGGCCAGTTACGAGAACGAGCTGCGCCGGCCCTCGCGGACGGTGTACGTGCTGGACACCTCGGGTTCGATGAGCGAGGACGACCGGATCGGGCGGCTGAAGTCGGCGCTCACCGATCTGACGGGCAGTGGCGGTTCGGGCACCGGGCAGCGGTTCCGGGACCGCGAGGAGGTGACGCTGCTGCCCTTCGGGTCGAAGGTGAAGAAGGTGAACACGCACGTGGTGGAGCCGGGCAATCCGGAGCCGGCCCTGGAGGCGATCCGCCGTGACGTGAAGTCGCTGGAGCCGGACGGGGGTACGGCGGTCTACGGCAGCCTGGAGGCGGCGTACCAGCAGCTGGGCAAGGGCGGCACGGATGCCTTCACGTCGATCGTGCTGATGACGGACGGCGAGAACACGGAGGGCGTCGGAGCCAGGCACTTCGACTCCTTCTACGCGGCGCTGCCCGAGGCGCAGAAGCGGACGCCGGTCTTCGCCGTGCTGTTCGGCGACTCGGACCGCAAGGAGCTCACCCACATCACCGAACTGACCGGCGGACGGCTCTTCGACGCCACTGGCGGGACCGGTTCGCTGGCCGGAGCGTTCGAGGAGATCCGTGGCTACCAGTAGGGCGACCGGGGTCCTGACGTACCTGGAGTCGAAGAAGAACCTGGCCGGCTCCGCCTGCGGGCTGGCCGGGCTGGCTCTCACCCTCGCCGGGGCGGCCGGTGCGTACTGGCCGGTGGTGGTCGCGGGGCTGTACGGGGCGGGCGTGCTGATCGCCCCGCCGGAGCGGACGGCGCCGCCGCCCTTCGATCCGCGCGAGGAGCTCGGCGTACTGGGCGAGGACCTCGGGCGGCTGCGGTCCTACGTCGACGGGGTGGAGCTGCCGTCGGGGGCGCGGGAGTCGCTCGCCGGGCTGCTGGAGCTGTACGGGGCGCTGCTGGAGCCGGGGTGGGTGGCCGATGTGCTGGTCGCCGATCCGGAGGCGGTGCACGCGGTGTCCCGGGCGGTCCGGCGGGACGTGCCGGAGAGCGTGGACGCCTACAACCGGACCCGCTGGTGGAGCCGGATGACGCCGGGCGGGGAGTCGCCGGAGCAGCACCTGGAGCGGCAGCTGGGGCTCCTGCGCGAGGAGGCGGAAAGAGTGACGGCGGACCTCCGTGAAACGGAGGCCCGCCGTCAGCAGACGCACACGGCCTACCTGGAGGAGCGCGGACGCTCCTGAGGTCGGTCATGTGCTGCGGTGGGAACCGCTTGGTCGGGGGCTCCCACAGCGGTGGGCGCCGCTTGGTCGGGGGCTCCCACGTTCATCGGCCCTTCTTCAGGGCGCGTCCTGGCTCAGCCCAGGCGCTCCACGAGTGCGTGGTACTGGTCCCACAGCTCCTTGGGAGTGTGGTCGCCGTAGGTGTTGAGGTGCTCGGGGACCAGGGCGGCCTCCTCGCGCCAGACCTCCTTGTCGACGGTGAGGAGGAAGTCGAGGTCCTCGGCCGGGAGGTCCAGGCCGTCGAGGTCGAGGGAGTCCTTGGTCGGCAGGATGCCGATGGGGGTCTCGACGCCTTCCGCGGTGCCGTCGAGGCGGCCGACGATCCACTTCAGGACGCGGCTGTTCTCGCCGAAGCCGGGCCACACGAACTTGCCCGCGTCGTTCTTGCGGAACCAGTTCACGTAGTAGATCTTCGGGAGCTTGGTCTGGTCCTTGTCCGCGGCCACCTTGACCCAGTGGGCCATGTAGTCGCCCATGTTGTAGCCGCAGAACGGCAGCATGGCGAAGGGGTCGCGGCGCAGTTCGCCGACCTTGCCCTCGGCGGCGGCGGTCTTCTCGGAGGCGATGTTCGAGCCGATGAAGACGCCGTGGTTCCAGTCGAAGGACTCGGTGACCAGCGGCACGGCGGAGGCGCGGCGGCCGCCGAAGAGGATCGCGGAGATCGGGACGCCCTTGGGGTCCTCCCACTCGGCGGCGATCGTCGGGCACTGCGAGGCCGGGACGGCGAAGCGGGCGTTGGGGTGGGCGGCCGGGGTCTCCGAGGCCGGAGTCCAGTCGTTGCCCTTCCAGTCGACGAGGTGCGCGGGCGCCTCTTCGGTCATGCCCTCCCACCACACGTCGCCGTCGTCGGTGAGCGCGACGTTGGTGAAGACGGTGTTCGCGTACATGGTCTTCATGGCGTTGGCGTTGGTGTGCTCGCCGGTGCCGGGGGCGACGCCGAAGAAGCCGGCCTCGGGGTTGATCGCGTAGAGGCGACCGTCCTCGCCGAAGCGCATCCAGGCGATGTCGTCGCCGATGGTCTCGACGGTCCAGCCGGGGATCGTGGGCTCCAGCATGGCCAGGTTGGTCTTGCCGCACGCGGACGGGAAGGCGGCCGCGACGTACTTGGTCTCGCCCTCGCCGGCCGGCGGGGTGAGCTTGAGGATCAGCATGTGCTCGGCGAGCCAGCCCTCGTCGCGGGCCATGACGGACGCGATGCGCAGGGCGTAGCACTTCTTGCCGAGGAGGGCGTTGCCGCCGTAGCCGGATCCGTAGGACCAGATCTCGCGGGTCTCCGGGAAGTGCGAGATGTACTTGGTGGTGTTGCAGGGCCACGGCACGTCGGCCTCGCCCTCGGCGAGCGGAGCGCCGAGGGTGTGGACGGCCTTGACGAAGAACCCGTCGGTGCCGAGCTCGTCGAGGACGGCCTTGCCCATGCGGGTCATGGTGCGCATGGCGACCGCGACGTAGGCGGAGTCGGTGATCTCGACGCCGATCGCGGAGAGCTCGGAGCCGAGGGGGCCCATGCAGAACGGGACGACGTACATCGTCCGGCCCTTCATGGAACCGCGGAAGATGCCTTCGCCGCCGGCGAAGATCTCCTTCATCTCGGCGGGGGCCTTCCAGTGGTTGGTCGGGCCCGCGTCCTCCTCCTTCTCGGAGCAGATGAAGGTCCGGTCCTCGACGCGCGCGACGTCGGACGGGTCGGAGGCGGCGTAGTAGGAGTTCGGGCGCTTCGTCTCGTCGAGCTTCTTGAACGTTCCCTTGGCGACGAGCTCCTCGCACAGGCGCTCGTACTCGGCCTCGGAGCCGTCGCACCAGACGACTCGGTCGGGCTGGGTGAGGGCTGCGATCTCGTCCACCCAGGAGATCAGCTCCTGGTGGGTCGTCGGGATGGAAGTGGGAGCCGCGTTGTCGCGCGCCACGATTGCTCCTTGTTGAGGGGTTTGTTTGGTGTAGGCCCCGTGGGGGCTGCGACCCGGACGCTTCGCGCTCCGCTCATCCGGTGTCGACCGCACTCATCTGATCATCCGGTGGATGTGCGCATATGTCCAGAGGGCCTCTCACGTGAGCATTGCCACGTCCGTCAATCTTCCGTAAAGACCACTAACGGAAACCTACGGACCCGTAGGTAGCATGGCGCGCATGACTTCTGATGCCGCCGCCGTCCCGGCGGACCTGGCCGTTCCGGCCGCTCCGGCCGCACCGGAGGCCAAGCCGCTGATGCGCGGCTGGCTGCACACCGGGATGTTCCCCGCCGTGGTCATCGCGGGCCTGGTGCTGATGGCCTTCACCGACTCGACGAAGGCACGGGTCGCCTGCGGTGTGTACATTCTCACCGCCTGCCTGCTCTTCGGCGTCAGCGCCGTCTACCACCGCGGCACCTGGGGGCCGCGCGGCGAGGCCATCCTGCGACGGCTCGACCACGCCAACATCTTCCTGATCATCGCGGGTACCTACACCCCGCTGACCGTCCTGCTGCTGCCGCCCTCCACCGGGCGGACCCTGCTGTGGGCGGTGTGGATCGCGGCCGCCGCCGGCATCGCCTTCCGCGTTTTCTGGGTCGGCGCCCCGCGCTGGCTCTACACGCCCTGCTACATCGCCATGGGCTGGGCCGCGGTCTTCTTCCTGCCCGACTTCATGCGCACCGGCGGGATCGCCGTCCTGGTCCTGGTGATCGTCGGCGGGCTCCTCTACAGCGTGGGCGGGGTCATCTACGGCATGAAGCGCCCGAACCCCTCCCCGCGCTTCTTCGGCTTCCACGAGGTCTTCCACTCGCTGACCCTCGCGGCCTTCGTGGCCCACTACGTCGGCATCTCGCTCGTCGCCTACCAGCACTGATCCGGACGCAGCCGCGCAGGACCCCGCCGCCCCGAGGGGGCGGCGGGGTCCTGGTGTTCAGCAGGCGCGGCCGTCGCGGTCGGGGTCCAGGCGCAGCGGATCGCTGCCGTTGACCTTCAGGCGCTTCGGGTACTGGTGGGCGGCCAGCCAGTCGCAGCGGGCCTTCGTGGTCGCCGCCACCTCGGCCGGGAAGCGGGTCGGTACGCACACGTTGGCCGTGCCGTAGTGCCGGTCGCAGCCGGCCACGCCCGGCGCGACCGGGACGGAGTCCCGCTGGGCCGGGTTCTGCTTGGCCGGCCCCAGCCGGTCCGCGAAGGCGTGCTCGTGCGCGGAGGGCTGCTCCTGGGCGGCGGCGAGCGCGGACGGGCCGCCGAGGTGCACCCAGGTCGCGATCGAAGGGATGCCGTTCGCGTCGACGGCGAAGAGCATGTACCAGCCGGGCGGCGCCAGGTTGGGGTTGCTGGTGACGTTGAGGTCGACGGTGGTGCCGTTGACGACGGTCATGGGCAGGTCCACGAACCGCTGGTTGGGGTCCGAGGAGTGGGTGACCGCCGCCGGGCGGATCAGCTCCGCCTTGGCGACCGGCCGGTTGACGGTGATCCGCTGCGTGTCCCCGTACACCCACTGCGTGTCGATCACCGAGGTGATCTGCGGGCGGGCGCCCTTGAAGAGGTAGGGCGGGGTGTAGATCGACACGTTGTGGTTGTACGTCCCGTTGCCCGGGTTGTCGCCGACCGACATGACCCGGCCGTCCGGCATCAGGAACGACGCCGAGTGGTAGGTCCGCGGGATCGGGTCGGCGGCGAGACCCGCCTGGTAGGTGTTGGTCACCGGGTCGAAGAAGGAGGCCTCGAAGACCGGGTCGGCCCGGTCGTGCAGCCCGCCGCCGGTCTCCAGCACCTTGCCGTCCGGCAGCAGCACCGCCGACACGAACATCTTGCCCTCGGCGCCGGTCTGCGGCCGCTTGCCCTGGCCCTGGTCGACCAGGCCCTGCGGGATCGGCAGGCCGGCCGTGTAGGCGGGGCTCGGCTGCTTGAGGTCGATGATGTCGGTGAGGCGGTTGGCCGCCGGATTGCGCTCGTTGTTGCCGCCGCCGATGGTCAGCACCCGCTGGTCCTGGGCCGGGGGCAGCAGCACGCTCGCCGACTCGTCCCGCTCGTCCTTGTTCCGCAGGCCCGGCACGTCGGTGACGGTGTTGGCGCCGTAGTCGTAGACCGAGGCCCCGGTGCCCGGGGTGCCGTTGCCGAAGGTGTGGCTGCCCGAGTAGAAGAGCCGCCCGTCCTGCATCAGGATCATCGACGGGTACAGCCCCCAGTACGACCAGGTCTGGTTGACCTGGTTCATCGGCAGCCACTTGTTCTGCGCCGCCGAGAACTTCTCCGCCGTCACGTTGCCGGTGGAGTCCTCCTTCAGCCCGCCGAAGGAGATCACGTCACCGTTGCCGAGGATCGTCGCCGACGGGTACCAGTGCCCGCCGTTCATGTCGTTCGTCCTCGTGTACGTCTCGGTCGCCGGGTCGAAGGTGTAGGAGTCCTTCAACCCCTGGTATCCGATCGAGCCGTCGGCCGACGGGTACCCCTTGTTGCCGCTCATCACCAGCACCCGGCCGTCCGCCAGCTGCACGTGGCCCGCGCAGAACATGTCGACGGGGGTCGGGATCGTCCTGAACGACCCGTTCGCCGGGTCGTAGACGGCGGAGGTGAAGGTGCCCGCGTTGAACTGGGCGATGTCGTTGCCCGAACCCGCGATCAGCAGCACCTTGCCGTTCTTCAGCACGACCGCGTGCATCGAACGCACCGGGTTCTGCGCCGGGATCACCTGCCACTTCCCCTTGGCGCACTCCTCCGCCGTACCCGAACAGACCGGCTGCGGCGGGACGGCGCCCACCTCCTCCAGCGCGTAGTCGTCGGTGGTGAGCGTGCCCACCCCGTAGACCGAAAGACCCCACGCGATCTTGTCGGTGCCCGGCGGAACGGCCGGCGTACGGACCTCCGTACGCGCCCAGGCCGCGCTGACGGGCGGGTTCTGCAGGTCGGTCCAGTACTGCCAGCCCGCCGTCGCGTCATGGCGGAACACGGTCACCGACACGTCCGGGGTGTTCGACTTGTACCAGGCGGACAGGTCGTACTGCCTGCCCGGTACGACGGTCGGGGCACAGGTGCTGTTCTCCGTGACCAGCGCCTTGCGGTCGCCGTCCACGCGGCGCGTGAGCGAGACCTTCATCGCTTTGGTGCCGCCGTGCGCGTCGGCGACGGTGGCGAAGGTGAAGTCGTTGTCGCCCCAGCCGGACTTGGACCAGCAGGACGGCATGTCGGAGCCGGCGGCTCCGGCGGTCTCGAAACCGGGATTGGAGAGCAGATTGGGCGGACCGGCCGTGGCCTGCTGCGGCGCGGTGAGCAGCAGGCTCGCGGTCATCGCCCCGACGGCGAGCAGGGCGGCCCGCCGCCCTGCCCTCCGCCGGATCGTCAGACGCATGGAGGGGTTCCTTTCTGTGCGGCTCAACTCCTGTTGTGACGCGGCAGATAGACGAGGGCCTCGGTGGCCGCGAACCGCAGGACGAAGGTCGTCACCAGGGCGAGGGCGGTGGCGGGCAGCACCTCCATCCCGAGCTCGGCGACGAACACCGCGATCAGCGGGATGCGCAGCAGCAGATCGGCGTTGGCGAGCAGCGCGAAGCGCCCGACCCGGTCCGCCCAGTGCCGGTGCCGGCGCCGGTCGCGGAAGAGCAGGGTCTCGATGAGCAGGAAGTTCCACAGGACCCCCGCCTGGTTGGCGACGATCTCGGCCGGCAGGTAGTGCATCCCCGCACGCGTGAGCAGCCAGAGCGCGGCCAGGTTCGGGACGAAGCCGGAGAGCCCGATCAGCCCGAAGCCGATCATGCGGGCCAGCGGGGCGGCCGAGCGCAGCGAGGCGAGGTGGGCGAGGAAGCGCATGCCCTCGCGGGCGGTGGACTTCGACTCCCCCGAGAAGCGGTCCTGGAAGACGAACGGCACCTCGGCGACCTTGCCTGGGCGGCAGCGCACCGCCAGCTCCAGCAGGATCTTGTAGCCCAGCGGCTTCAGGGCCTGCGCGGTGACGGCGGAACGGCGCATCGCGAAGAAGCCGCTCATCGGGTCGCTGATCCCGCGCAGCGCGCGCGGGAAGAGCCCCTTCGTCAGCCAGGTCGCGGCGCGGGAGACGGCGATGCGGTAGCTCCCGGCCAGCCCGGCCCGGCTGCCGCCGCTGATGTACCGGGAGGCGACGACGAGGTCGGCGCCGGTGCGCAGGCCCTCGCCGACGAGCTCGGGCACCAGGTGGGGCGGGTGCTGGAGGTCGGCGTCCATGACGACGATCCAGTCGGTGTCCGCGCGCCCGATCCCTTCGACGACGGCGCCGCCGAGCCCGCCGTCGGCCGTCTGCCGGTGCAGGACCGACACCGGGAAGGGGTGGTCGGCGGCGGCCTTCTCGATGACAGCCGGGGTGTCGTCCGTGGAGTCGTCCACGAACAGCACCTCGCGCGGCAGCTGTGCGGGGTCGGGCAGTGCGTCACCGAGCCGGCGCAGCAACTCGGTGATGTTCCCCGCCTCGTTGAAGGTCGGGATGATGAGGGTGACGCTGCCGGTCACCGCCTGCGGAAGGGTGAGGTCCGTGTCGATCGGGGCATGGAGGGGCCACAGGTCCTCGCTCATACGCGCTCAGCTCCCACTCGTACGGTCGGTCCGGCGGATCTCGATGCGGTCCTCGCCCGAGCCGAAGACCGCCACCACCGCCGAATGCTCCAGCGCCGCCTTCACGTTGGGCAGGTTCACCGCGTCCCGGCGCACGGTGGGCGAGGAGACCACGTAGTCGATGTCCCGCCAGCCCCGCGGCAGGGCCTCGGTGACGGCCGGGTCGAGGTCCGCCTTGTAGAACCAGATCGCGCCGAGGCCGGGCTCGAAGCCGTGGTGCACCGCGTCCAGCCAGAGCGCGTCGTCCAGCAGCACCCGGGTGTGCGCCGGATCGGCGACCTCGCGGCCGAGCCAGGCCGCGGCCTGCCGGTACGGGGCGTTCGCGTCCACCGTCAGCGCGGTGCGGTTGCCGTCGTACCAGCGCGGCAGCACGTACACCGCGGCCGACGCGGCGAGTACGCCGAGCAGCGCCCAGCGCGCCCACACCAGCGGCCTGCGCTCCCCCGGCCCGCGGCGGCGGCGCAGTACGGCGTGCGTGGTACTGGCCGCTCCCCCGGCCAGGACGAGCGCGAGGAAGGGCAGCGCCTGGATCACGTACATCGCCGGCAGGTATCCGGAGGGCCGCATCGCGACGGCGGCGAGGATCACGGCGGCGAGCGCGGGACCGGCCAGCGCGCGGGCGGTCACCGACCGGCGCACGGTGACGATCAGCAGCACCGCCCCGGCCAGACCACCGAGCGGGAGGACGGTGTCGTAGTAGAGCCAGGACCGGAACACGCCGTTCGAGCCGGAGCCGGGCGTGAGGATGAAGCCGGAGCCCTCGCGGCCCATCTGGTAGGTGATGCCGTCGATGAGCGACACGTGCCCGGAGCCGGGCAGCAGCTCGCCGTTGAGCAGGGCGTACAGCGGGTACGACAGCCCGATCAGGGCGCAGGCGGTGATCGCACCGGTGACCGCGAACTTACGGGTGTCGCGGTGGCTGTGGCGCCACATCGTCACCAGCAGCGCCGGGAGCACCACCAGCATCGTCTCCTTGGTCAGGACGGCGGTGGCGGCCGCCAGCCCGGAGCCGAAGTGGTGCCACAGGTGGCGGCTGGGGGACGCGGCGAGGCAGAAGGCCAGCAGCATCCACATCACGGCGAGGTTGTCGAGGAAGATCTCCCGCTGGAGGACCACGGAGAGCGGCGACAGCCCGAAGAGGGCCATCGCGAGCCCGGCCGCCCAGCGCGGCAGCCACAGCCGGCGCGCCAGGACGTACAGCAGCACGCAGGAGGCGGCGGAGACGGCGAGCATCGAGAACCGCATGGGTGCGACGGTCATCCAGTCGGGCACGAACAGCGACGGCAGGTAGGTCAGGCCCGCGACCTGGATCCAGCCGAGCGGCGGATGGTCGTACCAGTACGTGTAGTGGGCGAGGCCATCGCCCTGCTGGACGGCCCAGGCCTGCGCGAGGTAGGTGCCCTCGTCGTCGCTCAGGGTCGGGAAGTTCGTGATGTTCCAGCCCTGGACCAGCACGATCACCAGCAGCAGGGCGCCGCACAGCAGCAGGTCGGGGCGGGAGGAGCGGAAGCGCACGAGCGGCCGGGCAGGCGCGGCCGGGCGCACGCCGAGGCCGCCGGCGGCGGGCGTCGGCCGGGCCGGGACGGTGAGGGTGCCGGTGTCGGTCCCGGTGTCGGTGCCGGTGCCGGTGTCGGTGCCGGTGTCGGTGCCGGTCCCGGGCTGGGGATCAGTGGCCGTGGGCAGGGTGGCGGTCACTGGCGGCTGTCCTCTCGGATCGCGGTGGAGGCGGAGACGACACCGGATGCGGCGGTGGCGGGGACGGGCGCGGTGGCGGCAGCGCTGTCGGGCGCGGTGGCGGCAGCGCTGTCGGGTGCGGTCGCGGCCAGGTGGGCGCCGGTGTGGCTGGTGAGCTCCCACTCGTTGCGGCCGCGCTGCTCGCGCCAGACCGCGCGGATCGCGGCCCCGGCGAGCATCACCTGGTAGAACGGGCCGCCGACGACGAGCTTGACGTAGTGCACGAGGCGGACGCGCAGACCGTACTGGCGGCCGAAGTCGTGCAGGCCGACGATCTCGAAGACGAAGGTCACCATCGCCGTGATCATGGGGAGGAAGGTGATGATCGCGATGCCGACCGGCACGTCGAGGAGCACCGCGACGGCGAAGTTGAGCGGAATGATCACCCCGGACGCGGCCTGCATGAAGGGCGTCATCAGCGTGTAGCGGGCCAGCCAGCGCTGGCCGCGGCCGGGCAGCTGCTGCCAGTCCTTCTTCCGGTAAACCTGGAGGAAACCCTGGTTCCAGCGGGTGCGCTGCTTGAGCAGGCTCACCAGCGAGCCGGGCGTCTCCTCGCGGGTGACCATGTCGGAGTCGTAGGCGACGACCACCTTCTTGCCGACCGACGACAGCCGCACCCCGAGGTCGCAGTCCTCGGCGAGGCAGTTCTGGTCCCAGCCGCCGGCCTCGCGCAGCACCTCCGTGCGCACGAAGACGGTGTTGCCGCCGAGCGGGATGAATCCCTTCTCGGCGTGCAGGTGCAGCCGGGAGCGGAACCAGAAGAAGTACTCCAGGCAGTTGCGCAGGCTGTACCAGCTGGAGTGGAAGTTGATGAGCTGGACCCCGCCCTGGACCACGTCGGCGCCGGTGGAGCGGAAGGCGTGGTCGACGTGGGCGAGCAGCTCGGGGTGGACCTGGTCCTCGGCGTCGAAGACTCCGACGATGTCACCGCGGCAGGACGGGAGGGCGGTGTTGAGGGCCTTCGGCTTGTTCTTCGTCTCGTGGTGGTCGGCCACGACCCGTACGCGGGCCGGCGCGCGGGCGGCGGCCCGTTCGGCGACGGCGGCCGTCCCGGGGTCGTCGTGTCCGACGATCACGATGATCTCGTAGTCGGTGTGGCTCGACTCCAGCAGCCGGTCGATCGTGTGCTCCAGGACCGCCTGCTCGTGGCGGGCGGGCAGCAGCAGCGAGAAGGCGAGGCGGCCCTCCCCGTCGGGGCGGTCGAAGCGCGTGGAGGCGAGCACCTCGGGGGTCCGCCACGCGTGCATCTGCCACCAGAGCGTGAACGCCGCCATCCAGAAGAGCGCCAGGGAAATCACAGCGATGAACACAGATGTGTACAAAAGGCCCCCCACAGACCCGCCGCCCCCCCCCCCCGGCGGCGATCAGCAAACCCCCCCGGGGGCTCACGGCGGGCCCCCCGGCCAGCCGCCCCCGCTTCCCCCTCGCGCGCACCCCCCAGTACGCCGTCTCGGTGACTCCCGAAGCTACGAGATTAGGCAGTGAACATGACACTCAGCCGCATCGCAGATAAAAAGCTCGTTTCTCAACTCATGCACGCGCAACCGGAATTGACGGTACTCCGGCAGCTTCAGGGGCGAATCGCACCCAACTGCTCGGCCAGCTCGACCGGATCCGTCGTAGGCCGCGCGCAGACGAAATGTCGACACACATACGCCGTCGGAAGGTCGTGCACGAGCGTGCGCTCGGCAAGAAGGGGGAACTCGCCTCCGCCGCCGTCCGCCGCGCGCGGCAGACCCATCGCCACCACCGCCCCGGGAGCCGTCCCCAGCAACGCGGTCCGGTGCAGCAGCGCCAGCGCCGGATCCTCCGGATGGCCGACGACCGCCACCTCGCGCGGCCCGTCGAGGAGCGCCTCGGCCACCGACAGCCCGTGCCCGATGAAGCGCGGCACCCGCGGCCCGAGCGCGTGCACCACCCCGAGCGCCCGCTCCGCCGCCGTACGGTGCGCCTCCGACCCCGTGTGCGCCGCGTACGAGAGCAGCGCGCCCGCGGCCGCCGTCCACCCCGACGGGGCGGCCGTGTCCGTCGGATCCTGCGGCCTGCGGATGAGCTTCTCCGCGTCGTGCGCCGTGTCGTACAGCGACCCGTCCTCGGCGGTGAACCGGTCCAGGACCAGGTCGACGAGGAACCCGGCGAACTCAAGCCAGACCCCCTCGCCGGTCACGGACGCCAGCGCGAGGAAGCCCTCCGCCACGTCGCCGTAGTCCTCCAGGACCCCGTCGTTGCCACCGACCCGCCCGTCCTTGCTCGTGCGCGACAGCCGCGCCCGGCCGTCCATGTGCACGCGCACCAGCAGATCGGCCGCCTCGGTCGCCCGCTCCACCAGGTCGGGCCGCTCGAAGTAGGCCCCGCACTCGGCGAGCGCGGCGATCGCCAGCCCGTTCCACGCGGCGACGATCTTGTCGTCCCGCCCGGGCGCGGGCCGCCGGACCCGCGCGGCCAGCAGCCGCTCCTTGATCCCGGCGAGCCTGCCCGCCTCCACCGCGGGGCCGTCCTGGGGCAGCTGCAGCACGGACGTCCCGTGCTCGAAGGTCCCCTCCTCGGTCACCCCGAAGTACCCGGCGGCCAGATCCCCGTCGGCCTCCCCCAGCACCTCGCGCAGCTGGGCCGGGGTCCAGGCGTAGTAGGCCCCCTCGACGTGCTCCCCGGTCAGCGGGTCCGCACTGTCGGCGTCGAGCGCGGAGGCGAAGCCGCCCTGATCGGTGCGCAGCTCCCGGACCATGAAATCGGCGGTCTCCAGCGCGACCCGGCGCGCGAGATCGGACCCGGTGGCACGCCACAGGTGCGCGTACACCCGGCAGAGCAGCGCGTTGTCATAGAGCATCTTTTCGAAGTGCGGTACCAAAACACCACTGGCCTGCTGACGCAGCACGTAGCGGTGGAACCCGCCTCCCACCTGGTCGAAGAGACTCGAGCGGGCCATCGCCCCACACGCCCCTTCGGCCATTTCGCGGGCCCCCTCGGCCCCGGTCCGGGCGTGGTGACGCAGTAGGAACTCCACGATCATGCTCGGCGGGAACTTCGTGTCACCACCCCCGAACCATCCGCTGGCCGGGTCGTAGTCCCGGGTCAGGGCGAGCAGGGCGCGGGCCTGGGACTCGTCGGTCGGCCTCCCCGTGCCTTCGGTGCTGAACGCGCGGCCGGCCAGGTCTCGCGTGATCTTCTGCGCGACCTCTCCCACCTCTTCACGACGGCCGGTCCACGCTGCGTGGACGCCTTCCAGCACCTGCATGAAGGAGGGCATACCGTGCCGGGGCTCGGGCGGAAAGTAGGTGCCGAAGTAGAAGGGCTCGGCGTCGGCCGTCATGAAGACCGACATCGGCCAGCCGCCCTGCCCGGTGGCCGCCTGTACGGCCTCCATGTAGACGGCGTCCACGTCGGGCCGCTCCTCGCGGTCCACCTTGATGCTGACGAAATGCTCGTTCATGTACGCGGCGACCAGCTCGTCCTCGAAGGACTCGTGCGCGAGGACATGGCACCAGTGGCAGCTGCTGTACCCCACGCTCAGGAACACGGGCACGCCGCGACTGCGCGCCTCGTCGAAGGCAGCGGGCTCCCACTGCCACCAGTCGACGGGGTTGTCCGCGTGCTGGAGAAGGTACGGGGACGTGGCGTGCGCAAGTCGGTTGGGCATGCCCCCATCCTTGCGTACGGGGTGAGGACCGGCCCGAATGCCCAGGCGTGGCGCATGACGGTGAGTCCGGTCAGCACCCGGCCGGGGAAGACGAGGACGTCGAGAGCCAGTCGAACTCGAGTCGCTCGAGGATCGGTGTGGGGTCGCCCTGCCGGGTCGCCGGCCGGACCGTGATGCCCTTCTCTCCCAGCGCACACTTCAGCAGCATTCGCTTGTCCCTCATGTCCGCTTTCCCCCAGGCTTCCCGTAAACCTTCGATCTGCATGGGGGTTGTCCGGGTGGCTTCGGCGTCGAGGGCTTCCAAGGCGGTGGTCGTGCTTTCGATGAGGGCTCGCTGCCCCTCGCTCAGCTCCTCGAACCGCGCTTCGTCCATCTTGCCGTACAGGTAGAAGTCGTCTTCGAGCTTCCTCACGCGATCCTGGGCCGATTCGAGCGCCTTCCGGATCTCTTCCCTCCTTGCCTGCGTCTCAGGATCCGCGAAGGCGAGCCAGCGACGCGCTATCGCAGTGATCACCGGATCGTCCGGTTCGAGGGAGGTGATGTGGCTGATCCAGGCCTGCCCCACCGCGTGGTCGATGCGCTCGGCCAGCGTGACAACGCCCTCACAGATCGACTTGCCGCGCGTTTGCCGGACTTCGCACCGGTAGCGCCCACCTCGGTGACTCATCACACCGCCGCAGGGTTCGTACTCACCGGCCCCCTCCTTGTCCCGCATCCGTCCGCAGCGATAGCTGCCCGTTCCCAGATACTTCGCTTCGGGCTTGCCCCTCGACCAGCGGTCGTCGGTCCGTTCGGCGATCAAGGCCTTGATCCTGAACCATTCGGCCGGAGTCACCACTCCCGCTCCGCACAGGACGACCTCGCCCTTCCCGTCGCGCAGAGGTTCGCCGTATCCCTTCCAACGGTCCAGGAGGTTCCCGTGCTCGTCCGTAATGCGGCGCCGAACCGGGACCATGCCCGCGAAGAGCGGGGACTGGGCCAGCTTGCTCACCGCGGTGGGCGACCACGTGGCGCCGCTCCGAGTCCGATGGCCCTCCCTGTTGAGCTGGTGCGCCGTGGCCTTCGTGGTCTTCCCGTCGAGCAGCATGTCCGCCAGCCGTCGGGCGGTCTCGTACTCGTCGGGGTCCGGTTCGACCTTGCCGCTTCCGGGTGGGCTGCAGAGCCCGAACGGGGGTCTGCCCGTTCCACGTCGGCCTTCGGCTTTGTGCGCGTCGTGGCCCATCTTGACGCGCTTCGCGATGTCCTTGGCTTCGTCTCTGGCGCGCTCGCTCAGGATCGCGAACACCAAGCGCCCGCCTTTTGCGGAATCCAGCCCTTCGGAGACCGATACGAGACGCGCTTGCCGACGGTCGAACTCGTCGAGCATCCGCCCGACCGCCCCCATCCCCCGCCGGTCGAAGCGGTCCGCCTTCCACACGCCGAGCGTCTTGGAGCTGCCTTCCAGGATCGCTTGCGTGGCCTTTTCGAACTCGCGGCGTCGAACGTAGGACTTGGAAGCCGAGAGTTGCTCGAACCACACATGCCGGATCTGAATTCCCTCGGCCTGCGCCCAGCGCACCAGATCCCGAAGGTGCCCCCTGAGGGTGGCCAGATCCTCCTTCTTGCTGCTCCGCCTCAGGTAGACATCCATGAGCCCCGACGGCTCCGCCGTCGCGGGCAGGCCCAGCCCAATGGCTTCCAGTTCGTCAGAGCTGAACCCCAACGCGTCCAGCGTTACGCGGTCCTCGCGCACCTCAACCCCCCTGATATCCAAGAGGAAATGCTAGGGAGGCGATGGGCCTTGAATTGGCACTTTCCCAGAATGCGGCACGATCCACATTGATACTCGGATCACCGGAGAATCGGATGATTGCATTTCGCGATCACTCTTGCCTGAGCAGCGGGGTCAGGTCGGCGGTCCAGGTGTCGCGGGTGGTGGTCCAGGTGCCCGGGCAGTGGGCGCGGGCCGGGGTCGCGAGGTCCGGGTGGCGGGCCGGGTCGTGGCCGTAGGCCGCGCAGCGGTGGGATTCCGCGCGGGCCGGGTCCGGGGCGTGTTCATCGTCGGGGGCCGGGGCGGGGTCGGCCGCGGCCGCGAGGTCGTAGGCCCGGGCGGCGGTCAGCAGGGCGTGGTCGCCCTGCGGGTCGCGCAGGAGCATCAGCTGGGAGAAGCGGTCGGCGGCGTCCTCCTCGGTGCGGCCCCCGTCGCGTACGGGGAGGTCGAGGGCGTCGATGAGGGCATGGCCCGCCTCGTGGTGGAGGGTCTCCCGGACGACCTCGGCGAGGGGTTCGTCCGCCGGACGGCGGTCGGCCTCCTCGAACAGATTCCGGTCCTCCGTCAGGTCGTCGTAACAGAGCTCGATCCGCTGGGTCGCGGGGTCGTAGCCGCTGCCCTCGCCCGCGCAGGAACGGGCGACGACCGTGATCCGGTCAGGGACGTCGAGGTAGGCGTTGAGGTCGGCGGTGACGAGCTCGAGGAGCTTCCACTGCCGTAGGAAGTCGGCGCTATCGCGGTCGGCTTCGGCCGGTTCCTCGTGGCGGTGTACGAACCCCCGTGCCGACGAAGGGTGTTCGCATCCGAACAGTGCCGGCAGCAGTACCGTCGCGCACAAGGCGGACACCAGTGCCACACGTAAGCGAGGTAGCGTCATATTGCCCTCAGGATATGCCAGTTGACTGATTTTGACCCGACTGCAGGAGAGAGTGCGCACTTCCCTCTGAACTAGCTCAGATTCCCTCGCGCTCGGCGGAGTCCCGCAGGACACTTGGGGCTCGTTGCCGGAGCTCTCTGAGGGGGATGCCGATGCGGGACAGCCATCGCGGTGATGCCGAGCGGCTGTTGGAGCGGGCCGTGGACGACGCGGCGCAGCGGGGGACGGGTGCGGGCATCGACCGTGCGACGCTGCTGGCCCGGGGTCGGGAGGCGCTGGACGCGCTCGCCGCGAGCGCGGCGCCGGAGTACGAGGCGTACGTGCGGGCCCTGGACGAGGCGGCGGCCGGGGACCAGTCGCTCGGTGACGCCTTCCGGCGCGGTGACCATTCCACGGCGTTGCTGGTGACGGCGGTCGCGGCGGCCACGGCCGTGGGCGCGGACCTGTCGCTGGGCGTCGCGGCCGGTACGGCGCTGACCGCGGGGGCCGTGGTGGGGATCTCCGGGGCGGTGGCGACGGTGATGAAGGTGACGGCGCTGCACCTGCCGGCCGCGAACCGGCGGGCCGGGGAGCGGGGACGGCCGGGCGGGCCGGAGCAGTTGAAGCTGCAGTGGCTGTCGGCGCTGGAGGTGCGCGGGATACGGCCGTTCCTGGAGCAGCAGCGTGCGGTGGCCGCGGCGGCCCGGGCGGCCCGGCCCGCGGCGGCGGGGTCGGCGGCGCGGCCCGCTCCGCGGTTGCGGGGTGTGGACCGCAGCGCGGAGGCGCGGCGGCGCAGTGCGCTGGAGCACTCCTTCGGGCAGTTGCCGGCTCCGGCGGAGGTGTTCGCGGGGCGGCGCTCCGAGCTGACGCGGATCGCGCAATGGGTGCAGGCGGCCCGGGCGAGTACGGAGACCCGGCCGGTGGTGGTGGTGTTGCACGGTGAGCCGGGGGTGGGCCGTACGGCGCTGGCGCTGCGGGCGGCGCACGGGCTGCGGGACCAGTTCCGGGGTGCGTGCGTGGTGGACCTGCGGGGCGGTTCGGCCGGGGAGGCGTCCGGGGAGGCGCCGCTGGCCACCCGGGAGGCGCTGCTGCACCTGATGAACCGGCTGGGTGCGCCCCGCGAGCAGTTGCTGTTCCGGGAGGGCGCGTCGGCGGAGCAGCAGGTGCGGCGCCTGGGCGAGCTGTACCACCAGCATCTGCAGGGGCTGCCGGTGACGGTGCTGCTGGACGACGCGGTGGACGCGGCCCAGGTGCGGATGCTGGTTCCGGAGCGGTCGGAGAGCCTGGTGCTGGTGACGGCGCGGGAGCCGTTGGAGCTGCCGGCCGATCTGGCGGCGTGGGTGTACCAGCTGCCGGTGGAGCGTCTGGCGCCGCAGGAGGCGGCGGAGCTGCTCCGCGCGCCGCAGGCGGGTGTGGCCGAGGAGGACGTGGCGGCGGTGGTGGAGCTGAGCGGCGGGCTGCCGCTCGCGCTGCGGTTGCTGGCTCCGCTGGCCGGCGAGGGCCTGGCCCTGGCCGGCGGTGCGGCGGCGCACCCGGTGGAGGCTGCGCTGCGTGCGGCGGACGCGCGGCTGGCCGAGCCCGCCCGGCAGCTGCTGCGGTGGTTGCCGCTGGCCGGGCGGGCTTCGCTGGGTGCCGCGGCGGCGGCCGCGCTGGCGGACGTACCTGAGGCGGCGGCGCTGCGCACGCTGGAGGAGCTGTGGGAGGCCGGGCTGATCGAGCGGGTGCGCGGCCGGCGGTTCCGGATGCACGACGCGGTGCGTGCGTACGCGGCGGCGCGGTCGGCGGCGGACGGGGACCGGGCGCAGGCCGCGGCGGCGCACGAGCGGCTGATCCGGGACTACGCGCGGCTCGCGGACTCGGTGATCCGGATGGTCGACGGGAAGATGTCGACGCGGGCGAGCACGTTCCTCAAGGGTCCGGTCGGGGGGCACGGTTTCACCTCGCTGGACGCGGCGCTGCGCTGGCTGGACGACGAGTCGAGCTTCATCACGGCGGCGCTGCGGCATTCGGAGGGGGTGGATCAGCAGGCGGTGCTGGATCTGCTGGGTGCGCTGTGCGATTTCTGCCTGCTGCGCGGGGATCTGTACCGGCTGGGCGAGATAGATGAGCTGACGCAGGTGGTGGCGGCCGGCCAGAACGGGCTGAAGGGGCAGCAGGGACGGCTGGTGCGGTCGGTGCAGTGGCGTACGGGTATCGCGGCGCGACAGCTGGGCGAGCTGGACAAGGCCCGCACCACGCTGGCCTCGGTGGTGGACCAGTACATGGAGGCGGATCAGGAGGCGGCGGCCGCGATGGCCCTGGTCTCGCTCGGGATCACCTTGCACCACCAGGGCAATCTTCCGGAGGCGGCGGTGCGGATCCGGGAGGCGCTGGTGCTGCAGGAGCCGCCGGAGCTGGCGGGTGACCGGGCGTGGGGGCTGCACGCGCTGGCGGCGGTGGAGCGGGACCGGGCGCGGCTGGCGGAGGCGGCGCGGCTGCTGGAGACCTCGCTGGCCCTGCACCGGGAGAGCGAGAGCGTGCACGGGGAGGCGTGGGCGCATTTCCAGCTGGGTCAGGTGCACCTGCGGTTCGGGGACGTGGAGCCGGCCGAGGTGGAGCTGCGGCGGGCGCTGGACCTGTACGGGCGGACGCGTGACGACCGCGGTGAGGCCTGGGCGCTGACGCAGCTGGGCCGGGCCCGGGTGGTGGACGGCGATCCGGGGCCGGCGGTGGAGGGGCTGCGGGAGGCGCTGGCCCGGCACCGGGAGGCGGAGGACGCGCGGGGGGAGGCGTGGACGCAGTACTACCTCGGGCAGGCGCTGGAGGTGGGCGGCGAGCGCGACGAGGCGGTACGGGAGCTGGAGCGGGCGCGGACGATGTTCTCGCGGATGCGGGACGTGTACGGGCTGGCGTACGCCCGCCACCATTCGGGCCGGGTGACGCGGGACCAGCGGGCGGCGCAGACGGGGAACCTGCGCAACTCCGGTTTCGCCCGTCAGCTGCTGGTGGACGCGCGGGCGGATTTCCGGCGGATCGGGCTGGCGCACGGCGAGGCGTGGACGTGCCTGGAGCTGGCGGTGATCGACGCGGGCAACGGCAGGCTGTCGCAGGCGCTGGGTCTGTGCGAGGAGGCGGTGCGGTTGTTCATCTCGTACGGGGACCGGCGCGGGGAGGACTGGGCGCGGTTCCTGCGGTGCACGATGCTGCCGTATGCGGTGCCGGCGGCGCCGGAGGAGGCGCGGGCGGAGCTGGGGCGCCTCGCCCAGGCTCCGCATCCGGCGCGGGACGGCCGGCTGGAGGACTGCCTGGAGACGTACGGGGTGGTCCTGGGCCGGGGTGTGGATCCGGCGGAGGGCTGGCAGGCGTGGCGGCTCGGCCTGGTCCCGAACCTGCACTCGCGGGAGGTCATGGGGGTCCCGCGGGCCTGACCCGCGTGGGCGCCCGGTGGCGCTCTTCCTGCCGGCGGCACTGCTCATGCCCTTGCAGTACCTGATCATGGTGGGCTTCCAGTTCGCCTACCTGATCCGGATCCTGCGGTGCGAGGACGCCCGTGACACCGCGGAGGTGCTGCGCTCGCTCTCCGACGCCGCCGTCCCGGCGGAACAGCGGGCCAGGGTGGCGCACGCGGTCGCCGGACTCCGGACCAGGCCGGTCGCCGAAGCCCTGGTGGCCGCTGCGCAGGACGGGGAACCGGAGGTCGCCGAGGCGGCGCTGGCGAGCCTGTGCGCCATATGGCGGCACGACGGCGTCGTCGGCGAGGACCTGTTGCCGAGGCTGGCGGACCGGGACCAGGACCGGGTGCGGGCGCTGGGCGTGAAGGTCCGCGGCCCCTGGTGAGGATCGCGTCCGCCGGCCACCGGCCACCGGCCCGCTCGCCGGGAGCCCGGCCCTCCCCGGCCCGGGGCGGGCCGGGGCTCGCGCGGCCGGCGCAGAGGGTCCTACGGGGCCCGGGTGCCGTCCGCGCCGGGGGCGGCCGGAGCGCCGGGCTCCGGGGCCTCCTCGAAGTTCACCCGGCCCATGTGCCGGTTCATGGACTTCATCAGGGCCCACACGCCGACGGCGAGGGCCGCGAACACGACGAAGCCGAGGAGGCCGGGCGTCACCTTGTTCTTGTCGAAGGTGTCACCCGCCAGCGGAAGGAGCTGGGTCAGTGCTGCCTGCGTAGCGCTCATAGCTACGCATTCTCCCGGATGCCCGCGAAGAGGTCGGACTCGGGGAGGGAAGTGTCGACGAGCGACTTCGCGAGCTCGTACTCCTCGGTGGGCCAGACCTCCTTCTGGATGTCCATCGGGACGCGGAACCAGCCGCCGTCCGGGTCGATCTGCGTGGCGTGCGCGATGAGCGCCTTGTCACGGATCTCGAAGAAGTCGGCGCAGGGGACGTGGGTGGTCAGGGTCCGCTCCTTGCGCTCGAACTCCTTCCACCGCTCCAGCCACTCTCCGTAGGGGGATTCCAGGCCGCGCGCGAGCAGCGCCTCGTGCAGGGCGATGGTGCGCGGCTTGTTGAAGCCCTGGTTGTAGTAGAGCTTCTGCGGCTGGTGGGCCGGGCCGTACTCGGCCTCCGGGTACTTCTCGGTGTCGGCCGCGCTCTCGAAGGCCAGCATGGAGATCGTGTGGGTCATGATGTGGTCGGGGTGCGGGTAGCCCCCGTTCTCGTCGTAGGTGGTGACGACCTGCGGCTTGAAGGCGCGGATCTTCTTCACCAGCTCGCCGGCGGCCTCGTGGACGTCCGCGAGCGCGAAGCAGCCCTCGGGCAGCGGGGGCAGCGGGTCGCCCTCGGGGAGGCCGGAGTCGACGTAGCCGAGCCATTCCTGCTGGATGCCGAGGATGTCGCGGGCTTCGTCCATCTCCTTGGCGCGGACCTCGTGGATGTTCTCCTCGATGTACTTGTCGCCCTGGAGCTTGGGGTTCAGGATCGAGCCGCGCTCGCCACCGGTGCAGGTGACGACCAGCACGGGAATCCCCTCGGACACGTACTTGGCCATGGTGGCCGCGCCCTTGCTCGACTCGTCGTCGGGGTGGGCGTGGACGGCCATCAGTCGAAGCTGCTCGGTCAAAACAGGATCCTCTGCGATTCGGCGCGACACTCAGCTCCTATAGTGACCGAACCGGGGGGCGGAAAATTCCAGGGGTGACCCAGCCGTCCCCGGCGAGAGGAACGATCATGAGCGCGGTGCGCGAGGGACTGCCCGAGGGCCGGTACGGCCGGTCGGCGGACGAGCGTGCGGACCGGAAGCTCAAGATCATCGGATCGGTGCTGGGTGCGGCGCTGCTGGGCGTGGTCGGCTGGATCGGCTGGGACTACGTCGCGGGGCAGAGCGTGAGCGCCGAGGTGATCAAGTTCCAGGTGATTTCGGACACCGAGGTGAAGGTGCACCTGGAGGTCCGCAAGGAGGCCTCGCTCACCGGGGTCTGCTCCCTGAGCTCCCAGGACGAGGAGCACGCCGAGGTGGGTCGCGCGGACTTCACGTTCGCGCAGAACCGGTCGCGGGTGGACGAGATCGTCACCCTGAAGACCACGAGCCGGGCAACGATGATCGAGCTCATCGGCTGCCAGCCGGCCCCTTCCGCGCACTGAGGTCCCCGGAGGACCGAAGAGGATTGAAGTCGCGCCCCGCGAGGCAATGAGCCTCTGGGGTCCTCCCCCTTTTCTTCCCGAATTGTTAGGCTCGTGGTTTCGTCCGCCGATGGCGGTCAGTAGTCCCCTGTACCGACGAGGAGCACCCGTGACCCAGACGAGCGAAAGCGTCACCTGGCTGACCCAGGCGGCGTACGACCAGCTGAAGGCGGAGCTGGACTACCTCTCTGGTCCCGCCCGCACGGAGATCGCCACGAAGATCGCAGCCGCCCGCGAGGAGGGCGACCTGCGCGAGAACGGCGGGTACCACGCGGCGAAGGAGGAGCAGGGCAAGCAGGAGCTCCGGGTCCGCCAGCTCACGCAGCTCCTGGAGAACGCCAAGGTCGGCACCGCGCCCGCGTCCGACGGCGTGGTGGCCCCCGGCACGCTCGTCAAGATCGCCTTCGACGGCGACGAGGACGACACCATGGAGTTCCTGCTGGCCTCGCGCGAGTACGCGTCCTCGGACTTCGAGACGTACTCCCCCCAGTCCCCGCTGGGCAGCGGCGTGCTGGGCAAGGCGATCGGCGAGGACGCCGAGTACGAACTGCCGAACGGCAAGAAGGCCTCGGTCAAGATCCTTGACGTCAAGCCCTTCACCGGCTGATCACCCTCGGTCACCGTTTTCCGTCTGACCGACGACGCGCGATGCCCGGCCGGATCCTTCCGGCCGGGCATCGCGCGTTGCCGCCCGTACGGCCGCCTGCCGCGTCCGGCGTCCGTACGGGTCCTAGGCGGTCGCCGAGCGGTACTTGCGCACCGACAGGGTCCGGAACACCACGACGATCAGCACCGACCAGAGGATCGACGCCGTGATCGGGTGCTGCATGGGCCAGGCGTCCGGGACCGGGTAGCCCTCGGGAAGGTTCCCGAAGAGCTCGCGGGCCGCCTGCACGGTGGCGCTGAAGGGGTTCCACTCCGCGATGGTGCGCAGGAACGGCGGCATGTTCTCGGCGGGGACGAAGGCGTTCGAGATGAACGTCAGCGGGAAGAGCCAGATCAGCCCGCCCGAGGTGGCCGCCTCGGGGGTGCGCACGGACAGCCCGATCAGGGCGCCGATCCAGGAGAAGGCGTAGCCGAGCAGGAGCAGCAGGCCGAAGCCGGCAAGGACCTCGCCGAGGCTGGTGTGGGTGCGCCAGCCGACGAGGAGGGCCACGATCGCCAGGATGATCAGGGTGAACGTGGTCTGGACGAGGTCGGCGAGGGTGCGGCCGGTGAGGACCGCGCCGCGTGCCATGGGCAGGGAGCGGAAGCGGTCGATCAGGCCCTTGTGCATGTCGTCCGCGATGCCCGCGCCCGCGCCGGCGGTGGCGAAGGTGACGGTCTGGGCGAAGATGCCGGCCATCAGGAACTCGCGGTAGGCGGCCGGTGAGGTGCTGCCGCCGACGCTGATCGAGCCGCCGAAGACGTAGCTGAACAGGACGACGAACATCACCGGCTGGATCACGCCGAAGATGATCATCTCGGGGATCCGGGACATCCGGATCAGGTTGCGCTTGGCGATCACGAGGGAGTCGTTCACGCTCTGGACGACGCCGCCGCGCGGACGGGGCGCCGCGAGGTCGCGGTGCGGGGAGGCGCCCGGGTTCGGGGAGGTGAGGGTCACTTGGCCGCCTCCTTGCGGGCCGCCCTGCGGCCCTTGGTCGCGGTGCCGGTACCGGTCCCGGTACCGGCACCGGCCGGCGCGTCGCCGTTCTCGTCCTCGGCCCGTTCCGCGGCGTGCCCGGTCAGGGAGATGAACACGTCGTCGAGAGTGGGGCGGCGCAGGCCTATGTCGTCGATCTCGATGCCCCGGCCGTCGAGTTCGCGGATGACCTCGGCGAGCAGCTTGGCGCCGCCGGCCACGGGCACGGTCAGTTTCCGGGTGTGCTCCTCGACGGTGGTCTCGCCCTTGCCGAAGCCGGCGAGCACCTCGCGCGCGGTGGCGATGTGCTGCCGTTCGTGGACGACGACCTCCACGCGCTCGCCGCCGGTACGGGCCTTGAGCTGGTCGGAGGTGCCGCGGGCGATGACCTTGCCGTGGTCGACCACGCAGATGTCGTGCGCGAGGTGATCGGCCTCCTCCAGGTACTGGGTGGTGAGGAGCAGGGTGGTGCCGCCGGCGACCAGTTCCTGGATGATGCCCCACAGCTGCTGGCGGTTGCGGGGGTCGAGTCCGGTGGTCGGCTCGTCCATGAACATCACGGGCGGGCTGACGACGAGGGCGGCCGCGAGGTCCAGGCGCCTGCGCATGCCGCCGGAGTACGTCTTGGCCGTGCGGTCCGCCGCGTCGGAGAGGTTGAAGCGTTCGAGGAGTTCGGTGGCCCGGGCTTTGGCCGCCCTGGCCTTCATCTGGTAGAGCTGGCCGACCATCTGGAGGTTCTCGCGGCCGGTCAGGTACTCGTCGACGGCCGCGAACTGGCCGGACAGGCCGATGGCGCGGCGGACTTCGTTGGGGTGCCGCAGTACGTCGATGCCGGCGACGACGGCCTTGCCGCTGTCGGGCCGCAGGAGGGTGGTCAGGACACGTACGGTCGTGGTCTTGCCCGCGCCGTTCGGGCCGAGCAGACCCAGGACGGTGCCTTCGGGGACATCGAGGTCCACGCCGTCGAGAGCCCGTACGTCGCCGAAGGTCTTGACCAGACCTTCGGCGTAGATAGCGCCTGGCATATGGATTCTCCCAGTGAATCGGGCCAGTAGAATCAGGATATTCAGGGCATTTCTACGCAAATCCTATGAGTGCCGGGCAGGTCCCGCTCGGCCGAACGGGGGATGTCCGGGGCGGCCGGGGGGGCCGGGGACGCCTCCTAGCTCATCACCTTGTATCCCGCGCCGTGCAGGGAACGCGCGACTTCCGCGCAGTGCTCCGGGCCCTTCGTCTCCAGCTGCAGCTCCACCTCCACCTCCGTCAGCCCCAGCCGCGGGTCCGTCCGCACGTGGCTCACGTCCAACACGTTCGCATCCACCACTGACAACACCGCCAGGAGCCCGGCCAGGGCGCCCGGCCGGTCGGCCACGCGCAGCCGCAGGGACAGGTAGCGGCCCGCCGCCGCCATGCCGTGCCGCAGGATCCGCTGGAGCAGCAGCGGATCGACGTTCCCGCCGGACAGGACGGCCACCACCGGGCCGCCGCCGTACAGTTCGGGCTCGCTGAGCAGGGCCGCGACCGTGCTGCACCCGGCCGGTTCGACCACCAGCTTGGCCCGCTCCAGGCAGAGCAGCAGGGCACTGGAGAGGGCGTCCTCGGAGACCGTGCGCACGTCGTCGACGAGTTCGCCGATGATGTTGAAGGGGATGTCTCCGGGGCGGCCGACCTTGATCCCGTCGGCCATCGTGTTCGGCTCGTCGATCGAGATCGGATGTCCGGCCCTGAGCGAGGGCGGGTACGCGGCCGCGCCCGCCGCCTGCACCCCGATGACCCGCACGTCCGGCCGCAGCGCCTTCACGGCGACCGCGACGCCGGCCGCGAGACCGCCGCCGCCGATCCCGACGAGGATGGTCCGCACCTCCGGGCACTGCTCCAGGATCTCCAGGCCGACCGTGCCCTGGCCCGCGATGATGTCGCGGTGGTCGAAGGGGTGGATGAACACCGCACCGGTGCGGTCCGCGTACTCCTGGGCGGCCAGGAAGGTCTCGTCGACGACCTGCCCGTGCAGGCGCACGTCCGCGCCGTACTCCTGGGTCGCGGCCACCTTCGGCAGCGGCGCCCCGACCGGCATGAACACGGTCGAGCGGACCCCGAGGAGGGAGGAGGCGAGCGCCACGCCCTGCGCGTGGTTGCCCGCGCTCGCGGCGACGACACCGGCGGCCCGCTGCTCGGGGCGCAGGCCGGCGATGCGCACGTAGGCACCGCGGAGCTTGAAGGATCCGGTGCGCTGGAGGTTCTCGCACTTGAGGTGGACCGGGGAGCCGGTGAGTGCGGAGAGGTGCCGGCTGCCCTCCATGGCGGTGACCCGCGAGACGCCGGACAGCATCTTCTGGGCCCCCCGGACGTCGTCGAGGATGACCTGGGGGACGGGCTGGGGCACGCGGTAGTTCATTGCGCCAGTCTCGCAGGGCGCGCGGTAGGGGCGATATCTCGCCATCCGGGACACGCTCGGGGCAGGAGTCCCAACCGGCCGCACCAGTTCTCGTACGAGGCGTACGAGCCGCCGCACGGCCGCGTACTCTGTCCCCCATCCTTGTCGGACCCACGCGAAGAGAGCCCACGGCCATGCCTTCCACCCCGGCCAATTCCGATCTGCCCGCGGCGCCGGACGCGCCCGCCGGAGCCGGTCTCCTCGACGCGCTCCAGCACCAGGTGGCGGTCTTCGCCCGCCGTGCCGAGCAGACCCGTCTGGGCGGTGTGGGCCAGGCCCGCAACTCGATGGACCGCGCCGCCTACCTGCTGCTGAACCGGCTCGACCTGGAAGGCCCGATGGGCGTGAAGGCGCTCGCCGGCGGCATGGGGATCGACTCCTCCACGGTGACCCGGCAGGTCGCGCCGCTGGTCGACAGCGGTCTGGTCAAGCGGACCTCGCACCCCGAGGACGGACGGGCCGTGGTCCTCGCGCTGTCCCCGCGGGGGATGGCCCGGCTGGAGGAGGTCCGCTCCTCGCGGCGCGAGCTGATGGCCCGTGTGACGGAGGGCTGGAGCGAGGGCGAACGGGAATCCTTCACCGGTCTGCTGACGCGCTTCAACCTGTCGCTGTCGGAGCTCATGGCGGCCGTGGCCGAAGCCGGTCCCGCCTCCTGAGCGGAGTCCGTCCGGCCTCTTGACCTGAGCGGCCCCGCTGCCCGCACTATGTGGACTATGCGGGTGGTTGATCAACAGGCGGGCTCCTACGCGGAGTTCGAGGCCTTCGTCGCGGGCGCGGCCGGGCGGCTCCTGCACGTCGCGCTCCTGCTGACCGGTGAACCGGAGTCGGCCCGGCGGCTGCTGGCGGGCGCGCTGGCCCGTACGTACGCGAACTGGCGGCGCCTGCGCGGGGACGATCCGTACGACTTCACGCGCCAGGAACTGTGCTCGGCCTTCGCCCGGACCGGCTGGCGCCATCACGGTGGCGCCGGGGTGCTGGCCCGGCTGAGCCCGCCGGAGCGGCTCGTCCTCGTCCTGCGGCTCTACGAAGGGGTCGCGGAGGAGGTCACGGCGGCGCAGCTCGGGATGCCGGTGGAGCGGGTACGGGTGCTGTGCAACCGGGCCGTGGCCGCGCTGCGGGACCGGGAGGCGGCGTGAGCGGGCGCCCGGACCGGAAGGAGGAGCAGGTCAAGCGGCTCCTGGAGGGCCCGTACCCGCCGGTGCCGACGGGGCTCGCGGCGGGCGCCGCGGCCCGGGGCGACCGTCTGCTGCGGCGGCGGCGGGCGCTGCGGGGGGTTGGCTGGGCCGTGCTCTTCGCTGCCGCGGTGGCCTTCGTGGTGTGGGCCTCCCTGACCCGCCCCTGGCTCACCCCACCCAGCGGAATCTCCCCACCCCTCCAGGGCTGGTAGCCCCGCCGGGCCTGTTCAGCCTCGCCGGCGTTTGAGGCGCGGGGTCTGGGGCGGAGCCCCAGGAATCCCGGCTCCGCCGGGCACCGGGCTCCGCCCGGACCCGCGCCTCAAACGCCGGCGAGGCTGGATTGGCCGGGCCAAGGCTGGATGATGGCCCCGCATAGCCGGGAAGCCGGGGCCCGCCAGCGAGGCTGGGATTGGCCCGGCCGAGGCTGGATGGCGGCGCGGCGGAGCCGGGGGGTGCCGGGCCCGGGTGGGGCCCGGCACGGGGTGGGGGTTAGCCCAGGGCCTGGGTCAGGTCCGCCACGAGGTCGTCGGCGTTCTCGATGCCCACCGACAGGCGGATCAGGTCCGCCGGAACCTCCAGCGCCGAACCGGCCACCGACGCGTGCGTCATGCGGCCCGGGTGCTCGATCAGGGACTCGACGCCGCCCAGCGACTCCGCCAGGGTGAAGATCTTGGTGCGGCCGCAGACCGCGACCGCCTCTTCCTCGCCGCCGGCGACCTGGAAGGAGATCATGCCGCCGAAGTTGCGCATCTGCTTGGCCGCGACCTCGTGACCCGGGTGCTCGGGCAGGCCCGGGTAGAGGACGTTGGTGACCTTCGGGTGGCGCTTGAGAAGCTCGACGATCCTGCCCGCGTTCTCCGCGTGCCGGTCCATACGCACGGCCAGGGTCTTGATGCCCCGCAGCACGACCCACGAGTCGAACGGGCCGGCCACCGCGCCCATCGCGTTCTGGTGGTAGGCCAGCTCCTCGCCCAGCGCCGCGTCCGCGGCGACCAGCGCGCCGCCGACCACGTCGGAGTGCCCGCCCATGTACTTGGTCAGCGAGTGCACGACCACGTCCGCACCCAGCGCCAGGGGCTGCTGGAGGTACGGCGAGGCGAAGGTGTTGTCCACGACCAGCTTGGCGCCGGCCGAGCGCGCGATCTCCGCGACCACGGCGATGTCGGTGATGCCGAGCAGCGGGTTGGAAGGGGTCTCGACCCAGATGACCTTCGTCTTCGGGGTGAGGGCCGCCCGTACCGACTCGGGGCCGGAGGTGTCGGCCACCGACCACTCCACGCCCCAGCGGGAGACGACCTTCGCGAAGAGGCGGAAGGTTCCGCCGTACGCGTCGTTCGGGATGACCACGTGGTCGCCCGGGACGAGCAGCGTGCGCAGCAGGCAGTCCTCGGCGGCGAGTCCGGACGCGAAGGCGAGACCACGACGGCCGCCTTCCAGGGCCGCGAGGTTCTCCTCCAGCGCGGTCCGGGTCGGGTTGGCGCTGCGGCTGTACTCGTAGCCGCCGCGGAGCCCTCCGACGCCGTCCTGCTTGTAGGTGGAAACCTGGTAGATCGGGGGTACGACCGCGCCGGTCAGCGGGTCCGCCGTATTGCCCGCGTGGATCGCGCGGGTCTCGAAGCTCTGGTGCTCGTGGCTGTCGTCGCTCATGGTCCGATGCTATGCCCGCCCGGTGCCGGGCCCCCTATTGGCCTGCTCCCCCTCCGGTCTGGTTCGCTGGAGGCATGGAGATTGTGTGGTTGGTGTTCGCGATGCTCATGGTCGTGATCATTCTCGGTCCGTACATACGGCGCCGACGCGGTGGTATCCGCCTGGTCGCGCCGGACAGCCCCGACGCCGCCGACCCGGCGAACTACGGGTTCGACCGGCAGGAAGAGCTCGACATCCGCATCCCCGGGCCCGACCAGGACCTGATGGACGCCCTCGACAACGTGCGGCTCACCGGCGGCTGGCAGGCGGCCTCGCAGCTGCTCGCCGGGACCCCGCGGGAGGGGGAGCGGCGCTGGCAGCGCGTGCAGGCCTTCGGCGGGGCCGCGGCCCTGGAACTGATGGCGCAGCCCGGGACGGGCGCGCAGTGGCTGAAGGCGTGGCGGCTGGAGGCGCCTGAGGACCCGGGCGGTGCGCAGGTGCACGCGGAGCTGCTGGTGCAGCAGGCCTGGCGGCACTCGGGCGGTGTCGGCTCCGAGGACCACCGGATCATCCTGGAGGAGGCCCGGGAGGCGTGCCGCAGGGCCGCGCTGCTGGCTCCGGGGGACCCGGTCCCGTACATCACCGAGCTGGCGATCGCGCGCGGACTGGCGTACCCGGAGGCGGAGTTCGACGAGCTGTGGGCGAAGGTCGTCGACCGGGCCCCGGAGCACATGGGCGCCCACCTGGCGGCGCTGCACTACTGGGGTGCGAAGTGGCACGGCTCGCGGGAGCTGGCCGACGCCTTCGCGCACGCGGCCGCGGCGCGCGCCCCGCAGGGCTCGCTGCTGGCGGCCCTGCCGATGTTCGCGCTGCGCGAGAACCAGCCGGACGTCGTGCTGAGCCCGAGCTTCTACCGGGGCGCGGTCGTCACGCGGGCGGTGGAGGGTGCCCTGTACGCGGTGCACTCGGCGCGGCAGGACGACCCGATGGTGGCGCACGTGCGGCACCTGCTGCTGATGTTCCTGGTCTGCATGGAGCGGTGGGCGGAGGCCATGGAGCAGGTGCGGCACGTGGACGGGTACGTGGGCGCGCTGCCGTGGTCGGAGGCGCCGGACCCGGCCGCCGCGTACGCGGTGTACCGGGCGATGGCGGTGGCGGGGTACGAGGCGAACGGCGGCTCGCCGGCGACGCTGGCGCAGTAGGCCGTCTCTTCCGGATCCTGCGGGCCCGGCAGGATCCGGAAGGGACGGCCCAGCCGTCCGGGCCGGTCGGCGGGTCCGCGGTCCCGCCGCCCGCCCGGCGGCGCCGGGCCCGCCCCGCGCAGGCCCCGGCCGCCCGGGCGGATGTGTCCCCATCGTGACCCCACCCCACGGGATGGGCCGAAGCTTCGGCCAATAAAGTTGCCGTAAGTAATCACAGGCCGCATGATGCGGCGGTGGCCGGCCCTCTGCCCCGCCACCTGCTTCAGCACCGCTTTCATCCCGTGGGGGGATCTGTCCATATGGGCGCTTCACTGCGCGCCTTGCGCGCTCTCGTCCTGCTCGCAGGCTTCTACCTGCTCGGCGTGTTCCTGCTGGCCGCCCTCGGCGGCATTGACTACGCCGTCGTCACCACGCTGCACGGCCCGATCGCGGGCAAGCTGCTGCTGGTCTCCGTCGTCCTCGCCATCCCGATCGTGCGCGGCCTGTTCATGCTGCGCACGCCCAAGGGCGAGCCCCTGGCCGGTGTCACGGTCGGCGAGGCGCAGGAGCCCGAACTGTGGGCGGTCGTACGCGACATCGCGCAGCAGGTCGGCACCCGCGCCCCCGACGAGATCGTGCTGATCGACGAGGTGAACGCGGCGGTCAGCGAGGACTCCAAGCTGCTGGGCCTGCGGCCCGGCACCCGTCGCCTCTACCTCGGCCTGCCGCTGATGACGGGCCTGGACGAGATGCAGCTGCGCGCGGTGCTCGCCCACGAGATGGGCCACTACGCCAACTTCGACACGCGCCTGACCCCGCTGATCGCCCGCGGCCGCGGCCAGCTGATCCGCACCATCGGCTACTTCCACGACCGGGCCGACAAGAAGGAGGCCAAGGAGCGCGCGAAGCAGGAGCGCAAGGACGAGAAGCGGATCGCCAAGGGCAAGAAGGCCAAGGGCGTCGACACCGCGGGCGAGGGCGCGATGTACCGCGCCATGGCCAAGATCTACATCGCGTACGGCAACTTCTACATGCGCGCCACCCTCTCGACCTCGCGCCGCCAGGAACTCGCCGCCGACCTCGCCTCGGTGCGGGTCGCCGGCCGCGACTCCGCCGCGTCCGCGCTGCGCGAGCTGAACGCCCTCGGCTCGGCGCACGACTTCTACATGAGCTCCTACGCCACCCTCGGCGTCGGGGCCGGCCTGCTGCCCCGCCAGGGCGAGGTCTTCGGCGGTCTGCGCCGGCTCCTGGACGCGCGCTCGGCCGATCTGGACGAGCTGCGCCACGAACTGTCGACCGAGCCCGCCTCCCCCTACGACTCCCACCCCGCGCTCGCCGAGCGCGTGGCCCGCATCGAGGCCCTGCCCGACGACGGCCGCGGCGGGCAGGCCGCCCGGCCGTCCCTGGAGCTGCTGGCCGACGCCGACGCGGCGCTGGCCGCGCTGGAGCAGGTCGTGCTCACCCCGGAGGCGCTCACGCTGAAGCGGGTCGGCTGGGAGGACCTCGTCCACGAGTCCATGACCAAGTACGTCGGCCAGGGCGCGGAGGACATCCGCGAGGCCTTCGCCGCCGAGGGCGCCGGCCCCGGGCTCGACGCCGTGCTCGACGCGTTCGACGCCGACCCGGCGGTGCGCTGGCGCATCGCCGACCGGTTCCCGAAGTCCGAGGAGGCGCAGGCCGCCACCGGCCGCACGGCCCGCGAGTTCGCCCGCCCGGTCGTCCGGCGCGCGCTGAACCAGCTGGTCACCGTCGAGCTGACGGCCCGCGGCGCCGCCCGCTGGCAGCTGTCCTGGTCCGACTCGGCCTCGCTGAGCTACCCGGCCGACGGGTTCGAGGACCGCCTGGGCGCCGCTCTGGACGCGGCCGTCGCCGACCTGCCCGACACTGAATCCCTGCGAAAGCTGGTGCTTGCCCCGTGATCGGCCTCTACATCCTGGGCGCCATGCTGCTGTTCGGCGCGTTCAAGGTGCTGCGCGGCGTCTACTACATCCGCAAGGCGAAGCGGCTGGAGGCGGAGATCGCCGTCATCGAGGGCCGCACCGAGGCCACGAACGCCGAGACGGCCGCCCTCAAGGCGGAGCGGAAGGCCGAGAAGGCGGCCGCGGTCGTCGCGCTGGGCTTCGTGGCGGAAGCCGACCTCGACACCGAGAACCCGGCCCCGGTACCGCCCGGGCGGACCGCCGCGCTCGAAGCCGTCCGCTCGGGCGACTGGGAGGCGGGAGCCGCGTACATCGAGGCGGCCGGCAAGGACTGGCAGGAGCGCATGGAGCGCGTCCGCCCGCTGGCCGAGGCGGCCGCCGAGGACGACGCGTGGCTGCTGGCCTGGCGCGCGGCGCGGCCCTCGGACCCGACGGCCGCCCTGGTGGACGCCGACACCGCGATCATGGTGGCGTGGAACGTGCGCGGGTCCCAGTCGGGCAGCCGCACCACGCAGGAGCAGTTCCGGCTCTTCCGCGACCTGCTGGTCAAGGCGCAGGAGGTCGCCCACGAGGCCCAGCGCCTCGCCGACCCGGCGGACCCGACCCCGTACATCGTGGAGCAGCCCATCGGGCAGGGCCTGGGCTACTCGCACGAACGCTACCGCGAGCTGTGGGCGCAGATCGTCGAGCGCGACCCCAAGGTGCTGTGGTCGCACGTCAGCGGCCTGCAGTACTGGTGCATGAAGTGGCGCGGTTCGCACGAGCTGGCGCTCGCCTTCGCGCGCGAGTCGGCCGCGGCCGGAGCGCCCGGCGACCTGCTGTCGCTGCTGCCGCTGATCGCGTACTTCGAGCAGGAGACGCACGAGGACGACCTGGCGGCCGAGACGTTCTTCAAGGAGCCGGACGTCGTCGCGGCGGTGGACGCGGCACTGCTGGACCTGGCGGCTGCGGGCGACGACCACCCGGGGACGGCACGCATCCGGCACATGCTGGCGTACCTGCTGTTCTGGCAGGACCGCGACGAGCAGGCCGTCGAGCAGTTCCGCCACATCGACGGGTACATCGGGGCGCTGCCGTGGAGCTACGCGGGCTCGCCGAAGAGCCGGTACCTGTACGCCCGTGACTGGGCGGTGGGCGTGACCACGCCGGGTCTGGAGCCCTGACGGCGGCGGAGGGCGGGCCGGGGAATCCCGGCCCGCCCTCCGCACGTTGTCACTCCCACAAGGAGGGAATCCATGTTCTCGTACCGCCGTACGCCCGAGCTCCCCACCCGCGAGGAGGCCCTGACGGGCCGCGCGGAGCCGTTGTTCGCCGTGCCCGACCGGCACACCGTGCTGGGCAACCCGCTGTCCGGCCCCTACCCCGCGCACCTGGAGGTCGCCGACTTCGGTCTGGGCTGCTTCTGGGGTGCGGAGCGCAAGTTCTGGCAGACCCCCGGGGTGTGGACCACGCTGGCCGGCTACCAGGGCGGCTTCACCGAGAATCCGACCTACGAGGAGGTCTGCTCGGGTCTGACCGGCCACACCGAGGTGGTCCGCGTGGTCTTCGACCCGTCCCAGGTCTCCTACGCCGCGCTGCTGAAGCTGTTCTGGGAGTCCCACGACCCCACCCAGGGCTTCCGCCAGGGCAACGACGTCGGCACCCAGTACCGCTCGGCGGTCTACACCCACTCCCCCGACCAGCAGGCGACGGCGGAGGCCTCCCGCACGGCCTACCAGCAGGTCCTGGCCTCCTCGGGCTACGGCCCGATCACCACGGCGGTGCTGCCGGCGGCGGAGCGCCCCTTCTGGCCCGCGGAAGCCCACCACCAGCAGTACCTGGACAAGAACCCGGGCGGCTACTGCGGCATCGGCGGCACGGGCGTGTCCTGCCCGATCGGTGTGGCGAAGGCTCCCGGGGCGTGACGGCCCCCGCCGCCGGGGTCAGATCGTCGACGCGTCGATCACGAAGCGGTAGCGCACGTCGCTCGCCAGCACCCGCTCGTACGCCTCGTTGATCTGCCCGGCGGCGATCAGCTCGATCTCCGCGCCCAGTCCGTGCTCGGCGCAGAAGTCCAGCATCTCCTGGGTCTCGGCGATCCCGCCGATCATCGATCCGGCGAGGGTCTTGCGGCCGCCGATGACGGAGAAGAGGTTCAGCGCGACGGGCTCCTCCGGGGCGCCGACGTTCACCAGCGCGCCGTCGACCTTCAGCAGGCCGAGGTACCGGTCCAGTCCGAGCGGCGCGGAGACGGTGGACAGGACCAGGTCGAAGCGGCCCGCCAGCTCGTCGAAGGTGGCCTCGTCGCTGGTGGCGTAGTAGTGGGAGGCGCCCAGCTTCAGGCCGTCCTCCTTCTTGCGCAGGGTCTGCGACAGTACGGTCACCTCCGCGCCGAGGGCCGCGGCGATCTTCACTCCCATGTGGCCGAGGCCGCCGAGACCGACGATCGCGACCTTCTTGCCGGGGCCGGCCTGCCAGTGCCGGAGCGGGGAGTAGAGGGTGATGCCGGCGCACAGCAGCGGGGCGGCGGCGTCCAGGGCGAGGCCGTCGGGTATGCGGACGGTGTAGTTCTCGTCGACGACGAGGTGGGTCGAGTAGCCGCCGTAGGTGGGCTCGCCGCTGCGGTCGAGGGCGTTGTAGGTGCCGGTCATGCCCTCGGCGCAGTACTGCTCCTGGCCGCGCAGGCAGTACTCGCAGCGGCGGCAGGAGTCGACGAAGCAGCCGACGCCCACGCGGTCCCCGACGGCGAACTTCGTGACGCCCGGGCCCACTTCCGTGACCACTCCGGCGATCTCGTGACCGGGGACCATGGGGTAGATGCCCTCGCCCCAGCCGTCGCGGACCTGGTGGATGTCCGAGTGGCAGATACCGGAGTACTTGATGTCGATGAGGACGTCGTGCTCGCCGACGGGGCGGCGCGGGACGGTGGTGCGCTCCAGCGGGGCCTTGGGGGCGGGGGCGGCGTAGGCGGCGACCTGGGTGGCCTGGGTGGGCCGGGCGACGGACATGGGGGTGCTCCTCGAACGGGGTGGTGCCTCTGCGGTGGCCCCCACGCTGCCGGTCCGTCCGGCGGGCAGCCAGCCCCCTGCCGTGCCTACGACCGGTGAACCTACTCCTGGCGGGGTCAGGCTCACGGCTGCCCCGCGGCGCACCGCCCGGGGATAATTGCGCAATGGACCAGCTTGATCAGCGAGCCTGCCTCGGCGAGTTCCTCCGTTCCCGGCGTGCGCGGCTGCGCCCCGAGGACGTGGGCCTGCCCGACCACGGGCGCCGGCGCGTGCCCGGGCTGCGCCGGGAGGAGCTGGCGCAGCTGGCGGGGGTGTCGGTCGCGTACTACACGCGGCTGGAGCAGCGTGACGGGCACAACGTGTCGGTGGAGGTCCTGGACGCGCTCGCGCGGGCCCTGCGCCTCGACGGGAGCGAGCGGGCCCACCTGATGGACCTGGCGCGGCCGAAGGCGCACCGGCGCCGCCACAGCCGGCGCCCGCAGCAGGTGCGGCCGGAGCTGCGCACGCTGATGGACGCGATGTGCGGCGTACCGGCGTACCTGGTGGGGCACCGGCAGGACGTCATCGGCTGGAACCGGCTGGCGGCCGCGGTCTTCGGGGACTTCGGGGCGCTGCCGGCCGCCGAGCGGAACCTGGTGCGGCTGGTGTTCCTGGACCCGGCGACGGCGGAACTGTACGGGGAGTGGGAGTGCCGGGCGTGCGAGGTGGTGAGCAACCTGCGGATGTACGCCGGCCAGAACCCGGACGACGAGCAGCTGTCGGCGCTGGTCGGGGAGCTGTCGGTGAAGAACGAGGAGTTCCGGCGGCTGTGGGCGGCGCACACGGTGGCGGACAAGACGCACGGGGAGAAGGTGCTGCGGCACCCGCTCGTGGGTGAGCTGCGGCTGTCCTTCGAGACGCTGAAGCTCCCGGACGACCCGGCGCAGTCGCTGGTCACCTTCCACGCGGCACCCGGCTCCCCGTCGGCGGACGCCCTGCGTCTGCTGGCGTCGTGGTCGGCCCCGTCGGAGGGGGCCGGTGCGCGGACGGGCCAGGTGCCCGGTCAGGCGCCCGCGCACCCGGCGGAACCATCGGCGGATCGCTCGGCCACCCGGTGACCGGCGCGACCGGCGGCGCGACCGGCGGCACGGTCGACGGCGTCCGGTGCCGTACCCGGCAAGGCGGAGGTGCGCACCGCGTACTGGACGTACTCGGGCGCCCCGACAACGCGGCCGGGTGCGGTTCCGGGCGTCGCGGGCCCGGCAGGATCCGAAGGAGACGGCCTACAGCTTGAGCTGGAAGATGCCCGCCTCGCGCCCCCGCCGGTAGCCGATGGACTCGTTCACCGCCCGCATGTGGGGGTTCGCCTCGGCCACCGTCGTGGCGATGGCGCGCAGCGCCGGGTAGCGTGCGGCGGCTTCCGCCGCCATGCGCAGTTTGACGGCCCGGCCGAGGCCGTGGCCGCGGTGACCGGGGACGACCACCGTGCCGTGCTGGAGGGCGCGCGGGCCGGCAGGGTCCGGCAGGACGAGCTCGGTGTACGCCGCCACCTCGCCGGCCCCGGTCACGGCCGCGACCGTCAGCTGCTCCCAGCCCCGGTCGATGATCACCTGCTGCATGTCGTGCAGCCGCTGCACCGTCCAGACCGGGGACCGCTCGTCCATGTCCCCGCTCGGCGCGTCCTCCATCGCGTCGTGGGCCGCGGCGGCGGCCGGCGCCCAGGCGTCGGGGACCGGGCCGTGCCAGGTGAGGAGCTCGTATCCGGGGGCGGCCGGAACCCGCGCGGGCCCGTCGGCGGGGAGGGCCTGTTCGTACCAGGCCATCGGCAGGACGTTCACGAACCCCAGCGACTGCGCGAACGCCTGCCCCGGGCCTCCCAGGTCCAGCTGGGCCATGACCGAGGTCCGGCCCTGCGCGAGCAGTTCCTCGCGGACCCGCTCCCACAGGGCGGTGGCCACGCCCCGCCGCCGCTCCTGCGGCCGTACGGCCAGCACGTCCAGCAGCGCGGTGTGCGTGTTGCCCTCGTCCGTGAACAGGACCAGGGCCGCGACGCCCGCGTCCCCGTCCGCCGCCCAGAGCGCGTACCGGCCGCGCGCCGGCCCGACGCGCAGCCGCCCGCCGACCTCCCTGCGGGACGGGGCGGGCAGCTGCGGCAGATCGGCGGCCCCGGCCTCGGTCAGGACCGCCAGCCAGGCGTCGACCGCGTCGTCGGACGGAGGCAGGTCAAGGGAGTGGATCATCATGTCCCCGACCCTAGACGCGCCCCGGGGCCGCCGTTGAGCGCTTTTCGGCCACGTCGCCCCGGCCCGGCACCGCACCCCACCGCACCCCGCACGAACGCGCCCCGCACGAAGCCGAACGGCGGGGACCCCGTGAGGGGTCCCCGCCGTTCGGCGTGCGCGGTGCGCGTGCGCGGGGTCAGGCGGCCGAGCCGGCCTTCCACTCCGCCCAGCCCATGTTCCAGCCGTTGAGGCCGTTGTCGGGCTTGATGGTCTTGTCCGGGGAGTTGACCACGGTGACCACGTCGCCGATGAGCGAGTTGTCGTAGAACCAGGCGGCGGGCTGGTTCGGGTCGCCCGCGCCCTTGACGTCGTTCAGGCCCACGCAGCCGTGGCTGGTGTTCGCGCTGCCGAAGACCGAGTCGGCGCCCCAGTAGTTGCCGTGGAGGAAGGTGCCGGACTGGGACAGGCGCATGGCGTGCGGGACGTCCTTGATGTCGTACTCGCCCTTGCCCTCGCTGTCCTTGAAGCCGACGGTGGAGCCGTCCATCCGGGTCTCCTTGAACTTCTCGGAGATCACCATCTGACCGTTGTAGGTCGGGTTGTCCGGGGAGCCCGCCGAGATCGGGATGGTCTTGATGACCGCGCCGTCCCGGGTGACCGTCATCTTCTTGGTCTTCGTGTCGACCGTGGAGACCTGGCTGCGGCCGATCTTGAAGGTGACGGTCTTGTTCTGGACGCCCTGGACGCCGGGAGCGCCCTGGACGCCTTCCAGCGCCAGCTTCATGGTGACGGTGGAGTTCGCCTGCCAGTACTGCTCCGGGCGGAAGTCCAGGCGCTGCGCGCCGAACCAGTGGCCGACGACTTCCTGGCCGCTGCTGGAGCTGACGGAGATGGCCGCCTGGACGGCCTTCTTGTCCTGGATCGGCTTGTTGAAGGTGATCGAGACCGGCATGCCCACGCCGACCGTCTGGCCCTCGTCCGGGACGAACGAGCCGACGAAGCTGTTCTCCGGGGAGACGGTGGTGAAGGAGGCGTTCTCGTGCGCCTCCTTGCCGTCCGCGTCCTTGGCGGTAGCCGCCAGGGCGTACTTCGTGGAGCGCTTCAGCGCGGCGTCCGGCTTCCAGCTCTTGCCGTCGGCGGCGATCTTGCCGGCCACGGCCGTGCCCTCGCTGGTCTTCAGCTCGACCTGGGTCAGGGTGCCGTCGGCGACGGCCACGTTGGCCGCGTCGTTGAGGCCGACGTTCGTGGCCCCGTCCTTCGGCGTGATGGTTATCTTGGCCTTCGAGGTGTCCTTGGCGGCCGCCGCGTCGACATCCGCCTGCGCCTTGCCCGCCTCGGAGCCCTTCGGCTTCGCGTCGTCTCCGCCGCCGCACGCCGTGAGCATCAGTACCCCACCGAGCACGGCGGATATGGCCACCAGGGACCTGCTCCGCCGCATACTGTCCGTCCTCACACGCCACTCCATCGTTGCCGGATACCCCGGAGGCTGGCCGTCCCCGGGGTGGGCCGGGCAGGGGGCGCGCCCCCTGCCTGGTCATGACAACGCGTTAACGGCGCCGGCCGGTTCCACATTCCGTTCGGATGTGGTCCACCACACGGTCAGGCGTTGTCGGGTTCTTCGTCGAACTCCCCATCTTCCTCGTCCAGGTCCCACTCCATGGACTCGGGGTCGTATTCGACGGGCTCGCTGCTCCAGGAGGCCTGGGCGAGCTCCACCCCGGGAATGTCCGCGACCAGGTCAGTGGGGTCGACGAGGTAGGCGAGGGCCTCCGACTCGTCCTCGCGGACGGCGGACTCGGCGTGGCCGCGCTCCTCGTCCGGCATGAACTCGTCGGCCTTGATGTGTGCGAGCGCGGCTCCCGTGAGTGCCTGAACGTCCGGCACCTCCAGGACCAAATCAACCCGAAGTCGTACATAGCGTGATACCTCAGAAGAGTTCATACGACGGAGAGTAAGCCCGCGGAAGCCCCGACTTTCCCACGACCCGCCCCTTTCCGTAGCATCACCGCACACGGCCAATTCGCTGCTGCCACAAGGGGGATCGCACCGTGTCCGCACGCCGACCGCTGCTCACCGCTCTCGGAGCGACCACCCTCCTCGCCGCCCTGTGGTTCGTACCCTCGGCGGGCGCCACCTCGGCCGGTGTCGAGGAGACCGGCTCCGGCGTGCCCGCGGGCGCGAACGCCGCCGGAGCGGCCACCGGCGCGACCGGCTCCACCGGATCCGATTCCACTTCCGAGGCCCCCGGGGCGGTCACGGGAACGGCTTCCGGACCGGCCTCGCACCCGCAGCCGCTGCTCGCCGCCACCGGATCCGTGGACACCACCCCCTACCTCCTGGGCGGCACCCTCTTCCTCGGCGTCGGAGCCGGCTTCGTGGCCTTCTCGGTCCGGCGCTCGCACGCGCCGTAGGACTGCGGGCCCCGGGGCCGCGGGGCTCCGGACACGGCGAAGGGCCGCCACGGGGTCAGGTCCCGGGGCGGCCCTTCGGCACGTACGCGGCCCGCCGTCAGGCGAGCGGACCCGTCACCGGCTCCACCGCGGCCAGCAGGCCGCCCGTACGGATGTACTCGTCGGCTGCGGCCAGGTCGGGGGCGAGGAAACGATCCGGCCCGGGGCCCTGCACACCCGCCGCACGGGCGCCCGCGATCGCGGCCTGGCTGGCCGGGGCCGGGGTCAGGCCGTGGCGCAGCTCGATGGCGCGGGTGGCCGCGTAGAGCTCGATGGCGATGATCCGCGTCAGGTTGTCGACGGCGGTGCGCAGCTTGCGCGCGGCCGACCAGCCCATCGAGACGTGGTCCTCCTGCATGGCGGAGGAGGGGATCGAGTCGGCCGAGGCCGGCACCGCGAGCCGCTTCATCTCGCTGACCAGGGCGGCCTGCGTGTACTGGGCGATCATCAGACCGGAGTCCACGCCGGCGTCGTCCGCGAGGAACGGCGGCAGGCCGTGCGAGCGGTTCTTGTCGAGCAGCCGGTCGGTGCGGCGCTCGGCGATGGAGCCGAGGTCGGCGGCCGCGATGGCGAGGAAGTCCAGGACGTAGGCGACCGGGGCCCCGTGGAAGTTGCCGTTGGACTCGACGCGCCCGTCGGGCAGCACCACCGGGTTGTCGACGGCGGCGGCCAGCTCGCGGGAGGCCACCAGGGCGGCGTGCGCCATGGTGTCGCGGCCGGCGCCGGCGACCTGCGGGGCGCAGCGCACGGAGTAGGCGTCCTGCACGCGCGGGGCGGTCTCCTCCTGGTAGTGGCGCACGAGCCCGGAGCCCTTGAGGACGGCGGCCATGTTCGCGGCGGAGGCGCCCTGCCCCGGGTGCGGGCGGATGGCGTGCAGCTCGGGCTCCAGCACCTTCTCCGTGCCGAGCAGCGCCTCCAGGGTGAGGGCGGCGGTGATGTCGGCGGAGGTGTAGAGCTTGCCGAGGTCGGCGAGGGCCATGATCAGCATGCCGAGCATGCCGTCGGTGCCGTTGAGGAGGGCGAGGCCCTCCTTCTCGCGGAGGACGACGGGTTCGATGCCGGCTTCGGCGAGCAGCTCGCCAGCGGGGCGGACGGTGCCGTCGGGGCCCTCCGCGTCACCCTCGCCCATGAGGGCGAGGGCGCAGTGGGACAGCGGGGCGAGGTCGCCGGAGCAGCCCAGGGAGCCGTACTCGTGGACGACGGGGGTGATCCCGGCGTTGAGCACGTCGGCCATGGTCTGCGCGAAGGAGGGGCGTACGCCGGTGTGACCGGAGGCGACGGTCTTGAGGCGGAGGAACATCAGCGCGCGGACGACCTCCCGCTCGACGCGCGGGCCCATGCCGGCGGCGTGCGAGCGGACGATGTTGCGCTGGAGCTGGGCACGCAGCTCGGGGCTGATGTGCCGGGAGGCGAGCGCACCGAAGCCGGTGGACACGCCGTAGACGGGCTCGGGCTTGGCGGCCAGCGCGTCGACGATCTCGCGGGCCCGGGCGAGCGCGTCCAGCGCCTCCGCGGAGAGCTCGACGCGTGCGTTGCCGCGGGCTACGGCGATGACGTCCTCGGCGGTGGTCCCGGACGTCCCCACCACGACAGTGTGCATATCCATATTCAGCACCCTACGGATTGAATCGCTTCATGTCACTAGCTGGATTCGTCACGATCGCGACGCGGTTGGACCCCTTACGGACCGGTAGCGCGAGCGGCCGGTCACAGACGGCCCCGGAAGCGGCGCCGCTCCCCGGGAGCCTCCTCGGCGGCGGCGTCCGCGAGCCGGACCACCGCGGTGTCCCGGCCCGCCACGACGGGTTTCGGCGAGCGCGCGGCCTTCGCCTTGTACTGGGCGGCGTCCGCCAGCCGGAACAGCCGCCGGGAGGACTTCACCAGCCCGATCGGGTCCCCGGTGGAGGCCACCCCGCAGGCCACCCCCTCGCCCAGCTCCAGCTCGGCCGCCCGGGTGCACACCTCCTCGGTGACGCGCACGATCTCGTCCGCCGTCGGGCCGACCCCGACCAGGCAGAACTCGTCGCCGCCGAGCCGGGCCACCAGCGATCCGGGCAGCATCGCCCCGCACAGGCTCAGGACCGACCCGAACCGCTCCAGGAGCCGGTCGCCCATGGCGTGGCCGAGGGTGTCGTTGACCGTCTTGAGCCCGTTCAGGTCGCAGACGACGAGGCTGACGACCACCCCGGTCCGCCGGTGCTCCTCCAGGGCCTCGTCGAGCCGCATGTCGACCGCCCGCCGGTTCGCGAGCCCGGTCAGCGGGTCGGTGAAGGCGAGCCGCCGGGCCTCCTCCAGCCGCTCGTTCTGCGCGAGACCGGCCGCGATCACGGCGGCGAGCACGGTGGCGAAATCGGCGTCGTCCTCGTCGAAGTCGGGCAGCCCCTCGTCCCGGGCGACGTACAGCTCGCCCCAGGCGCGGCCGCTGAGCACGATGGGCGCCACCACACAGGTCCCGCGGCCGCGCCGGCGCAGGGCCTCCCCGCGCCGCCCCGGCCGGTCGCCGACGGCGCTCTCGACCCAGGCGTGCGGGCCGCCGCCGCCCACCCAGAGCTCGTGCAGGAATTCGGTGATCTCGGGGAAGTCGTGCACGGGGTAGGACTCGTCCTCGGGGAACTCCTCCTCGCCCGCCCGGCGCTCGCCCTCGTTCACGAGCACCCGCAGGCTCCCCCGCTCCCGCTCCCACGCGGAGATCGCGGCGAACGAGCCGTCCAGCGCCACGCGCGCGCCCCGCGCGGCCGCCCGCACACTGTCCCGCGGCGCGTGCGCCGCGGCCATCGCCTGAGCGAGTCCCACCACGGCTCGTAGCCGCCCGTCAACTCCCATCACCCCAGGCTAGGGACTTTTGTCAGATTTGGAGACAATTGGCGCGACTTTCGGTGCCACCAAGATCACCAAGGGTGATCGGCGGCAACGGGGCGCGGGCCGCTACTCCCCCGGCCAGTTCGGCTTGCGCTTCTCGTTGAACGCCGCGACGCCCTCCACCCGGTCGCCCGAGAAGGCCACCGTCCGCCAGGCCGCGTCCTCGATCTCCAGGCCGGCTTCCAGGTCCATCCCGTGCCCCAGCCGCAGCGCCCGCTTGGCCGCCCGCAGACCCACCGGGGAGTTCGCCGCCATCCGGGTCGCCAGCGCCAGCGCCTCCGCCGTGTCCTGGCCGGCCGGGACCACCGAGTCCACCAGGCCCAGGGAGAGCGCCTCGGGCGCCTCCACCCGGCGCGCCGTGAAGATCAGCTCCGCGGCCCGCGCCGCACCCACCCGGCGCGGCAGCAGCTGCGTGCCCCCGCCGCCGGGGATCACGCCCACCGACACCTCGGGCAGGCCCACCACCGCGGTCTCGTCGGCCACGATCACGTCGCAGGCCAGGGCCAGCTCGAAGCCGCCGCCCAGCGCGAACCCGTGCACCGCCGCGATCGTGGGCATCGGCAGCGCCAGCACGCCCCCGTACGCCCCGCGCGTGGTCGGCCGCTGCCGGACCAGCTCGGTGTCCGAGAAGGAGTTCCGCTCCTTGAGGTCCGCCCCGACGCAGAAGGCCCGCTCCGCGGTGGAGGACAGCACCACCACCCGCACCGACGGGTCCGCCGCGAGCGCCGCGCAGGCGGCGCCGATCGAGCGGGCCATCTCCGTCGACACCGCGTTCATGGCCTTGGGGCGGTCCATCGCAAGCTCCGCGACGTGCCCGTCGCCCTCCCGACGTACCGCGACGAACTCTCCGAAGCGCTGCTCAGACATGCCTGCGACCCTCCCGGTTAACGAGCGTTATCGCCGCACTCTAGTGCGCGGGGAGGCCACCGGGTCAAGGCTGCGCCGCCGCGGGACAGGGCCGCTCCCCGGCCCGCCGCCGACCGAGGACACCGCGGCGAGGCGCGGTGCCCCGCCCCCGCGGGCCCGGCGTGATCGGCAGGACACGCCGCAGGGCCCGCAGTCGCGTCAGGCGGGGTTCTTGGGCTTGCGCCGCGTCAGCGACCAGGGCTCCACGACGCCGAGTCCGCGCACCGGCCGCTGCCACATCGGCTGCAGCGCGAAACGGTAGGACGCACCCTCGTCCGGCGCCGTCTCGGCCTCCTTCTCCGACACCGGGGCGGCCCCGGTCCGGGAGAGTTCCTCGGCCATCGCCCCGTCCACCAGCACCGCGTCCTTGGGGGCTATGGACGTCAGCCGGCTGGCCAGGTTCACCGTGGTCCCGAAGACATCGCCCATCCGGGTGGTCACCGTGCCGAAGGCGATCCCGACCCGCAGCTCGGGCATCTGCGCGTCGAGCTCCATCGTCTCGATCAACCGCAGCGCGATCTCCGCCGCCGTCGCCGCGTCGTCGGCGCAGTACAGCACCTCGTCGCCGAGGGTCTTGATCAGCCGGCCGCCGTACGCGGCCACCAGGTCCGCCGCGGTCGTCTCGAAGGACTCGACCAGCTCGCCGAGCTCCTCCTCCTCCAGCCGCCGGGTCAGGCGCGTGAAGCCCACCAGGTCGGCGAAGCCCACGGCGAGCCGCCGGTCGACCATCTCGTCGTCGTCGGCCACCTGCACCACGCGCCCGGTCGCGGCCGCCAGCTGGCGCCGCCACACGTAGACGAGGAACTCCTCCAGCTCGGGCAGCAGCAGCTCGACCAGGGGGTACGTGACCTCCGTACGGGTCATGCCCGGCTCCGGCGGCTCCGTCAGGCCCTCCAGGAACGAGTCGATCTGCCACTCCGCCAGCCGGGCGGTGGTCTGCCCGGTGGACCGCGCCACCTGCACGGCCATCGGCTCGGACAGCAGCCCGGCCTCCACCAGGCCGGCGAGCCGGCGCAGGGCCAGCACGTCGGCCTCGGTCAGCGCCCGGGCCTGCCCGATGTCGGCGAAGCCCATGGCCCGCCAGAAGCGCGAAGCCAGCTCCATGGACACGCCCGCGCTCCGGGCGGCCTGGAACGGGGTGTACCGGCGCTCGGCACCGAGGATCAGCTGCTCCAGCCGGATGGCGAGCGGATCCGCCGTCGGCTGGACCGTGTGGTCGACCTCGTGGTGCGGAGTGTGCTGGTCACGTCCGATCGGGGTGCCCGGGCCGGACGCGGAGCCGCCACCGGCGGACGCGCTGGACGTAGGGTCGTCGACGGTCAAGGGCCGCCTCCTGTCCATTCCGTGCGCACTGCCCTGCGAACCGGTTGATCACCACGAGCACCGGGATCGCCTAAACCATACGGCAGGTGTGCCGTAGCTCACTCCCCCTCCCCGCTTCCGGCCCGCCCGCGACCCGGCCGCGGGGTCCGGGGCGGCGGCCCGGGTGCGGCGCCGCACCCGGCACCCGCTCCCCGTGTCAGTGCACGGAACGCAGGTGGACGACGTCGCCCGCGCCCACCGTCTCGTGCCGGTCCTCGGCCGTGCGGATCACCAGGCGGCCATCGGTGTCCACCGCTTCGGCCGTTCCGGTGAGGGTGCGCCCGCCGGGCAGTTCCGCGCGGACGTGCCGGCCCAGGGTCGCGCAGCCCGCCGCGTAGGTCTCCTGGAGGCCGCTGGCGGCCGGGTCGCCGCCGGACGCCCGCCACCGGCCGTACCACTCCTCCAGCGAGCGCAGTACGGCCTTCAGCAGCGGGTCCCGGTCGGTCACGGAGGCCTTGGCGAGCGCGAGCGACCCCGCGGCCGGTACCGGCAGCTCGTCCTCGGTCAGGCTGACGTTGAGCCCGATCCCGAGGACCACGCCGTCCTCGACCCGCTCGGCGAGGATCCCGCCGGTCTTGCGCTCCTCGCCGTCCACGGTGACCAGCAGGTCGTTGGGCCACTTGAGGGCGGTGTCCACGCCGGCCGCCCGGGACAGCCCGGTCGCGGTGGCCACACCGGCCAGCAGGGTCAGCCACCCCCACCGCTCCTGCGGCACCGCGTCGCCCGGCTTGAGCAGGACGGAGAAGAACAGCCCCGACCGCGCGGGCGCGACCCAGCTGCGGTCCAGCCGCCCGCGCCCGGCACTCTGCTCCTCGGCGACGAGCACGGCCCCCTCGGGCAGCTCGGCCGCCCGGGTGGCAAGGTCGGTATTGGTGGACCCGGTACTGGCGACGACCTCCACGGAGGTCCACAGCCCGTCCCCGGTGACGAGTGCCCTCTGGAGGGCGGCGGCATTGAGGGGCGGCCGGTCCAGGCTCGACCAGCGACCGGAGGGAGCTGCTGCTGAGGCATCTGATGGCGTCATGCAACCCAATGTAGGTGTGTCAAACGCCGCACTGCCGAGCGCCATGCCCGCCGATACGCTACGCACCAGTAGCCAGCAGTAGTCAATCAATTGACCAGGCAGTTGACACCACGCAGGGAGCCGCGACCCCGATGTCACATCCGTCAGAGCCGATCGACATGCACACCACCGCGGGCAAGATCGCGGATCTGCAGCGCCGCATCGACGAAGCCACCCACGCCGGTTCCGCCCGTGCCGTGGAGAAGCAGCACGCCAAGGGCAAGCTGACGGCGCGTGAGCGGGTCGCCCTGCTGCTGGACGAGGGATCCTTCGTCGAGCTCGACGAGTTCGCCCGGCACCGTTCCACCAGCTTCGGCCTGGAGAAGACCCGGCCCTACGGCGACGGCGTCGTCACCGGCTACGGCACCGTGGACGGCCGCCCGGTGGCCGTGTTCTCGCAGGACTTCACCGTCTTCGGCGGGGCCCTCGGCGAGACCTACGGCCAGAAGATCATGAAGGTCATGGACTTCGCGCTGAAGACCGGATGCCCGCTCGTCGGCATCAACGACTCCGGCGGCGCCCGCATCCAGGAGGGCGTCAGCGCGCTGGGCATGTACGGCGAGATCTTCCGCCGCAACGTGCACGCGTCCGGGGTGATCCCGCAGATCAGCCTGATCGTCGGGCCCTGCGCGGGCGGCGCCGTGTACTCCCCCGCCATCACCGACTTCACGGTCATGGTCGACCAGACCTCGCACATGTTCATCACCGGCCCGGACGTCATCAAGACGGTCACCGGCGAGGACGTCGGCTTCGAGGAGCTGGGCGGGGCGCGCACGCACAACAGCACGTCCGGCGTGGCCCACCACATGGCGGGCGACGAGAAGGACGCCATCGAGTACGTGAAGTCACTGCTCGCGTACCTGCCGTCGAACAACCTCTCCGAGCCGCCCTCCTTCCCGGAGGAGGCGGACACCGAGGTCTCCGACACCGACCGCGAGCTCGACGTGCTGATCCCGGACAGCGCGAACCAGCCGTACGACATGCACACCGTGATCGAGCACGTGCTCGACGACGCGGAGTTCCTGGAGACGCAGGCGCTCTTCGCGCCGAACATCCTGACCGGCTTCGGCCGGGTCGAGGGCCACCCGGTGGGTGTCGTCGCCAACCAGCCGATGCAGTTCGCCGGCTGCCTGGACATCGACGCCTCCGAGAAGGCGGCGCGGTTCGTGCGGACCTGCGACGCCTTCAACATCCCCGTGCTGACCTTCGTCGACGTCCCGGGCTTCCTTCCGGGCACCGACCAGGAGTACAACGGAATCATCCGGCGCGGCGCCAAGCTGATCTACGCGTACGCCGAGGCCACCGTTCCGCTGATCACCGTCATCACCCGCAAGGCCTTCGGCGGCGCGTACGACGTCATGGGCTCCAAGCACCTCGGCGCCGACCTGAACCTGGCCTGGCCGACCGCGCAGATCGCCGTCATGGGCGCGCAGGGTGCCGTGAACATCCTGCACCGCCGCACCATCGCGGAGGCCGCCCCCGAGGAGGTGGAGCAGACCCGGGCCCGGCTCATCGCGGAGTACGAGGACGCCCTGCTCAACCCGTACACGGCGGCCGAGCGCGGGTACATCGACGCGGTGACCATGCCGTCCGAGACCCGGGCGCACGTGGTGAAGGGGCTCCGGCAGCTGCGTACCAAGCGGGAGTCCCTGCCCCCGAAGAAGCACGGCAACATCCCGCTCTAGCCCCTCCAGGAGGACTCTGTGGTGATCAAGGTCGTCAAGGGCAACCCGACCCCGGAGGAGCTGGCCGCCGCACTGGCGGTGGTCCGGGCGCGCGCGGCGGCGCTGGCCATGGCGCCGTCGGACGCCCCGCAGGTCGCGGACGAGTGGTCGGCCCCGGCCCGGGTGGCCCGGCGGCGGGTTCCGCATCCGGGACCGCGGGCCTGGGGCCGTACGTACTGGCCCGCGTAGCCCGATCGATACGAACGGGCCGTGGCGCCTGAGTACCCGTACTCAGGCGCCACGGCCCGTTCCGGGTCCAGGATCGGGACATGCTCTGGTCCGACCCGAAGAACGAGCCGCCCAAGGACATGCGCGACGCGCAGGCGATGATCCGGCGGCTGACCCTGGTGCTCGCGCTCGCCATGCTCGTGGTGGTGTACGTCCTGGGCGTGGGCCACTTCTAGGCCGTCTCTTCCGGATCTTGTCGGCCGAGCCCGCGGCGTCCGGCGACGTGCCCGGCAAGGCGGAGGTGCGCACCTCGTACTGGACGTACTCGGGCGCCCCGACAACGCGGCCGGGTGCGGTGCCGGGCGTCGCGGGCCCGGCAAGATCCGGAAGAGACGGCCGGGCGGTCCAGGCGCTGTCCGGGGTGTGCGGGGCGCGCCTACGATGGCCCGCATGACTGCGACACCTGAGCCCCGGACGACGACCGGGCGCAAGCTCGTCCTCGCCTCCGCCTCCCCCGCCCGGCTGAACCTGCTGCGGCAGGCCGGGCTCGCCCCGCACGTGATCGTCAGCGGTTTCGACGAGGACACCCTGAACCACGACGAGCCGGCCGCCCTGGCGCTGGCCCTGGCCGAGGCCAAGGCCGCAGTCGTGGCGGGGCTGGACGAGGCCGCGGGCGCCCTGGTGATCGGCTGCGACTCGGTGCTGGAGCTGGACGGCGAGGCGCTGGGCAAGCCGGCGGACGCCGAGGAGGCCACCGCGCGCTGGAAGTCGATGCGCGGCCGGGCGGGCGTGCTGCGCACCGGTCACTGTGTGATCGACACGGCGGACGGCCGTCAGGTCTCGGCGACGGCGTCGACGACGGTCCGGTTCGGTGAGCCCACGGACGCCGAGGTGGCGGCGTACGTGGCGAGCGGGGAGCCCCTGCACGTGGCGGGGGCGTTCACCCTGGACGGGCTGTCGGCGCCGTTCATCGACGGCATCGACGGGGATCACGGCAACGTCATCGGGCTGTCGCTGCCGCTGCTGCGTTCCCTGCTGGGCGAACTGGACGTGTCGATCACTGACTTGTGGGCTTGAGTTCCCCGAACGGCGGTGGTGGCGGCAGGGGCGGGGTGTCCCCGCCCGGGTCGCCCTCGCCGCCGCCGTTCCCGCCGGTCCGGGCGGGCCCGGCGGCGTAGGACGTCAGGGTCAGTACGAGCAGACACAGGATCAGCATCATCGCCGCGAAGGCGGCCCAGCCGACCAGGGCGACGCAGAGGATGCCGAGCACCCCGTGGGCGACGGCGCCGCTGATGAGCACGACGCGGCCGAAGCGGCCCGGGGGGCGGTCGCCGAGCGCGGTGACGGCGGCGAGCACGGCGCACAGGACGAGGAAGGCGCCCATGCCCGCCCCCATGGCGTAAGTCGCCTTGGACATGACATCCGGATCGCTGCCCGCGATCGACATCGACTGGTTCGCCGTGGTCCGGCCCAGCACGATGTGGACGAGCACGAGCACGGCCGCTTCCACGACGAGCACGATCGCGGCCAGTCCGGCCACGAGTCTTCGCAGCACGACGCCCCACCCCCCACGTGTCACAAGCCCGTTCGACGCCCTGGAGGCTACTAACGGGTAGCCCCGTGGGCAAGGGATCCGCACACCCGGCTTGCGGGCGCCTCCCGCCTCGCGGACGGCCGTACGACGCCGCTACGACGACGGCTTCGGCTTCTTCTCCCGCGGCCACACGGTGTACGACCAGGACCAGACGGTGTCGATCACCCAGATGGTCAGCCAGATCCGGCCGACCCAGACCAGCGGTCCGCGCTCGCCGTCTGGCACGCCGCCGTCCGTGATCTGCCATACGAGCCAGCTGGAGTCCAGGCTCCAGAGGATCAGCTGCCCCAGCGCGAACGCGGCCGAGTGGACGTACCAGTCCCGCCGCTCCTTGCGGGCGTGGGCCTTCGGGCCGAGGACGCTCCCCGCGTTCTTGCCCGTGTCCGTGTCCATGTCCATCTCCATGCCTTCCCGGTCCTCCCAGTCCTCTTCCACGTCGCCGGTCCGCGGCCCGGACCCCTTCCGCTCCTGTCGCAGCCCCAGGGTGCGGACGGCGTACGGCACCACGAGCGCCCCCAGGGCCGAGGTGGCCGCGGCCGCCACGCAGGCGGCGACCCAGCCGGCCTCCTCGTAGAGCAGGCCCATCAGCAGGGGGCCGACCACCACGCCGGCCAGGCGGGCGCTCTCGTACAGGCCCATGGCCCGGCCGATGCGCCCCCCGGAGGCGGCGGCCACGGTCGCCTGCTCCACCGGGATCTGGGCGGCGAAACAGGCGGCGGCCACGGTCCACAGAACGGCGATGACCGGCGGCGTGGTGGCCACGGCGAGCCCCGCGGCGAACAGCGCGCTCGCGGCGAACGAGGCGACCATCGCCGGTGTGCGGCCCACCCGGTCGGTGAGGCGGTGGGCGTGCGCCGGCAGCAGGACGAACACCACGAAGCCGGGGGTGAAGACCAGCGCGATCCCGTTCGGGGACAGGCCCAGGTCCGTCTGCAGCCGGAGCAGCAGGAGCATCCACAGCCCCGCCTCGGCCGCGGCCGTCACCGCGGACACCACCATCAGCGGCAGCAGCCGCCGCTCCGCCGCGCCCCGCCGCTCCCGGCGCTCGGTCTCGGCCCGGGCCGGCTCCTGGCGGGGCCCGCGCAGCAGCAGGCCGGCGGCCACCGCGCAGGCGGCGCCGCCCAGCCAGAACAGCAGCGGGTAGCCGCCGCGTTCGAGCAGGGAGAACGCCACCAGGTAGCCGACGAAGGCACCCTGGCCCTCCGCCGACAGCAACGTGCCGTACGCGGAGGTGCTGTCGCCGTCCTGCGCCCGCCGCCCGGTCCAGGCCCGCAGCGCGACCCAGAACAGGGCTCCGCCGGCGCCGCCCAGGCCCGCCGCGACGAAGGCCACCGCCGGCGAGCCGGCGAGCGCGTAGCCCGCGAACGACAGGGCGTACAGCCCCGCACCGGCCGCGGCCACCCGCCGCTGGTCGAAGCGGTCGGCCAGCTCCCCGGCCAGCGGGCGCACGATCAGCGACAGCACGGCCTCGAAGGCGATCAGCGCGCCGACCACGAAGGCCCCGGCCCCCAGCGTCGAACCCGCCCACAGCGGCAGCAGGAAATCGAGCACCTCCGCCGGGGCGCTCGCGAGCAGCGCCGCCGACAGGACCCGGCGCCCGGCCGGATCCGTGGGCGCCCGCGTCCCGGCGCTCACGCTTCGGCGGCCGGCGGGCAGTTCCCGGCCCCCGCCGTGCCGGATCGGGTGGGGGCGGGCCCCGCGACGGAGTCCTCTAACGCCATGTGTCCGGTCCTCGTCTCGCCGTCGTCGTCGTTTCCATGCCGTCCGTAGGACGCCGTTCGGCCCGCCCGGGTTGTCAACTCGCCGGTACACCGCCGCCGCACGGTCGCGGGCCCCGGTGTCGTCCATCCGTAGGACACGCCCGGCGCGCTGCCGACCGCCCGGGCCCGTACGAGCCGCATCGCTGTGGGTACGGTGTTGTCCCTGTTCGCCCTGCGGGACGACCGGGCTACCAATCAGTAAACAAGGGGACAACTCCGCTCACGACCGCAAAGAAACTGTGGGCCGTTCGTAGGGACTCGACAAAGAATCACCCGGGGCGGCTGACCGGGGGGACAGAGACCTTGGCTACATGACGGGGTTACTGTGCAGTCGGGGATCCCCCTGACCTGGGGCGCCACAAGGGTTCCCCGGCGGATCGGCCCTCGCATCACACTCTGTGTGGGCAAGGTCACCACCGGGGAAGGGTCGAAAGGCCGTGTGGGCTGTCCCTAAACTCAGCTTGTTTCAAGGAGGGAGCCATCGTGCGCAAGGTGCTCATCGCCAACCGTGGCGAAATCGCTGTCCGCGTTGCTCGGGCCTGCCGGGACGCCGGGATCGGGAGCGTAGCCGTCTACGCCGATCCGGACCGGGACGCTCTGCACGTCCGCGCGGCCGACGAAGCTTTCGCGTTGGGCGGTGACACCCCGGCCGCCAGCTACCTGGACATCTCCAAGGTCCTCCAGGCCGCAGCCGACTCCGGTGCGGACGCCATCCATCCCGGATACGGCTTCCTCTCCGAGAACGCCGACTTCGCCCAGGCCGTGATCGACGCCGGCCTGACCTGGATCGGTCCGCCGCCGCAGGCCATCCGTGACCTCGGCGACAAGGTGGCCGCCCGTCACATCGCCCAGCGCGCCGGGGCGCCGCTGGTCGCCGGTACGCCGGACCCGGTCTCCGGAGCCGAGGAGGTCGTCGCCTTCGCCAAGGAGCACGGCCTGCCGATCGCCATCAAGGCGGCCTTCGGCGGTGGCGGTCGCGGCCTGAAGGTCGCCCGCACCCTCGAAGAGGTCCCGGAGCTCTACGAATCCGCCGTCCGTGAGGCCGTCGCCGCCTTCGGCCGCGGCGAGTGCTTCGTCGAGCGTTACCTCGACAAGCCGCGCCACGTCGAGACCCAGTGCCTGGCCGACTCGCACGGCAACGTCGTCGTCGTGTCGACCCGTGACTGCTCGCTCCAGCGCCGCCACCAGAAGCTCGTGGAGGAGGCCCCGGCACCGTTCCTGAGCGACGCTCAGAACGCGGAGCTGTACGCCGCCTCCAAGGCCATCCTGAAGGAAGCCGGCTACGTCGGCGCCGGCACCGTCGAGTTCCTCGTCTCCGCCGACGGCCTGATCTCCTTCCTGGAGGTCAACACCCGCCTCCAGGTCGAGCACCCGGTCACCGAAGAGGTCTCGGGCATCGACCTGGTCCGCGAGATGTTCCGCATCGCCGACGGCGAGGAGCTCGGCTACGGCGACCCGGTCCTGCGCGGTCACTCCATCGAGTTCCGCATCAACGGCGAGGACCCGGGCCGCGGCTTCCTCCCGGCGCCCGGCACCGTCACCAAGTTCGCCGCGCCGTCCGGCCCGGGCGTCCGCCTCGACGCGGGCGTCGAGTCCGGCTCGGTCATCGGCCCGGCGTGGGACTCGCTCCTGGCCAAGCTGATCGTCACCGGTGCCACCCGCGAGCAGGCCCTGCAGCGCGCGGCCCGCGCGCTGGCCGAGTTCGAGGTCGAGGGCATGGCCACGGCCATCCCCTTCCACCGTGCGGTCGTCGTCGACCCGGCGTTCGCCCCCACGGACGGCACCCCGTTCACCGTCTACACCCGGTGGATCGAGACCGAGTTCGTCAACGAGATCCCGGCGTTCACGGCTCCGGCCGCGGAGGACACCGAGGACGAGCCGGGTCGCGAGACGGTGGTCGTCGAGGTCGGCGGCAAGCGCCTGGAGGTCTCGCTCCCGTCGTCCCTGGGCATGACCCTGGCGCGCACGGCCGCCGCCGGTGGCGCGAAGCCGAAGCGCCGCGCGGCGAAGAAGTCCGGCCCGGCCGCCTCCGGCGACACCCTCGCCTCCCCGATGCAGGGCACGATCGTCAAGGTCGCGGTCGAGGAGGGCCAGCAGGTCAACGAGGGCGACCTGGTCGTCGTGCTCGAGGCCATGAAGATGGAGCAGCCGCTGAACGCGCACCGCTCCGGCACCGTCGTCGGCCTCACCGCCGAGGTCGGCGCGTCGGTCACCTCGGGCGCCACCATCTGCGAGATCAAGGACTGACGTCCGAGAACGCCTCGAACGCCGGCGGGGCTGAGAAATCAGCCCCGCCGGCGTTCGAGGCGCGGGGTCCGGGGCGGAGCCCCGGCACACGGCCCGGGGACCTAGCGGCGCCGCATGTCGGCCACGCGGGCCCGCTCCGCCTGCGGCTCCAGCATCCCGCCGGCGGCACTGCGCAGCTGCGCCGTCGGGCCGCCCCGCCGCTGCACCGGCAACGGCGATTCGCGGCGCGGCCGCCGCCCCTGCATCCCGTCCACGCCGCCGGAGGCCACGGCCCCGCCGGCCACGGTGATCTGCACGCCCTGGTCCGCCAGCGCCTGCAGCTCCGTACCCGCCCGGTCGTCGTGCGGCGGCGGCTCGTCCGTCACCAGCCTCGTCATCACGTCGGTGGGCACGGTCTGGAACATGGTGTCGGTACCGAGCTTCGTGTGGTCGGCCAGCACCACCACCTCCGCCGCCGCCTGCACCAGCGCCCGGTCCACACTGGCGGACAGCATGTTGGACGTGGACAGCCCGCGCTCGGCGGTCAGACCGCTGCCCGACAGGAAGGCCCGCGAGACCCGCAGCCCCTGGAGGGACTGTTCGGCCCCGCTGCCCACGAGGGCGTAGTTGGACCCGCGCAGGGTGCCGCCGGTCATGACCACCTCCACCCGGTTGGCGTGGGCCAGGGCCTGGGCGACGAGCAGCGAGTTGGTGACGACGGTCAGTCCGGGCACGCGGGCGAGCCGGCGGGCCAGCTCCTGGGTCGTGGTGCCCGCGCCGACGACGACGGCCTCGCCCTCTTCGACGAGGGAGGCGGCGACATCGGCGATGGCGGTCTTCTCCGCCGTCGCGAGATGGGACTTTTGCGGAAAGCCGGACTCCCGCGTGAAACCGCCCGGCAAGACCGCACCGCCGTGTCGGCGGTCGAGGAGTCCTTCTGCCTCCAGTGCCCGCACGTCCCGCCGTACGGTCACTTCGGAGGTCTGGACGACGCGGGCGAGCTCCCGGAGCGATACCGCTCCGTTGGCCCGCACCATTTCGAGGATCAATTGGCGACGTTCTGCAGCGAACACGAAACTGACAGTAACGCCAACGACCGTCTGCTTTCAGCTCTTTGCGCCGGAATACCGAAGTTGTCCATAAGGCGGGGCGACTAGTGGTATACGCGGCCCGAGAGTTGGGTGAACTTCTCGCCACGAAACCGCGCCCCGCCCCAAACTCCTTATGGCGTGCGGCGGTTAGCGGGGCTCACGCCTCGCCGGCGGCCTTCCGCGTGTGCAGCTGACGGGCCACCTCGGCGATCGAACCCGACAGCGAGGGGTACACGGTGAACGCTTTTGCGATCTGCTCGACCGTCAGGTTGTTGTCGACGGCGATCGAGATGGGGTGGATCAGCTCGCTCGCGCGCGGGGAGACGACCACACCGCCGACCACGATGCCGGTGCCCGGACGGCAGAACAGCTTCACGAAGCCGTCCCGGATGCCCTGCATCTTGGCGCGCGGGTTGCGCAGCAGCGGGAGCTTCACCACACGGGCGTCGATCTTGCCCGCGTCCACGTCCGCCTGGGTGTAGCCGACGGTGGCGATCTCCGGGTCGGTGAAGACGTTCGAGGAGACCGTCTTGAGGTTCAGCGGGGCCACCGCGTCACCGAGGAAGTGGTACATCGCGATGCGGCCCTGCATCGCCGCGACCGACGCGAGCGCGAAGACGCCCGTGACGTCACCGGCGGCGTACACGCCGGGCGCGGAGGTGCGCGAGACCTTGTCGGTCCAGATGTGCCCGGAGTCCTTGAGCCGGACCCCGGACTCCTCCAGGTTCATGTTCGCGGTGTTGGGGATCGCGCCGACCGCCATCAGGCAGTGCGTACCGGTCAGCACGCGGCCGTCGGAGAGGGTGACCTCGACCCGGTCGCCCACCCGCTTGGCGGATTCGGCGCGCGAGCGCCCGACGACGTTCATGCCGCGGCGCCGGAAGACGTCCTCCAGCACGGCGGCGGCGTCCGGGTCCTCGCCGGGCAGCACGCGGTCGCGGGAGGACACGAGGGTCACCCGGGAGCCGAGGGCCTGGTACGCGCCGGCGAACTCGGCGCCGGTCACGCCGGAGCCGACCACGATGAGCTCCTCGGGGAGTTCGTCGAGGTCGTAGACCTGGGTCCAGTTCAGGATCCGCTCGCCGTCGGGCATGGCGTCGGGGATCTCGCGGGGGGTGCCGCCGGTCGCGATCAGGACGGCGTCCGCGGTCAGGATGGTCTCCGACCCGTCGGCGGCCGTGACGATGACGTCCCGGGTGCCGTCGATGCCCTGCGGCCCGCCGAGCTTGCCGCGGCCGCGCACCACGCGGGCGCCGGCCCGGGTGACGGAGGCGGTGATGTCGTGCGACTGGGCGAGCGCGAGGCGCTTGACGCGCCGGTTCACCTTGCCGAGGTCCACGCCGACGACGCGCGCGGCCTGCTCGATGTGCGAGGTGTCGTCCGCGACGACGATGCCGAGCTCCTCGTACGAGGAGTCGAAGGTCGTCATCACCTCGGCGGTCGCGATCAGAGTCTTGGAAGGTACGCAGTCGGTCAGGACCGAGGCCCCGCCCAGACCGTCGCAGTCGACGACGGTCACCTCCGCGCCGAGCTGGGCCCCCACCAGGGCTGCCTCATACCCGCCGGGTCCGCCGCCGATGATCACGATCCGGGTCACGAAAAGTCCGCCTCACGTCTACCCGGCCGGCTGCCGCCCCGGCCGGTGTTCCGGGGGGTCTCCCCGGGGGATGCATTCCGTGCTCCATTGTCCCGCACGCTTCAAGGTGCTTCGCGCCCGGTCCCGCCATCCGGGCACGCGTGCACCGGCACCCCTCCCGTACTCTCGACCACATGTCGCTCTACGCCGCGTACGCCGGCAACCTCGACCCGCGGCTGATGACGCGCCGCGCTCCGCATTCGCCGCTGCGCGGCACGGGCTGGATCAACGACTGGCGGCTGACCTTCGGCGGCGAGCAGATGGGCTGGGAGGGCGCTCTCGCGACGATCGTCGAAGCCCCGCGCCACCAGGTCTTCGTCGCCCTGTACGACATCGCGCCGCTGGACGAGGACTCGATGGACCGCTGGGAGGGTGTCGGACTCGACATCTACCGCCGGATGCGGGTGCGCGTGCACACGCTGGACGGCGAGGAGGCGGCGTGGGTGTACGTCCTGAACGGCTACGAGGGCGGTCTGCCCTCGGCGCGCTACCTGGGCGAGATCGCGGATGCCGCGGAGTCCGCGGGCGCTCCCCACGACTACGTGATGGAAATCCGCAAGCGCCCCTGCTGACCCCCTGCGGGGACGCTCGCCCGATTCCGCCGCGCAATCCCGGCCCCGCCGGCGACCGAGGCGCGGGGTCCGGGGCGGAGCCCCGATCCTTCGGCCCCGCCGGCCGCCCGCTCGCCGGCCGCCCCACGGGACGTTTCGGCGGAAACGACAAGGCAACGATCCGAACACCGTGAGCTGTGCCATCTACGCGCGTAGCCAGAAAACGGTTACGCTCGTCCGCGTGAACGCATCTGTTACCGACCCCTTCGCCGCCGCCGACGCCGCAGCCGCCCGCCTGCGTGAGCTGACCGGCGTGGACACCCACGATGTCGCCCTCGTCATGGGCTCCGGATGGGCCCCCGCCGCAGAGGCGCTCGGCGCCCCCGAGGCCGAGTTCCTGGTCACCGAGCTGCCCGGCTTCCCGCCCGCCGCCGTCGAGGGCCACGGCGGCAAGATCCGCTCGTACAAGATCGGCGACAAGCGCGCCCTGGTCTTCCTCGGCCGGACCCACTTCTACGAGGGCCGCGGCGTCGCCGCCGTCGCCCACGGCGTGCGCACCGCCGTCGCCGCCGGCTGCAAGACCGTCGTGCTGACCAACGGCTGCGGTGGTCTGCGCGAGGGCATGAAGCCCGGCCAGCCCGTCCTGATCAGCGACCACCTCAACCTGACGGCCACCTCGCCGATCGTCGGGGCGAACTTCGTCGACCTCACCGACCTGTACTCGCCGCGCCTGCGCGCGATGTGCAAGGAGATCGACGCGAGCCTCGAAGAGGGCGTCTACGTCCAGTTCCCCGGCCCGCACTACGAGACCCCGGCCGAGATCAACATGATCCGCGTCATGGGTGCCGACCTGGTCGGCATGTCCACCGTCCTGGAGGCCATCGCCGCCCGTGAGGCCGGCGCCGAGGTGCTCGGCATCTCCCTGGTCACCAACCTGGCGGCGGGCCTGTCCGGCGAGCCGCTGAACCACGAAGAGGTCCTCCAGGCCGGCCGCGACTCGGCCGCCCGCATGGGCACGCTGCTGACGCAGGTCCTCGCCCGCATCTGATCGACGTACGAGAGCTAAGGCGGAAGCAGTGCAGGAACAGGCACAGGCACAGGCACAGGACGACCTGATCACCCGGGCGCAGGCCTGGCTGGCCGAGGACCCGGATCCGGAGACGGCCGCGGAGCTGGCCGCGCTCATCGAGGCCGGCGACACCGCGGAGCTCGCGGACCGTTTCTCGGGCACCCTGCAGTTCGGCACCGCCGGACTGCGCGGTGAGATCGGTGCCGGCCCGATGCGGATGAACCGCGGTGTGGTCATCCGGGCCGCGGCGGGCCTCGCGGCCTACCTGAAGGCCCAGGGCCACGACGGCGGCCTGGTCGTCGTCGGCTACGACGCCCGCTACAAGTCGGCGGACTTCGCCCGCGACACCGCGGCCGTCATGACCGGTGCCGGGCTGCGCGCGGCCCTCCTGCCCCGCCCGCTTCCGACGCCCGTCCTCGCGTACGCGATAAGGCACCTCGGTGCCGTCGCCGGCGTCGAGGTGACCGCGAGCCACAACCCGCCCCGGGACAACGGCTACAAGGTCTACCTCGGCGACGGCTCGCAGATCGTCTCCCCGGCCGACTCCGAGATCGCCGCGCAGATCGCGGCGGTCGAGAAGCTGGCCGACGTACCGCGCCCGGAGTCCGGCTGGCAGGAGCTCGGCGACGAGGTCCTGGAGGCCTACCTGGCGCGCACGGACGCCGTCCTCACCCCCGGCTCCCCCCGGGGCGTGCGGACGGTCTACACGGCCATGCACGGCGTCGGCAAGGACGTCGTCCTGGCGGCCTTCGCCCGGCACGGCTTCCCGGAGCCGGTCCTCGTCGCCGAGCAGGCCGAGCCCGACCCGGCCTTCCCGACCGTGGCGTTCCCGAACCCGGAGGAGCCGGGCGCGATGGACCTGGCCTTCGCGAAGGCCGCCGAGGTCCAGCCCGACATCGTGATCGCCAACGACCCGGACGCGGACCGCTGCGCCGTGGCCGTCCCCACCGGGGACGGCTGGCGGATGCTGCGCGGCGACGAGGTCGGCGCGCTGCTGGCGGCCCACCTGGTCCACAAGGGGGCGCAGGGCGTCTTCGCGGAGTCCATCGTCTCCTCCAGCCTCCTGGGCCGGATCGCGGAGGCGGCGGGCGTCGGCTACGAGGAGACCCTCACCGGCTTCAAGTGGATCGCCCGCGTCGAGGGCCTGCGCTACGGCTACGAGGAGGCGCTCGGCTACTGCGTGGACCCCGAGGGGGTCCGCGACAAGGACGGCGTCACCGCCGCCCTGCTGGTGGCGGAGCTGGCCTCGGTGCTCAAGGAGCAGGGCCGCACCCTGACCGATCTGCTGGACGACCTGGCGATGGCCCACGGCCTGCACGCCACGGACCAGCTGTCGGTGCGCGTCTCGGACCTGTCGATCATCGCCGACGCGATGGCGGCGCTGCGCGCGCAGCCGCCGGTGTCGCTGGCCGGTCTGCGGGTGGTCTCGGCGGAGGACCTGTCCCAGGGCACGGAGGCCCTCCCGCCCACGGACGGCCTGCGCTACTACCTGGACGGCACGTACAAGGCCCGGGTCATCGCCCGCCCGTCGGGTACCGAGCCCAAGCTGAAGTGCTACCTGGAGGTCGTGGTCCCGGTGGCCGAGGCCTCCGACCTGGCGGCGGCCCGCGTCCGCGGCCAGGAGGTCCTGGACGCGATCAAGAAGGACCTCTCGGTGGCCATGGGCATCTGATCCCGCCGGGGCGCCTCGCGCGCCCCGGCCCCGGGGAGCCTCACCAGCCCCGCGCCGCCGCGCCGGACTCCGTCCGTCCGGCACAGGGCCGGGGTTTCGGCCCCCTGCCCGGCCCGGTCCCGCCCCGTCCGGCGGGACCGGGCCTTCGCATGTCCGGCCCGCTCGGCGGCACCCGCCGGTCGGAGGCCGGCGCAGCGGCGCGAAGCCGGTGAGGCGCCCCGGCGCCGAGCCGCGCGAGCGGCGCGTCAAGAAGGAGAGCGGCGCGTCGGGAAGGCGTGCGGCGCGTCAGGAAGGGGACGGCGAGGCGGACGGCGTCGGGCTGGCCAGTTCGCCCAGCGTCGGCACCGACTCCGGCCGCGAGCGGACCGCGTCCGTGCACTCCCACGCCCGTGGCGGGTCCACGTCGGGCCCGCCCAGGATCACCGGGCCCGGGGTCGCCTTCAGGGCCTCGCTGCCCGCCAGCGTGCACACGATCTGCGAGAGCGCCACCGGCGGCAGGTCCTCCGGCCTGCGGCTGAGCCGCACCGTGCCGGCCGGGTCGCCCGCCCGCGGTACCCCCGCCGACAGCCCGAGCGGGACCTCGCTCGTGAAGCCGGCGTCCCGCTCCTCCGTGCTCGGCGTCCGCTCCAGCGCTTCCAGCAGCGCCTGCGCGACCAGTGCCAGGGGGTCCCGTACGGGCTTCTTCTCGGGTACCGGGATCACCCGCTCCACGCCCACCAGCTGTGATCCGCAGACCAGCTCCACGGTGGCCCGGAAGCCCTGCACCCCGCCGGGCTGTTCCTGCGTGTCGCACGACACCCGCGACGGCGCCGGGCCCACGTCCACCGGCACGGTCGTCGCCCGGATCCCGCAGGCCGACGTCGCGAGCATCAGGACCGCGACCACCGGCAGAGTCCTACGCATCCTCGTCACCCGCGATCACCTTTCCCACGTCCACCGGCAGCCGCAGCGTGAACAGCGCACCGCCGCCCGCCACGTTGGCGGCCGTGATGTCGCCGCCGTGGATGTGCGCGTTCTCCACGGCGATCGACAGGCCGAGCCCGCTGCCGTCCGACTTCGGCCGCGACGCGCTCGCCTTGTAGAACCGGTCGAAGACGTGCGGCAGGACTTCCTCGGGAATGCCGGGACCGTTGTCCTGCACCGCGATGGCCAGCCACTCCCCCTCCACCGTCACCGACACCCGGACCGGCGAGCCGCCGTGCTTGAGCGCGTTGCCGATCAGGTTGGCGAGGATGACGTCGAGGCGGCGCGGGTCGAGGCGGACCACGATGCCCCGCTCGGCGTCGAGTTCGACCGCGTCGAGCCAGGCCCGGGCGTCGATGCAGGCCGTGACCTGGTCGGCGACGTCCACGTCGTCCAGGACCAGCTTGGCCGTACCCGCGTCGAAGCGGGTGACCTCCATCAGGTTCTCCACCAGGATGTTCAGCCGCCGGGTCTCGCTGACCACCAGCGCCACCGCCGGTGCGATCATCGGATCGAGGTCTTCGACCTCCTCCTCCAGCACCTCGGCGACCGCCGTCAGCGCCGTCAGCGGAGTGCGCAGTTCGTGCGACATGTCCGCGACGAAGCGCCGGCTGGCCTCCTCCCGCGCGCTCATGTCGGCGACCTTCTTCTCCAGCGCCTCGGCCGTCTTGTTGAAGGTGTGCGACAGGTCGGCGAGTTCGTCCGTGCCCGACACGTCGAGGCGGTGGTCCAGCTCGCCCTCGCCGAGCCGCCGCGCCGCGTCCCCGAGCCGCTGCACGGGCTTGAGGACGGTACGGGCCGCGGCCTGCGCCAGCAGGGCGGAGCCGAGCAGCGCGAGACCGGTGGCGATGGTCAGCGACCAGCCGAGCGCGTTCAGGTCGTCCCGCTCCTGCGCGAGGGACTTGTACATGTAGCCGGTGAGCCCGCCGCCCACGATCCGCGTCCCGCCGACCAGGTACGGATTGCCGTGCGGCTTCGTCCGCTGCCAGTACACGTGGTACTCGGAGTCGTTCGCGGCGGTGGTCTTCTGCCGGTCGTTCACCGCGTTCTGCAGGGACTTCGGCACGCTGGCCAGCCCGAAGGAGTCGGGCCCCGCCGCGCCGAAGATCTGCCGGTTGTCCTTGCCCACCTGCACCAGCAGCACGCTGTAGCCGGGGCTGCTGCCCGCCATCAGTTCGGCGGTGCGCTGCAGCTCCTCGGCGGTGGGGTCGGCGGGCAGCGCGGCGGCACGGTTCTGCATCTCCTGCCGGAAGTCGCCGAGCGCCGCGTCCTGGACGCGGGTGAGCACGGCCTCGCGGTTGAGCCAGTAGGCGATCCCGGAGGCCGAGACCGCGGCCGTCAGCGCGACCAGGCAGAACACCATGAGGAGCCGCAGCCGCAGGCTGGTCCAGCGCCGGCCCGCGAGCAACGCGCGGATCACTGTGGGGAGTCCAGGCGGTAGCCGACGCCCCGGACCGTACGGATCAGGGTGGGCGAGGAGGGCACGTCCTCGACCTTGGCGCGCAGCCGCTGCACGCAGGCGTCGACGAGCCGCGAGTCACCGAGGTAGTCGTGCTCCCAGACCAGCCGCAGCAGCTGCTGGCGCGAGAGCGCCTGCCCGGGCCGGCGGCTCAGTTCGAGCAGCAGCCTCAGCTCGGTCGGCGTGAGCTGCAGGTCCTCGCCGTTCTTCGTCACGGTCATGGCGGCCCGGTCGATGACCAGGGAGCCGAAGCTCGCCGAATCGCTCGACTCGCGCTCGCCCCGGCGCAGTACGGCCCGGATCCGGGCGTCGAGGACCCGGCCCTGGACGGGCTTGACCACGTAGTCGTCGGCGCCGGACTCCAGGCCGACGACCACGTCGATGTCATCGCTGCGCGCGGTGAGCAGGATGATCGGCAGCTGGTCGGTGCGGCGGATCCGCCGGCACACCTCGAAGCCGTCGATCCCGGGCAGCATCACGTCCAGCACGATCAGATCCGGCCGCTGCTCGCGCAGCAGTTTCAGGCCGTCCTCGCCCGTCGCCGCGGTGGCCACACGGTGGCCCTGGCGTGACAGGGAGAGTTCGAGGGCCGTGCGGATGGCGTCGTCGTCCTCGATCAGCAACAGGAAAGGCACGGGCTCATTCTGACCCATCGGCCGTCGGGAGTTCGACCGTCGTGCGACGTGATCCTGTCGGGGTCCTGTCAGGAGTCGCTGTGACACGGCTGTGACAGTCGACGGACACCGCGGTTAAGTCGGCCCGGCAATCTTTTCATCAACGCACAGCGGACCGAAGCACAGACACTCCACGACGGGGGGCGCGAGATGAACACGCTGCACAGCACCACGACCAGCGCGGTTGTCACGCGGCTGCACGATGTGAACCGCCGGGCGGGTGTCCGTACGGTGGCGGTCGCCCGTCCCCGGCCGGCCCACGTCGTAGCCATTGACGCAAACCAGTACCAGGCGGTTCCCGCCGCCGAGCAGACTCCTTCCACCACCTCGGAGGCGGAGTTCACGGCGTACGTCCAGGAACGGCGCGCCGCCCTGTACGCGACGGCCTTCCACCTCACCGGCGACCGGTACGAGGCCGAGGACCTGCTGCAGAGCGCGCTGTTCTCCACCTACCGCGCCTGGGACCGGATCAGCGACAAGGCGGCCGTCGGCGGCTACCTGCGCCGCACGATGACGAACCTGCACATCAGCGCGTGGCGTCGGCGGAAGCTGAACGAGTACCCGACGGAGGAGCTGCCCGAGACGGCCTCCGACACGGACGCGATGCGCGGTACGGAGCTGCGCGCGGTGCTGTGGCAGGCCCTGACCCGTATCCCGGAGCCGCAGCGCACGATGCTGGTGCTCCGCTACTACGAGGGCCGCACGGACCCGGAGATCGCGGAGATCCTCGGCATCAGCGTCGGCACGGTGAAGTCGAGCATCTGGCGCTCGCTGCGCCGCCTGCGGGAGGACGAGGCGCTCAGCTTCGGCCGTGACGAGGCGGAGTCCTTCGAGGAGCTCGTCGCGTAGCGCGGCGACCACAAAAGCCATCGGGCCGGGGGGCCCGTCCTACGGGGGTGGGACGGGGGTCGCGGGGGGAAAAGGCGGGATCAAGCGGACGGGGGTCCGCCTGATCCCGCCTTTTCGCATGTCCGGTGCGTCCGCGGGCCGCGCGGACGGCCGGTCACAGGCGCTTGGCGCTGCGCAGGGCGGCGGCGTAGTAGCCGTTGCCGTCGAGGCGGGAGGCGCCGCCCTTGTCGCCGATGGTGGGGCCGTTGGCCTCTTCACGGCTCGATATGAAGATCTTGTGCCCTTCGGTGTCGTTGCCGAGGTACATGCCGGTGTGGTCCAGCCGTTCGCCGGTGCGCGCGTCGAGCTTGAAGAACACCAGGTCGCCGGGCTGGAGGACGTCGACGGAGGCCGGCCGGTCCTGCGGGCCGACGCCCTTGAGGGGCAGGATGTCCACGCCGGTCTTCGAGCGGGCCATTCCGTTGGCGGTGCGCGGCAGTCCGTTGCCGGTGGTGTCGGAGGCCATCAGGGGGAAGCGGCCGCGGTAGCCGAAGACCGTGCGGATGAAGCCGGAGCAGTCCAGGGACCGGTGCTTGGCCTTCTCCGGCGTCTGCGTGGTGCCGTTGCGGAAGGTGTACGGGATGCCGAGGTAGTCGTAGAAGTCCGACTGCTCCAGGCGGAGGTCGTTGCCCACGGAGCCGTTCGGGTTGATCGGCCCGAAGGACGCGTCGCCCGCGTACAGGACGCCGGCCGCGTCCTTCTTGACCGGCGCCTGGTCCCCGTACTGGAAGGCGATGGCGAAGAGGTCGTCCTCCTCGCTCCCGTAGTACTTCTTGAACCAGTCCTGGAACCACTGCTCGCGCTCCGCGCCGCTGCGCCAGCTCTCCGGCAGCAGGCGGACCCAGTTGTCGGTGACGACGCGGGTCCCGGTGGTGGCCGGCTCGGTGAAGGTGCGGCTCTTGCCGGTGAGCGACGCGGTGCGCGCGCCGTCCGTGAAGGTGGCGAGGACGGCGCCGTCGGCGCCACGCAGGACCGAGCGTTCCGGGTTCTTCAGCCGCTCCCACTTCTGGGCGCCCTGCTGGGCGCCGCCCTGCTGGGCCCGGTCGGTGACGCGCAGCACGGCGGGGGCCTTGGCCTGCTCCTCCTTGCGCAGCTCGTAGGTGAAGTACGCGCTGCCTGCCAGCAGGACCCCCACGACGGCGGCGTGCAGGACGGGACGGGTGCGGCGGGCGGGCTTGGCGGTCATCGGTGTGCTCCGGGCGGTGCGGGTGGTCGGGCCGGCGTCGGTCAGGCGTGCGGCATGAAGCCGAGCAGGATGCCCGCGGTCAGCACGACGTAGGTCATGAGGGTCGCGGAGCCGGTGGCGAGCAGCGTGGCGCCCTTGGGCTGGCGGACGAGCTGGTAGGCGATCAGGCCGGGGACGATGAAGCCGAGGGTCTGGTTCGCGTACAGCAGCGGGAACTTCATCTGGAGCACGATGACCACGGTGGCCTGGAGGAGCACTCCGATGAGGACGACGGCCGCGAACAGGCGCTTGCCGTAGAGGATGACGAACTTCTGGGTGACGAGGGTGAGCGCGTACGTCAGGGCGGTGATGCCGACGACGAGCGCGGCGCGCTGCAGGTCCTCGATGAGGGTGAGCGCGAGCCAGCCGGGGGTGATCATGCCGCCGGGCGAGAGGTTCGTCGTCAGGTAGCACAGCAGGGAGAAGAGCAGGCCCAGCGCGATGCCGATCGCGGCGATCTCGGGGGTGAGGACTGCGGGGATCAACGGGGGTCTCCTGGACTCTGCCACTGCTGGTTCGGGTGGGGCTCGTACGGGCGGGGCGGCCACGGCTCCCCGTACTGCTGCTGGGGATACGGGCCCTGGTGCCACTGCCCGTCCGGCTGCGGCGGGTACGGGCCCTGCTCCTGGTACGGCGGCCGGTCCTGGGGGGCGGGCCGGGGATGCTGCTGCGGTGGGTGGACGTACTGCCGCGGCACGGGGGGCTGCGCGAACCGGAGTTCCTGGGCGGCGGTGAGGTCGGCGTACGGGTCGAGGTGCGGTACGTACAGCGGCGCCACGGGGGCGGCCTGCCGGGGCACGCCGGGCTCGCGGTCCCGGGCCGCCGCGGGGGGCTCGTCCCGGTCGGGCTCGTCCCGGTCGGGCTCGTCCTCGAAGCCGGGGAGTTCCGCCAGGTGTTCCAGGAGGATCTCGCCCTGGCCGTGGATGTTGCCGATGGCGACCAGGGAGGAGCTCTCGCCCAGGTGGCCGAGCAGCTCGTTCATGAACTCCTCGCCGTCGCGCTGGTCGCCGCCGAGGTCGACGGCGCGCCCGCGCCACTCGGCCGGGATCGCGTCGATGGCGCTCTTGGCCGGGTGCCCGATCACGAAGACCTTGTCGGGCATCAGGTCCGGGACGATCGCGCCCATCTGGCCGTTGCGCTCGACGCGGTCCGGGCGGCAGTTGATGACGACGTTGAGGGGGCGGTCGACGGCGCCGAGGTCGAGGAGCTGGTTGATGTTCATCAGCGTCGACTCGGGGTCGTTCGCGGCGAAGACGTTGGCGAAGCGCACCCGCTTGCCGCCGGGGGCCACGTACCGCTCGACGGAGAGCACGCCGGGGTCCGGCGGGGCGTCGTACATCCCCTGGAGGGCGGTTTCGCGGTCGACGCCGAGGAGCTCGGCGACGGTGAGCGCGATGGCGACGTTCTCCTTGAAGGTGAACCAGCTGAAGCCGCGCAGCTCGTCGTCGCTGACCGTGTCGGGGTCGGCGTAGACGAGCGTGCAGTTGCGCGCGTCGGCCTCCTCCTGGAGGACGTGGAAACGTTCCTTCTCGGCAGTGACACAGATTCCGCCGTGCGGCATCGAGCGGGACAGGGAGCGCGCGATGTCGTCGAGGGTGGGTCCCATCTCGGCGACGTGGTCCTCGCGGACGTTGCACAGGACGCCGATGGTCGACTGGATCAGCTTCGACTGGTTGATCTCCTGGAGTGCGGGCATGACGGCCATGCACTCCATGACCAGGGCGTGCGGCCGGTAGGCCGCGGCGCGCCGGACGATGCCGATCTGTTCGACGACGTTGGCGATGCCGAACTTCCGGTAGACGGGCTCCTCGGTCGCGTCCGGGTGGATGAACCGGGCCGCGGTGCCGGTGGTCTTCGCGACCGTCAGCAGCCCGCCGCCGCGCAGGGCTCCCGCGCACAGCCGGGTGATGGAGCTCTTGCCGCGGATGCCGTTGACCAGCACCCGGTTGGGTATCTGCGCGAGGTTGGCGTAGTGCCGGCGCTGCTCGACGACGCCCGCGACGAGCATGACCAGGCAGCAGAAGAGCAGCACGCAGTAGAGGAAGAGCACGGCGGATCAGTTCCTTCCGGCCGGGGTGGCAGGGCCGGGCGTCCGGCCGGTGGTGCCGCCGGCGGCGTCCCGCTTGCGCTGCTCCAGCAGCTGCAGGCGGATGACTTCGAGGCTGCGGGTGACGGCGCCGACCTCGTCGTGGTGGGTCGGGTAGACGACGGTGCGGCGGTCGCCGTCGGCCAGGGCCTCCGCGCGCCGGGCGAGGTCGCGCAGCGGCCGCACCACGATGATGTGGATCCAGCCGAGGCAGGCCACGGCGCCCGTGAGGCCGAGCAGTCCGGCCAGGACGGTGCGGTTCTGGGCGGTGTACGCCGGGATCTCCAGGCCCTTGGCGGACTGGTGGGTGACGACGGTCCAGGCCAGGGGCTGGGCCACGCCGCCGCCGGTCATCGGCGCCGCGGCGGCGACGGCGACGCCGCCGTCGCGGATCAGGGCGCTCTTGGCGCGCGGTCCCTTGCCCGGCTTCTCGCCGGCGGCGCTCTTCGCGTCCGCGCCGCTCGTGTCGTTGGCGGAGCCGACCAGGGCGTCGAGCCCCGCGTCCGACAGCGGCGTGAAGGCCCGGTACCCGTCGCTGGAGCCGATCACCCGGTGATCCGCGTCGACGACGCGGACCTCGCCGAGGCCGGGCCGCTTGAGCAGGGCGTTGAGGAAGTCGATGCGCAGCTCGCCGACGACGGCCGCGCCGGCCAGGCCGGTCGCCTCGGCGTACTCGGTGATGACCGGCCGGTTGCCGCTGTCGACGAGGGTCACGGGCTGCTTCGAGGGGCCCTTGCCGGCGGGGTGGTGGGGCGTGCCTCCGGCGCGGGCCAGGACGGTGCCGTCGGCCTTCAGGACGTACAGGGATTCGTAGCGTCCGTGCTGGTTCCGGGTGCGCTCCAGCAGCTTGGTCAGCTCGGCCGGGGTGGTCCTGTCGCTGATGACCGAGGCGACGGAGGTGAGGTCGGCGTGTCCTTCGTTGAGGGCGCGGCGTACCCGGTCGGCCAGGGTGTCGGTGCGTTCGCGCTGGTCGTCGACGATCGCCTTGGGTACGTCGACGGAGGCGCCCGCCCGGTTGAGCGTCAGCAGGAGCGGCGCCGACCACACCAGGAGCAGGATCCCGCACACCCCGAGGAGGGCGCGGGTCCCGATCCGGGAGCGGCGGCCCCCGCGGGGGCTCCCGGTCTGCGCTCCGGGCTCGCCGAGGAGCTGCCGGCGCAGCCGGTCGAGGGCGGCGCCGATACGGGCGGCCTCGCCGTACTTCGGCACGGTGACCGGCCGGTTCAGGTCGCCGCGGCCGATCCGGCGGCTCTCCAGGAACAGCCGCAGCAGCGGGCGCTGCACGGTGGTCACGAGCAGGGCCACGGCCAGTGCTCCGAGCACGAGCAGGGCGGCGGACGCGGCGATCCAGAAGAAGGAGTCGACGGCGGCGGAGCGTTCCTCGGCGACGCCGACGAACGAGACGACGGTGAGGCCGAGGGCGGTCGCGTCGGTGCCCACGCCGGGCTGCGAACCGGTGAGCTTCGCGTAGCCGGCCACGGAGCGGCGACCGTCCCTGGAGTCCCCGAGGAGGCTGCCGCTGACGCCCGCGAAGCCACCGGATCCGGGTTCCTTGGCCTGGAGGGGGTGCTGCCCGGCCTTCTGGGCGACGGTCTTCGCGAACTTCGCGAGCTGCTTCTTCTCCTGCCCGGAACCACCGATGCCGTCGCTGCCGAGGACCTGGCCGGAGGAGTCGAGGACGGCGATGGCGCGGGAGGGACCCAGGCTGATGCCGGGGACGTTCAGGCTGCTGGAGGCGACCAGGAGCTGCTGGGGGCGGTCGGGCCAGGACAGCAGGGCGAGGGTGAGCAGGCGGGTCTCGCCGTTCTCCAGCCGGACCATGCGGGGCGCGAGGCCGGACTCCCCGTCGAGCGCGGTCAGGTCGAGGGCGGTCAGCGGGAGGTTCTCGCCGCGCTGTGCCTCCAGCCGGCCCGACTTGATCTCGATGACGGCCGTGCCGCGCCACTTCTGGTAGACGCTGCCGAGCTTGTCGAGCACGGAGTCGGGCGAGACCGGTTCGCCGGAGCTGAACAGGGAGGCGGTCCTGCCGATGTCCGTGATGCTCTCGTCCAGGGAGGCGCGCAGGGCGATGGCGCCGTCCTCCGCGAAGTACTGCTGGGAAGTGCGGACGGCCGGCGGTACGCTCTCCCGGCCGACGTGGCCGAGCTGGAACGCGGTGAGGGCGGCGAGGGCCAGCAGCAGGGCTGACAGGGCGGCGATGGGCGGACGGATGCCGCCCAGCAGCGACATGTCGGCCCGGCGGCGGATCCCATGCCGCCGCTTCGGTCGCGACGCGGCCAACGCGGGCTCCTCTTCGTTCTGTCCTGGAGCCGGTGCGGCCAAAGGAGTGTGATGATCCGGCTCACTGGCGCGCGGGGATTACCGCGCGGGCCTCGGTGCGTCCGGTCGGCAACGAGAAGCGGAGGGCATCACTCCGTTATTTTCGTACGACTATGAACGCTCCACTGACCAGGCGAATAACGATTGCGGTTCTGTGCGGCGTTTTCATCGCCCTTTGTGCCGTTTTGGCTCTTCGGGCGGAGCGCTCGGGAGACGTGCCGCCGGCCCGTCCGGCCGGTCCCGCTCCACAGCGCCCGGCCGACCTCGGCCTGGAGCAGCGGATCGCCCGCTTCACCGCCGGCTTCGGCGAGAGCGGCGGGTACCGCACCCCCACGGAACAGGAAAGACTCGCGTTCGTCCGGGCGTTCGCCCACCTCCTCGACGGCGACGAGGAAGCGGCGCGGACCGGCTTCGCCGAGATCGACTTCACCCTGCGCACCGTCACGGACGCCGACGGCGGGCGCCGGTACGCCGAGGTGGCCGACGGGGTGAGTGAATCGGGCCACACCGGCCGCGGCTGGGGCCGGGTGTACGTCGACCTGGACCGGCCCGCACGCTGGTCGGTCCAGGTCCCCCACCCCGTCGCCGATTCGCGCACCGAGCTCCTGGGGGCCCGGGTGCTGCGCGGCGCACCCGGCGGGGTACTGGTCCTCGCGGGCGCCCACCGCGACGCGGGCGAGGACGGGGCGGCGGACGTGGCGCACCGCGACGACTCGGTCTTCCACGGCGTGGTGGAGGAGCTGGCCCGGCGGAACCTGCCGGGGGTCCAGCTGCACGGATTCGCGGACGAGTCGTTCCGCGGGCGCGACGCGGTGGTCTCCACGGGAGCCGGCGACAGCGCCGTGGCGGACGCCGAGCGGCTGACCGCCGCGCTGCGGCGCGACGGCCTGGCGGTCTGCACGGCGTACTCCGAGCGCTGCAAGCTCGCCGGGCGGGAGAACGAACAGGGCAGGACCGCCGCCGACCGGCAGTCCCGCTTCCTTCACGTCGAACTGAACAAGACGCTCCGCGGCGACGACCGCGGCCTCGACCGGGCCGCGGCCGCCCTCACCACCCTGACGGACCGCTGGTCCCGGCGGTGAGCGAGCCGTACCCCTACGCCGGGGTCGCCGTGCGGTGGCGGCCCGCCGCGGCCGCCGCCAGGCGGCCGAGCGCCTCGTCGCCGGCGCAGGCGTGCGCGCCCAGCGCGACATGGCGGGCCACGATGCCGCGTTCGGCGCGCATCAGCCGCAGGCCCCTGCGCAGCAGGAACGGCACCGACTTGCGGCCTTCGCGCAGGTCGCGGGCCAGCCGGCGGCGGAAGGTCGTCGAGGGGCGCCCCCGCAGGCAGATGGCGTCCGCGAGGAGGCCGAGCTCCTGGCAGCGGGCGGCCACGTCGGCGGCGAAGATGCCCTCCGCGATGAACAGCGGGGTGCGGGCGATGTCGAGGCTCTCGGTGCCCGTGCGGGAGCTCGTCGCGATGTCGTAGACGGGGACGTCGGTCCGCCCCGCCGCGCACAGTTCGGCGATCGCGGCGACCGCCGCGTCCGCGTCCCAGGACAGCGGGGAGTCCCAGTCGATGTCGGAGCTGCCGTCGACGAGCGGGAGGGTCGGGTCGACGCCTTCCTTGTAGAAGTCGTCGAGGCGCAGCACGGGCAGGCCCGATCGGGCGGCCAGCGAGGATTTTCCGGAGCCCGACGGACCGGTCAGCAGGACGACGCGGGTCGGTGAAGTAGAGGGGGAGCTCACGGGACACCAGTCTGAACCATTCCCCCGGGTAGGGGATCCTCCCGGTGACCGGTTGGTGTCCAGGAACACACCTCGACTACGCTGCGTGCGCACGCGACCACGACCTCAGGCGGGATCCCCATGGCACGTCACGCAGCCCCTTCCCTTCCGAACAGGCTCCGCAGCGCGGGACTGACCGTCTCGATGGCCGGTGCGGCCCTGGCGATGGCCGCGGGCGGGGCGCAGGCCGGTGAACTCGACGTACCGGCGGCCGTGGCCGGGGTCACCGACCCCATCGCGAACCTGAAGGTGAACCCGCTCGCCCACACCGGCGTGGACCCGCTGGACAACGGCGTCGCCACGAAGGTCGCCGACTTCCCGTCCGTCGGGACGGGCATGGTCACCGGAATCCTGACCCAGGGGCCCTCCGTGGGCGAGCTGCCCGCGGCGACGGTCTCGTCCCTCCTGGGCCCCCTCGCCCCCCGCTGAGGTCCCACCACGCCCCCGGCGAGTGAGCCGAAGGCGGCGCGCCGGCGAAGGCGGGCGAGCGCCCGGAGGAACCGTGAGGAACGAGCGGTTTCGAGGACGCACGCACGCCTGGAGCCGGCACACGCCCCCGGCGAGTGAGCCGAAGGCGGCGCGCCGGCGAAGGCGGGCGAGCGCCCGGAGGAACCGTGAGGAACGAACGGTTTCGAGGACGCACGCACACCTGGAGCCGGCACACGCCCCCGGCGAGTGAGCCGAAGGCGGCGCGCCGGCGAAGGCGGGCGAGCGCCCGGAGGAACCGTGAGGAACGAGCGGTTTCGAGGACGCACGCACGCCTGGAGCCGGCAGAAGCGCCGCCGGAGGCGAACCGAGCCCCAAAAAAAGAGGAGGCCCCGGCAGCGCGGGGGACGCTGCCGGGGCCGGTCTCGTACGGGGGCCGTCCCGGACGTACTAGTAGGACGAGCCGCCCGCGCCCAGCGACCCGGTGGGGTGCCAGACGGTCTTGGTCTCCAGGAACGCCGTCATCCGGGAGGTGCCCGGGTCGGCGCTCCAGTCGTCCACAGGCTGTGGACGCAGGACGCGCTTGAGGTTGTCGGCCGCCGCGATCTCCAGCTCCTTGGCCAGCGCCGCATCGGCTCCGGCCAGGTCGATCGCGTTGACGTCCTGGTGGGACGCCAGGTGCGGGCCCATCTCGCCGGCCTTGCCGGACAGGATGTTGACCACGCCGCCGGGCAGGTCGGAGGTGGCGAGCACCTCACCCAGGGACAGGGCCGGCAGCGGGGACTTCTCGCTGGCGATGACGACGGCGGTGTTGCCCGTCGCGATCACCGGGGCGATCACCGAGACCAGGCCCAGGAAGGACGACTCCTGCGGGGCGACGACCGTGACGACACCGGTCGGCTCCGGGGTGGAGAGGTTGAAGAACGGGCCCGCGACCGGGTTGGCCCCGCCCACGATCTGGCCGATCTTGTCGGTCCAGCCCGCGTACCAGACCCAGCGGTCGATGGCCGCGTCGACGACCGCGCCGGCCTTCGACTTCGACAGGCCCTCGGCCTCGCCGACCTCGCGGACGAACTGCTCGCGGCGGCCCTCCAGCATCTCGGCGATGCGGTAGAGGATCTGCCCGCGGTTGTACGCGGTCGCGCCGGACCAGCCGCCGAAGGCCTTGCGGGCCGCGACGACGGCGTCACGCGCGTCCTTGCGGGAGGACAGCGGGGCGTTGGCCAGCCACTTGCCCTTGGAGTCGCTCACCTCGTACACCCGGCCGCTCTCGGAGCGGGGGAACTTGCCCCCGACGTACAGCTTGTAGGTCTTGAAGACGTTCAGACGGGTCGCAGAAGACTCAGACATCGAGGTAGCCCTCCAGGCCGTGGCGGCCGCCCTCGCGGCCGAAGCCCGACTCCTTGTAGCCGCCGAAGGGCGAGGTCGGGTCGAACTTGTTGAACGTGTTGGCCCAGACGACTCCGGCGCGCAGCTGGTTCGCGACCGCGAGGATGCGCGAGCCCTTCTCCGTCCAGATGCCGGCGGACAGGCCGTACTGGCTGTTGTTGGCCTTGGCGACGGCCTCGTCGGGCGTGCGGAAGGTCAGCACGGACAGCACCGGGCCGAAGATCTCGTCACGGGCGACGGTGTGCGCCTGGGTGACGTTCGTGAAGAGCGTCGGGGCGAACCAGTAGCCGGAGGACGGCAGCTCGCACGCCGGGGACCAGCGCTCGGCACCCTCGGCCTCGCCGGTCTCCGCGAGCGCGGTGATCCGGGCGAGCTGCTCGGCGGAGTTGATCGCGCCGATGTCGGTGTTCTTGTCGAGCGGGTCGCCCAGGCGCAGCGTGGAGAGGCGGCGCTTGAGGGAGTCCAGCAGCTCGTCGTGGATCGACTCCTGGACCAGCAGGCGGGAGCCCGCGCAGCAGACCTGGCCCTGGTTGAAGAAGATGCCGTTGACGATGCCCTCGACGGCCTGGTCGATGGGGGCGTCGTCGAAGACGATGTTGGCGCCCTTGCCGCCCAGTTCCAGGGTGACCTTCTTGTCGGTGCCGGCGACGTGGCGGGCGATCTTCTTGCCCACCGCGGTCGAGCCGGTGAAGGCGACCTTGTTGACGTCCGGGTGCTCGACGAGGGCCGCGCCCGCGTCGCCGTAGCCGGTGAGGATGTTGACGACGCCCTTGGGCAGACCCGCCTGGCGGCAGATGTCCGCGAAGAACAGCGCGGAGAGGGGGGTCGTCTCTGCGGGCTTCAGCACGACGGTGTTGCCGGTGGCGAGCGCCGGGGCGATCTTCCAGGCCAGCATCAGCAGCGGGAAGTTCCACGGGATGACCTGGCCGGCCACGCCGAGGGGGCGCGGGTTCGGGCCGTAGCCCGCGTGGTCGAGCTTGTCGGCCCAGCCCGCGTAGTAGAAGAAGTGCGCGGCGACCAGCGGGAGGTCCGCGTCGCGGGTCTCCTTGATCGGCTTGCCGTTGTCCAGGGTCTCCAGGACGGCGAGCTCGCGGCTGCGCTCCTGGATGATCCGGGCGATGCGGAAGAGGTACTTGGCGCGCTCGGAGCCCGGCAGCGCGGACCAGGAGGCGAAGGCCTTGCGGGCGGCCTTGACGGCGCGGTCCACATCGGCGGCGCCCGCCTGGGCGACCTCGGCGAGCACCTCCTCACTGCTCGGCGAGACGGTCTTGAAGACCTTGCCGTCGGCGGCGTCGGTGAACTCACCGTCGATGAAGAGCCCGTAGGAGGGGGCGATGTCGACGACCGAGCGGGACTCGGGAGCCGGTGCGTACTCGAATGCAGATGCCATGGTGATCAGTCCACCGTCACGTAGTCGGGACCGGAGTAACGGCCGGTGCTCAGCTTCTGGCGCTGCATCAACAGGTCGTTGAGCAGGCTGGAGGCGCCGAAGCGGAACCAGGTGTTGCTCAGCCAGTCCTCGCCCGCGGTCTCGTTGACCAGGACCAGGAACTTGATCGCGTCCTTGGTGGTGCGGATGCCGCCGGCCGGCTTCACGCCGATCTGGATTCCAGTCTGCGCGCGGAAGTCGCGTACGGCTTCGAGCATGAGCAGGGTGTTCGCCGGAGTGGCGTTGACCCCGACCTTGCCGGTCGACGTCTTGATGAAGTCGGCGCCCGCCAGCATGCCGATCCAGGAGGCGCGGCGGATGTTGTCGTAGGTCGACAGCTCACCGGTCTCGAAGATGACCTTCAGGCGCGCGGCGCTGCCGTCCTCGCGGACGCAGGCCTCCTTGACGGCCCTGATCAGCTCGTACGTCTCCAGGTAGCGGCCGGCGAGGAAGGCGCCACGGTCGATGACCATGTCGATCTCGTCGGCGCCGGCGGCGACGGCGTCACGGGTGTCCGCGAGCTTGACGGGCAGGGCGGCGCGGCCGGCCGGGAAGGCGGTCGCGACGGAGGCGATCTTGACGTCGGCGCCGTTCAGCGCCGCCTTCGCCGTGGCCACCATGTCGGGGTAGACACAGACGGCGGCCGTCATCGGGGTCGTACGGTCGGTCGGATCGGGATTGACGGCCTTGGCGGAGAGCGCCCGGACCTTGCCCGGGGTGTCCGCGCCTTCGAGCGTCGTCAGGTCGATCATCGAGATGGCCAGGTCGATGGCGTACGCCTTGGCCGTCGTCTTGATCGAACGGGTGCCGAGGGAGGCCGCGCGGGCCTCCAGGCCGACAGCGTCGACGCCGGGCAGCCCGTGCAGGAAGCGGCGCAGCGCACTGTCGGACGTCGTCACGTCAGCGAATGCGGTGAGGGTGGTGGGCATGGTCACCAGATGAGCATATCTACGCGCGTAGCGACCTGTCACCCCCGCCCCCGGATCCGCTACGGAATCGACACCTCCACTCTCCGTTACGAAGCGATGACAGGAGCATGATCTTCCGCGCGCACAAGATCCATAACTTTGTTCTCAGCAGCCCGCCAGACACTCACCCGGCTCTCACCGACAGAGAAAACCGCGGCATGCGACTCTCCTCCACTTTCCCGAGACAACGCTTCAAGGAGTCGTTATGCGTACCGCCCTCCGTGCCTCCATCTCCACCGCCGTCCTCGCCGGCGCCCTCCTCGCCCCGATCGCGGGCACCGCGCATGCCGCCACGACCACCGGCCCGGCCGCGGCGGCCGCCGGGACCGCCCCCGACGCCGAGGCCGGCACCCCCGTCCTGATCGGCCCGGGCGTCGTCGCGGTCCTGCGCAACGGGTCCGAGGGTCCCGAGGCCCGCATCCACGCCGTTTCCGACAGCTGGAAGCCGGGCGACGAGTACACGTCCGGCGCGCTCGCCACGCTGGACGCCAAGCACCCCAAGGCCTCGGTGAAGGGCCTGGAGCTGGAGCTCGTCAAGAGCGGCAAGGGCCACGCCCTCACGGCGACCAAGGACGGCGCGACCAAGTCCTACCCGCTGCCGCAGGCGACGGCTGCCCCGGCCGAATGCGTCTCCGAGGCCAAGCACCTCAACCTCGGCGGCGGGCTGCTGGTCGAGCTGACCATGTCCCCCGAGGGCCCCAAGGCCTTCATGCACGGCGACGAGCCCGGCGACACCTGGTCCCAGACCCTCACCCGCACCAGCCCCCAGGGCTCCCGGGACTACTTCGCCCGCATCGACAACCCGAGCGGCGCCAAGCCCGTCTTCGAGTGGAGGACCCAGGGCGGCCACGTCCCCTCCCACTTCGTGGACTTCCCCGCCCTCCCCAAGGGCTGCACCCCCGGGTACCCGCTCCACGACAACGAGTCCACGACCTGCGTCTCCCAGCTCAAGGCGATCGGCCTCGGCGCCGGGCTCCTGGTCGACCTGACCATGTCCACCGAGGGCCCCGTGGCCTTCATGTACAGCACCGAGCCCGGCTCGACCTGGAAGCAGAGCCTCAACCGGTACGCCCCCCAGGGCTCCCCGGACTACTTCGCCCGCATCAACGACCCGAACGGCGCCAAGCCCGTCTTCGAGTGGAAGACCCAGGGCGGCCCGAACGTCCCCTCCCACTTCGCCGACTTCCCCGCCCTCCCCAAGGGCTGCACCCTCGCGTACAAGGTCACGGAGGAGACCCCGGCCCCGAAGCCCGAGCCCTCCACCGCCAAGCCGGTGACCGCCACCACGAACGTCTCCGCCCAGACCACCGGCCAGACCACGGTCGTCCCCCGGGGTGCCGTCGCCGCGGGCGCCGAGATCGCCGCCGAGGACACCGACAACAGCATCACGGTCGCGGCCGGCTCCGCCCTCCTCGCGCTCGGCGCCGTGCTCGGTGCGACGTTCCTGCGCCGCCGCCGCAGCCACAGCTGACCAACGGCCGCCCCGCGCGGCCCCCGTGACACCCCTTCAGGCGGGCCACCCTCGTGGTGGCCCGCCGGTCCCCGTTCAGGAGCCCCGCATGTCCCGCGCCGCCCTCCGCGCCACCGCACTGCTCGCCCCGCTCGCCTTCGCCGCCCTGACCGGCTGCGGCGGCGCCCCCGCCGCGGACCCGGCGCCGGCCGCCCCGCAGGCCACCCCGTACATCGCCCCGGCCTCCGCCGCTCCGGCCGAGGCCCCGGCCGCCCGCCCGATGCCCGCCTCGGAGCCGGTACGCGTACGGATCCCCTCCGCCGGGGTGGACGCCTCCCCGGTGCTGGGCCTGGGGCTGGCCGCCGACGGCACCGTCGAGGTGCCCTCGGTGGCCGACGCCGACAAGATCGGCTGGTACACCAAGGGCGTCACGCCCGGCCAGACCGGTCCCGCCGTACTGATCGGCCACTTCGACACCGCGCGCGGCCCGGCCGTGCTCAAGGACGTCTCCCGCGTGCGCACCGGCGAGGAGATCACCGTCTCCCGGGCGGACGGCACCACCGCCGTCTTCCGCGTCCGGGAGCTGGAGCAGGTCGGGAAGAAGGAGTTCCCGACCGCCAAGGTGTACGGCGACACCACCCGCCCTGAGCTGCGCGTCATCACCTGCGGCGGCGAGCTCGCCGACGGCCACCGGCCCGACAACATCATCCTGTACGCCGATCTCGTGGGCTGATACACCCGGGCGGCGCAGTGGGGCAGAATCGACCCCATGAGCAGCCAGCAGCCGACCGACGAGCCGGTGTACGCAGACCGGGTCTACCGATCCTCCATGGGCATCGTCTCGGGGGTCCTGCTGCTCGCGCTGATCGCCTGGCTGTGCGGCGACGCCGTGCTGCGGGGCTCCGGCAGCACCCGGTGGATCGGGCTGGCGGTTGCGCTGTGCGCCGTACCCCTGGTCGTCGCGTTCACGATCCGCCCGGCCGTCTTCGCCAACGAGAACCGGCTGCGCGTGCGCAACCCCTTCCGGATCGTCGAACTGCCCTGGGCGGCCGTGGACGCGGTGCGCGCCGGATACTCGGCCGAGGTGCTGGCCGAGGGGTCGAAGTACCAGCTGTGGTCCGTGCCGGTCTCGCTGCGGGAGCGGAAGAAGGCCAACCGGCAGCAGATGCGCCGCAACGCGATCGACCGCCGCGACCCGGGCAGCACGGGCGACCCCGCCGCGCGGTCCCGCACCTCCGCCGCCGCCTCCGAACCGATGCGGGCCAGCGCCGACCGGATCGTCGACGAGCTCCAGGGACTGGCCGAGCTGAACGCCGCGCGGCCGGCCGCGCAGGGCAGTGTGCGCGTGCGCTGGTCGTACGAGATCATCGCGCCCGCCCTGGTCGGCGCGCTGCTCCTGATCGTCCTCATCGCCACGCGCTGACCGGCCGGGATGCCGGATCCCGGCCCTGTCCTGGTGCTGTCGGGTGCTCCCCGCCACACCCCCCCTCCGGGCCGGAACCGGGGCCACCGGGTGCTGCGTCCTCGCAGGTGTGCAGCGTCATGAGGGCGGCGAAAACGCCGCCACCGCGATCCACGTCCGTCTCCGACTCCTGGCCGGGGTCCTGCTCGCCGCCCATTTCGTGGTCGTCGGCTGGCTGACTCTGCGGCCGCTGGACGTGCCCTGGGCCGCGGCGGCCAATCTGAGCCCGCTGGACGGGATCGCGGCGGACCTGGCTCTCGGACCGCTGGAGGCCGCCCGGCAGATCGGTGAGGGGCTCGCGCTGCTGGCCCCGCTCGGGGTGCTGGTGCCGTTGATCAGCGGACGGCTCGCGCCGTCGGCGCTGTCCGCGTGGTCCTCGCTGGCCCGGACGGCCGCCGCGGGCGCGCTGGTCTCGGTGTGCATCGAGATGCTGCAGACCGCGGTTCCGGGGCAGGTCGTGGACGTGGACTCGGTGCTGCTGAACACCCTCGGCGTGGTGCTCGCGCACGTGGCCGTCGTACCGGCGCTGCGGGCCCGGCTGAGGCGCTCACACACCGTTTATCAGGGGGAGACCCCGAAGATTTCCAGGGTCGGGCTCGGCCCCTGGACCGACGTTCTGTCGGCGGTCCAGCGGGAGTATTGAGTCATCGCAGAAAGCGATACCGACGAAGGAGAATCTCATGAGCGCCCTGGTCCGCCCCCGTGACGGCCGCTGGATCGGTGGAGTGTGCGCCGGACTGGCGCGGCGTTTCGGAATTTCCGCCAACACGATGCGCGCCATTTTCGCCGTCTCGTGTCTGCTGCCCGGCCCGCAGTTCCTGATCTACATAGCGCTGTGGGTGCTGCTGCCGAACGAGAAGTCCGCTTCGGCCGCCTGGTAGTCCGGCGGCCGGCGGGGCGGCCGGTCGAGAGCGGCCGGTCAGCCGGACTGCTGGACCTTCCGGATCTTCTCCAGCTGCTTGTCGGCCACTTCCTGCGGCACCCGCGCCTTCTGCTGTCCCCCCGCCACATCGAGGGCCGTCAGCCGCACGACGGTGTCGCCCTCGCGCACGACGACCAGGTGGACCTGCGCCGAGACCCCCTCGGCGGCGGCGGTCATGGTCCAGCTGACCCTCTCGTCGCCGCCCGTGCGGTAGTCGGCGGGGCGCACCTCGCGGTAGGCGCCGGTCTGCTTCCCGATCGTGGCGGAGAAGCCCGTACCGCAGGCGGCGACCGCCGCCTTGAGCCGGGTGATCAGCGCCTTGGCGTCGCTCTCGGAGTAGGAGCTGACGGCGGCGGAGACGGCCAGCCCGACCTGCTTCTGGGAGCCGATGGTGCGGCTGAGGGTCTCGCGCGCGGAGGGATCCGGGGCGTCGCGCATGACGTCGGCCAGCGGCTGGCAGGCCTTCTTGTCGGCCGTCGGCCGGCCTTCCGGGGCATTGGGGTTCTTGCCCTGGACGGAGACCTGGTAGCCGGGCAGGTCGCCCTGTGCCAGCGCGGACCGCTCAAGCCTGCTGCCACCGGTCTTGGGCGCTGCCGATGCCGTCGCCGCGGCGGACGGCGCCGGGGCTCCGGGCGCGGTGGGGGCGCTGCCCGCGGAGCCCTTGGGGTCGGGGGCCTCGCCCGTCGCGGGGGTGTTCGTACTGCTGCACCCCACCGCCGCGAACAGCAGGACGGGGACCAGCGCGACCATCGTCGCTCGTGCCTTCATGCGCATGACCGAGAACCTCGTACCCAAGACGTCGGCGGGCAGTTGGTGGCGATCGTGGCACACGGGACGGCGGGACACATGCCCGATCGAGGAGCATGCACCCACCGCACACGTGTACGCGTCACAGCGGAGGCAGTATTAGCCGCCGAGGCCGTTCAGGGCGTTGGTCAGCGGGTTCAGGGCCCCGGTGATCTGGGTGGTGGGGTCGCTCGACTGCTGAGCCTCGCCGCCCACCTTCTGCTGGCTGGTGGCGCCCTGGAGCATGCCCGTGGCGGATCCCAGCGCGTCGGTGAGGCCGACCGCCGGAACGGCGGCGGAGGCGGTACCGGCGGCGACCGCGGCGAACGCGACACCGAGAACGGCGGTACCGAGGGTCTTGGCAGCTGACTTCTTCATGAAGAGTTGTCCTTGCGACGGGGAATTGAGCGGCTCCGCAAACTAGTCACTTCAAACCCCGGTCCGCAAACATCCTTAAATACGAGAAAGCGCCCGGGAATTATCCTTCCCGGGCGCTCCCGCTATGTCATGCCATGGCCTAGGCCGAGACGGAACCGCTGGTGGAAGCGGTCTGCTGGAACAGCCACTCCGACTTCAGCTCCGCGTAACCGGGCTTGATCACTTCGTTGATCATGGCCAGTCGTTCATCGAAAGGAATGAACGCGGACTTCATCGCATTGACGGTGAACCACTGCATGTCGTCGAGGGTGTAGCCGAAGGTGTCGACCAGGTGCTCGAACTCGCGGCTCATGCTGGTGCCGCTCATCAGGCGGTTGTCCGTGTTGACCGTGAGCCTGAAGTGCAGCTTGCGCAGCAGACCGATCGGGTGTTCGGCGTACGAGGCGGCCGCGGCGGTCTGCAGGTTCGAGGTCGGGCACATCTCCAGGGGGATGCGCTTGTCCCGGACGTACGAGGCCAGGCGGCCCAGGGTCACGGAGCCGTCCTCGGCGACCTCGATGTCATCGATGATCTTCACGCCGTGACCGAGGCGGTCGGCGCCGCACCACTGCAGGGCCTGCCAGATCGACGGCAGGCCGAAGGCCTCGCCCGCGTGGATGGTGAAGTGGTTGTTCTCGCGCTTGAGGTACTCGAAGGCGTCGAGGTGGCGGGTGGGGGGGAACCCGGCCTCGGCACCGGCGATGTCGAAGCCGACCACACCGTTGTCGCGGTAGCGGTTGGCCAGCTCGGCGATCTCCAGCGCACGGGCGGCATGGCGCATCGCGGTCAGCAGGGCGCCGACGCGGATGCGGTGCCCGTTGGCCTTCGCGCGGCGCTCGCCCTCGCGGAAGCCGTCATTGACGGCCTCGACGACCTCTTCGAGGGAAAGGCCGGCTTCCAGGTGCTGCTCGGGCGCGTAGCGGATCTCGGCGTACACGACGCCGTCCTCGGCCAGGTCCTCGGCGCACTCGGCGGCGACCCGGAAGAGGGCGGCCTTCGTCTGCATGACCGCGCAGGTGTGCGCGAAGGTCTCCAGGTAGCGCGGCAGGGAACCGGAGTCGGCGGCCTCGCGGAACCAGATGCCGAGCTTGTCGGCATCGGTCTCGGGGAGGTTCTCGTAACCGACCTCGCGGGCCAGCTCGATGATGGTCCCGGGGCGAAGTCCACCGTCGAGGTGATCGTGCAGGAGCACCTTCGGGGAACGACGGATCTGATCCGGGGTCGGCAGGTTGGGGGTCTCGCTCGTCATCTGCGCACTCTACTCCTACGCGCGTAGAGCGGAATGTCCCCGGCGGGCGTCGATATGTAACAGAGACCGCGCGGACGGATGGCGTACACCTGAAGGTCTGAGACTGTTCCGCCATGGCACAGCATGCGCCGCCGGCGCGCGGGGCCCGCCTGGGGCGGGCGGCCGGCGCGAGAACCGGCTCGGGTTCGACGGAAAGTGCGGTCAACGGGGTGGTGCTCCTGCTGCCCGGGGCCTCCCGGTTCTCGCCGGGTCCCATGCGTCCGCTCGCACGGGCGCTGGCCCGGGCGGGCGGGGCGGAGGGGCTGGTCACGCACATGGTCATCCACGGCGGGGACTCCGCCCGGGAGGAGCAGGCGGGGTGGGCCGCGGACGAGGCGGTGCGGCGGTACGGGGACGTGCCGGTGTGCCTGGCCGGATACGACGCGGGGGGCCTGGCCGCGCTGCGGGCGGCGGGGCACGGGGCCGTCAACTCGGTCGTGGTGATCGCCCCTTGCTTACCGGCGGCGGCACCGGACGGCTCCCCTGAACCGGTGAAACAGCTGTCGGGACGGCAGGTGCTGATCGTGCACGGCACCAACGACGCCCGCAGCGACCCGGAGGCCTCCTTCCAGCTGGCGGCGCGCGCGAAGAAGGCGAATCGTTCGACCTGCCGCTTCGAGGTGCATTCGGACGGGCACGGGCTGCGCGAGCACCAGCCGGAAGTGGTGGCACTGGCCGTGGACTTCATCCTGGGCGCGGTCGCCTCGGGGCGGTACTCGCGGCCGGTGACGGACGCCCTGGCCGCGCCCCCGCCGCTGGGCCTGCGGATGCCGCTGGCCTCGGGGTTCGGGAGGTCGCTCGGGCGGTGATCCACGGACGCGGCACGGCGCGCGTACCGTGGGAGGTGAACTCGGGGTGCTGCTCGACTCCCGGAGGCGACCGGCCATGGGCGGATTGGTCCACAGGAACTTCGACAAGCCCGACGAGACGCGGCCCTTCGAGGCCGGCACGGGCAGGCTGGACCTGTTCAACACCGAGGGCGGGGCGGTGGGACGTGCGGTCTTCGAGCCGGGGTGGCGCTGGTCGCTGCACATCAAGCCGCTGGCCGGGACGGACAGCTGCCGCTCGGCCCACACCGGGTACGTCGTGAGCGGCCGGATGAAGATCGTCATGGATGACGGGGAGAGCGCCGAGATCGGCCCGGGGGACTTCATCCAGATCGCCCCCGGGCACGACGCCTGGGTCCTGGGTGACGAGCCGTGCGTCGCGCTGGACTGGACCGGCTACACCGACTACGCAAAGCCGGCTGACGGCTGACGGGTCCGCGCCCTTCGGGCGCGCGTTCCGGGTCGCGCCGGTCCGTCCGTACCCGCCGTTCCGCCCCCTCACGGTCGGATGGCACCGACGGATCCGGCGCGACCACCACGGCGGGCCGCGGGCTCAGCAGGACACGGGCCCCCGTCCTCGCCTGGGTGTCCGCTGCCGCATACCGCGCTTCCCCCTCACGCCGTGCTGACCACTGTGCCTCTTCGGCATATGCCGATGACGGCCGTCCAGGCGTCGTCTTGCCGCCTTGCGGGAACACGAGGGGTTTACAAACCGACCCAACCCGGGACGGATACGCCTATGCCTGCCGAGGAATCCGGGCCGCCCGGAGCGGCCGGGGAGCTGAGCCCCGCCGCCCGGCGCCTGTACGCGTACGCCGTCGAGCGGCACGCCTTTGACCTGTGCGAGGCCACCGGGGCCCTCGGGGTGCGCGCGGCCGCCGCGATCACCGAGCTGGCCGCCGCGCACCTGCTCCAGCGGGTCCCGGGCGACGAACCGGACCGCTGGAGCGCGGTGGCTCCCCGGGCCGCGGCTGCCCGGGCCCTGGCCCCGCTGGCCCTGCTCGTACGGGAGACCCACGACGAGATGGACCGGCTGCGCGGGCGGCTGGAGGCGCTGGTACCCGCGTACGAGGCGGGGAGCGCGCAGCGGGACCTCGGCGGTTCGGGACGGCTGGAGCTGGTCACGGACCTCGGGGCGGTACGGGGGCTGATCGCGGAGCTCGTCGCGGCGTGCGAGCGGGAGCTGCTGACCTCGCAGCCGGGCGGGGGCCGCCCGCTGGAGACGCTGGAGGAGTCGATCGGGCGGGACGAGTCCCTGCTGACGCGCGGGGTCCGGATGCGCACGATCTACCAGCACACGGCCCGCTACTCACGGCCCACGGCGGCGTACGTCGAGCGGGTGACGGCGCTGGGCGCCCAGGTACGGACCCTGGGTGACGGGCTGATGCGGATGCTGGTCTTCGACGGCCACACGGGCGTGATGGCGGTGCCGGACCGCAACGGGGCCGCGCTGGTGGTGCGGGAGCCGAGCGTCGTGCACTTCATGACGGCGGCCTTCGAGCGCTCCTGGGTGGGCGCGGAGCCCTTCCCCACGTCGGTGAGCCCGGAGGCGGCCCGGTCGATCTCGGACGAACTGCGGCAGACGATCGTCCGGCTGCTGTCGGAGGGGCTGGAGGACAAGGTCATCGCGCGCCGCCTGGGCATGTCGGAACGGACCTGCCAGCGCCACATCGCCGAGATCATGCGCGCGGTGGGCGCCAAGTCCCGCTTCCAGGCGGGCTACTTGCTCTCACCGACCCCGACCCCGGCCCGGCCGCCGGAGCCGGCCTAGCGCGTGTCTCTTTGAAGTACCGCACCAAACTCGCCCTGGAGACCTGCCCGACGAGCTCGGCCCGTTCCCGACCGCTGTCCTGGCGGCCGACGACCGTGCACGGCCGCCGGCCCTGACCGTCACCGCAGGCCAGGCCGACGACGCACCGAGCGAAAAAGCCCCGGTCTCCGTGAGGAGGCCGGGGCCTTGATCGAGCGCTGGGCAGGCCTTGCACCTGCATTCCCCCACAGGAAGTGGGACGTCTTTCCTTGGACCACCAACGCGAGGCTCCACAACCGTCGTCCACGGTCGCGAGCTCAAGATCGAGTATACCGCAGGAACCGTCGGGCCCTCCGCCGGTCAGCCGGCCGGACGCCCCGCCCGGTCGGCTGCCGCATAGAGGGCCCGCCCGGGGCAGCGGGAGAACCGCCGCCCCAGGCTGCCGGCACAGTCCTCAAAGGAAAGATCCACCCACGTGAACGAAGAACCAGACAAGAGAGAGGCACACCGTCACGAGCACGCCCGTGCCGACCAGCCCTGCCCTGCGCCGCGCCGGATCGGCGCAGAGCGCGACGAGTACCGGACCCACCGCCATCGCCCCGACGGTCAGGATCACAGACTCGGGGAGATCCCCCCGGGAAAGGCCGGCGAGAACGACGATGATGAACCACTGAAGGGCGAACGACGCCGCGACCGTCGCCTTCAACGGCCGTACGTCCAGCATCCACAGGGCCAGCAGGAGCACCGGCACACCCAGGAACATCCACAGCCCGACCCCTGCGAGCGGGTAGAGGGAAAAGCAGAGCGTGACGCTGTCCGCGCAGTCGCGCTCCTCCTCCGCGATCGCCCACAGCCACAGGACCCTGGCCATCCAGCCCGTGACCGCACCCGCAACCGCGCTTCCCGCTAAAACCCCGTAGATCCTGTTCACGCAGCTGAGGCTCGCAGCCCGACCGGGCACGGGTCCTGAGTACGGATACTCAGACGTGCCATCGTCATCGTGACGATGATCACGGCACGTGAGCCGGTCACCCTGCCGGGCCACACCAAACCCCGCCCGCAGGTCGTCCGCGCCACCTGGACTCCCGGCCAGACCGGCTCCTGCGCCCGGTGCCACGTCTCCACGTGCCGTCCGGTCCCTGTCACATGTCCGGCTGACCGCCGTACTCGGACGCTTCGGACTCAGGTCCTGGCGTACCGGTCGTAGTAGGGGCGCAGCTCCGGACGGCGGATGGCGGGGAGCCGGGACAGGGTGTCCTGGAAGGCCCGGTGGTGGGGCAGGAAGCCGCGCCACGGGTGCAGCGGCAGGGGGTAGTCGTCGCGCAGGACGCCTGCCGGCAGCGTGCCGGACGCGGGCAGCGGCGAGGTCTCGCCCGGGAGGACGAGCCGGGCCCAGACCGCGATGTCCAGCGGGACCACGGGCGCCGCGCCGTTCGGGGGCCGCCACGGCTCCCCCGTGATCGGATGGCGGGGTACGAGGAGGACGTCGCCGCCGGGCCGGAGCACGGGCGTCCGCGGCCCGGCGAGGCTCGCGGTGAGGGCCGGGGGCCCGGCGGGCAGGCAGTCGGCGACGGTGTCCCCGAGCAGCTCGGCGAGGGGGCCGGGCAGCTCCACCGGGCGGCCTTCGCAGGCCACCACCAGGTGCGCGAGGGCCACCGTGACCGCGGCCTCCCAGCGGCGGTTCCAGGAACCGTCGAGTTCGAGGGGCTCCAGGGCGTACGGCTCCAGGTCCAGCTCGTCCCAGCCGGGGACCGGGACGGCGGGGCCGCCCGAGGGGAGGCGGCGGACGGCGTCGGGCTCCAGCCACACCGTCTGCCACACCCCGCAGTCGTCCATCCGCGTCGCCACGGCGCGCCCGCAGTGCTCGCACGCCAGGTTGGGGCCGTCACGGCCGTCGATGCCCGTGCAGTAGCCCTCGCACCTCTCGGGGATGAAGACCATGCGCCGGGAGTCGCCCGGCGCGATGACGATCCGGTTCCGCCGCCCGAACGACACGGAGTACTGCGGCAGGAACACCCCCTGCTCGGCCGCCCGTTCCTCCCCGACCTCGTCCCACAACCGCCAGGGCGGTCCGGTGGGCCGGGGTTCGACGGCGTACGTCGCCGGCTCCATCAGCGGGGGATGCAGTTTCTCCCACGCCCCGTAATGGGTGTGGACGGGAAGGGCGACCCGGGCTGCCGGCGCCGTCAGCTCCGTGCCGCACCCGGCGCACACGAACACGTCCAAACAGCATCTCCCTCACCCCGGCAACCCCGTGATTCTGCTGGCCGGAGCGGCGGACGGCCATCGGTTTTCGCAGCGGCGGTACGGCTGGAGGATCTAGGCCAGGGGCTCCAGTTCGGGGATCAGGCGGCCGCGGCGGGAGAGGAGGAAGCGCTTGAACTCCGCCACCGGCGGGGTGTCGGGGTGGCCGTCGAGCCAGGCGACGCCGATCTCGCGGACGGCGCGCGGGGCGGTGACCGTCAGCTCGACCACCCCGGGGCGGGCCACGGCCGGGGGTGGCAGGAGGGCCACGCCGAGGCCGGCGGCCACGAGGCCGCGCAGGGTCTCGGCCTCCTCGCCCTCGAAGGCGACCTTCGGGGTGAACCCGGCCTCCGCGCACAGGTCGTCGGTGATGCGGCGCATGCCGTAGCCCGGCTCCAGGGTGACGAAGGTTTCCTCGGCGGCCTCGGCGAGGCGGATGCGCTTGCGGGTCGCGAGCCGGTGGTCGTCGGGGACCACGAGCCGCAGCCGCTGTTCGTCGAGGCGCCGGGCGACCAGGTCGGGGGCGTCCGGCAGCGGGGAGGTCAGGCACAGGTCGAGTTCGCCGGCCCGGAGCTTCTCCAGCATGGCCTCGCCGTAGTTCTGGACGAGGGAGAAGCGGATGCGCGGGTGGTCGGCACGGAAGGCGCGGATGAGGCCGGGCACGGTCTCGGATCCGAGGGTGTGCAGGAAGCCGAAGGCCACCTTGCCGGCCGCCGGATCGGCGTCCTGCTGTACGGACTCGGCGGCGCGGTCGATCTCCGTGAGGGCCTGCTCGGCCGAGGCCAGGAAGGTGCGGCCGGCCGTGGTGAGCGCGACCGTACGGCCCTTGCGGGCGAACAGCGTGACGCCGAGGTCCTGTTCGAGCCGGACCATGGCACGGGACAGGGTGGACTGCGGCACGCCCAGTTCGTGGGCGGCCCGGGTGACGTGCTCGTGGCGGGCCACGGCGACGAAATACGCCAGCCGCGGCGCGAGCAGAGTTGTCACTGCCATGTCTTCTACGTAACGGTTCATCGACATCCACGCCTCTGAGCTGGGTTGATGCATCAGTGGATCGATTATCGCGATTCCGTGCATTGGACGCATGAAAAGGACGGGCCTAACGTCGAAGCATGCCTCCCGTTCATACCGGGGCACCCGTCATCCCGGGTGCCTCCACCCCGTCGTCCCCCGCACCGCAGCCCCTCTCCCCCGGCCGCCCCGGCTACCGCCGGATGAGCCTCGCGCTCTTCGCCGCCGGACTCGCGACGTTCGCCCTCCTCTACTCCACCCAGGCGCTGTTGCCCGCGATCTCCGCAGGCTTCGGGGTGACGGCGGGCCGGGCCAGCTGGACGGTGTCCGCGGCCACCGGCGCGCTCGCGCTGTTCGTCCTCCCGCTGAGCGCACTGTCCGAGCGGTTCGGGCGCACCCGGATGATGACGTACTCGATGGTGATCGCCGTCGGCGTCGGCCTGCTCGTGCCGTTCGCGCCGAACGTGGAGTGGCTGGTGGCGCTGCGTGCCGTCCAGGGCGCGGCGATCGCCGGTATCCCGGCCTCCGCGATGGCCTACCTGGCGGAGGAGGTCAAGCCGAAGGCCCTGGTGGCCGCGATCGGCCTGTTCGTGGCGGGCAACTCCATCGGCGGTATGAGCGGTCGTCTCGTCACCGGCTGGGCCGCGCAGCTGTGGGGCTGGCGGGCGGGTCTGCTGGCCGTCGCCCTGATGGCGCTGGCGTGCGCCGTGGCCTTCCTGGTGCTGCTGCCCCGGGCGCGGTTCTTCCGTCCGGCGTCGCTGAACCCGCGTGCGGTGGGCCGTACCGTCGCCGGTCATCTGCGCGATCCGCTGCTGCTGCGCCTGTACGGGATCGGCGCGCTGTTCATGACGGTCTTCGGCGCGGTCTACACCGTGATCGGCTACCGCCTGGTGGACGAGCCGTTCTCGCTCGGGCAGGGCGTGATCGGGTCGATCTTCCTGATCTACCTGGTCGGTACGGTCTCCTCGGCCGCCGCCGGCAAGCTGGTGGCCCGCACCGGCCGCCGCGGCGCGCTGTACCTGGCCGTGACGACCACGGCGCTCGGGCTGCTGCTGTCGCTGTCCGACTCCCTGGCGCTGATCGTGGCCGGGCTGGTCCTGATCACCGCGGGCTTCTTCGCGGGACACGCGGTGGCCTCGGCCGCGGTGAGCCGGACGGCGAAGACGGGCCGGGCGCAGGCCTCCGCGCTGTACCAGTCGGCGTACTACCTCGGCTCCAGCGCGGGCGGCACCCTGGGCGCCCTGGCCTACCACGGGGCCGGCTGGGCGGCCACGGTCGGCATCGCGCTGCTGGCGGTGCTCGGCGTCGTGTCGATCACCCTGTACGGGTCGCACGCGGCGCGTGCCGAGCGGCGGATGCCGGTGTCGGCCATCGGCGCGCGCTGACGAAAACTACGTCCTGCCGCAGGCAACCCCTGCTCGTTTTCCGGGCATTCAACACGGAGGACGATGCCGTACGAGCAGGGGAGGGCCGGATGGGTACGAGGATCGGGGCGCGGGCGGCGGTACTGGGCGGGGCGGTCGCGCTGGCGGTGCCGCTGGTGGTCACGGGGGGCGGGGCGGCGCAGGCCGCCGCCTCCTGCAACCTCACCACCGGGCCGTACCAGCGGCAGGTCGAGCAGTTCCTCGGCCGGCCGGTGGACGGGAAGCAGTCGGCGGCCGACTGTTCGGCGATCCGCTCCTTCCAGGCGAGTCACGGGATCACCCCGACCCAGGGCTACGCCGGGCCGCTGACCTGGCAGACGATGAGCACGATGCTGGCCCAGCGGGCGGCCGGCACCACCCCGAACAAGGCGGGCGACTGCCCGGTGGACCGGGGACGGATCGCCTGCGTGGACCTGACGCGGCAGCTCAGCTGGATCCAGGACGGCGCCGCCCTGAAGTACGGGCCCGTCCCGGTCCGCACCGGCAAGGCCGGCACGCAGACGCGCACCGGCCTGAAGAAGATCTACTACCGGAACATCGACCACTGGTCCACGCTCTACAACGTCTCGATGCCGTACGCGCAGTTCTTCGACGGCGGCATCGCCTTCCACTCGACCACCAAGAGCATGTGGAACCCGCCCGGTTCGGGCGGCTGCGTGAACATGCGCTCCGCCGACGCCAAGGCGTACTGGAACCTGCTGGGGCAGGGCGAGGACGTCTACGTGTACGGCCGCAAGCCGGGCACCTAGGCCGGCGCGGGTGCGGGGGTGGGGTGCAGGTGGTCCAACCGGCGCAGGGCGGTGCGGCGTTGGACGAGGGACAGGCCCGCCACCCCGGCTCCGAGGGCCAGCCAGCCGACCGGGCCGGCCGCCATCACCGCGCCGGTGAGCAGCAGCGGGCCCGCGGACTTCTGGACGGACTGGGCCATGCCGGCCACGCCGAGGTAGGAGGCGCGTGCCTCCCGGGGTGCGAGGGAGACCGCCAGTTCCCAGGAGCTCACCGAGCGCATCAGCTCCGCCGCGGTGGCCAGCACGGCCGCGGCGAGCAGGGCGGCCGAGGAGGTCCAGGCCCCGCCCGCGGGGGCGGCGGCCAGGAAGGCGCAGCAGGCGAGGGTCGTCAGGCCGTACAGGGCGACCGCGCCCGCCGCCTGGCGGGCGTCCCGGACCCGCGCCGACACCCGTAGCTGCAGGGCGACGACGAGCACGGTGTTGATGACCAGGAAGGCCGGGATCAGGGCGTGCGGGGCCGCGGTGTGCCCGACGAGCCACAGCGGCACGCCGACACCGAGGATCGAGTCGTCCAGGTTCATCGGGATGTCCAGCAGGACGAACCGCAGGTAGCCGCGGTCCCGCCAGGGGCCGGGCCCGGCCACCGGGGCGTCCTCCCGCGATCCGGGCCCTGCGGCGGCGAGCCCGCGGCCCTTCGGCTCCCGGGTGCGCCACACCAGGGCGGCGGCCACGAGGAACGACAGGGCGTTGGCCAGGATCAGCACCTGGTAGGCGCCGCGGGTGCCGACGGCGAGTCCGATGGCGGCGAGACCCGCGCCGAGGGCGTACCCGGCGTTCGCCGAACTGCGCGACAGCGCCTGGTAGGTGGAGCGCCGCTCGCCCGCCACCCGGGTGGCGAAGAGCATCTCCAGGGTCTTGGCCGCCCGGTCCCCGAGGTGGGTGACGGCGAACAGGAGCAGCAGCGGGCCGAAGTCGGTGACCACGAGCAGCACGCACAGGGCCCCGAGGCGGACGAGGTGGCAGCCGATGAGCAGGGTGCGCACCGGGAAGCGGTCGGCGAGGTGGCCCGCGAGCGGCGACCCGGCGATGCCCGCCACCCCGGCCGCACCCAGCAGCAGGCCCAGCTGTCCGGCGTCGAGGCCGACGACGAAGGTGAAGTAGAGGACGGAGGACGCGGCCCACACGCCGGTACCCGCCCGGTCCAGCGCCTGGGTGAGCAGCATGATCCGCGCGTCACGGCCGCCGGGCGGCCGGCGCAGCTGCGCCAGCAGACCGCCGTCCCCCTGCCGTGCCGTCCGGGTCCGTCCACCGCTCCGCATACCGGTCCCCCGTTTTCGGCCGCGCCCACCGTCCATGTATCTCGACGTCGAGATACATGACGGAAGCCTGCCCGACATTTATCTCGACGTCAAGAAACTTGATGGCGACATACATGGCCGCCGCGGCGCTTCCGGCTGCCGATGTCACACCCCTCCGGTAGGTTCCGAAGGAGCGGAACGACCAGGGGGATGAACGGACATGAGCGACCTCGCCACGGATCTGGACCTCGACACCGCGATGGACCGGTACCGGGTCGAACTCACCGGGTACTGCTACCGCATGCTCGGCTCGTCCTTCGACGCCGAGGACGCGGTGCAGGACACGTACATCCGCGCCTGGCGCAGCTACGAGAAGTTCGAGGGCCGGTCCTCGCTGCGGTCGTGGCTGTACCGGATCGCCACCAACGTCTGCCTGGACCTGCTGAACGCCGGGAACAAGCGGGCCCGCCCGATGGACCTGACCGCCCCGCAGCACCAGGCCTCCGCCGTGCTGAACGAGCGCCCCGAGGTGACCTGGCTGGAGCCGGTCCCGGACGGTCGGGTGCTCCCGCAGACCGCCGACCCGGCCGAGATGGCGCTGGCGAAGGAGTCCGTGCGCCTGGCCTTCGTCGCGGCGCTCCAGCACCTGCCGGCGAAGCAGCGGGCCGTACTCATCCTGCGCGAGGTACTGGCCTGGAAGGCCGACGAGGTGGCCCAGCTCCTGGAGACCACGACGGCCTCCGTGAACAGCGCCCTCCAGCGGGCCCGGGCCACCCTGGCCGGGCAGTCGCTGCGCGACAGCGACCCGGCAGATCCGCTCGACGCGGACCAGGCGAAGCTGCTGGAGCGGTACCTCTCCGCCTTCGAGGCCTACGACATCTCCCGGCTCACCACCCTCCTCCACGAGGACGCGGTGCTCTCGATGCCGCCGTTCGACCTGTGGCTCCGGGGCCACGAGGACATCGCGGCCTGGCACCTGAACCAGGGCATCGGCTGCAAGGGCTCCCGGCTCGTCCCGACGACGGCGAACGGCCTGCCCGCCTTCGGCCAGTACCGTCCGCGCGAGGACGGGCTGCCGGGCCACACCCCGTGGGCGCTGCAGGTGCTGGAGATCTCAGACGGCAAGATCGTCGGGCTCAACGCCTTCCTGGACACCGCGCGGTGGTTCCCGCTGTTCGGCCTCCCCGAGCAGCTCGACGAGGCCGACGAGGTCCAGCAGGGCGCGTAGGGCGGGCCCGGCCCCGGCCACCCGCAGCGGCCGCCCGCGGGCGGCCAGCCGCAGCCGGGCCAGCACCTGCACGTCGGCCAGCCCGGGCGCCGTCACCGCGGCGGCGTCGCAGACCACCGCACCCGCCCCGGCGTCGTAGAGCCGGGCCAGCCGGGCGCACAGCAGCGCCGCGTCCTGCGGGGCGGCCGGTCCGGGTCCGGGCAGCACGAGTCGTCTGGTCTCCACGAGGGGGTGACTCCTGCGCCCGCCGGAACTCATCGGTGCCGGGCGATCGCCTCAGGGCGCGGGGAAGACCGACGTGTCCAGCTTGAGGTCGAACGGCGCGGGCAGGTGGAAGGTCTCGCCGGACTTGCCGGCCTGGAGGACCCGGTAAACGCCGTTGCTGGGCTCACCGTAGAGGGTGATGGTCGCACCACCGGGCGCGTGGGCGTCGATGAGCAGGTAGAGCGGGATGCCTGCCTGGGCATACCCGGCGGCCTTGGCGATGCGGTCGTGCGAAGCGTTCGACTTCGAGGCGATCTCGACGGACGAGGTCGTCCCAGCCGTCGCCACCCGTGGGCTCGTGCTGGACGGAGGGTGCGCTCATGGTGTGCTCCTCATGCTGTTGGCGCCGATCCCAGCATGACGAACGGGACCGGTGGGCGTCCACCGGTCCCGTTCAGCCTCACGGGTGAGTACCGGTCAGGCGATGCGGTCCAGGACGATCGGGGTGGCCGAGAAGGCCGTGCCCGCCGGGGCGATGTCGTACGTGCCCGCCAGGGAGGCGAGGGCGTAGTCGAACTTCTCCGGGGTGTCCGTGTGCAGGGTCATCAGCGGCTGGCCCGCCGTCACCGTGTCGCCGGGCTTCGCGTGGAGCTCGACGCCCGCACCCGCCTGCACCGGGTCCTCCTTGCGCGCGCGGCCGGCGCCCAGGCGCCAGGCGGCGACGCCGACCCCGTACGCGTCCAGGCGGGTCAGGACACCCGACTCGGGGGCGGTGACCACGTGCTGCTCGCGGGCGACCGGGAGGGTCGCGTCCGGGTCGCCGCCCTGGGCCGCGATCATCCGGCGCCAGTGGTCCATCGCGGAGCCGTCGGCCAGTGCCTTCGCCGGGTCGGCGTCCTTGATGCCCGCCGCGTCCAGCATCTCCTTGGCCAGCGCGATGGTCAGCTCGACCACGTCGGCGGGGCCGCCGCCTGCGAGGACCTCGACCGACTCGCGGACCTCCAGCGCGTTTCCGGCGGTCAGGCCCAGCGGAGTGGACATGTCCGTCAGGAGCGCGACGGTCTTGACGCCCGAGTCGGTGCCGAGGCCGACCATGGTGCGCGCCAGCTCGCGGGCGTCCTCGATGTTCTTCATGAAGGCGCCGGTGCCGACCTTGACGTCCAGGACGAGCGAGCCGGTGCCCTCGGCGATCTTCTTCGACATGATGGAGGAGGCGATCAGCGGGATGGCCTCGACCGTGCCGGTGACGTCGCGCAGCGCGTAGAGCTTCTTGTCCGCCGGGGCCAGGCCGTCGCCGGCCGCGCAGATGACCGCGCCGGTGGTGTCCAGGACGTGCATCATCTCGTCGTTGGAGAGCAGCGCGCGCCAGCCGGGGATGGACTCCAGCTTGTCGAGGGTGCCACCGGTGTGACCGAGGCCGCGGCCGGACAGCTGGGGCACGGCCGCGCCGCACGCGGCGACGAGCGGGGCGAGCGGGAGGGTGATCTTGTCGCCGACGCCGCCCGTGGAGTGCTTGTCGGCGGTCGGGCGGGAGAGCGAGTCGAAGTTCATGCGCTCGCCGGAGGCGATCATCGCCGCGGTCCAGCGGGCGATCTCGGTCCGGTTCATGCCGTTGAGCAGGATGGCCATCGCCAGCGCCGACATCTGCTCGTCGGCCACGACACCGCGGGTGTACGCGTCGATGACCCAGTCGATCTGCTCGGGGCTCAGCTCACCGCGGTCCCGCTTGGTCCGGATGACGGAGATGACGTCCATGTGGTGCTTCCTTCTACGCGCATAGAGAGGGGGAGATGAGGGGTTCAGGAACGGAAGTGCGACGGCCCTCCGCCCCGGCAGGGGCGAAGGGCCGTCGGCACGGCTATCTCAGGTGACCGGGCCCGAAGGCCTGGGGCAGCATCGCCGCGAGCGGCAGCACCCCGTCCGGGGTGTCCACCTGCAGCTCGTCGCCGCCGAATTCGTAGAGCAGCTGACGGCAGCGGCCGCACGGGACGAGGATCTCGCCCTTGCCGTCCACGCACGTGAAGTGCGTGAGGCGGCCGCCGCCGGTGGCCTGGAGGGAGGAGACGAGTCCGCACTCGGCGCACAGGCCCAGCCCGTAGCTGGCGTTCTCGACGTTGCAGCCGGTCACGACGCGGCCGTCGTCCACCAGGGCGGCGACCCCGACCGGGAAGCCCGAGTACGGGGCGTACGCCCGGGTCATCGCTTCCCGGGCGGACGTCCGCAGGGCTTCCCAGTCCACCGTCGGTACGGAGGTCACTTGCCCTGACCCTTGCGGTACGGCATGCCGTCCGCCTTGGGCATCCGCAGGCGCTGCGCCGACAGGGCGAGCACGAGCAGCGTGGTCAGGTACGGAGCGGCGTCCACGAACTGGCTCGGCACCGAGTCCGTCGTCGCGTACCAGAGGAACAGCAGCGCGGCGAAGGCGGCGGCGACGCCGGCCTGGATGTACTTCTTCTTGTACAGCTGCCAGACGCAGACGAGCACCAGCAGGATCGCGATCAGCAGCAGCATCGCGTGGACGTTCTCGGCGCCACCGCGCAGCTTGAGGCTGTCGATGAAGCCGAAGAGGCCGGCGCCCAGCGCCATGCCGCCCGGCATCCAGTTACCGAAGATCATCGCGGCGAGACCGATGTAACCGCGGCCGCCGGTCTGGCCCTCCTGGTAGATGGGGCTCGCGACCTCGGACAGGTACACGCCGCCGAGGCCCGCGAGGGCGCCCGAGACGATCACGGCGATGTACTTGTACTTGTAGACGTTGACGCCGAGGGACTCGGCGGCGATCGGGTTCTCACCGCAGGAGCGCAGGCGCAGACCGAAGGAGGTCCGCCACAGCACCCACCAGGTGGCCGGGATCAGCAGCAGGGCCACGATGGTCAGCAGCGAGATCTCGGTGACCAGACCGCCGATGACGCCGGCCAGGTCCGACACGAAGAACCAGTGCTTGCCCTGGAGGTCGGCCATCCAGTCCGACAGGCCAGGAATGGTGATCTTGGTGATCGGCTCGACCTGCGGGGACTGCTTGGAGGAGCCGCCCGGGGCGTCGGCGAACGTGAAGTTCGACAGGTACTGGGTGAAGCCCAGCGCCAGGATGTTCACGGCCACACCGGAGACGATGTGGTTGACGTTGAAGGTCACCGTGATGATCGCGTGCAGCAGGCCGCCGGCGGCGCCGCCGGCGATGCCGACGAGCACACCGGTCCAGGGGCCCCACTGGTAGCCGGCCCAGGCACCGAACCAGGTGCCGAGGATCATCATGCCTTCGAGGCCGATGTTGACGACACCCGCGCGCTCGGCCCACAGACCGCCGAGACCGGCGAGGCCGATCGGCACGGCGAGGGAGAGGGCGCCGGAGACCTGGCCGACGGAGGTCAGGTCGTTGGCCCCGGAGATCAGGCGGACCACGGAGACCAGCGCGAGGGCGCCCGCGATGATCAGCAGGATCCAGGGCAGGGTGAGCTTCTTGCGGCTGCCCGGAGCGGGCGCCGCCTTCTTCGTGGAAACGGTGCTGGCGCTCACGCCGCGACCTCCTTCTCGGTCTTCATGGCGTGGCCCGCGGCCAGTTCCTCGCCGACCTTCTGCTGCTGGCGGCGGATGCCGTAGCGGCGGATGAGCTCGTAGGAGACGACCACCGCGATCACGATCAGACCCTTCATGATCGTGCCGATCTCCTTGGCGTAGCCGGCCGTGTCGAGGCCGGCGGACGCCTTGTCGATGAAGGCCATCAGGAGGGCGGCGAAGAAGATGCCGACGGGGCTGTTACGGCCGAGCAGGGCGATGGTGATGCCGGTGAAGCCGACACCCACGGGGAAGACGAGGGTGTACGTGTGGCTCTCGCCGAGCAGCACCGGCATGCCGGACAGGCCGGCGACGGCACCGGAGATGAGCATCGCGGTGATGATCATCTTCTTGGAGTCGACACCGGAGGCCGCGGCGGCGGACTCGCTCGCGCCGCTGGCGCGCAGGTCGAAGCCGAAGCGGGTGCGGTTGAGCACGAACCAGTAGACGATGCCGAGGGCGAAGGCCACGAAGGTGAAGCCGTAGATCTCGCCCGAGTCGCCGAGGGAGAGCGCCGGGAACCAGCCGGACTGGGCGATCTCACCGGTGGTGAGGTCGTTGGACCCCTCGACCTGGACGCCGAGGTTCTTCGGCAGGAGCAGCCAGGCGATGAGGCTGGTCGCGATGGCGTTCAGCATGATCGTCGAGACGACCTCGCTGACCCCGCGCTTGGCCTTCAGGACGCCCGCGATACCGGCCCAGGCGGCGCCCGTCAGCATCGCGACGAGCACGATCAGCAGGATGTGCAGCGGGCCGGGCAGCACGATGGCGCCACCGACCACGGCGGAGATCATCGCGGCGAGGCGGTACTGGCCGTCGACGCCGATGTTGAAGAGGTTCATCCGGAAGCCGATGGCGACGGCCAGGGCTGCCAGGTAGTACGTGCCGGCCTGGTTGACGATGAGGACCTGGATGTCCTCGTAGCCACCGTTCTCGACCATGATGCGCAGCGGCTCGATCGGGTTGATGCCCGTCGCCGCCAGCACGATCATGGTCAGCGCGAAGGCGGACACCAGCGCGAGCAGGGGCCCGGCGATGGCGAGCATCAGCCGGTCCTTGTCGAATGTCTTCATCGGGCCTCGTCCTCCGTCGTGTCACCGTTGGCAGCGGCGGAGTGGTTGTCGGTTGCTTCCAGGTGCCCCGAAGCGGCGCCCGTCATGGCGGTGCCGAGCTCCTCGGGGGTGACGGTCGCGGGGTCGGCGTCCGCGACCAGGCGGCCGCGGTAGATCACGCGCAGGGTGTCGGACAGGCCGATGAGCTCGTCCAGGTCGGCGGAGATCAGCAGCACGGCCAGGCCCTCGCGGCGGGCCTCGCGGATCGCGTCCCAGATCTGCGCCTGCGCGCCGACGTCCACACCACGGGTGGGGTGGGCGGCGATGAGGAACTTCGGGTTGTGGCTCATCTCGCGGCCGACGATCAGCTTCTGCTGGTTGCCGCCGGAGAGCGAGGCCGCGGTGACGTCGATGCCGGGCGTGCGCACGTCGTACTCGCGCACGATCCGCTCGGTGTCCTTGCGGGCCGCCTTCGGGTCGAGGATGCCCTTCTTGGAGTTGGGCGCCTCGGTGACGTGACCGAGGATCCGGTTCTCCCAGAGCGGGGACTCCAGCAGCAGGCCGTGGCGGTGGCGGTCCTCGGGGATGTAACCGATGCCGCCCTCGCGGCGCTTGCGCACCGAGGTCCTGGTGATGTCCTTGCCGTCCAGCGTGATCACGCCCGTGTCGGCGGCGGCCATGCCCATGAGGGCCTCGATGAGCTCCGTCTGGCCGTTGCCCTCGACACCGGCGATACCGAGGATCTCGCCCTTGTGGATCGTGAGGTTGATGTCGTCCAGCAGGAGTCGGCCGGCCCCGACGTTCTCCACGGTGGCGGAGTCCGCGGCGGGCGCGGGCACCAGGACCTCCGGCTCGGCGACGACGACGTCGCTCGCGGCGAGGGTCAGGCCCGTCACCTGGAGCATCGGGACGTCGGTCACGGTCGACTCACGGGTCTCCGGCGAGGGCAGCTCCGCACCGACCATCAGCTCGGCGAGCTGCTTGGGGGTGGCGGTCTTCGGGTCGGCGGTGCCGACCGTGGTGCCGCGCCGGATGACGGTGATGTCGTCGGCGACCTTCAGGACCTCGCCCAGCTTGTGCGAGATGAAGATGACGGTCAGGCCTTCGGCCTTGAGCTCGCGCAGGTTGTCGAAGAGTGCGTCCACCTCCTGCGGCACGAGCACGGCGGTCGGCTCGTCGAGGATGAGGATCTTCGCGCCGCGGTAGAGGACCTTGAGGATCTCCACGCGCTGCCGGTCGGCGACACCGAGGTCCTCGACCAGGACGTCGGGACGCACGCCGAGGCCGTACGCGTCCGAGATCTCCTTGATCTTCTTACGGGCCTTGGCGCCGATGCCGTACAGCTTCTCGCCGCCGAGAACCACGTTCTCCAGCACGGTGAGGTTGTCGGCGAGCATGAAATGCTGGTGCACCATGCCGATGCCGCGGGCGATGGCGTCGCCGGGAGTGTTGAAGGAGACCTGCTCCCCGTCGATGGCGATGGTGCCCTCGTCCGGCTTCTGCATGCCGTAGAGGATCTTCATCAGAGTCGACTTGCCGGCGCCGTTCTCACCGATCAAGGCATGGACCGTGCCCTTGCGGACGGTGATCGCGATGTCCTTGTTGGCGACGACGCCGGGGAAGCGCTTTGTGATGCCGTGCAGTTCTACGGCGTGGGGCGGGCTGGACGCGTTGATGACGCACTCTCCTTGGCGCGGAAGGAGCGGAAGGCAGGGGGGACAGGGCGGGGAGAGAAAGTATCGCGTCCACGATGCTTCTACGCGCGTAGCACTGTCGGAAGTGAAAACTTGCGGCCAAGCAGGCCGCGTGGTCACAGACTAATGATCACAGAAAGTGGCGCGGGGCCCGGGAGCGATAGTGACCGCTTCCCGGACCCCGAGACCAGGACTACATGTCAGGAACGGCCTTACGGCGCGGTCTTGACGGTGATCTTCTTGGCGATGATGTCGGCCTTGGCCTTCTCGACCGCGGCGACGACGTCAGCCATCTCCTTGTACTTCGGGTTGGAGTCGGCCAGGCCGACGCCGTCCTTGTCCAGGCCGTAGCGGATCTCGCCGGTGGTCGGCTTGCCGTCCTCGACCGACTTGATCAGGTTGAAGACCGAGTCCTCGACGTCCTTGGTGACCGAGGTCAGGATCGAGTCCTTGTACTTCGCCAGACCGGCCTGGTTGTACTGGTCGGAGTCGACGCCGATGGCCCACTTGCCCTTGGAGGAAGCGGCCTCGATGGCACCCGAACCGGCGAGACCGGCAGCGGCGTAGACCACGTCGGCGCCGCCCGCGTCGAGCTGGCCCAGCGCGGCGGCCTTGCCGAGGTCGGGCTTGGCGAAACCGTCGAAGTTCGGCGGCTGCGTCAGGTACGCGGAGAGCACCTTGGCGTTCGGGTTGGTGTCCTTGACGCCCTGGGTGAAGCCCGCCTCGAACTTCTTGATCAGCGGAACCTCGACACCGCCGATGAAGCCGACCGTGCCGGTCTTGGACGCCTTGGCGGCGGCGACGCCGGCCAGGTAGGAGCCCTGCTCCTCGTTGAAGACGAGGTTGGCGATGTTCGGGCCGGTGACCGAGGTGTCGTCGATGATGCCGAACGTGGTGTTCGGGAACTTCGGCGCGACCTTCTTGATGGCCGGGGCGTAGGCGAAGCCGACGCCGATGACCGGGTTGTTGCCCTTGCGGGCCAGCTCGGTGAGGCGCTGGACCTTGTCGGCCTCGCCCTCGCCGTCGGTGGGCTCCGCCTCGGCGGTCTTGACCTTCAGGTCGGTTTCGGCCTTCTTCAGACCGGCGTAGGCGGCATCGTTGAACGACTGGTCGCCGCGGCCACCGATGTCGTACGCGATGGCTGCGGACTTCTGACCCGACTCCGAGGGGGAGGACGAGGCGTCCGACGACTTCTTTCCGCCACAGGCGGTGGCCGAGAGGGCCAGCGCCGCGGACGCGATGCCCACGGTGGCGATCCTGGTGATCCGGCGCAAGGGGAGGCTCCTTCAAAACCTGACCGAAGCGCCACGACCGGCGCTGGTTTCGCGGCGATCGTAACGCGCGTAGATGTCAGTTAAAGGCCCGTTCATGAGTCGTTATCGGATCGTCGCGAACCGGACAGTGACCGATTGGTGACTCCTTACGTGCCCAACCCTTGCGTACCAAGGGCTGGACACGCCCGCCGGGAGGCCCCGCGATGTTGTAAGGAGATCCGGCCGCCGGCTACCTCGCGGCCACCGCGCGCAGCCCGTCGATCATCGCGGCGGCCGTGAAGAACTCCACTCCGACGCCGATCGCGGACTCGTCCACGTCGAAGTCACCGCGGTGCAGGTCACGCTTGGCGCTGTCGCCCGGTGTACGCACTCCCAGCCGGGCCATCGCGCCCGGAACGTGCTCCAGGTACCAGGAGAAGTCCTCCCCGCCCAGGCTCTGCTCGGTGTCCTCGACCGACTCCGCTCCGCAGCGGACACCCATCGCCTCCCGCAGCAGCTCGGTGATCACGGGGTCGTTGACCACCGGAGGCACCCCGCGCACGTGGTTGATCTCGAACTTGGCCCCGTGCATGGTCGCGATCTCGTCGATCGCCGCGTGGATCATGTCCGGCGCCTCGTGCCAGGCGTTCAGGTCCAGGCAGCGCACCGTTCCCGAGAGCTCGGCGTGCATCGGGATGACGTTGCAGGCGTGCCCGGCCTCGATCCGGCCCCAGGTGACCGACATCCCCGAGCGGGCGTCCATCCGCCGGGCCAGCAGGGCCGGGGCGTCGACGGCCACCCGGGCCGCGGCCGTCACCAGGTCGGTGGTCAGGTGCGGCCGCGCGGTGTGCCCGCCGGCGCCGGAGAGGGTGACCTCCAGCCGGTCGCAGGCGGAGGTGATGGCGCCGGCCCGCAGCCCGATGCGCCCCGCGTCGACCCGGGGGTCGCAGTGCACGGCGACGATCCGGCCGACCCCGTCCAGGACCCCGGAGTCGATCGCGTCGGTGGCCCCGCCCGGGAGCACCTCCTCGGCGGGCTGGAAGAGCAGCCGCACGGGGCGGGGCAGCAGCCCCTGCCGGTCGAGCTCGGCGAGGACCAGGCCGGCGCCGAGGACCACCGCGGTGTGCACGTCGTGGCCGCAGGCGTGGGCGCGGTCCGCGAAGGTCGAGCGGTACGGGACGTGCGTCTTGGCATCCGGGATGGGCAGGGCGTCGATGTCCGCGCGCAGGGCCAGCATCGGCCGGCCCCCGTCCCAGGTGCCCACGTCACAGATCAGGCCCGTGCCGGACTTCAGCACCCGTGGTCGCAGGCCGGCTTTCTCCAGCCGGGCCTTGATCGCCGCGGTGGTACGGAATTCCTGGTGTCCGAGCTCCGGGTGCATGTGCAAGTCCCGGCGGAAGGCGATCAGTTCGGTACGCAGGTGGTCCGGAAGCTTGCCGGGCAGCTCGGGCCGGTCGGACGCGGCGGGCTGGGCGGTCTGGGACTCGCGGGACATCAACTGGTTCACCCGTTGAAGGGTAGGCCCACGGACGGGTCAACTGGCCGGGGATCACGAAAAGTTCATGCCGTTAGGGGAAAGAAACCCGGCCTCCGGACGCATGACCGGATGCGCCCAGGGGTAAACTCGCGCGCTCATCCGGCCGTGGGAGCCGCCTGGGCAGGCAGTCTGCGCACATCACGGGCGGTGTCGGTGACCCCCGCGAGGAAGCTGCGGGCGCGCGGGGAGGCGGACCCGGTGAGCCAGGCGGGGTCCACATCGCATACGGCGACCGTGACACCGGTACCGGTCAGGGCGTACGGCAGCGTGTGGACGACGGTGGACGGAAAGCTGACGATCGTCCGGCCGACCGGACCGCGCCGGGCGATCAGCTCCAGCGGCAGGTCCGGGCGCACGATCTCCAGCCCCGTCGCGCGGCTCAGGGCGCGCAGCTTCTCCGGGGACTCGCGGCGGTGGGCGAAGTAGCGGGTGGCTCCGTGTTCCAGGGTCAGGGCGCGCACCGCCTCCAGATAGCGGTCCGGGTCCACCACCCCGGTCTCCACGAGCGAGGTGCCGACCAGGTCGGTGCCCCTGGTCAGCCGGGGCGGTCCGAACCGGGCGCGGGTCCAGGCGAAGTCGTTGACCCGCAGCGTCATCCCGCCGTGGGGGGTGACGGGCATCGAGCTGAACACCTCGACGCGGTGGCCGCGGTGGGCGGCCGGGGTGAAGCGGCGGCGCGCGGTCGCCGAGACGGGTGCGTACGCCAGCTCGCGGACCCGGCCGGGCAGTCCGCCGCCGCCGACCCGGTGCCACCGTACGAGGCGTTCGCCGCGGGCGGTCTGGGCCATGAACTCCATGGTGGCGGTGCCGTCGTCGACCACGACGAGCTCCTCGGCGCGCACGAGGGTGAGCAGCAGCTGGACGTAGCGCGAGAAGGGGTCCCCGACGACGACCGTGCGCGCGGCGCGCACGTCGTGCGCCAGTGCGGCGAGCGCCTTCAGCGGTGCGAACCGGCTGCCGCGCGCCTCCTGCCACCGCACCTCGTGCCCCTCGTCCCGGGCCAGCGCGGCCACCCGGCGCAGCTGGCCGCGGGACATCGGGTCGGTGGGCGGCAGGACGACGATCCGCAGGGGGGCCGCGGCGCCCGCCGGCCGGGGTGCGGAGCCGGGCGGGTCCCCGCCGCCGGCGCGCCGCCCCCGCTGGCGCGGGACGCCGTCCAGCTGCGGCTGCCCTCCGGGACGTGCGTACGCCCACTCCAGCACGTTCAGGAGCTGGACCGGACTCTCGACGAACGCCAGGGTGGGGGCGGTGGGGCTGGAGGGGGTCACCACGTGCTCCTTGTCGGGGGACGGAACGCGTACGCGCCGGGCTTAGGGGGTGTCTTGCCGGTCAGGGCGGATCAGGGAGCGGTGGTCGGTGCCGTGTATCGCAAGGCGGACGAGGGAGGCGACGCGGAGCGTCGCCGACCGAGGACAACGCGGCGAGGCGCGGTGCCGGGCGCCGCGAGCCCGCCCTGACCGGCAAGACACCCCCTGGCGTCAGACGGCTGCGAGCTCGCCCCGGACGCGGCGGAGCTTCTTCATGGGGCCGAGCTCGGACTCGTAGACGCGCTTGACGCCGTCGCCCAGGGCGGTCTCGATGGTGCGGATGTCGCGGACCAGGCGGGTGAGGCCGCCGGGCTCGACGGAGGCGGCCTGGTCGGAGCCCCACATCGCGCGGTCGAGGGTGATGTGGCGCTCGACGAAGGTGGCGCCGAGGGCGACCGCGGCGAGGGTGGTCTGCAGACCCGTCTCGTGGCCGGAGTAGCCGATCGGGACGTTCGGGTACTCCTCCCGCAGGGTGTTGATCACCCGCAGGTTGAGCTCCTCGGCCTTGGCCGGGTACGTCGAAGTCGCGTGGCAGAGAAGGATGTTGGCGCTGCCGAGCACCTCCACCGCGTGGCGGATCTGCTGCGGGGTGGACATGCCGGTGGACAGCACGACGGTGCGGCCGGTGGCGCGCAGGGCGCGCAGCAGCTCGTCGTCGGTGAGGGAGGCGGAGGCCACCTTGTGGGCGGGGACGTCGAACTTCTCCAGGAAGGCGACGGCCTCGGTGTCCCACGGGGAGGCGAACCAGTCGATGCCGCGCTTGGCGCAGTGGTCGTCGATGGCGCGGTACTCGTCCTCGCCGAACTCGACCTTGTGGCGGTAGTCGATGTAGGTCATCCGGCCCCAGGGGGTGTCGCGTTCGATGTCCCACTGGTCGCGCGGGGTGCAGATCTCGGGGGTGCGCTTCTGGAACTTCACGGCGTCGCAGCCGGCTTCGGCGGCGGCGTCGATGAGGGCGAAGGCGTTGCCGAGGTCGCCGTTGTGGTTGATGCCGATCTCGCCGACGACGTAGACGGGGCGGCCGGGGCCCGCGGCGCGGGAGCCGAAGGTACGCAGGCGGGGGTCGGGGAGGGTCGTCATGGCAGGAGGCGTCCTTCGGTACGGGGGTGTACGGGGCGTACGGGGTGTGGGCTGCGGGTCGGGGTGTGCGTGCGCGCCGGGGTCCGGGGCGGGCCGTGCGGGGTGTGCTCCGGGGCGCGGGTCGAGCAGGGGTGCGAGCAGTCGGGCGCGGTCCAGGTCGTGCGGGTCGTCGATCTCCAGGACCCGCGCGGGGTCGGTGGGGACGGGGAGGGTGCGGCCGAAGAACCGGTGCCGGGCGGTGCGGAAGCCCGCGGCGTCCATGGCGTAGGCGGCGCCGGTCTCCAGCAGGTCCTGCGGCCGGTCCTGGCGCCGGGGGCGGTACGCGGCGTCGTGGTTGACCCCGGCACCCGAGCCGTCGGCCCCCTCCCGCCAGAGGAACCCGTGGAACGGGGCCACGGTCAGGGCCGAGTCGGCGGCTCCGGAGGCGACGGCCACGGCGACCGACTCGACGTCGGAGGTGGCGAGGAAGGGGCTGGTGCACTGGACGAGGAGGACCACGTCCACGGCGAGGGAGTGCAGTTCCTCGAAGGTGGCCAGGGCGTGCAGGACGGCGGCCTCGCTGCTCGCGGTGTCGCCGGAGATCGCGGTGGGGCGGGCGATGACGTCGGCCCCGGCGGCGCGGGCGGCGGCGGCGATGGCCTCGGAGTCGGTGGAGACCACCACGTCGGTGACGGTCGGCGCGGCCCGGCAGGCCAGGACGGCGCGGGCGACGAGCGGGGTGCCGGCGACCTCGGCGAGGTTCTTGCCGGGGACTCCCTTGGAGCCGCCGCGGGCCGGGATGACGGCGAGGACCCTCACAGCTCCCCCAGCCTGCGGATCACCGGGGCCACGCGCTGGACGCCGTGCCGGTAGGCCCCGCGGGCGGCCTCGCGCAGGTGGGCGCGCAGCCGCCGGCGCAGCCGGGACTCCCCCGCGGCCGGGCGCACCGCGCCGGGCAGCGGGGTGCCGTCGGGCGCGAGGTGGTGGCGGGCGAGGATCCCGGGGAGGTATCCGGGGGCGGTGGTGCGCGTGTAGTACGGGGCGGGCGAGGGCAGCCGGGTGGCGGCGAGCAGTCCGGCGACCTTGGCCCGGGCGACGGCGTAGGCGTCCGCGCCCGTGTCCCGGCCGGGGTCCGCGCCCGTACCCGCGGCCGCGGCGGGCAGGACGCCCTGCGCCGCCAGCCAGGCCGGGTCCCCCACCGGGAGCAGACCGGAGTCGATCTGGTCCCAGGAGGCCAGGCAGCCGGAGCCGAGGAAGTGGTGGTTGCCGAGTGCCTCGCGGATGCCGAGGTCGGTGAGGATCGCGGTCGGGATGGAGCGGTGCAGGGATTCCAGGGCGGCCGTGGAGGAGACGGTGACGAGCAGGTCGGCGCCGTCCAGGACCTCGCCCATGTTCCCGTACACCAGGCGGCAGTTGGCGGGCAGTCCGCCCGGGATCTTCTCGGCGAGCCGCTGGTACGGCTGCTCCTCCAGGTGCGTGGTGTGCTCCCCGGGCTTGCTGCGCAGCTTGATCAGCACTTCCCGCCCGGGGTGCAGCCGGGCGTGTCCGGCGGCTCGTTCCAGCAGGTAGGCGCGGTCGGCGCGGCTGTCGGGCACGGAGGGCTGGACGGCGAAGACCACGGTGTGGGCGCGGCTCCCGGCCGGCTCGTACGGTGCTCCGCCCAGGAAGGGCAGCGCGGTCTCGGTGACGGCGGCGGCGTCCGCGCCGACGCCCTCGTACACGGCGCGGAACCGCTGGGCGTCGTGGCGGGAGTTGGCGAGGACGAGGTCGGCGCCGTGGCGCAGCAGCAGCCCGTCGGCGAGCTTCTCGTACACGACTCCCACGTAGCCGGTGACGAGGACGGGGCGCCGGGCCGGGGCGGGCCACAGGGCCCGGGCGCCGTGCAGGACGGCCTGGACGGCCCCGCCGACGAGCGCGAGGACGACCACGTCGTAGCGCTCGCGTTCGATCTCGGCGAGGAACTCGGCGCAGGTCACCTCGGACAGCCGGTCGGCCCGCACCCCCACCTCGCCGAGCTGGCGCGCGGTGGGCGTGGCCCGGCCGCGCAGCAGGAATCCGGTGAGCTGGTGGTCGGGTACGAGACGGCGGGCGGTGAGTGCGCCCCATTTCCATCGCGTGTCGGAATCGGCGAGTACGGCGACGCGTTTGCGTTCTGGCACGCGGCAGAAGCTATTCCGCGAATTCGGTGATCGGCCCAACGACCGCACAACAGCGGGTTAACAACGCGTCGACTGAATGCGAAAGCGTGCGGGTTAACTCGCCCGCCCCGTGCCGTTCACATGGATTCCGCATACGGGCCACAGTGAATGACGGGCGGCGCCCTAATGTCTCGCGGGTGCCCAAGCTCTCTGTTGTCGTGCCGTTCTACAACGTGCAGACATACGCACCGGACGCCCTGAAGAGTCTCGAACTCAACGCCCGGGAGGATTTCGAGTTCCTGCTCGTCGACGACTGCTCGACGGACGGGACGTCCGGCCTGCTGGAACGGGCGGCGCGCGAGCTGCCGGGGGCGGTGCACCTCAGACACGAGCGCAACGGCGGCCTGGCCACCGCCCGTAACACCGGTCTGGACGCGGCCCGCGGCGAATACCTGGCCTTCCTGGACAGCGACGACTGGCTGGCGCCCGGCCACCTGGCCCGGGTGCTGGCCGCGATAGAGGGTCTGAGCTGCGATTTCGTCCGTACCGACCATGTGCGGTGCGCCGGCCGGTCGCGGAGCGTGCAGCGCGTCCCCTACGGCCCGCAGTCGGTGGTCGCCGCGCCGCGCACGGCGATCCTGCCCGCCGACCGGGCCACGTCGGTGGACTATCCGTACGCCTGGGCCGGGATGTACCACCGGCGGCTGCTGGACCGGGGGCTGCTGCACTTCACCGACGGGCTGCGGACCGCGGAGGACCGGCCGTGGATCTGGCGGCTGCACCGGGAGGCGGAGTCGTTCGCCGCGGTCGGACTGCCCGGCGTCTTCTACCGGCGCGGGGTTTCCACCTCATTGACGCAGACCGGAGACGAACGGCAGCTCGATTTCATCCGCGCATTCGATCAAGTACTCGCGGAAGTCACCGCCGACCGGGAATCCGATCGACTGCTCCCGAAAGCCGTTCGGACTTATTGTGCAATTATCGCCCACCATTTCGGGTCCATCGAAAGGTTCGAGCCGGACGTGGCCAAGAAACTCCGTCTCATGAGCTCGGCCGCGCTCGGCCGCATGCCGCAGGCCGTACTGGACCAGGTCCTGGACTCGATGGACGTCGAGCGCTCCGCCGTGCTGCGCCGCCTGCGCACCGGCCGCCGCGCCGCCCCGTCGGGAGCGAGTGCCTGATGCCCACCCAGATCTTCCTGGCCTCCACCCTCTACGGCGCGGCCACGCTCGCCGCGGGCATCGACGCGGGCTCCTTCCCGCCCGCCGGCCGCCGCATCCTGCTGACCAGCAACCACGCCGTCACGGCCGAGGTCACCCCGGGGGTCACGGACATGCCGGGCTTCGCCGCCCTGCGCCCCCGCTTCGACGAGGTCCTCGACTGGAACCGGGTCATCGAGCCGCAGCACCCGAGCACCTGGGCCCCGCGCGCGGAGGACGTCCCGGTCTGGGAGCGGCAGCTGCGCACGCTGTGGAACCTGGGCGAGGACCGGGTCGAGCTGATCGTGGAGTCCCTCCAGGTCCCGCCGGCCCAGAGCCTGTGCCGCCTCTTCCCCGGCGCGGCCGTCGACGTCTACGCCGACGGGCTCATGAGCTACGGACCCACCCGCTTCCGCCTCGACCCGCAGCTCGGGATGCGGGTACGGCGGGTGCTCCACCTGGACCTGGTGCCCGGGCTGGAGCCCCTGCTGCTCACGGAGTTCGGCGTGCGGGTGGAACTGGTGCCGACGGAGCCGTTCCTGAAGGTCCTCGCGGAGCTCGCCGAGGCCACCGCGGACGAGGCACCCGGACCCGCGGCACGCCCCGCCCTCCTGCTGGGCCAGTACCTCTCCGCACTCGACCTGATGACCCTGGCCGAGGAGGAGGAGCTGCACGTGTCGATGGTCCGGGGCGCTTACGCCCTGGGCCACCGGGAGCTGGTCTTCAAACCGCACCCGGGCGCCCCGGCCGCGTACTGGCGCCGGGCCGAGGAGGAGGCCGAGCGGCTCGGCGCGCGGCTGACCGTGATCGCCGCCCCGGTCCTGGCCGAGACCCTCTACCAGCGGCTGCGCCCCGCGCTGGTCGTCGGCTGCTTCTCCACCGGGCTGCTGACCGCCGCCACGCTGTACGGGCTTCCGGTCGCCCGGACCGGCACCGACGCGGTGCTGGCCGCCCTGACCCCGTACCCGAACAGCAACCGGGTCCCGCTGGCCCTGGTGGACGCCCTGCTTCCGGACCTCGCCGACGCGGAGGCCGTCCGCACCTGGACGCCTCCGACCCCCGAGCGGGTCCGGGCGGAACCGGCGGCGCTGCTCACAGCTGTCGGGTTCACCATGCAGCCGCAGATCCTGGCCGCGCGGCGCCCGGCGGCCGAGGCCTACCTGGCCAGACACCTCACCCCGCGCACCTGGCGGTACTTCACGCGCCGCCGGCTGACCGCGCTCGGCCTGCCGGGCGGCATCCCGGCGCAGCTGTCGTTCCTGCCGCGGAGCCCGGCGGTGCGCCGCGTCGTACGGCGGATGGGGTGGCTGCGCCGGGTGCTCAGCTGAGGGGCCTCAGCTGACGGCGAGCTTGGCCGCGAAGCCGAGGAAGAGCACGCCCGCCGCCGAGGTGGCCCCGGCCGACAGCCGCTTGCGGCGCCGGAAGGCCGCCGAGAGACGGGTCCCGCCGAAGATCAGCATCGTCAGGTACAGGAAGCTGCCGGTCTGCAGCAGACCGCCCAGCAGCAGGAAGGACAGCGCCGGGTAGGCGTAGGACGGGTCCACGAACTGCACGAAGAAGGACATCAGGAAGAGGATGGCCTTCGGGTTGAGGAGGCTGATCAGCAGTGCCCGCCGGTAGGGCCGCTCGTTCTCGGCCGGGTCGGCGGGGACGGCGGCCTCCGCCCCGGCCCGCTCGGCGCGCGTGCGCCACAGCGCCCACGCGCCCCGCATCATCCCGACGGCCAGCCAGGCCAGGTACCCGGCGCCGAGGAACTTCACCACGGTGAACACCAGCGGGCTCGCCCGCAGCAGCGCCCCGGCGCCCACGGCGGTCAGCAGCATGAGCACGGCGTCGCCGGTGAACACCCCGGCGGCGGCCTTGTACCCGGTGCGCACCCCGCGGCGGGCGGCCACGGAGAGCACGTAGAGGGAGTTCGGCCCCGGCAGCAGAATGATCAGCACCAGGCCGGCGAGATAAGTCGGAAGATCTGTCACACCCAGCATGCGCAGGAGTGTCCCACAAGGTTGCACCTGTCGCGCCAGTGTGTTTCACCAGGTGGAACCGGCGGGCTCGTAGGTGCCCCACACCTCCCGCAGCGCCTCGCACACCTCCCCCACCGTGGCCCGGGCGCGCAGCGCCTCCTTCATCGGGTACAGCACGTTCGCCGTCCCCGCCGCCGCCTCCTTCAGGGCCGCGAGCGCCGCCGTCACCGCCTCCCCGTCGCGCTCCGCCCGCAGCCGGGCCAGTGCCGCGCACTGCCGCGCCTCGATCGCCGGGTCCACGCGCAGCGGCTCGTACGGTTCCTCGCGCTCCAGTGCGAAGCGGTTGACCCCGACCACCACCCGCTCCCCGTTCTCGGTCTCCTGCGCGATGCGGTAGGCGTTCCGCTCGATCTCGGCCTTCTGGAACCCGGCCTCGATCGCGGCCACCGCCCCGCCCAGGTCCTCGATCCGGCGCATCAGCGCGAGCGCCGCCGCCTCCAGTTCGTCCGTCATCCGCTCCACCGCGTACGACCCGGCGAAGGGGTCCGCGGTGTGCGGCACGTCCGTCTCGTACGCGAGGACCTGCTGGGTGCGCAGCGCGAGGCGGGCGGACTTCTCGGTCGGCAGGGCGATCGCCTCGTCGAAGGAGTTGGTGTGCAGCGACTGGGTGCCGCCGAGGACGGCGGCCAGGGCCTGCACGGCCACCCGTACGAGGTTCAGTTCCGGCTGCTGCGCGGTGAGCTGGACCCCGGCGGTCTGGGTGTGGAAGCGCAGCATCAGCGACTTCGGGTCCCGGGCCCCGAACTCCTCGCGCATGACGCGGGCCCAGATCCGCCGGGCCGCGCGGAACTTCGCGACCTCCTCCAGCAGGGTGGTGCGGGCGACGAAGAAGAAGGAGAGCCGGGGCGCGAATTCGTCGACCTCCATCCCGGCCGCCAGGGCCGTACGGACGTAGGCGATGCCGTCGGCGAGGGTGAAGGCCACCTCCTGCGCGGGCGAGGCGCCGGCTTCGGCCATGTGGTAGCCGGAGATGGAGATGGTGTTCCACCGGGGGATCTCGGCCCGGCAGTAGCGGAAGGTGTCGGCCGTCAGCCGCAGCGAGGGACCGGGCGGGAAGATGTAGGTGCCGCGCGCGATGTACTCCTTCAGTACGTCGTTCTGGACGGTCCCCGTGAGCTGCGCGCCCGGGATGCCCTGTTCCTCCGCCACCAGCTGGTAGAGCAGCAGGAGCAGCGCGGCGGGCGCGTTGATGGTCATCGAGGTGGAGACCCGGTCGAGGGGGATCCCCTCGAACAGCGTCCGCATGTCGTCGAGCGAGTCGACGGCGACACCGACCTTGCCGACCTCGCCCTGCGCGAGGGGGGCGTCGGAGTCGTGTCCCATCTGCGTCGGCAGGTCGAAGGCGACGGACAGGCCGGTGCCCCCGCCCTCGATGAGCTGCCGGTAGCGGGCGTTGGACTCGGCGGCCGTGCCGAAGCCGGCGTACTGCCGCATCGTCCAGGGGCGGCCGGTGTACATGTTCGGATAAATCCCCCTTGTGTAGGGGAAGTCGCCCGGCTGCCCGAGCTCGGCCGCCGGGTCCCATCCCGTCAGGTCACCGGGCCCGTAGACGGGTTCGATGGGGATTCCGCTCTCGGTGTGTGCCATGTGACGTAGTCCTCCATGGAGCAAGCGGGCCCGGGACCGGCAGGACCTCCCCCGGGCCACCGCTGGGGCGCCCCCAGCCGCGCATCGCTTCGTAAGGATGCGGACGGCTGCCGGTCACAATGGCGCAACATCCCGGAGCCGAGCGCAACTGTCCACGCACGCGGAGCATCACCTAGATACACGACGTAGAAACCGGGGGGACTGCAATGCAGCGCCAGAGAGTCATAATCCGCACGATCGGGGTGGCAACCGCCGTCGCACTCGCCGCGACCGCCTGCGGGCCGCAGAAGACGGAGCCCGCCGGCTCCGCCGCCGCGGTCTCGTCCTCGCCCACGGCGGGCAGCTCCCCCGAAGCCTCACCCTCCACCGACAACAAGCCCGGCGAGGCCTCGGCGTCGCCGTCCGCCTCCGCCTCCGCCTCCGCGTCGGCTTCCCCCTCGGCCTCCGCCTCGCCGTCGGTGAAGCAGCTGATGGCCAACGGCGACGAGAACGAGCAGGTGCGCGAGCTCCAGGCCCGGCTGCGCCAGCTCAAGCTGATGTCGGTCGCACCGACCGGCTTCTACGGCTCCAAGACGACCGCCGCGGTCAAGTCCTTCCAGTCGAAGAACGGGCTGAACGGGACCGGCGGGGTCGACGAGGCCACCTGGAAGAAGATCCAGGGCGCCAGCAAGAAGCCCACCGCCGACGAGCTGCGTCCCTCGACCGTCAACGAGGTCGACGCCCCGGACCCGCGCTGCATGCAGGGCCGCGTCATGTGCATCAGCAAGGAGAGCCGCACCCTCGCCTGGATGATCGACGGCAAGGTCGTCTCGACGATGGACGTGCGCTTCGGCTCCGAGAACACCCCGACCCGCGAGGGCGTGTTCAACGTGGGCTGGAAGGCCAAGGAGTGGACGTCGACGCTCTACCACACGCCGATGCCGTACGCGATGTTCTTCAGCGGCGGCCAGGCGGTGCACTTCTCGGCCGACTTCGCGGCCCGCGGCTACAACGGGGCCTCGCACGGCTGCGTGAACGTCCGGGACAAGGGCAAGCTGTCGGCGCTGTTCGACCAGGTGCAGGTCGGCGACAAGGTCGTCGTCTACTGGTGAGGCCCGGCGGGTGCGGGCGGGGCGGGACCGGTGTCCGGTCCCGCGGAGCCCCGCGCCCGGGGCGGACCGGTAGCAAGCAAGAAGCCCGAGGCGTCGCCTCGGGCTTTTCCGCTTTTCCTCGGTCCGAACGTATGGGGCGCGGGCAGGGCCGGGGGAACGTGCCCCGCCCGCGCCGGTTGCGCAGAGCCCAGGGGTACGGGGGGAACCCCGGCTCATGCGCGGCCGATGACCAGTCGGCTCGTTATGTACTGCGCCGCGGGTTCGAAAAGTGTTACAGCCGGCCCGGCGCGCGCATCAGCGGCCGGTGCGCAGGTCGAACGAACCCCGCGGAACCGCCGGAGTCAGGGTCGGCGCCCTGAGCGTCCCGCCCCCCAGCTGGGTGTCGCTGCGCTTGCCGCCGGTGCTCCCGTCGTCGAGCACCGACTTGCAGTAGTCCGGGATCCGGGTGAGGCCGTTGGCCAGGCGCGAGAGCCGCTCACGGCGGGCCTCGTCGAGCCTGCCCGCCTTGAACTCCGTGCAGAGGTCGGCGACCTTGAGGCGGTTCTCGCCGTCGCGGTCGCGGTCCTTGGCGCCCGTGTCACCGCCGGCGAAGGTGTCCCGGTCGCCGTCCTTGCCGCCCATGCCGCCCGCGGCCGCCGCACCGCCCTGGAGGTCCTTGCCCGAGCCGGCCGTCGCCGACGAGCCCGAGGAGGTGCCGGCGCCCGCGCCTGCACCGGGGGTCGCACCGCGCCCCTCCGTACCGGGCGGCTGCGTCGCGCCCGGGGTGACCGTCGGATTCGAGCCACTCGGCAGCGGGGTGGGCGTGGGCTTCGCACTGGCGCTCGGAGCTCCGCTGCCGATGCCCGGGGCCGGGTCCTCGCCCGCGCTCACGGACATCGCCGGACCGGGGCCCGCACTGTCGTGCCGGGACCGCTCCAGCAGCCCGGCGCCCGCCGCGGCGGCCAGTCCGCCGACGGCGACACTGGCCAGGGCCGCCGCCAGGCCGAAGCTCACGGCCCGGCTCCGCCGGGGTGCGGGCGCCGGGGCGATGCGGCCGAGGGCGATCAGGGGTTCGGCGGACGCGGCCGCCGCGGGAGACACCACGGGAGGATGCGCGGAAGGAGCCGCGGAAGGGCGCACGCCGCCGCGCGCCGCGCGGAAGGCGGCCACCGCCGCGGCCTCACCGGGCAGTTCCGTGCCCGCGGGCCCCGGACCGTTCGCGCCGGCCAGGGCGTCCAGGGCGGCACGCAGCCGTGCGGCCTCGTCCCGGGCACGCCGATCGGCGGCCGGTCCCACGGGTTGCACCGGTTCGCCGCGCAGCAGTTCTTCCGCAGCGGCTTCGTCCAGCCACCTGTTGCGCTCGTCGGCCATCACATGTCCTTCTGCGTCCGCCAACGTGAATCCGTCACACCGGTTTGTTCTGCGAAGCCCCCGCTCCGGCCACGCTGCGCGGGTACGGCGTCGAGATCCCTCCCGCCCCCGCCGCCCCATGCCCGGCCACGGGCATTATGGCCGACCGCCGGGCCGGAACCGGAGCCGGTCTCCGGGTCCGGGTCGGACCCGCCCTCGGGGCCGAGCAGCTCGGCGAGCTTCTTCAGGCCCCGGTGGGCCGCGGTCCGTACGGCGCCGGGCCGCTTGCCCAGGGTCTCGGCCGCGCTCTTGGCGTCCAGCCCGACCACGACGCGCAGGACGACGGCCTCGGCCTGGTCCTGCGGAAGCTGTGCGATCAGCGCCATGGTCCGCCCGGTGGAGAGGGACTCCATGGCAGCGCCCGCGGTGTCGCTTTCGGCGGCCCAGCTCGTCAGCTCGGTGTCGTCGCCGCCGATGGCGGGGCGGCGGCCGCGCATGCGGATGTGGTCGAGGGCGCGGTTGCGGGCGATACGGGCCGCCCAGCCGCGGAAGCGGTCGGCGTCGCCGGTGAAGGAGTCGAGGTCGCGGGCGATCTGCAGCCACGCCTCCGAGGTCACGTCCTCCGCGTCGCCGTCCCCGACGAGCGTGCGTACGTATCCCAGCAGCCGTGGGTGCACGGCGCGGTACACAGCACGGAACGCGTTCTCGTCGCCGTCCTGTGCCGCGAGCACCGCGGCGGTCAGCTCCGCGTCGTCCCCCAGCAAAGTCCCCAACCCGTTCACTGTCCTGTACGTGTGGCGCAAATCAGCACGTTACGGCTTTCAAGCACCTCTCGTCCACGAGTGATACAACGCGCAACCAACCCTGTGCGGAGCGAGGTGTGACACAAAACGCACCCGAGGCGCTGACATGGGTACGGGCTTGTCGCACGAGCCCGTGACGGATGGCGACCGGGGCCTCTCCTGTGGGGGGTGGCGGCCTCGGTCGCCCTCCCCTTCCCGGGGCCCTCACCATGCCTGTCCGTGGCGCTCACGTCATCCTTTCGGCTCACTTCCGGGTGAAATCCCCGAATCGGTACGACACACCCTGCCCTGCGTCGATAGCGTGGCGGTACACCCCCGCCGCGCCCCGAGGAGCCCCCTGCTGTCCAGCCACCTTCCGGCACAGGCCCCAGGGCGCACCCCCCGGACCGGACCCACGGGAAGCTCCGCCCCTGCCCACGGCTTCGGGCTGGCCCGGTTCAACGCCCTGTCCCCCGAGGCCGCCCGGGCCGTCCTGCTGCACTGCTGCGGGAGCAGGCGCTGGGCGCACCGGGTGGCGGCGCACCGCCCCTACCCGGACGCCGGGGCCCTGCTCGCCGCCGCCGACGAGGCCTCGTACGACCTCTCGCAGGGCGACCTGACCGAGGCGCTGGCCGCGGAGTGCTCGGCGGAGCTGGACCACGGGGCCCCGTACGCCGCGCTGCTGGCCCTCGACGCGGCCCGTGCGGAGTACGAACGGAAATTCGGCCACGCCTTCGTGATCTGCCTCGACGGACACCCGCCGGAGGAGCAGGCCGACCAGCTGCTGGGCGCGATCCGCCGGAGGATGGGCCACGAGGTCGACGAGGAGCGCTCGATCTCGGCGGACGAGCTGCGCCGCGCCGCACAGGCCCGGCTCCGGGATCTGACACGCTGGCTGACCTCGCCGGATGGGCTGACTGCCACGGAAATCGGGCTATTCGCCCCTGTGGGATAGGCCGTCCGTGCCTGTTTGATCACACCGATGGACCCCGCGCAAGGGAACCGACAAAGCGTCGCTACGATGTCCGGGGCCGGTGGACCGTACCCGGCCGGGCCCGACCGACAAAGAAGCCGGCTGGCCCCCGCCCCGCTTCCGGAGGGTTTTCCGTGCCGGCTGGAACGTTGTACCGCGGCCGGGAAGGAATGTGGTCCTGGGTGGCTCATCGAGTCACCGGCGTCCTCATCTTCTTCTTCCTGTTCGTACACGTCCTCGACACCGCTCTCGTCCGCGTCTCCCCCGAGGCGTACGACGATGTCGTGGCTACCTACAAGACGCCGATCGTCGCGCTGCTGGAGTACGGCCTCGTCGCCGCAATCCTGTTCCACGCGCTCAACGGTCTCCGTGTCATCGCCGTGGACTTCTGGTCCAAGGGCCCGCGCTACCAGAAGCAGATGCTCTGGACCGTCGTGGTCACCTGGATCGTGCTGATGTGCGGGGCCCTGTACCCCGTCCTGGGCCACGCCTACCTTGAACTGTTCGGGAAGTGACACGCATGTCTTCTGACACTTCTTTCGAAAAGGGAGTCGGCGACGTGGAGGGCGTGTCCCTCTACGACGTGGACAACCCGGCGCCCTACATCGAGGCCCCGCGCAAGCGGACCGGCAAGACCCCGCGCTCGACCCGCGGGAACTTCGAGATGGCCGCGTGGCTCTTCATGCGCCTCTCGGGCATCGTGCTCGTCGTCCTGGTCATCGGCCACCTCCTGATCCAGCTGGTGCTCGACGGCGGCGTGTCCAAGATCGGCTTCGCCTTCGTGGCCGGCCGCTGGGCGTCCCCGTTCTGGCAGGTCTGGGACCTGCTGATGCTGTGGCTGGCCATGCTGCACGGCGCCAACGGTCTGCGTACCGTCATCAACGACTACGCGGAGCGCGCCAACACGCGGCTGTGGCTGAAGGGCCTGCTCTACACCGCCACGGTGTTCACCATCCTTCTGGGCACGCTGGTGATCTTCACCTTCGACCCGAACATCCGCTAGGCAACGGGGCTGAGGCGAAACCAATGAAGATCCACAAGTACGACACCGTCATCGTCGGCGCAGGTGGCGCGGGCATGCGCGCCGCCATCGAGTCGACGAAGCGCAGCCGCACCGCCGTGCTGACGAAGCTGTACCCCACCCGCTCCCACACGGGCGCCGCGCAGGGCGGCATGGCCGCCGCGCTGGCCAACGTGGAAGAGGACAACTGGGAGTGGCACACCTTCGACACGGTCAAGGGCGGTGACTACCTGGTCGACCAGGACGCCGCCGAGATCCTGGCGAAGGAGGCCATCGACGCGGTCCTCGACCTGGAGAAGATGGGCCTGCCGTTCAACCGCACCCCGGACGGCACCATCGACCAGCGCCGCTTCGGCGGTCACTCCCGCAACCACGGCGAGGCCCCGGTCCGCCGGTCCTGCTACGCCGCGGACCGCACCGGTCACATGATCCTCCAGACGCTGTACCAGAACTGCGTCAAGGAGGGCGTGGAGTTCTTCAACGAGTTCTACGTCCTGGACCAGCTCCTGGTCGAGGAGGACGGCGTCAAGAAGTCGGCCGGTGTGGTCGCGTACGAGCTCGCCACCGGCGAGATCCACGTGTTCCAGGCCAAGGCCGTCATCTACGCCTCCGGCGGCACCGGCAAGTTCTTCAAGGTGACCTCCAACGCGCACACCCTCACGGGTGACGGCCAGGCGGCTTGCTACCGCCGCGGCCTGCCGCTGGAGGACATGGAGTTCTTCCAGTTCCACCCGACGGGCATCTGGCGCATGGGCATCCTGCTGACGGAGGGCGCCCGCGGTGAGGGCGGCATCCTCCGCAACAAGGACGGCGAGCGCTTCATGGAGAAGTACGCGCCGGTCATGAAGGACCTCGCGTCCCGTGACGTCGTCTCGCGCTCCATCTACACCGAGATCCGTGAGGGCCGCGGCTGCGGTCCGGCCGGTGACCACGTGTACCTGGACCTGACGCACCTGCCGCCGGAGCAGCTCGACGCGAAGCTCCCGGACATCACCGAGTTCGCGCGCACCTACCTGGGCATCGAGCCGTACACGGACCCGATCCCGATCCAGCCCACCGCGCACTACGCCATGGGCGGCATCCCGACCAACGTCGAGGGTGAGGTCCTGTCGGACAACACCACCGTCGTCCCGGGCCTGTACGCGGCCGGCGAGGTCGCGTGCGTGTCGGTGCACGGCGCGAACCGCCTGGGCACCAACTCGCTGCTGGACATCAACGTCTTCGGCAAGCGCTCCGGCATCGCCGCCGCCAAGTACTCCCAGGAGAACGACTTCGTCGAGCTCCCGGAGAACCCGGCGCAGCAGGTCGCCGACCTCGTCGAGCACCTGCGCAACTCCACGGGCAACGAGCGGGTCGCCGACCTGCGTCTGGAGCTCCAGGAGACGATGGACGCGAACGTGATGGTGTTCCGTACGGAGCAGACCATCAAGACCGCGGTCGAGAAGATCGCGGAGCTGCGCGAGCGCTACAAGAACGTGTCCGTCCAGGACAAGGGCAAGCGCTTCAACACGGACCTGCTGGAGGCCATCGAGCTGGGCAACCTGCTCGACCTGGCCGAGGTCATGGCCGTGTCCGCCCTGGCGCGCAAGGAGTCCCGCGGCGGTCACTACCGCGAGGACTACCCGAACCGCGACGACGTCAACTTCATGCGCCACACCATGGCGTACCGCGAGGTCGGCGACGACGGCAAGGACTCCGTCCGGCTGGACTACAAGCCCGTCGTCGTCACCCGCTACCAGCCGATGGAGCGTAAGTACTGATGGCCACCCCCACCCTGGACAAGATGGAGGCGGCGGCCGCCGCCTCGCCGTTCATCACGGTCACGTTCCGGATCCGCCGCTTCAACCCGGAGATCTCCGAGGAGTCGACCTGGCAGGACTTCCAGGTCGAGATCGACCCGAAGGAGCGCGTGCTCGACGGTCTCCACAAGATCAAGTGGGACCTCGACGGCACGCTGACCTTCCGCCGCTCGTGCGCGCACGGCATCTGCGGCTCCGACGCGATGCGGATCAACGGCAAGAACAGGCTCGCCTGCAAGACGCTGATCAAGGACATCAACCCGGAGAAGCCGATCACCGTCGAGGCCATCAAGGGCCTCACGGTGATGAAGGACCTCGTGGTCGACATGGAGCCCTTCTTCCAGGCGTACCGCGACGTCATGCCGTTCCTGGTCACCAAGGGCAACGAGCCGACGCGCGAGCGCCTGCAGTCCGCCGAGGACCGCGAGCGCTTCGACGACACCACCAAGTGCATCCTGTGCGCCGCGTGCACGTCCTCGTGCCCGGTGTTCTGGAACGACGGCCAGTACTTCGGCCCGGCGGCGATCGTCAACGCCCACCGCTTCATCTTCGACTCGCGTGACGAGGCCGGCGAGCAGCGGCTGGAGATCCTGAACGACAAGGACGGCGTGTGGCGCTGCCGCACGACCTTCAACTGCACCGACGCGTGCCCGCGTGGCATCGAGGTCACGAAGGCGATCCAGGAAGTCAAGCGTGCGCTGATCACGCGCCGCTTCTAGCCTTCTCGACGCGCCGGACTCCGTCCGTCGGTCTCGGCCCCGTCCCCGGTTCGTCCGGGGGCGGGGCCTCGTCGTTCCCCTGCCCCGACCGCACCGCTCCCGCGCCGGTGCTCGCCGGCGGCGGGCGAGATCGAGCCGTGGGCCTCGGCCGAGGGCGGCACGCTCTCCAACGCCCCCGACCTGGAGCGGTTCATGACCGGCCTGCTGCGCGGCCGGCTGCTGAAGCCCGCCCAGCAAAGGCAGTTGTTCGTCCTGCCCGCGCTCTCCGAGGGCACACCGCACGGTCGTCCGCTCGCCCCTTCCGGCAAGCAGGGACCGCGAGTTGATGCGGCGGCACATCGCGGCCCCGGCCGGTGCGGCGCTCTGACCTGGTTGCGGGACCGGGGGTACGGGGAGGGAGTCCCTGTGGAAGGATCGGTGGCATGAGCGAGCAGCAGCCGAACCCGTACACGAGCGACCCCGCCGGCCAGGGTGACTACAAGTGGGGTCCCGGCGAAGCCAGTTACGGATACCCGCAGCCCTATCCGGCGCCTCCGGCCTACCAGCCGACCATCGGCGGCGCCGGTATCCCGGCCCCTGCCTTCCAGGCCGCCGCCCCGGTCGGCGGAGCCGGTCTGTCCCTCGGTGACATCACCATCGCCGGGGACCAGATCATCACCCCGTCGGGCACCATGCCGCTGCGGGGCGCGATGTGGAACGCGACCGACTTCTCGCGCACCGAGGAGAAGATCCCGCCGCACGCGATCGTGCTCGCGATCATCTTCTTCCTCTTCTGCCTGCTCGGCCTGCTCTTCCTGCTGATGAAGCAGAAGACCACCACCGGCTACATCCAGGTCACGGTCACCAGCGGCGGCCGCCACCACTCCACGATGATCCCGGCGGTGGACGCGTACACCTACCAGTGGGTGATGGGCCAGCTCAACTACGCGCGGTCGATGAGCATGTGAGGCACGCGCTCCGCCGGGCCGGGCCGGAGCCGGCCCAGCGTGTAGCCGCCGGCCGCCGGGTCCAGGGACCTGGTGGCCTCCTTGAAGAGGTACTCGGCCCGCTCGTAGGAGAGCCGGCGCCGGCCCGTCTGCGGGCAGAGGTCGGCCGGTGCGGGCGTCCGGCCCGGTCCGGGCCGCCGGTCGGAGAGGAACACCGGGCCCCGGGTCCGGCCGGCCAGCAGCCCGGGCAGGAGACGGGCGGTCCCCGAGCGCCAGCTCACCCAGGTGCGGCCGGCCGGAGCCCGGCGGTCCGCCAGGTCGAGGTCCTCGACGTTCAGCGAAAGGACCGCCTTCGCCCCGGCTCCCGACTCGTGCAGGAGCCGCCACAGCGTCCGTTCGCGCAGGGGCAGGTCCGGGCGGGCGAAGAGCGCGTCCAGCTGGGCGGGGCCCAGCGCCGGTGCCCGGGAGCCGCTCTCCGCGCGCCGCTCCAGCCCTGCCGCCAGGTCGTCCAGGCCGGCCCAGGAGCCGAAGGACCGCACGGCCGAGCGGTGCCGGTTCCAGGTCCTGGCCGCCGCCCCGCCCCAGGCCGCCCCGAAGACGCCCGCCACCTGGCCGGCGGTCAGCGAGGCCAGCGGCCGCCGGTCGCCGAGGGCCAGGCACAGCCTCCGCAGGGTCTGTCCGTAGGAGCGGACCGTCGCCGGGTCCAGGTCGCCGCGGGCGAGGAAGTCGCGGGCGGCCTCCCCGAGCGCGGGACCGGCCGGGTCCGGTCCGGCGATCGCCTCCGCGCGCCGCTCCAGAAAAGCGCGCTCGGCGGCGTTCCGGGTGAGGGCCGCCGCCCGGTGGAACTCCAGCCGCGCTTCCCGGTGCCGGTCGAGCCGCGCCAGCAGGTCTCCCCTGACGCTCGGCAGGAGGTGGTAGTCGCGCAGTGCGGGATCGGCGGTCAGGGAGTCGACCAGGTCCAGGCCGGCCTGGGGACCGTACGCCATCCCGAGCGACACGGCCCGGTTGAGCTGGACGACCGGCGTCGGCAGCAGCCGTGCCAGGGCCTCGTACAGGCCGGCTATCCGGGCCCAGTCGGTGTCCTCGGCGCTGGCGGCCTGCGCATGGCACACGGCTATCGCCGCCTGCAGGAGGTACGGGCCGGGTGACGCACCCCCGACCTGCCGGGCGCGCAGCATCGCGGTGAACCCGCGGCGGATGAGCAGCTGGTCCCAGCGTCCGCGGTGCTGCTCGTGCAGCTGTACGGGCTCGCCCGAGGGGCCGGTGCGCGCGGCCGAGCGGGAGGCGTGGATCTCCATCAGGGCCACGAGTGCGTGCACCTCGGCCTCCTGCGGCGCCAGTTCCGCCAGCAGCCGGCCCAGCCGCAGGGCTTCGAGGCAGAGTCCGGGCCGCATCAGGTCGTCGCCCGAGGTCGCCGAGTAACCCTCGTTGAAGATCAGGTAGATGACTTCCAGGACGGACGAGAGGCGTTCGGGCAGCTCGGCTTCGTCCGGCAGGTCGAAGGGCACCTGCCGCTCGGCCAGGGTCCGCTTGGCTGCGGCGATGCGCTGGGTGATCGCGGCCGTGGTGACGAGGAAGGCGCGGGCGATCTCCTCGGCCGTCAGACCGCCGAGCAGCCGGAGCGTGAGCGCGGCCCGGGCCCCGGTCGGCAGGACGGGGTGGCAGGAGATGAGCATCAGCCGCAGGACGTCGTCCTGTTCGGGTTCCCGCTGCTGTTCCAGCTCGTGGGCGAGCTGTTCCTGCTTGTGCGTCAGCCGCCGGTCGCGCCGGATGCGGTCGACCGCCCGCCGCTTGGCCGTGGTCGTCAGCCAGGCGCCGGGGTTGTCGGGGATTCCCGAGGCGGGCCACTGTTCGAGTGCGGCGACGAGCGCGTCCTGGGCCAGTTCCTCGGCGAGGCCGACGTCGTGGACCATCCGCGTGAGCCCGGCGATGATCTTCGCGGACTCCAGCTTCCAGACGGCGTCGATCGTGCGATGGGTGTCCGGCACGGGGACGATCACAGCACCGGCCCCGGCTCGCACGCAAGCCGGGGCCGGATTCGGGGCGCGGTGGCGTCGGCGGCGCCGGTGCCGGCGCCGACGGATCAGGGTCCGAAGACCTGCTGGACCACGCTCTCGCCGTCGCCGACGATCCTGCGGAAGCGGCGGGCCAGCTCGATCGCCTCCTCCTTGGAGCGGACCTCGATCAGGGCGAAGCCGGCCACGGCCTCCTTGGCCTCGGCGAAGGGCCCGTCCGTCACGGTGATTTCGTCCCCGAGCGACGTCACCAGGACGCCGCCCGGCTCCAGGCCGCCGGTCGCCAGCAGGACACCGGCCGCCGACAGTTCCTCGATGAACCTGCCCATCTCGGCGTACAGCTTCTCGTCGGGGGCGGTGTCGGTGGGCCGGGTCGTCATCAGGTAGCGCATGGGGTCCTTCTCTCGGTCGTGCGGTGCTTGCGACAACACGTCGAACGGGCCGATGTGACAGGGAACGGCGGCCGTTCCCTGTCACATCGCCGGATCGACGTGTGGTCGCAAGCACCGGAGACGACCCGAGAGGCACCCGCCATGACCGCCACCACCGCCCCCGCGACCGGATCCCGCACCCGGACCGCCACCCGCTCCCTGCTCGCCTGCGTGGTCGCGGCGACCCCGCTGTGGGCGGCCGTCGCCCTGTCCCAGGCCGCCCTCCGCGAGGGCTTCGACATCACCCGCCACCCGTTGAGCGCCCTGAGCAACGGGTCCCTGGGGTGGCTCCAGATCGCCGACTTCGTGATCGTCGGGGCCCTGCTCGCCGTGGGCGCCGCCGGCCTGCGCCGGGCCCTGGCCGGGGGGACCGGGGGCACCTGGGCGCCGCGTCTGGTGCGCGTCGCCGGCGTCGGCATGATCGCCGCGGGGGTGTTCGTCATGGACCCGGCCGACGGCTTCCCCGCGGGGACCCCGTACGGACCGCCGGCCACCCTCACCTGGCACAGCTACGCCCACTTCGCCGCAGGGTCGGTCACCTTCCTCTCACTGATCGCCGCCTGCTTCGTCCTGGGCCGCCGCTCCGGCCGCGCCGGCGACCGCCGGTACGCCCTGCTCTCCCGCGCCGGCGGCACCGCCCTGCTGCTCGGCAACGGCTGGGCCATGGCCGGCGGCAGGGCCGGCACGCTGACCCTGGCCGTCGGCGTCATGACCGCGATGCTCTCGGTCGCCCTGGTCGCGAACCGCTTCCGCAGCACCCTCTGAACACAGCTTGAACTTGTTCAAAAAGAGGCCTACAGTCATCTCCGTCAGCAGTTTGAACACGTTCAAAGGGGCTGGGGACATGGACCTCACCGTTGTCACGTACGTCATCTACCTGCTCATCAGCATCGCCCTCACCGTCTGGGTGGCCCGCACGCTCAGCCGCAACGGCCGCATCTTCATCAGCGACGTCCTGCACGGGAACGAGAAGCTCGCGGACGCCGTCAACCAGCTCCTGGTGGTCGGCTTCTACCTCGTGAACATCGGCTTCGTGACCCTCTACCTCCGCTCGAGCGAGGAGATCCAGACCCCCCGCGCCCTCTTCGAGGCGCTCTCGGTCAAGCTCGGCGTCGTCCTGCTCGTCCTCGGCGTCATGCACCTCGGGAACGTGTGGGTGCTGAACAAGATGCGCCGCCGCGGGATCATGGAGCGCCAGCAGACCCCGCCCGTCCCCCCGCAGGGGTGGACCGCGCCGGTCGGGGCCTGAGCCATGACGACCGCCGCCGCGCCCGTACGGAAGCTGACCGTCCTCTACGACGCCGACTGCCCGCTCTGCGTGCACATCCGGCACTGGCTCATCGGGCAGCGGCGGCTGGTCCCGCTCGCCCTGGTGCCCGCCGCCTCCTGGGAGGCGAGGCGGCGGTTCCCCCGGCTCGACCACGCCTCGACACTGCGGGAGATCACCGTGATCGGGGACTCGGGGCAGGTGTGGACCGGGACCGACGCCTTCATCGTGTGCCTGTGGGCGCTGGCCGAGCACCGGCCGAAGGCGAACTGGCTGGCCACCCCGGCCGGCCGGCCCTTCGCCCGGGCGGCCATGCACACGGCTTCCGCCTGGCGGCAGGCCGTGCGTACCGAGGGTTACCCCGAGGGCGCCGAGGGACCGGCCTGTGACGACGAGTGCTCCGTCCCCCGATAGGCTCATACACCGTGACTGATCAGAAGGCTCCCAAGAGCGAGCAGACCCGCACGCTCATCCTCGAAACCGCGCTCCGCCTCTTCCAGGAGCGCGGCTTCGACAAGACGACGATGCGGGGTATCGCGAAGGAGGCCGGCGTCTCGGTCGGCAACGCCTATTACTACTTCGAATCGAAGGAACACCTGGTCCAGGGGTTCTACGACCGGATCGGCGCCGCCCACCAAGCCGCGGTCCGGCCCATCCTGGACAACGAGACCGATCTGCAGAAGCGGTACGCGGGCGTGTTGACGGCCTGGCTGGACATCGCGGCCCCGTACCACGAGTTCGCCTCCCAGTTCTTCAAGAACGCGGCGGATCCCGAAAGCCCGCTCAGCCCGTTCTCGCCGGAGTCCGAGCAGGCGCGGCAGGCGGCGATCAGCATCCACCGCGAGGTGCTGGCCGGCGCGAAGACCAAGGTGCCGGCCGAACTGGCCGACGTACTGCCCGAGCTGATGTGGCTCGCGCAGATGGGCCTCGTCCTGTACTGGGTCTTCGACCGCTCGCCGAACAGCGAGAAGACGCGCCGGCTCGCCGAGCGCGGCGCGCAGCTCACCACGCGGGGCATCGTGCTGGCCCGCTTCCGGGTGCTGCGGCCGCTGGTGCGGGAAGTGCACGAGCTGTTCGCGGACTTCCTGCCGGGCATGGCCCAGACGGCCACGGCGGGGGCCCGGCGCAAGGCCTCGGACCCGTACCCGGAGACGGACCCCGCGTAGCCGGCGGGCACGCGCGGGCTACAGCCAGTCGAGTTCCCACAGCCGCCAGACGCCGGTGCCGTCGGACAGGTACTGGGCTCCGGTGACGTCCTCGCGGGACATCACGTAGTCCTTCTTCTGCCAGATCGGCACCATCGGGGCCTGCTGGGCGACCAGCTTCTGGAGGTCGCGGAGCTCGGCGGCCGCCTCGCTCCGTTCCGCGTGGGACTGGGTACGGGTGATCAGCTCGTCGACGTGCTTGTCGGAGAAGCCGTTGTTCATGGACGAGTCGGCTCCGACGAGCGGGGCGAGGAAGTTGTCCGCGTCCGGGAAGTCCGCGATCCAGCCGATGGTGTAGGCGTCGAACTCGCCCGCCGCGTAGGCCTTCTGGAAGTCGTTCCACACGTCGACCGGCTTGATCGTCACCTGGAAGAGGGTGGTGGACTCCAGCTGGCGCTTGAGCTCCTCGGCCTCGGGCAGGTTCGCTCCGCGCACGTTCACGCCCAGGTTGAGGCGGACCGGGCCGGTGATCCCGGCGTCCTTGAGGAGCTTCTTGGCGGTGGCCACGTTGGGGGCCGGGTAGGCGTCGAAGAACGGCGTGCTGTGGCCGGCGATGCCCGCCGGGACCAGGGAGTACAGCGGGGTGACGGTCCCCAGGTGGACCTCGGTGGCCACCTTGGCGCGGTCCAGGACGGCGGCGACGGCCTGCCGGACGGCGAGCGGTGCCGCGGTGGAGCCGGGGCGGACGTTGAAGACGATGGAGCGGGTCTCGCTGCCGCCGGAGGCCTGGTAGCGGGTGTCCTTCAGGCCCGGGTTGAGGCCGGCGAGCACGGCGGGCGGCATGTCCCGGTGCGCGACGTCGATCTGGCGGGCCTTCCAGGCCTGGTCGAGCTGCTCGGAGTCCTTGAAGTACTTGACGGTGACCGGCGTGCGGGCCGGCTTGCCCTGGCCCTTGTACGAGCCGTTGGGCCTCAGCTCGACGCTCGTACCGGCCTTGTAGCCGCCCAGCGTGTACGGGCCGGAGCCGTCCGCCTTGCCGTCCTCGCGCAGGGACTTCGCCGGGTACTTGTCCTTGTCGACGATCGAGGCGGCGCCCGTCGCGATCTTGAAGGGGAAGGTGGAGTCACCGGCGGAGAGGTTGAAGGTGACCGTGCGCCCCTCGGCCTTGACGGACTGCAGCGTGTTGAAGAGCGGAGCCGGCCCCTGGTCGGAGTTGATCGCCTTGATGCGGTCGAAGGAGTGCTTGACGTCCTCCGCGGTGATGGTGCGGCCGCCCGCGAACTTCAGGTCGGAGCGGAGCTCGCACGCGTAGACGTCGAGCTTCTGGCCCACGAAACCGCAGGAGGCGGCGGCGTCCGGCACGGGGGCGTCGGAGCCGGGCTTGATGGTCATCAGCGACTGGTAGATGTTGCTGAACAGGGCCCAGGAACCGGCGTCGTACGCCCCGGCGGGGTCGAGGGAGGAGACGACGTCACTCGTTCCGACCCGGACCGCTCCGCGGCCGCCTCCGTCCTCGGGCAGCAACTGCCAGGCACCCACGCCGGCCACGCCGAGGACCAGCCCGGCCGCGATTATCTTCGAGCGGACAGACCGCATCCCCTGAACCCCACCCCATGACCGAAGACAGCGACGCGCTGTCCGATTAACGGTCATCCCATCACGGAATTCCGGCCTCCGGAAGGTCAGTTGGGGCGGCGGCTCCGCACGCTTGGCACGGATCAGGCCTGAAATGAGGCGAGTTCGACGACCGTGATGTCGGACGGCGCCCCCACCCGCACCGGCGGCCCCCACGCTCCGGCCCCCCGGGACACGTAGAGCTGGGTGTCGCTGTAGCGCTCCAGACCGGCGACGGTGGGGTTGGCGAGCTCCGCGAGGTAGTTGCCGGGCCAGAGCTGGCCGCCGTGGGTGTGGCCGGAGAGCTGGAGGTCGACGCCGTGGCGGACGGCGTCGTGGATGACGACGGGCTGGTGCGCGAGGAGCACGGCGGCCCGGGTCCGGTCCCGGTCGCCGAGGGCCGCCCGGAAGTCGGGGCCGCTGCCCTCCCGCTCCCCCTGGATGTCGTTGACCCCGGCGAGGTCGAAGTACGGCAGCTCGCGGCGGGCGTTCTCCAGCGGGTTCAGCCCCAGCTCGCGGACGTGGTCGATCCACTGCTGGGCTCCCGAGAAGTACTCGTGGTTCCCGGTGACGAAGTACGAGCCGTGGCGGGCGGCGAGCCGGCGCAGCGGCTCCGCGGCGGGCCCGAGGTCGGGGACGCTGCCGTCGACGAGGTCGCCGACGATGGCGATGAGGTCGGGCTGGGTGCGGTTGACGGTGTCGACGATGCGCTGCGTGTGGGCGCGGCCGAGCACCGGGCCGAGGTGGACGTCGCTGACGACGGCGATCCGGAAACCGTGTGCCGCACGCGGCAGTTTGGCGAGGGGGACACGCACCCGCTTCACGCTCGGCCCGCGCAGTACCCCGTGGGCCCCGGCCCCGACCGTGCCGAGGGCCACGGCGGCGGCCGTCCCGCCGACCGTGCGGGCGACGAACCGGCGGCGGCTCAGCCCGTCGCCCCCGGCGGGCCGCTCGGCGGTGGCCGGGGCGGCCGCGGGCACCGCCGCGGCGGGCACCTCCACGGGCTCGGGCCGGTCGGCCGGCCGGCCGGCGGAATCGCGGTGGGCCAGACGGCGCAGCGACAGCGCGCGGATCGGCTCCGCGACCAGCATCGTCAGGGTCAGGTACAGGAGTACCGCGAGCCAGAGGTACCCGGGCCAGGCCACCGTCTGCTGGAGCCAGAAGGGGGCACCCGCGCGGCCCGCGGTGAGCGCGGCCAGGGAGAGGAGGGGCAGGGCGATGGCCAAGGCAGTGCCGATGCGCCGGGTCCGGCCGCCCGGGGCGGTGGTGTCGCGGACCAGGCGGATCCAGAGCCAGCGGTGGACCAGGACGAGCAGGGCGCAGACCGCCAGGGCGACGAGTACGAAGACCAGGACCGTCATGCCGGGGTGTCCCGGTCGGGACGGTCCGCCGTACGTGACGAGCGCCGCAGGGCGAGGACGCTGCGCAACCCGATCAGACCGACCGCCGTCCCCAGGAGAAAGGACGTCACCGCGAGCGTCAGGTGCACCCAGAAGTAGGACGTGGGATCGCCGGCCGCATCGAAGGCGAGACCACTGCCGTTCTTCCACAGGTTCCGGACGAAAGACACCCAGATGAACCAGCTCCACACTCCGAAGGCGAGCAGGAACCAGGAGGCGGCACGGCTGAGTCTCATGCCTTCAGTATCGGTTTCGTCCCCAGGACGGACGCGCCGGGGTGGGCTGTCCCGGGGTCGGTTGCCCGGAATTGGCCGGTCCGCTGCGCTGTCCAGCTCATCGGGAGGTACTTTCACCTGCGTGTCTGCCAAGACGACCGCGCTGACGGTCCTTTCCGCCGCGTTGCTGGTGCCCACCGCACTGGCGGCTCCCGCGCACGCCGCGCCGACCCCGCCGGCCCCCGCTCCGCCCGTCTCGATGTCCACGGTCGGCGGATCCCTGCTCGGCCAGCCGGGGACCCAGGTGAACCTGCTGCCGGGCGCGCCCGCGCTGCCGGCGAACCTCACCGGGCGGTCGTGGATCGTGGCGGACGCCGAGTCCGGGGAGGTGCTGGCCGCGCACAACGCGCACTGGCGGCTGCCCCCGGCCTCGACCATGAAGATGCTCTTCGCGGACACCGTGCTGCCGGGCCTGCCCAAGGACCAGGTCCACCGGGTCACCGACAAGGACATGGAGGGCGTGGGGCCGGGCAGCAGCCTGGTCGGCGTCAAGGAGGATCTCGAGTACTCCGTCCACGACCTGTGGCTCGGGGTCTTCCTGCGGTCGGGCAACGACGCCGTGCATGTACTTTCGGCCATGAACGGCGGCGTCGAGAAGACCGTCAAGGACATGCAGGCCCATGCCGAGGAGCTGCAGGCCCTGGACACCCACGTGGTGTCCCCCGACGGGTACGACGCCCCGGAGCAGGTGTCGAGCGCGTACGACCTGACGCTCGTGGCCCGCTCCGGACTGCAGAAGCAGGACTTCAGGGAGTACTGCGGCACGGTGAGCGCGAAGTTCCCCGGGCTGCAGGAGGCGGGGAAGCCGCGGGAGTACTTCGAGATCCAGAACACCAACCGGCTGATGACGGGCGCCGGCGGCATCGCCCCCTACAAGGGCATCGCCGGGGTGAAGAACGGGAACACCACCATGGCCGGCTCCACCTTCACCGGCGCCGCGCAGCAGGGTTCGAGGAAGCTGCTGGTCACGGTGATGAATCCGGGGACGGCCGGGGCGAACTCGGTCTACGAGGAGACCGCCGCGCTCTTCGACTGGGGCTTCGCGGCGGCCGGGAAGGTCAAGCCGGTGGGTGAGCTGGTGCCGCCGAAGAGCGCGGACACCTCCTCGCACGGCTCCCCGGCACAGTCGCACGAGAACGACTCGTCGGCGGCCGGCAAGAGCTCGGGCGGCGGTGCGGGCACCGCGCTGGCCGTCGCGGGCGGTGTGCTGGCCGTACTGGCGGGCGGCGCCTTCGCGGTCAACCGGCGCTGGCCCCGGGGGCGCCGCGGCCGGGGCGAAGAACTGATCTGAGACGGCCTAGCCCGGTTCCCGTCACCGCGCCACCTATCAACTCACAGGTTCACCACAGCACTTCGGCAGGGTTTGCTCACTCCCGACGGTAAGGCGCCGTCGGGAAGGGGGTCCTGCCGTGCGCAGGAGATGGTCGGCCGTCGTCGTGGTGGCCTGCGGCGCGCTGCTCGCCGTGGCGGCCCGGACCGCTCTCCCGGCCGACGGCGCCGGGCGGCCGGCCCCGCCGCGCGCCCTGGAGACCGCCGAGCTGGACGTGCTCCACACCGCGGGAGAACTGCTCGTACAGGACTGCATGCGGGCGCAGGGATTCTCGTACTGGCCGGTCCCGCGCGTGCCGCACCCGGACTGGCGTGACTTCCCGTACGGCGTGGACGACGTGGACTGGGCCCGCCGCCACGGGTTCGGGCGCGGGATCGAGCGGCAGCTGGACGAGGAGGCGGCGTCCGGCCCGCGCGGCCGCTACCAGGGCGGGCTCTCCCCTGAGCGGCTGGAGGCCCTGGGCGTGGCCCTCATGGGGCCCGACGCGAAGGGGCTCGCGGTCGAGAACCCGGGCGGCGGCACGCTGAGCCACAGCGACCGGGGCTGCATCGCCACGTCGTGGCGGCAGCTCTACGGGGACGTGCGCCTGTGGTACGGCTCCAGCGAGACCGTCAAGCAGCTCGGCGCGGTGCGCACCGGCCGGGTCGGCCAGGACCCCGCCTTCCGGGCGGCGCTGGCCCGGTGGAGCGAGTGCGTAGGCGGGCGCGGCTTCCCGGCCGTGGACCCGGTCCGGCAGCGCGACGGACAACTGGCACGGACCGGTCCGGCCGCCGAGGCCGAGGACGTTCCGATGGCCACCGCCCAGGCCGAGTGCGCACGCTCGACCGGCCTCGCCGACACCGCGCAGGACCTGCACCGGCGCTGTTCGGACCTGATCCGCGCCGAGCACGGGGCCGCCTTCGACGCCATGCGTCGGCTGCAGGTGGCGGCCCTGCCCACAGCTCGCGATGTGGTCGCCCGGCACGCCGGGAGCTGACGTCGCGTACCGCCGACCGGCGGTGAACCATGTACGGCACTCATTGGGAGGGACCCCAGATGAACAAGCTCAGGACGCTCCTCGCGGGGCTCGCGATCGCCGGCACGGCGGTGGTGGCCGCTGCGGCCACGGCGCAGGCCGACGGCGGCTGCGGTTACACGAACTTCTGTGCCTACTCGGACGATTACAACTACCTGTACCAGAACGCCGGCAACTCCAACGACTGGCCCTACCAGGTCAAGAACAAGGTCGACTGGGTCCGCAACAGCGGCAGCGCCGGCGGCCGCGACCACGTGAACATCTACTACAACGAGAACAACACCGGCGCCTACGCCTGCATCGGCTACGGCACCGAATGGAACCTTCGGGGCAACGGGCAGTTGTTCAACTGGACCCGCAACGGCGACACCAGCGGTCAGTGGAAGGCGGTCCACGACAACGCCGCCTCGCACCGGTGGGTGTACGGCTGCGGCAACGGCACCTGGTAGGTCTTCCTTCCGGCAGTACCCCAGTGGCGCACCGGGCCCCACACCGGTGCGCCACTGGCGCGCGTCTGCGGCCTCAGGGGGCGGCCGGCCGCGTCGCCCCGGCGGCCGGGGGATCCTCCGCGCCGTCACCGTCCGCGTCGTCGCGCGTGGCCGTCCAGGACGAGACGTACAGCAGCAGCTTCGCCGTGAAGTTGATCCAGAGCAGCAGGGCGATCGGTACGCCGAAGGCCCCGTACATGCTCTTCGCGGCGACCTCCCGCATATAGCCGCTGAGCAGCAGCTTCAGCAGTTCGAAGCCTGCCGCGCCGATGAGGGCCGCCTGGATCAGGCGGCCGCGCGGCGGCTCGACGCCCGGGAGCAGGGTCAGGACGTAGAGCAGCAGCAGGAAGGCGGCCACGACGCCGACGAGGAAGGCGAGGGAGCGCAGCAGCGCGCCGCCCGCGCCCTCGCGGGGGATGTCCAGCCATTCGGCGGTCTTCCCGACCGCGCTGGACCCGAGGATGGAGGCGGCGGCGGAGGCCAGGCCCACGCCGCCGAGGCCGATGAGCACGAGCGTGTCCTTGCCCTTGCGCAGGATCGGGTTGCCGTCGTCCTCGTCGTCCTTCTCCCAGACCGCGCGCAGACAGTCCCGCATCGAGCCCACCCAGCTGACACCGGTCACGAGCAGGAGGGCGCCGGCGACGAGACCGACGGTGCCGGCGTTGGCGACGAGCCCCTCGATATCGAGCTGGTCGGAGATGCCGGGCACCTGTTCGGAGAGGTTCTTCTCCAGCCGGTCCAGCTGCTCGGGGGTGAGCAGCGCCGCGCCGATCGCGGCGGCCACGGTGATCAGCGGGAAGAGCGCGAGGAAGCTGATGAAGGTGATCGCGGCGGCCAGGCGGGTCCAGTGCACGCGGTCGAGGCGTTGGTACGAACGCCACGCGTGCGTGCGCATCAGCCGGGCCGCGAGCGGCCCGATCACCGGGAGTTTCGTCAGCCAGTCCATGGGGTCACCGTAATTCAGCTGCCGGAAATAGCCAGGATTGTCGCTTGTGGCCGCTACGGTCGTCGATTGTGACTTTTCCCGAGACGCGCCCTGCGGGTCGCCCGTTCCACACCCTGGTCCTGCGAAGGCTGAGATTCCGTGCCCGGCGCATCGCCCGGCTCCCCCTGTTCCCGGGCCGGCCCCTGGCCCCGCGCCCGCTCCGTCAGGACGGCGGTACGGTCGCCCCGGCGGCCCCGGCCGTCCCCGCCGCCCCGGCGGCCTGGTCGGCGGGTGAGCCGGCCTGCGCCGGGACGCAGTTCGGCCCGCTGCCGAACGGGTACTCGCGCAGCTTGCGCCAGACCCCGTCCGAGCCCTGCTCGTAGAGCGCGAAGCCCTCGCAGACCCATTCGGCGGCGTACTCGGCGAGGGTCGTGAACGCGAGCTCCATCGCCTCCTCGGAGATCCCGTGGGCGACCGTGACGTGCGGGTGGTACGGGAACGCCAGCTCCCGGTCGAGCGGCCCCTCGGGGTCGCGGACCTCGTTCTGGAGGCGGGTGCAGCCCGCCACCCCTTCGGCGATCTTGACGAAGACGACCGGGGAGAGGGGGCGGAAGGTTCCCGTGCCGGCCAGCCGCATCCGGAAGGCCGGGAAGGCGGCCGCGACCTCGACCAGGTGGGCCCTGATCGCGGGAAGCCGGTCCGCCTCCACCTCGGTGGGCGGGACGAGGGTGACGTGCGTGGGGATGCCGTGCGCGGCAGCGTCCCCGAAGCCCGCGCGCAGCTCCTGGAGCTGGCTGCCGTACGGCTCCGGGACCGCGATCGAAACGCCGAGCGTTACGGTCCCCACGTATCTCTCCTCCGCTTGTCGCTGTGGACTGCTGCCGCCCCAGTGTGGCGGCAGCACCCCCATTCGTGCCAGGGCTCTCTGTCCGTAGTTGCGTTCGTCAGTGCTTGGCGGGCAGCAGACCGAGGCGGTCGTAGGCCTGCGCGAGGGTCTCGGCGGCGACCGCGCGGGCCTTCTCCGCACCCTTGGCCAGGATGGAGTCCAGCGTCTCCGGGTCGTCCAGGTACTCCTGGGTCCGCTTCTTGAACGGTGTGACGAAATCGACCATCACGCCCGCCAGGTCGGTCTTCAGCGCGCCGTAGCCCTTGCCCTCGTACTTGGCCTCCAGCTCGGCGATCGTCTCGCCCGTGAGGGTGGAGTAGATCGTGAGCAGGTTGCTGACGCCGGGCTTCTTCTCGGAGTCGAAGCGGATCTCGGCCTCGGTGTCGGTGACCGCGCTCTTGATCTTCTTCTCGGTGACCTTGGGCTCGTCGAGGAGGTTGATCAGGCCCTTGGGGGACGAGGCGGACTTCGACATCTTGATCGCCGGGTCCTGGAGGTCGTAGATCTTCGCGACCTCCTTGACGATGTGCGCGGCGGGGAGGGTGAACGTCCGGCCGAACCGGCTGTTGAAGCGCTCGGCCAGGTCGCGGGTCAGCTCGATGTGCTGGCGCTGGTCCTCGCCGACGGGGACGGCGTTCGCCTGGTACAGCAGGATGTCGGCGACCTGCAGGATCGGGTACGTGAACAGGCCGACGCTGGCGCTGTTGACGCCGCCCTTGGCGGACTTGTCCTTGAACTGGGTCATCCGGCTGGCCTCGCCGAATCCGGTGATGCAGTTCATGACCCAGCCGAGCTGCGCGTGCTCGGGCACGTGGCTCTGGACGAAGAGGGTGCAGCGCTCGGGGTCCAGGCCGGCGGCCAGCAGCTGCGCGGCGGACAGGCGGGTGTTCGCCCGCAGGTCCTTCGGATCCTGCGGCATGGTGATCGCGTGCAGGTCGACCACCATGTAGAAGGCGTCGTGCGTCTCCTGCAGGGCGACGTACTGGCGGATGGCTCCGAGGTAGTTCCCGAGGTGGAACGAACCGGAGGTGGGCTGGATGCCGGAGAGCGCGCGAGGACGATCAGAAGCCATGGCTTCATTCTCTCAGGTGCGGGGGCGGGCCCGTGCCCGCCGTCGGCCTGATCCAATCGCCGGCGGGGCTGGAAATTCCAGCCCCGCCAGGGGGCACCTCCCAGCGGTAGCTGGGGGAGATCGGGGCGCGGGGGTCCGGGGGCGGCGCCCCCGGCCACGGCGCCGCAGGTCAGGCGAGCGGCAGGCCCGGGGCCGGGAAGGCGGCCATGAGGTCCGTCACCTCGGCGCGGATCACGGCGAGGGCCTGCTCGTCGCCCTTCGCGGCGGCGTCCACCGCCCGCGAGATCCAGTCCGCCACGACCGGCATGTGCTCCGTGGACAGCCCGCGGGACGTCAGCGACGGCGTGCCGATGCGGATGCCGGACGGGTCGAAGGGCTTGCGCGGGTCGAACGGCACCGTGTTGTAGTTCACGACGATGCCCGCCCGGTCCAGGGCCTTGGCCGCGGTCTTGCCCGGCACGTCCTTGCCCGTCAGGTCGATCAGGATCAGGTGGTTGTCCGTACCGCCCGAGACCAGGTCGAAGCCCTCCTGCAGCAGCGCCGCGGCCAGCGCCCTGGCGTTGGCGACGACCTGGTGCGCGTACGCCGTGAAGGACGGCTGGGCCGCCTCGTGCAGCGCCACCGCGATACCGGCCGTCGTCTGGTTGTGGGGGCCGCCCTGCAGGCCCGGGAAGACCGCCTTGTCGATGGCCTTCGCGTGCTCCTCCCGGCACATCAGCATCGCGCCCCGCGGACCGCGCAGGGTCTTGTGCGTGGTGGTGGAGACGACGTCGACGTGGTCCGCCGGGGACGGGTGCGCGCCGCCCGCGATCAGGCCCGCGATGTGGGCGACGTCGGCGACCAGGATCGAACCCGCCTCCCGCGCGATCTCCGCGAAGGCGGCGAAGTCGATCGTGCGCGGCAGGGCGGTACCGCCGCAGAAGATCAGCTTGGGCCGCTCGGCGAGGGCCAGCTCGCGCACCGCGTCGTAGTCGATCAGCCCGGTGTCGGCCCGGACGCCGTACTGGACGCCCCGGAACCAGGAGCCGGTCGCCGAGACGCCCCAGCCGTGGGTGAGGTGCCCGCCCATCGGCAGGGCCATGCCCATGACCGTGTCGCCCGGCTTCGCGAAGGCCAGGTACACGGCCAGGTTGGCGGGCGAGCCGGAGTACGGCTGCACGTTGGCGTGGTCCACGCCGAACAGGCCCTTGGCCCGCTCGATCGCCAGCGCCTCGACGCGGTCGATGTTCTGCTGGCCCTCGTAGTAGCGGCGGCCGGGGTAGCCCTCGCTGTACTTGTTCTGCAGCACGGTGCCGGAGGCTTCGAGGACGGCCGCGGACACGTAGTTCTCGCTGGGGATCAGGCGCAGGGTCTGCGCCTGCAGCACTTCCTCCGCGGCGACGAACGACGCCAGCTCGGGGTCGGTGGCGGACAGGGCGGGATGGCGGCTCGCGGACATGGCGGGCTCCTCCGGGGTCGATGTGATCGGTACCCCGCGAGGCCCAGGCGAGCGGCCCTGTATGCGGTCGAGCGCGCACGACTCCCCCGGAGTTGGTTCTCCGTACGCCAGTCGCCGTGCGTACCGGACACCTTAGCGGGCGCGCCGGAAGAGAGGTTTCTGCGTCCGCGATACGAGCGACGATAAGAAGGTGACGCCACCCTCGTCACCGCTTCACCCGGCGCTGCACCGCGCCGGACGGACGATCGGAGATCCCGTGTCGACAACTGCTGATGCCATCCGCTCCGCAGACGCGCACAGCGCGCACAACTACCATCCGCTGCCGCTGGTCGTCGCGTCCGCGGAAGGCGCGTGGATGACCGATGTCGAGGGCCGCAGATACCTCGACATGCTCGCCGGGTACTCGGCCCTCAACTTCGGGCACGGCAACCGCCGTCTGATCGACGCCGCCCGCGCCCAGCTGGAACGGGTCACGCTCACCTCACGCGCCTTCCACCACGACCGCTTCGCCGAGTTCTGTACCGAGCTCGCCGCGCTGTGCGGCAAGGAGATGGTGCTCCCCATGAACACGGGGGCGGAGGCCGTGGAGACGGCGGTGAAGACCGCCCGCAAGTGGGGCTACGAGGTCAAGGGCGTCCCGGACGGGCACGCCAAGATCGTGGTGGCCGCCGACAACTTCCACGGGCGCACCACGACCATCGTGTCCTTCTCCACGGACCACGACGCCCGTGACCACTTCGGCCCGTACACGCCGGGCTTCGAGATCGTCCCGTACGGGGACCTCACCGCGCTGTCGCACGCCGTCACGGAGAACACCGTGGCCGTGCTGCTGGAGCCGATCCAGGGCGAGGCGGGGGTGCTGGTGCCGCCGGCCGGGTACCTGAGCGGCGTACGGGAACTGACCCGCGAGCGGAACGTCCTGTTCATGGCGGACGAGATCCAGTCGGGTCTGGGGCGTACCGGCCGGACCTTCGCGTGCGAGCACGAGGGGGTCGTCCCGGACGTCTACATCCTCGGCAAGGCGCTCGGCGGCGGTGTGGTGCCCGTGTCGGCCGTGGTCGCCGACCGGGACGTGCTCGGGGTGTTCCGGCCCGGGCAGCACGGGTCCACCTTCGGCGGGAACCCGCTCGCGTGCGCGGTCGCCCTGGAGGTCATCGCGATGCTGCGCACCGGCGAGTTCCAGGGCCGCGCCACCGAGCTGGGCGAGCACCTGCACCGGGAGCTGAACCTGCTGGCCGGCGGGGGCGCGGTGACCGCAGTACGCGGCCGCGGCCTGTGGGCGGGCGTCGACGTCGACCCGTCGCGGGGCACCGGCCGGGAGATCTCCGAGAAGCTGATGGAGCTCGGGGTGCTGGTGAAGGACACCCACGGGTCGACGATCCGGATCGCCCCGCCGCTGGTGATCAGCAAGGAGGACCTGGACTGGGGCCTGGCCCAGCTCCGGTCGGTGCTCGGCGCGTAGGGCGCCCCGGTCACCGCGGCCTAGAGGATGACGTGGGGCAGGAAGCGGGCGTACTCGTCCGTGACCGGCCCCGCCGATTCGCGGATGCCGAGCCCTGCCGCCTCGTCCTCGACGACCCATGCGCCGAGCACCACCCGGTTGCCGTCGAAGTCGGGCAGCGGGGCAAGGCCCTGGAAGCAGTACCGCTCCCCCTCCTCCGGTACGAACGGCTCGCCGCCCCCGCCCGGCCCGTGCAGGGTGACCCCCGCGCCCTCACGGCCGAGGAGGGGCTTGGCCACGTAGCCGCCGGACCCGGGCTCGGCGAGCTCGCGCGGGCCGTCGAGGTAGGCGGGCAGCAGGTTGGGGTGTTCCGGGAAGAGCTCCCACAGGATCGCGAGCAGCGCCTTGTTGGACAGCAGCATCTTCCACAGCGGCTCGATCCAGGCCGTGGTGCCGGAGCCGCCGCCGTGGTCGTACGTACCGAGGACCTGCGGGCCGAACTCGTCCGTGGCCAGCCACTCCCACGGGTAGAGCTTGAAGCAGGAGCGGATGAAGCGGAGCTTCTCGTCCACGAACCGGCCGGACAGGCCGTCCCAGCCGATCTGCTCGACGGACAGGGCGTGCGTCTCCAGCCCCGCCTGCTCGGCGGTCTCCTGGAGGTAGGCGACCGTCATCAGGTCCTCGCCGAGCTCGTCGGTCTCGGAGTGCGCGAAGTGCAGCGGGCCGGGCGGCAGCAGCTCGGCCTGGCGCCGCCAGGCGTCGACGAGGCGCTCGTGGAGGGAGTTCCACTGGTCGGCGCCGGGGAAGCGCTCCTCCATCCAGAACCACTGGGGGCTGGCCGCCTCCACCAGGGAGGTGGGGGTGTCGGCGTTGTACTCCAGCATCTTGGCCGGGCTGCCGGTGCCGTCGTAGCGCAGGTCGAAGCGGCCGTAGAGGGAGGGCTGTTCGGCGCGGCGCCGCCAGGACTCGGCGATCAGCGCGGCCAGCTCCGGGTCGGTGATGCCGAGGTCGGCGAAGCGGTCGTGCTCGACGATGTGCGCGGCCGCGGCCAGGCACATGGCGTGCAGTTCCTCGACGACGTTCTCCAGGGCCTCGACCTCGGGGAGCGAGAAGGAGTAGTACGCGCTCTCGTCCCAGTAGGGGCGCAGGGAGTCGTCGGGGTAGCGGGTCAGGGGATAGATCAGACCCTGCTCCTCGACGGTCTTCTGCCAGTCGGGACGGGGCTCGATGGTGTGCCGCTCCATGGTGCCGGTCAGCCGCCGCTGGAGCCGGAGCTGGAGTGGCCGCCGATGCCGCCCCGGGTGACGGCGGACTTGTCGAAGCTGCCGCCGGAGACCTTGCCGCTGCTGACGTAGCCGCCGTAGTAGTACGCGCCGCGGCCGCCGCTCTTGCACTCCTTGTTGTTCAGGTGCTCCAGCGTGGATCGGGACGCGCAGCGCTTGTCGGGCTCGTCGCTGCTGCCGCAGGCCACGAGGGTGGCCGCGAGCAGGCCCATGCCGCCGAGGGCGACCGCGCCGGAGCGCATGCGGCGCTGGTTGGTGCTGCTGCTGTCCATGTCTGCTGCTCCCCCTGGGGCCTCGCGTGCTGCCGACAGAGTAGAGGGGGGTCACCGGCCGATGGAATCCGGCCGCTGTGAGATCCGTGACCTAGAGTCAGTTCGTGCTGATTGGGATGATTTGCGCACTCGGTGCGGCGGTCTGCTTCGGTACGGCCTCGGTTCTGCAGGCGGTCGCGGCGCGGGCGGCGGAGCCCGGCAGCGGGTCCGGCGTGGACACGGCGCTGTTCCTGCGGGCCGTGCGGCAGTGGCGGTACCTGGCGGGTCTGGGCCTCGACGGAGCCGGCTTCGTCCTCCAGATCATCGCCCTGCGGCACGTCCCGATCTACGCGGTGGGGGCGGCGCTGGCGGCCAGCCTGGCGGTGACGGCGGTGGTCGCGGCGCGGCTGCTGCGGGTACGGCTGTCCCGGACCGAGTGGGGTGCGGTCGCGGTGGTGTGCGCGGGGCTGCTGATGCTCGGGCTCTCCGCCGGGGAGGAGGGCACGGGTACCGGGTCGACGGCGCTGGAGGTGGGGATGCTGGTGGTGGCCGGACTGGTGCTGCTGGTCGGCGTGGTCGCGGGCCGGCTCCCGGACGGGCCGCGGGCGCTGGTGCTCGGCCTCGCGGCGGGGACGGGCTTCGGGGTCGTGGAGGTCTCGGTACGGCTCATCGACTCCCCCTGGGACCTGCGCAACCCGGCCCTGTACGCCCTCCTGCTGGGCGGCGGCGCGGCCTTCCTGCTCCTCACCTCGGCCCTGGCGCGCGGCTCGGTGACGGTGGCGACGGCGGGCATGGTCATCGGCGAGACGATCGGCCCGGCGGTGGTGGGCGTGGTCTGGCTCGGCGACAGCACCCGCGAGGGCCTGACCTGGCTGGCGGTGACGGGCTTCGCGGTGGCGGTGGCCGGCTCCCTTGCCCTGGCGCGCTTCGGCGAGCCGTCGGCCGATTCCGGCCCCGCCGACCCGCCCAGCCCCGCCGCCGATTGAGGCGCGGGGGTCCGGGGGCAGCGCCCCCGGCAACGGCGCCGCGGGTCACCCGGTCACGGCAGGGCCGCCGACAGCGCCGCCAGCGTCGGGGACCACGCACTGTCCGACGGGGTCCCGTAGCCGACGACCACCGCGTCCCGCGCGGGCAGCGCCACCGCCTCCGGGTGCCGGAACCGCCCCAGCCCGTGCAGGGCGAGGTCCTGCCAGGCCGCCGACTGCAGGACCGACCGCTCCAGCCCCTCCGGGAGGTCCAGCACCGCGTGCAGCCCCGCCGCGATCCCCGACACGCCCACCCGGTCCCCCACCGCCGCCACCAGCTCGTCCCGGCGCCGCCGGTACCGCAGCCGCATCCCGCGCACGTGCCGGTCGTACGCCCCGGAGGTGATGAACTCCGCCAGCGTCAGCTGGTCCAGCGCGCCGCACGCCCAGTCCGTGGGCCGCTTGGCGGCCAGCACCTCCTCCAGCAGCCCCGGCGGGACCACCATCCAGCCCATCCGCAGCCCCGGCGCCAGTGACTTGGCCGCCGTCCCGAGGTACACCACCCGGTCCGGGTCCAGTCCCTGCAGCGCGCCGACCGGCTGACGGTCGTAGCGGAACTCCCCGTCGTAGTCGTCCTCCAGGATCAGTCCGCCCGTGGTCCGGGCCCAGTCGACGGCCGCCGCCCGCCGGGCCGGGGTCAGGGCGACGCCCGTCGGGAACTGGTGCGCCGGGGTCAGCAGCACCGCGCCCGCCGCCGCGGTCAGCTCCCCCGTCCGGGCCCCCGCCCCGTCCACACCGAGCGGGCGCGTCCGCAGCCCCGCCCGCACCAGCAGGTTCCGGTGGAAGTCCAGGCCGTAGCCCTCCACCGCCACCTCCCGCACCCGCCGCGCCCGCAGTACGCCCGCCAGGACCGCCAGCCCGTGCAGGAAGCCCGCGCACAGGACGATCCGTTCGGGGTCGGCGTACACCCCGCGCGCCCGCGCCAGGTATCCGGCCAGCGCCTGCCTCAGCTCGACGCGCCCGCGCGGGTCGGCCGCGTACCCGAAGGCCTCGTTCGGCGCGCCGGTCAGCGCCCGCCGGGCGGCCGACAGCCAGGCCGCGCGAGGGAAGCCGCCCAGGTCCGGGGAGCCGGGGATCAGGCTGTACGCGGGCCCCTCGCGCGCAGGGCGCCGCACGGGGGCGGCGGCCGCGGGCCGTCGCGGGCGGGCCCGTTCGGCGACACGGGTGCCGGAGCCCCGGCGGGCCGTCAGCCAGCCTTCGGCGACGAGCTCGGCGTACGCCTCGGCGACCGTGTTCCGGGCGACGCCCAGGTCCGCGGCCAGGGTGCGGGAGGACGGCAGCCTGGTTCCGGCCGCCAGCCGCCCGCTGCGCGCCGCCTCGCGCAGGGCCTCGGTGAGCCCGGCCCGCAGGCCGCGTCCGGCGGTGAGGTCCAGGTGCAGGTCGGCGCCGAAAGTGGCCCACGATTCCGTCATGGAAATGGACCATATCGGTGGGCCGCCTGCCTCCTAGGGTGGATCACATGACGACCACGCACGAACACGCCCCCGAGCACACCCCGCGCATGCACATGGCGAAGCTCGCCCCCGAGGTCTACAAGGCCGTCCTCGCCCTGGAGATCGCCTCCAAGAAGGGTCTGGATCCCTCCCTGGTCGAGCTCGTCAAGATCCGGGCCTCCCAGATCAACCACTGCGCCTTCTGCCTCGACATGCACACCAAGGACGCGATCGCCGCCGGTGAGAGCGTGGAGCGCATCGTCCAGCTGGGCGCCTGGGAGGAGTCGCGGCACTTCTACACCGAGAAGGAGCTCGCAGCGATCGAGCTCACCGAGGCCGTCACCGTCCTGACGGACGGCTTCGTGCCCGACGAGGTCTACGAGAAGGCGGCCGAGCAGTTCGAGGAGCGCGAGCTCGCCCAGCTGATCGCCGTCATCGCGACGATCAACGTCTGGAACCGCATCGGCGTCACCACCCGCCTGGTCCCGGGCCACTACACCCCGGGCATGTACAAGTAGGGCCGGTCATTCCGGACGGGTCATTCCGGCCTGAACGACTCCACGGCCGCCGTCAGGTTCGCGCGCACCGCCGCGCCGTCGGCGGCCGGACCGGCCGCCAGCAGCGCCCAGCGCCTGCCGTCCGGGGCGACGGTGATCCGCTCGATGGCACGGCGGCGTCCGTGCGACTCCTGGTTGTCGTACTCGTACACCAGCTCGCAGGACCCGCCGGGCGCCGGATCGAGGGAGACCTCCTGGTAGCCGGGGCGGTCTCCGAGGGCCTGCGAGGAGGTCCGCAGCAGCTCGCACGCCCCCACGCCGTCCGGCTCGGTGACGCGGAAGATCTGGACCAGCGCGCTGCGGTCCCCGGGGCGCCGGTAGAAGGAGCCGCTGCCGTTCTCGTCGTGGCTGCGCTCCCAGCCCGTGGGGACGGCGACCGAGAAGCCGCCGTCGTCGCGGACCACCGTGTAGGGCGGTGGGACCGAGGGCGACGCGGAGGGTGCCACGGTGGTCGGGGCCGTCTGCGGACCCGTACCGGACGGCGGGAGCGGGGTACCCGAAGCCGACGGGGCTGCGGCGGGCGCCTTCGGCCCCGCCCGGTCCCCGTCACCCAGTACGAACCAGCCCGCCAGGGCGCAGCCGCCCACCACCGCGGCACCGAGGGCCACCAGCAGCGGGACCTTCCACGAGCGCTCCCGGACCGGACCGCCCGGACCGCCCGAGCCGCCCGGACCGCCCCCCGGTGGCCGGGGCGGGTACGAGGGCGGGGCCGGCGGGGGCGGCGGCTGATCCGCCCACTCCCAGCGCTGCGACTGCGGATTCCAGTGGGCACCGCCACCCGTGGCCACCGGTCAGCTCCCCAGCGAGGCGAGCAGCGCGCCGAGGGCGGCGGCCGCGTTCACCGAGTCCACCAGCGGGGCCCAGCGCTGGAGCGCGCCCCGGAGCCGGGCGGGCAGGCCGGGCCGGATCTCCCCGGCCTCCTCCAGCTCGCCGGCCGCCTCGACCAGTTCGGCGTCGAGCGCCGAACAGTCGGCGCTGCGGGGCAGGTGCACGAGGGCGATGCGCAGCTCCCGTACGGCCTCCAGCAGTTCCGCCGCGCCCGGGGCGGCCGCCCCCGAACCGTCGTGGTGGACGGTGGTGTTGGTGATGTTGGTGCCGCCGATGCTGAAGGTGCTGCCGTCGATACGGTCGATGCGTTCGATCCGCACCTCCCCGGCTCCCCCGTCTTGCGTCACTGCCGCTCTCCCCTGCCTGTGTGGTGGCTCGTCTGGTTGCGGTGTCCGCTGCCGCCCACGCTGAACGCGCTGTGGCTCACCGACTGGATGTACACGCCGCCCTCCGCGACGGTGACCGCGCGCTGCGCGAACTCCTCCGTGTGCCAGCCCGCTTCGTGCAGGGCCAGGGTCACACCGGCGACGATCCGGTCCTGGATGGTCTTCAGGTACCGGTCCAGGTCCATCAGCTGGAACAGCGAGGCGTCCTGCTGCGCCGCCAGCTCGCGCACGGACACGGCCGGGCCGGCCGGGAGCGCGCCGCCGTGGCCCTCCGTGGCGATCTGCCACGGGCCGCGGCTGCCGCCCGAGAGGGTGGTGAGCGCCTTGGAGAGCGAGCGCGGGGCGTGCCGCAGCGCCCACACCGTCTTGGCGAAGGGGTTGTTCCGCAGGTGGCGCCGGGCCACGTCGTCGGCCTCCTGGAACTGGGGCCGTACGGGCAGCAGCACGTGCGGCGCCACTTCCAGCATCAGCATCCCGCCCTGGGTGTGGACGCGTACGAAGACGGTGATGACGAGGTTCTCGTCCCAGCCGCCGACCCGTACCCGCAGGAAGTGCCGGCGGCGCTCCCCGCCCTCCTCCACGGCTCCGGCCCGGTGTGCGTCGAACGCCCGGTCCGAGAGGTCCGGCCGGTGCGCCGCGGGCAGCCCGTTGGCCGGCAGGAAGACGCACTCGTCGACGACCAGTTCCCGCAGCCGGTCCAGTACGGCCTGCTCGGCCTCCGGTGAACCGTGCGGCGACGGGACGCGCAGGGCTTCCAGCCGGGGCCTGATCCGGGCCACGATCCGCTCGTTGTCCAGCGGTTCGGGCGGGACCCCGTCCGTGCGGGGGCGCAGTTCGACCGACAGGTGCCAGGGGCGGTAGGCCGCGCCCGCGCCGCAGAACGGATCGTCGACGTTGTAGACGACCAGGCGGCTGTGCTGGGTCCGCAGGATCCGGTCGCGGATCCTGGCGAACCGGCTGCCGGAGGCGGGGTCGGCGTTCGGGTCGGCGTACCGCGTCCGGCTGAGCGAGGTGCTGATGACGCGGGCGAAGTGGCCCCGCTGGAGGCCGACGACCAGGGTCAGGAGGGCGAAGACGATCAGGGCGGTCCAGGCGTACTCGCCTGCGATCAGGTAGCCGAGCTGGGGCAGCCCGAAGACGAGGGCGAACGGCTCCCGCTCGATCCCGCGCAGGATGTGCTCGTAGACCGCGAGCGAGTCGTCGGCCCCTCCGACGTGCGTCTCGCCCTGGAACGCGCCCTGCAGCACGCCCAGGGCGACGCCGGTGAGCAGCACGTAGCCGCAGCCGCGCAGCAGGAGTTCGAGGAAGCGGCTGCCGCGTGCCGTCGCCGCCCTGCGTCGCGCGATCCGCCCGGCGCCGCTCAGGAAGGCGGCCGGGAGGAGCAGGAAGAGCAGGAGCGGCTGGGCCAGCAGCAGCCCGAGGCCCCACACCGCCAGGACGGCCGAGGCCCAGGCCGCTTCGGCGCGGCGGGCCTGGAGCGCGTGGGCGAGGACGCGGGCGGCGTCGAAACCGTAGGAGGGCGCGACGTAGCGCTCCTCGTGGACATAGAGCTCCTGGATCACCCGGTCGCGGTACGCGGCGTCGAGATAGCTTCCGGCGCACAGCAGTCGGCCCGCTTCGCTGAGCGAAGGGTGCACCGGAGTTCTGTCGTCCGCGGTGCTTGTCACCGAATCCCCCTTTCGGTGTGCGGAGGGAAACGATAGGGCGATCACTGGGAGCGCGACAGGCGCGATCGCGCCAAAAGGCCCCGGCGCATCGCGCCGGGGCCTTTCGGAAAAGCGGATCGGGTCGGGAGACCGGATCAGATCAGGCCGAGCTCGCGCACCGCGTCGCGCTCCTCCGCCAGCTCCTGGACGGAGGCGTCGATGCGGGTCCGGGAGAACTCGTTGATGTCCAGGCCCTGGACGATCTCGTACTTGCCGTCCTTGCAGGTGACGGGGAAGGAGGAGATCAGACCGGCCGGGACGCCGTAGGAGCCGTCCGACGGGATGCCCATCGAGGTCCAGTCACCCTCGGCGGTGCCGTTGACCCACGTGTGCACGTGGTCGATGGCGGCGTTGGCGGCCGAGGCGGCCGAGGACGCGCCGCGCGCGTCGATGATCGCGGCGCCGCGCTTGGCGACGGTCGGGATGAAGGTGTCGGCCAGCCACGCCTCGTCGCTGACGGCCTCGGCGGCGTTCTTGCCGGCGATCTCCGCGTGGAAGATGTCCGGGTACTGGGTCGCCGAGTGGTTGCCCCAGATGGTGAGGCGCTTGATGTCGGAGACGGCGCTGCCGGTCTTGGCGGCCAGCTGCGAGATCGCGCGGTTGTGGTCCAGGCGGGTCATCGCGGTGAAGCGCTCGGCCGGTACGTCCGGGGCGGCGGCCTGCGCGATGAGCGCGTTGGTGTTGGCCGGGTTGCCCACGACCAGGACCTTGATGTCGTCCGCGGCGTGCGCGTTGATGGCCTGGCCCTGCGGCTTGAAGATGCCGCCGTTGGCGGCGAGCAGGTCGCCGCGCTCCATGCCGGCGGTGCGCGGGCGGGCGCCCACGAGCAGCGCGACGTTCGCACCGTCGAAGCCCTGGTTCGGGTCGTCGAAGATGTCGATGCCCTTGAGGAGCGGGAAGGCGCAGTCGTCGAGCTCCATGGCGGTGCCCTGGGCGGCCTTCATGCCCTGGGGGATCTCCAGAAGACGGAGCTTGACCGGCACGTCCGCGCCGAGCAGGTGACCGGAAGCGATGCGGAAGAGCAGCGCGTAGCCGATCTGGCCGGCGGCGCCGGTGACGGTGACATTCACGGGAGTGCGGGTCATGGCCTTCTCCGTTAGACAGCTGGCGGTGGGGCGTCCCTGCCCCATGTGCTGGAGGACGCCGCTCCCCAGTAAATCTTGACGTGAAGAGACATCCGCGGTCAGGCTATCCGACCCGGGACCGGGCTAATCCCCGGGTCCGTGTGGTGCGCGGCACACGGACCCCGATGTTCGAAGGTCCGACCGGCTCCCGGACCGTCGTTCGGCTACTCCACCAGGAAGATCTGACCGGTCCGGTGCCCCTCGATCGACTTGACGTAGGCGTTCGCCGCGCGGGCCACGGGCACGGCGTCGAATCCCGCGAAGGTGTCCCCGTACGCGTCGAGGGACTCCTCGAAGACGGTGGGGCTGACGGCGTTGATCCGCTGACGGCCGGGCAGTTCGACGGCGGCGGCGCGCACGAAGGCCTCGACGGCGCCGTTGACCAGCGCGGCCACCGATCCGGTGAGCAGGGGCTCGCGGGCCAGGATCCCGGTGATCAGCGTGTACGAGGCGTGCGCGGGCAGGTGCCGGGCGCCCTGGCGGACCAGCTCGATCTGGCTGACCGCCTTGCCTTCGAGGCCGCCGCGGACGTCGTCCGTGGTCAGCTCGCCGAGCGGGCGCCACGGCACGCTGCCGGCGGCGCTCGCCACCGCGTCGATCTCCCCCACCCGCTGCGCCGCCTGCGCGTACATGGCGCGGATGGACTCCGGGTCGGTGATGTCGACGTGGATGTCGGCGCCCGTGCGGGAGGCGGTGACGACGTGGTGGCCGCGCTCGCGCAGGACCTCGTGGACCGCGCGGCCGAGGGTTCCGTGCGCGCCGATCAGTACGACCTTCTTCGTCTTCGCGTTCATGGCACGAGCATCGGCGCCACCCGACCGTTAAGTCCAGCTACCTTTGCTACAGCCATCATTAAGATGAACTCATGCTTGATGTGAAGCGCATGGTCATCCTGCGGGACCTGGCGGAACACACCCGGGTGACCGCCGTCGCCGACCTGCACGGAGTGACCCCCTCCGCCGTCTCCCAGCAGCTGCGCGCCCTGGAGGCCGAGGCCGGGGCCGCCCTGGTCGAGCGGGACGGGCGCGGGCTGCGCCTGACCGCGGCCGGCGTGGCACTGGCCGCCGCGTGCGAACCGGTGCTCGCGGCCCTGGAGCGGGCCGAAGGGGCCGTACGCGCCCTCGACGCCGAGCTGAGCGGGGAACTGGCCATCGGCTGCGCCCCCAGCGCCCTGGCCACGGTGGCCGCCCCGCTCGTCGCCGAGCTCGCCGTACGCCACCCCCGGCTGCGCCCGCGCATCGTGCAGGCCGACCCCGAGGAGGCCGTGCCGCGGCTGCGACAGCGCCGCCTGGACCTGGCGGTGACCTACGCCTACCCGCTGCTCGGTGCCCCGCCCGCGGCCGGGACCACCGCCGTGCCGCTCTTCGACGACCCGCTGTGCCTGGCGCTGCCGCAGGCCCTGCTCCCCGCCTACGAGCGGGACGGACTCGCGGCGCTGCGGGAGCGCGCCTGGGTCTCGGCCCCGGCCCCGAGCAGCTGCCGCGAGATGCTGCTGCACGCCTGCCGGAACGCCGGATTCACCCCGCGCATCGCGCACGAGTGCGCGGACCTGCGGTCCGGACTCTGGCTCGTCGCCACCGGGCAGGCCGTGTCGATCCTGCCGAAGCTGCTGTGCGACGCCCCGCCGCCCGGCGCCGCCGTGCGGGAGCTGCCGGGCCCGGGGCGGACGCTGGACGTCCTGGTCCGGGCGGGCACGGAGACCCAGCCCGCCGTCGCGGCCACCCTGGCCGCCCTCACATCGATCACGTCGCTCACGTCGCTCACCGCACGGTGAAGCGGACCGCACTCTCCATGAACGGGATCACCAGCCACGGCTTGGGCGCGGCCATCACCAGCGTGAGCAGTGTGATCGCCACGCCCAGCAGCCCGTACGTGATCATGTCCGTGAAGCGGGAGCGCACCGCGAGCATCCCCACCGAGGGGAGCACGCGCCGCATCACCGAGGCCGCGATCAGGGCCAGGCCGATGGCCAGGCAGCCCACCCGCGGGTGCCCGAAGGCCGTGGCCAGCAGCCCGACCGCGGTCGCGGTGAGCACGCTGAGCATCGGCCACTGACGGGCCGGCGTGGACACGGCCCCGGGAACGGCACGGCCGCTGCCCTCGGGGCGCGCGGTGTCCCGGGTGATGGAGGGGAAGCGGCGGGATTTGACCGCCGCCGCCTCGGCCCCGGCCCCGGCGGGACCGGGCGCGGCGGGCTTCGCGGGCACGACCGGGGCGACGGGGGTGCCGTTCGCCCGGGCCGGGCCGCCGCCCGCCGCGTTCTCCGCGTCCGGTTCAGCCTGCACTGGTGGTCCGTTCCGCCGCCTCGACGACGTTGACGAGCAGCTGGGCGCGGGTCATAGGGCCGACCCCGCCCGGGTTCGGCGAGATCCACGCGGCCACCTCGGCCACGCCGGGGTGCACATCGCCGACGATCTTCCCTTCCCCGTCGCGGCTGACGCCGACGTCGAGCACGGCCGCGCCCGGCTTCACGTCCTCCGGCTTGACCAGGTGCGGGACACCGGCCGCCGCGACGATGATGTCCGCCTGGCGCAGCTGCGCGGAGAGGTCGCGCGTACCGGTGTGGCAGAGCGTCACGGTGGCGTTCTCGGACTTGCGGGTCAGCAGCAGGCCGATGGAGCGCCCGACGGTGATCCCGCGGCCGAGGACGACGACGTGCGCGCCGTCGATGCCGACGCCGTGGTGGCGCAGCAGTTCGACGATCCCGTACGGGGTGCAGGGCAGCGGCCCCGGCTCGTTCAGCACCAGTCGGCCGAGGGACATGGGGTGCAGGCCGTCGGCGTCCTTCAGCGGATCCATCAGCTCCAGGACCCGGTTGGTGTCGATGCCCTTGGGGAGCGGGAGTTGGACGATGTAGCCGGTGCACTCCGGGTTGGCGTTGAGCTCCCGGACGACCGCCTCGATGTCCTCCTGGGAGGCCGTCCCGGGCAGTTCGCGCTGGATGGAGGCGATGCCGACCTCGGCGCAGTCCTTGTGCTTGCCGTTCACGTACCAGCGGCTGCCCGGATCGTCACCGACCAGGAGGGTGCCGAGGCCGGGCGTGACACCCCGGGCCTTCAGGTCCGCCACACGGGCGGTCAGTTCGGACTTGATCGCGGCGGCGGTGGCCTTGCCATCGAGAATCTGGGCGGTCATGCCCCCATCCTCCCGGATGAGGTGGCCCCGGTTCCAGTCAAGGCACTCGCAGGGGCTCAGGGTTCATTGCACTTGCACAACAAGTCACCGGCCTCAACCACAACCAACTGGACAAGCCCGGGCCCGCCGGACCACGATGATCCGACTGATGTGCCGCGGGCAGTGCCGGGGGGCGGGACCGCACCGTGCAGGATTCCTCCGCGCTCATGCCGTGCGTCCCCGCACTTCCACGGAGGAACACCCCAACATGAGCTTCGGCGAACCGCACAATCCGTACGGACAGCAGCAGCCGCCGCAGGGCCAGCCCGGCTACGGCTACGGCTACCCCCAGCAGGCGCCCCAGGGCGTCCCGCCGCAGGGCGGCTACGCCTACCCGCAGCAGGCCCCGCAGGCCTACCCGGGCGGTCCCGGTGGGTACCCGGGCGGTCCCGGCGGGTACCCGGGTGCCCCCGTGGAGATGCCCGGCGGTGCGAAGGCGGCCCGCGTCATCCTCTCCATCGTGGGCGCACTGCAGGTGCTGGGCGGCCTGTTCTTCATCATCGGCGGCACCGTGCTCGCCGCGGCGCTCTCGGACTCCGGCTCCTCCAGCTCCTCCGCGCAGGACGTGGGGGCCGTCGCCGGCACCGTGGGCGTCGTCCTCGGCGTCTTCTTCATCGCCCTGTCCCTGTGGCCCATCCTGACCGCGGCCAAGATGGCCAAGGGGCGGGGCGGCGTCCGGGTCTCCGGCATCATCTTCGGATCGCTGCAGGCCCTCTTCGCCGCCATCGGGCTGCTGACGAACCTGGTCGCGCTCAGCGCCGACGAGCACACCCCGGCCGGACTCGGCCTGGTCGCCTCGCTGCCGTCCCTGGTCTCCCTCGCCCTCGGCCTCACCATCGTCATCGGCCTCGCCAAGGCCGGGGACTACTTCCGCCGCCCCCAGTACTGACCCTCCCGTACGCACACGGCGAAGGCCGCGCCCCGCAGTGCGGGGCGCGGCCTTCGCCGTGTGTCGGACGTGCCGGACTCAGTGGAAGAAGTGCCGGGTCCCGGTGAAGTACATGGTCACGCCGGCCTTCTGCGCCGCCTCGACGACCTGCTCGTCACGGACCGAACCACCCGGCTGGACCACGGCCTTGATGCCCGCGGCCGTCAGGATCTCCAGTCCGTCCGGGAACGGGAAGAAGGCGTCGGACGCGGCGTACGAGCCCTGCGCGCGCTCGGCGCCCGCCCGCTCCACGGCGAGCTTCGCCGAGTCGACCCGGTTGACCTGGCCCATGCCGACGCCGACCGAGGCGCCGTCCTTGGCGAGCAGGATCGCGTTGGACTTGACGGCCCGGCAGGCCTTCCACGCGAAGGCCAGCTCGGCGAGCTCCGCCGGGGACAGGGCGTCGCCGGTGGCCAGGGTCCAGTTGGCCGGGTCGTCGCCCTCGGCCTGGAAGAGGTCGCTCTGCTGGAGCAGCGCACCGCCGGAGATGGGCTTGAGGTCGCCCGGCTGGTGCGGGGTGCCGTCCACCTTCAGGACGCGGATGTTCTTCTTCCTGGCCAGGATCTCGACCGCGCCGTCCTCGTAGGCGGGGGCGGCGATGACCTCGGTGAAGATCTCCGCGACCTGCTCGGCGAGCTCGACGGTCACCGGGCGGTTGACGGCGATGACGCCACCGAAGGCCGACAGCGGGTCGCAGGCGTGCGCCTTGCGGTGGGCGGCGGCGACGTCCGTGTCGACCGCGATGCCACACGGGTTGGCGTGCTTGATGATCGCGACGCAGGGCTCGTCGTGGTCGTAGGCGGCGCGGCGCGCGGCCTCGGTGTCCACGTAGTTGTTGAAGGACATCTCCTTGCCGTGCAGCTGCTCGGCGTTGGCGAGTCCGCCCGGCTGCCCGTCCGTGTAGAGGGCGGCGGCCTGGTGCGGGTTCTCGCCGTAGCGCAGGGTCGACTTGCGCTCCCAGGCGCCGGCCAGGAACTCGGGCAGGGCGCTGTCGCCGGCCTCGGGCGCGTACGCGTTCGTGAACCAGGAGGCCACGGCCACGTCGTAGGAGGCGGTGTGCTGGAAGGCCTCCGCGGCGAGCCGCTTGCGCGCGGTGAGGTCGAAGCCGCCGCCCTGGGCCGCCGCGATGACGTCGGCGTAGCGGGCCGGGCTGGTGACGACCGCGACCGAGGGGTGGTTCTTGGCCGCGGCGCGGACCATCGACGGACCGCCGATGTCGATCTGCTCCACGCACTCGTCGGGGGTGGCCCCCGACTGCACGGTCGCCAGGAACGGGTACAGGTTCACCACGACGAGGTCGAAGGGCTCGACGCCCAGCTCGGCGAGCTGGTTGCGGTGGTCCTCCAGGCGCAGGTCGGCGAGGATGCCGGCGTGCACGCGCGGGTGCAGGGTCTTGACCCGGCCGTCCAGGCACTCGGGGAAGCCGGTCAGCTCCTCCACCTTGGTGACGGGCACCCCGGCGGCGGCGATCTTCGACGCGGTGGAGCCGGTGGAGACGAGCGCGACGCCCGCCCCGTGCAGCCCGAGGGCCAGCTCTTCCAGTCCCGTCTTGTCGTAGACGCTGATGAGCGCACGCCGGATCGGCCGCTGGTTCGTGGTCGGGTCGTTGCTCGCTGCGGTGTCTGCGGCGGTCACTGGATTGTTACCTTTCGTCCCTCAATGCGGTAGCCGTGCCGGGCCAGGCGCCCCACGACATCGACGAGCAGCTGACGCTCGACTTCCTTGATGCGCTCATGGAGAGCGGCTTCGTCGTCCTCGTCCCGGACCTCGACCACACCCTGGGCGATGATCGGACCGGTGTCCACGCCGCTGTCCACGAAGTGGACCGTGCAGCCGGTGACCTTCGCGCCGTAGGCGAGGGTGTCCCGTACGCCGTGCGCACCCGGGAAGGCGGGGAGGAGGGCGGGGTGGGTGTTGATGAACCGGCCGCCGAAGCGGTCGATGAACACCTTGCCCACGATCTTCATGAATCCGGCGGACACGACGAGGTCCGGCGCGTACGCGTCGGTCGCCTCGGTGAGGGCGACGTCCCACTCCGCGCGGCTGCCGTAGCCCTTGACCGGGCAGACGAAGGTGGGAATCCCCGCCTTCTGCGCCCGTTCCAGGCCGGCGATGTTCTCGCGGTCAGCTCCCACGGCGACGACTTCGGCGCCGAAGCCCTCGGATCCGCCGGGGTGGGCGTCGATGGCGTCGAGCAGGGCCTGGAGGTTGGTGCCGGAACCGGAGACCAGCACGACCAGGCGGGAGGCGGCCATGGGAGGCCCTTTCTCGCGGGATTGCGGTGTTCGTCTTGTGTGGTCATACGAAACTTCTGGGTACCGCTATATGGGGAACCCTACGAAGCCACCGACCGCCTGCAACGATACCGGTACACGGGACGTCCCCCGAGGGACGGGGGGACGGCCGGGCGGTAGCGTCTGCGTACAAGCCACGAACTGGCCTCACCTCGCCACGACGTCCCCGCGACGTCCATGACACAGGGGAAGAAACACACCCGATGCCGGACCGCCGCCAGCCCGACTCCCCCACCGACGACAACCCCTTCGCGGCTCCGCCGGAAGGCCGGCCCGACCAGCCGTGGCAGCCGCGCAGCGGTGGTGGCGGCGGGAACGGTGACGGCCCGAAGGACTCGGACGGCCAGCGGGGTCCGGCGCGCTGGGACCCGACGGACCCGATCCAGCGCCGCGCCCGCTACGCGCTGCTGGCCGGAATGTGGGGCTTCTTCTTCGGGATCTTCGGGATCCCGTCGGTCGGACTGCTGCTCGGGGCGCTCGCCCTCTACTGGGGCATCAGCGCGCTGCGCGGCAAGCCCGCACCGGCGACCGCCGAGGGGGCCCCGGCGGCGCCGTCCGGCCTGGACGCCCTGGGCCCGGCGGCCCGTCCCCAGCGCACCGCGGCGGTGAGCGGCCTGGTCACGGCCTCGCTGGCGATCCTGCTGGCGTTCAGCTCGTACGCCCTGCAGCTCGCCTACAAGGACTTCTACGTCTGCCGCGACGACGCCCTCACCAAGTCGGCGGAACTCCAGTGCAACACCCTCCTCCCGAACAACGTCGTGGGCGACGTCCTGAAGGTCCGCCAGTAACCCCGCCAACCCCGCGATTTCAGCCCCGCCAGGGGCCACCTCCCAGCGGTAGCCGGGGGAGTTCGAGGCGCGGGGTCCGGGGCGGAGCCCCGGCAGCGGCGCCGCACCCGAACGGCCTACTCCGGCGGCGGCTTCCGCCGGGCCAGCACCCGCGCCCCGACCACCGGCGGAGCCAACGGCGCCGGCACCGCCTCGGCCGGCTTCGTCATCAGCAGCCCAGGATCCAGCTCCAGATCCAGCCCGGACACCACCGTCACGGCCCGCCGCCGCCCCCCGGGCACAGCCGGCGGAGCTTCCGGAACCGCCGGAGGCACAGGTACCGGCGGGACCGCGATATCCGGGATCAGCGACCCCGCAGCCTTCCGCATCGCCGCCCACCGGATCTCCCGCACCCCGCTGTCGTGCCACCCGTCGTCGACGACCGGCTCTTCGTCGTCCTCCGGGTCGGCCGGCCCGATGGCCGGACGGGTCCGCCACGCGTGGACCGCCACCGCCACCGGCACGGCCAGGACCACCGTCCAGGCGAAGGCCGCCACCCCGGTGGTCCACCACACGGGCCCGAATTCCGACAGCCGCCGTGAGCCCAGCGGCCCCGCCGACGCCGCCGCCAGCCCGGTCATCGTCAGGCCGCACACCACCGCGCCGAGAGCCGCCGTGAGCGCCGTCTCCCCGTACGAGACCTCCCGTGCCCGGCGTACCGCGAACCAGCCCACCGCGAGCCCGGCGACCACCGGCACCCCGGCGGCCGCCCAGGTCAGCGGGGTTCCGGGCCCCTCGGCCGGGAGCGCCTCCAGCAGCGGGAAGCGGGGCAGTCCGGGCGCGCCGGCGAAGCCGAGCGGGGTGGCCGTCACACCGGCGCCCAGGGCGAAGCCGGGCCCGAGGGCGTAGGCCGCCCCCCAGACCATGGCGTTCGGGATCAGGGTGAGTGCGAGCAGCAGGACGGCGAAGCGGCCCGACCAGACCCCGGTCAGCGACAGGAAGGAGGCCTGGACCTCGGCGCCGTGCCACGCGAGCGAGCCGCCGACGACGAGCGCGCCGCCGCCCAGGAGCACCAGGGCACCGCCCGCGCCCGCCCGGAGCGCCAGCGCGTAACGGGGGCGCACGACGGCTTTCCGTACTCCCCCCGGCAGCCAGGACGGCAGCGGCCCGAGCGGGCGCCCCCGGGCCCCCCACACCCCGGCCGCGGCCGCGAGTACGGCCACCAGCGGGACGTGCCAGGCCGCGCTGATGGGGTCGGCCGGCATGGGGCCGCCGGCGGCGTACGCCGTGACGAGGGCGCCGACGGCGAGGTATCCGCAGAGCACGGCCGAGAACACGGCTCCGGCCGGCAGCACCTCCTCGTCCTCCTCCTCGGCGGCGCTTCCCAGCCGGGCCGCCCGCCGCATGAGCAGTACGGGCAGCGCGACGAGGAGCAGCGGCGTCACTCCGACGGGTGCGGGGACGCCGGAGAGGGTGTCGTAGCGCACCAGCTCCGTCCCGTGGGCGAGCAGCCACAGTCCGGCGGCCAGGTGCAGGGCTCCGCCGGGGCCGCTGTCGGGGTAGGGGGAACTGATCCACAGCACGATGACGAGCACGGCGAGGAAGCCGAGCCCGAGTCCGGCGGCCACGGCGCCGCCCACGACGCATGCGGCGGCGGCCGGTGAACGGCGCCGCACGCCGGCTCGCGGGGCCGTCGGCAACGGGGTCCCGCGTTCGGTCACTTGGGTCACCCCGCCATGGTGCCAACGACACGCGCTATGGACGGGTAACAGGCGAATGCCCGTGGTGTCGCCCAATATACGTTTATGTACTTTTTCGCCCAGAGCGTCAGGTTCGCGGGGAGTGTGGCATGACACCAAGCGTCGAGACGACCTCCTCAGAGGACTCGGAGCTGAGCCTGCCCGCCCCCAAGGAGCGCCGCAGACTGCGCGAGGCGGCGGAACTGACACACGATGAGGTCGCGGCGGCCGTGGGCGTCACCGCGGCGACCATCCGTTCCTGGGAATCGGGCCGCACGGCTCCCCGCGGGCGCAAGCGCGAGCTGTACGCACAGCTCCTGGCGCGCCTCGCCGCGCCGCCGCAGGAGGCCGGACCCGCCGGGGCGCCCGGGGAGCCGAAGCCGGCGAGGGCGGCGGAGGAACCCGCCGCGGACCCACCCACAGCGGACCCGCCCGCCCCTGACGGACCCGCCCCTGACGGACCGGCCGCGGACGGACCGGCCGCAGACGCGCGGACCGAGTCCGGCGAGCTCCCCTCCGAAGCCCCCGCGAGGGTGCCGGCGCCGGGCCCCGCCGAGGCCTTCGACGCCCTCTACGCCCACGCCGTCCACGACCTCGCCCGGCAGGCCTACCTGCTCACCGGCCGCCGGGCACTCGCCCTGGAGGCCGTGGAGAAGGCCTTCGTCCAGGCCTGGGACCGGTGGCCCGAGGTGGCCGCCGACCCGGACCCGGTGGGCTGGGTGCGCGCGATCGTGTACGAGTACGCGCTCTCCCCCTGGCACCGCTTCCGGCGCGCCCACCGCCATCTCGACAAGCCGCCCGCCGAGCCCGCCGACCGGATCCTGCTCGACGCCCTGCTCGCGCTCTCCCCCGCGAACCGCCGTACCGTCCTGCTCTACGACGGCGTCGGCCTCGACCTCCCCGACACCGCCGCCGAGACCGAGGCCACCACGCCCACGACGGGCAACCGGCTCGTGCACGCGCACGCCGATCTCGCCGTCCGGATCCCCGAACTGGCCGACGTACCGCTCGAGAAGCAGTCCGCGCTGCTGCGCGACCTGCTCACCGCGCTACGGCCGGCGGTCGCCCTCGACCCGCGCCCCGCGCACGCCGTCCGCGGCGGCGGCGAGCGGCGCACCCGGATGTGGACCCGCGCCACCCTCAGCCTCACGGCCATGATCGCCGTCTCGACGGCCTACACGGTCATGACGGCACCCACCCACTACGAGCCCCCGCTCGCGCCCGGCGAGAGCGTCTCCGGGGTACCCCCGCTCGCCGGCCCCCAGCGGCTCTCCGAGCGGAGCAGACAGCTCCACGACAAGCTGCTCGCCGACCCGGAGGCCGGACCGGCGCGGATCGCCCCGAAGGTCGAATGAGCCGATGAGAACGGGCGTGGCCCGCACCCCCCGAGGGGTGCGGGCCACGCCCGTGCGGTGTCGCGTCGCGCTTACTTGGCGGCGAGGATCTCGCGCGCCAGCTTCGCGGTCTCGGTCGGCGTCTTGCCGACCTTCACGCCGGCGGCCTCGAGGGCCTCCTTCTTGGCCTGCGCGGTGCCGGAGGAGCCGGAGACGATGGCGCCGGCGTGGCCCATGGTCTTGCCCTCGGGGGCGGTGAAGCCCGCCACGTAGCCGACGACCGGCTTGGTGACGTTCTTCGCGATGAAGTCCGCCGCACGCTCCTCGGCGTCGCCGCCGATCTCGCCGATCATGACGATCAGCTCGGTGTCCGGGTCGGCCTCGAAGGCCTCCAGGGCGTCGATGTGCGTGGTGCCGATGACCGGGTCGCCACCGATGCCGACGGCGGAGGTGAAGCCGATGTCACGGAGCTCGTACATCATCTGGTAGGTCAGCGTGCCCGACTTGGACACGAGACCGATCTTGCCGGGCTTGGTGATGTCGCCCGGGATGATGCCGGCGTTGGACTGGCCGGGGGTGATCAGACCCGGGCAGTTCGGGCCGATGATCCGGGTCTTGTTGCCCTTGGCGGTCGCGTACGCCCAGAAGGCGGCGGAGTCGTGCACCGCGATGCCCTCGGTGATGACGACGGCCAGCGGGATCTCGGCGTCGATCGCCTCGACCACGGCGGCCTTGGCGAAGGCCGGCGGGACGAAGAGGACGGAGACGTTGGCGCCCGTCTTCTCCATCGCCTCGGCGACGGAGCCGAAGACCGGGACCTCGGTGCCGTCGAAGTCGACGGTCGTGCCGGCCTTGCGCGGGTTCACGCCGCCGACGATGTTGGTGCCGTCAGCCAGCATCAGCTTGGTGTGCTTCATGCCCGTGGCACCGGTCATGCCCTGGACGATGACCTTGCTGTCCTTGTTGAGGAAGATAGCCATGTGAGTCTGTGACCTCTGCCCTTACTTCGCAGCCGCGAGCTCGGCGGCCTTGTCGGCCGCGCCGTCCATGGTGTCCACGCGCTGCACCAGCGGGTGGTTGGCGTCCGAGAGGATCTTGCGACCCAGCTCGGCGTTGTTGCCGTCGAGACGGACGACCAGCGGCTTGGTGACCGCCTCGCCCTTGTCCTCGAGCAGCTGCAGAGCCTGGACGATGCCGTTGGCGACCTCGTCACAGGCGGTGATGCCACCGAAGACGTTGACGAAGACGGACTTGACGTCCGGGTCGCCGAGGATGATCTCGAGACCGTTGGCCATGACGGCGGCGGAGGCGCCACCACCGATGTCCAGGAAGTTGGCGGGCTTGACGCCGCCGTGGTTCTCACCGGCGTACGCGACGACGTCGAGGGTGCTCATGACGAGACCCGCGCCGTTGCCGATGATGCCGACCTCACCGTCGAGCTTGACGTAGTTGAGGTTCTTCTCCTTGGCCGCGGCCTCGAGCGGGTTCGCGGCCGCGTGGTCCACGAACTCCTCGTGACCCGGCTGGCGGAACTCGGCGTTCTCGTCGAGCGAAACCTTGCCGTCGAGCGCGATGACGTCACCGGAGGCGACCTTCGCGAGCGGGTTGACCTCGACGAGGAGCGCGTCCTCGGCGATGAAGGTCGCCCACAGGGTCACGAGGACCTCCGCGACCTTCTCGGCGACCTCGGCCGGGAACTTCGCCAGCGCGACGATCTCGCGGGCCTTCTCGATGGTCACGCCCTCGTTGGCGTTCACCGGGACCTTGGCGAGCTTCTCCGGGGTCTCCTCGGCGACCTGCTCGATGTCCATGCCGCCCGCGACCGAGGCCATGGCCAGGAAGGTGCGGTTGGTGCGGTCCAGCAGGTACGAGACGTAGTACTCCTCGAGGATCTCGGGAGCGGTCTCGGCGATCATCACCTTGTGGACCGTGTGGCCCTTGATGTCCATGCCCAGGATGTCCGTCGCGCGGGCGACGGCCTCGTCCGGGGTGGCGGCGAGCTTGACGCCGCCGGCCTTGCCGCGGCCGCCGACCTTCACCTGCGCCTTGACGACCGACTTGCCGCCCAGCCGCTCGGTGGCCTCGCGAGCCGCCTCAGGCGTGTCGATGACTTCACCGGCCAGCACCGGTACACCGTGCTTGGCGAAGAGGTCCCTCGCCTGGTACTCGAACAGGTCCACGCGCGTCCGTCCCTTGTCTTTTTAAAGATTCGCAGTGATTCGCGGTTGTCTGCTATCTGCGTGGGCGTGCCGCGGAGGGCAACGTGACGGCGCTGTCACAAGGAAGGCGCACACGGTGACCGTGGACGCGGCATGTCCGTCCCGCAGGTTATCCCCGAGGGACGTGGGACCCTAAATCGCAGATCACACCTGAGCGGTGATACCTGTCACAGATCGCCTCACGGTTGAGCTGGAAGTTCGTGTGATTCACCGATTCACAGCAAAGGCCGGGGCGCGGCCGTCAGGCCGTCGGCAGGGGGCGTTTCTCCAGCGCCGCGGCCATCACGTCCGGGAACAGGTCGGGGGTGCAGGCGAAGGCCGGTGCCCCGAGCGCCGCGAGGGCCGCGGCGTGTTCGCGGTCGTAGGCCGGGGCGCCCTCGTCGGAGAGGGCCAGCAGGGTCACGAACTCGACGCCCGCCGCCTTCATCGCGGCGACCCGCTTCAGCATCTCGTTGCGGATACCGCCCTCGTAGAGGTCGCTGATGAGGACGACGACGGTGTCGGCGGGCCGGGTGATCTTCGACTGGCAGTAGGCGAGGGCGCGGTTGATGTCGGTGCCACCGCCCAGTTGGGTGCCGAAGAGGACGTCGACCGGGTCGTCGAGCTGGTCGGTCAGGTCGACGACGGCGGTGTCGAAGACGACCAGACGGGTGGCGATCGAGCGCATCGAGGCGAGGACCGCGCCGAAGACGGAGGCGTAGACGACGGAGGCCGCCATCGAACCCGACTGGTCGATGCAGAGGATCACCTCCTTCTTGACCGATTGCGCCGCCCGGCCGTAGCCGATCAGCCGCTCGGGGACGACGGTGCGGTACTCGGGCAGGTAGTTCTTGAGGTTGGCCCGGATCGTGCGGTCCCAGTCGATGTCGCGGTGCCGGGGACGGCTGATCCGCGCGGACCGGTCCAGTGCGCCGGTCAGGGTCGCCCGGGTGCGCGTCGCGAGCTTCTTCTCCAGCTGCTCGACCACCTTGCGGACCACGGCCCGTGCCGTTTCCTTCGTCGTCTCGGGCATCGCCTTGTTCAGGGAGAGCAGGGTGCCGACCAGGTGCACGTCCGGTTCGACGGCCTCCAGCATCTCCGGTTCCAGCAGCAGGGCGGCCAGGCCCAGCCGCTCGATGGCGTCGCGCTGCATGACCTGGACCACGGAGCTCGGGAAGTACGTGCGGATGTCCCCGAGCCAGCGGGCCACGTTCGGCGCGGACCCGCCGAGCCCGGCCGACCGTGCCCCCGATGCCCTGCGGGACCCCGCCTCGCCTCCCCCGCCGTACAGCGCGCCGAGCGCGGCGTCCATCGCCGCGTCCCGCCCGGTCAGCGCGCAGCCGGTGCCGTCGGCCTCTCCGCCGCCGAGCACCATCCGCCACCGCCGCAGCCGTTCGCCTCCGGCGCGGTCCGCGGTTTCGTGTCGTACTCCCGCGTCCATGTCCCTACCGCCCATCCGTCCGTCCCCCTGCACTCGTCGTGTTCTGTCAGCCCCGCCGGCGTTCGAGGCGCGGGGTACGGGGCGGAGCCCCGGCAACGGCACCGCACCTCACGCGGCGAGCAGCATCCGCACCAGCTCCACCACCGCGTCGGCCCGGACCGGGTCCAGCTCGGGGGCGAAGCCTTCGGGGGCCGCGGACGCCGGGGCCGTGGCCCCCGCACCGCCCGGCCCGCGTCGCACCAGCTCGCCCAGGGTCCGCTTCACGCCCGGCTCGTACGCCCCGAACGTCCGCCGCAGGAGCGGGAGCACGTCGGTGAAGGCGCGCTCCGGCACCCCGACCAGCCAGGTGTCGATCAGGCCCAGCAGCCGGTCGTCGTGGACCAGCAGCGTGCCCCCGCCCGAGCTCCCGCCCGCGAAGCCCTCGATCCAGCCCGCCGCGTCGGCCGGGGCGGATGCCGGGGACAGGGCGAGCCCCATCAGCCGGGCCGTCTCCTCGGCCGGCAGCCGCCCGTCGTCGAGGAGCAGCCGGGCGGCCCGGCCGCGGATCAGGCCGGGCACGGTGTCCCGGTCGGCCAGCGTGGCGAGCACCGCGGACCAGCGCTCGCGCAGCCCTGCGTCGGCGTCCGCCAGCAGGCCGATCGCTCCGTGCACGCCGTCCACGTGCCCGCGCATCTCCGCCGCCGCGTCGGCGTCCAGCCCGGCCGTGCAGGCCGACGGCAGCGCCACGCAGATCCGCTCGGCGAGCCCGGCCGCCACGGCGCCGAGCGCCGTCGCGTCGGTGCCCCGGACGTCCCCGTACCGCAGCGAACGGGCCAGGGCCGGCAGGGCCTTGGCGAGCTTCGCCACGTCGGTGTCCAGCGCGGCCCGGTCCGCGAGGGCCCGCAGTACGGCGGGCAGCGCCTGCGCGAGCCCGGCCAGCAGGCACTGCTCGGCCAGGGCCGTTATCCCGGCCAGTTCCTCGGCCGCGGCGGCGTCCGCCTCGGCCTTGGCGGTGGCCGCGCCGAGGACGGTGGTCCCCCATATCCCGGCCTCGGCGATCCGCACCGACAGCTCCGGCTCCCACCGCAGCCGCCAGGTCTCCCGGAAGGTTCCGGTGCCGGCCCGGGAGGCGGCGGGCGTGCCCCAGCCGATGCCGAGCAGCCGCAGCCGGTGCAGCAGCAGGGACTTCGCCGTGTCGGTGTCCTTGCGCAGGTCCAGTTCCAGCTCGCGGTCCTGCGCCTCGGCCTTGAGCCGCAGTGTGCGCTGCTGTCGCGTCAGGTCGCGCTGGAGGGGTACGACGGGGGCTCCGTCCGGGACCTCGCCGAGCACGTCACCGACGACGAGCCGGTCCTCGATCAGCGCGAGCGGTATGTCGGAGCCGTCGCACATCACCGCCCGGACCGCTTCCAGGGTCTCCGTCAGGCCGGGCAGCGGCCTCCCCCGCATCGCGGCGAGGGTCTCGGCCAGCCGGACCGCCTCGATGACGTGTGCCGAGGAGACCTGCCGGTCCTCCTCCCGCAGCAGGCCGGCGACCTTGGTCAGCCACCGCTCGACGGGCCGGTCCCGGGCGGAGAAGAGGTGGGCGTACCAGCCGGGGGAGGTGATCCCCGCGCCGTACCCGCCGGCCCGGGCGAGCCTGCGGTGCGTCCAGGGCACCCAGGTGGTCTCGACCTTGACCTTGGGCAGGCCGCTCAGCAGCGCCTTGTCGGCGGCCACGGTGGTCTTGGCCCGCAGCGCGGGGACGTGCCAGGCCCCGCACACCACGGCGTAGGCGTCGCCGAACTCCCGGCGGGCGGCGCGCATCCGCTGGCGCATGTACGCCTCGCGCACCAGGTCGCGGCGGTGGCCCCCGTCGCCGTACGCCTCGCGCAGGGCGCCCATGGCCTCGCCGAGCGCTTCGAAGGCGCCGAGCACGTCCTCCCGTGCGCCTCCGGCGCCGCGGTGCTCGACCACGTCCTCCCACCAGCGCTCGGGATCGTCGTACCCGGCGGTCTCGGCCAGCACGGCCAGGGGGTCCAGCCGGACGGCCTCGGACCCGTCCCCTTCCTGACCTTCGTCTCCGGCGGCGAGCGAGTGCGCCGCCGGGAGGTCGATGAAGCGGACCGGGACGTCGTGCTCCTGGGCCCAGCGGATGGCCACCCATTCGGGTGAGAACCCGGCCAGCGGCCAGAACGCGGCCCGCCCCGGATCGTCCGCGGCGTGTGCGAGGAGCGCGACGGGCGGCCGCATCCCTTCCTCGGCGGCGAGCGGCAGCAGCGCGTCCCCCTCGGGCGGGCCCTCGATCAGCACGGCCCCGGGCCGGGCCGCTTCCAGGGCCGCCCGGACGGCTCGGGCCGAGCCGGGCCCGTGGTGCCGTACGCCCAGCAGCAGCGGGCCCTTCGTCGGGCTGGGGCTCATCCGGTCACCTCCCGGCAGGCCCGGTAGAAGTCCTTCCAGCCGTCGCGCTCGCGGACCACGGCCTCCAGGTACTCCTGCCAGACCACCTTGTCGGCCGCCGGGTCGCGGACCACGGCGCCGAGGATCCCGGCGGCCACGTCGGAGGGGCGCAGCACGCCGTCCCCGAAGTGGGCGGCCAGCGCCAGGCCGCCGGTGACGACGGAGATGGCCTCGGCGGTGGACAGGGTGCCGCTGGGCGACTTCACCTTCGTACGGCCGTCGTCGGTGACGCCGTCGCGCAGCTCGCGGAAGACGGTGACGACGCGGCGGATCTCCTCCAGGCCTTCGGGCGCGGCCGGCAGGTCGAGGGCGCGGCCCATCTGGTCGACGCGGCGGGCGACGATGTCGACCTCGGCGTCGGCGGTGGCCGGCAGGGGCAGCACCACGGTGTTGAAGCGGCGGCGCAGTGCGCTGGAGAGCTCGTTGACCCCGCGGTCGCGGTCGTTGGCGGTGGCGATGAGGTTGAAGCCGCGCACGGCCTGCACCTCTTCGCCGAGCTCCGGTATCGGGAGGGTCTTCTCGGACAGGACGGTGATGAGGGTGTCCTGGACGTCGGCGGGGATGCGGGTGAGCTCCTCGACGCGGGCGGTCATGCCGTCGGCCATGGCCCGCATGACGGGGCTGGGGACGAGCGCCTCGCGGCTGGGGCCGTGGGCGAGCAGCCGGGCGTAGTTCCAGCCGTACCGGATGGCTTCCTCGGGGGTGCCGGCGGTGCCCTGGACCAGGAGGGTGGAGTCGCCGCTGACGGCGGCCGCGAGGTGTTCCGACACCCAGGTCTTGGCGGTGCCGGGGACGCCCAGCAGGAGCAGGGCGCGGTCGGTGGCCAGGGTGGTGACGGCCACTTCGACGATGCGGCGCGGGCCCACGTACTTGGGTGTGATCACCGTGCCGTCGTCGAGCGTGCCGCCGAGCAGGTACGTGGCGACGGCCCACGGGGAGAGCTTCCAGCGGGTCGGGCGGGGCCGGTCGTCGGCGGCCGCCAGGGCTTTCAGTTCGTGTGCGAATGCGTCTTCGGCATGCGGTCGCAGAGCCTCTGCTCGCTGCTCGTTCCCGTGCATGGTCATGGTCCCCCTCCAAAGCTCGGCAGCCGCTCCCGACTGCTGCTCCCACGGTGCACCACGCCACTGACAACGGGCCTGCCCGATAGCGTTGTTGCAGGTCAGAGCGATTGTCAGTGGGGGTCTCTACGGTTGTTCACATGACTGATCAGGGGGACCGCTGGACAGCGGAACAGGTACTGGATCTGGCTCCTGACGATGCCTCACGCAAGGCGGGTGGCAGACTCGGCGGGGCGGGGCCGTGGTTGCAGACCGGAGGTTCCGCTTCCGGTTCGGTGTGGGGGTTGTGCAAGGGCAGCGGCAGCAAGCCGTACCGCACGGTCGTGGACCTGACGGGCCCCGCGTACAAGTGCTCCTGTCCGAGCCGGAAGTTCCCCTGCAAGCACGCTCTGGGGCTGCTGCTGCTCTGGTCGGCGGAGGGGGTCGGCGAGCCGGGCGAGGCTCCGGAGTGGGCCGCGCAGTGGCTGGCGGACCGGGCGGCCAAGGCCGCGCGGCCGTCCGGCGGGAGGGCCGCGCCGGCCGACGAGGAGGGGGCCCGGAAGCGGGCCGAGCGGCGGGCGGCGCGCGTCGGCGCGGGCGTCACCGAGCTGGAGCAGCGGCTGGCCGATCTGCTGCGCGGCGGCCTCGCGGGCCAGGAGCAGGCGGGGTACGCGGGATGGGAGGAGACGGCGGCCCGCATGGTCGACGCCCAGGCGCCCGGACTGGCGTCCCGGGTAAGGGAGTTGGGGACGATACCCAGTTGCGGCCCCGGCTGGCCCGCCCGGATGCTGGAGGAGGCGGCGCTGCTGCACCTGCTCGACCGGGCATGGCTGGGGGTGGCCGGGCTGCCGGAAGAGCTGGCGGCGACGGTGCGCAGCCGCGTGGGACTGCCGGCCTCCGGGGAGGGGGAGGCCGTACGGGACCGGTGGCTGGTGCTCGCCCAGTACGACACGGTGTCGCCGGACGGCCGGCTCACCACCCGCCGGATATGGCTGCGCGGGCTGGCGGGCGGGCGGCCCGCTCTGGTGCTGGACTTCGGGCCGCCGGGGCGGCCTCCGGGGCTGGCACTGCCGGTGGGGCTGGTGCTGGAGGCGGAGATGCGCTTCCGGCCCGGGTCGGCGGGGCTGCGGGCGGACCTCGGTGAGAGGTTCGCGGCAGCCGTGCCGTGCGCGGAGGTTCCGGCCGGGGTGAGCACGGGGGCGGCTCTGGAGGCGTACGGGGCGGCCCTGCAGCAGGACCCGTGGCTGGAGTCCTGGCCGGTGGTGCTCGGTCCGGTGGTTCCGATACCGGGAGAGCTCGGCTGGCAGCTGGCGGACGCGGAGGGCACCTGTGCCCTGCCGGTGTCCCTCACCGGGGGCGGTGGCCGCTCCCGCGGGGGGCTCTGGCAGCTGGCGGCGTTGTCGGGCGGAGGCCCGGTGACGGTGTTCGGCGAGTGCGGCCACCGCGGATTCACCCCTCTGACGGCCTGGCAGCCGGACTCGACCGAGCCCGTCGCCCTGTCCTGATCAGGAGCGGAAAAAGGAACACATCGCAGGGGGCCTGGGGGGTCCTGTGCCGTCACACGGGGGCGGCGAGGAGACGTACGGCGCCGGGGGGCGCCGCACGGGAAACGACGACGAGCCGGGGGGCTTGCATGAACGACAACCACGCCAGCTGAGCAGGCGGACGGGAACATCGACAGCTCCGGTCCCGTGGAGGGGGCGGGACCGGAGCCCATGACGCGACGGACGACCGACGACGAGCGACGAGCGACGAGGGAGGGGCCCGATGGACAAGGGTGACGAGGGGTACGGGGAGTGGGAGCAGCTGGTCGCCGCCGCGCTGCTGGGCACCGAGCGGCGCCGGGGCGGGGGCCCGGCGGGCTCACCGGAGGCACTGCTGGACGCGGCGGCCCTGCACGCCGTGCGGCGCCGGGCCGGGCTGCGTCCGGCCGAGGCCGGGCCGCGCCCGGAGCCCGCGCCCCGGGACCCCCGGCCGGCGCCGCCGGAGGCGGCCGGCCGCAGGCTCGCGCAGTTGCTGGCGGGCCGCAGCGGCCCGGTCAACGGCGGCGGGCGGCGCGGGACCGCCCCGGACCTGACGGAGCTGCTGCCCCAGTGGCTGGCCGCCGCCGCGCGGCACGGCTACCGCTCGCCGGCCGCGCTCGTACCGGCGCTGCTGGACGCGGCCCGGGCCCGTACGGACCTGCGGCCGCAGGCCCTGGCCCTGGCCGGGACGCGGGGGTTGTGGCTGGCGCGGATGAATCCGGACTGGCGGTTCGCCCTGCGCGGCGGTTCGGGCGGCGCCGGGGAACTGCCGGAGGTGACGGACCGGGCGGCGGTGGAACGGCTGTGGCAGGAGGGGCTGTTCGCGGAGCGGGTGGCCCTGCTCGGGGCCGTCCGGGCCCATGACGCGGCGGCCGCGCCGCGGCTGCTGATGACGACCTGGGCCACCGAACGGGCCGAGGACCGGCTGATGTTCCTCGATTCGCTGCGGGTGGGGCTCTCGGAGGGGGACGAGCCCTTCCTGGAGGCGGCGCTGGGCGACCGCAGCCGCAATGTCCGCGCCACGGCCGCAGAGCTGCTGTCGGCGCTGCCGGCCTCGGCGCTGGCCGGGCGGATGGCGGAGCGCGCGCTGTCCTGTGTGGGCCCCCAGGGGGTGACTCCGCCCGCCGAGTGCGACGCGGGGATGCTCCGCGACGGGGTGGTCAAGCGGCCGCCCGCGGGGCGCGGGGAGCGGGCCTGGTGGCTCGGCCAGTTGGTGGAGGCGGCGCCGCTGTCGTGCTGGCGGGAGAGGTTCGGGGGGCTCGGCCCGGCGGAGATAGTGGCGCTGCCGGTGGCCGCGGCCGACGGCTGGACGGAGGAGCTGCACGCGGCGTGGTGCCGGGCCGCCGTGCGCCAGCGCGACGCGCCGTGGTCACGGGCCCTGCTCGGCCCGGCGTCCGCGCCGCCCGCGGCGGGCCCGGGCACGGCCTCGCTCGCGGAGCGGGCCAAGCTGCTGGAGACCCTCCCGCACGCGGAGCGGGCGGAGTGGGTCGCGGAGTTCATCCGGGCCCACGGGCTGTCGGAGGCGTTCCAGCTGCTCGGGGTGTGCGTCGTGCCGTGGGCGGGAGCGCTGGGCCGGGCGGTCGTGGACGCGCTGGACACCGCGCGGGACGCGGGCAGTTACCCGTGGAGCTTCAGCGGGGTGATGGGGCTGGCGGAGCGCTGCCTCGACCCTGCGGAAGCGGGCAGGCTGGAGGCCCTGACCACGGCCGCGGAGGATCTGCCGGACGCGGCCCCCGGCGCGGCCGCGTACTGGGCCGAGGCCTTCCAGCGGCTCGTCTCGACCCTCCGGCTCCGCGCGGCCATGCTGGCCGAACTGGCCCCGGCCTGACCCCTGCGGGGAGCTCGGCCGACCCCTTCGGACCTCGCCGGACGGGCCCGGGTCCTCCGGCTGCCGCCAGAGGGGCGCCCTCGTACGGGCCGTGCTCGGGCGAGCCCGGCAACGCCGCCGGGCGGCGCGGCTGCCGCGGGCCCGGCAGGATCCGAAAAAGACGGCCTGCCGGGGCTCCGGCGCGGACCCGTGTCCCGAACGCGGCGAGGGCGCAGGTACGCGTCGTGGCGTCGCACGGTTCGGAGACCCGGGCGCCGGCCCGCGTGGTGGCGTGCGGGGCGCGCCGCGGCGCAGGCCCCGCCGCCGCCGAACCGCCGGAGGCTACTGGCGGACGTGGGCGCGGACCCACTCCACGATGGCGGTCGTCGTCGCGCCGGGCGTGAAGATCTCGGCCACGCCCTTCTCCTTCAGGGGGGCGATGTCGTCCTCCGGGATGATCCCGCCGCCGAAGACCTTGATGTCCTCCGCGTCGCGCTCCGCGAGGAGCTCCAGCACGCGCGCGAAGAGCGTGTTGTGGGCGCCGGAGAGGATCGAGAGGCCGATCGCGTCGGCGTCCTCCTGGATGGCGGTGTCCACGATCTGCTCGGGGGTCTGGTGGAGGCCGGTGTAGATGACCTCCATGCCCGCGTCCCGCAGCGCCCGCGCGATCACCTTGGCCCCGCGGTCGTGGCCGTCGAGACCCGGCTTGGCCACCACCACACGGATCGGACCGGTCACACCCATCGCACTGCCTCCCGAGTGAACGAACGTTAAGTACAGCATCGCGCACGCCGCCGTTTCGCGGTCAATCACGAGGGGGAAATCACACGTGGGACGGCATTGCGCCACCGTGCCGACAGCCGCACGGCACGGTGGCGCGAGCGTCGCGGTCCCTCACAGGCTCAGGGGAGGCCGTCTATGGGGCTGTCCATACCCATGTCCGTGCCCTTGTCCGGCGCCGCGCTGCGGGCCGGCGCGCTCGAGGTGATGGTGCTCGGCGGGCACCTCCTGCTGTACCCCACCGGGGTGTGCCAGGAGAAGGTCGGGGCCCGGCCGCCCGTCACACGGCCGCCGGTCCTCCTGCTCCACGGGTTCACCGACAACCGGTCCGTCTTCGTCCTGCTGCGCCGTGCCCTCGGGGCGGGAGGCCGGCACGTGGAGGCGTACAACTACTCGCCCTTCACCCTCGACCTGCGCGTCACCGCCCGTCATCTCGCCCGGCGTGTCGAGGAGCTGTGCGAGCGCACCGGACAGGAGCGGGTGGATCTGGTCGGACACAGCCTGGGCGGGCTGGTCGGCCGTTACTACGTACAGCGACTGGGTGGCGACACACGGGTCAGGACCCTCGTCACCCTCGGCACCCCGCATTCCGGCACCCGGGTCGCCCCCTTCATGGACGCGCACCCCCTGATCCGCCAGATCCGCCCGGACTCCGAGGTGCTGACCGAGCTCGCCGCACCGGCGCCCGGCTGTGCCACCCGGTGCGTGGCGTTCTGGAGCGAGTTCGACGCGATCACGACACCGGCCGGGGCCGCGCGGATCGAGCACCCGGATCTGTGTGTGGAGAACGTGCAGGTCACCGGTATCGGACATCTCGCGCTGGCCATCCATCCCGCCGTCATCGCGGCGGTCCGGCGCACCCTCGAAGGGCCCGGCCTGGCCGCCGTCGCGGGCCCGGACACCGCCTCCGTCGCGTAGCCGACGAGCGACCGCCAGTCGAACTAATTTCGAACTCAAGGCCAAGGGTCCGCATTTCGGCGACCGAAAGACGGCCGAATGCCCGGTTCCGGAGATCTGGGGACCCGGCGAAGATTGTCGTTGCTAGTAACCGCCGGGTACAGTCACGCCACTGCTCTCCTCCGGTGAACCTTGAGTTCCCGGCCACCCAGGCCCCCACTGCCGAGGCGAAAGAGAAGTTGGTGAACGACCGCCCCACGTCGGGCCAGTACCCGGATGCCGGGTACGACGGCCTTTCCACCACCGCTTTCGCTGGTGACTCGGCCTACGTTTCCTATGAAACGCAGGGCCAGGGGGTCAATTACGCCGCCTACGGCTCCTACGACACCGGCGCGTACGACTCCACCGCGTGGACCTCGCAGGACAGTTACCTGTCCACGGTCCCCACCCAGGCCGCTCCCGAGGACACCACCGGGAGCTGGGACGCGAGCGCCTGGAACACGCCGAGCACGGACTACTCCGGCTACGCGCAGTACCAGCAGCCCTCCTTCGGCTACGACACCTCCGGCGAGCAGACCGGGCACTGGGCGATGCCCGGCTACGGCACCACCGGCACCGAGACCGGCGCCTACGACGCCACCGCGTGGAACACCGTCGCCGAGACCCCGGCCCAGCCCGAGGCCGCCTACGCCTACGAGTACCAGCCCACGCCGGAGCCCGAGCCCGCGCAGCAGGAGTACGCGTACCAGGCCACCTCCGTCGGCTACGCCTACGAGGCCACCCAGGCCGTCGTCGTCGACCCCGGTCACCAGAGCGGATTCGAGACCGGTTTCGAGGCCGATTTCGAGGCCGGGACGGACACCTACAGCGAGACCGCCGTCTTCGAGGTGCTCTCCGACGAAACCCCGCAGGTCCACGAGGCACCCGCCGAGACCCCCGAGGCACCCGAGGCGTCCGCGGTCCACGACCTGCCCACCCAGGCCATGCCCGTGACCTCGGCCCCGCGCTCGGCGCGCCGGACCGCCGCCAAGGGAAGCACCAAGGGCAACGCCAAGGCCGGCGCCGCCGCCAAGGCGGGCACCGGCGCCGGCGGCAGCAGCCGTCGCCGCAGCCCGGCGAAGCGTTCCGCCTTGCTGACCGTGGCCGTGCCCTCCGCCTGCGTGATGGGCGTCGCGGGCGTCGCGGCCGCCTCCGTCGGCGGTCTCACCGGCACGGACCGGCCCAGCGAAGAGCCCACCACCATGGCCGCGCCCGACCCGGCCTCGGTGAAGCCGGTCGCGGCGAACACCAAGCTCGACACCCAACTGGTCGCGCTCAGCGCCGACGCGGGCGACTTCGCGGACCGCGCGAGCCGCACGCAGGAGCGCATCGACCTGCGCGAGCGCCAGGAAGAGGAAAAGAAGAAGAAAGCGGAGGAGGCCGCGGCCAAGGAGGCCGCCCGCCCCAAGTTCGCCATCCCCGTCAACCAGCACGGCCTGAGCGCCAACTTCGGCCAGGCCGGCGGCATGTGGATGTCGGTGCACACCGGCATCGACTTCCCGGTCTCCTACGGGACGCCGGTCATGTCGGCCACCGACGGCACCGTGCGCACGCAGTGGAACAGCGCCTACGGCAACATGGCCATCGTGACCTCGCCCGACGGCACCGAGACCTGGTACTGCCACCTCAGCAGCACCAAGATCCGGTCCGGCAAGGTCAAGGCCGGCGACGTCATCGCCTACTCCGGCAACTCCGGCAACTCCACCGGCCCGCACCTGCACTTCGAGGTCCGGCCCGGCGGCGGGTCCGCGATCGACCCCCTGTCGTGGCTCCGCAGCCACGACCTGGACCCGACGTAACCGGTCGGCGGAACCGCCCCGCGGAACCGCCCGGCACACCCCCGGCGTGTGAGCGCCGCACGGCCCGGAGGCCGCGCGGCCGCCCGCCGCCCTACAGCTTCTGCACCGGCGCGTAACGCAGCAGCAGCCGCTTGGGCTTGTCGTCCCCGAAGTCGATGGTGGCCTGCGCGTCCGCGCCCGCCCCCTTGACCTCCATGACGGTGCCCAGCCCGAACTGGTCGTGCGTGACCCGGTCCCCGACCACCAGCGCGATGACCGGCTTGTCGGCGGCCCGCCGCGTCGCGAACCCGGACGGGCCCGACTTCGTGCGCGACGAGGACAGGAACGCCTCCGGCGAGGTGCCGAACGTCGCCCTGCCCGATCCGGACGACGAGGACCCGTACCCCGAACTCCGCATCGGACCGGCCGGCTTCTGGGTCGCGCCCGTCCGCTTCCACTGGAGGTACTCCGACGGAATCTCCTCCAGGAAGCGCGACGGCGGGTTGTACGAGGGCGTGCCCCATGCGCTGCGCATGCTGGAGCGGGTCAGGTACAGCCGCTCGCGCGCCCGTGTGATGCCGACGTACGCGAGGCGGCGCTCCTCCTCCAGCTCCTTGGTCTGGCCCAGGGCCCGCATGTGCGGGAAGACCCCGTCCTCCATGCCGGTCAGGAAGACCACCGGGAATTCGAGGCCCTTGGCGGTGTGCAGGGTCATCAGCGTGATGACGCCCGTGCCCTCGGTGTCCTCGTCCGGGATCTGGTCGGAGTCGGCGACGAGCGCGACCTGTTCCAGGAACTCGGCCAGGGTGCCGGACCCGGGCGCCGGGGCGCCGGTCTCCGCGGCCTCGGCCGCCGCGGCCTCCCGCGCCTGCTCGAACTCCAGCGCCACGGCCGCGAGTTCCTGGAGGTTCTCGATGCGCGTCTCGTCCTGCGGGTCGGTCGACGCCTGGAGTTCGGCGAGGTAGCCCGTGCGCTCCAGCACCGCTTCCAGCACCACCGCCGGGCCCGCGCCCGAGTCGACGATCGTGCGCAGCTCCTCCATCAGCACGTTGAAGCGCTTCACCGCGTTGGTGGAGCGCGCGGCCATGCCGAAGGCCTCGTCCACGCGGCGCAGCGCCTGCGGGAAGGTGATCTTCTCGCGCATCGCGAGGGCGTCGATCATCGCCTCGGCGCGCTCGCCGATGCCGCGCTTGGGCACGTTCAGGATGCGCCGCAGCGGGACGTTGTCCTCCGGGTTCGCGAGGACGCGCAGGTACGCGAGGACGTCGCGGACCTCCTTGCGCTCGTAGAAGCGGACGCCGCCGACGACCTTGTAGGGCAGTCCGACCCGGATGAAGATCTCCTCGAACACGCGGGACTGCGCGTTGGTCCGGTAGAAGATCGCGACGTCGCCCGCCTTGGCGTCGCCCGCGTCGGTGAGCCGGTCGATCTCGTCGGCGACGAACTGGGCCTCGTCGTGCTCGGTGTCCGCGACGTAGCCGGTGATGACGGCGCCGGTGCCGGCCTGGGTCCACAGGTTCTTGGCGCGGCGGTTCTCGTTGCGCTCGATGACCGCGTTGGCCGCGGAGAGGATCGTCTGCGTGGAGCGGTAGTTCTGCTCCAGCAGGATCGTCGTCGCGTCCTTGTAGTCCTCCTCGAACTGGAGGATGTTGCGGATGGTCGCGCCGCGGAAGGCGTAGATCGACTGGTCGGCGTCACCCACCACGCACAGTTCGGCCGGGGGCAGGTCCGGGTAGCCGGTGCCGACCAGCTCGCGCACCAGCGTGTACTGGGCGTGGTTGGTGTCCTGGTACTCGTCGACGAGGACGTGCCGGAAGCGGCGCCGGTAGTGCTCGGCGACGTCCGGGAACGCCTGGAGCAGGTGGACCGTGGTCATGATGATGTCGTCGAAGTCGAGGGCGTTGGCCTCGCGCAGCCGCCCCTGGTACATCGCGTACGCCTGGGCCAGGGTCTTCTCGAACCCGTCCACGGCCTGGTCGGCGAAGGCTTCCTCGTCGATCAGCTCGTTCTTCAGGTTCGAGATCTTGGCGTTGAAGGCCTTCGGCGGGAACTTCTTCGGGTCCAGGTCCAGGTCCCGGCAGACGAGCGCCATCAGGCGCTTCGAGTCGGCCGCGTCGTAGATCGAGAACGAGGACGTGAAGCCGAGCCGCTTGGACTCGCGGCGCAGGATGCGCACGCAGGCGCTGTGGAAGGTGGAGACCCACATGGCGTTCGCGCGCGGGCCGACCAGTCCCTCGACGCGCTCCTTCATCTCACCGGCGGCCTTGTTGGTGAAGGTGATCGCCAGGATCTGGCCGGGGTGGACGTTCCGCGCGGACAGCAGGTGTCCGATGCGGTGGGTCAGCACCCGGGTCTTGCCCGAGCCGGCGCCGGCCACGATGAGCAGCGGGGAGCCCGCGTGCACCACGGCGGCGGCCTGCTGCTCGTTCAGGCCGTCCAGGAGCGTCGCCGGGTCGATGACGGGCCTGGGGGCGCCGTCCCGGTAGTACGCGTCCCCGGTCATGGGTACGTCGAAGTGACCCCCGAAGAGGTCGTCCGCACCCGCCTCCGGGGCGGGGTACTCCTCGGGTGGCGGCGGGACCTCGTCGGAGGGGGTGAGGTCCGCCAGGAAGCTGTCGTCAAAGAGGCTGCTCATCGCATTCCGAGTCTAGGGGGCGGGACCGACAGGCCAGCACGAGTTCGAGCAGACCGGGGAAACGGAGCTCGAGGTCCGCGCGGCGCAGCGCGAGGAAGAGCTTGCGGCCCTGGGGGCGCTGGCAGATCACGCCGCTCTCGCGCAGTGTCCTGAGGTGGTGCGTGACGCTGGAGCGGGGCAGGTCGGGGACGACCTCGCCGCAGAACGCCTCCTCGCCGGAGGACAGCTTGCGGACGATCTCCAGCCGGACGGGGTGTCCGAGCGCCGCCAGGACCTCGACCAGCTCGATCCGGTCGGCGGCGGGATGGGTCGGCTCGGCGGCGGCAGCAGGCATGACCCCACTGTACGCAGATCTCGTACGGACATTGCCAAACCGTTCGAAGATCTCGTACGGTCTAGCCATCCAACCGTACGAAATCTTCGAACGGTCAACGCCACGAGGACGGATCCGCCATGCCCCGGCCCGCCACCGCCCCGCTCGACGACGCCACCCTGGCCGCCTCCCTCGACGGGGGCTTCACCAGTCACCACGCCGAGGTCAACGGCACCCGGCTGCACTACGTGGAGGGCGGCGGCGGCACGCCGCTCGTGCTCCTCGGCGGCTGGCCGCAGACCTGGTGGCAGTGGCACAAGGTGATGCCTGCCCTGGCCCGCCGGTACCGGGTGATCGCCGTCGACCTGCGCGGCATGGGCGACTCCGCCAAGCCCGCCACCGGCTACGACAAGAAGACGATGGCCGCCGACGTCCACGCCCTCCTCGGACACCTCGCGATCCGGTCGGCGCACTTCGCCGGGCACGACATCGGCGCGATGGTCGCCTACGCCCACGCCGCCAACCACCCGGACGCCACCCGCCGGCTCGCCCTCCTCGACGTCTCGCACCCCGAGGAGGCCTGGGCACAGCTGCCCCTGCTGCCCCGCCCCGGCCTGCGCCACCTGTGGTGGTTCGCCTTCAACCAGGTAGCGGGCCTGCCCGAGCAGCTCCTCGCCGGCCGCTACCGCGTGCTGCTGGACTGGCTGTTCGCGACCATGACCGCCGACCCCGCCGCCATCGACGACCACTCCCGCGCGGTGTACGCCCGCGCGTACGACTCCCCGGACGCGATCCGGGCCGGCAACGCCTGGTACCAGACCTTCCGCCAGGACATCGACGACCTCGCGGGCTACTCCCCCGTGACCGCCCCGCTGCTCGCGCTCGGCGGCGAGCACAGCAACTACGAGCGCCTGCTCGCCGACGTCCCGGCGCTCGGCACCGACACCCGGGTGGTCCGCGTCGACGGCAGCGGCCACTACCTCCCGGAGGAGCGGCCGGAGGCCGTCACGGACGAGCTGACCCGCTTCTTCGGCTGACCGGGCCGCCTCGTACGCTCGACGCCATGGACGCACTCATCAATGTCTTCGTCGGCCTGCACATCATCGGGATCGCCGCCCTCCTCGGCGGTTTCCTGACCCAGATGAAGGCGATGAGCGCGGGCACCGCCCGATTCACGCCCGCCATGCTGCACGGCGCGCTCACCATGCTCGTGACCGGCGTGCTCCTGGTCGGCTTCAACCAGATGGACGGGACCCCCGTCAACAACATCAAGGTCGGCGTGAAGCTCGCGATCCTCTTCGTGATCCTCTGCCTCGTCTACGTCAAGCGCGACGAGGAGCACGTGGACAAGGGGCTGTTCGGCGCGGTCGGCGGACTGACCGTGATCAACATCTTCATCGCCGTTCTCTGGCACTGACCCACACCGGAACGATCCGCTCCGGTCTTCGGCGGCCAGCTCCGGTCGTATCGGGCCACTTGCGATCATCGCGTCATCCGCCCGTAACCCGCAGGTCTAGCGTCCTCCTCCAGGCACCGACAGAGGAAGGACGTGAGGCCCGCGTGGCCAGTCATAGAAAGCCCAGGCAGCGCCCGCTCTCCGGCGGCCCGGCACGGACGACCGCCGCCACCCTCGCCCTCGCGGGCGCTGCCACCGCCACCGTCCTCGAAGGCACCTCCCAGGCCGCCCCCCGGCCCACCCCCGCCCAGGTCAAGTCGGAGGTGGACCGGCTCTACGAGGAGGCCGAGGCGGCGACCGAGCGGTACAACGGGGCGAAGGAACAGGCGGACGAGGCCGAACGCGCACTGACCGGACTGCGCGAAGAGACCGCCCGCAAGACCGACCAGCTCAACACCGCCCGCAGCGCGCTCGGAACGCTCGCCGCCTCCCAGTACCGCAGCGGCTCCCTGGGCACCGCCGTCCAGCTCGCGCTGGCCTCCGACCCCCAGGAGTACCTCTCCCAGGCCGCCTTCGTCTCCCGCGCCGGGGACCGCAACGCCGCCGGGATCACCACCGTGCGCCGCCGGCTCGACGAGGTCGGCAAGCTCCGCGAGCAGGCCGCCGGGCACCTCGCCGACCTCCGCTCCCGGCAGGACGAACTCGCCGCCCACAAGGCGGAGGCCGAGGAGAAGCTCACCGCCGCGAAGAACCTGCTGGCCAAGCTCACCGCCGAGGAGCGGGCCGCCTACGAGGCCCAGTCGCCCGGCGGACCGGCCACCGGCCCCGCCGCGGCCGCCGCTTCCTCCCCCGCCGGGGCCACCGCGCCCGCGCCCCCGTCCGACGGTTCGCGCGCGGGCCGCGCCGTGGCCTTCGCGTACGGGGCGATCGGCAAGCCGTACGTCTGGGGCGCGACGGGCCCGGGGTCCTTCGACTGCTCCGGCCTGACCCAGGCGGCCTGGCGCTCGGCCGGGGTCTCGCTGCCCCGCACCACCTACACCCAGATCAACGCCGGCCGGCGCGTCTCCCGCGACCAGCTGGCCCCCGGCGACCTGGTGTTCTTCTACTCCGGGGTCACCCACGTCGGCCTCTACGTCGGCAACGGCCAGATGGTCCACGCCCCGCGCCCCGGGTCGACGGTCCGGCTGGCGCCGATCGACTCGATGCCCTGGGCCGGCGCCTCCCGCCCCGCATAGGCCCTCTACGGGGCCTTGACCACGCCGCTGAGCCAGCCGAAGGTCTGCGGGAGCTGCTTGGACCACGACTCGAGGTTGTGCCCGCCGACGACCTTCTCCGCGTGCACCACGGTCGGGCTCTTGGCGATCGCCTTGAGGTCCGTGCCGGACAGGTAGCCGTCCTGCTCGGCCCCCGACATCCACAGCGCCACCGCGGGCGGGGTGGGCGCGGCCTGGAGCCAGTTCTTCAGGTTGTGCGTCCTGCGCAGCTCGGGGTCCTTGGCGACCAGCGACGAGGGCTCCTGCCCGGGGTCGTTGTAGCCGGACAGGGAGACGGCCGCGCTGTAGCGGTCGGGGTGGGCGATGGCGAGCTTGGCGGCGCAGTAGGCGCCGGCCGAATAGCCGGCCACGCCCCAGGTGCGGGCCTCGTCCGAGGCCCGGAAGTTGTCGACGACCATCTTGCGGACGTCGACGCTGAACCAGCTGTCCGCGTTGACCTTGCCGGGGATGTTGGCGCAGCCGGTGTCGCCGTTGCCGAGCAGCATGGCGCGCGGCGAGACCAGGATGAACGGCTGCACCTTGCCGCTCTTCATCAGCGGCTCCAGCACCTCGTGCGCCTTGAGCCCCTGGAACCAGGACTTCCCCGTCCCCGGTATGCCCGGTATCAGCTCGACCACCGGGAACTTCTTGTCCTTGTACGCCGGGTCGTCGTACTGCGGCGGCAGCCACACCATGACGTCGCCCTTGACCCCGGAGATCTTGCCGTCGAGCTCGGTCTTCCGGACCCGCCCGCCGACCCCCTCCACCGGCTGGAACTCCTGCTTGACCTTCGGCGCCTCCTCGACCTTCTTGCCGCCGAGCCCGTCCGGGCCGAGGTCGGGGGCGGCCGTGACGTACTTGCCGGTGCCGAGGAGGTCGCTCCAGGACGCGTAGAAGTGCTCGGCCCGGTTGACCGCGACGAACACCACTGCGATGGCTGTGACCTGGGCGAACACCACCATCAGCGCCCGCAGGAGGGTGCGTACGGCGGCCGGGCCGCGCACCTTGCTCCACACGGCCAGCGGAAGGATGACGGCGATCACCGTCAGGGCGATCACCGTCGCGAAGAAGGGTGTACCGGTCAAGCTCATCACGCCACCCTAGAGGGCACCGTGTGCGCTCCCGGTTGCCAGGTCGGCCTGCGGCGTGGGTCACACCGCAGGTCAGACGTCTGCCCCCGGACTCACACCAGCCGGCGGGCCGTCGCCCAGCGGGTCAGCTCGTGCCGGTTGGAGAGCTGGAGCTTGCGCAGGACGGCCGAGACGTGGGACTCGACCGTCTTCACCGAGATGAAGAGCTGCTTGGCGATCTCCTTGTACGCGTACCCGCGCGCGATCAGCCGCAGCACCTCGCGCTCGCGCTGCGTGAGCCGGTCCAGGTCCTCGTCGACCGGCGGCGCGTCCGTCGAGGCGAACGCGTCGAGCACGAATCCCGCGAGCCGCGGCGAGAACACCGCGTCCCCGTCCTGCACGCGGAAGACCGAGTCCACCAGGTCGGTGCCGGTGATGGTCTTGGTGACGTACCCGCGCGCACCGCCCCGGATGACCCCGATGACGTCCTCGGCCGCGTCCGACACCGACAGCGCCAGGAATCTGACGGGGTTCACGGCCGCCGCCATCAGCGGGGCGCAGCGCCGCAGCACCTCGACGCCGCCGCCGCCGGGCAGGTGCACGTCGAGCAGGACCACCTCGGGGCGGGTGGCGGTGATGACGGTGACGGCCTGGTCGACGTCGGCCGCCTCGCCGACGACCTCGACGCCCGTCCGGTCGGTCTCGCCGATCTCGGCCTGCACCCCCGTACGGAACATCCTGTGGTCGTCGACGAGCACCACGCGGACGCGCCTGGTCTCCCCCACGCCTGCGTTCTCTCCGGCCTCGGTCATCCTGTGTTCGCCGCCCTCTCCATCTCCAGCTCGACTTCCGTGCCGCCGTCGGGCGCGGACCGCAGCCGCGCGGTCCCGCCGTTGCGCTGCATCCGGCCGATGATCGATTCTCGTACGCCCATGCGGTCGCCGGGTACCGCGTCGATGTCGAAGCCCGGTCCACGGTCCCGTACCGACACGAACACCGTCTGCCCTTCCACCTCCGCGTACACCTGTACGGGCCCGCCCTCGCCACCGTACTTGGCGGCGTTGACCATCGCCTCGCGCGCGGCCTGGATCTGTGCCGCCAGCCGCTCGTCGAGCGGGCAGTCACCGACGACCACGACCTCGATCGGGACGCCGTGGTGGTCCTCCACCTCGGCGGCGGTCTTCTTCACGGCCTCCGCGAGGGTGGCCGGCTCCTCCGCCTCGTCCTTGCCGGTGCCCTCGGGCTTGTAGAGCCAGTTCCGCAGCTCGCGTTCCTGCGCCCGCGCGAGGCGGCGCACCTCGGAGACGTCCTCCGCGTTGCGCTGGATCAGGGTGAGGGTGTGCAGCACCGAGTCGTGCACGTGGGCGGCGACCTCGGCGCGCTCCTGGGCGCGGATGCGCATCAGGCGTTCCTCCGACAGGTCCTGGGTCATCCGGATCAGCCAGGGTCCGGCGAGCAGGGCCACGCCGACGAGGACGGCGAGGGTGGCGGTGAGGACGTTGCCGAGCTGCGCGGCGGAGCCCCGTACGACGATGAAGACGGTCAGGCCCACCCCGACCAGGACGACACCGGCGAGGGCCCGCGCGACCTGGAAGAGGCGTCCGCGCCGTTCGGCGGCCGTGGACCAGTGGGCGCGGCGGGCGTTGTCGGCCTGCCGCCACACCAGCACGACCCCGGCCCCGACCAGCAGCGTCGGCCACACGTACCGGCCGGACGCGCCGCCGAGCTGGACCTTGGAGATGAAGATGCCCGCACCGATGCACAGGGCGATCAGCGCGGTGATCTGCCCCCGGTCGGGCTTGCGCAGCCGTCGGGCGCCGTCGGGGAGGGTCTCGAAGAAGGAGCGGTGTCCGGTCCGGCCGCCGACGCCGAGCGGTACGAAGACCCAGAACGCGGCGTACAGCAGCACGCCCAGCCCGTCGCCCCACATGAACAGCAGCAGGAACGCCAGGCGGACCCAGCCCACCGGAAGCCCGAGGTGCCCGGCCAGACCGCGCGCGACACCGCCGAGCATCCGGCCGTCGGCGCTGCGGTAGAGCTTGCGCTGCGGCACCTCGTCGGCGTCCGGCGCGTGCGGGGATCGGGGAGTGGCGGCTACGGGCATGTCACCAAGGGTCACACGCCCGGCGGGGGCCGGTCATCAGGGCGTTCCCCCACTTGTACCGGGGGGATATCAGGGTTGCACCAGGGTAGGGCCCGATGCCGAGCGCTTCCGCGGCCCGTCACCATGGACCCATGACCGAAGTACACGACGCCCCGCCGGCCGGGCCCGGGGCCCCGCGGGCCGCCGACGGCAGGCCGCTCCTGCGCCGCAGCAAGCGCGACAAGGTCCTCGCGGGCGTGTGCGGCGGCCTCGGCCGGTACTTCGACCTGGACCCGGTGGTCTTCCGCATCGTCCTCGGCGTCCTCGCGGTCACCGGCGGCGTCGGTCTGATCTTCTACGGCTTCGCGTGGCTGCTGCTCCCGCTGGAGGGCGAGGACGACAGCGAGGCGAAGAAGCTGCTGACCGGCCGGGTCGAGGGGGCCACGCTGGCGGCGGTGTTCGCCGCGCTGGTGGGCTGCGCGCTGTTCCTGTCGATGCTGGACAACGGCGGGCTGGCGGTCTTCTCGGTGCTGGTGGTCCTGGCGCTGGGCGGGGCCTCGTACTGGTCGCAGCGCAAGCGGCACACCGGCCGGCCCGAGGCGCAGGCGCCCGACCCGGCCGGCGGCACACCGCGCGCCGCGCACTCGCCCGCCCCGCCGGAGACGCAGGCGCCGCCCACCCCGGGCGGCCCGTCCTGGTGGCGGGACCCGCTGGTGAAGGACGGTACGACCGGCCCGGTCGGCGGGACGGGATACCTGTGGGGGCCCGACGACACCGTGGACCCGGTGGCGGCCGGCCGCTCGCCGCGCTCGTTCCCGAAGGCGCCCGCCGCCCCGGCCCGCCCGCGCGGCGGCATCGGCGGCCGGGTCTTCGTGCTGGCGCTGCTCGCCGGGATCGCGGGGACCGCCGCCACCTGGGAGGGCAACCCGCTCGGCCAGGCCCTGCAGACCGGACTCGCCGCCGCGCTGGTCGTCTTCGGTCTGGGCCTCGCGGTCAGCTCCCTGCTGGGCCGCACCGGCTTCGGCACCGTGGTGCTGGCCGTGTTCACCGCGGGCCTGCTCGCGGGCGCCGCCGTCCTGCCACGGGAGATCGGCACGGACTGGCGGGAGGTCGAGTGGCGTCCGGCCGCGGTGGCCGACGTGAAGCCCGTGTACGAGGCCGGGACCGGGCTCGCCACGCTGGACCTGAGCCGCCTGGACGTGCCGAAGGGCACCACCGTGGCCGTCGAGGCGTCCATCGGGGCGGGCCGGCTCAAGGTGGTCCTGCCGCGGGAGGTCACCGCGCTGGCCGACGTCACCATCCACCGGGTGGGCGACGTGCAGATGCCCGGGGACCGCGCGGACCGGATCGAGCGGGCCGGGGCGCAGAACCGTACGGAAACCCTCGCGCCGGCTCCCGGCACCGAGGCGGGCGGGACGATCGAACTGCACCTCGGTGCGGACTTCGGACAGGTGGAGGTGGCCCGTGCGGCGTCATGAGTTCCAGCCGGGACGGCTGATCGCGGGGCTGGCCCTGCTGGTGGCGGGCGTGCTCTACCTGCTCGACAGCACCGGCGAGGCGGACCTGCCCTGGTTCGCGGTCGTCCCGATCGCCATGGGCGGGCTCACCCTCGCCGCGCTGGTCGGGCTGGTGACCTACGCCGTGCGCCGGGACAAGCGCGACCGGATCAGCGAGTCCAGCGACAGGTAGGGCGCCCCGGCCAGGATCAGCGGGGTCCACGCCATCATGTAGATCAGGTCGTTGCCGTAGTAGTACGGGGTCACCGCCCACGACACCGTGAGCCACAGGCTGAGCGCGATCAGCGCCCCGCCGACGGCCGCGACACGGGTCAGCAGGCCGGCCAGGGCCCCGAGGCCGACCAGGATCTCGGCGATGGCCAGGGCGACGGCGAAGCCGACGGGCGAGTTCAGCGACAGGTCCACGAGGGCGGGGATCGCGGAGGTGTCGCGCACCCCGCGCATCAGGTCGCCGATGGAGCCGTCACCGGAGGCGGAGAGGAACGCCGGGTCGGTCAGTTTGTCGAGACCGGCGTACACGAAGGTCACGCCGAGGAAGAGCCGCAGGGGCAGCAGCGCGTGCCGGGAGGCCAGCTCGCGCAGGCCCACGACCTCGCGAGGGGCGTCGGTTTCAAGAACATCGGTTCGGTTCACGCGACATGTGTACCCCGATCACTCGGCAACATCGATGGTGCAGCGGTTGGATTCCACCCCTGCGGCCGTGACCACCTGGATCTCGACGCGCCCCGGCTCCACCTCCGCCGGGACCGGCACGGTCAGAACGGCGTCCGAGGGATTGGTGAATCCGCCCGCCACCGGGACCAGCGGCACGTGCACGTGCACCGCCCCGACCCGTACCACCAGACGGGCCAGCATCTCCGGCGTCTGCGCGCCGGGCGGCACGAATCCCACGCCCCGGATCTCGATGTCGTCCCCCGGGCGGACGGCCGCGTCCAGATCCCCGGGCTCCCGTCTGCGCACCACCGACAGCACCAGCGGGCGGCTGCCCTCCGCGTACTTCGCCGCCAGGTACACGGCGGCCGACAGCGCCACCAGCAGGGCCAGCGCCCAGGGCAGCTGCGGCAGCCGGGCGGGGAAGCGCGCCAGCGAGGCCGCCGCGTAGCCGAGCACCACCGTCGAGACGAGCACGTACTGCGCGTCCGGGAAGCTCCCGCGGCCCGCGTCGTCCGTCAGGAGGTCCGCCCCGCGCGGCCGGTCGGCCGGCAGCTTCTGCAGCCGCTGGCCCATGATCCGTACGGAGACCACCCGGCGCACCAGCACCGCGACGGCCGAGGTCAGCGCGACCACCGTGAGCAGTGGCAGCGCCCGGTCCAGCGCGAGGCCCGCGTACAGCGCCTGCCGCTCGGGGCCGGGCGGCGAGGCGGCCAGCCGCAGCGCGGGCAGCAGCGTGGCGAAGGCCGTCAGCACCACCCAGGCGCTGGGCACCGCCTTCGAGGTGGACAGCCGGTTGTCCTCGCCGACCAGCGGGGCGAGCAGCCCGCCGCGCACGGACTGGGCGCGGGCCGCGACCGTGAGCAGTCCGGCCAGCACCAGGGCCGCCAGCAGCCCGGCGGTGCGCGCCGTGGACCAGCCGGTGCCGAGCGCGGCGGCGACCTGCACCAGCAGCAGCACCCCGGCGGCGATCCAGATGGCGAGGACGGCCCGCCGCGAGAACAGGTACAGCCAGGTGTTCCCGGCCTCCCGGCCCCGGTCGGCGACGGTGCGGGCCGACAGGGTCAGCTCGTCGGAAACCCACTGGCGGGAGGCGCCGAGCGAGTGGGCCACGGCGGCCGGCACGCCCTGCCCGGAGGCGAACTCGTCGCGCTTCTCCAGGAACGCCGTGACCGCGCGGCGGTGGCCCTCGCGGGCGCACTCGTCGCAGGCGCAGGCGGTGGTGTGGGTACCTCGGGACATCTCTTGGACAGCCACGTACGTGCCGCCTCTCTGAACTTCGGTGCAATGCCAGCGAATTGTGCACCACTGCGGCAGTGCTCCGGATTGCGCACGATGTCAGAGCAGGTGATTAACGGTTCATGATGTTGACGCCACGAGCTCCCTGAGGGGCTGGTAGCTCACCCAGGCGGCCAGATCGGACCCGAACCGCTCGCGGGTCAGGGCCGCGGCGCGGTGGTCGATGGGCACCGGCTTGCCGGCGGCCCGGGCGATCAGCTGCACCTGCGCGGCCCGTTCCGCCTCGATGAACCACCAGACCGCGGCGTCGACCGAGTCCCCCACGGTCAGCAGCCCGCGGTTGCGCAGCACCAGCGCCTTGTACGGGCCGAGCGCGAGCGCGGTCCGCTCCGGCTCGTCCGCCCCGGAGTACTCGTCGAGGAGCGCGTGGTCCTCGTAGAAGGCACAGGCCTCCTCGGTGATCGGGGCCAGCAGCTCGCCCAGGGCCGCGAGGGCCCGGCCGTACGGGCCCTGCGCGCGGACGACGGCGACCACCTCGGGGCGGCGGCGGTGGACCGCCGCGTGCACGGCGAAGGCCAGCTGGTTGACCCGGCGCCCGCCGCGGACCACCCGGCCGTCGCCGTCGACCAGCAGCAGGTCGTCGGCGGTGAGCTCGGCGAAGGCCCGGCCGAAGGGGTTCACCCAGTAGCAGTCCTCGAACTCCGGGTCCCGCGCGGTGATCTGCCCCGCCACCCCGTCCTCGTGGCCGAGGCGGGCCAGCAGCCGCAGCGCCTCGGCGAGCCGCTCCTTGCGGTGGGCGCGCGCCGCGTCGACGGTGTCGTGCACGGGCGGCATCTCGAAGCCCAGCCGTTCCACGGGCACGGGTACGGGCTGGTCCGGCATGGGGGCTCCTTCGGACGGCTCGGTTCGCCGCGCAAGGTACCCGGGGCCCCGCCAAGTGGCCAGAGGAACGGCGAAGCCGCCGCCCGCGGGTGCGGGGCGGCGGCTTCACGGCGTTCCGGTGGAACCGGGTGGGACTACTCCCACTCGATGGTGCCCGGGGGCTTGCTCGTGCAGTCGAGGACCACCCGGTTCACCTCCGGCACCTCGTTGGTGATGCGGGTCGAGATCCGGGCGAGCACCTCGTACGGCATGCGCGTCCAGTCCGCGGTCATCGCGTCCTCGGAGGAGACGGGGCGCAGCACGATCGGGTGGCCGTAGGTGCGGCCGTCGCCCTGGACGCCGACGCTGCGGACGTCCGCGAGCAGGACGACCGGGCACTGCCAGATCTCGCGGTCCAGGCCGGCCGCGGTCAGCTCGTGGCGGGCGATGGCGTCGGCCTCGCGCAGCAGGTCCAGGCGCTCCTTGGTGACCTCGCCGACGATGCGGATGCCCAGGCCCGGGCCGGGGAAGGGCTGGCGCTGGACGATCTCGTCGGGCAGGCCGAGCTCCTGGCCGACCATCCGGACCTCGTCCTTGAACAGCTGGCGCAGCGGCTCGACGAGCTCGAACTCGATGTCGTCGGGGAGGCCGCCCACGTTGTGGTGGGACTTGATGTTGGCGGTGCCGGTGCCGCCGCCGGACTCGACGACGTCCGGGTACAGGGTGCCCTGCACGAGGAAGGCGACCGCGGGGCCGTCCTCCTGGAGGATCTCCAGCTGGGCCTGCTCGAAGACGCGGATGAACTCGCGACCGATGATCTTGCGCTTGGTCTCCGGGTCGGAGACGCCGGCCAGCGCGTTCAGGAAGCGCTCCTGCGCGTCGACGACCTTCAGCTGCACGCCGGTGGCGGCGACGAAGTCCTTCTCGACCTGCTCGGTCTCGCCCTTGCGCATCAGGCCGTGGTCGACGTAGACGCAGGTCAGCTGGGAGCCGATGGCCTTCTGCACGAGGGCCGCGGCGACGGCGGAGTCCACGCCGCCGGAGAGGCCGCAGATGGCGCGCTTGTCGCCGACCTGCTCGCGGATGGCCGCGACCTGCTCCTCGACGATGTTGCCGGTGGTCCAGGTGGGGGCGAGGCCGGCGCCGCGGTAGAGGAAGTGCTCCAGGATCTGCTGGCCGTGCGTGGAGTGCATCACCTCGGGGTGGTACTGCACGCCGTACAGCTTCTTCTCGTCGTTCTCGAAGGCCGCGACCGGGACGACGTTCGTCGACGCGGTGACGGTGAAGCCCTCGGGGGCGGCGGAGCAGGCGTCGCCGTGGGACATCCACACCGACTGGTTCTCGGGGGTGCCCTCGAAGAGGGTGGAGCCGGGCTTGGAGACTGCCAGCGGGGTGCGGCCGTACTCGCGGGCGCCGGTGTTGTCGACGGTGCCGCCGAGGGTGACCGCCATCAGCTGGAAGCCGTAGCACATGCCGAAGACGGGGACGCCGGCCTCGAAGATCGCACGGTCGAGCTGCGGGGCGCCCTCCTCGTACACGGAGGACGGACCGCCGGAGAGGATGATCGCCTTGGGGTTCTTGGCCAGCATCTCGTCGACCGGCATCGAGCTCGGCACGATCTCGCTGTAGACCCGCGCTTCGCGGACGCGGCGGGCGATGAGCTGGGCGTACTGGGCGCCGAAGTCGACGACGAGAACCGTGTCCGGGGCGCTGTCGTGGGCGGCGGAGGGTGCTTCTGGCACGGGGCGGCCTTCCGGCGGAAGAGGTGGCTGTTTTGTCGATTCTAACGGGGGCCGCCGGGCCCTCTTCGTCTCACCATCCGAATCGGCTTGGCCAGGAGGCGGGAGGAAGGTAATAATCCGTTCCATGCGCAAGCAGCTGAGCTTCGTCTTTACCTATGGCACCGGTCGGTCCGGTCGCCATGGGTCCTCGTGATGCTCGCCTGAGCCACTGACTTCCCGGAAGCGCCCCGGTCCGACAGGACCGGGGCGCTTCGGCGTTTCCGCTCCCGTCGGCACGACACGACCCACAGGAGAGAACGCCATGACCACGATCACCACCACCCCCGAGCAGCTGATCGCCGACTCCCGTGCGCGCATCGACGCCCTCGACGACCGGATCATCGGCCTGATCCAGGAACGGATGGCCGTCTCGACGGTCATCCAGGACGCGCGGATCGCGTCCGGCGGGCGCCGGGTGCACCTGTCGCGCGAGATGGAGGTGCTGTCCCACTGGAGCGATGCGCTCGGAAAGCCCGGCACCGCCCTGGCCATGACCCTGCTGGAGCTGTGCCGGGGCCGCGTGTGACGGCCGTTCGTCACCCGTCCGGGCCGTGACCGGCCCGGGGGCCCTTCGTTGGGCACGGTGTCCGCGTCAGCCAGCCGCGGACCCGCAACACCACGCGTGGATCCGCTGGAGCGATGAGACGCACGCCCCGTGGAGCGTGCGTCGTGGGACCTCGCTCCTTCGCGTGACCGGACGGCAGGGGACAGCAGCCCGGTCACCCCGCAGAGGACGGCCGGCCCGGGGGACGCCCCGGGCCGGCCGTTCTGCGTCGTCGCGCGTTACGCGTGTGCGCCCGCCTTGCGGCGGAACGCCAGGAACAGCCCGCCGCCGACGACCAGGAGCACGGCGCCGCCGAGCGCGATCACCCGGGCGGAGCTGCCGGTGGAGGCGAGGCCGCCGTTGGCCGTGACGCCCGTACCGGTGGCCGAGGCGCTCGGCGCCGCGGTCGCGGTCGCGGTGGCCGTCGCGGAACCGGTCGGGGACGGCGTGGCCGAGGTGGTGGTGGTCGGGGCCGGTCCGGCACCCTTCGCGTTGATCACGAAGGCCGCCTTGTCGTTGGCGTGGTTGGGGTCCCAGCGCTGGCCCGTGGTGCCCTCCGGCGTCCACTGGCCGACCGTGATCGCGCCCTTGGCGTCGGCCACGACCGTCTCGATCTTCAGCTGGAACGGGTAGACGAAGGTCTCCTTCTCCCCCACGACATGGCCGGTGGAGCAGAAGTAGCGCGGCGCGCCCAGGGTCTGCTCGCGGTCGGTGCCGTCGGCGTTGACCCCGGTGCAGCCGGCCGGGACCTTCGTGACCTTCGCGCCCGCCGGGATCACGATGTCGGTACGGGCCACGGAGTTGCGGGAGCGCAGGTGGGCGACCCATGCGGGGCCGTCGTTGCGGAAGCCGAAGTCGGCGTTGACCGTCTCGCCGGCCTTGCCCTTGAGGGACACGCCCGTGGCCACAAGGTCGGCGGTGTTGCGCGTCGCGAAGTCGAACTCGTGGATGTTGTTCCAGGGGTCGAGGTCCGCCGCGGGCCGGACGGAGCGGGCCGCGGCCTTGGGGGCCTGCTTCGCCGCGGCCAGCTTGTTGCGGGCGGCCGCGGGCGCGCGGTTCTTCGCCGCCTTCGACTGGTCCGCCTTCGGCTGGTCCCCGGCCGCGTACACCGCGTAGGTCAGGCCGTCGATGAAGGCGTGCGGGGCGGCCTTGAGGGTCAGCGGGCCGTCGACGCCGTAGACCGCGTCCGGCTCGTACTCGCCTTCCAGCAGGCACTGCACCGTGGTCCAGCCCGTGTTCCGCGGCAGGCCGGAGCTGCTGTCGTCGGAGTACGAGCAGTTGTCGTACTGCTCGACCAGGTCGATGCCGTGCGAGGTGCGCATTTCGAGCACCACCCCGTTGACGGGGTCGGTGCCCTCGTTGGCGAAGACGATCGACAGGTTCTGCTTGTCGCCCGGCTTCAGCTCCGCCTTCAGCCGGGCCCGCTCCAGCACCAGGTCGGGGCCGCCGACGCGCACCTTGGTGGTGGCGGACCTGAAGGTGGCGCCCTCCGCCGCGCCGGTGACCGTCAGGTCGGCGGTCGCACCGGCCCTGCTGTCCTTGGCCGCGCTCAGGTCCAGGCCGACGAGGGCGCTGTCGCCCGTCCACAGCGCCCAGCTCTTGCAGGTCACGGCCGCGGCCGTGAGCTTGCAGTCCGCACCCTGCTCCTTCGCGAGCGTCACGTCGGCGACGCCCTTGAGGCCGCTCAGGTCGATCGTGAAAGTGCTCTGGCGGTCGAACGTCCTGGTCGAATCGTTGACGATCCGGAACTGCACCGAGGTCTTCTGCGGCTCACCGCTCTGCCCGGGGTGCGGGCGCAGACCGATCCCGGCCGGTCCGGTCAGGGTGAAGACGGGGTCCGCGGCGTGTGCGGGAGCGGTGGCCGTCCCCAGCGCCACGAGGGCGCCGGCGGCCAGCAACGAGATGCGCTTTCTCATGCAGCCGTTGACTGCCGAACATCAGTCGCAGTTGCACCCTTCACCGTGTGATCGACACCACAGACCGGCACGGCTGATTCCGGTACAACCATCAAGGCTGAACATCTGTCACGTATGTACCGCGGTGGGTACCGCGCTCGGAGGGGGAGCGCGGTACCCACCGCTGTCACACCAGCGGTTCCGGATTCCTCACGGCCGGCGCGGCGGAACCTCCGGGACCGCCATGAACGGCAGCCGCAGCGCGCCGAAGGCCTCCTTCGGTACCGCCGGACGCACCGGCTCCACCGCGTCCAGGCGCACGTACGCGGCCCCCTGCTCGGGCCGCGGGTCCCGCTCCCCGTTGTTCGGCCAGTACGACATCGCCCGTTCCGCCTGCGCGGTGATCGTCAGCGACGGGTTCACCCCGAGGTTCGCGGAGACGGCCGAACCGTCCACCACCGAGATGCCCGGGTGCCCGTACAGCCGGTGGTACGGGTCCACCACTCCCTCCTCGGGCGAGGCTCCGATCGGGCAGCCGCCCAGGAAGTGCGCGGTCAGCGGGGTCCCCATCAGCTCACCGATGTTGCTGCCGGGGAAGCCGTTGATCTCCTCGGCCAGCAGGGTGGCCGCCTGCGTGGCCTCCGCGATCTGGACCGGGTTCGGGGCGCCGTGGCCCTGACGGGCCGTGAGCAGGCCCTTGCCGATCCCGCCGGGCTTGCGGTACGTGGTCAGCGAGTTGTCCAGCGATTGCATGACCAGGCCGATGATGGTCCGCTCCGACCAGCGCCGGTTGGACAGCGAACGCGCCAGCTGCACCGGGTGCCGCACGGTCCGGCCGAACCAGGCACGGACCCGGTGCCTGCTGTGGGGGACCTGGAGGACGGTCATGAAACCCATCGCGTTGGAGCCCCGGCCGTAGCGGACGGGCTCGATGTGGGTGTCGGCGTTGGGGTGCACCGAGGAGGTGATCGCCACGCCCCGGGTGAAGTCGGCCCGGCGGTCGCCGCCGTGCCGCTTGCGGTAGCGGCGGTCGTCGGTCTGCGCGCCGACCAGGCCCTCGGAGTTGGTCCGGGTCAGCTCCCCGAGCCGCTGCGAGATGCGGGGGAGCTCGCCGCGGTCCTTCATCGTGTGCAGCAGGGTCTGCGTGCCGTACGTCCCCGCGGCGACGACGACGTACCGCGCGCGCAGCACCTTCGCCCGGCCCCGGCGGCGGCCGTCGGTGGGGACGGTGCGGACGCGGTAGCCGCCCTCGGGGTGGTCGGAGAGCGCGGTGACGGTGGTCATCGGGTGGATGACGGCGCCGGCGCGTTCGGCGAGGTGCAGGTAGTTCTCGTTCAGGGTGTTCTTCGCGCCGTGCCGGCAGCCGGTCATGCACTCGCCGCATTCCGTGCAGGCCTTGCGGGCGGGGCCGGCGCCGCCGAAGTACGGGTCGGGGACCTCGTCCCCGGGCCGGACCTTCGGTCGCCCGTCGGCGTCGTCGCCGTCCCCGAAGAAGACGCCGACCGGGGCCATGTGGAAGGTGTCGCCGACGCCCATCTTCTCGGCGGCCGCCCTGAGGTGGACGTCGGAGGGGGTCATGGTCGGGTTGAGGCGCACCCCGAGCATCCGCTTGGCCTGCTCGTAGTAGGGGGTGAGCTCGCCCCGCCAGTCGGTGATGGAGGCCCACTGCCGGTCCTCGAAGAAGGCGGTGGGCGGCACGTACAGCGTGTTGGCGTAGTTGAGCGAGCCGCCGCCGACACCGGCGCCGGCGAGCACCATCACGTTGCCGAGCAGGTGGATCCGCTGGATCCCGTACAGCCCGAGGGCCGGGGCCCACAGGTAGTTGCGCAGGTCCCAGCTGTTCTTCGGCAGGCTCTCGCGGGTGAAGCGGCGTCCGGCCTCCAGGACGCCGACCCGGTAGCCCTTCTCGGTCAGGCGCAGCGCGGAAACGGATCCGCCGAAGCCCGATCCGATGACGATGACGTCGTAGTCGTAGCAGTCGGCTGCGGACTCGGAATCAGACACGGTGCTGCCCCTTAGCGGAGTCGGAGGGCCTTCATGACCTTGAGGCTGCGGGTCATGAACGCCGCGTACTTCTCGTCGTCCATGCCCAGCGAGGGCGCCATCGGGAGCAGCCGCTGGTGGGCGACGGTCTGGGCCTCGGTGTACTTGAGGATGCCCTCGGAGCCGTGGCGGCGGCCGAGGCCGGAGTCCTTCATGCCGCCCATGGGGGCCTGGGCGCTGCCGTAGGCGGGGGCGTAGCCCTCGTTGATGTTGACGGTGCCGGTGCGCAGGCGGGAGGCGACGGCGTGGCCGCGGCGGGCGTCCTTGGTCCAGACGCTGGAGTTCAGGCCGTACGCGGTGGCGTTGGCCTCGGCGATCGCCTCGTCCTCGTCGGTGAAGCGGTAGATCGAGACGACGGGGCCGAAGGTCTCCTCGCCGCACACCGCCATGGGGGCCTCGACGTCGTCGAGGATGGTGGGTTCGTAGAAGAGCGGGCCGATGTCGGGGCGGGCGGTGCCGCCGGCGACGAGGGTGGCGCCCTTGGCCACGGCTTCGTCCACGTGCCGCTGTACGGTCTCCAGCTGGCGCTCGCCGACCAGCGAGCCCATGTCGGCGCCGTAGGAGAGGGAGGCGCCGAGCCGCATGGCCTTCGTACGGGCGGCGAACCGCTCGACGAAGGCGTCGGCGACGGAGGCGTGGACGTAGAGCCGCTCGATGGAGATGCACAGCTGTCCGGCGGAGGAGAAGCAGGCGCGGACGGCGCCCGCGGCGGCCTTCTCGATGTCGGCGTCGTGCAGCACGAGCATGGCGTTCTTGCCGCCGAGTTCGAGGGAGACCCCGACGAGGCGGTCGGCGGCGCCCCGGGCGACCTCGCGGCCGGTGCGGGTGGAGCCGGTGAAGGAGACGTAGTCGGCGTGCCGGACCACCTCGGGACCGACGACGGGGCCCTCGCCGAGGACGATCTGGAAGACCTCCGCGGGCAGGCCGGCCTCGATCAGCAGGTCGCGCGCCCACAGGGCGGTCAGTGCGGTCTCGGTGTCGGGCTTCATGACGAGCGCGTTGCCCGCGACGAAGGCGGGCAGGGCGTCGCCGACGGAGAGTTCGAGGGGGTAGTTCCAGGGGGCGATCTGGCCGACGACCCCGCGCGGCTGGCGCAGTTCGGTGACCTTGGTGAGGGTGGGCATGGCGCCGGTGTGGCTCTTGGGGCGCAGGTATCCGGGGGCCTTGCGTCCGTAGTGGCGGGCCGAGACGGCGACCGCCTGGACCTCCTCGTGCGCGTGCAGGCGCGCCTTGCCGGTCTCCAGCTGGATCAGGTCGAGGACCTCGGCCTGCCGGTCGAGGACCAGGTCGTGGAAGCGCAGCAGGACCGCCGCCCGCTTGGCGACGGGGACGGCCGCCCAGGCGGGCTGGGCGGCGCGGGCCCGGTCGAAGGCCTCGGCCACGTCCTCGGGGGTGGCCTCCGGGAGCTCTGCCAGCCGGTCCCCGGTGAAGGGGGTGTGGTTGGCGGTGCGGCCGGATCCGATCACTCCGCGGGTCAGCCGGGCGACCAGGTCGGGGGTCACCACGTCGGCGGCGGTGCGGGCACCGGCCGGGGCCGGGGCGACCGGGTTGGTGGGCTCCGGTGCGGTCCGGAGGGGGGCGGCGGGGGCCTGCGAGTCCGTCATGCCGGTGAGCGTATTGCGCCGGACAGCCTTTGGGTACCCGCCGGTAACCGGATTTTGTCATTTCCGCCAGCGATTGCTGGCAGGATCCCGGAATCGGGGCCGATCAGCGCGCGGCGGGCGGCTCCCAGCCACTGAGCACGATGTCGAACTGCTGGCGGGTCGTGTTCCAGTCGACGGTGGGACCCGACATGTAGATCGCGTACTCGGTGTCGTCCGGGGCGATGTACATCTGCTCGATGGCCCGGCGCGGTCCGGCGTGCGTGCCCTTCTCGGTCCAGCTGAAGTCCCAGAGCGCGGCCCGGGTGCTGTCCCGGAAGGTGTTCTGGTTCAGCCGCTCCTTCTTGTAGTCCAACCGCTTCTGCACCTGCTGCTCCAGGTCGAGCAGGTGGGCGTACGGATTCGGGTAGTCCGGGCTCGGGTCGGCGGCGATCCGGATGAAGTGCTTCCCGTTGTCCGGGGTGTAGTCGATCTGGTCGCCGTCCATCTGACGCCTCCAGCCCTCCGGGACGAAGAGGCTGAAGCCCGTCGGATCGGTCACCTTGGTCCAGCCCGCCGGGGGGCCCGCCGAGGTGGCCACCTTGTCCGGGGCCTCGTCCTTCCCCGTGTCCCCGGTGTACTTGAGGACGCCGAACACACCGCCGCCGCCGAGCAGCGCCGCCACCAGGGCCACGACCACGGCCCGCCCCCGCCAGCCCCGGGCCGGGTCGGGGATGGCCGTGGTGGTCGCCGCGGGCGGCAGGGGCTCCGTCGCCGAGGCCGTCGGTGCGGCCGTCGCCGCGGGCTCCGCCGGCACGACCGGCACGACCGGCACTTCGAACCGTTCCTGCGCCGGGGCCAGTTCCTCCGGGGTCACCGCGCGCGTGGGCACGTACGCCTGCGCGGCCTTCGGCTCGCGGCCCTCCATCGCCTCCAGCAGCATCCGCTCGGCCTCCTCGGCCGAGGGGCGCTGCGTCGGGTCCTTGCGCAGCAGGGACGTGATGACCGGACCCAGCGCCCCGGCCTGGCGCGGCGCCGGCGGCTCGTCGTTGACCACGGCCTGGAGGCTGGAGATGGGCGACGTACGGCGGAACGGCGAACGGGCCTCAACCGCCGTGTAGAGGGTGGCGCCCAGCGACCACAGGTCGGAGGACGGGTCGGGGACGCCACCGGTGACCCGCTCGGGCGCGAGGTAATCGATGGAGCCGACGATCTCGCCGGTGCGCGTGATGGACGAGTCGCCCTCGATCGCGGCGATCCCGAAGTCCGTGAGCAGCACCCGGCCGTCCTTGGCCAGCAGTACGTTGCCGGGCTTCACGTCGCGGTGCAGCACGCCGACCGCGTGCGCGGCGCGCAGGGCGCCCAGCACGTGCAGGCCGATCCGGGCCGCCTCGCGGGGCTCGATCCGCCCGGCCGCCTTGGCCGCGTCCGCGAGGGAGGGCCCGTCGATGTACTCCATGACGATCCACGGCCGGTCGTCGTGCTCCAGGACGTCGTGGACCGTGACGACCGCCGGATGCTGGATCCGGGCCGCGGCCCGGGCCTCCTTCTGGGTCCGGGCGTGCATGACGTCCCGGTCGGCCTGGGCGACGTACAGACCCGCCGTCAGTTCCTTGACGGCGACGGTCCTGTGGAGCAGCACGTCATGCGCGCGCCACACCTTGCCCATGCCGCCCCGGCCGATCGGCTCGACGAGCCGGTACCGGCCCGCCAACACGGCGCCCCCACCTGTCTGCTGTTCCACGAAATCCCGCCGCTCTCTGCACTTCAGGCCAGATTACGGAGCCCGGAGGGGCTGCCGGAACCGCCCGGGCGCCGAAAGACGGCACTGTGACGCAATCGCCGTACTGATCAGTCGTCAGTATCCGTTCAACCGCCCGCCTTGTAACTCGCCGTGGCCTTCTCGAAGACCTCGGTGACCTTGGACTGCTCGTCCTCCGGACCGGTCACCAGGACGACGTGGTAACTGCCGCCCAGTGCCACGACGAAGTTGCGGGCGAAGACGTTGCGGCCGGTCCCGTCGATCCACGTGTACCGGCCCGTGGCCCGCAGTTGCTGGCCCACCTTGGTGGTCTTCACATCGCCGACCGTGGACCAGGTGGACGTCCGGTACGGGGTCAGCTCCGGCTCTTTGTCCTTCTGGTACGCCGCCGGATCCGGATTGCCCTGGACCTTGTCGCGGCCGGGGACGACGGTCAGCACGAACTGCCCGTCGGTGTAGCGGACCTGACCGGACTCGTTGATTCCGCGGCGCTCCCAGCCGTCGGGCACGGCGATCTCGAAGTGCTCCGGGTCCTGCTGGGTGGTGTACCCGGCCGGCGCGGGCGCCGGGGCGGCCGGTGACTCCGCGGGCGCCGTCGTCTGCGGGGCGGGCTTGGACTCGGGCGTGCCCGAAGGCACCCGGGACGGGCTCGGCTTCGCCGGCGCCTGCGCGGTGCTGCCCCGGGCATCGCCCGCGGGCTCCTGGTCGGCGGCCCGGGGCAGGAACAGCATCGCGTACGCCACCGCGCCGGCGAGGAGGGCCAGGATCCCGACGAGCAGGCTCCGGCCGAGGGCGCGCGGCTTGCGGGGGCCCGCCGGGTTGCGGTGGCGGCCGTGGACCTCGCCGCGGCGGCGTACGACGGGCAGCCGCGCCGGATCCGGCTCCGGCATCGGGAGCGCCCCGAACCCGCTGTCCGGCTCGGGGGCGGACCGCACGAGCGAGCGCAGCCAGCCGCGGAGCTCCTCGAAGTCGGGCCGCTCGGTGGGGTCCTGGCGCAGCAGCGACTCCACGACCGGGCGCAGCGCGCCGCACTCCTCCGCGAAGGCGGGCGACTCCGCGCAGACCATCTCGACCAGCTCGGCGACGCTGTCCTCCGGGTACGGGGCGTGCCCCTGCACCGCGCGGTAGAGCAGCGCGCCGAGCGCCCAGAGGTCGGTGGCGGGCCCGACGGGGGCCGCGAGCTGCCAGTGGCCGTGCACGGGGCCGGCCTGCTCGGGGGCCCACCGCTCGGTGACGGCCCCGACGACGGCCATCCGGGTCTGCCGCGCCCGCTCGGCGTCCAGGCCGGTCCGCGGCCCGGACCAGCCGGTGCCGGTGCCGGTGGGCTGTGGCCGGTCGGGGGCGGCCGGGGCGGGTGCATCGGCCTGCCGGTAGCCCTGGGGCAGGGCGAGCTGGGCGGGCAGGGCGGACCGCTCGGGCGGTGCCTGGGGCGCCTGAGCGGAACGGGGCTCGGGGTCGGGGTCGCGCTCGGGGTCGGGTACGGATTCCGGCTCCTGCGCCTGCTCCTGCTCCGGCTCCGGGGCGGCTGCGGGAAGCTCCGCCCGGCGGGGGGTGGCGCCGTGCCAGGGGGCGGCGGCGCCGGTCTCCGGGCCGCCGTACGGGTACGAGTACCCCTGCGGGAGGGTCGACCCCTCGGGGCGGCGCTCCGGCGGCGCGCCGGCCTCGGTCCCGGCCGCCGCAGCCCCGGCCCTGCGCTCCTCGATCACCCGGGCGGCGGCCGCCCGCGCCCCGGCCCGGTAGGCGGCGATGGCCCCGGCCCGCGCGGCGGCCTGCGGGTCGGGGCGCTCCTGCGGACGGCCGGGGGTGATGTGGTCGGTGTACCGCGGCCCGGTGTCGTACCCGGGGGCCACGAGCGGTGCGTACGCGACGTCCGCCGGGCCGGCGGCAGCCGGATCCGGGGCCGGGGCCGGGGCCGGATTCGGCACCGGGGCGGTGGCTGTGGCTGTACCCCACCCCGCGGTTCCGTCGCCGGTGTCCTCGGCGCTCGGGACGGGGTCGTACCCGCACAGGGCCTCCTCCGCCGCGCCGGCCGCGAGTCCCGTCAGCACGACGCGCCCGTCCTCGCACACCAGCACCGTCCGCACGGTGATGTTCCGGTGCGTCCAGCCGTGCGCGTGCAGCACCCTCAGCGCGGTCAGTACGTCCGAGGCCACCTCGGCGGCCCGGTAGGGGCTCAGCGGTTCATCGGCGATCAGCGCGGCCAGCGGCCGGGCCGGAACCAGTTCGCTCACTATCCACAGCGACTCGCCCTCGGCGAACACGTCGAAGACCTGGTCCAGCCGGGGATGGTCGGGGATCGAGGCCGCGGCCTGCGCCGCCTCGATGGCACGGCGGACGGCCGGCAGATCGGCGGGCGAGCGGCGTGCCGCCGGGACGGCCCGCGGCCCGTCCAGCAGCTCGGCGTCCACGACCTCCGGCAACGGCACCTGCCGTACCAGGACTTCCTGCCCGCTGCGGGTGTCAAAGGCGCGGGTCTCTATCAGTTCGTACTCGTCGGACGGCGGCAGGGGCAGGCGGTAGCGGCCGGCCAGGATCCGGCCCGCGTACTCCTCCACTTCGCCTCCCCCGAGTGCGGCGGGCTCCCCATGGCCCCTCCGACACGATACGTCGCCGGGGCCGCCCGCGTCCCGAGGTCAGCCGAGCGGCTGGAACGTCTCGAAGGCGACGTTGCGCATCTGCGTGCACTCGGGGCCGTCCCACTGGTCGGCGGCGCAGCTGATCATGATGGCGTAGCCGTGCGTCGCGTCCAGCTTGAAGCCGCGGTTGAGCACACGGACCTTCATGCCCTTCTGCTCCCGCTCGAACTCCCAGTCCGAGGCGGTCGGGTAACCCCGGTAGTCCACCAGGTCGATCCGGATCTGGCGGTATCCCTTGCTGTCACTGGCCACGCCGGGAACCGACTTGATCCAGGCGAGGCGGGCGTCGTTGCCCGGGCTGCCGGTGTAGTCGACCTGGATCCGCGGGAAGCCGCCGCTTTCACGGGCGTAGATGCCACCGGAGTTGTCGCCGGCTATGGCGATCTGCTTGAAGCCCTCGGGCATCGCGATCGAGAAGTGGAATCCGAACTCCTGGATCATGGTGTATCCCGCCGGGAGCGTGCCGCCGGCCCCGCCCGACGTGGAGCCCTGACCCTGGCTCTGGCCCTGGCTCTGCCCCTGGCTCTGCTGGCCCTGGCCCTGGCCCGGCTGACCGCCGGTGGCGGTCCCCGTGCCGGCACTGCCGTTGCCGGCCGTGTCCCCCGTGTTCCCCGAGGGCTTGGGGGAGGTCTCGCCGGCCCCGCCGCTGCCATTGCCGCCGCTGCCGCCCGGGTCCTTCGGCGCCGAGGCCGCCGGAGTGGGCTTGCCGCTGCCGCCCTTGCTCTCGTCCTTCTTGTTGTTGTCGTCGCCGCTGAAGGCGTAGGCGATGAGCGAGCCGACGACCGCCAGCGCCACGACCACGGCCACTGCCGCGAGCACGATGGTGCGGCGCTGCATGACGTCCGTGAGCGGAGCCTTGACGGGGGACGGCTTGGACTTCGGCGGCTCCGCGGCGGAGACGGCCGCGGTCGCGGCCGCGGTCGTCGCCGCCTTGCGGGCGGCCTTCAGCGCGGCGCGGGCGCGGTCGCGCTGCTCGCGGTCGCGCCGCTCGCGTTCCTTCTTCGCCGCCCGCTCGGCCGCCTTCTCCGCCTTGTCCGCGGCGGCCTTCTCCACGGCGTCCTTGGCGTCGGCCAGCGATATCTGCCGGGTCTCCTCGGCCGCCGGAGGCGCCACGGGGGCCGGCTCGGGCTCGGGCGCCGCGAGCACGGCGCCCAGCATCGCCCGGGTGCGGGCGTCGTCGAGCCGGTGCGCCGGGTCCTTGGCGAGCAGGCCGTAGATGACCTCGGTCAGCGGACCGGCGTTCTTCGGCGGGTCCACCGGCTCGGTCATCACCGCGGTAAGGGTGGCGAGCGCGGATCCCTTGTCGTACGGGGGCACTCCCTCGACGGAGGCGTACAGCAGACCGCCGAGCGACCACATGTCGGCGGGCGGGCCGGGCTTCTGGCCACGGGCGCGCTCGGGGGAGATGTAGGAGGGGGCGCCGACGAGCATGCCGGTGGAGGTGACGGAGGGGTCGCCCTCGACCTGCGCGATGCCGAAGTCGGTGAGGACGACACGGCCGTTGCCGGCGATGAGCACGTTCGACGGCTTCACGTCGCGGTGCAGGATGCCCTGGCCGTGCGCGGCACGCAGCACGTCGAGCACCGCGAGGCCGACCTCGGCGGCGCGGTGCGGGGTGAGGGGGCCGTTCTCGCGTATGAACTCGGCGAGCGAGGGGCCTTCGATGAGCTCCATGACGATCCACGGCCGGCCGTCCTCGTCGACGACGTCGTAGACGGTGACGGCGCCGCCGCTGCGGATCCGGGCGATGGCCTTGGCTTCGCGGAGGGTCCGGGTGATGAGGCGTCGCTTCTCGTCCTCGTCGACCCCGGTGCTGAAGCGGAGCTCCTTGACGGCAACGGTCCGGCCCAGGGTCTCGTCCTGGGCCCGCCAGACGGTGCCCATCCCGCCCTTGCCGAGCACGGCCCCCAGCCGGTACCGCCCGGCCAGCAACCGGCCTTCTTCCCCGCTCTGGGCGGCCTTGGCCGCGGCGGCCTTGACGGCGGCGGCCATGGCATCGGCCTTCTCGACGACGGGATTGCTGCCCGCGGGCTTCGCGGCCGGCTTCGCCCCGTCGGCCTTGCCCGACCCGGGCTTCGCCGGGGCGGACTTCTCGTCGCCGGCCTTCGCCTCGGGCGCCCCCGAGTCCTTGCCCGGCGCGGGCTTCCCCGCAGGCGCACCGGAGTCCCCGGCGTCGGCCACGGGCTTCGCGGCCGCGGGCTCGGCGTCGGCGTCGGCCGACCCGGCATCGGCGGGCACGGACTTCCCACTGCCGGGCTTCACCGCGTCCTTGCTCAGCACGGGCTTCCCCGCAGGCGCACCGGAGTCCCCGGCGTCAGCCACGGACTCCGCAGCCGCGGACGCGGCGTCAGCCGACCCGGCATCAGCCGGCTTCGCCGCAGGCGCAGCCCCGGCCCTCTCACCGCCGGGCTTCGCCGCAGGCGACCCGGCAGGCGAAGCCGCGGCGCCGGCCCCGGACTTCTCGCTGCTGGGCTTCGCCGCAGGCGACCCGGCAGGCGACCCGGCAGGCGACTCGGTGTGCTCCGGCTTCGACATGCGTCCCCTCTGCGATCGTGCCGCTGCTCCGCCTGCCCCAGCGGCTGAGCGACCCGGCGGCCGGGGCTCGCTGTAACCCGCCCCGGCAGAACCCTCATTCTTCCTCACTCCGCAACGGACGGGCGCCCCGGGTCTACGGTTCCCCCCTCCGCATCCCGGAGTTACAACGGAACGATGTCGGGCGCCCCCAGCCGCGCCGCGTCCGCCGTCTGGTCGTCCGGCTGGCGCTGCGATTCCCGCTCCGCCTGGACCCGCTTCTCGTAGTGCTCCACTTCCTTCTCGATCTGCTGCTTGTCCCACCCCAGCACCGGCGCCATCAACTCCGCGCACTCCCGCGCCGACCGCGTCCCCCGGTCGAAGGTCTCGATCGAGATCCGTGTCCGCCGGGTCAGTACGTCGTCCAGGTGCCGGGCTCCCTCGTGCGAGGCCGCGTACACGATCTCCGCCCGCAGGTAGTCGTCCGCCCCGGACACCGGTTCGCGCAGTCCCGGATCGGCGGCCATCAGGTCCAGCAGTTCCTCCGTCAGCGACCCGTAGCGGTTCAACAGGTGTTCCACCCGCACCACATGAAGCCCCGTCCGGGCCGCGATCCGCGCCCGCCCGTTCCACAGTGCCCGGTATCCCTCCGCCCCCACCAGAGGCACGTCCTCCGTCACGCATTCCGCCACCCGCTGGTCAAGGCCGTGCACGGCCTCGTCGACCGCGTCCTTGGCCATGACCCGGTACGTCGTGTACTTGCCCCCGGCGACCACCACCAGCCCCGGCACCGGATGCGCCACCGTGTGCTCGCGCGACAGCTTGCTCGTCGCGTCCGACTCCCCGGCCAGCAGCGGCCGCAGGCCCGCGTACACGCCCTGGACGTCGTCGCGCGTGAGCGGCACCGCCAGCACCGAGTTCACGTGCTCCAGCAGGTAGTCGATGTCCGCGCTCGACGCCGCCGGGTGCGCCTTGTCCAGGTCCCAGTCGGTGTCCGTGGTCCCCACGATCCAGTGCCGGCCCCACGGGATGACGAACAGCACCGACTTCTCGGTCCGCAGGATCAGTCCGGTGCTCGAATGGATCCGGTCCTTCGGTACGACCAGGTGGATGCCCTTCGAGGCCCTCACGTGGAACTGGCCGCGCTCGCCGATCAGCGCCTGGGTGTCGTCCGTCCACACCCCCGTGGCGTTCACGACCTGCTTCGCGCGGATCTCGTACTCGACCCCGCCCTCCACGTCCCGCACGCGCGCTCCGACCACCCGTTCACCCTCGCGCAGGAAGCCGACGACCCTCGCCCGATTGGCGCAGTGCGCCCCGTACGCGGCGGCCGTCCGCACGAGCGTGGCGACGTAGCGCGCGTCGTCCATCTGGGCGTCGTAGTACTGCAGTGCTCCCACCAGCGCGTCCTTGCGGAGCGCCGGTGCCACCCGCAGCGCCCGCCCCCGCGACAGGTGCCGGTGCACGGGCAGGCCGCGCCCGTGGCCGCTGGAGACCGACATCGCGTCGTACAGCGCGACGCCCGCGCCGGCGTAGAACCGCTCCCAGCCCTTGTGCTGCAGCGGATACAGGAAGGGCACCGGCTTCACCAGGTGCGGCGCGAGGCGCTCCAGCAGCAGGCCGCGCTCCTTCAGCGCCTCGCGCACGAGGGCGAAGTCGAGCATCTCCAGGTAGCGGAGGCCGCCATGGATCAGCTTGCTGGAGCGGCTGGAGGTGCCCGAGGCCCAGTCGCGCGCCTCCACCAGGCCGGTCGACAGACCGCGGGTCACGGCGTCGAGCGCGGTACCGGCGCCCACCACGCCCGCGCCCACCACCAGCACGTCCAGTTCCCGCTCGGCCATCCGGGTGAGGGCCTCGGCCCGTTGCACCGGCCCCAGTGTCGCTGTCCTCACGGCTGCCTCCCGTTGGTGCGGGTGAGATCCCGCTCACATGCCCCGTTCCACGATTCTGACCGCCCGCACCCACATCAGCCACCGCCTGTGGACAACACAACGGTGGCGTTCACTCCAGAATGCGACATATCTGTCATATATAAGCCTAGTCTGACATTGCGCCAGCTCCCCTGCCCTCCGGAGAACTTGCGCGGCAGCCCCCTCATGTCAGGGAAGGGACGGCACCCCCATGCCCGCAGATCTCGCCGTCATCGGACTCGGCCATCTCGGCCTCCCACTCGCCCAGGCGGCCGTCGCCGCCGGAATCGAGACGGTCGGCTACGACAGCGGTCCGGTCACGGACTCCACCCTCACCGCCGCCGAGATCCGCCGCATGTCGGCGGCCGGCTTCCGGATCACCACCAACCCCGCCGAGCTCGGCCGGGTCCGCACGGCCGTCATCTGCGCCCCCACCCAGCTCGGCGCCGACCGCGCACTGGACCTCTCCGCCGTCGGCGAGGCCGGCCGCGCGCTCGCCGCCCGGCTGCGCCCCCACACCACCGTGATCCTCGAATCCGCCGCCCACCCGGGCGTCACCGAGGACTACCTCCGCCCGATCCTCGAGGCCGGCTCCGGGCTGCGGGCGGGCCGCGACTTCCACCTGGCCTACTCCCCCAGCCGCCACGACCCGGGCAACCGCACCCACGGCATCTCCAACACCCCCAAGGTGATCGGCGGCCTGACCCCCGCCTGCACGGAGTCCGCGCACGCCTTCTACGCCCGCCTCACCGAGAAGGTGGTCCGCGCCCGCGGCCTGCGCGAGGCCGAGACCGTACAGCTCCTCGAAACGAACTACCGCCACGTCAACATCGCCCTCATGAACGAGATGGCGGTGCTCTGCCACGACCTCGGCGTCGACCTGTGGGACGTCATCCGCTGCGCCGAGACCAAGCCGTACGGATTCCAGGCCTTCCGCCCCGGCCCCGGCGTCGGTGGCCACGGCGTCCCCCTCGACCCGAACTACCTCCCCCACACCACCCGCACCCCCGGCCACCCCCTGCGCATGGTCGGACTGGCGCAGGAGATCAACAACCGGATGCCGCAGTACGTCATCCAGCGGTCGGCCACCCTGCTGAACGAGCACGGCAAATCCGCCCGCGGAGCCCGCGTCCTGCTCCTCGGCGTCACCTACAAGCCCGACCTGGCCGACCAGGAGGGCTCCCCGGCCCGCGAGATCGCCAGCCGCCTCCTCGATCTGGGCGCGCTGATCAGCTACCACGACCCGTACATCACGGGCTGGCGGGTCAGGGACCAGCCGGTCCCCCGCGCCGAGTCGCTCTACGAGGCGGCCGCGAACGCGGACCTGACCATCCTGCTCCAGCACCACCGCACCTACGACATGCAGGGCCTCGCCGTGAAGGCCCAGCTGCTCCTGGACACCCGCGGCGCCAGCCCGGTCGGCGCGGCCCACCGCCTCTGAGCACCGGGAAATCCCCCCTGCCGATGTCCGCCCGGCCTGCTAGCGTGCGGCATCACTTATCTCGCACTTACGCCCGATGACCACACGTGCGTTCGCTTCCCTGGGGGGATCCTTCCGATGAGCCAGAACTTCACGCCGCCCGCGCCCGATTCCTACTCCCCGGTCGCCGCCCCGGCCCCGGCCCGCAGCGGCAACATCGGCCTGGCGATCCTCGCGGCAGCCGGCACGGCCCTGGTCGCGGGCGCCGCCTACGGCGGCATCATGAGCGCGATCTCGTTCCAGATCGGCTACCTGGCCGCGGGCGTCGGCATCGCGGTCGCCCTCGTCGCCGTCCGCCTCGGTGGCCGCAACCCCGTCCTCCCGGTCCTCAGCGCCGTGCTCACGCTCGTCGGCGTGTACGTCGGCTACCTCCTCGACATGGCCCTCGCCGTGTCCGAGCACGAAGGGATTCCGGTCTCCGAACTGCTCACCACCGAGCTGGTGAAGCTGAACCAGTTCTACGTGGACAACATCGACCCGATCTCGCTCCTCTTCTACGCGATCGGCGCGTACGCGGCCTTCCAGGCCGCCCGCAAGTCCGCCGGCTGACGCACCGGCAGCCGACGGGGCACTGAGCAGGCACGACGGGCCGGACGGGCCCGACGGACGACGCCAATCCCGGTCGACGGGATCCGTCCCGGTCCATATGATCCGCGCGTGCCCGCTCATACCATCCCCGGTTGGCCCGTGTTCGAACCCGCCGACCGCATACCGGCCCTCGCCGTCCTGCGCTCCGCCGTACGGAGCGAGGACTGGGCCGCCGTCGCCGCCTCCTTCGACGCACTCCACGACGAGGACGACCGGGCCCTCGCCTGCCGGGTCGTCGCCGAGACGGACGGCTCCGAGGTCTTCCTGCGCCGGGCCGCGGAGAGCTCGCCGCGCGATCCGCTGCCCCGGGCCCTGCTCGCCGACCGGCTGGTCCAGGTCGGCTGGGGCATCCGTACCGCGTACCGCGCGCAGCACGTCTCCCAGCAGCAGTTCGACGACTTCCACGCCCACCTGCGGCGTGCCGAGATCCTGCTCATCGACGTCTGCGCCGAGCACCCGCGGTACGCGCTGGCCTGGTACCTGCGGGTCATCACCTCACGCGGCCTCGAACTGGGCTCGGGCGAGACCCGGCGCCGCTACGACCGGCTCGCCGAGCACCACCCGCATCACTACGGCGGCCAGTCGCAGCTGCTCCAACAGCTCTGCCCCAAGTGGGGCGGCAGCTGGGAGGCCGCGCACGGATTCGCCCGGGAGTGCGCCGCGAACGCGCCCGACGGCAGCCCCAACGGGGCACTCGTGGCCATCGCCCAGCTGGAGAACTACCTGGAGATCGCGGACCGGACCAGCATCAGCGCCGCGTCCACGTACCTGCGCACCCCCGACAACCAGACCCGGCGTCTCGAAGCGGCCGCCCGGTCCGTCCTCCACCCGGCCTCCCGGGCCGACGCCTTCCGCGCGGTCGACGCCCACAACGCCTTCGCCGCCGCGCACAGCGCCGCCGCCCGCCACGCCGCGGCGGCCCCGCACTTCCGCGCCGTAGGCGATCACGCGAGCGAGTTCCCGTGGGGCTACCTCGGGGACGGCGACCACACGGACGAGTTCGCACGCCACCGCAAGATCGCCCTGGCTAAGGGCTGAGGGACCACGGAGATGGACATCGACACCACCACCGACGCCGACGGGGTCGTCACGACCACCGTCGACGGCGTGCGCACGCTGCTGGCGCCCCGCTCCGGTCCCGTCACCGCGGGCCTGTTGTTCCGCGTGGGCCGCGCCGACGAGACCCTCGCCACCAGCGGGATCACCCACCTCGTCGAGCACCTCGCCCTGCACCGGCACGGCATGGGCGACCTCCACTACAACGGTGCGACCGCCGCCGCGTACACCCTCTTCACCGTCACCGGCACCACCTCCGACGTGGTCGAGTACCTCAACGGCGTCTGCGCCGCCCTGCGCGACCTGCCGGTGGACCGGCTGGAGACCGAGAAGGAGATCCTCCGCACGGAAGCCGCCGGCCGCGGCCACGGACCCGGGCACGGCGCGGAGCTGTGGCGCTACGGCGCCCGCTCCTACGGCCTCGTCGACTACGCCGAGCCGGGCCTGTACGCGATCACCGCCGACGACGTCCGCGACTGGGCCCGGACCCGGTTCACCACCGAGAACGCCGTCCTGTGGATCACCAGCGACACCCTCCCCGAGGGCCTGGACCTGACCCTGCCCGCCGGCGAGTGGCGGCCCGCCCCCGAGCCGACCTCGGCCCTGCCCGCCACCCCGGCCTACTACCAGGGCGACGAGGGCGGCGTCGTGCTCACCTCGGTCCTGCCCCGGTCGACCGCGGCGTGCCTGTTCGCCGACGTCCTCGGCAAGGAACTCTTCCGCGAGCTCCGCCAGAAGGGCGGCTACTCCTACATCGCCGCCGCCGAGTACCACCCGCGCGACACCGGCCACGCCACCGTCGTCGCCTACGCCGACGCGCTGCCGGCCAAGCAGGACGCCCTGGTCGGCGCCTTCGTCGACGTCCTCGCGAAACTGCGGGCGGGCCGCATCGAGCAGGCCGACCTGAACTCCGTACGGGCCTCCGCACTGACGCAGTACGACAGCCCGGACCTCGCCGCGGCCATGCTGCCGGCGACCGCCATGGACCTGCTGATGCGCCACCGCCACCTGTCCGCCGCCCGGGCGCGGGCCGAGATCGAGGCGGTCACCGTCGCGGACCTCCACCGTGTCGCGCAGGACCTGTGGGCGGATGCCCTCGTACGGGTGCCGGGCCGGGGTGTGGACTGGGCGGGTCTCGCCGCCGCCCCCGCGAAGTCCCCGGAGATCGTCAACGGACGCCGGTACTCGGCCCTGGAGGACGGCAGCGTCGCCCTGCTGGTGGCGAAGGACGGCATCAGCCTCGTCGCGCCCCACAACCAGGTGACCGTGCGGTACGCCGAGTGCGCCCTCATGCAGGTCTATCCCGACGGCGCCCGCCACCTCGTCGGCAACGACGGCTTCAGCCTCACGGTCGAGCCCACCCTGTACCGCCTGGCACTCGGCTGGTTCGCCCCGCTCGACGCGGGCGTTGCGCCCTCCGTCGTGGTCCGCATGCCACCGCGTGATCCCGCCCGGATCCCGCAGCCGGGTCGGACGCAGGACCAGCGGCGGGCGGCCGCGCCGGTTCGCAGCGGCGCGGTCACGGCCTGGATCTGGCTGCTGGGCACCCTCACCGTGCTCCTCACCGTCTTCACCGGTGTCGTCGCGTTCGTCCAGACCGACGCGGAGCTGAGCCCCGAGGGCCCGGACTGGGCCGCGGTCTTCTTCTCGTCCCTGCTGACCGCGGGCTGCGGCTATCCGTGGATCGAGTACCTGCGCAAGCGCCGGCGCGGCGAAGGCTGATCCTGCCTGCTCGTGCCGAAGGGCCCGGCCCCCGATTCGGGGGCCGGGCCCTTCGGCACGAGCAGGCAGGGAGGGTCAGCGGCTGTGCTGCGAGTCCGCGATCGTGACCTCGACCCGCTGGAACTCCTTGAGCTCGCTGTAGCCGGTGGTGGCCATCGAGCGGCGCAGCGCGCCGAAGATGTTCATCGAGCCGTCCGGGGTGTGCGAGGGACCCGTGAGGATCTCCTCGGTGGTGCCCACGGTGCCGAGGTCGACCTTCTTGCCGCGCGGCACGTCCTCGTGGACGGCCTCCATGCCCCAGTGGTTGCCCTTGCCGGGCGCGTCGGTGGCACGGGCCAGCGGGGAGCCCATCATCACGGCGTCCGCACCACAGGCGACGGCCTTCGGGATGTCGCCGGACCAGCCCACGCCGCCGTCGGCGATGACGTGCACGTAGCGGCCGCCGGACTCGTCCATGTAGTCGCGGCGGGCCGCGGCCACGTCCGCGACGGCGGTCGCCATCGGGACCTGGATGCCGAGCACGTTGCGCGTGGTGTGCGCGGCGCCGCCGCCGAAGCCGACGAGGACGCCGGCCGCGCCGGTGCGCATCAGGTGCAGGGCCGCCGTGTAGGTGGCGCAGCCGCCGACGATGACCGGGACGTCGAGCTCGTAGATGAACTGCTTGAGGTTCAGCGGCTCGGCGGCGCCCGACACGTGCTCGGCGGAGACGGTGGTGCCGCGGATCACGAAGATGTCCACGCCCGCGTCGACGACGGCCTTGGAGAACTCGGCGGTGCGCTGCGGGGAGAGCGCGGCGGCGGTGACGACACCGGAGTCGCGGACCTCCTTGATGCGCTGCCGGATCAGGTCCGCCTGGATCGGCGCGGAGTAGATCTCCTGGAGGCGGCGGGTGGCGGCCTCCTCGTCCAGCTCCGTGATCTCGTCGAGCAGCGGCTGCGGGTCCTCATACCGGGTCCACAGGCCTTCGAGGTTCAGCACGCCGAGGCCGCCGAGCTCGCCGATGCGGATGGCGGTCTGCGGGGAGACGACCGAGTCCATGGGAGCGGCCAGGAAGGGGAGCTCGAAGCGGTACGCGTCGATCTGCCAGGCGATCGAGACCTCCTTCGGATCCCGGGTACGCCGGCTCGGGACGATGGCGATGTCGTCGAACGCGTACGCCCTGCGGCCGCGCTTGCCGCGCCCGATCTCGATCTCAGTCACGTGTGGTGGCCTTTCCTCTGGGTCTGCCCGTCCAGTATCCCCGAACGCCGGGGGGCCGCGTTCCGGTGACCGCTGTACGGACGGCCGCGCGGGCACGGCGAAGGGGGCGGGCCCGATGGACCCGCCCCCTCAGCTCATGCCGTTCAGCCCTTGCGGGAGTAGTTCGGCGCCTCGACCGTCATCTGGATGTCGTGCGGGTGGCTCTCCTTGAGGCCAGCCGAGGTGATCCGGACGAACCGGCCGCGGTCCTGCAGCTCGGGGACCGTGCGGCCGCCGACGTAGAACATCGACTGGCGCAGGCCGCCGACGAGCTGGTGCACGACCGCGGAGAGCGGGCCGCGGTAGGGGACCTGGCCCTCGATGCCCTCGGGGATGAGCTTGTCGTCGCCGCCCACGCCCTCCTGGAAGTAGCGGTCCTTGGAGAAGGACTTCTGCTCGCCGCGGGACTGCATCGCGCCCAGCGAACCCATGCCGCGGTACGACTTGAACTGCTTGCCGTTGATGAAGAGCAGCTCGCCCGGGGACTCCTCGCAGCCCGCGAGCAGCGAGCCGAGCATCACCGTGTCGGCGCCCGCGACCAGGGCCTTGGCGATGTCGCCGGAGTACTGCAGGCCGCCGTCGCCGATGACCGGGACCCCGGCCGCCTTGGCGGCGAGCGAGGCCTCGTAGATCGCGGTGACCTGCGGGACGCCGATGCCCGCGACCACGCGGGTGGTGCAGATGGAGCCGGGGCCGACGCCGACCTTGATGCCGTCGCAGCCGGCGTCGATCAGCGCCTGGGCGCCGTCACGCGTGGCGACGTTGCCGCCGATGACGTCGACGGTGGAGTTCGACTTGATCTTGGCGACCATGTCGCCGACCAGGCGGGAGTGACCGTGGGCGGTGTCGACGACGATGAAGTCGGCGCCCGCCTCGATCAGGGCCTGGGCGCGCTCGTACGCGTCGCCGGCGACGCCGACGGCCGCGCCGACGAGGAGCCGGCCGCCCTTGTCCTTGGCGGCGTTCGGGTACTTCTCGGCCTTGACGAAGTCCTTGACCGTGATGAGGCCCTTGAGGATGCCCGCGTCGTCGACCAGCGGAAGCTTCTCGATCTTGTGGCGGCGCAGCAGCTCCATGGCGTCCACGCCCGAGATGCCGACCTTGCCCGTGACCAGCGGCATCGGGGTCATGACCTCGCGCACCTGGCGGCTGCGGTCCGACTCGAAGGCCATGTCGCGGTTGGTGACGATGCCGAGCAGCTTGCCGGCGGAGTCGGTGACCGGGACGCCGGAGATGCGGAACTTCGCGCAGAGCTCGTCGGCCTCGCGCAGCGTCGCGTCCGGGTGCACCGTGATCGGGTCGGTGACCATGCCCGACTCGGAGCGCTTGACCAGGTCGACCTGGTTGGCCTGGTCGGCGATGGAGAGGTTGCGGTGCAGTACGCCGACGCCGCCCTGACGGGCCATGGCGATGGCCATGCGGGACTCGGTGACCTTGTCCATGGCGGCGGACAGCAGCGGAACGTTCACGCGCACGTTGCGCGAGATGAGGGAAGAGGTGTCGATCGCGTCAGGTGACATGTCCGACGCGCCCGGCAGCAGCAGCACGTCGTCGTAGGTCAGTCCGAGCGTGGCGAATTTGTCGGGCACTCCGTCGGCGGTCATGACACCTTCCCAATGGTCTTGCTCAGCGCGGATGTCCATGCTAACGGGATCCCGACGCGTCTCATTCCACGACCAAGGTCAAGCAGAAGTTTCGTCTTTTCCTACGACTGCGGCCCGCGACCAAGGCCCACGCAGAGCTACGCAGAGCCTGCGACGAAGCCGTACGGACCCGTGCGGACCGCGAGGGCCCGCACGGCCGCCTACTGCTCGGCGAGTGCCCGCAGCCGGCTGAGCGCGCGGTGCTGGGCGACGCGCACGGCCCCCGGGGACATTCCGAGCATCTGCCCGGTCTCCTCCGCGGTCAGCCCGACGGCCACCCGCAGCACGAGGAGCTCGCGCTGGTTCTCCGGAAGGTTGGCCAGCAGCTTCTTGGCCCAGGCGGCGTCGCTGCTGAGCAGCGCGCGCTCCTCCGGGCCCAGCGAGTCGTCGGGCCGCTCCGGCATCTCGTCGGAGGGCACGGCCGTGCTGCCCGGGTGCCGCATGGCGGCCCGTTGCAGGTCGGCGACCTTGTGCGCGGCGATGGCGAAGACGAAGGCCTCGAAGGGCCGCCCGGTGTCCCGGTAGCGCGGCAGCGCCATCAGGACGGCGACGCAGACCTCCTGCGCCAGGTCTTCGACGAAGTGACGAGCGTCACCCGGCAATCGCGAGAGCCGGGTGCGGCAGTAGCGGATCGCGAGGGGGTGCACGAAGGCGAGCAGGTCGTGCGTGGCCTGCTCGTCACCCTCCACCGCCCTGCGTACGAGCGCGCTGACGCCCCCGGCACTGCCGCCTTTGGCGGCGCCGGTCGGGCCTGTGGCCGCGGGTGACCCCAGGGCCTCGTCGTCGCGCATCAATCCATGGTGCCTTGGCGCCGGAGCATCCGTGTCGCCATGGCCCTTGTTGTGCATCGAAGCGTTATGAGCAGGTGCGCCGGAACCCATCATCTGCGCCCTCCCCTCCCGCTCGGCCGAATAGTCCCCGAGAGACTCCACACCCTCAAGGATGCGGCATCGCGCACGAAGCGAGACGTCCCCCGGATTGTGCCCCGCCAACCCCCGGGTGCGCACCGGGTACGGCGGGGACAGGGATGCCCTCGACAACAGGAGCCGTCGAGGGCTGCGCGCCGCCCCGTCCGCGGGTGGCGGACGGGACCTCTCTCGACGATCCGCGGCCTGCGGCGGACCGGGCCGGGCCCGGCCGCGACCGGGAGGTCAGCGGACCAGACCCCAGCGGAAACCGAGTGCCACGGCGTGCGCCCGGTCCGAGGCGCCGAGCTTCTTGAACAGTCGCCGGGCGTGCGTCTTGACCGTGTCCTCGGACAGGAAGAGCTCGCGCCCGATCTCCGCGTTGGACCGGCCGTGGCTCATGCCCTCCAGCACCTGGATCTCGCGCGCGGTGAGCGTGGGCGCGGCGCCCATCTCGGCCGAGCGGAGCCGGCGCGGGGCCAGTCGCCAGGTCGGGTCGGCGAGGGCCTGGGTGACCGTGGCCCGCAGTTCGGCGCGCGAGGCGTCCTTGTGCAGGTACCCACGGGCGCCGGCGGCGACCGCGAGGGCCACCCCGTCCAGGTCCTCGGCGACCGTCAGCATGATGATGCGGGCGCCGGGGTCGGCCGAGAGCAGCCGGCGGACCGTCTCCACACCGCCCAGCCCGGGCATCCGGACATCCATCAGAATCAGGTCGGAGCGGTCGGCGCCCCAGCGGCGGAGGACTTCCTCGCCGTTGGCAGCCGTCGTCACACGCTCGACGCCGGGCACGGTGGCAACCGCGCGACGGAGCGCCTCTCGGGCAAGCGGGGAGTCGTCGCAGACGAGGACGGATGTCATGACCGCCCTCCGCAGCTGCTGATGCGCGTCACCTTGAGCCTCCAGGCTGGTACGTATCGTCACCTGTGCGGTCGATGCCCCCGGACACCTGTCCGAGAACTTATTGGTTCAACCGCCTTCGCACTCTCAACGATGGTCACTCGAAAGAGTTACGGGTCGGACGGACACCTTCAGCACTCTACGTGAGGAAGCGATCACGGCGTCGGAGCCACGAGCCACCTGTCCTCCATCTGGAGCTATGCCCTATTTGGCGGCTTTCCTTCCGTTTGGCACGTGTCTGAGGCTAGATTCCCAATGAGTCATATTTACATCTACTCCGACAGTAGGTGTGGAGACATGGACCGTATCCGCCTCAGTACCGGCACCAAGAGGGACTACCAATGGCAGATTTCTCCCGCCTCCCCGGACCGAACGCCGACCTCTGGGACTGGCAGCTGCTAGCCGCCTGCCGCGGGGTCGACAGCTCTCTCTTCTTCCACCCGGAAGGCGAGCGGGGCGCGGCCAGGAGCGCGCGCGAGGCCTCGGCTAAAGAGGTCTGCATGAGATGCCCGGTGCGTTCGGAATGCGCCGCGCACGCACTCGCCGTCCGAGAGCCCTACGGGGTGTGGGGCGGCCTCACCGAGGACGAGCGCGAGGAACTGATGGGCCGCGCCCGGCACCGGCTGATCCCCGCGTCGAGTGCGATCGGACCGATCGCGCCGAACTGAGAGTCGCCGAAACGTCCGAAGGAACGTTTCCTCGAATCACCAGCACACCCGGGCGTGTCGCCGCCCGGCCCGCGTTTCACCCGTTCGGCCGTACCGGGCCCTGCGATGTGTGCGCCCCCGGCCGCCGCCGGGGGGCGCGCGCGGGCGAGCACGCGGCCGCGGACCGGTGCGCGGCCGCCGGTGGTCAGCGAGCGGCCGCCCGCTCCAGCTCGGCCAGGGTCGCGGCCACGGCCGGCACCCGGGCCAGGTCGGGCAGGGTGAGCGCCACGACCTCCCGCTCGACGGCCGGCTCCACCGCCACCGCGCTCACGCCCTTGGCCCGTACGGACTCCACCGCGAGCTCCGGCAGCACCGCCACGCCCAGCCCCGCGCCGACCAGGCCGACCACCGCCGGGTAGTCGTCGGTGGCGAAGTCGATGCGCGGGGTGAACCCCGCGCCCTCGCACACGTCCACCAGATGGCGTCGGCACCGCGGACAGCCCGCGATCCAGGGTTCGTCCGCCAGCTCCGCCATGCCCACGCGCTCCGCCCCGGCCAGCCGGTGCCCCTCCGGGACCAGCCCGACGAGCCGGTCGGTGAGCAGCGGCCGCACCACGAGGTCGTCCCACTCCGCGGCGGAATGGTCCGCCCCGCCGTAGCGGAAGGCCAGCGCCACGTCGCAGTCGCCCTCGCGCAGCATCTCCACCGAACGCGGCGGCTCCGCCTCGACCAGCGAGATACGGGTCCCGGGGTGCTCGGCCCGCATCGCCGCGAGCGCGGTCGGCACCAGCGTGGAGCTGCCGCTGGGGAAGGACACGAGCCGGACCCGGCCCGCGCGCAGCCCCGCGATGGCCGCGACCTCCTCCTCGGCGGCGGTCAGCCCGGCCAGGATCCCCGCGGCATGCCGGACCAGGGCCTCGCCCGCCTGGGTCAGCCGCATCTCGCGGCCGGTGCGGATGAGCAGCGGGGTGCCGGCCGACTGCTCCAGCGCCTTCATCTGCTGGGAGACGGCGGGCTGGGTGCAACCGAGCTCGCGGGCGGCGGCGGAGAAGGACCCGGTCCCGGCGACGGCGCGCAGAACCCGGAGATGGCGTGCTTCTATCACCCTTCGAGCATAAGCCCTACTTTGATTTCCGAGCGAATATCCCGGAGTGGCTTTGGGTCGGCCGGGGTTAGCGTGGTCCCATGGGCCCCATGCAATTGATCTCTGTGAACCTCGGCCGCGCCACGGCCGCCGACTACACGGACGCGGAGGGCGGGGTGACGGGCATCGGCAAGCGTCCCGTCCCCGGGCCGGTCCGCGTCGTCGCCCCGGGCCCCAGGGCAACCGGCCTCGGCAGCGGCCTGGAGGGTGACGCCGTCTGCGACCGGCGCCACCACGGCGGCGACCACCAGGCCGTCTACGCGTACGCCCGCGAGGACCTGGACCTGTGGGAGCACCTCCTGGGCCGCGAGCTGCCCGGCGGGCTCTTCGGCGAGAACCTCACCACCTCCGGCATCGACCTGAACACGGCGCGGATCGGCGAGCGCTGGCGGGTCGGCGCGGACCTCGTCCTCGAAGTGGCCTCGGCCCGCATCCCGTGCCGGACCTTCCAGGGAGCCATGGGCGAGGCCGGCTGGGTCAAGCGCTTCACCCAGGAGGCCCGGCCGGGCGCGTACCTCCGGGTGATCGAGGAGGGTTCGGTCTCCCCCGGCGACCCGATCCGGATCATCCACCGGCCGGACCACGACGTCACGGTGCAGCTGTGGTTCCGCGCCTTCACCACCGAACGGGCGCTGCTGCCGCTCACCCTGGCCGCGGGCGACGCGATGGAGCCGGAGGCCCACGAGCGGGTTCGCCTGTACGTGGAGAAGTACGGGGCGGGGGCCGGGGCGAGGTAGCGCCGCCATGCGGGGAAGCTAGGTTGCGCCTATGACGACTGCGTTGATTACGGGATCCACGGCGGGCATCGGCGCCGCCTTCGCCCGGCGGCTGGCCGCCCAGGGACACAATCTGGTGCTGGTGGCACGCGATACGAAGCGGCTCGGCGAGCAGGCCACGGAGCTGCACGACCGGCACGGCATCGAGGCCGAGGTACTGGCCGCCGACCTCTCCACGGACGAGGGCATCGCGGCGGTCGAGCAGCGCCTGGGCGACCGCACCCACCCGGTGGACCTGCTGGTCAACAACGCGGGCTTCGGCAACAAGGGCCGCTACCTCGAAGTCTCCATGGCCGACGAGCTGACCATGCTGAAGGTGCACATCGAGGCGGTACTGCGGCTGACCTCGGCGGCCACGGAGTCGATGCGCTCGCGCGGCCGCGGCGGCGTGATCAACGTGGCCTCGGTGGCCGCCTTCGTACCGCGGGGCACGTACGGGGCCAGCAAGGCCTGGGTCGTGCAGTTCACCCAGGGCGCGGCGCGCGACCTGGGCGGATCCGGGGTGCGGCTGATGGCACTGTGCCCCGGCTTCGTCCGCACGGAGTTCCACCAGCGGGCCGGCATGGGCACGGACAACATCCCCGGCTGGATGTGGCTGGACGCCGACAAGCTGGTGGCCGCGGCCCTGGCCGACCTGGCCCGCGGGAAGACGGTGTCGATCCCGGACCCGCGGTACAAGGCGCTGATGGGCGTGGTGAAGCTGACGCCGCGCGGACTGCTGGGCGGGATGTCCTCGCGCACGGGCCGCAAGTACGGCCCGCAGTAGCCCTGGAGGGCGCCCCGAGGGGCCCCATCACAAGCAGCCAACCGGGTGAAATCTCCCTAAACTGGACCTGTCCCATCCAGCGCGGGAGGCGACGCGATGACATTCGTACAAGTGATCGATTACGAGACGACGCGGTTCGACGAGATGAACGCGCTCATCGACCGCTGGGCGGAGCAGAGCAGCGGCAGGCGCACCGCCACGCACACGATGATCGGCCAGGACCGCGAAGCCCGGAACCACTACGTGGACATGGTGGAGTTCGCCTCGTACGAGGAGGCCATGAAGAACTCCAACCTCCCCGAGACGGACCGGATGTTCAAGGAGATGGTGGCGCTCTGCGAAGGCATGCCGAAGTTCATGAACCTCGACGTGGTCCGCGACGAGCACCTCAACAAGCAGCTCGCCAACCGGGTGTTCGAAGAAGCGGCCATGGCGGGGAACATGAGCGTCCTCGACGAATGCTTCGCGACGAACTACATCGACCACGACGCGAGCAGGGCGGAGTCCACCGTCATCGGGCGCGAGGCCATGCGGTCGGACATGGAGACGTGGCGCGCGGCCTTCGACATGTCCTTCGAGCCGACGGCCCAGCTGGCCGAGGGCGACATGGTCACGACGGTGTGGAAGTGGCGCGGCACCCACAAGGGCTCGTTCATGGGAGTCGCACCGACCGGGAAGACGTACGAGATGTCCGGGAGCACCACGTTCCGGTGCCTGGAGGGCGAGATCATCGAGGGTTGGTGGCACTACAACCCCGGCGCCCTGCAGCAGCAGATGGGCGGAACGGGTTCCCCCTACGGAACCTGACACCCCACTCCTGAGGCCCCACCGGCGGGAAGGCAAACGGGAAGGCCCCGCTCCGCGGCTGCGGAGCGGGGCCTTCCCGGCGTGGTGCGCGCGATCAGTGGCTGTGGCCGTGACCGTGGCCGTGACCGGCGTCGCCCTCGTCCTCCGCCGGCTTCTCGACGACCAGGGTCTCGGTCGTGAGCAGCAGGGAGGCGATGGAGGCGGCGTTCTCCAGCGCGGAACGGGTGACCTTCACCGGGTCGATGACGCCGGCCTTGACCAGGTCGCCGTACTCGCCGGTGGCGGCGTTGAAGCCGTTGCCCTTCTCCAGCTCCGCCACCTTCGAGGTGATGACGTAGCCCTCGAGACCGGCGTTCTCGGCGATCCAGCGCAGCGGCTCGACGGCGGCGCGGCGCACGACCGCGGCACCGGTGGCCTCGTCGCCCGACAGGCCGAGGTTGCCCTCGAGGACCTTCACGGCGTGGACGAGCGCGGAGCCACCGCCGGAGACGATGCCCTCCTCGACCGCGGCGCGGGTCGCCGAGATGGCGTCCTCGAGACGGTGCTTCTTCTCCTTGAGCTCCACCTCGGTGGCGGCGCCGACCTTGATGACGCAGACGCCGCCGGCGAGCTTCGCCAGACGCTCCTGCAGCTTCTCGCGGTCCCAGTCCGAGTCGGTCGACTCGATCTCGGCCTTGATCTGGTTGACGCGGCCGAGGACCTCGTCGGAGCTGCCGCCACCGTCGACGATGGTGGTGTCGTCCTTCGAGATGGTCACGCGGCGCGCGGTGCCCAGTACGTCCAGACCGGCCTGGTCGAGCTTGAGGCCGACCTCCTCGGCGATGACGGTGGCACCGGTGAGGGTGGCCATGTCCTGGAGCATCGCCTTGCGGCGGTCACCGAAGCCGGGGGCCTTGACGGCCACCGCGTTGAAGGTGCCGCGGATCTTGTTGACGACGAGGGTGGAGAGCGCCTCGCCCTCGACGTCCTCGGCGATGATCAGCAGCGGCTTGGAGGCGCCGGCCTGGATGACCTTCTCCAGCAGCGGCAGCAGGTCCTGGATCGAGGAGATCTTGCCCTGGTTGATCAGGATGTACGGGTCGTCGAGGACGGCCTCCATACGCTCCTGGTCGGAGACCATGTACGGCGAGAGGTAGCCCTTGTCGAAGGCCATGCCCTCGGTGAACTCCAGCTCCAGGCCGAAGGTGTTGGACTCCTCGACGGTGATGACACCGTCCTTGCCGACCTTGTCCATCGCCTCGGCGATGAGCTCGCCGACCTGCTGGTCCTGCGCGGAGAGCGCGGCCACGGCGGCGATGTCGGACTTGTCCTCGATCGGGCGGGCGGTCGCGAGGAGCTCCTCGGACACGGCCTTGACCGCGGCGTCGATGCCCTTCTTCAGGGCGGCCGGAGAAGCACCCGCGGCGACGTTGCGCAGACCCTCGCGGACCAGCGCCTGGGCCAGCACGGTGGCGGTGGTGGTGCCGTCACCCGCGATGTCGTTGGTCTTGGTCGCCACCTCCTTCACGAGCTGCGCGCCCAGGTTCTCGTACGGGTCGTCCAGCTCGACCTCGCGGGCGATGGTGACACCGTCGTTGGTGATGGTGGGGGCGCCGAACTTCTTGTCGATGACGACGTTGCGGCCCTTGGGGCCGATCGTCACCTTGACCGTGTCGGCAAGCTTGTTGACGCCGCGCTCGAGGGCGCGACGGGCGTCCTCGTCGAACTTCAGGATCTTCGCCATGGGAGCGGTTCAGCCCTCTCGAAAACTAGGTTTAACGAACCGCGCCCCTCGCCGCCCGGCAATCAGCGGGGTGACCAGGGGCGCAGCTCAAGCAAACTTCTTGAAGCGAATTACTTCTCGACGATCGCGAGCACGTCGCGAGCCGAGAGGACGAGGTACTCCTCGCCGCTGTACTTCACTTCGGTGCCGCCGTACTTGCTGTACAGCACGATGTCGCCGACGGTGACGTCCAGCGGGAGACGCTGGCCGTCCTCGAAGCGACCCGGGCCCACCGCGAGGACGACGCCCTCCTGGGGCTTCTCCTTCGCGGTGTCCGGGATGACCAGGCCGGAGGCCGTGGTCTGCTCGGCGTCGAGCGGCTGGACCACAATGCGGTCCTCAAGCGGCTTGATGGCAACCTTGGAGCTGGCGGTCGTCACGATCCGACCTCCCCCTTCGGAGATCCGGGGTTAACTGTCTGAGGTGGCGACCAGGTCGATCCGTCGTCGCGGGTGCCGGACCTGCCTGTCGCTGTGTTGGCACTCACCCGGGGCGAGTGCCAGGTGCGAGACTATTCCGGCGATTAGCACTCGGTCAAGCGGAGTGCCAATTCCCGCCCCCCGGCGTTGCGCGGGCCGGGCCCGGAACCCCGAAAACCAGGGCGCACGCGCGTTCGGAATCGCTACTGTCCCCTCCATGACCAGGAAGAGCTCGGGTGTGGACGTGCAGCACGCCATCCCCATCCTCATCGGCATCGCGTGCGGGATCTACGCGTTCTCGTTCGCCGTACCGCGGCTCGTGACCCAACTGACGGGCGTGGAGGGCTCCTTCACCGCCGAACACTGCACCTGGGGAGAGGATTCCGAGGGCGAGTCGCAGTGGGAGTGCAAGGGCTACTTCACCGCCTCCGACGGCTCGTTCACGATCCACCCGGTCAAGGCCGAGGGCTTCTTCGACAGTCCGCCGGAGGAGCCCGTGGCCACCCTGGTCAGCGGCCCGTCGGCCGATGCGGCGGTGCGGCCGGGGGTGGCGAACTCGCTGGCGGGCATGGGGCTGGGCCTGACCGCCTTCGCGTTCCCCGCGTGGGCGCTGACTGCGGCCGTCCGCGACGCCGCCGAGCGGCGGCGGACACGCCGGGCATGGCCCGCCGCCGCCGACCTCCCGCCGAATTTCGGGCCGGTCAGGATCCCGTCCGCCGAAACCGCCGGAGAAATCGCCGCAGAAGCCGCCGCCGATCCCGTCGCCGATCCCTCCGCCGTCTCCTCGGCGGCCGCGGGGTCGCAGCCGCCCGCCGGCACGACACCGAAGCGCCACAGCTGAAGGTTCCACCGATATGTGACGCTTGAGCCGTGCGCATCCTCGTGGTCGAAGACGAAGAAGGCCTCGCCGAATCCCTGCGGCGCGGCCTCTGCGCCGACGGGCACGACGTCGAGGTCGCCCACGACGGCCACCGCGGGCTCGACCTGGCCCTCGCCGGCGGCCCGTACGACGTCGTCCTCCTCGACCTGATGCTCCCGGGTCCCGGCGGCCACGCGATCTGCACACGCATGCGCGCCCACGGCGACACCACCCCGGTCCTGATGCTCACCGCCCGCGACGGCGAGTACGACGAGGCCGAGGGCCTGGACTCCGGCGCCGACGACTACCTCACCAAGCCGTTCTCCTTCGTGGTCCTGGCCGCCCGGATCCGGGCACTGGCCCGCCGCGCCGGCACCCCCGACCGCGGCACCCTGCAGGCCGGCGACCTCGTCCTGGACCCGCAGGGCCGCCGCTGCCGCCGCGGCGGCAGCGACATCGAGCTGACCGCCCGCGAACTGGGCGTCCTCGCCTGCCTGATGGAACAGCCCGGCCGCGCCGTCGCCAAGCAGGACATCCTGGACGAGGTCTGGGACACCCCGCACGGCATCGACCCGAACATCGTGGAGGTGTACGTCTCCTTGGTGCGCAAGAAGATCGACGCCCCCTTCGGCCGCCGCTCGATCCGCACCGTCCACGGGACCGGCTACCGGATGGCCCCCGACGGTGGTTAGCGGCATCCGGGCGCGCACCGCCGCGGCCGCAGCGCTCGCGATGGCCGCCGTCCTCGCCGGCGGCGGGCTGTGGCTGCACGCCCTGCTGCGGGCCAACCTCCTCGACAACACCACCGGCCGCGCCGAGCTCGCCGCCCGCAAGGTCGCCGCCCAGCTCGACAGCCGGACCCTGCCGGCCGGCGGACGGCTGCCCGCGCCCGAGAGCGGGGTGGACCTGGTCCTCGTACGGGACGCGGCCGGACGGACGGTGGCCAGCACCGCCGACCCCAAGCACACCCCCGACCTCGGGGGCGCTCCGCTGCCCGGCCCCGGTGACGACTCCCGGTCGGCCGTGCTCCCGCCCGCGCACCCCGGCGGAGAGCGGCGGGCGGTGGTCGTCGTCGAGGCGCCGGGAGCGCACACGGTGTACGCGATGACCGTGCTCGGCGACGTGGACGACGCCACCCGGGCCGTCGCGATCGGGCTGCTGGCCGGGGCGCCCCCGCTGACCGGCTTCGCCGCGGCCCTGGCCTGGTGGGTGACCGGCCGCGCGCTGCGCCCGGTGAGCGCGATCCGCGCCGAACTGGCGGCGGTCACGGCGAGCGAACTGGACCGACGGGTTCCGGACCCGGGCGGGGCGGACGAGATCGCGCAGCTGGCCCGGACCGTCAACGGCACCCTCGACCGGCTGGAGCGTTCCGACGCCCGGCAGCGGCAGTTCACCGCGGACGCCTCCCACGAGCTGCGCAACCCGCTGGCCGCCGTCCGGTCCCGGCTGGAGGTGGCCCTGGCCATGGAGCGCCCCGACCGGGAGTCGGTCGCGGCCGCGCTGGCCGACACCGAGCGGCTCCAGGCGATCGCGGCGGACCTGCTGCTGCTGGCCCGTCTCGACGGCGGACCGGCGTCGGCGCCGCGGAGCGAGCCGGTGGACCTGGCCCTGCTGGCCGCGGAGGACGCGGCGCGGCGGGGCGGGGCGCGGACCGGCTCGCGGACCGGCTCGCCGGTCGCGCTACGGCTGGACGCGCAGGCCCCCGTACCGGCCTCCGGGGACCCCGCTCGGCTGGAGCGGGCGCTGGCCAACCTCGTGGACAACGCCCTGCGGTACGCCCGCACCGAAGTGACCGTACGGGCGGCGACGCACGACGGCTGGGCGCTGCTGGAGGTCACGGACGACGGCCCGGGCATCCCGGAGGCGGACCGGGACCGGGTCTTCGAGCGCTTCGTACGGCTGGACGCGGACCGCGGCCGGGCCAGCGGCGGCACCGGGCTGGGCCTGGCCATCGCCCGGGAGATCGCGCGGGCACACGGGGGCGACGTACACGCGCTGCCGGCGCCCGCCGGGGGCGCGCGGCTGGTGCTGCGCATCCCGTAGGCGCCGGCCGGCGCTCGGCCGAAGCCCGGCCGGAGCCTCAGGATTCCTTCAGCGGACCTCCGTCAGCATCGACAGGCATGAGCGCGCACCGGAGGAAGCCGACGACCCGAAACCGCCGCCGACACCCGTCCCGCCGCCGGCGACCGGGCCGCACGCTGCTGGTCACCGGTTGCGCGCTGGTGGCCCTGGCGGGGGGCGGCGCCTGGTACGTCTACCGCGACCTCGCCGCCGGCATCGGCAGCTCCAAGGCCCTCGAAGGCGCGGAGAAGTCGAGTTCCGGCGACAGCAACATCCTGCTCATGGGGCTGGACAGCCGCCGGGACCAGAACGGCGAGAAGCTGCCGGAGGAGGTCCTCGAAAAGCTGCACGCCGGCAGTTCGGACATCGGCGGCTACAACGCGAACACCCTGATCCTGCTGCACGTACCCGGGGACGGCAGCCGGGCGAAGGCCTTCTCGGTGCCGCGCGACGACTTCGTCGACATACCCGGCCACGGCAAGGACAAGATCAAGAAGGCGTACGGGCTGGCGAAGGAGAAGAAGCAGGAGGAGCTCGCCGCGCGCGGGGTCAAGGACGGCCGGCAGCGGGAGCAGGAAGGCCGGGAGGCGGGGCGCGCGGCACAGATCGAGACGGTGCGGAACTTCCTGGGGGTCCCGATCGATCACTTCGCCGAGCTGAATCTGGCCGGTTTCTACCACCTCGCGGACGCGCTCGGCGGGGTACCGGTGTGCCTGAACAAGGCGGTGAAGGACCCGTACTCGGGCGCCGACTTCCCGGCGGGTCCGCAGACGCTCGACGGTCGCCAGTCGCTCGCCTTCGTGCGGCAGCGGCACGGCCTGAGCCGGGGCGACCTGGACCGGACCCGGCGCCAGCAGGCGTTTCTCGCGGGCGCGACGAAGAAGCTGAACTCGGCCGGGACCTTCACCGACCCGGCGAAGCTGATCAAACTGATCGACGCCGCCAAGCAGGACGTGGTCACGGACGAGGGCTGGGACCTCCTGGCGTTCGTGAAGCAGGCGAAGAACCTGTCCGGCGGGAAGGTGCAATTCACGACACTTCCCATCGAAGGTTTCGGAAGGAACCATGGGGAGGACATCAACGTCGTAGATGATATGAAGATAAAGCGCCTCATTGCCGAGCAGATCGGACCCAAAGATTCCGCCGCCCCCGGCACACCGGGCGCCCCGTCCTCACCCTCGCCCGCCCCCTCGCCCTCGTTCTCACGCGAGGCAGCACCCCCGCCGTCCTCACCGCCCTCCCCCTCCGTCCCGTCCACCTCCCAGGACGTTGGCGGCATCCCGTGCGTGGACTGAGGCCACTGACGACGGCGGTCGCCCGGCGGCGCACCGAGGGGCTGCTCCTGCTCTTCGTCACCGGCATCGCGGTCTTCGGCCACGCCGCCGCGGGCCTCGCCATGAACGGCGAGCTGCCCCCCAAATTCGTCGACTTCGCCGTCAGCATGACCCTGCTGTCACTGGTGGGCCACCTGGGCATACGCCGTTTCGCGGCCTACGCGGACCCGCTGATCTTCCCGCTGGCCATGCTGCTGACCGGCCTGGGGCTCGTACTGATCCACCGGCTCGACCAGGGCTACATCGAGCGGTGGAACTCGGACGCGAACGCCCCGGGCCAACTGCTGTGGACGGTGGTCGGCGTCGCCGCCTGCATCGCGGTACTGGCCCTGCTGCGCGACCACCGGCTGCTCCAGCGGTTCATCTACATCACGATGGCCGTCGCGCTGGTCCTGCTGATCGCGCCCGCGTTCTTCGGCGCGGACACGTACGGCGCCAAGCGGTGGATCATCCTCTTCGGCTTCTCGCTGCAGCCCGGCGAGTTCGTGAAGATCATGATCGCGATCTTCTTCGCCGGGTATCTGGTCATCCACCGGGACTCGCTGGCCCTGACGGGCCGCAGGTTCCTGGGCATGCGGCTGCCCCCGATGCGCCAGCTCGGCCCGATCGTCACCGTGTGGATCCTCTCGATGCTGGTCCTGGTCTTCGAGCGCGACCTGGGCACCTCGCTGATCTTCTTCGGCGTCTTCGTGGTGATGCTGTACGTCGCCACCGAACGCACCAGCTGGATCGTGTGCGGCGTGCTCATGGCCTCGGCGGGCGCCTTCGTGGTCGGCTCGACCGAGCCGCACGTCAAGGCGCGCGTGGCGGCCTGGCTGAACCCGCTGTCCGTCTACTGGGAGAACCCTCCCCCGGGCGTCACCTCGGACCAGTCGGCGCAGGCGCTGTTCAGCTTCGGCACGGGCGGCATCTCGGGGACCGGCCTGGGCATGGGCCACCCCGAGCTGATCAAGTTCGCCGGCCGCAGCGACTTCATCCTCACGACGGTGGGCGAGGAGCTGGGCCTGGCCGGGGTGATGGCCGTACTGATCCTCTACGCGCTCCTCGTGCAGCGCGGGCTGCGGATGGCCCTCGGCGCCCGCGACCCCTTCGGCAAGCTGCTCGCGGTGGGCCTGGCGGCGGCGCTGGCCCTGCAGGTCTTCGTGGTCGCGGGCGGCGTGACGGGCCTGATCCCCCTGACGGGCAAGGCCCTGCCCTTCCTGGCCAAGGGCGGCTCGTCCCTCCTGGCCAACTGGATCATGATCGCGCTGCTCCTGCGCATCAGCGACAGCGCGGAACGCCAACGCGAGGCGGACACCCACGGCCCGGTGGAAACGACGATCACCCCGGTGGTGCGGGTGTAGGGGTAGCCGGGCGGAGCTTCGGGGCGGCGGGATCCCCTCGGGCGGCGTCGGGTGGGTGCGGCGGGGGCTTCGACGTTGGCGGGGTCCACCCAATCCGCATCAGGGAGGGGTATGGGGGTTTCCCGTCAGTCCCATCGTCCCTCCGGGTCGGGCCGGTCCCTCAAGGGCGCTCCTCCTTCGTCGTCGCGTCGCTTCGCGATGGCCTGCGGCCACCCTTGACCGACCGTCCCGCCCCGGAGAAACGAAAGACTGCCGGGAAGCCCCCAAAGGAACGGGCCGGTCCAAGGCGTGAAGGACGGGGACATCAGAGATGCTCGGGCCGGCCCTGGCGGCAACGACCCCGAGGCGGGTCCCATGGAAGGCCGGCCGGGTTCGGGGGAAGCGCGCCCGATCGCTACACGCTCCCCACCTCTCAGCGTCTCCAGCCCGTCCTGGGCCGGACATAAGCCGCCCATGACGCGTCGGCGCTCCTCACCCACGCGCCCGACGACCGCCTGTGGCCGTTGCGAGGCTTGCACGGCCCTGGAGCCGGCGCCGCGCGCACGACACCCTCGTCAGGCAGGCTGCACATTGGCGACCGAGGTGGTGAATTCACGACCGGACGCACCACGGATGTACGCCAGCTCCATCCAGCGCTCGACGCCGGCATCGGAGACGTTCTCGTTGATCACTGCCATCAACTCGCCCTCGATGCCGGAAGCGATGTCACGGACGCGGCGGCGCAGCAGCCGGTGGGGCACGTACTCGTACCGATCACTCATCCGCCACCCCGTAGGTGTCGAGGAAGCGTTCCCACCCGACCAGCGCCCGGTCCAACAGATCCGTGCCGGGCTCGTCCATCACTGCCGTCCGGACCGATGGGTCGCCTTCCCTCGTGATGAAGACCATCTCGCGGTGTCGACCCACGAAGACCACTCCTCCGGGGCGTCGACTCTGGTGTAGCGAAAGAGACATGATTTGATGTTCCGTCCCTCGTCAGAGCGTTGCCACTGCGTTCACAGGACGTTTGGGACGCTCTGTCGCTACGGTTCGTACGTCCCTGACCGAGCGCGGAGGCGAACCGTGAATCATGCGCTGCGTCGAGCCATGGCGAATGCCAGGATGACCGAAGTGCAGCTCGCAGAAGCCTGCCGGGTCGACGCGAAGACAGTCGGTCGCTGGATCACCGAGCCGAATCGTGTGCCCCATGCGCGCCACCGATGGGCGGCCTGCGAGGCATTAGGCGAGGAGGAGGCAGCCTTGTGGCCCAACGCAGTCCGGTCAGCCCTCACCACGGGGCCGGACAGAGAAATAGTCCAGGTCTTTCCCTATCGATCGGCCGCTCCGGCGAGCCTGTGGAAGTCCCTCGTGACAAAAGCACATCGCGAGCTGGTGTTTGCCGGCTACACCAACTACTTCCTTTGGTTGGAGCAGGCGAACCTGGCAGGCGCCCTGCGCCGCAAGGCCCAGGGCGGATGCCGGGTGCGGTTCCTGATCGGTGACCCGAGCAGTCCCGTAACGGCAGCACGAGAGGCCGAGGAAGGCGTGCCGCTGACCCTTTCCACGCGCATCGCCGTGACCCTGAGCGAGCTGGAGAAGCTACGCGACGTCAATGGCATCGAAGGCCGGTTCGAAACCGGGCACGTCAACCTTTCCGTGTTCCGGTTCGACGACGAGATGATCGTTACCCCCATCCTCGCCCGCAGGGTCGGCCACGATTCACCGATGATGCACTTGCGGCGCAGGCAGGCGGACGGGATGTTCGACCGGTTTGCCGCTCATGTGGAAGAGCTGTGGAGCCGTGGACGTGACATCCGGGAGGAGGGTCGTGATGGCCCGGCGTGATTACGAGGACGACCCCGAAGCCCCCGAAGCGAACAGCCTGGTGCCGGCCGCTTCCGCGATCGTCGTCGACGGCGACGGCCGGGTGTTGCTGCAACGACGTACGGACAATGGGATGTGGGCCCTGCCCGGCGGAAAGATGGAGCTCGGGGAGAGCATCGGCGAGTGCGCGGTCCGGGAGACGCTCGAGGAGACCGGCATCACGGTCGAGATCGCCGGGATCGTCGGTACGTACACGAACCCCGGACACGTCTTCGCCTATGACAACGGGGAAGTCCGTCAGGAATTCTCGATCTGCCTTCTCGCCCACCCCACCGGCGGAACCCTCCGGACGTCCGACGAGTCCTTCGAAGCCGCGTGGTTCACCCCCGAAGCGACCGAGGACCTCCCGATGGTGCCCAGCATCCGCAAACGCATCAACGACTGGCGAACGGCAGGCGGACCTGTCGTGCGCTGATCCCAAGGAGTGGTTTCATGACCAGCCAGGACATCTCCGGCCGGGCGTTCAAGCCACTGCGGCGGCGCGGTATTCAGCGGCTGGCGCAGGAGCAGTGGGGGGCGGGCCGCTCGGTCTGGTCCGACGAGTCCGAGGACCGGGACCTGGTCGTCGATCAGATCGACGTGCGCGAGGAAGAGGCGGACCTTCGCGTCTCCGACGCCCTTGGGCTTCCTGCGGAGGCGCGCGTATGGGCGCGCAGCCGCCGCTTCGTGCTCGATGGCAAGCCCGTGCTGTTCGCGGTGTCGTACCTGCCGTCGGACGTCGTCGCGGACTCGGCCATCACCCAGGTCGACACCGGCCCCGGTGGGGCGTACGCGCGGCTGGCCGAACTGGGGCATGCTCCCGTGCGTTTCCGGGAGGAGATCCGGTCCCGGATGCCTTCGGCCGACGAGGCCGAGCGGCTCTCGCTCTCCGTGGGTACGCCCGTCATCCACATCGTCCGCACCGCGTTCGCCCAAGGTGGCCGGGTCGTCGAGGTCAACGAGATGACCCTGGACTCCGCCTCCTACGTGCTGGAGTACGACTTCGACACCTAGAAGGGGGGACAGTCGCTCCGACCTCCGAGGCGAAGGGGCGGACGAGGGCGATGGCCTCCTGACCCCGGGCGCAGAACCAGTCGCCGTCCTCCGCCAGCCCGCGCACCACGTCGGTGTGCCCGAGGGCGAGGAGCCGGTCGACGAGATCGGGTGGCACGCACTCGTCCATGGCCGCACCCTATGCCGCCCGTTCGCACGGTCGGCGGGGTCCCTTCCGGTGATTGCCGAGCGCCGCGCGAGGCGGGTGGGGAAGGTCCGGGTACGCCCTCTTCGCAACGATGCCGACCACCGTCGAGGAGATCGACCATGTACGCAGCTGTCCGGCGCTACGAAGGCGTGACCGACCCGGCCGAGGCCGGGCGCATCGTCGATGAGGGGTTCGTGCCGATCATGCGCCAGGTCACCGGATTCGTGGCGTACTTCTGGATCGATGCCGGGGAGGGGGTGATGGTGTCCACCAGCGTCTTCCGGGACCGTGCGGGCGCCGAGGAGTCGGTCGAGAGGGCTGCGGACTTCGTCCGTGACAACCTGGCCCAGCTCCTGCCCAACCCGCCCCAGGTCACCGCCGGGAAGGTCGTCGCCTCCGCCTAGGCTCCGAAGGCGACCCAGGACGGGCTGCAGACGCTGAGAGGTGAGGAGCGCGTAGCGATCGGACGCGCTGCCCCCCGACCCGGGCCCCTGGTCTCGATCGGCCCCGTCTGCCGGCCGTCCCCAACCCGGGACAGGGCTGGGTGTCTCCGACCGTCCCCGTCCGTGTCTTGATGTCCCGGCCCGTTCCTTTGGGGGCTTCCCGGCAGTCTTTCGTTTCTCCGGGGCGGGACGGTCGGTCAAGGGTGGCCGCAGGCCATCACGCAGTGACGCGACGAAGGAGCGCCCTTGAGGGACCGGCCCGACCCGGAGGGACGATGGGACTGACGGGAAACCCCCATACGCATCTCTGATACCGGCCCAGAGGACCCCGCCCCTACAAGTAGTCCTCCAGCCGCCCGATCCGGAAGCCCTGTTCCTGGATGCGCTGGAGCATGCGGGTCGTCATCTGGATCTCCGTGGCGCCCTTGAGTTCGGACGGGCCGCGGAAGTGGGCGAGGACGATGTCGCCGGGTTTGAGGGCGGAGCCCTCGGCGTACTGGAAGTTGTTGATCTGCATCGAGACCCGCCACAGCACCATGGACGAGACTCCGCACTCCGAGGCTGCCCGGAGGGTCTCGTCGTTGTAGTTGCCGAAGGGCGGGCGGAAGAGCGTGGGGCGCTTGCCGAAGCGCTTCTCCAGGCGTTCCTGCTGCCCGCATATCTCCTTCTTCTGCCCTTCGAAGGACAGGGTGCGGAGGTTCGCGTGCGTCAGCGTGTGGTTGTTTATCGTGCTCGCCGAGCCGTTGTCGCGGAGCTTCTCGAAGTGCCCGTAGTCCGACGAAGCCACGTTGTCCGTGAGGAACATGCTGATCGGCAGCTTCAGGTCGGCCGCCATCTTCAGGAACTCGGGGTCCTTCTCCGCGCCGTCGTCGAAGGTCAGGAAGACGACCTTGTCGTCCGCCGGGACGGGTATTCGGTCTATCACCGGGACCTTGCCCGGGGCCGGCTTCGGGAGCTGCGGCTTCTGGGTCGGCTTGGGCGCGTACTGGAGGGGGGCCGTCAGGCCCCACTTCTTGTACGCCTCGTCGGAGGCGCCCCCCGGCGCCGGTGTCGGCGACGCCGTCGACGGCGTGGCGCCACCGGCCTGCGGTGTCGGCTGCGCCGTCCTGGCGGCCAGTCGTTCGGTGGGGGCCGCGCTGTCCCCGCACCCCGTCAGGGACAGCGCGAGCGCGCCGGCCGCCAGCGTTCCGGCTACCAACCGGCGCGCGTGCTTCACAGATAGTCCTCCAGGCGAGCCACGGCGTACCCCTTGTCCGTGACGGTCTTCATGACATGACGGATCATGTCAGGCATCGTGCCCTTCCAGTCCTCCTTGCCCCGGAAGTGAGTGAGGATGATGTCACCGGGGTGCAGGTCGCGGTCCCATTCCCGGTAGTCCATCCGGTTGGTGAACGCCTCCGCGTTCCACAGCGGGACCGCCTTGATGCCGCAGGACTTCGCCGCGCGCAGCGTGTCCTGGTTGTAGTTGCCGTACGGCGGCCGGAAGAGCGTCGGCCGCTTGCCGAACTGCTTCTGGATGGTGTCCTGCTGGCCGCAGATCTCCTCGCGCTGCTGCTCGTAGGAGAGGCCCGGCATGTAGCGGTGGTTGAGCGTGTGGTTGTTCAGGGTGACGCCCGCGGCCTGCATCTTCCTGAAGTACGGGTAGTTGTCCCGTACGACGTAGTCGCTGAGGAAGGCCGTGTACGGGATCTTGAGCTCCTCCATCATCTTCAGGAACTCGGGGTCCTTCTCCGAGCCGTCGTCGATGGTCAGGAAGACGACCTTGTCCTCGGTCGGGACGGTGGTGAAGACGTTGGGGTACTCCTCCTGGTCCTCCACCTCGAAGCCGTCGCGCGTGGTGATGTGCGGCTTCTCCTTGGGCGCCGGCGGGGCGGCGAGCGGGGTCTTGCGCAGTCCCCACTTCTTCGCGGCGACGACGCGCGCCTGCTGGGCAGCCTTGGCCTTCTCGGCGGCGCTCAGCGCGCCCGCGGCGCCCGCCCCCGCGGCCTTGGCGGCCTTCTCCTTCGCGGTCCTGTCCGGCCCGGCGTCCCCGGAGCCGCACGCCGTTCCGAGGGCGGCGACGAGCAGGGCCGCGACGGCCACCCCGAACCGGCCGCGCGGACCTGCCGCGTACCGGTGACCCTGTTGCGACTTATTTCCCTTTTGTCGTACTAGCTGCATAGCAGCGCATCCTGGCACCCGACACACGGGCTCCCCGGAAGACACCGCGAACGCGGTCCCACCTTCCTTCGACTGGCCCACACCGGCCGGGTCCGGCCCGTCGCCGACAATGGACCCGTGACCCCCGAAGACTTCGCCGCCCTCCTCACCCCCGAGGGCCGCGCCCTCCTCGACTCGCTCCGCGACTACGACCCCTCCCAGGAGCTGGCCGTCGCCACCCGGCTGCGCCGCGAGCACCCCGCCGCCCTGGTCTCCGCCGCGCTCGGGCAGGCCCGGCTGCGGCAGCGCGCGGTGGCGAAGTTCGGGGCCGAGGACGCCTTCCGGATGTACTTCACGCCCGGCGGCGGCGAGATGGCCACCCGCGCGTCCGTGGCCTCGTACCGGGCCGAACGGCTCGCGGCTCTCGGCGTACGGAGCCTCGCGGACCTGTGCTGCGGCATCGGCGGCGACGCCCTGGCCCTGGCCCGGCTCGGCATCCGGGTGCTCGCGGTGGACCACGACCCGCTCACGGTCGCCGTCGCGCGGGCCAACGCCGAGGCGCTGGGGCTGGCGGACCTGATCGAGGTCCGGGAGGCGGACGTGACGGAGGTGGACACCGCCGGCTACGACGCCGTCTTCATCGACCCGGCCCGGCGCGGGGGACGCGGCCGGATCTTCGACCCGGAGGCGTACTCGCCGCCGCTGTCGTGGGCGGTGGAGGCGGCCCGTGCGGCGAAGTACGCCGCCATCAAGATCGCCCCCGGAATCCCGCACGAGGCGGTCCCGGCGGAGGCCGAGGCCGAATGGATCTCCGACCAGGGGGACGTCAAGGAGGCCGTGCTCTGGTTCGGGACCGCACCCGGGACCGTGCGGGCCACCCTGCTCCCGGGGCCGCGCGCCCTGCACACCGCCGATCCGCTGCCCGATCCTGCGGCCGGGCCGGTCGGCCGCTGGCTCTACGAACCCGACGGCGCCGTCATCCGCGCCCACCTCGTCGCCGAGGTGGCCGGGCAGCTGGACGGCCGGCTGATCGACCCGACCATCGCCTACATCACCGCCGACGAGCTGCGCGCGACGCCGTACGCGACGGCGTACGAGATCACCGACGTGCTGCCGTTCGGCCTGAAGAAGCTGAAGGCGCTGCTGCGCGAGCGCGGGGTCGGGATCCTGACCGTGAAGAAGCGCGGCTCGGCGATCGAGCCCGAGGAGCTGCGCAAGAAGGTCAAGCCGCAGGGGCCGAACTCCGCGATCGTCTTCCTGACGCGGGTGGCGGGGGCCCCCTCGATGCTCATCGGCGCCCCGGCCGACCCGCCTGCCGACCCGCCTGCGGCGACGCCCGGCCGGTGAGGTGTGCCGCTGCCGGCGGCGGGGGCGGCCGGGGCCGCGGCAGCAGCGTGCCGGGCGTGAGCCGCCGGCCGCACGGGGCGGGCAGTGGCGTGCCGCCCGGCGGCCTGCCGCGCCGCGGCGCCCGGCGGGTCATGTGCCGGCCGACGCCCGGCCGGTGAGGTGCCGGTCCCCCGGCGGCGCGGGCAGCGATCCGCCGGGCAGTGACGTGCCACCCCGCGACCTGCCGGGCGGCGGGGCCCGGCCCGTGCCGCGCCGGCAGCGCCGGCACAGGTCGGGCTGCGCGGGTCCGGCAGGGATCTGCCGGGCAGCGAGCCGCCGGGCGGCGCCGGGCCGTCCGGCGGGTGCCGCCCGGCAGCCCGTCGGCCGCGGCGCCCGGGCGGCGGGGCCGGTCAGGCTCCGTCGGCCTCCACCGACTCGAACCGCCAGCGGTGCACCGCCCGCGTGATCAGGTCGGCAGCGGGTTCGGGCAGCTCGGGAAGGTCGGCCGCCACGCCCTCGGCGGCCTCCCACCAGGTGATCACGAGGACCCGGTCCTGCGGGGCCCGGAACACCTCGCGGCGCACCGGCTCCCGTGCGAGGACCTGGGCGCGGGCCCACTCCAGCAGCTCGTTGCCCCGGCCGTCGGCGGCCCGGGCCTCCCACATCAGCGCGACGGTGCTCACGAGTACAGGTTGTCCTTGCTCAGTTCGTGCACGTGGTCGTGATCGTGGGAGTGCCCGTGCGAGTGCGAGTGCCCGTGCGAGTGCCCGTGCCCGTGCCCGTGCCCGTGCGAGTGCGCGGTACCCGGCACGTGCGGGTCGGTCACCGGCAGCGAGGAGTCCGCCGACAGGTCCCAGTCCGATGCGGGCCGGTTCCGCTTGACCATCTCCGCGCCCAGCGCCGCGACCATCGCGCCGTTGTCCGTGCACAGCTTCGGCCGCGGCACGCGCAGCGTGATGCCCGCGGCGTCGCACCGCTCCTGTGCCAGCGAGCGCAGCCGGGAATTGGCCGCGACGCCGCCGCCGATCATCAGGTGGTCGACGCCCTCGTCCTTGCACGCCCGGATCGCCTTGCGCGTCAGCACGTCCACCACGGCCTCCTGGAAGGACGCCGCCACATCGCGCACCGGGACGTCCTCGCCCGCGTTGCGCTTCGCCTCGATCCAGCGGGCGACGGCCGTCTTGAGCCCGGAGAAGGAGAAGTCGTACGCGGCGTCGCGCGGCCCCGTGAGCCCGCGCGGGAAGTTGATCGCCTTCGGGTCGCCCTCGCGCGCGAGCCGGTCGATGACCGGGCCGCCGGGGAAGCCCAGCTGGAGCACGCGCGCGATCTTGTCGAAGGCCTCGCCCGCCGCGTCGTCGATGGTCGCGCCGAGCGGCCGTACGTCGGAGGTGATGTCCGGGGCCAGCAGCAGCGAGGAGTGCCCGCCGGACACCAGCAGGGCCATCGTGGGCTCCGGCAGCGGCCCGTGCTCCAGCTGGTCCACGCAGATGTGGGAGGCCAGGTGGTTCACGCCGTACAGCGGCTTGCCGAGCGCGTACGCGTAGGCCTTGGCCGCCGAGACGCCCACGAGCAGCGCGCCGGCGAGTCCGGGACCCGCGGTGACGGCGATGCCGTCGAGGTCGCGGGCGCTGACCCCGGCCTCCTTCAGTGCGCGGTCGATGGTGGGGACCATCGCCTCCAGGTGGGCCCGCGAGGCCACCTCGGGCACGACGCCGCCGAAGCGGGCGTGTTCGTCGACGCTCGACGCGATCGCGTCCGCGAGCAGGGTGGTGCCGCGGACGACGCCGACGCCGGTCTCGTCGCAGGAGGTCTCGATGCCGAGGACGAGCGGTTCGTCAGCCATTGCTCTCACTGCTCTCAGTTCGTGCTTGTGCGGGGTCGGTCAGTCGCATGACGAGCGCGTCGACGTTGCCGGGCTGGTAGTAGCCGCGCCGGAAGCCGATGGGCTCGAAGCCGAAGCGCTCGTAGAGCTTCTGGGCGCGGGTGTTGTCCACCCGTACCTCCAGCAGCACCTCGGCGCACTCGAACGCGGTGGCGGCGCGCAGCAGCTCGGTCAGGAGCCGGGCGCCGAGCCCGGTCCCCCACTGGTCGCGCGCGACCGCGATGGTCTGTACGTCGGCCAGGTCGCCGGCGGCGGCCAGTCCGGCGTAGCCCATCAGCCGGCCCGCCGCGTCCTCGGCGACGACGTAGCGGCGCGTGGCCTGCGGGCCGCGGGCGTGGGCGAGTTCGGACCAGAACATCCCGGCGGACCAGGCGTCCTCGGGGAACAGCTCGTGCTCCAGTTCCAGCACTGGTCCGATGTCCCACCAGCGCATCTCGCGCACGGCATGCGGGGTCGCCGGGGTCACTGCGGGGTGACCACCTTGTAGTTCTTGGGTACCTGGGCGTCGGGGCGGCGCAGGTAGAGGGGGGTCGGAGGCAGGAACTCCAGGCCGGCCGCCAGTCGTTCCGCGGCGAGCGAGGCCAGCGCCGCGGCCGACTGGTGCTCCGGGCCCCGGGCGTCCGGGAAGACCTCGGGGTACAGGAGCGCGCCCTGGCCGACCGCGGGCAGGCCGGCGACCTGCTCGGCGATGTCGGCGGGGCGGTCCACGGCGGGCTCGCCGACGCGCGTGCGCGGGTCCTCGTACCGGGCCCAGTAGACCTCCTTGCGCCGCGCGTCGGTGGCGACGGTGAAGGGGCCCTCGATGCCGGCGGCCCCGGCGGCGTACGCGAGGCCGTCGAGCGTGCACAGGCCGTGCACGGGCACGCCCAGCACGGCGGCGAAGGTGGAGGCGGTGACGAGGCCGACGCGCAGCCCGGTGTAGGGGCCGGGGCCGACACCGACGACGACGCCGGTGACGGCGTCGAGCGTGACCCCGGCCTCGGCGAGGACCTTGTCCACGGAGGGCAGCAGGAGCTCCCCGTGGCGGCGGGCGTCGACCTGATCGGACTCGGCGACGACGGACTCACCGTCGTGCAGGGCGACGGTGACGGCGGGCGTGGCGGTATCTACGGCGAGCAAGAGCACGCGAACAGCCTACGACTCCGGCGGCCGCACCCCTTGCGGCCGGTCTCGGAGCAGGGCGGCTGCTACCTTTCGACGGGGTACCGGACGTGGTATCGGTCGGCACGGAGAGGTGGAGCAAGGTGGCACGCAGCAGCTCGGGAATCGTGGCCGGGCTCACCGCCGCGGCGGTGGCCGTCGTCGGCTTCCTCGGCTACCAGGCTTCCGCCACGGCGCCCGCGCGTCCCCCGAAGGCAGCCGCGCAGGAACCGGCCCCCGCCGCGAGCCCGGCCGCCAAGCAGGACCCGGCGAAGCCGGCGGCCGTACCCGAGGGTTCCGGTGACGGGGTGCGCGTCGTGTACTCGGTGGGCCAGAAGCGGGTGTGGCTGGTCGGCGACCCCGCGCAGCCGCCGAAGTCGTTCGCGGTGATGCCGAGCACGGTGCACCCGAAGCCGGGCAGCTACGCGGTCGGGTCGCGCTCGGGTTCGGTCACCGGCTCGGACGGCGTGCCGATCGAGCACGTCGTGCGGTTCGCCACGGCGGAGGGTGTGGCGGTCGGTTTCAGCGCCCGCACGGACGGCGCGATGCCGGAGCCCGACCCGAACAAGAAGACCGGCGGCATCCGTATGAGCCGGGCCGACGGCGACGCGATGTGGGCCTTCGCGACGATCGCGTCGAAGGTCGTCGTCGTTCCCTGACGGAACACCGCCGGTTCACCCGAACGGGTGCGACCGCACTGCCCTCAGGCCGCTTCGGATTCCGGAGCGGCCTCTTCGCGTGCGGTGGCGGCCGGCCCGCCCGGGGCCGTGGCGTACTCCCGCGCGGGCGGTGTGGAGACTGCGGTGGCGGCGGCGCCGGCGGCGAGGAGCGTCCACATGGAGACGGTGGACGGGCGGGGTTCGCGCTGTGCTCCTGCTGGTGCCGACATGGCTGCCTCCTGGACCCGGGACACCGTACTTAGGCATACCTAAGAAACTCTCGGTACCATGTCACCACGAGGGCCGCCGACAGCGCAATATCTTGCCGACGAGTTGTCGGTACGTTTACTCCGAGAGGGCGCCGGCCAGGGCGTCCAGCCCGGCTCCGGCACTCCAGCGCGACCCGACCCCGCGCACCAGGACCTCGCGCACGTCGTCCAGGACCTCCTCGTGACCGACCGCCCGCGCGATCACCACGTGCAGCCGGTCGTCGGAGAGCTCCTCCACCTTGCCGTCGCCCCACTCGACGACGACCACGGACTCGGGCAGCGAGACGTCGAGGTCCAGGTCCTCCATCTCGTCCAGCCCGCCGCCCAGGCGGTACGCGTCCACGTGCACCAGCGCCGGCCCGCCGGTCAGCGAAGGGTGCACCCGGGCGATCACGAAGGTCGGCGAGGTCACGGCCCCGCGCACGCCCAGGCCCTCGCCGAGGCCCCGGGTGAGCGTGGTCTTGCCCGCGCCCAGCTCGCCGGTCAGCAGGACGAGGTCGCCGGGGCGCAGCAGGGCGGCGATCCTGCGGCCCAATTCCTGCATCGCGTCCGGGGAGTCGATGGTGATCCGGGTCTCCGCGCCGGCCGCGGCCTCAGGTGCCGGCGCCTGGCTGCGCTGTGCTTCCAGCGGTACTTCTTCCATGCCCGCCAACGTTAGTCGCTGCGGGAGGGGCCGCCGCCCCGGTGCGCGCCAGCAGCTCGGTGAGCAGCCGCGTCACGGTCTCCGGGCGTTCGAGCATCATCAGGTGCCCGGTGGACTCCAGGACCACGAGGTCGGCGCCGGGGAGCGCCTCCTTGATGGCGACGCTGTGCGCGGCCGGGGTGATCATGTCCTTGTCCCCGGCGACGACCGTGACCGGGAGGTCCGCGAACAGCTGGAGCGCGGAGGTCTTGTCGTGGGTCTGGAAGGCCGGGTAGAACTCGGCGACCACGTCGATGGGCGTGGCCTCGATCAGCCGCTCCGCGAACCGCGCGACGCCGGGATCCACGTCCCGGGAGCCGAACGAGTACATCTTGATCATTCCGGCGAAGAGGTCCGCGGTGGCCCGCCGGCCCTTCTCCACCAGCTCCACCTGCGAGCCGAGCGCTTTGAGCACGCCCGGCAGCAGCCGGCGCACGGCTCCCATGCCGGCGGCCGGCAGTCCGTACGTCACCTCGTCGAGGCGGCCGCTGGAGGTGCCGACGAGGGCCACGCCGAGGACGCGGTCGCGGACGATCTCGGGGTACTGCTCGGCGAATCCCATGATGGTCATTCCGCCCATCGAGTGACCCACCAGGATCAGCGGCCCCTCGGGGGCGGTCGCGTCGATGACGGCCTTCAGGTCCCGGCCGAGCTGGTCGATGCTGACCGGCTCGCCGTCCGCCTGGGCGAGGCCGCGGGCGCTGCGGCCGTGGCTGCGCTGGTCCCAGTAGACCGCCCGGACCACGCCGCGCAGGGCGGCGCGCTGGAAGTGCCAGGAGTCCTGGCCGAGGCAGTAGCCGTGGCAGAAGACCACGGTGGCGCGGGGTTCGGCCTTGCGCCGCAGCCGCCGCCGCTTGCCGTCGTCGGGGAGCTCGTCGACCTCGTAGTAGAGCTCGGTGGCGTCCTCGGCCCGGCAGATTCCCTCGGCACCGCGCAGGGAGCCGTAGTCCCCGGCCGCGTCGAGTGCCAGCCGTGCCTTCCTCCGCATGCCGCGCCCGACGGTGATCCGTTCGACCGCGACACCGGCCGCCGCGCCCGCGGCTATCACGCCGATGGCGGCGCCGGCCCAGCCGGCCTTGCGCCAGTTCTCGCTCACGCCGCCGCCCTCACTCCGCTCAGCCGCCCAGGTACACCCGGGGCACACGCGCACCGATACGGGTGACGATCTCATACGCGATCGTGTGCGCCGCCCGGGCCCAGTCCTCGGCGGTGGGTTCACCGCGCTCCGCGTCCCCGAAGATGACTGCCTCGTCACCCGCGCGGGCGTGGTCTCCCTCCAAGTCGACCACGAACTGGTCCATCGCGACGCGCCCGGCGACCTGGCGGATCCTGCCCGCGACGAGCACCGGGCCGAGGCCCGAGGCCTGCCGCGGGAGGCCGTCGGCGTAGCCGGCCGGGACCAGCGCGAGGGTCGTCTCGGCGTCGGTGACGTAGTGGTGGCCGTAGCTCACCCCGTGCCCGGCGGGGACCGTCTTGACCAGCGCGAGGGAGGCCTTGAGGGTCATCGCGGGCCGCAGGCCCAGCTGGGCCGGGGTGCCGAGCTCGGGGGCGGGCGAGACCCCGTAGACGGCCAGCCCGCAGCGCACCAGGTCGAAGTGGGACTCGGGCAGGGTCAGGGTGGCCGGCGAGTTGGCGATGTGCCGGACCTCGGGCTCGACGCCCTCCTTCTCGGCGTACGCGAGCATGTCGCGGAAGGCGGCCAGCTGGAGCTGGATCGAGGGGTGCCCGGGCTCGTCGGCGCAGGCGAAGTGCGACCAGACGCCGGTGACCTTGACGGTCCCCTCGGCCTGGGCGGCGACGGCCGCCGCGACCAGCGCCTCCCAGTCGGCGGGCTGGCAGCCGTTGCGGCCCAGGCCCGTGTCGGCCTTGAGCTGGATGCGTGCGGTGCGGCCGGCCGCGCGGGCGGCCTCGCGGACCTCGTCGAGGGCCCACATCCCGCTGACGGAGACGTCGAGATCGGCCTCCACGGCCTCCCGCCAGGGCCCGCCCGGGGTCCACAGCCAGCACATGAGGCGCCCCCGGACGCCCGCGGCCCGCAGCGCGAGGGCCTCGTCGGGCGTGGCCGTCCCGAGCCAGGTGGCACCGGCCTCCTGGGCGGCCCTGGCGCATTCCAGGGCCCCGTGCCCGTAGGCGTTCGCCTTGACCACGGCCATGAGCTGGGAGCGGGGCGCCCGCTCGCGCAGTGCGCGCACGTTCTCCCGTACGGCGTCAAGATCGATCTCGGCGTACACGCGCGTCGCTGTCTCGTTCATCGCCCCCAGTCTCTCAGAATCCCCGCCCGGCCTTGCGGGGGCTGGGCATTTCGGCCCTGCCGGTGTCCGCGGCGCACGCTCGTGTCAGGGGCGGCGGATGTCCTGCCAGGCGTGCGGGAGGGCTTCGGCCACCTGGTGGGCCAGGAGCGGGCCCCCGGCGCGGCGGGCCGCCAGGCCGTGCAGGTACGCGCCCACCGCCCCCGCGTCCGCCCCGGACAGCCCGCCCGCGAGCAGGGAGCCCGTCAGCCCCGACAGCACGTCCCCGCTGCCGGCGGTGGCCAGCCACGGGGTACCCGTCGGGTTCACCCGGACGGGCCCGCCGCCCGAGGCGACCAGCGTCGTCGAACCCTTCAGCAGCACCGCCGCCCCGTACCGCCGGGTCAGCGCCCGTACGGCGTCCAGCCGGCCCGCCTCCACCGACTCCCGCGACACGCCGAGCAGCGCCGCCGCCTCCCCCGCGTGCGGGGTCAGCAGGGTCGGGGCCGTCCGGGCCCGCAGGGCGGCCGCGTCCAGCCCGCGCAGCCCGTCCGCGTCGACCAGCACCGCCGCGTCGCCCGCCAGCAGCTCCGCGACCTCCCCGGCGCGTCCCTCGCCCAGCCCGGGACCGACCACCCACGCCTGTACCCGGCCGGGCCCGATCAGCGTCTCGGGGTAGCGCGCCAGGACGGCGTCCGCCGCCGGCCCGACGTACCGCACCGCGCCCGCGCCGCCCCGCAGCGCTCCCGCCACGGCCAGCACCGCCGCGCCCGGGTACTGCGCGGATCCGGCGACGATCCCGACCACGCCCCGCCGGTACTTGTCGCTCGTCGCCGTCGGCTCCGGCAGCAGCCCCGCCACATCGGCGTGCTGCAGGGCCTCCACCTGCGGCGACGGCAGTTCCAGCCCGATGTCCACGAGGTGCACCGCGCCGGCCCGCGAGGCCCCGGGGTCGATCAGCAGGCCGGGCTTGTACGCCCCGAAGGTCACCGTCACATCGGCCGTCACGGCCGGACCCGCCACCTCCCCGGTGTCCGCGTCCACCCCGCTCGGCAGGTCCACCGCGACCACCGGGACCCCCTGTGGGATCCGCTCCACCAGGTCCGCGGCCGCCGGGCGCAGCCCGCCCCGCCCGCCGATCCCGAGCAGCCCGTCCAGTACGAGGTCCGCCCGCTGCGGAACCGTCCGCGAGAGGTGTCCCCCGGCGGCCCGCAGCGCGGCCAGCCCGCCCGGGTGCAGGCGCTCGGGGTCCATCGGCACGGCCGTCACGGCGGCCCCGCGCCGGGCCAGCCGGGCGCCCGCGTACAGCGCGTCGCCGCCGTTGTCCCCGGGGCCGGCGAGCAGGACGACCCGGGCCCCGTACACCCCGCCGCGGGTCCGCCGCAGCAGCCCGGCGCAGGCGGCGGCCAGGCCGGCGGCCGCCCGCTGCATCAGGGCGCCCTCGGGGAGCCGGGCCATCAGCTCCCGCTCGGCGGCCCGTACGGTCTCCACGCTGTAAGCAGTACGCACGGACTGCCCCTACCCTTCTGCGATCACCACGGCGGAGGCGACACCGGCGTCGTGGCTGAGCGAGATGTGCCAGGACTTCACGCCCAGCGCCAGCGCCCGCGCCTCGACCGTCCCGGACACCCGCAGCCGCGGCTGCCCGCTGTCCTCGACGTACACCTCGGCGTCGGTCCACAGCAGGCCGGCGGGCGCGCCGAGCGCCTTGGCGAGGGCCTCCTTGGCGGCGAACCGGGCGGCGAGCGAGGCGATCCCGCGCCGCTCGCCGCTCGGCAGCGTCAACTCGGCTTCGACGAAGAGCCGCCCGGCCAGGTTCGGGGTGCGCTCCAGCGCCGCGCCGAACCGCTCGATCTCCGCTACGTCGATCCCGACGCCGATAATCACAACGACAACTCCACTGTCCGACCGCTACTCCACCGTCACCGACTTGGCGAGGTTACGCGGCTGGTCCACCTCGTTGCCGCGCGCCGTCGCCAGCTCGCACGCGAACACCTGCAGCGGGACCGTCGCCACCAGCGGCTGGAGCAGCGTCGGTGTCGCGGGGATCCGGATCAGGTGGTCGGCGTACGGGACGACCGCCTCGTCGCCCTCCTCCGCGATCACGATGGTGCGCGCCCCGCGCGCCCGGATCTCCTGGATGTTCGACACGATCTTGTCGTGGAGCACCGACCGGCCGCGCGGCGACGGGACGACCACCACCACCGGCAGGTCCTTCTCGATCAGCGCGATCGGCCCGTGCTTGAGCTCGCCCGCCGCGAACCCCTCGGCGTGCATGTACGCCAGCTCCTTGAGCTTGAGCGCGCCCTCCAGCGCCACCGGGTACCCGACGTGCCGTCCCAGGAAGAGCACGGTGTTCTTGTCGGCGAGCGAGCGCGCCAGCTTGCGTACCGGCTCCATGGTCTCCAGGACGGTGTCCACCGCGGCGGCGATGTCCGACAGCTCCCGGATCACGGCCTCGATCTCGTCGCCCCACTTCGTGCCCCGGACCTGTCCGAGGTAGAGCGCGACCAGGTAGCAGGCCACCAGCTGCGTCAGGAAGGCCTTGGTCGAGGCGACGGCCACCTCGGGGCCGGCGTGCGTGTAGAGGACGGCATCCGATTCGCGCGGGATGGTCGACCCGTTCGTGTTGCAGATGGCCAGCACCCTGGCGCCCTGCTCGCGCGCGTGCCGCAGCGCCATCAGGGTGTCCATGGTCTCGCCGGACTGCGAGATCGCGACCACCAGCGTCCGCTGGTCCAGGATCGGGTCGCGGTAGCGGAACTCGCTCGCCAGCTCCGTCTCGCACGGGATGCGGGTCCAGTGCTCGATGGCCAGCTTCGCGATCATGCCCGCGTGGTACGCCGTACCGCACGCCACGATCACGACCTTGTCGACCTCCCGGAGCACCGAGACGGGGATGCGCACCTCGTCCAGGGTCAGCGACCCGCTCGCGTCGATCCTGCCCAGGAGGGTGTCGGCGACGGCCTTCGGCTGCTCGGCGATCTCCTTGAGCATGAAGTAGTCGTAGCCCCCCTTCTCGGCCGCCGAGGCGTCCCAGTCCACGTGGTACGCCCGCACGGTCGCGAGGGAACCGTCGAAGTTGGTCACGGAGACGCCCTCGCGGCGCAGCTCGACGACCTGGTCCTGGCCGAGCTCGATGGCGGAGCGGGTGTGGGCGATGAACGCGGCCACGTCCGAGGCGAGGAAGTTCTCGCCCTCTCCGACGCCCACCACCAGGGGCGAGTTCCGGCGCGCGCCGACGACCACGTCCGGCTCGTCGGCGTGCACGGCGACCAGGGTGAAGGCGCCCTCCAGGCGCCGGCACACCTGTCGCATGGCTTCCGCGAGATCGCCGGTGGCCGAGAACTGCTCCGCCAGCAGGTGCGCCACGACCTCGGTGTCGGTCTCGGACTCCAGCCGGTGTCCGCGCCCGGCCAGCTCGGTCCGGAGCGCGGCGAAGTTCTCGATGATGCCGTTGTGCACGACGGCCACGCGCCCCGAGTTGTCGAGGTGCGGGTGGGCGTTGGCGTCGGTGGGCCCGCCGTGGGTCGCCCACCGGGTGTGCCCGAGCCCCGTGGAACCGGCCGGCAGCGGGTGCCCGACCAGCTCCTTCTCCAGATTGACGAGCTTCCCGGCCTTCTTGACGGCCGCCAGGCTGCCGTCCGCGAGCACGGCGACCCCGGCCGAGTCGTAGCCGCGGTACTCGAGCCGCTTGAGTCCGGCGATGACCACATCGAGCGCCGACTGCGCTCCCACGTAACCCACAATTCCGCACATAGGCCGCAGCGTACGCCGTAGTTCGCCGTCTGCCCCGTAGCGGAACAGGACGAAAAACCCGCCCCGGCGCATGCGCCGGGGCGGGCTGACGTGTCGTCGTGCGGGGATCAGCCGAGCTTCTTCACCTGGGCGTCGACGACGTCCTTCGGCTGCTCGGCGGCGCCGGCCAGGCTCAGGGCCGAGAAGGTCGCCACGGTGCTGCCCTTGCGGACGACCACGAGCTCCATGCTCATCGCCTCGCCGTCCGCGTCACCCGTCACGGTGTACGCGAGGGCCTCGTCGCCCGCGGTGACGGCGGCACCCGGGGCCACCTTCGTGATCTTCAGCGAGTCGCCGCCCTGGCCGCCCGTGTAGCCGCCGGCGCAGGCCGTGCCCGCCGTCTTGATGGTGGCGAAGGCCTCCGCGGCGCCCTTGCCCTCGTAGGAGTGGAGGGAGACCGAGGTGGCGGTGGCGCTCAGAGCGGCCAGACCGGCCTTGAGCTTGTCCTCGGGGCTGGCGTCGGCGGCCGGCTCCTTGCCCTTGGCGACGGCCTTGGTCCCGGCCGTGCCCACGGCGGTGCCGATCGGGGCCATCGACTGCGCGGAGACCAGCGGCTGGCACTCCGGCTTGTCGCTCTTGGTGGCGGACGCGGCAGCGAGCTCGGCCGGAGTGGCCGCCTTGACCACGTGGTTGGGCAGGTCGGCCTGGACCACGAGCACGCCGGCCAGCTCGGCGGTGGTCTTCGCCTTGGCGGCCGGGGCCGCCGACGTCGCCGCGGCCTCGGACGGCTTGGCGTCCGCCTTGGTGTCGGCCTTGTCGGAGCCGCAGGCGGTGGCCAGCAGGGTCAGGGACACCGCGGACGCGGTCAGGACGGTACGACGGACAAGAGCGTTGCGCACGAGAAGACTCCCCCATGGATACGACGGTGACAGGGCAGCCCGAACAGCGCCCCCGAAGGGGGCGGCGTGGACATGACTGCGGTGATCAACAATGTACGGGGCCCTGGATCGCTCCGCTGCCACGGGCGGCGATCACGGCCGATCGTGACCCGGCCGAGACCCCAGGCATTTCCAATCGAAACCACCCTGCGTACAACCGGCACCTACCGGCCGGGCCCCGTCGGCCACCTTCCGCGCCCGTTCCGCACGTGACCGACCCCACCACCCACAACCGCCCCGGAGCGCCGACAATGGCGGTGTGATCACTTCGCCGCCACGAAGCAACACGCCGGACAACGCAACGGAGCGCACCGGCCGGGACGGGCACCCCACGCGCCCCGCACACCGCCGGGGCCCCGAGGCCTCGCCCTACGTCGACCTCACCCGCGCCGAGTGGAGCGCCCTGCGGGAGCGGACCCCGCTGCCGCTGACCGCCGACGAGGTGGAGCGGCTGCGCGGCCTCGGCGACGTCATCGACCTCGACGAGGTCCGCGACGTCTACCTGCCGCTGTCCCGGCTCCTGAACCTCTACGTCGGCGCCACCAGCAACCTGCGCGGCACCCTCAACACCTTCCTCGGCGACGCGGGCAACGGGCACGGCGCCCAGCAGGGCACCCCCTTCGTCATAGGGGTCGCCGGGTCGGTCGCCGTCGGCAAGTCCACCGTGGCCCGCCTGCTGCAGGCCCTGCTGGCCCGCTGGCCCGAGCACCCGCGCGTGGAGCTGGTCACCACCGACGGCTTCCTGTACCCGATGAAGGAGCTCCAGCGGCGCGGGCTTACCTCCCGCAAGGGGTTCCCGGAGTCCTACGACCGGCGCGCGCTCACCCGTTTCGTCGCCGACATCAAGGCCGGCAAGGACGAGGTGCGGGCCCCGGTCTACTCGCACCTGATCTACGACATCGTCCCCGGCGAGGAACTCGTCGTCCGCCGCCCGGACATCCTCATCGTCGAGGGCCTCAACGTGCTCCAGCCGGCCCTCCCCGGCACGGACGGCCGCACCCGCGTCGCCCTCGCCGACTACTTCGACTTCAGCGTGTACGTGGACGCGCGCCCCGAGGACATCGAGCGCTGGTACCTGAACCGCTTCCGGAAGCTGCGCGCGACCGCGTTCCAGAACCCCTTCTCCTACTTCCGCAAGTACACCCAGGTCTCCGAGGACGAGGCCATGGAGTACGCGCAGACGATGTGGCGCACGATCAACCGGCCCAACCTGCTGGAAAACGTGGCGCCGACCCGCGGCCGGGCCACCCTCGTCGTCCGCAAGGGACCCGACCACAAGGTGCAGAAGCTGAGCCTCCGCAAGCTCTAGGCGCCGGTCGCTAGGGTGCGGGCATGCTGCATCTGCGGATCATCACCCCGCACCACCTGACCGAGCGGGTGCTGGCGCTGATCGACCGGACGGTCGGGACCACGCACCTGGTCGTACTGGCCGGTGCCGCGCGCGACCCCGAGGGCGATCTCGTCCTGTGCGACGTCGCCCGCGAGGCGGCGGACGAACTGCTGCAGGAGATGCGCTCGCTCGGCATCGACGAGAGCGGTTCGATCGCCGTCGAGCACATCGACCTGTCGATCTCCAGACGCGCCGACGACGCCGAGGCGGAGGCACCGGGCGAGGCGGCCGACGCGGTGATCTGGGAGCAGCTCGCCGAGTCGACGCACGAGGAGTCCACCCTCACCATCACCTACAGCGCCTTCATGATCGTGGCGACGATGATCGCGGCCTGCGGTGTGGTCCTGGACAACGCGATCCTGATCGTGGGCGCCATGGCGGTCGGCCCGGAGTTCGGCCCGCTCGCCGGCATCTGCACGGGCCTGGTGCAGCGTGCGCCCCGGCTCGCCGCCCGCTCGCTGTTCGCCCTGTTCATCGGCTTCACGGCGGCGATCGTGGCCACGACGGTCTTCAGCCTCGGGATGAACGCGCTCGGCCTGTTCCAGGAGGGGATGCTGGAGAACCCCCGGCCGAACACCAGCTTCATCTGGCAGCCCGACCCGTTCTCCTTCGTCGTGGCGCTGCTCGCCGGGGTGGCCGGCATGCTGTCGCTGACCTCGGCGAAGGCCGGAGCGCTGGTGGGCGTGGCGATCTCCGTCACCACCGTCCCGGCGGGCGCGAACGCGGCGGTGGCCCTCAGCTACGGCGACTTCTCCCAGATGTGGGGCTCGGCCGTACAGCTGGCGGTGAACCTGGGCGGCATCATCCTCGCCGGAACGGCCACCCTCGTCTGCTGGAAACTGCTGTGGCGCACCCAGCAGGGCCGGATGGTCCGGAAGCCGGGTGCGCCACACGGGCCGGGCGGAGCCCGTCGGTAGTACTAGCCCAGCGCCGACTTCACGACGTCCGCGAGGCGGCCGGCGACCGAGCGGGCCTGCTCGATGTCGGCGGCCTCGACCATCACGCGGACGAGCGGCTCCGTACCGGAGGGACGCAGCAGCACCCGGCCGGTGGTGCCCAGCTCGCGCTCGGCGTCGGCGACCGCGGCGGCCAGCTCGGCGGAGGTGGTGACGCGGGACTTGTCCACGTCGGGGACGTTGATGAGCACCTGCGGCAGCCGCCGCATGACGCCCGCCAGCTCGGCGAGGGACTTCTCCGTGGCCGCGACGCGCGCCGCCAGCAGCAGGCCGGTCAGCGTGCCGTCGCCGGTCGTCGCGTGGTCGAGGATGATCACGTGGCCGGACTGCTCGCCGCCGAGCGCGTAGCCGTGCTCCTTCATCGACTCCAGCACGTAGCGGTCGCCGACCCCGGTCTGCACGACGTGGATGCCCTCGGCCTCCATGGCCAGCTTGAAGCCCAGGTTGGACATCACGGTGCCGACCACGGTGTTCTCGCGGAGCTGGCCGGCCTCGCGCATGGCCAGGGCCAGCACGGCGAGGATCTGGTCGCCGTCGATCTCCTCGCCGGCGCCGTCCACGGCCAGGCAGCGGTCGGCGTCGCCGTCGTGCGCGATGCCGAAGTCGGCTCCGTGCTCGACCACGGCCGCCTTGAGCAGGTCGAGGTGGGTGGAACCGCAGCCGTCGTTGATGTTGAGGCCGTTGGGCTCGGCACCGATCGTGACGATCTCCGCGCCGGCCCGGGTGAAGGCCTCGGGCGAGACGTACGCGGCCGCGCCGTGGGCCTCGTCGAGGACGACCTTCAGGCCGTCGAGGCGGTTCGGGAGGACACCGATGAGGTGGGCGACGTACCGGTCGAAGCCCTCGGTGTAGTCGGAGACGCGGCCGACGCCGGCGCCGGTGGGCCGGTCCCAGGGGGCGCCGGTGCGGTGCTGCTCGTAGGTCGACTCGATGCGGTCCTCCAGCTCGTCGGCGAGCTTGTGGCCGCCGCGCGCGAAGAACTTGATGCCGTTGTCGGGCATGGCGTTGTGGCTGGCGGAGAGCATCACGCCGAGGTCGGCGCCCAGCGCACCGGTGAGATACGCCACCGCCGGGGTGGGCAGCACACCGACGCGCAGGACGTCCACGCCCGCGCTCGCGAGGCCGGCCACGACCGCGGCCTCCAGGAATTCGCCCGAGGCGCGGGGGTCCCGGCCGACCACCGCGGTCGCCCGGTGGCCCTCGAAGGTGCCCGCCTCGGCCAGTACGTGGGCAGCCGCCACGGAGAGGCCGAGCGCGAGCTCCGCCGTCAGATCCGCGTTGGCGACGCCGCGTACACCGTCCGTCCCGAAGAGTCGTCCCACTGTTGTCCTCCCGAGTTTCCGCTTCGCGTATGACCGCTTGTGACAGATATTTGCCGCTTGTGGCGGTAAACGAACCGCCCCGGCAGCACAGAGAGTGCTGCCGGGGCGGTTTCGTTGCAGAACAGCAGGCGCAGATTAACGCTTGCTGTACTGCGGAGCCTTACGGGCCTTCTTGAGACCGGCCTTCTTGCGCTCGACCGCACGGTCGTCGCGGGAGAGGAAGCCGGCCTTCTTCAGCGCCGGGCGGTTGTTGTCCACGTCCGCCTCGTTCAGCGCGCGGGCCACGCCGAGGCGCAGGGCGCCGGCCTGACCGGAGACGCCGCCACCCGAGATGCGGGCGATGACGTCGTAGCGGCCGTCAAGCTCGAGGAGCTTGAAGGGCTCGTTGACTTCCTGCTGGTGCACCTTGTTGGGGAAGTAGTCCTCAAGGGTGCGACCGTTGATCTTCCACTTGCCGGTGCCCGGAACGATCCGGACGCGGGCGATGGCGTTCTTGCGACGGCCCAGGCCGGCGGCCGGCTGGGGGTCGCCGAAGCGACCGGCAAGGGACTCGGAGGTGTAGTCGCCCTCGACGACGACCTCAGACTCGCTGGTGTACTCCTCGACGTTGCCCTCGAACTCTTCGACGGTCGTCTCGGCGGTGGTCTCGGCCACGATGCTCCTCAGAATTTTCTACGTCTTAGGGGGTGGCCGGAACTACTGCGCGACCTGGGTGATCTCGAACGGCACCGGCTGCTGGGCAGCGTGGGGGTGCTGGTCGCCCGAGTAGACCTTCAGCTTCGAGAGCATCTGACGGCCCAGGGTGTTCTTGGGGAGCATGCCCTTGACGGCCTTCTCGACGGCCTTCTCCGGGTTGTTCGCCAGGAGGTCGTCGTAACGCACGGAGCGGAGACCGCCCGGGAAGCCGGAGTGGCGGTACGCCATCTTCTGCGACGCCTTGTTACCGGACAGGTGCACCTTGTCGGCGTTGATGATGACGACGAAGTCACCCATGTCCATGTGGGGGGCGTAGGTCGGCTTGTGCTTGCCCTTCAGGAGGGCAGCGGCCTGGGTCGCCAGACGGCCGAGGACAACGTCCTGGGCGTCGATGACGAGCCACTGGCGCGAGATGTCGCCGGGCTTGGGGCTGAACGTACGCACGCGTATGCCTTCGCTTCTTCAGTGGTGGTATCCCAGGGGCGCAAGCCCCACGGGAAGGTCCTGACAGGGTCACCACGGACGATCACGACAGCCCTCGTTCACAGCGGGGACGCACCCGCGTGAAGCTGCTGGTCATCGGTCCGGTGGACCGGCGCAAGGCCCTTTCACGTGAGAATGAGAAAGCCAATACGCATAACAAACCAGCAGGATACCCAAGCAGACCCATACGGGTCAAAACGCGGTCCGCGAAGCCGATTCTGCTGGCGTCGCGGCGCACTCCGGTTCGGTCCTGGGTGGGGACCCCGCAGTTGTTACGGGCTCCAGAGTAACCCGTCCCGGGCGCAGCGCACGACGCGCCAGCACGAAGGCCAGCCCGCACAGGGTGGCGCAGTCCTTGAAGGCGCGCCGCTTGGCCTCCAGCTCCGACGGCCACGGAATGCCCGCCACCTGGGGCCCCAGCACCGCCCAGAACCAGGGCGAACGCGCCGCCGCGTCCGGCCGCACCACCGAGGCCATCAGCAGCGGCAGGACCACCAGCAGGTAGTGGTCGAAGGACGGCCGCGACACCAGGAATGCGGCGAGCATCACCATGCAGGCCGTCTCCACCAGGCGCAGCTCGCCCCCGTCGGCGTCCTCCCGGCGCCACCGCACCCAGGCCGCCCACAGGCCCGCCCCGGCCCCCGCGAACGCCACCAGCACCGCCAGCGGCGCCGGCACGCCCAGCCGCGGCAGCACGGCGATCGGCGAGGCGTCCCACGGCAGCGCGTACGAATCCTGCCCCTGGAGCAGGAAGGGCAGGGTCTTGGTGAAGAACAGCGACGGGCTCGGCATCACCAGCGCGCCGGCCAGCGAGAACCCCAGCGGCACCAGCACGGCCGCGGCCAGCGCCCGCCACCGCCGGGCGACCAGGAAGAGCAGCCCGAGCGGCACGAGCATCGGCTTGCACGCGATCGCGAGCCCCACCACCAGCCCGGCCGACCCCCACCGGTGCCGCTGCGCGAGCAGCAGCGCCACCGGCAGGGCGGCCGCCGAGATGGCGGTCCAGTTCCCGATCAGCACGAGGTTGATGTACGGCTTGTAGACGAGGGCGAACACGGCGAAGCCGCCGACCGCGAGGCGCGAGCGCAGCGGCACCGCGAATATCCGCAGCGCGGCGAGCCAGCCGATGCCCAGCAGCCCCGACATCCCGAGCGGCAGCACCCACCGCAGCACCTCGCGCGGCAGCAGCGCCTCGGGGACCGCCATGAGCACGGCACTGGGCAGGTACAGGAAGCGCTTGTCCTCGTACGGGGACCCGCCCGCCAGCAGCGTCTCCGCGGCCTTGACCACGAACGCGTTGTCGGAGCCCCAGTTCGCCCGCAGGCTCGTGGAGACGGCGATCCCGAGGAGCACCGCGAGGGAGACCACCTGCCAGGACCGGGCGGCCGGCTGCAGCAGCCAGCCGATCAGCCTGCTCCCGCTCCCCCCGCCGCCCGTGCCCCCGTCCCCGGCATCCCGGTTCCCGACGACCTGGTTCTCCCACTTCATCAGCCAGATGCTAGGCCGCAGCCCCACGACGCCCTGCCCCTCACTCGACCGAGGGGGCCACGGGCTCCCCCTAGCGCTTGCGTTCGACCCTACGTTCGTCCCAGACGGGTTCCTGAGTCTCCCGCACAACACCGTCCGAACCGAAGACCAGGTAACGGTCAAATGTGCGCGCGAACCAGCGGTCGTGCGTGACGCACAGCACAGTGCCGTCGTACGCCTCCAGTCCGTCCTGCAGCGCCTCCGCCGACTCCAGGTCGAGGTTGTCCGTCGGCTCGTCCAGCAGCAGCGCCGTGGTGCCCGCCAGCTCCAGCAGCAGGATCTGGAAACGCGCCTGCTGACCGCCCGAGAGCTTCTCGAACGGCTGGTCGCCCTGGCGCTCCAGCTCGTACCGGCGCAGCGCCCCCATCGCCTGCCCCAGCGGCTTCGCCGCCTCCGTCCACAGGATGTCGACGAGGGTCCGCCCGAAGAGCTCCGGGTGGGCGTGGGTCTGCGCGAAATGGCCGGGAACCACCCGTGCGCCCAGCTTCCAGTCACCGGTGTGCTTGACGTCCTCACCGGCCAGCAGCCGCAGGAAGTGCGACTTGCCCGAACCGTTCGAACCGAGGACCGCGACCCGCTCCCCGTAGAAGACCTCCAGGGAGAAGGGCTTCATCAGGCCCGTCAGCTCCAGGTTCTCCACGGTCAGGGCGCGCACGCCCGTGCGCCCGCCCTTGAGCCGCATCTTGATGTCCTGCTCCCGCGGCGGCTCCGGCGGCGGGCCGGCCTCCTCGAACTTCTGGAAGCGGGTCTGCATCGCGCGGTACCGCGAGGCCATGTCGGGGCTGCTCGCGGCCTGGTTGCGCAGCCGCAGCACCAGCGCCTTCAGCCGCGCGTGCTCCTCGTCCCAGCGCCGCTTGAGCTCCTCGAAGCGCGCGAAGCGCTCCTTGCGGGCGTCGTGGTAGGTGGCGAAGCCGGCGCCGTGCACCCAGACGTCGGAGCCCGTCGGGCTCGCCTCCAGGCTGATGATCTTCTCGGCGGCCTGGGTCAGCAGCTCCCGGTCGTGGGAGACGAAGAGCACCGTCTTGCGGGTGGCCTTCAGCTGCTCCTCCAGCCAGCGCTTGCCGGGGACGTCCAGGTAGTTGTCCGGCTCGTCGAGCAGCAGCACCTCGTCGGGCCCGCGCAGCAGCGCCTCCAGGACGAGGCGCTTCTGCTCACCGCCCGACAGCGTGCGCACCTCGCGGAACTGCGCGGAGTCGTACGGGATCGCCAGCGCGGCCATGGTGCAGACGTCCCACAGGGTCTCCGCCTCGTACCCCTGGACGTCCGCCCAGTCGCTCAGCGCCTGCGCGTAGGCCATCTGGGCGGCCTCGTCGTCCACCGTCAGGATCAGCTGCTCGGCGCGGTCCACGGCCTTCGCGGCCTCCCGGATGCGCGGCTGGGCCACCGAGACCAGCAGGTCCCGAACGGTCGTCTCGTCCCGCACCGAGCCCACGAACTGCGACATCACACCGAGGCCGCCGGAGACGGTGATCCCGCCGCCGTGCGGCTGGAGCTCGCCGGAGATCATCTTCAGCAGAGTGGTCTTGCCGGCCCCGTTCGCCCCGACGAGCGCGACGACCGACCCCTCCCCCACGCGGAAGGAGACGTCAGGAAGCAGTACCCGCCCGTCGGGAAGGTAGTACTCCAGGTGGCTGGCTTCGAGATGTCCCATGCCGCGCATTGTCCCGGTCCGGCGCCGATCCGCCCAAACGGATTAGCCGGACGCCGCCGGGAGCGCTCAGCAGCAGCCGGCGGCCGGCAGGGTCCGCATGTTGCGCGCTTCCTTGCTGCGGGCGGCCAGCAGCTCGTCCGCGGGGTAGCCGACCTCCTCCAGGGTCAGGCCGTGCGGCTTGACCACGTGCACCGAGGAGTCCCGTACCGCGGCCGCCAGCACCTTGCCGGGCCAGTCGGTGGGCCGGTGCCCGTCGCCGACGTGCAGCAGGGCGCCCACCAGCGAGCGGACCATGTTGTGGCAGAAGGCGTCGGCGCGGACGGTCGCCGTGACGATCCCGTCCTCGGCGCGCTCCCAGCTGAGCTGCTGGAGGGTGCGGATGGTCGTGGCGCCCTCGCGCTTCTTGCAGTACGCGGCGAAGTCGTGCTCGCCGAGCAGCGGGGCGGCGGCCTCGTTCATGGCGTCCACGTCGAGCGGCCACTGGTGCCACAGCACGTGCCCGCGGCGCAGCGGGTCGACGCCGCCCTGGTGGTCACCGACGCGGTAGGCGTAACGGCGCCAGATGGCCGAGAAACGCGCGTTGAAGCCCTCGGGGGCCTCGGCGACCTTCCACACCCGGATGTCGTGCGGCAGCCGGCCCGCGAGGCGGCGCAGCAGCTTGTCGTGGTGCTCGGCCCACACCTCGTCGGCGATGTCGAACTGGGCGACCTGTCCGCGGGCGTGCACGCCCGCGTCCGTACGCCCGGCCACGGTCAGCTCGACCGGGTCCTTCAGCCGCATCACGGTCTGCAGGGCACTCTCCAGCTCGCCCTGGACGGTGCGCAGCGTGCGCTGCTTGGCCCAGCCCGAGAAGTCCTTGCCGTCGTACGACAGGTCCAGCCGCACCCGGACGTGCCCGGGCTCCACCTCGTCACTCACCCCTGAATCCTCTCAGACATGCAGAACGGGCCCGCCCCGGAGAGGGGCGGGCCCGTTCAGAGCCTTTTCAGCGTGATCCCGGGAGGGATCAGGCCTCCTTGGTCTCCTCGGCGGCGGGAGCCTCGGCGGCCTCCGCCTCCTTCACGGCGCGCTTGGTGGCGGCCTCGGCCTCACCAGTGGCCTGCTGGGCGACCGTCAGGGCCTCGACCAGCTCGATGACCGCCATCGGGGCGTTGTCGCCACGACGGTTGCCGATCTTGGTGATGCGCGTGTAACCACCGGGGCGGTTCTCGTAGCGCGGGGCGATCTCGGTGAACAGCGTGTGCACGATGCTCTTGTCCGTGATCGTCTGCAGCACCAGGCGACGGTTGTGGATGTCGCCCTTCTTGGCCTTGGTGACCAGACGCTCGGCGTAGGGACGCAGGCGACGGGCCTTGGCCTCGGTGGTGGTGATGCGGCCGTGCTCGAAGAGCGCCTTCGCGAGGTTCGCGAGCAGGTGCTTCTCGTGCGCGGCGGAACCGCCCAGGCGGGCACCCTTAGCGGGACGCGGCATTGTTACTCCTTCAAATCTGCACCGGCCGTGTCAGGTACCGGTGTCAGTTCCCCCAAGCGGTCGCAAGAGGGTGGGTGCGGGGGGCGTGAGCCCCCCGCAAGCTTTCTCAGTACTGCTCGGTCTCGACGAAACCGGCGTCCGCGTCGTCGTCGGCGCCGAAGGCGTCGGCGGCGGCGGTCGGGTCGAATCCGGGCGGGCTGTCCTTGAGGGCCAGGCCCATGCCGGCCAGCTTCGCCTTGACCTCGTCGATCGACTTCGCACCGAAGTTGCGGATGTCGAGCAGGTCGGCCTCGGAGCGGGCGACGAGCTCACCCACGGAGTGGATGCCCTCGCGCTTGAGGCAGTTGTACGAGCGGACCGTGAGCTCGAGCTCCTCGATCGGCAGCGCCAGGTCGGCGGCCAGGGCGGCGTCCGTGGGGGACGGGCCCATGTCGATGCCCTCGGCGTCGATGTTGAGCTCGCGCGCCAGACCGAACAGCTCGACCAGGGTCTTACCGGCGGACGCCATGGCGTCACGCGGGCGCATGGCCTGCTTGGTCTCGACGTCGACGATCAGCTTGTCGAAGTCGGTGCGCTGCTCGACTCGGGTCGCCTCGACCTTGTAGGTGACCTTGAGGACCGGGCTGTAGATGGAGTCGACCGGGATGCGGCCGATCTCCTGGCCCAGCTGCTTGTTCTGGACGGCGGAGACGTAGCCGCGACCGCGCTCGACGGTCAGCTCCATCTCCAGCTTGCCCTTGCCGTTGAGCGTGGCGAGGACCAGGTCCGGGTTGTGCACCTCGACACCGGCCGGGGGCGCGATGTCAGCAGCGGTGACCAGGCCGGGACCCTGCTTGCGCAGGTACATCACGACCGGCTCGTCGTGCTCCGAGGAGACGACCAGCTGCTTGATGTTGAGGATGATGTCGGTGACGTCTTCCTTGACGCCCGGCACGGTGGTGAACTCGTGCAGGACGCCGTCCACGCGGATGCTGGTGACAGCGGCACCCGGGATGGAGGACAGGAGGGTACGGCGCAGGGAGTTGCCGAGGGTGTAACCGAAGCCCGGCTCCAGGGGCTCGATCACGAACCGCGAGCGGTACTCGTCGACGACCTCTTCGGTCAGCGAAGGACGCTGAGCGATAAGCATGTCTGTGTTCCTTCATTCGTGGACGCCCACTATTTGACGCCCGACGGGATGCCGTACCGGGGGTACGGCTACTGCAAGGGTACGGGCGGCACGTCCCCCGAAGGGGTCGTACCGCCCGGACACTCAAGAACGCACAGGTGCGTCCGCTGCGTCAGACGCGGCGGCGCTTCGGCGGGCGGCAGCCGTTGTGCGGGGTGGGGGTGACGTCCTGGATCGAGCCGACCTCGAGGCCGGTGGCCTGGAGGGAGCGGATCGCGGTCTCGCGGCCGGAGCCCGGACCCTTCACGAAGACGTCAACCTTGCGCATGCCGTGCTCCTGCGCGCGACGGGCGGCCGACTCGGCGGCCATCTGCGCGGCGAAGGGGGTGGACTTGCGCGAGCCCTTGAAGCCGACGTGGCCGGCGGAGGCCCAGGAGATCACGTTGCCGGACGGGTCCGTGATCGAAACGATGGTGTTGTTGAACGTGCTCTTGATGTGGGCGTGCCCGTGAGCGACGTTCTTCTTTTCCTTGCGGCGCACCTTCTTGGCAGCGCCCTGACGACCCTTGGGGGGCATCTAAATCTCCTACGGGAGGTGGTCGGTCCTACAGCGCAAGACCGCTGAACAGGACTACTTCTTGCCCGGCTTCTTCTTACCGGCGATCGCGCGACGCGGGCCCTTGCGGGTACGCGCGTTCGTGCTGGTGCGCTGACCGTGCACCGGGAGGCCGCGACGGTGGCGGATACCCTGGTAGCACTGGATCTCGACCTTGCGACGGATGTCGGCCTGGATCTCGCGGCGGAGGTCACCCTCGGTACGGAGGTTGGCGTCCACGTACTCGCGGATCTTGACCAGGTCCTCTTCGGCCAGGTCACGAACGCGGGTGTTCGGGTTCACGCCGGTGGAGGCGAGGATCTCCTTGGACCGGGTGCGCCCGATACCGAAGACGTAGGTGAGTGCGATCTCCACGCGCTTTTCGCGCGGGATGTCAACACCGGAAACGCGTGCCATTCAATGGCTCCTGTGTGTTCGGGGGTCTTCAGCAGAACCGACCCCGACCGCCGACCACCCCGAAGTGGGTGATGGTACGCCCGGGTCCCCGGCCCCCGCCGGAGGTACCGCCGGCCCCGTGCAGGGCTGGGCGGGTTCTGCGTATGTACGTTTTCTTACGTCGCGCGAAGAACTGCGGAAGGCAGGTCGGTCGGCGTGCGTCAGCCCTGGCGCTGCTTGTGGCGCAGGTTGTCGCAGATGACCATGACCCGGCCGTGACGGCGGATCACCTTGCACTTGTCGCAGATCTTCTTGACGCTCGGCTTGACCTTCATGTTGGTGAGGTTCTCCGGGTCAGTGCCACCACCCGCACCGGGACGGACGCCCAGGCAGGAGTGAGAGCAAGATCTACTTGTATCGGTAGACGATCCGGCCACGCGTCAGGTCGTACGGAGACAGCTCCACAACGACCCGGTCATCGGGGAGGATGCGGATGTAGTGCATACGCATCTTGCCGCTGATGTGCGCGAGGACCTTGTGACCGTTCTGGAGTTCCACCTTGAACATGGCGTTCGGGAGGGACTCGATCACGGTGCCCTCGATTTCGATGGCACCTTGCTTCTTGGCCACGCTTCGCCTTTCGAATCGGCTACCTTGATCGGCTCCGTGCGCCATGCAGACATGGAAGTGCACGAGAGCCGACGAGTCAGTCTACGTCAGGGCACCCAGAAAGACGAATCCGGAAAGTTTGCCCCAGAGTCTAGATCATTAACCGAGGGGGTCCGGAGCCGTGGTGACCCCGTACTCCGCCAGCTTCGCCTTGCCGCAGTCCGGGCTGGTCAGGACGATGGGACCGGCCTCCGTCAGCGCGATGGAGTGCTCCCAGTGCGAGGACCAGGTGCCGTCCGTCGTGATGACCGTCCAGTCGTCCGAAAGGACCTCCGTCTGGGCGGTTCCCAGGGAGACCATGGGCTCGATCGCCAGGCAGAGGCCCGGAACCAGCTTGATCCCCTTGCCCCGCTTGCGCGAGACGTAGTTCAGCAGGTGCGGGTCCATGTGCATCTCGGACCCGATGCCGTGGCCGCCGTAGTCCTCGATGATCCCGAACTTGCCGAGGCTGTGCTCACCGGTGGAGGGGCGGGGCTGGCGCTTGATGTACGTCTCGATCGCCTTGGAGATGTCCACGAGGCGGTTGCCGAGCTTCATGGCGGCGATACCGGCCCACATGGACTCCTCGGTCACCCGGGACAGCTCCACGAGCTCAGGGGCGTGCCCGGTGCCCACGAAGGCGGTGTACGCGGCGTCGCCGTGCCAGCCGTCCACGATCGCGCCCGCGTCGATCGAGATGATGTCGCCGTCCTTGAGGACGGTCTTGTCGTCCGGGATGCCGTGGACGACGACCTCGTTCACCGAGGTGCAGATCGTCGCGGGGAAGCCGCCGTAACCGAGGAAGTTCGACTTCGCCCCGGCGTCCGCGATGACCTTGCGGGCCACCATGTCCAGATCACGCGTCGTGGCGCCCGGTACGGCCGCCTCACGGGTCGCAGCGTGGATCGCCGCGACGACCAGCCCTGCCTCGCGCATCTTCGCGATCTGCTCGGGGGTCTTGATCTGGACCATGGGAAATGCCTTCCACCTTCGGATCTGCGTTGTTCGGGTCTTCTCAACAGTACGGCCGCGATGTCCCGGGGACACCGCGGCCGTACCTGCACACGAAGAGTTACTACTTCTTGAGGGCGTCCATCGCGCGCTTCGTGACGTCCGCGACCTCACCGAGGGCCGGGATGGTCACCAGCAGGCCCTGGGCCTTGTAGTAGTCGATGATCGGCTCGGTCTGCGTGTGGTAGACCTCCAGCCGGTTGCGGACGGTGGCCTCGGAGTCGTCGCCGCGCTGGTACAGCTCGCCGCCGCAGGTGTCGCAGACGCCCTCGGCCTTCGCCGGGGCGTAGGTCACGTGGAAGACGTGCGAGGAGTCGTTGCGGCAGATCCGCCGACCGGCGATCCGCTTGACGACCTCGTCCTCCTCGACCTCCAGGTCGAGGACGGCGTCGAGCTTCATGCCCTCGGCCTGGAGCATCACGTCGAGCGCCTCGGCCTGCGAGACGTTGCGCGGGAACCCGTCGAGCAGGAAGCCGTTCACGGCGTCCGGCTGCTCCATACGGTCCTTGGCCATGCCGATGGTCACCTCGTCGGGAACCAGGTCGCCGGCGTCCATGTACGCCTTCGCCTGCTTGCCCAGATCGGTGCCCTGGCTGATGTTGGCCCGGAACAGGTCACCCGTGGAGATGTGCGGAATCGACAGGTTCTTGGCGAGGAACGCGGCCTGCGTTCCCTTGCCCGCACCGGGCGGTCCAACGAGGACGATTCGCATCAGCGGAGGAACCCTTCGTAATTACGCTGCTGGAGCTGGCTCTCGATCTGCTTCACGGTTTCCAGACCCACACCCACGATGATCAGGATGCTCGTCCCGCCGAACGGGAAGTTCTGGTTCGCTCCGAAGCCGGCCAACGCCATCGTCGGCACAAGAGCGATGAGACCCAGGTACAGCGACCCCGGCCAGGTGATCCGGTTGAGTACGTAGCTGAGGTACTCGGCGGTGGGCCGACCGGCGCGGATGCCCGGGATGAACCCACCATACTTCTTCATGTTGTCTGCAACTTCCTCGGGGTTGAACGAGATCGCCACGTAGAAGAACGCGAAGAAGACGATCAGGAGGAAGTAGGCCGCGATGTAGTACGGGTGGTCGCCCTTGACGAAGTGCTTCTGGATCCAGGTGGCCCAGCCCGCGGTGGACCCGCTGAACTGCACGACCAGCGCCGGGATGTAGAGCAGCGACGAGGCGAAGATGACGGGGATGATGCCCGCCTGGTTCACCTTGAGCGGGATGTAGGTCGAGGTACCGCCGTACGCACGGCGACCGATCATGCGCTTCGCGTACTGGACCGGGATCCGGCGCTGCGCCTGCTCGACGAAGACCACCAGGCACACCATCGCGAGGCCGACCAGGATGACCACGCCGAACTCGACCCAGCCGTCCGCGATCTTGCCCTGGAGCTTGATCTGCCAGAGGGCGCCGATGAAGCCGGCGGCGATCGAGATGAACATGAGGATCGACATGCCGTTGCCGATGCCGCGGTCGGTGATGAGCTCACCGAGCCACATGACCACGCAGGTACCGGCGGTCATGGTGATCACCATGACGACCGTGGTGAAGATCGACCGGTCCGGAACGATCTCGCGGCCGACCGGGCAGGTCCCGAAAAGGGCACCGGTGCGGGCGGTGGCGACGAGGCCGGTGCCCTGCAGGATCGCAAGGGCAACCGTCAAATAGCGCGTGTACTGAGTGATCTTCGCCGTGCCGGACTGTCCCTCTTTCTTGAGGGTTTCCAGCTTCGGGATGACCACGGTCAGCAGCTGCAGGATGATGCTCGCCGTGATGTACGGCATGATGCCGAGCGCAAAGATCGTGATCTGCAGCAGCGCACCGCCGCTGAACATGTTGACCAGGCCGAACAGCCCACTGCTGTTGCCTGCCTGCTCGACACAGATCTGAACGTTCTTGTAGCTCACGCCGGGTACCGGTACATGGGACCCGAGCCGGAACAGCACGATGATGCCGAGCGTGAAGAGCAGCTTCTTGCGCAGGTCGGGCGTCTTGAACGCCCGGGCGAACGCGGTGAGCACGGTGCCTCCTGCGACCCCCGCGCTACTGCGTCAGAGGTGACGGTCTGAGGGATCGACGAATACGACAAAGCAAAGGTGCACGCCACCTTACCGGCGAGTGTGCCTTCCGTGGAACGACCGACCGGGGATGCCCCATATGTGAGGCATCCCCGGTCGGGTTTCGAGCTATTCAGCCACTGAAATCGTCTTAGACGAGCTCGGTGACGGTGCCGCCGGCAGCGGCAATCTTCTCCTTGGCGGAGGCGGAGACGGCGTCAACCGAAACCTGCAGCGCCACGGAGATCTCGCCCTGGCCCAGGACCTTGACGAGGCTGTTCTTGCGAACCGCGCCCTTGGCGACCAGGTCGGCCACCGTGACCTCTCCACCCTCGGGGTAGAGGGCACCGAGCTTGTCCAGGTTCACGACCTGGAACTCGGTGCGGAACGGGTTCTTGAAGCCCTTGAGCTTCGGCAGGCGCATGTGGAGGGGCATCTGCCCACCCTCGAAGCGCTGCGGGATCTGGTAACGGGCCTTCTGGCCCTTCGTACCACGACCGGCCGTCTTACCCTTCGACGCCTCACCACGACCGACACGGGTCTTCGCGGTCTTGGCGCCGGGGGCGGGACGGAGGTTGTGGGCCTTCAGCGGGCTGTTCTCAGCCATGATTAGTCAACCTCCTCAACCGTCACGAGGTGGCGGACGGTGTGCACCATTCCGCGGAACTCGGGGCGGTCCTCCTTGACGACGACGTCGTTCAGGCGCTTGAGCCCGAGCGAACGCAGCGTGTCGCGGTGGTTCTGCTTGCTACCGATGTACGACTTCGTCTGCGTGATCTTGAGGCGAGCCATTACGCACCCGCCCCAGCACGCGCACGAAGCAGAGCCGCGGGGGCGACGTCCTCGAGGGGCAGACCACGGCGAGCCGCGATCTCCTCGGGACGCTGCAGGCCCTTGAGGGCCTCCACGGTCGCGTGCACGATGTTGATCGCGTTGTCGGAGCCGAGCGACTTCGACAGGATGTCGTGAACGCCGGCGCACTCCAGAACGGCGCGCACCGGGCCACCGGCGATAACACCGGTACCGGGGGAAGCAGGCTTCAGCAGGACAACGCCGGCCGCCTTCTCGCCCTGGATCGGGTGCGGGATGGTGCCCTGGATGCGGGGAACCTTGAAGAAGTTCTTCTTGGCTTCCTCGACGCCCTTGGCGATGGCCGCGGGAACTTCCTTGGCCTTGCCGTAACCGACACCTACGGTGCCGTCACCGTCACCCACCACGACGAGCGCGGTGAAGCTGAAGCGACGACCACCCTTGACAACCTTGGCGACACGGTTGATCGCGACAACGCGCTCAACGTAAGCGGTCTTCTCGGCGGCAGCGCCACCGTCGCGACCCTTCCGGTCCCGCCGCTCGCCGCCACCGGCACCGCTTCCGCGGCGCTGGGGTCCAGCCATTGGATTACCTCTCTCTGTTACGTCCGTGAGTCCCGGAACCGGGGCTTAGAACTTCAGCCCGGCTTCGCGGGCGGCGTCAGCCAGAGCGGCAATGCGCCCGGCGTATCGGTTGCCACCGCGGTCGAACACGACGGTCTCGACACCCGCAGCCTTGGCACGCTCGGCGACGAGCGCGCCGACAGCCTGGGCCTGCGAGCTCTTGTCGCCTTCGCCACCGCGGATCGAAGCGTCCAGGGTCGACGCCGACGCCAGGGTGTGGCCCTGGAGGTCGTCGATGACCTGAGCAACGATGTTGCGGTTCGAACGCGTCACGACGAGGCGCGGACGCTCCGCCGTACCCGAGACGTTCTTGCGGATGCGGATGTGGCGGCGAGCCTTGGCAGCGCGCTTGTACGCGTCGCCCTTGGCGATCTTCACACCGTATGCCATGGCTACTTACCAGCCTTTCCGACCTTGCGGCGGATGACCTCGCCGGCGTACTTGACACCCTTGGCCTTGTACGGGTCGGGCTTCCGCAGCTTGCGGATGTTGGCGGCGACCTCGCCGACCTTCTGCTTGTCGATGCCCTCGACCGTGAACTTGGTCGGCGACTCGACCTTGAAGGAGATGCCCTCGGGCGCCTCCACCAGGATCGGGTGGCTGTAACCCAGCTGGAACTCCAGGTCGGAGCCCTTCGCCAGGACACGGTAACCGACACCGCTGATCTCGAGAGCCTTGACGTATCCCGTGGTCACACCGGTGATCATGTTCGCCACCAGCGTGCGGGACAGGCCGTGCAGGGCCTTGTTCTGACGCTCGTCGTTCGGACGGGTGACGTTCAGAACGCCGTCCTCGCCCTTGGCGACGGCGATGGGAGCCTTAACGGTGTGGCTCAGGGAACCCTTGGGGCCCTTCACCGAAACCGTGCTGCCATCGATGGTGACGTCCACACCGGCGGGAACCTGGATGGGGAGCTTGCCGATTCGCGACATTGCTTTTCCTCCGTTCCCGACTACCAGACGTAGGCGAGGACTTCCCCACCTACGCCCTTCTTGCCTGCCTGCTGGCCGGTGAGCAGACCGTGCGACGTGGAGATGATCGCCACGCCCAGGCCGCCGAGCACCTTCGGCAGGTTGGTGGACTTCGCGTACACGCGCAGACCGGGCTTCGAGATCCGCTTGATGCCCGCGATGGAGCGCTCACGGTTCGGCCCGAACTTCAGCTCGAGGACGAGGTTCTTGCCGACCTCGGCGTCCTCGACCTTCCAGCCGGTGATGAAACCCTCCTGCTTGAGGATCTCTGCGATGTGCGACTTGATCTTGCTGTGCGGCATCACGACGGAGTCGTGGTACGCCGAGTTAGCGTTACGCAGACGGGTCAGCATGTCTGCGATCGGGTCAGTCATGGTCATGAAGTGGCCTTCGGCCTCTCTCGCCGGGGTTTCCTGTATGCGCCATCCCTCTCCCCACTCAGTGGCGGGACGGGTGCGGTGCGGGGACCTACGGCGTAGTAAGTCGATAGGGCGGCGGACGCCCAACCCCACAAGCCTACGGCATGCGGAGCTGGGCACCCACCGACCAGATGCTTACCGAGAGTCTCTGGAACTTCCCAAGTCCTTACGGACGGAAGGGAATTACCAGGAGCTCTTGGTCACGCCCGGCAGCTCGCCACGGTGAGCCATCTCACGAAGGCAGACGCGGCACAGGCCGAACTTGCGGTACACGGAGTGGGGACGACCGCAGCGCTGGCAGCGGGTGTACGCACGCACACCGAACTTGGGCTTGCGGGCAGCCTTCGCGATGAGAGCCTTCTTCGCCATCTCGCTTACGCCTCCTTGAAGGGGAAGCCGAGGTGACGAAGGAGGGCACGGCCCTCGTCGTCGTTGGTCGCCGTGGTGACCACGGTGATGTCCATACCCCGGGTACGGTCGATCTTGTCCTGGTCGATCTCGTGGAACATGACCTGCTCCGTGAGACCGAAGGTGTAGTTACCACGGCCGTCGAACTGCTTCGGCGACAGACCACGGAAGTCACGGATACGCGGCAGCGCGAGCGACAGCGTACGGTCCAGGAACTCCCACATGCGGTCACCACGGAGGGTGACGTGGCAGCCGATCGGCTGACCCTCGCGCAGCTTGAACTGCGCGATGGACTTGCGGGCCTTCGTGACGGCCGGCTTCTGACCGGTGATCGTCGTCAGGTCCTTGATGGCGCCGTCGATCAGCTTGGAGTCGCGGGCGGCGTCGCCCACACCCATGTTGACCACGATCTTCACGAGGCCGGGGATCTGCATGACGTTCTCGTAGGAGAACTCCTCACGCAGCTTGCCCGCGATGTCCTCGCGGTACTTCGTCTTGAGACGCGGAGTGGTAGCCATCAGATGTCCTCACCCGTCCGCTTGGCAACGCGGATCTTGTTGCCCTCGTCGTCGAAGCGGTAGCCGACGCGGGTGACGACCTTCTTGCCGTCCTTCTCCACAACCAGCTGAACGTTGCTGACGTGGACCGGGGCCTCGGTGATCACAATGCCACCGGCCTGGTTCTGCGCAGCCTTCGTGTGCTTCTTGACCCGGTTGACACCCTCGACGAGGACACGGTTCTCAGCGGGGAAGGCAACGATGACCTTGCCCTGCTTGCCCTTGTCCTTACCGGTGATGACCTGGACCAGGTCGCCCTTCTTGATCTTCATGCTTACAGCACCTCCGGCGCGAGCGAGATGATCTTCATGAACTTCTTCTCGCGCAGCTCACGGCCCACGGGGCCGAAGATACGGGTGCCGCGAGGGTCGCCGTCGTTCTTCAGAATGACGGCGGCGTTCTCGTCGAAGCGGATGTACGAGCCGTCCTGGCGGCGGCGCTCCTTGACGGTGCGAACGATGACCGCCTTGACGACGTCACCCTTCTTCACGTTGCCACCGGGGATCGCGTCCTTGACGGTGGCGACGATGACGTCACCGATGCCCGCGTAGCGGCGACCGGAACCACCGAGAACACGGATGCAAAGGATCTCCTTGGCACCAGTGTTGTCGGCGACACGCAGTCGCGACTCCTGCTGGATCACGTCTATCTCCTGTTTGTCTGCCGGTTCCCGGCGGGGGCTTCACTCCGGAGAGCGTCGCCCCCACCGAGCCTGGCGGAACGAACCTAAGGGGAACCCCTCAGGTGCTTACTTGGCCTTCTCGAGGATCTCGACGATGCGCCAGCGCTTGCTCGCCGACAGCGGACGCGTCTCCATGATGAGGACGCGGTCGCCGACGCCGGCAGCGTTCTGCTCGTCGTGAGCCTTGAGCTTGTTCGTACGGCGGATGACCTTGCCGTACAGCGCGTGCTTCACACGGTCCTCGACAGCGACGACGACGGTCTTGTCCATCTTGTCGCTGACGACGAGACCCTCACGGGTCTTGCGGAAACCGCGCTCGTTCGTCTCAGTCACGTTCTTCTCGCTCATCAGGCGTTCTCCACCGTCTCGATACCGAGCTCACGCTCGTGCATCAGGGTGTAGATGCGAGCGATGTCCTTACGGACGGACTTGAGCCGGCCGTTGTTCTCGAGCTGACCCGTGGCCGCCTGGAAGCGGAGCTTGAACAGCTCTTCCTTGGCCTCGCGCAGCTTGCCAACGAGCTCCTCGTTACCGAGCTCACGCAGCTCGGACGCCTTGGTTCCCGTCGCCATCACGACTCACCTGCCTCGCGCCGAACAATCCGGCACTTCATCGGAAGCTTGTGAGCAGCGCGGGTGAGCGCCTCACGAGCAATCTTCTCGTTCGGGTAGGACAGCTCGAACATGACCCGACCCGGGTGCACGTTGGCAATCCACCACTCGGGAGAACCCTTACCGGAACCCATGCGGGTCTCGGCGGGCTTCTTCGTGAGCGGGCGGTCCGGGTAGATGTTGATCCAGACCTTGCCGCCACGCTTGATGTGGCGGGTCATCGCGATACGAGCCGCCTCGATCTGGCGGTTCGTCACGTACGCCGGGGTCAGCGCCTGGATGCCGTACTCGCCGAACGAGACCTCAGTACCGCCCTTGGCCATACCGCGGCGCTTCGGGTGGTGCTGCTTGCGGTGCTTGACCCTACGAGGGATCAGCATGTCGGTCAGGCCTCCGTTCCGGTGCTCTCGGCCGGAGCGGCGGCGGGAGCGTCGGCCTTGGGGGCCTCGACACCAGCAGCCTGCTGCGGCTTGCGGCCACCACGGCCGCCGCGCTCGCCACCACGGCCACCACGGCCGGCGGGACGGTCGCCAGCGCCCTGCGCGCCACGGGCCGGGCGGTTACCCGCACGGGCCGCAGCGTTCTCGGCGCGAACCTCGGCGATGTTCTTGACGTCGCCCTTGTAGATCCAGACCTTCACACCGATACGGCCGAAGGTGGTCTTGGCCTCGAAGAAGCCGTAGTCCACGTTCGCGCGCAGCGTGTGCAGCGGCACACGACCCTCGCGGTAGAACTCGGAGCGGGACATCTCGGCGCCGCCGAGACGGCCGCCGCACTGGATCTTGATGCCCTTGGCGCCGGCCTTCATCGTGCCCTGCATGCTCTTGCGCATGGCACGACGGAAGGAGACGCGGGAGGAGAGCTGCTCGGCAACGGCCTGGGCAACCAGCTGAGCGTCGAGCTCGGGGTTCTTGACCTCGAGGATGTTCAGCTGGACCTGCTTGCCCGTGAGCTTCTCGAGGTCACCGCGGATGCGGTCGGCCTCGGCGCCACGGCGGCCGATGACGATGCCCGGACGAGCGGTGTGGATGTCCACACGCACGCGGTCACGGGTGCGCTCGATCTCAACCTTCGAGATGCCGGCGCGCTCCATGCCGGACGTCATCATCCGACGGATGGCGACGTCTTCCTTGACGTAGTCCTTGTACAGCTTGTCGGCGTACCAACGCGACTTGAAGTCGGTGGTGATGCCGAGTCGGAACCCGTGCGGGTTTACCTTCTGGCCCATTACCGGGAACCTTCCTTGCTGCTGACGACCACGGTGATGTGGCTGGTCCGCTTGCGGATCCGGTAGGCACGGCCCTGGGCACGCGGACGGAACCGCTTCAGGGTCGGGCCCTCGTCCACGTACGCCTCGCTGATGACCAGCGTGGAGGCGTCCGGGTGGTTGTAGTTGTGTGCGGCGTTGGCGATGGCGCTGTCCAGCACCTTGCCAACCGGCACGCTCGCGGCCTGCGGGGCGAAACGCAGGACCGCCTGAGCCTCCGTGGCATCCATGCCACGGATAAGGTCCACCACGCGGCGGGCCTTCATGGGCGTGACGCGGATGTACCGCGCCTGGGCCCTGGCTTCCATGGTTGTCCCTTCGGTGTAAGTCATAGTCGTAACCACCCCGCCTTTAGCGGCGCTTCGACTTCCGGTCGTCCTTGACGTGGCCGCGGAAGGTGCGAGTCGGCGAGAACTCGCCGAGCTTGTGGCCGACCATCGACTCGGTGACGAACACCGGGACGTGGGTCTTGCCGTTGTGCACCGCGATGGTGTGACCCAGCATGCTGGGGATGATCATCGAGCGACGGGACCAGGTCTTGATGACGTTCTTGGTGCCGGCTTCGTTCTGGGCGTCCACCTTCTTTACGAGGTGGTCGTCGACGAAGGGCCCCTTCTTGAGACTGCGCGGCATCTAAACCCGCTCCTAGCGCTTCTTGTTCGTCTTGCGGCGGCGGACGATGTACTTGCTCGAAGCCTTCTTCGGCGAGCGAGTACGACCCTCCTTCTGACCCCACGGGGAGACCGGGTGGCGACCACCGCTGGTCTTGCCCTCACCACCACCGTGCGGGTGGTCAACCGGGTTCATCGCGACACCGCGGACGGACGGGCGAACGCCCTTCCAGCGCATACGGCCGGCCTTGCCCCAGTTGATGTTCGACTGCTCGGCGTTGCCGACCTCGCCGACCGTGGCGCGGCAGCGCGCGTCGACGAGACGGATCTCGCCCGACGGCATGCGGAGGTGGGCCATCACGCCCTCCTTCGCCAGCAGCTGCACGGAGGCACCGGCCGAACGCGCGAACTTGGCGCCGCCACCGGGACGGAGCTCGATCGCGTGGATCGTGGTACCGACCGGGATGTTGCGGAGCGCCAGGTTGTTGCCGGGCTTGATGTCGGCCGTGGGGCCGTTCTCAATCCGGTCACCCTGCTGCAGACCGCGCGGCGCGATGATGTAGCGCTTCTCGCCGTCGGCGTAGTGCAGCAGCGCGATGCGCGCGGTGCGGTTGGGGTCGTACTCGATGTGCGCGACCTTGGCCGGCACGCCGTCCTTGTCGTGACGACGGAAGTCGATCACACGGTAGGCGCGCTTGTGTCCGCCACCCTGGTGGCGAACGGTGATCCGGCCGGTGTTGTTACGGCCGCCCTTGCTGTGCAGAGGGCGAACCAGCGACTTCTCCGGCGTGGACCGCGTGATCTCGACAAAGTCGGCGACGCTGGAGCCACGACGGCCCGGGGTCGTCGGCTTGTACTTGCGGATACCCATTTCTCAGTCCTCGTCCGATTCCGGACGACTAGACCTCCGTTAGGAGGCCTGGCCGCCGAAGATGTCGATACGGTTGCCCTCGGCAAGGGTCACGATGGCGCGCTTGGTGTTGGCACGCTTGCCGAAACCGGTCTTGGTGCGCTTGCGCTTACCCTGACGGTTGATCGTGTTGACCCCGGTGACCTTGACCGAGAAGACCGCTTCCACGGCCTGCTTGATCTGGGTCTTGTTGGCGCCGGGCGCGACGATGAACGTGTACTTGTTCTCGTCCAGCAGCGCGTAGCTCTTCTCCGAGACGACCGGCTTGATCAGCAGGTCGCGCGGGTCGGTGAAGGTCTTGCTGGTAACGGTCGCCTCAGACATCAGGCGTCGCTCCCTTCGGTCTCATCGGCCTTGGGGCCAGACACGAAGGACTCGAAAGCGGCCTGAGTGAAGACCACGTCGTCAGAGACGATCACGTCGTACGTGTTCAGCTGGCCCGGCTCCAGGATGTGAACCTGGGGCAGGTTGCGGGCGGACAGCCACGAGGCCTCTTCGCTGCGGTCGACGACCAGGAGCAGGTTCTTGCGCTCCGAGATCTTGCCGAACAGCGTCTTGGCGGCCTTGGTGGAGGCGGCACCCTCGACCACGCCGGTGACGACGTGGATGCGGGAGTGACGCGCACGGTCCGAGAGGGCACCGCGGAGGGCGGCGGCCTTCATCTTCTTCGGGGTCCGCTGCGAGTAGTCACGCGGCTGCGGGCCGTGGACGACGCCACCGCCGGCGAACTGCGGAGCGCGGGTCGAACCCTGACGGGCGCGGCCGGTGCCCTTCTGGCGGTACGGCTTGCGGCCACCACCACGGACTTCGCCACGGGTCTTGGTCTTGTGCGTGCCCTGACGGGCAGCAGCCAGCTGAGCGACAACGACCTGGTGGATCAGCGGAACGCTGGTCTTGGCGTCGAAGATCTCCGCGGGGAGCTCGACGGTACCGGCCTTGTCGCCTGCCGGCGAAAGGATGTCAATGGTGCTCATTACCTCAAGCCCCCTTGGCCGCGGTACGGACCAGGACGAGGCCGCCGTTCGGACCGGGGACCGCGCCCTTGATGAGGAGCAGACCCTTCTCCGCGTCAACCGCGTGGATGGTCAGGTTCTGGGTGGTGACACGCTCGTTACCCATGCGACCGGCCATGCGCATGCCCTTGAAGACACGCCCAGGGGTGGCGCAGCCACCGATCGAACCGGGGGAGCGGTGCTTGCGCTGCACACCGTGACCGGCGCCGAGGCCCCGGAAGTTGTGCCGCTTCATGACACCGGCGAAGCCCTTGCCCTTGCTGTTGCCCGTGACGTCAACCTTGACGCCGGACTCGAACACCTCAGCAGTGATCTCCTGGCCGAGCGTGTACTCGCTGGCGTCGGAGGTGCGGAGCTCCACCAGGTGGCGGCGGGGGGTCACGTCGGCCTTGGCGAAGTGGCCCTTGAGGGGCTTGTTCACCTTGCGCGGGTCGATCTCGCCGAAGGCGATCTGGACCGACTCGTAGCCGTCGATGTCGTTCGTACGGACCTGGGTAACGACGCAGGGTCCGGCCTTGACCACGGTCACCGGGACGACACGGTTGTTCTCGTCCCAGACCTGGGTCATGCCGAGCTTCTCGCCCAGGACGCCCTTGATCTGCTTTGCCATCTTCTCGACGCCTCTCAGAGCTTGATCTCGATGTCAACGCCGGCCGGAAGGTCCAGGCGCATCAGCGAGTCAACGGTCTTGGGCGTCGGGTCGAGGATGTCGATCAGGCGCTTGTGCGTGCGCATCTCGAAGTGCTCGCGCGAGTCCTTGTACTTGTGCGGCGACTTGATGACGCAGTACACGTTCTTCTCAGTGGGCAGCGGCACCGGGCCCGCGACCGACGCACCAGTGCGGGTCACCGTCTCGACGATCTTCTTCGCCGAGGAGTCGATGACCTCGTGGTCGTAGGCCTTGAGCCGGATGCGGATCTTCTGTCCCGCCATGGCTACTCCGTAGTCCTGTCTCTATGTGGAAACGCTCTGGCTCCCGGTCGGCTGCGGGACGGATCCCGCGGCCTCTCCTCCGACCCACGCGGTCGGGCGTGTCGCACTCCCTCTACAGAAAATTCCCATACGGAAATTCCCTCGTCCAAGGGGGTACGGTCCCAGTGACCGCGATTCGGGGGAGAAACACCCACCGAGTGCCTGGTGGGCACCGTGCTGACACTTCCCAGAAGATTCCCGTACGTCCGCCCTCATTGCTGCCCCGAGAGGCAGATTAAGGACGACGAGTACTGTGGGACTCGCTTCCGGTCCTCCCGGCGGGAGGCGCGCAGCATCGGCACTCAGCCGAGCAACTTGAGTAGTCTGCCATACGAGGCACGTACCTGGCCAATCGGGCCGAAGAGAATACCCCGCCACGCTGAGTGGTCAAACTGCACCACGCGCCTCGCCCGGCGGGGCTGCTCCCCGGTCAGGAGCGGGTGACCGTCCCACACCCTTCGCCCTTGATGTCCCTGCTGCGGTCGTACGGATCCACGGCCGGCCCGGTGGGCGCGGGCCCCTGCGCAGCCTCCCGGGGGAAGTCCGGGTGCAGGAAGCCGTCCGCGGCCTCGCAGCCGACGTTCGACCACTCCGAGACGTACTGGCGCAGCTGGAACCGGCCCCGGGTGGTCTCCCAGCGGGCCGGGTCGAGCAGGCTCAGGGTGATCTGCCGGCGCACGATGGTGCGCTGCACCTCCGTGCCGCCGTTCGTCATGGGGTGGACGAAGGTGTAGTCCGTCACCACGAGCAGCTCACCTGGCTCACCCTCTTCCGCCCGCATGCTGCCGCGCACCTTGACGACGTCTCCGACCGGCTTGACCTTCGTCTGGTCGAAGCGGGTGAAGAGCAGCGCCGGGGTGTTCTCCGCGGTGGGCTTCGCCAGGGACTCCTCCAGCCGCTGCGGGACCTCCGGCTGCCGCGGGTCCAGGATCGCCAGGGCGGCGGTCGGCCGCTCCCCGCGCAGGGTCGCCGGGTCGAGGTTGGCCGCGATCAGGAACTGCCTGGCCTTCTCCAGCGCGTCCGCGACCTGCTGCTTCGACATCCCGCCGACGGCCGCGGCCTCGGGGACCTCGATGCCGGCGGCCCCGTCGGCCCACTGGAGGGCCGGGGACCCGCGGAAAGGTTCCTGCAGAGTCGGCCGGTCCGGCGGCAGCGACGGCGGCGGCTCGGTCGGGCGGACGGACTCCGCGGGCAGCGGCGCGGCGTTCCTCGCCTCCTGGCGGGCCTCCGCCTTGCCGGCGATCCGGTCGATCACCAGCTCGGGCCGTACGGCGATCAGCGCCATCCCGGCGATCAGTACGACGGCCACGGCGGCCCCCAGCCGCCCCGGGCGCCTGCGCTGCTGCCAGGCGGGCCCGGTGCGCCACCCCGGCGGCTCCTGGCCCTGCGTCGCTCGCAGCCGCTCGGTGACCATCCGCGCCCGTGCGGAGGGCTCCCTCGGCGCCGCGCCCGTTCCTATGGCGGCGTCCTCCTGGAACCGGCGCCATTCCTCGTCGGAGACGCCCGCTCCCCCGCCGTTGTCGTCGTTCCGGTCGTTGTTCCCCATGCCCCTGCCCCGTCCCCCCGCGTCCCCGACCCCTGTTGTGACGGTCGGAGATCTTGTCCGACCGGCCGGATGCTACTGGTGTCCGGCCCCGGTCCGATCATGGGGGTCGGCATGCCGCGGACCCGGGTGCGCACGCACGAGGACCCCCGCTCCGCGGCGAACCGCGGACCGGGGGTCCTCGACGGGGACGAGGGCTACTTCTTCGCCTTCTCCCGCTCCTCCTGCTCCTGCTCTTCCTTCTGTGCCTCCGACGCGGGCGCCCCGTGCCCGCAGACGGCCTTCCAGTCCTGCGGGGCGATGCCGTCGCACCAGAGCTCGCCGCTGTCGGGGTACTGCTTCCAGTCCTTCGTGATGATGCCCGCGCACTGCTTCTTGTCCGGCGCGAAGCGCGGGCAGGTGCCGTCCGCCTTCTTGATGGTGTGGGCCCGCCAGGCGTCGATGCCCATGGACATGACGTCGGACTGCGGCATGTACCGGTTGACCGACCAGGACGCGCCCATCGTCGCGAACAGCGCGACCGCGCACACCATGCCGGTCGCGAGCTGCGCGACGACCCGCCGGGGCACGACACGGGCGGCCGGGGCCGCTCCGCGCGGCCGCAAGGTGCGCTCGGCCCACCCGGAGCCCCGGTCGACGACCGCCATCATGCCGAGGACGGCCAGGATCATCAGGCAGTACATGATGATCCAGGTCGTGCGCGGGAAGAGCTGCACGGCCTTGTCGTGCGCCATGTGCGAGGCGAACCAGAAGCGTGCCAGCCAGGCACCCGCCAGCGTGGCGGCGGCGGTGAGCACCATGACGTTGCGCAGCCCCAGGCCGACGCCCAGGCCCACGGCGAACAGCAGCAGCAGGGCGAAGCCGCTCTGGCCGGCCATCTCGCCGGCCGCCGGCCAGGTCTGGTAGTTCAGCTTCCCGGAGCGGTCGGACACCCAGCCCAGTACGTACGCCGGGTCGACGTACACCGCCAGGAACGCGTAGCGGTCCGGGGTCTGGGAGCCGAGCCGGGCCATCTGGTAGATCAGCGGGGCGCCCACGACGCCGGCCGTCACCACGGTGACCCCGATGAACGCGGCGGTCCGCTTGACCACCGCCTTGCCCGCGCGCCACGGGAAGAGGAACAGCGCCAGCAGGAACACACCCGGTGCGGACCAGACGTACCAGCCCGAGTACCAGAGGAAGACCACGCCGAAGACGAGGCCGAGGACCGCGCCGCGCAGCAGCGTCGCGCGCAGCGGACGGTCGCCGCTGCGGCGCATCTCGCGCAGGGTGTAGCCAAGCAGCGGCAGCAGGACGAGCATGCTGGCGTGGCTGTACGGACGGATCGGGTCCATGAAGAGGACGGCCGACGGCACGGCGATCAGCAGCGCCCAGAACGGCCGGAGCAGCAGCCGCCAGGCCAGGTACGCCATCGGGCCGGCGATGGCGGTGAAGAAGATCTGGAGGTCCTTGAGGGCGAACCCGGCCCCGCCGACGCCGTCGTAGCGGAGCTTCGTCCAGACGGCCAGCACGCCGGGGAAGAGCGGCGGGTAGATGCCCGACGGGCCCTCGCCGTGCAGGAACGAGTTCGCCATGGCGATCAGGACGCCCGGGTCGCCCTCCTGGCCGCCGAGGCCCCAGGGCGTACCGCGCAGCGCGACGACCACACCGCCCGCCACCACACCGGTGGCGAGACCGGCCAGGGCGGCGCACACCATGCGCTTCACCAGCTGGTGGCGGCGCAGGCTGCCCCGGTAGGCGGTGAAGAGCAGGATCGCCAGCAGCGGCAGGCCGAGGACGGCCGCGAACATCTGGAGCTTGGCGAGACCGCTGACCTGCCCGATGCGGATGAGCGGGTTCACGCTGATGTGGGTGCTCAGCAGCGTGAACCCGAGGGCTGCCACCAGACTGACGACGGCCTCGGCCAGGGCCAGCACCCACCGCCGCGACAGCCACGCCTCGTTCCGGGTGGCGGACAAGTGGCCCTTGTCCTGCGCCGGTTCGGCAGGCCGCTGCGCCGCGGTGCCGGCCTCACCGACCTCCTCGGTGGCCAGTTGTGTCATCTCAGTCCGTTTCATGGTGGGCGGAGTCGGCTCAGTTCTGGCCGGAGGTGAAGACGTGCTTCACCAGCGTACGAGCGCCCTCCTTGTGTCCGCGGCGCAGGGCTCCGGGGAGCATCGTCAGCGCGTGCAGACGGGAGGCGCTGTGGAAGCGCGCCGCGCGGGCCGCCTTCGGCCAGCCGCGGGAGTCCATGCGCGCGGCGACCGCGGAGAAGTACCGCTCGGCCTCGGCGAAGCGGGTGCCGGAGAAGGCCTGCACGGAGGACTCGCTGACCGCGTGGCGGCGGTACCGGAACACGGTGGTGGAGTTGTCGATGACCATCTGCTCGCCGTCTTCGAGCAGGTCGACGACGAGCGCGAGGTCCTGGATCACCGAGTAGTCGTCGCGGAAGTTCACCTTGCGCAGGGCCTCGCCGCGCCAGGCGATCGACGGGAAGTAGAGCCAGTTGCCGCGCAGCACGCTGGCGGACAGCTCCTCACCGCCCATCAGCCGACGGCCCTTCACCTGCGGTGCGTACAACCGCTTCTTGGTGTTGTCCGCGAGGCCCGCCGTCACCCGGCCGTCGCCGTCGATGACCTCGACGCCGGGCTGGACCATGCCGATGCCCGGGTGCGCCCCGACGATCGCGCGCACGGTCTCCAGGTAGTGCGGGTGCAGCAGGTCGTCGCAGCCCATGATGACGACGTAGTCGGCCGCGGACATCCGCACGCACTTCTGGAAGTTCTTGGTGATGCCGAGGTTCTGCTCGTTGCGCGTGTAGTGGACCCGGTCGTCACCGAGCTGCGCGAACCAGCCGGGTACGTCGGGCTCCTTGCCGTCGTCGATCACGACGAGGCGGAAGTCCCGGTCCGTCTGCGCCAGGACGCTGCGGACGGCGTCCTGCATCAGCCGTACGTCCCCGTAGTAGGGGAGCATGAAGTCGAAGGTCGCCATGGACTTCAGGCCTTCACGGATTCGGCGTCGGCCTCGGCCCCGGTACCGGCCTCGGTACCCGCGGCGGAGTCCGGGGTGGCGGGCTGCGGCACGGCGGCCTTCGCCTCCAGGCGCTCGTCGTTGTGCCGGACGCCCTCGTTGATGGCCACCGTCCGGGCGAGGTCGGTGATCTTCTTCTCCAGCGAGCGGAAGCGCAGGAAGGTGTTGAGCGTGAGGAAGCCCATCGCGAGGACCATCACGTACAGCACCAGGTCGGTGCCACGGCCGACGCCCAGCAGCTGGGCGAGCCAGGTGACGTCGGTCGGGCGGAGCACCGCGTACACGTTGACGACGACGAACGCCGAGAACGCGAGGCGCTTCCACGCCCGGTTCTTGGCCTGGCCCCAGGTCCGGATGAACACCAGGGCCATCGACACCGAGCCGACGATCAGCAGCAGCTGGATCCAGAAGTACTTCATCGACGGCCACGCTCCCGCAGCGAAATGTCAAAAAGGATGTTGACGCCGTTGATCAGGGACTGACCCTTGGCGCGTGAGTAGTCGGTGTAGAGGATGTCCACCGGCACCTCGGTGACGCGGAGCGTGGAGCCGGCGAGGAAGCCGACGAGCTCGGACGCGTGGGCCATGCCGTTCATGGTGATGTTCAGCTGCTCGGCGGCCTCACGGCCCAGCACGCGCAGACCGTTGTGCGCGTCGGTGAGCTTGAGCTTGCGCGCGGTCGGGCTGACGGCGGCGGCCGTGCGCAGCACGACCTGCTTGATCCACGGCACCTGGCCGTTCTGCTCGATGAAGCGGGAGCCGAGCACGACGTCGGCCTCGTCGCGGCGGAGCACCGCGACCATCGTCTCGACGTCCTTGGTCTGGTGCTGACCGTCGGCGTCGAAGGTGGCGAAGTAGCGGGCGCCGGGCTGGGCGAGCGCGTAGGTGAGGCCGGTCTGCAGGGCCGCGCCCTGGCCGAGGTTGACCGGGTGGCGCACCAGGTGGGCGCCGGTCGTCGCGATGTGCTTGGCCGAGTCGTCGGTGCTGCCGTCGTCGACGACGACGATGTTGGGGAACGTCCTGCGGGCCCCCTCGACCACGTCGGCGATCACCTGGCCCTCGTTGTAGGCCGGTATGACCAGCCAGACGTCGTCGTATTGGGACACGGCAGCTCCAGCGGAATGTGGCACGTACGAGTGCTCGGTGATCGGTGTGACGTCGTGGGGAGGCATGGTCATTTCCCGGCCGCGCCCACGCCCGCGGGGCCTGCGTCGGCCATCTGCCGGGGCGCTTCACCGGCTGCGGCCGCGGCTGCCGGGAAGCTCAGCCTGAGGGCTGCCAGCATAGCGAGGACGGTGGCGGTGGAGCCGAGTGCGTAGGCGAGGATGACGCGCACGGCCACGTCGCCGGGGACCAGGGTGATGGCCACCAGTACCGCGGTACCGACGCCCCAACAGAGCAGTTGCAGGTTGTGCCGCTTGAATACCATCAGCGCCTGTCCGAGGACCATCGCGAACATGTACGCCACGGTGCCGGCGGACAGCAGGAAGAAGTCGAGGCGGCCCAGCACCGGGTCCTCGATGCCGAAGAGCACCTCGATGAGCCAGGGGCCCAGGACCGTGGCCGGTACGCCGCCGAGGAGTCCGAGCGCCGAGACGACCACGGCGATCCGGCGCAGCATCGCCCAGAAGGCCGCCCTGTCGCCGGCCGTGAAGGCCGCGGTGAGGCCGCTGAGCAGCGAGGCCTGGAGCGAACCGAAGACGAAGAGCGGCACCCGCGCGAGCACGGTCGCGCTCATCAGCGCCGCGATCAGCGCGCTGTCGGACGGGGCCAGCAGCTTGGTGCTCATGACGCCCGCGTTGACGACCGCCTGGGACAGCAGGGTCGCGCAGACCAGCAGGCCGAGACCGTTGCACAGGTCCCGCCAGGCGATGGGCCCGCCGGGCCCGGCCGCGCGCAGCAGCGCGGGCAGCGTGACCAGCGTCGCGACGACGGGCGCGACGGCGAGGATGAGGCTGAAGGCCAGCGCCGAGTGCAGCCCGGACAGCGCGCAGCCGGAGGCGAGCACGATCCGCAGGCCGCCGTCGACGGCGAGGTGGGTACCGTACGCGCCGAACCGGCCGAGGCCGGCGAGCACTCCGCGGGTGAGGTAGCAGACGGCCATGCCGGTGAAGGCCCCGCCGAGCGCGGCCACCAGGCCGCGGTCCCCGTGGAACAGCAGATCGGCGATGGGCCGTGCGCCGAGGACGAGGACGAGCAGGGTCGCGCCGAGGATCCCCGCGGTGAGCAGACCGGCCCGGCGCAGCACGGGGGCGGCGCCCTGGCCCAGGACCGCCCGGGCGGAGACGATCCGGGTGAGCTCCTGCTCGATGGGGAAGAAGACGCCGATGCCGATGGACATCACGATCGTCCACAGCACCGAGACGTTCGCGTAGCCCGCGTCGGACAGGCTGTGGCCGGCCACGCCCAGATGGGCGTAGGAGGCCGCGCCGAGCACGACGGTGCCGCCGGCCACCGCGGCGGTGCCCGGCGGCAGCGCCGCGCTCAACTTGTTCAGCAGGGTTTTCATCCCGCCCGGCCGTCCCGGGCCGCTGCGGCCAGTGCCGTGAAGGCGGGGGTGGCGAGCGCCTCGGCCAGCTGTTCGCGCCAGTCGGCGAGCGGGGCCATGCCCGCCTCCTGCCAGCGGTCGTGCGCGAGCACGCTGAAGGCCGGTCGCACGGCGGGGCGGACGAACGCCTCGGAGGTCGTCGGCCGGATCCGCTCGGGGTCGAGCCCGCTCAGCCGGTACGCCTCGCGCGCCAGCCCCATCCAGGTCGTACGGCCGCTCGCGGTGCCGTGGTAGATCCCGCCCGGGGCCTCGCCCGCCAGCGCCGCGAGGCCGAGGCCGACCAGGTGACGGGCCAGCGCGCGGGACCAAGTGGGCTGGCCGTGCTGGTCGTCGACCACGTCGAGGGTGTCCCGCTGGGCGGCCAGCTTCAGCATGGTGGCGACGAAGTTCGCCCCGTGCTCGCCGTACAGCCACGCGGTCCGCACGATGTAGCCGTCCTGCGGGAGCAGTTCGGCGACGGCCCGTTCGCCGACCAGCTTGGAGCGCCCGTAGGCGTTGACCGGGCCGGTCCCGGCGTCCTCGGGGTACGGCTGCGCGGCACGGCCGGGCAGCACGTAGTCGGTGGAGACGTGCAGCAGGCGCGCACCGGCGTCGGCGCAGGCCGCGGCGAGGACGCGCACGCCGGTGCCGTTGACGGCGGTGGCTGCTTCCTCGGCGGTCTCGGCGCCGTCCACGTCGGTCCAGGCCGCGCAGTTGACGACGACGGCCACGCCCTCGACGGCGGCCCGGACGGCTGCCGGGTCGGTGATGTCGAGGTCGGCGCGGCGCAGGCCCTCGGCTTCGATGCCGGCGTCCTTCGACGCGGCCAGGACGTCCTGGCCGAGCATTCCGGCTGCGCCGGTGACGAGCCAGCGGCCGGCTCCCGGGTTCGCGGTCACTTCTGCAGGGCCGCCTTCGCCTTCAGCGGCTCCCACCAGGCACGGTTCTCGCGGTACCACTCGATGGTGGCCTTGATGCCGTCCTCGAAGGTGACCTGCGGGGCATAGCCCAGCTCGGCGCCGATCTTGCTGATGTCGATGGAGTAGCGCAGGTCGTGGCCCTTGCGGTCCTCGACGTGCTCGACCATGTCCCAGCCGAGGCCGGCGGCCTCCAGCAGGACGCCGGTGAGCTCCTTGTTGGTGAGCTCGGTGCCGCCGCCGATGTTGTAGACCTCGCCCGCCCGGCCCTTGCGCATGACCAGGTCGATGCCGCGGCAGTGGTCCGAGACGTGCAGCCAGTCGCGGACGTTGCCGCCGTTGCCGTACAGAGGTACCTTCTTGCCGTCCATCAGGTTCGAGACGAACAGCGGGATGACCTTCTCCGGGAACTGGTAGTGCCCGTAGTTGTTGGAGCAGCGCGTGACCACCACGTCCATGCCGTGGGTGCGGGCGTAGGCCAGCGCCAGCAGGTCGGAGGAGGCCTTGGAGGCGGAGTACGGGGAGTTCGGCACCAGCGGCCACTCCTCCGTCCAGGAGCCCTCGCTGATCGAGCCGTAGACCTCGTCGGTGGAGATGTGGACGAAGCGGCCGACGCCGTGCTTGCGGGCGGAGTCGAGCAGCACCTGGGTGCCCACGACGTTGGTCATCACGAACGGGCCCGCGCCGGCGATCGAGCGGTCCACGTGGGACTCCGCGGCGAAGTGCACGACGACGTCATGACCGGGCATGACCCGGTCCACGGCGTCGGCGTCGCAGATGTCGCCCTTGACGAAGGTGTATCCGGGGTGATCGGCGACCGGGGCGAGGTTGGCCTCGACTCCCGAGTACGTCAGCTTGTCGAAAACAGTGATCTGCGCCGATGCATCTGCAGCGAGCTGCTGGCGGACGAATTCTGAACCGATGAAGCCGGCGCCGCCGGTCACGAGAATGCGCATAATACGAAGAGTCTAGCGGGCCACCCAACGTCACATGCGCTCAACTCCGCTCCCCCACGCCCTCTCGCATAGGGTTCTCCCCATGCGTGGAATCCTCTTGGCCGGTGGCACCGGATCCCGACTCTGGCCGCTGACCCGGGCCGTTTCGAAGCAGCTGCTGCCCGTCTTCGACAAGCCGATGATCTATTACCCCCTCTCCACCCTCGTGATGGCGGGAATCAGCGAGATCCTGATCATCACCACCCCGGACGACCGCGCCCAGTTCGAGCGACTGCTCGGCGACGGTTCGCAGTTCGGATTGCGGCTGGAATACGCCGTGCAGGAGCGCCCGGAGGGCATCGCGCAGGCGTTCGTCCTCGGCGCCGAATTCATCGGCGACGAGTCCGTCGCCCTGATCCTCGGCGACAACATCTTCCACGGCAGCGGCCTCGGCACCCGCCTCGCCCAGCACACGAACGCCAAGGGCGGCCGCGTGTTCGCGTACCCGGTCGCGGACCCCACCGCCTACGGCGTGGTCGAGTTCGACGAGAACGGCCAGGCCATCTCCATCGAGGAGAAGCCGGAGAAGCCCAAGTCCCGCTACGCGGTGCCGGGTCTGTACTTCTACGACAACCGGGTCGTCGAGATAGCCAAGGGCCTGAAGCCCAGCGCCCGCGGCGAGCTGGAGATCACCGCCGTCAACGACGCCTACCTCCAGGCCGGCGAACTCAACGTGACCATCCTCGACCGCGGTACGGCGTGGCTGGACACCGGCACCTTCGTCTCGATGGTGCAGGCCTCCGAGTTCGTCCGCGTGATCGAGGAGCGCCAGGGCTTCAAAATAGGCTGCATCGAGGAGGCGGCCTGGCGGGCCGGCCTGATCGACTCCGCGCAACTGCGCGCGCTCGCCGAGCCGTTGACCAAGAGCGGCTACGGCGACTACCTGCTGATGCTGCTCGCCGAGGAGGACGCCCGATGAAGTTCCGTGAACTCTCCATCGCCGGGGCCTTCGAGGTCACCCCGCAGCTGCACGGCGACCCGCGCGGCCTGTTCACCGAGTGGTACCGCTTCGACCGGCTGGCCGAGGTCGTCGGCCACCCTCTGAACCTGGCGCAGGCGAACCTCTCGGTCTCCTCCGCGGGCGTGGTCCGCGGCATCCACTTCGCCGACGTACCGCGCGGCCAGGCCAAGTACGTGACCTGCGTACGCGGCGCCGTGCTCGACGTCATCGTCGACCTGCGGGTCGGCTCCCCCACCTTCGGCCAGTGGGAGGGGGTCCGCCTCGACGACGTGGACCGCCGCGCGGTCTACATCCCCGAGGGCCTCGGCCACGGCTTCTGCGCGCTGAGCGACGACGCGACGCTGTCGTACCTCTGCTCGGAGACGTACAACCCGACCGGTGAGCACTCGGTGCACCCGCTCGACCCCGACCTGGGCATCGAGTGGCCGGCCGACGTGCCGCTGCTGTCCGCCCGCGACGAGGCCGCCCCCTCGCTGGCCGACGCCCTCGCGACCGGTCTGCTGCCCGACCACGCCGCCTGCGTCGAGTTCACCGAGTCCCTGCGCGTGAACTGACCCACCGCCGAGCGACGAGTTACGAGTGAGGGCCGCACCCCGGACGGGGTGCGGCCCTCACTCGTACCCGCCGCGCCACCCGCCCGGACCGGGGCGGACATGCCGAAGGGCCCCGTCCCACCGCCGAGGCGATGGGCCGGGGCCCTTCAGTGCAACTTGGTGCCCGGTGAACGGGCTACCAGGTCAGAGCACGAAATTACTTCGTGATCTTGGTGACCTGGCCGGCGCCCACGGTACGACCACCCTCACGGATGGCGAACTTCAGGCCCTCCTCCATGGCGACCGGCTGGATCAGCGCGACCGTCATCTCGGTGTTGTCGCCCGGCATGACCATCTCCGTGCCGGCCGGCAGGGTGACGACACCCGTGACGTCCGTGGTACGGAAGTAGAACTGCGGACGGTAGTTGTTGAAGAACGGGGTGTGACGGCCACCCTCGTCCTTCGACAGGATGTAGGCCTGGGCCTCGAACTCGGTGTGCGGGGTGACCGAACCGGGCTTGATGATGACCTGGCCGCGCTCGACGTCCTCGCGCTTGATGCCACGGAGGAGCAGACCGACGTTCTCACCGGCCTGGCCCTCGTCGAGGAGCTTGCGGAACATCTCGATACCGGTGACCGTGGTGGTGGTCTTGGTCTCCTTGATACCGATGATGTCGACGGTCTCGTTGACCTTCAGGACACCACGCTCGATACGGCCGGTGACGACGGTACCGCGACCGGTGATCGTGAAGACGTCCTCGACGGGCATGAGGAACGGCTTCTCGGTGTCACGCGGCGGGGTCGGGATGGCCTCGTCGACGGCGGACATGAGGCCGAGGAGCTTCTCGCCCCACTCCTTGTCGCCCTCGAGCGCCTTCAGCGCGGAGACGCGGACGACCGGCAGGTCGTCGCCCGGGAACTCGTACTCGGAGAGGAGCTCGCGGACCTCGAGCTCGACGAGCTCCAGGATCTCCTCGTCGTCCACCATGTCGGCCTTGTTCAGGGCGACGACGATGTAGGGGACGCCGACCTGGCGGGCCAGGAGCACGTGCTCCTTGGTCTGCGGCATCGGGCCGTCGGTGGCGGCGACCACGAGGATCGCGCCGTCCATCTGCGCGGCACCGGTGATCATGTTCTTGATGTAGTCGGCGTGACCCGGGCAGTCGACGTGGGCGTAGTGACGCGCCTCGGTCTGGTACTCGACGTGCGCGATCGAGATGGTGATACCGCGCTGGCGCTCCTCAGGAGCCTTGTCGATCTGGTCGAAGGCCGAGGCCTCGTTCAGGTCCGGGTACGCGTCGTGCAGCACCTTGGTAATGGCGGCCGTGAGGGTCGTCTTACCGTGGTCAATGTGACCGATGGTGCCGATGTTGACGTGCGGCTTAGTCCGCTCGAACTTCGCCTTCGCCACGGGGTCCTCCTGGAGAGTGGTTCTGTACGCCTTACAGATCGGCGCCAGGTGATCTTTGCTGGAAAGCCGGCCCTCCGGGGCAATGGAGGATTACTCCTGTTGCCCCAGAGGCTCCGGTGACAAGCCTAAAGCGTGTACTCGGAAGAGTTACTCGCCCTTGGCCTTCGCGATGATCTCCTCGGCGACGTTCCGGGGAACCTCGGCGTAGGAGTCGAACTGCATCGAGTAGCTGGCGCGACCCGAGGTCTTGCTGCGGAGGTCTCCGACGTAGCCGAACATCTCCGAAAGGGGCACGAGGCCCTTCACGACGCGAGCACCGTGACGCTCCTCCATGGCCTGGATCTGGCCACGGCGGGAGTTGATGTCACCGATGACGTCACCCATGTAGTCCTCGGGCGTGGTGACCTCTACGGCCATCATCGGCTCGAGGAGCACGGGAGAAGCCTTGCGCGCGGCCTCCTTGAAGGCCTGCGAACCGGCGATCTTGAAGGCGAGCTCCGAGGAGTCGACCTCGTGGTAGCCACCGTCGAGAAGCGTGACGCGGACGCCCGTCATCTCGTAGCCGGCCAGGATGCCGAACTGCATGGCTTCCTGCGCACCGGCGTCGACCGAAGGGATGTACTCCTTCGGCACGCGGCCACCGGTGACCTTGTTCACGAACTCGTACGCCGGGCCGTCCGACTCGGTGATCGGCTCGATCGCGATCTGCACCTTGGCGAACTGACCGGTACCACCGGTCTGCTTCTTGTGGGTGTAGTCGTGACGCTCGACGGCCTTGCGGATCGTCTCGCGGTACGCGACCTGCGGCTTGCCGACGTTGGCCTCGACCTTGAACTCGCGCTTCATACGGTCGACCAGCACCTCGAGGTGCAGCTCGCCCATACCGCCGAGGATGGTCTGGCCCGTCTCCTCGTCCGAGTGAACGTGGAAGGAGGGGTCCTCCTCCGCGAGACGCTGGATGGCGACACCCAGCTTCTCCTGGTCACCCTTGGACTTGGGCTCGATGGCGACCTGGATGACCGGCGCCGGGAAGTCCATGGACTCCAGGATCACCTGGTTCTTGTCGTCACACAGCGTCTCACCGGTGGTGGTCTGCTTCAGGCCCATGACGGCGACGATGTCACCGGCGCCCACCGCGTCGATCTCTTCACGCTTGTTGGCGTGCATGCGGTAGATCTTGCCGATGCGCTCCTTCTTGCCCTTGACGGAGTTCAGCACCGCAGTGCCGGCCTCCAGGCGGCCCGAGTAAACCCGGACGAAGGTGAGCTTGCCGAGGTGCGGGTCGCTCATGATCTTGAACGCGAGCGCGGCGAGGGGCTCCTCGTCGGACGGCTTGCGCTTCACGACGACCTCGGGGTCGCGGACGTCGTGGCCCTCGATGGCCTCGATGTCCAGCGGCGACGGCAGGTAGCGGACGACGGCGTCGAGCAGGGGCTGAACACCCTTGTTCTTGAACGCCGTGCCACAGAACACCGCGGTGATCGTGGGCTCGCCCTTGCCCTTGCCGGAGTTCAGGATGATCCGACGGACGGCGGCGTGCAGCTGCTCGACGGAGGGCTCGTTGCCCTCCAGGAACAGCTCCATGATCTCGTCGTCGTTCTCGGCGACGGTCTCGACCAGCTTGCCGCGCCACTCTTCAGCAGCCTCGGTGTGCGTGGCCGGGATGTCGACGATGTCGTACATCTCGCCCTTGGTCGCCTCGGCGGACCAGACGAACGCCTTCATCGTGACGAGGTCGACGACACCCTGGAAGTCGGCCTCGGCACCGATGGGGAGCTGCATGACGATCGGAACCGCACCGAGGCGGTCCTTGATCATCTCGACGCAGCGGTGGAACTCGGCGCCGGTGCGGTCGAGCTTGTTGACGAAGCAGATGCGCGGCACGCCGTAGCGGTCCGCCTGACGCCAAACGGTCTCGGACTGCGGCTCTACGCCGGCCACACCGTCGAAGACGGTGACGGCGCCGTCGAGGACGCGGAGCGAACGCTCCACCTCGACGGTGAAGTCGACGTGACCCGGGGTGTCGATGATGTTGATGGTGTGGTCAACATCTTCGAGCGGCCAGTGGCAGGTGGTCGCGGCAGACGTGATGGTGATACCACGCTCCTGCTCCTGCTCCATCCAGTCCATCGTGGCAGCGCCGTCGTGGACCTCACCGATCTTGTACGACACACCGGTGTAGAACAGGATGCGCTCGGTGGTGGTCGTCTTGCCCGCGTCGATGTGGGCCATGATCCCGATGTTGCGGACCTTGGCCAGGTCAAGCGAAGTGGTAGCCATAAGGCTTCGGTCTTCTCTCGGTCTCGATGTGGGGTGGGACTACCAGCGGTAGTGCGCGAAGGCCTTGTTGGACTCGGCCATCTTGTGCGTGTCCTCGCGCTTCTTGACGGCAGCGCCAAGACCGTTGGAGGCGTCGAGCAGCTCGTTCATGAGGCGCTCGGTCATGGTCTTCTCACGACGGGCGCGGGAGTAACCCACGAGCCAGCGGAGGGCCAGGGTCGACTGGCGACCCGGCTTGACCTCGACGGGGACCTGGTAGGTCGCGCCACCGACACGGCGGGACTTGACCTCGAGGGACGGCTTGACGTTCTCCAGCGCGCGCTTCAGCGTGATGACCGGGTCGTTGCCGGTCTTCTCGCGGAGGCCTTCCATGGCGCCGTAGACGATGCGCTCGGCGGTGGAGCGCTTGCCGTTCAGGAGGATCTTGTTGATGAGCGACGTCACCAGAGGAGATGCGTAGACCGGGTCGATGATGACCGGGCGCTTCGGGGCGGGGCCCTTACGAGGCATTCTTACTTCTCCTTCTTGGCGCCGTAGCGGCTGCGGGCCTGCTTGCGGTTCTTGACAGCCTGGGTGTCAAGCGCACCGCGGATGATCTTGTAACGAACACCCGGCAGGTCCTTCACACGGCCACCACGCACGAGCACGATCGAGTGCTCCTGCAGGTTGTGTCCCTCACCCGGAATGTAAGCGGTGACCTCGATGCCGGAGGTCAGACGCACACGCGCGACCTTACGGAGCGCCGAGTTCGGCTTCTTCGGGGTGGTCGTGAACACACGCGTGCAGACACCACGACGCTGGGGCGAAGCCTCGAGCGCGGGAGTCTTTGTCTTCTCGACCTTGTCCTGCCGGCCCTTACGGACCAGCTGCTGGATCGTAGGCACTACTTCTCCGGTTTCTGTGTGCCGTGTAGTGAAACTAACCTGGAACTTTCCCGACCCACGCGGTCGGGTGTGTCGAACACTGCACGCTTTCACCGAGGTGAATCGGGCGCAGATTGCGGTGTGGTCTTCTCGGCTCTCCGCGGGGTCTTGAGCACGCGCGGGAGCCCAGGGCACACCCCAGGCACAAGGTCAGAGCGTACCTACCTCACAGAGGTAGGTCAAAACAAATGCCCAGCACGAAAACCCGCCGCGCGCAAGTGGGGAGCGGCCCCATCGGCCCGGCGCCCGGCCCCGGCGCCCTAAACTGACGGCTTGACCGGCGCGGGACACCCGCGAGTCGATCAGCAGGGAGCAGGACATTGGGGACCGTGGCACCCGGGCCGACCACAGTCGACGCTCGTCCCCCCGCCCCGCGCAGACCCGCCCCGCGCGGACCGGCCATCCGCAGGATCACCCGCTCCCGCGGTCCCCTGCTGGCCTTCCTGATCACCTCGGGCGCCTTCTGCGCCGCCTGGGTGGTGCGCGGCACCTTCCCCTTCGGGAACACCGGCCGGGCCCTGAACGACCAGGCCAACCAGTACGTGCCCTTCCACCGGGCGCTGTGGGACCTGGTCCACGGGCAGGCCGCCGGCGACGTCCTGTTCACCTGGCGCGGCGGCTTCGGACAGCAGTTCCTCGCCGACTACCACACCTATCTCGGCAACCCCTTCTCGTGGCTGGCCGTCGTCGTCCCGCGCGCCCACGTCGACCTCGCGGTCTTCGCGATCACCCCGGTCACCATGGGCGCGGCCGCCGCCGTGATGACGGTGTACCTCGGCAAGCTGCACCCCGGCCCCTGGTGGCAGCGGGGCGTGCTCGGGGCCACGTACGGCCTGTGCGGCTGGGCGCTGAGCGACGCCTCGTACATCCCCATGTGGCTCTGGGGCCTGGTCGCGCTCCCGATGCTCGGCATCGCCGTCGAGTGGTGCCTGGAGCAGCGCCGCTGGCCGGGCGTGGTCCTGCTGGTCGCGCTCGCCTGGTTCGGGAACTTCTACACCGCGATGATGGCCACGATGGCCGCCTGCGTCCTGCTGGCCGTCCGCATGGCCACCCGCGAGATGACGGCCCGCGACCGGCTGCGCGCCCTGTGGCGGGCCGCGACGGCGTCCGGGACCGGAATCCTGCTGACGCTGCCGCTGCTCCTGCCCTCGTTCCTGGCGAGCGGGGCCGCGCAGCCCACGAAGGCGGCCGCCTTCGACCCCGTACGGATCGAGGTCTTCCTCGCGGGCATGCTCCCGGCCACGCACCTGTGGGGCGGCCGCCCGCGGCTCTACGTCGCCTCGCTCGGGCTGATCCTGGCCGGCGCCTTCGTCCTCAACACGGCGGTCGCCCGGCGGACCCGTCTGGTGTGGGCGGCCGCGACCCTGCTCGTGCTGGCCTCCTTCCAGTTCCCGCCCACGCAGTACGTGTGGCACGGCCTGGCGGTGCCCAACGGCAACCCGTACCGCGAGGCCTTCGTCTTCAGCGGGATGGTCGTGATCGTGGCCTGGCTGGCACTGGCCAACCGGCCGCGCCCCCTGCACCTGGCCCTCGTCGCGGCCCTCCTGGTGGCGGCCGCCTTCGTACTGCGCCGCACCGACGACTTCGGCGGCTGGACCTGGCCCGCCGTGCTCGGCGGCGGTGCGGTCTCCCTGCTGGCCCTGGTCCTGCTGCGGCTGGGCGAGAAGCGCCGGTTCCTGATCCCGGTGGCCGCCGCCCTGATGATCGGCGTGGTGTTCGCCGAGTCCACTGTGGCCGCCGCGAACGCGGACGCCCGCCGGGCCCGCGAGCGCTGGGCCAAGCCCGTCGTCACCTCGAACCGGTCGATCGGCGACCACTTCGAAGCCGTCCGCGACGTGACCGGCTGGCCCGCCCACCGGACCGATTCGGGCGCGCCCCAGAGCGCGTACAACGACGCCCTGGCGCTGCGGGCGGAGGGTCCGCAGTACTACAGCAGCTACCTCCCCGAGGCCACCTACGCGGCGCTGGAGCCCCTGGGATACGGCTTCAAGAACGACGGCCGGACCTTCTTCGGCGCCGACGACCCCGTACTCGACGCGATCTTCTCGATCGGCGCGCGCGTCCGCCCGGGCACCGCCCCCGGCACCTGGACGGCCTCGAAGTTCCCCGCGCCCCCGCTGGTCACCGTCCGCAGCGCGCCCTACACCTCCCCCAACCCGGCGGACAGCGTCTACGCCCGCCAGGAGAACGTCCTGGGCGCCACCGTCCACCAGGTCCCGCCGATCACCCGCGGCGGGACCGCCACCGAGCAGACGTACACCGCCCAGTGCACCCCCGGGTCCGAGGCCTACTGGTACTCCCCCGCCCTCTACGGCACGATCCGCGCCGGCGACACCGAGAAGCCGCTGGAGGACGAGATGACCGGGGTGACCCCGCTCGGCCCCGTCCCGGCCTCCGGCAAGGTCGAGGTCACCGTGCGGACCCGTACGGAGGGCGCCGACGCGGGCGCCCACCCGCTGGGCTGCCTGGACCGCGCGGCCCTCGCCGCCTCCGTCGACCGTCTGAAGGCCACCGGCGCCACCGCGGTCGAGGTCGGCGACCACTCCATCGGGGCCACCTTCCCCGCGGGCACGCGGGGCACGGCCGTCATCGCCACCACGGCGGTCCCCGGCTGGAGCTGCTCGGCCCCGGTCAAGCCCTTCCACGGCCTGCTGGCCGTGGACCTCCCCCCGGGCACGACCGAGGTCTCCTGCACCTTCACCCCGAAGGGCTTCACGGCCGGCCTGACCGGCGGCGCACTGGCCCTCCTGACCCTCACCGCGGTCCCCCTGACCGCCCGACTGCGCCGCCGCCACAGGTCCGGATCCTGATCGCTCGCGGCGCGCGCCCCGTTCGCGAACCGGACTCATTCGATCATTCTTTCGATATCCCCTGCCATGATGTCGGCGGCAAACGATCAGACATCACCATGGGGGATTTCGCATGCTCAGCAAGGTCCGTGCAGCGGACGGCACGACGGCAAAGGCGTTCGGGCACCGGCGCGGCCCGCTGGTCCCGGCCGTGCTCCTGCTGTCGACGCTCCTGGTCGGCGGGTGCGCGCAGCACGCGGAAGACGACTCGACCGACGGCGACGGGCGGCCCCGGGCGTCCGCTCCGGCGGCCGCCGGCACCGCGTCCGTCCCCGCGGAGCAGGCGAAGCAGCCGTCCGGCACGTCCGAGGGCCGCCCCGCGGGGTGCGGCACGAACGACACCGACCAGGCCGTGCCGACGCGGAGTCCCGCCGACCTCAAGTGGATGATCTACCAGACCGACCTCCTGCCGGCCTCCCCGGCCGCCGGCCCCCTGAAGGTCGACGGCCCCGTCTGGTCCTGCTTCGCGCGCACTCCGCTCGGTGCCGTGATCGCGCTGCACGCCATCTCCGCGAAGATGGGCGGCTCCGACTGGAAGGTCGTCACCGAGAAGCAGCTGGCCCGCGGGCCGGGCCGGGACGCGTTCATCGCCGAGCGCAGCAAGCTCCCGGACACGAACAAGACCGGCACCCCCGGCAGCGACGGCACCTTCCTCGGCTTCAGGCTCATCAACGCTTCGAAGGACCAGGTCACGGCCATGATCCTGGTGCGGACGGCGGACGGCAGGCACGCCGCCCTCACCGCGTCCGCGGTGTGGGAGGACGGGGACTGGAAGCTGCGCCCGACGCTGACGGGGTCGATCACCGAGGGCATGACGGCGGTGGGCGGCACCGACGGATTCGTCCTGTGGGGTACCGGCAACGGCTCCTGACGTCCCGCCCGGGCCAGGAACGCCGCAGGGCGGCCACCCTCACGGGTGACCGCCCTGCGGTTACTGCTCTGCTGCGACTCAGCCGTTGTACGGGCCGTAGTCGTAGTCCTCCAGCGGGACGGCCTGGCCGGAGCCGGAGCCGAAGGGCGAGTAGTCGATGTCGTCGTAACCGACGGCCGAGTACATCGCGGCCTTGGCCTCCTCGGTGGGCTCCACCCGGATGTTGCGGTAGCGGGCGAGGCCCGTACCGGCCGGGATGAGCTTACCGATGATGACGTTCTCCTTGAGGCCGATGAGGCTGTCGGACTTGGCGTTGATCGCCGCATCCGTCAGGACTCGGGTCGTCTCCTGGAAGGACGCCGCCGACAGCCACGACTCGGTCGCGAGCGAGGCCTTGGTGATACCCATCAGCTGCGGACGGCCGGAGGCGGGGTGACCGCCCTCGGTGACCACACGACGGTTCTCGGTCTCGAACTTCGACCGCTCGACCAGCTCGCCCGGCAGGAGCTCCGCGTCGCCGGACTCGATGATCGTCACGCGGCGCAGCATCTGCCGGATGATGATCTCGATGTGCTTGTCGTGGATCGACACGCCCTGCGAGTTGTAGACCTTCTGGACTTCGCCGACCAGGTGGACCTGGACGGCACGCTGGCCGAGGATGCGCAGCACGTCGTGCGGGTTGGTGGCACCCATGGTGAGCTTCTGGCCCACCTCGACGTGGTCGCCCTCGTGCACGATGACCTTGGCGCGCTTCGAGATCGGGAACGCCGTCTCGTCGCTGCCGTCGTCGGGCGTGATGACGATCTTCTTCGTCTTCTCGGTCTCCTCGATCCGCACGCGGCCGGCGGCCTCGGAGATCGGGGCGACACCCTTCGGGGTACGGGCCTCGAAGAGCTCGACGACACGCGGCAGACCCTGCGTGATGTCGTCACCGGCCACACCACCGGTGTGGAAGGTACGCATCGTCAGCTGGGTACCGGGCTCACCGATGGACTGGGCGGCGATGATGCCGACCGCCTCACCGATGTCGACCAGCTTGCCGGTGGCGAGCGAGCGTCCGTAGCAGAAGGCACAGGTGCCGACCGCGGACTCACAGGTCAGGACCGAGCGGGTCTTGACCTCCTCGACGCCGTTGGCGACCAGGGCGTCGATGAGCACGTCACCGAGGTCGACGTTGGCCGGCGCGATGACCTTGCCGTCGATGACGACGTCCTCGGCCAGCATGCGGGCGTAGATCGAGGTCTCGACGTCGTCGGCCTTGCGCAGCACGCCGTCCTCGCCGCGAACGGCGATCTTCAGCTTCAGGCCGCGCTCGGTGCCGCAGTCCTCCTCGCGGATGATCACGTCCTGCGAGACGTCCACCAGACGACGGGTCAGGTAACCCGAGTCGGCGGTACGCAGGGCGGTGTCCGCCAGACCCTTACGGGCACCGTGCGTGGAGATGAAGTACTCCAGAACGGTGAGGCCCTCACGGAAGGACGCCTTGATCGGACGCGGGATGGTCTCGTTCTTCGCGTTCGACACCAGACCACGCATACCGGCGATCTGTCGCATCTGCATCATGTTTCCTCGGGCACCCGAGTCAACCATCATGAAGATGGGGTTCGTCTTGGGGAAGTTCGCGTTCATCGCCTCGGCAACCTCGTTGGTCGCCTTGGTCCAGATCGCGATGAGCTCCTGCGTGCGCTCGTCCTTGGTGATCAGACCGCGCTCGTACTGCTTCTGGACCTTCTCGTCCTGCGCCTCGTAGCCCGCGACGATGGCCTTCTTGGCCTCGGGCACGACGACGTCGGAGATGGCCACGGTGACGCCCGAACGGGTCGCCCAGTGGAAGCCGGCCGCCTTCAGGTTGTCGAGCGTCGCCGCCACGATGACCTTGGGGTAGCGCTCCGCCAGGTCGTTGACGATCTCGGAGAGCTGCTTCTTGCCCACCGAGTAGTCGACGAACGGGTAGTCCTCGGGCAGCAGCTCGTTGAAGAGCGCGCGACCCAGGGTGGTCTTCAGACGGAAGCTGTCGCCCGGCTGGAACTCCTGCTCGCCCTCCTCGGCGACCGGCGCCACCCAGCCGCGCGGCGGGATGGTGCCCACCGGGAAGCGGATGTCGACGGACGACTGCAGCGCGAGCTCGCCGTTGTCGAACGCCATCGTCGCCTCGGCCGTGGAACCGAACGCGCGGCCCTCGCCCTTGGTGTTGCGCAGCTCACCGTCGGTGGTCAGGAAGAACAGACCGAGGACCATGTCCTGGGTCGGCATCGTGACCGGACGGCCGTCGGCCGGCTTGAGGATGTTGTTCGAGGACAGCATCAGGATGCGGGCCTCGGCCTGCGCCTCCGCGGAGAGCGGCAGGTGCACGGCCATCTGGTCACCGTCGAAGTCCGCGTTGAACGCGGTGCAGACGAGCGGGTGGATCTGGATGGCCTTGCCTTCGACCAGCTGGGGCTCGAAGGCCTGGATGCCGAGGCGGTGCAGCGTGGGCGCACGGTTCAGCAGGACCGGGTGCTCGGCGATGACCTCTTCGAGGACGTCGTAGACGACCGTGCGGCCGCGCTCGACCATCCGCTTGGCGCTCTTGATGTTCTGCGCGTGGTTCAGGTCGACCAGGCGCTTCATCACGAACGGCTTGAAGAGCTCCAGCGCCATGGCCTTGGGCAGACCGCACTGGTGCAGCTTCAGCTGCGGACCGACGACGATCACGGAACGCGCGGAGTAGTCCACACGCTTACCGAGAAGGTTCTGGCGGAATCGACCCTGCTTGCCCTTCAGCATGTCGCTGAGGGACTTCAGGGGACGGTTGCCGGGACCGGTCACCGGACGACCACGACGACCGTTGTCGAAGAGGGCGTCCACGGCCTCCTGAAGCATGCGCTTCTCGTTGTTCACGATGATCTCGGGGGCACCGAGGTCGAGGAGACGCTTCAGACGGTTGTTGCGGTTGATCACGCGGCGGTACAGGTCGTTCAGGTCGGAGGTCGCGAAGCGGCCACCGTCCAGCTGCACCATCGGACGCAGGTCCGGCGGGATCACCGGCACGCAGTCCAGAACCATGCCCTTGGGCTTGTTGCTGGTCTGCAGGAACGCGGAGACGACCTTGAGGCGCTTGAGCGCACGGGTCTTCTTCTGGCCCTTGCCGGTACGGATGATCTCGCGGAGGCGCTCGGCCTCCTCCTCGAGGTCGAAGGACTCCAGGCGCTTCTGCAGCGCGGCGGCGCCCATGCAGCCGTCGAAGTACGTGCCGAAGCGGTCACGCAGCTCGCGGTAGAGGAGCTCGTCGCCCTCCAGGTCCTGGACCTTGAGGTTCTTGAAGCGGGCCCACACCTCGTCGAGGCGGTCGATCTCGCGCTGGGCGCGGTCACGGAGCTGCTTCATCTCGCGCTCGGCGCCTTCGCGCACCTTGCGGCGCACGTCGGCCTTCGCGCCCTCGGCCTCCAGCTCGGCCAGGTCGGACTCGAGCTTCTTGGCCCGGCCTTCGAGGTCCGCGTCACGGCGGTTCTCGATCTGCTGGCGCTCGACGGAGACGTGCGCCTCCAGCGACGGGAGGTCGCGGGTGCGACGCTCGTCGTCGACGAACGTGATCATGTACGCGGCGAAGTAGATGACCTTCTCGAGGTCCTTCGGCGCGAGGTCCAGCAGGTATCCGAGGCGCGACGGGACGCCCTTGAAGTACCAGATGTGGGTGACGGGAGCGGCAAGCTCGATGTGGCCCATCCGCTCGCGGCGCACCTTGGCGCGCGTGACCTCGACGCCACAACGCTCACAGATGATGCCCTTGAAGCGGACACGCTTGTACTTGCCGCAGTAGCACTCCCAGTCCCGGGTAGGACCGAAGATCTTCTCGCAGAAGAGTCCGTCCTTCTCGGGCTTGAGGGTGCGGTAGTTGATGGTCTCCGGCTTCTTGACCTCGCCGTGCGACCAGGTTCGGATGTCGTCCGCGGTGGCAAGGCCGATCCGCAGCTCGTCGAAGAAGTTGACGTCGAGCACTGTGCGTCAATCCCTCTTTCGGGGTCGAGTCTCAATCATGGTCTGAACGGTCCCGGGGATGACGGGGGGCTCTTGAGCGAGCCCCCCGTCAGGCCCGTCAGACCTCTTCGACGCTGCTCGGCTCGCGCCGGGACAGGTCGATACCGAGCTCCTCCGCCGCGCGGAAGACGTCCTCGTCGGTGTCGCGCATCTCGATGGACATGCCGTCCGAGGACAGCACCTCCACGTTGAGGCAGAGCGACTGCATTTCCTTGATGAGCACCTTGAAGGACTCGGGAATGCCCGGCTCGGGGATGTTCTCGCCCTTGACGATGGCCTCGTAGACCTTCACGCGGCCGGTGACGTCGTCGGACTTGATGGTCAGCAGCTCCTGGAGGGCGTAAGCGGCGCCGTAAGCCTCGAGCGCCCACACCTCCATCTCACCGAAGCGCTGGCCACCGAACTGTGCCTTACCACCCAGCGGCTGCTGCGTGATCATGGAGTACGGACCGGTCGACCGAGCGTGGAGCTTGTCGTCGACCAGGTGGTGGAGCTTGAGGATGTACATGTACCCGACCGAGATCGGGTCCGGGAACGGCTCGCCGGAGCGGCCGTCGAACAGACGCGCCTTACCGGACGGGAGGACCAGGCGGTCACCGTCGCGGTTCGGGATGGTGTGCTCGAAGAGGCCGGCGAGCTCGTCCTCGCGGGCACCGTCGAACACGGGGGTGGCGACGTTGGTACCGGGCTCGACACGGTCGGCCCCGATGACCTTCAGACGCTCGGCCCACTCCTCCGCCAGGCCGGAAACGTCCCAGCCGCGGCTGGCGAGCCAGCCGAGGTGGATCTCCAGGACCTGTCCCGGGTTCATTCGGGACGGGACACCCAGCGGGTTCAGGATGATGTCGACCGGCGTGCCGTCTTCCAGGAAGGGCATGTCCTCGATCGGAAGGATCTTGGAGATGACACCCTTGTTGCCGTGACGGCCGGCGAGCTTGTCACCGTCGGTGATCTTGCGCTTCTGGGCGACGTAGACGCGGACCAGCTGGTTCACGCCCGGAGGAAGCTCGTCGCCCTCCTCGCGGTCGAAGACGCGGACACCGATGACCTTGCCGATCTCACCGTGAGGGACCTTGAGCGAGGTGTCACGCACCTCGCGGGCCTTCTCACCGAAGATCGCGCGGAGCAGGCGCTCCTCCGGGGTCAGCTCGGTCTCACCCTTGGGCGTGACCTTGCCGACCAGGATGTCGCCGGCGACGACGTCCGCACCGATGCGGATGATGCCGCGCTCGTCGAGGTCGGCGAGGACCTCCTCGGAGACGTTCGGGATGTCCCGGGTGATCTCCTCGGGGCCCAGCTTGGTGTCACGGGCGTCGACCTCGTGCTCCTCGATGTGGATCGAGGAGAGGACGTCGTCCTGCACGAGGCGCTGCGACAGGATGATCGCGTCCTCGTAGTTGTGACCTTCCCAGGGCATGAACGCCACGAGCAGGTTCTTGCCGAGGGCCATTTCGCCCTCTTCGGTCGCGGGACCGTCGGCGAGGACCTGGGACTCGACGATCCGGTCACCCTCGTTGACGATGACCTTCTGGTTGACCGAGGTGCCCTGGTTCGAGCGGGAGAACTTCGCGACGCGGTACGTGGTGTACGTGCCGTCGTCGTTGGCGACGGTGATGTAGTCGGCCGAGACCTCCTGGACGACACCGTCCTTCTCCGCACGGATCGAGTCACCGGCGTCGACCGCACAGCGGTACTCCATGCCGGTGCCGACGAGCGGGGCCTCCGCCTTGATGAGCGGAACGGCCTGGCGCATCATGTTCGCGCCCATGAGGGCACGGTTGGCGTCGTCGTGCTCGAGGAAGGGGATCATCGCGGTCGCGACGGACACCATCTGGCGCGGGGAGACGTCCATGTAGTCGACGTCGTCGCCGGCGATGTAGTCGATCTCACCGCCACGACGGCGCACCAGCACGCGGTTCTCGGTGAAGCGCATGTCCTCGGACAGGCCGGCGTTGGCCTGGGCGATGACGAAGCGGTCTTCCTCGTCGGCCGTGAGGTAGTCGACCTCGTCGGTGACGACACCGTCGATGACCTTGCGGTACGGGGTCTCGACGAAACCGAACGCGTTGACGCGGCCGTAGGAGGCGAGCGAGCCGATCAGACCGATGTTCGGGCCTTCGGGGGTCTCGATCGGGCACATGCGGCCGTAGTGCGACGGGTGAACGTCACGGACCTCGAAGCCGGCCCGCTCACGGGACAGACCGCCGGGGCCCAGCGCCGACAGGCGGCGCTTGTGGGTCAGGCCCGAGAGCGGGTTGTTCTGGTCCATGAACTGCGACAGCTGGCTGGTGCCGAAGAACTCCTTGATGGAGGCGACGACCGGCCGGATGTTGATCAGGGTCTGCGGCGTGATCGCCTCGACGTCCTGGGTCGTCATGCGCTCGCGGACGACGCGCTCCATACGAGCCAGACCCGTGCGGACCTGGTTCTGGATGAGCTCGCCGACGTTGCGCAGACGACGGTTGCCGAAGTGGTCGATGTCATCGGTCTCGACCACGATCGAACGGCCGGACTCGCCGGTCGTCTCGGTCTCGCCGGCGTGCAGCTTGACCAGGTACTTGATCGTCGCGATGACGTCGTCGGTGGTGAGCACACCGGCGTCGAGCGGCTCGTCGGCGCCGAGCTTCTTGTTCACCTTGTAGCGGCCGACCTTGGCGAGGTCGTAGCGCTTCGGGTTGAAGTAGAGGTTCTCGAGCAGCGTCTGAGCGGCCTCGCGGGTCGGCGGCTCGCCCGGGCGCAGCTTGCGGTAGATGTCGAGCAGCGCGTCGTCCTGACCCTGGGTGTGGTCCTTCTCCAGGGTGGCGCGCATGGACTCGTACTCGCCGAACTCCTCGAGGATCTGCTCGGTGGTCCAGCCGAGAGCCTTCAGGAGGACGGTGACGGACTGCTTGCGCTTGCGGTCGATGCGGACACCGACCATGTCGCGCTTGTCGATCTCCATCTCCAGCCAGGCACCCCGGGACGGGATGATCTTGGCGGAGAAGATGTCCTTGTCGGACGTCTTGTCGATGGAGGAGTCGAAGTAGACACCGGGGGAGCGGACAAGCTGCGACACGACGACACGCTCGGTGCCGTTGATGACGAAGGTGCCCTTGTTGGTCATGAGCGGGAAGTCGCCCATGAAGACCGTCTGAGACTTGATCTCTCCGGTCTCGTTGTTCGTGAACTCGGCCGTGACGAACAGCGGAGCCGCGTACGTGAAGTCGCGCTCCTTGCACTCGTCGACAGAGTTCTTCGCCGGCTCGAAACGGTGGTCGCGGAAGGTCAGCGACATCGACCCGGAGAAGTCCTCGATCGGCGAGATCTCCTCGAAGATCTCTTCCAGACCGGACTTGGTGGGGACGTCCTGTCCACTCTCAAGCGCCGACTCGACGCGAGACTTCCAGGCGGCATTGCCGAGAAGCCAGTCAAAGCTCTCGGTCTGCAGCGCCAGGAGGTTCGGAACCTCGAGGGGCTCCTTGATCTTTGCAAAGGAGATGCGCAGCGGGGCGGTGCTGGCACCGTTGTTCGTATTGGTCGAGGCGTTGCGCGAGGCGGCCAAGAGGGGGTCCTTCCGAGGGCTCGGACTCACTACGCGCGTACCGGTCCCAGCAGACACAGAAGACAAGCCCCCCGAATCCAACCGAAAAGGCCAGGTCAGGGTGGATCAATCAAGTGTGCTCAAGCGTGGGCATGTCCCTGGCGACGGGCAGGGGACAGCTAACAGGCAGCGCAAAGGGTCAGTGTAGCCACTCGGCTCACTGATGTCCAGACCAGGTTTCCGGAAACCGGCAACAGGCCTTCCCCATGTCGTTCAACCAACACTGTGTCCAACGCTGCGGCGCCCGTACACGTGCACAGAGCGCGTATCAGTACTGCCCTCTTCGTAGTCGATCCATGCCTGGGATCCAGGATCCAGCTGGTCGACCTCTCGACGGGACTGAGAATTGCGCGCCGCGTCCCGTTCGTCAAGGCCCCCTGCTCCGAGCGGATCATCTTCGGACCCTGCGTCGGAGCAACGATGATCACCCTACTCCCCAACGGGACCAGGGCAAGTCAGGCACCGCGGGTACGCCAAAGGGCGACCACCCTTACGGGTGATCGCCCTTGGATGAGGCCCTGGAGGGCCTCAGAGGTGTTACTTGACCTCGACAGCCGCGCCGGCAGCCTTGAGGGCCTCGGCGGCCTTGTCAGCGGCCTCCTTGGCGACCTTCTCGAGGACCGGCTTCGGGGCGCCGTCCACGAGGTCCTTGGCCTCCTTCAGACCCAGGGAGGTCAGCTCGCGCACGACCTTGATGACCTGGATCTTCTTGTCGCCGGCACCGGTGAGGATGACGTCGAACTCGTCCTGCTCCTCGGCGGCGTCGGCAACCGGGCCACCCTGGGCGGGGCCGGCAACGGCGACGGCCGCGGCGGCGGTGACGTCGAACTTCTCCTCGAAGGCCTTAACGAACTCGGAGAGCTCGATGAGGGTCATCTCCTCGAACTGGGCGAGGAGGTCGTCCTGAGAGAGCTTCGCCATGATGGGCGATCCTTCCACTAAATCGGCAGGTGCCGGATGTATATAGAGGCGGGCGTAACGGCCCGCTACGACCCGCGCACTAGGCGGCGCGGATCAGTGCGCGAGCCGAATTACTCGGCACCGCCCTGCTCGGCGAGCTTGACGCGAAGCGCTTCCGCGGTGCGGACGAACTTCGACGGCAGCGCCTGGAAGAGCGAGGCAGCCTGAGACTGCTTGCCCTTGAACGCGCCGGCCAGCTTGCTGAGCAGAACCTCGCGGGACTCGAGGTCCGCAAGCTTCTTGATGTCGTCGGCGGAGAGAGCCTTACCGTCAAGGACACCGGCCTTGATGATGAGGTTCTGGTTCTCCTTGGCGAAGTCACGCAGAGCCTTCGCCGACTCCACCGGGTCACCGGTGATGAAGGCGACCGCGGTCGGACCAGCGAAGTGCTCGTCCAGCGCGGTGATCCCGGCCTGGTTGGCCGCAATCTTGGTCAGCGTGTTCTTCACCACGGCGTACTGGGCGTTCTCACCGAGGGAGCGACGCAGCGTCTTGAGCTGCGCGACGGTGAGACCCCGGTACTCGGTCAGCACGGCGGCGTTCGAGCTCTGGAACGCGTCCTTGAGCTCGGCTACCGATGCAGCCTTGTTGGGCGTCGGCATGGTGCGTTCGCCTCCTTCCGGGTGATGAGGACCGCTCAGAAGGGGCTGAACAAAAAACGCCCCGGCGCAGGCGCCAGGGCGTGGCTCGACCGGAACGAATTCCAGGAACCTTCCACAGTCACCTACGCGGGTCGTCCGTATTCAACGGATCCTTCGGCCACCGAACCCTTGCGGGCACGGCAACGACCAGCGGTCTTTGGCTTCTGGGGAAGACTACGTGAAGGGGTGCAGCCGAGGCAAATCGCCTCGGGCGCCGCCCCGCGGGCCGCCCGGGCGATGGCGCCGCGGCCCGCCCCGAGGCCGCCCCGCAGTCACCCCGAGGGCCGCCCTGACGGCGTCGTCCGCCTTCAGGGGGCATGCCCGGCCCCGAACACGGGAGCGGGCCCCCCGCCGCCCTGTGAAGGGGGCGAGGGGCCCGCTGAGCCACTCGGTGAGCCGTCAGGCTCAGACAGCAGCCGGGTCTTCCTCGACGAGGAGGTTCCGGGTGCGGTTCGGGTCCAGCTGGATGCCGGGGCCCATGGTGGTGCTGATGGCGGCCTTCTTGATGTAGCGGCCCTTCGCGGCGGACGGCTTCAGACGAAGGATCTCGTCCAGGGCCGCGCCGTAGTTCTCGACCAGCTTGTCATCGGAGAAGGAGACCTTGCCGATGATGAAGTGCAGGTTCGAGTGCTTGTCGACGCGGAACTCGATCTTGCCACCCTTGATCTCGGTGACAGCCTTCGCGACGTCCATCGTGACGGTGCCGGTCTTCGGGTTCGGCATCAGGCCACGGGGACCGAGCACGCGGCCGAGGCGGCCGACCTTGCCCATGAGGTCCGGGGTGGCCACAACGGCGTCGAACTCGTTCAGGCGGTTGCCCTTGGCGATCTCGTTGATCAGCTCGTCGTCGCCGACAATGTCGGCGCCGGCGGCTTCCGCGGCCGCAGCACGGTCACCGGTCGCGAAGACCAGGACCCGGGCGGTCTTGCCGGTGCCGTGCGGGAGGTTCACGGTGCCGCGGACCATCTGGTCGGCCTTGCGCGGGTCGACACCCAGGCGGAAGGCGACCTCGACGGTGCCGTCGAACTTGGTCGTGGAGGTCTCCTTGGCGAGACGGACGGCCTCGAGCGGGGCGTACAGCTTCTCCCGGTCGACCTTGGCGTCCGCAGCGCGGAGAGTCTTGCTGCGCTTCACTTCTGCTCCTGTATTTCGGCTTCAGGCATGGAGTCGTGGTGCGGACCAGCGCTTGGTCCTACCACTGATGGTGCTGGGGGGTGGCTGGATCAGCCTTCGACGGTGACGCCCATCGAACGCGCGGTGCCGGCAATGATCTTGACGGCGGCGTCGATGTCGTTGGCGTTCAGGTCGGGCATCTTCAGCTCGGCGATCTCCTTGACCTGGGCAGCCGTGAGCTTGGCGACCTTGGTCTTGTGGGGCTCGCCGGAGCCCTTCTCGATGCCCGCGTGCTTCAGGATGAGGCGCGCGGCCGGCGGAGTCTTGGTGATGAAGGTGAAGGAGCGGTCGTCGTAGACCGTGATCTCCACCGGCACGACCATGCCACGCTGCGACTCGGTCGCGGCGTTGTAGGCCTTGCAGAACTCCATGATGTTGACGCCGTGCTGACCGAGCGCGGGGCCGACCGGCGGAGCCGGGTTGGCCGCACCGGCCTTGATCTGGAGCTTGATAAGCCCCGTGACCTTCTTCTTCTTGGGAGGCATTGCTCTCTCCGGGTCCTAGTGAGAGTTTTCAGCCGCCCATCCGGTCATCCGGATGGAGGCATACCGCACCACGATAACGGGTATCGGTGCGGGGCTAAAAACCGAGCAGGTCAGACCGCCCTTCACGGGGCGATCTGACCTGTCCGGAAGCTGTCGCTCAGAAGATCAGTTCTTCTGGATCTGGTCGAAGCTGAGCTCGACCGGGGTCTCGCGGCCGAAGATCTCGACGAGGCCCTTGACCTTCTTCGAGTCGGGGTTGATCTCGTTGATGGTCGCCTGCAGCGTCGCGAACGGACCGTCGGTGACGGTGACCGAGTCGCCGACCTCGAAGTCCAGGACCTCGATGGTGCGCTTGACGGCGGGCGCGGGCAGACCGGCCTCTTCCGCGGCGGCCTTGGCGGCCTTCTCCTGCGCCTCCGGGGCGAGCATCTTGACGATCTCGTCCAGGGTCAGCGGGTACGGGTCGTACGCGTTGCCCACGAAGCCGGTGACGCCAGGCGTGTTGCGGACGACGCCCCAGGACTCGTTCGTCAGATCCATGCGGACGAGAACGTAGCCGGGCAGCTTGTTCTGCCGGACGTTCTTGCGCTCGCCGTTCTTGATCTGGACGATCTCTTCCTCGGGCACCTCGGCCTGGTAGATGAACTCCTCGACGTTCAGCGAGACGGCGCGCTGCTCGAGGTTGGCCTTCACGCGCTTCTCGTAGCCGGCGTAGGTGTGGATCACGTACCACTCGCCGGGGAGCAGGCGCAGCTCGTCGCGCAGGGCCTGGATGGGGTCGACGGGCTCGGCGGGCTCGACCGGAGCCTCTTCCTCGTCGGCCTCGACCTCGTCAGCAGCCTCTTCGACCTCGACGTCGACGTCGACGACGTCAGCCTCGTCGTCCTCGTCCTCGTCCTCGTCGGACTCGACGTGCAGCGCGGCCTCTTCGGCGGGGACACCCGCCTCGACGTCGGCGAGGTCGGCCTCGTCGGGGTCCACAGCGTCTGCCGCCTCGACGATGTCGAGCTCGTCCTCGACGGACTCGACGGAGTCGTGGCTCGCGTTCAGGTTCGGGTCAGACACGGTGGCTGCTTCTTCCTGGATACAAAAGGTGGTGGAACATGCGAAAACGGGCGGCACCCATCAGGCGCCGCCCTCCGCGGGGATCAGCCGAAGACGAACTTGATGGCTTCCTGGAACCCATAGTCAATCACGGTCACCAGACCGATCATGATGACCACGAAGACAATCACCACGGTGGTGTACGTCGTGAGCTGGTTGCGAGTCGGCCAAACAACCTTGCGGAGTTCCGCGACAATCTGGCGGTAGAAAAGCGCGAGACGGCCCAGAGGGCCCTTCTTGCCGCGCTTGCCGCCCTTGCGGGCCTTCTTCTCGCGCGTCTCGTCCTCGGCGTCAGGCATGTCGATGGAGCCCAGGGCGTCCGTCACGTCTCTCACCTGAATCCGGGTCGTGGCCGTACCGCGCCCGGTTGCGCCGCACGGCGTTGCATCTAAGTACGTACCTGCGCACACACGTCCGAGATGGAGTGTGGAGCAGGGCCGGAGGGACTCGAACCCCCAACCGCTGGTTTTGGAGACCAGTGCTCTACCAATTGAGCTACGACCCTTTGCGTCCCCCAACCTACCGCATCCGAGCGAGTGCACGGAGTGCTCGCGCTTGCAGCGGCTGGTGAGGTCCAACGACAGGTGAGTGTACGTGAACCGGGCCGTGACGTCGAACAGCGCCCGATCCGACATGCGCCGGTCCGTTGACTGAAACGGTGTGCGGCGCTTCTTTGCCGTCTGGGACGATTGCTCGTATGACCTCTGCAACGCCTTCCTCCGAGCGCCGGGTGTCCGCCCGTATCGGCGCCATTTCCGAGTCCGCCACCCTCGCCGTGGACGCCAAGGCCAAGGCCCTCAAGGCCGCCGGGCGCCCGGTGATCGGCTTCGGTGCCGGCGAGCCCGACTTCCCGACTCCGGACTACATCGTCGAGGCTGCGGTGGAGGCCTGCCGCAACCCCAAGTACCACCGCTACACGCCGGCCGGCGGTCTGCCCGAGCTCAAGGCCGCGATCGCCGCCAAGACGCTGCGCGACTCCGGCTACGAGGTCGAGGCCTCGCAGGTCCTGGTGACCAACGGCGGCAAGCAGGCCATCTACGAGGCCTTCGCGGCCATCCTGGACCCGGGTGACGAGGTCATCGTCCCGGCTCCGTACTGGACCACCTACCCGGAGTCCATCCGTCTCGCCGGCGGTGTCCCGGTCGAGGTCGTCGCCGACGAGACCACCGGCTACCGCGTCTCCGTCGAGCAGTTGGAGGCCGCGCGCACCGAGCGCACCAAGGTCGTCCTGTTCGTCTCCCCGTCCAACCCGACCGGCTCGGTCTACAGCGAGGCCGACGCGAAGGCGATCGGCGAGTGGGCCGCCGAGCACGGCCTGTGGGTGCTGACGGACGAGATCTACGAGCACCTGGTCTACGGCGAGGCGAAGTTCACCTCGCTGCCGGTCCTGGTCCCGGCCCTGCGCGACAAGTGCATCATCGTCAACGGCGTCGCCAAGACGTACGCGATGACCGGCTGGCGCGTGGGCTGGGTCATCGCCCCGCAGGACGTCATCAAGGCCGCGACCAACCTCCAGTCGCACGCCACCTCCAACGTCTCCAACGTGGCCCAGGTCGCCGCGCTGGCCGCCGTCTCGGGCAACCTCGACGCGGTCGCCGAGATGCGCAAGGCCTTCGACCGCCGCCGCCAGACGATGGTGAAGATGCTCAACGAGATCGACGGCGTCTTCTGCCCGACCCCCGAGGGCGCGTTCTACGCGTACCCGTCGGTCAAGGAGCTCATCGGCAAGGAGATCCGCGGCAAGCGCCCGCAGAGCTCGGTCGAGCTCGCCGCCCTGATCCTGGACGAGGTCGAGGTCGCGGTCGTCCCGGGCGAGGCCTTCGGCACCCCCGGCTACCTGCGCCTGTCCTACGCCCTGGGCGACGAGGACCTGGTCGAGGGTGTCTCCCGCATCCAGAAGCTCCTTGCGGAGGCCAAGGCCTGACGCGGCCCGCAGCCGGACCTGGGCGGCGGCACCCCCGAGGGTGCCGCCGCCCAGGCGTTTCCCGGCCCCGCTACCTCAGCCCCGCCGGCGTTTGAGGCGCGGCTCCGGCCCCCGCTCACGCGTTCGCGCAAGCCCCCGATCGGTAAAACCCCCTCCCGCCGAGCGCAGCGGTACGGCAGGATCACCAGATGGAGCACGCACGCGATCTCACGCTTCTGCCCAAGGCCCACCTCCACCTGCACTTCACCGGGTCGATGCGGCCATCGACCCTGCTGGAGCTCGCCGACAAGTACGGCGTGCGCCTTCCCGACGCCCTCACGGCCGGGGAGCCGCCCAAGCTCCGCGCCACCGACGAGCGCGGCTGGTTCCGCTTCCAGCGGCTCTACGACGCCGCCCGCTCCTGCCTGCGCGAGCCCGACGACATCCGGCGCCTGGTCCGCGAGGCCGCCGAGGAGGACGTACGGGACGGCAGCGGCTGGCTGGAGATCCAGGTGGATCCCACCTCCTACGCCCCCCTGCTCGGCGGGATGATCCCGGCCGTCGAGATCATCCTCGACGCCGTCGACGCGGCCTCCCGCGAGACCGGCCTCGGCATGCGGGTCCTCATCGCCGCCAACCGCATGAAACACCCCCTCGACGCCCGTACCCTCGCCCGCCTCGCCGTCCGCTACGCCGACCGCGGCATCGTCGGGTTCGGCCTCTCCAACGACGAGCGCCGCGGCATGGCCCGCGACTTCGACCGGGCCTTCGCCATCGCCCGCGAGGGCGGTCTCCTCGCCGCACCGCACGGCGGCGAGCTCACCGGCCCGTCCTCCGTCCGCGACTGCCTCGACGATCTGCACGCCTCCCGGATCGGGCACGGGGTGCGGGCCGCCGAGGATCCCCGGCTGCTCCAGCGGCTCGCCGACCGGCAGATCACCTGCGAGGTCTGCCCGGCCTCCAACGTCGCCCTCGGGGTCTACGAGCGGCCCGAGGACGTACCGCTGCGCACCCTGTTCGAGGCCGGGGTCCCCATGGCGCTGGGCGCCGACGACCCGCTGCTCTTCGGGTCCCGGCTCGCGGCCCAGTACGAGATCGCCCGCCGCCACCACGCCTTCACGGACGCGGAGCTCGCCGAGCTGGCCCGCCAGTCGGTGCGCGGCAGCGCGGCCCCCGACGAGGTGCAGGCCAAGCTGCTGGCGGGGATCGACCACTGGCTCACCGGGTGAGCCGCAGGTCCCCCTCGTAGCAGTCGGCGCGTACCCGCCCGCCGTCCAGGAAGCCGATCTCCAGGTGGGTGCGGCCCTGTTCGGGCAGGGCGAACTCGGCGACCGAGGCGACGGTCTCGCCGAGGTGCTGCAGGAAGGGGTGGTCGCCGAGGTCCTCGCCGACCTCGATGCGGCCCCACTCCCCCATGTCGTACGCCGCGTGCGGGGTGGCGGACTCGACGATGAGGCACTGGTCGGATCCGGTGGTGATGCGGATGGTGTCGCCGATGCTGTCGATCAGCCAGACGTCGAGGGGCGCCTCGGAACGTTCGCCGTCGCTGACGTGCCAGGACGCGACGACTCGGCTGAGCGTGCGACCCACGAGACGGGTGGGGTCCGTACCGGCCCCGTGCAGGGGACAGAGCATGGGCGGCCGGGGCTCCTCAGATGCTGACGCCGACCGTCACCGGTTCGTTGACCAGGGTGACGCCGAAGGCCGCGTGGACGCCCGCGACGACCTCGCGGGCCAGGGTGAGGAGGTCCTCGGTGGTGGCCTCGCCGCGGTTGGTGAGGGCGAGGGTGTGCTTGGTGGAGATGCGCGCCGGGCCGGTGCCGTAGCCCTTGGTGAAGCCGGCCTTGTCGATCAGCCAGGCCGCGCTGGTCTTCGTACGGCCGTCGCCGGCGGGGTACGCGGGCGGGGCGGCTTCGGGGCCGAGGCGGTCCTGGGCGCGGGTGAGGAAGGCGGCGTAGGCCTCGTCGGTCAGGATCGGGTTGTGGAAGAAGGAGCCGGCCGACCAGGTGTCGTGGTCGGCGGGGTCGAGGACCATGCCCTTGCCGGCGCGCAGCCGCAGCACGGTCTCGCGGGCGGTGGCGGCGGGGACCCGGTCGCCGGCCTCGACGCCGAGGGCGCGGGCGGTCTCGGGGTACTTGATCGGTGCCGACAGGCCGCCTGCGTCTTCCAGGGCGAAGCGCACGCGCAGGACGACGTAGCGGTCGGGCTGGTCCTTGAAGGTGCTGTTGCGGTACCGGAAGGCGCACTCGGCGGCGCTCAGGGTGACCGTTTCTCCAGTGGTGCGGTCGTAGGCGACGACCTCGGTGATCGTGTCGCAGACCTCCTGGCCGTACGCACCCACGTTCTGGATCGGGGTGGCGCCGGCCGAGCCGGGGATGCCCGCGAGGCACTCGATACCGGCCAGGCCGGCCTCGACGGTGCGGGCCACGGCGTCGCTCCAGTTCTCGCCCGCGGCGAGTTCCAGGGTGGTGCCGTCGAGGGTGAAGCCGGTGGTCGCGATGCGCAGGGCGGTGCCGTCGAAGCCCCGGTCGCCGATGACCAGGTTGCTGCCGCCTCCGATGACCAGGAGCGGGGTCCCGCTCTCGTCCGCGGCGCGCACGGTGGCGACGACCTCGGCGTCGGTGGTCGCGGTGACCAGGCGGGCGGCGGGACCACCGAGACGGAAGGTGGTCAGCGGGGCGAGGGGGGCATCGTGGAGTTCCTGCACGTGGACAAGAGTACGGTCCGTGTCCCTCGCATCCCTGCGTGGCCACGGACCGTACTCACTCGTCCCCCTGCCGACGGGGTCAGCGGTCCGTCTTCTGCTCGGCGAGGCGGCGTTCGGCCTCGGCCCAGGTGAGGGGGAGCTCGTCGGCCCGCACGGTCCAGAAGGTGAACGCCGATTCCTTCGTGTACGCGCTGGCGGCGCGGGAGCTGGAGCGGTGCGGCTCGCTGCGGGCGAAGCGGTAGAGCGCGTCCCTGTCCTCCCAGGCGGAGAGGGTGAGGAAGGTACGGCTGAGGACCCGGGCGCGGAGGGCGACTCCATGGGCACCCGGGGCCTTGCGCATCTGGAGGATGATGCCGGGCGCCTTGAGGAAGAACCTGACGGCGCCGATGAGCGTGGCGGTCTCGAAGCGCGAGGCCATGACGTAGACCTCGGCGTCGGGGGCGGCCTGGGTGGGCGTGGACCAGGGGACGTCGGGCATGGCTGGCTCTCCTTGGCGGTCGTGGTCGGGGTCGTGGTCGTGGTCGTGGTCGGGTGAGGGTGCGAGTGCCTGTGCCGGTGCGGGTGCGGGTGCGGGTGGGGTCAGCCGGCGGCGGGGACCTTGTCCGGGACGGCGGTGGGCCGGCTCGCGGGAGCCTGGGCGGCCTTGGCCTTGCGGGGCACCAGCAGGGCCAGGGCGGCGGCGAGGGCGACCGCTCCGGCGCCGATCCACAGGGCGGGGACGGTGCCGTCGGTGAAGGCCTGCGGGGATTCGTAGCCGCCCTGGGCGGAGAAGACCGATGCCAGGACCGCGACGCCGAGGGCTCCGCCGACCTCGCGCAGCGCGTTGTTGGTGCCGGAGGCCTTGCCCTGGTCGGCCGGGGCGACGGTGGACATCAGGACGTTGGCCGCGGGGGCGAAGTAGAGGGCCATACCGATGCCGCTGAGGATCAGCGGCGGGAGCTGGGCCGCGTACGAGACGTCCGCGCTCAGGATCGCCGCGAACCAGCCGAGACCGAGGGCCTGGAAGGCGAGCCCGGCGGCGACGACCGGACGGCCACCGATGCGGTCGGAGAGGATCCCGGCCAGCGGGGCGACGATCATCGGCATTCCGGTCCAGGGGAGCATGCGCAGTCCGGCCTCGGTGGGCGAGTAACCGGCGACGCCCTGGAGGAACTGGCTGAGCAGGAAGATCGAGCCGAACATGCCGAGGAACATCAGCAGGCTGGCCAGGTTGATCCCGAGGAAGCCGCGGTCACGGAAGAGCCGCATGGGAAGCATGGGGTTGGCGTTGTTGAAGCCGTGGTGGATGAAACCGCCGACGAGCGCGGAGCCGAGGATCAGGCCGGTCAGGACGGGGGCGCTGGTCCAGCCCTCGGAGTTGGCGTTGACCAGGGCGTAGACGATGCCGAAGAGGCCGCCGCTGATGAGCAGGGTGCCCGGGATGTCGAGGCGCGCGCCGGGGGCGGTGGACTCGGCGAGGCGCAGGCGGGCGAGCGGGATCAGGGCGAGGCCGATCGGCACGTTGAGCCAGAAGATCCACTGCCAGGAGATGTGCTCGGTGAGGCTGCCGCCGATGAGGGGGCCGCTGGCGACGGCGAGGCCGGTGACGGCTCCGTAGATCCCGAGGGCCATGCCGCGGCGGGCGGCCGGGACGGCGGCGGTGAGCAGGGTGAGCGTGAGCGGCATCATGATCGCGGCGCCGACGCCCTGCACGGCGCGGGCGGCGATGAGCGCGTCGATGCCGGTGGAGAGGGCGGCCGCGGCGGAGGCTCCGGTGAAGACCGCGAGGCCGGCGATGAACAGCCGGCGGCGGCCGAAGCGGTCCCCGAGGGCGGCACCGAACATCAGGAGGACGGCGAAGGTGAGCGTGTACGCGTTCACCGTCCACTCCAGGTCCTCCAGCTTGCCGCCGAGGTCCTCGCGGATGGCGGGGAGGGCGGTGGTGACGACCAGGTTGTCGAGCGCGGCCATGAAGCTGGCCACGCCGGTGAGGACGAGGGCCCAGACGGCGGGCCCCCGGAGCTTGGTGTCGTTGGTGTCTTGCGTGTGCACGATGTCCCCCTGCGGTTTGTTAGTTATTGCTGACTAACTTTCGTGGCCATGACAATGCGCGCGGGCAGATCCCGCACGCCGTCACTTCTCCAGACGCCCCTCGGCACCCGCCGACGGGTAGAGACCCTCCCAGACCCGATGCCCGGGAGGGAAGCCCATGGCGGCGAGGGTGTTGATCAGCATTCCGTACGCCATGAAGGTCGTACCCTCGCCGACGTCCCCGCCGAAGGGCACGTGGACCGTGTCCCAGAGCTCCATCCAGCCCTTGCGCACGAGCTCACCGAGCTCGCGGTCGCCGGCCGCCTCGGCGGCGGCGACGCTGACGTACATCTGGAGCTGCATCTGCAGCTTGTCGGGATCCTCGGCGATCAGCCGGGTGTAGGCGTTCGCCATCGCCTGCGTGGCCTCCTCCCCCTGCAGCCCTTCGGCGGCAGCGGCGAAGAGCTCACGCGTCTCCCTCAGGCAGCGCTCGGAAGCCGCGAGGAAGATCGCCTGCTTGCTGGGGAAGAGCCGGAAGAGGTACGGCTGCGAAACCCCCACCCGCTTGGCGATCGCCTCGGTGGAGGTCCCGTAGTAACCTCCACGCGCGAACTCATGCACCGCCGCCCGAATGACGCTCTCACGCCGCTCATCTGCGCTCATCCTGACCATGTGACCAAGTTAGTGCTCAATCACTAACCAAGTCAAGGGGGTGCGGGGGTTGGGCGGGGCGGGCTCGGGAGGCGGGGCGGGGCGGGGCGGGGGCTTCGGTGGGGGTGGGGCGGGGTCCTCTGGGGCGGTATCAGGGATGTGCTGGGGGTTTCCCGTCAGTCCCATCGTCCCTCCGGGTCGGGCCGGTCCCTCAAGGGCGCTCCTTCGTCGCGTCGCTTCGCGATGTCGCTGCGCTCCACCCTTGACCGACCGTCCCGCCCCGGAGAAACGAAAGACTGCCGGGAAGCCCCCAGAGGAACGGGCCGGAGGATCCTTTCCAGGGACGGGGCGTCGGATACACCCAGCCCCCTTCCACGTGAGCCAGGGCCGACAGACGAGGCCGATCCAGACCGGGGCCCGGATCGGTGGGCGCGCCAAATCGCTACGCGCTCCTCATCTCTCAGCGTCCGACGACCGTCTGGGGCTGGACATAGGCCGCCCACGGCCTCGGTCCGGCACTCGACCTGCGTCCGACGACCGGCCCAGGCCGGGCACAGGCCGCCCCAGATCGCTACGCGCTTCTCCCTGACCGCGTCCGACGGCCGTCAGCGGCTGACGAGAAGGGGCGGACGGCCGATAGTCCGGGTATTCCGCAGTGGAGCCGGGTCAGCGCAAGCATCGCACCACAAACCCACCACCAAACAGGGGCAATTAGGGCAATCTTCCGGCTCGCCCGGCCGCCCGCTCACACTGACCCGCACCCACTGCGGAATAGGCGCTGTCTCACGCCTTTCCGCCCCGGACGACCGCCAGACACCTCCCGGGAGAAGCACCTGCGGCCCGTGGGTGGCCTATGACCCGCCACAGACGGCCGACGGGCGCAGGTCGAGCGTCGCACCGAGGCATTGGGCGGCTTATGAACGGCCACAAACGGCCGTCGGCCGCTGTCGGCGAGAAACACCCCAGGCCGTGGGCGGCCTATGTCCAGCCCAAGACGGTCGTCGGACGCTGAGGAATGAGGAGCGCGTAGCGATTGGACGCGCTACCCCCGTCCCGGCAGGCGGCTCCTGTCGGCCCCGCCTGCCGACCGTCCCCTACGCCCGACAGGGCCGGGCATGGCCGACCGTCCCCGTCCGTGTCTTGATCCCCCGGCCCGTTCCTTTGGGGGCTTCCCGGCAGTCTTTCGTTTCTCCGGGGCGGGACGGTCGGTCAAGGGTGGCCGCAGGCCATCGCGAAGCGACGCGAGGAACGAGCGCCCTTGAGGGACCGGCCCGACACGGAGGGACGATGGGACTGACGGGAAACCCCCAGCACATCCCCGACACCGCCCCAGAAGACCCCGCCCCACCCCCACCGAAGCCCCCGCCCCGCCCGACCCGACCCCGCCCCGCCGGCTCCCGCACACCCCCGCCCATCAAAAAGGGCGGAGGCGCCACCCCGGCGCCCCCGCCCTTCCCGCTTCACTTCACTTCATTTCGCTTCACTGCACCGCGCTGCGCCCGTCGGCTCAGGCCAGTTCGACCACCGCGCGGGACATGCCCAGGACCTTCTGGCCCGCGCTCATGGCCGTCAGGTCGACCCGGACGCGGTTGTCGTCCAGCTTCGCGGCGACCTTCGCGGTGACCTCGATCAGCCCGCCCCGGTCGTCATTGGGGACCACGACCGGCCTGGTGAAGCGCACGCCGTACTCGACCACCGCGCCCGGATCGCCGGCCCAGTCGGTGACCACGCGGATCGCCTCGGCCATGGTGAACATGCCGTGCGCGATCACGTCCGGCAGTCCGACCTCCTTGGCGAACTTCTCGTTCCAGTGGATCGGGTTGAAGTCGCCCGAGGCGCCCGCGTACTGGACGAGCGTGGCGCGCGTCACGGGGAAGGACGCCGCCGGCAGCTCGGTGCCGACCTCGACGTCGGCGTACTGGATCTGCGCTGCCATGTCAGGCCTCCTCGGGGGCGCGGGAGACGAGCTTCGTCCACGCCGTCACCACGTGCTCGCCGGTCTCGTCGTGGACCTCACCGCGGATGTCGATGACGTCATTGCCCGCGAGCGACTTCACGGACTCGATGGTGGAGACCACCGACAGCCGGTCACCGGCGCGCACCGGGCGGGAGTACGCGAACTTCTGGTCACCGTGCACGACGCGGCTGTAGTCCAGTCCCAGCTGCGGGTCCTCGACGACCTGGCCGGCGGCCTTGAAAGTGATCGCGAACACAAAAGTCGGCGGAGCGATCACATCGGGGTAGCCGTACGACTTCGCGGCTTCGGGATCGCTGTAGACGGGATTGGTGTCACCCACCGCGGCCGCGAATTCGCGGATCTTCTCCCGGCCGACCTCGTACGGATCGGTGGGCGGGTAGCTCCGCCCCACGAAGGACTGGTCGAGAGCCATGACTCACTACCTCCTGTTGAAGGGACACGAATGACGCAAGAAGAAAGACAGGAACGGGCACGGAAACGACACAAGGCCGCCCCCAATGAAGGGGACGACCTCATGACGGTGCCTGTTATTGGAGACTTCGCTGGGGTCAGCGGGTCTCGCGGTGCGCGGTGTGCGAGTTGCAGCGCGGGCAGTGCTTCTTCATCTCAAGACGGTCCGGGTTGTTACGCCGGTTCTTCTTGGTGATGTAGTTCCGCTCCTTGCACTCCACGCAGGCCAGCGTGATCTTCGGGCGGACGTCGGTGGCAGCCACGTGAGTGCTCCTTGACGGACTATGGGACGGATGAACGCATAAAAGAGTAGCCGATCGGGAGACCGACCCCGCAATCGGCTACTGTGTGTAGCGGCGACCGGACTTGAACCGGTGACACAGCGATTATGAGCCGCTTGCTCTACCGACTGAGCTACGCCGCTTTGATGTGATCAGCTCCCCACCCGAGGGTGGGGAACCTCTCTCACCAGAGCCCCAATGCGGAATCGAACCGCAGACCTTCTCCTTACCATGGAGACGCTCTACCGACTGAGCTATTGGGGCGAGCGATGAAGACATTACACGGTTGCCCGCCGATCGCCCAAATCCTTTGCGGGAACAGGGCTCCGAGGGGGTTCGCGAGCCGCTCCCGATCAACCCGCCGATCACTTCCGCCCCACATCTCGGGCGGAATGTGGGCGGGCTCACAGTCCGGCACCCGCCGGTCGGAGCCCTGCGGCCCGTCGGGGCGCACACGCGGGCGCCCCGGCGCGTGGCACCACACCGGTACGACTATTGCGCTCTTCCGCGAAGCGGGGTGCGCCGCGCCCTAGGCTCTGAGCACGCTGCGTGATCTTGGGCCGCGGGCCACGGCTCCAGGAACCGCCCGAGCCCACCGCAGGAGCGCGATGTCCGACAGCCAGCCGCAGCAGCCGTTCCAGGCGCCCAGCGGCGGAAACGGCAACGCGGCCGCCGCCGAGGCCGCCACCACCCTGCTGCTCGCGGGGGCCCGCCTCACCGACGGCCGCACCGTCGACGTCCGCCTCGGCGGCGGCCGGATCCAGGCCGTCGGCACCGCGGGCAGCCTCCCCTCCCCCGCGCCGGCCCGGGTGGACCTGACCGGCTACCTGCTGCTCCCCGCCCCCGCCGAGCCGCACGCCCACGGGGACACCGCGCTGACCGCCGACGCCGAGGGGCCCGTCTCCTACTCCCCGGACGAGGTCCAGCGCCGGGCCACCGAAGCCGCCCTGCTCCAGCTCGGGCACGGCGCCACAGCGGTCCGCTCCCACGTCCGCATCGGCGACGTGCACGGCCTCGGCCCCATGGAAGCCGTGCTCCAGGCCCGCCGCTCCCTGCGCGGGCTCGCCGACCTCACCGCCGTGGCCGTGCCCCGGCTGCTGACCGGGGTGGCCGGCGCCGACGGGCTGGCCATGCTGCGGGACGCGGTCAAGATGGGCGCCTCCGTGATCGGCGGCTGCCCCGACCTGGACCCGGACCCGACGGGCTTCCTCGAAGCCGTCCTGGACCTCGCCGCCGAGCACGGCTGCCCCGTGGATCTGCACACCGACGGTGACGACCCGGGCCGCCTCGCCCGGCTCGCGGCGATGGCCGGCGGGCTCCGCCCCGGAGTGGCCATCGGCCCGTGCGGCGGCCTGTCCCGGCTCCCGCTGGACGCGGCCGCCCGCGCCGCCGATCAGCTGGCCGCGGCCGGCGTACGGGTCACCTGCCTGCCCCAGGGCGACTGCGCGGCCCTGGAACGCCGCGGCCTGCGTACCGCCCCCGTCCGGCTGCTGCGGGCCGCCGGTGTGCGCGTCGCGGCCGGCAGCGGGGCCCTGCGGGACGCCGGGAACCCCGTCGGCCGCGGGGATCCGCTGGAGGCCGCGTACCTGCTGGCCTCCCAGGGAGGGCTCCGGGCGGGCGAGGCGTACGAATCCGTCAGCGGCTGCGCCCGTGAGGCCATGGGCCTGCCGGAGGTCCGGGTGGAGGCCGGGTTCCCGGCGGAGCTGCTCGCCGTGCGCGGGGACCGGATCGCGGGCGTGCTCTCCCTCGCCTACAGCCGGATCGTGATCCACCGCGGGCGCGTGGTAGCCCGTACGAGTGCCGTACGGGAGTACTGCGACTCCGCCGTCGCGGTGGCCCTGGACCTGCCCCGGCAGGGCCGTACGGAGGCAGGGCCGTGAAGTTCGCCGTCCGCTCGCGGGCGTCGGCGCCCGGCTCGTCGTACGGTCGGGTCATGCGCATCGTCATCGCGGGTGGACACGGTCAGATCGCGCTGCGGCTGGAGCGCCTGCTCGCCGCGCGCGGGTACGAGGTCGCGGGCATCATCCGCGACCCGGCACAGGGCGACGACCTGAGGCAGGCGGGCGCCGAGCCGGTGCTCTGCGATCTGGAATCGGCCTCGGTGGAACATGTGGCGGGGATCCTGCAGGGCGCGGACGCGGCGGTGTTCGCGGCCGGCGCGGGCCCCGGCAGCGGAATCGGGCGGAAGGACACCGTGGACCGCGGGGCTGCGGTCCTGTTCGCCGATGCCGCCGAACGGGCCCGCGTACGGCGCTTCCTGATGGTCTCTTCGATGGGTGCGGACGCGCACCACGGCGGTGACGAGGTCTTCGACGCGTACCTGCGGGCCAAGGGCGAGGCCGATGACCACGTACGGACCCGGCTGGGCCTGGAGTGGACCGTTCTGCGCCCTGGTTCGCTGATCGACGACGCCGGGACGGGCCTGGTCCGTCTGGAGGCGCAGACGGGCCGCGGGGCCGTCCCGCGCGACGACGTGGCGGCGGTGCTGGCCGAGCTGGTCGAGACCCCGGCGACGGCGGGCCTGACCCTGGAACTGGTCTCCGGTTCGACGCCGGTCGAGGTGGCCGTGAAGGACGTGGCGGGCAACTGAGGCCGTCGCCCCGGCAGTCCGGCGGTCCGGCGCTTCGCCGGCCCGGCGGCCCGGTGCTTCAGAACCCGGCGCTGACCTTGTCGTCGGACCGGCCGACGGAGTCCTGCTGGTACCGGTCCTCGTACGCCTGCCGGATCCGCTCGATGCGCGTGCTGCGCTCGTCGGCCTCCTTCTCCGGGTAGAGCAGGACCACCTCGTAGGAGGTCTCGCGGACGGTCCTACCGTCCTGGCCGCGCCACTGGCCGTACCCGTCGTGGAGGGTCAGCCCCTCGGGGAAGGCGGGGGTGATCTCCAGGTCCAGGAACCGCATGAACTCGCGTTCCTCCACCGGATCGCGACCGTCGGCCCGTTGGGTGCCGAAGTACAGCCGGGTCTCCTGGTAGGGCTCCCCCACGTCCGTGTGGAGGGCGGCTCCCACCAGAGCCGGGAGCCCTGCGCCGAGCAGGGCCATGAGCACCCCGCCGCCGACCTTCCCGCGCGTGTCAGATGTCCATTTCACCCCCGGTGAACGAACAGGGGCCGTGGACGTTGCGGTCGTGTTCGGTGCGCCGCCCGTACGCCGTCGGGCGACGGCGGGAAGCCCGCCCGCCCGTGGAGGCGGGCGGGACGGGCTTCCGGATCGGTGCTGTGGGGTGCGGCTACCAGTAGATGACTACGTAGCCGTCGCCGCCGTCCTTGCCGCGGGAGCCGGAATTGCCGATGGCGCGGTTGGTACCGCCGCCGCGGCCGCCGTCGCCGCCCACGGCCGTGCCGTCCGGGAGCTGGACGATGCCGTCCGCGGTGCCGCCGCCGGTGCCGTCGGCGTTACCCGGGTCACCGTTGTGGTTGACGCCGCCGGAGGAGCACGTTCCGGTGCCGCCCAGGCCGGGCGTGCCGGGCTCGCCGGGACCGCGGTCCGCGGCGCCGCCGCCACCGCCGCCCCCGCCGCCGGTGGCGGTGAGGAGCACGGTGTTGCTCGACGCCACGGTCAGCGACGTGGTGGTGCCGGCCGAACCGGCGGTGCCGTTGGCGCCCGGCGCGCCGCCGAGGCCGTTGGCACCTCCGGTGCCGACGTCCACGCCGTAGTCCGTCAGCGGGGTGACCGGGATGACGCACCAGGTGAAGCCGCCGCCACCGCCACCGCCACCGTGGCCACCGACGTTCCGCGCGGCCGCGGCGGCGTCCGAGTCCGCGGCCGCGTCGACTCCGCCGTTCGGGTTGTTGTTCGGGTTGTTGGGGTTGCCGCCGCCGCCGTTGTTGCGCGCGGACCCGCCGCCACCACCGCCGCCACCGCCGGCGCCCCATGCCTGGACGAACACCGAGGTGACGCCGGGCGGCGGGGTGAAGGTGTTGTCCGAGGTGAACTGCCGCAGGCCGTGGACGACCAGGGGCCCGTGCTTCTTGTGCTTGTCGTGCTCCGAGAGCCCGTGCTTCTTGCCCCCGGGCTGCACGTCATGGTGGCCCGTCGGCTTGGGCCCGTCCGCGGATGCGGCCGGAGCCAGCGCGATCAACTGGCCGGTGAGGGCCGCCGCGGCGGCGATGGAGGCGAGCAGAACCCGGGAGCGCCCCCGGGGCCGTTGAATCGTCGCCGACTGATGGTTCAGGTTCATGGCTTCCTTACCCGCCGGCGCCGAGGGCTGCCGCGGGATGCGATGGGAGGGGTGCGTGCGTCACGCGCCGCCCATCCGACCTGGCCACGGCCTCGCCGTGGCGCTGGCAGGGCCGGGGCTGTGGCCCAGTCAGGTGAGTAGTTCATCTGACCGGACCAACCACGGATACGAAAGAACCCCCGCTCACTGTGATTCCACAGATGAACGGGGGTTCCACTCGCGTGGCGGCGCCAGGGTTCGAACCTGGGTAGGCTGAGCCGGCAGATTTACAGTCTGCTCCCTTTGGCCACTCGGGCACACCGCCAAGATTTGCTGCCATTTTTTCCGCCTTGCGGCGGCGCTCCCTGGCAACGACGTAAACGATACCTGATGACCGGGGGTGCTTCACCACCGGATTGATCAGCACCGCGGGTGGGCGCGGTGGCTAGGCTTTGCCGAGCGGGCCGGGCATGTCCGGCCGTGCCCTCCGGGGTGATCACAACCGACTTCAAGGAGCCACACCACATGGCCGACTCCAGTTTCGACATCGTCTCGAAGGTCGAGCGGCAGGAGGTCGACAACGCCCTCAACCAGGCCGCCAAGGAGCTCTCGCAGCGTTACGACTTCAAGGGCACCGGCGCCACCATCGCCTGGTCCGGCGAGAAGATCCTGATGGAGGCGAACTCCGAGGAGCGCGTGAAGGCCGTCCTCGACGTCTTCGAGACCAAGCTGGTCAAGCGCGGGATCTCGCTGAAGGCGCTGGACGCCGGGGAGCCGCAGCTGTCCGGCAAGGAGTACAAGATCTTCGCCACGATCGAGGAGGGCATCTCCCAGGAGAACGCCAAGAAGGTCGCGAAGATCATCCGGGACGAGGGTCCCAAGGGCGTCAAGGCCCAGGTCCAGGGCGAGGAGCTGCGCGTCAGCTCCAAGAGCCGTGACGACCTCCAGGAGGTCCAGGCTCTGCTCAAGGGCAAGGACCTGGACTTCGCGATCCAGTTCGTGAACTACCGCTGACCCTGTTCCGCGCACTGCCCCACGCCGGCCCGGCGGTCTTCACCGACCGCCGGGCCGCGGCGGTTGCGAAGGGGGTGTGTGCGGGGCGTGTGCGGCGCACGCGCCACCGCGGACTCCTGTGGGCACTTGGGACACGGTGAGTGCGCCCACCACGCTGGACGGCATCACATCCACCGCGTGGCAGGGGGTTCTCGCATGGCTGGGGCCGGCACGTTCCGTGATGATTTCGGGGCATCCGTGGTCGTCGCGCTGGTCGCTCTACCCCTGTGCGTCGGGGTGGCGGTCGCCTCCGGGGTACCGGCCGAGCTGGGGATCGTCACCGGGGTGGTCGGCGGTCTGGTCACCGGCTGGTTCCGCGGGAGCTCCCTGCAGGTGAGCGGGCCCGCGGCCGGTCTCACCGTCCTCGTCTACGAGGCGGTGCAGGCCTACGGTCTTCCCGCGCTCGGGGTGCTGGTGCTGGCCGCCGGGGTGGCGCAGCTGGGCATGGGGATGCTGCGGCTCGGGCGGTGGTTCCGGGCGATCTCCGTCGCCGTCGTGCACGGGATGCTGGCCGGGATCGGGCTGGTACTGATCTCCGGGCAGCTGTACGCCCTGGGCGGTGTGGAGGCTCCGGGGCAGACCCTGGCGAAGCTGGGCGGGGTGCACGAGCTCGGCGCGCAGGCCGACTTGGCCGCCGTGCTGCTCGGGGTCGGGACGATCGCCGTCATGGTCGCCTGGCGCCGGGTGCCCGCCCGGCTGAGGATCGTGCCCGGGGCGCTCGTCGGGGTGGCCGCCGCCACCGCCGCGGCCGTCCTGCTGCAGTTGCCCGTCGACAAGGTGCGGGTGACGGGCGTGCTGGCTGCCGTGTCCCCGCCCGGCTGGGGCGACTTCGAGGTCCTGGCCTCGGTCGGCGCGGCCGGAACCGTGGTCGCGCTGGCGTTGATCGCCTCCGCCGAGACGCTGTTCAGCGCCGCGGCCGTGGACCGTATGCACGACGGTCCGAGGACGGAGTACGACAAGGAACTCATCGCCCAGGGTGTGGGCAACAGTGTGTGCGGGCTGCTGGGCGCGCTGCCGATGACCGCGGTCATCGTGCGCAGCGCCGCCAATGTGGAGGCCGGGGCGCGGACCCGCGCGTCCAGGGTGATGCACGGTGGCTGGCTGCTGCTCTTCGCCGTGGCGTTTCCCCAGCTCCTGGAGAGCGTGCCGCTGGCCGCGCTGGCCGGGGTGCTGCTGCACGCGGGCTGGAAGCTGCTGCCGGCCAGGGCGGTGGCCGCGTTGTGGCGGACGCACCGGGGCGAGGCGGTGGTGCTGGTGGTCACGGCGTCGGCGATCGTGGTCACCAATCTCTTCGAGGGGGTGCTGATCGGGCTGGGGCTGGCTGTCGCCAAGGCGGCCTGGGAGACCTCCCACGTGCACATCGAGGAGGTGTGGGAGGACGAGGAGCTGTGCGTGCAGGTCCTGGGGAACGCCAGTTTCCTGCGGCTTCCCAAGCTGCTCGACGCCTTGGACGCGCTGCCGCACGGGCAGCCGGTACGGCTGGATCTGAGCGGGCTGCGGCACCTGGACCACGCCTGTCTGACCGCTCTGGAGGGCTGGGAGCGCACCCGGGCGCCACTGTCCGGCCGGGAGGGCGTCATCTAGCGGGGTTACCCTCCGCCCGTGGAAAACGAGTTGAAGCGCACCCTGGGGGTGTTCGATGCCGTGGTCGTCGGACTCGGCGCGATGGTGGGCGCCGGTATCTTCGCCGCCCTGGCTCCCGCGGCGCGGGCGGCGGGTGGGGCCCTGCTCGCCGCTCTGGGCGTGGCGGGGCTCGTGGCCTACTGCAACGCGCACTCCTCGGCGCGGCTGGCCGCGCGGTACCCGGCCTCCGGCGGCACGTACGTCTACGGGCGGGAGCGGCTCGGGCCGTTCTGGGGGTACCTGGCCGGCTGGGGGTTCGTGATCGGCAAGACCGCGTCCTGCGCGGCGATGGCCCTCACGGTGGGGGCGTACCTGTGGCCGGGGCGGCAGCACGCGGTGGCCGTCGCGGCGGTGGTGGCGCTGACCGCCGCGAGCTACGGCGGCGTGCAGAAGTCGGCCCGTATCGCCCGGCTGATCGTGGCGGTGGTGCTGGCGGTGCTGGCCGGGGTGGTCGTGGTGTGCCTGTCCTCCGGGGCGGCCGACGCGGAGCGGCTGGGCGGGTCGGGCGGGGGCGTCTTCGGGCTTCTGCAGGGCGCGGGTCTGCTGTTCTTCGCCTTCGCGGGCTACGCCCGGATCACCACTCTGGGCGAGGAGGTGCGCGATCCGGGGCGGACGATCCCGCGGGCGGTGCCGATCGCACTGGGGATCGCGCTGCTGGTGTACGCCGCGGTGGCGGTGGCGGCGTTGTCGGTGCTCGGCGCGGAGGGGCTGGCGCGGTCGTCGGCGCCGCTCGCCGACGCGGTGCGGGCGGCCGGGTGGCCCGGACTGGCCCCGGTGGTCCGGGTGGGCGCGGCCCTGGCCGCGCTGGGTTCGCTGCTGGCGCTCGTGCTCGGGGTTTCGCGGACGGTCCTGGCGATGGCCCGGGACGGTCATCTGCCGCGCGCACTGGCGGCCGTGCATCCTCGGCACCAGGTGCCGCACCATGCGGAGCTGGCCGTGGGTGCGGTCGTGGCGGTGCTGGCGGCCACCGCCGATCTGCGGGGCGCGATCGGTTTCTCCTCCTTCGGAGTGCTCGCCTACTACGCGATCGCGAACGCCTCCGCGTGGACTCTCGATTCAGCTGTCAAGGGTCGGGCCGTGGCAGTGGTGGGGCTGTCCGGCTGTGTGGTGCTGGCGTGTGCGCTGCCCCTCGCGTCGGCGCTCTGGGGGGCGGCGGTGCTGGCGGTGGGCGGACTGCTCTACGGGGTGCAGGGGCGGCTCAGATCCGGGATCTGAATCCGGCCCAGGGCATCAGCTCCAGGTCGTACTCCTCCCCCGCCGCAGAGCCGTCGCAGTACCAGGCGGTGCCGTCGAGCCAGCCGTGCAGCCAGCCGGCCAGGCTCGGGGCGTCGATGGACCAGGCGAGCTCCGGCTCCCCGAGGCCGGGGTCGAAGAGGAGGACCTGGGCGGTGTCGGAGCGGCAGTCGACGCAGACGGACAGGGAGCAGCCGAAGTCGGCTATCGGCAGCACGCCCTCGGGCCAGCGCCAGGCCGACGAGCGGCCGGCCCCGTAGGAACTGACGGCGTCGTACAGGGACAGCAGTCCGCACTCCGGGCCGAATCCGCCGTCGCCGACACGGGTGTAGAGCGCGGCGAGCAGGGGCGGCAGGGCGAAGCCGAGTATGTCCTCGGCCCGGGCGATCTCCTCCGTGCCCAGGACGGCGGGCAGGGACTTTCCGTGCCCCTGCGCGGAGTTGCGTGCGCGCACGGCGACTTGCTCCAGCAACTGCTCGGTCTCGTTCATGCGTTCATGGTGACGCATCCCACCGACAGTCGCCCGGGCCTGTGGACAACTCCGCCCGCAGGCCGATCCGACGGCCTGCGGGCGGGGTGTGTGCCGGCGTCCGGGACGCCGGTCGCTGTGTCAGCGGGAGGCGAACGGCGCGTCCGTCGGGACGATCTCGCGGCCCAGCGGGAGCAGGGAGAGCGGGACCATCTTGAAGTTGGCGATGCCGAACGGGATGCCGATGATCGTGATGCAGAGGGCGATGCCCGTGACGATGTGGCCGAGGGCCAGCCACCAGCCGGCCAGTACCAGCCACAGGACGTTGCCGATGCAGGACGGGGCGCCCGCGTCGTGGCGCTCGACCGTGGTGTAGCCGAAGGGCCAGAGGGCGTAGACCGCGATGCGGAAGGCGGCGATGCCGAACGGGATGCCGATGATCGTGATGCAGAGCAGCACGCCCGCGAGGAGGTAGCCCAGGAACAGCCAGATGCCGCTGAGGATGAGCCAAATGATGTTGAGGATTGTCTTCATTGGCGGCGGCCTGCCATCTGTTCGAGCCGGGCGATGCGCTCGGCCATCGGAGGGTGTGTGGAGAACATCTTAGAAAGGCCCTGACCTGGGCGGAACGGGTTGGCGATCATCATGTGGCTCGCGGCCTCCAGCCGGGGCTCCGGGGGCAGCGGGAGCTGCTTGGTGCCCGCGTCGAGCTTGCGCAGGGCGCTGGCCAGGGCGAGCGGGTCGCCGGTGAGCTGGGCGCCGGAGGCGTCGGCCTCGTACTCGCGCGAGCGGCTGATGGCCAGCTGGATCACGGAGGCGGCCAGCGGGCCCAGGATCATGATCAGCAGCATGCCGAGGAGGCCGGGACCCTCGTCGTCGTTCGACCGGCCGATCGGGATCAGCCAGGCGAAATTGACCAGGAACATGATCACCGAGGCGAGGGCGCCGGCGACGGAGGAGATCAGGATGTCGCGGTTGTAGACGTGGCTGAGCTCGTGGCCGATGACCCCGCGCAGCTCTCGCTCGTCGAGGATGCGCAGGATGCCCTCGGTGCAGCAGACCGCGGCGTTGCGCGGGTTGCGGCCGGTGGCGAAGGCGTTGGGGGCCTCGGTGGGTGAGATGTACAGGCGTGGCATGGGCTGGCGCGCGGACGTGGAGAGCTCGCGCACCATGCGGTACAGCTGGGGGGCCTCGAACTCGCTGACGGGGCGGGCGCGCATCGCGCGTAGAGCCAGCTTGTCGCTGTTCCAGTACGCGTAGGCGTTCGTCCCGAGGGCGACGAGGACGGCGACGATCAGGCCGCCCCGTCCGAAGAAGCTTCCGATGAGGATGATGAGTGCGGACAGCCCGCCGAGGAGTACGGCGGTCTTCAGCCCGTTGTGCCGGCGGTGCACGGTACGCCCTCCAAGTGGTGCGGCAGGGGAGCCCGTCATGGATTTGAGGGTCTACGGTCCAGTGGACCCTCCCTTCCTGGTCAACGCGAGGTGAGGGCGTCAGGTTCCCAGGGCGTGGGGGTGCGGCCGGCCGCCGCCGCCCCTTCCCGGGGGGCGGCGGGGCCGCGGCGGGCGTTACTCCGTACGGGTTACACGCGTCCGTCGGCGTCGGTTACTGCGCGAAGAGGCTGCCCGAGGTGACGCGCAGGATGAGTTCCGGGGCGCCCGAGAGGACGACCGCCGTGATCGCGGTGACGACGATGGCCGCCGCCACCGGCCAGGGAGCGCGCGTACGGGTCTGCGCGCCCTCGGGGGTGCGGAAGAGCAGGGCCGTCCAGCGCAGGTAGTAGTACAGGGCGATGACGACGTTGATCGCCATGACCACGGCCAGCCAGCCCAGGCCCGCGTCGACCGCGGACCGGAAGACGGTGACCTTGGCGAAGAGCCCGATGATGCCCGGGGGCAGGCCCGCCAGGCAGAGCAGGAAGAAGCCCAGGGAGAGGGCGGCCAGCGGGCGCTCGGCGTAGAGCCCCCGGTAGTCGCTGATCCGGTGGAGCGGCTTGGTACGGGCGACCAGGGCGGCCACGGCGAAGGCGCCGAGGTTCACGGCGGCGTACATGAGGGCGTAGGCGACGGTGGAGCCGATCTGGTCGCGCCCGGAGTACGCGGCCGCGGCGATCGGGACCAGCAGGTATCCGGCCTGGCCGACCGAGGACCAGGCGAGCAGCCGTACGGCACTGTTCGGGCGGTCCGGGGACTGGCGCAGGGCGGCGGCGTTGCCCAGGGTCATGGTGAGGGCGGCGAGGACGGCCAGGGCCGGGCCCCAGACGTCGGAGTACGCCGGGAAGGCGATCACCGTGACGAGGATGAGGCCGGTGAAGCCGACGGCCTTGCCGATCACGGAGAGGTAGCCGGCGATGGGCAGGGGGGCGCCGACGTAGGTGTCGGGGACCCAGAAGTGGAAGGGGACGGCCGCGGTCTTGAAGGCGAAGCCGACGAGGGTGAGCGCGACACCGGCCATGGCGAGCGTGTCGAGCTGCCCGGGGACGTCTTCGAGGCGGTCCGCGACCTGGGTGAGGTGCAGGGAGCCGGTGGCGGCGTAGACGAAGCTGACGCCCATCAGCGACACGGCGGTGGCGGTGACGGAGGACAGGAAGAACTTCAGGGCGGCCTCGGAGGAGAGCCGGTCGCCGCGGCGCATGCCGACGAGGGCGAAGGCGGGCAGCGAGGCGACTTCGAGCGCCACGATCAGGGTGGCGAGGTCGCGGGAGGCGGGCAGCAGGGCCGCGCCGGCGGCGGAGGAGAGCAGCAGGAACCAGTACTCGCCGGCCGGCATGCGGGTGTCGTGGACGGCGGTGACCGACACCAGGGCGGTGATCAGGGCGCCGGCCAGCACCAGGAACTGGATGACGAGCGTGAAGCGGTCGGTGACGTAGCTGCAGGTTGCCGGGTCGCCGGTGAGGCAGAAGGTGGCGCGGTCGCCGGCGCGCAGGGGGATCAGGGTGGCGGTCGCGGCGGCGAGGCCGGCGACCGTGATCCAGCCGAGGACCGGCTTGCGGCGTTCGGCGAGGAACAGGTCGGCGACGAGGACGACCAGGCCGACGGCGGCGGTGATCACCACGGGTGCGATGGCGAGCCAGTCGACGGACTGGACCAGGCTCGGGGCCTCGGCGGAGAGGACCGTCATGGCCGTCATGGCCGTCATGAGTTGCCTCCTGCGAGGAGCTTCTGGACGGCCGGGTCGGTGAGGCCGAGGAGGACCGCGGGCCACAGGCCGGCGAGGACGGTGAGGGCGACGAGCGGGGTCCAGGCGGCGAACTCGTAGTGCTGGACGTCCGCGACGGCGAGCTCGGGACCGGCTTTCGGGTCTCCCATGCAGACGCGCCGTACGACGATCAGGAGGTAGGCGGCGGTGAGCAGGGTGCCGAACGCGCCGACGGCCACGTACGTGAGGAACGCGGGGCGGGAGAGGCCCTCGGCGGGGTCGAAGGCGCCGAAGAGGGCCAGCATCTCGCCCCAGAAGCCGGCGAGGCCGGGCAGGCCCAGGGAGGCGACGGCGGCGAAGGCGAGGAGCGCGCCGAGGCGGGGGGCGCGGCCGTAGAGGGCGGCGCCCGTGGCTCCGGCGAGGGTGTCGAGGTCGGCGGTGCCGTAGCGGTCCTTGAGGGCGCCGACCAGGAAGAAGAGCAGGCCGGTGATCAGGCCGTGGGCGATGTTGGCGAAGAGCGCGCCGTTGACGCCGGTGGGGGTCATGCTCGCGATGCCGAGGAGGACGAAGCCCATGTGGCCGACGGAGGAGTAGGCGATGAGGCGCTTGAGGTCGCCCTTGTTCCCCTTGCGGGCCAGGGCGAGGCAGGCGAGCGATCCGTAGACGATGCCGACGGCCGCGAAGGCGCCGAGGTAGGGGGCGAAGGTGGCCATGCCGTCCGGGGTGATGGGGAGCAGGATGCGGACGAACCCGTACGTGCCCATCTTGAGCAGGACGCCGGCCAGCAGGACGGATCCGACGGTGGGCGCGGCGGTGTGGGCGTCCGGCAGCCAGCTGTGGAGGGGCCACATCGGGGTCTTCACGGCGAGGCCGATCCCGATGGCGAGCACGGCCAGGATCTGGGTGCTGTGGGACAGTTCGCGGCCGTTGTCAGAGGCGAGTGCCACCATGTCGAATGTGCCCGCCGTCACACCGATGAGGAGGAGGCCGAGCAGCATGACGACGGAGCCGAGGAGGGTGTAGAGGATGAACTTCCAGGCGGCGGCCTGCCGCTGAGCTCCGCCCCAGCGGGCGATCAGGAAGTACATCGGGATGAGGACCATCTCGAAGGCGAGGAAGAAGAGCAGCAGGTCGAGGACGGCGAAGGTCGCGAGGGTGCCGGACTCCAGGACCAGGAGCAGTGCGACGAAGGCCTTCGGGGAGGGGCCCGCGGGCAGCTTGAAGTAGCTGTAGAGCGCGCAGAGGAAGAACAGCAGCGCGGTCATCAGGAGGAGGGGGAGCGAGATGCCGTCGACGCCGAGGTGGATCCGGACGTTCAGCGCCTGGATCCAGCTGATGTCCGTCGTCGCCTGGATGCGGGACGGGGCGTCGTGGTCGAAGCCCAGGGTGAGGGCGACGGCCGCGGCGAGGATCACGCCGGTCACGGTCACGCCGTGGCGGAGCACGGCCTGCTCGGGGCTCTTGCCCTTGAGGCCGGGCGGGGCCGGCAGGAGCGCCGCGGCGGAGCCGAGGAGCGGTGCGGCCACGATGAACGCCAGAAGGAACTGCATCACGGACGGGCTGATATCAATCACGGCTGACTCACGGCTCACGATCCGGCGTTGACGTTGGCGAGGACGGCGGTGGCGATCGCCAGGACCACGGCGCCGGCGAGCAGGGCGCTCAGGTAGCTCTGCACGTTGCCGGTCTGGGCACGGCGTACGAGGCTGCCGAGCAGCTGGGTGCCGGTGCCCGCGCCGCGGACGTACGTGTCGACGACCTCGCGGTCGAGGAAGCGGACGAGGCTCGCGGCGGCCCGGACGGGCCGGACGAACAGCCGGTCGTAGACGGCGTCGAGGTGGAAGCCGACGGCCGCGTGGCGGTGCAGCGGGCCGAGGAACGCCTTGCCGGGGTCGGCGGCGGGGCCGGCCGGGACGGCGGGGTGATCGTGGGTCACCTCGGCCACCTCGGGGGCTTCCGCGGCGGATTCGGCGGCGGCGACCGCGACTGCGGCGGGCGCTCCTGTGTCGGCACCGGCTGCGGCACCTGCTGAGGTGCCGGCGGCAGTGCCGGCGGTGGCGGTCGCGAGGACGGCCTTCGCCGAGGCGCGCTGCCAGAGGGCGTAGGTGAGCATCGCGCCGATGGCCGCGGCGCCCGTTCCGAGGACGGAGGTGACGAGGGTCGGAGTGAGTTGCCCGCCGTCGAACCAGTCGGAGAGGCGGCCGGCCGCGAGGCCGAAGCCGATCGACGGGATGGCCAGCAGCCACAGCACGCCGGTCATGGCGAGGGGCTCCTTGCCGTGGTCGGGGGCGGCGGCGCCCCGGCCGCGGAAGGCCATCAGCCACAGCCGGGTGGCGTAGGCGGCGGTGAGCAGTGCGGTCAGCAGACCGGCGACGAGCACCAGCCAGCCGGCGGCGCTGGGCGCGAACTCCGAGTGGCCGGTCGCGGTGTGCTCGGCGGCGACGAGGACGGCTTCCTTGGAGAAGAAGCCGGCGAAGGGCGGGACCGCGGCGAGCGCGAGCAGCGCGATCGTCATCGTCCAGAACGCGTCGGGGATGCGCTTGGCCAGGCCGTCCATCCGGGACATGACGCCCAGGGAGTTCGTACCGGCGGCGTGGATGATCACGCCGGCGCCGAGGAAGAGGAGCGCCTTGAAGGCGCCGTGGGACAGGAGGTGGAACACGGCGGCACCGCGGTCGCCGACGGCCAGGGCGCCGACCATGTAGCCGAGCTGACCGATCGTGGAGTACGCGAGCACCCGCTTGATGTCGTCCTGGGCGATGGCGGCCAGGCCGGAGCCGACCATCGTGACGGCCGCCATCACGGCCATGACCACCAGCGCGGCCCAGGAGGACGCGAAGACGGGCAGGAGGCGGGCGATGAAGTAGACACCGGCGGCGACCATCGTCGCGGCGTGGATGAGCGCGGAGACCGGGGTGGGGCCCGCCATGGCGTCGGGGAGCCAGGTGTGCAGGGGGAACTGCGCGGACTTGCCCGCCACACCGGCGAGCAGGAGCAGCGCGATCAGCGTCGGGTGGTCGAGTCCGCCCGCGGCGACGGTGCCCAGGATCTTCGGGATCTCGAAGGAGCCGGCGTCGGTGGCGAGCGCGAACAGGCCGATCAGGAAGGGGACGTCGCCGAGCTTGGTGACGAGGAAGGCCTTCAGGGAGGCGGAGCGGGCCGCTTCGGTCTCCCAGTAGTGGCCGACCAGGAAGTACGAGCAGATGCCCATGACCTCCCAGCCGACCAGCAGCACCATCAGGTCGCCGGAGTAGACGACGAGCAGCATGGCGGAGGTGAACAGTGAGACGAGAGCGGCATACGACGGGTAGCGCGGGTCCTCACGGAGGTACGCCGTCGAGTAGACCTGTACGCAGGTGGCGACCGCCCCGACCAGGACGGCGACCAGGGCGGCGAAGCCGTCGATGTAGAGCGAGAGGTCGATCGGCACCGAGCCGGTCGGGGTCAGCTCGGTCGCGGCGCTGATCGTCTCGCCGCCGCCCTGGCGGACGGCGACGAGTGCGGCCAGTACGGCGGCGCCGAGCGTCGGCAGGATCGCGAGCGGCCGGACGAACCCGGGGGCGGTGCGGCCGAGCAGCAGTCCCGCCACAGCGCCCAGGAAGGGGAGCAGCGGGACGAGTACGGCGAGGGTCGTGGTGCTCACGCGGTGACCTCGCTCTGGTTGTTCGCGGCGGGCTCGTGGCCTTCGGCGGTGTCGCGCAGCCGGTCGACGTCGGAGGTGCCCCGGTTGCGGTACACCATCAGCACGATCGCGAGACCGATGCCGATCTCGGCGGCGGCGATCGCGATGGTGAAGAGGGTCAGGGCCTGGCCGGCGTGCAGGGCGTCGCGCAGCCAGACGTCGAAGGCCACCAGGTTGAGGTTGACGGCGTTGAGCATCAGCTCGACGGACATCAGGACCAGGATGGCGTTGCGGCGGGCGAGTACGCCGTACAGGCCCGTGCAGAAGAGGAGCGCCGCGAGTACGGCGGGGTAGGCGAGGTGCATCAGCGCTGCCTCTTGTCGCTGGCGTCGGTGGCGTCGGTGGCGTCGGTGGGTTCGTTCCTGCGGGACAGCACGATGGCGCCGATCAGGGCTGCGAGGAGGAGAACGGAGAGCGCCTCGAACGGCAGCACCCAGTGCTGGAAGAGGATCTCGCCGGAGACCTTGGTGGAGCCCTGGGCCGGTCCGTCGAGGTCGATCCAGGTGGTGCGGAAGGCGTCGACGACCACCCAGACGAGCGAGACGGCCGCGACGACGGCGACGCCGAGCGCGATCCAGCGGTTGCCGGAGTCCGCGTCCGGGGAGCGGCCGATGGGGGCCTTGGTGAGCATCAGCCCGAAGAGGAGGAGGACGACCACGGAACCGAGGTAGATGAGGACCTGGACCCAGGCGATGAACTCGGCGGTCAGCAGCAGGTACTCGACGGCGATGCCGCCGAGCGCGACGACCAGCCACAGGGCGGCGTGCACCAGCTGCTTGGTGGTGACCGTGACGAGGGCCGCGCCGAGGGTGGCGAGTCCGACGAGGACGAAGGCGATCTCGACGCCGGTCGGGGAGAGGAAGCCGGGCCCGGTGGTGGTGGCTGCGGCCAGGGTGGCGGCGGGGCTCACGCGTCTCCCTCCGGGTTCGGTTCGGTCGGCGGTTCGGTCTCGGCCGCCCGGGCGGCGGCTTCGGCGGCGGCTGCCGCCGCGGCTGCGGCTTCGGCCTTCTCCACCGCCTTGCGGGCGGCGGCGATCTCCTTGGGCTCCTCGGCCGCCGGGTCCAGCGCGGGCGGCGCCGGGACGGTCCACATCCACTCGCGGAGCTTGTCGCGCTCGTGGGTCAGCTCGTGGATGTCGGTCTCCGCGTACTCGAACTCCGGCGACCAGAAGAGCGCGTCGAAGGGGCACACCTCGATGCAGATGCCGCAGTACATGCAAAGGGAGAAGTCGATGGCGAAGCGGTCGAGGACGTTGCGGCTGCGCTCGCGGCCACCGGGGGTGGACGCGGGGACCGTCTCCTTGTGGGAGTCGATGTAGATGCACCAGTCGGGGCACTCGCGGGCGCAGAGCATGCAGACGGTGCAGTTCTCCTCGAACAGACCGATGACCCCGCGGGAGCGGGGCGGCAGCTCGGGCTGGACCTCGGGGTACTGGGCCGTGTGCGAGCGCTTCGTCATCGTGCGCAGCGTGACGGCCAGGCCCTTGGCCAGACCGGATCCGGGGATGGGCATTACTGGATCGCCACCTTCACGATGCCGGTGAGCGCGATCTGGGCGAGCGCGAGCGGGATGAGTGTCGTCCAGGCGAGCTTCTGGAGCTGGTCCTCGCGCAGGCGCGGGTAGCTCACGCGGAGCCAGATCACGACGAAGGCGAGGATCGCGATCTTGAGCAGGGTCCATACCCAACCGAGGTCGTCACCGAACGGGCCGTGCCAGCCGCCGAGGAACAGGACGGTGGTCAGGGCGCAGAGGACGACGATGCCGGCGTACTCGGCGAGGAGGAACAGCGCGAAGCGCAGACCGGTGTACTCGGTGTACGCGCCGAAGATGATCTCGGAGTCGGCGACGGGCATGTCGAAGGGGGGCCGCTGCAGTTCGGCGAGGCCGGCGACGAAGAAGACGAGCGCGCCGACGATCTGCCAGGGCAACCACCACCACTCGAAGGCCTCGACGATCCCGGGGAGCGAGACCGTACCGGCCGCCATGGCCACGGAGGCGGCGGCGAGAAGCATCGGGAGTTCGTAGGCGAGCAGCTGGGCGGCGGTGCGCAGGCCGCCGAGCAGGGAGAACTTGTTCGCCGAGGCCCAGCCGGCCATCAGGGAGCCGAGGACTCCGACACCCATGACGGCGAGCGCGAAGAACAGGCCCGCGTCGATGACCTGGCCGACGGCGCCCTCGCCCGGGCCGATGGGGATGGCCAGCAGGACGAGGAGGTACGGCAGCAGGGCGACGGCGGGGGCGAGCTGGAAGATCCGGCGGTCGGCGCCCGCCGGGACGATGTCTTCCTTCTGCGCGAACTTCACGCCGTCGGCGACGAGCTGGGCCCAGCCGTGGAAGCCGCCGGCGTACATGGGGCCGAGGCGGCCCTGCATGTGGGCCATCACCTTGTGCTCGGTCTGCCCGACGACGAGCGGGAGCACGAGGAAGACGGCGAAGACGACGATCAGCCGCAGGGCGACGTCGAGGACGTCGTTCACGCGTCGCCTCCGTTGTCGGGGTCGGGGGTGGGGTCGGTCTCGGGCTCGGCCTTCGGGACCGGCTCGGGGGCGGGTCCGGCCTTCGGGGTGGATCCGGGCTCGGCCTTCGGGACCGGCTCGGGGGCCGGCGCGTCGAAGGCGGGCTTCGGGTCGTGCCAGGGGGCGTCGGAGCTGCGGGGGGCGGGTCGGCGCGGGGTGCGGGGCGCGGGCTCCGCTGCCGGAGCACCGGCGTCCGGGGCGGCCGGCTCCGTGCCCGGGTGCCGGTTCGCGGGGCCGTCCGCTGCCGAGCGGGTAGGACGGGCCGGGGCCTCGGCCGCCTGGCTCGCCGAGCCGTCGGCGGCGGAACGGGTGCGACGGGCCGGGCGCGGCGCGGCTTCGGGGGCCTCCGTGCCCGGGGCCTCCGTGCCGGGGGCGGCCTCGGCCGCCTGGCTCGCCGAGCCGTCGGCCGCCGAACGGGTGCGGCGCGGCGGGCGGGCCGGGGCCTCGGGGGTCTGCGTGCCCGGAGCGGTCGCGTCCGCAGCGGCCGTCTCGGCTGCCTGGCTCGCCGAGCCCTCCGATACCGAACGGGTGCGGCGCGGCGGGTGGGGGGTGGCTTCCGCGCCCGTCCCGGTGGCCGCGTCGGCCGGGGACTGGGTGGCCGAGCCCTCGGCGACCGAGCGGGTGCGGCGGACCGGTGCGCCCTCGCGCGGGGTACGGGCGGCGGCGCCCGCCGCGCCGGCCGCACGCGGGGTGCGGGCCGGGCGGGACGGGGCCGGCGGGAGCTGGCCCTTCATCGGGCCCCAGTCGTTGGGGTCCGGTACGCCCGGCGGGAGCATCTGGCGGCGCTTGGGCGCGTCCGGGTCGTGCGCCTCGCCCGGCTCCTTGGCGCCGGGCCAGGCCTTGGCGACGCGCGCGGCCAGGACGAAGTCCTTGCGCAGCGGGTGGCCCTCGAAGTTCTCGGGGAGGAGGAGGGGAACGAGGTGGGGGTGGTCGGTGAAGGTCACCCCGAACATCTCGAACGTCTCGCGCTCGTGCCATTCCGCCCCCGCGTATACGGCGACCGCGGACGGCAGGGAGGCGGCGCCGTGCGGGACGGTCGTGCGCAGCAGCAGCCGGCGCACCCGGTGGTTCTCCAGCGATGCGACGTGCGCGCAGATCCGGAAACCGGTGCCGGGCTCGTCCACCGCGCTCAGCCAGTCGAAGTACGTGCAGCCCAGCTTGTCCCGGGCGATCTCCAGGGCGGAGATCCAGCTGCCGACGGGCACGTCCACCGTGAGGACGTCGTACGAGACCTCGGCGACGGCCTCGGCACCGAAGACCGTGGCCGCCGCGTCGGGAAGGGAGTCGTAGAGGTTCACGCGCCGGCCCCCGGGGCGGGCGCGGGCGGCGGGGTGACCAGTGGGCTCGTCAGCTGCGACACCGACGGCCCGGCGGCGTACCGCTCCGCGAGCGACTCGCGGGCGATCTTCTCCTGCAGCTTGAGGATGCCCTGGAGGAGGGCTTCGGGGCGCGGCGGGCAGCCCGGCACGTAGACGTCGACCGGGATGATCTGGTCGACGCCCTTCGTCACCGAGTACGAGTCCCAGTAGGGGCCGCCGCAGTTGGAGCAGGCGCCGAAGGAGATGACGTACTTCGGCTCCGGCATCTGCTCGTAGAGCCGCTTCACCGCCGGGGCCATCTTGTCCGTGACGGTGCCCGAGACGATCATGAGGTCCGCCTGGCGGGGACCCGGCGCGAAGGGGATCACTCCGAGCCGGATGAAGTCGTGCCGGGCCATGGACGCGGCGATGAACTCGATCGCGCAGCAGGCCAGGCCGAAGTTGAAGACCCACAGGCTGTACCGGCGGCCCCAGTTCAGGACCACCTTCATCGGTTCCGGGGCCAGGCGGGAGAGGACTCCGAGGCGCTTGGGCTCCGGGAGCAGCACGCCCTCGGTCGGCCCCTCGGTCGGCGTCACGGCCGGTGTCACGTCCATTCGAGGACGCCCTTCTTGTACGCATAGAGCAGGCCGACGGCCAGGAAGCCGAGGAAGATGAACATCTCCACCAGCGTCGTGGCGCCGTAACCGGCGGCGGCGAACACCGTCGCCCACGGGAACAGGAAGATCGAGTCGACGGCGAAGATGACGTAGAGGAACGCGTAGACGTAGTAGCGGACCTGGGTGTGCGCCCAGCCCTCGCCGACCGGGTCCACACCGCATTCGTACGTCAGCAGCTTCTCGGGGGTCGGGACGACGGGCCGCAGCAGGCGGCCCGCGCCGAAGGCGACGGCCACGAAAAGCACACCGAGCGCGGCCAGCAGGCCGACGACCGAATAACTCCGGAAGTAGTCCGCCGCGAGCACGGTTACGGTCGATACCGTTGGTTCAGGCACGTCCGTTCCTCGCTCCTCGGTCACTGTCGACGATCTGGTACGGACGGGAGTCTAGGGCCTGCCTCACACGGGGTGGGGTTATCCCCCGTTCACAGCACCCCGGCCACCCCATGGCATCAGCGGGTCGCACTTGACAGGGTGTGGCACATGACCATGAGCCATGCCGTACCCGACAACGATCGACCTCCCCCCGTACGCGCCGTCTTCAGCGCCGTGACGTGGAAGGAGATCGCCTATCTCGTGAGCAACCTGCCGTTGGCGATCGTCGGTTTTGTTTACGCGGTTGTCATGGTTTCCACGGCCGGCGGTCTTTCCGTGACCGCGGTCGGAATTCCCCTGCTCGCGTGCGGTCTGTATCTGTCTCGGCAATTGGGACGGCTGGACCGGGCGCGCGCCCGCGGGCTGCTGGGCGTACGGGTGGACGAGCCGACCCCGATCCCCGGTCCGAAGCGGTCCGGCGGATTCTTCCCCTGGCTGTGGACGAGCATCAAGGACCCGGTCGGCTGGCGCACGGTGCTGTACCAGCTGATCCGGCTGCCGTGGGGAGTACTCACCTTCACGGTAGCGCTGACCGGTCTGTTCGTGCTGTGGCCGGTGCTGCCGTATCTGGTGCGGCTGATGGCGAACGTGGACCGGGCGATGGTACGGGGGCTGCTGTCGCCCTCCGACGACCTGGAGCGGCGGATCGCGGAGCTGGAATCCGACCGGGGCGTGGTGGTCGACACGGCGGCGGCCGACCTGCGGCGCATCGAGCGGGACCTGCACGACGGGGCGCAGGCCCGGCTGGTGGCGCTGGCGATGGGACTGGGCCTGGCGAAGGAGAAGCTGCTGGAGGACCCGGAGGGCGCGGCGGCGATGGTCGACGAGGCGCACGGGGAGGTCAAGCTCGCCCTTCAGGAGCTGCGGGACCTCGCACGGGGGATCCACCCGGCGGTGCTGACGGACCGGGGGCTGGACGCGGCGCTGTCGTCGGTGGCGGCGCGGTGCGTGGTGCCGGTGAAGGTGGCGGTGGACCTGCCGGCGGATCCGCCGGCGGCGCGGCCGGCTGAGGCGATCGAGGGGATCGCCTACTTCGTGGTGTCCGAGCTGCTGCAGAACGTGAGCAAGCACGCGGGGCCGGGGGCGCGGGGCGCGACGGTGGAGGTGTGGCGGGCGGGGGCCAGGCTGATGATCCGGGTGTCGGACGACGGCCGGGGCGGCGCGAGTCCCTCCGGGGGGAGTGGGCTGGCGGGGCTCGCGGAGCGGTTGGGCGCGGTGGACGGGGTGCTGGTGGTGGATTCGCCCGCAGGGGCGGGGACGGTGGTCACGGCCGAGCTGCCGTGGCGGGACCGGGGGTAGGCCCCCGGGCCCCCTTGGCCCCGGGCCGACTTGATCGGTACCTGAATGGGACTCCCGTCCGGGGTTGGGCGGGGGTCCCGTCCGTGTTCCGGCGCGCCGCCGTTTCCCGGAGCTCCCGCCCCGGACCCCGCGCCTCAAACGCCGGCGGGGCTGGGTTCGGCGGGGGCCGGGGTGGGGTTAACCCCCCGGTGGAGATGCCGACCCGCCGCATGGTCGGGGGCTGGGCGGGGCGGCAGGGTGGGGGTGTCACGGAGGACCGGAAGGGCGGGGCGGGATCATGGGCAACGGCACAGGCACGGGCGGCGGGATCGGCGCGGTGCTGCGGGCTCCGGTCGCGGGGCGGACCTGGCGGGAGTTCGGATACCTGCTGATCGGGCTGCCGCTGAGCACGCTGTACTTCTCCCTCGTCATCACCGGCGTGAGCCTCGGCGCCGGGCTGCTCGTCACCTTCCTCGGCGTCCCGGTGCTGGCCGGCGTGCTCGCCATGAGCCGCGGCTTCGGGCACGTGGAGCGGGCCCGGGTGCGCGCGCTGCTCGGGGCGGACATCGCCGCCCCCGAGCCGATCCGGGGGAAGAAGCCCGGCCCGCTGGCCGCCATGGGTGCGCTGCTCAAGAGCGGGAGCGCCTGGCGCCACGCGCTGTATTCGGTCATCCACTTCCCGTGGGCGGTGTTCTCCTTCTGCCTGTCCCTGACGCTCTGGGCGTGCGGGTGGGCGTACCTGCTGTACCCGCTCTGGTTCTGGGTCTTCCCGGCCTACACCGACCAGCCCGGTCTGCAGCTCTTCCAGAACGACGACTACGCCTTCTACCTCGACTCGCCCGCCAGGATCGCCCTCACGAGCCTCATCGGGCTGGCCGTCACCCTCACCGCCCCGTGGGTGATCCGGGCCCTGACCACCGTCGACCGGGTCATGGTCGGCGGGCTGCTCGGGGCCTCCGGCCTGGCCACCCGCGTCAGTGAGCTGGAGTCCGACCGCGGGGTGGTCGTGGACACGGCGGCGGCCGACCTGCGGCGCATCGAGCGGGACCTGCACGACGGGGCGCAGGCCCGGCTGGTGGCGCTGGCGATGGATCTGGGGCTGGCGAAGGAGAAGCTGGCCGAGGATCCGCGGGCCGCCGCCCGGATGGTGGACGAGGCGCACGGCGAGGTGAAGATCGCCCTCCAGGAGCTGCGCGACCTGGCCCGCGGGATCCACCCGGCCGTGCTGACGGACCGGGGGCTGGACGCGGCGCTGTCGTCGGTGGCCTCGCGGTGCGCGGTGCCGGTACGGGTGGCCGTGGATCTGCCGGCCCGGCCCGCGGCGGCGATCGAGGGGATCGCGTACTTCACGGTCTCGGAGCTGTTGCAGAACGTCAGCAAGCACGCGCTGGCCCGGTCGGCCTCGGTGGATGTGTGGAAGTCGGGGGAACGGCTGCTGATCCAGGTCGCGGACGACGGCCGGGGCGGGGCCGTGCCGCGGGAGGGGACGGGGCTGGCGGGGCTGACCGAGCGGCTGGACGCCGTGGACGGGGTGCTGGTCGTCGACTCCCCCGCCGGGGGCGGGACGACGGTCACCGCCGAGCTGCCCTGGCGCCCCTAGGCCGGCTCATTCGGCTCCTGCCGGGCCCGCGACACCCGGCAGGAGCCGAGAGGGACGACCCTGCCGGCGGAAAAGCCGTCGGGCGAAGGGCCGGGCCGGATGGCCCGGCCCTTCGCAACTCCCAACCCTCCGCAACTCCCGGCGCGCGCGGCGCCCGTTTGCGGTATGCGACCTTCCAGTACGCGAAAACTCCCCCCGTACGGCGACGTGTTGCTCCGGCTCTGCCTTCACGGGGACCCGAGGCTGGGATGCTTGGCTGAGTCGGGTAGTGCGTGAACGAGTGGACGCGGGAGCTGCAGAGTCGTGGAAGACAGGGTGCGGGTGGTCATCGCCGAGGATTCAGTGCTGCTGCGTGAGGGCCTGACCCGGTTGCTGACCGACCGGGGGCATGACGTCGTGGCGGGCGTCGGGGACGCGGAAGCCCTGATCAAGACGGTCGCGGACCTGGCGGCCGAGGGGGCGCTGCCGGATGTGGTGGTGGCGGACGTGCGGATGCCGCCGACCCACACCGACGAGGGCGTACGGGCGGCGGTGCGGCTGCGCCGCGACCACCCCGGGATAGGCGTGCTCGTGCTGTCCCAGTACGTGGAGGAGCAGTACGCCACCGAGCTGCTGGCCGGTTCCAGCACCGGGGTGGGGTATCTGCTCAAGGACCGGGTGGCCGAGGTGCGCGAGTTCCTGGACGCGGTGGTGCGGGTGGCCCGGGGCGGTACGGCCCTGGACCCCGAGGTCGTCGCCCAGCTGCTCGGTCGCAGCCGGAAGCAGGACGTACTGGCGGGCCTGACCCCGCGCGAGCGCGAGGTGCTCGGGCTGATGGCCGAGGGCCGGACGAATTCCGCCGTGGCGAAGCAGCTGGTCGTGAGCGACGGAGCGGTGGAGAAGCACGTCAGCAACATCTTCATGAAACTGGGCCTTTCGCCGAGTGACGGGGATCACCGGCGAGTACTGGCCGTTCTCACCTATCTGAAATCTTGATCGACTGACACTCTGTCAGATATGGCATACCGGCAGGGCCGTCTCGAGGGGCGGTCCTACGGTCCAGAATGTGACCGCTCCTGGGGGCCTTGATCCCTACCGTCGTAGGGTGGGTCCCGGGGGGTCACGCCTCGAAGGAGGTCCAGTTCAGTGACCAGCCAGGTCAGCAGCCCAGCCGAGCAGGCCGACGGGGCCGGGGGTGCGGTTGTCGGTGGACAGCGCACCCCGGAGAGTCCGGGCGGCAAGGAAGTGCGCCGCCTCGATCGTGTGATCATCCGATTCGCGGGTGACTCCGGTGACGGTATGCAGCTCACCGGTGACCGCTTCACCTCGGAAACGGCGTCCTTCGGGAACGACCTGTCGACGCTGCCGAACTTCCCCGCCGAGATCCGCGCCCCTGCCGGAACCCTCCCGGGCGTCTCCTCCTTCCAGCTCCACTTCGCCGACCACGACATCCTCACTCCGGGCGATGCCCCGAACGTGCTGGTGGCGATGAATCCGGCGGCCCTGAAGGCGAACATCGCGGACCTGCCGCGCGGCGCGGAGATCATCATCAATACGGATGAGTTCACCAAGCGCCCCATGGCCAAGGTCGGCTATGCCACCTCGCCGCTGGAGGACGGCTCCCTCGACGCCTACAGCCTGCACCCGGTCCCGCTGACCACCCTGACGGTCGAGGCGCTGAAGGAGTTCGGCCTCTCGCGCAAGGAGGCCGAGCGCAGCAAGAACATGTTCGCGCTGGGCCTGCTGTCGTGGATGTACCACCGGCCCACCGAGGGCACCGAGAACTTCCTGCGGCAGAAGTTCGCGAAGAAGCCCGAGATCGCCGAGGCGAACGTCGTCGCCTTCCGGGCCGGCTGGAACTTCGGGGAGACCACCGAGGACTTCGCGGTCTCCTACGAGGTCGCCCCCGCCACCCGCGCCTTCCCCACCGGCACCTACCGCAACATCTCCGGGAACCTGGCGCTCTCCTACGGTCTCGTCGCCGCGAGCCAGCAGGCCGATCTGCCCCTCTACCTGGGCTCCTACCCGATCACCCCGGCCTCGGACATCCTGCACGAGCTGTCGAAGCACAAGAACTTCGGCGTGCGGACCTTCCAGGCCGAGGACGAGATCGCCGGCATCGGCGCGGCGCTCGGTGCGGCCTTCGGCGGCGCGCTCGGGGTGACCACCACCTCCGGGCCCGGTGTGGCGCTCAAGTCGGAGGCGATCGGCCTCGCGGTGTCGCTGGAGCTGCCGCTGCTGATCGTGGACATCCAGCGCGGCGGCCCCTCCACCGGGCTGCCGACCAAGACGGAGCAGGCGGACCTCCTCCAGGCCATGTTCGGCCGCAACGGCGAGGCCCCCGTCCCGATCGTGGCGCCGCGGACCCCCGCGGACTGCTTCGACGCGGCCCTCGACGCGGCCCGGATCGCGCTCACCTACCGGACCCCGGTCTTCCTGCTCTCCGACGGCTACCTCGCCAACGGTTCCGAGCCCTGGCGGGTGCCGGAGGTGGCCGACCTGCCCGACCTGAAGGTCAAGTTCGCCACCGGCGCGAACCACACCCTGGCCGACGGCACCGAGGTGTTCTGGCCGTACAAGCGGGATCCGGAGACCCTCGCGCGGCCCTGGGCCATCCCCGGCACCCCCGGTCTCGAACACCGCATCGGCGGTATCGAGAAGCAGGACGGCAGCGGCAACATCTCCTACGACCCGGCCAACCACGACCTCATGGTCCGCACCCGCCAGGCCAAGGTCGACGGCATCCGGGTACCCGACCTCGACGTCGACGACCCGGACGGAGCCACCACCCTGGTCCTGGGCTGGGGTTCCACCTACGGCCCCATCACCGCGGCCGTCCGCCGGCTGCGCAGCGCCGGACTCCCCATCGCCCAGGCCCACCTGCGCCACATCAACCCCTTCCCCAGGAATCTGGGCGGGGTGCTGGAGCGTTACGAGAAGGTAGTGGTGCCGGAGATGAACCTCGGGCAGCTCGCCACCCTGATCCGGGCGAAATACCTGGTCGACGCCCAGTCGTACAACCAGGTCAACGGAATGCCGTTCAAGGCGGAGCAGCTCGCCACGGTTCTCAAGGAGGCCATCGATGACTGAGGTGACCGAGGCGACCGACGGGGCGCGGACGCTGCTCTCGCTGGTACCCAAGGCCGAGAGCAAGCAGTCGATGAAGGACTTCAAGTCGGACCAGGAGGTCCGCTGGTGCCCCGGTTGCGGTGACTACGCCGTGCTGGCCGCGGTTCAGGGTTTCATGCCCGAACTGGGCCTGGCGAAGGAGAACATCGTCTTCGTCTCGGGCATCGGCTGCTCCTCCCGCTTCCCGTACTACATGAACACCTACGGGATGCACTCGATCCACGGCCGCGCCCCGGCCATCGCCACCGGCCTCGCCACCTCCCGCCGCGACCTGTCCGTCTGGGTCGTCACCGGCGACGGCGACGCGCTGTCCATCGGCGGCAACCACCTCATCCACGCCCTCCGGCGCAACGTCAACCTCAAGATCCTCCTCTTCAACAACCGGATCTACGGGCTGACCAAGGGCCAGTACTCCCCGACCTCCGAGCTCGGCAAGATCACCAAGTCGACGCCGATGGGTTCGCTGGACGCGCCCTTCAACCCGGTGTCGCTGGCGATCGGGGCCGAGGCCTCCTTCGTGGCCCGCACGGTCGACTCCGACCGCAAACACCTCACCGAGGTACTGCGCCAGGCGGCCGACCACCAGGGCACGGCGCTCGTGGAGATCTACCAGAACTGCAACATCTTCAACGACGGCGCCTTCGAGGTCCTCAAGGACAAGGACCAGGCCCTGGAAGCCGTGATCCGGCTGGAGGACGGGCAGCCGATCCGCTTCGGCGCGGACGGCGCGAAGGGTGTCGTACGCAACCCGGCCACCGGGGATCTGGAGGTCGTGGACGTCACCGCGGCCAACGAGGCGCGGATCCTGGTGCACGACGCGCGGAACGCCAGCGCCACCACGGCGTTCGCGCTCTCCCGCCTCGCCGACCCCCACACGCTGCACCACACTCCGATCGGGGTGTTCCGCAGCGTGGAGCGGCCCGTCTACGACACCCTCATGGCCGACCAGCTCGACGCGGCGATCGACCGCAGCGGCAAGGGGGACCTGGGGGCGCTGCTGACCGGCAACGACACCTGGACCGTCGTCGGCTGACGTCCTCGGCCGGCCGGCCGGCTCCGACGACTCGGCCTCCGGGAAGCCCGGACCCCCTGGGGGTCCGGGCTTCGGTGTGTGTACGCGACCCCCGCCCACGACACACTCTCCCCCACGCAGCACTTTCTAAAAGTTAGCGCTTACCGTAGGCTGCTGTGGTCGCCCAACGAGGAGAGCAGTCATGAGCATCGTCGTCACCGCAGCCACCGGAGCCCTCGGCCGTCTCGTCGTCGAGGAACTGCTGGAACGGGTTCCCGCCGACCGCGTCGCCGTCGTCGTACGCAACGAGGAGAAGGCCGCCGACCTGGCGGCACGCGGGATCGAGGTGCGCGTCGCCGACTACGACGACCCGGCCGCCCTGGCCGTCGCCTTCCGGCCCGGCGACCGCGTGCTGCTGATCTCCGGCAACGAGATCGGGCGGCGCGTCGCCCAGCACACCGCCGTGATCGACGCCGCGAAGGCCGCGGGCGTGGCGCAGCTGGCCTACACCGGCATACTCGGCGGCCCCGAGGCGGACTTCGAGCTGGCCGCCGAGCACACCGCCACCGAAGGGGCCGTCCTCGCCTCCGGGCTCCCGTACACCTTCCTGCGCAACGGCTGGTACCACGAGAACTACACCCGCGAGCTGCCGACCGCCCTCGGGCACGGGGCGGTCGTGGGCAGCGCGGGCGAGGGCCGGGTCGCCTCGGCGGCACGCGCCGACTACGCGGCCGCCGCGGCCGTGGTGCTCACCGGCGAGGGGCACCTGAACGAGATCTACGAGCTCTCCGGCGACACCGCGTGGAGCCTCGCGGAGTACGCGGCCGAGGTGTCGGCGCAGAGCGGCAAGGAGATCGCGTACGCCGAGGTCCCGGCCGAGGAGCACCTGAGGATCCTGACGGGCGCCGGGGTCCCCGAGGGCTTCGCGGCGATCATCGTCGACGTGGACGCGGCGATCGCGCGCGGCCGGCTGGCGGGCACCGGCGGAGACCTGGCCCGGCTGATCGGGCGGCCCACGACCCCGGTCGCCGCGGCGATCGGCGCCGCGCTGGCCTGAAACGGGCGGCTCCCGGCGGGCGCGCCGCCACGGCCACGGAGGGTGTCATGAGTATCTCTCGATTACGGGCATGACATCCGGGCCGGACGGCGATACCGTCGTGAAGTTGGCTGGAAGTCGCACAGGAGGCCCCGTGAAGGCACAGAACGAGCAGCGCGCGGGTTTGCTCTACGGATTCGGCGCTTACGGGATGTGGGGGCTGGTCCCCCTCTTCTGGCCGCTCCTGATGCCTGCCGGGGCCGTCGAGATCCTCGCCCACCGCATGACGTGGTCCCTGGCCGTGGTCGGGCTGGCCCTGCTCGCGGTGCGCCGCTGGGGCTGGATACGCGAGCTGCTGCGGCAGCCGCGCAAGCTGGGCCTGACCGCGCTGGCCGCGTCGGTGATCAGCGTCAACTGGGGCCTGTACATCTGGTCGGTCAACAACGGCCACGTCGTCGAGTCGAGCCTCGGCTACTTCATCAACCCGCTGGTCAGCATCGCGATGGGCGTGCTGGTCCTGGGTGAGCGGCTGCGCCGCGCCCAGTGGGTGGCCGTCGGCATCAGCTTCGTCGCCGTACTCGTGCTCGCCATCGGCTACGGGCGGCCGCCGTGGATCTCACTGGTCCTGGCCTGCTCCTTCGCGACGTACGGCCTGATCAAGAAGAAGCTCAACATGGGCGGGCTGGAGTCGCTGGCCGCCGAGACGGCCATGCTGTTCCTGCCGGCCCTCGGCTACCTGCTGTGGCTGGGCGCGCAGGGACAGTCCAGCTTCACCTCGCAGGGCGTCGGCCACGCGCTGCTGCTGGCCGCGACCGGCCTGGTCACGGCGATCCCGCTGGTGTTCTTCGGGGCGGCCGCCATCCGGGTCCCGCTGTCCACCCTCGGACTGCTCCAGTACATGGCCCCGGTCTTCCAGTTCGGGCTCGGTGTCCTGTACTTCCACGAGGCCATGCCGCCCGAGCGCTGGGCCGGCTTCTCCCTGGTGTGGGCCGCGCTGGCCCTCCTGACCTGGGACGCGCTGCGTACGGCGCGACGCTCCCGCGCCCGGCTGGAGGCGGCTCCCGCGGTCGTCCCGGCGCCGGCGCGCGAACCCGCGTAACGACCGCCCGCAGGGCCCGCCACAGCGAACGCTCCGCCCCCACGATCCCCGGTACGGACCACCCGTACCGGGGATCGTCCGTTTTCCGAACTGCCCTGACCGAATTGTGGTCTTGACGGACAGTCATACTCTCGCTGAACATCAGGCTCGCACTGACGCACTAACGCTCACCCGCTCTTTCCCCACTCGTTCCGTCATATCCCCGCGGAATCCCGGAGCCCCCACATGAGCCTGTCCGTCTCCCGGCGCCTTGCTGCCGTGACCGCGTTCGCGGTCGCCGGCCTGTTCGCCTCCGCCGTCCCCGCCGCTCTCGCCGCCCCCACGGCGGTCGCCGCGGCGCCGACACCGCCCGACATACCGCTGGCCAACGTCAAGGCCCACCTGTCGCAGCTCTCGACCATCGCCGCCAACAACGGCGGCAACCGCGCCCACGGCAGGGCCGGCTACAAGGCCTCGATCGACTACGTGAAGGGCAAGCTCGACGCGGCCGGCTTCACGACCACCCTGCAGACCTTCACCTCCAGCGGCGCCACCGGCTACAACCTGATCGCCGACTGGCCGGGCGGCGACCCGAACTCGGTCCTGATGGCCGGCTCGCACCTGGACTCGGTGACCGCGGGTGCGGGCATCAACGACAACGGCTCCGGCAGCGCGGCCGTACTGGAGACGGCCCTCGCCGTCTCCCGGGCCGGTCTGCAGCCCACCAAGCACCTGCGTTTCGGCTGGTGGGGCGCGGAGGAGCTGGGCCTGATCGGCTCGAAGTACTACGTCAACAACCTGCCGGCGGCCGAAAAGGCGAAGATCTCCGGCTACCTGAACTTCGACATGATCGGCTCGCCGAACCCGGGCTACTTCGTCTACGACGACGACCCGACGATCGAGCAGACCTTCAAGAACTACTACGCCGGCCTCGGCATCCCCACCGAGATCGAGACCGAGGGCGACGGCCGCTCCGACCACGCCCCCTTCAAGAGCGCGGGCATCCCCGTCGGCGGCCTGTTCTCCGGCGCCGACTACACCAAGACGGCGGCGCAGGCGCAGAAGTGGGGCGGCACCTCCGGTCAGGCCTTCGACCGCTGCTACCACTCCTCCTGCGACAGCCTGACGAACATCAACGACACCGCCCTGGACCGCAACTCCGACGCCGTCGCCTACGCGATCTGGACGCTCGGGGCGGCCACTCCGGTCCCGCCGGGCCCGTCCTTCGAGAACACGGCGGACGTCAACATCCCGGACTCCCCCGCGGCGGCCGTGTCCTCGCCGATCACGGTCTCCGGTGTGACGGGCAACGCCCCCGCGACCAGCAAGGTCGACGTGAACATCGTCCACACCTACCGCGGTGACCTGGTGGTCGACCTGGTCGCCCCCGACGGCACCGTCTACAACCTGCACAACCGCACCGGCGGCAGCGCCGACAACCTCGTCCAGACCTACACCGTCAACGCCTCCAGCGAGGCCGCCAACGGTGTCTGGAACCTCCGGGTCAAGGACACGGCGGCGCAGGACGTCGGCTACATCAACAGCTGGAAGATCACTTTCTAGGCCTTCCGCCCCCGCCCGGCTCTCAGGCGTCCTCGGCACGGGACCGCGAGGACGCCTGGAGCGGCCCCTGGATACGGGCGCGCAGCTCCTCGGCCACGGCCGCGATGTCCGCGCGGCCCAGCTTCGCCGCCTCCACCAGGTCGCCGAGCTCCTCCGGCGAGGGCAGCTGCTCCGCCCCGGCCACCCGCAGGTACGAGCGGGTGGCCGCGGCCGCGTAGAACTCGTTCATCGGGGATTCCAGCGCGGGGCACACCGCGAGGGTGTGCAAAAACGCGGCGGCCCGCCACGCGGTGTCCGGGGCGGGCTGTTCGGGCACCAGGACGAGGTCGTTCTGGTGCCGGGCGACCGCGGCGGCCACCCCGGAGGGATCCCACACGGCGGGATCGGACGGGAGATGGTGGGCCAGAGCCGTCCAGGCCCACTCCATGGTGATCTTCAATTGCCGAACCGCTGCTGGAAGTAGCTCCAGTGGTCGGCGAACTCCTCGATGCCGGAGAGGAAGTTCTTCCGGTCCTCGTCGAGTTCGCGCTCGGTGACCTCGGTGATCAGCGCGGTGACCGTCGTCCCCAGTGCCGCCGCACGCGCCTTCAGGCGTTCGTGGAACTCTTCGTCCAGGCGGATGGTGACGTGTCTCGACATGTCCAACACCGTACAGCGGGTGTGCTGTACGGGGAGCGGGAATGCCGCAAGGGTGGGCAGGGACACAGTCCCGGCCCACCCCCGCGGCTGCCCGTGAGCCCGTCGGCTACTTGTTGGCGTCGGCCGCCTTGACCAGCGCGTCCTTGGTGACCGCGCCGACGTAGACCTTGCCGTCGTCCGTGATCAGGGCGTTGACCAGGCGGGTCGACAGGACGCGGCCCTCACCGAACTTCCCGGAGACCTTGTCCCCGAGGGCATTGAGGAACTGCTTGGCCTCCTTCGGGGCGTTCTTGTCGTTCTCCAGGTCCTTCAGGCCGCGGCCCGCGCCGCTGTCGATCCGGGCGATGGTCGACCAGCCCTCGCCGAGCACCTTCACGTCGCCCTTGCCGTCCGCGCCACCGGCCAGACCGCCGAGGCCCGGGAAGGACTCCAGCGCCTTCCAGTGCTCGTCCGCGCCGCCCTTGCCCTTGCCCTCCCCGTCCACGCCCTCGGTCAGCTTCGCGCCCTTGGGCGCGGTGAAGGAGAAGGTGTCCGCGGCCGGCTTGGCGAAGTCGACCTTGGTGAAGCCGGCGTCCACGATCGGCTTGCCGCCCTGGGCGGACAGCAGCTGCACGCGCAGCGGCACGCCGTTCTTGGCGTCCACCGCGATCTGGACCGAGCCGACCGTGGAGCCGGACTGCTTGGGCTTCAGCACCAGCTGGTAGGCGTCCCGGCCGGCCACCTGCGCGGTGTCGCCCACGCTGACGTCCGTGGTGGGGCCGGCGGCCTTCAGGATCTCCTCGGCCAGCTTCTGCGGCGAGGCGGCCAGCCGGTCGCCGGTCTTGTGCTCCTTGCCGCCGTCCTTGGCCTTGCCCTGGCCGCCCTCGGCGTTCTTCTCGTGGAAGACCTCGTTGGACTTGGAGTCGTAGCCCCACACGTCGTCGCCGTTGTGGATGAGGCTGTACTCGTCCTTGCCGTCGAGGAAGGTCAGCCGCTGGCGGTCCGGGCCGTCGGCCGCGACGCGCAGGGTGTGGCTGCCGTTCGCCAGCTGGGCGACCTTGTCCTCCGGGTTGGCGGAGCCGCCCGCGATGCCGCCGCCGCCGAGCAGCCCGCTCGCGATCGTCGGCAGCCCGAGGTCGGTGGTGATGCGGGCGGTGCCGGACAGCTGCTGCACGTCCGAGGCCGCGACCTTCTCGATCAGCTGCTGCGCCGTCACCTTCGGCAGGTCGGGCCCGTCGGCGTTGGCGAAGGCCGGGACCATCGCAACGGTCGCCGCGGCCACGCCCGCCACCGCTACCGGTACGGCGTACCGGGCGGCCTTGCGGGAAGTCTTGGTGTTCGGTGCCATGTCAGTGCCCTGCCCTCTGTGTCGACTGCGGTGACCACCGTGTCGCCGCGCTCACCCGATCTGGTGGGGTTGGATGACTCCATCTGACCAAATCCGCGGCCCCGGGGCGTCAGTCCCCGGACGCAACTGCGCGTACGCCCGTGGGATGACATGGAAAGGGCCCCTCCTCCCCCGACCCGTAGGGGTCGCCGGGGCGGAAGGGCCCGTTCCGCAGTCGTGGCCGTCACCCGGCGCGGTGCACCACCGCGTCGCAGAGCTCTTCGAGCGCCGACTTGGCGAAGCAGTCCGGCAGCGGGGCCAGCATGGCCCGCGCGTCCTCCGCGTACTGGACGGTGTCGCGGCGGGCCCGCTCCAGGGCGGGGTGCGCGCGCAGCCGGGTGAGCACCTCGGCGTGGCGGGCGTCGTCCGTCAGGTCGCCGTCCAGGAGCTGTACGAGCTCCAGGTCCGCCGGGTCGCCGCCCTGGGCCGCCATCTCGCGCAGCCGCAGCACGGGCAGCGTCGGGATGCCCTCGCGCAGGTCGGTGCCCGGGGTCTTGCCGGACTCGTGCGCGTCGGAGGCGATGTCGAGGACGTCGTCGGCGAGCTGGAAGGCGGTGCCGAGGCGCTCGCCGTACTGGGTCAGGATGTCGACGACCGACTCGTCGGCACCGGACATGAGCGCGCCGAAGCGGCCGGAGACCGCGATCAGCGAGCCGGTCTTGCCGGCGATGACGTCGAGGTAGTGGGCGACGGGGTCGCGGCCGTCGCGCGGGCCGGCCGTCTCCAGGATCTGGCCCGTCACCAGCCGTTCGAAGGCCTCGGCCTGGATGCGTACGGCCTCCGGCCCGAGGTCGGCCAGGATGTGCGAGGCGCGGGCGAACAGGAAGTCACCCGTGAGGACGGCCACCGAGTTGCCCCAGCGGGCGTTGGCGCTCTCCACCCCGCGGCGGACGTCCGCCTCGTCCATGACGTCGTCGTGGTAGAGCGTCGCGAGGTGCGTGAGCTCGACCACGACGGCGGACGGCACGATGCCGGGCGCGTAGGGATCACCGAAACGGGACGCGAGCATCACCAGCAGCGGCCGGAAGCGCTTGCCTCCGGCCCGGACCAGGTGCTGTGCGGCCTCGGTGATGAAGGGGACTTCGCTCTTGGTGGCTTCCAGCAGACCCGCCTCGACGGCGGCCAGTCCGGCCTGGACATCGGTCTCAAGAGCCTGGTCCCGCACGCTCAGTCCGAACGGCCCGACGACGGTCACGAGGGGTACTCCTGTCTGCTGACGATCACGCTGACGATCACATGGATTGTCGATGTGTCGCTGCCATCACTCAAGCCAGCGTATCGGGTCTGTTTTCGATCACCGAGAGCGCCTTCCCGGCCACCGCCCCGACACCACCCGCGCACTGTCCGATGAGCACCGGTATGTTCTTGATAAGCCGAAACAACCGGAGATTGCGTTTTGCCCAGAACTGCGACCGACAAGGACGAGCCCGCGGATCCGGCCGCCGACCGGCCGCCGCCGCCCCCGCGCACCGCCGCCTCCGTCCCGGCGGCCCACGGAACCATGGTCCACCTCGTCCCCGTCGCCGGCGGACGGCTCGCCGACCGCATCCCCGGTTCCTCGGGCGCGTCGGCCGCCACCGAGCCCGCGCCGCGGGCCTTCGACGGCAAGACGACGGCGCCGTGGCCGCGGCGCACGATGCACCCCGTCCGCTGAGGCCGGGTCCGAGGCGATACGTCCGAGGCGATCGGAGGCTGGGAGCAGATGATCATCCGTACCGACTTCCCGTACGGCACCACCCACGAGGATGTCCGGATCCCGCTGCCCGACGGTGTCGAGCTGTACGCCCGGATCTGGCGCCCGGTGACGGACGAGCCGGTTCCGGCGCTGCTGGAGTACCTCCCGTACCGGCTCACCGACTGGACCGCGCCGCGCGACCGGCAGCGCCACCCCTGGTACGCCGGGCACGGCTATGCCTCCGTACGGGTGGACGTGCGCGGGCACGGCTGCAGCGGCGGCCTGCCCGGCGACGAGTACGACGCCCGCGAACTGGCCGACGGCGTGGCGGTGGTGGAGTGGCTGGCGGCGCAGCCGTGGTGCACGGGGTCGGTGGGGATGTTCGGGATCTCGTGGGGCGGGTTCAACTCCCTCCAGATCGCGGCGCTGGCCCCGGAACCGCTGAAGGCGGTCGTCACCGTCTGTTCGACGGACGACCGGTACGACAACGACGTGCACTACATGGGCGGCTCGGTGCTCGCCGTGGACATGCACGCGTGGGCGGCGACCATGCTGGCCTTCACCTCCCGGCCGCCGGACCCGCAGTTCGTCGGCGACGACTGGCGCCGGCAGTGGCTGGAGCGGCTGGAGGCCGTGGAGCCGCTGATCCACACCTGGCTCTCCCACCAGACGCGCGACGCCTACTGGCGCCACGGCAGCGTCTGCGAGGACTATCCGGCCGTCGGCGCGGCCGTGCTCGCCGTCGGCGGCTGGCACGACCCGTACCGGGACACCGTGCTGCGGCTGGTCGAACACCTGCCGTCCGCCCGCGTGCGGGGCCTGATCGGCCCCTGGTCGCACCAGTACCCGGACCGCGGCCTGCCGCCGGGACCGGCCATCGGCTTCCTCCAGGAGACCCTGCGCTGGTGGGACCACTGGCTGAAGGGCGCGGACAACGGGGTGATGGAGGAGCCGCTGCTGCGCAGCTGGATCAGCGACTCGCACCCGCCCGCGACCGTGTACGAGGAGCTGCCGGGCCGCTGGGTCGGCGAGAAGTCCTGGCCGTCGGCGTCCGTCATCCCCGTCCCGTACGTGTTCCAGGGCGCGCCGGTGGAGGTCGCCTCCCCGCAGCACACCGGGCTGGACGCGGGCCGGTTCTTCCCCTTCGGCAACGACGCCGACCTGCCGCCGGACCAGCGGGAGGAGGACGCGAAGTCGGCCTGCTTCGAGTTCCCGGTGGGGCGCGAGGAGCCGCTGGAGATCCTGGGACGGCCGTCGGTGACCCTGCGGCTGCGGCTCGACGTGCCGTACGGGCAGGTGGTCGCCCGGCTGTGCGACGTGGCCCCGGACGGCTCCTCGACGCTGGTCACGCGGGGCGCGCTGAACCTCTCCGCCCGCCGGGGCCGCGACCGGGCGCTGCCCTGGCCGGTGGGCGCGTACGAGGACGTCTCCTTCGAGCTGAACGGCATCGGCCACGCCTTCGCGCCGGGGCACCGGATCCGGCTCGCCGTGTCCTCCGCGTACTGGCCGTGGATCTGGCCGCGGGCCGGGTCCGAGGCCGGCTGGACCCTGGACCCGGCGGGCAGCGCACTGACCCTGCCGGTGCGGGCGGGCTCGGCGGCGGACGGCGGGATCGTCTTCGAGGCCCCGGAGCAGGCGGAGCCGCTGGGTGTGGTCTTCCCGGGGACGCTGGACGAACCGCGCCCGGAACGGCTGGTCGTACGGGACGTCGCGCGCGGGACGTGGCGGCTGGAGGTGGACCCGCGGTACGGGGGCACCCGGGTGTACCCGGACGGCCTGGAGTACGAGGAGGACGCGCAGGAGGTGTACGAGATCCAGGACGCGGACGCGCTCTCGGCGCGGACGCGGTCTCGGTGGCGGATCCGGCTGCACCGGCCGGAACTGGGCTGGGACGCGAGGGTGGAGACCCGGTCGGAGATCCGTTGCGACGAGGGCGGTTTTTTGACGTCGAACGAGGTGGTGTGCCGGGAGGGGGACGAGGTGGTCTTCCACCGGACGTGGGAACGCCGGCTGCCGCGCGCGGCGGGCTGAGCGAAGCCGCCCCGGCGCGCGCCCCCGGGGCCCGGAACGCCGGCGGGGCCGGGACCGGCCGAGCCCCCGGGACCGGCGGTCAGCCGAAGAGCCGTTCCAGGACCACCGCGATGCCGTCCGCGTCGTTCGAGAGGGTGACCTCGTCGGCGACGGCCACCAGTTCGCGGTGCGCGTTCGCCATCGCCACCCCGTGGGCCGCCCACGCGAACATCGGGATGTCGTTCGGCATGTCCCCGAAGGCGATCGTCCCGGACGGGCTGACGCCGAGGACGTCCGCCGCCCGCGCGAGCCCGCTGGCCTTGTCGATGCCCGGCGGCTGGAGTTCCACCGTGTGCTCGCCCGCCATGGTGACGTTCACCAGGTGGCCGACCACCGACCGCGCCACTTCCGTCAGCTCGTCGTCGCCGAGCTCCGGGTGCTGGAGCAGCACCTTGTTGATCGGCGCCGTCCACAGGTCGCAGCGCCGCGGGACGCGGACCGTCGGCAGGTGGGGGTGCCACATCCGGTAGCCCGGCCCTATCAGCATCTCCGCGTCCAGGCCCTCCTGGTTGACCGCCGCGTAGACCTCGCCAACCTCCGCCTCGATCTTGCCGAGGGCCACCTCGGCCAGCTCCCGGTCCATGGAGACGGAGTGCAGCAGGCGCCCGCGCGCCGCGTCGTACACCTGCGCGCCCTGCCCGCACACCGCGAGCCCCGTGTAACCGAGCCCGTCGAGGACGTGTCGGACCTGGGGAACGGGGCGTCCGGTGACGATGATGTGCTGGGCGCCGGCCGCACGCGCTGTCGCGAGCGCTTCGTACGAGCGGGCGGAGACGGTGTCCCCGGCTTGTAGCAGAGTCCCGTCCAGGTCTGTGGCGATCAAGACGTAGGGAAGAGCCGGAGGCGGAGCGGAAGTCACGGCGCCTAGGATACGGACCCCTTTGGACAAGTCCTACAAATAGAGCCCGAATCCGGCCTCCCCCACGCCCCATCCGCCACTCTGGCCCGCTCCCGCGTCGAGCGGGACAGGGAAGGGGCAGGGAAGTGCACAACCCCGACGGTAGAGCCCTCGATCGCCCGCACGCACCAAAAGATCAGATATGACCGGAACTGTGGATACCTGACCACAGCAGTCGTACAGGGATGTGTTTCATCTCCGACCGGGTACCCGCGCGTTCCCGCGGGATCCTGAGTAGCGTGTCCCGCACCGTGTCTACCGGGACACCCCCGGACCGCGTCGAAAGCGAGGCAGTACCCCATGCCCCAGCAGAGCCCCCTCGATGTCCCCGAGGGCGACCCGTTCGGGCCGCACAACCTCCCCTACGGCGTCTTCTCGACCGCCGCGGACGACCGGCGACGGGTCGGCGTGCGCATCGGCGGATTCGTCCTCGACGCGGGGGCGGCCGCGGCCGCGCTCGGCTCCCCGTACGCGGACCTGCTCGGACGGGACTCCCTCAACCCGCTGCTGGGCGCCGGCCACACCGCCTGGCGCGACGTGCGCCGCGCGCTGACCGCCTGGGTGACCGACCCCGGCCACCGCCCCGCCGTCGAGCCGCACCTGGTGCCGCTCGACGAGGTCACCCTGCACCTGCCGTACGAGGTCGCCGACTACGTCGACTTCTACGCGAGCGAGCACCACGCCACCAACGTCGGGAAGATGTTCCGCCCGGACGGCGACGCGCTGACGCCCAACTGGAAGCACCTGCCCATCGGCTACCACGGCCGCTCCGGCACGATCGTGGTCTCCGGCACCGACGTCGTGCGCCCCAGTGGCCAGCGCAAGGCGCCCACCGACCCGGCGCCCGTCTTCGGCCCCTCCGTCAAGCTCGACATCGAGGCCGAGGTCGGCTTCGTCGTCGGCACCCCCTCCGAGATGGGCCGCCCGGTGGCACTGGGCGACTTCGAGGAGCACGTCTTCGGGCTGTTCCTGCTCAACGACTGGTCGGCACGCGACATCCAGGCCTGGGAGTACGTGCCGCTGGGCCCCTTCCTCGGCAAGTCCTTCGCCACCTCCGTCTCGGCCTGGGTCACCCCGCTGGAGGCCCTCGACGCCGCCCGTGTCGCCCCGCCCGCCCGGGACTTCCCGCTCCAGCCCTACCTGGACGACAGCGACGTCGACCGCCCGGGCGGCTTCGACCTGCGCATCACCGTCTCCATCAACGGGCAGGAGGTGGCGCAGCCGCCCTTCGCCACCATGTACTGGACGGCCGCCCAGCAACTCGCCCACATGACCGTCAACGGCGCCTCCCTGCGCACCGGCGACGTCTTCGGCTCCGGCACCGTCAGCGGTCCCGAGGTCGGCCAGCGCGGTTCGCTGCTGGAGCTCACCTGGAACGGCCGCGACGCCATCGAGCTCACCGACGGCAAGCGCACCTTCCTGGAGGACGGGGACACCGTCACCCTCACCGCGTGGGCCCCCGGCACGGACGGCACGCGCGTCGGCCTCGGCGAGGTCACCGGCCGCATCGTGGGCTCGCGCTAGTCGGGCACCGGCGGCACACACGTTCGGCGGGGTGACGGAAGGATCCGTCACCCCGCCGAGCCATGTGACCCTCACGCGGCGTCAGGCGGCGGTATCCGCCCCCCGTTCGGGGGTCCGCAGCGTGCGGGGCCCGCGGGGCGCCGGGATGGTGGGACGAAAGCCCGTCGACGGCAGGAGTCCCCATGTCCCCCGATGTCCGCAAGGCCGCCCTCGTGATCACCGCCGCCGTGTCGCTGGGCCTGACCGCCGTGGTCCCGGCGCACGGAGTGGAGGGGCCCGCGCCCGATCCGCGGAACGAGCAGGCCATGCGGGACATGGCGACGGCGATCGCGGCGACGGCCAAGTACGCGGACGAGCGGGAAGCCCTCAAGGACGGATACGTCCCCCACGGCCAGGAGTGCATGACCAACCCGTTCGGGGTGGGCGCCATGAACTACCACTACGTCAAGCAGGCCAACTGGGGTTCGAAGGACCCCGCCAGGCCGACCGCGCTCCTCTACAGCAGGGACAAGGACCGCAACGGGCGTCGCCGGCTGGAGACCGTGGAGTGGATGTCCACCGACCGGGACCAGGACCTGAAGACCGCCGACGACCGGCCGAGCATGTTCGGACTGCCCTTCGACGGCCCGATGCCCGGCCACTGGAAGGGCATGCCCAAGCACTACGACCTCCACATGTGGGCGTACAAGAAGAACCCGGCCGGCCGCTTCCACAACTGGAACCCGGCGCTGACCTGCCCGATCAAGGCCCCCACCCCGGGCAAGCCCGCCGCCCACGCGCACGGCCACTAGTCCGCCCCGCCCCGCGTCCCGGGCAACGCGACAGGGCCCGGCTCCCCCCGAGGGGGCCGGGCCCTGTCGCGTGCGGCGGACCGGTCAGCGGACGAAGGTGCTCGCCTGTCCCGCCAGGTCCAGGAAGTACTGCGGGGCGAGACCCAGGACGAGGGTGACGGCGACGCCCACCGCGATGGTGGTCATCGTCAGCGGCGAGGGAACCGCCACCGTCGGGCCGTCGGCCTTCGGCTCGCTGAAGAACATCAGGACGATCACCCGGATGTAGAAGAACGCGGCGATCGCGGACGAGAGCACACCGATCACGACCAGCACCCCGGCGCCGCTCTCCGCCGCCGCGCTGAACACGGCGAACTTGCCCGTGAAGCCGGAGGTGAGCGGGATGCCCGCGAAGGCGAGCAGGAACACCGCGAAGACGGCCGCCGTCAGCGGCGAACGCCGGCCGAGACCCGCCCACTTGGACAGGTGGGTGGCCTCGCCGCCCGCGTCCCGCACCAGCGTGACCACCGCGAAGGCGCCGATCGTCACGAAGGAGTAGGCACCCAGGTAGAAGAGGACGGACTGGACGCCCTGCGCCGAGGTCGCGATCACACCGGCCAGGATGAAGCCCGCGTGCGCGATCGAGGAGTAGGCGAGCAGCCGCTTGACGTCCGTCTGGGTCACGGCGATCACCGCACCCGCGAGCATGGTGACGATGGCCACCGCCCACATCACCGGACGCCAGTCCCAGCGCAGCCCCGGCAGGACCACGTAGAGGAGGCGCAGGAGGGCGCCGAAGGCGGCCACCTTGGTCGCCGCCGCCATGAAACCGGTGACCGGGGTCGGGGCGCCCTGGTAGACGTCCGGGGTCCACATGTGGAAGGGGACCGCGCCGACCTTGAAGAGCAGGCCCATCATGATCAGCGCGCCGCCGATCAGCAGCAGCGCGTCATTGCCCATGGTGGAGGCCAGCGTCGGGTCGATCTTCGCGACCGTGCCGTCGACCACGTCGGCGATCGCCGCGTACGAGACCGAGCCCGCGTACCCGTAGAGCAGTGCGATGCCGAAGAGGAGGAAGGCGGAGGAGAAGGCGCCCAGGAGGAAGTACTTCACCGCGGCCTCCTGCGACATCAGCCGCTGGCGGCGGGCAACGGCGCAGAGCAGGTACAGCGGGAGGGAGAACACTTCGAGGGCGATGAACAGCGTCAGCAGGTCGTTGGCCGCCGGGAAGATCAGCATGCCGGCGATCGCGAACAGGGCCAGCGGGAAGACCTCGGTGGTGGTGAAGCCCGCCTTGACGGCGGCCTTCTCGCTGTCGCTGCCCGGTACGGACGCCGCCTGGGCGGCGAAGGAGTCCACCCGGTTGCCGTGCGCCGCGGGGTCCAGGCGCCGCTCGGCGAAGGTGAAGACCGCCACGACCGAGGCCAGCAGGATGGTGCCCTGGAGGAAGAGCGCCGGGCCGTCCACGGCGATGGCGCCCATCGCGGCGATGTGCGCCTTGCCGGACCCGTACCCGCCGGCCGCGAGGCCGACGACCGCGGCGAAGGCCGAGGCCAGCGCGGCGAAGGCGAGGAACACCTGGACGTAGTAACGGGACTTGCGGGGCACGAAGGCCTCGACGAGGATCCCGAGCACCGCCGCGCCCACCACGATCAGCGTGGGCGCGAGCTGTGCGTACTCGATGGTCGGTGCCGGGATCCGTTCGGCCGGTGCCTCGGCCGCCAGTGTCCACAGGCTGTGGGCGGAAGTCAGCGCGCTCACTTCGCCACCTCCCCGTTCTTCGCTTCGACGTCGACCTCGGGCTGCGGGTCCGTCTGCTTCACGTCCGACATGGTGTGCTCCACCGCCGGGTTGACGATGTCGGTGAGCACCTTCGGGTAGACGCCCAGCCCGATCAGCAGGGCGATCAGCGGGGCGACCACCAGGACTTCCCGCAGGCGCAGGTCCGGCATGGTGCGGACCTCCTCCTTCACGGGGCCGGTCATCGTGCGCTGGTAGAGCACCAGGGTGTAGAGCGCGGCGAGCACGATGCCGGTGGTGGCGATGATGCCGACGACCGGGTACCGGGCGAACGTGCCGACCAGGACCAGGAACTCACTGACGAAGGGCGCGAGGCCCGGCAGCGAGAGGGTGGCGAGGCCGCCGATCAGGAAGGTTCCGGCGAGGACCGGGGCCACCTTCTGGACACCGCCGTAGTCGGCGATGAGCCGCGAGCCGCGCCGCGAGATCAGGAAGCCGGCCACCAGCATCAGCGCCGCCGTCGACAGGCCGTGGTTGACCATGTAGAGGGTGGCGCCGGACTGGCCCTGGGAGGTCATCGCGAAGATGCCCAGGATGATGAAGCCGAAGTGCGAGATCGAGGCGTAGGCGACCAGCCGCTTGATGTCCCGCTGGCCGACCGCGACCAGCGCGCCGTAGACGATGCTGATCAGTGCCAGTACGAGGATCACCGGCGTGGCCCACTTGCTGGCGTCGGGGAAGAGCCCGAGGCAGAAGCGGAGCATCGCGAAGGTGCCGACCTTGTCGACGACCGCGGTGATCAGCACGGCGACCGGGGCGGTGGACTCGCCCATCGCGTTCGGCAGCCAGGTGTGCAGCGGCCACAGCGGGGCCTTGACCGCGAAGGCGAAGAAGAAGCCGAGGAACAGCAGCCGCTCGGTGTTGGCCGACATGTCGAGCGTGCCCGCGGCGCGGGCGGCGGTGATCTCCTGGAGGGAGAAGTTACCGGCGACCACGTAGAGGCCGATGACGGCCGCCAGCATGATCAGGCCGCCGACCAGGTTGTAGAGGAGGAACTTGACCGCCGCGTAACTGCGCTGCGCGGCCGCGTTCTCGTCGGACCCGGTGTGTGCCCGGTCCCCGAAGCCGCCGATGAGGAAGTACATCGGGATGAGCATGGCTTCGAAGAAGATGTAGAAGAGGAAGACGTCGGTGGCCTCGAAGGAGATGATCACCATCGCCTCGACCATGAGGATCAGGGCGAAGAAGCCCTGGGTCGGCCGCCAGCGCTTGGAGCTGGTTTCCAGCGGGTCGGCGACGTGCCAGCCGGCCGCGATCACGAAGGGGATCAGGAGCGCGGTGAGTCCGATGAGGACCACCCCGATCCCGTCCACGCCCAGCTCGTAGCGGACGCCGAAGTCGGCGATCCAGGGCCGGGATTCGGTGAGCTGGTAGCGGTCACCGGTCGGGTCGAAACGGATGGCGACGAGCACGGCCAGGGCCAGTGTCGCCAGGGAGAAGAGCAGCGCGAGCCACTTGGCGGCGGTCCTGCGGGCGGCCGGTACGGCCGCCGTGAGGATCGCGCCGACCGCGGGGACCGCGGCCGTCACCGTCAGAAGCGGGAAACTCATCTCACACCGCCCTCATCAGCAGGGTCGCGGCGATCAGGACCACCGTGCCCCCGAACATCGAGACCGCGTAGCTGCGGGCGTAGCCGTTCTGCAGCTTGCGCAGGCGGCCCGAGAGCCCGCCGACCGAGGCGGCCGTCCCGTTGACCACCCCGTCGACCACGCTGTGGTCGAGGTACACGAGCGAGCGGGTCAGGTGCTCCCCGCCGCGCACCAGCACGACATGGTTGAAGTCGTCCTGGTAGAGGTCCTTGCGGGCCGCCCGGGTGAGGAACGAGCCGCGCGGGGCGACGACCGGGACGTGCCGCTTGCCGTACATCGCCCAGGCGATGCCGACTCCGACGAGGAGCATCACCATGGTGGCCGCGGTCACCGTCATGGCACTGACCGGCGGATTGCCGTGTGAGTAGCCCGTGACGGGCTCCAGCCACTTCAGGAAGCGCTCGCCGATCTCGAAGAAGGCGCCGGCGAAGACCGAGCCGAAGGCCAGGATGACCATCGGGATCGTCATGGACTTCGGGGACTCGTGCGGGTGCGGCTCGTGGCCTTCCGCATCGGGCTGCCAGCGCTTCTCGCCGAAGAAGGTGAGGAGCATGACGCGGGTCATGTAGAAGGCGGTGATGCCGGCGCCCAGCAGGGTGACCCCGCCGAGGATCCAGCCCTCGGTGCCGCCCTTCGCGAAGGCCGCCTCGATGATCATGTCCTTGGAGAAGAAGCCGGACAGCCCCGGGAAGCCGATGATCGCCAGGTAGCCGAGGCCGAAGGTGACGAAGGTGACCGGCATGTACTTCCGCAGGGCCCCGTACTTGCGCATGTCGACCTCGTCGTTCATCCCGTGCATCACGGAACCGGCGCCGAGGAAGAGACCGGCCTTGAAGAAGCCGTGCGTCACCAGGTGCATGATCGCGAAGACGTAGCCGATGGGGCCGAGGCCCGCGGCGAGGATCATGTATCCGATCTGCGACATCGTCGAGCCCGCCAGGGCCTTCTTGATGTCGTCCTTCGCGCAACCGACGATCGCACCGAAGAGGAGCGTGACCGCGCCCACGACGGTGACCACCAGCTGGGCGTCAGGCGCCCCGTTGAAGATCGCGGCCGAGCGGACGATCAGGTACACGCCCGCGGTCACCATGGTGGCCGCGTGGATCAGGGCCGAGACCGGGGTCGGGCCCTCCATCGCGTCCCCGAGCCAGGACTGCAGCGGGACCTGGGCCGACTTGCCGCAGGCGGCCAGCAGCAGCATCAGGCCGATCGCCGTCAGCGTGCCTTCGGAGGTCTTGTCCGCCGAGGCGAACACCGGCCCGAAGGCGAAGGTCCCGAAGGTGGTGAACATCAGCATGATCGCGATCGAAAGGCCGATGTCGCCGACGCGGTTGACCAGGAAGGCCTTCTTAGCGGCGGTGGCCGCGCTGGGCTTGTGCTGCCAGAAGCCGATCAGGAGGTACGAGGCGAGGCCCACGCCCTCCCAGCCGAAGTACAGCAGCAGGTAGTTGTCGGCGAGGACCAGCAGCAGCATGGCCGCGACGAACAGGTTGAGGTAGCCGAAGAAGCGGCGGCGGCGCTCGTCGTGCTCCATGTACCCGATCGAGTACACGTGGATGAGCGTGCCCACCCCGGAGATCAGCAGGACGAAGGTCATCGACAGCTGGTCCAGCTGGAAGGCCATGTCCGCCTGGAAGCCCTCGACGGGGATCCAGGTGTACAGGTTCTGGGTCAGCGTCCGGTCCTCGGCCGTGCGCCCCAGCATGTCGGCGAACAGTACGACGCCGATCCCGAAGGAGGCGGCCGCGAGCAGGGTGCCGATCCAGTGACCGACCTTGTCGAGGCGCCGGCCGCCGCAGAGCAGCACCACCGCTCCGAGCAGGGGCGCCGCGATCAGCAGCGCAATCAGGTTCTCCACAGCGACCCCTTACAGCTTCATCAGGCTGGCGTCGTCGACCGAGGCCGAGTGGCGGGTACGGAACAGCGACACGATGATCGCCAGGCCGACCACGACCTCCGCGGCGGCGACGACCATCGTGAAGAACGCGATGATCTGGCCGTCGAGGTTGCCGTGCATCCGGGAGAACGCGACGAAGGCGAGGTTGCAGGCGTTGAGCATCAGCTCGACGCACATGAACAGCACGATCGCGTTCTTGCGGATCAGGACCCCGACGGCACCGATCGTGAACAGCAGGGCCGCCAGGTACAGGTAGTTGACCGGATTCACTTCGAGGCCTCCTCACGGCCGAGGCGCTCCGAGGAGGCCTGCTCAAGTGCCTTGAGGTCGTCGATCGCCTGGCTGGAGACGTCCCGGATCTGACCGCGGGCGCGCAGCGTCCGGTTGACGGTCAGCTCGGACGGGGTGCCGTCCGGCAGCAGACCGGCGACGTCCACCGCGTTGTGCCGGGCGTAGACGCCGGGCGCGGGCAGCGGCGGGAGCTGGACGCCGTCGCGGACCCGCTTCTCGGCGAGTTCGCGCTGGGTGGCGGCCCGTTCGGTGCGCTCGCGGTGGGTGAGCACCATCGCGCCGACGGCCGCGGTGATCAGCAGCGCGCCGGTGATCTCGAAGGCGAAGACGTACTTGGTGAAGATCAGCTGCGCCAGGCCCTCGATGTGCCCGCCCGAGTTGACCCGGCCGAGCCCGTTGAAGTGGGTGAGCCCGGCGTTGGCGATGCCGGCGATCAGCAGGATGCCGAAGCCGAGCCCGCACAGGGCGGCCAGCCAGCGCTGCCCCTTGATGGTCTCCTTTAGGGAGTCGGCGGCGGTGACGCCGACGAGCATGACCACGAAGAGGAAGAGCATCATGATCGCGCCGGTGTAGACGATGACCTGGACGACGCCCAGGAAGTACGCCCCGTTGGCGAGGTAGAAGACGGCCAGGATGATCATCGTCCCGGCCAGGCTGAGGGCGCTGTGCACGGCCTTCTTCATCAGGATCGTGGCCAGTGCGCCGATGACGGCGACCGTGCCGAGGATCCAGAACTGGATCGCCTCGCCCGTGGAGGTCATGGAGGTGGCGGAGGCGGCGATGGCGCTCATGCGTCCACCTCCGCGGACTGCCCGTTCTCCGGAGCGACTTCGCCGGCGACTTCGCCCTTGGAGACCGCGACCTGCCGGACGGTGCCCGGGGCGGCCCCGGTCACCAGCCCCTGGTAGTAGTCGGTGTCGTCCATACCGGGGAAGATCGAGTGCGGTGCCTCGACCATGCCCTCGGTCAGGCCGGCCAGCAGCTGTTCCTTGGTGTAGATGAGCGATTCGCGGCTGGAGTCGGCCAGTTCGAACTCGTTCGTCATGGTCAGCGCCCGCGTCGGGCACGCCTCCACGCACAGCCCGCACAGGATGCAGCGGGCGTAGTTGATCTGGTAGACCCGGCCGTACCGCTCACCCGGGGAGTAGCGCTCCTCCTCGGTGTTGTCCGCGCCCTCCACGTAGATCGCGTCGGCGGGACAGGCCCAGGCGCACAGCTCGCACCCGATGCACTTCTCCAGACCGTCGGGGTGCCGGTTGAGCTGATGCCGTCCGTGGAAGCGCGGTGCGGTCGTCTTCTCCTGCTCCGGGTACTGCTCGGTGAGGCGCTTCTTGAACATGGCCTTGAAGGTCACGCCGAAGCCCGCCACCGGGTTCTGCCACTTCTCGTCGGACATCTCTCAAGCCTCCTCTCGGTCACTGTCAGTATTCGCCCCGCCACTGACAATCAGCTCCCGCTCGGTGCGGGACCGCCTGCGCGGTACGGGTGCCAGGTGCTGTCCGGGCTTGGGCGGTACGGGGAAGCCGCCCGCCAGCGGGTCGAAGGGTTCGGCGTCGTGCACCGCCCCGGCGGCCGCCGTCCTCTTGTCCCGCTTGTCGCGGAAGACGTCCGCGACGAAGGAGAGGAGCAGGATCGCCACGACGGCACCGCCGACGTAGAGGACGATCTCGCTGAAGTCGTACGCCTCGTTGCGCAGCGCCCGGACGGTGGCCACCAGCATCAGCCAGACCACCGAGACCGGGATCAGCACCTTCCAGCCGAGCTTCATCAGCTGGTCGTAGCGCACGCGGGGCAGCGTGCCGCGCAGCCAGATGAAGAAGAACAGCAGCAGCTGCACCTTGAGGACGAACCAGAGCATCGGCCACCAGCCGTGGTTCGCGCCCTCCCAGAAGGAGCTGATCGGGTACGGGGCCCGCCAGCCGCCCAGGAAGAGGGTGACCGAGACCGCCGAGACGGTCACCATGTTGACGTACTCGGCCAGCATGAACAGCGCGAACTTGATGGACGAGTACTCGGTGTTGAAGCCGCCGACCAGGTCGCCCTCGGACTCCGGCATGTCGAAGGGGGCGCGGTTCGTCTCGCCGACCATCGTGACGACGTAGATGATGAAGGACACCGGCAGCAGGACGATGAACCAGCGGTCCTCCTGGGCCTCGACGATCGCCGAGGTCGACATGGACCCGGAGTAGAGGAAGACCGAGGCGAAGGCGGCGCCCATCGCGATCTCGTAGGAGATCATCTGCGCGCAGGAGCGCAGGCCGCCGAGGAGCGGGTAGGTGGAGCCGGAGGACCAGCCCGCCAGCACGATGCCGTAGATGCCGACCGAGGCCACCGCGAGGATGTAGAGCATCGCGATGGGCAGGTCGGTCAGCTGCATCGTGGTGCGCTGGCCGAAGATGGAGATCTCGTCGTCCGCGGGCCCGAAGGGGATCACCGCGATGGCCATGAAGGCCGGGATCGCCGCGATGATCGGGGCCAGGACGTAGATCACCTTGTCGGCCCGCTTGACGATGATGTCTTCCTTGAGCATCAGCTTCACGCCGTCGGCGAGCGACTGGAGCATGCCCCAGGGGCCGTGCCGGTTCGGGCCGATGCGCAGCTGCATCCAGGCGACGACCTTGCGCTCCCACACGATGGAGAAGAGCACCGTCACCATCAGGAAGGCGAAGCAGAAGACCGCCTTCAGCAGGACGAGCCACCAGACGTCCTTGCCGAACAGGGACAGGTCCTCGGCAGCGAGTTGAACGGTGTTCACGCGCCCACCTCCGCAGTGGTGTCGCCTGCGCCGGCCGGGGTCGCCGGGCCGATGCGTACGAGGGTGCCCGGGCGGGCGCCGGCGTCGGCGAGGACGCCGGAGCCGGTGGAGTTCAGCGGGAGCCAGACCACGCGGTCGGGCATCTCGGTGATCCGGAGCGGGAGTTCCACGGAGCCGGCCGGGCCGGTGACCGCGAGGACGTCTCCGTCCTTGACGCCCGTCTCGGCGGCCGTGGCGGCCGAAAGGCGGGCGCTCGCCTCGTGCCGGGTGCCGGCCAGGGCGTCGTCGCCCTCCTGCAGCCGGCCGAGGTCCAGGAGGAGCCGGTGGCCCGCGAGGACCGCCTCGCCGGTGCCCGGGCGGGGCAGCGCCACGGTGTCCGCGCTCTGCGCGGCGGCCCGCTCCCCGGCCCACGGGCCGAGCCGGTCGATCTCCCGGCGTACGGCGTGCACGTCGGGCAGGGCGATCGGCCGGTCGGCGGCGTCGGCCAGCATGTGCAGCACGCGGGCGTCGGCCGGGGCGAGCCTGCGGGTCATCTGGTCGGGCTTGAGGGCGGCCTCGAACGGCCTGACCCGGCCCTCCCAGTTGATGAAGGCGCCCGCCTTCTCGGCGACCGCGGCGACCGGGAGGACCACGTCCGCGTGGTCGGTGACCTCGCCGGGCCGCAGTTCCAGGGAGACCACGAAGGCCTCCTGGAGGGCGGTCCGCGCGCGGGCCGGGTCCGGCAGGTCGGCGACCTCGACGCCCGCGACCAGCAGGGCCGAGAGCTCCCCGGTGGCCGCGGCCTCGACGATCTGGCCGGTGTCGCGGCCGTAGCGGTGCGGGAGTTCGTCCAGGCCCCAGGCGGTGGCGACCTCGTCGCGGGCGCGCGGGTCGGTGGCGGGGCGGCCGCCCGGCAGCAGGGACGGCAGCGCACCCGCCTCGACGGCGGCCCGCTCACCGGCCCGGCGCGGGATCCACACCAGGGTGGCCCCGGTGACCCCGGCGGCCCGTACGGCGGCGGTCAGCGCGCCCGGCACCCCGGCGAGGCGCTCCCCGACGAGGATGACCGCGCCGGGCAGCCGCAGGGCCTCGGCGGCTTCGGCGCCCCCGGTCTCCAGGCCGGTCCGGGAGGCCAGCGCGTCGAGCCACTCGGGCTCGGTGCCGGGTGCGGCGGCCAGCAGGGTGCCGCCCGCCTTCTGAAGGCCGCGGGTGGCGAAGGGGGCGACGGAGAAGGTCCGCTGCTTCCGCTTGCGGTGGGCCTTGCGCAGCCGCAGGAAGACGCCGGGGGCCTCCTCCTCCGCCTCGATGCCGACGAGCAGCACCGCGGGGGCCGCCTCCAGGGCGGTGTACGAGAGCCACTGCCCGCCGAGGTCGACCCCGTACCCGGCGACCTCCGAGGCCAGGAACTCGGCCTCCTCCGCGCTGTGCACGCGGGCCCGGAAGTCGATGTCGTTGGTGTCGAGCACCACCCGGGCGAACTTGGCGTACGCGTAGGCGTCCTCGACGGTGAGCCGGCCGCCGGTCAGCACCCCGGCCCGGCCGCGCGCGGCGGCGAGCCCGTTCGCCGCGGCCTCCAGGGCCTCGGGCCAGCTCGCCGGCTCCAGCACCCCGGCGGCGCTGCGCACCAGCGGGGTGGTCAGCCGGTCCGGGCGCTGCGCGTAGCGGAACCCGAAGCGGCCCTTGTCGCAGATCCACTCCTCGTTGACCTCGGGGTCCTCGGCGGCGAGGCGTCGCAGGACCTTGCCGCGCCGGTGGTCGGTGCGGGTCGCGCAGCCGCCCGCGCAGTGCTCGCACACGCTCGGGGAGGAGACGAGGTCGAAGGGGCGGGAGCGGAACCGGTAGGCGGCCGAGGTGAGGGCGCCGACCGGGCAGATCTGGATGGTGTTGCCGGAGAAGTACGACTCGAAGGGGTCGCCCTCGCCGGTGCCGACCTGCTGGAGCGCGCCGCGTTCCAGCAGCTCGATCATCGGGTCGCCGGCGATCTCGTTGGAGAAGCGGGTGCAGCGCGCGCACAGCACGCACCGCTCGCGGTCCAGCAGCACCTGGGTGGAGATCGGGACCGGCTTCTCGTAGGTGCGCTTCTTGCCCTCGAACCGCGATTCGGCGTTGCCGTGCGACATCGCCTGGTTCTGCAGCGGGCACTCACCGCCCTTGTCGCAGACCGGGCAGTCCAGCGGGTGGTTGATGAGCAGCAGCTCCATCACCCCGCGCTGGGACTTGTCGGCGACCTCCGAGGTCAGCTGGGTCTTGACGACCATGCCGTCGGTGCAGGTGATGGTGCAGGAGGCCATCGGCTTGCGCTGGCCCTCCACCTCGACGATGCACTGGCGGCAGGCGCCGGCCGGGGAGAGGAGGGGGTGGTCGCAGAACCGGGGGATCTCGATGCCGAGCTGCTCGGCGGCCCGGATGACGAGGGTGCCCTTGGGCACGGACAGTTCGATGCCGTCGATGGTCAGCGAGACGGTGTTCTCCGGTGGAACCGCCGCTGCGCCCCCGGAGGCCGCTGGAGTGGTGACGGTCATGCGTTCACCTCCGTGTCGGCCCAGAGGGTCGACTTCCTGGGGTCGAAGGGGCAGCCCTTGCCCGTGATGTGCTGCTCGTACTCCTCGCGGAAGTACTTGAGCGAGGAGTAGATCGGGCTGGCCGCGCCGTCGCCGAGCGCGCAGAAGGACTTGCCGTTGATGTTGTCGGCGATGTCGTTCAGCTTGTCGAGGTCGGACATGACGCCCCGGCCGGCCTCGATGTCGCGGAGCAGCTGGACCAGCCAGTAGGTGCCTTCGCGGCACGGGGTGCACTTGCCGCAGGACTCGTGGGCGTAGAACTCGGTCCACCGGGTCACGGCCCGCACCACGCAGGTCGTCTCGTCGAAGCACTGCAGGGCCTTGGTGCCGAGCATCGAGCCGGCGGCGCCCACGCCCTCGTAGTCGAGCGGGACGTCGAGGTGCTCGTCGGTGAACATCGGGGTGGAGGAGCCGCCCGGGGTCCAGAACTTCAGCCGGTGCCCGGGGCGCATGCCGCCGCTCATGTCGAGGAGCTGGCGCAGGGTGATGCCGAGCGGGGCCTCGTACTGGCCGGGGCCGGCGACGTGCCCGGAGAGCGAGTACAGCGTGAAGCCGGGGGACTTCTCGGTCCCCATCGACTTGAACCAGTCCTTGCCCTTGTTCAGGATCGCGGGAACCGAGGCGATCGACTCCACGTTGTTGACGACAGTGGGGCACGCGTAGAGCCCCTCGACCGCCGGGAAGGGGGGACGCAGCCGGGGCTGGCCGCGCCGGCCTTCGAGGGAGTCGAGCAGCGCCGTCTCCTCGCCGCAGATGTACGCGCCCGCGCCCGCGTGCACCGTGATGTCGAGGTTGCGCCCGGTGCCGTCGATGTCCTTGCCGAGGTATCCGGCCGCGTACGCCTCGCGCACGGCCTCGTGCAGGCGCCGCAGGACGGGCACCGTCTCCCCGCGCAGGTAGATGAAGGCGTGCTCCGAGCGGATCGCGTAGCAGGCGATGATCATTCCCTCGATGAGGGAGTGCGGGTTGGCGAAGAGGAGGGGGATGTCCTTGCAGGTTCCCGGCTCCGACTCGTCCGCGTTCACGACGAGGTAGTGCGGCTTTCCGTCGCCCTGCGGGATGAACTGCCACTTCATTCCGGTGGGGAAGCCCGCGCCGCCGCGTCCGCGCAGGCCCGAGTCCTTCACGTAGGCGATGAGGTCGTCCGGGGTCATCGCGAGCGCCTTGCGCAGGCCCTCGTACCCTTCGTGGCGCCGGTAGGTCTCCAGCGTCCACGACCTCGGCTCGTCCCAGAAGGCGGACAGCACGGGGGCGAGGAGCTTCTCCGGGCTGGTCCCGCCGCCGGCCGCCGGATGGGAGGTGCCCCCATTGCCCCCGTTGCTCAGTTCGGAAGACACCGACATCACTCCCCTCCCTCGGTGGTGGCCTCGCCGCGCGGGTGGACGATCGGGGTGTGGGCGGACTCGCCGCGCGCGATGCGCAGCCCGATCAGGGAGGCGGGACCGGCGCCGCCGGTCGCCTCGACCGCGCCCTCGCGCTCGTCCGGGAAGCCGGCCAGGATCCGGGCGGTCTCCTTGTACGTGCACAGCGGCGCGCCCCGGGTCGGCGAGACCTCGCGGCCGGCCAGCAGGTCGTCGACCATGGCCTTGGCGGACTGGGGGGTCTGGTTGTCGAAGAACTCCCAGTTGACCATCACCACGGGGGCGTAGTCGCAGGCCGCGTTGCACTCGATGTGTTCGAGGGTGACCTTGCCGTCGGGGGTGGTGCCGTTGTTGCCGACCCCGAGGTGCTCCTTGAGCTCCTCGAAGATGGCGTCGCCGCCCATCACCGCGCACAGGGTGTTCGTGCAGACGCCGACCTGGTAGTCGCCGGAGGGCCCCCGCCGGTACATCGTGTAGAAGGTCGCCACGGCCGTGACCTCGGCGGTGGTCAGGCCCAGTACCTCGGCGCAGAAGCGGATGCCGGTGCGCGAGACGTAGCCCTCCTCGGACTGTGTCAGGTGCAGCAGCGGCAGCAGGGCGGAGCGGCTGTCGGGGTAGCGCGCGATGACCTCCCTGGCGTCGGCTTCGAGGCGCTCGCGTACCTCCGCCGGAAAGTCGGGGGCCGGCAGCTGGGGCATGCCCAGCGAGACCCCTTGGTTCGAAGGACTGGCGGTCATCGGTCGACGCCTCCCATCACGGGGTCGATGGAGGCGACGGCGACGATGACGTCGGCGACCTGGCCGCCCTCGCACATCGCGGCCATGGCCTGCAGGTTGGTGAAGGACGGGTCGCGGAAGTGGACCCGGTAGGGGCGGGTCCCGCCGTCGGAGACGACGTGCACGCCGAGCTCGCCCTTGGGCGACTCCACGGCCGCGTACGCCTGGCCGGGCGGTACCCGGAAGCCCTCGGTCACCAGCTTGAAGTGGTGGATGAGGGCCTCCATGGAGGTGCCCATGATGTTCCTGATGTGGTCGAGCGAGTTGCCGAGGCCGTCGGGGCCCATCGCGAGCTGCGCCGGCCAGGCGATCTTCTTGTCGGCGACCATCACCGGTCCGGGTTCCAGGCGCTCCAGGCACTGCTCGACGATCCGCAGCGACTGGCGCATCTCCTCCAGGCGGATCAGGAACCGCCCGTAGGAGTCGCAGGTCTCGGTGGTCGGCACGTCGAACTCGTAGTTCTCGTAGCCGCAGTACGGGTCCGACTTGCGCAGGTCGTGCGGCAGGCCGGCGGAGCGCAGGATCGGGCCGGTGGCGCCGAGCGCCATGCAGCCGGTGAGGTCGAGGTAGCCGACGTCCTGCATGCGGGCCTTGAAGATGGGGTTGCCGGTGGCGAGCTTGTCGTACTCCGGCAGGTTCTTCTTCATGGTCTTGAGGAACTCGCGCAGCTGGTCGACGGCGCCCGGGGGCAGGTCCTGGGCGAGGCCGCCGGGGCGGACGAACGCGTGGTTCATGCGCAGTCCGGTGATCAGCTCGAAGATGTCGAGGATCAGCTCGCGGTCGCGGAAGCCGTAGATCATGATCGTGGTCGCGCCCAGCTCCATGCCGCCGGTGGCGATGCACACCAGGTGGGAGGAGAGCCGGTTGAGCTCCATCAGCAGGACGCGGATGACGGTGGCGCGGTCCGGGACCTGGTCGGTGATGCCGAGCAGCTTCTCGACGCCCAGGCAGTACGCCGTCTCGTTGAAGAACGGCGTCAGGTAGTCCATGCGCGTCACGAAGGTGGTGCCCTGCGTCCAGTTCCGGAATTCGAGGTTCTTCTCGATGCCGGTGTGCAGGTAGCCGATGCCGCAGCGGGCCTCGGTGACCGTCTCGCCGTCGATCTCCAGGATCAGGCGCAGCACTCCGTGGGTGGAGGGGTGCTGCGGACCCATGTTGACGACGATCCGCTCGTCGTCGGCCTTGGCCGCGGACTGGACGATCTCGTCCCAGTCGCCGCCGGTGACGGTGTAGACGGTGCCCTCGGTCGTCTCGCGAGCGGAGGCGTGGTTTTCTGCGTCGTTCGAGAGGGGGGACATCAGCTGTACGACCTCCGCTGGTCGGGAGCCGGGATCTGGGCGCCCTTGTACTCGACGGGGATGCCGCCGAGCGGGTAGTCCTTGCGCTGCGGGAAGCCCTGCCAGTCGTCCGGCATCATGATCCGGGTGAGGGCCGGGTGGCCGTCGAAGACCAGGCCGAAGAAGTCGTACGTCTCGCGCTCGTGCCAGTCGTTGGTCGGGTAGACGGAGACGAGCGAGGGGACGTGCGGGTCGCCGTCCGGGGCGGACACCTCCAGCCGCAGGATCCGGCCGTGCGTGAGCGAGCGCAGGTGGTAGACGGCGTGCAGCTCGCGGCCCTTGTCCCCGGGGAAGTGCACGCCGGAGACGCCGGTGCAGAGCTCGAAGCGCAGGGCCGGGTCGTCGCGCAGGGTGCGCGCGACCCGGACGAGGTGCTCGCGGGCGATGTGGAAGGTGAGCTCGCCCCGGTCGACCACCGTCTTCTCGATGGCGTTGCCGGGGACGAGGTCCTGTTCCTCCAGTGCGCCTTCGAGCTCGTCGGCCACCTCGTCGAACCAGGAGCCGTACGGGCGGCCCGTCGCGCCGGGCATGGCCACGGTCCGCACGAGGCCGCCGTAGCCGCTGGTGTCCCCGCCGCCCGCGGCACCGAACATGCCCTTGCGGACGCCGATGACCTCGGGGCCCTGGTCACGCGGCGCAGGGACGTTGCTGCCGTTGCTGCCGTTCTCCGGCTCTTGGGTCTCGCTCACCGGAGCAGCCCCTTCATCTCGATGGTGGGGAGGGCCTTGAGGGCCGCCTCCTCCGCCTCACGGGCCGCTTCTTCCCGGTTCACGCCGAGCTTTCCGCCCTGGATCTTCTGGTGGAGCTTGAGGATCGCGTCCATCAGCATCTCGGGGCGCGGCGGACAGCCGGGCAGATAGATGTCCACCGGGACGATGTGGTCGACGCCCTGGACGATCGCATAGTTGTTGAACATTCCGCCCGAAGATGCACAAACCCCCATGGAGATGACCCATTTGGGAGCCGGCATCTGGTCGTACACCTGCCGCAGCACCGGCGCCATCTTCTGGCTGACCCGCCCGGCCACGATCATCAGATCGGCCTGGCGCGGGGAGCCGCGGAAGACCTCCATGCCGAAGCGGGCCAGGTCGTACCGGCCCGCTCCGGTGGTCATCATCTCGATGGCGCAGCAGGCCAGACCGAAGGTCGCCGGGAAGACGGACGACTTGCGCACCCATCCCGCGGCCTGTTCGACGGTGGTCAGCAGGAAGCCGCTCGGCAGCTTCTCTTCCAGTCCCATGGAAAATTCAGCCCCTCAGTCCCATTCCAGACCGCCGCGGCGCCACACGTAGGCGTAGGCGACGAAGACGGTGAGCACGAAGAGCAGCATCTCGACGAGCCCGAAGATCCCCAGGGAGTCGAAGGTGACGGCCCAGGGGTAGAGGAAGACAACCTCGATGTCGAAGACGATGAAGAGCATCGCCGTCAGGTAGTACTTGATCGGGAAGCGGCCACCGCCGGCCGGCATCGGCGTCGGTTCGATGCCGCACTCGTAGGCTTCGAGCTTTGCCCGGTTGTACCGTTTTGGACCGATCAGCGTGGCCATGACCACGGAGAAGATCGCAAACCCTGCGCCGAGGGCGCCGAGCACGAGGATGGGCGCGTACGCATTCACGCTCCTCGCTCCTTCCAGTCGTCCTTGACCGTTGGACCGCTGCTCCGGCGCCGCGTGCGCCGCCTCGCGAAGATCGCGCCCTCCGATCGGGCGCTTGCATGTGAGGCAGTTCACAAGCCGGGCTGGTGCGCATCTTATGCCCGCTCGTCTGTGATCTGCGACACGGGTAACAACACCGAGTTTGTGATCTCCACCACCTGACGAACGATCATGAAGCCCGATGAGTGGTGATCTTCATACGCGAAGCATCCACATGATCACCAAAGGTGACATCCGGGCCCGTTACCGCAGGTAGAAGGCGGCTCGCCCTATCAAACGATGACCGGTGCAGGCAAATTGGCAGACGGGGTCCGGAGGTGATAAAGGGATCGGCGTCCCCCGGTCGAGGGAGTCCATGTGTACGGAGGTGGACGCGGGGCAGGCGCGGGGTGGACGGACCCAGGGGCGGGAGTGCCGGCGGGGGCCGGAGGGTCGCACGAGGCGCACGCCGCCATGCGCACCGCCGCCGGCGCGGGTGCCGCGCGAGTACGTGCTTCCGTTCACGAACCTCTCGGCGCGTTCACAGGAAGGTCACGGGAGGGGCACAGCGTCCGCATGGCGTGACACGACTGTGACCTGCACCACTCCGAATCGAGCCTTCCGAAAGAGGGCTTGGCCATCTGTGCGGAGTGATGGTAGGTCAAGGACCAATTGGGACTTAATTCCGAAACCCCATGATCACAGCCTTGTGAGGGCCTGTCCGATTCGCCCGTTACGGCGTCAATAAGAAGTCGGACGCGTCCGGTTCACGCCTTTCTCGCGCAACTGTGGCGCACCCCACGTTTCTTGAAGGGAACCCGGACGCCCTGATAGCGGTTGTCCTCATGTCCCACACCGCTCACATACCCAGCCACCGGAAGCCCCGCCGCAGCGCCTCGAAGCTCGCGGTCCGCGCCGGAGTTGCCGGTGGCGTCCTCAGCACCCTGGCCATGGCCGGCACCGCGAGCGCGTCCCCGTCCGCCGAGCCCGTGGCCGAGACGACGCTCGAAATGCCGGTCCTCAACCTGGACCTGGGCGCCGACGTCTCCTCCGCCGTCACGGTGGCCGCCGAGAACACCCGTCTCGCGGCCGTAGAAGGCGAACTGACCGCCCAGGAGGAGAGCGCCCGTACCGGCGCCGCCGCCGAGGCGAAGCAGGCCAAGGAAGAGGCCCAGAAGAAGGCCGACGCCGAGAAGGCCGAGAAGACGGCGAAGGAGGAGGCCGCCCGCAAGGCCGAGGCCGAGCGCTCCAGCCGTGGCTCCGAGCGCACGACGCTGAAGAGCGCCGCCGCCCCGCAGGGCACCGGCACCGTCTCCGCCCCGGCCACCGGCTCCGCCGCGGCCATCGTCAACTTCGCCCGCGCGCAGGTCGGCAAGGCGTACGTGATGGGCGGCACCGGCCCGTCCTCGTTCGACTGCTCCGGTCTCGTCCAGGCCGCCTACCGCCAGGCCGGCGTCACCCTGCCGCGCATGTCCCAGGCGCAGTCCTCCTTCGGCACCTCGGTGTCGCTGAACGCCCTGCAGCCGGGCGACATCCTGTACTGGGGCTCCAAGGGCAGCGCGTACCACGTCGCCATCTACGTCGGCGGCGGCAAGTTCGTCGGCGCGCAGAACCCCAGCACCGGCATCGTCGAGCGCAACCTCAGCTACGACAAGCCGACGGGCGCCGTCCGCGTCCTCTGAGCACCGCTCGGACGCAGGCACCCAGGCACGCCCAGGGCCGGTACTCCCCCGCTCGGGGGCGGAGTACCGGCCTGGAGCCGTTCTTCGTGCTTCCCGGGCCGTCAGGGGGTGCCCCAGGGCCCCCGGGGCCTCCTCAGACCAGCGAGGCCGCCAGCTTGAAGCGGGCCTCCCGCTGCTCCTTGTAGAGCGCGAGCGTCTCGGCGTGCTCCTCGACGAGCCGCTCCTGGTACGCCTTCTCGACCGCGCCCCAGATGCCGACGAGGTTCACCTCGCGCTTGCACGCGACGTCGGCCTTGGCCGCCGTCACGGCCTTCGGACCGCCCAAGGCGTCCTGCAGGCCGAGCTTTTCGACGACGTCGTACGGTGATTCGATCCCGGCATATCCCGACTTGTCCATGCAGGACGACCACTTCTTGAGGGCGTCGACGACCCGGGAGTCCTGCCGGGAGCGGTCGTGCGCCTCCGAGGCCAGACCGAACGTGAACATCAGGTCCACGCTGTCCTTGGTCGGGGCGTACAGCTTGCGGAACCCCTCGCGCCCGCACCCGCCGGCCGGCACCTTCTGCCCGGCCGCCGTCAGGCCGCTGTCCACCAGCGCGGCCTCCTCCTCGGAGTTCGCGTCGGGAGCCGTGCCGCCCTGCGCGCCCGGCCGCTCGCCGTTCATCACCACGTACGCGCTGTCGCTCAGCTGCGGGGCGGCGGGCTTGGCCGGATTCCCCTCCCCCGCCGACTTGTCGTAGCCGTGGGCCGCCGCGTACGCCGGATCGGCGAGGCCGAAGAGGTACTCGTGCCGGTCCTCGGCCCCGGCGCCGGGGGCCTCGGCCGGTCGCACGCCCTCGTAGGTGAACCCGTACCGGGCCATGCACCGGGCGACCAGGGTCTGCTGGACCTGGCCCATCCGGATCCGTTCGGCCCCGGTGTCCGTGTACGCGTCCATCGGGAGGGACAGCGCGGCCGTCGCCGGGTTCACCTCGACGGGACCGAGTTCCGGTTCACCGCCTCCGGAGCCGCCGGTCCCGGCGCAGCCGGCCAGGAGGGCGGCCGCCAGCAGAACGGCGGCCGGGGCGGCGGGCCGGCGGCGCCGGGAGGTGTTCATCGCGTGGCACTCCTCGTGCTGGATCCGGACTACGGGTGGAGGGTGTACTTGGCCGAGCTGATCTTGTTCTTGAAGGTGGCCGAGGCGTTGCCCGCGTAGTTCGACGGGATCTCCCCGACGTTGCCGCCCAGGTCCTTGTCCGTGCCGACCTTCCAGGCGTAGACGTCCCGGTTCCGGTAGGACTCGGTGGTGTCGTTGATCCAGCTCCCGCTGGCCGAGCAGGACCCCTGGTACTTGTCGTCGCTGAAGTTCACGTCGCTCGTGGCCAGGTCGAAGACACAACCGGACTGGTTCTGCCAGTAGAAGAGCCCGAACTCCTGGTTCTCCAGATTTCCGTCGCGCCCCCAGGCGGCCGCCGGACCCGCGGTTCCCAGCAGAATGGCGCCGAACGAAACGGCGGCGGCGCAGCCGGCCGTCAGCTTGCGCATTGCGTTGCCCATCACGCTTACCTCACTCTTCGGGTGAAAATCGGAGTGTTCGGGGCGGACCGGGGTGACGTATTTCCGCCCGGCAGGGGATTCAACAGCGAACCTCCTGCCGGTTCAAGCTTCTTCTCAGCTGATGGATAGTCAACTCTGTTGTCCGATAGGTAACTTGTCCCGCCCGGACCCGGGTCCCTACTATCTGGCGCGCGCTCCCCCACCCGTCGAAACGGATGCGCGGAATCCACTCCTACCGACACAAGGGGAAACCCGTCGTGCACGCGAGATATCTGACCCCTCTCCTTCTTCTGTGCATTTCACTGACGGGATGCGGCGGCGGCGACAAAAAACCCGTGGTGAGCGACAGCCCGCCCCCCACTACCGAGGAAATCGCTTACTACGACTGCCTGAAGAAGCAAGGAGTGGCGATCGTGTACACGGAATACGGTGCTCCGCGCGAGGACAAGTCGAAGCCCTGGAACAACGGGGCGCACCGGACCTGCGCGCCGCTGCTGCCGCCCCCGCCGAAGCCCCAGCCGGCCGAGCCCGCCCGGATCGCCGCCGCGCAGAAGGAGTCCGCGTGCCTGCGGGCCGAGGGCGTCTCCTGGTATCCGGACCCGGACCCGGTCACCGCCCAGATCGACGAGCGAAGGGGCACTCCCGAGCAGTGGAGCTCGCTCAAGCGCGACCACCTCGACGCGCTGAAGAAGTGCCGGCCGGAGGGATGAGCGGACCGGAGCGGGTCGTGGGGCGCCCCGGGGCCGCGGCCCCCTCCCCGGCGGGCCCCGGGGACGACCGCGGCGGACTCGCGCGCGGGCGGCGCGTGGTGCTCGCGATCGTCGGCGGGGCCGCTCTGATGGCGGTCGGCGGGCTGCTGGCGACCACGCTGGTCAAGTCTCCCGCGCAGGTGGCCGCCGAGACCGCCCCGCCCGCCCAGGGGCCCCTGACCGCCGACGTCGAGCGGCGGGTGCTCGCGCGGACCGTCGTCATGCGCGGGACGGTGGTCGCCGACCAGAGCATGGTGGTGTCCCCGCAGGGGGTGCGCTCCGGCGAGGGGACGGGCGCGGCCCTGGTGACCAAGCTGCCGCTGCGGGCCGGGGACCCGGTCACGGCGGGGCAGCTGGTCGCCGAGGTGTCCGGGCGGCCGGTGTTCGCCCTGCACGGCACCCAGCCGATGTACCGCGATCTGAAGCCCGGGGCCACCGGCGACGACGTCGCGCAGCTGCAGCGGGCACTGCGCGAGCTCGGGCACGGCACCGGCGGCGACGCGAAGGGCGTCTTCGGGGCCGGTACCAAGGCCGCGCTCGCCGCCCGCTACCGGGCCATCGGGTACGAGCCGCTGCCCGCGGCCGCCGACGGGGGCGCGGCCCTGAAGTCGGCGCGGGAGGCCGTGCGGGCCGCGACCTGGGCCCTGGAGGACGCGAGCAGCCCCGTGTCCGCCGTGGGGGCGCCCGCGGAGGGCGGATCCGGCAAGGGCGGGGCCGTGCCGGGCCCCGGCGCGACGACGAGCCCCGCTCCCGGCCCCGGCGACTCAGGGTCCGGGTCCGGGTCCGGCTCCGGGTCCGGGTCAGGCGTCGGCGCCGGCTCCGGGTCCGGGTCCGGGTCAGGCGCCAGGTCCGGGGCCGGGTCCGGGTCAGGCGCCGGCGCCGGCTCCGGCGGCCGTCCCGGCTCCCCGTCCGGCCGGGAGCTCGCGCGGGCCCGGCAGGCCCTGGGCGAGGCCCAGGCCGCGCTCGCGGCCGCCGAGGCGGCCGACGGGCCGATGCTGCCCGCCGCCGAGACCGTGTTCCTGGGAACCTTCCCGGCCCGCGTCAGCTCGGTCGGCGCCCGCGCCGGCGCCCCCGTGTCCGGGCCGGTGCTCACGCTCTCCGGCGGCGAGCTCGTCGTCGAGGCCTATCTCAAGGACGACAAGCGACAGCTGCTGCGTGCCGGGATGACCGTGGTGATCTCCTCCGAGCTCTCCGGCACCGATGTCCGCGGCAAGGTGGCGGGAGTCGCCGCCGAGCGGTCCACCGCGCAGCCCGCCGGACCGCAGCCGCAGCAGGACCCCGGCCAGAACCCGAAGGGCGGCGCAGGCGGTGGCCCCGGCGGCGGCGCCGACCTCGGCCACCGGATGGTGGTCCGCGCCGACCAGCCACTGCCGGCGGGCTTCGCCGGGCAGGACGTCCGGCTGACCGTCGAGTCCGCCGCCACCGACGGCGAGGCGCTCGTCGTCCCGGTCACCGCCGTCTCGGCGGGCGCGGACGGACGTACGGTCGTCACCGCCGTGTCCGCCGAAGGCACCCAGCGGCGCATCGAGGTGCGGACCGGCACCAGCGGCGACGGCTTCGTGGCCGTCACCCCGGCGCAGGCGGGCGCCCTGGCCGCCGGGACCAAGGTGGTGATCGGGGTCGCACCCCGCGGGACCCGGGGAAAGAACGGATGACGCTCCTGTCCGGGCGGTCCCCGTGGTCCCGGAAGTCCCGGCCGCCCTCCGGCGACGAGAGCCGCGAGCGCGACGGCGAGTACGACGGCGAAAGCCCCGTGATCGAACTGCGCGGGGTCGGCCTCACCTACCCCGGGCCGCCGCCCGTCGAGGCCCTGCACCCCTGCGACCTGACCGTCCGGCGCGGCGAGTTCGTCACCGTCGTCGGCCCCTCCGGCTCCGGAAAGTCCACCTTCCTCAACATCGCCGGGCTGCTCGACTCCCCCACCAGCGGCCGCTACCTGCTCGACGGGATCGACACCGCCGCCCTCCCCGACCGGGAGCGCACCGCCCTGCGCGGCCGCCGGATCGGATTCGTCTTCCAGTCCTTCCACCTCCTCCCCCACCGGTCCGCCCTGGAGAACGTCACCCTCGCCATGCTCTACACCGGCATCCCGCCCGCCCGGCGCCTCGTACGGGCCCGCGAAGCCCTCGACCGGGTCGGTCTCGGGCACCGCGCCGGTGCCGTACCCGGCCGGCTGTCGGGCGGCGAGCGCCAGCGGGTGGCGATCGCCCGCGCCCTGGTCGGGCGCCCCTCGCTGCTGCTGTGCGACGAGCCGACCGGCAATCTCGACTCCGTGAACGCCGCGTCCGTCCTCGGGCTGCTGGACGAAGTGCACCGGGCCGGAATGACCGTCCTCGTCATCACGCACGACCCCGGGGTGGCCCGGCGCGGCACCCGGACCGTGACCCTGCGCGACGGGCGGCTGGATCCGTGAGCCCCGTCGCACCCACCCGGCTGTCCGTGCGCGACGCCCTGGCCGAGGCAGTCGCCGGGATGCTGCGCCGTCCCGGCCGGGCCGTGCTCACCGCCCTCGGCACCGTCCTCGGCGTGGGCAGCTTCGTGGCCGTGCTCGGTCTCACGGCCACCATCTCCTCGCAGATCGACGCCAGGTTCGACGTCCTGACCGCCACCGAGGTCGGCGTCGAGGACGTCGCCGCCCAGCACGACGAGTTCGCCGGGACCGGCTTCCCCGCCGACGCCGAGCAGCGGCTGCGCGCCGTCGCGGGCATCGAGCACGCCGGGGTGCTGTGGACGGTGCGGCTCGACCCGCGCACCGCCGTCGCCACCCTGCCGTCCGGCGCCGGCGACCCGGCCACCGGGGCGGCCGTCGTCGCCGCCTCCCCCGGTGCCGTCGCCGCCCTCGTACCGACCCTGCAGCAGGGGCGGCTCTACGACGACTTCGCCGAGCGCGGCCACGAGCGCGTCGTCGTCATCGGCAGCGGGCTCGCCGCCCGCCTCGGCATCACCACCCTGGCCACCCGGCCCGCCCTCTACATCGGCCAGGAGCCCTTCACCGTGGCGGGCATCGTCGCGGACCTGCGCCGTCGGCCCGAACACCTGATGTCGGTCCTCGTCCCGCGCGCCACCGCCGAGCGGCTCTGGGGGCCGCCCCCGCCCGGCGGCGCGACCATGCTGATCTCCACCCGGCTCGGCGCCGCCCGCCAGGTCGCCGCCCTCGCCCCACTCGCGCTGCGCCCCGACCACCGCGAGTACCTCAAGGCCGTCCCGCCGCCCGATCCGCGGACGCTGCGCTCCGGTGTCACCGCCGACCTGAGTGCGCTCTTCCTGCTGCTCGCCGGGATCTGCCTGGTCATCGGCACGGTCGGGATCGCCAACACCACCCTGGTCGCCGTACTGGAGCGGACCGGTGAGATCGGGCTGCGCCGGGCGCTCGGCGCGCGGGGGCGGCACGTCGCGGCCCAGTTCCTCACCGAGTCGGCGGCCCTGGGGGCCCTCGGCGGCCTGGTCGGCACCTCGCTGGGCGAGCTGACCGTGGTCGCCGTCGCGCTCGCCCGGGACTGGACCCCGGTGATCCATCCGGTCACCGTCGCCGCGGCCCCGCTCGCCGGCCTGGTCACGGGCCTGCTGGCCGGGCTCCATCCCGCCTGGCGGGCGGCCCGTGTCGAACCGGCCGAGGCCCTGCGAAGATAGCGGGAGCGCGCGCCCGACCCTCGGGGCCGCCCCGACCCGCCCCGACCCGCCCTGGAGCTGGTGGTCCCGTGAACCCGAAGCCGTACACGTCCCACGGCGCCGGCGACCCCACCGCGGTCCCGGCCGCGCTCGGGCTCGGCCTGCTCGCGGTGGGCGGCTGGCTGCTGACCACCGCCCGCCCCTGGCACAAGCCCGGTCACCCGTTCACGCTGGGCCTCGGCTGGACCGCCTCGGGGGCGCTGCTGGTGTGCGGGCTGGTCCTGCTGGCCAGGTGCGTCCGTACCGTCCACGGCCGCCCGGAGCCGGACGCGGACGTGCCCGCACCCACCGGAGCGGGCACGGGCACGGACGGCTGACCGGGTCGGCCGATCGCTCGGCCGGCCGGTCGGCTCAGGGCCGGTCGGCTCAGGCCTTCGGAGCCACCTTCGAGAGGCCGTTGATGATGCGGTCCATCGCGTCGCCGCCCGTCGGGTCGGTCAGGTTGGCGAGCATCTTCAGGGTGAACCGCATGAGCACCGGGTGGGTCAGACCGCGCTGGGCGGCGATCTTCATCACCTTCGGGTTGCCGATCAGCTTCACGAAGGCACGGCCCAGGGTGTAGTAGCCGCCGTAGGTCTCCTTGAGCACCTTCGGGTAGTTGTGCAGCGCCAGTTCCCGCTGGGCCGGGGTGGCCCGGGCATGGGCCTGCACGATGACGTCGGCCGCGATCCGGCCCGACTCCATGGCGTACGCGATGCCCTCGCCGTTGAACGGGTTGACGAGCCCGCCCGCGTCGCCGACCAGCAGCAGGCCCTTGGTGTAGTGCGGCTGCCGGTTGAAGGCCATCGGCAGGGCCGCGCCGCGGATCGGCTGCGTCATGTTCTCGGGGGTGTAGCCCCAGTCCTCCGGCATGGAGGCGCACCAGGCCTTGAGGACCTCGCGCCAGTCCAGCTCCTTGAAGGCGGAGGAGGAGTTGAGGATGCCCAGGCCGACGTTGGAGGTGCCGTCGCCCATGCCGAAGATCCAGCCGTAACCGGGCAGCAGCCGGTCCTGCGGACCGCGCCGGTCCCACAGCTCCAGCCAGGACTCCAGGTAGTCGTCGTCGTGCCGCGGCGAGGTGAAGTACGTCCGCACGGCCACGCCCATCGGGCGGTCCTCGCGCCGGTGCAGGCCCATCGCCAGGGACAGCCGGGAGGAGTTGCCGTCGGCCGCGACGACCAGCGGGGCGTGGAAGGTGACCGGGGTCTTCTCCTCGCCGAGCTTCGCGTGCACGCCCGTGATGTGACCGGTGCGCGCGTCGCGCACGGGCTCGCCGACGGTGCAGCGCTCGTACAGCCGGGCGCCGGCCTTCTGTGCCTGGCGGGCCAGGGTCTCGTCGAAGTCGTCGCGCTTGCGGACGAGTCCGTAGTCCGGATAGGAGGCGAGTTCCGGCCAGTCCAGCTGGAGCCGCTGGCCGCCGCCGATGATCCGCAGGCCCTTGTTCCGCAGCCAGCCGGCCTCTTCGGAGATGTCGATGCCCATCGCCACCAGCTGCTTGGTGGCGCGCGGGGTCAGGCCGTCGCCACAGACCTTCTCGCGCGGGAACGCCGTCTTCTCCAGCAGCAGGACGTCCAATCCGGCCTTGGCGAGGTAGTAGGCGGTGGTCGAGCCGGCGGGCCCGGCCCCGACGACGATCACGTCCGCGGAGTGTTCGGAGAGGAGCTCGGTCACTGCGGGATCTCCCGAAGGCTCGATATAGGGTGCCAGGCGGCACCGGACATGTGCAGTCTATGCAGCGAGAGAGATCGCGATCCGAAGGGTGCCTCCGATGACCACCTCGCCGACCCGGCCGCTTCCCGCCGTGCAGCTGCGCGTGCCCACCGACGAGGACGCGCACGCCTGGCACGCGGCCTTCGCCGACCCCGATGTGATGGAGTTCCTGGGAGGTCCCGCGGAGCTGTCCGCGTACGAGGAGTTCACCGCGCGTCAGCGCATGCACGACGCCCAACTGGGTTACTGCCTGTGGACCCTGGTGGACGCGCAGGACGAGGTCATCGGCTTCACCGGCGCCCAGCCGTGGCCCCGGGAGAAGGAGTGGGGCCCGGTCGGCGAGATCGAGATCGGCTGGCGGCTGGGCCGCTCGGCATGGGGCCAGGGCTACGCGTATGCCGCCGCGCTCGCCACGCTGGAGCGGGTCCGCGCCGCCGGTGTCCCGCACGTGGTGGCGATGATCGATGCCCGGAACGCGCGTTCGGTGGCGGTGGCGGAGCGTCTGGGCATGACCCTGGCCGAGGAGTTCACCACGCCGGGCGGGAATCCGGGGCGGCGCTACGTCCTGGACCTGCGCAGCGGAGGGGAGTGATCCGTGTCCGTCGGCATCAGCCGCCCTCCGCGGCCCGAACCGTCCGGCGGGCCCTCCACTGCCGTCAGGCGGCTGATCACCGGCCTTTCGCTGTGGTGGACGGCCGTGCCGGTGGTGTTCGTGGCGCAGGCGTCCATCTGGTCCGCGGGGGTCCGCGGCCCGCTGGGGGAGGGTGTCGCCCGCGTGCTGCTGTGGACGTGCATCGGCGGGGTCGTGCTCGCACCCGCCCTCGGCCTCGTGGTGGCGCGGGCCGCCGGGCACGCCGGGGCGCGCAAGCGGTTCGCGGTCATGGGCGCCCTGTCCCTGGGCTTCTGTCTCCTCGTCGCCCTTTTCTTCCGGTTCGCCATGGAATGCGCTCCGGGCGACGGCTCCTGCTCCTAGAAGACCGAGAGCCCGGTCAGCGTGGTGAACCGGTCGAGGGCGGCCACGCCCGCCACCGAGTTGCCCCGGGCGTCCAGGCCCGGGCTCCACACCGCGAGGGTGCACTGGCCCGGGACGACCGCGACGATGCCGCCGCCCACCCCGCTCTTGCCGGGCAGCCCGACGCGGTAGGCGAACTCGCCCGCCGCGTCGTACGTCCCGCAGGTCAGCATCACCGCGTTGATCTGCTTGGCCTCGCTGCGCGTCAGCAGCCGCGTGCCGTCCGCGCGGAGCCCGTGCCGGGCCAGGAATCGTCCGGCACGGGCCAGGTCGGCGCAGCTCATCTCGATGGAGCACTGCCAGAAGTAGTGCTCCAGCAGCGCGGGCACCGGGTTGTCGATGTTCCCGTACGAGGCCATGAAGTGGGCGACGGCCGCGTTGCGGTCGCCGTGCTCCTGCTCGGAGGCCGCGACCTCGGCGTCGAACCCTATGTCCGGGTTCTGGCTCTCCTGCCGCAGGAACTCCAGCAGTTCGCTGCTCGCGTCGCCCGTCAGGGTCTGGAGCCGGTCGGTGACGACGAGGGCGCCCGCGTTGATGAAGGGATTGCGCGGAATGCCGTTTTCGTACTCCAGCTGGACGAGCGAGTTGAACGGGTTGCCCGAGGGCTCCCGGCCGACCCGCTCCCACAGGCTGTCGCCGCCCTCCGCCAGCGCCAGGGCGAGTGCGAAGACCTTGGTGATGGACTGGGCGGAGAAGGGGACCCGCCAGTCGCCCACCCCGAAGACGTTGCCGTCGAGGTCGGCGATGGCCATCCCGAACTGCCGCCGGTCCACGCAGGCCAGCGCCGGAATGTACTCGGCCGGGGTGCCGCTGCCGATCAGCGGGGCGATGTCGGCGGCGATCCGCTCCAGCAGGGGCCCGTAGTCCGTGGGCGCGACGTCAGGCACCGCAGTCAGTCCTTGATGCCTCTGTGCAGCGCGACGATGCCGCCGCTGAGATTGCGCCAGGCGACCTTGGACCAGCCGGCCTTCTGCAGCAGGGCGGCCAGCGCCGGCTGGTCGGGCCATTCGCGGATGGACTCGGCGAGGTACACGTACGGGTCGGGGTCGGAGACCACCGTGCGGGCCACCGGCGGCAGCGCCCGCATCAGGTACTCCGTGTAGACCGTTCGCAGCGGCGCCCAGGTGGGCTGCGAGAACTCGCAGATGACGACCTGCCCGCCGGGCTTCGTCACCCGGTACAGCTCGCGCAGGGCGGCGTCGGTGTCCTGGACGTTGCGCAGCCCGAAGGAGATCGTGACGGTGTCGAAGGCGTCGTCCTTGAACGGCAGCTTCGTCGCGTCACCGGCGGTCAGCGGCAGCCAGGAGTGCTTCTTCTTGCCCTCCATGAGCATGCCCAGGGAGAAGTCGCAGGGGACGACGTACGCGCCGGTGGCGGCGAAGGGCAGCGAGGAGGTGGCGGTTCCGGCGGCCAGGTCGAGGACGACGTGCCCGGGGCGCGCACCGACCGCCTTGGCGACAGCCTTGCGCCACAGCCGGGCCTGGCCCAGCGAGATGACGTCGTTGGTGAGGTCGTATTTCGCCGCGATGCCGTCGAACATGGAGGCGACTTCGTGCGGCTGCTTGTCCAGGGAAGCCCTTGTCACTGGCGTTCGCCCCTCGGTGTGCGATGCGGATCGGCGGATGAGCCCCATCCTCTCAGGCCCCGCCCCCCACCGACCGCGCGGGCTCCGCCACCCCCGGCCCCCCTTCCCACCGGAAGGATGGCGGAAACTGTTCCGAAGGACAGTTACGCCGCGCCCCGCCCGACACGTTGACTGACATGGTGCGGCCCGGTGAAAGTCACCCACCGGATCGGTGACCGAATCGTGGCCGGTCCGGCAGTGGCCGCTGCGAACAGGAAGCTTCACGATGCCGCCAGGCCATTCCACCGGTCGCTCCCGCCGCACCAGCCCGCGCGCCCAGCGCCGGGCCGAGCGGCGCAAGCGGCTGCGGCGCACCATCCTCCTCGGCTCGGCGGCACTGGCCGTGGTCTCGGCGACCGCGTACACGCTGCTGCCCCAGGACGACGACGCGAAGGCCTCAGCCGGCCGGGCCGCGGCCAAGCCGGACCCGACGGCCGGGGAGTCCGCCGACGGTTCCGCGAACGCACTCCCGCAGGGCGGCCAGGAGTCCCCTTCCGCCCAGCCGTCCACCTCGCCCAAGGCGTCCCTTCCCGGCTCGCCCACGCCGTCGCCGTCCGGCGCCACCACACCGGCCCAGCCGGGCGGCACCTTCAAGTCCTCCACCACCGCGGGCAAAGCACAGGGCAAGGGGCCCGCGCGCCGCTGGCGGATCGAGGTCGAGGAGGGCAGCGGGGTCGACCCGGAGTCGGCCGCCCGCTCGGTCGAGGCGATCCTCGGGGACCCGCGCGGCTGGACCCAGGACCCGAAGTACGGCTTCCAGCTCGTCGGGGCCGGCCAGCCGGTCGATTTCAGCATCAAGATCGCCACGCCCAAGACCACCGACCGCCTGTGCGACGTGGTCACGCCCGAGCTGATCGGCGAGACCAACTGCAGCACGGGGCACACCGTGGTGGTCAACCTCAAGCGCTGGCAGGAGGGTTCGCCGCAGTTCGACGGCACGCCCGAGGAGTACCGGGCGCTGATCGTCAACCACGAGGTCGGCCACGAGCTCGGCCGCGGGCACGAGACCTGCCCCGCCCCCGGGAAGCCCGCTCCCGCGATGATGCAGCAGATCAAGGGGCTCCTCGGCTGCAAGTCCAACGCCTGGCCGTACGACGCGAATGGAACCTACCTGTCCGGTCCGTCCGTCCTCTAGGGCGAGAGGCGGCCACAGGACGGGCGCCGGGGGCTAGGAGAAAACGTGCGCGTCGTCAGCTTCAGCGTCCCGGCGTGGTTCCCCTCGTACGAGGAGCCGGGCGCGGAGGAACAGGCGCCGCGCGAGGACGTGCCGGGCGCCGCCGTGCCGGACGGCTCCGCGCCGGACGGGTGCCGGCCCGTCGACGCCCAGCTGACCGAGCAGGAATCGGCGGTGTTCCTGTGCCTGGCCACCGGCGCCTCCAACCGGGAACTCGCCGACGAGCTCCAACTCTCCGTCAGCACGGTCAAGTTCCACGTGGTGAACATACGGGCCAAGCTGGGCGGCATCAGCCGCCTGCAGGCCTGTTTGCTGGCCGCCCTCGCCCGGGAGGACACCCGGCGCGCCGAGGACGCCACCGGCGACGCGGAGAAAGGGCCCGCCGGCGACGGGGAGAACGGGCTCAGCGACGACGGTGGAGCAACCGCCCGCCGATGACCGTGGCCACGCACGTGGTCGCACCCCGCTCCAGCAGCTCGGCCTCGTCCGCCGCCGCGAAGACCGCGAAGCGCGCCGGAACCCCCGCCTCCAGGATCCCGTGGAAGGCCTCCGCCGCGGCGCCCCGCCCGGCGAAGGGATCCAGTGCGGGCAGCCCCTCGTAGGCGGCGGGCGGCAGGATCGTGAGCCCGGACCGGGACACCGCCGTGCGCACCGCGGGGATCGTGAAGCGGCCGCAGACCGCCACCACCCCGCGGGCCAGCAGCCGCTGCGTACCGCGCCGGGCGCTGTGGCCCCACCGCGGCTCGGTCATCCTCAGCGCCTCCAGCGCGGCCGCCCCCCGGATCGGGTCGGCGCCGAGCTCGGTGACCTCGTACGGGTCGTCCGGGTAGTACGTGCGCTCCAGCAGCTCGTCCGCGCCGCGCACCACCAGCCCCGGGGTGATCACCCCGGGCCAGCGGCGGGTCCGGGCGTGCGGGTGCGCCGCGGCGACCTCCTCGTACGGCCCCACGCGGGCTATCCGGTCGCCGTCGACGAGGACCGCACCGCCCGGCAGCGGCGCGGATCCGGGCCCGGGGACCAGGAGTTCGGCGGTGTGCAGCGTCAGCATCGGTCGGCGGGCGTCGTCAGTTCGTGGAGATGAGCTTCAGCTCGGGGTGCGCCGTGCCGCCCTCGATGGCGGTGGAGGAGATGTGCGAGACCACGCGCTCGTCGACCGGGTCGTTCGCCGGGTCGTCGTGCACGAGCAGGTGCTCGTAGGTCGTCGCGCGCTGCGCCGGGGTGCGGCCCGCCTTGCGGATCAGGTCGATGATCTCTTGGCGGTTGGAGCGGTGCTTGGCACCGGCCGAGGAGACGACGTTCTCCTCCAGCATGATCGACCCGAGGTCGTCGGCGCCGTAGTGCAGCGAGAGCTGGCCCGCTTCCTTGCCGACGGTCAGCCAGGAGCCCTGGATGTGGGCGATGTTGTCGAGGAAGAGGCGCGCGATCGCGATCATGCGCAGGTACTCGAAGATCGTCGCCTGGGTGCGGCCCTTGAGGCGGTTGTTCTCGGGCTGGTAGGTGTACGGGATGAAGGCGCGGAAGCCGCCCGTACGGTCCTGCGTGTCGCGGATCATCGCGATGTGCTCGATGCGCTCGGCGTTGGTCTCGCCGGTGCCCATCAGCATGGTGGAGGTGGACTCCACGCCCAGCTTGTGGGCGATCTCCATGATCTCCAGCCAGCGCTCGCCGGACTCCTTGAGCGGCGCGATCGCCGTGCGCGGCCGCTCCGGCAGCAGCTCGGCGCCGGCGCCCGCGAAGGAGTCGAGGCCGGCCGCGTGGATGCGCCGGATGGCCTCCTCCGCCGAGACGCCCGAGATGCGGGCCATGTGCTCGACCTCGGACGCGCCGAGGGAGTGGATGACCAGCTGCGGGAAGTCCTTCTTGATGGCCGAGAAGTGGTGCTCGTAGTACTCGACGCCGTAGTCCGGGTGGTGCCCGCCCTGGAACATGATCTGGGTGCCGCCGAGCTCGACGGTCTCCGCGCAGCGGCGCAGGATGTCGTCGAGGTCGCGGGACCAGCCCTTCTTTGCGTCCTTGGGGGCCGCGTAGAAGGCGCAGAACTTGCACGCCGTGACGCACACGTTGGTGTAGTTGATGTTGCGCTCGATGATGTACGTCGCGATGTGCTCGCTGCCGGCGTAGCGGCGGCGGCGCACGGCGTCGGCCGCCTGGCCCAGCGCGTGCAGCGGTGCGTGGCGGTAGAGGTCGAGCGCCTCTTCCTTGGTGATCCGGCCCCCCGCGGCGGCGCGGTCGAGGACAGACTGGAGAACGGCCTGGTCGGTCACCGGTGAGTCACCTTTCGGCGGTGTGTCTGTGTCAAGGTCCGGACCGAGCCAGCCTACGCCAGGGTCCGGCGACGGATTTCAGGGGCTGCGCGTGAGGTCGCCCTCGGGGTTTCCGGCCGCGCCGTCGCCCGACTTGTAGTGGAGCGTCCCGTTGTCGTTGAGGGTGAACCGCTCGTCGGCGGAGCCGTTGGAGCACATGCCGGGCGCCGGGTTGGGTCCGGCGGAGGTGTCCAGGACCAGGGAGCGGTCGGTCGCCGCGGCGAGCCTCCAGTCGCCGCTGCAGTCCGTGCCGAGGACGGGGATGACCGACTTGTCGCGGCCGACGACGTCACCGACCTTGCCCGCCTTGACGGTGATCTCGAACTCGGTGGACAGGCGCGTGTGGGCGGTGGTGACGGTGCCCTTCCACGTGCCGATGAGCTCCTTGGGGACGTCGGTACGGGTCCCCTTGGGGGCGGCGCTCCCGCTCCCGGTCGGGACCGAGGAGGGCGTGGCCGCCGGGGCCGGCGCGGACGCCGAGACGGAGGGGTGCGCTCCGGCATCGGCCAGGTCCCGCTCCTTGCCGCCCTGGCCCGGCAGCAGGTCCAGGAAGTAGATCCCGCCGGACAGCACCGCCAGGACGGCCGCCGCGGCCAGTACGACGGTGCAGCTGAACCGGCGCCCCGCGGCGCTGACGGTGACCTGCCGCCCGTCGGAGGGGGTCCGCTGCCCGGGCAGCCCGCTGCCGGCGGCGGTCTCGGTCGGCGAGGCGTACGGGCTCGCCGCCGGGCCGGAGCCGACGGTGGGCGCGCTCCCGTACGGGCCGGAACCGCCGGGCGGGGCGTAAGGGCCGGCGACGCCGCCGTAGGAGGGGTCCGGGGCCCCGAAGCCCGCACCGGCGGGGGCGTAGGACCCGGCGGTGAAGGGGACCGGGCCCGACACGGCCTCCGCCGCGGCCCCGGCTCCGGCTCCGGCTCCGGCCGGGGCCCTGCCCCCTCCCGCACCGCCCTCCGGGGAATCGGCGTCCAGGTCCAGCAGGGCCACGGCGGCCCGGCTGGCCTCCTCGACCAGCGGCCCGGGCAGCCAGCCGGGCGCGCCCAGGGCCCCGCCGAGGGCCGCCACGACCACCTCGGGGGCCGGCCGGTCGGTCGCCGTCTTGGCCAGGCAGGACTCGATCAGGTCGCGCAGCTCCCCGGCCGGGAGCGCGCCCAGCTCGGGCGGCTCGTGGACCACCTTGTACAGGAGGGTGGCCGAGTTGTCCCCGCTGAAGGGCGGCCGCCCGGTCGCCGCGAAGGCCATGACCGCCCCGAGCGAGAACACGTCGGCCGCCCCGGTGATCCCCTTGCCCAGGATCTGCTCGGGCGACATGTAGCCGGGCGAGCCGACGGAGACACCGGTGGAGGTCAGCGAGGCGGTGCCGTCCGTGGCCCGCGCGATGCCGAAGTCGATCAGCCGCGGCCCGTCGAGGGTGAGCATCACGTTCGACGGCTTCACGTCCCGGTGGACGAGGCCCAGGCCGTGCACGGCCACCAGGGCGCGCGCCAGACCCGCGCCTATGGCCCGTACCGATGCCTCCGGCAGCGGGCCGTGCGCGGCCAGCGCACGGTCCAGGGAGGGCCCTGCCACGTATCCGGTGGCCACCCACGGCACCGGGGCCTCGGGGTCCGCGTCCAGCACCGGCGCGGTCCACTCGCCGCCCACCCGGCGGGCCGCCTCCACCTCACGGCGGAACCGGGCCCGGAACTCCTCGTCGGTGGCGAAGTGCGGGTGCACGATCTTGACGGCGACCGTCCGGCCGCCCGCGCTGCGCCCCAGGTAGACCCGGCCCATGCCGCCCGCGCCGAGCCGGCCGAGCAGCCGGTAGGCGCCGATGGTCCGTGGCTCACCGGCTTCGAGCGGCTGCATCGCGTCCCCCAATTCCCCGTGATCCCGGGCGTCTTGTGCCGCCCGGCCGAGCAGCAGCCTAGGCGGTGCCGGAGCGGGACGGGGACGCAGCGAGGTCACCCTTTTGCATTTCCCTCCCGGGGCGAGAAATGCTAAAAGGGCGGGAATTCCCGGTAAACCTCACATCCGTCGCTGTCCACCCTTTGGACTACAGCCGGGTAAACCCGGTCAGCACTCCTGGACCACCGTGCTCAGCAGCTCCACGTCGACATCCGCGGGATACCCGGTCGTCGATCCCGTACGGCGTGCGAATTCACGTACGCCCGCCAGCTGCTCGGGGCCGAAGCGGAAGTCGAGCGTCGTGAAGTAACGCTCCAGCAGCTCCGCGTCGAAGGCCTCCCAACGGGCCGCCTGTTCGGCCACCTTGGTGACCTCTTCCAGGGAGACGTCCCGGGAGGAGAGGAAGGCCTCGTGGACCTCCCGCACGACGGCGGGCTCGCGGGCGAGGTAATCCTTGCGGGCGGCCCAGACGGCGAAGACGAACGGCAGCCCGGTCCACTCCTTCCACATGTGCCCCAGGTCGTGCACGGTCAGCCCGAGCCGGGGCGCGTCGTGCAGGGAGGCCCGCAGCGCGGCGTCCCCGATCAGTACGGCCGCGTCCGCTTCCTGCATCATCACGCTCAGGTCGGGCGGGCAGGTGTAGTAGTCGGGCCGTACGCCGTACTGCTCGGAAAGCAGCAGCTGGGCGAGGCGTACGGACGTACGGGAGGTGGAGCCGAGTGCGACGCGGGCTCCGTCGAGCTGCTCCAGGGGGACCTGCGAGACGATCACGCAGGACATCACCGGACCGTCGCAGCCGACCGCGATGTCGGGGAAGGCGACGAGCTGGTCGGCGTTGCGGAGGAACTCCACGAGGGTGATCGGGGCGATGTCCAGGTCCCCCTGGACGAGGCGCTCACTGAGTTTCTCGGGGGAGTCCTTGGTCAGCTCCAGGTCCAGCAGAGTGCCGGTTCTGGCCAGCCCCCAGTAGAGGGGCAGGCAGTTCAGGAACTGAATGTGGCCGACGCGGGGCCGGCTGCGATAGACGTCCACATCGCGAGACTAGCGGCCGGGTCTGCGTCAGCCTTGCGGCGGGTCTCAAACGTCCGGGTGACGTGATCTTTCCCTCTGGTCTCGGCCGCAGGGTGCGTGCTAGGCTCGACGCAAGTTGCAGTTTGGTTTCCCTTGCAGTACGAGGCCTGCGGAGAATGTGACCCGCAGGCTTTTGTAGTTTTCAGACTTCTTAGCAGGTTCTGGAGCAGGGCGACCCTTTGGCCCATAGGAGGGCTCATGGCTACCGGAACCGTGAAGTGGTTCAACGCTGAAAAGGGCTTCGGCTTCATCGCCCAGGACGGCGGCGGCCCGGATGTCTTCGTCCACTACTCCGCGATCAACGCCTCTGGCTTCCGCTCCCTCGAGGAGAACCAGACGGTGAACTTCGACGTCACGCAGGGTCCGAAGGGCCCGCAGGCGGAGAACGTCACCCCGGCCTAGTCGCCTGGGCCAACTCTCGCGGGTTGGAAAAGCAGTACCCAAGGAGCCCTGTCCCCTCTGCGCGAGCAGATCCGGCAGGGCTCCTGCCTTTCCCCCTGCCCCTCGCCCGCCGGCGTGGGGCAGGGGGAGCAACGCAGTGGCCCCCAGCACCGTGGAACGGTGCTGGGGGCCACTGGCGTACCTACCGGCCTCAGGGGCGGGCGGCCGGCTCCTTCGCGGGAGACTGGGCCGGAGCCGGGGTCGTGGTCGGCGTCGTGGGCGTCGTGGGCGTGGTCGGCGTCGTGGCCGGAGCCGTGACCTTGAGCTCCAGGACCAGGGTCACCTTCTCCTTGGTGGTCAGGCGCACGAAGTAGGGGCCCGGGGCCACGTCCGTGGTGAACAGCTCCGGCAGGACGATCATGCCGTCGGCGCCCGCCTTGGCCAGCAGCCGGCCGAAGACCGGCTTCCCGGCCTCGTCCTTGAAGAACGGGCCCTTCGCGGCCTCCGGGTCCACCGGGACCCACTTGCCGTCGGCGTCCTTCACGACCACCTCGGCGACGGCCTCCGTGCCCGCGACGGGCTTGCCGGCGGCGGTGGCGAAGACCTCCACGCCGGTGAAGCTCTGGCCCGCGAGGGCCTCCAGCGGCTTCGCGTCACCCGCACGGGCCAGCTTGTCGGCGACCGTCACCGTCACCGTGACCTTGCCCTCGAACTGCACGGTGAACCCGCCCTGCTTGTCGTAGGCCGAGGCCCGCAGGGTGAAGGTGCCGGCCTTGGGACCCGCCTTGAGTCCGGGCGCGGCGGCGATGCCGTCGGCGCCCGCCTTGACCACCAGGGAGTCCGCCGTACCGAAGCGGGTGCCGCCGGTGGTGTCCCCCTCGACCGCGAAGACGACCTCCTGGTTGACGGCGGGCTTGCCGTCGCTGAGGAGCACCTTGACCTTCGGGACCTCCGCGAAGGCCGCACCGGCCTCGGCCGTGAGGCCGGGACCACCCAGGAGCGCCAGCTCCGCCAGGCGCGGGGTGGCCGGCTTCGGCTGCTCCGGCGTCGGCGTCGGTGTGGGCTTGGGGGTGGGGGTCGGCGTCGGGGTGGGCTTGGGCGTCGGCGTCACCGGGGTCGACGGCGTGACCGGGTTCGACGGCGTGACCGGCACGCGCGGGGTGGGCAGGGTGCTGCCCGGCGGCTGCGTCGGGTAGTCCCCGACGGGCGGGTTCGCCACCGCGTCCGCGCCACCGGCCTGGTACTGGCGCATGTAGCCGAGCACGGTGTTCACGTACTCGCGGGAGTTGTTGTAGCTGAGGATCGCCTGGTCGAGCTTGGCCGCGTCGGACAGGTCGCGGTCGCCCGCGCACAGGTAGAGACCCGCGCCCAGTGCCGCGTCGTAGATGTTGTTCGGGTCCCGCTTGGAGTCGCCGTTGCCGTCGGCGCCCCAGGTGCGCCAGGTGGACGGGATGAACTGCATCGGGCCGACGGCCCGGTCGTACACCGCGTCCGCGTCCCACTCGCCCTTGTCCGTGTCCCGGATCTCGGCGAAGCCGTTGCCGTCGAGGCGGGGGCCGCGGATGGGCTTCTCGGTGTAGCCGTCCGCCTTGAGGCCGTAGCCCGAGGCGTGGACGGACTCCACGCGGCCGATGCCCGCGAGCAGCTGCCAGGGCAGCTTGCAGCCGGGGAGCGCGGCGGCCACCGACAGCTCGGCACGGTGGTAGGCGTCGAGGGCGGTAGCGGGTATCCCGCTGGCCCCTTCCGGAGCGGCCACCCCGGAGGGCGGCGGGTCGGCGATGATGTCGGGCAGATCCAGCCGGGCGTCACCGCGGTCGGCGGCCTGCGGACTGTCCGGAGTGGGCTCGGACTCTCCCGCGTCGGCGGTCGACGGACTGGTCACGACCGCGGCGGTGGTCAGGCTGGCCGCGAGCGCGGCCGTGCACAGGACCTTGCGCGAGGTATTGACGAGGTGGCGGTGAAGCGGCTTCACAGTGCGGCGATCCCCCCAAGGAGCCGTCAAGACGTACATGGCTGGTCGAGCCGTGAATATCCACTGTCTATCAGGTATTTGCCCCCGACTCGCCGTTGCTCCGGGAGATGTGACGCACCATTCGTCTCGGCTTCACCCGGCTCTCACGACCGAATGGACAGCCGCCCCGAACCCTCGCCCGAATCACCCCGATGACAGACCATTTCTACCACCTGTCATCGAAGGTGTGATCCAGCTCACTCGACAAGGCCCGGCCGGGTGCGATGAATTCCGGCGAGCGCGGCGGTCTCCCTTGTACAAACAGCGGGACCGAGACGGAGGAACCACCCATGCGCATCGTCATCACCGAGTTCATCAGCCTGGACGGCGTCGTACAGGCCCCGGGCGGCCAGGGCGAGGACAACGACGGCGGCTTCGCCCACGGCGGCTGGTCGCACCCGTTCTTCGACCCGGAGGTGGTCGGCGGCTCCTTCACCGAGGCGGTGGAGAACGCCGAGGCCCTGCTGTTCGGACGCCGCACGTGGCAGACGATGGCCGCGGCCTGGCCGGAGCGGGCGGGCGACCCGTTCGCCGACCGGATGAACTCCCTCCCGAAGTACGTGGTGTCCCAGAGCCTGGGCGAGGCAGATCTGGCGTGGGACAACACCACGCTCATCGCCGGAGACAAGGCAGTCGACCGGATCCGGGAGCTGCGCGAGGCCGAGGGCGGCGACGTGGTGGTCATGGGCAGCCCCACCCTCGTACGCACCCTGCTGGCCGAGGGCCTGGTCGACGAACTGCGGCTGATGGTCATGCCGGTGCTGCTCGGCGGCGGCAAGTCGATCTTCCCCGCCGACGGCGGACTGCGCACGCTCGAACTGGTCTCCACGGCGATCAGCCCGGCCGGCGTCCACGTGTGCACCTACCGCCCGGCCGCCTGAGCCGAAAGAGACGGCCTGGTCAGAAGACCAGCATGCCGATCTCGACCAGGATCCCGGCGACGGCGGCCGGCACGATGGCGACGACCAGGCCGGCGAGGGCCACGAACACGTAGCCCTCGCCGTCGGCCACCCGGCCCCGGCGGGCGCAGGCGAACAGCCAGGCCGCCAGGACCAGGAACGGCACGAGCAGCAGGCCGATGACGGTGCCGAAGCGGAACACGGCGCCGCCCGACAGTTCGTACGCCCGTCCCCGCGCCGTCCGGACCTCCACCCGCGTACCGGGCCGGTAGTCGTCGGCGGCCGTGTCCAGGACGATGTCGCGGGGCGGCCCGGCCGACCCCCGGGGGGTGTACCGGCCGGTGCAGTCGGTGCCCGTCGCATAGCCCTCTGCGTCGCTCGCCTCGTAGCACTCCTGGACGGAGAAGACCCCGTCGACGGGCCCGAACCCGAGCACGGCGGCCATCTGCGGCCCGGGCAGCAGCCACGTCAACCACCCGGCGAGGGCCAGGGTCACCACGACCCCGACCCCGGCGGCCCCCCGCCCCAACACCCGCACACCCCGTCGCCCCACGCCCGCCCCCTCGGTCCCCCGCCTGGCGCATACCCAGGCCGACGCCCCCCGACGCGGGACCTCCGGAGGGCGGGGGCGACGGGCCCTGCGTGCGTGACGTCGAGCGGCTCGGCAACACCTCAAGAAAGGGGAGGAGTTGCTCCGCTGGACGTTGACAGGCGGGTCGTGTTGGGGAGGCCGCTGCTGCTACGGTCATCCGTTCGCCGAGGAGGTCATGATGGCTGTTTCCCCGCCTGTCGCTGCCCGAGTGGACCTGCGCCGCCAGCCGCTCGACGACGTGCTGGAGCGTGTGGAGGGGGCCCTGCACGTTCAGTTGGACCGAGAAGCGCTGGTACGCAAGCGCCGTTCGGTGGGCAGCCGTACAGACCGAGGGACGTGGGTGCGTATCGAGCGGCGGGGGTTCGAGCGGATCGGCCCGCAGGGCTGGAACGGGACCGAGGTCGCTGCCGTTCTGCAAGGGGTCGCGATGCCCGAGTGGTACCAGGGCGTGGCGTGGCGCGAGCCGGGGGAACCGGTGATGTGGCGGGCGGATGAGCTGCAGTTGCTTGCGTCGCCGTCTGTCGCCAAGGGCGCCTTGGCCCTCGAAGACCCGGGCCTGCCGGATGCCTGGTGGTCGGCCCTGAACTCCTCTTTGGACGCCCTCGCTGGACAGCAGACGCCGCGAATCGCGACGCCGGATACGGTGACGATCACCCAGGAGCAGGTGACGCAGACACTCTGCGAGGTCTTTCCCGGCATCACTGATACGCGGATCGAGCGGTGGCTTCCGGCTCATGCCGATCTCACCTGGGCCAACGTGATGGGGCCGGAGTTCTCCATCATCGACTGGGAGGACTGGGGCATGGCACCCCGAGGCCTGGACGCCGCCACCCTGTGGGGTAACGCGCTGGCCGTCCCGGCGCTCGCGGACCGCGTCCGTCAGGAGCGACGTGCGGACTTGGAGTGCCGGGACGGCAAGCTGATGTCGCTGTTCTTCCTGTCGAAGGTCGTCGGACCTCACGCGTACGAGGAGGATCCGCTGCTGGCCCCGGCCCGGAAGGAGGGCGAGCGCATGGTGGCCGAGCTTCAGCTCTGACGGTGTCCATGGAGGGCGCGCAGGTACTGACTGACGGCGGTGGGGTTCACCTCCGCGCCCAGGGCCGTGACGAGCTGGGCCAGGTGACCGGGGTCGTCGGTGCCGACGGTCACCGCGGCAGCACTCGGCAGGTGGAACGCCGTACGGAATGCTGCCTACACGCGGGACAAGCCATCGTGGGGCGGTCGAAGGAACGGGCGAGGGTCGAAGTCTTCCCACACCCTTCGGTTGCCACCCCCGAACGGGCTCATGCCCCAGGTCTCGCCCGCCTGCCAGGCATTGCGCAGGACGACTGTGGTGTCGAGGAGATCGAGCCCCACGATGAATTGTGCCGGAGGCCGGTCGGAGGTCAGCGGCCGGGATCACCAGCGATGGCCAGGGCGACCATCAGGACGCTGACGGCGACGGCGTACAGGAGGCCGGCGAGCTGTTAACGGCCAGCCCCCCGGGGCGCGTGCAGTCAGCCGCGTTCCGGGCTGGAGGGGCCCTCGACCACCCACTCCACCCCACCGCCCTCCGGCCGGGCGAAGACGGCGTTCTGCATGACGACGCGGGATTTGAGGTCCTCGAATTCGCCGATGAACTGGACGATGCCGGTGCGGCCGTTCAGCGGGTCGCGGATGCGGGTGCCCTCGCTGACCCAGCCTGGCACGGTCTGACGCTGACGATTACGGCTCTTGGTAGACACTGCGCCTCTCCTCGGTCTCGGTCGGGCACTGCACTCCGGGGCCGCAGCGGGCCGTAGGTGTGACGTTGCGGACGGCCCGACGACCCGCTGCGAGGGGGAGGCCGCCTCTCCGGGCGGCTGTGACCAGTCAACTGCCGTCAGCGTTTGGACGGATGGGCCAGAAGACATGGGCATTCCGGGGACATGACCAGGTTTTATGGCCAGGCTGGGATCCGGGCTCTGTGGATGGCCAGGGGTGGCGATGATGACCACGAACGAGGACGACGGCGTGGAACCGATCGGGCCGCTGTTGCGGCGCCTGCGGATGGCCGGCGGGCGCACGCAGGAGGAACTGGCGGCTGATCTCTCCACGCGGCGGGGGTACCCGCTGGAGCAGGGTGCGGTGTCGCGGTGGGAGACCCACGAGCGTCTCCCGGACCCGGCTTCGAGGGCGCTGCTGTCTGCGGAGTTCGGCCTGCCGGAGACGGAATTGCGGCGGGCCGTCACTCTCGCCCGGCGTCTGCGACGTCAGGAGAAGAAGGACGAGACCGACCAGGAGAACGACGTGTTCGACCGCCGCGGATTCATGACGGCTTCGGCCGGCGCCGGGATCGCCGTCATACAGCCCTCTTCGCTGCTTTCGTCGGGGAGAAGGATCGGGGCCGACGTCCCGAAGCAGTTGAGCCACCGCACCGCCCGGCTCCGCCGCCTGGACGACTTCGTGGGTGGCGGAGACACCTACCAGATGTACGTCCGGGAGTTGGAGGACACGACCCGACTGGCGGACGAAGGGGTCTACAGCGAGGCGACAGGCCGGGGACTGCGCGGAATCATCGCGGAACAGGCGCAGCTGGCGGGCTGGGCGGCGTACGACGCCGGAAACTACGAGGGCGCCCGCGGGCACTACATGACGGCCTTGGCCGCATCGCGGGCCGCAGAGGACACCGCCCTGGAGGGCAACTCGCGCGCGTTCCTGGCCTACCTGGAGTGGACTGTGGGTGGTGGCTCCGGGATCAAGTTCGCCACCGCCGCATACGAGGCACTCGGCTCCGGGACAGCGCCCGTGGTGCGGGCACTGCTGGCGGACCGGCTGGCGTGGCAGCACGCGACCGTGGGGAACGGCCGGGAGGCGGACTACGCCCTGGGCGTTGCCGAAGATGCCATCCACGAACACAGCGACGAGCCAGGCCCGGACTGGGCGTACTGGGTGGACCTGGACGAGATCGCGATCATGACGCGCAGACCTATCCGAGGTGTCGGTACGTCGTCTCGATAGGTCCGGTCACCTGCCCAGAGGCAGCCAGGCTCGCCCCCACTGCCGACAGTGAAAGTTTCTGCGCGCCGCCGTGGGTGTTCACAGTCGTGATCACGATCCAGAAGTCAGCCATGCAAACAACATAAGCGCTCCATGGCTCCACCAGTCTGAAAAAAATTGAAGCCCGGACTGTCGCGGCAATCCGCACCGGACGGCGCACCGCACAAGGAAAGTTCAGCTGCACAGTGGAGCCGAACGGGCCCTCCGTGAAGGCCAGGCTACTGTCGCGCGATCAAGACATCTCGCCGAAGCTCACTCGGACGGTCGATCGCCGCGAACCGGCAGCCCACAGAAACAAGGCCATCAAATCAACTGCGCCTGTTTTTAGGTCTGTTGCGAGCTGCAAGGCGGAGATGTGAGCGAGCAGTCCGCATGCCTCGAAGCCGCCTCAGCTTGTCCGGAAACCATTACTATGACCCGTTGATCACTTGAGAGGGGCTTATCGCGCTCATATGGTCACTTCTGATCGCAGGAGTGAACGACCACAGCAGGGGACGCAGATGGAAGACGGGCGAACGACCGGGGTAGTCCTGGGACTTGCGGGCTTCAACACGGCCCTGACCATTGCAGCAGCCGTCGTCACTTGGGATGACGGTCCCACTCCCTGGGTGGCCGCTGCGGCGAGTTCTTTGCTCGTCTTCCTCGTGCTTCTTCGCAAGCGCTGATGGCCATGATCCGTGCGAGCAATTTTCCATTATCCGTGCTCAAGAAGGAAACGCCGCCTTGAAGCTCTCTTACCGCATAGCCACCGCCACCCTGGCTGGCCTCGCCCTCGTCGGCACGACAGCCGCGCAGAGCCACGCGTTCGCCCCCTCGGCGTTCAGCTCGGTGTCCGCCTCGGGCTCTGTATCTCCCGAGACCGCCGCACTGGCCAAGAACATCCAGACGCTTCAGAGCCAGGCTTCCGTCATCGAGGGCGAGCAGGCCAAGACCTGGGTGGAGAGGGTCGGCGCAGATGTGGACGGCAAAAAGATCACCGTCCACCTGAACGACGGCTCGTCCCTGGTGACGGAGGGCGCGACCGTCTACAAGTTCAAGAACGGCAACACCCAGGTGGCCGTTCCCATCAGCGGCCAGGTCGTCGGCGCGAGCCTGAACGCTGTGTACAACTCCTCCGGCAAGCTGGTCGAGACGCTGGAAATGCAGCTCACCCACGACGACAAGACCGGACACGCGCAGGTGTGGCGCAACGGCAGCCTGACCGCCGACAAGATCATCAAGGCGGAGGACCTGCCCAAGGACCTCAGCATCAAGCAGCCGCAGCTCTCGACCTTCGGCTTCAGCTGGAGCAAGCTGAACAACTGTCTGGCCAGTGCGGGTGTCTCGTCCTGGACCCTCGCGCTGATCGGTACCGCGTGCGCCGCCGCCTGCGTAGGAACAGCCGGGGCCGCCTGTGTTCCCTGCATCACCGCCGCCGGCGGCCTCGGCGCAGGCACCGTGTGGTTCTGCATTGGCAAGGCCACCACCTGACAGGCCCCGCCACTGAAGTAGACCCGCGGCCGTTCGCCCTCAATCGCAGTGAGGGCGAACGGCCGCAGGCCGTCAAACCAGGTTAGCCGCGCCGAGCCAGCACATCCAAGCGCAGAGGCAATGAAGTGCCGCACCACCACAAGCCCGAGCAAGGATGCCTAATCGCTCCAGCCTCAGTACCTTCGTCGACGGCGAGCATGGATCGACATACCGGGCGATGATCTAGCGGTAGAAAGTCAGTGAGCACTTGAGCCACCGGCCCAGTGGACCAGGCATGGACCGCCAAGGGTTCTCGGAGTCTCAGTGGCAGCCGTTCATGCAGGTCAGCCAGTCGTGTGCATGCCAGGGCATAACCCTCTTGAAAACCGTCGTGGCACGAGTCAGCGTGGGTTCAGTCCTTGCACCTACCGCACCAGGTCGGACAAGGTGCTGCTCGGCAGGGGCAGGGTGAGAGCGATGCTTTCCTTCAGGGTCAACGCACCCCTTCGTCCATCAGGACATCGCTGCGGCCCCTCTCGATCGGGCTCCAGCATCGCAGAGGCGTCACGGGGGACCAGCGGGGCCGGGGGCGGTTCATTCTCCTGCGGGGCAGGAGCGGGTTGCGGGTGGGAGGCGGCCGTGGAGGAGGAAGTCGTCCACGTACTCCTGGACGCAGCGCGAGGTCGCGTAGCCGGTGTGGCCCTCGCCCTTGTGGTCCACGATCACCGCCGAGCCCAGGCGCTCGGCCGTTTCCTCCGTCCACTCGTACGGTGTCGCCGGGTCGCCGCGGGTGCCGATCAGGAGCATCGGCGGGGCTCCCGGGTGGTCGATCTTCCGGATGAAGTCGGTGCCGGCGGGCCGTCCGTAGCAGGTCAGCACGGACAGCAGTTGTGGCACGCCGAACACTTTCGAGACCTTGAGGAACTCCTCCGCCCGTTCCTCGATCTCCTTCTCCAGCGCGGCCGGGCCGGCCTTCTCGATCGACCGGTCCGGGTCGTCGGCGCAGGTCACGGCGGCGAAGGCGGCGGCGAGGTTGTCGGCGGGCACCGGGTCGGATCCGGCGGCCTGGGGTGGGTCGGCCGGGTCCGCAGGGTCCGTCGGCTGCGCGCCCAGGCCGAGCAGAGCCAGCATCCCGGCCGGGTCGTGCTCGCGCTCCGCCTGCGCCAGCGCCTTGGCGAGCGCGGGCCATGTCTTCGGCGAGTACAGGGCCTGGCCGATCGCGAGGACGATGAACAGGCCGCCCACCGCCGTGCCGTCGTCGCCGACCAGCGGCTTCGTGTCGGCCCGCTCCACCAGGGCGGCCACCTTCTCCTTCGCGGTACGGGTGTTCGTCCCGTAGACGCAGTCGCTCTGGTGGGCGCACCAGGTCAGGAAGTTGTCCAGGGCCCGCTGCTGGCCGCGGGCCGATACCAGCGCCTGTTCCATCAGCGGTTCGGTGAGGGTGTCGACGCCGTCCAGGACCATGCGGCCGGTGTCCCGGGGGAACAGGGCGGCGTACACCGCGCCGAGCCGGCTCCCGTAGGAGAACCCGAGGAAGTTGAGCTTCTCGTCCCCGAGGAGGCGGCGCACCACGTCCATGTCGCGGGCGACGTCCATGGTTCCCATGTGCGCGAGGACCGGGCCGGAGTTGATCTCGCAACGCCTGACCTCCTCCCGCAGGGTGGCCAGCGCCGCCGCGGTGTCGGCCTCCGGGTCTCCCGCGCTGTCCCCGGCGCCGCCGCAGGAGACGGGGTCGCTGTGGCCCACGCCGCGGGGGTCGAAGCCGATCAGGTCGTAGCGTTCGCCGAGGTCGGCGAACGCCTTGGGATCGGCGGCGAGGCCGGCCAGGCCCGGGGCACCGGGGCCGCCGAAGTTGATCAGCAGCGAGCCGATCCGCCGGTCCGGGTCGGTGGCCGGGAGCCGGCCCAGGGCCACCTTGACCGTGCCCTTGCCCGGGGCCGCGTAGTCGAGCGGGACCTCCACGACGGCGCACCGCATCTCGGCGGGGACGGGCTTCTCGGGGCAGGCGCCCCAGCGGACGCGCTGGGCGTGGAACCGCGCCAGGGGGTCGTCGTCGCCCCCTGCGGGCACGGACGCCGGGCTGGGGCTGGGGCTGGGGGTCGGGGTGGGCGGCGGTGCGGCCCCCAGCGAGGCCAGGAGCATCGCACCGGCAGCGGTCCCGCCGGCTATGACCGTACGGACTCGGGAACGGTGCACTGCGCCCTCCTCGGGCGGCCCCCCGGACCCATCTGCCCACCATAGACCGGCCCCGCCGTGCCCGCCGCTCAGGCTTCGCGCGGCCCCCGGTACAGCTCCTGGATCCGGTCCGCGTAGTCCCGGGCGATCGCGCCCCGCCTGAGTTTCAGCGACGGGGTCAGGTGGCCGCGCGCCTCGGTGAAATCGGCGGCCAGGACGGTGAAGCGGCGGATCGACTCGGCCCGCGAGACCAGCCGGTTCGCCTCGTCCACCGCCCGCTGGAGGTCCGCCCGCAGTTCCTCGTCCCGCACCAGCTCGCGCATCGGCACGTTCTGCTTCTTGTGCATCTGGCGCCAGTGCTGCAGCCCGTCGGGTTCCAGGGTGATCAGCGCGGTGATGTACGGCCGGTTGTCGCCGACCACCATGCACTGGCCGACCAGCGGGTGGGCCCGCAGCCAGTCCTCCAGCGGCGCCGGGGCCACGTTCTTGCCGCCGGAGGTGATGATCAGGTCCTTCTTGCGGCCGGTGATGGTGAGGTACCCGTCGGCGTCGAGCTCGCCGATGTCGCCGGTGGCCAGCCAGCTGCCGTACGGGGCCGCGTGCGCGGCGTTCCAGTAGCCGGCGAAGACGTGGCCGCCGCCCAGCAGCACCTCCCCGTCGTCCGCGATCCGTACGGCCGTGCCCGGCAGCGGCCAGCCGACCGTGCCGAGACGGGGCCGCTGCGGCGGGGTCACGGTGCTCGCACCGGTGGTCTCCGTCAGCCCGTAGCCCTCGAAGACCTCGATGCCGGCGCCGGTGTAGAAGGCGGCGAGCCGCCGCCCCAGGGGTGATCCGCCGCTCAGGACGTAGCGGACGCGGCCGCCGAGCGCGGCCCGGATGCGCCGGTAGACGAGCGGGTCGTAGAGGGACCGGGCGAGGCGCAGCACGGGCCCGGGGCGCCCTGCCTCGGTGGTCTCGGCGAAGCGCTGCGCGATGCGGGCGGCGCGGTCGAAGGAGGAGGCCCGGCCCATCTTCTCGGCGGTGGCCCGGGCGGTGTTGTAGACCTTCTCCAGTACGTAGGGGATCGCCAGGAGGAAGGTGGGCCGGAAACCGGCGAGGTCGGCGAGGAGGTCCTCGGTACGGATGCTGGGCGCGTGCCCGAGCTTGACGCGGGCCCGCATGCAGCCGACGGCCACCATCCGCCCGAAGACGTGGCTGAGCGGCAGGAACAGCAGGGTGGAGGCGGGGTCCTTGCTGACGGACTTGAAGACGGGGTGCAGCAGCTCCACCGCGTTGTCCACCTGGGCGAAGAAGTTGGCGTGGGTGATCACGCATCCCTTGGGCCGCCCGGTGGTGCCGGAGGTGTAGATGAGGGTGGCGACGGAGTCCGGGGTGAGGGTGGCCCGCCGGTTGTGCACCACCGCGTCCGGGATCCGTTCCCCGGCCTTGACCAGCCGGGCCACCGCACCGGTGTCGAATTCCCACAGGTGGGTCAGCCAGGGCAGGTTGGCGCGCTCGGCGCTGATGAGCCGGGCCTGCGCGGTGTCCTCGACGGCGCAGGCCACGGCCCCGGAGTCCTGGATGATCCAGCGCGCCTGGAGGGCGGAGGAGGTCGGGTAGATCGGTACGGTGATCAGGCCCGCGGCCCAGCCGGCGAAGTCGAGCAGGGTCCACTCGTAGGTCGTGCGGGCCATGATGGCGAGCCGGTCGCCCTCGCGGAGCCCTTCGGCGATCAGGCCCTTGGCCACGGCGAGCACCTCGGCCGCGAACTGCGCGGCCGGGATGTCGTGCCAGACGCCGTCCTGGTCCTTGCGGGCGAACACCGCCTCCCCGGGGGCCTCCCGGGCGTTGACGAAGGGGAGGTCCCCGAGGGTTCCCCGCTCCACGCGGCCCACCAGCGCGGGCACCCGTACCTCGCGGACCACTCCGTCGATCACGGTCTTGACGGGTTCGACCGGTTCTACGGCCCGGACCGGCCTCAGCTCGGCTCCCACGGCGGACTCTCCTCGGCTCGGCACGGGCGTTACCGCCGGTAATTTACGTAGCGGTAACCCGCTCCGACCAGCCCCCGGAGCCGTTCTTCACGGACGCTCCACGCCACCGCCACCGCCGCCGCAACCGCCCCACACCCCGGACGCGGCCGTGGTCCGCACGTAGTCCTCGAAGTCACGGGGCTCCCGGCCGAGCACCCGCTGCACCCCGTCGGCGAGGGTGGCGAAGCGGCCCTCGGCGATCCAGCCGTAGAGCATGTTCAGCAGGCCGGCGAACTCCTCCGGCACGCCCTGCGCCACCGCGTGGGCGGCGAACTCGTCCGCCGGGAGCGGGCGGTAGGTGATGACCCGGCCGGTGGCCCGGGCGATCTCGCCGACCACGGCGTCCAGGCTCAGCAGCCGCGGGCCGGACAGCTCGTAGGCCTGCCCGCCGTGCCCCTCTTCGGTGAGCGCGGCCACGGCGACCTCGGCGATGTCCTCGGCGTCGATGAACGGCTCGACGCCGGCCCCGGCCGACATCACGACCTCGCCGTCCTGGACCTGACCGGCGATGAACGGGTCCTCGCTGAAGTTCTGGAAGAACCAGGACGGCTTGAGGATGGTCCACTGCGCGCCGGACTCGCGGACCGCGCGCTCGCAGGGGAGCTTCTCCGCGCCTTCCGGCACCACCCAGTCGCGGGCGGACAGCAGCACCAGCCGCTCGACGCCGGAGGCAGCGGCCAGTTCGGCGAAGGAGCGCATCGACTCGGCGGCGTCGGGGAGCTGCGAGTCGACCAGATAGGCCGCGCCGACCCCCTCCAGCGTCCGCTCCCAGGTGTTCTCGTCGGTCCAGTCGAAGGCGACCGGCCCCTTCCGGGAGGCTCCCCGGACCTCGTGTCCGCGCCGGCGCAGCTGCGCGGCCACCCGGCTGCCCGTCCGGCCGGTGCTGCCCAGGACCAGGATCGGCCCGGTCGTCGCGCCGTTCGCCGTCGTGCCGTTCGCCGCCGTGTCGTTCGCCGCCGTGTCGTTCCTCGTCGTCGTCATGCGACCAGTGAATCCGGCGGCGCCCGGACGCGAAATGGCCGTCCCGCTCAGTTCCATGTCCGAGCGTCCAGGCTCCGGCCGCATGGATGCGCCGGCGAGCCTGCCCGGCGAAGTGCGGTCCGACGGCGCCCTGTTCAGCCGGAACGTCCCGGCCCCGCCGTTCTCGATCCGCGCCGCCGCCCGAAGCCGTTCGCCCGGGCCGGCACCGCGCGCGGGCCGTCGCCCGGCGGGCCGGACCGGAGGGCGGGGGCACGGGGACGGGCAGCCCGTGGGCTGTCGGCGGCGGGAGGTAGCGTAGGGGCGGCGTAAAGACCACGGGCAGGCATGCGTCGGTGCGTTGCGACTGCCGGGCCGTTGTTGCGTCCCACCCTCTGAGCAAGGAGCTCCACACGCATGTCCATACCACCGCAGCCCCCGTCGTCCCCCGGTCCGTACGGGCAGCCCGGACAGCCCGGACCGTACGGGCAGCCGGGGCAGCCCGGTCCGCCGCCTTACGGCGGCGCGCCGCAGGGCTGGTACCCGCCGCAGCAGCAGAAGACCAACGTGCTGGCCATCGTCGCGTTCGTCATGGCGCTCGTCTGCGGCATCCCGCTGGTCCCGCTGATCCTCGGCATCGTCGCCCTGTCCCAGATCAAGTCCCGCGGTGAGAAGGGCAAGGGCCTCGCCGTCGCGGCGATCGTCATCCACAGCCTGGTCATCGTGCTCTGGATCGTCGTCGTGGCCCTCGGCCTCACCGGATCGCTGGGCGACGACGCCCCGAAGAAGCGCGACACCACCACCGGCCAGGTCACCGGTCCGGCCTCCAGCGGCGTGACCGAGATCCGCAAGGGCGACTGCTTCAACACGAAGGACGACCTGACCGAGTACGGCGACGAGGACGGCACCCAGGCCGCCCGCTCGGTGACCATCGTGCCCTGCACCCAGCCGCACAAGGGCGAGGCCTACGCGGTCTTCGACCTGGACAGCGGGGCGTACCCGGGCAACGACAAGGTCATCAAGTCCGCCGAGGAGAAGTGCAGCGGCACCGCCCTCTCCTCCTACGTGGGCGACAACCCGAAGCTCTCGGAGAAGCTGGAGGTCTACTACTACTACCCGCAGGCCGCCACCTGGGTCCTCGGCGACCGCGAGGTCACCTGCTTCATGGGCGACCCCGCCGGCCCGACCACCGGCTCGGTCCGCGCCGCCGGTTCCTGAGGCCTCCGGGCCCGGCCCGGCCGGGCCCGCTCATGCCGCCGCCGCATCCTCCTCCGGCGGGCAGTCCCGGCAGCGGCCGGGGTGCGGGGCGCGGAAGGCGCGCTCGCAGCCGCCGCAGTTCTGCAACGGGTCCGGCCGTCTGCCGTCCCGGACCACCGGGGCCGCCGGAGCCGGGGGCAGCTGCGGCGGGATCAGCGCGGTGAGGCGGTACGCGAGTACCGACGCGGGGCTGCGCATCCGCTCGGGGAGGTCCGCCGACAGGGCCCTCGCGACCGCCTCGGGGGTCACCCCGCGCTCCAGCCAGGCCGATGCGTCCGGCGCGAGCCGCCGTACGTCCCGCTCGGAGAGCAGGAGCCGCGGGTCGTAGCGCCGCAGCCCGGCGAGCAGTTCGACGGCGCCGGGGTGCACGCGGCGGGGAGGGGGCGGGAGTACGGCTTCCGGCCCGGGCCCGGGCACCGACTCGGCGCCGGGTTCCCCGGCCGGCGACGCCGGCGGGGCAGTCGGGGCCGGAGTCGGAGGCGACGGGTACGGCGGTTCCGCCGTGGTGCTCCCCGGCTTGTTGTACGAGTACGTCCGGGTCACCACCCGCCCGGTCGCCAGCCGCTCGCGCCGCCGCTCCAGGTATCCGTGCCGCTCCAGCTCTCGCAGGGCGGACCCGATCCGGATCTCGCCTTCCGGGAACCGTGCGGTCAGCGCCTTGATGCCGATCGGCGCCCCCTGCGGCAGCGACTGGATGTACGCCGCGACCCCGATCGCCGTCGCCGACAACTCCTTGTGCTGCAGGAGGTGGTTGCCGACCACGGTGTAGTGACTCGCGTGCCGCGCGTTGACGTGGATGACACCGGATCGGGGGATCGCGGCGGGAACGGGGGACGAGGCGCGCGAGGGCGCGCTAGGGTTCTCAAGAGCCATGGGGAAGTGGTGTTGACTTCCTTCGTTGGTCAGGCCCTCGGCCGGGATTCGCCGTCCCGTCGGGGGCCGTCTCATGTCTGCGGTGGTCGGGGCGAGCATATGCCCGCCAACCCATGCGAAATCCAGCCCAGTTGGCACGATTCACCCGACCGAGCGATGCGCGCCCCGGCTGCCGGGGTGGGGTTGGGTCGGTTGGTTCTTTCTCCCGGTTTTTTGGATCCTTACGCGTCCAAGCACGCCGGATCGCGGCCCTCCGCGGCCCGGTCCGGGGCCGCCTCCCCCCTCCTTCCCCTCGCGCCGCGTCGCGGATCCCCGGGCTCCGGTCGGCTCCGGCCCGAGAGGCCCGTGCGGAACCGGACGGGCACCTGTCGCGTCTCCGGCCCATAACGGCACCACAAGGTTCCGGACGTGGAAATCCCCGTATTAGCATGCACATGACCAGCTGATTCTGGCCATGTCCAGTTATCAACTATTCAGGGGACACATGTCGTTCGACGCGGAATGGGCCCAGCACAAGGCCGCCGCCCTCGCACAGCAGTCACCCGTCATGCGCCTCAACCACGCGCCGGCGGACGGCAGCGTGCCGGGGAGTCCCGCCGGGAGCCTGGTGGCCGGGGCTGCCTCCATCAACGGCAACGCCAACCTGCTGATCGAGATCGCCGCCCTCCTCCACGAGGGCCGGCCCGACGGCGACGCCGGCACGATGGCCCGCGCCCCGCGCGCCCACGCCGACGTCTCGGCACAGGTTCTGCGCTTCGCCCGGTTCGCCGACGACCAGTTCAAGGACACGATCGGCCTGCTCGCCGCCCTCGCCACCCGCCTGAAGACGGCCGGCACCGACTTCGCCCAGGTGGACGACGCCACCGCCCGCTCCTTCCTCGCGGGCCTCCTCGAATCGGGGCAGTACGTGAAGCCGGAGGCCAAGTGAGCGGGATCAGTCACCGCAAGGACGTCCAGTTCCTGGAGGAGTGCAACCCGGCGCTCGTGGAACGCAACGCCGCCGAGTTCAAGCGCCTGCGCGATCTGCTCGTGCAGGTCGAGGAGCCCGCCCGGCGCGCCGAGACCCGTACGGAGTGGCACAGCGACGGCAGCCACACCTACACCGCGCGCCTGTCCGAGGCGCGGCAGCTCGTGCAGCACATCGCCGAGGGCTACGACAAGGCCGCCGGCGCCCTGCACGCGTACGCGGCCGCCCTGACGACCGCCAAGTCCCACTACGCGAACGGCAAGGGCTCCGAGCGCAAGCTCGCCGCCCTGATCGCCACGAAGGGCACCGCGGTGACCCGCACGGCCCAGGAGGCCGAGCCGATGTGCCAGTGGGAGGACATGCGGGCGACGACCGGGTTCCTCGACGGTCTCGCCGAGCTCACGATGGACGTGGACGACATCCGCGACGAGGCCGACCGCCTCCACGACGACGCGGGCGGCAACTTCCAGCTGGCGAAGACCACCGAGCAGGAGGCGCGCAGCTCCTGCGTCCACGCGCTGAAGCAGGCGTACGAGCTGCTGCCCGAGTTCCGGCTGAAGGGCGGTGCCGGCGGGGTCGACCTCTACGCGGCCATGGCCGACATCCGCCGCGAGGCGGCGGAGGCCCGCACCAACCCCCTGGTCCAGCTGCCGGGCAGCGGCCCGAAGAAGGACATGACCGGCCCGGTGGGGCCGGACACCCCGGTCTCCCCGCAGCTGCGCGACATCCGGCTGCGGGTCGCCGGACTGCCGGGGGACGCCGCCGACAACTACTGGATCCCGCTGGTCACGGACGGCCAGCACGCCGACTGGATCTCCCAGAACAAGGAGATCCTGCGGGCGGCGGCCAAGAACGCGGGTCTGCCGGAAGAGCTGGTCGCGGGTGTGGCCTGGCAGGAGATCGGCGGCTACCAGCCCGGACTGCTGGACGACGTGACCGGCACGATCCGCGAACAGGCCGCCGCCCCGTGGGGCCTGAGCCCGGTCACCCCCGAGAACCTTCCGTGGCGGCTCGGCGGGAAGCTGGACGAGACCTCGTACGGGCCGATCGCCATCCAGCTCCGGCGCGGCGCAGAAGTGCTCGGCTACGACCCGGCGAACCTCACGGACCACCAGCGGACCCTGGTGGAGGAGGCGCTCCAGGACCCCAAGCAGAATGCCTTCATAGCGGCCGGTTTCCTGGCCCAGATCAAGGCGGAGAGCGGTCTCGCCGACGTCCCGGCCGATCGGATGACGGAGGCCCAGATGCGGGAGATCGCCGCCCGCTACAACGGAGGCCCGTACTGGGACCTCCCCAAGGCCCAGGGCTACGGGGACCGGTTCGTCGGCAACCTCGCCCAAGCGAAGGACGCAATGCGATGACGTACCCCCGTGAGGGCATCGACCTGCCCCAGGACCAGGGCTGCCTGCGGTGGGTGCTGGGCGTTCCGCTCGGAATCATCCATCTGCTCAACGGCGCCGCCGTGTTCGGGGCCCTGTTCGCGGGACCCCAGGGCGAATGGGACGACCAGGGCTACGAGAACGTCGGCGCGCTGTGCCTGGTCTCCGTCTCCCTGAGCGTGCTGGGCCTGCTCATCACCGCCGTACCGAGCGTGCGCCGGACGATGGGCCCGTGGTGGTTCGCCCCGCCCCTCCTCCTCGGGCTGACCGCGTTCCTCCGCGGCTCGACGCTCGGCTGAGGCCCGGATGGGGCTCCGGCGCGAGAACATCGACCTGCCCGAGGACCGCGGCTGCCTGCAGTGGGTCCTCGGGATCCCGCTGGCCCTCTCCTACGTCCCCGCGGTGTACACCTGCTACCTCACCCTGTCGCTCCACCCGGAGGGCCGCGACGACCCGCTGCGCGAGGACGTCCGCTTCCTGGCCGGCTGCTGCCTGGTGCTGTGCCTCGCGGGACTGCTGATCACCATCAGCCCGCTGTTCCGGCGGACCATGGGCCGGTGGTGGTTCGCCCTGCCGTTCCTGCTGGCGACGATCGCCTACGTCCGCGCGCAGACGGCCTGACCGGAGGAGGCGGGGCACCCGGCCCCGGCCGGGTGCGGGACCTCAGCTCAGGGTGATCACGGCGTAGCCCTCCCCGTCCCCCGGCGGCCGCCGCCACGAGCGGGTGGTGAACGTGTGCAGCCGTCCGGCCGTGAGCGCGTGGCGCGGCAGCCGGACTCCGAACTCGTCGGCCACGGCCTCCAGCAGGGACCGTTCCGCCCCGGCGCGCTCCGCCTGCGAGCCGAAGAACCGGTCCGGGTCCAGTGCCCCCGGTATCTCCCCGGTCCGGTGGACCTCGCCGTCCGCGTACGTGAACGCGTACCGCTCGGCTCCGTCCCGCGCCATGGAGAGGTGGAAGAACGGTTCCCCGCGCCAGTCCCGCAGGCCGCACCAGACGACCACCGCGCGGGTGCCCGCGCCGGAGGCCGCGGCCGGGGCCGGGGAGACGAACCGCCGCGGGTCGAAATACGGAGGGTTGCCGTCGAAGGCGAAGCTCCACCCGGCGCCGGCCCGGCCGACCGCCATGAGGGCCTTGTCGTCGTAGGACGAGAACTCCCGTTGGCCGTTGATCAGGCGGGAGCGCGCTTCGTCGTAGGTCACGGGATCGCCGAGGACTGCCTCGTCACCGTCCGCGAGGCGTCCGGGAAGGTCCTCCGGTTCCACGCCTTCGACCAGGACGAACCGGTAGGACGTGAGGCTGCCGTGGGGGTCCAGGTCCGCGAGCCACGCCAGGCCGTCCGGGTCGATGCCGGCGCTCGGGCTCGGCGCCTCGCCCGACTGCCCGCCCCTGGGGGTCGACAGCAGCTCGCGGCCCCGTTCCGGGGTCAGCAGGGATCCGAGCAGCGGGTCGGCCAGCCATCCGAGCGGCGCCAGGAGGTCGGGGCCCGGCGGCTGCCACACCGGCAGGGCGTCGACCAGCGTCCGCCATGCCCGGTCGGTGTCGCCCCACCTCGCCAGCTCCCGTGCCCGCTCGACCGCCTCCCCGAACGGCCCGGCCGCCGTGTACCGGTACGTGCCGCCGCGCACCTGCTCCAGCGTCGCGCGGGCCTGCGCCAGCACGTCGTCACCGGCTCCCCGCAGGTGGTACTCCAGCGTGGAGTCGTCCCTGTACGACTGGACCGCATGGTCGCCGACCAGTACCGGCAGCAGCTCGGGCGCGTACCGCGGGTCGATCACCACGTCCTCGAAGTACACCATGTAGGTCTGTCCCAGCAGGCGGCGTATCTGGTCACCCAGTCCACCTGCCCGCGGTCTGCCGTACCCCTTCGCCTCGTCCAGCTGACGCCCGGCGCGCTCCCACCCGCCGCGCAGCGCCTCCAGCCGGGCCTGCTCCACCAGGGCCTCCAGCTCCCGCGTCGTGTCGTTGGCGAACTCCGGCTCCCCGTTGACCGGACGCGCGTGCAAGCGGTGGAACTCCCGGTACATGGCCCGCATGAACGCGGCGAAGTTCGCGTGCCGCTCGGGTGCCTCGCCCCGCCAGCTCGCCCACGTGCAGACGGCCCACTCGCCGTCCTCGTCCACGTCCTCGGGATCCAGGAGGACGTGGGTGATGTCGGACTCGACGTCGAGCTGGAGCCCGCGCCGCCAGACGTCCGCGTTCCGCCGCGCGTCGGGTCCGGCATCGTCGTCCAGGTACTCCTCGAACATGTCCGCGAGCCCGGATTCGTTGTCGTGCCGACGCACGTCCGCGGTCCCCGCCAGCAGCCGGACGAACCCGCCGGCGTGCCGCCACCCGTCGCTGACTTCGAGGAACTCCCGGTACGACGGTGGCATCCGTCGGCCGAGGCGCTGCTCCATGGCCGCGATCCGCTCCTCGGACGCGGGCGGGAACCCCAGCCACCGGTCCCGCCGGGCGGATTCGTCCTCCTCGCCGAGCCCGGCGTCGTCGGGCAGGGAATCCGCCCACTCCCCACTCCAGCGGAGCAGGAACGGGCGCCAGTCGAACGGTGTCGCATCCGGCTTCGTCATGATCCCGATGCTTGCATCCGCCGCTGACAGCGCTCCGTGCCGACCGTCGCGGGCCGGCCCGAGGGAACGCCGCAGCCCCCGCCCGGTCGGGGGCGGGGGCTGCGGCGGGTGGTGCGTGGGGGGCGGTGCGGGTCAGGCCGCGACCGCGACCGGCTCGGTGGCCGGGGCGGGCTCGTCCAGCGGGGAGGCCGAGGCGGAGGCGTAGGCCTCCTTGTCCAGGATCCCCTCGCGGGCCGCGACGATGACCGGGACCAGGGCCTGGCCGGCCACGTTGGTGGCGGTGCGCATCATGTCCAGGATCGGGTCGATCGCCAGCAGCAGGCCGACGCCCGCGAGCGGCAGGCCCAGCGTGGACAGGGTCAGCGTCAGCATGACGGTGGCACCCGTCAGACCGGCCGTGGCGGCGGAGCCGATGACCGAGACGAAGACGATGAGCAGGTACTCCTTGATACCGAGCTGCACGTCGAAGATCTGCGCGATGAAGATGGCGGCGAGGGCCGGGTAGATCGCGGCGCAGCCGTCCATCTTGGTGGTGGCGCCGAACGGGACGGCGAAGGAGGCGTACTCCTTCGGGACGCCGAGGCGCTCGGTGACCTTCTGGGTGACCGGCATGGTGCCGACCGAGGAGCGGGAGACGAAGGCCAGCTGGATGGCGGGCCAGGCGCCCTTGAAGAACTGGAGCGGGCTGACCTTGGCGACCGTCGCGAGCAGCAGCGGGTAGACGCCGAACATCACGAGGGCGCAGCCGATGTAGATGTCGGCGGTGAAGGTCGCGTACTTGCCGATCAGGTCCCAGCCGTACGTGGCGATCGCGGTGCCGATGAGGCCGACGGTGCCGATCGGGGCGAGGCGGATGACCCACCACAGGGCCTTCTGGAGCAGTTCCAGGGCGGATTCGGCGAGGTCGAGGACCGGCTTGGCCTTGCCGCCCAGCTGGAGGGCGGCGATGCCGGCGACGACGGCCAGGAAGACGATCTGAAGGACCTTCAGCTCGGTGAACGGCGTGACGATGTCCGTCGGCACGATCCCGGTGAGGAAGTCGATCCAGGAGCCGGTCTTCTTCGGGTCCTTGCCGTCGGCGGCGGTGAGGCCGGTGCCGGAACCGGGGTCGGTCAGCAGGCCGATGGCGATGCCGATGCCGACCGCGATCAGCGAGGTGATCATGAACCAGAGGAGGGTGCGGGAGGCGAGGCGCGCCGCGTTGTTCACCTTCCGCAGGTTGGTGATCGACACCAGGATCGCGAAGAAGACGAGCGGGGCGATGGCCAGCTTCAGCAGCTGGACGAAGAGGTCGCCGGTCTTCTCCAGCGTGGTGGCGAGCCAGCTGACGTCGTAGCTGCGGGCTATCCAGCCGAAGAGGACACCGAGGGCGAGACCGGCGACGATCTGGGCCCAGAAGGGGAACTTGAACGAGGCCTTGGCAGGGGCCTGGGGGGTCGCGGACACGGACACTCTCCGGAGGTGGCGCACGAAGACAGGGGGGAAGTACTGCGGTGGTGAAGCGGTGCGGCAGCAGCCAGAAGGGCCGGCCGGGACGGCTGCTGTATCGATTCAGCTCAACAGCAACAGGCCGCGGACGCGCGGCGGCAGAGGTCGACGTGCAGGCGCGTCACGAGCGGAAGGCCCGTGATCAGGGGGTGCGCAACTGTGGTCAACATGTTGAACACGCTAACACTTCCACTTTGGGAATCTCAAAGGGGCGCTTTGAGACAACGGCGCACGAGGCCCTCTTGCGCACCCCCGGAAAACACCACCGCCCCAGCGTTACGGGCGGTATACCCGGTGCTGGGGCGGTTCGATGTGTGATGAAGCCAACTGCGGTGTTACGAGGTGGCGCGCGCCGCGTCGTCCGCCTGGTCCTCCTGGCTGCGGTTCGCGGCGAGCCGCTCCTTCGCACCCGCGACGCGCCCGGAGATCTGCGTGGACATCTCGTCGCGCTGCTTGCGCAGAAGGACGAAGGAGAGCGGGGCGGAGATCACGATGGCGAGCAGTACGACCCAGGCGGCGTTGGCGTCACCGAGCCCTGCGGGCACCCAGCCGAGCCGGACGAGGCCCGCGACGGCGACGAGGCAGCCGACGAAGATGCCCAGGCGCATCGCGGTGTAGCGGATCGTTGCGCTCGTCCTGGTTGCGCTCGTCCTGAGGGACACGGTGACCCCTTCTCTCTCGTCGTGGTCCGGTGGCTGGTGCCCGTCCAGTGAAGCACGCCGGAACCCGCCCCCCGCCCTCCGGGGTCCGGCGGCGGACCCGGCCGCACGTCAGTGCAGTGGCAGCAGCATCGTGATGTCGTCGCGGTCGTCGCCCGGGGCCACCCGCACGGCGCCGGGGACGCGGCCGACCTCCTTGTATCCGCAGGAGGCGTAGAAGTGCTCCAGGCCGAGGCCGCCGCGGCAGCCGAGGCGGATCGCGTCGACGCCCTCGATGGAGCGGGCCGCGGCTTCGGTCGCGGCCATCAGCTCGCGCCCGTACCCCTTGCCCTGGTGCCGCGGATGGACCATCACGGTGTAGGCCCACAGCCAGTGGAGCTGGAGCCGGTGCGTGTTGTGGACGAGGAAGGCGGTCGCGGCGACCGCCCCGCCCGCGTCGCGCGCGACGAGCAGGCGGCGGCTTCCGTCGGCGACGCCGGCGAGGTGCTCGTCGAGCGAGGGGCGGATGTCGTCGAGGGTGACCGGGGGCACGAAGCCCACGGCGCCGCCCGCGTTGGAGACGTCGGCCCACAGCGCCACGATTCCCTCACGCAGGGAGGGGTCGACGACCGGGTCCAGGGTGAACGTAAGGGTCATCCATCAAGATTATCCATTACCTCGGCGAGTCGTCCAGAAAAGCGGAACCCCGGCCCGCGGGCCGGGGTCCACCTCACCTGGAACGGGTCGGACGAGGCGTCAGACGCGCATCGCCTGCGGGGTCTCGCGCAGGCTCGCGTCCGGACCGGGGTACTCGCGGATGATCTCGTAGCGCGTGTTGCGCTCGACCGGGCGGAAGCCCGCTTCCCGGATCAGGTCCAGGAGATCGTCACGGCCCAGCTTGTTGGGGGTGCCGTAGTTGTCCGCGTCGTGCGTGATCTTGTACTCGACGACCGAGCCGTCCATGTCGTCCGCGCCGTGCTGCAGCGCGAGCTGGGCGGTCTGCACGCCGTGCATCACCCAGAAGACCTTGACGTGCGGCACGTTGTCGAAGAGCAGTCGCGAGACGGCGAAGGTCTTCAGCGCCTCGGCGCCGGTGGCCATCGTCGTGCGCGCCTGGAGCTTGTTGCGCACCTTGCCGTCCTGCATGTCCACGAAGTCGTGCTGGTAGCGAAGCGGGATGAAGACCTGGAAGCCGCCGGTCTCGTCCTGGAGCTCGCGCAGCCGCAGCACGTGGTCCACGCGGTGGCGCGGCTCCTCGATGTGCCCGTACAGCATGGTCGAGGGGGTCTTGAGACCCTTCTCGTGCGCGAGCCGGTGGATGCGCGACCAGTCCTCCCAGTGGGTGCGGTGGTCGACGATGTGCTGGCGGACCTCCCAGTCGAAGATCTCCGCGCCACCGCCGGTGAGCGACTCCAGGCCGGCCTCGATCAGCTCGTCGAGGATGTCGGAGGCCGACATCCCCGAGATCGTCTCGAAGTGGTGGATCTCGGTCGCCGTGAACGCCTTCAGCGAGACGTTCGGCAGCGCCTTCTTCAGCTCGGAGAGCGAGCGCGGGTAGTAGCGCCACGGCAGGTTCGGGTGCAGGCCGTTGACGATGTGCAGCTCGGTGAGGTTGTCGTTCTCCATGGCCTTGGCCAGGCGCACGGCCTCCTCGATGCGCATCGTGTACGCGTCCTTCTCGCCCGGCTTGCGCTGGAACGAGCAGTACGCGCACGAGGCGGTGCACACGTTCGTCATGTTCAGGTGCCGGTTGACGTTGAAGTGGACGACGTCACCGTTCTTGCGCGTGCGCACCTCGTGGGCGAGGCCACCGAGCCAGGCCAGGTCGTCCGACTCGTAGAGGGCGATTCCGTCCTCACGGGTCAGCCGCTCGCCGGAGCGGACCTTCTCCTCCAGCTCACGCTTGAGCCCAGCGTCCATGTGCCGGTCGCCTCCTCTAGATGCCTCTGCCTGTCCTGCGAACCCTGGCCAACCGTACTCTCAGGCTTCCTCGGGAAGTTCCCCGACCCGGTTCTCCCACTTGGTGGAGAGCACGATGGTGGTCCGGGTGCGCGATACGCCCTTGGTGCCGGAGAGCTTGCGGATGATCTTCTCCAGGCCGTCCACGTCGCTGGCGCGCACCTTCAGCATGAAGGAGTCGTCGCCCGCGATGAACCAGCAGTCCTCGATCTCCGCGAGGTCGCGCAGCCGCCGGGCCACGTCCTCGTGGTCCGCGGCGTCCGAGAGCGAGATGCCGATCAGCGCCGTGACGCCGAGGCCGAGCGAGGCGGAGTCGACCGTCGCGCGGTAGCCGGTGATGACGCCGGCCGTCTCCAGCCGGTTGATGCGGTCGGTGACGCTGGGGCCGGAGAGGCCCACGAGACGGCCCAGCTCCGCGTACGAGGCACGGCCGTTTTCCCGGAGTGCCTGGATGAGCTGCCTGTCCACCGTGTCCATTACGTGGAGCCTTCCATTATTCGGCGATCCTGCAAGTCTAGGTATAGAATCTAAGGCACACAGGGTCAACACCCTGTGAAATCTTTCAACTGATCAATGACGATCTTCAGGAGTGGTTCACCGTGTTCACGATCGAGATGGCCTACGCACACATGCGGGAGCTCCAGGAGCTGGCCAACCGATCCCGTGCCCACCAGCCCGCCGCCGCCTACCGCGTCGACAAGGTCCGCAAGCCGCTCGGCCGCAAGAAGAAGGCCTAGTCACCGGCGCTTGCCTCCCGGGGAGTACGGGAGCCTCCGAGCTCCCCCTCCCAGCGGCGGTACAGCTGGTGCGGCACCCCTGCCGCGTCCAGCACCCGCCCCGCGACGAAGTCCACCAGATCCTGGATGTGCGTCGCACCCGCATAGAACGCCGGAGAGGCGGGCAGCACGACCGCGCCCGCCTCGTCCAGCGCCACCAGGTGGCGCAGCGTCTGCCCGTTCAGCGGGGTCTCCCGCACCGCGACCACCAGCCGGCGCCGTTCCTTGAGCGTCACGCTCGCCACGCGCTGGAGCAGGTCCTTCGACAGTCCGAGCGCCACCCCCGCCACACAGGCCGTGGACGCCGGGACGACGAGCATCCCCTTGACCGGGTACGAGCCCGAACTCGGGCCCGCCGCCAGGTCCCCCGCACCCCAGTACCGGACGCCGTCCAGTTCCGGCCGCGCGAAGGTCCCCGGCTTCCCGTCGGCTCCGCGCTCCAGCCACTCCCCCAGGTCCTCGCGCCAGTGCGCGTCGCGGAAGGCGATCCCGGTCTCGTCCAGCAGGGTGAGGCGCGAGGCGCGGCTCACCACCAGATCGACACTCTCCCCCGCGGCCAGCAGCCCGCGGAGCACCGCCGCCGCGTACGGCGTCCCGGACGCCCCGGAAACCCCGACCACCCACGGGGTGCGATTGCGCTCAGTCATACCTCCGAGACTATCCGGCCATGCCCTGCGGGCACTCAGTAAGGTGACCGCACGTTCCCGTGAGGGGAGCCACGAAGGGGGCGAAGATGAGCACGACGGTGGATACCGGCTGGACGCAGACCGACCGGGCGAAGGCGGCCGCCAAGCTGATGCTGGGCTGGGTGGCCCTGCTGTGGGTCCTGGAGGCCGTCGACCACGCCACCGGCCACGCCCTCGACGCGTACGGGGTCTTCCCCCGCGACCCCGACCGGCTGGTCGGCATCGTCGCCCACCCCTTCCTGCACTTCGGCTTCGGCCACGTCGCGTCCAACAGCCTGCCGCTGCTCGTCCTCGGCTTCATCGCCGCCCTCAGCGGCATCCGCCGCTTCCTGGCCGTGAGCGCCCTGAACATAGCCGCGGTCGGGATCGGTTCCTGGCTGATCGCCCCGCCGCACACCGTCGGGGCCGGCGCCTCGGGCCTGGTCTTCGGCCTCTTCGGCTACGTGGTCGTCCGCGGCTTCGTCGAGCGCAAGCCGCTGAACGCGGCGGTGGGCCTGGTCATCGGCGGTCTCTGGGGCAGCACGGCCCTCCTGGGCATCCTCCCCACGGACACCGGCATCGGCTGGTACGCCCACCTCATCGGCCTCGTCGCGGGCGTCGTCACCGCCCTCTACTACCGCCGCCCGGCCCGTCGGCAGCCCGTTCTCACCGGCTGACGGCGGAGGGGTCCACGGGCAGGGCTGAGGTGTCGACCGTCCTTGACCTCGTAGTCGTTCTGCACGCCGCTGGGGGAGACGACCTCCACGGCCCTCCACGGCCTGCCTGTTCACGCACGTGATGGCGGACCGGACGCTACCTACACGGTCAGGCCGCGGACCACCAGATCGGCCAGGGCGCACACGAACAGGGCGATGCCGATGAAGCCGTTGACCGTGAAGAAGGCCCGGTTCAGGCGGGACAGGTCGTGCGGCTTGACGATCGTGTGCTCGTAGAGGAAGGCGGCGACGACGACCGCCAGACCCGTCCAGAACAGCACGCCCGCGCCGGTGGCCAGCGCGTACCAGGCCAGCAGGGCCGTGGTCACGGCGTGCGCGCCGCGCGCGCCCCAGAGGGCGGCCGGGACGCCGAAGCGGGCCGGGACGGACTTGACGCCCTCCGCACGGTCGGCGGCCACGTCCTGGCAGGCGAAGATCAGGTCGAAGCCGCCGATCCACACGCCCACCGCCAGGCCCAGGACGACCGCGTCCCAGGACCATTCGCCGGTGACCGCGAGCCAGGCCCCGACCGGGCCCATGGCCTGGGCCAGCCCGAGGATGGCGTGCGGGAAGTTCGTGAACCGCTTGCCGTAGGGATAGACCACCATCGGGATCACGGCGACCGGCGCGAGCGCCAGGCACAGCGGGTTCAGCAGCGCCGCCGAGCCGAGGAAGACCAGGAGCGCGATCCCGGCCCCGGTCCAGGCCGCACGGACCGACACCGCGCCGGTGACCAGCTCGCGGCCGGCCGTGCGCGGGTTACGGGCGTCGATCTCGCGGTCGATGATCCGGTTGGCGGCCATCGCGAAGGTCCGCAGCCCCACCATGCAGATGGTGACGAGCAGCAGGACGCCCCAGTGGACGCGCCGGTCGAGCTGGAACATGGCGGTGAACGCCGCGATGTAGGCGAAGGGCAGGGCGAAGACCGAGTGCTCGATGAGTACGAGTCTCAGGAACGCCTTGACCTTGCCGGTCGGCTGCGGCGCCGGGTCCCGCCCGATCAACTCGTCGGCGGTCGTCATCATGCGAGGGTTCTCCGGAAGTCTTCGAGGTCGGCCAGCAGCTGCGCCGCCGGGAGCGCACCGAGTTCCAGGGTCCGGGGGCCGGCCGCGCCGTCCTCCTCGTCCTCGGGCGGGGTGACCCGGGCGGTGACCACCCAGTCGCCGCCCGACGGGCGGGCTTCGAGACGCAGGAAGTTGCCGGCCTCGACGGTGAACGGCTCGGCCGCGGACAGGGCCTGCTGCAGCTGCTCGGCGAAGGCGTCCGCCTCCACGTCCCGCGCGCCGGGCAGTTCGAAGCCGTCGCCCTCGCCGTCCACGTCGTACATCAGCGCCCAGACGTCGCCGGTGCCCGCGAACTCCTCCGGGCTCACGCCCGCGTCGCGGGCGGCGATCAGCACGCCGGGCTGGGTCGGGTCGATCTCCGGGCGCATCAGGGCCACGTAGGTCTCGGAGGTGCCGATGAGGAGTTCCGGGCCGTCGACGGCGATCGGGCTCACAGGCCGTACTCCTTCCAGCGGCGGTCCACCAGGGCGGCGGTGTCCGGGTCGGACTCGACCATGTCGGGCCAGCCGCCGTCGCGGGTGTAGCCCTCCTCGGGCAGCTTCTTGGTGGCGTCGATGCCGGCCTTGCCGCCCCAGAACTGCTGGTACGAGGCGTGGTCCAGATGGTCCACCGGTCCCTCGACGACGGTGAGGTCGCGGGAGTAGTCGGTGTTGCCGAGGGCCCGCCAGGAGACCTCGTGCAGGTCGTGGACGTCGCAGTCCTTGTCGACCACGATGATCAGCTTGGTCAGCGACATCATGTGCGCGCCCCAGATGGCGTGCATGACCTTCTGGGCGTGCTTGGGGTACTTCTTGTCGATCGAGACGATCGCGCAGTTGTGGAAGCCGCCCGACTCCGGGAGGTGGTAGTCCACGATGTCCGGCACGATGATCTTGAGCAGGGGCAGGAAGAACCGCTCCGTCGCGCGGCCGAGCGGGCCGTCCTCGGTCGGGGGACGGCCGACGACGATCGACTGGATGAGCGGACGCCTGCGCATCGTCACGCAGTCGATCTTCAGGGCCGGGAAGGGCTCCTGCGGGGTGTAGAAGCCGGTGTGGTCGCCGAAGGGACCCTCCGGGAGCATCTCGCCGGGCTCCAGCCAGCCCTCGATCACGACTTCCGCGTTGGCCGGGACCTGGAGCGGGACCGTCTTGCAGTCGACCATCTCGATCCGCTTGCCCGCGACGAAGCCGGCGAAGAGGTACTCGTCGATGTCGCCCGGCAGCGGCGCGGTGGACGCGTAGGTCACCGCAGGCGGGCAGCCGAAGGCGATCGCGACCGGAAGCCGCTCGCCCTTCGCCGCGGCGACGGCGTAGTGGTTGCGGCTGTCCTTGTGGATCTGCCAGTGCATGCCGATGGTGCGCTTGTCGTGGCGCTGGAGCCGGTAGAGGCCGAGGTTGCGCACGCCGGTCTCGGGGTGCTTGGTGTGGGTCAGGCCGAGGTTGAAGAAGTCGCCGCCGTCCTTGGGCCACGTGAAGAGGGCCGGGAGCTGGTCGAGGTCCACGTCGTCGCCGGTGAGGACGACCTCCTGGACGGGCGCGGCGTCGCCCTTCACCTTCTTCGGCGGCACGTGCACCATCGAGCCGAGCTTGCCGAAGGCCTCGCGGACCCCGATGAAGCCCTGCGGGAGTTCCGGCTTGAGCAGGCCGCCGATCTTCTCGCTGATCTCGCCGTACGACTTGAGGCCGAGGGCCTTCAGCAGGCGGCGGTCGGTGCCGAAGACGTTCATGGCCAGCGGCATCGCCGAGCCCTTGACGTTCTCGAAGAGGAGCGCCGGACCCCCCGCCTTGTTCACTCTGTCGACGATCTCCCCGACCTCCAGGTACGGGTCGACTTCGGCCTTGATGCGCTTGAGGTCGCCCTCTCGCTCCAGAGCCCGGAGCAGCGAGCGGAGATCGTCGTAAGCCATAGGGGTCAGTATCCGTCACCAACTACCCTGGAGGCGTCACCGGGGCCCTGACGCGGGCCCCCCGTCACTTGACTGGGAGTCGGTCCCACACCGTGCTGCGCTATCTGCCGTTCCTGCTGATCCTCGCGCTGACCATCTACGCCTTCATCGACTGCCTGAACACCCCGGAGCCGGAGGTCAAGCACCTCCCCAAGGTGGTCTGGGTGATCATCATCCTGCTCTTCTCCATCGTGGGGCCGGTCGTGTGGCTGTTCGCGGGCAAGGAACGGGCGGCCGCGGGCGGGGGCCGGGCGCGCCGGACGCAGTGGGTGGCGCCCGACGACAACCCGGAGTTCCTGAAGTCGCTGCGCGACGAGCAGGAGAAGAAGAAGGACAAGGACCAGGACTGAGGGGTCCCGCGGACGGCGGGGCGGTGCTCGTGCTCAGCCGACGAAGAAGTACCAAAGGCCCTGCCGTGAGTCCTTGGTGCCCGTGCCCCCACCGTGGCCGCCCAGGCCGAACGGGCTGACCGGGTTGCTGGGGCGCGGCCCGGGCCGCAGGTCCCCGATGTCCGCGTACGGCGGACCCACCCAGCCGGTGCTGGGGTGCGGCCCCGGCTCGGGGCCGTAGAGGTCCCGGATGTCGGCGAACGGCGCGTACTGCCCCGGTGGGGCGCTCGGGCTCGGTCGCGGGGCGGGGGCCGGTCCCGGCGTGTCGGCGAAGGCGCCGGACGAGAGCGAGACCCCTCCCACGGCCAGGGCCGACACGGTGGCGAGGGCGATCCACCCGGTGCGGGTGCGGGTGCGGGTGCGGGACATGGTGGTGCTCCTTCCTGGGGCGGGCGGCTCCGCCGGGCGGGCCGTGCCTCCATTGCGCGCCGGCGGCCGCCTGCGGTCACGTCCCTGATTCCCGCGACTTGACGACGGCCGCCCTAGCGCGCCCACGGCAGTACGCGGGTGCCCTCCTCCCCCGGGACCGAGACCACGCCGTCCGCGCGCATCACGACGCAGGCCTCGAAGGTCTCGGCGGAGTGGATGCGGCGCAGCGCGTCCGGGGGCAGGACGAGGGTCTGGCCGGCGGTGACCTTCTCGGTGCGGCCGGCGCAGGTGACCTCCAGGGAGCCGGCGGTCAGGGTCCACACCTGCTCGCGGCTGACGGAGTGCTCGGGGCCGGTGGCTCCGGCGGGCATGACCACGTGCCAGCTGCTGAGCTCGGAGCTGCCGCGGCTGGGGGCGGCGAAGCCGGTCATGGTGGCGTTGGGGGTGGTGGTGACGTTCTCGGGGGATGCGCTGATCACGTGCAAGGCGGGTCCTCGTCTTCTCGCGGCATGTGAGTAAAGCTGCTTTACTCCGACTGAGTAAAGCAGCTTGACTCGACCGTGTCACCATATTTGCGTGACGAGAGACGAGAACGAGGGCGTCGAGCTGCTGTTCCTGCTCGGCCTGGGCTTCCAGACACTGCTGGGGGAGTTCACCCGGCGCGTCGCCGAGGCCGGATACCCGGACCTGCGGCCGGTGCACGGCATGGCCTTCCAGGCCCTCCAGCGCGACGGCGCCACCGCCACCGAGCTCGCCGAGCGGCTCGGAGTGACCAAACAGGCCGCCGGACAGATCGTCGACGACCTGGAGAAGCGCGGCTACGTCCGCCGCGAGCCGCACCCCGAGGGGGGCCGCCGCAAGCTGGTGGTCCTGACCCGGGCGGCCCGCGACCACCTCGCCGTCGCGGGCCGGATCCTGCACGAGCTGGAGGCCGAACTGGGCCGCGGCACCGACCTCACCGCCCTGCGCGAGGGGCTCGGCGAGGTCGTGCGCACCTTCCACGGGGAGGGCGGACTGCCGCCGCTGCGCCCGGTGTGGTGACGGGCCTCAGGCGCGGGCGAGGGAGGCGTAGGCCTCGCGCAGGGTCGCCCAGCGGATGTCCGTCCAGGTGGACCAGTCCGCCGGCCGCCCGGCCAGGGCGGAGTCCAGCAGCTCGAAGTGCTCGTGCCAGCCGGCCAGGCAGTCCAGGCGCTCGTCCTCGCTGCCGCCCCGCTCGTTCACGAACCGGATCACGGTCGAATCGGTCCCGACCGGCTCCAGGTGGAAGCGGATCCGCCCGTGCTCGGTGACCGTGTACTCGGCGACCCGCTCCACGTCCCAGGCGGTGACCCGCCCGGTCACCACGGTCCCGGTGTTCAGCCAGCGCAGCGTGACCGCCCCGCCGAGCCTGCGCTCCAGGACGTCCGCCGCCGCCAGCCAGCCGCTCAGCCCTTCCGGCGTGGTCAGGGCCGGCCACAGGGACGCGTAGGCGTGCGGCAGGTGCAGCTCGAAACGGAGCAGCCAGCGGTCCTCGCCGCGCTGCTCGCTGGTGGCATGACTCACGAGAGACATGCCACCAGCGTCCCACTCCTGCCGGTCAGACGCCCGCGTACGAGTGCTTGCCGCTGAGCAGGATGTTCACGCCGTAGTAGTTCCAGATCCAGCAGGCGAAGGCGAAGAGCGCCAGGTAGGCGGCCTTGCGGCCCTTCCAGCCGGCGGTGGCGCGGGCGTGCAGGTAGCAGGCGTAGGCCACCCAGGTGACGAAGGACCAGACCTCCTTGGGGTCCCAGCCCCAGTAGCGGCCCCAGGCGTCGCCGGCCCAGATCGCGCCCGCGATGATCGTGAAGGTCCACAGCGGGAAGACGGCCGCGTTGATGCGGTACGAGAACTTGTCGAGGGAGGCCGCCGAGGGCAGCCGCTCCAGGACCGAGGTGCGGAACCTGCCCGGCGTGCGGCCGGCCTCCAGCTGGCTCTCGTAGGAGTCCCGGAAGAGGTAGAGGACCGCGCCCGCGGCGCCGATGTAGAAGACGGCGCCGCAGAAGATCGCGGTGGAGACGTGGATCCACAGCCAGTACGAGTGCAGGGCCGGGACCAACTGGTCGCTGTCGGTGTAGAGCCAGGTGACGGCGATGCCGAGGTCCAGCAGGACCGTGGTGACCAGGATCAGGCCGAGCCAGCGGACGTTCTTCTTCAGGGCGAGCAGCACCAGGTACGCGCCGACGGCCACCGTGGAGAAGGTGATCGAGAACTCGTACATGTTGCCCCAGGGGGCCCGCTGCACCGACAGGGCGCGGGCGACCACCCCGGCCGCCTCGACGAGGAAGGCGAGCGCGGTCAGCGAGACCGCGATCCGCCCGTACAGGTCGCCCTGCACGGTGCCGCCGGCGGCGCCGGGGCCGTCCGGGACGTCGCGGGTGCCGGCGGCGGAGCGGGTGGTGACCTTGGGCTGGTCGAGGACGGCGGTGGCGCCGGCCTTGCCGCGGACCTGCACGGCGGGGGCCTTCGCCGCCGCTCCTGCCGCCGCGGCCGCTCCGGCTCCCTTGGCGCCGGTCAGCGCGGCGGCCGTACGGCCCACCTTGCTGCGGCTGCCGAAGGTCCACTCGGCGATGTGCGCGAAGAAGGCGAGCATGTAGACCGCCATCGACGAATAGATCAGATAGTTGCTGATCTCAGCCAGGTTCTCGTTGGCTGCGGCTGCGAGCGGCGTCATCCGCGCTCTCCTTCAGGGGTTTCTTCAACAGGATCAGACGCCGTGGGCGCCTGCTGGTGCAGCTGGGCGGCGAGCTCCGCCAGCTCCTGCGGGAGCCTGGTGGACTCGCTGCGGCCCAGGCCCGCCATCTCGACGACGGTCACGCCGTCCTTGCCGGTCACCGCGCGGACCCAGACCCGGCGGCGCTGGATGAACAGCGATCCGGCCAGGCCCGCGATGGCGGCGATCGCACCCGCGAGGGCGAGGCCGCTGCCGGGCTGGTGGGTGACGGAGAAGGTGGCCCACCGTTCGATGCCCTCGAACTTCACGGTGCCCGCGCCACCGGGCAGGGTCATCGTGTCTCCGGGCGCCAGCTTCTGCTTGAACTGCGCGCCCGACTCGTCCTTGAAGGGCTCCATCTTGGTGGTGGTGAGCCGGTAGACGTTCTGCGGCAGACCCGAGTCCACGCCGAGGCTGCCGTGCCAGGCGTTGAGCATCAGCTGCGGGTTCAGGAGGGCGGGGAACTGGGAGAACATCGTGCCCTTGCCCTCACCGGCGAAGCTCGGCACGAAGACGGCGTTGAAGCCGAGCTGCTCCTTCTTGCCGTCCTTGTCCTTGTAGCCGTCGGTGACCTTGACGGCTCCGGTGGAGGTGAGATTGGCGTCCTGAGGCAGCATCGGCACGGCGTCCTTGAAGATCACCTTGCCGGTGGGGTCGGTCACCGAGATGATCGGCGCGTAGCCGTGGCCGAGCAGGTAGACCTTGGAGCCGTCGACCTCCAGGGGCTTGTTGACCTGGATCTCGCGCTTCTGCGGAGCGCCGTGGGCGCCGTCCGAGAAGGTGACGTACGCCTTGAAGTCGCGCGGGGTGCCCCGCTGCGGGCCGGTCATCTCGTACGAGGCGTCGAAGCGGTCCAGCGTGAAGCTGAACGGCGGCAGGTCGTCCGGGTCGAAGAGGGTGCCGGACTTGAAGTCGTCGTACTGGGTGAGCGTGTTCGAGAAGCCGGTGCCGCGCAGGACCAGCTTGCCGCCCTCGGACTTGAAGTACTGGCCCCAGGCGAAGGCCACCAGCATCACGATCAGCGCGACGTGGAAGATCAGGTTCCCGGCCTCGCGGAGGTAGCCCTTCTCCGCGGCGACGTGGCCCTCGCCCGCCTCGGTGCGGAAGCGGCTGTCGCGCAGCACCGTGCGCGCGTACGAGAGGACCTCGTCCGGGGTCTTCCCGGTGCGCCAGGTGGTGTGGGCGGGCAGCCTGTCCAGGCGCCGGGGGGCGGCCGGCGGGCGGCCGCGGAGCTGGCCGACGAACTGCCAGGAGCGCGGCACGATGCAGCCGATGAGCGAGATGAACAGCAGCAGGTAGATCGCGGAGAACCACACCGAGCTGTAGACGTCGAAGAGCTGGAGCTTCTCCGCGACGCCCACCCAGGAGGGGTTGTCCCGCTTCCACTCGGCGACCTTCATCGCGTCGACGTTGGTCTGCGGGACGAGGGAGCCGGGGATGGCGCCCAGGGACAGCAGGAAGAGCAGGATCAGCGCCACCCGCATGGACGTGAGCTGCCGCCAGAACCAGCGGGCCCAGCCGATCACGCCGATGCCGACGGCCGGCCCGGCGGGGCCGTCCTCCAGCGGGGCGGTGGAGAGCTGGGCACCGGCCGCGGCGTCGGCGGAGTCCGCCGCGGCGGACGGGTGCAAGGCCTCGTCGGGCGTCTCAGTGGTCGCTTTGTCTGTCGTACTCATGTGCCTTCAGTCCTCAGATCCCCACCGTGAAGCCTTGGGTCCCGCTCTGTGTCGCTGCCGATGCTGTCCCACGAACCTGTGATGCGGAACGTCCGCACCGCCCACGGGGTCACTTCTCCGCGAGGACCGGCTCGACCATCGACCGCAGCTGCTCGGCGTTGACCGGGACCAGGGTGCGGGCGGCGATCTTGCCCTCCTTGTCGAGGACGATCGTGGAGGGGATGGCGTTCGGGTTGAGCGTGCCCTTGGGGAAGCGGAGCATCAGCTTTCCGGCGGGGTCGTAGAGGCTCGGGTAGGTGATCCCGTAGTTCTCTTCGAAGGCGATCGCGTTCTGCTTGCTGTTGTCGCGCGTGTTGATCCCGACGAAGGCGACGTCCTTGCCGGCGTCGGCGTACTCCTTGGAGACCGTCGCGAAGTGGCCGGCCTCGGCGCGGCACGGCGGGCACCAGGAGCCCCACACGTTGAGGACCACGACCTTGCCCTTGAGCGCGCTGGTGTCGAGGGTCCCGTCGTCGACCGTCTCGCCGTCGAGCTTGGGGGCCTCGGCCCGCTCCTCCTTGGACACGGTGGAGATGCCGCTCGCACCCGTGACGTAGTTGCCGCCGGACCCGCTGACCGGCTTGCCGCCGTCCGGGCCCCCGCACGCCGACAGCGTGAGGGCACCGGCCAGGGCCGCCACGGCCAGCAGGGTGGCACGGCCGCCGGTCGAGCGGCGGCTACTACGACGGATACGCGCGCGGCTAAGGCTCATGTGAAAAGTTTCGCATGAGCAATTCGCGGATCTTCCGCACCCCCCGGAGCGGTGTCCGCGCCCTGGTCACGCCGCGCCCAGCCGCCCGTCAGGCGGCGGTCATGTACGCGCTCCAGCCGCCGGCCGGCGGCTGGCCGGGGCCCAGGCCCCGGAGCCTGGCGAGCACCCGGGGGTCCTGGACCTCCAGCCAGTCGGTGAACTGCCGGAAGGATACGAGCCGTACATCCCTTTTGTCCGCCATGCCCTTGAGTGCCTCCTCGACGGCGTCCATGTAGATGCCGCCGTTCCACTCCTCGAAGTGGTTGCCGATGAACAGGGGCGCGCGGTTGGTCTCGTAGGCCCGGCGGAAGCCGCCCAGGTAGGTGGCCGTGGCCTGGGCGCGCCAGCCGGGGTAGTTGGCGGGCACGCCCCTGGTCGTGCTCTTCGACTGGTTGGCGAGGATGTTGTAGTCCATCGAGAGGACCTCGAAGGAGTGCCCGGGGAACGGCAGGGACTGCAGCGGCAGGTCCCAGACGCCGGACCGGCGCACCGGCCAGACCTGGAGACCGCCGGGGGAGCTGGCGTCGTAGCGCCAGCCCAGCCGCTGGGCCGTCGGCAGCAGGGCGTCCCGGCCGAGGAGGCAGGGGGTGCGGGCGCCCTTCAGCTCCTTGGCGTAGTCGAAGGGCAGGGGTTCGAGGTCGGTGAATCCGGTGTTCGTGCGCCAGTTGGTGACGAACGACACGGCCTGGTCGATCTCGCTCTGCCAGTCGTCCGGCGTCCACCTGCCGACCGAGCCGGAGCCGGCGCAGAAGTGGCCGTTGAAGTGGGTGCCCATCTCGTGCCCGTCGAGCCAGGCCTGGCGGACGCAGGTGAGGGTGGAGCGGACGTTCTCGTCCTTGAGGTAGCCGATGTCCGAGGCCCCGACGGGGTTGTTCGGCGGCCGGTAGAGGTGCCGCTTGGACTCGGGCAGCAGATAGATGCCGGAGAGGAAGAAGGTCATGGCCGCGCCGTGGTCCTTGGCGAGCTTGAGGAAGCGCGGGAAGAGACCGTTGCCGATCTCCCCCGCGCCGTCCCAGCTGAAGACGACGAACTGCGGCGGGGTCTCGCCCGGCTGGAGCGGCACGGGCGCGTCCGGCTGGTTCGGCTGCGGGCCGGTGTCGGCGGTGGAGCCGTCACCGATGGGCCTGGCCGCCGGCTTCTCGCCGGGCTTGGGGTTCTTCGGGTTCCTGGCGGGTCCGGGAGCGCCGGGACCGGAGGTCTCCGATGAGCCGCAGCCCGCGATTCCCATCGCGGCGGCCGCACCGAGTCCCAGTCCCAGCAACCCCCTCCGACTGACTCCCCTGATGTCGCGCATGTCACCGTCCCCACTGTCGATCACCCATACCGACCCGAAGCCCATATAAACGGACAATCAGATTGGATATGCGAGCTGACACGGTGATTCCCGCGCGACCTCTTTTTAGTTGGGAAGAAACGTAACGCCCCGTAACAGTCCGTCGATCAGGCGCCGAACGCCTTGGACGCACCCTTCACCGGCTTGGCCCCGGCCAGCAGATGGGCCGGGACCAGGTCCCGGGCCGGCTCGCTGTAGCCCACCGACACCAGCTTGTCGCCCTGGAAGGTGAAGGAGGTCATCGAGGCGAGCGTGCACTGCCGGCGCCGCGGGTCGTGCCACAGCCGGCGCTTCTCCGCGAAGCTGCGCACGATCCAGATCGGCAGCTGATGGCTGACCGCCACCGCCTCACGGCCGCGGGCCGCGTCGCGCGCCGCCTCCAGCGCGCTCATCATCCGGACCACCTGCTCCACGTACGGCTCGCCCCAGGACGGCTTGAACGGGTTCGTCAGGTGCTTCCAGTTGCCGGGCTTGCGCAGCGCGCCGTCACCGACACCGAAGGTCTTGCCCTCGAAGACGTTCTCCGCCTCCAGCAGCCGCGCGTCGGTCGCCAGGTCCAGGCCGTGGACCTTGGCGATCGGCTCGGCCGTCTCCTGCGCGCGCTCCAGCGGGGAGGACACCACGTAGGCGATGTCCCGGCCCCTCAGGTGCTCGGCGACCCGGTCCGCCATCTGCCGGCCCAGCTCGGAGAGGTGGTATCCGTCACGGCGCCCGTAGAGCACGCCCTCGGGGTTGTGCACCTCGCCGTGGCGCACCAGGTGCACGACGGTGAGCTCGGGGGTGGCGGGCGTGGCGCTGCTGCTCATGCGGTGGCCTCCGCGGCGGCTCGGGCGGCGGCCGGCAGCGCCGCCGCGACGCGCTCGATCGCCTTCTCGTCGTGGGCGGTGGAGACGAACCAGGACTCGAAGGCGGACGGCGGCAGGTAGACGCCCTGCGCCAGCATCGAGTGGAAGAAGGCGTTGAAGCGGAAGCTCTCCTGCTTCTTCGCGTCGTCGTAGTTGCGCACCTCGTCCTCGGTGAAGAAGACGGAGAACATGTTGGACGCGGTCTGCAGCCGGTGCGCCACGCCCTCCTTGGCGAGCGCGCCGGTGACCAGGCCCTGGATCTGCTTCGAGACCGCGTCGACCTTCTCGTACGCGGCCGCGTCCAGCAGGCGCAGCTGCGCGAGACCGGCGGCGGTGGCGATCGGGTTGCCGGAGAGCGTGCCCGCCTGGTAGACGGGACCGGCCGGGGCCAGGTGGCCCATGACGTCGGCGCGGCCGCCGAACGCCGCGGCGGGGAAGCCGCCGCCCATGACCTTGCCGAAGGTCATCAGGTCGGGCTTGACCCCGTCGACGCCGTACCAGCCGGCGCGGGAGGTCCGGAAGCCGGTCATGACCTCGTCGGAGACGTAGAGCGCGCTGTGCTCCCGGCACAGGTCCGCAAGCCCCTGGTTGAAGCCCTCGGCGGGGGTCACCACGCCCATGTTGCCGGGCGCCGCCTCGGTGATCACGCAGGCGATCTCGCCCGGGTGCGCGGCGAAGGCCGCCCGTACCGCTTCGAGGTCGTTGTAGGGGAGGACGATCGTGTCGCCGGCCTGCGCACCCGTCACACCGGGGGTGTCCGGAAGCGCGAAGGTCGCCAGACCGGAACCGGCGGCGGCCAGCAGCGCGTCCACGTGACCGTGGTAGCAGCCGGCGAACTTCACGACCTTGGCGCGACCGGTGAAGCCGCGGGCCAGCCGGATCGCCGACATGGTCGCCTCGGTGCCGGAGGACACCAGGCGGACCTGCTCCACGGGTTCGACGCGCGCGACGATCTCCTCGGCGAGCGCCACCTCTCCCTCACCGGGCGTACCGAAAGAGGTACCGCGGGCGACGGCCGCCTGGACGGCCCCGATCACCTCGGGGTGCGAATGGCCGAGGATCATCGGCCCCCACGAGCACACGAGGTCGACGTACTCACGACCGTCGGCATCGGTGAGGTACGGACCGGTCCCGGACACCATGAACCGGGGCGTACCGCCCACGGCGCGGAAGGCGCGCACGGGAGAGTTCACGCCGCCGGGGGTCACGAGGGAGGCGCGCTCGAAGAGCGTCTGCGAAACTGGGGCTTCATACGGGTACGGGTAGCTCACACCTGCCATGGTCTCAGAGGCCGCGACAGACTTGCGGACGGGCGTTTCACCGCGTCGCCGCGGGGGAGGTCACTGCCATGATGATCAGGCTGCGTGGCGGGGGCCGCGGGGCCGGGGCGAGCAAGACCAGTCGGGTGGAGATATGCAACGCGGTGGTGGACCGGGCGAGGGTACGGACGGCCTCGACCCGCAGCGCGCCCGCGAAGCCCGCGAGGCCCGCCGCCGGGGCAAGCACCGGCGCCACGGCATGGAGGCGGCCGACGCCGCCCCCGGGCCGGCGACCCCGCCCGAGGACCTGCCCAAGGGCCGCGGCATGGGAGTGACGTACAAGTACTTCGGCGCCCCCGACGGCGCCACGGCGGCCCGGGTCCCGGTCACGATGCGGCCGGAGGAGCTCGGCGGCGACGAGCTCGGCATGGGCGGCCTCTTCACCAAGATCAAGCCGGAGACGGTGGCCGCGATGGTCCTGACCGGCATCGAAGGCATACCCCTCCACAAGGTGCCCCCGCTGGAGCTGGTCGTCCTCCACCCCGACTACGCGGTGGTCAAGCTCCCGATGACCGTGGTCGACCCGCTGCGCGGGATCGGCGAGGAATCGGTGGGCGCGGCGGCCTTCATCTGGTCCACGGTCCCGGACCGCGGCGGCCCGAGCGACGCCTTCAACGTCTACCAGCTGCTCCACGAGTGGCAGGACTTCAGCCACCGCCTCCACGAGGCCGGTCACCAGCCGTACTGCCTGGTCTGGCCCTGACCGCCGCAGGTGCCCGGCGCGCGGGCCGCCCTCAGACACCCGCGCGCAGCGTTTCGGCGGGGAGGATGCGGGCGGCCGCCAGGGCCGGGTAGAGCCCTGCGGCCAGACCCACCACGAGGCCGACCAGCGGGCCAGCGGTGGTGAGGACGGGGTCGAGGACCACCAGCCAGTTCTTGGCCAGGCAGGTCACCGCGGTGATCTGGATGCCGAGCACCGTGCCCACCACGCCGCCGGCCAGCCCGACCAGGCCGCTCTCGATGCAGAACTGTCCGGCGACCGCCCGCCGCGAGGCGCCCAGCGCCCGGCGCAGGCCGATCTCGGAGCGCCGCTCCAGCACGGACACGTACGCGGTGTTGCTGACGCCGAGCGCGCCCACACCCAGCGAGACGGCGGCCAGGCCCAGGAACAGGGCCCGGGTCTGCGACTCGACCCCGTGGCGCAGGGACCGGGGGTCCGGCGGCACCAGCGCGACGAGCTTGTCCGGGGCGCCCGGGGCCAGGGCGAAGGGGGCCTCGTCGCCGACCTGGTCGGCGGCGCCCAGCTCCGTACGGATGACCATCTCCGCGGGGGCGAAGCCCAGCCCCGCCGGATCCTGCAGAGCGGCCCAGTAGGGAATGACCACCGAACCGGTCAGGTTCGTGTCGCCGGTCGGCGCCCGGAAGACGCCGAGCACGCTGAAGGCGACCCCGTTGACGTGGATCACCGAATTGCCGGCGCCGCCGTCCACGGTCAGCCGGGAGGCGGCGGCCGTGTCGATCAGGGCCACCCGCTCGCGCCGGGCGTCGTGCCCCGTGTCGAACCAGCGGCCCTGCGTGAGCTCGGCCGACATCGCGAGCAGCGCCTCGGGCTGCGCGGCCATGACCGTGCCCTCGGGCAGATCGTTCCCCGTGCCACCGGGCAGCCGCGACACGGCCGGCTGCTCGCCGGCCCGGCTGACCAGACCGGCGCTGCGGACGCCGTTGAGGTCGCGCACCCGCTGGGTGTCACCGCCGTCGGGCCGCGGCCGGACCCCGCCGACCGGCTCCGACGGGTACTTGACCGTCACCCGCGTCGCCTTGAGCGCGTCGAACTGGTCGGAGACCGCGCCGGCCGCGCTGGCCGTGATGCCGAGCGTGGCCAGGGCGGCGGCCAGACCCACGGAGATGCCCACCATGGTCAGCAGCGTGCGGAACCGGCGGCCGAACAGCGCGAGGAACGCCTGGACGAGCAGATCCGCCGCCGACGTCCGGGGGTGCCCGGGCGGCCTGCCCCTCCTCCGGCTACGCCACACGGCCGTCCACCACCTTGAAGACGCGATCGGCCCTGGCCGCGACATCGGGTTCGTGCGTGACCACGACCACGGCCCGGTCCTGCGCGACCAGTCCCGTCAGCAGGTCCATCACGCGGGCCGAGTTGGCGGTGTCCAGGTTGCCGGTCGGCTCGTCGCACAGGACGACGGCGGGCCGGTGGACGATGGCCCGCGCGACCGCGACCCGCTGCCGTTCCCCGCCGGAGAGGGTGGTGGGCCTGACGTCGAGCCGGTGCCCGAGGCCCACGGACTCCAGCGCCCGCACGGCCTGCGGCCGCCGCTGGGCGCGCGGCACGCCCAGGTGCACCAGCGGCAGCGCCACGTTCTGCACGCAGGTCAGGTGCGGGACCAGGTGGAAGGCCTGGAAGACGAAGCCGAGCGTCTGGGCCCGCAGGGCGGTGCGGGCCCGCTCCGACAGGGCGGTGGTGTCGTTGCCCTGCAGCAGGTACCGGCCGCGGGTCGGGACGTCGAGCAGTCCGAGCACGCTCAGCAGGGTGGACTTCCCGGAACCCGAGGGGCCGACGATGGCCGCGAGCCGGCCGGGCCGGATGTCGAGCGTGACGTCGGCCAGCGCGTGCACGGGCGGCGGTCCCGGATACGTCTTCGCGATGCCGGTCATCTCGATGACGGGGGGCGGGGGCAGGGGCAGGGGCGGGGCGTCCTCAGTCATCGGCACCGCCCGGGGCAGCGCCCGAGTCGCCGCCCGCCGGGCCGCCGCGGCGGACGAGGACGACCGTCTGGCCGACGGCCAGGTTCTCGTCGAGCGCGCGGACCGCGCTGAGGCCCTCATGGGTGAACAGCACCTCGACCGGGATGTTCCGCTCCTTGCCGCCCCCGGTGCCGGTGACGGTGACCGTGGACGAGCCGCCGAGGTCGGTCCAGACCGCCGACACCGGAACGGTCAGCGCGCCCTTGGGGCTGCGCCGCAGCTCGACGCTGATCTGCTGGGCCGAGCCCTCCTTGGCCTCCGCACCGGTGGGTACGAACAGGGCCTCGTGCTGGCCGCCCCCGGCGCCCGGGGCGCTGCCACTGCCGGTACCGGCTGCCGCGCCCGTTCCCGCCGTGGCCGCGCCGTCCTGTCCCCCGCTCCTGCCCTGCTGGTCGCCGCTCTTGCCGTCCGAGGGGCTGGTGAGGGAACCCAGGGTGCCCTCCCTGCCCTCGTACGGGCCGGTGCCGAAGCGGATGACCGCGTCGGCCGGCAGATCGCGCAGCCGCGTGCGCTGGTCCGCGCTGAGGGCGGCCCGCACCTGGCGGCCGCCGCTGCCGAGGACCACGAGCGGCTTGTCGGCGGCGTCGCCGATCGCTGCGGAGACCTGCACCACCGTGGCCGGCAGGGCGCCGACGTACGTGACCTCCGCGGCCGGCAGCACCTCGCCGGGCCCGGCCGGCCCGGCGGCGGGCGGCGCGCTCGCCCCACCCGTGCCGTTCGCAGCGCCCTTGCCGCCGTTGCCGCCCGTACTGCCAGTGCCGTTCGTGCCGGGGGCCGCGCCGGTGCCGCCGTCGGTCTCCGCACCGCCCCGGGGAGCCGTGCCGCCGCCCGGGGACGCGCCGCCCCCGCGGTCCGGGCCCGAGCCGGAACCGCCGCCCCCGGTGGTGCTCTGCCCCTGCCCCGCGGGCGCCTCGTACCCGGCCGCCGCGTACAGCTTGCGGACCGCCTCGACGGTGGCCGGGCCGTACGTCCCGTTCACCGCCGTCCCGTACAACGGCTGCAGCGCGCGCTGCAGTTGCTGCACGTCCGGACCCTTGTCGCCCGCCTTCAGGTCCCGGTACGCGGGGAAGCGCCCCGGCAGCAGCAGGACCGGCCGGCCCGACACCTCCGCGACGACCGCCCCGGCCTTGAGGCTCTTGCCCGCGGCCGCCGGCAGGGCCGTCACGACCGCACGGCTGGTGCCCTGCGGCTGGACACCGGTGATGGTGGTGCGGGAGGCCGTCTCGACCTTCCCGGTCAGGTCCATCCGCTCGACGAGCTGCTGGTCGGAGACCTTCGCCGTGATCTGGGAGGGCGGCGGCGCGGCGGCGTTCGAGGCACGCTGCTCCGGGGTCCTGGCCTGGGAGGCGATCCACCAGACCGAACCGGAGCCGCCGAAGAGCACGACGGCGACGGCGACGGCGACCAGGCCCCGCCGAGACCTCCGCCGCGCACCCGTCGCCCGCCCGCCGGCCGGCCGGTCCACCTGTGTCTCCACCTGTGTCTCATCGGCTTGTTCGAGGCTCATGACAGTATTAGGACGTCTCTCGCAGTAGATCCTGGGCCTTGCCCTTGGCCTTCGTGATGAGTTCCAGCCACGCCGTGATCTCCGCTTCGTGCTTCACCAGCGAAGCGGCCGAGGCCTTGCTCTTGGCCTCCCGCGCCTTGGTGTTGAGACCGGCCTTCGTGCCGCACTCGGCATCGGTGGTGGCCTGCTTGATCTCGGCACGCTGGGCGTTGTCGAGCGCCGCGGTGTCACCGTCGGGAATATTCGAGTAATGCGAGAGAGCCGATTCCCTGGCCTTCTCCGGAGTCCCGATTTCCGGATATCCGCCGGCCTTCATGCAGGCAGCCCACTCGGAAACCGCCTTCTGATATCCGTCGTCATCGGCGAGGATATGCGCGCTGTTCTGCTTGACGCTGTTGTAGACCGTCCAGTTGAGCCGGAGGTACTCCTTCACGTCCCCGTACACGGCCTTGAGCGTTTCACCGCGGCAGCCTTTCGAGGGCACCATGACCTTGCCGCCTCCGAAGTCGAACTCCACACCGCCCTCGGGCTTGTCGACGTACCCGTCCATGGCCATGCTGTGGGCCCGCTTGACGTCCTCGGGCAGCGCGTCGAAGTCGTCCGGGCCCTCCTGGGCCTTCTGGTTGTCCGACCTGCGCGGGTCCGCCCCGTAGCCCACGCTGCGCGCGGTCTCGGCCGACGGGGAGAGGTCGTCGCTGCGCTTCTTGCCGCTGTTGGTGGCGGTGCCGTTCGCCGGGAAGACCTTGAAGCCCTTGTCGTTCATGCACTTGCGGATCAGTTTGGACTCCGCGTCACGCTCCTGGTCCAGCGCCGCGTTGGCGCTGTCGAGGGCCGTCTGCGCCCTGCGGGCCGTCTCCATGTCCTGCGGGGCTTCCTCCGAGCAGGCGGAGGCGGCCGCGCCCAGCAGCACCGTCACCGCGATCGCCGTCATACACCGGGTGCGCTTCTTCAATGTCCGTGTCCTCTTGGAGGTGCGGCCGGGCCGCCTCCGCGATGCGGGGCGACCCAGCCTTCAGGCGGTGATCAGCAGCCGTTGCCGTCGTTCAGGGTGTTGCTCGCGCCGTCGTCGTTGGCGTCCCAGTAGTAGTTCACGGAACCACCCGGGACGAGGCAGATCTCCACGCCCCACGTCATCCAGCGACCCCCGTAGGTCTTGGACGACTGACCGCGCCGGTTCCACCAGGAGCTGTCGGCCTCGTAGACGGCCGGCATGTCGATGTCCCAGCGGGCGGACTCGTACTTCGTCCGGTACATCGAGTTGTTGGTGCTGTAGTTGCTGTCCTTGTAGATGCAGAAGTTGCCGTCGTAACACGTACGGTCCACGGCCGCTGCGGACGGCGCCGCGGCGATGACGCCGGCCACGGCCGCCATCGCGATGAATCCGGCCGAAATCCTCTTACTGAGCACTCGTGACTCCCCCTAGTCGGGTGGTGACTGATGCAGTGAGAGGGCAGGGCAGCCGAAGCCCTTCCCCCCGGTCGGCTGAGATCAGGCTAGGCCACGCCCACCGGAAACAAAAGGTCAATTGCCTTTATCAGAGCGGCTGTTGATGATTGGAATTGATCATTCACTGATCGATTCCCGATGCGCGAATCCACCATTCCGGCACACCGGCACCCGCCGGGAAATCAGGGGTCGGCGCAGGTCAGCCCCACGGGTACCGGGAGGGGGCGGCGGAGCGCCGCCGGAGCCGCGCCACCCGGATGCGCGCGGTCCGGATGAACCCGAACACGGCCTGAAAATAGACGCGTTCACGACCTGCGCCGCGCCGCCGAGGCCGAAACCCGTGGAGCGGCGGCCCGCGCCTCCCTAGAGTGGCCCGATGGAGACCCGAGTACGGCTGGAGCCCTGGTCCGCCGGGGACTTCTGGCTGCTGGAGCGCAAGAACGAACCGGCCATGACCCGGTTCCTGGGCGGCCCGGAGCCGGCCGCGAAGCTCGCCGACCGGCAGCGGCGCTACGAGGCCCTGAGCGCGCGGGAGCCGGCCGCGGGCCGGATGTTCCGCGTCGTGCGGACCCCGGCCGGGACAACCCCCGCCGACGGCGACGGGCACGACGGCGGCGACATCGACGGCGGACGCGCCGAGAGCGTCGGCTCCGTCGGCTTCTGGGAACGCGAGTGGCGGGGCGAGCCGGTCTACGAGGCCGGCTGGGGCATCCTGCCCGAGTTCCAGGGCCACGGCCTGGCGGTGGCGGCGCTCACGGAGCTCCTGGCGTACGTCCGCGCCCACGGCACCCGCGACAGCGTGCACGCCTTCCCCGGCACCGACCACCCCGCGTCCAACGCGGTGTGCCGACGGGCCGGCTTCACCTGCCTGGGCGAGGTCGACTTCGAGTACCCGCCCGGCGTGCCCCACCCGAGCCGCGACTGGCGCTACCGGGTGGGGCGTGCGCAGGGCGGCCTCACACCGTCAGGATGATGCGGCCGCGGACCCCGGGCGTCGCCAGGCGGGCGTGCGCCTCGGCCGCCTCGCCGAGCGGGAAGGTCTCCGCGACCCGCAGGGTGAGCGCCCCCTCGTCGACCAGGGCCACCAGGCGGGCCAGGTGCGCCCCGTCCGCCGCGACCTCCTGCTCCACGACCCGCACACCGCGCTCCGCGGCCGGAGCGTGGTGCGGGATCAGGCCCACGTAGACCCCGCCGTCGCGCACGGCGCCCAGCGCGGCCCCGCCCAGTACCGCCGCGTCCAGAACCCCGTCCACGGGCCCGGCCGGAGCCTCGCCGCGCGGGACGAACCCGGTCGCGCCCAGGGACCGTACGAACTCCTCGTCCTCGGCGCCCGCCAGGGCCGTCACCTCCAGGCCGGCCCGCACGGCGAGCTGGACGGCCAGGCCGCCGACGACGCCCGCGGCTCCGGTGATCAGCACCGTGGAGCCGGGGGCGAGCCCGAGCAGGTCCACGGCGCGGGCGGCGGTGAGGCCGGCGAGCGGGAGCCCGGCCGCGGTCACCGCGTCCACGGTGGCCGGGGCGGACGCGACGGCGGCGGCGTCGACGACCACGTACTGCGCGTGCGTGCCGAGCGGCTTCACCTGCCCGTAGTGCAGGCCCACGACCCGGTCGCCGATGCGCCGGCCGGTCACCCCGGCGCCGATCTCGTCGATCTCCCCGGACACGTCCCAGCCGAGGCCGAGCCGCTGCCCGGCGCCGCCGAAGACCCCGGCGACGACCGCGCCGTCCACCGGGTTGAGCCCGGCGGCGGTGACCTTGATGCGGAGCTGGCCGGCGGCGGGGCGGGGCGCAGGGACCTCGGCCAGTTCGACCCGCTCCGGGCCGCCGAACCCGGTCACCACGGCCGCCAGCATCGTCTGCTCGCTCATCTTCGTCTCTCCCGTTCGCTCGTGCGTTCTCGTGCGTTCTCGCGTGTTCTCACGCGTTGTCGCGTTCCCGATGAGCACTAACTTAAGGAGAGGTACTCTCTTTTCGTAAGTACGCACTCCGAGGTGCGTACCCGACCCGGAAGTGGGGCACCCATGGCCACCAGCACCGCCGCGGCCCGCCGCGAGGAAGCCCGTACCGCCTACGACGCCTTCCTCAAGGAATGCCCCACCAGCCAGCTCCTGGCCCGCATCAGCGACAAATGGGTCGGCCTCATCGTCAGCGCCCTCGGCCAGGCCGAGAACCGCTCCATGCGCTACAGCGACCTCGGCCGCAAGATCCCCGGCGTCAGCCAGAAGATGCTCACCCAGACCCTGCGCTCCCTCGAACGCGACGGCCTCGTCACCCGCACCGTCACCCCCACCGTCCCCGCCCGCGTCGACTACCGGCTCACCGACCTCGGCAGCAGCCTCGGCTGCCTCCTGTCGTCCGTGAAGCTCTGGGCCGAGAACCACTTCGACGAGGTCAGCACCCACCGCGACACCTACGACCAGGCCACCGCGACCCCGTAATTCGACCCCGTAATTCGGCCGCGGCCACCACACCGGAAATGGCATGCTGAGCGGGTGAACGGACCCGGCATTCAGCTCACCCTCGCCCCCGAACTGCGCCTCTTCGCCCCGCCCAGCCGGCGCGCCGACCGCGTACCGACCGCGACCGACGGCGCCTCCAGCCTCGGCCACGTCGTCGAATCGGCCGGCGTCCCGCTCACCGAGGTCGGCCGCCTCCTCGTCGACGGCCACGAGGTACCCGTCTCCTACGTGCCCCGCAACGGCCAGAACGTCGAGGTGTACGGCGTCGAACGACCCCAGCAGGTCCCCGGCGCCCCCCTCCGCTTCCTCCTCGACGTCCACCTCGGCACCCTCGCCCGCCGCCTGCGCCTGCTCGGCGTCGACGCCGCCTACGAGAACGAGGACATCGGCGACCCCGCCCTCGCCACCCGCTCCGCGGCCGAACAGCGCGTACTGCTCTCCCGCGACCGCGGACTCCTGCGCCGCCGCGAGCTGTTCGCCGGCGCGTACATCTACAGCGACAACCCCGACGAGCAACTGCGCGACGTACTCGGCCGCTTCGCGCCCGCCCTCGCACCATGGACCCGCTGCACCGCCTGCAACGGCCCGCTCCACGAGGCCGACAAGGAGAGCGTCGGCGACCGCCTGGAACACGGCACGCACCGCTCCTACGACGTGTTCGCGCAGTGCGGCGAGTGCGAGCGCGTCTACTGGCGCGGCGCCCACCACGCCCGCCTCGAACGGATCGTCGACGAGGCCCTCGTGGAGTTCGGCACGGCCTGACGCCCCCTAGAAGGCGTAGGCGTCACCCGTGTCCAGCGCCAGCACCACGTGCTCGTTGTTGGTGCGGTTGCGGTCCGTCGCACCACCGTTCCACCACGTGTCGACCCGCACCGCCACCTCCGGCTCCTGCTCCCGCAGCTCCAGCCGCAGCCCGATGTGCCGGCCCCGCCCGTGCAACGGCAGCGGCCCCGTCTCGCACACCACCTCGCGCAGCCCCGCCCGCGCGCAGCCCTCCGCCAGCTCCTGCCGGTCCGCGAGCTCCGCCGACAACCGCACCCGCACCGTCGCGTTCGGCAGCGCGGCGGGGCCGTCGTTCTCCGGAACCAGCCAGATCCGCAGCCGCGCCCCCGACAGGGCCACCCGGCCGTGGTAGGCCACATCGGCCTCCGGCCCGTCCCACGCCGGCACCGGCGCCCGGTCCGACACCGGGGCCGACGCCTGGGCCGACCCGGGGACACCCGCGCCGAGCGCCAGCAAGCCCGCCACCACCACACCTCGTACGGCACCACGGCGCACCGACACCACCTCCTCGCGCGGAGGCTAGCCACCCACGCCCCCGACCGGTCGGACCATCACACGAACGAGGGCGCGCCCACCCCCATCTGCCGTGCACACCCCCGAGCCGTCACGCACGCCCCGCGCGGCCGCCGGGCCGCGCCTATGCTGGCGGGGAATCGCCCGTACGAACGACCCACGAACGACCGAGGAGCCCGCACATGAGCACGGCCGCCACCCGAACCGCCGTAGTCACCGGCGCGAGCAGCGGCATCGGCGCGGCCACCGCCCGGCAGCTCGCCGCAGCCGGCTACCACGTCGTCCTCACCGCCCGCCGCAAGGACCGCATCGAGGCCCTCGCCGCCGAGCTCACCGAGGCCGGCCACCAGGCCACCGCGCACGCCCTCGACGTCACCGACCGCGCCGCCGTCGACGCCTTCGCCGCCTCCCTGGACCGCTTCCCCTCCGTCGACGTACTCGTCAACAACGCCGGCGGCGCCATCGGAGCCGAGCCCGTCGCCACCGGCGACCCCGCCGACTGGCGCACGATGTACGAGGTCAACGTCATCGGCACGCTCCACGTCACCCAGGCCCTGCTCCCCGCCCTCACCGCCTCCGGCGACGGCACGGTCGTGGTCCTCTCCTCCACCGCCGGGCACGCCACGTACGAGGGCGGAGCCGGCTACGTCGCCGCCAAGAACGGCGCCCGCGTCCTCGCCGAGACCCTCCGACTGGAGATCGTCGGCCAGCCCGTACGCGTCATCGAGATCGCCCCGGGCATGGTCAAGACCGAGGAGTTCGCGAAGACCCGCTTCCGCGGCGACGCGGAGAAGGCCGAGAAGGTCTACGCGGGCGTCGCACAGCCCCTGTCCGCCGACGACGTGGCCGACACCATCACCTGGGCCGTGACCCGCCCCAGCCACGTCAACATCGACCTCCTGGTGGTCCGCCCCCGCGCCCAGGCCTCGAACACCAAGGTCCACCGCGAGCTCTAAAGGACTCCCGCCGCCTTCAGGTGCGGCATGAGGGCCGCCGGCTTCAGCCCGGCGGCCCTCGCCGCGTCCAGGGCCCGCCGCAGGTCCGCCTCCAGGGTCGGCGTGAAGTGCAGCAGCACGATGTCCCCGGCCTGCAGCCGCGGCGTGGGCGGGGTCTCGCCCCAGGTGGTGAAGTCGTGCGTCCAGGTGACCAGCGCCTTCACCCCGCACGCCTTGGCCGCGAGCCGCACGTCGTCGTTCACCGCCCCGTACGGCGGCCGCAGCAGCTTCGGCGTCCGCCCGAAGGCCGCCTGCAGCCGCTCCCCGGCCCCGCACACCTCGGCGTCCTTGCCGGCCGCGTCGAGCGTCGTGAGGTCCGGGTGGCTGACGGTGTGGTTCTCGACGGTGACCCGCCCTTCCTCCGTGAGCCGGGTGAAGTAGGCGGTGTCGTACGAGATCGCCCCGGGCAGCAGGAACAACGAGGCGGGCACCCGCTTCTCCAGCAGGATCCGGGCCGCGCCGGGATCGTGGTTCCAGCCGTCGTCGACGGTGATGAAGACGACCTTCTCCCGGGTCGGCACATGCGACACGACGGGCGGCAGCCCGGCCTTCGCCCGGGCGGACCCGACGGCCCCGAGAACGAGCGACAACGACACGAGCGCGGCGGTCAGCACGCGGGATCTCCACATGCGGCACACCTTGGTCTAGACCATCTCGCGGGTCAACCCTCCTGCCCCAAGCGGAAGTTGACGCCCCGCATCCCTGGAGCCCGTACGGGTGATACGCACGGAATGTCGGCGGGCACGGCTACGCGCACGCGGCGCAATGTGAAATTCCGTCACACGTTCGAGCGATCATCGGGGGATCGGCCAGGCCCGCCAGGAATCCGCACCTAAGTTCAGCCGCAACGCGAACGGCCCCCGCCCGGGATGGCAGTCCCGGGCGAGGGCCTCACCAACAGGGAAGAAAGGCCTTCCTCATGGCTGAACAGGACCTTAGCGCCGCCGCGCGCTTCATGGACCTCACCGACCCCCGCTACGCCTACATGTTCGGCTTCCTCCAGGCCGATGGGCACCTCGCGCAGGGCGCGGGGCAGAAGGGCAAGCTCACCGCCGAGATCAACGCACGGGACATCCACATCCTCCGCGAGTTCCAGCAGCTCACGCCCTACTTCAGCTCCATCACGGAGCGCGTCAGGAGCACGAACTTCGCCGAGTGCCACCCTTCCGCAACGTGGAGCCTCTGCTCCCTCGAAGCCCGGAGCACGATCAACCGGCTTGGCATGCCCTATGGGCGCAAGTCGAGGACGATCAAGCCGCCCCGCGTGGAGTTCTCCCGCCGCGACTACCTTCGAGGGATCATCGACGCCGACGGATCCGTCGGCTACACGGGCAAGGGCCTCCCGTTCGTCTCACTCACCACCGCCAGCACGGCGATCGGCGCCTACCTCTGCCACTACGCCAAGAAGGTCACCGGAGCGGAGCGGACCATCAAACGCAATGCCCGCGACGGGATCTACAACGTCCTCTACACCAAGGAAGCGGCGATCGAGCTGGCCGTGCACCTGTACTACGACGGCTGCCTGGGTCTGGAGCGCAAGAAGGCCAAGGCAGCCGAAATTCGCGGCTGGCTCCGACCGGCTGACATGCGAGTCGCCCCGCCCCGCCGCCGCTGGACCCCGAAGGACGACGAGACCCTACTGCGGTTGAACGACCCCGCAGCGGCCGGGATCGCCCTCGACAGGACCGAGCAGAGTTGCTCGATGCGCCTCTGGCGCCTGCGGACCGGCAAAGCCTGAGCAAGACGACGCGGAGGGGCCCGGGCCGATCACGACCCGGGCCCCTCCACTCCCCCGACATCCGCGCCCGGGCCTCAGCCCTTGATGCAGATGACCTGCTTGAGCTTGGCCACGACCTGCACCAGGTCGGTCTGCTGGTCGATGACCTGCTCGATGGACTTGTACGCGCCCGGAATCTCGTCCACGACGCCCGAGTCCTTGCGGCACTCGACGCCCTTGGTCTGCTCCGCCAGGTCACGCGCCGAGAACCGCTTCTTCGCCGCCGTCCGGCTCATCTTCCGGCCCGCGCCGTGCGAGGCCGAGTTGAAGGACTTCTCGTTGCCGAGACCCTTCACGATGTACGAGCCCGTGCCCATGGAGCCCGGGATGATCCCGTAGTCACCGCTGCCGGCGCGGATCGCGCCCTTACGGGTGACCAGCAGGTCCATGCCGTCGTACCGCTCCTCCGCCACGTAGTTGTGGTGGCAGCTGATCTCCCGGTCGAAGGAGACCTTCGCCTTCCGGAACTCCTTCCGGAACACCTCCTTGAACAGGCTCATCATCACGGCGCGGTTGTACTTCGCGTACTCCTGAGCCCAGAAGAGGTCGTTGCGGTACGCCTCCATCTCCGGCGTGGCCGCGAGGAAGACCGCGAGGTCCCGGTCCACGAGTCCTTGGTTGTGCGAGAGTCCGCGGGCCACGTCGATGTGGAAGGCAGCGAGCTCGTTGCCGATGTTCCGCGATCCCGAGTGCAGCATGAGCCACACCGAACCGGACGAATCGATACATACTTCGCAAAAGTGATTTCCTTGGCCAAGGGTTCCCATTTGCCGCATCGCTCGGTCCCGCCGGAACTTCACCGCGTCCGCGACGTAGTCGAAGCGCTCCCACAGGTCCCCGAAGCCCGCATCCGTGAATCCGTACAGCCGCGACGGGTCCACCGCCTCGCGGTGCATCCCAGCCCCCACCGGGATCGCCCGCTCGATCTTCGAGCGCAGCCCCGACAGGTCCCCCGGAAGGTCGTTCGCCGTCAGGGACGTCTTCACCGCCGACATTCCGCAGCCGATGTCCACGCCCACCGCCGCCGGGCAGACCGCGTCCTTCATGGCGATGACCGAGCCGACGGTGGCTCCCTTGCCGTAGTGGACGTCCGGCATGACGGCCAGACCCTTGATCCAGGGGAGGGTGGCGACGTTGCGCAGCTGCTGCATCGCGCTGTCCTCGACCGACGCCGGGTCGGTCCACATCCGGATCGGGATCTTTGCCCCGGGTACCTCTACATACGACATAAGGAATCAATCCCCCGAAAATCACAGAAAAGTCAGAATGCGCAAAAGCCTCGCTCTTGATCCCAAATACGACAGGGGACCGGCGCCAGCACCAGCGTGTGCGATAGACATTGTGTCCAGCCGCGCCCAAGTCGCGGCAACGCATTTTCCTGACCGTCGGGGGGCCCGCCGGTCGAAGGGAGCCAGTGGACGTGCAGCGCAAGGCGGTACGGGGGCGAGTCCTGCCAGGCATCGCGATGCTCACCGCGCTCGCCGCCGGGGCGGCCGGTCTGACCGGGTGCACCGGCGGGAGCAACGGCGGAAGCACCAGCGACTCGAAGGCCGGCGGCAGCTCCGCCGCGCCCGCCCAGCCGGGGAAGTACCGCAGTCTGCCCGCGCCCTGCAGGGCCGCCGCCGACAGCAAGAAGCTCAAGGGCATGCTCCCGGCCGGGGACAGCCTCACCCCCGAGCAGCGGGACCAGATGTACGCCGGCGTCGCGGACGCCTCGTACGACGGCGACCGGCACGTCGGCTGCCGCTGGACCGGGCAGAGCCCCGAGGAGACGCGGCTGCTGGCGGTCGGCTTCGAGCGCGTGGTCTCGTACGACCGGACCGCCACCAGCGACGACGACAAGGCCAAGCAGGTCTACGTACGCCGGCTCACCGACGCGAAGCTGCCCTTCCCCGGCCCGACCGCGAGCCCCACCCCGGCGGCCCCCACCCCCGCCGCCAACCCGGCGGCCCCGACGCAGAGCGCGCCCGCCCCCGGGGCGCCGGCGTCCCCGGCCGCGAGCCCGTCGGCGCCGGTCGAGCTCGGATCACGCGTCCTGGAGGGCCTCGGCAGCGACGCCTTCCTGGAGGACAAGCTCAGCCCCGCCGGGGCGAGCGCCGCGCAGTCCCGCACCGTGCGCATTGTGTTCCGCACCTCGAACGTGATCGTCACCATCGAGTACAGCGTGCAGCCCGCACTGCCCGGCACGGTCCCTCCGAGCACCGAAACCCAGGACAGGGCAAGGCAGTTGGCTCAGGCCCTGGCCGAGCGTTTCAGCGAATGAGCGGTGCGCGCCACGCCGTCGCGTGATGGCGCGCACAGCAGGCGGGTACCCGGTCGGGCTACCGTTGCCCGGGTCCCGCGTCCGAAGAACAACCGACAAACGTACTGAAGGAACCATGCACCGATCAGCCTCGCGCCTCACCCGCGTTCTCGCCTGCGCAGCCGTCCCGGTGATCCTCACCGTCGCCGGGTGTTCGTCCGACTCGGGCAAGGACACGAGCTCGAACGGCGAGAAGAAGTCCGGTTCGTCCTCGTCGGCCAAGCCCAACCCGAAGTCCTCCAAGGTTCTGGAGAAGGCGGCGTTCGCCACGCTCCCGGATCCCTGCAAGGCGCTGGCGACGGCGACGATAGACACGCTCGTCCCGGAGGCGAAGGACAAGAACGGGACGGCGACCAAGTCGAACGACCTGGCCTCCCGTGCCAGCTGCTCCTGGAACGGTCTGGACGAGGACGGCCTGAAGGGCTCGCAGTACCGCTGGCTCTCGCTCTCCTTCTTCCGCTACGACTCGCACGCCACCCTGGGCGACGCCAACAAGCGTGCGGAGGAGCAGTACAACAAGGAGGTCGAGACGGCGAAGACCGAGGAGGGCGCGCAGGACCCGAAGACGGAGGCGGTGGCCGAGACCGGCGACCAGGCGACGTCGGTGGTCTACAAGACGAAGAAGGACGTCGACTCCTACAACACCTCGATCGTGGCGCGCGCCCAGAACGTGGTCATCCGGCTCGACTACAACGGTGCCGCGTACGAGGGGGCCGGCGCGCCGGACCAGGCGAAGCTGCTCCAGGACGCGATCACGGCGGCCAAGGAGGCCGTGACCTCGGTGGGCGCGGCCAACAAGGCGCCGGCGGAGCAGTCGCAGTCCCCGCAGCCCCAGTAGGGACGGGTGCGGGTCGGGGCCTCCTGGGGCACTGACCTCCAGTCACCCGTACGCTGTGCCTGCCGCAGCTCTGTAAAGGCTCGGTAAGTACCCAGTACCGAGTCTCGGCACGCTGCGCTCGGTATGTGCTCGACAAGGGGAGGGGATCGCGGGTGGCCGCGATGCAACTGACTCGTACGCACCGGATACTCATAGGCGTGGTGGTCGCGGGAGCCGTGGTCATCGCGGGGATCGGTTTCGCGGGCTCGTACTCCGCGGTGCGTGCGCTCGCCCTGCAGAAGGGGTTCGGCAGCTTCTCGCTGGTGTTCCCGATAGGTATCGACGCGGGCATCTGTGTGCTGCTCGCGCTGGACCTGCTGCTGACGTGGCTCCGGATCCCCTTCCCCCTGCTGCGCCAGACGGCGTGGCTGCTGACGGCCGCGACGATCGCCTTCAACGGTGCGGCCTCGTGGCCGGACCCGCTGGGTGTCGGGATGCACGCCGTGATCCCGATGCTGTTCGTGGTGACGGTGGAGGCCGCCCGGCACGCGGTGGGGCGGATCGCGGACATCACCGCGGACCGGCACATGGAGGGCGTGCGGATCACCCGGTGGCTGCTGTCGCCGGTGCCGACCTTCAAGCTGTGGCGCCGGATGAAGCTGTGGGAGCTGCGCTCCTACGAGCAGGCGGTCGGTATGGAGCAGGACCGGCTGATCTACCAGGCGCGGCTGCAGGCGCGGTACGGGCGTTCGTGGCGGCGGAAGGCTCCGGTGGAGGCGCTGATGCCGCTGAAGCTGGCCAAGATCGGTGTGCCGCTCGCGGAGACGACCCCGGAGGCGCTGGCGGCGACGGGTATCGAGCCGGCGGTGCTGCCGCCGGTGGAGCAGCAGGTCCAGCAGGTCCAGCAGATGCAGCCGGGGCAGCAGGCTCCGGCGCTGGCGGCCGGGCCGGAGCTCGCGCAGCAGGGCCAGCAGGCGCAACCGGTGCAGCAGATGCAGAATCCGGCCGGTGTTGTTCCGGGTGTCGCCCAGCACGCCCCGCCGGCTTTCGCGGTGGACCCGACGGCGATGCCGGCGGCGCACAACAGTGCGTGGTTCGCCGCGCCGCTCGCGCCGCAGGCGGCGTACGAGGGCGGCTACAACCCGCAGTACGTGGAGGGCCTGGAGCCGACCCCGGTCCTGCCGCCGATGGGCCCGGAGGAGGAACCGTCCGTGCCGGCGCCGCGCCAGGAGGAGGCTCCGGCCGAGGGTCCCGAGACCCCTGACGAGGCCGAGTTCGCCGAGGTGGCGTACAAGGTGTTCTGCGCGCTGGTCGACGAGAAGCAGGACTACCCGTCGGCGGAGGCCCTCGACATACACCTGTCGGACGGTTACGGCGTGACCCACCCGCGCAGCGGTTCGCTGCTGCGCCGGATGATCCCGGCGTTCAAGCAGCGGTACCACAAGGACCGTGAGGCCGAGCACATCGCCTGACGTCTACGGCTACGGCTACGGCTACGGCTACGGCTACGGACAGCGGAAAGGGCCCGCACCCCGAGGGGTGCGGGCCCTTCCGTGTTCCGGTTCGGCCGGCTCAGACGGCGAGCAGCTTGCGCACGCGGTCGGCGCCCACCGCCAGCAGCAGCGTGGGCAGTCGCGGTCCGGTCTCCCGGGTCACGAGGAGGCGGTAGAGCAGCGCGAAGAACGTGCGCTGCGCGACCTTGAGCTCGGGCGTCGGCTTGGCGTCGGGTTCGAGGCCGGCCATGACCTTCGGGACGCCGTAGACGAGGGTGGTCAGCCCGTCGAGGGACCAGTGCGAGTCCAGGCCCTCCAGGAGCAGGCGCAGCGACTCGCGGCCCTCGTCGTCCAGGGACGACAGGAGCTCGGTGTCGGCGTCCTCGCGTACGAGGGTGCGCTGGTCGGCCGGGACCTGGGTGGTGATCCAGTTCTCGGCGCGGTCCAGGCGCGGCCGTACCTCGTCGAGGGAGGTGAGGGGCTGCGTCGGGTCGAGGTCGGTCAGGATGCGCAGGGTCTGCTCGTCGTGGCCGGCGGTGATGTCGGCGACGGAGGCGAGCGTCCGGTACGGGAGCGGGCGCGGGGTGCGCGGCAGCTCGGCTGCGGCGGTGCGCACGGCGCGGGTGTGCGCGGCGGCGTCGGCGGGCAGCACGGAGCCGTCGGCGACCTTGGCCTCCAGCTTGTCCCACTCGTCGTAGAGCCGCTGGATCTCCTGGTCGAAGGCGATCTTGAAGGACTGGTTGGGGCGGCGGCGGGCGTAGAGCCAGCGCAGCAGCTGCGGCTCCATGATCTTCAGCGCGTCGGCCGGGGTGGGGACCCCGCCCTTGCTGGAGGACATCTTGGCCATGCCGCTGATGCCGACGAACGCGTACATCGGTCCGATCGGCTGTTCGCCGCCGAAGATGTGCACGATCTGGCCGCCGACCTGGAAGGACGAGCCGGGCGAGGAGTGGTCGACGCCGGAGGGCTCGAAGATCACGCCCTCGTAGGCCCAGCGCATCGGCCAGTCGACCTTCCAGACGAGCTTGCCGCGGTTGAACTCGCTGAGCTTGACCGTCTCGGTGAACTCGTCCTCGGTGCAGACGTAGGTCATCTCGGTGGTCTCGTCGTCGTACGAGGTGACCTTGGTGAAGTCCTTGCCGCACTGGCCGCAGTACGGCTTGTACGGGAAGTAGCCGCCCTCGCCGGTGCTGCCGTCGTCCTCGGCGGCGGCGCCGGAGCCCTCGGCGGCCTCCAGCTCGGCCTCGTCGACCTGCTTCTGCTGGGGCTTCTTGCCGCCCGGCTTCTGCTTGGTGCGGTACTGGTCGAGGACGGCGTCGATGTCGCCGCGGTGCTTCATCGCGAACAGCACCTGCTCGCGGTAGACGCCGTTCGTGTACTGCTCGGTCTGGCTGATCGGGTCGTACTCGACGCCCATCTCGGCCATGGCCTCGACGAAGGCGGCCTTGAAGTGCTCGGCCCAGTTCGGGTACGCGGACCCGGCCGGGGCGGGCACGGAGGTCAGGGGGCGCCCGATGTGCTGGGCCCACGACTCGTCGATGCCGGGCACGCCGGCGGGCACCTTGCGGTACCGGTCGTAGTCGTCCCAGGAGATGAGGTGGCGGACCTCGATGCCCCGGCGGCGGATCTCGTCCGCGACCAGGTGCGGGGTCATGACCTCGCGGAGGTTGCCCAGGTGGATGGGGCCGGAGGGGGAGAGTCCGGACGCGACGACGACAGGTTTGCCGGGTGCTCGGCGCTCCGCCTCGGCGATGACCTCGTCCGCGAAACGGGAGACCCAGTCGGTCTCGGTGCTGCTCTGAGCCACGACACGTCCTTCTATCTCGAATGCTGGCTTCAGCCATTCTCCCAGACGGAACGGGTCACTCTGAGGTTGCTTTTCCATCGGGAAACGGTTTGCGCCCGCGTGGGATACTCGGCTCTTGTCGGAACAACCAAGTGCACTCACCGGCACGACCTCACAGGAACGGCAGCTCATGGCCTCGGTCCCTTCCCTCGCTTCTTCCGTCAATCAGCGCGTCGCGGACGCCCTTGCCTCCGCCCTGCCGGAGGCCGGTGGCGCGGACCCGCTGCTGCGACGAAGCGACCGGGCCGACTTCCAGGCCAACGGCATCCTGGCGCTCGCGAAGAAGGCGAAGGCCAACCCGCGGGATCTTGCGGCGACCGTGGTCGGGGGCATCCCGACCGGTGACCTGATCCAGGAGATCGAGGTCTCCGGCCCCGGCTTCCTCAACATCACCATCACCGACCGGGCGATCATCGAGACCCTGGCCGCGCGGGCCGGCGACGACCGTCTGGGCGTCCCGTTCGCGGCGAACCCGGGCACCACGGTGATCGACTACGCGCAGCCGAACGTGGCGAAGGAGATGCACGTCGGTCACCTGCGGTCCGCCGTGATCGGCGCGGCGATGGTGGAGATCCTGGAGTTCACGGGCGAGAAGGTGGTCCGCCGCCACCACATCGGCGACTGGGGCACGCAGTTCGGCATGCTCATCCAGTACCTGCTGGAGCACCCGCACGAGCTGGACCACAAGGGCGGCGAGGACGCCGACGAGCAGGCTTCCGGCGAGGAGGCCATGTCCAACCTGAACCGGCTCTACAAGGCCTCGCGCGCGCTGTTCGACTCCGACGAGGAGTTCAAGACGCGGGCCCGGGCCCGGGTGGTGGACCTCCAGGCGGGCGAGCCGCAGACGCTGGAGCTGTGGCAGCGGTTCGTCGACGAGTCGAAGATCTACTTCTACTCCGTCTTCAACAAGCTGGACATGGACATCCAGGACCCGGACGTGGTCGGCGAGTCGGGTTACAACGACATGCTGGTCGAGACCTGCGAGCTGCTGGAGGAGTCGGGCGTCGCCGTCCGCTCGAACGGCGCGCTCTGTGTCTTCTTCGACGACGTCAAGGGCCCGGACGGCAACCCGACGCCGCTGATCGTGCGGAAGTCGGACGGCGGCTTCGGCTACGCGGCGACCGACCTGTCGGCGATCCGCGACCGGGTGGGCAAGCTGGGCGCGACCGAGCTGATCTACGTGGTCGACGCGCGGCAGTCGCTGCACTTCCGGATGGTCTTCGAGACGGCGCGCCGGGCGGGCTGGCTGAACGACGATGTGAAGGCCGTGCAGCTGGCCTTCGGCACGGTGCTCGGCAAGGACGGCAAGCCGTTCAAGACCCGTGAGGGCGAGACGGTCCGGCTGGTGGACCTGCTGGACGAGGCCGTGGAGCGGGCGACTGCCGTCGTGCGCGAGAAGGCCGAGAAGGTGGGCCTGACCGAGGCGGAGATCGTCGAGAACGGCCAGTACGTCGGTATCGGTGCGGTGAAGTACGCCGACCTTTCGACCTCGGCCTCGCGCGACTACAAGTTCGACCTGGACCAGATGGTCTCGCTGAACGGCGACACCTCGGTGTACCTGCAGTACGCGTACGCGCGGATCAAGTCGATCCTGCGCCGGTCCGGTGACCGCAAGCCGGTCGCGCACCCGGAGCTGGAGCTGGCCCCGGCCGAGCGTGCTCTGGGCCTGCACCTGGACCAGTTCGGCGAGCTGATCGCCGAGGCGGCCGCGGACCACGCCCCGCACAAGGTGGCGGCGTACCTCTACCAGCTGTCGTCCCTGTTCACGACGTTCTACGCGGAGTGCCCGGTCCTCAAGGCCGACACCCCGGAGCAGGTCGAGAACCGGCTGTTCCTGTGCGACCTGACGGCCCGCACGCTGACGAAGGGCATGTCCCTGCTCGGTATCCGGACCCCCGAGAAGCTCTGACGTCGCTCGATCCGGACAACCGCACAACCCGCGCCAAATGTGTACGGCCCCGGCAGCTGCTGCCGGGGCCGTAGGCATTTCGTGATCTCCGAAGCCCCCATGACCCCACCACCCCCACTAATCTGATCGTGTTCAAAACTTAGTGGGGGGAAATTCGTGAAGAGCATCAAGCGCATGGCTGCCGTGGCCGCGGTGGCCGTGGCCGGCCCGACCATCCTGACCGCGACGCCCGCGATGGCCGCCGACCAGCCGGCCGTCATCGTCCCGGACGTGGCGCCGAAGGACGACGCCGCCGACGCGGGTACGCCGGCCCCGGCCGTACCGGACGTCAAGGCCCCGGCGCCGGCCGTCCCGGACGCTCAGGCGCCCGCGCCGAAGACGGAGCCGGCGCCCGTCGCCGACAAGGCGGCGAAGGACGCCAAGAAGGACGCCAAGAGCGACGAGGACACGCAGGACGACGTGACCGACGGGATGCTCATGGGTCCCGAGGTCACGGTCGCCGGCATCCCGAAGGACGGCTTCAAGGCCGACGGCAGCTGGACCCCGCTGCAGGTGACGGTCGACAACGGCGGCCACGTCGCCGTGCCGAACTACACGCCGAACGTGACCGTCTTCGAGCAGGACGGCAAGTTCAAGCCCTCGCACGTGAAGGTCGAATGGAAGACCGCCGGCGGCACCTGGCAGGCGGCCAAGCTCGTCCAGGGCGAGGCGCTCGGCCCCGGCCTCCAGTACAACCTCGGTACCACCGCGTCCCTCGCCAAGGGCACTTCCTACACGGTCGACGTGCGGATCTCCTTCGCCGCGAACACCCCGGTGGTGCCCTTCGAGCTGACCTCGGACGGCCAGAGCCGCGTCGGGAACCAGGTCAACCACTCGCCGTCCAGCTGGTACAACACCCGCATCGCCGGTGCGGTCGGCGGACCCGAGGACCCGTTCGTCGAGGGCCCCGCGCTGACGGTCAACGGCGTACCGGAGAGCATCAAGGCGGGCGGCGACTGGACGAACCTCTCCGTCCACGTGGACAACTCCGGCAAGGAGGCCCTGAAGGGCTTCGACGTCGGCTTGGTCCTGGCCCGTCCCGACTGGGTCAAGATGAAGCCGTCCCAGATCAAGGCCGAGGTCCTGAGCAAGGACAAGAACGGCAAGGTCGGCTGGCACTCGGCCGAGGTCTGGTCCGAGGAGGAGAGCGTCTTCTTCGGCATCGACCTCGCGGGCGGCCCGGTCCCGGCCGGCAAGAGCTTCGACGTCCAGGTCCGGATCCGTTTCACCGCCGACGCGCCGCTCGGCGCCGTCAGCATCTTCTCCTGGGGCTCGTCCAACGTCGGCCCGGACACCCCGGGGCCGTGGGCGGACTCGCGTTCCAGGGCCCGCCTGACGACCATCGTCGCCGCCTCCACGGAGACGGGCGGCAACGGCAACGGCAACGGCAACCAGCCGAAGCCGAACGGCGGTGCCAAGCCGATCACCGACACCAGCGGCAACACGGGCACCACTGGCAACACCGGCACCACCACCACCGGTGGCGAGCTCGCCGCCACCGGCAGCGACCCGGCCACCACCTGGGCCCTCGGCGGCGCGGGCGTGGCCCTCGCCATGGGCGCCGCCCTGGTCGCGGGCACCGGTCGCCGCCGCCGCACCACCGCCTGAGGCACAGCGCGCGTTCACCCGTACGGCCCGATTCGGGCCGTACGGGTCGTACGGCCAGGCAGGAGACGGCCCGGACCGGCGCTGTCGGCGGCCCGCCCCCGGCGTGTCGGCGGACCGCACATACTTCGCAATCCTGTAGCCCTCTGCAAGCTCCTCCCGCCTCACTAGCCTTGGCGCCTCCCAAGGGGTTTGGGGTGGCTCCGGACGTGTCCGGAGCCCGGGGAGGTATAGAGCATGCAGTTCAAGCGCATGGCCGTCGTGGCAGCAGCCGCGGTGGCCGGCCAGACACTCCTGATGGCCGCACCCGCGGTGGCCGAGGAGCATCCGGCGGTGACCGCGCCGGACGCGGTACCCGTGGACACCGCCGGGCCGTCGGAAGAAGCCCAGGAGCAGCCGGAGGAGAAGACCCCGGCCGAGGACTCCGGCGCGCAGCAGCCCGCCGTACAGGCCGTGGCCGCACCGGCGGTGCCCGACGCACCTGTTGTCCCGGCCGCACCGGAGGCGCAGGTACAGGCGCAGGTACAGGCCCCGGCCCAGACGCAGGAGCCGGCGCAGGCCGCCCCGCCGGAGGCCCTCGGCGAGGGTGAGGACACCGGGTCCGGCCGGATCCTGATGGGCCCCGAGGTCACGGTCCAGGGCATCCCGGCGAACGGCTTCAGGGCCGACGGCAGCTGGACCCCGCTGACCGTGACCGTCGACAACTCGGGCCACGTCGCCGTCGACGAGTACACCCCGGTGCTGGGCGTCTCGCAGGCCGCCGGGCAGTTCGTACCGGCGCAGATCAGCGTCGAGTACCGCACCGCGGGCGGGCCGTGGACGGCCGCCGCGCCGGTCCCGGGCACGGCCCCCGTGCTGGGCTACGCCCTCGGCGGCGCCACCACGGTCCCCTCCGGCCAGACCCGGACCATCGAGGTCCGGATCAGCTTCGCCGCGGGCACCCCCGCCGTACCGTTCGACCTGACGGCGGACGGCAGGGGCCGGGTCGGGAACGCCACCGGCAGCTCCTTCACGTCCGTGTACGCGACCAGGATCACGGGTGCGCCCGGCGGTGACGAGGACCCCGTACACGTCGAAGGTCCCTCCCTGACGGTGAGCGGGGTTCCGGAATCGGTGCGGGCGGGCGGCGATTGGACGGAGCTCTCCGTCCGGGTGGACAACGCGGGGAAGGGCGAACTGGCCGCCTTCGATCTGGGACTGGTCCTGGCCCGGCCCGACTTCGTCTCCATGCAGGTCTCGCAGATCGAGGTCGAGGTCCTGCGGCCGGCTGCCGACGGGCAGCCGGCGGCCTGGCAGCCCGTCGGGATCACCCCGGACGAGGAGGGCTACTTCTTCGCGGGCGGCCTCGTGCGCGGCCCGATCGGCGCGGGCGCGGCCTTCGACGTCCCGGTCCGCGTCCGCTTCTCCGCCGACGCCCCGACCGGCTCGGTCTCCTTCTTCGCCTGGGGCACCTCCCAGGTCGACGCGGAGACACCCCCACCATGGGCCGGCTCCCGCTCGCCCCGTCGCCTGACCACACTCCTGGAACCGGCCCCCGCCCCCACGCCCGGCGGCGAAACCCCTGGAGGCGGGACGCCCGGCGGAGGGACCCCGGGCGGGGAGACCCCCGGCGGGGGCACGCCCGGCGGTGAAACCCCGGGCGGCGGGACCCCCGGCGGGGGCACCCCCGGCGGAGGGACCCCGGGCGGGGAGACCCCTGGAGGCGGCACCCCTGGCGGAGGGACCCCCGGCGGAGGCACCCCGGGCGGGGAAACTCCCGGCGGAGGCACCCCCGGCGGAGGCACCCCAGGTGGGGAAACTCCCGGCGGAGGCACCCCCGGCGGAGAGACACCAGGCGCAGGCACGCCCGGCGGGGGCACCCCCGGCGGCGAAGCCCCGGGAAGCAACGCCCCCGGAGGCGGTACCCCTGGCGGGCAAACTCCCGGTGGGGAGACACCCGGCGGAGGCACCCCGGGAGGGGAAACCCCTGGCGGAGGCACCCCCGGAGGCGACACGCCCGGCGGGGAGACCCCCGGCAGCGGCACCTCCGGGAACGGGACACCCGGAGGCAGCGCGCCCGGAGGGGGGACCCCCGGCGGCGAAGCCCCGGGAGGCGGCGCCCCGGGCGGTGCGGCCGGCGGCAACGGGCCCGTGCCGAACGGCGGCACCGAGACCACGCCGATCAGCACTGTCCCCACCAGCGGGAGCGACACCGGCACTGTCCCCACCAGCGGGAGCGACACCGGCGCCCCCGCCCTCGCCGCCACCGGCGCCGACCCGGCCACCAGCTGGGCCCTGAACGGCGCGGGCGTGGCCCTCGCCATGGGCGCCGCCCTGGTCGCGGGCACCGGTCGCCGCCGCCGCACTACCCGCTGACCCCCTCGGCCGCCGTCCCGGCCCCGCCACCCCCACGGGTGGCGGGGCCGGACCGCGTGGGACGGGCCGCGCCCGAGCCCGACGGCTGGGGTGGGCGGCGTCCGATCCGAGGAGGAACCGCAAATGCCCACCGCGACGCCTGCACACGGCGGATCAGTGCCGCCGATGCCTGAGTACACGCCGACGGCCCTACGTGCCGCCGTCGCCTCCCGCACTCCTGCCGGACTTCGACGCCGCCTGGCGACAGCAGATCGCCGACGCCTACGACATCGGGCCTGTTCCCGCGTTCATGGCCCGCTGGTGGGGCGAGTACGCCCTCGCACGCGACCCCGAGCTCGACCATCGTGTGAATGACCTCGAAGCCCGGGCAGCCGAAGCCACGAACGCCGAAACGGCTCGCGAACTCCTCGACGAGGCCTCGCGCATCCGCCACGAGCTGCGTGACCTGGAGCCCGGCGAGTGAGCGAGGAGTTCACCGGGCCTCCCTGGGCCCTGGACCGCACGCAGGACGCCGAGAAGTACCGGCTCGCCCTCGCCGACGGCCCCGCGGCCCGCACATCGCCTACTTCGACGGCTACCGCGGGTGGATCCTGTTCACGTTCCTTCCCCGGGTGGCAGAGCCCCAGATCGTGGTGGAGGAGAGCTTCTGGCAGTAGGCGGCACCCTTGCGTTCCGCCGACACCATCGCCGCGTGACACGGTCCGCTGGGCGCGTTCGTGCGGTGAGACCACTTCCCCGGGACGCCGGCCCGCCGCGACCGGCGGGCCTCACCCGTTCAGCCCGGTTCGGGGCGTAATGTCCGGGTAGGGGATGGCCCGTCCATCCCCCCATAGGCGCCACACACCCCGGAGGCCTCCGTGCCCGACATGAACGGCCCCTACAAGCCCGGCACTCCCTGCTGGATCGACCTGATGGTCCCCGACCAGCAGGCCGCCCTCGACTTCTACTGCGACCTTTTCGGCTGGCAGGGCGAGATCGGTCCGGCCGAGCAGGGCGGCTACTCCGTCTGCACCCTCAAGGGCCGTCCGGTCGCCGGCATCATGAAGGCGATGAACCCGGACGGCACCGTCCCGGACCCGATGCCGCCGACCGTGTGGACGACGTACCTGTCCACCGACTCCCTCGACTCCACCCTCAAGTCGGTCACCGACGCCCACGGCACCGTCATGATGGGCCCGATGGACGTCATGGACCTCGGGCGGATGGCCGTCGCCGCCGACCCGACCGGCGCCGTGTTCGGCCTGTGGCAGCCGGGTTCCTTCGACGGCGCGGGCATCGTCAACGAGCACGGCGCGCTCATCTGGAACGAGCTGAGCACCAGCGACGTCCCCGCCGCGGCAGCGTTCTACTCCGCGATCCTGCCGATCACCACGGCCGCATCCCACATGCCCGGCGCCGAGGGGTACACGGAGTTCAAGGCCTCCGGGCGCGTGGTGGGCGGCATGATGAACCTCGACCAGTCGCCGCCCGGCACTCCCCCGAACTGGCTGCCGTACTTCCACGTCGACAACGTCGACGAGATCCAGGCCGCCGCCGTACGGGCCGGGGCCACCGTCCTCGCCCCCGCCTTCGACATGGTGGCGGGCCGCATGGCCGTCATGACCGACCCCCAGGGCGGCCCCTTCGCGGTGATCACCTCCACGGTCACGGAGCAGCCGGCCTGATCCGATCGGGCGCACGGGTGACGTTCTCCCCGTGCGCCTTCTCCTCGTGGAACTCGCACCAGACGACCTTTCCGGGGGTCCGCGCCAGCACTCCCCACTCGTCTGCGAGCGCGGAGACGAGGGTCAGCCCCCGGCCGTGCGGCCGTTCACCGATCCGCGACGCTCCGGGCCCGCCGTCGTGCACCTCGATGCGGACGGTCGCGTCCTCGAAGCCGAACAACCGCAGCAGGTAACCGCGGCCGGCCGGGACGCCGTACCGCAGGGCGTTGGTGGCCAGTTCGCTCACACAGAGCAACATCTCGTCCTGCCGCTCGGTCACCACCCACGCCTGCAAGGTGTCACGTGTGAACTGGCGCGCAGCTGCGACGGTTCGGGGCGAGCGCAGGTAGAGCCGCTCGCGCACGAGCGCCGCCTGAATAGTTGGATTCACGGGACGATCGTCGCGTTGCGTGACTAGCGTGTGGCTGAGCGCGGACCCGTACTCCTTCATGAGTACGGGTCGGCACGGGGTATTCCGCGTGCGTGGGTGGGGAGTTCGCTGTCATGCCACCGAGGAAACGAGTACGGCCGAACGCGACGACCATGAAGATGGTCGGCGCGATGGTGGCCGCAGCCCGCATCGCCAAGAACCTGACCCAGAAGCAGCTGGGTGAACTGGTCCGGCTGGACGCGGAGACGATCGCGTCGATCGAGCAGGGCCGGCGGGCGCTGATGCCGAACGTCGCGGAGCTGATGGACTTCCACCTGGGGCTTCCGGGGCTACTGACCGTGGCGGCCCATGGGATGCCAGCCATGGACGCGACGCCGCCGTGGGCCGAGGAGTACATGGACCTCGAAGCCCGTGCGGTCGCGCTCTCCTGGTTCGACAACCAGGTGGTGCCGGGCCTGCTCCAGACGGAGAACTACGCCCGGGCCGTCTTCAGGTGCCGCGTCCCGGCCCACCCCGAGGCGGAGATCGAGGCCCTGACCGCCCGCCGCATCGAGCGCCAGAAAATCCTGCGCCGCAGCACGCCACCGACCCTGAGCTTCGTCGTCTGGGAGGCTGTACTCCGCGACCGGCTGGGCGGGGACGAGGTCTACGCGGAGCAGCTGCACCACCTCCGTACCTGTGCCGACCTGCCGGACATAAGCCTTCAGGTGATGCCCTTGGGGCGGACCTCGCACGCCGCTCTCGACGGCCCGTTCATCCTCGTGGAAACGCCGGATCACCGGCACCTCGGCTATACAGAAACCCAGCGCGGCAGCCAGCTCATCTCGGACCCCGATGAGGTCAGCATCCTCGCGCGCAAGTATGCGATGCTGCGAACTCAGGCCCTCAACACCGAGCAGACGAAGGGCCTGTTGGGCCAGCTGCTAGGAGAGACATGAGTGCCACGACTGCGCTGAAGTGGTTCAAGTCCAGCTACAGCGGTAGCGAAGGCGGCGCCTGCTTGGAAGTCGCCGTAGCCTGGCGCAAGTCCTCGTACAGCGGCGGTGACGGTGACGCCTGCGTCGAAATGGCCATCAGCCCCACCACCATCCACGTCCGGGACTCGAAGGTCCAGGACGGCCCCGTCCTGGAGATCGGTGCGGCCAGCTGGACGGCGCTGACCGGCTGGCTGGGGCGGTAGCCGCGTGCACCCGACAGAGCTGACGGAAGCCCGCATCGACGATGCGCGCAACATACTGGTCGCGCCTTCGACATCGCCGGACAGTGACCTGATCAGGGACTTCTTCGGGTCCGTGATCACGCCGGAGGACCTCGTATCCGGTTCGCCCGACCTCGCTGGGAAGACCGTCTACCTCTGCGGCGACGTGTCCGGGATCGGCGGCCACCGGCTGGACGCGGCGGAGCGGGTGTTCGTCGTCCGGGAGCTGTCGCACGGTGGCGACGAGACGCCTTGGCCGGTCGTCGGTGTCGGCCGGGTTCCCGTCCGGGTGCACGGTGCCGGCGTGTACTACCGCCGCTTCTTCGACCTCGGCGACGACCACTTCGGGCGGATCCTTGCCGAGCACGCCTTCCAGTCCCTGACGGAGTCCACCAAGCCAGGAACGGCCCATCGCAGCGGAATCTATCTGACGCCCGTCGAGCGGGACGGCGACGAACTGCATTTCCGCCTGCTGCGGTGCTCCACGAATCTCTCCGGGCCGACCGAGGGCTTTCGTGCGACCGACACCCGCATCGTCGAGGCGCTGAACCGCGAGGCCGCCACCGTGTTCCGGGACCAGGCGCCGCTGAACCACGTGCTCGCGCAGATCTACCACAACACCCTTGCCACCGCCGAGCGCAAGCAGTCGAAGGCGAAGATATCGGCCCATGCCGACAAGACCAAGGACATGCCCGTCAACGGCGTCATGGCCTTCTGCACCTTCTATGACGGGCTCGAAAGGCTGCGGCCCATGGCCGAAGACGCCTTCGACTACGGCGTGAAGCGTGCCAGCGGGCTGACCCGACTCCACTTCCGCCTCAAGGAGCCGGTCGGGGACATCGACGGGGTCGCTCTCCCCGCGCAGTTCGCCCTGACCCTGTATCCCGGCTCCGTGTTCTTCATGCCGCTGTCCACCAACCGTCTGTACACGCACGAGATCCGGCCCTCGACGCTGGGCGCCGAGGCGCTCCCGACCCGCCTGGGGTACGTGGTGCGCTGTTCGAGCGCCGAAGCCGTTCACAAGGACGGTCACACGTTCCTCAAAGCGGCCGGGGACCCGGTGAAGCTTGGGCCGCCCACGCCGGAGGGGATGGACGAGCTGCGCAGGCTGTACGCCGAGGAGAACAGGACCTCGTCCTTCATCGACTACGGCGACGCGTTCCTCTTCAGCATGAACACGGGAGACTATGCGGCCCCCCGTGTCTAGGATCTCGGACGAGATCATCTCGCACTCGCTGCCGGCCGAGGAGGACCTCTTCGCGGCGCTGTCCGCGTCGGCCCTTCTGGAGGACGTGGGAAAGGGCCGGCAGGGTGCCGTGCTCACCCGGGTCGACGAGGCGCGGGGTGTGCCTCTCGTGCGGACCACCACTCAATACGGCGGCCCGGCGCAGCGTTTTCGCGCGGTGCACGAACGGCTGGCGCAGCGGATTCAAGAAGTCACGGCGATCCCGGTCGGCTTCAACAACGCTCTCATCGAGAGCTACACGAATGCCTACAGGACCATGGGCAGTCATTCCGACCAGGCCCTGGACCTGGCCGACGGGTCCTTCATCGCCGTCTTCTCCTGCTACCGGCATCCCGAAGCGGGCCCGCCGCGGAAGCTGGTGTTCGAGTCGAAGGGGCCCGGTGTCGACGGGTTCGAGATCCCTCTCGCCCACAACGGTGTCGTCGCGTTCTCCGTGGACGCGAATCGGCGGTTCAGGCACAGGATCGTGCTGGACGCGCCCGTCCCGGCGGCGGACAACCAGTGGCTGGGCGTGACGTTCCGGACGTCGAAGACCTTCGTCCGGTACCGCGACGGACAGGCGCACCTCGCACGGGGCGCGCGCCTCACACCGGCCGACGAGGAGCAGAGGGGCGAGTTCTACCGGCTGCGGCGCCGCGAGAACCACGAGACGGACTTCGTCTATCCCGCGCTGACGTACACCGTCAGCGCGAGCGATCTGCTGCCGCCAGGGGCGCCAGTCCGTCCAGGATCCGGTCCAGGCCGAAGCGGAACTGGAAGTCCGGGTCGCCGGAGCCGCTGAACGCGTCCGAGTCCAGCAGCCGTGTCACGGCCGGATGGCTGTCCGGGCCGGTCAGCAGGCCCAGCGTGCGGACGTACTGGCCGAGCGCCCGCTCCGGGGCGACCCCGGACTTGACGATGGCGTCCATCATGTCGGCGGCCATCGTGGCCTCGTTCCGGACCAGCCCTCCGATCAGGATGATCGTCGAGAGCTTCTCGCTCTCCTTCAGGCACGTGCCGGCCATGGACGCGAGCCCGCGTTCCATCCAGGCGAGCTGGTTGGGGCTGACCGGGGCGGCGGTGATCGGGATGCGCAGGATCCAGGAGTTGGCCATCAGGACGGCCCGCTGCGCGTATGCCCACTGCGTCAGCAGCTCCCGCCAGCCCCACCCTTCGGCCTCGGCCGGAAGCGGTGGGGGGGTGCCGACGCCGGCGTCCGCCATGAGGACGTAGAGCTCTTCCTTGGCGGCGACGTACCGGTAGAGGGACATCGTCGAGACACCCAGCTCCTTGGCCACCCGGCCCATGGAGACGGCGTCCATCCCCTCACCCGCGGCCAGCGTCACGGCCGCCTCCACGATCTTCGGCAGGGTGAGCGTGGGGCGCGGCCCCTTGCCGGGGCGTTCGCGCAGGCCCCAGGCCATTTCCAGGCTGGCCGGGAGCCCTGTCCCGCTGTCCTCGTCCGCCATGACCGCCCACTCCTCGATTGACCCCCATCCTAGTTCTGTGTATTACTTACACAGAAGAGCGTAAGGCATACGCAGAAGCTGGGAAGGGAGCACCGTCCCTCATGACCACGCACGCCACCGACGACCTCGGCATCCACACCACCGGCCTCACCAAGTCCTACGGCGACCTCCGCGTCCTCGACGGCATCGACCTCGCCGTCCCGCGCGGCAGCGTCCTCGCCCTCCTCGGCCCCAACGGCGCCGGCAAGACCACCACCGTCCGGATCCTCGCCACCCTCACCACCGCCGACTCCGGCACCGTCCGCGTCGCCGGGCACGACACCGTCGCCGAACGCGCCCGGGTCCGCGCACTCATCTCCCTCACCGGCCAGTTCGCCGCGGTCGACGAACTCCTGACCGGCACCGAGACCCTGCGCGTGATGGGCCGCCTGGCCGGGCTCTCCCCGCGCGCCGCCCGTACCCGCGCCGACGAACTCCTCGCCCGGTTCGGCCTCACCGAGGCGGCCGGCCGCACCGCGAAGACGTACTCCGGCGGCATGCGCCGCCGCCTCGACCTCGCCGCGAGCCTGGTCTCCCGGCCGGAGGTGATCTTCCTCGACGAGCCGACCACCGGGCTCGACCCGCGCAGCCGCCAAGGGCTGTGGGAGCTCGTACGGGAACTGCGCGCCGACGGCACGACCGTGCTGCTCACCACCCAGTACCTGGAGGAGGCGGACCGGCTGGCCGACCGCGTCGCCGTGCTCGCCGACGGACGGATCGCCGCCGAGGGCGCCCCGGCCGACCTCAAGTCCCGTGTCGCGGGCCACCGGCTGGACCTGACCCTCACCACCCGGGCCGCCTACGAGGCGCTCGCCCCGCGCGCCGTGCACCACGCCCCGGAAGAACTCACGCTCGGCCTGGCCACCGACGGCACCGCCGCCCACATCAGGACCCTGCTCGACGAACTCGACCCGGACCGCACCGACATCGACCGCTTCGCCCTGCGCAGCGCCACTCTCGACGACGTCTTCCTCGCCCTGACGGGAGCCGGCCGATGACTGCCGTACCCATGAACGCCTTCACCCTGGCCGGCCGCAGCCTGCGCATCAGCAGCCGGCGGCCCGACGCGCTGATCGCCGCCCTGATGCTGCCCGTCATGCTGATGCTGATCTTCGTCTACTTCTTCGGCGGGGCCATCGACACCGGTACGGCGTACGTGACGTACGTGGTGCCCGGCGCCATGCTGCTCTGCGCCGGCTTCGGCGCGGCCTCCACCGCCGTCAGCGTCGCCGAGGACATGGGAAACGGCGTCATCGACCGCTTCCGCTCCCTCGATGTCGGCGGCATCCCGATCCTCGCCGGACACGTCGCGGCCTCGGTCGTGCGCAACCTGATCTCCACCGCCCTGGTCCTCGCCGTCGCCCTCGCGATCGGCTTCCGCCCGCAGGCGGGACCGGCCGCCTTCCTCGCCGCCGCCGGACTGCTGCTGACGTACATCACGGCGATCTCCTGGCTGGCCGCCGCACTCGGGCTGCTGGCCAAGTCCCCCGAGGCGGCGGGCGGCTTCACCTTCCTGATGATGTTCCTGCCGTACCCGTCCAGCGCCTTCGTCCCCATCGAGACCATGCCGGGCTGGCTCCACGGCTTCGCCGACCACCAGCCGCTGACCCCGGTGATCGAATCCCTGCGCGCACTGCTCCTGGCGCAGCCCGCGGGGAACGCCCCCTGGGTGTCGCTGGCCTGGTGCGCGGGGATCACGGCCGGGGCCGTGACCCTGGCGGCGGTCCTGTTCCGCGGCAGGACCCGCTGAGGGGCCCCTGTTCGGAGCCCCTCAGCGGGCCTGTGAGCCTGCCGCTCAGCTCAGTGATTGAGCGGGTAGGAAGTACGGCCCGTGGCCTCATCGATCTCGGCGTGGGCCTTCTGCAGCATCTGCGACGCGAGATCCATGAGCGCACGAGCGCCCGCGATCTCTTCCCCGACCCTCAGCTGCTCCGGGTCGGAGGGATGACGCAGGGCATAGCCCCGCGCCTTGATCTCGGAGCCGTCCCCGAGCCTGACCAGGGCCGCCGCACTGGTGCGGTGGCCCTCCTCGGTGAATTCGAGCTCCACATGCCACCCGACGAGCGTGGCCATGGTGCATCACCTCCAGGGGGTCACCCTTCCCTCCAGGGTGCGCCCGCGGGGGATACGACGCGAGCCGGGAGCCCGGCCCCTCCCGGGCGGGTCTACGGCGGAGGGATCCGGTTCGTGTACTCGCGGTCGACGGCCCGGACCCCGTCGACCGCCGCGAGCGCCGGGATCCGGTCCCCGGCGACGGTGCCGGAGAGCGTACCGACGAGGGGCTGCTCGGCCGAGACCGTCAGACCGGCCCGCCGCAGGGCTTCGACCACGTCTGCGAACCGGCCGGGGTCGACCGCGAGGATGACCCCGACCGGCTCGGACGTCTCGGACGACTCGCTCACGGGGCCTGCAGCAGACCCGCGCCGACGTCCCGTACGGGGTGCGTCAACGGGAGCGCGCTGGACATCAGGGTGGCCTTCAGATCGGCCGCGGATGCGTTGGGGTTCGCCTCGGCGAGCAGCGCGAGGACACCCGCGACGTGCGGCGTGGCCATGCTGGTGCCCGACATCGTCGCGTAGCCGCCGCCGGGGGCCGCCGAGCGCACGCTCACGCCGGGGGCCGCGATATTGACCTCGCCGCCCTGGCCGTTGATGCCGCCGCAGGAGCTGTGCGCCATCCTCATCGCCCTGTCCAGCGAGCCCACGGCGAGAATCGACGGGCAGTTGGCGGGCCGCTCGACCGGGGACACGAGCCCGGGCCGCCGACTGCTGTTGCCCGCCGCCGCGACGATCACCGTCCCCATCTCCAGCGCCCGTGCGGCCAGGATCTCGTACGTCTGCGGGAAGATCTCACCCGTCAGGACGCGAGCGCCGAGCGACAGGGAGATCACCTTCGCGCCGCGGGCGATCGCCCACTCGATGCCCGCCAGGATTCCGCCGTCCGGACCGAAGCCGTCGTTGGCGAGCACTTTGCCGGCGAGGATGCGCGCGTCGCACGCCACCCCGTAGCGGGGCCCCTGCTGGGGACTGGCCGGACCGGCGACGGTGCCGATGCAGTGCGTGCCGTGGCCGTGGCCGTCCTCGGCCGCCTGGCCGGGCACGAAGGACGCCGTCTCCTCGATGCACCCGATCAGGTCCGGATGTTCCGTGGCCACACCGGTGTCGAGGACGGCGACCTTCACCCCGCGTCCGGTCATGCCGGAGACGTTGGCCCTGATCACCTGCAGGCCCCAGGTCACGTTCTGTTCGTCCAGGGCCGGCCCCAGGGACACGGCCGCTTCGGCGAGGGAATGCCGGGCGACCACGTCCTCGTCGCTGCGGTAGGCCGGGTAGAAATCGGTCGGCGCCTGCTGCGGGGCGGTGATCGGTGAGGCGCGGACCCAGCGCTCCGGTTCGGCCGCGAGGATCGAACCCTCCGCCTCGGCCGCGGTCACCAGCGCGAAGCGCTTGTCGGGCGGTACCTCGACGACGGCCACGGACAGGTTCTCGAAGAGCACCGAGACGTCCGGACGCTCCAGGAGTTCGGCGACGTTCGCGGCCGCGGCTCCCCTGACCCGTTCCACGGGCGCGATGCTCGCGGAGGCGCGCAGTGCGTTCAGTCCGCTCTCCTGATCCCCCGGATCGAGCAGGACCACGTACCGGCCGGTGTACTCCGAGCCTTGGCCCGTACCGTTGCCGCCGTGCTGTTCGGGCGGCTCGCTGAAGGCACGCCTGTCCATGGGTCCGTTCGTCATTGGGTTTCCCGCTCTCTGTGCGCTGCCCCCGGTTCGTGGACGCGCCGGTGCACCGACTGGCGGATGCCGGAGAAGGTGGGGCGCGGTTCAGCCGTGTATCGGCCCGCAGTGCCGTCGCCCGCAAGGCCGTCGGCATCGCCCCCTCGACCACGGTCGCACCGGGTGCACGGGCCTGCAACACAGCGCAGCCAACCGGGTCCCGTCCGGGCACGGGCCCCTGCGCCCGCCTGAGTACCGGCACTCATGACCCCGCCCGCCGGGCCGGGTTGACTGGGGCTCATGACCACGGACCTCGACGCGGACCCGGCACCGGACACCGCCCGCCACCCGCGTGCCTTCGTCGCGCCGCTCGTCGCCACGCTGCTGACGCTGCCGATGGCCGCCGTCGCGTTCTTCTTCGCCGGGCTGTCCCCGATGGCCTGCGACTCCTGCGGGACCGCGGACGGCGACCGGTTCGACGCCTCGTACGACGTCGCCTTCCCCGTCTTCGGGCTCGGCCTGCTGGTGGTGCTGGTCGTGCTGGTCGCCGCCTGGGCGCTGCCCTGGCAGCGGCGGTACGCCGCCGCCAGGGTGTGGCTCGCCTTCGTCGCTCCGGCCGCCGTCGTCCTCGACGCCGTCGTCTTCAACGGCCTCGTCGACTGGCCCTAGGCCGTGGCGCAGGTCAGCGGGTCTCGCGCAGCCAGCCCGCGACCTCGGTCGCCCAGTAGGTGAGGATCGTGTCGGCGCCCGCCCGCTTGATGCCCAGCAGGGTCTCCAGGATGGCGCGGTCGCGCTCGATCCAGCCCTTCTCCGCGGCCGCCTCGATCATCGCGTACTCGCCGCTGATCTGGTACGCCGCCACCGGAACGTCCACCGCCTGCGCGACCCGGTGCAGGATGTCGAGGTAGGGGCCGGCCGGCTTGACCATCACCATGTCCGCGCCCTCCTCCAGGTCGAGGGCGAGCTCCCGCAGCGACTCCCGGGCGTTCGCCGGGTCCTGCTGGTACGTCTTGCGGTCGCCCTGCAGCGAGGAGGCGACGGCCTCGCGGAAGGGGCCGTAGAAGGCGGAGGAGTACTTCGCCGTGTAGGCGAGGATCGAGACGTCCTCGTGCCCGGTCTCGTCGAGGGCGTCGCGGATGACGCCGACCTGACCGTCCATCATTCCGCTGGGCCCGACCACGTGGACGCCCGCGTCGGCCTGGACCTGCGCCATCTCGGCGTAGCGCTCCAGCGTCGCGTCGTTGTCGACGCGCCCGTGCTCGTCGAGCACGCCGCAGTGGCCGTGGTCGGTGTACTCGTCCAGGCACAGGTCCGACATGATCACCAGGTCGTCCCCGACCTCGGCCTTCACGTCGCGGATGGCGACCTGGAGGATCCCGTCCGGCTCGGTGCCCGCCGTGCCCAGCGCGTCCTTGTTCTCGTCGGCCGGGACACCGAACAGCATGATCCCGGAGACCCCCGCCTCGACCGCCTCGACGGCGGCCTTCCGCAGCGTGTCCCGGGTGTGCTGCACGACGCCCGGCATCGCGGAGATCGCCAGGGGCTCGGTGATGCCCTCCCGGACGAACGCCGGGAGGATCAGGTCCGAGGGGTGCAGCCGGTTCTCCGCGACCATGCGCCGCATCGCCGGGGTGGTGCGCAGCCGGCGGGGCCGCGAACCGGGGAAGGATCCGTACGCGCTCATCTTCAGTCGCCTCTTCGAGCATCGACAGCAGTCCGGACAAGGGTAGAGCCCGGACCCCCCGCTCCCGGGCCCCGCCCGGCTCCCGCCCGGCTCCCGGCCCGCTCCCGGCCGGCCGTCGGTCAGTGCGGGACCTCGACCGACAGGTACGGTGCCAGCGCCCGCAGGAAGTCCGGTGCGTCGAACATCGCCGCGGCCGAGGCCACGCCCGTCGTCCGGATGCGCCCCGACAGGATGCGTTCGACGGCCTCCACCGCCAGCGGCGCGGTGACCGCGTAGATGTCCCGGCCGTGGGCCGTGGCACGGCGTTCGACGCCGCCCGCGCGGACCAGGACGTCGACGACGAAGGTCTGGTCCGACCGCCCGAGGTCGTCGACCGCCTCCGGCGCCGGTGTGTCCGCCCCGGCCAGGTCCCGGGCGGCCGCCACGGCCATGTACGTGCGCACTTCGGGCACGGCCACGTGGCTGGGCACGGTGACGACGTCGGCCATGGTGAACTCCGCGATCACCGCCCGCCGGCCGAGCGGCTCGGGGAAGACCCAGTCCTGCTGCGACAGCTCGTCGTCGTGGTAGCGCAGGGCGCCGTCGGAGAACCTCACCCGGCGGCCCCCGCGGCGCTCGTGGGACACCTCTCCGGCCTTCCTGGTGCCCGCCGTGGGCCGCCAGCTGCTCAGCCCGTACGCGACGTGCACCTCGTCCGCCGCGGTCCATTCGCCCATCGCCGCGCCGACCAGCAGGTCGCCCAGGCCTCCGTAGAAGGCCATCGCCGGCACCACGGGCACCCGCGCCGTGCGGGCCGCCCGCGTGTGGTCGGTGAACATCGCCGCATTGGCCTCGATCTCCGCCGCGACGTCGACGTAGGGGATCCCCGCGCGCAGTGCCGCCTCGACGACCGGGCCGCCCGTCACCGCGAACGGTCCGGCGGCGTTGACGACGGCCGCGGCTCCGGCGAGGGCGCGGTCCAGGGAGGCCGGGTCGTCCACCGCGGCCGGGCTGACGAGCAGGTCCGCGTCCTGGGCCGCCAGCTCCTCCAGCCGGGCTCCGTCACGGCCGGAGACGACGGTGGCGATGCCGCGCCTGCGCAGCTCGGCGACGATGAAACGACCGGTGTGCCCGGTCGCCCCGTATACGACCACCGGCCCCGCCGTACGCGCCTCGCCCGCCGTGCTCATCGTGCTCATCGTGCTCATCGTGCTCCCCGTCCCGTGCGCCCTGTGCGGCTCGATGCGCCCAGTCTCGGCGCGGGCCGTGCCCGAACGTGATGGTCCGGAACGACAGCACCCGTACACTTTCGGACATGCCCACTGTCGCCCTGGCGGCCGCCGGTCACCTGCTGCACTTCGAGCTGGCGGTGGCCCACGAGATCTTCGGCAACCCCCCGCCCGACGCCCCGCAGGGCTGGTACGACGTACTGCTCTGCGGCCCCGGCCCGGTGCGCGTCGGCCCGTTCACCGTCGAGCCCGAGCACGGCCTGGAGCGCCTGGTCCGGGCCGACACCGTGATCGTGCCCGCCTGCGCGGACGTGGACGAGCCGCCGCCGCCCGAGCTGGTCGACGCCGTACGCGCGGCCCACGCGGCGGGTGCCCGGGTGGCCTCCCTGTGCACCGGGGCCTTCGTGCTCGGCGCCGCGGGCCTGCTCGACGGACGGCGCGCCACCACCCACTGGGCACACGCCGCGGAGCTGGGCGCACGCCATCCGCTGGCCGAGGTCGACCCGGACGTGCTCTACACCGACAACGGCAGCGTGCTCACGGCCGCGGGGAAGGCCGCCGCCGTGGACCTGTGCCTGCACCTGGTCCACCTCGACCACGGCGCCGCCGTCGCCAACGCCGTCGCCCGCCGCCTGGTCATGGCGCCGCACCGGCCGGGCGGCCAAGCCCAGTTCGTGGCCACCCCGGTGCGAGCCGACGGCGACCACCGGCTCGCCGGGCTGCTCGCCTGGGCCCAGCAACGCCTCGACCGGCCGCTGACCGTCACCGACATGGCGCGCCGAGCCAGTACGAGCCCGCGCCACCTGGGACGGCAGTTCCGGGCGGTGACCGGCCAGACCCCGCTGCAATGGCTGCTGACCCAACGCGTACGGCGCGCCCAGGAGTTGCTGGAGGCCACCGACGAGACGATCGAGGCGGTCGCCGTCGCCACCGGCATGGGTACGGCGACGACGCTGCGCCGCCAGTTCAAGCGGATCGTCGGCGTCCCGCCCGACAGCTACCGCCGCGCGTTCCGCAGCGCGAACCCCACCTGACCGGCGCGCCGCCTCACCCGGCGGGTTCGTTCCTGAACCTCCACCGCCACAGCCCGTCGGCCCGGTGGTCTCCGGCGAGCTCCGGGCCCAGCGGGCCCACCTTCTCGTACGCCTCCGGCGTGCCGGGGTGGTCCCGGCAGGCCAGCGCGTAGGCGGCCATCAGCCGTTCGTCCTGTTCGTCGGCGTCGAGGAGCTCCACCAGCGCCCCGGTGACGGCCGGCGAGCGGTCGTGCCCCGACCTCACGGAGTACGCGGCCCGCACCCGCACCTGCGAGCTCTCGTCCCGGAGCAGGGCGAGCAGCACCTCGCGGTCCTCCTCCACATCGCAGTCCAGTGCCTCCGCCGCCCACGACCGCACCTCGCCGTCCGGGTCCCGGCCGAGGCCGCGCACCACCCGTGCCGTCTCCGGGTCCCCCGGCGCCTCGAACATGTGCGGCACCCGGCAGCGCACCCCCGGGTCCGGGTGTCCGGCGTACCGCAGGCCGAACGCCCGCGCCTGCGGATGGCACGTCTCGGCCAGCAGGCGGAGCACCGTCGCCAGCACCCCGCCGTCCGGTTCCACCGCCGCCCAGCCGGGGAGCAGCTCGGCGATCCGCTTCTCGTACCAGCGGTGGTGCCGGGTCATGCCGGCCATCAGCGTGCCCAGGCCCAGGAAGTCGGCGACGAAGCCCCGGTACGCGGGTGAGGGGTGCCGGTGGAAGTCCACCACCGCCTGCCAGGTTTCGGCGCTCCGCCGCGACAGGAGGTGCCAGAGGGCCGCGGACCGGTCGACGTGCTCCTCGTCCCCGTACGCGTCGGCCTGCCGTACGGCCCGGGCCATCAGTTCCCCGACCGGCGGCAGGATCCGCAGGTCCCCTTCCAGGACGGTCATGATCGCGCCGTGCCCGTCCCGTACGGTCCGCCCGCCGAGGGTGATCTCCAGGATCCGGTCGGACTCCCCGTCCCGCACGATCCGGGTCCGTGCCGGTCCGTCCACCCCCGTCAGGCGCCGCAGCTCCGCCTCCGCACCGGCCTCGTACCACCGCCGGGCGGCGGCGAGCAGCCGCTCGCGTTCCCGCACCGGCGCGGAGCCGCGTACCGCCTCCCACACCGCGGGGGAACCTCCCTCGACGGCCCGCGCCAGCGGGGTCGTGCCGTCCGGCAGGACCCGGTAGGGATCCGCGCCGCCCTCGACCAGTGCCCCCGCCGCCGCGGACGCGTACGCCGCGACCGCCGCGCACAGCACCGGCAGCCCGTCCCCGCCCGGCGTGTCCGGGTCCGCGCCTTCCGCCAGCAGGGTGCGGACCGTCTCCGCGTCCCCCGCCGCCACCGCTTCCGCCAGCCGGTCGTCCAGCTCCGTCATCCGCCCCCCTCGTCCCGGCGGGGATCCTCGCCGGGACGAGGGGGGACCGCAACCGGATTGCGCCCGGGCCGGAACGGGTGAGGGGCCCGGGTGCGATCGCACCCGGGCCCCTCACCCGTTCCGTGGGCCGGCGTCCCGGCCGGGCCTAAGGCGCTCACGTCGTACGACGCCGCCGCGCGCCCGGCCGTCGCTCGCTCGGCCGGAACACCGTCTCGCCGGCCTCCTTGGCCGCCTCGCGGCGCGCCGCACCGTACTCGGCGAGGGCCTCGGCCAGCTTCGACACCGACGGCTCCGGGGACAGGACGTCCACGCGCAGCCCGTGCTCCTCCGCCGTCTTGGCCGTCGCGGGGCCGATACAGGCGATGACGGTCACGTTGTGCGGCTTCCCGGCGATCCCGACCAGGTTGCGGACGGTGGACGAGGACGTGAAGAGAACGGCGTCGAAGCCGCCGCCCTTGATCGCCTCGCGCGTGTCCGCCGGCGGCGGCGACGCGCGCACCGTCCGGTAGGCGGTGACGTCGTCGACCTCCCACCCGAGCTCGATCAGCCCGGCGACCAGCGTCTCGGTCGCGATGTCGGCCCGCGGCAGGAACACGCGGTCGATCGGGTCGAAGACCGGGTCGTACGGCGGCCAGTCCTCCAGCAGTCCGGCCGCGGACTGCTCACCGCTGGGCACCAGGTCCGGCTTCACGCCGAACTCCACGAGGGCCGCGGCGGTCTGCTCGCCCACCGCGGCGACCTTGATGCCCGCGAAGGCGCGCGCGTCGAGCCCGTACTCCTCGAACTTCTCGCGGACGGCCTTCACGGCGTTGACCGAGGTGAAGGCGATCCACTCGTAGCGGCCCGTCACCAGGCCCTTGACCGCGCGCTCCATCTGCTGCGGGGTGCGCGGCGGCTCCACGGCGATGGTCGGCACCTCGTGGGGCACCGCGCCGTACGAACGCAGCTGGTCGGAGAGCGAAGCGGCCTGCTCCTTGGTCCGCGGTACGAGGACGCGCCAGCCGAACAGCGGCTTCGACTCGAACCAGGACAGGTCCTCGCGCCGCGCGGCGGCGCTGTGCTCACCGACCACGGCTATGACGGGCCGGGCGCCCTCGGGCGAGGGGAGCACCTTGCCCTGCTTGAACACCTGGGCGATGGTGCCCAGGGTCGCGCACCAGGTCCGCTGCCGCGTGGTGGTACCGGAGACCGTCACGGTCAGCGGGGTGTCGGGCTTGCGCCCGGCGCTCACCAGCTCGGCGGCGGCCGCCGGGACGGTCTCCAGCGTCGCCGACACGACGAGGATGCCGTCGCTCGCGCCGACCTCGCTCCAGCAGCGCGCCGAGGCGGTCTTCGCGTCGACGAACCGCACGTCCGCGCCCTGCTTGTCGCGCAGCGGGACACCGGCGTACGCGGGTACGCCCACCGCGGTCGCGACGCCGGGCACCACCTCGAAGGGGATGCCGGCGGTGGCGCAGACGAGCATCTCCTCGGCGGCGTTGCCGTCGAGTCCGGGGTCGCCCGTGACGGCACGCACGACCCGCTTGCCGGAGCGTGCGGCCTCCATGACAAGATTGGCCGCGTCCCGGATCACCGGGACCCCGGCGGCCGCTGACACTTCATCAGCAATCGTCAGCTGCGGCGTGTCGACGTTCGCCCGCGCATGAGTCCGTACGACCTCGAGCACCTCGGGCTCCGCGATCAGTACGTCCGCGGCGGCGAGCGCCTCGACGGCGCGCAGCGTCAGCAGACCCGGGTCGCCCGGGCCGGCACCGAGGAAGGTGACGCGTCCGTGGGCGGCGACGGCCGGATAGGCGGAGGTGGTCGGAATTGAGGGGTTCAAAGCGATCGCTCCCCCATCAGACCGGCCGCGCCCTTGGCCAGCATCTCGTCCGCGAGTTCGCGGCCGAGCGCCATGGCCTCGTCGTACGACTGGGGCACGGGACCGGTGGTGGACAGCTGCACCAGCGTCGTGCCGTCGAGGGTTCCGACGACGCCGCGCAGGCGCATTTCATTGACAGTCTCCCCGTCGGCCAACAGGTCGGCGAACGCGCCCACGGGTGCGCTGCAGCCTGCCTCCAGGGCGGCGAGCAGGGAACGCTCGGCGGTCACGGCGGCCCGGGTGTGCGGGTCGTCGAGTACGCCGAGAGCGGCGGCGAGGTCCGTGTCGGACGCGAGGCACTCCACGGCCAGGGCGCCCTGGCCGGGAGCCGGCAGGACGCTGTCGACGGACAGCAGGTCGGTCGCTTCGCCGCCGCGCCCGATCCGGTTGAGACCGGCGGCCGCGAGGACGACCGCGTCGAGCTCACCGTCGTGGACGAAGCCGATCCGGGTGTCGACGTTGCCGCGGATGGGCACCGTCTCGATCCGCTTGCCGAGCGACAGCGCCAGGTGGTTGAGCTGGGCGGTGCGGCGGGAGGAGCCGGTACCGATCCGGGCGCCGTCGGGCAGCTGATCGAAGGTCAGACCGTCCCGGGCGACGAGCGCGTCCCGCGGGTCCTCGCGGCGCGGCATGGCCGCGATCACGAGGTCGTCGGGCTGCGCGGTCGGCAGGTCCTTCAGCGAGTGCACGGCGAAGTCGACCTCGCCGCGCAGCAGCGCGTCGCGCAGGGCGGTGACGAACACGCCCGTCCCGCCGATCTGCGAGAGGTGTTCGCGCGAGACGTCGCCGTAGGTCGTGATCTCCACGAGCTCTACGGCCCGGCCGGTGACGGCCCGTACCGCGTCGGCGACGTGCCCCGACTGGGACATGGCCAGCTTGCTCCGCCGCGTACCGAGCCGCAGCGGCTGGTCGGGACGTGTGTTCATGATGCCCGTCCTGGGTCGTCGTCGTTCATCGGATCGGCCGCGTCCGCCCGGCTGACGGAAGCAACCGTCTGAGGGTCGAGGTCGAAGAGTTCGCGCAGCGCTTCCGCGTACCCGGCGCCGCCGGGCTCGCTCGCGAGCTGCTTGACGCGCACGGTCGGCGCGTGGAGGAGCTTGTCCACGACGCGGCGCACGGTCTGGGTCACCTCGGCGCGCTGCCGTTCGTCGAGGTCGGGCAGGCGCCCGTCGAGCCGCGCCACTTCCATGGCCACGACCTCGGCCGCCATGGCGCGCAGGGCGACGACGGTGGGCGTGATGTGCGCGGCCCGCTGCGCCGCCCCGAAGGCCGCCACTTCCTGGGCGACGATCCCGCGGACGGCGTCGACGTCGGCCGCCATCGGGGCGTCGGCGGACGCCTCCGCGAGCGACTCGATGTCCACGAGCCGGACGCCCGGGATCCGGTGCACGGCCGCGTCGATGTCCCTGGGCATGGCCAGGTCGAGCAGCGCGAGCCGGACGGCGGTCGCGTGGGGCTGCGTACGGGTGCTCCTGCGGGGCTGCCGCTGTGCGGCGGCCTCGCCCTGGTCGGCCCAGGTCCCGTGCAGTTCGAGGGAGTTGGCGTCGACCCCGGTCAGCGCGGAGCGCCCGTCGGGCCCGACGGGGCACCCGTCGCCCTCCACGGGAGCACTGATCGTCCGCGCGGCCCCGGCGTCGGCGAGCCGGCCGTGCGTCTGCGCGGCGGCGGCCAACCGGGCCACGACATCGGCCATGTCCGGCCCCGCCGAATCCAGCCCCGCCAGGGGGCCCCGCCCAGCGGTAGCTGGGGGAGATTGAGGCGCGGGCGACTGGGCCGGAGCCGAATCCAGCCCCGCCGGCGTTTGAGGCGCGGGGTCTGGGGCAGCGCCCCAGGAGACGGCGGCGAGGACGTCGTCGGCGCTCAGCACGAGCCCGGTGGCGCCGGTGCAGGACACGACCACGTCGACTCGTGTCAGCTCATCGGCGACCCGGGCCATCGGCACGGCCACCGCCGCGACCCCGGTGCCCGAGGCAACCAGAATCTCCGCGAGCCGCTCCGCCCGGTCGGCGGTCCGGTTCGCCACGACGATCTCGGCGACCCCGACGCGCGCCAGCGTCGCCGCGGCCAGCGAGGACATCGATCCGGCGCCGATGACCAGCGCCCGCTTGCCCGCGGCCCACTCGCCCACCGGCACGTCCACGGCCAGCTGTTCCAGGCCGAAGGTCACCAGCGACTGGCCGGCCCGGTCGATCCCGGTCTCGGAGTGCGCCCGCTTGCCGACCCGCAGCGCCTGCTGGAACAGGTCGTTGATCAGCCGCCCGGCGGTGTGGAGCTCCTGCCCCAGCGCCAGCGCGTCCTTGATCTGGCCGAGGATCTGCCCCTCGCCCACGACCATCGAGTCCAGGCCGCACGCCACCGAGAACAGGTGGTGCACCGCCCGGTCCTCGTAGTGCACGTACAGGTACGGGGTGAGCTCCTCCAGCCCGACCCCGCTGTGCTGCGCGAGGAGCGTGGACAGCTCGGCGACACCGGCGTGGAACTTGTCCACGTCCGCGTACAGCTCGATCCGGTTGCAGGTGGCCAGCACGGTCGCCTCGGTCGCCGGTTCGGCGGCGAGGGTGTCGTGCAGCAGCTTCACCTTGGCGTCCGCGGACAGCGAGGCCCGCTCCAGCACGCTCACGGGCGCGCTGCGGTGGCTCAGCCCTACGACGAGCAGGCTCATGCCGGCATCACCGCCGGCACGTCGCCGTCGGGGCCGCCCTTGCGCTGCTCGGCGGCGGTCCGCCCGGCCGGCGGCAGCACGGCCGCGGCGGCCGCGGCGCCGCCCGTGGAGGAGCTGCCGGAGGCAGCGGCGGCCGCTTCCTCACCGGCCTTGCGCTGCTCGTGGAAGGCGAGGATCTGGAGCTCGATGGAGAGGTCGACCTTGCGCACGTCCACGCCCTCGGGCACGGACAGCACGGTCGGCGCGAAGTTCAGGATGGACGTCACGCCCGCCGCGATCAGCCGCTCGCTGACCTGCTGCGCCGCGCCCGCGGGGGTCGCGATCACGCCGATCGAGACGCCGTTCTCCGAGATGATCTTCTCCAGATCATCGGTGTGCTGCACGGGCATGCCGGCGACCGGCTTGCCGGCCATCGCCGGGTCGGCGTCGATGAGGGCCGCGACGCGGAAGCCGCGCGCGGAGAAGCCGCCGTAGTTGGCGAGGGCGGCGCCGAGGTTGCCGATGCCGACGATGACGACCGGCCAGTCCTGGGTCAGGCCGAGCTCACGGGAGATCTGGTAGACGAGGTACTCGACGTCGTAGCCGACACCGCGGGTCCCGTAGGAACCGAGGTACGAGAAGTCCTTGCGCAGCTTCGCGGAGTTGACTCCGGCGGCGGCCGCGAGCTCCTCGGAGGACACCGTGGGCACCGATCGCTCGGAGAGCGCGGTGAGGGCACGCAAGTACAGCGGAAGCCGGGCGACAGTGGCCTCGGGAATACCTCGGCTGCGGGTCGCCGGTCGGTGAGTTCGGCCAGTTGCCACGATGCTCCTGCGGGATGAGCGGGGCTGCAGGCGGCCACTTGTCCCAGGACCGCCCCGTCGACAGCAGGCTATGCCTTTGTGAACGCGTGCACAAAGATTGTGTCCGGTTTGTCCGACCAAAGTGACCGGGGTCACGCAACTCCGGCACCTAAAGCCGGAACCATCGGCACGTCGAACCCGTTCAAATCCCAAAGGGGGCAAAACCGTGCACACTCCTCACAGATACGCCCCCGAGACCCCACAAATCGCCCATGATGGTAACCGGGAGGAGGGTCAGGCCTCCAACGCCCGCCGGAGCCGGTCGGGGTTCACCCTCCAGAAGGTGTGCTGCTCGCCGTCCACGAGCACGACCGGAATCTGCTCCCAGTGCAGCCGGTAGAGCTCCTCGTCCTGCGAGATGTCCTTCTTCTCCCACTGCGCACCCGTCTCGGCGCACACCTTCGCGACCACCTCCTCCGCCTCGTCGCACAGGTGGCACCCGGGCTTCCCGATGAGCGTCACCGTCCGCTCACCGGGACTCTTCTTTTCCTTGCGGCGCAAAAAAGGGCTCATGCCACCCATTCTCCCGCGCCCGCACGTAACAGCAGCGCCCCGAAGAGTTCACACCTCCGCATCCCATCGGTTCGGGAACTCCCGAACACAGTGGCTATGCTCGCGTCATGGCCGCTCCCGGATGGCTCCCCTCTCGTCGGCGCTCCGCCACGGCACGCAGCGTGCTGGCGGGCGAGGCCTCGGCCGAGGCCGCCCGCAAGACCGCTCTGGCCGAGGCCCCGGCGCTCACCGAACCAGAAACGGAACCGGAATCCCGGGCCGGAGAGAGCCCGGAGCAGACCCCGGACGAACCCGTCTTCCCGGTCGCCGGCGACGATCTCGCCGCCGCCTTCTTCGACCTCGACAACACCGTCATGCAGGGCGCCGCGATCTTCCACTTCGGTCGCGGCCTCTACAAGCGCGAGTTCTTCCGGCGCCGCGAGCTCGCCCGCTTCGCCTGGCAGCAGGCCTGGTTCCGGCTCGCCGGGGTCGAGGACCCCGAGCACATGCAGGACGCCCGCGACAGCGCCCTGTCCATCGTCAAGGGCCACAAGGTCTCCGAGCTGATGGCGATCGGCGAGGAGATCTACGACGAGTACATGGCCGAGCGGATCTGGCCGGGCACCCGCGCCCTGGCCCAGGCCCACCTCGACGCCGGCCAGAAGGTCTGGCTGGTCACGGCCGCCCCCGTGGAGACGGCCACGATCATCGCCCGCCGCCTGGGCCTCACCGGGGCCCTGGGCACCGTCGCCGAGTCCGTCGACGGGATCTACACCGGCCGCCTGGTCGGCGAACCGCTGCACGGCCCCGCGAAGGCGGAGGCCGTCCGCGCCCTGGCCGCCGCCGAGGGGCTCGACCTCGAACGCTGCGCCGCGTACAGCGATTCGCACAACGACATCCCCATGCTCTCGCTGGTCGGGCATCCGTACGCGATCAATCCCGACACAAAACTGCGCAAGCATGCCCGCACCAACGACTGGCGACTGCGCGACTATCGGACCGGCCGCAAGGCCGTGAAGGTCGGCGTCCCGGCGGCCGCCGGCGTCGGCGCGATCGCCGGCGGCGCCGCCGCGGCCATCGCCCTGCACCGCCGCCGCAAGTAACAACACCAGGCCCGGGGCCCCGTGAGCCCCGGGCCCGCCCGGACCACGGCCCCGCCCGGACATTCGCACACCTCTACCCGCGCCCCCGGTGCGGCACTCCGGCATGCCCGACTCGGTCGTGGGACTCCTTGGAAGCGTCCATTCCGCGCACTCAAGCGATCAAGAATCGATCACCAACTGCGACTGAATATGCCCTCGACACGCAACAGAAGTGTCGGAACCGGTGATTTGAGCAACTGGGTGTAGCACTGCCTGTACGAAGCGTTATTCTCCTCAAACGCATGCCACCGGCCATCTGTCGCCACGACGGGTGAACGGTTCCGCACTGCACGTGATGGAAGCTCTGCCTCTGGGAGTCCCGTGTACCCACCTGTCGGGGTTGACGCCTCGGGCCTGGCTCAGCTGCGCGCAACGGTCCTCGACCACCTGCGCGGCTTCGTCCCCACCGCGTACGCCGCCCCCGCCTTCGCCGCCGCGGTCCCTGCCGGCCTCGGCCCGGCCGGTCCTTGCTATGCCCTGACCGACGGGGGCGCGACGGTGGGCAGACGAGGTCGCGGCGGCGGCGGCTCGAACGCCACCGGCACCCAGACCACCCATCGCCGCCCCACGGCGGACAGCGACCAGGCCCGCATGATGGATCTGGTCGAGCGCGCCCAGGCGGGCGAGGCCGAGGCCTTCGGCCGCCTGTACGACCAGTACAGCGACACGGTCTACCGGTACATCTACTACCGCGTCGGCGGCAAGGCGACCGCGGAGGACCTCACCAGCGAGACGTTCCTGCGCGCCCTGCGCCGGATCTCCACCTTCACCTGGCAGGGCCGCGACTTCGGCGCCTGGCTCGTGACGATCGCCCGCAACCTGGTGGCGGACCACTTCAAGTCCAGCCGCTTCCGGCTGGAGGTCACCACCGGCGAAATGCTCGACGCGAACGAGGTCGAGCGCAGCCCCGAGGACTCCGTCCTGGAGTCCCTCTCCAACGCGGCCCTCCTGGAGGCCGTGCGCAAGCTCAATCCACAGCAGCAGGAGTGCGTGACCCTGCGCTTCCTGCAGGGCCTCTCGGTCGCCGAGACGGCCCGGGTGATGGGGAAGAACGAGGGCGCCATCAAGACGCTCCAGTACCGGGCGGTGCGCACCCTGGCCCGCCTCCTCCCCGAAGACGCCCGCTGACCCTCCGACACCAGACAACCTCACATTCGGTGACCCCTCGATGACGCTGTGGTCAGATCATCCTTCGTCCGTAACCCAAGTGCCGCGACGCTCGTTGTGCGGAATGCAGGCTCCCTGTGGACACGCCTTGCCTGAAGCCGCTCACTCGAAAGTGTGGATGCGCTCAAGGAAGGCAACCTTCCGGACACCTTGGGGAGTCGATCGTCATGACGAGAGGAGGTGCCGCCAGTGATCGCGAACGTGACCCCGCACCGGCGGGCGAACGCCTTCGCCCAGGCCCTGGAGGATCGGACCCCGTCCGACCTTCCAGATCCGGACTCGGCGGCCGAGCAGTCCGAGGCACCTGCCGAACCTGCCGACCACGACCGGCTGTTGGCCCTGGCGAGCGTGCTCGGCGAAAGAATGCCGCGCCCAGCGCTGGACCCCGAGGTCAAAGTGGTGCAACGAGCCCAGCTCATTGCCGCCATGGAGGCCATGGAGCTGGAAGAGAGGGCCGGGGGCGGTGCCGCCTCGGACCCTCAGCTGCCCGAACAGCGGACCGGCCGCGGCGCCCACCGGGCGACGCCGCTCCGGAAATTGCGGCCCCGCTCCCGCTGGTCCAAGGGCATCGCAGCGGGCGGCCTCACCGTGGGTGTGGCCGCGGGGGCCTTCAGCGGAGTGGCCGCTGCCAGTTCCGACGCCCTGCCCGGTGACAACCTCTACCCCGTGAAGCGGGGCATGGAGGACCTGAAGCTGGGGATGGCCGACGACGACTCGGACCGGGGCGAGCTCTATCTCGACCAGGCCTCGAACCGCCTGTCGGAAGCCCGTCGGCTGATGGAACGAGGCCGGCTGGGCGACCTGGACCACGAGTCCCTGGGCGCGATCCGCCGGGCCCTGGCGAGCGTGAAGCACGACGCGGAGGAGGGCCACCGCCTCCTCCAGGCCGCGTACGAACGGGACGGCTCGCTCGGCCCGATCCAGAAGCTGTCGTCGTTCTCCCGCTCCCACCGCGACGCGTGGGGCAAGCTCCGCGAGAAGCTCCCGGCGCAGCTCACGGACGTGGGCGGTGAGGTGGACTCGGTCTTCCAGGCCATAGACGAAGACGTGGCGCCGCTGCAGAGCCTGCTCCCCAAGGCACCGGAGCAGACCCGCGGCACCGGAGGCACCCCCGGCTCGTCCGCCAAGCCGGGCACCCCCAGCGGCACCCACCCGTCCGCCCCGGCCGCCGGCAGCACGCCGTCCGGCAGCCCCGCGGCGCCGTCCCCCTCGGGCACCTCCCGGCCGCCCGCCGGCGGTCTCCTCGGCGGTACGGGCGACCTGCTGAACCCGCCCGCGGGACAGTCGGCCCCGCCCCCCTCGGGCACGCCGGAGAACCCGAAGCCGGACATCACCATCCCGCCCCTGCTCCCGGGACTCCTTCCGGGCCTGGGCCTGGGCGCGGAGGACGCCGAGTAACGCCTGGTGACGAGGAAGGGCGGGGCTGCCACAGCAGCCCCGCCCTTCCCTTCGGCCTTGCGCCGACAGTGCGTCAGAAGAAGACGGACCGCCGCTGCACCAGCAGCTTGTAGAGCGTGTGCTGGATCTGCTCCCGCACCTGGTCCGTGAGGTTGAACATCAGCATCGGGTCCTCCGCCGCCTCCGCGGCGTACCCGTCCGTCGGGATCGGCTCCCCGAACTGGATCGTCCACTTCGTCGGCAGCGGCACCGCGCCCAGCGGCCCCAGCCACGGGAACGTCGGCGTGATCGGGAAGTACGGGACGCCCAGCAGCCGCGCCAGCGTCTTCGCGTTGCCGACCATGGGGTAGATCTCCTCCGCCCCCACGATCGAGCACGGCACGATCGGCGTGCCCGCCCGCAGCGCCGTCGACACGAACCCGCCGCGCCCGAACCGCTGCAGCTTGTACCGGTCCCCGAACGGCTTCCCTATCCCCTTGAAGCCCTCCGGCATCACACCGACCAGTTCCCCGGCCTCCAGCAGCCGCTGCGCGTCCTCCGCGCACGCCAGGGTGTGCCCCGCCTTGCGGGCCAGCTCGTTGACCACCGGCAGCATGAACACCAGATCCGCCGCCAGCAGCCGCAGGTGCCGCTCCGCCGGGTGGTGGTCGTGCACGGCGACCTGGAGCATCAGCCCGTCGAGCGGCAGCGTCCCGGAGTGGTTGGCCACGATCAGCGCGCCGCCCTCCGCCGGGATGTTCTCGATGCCCTTGACCTCGACCCGGAAGTACTTGTCGTAGAGCGGCCGCATCAGGGACATCAGGACCTGGTCCGTCAGCTCCTTGTCGTAGCCGAAGTCGTCGACCTCGTAGTCCCCGGTGACCCGCCGCCGCAGGAACGCCAGCCCGCCGGCGATCCGCCGGTCCCAGCTGTCACCGGGCGCCGCCGCAGGCGCCGGCGCCGGCTGGGGAGCGTCCGACGGCTCCACCACCGGCTCGGCAGCGGGTACCGCCCGCACCCGGCGGGGGATCCGCCGCCGCGGCCGGTCCTCGTCGAACGGAATGACCTTGGCGTCCGCCACTATCGCTTCGCTCCTTCAGCCGCGTAGGCGTCGTCCTTGAGCCCGTCGAGCCCCTCTGCGTCCAGCATGGCCGCCACCCGGTCCACGGCCCGTCCGACCCGCTCCGGCGGCAGCAGCCCCGTCCCCCGGCTCCGCGCGAAGTCCGCGAAGGTCTCGGCGGTCGTGTAGAGCGGTTCGAAGCCGAGGACCTCGCGCATCTGCGTGGTCTCCACGACCCGGCCGTGGGTGAGCAGCCTTATCTGCTCCGGCGAGAAGTCACTGGCCCCGACCGCCCGCAGCGCGGCACCCACCCAGTTCAACGCCGGCAGCAGCAGCGGCAGCGTGGGCCGCCCGAGCCGCCGCGAGCACTGCGACAGCAGCAGTACTCCGTCACCCGCGATGTTGAACGTCCCGCTGTTCAAGGTCCCGCGCCGGGGCTCCCGCGCCGCCAGCCGCAGCACTTCGAGGACGTCGTCCTCGTGCACGAACTGCAGCCGCGGGTCGTACCCCAGCACCGTCGGCATCACCGGGATGGAGAAGTACTCGGCGAGCGCCGAGTCCGCGAAGGGCCCCAGGATGTTCGCGAAGCGCAGGACGCACACCGCGACGTCCGGCCGTCTGCGCGCGAAGCCCCGTACGTAGCCCTCGACCTCGGCGGCGTCCTTGGCGAAGCCGCCCGCCGGCAGGGACTTCGGCTGCGTGGTCTCGGTGAAGACGGCCGGGTCCCGGGGGGTGCCGCCGTAGACGCTGGTACTGGACTTCACCACGAGCCGTCGTACCGTCGGCGACTTCTGGCAGGCCCCGAGGAGCTGCATGGTGCCGATGACGTTCGTTTCCTTGACGGTGCTGTGCGCACCGCCCGTTCCCGCGCTGCCTCCGGTGACCGCCAGATGGACCACCGTGTCCACGGCGTGCTCGGCCAGCACTCTGGCGATCGCCGACTGCCTGATGTCCGTACGGACGAACTCCGCCGATCCCAGCCGGTGCGGCGGTGTCACGGCGTCCACCGCGATCACCCGCTCGACGTCCGGATCACGCTGGATCCGGCGCACGAAGCGGCCGCCCAACTGCCGGGCAGCCCCGGTGACGAGTACGACCTTCCCCACGAGCTCAGCGCCTCCCTCGAGAAGTCCCCCGGCTGCACCGCAGCCCCTCCACCAAGGATGGTGGAGGGGCTGCGGAGAACACGTACAGCTGCCGTTTACTTCTTGTTACGGCGCTGGACGCGGGTGCGCTTGAGCAGCTTGCGGTGCTTCTTCTTAGCCATCCGCTTGCGCCGCTTCTTGATAACAGAGCCCACGACTACCCTCGCTCACTTCTCTTCACTGGTGCGGGGCGTCTGGGCCCACACGACCTACGTCGGCCTAGCCTACCCGCCCGAGCTCTGAGCTTGTAATCCGAGCGCTTCCGCGTCGTAGCCGGGGGCTTCCCGAGCCTCAGTATCAGGCCGACTCCACCCCCACATAGGACTCTCGGAGGTACTCGTGGACCGCGTTCTCGGGGACCCGGAAGGACCGGCCCACCCGGATTGCGGGCAGATGACCGTTGTGCACCAGCCGGTACACGGTCATCTTCGACACTCGCATCACCGAGGCGACCTCCGCCACGGTCAGGAACTGAACCTCACTGAGAGGCCTCTCGCCAGCAGCCATGACACACCTTGACCTTCCGCGCATGACGGGCACCGGCTTCCCCTCCGGTTACTCCTCGTCGTCGCACGCTCACTCCCCAGAGTAGGGGCGCGTGATACGAGTGGGGAAGAGGAGCTACGGCCACTCCTGCCGCCCCGTCAGACTCGCGCGGCCGAGCACGTATCGCGTGAGCGGTCGGTAGTAGTCCGCTCGCACCGCGTCATCAAGTGGAACGGCCACCGAGACGCGCCCCTCGGCCTCCCCGACGAACAGCGCGGGATCATCCGTATCCGCCAGCCCGATGGCCTCCACACCGAGCTGACCTGCGCCGCAGACCCACCCGTGGTCCCCCACCACCAGCTCCGGCAGCGGCCCGCCGGCCTCCGCGAGGGCCCCCAGCGCCACCCGAACCGGCAGCGGCGAATGGCTGTGCACGCCGGTCGCACTTCCCGGCACCCGCACGCCGGGTTCCCGCACCAGTGCGACCCCCCGTACGTATTCGATGCTGTGCGTGCGTACGCCGAACCGCGTCGCCATGTCGACGCTCACCCCCTGCGCCGGGGTGAGGACAACACATCCCGCCGCCGACAACGCCTCCGCCAAACCGGCGTAGAAACCCAGGAGTCGATGCGGATGGCCCGTCCCGAACAACACAGGCGACCGCACCCTCGCCGCCTCGCACAGCCGCCCCGCGAAGGCCTCCAGCGCGGCCACCGTCCGCTCCGGATCGATCACGTCCGGCCCGCTGACGTGCGCCGGGTCCGCCGAGACCCCGCACTTGTCCGCCATCAGCCTCAGCAGATCACCCTCGCCCCACGCCCACTCCGGATCCAGCCCCAGCATCACCCGTGGATCCCGCGCCGCGAACAGCCGGTAACTGCGCAGGCTCTCCTCCCGCGAGGTGGCGACGGGCCCGGCCAACCGGGCGGCCAGCAGATGCGCACGCAGCGCGCCGGTGCTCAACACCCTCCGATGCTGCCCCAACCCATCTGGCGGTTCATCAATTCCACCGAACAGCCCCACAGTTGGCGTAACGATGCGCCAGCCCCGGACCGCACGTCAGGTCAGCATGCCGCGCAGCGGGAACACCGCCCGACGCGTGGCCAGAACGGCCTGGTCCGTCCGGTCCGCCGGGTCGTAGCCCGCGTCCCAGTCCGGCCACGAAGGGGTCCGCCCGTCCGTCATCCGGGCCGGCGCCAACTGCCGCGTCCGCGCGTACACCTCGTCCCGCCACGAAGCGGGCACCGCCGTCCCGGGATCCACCGGCCGGTGGGCGGCGATCCCCACCAGATGCGTCCACGACCGCGGGACGACGTCCACCACCGCGTAACCGCCCCCGCCCAGCGCCAGCCACCGCCCGTCCGCGTACTCGTGCGCGAGCCGGTGACAGGCCTCCTGGACGGCCCGCTGGGCGTCCAGTGACACCGCCAGGTGGGCGAGGGGGTCCTCGAAGTGCGTATCGGCCCCGTGCTGGGTCACCAGCACCTGCGGCCGGAAGTCCGCCAGCAGCTCCGGCACGACCGCGTGGAAGGCCCGCAGCCAGCCCTCGTCCCCGGTCCCGGCCGGCAGCGCGATGTTCACCGCCGACCCCTCCGCCCCCGGCCCGCCGGTCTCCTCGGGCCAGCCGGTCTGCGGGAACAGCGTCCGCGGATGCTCGTGCATCGAGATGGTCAGCACCCGGGGGTCGTCCCAGAAGGCCGCCTGCACACCGTCCCCGTGGTGCACGTCCACGTCCACGTACGCGACCCGCTCGGCCCCCAGCTCCAGCAGCCGTGCCACCGCCAGCGAAGCGTCGTTGTAGACGCAGAAGCCGGCCGCCCCGCCCGGCATCGCGTGGTGCAGCCCGCCGGCGAAGTTCACGACGTGCTCGGCCTCACCGTGCCAGAGCGCCTCCGCGCCCGCCACGGACTGCCCGGCGATCAGCGCGGACGCCTCGTGCATCCCGTGGAAGGCCGGATCGTCCAGGGTCCCCAGCCCGTACGAGCCGTCCGCGGTCCCGGGGTCTGCCGACACCTCGCGCACCGCGGCGACGTAGTCCTCCCGATGGACCAGCCGCAGCGTCGAATCCCCGGCCGCGGGCGCCGCCCGTACCTCCATCGCCCGGTCCAGTCCGAAGGCGCGCACCAGGCCCATGGTCAGCGCCAGGCGCACCGGGTCCATCGGATGGCTCGGTCCGAAGTCATACCCCGTTACCGCCTCGTCCCACATCAACAGCCCGGTCACCGGCTCGCCGCTCATGCCGGACACCGTATCGGGCGCCCTCGGAGCCGAACGAGCGGGCTTGGAAGAGTGTCACCAGGACCAGCGCCATCGGCACCAGCATCGCGCCCCGGTAGCTCCACGCGTCACCGACCGCCCCGACGAGCGGCGACCCGATCAGGAAGCCGACGTAGTTGAAGATGTTCAGCCGCGCGACGGCCGTGTCGGACGCCCCCGGGAACAGACGTCCCGCGGCGGCGAAGGTCTGCGGCACGATCACGCACAGCCCGATCCCCAGCAGCGTGAAGCCGAGCATGCCCGCCCACGCCCCCGGCGCCGCCGCCACCACGGCGAACCCGGCGGCCGCCACCAGCGTCCCGGCCCGCACCACGGCCGCCGCCCCGAAGCGCCGCACGCCCAGGTCCCCGACGGCCCGCCCCACGAGGGTGGTCACCATGTACACGTTGTAGGGGACGGTCGCCATCTGCTCCGAGCTCCCCAGCACGTCCTGGAGGTACTTGGCACTCCAGTTCGCCACCGTGGAGTCCCCGATGTACGCGCACGCCATCACCAGGCAGAGCGGCAACAGCAGCTTGAACCCGCCGGCCCCCGTCCCCTTCCCGCCGCTCTCCCCCTGACCCGCCGTCCCGTCGACGTAGTGCCGGCTCCCCAGCAGCGCCGACGGCAGCAGCACGACCACGGCCGGCAGATAGCTGACGAAGAGGTCCAGTTCCCAGTGCGCGCCCGCCCACGCGGCCGAGGCCCCCAGGATCCCGCCGAGGCTGTACGCGGCGTGGAAGCCCAGCATGATGCTCCGCCCGTACGCCCGCTGCAGGCTGACCCCGAGCATGTTCATCGAGGCGTCCAGCGCACCCACCGACAGCCCGAACGCCCCCAGCGCCACCGCCACGTGCCACATCCGGCTACCGGCCCCGACGGCCAGCAGGGACAGCAGCACCAGCGGCTGCGCCCACCGCAGTACGACGCTGGGCGCCACCCGTTTCACCAGGTGCTCGGTGGCCACGCTCGACGCGCCCGCGAGCACCGGCACGGCCGCGAGGAAGGCGGGCAGCAGGCCGTCGGATATCCCGTACCGGTCCTGGATGGCCGGGATCCGCGTCACGAGCAGCGCGAAGGCGACGCCTTGCACGAAGAAACTGAACCCCAGAGCGCCGCGGCCGCGCCGCAGCCGCACATCATCCGTCATGGCGGGCCAGCGTAGGGCCACGGGCTACCCGTGGGTAGAGAGATCACATACCCAGTCCGGCTTCCAGCCCGAGCAGTCCGGTGAGCTGCTTCATGTCACCGAAGTACCCGGTGGCTCCGGGGAGTCGGTCGGCGGGCAGCATGCCCGTGAACCCGTACACGTCCATGCCCGCCGCGACGGCGGCACGGACACCGAGCGGGCTGTCCTCGATGACCACGCAACGGCCGGGCTCCACGCCCATCTGCCGCGCCGCGTGCAGGTACAGGTCGGGAGCCGGCTTCCCCTGGCCCACGTCCTGCGCGCTGAAGATCCACTCCTCCTCGAACCATCCGTCGAGCCCGGCCACCCGATGCCCGACCCGGATGCGGTCGTGGCTCCCGGAGGAGGCCAGGCAGTACCCGACCCCCTGCGCGGTCAGCGCGCCCAGCACCTCTTCCACACCGGGGACGGGCTTCAGCTCCTGCTCGAACGCGGCGACGGTCCGCGCGTGCAGGGTCTCGTCGAAGTCGGCCGGCAACTGCTGCCCGGTCCGCTCGACGACGAGGTCGTGCACCCGGTGCACGGCGGACCCCATGTAGTCGCGGACCGACTCCTCGTAGGTGGTCGGGTGCCCCAGCTCGGTCAGGTACCCGGCGAGGATGCTGTTGGCGAGCGGCTCGCTGTCCACCAGCACGCCGTCGTTGTCGAAGATGACGAGGTCGTAGCCCATACCCCCACAGTACGAACTAAAGGGACGTAGGGCCCGTCTCGCCGGGCCGCCGACGACGCGTCATCGGACTGCTGCGGCCATTCGGACGACAGCCGTGAGACGTGAGGCCGGCGCGGTCCGGGTGCGCGGCCGGAGTCCATCCGCCCCGTAAACGCAGAAAAGCCCCGCACCATAAGGTGCGGGGCTTTCCCACAATGATTGTTCGGCGGCGTCCTACTCTCCCACAGGGTCCCCCCTGCAGTACCATCGGCGCTGAAAGGCTTAGCTTCCGGGTTCGGAATGTAACCGGGCGTTTCCCTAACGCTATGACCACCGAAACACTATGAAATTTAGAACGCTGGTGTTTTCACAGCTGTTCGTTATTTCAGAACTAACACAGTGGACGCGAGCAACTGAGGACAAGCCCTCGGCCTATTAGTACCAGTCAGCTTCACCCGTTACCGGGCTTCCACATCTGGCCTATCAACCCAGTCGTCTACTGGGAGCCTTACCCTCTCAAGGAGGTGGGAATACTCATCTTGAAGCAGGCTTCCCGCTTAGATGCTTTCAGCGGTTATCCCTCCCGAACGTAGCCAACCAGCCATGCCCTTGGCAGGACAACTGGCACACCAGAGGTTCGTCCGTCCCGGTCCTCTCGTACTAGGGACAGCCCTTCTCAATATTCCTACGCGCACAGCGGATAGGGACCGAACTGTCTCACGACGTTCTAAACCCAGCTCGCGTACCGCTTTAATGGGCGAACAGCCCAACCCTTGGGACCGACTCCAGCCCCAGGATGCGACGAGCCGACATCGAGGTGCCAAACCATCCCGTCGATATGGACTCTTGGGGAAGATCAGCCTGTTATCCCCGGGGTACCTTTTATCCGTTGAGCGACGGCGCTTCCACAAGCCACCGCCGGATCACTAGTCCCGACTTTCGTCCCTGCTCGACCCGTCGGTCTCACAGTCAAGCTCCCTTGTGCACTTACACTCAACACCTGATTGCCAACCAGGCTGAGGGAACCTTTGGGCGCCTCCGTTACCCTTTGGGAGGCAACCGCCCCAGTTAAACTACCCATCAGACACTGTCCCTGATCCGGATCACGGACCGAGGTTAGACATCCAGCACGACCAGAGTGGTATTTCAACGGCGACTCCACAACCACTGGCGTGGCTGCTTCAAAGTCTCCCACCTATCCTACACAAGCCGAACCGAACACCAATATCAAACTGTAGTAAAGGTCCCGGGGTCTTTCCGTCCTGCTGCGCGAAACGAGCATCTTTACTCGTAGTGCAATTTCACCGGGCCTATGGTTGAGACAGTCGAGAAGTCGTTACGCCATTCGTGCAGGTCGGAACTTACCCGACAAGGAATTTCGCTACCTTAGGATGGTTATAGTTACCACCGCCGTTTACTGGCGCTTAAGTTCTCAGCTTCGCAACCCCGAAAGGTCACTAACCGGTCCCCTTAACGTTCCAGCACCGGGCAGGCGTCAGTCCGTATACATCGCCTTACGGCTTCGCACGGACCTGTGTTTTTAGTAAACAGTCGCTTCTCGCTGGTCTCTGCGGCCACCCCCAGCTCACGGAGCAAGTCCGATCACCAGTGATGGCCCCCCTTCTCCCGAAGTTACGGGGGCATTTTGCCGAGTTCCTTAACCATAGTTCACCCGAACGCCTCGGTATTCTCTACCTGACCACCTGAGTCGGTTTAGGGTACGGGCCGCCATGAAACTCGCTAGAGGCTTTTCTCGACAGCATAGGAT
>NZ_CM135937.1:4120000-4922500 GCF_054353315.1 Streptomyces sp. NC-S4 | reverse complement strand
CCAGCGGTACGGGCACACCTTCACCGTGCCGAGGGCGACGCTTCCGGCGGTGGCCGCGCGGGTCATGGACCTTCAGGACCCGACGTCGAAGATGGGGAAGTCGCACGAGAGCGGGGCGGGGATCGTCTATCTGCTCGACGAGCCCGGGGTCGTGCGCAAGAAGGTGATGCGGGCGGTCACCGACAGCGGGGACGGTGCGGTGGTCTACGACCGCGAGGCGCGGCCGGGGGTCGCCAATCTGCTGGACATCCTGGCGGCGTGCGCCGGGGGTGATCCGGCCGTGCTCGCCGAGGGGTACGGCGGCTACGGGGCACTGAAGCGGGACGTCGCCGACGCGGTGGTGGAGCTGCTGCGGCCCGTGCAGGAGCGGCATGCGGAGCTGGCGGGCGATCCGGCGGAGGTGGAGAAGGTGCTGCGGGAGGGTGCGGGGCGGGCCAGGGAGCTGGCGCGGCCGGTGGTGGACCGGGCGTACCGGGCGATCGGGTTGCTGGAGCCGTGACGGGTGAGGGTCCCGCATGCCGCGGGCCCCCCACCCGTACGGGGTGGGTCAGCTGCTGCCGGAGGCGAGCTCGCGACTGCGGTCGCGGGCCGCTTCGAGGGCGGCGATGAGGGCGGCGCGTACGCCGTGCTTCTCCAGCTCGACGATGGCGTTGATCGTCGTCCCGGCCGGGGAGGTGACGGCTTCGCGGAGCTTTACCGGGTGTTCGCCGCTGTCGCGGAGCATGACGGCGGCGCCGATGGCGGCCTGGACGATCAGGTCGTGGGCCTGGGCGCGGGGCAGTCCGAGGAGGATGCCGGCGTCGGTCATGGCCTCGACGAGGAAGTAGAAGTAGGCGGGTCCGGAGCCGGAGAGGGCGGTGGCCGCGTCCTGCTGGGATTCGGGGACGCGCAGGGTCTTGCCGACGCCGCCGAAGATCTCCTCGGTGTGGGCGAGGTGCTCGGAGGTGGCGTGGCTGCCGGCCGAGATGACGGACATGGCCTCGTCGACGAGGGCGGGGGTGTTCGTCATGACGCGGACGACGGGGGTGCCGGGGGCGAGCCGTTCCTCGAAGAAGGCGGTGGGGACGCCGGCGGCGCCGCTGATGACCAAGCGGTCGGCGGGGACGTGCGGGGCGAGCTCGTCGAGGAGCTTGGCCATGTCCTGGGGCTTGACGGTGAGGATGAGGGTGTCGGCGCGCTTGGCGGCCTCGGCGTTGGAGACGGCCTCGACGCCGTAGCGGGTGCGGAGTTCCTCGGCCCGTTCGGTGCGGCGGGCGGTGACGAGGAGCTTCGAGGCGGGCCAGCCGCCGCGGATCATTCCGCTGAGCAGGGCCTCGCCGATCTTGCCGGTACCGAGGACTGCGACTGTCTGGGTCATTCCCGATCCACCTCGCCGAACAGTTCTTGCGCGTGAGCTACTTATACGTCCTCATCCTTGCACCCGGGCGGGGCCGGGGGAGGCGCTGTCCGGAGTGCGGTCAGGGGGTCGGTCGGGGGTTCGGTCAGGGCGTGCGGCGGCGGAGGGTGACCGCGCCGAGGGCGAGGACGAGCAGGGCGCAGGCGGCGACGATCGCGGCGTCGCGGACGAAGTCGGCGGTCATGTCGGTGTGGGTGAGCACCTGGGTCATGCCGTCGACGGCGTAGGACATGGGCAGGACGTCGGAGAGCCCTTCGAGTACGGGGTGCATGGTGTCGCGGGCGGCGAAGAGGCCGCAGAGGAGCAGCTGGGGGAAGATCACCGCCGGCATGAACTGGACGGCCTGGAACTCGGAGGCGGCGAAGGCGGAGACGAAGAGTCCGAGTGCGGTGCCGAGGAGGGCGTCGAGGAGGGCCACGAGGAGGAGCAGCCAGGGGGATCCGACGACGTCGAGGCCGAGGGCCCAGAGGGCGAGGCCGGTGGCGAGCAGGGACTGCAGGACGGCGACCGCGCCGAAGGCGAGGGCGTAGCCGGCGATGAGGTCGCCCTTGCCGAGCGGCATGGCGAGGAGGCGCTCCAGGGTTCCGGAGGTGCGTTCGCGCAGGGTGGCGATGGAGGTCACCAGGAACATGGTGATGAGGGGGAAGATCCCGAGGAGCGAGGCGCCGATGCCGTCGAAGGTCTTGGGGCTGCCGTCGAAGACGAAGCGCAGCAGGGTGAGCATCAGCACGGGGACCAGGAGCATCAGCGCGATGGAGCGCGGGTCGTGGCGGAGCTGGCGCAGGACGCGGGCGGCGGTGGCGGTGGTGCGGGCGGCGTTCATCGGGTCTGCTCCCGGATGGCGGTGACGTTGGAGGCGGCGGCGTTGGACGCGGCGTCGGCGGCGTGGGCGTTGGCGTTGGCTTCGTCGACGAGGCGCAGGAAGCCCTCCTCGACGGTGGCGGCGTGGGTGCGGTTGCGCAGGGCGTCGGGGGTGTCCTGGGCGAGGATGCGGCCCTCGCGCATGAGGAGGAGGTCGTGGCAGCGCTCGGCCTCGTCCATGACGTGGGAGGAGACGAGGATCGTCGCGCCGCGGGTGGCGGTGATGTCGTGGAAGAGGTTCCACAGGTCGCGGCGCAGGACGGGGTCGAGGCCGACGGTGGGTTCGTCGAGGACCAGGAGCTCGGGGGCGCCGAGCAGGGCGACGGCGAGGGAGACGCGGCTGCGCTGGCCGCCGGAGAGGTTGCCGGCGAGGGCGCCGGCGCGGCTGGTGAGGTCGACGTCGGTGATGGCGCGGGTGACGGCGGCGGCGCGGCGGTCGGCGGCGGCGCGGCCGGGGTCGAGGACGGCGGCGAAGTAGTCGAGGTTCTGCCGGACGGTGAGGTCGTCGTAGACGCTGGGCGCCTGGGTGACGTAGCCGATGAGGGAGCGGAGCCGGGGGTGGCCGGCGGGGTGGCCGAGGACGTCGAGGGTGCCGCTGACGTGGGCCTGGGTGCCGACGATGGCGCGCATGAGGGTGGATTTTCCGCAGCCGGAGGGGCCGAGGAGGCCGGTGATGCGGCCGCGGGGGACGTCGAAGGCGAGGGAGTCGAGGACGGTGCGGAGAGTGCGGCCGGTGCCGCGCCGGACGGTGAGGTCATGGGCGTGGACGGCGGCCGGGTCTCCCCCGGCCTGGTTATTCATCATGTGATGAATAATGCTCCTGGCGGTGCCATGACGTCAATCGCCGGGAGGGATGCGGGCTACTTCTTGCGCTTGGGGCGGCGCGCGGCCGGGTTGCCCGTACGGGTGCTGCGGCGGCGGGCGTAGTCGGCCAGGGCGCGCTCGTACTCGGCGCGGTGGAGCTTCTCGCCCGGCGCTTCACCGAGGCAGCGCAGGAAGTACGCGATCAGGGACCCGATGAAACCGATCGTCTTGAGGCCCTTGAGGGCGGCCTCGTCGGAGGACGGGGCGGGGCGACGGCTGAAGGAGGCCCAGGTCTTGGTGAAGGCGATGGAGCTGGCGATCGCGAAGAGCACGACGACCGAGATGCTCAGGAAGGGGCCGACGTTGCCGAGCTCCAGGCCCTCGTACGCGAAGCGGAGCATCATGGCGGAGGCGATGGCGGTGGCCAGCGAGCCGATGGCGAGGCCGACGCGGAGCAGGGCGTAGCCGCCGTCGTGCTCGACCCAGGTGGTGCCGAAGAACCGGATCGGCTCGGGCTGCGGGCCGGCGGGCACCGCCGCCTGCGCGGCCGGCTCGGCGGGGGTCTGGTCTCGCTGGTCGTCGCTCACGTCAGCGATTATCCCTCGCCGGGCCGGTCGGGCCGGGCGTGTCTCACGTGTCAGACGGGTCCGGGACGGTCAGCCGCACTGGTTGGTGACGTAGCCGTCACTGCCCGTCCGCACGTACGCGTCGGAGACGAAGCGGCCGTTGCCGATGCAGTCCCAGATGTCCGTCGTGCCGTACGGGCCCGAGACGGTCGTGCCCTCGCACTGGCAGCGGAGCGAGACGGTCGCGCCGAGAGGCAGGACCTCGATGACGGAATAGTTGGTGCCGGGACCGTTGCGGACGTTCAGCCGGGTGCCGGGCGCGACCGGGAACATCGGGTAGCCGGAGCCTGCGGCCAGGCTCTGGTTTTGGCTCGAATCGTTCTCCACAGACATACGAAATCTCCCCCCATGGGTGTTGCCGTGCGCAACTCGCGCAGGGTAGCAGGACCTTGGAGATGCACAGGGGTCATCGACTAGGCTCCGGCGGGGGTGGTGAGCGGTGCATTCGCTGCGCGCGGACTACGCGGGCTTTCCGGAGTACGCCGGGCAGTACCGGCTCGAATCGGTGCTCGGTTCCGGAGGGATGGGCGTCGTCCATCTGGCCACGTCCGGCTCGGGGCTGAAACTCGCCGTCAAGATCGTGCACGCCGAGCACGCGGTGGACCCCGAGTTCCGGGCCCGGTTCCGCCAGGAGGTCGCCGCCGCGCGGCGGGTGAGCGGTGCGTTCACCGCGCCCGTCGTCGATGCCGACCCCGACGCCGAACGGCCTTGGATGGCCACCCTGTTCATCGACGCACCGACGCTCGCCGAACGGGTCCGGGAACAGGTCCTCGACCCCGTCGAACTGGCCCGGCTCGCCGCCGGCCTGGCCGAAGCCCTGCGGGACATCCACCGGGCCGGAGTGGTGCACCGGGACCTGAAGCCCAGCAACGTACTGATGGCTCCGGACGGCGTGCGGGTCATCGACTTCGGGATCTCGCGTCCGGCGGACAGCGACCTGCGGACCGAGACCGGCAAGCTGATCGGTACCCCGCCGTACATGGCGCCCGAGCAGTTCCAGCGTCCGCGGGACGTGGGAACCGCCGCGGACGTCTTCGCCCTGGGGTCCGTACTCGTGCACGCGGCGACGGGCCACGGACCGTTCGACTCGGACAGTCACTACCTCGTGGCGTACCAGGTGGTGCACAGCGAGCCCGATCTGACCGGGCTGCCGCCCCGGCTCGTACCGCTCGTCGCCCGGTGCCTGGCGAAGGATCCGGAGCAGCGGCCCACCGCCGAGGAGCTGATCGCCGAGATGCGGGCGATCGCGTACCCGACGGCGGAGGACACCCAGGCCTTCGTCCCCCGGCCCCGGCGGCCCGACGACTCCGAGCAGGTCACCCACCAGCGGGTGCGGAGCGCCCCCGAACCCGACACCGGACCCGGACCCGGACCCGGCACGGCCGGACGCCGGGCCCGCCTGGCCGTCGGGATCGCGATCGCGCTGCTGCTCACCGGCGCCGCCGCGGTCGGCGGGTACTGGCAGTTCGGACCGGACGCCGGACAGCCCGCCCAGATCGCCGCGCAGGCCGAAACGGCGCCGCAGAAGCGTTTCGCCCCCTGGGCGGTCCCCTTGGGCGGGCCCGGCACCGGCAGCCGCATCGGGGCCTGCTCCTGGCAGTCGGCCGCTCTCTACTGCGCGGGGCCGGGCCTCGTCGCAGCTCGGCTGGACCCCGCCGACGGCTCCACCGTGTGGGCGGTGGAAGCGACCGCCCAGGCGCCCCGGACGACGGCCCTCGGAGCGCCGGTCCATGCGGGTGGGCGGGTCCTCGTCGTGGCGCCGGGCAGCGAGACCCTCCAGGCGCTGGACCCGGGCACCGGAACGGAGACCTGGCGGCGGAAGCTGCCGGGCGGCTCACAGGTGGTGACCGCGGGCGGGCAGGTCCTGCTCGTGGGAACGACCGGCAGCGTCACCGCGCTGGACGCGGCCAGTGGCACACCGCGCTGGACCCAGCAGATCGGCGCGGTCGGAGCCGAGTGGTGGGGCGGCACCGACGAGTCCGGAACGCCCGCGCTGTACGTGGCGACGCCCGGGAGCGACAGCGGCTCCACCCAGCTCGCCGCGGTGGACCCGGCGAACGGGAAGGTGCGCTGGCAGCTCCGGACGGCGGGGCGGCTGCGCCCGGTCGGCGTTGCGCAGGGCGGGCTGTACCTGCTGGAACTCGACGCGTCCTCCCGGACCGGCGCGGTCGTGCGCGCCGACCTGGCGGCCCACGGGGTGCAGCGCGTGCGGCTCACGGCGCCGGTGTACGACGCGGAGCCGACGGTGGGCCAGGACGGCACCGTGTACCTGTTCGGGACGTCGGGCACGCTGGTCGCCGTCGGACCGGCCAAGGAGCAGTGGCGGCTGGAGACGGGCGTGGCCGTGGCCTCCCGGCCGGTGTTCGCCGACGGCCAGGTGTTCCTGACGGCCCCGGACGGACGGCTCCTGGCCGTCGACGCGGGCAGCGGACGGCCGGTGGGACAGACCAAGCCGCGCATGGCCGACAGCAGCACCAAGTACACCTCCACCCTGCCCGCACCCGCGGTCGGCGGTGGGCGGGTGTTCACGGGCGCGCCCGACGGGTCGGTGTTCGCGGTGGGGGCGGGGGACCCCGCCGCCTGGTGAGACGGCGGCGCCCCCGCACCGGAGGGTGCGGGGGCGCGCCGGCGGGGTCGGTCGGCCGGACCGGCGGTCGTCAGCCCAGGAGGGAGACGTCGCGGACCGCGCCCTTGTCGGCGCTGGTGGCCATCGCCGCATAGGCGCGCAGGGCCGCGGAGACCTTGCGCTCGCGGTTCTTCGGGGCGTAGACGCCGCCGAGGGCCGCGTGGCGGGCCGCCAGGGTGGCCTCGTCGACGAGGACCTCGATGGACCGGTTCGGGATGTCGATGCGGATCCGGTCGCCGTCCTCGACGACCGCGATGGTGCCGCCCGAGGCGGCCTCCGGGGAAGCGTGGCCGATGGACAGGCCCGAGGTGCCGCCGGAGAAGCGGCCGTCGGTCACCAGGGCGCAGGACTTGCCGAGGCCGCGGCCCTTGAGGAAGGAGGTCGGGTAGAGCATCTCCTGCATACCGGGGCCGCCGCGCGGGCCCTCGTAGCGGATGACGACGACGTCGCCCTCCTTGATCTGCTTGTTGAGGATCTTGTCGACGGCCTCGTCCTGGGACTCGCAGACGACCGCCGGGCCCTCGAAGGTCCAGATCGACTCGTCGACGCCGGCGGTCTTCACGACGCAGCCGTCGACGGCGATGTTGCCGCGCAGCACGGCGAGGCCGCCGTCCTTGGAGTACGCGTGCTGCACCGAGCGGATGCAGCCGCCCTCGGCGTCGAGGTCGAGGGTCTCCCAGCGCTTGGACTGGGAGAAGGCGGTGGCGGAGCGCTCGCAGCCGGGCGCCGCGTGCCACAGCTCCATGGCCGTGTCGGTGGCCGTGCCGGAGCGGGCGTCCCACTTGGCGAGCCAGTCCTCCAGGCCGTCCGAGTGGACGGTGGTGATGTCCTTGTTGAGGAGGCCGCCGCGGTGCAGCTCGCCGAGGATGGCGGGGATGCCGCCGGCGCGGTGGACGTCCTCCATGTAGTACGTGCCGCCGGGCGCCACGTTCGGCGCGACCTTGGCCAGGCACGGGACACGGCGCGAGACGGCGTCGATGTCGGTGAGGTCGTAGTCCAGGCCCGCTTCCTGCGCGGCGGCCAGCAGGTGCAGGATCGTGTTCGTGGAGCCGCCCATCGCGATGTCGAGGGCCATGGCGTTCTCGAAGGCCTCGCGGGTGGCGATGTTGCGCGGCAGGACGGACTCGTCGCCGTCCTCGTAGTAGCGCTTGGTGATCTCCACGACCGTGCGGCCGGCGTCCTCGTACAGCGCGCGGCGGGCGGTGTGCGTGGCGAGGACGGAGCCGTTGCCGGGCAGGGCCAGGCCGATGGCCTCGGCGAGACAGTTCATCGAGTTGGCGGTGAACATGCCGCTGCAGGAGCCGCAGGTGGGACAGGCGTTCTCCTCGATGCGCAGCACGTCCGCGTCCGACACGTTCTCGTTGGAGGCGTCGACCATGGCGTCGATCAGGTCGAGCTTGCGGACGGTGCCGTCGACGAGCGTCGCCTGGCCGGCCTCCATCGGGCCGCCCGAGACGAAGACGACCGGGATGTTGAGGCGCATGGCGGCCATCAGCATGCCGGGGGTGATCTTGTCGCAGTTGGAGATGCAGATCAGCGCGTCGGCGCAGTGCGCCTCGACCATGTACTCGACCGAGTCCGCGATCAGGTCGCGGGACGGGAGGGAGTACAGCATGCCGCCGTGGCCCATGGCGATGCCGTCGTCGACCGCGATGGTGTTGAACTCGCGCGGGATCGCACCGGCGGCCCGGATGGCGTCGGAGACGATGCGGCCGACCGGGGCCAGGTGGGTGTGACCGGGGACGAACTCGGTGAAGGAGTTGGCGACCGCGACGATCGGCTTGCCGATGTCCGCGCTCGCTACGCCCGACGCGCGCATCAGCGCACGCGCGCCTGCCATGTTGCGGCCGTGGGTGACGGTGCGGGACCTCAGCTCGGGCATGCGGTTTCACTCCCCATGAGTGCGGCTGTACGGTCAGCCGCGACTGCGGATATGGCTCAGATACGAGGCTACGCCCACCGCCCGCGATCCGGACAGCGCGTCCGGATGCCGGGACGGCGGGCTCATTCCTCGGTCAGGTACCGCTGCAGCGTGGGCGCGACGAGGGCCACGATCTTCTCCGGGTCGGCGGACGCGAGGGGCTCCACCTGGACCACGTAGCGCAGGATCGCGATGCCGACCATGTGGGAGGCCGCGAGCTCGGCGCGGAAGGTCGGGTCGGGGACGTCGAGGTCGGCGGCGACCCGCTCCAGGAGCCGCCGCAGCACCAGCTGGCGCAGCACCTTCGCGGCCGCCTCGTGGGTGAGCGCCGAGCGGATCACGGCGAGCAGCGGGACCCGGGTGACCGGGTTCTCCCAGACGCCGAGGAAGAAGCGGGCGAGACGCTCACCGATGCCGTCCGGACCCTCGCCGATGATCGCGGGGACCACCAGGGCGGGCTCGATGCTGACCTCGATGGCGGCGGCGAAGAGATCGTCCTTGCTGCCGAAGTAGTGGTGCACGAGCGCCGGGTCGACGCCGGCGACCTTCGCGATGCCGCGCACGGACGTCTTGTCGTACCCGCGCTCCGCGAACACCTCGCGGGCGGCGAGCCGGATGCGCTCCTGGGTGCCGGGGCCGTCGTCGGCCTCGTCCTGCCGGGGCCGGCCGGGACCGCGGCGGCGCGGCTTGGGCGCGTCCGGGGCCGGGGTCGGGGTATCGGTCACGGCCGGCGGGCCTTGTCGCGGTGGGTGGGGGTGGCGGTGGGGGTGGCGGTGGGGGATGTCGTGGGGCTCGGGTCGGGGGATGCGGCGGCGGTGGCGAGGTGCAGGCGGGTGAAGGCCAGCGCCTCGGCGAGATCGGCCTCGCGCTCGGCGGAGGACATCGCCCGGCGGGTGTTGACCTCGATCACCACGTGCCCGTCGAACGACGTCCGCGCGAGGCCCTCCAGCAGCTCGGCGCAGGGCTGCGTACCGCGGCCCGGGACCAGGTGCTCGTCCTTGGCCGATCCGTTCCCGTCGGCGAGGTGGATGTGCGCGAGCCGGTCGCCCATCCGGTCGATCATCGCGGTCGCGTCGGTACGGGCGGTCGCGGTGTGCGACAGGTCGACGGTGAAGTGGCGGTAGTCGTCCTTCGTTACGTCCCACTCGGGGGCGTAGGCGAGCATCTCGCGGTCGCGGTAGCGCCACGGGTACATGTTCTCCACGGCGAACCGGACGTCGGTCTCGTCGGCCATCCGCCAGATGCCGCTGACGAAGTCCCGCGCGTACTGGCGCTGCCAGCGGAAGGGCGGGTGCACGACCACGGTGCTCGCCCCGAGCCGCTCGGCCGCGGCCTGGGCGCGCTGCAGCTTGGTCCACGGGTCGGTGGACCAGACCCGCTGGGTGATCAGCAGACACGGCGCGTGCACGGCCAGGATCGGCACTCCGTGGTGGTCCGACAGCCGGCGCAGGGCTTCGATGTCCTGACTGACCGGATCCGTCCAGACCATCACCTCGACGCCGTCGTAACCGAGGCGCGCGGCGATCTCGAAGGCGGTCGCCGTCGACTCCGGATAGACCGAGGCGGTGGATAGGGCGACTTTCGCGGTCGGGACACGGACTGGTTCTGCCACGAGGACAGGGTACGGGCCCGGAAGCGGGGGCGACCGTGACGGCGGCCACTCGACTGCGGTGGGCGGGATCCTCTCGGGCGGTGTCGGGGATGTGCTGGGGGTTTCCCGTCAGTCCCATCGTCCCTCCGGGTCGGGCCGGTCCCTCAAGGGCGCTCCCTCCGGTCGCGTCGCTTCGCGATGGCCTGCGGCCACCCTTGACCGACCGTCCCGCCCCGGAGAAACGAAAGACTGCCGGGAAGCCCCCAAAGGAACGGGCCGGGACTTCAAGACACGGACGGGGACGGTCGGCCATGCCCGGCCCCGTCCCGCGTGAGCCAAGGTCGGCAGACGGGGCCGATCCAGACCAGGGCCCGGGTCGGAAGGGCGCCCCAAATCGCTACGCGCTCCTCATCCCTCAGCGTCCGACGACCGCCTGTGGCTGGACATAGGCCGCCCACGCCCCGAAAGGGTTTCTCACCGACAGCGGCCGACGGCCGTCCGTAGCTGGACATAGACCGCCCACGGCCTCAGGCACTTCTCGCCGACAGCGGCCGACGGCTGTATGTGGCCGTTCATAAGCCGCCCGCGGCCCCGGTGCGGCGCTCGACCCGCGTCCGACGACCGTCCGTGGTCGGCCACAAGCCGCCCACAGCCCGCAGGGCTTCTCTCGGAAGGCGTCCGAGGGCCGTCGCGGGGCGAAAAGACGTGAGACAGCGGCTATTTCGTAGTGGATGCGGGTCAGCGCGAGCACCACACCGCAAACTCACCGCCGCATAGGGGCAATTGGGGGCGCTGACCCGGGTCCACTTCGGAATAGCCGCTGTTGGGCGGTCGGTCGAGGCGGCACGGGCCGCAACCAACACTTTCGCGCAGGCGTCGCCTAGATCATGGGACGCGAATGGCTTTTCTCTCTCATCCCCCTGACGATCGGCGTCTTCTCCCTCGTCTGCGGTGTCCGCGGCCTGCGCTACGCCCGCTCGCTTCGCCACCACGGTGTCAATGCCGAGGCGCGGATCGTCCGTCACCGGGTTTCACGCGATGACGAAGGCACCACGTTCTACCACCCGGTTGCCGCTTGGAAGGACAGGGACGGGCGCGCCCAGGAACACTCCTCGCGGTTCGGCCGTGGATCGGTCGGAAGCGCCTTCCGCGTGGGGGCGTACGTCACGGTGCGGTACGACCCGGAGAAGCCGGCCCGGTTCGAGATCTCGGGTTGGGACATGAAGAAGATGGATCTCTACCTGACCGTGCTGGGGGCGGTCTTCATTGCAGGCACGGTGACAGTGGTGCTCGTACGGCTGCTCACCCTCTGACCGATCCAGGGCGCGGTGAACAGCCCCAGACGGCCGTCGGCCGCTGTCGGTGAGAAGGGCTCCAGGCTGTGGGCGGCCTATGTCCAGCCCCAGACGGTCGTCGGACGCTGAGGGGTGAGGAGCGCGTAGCGATTTGGTGCGCCCCTCCGACCCGGAAGGTGGCTCCTATCGGCCCCGCCTGTCGATCGTCCCCCACGCTGGACGGGGCTGGGTGTCTCCGACCGTCCCCGTCCTGATCCTTGAACGCCCGGCCCGTTCCTCTGGGGGCTTCCCGGCAGTCTTTCGTTTCTCCGGGGCGGGACGGTCGGTCAAGGGTGGAGCGCAGCGACATCGCGAAGCGACGCGACGAAGGAGCGCCCTTGAGGGACCGGCCCGACCCGGAGGGACGATGGGACTGACGGGAAACCCCCAGCACATCCCTGATACCGGCCGAGAGGATCCCGCCCCACCCCCACCGAAGCCCCCGCCCCGCCCATCCGACGCCGCCCGGCCGGCTCCCGCCCGCCCCGCCCCGCCTACCGCAGCCCGCCCCTCACGCCTCCGGTGCCGGCATGTGGTCCAGCCTGCGCAGGATCACGCCCTCGCGCAGGGCCCACGGGCAGATCTCCAGTTCCTCGACGCCGAAGAGGTCCATGGCGCCCTCCGCGACCAGGGCTCCCGCCAGGAGCTGGTTCGCGCGGCCCTCCGAGACGCCCGGGAGCGCCGAGCGCTGGGCCGTGGTCATCGCCGCGAGGCGCGGGACCCATTCCTCCAGGGACTTGCGGCTCAGGTCCCGCTGCACGTACAGGCCGTCCGCCGAGCGGGCCGCTCCGGCGATGCGGGCCAGCTGCTTGAAGGTCTTCGAGGTCGCCACCACGTGGTCCGGCGCCCCGAAGCGGCTGAACTCGCCGACCGTCCGGGCGATCTCCGCGCGCACGTGCCGCCGTAGCGCCCGGATGTCCAGCGAGTCCGGCGGGTCGCCCGGGAGCCAGCCCGAGGTGAGGCGGCCCGCGCCCAGCGGGAGGGAGACGGCCGCGTCCGGGTCCTCGTCGATGCCGTACGCGATCTCCAGGGAGCCGCCGCCGATGTCCAGGACCAGCAGTTTTCCGGCGGACCAGCCGAACCAGCGGCGGGCGGCCAGGAAGGTGAGGCGGGCCTCGTCCTCGCCGCTCAGCACGGGCAGGTCGACGCCGGTCTCGGCCCTGACCCGCGCGAGGACCTCGTCCGCGTTCGTGGCCTCGCGTACGGCGCTGGTGGCGAAGGGGAGGACGTCCTCGCACCCCTTGTCCTCCGCGGCCTGGACCGCGTCGCGGATCACCGAGACGAGCCGCTCGACGCCTTCGGGGGTGACGGCGCCGCGCTCGTCGAGCAGCTCCGCCAGCCTCATCTCCACCTTGTGCGAGTGCGCCGGCTGCGGACGCGCGCCAGGGTGCGCGTCCACCACCAGCAGATGGACCGTATTCGAACCCACATCCAGCACACCGAGTCTCATAGGGGGAAACGCTACTGCGAGGAAGACTCGGGGGTTGAGTAAGGGGCGCATAGGCTTGGGTTTGTGCCAAATACGAAGAAGGCCAACAAGACCCGGTCGCAGAAGGACACGGGCAAGGACACCGTCAAGGCCAAGACCAGGGCGAACGCCAAGGGCGGCAAGGACAAGGCCGTGCTCGCGGCCGACGAGAAGGGGCTCGACTTCCCCCGGGCCTGGGTGGAATTCCCCGACCCCGCCGACGACGAGCAGGTCTTCCGCTGTGACCTGACCTGGCTGACCTCCCGCTGGACCTGCATCTTCGGCAGCGGCTGCCAGGGCATCCAGGCGGGCCGGGCCGACGACGGCTGCTGCACGCTCGGCGCGCACTTCTCCGACGAGGACGACGAGAAGCGCGTCGCGCAGCACGTGGCGCGGCTGACGCCCGAGCTGTGGCAGTTCCACGACGTCGGCAGCGAGAGCGGGTGGACGCAGAACGACGACGACGGGGAGAAGCAGACCCGTCGCTGGGACGGCGCGTGCATCTTCCTGAACCGGCCGGGGTTCCCAGCCGGGGCGGGCTGCTCGCTGCACATCCTCGCGGTGAAGGAGGGCCGGGAGCCGCTGGAGACCAAGCCCGACGTCTGCTGGCAGCTGCCGATCCGCCGGACGTACGAGTGGATCGACCGGCCGGACGACACGCGCGTGCTGCAGGTGTCGATCGGTGAGTACGACCGACGCGGCTGGGGGCCGGGCGGTCACGATCTGCACTGGTGGTGCACGTCGGCCACCTCCGCGCACGGGGCCGGCGAGCCGGTGTACGTGTCGTACCGTCCCGAGCTGACGGAACTGATGGGCAAGGAGGCGTACGAGGAGCTCGTGAAGCTGTGCGAGGCGCGGCTGGCCTCGCTGCTGCCGATGGCCCCGCACCCCGCGGATCCCGCCTGACCGCAGGCCCCGGCAGGCCCCGGCAGGCCGCGCAGCCCCTCGCGGGCCCGTAGACCGCGCAGGCGCTCGCAGGCCCCGCAGGCCCTCTCAGGGGCCCGGCGATGCCGACGGGGCCGGGTCCGGCGCGGGGGAAACCGTTCCGCCCGAGCCCTCCGTCGGGGACGGCTCGGGCGTCGGGGACTGCGGCGGGATCGTCGGCTCCGTCGGGGACGGCGGCGGGGTGGACGGCTGCGTCGGGTCCGGCGAGGGGGCCGGGGGCGTGGGCCGCGTCGGGTCCGGGGTGGACGCGGGCGTCGCCGCGGGGCGGCCGCGGCCCTGGATGGAGACCGCCGCGCCGCTCGGGTCGACCCCGACGCGGGCCGTCCAGGCGCCGACGGGCTGGCCCTCGGGGTCCACGGTGATCCTCAGGGTGACCGATTCTCCTGGGGCCAGCGTGCCCGCGGTGCGGCTCGCGCGCAGCCAGGGGGCGTCGGACCAGAGCCGCCAGTCGACGGGGGCGCCGCCGGAGGCGGTGAGGGTGAGCAGGGTGACGGCGCCCTGCGCGGACGCGGCCACGGTGAGGCGGCCGGCGCCGCCGGGGTGGTCGGGGGTCGCGGGCGCGCCGGTGCTGATGACCTCGACGGAGACGTCGGAGGTGGTGTCGCTCTGGGCGAAGCCGGGGCCGCCGGTGGTGGTGGCGGCGTTCCCGGTGTTCTCGTAGGCGGTCAGCGGCCGGCCGTCGGTCCGCGCGATCGGGAGCTCGGACTCGCTGGCGGAGATACGGGTGGCGTCGCCGCCGGCCTCGCCGGAGTCGGGTCCGCCCCGGTAGGCGGCCCACAGTGCCAGGACCGGGGCGGCGACGACGGTGGCGACGACGGTGGTGGTCACCACCCGGGCGCGCAGCCGGTCCCGGCGGGCGGCGCGGTCCTTGGGGTCCATGGGGAAGCCGGTGCGGTCGAAGCGTGGGGCGGGGCCTCGGCCGCGGCCCCGGCCGGAGCGGAGCATCGCGGCGTGGACGGCGGTGCGCGGGGCGGGTACGAGGGGGAGCGCGGCGGTGTTGATGCCGCCGGAGCCGGGCCAGGGGCCCGCGGCGCCCACGCGTTCGGCGGCGCGGCGGCACCGGGGGCAGTCGTCGACGTGGCGGACGAGTTCGGCGCGCAGGGTGCTGGAGAGCAGGACGTTGCCGTCGCCGTCGTCGCCGGTGAGCCGGGAGACGCCGGGGCAGTTGCCGGTCTCGACGACGGCGAGGGCGGCGCGGGTGCGCTCCACCTCGCATGCGGCGCCGGAGAGCAGCTCGCGGGCGGCGGCCGCGGGGGTGCCGAGGACGGCGGCGAGTTCGGGGACGCCGAGCCGGTGGCGGACCGCGAGTTCGAGGGCCTCGCGCTGCTCGGGTGTGGTGCCGGCGGCTTCGGGCCAGGCGAGGCGGGCCAGTTCCGTCCGGCGGTGGGCGTCCACGTCAACGGGCCGGCGGGCATCCTGACCACGTTCGGGAGGCGTGCCCTCACCCGCATCACCCGGCGCACGGTCACGGCCCGCGTGCTCCGGCGCACGCCGAGCGGAATGCGCTCCCTGGCGCGCACGCCGCTGCTCGGCCAGCCGGTGCAGGCAGCCCCAGCGGGCGAGGGCGTACAGCCAGGCGCGCCGGTCCCCCTCGTCGGGGCAGCGGCCGGGGTGCCGCTCGGCCACGGCGAGGACGTCCCCGAGCACGTCGGTCGCGGTGTCGTGGTCGCAGAGGACCGACAGGCAGTACGTGAACAGGCCGTCCAGGTAGGGCTCGTGCCGGAACGGCGGCGGCTGCTCGGCCCCGTGGGGCGTGCGCCCGTGCGCCCGGTGTGCGCCGGTGCGCGCTGAGGAGTGTGCCTGGTGGCTGCTGTTCACCTGGCGACCGTAGGCGGCGCACTGGTAAGGCCTTGGAAGCCTTCGCCTCTTTTAGCCCTTATGGGTGAACAGATCGGTGAGGCGCTGACGCATGCCCTGACGTGGTCGGACCGGAAGGCCCCGCTGACGTGACCCCGCAGGCCCCGCGGGACCGACAGAACCCCCCGCGGCGCCAGCGGCACCAGCAGGACCCCTAGAGCCCACCAACCCCATGCGCACCTCGCGCAGCAGAACCCCGTCCTCCCCGTAGAACTCCACGGAGAAGGGGAGGCCACGCGCGGACAGCACGGCGGTGAGCGCGTCGAGCCGGCCGGCGTCCGCCTCGCCGTGGAGGAGGACGCCGTCGTGGCCCGGCTCGATCTCCAGGCGCGCCAGCGGACTCTCCACCTCGTACCCCTCCCAGGAGGAGGAGCGCGAGCTCCAGCCCGCGCGGACGAAGAACGCGGCCAGGTCCCCGGCGGAGCGGCGGCCGGGGAAGACCCCCGCCACATCCGCGACAGGCGCGTCGATCATGTCGGTGTCGAAGGGGGATCCCTCGTCGGACAGTTCCATGAGGACACCCTCGCAGCGCGGCGGCCCCGCCCCGCGGCCGGTGCCCGGGTCCGGTCTGTCGGTGCGGGCGGCTACCGTGAACGGCATGGCTGCCCGCACTGCTCGTTCATCCGCCAAGGACCGGCCGTCCTACCGCTGCACCGACTGCGGCTGGACGACCGCCAAGTGGCTCGGCCGCTGTCCCGAATGCCAGGCCTGGGGCACCGTCGAGGAGATGGGCGCGCCCGCCGTGCGGACCACCGCCGCCGGCCGGGTCTCGACCGCCGCCCTGCCGATCGGACAGGTCGACGGCCGGACCGCGACCGCCCGCAGCACCGGCGTGGACGAGCTGGACCGCGTCCTCGGCGGCGGGCTCGTGCCCGGTGCCGTGGTGCTGCTCGCCGGCGAGCCCGGCGTCGGCAAGTCGACCCTGCTGCTGGACGTCGCGGCGAAGGCGGCCAGTGACGAGCACCGCACGCTGTACGTGACGGGCGAGGAGTCGGCGAGCCAGGTGCGCCTGCGGGCCGACCGGATCAACGCCCTCAGCGATCACCTCTATCTCGCCGCCGAGACCGACCTGTCGGCCGTCCTCGGGCATCTCGACGCCGTGAAGCCCTCCCTGCTGATCCTGGACTCCGTACAGACCGTCGCCTCCCCCGAGATCGACGGCGCGCCCGGTGGCATGGCCCAGGTGCGCGAGGTGGCCGGAGCGCTGATCCGGGCCTCCAAGGAGCGCGGGATGGCCACCCTCCTCGTCGGTCACGTGACCAAGGAGGGGGCCATCGCCGGTCCCCGTCTGCTGGAGCACCTCGTCGACGTGGTGCTGAGCTTCGAGGGCGACCGGCACGCCCGGCTGCGGCTGGTGCGCGGCGTCAAGAACCGGTACGGAGCGACCGACGAGGTCGGCTGCTTCGAGCTGCACGACGAGGGGATCACGGGGCTCGCCGACCCGAGCGGGCTGTTCCTGACCCGGCGGGCCGAGGCCGTTCCGGGCACCTGTCTGACGGTGACTCTGGAGGGGAAGCGTCCGCTGGTCGCCGAGGTGCAGGCGCTGACCGTGGACTCCCAGATCCCCTCCCCCCGGCGCACGACCTCGGGCCTGGAGACCTCGCGCGTGTCGATGATGCTGGCGGTGCTGGAGCAGCGCGGCCGGATCACGGCCCTCGGCAAGCGCGACATCTACAGCGCGACGGTGGGCGGGGTGAAGCTCACCGAACCGGCCGCCGACCTGGCGATCGCGCTCGCGCTGGCCTCCGCGGCCAGCGACGTGCCGCTGCCGAAGAACCTCGTGGCGATCGGTGAGGTCGGCCTGGCCGGTGAGGTACGGCGGGTGACCGGCGTGCAGCGGCGGCTCGCGGAGGCGCACCGGCTGGGGTTCACGCACGCGCTGGTGCCGGCGGATCCGGGGAAGGTGCCGGCCGGAATGAAGGTCATCGAGGTGGCCGACATGGGTGACGCGCTAAGGGTGTTGCCGCGCGGCCGCTCCCGTACGCCGGCCAAGGAGCGGTCCGCGGAGTAGCCGGCCCCGGGGCGGGGCAAGGGTCGCGGCGGAGGTCGCGGCGGGGGTCGCGGCAGGGTGACGATCCCCTGGTCAGGGGGTGCCTGCGAGGCCAGCCCGGGCCGTACCTGGCCAAGCCACGGCGGGGCCGTGGCGCACGCCGGTAGACTTTGTGCTGGTCCGCCCGGCCGTACGCACGCCCTCGTGCCCGTGGCGCGGGGCGGCGCAACCCGCGACCGGAGGAGTGCAGTGGCAGCCAAGGACGGGGCAGCAGCATCCGGGAAGTCGGGCGCGAGCTCCAAGCAGGAGGCCATGATGCGCGCCTCGCTGAGCGCGGTCGCACCTGGTCAGCCGCTGCGTGACGGCTTGGAGCGGATCGTCCGCGGCAACACCGGCGGGCTCATCGTCCTCGGTATGGACAAGAGCGTCGAGGCCATGTGCACCGGCGGCTTCGTCCTGGACGTGGAGTTCACCGCGACCCGGCTGCGCGAGCTGTGCAAGCTCGACGGCGCGCTCATCCTCGACAAGGACCTCACCAAGATCCTGCGAGCCGGTGTGCAGCTGGTGCCGGACGCGTCGATCCCGACGGAGGAGACGGGTACGCGCCACCGTACGGCCGACCGCGTCTCCAAGCAGTGCGGTTTCCCGGTGGTGTCGGTGTCGCAGTCGATGCGGCTGATCGCGCTGTACGTGGACGGGGAGCGGCGGGTCCTGGAGGAGTCCGGGGCGATCCTGTCGCGGGCGAACCAGGCGCTGGCCACGCTGGAGCGTTACAAGCTGCGCCTCGACGAGGTCGCAGGCACGCTGTCGGCGCTGGAGATCGAGGACCTGGTCACCGTCCGCGACGTCACGGCGGTCGCGCAGCGGCTGGAAATGGTCCGCCGGATCGCGACCGAGATCGCCGAGTACGTGGTCGAACTGGGCACGGACGGGCGACTGCTGTCGCTGCAGCTGGACGAGCTGACGGTCGGGATCGAGCAGGAGCGGGAGCTGGTCATCCGGGACTACGTGCCGGAGCCGACGGCGAGGCGTTCCCGCACGGTGGACGAGGCGCTGGCGGAGCTGGACGCGCTGACGCATCCGGAGCTGCTGGAGCTGGCGATCGTGGCGCGGGCGCTGGGGTACACGGGCTCGCCGGAGACGCTGGACTCGGCGGTGTCGCCGCGCGGGTACCGGCTGCTGGCGAAGGTGCCGCGACTGCCGGGCGCGATCATCGAGCGGCTCGTGGAGCACTTCGGCGGGCTGCAGAAGCTGCTCGCCGCGAGCGTCGACGACCTGCAGACGGTGGACGGTGTGGGCGAGGCCCGTGCGCGGAGCGTCCGCGAGGGCCTGTCCCGGCTGGCCGAGTCGTCCATCCTGGAGCGGTACGTCTAGCCTGCGGCTTCGCTCGGCCGACGGCCCTGGTTCCGCTGCCCGTTCGGCGTGCGCGCCGCTGCTGGGGCTCCGCCCCGGGCCCCGCGCCTCAGACGCCGGCAGGGCCGGAAGCGGCTGGGCCGTCTCTTTCGGATCTTGCGGATCCGGTCGGCCGAGCCCGCGGCATCCGGCGCCGCCTGGCGAGTGCGCCGGTCCTGGTGTCCGGCCCGTCCTTCCCACGCCCTTCCGGCGCATTTCCCGGTGACTTCCGTCAGCGCCAGCCCGCCTTATCCGGACGCGCTTATTCCGGAATTTGGAACAGGTAAGATTCCTTAGTTCAAGATCATCGGCGGTGCGCAGCAGCCTGCCGAAACACGAAGGAATCGACCTCGGCATGGAATACGCGGAGCTCCCCGTCCCCACACATGCGACGGTGCGAATACCGTCGTGATGAAACGATTCACCACCCCCCGAAAAAGCACCCTCGCACTCACCGCGATCATTGTGGTCGCAGCAATCCTCAGGCTGTGGCGTTTCCCGGACCTGCCCGGCGGCCTCAACCAGGACGAAGCCAGCGCCGGATACGAAACATTCGCACTGCTGACCGACGGCACTGACCGGTGGGGAAACCCCTGGCCGGCCTATTTTCCCAGCTGGGGATCCGGACAGAACGTACTGCTCTCCTATCTGAGCATGCCGTTCGTCGGGCTGTTCGGCTTGACCAAATTCTCCATACGGCTGGTTCCCGTACTGCTGGGCATCGGCGCCGTCCCCCTGCTGTACTTCGCTCTGCGGCGTTTCATCGATCTCCCCACGGCGCTGATCGGGGCGGCACTGCTCGCCATCACTCCATGGCACATCACCGCGTCCCGATGGGCGCTGGAATCAAGCATATTGCCGTTCTTCCTGCTCGCCGGGACAACCGCCCTGGGATATGCGTACACCTCATCACGCGCCCGGTATCTGATTCCCTTCTCACTGGTGTTCCTGGCGCTCTCGCTGTACGCCTACGGGGTGGCGATCCTCGTGGTGCCGGTGATCGTCGGGTTCTACCTGTGCACCCGGTACCGCACGGTGCTGCAGAACTGGATCCCGGCCGGCCTGAGCATGCTGGTGTTCCTGGTCGTCGCCGGTCCGCTGCTCCTGTTCGTACTGGTCAACAACGTTCTGCACCGCACCCCGGGTTTCGTTTCCGCCCTCCCGTTCAGCGTGCCGAAATTGGTGTCGTCCCGGCTGGACCAGATCACCGACGGCCAGGACCTGGTCGAGATGAACACCCATTTCGTGACCAGCGGTTTCGCCGACGGATACCTGTGGACCGTTCCCAACGGGTTCCTGACGCTCGGCGTGATCGGATTTCCGCTGGCCGCGCTCGGCGTTTACTTCGCGGCTCGCACCCGGACGCCGGAAGCGAACCTGTTCACGTTCTGGCTGATCGGCGCGATCGTCCTGCTGTTCGCGATGCCGGGCAACGGCAACCGGGCCAACGCCCTGTTCATTCCGCTCATCGCCCTTACCGCGATCGGCGTCGGCGGGTTGTACCGCTCGATGGCCGACCGGAAGACCGGGCGGACGGTCGTCGCGGTCATCATGGCCGCCGCGGTCGGCTACGGCGTGGTGTTCTTCCACGACTACACGACCCGCCATCCACGACAGATCGCCGAGTCGTTCGGGGCGGGGTTCGACGGCGCACTGCGATCGGCGAACGACGCACAGCGCGCGAGCGAACCGGTCTACGTGTCCGACCGGATGCCGCTCAACTACATGGAAGTCCTGTTCCACCTGAGAACGGATCCGAAGGACTTCCGCGCGCATGCCGAGTTCAAGAACGTCGACGGAGTCTACGACGTGCGCAATTACCGGCACTACTACTTCCACAACGACGAGAAGTCGCTGGATGCCGCTCCCAGCTACGTGGCGATGCTGCGCGGCGACGAACGACGCGAGTGCGCCCGGGCCGAGCCGCTCGCTCGACACGGACAATGGACCGTCATTCGATGTGTGACCCGTTAGCACCGGTCGACGGGTCGGCGGCCGGGCCGTCTCTTCTGGATCCTGCCGACAGGATCCGGAAGAGTCCGCCCGGGGGTGTCTAGTTCTGCTTGAGGACGAACGAGGTGCGGGCCACCGGCATGCCCGGGGCCTTGACCTCGACCACGTAGGTGTCGGGAGCCGCGGACCCCGCCGGAGGCGTCTGGCACTGGTCGGCCGCGCTGAACCTGCGGTCCCAGTCCAGCGACTGCTTCGTCTCGCCCTGCGCCGGGAGGCGGAAGAAGGCGTTGCCCGCGCCCGCCGGGCAGTCCGCCGAGGACCAGACCGCCTTGCTGCTGCTCGCCTGGAGGATGGTCAGGACGGCCTGCTTCGGGCCGAGGTCGATCTTGCAGGTGGTGCCGGAGGTGTTGCGGGCGACCAGTTCGAGGCGGGGCTTCTCGTTCGCCTCGTACTCGTTCTTCACGCTCTTGACCTCCCACTGCAGCGCGCCCGGCGCGCACGTGGGGAGCGGGGAGTCCGCAGGGACCGCCGCCGGGCCGCCCGCGGCGCCGCCGGAACCCGAAGCGGAACCGGAGCCCGAGCCGCCGTTCGCGCCCGTACCGCCGCCCGGTTCGCCGTTCTTGCCCCCGCCGCCCGTGGAGCCGCCCCCGGAGCCGGCGTTCCCGCCGCCGCCCGACCCGGGGCGTCCGCCGGGGGCCGCGCTGATCGCGGGCCCGGTGCCGGCCGGGCCCGGGGTGATCGAGGTGACGGGGTCGGGGCCGTCCTGGCCCTTTCCGTTCGTACTCGTCCTCCCCCCACCGGAACTGACGGTCCATACGGCGAGGAGCGCGAGGAGCGCGACAACGGAAGCCAGCACAGCCCTCCGTCGCCAGTAGATGGAGGAGGGGAGCGGCCCGACCGGATTGCGCAGAGATCCCACGGACGGAACTTTACGAGAGTTCGCGACCCGATCAGTGCCCCACATGCCGGGCAGAGGACTCGATTTGCCGATGATCATCCTGCGGGTGCAATCGAGGGCATCGAGATCCGGCCAAAAGGTTGACGTGGAGATTAATCCCCTTTGAGTATGTTCGGTGAGCATGGACAGCTCCGGCCCCTACCGCGCCATCACCGATTTCGCCCACCGGACCCCCTCGTGGGTGCAATCGGCCTTCGAGGTCTGGACGGCGTACGGGCTCCTGCTCTTCGGTGTCCTCCTCGCGGCCGTCTGGTGGCGCTCGCGCCGCCGGGACGCCGCCGCGGCGGCGCCGGCCCTGCTCGCGCCGGTGGCGACCGCCGTCGCGTACGGCGCGTCGGAGCTCGTGAAGTACACGGTGGACGAGGAGCGGCCCTGCCGGTCCGTCGCCGGGGCCGCGGCCTCGCTGGTGCCGTGCCCGGGGCCCGGCGACGGGTCGTTCCCCAGCAACCACGCGGCCCTCGCCGGAGCCGCCGCCGTGGCGCTGGCCATGGCCGTGCGGCGGCTCGCACCACTGACCGCGCCGCTCGCGCTGCTCATGGCCTTCTCCCGGGTCTTCGTCGGCGTGCACCACCCGCACGACGTGGTGTTCGGCCTGCTGCTCGGCGGTTCGGTGGCCGCCCTCACCGTCCGCGCGCTCGCCGGGCCGACCCGGACGGCCGTCACCGCCGCGCGGGCGGGTGACGTCCCGGCCGTCGTCCGGTTCACCGGCCGCGGTCCGGCGCGCCGCGGGAGGGGAAACGTGCCAGGATGCCGTCTGCCATGACTGCATCCCCCGCTTCCTCCACGGCCGTATCCCCCGACTCCGCGCACGCGCTGCACTCCCCCGTCATCGCGTGGTTCGACGAACACGCCCGCGACCTGCCCTGGCGCCGCCCCGAGGCCGGCCCCTGGGGGGTCATGGTCAGCGAGTTCATGCTCCAGCAGACGCCCGTCAGCCGGGTCCTGCCGGTCTACGAGCAGTGGCTCGCCCGGTGGCCCCGCCCCGCGGACCTCGCCACCGAGGCCCCCGGCGAAGCCGTACGGGCCTGGGGCCGGCTCGGCTACCCGCGCCGCGCGCTGCGGCTGCACGGCGCCGCCGTCGCGATAACGGACCGGCACGGCGGCGACGTCCCGCAGGACCACGCGCAGCTGCTGGCGCTGCCCGGGATCGGCGAGTACACGGCGGCTGCGGTGGCCTCCTTCGCGTACGGGCAGCGGCACGCGGTCCTCGACACGAACGTCCGCCGGGTCTTCGCGCGCACCACGACCGGCGTCGAGTACCCGCCGAACGCGACGACGGCCGCCGAGCGGCGCCTCGCCCGGGCCCTGCTGCCCGAGGACGAGGACACCGCGGCCCGCTGGGCGGCGGCGTCGATGGAGCTCGGTGCGCTGGTGTGCACCGCCAAGAGCCCCGACTGCGCTCGCTGTCCGGTGGCCGGGCTGTGCGCGTGGCGGCTCGCCGGGAAGCCGGCGCACGAGGGTCCGCCGCGGCGCGGCCAGACGTACGCCGGTACCGACCGGCAGGTGCGGGGCAAGCTCCTCGCCGTGCTCCGGGACGCGGTGGGCGCGGTTCCGCAGGCGGTGCTCGACACGGTCTGGGACGAGCCGGTGCAGCGGGCCCGGGCGCTGGACGGGCTGGTGGCCGACGGGCTGGTGGAACCCCTGGACGGAGGTTTCTACCGGCTTCCGCAGACCGCCGCGCAGGCCTGACCGAAACTGACTCCGAGATTCCGCTTATCCCCGGCTAAACCCCAGCTCACGGCGGCTGTTACACAACCTATGGGTGTCCGTGCGCCCACCGAAGGCTGGCTCGCACAGGCCCGTGACAACCCCTCCGTACCTTCGAATCCGTAGGACAACGGGGATGAGCGGTTGAACGGGTGGAGGCGGTCTGAGATGGCGCACGGCGAGGTGCTCGGATTCGAGGAGTACGTACGCACTCGGCAGGACGCGCTCCTGCGCAGTGCCCGGCGCCTGGTCCCGGACCCCACGGACGCGCAGGACCTCCTGCAGACCGCGCTGGTGCGCACCTACGGCCGCTGGGACGGCATCGCCGACAAGTCACTGGCCGACGCCTACCTGCGCCGGGTCATGATCAACACCCGTACCGAGTGGTGGCGGGCCCGCAAGCTCGAAGAGGTGCCCACCGAGCAGCTCCCCGACGCCTCCGTCGAGGACGGCTCCGACCAGCGCGCCGACCGTGCCCTCCTCATGGACATCCTCAAGGTTCTTGCGCCCAAGCAGCGCAGCGTCGTCGTGCTGCGACACTGGGAGCAGATGAGCACCGAGGAAACGGCCGCGGCGCTCGGAATGTCGGCGGGAACCGTGAAGAGCACTCTCCACCGCGCGCTGGCCCGCCTCCGGCAGGAGCTGGAGAGCCGGGATCTGGACATGCGCGCGCTGGAGCGCGGTGACCACACCATGCGGTACGAGGGGCGTGAGCGGTGCGCGGCCTGAACGGCCAAGGTTTGTCCGGAGGTTCTCTGGTGCTGATGTCGGCGGGGACGGTCGTCCTCGTCGGCACAGCCGTGTTCGCGGTCGGGTGCGCCACGGGCGGCACCGGCCTGCGCGACGGCGGCCCGGCCCGCACCGATGTCGTGGCCAAGGCCACGCCTTCGGGGCCCACCCCCGAGGAATCCGCGTCGGCCGCGTCCGGCCGGCCGCTGAAGAAGGTCGATCCCGTCGGGCTGCTGATGAAGGACCCCAAGGTCAGCACCGAGGTCAAACGGGACCTCAAGCCCTGCTCCGGCAAGGAGTACCCGGTGGACGTGAGCTACGGGAGGATCACCGGGGGGCCGGTCGTGGACATCGTGGTGAACGTCCTGTCCTGCGCCGATGCCCTGGGCCGCGGTACCTACGTGTACCGGTCGGACGGAGCCGCGTACGAGAATGTGTTCTCGGACGAACAGCCACCCGTCTACTCGGAGATCGACCGGGGGGACCTGGTGGTCACGAAGCAGGTCTACGGAAAGAGCGACGCGCTCGCCTATCCGTCGGGCGAGGACGTGATCACCTACCGCTGGAACGGGGAGAAGTTCACCGAGCAGGACCGAGTTCACTCGGAGTACAGCAACGTGGTCGACGGCGGTGTCCAGCCCGCCCCGGTCACGAGTCAGAAGAACTGAGCACAGAAGAACCGAGGCGAGGCTGCCGCATGGCCGAGACCCATGTCCTGTTCGTGGAGGACGACGACGTCATCCGTGAGGCCACGACCCTGGCGCTGGAGCGCGACGGGTTCGTGGTCACGGCCATGCCCGACGGCCTGTCCGGGCTGGAGTCCTTCCGTGCGAACCGGCCCGACATCGCCCTGCTTGACGTGATGGTCCCGGGCATGGACGGCGTGAGCCTGTGCCGCCGCATCCGCGACGAGTCCACCGTCCCGGTGATCATGCTCTCCGCGCGCGCCGACTCCATCGACGTGGTGCTGGGACTGGAGGCGGGTGCCGACGACTACGTCACCAAGCCCTTCGACGGATCCGTGCTCGTGGCCCGGATCCGCGCGGTGCTGCGCCGCTTCGACCACTCCGGCGGCCCGCAGAACGGGGCGGCGAACGGGGCCGGCAACGGCTCGGACGCCGAGCGCGGGGTGCTGTCCTTCGGCGACCTGGAGGTGGACACCGAGGGCATGGAGGTCCGCCGGGCGGGTGCCGCCGTGGCCCTGACTCCGACCGAGATGCGGCTGCTGCTGGAGTTCTCCTCCGCACCCGGCACCGTGCTGTCGCGCGACCGCCTGCTGGAGCGGGTCTGGGACTACGACTGGGGCGGCGACACCCGCGTCGTGGACGTGCACGTCCAGCGGCTGCGCACCAAGATCGGCCAGGACCGGATCGAGACGGTCCGGGGCTTCGGATACAAGCTCAAGGCATGAGACGGTTCACCTTCCGCACGGGGATCCGCTGGAAGATCACAGTTGCCATCGCCTCCGTGGGCGTCCTCGTCACGATCGCGCTGAGCCTGGTGGTGCACAGTGCTGCCCGCGTGTCGATGCTGGAGAGCGCCCGCGAAGTGCAGCTGGAGCGCGTGCAGTTCATCTCGCGCAACGCCGACGCCGGGCGCAAGCCGCCCATGGGGGCCAAGCTCAACGATCCCGAACTGCCCGCCGAACTGCGGCACAAGGCGCAGTCGGGCCGGCGCGGTACCTACATCCAGGAACGGCCGGGCGGGGGGCTGCCCGAGGTGTGGGCCGCCGTACCGCTCGGCAACGGGATGGTGCTGTCGCTGCACACGCCGTTCCGGGAGAGCGCCAATCTGCTCCCCGACCTGGACCGGGCCCTGTTCATCGGCGGGCTGTCCGCCGTGATCGGCGGCTCGGCGCTCGGCGTGCTCATCGGCGGGCAGATCTCGCGCCGGCTGCGCAAGGCCGCGGCCGCCTCGCAGCGGGTGGCGCACGGCGACCCCGACGTGCGCGTACGGGACGCGGTCGGTGGTGTCGTCCGCGACGAGACGGACGACCTCGCGCGGGCCGTGGACGCCATGGCCGACGCGCTCCAGCAGCGGCTGGAGGCCGAACGGCGGGTGACCGCGGACATCGCGCACGAACTGAGGACTCCGGTGACGGGCCTGCTCACGGCAGCGGAACTGCTGCCTCCGGGGCGGCCGACGGAGCTGGTGCGCGACCGCGCCCAGGCCCTGCGCGCGCTGGTCGAGGACGTACTGGAGGTGGCCCGGCTGGACAGCGCTTCGGAGCGGGCGGAGCTCCAGGACGTGGCTCTGGGCGAGTTCGTGAGCCGGCGGGTGGCGTCGCTGATGCCGGAGGCGACCGTACGCGTCGTCGCGGACGAGATCGTCAGCACCGACCCGCGCCGCCTGGAGCGGATCCTGGGGAACCTGCTGGCCAATGCCGCGCGGTACGGGCAGCCGCCGATCCAGGTCGACGTCGAGGGCCGGGTCGTACGGGTCCGGGACCACGGGCCGGGCTTCCCCGAGGCGCTGCTGCGCGAGGGGCCGAGCCGCTTCAGGACCGGGTCCTCGGACCGCGCGGGTGTGGGGCACGGGCTGGGGCTGACCATCGCGGAGGGCCAGGCGCGGGTGCTGGGCGCCCGGCTGACCTTCCGTAACGTGGCCGCCCGGGGCGGCTCGGACCGTGAGGGCGCGGCGGCGGGTGCGGTGGCGGTCCTGTGGCTGCCCGAGCACGCACCGACGGCGACGGGCAGCTTCCCGATCCTCGAACTGCCGCAGGGCTGAACCGGGGCGGGACGGGCAGGTCGGGCGGGACGGGTACCGGGCCGTATCCGCCCGGGAGTCCGTGACTTAGCATCCGTGGCATGACCGACGGTACGAATCCCCCGAGCCACCCGCAGCCCGAGCCCGCCCCCGGGAGCGGCGGATACGGGTTCCCGCCGGGACCGCCCGCGCAGGGCGGCTACGGCTACCCGACCCCGTCCGCCGGCTACGGCTACCCCCAGCCGGGGCAGCATCCGAACCCGTACCAGCAGGACCCGGCGGGTGGTTACGCGCAGGACCCGGCGGGTGGTTACGCACAGGACGCGGCAGGCGGATACGCACAGGACCCGGCGGGCGGATACGCGCAGGACGCGGCGGGCGGTCAGTGGCCGCCGGCCGCCCCGGCCCAGCCGGGCTTCACGAAGCTGGCCGGTCCGGACCTGCCCGGCGGGTCGTCGCAGCAGCCGGACTGGGAGGCCATGGCCGACCGCTCCGCGGCCGAGCGGCGCAGGAAGCGGCTGTGGATGCTGGGCGGCGGGGTGACCGTGCTCGCGCTGCTGGCCGGCGGTGGAACGTTCTTCCTGCTGGGCGGCGACGAGGGCGGACAGGACGCCCAGCCCTCGAACTCGGCCTCCGCCTCGCCCGAGCCGGAGGGCTCGAAGGGGCCCGCCGCCTACACCGCGACCGTCGCCGGTGACGACACCCTCCTGCGGGACAGCTACGGCAGCATGGGCATCCGGCTCGGCCCCGACCTCAAGGTCGGCCCGCTGGGCAAGCGCTTCCAGGTCATAGGCAAGGGCAACGGGAACTCGTGGGGGCAGTCCGCCGAGCCGGTCGTGGACGTGACCAAGAGCTTCACCGTCACGGCGCGCGCCTACAACTCCGCCACCAAGGGCTCGCGGATCGTCATGAGCCAGGGCGACGGGGAGTCGTTCTCCTTCGAGCTGGGTGTGAACGAGGTGAACGGCAAGCAGGCCTGGATCTTCCGCGTGCAGACGGGCGACAAGGGCGCCGCGGCCACCACGCGGACGGTCACCGCGGAGGGGCTCAGCATGGTGAAGACGCCCACGCTGCTGATGGCCACCTACGACGCCGAGAAGAAGGCCATCGCGCTCTACGTGGACGGCAAGAAGGCCGGCGAGACCCCGGTGCCGCCGATCTGGCAGGCCCCCGGTCCGCTCCAGCTCGGCCGGTCCAAGCACCACAACATCTGGACCGGTCCGTGGCAGGGCGCCATGCACAGCATCAAGACGTACGACATGGCCTTCACGGAGGACCAGGCCGCCCGCTACAAGGAGGGGAAGCTCGACCCATCGCCGAAGCCGACCCATGCCTGGCTGCTCACCTGATCGGTGAGCAGGGCGGGTCGGCCGGTACGACGGGTGCGGCGGGTGCCGCGGGCGGGACGGGTCAGACGGTGACGCCGTTGGTGCGCAGGAAGGCGACCGGGTTGACGGCCGAGCCGTAGTTCGGGGTGGTGCGGATCTCGAAGTGCAGGTGCGGGCCGCTGGAGTTGCCGGTGTTGCCCGACAGGGCGATCCGCTGCGAGGCGTTGACCTTCTGGCCGATCTTGACCTGGATCTTCGAGAGGTGCGCGTACTGCGAGTACGTGGCGTTCGCGTGCTTGATCACGATGGCGTTGCCGTACGCGGGGCCGTCGCCGCCGCCGTTCGGGCCCGCCTTGACGACGACGCCGGCGGCCGCGGCCTTGACCGGGGTGCCGACCGGGACGGCGAAGTCCTGGCCGGAGTGCTTGTGGGACCACATGTTGCCGCCCTTGCCGAAGGTCGCGGACAGCGTGTACTTCTCCAGCGGCTTGTCCCAGAGACCGGTCTTCGAGGCGCCCGCGGCACCGGCGGCGCCGGCGGCCTTGGCGGCGGGGGCGGTCTGCGGGGCGTCTGCGAACGCGGCGGTCGTGCCCGCCCCGAGGGCCAGCACGGCACCGAGAGCGGTGGTGCCGACAGCGATACGGGTACGACGGGTGTAGACGCGCTTCGCGAACATGTGCAGACCTCCGGGGCCGGGGACAAGGGGGGTTTCACACCTGTGTGAGGCATGAAGTGACCCGGCACGATCGAGCGAGTGCCGGGCTGGCTCAACCTTGGTAACCCGCGGCCCGGGACTTCCCCAAATGTCCCGATTACTAGCGGAACTCGTAGCGGCACCCGTGTGACGCGCCCCGTTGACGGCCCCTTTCCAGGGACGAAGGTCTCGTGACGGGGCCTTTTCGATCTACGAAACGACCTAGTACGTCCGTTTTGTCTTGTGCGGCTTGTCACCGGCCCCCACCCCCCTCTGAGGCCCAGGTCACTAAGCTCCGACGTCGTGGACGCATCGGTGGTGGGGATCCGGCTGGCCTCGGGGGTCGTGGCACCCCTCGTCAGGAAGCTCTTCCGGCAGGAGGGGGCGGGCGCGGGGCTGGTGGACCGGCCGCACCGCATCTCCTCCTACGTGGGCTGGCGCGAGAAACGCGGTCTCGACGCCGCCGACCTGCGCAAACTCGCCGATCGCCTGGTGAAGGAGGCATTAGGGGCCCCCGGCGAACGCCCGCTGCCGCCCGGCGAGGAGGCGGGCGTGTCCGCCGCCCTCGCCGCCACCCTGCACGCGCTGGGCGACCTCGCCCTCTCCGATCTGGAGGCCGTCCGCCTCGGCCCGCAGGCCTTCGCCCGCAGGCTCCGGGCCGCCGCACCGCACCCCGGTCTCTCCCGGGACGCCGAACTCTTCCACCACCGCCTGGTGGACCTGGCCTGCCTGCACATCCTGCACTTCTTCACCCAGCGCTCCGCCTTCGTGGCGGCGACCCTGGTCGAACAGAGCCGGCTGCACGCCGAGACCATCGCCAAGGTGGACGAGCTGCTGACCCGCGTCCCCCGCCAGGACGGCCGGGACACCGCCTTCGAGGCCCGCTACCTGGAGTACCTGGCCCGGCGCCACAGCACCCTCACCATCTTCGGCCTGGACCTGGCCCCGGGCTCCTCGCGCTGGCCGCTGGACGCGGCGTACGTGAGCCTGGAGGTCTCCGCCGCCCCCGGAGCCGAGGCCGGGGCCGGGGTGGGCGAACTCCCCGCCCCCTACTCCCTGCCCACCGACCGGCTCCTCGACGAGCACCACCGCGTCCTGCTGCGCGGCGAGGCCGGATCCGGCAAGACCACCCTCATCCAGTGGCTGGCCGTCTCCGTCGCCCGGGCCCCCGGCGCGGGGACCGTCCCGTTCGTCCTGCCGCTGCGCACCCTGACCCGGCACGGCGAACGGCTGCCCGCACCCCGCGAGTTCCTGGCCGGCTCCCCGCTGGCCGGGGAGGCTCCCGAAGGCTGGGAGGGGCGGGTCCTGCGCGACGGCCGCGCCCTGCTGCTGGTCGACGGCATCGACGAGATCCCGGCCGCCGAACGCGATCGGGCCCGGGACTGGCTGACCGCCCTGATCACCGCCTACCCCGACAACCGCTGGCTGGTCACCTCCCGGCCCTCGGCGGTCCGCCCGGGCTGGCTCCGGGACGAGGACTTCACCGAGGTGACCCTGGCCCCGATGACCCGCGCGAACGTCCGGGCCTTCGTCGAACGCTGGCACTCGGCCGCCGACCACGCCCCGCCGGAGTACCGGGAACAGCTGCTGGACGCCGTCGCCAGGAAGCCGGACCTGGCCAGGCTGGCCACCAATCCGCTGCTGTGCGGGATGATCTGCGCCCTGCACCGGGAACGTCGCGGCTTCCTCCCCACGGGCCGCAAGGAGCTGTACGCGGCCGCCCTGTCCATGCTGCTGCACCGCCGCGACCGCGAGCGGGGCCTGCGGCTACCGGACCTGGCCGAGGAACCCCAGCTCCAGCTGCTCCAGCGGCTCGCGTACTGGCTGATCCGCAACGGCCGCACGGAGATGGACCGTTCCCGGGCCGAAGCGCTGATCGCGGACGCGCTGCCCGCCGTGCCGGCCGCCCGGGTCCTCGGTGACGCTCCGGAGGTGTTCGCGCACTTCCTGGAGCGCACCGGCCTGCTGCGGGCACCGACGGAGGACACCGTCGAGTTCGTCCACCGCACTTTCCAGGACTTCCTCGGGGCGCGGGCCGCCCTGGACGAGGGCGGCCTCGGCGAGCTCACCGGTCATGCGGAGGACGACCAGTGGGAGGACGTCATCCGCATGGCGGTGGCCCAAGGCCGCCCGCGCGAGCGCACCGAGATCATCCGGGGCCTGCTCGACCGTGGCCCCGACCGGTCCGTGCTCCTGGCCTACGCCTCCCTCCAGTACGCGGCGGAACTCACCCCCGCGCTGCGCGCCGAGGCCGAGGCCGCGGTACGGCACCTGCTGCCGCCCCGGAACATCGACCAGGCCCAGGAGCTGGGCCGGACCGGACCGCTCGTACTGGAGCTGCTGGCCGACCCTGCCGAGGCGAGCGAGGAGGAGGCCCTGATGGCCGTCGCCGCGGCCGGCGAGACCCTCTCGGACTTGGCCGTCCCCTACCTGGCGGGCTTCCGCGAGACGCGGTCGCCCGCGGTCCACCACGCCTTGGTCTCGCTGTGGGGCCGCTTCGACGCCCGGGAGTACGCCCGGGAAGTGATCGAACACCTCCGCCACGATCCGCACGCCCTGCAGATCCTGCGCGACGGCCAGGCGGACGCCCTGCACGCGTTCAGGCGGCCGCCGGGGCTCGTCGTGCGCGGTGGGGTGTCCGTCCGCGCCCTGTCCGCGCTGTGCTCCCGCGTACAGGTGGCGAGTCTGAGCCTCCTCGAGCTCGAAGATCTCGCCGACCTGGACTTCCTGCGGGGGCAGGAGGCGCTCGAAGTGCTGGAGGTCAACCGGTGCCACGGGCTCACCGACGTGACGGCCCTCCACGGCCTGCCGATACGAGTCGCCCGCCTGAGCATGTCCGTGCCGGGACTGCACGGGGCCATCGCGAGCTGGTCTCGTCTGCGGTCACTGGAGTTGTACTCGCCGTACCCCTGGTCGGCCCGCGACCTCGCGCCCGGAGCGGAGCTCGAATCCCTGATCCTGAACACCGCCTCGGTACGGATGGAGGGCCTGGGCCGGCATACGGGGCTGCGCATCCTGAACCTCGGCCACTACTGGCGGCCCACCGGCCCGGCGGACTGGGCCGAGCTGTCCCGGCTGGACCGGCTGGAGGAGCTGGCCGTGCCGGACGAGGCCCTGCCGAGCCTGGTCGAGCACCTACGGCTGCCGTCGCTGCGGACCCTGCGGCTGTACGGGGACGAGCAGATGGCGCCCGGCCTGGCGGAGCGGCTGGCCCGGCGCCTTCCCGAGACCGAGGTCGAGTCCTTCTACACGGTGTACGAGCAGTGACCCGGAGACGGGAAAAGGGGCGGCCCCGGGACTTTTCAGTCCCGGGGCCGCCCCTTTGGCACTCAGCCGCGCTTACGCGCCCTTCGACAGGTCCGGGCCGGAGCCCGTGGCCTCGATCGGGGGGAGGTCGGGCAGGGCCGACTTCTCCTCGCCGCGGAAGGTGAACTTGGCGTCCTCGCCCTCACCCTCCTTGCCGACGACCACGATGTGACCGGGACGCAGCTCGCCGAAGAGGATCTTCTCCGACAGGACGTCCTCGATCTCGCGCTGGATGGTCCGGCGCAGCGGCCGGGCACCCAGGATCGGGTCGTAGCCGCGCTTGGCGAGCAGGAGCTTCGCGTCGCCGCTCAGCTCGATGCCCATGTCGCGGTCCTTCAGGCGCTCGTCGACCTTGGCGATCATGAGGTCGACGATCTGGATGATGTCTTCCTCGGTGAGCTGGTGGAAGACGACCGTGTCGTCGACACGGTTGAGGAACTCGGGCCGGAAGTGCTGCTTGAGCTCTTCGTTGACCTTCGCCTTCATCCGCTCGTAGCCGGTCTTCGTGTCTCCCTGCGCCGCGAAGCCCAGGTTGAAGCCCTTCGAGATGTCCCGGGTACCCAGGTTGGTCGTCATGATGATGACCGTGTTCTTGAAGTCCACGACCCGGCCCTGGGAGTCGGTCAGGCGACCGTCCTCCAGGATCTGGAGAAGGGAATTGAAGATATCCGGGTGGGCCTTCTCGACCTCGTCGAAGAGGACGACGGAGAACGGCTTGCGGCGCACCTTCTCGGTGAGCTGGCCGCCCTCTTCGTAGCCCACGTAGCCGGGGGGCGAACCGAAGAGGCGGGAAACCGTGTGCTTCTCGCTGAACTCCGACATGTCGAGGGAGATCAGTGCGTCCTCGTCGCCGAAGAGGAATTCGGCGAGCGTCTTGGAGAGCTCGGTCTTACCGACACCGGACGGGCCGGCGAAGATGAACGAGCCACCCGGGCGCTTCGGGTCCTTCAGACCCGCACGGGTCCGGCGGATCGCCTGGGAGAGCGCCTTGATGGCGTCCTTCTGGCCGATGACCCGTCGGTGGAGCTCGTCCTCCATGCGGAGCAGTCGCGAGGACTCCTCCTCGGTGAGCTTGAAGACGGGAATGCCGGTCGCGGTCGCGAGGACTTCGGCGATCAGCTCGCCGTCGACCTCGGCGACGACGTCCATGTCGCCGGCCTTCCATTCCTTCTCGCGCTTGGTCTTCGCCGCCAGCAGCTGCTTCTCCTTGTCACGGAGAGACGCCGCCTTCTCGAAGTCCTGGGAGTCGATGGCCGACTCCTTGTCGCGGCGCACGCCCGCGATCTTCTCGTCGAACTCGCGGAGGTCCGGCGGCGCGGTCATCCGGCGGATGCGCATCCGGGAGCCGGCCTCGTCGATCAGGTCGATCGCCTTGTCCGGGAGGAAGCGGTCCGAGATGTACCGGTCCGCCAGCGTCGCCGCCTGGACGAGGGCCTCGTCCGTGATGGAGACGCGGTGGTGGGCCTCGTAGCGGTCGCGCAGGCCCTTGAGGATCTCGATCGTGTGGGGGAGGGAAGGCTCCGCCACCTGGATCGGCTGGAAGCGGCGCTCGAGGGCCGCGTCCTTCTCGAGGTGCTTGCGGTACTCGTCGAGCGTCGTGGCACCGATGGTCTGGAGCTCACCACGGGCCAGCATGGGCTTGAGGATGCTGGCGGCGTCGATCGCGCCCTCGGCGGCGCCCGCACCCACGAGGGTGTGGAGCTCGTCGATGAACAGGATGATGTCGCCGCGGGTGCGGATCTCCTTGAGCACCTTCTTCAGGCGCTCCTCGAAGTCACCGCGGTAGCGGGAACCCGCGACCAGGGCGCCGAGGTCAAGCGTGTAGAGGTGCTTGTCCTTGAGCGTCTCGGGAACCTCGCCCTTGACGATCGCCTGGGCCAGGCCCTCGACGACGGCGGTCTTGCCGACGCCGGGCTCGCCGATGAGGACCGGGTTGTTCTTCGTACGGCGGGACAGCACCTGCATGACCCGCTCGATCTCCTTCTCGCGCCCGATGACCGGGTCGAGCTTGGATTCGCGGGCCGCCTGGGTGAGGTTGCGGCCGAACTGGTCCAGGACGAGCGAGGTCGAGGGCGTGCCCTCGGCCGGGCCGCCGGCCGTGGCCGACTCCTTGCCTCCACCGGTGTAGCCGGAGAGCAGCTGGATGACCTGCTGCCGGACTCGGTTGAGATCGGCGCCCAGCTTCACGAGGACCTGGGCGGCGACGCCCTCGCCCTCGCGGATCAGGCCGAGCAGGATGTGCTCGGTGCCGATGTAGTTGTGGCCGAGCTGGAGGGCCTCTCGGAGCGAAAGCTCCAGGACCTTCTTCGCCCGCGGGGTGAAGGGGATGTGGCCGGACGGGGCCTGCTGCCCCTGACCGATGATCTCCTCAACCTGCTGGCGAACAGCCTCGAGCGAAATCCCGAGGCTCTCCAGGGCCTTAGCGGCGACACCCTCACCCTCGTGGATCAAGCCCAGGAGGATGTGCTCGGTGCCGATGTAGTTGTGGTTGAGCATCCGGGCTTCTTCCTGAGCCAGGACGACAACCCGCCGCGCGCGGTCGGTGAACCTCTCGAACATCGTTTATCGCTCCTCAGAGCGGTCGGGCAGTTCGGGGTCGGTCCCCGCCCTGTCCTTCCGCATGCTAGTCCCGTGGGGCGGGACAGCTCATTCCAACTGCCGACATCCGTCCGCGGCTCACCCCTGCATCAGCGGGAAAACCGGCCCGAAGAGCCGACAACTGCTCCAACTCGATGGTGCGAGACGATGTTCCCGCAGGCCAGGCAGATACCCGTCATGCGTGTACGCCGACGGCGAACGGATGCCCGTCAAATCAGCGTGTCGCCCCGATCCACTAGGAATGTCTTACCCGTAAGGACTGACACTCCATGCCGGTGCCACCGGTTCCCTCCGCTAAGGGCGAACACAGTTGCGCCTCGAATGCGGGCTCCTCACTCCACGGATGTTTACGTTCCGCATGGTGGTGAGTGCGGTGTGTCACGGCGAGCGTAACCCCGGGGCGTTTCGGAAGTTGCTCCGGACATGGCCGTGACCCGCCCGCCGCTCGCCCCGCCGCCCCGCCCGGCGCCCGAGGAGGACGCGTACGCCTCCTGGTACCGGAGAGTGCCCGGCTGGACCGTCCTGGGCGGGCCGCCCGCCCAGCTCGCGACCGGGATCCGGTTCGACGTGCTGGAGCTGCCGTCCGACGCCGGGGCCGCGCTGCTGCGCAGGCCGGTCGCCACGGGTCCGGTGGCCCTGATGGGGCGCCGGATGCGGTTCCTGGTGGCCGCGGGGAGCGCAGAGGAGCTGGACGGACTGCTCGACTGGCTTGAGTGGGGCGGGGTCGCCCTCGATCTCGCCGCCCTGGGTGCGGGTGGCCGGATCACCGCCCCGGTGCCGCCGGGGCATTCCGTACGGGACGGGAGTCCCCGGGGGGCCGCCGTGTGGCTACGGCCCCCCGAGCAGGGGTGCGAGGCACTTCTGCCTGCCCTGTCCGGTCCCGGACAGGGCGCCGGTCCCGGGCGGGTGGGCGCCGGGCCCGATCTCGTGCGCCTGGTCTCCGCGGCGGCGACGGAATGTCACCGCGCGCGGCTCCGGCGCCGTACGCCCCCGCGGAGCGCCGTGGCCGGGCCTCCCTCGCGGGCCGGCCGGGTCAGTCCCTGACGGTCAGCCCCGGTTCTCGTAGGCGTCGCGGATGTCCTGCGGTACGCGACCGCGGTCGTTGACGCTGAGGCCCTGGGACTTCGCCCAGGCGCGGATCTCCGCGGTGTCCGGGTTGCCGGACGCCACGGCCGCACGGCCCTTGGCGCGGCCGGTGGACGCGCGGCCACCGGTACGCCGGCCGCCCTTGGTGTACGGGTCGAGCAGACCGCGGAGCTTTTCAGCGTTGGCGGTGGTGAGGTCGATCTCGTAGGTCTTGCCATCCAGAGCGAACGTCACCGTCTCGTCCGCCTCGCCGCCGTCGAGGTCGTCGACAAGAAGGACCTGAACCTTCTGTGCCACCGGGATTTCCTTTCATCGAAAAGCAGTACGCGGAAAGGAAACCGCTTTTGCCTGGAAAACACAAACCCCCGGTGAGAGGTTCGAGACCGCAACAGGGCGGGAAACGTACGCGATTCGGACATAGGCCACGGGCGCGCGGAGCGCCGGAAAAGCTGAGGCCATCGATCAGAGGTGCAGAAGCATCCGACTGTTGCCCAAGGTGTTCGGCTTCACTCGTTCGAGACCGAGGAACTCGGCGACACCCTCGTCATAGGAACGCAGCAGCTCCATGTAGACATCGGTCTTGACGGGGGTCTCACCGATCTCGACGAAGCCGTGCTTCGCGAAGAACTCGACTTCGAAGGTGAGGCAGAAAACGCGGCTCACCCCGAGGGTGCGGGCGGTACGCAACAACTGCTCCAGCACCTGATGCCCGACTCCGGCCCCCTTCAAGCCCCGGTCGACGGCAAGAGTGCGAACTTCGGCAAGGTCTTCCCACATCACGTGGAGAGCGCCGCAGCCGACGACCTGGCCGTCGGACTCGCGTTCCGCGACCCAGAACTCCTGGATGTCCTCGTAAAGGACGACCGGAGCTTTGTCGAGCAGGATCCGCTGCTGCACGTACTGGTCGAGGAGGCGGCGGAGCGCGGGAACATCACGCGTCCGGGCACGGCGGATCGTCACTGTTTCTGCATGTGCAGTGGAAAACTCTCCCATGGCTGCGGACGTTATCGCCCCGGCTCCTGCGTGCGCTCGGCGGACTCCCCCTCGGCCACGGGCGCAGCGGGGGGTTCGGGGGCGGCGTCGGTGCCCGACTCGTCGTCGTACTGGACGACCCGCACGGCGTCCCGGAGGGCTTCCCGCTGTTCCGCGGACATCATGCCGAAGAAGGCCACGAGGGCGGCCGCGGGGTTGTCGCTCGTCGACCAGGCCTCGTTCATCAGTGCGGCCGAGTAGGCGGCGCGGGTGGAGACCGCCGTATATCGATAGGCGCGGCCTTCGGCTTCCCGGCGGACCCAGCCCTTCTGATGGAGATTGTCCATAACGGTCATGACCGTGGTGTACGCGATGGACCGTTCCTGCTGGAGGTCTTCCAGTACTTCGCGCACGGTGACCGGGCGGTTCCACTGCCACACCCGTGTCATGACGGCGTCTTCGAGTTCTCCCAGGGGGCGAGGCACACCAGCACGATAGTGCGGCTTGTGCTGAATTGCCCGACTATTCGCTCGGCAACGCGCAAGAAAATCGGGCGCGCGGCCGGTGGGGCCGCGCGCCCTGGAGGTTACTTGTGCTGCTGCTGGGTGGCCTCGGCCCGGGCGAGCACGGCGTCGACCGCCGCGTCCTCCTTGGCCTTGTTGGAACCGCCCTGGCTCTTCACGATCGTCATGACGAGAGCGATGAAGAACACGGCCATCACGAAGGGGGGCACGAGCGCGGAGACATAGTCCATGCCCCACAGCGTAGCTACCCGGCGGCCAGCCCGGCCGCGGGGGGCGGGCCGGGCTTGCGGCGCGGCGGGAACACCTCACCGGGGGTCGGAATCGGCCGCTCCGGGCGCGGCGGCTCCTTGGGGTGCGGCGCCGGGCGGGCCGGCGGCTCGTCCTTCTCCTTGCCGCCGGCCAGGGCCAGCAGCCGGGTCCGGGGCGCGGGGGCGGTCGACAGCCGCCTGCGTACGGAGCGCTCGGAGACCGTCCGGACCCGTTCCAGCAGCGCGGCGGCGACCGGATTGGCGCGCAGCGCGCGCAGGGCGGCGAGGTCGTCGGGCTCCGGTTCGTACCCGGCGGCCAGGGCGTCCTGCAGCAGCTCCAGGTAGCCGGAGAGACTGCCGGGCAGGGCGTCGCGGTAGCGGGCGAGGTCGGCGAGGAGGAACGCTCTGAGCCGGCCCGCCTCCTGGACCGCTTCGTCCACCGACCGCGCGAGGCGCAGGCAGTCCTGGACCTCCTCGGCCGCCAGGGGGGCCGAGGAGGACTGAAGGGCGTGGGCGAGGAGGCGCCTGAGCAGGTGCAGCTCAGCGGCGCTGAACGCCATGCCGCCGCGGGATCCGTAGGGCGTGGGCATGGGGCCGAAGGTACGCGCTAATCGGACAAAATCCCCTGATCGCGGGCGCGGCGCGCTCGGCGGGTCCCTCAGCCGGTCTCTTTGACCGCCCGCAGGAAGTCGGCCCAGGCGGCCTGCGTGGTGGCGAGCACGAGGTGGGCGGGGTCGGCCCGGTCGGCGACCCTGACGAGGGCTCCGGGGGCGGTGGCGACGTAAACGCAGGCGTCGCCCTCGCTGCAGAACGAGGACTTCCGCCACACGGGTTGAGTGGTCATGGTGTCTCCTCCGGGCACGGTGGCCGGTAATTGCCGTCAATGACGGTAACGCCGTGGCCGGTCCACGCCGCTGTCTTTCGGGAATTCGGTGTTTCGCCGCTTCCCTCCCGGGGGGGCGGGGTACCGCTGCGCGGCGCCCCTCCCCGCCCGCCCTTTCGCCGTTTCCCGGGGCTCCGCCCCGGACCCCGCGCCTCGAACTCCCCCGGCCCCCGCCGGGAGGTGCCCCCTGGCGGGCCTAGGCCGTCTCTTTCGGATCTTGTCGGCCGGGCCCGCGGCGTCCGGTGCCGTACCCGGCAAGGCGGAGGTGCGCACCGTGTACCGGACGTACTCGGGCGCCCCGACAACGCGGCCGGGTGCGGTGCCGGGCGTCGCGGGCCCGGCAAGATCCGAAAGAGACGGCCTAGATCCGCGCCACGAAGGCCGAGACCGCCTCGTGGACGTCGGATTCCGTCCAGGACAGGCCCGGCTGCGTGATTTCCAGTTCCGTCACCGCGAGGCCCGGCGGGCCGTCGGCGGACCAGCGGCGGAAGAGGACCGTGCCCGTCTCCTCGGCCTGCCGCAGGCCCGCCTGCGTCAGCCGGTCCGCCTCGTACGGCAGCCACACCTGGAACTGGTGGGTGTGCGGCTCCTCCGGGTTGATCCGGGCCCACGGGACCCCCGAGTCCGCGAACGCCGAGCGCAGCGCGGCGGCCACCATCCGCGCCTGGACCACGTACGACGGCAGCCGGGGCAGTTCCCGTTCCAGTCCGGCCAGCGCCGAGAGGGCCTGCGGGAACTGCCGGAAGATCTGGCCGCCGTAGCGGTGCCGCCAGACCCGGGTCTCCTCCACGAATTCCCGCGGCCCCGCCAGGGCCGCACCGCTGAGGCCGCCGAGCGATTTGTAGAAGGAGACGTAGACGGAGTCCGCGAGGCCCGCGATCTCGGGCAGGGTGCGGCCGAAGTGGACGGTGGACTCCCACAGCCGGGCCCCGTCGAAGTGGATGACCGCGTCCCGCTCCCGGGCCGCTTCGGTGAGCGCCTCCAGCTCCTCCCAGGTGGGCAGCAGGAAGCCCGCCTCCCGCAGGGGCAGCTCCACCATCAGCGTGCCGAAGGGCTCCCGGAGCGCCTCCACGTCCGCGGCCGACGGCGGGCGGGCCTCGGTGGTCGGGTGCGCCACCCGCAGCCCGGAGACGGCCGACAGGGCGTCCCCCTCCCACCGCTCGGGGTGGCTCATCGGGTGCAGGGCCACCACCGGGTTCCCGGTCCGGCCCGCCCAGCACCGCAGCGCGATCTGCTGGGCCATCGTGCCGGTGGGGAAGAACGCCGCGTCCTCGGTCCCCAGCAGCTCGGCGACCTTGCCCTCCAGCGCGGTGACCACCCCGTCGCCGTAGACGTCGGCCGGCCCGTCCATGTCGTAGGGGGCTTGGGCGAGGGAGCCGAGCAGCTCCCCCACGGTGGGCTCCAGCAGGCTGCGGGACAGCCTCCGCTCCGCCCCGCGCCAGGCCGCGACCAGCCGCTTCGTACGTTCGGTGTCCTCGCTGTCATCGCTCATGGGGAAAGATCCTCGCTCCTGTCGCCGCCGACCGGCCAACTGCCCCAGGAGCTAGCATGGCGGCGTATCGTCCGGTACCCCCGCGGACTGGAACGGAAGGGCCCTCCCCGCGTGAATCCATCACAGCAGCCACGCCCTGCCCGGCTCGCCGTCGGCGTCGTCGGAGCCGGCCGCGTCGGTCCCGCGCTGGCGTGTGCGCTCCAGCAGGCCGGACACCGGCCCGTCGCCGTCTCCGGAGTCTCCGACTCGTCCGTGCGCCGGGCCGCGCGGATGCTGCCCGACGTGCCGCTCGTGCCGCCGGCGCAGGTGCTGGAACTGGCCGACCTGGTGCTCCTGACCGTCCCCGACGACGCGCTGCCGTCCCTCGTGGAGGGCCTCGCCGAGACCGGCGCGGTCCGGCCCGGACAGCTCCTGGTGCACACCTCCGGCCGGTACGGGACCTCCGTGCTGGACCCCGCGCGCCGCGCGGGCGCCCTGCCGCTGGCCCTGCACCCGGCGATGACCTTCACCGGCACGGAGGTCGACGTGCAGCGGCTCGCCGGCTGCTCCTTCGGGGTCACCGCCCCCGAGGAGCTGCGCCTGGCCGCCGAGGCCCTGGTCATCGAGATGGGCGGGGAGCCCGAGTGGATCGCGGAGGAGAGCCGTCCGCTCTACCACGCGGCCCTGGCCCTCGGCGCGAACCACCTGGTCACGCTGGTCGCCCAGTCGATGGAGCTGCTGGCGAAGGCCGGGGTGGAGCACCCGGACCGGATGCTGGGCCCGCTGCTCGGCGCGGCCCTCGACAACGCCCTGCGCTCCGGGGACGCCGCCCTGACCGGGCCGGTGGCCCGCGGGGACGCCGGTACGGTCGCCGCGCACGTGTCGGAGCTGCGCACGCACGCTCCCGCCGCGGTCGCCGGGTACCTGGCGATGGCCCGCACGACCGCCGACCGGGCCCTCGCGCACGGTCTGCTCAAGCCCGAACTCGCCGAGGACCTGCTCGGTGTGCTCGCCGACACGGAGTCCGACGGGGGCGACCGGTGACCGACCTGCTGCTGCACACCGCGGAGGAGCTGCACAAGCTGTCGCGCACCGGCCGCCGGGCCGTGGTGATGACCATGGGCGCCCTGCACGAGGGCCACGCCACCTTGATCCGCACGGCTCGCGAGCTGGCCGGACCCGAGGGGCAGGTCGTGGTCACCGTCTTCGTCAACCCCCTGCAGTTCGGGGCGGGCGAGGACCTCGACCGCTATCCCCGCACCCTCGACGCGGACCTGGCGATCGCCGAAGGGGCGGGTGCCGACGCGGTGTTCGCGCCGGCGGTCGACGAGGTCTACCCGGGCGGCGACCCGCAGGTACGGATCACCGCCGGTCCGATGGGCGAGCGCCTCGAAGGGGCCACCCGTCCCGGGCACTTCGACGGCATGCTGACCGTCGTCGCCAAGCTGCTCCACCTCACCCGCCCCGACCTGGCCCTCTTCGGCCAGAAGGACGCGCAGCAACTGGCCCTGATCCGGCGGATGGTGACCGACCTGAACTTCCCCGTCGAGGTGGTCGGCGTACCGACCGTCCGCGAGGAGGACGGGCTCGCGCTGTCGTCCCGCAACCGCTACCTCTCCGCCGCGGAACGGCACACCGCCCTGGCGCTGTCGCGCGCCCTGTTCGCCGGCCGCGACCGGCTCGCCGCGCAGGCGGCGCTGCGCGCCCGTGCCGAGGCCGCCCCGGCCAGCGACGAGCGGGCCACCGCCCTGGCCCGCCTCGGCGAGATCCGCGCCTCCGCGGACGCGCACGCCGTCTCGGCGGCCGGCGCCGGGCTGCCGGACGCCGTACGGGCCGCCGCGCTGCACGTCCTGGACGAGGCGGGCCGCCACGAGCCGCCGCTCGTGCTGGACTACCTGGCGCTGGTGGACCCGCTGGACTTCACCGAGACCGGTCAGGACTTCACCGGGCAGGCCGTTCTGGCCGTCGCCGCGAAGGTGGGCTCGACCCGGCTGATCGACAACATCCCATTGGAATTCGGAGCACACTCGTGAGTACACCGGGCAGAGGCATCCCGTCGGGCGGGGCAGGCGCAGGCACCGGCATACGGCTGCACGCGCCGGCCCCCGGCTGGTCCCTCGACGCCGACGTCGTGGTCGTCGGCTCCGGCGTGGCGGGCCTGACGGCCGCGCTGCGCTGCGCCGCGGGGGGCCGCCGTACCGTCGTGGTCACCAAGGCCCGGCTCGACGACGGCTCCACCCGCTGGGCCCAGGGCGGTATCGCCGCGGCCCTGGGCGAGGGCGACACCCCCGAGCAGCACCTCGAAGACACCCTGGTCGCCGGTGCGGGCCTGTGCGACGAGGAGGCCGTCCGGCTGCTCGTCACGGAGGGCCCCGGCGCGGTACGGCGGCTGATGGCCGCCGGCGCGGTCTTCGACACCTCCACGGAGACCGGGGAGATAGAACTGACCCGCGAGGGCGGGCACCACCGCCGCCGCATCGCGCACGCGGGCGGCGACGCCACCGGCGCCGAGATCTCGCGGGCGCTCGTCGAGGCCGTCCAGGCCGCGGGCATCGAGACCGTGGAGAACGCCCTCGTACTGGACCTGCTGCAGGACGCGCAGGGCCGTACGGCCGGTGTCACCCTGCACGTCATGGGCGAGGGCCAGCACGACGGGGTGGGCGCCGTGCACGCGCCCGCCGTGATCCTCGCGACCGGCGGCATGGGTCAGGTCTTCTCCGCGACGACCAACCCGTCGGTGTCCACCGGTGACGGCGTGGCGCTCGCGCTGCGGGCCGGCGCCGAGGTCTCCGACCTCGAATTCGTGCAGTTCCACCCGACGGTGCTGTTCCTCGGCCCGGACGCCGAGGGACAGCAGCCGCTGGTGTCGGAGGCGGTCCGGGGCGAGGGCGCGTACCTGGTCGACGCGGACGGCGTGCGCTTCATGCAGGGGCAGCACGAGCTGGCCGAGCTGGCGCCGCGCGACATCGTCGCCAAGGGCATCATGCGCCGCATGCAGGAGCAGGGCGCGCAGCACATGTACCTCGACGCCCGGCACTTCGGCGCGCGGATGTGGGAGCAGCGCTTCCCGACCATCCTGGCCGCCTGCCGTTCCCACGGCATCGACCCGGTGACCGAGCCGATCCCGGTGGCGCCCGCCGCGCACTACGCGTCCGGCGGTGTCCGCACCGACCTGCACGGGCGGACCACCGTGCCCGGCCTGTACGCCTGCGGCGAGGTCGCCTGCACCGGTGTGCACGGCGCGAACCGGCTGGCCTCCAACTCCCTGCTGGAGGGTCTGGTCTTCGCCGAGCGGATCGCCGAGGACATCGTCGCCGAGCGGCCCGCCGGCAGCGGCCCGGGCATACCGGTCCCGGCGACCGGCCCGCTGCAGCCCGGCCCGGCCCGGTTCGAGGTCCAGCGGATCATGACCGAGGGCGCGGGCGTGCTGCGCTCCGCCGCCTCGCTCAGTGCCGCGGCCGACGCCCTCGAAGCGCTGTACGCAACCGCCCTGAACGACCTCGAAGCGCACGGCAAGACCGCCGAGCCGGGCGTGGACACCTGGGAGGCCACGAACCTGCTGTGCGTGGCGCGGGTCCTGGTCGCCGCGGCGCAGCAGCGCGTGGAGACCCGCGGCTGCCACTGGCGCGAGGACCACCCCGAGCGGGACGATGCCCACTGGCGCCGCCATCTCGTCGTCCGGCTCTCGGCGACCGAGAAGCGCGCCCTGGTCGTCGTACCCACCGACTCCGCGGACTTCCCGTCCGTGCACCCCCTGAGCACCCCGAGCCTGGAGCAGTGACCGTGAGCACCCCCGAACTTCCCCTGATCGACCAGAACGACGGCGGCTGCGGCGACGACTGCGCCTGCGGCGACGGCGAGGAGAGCGGTCTGGACCCGGCGCTGGCGCAGCTGCTCGCCGACGCCGGGCTGGACCCGATCGAGGTCGAGGACATCGCGCACATGGCGCTGTCCGAGGACCTGGACGGCGGCGTGGACGTGACGACGGTGGCGACCGTGCCGGAGGAGGCCGAGGCCGTCGCCGACTTCGTCGCGCGCGAGGACGGTGTCGTGGCCGGTCTGCGGATCGCCGAGGCCGTGTTCTCCGTGGTCTGCACGGAGGCCTTCGAGGTGGAGCGGCACGCGGAGGACGGCGACGCCGTCACGGCCGGGCAGCTGCTGCTTTCGGTGCGCTCGCGCACCCGTGACCTGCTGACCGCGGAGCGCAGCGCGCTGAACATCCTGTGCCGGCTGTCGGGCATCGCGACGGCCACCCGCCGCTGGGCCGACGTGCTGGAGGGCACCTCGGCGAAGGTCCGCGACACCCGCAAGACCACGCCGGGCCTGCGCTCGCTGGAGAAGTACGCGGTGCGCTGCGGCGGTGGCGTCAACCACCGGATGTCGCTGTCGGACGCGGCGCTGGTCAAGGACAACCACGTGGTGGCGGCGGGCGGGGTCGCGCAGGCCTTCAAGGCCGTGCGCGAGGCCTTCCCGGAGGTCCCGATCGAGGTCGAGGTCGACACGCTGGAGCAGATCGGCGAGGTCCTGGAGGCCGGCGCCGACCTGATCCTGCTGGACAACTTCACGGTCGGGCAGACCGCCGAGGCCGTGGCCCTGGTGGCCGGCCGCGCGGTGCTGGAGTCCTCGGGCCGCCTCACCCTGGACACCGCCCGGGCGTACGCGGAGACGGGCGTGGACTACCTGGCGGTCGGCGCGCTGACCCACTCCTCGCCGATCCTGGACATCGGGCTCGATCTGCGCGAGGCGGTGTAACCCGTGCTCCTCACCATCGACGTGGGCAATACCCACACGGTCCTGGGCCTGTTCGACGGTGACGAGATCGTCGAGCACTGGCGCATCTCGACCGACCCGCAGCGCACGGCCGACGAGATGGCCGTGCTGATGCAGGGGCTGATGGGCATGCACCCGATGCTCGGCAGCGAGCTGGGCGACGGGATCCACGGCATCGCGATCTGCTCGGCGGTGCCGTCGGTCCTGCACGAGCTCCGCGAGGTGACCCGCCGCTACTACGGCGACGTGCCCGCGGTGATCGTGGAGCCGGGCACCAAGACGGGCGTGCCGATCCTCATGGACAACCCGAAGGAGGTCGGCGCGGACCGCATCGTGAACGCGGTCGCGGTGGTCGAGCTCTACGGTGGCCCGGCGATCGTGGTCGACCTCGGTACGGCGACCACCTTCGACGCGGTGTCCGCGAAGGGCGAGTACGTGGGCGGGGTGATCTCCCCGGGCATCGAGATCTCGATGGACGCCCTCGGCGTACGGGGGGCCCAGCTGCGGAAGATCGAGCTGGCGCGGCCGCGCAACGTGATCGGGAAGTCCACGGTCGAGGCGATGCAGTCGGGCGTGGTCTACGGCTTCGCGGGGCAGGTCGACGGGGTGGTGACCCGGATGGCGAAGGAGCTGGCCGGACCGCACGGCGACCCGGACGACGTGCGGGTCATCGCCACGGGCGGGCTGGCTCCGATGGTGCTGGGCGAGTCCTCGGTGATCGACGACCACGAGCCGTGGCTGACGCTGATCGGGCTGCGACTGGTGTACGAGCGCAACGCGCCGAAGTTCGGGTAGTACGGGCGGCGGGGTCCCGGGCCGGACCGGGCTCGGGGCCTCGCCGGATCAGCACGCGCGCGGGCGGACGAATATCCGGCGCAGGGCCGCGCGCCAGGGGTGGCGGCCCGGTCTGCCGTCCAGGACGGCGCGGGCCTGTTCGTACGAGCGGAGCGAGCGCAGGACGGCGACGTCGTCGCGCCCGGGCGGCGGGGGCATCGGGGCGCCCTGCTGGGAGGCCCGGTAGGTGTCGATCATGTACTGCTCGATTGCGGTCATGACCCAAGCCTCACCCCGTCGGCGGCATCGCGCACGACAGTTGACGTTCCCCGTCAATCGACGGCGCGAAAGCGCCCCCGCGGCCATAAACGATCACTCGTCCGGCGGCCGCGCCGGGCCGTCCGCGGCCACCCGTACGGCGGGCCGGGGAGGCCCGCCCCGGCGTGCCCGGAGTGCGCGGAACGACAGAATGGCCTGATGAGCGTCACGATCGACATCGCAGGCCTGCCCACCGAGCGGATCACTTTCGCGCCGTCCCCGCTCGCCGAGCTCTGCATGGCCCTGCACGCGCTCTCCCAGCCCGCGCACCACCCCGGGCTGGCCTCCTGGACCACCGCCACCACCGCCTCGCTCGATCCGTGCCTCGCGGACCGGCTGCTGGAGGCCGACTTCATGTGGCGGAGCTCGTTCTCCGACATCTTCATGCCCTTCGCCGGGGTGCCCGGCGGAACCGGCCGGCCGGCCGCGACGCTGGCCGAGGCGCTGGACGTGCTCGACCGGCTGGACGACGAGCGGTTCGTGCGGGCCGCGCTGGAGCAGTGCTGGCTGGCGCTGTACAACGAGGGCGGCCCGGCCTCCTCGCCGCTGGCGAACCCGGCCGCGCGGGCCAAGGCGCTGGAGACGGCCGCCGCCCGCGGCCCGCGCCAGCTGGACTTCTCGATGCGGCTGCTCGACGACACGGCCGCCGTGCGGGTGTGGGTGCGGCGCCTGCTGGAGGACTGCGACGAGGCCTTCTTCGCCGAGACGTGGAAGCGGGTCGAGCCCGGGCAGAGCGCCGACGCCCGGCACAAGACGGAGGTGCTGCGCCGCAAGGGGCTGCCGGCCGTGCTGAAGGAGGTCTCGGCGGCGCTGAGCGTCGACGCGGGCGGCACCACCATCACCGCGGACAAGATGGTCCACGGGTCGACGACCGCGACCGATCCCCGAATAGGCGCCGGTCTGGTCTTCGTGCCGACCAACTTCGGCTGGCCGCATCTGCTGGTGCTGCACGCGCCGGGCTGGCGGCCGGTGGTCCACTATCCGCTCGGCTCCCCCGAGCTGGCCTCCGAGCCCGGCTCGGTGGAGCTGCTCCAGCGGCGGATGGAGGCGCTGGCGCATCCGATGCGGATGATGCTGTGCCGGAGCCTGGCCCGGGCCCCGTTCACGACGAGCGAGCTGGCGACCGTGTACGGGATCACCGCGCCGGAGGTGTCGCGGCACCTGGCCGTCCTGAAGAAGGCCGGCCTGATGCACACGCGGCGTCAGGGCCGGTACGCCCAGCACCAGTTGGACCTTCCGGCGGTCGCCCGCATCGGATCGGACTTCATCGAGGGCATCCTCCGCTAGGGCCAACAGGAGTCCGGTTGGCTTGATTTGGGCGGCCCAGAGTCACCGATATACGGAATTCATAAACCGGAATCGGCGAAAACTCTGGCCAGGATGGCCACTTGCTGTCTAACGTGCGTCCACCGATCCCCCACGTAACGCGCACCACTTCTGCTCACGCGCTCCGCCACGCTCCGCCCCGCTGTGCCCTGCTCCGCCCTGCCCTGCTCGCCTTGCCGTGGAAGGACCTTCATGCCCTCACGCCGTATAGCCGCAGCAACCGCCGCCCTGGCAGCCGCAGCCCTCGTCTCACCACTGCTGCTGGCCGGACCGGCCGGAGCCACCGGAAGCCCGCAGAGCGACGCCGCCCGGGGTGACGCGCTCGCCAAGAAGCTGGTCAAGGAAGCGACCGGCAAGGGCGCCTACAACCACCTCAAGGTCCTGCAGTCGCTCGCCGACTACAACAACGGCAACCGCGCGGCCGGGTCCAAGGGGCACGTGCAGTCGGCCAAGTACATCGAGGCCGTGATGAAGGCGGCCGGCTACAAGGTCACCAAGAACGAGTTCGACTTCGTGTACGTCGAGACCATCGAGGAGAAGCTGACGGTGGGCGGCGCGAACCAGCGCGACGTACCGATCCACCTGATGTCGTACACGGCGAACAGCCCGGAGGGCGGTGTGACCGCCGGCGTCGCCGTCGCCCCGGTCGACGCGGACGGGACGAACGGCTGCGAGCCCGGCGACTTCGCCTCCGGCACCTTCACCGGCAAGATCGCCCTGATCAAGCGCGGCGGCTGCACCTTCGCGGCGAAGCAGGCCAACGCGGCGGCGGCCGGCGCGGTCGGCGCGGTCATCTACAACAACACCGCGGGCGCCCTCAACGGAACCCTCGGCGACCCGAACGCCGGCAAGATCCCGACGGGCGGCATCACCCAGGAGGACGGCGAGAAGCTCGCCGCCGAGGCCGCGGCCGGCCCGGTCCAGGTCACCCTCGACATCCGGCAGCTGCGCGAGAACCGCAAGACGTACAACGTCATCGCCGAGACCAAGGGCGGCGACGAGAACAACACCGTCTTCCTCGGCTCGCACCTCGACTCGGTCGCGGCCGGCCCGGGCATCAACGACAACGGTTCCGGCTCGGCCGGCATCCTTCAGGTCGCGCAGCGCCTCGCGAGCAGCCAGACCAAGATCAAGAACAAGGTCAAGTTCGCCTGGTGGTCGGCGGAGGAGTTCGGGCTGCTCGGCTCCGAGGCGTACGTCGCCGGGCTGACGGACGCACAGAAGAAGCAGATCAAGCTCTACCTGAACTTCGACATGATCGCCTCGCCGAACGCCGCGTACTTCGTCTACGACGGCGACGACTCGGACGCGACCGGCGCGGGCCCCGGCCCGGAGGGCTCCGCCCAGCTGGAGAAGGGCATCACCGACTTCCTCGACTCGAAGAAGATCCCGCACGAGGGCACGGACTTCTCGGGCCGCTCGGACTACGGCCCGTTCATCGAGGTGGGCATCCCGTCCGGCGGCACCTTCACCGGCGCCGAGGGCATCAAGACCCCGGAGCAGGCGGCGAAGTTCGGCGGCCAGGCGGGTGTCGCCTACGACGTGAACTACCACGGCAAGGGTGACGACATCACCAACATCGACCAGAAGGCGCTCGACATCAACGTCGACGTCATCGCGGACGCGGTCGGCCACTACGCCTTCGACCTGGCCCCGCTGTCGAAGCCGGTCGTCTCGCAGCCGACGGGCGGCACGGGCAGCGGCGGCGGCCTGCACCAGGGCCACGACGAGCTGACGCAGTAGGCACGCGCGCAGCCGAACAGGAGGGCCGGGATCCAGTGGATCCCGGCCCTCCGCGCGTCGGCCCGGCGCCCGCCCCCGTCCCTCCCACTCACCCACCGCACCGCACCGCACGAAGATCCACAGTTCGAACTTGTGCACCGTTCGCCACGCGTTTCGTCACGGAGAGCACCCAAAATATCCATTACGGTTACTTTGAGTGAGAAATCCGGACAGAGCGCCTTCGGGCGAGAGGAGCCACACCGTCATGCCCATGCTGCTGATCAAAGGTTCGTACGAGATCCTCGGGACCGACCCGGACGGGGACACCATCCACTTCCGGCCCGACAACCCCGACGAATGGGATCTCATCGGCGGCCCGCGGAAGGTCAAGCGCAACGCGGCAGGCCGCGGGAAGCTGCGCCTGGAGGCCATCGACGCCCTGGAGACCCACTACTCACGGACCGGTCCCACGGTCCATCAGCCGCTCGCCCTCGCCAACGCCGCCAGGGACGCCGTACTGGAGTGGGTCGGCTTCACCAGCGTCACCCGGGGGTCGGACGGTCTGGTGACCGCCTCGACCCCGGCGAGCGTGCCCGGCTTCGTCCTGACGCGGGGCGTCGACATCAGCCGCCGGTGCATCGCCTTCGCGGGGCGGGGCGAGCCGCCGGCCGCCAGCGGGACCCAGGTGCTCGTGGACGTGGCCATGCTGGAGCTCACGCTCAACCACCACCTGATCAAGGAGGGGCTGGTGTACCCGATGTACTACAACACGCTCTTCCACGACCTGCGCAACGCGATCACCACCGCGACCCAGAAGGCACGGACCGCCACCCCGCCCAAGGGGGTGTGGGCCGAGGACTCGACCGTCAGCGGAGCGACGGTCACCGGCATGTCCTCGATCACCGAGCACGAGGTGATCCTCCCCAAGCTCTTCCGGCGCCTGGTGGACTACCTCTACCTCGGAGACAACGACCTCTCCGGCTTCCCCGCCTACCTGGACCAGCAGGCCGACAAGTTCCTCATCCTGCCCACCGGCCAGTTCACCACGGGCCTCGACGAGGTGGTCCAGGTCTCCGGCACCACGGTGAAGATGACCCGCAACCCCGAGGACCTCGTCTTCGACGAGGACTGAGCGGAACACGACCGCCATGACCGACGCCACGGACTTCCGCGCCCTCTCCGAGCTCCTCACCGGTGAACCGTCCCTCGACCAGGCAACGGCGGACGCGCACCGCACCCACCTCGCCGCCCACTACCCGGCAGCGCTCCCGCGCCTGATCGAGGCCTACCGGACCGCGTCGGGGCAACCCGACCCCGGCGGCGCGCTGTTCGCCGCCGTGAACGCCGCTCCGGAGCTCGCCCGCATCGCCCGGGAGACCCTCGCGATCTGGTACACCGCCCAGTTCACCCGGCCCGACAACACCCAGGCCGGGCCCGCCACGCCCGGCCTCTACCGAGGGGGGCTGGTGTGGCGGGCGATCCGGGCGTACCCGATCTCCGCCGCTCCGACGCCCGGCACCTACGGCCACTGGGCTCAGCACCCCTGAAACGAGGACAGCCGGATGGACTCCACCCCCTACGACGTCGTCATCGTCGGCGCCGGTGTGGCCGGCGCCCTGGCCGCCTGCCGGATCAAGGAAACCAAGCCGCACGCCCGGGTCCTGCTCCTGGACGCCGGCAACAACAGCCTCACCGAAGACCAGAGAGCCGCGTTCGTCGACTCCTACCAGGTCTCCGAGACCAAGAACGTCCCCTCCCCCTACGCGGCCCTGGACAACAACAAACAGGGCTGGGCGCCGTCCTCCGACAACACGGGCGATCCGGTCGCGATGAACCGCTACTACGTGGAGACCGGGCCCGACCTGTTCAAGAGCGGCTTCACGCGCATGACCGGCGGCAGCACCTGGGCCTGGCGCGGCAACACCCCCCGCTTCCTGCCCAGCGACTTCGAGCTCAGGACCCGCTTCGGCATCGCGGTCGACTGGCCGCTCACCTACGACGACCTGGAGCCCTTCTACGCACAGGCGGAGAACGAGCTGGGCGTCTCCGGCAACCGCGAGGAGTGGGACCCGCTCACCCCGCGCAGCACCGACTTCCCGATGCCCGGCATCGTCGCCAGCTACGGTGACGAACTCGTCCGGGCCGCCCTCGCCACCATCGACCCGATCGACGGCACCCCCGTCACCCTGGTGACCACCCCGCAGGCACGCAACTCCCGGACCTACCAGGGCCGCAGCCCCTGCCTGGGCAATGCCAGCTGCATCCCCGTCTGCCCCTCCGGCGCCAAGTACGACGCCTCCGTCCACGTCCGCCGGGCCCGCGACGTCCTCGGCGTCGAGGTGCGCACCGGCTGCACCGTGACCCGTCTCGTCCCGCGCCCCGGCAACGCCGCGCCGACCGTCGTCCTGCGGGACTGGACCACGAGCGACCGGGCCGAGGAACAGGTCGACGGCCACCACGTCGTCCTGGCCCTCAACGCGATCGAGATCCCGAAGCTGTGGTTGATCTCCGGCCTCGACAACCGCAGTGACCAGGTGGGCCGCAACCTCATGGACCACCTCACCGAAGAGGTCGTCGGACTCTTCGGCAAACCCGTCTTCCCCTTCCGCGGACCGCAGTCGACCCTGAGCATCGAGACCTTCCGCGACGGCGACTGGCGCCGCACCACCGGCGCCTTCCGCATGACGGTCGGCAATGACGGCTGGGGCCGGTTCGAATCCCCCTCGGCCGCCCTGGACAAACTGATGTGGGACCCCGCCGGGCAGCGCCTCAAGCGCTACGGCCAGGATCTGCGGGACAAGCTCGCGGACCGTGTCACCCGCATGATGCGGATCGGCTACTCCACCGAACAGCTCCCCGACCCCGCCAACCGGGTCACCCTCTCCGACCAGCGCGACGCGCTCGACGTCCCGCGCCCCAAGATCGCGTTCAAGGTCGACGACTACTCCAAGCGGGCCCTGGCCTACGGGCATTCGGTGGCACGCCGCATCTGGCAGCACATGGAGGACACGGCGGGCGCCCGTGCGGTCGAACCACTGCAGCCGACGCTGAAGTTCAACGGCGCGGGCCACCACATGGGCACCACCCGGATGGGCACCGACCGGTCGAGTTCCGTGGTCGACGCCGACGGCCTCTCCCACGCGCACGCCAACCTGTGGGTCGTCGGCTCCTCCGTCTTCCCCACCGGCAGCACCGCCAACCCCGCCCTCACCTTGGCCGCGCTGACCCTGCGCACCGCGGACAAGCTCGCCCGCGCCCTGTGACCGCACCACGATGACCGTGACCGCACGACTGGTCGTGGCCCGCCACGCGGAAGCCCGGTGCAACGTCGAGGGCCGCGTCGGCGGCCCCCGGACCTGCACCGGTCTCACCGACGTCGGGCGCGGCCAGGCTGCGCTCCTGGCCGCCCGGCTCACCGCCGAGCACCGGGACGGCGGCCCTGCCTTCCACGCCCTGTACGCCGGCCCACGCCGCCGCGTCCAGGAGACGGGCGGCATCCTCGCTCCCGCACTCGGCCTTCCCCTCACCGTCGATCAAGGCCTCGAAGGCCCCGGGCACGGGGAGGCGGACGGGCGGCCGTGGCGGGAGGTCGAGGACGCCTTCCGGGGCGCCCCGCACACGCACCCGGACCGGCCTTACGCTCCCGGTGCGGAGACCTGGCACGCGTATCTCGACCGGGCCACGGCGCACCTGGCCGGACTCCTGCGGCAGCACCCGGGGCAGAACGTCCTGCTCACCGCGCACGGCGAGACCGTCCACGCGGCCTGCCACCTGCTCCTGCGGATCCCCTTCGGGGCGAGCGGCGAGGTCGGCTTCGGCACGCGCCACACCGGCCTCACCCGCTTCGAGCACCGCCGCGACCGCTACGGCAACGGGCGCTGGGTGCTCACCGCCCTCGACGACACGACCCATCTCGGGCCGCACCCGGCCCACTAGGCCGTCTCTTTCGGATCTTGTCGGCCGAGCCCGCGGCGTCCGGTGCCGTGCACGGCAAGGCGGAGGTGCGCCCGTGTACTGGACGTACTCGGGTGTCCCGACAACGCGGCCGGGTGCGGTGCCGGACGCCGCGGGCCCGGCAAGATCCGAAAGAGACGGCCTAGACGAGTAAGTCCGAAGTCTTCGAGTGCATGAAACGAGGGTCTCGTTGGTTCGTTTGTGACGACAAACCTGGAGACCCTCGCGACAGCACTGTACGTGAGGATCGATGACTCTCTGGCAGGAACGCGGCGGTCGGGCCGTCCACCGAGGCTGACGGATGCCGAACTGTTGACGCTTGCGGTGATGCAGGCCGTGCTCGGTTTCGTCTCCGAGGCGCGCTGGCTGCGGTTCGCCCGCTGCCACCTGGCCGCCGAGTTCCCCTACCTGCCCGGGCAGTCCGGCTACAACAAGCGGCTACGGGCCGCGAACACGCTGATTAGCCGGTTCATCCGCACGCTGGCCCGGGACACCGACCTGTGGCACGACGACGTGTGGATCGTGGACTCCACCCCCGTGGAATGCGCTCGCTCACGCCCAACGGTCAAACGCTCAGACCTGGCCGGCTGGGCCGCCTATTCCTACTGCCCCTCGCACTCCCGGTTCTTCTGGGGGCTACGTCTGCACCTGCTCTGCACACCGGGCGGGCTGCCGGTCGCCTGGGCCCTGGCCAACCCGAAAGTGGACGAACGCGACGTGCTGGCCGACATGCTCACGGGCGACCCCGGCCTGCTGCCCGCCCACCCAGGGCAGACGGTCATCGGCGACAAGGGCTACGTCTCCAAGCACCTCGACACCTTCATGGCCGGCTACGGCTTGGCGCTGCTGCGGCCCAGCTACCGCAACCGCCGGCCACGGTCGGGCGAGCACCTGCTCAAGCCGATCCGGCAACTGATCGAGTCGGTCAACGACACCCTCAAAGGCCAGCTCGACCTCGAACGCCACGGAGCCAGGACCCCAGCCGGAGTCCTGGCCCGCGTCGGGCAACGGATCCTTGCCCTGACCGCGGCAATCTGGCACAACCGGGCCAACGGAACACCGTTGACCAGGTCACTCATCGCCTACGACCACTGACGAGCTTCGGACTTACTCGTCTAGGTCTTCAGGCCCGGCCCGCGGCGCCCGGCCACGCCGGGGCCGGCAGGCCGGCCGGCTGGACCAGCCAGCCGAAGGCGCCCAGCCCGGCGCGGTCCGTGAGCTCCGCCGCCTCGCCGGCCGAGGACAGGGCCCGTACGTAGGCGACGGGGTCCGTGGAGGCCAGGGCCAGCGGGGGCCGGGCGCCCGAGACGCCGAGCGCGGCCAGGGCCTCGCGCTGGGTCAGCAGGACCGCCCCCGGCCCCGCGCAGGAGTCCAGCGCCACGTGGGCGGTGACGTCGCAGGAGCCGTCCGGCACCGGCGGGACCTCCCGGCCGTCGCGAAAGCCCGTCAGGGTGCCGTACGGGGGCCGTGCGCCCCGGGTGTGCGCGTAGTCCACCGCCACCGCCAGGCCCCGCTCCAGGGTCCCGGCGGCGGCCGCCCAGGCCTCGTCACGGGCCCGGCCGATCTCGGCGCGGCCGCCGCCGGGCCACCACCGCTCCAGCCAGGCCCGGTCCGCGGCGTCCAGCGGGCCGCCCGCGCTCTCCGTGCCGTCCGGGGCGACCAGCATGTAGTGCCCGTCCTCGGCGACCTCCAGCGGCACGTTGTCCAGCCATTCGTTGGCGAAGAGCAGCCCGCTCGTCCCTTCGGGCGGTGCCGCGACCCAGCGGATCCGCGGGTCGAGCCCGGCGGGCCGCTCCGCCCGTTCCACGGCGTACGGGCGCACCCGCGCGGCCGTCCCCGGCTCCAGCGCGGCGAGCACCCCGGCCAGCAGCTCCCCCCGCCCGGCCCCGACGTCGACCAGGTCCAGCTCCGCCGGGTGCCCGAGCTCGGCGTCCACCCACCGCAGCAGCCGGGCCACGGCGGCGGCGTACAGCGGCGAGGCGTGCACGGAGGTGCGGAAGTGCCCGGCGGGTCCGGGCCCGCCCGGCCGCACGTAGAAGCCTCCGGGCCCGTACAGCGCGGCCTCCATCGCACTGCGCCACCGGACCGGAGTCACACCTTCACCCTGAGAGCTCACCGGACAAAGGCTAAGCTTCCGTCCACCTTGGGGAGTACGCCCCCGGTGCCAGGTTCGCACCTCTGGTTGACTCCAGCACCTATCTGCGTTCCCTACTCTGGGTTACGTGCAGCGCCTCTACGACTTCCTCCGCAGACACCCGACGGGTGTCGACAGCTTCTGGGCTGTCTTCCTCTTCGGGATCGGGATGCTGCAGGTCGCCGACGACAGTTTCAGCAGCACCACCGCACGGCTGCTCGTCATCCCGGCGGTGGTCGCGATGAGCCTCGTGGTGGCCCTGCGCCGCAAGTGGACGCAGGCGATGTTCTGGCTGGCCGTCGGCACCGGCGTCTACAAGCTGATCATCCACGCCGAGGTGAACAACGCCGACCTCGCGATGCTGATCATCCTGTACACGGTCGCCGCCTCGGCCGAGGTCTCGCGCCGGATGTCCCGTACCGCGCTCGCCATCGGCTTCCTCGCCTCCCCGCTGTACGCCCTGCGCTTCCAGGTGGACAAGGGCGACTTCCGGGACAACGTCCTCTTCACGCTGTTCGCCATGGTCCCCTTCGCCCTCGCCTGGGTGCTGGGCGACTCCCTGCGCACCCGCCGGGCCTACTACGCCCAGCTCGTCGAGCGGAACCAGCGCCTGGAGAACCAGCGCGAGGCCCAGGCCAAGGTGGCCGTGGCCGCCGAGCGTGCCCGGATCGCCCGCGAGCTGCACGACGTCGTCGCGCACAACGTCTCGGTGATGGTGGTCCAGGCGGACGGCGCGGCGTACGTCATGGACGCGGCCCCCGAACAGGCCAAGGAGGCCCTCCAGACCATCTCCGGCACCGGGCGCCAGGCCCTGGCCGAGATGCGCAGGCTGCTGGGCGTGCTGCGCACCGGCGAGCCGCAGGAGTCCGAGGACTACGTGCCCCAGCCGGACGTCGAGCAGATCGAGGTCCTGGTCGAGCAGGTGCGCACGGCCGGGCTCGCGGTGGACTTCGAGGTCGAGGGTGCGCCGCGGCGGCTGCCCAGCGGGGTCGAGCTGACGGCGTACCGGATCGTGCAGGAGGCGCTGACCAACACCCGCAAGCACGGCGGCCCCGACGCGAAGGCCAGCGTCCGGCTGGTCTACTTCGACGACGGGCTCGGCCTGCTGGTCGAGGACGACGGCCGGGGCGCGGCCCACGAGTTGTACGAGGACGGCGGCGCGGACGGCGCCGGGCACGGGCTGATCGGCATGCGCGAGCGGATCGGTATGGTCGGCGGAACCCTGGACGCGGGGCCGCGGCCCGGTGGCGGCTTCCGGATCAGCGCACTGCTGCCCCTGAAGAAGAAATGACGAGGACGAGGTAACTGATGTCCATCCGCGTGATGCTGGTCGACGACCAGGTGCTGCTGCGCACCGGTTTCCGTATGGTGCTCGCCGCCCAGCCGGACATGGAGGTGGTCGCCGAGGCGGGCGACGGCCTGGAGGCTCTGGAGGTGCTGCGGGCCACGAAGGTGGACGTGGTGCTGATGGACGTCCGCATGCCCCGGCTGGACGGGGTGGAGGCGACGCGGCGGATCTGCGAGCCGGAGGAGCACCCGAAGGTGATCATCCTGACCACCTTCGACCTGGACGAGTACGCCTTCTCCGGCCTGAAGGCGGGCGCGAGCGGATTCATGCTGAAGGACGTCCCGCCGGGCGAGCTGCTGGCTGCCATCCGCTCCGTGCACAGCGGCGACGCGGTGGTCGCCCCGTCCACGACGCGGCGCCTGCTGGACCGCTTCGCTCCGATGCTGCCGACGACCACGCAGGAGCCGCAGAACAAGGAGATCGAGCGGCTGACGGAGCGCGAGCGCGAGGTCATGCTGCTGGTCGCCCAGGGCCTGTCGAACGGCGAGATCGCGGCCCGGCTGGTCCTGTCGGAGGCCACGGTGAAGACCCACGTGGGCCGGATCCTGACCAAGCTGGGGCTGCGCGACCGCGTCCAGGTGGTGGTCCTGGCGTACGAGACGGGCCTGGTCCGCGCGGGCGGCGGCGGGGCCGGCTAGGTCGTCTCTTTCGGATCTTGTCGGCCGAGCCCGCGGCGTCCGGTGCCGTGGATGGCAAGGCGGAGGGGCGCCCGTGTACTGGACGTACTCGGGTGTCCCGACAACGCGGCCGGGTGCGGTGCCGGGCGGCGCGGGGCTGTCAGCCGCCCCGCTCCGCGCCGTCGGCGGTGTCGGCGCCGTCGGTGAAGCGCGTCTCCAGCGCGTCGCTGTAACCGTCCAGGGGGTCGTCGGTCTCCAGGACGGCGAAGCGGCACCTGCTGTCACCGAGCGACAGCAGGGAGGTGCGCTCGGCGCGCAGTCCGCTGACCGCGGGGTCGATCGCCTTCATAAAGTTCACGTCGAACGCGCACATCACCGTCGTGACGGGCGTGGCGTCGTGACGGGCGAAGAAGTCGCGCCAGAAGCAGCGTCTGACGTTCATCTCGAAGAGCCCCGGCTCCGGCCGCCGGAAATCGAACTCGAAGTGGGCGGGGTAGAGCTTCACCATCACGCGGCACGTCTTCTCGATCTTGTCGAGCGCGTGGTCCCTCTTGTTGAGGGTCGAGAAGGTCATGTCGTAGGGGCGCCTCAGCACCGGGCTCATCGCGTGCTGGAGATAGCGGATCGTACGGCCGCGGTCCCCGTCGAACAGGGGGAGCAGCGTCTCGAAGGCGGCGAGCACCACCGCACCGATCAGCAGCGCGCCCTCCGACGGTCCGTCGGTGGCCATGTCCTGGTCCGCGTCGGCGATCTCCTTCGCCCGCGCGCGGATCGCGCCGATCAGATCGTCCTCGCGATCGGGCGCCACGTGGTGGAGGTGCTTGCGGACTTCGCCCAGGAACCTGCGGGGCATGACGCGGCCCATCAGCCAGTGGGCTTCTGCTCCGATTGCCTTGTCGACGGCCTTCACGACGTCACCCTGCGTGCTGATCGTGATCAGGGGCGGCCCGAGGTGTGCCACCCCGGTGGGGGCCCGGGCCCGGTTCTTCATCCCCGACTTTCGCCAGAAAAGCGTACTCCCGGGCCCATGAGGCCGCCACCGGCGCCGTGTTCGGGCGCATGCCTCGCGCCTCGGGCGCCCCGTCAGCGGCCGGGGCCGACCGGCCGCTTGTAGTAGCGCCACGGGAACCACCCCGCACCGACCGGAATCCATCCGTCGGACTCCATCCGACGGTGCCGCGCGGCGGAGGGGAGCGTGATGCGGCAGTGCTCCCAGGGGTGGCCGGAGGCCTCCACCTCGTGGAAGAAGGGGCCGTAGCCGATCATGTGCCAGCCGTCGCGGCCGGCCTCCTCCAGGGCGGCCATCTCGTTGAAGGCGGACAGTCCGCCGAGAATGCGCCGCTCGGGACCGTCCGGGCTCCCGGCGGGCGACGAGGAGTGCGCGCCCGCGGCCTTGCCCGCGAAGCGCTGCTGGGCGGCCTGGCGGCTCACCCCCAGGACGCGGCCGACCGCTTCCCAGCTGTGTCCGGCGGCCCTGGCGCCCTGGACGGCCTCGCGCAGCAGCCGGCTCGCCTCCTCGGCTCCGACGCGCGAGGCGTCCACCAGGCGCAGGTAGCCGTCGGGGTCGTGTTCGAGGGAGTCCGCAAGCCCCTCGGGGGCGCCGAGGACCGATGCGGCGATCCCCTCCCGGATCCGGTCCATCTCCACCGGGTGGAGCAGCGGTCCGTCGCTCATCGGCGCAGTCCGGCAAGGGGTTCGAGGGCGTCGAGCACCGCCTCGTCGCGGCGCGCCCGCTCGGCGCGGGCCGCCGACCGGCCGGCCAGGGCGGCCGTGCAGGCGATGAGGGCGAGGCCCATGACGACCAGGAGGAGGGTGGCGGTGGCTCCGAACCGGTCCCCGGACATCACGGTCACGGCCGGCAGGGCCACGCCCAGCGGCAGCGCCGCGGCCATGGACGCGGTGGCGGGGAAGGGATCCCGGCGCGGGGTCTTCGATCGCAAGATCAACATACGTCAAGGAAACCTTGACGTGATCACTTTGTCAAGAATTCCTTGACGCCCGAACGGGGCGGGGCCGCGGTTCAGGCGTCGGGGCCCGCCCCCGTCATCCAGCGGTCCGGGCGGGCCGACGCGCGGGAGGTGCGGGAGCGGGCGGCCTGGGCGTGCAGCAGGGCCGCGGCCTCCGGCTCCGGGCGGAGCCGGGCAGTGACCGTGCAGTTCGCCCCGGTGTCCACGTGGACGTCGGCGACGCCGCGGGCGCGGGACCACGGGCCCTGCGTGAAGCGGACGCTCTGCACCTTGGCGTGCGGGACGATGTCCGTACGCCGGCACAGGCGGCCGTGCCGGGCGGCGAACACCTCCGGGGAGAGCGCCAGGGCGTAGCCCTTCCACCACACCGGGACCACCCAGCGGGACCCGGTCCGCGGGGAGCCGGAGAAGGACAGGGCCGCCAGGTCCACCCCGGGCAGCACCCGGGCGACGACGGCGGTGGCGGCCTCCCGCGAGGCCACCGGGACCAGGACGGTGTTGTTCGAGCCGGCGACCTTCAGCTCCACCCGGACCAGGCCGCGCCGCCGCCACAGCAGCGGCTCCACGATCCGTACGTTCTGCACGCGACCCGGCGGCACGGTCTCATGGGCCCGGTCCAGCAGTCCGTGGTCCAGGCGCAGCCCGTCCGGCGACTCGGCGACCCGCCAGTCGTACTCGGTGAGGAAGCGGCCCGCGGTGCCCGCCCAGACCGCGCCGAGCATCGGGAGCACGGCGACGAGCGCCGCCCACGGGCTGGAGCTGAGCCACCACACGAGGGGCGGCACGATCAGCCCGGGGACCAGCAGGGCCCAGACGCCCAGGTTGAGCAGCAGCGACACGACGAGCTCGCGCGGGGTCACGCGCAGCAGTTCGTGTTCGGGGGCCTCGCCCAGGCTCACGGCCTCCTCGGGGGCGAAGCCCGCCGCGCGGGCGAGGAGCTCGGCGCGCAGGGCGACGGCCTCCTTCTCGCCGAGGAAGGCCAGCTGGTCCTTCTCCTCGGTGCCGATGACGTCGAGCCGCAGGCTGGCGACGCCGGTCAGCCGGGCCAGGAGGGGGCGGGTGACGTCCACGGCCTGGAGCCGGTCGAGGCGGATGTGCGCGGTGCGGCGGAAGAAGAGCCCGCTGCGGATGCGCAGTTCGGTGTCGGTGATGGCGTAGTGGGTGAACCACCAGCTCAGGAATCCGTAGGCGCCGAAGACCAGGACCAGGCCCGCCAGCGCCGCCACCCGCAGGAGGGCGGACAGGCCGGCCACCCATCTCCCGGCCTGGTCGCCCTGCTGGGCGATCACGCCGACGGTCGCGGCGATCGGCACCCAGGCGCGGCGCAGCGGGGTGAAGGGGTGCAGTCGGCGTTCCACCGGGCCGCCTGCGGCGAGCTCGGTGGGTGGTTGCCCGGGTACGGGCCCGGGCGCGCGTGCGGGTTGCGCGGCGGACGGCTCACCGGCGGATGCTTCACCGGCGAGGGGCTTCGCACGCACGGGGCCGTCTGCCGCCGACGGATCGGGTGCGGTCTGTGCGTCGCGTGCCTCGGGGCAGGGGTCCGAGCCCTGCGGACCGGGGCTCACAGGCCCGCCGACCTTGCCTCGCCGAGGGCGGTGAGCCGGTCGCGCAGCCGCTCCGCCTCGGCCGGCGCCAGCCCGGGGATCTTGGCGTCGGTGGCGGCCGCGGCCGTGTGCAGCTGTACGGAGGCCAGGCCGAAGCGGCGCTCCAGCGGGCCGGAGGTGACCTCGACCAGTTGCATCCGCCCGTACGGCACCACGGTCTCCTCCCGCCACAGCACGCCCCGGCTGATCAGCAGGTCGTCCGCGCGCTCGGCGTAGCGCCAGGACCGCCAGTTCCGGCCGAGGAGCACCCAGCCCCAGGCCAGGACCACCAGCCAGCACGCCCCGAGGGCCGCCCACGCGGGCCCGAACGTCAGCCCGAGGACGACGGCGGTCACGACGGCCGGCAGCACCGTCCATATCAGCAGCAGCGTCCGCCGCAGGGTGAGCAGCCCGCCCGGCAGCCCGACCCACGCGGGTCCGTCCGTCTCACCCATCGTCCCCGTATCCATGCGTCCACCCTAGGGCTGAGACAATGCCCGCATGACGGAGACCACGGTCGGTATCGGCGGAGCGGCGGAGAGCACCGACATGGTGCTCAACATCGGCCCCCAGCACCCTTCCACGCACGGCGTGCTGCGCCTGCGCCTCGTCCTGGACGGCGAGCGGATCGTCAGTGCCGAACCGGTGGTCGGCTACATGCACCGCGGTGCGGAGAAACTCTTCGAGGCCCGCGACTACCGGCAGATCGTGATGCTCGCGAACCGCCACGACTGGCTGTCCGCGTTCTCGAACGAGCTGGGCGTGGTCATGGCCGTCGAGCGGATGCTCGGCATGGAGGTCCCCGAGCGGGCCGTGTGGATGCGGACGCTGCTGGCCGAGCTGAACCGGGTGCTGAACCACCTGATGTTCCTCGGCTCGTACCCCCTCGAACTGGGCGGCATCACCCCGATCTTCCACGCGTTCCGGGAACGCGAGGAGCTCCAGGCCGTCATGGAGGAGATCTCCGGCGGCCGGATGCACTACATGTTCAACCGCGTGGGCGGGCTCAAGGAGGACCTCCCGGCCGGCTGGCTCGGCCGGGCCCGCGCCGCGATCGCCGACGTCCGGGCCCGCATGGACGTCTACGACAAGCTGGTGCACGGGAACGAGATCTTCCGCGCCCGCACCCGCGGGGTCGGCGTCCTGTCCGCCGAGGCGGTGCACGCGTACGGGGTCTCCGGCCCGATCGCCCGCGCCTCCGGCGTCGACTTCGACCTGCGCCGCGACGAGCCGTACCTGGCGTACGGCGAGCTCCAGGACGTCCTGAAGGTGATCACCCGCACCGAGGGCGACTGCCTGGCCCGCTTCGAGTGCCTGCTGGACCAGACCCACAACGCGCTCGACCTGGCCGTGGCCTGCCTGGACCGGATGGACGGCCTCCCGCCGGGGCCGATCAACCAGCGGCTGCCCAAGGTCCTGAAGGCGCCCGAGGGGCACACGTACGCCTGGACCGAGAACCCGCTCGGCATCAACGGCTACTACCTCGTCTCCAAGGGGGAGAAGACCCCGTACCGGCTGAAGCTGCGCAGCGCCTCGTACAACAACATCCAGGCGCTGGCCGTGCTGCTGCCGGGGCAGTTGGTCGCCGACATGGTGGCGATCCTGGGCTCGCTCTTCTTCGTCGTCGGCGACATCGACAAATGACCTGTCGGCCGGAGACGGCCGATCTAGGGTGATCCCATGATCATCTCTGGCATATACGCCGCGTACCTGGAGCGGATCGGCATCACCGAGCCCGGATCCCCCTCCGTCGACGGGCTGTTCGCGCTCACGCGGGCCCATCTGGAGCGGGTCCCCTTCGAGAACACCGAGATCCAGCTGGGCCGGCCGCCGGGCATCGACCCCGAGCTGTCCATGAACCGCGTCGCCGCCGGGCGCGGTGGCTACTGCTTCCACCTCAACGGCGCCTTCGCGGCGCTGCTGGAGCACCTCGGCTACGACGTGACCCGCCACGTCGGGGGCATGACGGCCGATCGCGAGTCCGGAGAAGTGAGCGGGGACCACCTCACCCTGACCGTACGGATCGACGGGGAGGCCTACTTCGTGGACGTCGGCCTCGGCGACGGCCCGCCCGAGCCGCTGCCGCTGCGCGAGGGCTCGTACGAGCTGGGCTTCCGCTACGGCCTGCGGCCGCTGGGCAGCGCGGACGGGCCCGACGCGGGCTGGACCTTCCTCAACGAGAGCTCGCCCTTCCCCGCGATGAACTTCCGCTCGGCCCCGGCGACCATGGCCGACTTCGAGGCCGAGCACCTGCGGCTGTCCACCGCCGAGGACTCCCCCTTCCTGGGGTCCTTCTTCATGCTGCGGCGCAACGGCGAGGTCATGAACCGGCTCCACGGCAGGGTGCTGCTGACCCTCGACCCGCAGGGCGGCCGCGGCAAGCGCGAACTGGCCGGTCCGGAGGAGCTCTTCGAGACCATGTCCACGGTCTTCGGGCGCGAGCTCGACGACCTGACTGCGGCGGACCGGGCGGCGCTGTGGGCCCGGATCGAGCGGGCGCACGAGGCGTGGCTCGCCTCCCAGCAGAACTGATGTCGGTGCGGCAGGGCAGACTGGGCGCCATGTCCCACTCTCCCCGCCGGGCCTGCCCCTCCTGCGGCCGCGACTGCGCCGTCACCGCCGGACGGATCGCCCGCCACGACCCGCCCTCCGGGCGGGGCCGCGGCGACCTGGTGTCCTGCCCCGGATCCCGGGCCCGGGTGGTGCTCGGCGCCTCCGCGCCGACCCTGGACGGCTTCGCACTGTCCGAACACCCCGGACAGCTCCCGCTGTTCTGAGGATCCGGAAGAGACGGCCTACGCCTTGCCGCCCAGCAGGCCGATCAGGCGTGAGCTGCTGTCCGCGCCGAAGCCCGCCTCCACGCCGCGCCGGTAGAGCTCGGCGTGCGCGGCCAGGATGGCGGTGTCCACCCCGGAGTCCGCGGCCGTGTGCAGGATGTGCTCGACGCTCGCGGCGCACATCGCGAGGCGCTGGTGCTCGCCGCCGTGCTCGTCGGCGTCGACGAGCGGGGTGCCCGCGGCGTAGAAGCCGCGCATGGTGTCGGCCGTGTAGCCGGCGTACGGGAGGATGTCGGCCGCCGTGAGCCCGTTGGCGCGGGCCACGGCGACGGCCTGGTACCAGCCGGTGTAGGCGGTCCAGAAAAGGATCATGTTGAGCTGGTAGTAGAGCTGCGCGTGGCCGGGGTCGGCGCCGCGGTAGTCGGTGGCGGCGAGCAGGTCGAGCGCCGCCCGGTGCTCCTCGTAGACCTCCGGCGGGCCGCTGATGAAGACCGAGGACCCCTCCTGCCCGATGCCGGTGGGCGGCACGTTGACCCCGCCGGTGAGGTACGCGGCCCCGCGCGCCTCGGCCCAGCGGGCTGCGGCGCGGGCCTTGTCCGGGACGTCGGAGGACAGGTTGACCAGCACGCGGCCGCCGAGGTCGGTGTCGCCGAGCGTGCCGTACATGGCGTCGACGTCGATGAGGCTGAGCACGGTCAGCGGGCTCGCGGCGACGGCCTCGGCGATGCCGGCGGCGCGGCGGGCCCCGCGGGCGACGAGCTCTTCGTCCTTGCCCGCGCTGCGGTTCCACACGGTGACCTCGTAGCCGGCGTCGAGATAGGCGGCGGCCATGGCGCGGCCCATCGGGCCGAGCCCCACGACGGTGACCTCGGCGCCCTGGGCCCGGGTGGTACGGATCTGGTTCATGACGGAGCTCTCCCCCAGCAGATGGTCTAGAACGAACGCTCTATCTAGCGCTCGAGGCGACCGTAGCACGGGACTAGAACGAACGCTCTATCTAGATTCGGCGGTAGGATCACGCCCATGGCAACAACGGCGACGACCACAGCACCCGGAACGCGCGACCGGCTGGTGCGCACCGCATCCCGCCTCATGCAGCACGGCGGATACGAGAACACCCCGGTCAAGCAGCTCGTCCGCGAGGCCGAGGCCACCCTCGGCTCGCTGTACCACTTCTTCCCGGGCGGCAAGCAGGAACTCGCGGTGGCCGCGATCCACTTCGGCGGCGAGGAGTTCGCGGAGCTGCTCCGCGCCGGGCTCGCCGCACGCACCGACCCCGCCGAGGCGGTCGAGGGCGTGGCCGGTCTGCTCGCGGAGGCGCTGGAGGCCTCCGACTGGCGGGACGGCTGTCCGGTGACGGCCACGGCCCTGGAGACGGTCGGCCGGCTGCCGGAGCTCCAGGCGGCCTGCGCCCGGGCCTTCGCCGACTGGCAGCACCTGGTGGCCGCGAAGCTCCTGGCCTCGGGCTACCCGGAGGCGGACGCCCGCGATCTGGCGATCACCGTGATCAACACGCTCGAGGGCGCCGAGACGACCTCACAGGTCACCATGAGCCGTACCCCGCTCCTGGTGGCGGGCCGGCACCTGGCCCGGCTCGTGGCCTCGTACCGGGACTCGTACCAGGACTGACCGCTTCTAGGAGATGGCGGTGCGGAGCCGGACCACGTCGATCGGCTCGGTCTCGTCGTGGGCCGTCAGGTCGATGACCTGGCCCACCGCGCGGGTCTCGTCGGTGGCCGGCTTGAACTCCGGTCCGGACACGGCCCCGGCGGACTCGGCCTTGTGCACCGCGAGGGCCTCCGCGCCGACCACGTCGGCCAGGTCCTCGTTCTGGACCGCCTCGATCGCCGCCCGGGCCTGCGCGGCGTTCTTGGTCCCGAAGAAGTCGAAGCCGCCCTCGACACGGGAGGCCGTGCGCCGCTGGGCCGCGTACGGGGCCACCGTGGCCGCCGGACGGACCGCGGGCACCGAAGGCGCGGCGGCGGGGGCGGGAACGTCGCCGCGGCCGGGGCCGGGATCGGGCTCCGGGGCCGCGGGCCCCGCGGGCAGCGCCCGTGCCTGGCGCCTGCGGGCGGCCAGTGCCTCCAGGGCCGAGTGGGCCCGGGCGTAGCCGACCGCGGTGGGCGCGCCCGCCGAGGTGCGCTCCTCGGTGACGGCCGGAAGTTCCTTCGGCGCGGCGGCCGGCGCCGCGGCGGCCTCGATGGCCAGCAGCCGGCGGCCCTCCAGGGCGCTGGCGCGCTCGGTCTCGGCGGTCGCGTACCGCCGCAGCAGCGCCGCGTGTTCGCCGCGCAGGCCGGCCAGTTCGACCCGCTTGGCGCGCAGCTTGGCGTCGAGCCGGGCCCGCAGCATCCGGGCCTCTTCGAGGTCGGATTCGAGCTCGGCTATCCGCTCGTCGGTCTTCCACTCGTCCTTGACCCGCTCGCGCGCGAGCTCGGCGACGCGGCGGCCGGCCGAGCGGTCCCAGGCACGCATGACGACGGCGCCGGCGACCCCGGCGGCCGCCGTGACGGCCACGAGGAGCCGGAGCGCCATCGGTTCCGCCAGCAGCCAGGCCGCGCCGGCTCCGACGACGGAAACACCGGCCACGGTCGTCGGCGTGAGCAGCCGGTGCAGGGGTTCGGGATTGCGGTGGCGTCCACGGGGCATGGCCCGAAATTTACAGGGCATGGAGGTCCAGTGGGATACCCGCCCGGCAAACTCTTCCCTGGCAGTTAAGCGACTTTTCTCCATGAACCCCGTGGGCGCTACTTCTTCAGCAGGCCCTTGGACTCCAGATAGGCCTTCGCGACGTCGGCCGGCTTGGCGCGCTCGGCGTCCACCTTGCGGTTCAGGTCGACCAGATCGGCCGTCGTGAGTGCCTTGGTCAGCTTGTCGAGCGCGGCGGCGACCTCCGGGGTTCCGGCGTCCTTGGCATTGACCACCGGCAGGACGTTGTCGGCGTTCTGGAGCTTCTTGTCGTCGTCCAGCAGGACCAGGCCGAAGCTGTCGAGGGTGGCGTCGGTGGTCGTGGTGAGCACGAGCTGGTCGGCGCCGTCCTTGACCGCCTGCTTGGCCTGCGGAGTGCCGACGCCCTTCGGATCGATACCGGAAACTTGAATTCCGTACGTCTTGGTCAACCCCGGTGCGCAGAAGGGCCGGACGCTGCATTCGTCACCCGCCGCGATCCTGACCTTGAGTCCGGACCTGCCGAGATCGGAAAGTGTCTTCAGGTTGTTCTTCTCGGCGAATTCCTTGGTCACGGCGAATGCGTTCTGGTCGACCGCCGCACCGGCGGGCAGCGCCTTCAGACCGAGCGGGGCGGCGAGCTTGTCCAGGCCCGCCACCGTCGCCGCGACGTCGCTGGAGGCGACCGGCTTCTCCTCGGGCGCCTTCGGGCCGTTGACCTTGGCGTTGAGGAACTCCGCGAGCGTGGCCGCGTACTCCGGGACGACGTCGATCTCGCCCTTCTCCAGCGAGGGCTCGTACAGCTCGCGGTTGTTGACCGTCTTGACCGACGTGCTGTAGCCCGCGTCCCGCAGGACCTGCGCGTACAGCTCGGCCAGCACGTTCGACTCGGTGAACCCGGCCGCGCCGATCACCAGGGCGCCCTTGCCGCCGCCCGTACCCGATGAGGAGTCGGCGGCCGACCCGCCGTCCTTGCTCTTCTCCAGGCTGTCGCCGCCGCACGCGGCCAGCGACACCGTCAGGGCCAGGGCGCCCAGGGACGCGCCGAGGACGCGCGTGGTCTTGGTCATGGAGGTACTCCGTTCGAGGCGATGGACAGGAATCAGCGGGACGCCGCGGCCCGCGGCAGCAGCAGCCGGTCCGCCGCCACCAGCGCGCCCTCCACCAGCAGGGCGAGTGCGGCCACCAGCAGGGCGCCCGCGACGACCTGCGGGGTGTTGTACGTGTTGAAGCCGGCGGTGATGATCCGGCCGAGGCCGCCCTGGCCGACCATGGCGGCGATCGTGGCGGTGGCGACGACCTGTACGGCGCCCGAGCGCAGCCCGGTCATCACCATGGCGCGGGCGAGCGGCAGTTCGACGCGCAGGAAGAGCTGGGTCCCGGACATGCCCATGCCGCGGGCGGCCTCCACGACCGAGCGGTCCACCTCGCGCATGCCGACGTACGCGTTGGTCAGCAGCGGCGGGACGGCGAAGAGCACGAGCGCGACGATGGTCGGCAGGTAGCCGGCGTTGCGCAGCGGGGAGACCATGAACAGCGCCAGCACCGCGAAGACGGGGACGGCCCGGCCGATGTTGGAGATGTTGATCGCGAGGGTGCCGCCCCTGCCGAGGTGGCCCAGGTACAAGCCGATCGGCAGTGCCACCGCGCAGGCGATCGCGAGCGCGACCGCGCTGACGTAGACGTGCTCGCCGAGCCGGTGCCAGACACCGCTCCCCCCCGACCAGTTGGCGCCGTTCGCCAGCCAGTCCCAGGCCCCTGTCAGCGCGCCCACGGCCTCAGGCCCCCTTCGCCGGAGCCGCGGGCCGGGCGCCGGCCCGGGTCCACGGGGTGAGCAGCCGCTGCAGGCCGAGCAGCAGCAGGTCGGCCACGAGCGCGAGCAGCACGCACAGCACGGAGGCGGTGAGCACCTGGGCCCTGAAGGAGCTGTTGACGGCCGGGGCGATGAGATTGCCGAGGCCGCCCTTGCCGACGATGGAGCCGACCGTGGTCAGCGCGACCGTCGAGACGGTCGCGATCCGGACACCGGCGAGCAGCGCGGGCAGCGCGAGCGGCAGTTCGACCTGCCACAGCAGACGCCCCGGGCCGTACCCCATGCCGCGCGCGGCCTCCCGTACGTCCCCGGGGACGGCCTCCAGGCCGGCCAGGACGTTGCGGACCAGGATCGTCAGCGAATACAGCACCAGCCCGGTCACCACCAGGGCCGCCGAGAGCCCGAAGAACGGGAGCAGCAGGGAGAACATGGCCAGCGAGGGGATCGTGTAGAGCAGGGTGGTCAGGCCCAGGACCGGCGCCGCCCAGTGGCGGCCGCGGCGCGCCAGCAGGGCGAGCGGCACGGACACGGCGATGCCGATCAGGACCGACACGCCCGTGATCCAGATGTGTTCGAGGGTGGCGTCGGTGAGTTCCTGGGAGCGGGAGGTGACGTAGTCCCAGCAGATCCAGTCGTTCGCCACCAGGCAGTTCTGTGCCGCCATATGCCCCTCACCCCCGCCCGTCATTCGAACGTACGTATTCACGGTCACCCGCCACAGCGACCCTAACCCCCACCACCCCCGATGGCCGGAATCCTTCGCAGGGGAGCAACACGCCCTTCACAAATCAGCGGCGGGCGTGCGGAAGGATGGGGCGGTGATCCGATTCGAGCATGTGACCAAGCGCTACCCCGACGGGACGACAGCCGTCGAGGACCTGTCCTTCGAGGTGGCGGAGGGTGAGCTGGTCACGCTCGTGGGACCGTCCGGCTGCGGCAAGACGACCACGATGAAGATGGTCAACCGGCTGATCGACCCGACCTCCGGCCGGATCCTGCTGAACGGCGAGGACATCGCGGCCGCCGATCCGGTCGAGCTGCGCCGCCGGATCGGGTACGTCATCCAGCAGGTCGGGCTCTTCCCGCACAAGACGGTGCTGGAGAACACGGCGACCGTGCCGCAGCTGATCGGCACCCCGAAGGCCCGCGCCCGCGCCCGGGCGGCCGAACTGCTGGAACTGGTGGGCCTGGACCCGGCCGTGTACGGCGGCCGGTACCCGGAGCAGCTGTCCGGCGGGCAGCGCCAGCGCGTCGGCGTGGCCCGCGCGCTCGCCGCCGATCCGCCGGTGCTGCTGATGGACGAGCCGTTCGGCGCGGTGGACCCGGTGGTGCGCGAGCGGCTGCAGAACGAGTTCCTGACCCTGCAGAAGACGGTGCGCAAGACGATCCTGCTGGTCACCCACGACCTGGAGGAGGCGATCCGGCTCGGCGACCGCATCGCGGTCTACGGCACCGGCACCATCGAGCAGTTCGCCCGCCCGGCGGCCGTGCTCGGGGCGCCCGCCACCGCGTACGTGGCCTCCTTCGTCGGCGCCGACCGGGGGCTCAAGCGGCTCGCCGTCACCGCGGTCGAGGCGGCCGACCTGGCCGAGGCGCAGGGGGAGGACCCGGCGGCCTCGGTGGAATTGGGCTCGACCCTGCGCGAGGCGCTCGCCGCCCTGCTGCAGGAGGACTCGGGGCGGATCGGGGTCACGGACCCCGAATCCGGCGCGCTGGTCGGCGTACTGACGCCGGAGGGCGTCCACCGGGCACTGCGCCGGGCCCAGCTGCAGGAGGCCTGACTCCGCAAGGACTCCGAAGGGCGCCGGGCGGCCCCGGAAACAGCTGTGACCGGCCTGCGCAGGCCGGTCACGGGTGTCGGGCGGTCGGGGTGCCGGGGGCCGGCACGCGGCGGTTCAGGCCTGGATGCGGTTGCTCATCCACATCAGCATCGGCGGGATCTCACGTCGCCAGGTGTTGAAGTTGTGGCCACCGCTGTCGAGGATGATGGAGGAGACCCGGTCCGGGCCCTGCACCTTCTTGATGAACTTCCGGGTGTCCGCCAGGTTCGGCTCGCCCTTCTCGCTGCTGGTGACGAGGAAGGACGTACCGGCCGGCTTCTTCTTCTCCATCACGTGCAGGATGTCCGCACGCTTCTTCAGCTTCTCGTCGCCGTGGAACAGGTCACCGGTCGTCGGGTCGTCCGGGGCGTCGTAGTACGCGGACAGACCCGCGGCGGCACCGAAGGTCTGCGGGTAGTGCGCGGCGATCTTCAGGGCGCAGTAGCCGCCCGTGGAGTTGCCGATGAAGCCCATGTTCTCGGGCTTCTTGCCGACCCGGAAGGTGTCCTGGATGGCCTGCGGGAGGTCCACCCCGAAGAAGGTCTCGGTCTGCGGGCCGCCGGGGATGTCGACGCACTCGGTGTCCCGCGGCGGCGCCACCGTCGGGCGCAGCATGACCAGGATCATCGGCTTCATCTTGCCCGACTTGGAGAGGCTGAAGGCCTTCATCGGGTAGTCGAGCCCTTTGATCAGGTTCTCGGCGGTGCCCGGGTAGCCCGTCAGGACGACGGACGCCGGAAAGTTCTCGTCCTTGTGCTGGGGCTGGAAGTACTCCGGCGGGAGCCACACGTAGCCGGGGCTCGTTATCTTCGACTTCTGCCCGGATATGGCAACCTTCAGGATCTGACCGCCCACCTGGGGCTTGGCACCACCGGGGACGTCCAGCTTCTGCTTGTCGACGACCTTGATGTCCTTGCTGCTCATCGAGTGGTCGACGACCTTGCCCATGGACGTCTCCTGACCGAACAGGTCGGCCCAGGAACCGTAGAAGAGGAACGACTTGTTAGCCGCCAGCCCCACGGCCGAGAACAGCGCCAGCTGGGTCGCCAGCAGCAGCCCGATGCGGCCGGCGAACGCGCGCCAGGTGCGGCCCGAGAGCTTCGGCCAGAACCACACCGTGGCCGCGAAGAGCAGCACACCGGCGAGGATGGCCAGCGCCAGAACCGTATTACTGGTGAGACCCATGAGCAGTCAGTCGACTTTCTGGTGGCAGGACTGTTTTTTTCCGACGAAAGAGTGAACCCGCTCCTCGTCGATGTCGTCCTAAGGGACGCACCACACACCGGAGGCTGTCGCGGCCTTCGGCCACATGATCTCTCGCGGAGCAACGGGAAGCGATGTCTAGCAGGATAGATGGCGATAAGTCGGGACAGGTTCCGAGCAGGGTCCGCCGAATCCTCCGAGGTCCACAGCCGGAGTCGGTGCCCGGCCTGGTAGGTACGGCCGTCATGATCGTCGGCCTTCTGGACATCGCGGCAGGGGTGTTCCCGCGTTTCCGGCACAGCCGGATCCACGCGCTCGCCGAGGTGCTGCCGGTGTTCGGCCCCTTCGCAGCCGCCCTCGCCATCAGCGCGGGCGTACTGCTCCTGCTGCTCGCGCACGGCCTCAAGCGCCGCAAGCGCCGGGCCTGGCGGGCGGCGGTCGTGCTGCTGCCGGCCGGCGCCGCGGCGCAGTTCCTCTACCGGCACTCGATCCCGGGCGTGATCATCGCGGCGCTGCTCTTCGCGCTGCTGCTGCGCCACCAGGGTGAGTTCAAGGCGCTGCCCGACCCGCGCAGCCGGTGGAAGGCCCTCGCCAACTTCGTCCTGATGAGCGCCGGCTCCATCGGGCTCGGCCTGCTCATCGTGAACGTCCACCCGAACCGGGTCGTCGGCAACCCGAGCCTGTACGAGCAGATCACGCACGTCGTCTACGGCCTCTTCGGCTTCGAGGGCCCCGTCGACTACGCGGGCCAGGTGTCCTGGACCGTCGGATACTCCCTCGGCGCCCTCGGCATGCTGACCGCCCTCACCACCATCTACCTGGCCTTCCGCCCCGAGCACCCCGCCGCCCGGCTCACCGCCGACGACGAGGGCAAGCTGCGCGAGCTGCTCGCCAAGCACGGCGGCCGCGACTCGCTCGGCCACTTCGCCCTGCGCCGCGACAAGGCCGTCGTCTTCTCCCCCAGCGGCAAGGCCGCCGTCACCTACCGCGTCGTCTCCGGCGTGATGCTCGCCTCCGGCGACCCGATCGGCGACGTCGAGGCCTGGCCCGGCGCGATCGAGCGGTTCATGGAGGAGGCCAAGGCCCACTCCTGGACCCCGGCCGTCGTGGGCTGCAGCGAGACCGGCGGCGAGGTCTGGACCCGCGAGACCGGTCTGGACGCCCTGGAGCTGGGTGACGAGGCGATTGTCGATGTCAAAGACTTCTCCCTCGCCGGCCGTCCCATGCGCAATGTCCGCCAGATGGTGAAGCGCATCGAGCGCAACGGCTACACCACCCAGGTCCGCCGGGTCAGCGAGCTGACCGACGAGGAGCTGGAACGCGTCCGCGGCGCGGCCGAGGCCTGGCGCGGCACCGACACCGAGCGCGGCTTCTCGATGGCCCTGGGCCGGGTCGGCGAGGAGGGCGACGGCGACTGCTTCATCGCCACCGCGCACCGCGTGGAGGAGGGCGACACCAGCCCGTTCGGCGACCTGAAGGCCGTCCTGCACTTCGTCCCGTGGGGCAAGGACGGCATGTCGCTGGAGCTGATGCGCCGCGACCGCGCCGCCGACCCGGGCATGAACGAGCTGCTGATCGTCGCCTCCCTCCAGGCCGCCCCCGACCTGAAGATCGAGAAGGTCTCGCTGAACTTCGCGATGTTCCGCGCGGCCCTCGCCCGCGGCGAGAAGATCGGCGCCGGCCCGGTCCTGCGGATGTGGCGCGGCCTGCTGGTCTTCCTCTCCCGCTGGTTCCAGATCGAGTCGCTCTACAAGTTCAACGAGAAGTTCCGCCCCCGCTGGGAGCCGCGCTTCATGGTCTACCGCAACAGCCGCGACCTGCCCCGCATCGGCTTCGCCGTGATGCAGGCCGAGGGCTTCGTCACCGTGGCCCTGCCCCGGCTCTTCGCCAGCCGCCGCCGTCCCAAGCCGGTGCGCACCTGCACGCACAACCACATGACGACCGTGCCCAAGCAGCCGGAGCGCGAGGTCCAGGCCGCGTAGCCCGTACCGGACGCGCGTACCGGCCCGCGGCCCCGGCTCGGCCCCGGGCCGCGGGCCGGTACGGACGCAGAACCCGGCAGGAGCCGGGGAGCCCCGCCGCAGCCCCGCACGCCGGACCGGTCCCCGGCGCCCTCGTACCGCCCGGCCAGGGCAAGGGCGCCGGGGCCCTGTCGTATCCAGGTCAGCCCTACCCTTGGACCTATGAACACGAAGCGCGGAGCCACCGGCAGGGGCCGGGTCGCAGGTCTGCCGGACTGGGACCGCTGCGCGGTCATGGGCGTCGTCAACGTCACCCCCGACTCCTTCTCCGACGGCGGTCGCTGGTTCGACACCACCGCCGCGGTCAAGCGCGGCCTCGACCTCTTCGAACACGGCGCCGACCTCGTGGACGTCGGCGGCGAGTCCACCCGCCCCGGCGCCTCCCGCGTCGACGAGGAGGAGGAGCTGCGCCGGGTCGTCCCCGTGGTCCGGGGCCTCGCCTCCGAAGGTGTCCCCGTCTCCGTCGACACCATGCGCGCGGCCGTCGCCGCCCGGGCCGTCGAGGCCGGCGCGGCCCTGGTCAACGACGTCAGCGGCGGCCTGGCCGACCCCGGGATGATCCCGGCCGTCGCCGCCGCCGAGGTGCCCTTCGTCGTGATGCACTGGCGCGGCTTCAGCGCCGACATGAACAGCCTCGCCGTCTACGACGACGTGGTCGCCGAGGTCACCGCCGAGCTGCGGACCCGGATCGACGCGGTCGTGGCCGGCGGGATCGCCCCCGAGCGGCTCCTCGTCGACCCCGGCCTCGGCTTCGCCAAGAACGCCGAGCACGACCTGGCCCTCGTCGCCCACCTCCCCGAGCTGCGCGCGCTGGGCTTCCCGCTGCTGGTCGCCGCGTCGAGGAAGCGTTTCCTCGGCCGGGTCCTGGCCGGCGGGACCGACTCCGCCCCGCCCCCCGCCCGCGAACGGGACGCCGCCACGGCGGCCGTCTCCGCGATCGCCGCCCACCAGGGCGCCTGGGCCGTACGGGTGCACGAGGTACGGGCGACCGCGGACGCGGTTCGGGTGGCCCGTGCCGTGGAAGGCGCACTCTGATCCGTACCCACCGACAAGGAGCACCGTGAGCAGAACCGACATCGAGGCGGTCGAAGAGGTCAACACGGCCTTCTACGAGGCAATGGAGCGGGGGGACTTCGACTCACTGTCGGCGCTCTGGCTGGAGGACGAGATCTCCTGCGTCCACCCCGGCTGGCCGGTGCTCTCGGGCCGCGGCGAGGTCCTGCGCTCGTACGCGCTGATCATGTCGCACACCGACTACATCCAGTTCTTCCTCACCGACACCAAAGTGGCCGTAATAGGCGATACCGCCCTGGTGACGTGTACGGAGAACATCCTCAGCGGCGGCCCCGCCGAGGACGGCGGGGAACTCGGCCCGCTCGTCGGTCAGCTGGTCGTCGCGACGAATGTGTTCCGACGCACATCCGAGGGCTGGCGACTCTGGTCCCACCACGGTTCTCCCGTGCTCACGGAGTCCGACGACGACGAGGAGGAGGACGCCTCCTGACCCCTCCGGCAGGGCCCGGACTATTTCGCAGGTAAATTCGAAGACGGACGACGCCGACCGCACTCGGCGCAGCCATGGCCCCGGGGAGCCCCGGGACCGGAAGCACCTACGAAAGCAGGAGTGATTCGCGTGGATCGTGTCGCGCTGCGCGGCCTCAAGGCTCGCGGGCACCACGGCGTCTTCCCCCGGGAACGCGAGGAGGGCCAGACCTTCATCGTCGACCTCGTGCTGCATCTCGACACCCGTCCCGCCGCGGCCGGGGACGACCTGGCAAAGACCGTGCATTACGGGGTAGTAGCCGAAGAGGTCGTCGACGTCGTCCAGGGTGAGCCCGTCGACCTGATCGAAACCCTGGCCGAGCGAATCGCCCAGCAGTGCCTCAAGCACGAAGCGGTGGCGCAGGTGGAGGTCGTCGTCCACAAGCCGGACGCGCCCATCACCGTCCCCTTCGACGACGTGACCATCACGATCACCCGGAGCCGCGCATGAACAACGGACTGAACGCCCCGAGCGACCCCACCGTCCAGCCGGTACCCGCCTCCGTCGTGGAGACGGTCGACGCGGCGGACGTCACCCTGTCCAACCCCAAATGGGCCGTCATCGCGCTCGGCGCGAACCTGGGCAACCGGCTGGAGACCCTCCAGGGCGCCATCGACGCCCTCGGAGACACGCCCGGCATGCGGGTCAAGGCCGTCTCCCCCGTCTACGAGACCGAGCCGTGGGGCGTCGAGCCCGGCTCGCAGCCCTCGTACCTCAACGCGGTCGTCGCCGTGAAGACCACCCTGCCGCCGTCCTCGCTCCTGGAGCGCGCGCACGCCGTCGAGGAGGCCTTCGACCGCGTCCGCGAGGAGCGCTGGGGCCCGCGCACGATCGACGTGGACATCGTCGCGTACGCCGACCGGGTCTCCGACGACCCGGTCCTCACCCTCCCGCACCCGCGCGCCCACCAGCGCGCCTTCGTGCTGGCCCCCTGGCACGACATCGACCCGGAGGCCCAGATCCCGGGCCGCGGCCCGGTCACCGCGCTGCTGGCCGAAATCGGCCTGGTCGGCGTGGAGCCGCGCCCCGACCTGGAACTCCACCTCCCCGAGTAGTCGTTAGTAGCCTGTTCACGGCTACTCGCTGAAAGTGGGGAACGGGCAAAGTGAAGCAACTGAGGCCGGGGGTCCTGGCGGGCATCTTCGTGGTCGCCGGGGTCCTGTCCTGGGCCGGTGCCCGGCTGTGGAACGCGTACGGCACGCTGCCGGGCGTTCCGCTGGCCGCGCCGATCGTCCTGGGCATCATCGCGGCGGTGCTGCTGGCCACGGCCCTGTCCATGCGCGCCCGCCTCAAGGCCCAGCGCGAGCGCCGCCCGGGCGCCAAGGGCGTGGAGCCGCTGATGGCGGCCCGCGCGGTGGTGTTCGGGCAGGCCAGCGCGCTGGTGGCGGCGCTGGTGGCGGGCATGTACGGCGGTGTGGGCGTCTTCCTGCTGACCGACGCCCTGGAAGTCCCCGCCCGCCGCGACCAGGCCTGGTACGCCGGCTTCTCGGTCCTGGCGGGCGCGGCGGTCATCGCCGCGGCCCTCTTCCTGGAGCACGTCCTGAAACTCCCGGAGGACGAGGACCCGGGCAAGGCCCCGGCCAAGGCTTAGGCCTGGGCCTGGGCCTGTCGGTCGGCCCCGGGCCGGGGCCGACCGGGTCCGGCTCAGCGGGCCATGATCAGGGACATGGCCTCGTTGCGGGTGGCGGGGTCGCGGAGCTGGCCGCGGACGGCCGAGGTGATGGTCTTCGCGCCGGGCTTGCGGACCCCGCGCATGGTCATGCACATGTGCTCGCACTCGATGACCACGATGACCCCGCGCGGGTCCAGGATCTCCATCAGGGAGTCCGCGATCTGCGTGGTCAGGCGCTCCTGAACCTGGGGGCGGCGGGCGAACACGTCCACGAGGCGGGCCAGCTTCGACAGGCCGGTGATCTTGCCGTCGGTGGACGGGATGTAGCCGACGTGCGCCACGCCGTGGAACGGAACCAGATGATGTTCACATGAACTCATGACTTCGATGTCCTTCACGAGGACCATCTCGTCGTGGCCCAGGTCGAACGTCGTCGTCAGGACCTCTTCGGGCTTCTGGTACAGCCCGGCGAATATCTCCCGGTACGACCGCGCCACGCGCGCCGGGGTCTCCAGCAGTCCCTCGCGGTCCGGGTCCTCGCCGACCGCGATCAGGAGCTCGCGGATCGCAGCCTCCGCGCGCTTCTCATCGAACTCGCCGATCCTGCCCTCGTCACCGGTCAGGGTCACTGGGTCGGTCATCTCATCCTCGTTCCTGTCCGCACACGCGGTCGTACAAATGTGCCGCGCCCCCCAGGCTAGAACCTGGGGGGCGCGGCTTCCATTCCGGGTCGTTCGAGGCGCCGGTTACTCGGGGCGGTCCTCGGGAGCGACCTCGATGCCCTTCTCCGTGGAGACCGGCGCGACACTGGCCGACGTGCCGTTCGCCGAGTTCGTCAGCTGGAGCTCCTTGGGAGAGAGCACCGGCGGACGGGTGGAGGGGGTGCGGCGGGCGGAGCCGGTCCACGCGGGGCGGGCCGGACGCTTGACGATCGTCGAGAAGATCTCGGCGATCTCCTCCTTGCCCAGCGTCTCCTTCTCGAGGAGCGCGAGGACCAGGTTGTCGAGGACGTCACGGTTCTCGACGAGGATCTCCCAGGCCTCGTTGTGCGCGGTCTCGATGAGCTTCTTGACCTCTTCGTCGACCAGCGCCGCGACCTCTTCCGAGTAGTCCCGCGGGTGCGACATCTCGCGGCCCAGGAACGGCTCGGTGTTGTCGCCGCCGAACTTGATCGCGCCGAGACGCTCGGTCATGCCGTACTGCGTGACCATGGCCCGCGCCGTGGCGGTGGCCTTCTCGATGTCGTTCGCCGCGCCGGTGGTCGGGTCGTGGAAGACCAGCTCCTCCGCCGCGCGCCCGCCCAGCATGTACGCCAGCTGGTCGAGCATCTCGTTGCGCGTGGTCGAGTACTTGTCCTCGTCGGGCAGGACCATGGTGTAGCCCAGGGCCCGGCCGCGGGACAGGATCGTGATCTTGTGAACCGGGTCGGAGTTCGGGGAGGCCGCCGCGACCAGGGCGTGTCCGCCCTCGTGGTACGCGGTGATCTTCTTCTCCCGGTCCGACATGATCCGGGTCCGCTTCTGCGGGCCCGCCACGACGCGGTCGATCGCCTCGTCCAGCGAGTGGTTGTCGATCAGCTTCTTGTCCGAGCGGGCCGTGAGCAGCGCGGCCTCGTTCAGGACGTTGGAGAGATCGGCACCGGTGAAGCCGGGCGTGCGGCGGGCGACGGCGCCCAGGTCGACGTCCGGGGCGACCGGCTTGCCCTTCTGGTGGACCTTGAGGATCTCCAGACGGCCCTGCATGTCCGGACGGTCGACCGCGATCTGCCGGTCGAAGCGGCCCGGGCGCAGCAGCGCCGGGTCGAGGATGTCCGGGCGGTTCGTGGCGGCGATCAGGATGACGCCGCCCTTCACGTCGAAGCCGTCCATCTCGACCAGCAGCTGGTTGAGGGTCTGCTCGCGCTCGTCGTGACCGCCGCCGAGACCCGCACCGCGGTGCCGGCCGACGGCGTCGATCTCGTCGACGAAGACGATCGCCGGGGCGTTGGCCTTGGCCTGCTCGAACAGGTCGCGGACACGCGAGGCACCGACACCGACGAACATCTCGACGAAGTCGGATCCGGAGATCGAGTAGAAGGGGACACCGGCCTCGCCCGCGACGGCACGCGCGAGCAGGGTCTTTCCGGTGCCGGGCGGGCCGTACAGCAGCACACCCTTGGGGATCTTGGCGCCGACGGCCTGGAACTTCGCCGGCTCCTGCAGGAACTCCTTGATCTCGTGGAGTTCCTCGACGGCCTCGTCCGAGCCCGCGACATCGGCGAACGTGGTCTTCGGGGTGTCCTTGGTGATGAGCTTGGCCTTGGACTTCCCGAAGTTCATGACCCGGGAGCCGCCGCCCTGCATCTGGTTCATCAGGAACAGGAAGACCAGGACGATGAGCACGAAGGGCAGGAGCGAGAGCAGCACGCTCAGGAACGGGCTGGTCTTGTCCGGAGTGACGGAGTACCCGTCCGGGATCTGACCGGCGTCGTACTTGGTCTGGAGGCTCTGGGCGAGCTGGACGCCCTGATCCCCGATGTAGTTGGCCTGGAACTTGGTGCCGTCGTGCTTGCCGAGCTTCTCGCCTTGCTTGAGCTCGATCTTGATCATCTGGCTGTCGCCGGTGGTCAGCTTGGCTGTCTCCACCTGGCCAGTGTTGATCGCCTTGATGACCTCGCTGGTGTCCACCGACTTGTAGCCGCCGCCGGAGCCGACGACATTCATCAACACGACCACGGCGAGGACGGCCAGCACGATCCACATGACCGGCCCACGGAAGTATCGCTTCACGTCCATCCATACGGGACGCCGGGCGTCCCGTCCCTCCTGCCCGTAGGTAAATGCTGCTGTGAGTAAAGACTGTTCTTCGGAATGTACCCCTGAATTGTCACCCGCGGCCCTGTGGGACGGCTGACAGACCCGCTTTCCCCTGCTTCAACGGAGAAAAACGCCCCCAGGTTCCCCGCGGACTGCCGGGGTTCCCGGGGGCGGGAGCGGGATCAGCCGCCGTAGACGTGCGGGGCGAGCGTGCCGACGAACGGCAGGTTGCGGTACTTCTCCGCGTAGTCCAGGCCGTAGCCCACGACGAACTCGTTGGGGATGTCGAAGCCGACCCACTTCACGTCGATCGCGACCTTCGCCGCCTCGGGCTTGCGCAGCAGCGTGACGACCTCGAGGGAGGCCGGCTGGCGGGAGCCCAGGTTCGACAGCAGCCAGGACAGCGTCAGGCCGGAGTCGATGATGTCCTCGACGATCAGGACGTGCTTGTCCTTGATGTCGGTGTCCAGGTCCTTGAGGATCCGCACCACGCCGGAGGACTGGGTCCCGGCGCCGTACGAGGACACCGCCATCCAGTCCATGGTGAGCGGGGTGGACAAGGCGCGCGCCAGGTCCGCCATCACCATCACGGCGCCCTTGAGCACACCGACGATGAGCAGGTCCTTGCCCGCGTACTCCGCGTCGATCTTCGCGGCCAGCTCGGCCAGCTTCGCGTCGATCTCTTCCTTGGTGATGAGCACCGACTGGAGGTCGTTGCCCATGTCCTTCTCGTCCACCCGCATCACTTTCGTTGTCGGCCGGGGCTCCGGGGGCGACCCCGGAGGACTCAGCCGTGTTTCAGCACCAATCAGCCCTGCCGGATGACAAGTCTGCCACCCTGCCGCTGGGCCTCGACCCGGCCGGGCAGGTTGATGGCGCCCTGACCGCGCCATCCGGTGATGAGGCGGTCGACTTCTTCGATGTGGCGGGCGAAGAGGGAGCCCGCGGGGGAACCCGCCGCGACGACGGCCCTGCGCAGCACGCGGCGGCGGACGGCCGGGGGCAGGGCGTAGAGCTTGGCGCACTCCAGGCGGCCGTCCGCGTCGCGTACGCCGGTCTCCGCCTCGGCGGCCCAGGCGTCCAGGGCGTCGGCGTCGTCCCGGGAGAGCTGCGCGGTGCGGGCGAGTGCCTCGACGACTCCCTTGCCGAGCGCTTTCTCCAGGGCGGGCAGTCCCTCGTGGCGCAGCCGGGAGCGGGTGTAGGCGGGGTCGATGTTGTGCGGGTCGTCCCAGACGGGGAGGGACTGGACCATGCAGGCCTTGCGGGCGGTCTGCCGGTCGACCTGGAGGAAGGGGCGGCGGTAGCGGTTGGTGCGTCCCGCGCTGCCTCCGGAGACCTCCGGCATGCCGGAGAGCGAGCGGATGCCGGAGCCGCGGGCCAGGCCCAGCAGGACGGTTTCGGCTTGATCGTCCCGGGTGTGGCCGAGCAGTACGGCGGCGGCGCCCAGGCGGTCGGCGGCTTCGTCCAGGGCGCCGTAGCGGGCGTCGCGGGCGGCGGCCTCGGGTCCGCCGTCGCGGCCGACGCGCACGGCGACGGACTCCACCGGGTCGAGGCCGAGTGCGGTCATGCGGGTGACGACCTCGGCGGCGCGCAGGTCGGAGCCGGGCTGCAGGCCGTGGTCGACGGTGATGCCGCCGGGCCGGATGCCGAGTTTGGGGGCCTCGAAGGCGAGGGCGGAGGCGAGCGCCATGGAGTCGGCGCCGCCTGAGCAGGCGACGAGGACGAGCGGCAGGGAGCCCCCGGCGCGGCGGGGGCCGCCGGCGGAACTGCCCGTGTGGTCGGTGAGGACGTCGTGGAGTACGCGGCGGACCGCCAGGCGTATCGCCGCGACCGCAGGATGGGGACCCATGTCCGGTGCCCTTCGATGGAGTTCGGATGCCTCGGAGGCGTTGGGGTGGTGCGCTGGGGTGCTGCTGCCCGGCCGCCCCCGCGGAACGGGAGGATGTCACTCAGAGTGCGTCGATGGTGACAGAACCGAGCCGTTCCCCGAGCATCGCACGCCCTTCCACGGCCCACGGTCCCTCGGACGGGTGACGCTGCTTCCCCCAGTGAGACATGTTTACGCCCCCTGTGTCACTCCGCTTCGCTCTGTTCGCTCCCCTTGCTGTGCACCCGGGCGACCCAGTCGGCGGGCCTGGCGATCTCGGCCTTGGTCGGCAGTGTGTTCGGGGAGGTCCACACCCGGTTGAAGCCGTCCATGCCGACCTGGCCGACGACGGCGCGCACGAAGCGCTCGCCGTCGCGGTACTGGCGCAGCTTGGCGTCCAGGCCCAGCAGCTTGCGCAGGGCGGCGTCGAGGCGGCCGGCCCCGCTGGCCCTGCGCTGCTGGAACTTCTCCCGGATCTCGGCGACCGAGGGCACCACCTGGGGACCGACCCCGTCCATGACGAAGTCGGCGTGGCCCTCCAGCAGGGACATGACGGCGGTGAGCCGGCTCAGGATCTCGCGCTGCTCGGGGGTCTGCACGAGCTCCACGAGGGAGCGGCCCTCGTCGCCGTGCTCGGCGTCGGGGCGGGCGCCCGCGAAGGACTGGGCGGCCTCCCGGATGCGTTCCAGGACGGTGGAGGGGTCCACCTCGGTGGCTCCGAGGAACGTCTGGATTTCGCCTTCGAGGTGGTCGCGCAGCCAGGGGACGGCCGTGAACTGCGTACGGTGCGTCTCCTCGTGCAGGCAGACCCACAGCCGGAAGTCGTGCGGGTGCACCTCCAGCTCGCGCTCGACGTGCACGATGTTGGGGGCGACGAGCAGCAGCCGGCCGCCGGCGGCGGAGGCGGGCAGGTCCCGGGAGACGGGCGCGAAGGTCTCGTACTGGCCCAGGACCCGGGAGGCCAGGAAGCTCAGCAGCATGCCGAGCTCGACTCCGGTGACCTTGCCGCCGACGGTGCCGAGGACGGCTCCGCCGGGGGCGCCCGCGCGGCGGTCCTGCATCTTGCCGAGGAGCGGCTGGAGCAGTTCGCGGAAGCCGGCGACGTTGGCCCTGACCCAGCCGGCCCGGTCGACGACCAGGACGGGGGTGTCGGGGACGGCCGCCCCCTCGGGGATCATCCGGGTGAACTCGCGCACGTGCCGTTCCGAGGTCCTGGCGTGCCGCCGCAGCTCCGCCACGACGGCCCGCGCCTCGTCCCGGGTGACCTCCGGGCCGGGTCGTACCAGTCGGGTCGCGGTCGCCACCGCGAGGTTCCAGTCGACCATCTCCGCACCACCGATGCTCGTCATGCGTCAACCGTACGTGGACCGGGCCTCCGGCGGACCCCCTACGAAGCGGTCGCGACGGCCGCGGCCAGCTTGTCGAGAGCCTTCTCGGCGCCCTCGGGGCCGGGGGTGTTCGCCGTCAGGAAGGCGAAGGCGAGGAGTCGGCCGGAGGGGTCGACGACCGTCCCGGAGAGGGAGTTCACCCCGGACAGGGTGCCGGTCTTGGCGCGGAGCAGGCCGGCGGCCGGGGAGCTGCCGGAGTTGCGGGCCTTGAGGGTGCCGGTGAATCCGGCGACGGGCAGCCCGGTCAGGACCGGCCGCAGCTCGGGGTGCTGGGGGTCGGCGGCCTTGGTGAGGAGCCCGGTCAGCAGGCCCGCGCTGATCCTGTCGGCGCGGTTGAGGCCGCTGCCGTCGGCGAACCGGGAGCCGGTGGTGTCGATGCCGAGTGCGGTGAGCCGGTCGGTGACGGCCTGTTCGGCGCCCTCGAAGCCGGCGGGGCGGCCGGAGGCGAGGGCGGTCTGGCGGGCGAGGGCCTCGGCGATGTCGTTGTCGCTGCTGGTCAGCATGCGCTCGACGAGCCCGGCGACCGGGGTGGAGAGGGTGACGGCCAGCGGCTGGACGCCGGCGGCGGGTCTGGCTCTGGCCGGTTCGCCGGTGACCTTGATGCCGCGATCGGCCAGCAGGGTGCGGAAGGCCCGGGCGGCGTCCCCGGAGGGGTCGTCGGTGCGGTCCACGGGTCCGGAGGCGGAGTCGTCGGGCCGGCCCTCGTCGGCCGTCAGGGCGGTCACCGGAGCGATGTTGGGGTTGGCGCCGATCGGGTGGCGGACGGGGCCGGTGTAGAGGCTGTCGTCGTACCCGAGGGTCACGGATTCGGTGCCGGCGGCCTTGAGGGCCTGCGCGGTGTCGGCGGCGAGGGCGACGAGGCTGCCGCCGGATCCGGCGGGGCTCTTCTTCTTCGCGGTGAGCGAGGGGTCGCCGCCGCCGACCAGGACGATCTGTCCGGGGGTGGTGCCGGGCGTGACGGTGGTCCGGATCCGGTGCTCGGGTCCGAGGGCGGCCAGAACGGCCGCGGCGGTGGCGATCTTGACGGTGGAGGCGGGGGTCATCGCGTCCCGCGCCCCGGACTCGTAGAGGACCTGCCCGGTGGCGGTGTCGACGACGGACGCGGTGCGGACGGTGCCGAGCGCGGGGTCGGCGAGCAGCGGCTTGAGCGCTGCGGCCAGGCCGCCGGTGGCGGCGGGCGCGGCGGGGGCGCTCTGGCCGCGCGGGGCGCCGGGGCCGATCGCGCCGAGCACCCCGGGGGCGCTGGGCGCGGCCTGGGGCACGGCGCCGGAAGCGGGCCCTCCACCGTGATCTGCGCCACCCGTGCGGCCCCAGGAGGCGGCTCTGTCCCGCTCGGCCTTACGCTGGCCGGAGTCCCAAGGACCGGCGGCGGCCACCGCTGCCACCGACAGGGCGAGGCCGGCGACGGCCGACCCCGCGATGAGCTGCCAGGTCTTGACCAATGGCACCTCGGACCAGCCCCTTTCGCGATCACACATATGCGTGAGGGACACTTAACCACTGCGTCTTGCCGCGAGCATGGCACCCCACCCGGCAGGGCTGGGCCGGACGCGCACGCAGGTGAAACGACGCAGTCCCGAAGCAATGCAGCTGATCATGGAGGAGCAGGACGTGGAGTTCGACGTCACCATCGAGATCCCCAAGGGTTCGCGGAACAAGTACGAGGTGGACCACGAGACCGGCCGGATCCGTCTGGACCGTCGCCTCTTCACCTCGACCAGCTACCCGGCCGACTACGGCTTCGTCGAGAACACCCTCGGCGAGGACGGCGACCCGCTGGACGCGCTGGTCATCCTCGACGAGCCGACCTTCCCGGGCTGCCTGATCAAGTGCCGCGCCATCGGCATGTTCAACATGACGGACGAGGCGGGCGGCGACGCCAAGCTGCTGTGCGTGCCGGCCTCCGACCCGCGTGTCGAGCACCTGCGCGACATCCACCACGTGTCCGAGTTCGACCGCCTGGAGATCCAGCACTTCTTCGAGGTCTACAAGGACCTGGAGCCCGGCAAGTCCGTCGAGGGCGCGAACTGGGTCGGCCGCACCGAGGCCGAGGCCGAGATCGAGGCCTCGTTCAAGCGCCTGGAGGCGCAGGGCGGCCACCACTGAGCTCGCGCTCGGCGGTAACGGGCCGGGGCACTGCCCCGCGCCCCGGTGACATGGCGGGCGGTATCCCTCTGGGATGCCGCCCGCTGTCGCGTTCGCGGGCCGGTGCGGCGGGTGTGGCCGGGCGCGCCCCGGGCAGGCGCGGGGCGTGCACTGGGTGTGCGGCGGGAGGAAACGGTTCCGCATACTGATACCCCGGGTGATCACGGACTGGAGGACGCGTGGCGGAGGCCGACGGGGCCGAGGACAGGAAGCCCCAGTCCGACGAGGCGCACAGCGCCTTCACACCGCCGCCCGGAATCGAGCCGGGTGTTCCGGAGGAGGACCAGCCCACCTCGGAATTCGCCCGTCCGGCGGGCGCCGATCCGGTGGAGCCCGAGCCCGAGGGGTCGGCCTTCGCCGCCCCGGCCACCTACCGCGCCGCGCAGTCCCCGCTCGCCTACACCCCCGGCCAGGGCTTCCCCGTCGCGCAGATGAAGGAATCGCCCTGGCAGGACCGCATGCGCACGATGCTGCGCATGCCGGTCGACGTGCGCCCCGTACCGGAGCTCGTCCAGCGCCACAGCGAGACCGGGCCCGCAGTGGGCCGGGTGCTCGACCTGACGCTGCGCATCGGCGAGCTGCTGCTCGCGGGCGGTGAGGGCGCCGAGGACGTGGAGGCCGCGATGTTCGCGGTGGCCCGCTCGTACGGGCTGGACCGCTGCGAGCCGACCGTCACCTTCACCATGCTGTCGATCAGCCACCACCCCTCGCTGGTGGGCGACCCGGTCTCGGCCAGCCGGACCGTGCGCCGCCGCGGCACCGACTACAACCGGCTCGCGGCCGTGTTCCGGCTGGTGGACGACATCAGCGCGCACGAGATCGACGTGTCGCTGGAGGAGGCCTACCGGCGCCTCGCCGAGATCCGCCGCAACCGGCACCCGTACCCCGGCTGGATGCTCACGGCCTCCGCCGGACTGCTCGCCGGGGCGGCCTCCACCCTCGTCGGCGGCGGGGTGCTCGTCTTCTTCGCCGCCGCGATCGGCGCGATGCTCGGTGACCGTCTGGCCTGGCTGTGCGCCGGGCGCGGGCTGCCCGAGTTCTACCAGTTCGTGGTCGCCGCGATGCCGCCGGCCGCCATCGGGGTCGCGCTCAACATGACGGGGATCGACGTCAAGGCCTCCGCCGTGATCACCGGTGGGCTGTTCGCGCTGCTGCCGGGACGGGCCGTGGTCGCGGCCGTGCAGGACGGCCTGACCGGCTACTACATCACCGCCTCGGCCCGGCTGCTGGAGGTCATGTACCTCTTCATCGGCATCATCATGGGCGTGCTGGTGGTGCTCTACGTCGGGCTGCAGTTCGACGCCTCGCCGCGGCCGGAGGAGGTCCTCCAGATCCAGCAGCGGCCGCTGATCCAGATCGCCGCCTCGATGGTGCTGGTGTTCACCTTCGCGATCCTGCTCCAGCAGGAACGCTCCACCGTGTGGATCGTGACGCTGAACGGCGCGGTCGCCTGGGTCACCTTCGGGGCGCTGCACTATGCGGGCGGCATCCCGCCCGTACCGTCCACGGCCATCGCGGCGGGGCTGGTGGGCCTCTTCGGGCAGCTCTTCTCCCGCTACCGCTTCGCGTCCGCCCTGCCGTACGTGACGGCTGCCATCGGCCCGCTGCTGCCCGGCTCGGCGGTGTACTACGGCCTGCTGCTGATCGCCGAGAACCGGCTGAACGAGGGCCTGGGCTCGCTGGTGAACGCCGCGGCCATCGCGCTGGCCATCGCGATCGGGGTCAACCTCGGGTCGGAGGCCTCGCGGCTGTTCATGCGCATCCCGGGGGCGGCGAGCGCCGCCAAGCGCCGTGCGGCGAAGCGGACCCGCGGCTTCTGAGCCCCCCTCCCCCCGGCCCCTCAGTCGGCGGAAGCGTCGAGCCACCGGCGCACCGTCGTGCTCAGCGGCGGCTCCTCCGCCCCGTCCATCGCCCCCTGGGCCACCCATTCGGCGAACCGGCGCAGGACCCGCGAACGGTGCGGCGCCGTCAGTACCGAGGTGCTGATCGCGTGTTCCCACGTCGTGGCGAAGCACAGCACGTTCCCGTCGAGCGAGAGCATGCGGAACTCGGGGCGCAGCGGCGCGCTGCCGAGCGGCCCGGCCGCGCCCCTGCCCATGATGTCCCAGCCGTCCTGCAACTCGACGCACTGCCACCGGCTGTGGCCGCCCTCCACGGGACTGCGGGCGAGCAGGAACCTGCGGTCGGCCTCGGCGAAGAGGCCCCCTTCGACCGCCAGGCGGTACCAGTCGGCGTTCGCCCTCTCGTGCAGCAGGGGGTCCATGACGTCCAGCACCGCCTCGACGCGGCCCTCCTGCGGCGGACAGCTCGGCGCCTGCCCGGTGAGGAACGGCGGTATGAGCCCCTCGGGCTCGACCCACCCGTCCACGGCCCGCAGACCCGCTGCGGCAAGAGATCGCGTCATGCGGCCCACCCTGCCGCAGGCGGGGTCCCGGGACGGACGCGGGGGCCCCTGTACGGGCACACGTACGCCCCGGGGCCCTCTGGTGGCCTCCGGGGCGTTACGGGCGCGCGGGGCGCCGTGGGCGGGCGCTCAGCGCTTGGCGTGGCGGCCGCGCGTGCCCGGGGTCTGCGGGGCGGAGCCGTCGGCCACGGCCTCGACCGCCTCGGCGCCGGCGTTCGCCTTGCCCTCCTTGCGGGCCTTCAGCACCTCGAAGATCACCGGGATGACCGAGATCAGGACGATGCCGACCAGGATCGGCTCGACGTTCGTCTTGATGAACTCGATCTGGCCGAGCCAGTAGCCGGCGATCGTGACGCCCGCACCCCAGCCGATGCCGCCGATGATGTTGTAGGTCAGGAAGGTGCGGTACTTCATCGTGCCGGCGCCCGCGACCATCGGGGCGAAGGTACGGATGATCGGCACGAAGCGGGCGAGCACGATGGCCTTCGGGCCGTGCTTGTCCATGAACTCGTGCGCCTTGTCCAGGTTCTCCCGCTTGAAGAGCTTGGACTTCGGCCGGTTGAAGAGCTTCGGCCCGAAGAACTTGCCGATCATGTAGCCGACCTGGTCACCGATGATCGCGGCGGCCACGATCAGGGTGCAGACCAGCCACAGCGGCTGCTTGATGTACTGCCCGTCCGCGACCAGCAGGCCCGCGGTGAACAGCAGGGAGTCGCCCGGGAGGAACGCGAAGAGTCCCGACTCGGCGAAGACGATGACCAGGATGCCGATCAGACCGAAGTGCGAGATCAGATAGTCCGGGGACAGCCACGTAGGGCCGAGCGCAAGCGTATACACGGGTTCCGGGCTCTCCTGGATCGGGACGTGCAGCGGGACGGGCGGTTTTCAATTATCAACGCACACGACCCCCACCCAGTTCCAGGTACGGGTGGGGGGCATGTGCGTGACATTCCGCTTACAGGTTGCGCACACCGTTCGCCAGGATCGCGTCCCGCAGGTGCGCGGCGAACCCCGGCTTCATCGCGTCGTAGAACGCGGTGAACCGCTCGTCCGCCACGTACATCTCGCCGAGGCACGTGTGCATCTCGTACGGGCAGTCGTAGAACCACCTGTGGATGTGCAGGCGGTGCTCCTCGGCCAGGTCCATCGCGCGCTCGCCGTCGGCGGGCTCGCCCGCCTCCATGGCCGCCACGTACCGGCGGCCCCATTCGGCGGACTCGTCCTGGATCCGCTGCCAGTCGTCCTTCGTGTACGAGGCGGCCCGGCGCTGCGACTCGGCGTACGCGTCGGTGTCGCCCCAGCGCTCCTCCACCTCCTGCGCGTACTGCTCCGGGTCCTCGTCCCCGAAGACCTCGAACTTCTCCTCGGGCGTGAGATTGATGCCCATCTTCTTCGCCTCCATGGCGTGCTCAACGGCCTTGGCCATCTGCTGGAGCCGGGCGATCCGGTCGGTCAGCAGGGCATGCTGCCGGCGCAGATGCTCCTGAGGATCCGAATCCGGGTCGTCCAGCAGGACCGCGACCTCGTCGAGGGGGAAGCCGAGCTCCCGGTAGAACAGGATCCGCTGCAGCCGGTCCAGGTCGGCGTCGTCGTACCGACGGTGTCCCGCGCCGCTGCGGCCGCTCGGGGAGAGCAGCCCGATCTCGTCGTAGTGGTGCAGGGTGCGCACCGTGACCCCGGCGAAACCGGCGACCTGGCCCACGGAGAAGCCCATTTCTTCCCTCCTCTGCTCGGGTACGCCCCTCACTGTGGTTCCTCACGCCGCGTGAGGTGCAAGTCCCTTCCGCGGCTACCTGCTCAGGCCCCGGTAGCGGCCCACCGCCAGCGGGAAGAAGACCGCGAGCAGCAGCAGCGGCCAGACGACCGCCAGCAGGGCCGCGTGGTCGGCGGCCCACGACGGCGGCGCCGCGGCCGGGTTGCCGAACAGGTCGCGCACGGCGGTGGCCGTCGCGGAGAGCGGGTTCCATTCCACCACCGCTCCCAGCCAGCCGGGCATCGACTCCGGCGTGGCGAACGCGTTGGACAGGAAGCCCACCGGCCACACCAGGATCTGCACCGCCTGCACCAGCTCCGGCCGGCCCGCGACCATGCCGAGCCAGATCCCGATCCACAGCATCGCGAACCGCAGCAGCAGGAGCAGCCCGAAGGCGAGCAGGGCGGCCGCCGCGCCGCCGTGCCAGCGCCAGCCGAGCAGCAGCCCGACCGCGGCGAGGACCACCAGCCCCACGGCCGACTGGAGCACGTCGGCGGCGCTGCGGCCCACCAGGACCGCCGAGGAGGACATCGGCATGGCGCGGAAGCGGTCGATCACCCCCTTGTTCAGGTCCTGGGTGACGGCCGTCAGGGTGGCCTCCAGCCCGAAGGCCATGGTGAGGGCGAGCATCCCCGGGACCAGGAACTCGACGTACTCGCCGTCGATCCCGCGTCCGCCGCCCACCAGGAAGCCGAACATCAGCAGCATCATCACGGGGAAGACCAGGCCGACGATCATCCGGACCGGCTGGCGCGCCCAGTGCGCCAGCTCGCGCCGGGTCATCGTCCAGGAGTCCGAGACCACCCATGCGGCGCTCATGCGGCCACCTCCTCGCGGTCGGTCAGGTGCAGGAAGACCTCGTCCAGCGTGGGGCGCCGGACGGCGAGGTCGGCCGCCTCGATGCCCGCCCCCTCCAGCGTCCGCAGGGTCCGGGCCAGGCCCGCCATCCGGTCCGCCACCGGAAAGCTCAGGGTCAGGGTGTCGGGGTCGACGGCGGGGTCGGGCAGCAGCCGCGCGGCCTCGGCCAGCCGGGCCGCGTCCCGCAGGACCACGACGATCCGGTCCGCCCCGACCAGGGCCTTCAGTTCGTCGGCCGTGCCCTCGGCGGCGACCCGGCCGCCATCGATGAGGGCGATCCGGTCGGCCAGCTGGTCGGCCTCCTCCAGGTACTGCGTGGTGAGCAGGACGGTGGTACCGCCGCCGACCAGGGAGCGGACCGCGGCCCACACCTCGGCGCGGCCGCGCGGGTCGAGGCCGGTGGTCGGCTCGTCCAGGAACAGCACCTCGGGGTCCGTGATCAGGGAGGCGGCGAGGTCGAGCCGGCGCCGCATGCCGCCGCTGTACTGCCCGACCGCCTTGCGGCCGGTGTCCGCGAGGCCGAAGCGCTCCAGCAGTCCGTCGGCGCGCCGCCCGGCCCGGCGCGCGCCGAGGTGGTGCAGGCGGCCGAACATCTCCAGGTTCTGCCGGCCGCTCAGTTCCTCGTCGAGCGCGGCGTGCTGGCCGAGCAGCCCGATCCGGGCGCGGACGGCCGCCGGGTCCGTGCGCACGTCGTGGCCCGCCACCCGGACCACCCCCGCGTCGTGGCGGAGCAGGGTGCTCATGATCCGAACGGCCGTGGTCTTGCCGGCGCCGTTGGGGCCGAGCACCGCGTGCACGGTGCCGTCCGCGACCTCGAGGTCGAGCCCGGCCAGGGCCTGCTGGTCGCCGTAGCGCTTGTGGACACCTTCGACGGAGATCGCCAAGGCCACTCCTCACCCACTCATTAGTCAAATTTGATTACCAGGACGCGCAAAGGTACTGCCCGCTCTTGGGCTAGTCAAACTTGATTAGGCGTACGGGTTCTCCTGGCCGTCCGCGAGGACCCCCACGAACGGCTCGCCGCCCTCGCCCGCGAAGGAGTACGCGCCCGCTTCGATCCGGTCGATCAGGCCCCGCGTCCACTCCGCCTCCGCGTCCGCGGAGTGGACCCACCTGTGCATGATCTCGCCGATGTGGCCCAGCGCCTCCGGGCCGCCCTCCGGCGTGTAGTAGTCCGTCACCGACGACCGCCACAGCGCCAGCTTCGCCAGCCGCTCCCGGAGCAGCGCGAGCACCTCCGCCCGCGGCAGATCGACCATGAAGCCGATCGCCGCCGACAGCACGTCCGTCTTCTGGTCGTACGCCGCGAGGGCCTCGCGCAGCAGCCGGAAGTACTCCTCGCGGCCGGCGTCCGTCACCTCGTACTCGGTCCGCGGCGGCCCGCCCGCCGCGCTCGGCCCCACCTCGTGGGCGTGCAGGACGCCCTGCTTGGCCATCTGCTTGAGCGCGTGGTAGATCGATCCGGGCTTGGTGTTCGACCACTCGTGGGCGCCCCAGTACTCCAGGTCGTTGCGCACCTGGTACCCGTGGGCCCGCCCGTGCTGGCGGACCGCGCCGAGGACAAGAAGCCGGATCGCTGACATGGGGCCAGGCTAAGCCCCCACCGGTCAGCCCATCGCCTTGGTGCCGTCGAGGGATTCGCGGACGATGTCCGCGTGACCCGCGTGCCGGGCGAACTCCTCCACGAGGTGCAGGAGCATCCAGCGCATCGAGACCTTGGCGTCCTTGGGGAACCAGGGCGCCGGGGGCAGGGGGAAGGTCTCGTCCAGACTCGGGACTCCGGCGACGAACTCCGCCGTCTGCCGCGCGACCTCGTCCCAGAAGGCCAGGACCGAGGGGATGGACTCGCCGTCGACCAGGCGGAAGGCCTCGCCCCAGGTCTCCTGGGTGCGCGCCTTCTCGTTCGGCGCCTGCTGGGCGAGGCGCAGCCAGTTCAGCTCGACCTCGGCCACGTGCTTGATCAGACCGGACAGGGTGAGCTCGCTGGCGCTGGGGCGGCTCGCGGCCTGCTCCTCGCTGAGCCCGAGGACCGACTCGCGGATCGCGGCGCGCTGCGCCTCGACGAAGGCGAGCAGGGTGCCGCGCTCGTCGCCGAGGACTTCGGGGGAAATCTGAGCCATGACAGACCGCCTTGTGCGTGAGGTGTCCTGAGGTGTCGTGCCGGGGGGCCTCCCCCCGACACGACACACGCTACGGAGCCTTGCGGTCAGGTCCTGTCCTCATTGGCCGTTCAGTTGCCTTCGATCTCCCCGTCGGGGCGGATCGCCGGCAGGGCAGTGGCGGGCTTCGGCAGCAGGGCCTTGGAGAGGTCCTGCTTGCCCGTCGGGTCGAGGCCGTACATCGCCTCGTAGATGTTGCGGACCGCCGGTCCCGAGGCGCCCGAGCCGGTGCCGCCCTGGGAGATCGTCATCACGATCGCGTAGTCCTCGGTGTACGAGGCGAACCACGAGGTCGTCTGCTTGCCCTGGACCTCGGCCGTACCCGTCTTGGCGTGCATCGGGATCTGCTTCTGCGGCCAGCCGCCGAACCGCCAGGCCGCGCTGCCGTTGGTGGCCACACCGGCGAGGGCCTCGTCGATGTCGTCGCGGGTCTTCGCGTCCATCGGCAGCCTGCCCTGTTCCTTCGGGGCGATCTCCTGGACCGACTTGCCGTCGGCGCTGACGATCGCCTTGCCGATGCTGGGCTGGTGGAGCGTGCCGCCGTTGGCGATGGCCGCGTAGACGGAGGCCATCTGGACCGGGGTGACGAGCGTGTCGCCCTGCCCGATCGAGTAGTTGATGGCGTCGCCCTCACGCATCTGGTTGCCCTGGCGGCAGTTCTCGTAGGCGATCTTCTCGGCGAAGGAGCCGTTCTTCTTGCCGTCGCGGCACCAGGCGTCCTTGTTCGCGTCGAAGAAGTCCTGCTTCCACTTCCGGTCGGGGACCCGGCCGGGGACCTCGTTCGGCAGGTCGATGCCGGTGCGCTTGCCCAGCCCGAACTCGTGGGCGGTCTTGAGGAACCAGTCCTTCGGGTCCTTCTTCGGCTTGATGCCGCCGTCCTTCTTCCACTCCTGGTCCGCGATGGCGTAGTAGACGGTGTCGCAGGAGACCTCCAGCGCCCGGCCGATGGTGATGTCACCGTGGCCCTGCGACTCGAAGTTCGTGAAGGTCTGGCTGCCGACCGAGTACGAGCTGGGGCAGGGGTAGCGGTTGTTGAACGGGTACCCGGCGTTGACCGCGGCCGTCGAGGTGACCACCTTGAAGATGGACCCCGGCGCCGCCTGTCCCTGGATGGCCCGGTTCAGCAGCGGGTAGTTCGACTCCTTGTCGGTGAGGGAGGCGTAGTCCTTGGCGGAGATGCCGCCCACCCAGGCGTTGGGGTCGTACGTCGGGTTCGAGGCCATCGCCACGACCCGGCCGGTCTTGGTCTCCATCACCACGACGGCGCCCGAGTCGGCCTCGTAGTCGCGGCCGGTGTTCTTGTCCCGGACCTTGCGGGCCTCGATCATCGCGTTGTTCAGCTCGCGCTCGGCCACCGCCTGCACGCGGGAGTCGATCGAGGTCACGATGCTCGAACCGGGCCGCGCCGGGTCGGTCTGGCCCTGCCCGATGACCCGGCCGAGGTTGTCCACCTCGTAGCGGGTGATGCCCGCCTTGCCGCGCAGCTCCTTGTCGTACGTGCGCTCCAGGCCGGAGCGGCCGACCTGGTCGGAACGCAGGTACGGCGAGTCCGACTTCTTCGCCTTGGCGATCTCCTCGTCGGTGACCGGCGAGAGGTAGCCCAGCACCTGGGAGGTGTTGGCAGCGTCCGGGGCCGCGTAGCGGCGCAGGGCGGTCGCCTCGGCCGTGATGCCCGGGAAGTCCTCGGGGTGCTCGCGGATCTGCAGGGCCTGCTCGGTGGTGGCCTCGTCACTGACCGGGATCGGCTGGTAGGGGGAGCCGTTCCAGCAGGGCTGCTTGGTCTTGGCGTCGCAGAGCCGGACCTTGTCGATGACCTCCTGGGCGTCCATGCCGAGCACCCCGGCGAGCCGGGTCAGCACGGACTTGCCCTTGTCCTTCATGGTCAGCAGCTCGGTGCGGCTGGCGGAGACCACGAGGTGGGTCGCGTTGTCGGCGAGCGGAACCCCGCGCGAGTCCAGGATCGAGCCGCGCACGGCGGGCTGGACCACCTGCTGGACGTGGTTGTTCTTCGCCTCGTCCGTGTACTCGGAGCCATTGCGTATCTGGAGGTACCACAGGCGTCCGCCCAGCGTGAGCAACAGTGAGAAGACCACGATCTGGATGACGACGAGACGGTTCTGGACCCGAGGGGTCCGGCCGGTCTCCGGTATGTTGCTCAACTCGTTCTCCCCCGGGCGGCTTCCTACGCCCGGCCGAGTCTAGGGGGGCGGCCCGGAAGACTCAGAACGGGAAGGTCGTCCGGCCGTGCTGGACGGAGATCCACTTCTGCGTGGTGAAGGCCTCGATCGTGGCCTCGCCGTTCAGCCGGCCCAGACCCGAGGCCTTCTCGCCGCCGAAGGCGGCCAGCGGCTCGTCCCCGATCGTGGAGTCGTTGACGTGGATCATGCCCGTCTCGATCCGCTGGGCGAAGCGGACGCCCCGCTCCACGTCCCGGGTGTGCACGGCGCCGCTCAGCCCGTAGGGGGTCGCGTTGGTCAGCCGTACGGCCTCGTCCTCGCCGTCGAAGACCACCAGCAGGGCCACCGGGCCGAAGATCTCCTGGCTCAGCAGCGGGGAGTCCTCGGGGATCCCGGCGAGCACCGTGGGTTCGACCAGGTTGCCGCGCGTAGACCCGCGTACGAGCGCCTGCGCGCCGGATTCCACGGCCTGGTCCACGAGCGCGGTCAGGGCGTCGGCCTGGAAGGAGTTGATCAGGGGGCCGATGTGGGTGTCGGCCTCGCGCGGGTCGCCCGTCCTGAGGGCGCGCACGCGCGCGGTGAACTTCTCGGTGAACTCCTCCGCGACGGAGGCGTCGACGAGGATCCGGTTCGCGGCCATGCAGACCTGGCCCTGGTAGACGAAGCGGCTGAAGACGGCCGCGTCCACCGCGTAGTCGAGGTCGGCGTCGTCGAGCACGACGAGCGCGCTGTTGCCGCTGAGCTCCAGGACCGTGCGCTTGAAGTGGCGGGCGGCGATCGCCCCGACGTGCCGGCCGACCCGGTCCGATCCCGCGAACGAGATGACCTTGGGGACGGGGTGGGTCAGGAGCGCGTCGCCTATCTCGGCGATGTCGGTGACCAGGACGTTCAGCAGGCCGGCCGGCAGCCCGGCGTCCTCGAAGATCTTGGCGATCACACCGCCGCCCACGACCGGGGCGTTCTGGTTGGGCTTGATGACGACCGCGTTGCCCAGCGCCAGGGCCGGGGCGACCGACTTCAGCGTCACCAGGAAGGGGAAGTTGAAGGGGCTGATCACCGTGACGACGCCCACGGGGAGCCGCTGGACCCGGTTCTCCTTGCCCTCGACCGGCGAGGGCAGGATCCGCCCCTCGGGCCGGACGGCGAGCTGGAGGGACTCGCGGATGAACTCCATCGCGAGGTGGACCTCGTACTCGGCCTTGGGACGCGTCCCGCCGAGCTCGTCGATCATCGCCTCGACGATCTCCTTCTCGCGCTCCTCGGTGATCCGCAGGGCGCGCTCCAGGACGGCACGTCTGATGTAGGGGCTGGTGGCGGCCCACTCCCGCTGGGCGCGCTCGGCGCCGCGGTAGGCCTGGTCCACCTGCTCGACGGTGGCCACGGTGATGGCCGCGAGCTTCTCACCGTTGAAGGGGTTGACGTCGATGATGTCCCACGAACCGGTACCGGCCAGCCATTCGCCGTCGATGTACTGGTGAGCCAGGTCGCTGAATATGGACATGCCATCCCTTACTGCGAGCGCGCACCCGTGCGCTGCACCGGAGACCGATCGGTCATCATGCACTGATCAGACGTCATACTACGTGCGAATCAAGACAGTTGGAGCAGGCCGCGCAGAAGATCCCGGGTCCGCTCCGCATCGGGGCAGTCCGCCTGGAGTCGTTCCATGGCCCGCTCGTACTGACCCACTTCCTCGCCCTTGTCCAGGTAGAGGGCGCTGGTGAGCTGTTCCAGATAGACGATGTCCTGCAGATCGGACTCGGGGAAGCGCAGCAGGGTGAAGGCTCCGCTCTCGCCCGCGTGGCCGCCGAAGGAGAAGGGCATCACCTGGAGCTGCACGTTGGGCCGCTGGGACACCTCGATGAGGTGCTCCAGCTGACCGCGCATGACCTGGCGGTCGCCGTACGGGCGGCGCAGCGCGGCCTCGTCGAGGACGGCGTGGAAGACGGGGGCGTTCTCGGAGACGAGGACCTTCTGGCGCTCCAGGCGCAGGGCGACGCGGCGGTCGATCTCGGCGGCGGTGGCGCCGGGCATGCCGCGGCTGACGACGGCGTGGGCGTAGGCCTCGGTCTGCAACAGTCCGTGGACGAACTGGACTTCGTAGATGCGGATGAGTGAGGCAGCGCCCTCCAGGCCGATGTACGTCTGGAACCACCCGGGCAGCACGTCGCCGTAACTGTGCCACCAGCCGGTCGCGTTCGCCTCCCGGACCAGTCCGAGCAGCGACTCGCGCTCCGCGCTGTCCGTGACTCCGTACAGCGTGAGGAGGTCCTCGACGTCCCTTGCCTTGAAGCTCACCCTTCCCAACTCCAAGCGGCTGATCTTCGATTCGGATGCGCGGATCGAGTAGCCGGCCGCCTCACGGGTGATGCCGCGGGATTCTCGGAGTCGCCTGAGCTGGGAGCCCAGGAGGATGCGGCGCACCACAGAACCGCTTGTCTCTGCGGTCACTAGTACTGCCCTCCCCATCGCATTGGCGTGCGCGTGGTGTGCGCGAGCGTCTTGGGACCCCCGTACCCCAGAGGCCGCAGTCTGCCACCAAAACGCATCGGCTCGTACTCGTTCTGTAACGGAATCCCGTCTGCGGCAAAAGAAGTCCGTCAGCATGCGTAGGAAGAAATGAGTCAGAACCGTCACGGGAGTGGACAGGTCCGGCGCGTGCACGTGCATCTGCCCTTGCATCCGGCCCGAGCATTCGGAACGATGGTCCCCGCGCACCTGCGTGCTGTTCGCGCCGGCGCCGGACCCACCCCGCAGTTCTTTCTGGACGGAGATGACCGCTCCGCCCGCGAATCCCGGGAGTGCCTCGCATGGGGACGAATGGATCGACCATGCTCGAGCCGTTACGGCAGGGGCTGCCCCCGGTCGACCCCACGGCCGTCTCCGGGTCCGCCTCCTGCGCTCTGCCCGCCCGCTACGACGCGGTGCGCGGAGCCCGCTCCTTCTGTCGTTCGACCCTGTCCCAGTGGGGTCTCGACGACCGCTTCGACGACGTGGCCCTGGTCGTCTCCGAGCTCGTCACCAACGCGCTGCGCCATGCCCTTCCCGAGGACGCGCGGGGTGCGGACGCCGAGCCGGAGCCGCCCGTACGGCTGCACCTGATGCGGTGGAGCACGCGGCTGGTGTGCGCGGTGCGGGACCCCAGTGAGGACCGGCCCGGCGGGGCGTTCTCGCCGGAGCGGACCGAGGAGAACTTCGACCTGGAGTCCGGGCGCGGGCTGTTCCTGGTGGACTCGTACAGCGACAGCTGGGGCTGGCACCCGCTCGCGGGCCGGCTGACCGGCAAGGTCGTCTGGGCGCTCTTCCTGCTCCAGGACTGAGGGGCCGACCGTCGCCGGTCAAGGGCGAACACAGGACAACTGGCCGGGACCGATCAGTGCGATCGGTCCCGGCCAGTGCACGTGCATGGCTTGATGGGTGCGCCGTTCCCTCAGCTGATCAGGTGATCGAACTCGCCGTCCTTGACGCCCAGGAGCAGGGCTTCGATCTCGGCCGGTGTGTAGACGAGCGCCGGTCCGTCGGGAAAGCGCGAATTGCGCATGGCGACATCGCCTCCCGGCAGCCGTGCGAACTCCACGCAGGAACCCTGCGAGTTGCTGTGTCTGCTCTTCTGCCACGTCAGCTCAAACAAGGTAGCGAGTTCTGCAGCTGCCATCCCGTTGTACGCGTGGTCCACAGGAAGCCCCCGATAGTGCAGATGTCAACTCCTCCGGATCATAGCTGTGTTCATGAGCTGCTGCACGGGCAGATGCACGTGCACGCGGGGTGGTCCGTTGATCACAGACAGGTTCGTACCCGCGGGTAACGGGCGCCGGCGCAGGGCGGGCCCCGTCCGACGGCTTTCAGGACTTCTTCAGATTTGTCCCGACCCGGGCCGTGGCTGTTCCATGAGCCGGTCGTTCGAAAAGAAGCCGGCCCGTCCGAAAGGTGGAACGCCCGTGCTCCGCAATGCCCTCGAACCCTGGCACCTGGTCCTGGTCCTGGTGGTCTGCCTGCTGGTGTTCGGTTCCAAGAGGCTCCCCGACATGGCCCGCTCGCTGGGCCGGTCGATGCGCATCCTGAAGTCGGAGGCGCGCGCCCTGCGCTCGGAGGACTCCCGTACGGACTCCCGGACGGACACCGCCTAGCCGGGCAGCGGCTTGCGGCGGCCGCCCATGTGGGCGCGGTCGGCGGCGGCCGTACCGTCCTCCCAGCCCGCGTGGTCGGTGGCGCCCCGCAGCCGGGTCGTGGTGGTCCGGGGGAACATCTCCTCCGCCCTCGAGGTGACCGCCACGTCCCGGGCCACCAGGGCCGGCAGGTTGTCGGGGGCTTCCGTCGCCGTGTGCTCGGCGGTCTCGGCGAGCCGGTGGCCGAGCCGGCTGGCGTAGGCCAGCAGGAAGGACTGCCTGAAGGTCTTCGTCCGCTTGCGCCCGCCGGAGCGCTGCGCGGCCTCCGCGCGGGTCATCGCCGCCGTGCCCTGCACGAGCAGCGAGGTGTAGAGCAGCTCCACCGCCTCCAGGTCGCTCTCGAAGCCGACCACCGTGGAGAACTCGAAACCGCTGTTCCACACCGCCCGGCAGCGGTTGGCGGTGGCCACCGCGTCGAGCAGTACCGCCTTCGCCTCCTCGTACGGCGGCTCCACCCCGATCCGGCAGGCGCCGGGCACCCGGGCCGGGCCCTTGCCGCTCGCGGCCAGCAGCGCCTCGTCCACGGTGTGCCGGGCCATCAGCTCCTGGGCCTTGGCGCTGAGCGCCTCCGCCTCGTCCGGGAAGGTGGTCGCCTCCGCCTTGGCGAGCAGGGCCCGGATCCGGCCCAGCATGCGCGGCTCGATGTGGGCGTGCTCGGCGAGCGCGTCGACCGGGTCACCGGGCAGCGGACCCACCGGTTCTATCGAGGGCAGCCGGATCAGCAGCCGCAGCACCTCCAGGAAGGCGGTGGCCAGCGTGAACCGGTCGGCCCGTTCCCGCTGCGCGAGCCGCTCGGCGTACTCCTCGTCGCCCGTCCACCACACCTCGTCGGCGCCCCAGCGCGCCGGGAGCCGGGCGTAGCGGCGCGCCTCGGCGGCGATCAGGTCCCCGGTGATCCGAAGGTGCCGCTCGTCGAGGTCCCGGCGGACCAGCCGCAGCACGTCGGCCGGCTGCCAGCCCCGCTCCCAGCCCTGGCGTACGTACGCCTCCCCGCGCGCCAGCAGCTCGCGCCCGACCGCGGGCCAGCCGCCCTGGTCGGCGACGAGCAGCGAGGCGCCGGTGTCCAGCCCGGCGTCGTCCTGGGCGTAGAGGGCGGCGGCGAAGGCTCGGTCGACGGTCCCGGCAAGGTCTCTCACACCCCTCAGCTTGGCATGTCCGCCTTCGCGTCCCATTCCCGGCGGGCGGCCTCGATCCGTGCACGGTGCGCCAGCGACCAGTCCGCGAGGCCCTTGACCAGAAGGGTCAGGCTGCGGCCGAGGTCGGTCAGCTCGTACTCGACCTGTGGCGGCACGGTGGCGTGCACGGTCCGGGTGACCAGCCCGTCGCGCTCCAGACGGCGGACGGTGAGGGTGAGCATCCGCTGCGAGATGCCGTCGACCGCGCGCTGGAGCTCCTTGAACCGGCGCATGCCGGCGCCGAGCTCCACCACGACGAGGACGGACCACTTGTCGCCGAGCCGGTCGAGGACGTCGCGGATGCCGCAGTCGTCGTCGCAGCTGAGCATCGGCTCGGGCAGGGGCTCGGGGGTGGTTATCCCGGTGTGCCCTACTGACATGGAAGTGCCTCCTTACGCGCCGTGCGACCGTCCGCGCACGATGTCCCCATCCCCCATCCCATCAGGCCGACCGGCCCGACGACGAAGGACTCCACCATGCTCTTGATCACCGGCGCCTCGGGCGGACTCGGCTCGCTGATCGCCCGTCGGCTGACGGACCGGCCCGGCGTACGGTTCGGCACCCGCGCCCCGGACGGACCCGGCCAGGTCCGGGTGGACTTCGACGACCCGGACTCCCTCGACTTCACCGGGGTGGACACCCTGCTGCTCATCTCGGCCGGCTACGGCGAGGACGACCGGGTCATCGCGCGGCACGGGGCCGCCGTCTCGGCCGCCGAGCGGGACGGGGTGCGGCACATCGTCTACACCAGCCTCACCGGGGCGGGCGACCACCTGCCGTACGCGCTGGCGCACCGCTGGACCGAACGCCGCCTGCGCGGCTCCACCGCGGCCTGGACGGTGCTGCGCAACGGGCTGTACGCCGAGCTGCTGGCCGCACTCGCCGCGCCGGGCCCCGACGGGCTGATCACCGCCCCGCTGGGCGGGGGCCGGCTGGCCGCGGTCGCCCGGGAGGACCTGGCGGAGGTGGCGGTCCGGGTGGCCCTGGCACCCGGGGCGCATGCCGGGCAGGTCCACGAGCTGGTCGGGGACCGCCCGCTGGGCGGGGCGGAACTCGCCGCGGCGGTGGGCGCGCGCTACGTCCCGGGCTCCCTGGCGCAGGCCCGCAGCGCCCTCTCGGGCCCCGACGCGGCGCCCTTCCAGCCCCCGATGCTGGTGGCCACGTACTCGGCCATCGCCGCGGGCTTCCTCGACACCCCGGACGGGGGCACCCTGCCCCGCCTCCTGGGCCGTCCCCCGCGCCCGGCCCTGGAGGTGTACGCGGCAATGGCCGCCCGTCCCGGCCCCGCCGGGGTCTGAGGCCCGGGGTCCGGGGCGGAGCCCCGGCAACGGCGCCGCACCCGCCCGGCCCGCCGCACCGCCCCTGTCAGACCCCGGTGGGACACTCGCACCCATGAGCGACCGCACTCCCCGGTGGGCCCTCGCCGAGGACGGCGACGGGTGGTGGCACGCCGCGCCCGTGCCCCCCGCCGACGGAGTCCGGATGCGCGTGCGCGACCCGGCCGACGCGGTGCGCGCCGCCCCGCCCGGCACGCGCTGGGTCTGGCGTTCCACCGCGGCCGTCTACCCGCGGCTGCTCGCCGCGGGCGTACGCGTCGAACGGTGCCACGACATCGAGGACGCCGAACTGCTGCTGCTCGGCCACGAGGGCCGGTTCGGCGAGCCCCGCTCGGCGGCCGCCGCCTGGGCCCGGCTCAACGACGCCCCCGTACCGCCCGATCCGCGCCCGCGCGCCGCCGGACCCCGCGCCCAGGACTCCCTCTTCGACCCGCAGCCCGCGCCGGTCCCCCTGGACGCCCTGCTCGCCGTCCACGCCGACCAGGCGAGGCGGCAGGGCGCCACCGCCCACCCCGACCGGATGCGGCTGCTGACCGCCGCCGAGTCGGCGGCCTTCCTCGTCGCCGCCGAGATGAACCGCGCGGGCCTGCCCTGGCGGGCCGACGTGCACCGCGCCCTGCTGACCGAGCTGCTCGGCGAGCGGTACGCGGGCGGCGGGGAGCCCCGGCGCCTCGCCGAGCTGGCCGACCGCGTGTCGGAGGCCTTCGGCCGGCGCGTGCGGCCCGATCTGCCCGCCGACGTCGTCAAGGCCTTCGCCGGGGCCGGGATCAAGCTCAGGTCCACCCGCCGCTGGGAGATCCAGGAGCTGGACCACCCCGCCGTCGAGCCGTTGATCGAGTACAAGAAGCTGTACCGGATCTACACCGCCCACGGCTGGACCTGGCTCGCCGACTGGGTCCGGGACGGCCGCTTCCGCCCGGAGTTCATCCCCGCCGGCACCCTCACCGGCCGCTGGGTCACCAACGGCGGCGGGGCCCTGCAGATCCCCAAGGTGATCCGCCGGGCCGTGGTCGCCGACCCCGGCTGGCGGCTCGTCGTCGCCGACGCCGACCAGATGGAGCCGCGGGTGCTCGCCGCGATCTCCCGCGACCCCGCCTTCATGGAGGTCGCGGGGGATGCCTCGGACCTGTACACCGCCGTCTCCCGGCAGGGCTTCTCGGGCGACCGGGACAAGGCCAAGCTCGCCGTGCTCGGCGCCGTCTACGGCCAGACCTCCGGGGACGGCCTGAAGAACCTGGCCGCGCTGCGCCGCCGCTTCCCCCGGGCCGTCGCGTACGTGGACGACGCGGCGAAGGCCGGGGAGGAGGGCCGGCTCGTACGGACCTGGCTGGGCCGCACCTGCCCGCCGCCCGCCGGCTCCGGCGAGGGGGACGAGGCCGGTGACGGCGGCGTCGACCCCGGCGAGGGGTACGGGGAGGGCGGGGCCGGGGCCCCGCAGGACCGGGAGGACGGCTGGACCCCGAGCTACGCCTCCACCAACTCCCGGGCCCGCGGCCGGTTCACCCGTAACTTCGTCGTGCAGGGCAGCGCGGCCGACTGGGCCCTCCTGCTGCTCGCGGCCCTGCGGCAGGCGACCGCCGGGATGCGGGCCGAGCTGGTGTTCTTCCAGCACGACGAGGTGATCGTGCACTGCCCGGCCGAGGAGGCCGGGGCCGTCGTGGAGGCGATCCGGGCCGCCGGTGAACGGGCCGGCCGGATCGCCTTCGGCGACACCCCGGTCCGCTTCCCGTTCACGACGGCGGTCGTGGAGTGCTACGCGGACGCCAAGTGAGCGGTGTCACGGGGCGGGGTCAGGGGGCGGGTGTTCCCGTGTTCCACTCCGGGGCGAGCGCGATCCGCCGCAGCTGCTCCATCGTCAGCGCGGGTGAGGGGCGGGTGGCCGGGCCGTTCTGGTCCGCCGTGTTGAAGGCGCTGACCACCACGCGCAGCCCGTCCTTGCGCAGGGTGTCCACCTTCCACTGGGTCACGCTCCGGTCCTTCTCGCCGGGCCCCGCCGTGACCTTCACCTTCGTACCGTCGGACCCCGGGGCGACGGCGGAGTTCCCCGTGAAGCCCGAGGGGTTCGCGTTCGGCTGGACGTTGATCTGGACCAGGGACCTGCCCCTGCCGTCGTCGAGCACGACGTAGCCGTACGTCCCCTGCCCGCCCTTGGAAGCGATCGGGACGGTGATCCCGCACCGGTTCATCAGCTGCTCCAGGGCGTCCACGGCCTTCCGGTCCCGCAGGACGACCGACTCCGGCGGGGGCGCCGGCTCGGGGTCGGCCGCCGGCAGGTCGTTCAGGGCCGCGTGCCAGGTGTCCGAGGTGACCAGGGTCTTCAACTGCTCGATGGTCAGCGGCGGGTCGGTCCGGGAGACGGCGGCGTCCTTGTCGGCCGCGGCGTTCCACTCGGAGGCGTCGACCAGGAAGCCCCGCACGGTCACGAGCACGGCCCGCCAGACCTTGGTGTCCGTCCGGCGGTCCGGGTACTCGTACCCCTGGTGGAGGAGCAGCCGGGAGCCGTCCGGCAGCTGCTCGGTCCGGCAGGCGTCGTAGGACTGCAGGTTCTCGTCCTCGCACTCGGTCTGCGCGCGGGCCGAACTGCCGAACGGGTCCACCCGCTGGAGGCCGAGGGAGATGGCCGCCGGGCCCTTCCCGTCGTCGTACACGGCCCCGACCCGGGGTCCCAGCTCGTCGTCCGTGCCCCGCGCCTTCGGCTCGGTGAGCCGACCGCCCGGCAGCAGCGACTTCAGGTTGCCGATCATCTGCTCGGCGGTGACCGCGCCGGTACCGGTCTGCCGCCCTTCGGCCCGCGGGGTCGCCCGCGGCGCCGCGGCATGGACCGCGCCCCCGGCCCCGGAGCCGCCGAACAGGCCGCCGGCGCAGGCCCCCGCCCCGGCGGTCAGGACCAGGGCCAGCGCGGATCCGCCGACCACGGCGGCCCGGCGGCGCGCCCTGCGGCGCCCGCGCTCCTCGCCCGCTTCCGCGAGGGCTCCGGGGTCGGCCGTGAAACCCTCCCCCGTGCGCCGGAGGGCTTCGGCGAGTTCGTCTTCAAAGGTCATGGGGAATCAAGCCTTCCGTTCAGCGGTCCACGAAGGCGGTGAGGCTGCCGCCCAGCTGCTCCCGCAGCCGGGCGAGCGCGCGCGAGGTCCGGGTACGGACCGCCGCCGAGGAGGCGTTCATCGCGTCGGCGGTCTCCTCGACGCTGCGGTCCTCCCAGTAGCGCAGCACCAGCACCGCCCGGTCCTTGGGCGCCAGCCGCCCCAGCGCCTCCAGGAGCGCCAGCCGCAGCGCCGGATCCCCGCCGTCCGGCGAGGGCCCGCCCACGTCGGGGACCTCCCCGACCGGCCGCTCCCCGGCCGAGCGGCGGCGCCGGTGCGTGAGGAAGACCCGTACCAGCACCGTCTGGGCGTACGCCGCCGGATTGTCGATGCGGGAGATCCGGCCCCACCGCTGGTACATCCGTCCCAGGGTCTCCTGCACCAGGTCCTCCGCGAGGTGGGTGTCCCCGCCCACGAGCAGGCATGCCGACCGGTACAGGTGGCCCGAGCGGCCCGCCGCGAACTCGCGGAACCCGTCCCTGTGCTGCTGCCGCATGTGCTCCCCCCTCGCGTCCCTACCCTCCCTGTGACGCGGCGGCGGCGGAGAATGTTTCATCCTCCGCCGCCGTTCCCGCCGCTGCTCCCGCCGCCGCTCCCGCCGCGACCGGTCAGCCCAGGTCGTGGAAGTACACGTGGAACTCCTCCCGGACGAAGCCCTCCGCCTCGTACAGCCCCTGCGCGACGGTGTTGTCGTACGCCGTCTCCAGCTGCACCCCGGACACCCCGGCCTCGCGGGCCCGGCGCAGCACCTCGCGCAGCAGCGCCCGGCCGGCCCCGGTGCGGCGGCCGGACGGGGTGACGTAGAGGTCGTTGAGGACCCAGGCGGTCCGCAGGGAGAGCGACGAGAAGCCGCGGTAGACCTGCGCGAAACCGACCGTTCCGGCTCCCGGGACATCGGCGAGCAGCACCAGCGACTCGTCCTTGGCGATCCGCTCCGCCAGGAAGGCCCGCGGGGCGTCCGGGTCCTCGATGTCCACCTCGTAGAAGTCGAGGTAGCCGCGGAACAGCACGGCCGCCGCGTCGACGTCCGCCTCGCCGGCCGCGCGGACCGACACCGCGGGAGCGGAGTCCTCCGCCGGGGGCCGGCCGTCCCGCTCTGCTGCCTGACCGTTCATGTGCGTCTCCCTCAGGGGTGTTTCGCGTTCCGCGGACCGTGGTGGACGGAGGGTGCCGGTCCCTCCGGACCACTGGCGCCCCCGACTGCCTACGCTACGGCGGGAGTCGGCGGTGGCGAAGGACGGGGCGCGCACGCGGCGGCGGGCCCCGGGACCGAAGTCCCGCGGCCCGCGGGGCACATGGGAGTGACGGGCGGCGGCCCGCTCAGGACGCCGGCTGGGCGGGAAGCGTGTAGACGTGGCCGGGGGTCACGATCTTGGTGATCGCCTCGCCGAACAGGGTGCTGGGCTCCTGGCCCCGGTACCCGATGTCCGTGTTGAGCAGCACGACCAGCGTGGCCTTCGCCTGCGGCAGGTAGAGGACCAGTGACCCGTAGCCCGGCAGTGAGCCGTTGTGCCCGATCCAGCCCTGGACCTTGAAGATGCCGAGGCCGTAGCCGGTACCCGGGAGCGCGTCGACCACGTCGAGGCGCTGGGCCTGGGCGGCCGGGGTCAGCAGGGTCCCGGTCGCCAGGGTCTTGGCCCAGCTGCGCATGTCGGGGAGGTCGGAGATCATCGCGCCGGCCGCCCAGGCCCAGGAGGGGTCCCAGTCGGTGGAGTTCCCGACCTTGCCGGAGGCCGTCTGGTCCGTGTAGCCCTGGGCGTGCGGGCTGGGGAACTCCGGGCCCGTGGGGAACACGGTGTGCTTGAGCCCGGCGGGCCCGACGACCTCCCGGTCGATGAACCGGTCGAGGGGGACGCCGCTGACCTTCTCCACCACCAGTCCGAGCAGGATCAGGTTGGTGTTGCAGTAGTAGAACTTGGCGTTCGGCTCGAAGAGCACCGGGTGCTTGAAGGAGTAGCCGAGCAGCTCCTGCGGGGTGAAGCGCCGGTCGGGATCGCTGGTCAGCGCCTTGTAGAAATCCTCGTCCGCCGAGTAGTTGAACAGACCGCTCCGCATCCCGGCCAGCTCGCGCAGGGTGATCTCGTCGCCGTTCGGGACGCCGTCGACGTACTTGCCGATCGGGTCGTCCAGGCCGACCTTCCCCCGGTCCACCAGCTCCAGCAGGGCGGTCACGGTGAAGGTCTTCGTCACGCTGCCGATCCGCATGTTCAGGTTCGGGGTCATCGGCGCGCCCGTGGCCTTGTCGGCGATGCCGAAGGACCGTACGTAGTCGCCCTTGCCCGGGGCCGACACGGCCACGATCACGCCGGGGATCTTCGCCTCCGCCAGGACCTTCTCGATCGCGGCGTCCAACTGGCGGGTGACGGCGGGGGTGAGCGGAGCGAATCCGTCCGGGGCGGGTGTCGGGGTCGGTGCCGGGACCGTCGCGGCCGGCGCGGACGCCGCCGGGTCTCCTGCGTGCACCGCGCCCGCCCCCGTGCCCACGGGCCCCAGCACGAGGGCGACGGCCGCCAGGGTCACGGCCGCACTGCGCCGGCGTGTCGTCATGCCCGGCCTCCTCACCCCGTGAGCCAAGGAACCATCACTCCACGCTAGACCTGTGCACCCGGGCGGGCGACCGGAGCGGTGAACGCCGAACTCGTCCAAAAATCTATTCTAGAAATATCTCCGGATCGGCCAGACTTCCCCCATGACCGGTCGTACCTCCGGCCCCTGGCCGGAACCCGACGAGCAGCGACCCGCCGGCTTCGGCCCGCCGCCCGCCCCGTTCGCACCACCGGCACCACCGGCACCACCGGCACCACCGGCACCGCGATCCGGCGGCCGCGGCCGCCGGCCGCCCCGGCCCGTGGCCGCCGCCGGCGCCGCCCTGGCGCTGCTCGCCGCCCTGCTCCTCATCGGCGGCGGCGCCTACCGCCTCACGGTCCGCGGCGGGCCCGCGCAGCCCCTGGCCGGGCCCACGGGTACGCCGCCGGTCGACCGGGGCGACGGCAGGGGCCCCGGCGGGGGACCCGACGCCTACGACCACAACGCCGGCATCCGGGCGGGCGAGGCCCGGGTCTGGCTGCGCGACAACCAGGCCGAGGTGGCCGGGTCGGGCACCTCGCAGTACGGCCCCTGGCGGGTGGGCGACACCGTGGTCGGCGCGATCCAGAGCGGTCTGACCGGCTATGCGGTCGCCGACGGCCAGGAGAAATGGAAAATCCCGCTCCGGACACCGCTGTGCGGGGTCCCACCGGCCCCGTCCGCGACCGGCAAGCTCGTCGTGGGGGTGAAGGAGAGCACCTCGGAGACCTCGCGCTGCACCCACCTCCAGCAGATCGACCTCGCCACGGGGCGGGCGGGCTGGAAGGTCGCGCTGCCGCAGGAGAACGCCCACGACACCACGACGCAGTTCGAGCTGTCGATCAGCGGCGACACCGCGGTCGTCGTCCGGTCGGCCGTCATGAGCGCCTTCTCGGTCACCGACGGCCACAAGCTCTTCGGCACGTCGAGCCCGGACGGCTGCTACCCGTACGGCTCCGCCGGGGGCTCGCGGCTGATCGCCATCCGCCAGTGCCCCGATCCGAAGGACGCCGCCGCACGCGGACAGGCGATGGTCGAGGAGCTGGATCCGGCCACCGGCGCCGCCCGGTGGAGCTACAAGTACGCCCCGGACTGGACGGTCGGCCGCGTGCTCTCCGTCGACCCGCTGGTGGTCACCGCGCACCACAAGGACAAGAAGACCTGGAACCTCACGGCCTTCGCCGCCGACGGCGCGGTCCGCTCGCAGAGCTCCCCGGCCTTCGGGGTCAGCGGCCGGTGCAACGGATTCGGCAACGCGAGCGGCTTCCAGGAGTGCTACGCCGCCGCGGCCGACGCCGACAGCCTCTACATCGGCGCGGGCAAGCCGGGCGCCACCCTCGACACCGAGGCCACCGACCAGGTCGTCGCCGTCGACCTGAACACCGGCAAGGAGCGGTGGCGCACCCCCGAGCAGCCCAAGGGGCGCACCGTGTGGCCGCTGGCGGTCGAGGACGGCAGGGTCCTCGCGTACGTCACCCCCGGCAACGACGGGGCGGGGGCGGTCGTCTCCCTCGCCGCGGCCGACGGGGCCCCGGGGCCGGCCTTGCAGAGCCCGGCCGCGGCCCGTGGCGCCGAGGGCGTCTTCTACCCCCACGGGGTCCGTATCGCGTGGTCGGGCGGACGGCTGTTCCTGCTCAACGGCCGGGTCTACAGCCCGGAGCCGCGCAAGGCGAGCCACGCGATCCTGTCCTTCGGCAAGTAGGGCAGGCAGGTACCAGGAGGGGCACCGTGCAGAACCCGTACCACCGGCCGAGTCACCCCGGCGGCCCGTACCCGCCTCCGCCCTTCCCGCAGCCGCAGGAGCCCGGCGCAGGGCGCCGGACCGGCAGGCGACGGCTCGCCGCCGCGATCTGCGCCCTGACCGCCCTGGCGGTGGCGGCGGCAGCGACCGGCGTCGCACTCGGCGTCCGCGAGAACCGCGAGCGCGCGTCGGCGGCCGCGGCCGCGTCGGCCGCGGACCCGACGAGGCCGCTCGTCGCGGGCTGGAAGACCGTGCTCAACCCCAAGCACGGCACCGCGTTCGACGTGCCGCCGGGGTGGGAGGTCCTGGAGCCCCAGGTCTTCAGCGGGTACGCCGACGACAAGGATCCGGAGAAGCTGCTCATCGGGCACACGGCCCCGGCCTTCTACAAGTCCCAGTGGTGCAGCATCGACGCGAACGGCGACGGCCAGGTCACGGACGTCCGGCTCGCCGGCACCGGCACCAAGGGCGCCGGCGGCGCCAAGGACCCCGCCGACATCGCCGTGAAGGAGGCGCCCACCTGGGTCTACGCCGCCTACACCCAGCCCGACAAGAGCGTGGTCACGGCGGACAAGCCGGTGGAATACACCACGAAGTCCGGGCTCAGGGGGAGTTACGTCAGGGCGCGCTCCTCGGGCGCCCGGCGGACCGACCGCTGCGCGGGCGACGGCCAGGCGGTCGTCTTCGGCTTCAAGAACTCCCGGGGCGACCTCGTCTCCTGGAACTTCTACGGCCGCACGGGCGTCCCTGGCGCCGTCGACGACGCCCTGATCATGCGCATCCTGAGCACGGTCCGGCTGGCGGGCGATCCGAAGGACCCCGGCACCGGGCCGTGATCGCCCTCGCCCGCCCGCCGGTCTGTGCGGTCGTGTCAGCCCTTCAGCAGCCGGGCCTCCGCCTCCTCGGAGAGGCCGTCCGCGAGGGCCGGCCCGGCCCCCGGGACCGACCGCTGCCAGGCCCAGGTGTCGGTGACCGTCTCGGAGACCGGGCGGCAGACGAGGCCCGTGGCATGGGCCCGCGAGACGTCCCCCGCGTGGACCGCGGCGTGGAAGTCCGTACCGGGCGGGGCCCAGACGGGCAGGTCGGTCCACGGGGAGAGGCCCGCGGCGGCGATCGCCTCGGGGGAGGTCCAGCGCAGCTCCGCGGCCGCGCCCGTGACGCGCACGCAGAGGTCCAGGAGTTCACCGATGGTGGTGTGGCCCGGCTGCGAGACGAGGTTGCAGGGCCCGTGCAGGGACGACTCCAGCGCGTCCAGGAGCCAGGTCGCCAGGTCGCGTACGTCGATGTACTGGAGCGGGGTGTCCCGGGGGCCGGGGGCCGGGACCTCGCCGCCCCTGGCGATGCGGGACAGCCACCACGGCAGACGGCCCGCGTTCTCGCGCGGGCCCAGGATCAGGCCCGGCCGGACCAGGAGGGTGCGGTCCTCGCCGAACGCGCGCAGCACGGCCAGTTCCGACCCCCGCTTGTCGGCCGCGAAGTCGGTCGCCTCCGCGTCCGGGTCGCCCCCGGCCAGCGGTCCGGACTCGTCCAGCCCCGCCGGCGCCGGCCACGCGTACACCGACCGGCTGGAGACGAAGGCGTGGCGTCCGGCGCGCCCGGCCAGCAGGTCGGCCGCGTCGCGCACCACGGTCGGGGCGCCCGACCAGGTGTCGACGACCGCGTCCCACTCCCCCGTCGCGAGGGCGGCCAGACCGTCGGGGTGCGTGCGGTCGCCGTGGCGGACCCGCACGCCGGGCGGGGCCGGGTGCTCGCCCCGGTGGAAGACGGTCACCTCCCAGCCGCGGGCGACCGCGCCCTCGGCGACGGCGCGCCCCGCGAAGTCCGTTCCGCCCAGCAGCAGCAGTCTCATCCTGGTCCCTCTCCGTGGAGCTCGTCCGTCGTGTCGTGCGGCGCGCGGACGCCGCCACGGGCCCGTGGGTGGGGCCGGCGGCGGCGTCCGTCGGGAAAGCCGGGTCAGCGGGCGGTGCGGTCCCGGTACGCCGCGAAGCGCTCGGCGATCTCCCGGGCCCGGCCCTCGGCCTCCGAGAGCTTCATCTCGGCGCAGTCGTAGCCGAGTTCCTCCTTCATGATCGCCATGGCGGAGGGCTCGAAGACGACGGTGCCGTCCGCGCGGATCTCGCTGATGCCGTCGTGCAGCTGCCCGGAGACGTTGATGGCGTGCGCCTCGTCCGCCGTCATCCCGTCGGGGAGCAGCGCACGGAACTTGCCGTTCTCGATCGCCACCGGGTAGCCGCCGAGCGCCCCGTCCGCGCCGGGCGCGTGGACCACCGCGTCGCGCCCGTCGGCGAGCGGCTCCAGCACGCTGAGCGCGGAGGACGCGGTCATCGTCTGGCCGGGCAGGCCGCCGGTGCGGCGGTACGCGCCGGGCAGGCGGTTCAGCAGCTCCGCGACGTCCAGCTCGCCGGTGACGTCGCGCCCGTCGAGGCGGATGCCGAGGCCCATGCCGGCCGGGCCGCTGTTGCCGGTGCGGGACAGGCGGTGCGAGACGTAGTGGTGGGCCACCAGGCGCACCTCCACGTCGGCGGCGCTGCGGCCGAGCTCGTCGGCGGCCACGGCGGTGATGCCGGGGACGTTGTTGGCGACGTTGCCGATGCCGATGTGCGGGGAGAGGCCGATCGCGGTGAGCGCGGGGTGCACGGCGTCGGGGTAGGCGGCGTTGACGACCAGGGCCTGGGTGCCGGACAGGCGCACGGCCTCCATGGCCTTCATCACCGGGACCAGGTGCATGGGCAGCCACGGGCCGTAGTTGGCTGCGTAGACCCGCTGGAAGGCGTCCTGCTGGAGGGTGGAGATGACCCACCAGGACTGGTAGCTGACGGCCAGGAAGATGATGTCGGGGTCGAAGGCGGATATCCGCTCGGCGGTCTGCGCCACGTCCGTGACGTCGGTCCGCGCGTGGCTGACCTCGTTGGTGTAGCCGCGCTGGACGCTGCAGAAGCGCGTCAGGTTGGCGGCCTTCAGGACGGTCTCCTCGTCGCGGCCGACGAGCTGGACGTGGCGGGGGTTCGGGCTGTGCGCCAGCTCGTGGAAGACCCGGCGGCCGATGTCGCCGGCACCCAGGACCATGATCTTGCGGGCGTTGTTCATGAGGTACCTCCGAAGGGGGCGGCAGCGGCGAAGGGGGCGGCGGCGGGCGCCATCAGATGGGCGTCGCGGACGAGCCGGGGCAGTGCGCGCATGGACGGGAAGGTGAGCGCGCCCTCCCGGTGCGGCGGGGTGGCCGGGTCGGCGGTGTACTGCAGGACCCGCATCCCGGCGGCCACGGCTGCGTCCACGCCGACCGGGCTGTCCTCGACCACGACGCACTCGCCGGGCGTGACACCGCAGCTCTCGGCGGCCCAGAGGAACAGCTTCGGGTCGGGCTTCCAGGCGTCGGCGTCGTACGCCGAGAAGAGCCGGCCGCCGAAGTGGTGCAGGATCCCGGCCTTCTCCAGCCGGCTGCGCATGATGGCGAGCGGGCTGTTGGAGGCCACGCACATGCGGTCGCCGACGGCGGCGGAGAGCTGTTCCAGGGCGTACGCGACGCCGTCGATGGGCTCGATGCGGTCGCCGATCAGCTCCTCGCACCGGGCGCGGGCGATCGCCATGGCGTCCTGCGGCGGGGCGTTGCCCGACAGGTCGGCCATCAGGTCGAAGCACTCCTGCATCTTCTTGCCGGAGAACAGCTCGTCCCGCTGGTCCTTGTCCAGCCGCAGGCCCATCATCTCGCCGACGTGGGCGATCCCGCCGTTCTCGGCGTCCTGCGTGTCGACCAGGACGCCGTCCAGGTCGAAGACGACGAACTCACCGGCTCCTGCGGGGAACTCACTCATAGTCGATCCAGTCCACGCTCTCGATGGCGGCGACGGTCGCGGCCAGTTCCTCATGGGTGGCGGCGGAGCCGATGACGGCCGCCGTGTTGCCGCGCGCACCGATCCGCCAGTCCACGTCGGCGCCCGGCTCGGCGAGGACGACGACCCGGTCGACGCGGTCGAGGCGGCGCAGTGCCGAGACGCCCCGGATGGCGCGCACCCGGCGGGCGCCGAGGGGCGGCACGGTCAGGTAGTGGAAGGCGATCGGCCCGCCCCGCTTGACCTCGGGGGTCTCGTACGGGAGGCCGAGCGCGGCGGCGACCGCGACGTACGCCGGGTCGGAGGTGCCGGAGCGGACCGCGAGGTCGTCGACCCAGGCGCCGAGCCTGCCGTTGACCTCGATGACCCGGGGGCCGTCGGCGGTCAGCTTGATCTCGACGTCGGCGACGCCGTGGATGTTCAGGGCGCGCACCGCGCGGCAGGCGAGGTCGCGGACCTCGCGTTCCTCGGCCTCCGGTACGACGGAGAAACCGCCGTAGCCGCCGCGCTCGCGGAACGGTTCGGCCAGGGCGAACTTGCTGGTGACGAAGACGGGCCGGACGTCGTCGCCGTCGGCGACGCAGTCGACCGCGATGTAGTCGCCCCAGGGCGCCGGGGTGGGCCGCCCGACGAGGAGCTCCTCCAGCATCACGGCCGTCTCGGCGGGCCCGCCGTCGGAACCGGTGAAGATCTCCGCGAGGGCGGCCCGGCACTCCTCGGGGGTGGCGACGGCCTGCGTGTTGCGGCTGGACGCGCCGATCACCGGCTTGATGATGGCCGGCAGTCCGACGTGGGCGATCGCCTCGTCGGCCTGGGCGGGACCGGTCAGGGTGCGGAAGCGCACGCTGTCGACGCCCGCCTCGGCGAACCGCAGTCGCTGCAGGTCCTTGTGGGTGATGGCATCGACGTCGGCCGGCCGGTGGTAGCGCAGGCCGAGCGCCTCGGCGAGCGCCACGGTGGGGGCGATCTGGAACTCGCTGAAGGTGATGATGCCCGCCGGGGCGAGCGCGCGCAGCGCCGCCTCGGTCTCGGCCCCGGTGCGGCCCGCGGTGTTCACCACGGTGCCGACCATCTCCAGGGTGGGGACCATCTCCTGGGCGTGCGCGGTGTCCGCGGTCACGAACACCAGGTCGCAGCCGGCCTGCCGGGCCGCCTCGGCGAGCCGGGTGGGGGCGAGGCTGCCTGCGTCGTAGACGACGAGCAGTACGGGGCGGGCGGGGGTCGCGGTCATGGGTCAGCCTCCGGCCGGGAACGCGCCGGTGCGGCGGGCGACGGTCAGGGCCCCCGCGAGCGACTCGACGGTCGAGTGGGTGAACAGGGTGCGCACGGGGATGTCCAGGCCGAATTCCTCCTGGAGCCGCAGCGCCACCCGGGTCGCGGTCAGCGAGTCGCCGCCCAGGTCGAAGAAGTCGTCCTCGGCGCCGACCTCGTCGGCGTACAGGGTCTCGGCCCACGCCCGGGCCACGGCCCGCTCGGCCGGGGTGCGGGGAGCGATGAACTCGGCCTCCAGGCCGGTGCGTTCGCCGTCCGGCGCGGGCAGCGCCCTGCGGTCGGTCTTGCCGCTGGTGGTCAGCGGCATCCGGTCCAGGAAGACGTACGTACCGGGCACCATGTAGCCGGGCAGGGTGCGGCCGCACCAGTCGCGCAGCGCGCCGATGCCGGGCGCCGGGCGGCCGGACGGCGGGACGACGTACGCGACGAGCGTCTTCTCACCGGGCACGTCCTCGCGGACCGTGACGACGCAGGCGCCGACGTCCTCGTGGGCCAGCAGCGCGGCCTCGATCTCGCCGAGTTCGATGCGGAACCCGCGGACCTTGACCTGGTGGTCGAGGCGGCCGAGGAACTCCAGGTCGCCGCCCGGCAGCCAGCGCACCAGGTCGCCGGTGCGGTAGACCCGGCCCGCGGCGAACGGGTTGCGGGTGAAGCGCTCGGCGGTCAGGTCCTCGCGGCCGAGGTAGCCGCGGGCCACGCCGGCCCCGCCGATGAGCAGTTCGCCGGGTACGCCGACGGGGACCGGACGGTCCGCGTCGTCGACGACGTACAGCTCGGTGCCGGCGGTGGGGCGGCCGATGGGGACGGCGCCGGCGGCGCCGGTGAGCTCGGCGACGGAGGCGTAGACGGTGGTCTCCGTCGGGCCGTAGCCGTTGAGGACCCTGGTGCCGGCGCGCAGCATCCGCGCGGCCAGTCCGGCGGGCAGGGCCTCCCCGGCGGCGAAGATCTCCAGGGCGCGCGGCCGGTCGCCGAGGGCGTCCAGGAGCGGGCGCAGCGCGGACGGCGTGGCCTGTACGAGGGTGACGGCGTGCCGGTCGATCAGCCCGACGAGGGCGGGCGGGTTGTGGATCTGGTCCTGGTACGCGCCGATGATCCGGCCGCCGGTGATCAGTGGCAGGAACACCTCGACGCCCGCGATGTCGAAGGTGGCCGAGGTGGTGAACAGGACCCGCTCGTTCGCCGGCGCCGGGAAGGTCTCCCGCATGCCGCACAGCAGGTTGTGGAAGCCGCCCCGGGTGACGGCGACGCCCTTGGGGGTGCCCGTGGAGCCGGAGGTGTAGAGGACGTAGGCGAGGTGCCCGGGCCCGGCGGCGGCCGCCGCCTCCACGACGGGGGCGGCGGCGATCGCCGCGGCGTCGGTGTCGACCGCGACGAGGGTGCGCGGCGCCGCGCCGTCGCCGGACAGCCGGCCGCGCAGCGACTCCTGGGTGACGACCACCGGTGCGGCCGTGTCCCGCAGGACGAACTCCAGGCGGTCGACCGGGTGCTGGGGGTCGAGCGGCACGTAGGCCGCGCCCGACCGGAGCACCGCGAGCAGCGCCACGATCAGTTCGGGGCCGCGCTCCAGACAGACGGCGACGGGCACGTCGGGGCCCGCGCCGAGGCCGCGCAGGTGGTGGGCGAGGCGGTCGGCGCGGGCGTCGAGCTCCCGGTAGCCGACCTCCTCGGCGCCGAAGACGACCGCGACGGCGTCGGGGACGCGCCGGGCCTGCTCGGCGACCAGAGCGGCCACGTCGGCGTCCGCCCCTGGGAACGCGGCGCGGCCGCGGCCCCGGCCGGTGAGCAGCAGCTCGCGCTCGGCGGCGCCGAGCGGGTCGAGCTCGTCCAGTGCGATGCCGGGGGTCTCGGCGATCGCGGTGAGCAGGGTGAGGTAGCCGTCGGTGAGCCGCTCCGCGCTCGCCGCGTCGAACAGCTCGGCGGCGAATTCGACGCGCAGGCCGAGGCCGTCCCGGCCGGGGGCGGGGTCGAGCGCCAGGGTGAGGTCGGGCGGGCAGACGCCCTCGGCCCGGTAGGCCGGCCCGTCCGTGAACAGGGCCTGGAACACCGGGTGGTGGCCGTCGGCGCCGGGTCCGGACGCGGCGGCGAGGCGGGCCGGGGGCAGCGCGGCGGCCCGGCCGCGGGTCAGCGCGGCATCGGTCCGCGCCACGAACTCGGCGAAGGCCGGGCCCGCGGCCAGGTCGGCGCGGACGACGGCCAGGGCGCCGTCGGGGCCCGCGACGCCCACCGCGAGGTCGCGCCGGCGGGTCCACCGGCCGAGCAGCACCTGGTAGGCGGCGAGCAGCAGGGCGGACAGCGGGGCGCCGTACTCGGCGGCCGCCTTGTCCAGTGCCTGCGCGGTGCCCGCCGGGACGGTGCGGGTGAGGTGGCCCAGGGCGCCGGTGCGCGCCGAGGGGCGCGGCCGGTCGGTGGCCGGCTCCAGCGGTTCCAGGTCCGCCAGTTCGGTTCGCCAGTACTCCAGCGCGTCGGTCATGACCCCTCCGTCGTGTCGAGGATCCGCGCCAGTGCCTTGCGGTCCGTCTTTCCGTTGTCGTTGAGCGGCAGCCCGCCCGGCAGGTGGATGAGCGAGGCGGGCACCATGTGCAGCGGCAGCAGCTCGCGCAGCCAGGCGTCGAAGCGCTCGGGGTCCACCTCGCGGCCCGCGTAGGCGCCGACCAGCTCGGTCTCGCCGTCCGGGCCGGGCAGGGCGAGCACCGCGGCGTCGATGACGTGCGGGTGGCGGTGCACGGCCGCCTCCACCTCGCCGAGCTCGATGCGGAAGCCGCGTACCTTGACCTGCTGGTCGAGGCGGCCCCAGTGCACGTAGAGCCCGTTCTCGCGCCGGACCCGGTCGCCGGTGCGGTACCAGTGGCGGTCGGTCAGCGCGGTGCTGCCGTCGTAGCCCTCGGCGGGGCCGGCGCCGGGCTCGTAGGACACGAACCGTCCGGCGTTCTCGCGCGGGTCGAGGTAGCCGCCGAAGCGCTGCGCGCCGCGCACGCACAGCTCGCCCTCGTCGGCCGCCAGGCCGTCCCCGTCCAGCAGCACCATCTCGTTGCCGGGGAACGGGACGCCGATCGGCACGGTGCCGTTGGAGAACTCCGGCCAGTCCTCGGCCGGTCCGTACAGCGCGTGGTTGGTGCAGCACACGGTCAGCTCGGTCGGCCCGTACACGTTGTGGATCACGGCGTTCGGGGCGACCGCGCGCCAGAGTTCGGCGTGCTGCGCGGTGACCGGCTCGGCGCCGAACATGCTGTGCCGCAGGTTCACGGCACGGCCCAGCGGCAGGTTCCCGAGCCGCTGGGCCTCCCGGATCACCGAGGGCACCGAGAACCAGTGGGTGAGCTCGCGCTCGACGATGAAGTCGACCGGCCGGTAGAGGTCGGCGACGAGCGGCACCACCAGCGTGGCCCCGCCGCCCCAGGTGGCGAACAGGTCGATGACGCTCGCGTCGAAGGTCAGGCCGAAGGTCTGCGTGAGCCGGGCGCCCGGCGCCATCTCGTAGCGCCCGATGTTGTGCTCGATGAACAGCGAGGTGTTCCGGTGCCGGATCGGCACGCCCTTGGGCTGGCCGGTGGAACCGGACGTGAACATCAGGTACGCCTCGCGGTCCGGGTCGTCCGGGACCGGCGGCAGCGACTGCTCCAGCACGCCGGCCGCGGCCGGGGACACCCGCTCGTCCTCGTCGAGGCCGAGGACGGTGGGCCGGTGGCGCTCGGGCAGCCGGGTGAACAGGCCGGCGGACCGGGTGTCCACCAGGGCCACCTCGACGCCGGCCCGCTGGGCGATGTCGAGGTTGCGCTGTGCGGGGTAGTCGGGGTTGAGCGGGACGACGGCCGCGCCGAGCCGCTGGATCGCCAGGTAGCCGGCGTACGCGGCGACCGAGCGGGTCGCGGCGAGCGCCACCCGGGCGGGCAGCGAGCCGTGCTTGGCGGCGATGCGGTCGGCGAGGGTGAGCGCGAGCGCGCGCACCTCGCCGTAGGTCAGTACCTCGTCGCCGATCTCCAGGGCGGGCAGGCCGGGGTGACGCAGGGCCGATTCCTCGAACCACTGGTAGAGCGTGCGCTGTTGCCGGTCGTTCATCGCTTCCTCGGTATCGGTGTGCTGGTCTGGCGGGTGCGGCCGCGGGCGCGCATGGCCTCGGCGCGGGCCTGGGCCCGGCTCGCTCCGCGCCCCCCGGCGGCCGACGGGGCGTCCGTGGCGGGGGCGCCGCCCAGGAACGCGGCCATGGCCCGGACGGTGGAGTGCCGGAACAGGTCCACCACGTCGACCTCGCGGTCCAGTGCGGTACGCAGCCGGTCGCGCAGCCGGATCAGGAGCAGCGAGTTGCCTCCGGCGTCGAAGAAGTTCTCCGACGCCGCGACGGTGCGGCCCAGCACCTGCTCCCAGGCCGCGGCGACGGTCCGTTCGGTGTCGCTCGCCGGCTGCGCGCCGTCCCCGTCGGCCGGCTGCGCGGCCTCGGCGGCGGCCGCCTCGGCGAGGAGCTTGGCGACGGCCTCCCGGTCGGGGCGGCCGCCCGGCAGCAGCGGAAGCCGGGCGGTCAGGTGCAGCTGGGCGGGCAGCAGGTGGCCGGGCAGCAGGTCCCGCAGGTGGGTACGGAGGGCTTCGGCGGTCGGGGCCGTGCCCGGCCGGGCCGCCACGGCCGCCGCGAGGGAGCCGTCCGCCGGGTCGGTCAGGACCTGCGCCCGCAGGACATCGGGGTGCGCGAGCAGCGCGGCCTCGACGTCGAGGGCGGCCACGCGGACGCCCCGCACCAGGGTGTGGTCGGCGGCCCGGCCGGCGAGGACGATCCGCCCGTCGGGGAGCAGCCGGGCCAGGTCGCCGGTGGCGAACAGGCGGGCGCCGGGCTCCCCGCCGTACGGGTCGGGCACGAAGCGCTCGGCGGTGGCGCGCGCCCGGTCCAGGTAGCCGCGGGTGACGGCAGGGCCGCCGATGTGCAGCTCGCCGATCGCGCCGGTGGCCGCGATCGCGCCGCGCGCGTCCAGGACGTACGCCGCCGCGCCGGCCGCCGGCCCCAGCGGCAGGGGGCCGTGGTCCTCTCCCTCCGGGGACCGCGCCGGGCCCCCGAGCGCGGGACCGGCCGTCTCGGCGCACGTGTACAGCTGGTGCACGTCGGCGGCGCCGGCGGCCACCGCGGCCGCGAGGACGGCGGGGAACAGCGGCTCGCCCGTGGTGAGTACGGGGATCCGCGCGCCGCTCGTGAGCAGCCCCGCGAGCTCGGCCGGGGCCGCGAGCACGGTGGCCGCGTCGCCGCCGGCGGGGACGACCGCGCGGCCGCCCCGGGTCAGCGGTCCGAACAGCTCCAGGAACGCGGCCGGCGAGTCCGGGGCCGCGAGCAGGGCGACCGCGTCGAAGGCGGCCCCGGGCAGCTCGCGGTGGGCCCAGCGCAGCCGGGACACCAGGTTGCGGTGCTCGGCGACGACCGCGCGCGGCTCGCCGGTGACACCGGCCGTGCGCAGCACCCAGGCGGCGCCGCGCGCGGTGATCTCCGCGGCCGCGGGCGCCGCCGCGTCCTCGTCGGTCGCGTCCTCGTCGGCGGCGTCCTCCGGGTCGAGCACGGTGACCTGGGTGTGGTCGAACAGCGCACCGGAGTAGGTGTCGGCGAGGACCGTCCGCAGCCCCGCGTCGTCCACGGCGAGCCGCAGCAGGAAGGCGGGCAGTTCCGGGTCGAGCGGTACGCACGTGGCGCCCGCCCGGACCACGCCGAGCTGGGCCGCGGCCAGCGCGAAGGACTTCGGGACGCACACCCCGACGGGGGTCTCGGGGCCGGCCCCGAGCGCCCGCAGGCGCGCCGCCACCCGGTCCGCCGCGCGGTCGAGTTCGCGGTACGTCCAGGTGCGCGCCCCAGCGGCCACGGCGACCGCGTCGGGGGTGCGGGCGATCTGCTCGGCGACCAGCCCGTGCAGGGTGCTCTCGTCCTCGCCCTCGTGCGCCGCCACCGGAGCCGGGGCCCCGGTGTGCAGCAGCGCCGAGACCCGGGACTCCGGGTCCGCGCCGATCCGCTCCAGGACGGTGACCAGCCGGTCGAGCAGCAGCCGGGCGGTGGCCTCGTCGAAGAGGTCGGCGCGGTAGTCCGCGAGGGCCAGCAGGCCGTCCTCGGTCTCCACGGTGTCGATCGCCAGATCGGTCTTCATGGTGGGCAGGCGCAGCTCGGCCGCGCCGAACCGGGCGCCGGCCGCCTCGTGGACGGGCGCGGCCGGGGCGTGCGTGTACATGACCTGGTAGAGCGGGTGGTAGCTCGGGTCGCGGGCGAGTCCGAGCCGGTCCATGACCTCGTCGACGAGCAGGTCGGGGTGGTCGAGGGCGTCGAGGAGGTCCCCGCGCACCCGGCCGATCAGGTCGGTGAACTCCGGGTCGTCGGCGAGCTCGCCGCGCAGGACGACGGGCCGGGTGAGGTAGCCGATGACGCCGGCGCTCTCGGTGGTGTCGCGGCCGGAAACGGCCATGCCGGTCAGCACGTCGGTCCCGCCGTACTGGCTGAGCACCACGTCCACGGCGGCCTTGAGGACCATGAACAGGCTGGCGCGCCTGCTGCGGGCCAGGCGCCGCAGCGGCTCCACGACCGGCTCGGGAACGACGGTGGTGACCCGGGCCCCGGTGTGCCCGGCACGCGCCCGGCGGGGCCCGGAGAGCGGCAGTTCGAGGAGTGCGGGGGCGCCGGCCAGGCGCTGCGTCCAGTAGGCGAGCCGTTCGGGCGCGGCCTCCTCGTCCAGCGTGGTGCGCGTGGCGAGGAACTGCCCGTACCCGACGGCGGGACGGGGCAGCGGGTCGGCGAGGCCGTCCGCGAACGCCCCGTACAGGGTGACGAGTTCGGCGGTGAACAGCTCCAGCGAGGCCCCGTCGAACACGATGTGGTGGACGCCGACGAGGAGCTGGTGGTGCGCCTCGGACAGCCGCAGCAGCTCGGTCCGCAGCAGCGGCCCGCCGTCGAGGTCGAAGGGGGTGCGGGCGAAGGCGTCCGCGCGGGCGGCGGCCTCCTCGCGCGTCACCTCGACCCGGTCGAGGGCGAACGGGCCGGGCGCGCCGATCTCCTGTACGGGCTCGCCGCCGGCGTCCCGCACGATGCGCACGCGCAGCGCGTCGTGCCGCCGGACGAGGGTGTCCAGGGCGTGCCGCAGGGCGTCGGCGTCGAGCGGGCCCTCGATGGTGACGGCGAAGGGAATGCTGAAGAACGGGTCGCCGGGCCGGAGCTGGCCGAGGGCCCACAGCCTGCGCTGGGCGGGGGTCAGGGGAAGGACGGGCAGGGGAAGCGTGCTCATGCGACGGCCTCCGGTTCCGGGGTGCCCGCCTCGTCGCCGCGGCCGCCGCGCGGCCGGGGGACGAGCAGGACGAGGGCGGCGACGACCAGGACGGCACCGGCCACCACGATGGACTCGGCGATGCCGACGAGCCCGGCGAGCAGGCCGCCGACGACCACGCCGAGGACGGTGAAGTTGACCATCAGGGCGTTGAGCAGGCCGACACCGCGGCCGCGCAGCTCCTCGGGCAGGTCGCTCAGCAGCGTGTTGGCGACCGGCACCTGGAAGAGCCCCGAGCCGAGGCCGGCCAGGACGCACCAGAGCAGGACGACCGTCAGACCGAGTGCGCCCTGGTCGGTGGCCTCCCATGCGGTGCCCGTGGGGGCGAGCAGCAGCAGGGAGGCGCCGAAGAGCACGATCGATCCGATGAGCAGCCCCCGGTCGGAGAACCGGCGCACCAGCGGCGGTCCGGTGAGCGCGCCGATCACGCAGCCCGCGCCGAAGGCGGCCTGGGCCAGTCCGTACTCGAAGGCGGGCAGCTCGAAGACGCTCAGGAGCTGGGAGTTGAGGTTGGTGGTGAACAGGCCGAGGACCAGCATCACCGGGACCATGACGATCGCCAGGAAGCGCAGCGAGGGCACGGCGAGCACACCGGAGATGCCGGTGCGCAGCGACTGCCAGTACCCCTCGCGGCCGCTGTCGGCGCCCCGCACGGGCACCTCCCGCAGCACCGCCATGCTGGCGAGCAGCACCGCCGAGAACACGAACGTCGCGGCGTCGAGCACGAAGACCGCGGTCACGCTGCCGAAGGCGATGAGCAGCCCGCCGAGCGCCGGGCCCACCAGGTTGAGGGTGTGGTTGGTGGACTGGAAGAGGGCGACGGCCGTGGGGATGCTGTGCCCGCGCACGATCAGCGGGATCGCGGTGATGCGGGCCGTCTCGAAGAAGGCCTTGGCGATGCCGCTGAGCAGGATGAGCACGAGCAGCAGCAGCGGCGAGTCGCGTACGACGATCATCGCGAGCACCAGGACGACGCGGACCAGGTCCGAGCCGACCATGAGCAGCCGGGCCGGCAGCCGGTCGGCCAGCGGTCCCACGAACGCGCCGAGCACGCCGAAGGGCAGCAGCTGCGCGATGACGACCAGGGACACGTACAGGACCGGGTCGTCGGTCTCGGTGGCCACCACGTAGATCAGGGTGATCTTCGTGATGGCGTCACCGAGGAAGGAGGCGACGACGGCCAGCCAGTACCGGATGTAGGTCCGGTCCTTCAGCAGCTCAAGCATGGTCTCCCCCGCCGTTCCCGGCAGCGCCGTTCAGTACCTCGTTGAGGACTTCGGCGACGCCCTCGATGTGGGGGTGGCGCATCATCGTGTAGTGGTTGCCGCCGACCGTGCGGACGTCGAAGTGCTGCCCGGTCAGCTCGTTCCAGGAGGTCGCGAGGTCCCACTCCTCCTCGTCGGCGCGGATCAGCGTGACCTTGCCCTTGACGGGGGCGGGCCGGAAGTTCCACACGAGGCGCAGGTTGGCGACCCACAGCTCGTAGATGTCGCGGATCTGCTCGCGGCCGGCGTCCGGCGGCAGGTAGTCGCACTCGCGGGCGATGCCGAGCAGGTAGTCGAGGTGCTCGTCCTCGTCCATGGTCTGCAGTTCGGCGAGCGGCCTCAGGCGCCGTCCGTAGTCCCACTGCAGGTTGGCGGCGATGGCCTCGACGATCTCGGCCGGGTCCGGCTCGGAGCCGGCCGGCACCACGGCGGGCGCGTGCGCGTCCATCATGACCACCGACACCTCGGCGCCGCTCTTCTCCAGCTCCCCCGCGACGGCGAAGGCGTTGGCACCGCCGTAGCACCAGCCGGCCACCGTGTAGGGACCCTCGGGCTGGGTCTCGCGGATCAGCGCGGCGTACTGGGCGGCGCGGTCGCCGAAGCCGGTGAACGGCAGCTCGCCGTCGACCGGCGGCGGCGAGGCCAGCGCGTACAGCGGGCGCCCGGCGGGCTCGACGAGCGCGGCGAACGGCATGTAGCAGACGACCTCGCTGCCGGCCGGGTGGGCGAAGAACACCGGGGAGCCGGTGCCGTCTCCGGAGCCGAGCTCGACCAGGTGCACCCCGGTCTCGTCCTGGTAGCCCTCGCGCAGCATCCGGGCGAACCGCTCGACGGTGGCGCCCCGGAAGATCGCCGCCATCGGGAGCTGCTGCCCGAACCGCTTCTCGATCTCCGCCATCAGGCGCAGCACGAGCAGCGAGTGGCCGCCCAGGTCGAAGAACCGGTCGTGCAGGCCGATCGGGGAGACCCCGAGGACCTCCTCCCAGATGTGCGCGACCTCCAGCTCGACGGCGTCGCGCGGCGGCACGTAGCTCGCCGCGTCCCGCTCGGCGGCGGGGGCGGGCAGCGCCCGGCGGTCGATCTTGCCACTGGTGTTCAGCGGGAAGGTCTCCAGGCGGACGATCGCCGCGGGGACCATGTAGTCGGGCAGGAAGCCGCGCAGGTGCTCGCGCAGCTCCTCGGCGGTCAGCGCCTCGTCGGCGGACTCCACGTACCCGGTGAGCCGCTTGTCGCCGGGGCGGTCCTCGCGGACCAGGGCGACCGCGCGGCGCACCGCCGGGTGCTCCTCCAGCCGGGCCTCGATCTCGCCCAGCTCGATGCGGAAGCCGCGCAGCTTGACCTGGCCGTCGTCGCGGCCGAGGAAGACGAGCGTGCCGTCCTCGCGCAGCCGCGCCTTGTCGCCGGTGAAGTAGAGGCGGGCGCCGGGGCGGCCGCTGAACGGGTCGGGCACGAACCGCTCGGCGGTCAGGCCGGGCCGGCCGCGGTAGCCGCGGGCGACGCCGGTGCCGCCCAGGTACAGGTCACCGGGCATGCCGACGGGGACCGGGGCGAACCGCTCGTCCAGGACGTACACCTGGGTGTTGTCGAGCGGCCGGCCGATGGAGATCTGCTCGGTGCCGCTGTCCAGGCGCTGGAAGGTGGACCAGATGGTGGTCTCGGTGGGGCCGTACACGTTCCAGGTGCGGCCGGGCCCGCGGACCAGCTGCTCGGCCAGGGCGGGCGGCAGGGCCTCGCCGCCGACCAGGACGCGCAGCGAGCCGTCGTTGTGCCAGCCCGCTTCCACCAGCAGGTGCCAGGTGGCGGGGGTGGCCTGCATGACGGTCGCGCCGGTCTCGGCGAGCAGCTCGGCGAGCCGCCGTCCGTCGACGGCCTGCTCCTTGGTGACGACGTGCACCCGGGCCCCGCTGATCAGCGGGGCGTACAGCTCCAGGCCCGCGATGTCGAAGGTGACGGGGGTGACGGCGGCGAGCGTGTCGCCGGGGGCGAGCCCGGTCTCGCGGGCCATCGCGAGGAGCAGGTTGACCAGGTTGCGGTGGGTCACCTCGACGCCCTTGGGACGGCCGGTGGAGCCGGAGGTGAAGATGACGTACGCGAGCCGGTCCTCGCCGGCGGCTGGCTTCGCCGGGACCGCGGGCGCGGCGGCGATCGCCTCGGCGTCGCCGTCCAGGAGGACGCGCTCGCCGGGGCAGTCGGCGAGCGCGCCGAGCAGCCCGTCCCGGGTGAGCAGGAAGCCGGTGCCGGCGTCGCCGGTCATGTCGGCGAGGCGCTGCGCCGGGTAGGCGGCGTCGAGCGGGAGGTAGGCGCCGCCCGACATGAGCACGCCGAGCAGGGCGACGACGAGGTCCACCGAGCGGTCCAGGCAGACGCCGACGACGGTCTCGGGGACGACGCCCCGCGCCTGGAGGTGGGACGCCAGCCGGCCGGAGCGCTCCAGGAGTTCGCCGTACGTCAGCCGCTCGTCGCCGCAGGAGACGGCGACCGCGTCGGGGGTGGCGGCGGCCCGGCGGCGCACCAGGTCGTCCAGGCCGAGGCCCGGCTCGCGCTCGGCCTCGGTGCTGTTCCACTCGACGAGCAGGGTGTGCGCCTCGGCGGCGTCGACCAGGGACAGGTCCTCGACGGTGCGTCCCGCGTCCTCGGTCATCTGCTCCAGGAGGCGCACGACCTGGCGGGCCATCCGCGCCATCGTGCTCTCGTCGAACAGGTCGGTGTTGTACTCGAACAGGCCGTGCAGGTGGTCGGCGGCGAGCTGCGGGTCGTCGAGGAACCCGAGGAACACGTCGTCCTTGGCGGTGGCGTTGTCGAGCATCAGCTCCTCGACGCGCAGCCCGGCCATCGGCGGCGGGTCCTCGTGGACGAAGTCGACCAGGATGAAGGAGGCCTGGTAGATCGGGGTGCGGCTGGGGTCGCGGGGGATGTCTAGCTCGTCCAGCAGGGTGCCGAACGGGATGTCGAAGTGGTCGAAGGCGCCCAGCATGGTGGAGCGGGTCGCCCGGAGCAGCTCGCGCACCGTCATCGCGGGCGAGACCGTGGTGCGCAGCGGCAGCATCGTGAGGAAGTAGCCGATCATCGGCTCGGTCTCGGGCCTGCCGCGGGTCGACGAGGTGGTGCCGACGACGACGTCCTGCTGGCCGGTGAGCCGGTGCAGCAGCGTCTTCCACGCGGCCAGCAGCACGATGTTGATCGTGACGTCCTCGCGCTTGGCGAGGTCGCGGATCGCCCGGGTCAGCTCCGGGGTGAGCGGGAACTGGTAGCGGGCGCCGTTGGAGGTCATGACCGGCGGGCGCGGCCGGTCGGTGGGCAGCTCCAGAACCAGTTCGGCGCCTTCGAGCTGCTTCTTCCAGTACGGCAGGTGCTTGTGCCGGACCTCCTCGCGCAGCCACTGCGGCTGCCACTCGGAGTAGTCCGCGTAGTGCACCTCGACGGGCGGCAGCTCGGGCTCCCGGCCCGTCGCGAACGCCGTGTAGAACTCGGCGAACTCGGCGTTGAAGATGCCCATCGAGCCGCGGTCCCAGACCAGGTGGTCGACGGTGCCGACGAGCACGTGCTGGTCGTCGGCGACCCGCAGCACCGCGATGCGCAGCAGCGGCCCCTCGACCAGGTCGAAGGGGGCGCGCATCTCCTCGGTGGCCAGGCGCGTCAGCTCCGCATCGCGCCGCTCCTCGGGTACGGAGCGCAGGTCGACGTGGCGGACCGGCACCTCCATGGCCGGGTGGACGACCTGGACGGGGGTGTGGCCGTCCTGCTCGAAGGTGGTGCGCATCGCCTCGTGGCGGTCCACGAAGGCGTCGGTGGCGCGCTGGAGGGCGTCCCGGTCCAGCTCGCCGTGCAGCTTCGAGGCGAAGTACACGTTGTAGAGGGGGTCTTCGGCGTCGAACTGGTGGATGAGCCAGATGCGCTCCTGGTCCACCGTGAGCGGCACCCGGTCACCGCCCGTGCGCCGGGGGATGGGGCCGGCCGTCGCGGGCGTCTGCGCGCGCTCGCGCATCTTCTGGTCCAGGAGGGCCCGCTGGGCCGGGGTGAGCCCGGCCAGCCGGCTGGCGAGTTCGGTCACGACTGCTCTCCTTCGGCGGCGGCCTCGGCGGCCCGGTACCGGTTCTTGAGTTCGGTGAGGTGTTCCAGGCCCTTCACGACCCGGCCCGGCGCGAGGCCGAAGTCGACCAGGCAGGCCACCTCGTCCACGCCGATGTCGACCAGGTCCTCGATGAGGGACTCGCACTTGTCGGGCGTGCCGAGCAGCGCGAGCGTGTCGAAGTACCGCTCGAAGGTGGCGTTCAGCATCACGTCGCGCTCGGCCTCGGAGAGCTTGGAGTACTCGCTGCCGAAGCTGTCCTGCTGCGCGAGGAAGGTCTTGAGGTAGCCGGTCAGCGGCTCGCGCACGGTCTCCCGGGCGCTCTCGTCGTCGGAGTCCAGGTACGTGTGGACCATCGCGGTGACCTTGGCGCGGGACGGGTCGTGCCCGGCCCCGACGAGCGCCTCGCGGTAGGCGGCGATCTTGTCCTTGAGGTCGGCGGGCCGCTGGGCGACGAGACCGGTCAGCAGGTACGCGCCGGCCTCACCGGCCTTGACGAACGTCTCGGGGCTGCCCTGCGCCGACACCCACACCGGGAGCTCGGGCTGGATGGGGCGCGGCAGGGTGCGCACCGACTGGAGCGAGCCGTCGGCGCGCGGCAGTTCGACGCTCTCCCCGGCCCACAGCCGCTGGATCGTCCCGATCGCCTCGAACATCTCCTCCTTGCGGCGCGGGTAGCGCTGCTGCCCGTCGCCGGGGGCCAGGAGGAAGTCGTCGGGGTGCCAGCCGGAGGCCGCGGAGATCGCCGCCCGCCCGCCGGACAGGTTGTCGACGACCGCCCATTCCTCGGCCACCCGCACCGGGTGGTGCAGCGGCAGGACGCAGCTGCCCGCCCGGATCTGGATCGACTGCGTCTGCACGGCGATGGCCGCGGCCAGGACCGACGGGTTGGGGTAGAGCCCGCCGAAGTCCACGAAGTGCCGCTCGGGCACCCAGATCCCGGCGAAGCCGTTGGCGTCGGCGATGCGGGCGCTCTCCATGAGGAGGTCGTACTTCCCCGGGCCGGCGGCGGTGCCGTCGCCGGAGAAGAAGAACAGGCTGAACTCCATGGTGCTGCCCGGGCGCCGGGTGCGGCGCGGCGCGGCGGCCTGCCGGCCGCCGGCCTTCTCCCCCGCGTCCACGGTGGCGGGCGCCTTCAGGCCGCGCTCGCGCATCGCGCGCAGCAGGACCTCGCGCTGGTCCGGGCTGAGCGAGGCGAGCCGCTCCTGGAGCATGCGGGCCTGCGCCGCCTCGGCGTCGGTGGTCGTCTTCTCGTCAGCCATGGTCAGCGCTCACCCTTCAGCTTCTGCTCGGCCTCGGCGGCGGAGAGGGCTTCGACCTCGCGCAGCATCGCCTCGAACTCGTCCAGACCGATGGACTCGGCCTGGTGGGCGCGGATCGCCGCCGCGAGCCCCGGTACGGTCGGCGCCTCGAAGACGGCGCTCATCGGGAAGTCACCGTGCGCCTGGCGCAGCCGGCCCACGATCTGGATGGCGAACAGCGAATTCCCGCCCAGGTCGTAGAAGTCGTCGTCGGGGCCGATCGGGGAGGCGCCGAGCATCTCCTGCCACACCCGGGCCACCGACTGGGCCAGCTCGTCGTCCGGCCACACCGTGGCGGGGTCCCAGTCGCCGGCCTCGCCCCGGCCGCTGCCGAGCGCACTGGTGAAGGAGGCCGCGGTCATGCCCTGCTGGTCGGCCAGGACGTCCTGGAAGTCGGCCCGGGACACGACCAGCTGGGGCAGGCCGGCGAAGAGCGCGGCACGGGCCAGCGCGAGGCCGTCGGCGACGGGGATGCCCTGGCTCAGGCGCAGCCGCTCGTACAGTTCGCGCACCTCGGGCAGTCCGGCCATCTGCAGCTCGAACCAGTCGTCCCACTCCCACTGCGACCAGTCGAGGGTGACGGTGTTGCGGCCCCGGGCGGAGCCCGCGGCGGCGAAGGCGTCCAGGAAGGCGGCGGCCGCGCAGTTGTCGGCCTGGCCGAAGCCGCCGACGATGCCGGTGGTGGCCGAACCCGACAGGAAGAAGTCCAGGTCGTCGTCGGCGAGCAGCTCTTCGAGGAGCAGCGTGGAGCGCACCCGCGCCCCCAGTACGGCCTCGAAGTCGTCCCGCGACTTGAGCGCGACGAGTCCGGTGCCGCGGGCGTCCGCGCAGTGCAGTACGCCGTCGACGGCGCCCAGTACGGAGCGGGCCTCCTCGACGAGCGCCCGGGCCTGCTCCGGGTCGGCCAGGTCGGCCGCCCGGTAGGTGACGGCGCCCGGACGGGCGGCGCGCAGCGCGGCGATCCGCTCGGCGCGGTCCCGTTCGGCCCCCGCGGGCAGCGCGGCCCACTCGCTCTCGGCCGGGAACCGCGGGTCCCCGACGAGCACCAGGCGGGCGCCCGCCCCGGCGAGCTGCTCGGCGAAGCTCAGCCCTGCCTCGCCGGAGACGCCGGTGACCAGGTAGCCGGCGTCGGCCCGCCAGGCCCGCTCGACGGGGACGGCCGCCGGCTCGACCGGTGCGAAGGCCCGGCACAGCCGCTGGGCGCCCCGGTAGGCGACGAGGGTCTCGGTGCCGGGACCGGCCAGTTCGGCGGTCAGCTGCCGGATGAGGCGCGTCCGCGCGGCGTCGTCCGCCGGGGGCAGCACGTCGATGCTCCGGCACGTCAGCCAGGTGTACTCCTGAGGCAGGACGGTGACCGCCCCGTACAGGGCGGCCCGCTCGGGGCGGGTCACGTCCGAGCCGTGCGCGTCCTGCAGCCGGTCGGTGAGGACGTCGACGCGCACCGGGGTGTCGGTGCCGCTCTCGCCGAGGGCCTGGGCCAGCGCGACCAGGCTGTGGAAGCCCGTGGCCACGCCGTCGGCGTAGCGGTCGGCGGCCGTGGCCGGAGCCGGGCCGTCCTGCCCGGTGACGGCCCAGGCGTGCACGATCCGGTCCGGGACCGACCCGTCCTGGCGCAGCTCCGCCAGGACGCGGGCCAGGTGTCCGGCGTCCGCCGGGTCGGCGTCGAAGCCGTGCTCGGAGGTGCGGGCGTACGCCGTCGCCCTGCGCACGGTGGTGACGCGCTCGCCGCGCCCGCGCAGGCCGGCGGCCAGTTCGTCGGTCAGTCCGCGGTCGTCGGCCAGCACCAGCCAGGTGGCCGGTCCGTCCGGTCCGGCCGGCTCCGGGGCGGCGGCCGGCGGCGTGCGGTGCCAGACCGGCGCGTACGTCCAGCGCGAGCTGTCGGTGCGCACGCTCGTGGCCCCGGCCGCCTTGGGCAGCAGGAAGCTGCGGCCCCGGAACGGGTAGGCGGGCAGCGGCACGCGGCGGCGCCCGCCGCCCTCGTGCAGGGCGCTCCAGTCGACGCCGACGCCGTGGCGCCACAGCTCGGCCAGGCCCTCGCGGACCGCGCGGTTCTCGGCGGGCGCCCCGGCACCGGCCCGCGGCTTGCGCAGCAGGGTGACGACGGGGCCCGGCTCCGGGTGGGCCTTGACGAGCCCGCCGAGCTGGCTGCCGGGACCGGCCTCGACGAACACGACGGGGCCGCGCTGGGCGAGGGCGGCGACGCCGTCGGAGAACCGGACGGGCCGGCGGGTGTGCGCGACCCAGTACGCCGGGTCGGTGGCCTGCTCGTCGGTGATCCAGGTGCCGGTGACGTTGGACAGGAAGGGGATCTTCGGCGCGTGGAGCGTGACCGAGCGCAGCACCTCCTCCAGGGCGGGCAGGGCCGATTCGACCAGCGCGGTGTGGAAGGCGTGCGAGGTCTCCAGCTCGCGGACGGAGACGCCCCGGGCCTCCAGGATCCGGCGGGCCCCGTCGACCTCCTCGGGCGTGCCGGCGACCACGCAGGAGCCGGGCGCGTTGACCGCGGCGATCGTCGCGGTGGACGCGCCGTCGAGGGCCCGGGTGAGCGCCTCCTCGTCGAGGAGCACCGACAACATCCGGCCGGGCGCGAGGTCCTGCATCAGCTGGGCGCGGCGGGCGACCACGCGCAGGATGTCCTCCAGGCCGAACACCCCGGCCAGGCAGGCCGATACGTACTCGCCCAGGCTGTGGCCGGTCATGGCGGACGGCTGGACGCCCCAGGAGAGCAGGAGCTGCGCGGTGGCGTAGTCGACGGAGAAGACGGTGGGCTGGGTGTAGAGGGTCTGCCGCAGCCGCTCGCGGGTCTCCTCGCCGTCGGCGGCGAAGGCCACGTCCCTTACGTCCCAGCCGAGTTGGGGCAGCAGGAGCTCGGCGCACCGGTCGAGGGCCGCGCGGAAGACGGGCTCGGTGCGGTAGAGGTCCGCGCCCATGCCCGGGTACTGGGCGCCCTGGCCGGGGAAGAGGAACACGACCTCGGGCGACCCGTCGCCCTGCCCGGCGGCCACGGCGGGACGGTCCTGGCGCAGCGCGGCGGCGGCGCCCTCCGGGCTGTCGGCCACCACGGCGCGGCGGTAGGGGAGTTCGGCGCGGCCCGACTGGAGGGTGTGGGCGGCGTCGGCGAGGGCCGCACCGCTGCCGGTGAGCGCGTCCGCGAGGCGCTCCGCGGCGGCGTCGAGGGCCTCGGGGGTACGGGCCGACAGGGGCAGGACCTGCCAGTCGCCGTCCGCGGCGGGCTGCGCGGCGACGGCGGGGGCCGCCTCCAGCACGACGTGCGCGTTGGTGCCGCCGATGCCGAAGGCGCTCACCCCGGCGCGCGGCGGGGTCGCCGTCCGCGGCCAGGGGGTGCCCTCGCCGGAGACCACGAAGGGGCCCTTGTCGAGGGCGAGCCGCGGGTTGGGGGCGCGGAAGTGCGCGGTCGGCGGGATGAAACGGTGCTCCAGGGCGAGCGCGGCCTTGATCAGGCCGGCCACGCCGGCGGCCGCGTCGAGGTGGCCGATGTTGGACTTCACCGAGCCGAGGTGGACGGAGCCGGCGGCCGCGTCGGGACCGAACGCCTCGGTGAGCGCCTGCACCTCGATGGGGTCGCCGAGCGGGGTGGCGGTGCCGTGCGCCTCGACGTACTGGACGGTGCCGGGCTCGACTCCCGCGACGGCCAGCGCCTCGGCGATGACCTCGGCCTGGCCGTGCGGGGACGGCGCGGTGAAGCCGATCTTCGCGGCGCCGTCGTTGTTGACGGCCGAGCCGCGGATCACCGCGTGGATGTGGTCGCCGTCGGCGACGGCGTCCTCCAGGCGCTTGAGGACGACGAGGGCGACGCCGTCGCCGGAGACCGTGCCGGAGGCGTCCGCGTCGAACGGGCGGCAGTGGCCGTCGGTCGAGAGGATCGCGCCCTCCTCGTAGCGGTAGCCGCGCGGCTCGAACTCGCGCACCGCGACGCCGCCCGCGAGGGCCATGTCGGATTCGCGGGCGAGCAGCGACTGCACGGCGAGGTGCACGCCGACCAGCGAGGAGGAGCAGGCGCTCTGCACGGTGAAGCTGGGGCCGGTCAGGCCGAGCTTGTAGGAGACGCGCAGCGCCAGCATGCCGGGGTCGTTGCCGATCGCGACCTGGATCTCGTCGGAGATCCGGCCGTCGGTGCCGGCGTCGGCGATCCGCTCGCGCAGGTAGCCGCTGCCCGAGGTGCCGGCGAAGACGCCGGTGCGGCCGTCGAAGGAGCCCGCCGGGTAGCCGGCCCGCTCCAGGGCCTGCCAGGCGGTCTCCAGCAGCAACCGGTGCTGCGGGTCCATCAGTTCGGCCTCGGAGCGGGTCACGCCGAAGAACTCGGCGTCGAACCGGTCGAACCCCTCGACGGGGAAGCCCGACTTCACGTAGGCAGGGTCGGCGAGCAGCCGCTCGGACACGCCCGCCTCGGCGAGCTGCTCGTCGGAGTAGTCGGTGCGTCCCTCCTCGCCCGCCGCCACCATGCGCCACAGGGCGTCGACATCGCCGGCACCGGGGAAGCGGCCGCTCATCCCGATGATGGCCACGGACTGCTCGGGCAGCGGCAGATCCGCTTCGTACGTCATGCGTTCTCCCCGTGCGGGTTGGTTGTGGACTGTGCGGCGAGCAGCTCTTCCAGGGCCGCCGCGAGTTCCCGGACCGTGGGCAGGTCGAAGAAGATCCGCAGCGTCACGGCGACGCCGAACTGCTCCTTCGCACGGGCCACGGCCTGGGTCGCGAGCATCGAGTGCCCGCCGAGGTCGAAGAAGTCGTCGTCGAGGCCGACGCGGTCGACCGAGAGCACGTCGGCCCAGATCTCCGCGAGGGCCTTCTCCACCGGGGTGCCGGCGGCCTCGAAGCCGGCGCCCAGGTCGGGGCGTACGGCCTCGGGCGCGGGCAGGGCCCGCCGGTCGACCTTGCCGTTGAGGGTCAGCGGCAGCCGCTCCAGCGGCACGAAGACGTTCGGCAGCATGTACGCGGGCAGGGTGCGCCCCAGGTGCTCGCGCAACTCGCTGGTGCTGTCGCTGAGTTCCGCGCCCGCGGACACCCAGTACGCGACCAGGCGCGGCTCGCCCACCGAGTCCTCGTCGACGGTCACCACGCAGTCCCGGACGTCGGGGTGGCGGGTCAGGGCGTTCTCGATCTCGCCGAGCTCGATGCGGTAACCGCGCACCTTGACCTGGTGGTCGAGCCGGCCGAGGTACTCGTGGTCGCCGTCCGAGCCGCGCCGGGCGCTGTCGCCCGAGCGGTAGCGCCGGGCGCCGGGCTCGGCCGCGTCCGGGTCGGGCAGGAAGCGCTCGGCGGTCAGGGAGGGCCGGCCCAGGTAGCCCCGGGCCACTCCGGCGCCGCCGACGAACAGCTCGCCTGCCTCGCCGTCGGCCGCCGGGGCGCCGTCCGCGCCGGCGACCCGCATCGTCCAGCCCTCGAAGGCGCCGCCGATCATGGAGCCGGCCCCGGCGTCGAGGTCGGCCGAGGTCATCCGGCGGTAGGTGGAGTGCACGGTGGTCTCGGTGATCCCGTACATGTTGACGAGCTCGGGCCGCGCGTCGCCGTGCCGGGCGATCCACGGCCGCAGCATCTCGGGCGGCAGCGCCTCGCCCGCGAAGACCACCAGGCGCAGCGCGTCCAGGGCGGCCGGTCCGGTGCCGGGCGGCTGCTCCTCCTCGTACCGCACCAGCTGCCGGAACGCGGCCGGGGTCTGGTTGAGGACGGTCACCCGCTCGCGGTGCAGCAGCGCGTGGAACTCCTCCGGCGAGCGCCGGGTCTCCTCCGGTACGACGACGAGCCGGCCGCCGTGCAGCAGCGCGCCCCACATCTCCCACACCGACACGTCGAAGGCGGCGGAGGCGAACATCGACCAGACGTCGTCGGGGCCGAAGCCGAAGTGGCCCTGCGTGCCGTCGAGCAGGCCCGTCACGTTGCGGTGCTCGATCATGACGCCCTTGGGGGTGCCGGTCGAGCCGCTGGTGTAGATGACGTACGCGAGGCTCGCCGGGCCGGTGCCCGCGTCCTCGGGCGCGGTGTCCGGGTGCCCGCTCAGGTCGGTGCCGCCGGGGCCGGTCACGACGGTGTGCGCGGCGGGCAGGCCCCGCCCGTCCCGGTCGGTGACCAGGACGGCGGCTCCGGCGTCGGCGAGGGTGAAGGCGATCCGCTCGTCGGGGCTCGCCGGGTCGAGCGGCACGTACGCGCCGCCCGCCTTGAGCACCGCGAGCAGCGCCGTCACCAGGGCGGTGGTGCGCTCCATGCAGACGGCGACGGGCAATTCGGGGCCGACGCCGAGCGAGCGCAGGTGGTGGGCGAGGCGGTTGGCGGACCGGTCGAGCTCGCGGTAGGTCAGCCGGCCGTCGGTGCCGGTCACGGCGATCGCGTCGCCCAGGACCGACGCCTGCCGGGCGAACCGGGCGTCGATGGTGCCCGTTGCCGGGGCGGCCAGTGGGTCAGCGGTCACGGTGCGTGTTCCTCTCGGCGGCGGACACCCGGAAGCGGACCGCTGGGAGATCCAGCACGGGCCCGTCCGGGAAGGTGATTGCGTCGTGGAGCGTCTGCTCGTAGGCGGCCAGCAGCGCGGCCGGGGTCTCGGGCCCGAACAGGTCGGTGTCGTATTCGAGGGTCAGCGCGACCCCGGCACCGCTCTCCTGCGCGTACAGGCTGAGGTCGTACTTCGCGGTGTCCTGCGGGCCCGTGAGGTCGAGGGAACAGTGCTCCAGCCCGGCGAAGACCGGGTCCGACTGCTCCTTGAGGAAGCTGAACATCACCCGGAACACCGGCAGGAAGTCCCTGCTGCGCCGCGACACCAGGGCCTCGACCAGCTTGTCGAAGGGCAGTTCCTGCTGCGCGGACGCGTCGAGCAGCGCGGTGCGGGTCCGGGCGAGCAGCCCCCGGAAGGCCGGGTCCCCGCCGAGGCCGACACGGACCGGAACCATGTTGATGAGGCAGCCGAGGAGCTCCTGGAGCTCGGGCCGGGTGCGGCCGGCGACCGGGATGCCCACGGTGACGTCCTCGGTCCCGGACCAGCCCGCGAGCAGCGCCTGGAAGGCGGCGAGCAGCGTCATGTTGAGCGTTCCGCGCTCCGCCCGGCCGAACTCCCGCAGACGGGAAGTCAGTTCCGGCCCGAGTTCGCGGGTGACGACCGCGCCGCGGAAGGACCGGTGACGGGGCCGGGGGTGGTCGGTGGGCACGGCGAGGGCCTGCGGGTCGTCGCCGAGCACCGCCCGCCAGTGGGCGGTCAGGGCGTCCAGGGTGTCGCCCCGGAGCCGCTCGCGCTGCCGGACGGCGTAGTCGGCGTACTGCAGCGCGGGCGTGTCGCCGGCGCCCGCGACCGGGTCGCCGTACAGCTCGCCCAGTTCGCGGAAGAAGATCTCGACGGACCAGCCGTCGATGGCGATGTGGTGGAACGTCACCACCAGGTGGTGGTCCTCGGCGCCGAGTCGCAGCAGATGGGCCCGCAGCGGCAGGTCGGCGGCGAGGTCGAAGACGTACGCGCCGGCCTCGGCGGCGATGCGCGCCGCCTCGGCCGCGGGTTCCGCCGCGGCGGACAGGTCGGTGGTGGGGAGCGGGAACTCCCCGGGGGCGACGGCGACGGCCTGGTGGGGGACCCCGGACGACTCCTGGTAGGTGGTGCGCAGCACCTCGTGCCGGGCCACGAGCGCGGTCAGCGCCCGGCCGAGCCGGCCGTGGTCCAGGGCGCCGCGCAGCCGCAGCACCGTCGGCACGTTGTAGAGCGTGGTGTCGGGGTCGATCTGCTGCATGAACCAGAGCCGCTGCTGGGCGAAGGACAGTGCGGGCCGCTCCGGCCGCGTCCCGGCCGGCGGGTCCGCCGTTCCGGCCGCCGAGGGTGCCGAGGGCGCCGCCCCCGCCCTGCCGGCCGCCATGGCGGCGCGCACCAGGCGGGCCATGCCCTCCAGGGTGTCCGCGTCGAGCAGTCCCGCCGGCTCGACGCGGGCGCCGAGCTCCTCGTCGATCCGGTCGGCGAGGGTGCCCGCCGTCTCCGGCCGCCCGCCGAGTGCCCGCCAGTGCGAGCCGAGCGTCACGTCGGTGGCCCCGAGGAGCTCCGCCCACATCTGGGCGAGCTCCTCCTCCACGAATCCCATGACCGTCATATGAGTTGTGTCCCGGAGTGAGAGTGACGCACGGCGTCCTGGAGCAGTTCGAGGAATTTCGGCGGATTGCCGCTGAAGTAGAAGTGGTCGCCCTCGAAGACGTGCACGTCGGCGTCGGCCGTCGTGTGGGCGCCCCAGGCGCCGGCCTCGGCGAGCGGCACGTCGGGGTCGCCGTCGGCGACGAACACGGTGACCGGGCAGCCGACCACGGCGCCCGCGTCGACCCGGTACTCCGCCAGGGCGCGCAGGTCACCGCGGATGGCGGGAAGTACGAGCTGCAGCAGCTCCGGGTCCTGGCGCACTCCGTCGCTCGTGCCGCCGAGGCCCATGATCCGGGCCAGCACGGCGTCGTCGGGCTCGGGCTCGGCCCCGGAGCCGGCGCCGGACGCGGACCCGCCCGAGGTCAGCCGGTCCGTACGCACCGAGGGTGCCGAACTGGCCGAGGCGACGAGGAGGTGGGGAGCGGTGCCCCCGGCCGACTCCAGCCGCCGGGCGACCTCGAAGCCGATGAGCCCGCCCATGCTGTGCCCGAAGAAGGCCGGGCGCCTGGGCAGCCGGGTGCGCAGCGCCTCGTGGATGCCGTCCGCCAGCGCCGCCACCGATCCCGCCGGCTCCTCGAAGAGCCGGTTCTCGCGCCCCGGGTACTGGACGACCAGCATCTCGATGTCCGGGTCGAGCGCCGCCGACAGGTCGAAGTAGTAGCTGGCCGACCCGCCCGCGTGCGGGAAGCAGACCAGGGTGTACCGGGCCGCCGGCTTGGGGTGGAAGCAGCGGATCCAGGTGGTGGGGGCGGCGGCGGCAGTGCCGAGGGCACGCGCCGGTGCCGTCGTGGCCGTGCCGCCGTCGGGACAGTGGCTTTCGCAGGGACAGTGGCCTTCGCCGGGACAGTGGCCCTCGCCGGTGGTGCCCATCAGGCGTGCACCTCGTCCGCACGCGGCGCCCGGTGGGCCCGGCGCGCCTGCGCGAACTCGACGACCTGGCCGGCCATCGCGGTCAGCTGCTGCTGGATGTGCGGATCGGAGCACGCGCCGTCCGCGCCGAACCCGGCCGCCGCGCTGTTGATCGCCACGCCGAGCGGGGTGGTCCAGCCGCGCAGGGCGTGCACGATGTCCCGGAGCGCGGCGAGCGTGGTCACCGCACCCTGCCAGCCCATCCCGACGGACAGGCAGCCGACGGCCCGCTCCGAGAAGTAGGGCCGGGAGTCGCCGCGCAGCTCCTCGGTGTAGTCCAGGGCGTTCTTCAGGAGCCCGGACACCGTGCCGTGGTAGGCGGGGCTCGCCAGCACCACGCCGTCCGCCGAGGCCACCTCGTCGAGGAGCCGGCGCGCCCGGGGCGGGCAGGCCGCCACGCGCGGGTCGTAGAGCGGCATGACGAGGTCGGCGCCGCTGACGAGACTGACCTGCGCGCCCAGCCGGGCGGCCTCCGCGAGCACCACCCGCAGCCCGAGCTCCGCGGTGGAGCCAGGCCGGGAGGACCCCCCGATTCCGACGACCTTCACGGCCTGCTGCATGAACTCCCCGTTTCGCGTGTTTCCGGTCCGGAACCCCGGCCGCCCGTCCTCCCGGCGCTCCGCGTTCCCCGATGGTCGATCTCCCCGGTCGATCAGGACCGGCCACAGCCTTCGGCAAGCCAACTTGCAGGTCAACGCCCGCTGTCCGGGGAGATCCGATGGCCCCGTTCGGACATTCCGATGCCCGGACGGCCCGGCGGCCGTCAGCCGTCACGGCCCCGCTCCCACCGGGGACCCGGGCCGCGCCGGGCCGATCGCCCCCGCTGATGGGAGCCATCGGAGATACCCGTCGGCCCGCTCTTTCCCGGGCACCCCGGACGCGCGGACCATGGGAGCGGCGCCGATCGCGCACACCACTCCATGCCGAGCTTCCGGCCCGTACTCGAACAGGGTCATGTCCCGGAACCGACGGCCCGCACGGCCACCGGCCGTCGGTGTTCCCTGCCCACAGCGGATCCGAGAAGCCCATGCCCCAGGTCGACGACCCCGCCGCCCCCCGCCTCGCCGTCGTCGGAGCCACCGGCGCGGTGGGCGGAACCCTGCTCGAACTCATCGAGGACCGCGCCCTGCCGTACCGGCGCCTGCACCTGGTGGCCTCCGCCCGCTCGGCCGGCCGCACGATCCGCGTCGACGGCCGCGACCAACGCGTCGCCGAGCTCTCCCGGTTCGCGTTCGGGACGGTGGACGCCGCCCTGTTCTGTGCCGGCGAGCAGGTCAGCAGGGAGTGGGTCCCGGTCGCCGTGGCCCAGGGCGCCCTGGCCATCGACAGCACCTCCGCCTTCCGGATGGCCCCGGGCACCCCCCTGGTCGTCCCGCAGCTCAACGCGGCCGAGCTGGGCCGCCGGCCGGCGGGCGGGGTGATCGCGGTGCCCGGCGCCGCCGCGGTGCCCGTGGTCCGCGTGCTGCGGGACGTGGAGCACCGCTGGGGGATCCGCCGGATCGTCGTCAGTACGTACCAGGGCGCCTCGGGCGCCGGGCACGGCGGTATCGAGGAGCTCCAGGACGGCTCGCGCACGGTCCTGCAGGACCCGCAGGCCACGGTGCCCTCCGCGCGGTTCTCGCCCCCGCTGGCCTTCAACGTGCTGCCCGGCATCGGCGAGGTCCTGGAGGACGGCTCGACCCTCCAGGAGCGGGAGGTGGCCGACGAGGTCCGCAAGGTCCTGGGGCTGCCCGGTATCGAGGTCACGGCGACCTGCGTCCGGGTCCCGATGGTCAGCGGGCACGGCGCGGCGGTGTGGGTGCAGTGCCGCTCGGCGGTGGACCGTGCCGAACTGGTGGCACTGCTGCGGGCACTGCCCGAGGTCGTGGTCCACGACCCCGGCGGCCCGGCCCCGGCGGCGCTGGGCGATCCGGACCGGCTCCACGTGGGGCGCATCCGGGTCTCGGCCACCGCCCCCGAGGACTTCTGGCTGTGGCTGGCCACCGACAACCTCCGGGTGGGCGGCGCGCTGGACGCCGTACGGATAGTGGAGGAACTGCTGGCCCGGGGCGCCCTGTGAGCACGGCCCCGACCGCCCGCGCGAAGGCGGGTCGGGCGGGGCCGCGGGTGCCGGCGGAACCGCATGAGGGCGGCCTTCAGCAGGCGACCAACTGCCGGTCCTGCTCGGCGAAGCGGACCATCCAGTCGATGAACACCCGCATCTCACGCGTGAGGTGACGCCCGTACCGCCACGCGATCTGGGTGTAGACCTCGAACGGAGCCTTCCAGTCCAGCACGGTCAGCGACCGCGCCTCGATCTCGGCGGCCACCGCCATCGCGGGCAGCACACTGACGCCGAGACCGGCCGAGACCCCGCGCTTGATCGACTCGATGTTGCCGAACTGCAGCAGCGGTACGGGATGATCGGCGCCGCCGTTGAGCTCCGCCTCGAACATCGCCCCGTACGAGCAGCCCGCCTCCGGCGCCAGGATGGGCACCGCGCGCAGATCGCTGGTGGTGACGTTCCGGGCGCCGGCCAGGACATGGTCCGGGGCGGCCACCGCGACCAGCGGCTCGGAGCCGAGGATCTCGGTCGTGACCCCGGGGTGGTCGGTCTCGGCCTCCATGAGGAAGCCGAGGTCGAAGGTGCCCTGCCGGAGCGCCTCGCAGGTGTCCCGGCACAGGCTCGGCCGCAGCGCCAGCTGGAGCTGCGGGTAGCGGTGGTGGAAGTACTCCAGGACCGGGGGCATCCGGTAGGAGGTGAAGCTCTCCATCGTGCCGATCGTGAGCACCCCCGAGGGCTCGCCCAGGCCGGTGGTCCGGTCCCGGGCCTCGTCGACCAGGCACAGGATCCGCTCCGCGTACGGAACGAGCCTCTCCCCGGCCGGAGTCAGCCGGATCCGCCCCCGCAGGCGCTCGAAGAGCTCCACCCCCAGCGCCGCCTCCAGGCCTTTGACCTGGGCGGTGACGCTGGACTGCGCGTACTTCAGGTCGGCTGCGGCACGGGTGAAGCTGAGCAGGGTCGCGACCCGGTGAAAGGTGGTGAGCTGCTTCAGGTCCATGCGCTGTCCCGGCGGCGCGCCGTCCCCGTGCCGGTGGCGTCGGTCACTGCCAGCCCATGTCGGTCTTCTGGCCGTCGGCCTGGGTGGTGGGCACGGCTGCGCCCTGCGGTACTTCGGTGGTGGCGGCCTGCGCGGTGGCGGGCGCCATCAGAACGGCGGCGCCGAAGACGACGATCGCCACGGCTTTGCCCATACGAGTGCTCAGCATGAAAAACATCCCCCTGTGACATGCGTGTTTCTTGCGGCTCCAGCATCACCACGCGTCACAGGCCCGGGAAAGGGGTTTTCGGTGGCCAGATTGGGCCCTGACCCAATCTGGCCAGCACGGGCCGAACAGGCCCCGCCGGAGATAATGTCCTCTGCTGACGGGTGGGGGGCCGATGCTCGACGTACTGGGACTGGACAGACTGACCGAAGCCGTTTACCGGGCGATGCTGAGCCACCCGCGGGACGGCGCCGAGACCCTGGCCGGGCTGCTCGGGATCCCCGAAGAGGCCGTGCACGCAGCGTGGGAGCGGCTGTCCGGCCTCTCCCTCGTGCAGTACCCCGCCGGCGGACCGGCCGGTGCGCCGGCGACGCCCCGCGCGGTCAGCCCGGAGGTCGGCCTGGAATACCTGCTCGCCCGGCGCCAGGCCGAGCTGGCCCTGGAGAACCAGCGCATCGCGGGCGCCCGGGCCGTGGCCCAGCAGCTGGTCTCCGAGTACGAGGACCTGCGCCCGGTCGGGGCACCGGTCAGCGTGGAGCACCTCGCCGACGTCGACGAGGTCCGGACCCGCCTCGCGGTGCTCACCGAGAACGTCCGCACCGAGGTGATGGTCTTCGCCCCCGGCGGGGCGCAGACGGAGGCGAACATGGCGGCCTCCCGCCCGCTCAACGAGCGGCTGCTCGGCCGGGGCGTCACCATGCGGACCATCTACCTCGACAGCGTGCGCAACAACCCGGCGAGCGAGGCGCACGCCAAGTGGCTGACGGAGCTCGGCGGCCAGGTCCGCACGATCGCCGTGCTGCCGCTGCGGATGACCATCGTGGACCGGACGACCGCCGTACTGCCCGTCAACAGCGAGGACAGCGGTGAGGGCGCGGTCGCCCTCACCGGCCAGGGCACGCTCACCGCCCTGTGCACCCTCTTCGAGACGGTGTGGGAGAACGCCCGGCCACTGGGCCGGGCTCCGCGCCGCGACGAGTCCGAGCTGGACCACCAGGAGGCGGCCAGCCTGCGCCTGCTCGCAGAGGGGCACACCGACGAGGGGATCGCCAAGCGCCTCGGTGTCTCCCACCGCACGGCCCGCCGCATCGCCACGGTCCTGATGGAACGCCTGGGCGCCCGCAGCCGCTTCGAGGCCGGTGTCCGAGCGGTCCAGCGCGGCTGGCTCCCCCCGGACGCGTGACCCGGAGCCGATGACGCCCCCCGGGCCGTGTCCGCCTAGCGCACGCTCAGGGGGCGCTGGTCCTTCCACACCTCGTCGATGTACTCGAGGCACTCCTCCTTGGTCCCGGTCACGCCCGTGTCCCGCCAGCCCAGCGGCACTTCGCGCCCTTCGGCCCAGATCGAGTACTGCTCCTCGCCGTTGACGACAACGGTGAACCGCCCCACGCCGCACCTCCACGTACGCGCCGGCCCGACAGCCCGGCGACCTCATCTGCGGGCCCCAGCCTCATCGGCCCACCCCGCCACCACAACACCCGCCCCATACCGGCTCCCGAACCGCGCAATCGCCCCAGCCGATCGCGGCGGAGCGGGGCCCGTTGAATAGACGCAACGTCTAGTCTAATGTCACAGCCAGACGCAACGCATCGTCCAGTCTTTTGCCGGAGGTCATCCCGTGCCGAACCGAACCGACCGCACCGACTCCCCGCCGGACGCCGACTCCCCTCCGGACGCGGCGACTTCACCCGCCCCCCGCCGCAGGCTCGCGGCCGCCGTCGTCGCCTTCGCTTTCTGGATCACCATGGCGGGGACCACGGCACCCACCCCGCTCTACCCGCTGTACGGCGCGGAGTTCGGCTTCTCCCCGATCACCGTCACCGTGATCTTCGCCGTCTACGCCCTCGGGGTCGTCCTCGGACTCCTCGCCTTCGGGCGCCTGTCGGACCAGATCGGGCGGCGCCCCGTACTGGTCGCGGCGACCCTCCTCTCCGTCTGCGCCGCCCTGGTGTTCCTGGCCGCCGACGACGTGGCCGTCCTGCTCGTCGCCCGCGTGGTCTCCGGCTTCTCCGCCGCGCTCGTCACCGGCGCCGCCACCGCCTCGCTCACCGAGCTCATCCCGCCGGACCGCCGGATCCGGCCCGCGACGGTCGCGCTGTTCGCCAACATGGGCGGCCTCGCCTGCGGCACCCTGCTCGCCGGGATCCTCGCCGATGCCGCCCCCTCACCGCTGCGCACCCCGTGGCTCGTGATGCTCGCGCTGACGGCGATCGGGCTCGTCGGCGTGGCCTCGTCCCCGGAGACGGCCGCACACCGCTCCGGATTCACCTTCCGGTTCCAGCCGCTGCACATCCCGGCGGAGATCCGCCCGGACTTCCTGCGTTCCGCGATGGCCGCCGGGGCGGGCTTCGCCGTGCTCGGCGTACTCACCGCCGTCACCGGCCTGTTCCTCGGCACGGTCCTCCACGAGAGGAGCCACTCGCTCACCGGACTCGTCGTCTTCACCGCCTTCGCCTGCACCGCACTGGGCCAGCTGCTGGTCCGCCGGATCAAGCCGGGCGCCGCGCTCTCCGCGGCCTGCCTGGGGCTGATCCTCGCCGCGGGGCTGATCGCGCTCGCCATGGCGCTCGCGTCCCTGGTCCCGCTGCTCATCGGCGCCGCGGTGAACGGCCTGGCCACCGGCATCGCCCTCGGCCACGGCATCGGCGGCATCACCACCCGCAGCGACCCGCAGCACCGCGGGGCTTCGGTGTCGACGTTCTTCGCGATCCTGTACTCCATGCTCGCCGTCCCCGCCATCGGCGTCGGCGTACTGATCCGCGCCACGAGCCTGCGGCCGGCCGGGGAGATATTCAGCGCCCTGGTCGCCCTGCTCGCCCTCACCGTGCTGCTGAGCCTCGCCCGCAGCCGCAAGGGGCCGGTCGCTGCGTAGGTCCGGTGTGCCAGAATCGCGCCATTCGCACGGAACAAGAGGTGAACCACCATCAGCGCCGCACGGAAGACCGAAGGCCGCAGCGCCCCCTCCCCCGTCGTGAGCCGCACGGGTCCGCGGCGCAGTGAAAGCATCCGCGTCGCGGTGCTGAACGCAGCCGACGACCTGCTGGTGGAACAGGGCTTCGCCGCGACCACGATCGAGGGCATCGCCGCCCGGGCGGGCGTCGCCAAGCAGACGATCTACCGGTGGTGGAAGTCGAAGGTCGAGATCCTGCTCGACGCCCTGGAGGACGACGCCCTCGAAGGCCTCGCCTGGGCCGAGCCGTCCGGAACCGCCGCCGAGGACCTCACCGCACACCTGCACCGCGTCGCCGGCTTCTTCCAGGAGCCGGCGGGCCAGGTGCTCCAGGCGCTCCTCGGCCACGCCCAACTGGACCAGGGCACAGCCGCCGCCCTGCGCGAGGGCTTCCTGCTCAAGCAGCGCGAACGCGACCTGGCCGGCCTGCGCACGATCATCGAACGCCACACCGGGAAGACCCCGGACGAGGAGAACCTCGCCCGGCTCACCGATCTCCTGCTGGGCCCGATCTACTACCGCGTCCTCGTCTTCGGCGAACCGGCCGACAAGGACCTCATCGACTCCACCGCCCGCCTCATCCTGAACCTCACGGACTGACCACGAGGAGGAGCGCGGCTGCTCGCCGACGGACCCGGGGCGGTCCGGGCATAGCAAAAGCCCCGGGTCACGGCGAGTGATTCCCGGGGCTTCGCTGGAGCCGCCTTCGGGATTCGAACCCGAGACCTACGCATTACGAGTGCGTTGCTCTGGCCAACTGAGCTAAGGCGGCACCGCTGATCAGACAAGTGTTCCCTCGGAGAGGGGCGCTCATCAGCAGCGGCGCCAAGTCTACAGGGTGTGGACGGGTGCCTTGAACCAGGTTTCGCGGCGGTGGGGCACAGGTCACAGATCGGGGCGATCGCCCCGTACCCTCAGCACTTCTTGCCGTCCTGCGGAGCCTTGCCCTCCAGGAGGTAGCGGTTGATCGCGGTGTCGATGCAGGCGCTGCCGCGCCCGTACGCCGTGTGGCCGTCACCGTCGTAGGTGAGGAGCGTGCCGGATTCGAGCTGGCCGGCCAGCGCCTTGGCCCACTTGTACGGGGTCGCCGGGTCGCGCGTGGTGCCGACCACCACGATCGGCGCGGCGCCCTTCGCGGTCAGTGCCCTCGCCTGACCCGTGGCCTTCACGGGCCAGTACGTGCAGTTCAGCGCGGCCCAGGCGAGGCCCGCGCCGAAGACCGGGGAGGCCTTCTCGAAGGACGGCAGGGCGGTGTCGACGGCCTCGGGGCCGCTGAAGGCCGCGGGCTGGTCGATGCAGTTCACGGCGGCGTTCGCGAACATCAGGTTGGCGTACTTGCCGTCCGCCTCGCGCTCGTAATAGCTGTCGGCCAGGCTCAGCAGGCTCGATCCGTCGCCGTTCATCGCCGAGGTGAGCGCCTCGCGCAGCTGCGGCCAGGCGCTCTCGTCGTACAGCGCCGCGATCACCCCGGTCGTCGCCAGGGCCTCGCCCAGCGGGCGGTCCGGGTCGCCGCTCGCCACCGGCTGGGCGTCGACCTTGCGGAAGAACTCCTTCAGGCGCGCCTCCACCGCGTCCGGGTCGCCCTTGCCGAGCGGGCAGTCGGGCTGCTTCGCGCAGTCCTTGGCGAAGGCGGTGAAGGCCGTGTTGAAGCCCTCCGTCTGGTCCCGGTTCAGTTCGAGCGCGGGCCGGGTGGGGTCCATCGCCCCGTCCAGGACCAGTCGGCCCACCCGGTCCGGGAAGAGGTCCGCGTACGTGGCGCCCAGGAAGGTGCCGTACGAGGCCCCGACGTAGTTCAGCTTCTTGTCCCCGAGCAGCGCGCGCAGCAGGTCCATGTCCCGGGCGGCGTCGACGGTGGAGACGTGCGGCAGGACCCGGCCGGAGTTCTTCTGGCAGGCGGCCGCGAACTCCTTGAAGGCCGCCACCAGCTCCGCCCGCTCGGCCGGGTCGTCCGGTGTCTGGTCCACCTGCGTGTACTTGTCCATGGCCGGGCCGCTCAGGCACTCGACGGGGCTGCTGCGTTCCACCCCGCGCGGGTCGAAGGACACCATGTCGTACTGGGCCCGCACGGCCGCGGGATAGCCGATGCCCGCGTACGCCTGGAGGTAGCCGATGCCGGAGCCGCCCGGGCCGCCCGGGTTGACCACCAGCGAGCCGAGGCGCTTGCCGGGACCCGTGGCCGTACGGCGCGACACGGCGATGTCGACGTCCTGGCCGGAGCCGGGGTTCGCGTAGTCCAGCGGAGCCTTCATGGTGGAGCACTGGAATCCGGGGACACCGCAGTCGCGCCAGGTCAGCTTCTGCTCGTAGTACGGGCGCAGCGCGGCCTCGTCGGGGGACGGCCGCCCCGAGGCTGTGGCGGACTCCGGCGGGGAGGACGCGGCGGCCAGGGGTTCCCCCGGCCCGCCCGGGGTGCACCCGGAGAGCAGCAGCCCGGCAGCTGCGATCACGGTTCCGGTGGTACGCAGCAGTCGACTGGTGTCCATCCCCGGAGCGTACGTCGTACCGGAGGACGTGAGCGGGTGGTCGGGGACCGGGCCGGCCGCACGCCTGCCCACGGTCCGTGCCCGGCCCGGCACCGACCGGCCTCCGCACGGCCCCGGCGACCGGTTCGCCCGTACGGGTGAGACGGTCAACCGCGTATGGACTTCCGCCCGGCGGCCCGGACGCGGTCAGCCCGCGCGCAGGGCCATCGTCATCGCCTCGACGGCGAGGAGCGGGGCGACATTGCGGTCGAGGGAGTCCCGGCAGGCGATGATCGCCTCGATCCGGCGCAGGGTCCGCTCGGGGCCCGAGGCGCGGGCGACGCGGTCCAGGTCGGGCCGTATCTCCTCGTTGGCGATGGCCACGGACGAGCCGAGCTGCAGGGCCAGGACGTCCCGGTAGAAGCTGGTGAGGTCGGTCAGCGCCAGTTCGAGGGTGTCGCGCTGGGTGCGGGTGCGACGGCGCTTCTGCCGGTCCTCCAGCTCCTTCATCACGCCGGCCGTGCCGCGCGGCATCCGGCTGCCGGCGCCCGTTCCGGCGCCGAGCGCGGCCCTCAGCTCCTCGGTCTCCTTGGTGTCGACCTCCTCCGCGACCTGCTTGGCGTCCTCGGCGGCGGCGTCCACCAGGTCCTGGGCGGCCTTGAGGCAGGCGCCGACGTCGTCCACCCGGAGCGGGAGCTTCAGGACCGTCGCCCTGCGCTCCCGGGCCACCTCGTCGGTGGCCAGCCGACGGGCGCGGTCGACGTGCCCCTGGGTGACCCGGGCGACGGCCAGGGCCACGGCCGGCTCGATGCCGTCGCGCCGCACGAGCATGTCGGCGACGGCCGCGACCGAGGGGGTGCTGAGGTTGAGGTGGCGGCAGCGCGAGCGGATGGTCGGCAGCACGTCCTCCACGGAGGGCGAGCACAGCAGCCAGACCGTGCGGGGAGCGGGCTCCTCCACGGCCTTGAGGACCGCGTTGGCGGACTTCTCGTTCAGGCGCTCGGCGTCCTCGACCAGGATGATCTGCCAGCGGCCGGTGGCCGGGGAGGTGTAGGACTTGCGGACGGTGTCCCGCATGTCGTCGACGAGGATCTGGCTGCCGACCGCGACGACGGTGGAGACGTCCGCGTGCGTACCGACCATGGTGGTGTGGCAGCCGTCGCAGAACCCGCAGCCGGGCTCACCGCCGAGGGCGCGGTCGGGGCTGGTGCACTGCAGGGCTGCGGCGAAGGCCCGGGCGGCGACGGTCCGCCCGGATCCGGGCGGACCGGTGAACAGCCAGGCGTGGGTCATCTTGGACGCCGCGGGCGGCTCGGTCCCGGCCGTGATGGCCGTGACCAGTGCGTCGGCGTCACGGGCGGCGGCGGCCAGCTGCGTCCGCACCCGCTCCTGTCCCACCAGGTCGTCCCATACGGGCATCCCGCCCACCACCTTTCACTCTCCGTGCACCCATTGTGGCGGGCGCCACTGACAACCCCGTCCCGGCCCAGGCCGTCCCCGGTCAGCGGCGGCGGCGCGGTGCCCGTCCGCCCCCGTCGCCCTCGTCGCCGTCCTCGTCGTCCCGGCGGCGGCCCAGCAGCTCGTCCGCCAGCGTCGGCAGGTCGTCCAGCGGGGTCTCCTCGGCCCAGTCCGGACGCGGCCGACGCGGCCGGCCCTCGTCGTCGACGACCGGGAGCTCCCGCGTCCGGTCATTGCCGGAGTCCCGGAAGATGCCCGACGGCACCCGGTCGGCCGGGTCCTCCTCGGGGCGCCGGGCCGTCGGCCGCGTGGCGGACCGGGCCCGCCCGGCGCCGCCGTCCTGCGCGGGCTGCGGCGCCTGCGGCGCGTCCGGACGTACGGGCGGCAGCACCGCCGTCTCGTCGACCGGACGGACCGGCGGCAGCACCGCCGTCTCGTCGACCGGACGGACGGGCGGCAGCACCGCGGTCTCCGCGGCGGAGGCCGGGTCGATCTTCGGCACCGGGACCGTCTGGGTGACGTCGTCCGGCTGGACGACCCGCTTGACCGGCCTGGCCTGCGGAGCCACCGGAGTCGCCGGGACCACCGGCGTCTCCACGGTCACCGCGTCGTCCGGGTGCGGCTCGGGCTCCGGCCTCTTGGTCATGGCGACCTTCGGCCCAGGGGCCTGGGCGGGCGCGGGCGCAGGCGCAGGGGCGGGCGCAGGAGCCGCCGGCGCGACCGCAGCAGCCTCCGCGGCCGCCACGGCAGCGGCAGCAGCCGCCTTCGCCGCCGCCTCGGCCGCCACCAGCCGGCGCGCCTCCTCGGCCTTCAGCAGGGCCTCCTCGGCCCGCCGCTGCTTCTCCAGCCGCCGCTCCTCGGCCTCGGCCCGCAGCCGGGCCTCCTCCTCGGCCTGTCGGCGCAGCCGCTCGGCCTCCGCCGCGCGCGCCTTCTCCTCGGCCTCCAGGCGCAGCCGCTCGGCCTCGGCCCGGGCCCGGGCCTCCTCCTCGGCGCGCAGCCGCTCCTCCTCCGCCCTGCGGGCGGCCTCCGCCTCGGCCTTGATCCGCGCTTCCTCGGCCTCGCGGGCCAGCCGGGCCTCCTCCTCGGCCCGCAGGCGCGCTTCCTCCGCCTTGCGGGCGGCCTCTTCCTCGGCCTTGCGCCGGGCCTCCTCCTCGGCGAGGCGCCGGGCCTCCGCCTGGGCGGCCACCTCGGCCTCCGAGAGCGGGAGCATCCGGTCCAGGCGGTGGCGGACGACGGTGGTCACCGACCCCGGATCCTGGCCCGCGTCGACCACGAGGTAGCGGCCGGGGTCGGCCGCGGCGAGGGTCAGGAACCCGGACCGCACCCGCTCGTGGAACTCCGTCGGCTCCGACTCCAGCCGGTCCGGTGCCTCCGTGAACCGCTCGCGCGCCGCCTCCGGCGATACGTCGAGCAGCACGGTCAGGTTCGGGACGAGCCCGTCGGTGGCCCAGCGCGAGATCCTCGCGATCTCCGTCGGGGAGAGGTCACGGCCGGCGCCCTGGTAGGCCACCGAGGAGTCGATGTAGCGGTCCGAGATGACGACCGCGCCGCGCTCCAGGGCCGGCCGCACCACGGTGTCCACGTGCTCCGCCCGGTCGGCGGCGTACAGCAGTGCCTCGGCGCGGTTCGACAGGCCCGCCGAGGAGATGTCGAGCAGGATCGAGCGGAGCCGCTTGCCGACGGGGGTCGCCCCGGGCTCGCGGGTCACCACGACTTCGTGGCCCTTGCCCCGTATCCAGTCGGCCAGCGCCTGGACCTGGGTGGACTTGCCGGCGCCGTCGCCGCCCTCCAGGGCGATGAAGAACCCGGTGGCGGACGCCGCCTGGACCGGCTCCCCGCCGCGCAGCGCCTCGCGCAGGTCGCGCCGCAGGGGTACGCCCCGGCGGTCGTCGGCCTTCGTGAGCACCACCACGGCGACCGGCAGCAGCAGGGCGCCCACCAGCATCAGGGTGAAGGCGGCTCCGCCGTGCGCGAAGACGATCTCGGCGCCGGTCAGCCGGTGCGGGCCGATCGCCGCGGCCAGGACGGGCGCGGCAACGGCGCCGAGCGCCAGGGCCACCCGTACGGAGGCCTGGAGGTGCTCGGTGATCCGGGCCCGCCGGAACTCCTCGGTCTCCTGGTCCAGCAGGGTGTGGCCGGTGTTGGCCGCGACGCCCGCGGCGACGCCGGCGAGCAGCGAGAGGAACAGCACGGTGGCCATGTCCGGGACGAGCCCGGTCAGCAGCAGCGCGAGCCCGGTGACCGCTATGGCGAGGGCCATCAGCCGGCGGCGGGACAGCGCGGGCAGCACCTTGCCGGCCTGGGTGGCGCGGATGCCCGCCGCGGTACCGCCCACCAGGGCGAGGACGAACAGCGCGAAGGCGGCCGGCCCGCCGCCCAGGTCGAAGGCGTGCAGTACGGACACGGACACGGCGCTGGACACCGCTCCGGCGATCGCGGCGCAGCTCAGGACGAGAAGGGGGATGGCGCCCGTACGGCCCTTGTCGGGCCGGTCGCCCGCCTTGGGGGTGCGCAGGCCCTCCAGCGGCGAACGCGGCCGCGGGGTCGCCCCGCCGGGCAGCACCAGCGGCAGCAGCAGCGAGACCGAGGCGGCGAAGAGCCCGGAGGCCACGTACGAGCCGAGGGCGGCCTGGTTCGCGGCGAACCAGTCGATGCCGAGGCCGAGCGCCTTGCCGACCAGGGTCGCGGCGAGCAGCGCGGCCGCGGCGATCGGGAGCGCGGCGAAGGACGTGCGCAGGGTCAGCCGGCGCAGCGCGTCCAGGTGGTCCGGGAGCGGCCGTACGGTCGCCCCCTCCGGCGGCGGCGCGGGCAGCAGGGCGGGCGCCGCGCTCTCCTTGGCCAGGGTCCACAGCCGCTCGGCGGCGCCGGAGACGAAGACGGTGGCCAGCAGCGCGGTCAGCGCGTGGGCCGGGATCCAGTCGAGCCAGAGCGGGGCGACGACGAAGAGCGCGAGGCGGATCCCGTCGGCCCCGATCATGGTCCAGCGGCGGTCCAGCTTGCCGCCGGCGCCCAGCAGCCCGGCCAGCGGGCCGAGGAGGACGGCGCCGAAGAGCAGGGTGGCGAGGATCCGGACCCCGAAGACGGCGGCGACGGCGAGGGCCGCGCCGCGGTACCCGCCGCCGAAGCCCCCTTCCGAGGCCGCTGCCTGGAGGGCCAGCAGCACCAGCACCAGCAGGGCCAGGGCATCGCCGATGCCGCTCACCAGCTGGGCGCTCCACAGCCGGCGCAGCCTGGGAGTGCGCAGCAGAGCGCGCACCGCACGCTCGCGGGAATCCGCGGCTAGGGCTTCGTCGTAGGTGGGGTTCGCCGGGGCGGTCACGACCGCCGGCTGCTCGGCTCGCGTCATCCGCCCAGCCTATCCGCTGCACTATGCGGGTGCGGAAGCCTGTGGACGAGCCCGGGTGTGACCCGGGACCCACCTTCCGGGGCTCCGCCCCGCACCCGGACCCCGGGGAACGCCCGGGGTCCGGGTACGGCGGGTGCGGCGCCGCAGCGGGGGCGCTGCCCCCGAGCCCCCGCGCCTCGAGCGCCGGCGGGGCTGCCGGAGCGGGCGACTACTCGTCCGCGGGGGCCGCCGGGGCCGCGGCGGCCTTCTTGGCCACCGTCTTCTTCGCCACGGTCTTCTTGGCGGTCGTCTTCTTGGCCGCCGTCGTCTTCTTCGCTGCGGCGGCCTTCGTCGCCGTCGCCTTCTTCGCCGGGGCCTTCTTGGCGGGGGCCTTCTTCGCCGCCTTCTTGGCCGGGCCCTTCGCCCGCTTCTCCGCGAGCAGCTCGTAGCCCCGCTCCGGCGTGATCGTCTCGACGTCGTCGTCCCGCCGCAGCGTCGCGTTCGTCTCGCCGTCGGTCACGTACGGGCCGAAACGGCCGTCCTTGACCACGACGGGCTTCTCGCTGACCGGGTCGGTGCCCAGCTCCTTCAGCGGCGGCTTGGCCGCGGCCCGGCCCCGCTGCTTCGGCTGCGCGTAGATCGCGAGCGCCTCGTCCAGCGTGATCGAGAAGAGCTGGTCCTCGGTCTCCAGGGACCGCGAGTCCGTGCCCTTCTTCAGGTACGGGCCGTAGCGGCCGTTCTGGGCCGTGATCTCCACGCCCTCCGCGTCGGCGCCGACCACGCGCGGCAGCGACATCAGCTTCAGGGCGTCGTCGAGCGTGACCGTGTCCAGGCTCATCGTCTTGAAGAGCGAGGCGGTGCGCGCCTTGACCGCGTTCTTGCCGGTCTTGGGCGTGCCCTCGGGCAGGATCTCCGTCACGTAGGGCCCGTAGCGGCCGTCCTTCGCGACGATCTCGTTGCCGCTGACCGGGTCCTTGCCGAGCTGGAACTCGCCGCTCGGCTTCGCGAACAGCTCCTCCGCGTAGGCGATCGTCAGCTCGTCCGGAGCCATGTCGTCGGGCACGTCGGCCCGCTGGTGGCCCTCGGCGTCCTTCTCGCCCCGCTCCACGTACGGCCCGTAGCGGCCGACGCGCAGCACGATGCCCTCGCCGACCGGGAAGGAGGAGATCTCGCGGGCGTCGATCGCACCCAGGTCCGTGACCAGCTCCTTCAGACCGCCGAGGTGGTCCCCGTCGGCCGGCACGACCTCGGTCGCGTCCTCCGATCCGAAGTAGAACCGCTTCAGCCACGGCACGGACTGGGCCTCGCCCCGCGCGATGCGGTCGAGGTCGTCCTCCATCTTCGCGGTGAAGTCGTAGTCGACGAGCCGGCCGAAGTGCGTCTCCAGCAGGTTCACCACGGCGAACGACAGGAAGGACGGCACGAGCGCCGTGCCCTTCTTGAAGACGTAGCCGCGGTCGAGGATCGTGCCGATGATCGACGCGTACGTCGACGGGCGGCCGATCTCGCGCTCTTCGAGCTCCTTGACCAGCGAGGCCTCGGTGTAGCGGGCCGGCGGCTTGGTCGAGTGGCCGTCCGCCGTGATCTCCTCGGCGGCCAGCGCGTCGCCCTCCGCGACCTGCGGCAGGCGCCGCTCGCGGTCGTCGAGCTCGGCGTTCGGGTCGTCCGCACCCTCGACGTAGGCCTTCATGAAGCCGTGGAAGGTGATCGTCTTGCCGGAGGCGGTGAACTCGGCGTCGCGTCCGTCCGAGGCGCGGCCGCCGATCTTCACGGTGACGCTGTTGCCGGTCGCGTCCTTCATCTGGGAGGCAACGGTCCGCTTCCAGATCAGCTCGTACAGGCGGAACTGGTCGCCGGTCAGACCCGTCTCGGCCGGGGTGCGGAAACGATCACCCGAGGGACGGATCGCCTCGTGCGCCTCCTGGGCGTTCTTGACCTTCCCGGCGTAGACGCGCGGCTTCTCCGGCAGGTAGTCGGCCCCGTAGAGCTGCGTGACCTGCGCCCGCGCCGCCGACACCGCGGTGTCGGACAGCGTGGTGGAGTCCGTACGCATGTAGGTGATGAAGCCGTTCTCGTACAGCTTCTGCGCCACCTGCATCGTCGCCTTCGCGCCGAAGCCCAGCTTGCGCGAGGCCTCCTGCTGCAGCGTCGTCGTACGGAACGGGGCGTACGGGGAGCGGCGGTACGGCTTGGACTCGACCGAGCGCACGGCGAACGAGGTGTCCGCCAGCGCGGCGGCCAGGGCCCGCGCGTTCGCCTCGTCGAGGTGCAGGACCTCGCTCTTGAGCTGCCCGTTCGGGCCGAAGTCGCGACCCTGCGCGACGCGCTTGCCGTCCACCGTGTTCAGGCGGGCGACCAGGGTCGACGGGTCGGAGGCGTCACCGGCGCGGCCGGTGGCGAAGGTGCCGGTCAGGTCCCAGTACTCGGCGGAGCGGAAGGCGATGCGCTCGCGCTCCCGCTCGACGACGAGGCGGGTGGCCACCGACTGGACGCGCCCGGCCGACAGCCGCGGCATGACCTTCTTCCACAGGACCGGCGAGACCTCGTAGCCGTAGAGGCGGTCGAGGATGCGGCGGGTCTCCTGGGCGTCGACCATGCGCTGGTTCAGCTCGCGCGGGTTCGCGACGGCGTCGCGGATCGCGTCCTTGGTGATCTCGTGGAAGACCATCCGGTGGACGGGGACCTTGGGCTTCAGGACTTCCTGCAGGTGCCACGCGATGGCTTCGCCCTCGCGGTCCTCATCGGTGGCGAGGAAGAGTTCGTCGGACTCGGCCAGCAGCTCCTTGAGCTTCCTGACCTGGGCCTTCTTGTCGGCGTTGACGACGTAGATCGGCTGGAAGTCGTGCTCGACGTCCACGCCGAGGCGGCGGACCTCACCGGTGTACTTATCGGGAACCTCGGCCGCGCCGTTCGGGAGGTCGCGGATGTGCCCGACGCTCGCCTCGACGACGTATCCGGGGCCGAGGTAGCCCTTGATCGTCTTCGCCTTGGCAGGGGACTCGACGATGACGAGTCGGCGGCCGCCCTTTGCGGTCTCGCTAGTCGGGGACAACTTGGCTCTTCTCTCCGGTCGGCACTCGGTCGCAGTACGGCGACGCTGCGGAGTGTGACGGTACAACCCGCCCCCGTGTCAAACGGCAGAAGCCCGCAACGGCCACTCGAACGGTAACCCGACAAGTGCCGTTTCTGCCGCCCGGATGCCGCGCCGGGGCGTTCCCGATCACCGGGCAGGGTGGCCGGGGGGCCGTCTGGCGGCGCCTTCCCGCAGGCTGCCGGGCCTGCTCCGACCTCGGCTTTCCGGGTCGGCTCCCGGGGCGCGTCCCGGTCCGCCCGGGGCTCTCGATCCCGGTGCCGCAGCCGCGCGAGGCGCCCGGCCCCCGAGTGCGTCGCCGCGCCGCCGGCGAGCCCGTGCGGCGGTTCGGCCGAGACGGGGCGCGCGCCCTCCGCCACCGGCGCACGGTCGCGGAGAACACGCCCCCGTCAGGCCTGCAGAGCGGCCCCGAACAGCGGGAACACGGCTGCCGCGAAGATCGCCGGACCGTGTTCCGCGCCGCTTCCCCTTACCCCCGGGCCACTCACGGGATCCCCCCGGATCCCCCTGCACAGGAGACTGGCAGCCCTGTGGATACGGCGGGCGAACCCCGGGTTACATTCCGGGGCCGACTACCGCGCGGGGCCCGCCACCGGGTCCAGGAAGCCCTGCTCGACCAGCAGCCGGATGGCCTCCGGAGTGCGGTCCCGCAGCACGATCGGGTCCTCCTGGACCAGCTGCGCGATCGCGTCCAGGATCCGGCCCGCGCTCAGTGAGCCGTCACACACCCCGGCGAAGCCGGCGCCGACCGTGTCGACCTTGGTGGCGCGCCGCATCCCGCGGTTCTGCCGGAGCACGACGTGTTCCGGATCCTCCGCGCCGGGCGCGCCGACCTGCTCCTGGACCACTTCCTCGGCCAGCGCGAAATGGGCCTCCAGCAGCGCCGCGTCGTCGTGCTGGCGCAGGTAGTCCTGGCGCGCGAAGTGGGCCAGGACGGCCTCGCCGAGCGGCTGCTCCACCGTGTGGGGCCACTCCTCGACCACGATCGAGGGCTCGGCCGCGTCCGTCCGGCGCAAGGTGATCCACCCGAAGCCGACGGACTTGGTCCCGCGGGCCTCGAACTCGTCCAGCCAGTCCTCGTACCGCCGCGTGTACTCGGCCGGGTCGGTCCGGTGGTCGCCCGCGTCGCGCAGCCACAGTTCCGCGTACTGCGTCACGTCCTGCACGTCACGCTGCACGATCCAGGCGTCGCAGCCGCGCGGCACCCAGGAGCGCAGCCGGTCGCGCCAGTCCTCGCCCTCCACGTGCTGCCAGTTGCCGAGGAACTGCGCGTACCCGCCGGGGTTCAGCCGCGCACCGGCCTCCTGGACCAGGGTCCGGCACAGGTCGTCGCCGCCCATACCGCCGTCCCGGTACGTCAGCCGGGCGCCGGGGGAGATCACGAAGGGCGGGTTCGACACGATGAGGTCGTACGTGGCCTCGCCGACCGGCTCGAACAGCGACCCGGTGAGCAGCTCGGCCTCCGGGGCCCCGGACAGGGCCAGCGTCAGACGGGTGAATTCCAGGGCCCTGGGGTTGACGTCGGTGGCGGTGACCCGGGTGGCGTGCCGGGACGCGTGCAGCGCCTGGATTCCGGATCCGGTGCCGACGTCGAGGGCGGAGCCGACCGGGGTGCGGACGGTGATCCCGGCCAGGGTCGTGGACGCCCCGCCGACGCCGAGGACCACGGCTGTGCCCGGCTCACGCCCCCGGCTGCCGATCCCGCCGGCCCCTCCCACGGAGCAGCCGAGGTCGGAGACGATGAACCAGTCCTCGCCGTCCGGGCCGCCGTACGGGCGTACGTCGACGGTGGCGTGCACCGTGTCCTCGCCGTCGGCGACCTCCTCCAGCCGCAGCCAGCCGTCGGCCAGCGCCGCCTCGAGGGGCAGCGCCGCCGCGGCGTGCGCGTACGGCTCCGGCTGCTGGAGCAGGAACAGCCGGACCAGGCTCGCGAGCGCTCCGTCGCCCGGTCCTCGGGTGGCGCGCAGGGCGGGCACGGTCTCGCTGCGGGCCAGCGCGGCGTAGGCGGGGGCGCCGAGCAGGTCGAGCAGCCCGTCGGCGGTGAATCCGGCGGCGAGCAGGGCGGCGCGGAGCTCGGGGGCGCGATCGGGCTTGGGGAGGCTGGTGGTACTCACGCGTCCATTGTGTCCGCTGGGACCCGTCCTGCCGATCACATCGGGCCCCCGGACGCGAAAGGGCGGCCGCGGTCCCCTCCGGGACCGCGGCCGCCCCGAGCGGCGTACCGCGCGCGCCACCGCCCGCGCGGACCGGCCGCGCGGACCGGCCGTCCTACTGGCCGGACGCCGGTGCCATGGCCACCTGGCAGCCCTTCTGGCCGTTGATCGCCGGGCCGAGGCCGCCCGCCTTGAGCTGGGCGAGCGCTTCCTGGCCGCCCTTCGTCACGTCCTTGAGCCCGCCCGCGACCTCCTTGAGGCCGTCGGCGAACTTCGTCTTGTCCTGAGGGTCGAGGGCGTCCGTCTTCGTCTTCAGATCGGCATAGCCCGTGGAGGTCGTCTCGAAGCCCTTGGCCGCCGCGTCCTGGGTCGCGGCACCGTTCTTGACCGGCGGGACGCCCGCCGACCGCAGGGCGTCGGCCATGGCCTTGTACGACTCGGTCATCGTCGCGAACGCCGCCGAATCGGTCTTCTGGACCTCGTCGGGCTTGCTGCTCTCCGAGGCCACCCGCTTGATCTCGAGGTTGGCGGCTTCGATCTTCTGGATCTGGGGCTGCCACTGGTCACAGACCTTCTTGGCCCAGGAGCCGGCCTTCTGGTCGGTCTCGTCCCCGCCGCATCCGGACAGGACGAGCATCAGTGCCGCACTGCCCGACAACGCGGCCGCGATCTTCTTGTTCACCGGATTGGTCCCTTCGAAGGCTCTCGGCCCGGAAGATACACGCCCGCCCTGCGCAGACGCACAAAGGCGGACAGACGGCGCGTGAGTCCGCGCCGCCCATCCGCCTTTCGGGCGTACCGGCCGGCCCTGCCCGGCCCGGCCCGTACCGCCGGCCGGACCTCGGGTCAGGAGACCGTCGCCGGGTCGGCCGACTGGGCCACCCGCTCGGCGGCTCCGCCCTCGGCCTCGTCGCCGACCGCGATGCCGCGGCGCTTGGAGATGTACACCGCGGCGATGATGACCCCGATCGCGAGGACCGCGACGATCGCCCGCACGACCGGGCTGCTGTCCCCGCCGTAGCTGAACTGCACGACCGCGGGGGCGATCAGCAGCGCCACCAGGTTCATGACCTTGAGCAGCGGGTTGATCGCGGGACCTGCGGTGTCCTTGAACGGGTCGCCGACCGTGTCGCCGATGACGACCGCCTCGTGGGCCTCGCTGCCCTTGCCGCCGTGGTGGCCGTCCTCGACCAGCTTCTTCGCGTTGTCCCACGCGCCGCCGGAGTTGGCGAGGAAGACCGCCATCAGGGTGCCCGTGCCGATGGCACCGGCGAGGAAGGCACCGAGCGCGCCCACGCCGAGGGAGAAGCCCACGGCGATGGGGGTGAGCACGGCGAGCAGGCCGGGCGTGGCGAGCTCGCGCAGCGCGTCCTTGGTGCAGATGTCGACGACGCGCCCGTACTCGGGCTTCTCGCTGTAGTCCATGATCCCGGGGTGCTCGCGGAACTGGCGGCGCACCTCGTAGACCACCGAGCCCGCGGAGCGGGAGACGGCGTTGATGGCGAGGCCGGAGAACAGGAAGACGACGGCGGCGCCCAGGATCAGCCCGACGAGGTTGTTGGGCTGGGCGATGTCCAGGCTGAGGTTCAGCTCCCCGGCCTTGGCCCCGACCTCCTTGACCGCGGCGGCGATCGCGTCGTTGTACGAGCCGAACAGGGCCGCGGCAGCGAGCACCGCGGTGGCGATGGCGATGCCCTTGGTGATGGCCTTGGTGGTGTTGCCCACGGCGTCCAGGTCGGTCAGGACCTGAGCACCGGCGCCCTCGACGTCGCCGGACATCTCGGCGATGCCCTGGGCGTTGTCGGAGACGGGCCCGAAGGTGTCCATGGCGACGATGACGCCGACGGTGGTGAGCAGGCCGGTGCCGGCCAGGGCCACCGCGAAGAGCGCGAGCAGGATCGACGTACCGCCGAGCAGGAACGCGCCGTAGACGCCGAGGCCGATGAGCAGGGCCGTGTAGACGGCGGACTCCAGGCCCACCGAGATGCCGGCGAGGACGACGGTGGCCGCACCGGTCAGGGAGGACTTGCCGATGTCCCGGACGGGGCGCCGGTTGGTCTCGGTGAAGTAGCCGGTCAGCTGCTGGATCAGGGCCGCGAGCACGATGCCGATGGCGACGGCGACGACGGCCAGGATCCGCGGGTCACCGGTGTGGTTGGTGATCGCCGGGTTCTCGACGCCGACGAGCTCCTTGTAGGTGGCCGGCAGGTAGGCGTAGACGGCGATCGCGACCAGCGCCAGGGAGATCACGGCGGAGATGAAGAACCCGCGGTTGATCGCGGTCATTCCGCTGCGGTCGCTGCGGCGCGGGGAGACCGCGAAGATGCCGATCATCGCGGTGATGACGCCGATCGCGGGCACGATCAGCGGGAAGGCGAGGCCCAGGTCGCCGAAGGCGGCCTTGCCGAGGATGAGCGCGGCCACCAGGGTGACGGCGTAGGACTCGAAGAGGTCGGCCGCCATTCCGGCGCAGTCTCCGACGTTGTCGCCCACGTTGTCGGCGATGGTCGCGGCATTGCGCGGGTCGTCCTCCGGAATGCCCTGCTCGACCTTGCCGACCAGGTCGGCGCCGACGTCGGCGGCCTTGGTGAAGATTCCGCCGCCCACGCGCATGAACATCGCGATCAGTGCGGCGCCGAGACCGAAGCCCTCCAGGACCTTGGGGGCGTCGGCGGCATAGACCAGGACGACGCAGGAGGCGCCGAGGAGGCCGAGGCCGACGGTGAACATGCCGACGACGCCGCCCGTCCGGAAGGCGATCTTCATCGCCTTGTGGGCGACCTCGGTCAGGTCCTTGGCGGGCTCCCCCTCGGCCGGGGTGGCCTCGCGTGCGGCCGCGGCGACACGGACGTTGGCGCGGACCGCCAGGCGCATGCCGATGTAGCCGGTGGCGGCCGAGAAGATGGCGCCCACGAGGAAGAAGGCGGAGCGCCCGCCCCGCTGCGTCCAGTCGTCGGCGGGGAGCAGGAAGAGCAGGAAGAAGACCACGACGGCGAAGATGCCGAGGGTGCGCAGCTGCCGGCCGAGATAGGCGTTGGCGCCTTCCTGGACGGCTGCGGCGATCTTCTTCATGCTGTCGGTTCCCTCGTCGGCGGCGAGGACCTGGCGGACCAGGATCTGCGCGACGACGAGTGCGGCGAGGGCCACGGCCGCAATGACGATCACGATGAGCCGATTGTCATCGGTGAGTACTGCGGCTGCCAGATCTGTGGTGCGATCCGGCGCGATAGGGGTGAAGAGCCCCGTCATTCGTCCTCCTTGACGTGATGAGCTCAAGATGTGGACGGATTGTAGGGAGCGCGCCCCGATCAAAACAGTGCGCCGGAAACGCAATTGGCGTGCTCTCGCTCCTCAGCAATAGATCGCGTCACTCCATTACCCTCGAAAGTGGTAATGGGACAAAGGCATTGACGCCTCATCAATGATCCAGGGAAATGAAAAAGGCCCTGCTCAGCAGGGCCTTGATAAAGATCCGAAGATACGAAGGATTGCGGGCGGAGCGGATCGCGGTGGATCTCAGGGAAGTTCGGAGACCCCGGAGACGGGCCAGCTCATCCGGATGGTCCCGCCCGATTCCCCGCTGCTCACCTCGACGTCGTCGACGAGCCCGCTGATCACCGCGAGACCCATCTCGTCCTCGGTCTCGCCCTCGGACTCCAGGACGGCGGTCATGCCGGACACCGCGTCGGCCGCGCTGCCGGAAAGCACGGGGACCTCGTCGCCGACCTCGATGGAGAACGTCTTGTCCTCCTCGGTCAGCACCACCCGGACGGGCGCGGTCAGTCCGTTGCTCCGGTGGAGTCCGACGGCACGGGAACAGGCCTCACCCACGGCGAGGCGGACCTCGTCGAGGACGGCTTCCTCCACGCCGACCCGGCGCGCCACGGCGGCCGCGACCAGGCGGGCCGTCCGGACGTGTTCGGGCTGGGCGCTGAAGCGCAGTTCAACGGTGGCCATGCGCATCCCCCTCGGACTACGGGCGTGCCTTGACAGGGGCCCGGGCCAACCATGACCCGGTACCCCCGCTCTCCTTGTCGGCTCCCCGCCGCCCGGAGGCTGCAGGGGGCCGCGCGGAGCCGTCAGTCGGTGGCGTTGACGGCGTCTTCCACCGTGGTGTGGATCGGAAACACCTTGGTCAGACCGGTGATCCGGAAGATCTTCAGGATGCGCTCCTGGTTGCACACCAGACGGAGCGAGCCCTCGTGCGCACGGACGCGCTTGAGGCCTCCCACCAGCACACCGAGGCCGGTGGAGTCGAGGAAGTCCACCCGCTCCATGTCGACAACCAGGTGGTAGCTGCCGTCGTTCACCAACTCGACCAACTGCTCGCGCAGCTTGGGCGCGGTATACACATCAATCTCGCCACCGACCTCCACGACCGTACGGTCGCCGACAGTGCGAGTCGACAGGGACAGGTCCACGGATCCTCCAGCACCTTGCTATCGAGCGACGCCCCCTCACCCGAAGGTAGGCGAGGGATTGGCTGCCGCGATGGCATTCAATCACTTACCGGCAGGCGCGCACGACGCCTTCGGACCATTGTCCCGCACGCCGGTGACACACTCGGTTCCGATGGCCAACACATCTGGTCCCGGACGGCCCACGGCGCACACGGACCCACGACCCACTCCCGACACGGTCCTGGACCGCCTGTCACGGGGGCCTTCCCGTGCTGCGCGCATCACTCATACGGAGCACTTGCCCCCTCGGGCGGGTCGTCATGCAGTCTGGCCGGACCGCATCCGAACAGACGTCGTAGCCGCGATCGGATCGGCCGGAATCGACCATCCGTGGGAACACCAGGCCGCAGCGGCCGAGCTCGCCCTCGACGGGACGTCCGTGGTCGTGGCCACCGGAACCGCCTCGGGCAAGTCCCTCGCCTACCTCGCGCCCGTGCTCTCCGCCCTCGCGGACGGCGCCGAGGCCCCGAACGGCAGGGGCGCGACCGCCCTGTACCTGGCCCCCACCAAGGCCCTGGCGGCCGACCAGCGGCGTGCCGTACGGGAACTGGCCGCCCCGCTGGGCAACGCCGTGCGCCCCGCGGTCTACGACGGCGACACGCCCGTCGAGGAACGCGAATGGGTGCGCCAGTACGCGAACTACGTCCTGACCAACCCCGACATGCTGCACCGCGGGATCCTTCCGGCCCACCCGCGCTGGTCCTCCTTCCTGCGGGCCCTGCGCTACGTCGTGATCGACGAGTGCCACACCTACCGCGGGGTCTTCGGCTCCCACGTGGCACAGGTACTGCGCCGGCTGCGGCGGCTGTGCGCCCGCTACGGCGCCCAGCCCGTCTTCCTGCTGGCCTCCGCCACCGCGAGCGACCCGGCGGCGGCCGCCTCCCGGCTGACCGGCGTACGGGTGATCGAGATCACCGACGACGCCTCCCCGCGGGGCGAGGTGGTCTTCGCCCTCTGGGAGCCGCCGCTGCTGACCGAGCTGCGCGGCGAGAAGGGCGCGCCCGTACGCCGTACGGCCACCGCCGAGACGGCCGACCTGCTGACCGACCTGGTGGTCCAGGGGGTCCGTACGGTCGCCTTCGTCCGCTCCCGGCGCGGCGCCGAACTGATCTCCGTGATCACCCAGGAACGGCTGGCTTCGGTCGACGGGTCCCTGCCCCGCCGGGTCGCCGCCTACCGGGGCGGCTACCTGCCCGAGGAGCGCCGGGCCCTGGAGCGGGCCCTGCACTCCGGCGAGCTGCTCGGGCTGGCCGCCACGACGGCCCTGGAGCTCGGTGTGGACGTCTCCGGCCTGGACGCCGTCCTGATCACCGGCTACCCGGGTACGAGGGCCTCCCTGTGGCAGCAGGCGGGCCGCGCGGGGCGCTCGGGCCAGGGCGCCCTGGCCGTGCTGATCGCCCGCGACGACCCGCTGGACACCTACCTCGTGCACCACCCGGAGGCGCTGTTCCAGCGGCCGGTGGAGGCCACCGTCCTGGACCCCGACAACCCGTACGTCCTCGCCCCCCACCTGTGCGCGGCCGCGGCGGAGCTACCGCTGACCGACGCCGACCTGGACCTCTTCGGCCCGGCGACCGAGGACCTCCTTCCTCAGCTCGAAGCGGCGAAGCTGCTGCGCCGCCGGGCGACCGCCTGGCACTGGACCCGCCGGGAACGGGCCTCGGACCTCACCGACATCCGGGGAGGCGGCGGCCGCCCGGTGCAGATCGTCGAGGCCTCGACCGGCCGGCTGCTGGGCACGGTCGACGAGTCGGCGGCCCACACCGCCGTCCACGAGGGGGCCGTCCACCTCCACCAGGGCCGCACGTATCTCGTGAAACACCTGGACCTGGAGGATTCGGTGGCCCTCGTGGAGCAGGCGGACCCGCCCTTCTCGACCACGGCCCGTGACACCACCTCCATCTCCGTCCTGGAGACCGAGACCGAGATCCCGTGGGGCTCGGCCCGGCTCTGCTTCGGCTCCGTCGAGGTCACCAACCAGGTCGTCTCCTATCTGCGCCGCAAGCTGATCACCGGCGAGGTGCTGGGCGAGGCCAAGCTCGACCTGCCGCCCCGCACCCTGCGCACCCGGGCCGTGTGGTGGACGGTGACCGAGGACCAGCTCGACGAGGCCCGGATCAACCCGGAGATCCTAGGCGGCACCCTGCACGCCGCCGAGCACGCCTCCATTGGCATGCTCCCGCTGTTCGCCACCTGCGACCGCTGGGACATCGGCGGCGTCTCCGTACCGCTGCATCCCGACACCCTCCTCCCCACGGTCTTCGTCTACGACGGTCACCCCGGCGGCGCCGGCTTCGCGGAGCGCGCCTTCGGCACCGCCCGCGCCTGGCTGACGGCGACCCGCGACGCGATCGCGGCCTGCGAGTGCGAGTCCGGCTGCCCTTCCTGCATCCAGTCCCCCAAATGCGGCAACGGCAACGAGCCCCTGCACAAGCGCGGCGCCATCCGCCTCCTCACCCGCCTCCTCTCCGAATCCCCGCCCACCGAGCCCACCGAGGCCCCTGACGCCACCGAGGCCCCCGAGGCCTGAGGTGCTCCGTGCCGGGCCTGGCGGCGCCCGAGGAGCCACCGGCGCCCGTCCCGGGCCCGGACCGGAGGCCGGCGGCCGTACGCAGCCCCCGGCGCTGCCTCAACCCGGCGCGCCGGGCGGGCCCGCCCGGGCCCGGATCGCCGCGGTGAAGGGGCCCGCCGCGACCCGGGCGGCGACCTCGGCGACCTCGCCCCGGAGCAGGCACCCGCCGAGCGTCGCCCCCTGCGCCCGGGCCACCCGCAGGGCCGCCGCACACGCCGTCTCCGGCCCGTGGGCCCAGGTGGCCGCCGCCGCGAGCGCCGCCAGGTCGGCGGCGGCCGCCGCCCGGTGGCGGGCCACGACGGCCTGGCCGAGCAGCAGCACCCCGCCGAACACCGCACCCAGAACCGTCGCCACCAGCGCCGCCCAGACCGTGGCCGAACCCCGGTCCCGGCTCACGGCGGCGGCCCCACGCTGTCCTCCGCCAGGGCCACCGCCTGCGCTCCGAGCCGTACCGGCAGCCCGCCCGGCCCGGGCGCCTTCGCCGCCACCCGGACCCGCCAGAGGTCGCCCGTCCGCTCCAGCTCCACCCGCGCACCCGGTGGCGCGGCCGTCCGGGCCGCGGCCTCCGCCACGTCCAACGGCTCCGACCTGGCCGCCGCCCGGGCGCCGGCCCGGGCCGCGTCCACACACCGGATCTGCGCGGCCGCCGCCATGAGGGCCCACACCAGCAGCGCCGCGAACAGCACCAGCGCCGGAATCACCAGGGCGGCCTCCGCCGTCACATATCCCCGGTCCGACTTTCCCCGGGCACTCGGTGACGCACCCTCAGAACGGCACATCGAGCGCCTTTCCGATGGTCGACTGAAGGGCCGTGGCGACGACTTCACTCGTCACCACCTTGTAGAGGACGGCCGCGAATGCACAGGCCGCGATCGTGCCCATCGCGTATTCGGACGTGGACATCCCCCTGTCGCCCCCGCGCACCCTCAGCGCCGTCCGCATACGAAACCAGATGATCCTCATGAAAACCTCCTGTTGTATTACCGCTGTTGCTTTCTGTGGCACGTGCGACTTCAGTTGTTCGAGAGAAGCCCCGAGGCCATACCGATCACCACCGGAGCGACCCCGATCGCGAGAAACGCGGGGAGAAAACACAGCCCCACCGGTGCGGTGACGAGGACCGCCGCCCGCTGCGCCCGCGCTCCCGCCGTGCGGGCCCGGTCGTCCCGCAGCCCGGACGCGAGCCGGGAGACGGGCTCCGCCGCGGGCGCCCCCGTCCGCGCGGCCCGTTCCAGGCAGTCCGCGAGCGCCCGGGCACCCGGTATCTCCGCCAACCTCCCCCACCCGGCGCCCGGTTCGCCGCCGAGCCGCAGCTCCGCCCCGGCCCTCGCCAGCCGGTCGCCCACCGGGCCGCCCAGCGACTCCCCCACCACTTCGGCCGCCTCCACCGGGCCCGCACCGGCCGCCAGGCATGCCGCCAACAGGTCTGCCGCGAACGGCAGCTGACGCTCCGCCTCCCGTGGGTCCACTCCGGCCGGCGGCCGCGCCCTGGTGCACCGGCGCCGCACACCGAACGCGGCCAGGCAGCCGACCACCACACCCGTCGACCCGCCCACGAGCACCCAGCCCGCCAGCAGCGCCCCGGCCGGACCGGCCCACGCGGCCGCCACACGCCCCAGCGCGGAGCCGACCACAGGCCCGCGGGGCACCGGTCCGGCCCCCAGCAGGGCCGCGGCCCTGCGTCCGGCCGTCCGCGTCCGGACCCGCGCCGCCACCTCCGACACCAGCCACAGCGCGACCACGGCCAGGCAGACGGCGATCCCCAGCCTGTGGACGGGGAAGTCACCCATCACCGCTCCCCCGCCCGGACGATCCGCCGGCACCACAGCAGCCCGAGCGCCTCCAGCACCCCGCCCGCCAGCAGGCAACCCCACCCCATGGGGGTGTGCAGCAGTACCCGCAGTGGATCCGCGCCCAGCCCGGTGCCGATCAGCAGACCCACCAGCGGCAGCAGGGCGAGCACCAGCACCGTCGACCGGGCCCCCGCCAACTGGGCCCGCAGCGATTCCTGCCGGTCCCGCTCGGCCCGCAGGGCCCCCTCCAGCCGTTCCAGCCCGGCGGCCAGTCCCGCACCGCCGTCCACGGACACCCGCCAGCAGGCCGCCATCCCGGCCAGCCCCTCCGCCCCGGGCTCCCGCGCCACCTGGCGCAGCGCACCGGGCACGTCCCCGCCGAAGGCCGCCGCGGCCAGCACGCCCGTTTCCGCCGCACCCGGCCCGCCGGGGCCGACGGCCGTCCTGCGCATCGCGGCCGTCAGCGCCTGCCCGGGCTGGGCTCCCGCCCGCAGCTCACCGACCACGGCCCCGCACAGGGCCACCACCTCGGCGGCCCGCGCCGCCCGGGCCCGCTCCCGCGCCCGTACCCGCAGCCACCGGCGCACCAGCGGCACCGACGCCGCCCCCGCAAGCAGCGGGATCACCGACCCGCCGAGTACCGCGACCACCAGCCCCGCCGCGAGGCAGACCCACTCCCGCCACCGCGCCGCCCGAACCCGTACGGCGATCAGCAGCCGCTCCGAGGGCAGCGGACCGCCCGGAACCACCGGACCTCCCGCGGCCAGCACCGTCCGGGCCCGCCGGGACACCCGGTCCCCGCCCGCCAGTCCCCAGGCGGCCGCCCCGGCGCACAGCACCCCGGCGAACAGCGGCACCGGCAGCCCCGCCCCCGCGTTCACCGGACGCCTCGCAGCAGCGGGCGCAGCCGCTCCCAGCCGCGCTCCCGTACGAAGCCCCGGGCGGCCCAGCGCAGCGCCGGTACGGTGACCACCAGTCCGGCGGCGTCCCGCTCCAGCACGTGCACCTCGGCCAGTCGACGCCGTCCCTCCCGGTCCCGGACCAGGTGGAGCACCAGGGTCAGTGCCGCGGCCAACTGGCTGTGCAGGGAAGCCCGGTCGAGCCCGGCGGCCGTACCGAGCGCCTCCAGCCGCGCGGGAACATGGGCCGCGGCGTTGGCGTGGACCGTCCCGCAGCCCCCTTCGTGCCCGGTGTTCAGGGCGGCGAGCAGGTCCGCCACTTCAGCGCCCCGCACCTCGCCCACCACCAGCCGGTCGGGCCGCATCCGCAGCGCCTGGCGGACCAGGTCCGCCAGCGTGACCAGACCCGCCCCCTCCTGGTTGGCCGGCCGGGTCTCCAGCCGGACCACGTGCGGATGGTCGGGGCGCAGCTCGGCCGAATCCTCGGCCAGCACGATCCGCTCGCCGGGACCGACCAGCCCCAACAGGGCGCTGAGCAGGGTGGTCTTGCCCGTTCCGGTGCCTCCGGAGACGAGGAACGACAACCGGGCATCGACCATGTCCTTGAGCAGTCGGTGCCCACCCGGCGGCAGTGTCCCCGCGGTGACGAGCTCCTCCAGCGTGAACGCCCGCGGCCGCACCACCCGCAGCGAGAGGCAGGCCGAGCCGACCGAGACCGGGGGCAGTACGGCGTGCAGCCGGGTACCGTCGGGCATCCGGGCGTCCACCCAGGGCCGGGCATCGTCCAGGCGCCGCCCCGCGACGGCGGCCAGCCGCTGGGCGAGCCTGCGCACGGCCTCGGCGTCGGCGAAGGTCACTGCGGTCAGCTCCAGTCCGCCGCCGCGGTCCACCCACACCCGGTCGGGGGCCGCCACCAGCACATCGGTGACCTCCGGATCGCCCAGCAGTGCCTCCAGCGGGCCCGCGCCGACCAGCTCGGACCGTAACTGGGCTGCCACGCCGAGCACTTCGGCGTCCCCGAGCAGCCTGCCCTGGGCCCGCAGGGCCGCCGCCACCCGCGCGGGGGTCGGTTCCGCCCCGCTCTCGGCGAGCCGTCGGCGCACCGCGTCCAGGAGCGCCGCGCTCATGCCGGCACCCCCTGGGCGGAGCCGAGGGCCCGCTGCCAGAAGCCGTCGCAGAAGCGGGCCAGCGCGCCCTTCGACTGCGTCCCCGGCGGTTCCCCCTCGGCCACCCGCCCCGGGAGCCCCAGCTCGACCGGCACCTCCCCGGCCAGCGGCGCCCCCAACAGCCCGGCCACGGACTCCGGTTCGAGGCCGCCCGGGCGGCCTCCCCGTACGACGACCCGGACGTCCCGGGCCACCATACGCACCCCGGCCGCCACCCGGCCCGCGGCGGCCACCGACCGCAACTCGCCCGGCACCACCATCAGCACCAGGTCGAGCTGGGCCAGCACCTCTGCCACGGGTTCGTCGACCCGCCGCGGGAGGTCGACCACCACCACACCGCCCCGGCGGCGCGCGGCGGCCACCACGGACCGGATCGCGGCGGGCGGCACCACCACCCGGTCGCCGCGGTCCCAGCTGAGCACGCGCAGGTCGTGCAGCTCGGGCAGGGACTCCTCCAGCGCTCCGGCGCCGACCCGGCCCCGCGAGGCCGCGAAGTCCGGCCAGCGCAGCCCTTCGGCGCTCTCGCCCCCGAGCAGGACGTCCATGCCACCGCCGAGCGGATCGCCGTCGATAAGGATGGTCCGCTCCCCGGCGCGGGCTGCCCGTACGGCCAGCGCGCAGGCCAGGGTGGAGGCTCCGGCGCCGCCGCTGCCGCCGATCACCCCCACGGCGAGCGCGGGCCGCCCGGCCCCCTCCACGACATCGGCGATGCGGTCGACGAGCCTGCTCTCGGCGTCGGGGAGCCGCAGCACCTCCTCGGCACCGATCTCCACGGCCCGTTGCCACACATGGGGGTCGTCCAGGTCCCGGCCGACGAGGAGCACCCCGGCCCTGCGCGGCGCCCCGCGCACCCGTCGGGCGGCGTCGTCCCCCACCAGCACGAGAGGTGCGCAGTCCCATCCCGCGTTCCCCGTCTCACCACCCGCCCCGACGGCCCCGCTCCGCTCCGGGGGCGCGTGGTGCACGTGCGGCTCGGCACCCGCCGCGGCACACAGCCTGAGCAGATCGTCGAGCAGCAGCGGGTCCTCGGTGATGATCAGCGGCCGCCCGCCCCCGGGTACGGATCCGGCCACGGAACCGGGTCCGGGACCCGTACCGACTGCGGTCCCCCTTCCGCCGACCACGGACTCCCGCGTTTCACACGACTTCGATCGGGCCACGATCTCCGCCCCCTTCTCCCTGCAAATGCCTCCGCCACGGACTTCGCGGCTGGAATCACCGTGCAGCGATCAGGAAAAAGAAGTGGATCTTGTTGGATAACTGTGGACAACCCGGCGCTTGTGAATAACCCGGTCACCCTCTCAGGTGAGTTCCGGAGCGCGGCGGAACCACTACGCACCGTCACGAGTCTGATGTGGTGAGGGCCTTCGCCGCGTCGGCCCCGCACAAGAGGAAAGGCCGGAGGATGGTCGCTCGGGGCCGAAGGCAGGGACGCGAACCGCGTCCGGACATGCGACGACCCCCGCCGGGGGGGAGAGCGGGGGTCGTCCCCACGGTCCGACTCGGGGGGGGAGGAGCCAGACCGGGTTAGCACGGTCGCGAACGATCCGTGACTTCCATGGTGTACCCGAGAGCCTTCTCAGGCAAACCCACGCGCCACACCTTACGCCGAATGGTGGGCGCATATGCTCGGGGCGTGGAAAATCAGCCCTTGCCGCACTCCTCGCCTCGCACCGCAGCCTTCTTCGACCTGGACAAGACGGTCATTGCGAAGTCGAGCACCTTGACGTTCAGCAAGTCCTTCTACCAAGGCGGCCTGATCAACCGGCGAGCCGTGTTGCGCACCGCGTACACGCAGTTCATCTTCCTGGCCGGCGGCGCCGACCACGATCAGATGGAACGGATGCGGGAGTACCTGTCCGCCCTCTGCAAGGGGTGGAACGTGCAGCAGGTGCGGGAGATCGTCGCCGAGACCCTGCACGACCTCATCGACCCGATCATCTACGACGAGGCCGCGTCCCTGATCGAGGCCCACCACACCGCGGGCCGCGACGTGGTGATCGTGTCCACCTCCGGCGCGGAAGTCGTCGAGCCCATCGGGGAGATGCTCGGCGCCGACCGGGTCGTCGCCACCCGCATGGTCGTGGGTGAGGACGGCTGCTTCACCGGCGAGATCGAGTACTACGCCTACGGGCCCACCAAGGCGGAGGCAGTACGCGAACTCGCGGAGTCCGAGGGGTACGACCTCGCCCGCTGCTACGCCTACAGCGACTCGGCCACCGACGTCCCGATGCTCGAGGCGGTCGGGCACCCGCACGCCGTCAACCCCGACCGCGCGCTGCGCCGGGAAGCCGTGGCGCGCGAGTGGCCGGTCCTGGTCTTCAACCGCCCCGTGCGGCTGAAGCAGCGCCTCCCCGGGCTGTCCATGCCGACCCGGCCCGCCCTGGTCGCCGCGGCGGCCGTGGGCGCGGCAGCCGCCACGGCCGGGCTGGTCTGGTACGCGAGCCGGCGCCGCGCCCATGCGCTGGCCGCGGGCGGCTCTGCCTGAATGTCCTGACCTGCACGGATAAGAACTGTCCGGTTCGCCCTCGGTCGTCCTGGAAAGTAAAAAGTGGAGCGAGGGGTTTCGCATAGCTCCGAAGCGGAGTACAAATAAAGCAACGGCCCGCGAGACCAAAGAACATCCGAGAGGATCATCTTTAAAACGCAGTAAGGCCCACGGACCGAAGCATGAGCGCCGAGCACCCACGCGACGTCGACCCGTCGATTACGGGCCAGCCGCACCAGGTAACGGGCAAAGACCCCGACCTGATGGGCAACTATCGAGGACGCTTGGTAACTGGGCGTAAATGCCAGCGGCGACACCAAAGCAAGACGGTGTCGCCGCAACCCGTGTCCGGGGCCGAAAGCCTCGGACACGGGGGCCGAACGGCGGAACGGGCGGCAGCTCAGGCCGCGCCGCGCTGCAGGGCTTCGCAGACCGCCGTCGACTCACGGACGCCCAGCTCGACGGCCCGGCCGCAGTGCGCGATCCAGGCGGACATCCCCTCCGCGGTCCCGGAGACGTAGCCCTCGAAAGCAGCCAGGTAGGCGTCGTTCCCCTGCTCCGCGTGGCCCACCTCCGCCGGGCAGATGGCCTTCGGGTCCAGACCGCTGTTGATCAGCACGATCCGCTCGGCCGCCCGCGCGACCAGCCCGTTGTACGACGCGAACGGACGCAGCGCCAGCAGTTCGCCGTGCACCACCGCGGCGGTGACCAGGGCCGGGGCGGACCCGCCCGCGATGATCAGGCGGGACAGCCCGTCGAGGCGACCCGCCACCTCCTCGGCGCTCGGCAGCAGGAGCCCGACCAGGGGCTCGTCCACCGGTTCGCCCGCCAGCCGGGGGCGGCCCACCACGTCGCCGTCCGCCGTCGACCCGCACGCCACCAGGTGCAGCCGAGCCAGGACCCGCAGCGGCGACTGCCGCCAGATGCTCAGCAGCTGGCCGGCCTCCGCCGTCAGCCGCAGCGCCGCGCCCACCGTCAGTGCCTCCGGCTCCGACCCGAAGTCGGTCCGGCGGCGCACCTCCTCCAGCGCCCAGTCCGCACCGGACAGCGCCGCGCTCGCGCGGGCGCCGCGCAGGGCGGCCTCCGAGGTGATCTCACCACTGCGGCGACGCATCACCCGGTGCCCGTAGACGCGGTCCACGGCCTTGCGTACGGAATCCACGGACTCGGCGACACCAGGCAGCCCGGCCAGGGGGGCCAGCGGGTCAGAAGCGCTACTCATAAGTAGGGAGCCTACGCACTGCGCACCCGTAGCACCGACCCCTCCTTGGAGTGGTCTTCTTCACTCACCTCGACCACGCAATGCTGTCGAGCCGCTACGCTTGGTGAACATGAAGATCGCTTTCGTGGGGAAGGGCGGCAGCGGCAAGACGACCCTGTCCTCCCTCTTCATCCGCCACCTCGCCGCCAACGAAGCCCCTGTCGTCGCGGTGGACGCCGACATCAACCAGCACCTGGGCGCCGCGCTCGGACTCACCGAGGAGGAGGCCGCCGAACTGCCCGCCCTCGGCGCGCACCTGCCCCTGATCAAGGAGTACCTGCGGGGCTCCAATCCGCGCATCGCGTCCGCCGACTCGATGATCAAGACCACCCCGCCCGGCCGCGGCTCGCGCCTGCTGCGCGTCACCGGGGACAACCCGGTGTACGAGGCCTGCGCGCGCACGGTCCTGCTCGACGGGGAGCCCGTACGGCTCATGGCCACCGGGCCGTTCACCGAGGCCGATCTGGGCGTGGCCTGCTACCACTCCAAGGTCGGAGCGGTCGAGCTCTGCCTCAACCACCTGGTCGACGGTCCCGACGAGTACGTGGTCGTCGACATGACGGCCGGCTCGGACTCCTTCGCCTCGGGCATGTTCACCCGCTTCGACGTGACCTTCCTGGTCGCCGAACCGACCCGCAAGGGCGTCTCCGTCTACCGCCAGTACAAGGAGTACGCGCGGGACTTCGGGGTCGCGCTCAAGGTCATCGGCAACAAGGTGCAGGGCCCCGAGGACATCGAGTTCCTCCAGGACGAGGTGGGCGAGGACCTGCTGGTCACCATCGGGCACTCCGACTGGGTGCGGGCGATGGAGAAGGGCCGGCCCGCCCCCTTCGAGCTGCTGGAGGCGTCCAACCGGTTCGCCCTCCAGGAGCTCCAGGACGCCGCCGACGACTCGTACGCGCACCGCGACTGGGCGCGGTACACGGAACAGATGGTGAGCTTCCACCTCAAGAACGCCGAGAGCTGGGGCAACGCCAAGACCGGGGTCGACCTGGCTGACCAGGTCGACCCCGATTTCGTCCTGCGCGAGGGGGCCGAGGCGCTCGTCAGCCCTCGTCCGCACTCCCCCCGGCCGGCTCCGCAGCCGGCTTGACGCCCGCGGGGGCGGCCGGCGCCGCCGGCGGCCCCGCGGTCAGGAACTTCGCCCAGCCCTCCTTCGGCGCCTCGCCGACGTCGAGGGTGCGCATCCACTCCAGGGTCTTCGGGTCCTGCGCGTCCAGCCAGTCCGCCAGCTCCCGGAACGGGACGCAGCGGACCTCCTTCTGGGTGCACATGGTCTTGATGGACTCCTCGACGGCGCGCATGTAGGTGCCGCCGTTCCAGGACTCGAAGTGGTTGCCGATGATCAGCGGTGCGCGGTTGCCCTGGTAGACGCGGTCGAAGGCTTCCCGCAGGCCGTCGCGCATCTGGTCACCCCAGTACGCGTGCTGGGAGGGGTCGCCCTGTGAGGTCGTCCCCGACTGGTTGACCATGTAGTTGTAGTCCATGCTCAGGGTGTCGAAGGCCCGCCCCGGCATGGGCACCAGCTGGAGCGGGATGTCCCAGAGCCCGTCCGTCTTCTTGGGCCAGATCTGCTTGCTGATGCCGCTGGAGTCGTAGCGGAAACCCATGTCCTTCGCCGCCAGCATGAAGTTCTTCTGGCCTTCGAGGCACGGGGTGCGGGCGCCGATGAGCTCCTTGTCGTAGTTGAAGGGGAGCGCCTCCTGGTCCTTCAGGCCGGAGTTGGTCTTCCAGTTCTTGACGAAGGACTTGGCCTGGTTGATCTCGCTCTTCCACTCCTCCACGGACCAGGTGCCGACGCCGCCGTCGGGTCCGCAGAAGTGCCCGTTGAAGTGGGTGCCGATCTCATTGCCCTCCAGCCAGGCCGCGCGGACCTGGGTGGCGGTGTCCTTGATGCCCTGGAGGTCGCCGAAGCCGATGTCGGAGCGGCCGGACTCGTGCTGGGGCGCCGTATAGAGGGAACGTTTCTCCTCCGGGAGCATGTAGACGCCGCTGAGGAAGTACGTCATGCGGGCGTTGTACTTCTTGCCGACCTCGCGGAAGTGCGAGAAGAGCTTCTGGCTGTCCTCGCCGGCACCGTCCCACGAGAACACCACGAACTGCGGCGGCTTTTCGCCGGGCCCCAGCTTCTTCGGCTTCTGCACGTTCGGCTGCATGCCGGTGTACGCGGTCGAACCGTCGCCGATGGGCCGGTTGACGCTGCCCGGAGCCTCCGGGGCGGCGGCCCCCTTGAGTGCGTTCGGGGCCCCGGGGGCCGGCGACTTGGCGGGTTCCGAGGTGCTGCACCCGGCGGCTCCCAGGACCAGCGCCGTGGCGACCAGACCTCCGGCGATCTTCTTCGTGGCGGCGATCATCCGCCCCACCTCTCCCTCGCAGTTCCATCGCAGGACTTCCGCGCCGCAACGTCCCACGCGGTCCGGTCGAGAGAAGGTATGACAAGCCGGACAAAATGCTTAATCACCCTTGAGTGCTAATTCATAGGCCATTTGCCCGTATTATTCACCGCTCACCTTTACTCTCCATTACCATTCATTTACCGAGCGTTGAGACTCCCGCCGCTTCATCCCTCCCCAGAGGAGACGGGAACCCATGACAGCCACCTCCCCCGCACCCACGACAGGACAGATCCGCAGGGACTTTCCCACGGATCTCTCCGCCTCCATCGCCGTCTTCCTGATCGCCCTGCCCCTCTCGCTCGGCATCGCCCTGGCCACCGGCGCACCGCTCCAGGCGGGGCTGGTCGCCGCGGCGGTCGGCGGGATCGTCGCCGGGTGGCTCGGTGGCGCCCCGCTCCAGGTGAGCGGGCCCGCCGCCGGACTGACCGTGGTCACCGCCGAGTTGATCCAGCGCTACGGATGGCGCACCACCTGCGCCATCACCGTGCTCGCCGGCCTCTGCCAGCTCGGTCTCGCCGCCCTGCGCACCGCCCGGTCGGCGCTCATGGTCAGCCCGGCCATCGTGCACGGCCTGCTCGCCGGGATCGGTGTGACGATCGCCCTCGCCCAGCTGCACATCGTGCTCGGCGGCAACCCCCAGAGCTCCGCCGTGGCCAACGTCCTCGGACTGCCCGCCCAGTTGGCCGATCTGCATCCCGCGGCACTCGGCGTCAGCGCCCTGACCCTGGCCGTCCTGCTGGCCTGGCCGTGGCTGCCCGGACGGGCCGGCCGGGTCCTGCGCAAGGCCCCCGCCGCGCTGGCGGCCGTTGCCGCGGCCACGGCCGCCGCCGCGCTGTCCGGGCTCGCCCTGCCCAGGGTGGACCTGCCGTCCTGGCGCAGCCACGCCCTGCCCGAGCTGCCCGACGGCCCCGTCCTCGGCATCCTCGCCGCCGTCCTGACCATCGCCCTGGTCGGCAGCGTGCAGTCCCTGCTCTCAGCGGTCGCGACCGACAAGCTGATCGCCTCCGAGCGGCGCACGGACAACCGCCCCCCGCGCGCCGACCTCAACCGCGAGCTGTGGGGGCAGGGTGCGGCGAACATCGTCTCCGGCGCACTCGGCGGACTGCCCGTCTCGGGTGTGGCCGTCCGGAGCGTGGCCAACGTCAAGTCCGGCGCGGTCAGCCGGAAATCGACCATGCTGCACGGCCTCTGGGTGGTACTGGCGGCCGGCCTGCTCGTCCCGGTCCTCGACCTGATCCCGCTCGCCGCGCTGGCCGCCCTCGTGATGGCGGTCGGCGTGCAGATGGTCAACATCACGCATCTGCGCAATGTCACGCGGCACCGGGAGATCCTGGTCTACGTCACGACGATCGTCTCCGTGGTGCTCGGCGGGGTCCTGGAGGGCGTGGCCATCGGGATCGCGGTGGCCGTCGCGCTGGCCCTGTACCGGCTCACACGGACCCGGATCACTCTGGAGCGCCTGGACAGCGGGGCCCACCGGGTCCGGGCGCGCGGGCAGTTGACCTTCCTCGCGGTGCCCCGGCTGAGCCGCGTGCTGAACCAGATTCCGCACGACGGGCACGCGGTGATCGAGCTGGACGGCTCGTTCATGGACCACGCGGCCTACGAGACCCTGCACGACTGGCAGGACTCCCACCTGGCGCACGGGGGCTCACTCGAGGTCACCGGCCGCGCCGGAGCGTCGGCGCGGCCGGCCGAGTCCGTGCCCGCAACCGCCTCCGCCGGGGAGTCCTCCGACGGGAGCCACCCCGCGGACCGGTCCCGCCGCGCACCGCAGCGCGGCGCGCACCAGTGCTGCCGCCCCTGGACGCCGTGGCAGAACCACTGCGACCACCGCCCCGCGGGTACCCGTACGGTCACTGCCGCCGCGGCGGCCGAGGCAGCCGCGACAGCCACGGGGGCGCAGCCGCAGGGTGCCGCCGAGCAGGCCGGCTCGCCCGCCCTCCGGCGGCGCGGCGCGGGCCAACTGGCCAGCGGGATCAGCGCCTTCCAGCGCGACACCGCGCCCCACGTACGGGACGAGCTGGCCCGGCTGGCCCGTGAGGGACAGCGGCCCTCCCAGCTCTTCCTCACCTGTGCCGACTCCCGCCTGGTGACCAGCATGATCACGGCCAGCGGGCCGGGCGACCTGTTCACGGTCCGCAACGTCGGCAATCTGGTACCGCTGCCCGGCGCGGAGTCCACCGACGACTCCGTCGCCGCGGCCATCGAGTACGCCGTGGACGTGCTGCAGGTGGACAGCATCACGGTGTGCGGGCACTCGGGCTGCGGCGCCATGCAGGCCCTGCTCTCCTCCACGCCCGGCGCCCCGATGACCCCGCTGCGGCGCTGGCTCAAGCACGGGCTGCCCAGCCTGGAGCGGATGGCCAGCCGCCACCACGCCTGGGCGCGGATCTCGGGCCGGCTCCCGGCGGACGCGGTGGAGCAGCTGTGCCTGACCAACGTGGTCCAGCAGCTGGAGCATCTGCGGGCCCACGAATCGGTGGCCAGGCGGCTCGCCGAGGGCACCCTGGAGCTGCACGGAATGTACTTCCACGTGGGCGAGGCCCAGGCGTATCTGCTGTCCGAGGGCGAGGACTTCTTCGACTGCCGGGTCTTCGACAGCGTGGGCCAGCACGCCTGAACCGATACCCTCCCGTATTCGTGCAATCGTTTGGCCCCTTCCCGCCCCCTGCGGCGGGGAGGGGCCATTCGCACTCCGTTCTCGCGCGGGCCAGGTCGTGATATAGGTCTAAACCAATTCTCGGCTACCCCTTGTCACCTGGGCCGCTGACTGATGAGCTATGCCCGGGGACACAACGGACACCCTGGGAAAGGGAGATGTCGTGAGCAATGAGAGCCTGGCCAATCTGCTCAAGGAGGAGCGGCGGTTCGCACCGCCCGCCGATCTGGCCGCCGCCGCCAATGTGACCGAGGCTGCGTACGCACAGGCCGACGCGGACCGGCTGGGCTTCTGGGCCGAGCAGGCCCGGCGGCTGACCTGGGCCACCGAGCCGACCGAGACGCTCGACTGGACGAACCCGCCCTTCGCGAAGTGGTTCGCGGACGGCAAGCTCAACGTCGCGTACAACTGCGTGGACCGCCACGTCGAGGCCGGCAACGGCGACCGCGTCGCCATCCACTTCGAGGGCGAGCCCGGCGACAGCCGCTCGATCACCTACGCCGAGCTCAAGGACGAGGTCTCCCGGGCCGCCAACGCCCTGACCGAGCTGGGTGTCGGGGCCGGCGACCGCGTCGCCGTCTACCTGCCGATGATCCCCGAGGCGGTCGTCGCGATGCTCGCGTGCGCCCGCGTCGGCGCCGCGCACTCCGTGGTCTTCGGCGGTTTCTCCGCCGACGCCGTCGCCTCCCGCATCCAGGACGCCGACGCCAAGCTGGTCATCACCGCCGACGGCGGCTACCGCCGTGGCAAGCCCAGCGCCCTCAAGCCCGCCATCGACGAGGCCGTCGCCAGGTGTCCGCAGGTCGAGCACGTGCTCGTCGTGCGCCGCACCGGCCAGGACACCGCCTTCACCGAGGGCCGCGACGTCTGGTGGCACGACGTGGTCGCCCGGCAGTCCGCCGAGCACACCCCGCAGCCGTTCGACGCCGAGCACCCGCTGTTCATCCTCTACACCTCGGGGACCACGGGGAAGCCGAAGGGCATCCTGCACACCTCCGGCGGCTACCTCACGCAGGCCGCGTACACCCACCACGCGGTCTTCGACCTCAAGCCGGAGACCGACGTCTACTGGTGCACCGCCGACATCGGCTGGGTGACCGGGCACTCCTACATCGTCTACGGGCCGCTCGCGAACGGCGCCACCCAGGTCATGTACGAGGGCACGCCCGACACCCCGCACCAGGGCCGGTTCTGGGAGGTCGTCCAGAAGTACGGGGTGACCATCCTCTACACGGCGCCCACGGCCATCCGCACGTTCATGAAGTGGGGCGACGACATCCCCGCGAAGTTCGACCTGTCGAGCCTGCGCGTCCTGGGCTCGGTCGGCGAGCCGATCAACCCCGAGGCCTGGATCTGGTACCGCAAGCACATCGGCGCCGACCGCTGCCCGATCGTGGACACCTGGTGGCAGACCGAGACCGGCGCGATGATGATCTCCCCCCTGCCGGGCGTCACCGCCACCAAGCCCGGCTCCGCCCAGCGCGCCCTGCCCGGCATCTCCGCCACCGTCGTCGACGACGAGGCACACGAGGTCCCCAACGGCGGAGGCGGCTACCTGGTCCTCACCGAGCCGTGGCCGTCGATGCTGCGCACCATCTGGGGCGACGACCAGCGGTTCATCGACACCTACTGGTCGCGCTTCGAGGGCAAGTACTTCGCGGGCGACGGCGCCAAGAAGGACGACGACGGCGACATCTGGCTGCTCGGCCGGGTCGACGACGTCATGCTCGTCTCCGGCCACAACATCTCCACCACCGAGGTCGAGTCGGCCCTCGTCTCGCACCCCTCGGTCGCCGAGGCCGCCGTGGTCGGCGCCAACGACGAGACCACCGGCCAGGCCATCGTCGCCTTCGTCATCCTGCGCGGCAGCGCCTCCGAGACCGAGAACCTGGTCGCGGACCTGCGCAACCACGTGGGCAGCACGCTCGGCCCGATCGCCAAGCCGAAGCGCATCCTGCCGGTCCAGGAGCTGCCGAAGACCCGCTCGGGCAAGATCATGCGCCGTCTGCTGCGCGACGTGGCGGAGAACCGCACGGTCGGTGACGTCACCACGCTCGCCGACTCCTCGGTCATGGACCTGATCCAGAGCAAGCTCCCGGCCGCCGGCAGCGAGGACTGAGGCACACCGCCCGGGACGCACTGACCCACACCGACACACCGAAAGGGGCATCCGGCGCGCCGCGCCGGATGCCCCTTTCGCACCTAAAGTGATGATCACCGGATACGTCCTCGCGTGCACCTGTAAAATATTCAAAGCGTAAAGAAAGACCACAGGGTGCGCCGGGAAGTCTGGTCGGCAATGAGTTCCGCCATGCCGTCCAACCGCCCCCGGAGGTGTCCCCTCGTGGCCGCGCCCAGCCCCACCGACCGCAAGAGCCCCAAGCTGCTCGGCCGTCTCTCCCTGCCCGAGCTCCGCTTCGTCGGCGACGCCCTGCGCGCCGAGACCGTCGGCGGCGTGCTGCTGCTCGTGGCCGCGATCGCCGCCCTCCTGTGGGCGAACATCCCCGCCATCTCGGACAGCTACGCCAGCGTCCGTTCCTTCCACATCGGCCCCGCCGCCCTCGGCCTGGACCTCTCGCTCCAGCACTGGGCGGCCGACGGACTCCTCGCCATCTTCTTCTTCGTCGCCGGCATCGAGCTCAAGCGCGAGCTCGTCGCGGGCGATCTGCGCGATGCCAGGGCAGCCGCGCTCCCGGTGATCGCCGCCCTGTGCGGCATGGCCGTACCCGCCGTGGTCTACGTACTCGTCAACGTCCTGGGCGGCGGCTCCACCGACGGCTGGGCCGTTCCGACCGCCACCGACATCGCCTTCGCGCTCGCCGTCCTCGCCGTCATCGGCACCTCACTGCCGTCTGCCCTGCGCGCCTTCCTGCTGACCCTGGCGGTCGTCGACGACCTCTTCGCCATCCTGATCATCGCGGTGTTCTTCACCAGCGAGATCGACTTCCTCGCGCTCGGCGGCGCGTTCGTGGGCCTCGCCCTCTTCTGGTTCCTGCTGCGCCGCGGCGTCCACGGCTGGTACGTCTACGTTCCGCTCGCCCTGGTCATCTGGGGCCTGATGTACAACAGCGGTGTCCACGCCACCATCGCCGGTGTCGCCATGGGCCTGATGCTCCGCTGCACCCGCCAGGAGGGCGAACGGCAGTCCCCCGGCGAGCACATCGAGCACCTGGTCCGGCCCGTGTCGGCCGGTCTCGCCGTCCCCCTCTTCGCCCTCTTCTCCGCCGGTGTCTCCCTCTCCGACGAGGCCATCGCCCAGGTCTTCACCCGGCCCGAGACCCTCGGTGTGGTGCTCGGACTGGTCATCGGCAAGGCGGTGGGGATCTTCGGCGGCACCTGGCTGGCCGCCCGCTTCACCAGGGCCGAGCTGAACGAGGACCTCGCCTGGCCGGACGTGCTCGCCGTGGCCTCGCTCGCCGGCATCGGCTTCACCGTCTCCCTCCTGATCGGCGAACTCGCCTTCGCCGGTGACGCGGTCCTCACCGACGAGGTCAAAGCGGCCGTCCTGATCGGCTCCCTGATCGCCGCCGTGATCGCGTGCGTCATGCTCAAGCTCCGCGACCGCACCTACCGGGCGCTCACCGAGGCCGAGGAGCGCGACGACGACCACGACGGCATCCCGGACATCTACGAGGAGCACAACCCCGAGTACCACCTGCGGATGGCCAAGATCTACGAGGACCGGGCCGCGGAACACCGCCGCAAGGCCGCGGACGAGTCCGCCACCGAGCTCCAAACCGCGGCCGGGTCCACCACCGACGGCGACCGTCCGGCATGATCTGACTGACGACGCAGGACAGCCGCGCCGACCGGCAGCAGACGACAGAGGGAGAGAGCGATGAGCGCAGTGGACCAAGAGGCGCGGGGAGCCGAGCTCACACTCGGCCAGCTGGTCGCCTCGGCCACCGCCGAGATGTCCGCGCTGGTGCACGACGAGATCGCCCTCGCCAAGGCGGAGATCCGCGAGGACGCCAAGCGCGTGGGCGGCGGATCCGCCGCCATCGTCGTGGCAGGAGTGCTCGCGCTCTTCTCCCTCCCGGTGCTGAGCTTCGCCGCGGCGTACGGGATCCACAACCTCGGGCTCGGGCTCGCCTGGTCCTTCCTCATCGTCGGCGTCGCGTTCCTGCTGATCGCGGGCGTGCTCGCGCTGATCGCCGTACGGAAGTTCAAGAAGGTCAAGCCGCCGGAGAAGTCCATCGCCTCCGTCAAGCAGACCGCCGCGCTGGTCGGGACCGTCAAGCCGCACCCGCGGCCGGTGAGTGACAAGGCTGTGGGTGTGGCACGCTCGTCCTCATGACAGCGCCCACCCCGGACTCCAGCGTTCCTCCCACAGCTGCCACGGCGGTACGGCTCGACCTCCCCGGCGGGCAGGCGGTGACGCACCGGGACGTGGCCGCGAACGGCGCCCGTTTCCACGTCGCCGAGCTCGGCGACGGGCCGCTGGTGCTGCTGCTCCACGGCTTCCCGCAGTTCTGGTGGACCTGGCGGCACCAGATGACCGCCCTCGCCGACGCCGGGTACCGGGCCGTCGCGATGGACCTGCGCGGGGTGGGCGGCAGCGACCGCACCCCGCGCGGCTACGACCCCGCCAACCTGGCGCTCGACATCACCGGAGTCGTACGGTCCCTCGGCGAGCCGGACGCCGCGCTCGTCGGGCACGACCTGGGCGGTTACCTCGCCTGGACGGCGGCCGTGATGCGGCCCAAGCTGGTGCGCCGGCTCGTGGTCTCCTCCATGCCGCATCCGCGCCGCTGGCGCTCGGCGATGCTGTCGGACTTCGGTCAGACCCGGGCGAGTTCACACATCTGGGGCTTCCAGCGGCCGTTCGTCCCCGAGCGGCAGCTCGTCGCCGACGGCGGGGCGCTCGTGGGGGAGCTGATCCGGGACTGGTCGGGGCCGCGGCCGCCCGAGGACGAGGATCTGGCGGTGTACCGGCGGGCCATGTGCATCCCGTCCACCGCGCACTGCTCGATCGAGCCGTACCGCTGGATGATGCGGTCGATGGCACGGCCCGACGGGATCCAGTTCAACCGGCGGATGAAGCGTCCGGTGCGGGTGCCGACGCTGCACCTGCACGGTTCGCTCGACCCGGTGATGCGTACGCGCAGTGCGGCCGGTTCCGGGGAGTACGTCGAAGCCCCTTACCGGTGGCGGCTGTTCGACGGGCTCGGGCACTTCCCGCACGAGGAGGACCCGGTCGCCTTCTCGTCCGAGCTGGTGAACTGGCTCAAGGATCCCGAGCCGGACCGCTGACGAGCCGCTGACGGCCGCTGACCCGGCTATCGCCCCCTGAGGAAGCGGGAGTTGGATCGTACGCTTGTCCTACGAGCATTCAATTGCCTGGCGCATAGGCCAATTGGCCGCCCTCGGCGGGGTTACGGACCTTGGGCCACGGGCAGAGCTCGGAGTATGAGCTGGACGCACGACTACGGTGACACCGCGCACGAACGCCGCTCGGCAGCTACGCCGGGCACCCACGAGAGGGCCGGCCGGCACGGCCACGACCCCCGCCTCGGGATTCCGCTCATCCTGCGCCGACGGGCCCGCTGGGTCTCCGCGCGCCTGCGCCATCCACGGACGTAGGGACCCGGCGGGAGCGGCGCCTCAGAGCGCGCAGCCCTGGCTGTCGACCCGGCGCACGGCGTCCTTGCCGACCCGGATGTCGTCGCGGATCTCGTCCGCCGTCAGCACGTAACCGGTGTTGGGGTCGTCGAGGGACTTCGCGAAGACGACTCCGTACACCCTGCCGTCGGGCGTCAGCAGCGGTCCGCCCGAGTTGCCCTGGCGGACCGTCGCGAACAGCGAGTAGACGTCCCGTCGGACCGTACCCCGGTGGTAGATGTCCGGGCCGTTGGCGTTGATCCGCCCGCGGACGCGGGCCGAGCGGACGTCGTACCCGCCGTTCTCGGGGAAGCCCGCGACGATGGCGTCGTTCCCGCTCGCCGCGTCCTTCTCGGAGAACTCCAGCACCGGCGCCTTCAGCTTCGGCACGTCCAGGACGGCGATGTCGCGCGCCCAGTCGTAGAGCACGACCTTGGCGTCGTACAGCCTGCCCTCGCCGCCGATCTGGACGGTCGGCTCGCTGACCCCGCCGACGACGTGCGCGTTGGTCATCACCTTGCCGGGCGCGAAGACGAAGCCCGTGCCCTCCAGCACCTTGCTGCAGCTGGGCGCGGTACCGACGACCTTCACGATCGAGCGCTTCGCCACCTCGGCCACGGGGCTGCTGGCGAGCGTCGGGTCGGGCGCCTGCACCTCGGTGATGGGCTCGTTGGAGAACGGGCTGAACACCTGGGGGAAGCCGTTGCGCGCGAGGGTGGAGCTGAAGTCGGAGAACCAGGTGTTCGCCTGCTCGGGCAGCACCCGCGACACGCCGAGGAGGACCTTGGAGTTGCGGACCTCCTTGCCCAGGGTGGGAAGTGAGGTCCCGGCGAGCGCGGAACCGATCAGCCAGGCCACCAGCAGCATCGCGACCACGTTGACCAGGGCGCCGCCGGTCGCGTCGAGCGCGCGCGCCGGCGACCAGGTGATCTGGCGGCGGAGTTTGCTCCCGAGATGGGTGGTCAGGGCCTGGCCGATCGAGGCACAGATGATGATCACGACTACGGAGATCACGACGACCGTGGTGGACACCTGGGTGCCGTCGTCCGTCACCCGGTCCCAGATCAGCGGAAGCAGGGACACGGCGACGAGGCCACCGCCGAGGAAGCCGATCACCGACATGATGCCGACGACGAACCCCTGGCGGTAGCCGACGATCGCGAACCATACGGCGGCGAGCAGCAACAGGATGTCCAGCACGTTCACGTGGGCCACCGTCTCATGCGCGCCAGTCGAGCGGGACCTGTCGTGAGCGGTCCCACGGCCGCTCCCAGCCCGCGAAGTGCAGGATCCGGTCGATCACTCCGGCGGTGAAACCCCAGACCAGAGCCGATTCGACGGTGAATCCCGGTCCCAGGTGGCCGCTGGGATGAACGGTCGTGACCCGGTGTTCGGGGTTCGTGAGATCGGCCACGGGAACCGTGAAGACCCGCGCCGTCTCGGCGAGGTCCACGGCTCCGACCGGGCTGGGGTCGCGCCACCAGCCGAGGACCGGGGTCACGACGAACTCACTGACCGGGATGTAGAGGCGGGGCAGCACGCCGAAGAGCTGAACACCGGAAGGATCCAGTCCGGTTTCTTCCTCGGCCTCGCGCAGTGCGGCGCGCAGCGGGCCGGAGGTGTGCGGATCGCCGTCCTCGGGATCCAGCGCGCCGCCGGGAAAGGAGGGCTGGCCCGCGTGCGAGCGCAGGGTGCCGGCGCGCTCCATCAGGAGCAGTTCGGGGCCCCGTGCGCCCTCCCCGAAGAGGACGAGCACGGCGGACTGCCGTCCGCGGCCGTCCGCGGGCGGCAGGAAGCGGCTCAGCTGCCCCGGCTGGACGGACCGGGCCGCCTCGACGACGGGGTCGAGCCACCCGGGCAGGCCGTCGGTGGTGACGGCGGGGCCGCCCTCGCGTGCTCCCACCGTGGTTCCGGTCTCGTCCCGTGTACCGCGCGTCATAGGCACCCCTGTCCGCGTTGTCCTGTCCAGCGACGTCTCCCACACCGCCAACGCGGCCCGGGTACCGATTCGTTCCTAAGTCCCCAAGTCCGCGGGTCTTCACGCCCCGCGGACCTGCGTTCCCCGTCCCCTGTCCCGCCGCCCTCGGGGCGGCCGCTACGGCGCCGCCACGGCCCCGCCCAGCGGCTGGGCCGGGAGGCCCGGGTAGTCCGGGGGCGGGGTCAGCCGCTGGCCCGGCTGGCCGCCCTTCTCGTACTTGAGCAGCTTCTTCGCCTTCTCCGGGTCGGTCTCGCCCTCCCCGTACGCCGGGCAGAGCGGGGCGATCGGGCAGGCCCCGCAAGCGGGCTTGCGCGCGTGGCAGATCCGGCGGCCGTGGAAGACGACCCGGTGCGAGAGCATCGTCCACTCGCTCTTCGGGAAGATCGCGCAGATCTCCGCCTCGACCTTCTCCGGGTCCTCCTGCTCGGTCAGCTTCCAGCGGCGCACCAGCCGGCCGAAATGGGTGTCCACCGTGATCCCCGGAACACCGAACGCATTGCCGAGGACCACGTTCGCGGTCTTGCGGCCCACTCCGGGCAGCGTCACCAGGTCCTCGATCCGGCCCGGGACCTCCCCGCCGAAGTCGTCCCGCAGGGCCTGCGAGAGGCCGAGCAGGGACCGCGACTTCGCCCGGAAGAACCCGGTCGGCCGGATCAGCTCCTCCAGATCCTCGGGGGCGGCCGCGGCCATGTCCTCGGGGGTCGGGTAGGCCGCGAAGAGGGCCGGGGTCGTCTGGTTGACCCGCAGGTCGGTGGTCTGCGCGGACAGCACCGTCGCGACCAGCAGCTCGAAGGGGTTGCGGAAATCGAGCTCCGGATGGGCGTACGGATAGATCTCGGCCAGCTCGCGGTTGATGCGCCGGGCCCTGCGCACCATGGCCAGGCGCGACTCCGGCTTGACCGACTTCGGTTTCTTGGCCGAAACTTTGCCCTGCGGGGTGGCCGCGGCTCTCCCGGGCGTCTTCACTGGGTCATGTTCGCCCACAGCAGAATTTTGGGGCTCCGTCACTCCGGCGGACCCCTTGGCCTGTGCTCTCACCGGCTTATTGGACACCCGGCCAGCCTAAGGCCGACCGCTGACACCCGCCCGGACCTCAGGTAACACCACTCCGATTGGCCTCTCGCCGCACAGCACGCCCGTCCGTCCGGCATCCTTGTGATTGATCGCACTGTTTGAGCCGTCCGGCAAAATGGGGAGCACGGTCCCCTGGAGCCGGTCGACATAGGAGAGAGACTCGTGGACGACGTTCTGCGGCGCGCCCCGCTCTTCGCGGCGCTCGATGACGAGCAGGCCGCGGAGCTCCGCGCCTCCATGGCCGAGGTGACCCTCGCACGCGGCGACGCCCTGTTCCACGAGGGCGACCCCGGCGACCGGCTGTACGTCGTGACCGAGGGCAAGGTGAAGCTCCACCGCACCTCCCCCGACGGCCGCGAGAACATGCTGGCCGTCCTCGGCCCCGGCGAGCTGATCGGCGAGCTGTCGCTCTTCGACCCGGGCCCGCGCACCGCCACCGCGACCGCCCTGACCGAGGTCAAGCTCCTCGGCCTCGGCCACGGTGACCTCCAGCCCTGGCTCAACGCCCGGCCCGAGGTCGCGACCGCGCTGCTGCGCGCCGTCGCACGCCGCCTGCGCAAGACCAACGACCAGATGTCCGACCTGGTCTTCTCCGATGTTCCCGGCCGTGTGGCGCGGGCGCTCCTGGACCTGTCGCGCCGCTTCGGCGTGCAGTCGGAGGAGGGCATCCACGTGGTGCACGACCTCACGCAGGAGGAGCTCGCCCAGCTCGTCGGCGCCTCGCGCGAGACCGTGAACAAGGCCCTGGCCGACTTCGCGGGCCGCGGCTGGCTGCGCCTGGAGGCGCGTGCGGTCATCCTGCTGGACGTGGAGCGCCTCGCGAAGCGCTCCCGCTGACGCCGGCCACAGCCGTTCGAAGGGGTCCTGCCCGACCGGGCAGGACCCCTTCGCGTTCTCCCGGCCTCGGCCGGCCCGAGCCGGCCCGAGCCGGCCGAGACGCGTCACCGTGCCCGCACGGCCCCGCCGGCCGACGCACGGCGTTCGGTCCGCCGCCCCGGGCGGACGGCCGGGCACAGTGGACCCATGGAGCACAGAGGGCTGGACGCGTACGGGTACTTCGAGCGGGAGGGGTCCCTCGGGCGGGTGCAGGACGGGTTCAGGGGCCTCGTGGCGGCCGCGCGGGCCCGGATCGGCGAGGCGTACGGCCGACGGCTGCACAGCGCGTACCTCTACGGGTCCGTGCCGCGCGGGACGGCCCGGCCCGGGCGCTCGGACCTGGACCTGCTGCTCGTACTGCACCACGAACCCTCCGAGGAGGACCGGGACACGGCCGAGGTGCTCGCCCGCGGGCTCGACGAGGACTTCCCGGAGATCGACGGGGTCGGCATCCTGCTCCAGGACAAGGCCGCGGTGCTGAGCGAGGCGGAACGATTCGACCTGGGCTGGTTCCTCGCCTGCCTGTGCACCCCGCTGCTCGGCGCGGACCTGGCCGAGCACCTTCCGCGCTACCGGCCGGACAGCCTGCTCGCCCGCGAGACCAACGGCGACCTGGCCGACCGGCTGCCCGGGTGGCGGACACGGGTGCGGGAGGCCTCGACCCCGGAGGAGTACCGGAAGCTGAGCCGCCTCTTCTCCCGGCATCTGGTGCGCACCGCCTTCACGCTGGTCATGCCGCGGTGGGGCGGCTGGACCAGCGACCTCGGCGAGTCCGCGGAGATCTTCGGCATGTACTACCCGGAACGGGCGGCGCAGCTGGAGGCCGCGGCCGCCGTCGCCCTGGACCCCGTCGCGGACCCGGAGGTGCTGCGCGGTTACGTCGAGGACCTCGGGCCGTGGCTGGCCGACGAGTACACGGCCCGGCACGGCACGAAGGCGCCGCGCCGGGACTGAGCGCCGGCTCCGGGCCGGCTCAGACCTTCTCGGCCGCCGCGAGGGCGTCGACGGCCAGCTTGGCCTCCGCCAGGCCCGCGCCGGTGATCCGGCGGTATTCCTTGATCGCCGAGATGTGCCGGTCGGCCCTCAGGTGGGCCCGTACCTCGTCCATCCCGGCCGGCTCCGGCTCCTCGATGCCGAAGTGGTCCAGCACCAGCGCCAGGCGGCGCTCGGTGCGGTCCGCCTTGCGCTGGAGGCTCTGCACTCGGAGCGTCACCGTCGAGGTGATCCATCCGGCCGTCGCGACCAGTGCGACCAGCAAGAACACGGTGTTCATTCGGGCCCTCCCGGGATCAGTCCGTGATCTTGAAGGTACTCCAGCTGCGCCCGGACGGACCATTGGGCGGCGGGCCACAGGGAGCGGTCCACGTCCGCGTAGACCTGGGCGACGACCGCCTCCGGGGTCAGGCAGCCGTTCTCGACGGCGGTCTCGACCTGGGCGAGCCGGTGCGCGCGGTGGGCGAGGTAGAACTCCACGGCGCCCTGCGCGTCCTCCAGGACCGGCCCGTGGCCCGGCAGGACGGTGTGCACCCCGTCGTCCACGGTGAGCGAGCGCAGACGGCGCAGGGAGTCCAGGTAGTCGCCGAGGCGGCCGTCGGGGTGGGCGACGACGGTGGTGCCGCGGCCCAGGATGGTGTCGCCGGTCAGCACGGCCCGGTCGGCGGGCAGGTGGAAGCAGAGCGAGTCGCTGGTGTGGCCGGGGGTCGGCACCACGCGCAGCTCCAGCCCGCCGGTCCGGATCACGTCCCCGGCGGCCAGGCCCTCGTCGCCGAGGCGCAGCGCCGGGTCCAGGGCGCGGACCTTCGTACCGGTGAGCTCGGCGAAGCGGCCCGCGCCCTCGGCGTGGTCCGGGTGGCCGTGGGTGAGCAGGGTGAGGGCGATCCGCTTGCCGGCCCGCTCGGCGGTGGCGATGACCGCCCGCAGGTGTATGTCGTCCAGCGGGCCGGGATCGATCACGACGGCGAGGTCGGAGCCGGGCTCGGACACGAGCCAGGTGTTGGTGCCGTCGAGGGTCATCGCGGAGGGGTTGGGGGCCAGGACGTTCACCGCGCGGGCGGTCGCCGGCCCGGAGGTCACGACTCCGCGGGGCTGTCCGGGCAGTGCGGCGGCGTCGGTCATGCGGGACCTCCGGGAGCTGCGGGACCTGCGGGGTCGGCGGGTTCTGAGGGGTCGGCGGGGTCGGCGGGAGCTGCGGGAGCTGCGGGGCGGACGCGCTTGGTGAACTCGTCGTGCCCGGGCCAGCTGAGCACCAGCTCGCCGTCCTCCAGCGTGGCTTGTGCCAGCACCGGGGCGAGGTCCTGCGCGGCCGCCGCGGCGAGCGCGCCCCCGGCGCTCCCGTACGGCTCCAGCGAACGCAGTGTGGAGATGGTCGGCGGCATCATCAGCAGCTCGCCCTTGTCGTACCCGTCGGCCGCGTCGGCCGGGCGGATCCACACGGTCCGGTCGGCCTCGGTGGAGGCGTTGCGGGTGCGCTGCCCCTCGGGGAGGGCGGCGACGAAGAACCAGGTGTCGTAACGGCGCGGCTCGAACTCTGGGGTGATCCAGCGCGCCCAGGCCCCGAGCAGGTCGGAGCGCAGCCGCAGGCCGCGGCGGTCGAGGAACTCCGCGAAGGACAGCTCCCGCGCCACCAGCGCCTGCCGGTCGGCCTCCCAGTCGTCGCCGGTGGTGTCACCGACGATCTCGTCCGGGGTCTGTCCGGCGAGCAGGACGCCCGCCTCCTCGAAGGTCTCCCTCACGGCACCGCAGACGATGGCCTGGGCGGTCAGGGGGTCGGTACCGAGCCGGGCCGCCCAGTCCTCCCGGGAGGGGCCCGCCCAGCCGACCTGGTGCTCCTCGTCGCGGGGATCGACCCCGCCGCCCGGATAGGCGTACGCGCCCCCGGCGAAGGCCATGGAGGCCCGCCTGCGCAGCATGTGCACGGCGGGACCGTCGGGGGTGTCGCGCAGGAGCATCACGGTGGCGGCGCGCCGCGGCTCCACCGGGACGAGCGAGCCGTCCGCGAGCGCGCGGATGCGGTCGGGCCACTCCGGCGGGTACCACTGGCCTCCGGCGGGGGGCTGCTGCTGACCATGCTGACCATTCGGCATGGCCGGATGCTACGGCCATCCGGCCCGATGTTCGAGGGTCTCCCGTCCCGGTCGGCCGGCACGGCGCGCGGGACGGCCGGGAAGCGCGCGGTGCGCGACCCGGTCCGTCCCGGTGGAACCCACCCCGAGGGGTCAGGCTCCGGCGACCAGTTCCACCTGGATCTCGACCTCGACCGGGGCGTCCAGCGGCAGGACCGCGACGCCTACCGCGCTGCGGGCGTGGACGCCCTTCTCGCCGAGGACCTCGCCGAGCAGCTCGCTCGCACCGTTCAGCACGCCCGGCTGGGCCGTGAAGTCGGGGGCGGAGGCGATGAAGCCGACGACCTTCACGACACGCGCGATCTTGTCGAGGTCACCGACGACGGACTTGACGGCGGCCAGGGCGTTGAGCGCGCAGATCGCCGCGAGCTCCTTGGCCTGCTCCGGCGACACCTCGGCGCCGACCTTGCCGGTGACCGGCATGCTGCCCTTGACCATCGGGAGCTGGCCCGCGGTGAAGACGTACGAGCCCGACCGCACGGCGGGCTGGTACGCGGCCAGCGGCGGGACGACGCCCGGGAGCGTCAGGCCGAGCTCGGCCAGCTTCGCCTCTACGGCGCTCATGCCTTCTCCCGCTTGAGGTAGGCAACGAGCTGCTCGGGGTTGTTCGGGCCGGGCACGACCTGGACGAGCTCCCAGCCGTCCTCGCCCCAGGTGTCCAGGATCTGCTTGGTGGCGTGAACCAGCAGCGGGACCGTCGCGTATTCGAACTTCTTGGTCATGGGAGCGAGGGTAGTGCCTGGAGTGCGGGGCGCACGCCGCCCCCGGAACGGACGGCCGGACACCTCACCCGGGCAGGCGCCGTGCCGCCCCGGCACGGCCCAGGACCGGGCACGGACCGAAAGCGGACCGGAAACGGACTGGGCTGTTCCGGCACGGACGTAACGGAGCTCACCCCCGAACACTCCGGCAGAACCACCCGGCACCACCGGAGTCGAACCCGAGGAATTAGGCTCGGACGCTGTGAGCAGGCTCCAGGTGGTCAGCGGCAAGGGCGGCACCGGCAAGACCACGGTCGCCGCAGCACTCGCGCTTGCCCTCGCACGCGAGGGCGGCCGGACTCTTCTCGTGGAGGTCGAGGGCAGGCAGGGGCTCGCGCAGCTCTTCGGCGCGGAGGCACTCCCCTACGAGGAACGGAAGATCGCCGTGGCGCCCGGCGGGAGCGGTGAGGTCTACGCGCTCGCCATCGACGCCGAACGGGCGCTGCTGGACTACCTCCAGATGTTCTACAAGCTCGGCTCGGCCGGCCGCGCGCTCAAGAAGCTCGGCGCCATCGACTTCGCGACGACCATCGCCCCGGGGCTGCGCGACGTGCTGCTGACGGGCAAGGCCTGCGAAGCCGTGCGGCGCAAGGACCGGACGGGCCGCTACGTCTACGACCACGTGATCATGGACGCGCCGCCGACCGGGCGGATCACCCGGTTCCTGAACGTCAACGACGAGGTGGCGGGCCTGGCCCGGTTCGGGCCGATCCACAACCAGGCCCAGGCCGTCATGAAGGTCCTCAAGTCCCCCGAGACCGCCGTGCACCTGGTCACCCTCCTGGAGGAGATGCCCGTCCAGGAGACCGCGGACGGCATCGAGGAACTGCGCCGGGCCGGACTGCCCGTCGGGCGGGTCGTCGTCAACATGGTCCGCCCGCACCATCTGGACGAGGACACCCTGCGCACCGCGGCCGACGACCACCGCGCCGAGGTGGCGAAGTCGCTGTCCCGGGCGGGCCTCGGCGGCGCGCGGCGCGGCGGGCTGGCCGAGCGGCTGGTGGATCCGCTGCTCACCCAGGCGGCCGAGCACGCGAGCCGGGTGGAGCTGGAGCGCGCGCAGCGCGCCGTGCTGACGGGCCTGGACCTGCCGACGTACGAACTGCCCCTGCTCGGCGCGGGGATGGATCTGGCCGGGCTGTACGCGCTGGCCAAGGAACTGCGGAAGCAGTCGGTGGCCGAATGAGCGAGGGGGTGGGCACCGTGACCATGGACACTCCGCCGCGGCTGGCGGTCGACCGGCTGTTGGACGACCGGGAGACCCGGATCATCGTGTGCTGCGGGGCGGGCGGCGTCGGCAAGACCACCACGGCCGCGGCACTCGGCGTACGGGCGGCCGGGCGCGGGCGCAAGGCCGTCGTGCTCACCATCGACCCGGCGCGCCGGCTCGCGCAGTCGATGGGGATCGACTCGCTGGACAACACCCCGCGGAAGGTGGAGTCCGTGGGGGCGGGCGACGGCGAACTGCACGCCATGATGCTGGACATGAAGCGGACCTTCGACGAGATCGTCGAGGCGCACGCGGACGCCGAGCGGGCCCGGGCCATCCTCGCCAACCCCTTCTACCAGTCGCTGTCGGCCGGCTTCGCGGGCACGCAGGAGTACATGGCGATGGAGAAGCTGGGGCAGCTGCGGGCCCGGGACGACTGGGACCTGATCATCGTCGACACTCCGCCGAGCCGGTCCGCGCTGGATTTCCTGGACGCGCCGAAGCGGCTCGGGTCCTTCCTGGACGGGAAGTTCATCCGGGTGCTGATGGCTCCGGCGAAGGTGGGCGGCCGGGCCGGGATGAAGTTCCTGAATGTCGGTATGTCGATGATGACCGGCACCCTCAGCAAGCTGATGGGGGCCTCCCTGCTGAAGGACGTCCAGACCTTCGTGGCCGCGATGGACACGATGTTCGGCGGTTTCCGCACGCGCGCGGACGCGACCTTCCGACTGCTCCAGGCTCCCGGCACGGCCTTCCTGGTGGTCGCCGCGCCCGAGGCGGACGCCCTGCGCGAGGCGGCGTACTTCGTGGAACGGCTGGCCGCGGAGAACATGCCGCTGGCCGGCCTGGTATTGAACCGGGTCCACGGCAGTGGCGCCGACCAGCTGTCCGCCGAGCGGGCGTTGGCCGCCGCAGAGAATCTTGAAGAAGGCGGCATTGTCGATCAGGAGTCCGGGAAAGCTGGACTTCGTGACGCGGACGCGGAACCCACCGTGCCCACCCGGACCGCGAACCCTCCCGAGACAGGCTCCCCCGGCACCGAAGGCGATACCGCGGTCGTCGACCGGATCACGGCAGGACTGCTGCGCCTACATGCCGAACGCATGCAGGTGATCGCGCGTGAGCAACGCACACGCGATCGCTTCACCTCATTGCACCCCGAAGTGGCGGTGGCGGAAGTGGCCGCCCTGCCCGGCGATGTGCACGACCTCGCCGGGCTGCGGGCCATCGGAGAACGACTCGCGGCCGGGGTTCCGGCCGGAGCGTAGGCGTTCGTACGTCGTGGCGGCCGTGTGGTCTACCCGGCTGCCGCGTATGTCTCGTACGACACGTCGATCTCCGCGTCTGCATCCATGGTGAGGATGCCCGTACTGCGCTCGTACTCCGTACGTGCGGTTTCGAGCAGCCGTCGCCACGAGGTGACGGTGGGACGCCGGCGCAGCAGCGCACGTCGTTCCCGCTCGGTCATTCCGCCCCATACGCCGAACTCGACACGATTGTCGAGCGCGTCGGCCAGGCACTCGGTCCGCACCGGACATCCGGTGCACACCGCCTTGGCCCTGTTCTGTGCCGCTCCTTGAACGAATAGTTCATCCGGATCGGTAGTGCGGCAGGCTGCCTGCGCACTCCAGTCGGTAACCCAGCCCATCCCGGCGCCGTCCTCTCCCGAATCGAGGCTCCCCCACGGCGGTAGCGGCATATTCACCGCTGCCAGTTGAGGACGTTACGGAAGGCGAGGACAGTGCAACACCCCCGACGGGCCCAATCTTGAATGGTCCGAACGGACTATGGGTAAGCGGCAGATCACCCGACGGAGTGATCCGGCGACATGCCCGGCCATTGCGGCAATTCGGGTGTAATCGTCGGTTCGGCTTCAGCAGAGGGGCAGGTTTCGGACATGTGTCCACCCCATTCGGGAAGGGTGAAAATCAAGCCGAGGGGTTGATGTTGCACCGCACTGCTGTGACAGTTGGGGACAGCTTAGGCCAAGGCATTCGCGTGTGTCCGGCGAATGAGAACGTAGGCTTCCCCCTATGGGAAAGAAGCGCTCGGGCGGCGGGCTCACGGGGAGCCAGCAGGCCGCCAAGTTCCTCGGAGTGTCCGTCCTCTCCGGGGTGGTACTGGCCGGCATGGCGATTCCGGCCACAGGCGCCCTGGGCCTGGCGGCCAAGGGGACGGTAGAGGGATTCGATGAGATTCCGGCCAACCTCAAGACTCCGCCGCTGAGCCAGCGGACCACGATCCTGGACGCCGAGGGCGGCCCGATCGCCACCATCTATTCGCGCGACCGGCAAGTGGTCCCCCTCACGGCGATCTCCCCGTACATGCAGAAGGCCATCGTCGCGATCGAGGACTCCCGTTTCTACGAGCACGGCGCGGTCGACCTCAAGGGCATCCTGCGTGCGGTCAACCGCAACGCGCAGGAGGGCGGCGCCGCACAGGGCGCCTCCACCCTCACCCAGCAGTACGTGAAGAACGTGTTCGTCGAAGAGGCCGGCGACGACGAGACCAAGGTGCGCGAGGCCCAGGAGAAGAGCCTCGGCCGCAAGATCCGCGAGCTGAAGTACTCGATCCAGGTCGAGGAGGAGCTCGGGAAGAAGAAGATCCTCGAGAACTACCTCAACATCACCTACTTCGGCCAGCAGGCGTACGGAATCGAATCCGCCGCCCAGCGCTACTTCAGCAAGCCGGCCAAGGACCTGACGCTGGAGGAGTCCGCGCTGCTCGCGGGCGTCGTGCAGTCGCCGAGCCGGTACGACCCCGTGAACGACGCGCAGGAGGCGACGAAGCGCCGCAACATCGTCCTGCAGCGCATGGCCGACACCAAGGACGTCTCGCAGGCGGAGGCGGACGCGGCGAAGGCGAAGCCGGTCACCCTCAAGGTGACCAAGCCGAAGAACGGCTGCATCACCGCCCTCAAGGGCGCGGGCTTCTTCTGCGACTACGTGCGCAACACCTTCCTGACCGACCCGGCCTTCGGCAAGACGCGAGAGGAGCGGGCGAAGATCTGGAACCAGGGCGGCCTGACGGTACGCACCACCCTGGACCCCCAGTCGCAGGACGCGGCCAACGAGTCGATCAAGGACCACGTCTACCAGGAGGACTCGATCGCGACGGCCGTGACCATGGTCCAGCCGGGCACCGGACGGGTGCTGGCGATGGGTCAGTCCAAGCCGTACGGCTTCGGGAAGAACGAGACGCAGATCAACTACTCCGTGGACAAGCGGATGGGCGGCTCGAACTTCGGCTTCCAGGTCGGCTCGACCTTCAAGCCGTTCATCGCCGCGGCCGCCATAGAGCGGGGCATGCCGCCGACGAAGGTGTACCAGGCGCCGAACAAGATCGACTACCCGACGCCGATCACCAAGTGCGACGGCACGCAGTGGCTGAACCTGCCGATCGACGGCAAGATCCAGACGGCGAAGAACGAGACCGAGGACGAGATCGGTCCGTACGCGCTGCGGACGGCGATGGAGAAGTCCATCAACACGTACTTCGTCGAGATGATCGGCGAGATCGGCCTCTGCCCGGTGACGGAGATGACGCAGAAGCTCGGCGTGGTCCCGGCCGACGGCTCCAAGCTCCCCGAGGCCCCGTCGATCGCGCTCGGCTCCGCCGAACTGTCCCCGCTGACGATGGCCAACGCGTACGCGACCTTCGCCAACCGCGGTGTCTACTGCACGCCCGTCGCCATCGAGTCGATCACCGACGCGCACGGCAAGGCGCTCGCGGTGCCGAAGTCCAAGTGCGACCGGGCGATGTCCACCGACACGGCCGACACCATCAACACCCTGCTGCGCGGGGTGGTCGACTCCGGTACCGGTGAGCGGGCCGGTCTCAGCGACCGCGACAGCGCCGGCAAGACCGGTACGACGGACTCCCGCTACAACGCCTGGTTCGTCGGCTACACGCCGAACGTCTCCGGCGCGGTGTGGGTCGGCTCGGGCGGCGCGAAGAAGATCACGATGGAGAACATCGTGATCGGCGGCAGGCCCTTCGACAAGGTCTTCGGTGGCGGTCTGCCCGGCCCGATCTGGAAGGACGCGGTCAGCGGCGCTCTCTCCGGCCGCGAGTCGGGGAACTTCGTCACGGTCGGCATTCCGGAGCCGACGATCCCCTCCGGCGGCCCGCGCGGCAACAAGCCGTCCACGCCCCCGACCCGGCCCGGCAAGCCCGGCGGCGGCGACGGCAAGCCCGGCGGCCGCCCCGGCGGTCAGACCGGCGGGAACCACGGCGGTGGAGCCACGGGCGCGACCGGCGACGTCCAGCCGCAGCCCCCGTTCCCCGGGATCACGATCGACCCGAACACCGCCGGCGTGATCGGCGGCCGCGACGACCAGTAGCGGTCGGCGGTCGGCGCGCAGCACGACGAACGAGAAAGGGGGAGGGCCCCGGCCGACACCGGCCGGGGCCCTCCCCCTTCGTGCTGCGCGGTCCTACGAGAGCTGCTGCTTGACGACGGCGGCGACCCGCCCGCCCTCCGCCAGCCCGGCGACCTTCGGGTTCACGATCTTCATGACGGCACCCATGGCACGCGGCCCCTCGGCACCCGCGGCCCTGGCCTCCTCGACGGCCGCCGCAACGATCGCGGCGAGTTCGTCGTCGCCGAGCTGCTTGGGCAGGTACGTGTCGAGGAACTCGCCCTCCGCGGTCTCGCGCGCGGCCTGCTCGGGACGGCCGCCCTGGGCGAAGGCCTCCGCGGCCTCGCGGCGCTTCTTCGCCTCCTTGGCGATCACCTTGAGGACTTCCTCGTCGGAGAGCACACGTGCCTCCTTGCCCGCGACCTCCTCCTTGGTGATGGCGGAGAGGGTCAGGCGCAGCGTGGACGAGTGCAGCTCGTCGCGCGCCCTGATGGCGGTCGTGAGGTCTTCCTGGAGCTTGGCCTTGAGCGTGGTCATGCAGGTGAGTCTGCCAGGTGCGGGGGCAGTGGCGCTCACCGGTTTTCCGGGTCTGCGACGATGGGTCCATGCGTGCGCGTTACGGAGTACCCCTGAAGGCGGCTGCCGGAATCGCTGCGGTGGGGGCCGCGGGTGTGGCCTATGCCGCCGGTTTCGAGGCGAGGTCCTTCCGCCTGCGCCGGGTCACGGTGCCTGTCCTACCCCAGGGGATGCGCCCGCTGCGCGTGCTCCAGGTGTCCGACATCCACATGGTCGGCGGACAGCGCAAGAAACGCGCCTGGCTGCAGTCGCTGGCCGGCCTGCGCCCCGACTTCGTCGTGAACACCGGCGACAACCTCTCCGACACCGAGGGCATCCCCGAGCTGCTCGACGCGCTGGGCCCCCTCATGTCCTTCCCGGGCGTGTACGTCTTCGGGTCGAACGACTACTACGGGCCGCGGCTGCGCAACCCCGGGCGCTACTTGATCGAGCGGACCCAGGGCCGGCACGGGCTGAACGGCAACAAGCCGGTCGTCGGCGCCGTCCACAACCCGTGGGAGGACATGCGGGACGCCTTCGACGCGGCCGGCTGGCTGAACCTCACCAACACCCGGGCGCGGCTGAAGCTGGACGGCCTGGAGCTGGCCTTCACCGGGCTCGACGACCCGCACATCAAGCGGGACCGCTACGCGAGCGTCGCCGGCGGCCCGGAGGCGGACGCGGACTTCTCGATGGCGGTGGTGCACGCCCCGTACCTGCGCGTCCTGGAGTCCTTCACGGCCGACCGGTACCCGCTGATCCTCGCGGGCCACACCCACGGCGGACAGCTGTGCATCCCCTTCTACGGGGCGCTCGTCACCAACTGCGACCTGGACACGAAGCGGGTGAAGGGGCTCTCCACGCACGAGGCGGCGGGCAATCGCGCGTACCTGCACGTCTCGGCCGGCTGCGGCACCAACCGGTTCACCCCGGTCCGCTTCGCGTGCCCGCCGGAGGCGACGCTCCTGACGCTGACCCCGAAGGGGTAGGGCCCACCTCCGCCCGACGCCTCCCCCGGCCCCGCGACCGCTCCGCGAAACCGGATTTCGTCTCCGGCGAGAGGTCCGCTAAAGTAATCGATGTCGCCAGGGCAGCAAGCGCTGCGGGGCGGCGATCGGGGTGTAGCGCAGCTTGGCAGCGCGCTTCGTTCGGGACGAAGAGGTCGTGGGTTCAAATCCCGCCACCCCGACAGAGTAAGACCAGGTCAGGCACCTACAAGTTCTTGTAGGTGCCTGACCTGTTTCTGCTGCCGTCCACTTCCGTGGCACCCGCGACCGGTCGAGGGAGTGTCGCAATGACGTACGTGCTGCAAGCCGTGATCGCCGGGGACGGGCTGCTCCGTGACGCCTTGCGGGATCTGCCCGCGGCCAGGCTGGCGTCCCTCGGCCAGGGGCTGTCGCTCGCGCCGATGACCGGCGCGCTGTTCGACGCGCTCGCGGACGGAAGCGACGTGGATCATCTGGGGTTCTGGCGCCTTCCGGGAGGCTTTGACCGGCTCCTCGCCGCATGGTCGGCCGCCGGGCCGCTGGCCTACGTGGAAGCCGAGTACTTCGGCGGCGTGGGCGAGCAGCACGCCGCGGTCTGGGACGGCGGCGCCCTCGTGCTGGGACCGCTTCACGTGGAGGAGGGCCGGCCGACACCGCCTGCCGGAAGCCCGATCTCGCAGGCCCTGCGGAGGCTGGGCGTGCTGACGACCGGCGCGGAGGACGAGTTCTCGGCGGCGGGTCTGGGCCGGCACCGGCACAACGCGGGCTGGATCGCCTGAGCGGCGGGCCCCCGCTCCGCGCACGGGTCGGGTCCGTTCACGCGCGGACCTCGCCCCGACCTGTACGACCTTCCTGATGAACGAGGTATCCAATGACGGTCTTCCAGTGCCGTGGCTGCCGGCGTGCGGTGACGCCGGCCGTCACCGAGCGACCCCTGCCGGACCCGCGTACCGATGACGGGTGGTACCGGCCGGAGGCCGGGCCCACCGATGCGAACGGTCATTGCGACCGGCCGATCGTGCGGATGGCCCCGGGGACGTTCGCGGTCGACCCCGATCCCTCCGGCCCACCGTACGTACTGGACGAATCGTCCGGCCTGCTCGTCGAATCCGGTCCGAGCGGCACCGTCGTGCTCAACCCCGGCGACGGCATCGGCCTGGAGCAGCACCCGGACGTCGCGATGCGCCGCGGCTACTGCTGCGGGATGGACGGAGAGTGGGGGCCCAATCTGGTGTGCGCGTGCGGGGCGGTCATCGCCACCGTCTACTCGGACTGCTACCAGGTCCAGGAGCTGAGACTGCAGCCGGGCGCCGTCGGTCGCCGCGACTGACCGGTCTCCTCCCCCGCGGCGTGCGGGGTCACCCCTCCGCCTTCGGGGCCGTCGCCGGCGAGAAGAGGAAGGAGAAGCGCTCCATCACGTTCCGGTGCTGCGTGTCGCGATGGCGGAGCAGGACGACCGGCGGACGGTCTTCCGGGACTACGTCGACGCCGTGGGGCCGCACGGCATGGCGGGCGCGGAGGCGGCGGGCCTCCAGGCGTCCGAGTGGTACGCCCTCAGCCGGATCACCCTGGCCGGCGGGCTCACCTCCGGCGAGCTCGCCGCCGGGACGGGTCTCACCACGGGGGCGACGACCCGGCTGATCGACCGGCTGCAGCGTGCGGGGTACGTACGGCGCACCGCCGACCCGGGCGACCGGCGCAAGGTCGTGGTCGAGGCCGTGCCCGGCGCCCTGGCGCAGGTCGAGGCCGCCGTGGGCCCGCCCGGAAGCGGATCGGCGAGGTGATCGCCGGGTACTCACCGGAGCAGCAGGAATTGCTCTTCGACTACTTCAGGCGCGCGGCCCCCGCGTTCCGGGAGGCGACGGAGGAGATCCGGTCGGCGACGCAGGAGCGCAAGGGGGGCCGGTGGCCGCCGCCGTCAGTAGGGGCGGGGGGACATGATGTGCGGCTCGATGGCCGGGGCCTCGAAGATGCAGCGGGGCACACCCGGCCCGGGCGTCGCGCGGACGGAGACCTGTGTCGGTGGATCCGTCGGCAGCTCGACGTGCACGGTCACGGGGTGGTCGTCGTGCGTCGTGGCGTGTCCGGTCTCCTTGCCGTCGACCAGTACCTCCACGACGGCGGTGTGCCCGGTCTGGACCGTGGCGCTGACCGAATGCCCGTCGTGGTCGATGTGGAAGTGATGGCGCCGACCCATGAGATCGCCTCCCTGCGTTACCCCCTCACGACCAGCGTAGCCACACCCCCCGCGCCTCACCGCTCCTCGGGGGCGGCGAGTGCGGCGAGTTCGGTCCGGGCCAGGGCGAGGAAGGCCGGGGAGGGCCCGGCCGCCACGGCCCGCGCCGCGGCCAGGCCGTCGAGGTGATCGAGGAGCGCGCCGAGGGTGGTGAAGGGGCCGACCGGGCGGAGCAGCCACAGGCGCCCCCGCGGGCGGGGCGGGAGCCCGAGCCCGGCGAGGGCCTCGTCGGCCTCGCGGTCGAGGTCCCGCAGGTCGGGCTCGGGCAGCGGGGCGCACTCCACGCCGGTGATGTGGCCGTGGCCGTCGAGGGCGGTGTCCACCGCCCAGTGGGTGGACCGGTCGGGGATCCAGGTGCGGTGCTCCGGGGGCCAGACGTACGGGAGGAACACCCAGCGCAGGTCCTCGGGGGCCGGCTCCCAGCCGAGCACCTCCAGCTCCCGGATCTCGGGCAGCCGGTCCGGCTCCAGTTCACTGCGTCCGGTGCGGCGCAGCGCGAGCGGGTGCGGTGTTCCGTCCTCGTCCCACGACATGCGGGCACGCTATCCGACGCGGTGACCGATATGTGCGACCCCCGCGTACGGGCTACCCCTGCGGCCCCTCCAGCGGGTTGGCGGCGATCCGGGCGGCCGCGCCGCCGGCCACGTAAGCGGCCGCCGCGCAGTCGGGCTTGCGCACGGCCTGGTCCCGGACGAGCGCGAGGAACGCCGCGCCGAAGTCGCCCCGCGGATACGCGGCGAGGAGGTCGGCCGTGAAGGCGGGATCGAATTCGGCGACGCGCAGGCCCGAGACGTCCGCGCTCGTACCGACCTGCAGCAGGTGGCTCTCCACGTCCTCGGCCGCGCTCACGTCGTCCCGCATGTGCAGGACGATGACCTCCTCGGCGCGCGCCCGCCGCGCCGCCGGCCAGCCCAGGCCCGCCGTCAGGACGCGCGCGACATGGCCGCCCGCCTCCTCGAAGGGCAGGGTGTGGCTGTCGAAGGGCGCGGTCAGGCCCAGATCGTGCAGCAGGGCGCTGACGTAGAGGAGTTCCGCGTCGTACGCCAGCCCGTGCTGCTCCGCGTACCGGGCGCCGAAGGCGTAGGAGCGGACCGAGTGGTTCAGCAGGGTCGTGTCCGCGTACTCCGCGGCGATCTCGTGCGCGGCGAGGGCCGATGCGGTGTCAAGTGTCCACGTCTTCATGGGGCGTCAGCGTAGGCGGCGGCTGAAGTCGATCTCGGACGGGGGCTCTCCCGGCCAGTTCAGCCGGGTCGGGGCGGGCGGGGTCTCGGCGAGGACGGCCCCGCGCGAGACGACGTACCGCGGGCGGACCTGGCGGCGGATCGCCTCCTCCGGCGACGGGGCCGGGAGCACCACGAAGGAGGCGGGGGCGCCCGCGGTGATGCCGTACTCCGTCTCCGCGAGGCCGAGCACCCGCGCCGCGCGCTCCGTCACCATCGAGAAGGCCAGCGGGATCTCGTCGGCGCCGGTGAGCTGGGCGGCGTACAGCCCGACGAGGGCGGTCTGCAGCGGGTTGGCGGTGCCCAGCGCGTTCCAGGGGTCCATCACGTCGTCGTGGCCGAAGGCGACGTTGACCCCGGCCGCCAGCATCTCCTTGACCTGCGTGAGGCCGCGCCGCTTGGGATAGGCGTCGAAGCGGCCCTGCAGGCCCAGGTTGGCGAAGGGGTTGGAGACCAGGTTGATGCCGGAGCGGGCGAGCAGGCGCTGGAGTTTGAAGCTGTACGCGCCGTTGTAGGAGCCCATGGCCGTCGTGTGCGAGGCCGTGGCGCGCCCGCGCAGCCCCGAGCGCAGGGCGAGGGTGGCCAGCACCTCCACGAAGCGGGACTGCTCGTCGTCGATCTCGTCGCAGTGCGCGTCCACCCGCAGGCCGTGCTCCTCGGCCAGCGCGAAAGCCGTGTGCAGCGAGGCGAGACCGTCCTCGCGGGTGTCCTCGAAGTGCGGGATCGCGCCGACGACGTCGGCCCCGCGGGCGACGGCCTCGCGCATCAGTCCCTCGCCGCCCGGGAAGGAGACGATGCCCTCCTGCGGGAAGGCCACGATCTGCAGGGTCATGAAGTCCCGCACCCGGTCGCGCACCTCCAGCAGCGCTTCGAGCGCGGTGAGGTCCGGGTCGGTGACGTCGCAGTGGGTCCGCACGTGCAGCACCCCGTGGGCGGCCTGCCAGCGCAGCACCTCGGTGGCCCGCTCGACCACGTCCGCGCGCGTCAGGGTCCGCTTGCGCTCGCTCCAGCAGGCGATGCCCTCCCAGAGGGTGCCGGAGGCGTTGGGGCGGGGCTCGCCGACGGTCAGCGCCGTGTCGAGGTGGATGTGCGGCTCGACGAAGGGAGGAGTGAGCAGGCCGCCGTGGGCCTCGATGAGGATGCCGGTGGCCGGTGGTTCCTTCTGGTCGTCGTACGGGACGACCCGCGCGATGCGGCCGTCCTCCGCGACCTCGACGTCGGACAGGCCGTGGGTGTGCAGCAGCCGGGCGCCCCGGACGATCATCCGCATGGGCGCCAGCCTAGACAGACCTCCGGCGGAGCGGGCCTAGCCGCGCTTGGCCTGGGCCTTCTGCTGCATTCCGCGCGTCTTCGCGGCGGTGCTGTGGATGTCCCGGACGGCGGCCTTGGCACGGGCCTCGGCGGCCGTGTTCTTGGCCTGCGCGCGCTCGGAGTCCTGGTGGCTGGGGTGGCCGGTGCGGTCCTTGTGGTCCTTCTTGGCCATGATCGTTCCTCCTCGGACGGAACGGCCGACGCGTTCCACTGTGCGCCCGTTCCCGGCGGTCGGCATCCCGGGGAGCGCTGCGCCCGGAGCGCTGCGGCCGGAGCGCTGCGGCCACAATGGGGCGCATGACCAGCGACAGTGAGATGACCCCCGGCATGCCCGACTGGGAGAAGCGGTTCCGGGCACCGCGCGTCGGGCTCCCCGACTGGGCCGAGGACGCCCCGGACCGTTCGCTCTTCGTCTCCAACGCGACCGGAACCTACGAGATCTACGCGTGGGACCGCGCCACCGGCGAGCAGCGGCAGGCCACGAACCGCCCCAACGGCACCACCGACGGGACCCTCTCCCCCGACGGCGAGTGGATCTGGTGGTTCTCCGACACCGACGGCGACGAGTTCGGCACCTGGGTGCGCCAGCCCTTCGCGGGCGGCCCCGACGAACCGGCCACCCCGGGCCTGGAGCCCTCGTACCCCGCCGGGCTGGCCATCGGCCGGGACGGGACGGCCGTCGTGGGGCGCTCCACCGACGAGGACGGCTCGACCGTGCACGTGGTCCGGCCGGACGGCTCCGCGCCGACCGTGATCTACCGGCACCGGGAGTCGGCCGGCGTCGGCGACCTGTCCCGCGACGGAACGCTGGTGGCCGTCGAGCACACCGAGCACGGCGACGCGATGCACTCCGCCCTGCGCGTCCTGACCCTGGACGGGACCACCGTCGCCGAGCTGGACGACTCCCGGGGCGGATCCGAGGAGCTCGGTCTGGAGGTCCTCGGTTTCGCACCGGTCGCGGGCGACACCCGGCTGCTCGTCGGCCACCAGCGGCGCGGCCGCTGGGAGCCGATGGTGTGGGACGTCGCCACCGGCGCCGAGCAGGACCTCGCGATCGACCTGCCGGGCGACGTCAGCGCCGAGTGGTACCCGGACGGTTCCGCGCTGCTGGTCGAGCACGGCTTCGAGGCGCGCAGCGAGCTGTGGCGCTACGACCTGGCCGCACGGGAGCTCGTACGCGTGGACACGCCGCCGGGGACGGTGTCGGCGGCCACCGCCCGGCCCGACGGGACGGTGGAGTACCTGTGGTCCTCGGCCGCCGAGCCCTCGGCGGTACGGTCCACCGCGGGCGGGGTCGTACTGGACCCGCCCGGTTTCCGGGCGCCCGGCTCGGAGCCGGTCGAGGACGTGTGGGTGGAGGGTCCCGGCGGACGGATCCACGCGCTCGCGCAGCGGCCGGCGGGACACGGGGAGGGCCCCTTCCCGACGGTCTTCGAGATCCACGGCGGGCCCACCTGGCACGACAGCGACTCCTTCGCGTCGGCCCCGGCGGCCTGGCTGGACCACGGCTTCGCCGTGGTGCGGGTCAACTACCGCGGCTCGACGGGATACGGCCGCGAGTGGACCGACGCCCTCAAGCACCGGGTCGGGCTGATCGAGCTGGAGGACATCGGGGCGGTGCGGGAGTGGGCGGTCTCCTCGGGCCTCGCGGACCCGGCCCGCATGGTGCTGTCGGGCGGTTCCTGGGGCGGGTACCTGACGCTGCTGGGGCTGGGCACGCAGCCCGAAGCCTGGGCGGTGGGCCTGGCCGCCGTGCCGGTCGCGGACTACGTGACGGCCTACCACGACGAGATGGAGGCGCTGAAGGCGCTGGACCGCACCCTCTTCGGCGGTACGCCGGAGGAGGTCCCGGACCGCTTCGAGGCGTCCTCGCCGCTGACGTACGTGGACGCGGTGCGGGCGCCGGTCCACATCGCGGCCGGTGTGAACGACCCGCGCTGCCCGATCCGCCAGATCGACAACTACGTGGACCGGCTCGCCGCGCGCGGGGCCGTGCACGAGGTGTACCGGTACGACGCCGGGCACGGTTCGCTGGTGGTGGAGGAGCGGATCAAGCAGGTCCGGATGGAGCTGGAGTTCGCGCTGAAGCACCTGCCGCACTGACCCTGCGGGAGGGCGACCGGTGCACCCCCCGTACGGTGGTGGGGTGCACCGGTTTCTCCTGACCCCGCGCTGGTGGGGGATCAACGTCTTCGTCGCGCTCGCCGTTCCCTTCTGCCTGTTCATGGGGTCCTGGCAGCTCGGCCGGTTCGAGGACCGCGTCGACAGCCACCGGGAAGCGAGCACGGAGCGGCCGGCCGACCAGGTGGCCGCGCCCCTGGACTCGCTGCTTCCGGTCGACAAGACGACCTCCGGACGGCTGGCCTCCACGGCCGGGGAGTACGGCGACCAGCTGCTCGTGCCCGAGCGGCGGCTGGACGGCCGGTCCGGGTTCTACGTGCTGACGCTGCTGAAGACGGACTCCGGCAAGACCGTCCCGGTGGTCCGGGGCTGGCTGCCGGGGGTGGCGGACCCCGCGAAGGCACCGGCCGCGCCGACCGGGCGGGTCGAGGTCAGCGGGGCCCTGCAGGCCTCGGAGAACGCCGGCACGAAGGGGGTCCACTCCCAGGGCGGGCTGCCGGCCGGGCAGCTCGGGGTGATCAGCGCGGCCTCGCTGGTCAACATCGTCCCGTACGACCTGTACGACGCCTGGCTGACCGTGCAGACGCCTTCGGACGGGATGATTCCGGTGCCTGCGCAGGCGCCGAACAACACCGGGCTCGACCTGAAGGCCTTCCAGAACCTCGGCTACACCGGCGAATGGTTCGTCTTCGTCGCCTTCGTGCTCTTCATGTGGTTCCGGCTCTACCGCCGCGAGGTGGAGACCATCCGCGACGCCGAGGCGGGCCTGCTGGAGCCCGCCGCGCGGTAGTCCGCCGACCCGCTCGGCACGCCCCCTAGGACAGCGGGATCGCGCCCGTCCGGTAGACCGTGCCGCCGCAGGCCTCGGGGATCGTCGTCCGCGTGGTCGTGGCCCCCGACTGCGGGGTGTGCGAGACGGCCACGCCGGCCGGGGCCGGGGTCGTGCCCGCCTGCGGTTCGACGGCCGGTCCGCTCCCCGCGCCGCTCGTGGTGCCCGCGGGGTCGGTCTGCGGGGCCTTCGCGCCCGCGTCCTGGTTCGCCGGTGCGCAGCTCTGCCCCGAGGGCACCCACGCGAAGCGGACCTCGTACGCCGTGTTCGGCGGGAGCACCAGCGCCGGAGCGGCCGCCGCCGGGTCGGGCAGCAGCCCGCTCGCCGGGTCCCCCGCCGTGTGGCCGACCACGGCGACCGCGGCGCCCGATCCGGCCCCGGTACCGGGCGCCGGGGCGGCCGTCAGGGTGTCCTGGCCGTTGACGGCGCAGCCCTGCGCAGAGACGTTGGTGACCCGGAAGCTGCCGTACACCCTGCCGTCGGTCTCCGGGGCCCGGGCCGAGCCCACCACCCCGAGCTGGTCCGCGCCGCATCCGGGCACTCCGGGCGCCGCCACCGGCGGCAGCGGACCCGAGCCCGCCGCCGGGCCGCCGGAACCGGCCGGTCCGGCTGAGGTCCCGGCGCCCGACGGGCCTGCCGTCAGGCCGCCGACCGGGGGGACCGCCGTGGCGTTCGGCTGCCCGCTCGTCCCGCCCACGGACGGGACCCCGCCGGAGTGGGTCGACCTCGGCAGGGCACCGAAGCCGTTCTGGTGGGGGTCGGAAGCCGGCATGTCGTGCTTGTCGCCCGCGGCCTCGCCGTGCCCGGCCATCGCAGGGTGGTCCGCGGTCGCACCCTCGGCCGCGGACAGGTGCAGTGCGGCCGGGATCGCCGTCCCTGCCAGCAGCACGGCCGCGGCGGCGCCGACGAGGGCGGCCCGCCGGTTGCGGGTCCGGCGCGCGGGGACCGCGTCGCGCAGTCGCTCCAGCGCGCCCTCGGAGGGCTGCAGGCCTTCGACGGCCCCGCGCAGGAGGATGCGCAGCTCTTCTTCCCCGCTCGCACCGTCCGGTGATGTGTGGTCGTCCATCATGACTGCGCAGCCTCCATCGCCACCCGCAGCGCGGCAATGCCCCGCGATCCGTACGCCTTCACCGAGCCGAGCGATATTCCGAGCGTCTCGGCGACCTGGGCCTCCGTCATGTCCGCGAAATAGCGCAGCACCAGCACCTCGCGCTGGCGACGCTGCAGTCCACGCATCGCCTTGATCAGATCGTCCCGCTCCAGCTGGTCGTACGCGCCCTCTTCGGCGCTCGCCATGTCCGGCATCGGCTTCGAGAGCAGCTTGAGGCCGAGGATGCGGCGGCGCAGGGCGGACCGCGAGAGGTTCACGACGGTCTGGCGCAGGTACGCCAGGGTCTTCTCCCGGTCGCGGACCCGGTTCCGGGCGGAGTGCACCCGTATGAAGGCCTCCTGGACCACGTCCTCGCAGGAGGCGGTGTCGTCGAGGAGCAGTGCGGCCAGGCCCAGGAGCGAGCGGTAGTGCGCCTGGTAGGTCGCGGTGAGGTGGTCGACGGTGGTACCGGCCACCACCTCGGGCGCCTCGACCGTCTCGGCCGACTCCGGCACTTCGACCGTCTCGGCCGACTCGACCGCCTCGCTCTTGCTGCTCCCGTCCGTCTCAGCGCTGTCGCGCGGCGCGGGCACGAGACCGCTCCGGATCGGTACGGCGGTCCGTACGGGCGCCGTCGACGATCCCGTCGAGGGCCCCGCCGGCGGGACGGGAACGATCACGGGAAAACCGCCGCCGGGTGCGCGGAGACCCCGGCGCGACGGGATGATCCCGATCTGCGCCGGCCGGACGGCCGGTTCGAGCAGTGTGTCTGCCACGCCGGTTGGACACGCGTCCCCCCATCAGGGTTGTACGCGCGAGGCAGCCTCACCAGCAAAATCCCTATTGCCCTCATGCGCACCCGCTCTTCCCGATTGCCCCGTCTTTATCGAGACGGCATTCGGGCCATCACCTTGATCAAGGGATCAGCACCGATCCTACAAAGCGAATTACGCAAATTCACCCGCGATCAGTTCCGCGATCTGTGTGGCATTCAGCGCTGCGCCCTTGCGGAGATTGTCGGCGCACACGAAGAACTCCAGGGCGTGACGGTCGTCGAGCGAGGCCCGCAGCCGTCCCACCCAGGCCGGATCCGTCCCGGCGGCGTCCACGGGCGTGGGGAACTCCCCGGCCTCCGGGTCGTCCACGAGCACCACGCCGGGCGCGGCCTCCAGGATCTCCCGGGCGTGCACGGCCTCCACCTCGCGCTCGAAGCGGGCCCGCACGGTCAGCGAATGCCCGGTCAGCACCGGCACCTGGACGCAGGTCACCGACACCGGGAGCTGCTCCAGATCCAGGATCCGGCGCGTCTCCCCGCGTACCGCCAGCTCGTGCGAGGACCAGCCGTCCGCGCGCAGCTCACCGGACCAGGGCACGACGTTGAGGGCGAGCGGGGCGGCGAAGGGCCCGATGTCCTCGCCGACGGCACGGCGTACGTCCCCGGGCTGCTCGCCCAGGGAGGTCCCGGCGACCAGCGACTGCTGCCGGCGCAGCGCCTCGGAACCGGCCCGGCCGGCGGCGCTCGCGGCCTGGTACGAGGAGACGACCAGGTCGCACAGGGAGTACTCGGAGTGCAGCGCGCCCAGGGCCGCGATCATGGTGGCGGTCACGCAGTCCGGGCCGGCGACGATCCCGCGCGGCCGGATCCGTACGGCGTGCCCGTTGACCTCGGGCACCACCAACGGGACCTCGGGGTCCTCCCGGAAGGCGGCGGACAGGTCGATGACGACCGAGCCGCGCGTGGTGACCACGGGGGCCCACCGGGCCGAGACGTCGGCCGGGGTGAGGAAGAGGGCGACGTCGCCCGGTCCGAGGCCGTCGAAGGCGTCCTCGGTGAGGGCGATCACCTCGGTCTCCTCCGCGCGGACGGCCAGCATGCGGCCGGCCGAGCGCGCGGAGGCGATCAGGCGGATCTCGCCCCAGACGTCCGCCCGCTGGGACAGCATCTGGAGCAGGACCGAACCGACTGCTCCGGTCGCCCCGACCACGGCGAGCGCCGGGCCGGAGGACCGGGTGCGGGTCATCGTCCGGTGCCTCCGTAGACGACGGCCTCGGCACTGTCGGAGTCGAGACCGAAGGCCGTGTGCACGGCACGGACGGCCTCGTTGACGTCGTCCTGGCGGGTGACGACCGAGATGCGGATCTCCGAGGTCGAGATCAGCTCGATGTTCACGCCCGCGTCGGACAGCGCCTGGAAGAAGGAGGCGGTGACGCCCGGGTTCGTCTTCATGCCCGCGCCGACCAGGGAGATCTTGCCGATCTGGTCGTCGTAGCGCAGGGAGTCGAAGCCGATCGCGCCCTTCGCCTTCTCCAGGGCCTCGATGGCCTTGTGGCCCTCCGCCTTGGGGAGCGTGAAGGAGATGTCGGTGAGGCCCGTGGAGGCCGCGGAGACGTTCTGCACGATCATGTCGATGTTGATCTCGGCGTCCGCGATGGCGCGGAAGATCGCCGCGGCCTCGCCCGGCTTGTCCGGGACACCGACGACCGTGATCTTGGCTTCGGAGACGTCGTGCGCGACTCCGGAGATGATGGCGTGCTCCACCTGCGCGTCCCCTTGCGGATTCTCGTTGCTGACCCAGGTGCCCGGCAGTCCGGAGAAGGACGAGCGGACGTGGATCGGGATGTTGTAGCGGCGCGCGTACTCGACGCAGCGGTGCAGCAGCACCTTGGAACCGGAGGCCGCGAGCTCCAGCATGTCCTCGGAGGAGATCCAGTCGATCTTCTTGGCCTTCTTCACGACGCGGGGGTCCGCGGTGAAGACGCCGTCGACGTCGGTGTAGATCTCGCACACCTCGGCGTCCAGCGCCGCGGCGAGCGCGACGGCGGTGGTGTCCGAGCCGCCCCGGCCGAGGGTGGTGATGTCCTTGGAGTCCGCGGACACCCCCTGGAAGCCCGCGACGATGGCGATGTTGCCCTCGTCCAGCGCGGTGCGGATCCGGCCCGGCGTGACATCGATGATGCGCGCTTTGTTGTGGACCGAGTCGGTGATCACGCCTGCCTGGCTACCGGTGAACGACTGGGCCTCGTGGCCCAGGTTTTTGATCGCCATGGCCAGCAGGGCCATGGAGATCCGCTCCCCGGCGGTCAGCAGCATGTCGAATTCGCGCCCGGCAGGCATCGGCGATACCTGCTCGGCGAGATCGATCAGCTCGTCCGTCGTGTCGCCCATCGCGGAAACCACGACGACCACCTGGTGGCCGTTCTTCTTGGCGTCCACGATCCGCTTGGCGACGCGCTTGATGCCTTCGGCATCGGCTACGGAGGAGCCTCCGTACTTCTGCACGACAAGGCCCACGTGCGCTCCTCGCTCAGTCCGTCTCATTGCTGGTGCAGTCTAACGAGGGACCGGGATCCGACCGCCTCGTACCGCATCATGAGACGAGAAGATCGGAGAATGAGTTCCCGGGCGCCGCCGCGTCCGCCCGCGTCACGTGCGGCCGAGGCCGCCGAGCTCCTCGGCCATCACCTGTCCGGCCTGCTCCGCCAGGTCGTCCTCGGCCAGGTCCTCGTCCGTGTCCAGGCCGTCCAGCGCCGCCAGCGGCTGGTCCAGGCGTACGTGGGCGATCAGCGACTGGAGGGCGCGCAGGGTGGCCGAGGCCGTCGGACCCCAGTTGGTGAAGTACGAGAACTGCCACCACCACAGCGCCTCCGTGGTGCGGCCCGACTGGTGGTGGATGAGCCCGTGCCTCAGGTCGGCGACCACGTCCGCCAGGTCGTCGGAGATCCGGTGGGCCACCGGGGCCTTGCGGGGCTCGTAGGGGTCGAAGACCTCGGAGTAGACGTCGACCGGCTCCAGCATGATCGCGAACCGCTCGCGCAGGTCGTCCACATCCGGTTCCGGGCCGAGGTCGGGCTCGTAGCGCTCGTCCGGCAGCACGTCCTGGTACGCGCCCAGCCGGCCGCCCGCCAGCAGCAGCTGGGACACCTCCAGGAGGAGGAAGGGCACCGCGCTGTCCGGGTCCTCGCCCTTGGCGACCTCGGTGACCGCGACGATGAACGACTCGATCTGGTCCGCGATCGAGGCGGCGAAGTCGTCCGGATCCTGGCCGAGGGCGTGCAGCGTTGCGTCAGACATCGAGAAGTCGCCTTCCTTCAAAGGCCCGCCCGAGCGTGACCTCGTCCGCGTACTCCAGATCTCCCCCGACGGGGAGCCCGCTGGCCAGGCGGGTGACCTTCAGGCCCATGGGCTTGATCATGCGGGCGAGGTAGGTGGCGGTCGCCTCGCCCTCCAGGTTCGGGTCGGTGGCCAGGATCAGCTCGGTCACCTCGCCGTCCGCCAGGCGCGCCAGCAGCTCGCGGATGCGCAGGTCGTCCGGGCCGACGCCCTCGATCGGGCTGATCGCGCCGCCGAGGACGTGGTACTTCCCGCGGAACTCGCGCGTCCGCTCGATCGCGACGACGTCCTTCGGCTCCTCCACGACGCAGATGACCGTGGTGTCGCGGCGCGGGTCACGGCAGATGCCGCACCGCTCCTCCTGCGCCACGTTCCCGCACACGGCGCAGAACCGGACCTTGTCCTTGACCTCGAGCAGCGCGTGCGCGAGGCGGCGTACGTCGGTGGGCTCGGCCTGCAGGATGTGGAAGGCGATCCGCTGCGCGCTCTTGGGCCCGACGCCGGGCAGCCTGCCCAGTTCGTCGATCAGGTCCTGAACCACGCCTTCGTACAACGGACTGCCTTCTTTCGTCGGGTAGGGGGGTGGGCCGGGCTAGAACGGGAGGCCGGGGATACCGCTGCCGCCGCCCAGGCCCTGGGCCAGGGGGCCCAGCTTCTGCTGCTGGAGCGCCTGCGCATTCTCGTTGGCCGCCTGCACCGCGGCGACCACCAGGTCGGCGAGCGTCTCCGTGTCCTCGGGGTCCACGGCCTTCGGGTCGATCACCAGCGCGCGCAGCTCACCGGACCCGGTGACGGTCGCCCGCACCAGGCCGCCGCCGGCCTGGCCCTCGACCTCGGTCCGTGCGAGCTCCTCCTGCGCGGCCGCGAGATCCTGCTGCATCTTCTGAGCCTGCTGGAGCAGCTGCTGCATGTTGGGCTGGCCACCACCGGGAATCACAGGGCACTCACTCCATACGTCGTACGTCGAGACCTTCGGAACGCTGGTCAATCCGAGCCTACGTGCTCCCCGGGCCCCGCGCCCTACGCCGTGAGGACCAACTCTTTCGAGTGAGAGACGAGGCGTGCGCGTACCTGATGGAGACCTCCTTGCGGGCGGAAATCCCGGGAATCGTCGCCCATCGCCCGTCATTCGAAGGTAGGAAGAGCATGCGCATCATTGCGCACACGCGCACCACCACACGTCAGCGCAGGCAGAGGGAGTGCCGGGTGAGCCAGCCGGAGATGCAGCCCGAGGGGCCACCCCGGGATCCCCGGGAGGAAGGCGGCGGACCGATGGCGGCGGGCGATCTGACCGGCCGGCCGTTCCCCCTCGGGGACTGGGGCGAGCCCGCCGAGCGGCTCGACGAGCTCTACCGGCGGGTCGAGGCCGACGCGCTGCGCACCGCCGAGTGGTACCTGTCCGACCGGGCCTGGAAGCGGCGCGGTGCGCGCGTGCTGCGCGCCGGGGCGGCCGTGGGTGCCGTTACGGGCGCCTCCATGCCGCTGCTGGAACTGACGGGCTCGATCCCGGGCGCCTCCACCTACGGCTACCTCGCACTGCTGCTGGGCGCGGCCGCGCTGGCCTGCGACCGGTTCTTCGGGCTGACGTCCGGGTGGATGCGGGACGTGGCCACCGCCCAGGCCGTGCAGCGCCGGCTCCAGACCCTGCAGTTCGACTGGGCCTCGGAGAACGTGCGCGAGGTGCTCGGCCCCACCGAGGGCACGGCCAGCGAGGCCGCGGAGCGGTGCCTGACCGTGCTGCGCCGGTTCTCGGAGGACATCACCGAGCTGGTGCGATCGGAGACGGCGGACTGGATGGTGGAGTTCCGGGCCGGGCCCGCGCCGCTGGTGATGCAGTCGCTGGGGGCCTCCGGGGGGCGCCCGGACCCGAACATCCCGCCCGCGCGCTTCCCCCTGCCGCCGGGCACCAGACCCAACATGCCCCGGCAGCGGCCGCCGGAGCAGCCGCGCTGAGGGGCGGGCGGGGTGCCCCGCCCACCGGCAGCACCGCTCAGCTGAAGATGATCATCGACCCCTGGCCGAGGCTCCGCGTCGCGGCCGCGTGGAGTCCCAGCCACACGTGCCGTTCACGGGCGAACGGGCTGTCGTCGTACGGGATCGGCCCCGCCGGCTCCTCCAGCAGCGTCGGCCGCCCCGGCGGCGCCGGTGCCGCGGGCGGGTTCCCCGGGTCTATCCCGATGGCGGGGGCCACGAACAGCAGCTCCCGCAGCAGCCCCTGTCCGGACCCCAGCGGCCCGCCCCCGGCCAGCAGTTCCTCGTTCGCCAGCGGAGCCGCGAAGTCCACCGGGACATAGGCCCCGGCGTGGTCGTAGTGCCACACCAGGTGCGACTGCTGGGCCGTGGGCTCGAACATCTCCAGCAGCTGCTCGTAGTCCCCGCCGAGCTCGTCCACCGGGGTCACGGGCAGCCCGCAGAGCTGCAGCATGTACGCCCGTCTCAGGAAATGCAGGGCGTCGTAGTCGAAGCCGGCGACCGGGGCGACGTCCCCGCTCAGGCCCGGCATGTAGGCGAAAACGGGCACGGACGGCAGCCCGGCGGCGCCCAGTGCCCTGTCGTACGAGGCGATCTCTTCCGCGAAGGGGTTGTCGGGGCTGTGGCACAGCACGTCGACAAGGGGGACGAGCCACAGGTCACAGGCCACTCGGCCTCCGATCAGTCGTTGTCGCCGATCAGGCCAGCGTAGTGGGCCGGACACCCTCCGCGAAGGGCTGCGCAGAACCTGGGACCTCAGAGGCGGGCGGCCCAGGCCAGGGCGTGCTCGTTGTAGCCGCGGACGATGCCTCGCACCGCGTCGGCGTCGGCCAGCGTCACCGCGTCCACGAGCTCGCTGTGGCCGTCCCACAGCGCCGCCCTCAGCTGCGGCTCGCGCTGGAGGTGGGGGACGGCGAAGACCCAGCACTGCACGCGGATGCGGTGCAGGAACTCGGAGATGTAGGTGTTGGCGACCAGCCCGCTCAGCTCCCGCCAGAAGCGCAGGTCGTAGCCGATCAGAACTTCGAGCGAACCGCTCTGCGCGGCCCGCCGGGCCTCCTCGCCCCGGCGGCGCACCGAGACCAGCAGCTCGCCGGCGCCGGGGGCGGTGCCGCGCTCGGCGAGGCGCCGGAAGATCCCGTCCACGACGAGCGAGCGGGCCTCGACCATGCCCCGGAAGTCGTCCACGGAGAAGATCCGCACGCGGAAGCCGCGGTGCTGGACCAGTTCGAGCAGCCCCTGGGCCGAGAGGTCCACGAGCGCCTCGCGCACCGGGGTCGCGGAGACCTCGTACTGCTCGGCGATCTGCTTGACGGTGAACTCGGTCCCCGGCGGCAGGCGTCCCGCGAGCACCTCGTCACGCAGCGCGTCCGCGATCTGCTGGCGAAGTGTGTTGCGGGTGACAGCTCCGCTGCCTGGCATAGGGGTCCGTCTCCTGTCGTAGAGCTTGGGACACCATAGGCCAGACAAGGCGGCCGAAAACCGATCGGTAGCCAACCGATATCCGACATCCGCACCCGGTGTGCGGGCGCGGATGTCGGTGCGGGGCGGATCCCGGGTGCGGGCGGGTCTAGGCCTGGCCGGCCGTGGTGTGGCGGTCGGCGACCGTCAGCGCCTCGTCCAGCAGGGCCAGGCCCTCCTTGGCCTCCGCCTCCGTGACGTTGCAGGGCGGGACCACGTGGGTGCGGTTCATGTTCACGAACGGCCACAGGCCCGACGCCTTGCAGGCCGCCGCGAACTCGGCCATCGGCGCGTTGTCCGCACCGGCCGCGTTGTACGGCACGAGCGGCTCGCGCGTCTCCTTGTCCCGTACGAGTTCCAGGGCCCAGAAGGCGCCCAGCCCGCGGACCTCGCCGACCGACGGGTGCCGCTCGGCGATCTCGGCGAGCGCCGGGCCGATCACGTTCTCACCGAGGTGGGCGGCGTGCTCGACGATGCCCTCCTCCGCCATGGTGTTGATCGTCGCGACGGCGGCGGCGCAGGCCAGCGGGTGGCCGGAGTACGTCAGTCCGCCCGGGTAGGGGCGGGTGGCGAAGGTCTCGGCGATGGCGGCCGAGATGGCCACGCCGCCGAGCGGGACGTAGCCGCTGTTCACACCCTTGGCGAAGGTGATCAGGTCGGGGGTGACGCCCCAGTGCTCGGCGGCGAACCACCTGCCGGTGCGGCCGAAGCCCGACATGACCTCGTCCAGGATGAAGACGATGCCGTGGCGGTCGCAGAGCTCGCGCACGCCCGCGAGGTAGCCGGCGGGCGGGGTCATGATGCCGGCGGTGCCGGGCACGCTCTCCAGGATGATCGCCGCGATGGTCTGCGGCCCCTCGAAGGCGATGGTGTCGGCGAGGTGGGCGAGGGCGCGGGCGCACTCCTCGGCCTCGGTGGTGGCGTGGAAGGCGGAGCGGTAGAGGTACGGGCCCCAGAAGTGCACGACGCCGGCGGCGGCCGTGTCGGAGGGCCAGCGGCGCGGGTCGCCGGTCAGGTTGATCGCGGCGGCGGTGGCCCCGTGGTAGGAGCGGTAGGTGGAGAGCACCTTGGCGCGGCCCGTGTGCAGACGGGCCATGCGCACGGCGTTCTCGACGGCCTCGGCGCCGCCGTTGGTGAAGAAGATCTTGTCCAGGTCGCCCGGGGTCCGCTCGGCGATGAGGCGTGCGGCCTCGGAGCGGACGTCGACGGCGAAGCCGGGCGCGAGGGTGCAGAGCCGGGCGGCCTGCTCCTGGATCGCGGCGACGACCTTGGGGTGCTGGTGCCCGATGTTGGTGTTCACCAGCTGGGAGGAGAAATCGAGGAACCGCTTGCCCTCGTAGTCCCAGAAGTACGACCCCTCGGCCCCGGCGACGGCGAGGGGGTCGATCAGGGCCTGGGCGGACCAGGAGTGGAAGACGTGCTTCCGATCTGCGTCCTTCACGGCGGCAAGGGTGTGCGAGGTGACATGAGGGGTCATGCCGTCACGCTAGAAGTGCGCAGGTGGGGCGGGATATCGGCGGACTGTATGGGGGTGGGGGGCCGCTCTCGGCAGTCTGTCTGCGAGGGGGCTCGAACCCCTCCATCAGATTGACAGCATCCTGTCGTTATGACAGTCTATTGTCATAGAGCAGGAACCACGCTGGAGGCGAAAGCACCATGAGCGAGACCCCGCGCAAGCCCGTCCACCTCGCGGTCTACGACACCTACGCGGACTGGGAGACCGGCCACACCACCGCGCACCTCACCCAGCGCGGCCACACCGTGCGCACGGTCGGCCTGAGCGCCGCGGAGCCGGTCACCACCATGGGCGGCGTCCGCATCCAGCCTGACCTGGCCCTGGCCGGCCTGCGACCGGAGGACTCCTCGCTGCTGATCCTCACGGGCGCGTCCCTGTGGGACACGAGTGACGACCTGACGCCGTTCGCAGCCAAGGCGCGGGAGTTCCTGGCCGCCGGGGTGCCGGTCGCGGCGATCTGCGGAGCCACCGCCGGCCTCGCGCGCGAGGGCCTGCTGGACGGCCGGACGCACACCAGCGCCGCCTCCTTCTACCTGGCCGAGCAGCCCGGCTACGGGGGCGCCGAACGCTACGTCGAGGCCGATGCGGTGACCGACGGCGACCTGATCACGGCGGGGCCGACGGAGCCGGTGGCCTTCGCCCGCGAGGTCTTCGCCCGCCTGGACGTCTACAAGCCGGACGTGCTGGACGCCTGGTACGGGCTCTTCCACGACTCGGACGTCAGCGCGTACCCGGTCCTGATGGCGGCGTCGGCGGCCGGCGATGCGTGAGGCGACGCACGAGCCGCTGCCCGCCGGGGGCCTCGCGGACGCCCGTACCGATGTCCGTACCGATGTCCCCACCGATGTCCCCACCGATGTCCGCACCGACGCCCGTACCCAGCAGGACCTGCTGAGCCGCACCGCGCTCGGGGTGTTCCGGCTGAACGGCCAGTTCCTCGCCATCTCGGAAGAGCTGGCCAAACCGGCCGGGCTGACGGCCGCCTGGTGGCAGGTCCTGGGCGCGGTACTGCGGGAGCCGCTGCCCGTCGCGGGCATCGCCCGGAACATGGGCATCACCCGGCAGAGCGTCCAGCGCATCGCGGACCTGCTGGTCGCCAAGGGCCTTGCGGAATACGCCCCGAACCCCGCACACCGGCGGGCGAAGCTGCTGCGGCCCACGGAGGAGGGGCGCAGCGCGGTGGACCGGATCGGCCCGGGCCACGCGGCCCTGGCGGCCCGCCTCACCGCGGAGCTGGGCGATGCGGCCTTCGCGGAGACGGTCCGCGCCCTGGAGCGGCTGGCCACGGCACTGGACGCGCTGGAGTCCGCCGCGCCGTCGGCCGGCGTCCCCGCACCCGCGCCGGAGTAGGTGCCGCGAAGGCCCGCGGCAGGCGATTGTGTCGAAGTCAATAAGCCTGCACGCAAAGCTTGTTACGTATAACGGGGCTGCCGGACACTGCGGCACATGGAGCCGTTGAGGGTAGTGGCACAACTGTGGGAGCGGATCGGGGCACGCGACTGGGACGGTGTGGCCGGGCTCATCGCCGAGGACGCTGTCATCGAATGGCCCGTGAGCGGTGAACGCATCGTGGGGCGCGCCAACTTCATCGCCGTGAACAGCGACGACGGCTACCCGGACGAGCGGTCCGTGCGATCCGTGGAACTCCTGCGGATCCTGGCCGACGGGAACCTCGTGGTCACCGAAGTGGAGATACCTCAGGACCACGTCGTCTACCGGGCCGTCTCCCTCTGGACCGTGCGGGACGGGGAGATCGTGGGGGCGAGGGAGTACTGGACCAGCCCCGGCCAGGACCCGGCACCGTGCTGGCGGGCGGGCTACGTCGAACCCCTGGTGGCGGACTGAGCCGCGTGTTCACCGCTCTTCTCAGCGCGACCGGGGTCCTGGCGCCCCTCGCCCTCGCCCCCGGCCCGGACATATGGCTCGCAGGTTTCCCCCGTCATACCTGAGAGCTACGCGCGAACACGGCTCCATGGCGTGACGCCGACCACGGGCCGGGATTTCTAACTTCGGTAGCAGAGAAGAGCGTTCACGGCTCTTCCGGCGACCGAGGGAAGAGGACCATGGCAACGGCAACGGGGACGGGGACGGGGACAGGAGCGGTACCGGGGACGGCGACGGGGACGCGGACCGGGACCGCGGGAGGGACCTGTGGGTCCGGCACGGCGCTCGCCACGGGGAGGGCGGGCTCCGGCGGTGGCCGGCTGCGCCGCGGCCTGCTGGCCGCCCTGGTCGCCGCGGCCGTGGTGGTCCCCGTGTCCGCCGCGGCCTCCCCGAACGTCCCGGCCCCCGCGCCCGCCACGTTCTCCGAGAGCGACACGCCCCGCAGCCGGTACGCCGCCAACAGCGCCAACCTCGCCGAGGCGGTCCGTACCGCCGAGGACGCCGACCGCCCCGGCCGGGCGGCCAGGCTGCGCCTCATGGGATCGGCCGGAGCTGCCCGGTTCCTCACCTTCGACGGGCGCGGAAGGGGCCGCGCCGTCGAGGTGTTCGGCGAGCTGGAGAGCGCCGACCGGGTCGCCGTCCTGGTGCCCGGGTCCGACACCACGCTGGACACCTACGAGCGGTTCCGTGCCGGGGCCCTCTCCCTCCAGCAGCGCCTGCAGGCCGAGCATCCGCGCTCCGCCGTGGTCGCCTGGCTCGGGTACGACACGCCCGGCACGGTGAGCACCACCGTCCTGAGCGCCGACCGGGCCGACGCGGCCGCCGGCGAACTGGCTCCCTTCCTGGACCGGTTGAGCGGCATATCGGGTCCCGGTGCCCGGATCTCCCTCCTGTGCCACTCCTACGGCTCCGTGGTCTGCGCCCGGACCGCCACCGGATCCGCGGTCGGCGACATGGCGCTGTTCGGCAGCCCGGGCACCGGGGCCGGGTCCGCCCGTGAGCTGCCGACCGGGGCCCGGGTCTGGGCCGGCCGGGGCAGCAACGACTGGATAGGCCACGTCCCGCATGTGCGGTTCGGCGGGATCGGTTTCGGCACCGACCCGGTCGACCCGGCCTTCGGGGCCCGGATCTTCGCCGCCGGTGCCGTCGGGCACAGCGACTACCTGGGGCCGGGCACCGAGTCCCTCGACAGCCTGGCCCGCATCGTCCTCGGCACCACCCCCGTATCGGAGGCCGACCGTGGTTGAGTTGCGCACCCGCTGGTCCACCCTGGCCGCGGGCATGGAGGCCGCCACCCCGGCCGAGCGTGACCGGGCCGTGGACGCGCTGCGGGCCTTCGCGATCCTCGGCGTCGTCCTCGGCCACTGGCTGGTCACCGCGCTGACCGCACGCGACGGCGCTCTGAGCACCACCAGCCCGCTGGTACACCTGCCGTGGCTGGCGCCGGTGTCCTGGGTGTTCCAGACCCTGTCCGTCTTCTTCCTGGTCGGCGGCCATGTCGCCGCCCGCGGCTACGCGTCGGCGCGCGAGCGCGGGCTCTCGTACGGCGCGTGGGCCGGTCAGCGGCTCGGGCGGCTGTTTCGTCCGGTCGCCGCCGTGCTGGTGCTCTGGACGGTCGTCACGGCCGGAATGCTGCTCGGCGGGGCGGAGTTCGCCACTGTCCGGTCGCTGGTCAAGCTGGTGCTGTCGCCGCTGTGGTTCCTGCTGGTGTTCGCCGCGCTCACCGCCGCGACCCCGCTGGTGGCCCGGCTCAGCCCGCTGTGGCCGCTGGCCGTGGTGGCTGCCGTCGACGTGTGGCGCTTCGGGCTGGACGGCCCCCAGTGGATCGGCTGGGTCAATGTGGCCGCCGGCTGGCTCGTCCCCTTCGCCCTGGGCGCCGCCTGGTCACGCGGGGCGTTCGCCCGGCGCGACCGGGCGCTGATCCTGCTCGGCGCGGGCGCCTCGGCCACGGCAGCGCTGATCCTCTGGGGCGGGTACCCGGCGTCGATGGTGGGTGTCCCCGGGGCCGCCGTGTCGAACCTGAACCCGCCGACGCTGGCCGCGGCCGCCTTCGGGCTGGCCCAGTGCGGGCTGGCCCTCCTGGTCCGCGAGCCGCTGGCCCGGGCGATGCGGCGGCCGACGGCCTGGGCGAAGGTGGCCCTGGTGAACCTCTCCGCCATGACCGTCTTCCTGTGGCACCAGACCGCCATGATGGCCGTCACCGCCCTCGGGCTGCTGGTCTCGGCCGACCTGCCCGGGCTGCACACGGTGCCCGACTCGGCGGGCTGGATGGCGGCCCGGCTGCTGTGGCTGCCCGTGTTCGCCGCCGCGCTGTCGCTCTGCTGGGCCGCGTTCCGTGTCCACGAGCAGGCCTCCCGCCGTCCGGAGCCGTCGCGCACCGCCGTCGCCCGTACCGCCGCTGTCCCCCGCCCCGGGACCGACCCCGCCAAGGAGATCATCCATGTCTAGGGCCCGCCTTAGCCTGGACGGCGTGAAACAGCAGACCGAGCCGCCCGCCGCCGAAGTCCGCACACGCCTGCCGCGGGGCCTGGCCCGGGAGTTGTTCACCCTGCGGCGGGACCCGCTGCCGAAGCTGTCGCGGCCGCGCTGGCTGGCCTGGCTGCCGCATGTGGTCCTCTGCTACGTCGCCATTCCCTGCGGTGTCCTGACGGGGATGCAGCTGAACGACCACTACAAGGTGTTCGGTTCGGCCGTGGTGGTGCTGTCACTGCTGACCTCCGCGTCCGTCGTGCTCAGCATGTTCCGGCCGGTCGCCGCCTGGTGGCTCGGGCTCGTCACCGCCGGCCTGGTCGCCTGGGCCATCCACGACCACGTGGGCCATGGGCAGTCCTGGCCCTGGACACCGGCCGGGCCGTTCACGCTCGCGCCCGTGCTGCTGATGGTGGCCCTGCGGGTGCCGCCCCGCGTGACCGCCTCGGTCATCGGCATCACCCTCACCCTCAACGGACTGGCCGACGTCGTCCTCAGGCCGCCGCAGAGCCAGACGATCATCGGCGGCGTGGCCCTCCTCTTCGGGTTCGTGGGGATCCTCGGCTACGCCCTGCGGGCCACCCGCCTCGCCCGCGGCAAACTCGTCGAACAGGAGACCCTCACCGAGGAGGAGCGGGCCCGGCGCACCCTGCTGGAAGAGCGCAGCCGGATCGCCCGGGAACTGCACGACGTCGTCGCCCACCACATGTCGGTGATCTCCATCCAGGCGCAGGTCGCCCCGCACCTGGTGGAGAACCCGTCCGAGGAACTCAAGGAGAACCTGGCCGGCATCCGGGAGAACGCGCTGGAGGCGCTGACGGAGCTGCGGCGGGTGCTGGGCGTGCTGCGGTCCGAGCGGCCCGACGATCCCGCGAACCCCCACCATCCGCAGCCCACCCTCGCCGAGCTGGACGGCCTCGTGGACAACGTGCGGGGGGCCGGGCTCGTCGTCACCACCGAGATCGCGGGGATACGGAGGCCGCTGACCCCGGGCGTGGAACTCACCGCGTACCGGATCGTGCAGGAGGCGCTGAGCAACGCTCTGCGCCATGCGCCCGGTTCGCGGGTGGAGGTGGGCATCGCGTACGGGCCGCGTGATCTGCACCTGTGCGTCGCGAACAGCGCCCCGACCCGGCCGGCCCCGCCCTCGCCCGGCGCGGGGCACGGGCTGCTGGGGATGCGGGAGCGGGCAGGCATGCTGGGGGGCGAACTGGCCGCCGGCCCGCGCCCCGACGGGGGGTACGAGGTGAGCGCCGTACTCCCGATGGACCCGCAGGATCTGCCCGCGGTCCCCGACTCCGAGACGAAGAGGGCTTCATGAGCACCCCGATCAAGGTGATGATCGCCGACGACCAGATGATGGTCCGGCAGGGCTTCACCGTGCTTCTCAACGCGCAGCCCGACATAGAGGTCGTCGGGCAGGCGGTGGACGGGGCGGACGCGGTCGCGAAGGTGGCCGAGCTGGCCCCGGACGTGGTGCTGATGGACATCCGGATGCCCGGGATGGGCGGGATCGAGGCCACGTCCGTCATCACCGCGGTACCGGACGCCGCGGTGAAGGTGCTGGTGCTGACCACCTTCGATCTCGACGAGTACGTGTACGAGGCGCTGCGCGCCGGAGCCTCGGGGTTCCTGCTCAAGGACGCGTCCGCCGACCAGCTCGCCGAGGCGGTGCGGGTGGTGGCGGCCGGCGAGGCGCTCCTCTCGCCGAACATCACGAAGCGGCTGATCACGGAGTTCTCCCGGCTTGGAGCGCCGCGCGCGCCGTCGCGGACCCGGATCGAGGCACTGACCGAGCGGGAGACGGAGGTGCTGTCGCTGATCGCCCAGGGCCTGTCGAACGCCGAGATCTCGGAGCACCTCGTGCTGGCCGAGCAGACGGTGAAGACGCACGTGAGCCGGATCCTGGTGAAGCTGGGCCTGCGGGACCGCACGCAGGCCGCGGTGTTCGCGTACGAGACGGGTCTGATCCGCCCGACGGGCTACTGACCGGACCCGGGTAGTACTTGAGAGGGACCCCGGGAAATCCCCATCAGCGGCGACGCGGACGAGGCCGGTACAGACCTACCGTGGGGTGTATGACCGAGACGACCACCGGGGGGACATCCCGGGCACCCGAGTTCCGACTGGCGTCCGAGGTGATAGCGACCCTTCGCCGGGACCTCGTCACCGATGCCTTCGCCTACCGGCCGCTGCCGCTGGCGGGCACCTCCGGGCGCTTCGTGCGCCGGCTTCCCGGGGTGCTGCGCCGGTACGCGCCGTGGCGGCGCCATACGGCGGTGGGGGTCCTGGCCTTCTTCGTCGGGATGGTCGCGCTGAATACGCAGTCGGAGGCCTGGGGCGACCTGGGGCCGATCGCCATGGCGGTGCTGACCGCGACCCCGGTCCTGATGACACTGGTGCGGCCGGTCGGCGCGTGGTGGGCTGCCATCGCGATGACGGTGGTGACGGCCGGCATCGGCGGGGGTTACGACTGGCCGTGGACCGGCGGCAGTTTCCTCGCGTACATCCTGGTGATGTTCCTGGTCACGCTGCGGACCGGACCCCGCGTGGCGGCCTGGATGTGGGCGCTCACCCTCGTACTGGGAACCGCGATCTCCGTACTGTTCAACGGCCGCTGGGGGTCGAACCTGCCCGAGATGGCAGTGGCTTCGGCCTTCGCCCTGGTGATCGCCGGCAGTATCCGGATACGCCGTGACGCCCGGGCCGAGGTGAGCGCGCAGCAGGAGGTCACGGCCGTCGAGCGGGACAAGCGGACACTGCTGGAGGAGCGGACCACGATCGCGCGGGAGCTGCACGATGTGGTGGCCCACCACATGTCGGTGGTGGCGATCCAGGCGGAGGCCGCGCCGTACCGGGTGAAGAACCCGCCGCCGGAGCTGGAGGCGGCGTTCGTCACCATCCGGGAGAACGCGGTGGCGGCCCTGACGGAGCTGCGTCGGGTGCTGGGCGTGGTGCGCTCCGCGGACTACGAGGCCCCGGACGCCCCGCAGCCGACGCTCGCCTCGCTGGAGGGGTTGCTGGCCAATGTTCGGGATGCCGGGCTGAGCGTGGAGAAGACGATCACGGGCTCGGTGCGGGAGCTGCCGCAGGGCGTGGAGCTGTCGGCGTACCGCATCATTCAGGAGGCCCTCAGCAACACGCTGCGGCACGCTCCGGGAGCCGCGGCCGAGGTGGAGGTCTCGTACGTGCTGGGCGGCCTGGGCGTACGGATCGTCAACGACCGGGCGACCGGGGACGCGCGGCCCTCACCGGGAGCCGGGCACGGGATCACGGGTATGCGGGAGCGGGTCGCCATGCTGGAGGGCGAGATGACGGCCGGCCGGACACCGGCGGGCGGATATGAGGTGGCGGTGTTCATACCGGTGCCCCACCGTGCGGAGCCGGCGCCGGATCCGCGGGAGGGGAAGGCATGACGATCAGGGTCCTGATCGTCGACGACCAGGCGATGGTGCGCGAGGGGTTCTCCGTTCTGCTGAACGCGATGGACGGCATCGAGGTGGTCGGCGAGGCGGTGGACGGCCGGGAGGCCGTCGAGCAGGTGGCGGCGCTGCGGCCGGACGTGGTGCTGATGGACATCCGGATGCCGCGGATGAACGGACTGGAGGCCACGCGGGAGATCGTGGCCGCCGACACGGACGCGAAGGTGCTGGTCCTGACGACCTTCGACCTCGACGAGTACGTGTACCAGGCGCTGCGGGCCGGCGCCTCCGGCTTCCTGCTCAAGGACGCGTCGGCCCGTCAGCTGGCCGACGGGGTCCGGGTGGTGGCGGCCGGGGAGGCCCTGCTGGCGCCCTCGGTGACCAAGCGGCTGATCGTGGAGTTCTCGAAGATCTCCGAGGCCCGCAAGCTGGCGGACCCGGCGGGCGCGGGCGAGCTGACGGAGCGGGAGACGGAGGTGCTGGTGCTGATCGCGCAGGGGCTGTCCAATGCGGAGATAGCCGACCGGCTGGTCGTCGCCGAGTCGACCATCAAGACCCATGTGAGCCGGATCCTGGTGAAGCTGGGCCTGCGGGACCGGACACAGGCGGCCGTCTACGCGTACGAGACCCGTTTGGTGACACCCGCCTGATCGGACTCCGCCGGCCTTAGGGTGCGGGGATGGGCTTTGATCCGTGGGATGCCGCGTTCGTCGCCGATCCGTATCCGGCGTACCGGGAGTTGCGGGAGCAGGGGCGGGCCGTGTGGTGCGAGGCCACCGGGCAGTGGCTGGTGCCGCATTACGCCGATGTGAGCGCGCTGCTGCGGGACCGGCGGCTGGGGCGGACCTACCTCCACCGGTTCTCGCACGAGGAGTTCGGCCGCGAGGCGCCGCCGCCGGAGCACGAGCCCTTCCACGTGCTCAACGGCAACGGCCTGCTGGACCTGGAGGATCCCGCGCACGCGCGGGTGCGCAGGCTGGTGGCGAAGGCCTTCACCCCGCGGACGGTGGAACGGCTCGTGCCCGCCGTACGGCGGCTGGCCGGGGAGCTGGTGGGGCGGCTGCGTGCGGACGGGGGCGGGGATCTGCTCACCGTCGTCGCCGAGCCGCTGCCGGTCGCGGTGATCGCGGAGCTGCTGGGCGTGCCCGAGGCGGACCGGGGGTTGCTGCGGCCCTGGTCGGCGGACATCTGCGGGATGTTCGAGCTCCGGCCGGACGAGGAGACGGCGCGGCGCGCGGTGCGGGCGAGCGTCGAGTTCAGCGCCTACCTCCGGGGGCTGATCGCCGAGCGGCGCAGCCGCCCCGGGGAGGATTTGATCTCCGGCCTGATCGCCGCCCACGATGAGGAGGGGCGGCTCAGCGAGCAGGAGATGATCTCGACCTGTGTGCTGCTGCTGAACGCCGGGCACGAGGCCACCGTCAACACGACGGTCAACGGGTGGTGGGCGCTGTTCCGCAATCCCGCGCAGCTCGCCGCGCTCCGCGGGAGTCGCGATCCGGAAAAGTTGTCCACAGCTGTGGATGAACTCATGCGGTACGACACCCCTCTCCAGATGTTCGAGCGCTGGGTGCTCGACGACATCCGGATCGGTGACACGGTCATCCCCCGCGGGGCCGAGGTCGCGCTGCTCTTCGGGTCCGCGAACCGGGATCCCGCGCGCTTCGACGATCCCGACGCGCTGGACCTCGTACGGGCCGACAACCCGCACCTGACCTTCGGGGCCGGGATCCACTACTGCCTCGGGGCGCCGCTGGCGCGCCGGGAGCTGGAGGCCTCGTTCGGGGCGCTGCTGGCGGACGGAGTCCCGCCACTGCGGCTCGTCGAGGAGCCGCGGTGGCGGGACGGGTACGTCATCCGGGGGCTGGAAGAACTGCTGGTGGAGTTCTAGGCAGGGGCAACCGCCTAGGCGATCATGTCGCGGCGGCGCAGGGTGCCGAGGCCCGCCGCCGTCAGGGCCACCGCCAGCGCGGTCAGGACCAGCAGCGGCGCCGGGTCCAGGGCCTGCGCGCCCGGGAGCCGGGGCAGGTGGGCGAAGGGCGAGAGGTTCAGGACGGCCTGCGGGAGGTTCAGCGCCGGGCCGACCCACCCCAGGGCCAGCACGCCCCCGGCCACCGCCCAGGCGGCCGCCGCGTACTGCGGGACCGCGCCGTACAGCAGCGCCGCCAGCGCCCCGATCAGCCACACCGCCGGGAGCTGGGCGAGCGTGGCGCCGATCGCCGCACCCGGCTCCCGGCCGTGCCCGAGACCGAGGCCGAGCCCCGCCAGCAGCAGGATCAGCGCCGAGCCGCCGAAGGCCACGGCCAGGTGGCCGCCGGCCCAGCGCAGCCGGCCGACCGCGTTCGTGAGCAGCGGCTCCGCTCGCCCGCCCGACTCCTCACCGTTCAGGCGGAGCACGGAGGAGACCGCGTACAGGGCGGCGACCATGCCGAACATGCCGGCCATCGTGGCGAGGAAGGCGTCGGTGAGCGCACCCTGCGCCCCCGCCCCGGCCTGCCCTGCCTGGCCGGCCTGGCCGCCCATCCGCTCGATGATCTCGCGGGTCCGGTCGTTGTCGCCGACCAGGTCCGCGGCGCCGTCCGCCATCCCGCCGAAGACGACACCGGCGATCAGGAAGCCCGCGCTCCAGCCCAGTACGCTGCCGCGCTGCAGCCGCCAGGCCAGCGCACCCGCCGTGCCCAGGCGTCCCTCGGCCGGCCCGGGCCGCGACGGCAGGAAGCTCATGCCCAGGTCGCGGCGCCCGGCCAGGGCGTACGCGGCGGCGGCCTGCACCGCGGTGGCGGCGGCGAACAGGAGGAGCACCCACCAGCGTTCGGCGGCGAAGGCCCGGACGTTCTCCACCCAGCCGAGCGGCGAGGCCCAGGTCAGGACCGACCGCCCGCCCCCCGTACCGGCGTCGCCCGCGGCCTTCAGGACGAAGGCGGCGCCGAGCACGGCGGCCGTGATCCCCTTGGCGGCCCGGGCGCTCTCGGTCAGTTGGGCGGCGATGGCGGCCGTGCAGGCGAAGAACATCCCGGTGGCCGCGACGGCCAGGCCGAGGGCGACCGCTCCGGGCGCGCCCTGCCCGGCGAGACCGCCCGTCACGAGCAGGGCGACACAGGCGTTGGCCACGAGGGCGGCGAGCAGGGCGGCGGTCAGCGGGGCCCGCCGCCCCACCATCGCGGCGGAGAGCAGTTCCTGACGGCCCGTCTCCTCCTCCTCGCGGGTGTGCCGGACGACGATGACCAGGCTCATGGCCGCCGCGAGGACGGCGGCGTAGACGCCGGCCCGCCAGGCGGTCAGGGCGCCGAGCGATTCGCCGAAGACCGGTCCGTACAGGGCGCGCATCGAGCTGTTGGCGTCCATCGAGGCGGCGGCCCGGGCGCGTTCGGCGGCGGTGGCGTACACGCTGCCCAGCGAGCCGGGCATGCTCACCACCATGAGCGTGGCGACCAGGGTCCACACCGGCATCATCACGCGGTCGCGGCGCAGGGCGAGCCGCAGCAGCGCCCCGGTACCGGCCAGTTGGATCTTCATCGGGACGCCTCTTCGGTGTAGTGGCGCAGGAAGAGCTCCTCGAGGGTGGGCGGGGTCGAGGTCAGCGACCGCACCCCCGACGCACTGAGGGAGCGGAGCACCGCGTCCAGCTTGTCGGTGTCGGCCTGGAGGCGGACCTTCAGCCCCTGCACCTGGACGTCGTACACGCCCGGCAGGTGTGCGAGGCCGTTCGGCGGGGCGGCCAGCTCGGCGCTGATCGACGTCCGGGTGAGGTGGCGGAGTTCGGCGAGGGTGCCGGTCTCCACGGTGCGGCCCTTGCGGATGATGCTGACCCGGTCGCAGAGGGCCTCGACCTCGCTGAGGATGTGCGAGCTGAGCAGGATGGTGCGCCCGGCGGCACGCGCCTCGGCGACGCAGTCCTGGAAGACCTCCTCCATCAGCGGGTCGAGGCCGGAGGTGGGTTCGTCGAGGACGAGCAGTTCGACGTCGGAGGCGAAGGCGGCGACGAGGGCGACCTTCTGCCGGTTGCCCTTGGAGTACGTGCGCCCCTTCTTGGTGGGGTCCAGCTCGAACCGCTCGACGAGCTCGGCGCGCCGGGTCCGGTCGAGACCGCCGCGGAGTCGTCCGTAGAGGTCTATGACCTCGCCGCCGGAGAGGTTGCGCCACAGGGTGACGTCTCCGGGGACGTAGGCGACGCGGCGGTGGAGGGCGACCGCGTCGGCCCAGGGGTCGCCGCCGAGGAGCTCGGCGGTGCCGGAGTCGGCGCGCAGCAGGCCCAGCAGGACCCGGATGGTGGTGGACTTGCCGGCGCCGTTGGGGCCGAGGAAGCCGTGGACCTCGCCGGTGGTGACCGAGAGGTCGAGTCCGTCCAGTGCGCGGGTGCGGCCGAATGCCTTGTGGAGGCCGGCAACGCTGATTGCCTTCGTCATGCTTCCGAACGTACGCTACTTTCACAAATTTGTGAAGCTTGAGAATCTCAGGAATCGCGTAAAGTCGGGAAGGTGGCAGATGACATGGCGGACATGGTGAATGCGGACGCGGGGACCGGCGCGGGGACCGGCACCGACACCGACGACGGCGCCCGGGACGGCGACGCCGTCTCCCGCTTCGTCGAGCGGTTCGCCGCGCAGCTGACCGAGGCCGGGATGCAGCGGATGGCCGCGCGCGTCTTCGCCCAGCTGCTGGCCAGCGACGGCGGCGCGATGACCTCGGCGGAGCTGGGCGAGGCCCTGCGGATCAGCCCGGCCGCGGTGTCGGGCGCCGTGTCCTACCTGACGCAGGTCAACATGGTCAGCCGCGAACGCGAGCCGGGCTCGCGCCGCGACCGGTACGTCCTGCACAACGAGCTCTGGTACGAGACCTTCACACGCCGCGACCAGGTCCTGACCCTGTGGGAGAAGACCCTGCGCGAGGGCGCGGCCACCCTCGGCACGGACTCTCCCGCCGGGGCGCGCATCGCGGAGACGGCGGCCTTCTTCGAGTTCATGCAGGGCGAGATGCTGGGCCTGATGGACCGCTGGCGGGCCCACAAGGCGACGATCGGCCTCGCCTGAACCGGCCCGGGCCGACCCGGACCGGCTTGGACCGGCTTGGACCGGCCCGGACCGGCCCGGGCTGGCCGGTGCGGCCGATCACCCGATGATCGGATCCGGAAGCACCGGTACCCGCAGACGGGACACCTCCTGCGTGCCATGCTGGAACGCATGAACCTGGAGGACCTGGTACGGCTGCGCCGCGCCCGGGACATGATGGACCGCGAGTACGCCCAGCCGCTCGACGTCCAGGCACTCGCGAACGCCGCCCTCATGTCGTCGGGACACTTCTCCCGCAGCTTCCGCACCGCCTTCGGGGAAACCCCGTACAGCTACCTCATGACCCGCCGCGTCGAACGCGCGAAGGCGCTGCTGCGCCGCGGGGACATGAGCGTGACGGAGGTCTGCTTCGCCGTCGGATGCACCTCGCTGGGGTCCTTCAGCTCGCGCTTCACCGAACTCGTCGGCGAGACCCCCAGCGCCTACCGGGCCCGCAACCACGACGACGGCGCGGCGATCCCGGCCTGCGTCGCCAAGATCCTCACGCGACCGGTCAGGATCGGAGAAGCGAAATCCGCACCCTCCTCGTAGCGTCGACGGCATGGACATCAAGCTCTCGCAGTGCTTCATCGCAGTCGACGACCACGACAAGGCGCTCGCCTTCTACCGCGACATCCTCGGCCTGGAAGTCCGCAACGACGTCGGGTTCGAAGGGATGCGCTGGGTGACCGTCGCCTCCCCCACCCAGCCGGACGTGGAGATCGTCCTCGAACCGCCGCTCGCCGACCCGGGCGCCTCGGCGGCCGACCGGCAGGCCATGGCGGAGCTGCTGGCCAAGGGCCTGCTGCGCGGCGTGATCTTCTCCACCGACGACGTCGACGCGACCTTCGAACACATCCGGGCCGCCGGCGGGGAGGTGCTGCAGGAGCCCGTCGACCAGCCGTACGGCGTCCGCGACTGCGCCTTCCGGGACCCGGCCGGCAACATGCTCCGCTTCAACCAGCCCCGTAAGCCCTGACCGCCGACCGCCGCAGGAGTCCGCGCAGGCGGCCCGCCCGAGAGATGGAGACACGATGAGCAGGGCCACCGCGCCGGACCCCGGATCCGCCGCACCGCAGACGCCGCACGCCGCCGACAGCCACGGTCTGATCCGCGTGCACGGCGCCCGCGTGAACAACCTCAAGGACGTCAGCATCGAGATCCCCAAACGCCGGCTGACGGTGTTCACCGGGGTCTCCGGGTCGGGCAAGAGCTCCCTGGTGTTCGACACGATCGCCGCCGAGTCCCAGCGGATGATCAACGAGACCTACAGCACCTTCGTCCAGGGCTTCATGCCCACCCTGGCCCGCCCCGAGGTCGACGTACTCGACGGACTCACCACGGCGATCACCGTCGACCAGCAGCGCATGGGCGGCGACCCCCGCTCCACGGTCGGCACCGCCACCGACGCCAACGCGATGCTGCGCATCCTCTTCAGCCGCCTCGGCAAGCCGCACATCGGCCCGCCCAGCGCCTACTCCTTCAACGTCGCCTCCGTCCGGGCGAGCGGCGGCATCACGGTCGAGCGCGGCGAGGCCAAGACCCGGACCGTGAAGGCGACCTTCTCCCGCACCGGCGGCATGTGCGTGCGCTGCGAGGGCCGCGGCTCGGTCTCCGACATCGACCTCACCCAGCTCTACGACGACTCCAAGTCGCTCTCCGAGGGCGCCTTCACCATCCCCGGCTGGAAGTCCGACAGCTTCTGGACGGTACGCGTGTACGCCGAGTCGGGCTTCCTCGACCCGGACAAGCCGATCCGCAAATACACCAAGAAGGAGATGCAGGACTTCCTCTACCGGGAGCCCACCAAGGTCAAGGTCGAGGGCGTCAACCTCACCTACGAGGGCCTCATCCCCAAGATCCAGAAGTCCTTCCTGTCCAAGGACAAGGAAGCGATGCAGCCGCACATCCGGGCCTTCGTGGAGCGGGCGGTCACCTTCACCGTCTGCCCCGAGTGCGAGGGAACCCGGCTCAGCGAGGGCGCCCGGTCCTCGAAGATCAAGAAGGTCAGCATCGCCGACGCCTGCACCATGCAGATCAGCGACCTGGCCGAGTGGGTGCGCGGCCTCGCCGAGCCCTCGGTGGCCCCGCTGCTCACCGCACTGCAGCTCACCCTCGACTCGTTCGTGGAGATCGGCCTCGGCTACCTCTCCCTCGACCGGGCCTCCGGCACCCTGTCCGGCGGCGAGGCGCAGCGCGTCAAGATGATCCGCCACCTCGGCTCCTCGCTCACCGACGTCACCTACGTCTTCGACGAGCCCACGATCGGCCTGCACCCGCACGACATCCAGCGCATGAACGACCTGCTCCTGCGGCTGCGCGACAAGGGCAACACGGTGCTCGTCGTCGAGCACAAGCCGGAGACCATCGCGATCGCCGACCACATCGTCGACATCGGCCCCGGCGCGGGCACCGCGGGCGGCACCGTCTGCTACGAGGGCACCGTCGAGGGCCTGCGCTCCGGCGGCACCATCACCGGCCGCCACCTCGACGACCGGGCCGTGCTCAAGCCGTCGGTGCGCAAGCCCACCGGCGCGCTGGAGATCCGCGGGGCCACGGCGAACAACCTGCGCGACGTCGACGTCGACATCCCGCTCGGGGTGCTCACGGTCGTCACCGGCGTCGCCGGTTCCGGCAAGAGCTCGCTGCTGCACAAGTCGCTCTCCCCCGACGCGGACGTGGTCTCCATCGACCAGGGCGCGATCCGCGGCTCGCGCCGCAGCAACCCGGCGACCTACACCGGGCTCCTCGACCCGATCCGCAAGGCGTTCGCCAAGGTCAACGGGGTGAAGCCGGCCCTGTTCAGCGCCAACTCCGAGGGGGCCTGCCCCACGTGCAACGGCGCCGGCGTCATCTACACGGACCTGGCGATGATGGCGGGCGTCTCGACCACCTGCGAGGACTGCGAGGGCAAGCGGTTCGAGGCGTCGGTGCTGGAGTACCACCTCGGCGGCCGCGACATCAGCGAGGTGCTCGCGATGTCGGTGACCGAGGCCGAGGAGTTCTTCGGCGCGGGCGAGGCACACACGCCCGCCGCGCACCGCATCCTCACCCGGCTCGCCGACGTCGGTCTCGGCTACCTCAGCCTCGGCCAGCCGCTCACCACGCTGTCCGGCGGCGAGCGGCAGCGGCTCAAGCTGGCCACCCACATGGCGGAGAAGGGCGGCGTCTACGTGCTCGACGAACCGACCACCGGCCTGCACCTCGCCGACGTGGAGCAGCTGCTCGGCCTGCTCGACCGGCTGGTCGACTCCGGGAAGTCGGTCATCGTCATCGAGCACCACCAGGCGGTCATGGCACACGCCGACTGGATCATCGACCTCGGTCCCGGCGCCGGTCACGACGGCGGCCGGATCGTCTTCGAGGGCACCCCCGCCGATCTCGTGGAAGACCGCTCCACCCTCACCGGTGAGCACCTCGCGGCGTACGTCGGCGCCTGATCCACCCCTCCCTGGACCTCCCCGGACCTGCGGCCGCCGCGGTGGCAGCGGTCCGGGGAGCTGCCTAGCGTGGTCGGCGGACGTATCGGTACCGCCCCCACGACCGAAGGTGCAGCTCCATGACAGACAAGCCCGCCATCGTCCTGGTCCACGGATTCTGGGGCGGCGCCGCCCACTGGTCCAAGGTCATCCCCGAGCTCCACCGGCGCGGGTTCACCTCCCTGCACGCGGTGGAGAACCCGCTGACGTCGCTGGCCGACGACGCCGAGCGGACCCGCAAGATGGTCCGCCAGATCGACGGTCCGGTGCTGCTCGTGGGGCACTCGTACGGCGGCGCGGTCATCACCGAGGCCGGGGACCTGCCGAACGTGGCCGGGCTGGTCTACGTGGCGGCGTTCGCCCCGGACGCCGGGGAGAGCCCCGGGCAGATCAGCCAGGAGCTGCCGCCCGCCGCCTTCGAGAACATCGCGCCCGACTCGGACGGCTACCTGTGGATCAAGCAGGACAAGTTCCACGAGAGCTTCGCGCAGGACCTCTCGGCACAGGAAGCGCTGGTCATGGCCGTGACCCAGAAGGCTCCGCTCGGTTCGACCTTCGGTGACAACGTCACCGCACCGGCCTGGAGGGCGAAGCCCACCTGGTACCAGGTGTCCACGGCGGACCGCATGATCCACCCCGACAACGAGCGGCGGATGGCCGAGCGGATGAAGCCGCGCAAGGTGATCGAGCTCGACGCGGGCCACGCCTCGCTCGCCTCGCAGCCCGTGCCGGTCACCGATCTGATCGAAGAGGCCGCGCTCGCCGTGTCCTCGCCCTGACCGCGACCACCCGGCCCGCGAGCGCCCGGCCCGTGCGCCCGCGACGCGCGGGCCGGGCGTGGCCCAGCGCGCCGGAGTACGGGGCCCACAGGGCGGCCCCGCCCGCGGCCGGGTCGCCCGCGAGCCGCACCACCACCGTGGCCGGGGCGGCGGCCGTACGGGGCCACGGGCGCGGCGGCAGCACCCGCCGGCCCAGCAGGCCCAGGGTCAGCAACTGCCGCCCGCCGGCGAGCGCCAGCAGCGGAGGCCGCCACCGCGCCCGGACGACCACGGCCTCGTACGCGGTCCAGCGCACCGCGGGGTCCCGCACCAGGCGCCGGACCCGCCGGACGGAGCGCAGCTCCCGGGACCCGAGCAGCACCGGGCCCAGCACCAGGCCCAGCGCGGCCGCCGAGGCCGACGCCGGCGACCGGCCGATCACGGCCCCGACCACCACCGGCCAGCAGAACACCGGCAGCAGGCACAGCAGCAGCGCGTCGCGCCGCCAGTCGTCCAGCGCGTCGCTCGCGTCCGGTTCGCCCGGTGCACCCTGCGCGCCATGTGCACCCGGCGTGGTCACCGGGGCACGGTGAGCGTCCACGCGCCGGGACGCAGGGTCCACGTACGGCGGCGGACCGGGCCGGTCAGCGCCGCGTCGGCGCGGTAGCGGAAATCCGCGCCCGAGACCGTGACCGTCTCCGCCCGGGCCGTGACCGTCGATTCGGCGGAGCCGCCGCCGCCCGTCCGGACCACGACCTCCGCCGCACCGCCGTCGTCACGGGTGCGAACCGATACGTCCTCCACGGGCCGGTCCACGTCCGCCAGCAGCACCCCGTCGGCCTCGACCCGCAACCGGTGCCGGCCCGTGGCCACCCCGCCGGCCGCCGCCACCGGACGGACCAGCGTTCGCACCAGCGAGCGGTACGCGCTCCACACCGACGGCCCGGCTGGCCGCGGGAGCCCGTGCACCGGCGGGATCCGCAGCGCGCCGAGCACCACTCCGTCGCTGTCGTCGACCAGCAGGTCACAGGCCCGCACGGACCCGTCGAGGACCGCCCGGGCCGCGGCGACGGCCGACAGTGGAACACCGAGGGACCGCGCCAGCCCCAGCGACCCCACCGGGCCCACCGGAACCAGCGCCAGGGGCCCCTCCCCCAGCCCGCGCTCCCGGTGCAGCAGCCCCACGGCGCGCACCAGGGCCCGGTCGTCACCGACGATCACCAGCCGCCGATGACCCCGACGGGCAAGCGCCCGCGCAAATTCCTCCTGCGAATCCGGCAGGCAGATTTTCGCTGCCGCGCCCGCTGACAACACATCCTTCGCGATCCGCACGGACTCGCCGTCAAGACGGCGGGCGACCGGGTCGACGAGCACGAGCAGGCCGCCTACCGGCGCGCCCGCTTGGCTCATGGTGGGCTCTGGAGCCGACACCTCGGTCCTTCCTCGGGTAGCATCTTTGTGCAAGAGGCCCTTGCGCTATTGCGCCAGGGCCTTCGTCTATTCCGGGGTACCGGTCCGACGGCTCAGCCTGCGGTGTACATCGTCGTACGCCCCCTGACCTTGGACATGCCCCATCCGGAAGAGGTGTACGCCTGTGCCCGCTCTTGTGCTGCTCGGAGCTCAGTGGGGTGACGAGGGCAAGGGAAAGGCCACCGACCTGCTCGGTGGATCCGTTGACTATGTAGTGCGCTACCAGGGCGGTAACAATGCCGGCCACACGGTCGTCGTGGGCGACCAGAAGTACGCGCTGCACCTTCTCCCTTCCGGCATCCTCTCCCCCGGATGCACCCCGGTCATCGGTAACGGTGTCGTCGTCGACCCGGCCGTCCTGCTCTCCGAGCTGCGCGGCCTGAACGAGCGCGGCATCGACACCTCCAAGCTGCTCATCAGCGGCAACGCGCACCTGATCACGCCGTACAACGTCACCCTCGACAAGGTCGGCGAGCGCTTCCTGGGCAAGCGCAAGATCGGTACCACCGGCCGCGGCATCGGCCCGACGTACGCGGACAAGATCAACCGAGTCGGCATCCGCGTCCAGGACCTCTACGACGAGTCGATCCTGGCCCAGAAGGTCGAAGCGGCGCTGGAGGGCAAGAACCAGCTCCTCGCGAAGCTGTACAACCGCCGCGCGATCGACGCCGCCCAGATCGTCGAGGAGATGCTCCAGTACGCGGAGCAGATCAAGCCGTACGTCGCCGACACCACCCTGATCCTCAACAACGCGCTGGACGAGGACAAGGTCGTGCTGTTCGAGGGCGGCCAGGGCACCCTGCTCGACGTCGACCACGGCACCTATCCCTTCGTCACCTCGTCCAACCCGACCGCCGGCGGCGCCTGCACCGGCACCGGCGTGGGCCCGACGAAGATCAGCCGCGTCATCGGCATCCTCAAGGCCTACACGACCCGAGTCGGCGCGGGCCCGTTCCCGACCGAGCTGTTCGACCAGGACGGCGAGGACCTGCGCCGCATCGGCGGCGAGCGCGGCGTGACCACCGGACGTGACCGCCGCTGCGGTTGGTTCGACGCGCCGATCGCACGTTACGCCACCCGCGTGAACGGCCTCACCGACTTCTTCCTCACCAAGCTGGACGTACTGACCGGCTGGGAGCAGATCCCGGTCTGCGTCGCGTACGAGATCGACGGCAAGCGCGTCGAGGAGCTGCCGTACTCGCAGACGGACTTCCACCACGCGAAGCCGATCTACGAATACCTCCCCGGCTGGTCCGAGGACATCACCAAGGCCAAGACCTTCGAGGACCTCCCGGCGAACGCCCAGGCGTACGTCAAGGCCCTGGAGGAGATGTCGGGCGCCCCGATCTCCGCGATCGGCGTCGGCCCCGGCCGTACCGAGACGATCGAGATCAACTCGTTCCTCTAGGCAACCCGGTCCCGCGGAGGGGCGGCAGGCGCATCCCGCGCCCGCCGCCCCTCCGGCGTTTCCGGGGCGGTGCGGAAGGCCGGAAACCCGGTGAGCCGGGAATCCGGAAAGAAATGTCCCGCCCCCGGTCACATCCGCGCGCTCCCCTCCGTCAGTGCTGTGCAGACACCGACCGAAGGAGAGCAGCAGCCATGACGCACACGAACACCTCCCTCTCGCGGATGCCGAACCCGGCCGACCTCGTCCCCGAGCTGAACGACGTCAGCGCCGCCCTCTTCCGGGCCACGGGCAACCGCTCGGTGCCGCGGACCACGATGAGCCTGGTCCACCTGCGCGCCGGGCAGATCGTCGGCAACACCTACCTGACCGTCCTGAACACCGGCTTCCTCCGCAAGGCCGGGGAGTCCGAGGAGCGCATCACGGCCGTCTCCTCCTGGCCGGACGCCCCCTGCTTCACGCCCGCCGAGCGCGCCGCCCTCGCCCTGGTGGAGGCCACCCTCCGGCCCGCCCCGCACGGCCGGGAGCGGGTCACCGACGAGCTCTACGCGGAGGTCGCCGCGCACTACGACGAGAAGGCCCTCGCCACCCTCACCATCGCGATCGGGCAGATCGGCTTCTTCATCGCCCTGGCCGTCATCGGCAAGCCGCAGCCGGTCGGCTCGCTGGCCGACGAGCAGTGGGGCTGAGGCGTCCCAGCAGGCCCCCGCAAGGCCCCCGCAGGGCCCCCGCAGGGGCCGTCACGGGCCCCTGCGGGGCGGGCCCGGTCTCGGGGGGCGGGTTCCGGGTGGGCGGAAATATGATGTGCACGAGCTTTTCGCGCGGCGGAAGCAGGGACGGATGGATGCACCTCGGAGCGTTCCGTGACTCCTCGCCGTGCCCCGCGGGCGGCCAGCGCCGACCTGCTCAGCACGCTCGGGCGGCTCGCCGACCAGGCCCGCCGCGGGGTGGAGCTGCAGCAGGCCCGGGTGGACCTGGCCGAGGCGCTGCAGAGCGAGATGCTGCCCGCCTCGCTGCCCGCCCTGCCGGGCCTGCGGACCGCGGCCCGGTACGCGCCCGCCCGGCACGGCCTGGACATCGGAGGCGACTGGTACGACGGCTTCCGGCTGCCCGAGGGCGCGCTCGCCTTCTGCATCGGTGACGTCCAGGGCCACGACGTGGAGGCGGCCGCCTTCATGGGGCAGGTACGGATCTGCCTGCGCGCCGTGGCCGCCGTCGTCGTCGACCCCGGCGAGGTGCTGAGCCGGGCCAACGAAGTACTGCTCTCCATGGACCGCGACCTCTTCGCGACCTGCAGCCTGCTCCGCTTCGATCCGGAGACGCAGGAACTGGAGACCGCCCGGGCCGGCCACGTCCCGGCGGTCTGGGCCACCGTCGACGGCGCGTACGGCATAGCCGAGGACGACGGCGGCCCGCCGCTGAACCTGGTGCCCGGGACGGGGTACGCGGTGACCCGGCGCCGGCTGACGCAGGCGGGGTCGATCGTGCTGCTCACCGACGGCGTGGTCGAGGGTCCGAAGTTCCCGATCGAGGTCGGACTGGAGCGGGTGGCCAGGGTGGTGCGGGAGGCCGCGGGCACCGATCCGGGCGAGCTGGCCGCCGAGGTGATGAAGGTGGCCGACTCCACCGGCCACGCCGACGACGCGGCCGTGCTCGTGCTCACCCACGACGCCCGGCCCGACCGGCAAGACGCCTCCTAGGGGGCGTGTCACGGCCCGTGGGGGCGCCGGGCTGTTGTCTGATGCTGTTGTGGTGCGTACCGAGGGATGGCGACGTCTGCCCGCAGCTCTGCTGCCGATCCTCGCCGTCGCCGTCGCCTACTACCTGGGCGGACTGATCGGCCTGCACCAGCGTGTGGTCGTCAACGGCGCCGAGGTCACGCCGCTGTGGCTGCCGACGGGCATCGCGGTGAACTCCCTGCTCTGGCTGGGCCTGCGGGCGTGGCCGGGGATCGCGCTCGGTACGTACCTCACCATCGAGCAGATCACCGATTTCGACCCGCCCGGCCTGATCATCGTCGCGGGCAACGTCCTCGCCCCCGTATGCGCGTACCTGATGCTCCGCCGGGTCGGTTTCCGTACCGAGATGGACCGGCTGCGGGACGCCCTGGCCCTGGTCTTCCTGGGCGGCCTGCTGCCCATGCTGATCAGCGCGACGATCGGGACCTGCACGCTGGTGCTCACCGGGGACCTGCCGAAGTCGCAGTTCTGGGCGGTCTGGTCGGCCTGGTGGGCCGGGGACGCGATGGGCGTGCTCGTGGTGACCCCGCTGCTGCTGGTCCTGCGCAGGCTGGTGACGGTCCGGCGGCCCCGGGAGGGCTACCGTGCGGTCGAGGCGGCGGCCCTGGTCGTCGCCTCGGTCGCCGTCACGCTCGTGGCCACCCGGAGCCCCCTCTCCCTGCTCTTCCTCGTCTTCCCGCTGATCATCTGGGCGGCCGTGCGCTTCCAGCTCGCCGGGAGCGCTCCGGTCACCCTGCTGGTGTCGGTCCTGACGATCGCCGCGGCCACCGCCCACGCCGGGCCGTTCGCCCACCACACCCTTCTCGAGATCATGATCAACCTCCAGGGCCTCAACGGCGCGGCGGCCCTGACCGGACTGCTGCTGTCGGCCCTGGTCACCGAGCAGAACAATGTCCGCCTGAAGATCGAGCAGGTCTGCGAGGACCTGGCCGAACTGGTGGAACAACTGGCCCCGGGCAAACCGGACCGCTAGGTCGTCTCTTTCGGATCTTGCCGGCCGAGCCCGTCGCGGGCCCGGCAAGATCCGAAAGAGACGACCTGGGCCGGCCGGCTGCCGCCTACCAGGCCAGCTGCGAGATCTCCTCGGCGACCACCGCGCACGCGTCCGCCGCCGGGTCGATCAGCGGGAAGTGCCCGACCGCGTCCAGCAGGGTCAGCCCGACCATTTCGCCCGCCTTCGCGGCCGCCGCCACATACGCCTCGGCCACCTGCTGCGGGACCACGATGTCGTCCCGGCCCTGGACCACCGCCGTGGCGATCCCCGTCGGCAGCAGCGCGGCCGGATCGGCGTACGGCAGCCGCTCGTCCCAGTGGCCGGCCCCGCCCAGCAGCTGCGCGCTCGCGCCACCGCACACGCCCAGTTCCTCCGCCACGGCGAAGTCGGCGATCGGGGCCAGCGCCACCACGCCCCGCAGCATCGGCGGGGCGGACAGCCGCCACGGGGAGCCGGCCGGGAGCACGTGCCGGGCCGCGGCCCACAGCGCGAGGTGGCCGCCGGCCGAGTGGCCGGTCACGACCGTGCGGCGGACGTCGGCCTGCGGGAGCGCGTCGGCCACCAGCTCCGGCAGGGCGTCCAGCGCGGCCGCGACGTCGTCGAAGGTCTCCGGCCAGCGCCCGGCGACCGGCCCCCCGGCACCCTGGTGCGGGAGCGAACTGCCGCGCCGGTACTCGACGTTGGCCACGGCGAAACCCCGGCGGGCCAGGAAGTCGGCGAACGGTGTGACGTGTTGCCGGTCGTACGGGGCCCGCCACGCGCCCCCGTGCAGCAGCACCACGAGCGGGGCCGGCTCCTGGGCGTCGCCGCGCGGGGCGTAGAAGTCGACGACGTGGTCGGGGTGTTCCCCGTACGCGGCGGTCGCGTCCGGCGCCACGGCCGGGTGGGCGAAGGCCGAGGCGGCCTCCGCGGCATCCCGTTCCACTGCGGCGGGGTCCGTCATCGGCTCAACCTCTCGGTAAACGCGTGGGACAGCGGGGACAGATGTTCCGGTGTCCCGGCAGAGCGGGACCGTATCAGTCTGGAACACGGACTTCGGTGCGGGGACCGGAATATGACCGGGCGGACGGGGCCGTAGCCCCGCCCGCCCGGTGATGTGACGTTTCGCTACCGAGTCACCCGAAAATGTGACCCAGTGTCCGCGCGGCGCGCTCGGCGTCGGCGAAACCGACGTAGAGCGGGGTGAAGCCGAAGCGCAGGACGTCGGGTGCCCGGAAGTCACCGATGACGCCGCGGGAGATGAGCTCCCCCATGACCGCACGGGCGTTCTCGGTCCGCAGCGAGACCTGGCTCCCGCGACGGCCGTGCTCGGCCGGGGTGACCGACTCGACCCGGCCCTGCGGGACGTACGCCGCCACGCATTCGAGGAAGAAGTCGGTCAGCGCGAGGGACTTGGCCCGTACGTCTTCGACGGACACACCGTCCCAGGCGTCGAGCGCCGACTCCAGGGCCAGCATGGACAGGATGTCCGGCGTACCGACGCGGCCACGGGTCGCGCCCCGGGCCGCCTCGAAGGCCGGGGTCATCGCGAACGGATCCGCGTGGCCGTTCCAGCCCGGGAGCGGGGAGTCGAAGCCGGCCTGGTGGCGGGCGGCGATGTACAGGTACGCGGGCGCGCCGGGGCCGCCGTTGAGGTACTTGTACGTGCAGCCCACCGCGAGGTCGACGCCGTGCTCGTCGAGGCCGACGGGGAGCGCCCCCGCGGAGTGGCACAGGTCCCAGACCGTGATGGCCCCGGCGGCGCGGGCCGCCGTGGTGAGGGCGGGCAGGTCGTGGAGCCGTCCGCTGCGGTAGTCGACGTGGTTGAGGAGGACCACGGCGGTGTCCTCGTCCATGGCCTCCGCCGCGTCCGAGGGGTCCACCGGGACGACGGTCAGGCCCGTCATCCGGGCCGCCGACTGCGCGATGTAGCCGTCGGTGGGGAAGGTGGCGGCGTCGACCAGCAGCTTCGTCCGGCCGGGGGCCGCGAGACGGGCGGCGCCGACCAGGGCCTTGAAGAGGTTGACGCTGGTGGAGTCGCCGACGACCACCTGGCCGGGGGCCGCGCCGACGAGCGGGGCGAGCTTGTCGCCGATCCGCTCGGGCGCGGTCCACCAGCCGCTCTCGTCCCAGGACCGGATGAGGAGCTCGCCCCACTGCCTGGCGACGACGTCGGCGGTGGTGTCCGCGACACCGGCCGGGAGGGCGCCCAGGGAGTTGCCGTCCAGGTAGACGACCCCGTCGGGGAGGGTGAAGCGCTCGCGGAGCTTCGCGAGCCCGTCGGCGGCGTCCAGCTCGGCCGCGCGGCCGCGCAGGTCCGCGGCCATGTCCGTGGAGTTGTCAGACATAGCTGCGGGCCGTCCAGAGCTCCGGGAAGACGTTCTTCGTCGCGCGCTTCTCCAGCCAGGTCACGCCGGCCGAGCCGCCCGTGCCCGTCTTCGCGCCCATCGCGCGGCGGGTGGCCACCAGGTGGTCGTTGCGCCAGCGCCAGACGAGCTCGGCGACGTCCGTGAGGACCTCCCCGAGGCGGTGCAGGTCCCGGGTCTCGGTCTCGTCCGGGGCGGCGTACAGGCCCGTCCAGACGGCCTCGACCTCGGCCGAGGGCTCGTAGCGCAGCGACAGGTCGCGGTTCAGGACGGCGTCCGGGACCGGCAGGCCGCGGCGGGCGAGCAGGCGCAGCACCTCGTCGTAGAGGCTGGGCTCGTGCAGGGCCTTCTCAAGCTCCGCGTGGACGCGCGGGGCGCCCCGGTGCGGGACCAGCATGGAGGCGGACTTCTCGCCGAGCAGGAACTCCATCCGGCGGTACATCGCCGACTGGAAGCCGGAGCCTTCGCCGAGGGCGGCGCGGTAGGCGTTGAACTGTCCGGGGGTGAGCTGGGCCAGCGGGCGCCAGGAGGCGTTGAGGGCCTCCAGTTCGCGGAGGGAACGTTTCAGCGCATCCATCGCGACCGGGATGCGGTCCTCGCGCAGGGCCTTCGCGGCGGTTTCCCACTCGTGGACGATGACCGTGAACCACAGCTCCATGACCTGGGTCGTGACCAGGAAGACCATCTCGCCCGGGTCGTCCGAGCGGAGGTGCTGGAGGTGGGTGAGGACGTCCGCCTGGACGTAGTCCTCGTACGGGGTCGTGCCGTCGAAGTCGAGGTTCGGGGTTTCCGACCCGCCGACTCCGGAGGCATCAAGGGTTTTCGACATCGCTGTCTCCTCGACACGTGCTTCCGGGTAGCGGTCCGCCCCTTCCGTGAGGTGAGTGGAGCCCCGGTCCCCTGCCCGCATCATAGGACCCCGTCGCGCCCGCGCTCCAGCGGAGAGTGACACAGACCACACAATTTCGGCGCGTGTCACTCCCCGCCGTACGGGCTCAGGCGCTCAGCGTGTCCGCGGCCGTCGGGGACGAATCGCGCAGGAAGGTCGAGCAGCGCTCGTACTCCTCCTTCTCGCCGATCGCCTCGGCCGCGCGGGCCAGGGCGTACAGCGCGCGCAGGAAGCCGCGGTTCGGCTCGTGCTCCCACGGCACCGGACCGTGGCCCTTCCAACCGGCGCGGCGCAGCGCGTCGAGGCCCCGGTGGTAGCCCGTCCGGGCGTAGGCGTACGACTCGACCGTGCTGCCGGCGGCGAAGGCCTCGTCGGCGAGGATCGCCCAGGCGAGGGACGACGTGGGGTGCGCGGCCGCCACCTCGACGGCCGGGGTGCCGGCGGCGATGGCCTCGCGGCCCGGCTCGTCGGGCAGGTGGGTGGGGGCGGGGCCCCCGAGCAGGTTCTGGTGAATGGACATGCCCCCAGTCTGCCGGGTGCGGTGGTCCGCAGAACCCGCTGTCCCCCTGCTGTCGCCGCCGCGCCGCACACACGGGTCCGCGGCCCCACACCCCCGCCGCGTCGGGCGCATTCGGGGAGGGCCCGGGTCAGTTCGCGGGGGCGGTCGCCCCGACCGGCTCGCGGGGCGCGGGCGGACACGACGTCAGGGCCGGCTGCGTTGCGGAGCAGTCGCACCGGAAGGCCTCGTTCGGGCCGTGCAGCACCCTCGCGCCGCGGCCCGGCGCGGTGTCGAGCCGGCCCGCCACGGCCGGGACCACCACGCTCGGCAGCACGCTCGTGTAGAGCGCCGAGATCTCCCGGTCCAGGTCGAGCCCCATGGTCTGCGCCATCACGTTGAGCCCGGCGAAGGCCCCGACAACCAGCCGCGAGAGCCCCGACGGGTCCACGTGCGGGAGCAGTTCGCCGTCTTCCTTCGCCTGCACCATCAGCTCGGTGTGCAGGTCGATCCACCCCTGGTACGGCGCCGTCCGGTCCGGTTCCCGGCCCTGCTGTTCCAGGGCGAGCCGGGCGCAGCCGCGCATCAGCACGTCGTGACGGAGGCGGTGCGACAGGACCATGCCGACGTCGATGAACTCCTGCGCCCTGAACTCCTGCGGGACGACCGGCGCGCGCATGCTGAACTGGGCCTCGATCACGGCCTGCGCCAGGTCTTCCTTCGATTCGAAGTGGAAGTAGAGCGCACCCTTGGTGACGTTGGCGAGCCTGACGATGTCGGTCAGTTTGGCCGCGCCGTAACCCCGGTCCTCGAACACGACGGCCGCGGCTTCCAGGATCGCCCGGCGGGTTCGCACGGCGCGGTCCTGCTTCGTCTGCGTGCGTTCGGCCCTCATCTGCACCTGTCCCTCTCCCGCCCCCGACCGATCGTCCGTACGTGCCCCCGACACGTACCGCCGTGGGCAGTTCACACCATCGTGCGGTCACCGTCCACCGACTCCGGCACCCCCGCCGGGACCGGGGAACGCCGCAGGGCCCGGCCTCCGTCGTGGGACGGGGGCCGGGCCCTGCGGAGTGGCTCGCCGGGGTCGGCTACTTCAGCTTGGTACCGGTGGAGCGCAGGTTCGCGCACGCCTCGGCGACGCGCGCGGCCATGCCCGCCTCGGCAGCCTTGCCCCAGGTGCGGGGGTCGTACTTCGACTTCGTGCCGACCTCGCCGTCGACCTTCAGCACACCGGCGTAGTTGCTGAACATGTGGTCCACGACCGGGCGGGTGAAGGCGTACTGGGTGTCGGTGTCGAGGTTCATCTTCACGACGCCGTTCTCCAGCGCGGTGGCGATCTCCTCGGCCGTGGAGCCCGAGCCGCCGTGGAAGACGAAGTCGAACGGAGAGGCCTTGCCGTACTTCTCCGCGACACCGGCCTGGAGGTCCTTGAGGAGCTCGGGGCGCAGGACCACGTTGCCCGGCTTGTAGACGCCGTGCACGTTGCCGAAGGAGGCGGCCAGCAGGTAGCGGCCCTTCTCGCCCAGGCCGAGGGCCTCGGCGGTGCGGATCGCGTCGTCGACGGTGGTGTACAGCTCGTCGTTGATCTCGTGGCTGACGCCGTCCTCCTCGCCGCCGGTCGGGGTGATCTCGACCTCAAGGATGATCTTGGCGGCGACGGCCTTGGCGAGCAGCTCCTGGCCGATGGCCAGGTTGTCGGCCAGGGTCTCGGCGGAGCCGTCCCACATGTGCGACTGGAAGAGCGGGTTCAGACCGCGGGCCACGCGCTCCGCGGAGATGTCGAGCAGCGGACGTACGTAGCCGTCCAGCTTGTCCTTCGGGCAGTGGTCCGTGTGCAGGGCGACCGTGATGTCGTACTTGGCGGCCACGATGTGCGCGAACTCGGCCAGGGCGACGGCGCCGGTGACCATGTCCTTGTTGTGCTGGCCACCCAGGAACTCCGCACCACCGGTGGAGATCTGGATGATGCCGTCGCTCTCGGCCTCCGCGAAGCCGCGCAGGGCAGCGTGCAGGGTCTGGGAGGAGGTCACGTTGATGGCCGGGTAGGCGAACTTGCCTGCCTTCGCCCGGTCGAGCATCTCGTTGTAGACCTCGGGGGTTGCGATGGGCATCTGCCGGCTCCTTGGTTGTGCGGGGAGTGTGCTTCTTGCGGGCCCTGACCTGGGGGCGACGTCATCGTCGCGCCTATCTTTCCAGACTCAGCGCAGGGGTCCAGACTGCCGGTCTCACGTGGTGGGCGAACGGCCCGGGATGTTTCACGTGAAACATCCCGGGCGCCCGGGAAAGGGCAGGTCAGGCCGGTCCGAGGCGCGGCCGAGGACCATCGCCACCAGTTCTCGCAGTGGCCGGACGGAACCGGACGGAGGCCGGACCGGAGCTGACCGGGGGCCGTCTCGGAGCGGTCCCCGGGCCGGACCGGGAGCAAAACGGAACCGGGCCGGGGCCGGAGTGGCGGCCGGGGACCGGATCCGGAGCCGGGTCGGAGCCTTCGCCGATCCGGCTCCGGGGCCGGGGCCGGCTCCGGGGCCGGGGCCGGGCCTACGAGAGGCCGAGGTCCCCGAGGAGGTAGCCGGTGAGGTAGGGCAGACCGGCCGCGGCGATCGCGTCGGCCGCACCGCGGTCGACGATCGTGGCGACGGCGACGACCTCGCCGCCGGCCTCGCGGACCGCCTCGACGGCGGTCAGCGGGGACCCGCCGGTGGTCGAGGTGTCCTCGACCACCAGGCAGCGCTTGCCCTTCACGTCGGTGCCCTCGATACGGCGCTGCATGCCGTGGGCCTTCTGCGCCTTGCGGACGACGAAGGCGTCCAGGCGCTCACCGCGCGCCGCGGAGGCGTGCAGCATCGAGGTCGCGACCGGGTCGGCGCCCAGGGTCAGACCGCCGACGCAGTCGAAGTCGAGATCGGCCGTGAGGTCGAGCATGACCTGGCCGACCAGCGGAGCCGCCTCGCCGTCGAGGGTGATCCGGCGGAGGTCGATGTAGTAGTCGGCCTCGAGACCGGAGGAGAGGGTCACCTTGCCGTGCACGACGGCCTTGTCCTTGATCTGCTGCAGAAGCGCATCGCGTACGTCACTCATGCCTCTGAGCTTAGAGGGGGCCGGGTGGCGGGCCTAGACGGCCTAGCCGAGGCGGCGCCACGTCCAGGTGGTGGAGACCTCCAGCGGATCCACCGGGGTGACCAGGCGCGGGAGGGTGTTCAGCCCGTTCGGCGGACCCGACTGCGGCTCCACGCAGACGGCCTCGGGCTCCTCGTCGTAGATGACCACCCATTCGGCCCGGCTGGTGACCCTCAGTTCGAGGGCGCCGGGCCAGGTGAGGGTGACGTCGACCCCGTGCGGCATGCCGAAGCAGTCGTCCCAGGGGCGGGGCTTCGGGTCGATCCGGTTGCCGGTCGGGATGTGGTCCGCGCCGCGCTCCTCCTGCCAGGCGGGCTCGAAGGAGACCTCCGCGTCCGGGCCACCGGCCTCCAGGTTGCGCAGGAACCAGGGGTGCCAGCCGACCTGGGCCGGGAAGGAGTCCCCGTACGTCTCGACGCCCATGGTGAGGGTGAGCGAGTCCTCGGCGAGCGTGACGACCTGGGTCACCCGGCCGGGGTACGGCCACGGGTCGGTGAGGTCGTAGGCGAAGGCGGCCTCGGTGGCGGTGGCCCCGGCCGGACGCCAGGGCGCGTCGCGACCGAAGCCGTGGAGAGCGTGCGGCGGGTGGTTGAGCGGCATCTGATGGACGGTCGCGCCGTCGCGGAACTGCCCGTTCGCCGTCCGGCCGCACCAGGGGACCATCGGGAAGGCCCCGAACCTCGGCCCCTGGCGCAGCAGTTCCGTTCCGTCGATGCGCAGGCTGCTGATCCGGCAGCCGTTCTGCTGGTCGACCGTCACCTCGGCGCCGCCGGCGCTCAGTTGCGTACTCATGCGGTCGACCCTAATGCGGTCCGGGCCCGCTGATCAGCGACGGCGCCGCAGTACCCGGCCGATGACGACCGCCGAGGCGAGCGCGAAGGCGGCGGCCGGTGCGATCCAGCGCAGGCTGTCGCCGGCGCCCGCGGAGGCGGGCGCGGGGACGGGGGCGTACCGGCCGCGCGGCGGCGCGTGGTCCACCTCCTCCGCACTGCGGCCGATCATGGTGCGGCGGGCGTGGGCGGCCTCGGCCGGGGGCCGCGGGGCCCCGTCGGAGCCCTCGAACCGGCCGGCGAGGAAGGGGTCCAGGGACGAGGGCGGTACGTCGGTCTCGAAGAGGGGGGCGGTGACCTCGCTGCTGTCGTCCTCGGCGAACCCGGGACCCGCTCCGCCCTCCGCTTCCTCGGCCTCGGCCACCGGGTCGCCCGCCGCGTCGGGCGCGGAGCCGAGGACCAGCTGTCCGGCGGCCCGGTCCAGCAGCCGGCGCACGGCGGTGGCCGCGGCCTCCGGCGGGAAGGCGGCTGCGCGCCCGTCGGCGGTGACCTCGGCGGTGAAGTCCAGCCGGGTCCCGTCCGGGAACGGGGTCAGCCGCAGGTCCAGGGCGAATTTCACGCTCCCGCTGCCCCGGGCCTCCGTGCCCTCGCCCTCGAAGGCGAAGTGCCCGGGGTCGCGCTCGGTGACGGCCAGGGCGCCCCGGTAGGTCACGGTGCTCCCGCCGACCCGTACCTTCAGCCGGCCCGAGACCGGCCCGGCGGCGGTGCCGGCATCCCGCTGGAGTCCGGGCACGCACCGGGCCACCCGGGCGGGGTCGCGCAGCACGGCGCGGAGATCGTCTGCCGGTACCGGGACGAACACCTGATGCTCCATGTGGTCGAGCCTACCGACGGGAGCGCACCGGGTCACGAATACCGCGGGTGCGGCAGCGTCGACGGCGGCAGTCCGGGTACCCGGGTGCGTTCCGCGTCCCGTGCGGCGTCCTGCAGCGAGCCGGTCGACAGCGAGCGCAGCGCGGGCGTGTCGCGGTCCACCCGCAGGGGCGGGTCCTGGTCCCTGGCGGCCAGGACGAAGCCCCAGTCCTGCGGCGGCGCGTCGGTCGCGCCGTGGGGGGTGCGGTCGGGTCCGGCGGCGAAGCCCGTGAGGCGGCCGCCGGCGCTGTAGGGGGCGGTGCGCAGGCCGGCCGCGCGGAGGGTGGAGTCGACGGTCCAGTACGCACGCGGGCGCGTGGCCAGCGGTCCGGCGTGCACGGCGATGCGGCCCCCGGGGCGCAGGGCCCGCGCGGCCAGCCCGTAGAACTCCTGCGAGTACAGCTTCGTGCTGGGGGTGATGCCCGGGTCGGGGAGGTCGGAGAGGATGACGTCGAAGCGGTCGTCGGCGGCGGGCCCCCGCAGCCAGCGGAAGGCGTCCTGTGTGACGACGGCGAGCCGCGGGTCCTCGTACACCCGGGCGTTGAGCGCGGAGAGCATCGGATCGGTGCGGGCGAGGCGGACCACGCCGGGGTCGATCTCGACGACGGTGACGGAGGAGACGTCGCGGTAGCGGAGCACCTCGCGCGCGGCCAGTCCGTCGCCGCCGCCGAGGACCAGGACGCGGGTGTGCGGGCCGGTCATCGCGGGGTGGACCAGCGCCTCGTGGTAGCGGTACTCGTCGTAGCCGCTGACCCGCAGCCGCCCGTCCAGGTAGAGGTCGAGGGAGCGCGGCGAGCCGGTCCGCGGCCCGGTGAGCACCAGCTCCTGCACCTCGGTCTGGACGGCGACCCGCACCTCCCCGCCGTAGACGGCGCGCCGGGCGGTCCGCTCGAAGTCGTCGGCGAGGACGGTCGCGGAGGCGAGCACGACCAGTACGGTCACGTTCGCGCCGATCAGCAGCCAGCGGCAGCGCCGGCTCAGGTCCCGGCGGAACAGCCACAGGACCAGCCCGCCGCCGACGATCACGTTGACGGTGCCGGTGACCATGGCACCGGTGAGCTGGCCGAGCACCGGGAGCAGCAGGAAGGGGAAGGCGAGGCCGCCGACGAGGGCGCCCACGTAGTCGGCGGCGAACAGGTCGGCGACGGCCCCGCCCGCGTCCTGCCTGCGGATGCGCTGGATGAGGACCATCAGCAGTGGGATCTCCGCGCCGATGAGCACCCCGATGGCGAAGGAGAAGGCGACGAGCGCGGGGCGGGACTCCCCCAGCCAGGCGAAGCTCGCGTACAGCGCTATGGCCGACAGCCCGCCGAGGAGGGCCAGCCCGGCCTCGATGGCGCCGAAACCGAAGGCCGGCCGGTGGCGGAAGCGCTTGGCGAGCAGGGAGCCGACGCCCATGGCGAAGACCATGACGGACAGCACGACCGACGCCTGGGTGACGGAGTCGCCGATGAGGTAGGTACCGAGGGCGAGCAGCTCCAGCTCGTACACGAGCCCGCAGGCGGCGCAGACGAACACGGTGGCCAGGACGAGGAGTCGGCCGGTCCGGGGCCGTACGGGCAGGGCCGCCGGGGCGGTCGCGGCGCCCCGGGGATCCGGAGCCGGGAGTACCCGGCGCGGGACGGAACGGTCGATCATGCAGCGAACCGTACGTCACCGCCCACCCGCATCCGGTCACCCACATGGGTGTAACTGGCGTACCGATCCGGCCAGTTGGCGTAACCATGGCGGGATAATCGCGCCCCCCGCGCCCGCTACGTGAGCGCGGGCGATTCCAGGGCCGCCGTCGCGGGCGCCCCGATCCGCACGCCCACCCGCGTCCGGGTGGCCACCAGCTGGCCCTCCTGCGGGTACGCGTGCCAGGTCCGCCAGCGCACCTGGCCCTCGTAGCGCTGCGCGAGCATGGCGGTGAAGGCGTGCGGGCTTCCGGGAAAGGTCCCCGCTAGTCCGTTCGGGTGGTCCGCCACCAGGGCGAGCAACTCCTGGGCCCGCCCGGCGAAGGAGCCGCGGGAGAGGGTTTCGACGCGCGCGGCGAACTCGTACTCCCAGTCGCCCACCCGCTTCGCCACGCCGAGCGGCAGCGGCGTACTGCTGCCGGGCATACAGGCGACGGTCTCCGAGCAGAGCACCTCCCCCTCCTCCAGGAGCACCTGGTGGGACGCCCCGAGCAGGCGCAACTCCACCTTCGCACCCGAAAGTTCGAGGTTCAGTACGGCCAGGGCGGGCAACCGGTCCCGACCCAGGGCCCAGGCGAGATCGGCGGCACGCGTGTCGGTGTATGAGGTCTGGAGGGTCGTGAGCATGAGTCGGCTCCGCAAACGCGCGAGGGAGATGGGCCGGGGCCCGCCAGCGGTAGCAAGCACGGGTGGGGGGAACACCGGCACGGGTCCACAGGAAGTCCCGGGAAGTCCGAGGACTGGTCTACTCAACCGAGGGAATCATGAAAGGCACGGCACTCACAGCGTTTTTACCCAACTTGACGGGGTTTACATCCCCCCGGGGGCTTCGCAGTTCACGTGTTCAAGAAGTTGCGTCCCGCGCGTCGCCATGCATCGGCGAACAGGAGGGCGCCGAACGGCAGTCGGGCCGTCGGACGCCCTCGTCCGCGCGGCGCCGCGCGGGTGTTTCGCGGGTGTTTCGCGCATGCCGGGCCGAGGCCCTCGCACCGCCCCCGCGTCAGCTGGAACCGCCGCCGCAGCCGCCGCCACCGCCGCACGAGGAGGACGACCCCCCGCACGAGGAGGACGATCCGCAGCCGCCGCCCGAGGAACCACCGTCACCGCTCCACCAGCTGCTGTGGCTGCGCCCGCCCCGGCGTCGGGACGGGCCCCCGCCCGCGGACGACCGGACCAGCTTGGCAAGGAAGTACGCCGCGACGAAGAGCAGGATCACAACGAAGACGAACCCCATGTCCGCCACCTCTCTCACACCCCGGTCTTCCCGGGGGAGCGGGATCCCCGCGTCCCGCGTGAAGGGGAAATGCCCCCGGGCCGCGCGGCCCAAAGCACACTTGAGGAAGTCCAGAGGTTGCCCCCAGGATGACGACCATGAGCACACCCGTGAGCAGCGACCGCCCCTTCCTGAACCGCCGCCTGGCGGCCTTCGGCACGACGATCTTCGCGGAGATGTCGGCGCTGGCCACGCGCACCGGTTCGATCAACCTCGGCCAGGGTTTCCCCGACACCGACGGCCCGGCGCAGATCGCCGAGGCGGCCTCCCGCGCGGTCCTCACGGGACTCGGCAACCAGTACCCGCCGGGCCCGGGCGTCCCGGAGCTGCGCACCGCGATCGCCGCGCACCAGAAGCGCTTCTACGGGCTCGACCACGACCCCGACACCGAGGTCCTCGTCACCGCGGGCGCCACGGAGGCCATCGCCGCCGCCCTCCTCGCCCTCCTGGAGCCGGGCGACGAGGTCATCGCCCTGGAGCCGTACTACGACTCGTACGCGGCCTGCATCGCCATGGCCGGCGCGGTGCGCGTCCCCGTCACCCTGCGCCCGCACGCCGGGGCCTTCGCCCTCGACCTGGACGAACTGCGCGCCGCCGTCACCCCGCGCACCCGCCTGCTGCTCCTGAACACCCCGCACAACCCGACGGGCACCGTCCTGACCCCGGCCGAACTCACGGCGATCGCCGAGCTGGCGGTCGAACGCGACCTGCTGGTCGTCACGGACGAGGTGTACGAACACCTGGTCTTCGAGGGCGCCCACACCCCGCTGGCGGGCCTCCCGGGCATGCGCGAGCGCACGGTCACCATTTCGTCGGCCGGCAAGACCTTCTCGTTCACGGGATGGAAGGTCGGCTGGGTCACCGCGCCCCCGGAGCTGATCACGGCGGTCCGCTCGGCGAAGCAGTTCCTCACCTATGTCTCCTCGGGGCCCTTCCAGTACGCGATCGCCGAGGCCCTCGCCCTGCCCGACAGCTACTACGACGCCTTCCGCGCCGACCTGGCCGCCAAGCGCGACATCCTCGCCGACGGCCTCACGGCGGCCGGCTTCGAGGTCTTCCGCCCGCAGGGCACGTACTTCATCACCACCGACATCACCCCGCTCGGCGAGAAGGACGGCCTCGCCTTCTGCCGCGCCCTCCCGGAGCGCTGCGGCGTGGTCGCCATCCCCAACCAGGTCTTCTACGACGACAAGGCCGCGGGCCGCACCCAGGTCCGCTGGGCCTTCTGCAAACGCGAGGACGTTCTGCGCGAGGCCGCCGAGCGGCTGCGGCGGCTCTAGGGCTCCCTTTCGGACCGGCCGTTCCGACAGCGGTCACCACGCGTCCTTGCGGGGTTGTGGGGGCGGTGTGAAGCTGTGCGTCGTGCACGTGCCCGAAGCCCTCACCGCCCGGTGAGCGGAACCACCGCGAGCTGGAAAGTCGGGACCCATGGCAACGGGCAGAGCGGCCGTGTCCGCGTCGCCGCTGGAGATGCGCGCGGTCCGGGCCGTGCGGTCGGCCGCGCCGACCACCGTGATCGCGCTCGGGGTGTTCGCCGCCGTGCGCGGGGCCGGGGTGCTGGTGCTCGGCCTCGGGGCCTGGTGGGCCGGACGGGATCCGCTGAAGGTGCTCGGCAGGTCATGGGACTCGGACTGGTACCTGCGGATCGCCGCCCACGGCTACGGGCGGACCCTGATGTGGCCCGAGGCCACCACCGGGACCGGGCCCGTCCAGAGCGACTACGCCTTCTTCCCGCTCTACCCCACCCTGATACGGGTCGTCTCCGGGATAGTGCCCGGCGGGATGGTCCCCGCCGCGCTCCTCGTCGCGTGGGTCTCCGCCGCCGTGGCCGCCCTCGGGATCTACCGGGTCGGAGAACGGGTGGCCGGCCCGCGTGCCGGGCTGCTGCTCGTGGGGCTGTGGGCGGCGCTGCCGCACGCCGTGGTGCTCACCCTCGCCTACACCGAGGCCCTGCTGGCCGCCTTCGCCGCCTGGGCGCTGTACGCCCTGCTGCGCGGCCGCTGGCTGTGGGCCGCCGGCCTCGCCGTACTGGCCGGGCTGACCCGGCCCACCGGGCTGGCCGTCGCGGCCGCCGTCTCGGCCATGGCCCTGTACGCGATCGTCGTACGGAGATCCCGGGCACCCGAGGTGTGGCTGGCCGGGCTGGTGGCCCCGGCGGGCTGGACGGCGTACGTCCTGGCCGTCGGGGCGAAGGTGAGCGACCCCTTCGGCGGCTACTTCGCCGTGCAGCGCGGCTGGGGCTCCCGCTTCGATTTCGGCGTCGGGGCGCTGCGCTCCGCCGAGCGGGTGCTGACCGGCGGGAACGTGCCGCTCGCCACCACCGTGACGGTGGTCCTGCTGGCCGCGGCCGGGCTGCTGGCGGTGCTGCTGGTACTGGACCGCACCCCGCTGCCGCTGCTCGCGTACACCGCGGTCCTGCTGGTCATCGGCTTCGGCGGGGCCGGCTTCTTCGAGTCCAAGCCGCGCTTCCTGCTGCCGGCCTTCCCGCTGCTCCTGCCGCTGGCCGCCGTCATGGCGAAAGCCCGGCCGCGCACCGCGGTCGTGGTGACCGCGGTGGTGGCCGGGCTCGGATACGGCTACGGGCTGTACCTGCTGCTGATCGCCCGCGTGCCGCTGTAACGGCTAGCTGTCGGTGTCGCCGTTGCTGTCGTCGTCGCCGTCGGTGGAGTCGATGTCCTGCTCCAGGCCGAGCTGCTCGACGAGCCACTTGTCGAACTCGATGGACGCGCGGACCCAGCTGACCGTGGAGGACACGAAGTGCTCCAGGTTGACGCCGGTGCCGATCAGCATCTGCGCCTCACCGATCAGGCGGACCGAGCCGTCGTCGTGGGTGTGGCTGTAGACCTTCGGCCACAGGGTGCGGCGGTTCCAGTCGTCGATCGACTCGAGAAGCTGCGGCTTCTCGTCGATCTTGTGCGGACGGTCGTAGAAGGTCCGCACCGAGAAGACCTGCTGCTCGTCCTCGCCGCGGAACATGAAGTACGTGCGGAACTCCTCCCACGGCGCCGCGAGGTCACCCTCGTCGTCGACGACGTACTTGAGCTCCATCTGCTCCAGCAGCTGCTTGACCAGATCCTGGTCGGGGACGACGGGGCCCGCCGGTCCTGTGGCCTGCGGATCGGGCTGCTGCCCTCCGAAGTTCGGAATCGAGGCCGGGTCGATGCTCACCGTGTTTTCCCTTCGTGCGGATACCTGCATCCTCCCCCATCGCGCCCACCTCATGTCCAGCCCCGGCGGCTACGATCCGCTCCGGGCAGAACGAGTAAGAACCGAGTAAGAACCAGGTAAGGGGGGCGCATGGCCCTGCGCGGTGCGTTCGGGTCGGCCCTCGGGCTGCCGCTGGCCGTCGGCCTCGCCGTGGGCGCAGCCGTGTGCGCCGCCGTGCTGTGGCAGGCTGCGGAGGATCCGGGCGAGGAGGGCGGTCCCCGAGGGACGGCCGACTGCGCGCGGGTCATGGAGTTCGCCCGGATGGCCCCGCCGGCGGGCATGCGGGACGCGAAGTGCGACCGGACCGGGGCGGCCGACGGCCGCACGACGGTCCTGGGCACGTTCCGCATGGAGCACGCCGATGTCGAGGCGTGGGTCGCGTCCTTCCCGAAGGCACCGGAGCAGGTCGGCTGCCCCGGACCCCATCCGGAGAACTACGACCCGGAGAGCGAGGGGTGCTTCGCCCTCGCCCACGACGCGCCGCAGCCCGGCCGGGCGGCCGGGCTGCGCATGCGGATCACCCCGGAGGTGGGCACGACCGCGAAGGTCCGCTTCGACGCGTCCTGAGGCGGCCGGCGGTTCCGGTGCCGGCAGCGCTGCCGGTGCCGGCGCCCCGGACCGGCGGCGTCCCGGAGCGGCCGCCCCGGCTCAGAGGGCCTTGCCGACCAGCAGGTCCTCGCCCGCCACGTCGACCCGTACGGTGTCGCCGTCCCGGACCTCGCCGGAGAGGATCTCCTTCGCCAGGCGGTCGCCGATCGCCGTCTGGATCAGGCGGCGCAGCGGCCGGGCGCCGTACGCCGGGTCGTTGCCCTTCTCGGCCAGCCAGGCCAGGGCCTCGGGCGTGACGTCCAGGGTCAGCCTGCGGTCGGCCAGGCGCTTCGCGAGCCGGCCGATCTGCAGCTCGGCGATGTGCGCCAGCTCCTCCCCGCTCAGCGCGGAGAAGACCACCAGGTCGTCCAGCCGGTTGAGGAACTCCGGCTTGAAGGAGGCCCGCACCACGTCCAGTACCTGCTGCTTCTTCTGGTCGGCCGGGACGGCCGGGTCCATCAGGAACTGGCTGCCCAGGTTCGAGGTGAGGATCAGGATGGTGTTGCGGAAGTCCACGGTCCGGCCCTGGCCGTCCGTGAGCCGGCCGTCGTCCAGGACCTGCAGCAGGACGTCGAAGACCTCGGGGTGGGCCTTCTCCACCTCGTCCAGGAGCACCACGCTGTACGGGCGGCGGCGCACCGCCTCGGTGAGCTGGCCGCCCTCCTCGTAGCCGACGTAGCCGGGCGGGGCGCCGACGAGACGGGCCACGCTGTGCTTCTCGCCGTACTCCGACATGTCGATGCGGACCATGGCCCGCTCGTCGTCGAAGAGGAAGTCCGCGAGCGCCTTGGCCAGCTCCGTCTTGCCCACGCCCGTCGGGCCGAGGAAGAGGAACGAGCCGGTCGGGCGGTCCGGGTCGGCGATGCCGGCCCGGGTGCGGCGCACGGCGTCGGAGACGGCCCGGACGGCCTCGCCCTGGCCGATCAGACGGCGGCCCAGCTCGTCCTCCATGCGCAGCAGCTTCTGGGTCTCGCCCTCCAGCAGGCGGCCGGCCGGGATGCCGGTCCAGGCGCCCACCACGTCGGCGATGTCGTCGGGGCCGACCTCGTCCTTGACCATCGAGTCCTTGGAGTGGCCGGTCTTGGAGGCCTCCGCCTCCTCCTCGGTGGCCTCCGCCAGCTCGCGCTCCAGGGTCGGGATCTCCCCGTAGAGCAGCTTGGACGCGGTGTCGAAGTCGCCGTCGCGCTGGGCGCGCTCGGCCTGGCCGCGCAGGTCGTCGAGGCGCTCCTTGAGCTCACCGACCCGGTTGAGGGACTGCTTCTCCTTCTCCCAGCGGGCGGTCAGCCCGCGCAGCTCCTCCTCCCGGTCCGCGAGGTCCTTGCGGATCTTCTCCAGGCGCTCGATCGAGGCCGGGTCGGACTCGTTCTTCAGGGCCAGCTCCTCCATCCGCAGCCGGTCCACGGAGCGCTGGAGCTCGTCGATCTCCAGCGGGGAGGAGTCGATCTCCATGCGCAGCCGGGACGCGGCCTCGTCGACGAGGTCGATGGCCTTGTCGGGGAGGAAGCGGGAGGTGATGTACCGGTCGGAGAGGGTCGCGGCGGCCACCAGCGCGCTGTCGTTGATGACGACCTTGTGGTGGGCCTCGTAGCGGCCCTTGAGCCCGCGCAGGATCGCGATCGTGTCCTCGACGGACGGTTCGGCGACCAGCACCTGCTGGAAGCGCCGCTCCAGCGCCGGGTCCTTCTCGATCCGCTCGCGGTACTCGTCGAGGGTGGTCGCACCGACCATCCGCAGCTCGCCGCGGGCCAGCATGGGCTTGAGCATGTTGCCCGCGTCCATGGCCGAGTCGCCGCCGGCGCCCGCGCCGACGACCGTGTGCAGCTCGTCGATGAAGGTGATGATCTGGCCTTCGCTCGACTTGATCTCGGCCAGGACGGTCTTCAGCCGCTCCTCGAACTCGCCGCGGTACTTGGCGCCGGCGACCATCGCGCCGAGGTCCAGGGAGACGAGGCGCTTGTTCTTCAGGGACTCGGGGACGTCGCCCTTGACGATGCGCTGGGCCAGGCCCTCGACGACGGCGGTCTTGCCGACGCCGGGCTCACCGATGAGCACGGGGTTGTTCTTCGTGCGGCGCGAGAGCACCTGTACGACGCGGCGGATCTCGTGGTCGCGGCCGATGACCGGGTCGAGCTTGCCCTCACGCGCGGCCGCCGTGAAGTCGGTGCCGAACTTCTCCAGGGCCTTGTACTGGCCCTCGGGATCGGGGGTGGTCACCCGCCGTCCTCCTCGTGCGTTCTGGAAGGCGTCCAGCAGCTTCTTCGCCGTCGCGCCCTGGTTGGAAAGGACCTCGCCGGCCGCGCCGCCCTTGGCGGCGACGGCGATGAGGAGGTGTTCGGTGGAGAGGTAGTCGTCGCCGAGCTTGCCGGCCTCCGCGTCCGCCTCGGCGAGTACGGCGAGCAGGTCGCGGGTGGGCTGCGGCGGCGCGACGGTGGAACCGGTGACGCTGGGCAGGGCGGCGAGCAGCCGCTCGGCTCCGGCCCGGACGGCGGCCTGGTCGGCGTCGGTGGCGACCAGCAGGTCGATGACGTTCTCGTTGTCCTCGCCGGCGAGCAGGGCCAGCAGCAGGTGCGCGGGGGTCAGATCCGCATGACCGTCCTTGACGGCCCTGCTGGTGGCCGCGTTCAGCGCGTCCCGGCTCTTGTTGGTCAGTTCGGCGTCCACTGCGTCTTCTCCTCTCCCCGAGGGGTAGTCCCACAACAACACTGACAGAGTCAGCGTATGCAAAGTTGAGTCTATTCCACTCAAGGCAAGTGGGGACACCGTTGCCCCGTACCCTTCGGGCCATGTCCCATGACGTACTCAACCCGACGCCCGAGTACCTCGCCTTCTGGCAGGAGCGGCACGTCTGCACCCTGACCACCCCGCGCCCCGACGGCACGCCCCACGTGGTGCCGGTGGGGGTGACGTACGACCCGGAGGCCGGCCTGGCGCGGGTGATCAGCAACCGGCACAGCAAGAAGGTGCGCAACGTCCTGGCGGCGCAGGAGGCGCAGCCGGAGGGCGCGCGGGTGGCGGTCTGCCAGACGGCGGGGCGCCGCTGGGCCACGCTGGAGGGCCGTGCGGTGATCCGCACGGACGAGGCGTCGGTCGCCGACGCGGTGGCGCGCTACGCGGAGCGCTACGGGCGCACGCCGTCGCCCAATCCCGACCGGGTCGTCATGGAGATCACCCTGGACCGGGCCATGGGGCGCGCGTAAGCCGTTGATTCTTCATCTTGTCCGGTTCAGGCACTGGACGCGGACATCACAACGGCGCCATCGTGGTCAGGTCCACGATGGCGCCGTTGTGTGGGGGTAGCGCCTGAGCGATCTGGAACGACGGGGGAATCGCTTCAGGCACTGCGGGGGGTGGCGGTGGTGATATCGGGTTCGAAGAGCTGGTGGTCGCGCTGATCGAGATTGACGAAGACCATTCCGTAGCGCACCTCGCAGCGGACGGGCTGCGGCGCGCCCCGCGGGCGGCGCAGGCACCGGTAGGCACGTACGTCCTCGTCCTCCTCGCGCACGACGACGATCGGTTGACCGAACAGGGTGACCATCACCGAATCGCCAGGGTGGGGGATGGCCGTGGCGAGGTCGATGAACTGCCAGCCCGAACGGTAGGCGGAGGCCATCTCGCGGCGGAAGCCGCGGTCGTCGGGGGTCACGCGGACACCGCCACAGGCGCCTCGGTCCAACCCGTATCGCCGCTGCCGCCCAGCTGGGCACTGGTCCAGCCGGTGTCCGCGTACTTACCCGCGGGCGCGGTGGTCCAGCCGGTGTCGTCCGTGCTCGTCAGGCTCGTGCCCTGACCGTCCCTAGCGCTCCCCGCGTCACTTTCGACGGCGCTGACTGCCCCAAAAACCGCAACGGCGGAGAAAACTATGGCAAGCACCGAGCGAAGCATTCTCTTGTACATGGTCGGCTTCGTCCTCACTTGATGGAATCCTCTCCCCCGCGTGACAGACGATGGCTCATTCAGGCACGTCAATGCCACAGGGACGATGCATCATGTTCTTGCATGTTCAGGACCCTGGGGGGTGGAGATTTGACGCGGATCGAGACAAAAGCGACACATCCCCACCCTGTGACGTCCATGTGCGCCGAGGGGACGCGGCTCTACGCGACCGCGCTGAGCACCGGCCGGATAGCCCGGGGCGAGATCCAGAACGCCCCCTGCCTGCTTGAATTCGCTCTTCTGCAGCCCGACCCGGATGACGCGAACCAGCTCCGCCCGGTTCCCCCGTCCGTAGCTTTGGCTCAACGGCTCCATCCGATTGAACGCGAGATCCAGGACCGCCGGCGCAGCGCTGTAGATCTCACCGACACTTTCGAGCCTTTCCTGGCCATCAGCGCACAGAGCCCGGCCAACACCCACGCCATCACGGTGCTGGAGGGCTTCGAACAGATCAACGCCGCCCTGAACCTCGCGACGGCCGAATGCCATACCGAGGTGCTGACGGTCCAGCCGGGCGGCGCCCGGCCCTCCCTGGCCCTCACCCAGGCCCTGGAACGCGACCAGCCGCTGATCGACCGCGGTGTCAGCATACGGACCCTGTACCAGCACACCGCACGGCACAGCCAGGGCACGCTCGCCTACGTGGAGCGGATCTCGACGGGCAAGGTGGAGATCCGCACCCTGGAGGAGCTGATCGAGCGCCTGATCATCTTCGACCGTACCGTGGCCTTCATCCCGGTGAGCGACGACCGCCGGGTCGCCCTGGAGCTGCGCCACCCGGGCCTGGTCGACTACCTCATCAAGGTGTTCGAGCAGCTGTGGCACCGCGCCGTGCCCCTCCAGGAGGAGGTGACGTACCGCAGCACCCCCGGCGGCATATCGGGCGTGCAGCGGACCATCGCCCAGCTCCTGATCGAGGGCCACGTCGACGAGGCCATCGCGCGCCGCCTCGGCATGAACGTGCGCACCTGCCGGGCGCACATCGCCAAGCTCGCCACCACCCTCGGCAGCGGCAGCCGCGCCCAGCTCGGCTACCTCATCGCCCGGTCGGGCATCCTGGGCCGCCCCTCGGACCCCGAACAGGACTGCGAGGGCCACCCGGACCACGAGGACCACGACCCGGACCGGGAAGGGCTCTGAAACCCCGTCGGCGGCCCTGCGCGGGCCCCGATTCGAAAGAGCGGTCGCGGGCACGGGAAGGCCCCGCCCGGATCACTCCGGGCGGGGCCTTCCCCGTGTCTGCTGTTCCCGCCGGTCAGTCCAGCGGGCGCTTCGGGGTCGGGCGCCAGACCACCAGGGCGCTGCCCGGCTGCGGGGGGCTGTACGGGACCAGGTCGCGGCGGTACGAGGCGTGGACCTGGGCCTCGCGCTGCTGGAGGACCGCCGCGGCGCCGTCCACAGCGGCCGAGAGCTCGGCCACGCGCTGCTGGAGCGCGGCGACCTGGTTCTCCAGTTCGATGATGCGCTTGATGCCCGCCAGGTTGATGCCCTCGTCCTGCGACAGCGCCTGCACCGTACGGAGCAGTTCGATGTCACGGGCCGAGTAGCGCCGGCCGCGGCCGGCCGTACGGTCCGGGGAGACCAGGCCGAGGCGGTCGTACTGGCGGAGGGTCTGTGGATGCAGACCGGAGAGCTGGGCGGCCACCGAGATCACGTAGACCGGGGTCTCGTCGGTGAGTTGGTAACCGCTTCCCAGACGGGAAGACTGTCGTCGGCGGCCGTCCATGTCATGCTCCCTTCGCGGACTCGAACAGCGCGGAGCGCGGGTCCTCGGACCCGGTCGCCTCGCGGTACATCTCCAGGGCCTCGCGGGCCTTGTCGGACAGTTCGGTCGGGACCGCGACCTCCACCGTGACCAGCAGGTCGCCGCGGGTGCCGTCCTTGCGGACCGCGCCCTTGCCGCGGGCCCGCATGGTGCGTCCGCCCGGGGTGCCCGGGGGCAGCTTCAGCGTCACCGAGGGGCCGTTCAGGGTCGGGACCTTGATCTCGGCCCCCAGCGCCGCCTCCGCGAACGTCACGGGCACGGTCACCGTCAGGTTGTCGTCCTTGCGGCCGAACACCGGATGGGAACCGACGTGCACGACCACGTAGAGGTCACCGCCGGGACCACCGCGCTCGCCCGGCGCACCCTTGCCGCGCAGCCGGATCCGCTGGCCGTCGGAGACGCCCGCCGGGATCCGGACCTGCATGGTGCGGGAGCTGCGGGCGCGCCCGCTGCCCTTGCAGACGTCGCAGGGGGTCTCCGCGATCAGGCCGCGGCCCTTGCAGTCCGCGCAGGGGTCGGTCAGCGAGAAGCCGCCGCCGCTGCCCCGCGAGACCTGGCCGGTGCCGACACAGGTCGGGCACACCCTGGGGGTGCCGTTCTTGTCGCCGGTGCCCGAGCAGGCCCTGCAGGGGGCCTGGGAGGACATCCGGAGCGGGACCGTGGCCCCGTCCACCGCCTCCGTGAAGGAGAGGGTGACCTCCGACTCGATGTCCTGGCCGCGGCGCGGCTGGGTACGGGTGCCCGCGCCGGGGCCGGGGCCCCGGTTGAAGAGGCCGCCGAAGACGTCACCCAGCCCGCCGCCGAAGCCGCCGGCCTGGCCGGCGCCCTGCTGCTGGCCCCCGAAGAGGTCGCCCAGGTCGAAGTTGAACGAGCCGCCACCGCCCGGCCCGGGGCGGAAGCCACCGTTGCCGAACAGGGCGCGCGCCTCGTCGTACTCCTTGCGCTTCTTGGCGTCGCCGAGGATGTCGTTCGCCTCGGAGATCTCCTTGAAGCGCTCCTCGGCGGAGGCGTCGCCCTTGTTGGCGTCCGGGTGGAACTCGCGTGCGAGCTTCCGGTACGCCTTCTTGATCTCGGCCTCGGTGGCGTCCTTCGGGACACCGAGGACCTTGTAGTAGTCCTTCTCGACGAAGTCCTTCGTGCTCATCCCCGGTGTCCCTCCTCCCGTGCTTCTACGTGTACTGCGTCAGCCCTTGTCGGCTGCATCCGTGTCCTCGCCGGACGGCTTGTCGCCCTCCGCGGACTCGGACTTGGGGGCCGCGCCCGGCTGGGGCTCGGCCACCGCGACCCGTGCGGGACGGATCGTACGCTCGCCGATCCGGTACCCCGGCTGCAGGATCGCCACGCAGGTGTCCTCGGTGATGTCCGGCGCGTACGAGTGCATCAGGGCCTCGTGAATCGTCGGGTCGAAGGGCTCGCCCTCCTTGCCGAACTGCTGCAGGCCCATCTTGGCGGCGACGGTCTCCAGCGATTCGGCCACCGACTTGAAGCCGCCGACCAGCTCGCCATGCTCCCGCGCCCGGCCGATGTCGTCCAGGGTCGGGAGCAGCTCCGTCAGGAGGGACGCGACCGCGATCTCCTTGACGGTGATCCGGTCCCGCTCCACCCGGCGGCGGTAGTTCTGGTACTCGGCCTGGAGCCGCTGGAGGTCCGCGGTGCGCTCGGAGAGCGCGGTACGGGCCTGGTCCAGCTGCGCCAGCAGCGCCACGTCCTGGCTTGAGTCCCCGGCCGGGGCCGCCTCGTCCTTGGCGGAGTCGGCGGCCTTCGGCTCAGCGTCGTTCTGACCGGCGTCGGGGACTTCGGGCTTCTCGTCGAAGCCCGGGGTCTCCTCCGACATCAGGCAGCGCCGCCCTTCGGCTTCTCGTCGTCGACGATCTCGGCGTCGACGACGTCGTCGTCGGCCTTGGCCTGGCCCGCGTCACCCGCGCCGCCGGCGGCCTGGGCGGCCTGGGCGTCGGCGTAGATGGCCTGGCCGAGCTTCTGGCTGACCGCGGCGAGCTTCTCCGTCGCGGTGCGGATCTCGGCCGTGTCCTCGCCCTTGAGCGATTCCTTCAGCTCGGCGACGGCGGACTCGACCTCGGTCTTGACGTCGGCCGGGACCTTGTCCTCGTTGTCCTTGACGAACTTCTCCGTCTGGTAGACGAGCTGCTCGCCCTGGTTGCGGGACTCGGCCGCCTCCTTGCGGCGCAGGTCCTCGTCCGCGTACTGCTCCGCCTCCTGGCGCATGCGGTCGACCTCGTCCTTGCCGAGCGAAGAGCCGCCGGTGACGGTCATCTTCTGCTCCTTGCCCGTGCCGAGGTCCTTCGCGGTCACGTGCATGATGCCGTTCGCGTCGATGTCGAAGGAGACCTCGATCTGCGGGACGCCACGCGGGGCCGGCGGCAGGCCGGTCAGCTCGAACATGCCGAGCTTCTTGTTGTACGCCGCGATCTCGCGCTCGCCCTGGTAGACCTGGATCTGGACGGACGGCTGGTTGTCCTCGGCCGTCGTGAAGATCTCGGAGCGCTTCGTCGGGATCGTGGTGTTGCGCTCGATCAGCTTGGTCATGATGCCGCCCTTGGTCTCGATACCGAGGGACAGCGGGGTCACGTCGAGGAGCAGGACGTCCTTGACCTCACCCTTGAGCACACCGGCCTGGAGGGTGGCGCCGATGGCGACGACCTCGTCCGGGTTGACGCCCTTGTTGGCGTCCTGACCGCCGGTGAGCTCCTTGACGAGCTCGGCGACGGCCGGCATACGGGTGGAGCCGCCGACCAGGACCACGTGGTCGATCTCGGACAGCTGGATGCCGGCGTCCTTGATGACGTTGTGGAACGGGGTCTTGCAGCGGTCGAGCAGGTCCGCGGTCAGCTGCTGGAACTGGGCGCGCGTGAGCTTCTCGTCCAGGTGCAGCGGGCCCTCGGCGGAAGCCGTGATGTAGGGCAGGTTGATCGTGGTCTCCGTGGAGGAGGACAGCTCGATCTTCGCCTTCTCGGCGGCCTCGCGCAGGCGCTGGAGCGCCATCTTGTCCTTGGAGAGGTCCACGCCGTGGCCGTTGGCGAACTGCTTCACCAGGTAGTCGACGACGCGCTGGTCCCAGTCGTCACCACCGAGGTGGTTGTCACCGTTGGTGGCCTTCACCTCGACGACGCCGTCGCCGATCTCCAGGAGCGACACGTCGAAGGTGCCGCCACCGAGGTCGAAGACGAGAATGGTCTGGTCGTCCTTGTCCAGGCCGTAGGCCAGGGCGGCGGCCGTCGGCTCGTTGACAATGCGCAGGACGTTCAGGCCCGCGATCTCGCCGGCCTCCTTCGTCGCCTGACGCTCGGAGTCGTTGAAGTAGGCCGGGACGGTGATGACCGCGTCCGTGACCTTCTCACCCAGGTAGGCCTCGGCGTCGCGCTTCAGCTTCTGCAGGATGAAGGCGCTCATCTGCTGCGGGTTGAAGTCCTTGCCATCCAGGTTGATCTTCCAGTCAGTGCCCATGTGGCGCTTGACGGAGCGGATGGTCCGGTCCACGTTCGTGACCGCCTGGCGCTTGGCCACCTCGCCGACGAGGACCTCGCCGTTCTTGGCGAAGGCGACGACGGACGGCGTGGTCCTGGCGCCCTCGGCGTTGGTGATGACGGTGGGCTCGCCGCCTTCCAGAACGCTGACGACGGAGTTAGTGGTGCCCAGGTCGATGCCGACCGCACGTGCCATTTCGATTCCTCCAGCTGACTTGAGTGGAACAGACTCAACCATGCCGCATCGCCGCGCTCGCGTCAACAGAACTGAGTCGGGTCGACTCAACCTTTAGCCGCTGCTTACGCGCAACCCTGGGGGCTCGGGCCCGGCCCGGCCTCCCGCGGCACTGCGGCCGAACGGGTCACCGCGGCCGCGCGCCACCACAAGACCGCCACGGGCATGCGGCAGCGTGCTGGCATGCCCCTCACACTCACCGCTCCGCGCGTACGGGTCCCCACCGCCCCGCCGGCGAAGCGGGTGCTCGACCTCGTCGGGGCAGTGGCACTGCTCACGGTGCTCGGCCTGCCGCTCGCGGCCGTCACCGCCCTGCTGTACGTGACCCGGGGCGGCCGCCCCTTCGTACGGGAAGCCGCGGTGGGGCTGGGCGGCAGGCCGTTCCGCACGTGGCGCCTGCGCACCGGAGTCGGCGACGGCGACGGCGACGGCGACGGCGACAGCACTGACACCGGCGGCGGCACCGGCGGCGGCACCGGCGGCGGCCTGATCGGTGCGGCCCTGGACCGGTGCGCCCTCGACGGCCTCCCGCAGCTGCTGAACGTGATCCGCGGCGAGATGTCGCTCGTCGGGCCGCGCCCGCAGGCCCGCACCGACCACCCCGAGCGGCTCCTCGTACGCCCCGGAATGACCGGATTGTGGCAGGTCAGCGCGCGTTCGGACCTCCCCTGGGAGGAGATGGCCCTGCTCGACCGGCATTATGTGGAGAACCACTGGCTCGGGATGGACCTCGCGATCCTGGCGCAGACCCCGCGTGCGGCGTACCGGCAAAGGGTCGCCTGAGCGACACAGATCACCGCACGCTCGGCTACATTGCGGCGTCGGGAATGGGTAACCTCAAGCCTTGACTTCATAAGTTACCGCTTAGTAAGTGCCGCCCGAGGAGCCCTTCCATGCAACTCGCCGCGATCATCGTGTCGCTGGTCATCACGGTGGTGGCCGTCGCACTGTTCGGCCGTGCCATCGTGCAGATCTACCGCTTCGTGCGACTCGGCCAGCCTGTGCCCGCGGGCACGCGCACCGGCGATCCCACGCAGCGCACCATCACCCTGGTCAAGGAGTTCCTCGGCCACACCCGTATGAACCGCTGGGGAATCGTCGGCTTCGCGCACTGGTTCGTGGCGGTGGGCTTCTTCTCGCTGCTGCTGACGATCGTCAACGCCTTCGGCCAGCTCTTCCAGGCCGACTGGCTGATCCCGATCATCGGTGACTGGCTGCCGTACGAGATCTTCACCGAGTTCCTCGGCCTGATGACCGTGCTCGGCATCGTCACCCTCATCGTGATCCGGCAGCTGAGCCGGCCGAGCGCGGCGGGCCGCAAGTCCCGCTTCGCGGGCTCCAAGACGGGCCAGGCGTACTTCGTCGAGGCCGTCATCCTGATCGTCGGCGTCTGCATCATGACGCTGCGCGCGCTGGAGGGCGCCCAGCACGGCGTCGACGGCTGGGAGCCGGGCTTCTTCGCCTCGTACCCGCTGATCGCCGCCTTCGACGGGCTGAGCCTGAGCACGCTCCAGTACCTGACGTACTTCTTCGCCGCGCTCAAGATCGTCACGTCCTTCACCTGGATGATCACGGTCTCGCTCAACACCAACATGGGTGTCGCCTGGCACCGCTTCCTCGGCTTCCCGAACATCTGGTTCAAGCGGAACGCGGACGGCTCCACGGCCCTCGGCGCCCTGCAGCCGATGACCTCGGGCGGCAAGGAGATCGACTTCGAGGACCCGGGCGAGGACGACTCCTTCGGTGTCTCCCAGGTCGAGCAGTTCTCCTGGAAGGGCATCCTCGACTTCTCCACGTGTACGGAGTGCGGTCGCTGCCAGTCGCAGTGCCCGGCATGGAACACGGGCAAGCCGCTGTCCCCCAAGCTGCTCATCATGTCGCTGCGCGACCACGCGCACGCCAAGGCCCCGTACCTGCTGGCCGGCGGCGGCAAGGACATGGAGGGCAACGAGAAGGCCACGGCGGAGCAGCTCGCCGGTGTCCCGGCCGCCGCTCTCGCGGAGGCCGAGCGCCCGCTGATCGGCACCGCCGAGGAGAACGGCGTCATCGACCCGGACGTGCTGTGGTCCTGCACCACCTGCGGTGCGTGCGTGGAGCAGTGCCCGGTCGACATCGAGCACATCGACCACATCGTCGACATGCGCCGCTACCAGGTGATGATCGAGAGCGCGTTCCCGTCGGAGGCGGGCACGATGCTCAAGAACCTGGAGAAGAAGGGCAACCCCTGGGGCCTGGCGAAGAAGCAGCGCGTCGAGTGGACCAAGGAGGTGGACTTCGAGGTCCCGATCATCGGGAAGGACGCGGAGGACCTCTCCGAGTTCGACTACCTCTACTGGGTCGGCTGCGCCGGCGCCCTGGAGGACCGGGCCAAGAAGACCACGAAGGCCTTCGCGGAGCTGCTGAACATCGCGGGCGTCAAGTTCGCGATCATGGGCGGCGACGAGAAGTGCACCGGTGACTCGCCGCGCCGCCTGGGCAACGAGCCGCTGTTCCAGCAGCTGGGCCAGGAGAACGTGGCCATGCTGAACATGGCGTTCGGCGAGGACGACGAGGACCCCTCGACGAAGAAGCCGAAGTCGGCGAAGCGGATCGTCTCGACCTGCCCGCACTGCTTCAACACCATCGCGAACGAGTACCCGCAGCTGGGCGGCGAGTACGAGGTCATCCACCACACGCAGCTGCTGCAGCACCTGATCGACGAGGGCCGCCTCACGCCGGTCACGCCGGTCGACGGTCTGATCACGTACCACGACCCGTGCTACCTGGGCCGGCACAACAAGGTCTACACGCCGCCGCGCGAGATCATGTCGGCCGTGCCGGGTCTGCGTCAGCAGGAGATGCACCGCCACAAGGAGCGGGGCTTCTGCTGTGGCGCCGGTGGCGCGCGGATGTGGATGGAGGAGCGGATCGGCAAGCGCATCAACAACGAGCGCGTCGACGAGGCCCTGTCCCTGAACCCGGACATCGTCTCCACCGCCTGCCCCTTCTGCCTCGTGATGCTCACCGACTCGGTGAACGGCAAGAAGAACGACGGCCAGGCGAAGGAACACGTCCAGGTGGTCGACGTGGCGCAGCTGCTGCTCGACTCGGTGAAGGCCCCGGGCCCGACGGAGGCCGAACTGGCCGAGCTCGCGGCGCAGGCCGAGGCGGAGGCCGCGGAGGCCGCTGCCGCGAAGGCCGCGGCGGAGGCGGAAGCCAAGGCGAAGGCGGAGGCCGAAGCGAAGGCCAAGGCGGAAGCCGAAGCGAAGGCGAAGGCGGAGGCGGAAGCCGAGGCGAAGGCGAAGGCCGACGCCGAAGCGGAGGCTGCGGCTGCGGCTGCGGCTGCGGCTCCTGCCGAACCGGAGGCGGGCGCCGAGGCTGAGGCGAAGCCCGCGGCAGAGGCAAAGCCGGAAGCCGACGCCGAGTCGGCGGCCGACGCGAAGCCCGAGGCCGACACCGAGCCGAAGGCCGACGCCGAGGCAGAGCCGAAGCCCGAGGCAGAGGCAAAGCCCGAGGCCGACGCCGAGCCGGTGGCCGAGGCGAAGGCTGACGCTGACGCCGAGCCGAAGGCGGAGGCCGAGAAGAAGGCCAAGCCCGAGGCCGAGGCCAAGTAGGACCCCGGCAGGGCCCCAGCAGGGCCCGGCGGGCCCCGCGCAGGGCACCCGCAAGGGCCGACCCAGCCAGCCGGGCACGGCTGGGCACGCACGAACCGGAACGGCCGGTCCCCCACCCCGGGGGACCGGCCGTTCCGTCGTGCGGAGGGGGGGGCGGGAAGGGCTCAGCCCTGACCCCGCAGCACGGCGAAGCCCAGCCCGGCCGCGTCCGCCGCGGCCGTGCCGCCGCCCGAGGCGACCGTCTTCGCGCCCTTCCCGGTGCCCTGCCCCTGCCCGACCAGGCCGGCCGTGTGCTTCTCGATCAGCCTGCCGCTGAAGTCGTACACCCAGCTCTTCCCGCCGCCCCTGCCGTCGACGACGAACTTCTCGCGCTGGCCGTCCCGGACGAGCCCGTACGTCCAGCCGTCGTGGTGGACGCTCGGACGTCGCAGGTCGATCGTGGCGAGCGCGGCGCGGCCCTTCGGCGTGGAGATCTCGACGCGCTTGCCGTAGGGGCCGTCCACGAGCCTGGCGGTCCGCCCGTCGGGCATGGCGATCCGCACGGAGCTCTCCTTCCCGGTCTGCGGCTTCGGCGCGCCGACCATCCAGGAGGTGACGGTGCCGTTCGGCCGGAGCACGACGCGCAGGCCGTTGCTCTGCCCGTACGACGCCGCCCCGTCCTTGCCGACCAGCGTGTCCAGCTTCGTGGAACCGGCGAGGACGTCCGCCTCGAAGTGGCTCTTGCCCACCTTGTAGACCTTGGCGACGGACCCGTCCGCCAGCTTCACGGTGGTGACGTACGCACGGACGCTCGCGGCCGGTTGGACGGCCGGCAACACCTCCGGCCCCGGTACGGCCGGAGAGTCCGCGAAGGCGGACCCGACCGGGAGGGCCAGGACGGTGGCCGCGCCGACGACGACGGCGGCGCTGCGGAGGCTGGTTCGGCGAGTGATGCGCATGTGGGGCTCTTCCGTGTCTCGTGTACTCGTGCTCGTTCGTGCTCGTTCGTGCTCGTGCTCTTCGTGGTCGTTCGTGGTCGTTCGCCCTGCGTGGCGACGACGAGTACGAAGCTACGGACCCGATATGTGCGTATCCCATCGGGAACGTAACAAAGAGCCCCAGAACACAACACAGACCCGTAAATCGGGTATGCCGCAAGATCGGGCACGGGGTGGGGACAGCTCCTCCGGGATCCCCTAAGGGATGTCACAGGTCAGCCGCAAAGGGTGGCTGTTCCGGCTGCCCGTCCACGCGTGCCCGCCGGACCAGGTACGTTCGATCACGTGGCTGGATTCAGGATCGGACGCGGCAGGGACAACGACCGCTCTCCGCAACAACCCCCGCAGCAGCAGCAGTCGTACGGTCAGCAGCAACCGCCGCCGTACGGCCGGCCGCCCTACCCTCCCGTCGGCGGCCCGCCACCGCAGCAGCAGTGGCCGCAGCCGGGCGCGGGAGGTCACGGCGAGCCGGAGTACTTCGACCCGTACGGGCAGCAGCAGCCGCACGCGCAGCAGCCCCCGTACGGCCACGGCGGCGGGGGCCACGGCGGCGGGGGCGGGGGCTACAACGACAACCCGGGGCACACCCAGGTCTTCGCCGTCGGCGAGGACCCGTACGGCCAGGGCGCGACCTACCAGGCGGGCGCGGCCTCGGCGGTGCCGTCCGGGCCGCGGCTGCCGTGGAAGGAACTGCTCCGCGGCATCGTGACGCGACCGGGGCAGACCTTCCTGCAGATGCGCGACTACGCGGTCTGGGGCCCCGCGCTGATCGTGACCTTCCTCTACGGGCTGCTCGCGGTCTTCGGCCTCGACGACGCCCGCGAGGACGTCATCAAGGCGACCGTGCCGAAGGCCATCCCGATCGTCCTGTCCGCCGGCGTGGCCTTCGTCATCTGCGGCCTGATCCTGGGCGCGGTCACGCACACCCTGGCCCGCCAGCTGGGCGGCGACGGCGCGTGGCAGCCGACGGTGGGCCTGTCGATGCTGGTCATGTCCATCACGGACGCGCCGCGCCTGCTGTTCGCCGTGTTCCTCGGCGGCGACAACATGGTCGTACAGGTGCTGGGCTGGGCGACGTGGGTGGCGGCCGGAGCGCTGTTCACGTCACTGATCAGCAAGTCGCACGACCTGCCGTGGCCGAAGGCCCTGGGCGCGTCCGCGATCCAGCTGGTCGCCCTGCTGTCGATCATCAAGCTGGGCACGATCTAGCTCGACCCCGCACACGAGAGGGCCCGCCGCGCACTGTTCGCGCGGCGGGCCCTCTGCGTGATGTCCGGCGGCCGACGGCTAGGCGTCGAGGACCTGGCCCTCACGCTTGACGACGGGCGGCTCGACCGACCAGGGGAAGTTGATCCACTCGTCGGTCTTCTTCCACACGTACTCGCACTTCACGAGGGAGTGGGACTTCTCGTAGACGACGGCGGAGCGCACCTCGGCGACGTGGCCCAGGCAGAAGTCGTGGACGAGCTTCAGCGTCTTGCCGGTGTCGGCCACGTCATCGGCGATGAGGACCTTCTTGTCGGTGAAGTCGATCGCCTCGGGCACGGGCGCCAGCATGACCGGCATCTCCAGCGTGGTGCCGACGCCGGTGTAGAACTCCACGTTCACGAGGTGGATGTTCTTGCAGTCGAGCGCGTACGCCAGGCCGCCGGCGACGAACACGCCGCCGCGGGCGATGCTCAGGATGATGTCGGGCTCGTAGCCGTCGTCGGCGATCGTCTGCGCCAGCTCGCGCACGGCCCGCCCGAAACCGTCGTAGGTCAGGTTCTCGCGTACGTCGCTCATGCCTCGTGCCTCACCTGGGTGCGGTGGAAGTTCTGGAAGGAGCGCGAGGCGGTCGGCCCGCGCTGCCCCTGGTACCTGGATCCGTAGCGCTCGCTGCCGTACGGGTACTCGGCGGGCGAGCTGAGCCGGAACATGCACAGCTGCCCGATCTTCATGCCCGGCCAGAGCTTGATCGGCAGGGTGGCGAGGTTCGACAGCTCCAGGGTCACGTGACCCGAGAACCCGGGGTCGATGAACCCGGCGGTCGAATGCGTCACCAGGCCGAGGCGGCCCAGGCTGGACTTCCCCTCCAGTCTGGAGGCGATGTCGTCGGGCAGCGAGATGACCTCGTACGTCGAGGCGAGGACGAACTCACCGGGGTGGAGGATGAACGCCTCGTCACCCTCCGGCTCGACCATCCGGGTCAGGTCCGGCTGCTCGATCGCCGGATCGATGTGGGCGTAGCGGTGGTTCTCGAACACCCGGAAGAACCGGTCGAGACGTACATCGATGCTGGAGGGCTGCACCATCGATTCCTCGAACGGGTCGATGCGAACCCGTCCGCTGTCGATCTCGGCCCGGATGTCTTTGTCAGAGAGAAGCACGTCCCGAGGATACGCAGAGCGCGCGGGCCACCCCCAATCGAGAGCGACACCCGCGCGCCCGCCCGGCGACTACCGCTTCGCGCCGCCCACGGGCACGGCATGCCGCAACCGCGCGCACCGCGGACACCGCAGCAACCGCCCGGGGCCGATCCGGCCGGCACCGAGGTGCTGCAGCGGGAAGGAGGCGGTACTGAAAACGTGCCCTTCGGCACAACGGACGACGGTGTGCTCCATCGAGTCCCTTTCCCCAACGAGCCGTACTGCGACGAATCGCCACATTAGGGGATGATCGGCACCCACTCCAGCCGCCGCTCCGCACCCACACGGTACGCCCCAACTCCCGCCCGCACACGCCCCGGTGTACCCCACACACGACAACGACCCCGCGGCAAATTCACCGGGGGTCGATCATGAGGTAGAGTGAGCAACGCTAGGGATCCAGGCAACTGGCTCACAATGCGGATGTAGTTTAATGGTAGAACATGAGCTTCCCAAGCTTATAGCGCGGGTTCGATTCCCGTCATCCGCTCTCGCAAGAAGGCCCAGGTCAGCGACCTGGGCCTTCTTCGTTGTCTAGACCTCTCCGGCCCTTCCGTGCCCTCCACGTGCCCCAACTCGCGCGAATAGCCTGGCTGGAGGGCACGCCGCGCCCCACTTCGCCCTTCGCGCAGCGGGGCGTCTCGAATCCCGAGACGACTTTGATGTGACCTGCGACATACTGGAAGCCCTGTTGCGGACGTTCGCCTTCTGAAAGCCCGCACAGCAGCCACCCTTCGAGCAGGGTCGGCTGCGTACATCAGCACGTCATCAGGGCCGTTGGGCACGAATGTCGCGGGAAGAGTCCGCGGGCGGGAGTGAGGACGACCGCGTCGAGACCGGCGCCGACGGAGGTGGTGACGCTGGCGGCGGCGTAGAACCTGGTGCAGCGTCTCGCATGAAAACGGCGTAAGTGGTCAGGGCCCCGCGCAGACCGGCGCCGAGGAGGAGCTGCACGTTGCGGCCGGCCGCGGACTGGCGCACGATCCGACAAGGATGTTCCCGAATACACGACCATGATCACGACTTGGCGCCAAGCGATGTGTCCCGGGGTCGTTCAACCGCGCGAGCTAACCCCGCCCGCTTCAGATCGACGCCATTGACGTCGGTGGCCGCCCAGTCTTGGTGATCAACTGGGACAGTGGCGACCACTCGATGAGACATCGCGGCGAGCGCCGCTTCCAACAGGCCCATCCCGTGGCTCTTCAGCCTGGCTTCACAAGCCATACAAGGATGCGCTGGATTGTGGCACCCCTGTGCGCCCTGCCGCGACGGGCGCAGAGTGATCAGCAGGCACCACCGACAGCTCACGGTGACCAAGCCGGAGACCGCCGGACGGTGCGCGACACATCAACATGCGAGTCGACCAGCCCCAAGGCCCTTGAATCGTGCCGCTTCCGAGCTGCTCCGTGGGAGGTGCCGGGCGGCGATCCCTCTGCCCGGAAATAACGAGAAGGTAACGCCGCGCGAGGGTGTGGCTGGTTTTCGCTCCTACCGAGTACATCGCCTTCGATTCGAGCAACGGGAGCACAGAGCGCATGAACACCAACACGGGCAGGTTCCTGGCCGCTGCGGCATCCCTCGCCACGCTGGCAGTCGGCACTTCAGCTGCTCCGGCCGCGGCGGACGACGCCAAGACCGGACGCGTCCTCGTCGTCATGGCCAACTTCTCCGACCGTACGCACCCGGACCCGGCCGCGATGCGGGCGGACGCCATCAACAAGTACTTCGGTGCGGGCGAGTCGCTGACCACGTACTACCGGCAGGTCTCGCGTGGTCGCTTCACTTTCGGGCCTGCCGTCAAGGAAAAGGTCATCGGCCCCCTGACACTCCGCCAGAAGGCCGGCTGCGATGAGCTCTCGAAGATCCGGGAGGACATCGAGGCGCAGGTGACGGCCAAGGGTCTGGTGCGTAACAAGGACTGGGACAACCTGTCCATCGTGCTCCCCCATATCACCTGCTCCTGGTCCGGCATGGGCTCCATCGGCGGCCGCTACACCTGGCTGAACACCGGCAACAACACCGTCCCCGGGACGACGATCCGCCACGAGTTCGGCCACAACCTCGGCTTCCCTCACCAGCCCCGCTACCAGTGCAAGGACGGCAACCTCGTCAGCTGTGGCGAGCGCGCCGCCGTCGCGGGCAGGTCCCCTATGGGAGGCAACGGCGAGGCCGGACTGTCCTCAAACCAGCTGATCCGCACGGGCTGGATGGAGACTGCCGAACACCAGCGGGCCACCGGTTCCGGCACCTTCAAGCTCCGGCCCCTGTACGGCACGCAGCAGGGCATCCGGGCGCTGGAGATCCCGATGGGCAAGCAGACGAGCCTCCTCCTGGAGTACCGCCGTCCGTCCGGCTCGCTGGACAAGAACCTGGAGGGCGTCTACGCCTACCGGGTGACCGACGGCGCCTACCAGGCCGCGGTCCCGATCACCCTGTCCACCACCGACGGCAGCGGCGCGGCCACTGAACTGCACGACAAGGCCTCCAAGGTCACCGTGAAGGTGACCGGCCGGACGGCCGACGCCGCGACCGTCACCGTCAGCCTCGACGGAAAGGCGCCCGCGCAGGGCGCTGCTCCGAGTGCTGCCGTGGCGCCGGAGATCGCGGCCTTTGCCGCCTCCCCCCAGGATGTGGCCGACCCCTCCGTCCCCGACGGTCCCACCGAGGTGGACGAGACGAACACCGAAGGCGCGCAGGACGGCGGCGCATCGCAAGCCCCGAAGGCCGGGCAGGCCGACGCTATCAAGGGCCTCGCCTCGACGGGCAGTGACGGCACGACGCTCACCCTGACCGCCGTCGGCGGCACGGGGCTCCTCCTCGGCGGCGCGTTCGTGGCGACCCGCTACGCACGCTCTCGCCGCGGGACTTCCCAGGGGCGCTGACCGACCGCACGCCTCGTCCGGCCCATGCCGGTAACCACCCCGTTCGGCCCGGCTCCCGCACTTCCTCTTCTGGTGATGCGGGGGCCGGGCCGGCGATCCGACCGGAGCGACGAGCTCCGGACCGCTGGCCTCGGGCCATTCCATTTCGTGGCAGCCCGTGTCCTCAGCAGGCCCGGCCGAACGTCCGGAGGAAGGCTCCTCATGATCACGATGCGTCCGGAGGAAGCGGCTCACGGGGCGGATGCCCCCTCAGGCCGACAACACTACGAGCCGGCCGAGTGGCCGGGAGCCTGGTACACGTACGCACCTCAGACACACCCCCCGATCCCCTCACCCGACCCATGGACCGCCCACCCTCATCCGTACGACTGGCCGGAGCACGATCCGTCCGGCTGGTCGCAAGGGTGGTACACCCAGGCACCCCAGGCATGCGCACCGTCCGACCAGCCGGAAGCGTGGTACACCCGGGCATCCCAGGCACAGACCCCGATGCCTCCCCCATCCCACGACTGGCCCTCGCCACCGCAGGAGGCTTTCACCGGCCAATTCCCCGAGCTGAAGCCGGTTTTCGAGTCGACAGCGGTACCGCGGTCCGCGGGACCGGTCCCGGAGGCACCCATCGCGCGGGCGGCCGGGGCCCGGCGGGCAGCGGGCCGCGGAGCCGGTTCCGGGCGGCGTCGGGCACCCCGCCGCCCGACGGGCGCGCGCCGGCGCCGCAAGGAAGCCCCTTCAGCGGTCGCGGCCTGGGGCGCAGGCGCTCTGCTGGCCACGTCCGGGCTGGCCATGGTCCTCTTCGTCGTCCACCAGACGTGGTGGACCAATGTGGAGGCTCGCGCGGAGGCCGATGCCGCGCGCTCGCAGCTGGAACAAGCGTGGAGCGGCGGCACCCCGGAATCCGCGGCCCAGGACGCGGCAGGGGCGGGCGAGGGCTTCGCGATCATCCGCATCCCCAAGCTGGGACTGACCTCCCCGATCGCGGAGGGAACCAGCACGGAGCGGGTACTCGACAAGGGACTGGTCGGGCACTACACGGGTACGGGGCTGCCTGCCGACCCCACCGGGAACGTGGTGCTGGCAGCACACCGGAACACTCACGGCGAGCCGTTCCGGGAGATCGACAGACTGGTGCCCGGAGACCGGATAACCGTCGAAACAGCGACCGGCTCCTACACCTACGAGGTCGCCGGCCGCATTCCGGAAACGTCACCGGCCGACGTGAGCGTGGTCCGGGCGATCCCCGGCGGATCGCCTTTCACAGAGCCCGGCCGGTACATCACCCTCACGACCTGCACTCCCGAGTTCAGTACCCGGGGGCGTCTGATCGTCTTCGGCCGGCTTGTCGAGGAGCGGCTGCGAGGCCAAGCCTGACCGCCTCGGCCGGCCGGGCTCGCGTGGTGGTTCCGGCTATGGAGACGCGACCGGTCTGCGTCCCTACGGGGAGATGCGTCGCGTAGGCGGGGGTGGACGGTCGGGGTCGAGCTGCTGCGTTCTGTTCGTCGCGCCACCCCACCCGGGTCGAGGGAGTGACCGGATTCCGAAGCACCGACAAGACCATCGGACTCCGTGCCCACAGGGCCTGCCCATCGGCCTCGCCGGGATGTCGGTCGGACACTCAGACCTTTGCGCAGATGACGCCGAGCGTGCCGGTGTACTTGTCCGTGCTGTTCTCCATCTCGAAGACGAAGCGCCAAGTCTTCGAGTCGGTGCTGGCGTAGCTGCCGTACTCGTTGAGCACGCCCCTGTTGCTGTTGAAGGTGCTCAGAAGGACGCCGTTGAAGCCGTTGATCGCCCGCGTGCCGTCAGGGCAGACAACGGTCGTGCCCATGGTTGCCGAGTTCGTCGTGAGCTGCTTCGTCACAACGACGAAGTCATCCTCAACTGCGTGGGCGGCCGGGGCCGTACCGGCCGTGGAGAAGGCCAGTACGGCGGCGCAAGCTGCCGCACCGGATACCGACGATGGCCGAGGTCTTGCGAAACAGGTGCATGAGGCGTGAGCGGACAACAGGCGAATGACTGTTTGGCGCGCTTTTTGGGCAGGAAGCAGTCGATGTGATCGTCGGCGTCAGCACCCAGAGGGAGCGGAGTTCGCCAGTCGAGCGTGTCGCAAGTACTGGCGCCGCATCGGCCTGCACCTGCCCGAAGATCGCTGCCGCCGAAAGCGCCGCCGTTCCACCCGAGCCCTTGTGTCCCAGCACTACGGCCTCCTGGGTACAGCAAAAGGCCTCAAACAGACACCCACGGATGACTGGCGCCAGCATGGTGCCCCAGGTCGCAGACCGGCTGGTGGCTGCGACGATGGCGCTCTGCTCCTGGCTCTCTATGGGGCACTGGGCCTCGCTCCGCTGCACTGCCACAGGGGATCACCGGACGCCGACGTCAGGTACCTCCCGCTGGAGCGCGGCTCGGGTTGCCGGCCCGTACGAACCGCGCGGATCGCCGTTGATGCGGCGGCTCCTCTGGTAGGAAGCGACCGCGTCGGTCACCCGCTGGTTGTAGGCGCCGTTCACACGGCCTTCGTACAGGCCGAGCTCCCGGAGTCGGTACTGCAGCTCGGCGACCTCGGGACCGCTGGCGTCGCAGCACAGGCTGATGGGCCGCCGTGTGGGTGGCGGGGTCTCCGGCCGGCTGGTGGGGGGACAGGTCGCCCCGGGGAGGTGCGGTGTAACGCACCGGGTGCCTGATCCCTGCTCCGGGGTCGCCACGGGGCTGGGCGCGGTGGTGCCGGGGCGCGCGGAGGGCGGCTTCGCCCCCGCGCGGGGGTCGGCGGCAGCGGTCTCGGTGCGTTCGGCGTCCGGGGTGGGTGGACCTCCGGAGGTCGGTGCGGTCGTGGGATCGGTGGCGGGAACCGGGACGGACGTCGGCTCCGGTTCCACCCGTTGCGCGGTGGCGCGCGTCTCCTGCTGTGTGCCGGTGAGCACGGCCGCGCCGACCACGGCCGCCATCACGGCCACCAGACCCGCCGCCCTGGCCGACCGGGTCTTACCGGCGCGTCGGTGCGACGCCGCCCCCTTGCCGCGGGCCCGGCGCGGCTCGGACATGTTCCCGGGTGCGTCGGCCTTGTCGGCCAGATGGCGCAGGCCGATCGGGGACAGGGCGGCGGTGTCGTCCGCGAGCGGATACGGGCCACCGGGAACGGGGGAACCCCATGGCCCTGCGTCCGGGTGGGGCACGGACGCCCGTGCGCCGGGGTGCGGCATGGATGTGTCGGCCGCACGGTGCTCCCGTGCCGGACCGGGTTCCGGCCGCGATGACGCCGGCTGCATGATGCCCAGCACGCGTCCGGGGACGTCGGGGTGCTCACGAGGATCCGGGGCATTCGCGTAGGGGTCCTCGGCAACGGCCGGGGACCCGTACGGTGTTGCGCCGAAGTACGGGCGCACCCAGGTCCGTGCGAACGGCTCGCTGTCGCCATGCGCGTTCACCCCGCTCGCGGCGCAGGGGCAGTCCGTACCCCGGGCCGGTCGGGTGGTGCCGCATCGTGGGCAGGTCGACGGGGACACGTGCGCACATCCTTTTCTCGGAGACCCTTCGGATGGGCCTTGCCGGTGTGCGGCCGTCGCTCCGGGCGGGCCGCACTGCATGCCGCCGGCCTGGAAGCCGGCGCAGGTCCGTGCCCGGCCCCGCGCAGGGAGGCCCGACACGGCCGACTCTCGGTGTCAGCAGCCTGTGCGCCGGTGGCGGTCGGCCCGTAGCAGGAACAAGCCGAGAAGGAGCAGGGAAGCGACGGCTGCCGTACTCAGCACCGTGGCGGTGGCGCCGGCATCGCCGGAGGCGGGGCGTGTGGTGTCCGTGACCCCGGCGTCCGCGGTGTGCGATTCCGCATCCCGAGGAGAGCCGGGACTGCCGTGCTCTGCGCCGACCCGAGTGATGGCTCCGGTGGCAGCAGGCGCGGGACCGACCCGCCCTGGTAGAGCGCCGTTCTCTCGCGCACCGTCCGCAGGGATCGGCAAAGCCACCACGCTCGCGCCCGCGAACAGCGTCGCCGACGCAGCCACCACTCCGGCAACCCGATTCAGGCTGAGTCCCATGATGCTCCGCACTCCCTTGGTCCGTTGCTCTTCACGAGCAGAGAGCGGCGCGTGCGATCAACCCTCTCGCCGTTTTACCGGTTCGTTATCTTCGGTCGGAGGCGAGGGGCCGCGCAGAGCCTGTCACCCATGGCGCGCCCTCGCGCAAAGGGTGGGTAAAACACCAGGAGCGTCGGCTGGCTGACACGTCTCAACTCATGTGCCCACCGGGTCCGGAGATCAGAACCGGGTCACTCGGGGGACAGCCGATGGTCGGGGCAGGTCGGAGCCCCAACTGTCCGGCTGCCCCCACCCGGCCACGCGGTATGCCTTCCATCCGAGCGGCTCGATGACTGGAGGAACCCACCCATGAGCACCCCCTGCACGTACCACCGTTCACGCCCCGCCGGATGGAGAGGCCGAAGTCCCAGAGGGGACTCCCAATACAGGGATCAGCCGGCGGGGATGCCCGGCGGGGTCACCAGTCGGTGCGGAAGTGCAGGGACGGCGAGAGGTAGAAGTGGGGGCTCGTCGCGATCAGGGAGTCATGCGCCTCCCCACGGGCGGCGGGAGCCCACTGCTTGAGGCCGAGGTACATGTTGTCGCTGGTGAAGATGCCCGCGGTGCCCTTGTCGTCGTGCCGGTTGATGCTCCATACCTGCAGGGGGTTCGCAGCGTCGCAGACGGCCTGCCGCACCGGCGCGCCGGCTGCGGTGCTGCCTGTGTGGGCCAGGCACATGCCGGTGCCCTCGTTGCGCAGCATCACCCGACGGCGCTTCTCCTGTGCGATCACGTCCCATCCCTGGTAGGCGGCACCCGTGCACGCCGCCTCTCGCGGCTGCGCCCCCGCGTCCCTGGTTCCTCCCGGGATCTCCATGCACATCCCCGTCGCGTCGATCCGCAGCCGAGTCCGTTCACTGGGGCCCGCGGGAGCGACGGCGGGGGTCGGCGCGACCTGGGTGACGGGGACGCTCGGCACGGATGAGGGGGAGGAGCCGGGAGAGGGGCTGCGGGTCGCATCAGCCGTGGCGGTGGGCGAGGGTCCCGCCGCCTCGAGTGCCGTCGGTGGCGGCGCGGAAGTGTCGCGGACGACGGGCGGAGCGGCCCGCCGGGCATCGGTCCCGTCCGGGACGACGACGTAGACCAGAGCACCGATCGCCGTCGCGACCGCCAGCGAAAACCCGACGAGCTTCGCGGCCGGGAGCCCGGTGACCGCCCCCGAACCGCCGGCGACCGCCGCGCCTCCGCTCCCCGCGGCAGCGGCAGCGGCCGTGACGGCGTACGAGGAGAGGTACTTCTCGGCACCCCACAGCAGCACGGCGCCGGGCAGCACCACGCGCAGCCGGGAGTTGATCTCCGTCAGGTCGCGGAACGCCTTGCGACAGGAGCCGCAGTCGCCCAGGTGGCGATCCAGGCGGCGCCCGACCGTACGACGGCCCCGGCGCACCGCGGCGGCAATCAAGGGGCTGTGACGGCGGCATTCGTGTGATGCCTGAGGGCCATGGGCGTGCTCCGACAGGTACGCCTCGCGCAACCCCTCCCGGGCCCGCTCCGACAGTGACCACACCCCACTGGCACTCAGGCCCATCATGGCGCCGACCCGTTGGGCGTTCTCCTCCTCCACCAGCGTGTGCCACAGCACGGCCTGCCAGCGCTCGGGCAGCGTGCGGAAGCCCCGCAGGACCAGGTCGTCCTCCTCGCCGCGCAACGCGAACTCCTCACCGCCCCTGGCATGCGGGACGGCCTGTTCCCAGCGTTCGACGTCCTCGGTCAGCTCGGCCCGGCGGGCCGTATCGGCCCAGGCCATGGCCGTGCGCCGTACCACGGTCAGCAGATACGGCCGCCACGGCCCTGTTGGCCCTCCACCCGACCGCGCCGCCTCAAACGTCTTTGCGAACGCCTCGGCCGCAAGGTCCTCGGCGGTGTGCGAGTCGCGGCAGCACGTACGCGCGTACGCCAGCACGGCGGACCGGTGACGGGCGTACAGCTCCGCCATCGCCCCCTGCTCGGCGCCGCTGCGTATCGACTCCGCCAGGTCCTCGTCCGACTGCTCGGTCTCGGCGACGGACTGCCCCGCATACTCAGTCATAGGTGCTCCTGAAGTCCGGCCGGACGGCGCAGTTGGTGTGCTCCGGGAGGATCGGGCAACAGCCCCGTGCAGAAGGCTCGGTGGCAGCTCGATTCCCTTGCGCCCTAGCGGAATCCAGGGATCCGGTAGGCGTCGTCCGACGAGAATAGATGTACGTTCCATGGGTGGGGCGTCCGCGGTGTTCCGAGTACGCCAGTGGCGCGTAACGGCGGGTGCGCTCCGATTCCACCGCCGCTGTTCAGCCGGACGCCATCGGCCCCGCCACACGCGGGACGACCTACCCAGCCCGGCGGGATTTCGCCGGCCTCGCCCGCTCCGGACAGGCTGGCGTCCAGAGCGAACGTGGCGGCCCCACTGGCAGGCAGGCGCGGGGGCAGGCAGCGTCCGACGTCGTTCATGGGCTTCCTCATCCCTCTTCTCGCACGGCCTTCACCAGGGCCGACGCGCCCTGCCCTCCCCCCTCCTGTGCCGTTGCAGAACCGTTACCTGATGAATCTCGGCACACCGCCCTGGAGCGGAACCCGGGCAGGCCGAAGATCCGCGCGCCGACACCGTCAGCACGGCGAGCCGACGACTGGCCAGCCCCAGGCCCAGGTGCCCAGGGTGAAGGGACGACGATCTGCTCACCCGACCGACCGCCTGCACTGGACGACCAAGATCAGTTGCTTCGCGCTACTGGCTGCTCTGGGTGGTGCTGGGCAGACGCCCAGCAGGCGGGCGGCCTCGCTCAGGTGTACTGCTGCACATGCGGATACCTTTCGCCGTCCTCCGCGGGCTGCGGGACTCCTCTGTGCCGCCAGGGCTGCGGTCAGTTGTGGCGGGCGACGTTGACGGCCGAGAGAAGGAGCGGCCGTCCACACCTGCGTCAGGATTCCCTCGCCAGCCACGGCCTCGGCTTCATCTTCGAAGCAGCCTTCTCGCGGGCCGCGCGGACCCTTGAGTCGATGCCGTCGGCGACCTCCTGCTGACGTTCGTCGTCGGAATGCTGGTAGATCATCGCGGCCTTCTCCGAGGACTGGCCAGCGCGAACCATCGTGTCCTTCAGCGTCGCGCCGGACTGCGTCGACAGGGTGTGGCCCGTGTGGCGCAGGTCGTAGAAGCGGAAGTCCTTCGGCAGCCCCACCTTCGCGCGTGCCTTGGCCCATTTCCGGCCGAAGGTCGTGCGCCGGAACGGCGCCCCCTTCTCCCCCACGAACAGCAGCCCGTCAGGCTGCTTCTCGGCGAACCAGTCCAGGTGCCGCTTGACCTCCATGGAGAGGAAGGCCGGCAGGTGGATGGTGCGGACGCCCGCCGCCGACTTGGTGTCGCCCTCGACGCGGCGGCCGGTGTTCAGTTCCGGGGCCGCCTCGGTGATCCGCACGGCGAGGGGGGCGAGGGTGACCGAGGTCCGGCGCAGGGCCGCCTGCTCCTCCGGGCGCATCGGGCCGTAGGCGCAGAAGTAGACCATCAGCCGCCAGCGCGGGCCCATGGCTTCGGCGAGGGCGTCGACCTGGGCGACGGTCGCGGTCGAGCGTTCCTTGGCCTGCTCGCTGCCCGCGCCCCTGATGCGGCACGGGTTGCGGCGGATCAGCTCGTCGTCGGTCGCCGTCTCCATGATGGCCTTCAGCAGCCGGTAGGACTTGGCGACGGTCGTGGCGCCGGTGGCGGCCAGGCGCTCGGCCCGCCAGGTGCGCACGGCCTGCGGGGTGATCTCGTCGAGGTCCCGGTCGCCGAAGCCGGGCAGGACGTGGATCCTCAGGAGGCGGCGGTACAGCTCGTCCGTCGTCGCGGCGAGGCCCCGCTCGTCGACCCACCGGAGGGCGTACTCCTCGAAGTTGACCTTGCCCACGTCCGGGTCGGTCCAGAGGTTGCGCTGGATGTCGGCCTTGGCGAGGGTGAGCCAGTCCTGCGCGTCGGTCTTCGTGGCGAAGGTCTCCGGGGCCGTGCGCCGACTGCCGTCGGGAGCCCAGTAGCGCGCCTGCCAACGACCGGACGGAAGCTGGCGGGTGGTACCGAATTGGCGCCGCCGCTGCGGCTTGCGGGCCGCCATCAGGCCGCCTTCCCGAAGCGGGAACGCGCTTCGCGGAGGGTCGGGACGGTGCCCGCCTCGATGTACGCGGCCAGCACGCTCTCGGCGATACGCACGTGCTTGCCCAGCTTGACGTAGCGGATCCGGCGTTCCTGGATCAGGCGCCGGATGAAACGAACGCCGGTGCCCAGGCGTTCGGCGGCCTGCTCCACGGTAAGGAGGGTGTCGGGGGTGGTCACCTCCTTCGCGGCGCGGGGACGCTGGACGGAGGCGTGGGGTATCGCCGTGTGGCGCAAGCAGTGCTCCGGATTCTGGCCGCAGGCATGGGCGGGGGCGGCAACCCCCAGAGCCGGGCCGTGTGTCGTTCAGGGATGGGATGGGCGATGCGGCTGCGCACTGGGGGTTTGCGGGCCCAGGACAGCGTGACGGGGAGGGCGGCTACTCGGCCGGAGGCGGCCCGTACCGCTCGGTGTTGATCTTCTGGATCTCGGCGGCGATGGCGTTGGAGACCATCACGTCGGCCTCTTCGCGGATCTCCGGATGGTCATCCAGGTAGATCGCGAGTTCGTCCCGCGCCTTGCTGGCTTCGAAGCCAGCGCGCGCGGAGGCCCGGTAGGTGGCCACCACGTTGTCGATGAGCTCCATGGCGCGGTCCATGGCCGCCAGGCTGGGCGGCCCGACGAAGTTGCTGAGCGGGACGCCGAAGATCTCGGCGAAGCCGATGGCCTCGTCGAGGTTGATCCTGCGCTTGCGGTTCTCGATGCGCCAGACCGCGGACGGGTTCATGTCGAAGCCCGCTTCGTTGAGCAGGTCCGACAGCGCGGTGGTGCTCCAACCGCGCTTCTCCCGTTCCAGTTTGATCCGTACGGCGACATTGCCCTCGCCGCTGAGCAGCACCCCCTCGGGGGCGTCGCTCTCGTCGTCCGGCATCAACCCTCCTTTCGCTGCGACAGCCACGGTTCTGCGGCATGAAACAACAGTACATCACCCTCTGCGATCTGCATAGCTCTCTGCCAATCGCATAATCTGTGGTACTGTCGGAACATCCCCAGAAGACCGCACCTATCCGCTGGAGCCCGCCATCCCATAGACGGACATGCAAAAAGCCCCCCGGTGGTCCAACACCGAGGGGCTCGAAGCACAAACCTCACGCCGCCCATCCCTGAACGACTGACCTGCGAAGCCGGGATTGCCGTCCCATGTGGCCAAGCAAGTAGAGGAGCTCCTTGTCCAGTATGGACGACCCCCTGCCGCACCTGCCACACCCCGCACCAATGGACATGACCGCCGTGCCGCCCCACGACGTGGAGGCGGAGGCCGCCGTCCTGGGCGCCTGCATGCACGGCGCCGACGTCATCGACGCCGTCCGCAACCTGCTCGACGGGCCAGACTTCTACCGGCCCGCCCACGAGACGGTCTGGCGCACGATCCTCGCTCTGCGCAGCGAAGACCTGCCCACGGACCCCATCGTCCTCAGCAACCGCCTGGAGGAACAGGGCGACCTGGACCGGATCGGCGGCAGGGTGTACGCGCACCAGCTGTACGGCGCGACACCGTCGGCCGACAACGCGATCCACTACGCGGGCATCATCCGCGAGAAGGCCAAGCTGCGCCGCCTGCGCGCCTCCAGCATCCGCACGATGCAGCGGACGATGGAGCCGGGCGCCGACCCCGATGTCATCCGTGGCGAGATCGAGTCGGAGGTCCGTGCCGAGCGTGAGCGGGCTCTGGCCTCCGGGCAGGGACGGCTGTCCCGGTTCATCACCGACGGATGGAGCTTCGTCACCGAATCCGGCGCCGACACCGAGCCCCTGTGGGGCACGCGTGAGCAGACGGCCTGGTCTTCGGGGGAGAGCCTGATGCTCGTCGGCGCACCGGGCGTCGGCAAGACGACCCTTGCGCACCAGGTGGTCCTCGCCCGCCTGGGCCTGGCCGACAGCGTCCTGGGAATGCCGGTCGCGCCGGGCAAGCGGGTGCTGTACCTGGCGCTGGACCGGTACAAGCAGATCGCCCGCGCCCTGGCCCGCCGTATCCGGCCCGAGCACGAGGCACGCATACGCGACGGGCTCGCCGTCTGGCAGGGCCCGCTGCCCGCGACGCTCGACAAGGAGCCCGACCTCCTGGCCGACCTCGCCGCCGCCCACCAGGCCGACACCATCGTGATCGACAGCCTGAAGGACGCCGTGAGCACCATGGTCGACGACGCCCTCGGCGTCGCTTACAACAACGCCCGCCAGCGGGCCATGCGCGCCGGGGTCGAGGTCCTCGAACTGCACCACCAGCGCAAGGCCGGCGAGGGCACCCCACGCGCCCAGAAGCCCACCCTGGACCGGGTCTACGGCTCCACCCACATCGTCTCCGGCGCGGGCAGCGTCCTGTACGTGGGCGGAGAAGCCGGCGACCTCGCCGTCACGCTCCACCACCTCAAGACCCCGACCGGCGAGATCGGCCCGCTCCAGGTCATCCACGACCACGAGCGCGGCACCACCACGGTCGACCCCGCCTTGGACCCCGTCGAGATCCTCCGCAGGCGCCCCGACGGACTGACCGTCCGTGAACTCGCCATCGTCCAGAGCGGCGAGAACCACCCCGACCGCGCGGCCACCGAGAAGGCCCGCCGCACCCTGGACCGCCTTGTGAAGACCGGGCTCGCGGTCAAGGCCGAAGGCACGGCAGGCGGCACCGGAGGCGGCCAGCAGGCCCGCTACCGCGCCTCCGTCCGGCACATCGGCGCCGTCTCCTAAACCCGGTACAGGGCTGGGGGACCGTACACGGAGGCGTACACGCGCCCTTGGGGCACAGCCCGCCCACACCGCCTCGCCGGCGTACACGCAGCTCGCAAACCCGCAGGTCAGACGTTCACGCACCCGTACACGCCGTACACGTGCCAGAGCGTTCACGCGCGAGCCCCCCTTTAGAAGGGGGCTCGCGTGTACGCCCCTTCCGTGAACGCCGTGATCGCCCTCAGAACCATCCCCAGGAGAGAACCCTCTGCGCACCAACCCGATCCTCCATCGCCACCGTCCCACCACTGCCGCAGTGGCGGCCGGACGGTACGTACTCGCCGCAGCCGGAGCAGTGATCATCCTGCTGACCGCCGCCGGGTTCTGGCTCTCGTACGCGCATCTGGCCGAGGTCGCCGGCGCCCACGGCCTGGCCGCCTTCCCCATCCGACAGTGGGCGTGGCCAGCCACCCTGGACGCCTTCGTCGTCATCGGCGAACTGCTGATGCTGCACGCCGCGCTCCGCCGGGAGCGGGACGGGTGGGCCGTGGCACTGACCGCCATCGGATCGGTCGGCTCCATCGCCCTGAACGTGGCGGGCGTCAGCGGCACCGGAGGCGCCCCCGTCCCCGTCCTCAACTACGTCGTCGCCGCAGTCCCGCCGACAGCGGCCCTGCTCGCCTTCGGCGTTCTGATGCGCCGCATCCACGCCCTCGTCGCAGTGCCCGCCGCGTTGGCGGATGCCGAGGCGACGCCCTCCCCTGTGGCGGAGCGACACCGACCCGCCCGCCCCGAAGCCGCGGACCGCCACGCGGACGGAACCGCCTCACCCACACCGGTGGCGCCCACCGCCCACCCTGTAGACCGCCACCTTGTCAACACACCGCCCACCGGGCAAGACACCGACGTCTCGAAGCAGCGAACCTCCCCCGCAACGCCGGCCAAGACCGCCAAGCCGCGACTCCCCCGCGCCTCCATGGACCAAATCGTGGAGATTGGCCGCACCACCACGCTCGGCGTCAAGGGCCGCTACTCCCGCCGCAACATCGAGGCAGCCGTCCGCGCCAAGGGCCTCTCCATCAGCAAGGACCGGGCGGAGGAAGGCCAGAGACGTCTGCAGGCCGAACTCGACGAAACCCGCAGCGCCTCCTGACCGGCCGCCTCATACCTCCCGCCCACGCTCAGCCCCACGCAGGAGCACCACGTGCACGACCAGCAGAGCCCGTCGCCCGTCCAGCCCGAGGCCACCACCCCAGCTTCAGGCGCAGCAAGTTGGAGGTTCGGACACTCCCCCGCCGGGGGTGCGTCCGAACCGAAGCCCGCCCCGGGGGTGGCGGACTCCGTCCCGCGCCAGGGGGCACGGGACGGGGAGGCTGCGACCGAGGGCGGACCGCGGCCTGCCAAGCGCCGGGGCAAGCCCCGGCTCCGAGCCAGCGAGCAGCGCATCGCAAAAAGCGTCCGCCTCAGCGAGCCAGAACTCGCGCTCGCCTCCGCCGGCGCAGCGGCCGTCGGCATGACCCTGGCCGGCTTCCTCGCGCACAGCACACTCGCCGCTGCCCGCGACCTGAACCGCACCGCTGCCGTCATCGCCACCGAGCAGGACGTCCTCACCACCCTGTTCGCACTGCGCCGCCAGCTCGGCATCGCGAACAACAACCTCAACCAGACGGCCAAAGCCCTGCACCTGGGCATCGCCCCCGAAGGACTCGACGACACCATCGCCGCCGTCCGCCGCGCCGTCGAGGACATCCGCCACATCACCACCCGCATGATCGACCCCGAAGGAACCCAGACCGCTTGATCCCCTCCATCCACAAACAGGGCGCCAGCACCGCCGGTCTGATCGCCTACCTCTTCGGCGTCGGCCGGAGCGAAGAACACGTCGACCCCCACCTGGTCGCCTCCTTCGACGGCCTCGCCCCCGACCCCGGCCGCGACCCCGGTGCCACCGAGCAGGACCTCCAGCAGCTCCTCGACGAACCCCTCCACCTCCTCCCCGAGGACACACGACCGGACAAGCACGTCTGGCACGCCTCGGTCCGTGCCGCCCCCGGCGACCGCACGCTCACCGACGCCGAGTGGGCGGACATCGCCCGCCGCGTCATCACCGCCACCGGCATCGACCCCGGCGACGGTGCGGGCTGCCGCTGGGCGGCCGTCCGCCACGCCGACGACCACATCCACCTCATCGCCACCCTCGCACGCGAAGACGGCCGCAAGCCCGACCACCACCGCTCCGGCAAGCGCGCCCAGGCGGAATGCCGTCGCATCGAGGCCGCCTACGGCCTGCACCGCGTGGCGCCCGGAGACGGGACCGCGGCCAAGCGCCCCACCAGCGCCGAACGCCACAAAGCCCAACGACAGGGCCGGGGCCGTACCGCCCGCGAGGAGCTGCGCGAGACCGTCCGCCGCGCCGCCGCGGGTACCGGCTCGGAGACGGAGTTCTTCGACCGCCTCGCCTCCGCCGGCCTCCTCGTCAAGCGCCGGATCGCCCCCTCCGGTGACACCCTCGGCTACACCGTCGCCCTGCCCGAGGACCGCAACAAGGACGGGGCGCCCGTCAACTACTCGGGGTCCAAGCTCGCGCCCGACCTCTCCCTGCCCCGCCTCCGCGAACGCTGGTCCGGCGCACCGACCCGGCCTACGCCCGCCCAGGCAAGCCGTCCCGCATCCGCTCGTCGCCGCGCCACGGGAGCCGTCTGGCAGGCCGTGCTCCTCATCGATCACGGTGACGACGGGACCGTGGCCGCCCAGCTCGCCGCCGCCGGCGAAGTGCTCGACGCCCTCGCCAAGACCTCCGCCGCCCACACCCGCACCCAGCTGCGGCAAGCGGCCACGGCCTTCGAACGGGCGGCCCGCTCCCACGTGCGCGCCGAACGCGGCCAGGACCAGGCCCTGCGCCAGGCCGCCCGCAATCTCGTACACAGTGGTCCGGCCCTGGGGCGGGGTGAAGACGGTGCCACGGGCGCGATGCTGATCGACATGGCGTTCTTCCTCGCCGTAGCGGCATCCGCCTGGCACGCCAAGAAGAACCACGCCCAGCAGGCCGTCGCCGCCCTCCAGGCGGCCGACCATCTTCGGGCCGCCTACGAGGCCGCCGCGGCCCAGCCCATGGCCCTCCTCCAGCAGCGAGGCCGGCACATGCCCCGACCCCTGCAGCACCAGCAAGCGACGGCCCTGCGCCACGCCGTCCCCGACCTGGCGGAACAGATCCTGGCAGAACCCGGCTGGCCCGCCCTGGCAGCCACCCTCGCCGATGCCCAGGCCGCAGGCCACAGCCCCGCCGACCTGCTCGCCGAAGCTACCCAGCGGCGGGAGTTGGGCAGCGCCACCTCCATCAGCGACGTCCTCGTCTGGCGGCTCCGGCACCTTGCGCAGATACCCGCCGACCCCAGCAGCACGCCTGTCGGCACGGTGCGCACCGGCAGCATCCAGGCCCCGGCGTCCACCGTGCAGACGACCGTCAAGTCCGCCAGTGACAACGCCCGCCGCCGCTGAGCCGGACTACAGCAGCACCTCTTATATCCGACGATCCGGGATTATCGAATTCCCGGATCCTGCAGAGCGTTGAAGGCACGACCAGCAATCAGCCGGCAAAAAATCCCCCATGCCCAGACCGAATTCCGCACCGGAGTCATCGCGCCCCATGGGCGGCACGAGCCTCCAGGCCTGACCCGCCGCATCCGACTGGCCCCTCGGCCCAGGGCGCCCGACCGGCCGCCTGCACCTTGCCCGCCCCCAGCGGTCGGAGCGAGCGGCGGAATATAGCCGACGATCCCCGGTCAGCCAAACCGGGGAATCTCCAGACACTTGAAACAGCACCCCCTTCCGCACACTTTCGAGGAGCACTCGCATGCCTGAAACCGAAATCCGACCCACCATCGTCGCCCTCCTCTGCGACTCGAACTTCAAATACCGGCGCGACACCAAGACCTGGTCCCACATAGACGGCCGCCCCTTCACCAAGGAGGAGCAGGCCGCCGTCTGGAGCGCCACCCGCTACGAGTTCGAGGAGTTCGCCGGCCAGCACACTCGGTACATGGAGTACCTGCGGACCCTGGAGGAAGCCCCGGACGCACTCCAGCGGTTCCTCGCTCCGTTCATGGAGCAGCTGACGAGTAAGACCCTCGGCGATGCCGTCGAGCTCATGAGCGAAGACGAGAGGGCCGAGCTCGAACGGCTGCTTGGCCTCATGACCGAGGCCCCTCGGCCCTTCACCGCATACACCTTCTGAGCAAGGCCACCGGGGCCAACGCGACTCAGCGTTGGCCCCGGTGGCCTGTTCGCATGTCCTCGGCTACGCCACGACCCCGGCCGCAAGCATGCCGGCGCCGATTTGGTTGTTGACTCTCAGCGAGGACGGACGCCCGTCACTTCCTCCGCGCGCTGGCGCAGCAGTGGAGCCAGTTCCACGTACCAACCACGGCCGACGGCTTGGAGCATTTCGGCGAGAGCGACCTGTTCGCCGATCCGGCCGGCGGGTGTGTCCAGGACGTCGGCGAACTCGGTGCGGATGCGCGCGGCGACGGCGGGGACGCGGAGGCTGTTGACGTAGAGCATGGCCGGGTCGTAGCCGATGGGGACGGCGCCCCAGCGTTCCCAGTCGAGGATGACGAGGGGGTAGTGGGTGAGGTTGGCCCACTGGAGGTCGGCGTGGCCGGTGACGCGTTCGGTGATGGCTGGCGCGGGGATGCCGAGGAACTCGGGGAACACGCGGTCCGCCCAGGACTGGCGGATGGTCTCGCGGGGCGGCTCAGCAGTGCTGAGGGCGCCCAGGCTCTCCCGCAGCGTCGCCCACCATGAGTCCGGGAGACCTGGGTCCTCCGTGAGGTCGGGGGTTTCCGGGGAGATGACGGGCTGGGCGACATAGTCGATCAGCTCAGCCTCGAAGACGTACTCCCCACCCTCCCATCGGTACAGGTCGTGGAGGTGGGGGCGGGACACCTTGTCCGAGACCCGTTCCTCGGCGAGCGCGATGCCCTCGTTCCGGGTGGTGGGGGTCTTGGCAGCTTCACCGCAGTGGACGCGGAGCCAGTGGCCGTTCTCTGTGCGGGAGCCGACGGTCCGGCCGAGCCATCCCCAGGACAGCGGGCCCGTCGGAGCGGTGGCCAGATGTGAGGATGCGGTGGCGAGGGCGTCCTCCATGCGGGCCCTGGTGGTCTCATCCTTGGGCGAGTACATCGGTGACCCTCCTGAGCTGGTCCGGTTCGAGCGGCGAGGCAATGGCCTCCTTGGCGGCCTTCCAGTGCTGCGGCGTACTGGCGGACAGCAGTACCACGTCCAGGCTCGGGCAGGACGCCGCAGCCAGGAGGCAGGCGGCGGCCGTGCTGGTGCCGGGTCGGATGAACTCGGCGAGTTCGGGTGTGGCCAGGTCGAGGAGTTCGCCGCCGTGCAGGGGTGAGGAGCCGAAGGTGAGCAGGCCGCCGGCGAGAGCCTGGACGAGCGGACCCCGCCCGCCTAGAGCGAGCGCGATCGGGCGGACCATGACGAGGCTGACCGGCTGCTGGATCGCGCCGAGGTGGTGTTCACCCGATCCGGCGGCCTCTTTGGCCAGGCCGAGGAGTTCGGGGACGGTGAATGCCTCGTGCTGGAAGCCGGACCAGGTGGCCACTCCGTACCCGGCGATGCGGCCTTCGGCGGCGTACTCCTCCAGCTCGCAGAACACGTCGCGCAGCCGCGCGTGCAGCACCCCACGGTCCATGTGGGCGTGCTCGGGGTTGTGGACGAACACGATGTCGGCGCGGCCCAGGGTCGCCAGGGAGCGATCGGTCTGCCAGCGGGCGAAGCCGGGGTGGAGGCTGTGGCCGACGGCTGCTTCCTCGGGTGGGAGGACTCCGGCCGCCACTGCGGCCTCGCCTTCCCGCCGGGTGAAGAAGCCGGTCTTCGTCGCGACCATGGCGCGGGGGTGGTCGGCGATGACCGGGCCGAGTGCCTGATGGGCCGTGGCGTAGTTGGGTGCGGTGTCCAGCCACACCAGCCCGTCGGAACACGCGGCGCGCGCCGGCTCCTCGACAGCGCGCACCCGGTACGTCCCGAGGCCGAGGGCAGCGGTCACCTGGCTGCCCCGATCACTGCGGCGGCCTGTCCGCCGACCAGGGCCGAGACGATCTCGGCGCTCTGGGCGACGGTGAGGCCGGACGCGGCGGCGAGGTCCCCGAGCGTGACCGGCGGCCCGCCGGCCAGGCGGTGCAGCAGCGGTGCGGCGGGCAGTGCGAAGGTCCACTCGCGCCCGGCGCCGGAGAAGGTCACCGCCTCGGCGTCCTGGTCCACCCGGGCGCGGGGCACGGTGACATGGACGGTGATCCCGGGCTCGGGCGGAACGGTCGCCAGGTGCGGCAGGGAAAGACGCGGGTGCCCCGGGTGCGTGGTGTCCAGCGACCTCTCCCACCGGTCCAGAACCGCCGTGTCCTCCAGAGCGGCCAGCACCTCCTTGCGTACGGCACCCAGGTAGTCGGCCCGCTCTTCGGGGGTGCTGAAGCGAGGGACGTCCGAGCGGACGGTTGCGCTGGTCCGGAGGTCGTCGCACAGCCATCCGAGGAACTCGGCACCGGTCTGCGTGGCCAGCCCGAAGGTGAGGTGGAGCGATGCGGTGCCCTGGTCGGCGCTCACCGCGTGCCACCAACCGCGCGGCAGATAGAGCAGGTCACCGGGCGTCAGGACGATGTCCGCGATCGGCTCGCCCGTCGGGGCCTCGGGGGCTTCGAAGTCGCGCCAGGCGGGGGCCTGCCGGGTGGGTCCATAGATCTTCCACCGCTTGGAGCCTTCGAGTTGGAGGACCACGACGTCGTGGTCGTCCCAGTGGGTGCCGAAGCCCTCTTCGGACGTCCAGGAGGCGTACGCGTTGGCCTGGACGGGGGTCCGGAGGAACCGTTCGAGGCCGGCGGCGGCTGCCCGGACGGGCGGGTGGATCTGGTCGATCGCGTCGATGACGAGGGACGCGCCCTCGGCGAGGCGCGCGTGGAACTCCGTCGGCTGCGGCTGGTGCCAGGACACCCCGCGCCGGTTCGTGCGCAGGACGGAGTACGCCGTCGCGGGGACGGCCTCCCCCGCGCGGGAGAGTCGCATCCGGGGCGGCTCCAGCCGGTGCGCGGCGACGATCTCGTTGATGTCGTCCCAGGTCAGCAGAGCGGGAACGGCGGTGCCGGCTGAACGGATCAGTGCGTGGGCGCGGAAACACGTCTGGGCGAGGAACGTGTCCCCGCCCAGACGCTGCGCCCACGATGCGGAATCAATCACCGTGGGTCTCCTCGGTCGATCAGGTGTCGTTCATGTCCGACTTGCCACCGGTGTTGTCCGAAGCCTCTTCGGCGCGCGACCGCGCCGCGTTGATCCGGCGGACACCGATCAGCAGACCGCTGGCCTGCTCGGTGGGAGCGTTCTCGTTCATCCCGTACTCCTTCCTGATCCTTGATGTAGCCCGCAGGGGTTCCTGCGGGAATCTGGGGGTGGGAATGGTGCTGCGGGGTCAGCGCCCGGTATCGCCGGCGAGGGCGAGAACGACCACCAGGACGCAGGTGACCGCGATGTAGACCAGGACTGCGAGCTGCTGGCGCCATCCCCGCAGGGCCCTGCGGTTCAGCCCCGCTCCAGGCTGGAGGGGTCCTTGACGATCCACTCCGAGCCGCCGCCCTCGGGCCGGGCGAAGACCGCGTTCGCGTACGAGACACGGGTGGCCGGGTCTTCGTACTCGCCGATGAACTGGACGATGCCCCGCCTGTTTTCCAGCGGGTCGAAGACCGGCGTACCTTCGCTGACCCAGCCGGGCACGGTCTGACGCTGGCGCGGACGGATCTGAGGGGCCACGGCTCTCTCCTTGGGCTCGGGCTGGCTCTTCGCTCCGGGGGACGCAGCGGGCCGCAGGTGCGACATGGGGTACGGCCTTGCGGCCCGCTGCGAGGGGGAGGCCGCCCTTCCCGGGCGGATGTGACCAGTCAACTGCCGTACGCGTTTGGATGGATGGGCCAGAAGGCATGGCCATTCCGGGGACATGGCCAGGTTTTATGGCCAGGCTGGGATCAGGGCTCTGCCGACGGTCGGGGGATGGCAATGATGACCACGAACGAGGGCGACGGCGTGGAGCCGATCGGGCCGCTGCTGCGGCGCCTCCGCATGGCCGGCGGACGCACACAGGAGGGTCTGGCGGCCGATCTCTCCGCCCGGCGGGGGTACCCGCTGGAGCAGGGCGCGGTCTCCAGGTGGGAGACCCACGAGCGGCTGCCGGACCCGGCTTCACGGGCGCTACTGGCCGCGGAGTTCGGCGTACCGGAGGAGGAGCTCCGACGGGCCGTCGCTCTCGCCCGGCGCCTTCGCCGACAGGAGCAGAAGGACCCGACCGACCAGGAGAACGAAGTGTTCGACCGCCGCGGATTCATGACGGCTTCGGCCGGTGCCGGGATCGCCGTCATACAGCCCTCTTCCCTGCTCTCGTCAGGACGGAGGCTCGGAGCTGACGTTCCAAGGCAGCTGAGCCAGCGCACCGCCCGGCTCCGGCGCCTGGACGACTTCGTGGGCGGTGGCGACACCTACCAGATGTACGTCCGCGAGCTGGCGACCACGACCCGACTGGCCGACGAGGGGGTCTACAGCGAGACGACCGGCAGGGGGCTGCGGGGAATCATCGCCGAACAGGCCCAACTCGCGGGCTGGGCGGCGTACGACGCGGGCCAGTACGAGGAGGCCCGCGGGCACTACATGACCGCCTTGGCCGCATCGCGCATGGCCGAGGACAGCTCCCTCGAAGGCAACTCGCTGGCCTTCCTCGCGTACCTGGAATGGACCGTGGGCGGTGACTCCGGGATCCGGTTCGCCACGGCCGCGTACGAGGCACTGGGCTCGGGGACGGCGCCCGTCGTGCGTGCGCTGCTGGCCGACCGACTGGCCTGGCAGCACGCGACCTCGGGGAACGCCCGGGAAGCGGACTACGCGCTGGGCCTCGCCGAGGAGGCGATCCACGAGCCCGGCGACGAGCCGGGCCCCGACTGGGCGTACTGGGTGGACCGCGACGAGATCGCGATCATGACGGGCAGGTGCTGGTCGGAGCTGCACCGGCCCCTGCGGGCGATCCCGGCTCTGGAGGACGCCCTGGGCCGGTACGACGACTCCAGGTCCCGCGACAAGGCGCTCTACCTGTCGTGGCTGGCAGCGGCCTACCTGGACGCCGGCGAGATCGAGCACGCGACCGCGATCACGACCCGGGTATTCGACCTCTCCGAGGGCCTCGCGTCGGTCCGGCCGATGCTGCGGGCCCGCCTGATGGTCAAGCGACTGGAGCCCCACCGGTCCCTCGCCCCGGTCGGTGCGCTGCTGGAACGCGCCAGGGGTTAGCGGGTGGCCCGCGTGATCCAGTCCAGGTACTCGGCACGGACGGCGTCGATGGTGAAGGCGATGACCTCGGGCGAGTCGTAGGGATGGTTGTCCACCAGGTGCTTCTCCAGCGCTTCACGCCGATCACCGGCCGTACGGAAGGTCACCTGGAACTCGGTCCCCTCGGAGACCTCTCCGAGGTGCCGGTACGTCGTCTCGATGGGCCCGGTCACCTGCCCCGAAGCAGCCAGACCCGCCTCCACCGCAGAGCGCGACAACTTCCGCGCGGTGTCCTGATTGTCCACGGTCGTGATCACGATCAAGAAGTCAGCCATGTGGGCAACGTACCTGCCACCACCATGCACCTGGGAGGGAACGATGTGGTCCGCCGGAACTTCATCGTCGCGTCCGGCGGAAACGCGCCATCCGCTCTCGGCCCGCCCTATAGGGACAGCATCACCAGCCGGCCATGACCGCCCTTGCCGGCCCCAAAAGCTTCGCGAGCGGGCAGCTCGCCTCGCCGCCTGGCTCCGCCCTGCATGCCCTGGTCCTGCCTGGCCGCCTGTCCCTCGCCTCACCTACCTCTACGAGCAGACAGACCCCTTCGGTGAATAGTTCGCGGAATAATTGACAGCAGATAGTTAAGTCCGTCAGGATCTCCCTGTGACCGAACCTCTCAGTGCAGTAGAGGCCGAGTTGGTCCTGTCGCCGCATCTCCAGAAGATCGGCGGCTGCATCGAACTCGGATGGCGGCGTTGGCTCGGACTGCTGAAGCAGGACAGCGAACTCGGCATCATCATCAGCACTCGTTCACGAGCCAATCTCGTGTATGACTTCATCCGCTACGAAGCCGTCAACGCATTCGACGGCTGCGAGGGCGTCAAGGTCGGGGACAGCCGCGGCTTCCTCCTCCTGACGTTCGAAGAGAAGATCGTCCTGCGGTTCAAGAAGTTCAGGGACCGCAAGTACCGGACCAGCGGCATACCCACGCAGCAGCGGCGCGAGTACGCCAACCAGGTGCTGCCCGGCATGGAAGCCCTTACCCACCTGGTCGCCGGCTACCTCCCCGACAAGGAGGGGCTCGGCCTGGAACGGATAGCCATCGCGTGCAGTCTGGACGATGATCGGCTCTGGGTGCTGGAGTTGGATCTCGGCCTCGGCGAGACTGGTAGTCCGGCACCTGTCGCCCCGATGCCGGTGGTCCCCACGCGGGATACGATCGTGCGGCCCAAGCGGCGCGAAATCGCAGATCAGACCGGTACAGAAGAGAGGTAGCCACCCCATGAACCCGCGCCTACTGCAACTCGCGCGGGAGTCTCGTGGCTTGTCCCAGTCCAAGCTGGCTGGACTCGCAGGCATCTCGCAGGCAGCCCTGTCCAAGGCGGAGAACGGCGTCGGAACGCTGACTCCCGAACGTGTGCAAGCGGTGGCGGACGCCCTCGGCTATCCCAGAGAACTGCTCGACTGGCCGGATGAGCCGGTCGGGCTTGGTCCGTCTGGCTTCTACCACCGCAAGCAGTCCGGCCTCGGCAAGACCGCGCTCCAGCGCATCGAAGCCGAGGTCAACCTGCTCCTCATGCAGCTCCGCCGACTCGAGGCGAGCGTGGACATCGAGCCGATCTACCGGCTCCCTGTCCTCGACGCCGACGAGCACACCCCGGAACGGGCCGCAGCGAAGATCCGAGCGAGCTGGCACCTGCCCGACGGCCCCGTGCACGACGTGATCCGAACAGTCGAGAGGGCTGGCATCGTCGTGGTCCGACGCAACCTGGAGTCCCCCAAGATCTCCGGTCTCAGCGTCCGGCCGCCCAACAGCCTGCCCTTGATCATCCTGAACGAAGGCATGCCGCCGGCGCGGGAGCGGTTCACCGTCTTCCACGAGCTGGGGCACCTTGTGATGCACCAACTGCCGAGCGACAACGGCGAGCGGGAAGCGGACGTATTCGCCTCCGAGCTGCTGATGCCAGGCCCCCTCATCGGCCCCCACCTTTCCGGCCTAACGCTCCAGCGGGCAATCCAGCTGAAGCAGCACTGGAAGGCATCCATGGCCGCAGTGATCCAGGCCGCGAAGCGCCTGGATCGCATCGACGAGAGCCGGTACAAGAGTCTGCAGGTCCAGCTGTCACAGCACGGCTACCGCAGGAACGAGCCCGCAGAGCCCGACCGCGAGGAACCGAGCATCCTGACCAGCATCCTGGAAACACATCGGTCGGATCATGGGTACTCGGACAAGGAGCTGGCCACCGTGGTCGGACTCCAGCTCCGTGAGTTCCGGTCCGAGTACGGCGGCACGCTCAGTCTTCACGCCGTCTGATGCGCCCACCCGCAGTGCACCGAGGGGCCGCGACCGATCTTCCGATCCGGTCGCGGCCCCTCGACGTACGGACGTAGCTCCCCGCCCCTCCAGCCGACTACTTGCGGGAGCAATCCCGGGCGTCGGCGATCTACCGGCGAGAGCTGGTCGCGGGCGATTCAGGCGGCTCACGCCCCCTGCAGGGCTCCACCGCGACGCGCGTGCCCCAACCGTGCCCTTGAGGACGGTCAACAGCGGTCAGAACCGGTTCCCGGCGAGCCTCCGAGAGAGGCTCGCCAGGGCCTGTTTCCGCAGGTCAGGTACCCCGCGAGTACGTTCCGCGCAGTAGATTCCCAAGCTTATAGCGCGGGTTCGATTCCCGTCATCCGCTCCACGACAAAGCCCCAGGTCAACGACCTGGGGCTTGTTTGTTGTCTAGACCTCTGAATCCCCGCCATGGGTGCGAATTCGCATCCCCGAAGCGGAAGTTGCCCGGCGAGGATCAGGCCGGGGATGCGCAGCAGATATCTCACAGCTGATTCACATGTACCCGCTACGGACGCCACAGGTGTGCGGACCAGTCTTGGCGCCCATGGGATCTGTGATGAGAGGCCGGGCCCTCCTGGTCAACGGCACGCTGGCCGTGCTGCTGGCCGGGGGTATCGGCTTCGCGTACGTGTCGCTCAGCGACGACGGGGCCACCGCCTCCGCCACCACCAGGACCACGTCCGTGATGCGCGGTGACCTCACCGCCTCGGTATCTGCGTCCGGCTCGGTGGAGAGCGCGACGAAACGGGCGTTGTCCTTCAACGGCTCGGGGACCGTGACGAAGATCGACGTCAAGGTCGGTTCCGCGGTGAAGAAGGGCCAGAAGCTGGCCGAGCTGGACCGGACCGAGGCGCAGGAGGAACTCGACGCGGCCAAGGCGCAGCTGGCCGTGGCGGCCGACGGCGACACCAGTACCGCGCAGGGCAACGCGAGCTACGTACAGGCGAAGAACGCGGTGAGCGCGGCGCAGCGCGCCCTCGACAGGACCATCCTGTACGCGCCGATCGACGGGACGGTCACCGCCGTCAACGGCAGCGTCGGGGAATCGGCCTCCGGGTCGTCGGCTTCCTCTTCCTCCAGCTCGTCGGCTTCCGCGTCGAGCGGCTTCATCGAGCTCGCCAACCCGGACGCGGTCCAGGTCACGGGCAAGTTCACCGAGGCCGACGCCGCGAAGCTCAAGGTCGGACAGACGTCGACGGTCACCTTCGCCGCCCTGTCGGGTGTCACGGCGCAGGGTGAGGTGGCCGCGATCGACAGTGCGCCCACCACCGAGAACAACGTGGTGACCTTCGCGGTGACGATCACCTTGAAGGAGAAGCCCGAGCAGGTGCGGATCGGGCAGACGGCCAGCGAGACCGTGACCGTATCCGAGGTCAAGGACGCGCTGTACGTGCCGACCGCGGCGGTCAAGAGCGCAGGTGGTCAGAGCACGGTGACGGTGCTGGAGGCCGGCCAGCCGGTGGTGAAGACGGTGACCGTGGGGATCGCCGGCAATACGGGAACCGAGATCAAGTCCGGTCTGACGGAGGGCGAGCAGGTCCAGCTCACGGTCGCCACGGGCACGACCGGCGGCGGTGCGCAGATGCCCGGCGGCGGTTTCGGCGGCATGGGCGGCGGTGGCATGGGCGGCGGCGGTCGCGCACCGGGCGGCGGTGGCGGTCGATGAGCGCCCCCGTCATCGAGGTCCGCGGCCTCACCAAGGTCTACGGGCAGGGCGAGACCACCGTCCACGCGCTGCGCGGCACCAGCCTGACCGTGCAGCAGGGCGACTACGTGGCCATCATGGGCCAGTCCGGCTCGGGCAAGTCCACGCTGATGAACATCCTGGGCTGCCTCGACGTGCCCACGGACGGTGACTACTTCCTGGACGGTACGGACGTCAGCGGGCTCAGCGAGCAGCAGTTGTCGATCCTGCGGAACAGGAAGATCGGCTTCATCTTCCAGAGTTTCAACCTCATCCCGCGGATGACGGCCCTGGCCAACGTCGAACTCCCCCTCGCCTACGGCGGTGTGAAGCCGGCCGAGCGGCGCAGGCGGGCGCTCGCCGCCCTGGAGATGGTCGGGCTCGCCGACCGGACCGGGCACGAACCGAACGAGCTGTCCGGCGGACAGCAGCAGCGCGTGGCCGTCGCGAGGGCCCTGGCCACCGCTCCGGCCCTGCTGCTGGCCGACGAGCCGACCGGCAACCTCGACAGCAAGTCGACGCTCGACGTCCTGGACATCCTGGACCAGCTCTCGGCGTCCGGCCGGACGATCGTCCTGATCACCCACGAGGACGAGGTCGCCAAGCGGACCAAGCGGGTCATTCGCCTGGTCGACGGCGACATCGTGGAGGACCGCAGACAGTGAACCCCTTCGAGATCCTCAGGTTCGCCTTGCGCGGCCTGGGCGCGAACAAGCTCCGCAGCGGCCTGACCACCCTGGGCATCCTCATCGGTGTCGGCGCGGTCATCCTTCTCGTGGCGGTCGGCAACGGGTCCTCCCAGCAGATCCAGGACAGCATCAGCCGGCTCGGCGCGGGCGCACTGACCGTTTCGACGTCGACGACCGGGCAGGGCGGCGGATCACGTCAGGCTGGTCCGGGCGCGCAGCAGCAGTCCGGCAGTACGGGACCTCGTACACAGGCCAAGAAGCTCACCGTGGAGGACGCCAAGGCGCTGGTCGACCCGGTGAACACGCCGTCTGTCGAGAGTGCCTCACCGGTGGTCAACGCCAGTTCCCAGACCACCACGTACCTGACGACCAGCCACAGCATCGCCCAGTTCGTCGGCAGCGACCCGGCCTACTTCAAGGCGAGCAACAAGACGATCGCGCGCGGTTCGCTCTTCACCGCCGAGCAGGTCGAGACGGGCTCCAAGGTCGCGGTCATCGGACAGACCGTCGCCGAGCAGCTCTTCGGCCGCGTCGACCCGATCGGCAAGAAGATGAACGTCAACGGCGCCTTCTTCACGGTGACCGGGGTGCTGGCCAAGTCCGGTTCGTCCTCCAGCGGTTTCCAGGACGCCGACGACATCGCCGTCGCTCCCTACACCGCGGTCCAAGGGACGCTCACGAGCTACGGCGCGCTCAGTCAGATCGTCGTCCAGGCCAAGAAGGCGGGTGCGGTCGACGCGGCGCAGGCCGAGGTCACCGCGTTGCTGAACCAGCGGCACGGCAGCACCGACTTCCAGGTCTTCAACCAGGCCAGCCTCCAGTCGGCGGTCGCCGAGTCGAGCGAGACCTTCACGGTGCTGCTCGGCGCGGTCGCGGCGATCAGCCTCCTGGTCGGCGGGATCGGCGTCACCAACATCATGCTGGTCACCGTCACCGAACGAACCCGCGAGATCGGCATCCGCAAGGCCATCGGCGCCCCGCGCGGGGCGATCCTCGGCCAGTTCATCACCGAGGCCACGATCCTTTCTCTGATCGGCGGGGTGCTCGGGGTCGTCGCGGGAGTCGTCGGCGGCCAGTTCAAGATCGTCGGCGTGCAGCCGGTGATCGCCCCCTGGTCGATCGGCCTCGCCCTCGGCGTCTCGGTCGCCATCGGCCTCTTCTTCGGCAGCTACCCGGCCAACCGCGCCGCCGGCCTGCGACCCATCGAGGCGCTGCGCCATGAGTGAGGACAGAGCAGTGAACCAAGACCCCAACGGCAGCGACGGCACCGACCTGCTGGCCGACTCCCCGTTCGCCGGGAACCTCGACGCCGAGCTCAAGACCGCACCGGCCCGCCGGCGCCTGCCGGGCGTGGCGCTCTTCCTGACCGCGGCCATCGTGGCCGTGGGCGGCTTCATCGGCGGCGTGTACGTGGAGAAGGGCACCGGCGGAAACGACACCTCCGGAGCCCGCCCCTCCGGAGGACAGATGCCCGGCGGAGGACAGATGCCCGGCGGGGGACAGATGCCGGGCGGCGGCCAAATGCCGGGCGGCGGGGCCGGAGGCCAGGGACGTCAGGGGATGTCCTCCGGAACCATCAGCAAGATCACGGACGGGGTGGTGGAGCTCACGACCCAGGACGGCAAGACCGTCGAGATCAAGACGGGCGACACGGTCCTGCTCCGATCCCAGACCCAGACACAGTCCCCTGCTCCGACGGAAGGAACGCCGAAGTGACCGTGGTGAAGCGGATGCTGGGCGGGGCGGCGGTGGCGGCGATGCTGCTGGCCACGGTGGCCTGCGGCAGCGACAAGTCCGGGCAGCAGCAACAGCCCTCCTCCGACAACCCCATGCAGGCGTTCCAGGAATGCCTCCAGCAGCACGGCGTGACCATGCCCGGCCGCGGCGGCGGCCAGCGCCCCGAGGGCGCCCCCAGCGGACGGCCGGAGGGAGCCCCGAGCGGCCGACCGTCCGGCATGCCGTCCGATATGCCGAGCGGACGCCCCGAAGGCGCGCCGTCCGGACGGCCCTCGGGCATGCCGAGCATGTCGGCGGAGCAGCAGGAGGCCACGCAGGCCTGTGCCTCCCTCCGTCCCCAGCAGGGTGGCGGAAATCGGGGCAACGGCGGCGATGGCGGCAACGCCCCGCAGAACGGAGGCTGATCCATGGCCACAGGCAAGAGGCGCCGCACGCCGGCGCCCGGCGGCGGCCGCCGCATGGCCGCCATGTACGGGGTGCTCGGGGCCGTCCTGATGGGCAGCGGGGCGATACCCGCACACGCCGATGGCACCACCCCCTCCCCGACGTCCAGGGAGCCCTCCTCCAGCGTGCCGGACGTGCAGGTCAGCACGGACCCTTCCGCGTCGGGAACGATCGAGAGCCTCGACTCCCGGTCGCTGTCGTTCACCACCGAGGGCACGATCAAGACGCTCAAGGTGAAGGCGGGCCAGAAGGTCTCCAAGGGCGACGTACTGGCCGAGCTCGACTCGACCGAGGCCGTCGAGAGCCGCTCGGCGGCCTACGCGTCCTACCTCGCCGCCTCCGACGCCCTGGCCGAGCTCGAAAGCGGCACCGAGGGCTACCGGAAGGCGTACGCGAGCTACGTGAAGGCCCGCAACACCTACCGCAAGGCCCAGCGCGCGGTGGAAGGGACGAAGATCACCGCCCCGTTCGCCGGGACGGTCACCGCACTCGACGCCGAGGCAGGCCAGTCGGTGTCCCGGGGCGCGTCCGTGCTCACCCTCACCGACCTGTCGGCGCTCCAGGTCAGCGCCGACTTCACCGAGGCCGACGTCGTCAGGCTGAACAACGGTCAGAAGGCCACGGTCACGCTCGACTCCCTGAACACGAGCATCAAGGGGAGCGTCACCTCCGTATCCCCCGTCCCCGTCACGTCGACGAGTTCGACCAGCGGCGGCGGGGGAGGCGGCGGGGGCGGGGGCGGGATGCAGTCCTCGACGCAGGTCGTCCGGTACACCGTGCTGATCTCGCTGGACAGCCTTCCGGAGACGCTCCGAGCGGGCCAGGCGGTGACCGTCGAGGTGCAGGTCTGAATCTCTCAGCGAATTCACAGCTCCCGGCCACGTGAGCCACAGGGAGTCCGGCGATGCTCGCGCCCATGCCGGATCAGACCGACCCCCACGAGATCCTCAGGACCTCGCCGTTCACGGGCAGCCTCGAAGAGGCACTGGCCGCCCATCCCCCGCGCGCCAAGGTGCCCGTGCTCACGGCGTTCCTGGCCGTCGGCGTCCTGGCCGTCGGCGGCCTCGTCGCAGGCATCCACGCCGACCGCACCTGGGGGCGGGAGAGCACCGAAGCCGGTCCCGGAGCGTCCACCGGACGCTCCGGGCAGGGGTTCCCCGCCGGAGGGGGACAGGGGCGGTTCCCGGGGCGGGGCGGCGGCCAGGGCCCGGGTCAAGGCCAGGCCCAGCCCCCAGGGCAGCAGGTACCGGGCGGGGCCCGGCCGAACAGCGCACTCGTCCAGGGCACGATCACCGCGGTCACCGGCGATTCCGTCACCGTGAAGACGTCCGACGGCAGCACCGTCACCTTGAAGCTCGGAGACCAGCTCCGTACGGCCCCGTCCTTCGCCCGATAGGCCTAGTGCGGCTGTTCCGGTCACTCGGCGGTGAACGGACCGCTCACCGCCACGGCGAGGTCCTCGACCAAAGCCATGCCGGCTTCCTGCGAGCTCTGCCCGTCGCACAGCACCGCCAGCAGCAGGGTGTGTCCGGCCACCTCCACCCGGCCGATGCTGTTGGTCACCCACAGCCCCGTCCCGCTGCGCGCGAGCCAGCCGTTCTTCAGTTGCGCGGCTCCCGGGTCGTCCGCGGCCGCCGACACGCCCCAGTCCTGGTCGGCCGCGATGGAGCCCATGAGGCCGCCGAGGTAGGTCCGGGCGTCCGCGGACAGGGGCGATTCCTCGCCGAACACCGCCCGGAGCAGCCGCAGCTGATCGTCCGGAGTGGTCCGGGTGAGGCCCCAGTAGGCCCCTTCACCGGGGACCGTCTCGACGAGACCCAGCCGGGTGTTGGCCTTCGCCAGGCCTTTCGCGCCGCCGATGGCGTCCCACAGGGCGTTCGCCGCCTCGTTGTCGCTGTTCTCGATCATGGCCTTCGCCCACTGGCGCTCCTGGCCGGTCAAGGAGCGCTCGGCGTCGTCGGCCCTGAGCAGCAGGGCGGCGAGGATGTCGACCTTGACGATGCTGGCCGTGTCGAACGTGTGGTCCTCGGCGCCGGTGGTGCCGGCGGACGTACTCGCGCCGGTCGTCAGGTCCAGCACCGCCACCGCCGCGTTCCCCTCCGCTCCCGCCACGGCTTCCCGTACGACCTTGTCCACCTCTGCCGCGAGGTCGGCCCCGGCCTCTGTGAAAGTGTCGTCCGGTGCGGGAGCCGTCGTCTGCGGGCTCGGCAGCGCGGTCACCGCCGCGACGGTCCGTTCGGATCTCGCGCCCGTCGACGGCTGCGACTTCGCGTGGGTGAAGCCGATCGCACCGGTGAGCGCGGCCACCGTGCCGATCACGAGGTAGCGGCGTATCCGGTACGGGGAGCGGTGCCTGTGGCGTGCCATGGGGCGAAGCTACGAACCCGGTATGGGAATCACGTTTGCAGAAGCTCTGCATCCGCTGTGAAGGCACCCCGCTCGCGCCGTCCGTCCGCGCGGATTCCCGGGTCATCGAATTCATCGCCCGATCCTCCTCCAGCGACCACATCTGCGGCATCACCGCGGAGGCGTACGACTACTGGATCGTGAGCCTGACCCTCTGAGGATCGAGGGCTGCTGCTCCGCCTTCCCGTCGGACGGCCGGCCCCTCGTGATCACGACCATGAACGGGGGCGATTTCCGAGGCCCCCGCGAGTAGCTCCCAGAGGGGGATATTCGCAGGTCAGGCGCCGTTCGCACGCCCAAGCGCCGAGAGGTTCCCGAGCCTGTAGGGCGAGTTCGATTCCCGTCATCCGCCCTTGAACGAAGGCCCAGGTCGGCGGCCTGGGGCTTCGTCGTTGTCCTGACCGGCCGCTCGTGATCAGGGTGTTGGTGGATCACCGCGGAGGACTGGCCCGCTTGCGGCGCCGCCCTTGGTCTTGCGATGGCCGGCGTCCCGTACGTCATCCGCGCGTTCGGGCGTGCCGTCTGCCACGGGAAGTAGTCTCGGACGATGATCATCCTTTCTTGTCACGGAGTGACCAAGAGCTTCCGGAAGCACTCCGTGCTGGAAGGGGTTCATCTCAGCCTGGAAGCCGGCGAGATCGTCGGCCTGCTCGGGCTCAACGGTGCCGGCAAGACCACCCTGATGCGGGTGATCACCGGGCTGGCCACCCCCGATTCCGGTGAGGTGCGGCTGTTCGGGGAGCCGCTGCCCATGCGGCCGCGGCAGCTCGACCGGCTCGGGGCCGCGCTCGACGCGCCCGCCTTCCACCGGTGGTCCACCGGACGCGCCATGCTGCGCACCCTGCTCGACACCGCCGGGCTTCCCGACGGCGGACGGATCGCCCGTGCGCTCGACCGCGTCGGGCTGACCGGCGCCGCCGACCGCCGCCTCGGAACGTACTCGCAGGGCATGCGGCAGCGGCTGGCCATCGCCGCGGCGCTGCTCAAGGAGCCCGATCTGCTGATCCTCGACGAGCCCACCAACGGGCTCGACCCCGAGGGACTGCGCATGGTGCGGCGGATCGTGGCCGAGGAGGCCGCGCGCGGGGCCGCCGTCCTCGTCTCCAGCCACCAGCTCGACGAGATCCAGCGGATCTGCCACCGCGTGATCATGCTCGCCCGGGGCCGGGTCGCCGCGGCCGGCACTCTCGACGCGCTCGGCTACGACCCGGAAAGCGGACCGGACGCCTTCGAGGACTGGTTCTTCGGGCTCGTCGGGAACGGCGGCCACCGGTGAACCGTCTCGTCCGGGCGGAGACCCGGCGGCTGCTGCGGCATCCGCTCGCCCTCACCCTCGCCACGCTGTTCGTCTTCGGCTCCCTCTACTGCGCCTGGGTGAGCCAGAGCATGGCCTCCTACAACATCACGCAGGTACGGGCCAACCTCGACGACCTCCCCCGGTCGTGCGATTCCGCGCAGAACACCCCGGAGCAGAAGGCCAAGTGCCTCGCCGACGTGCCCCTGGAGGCCGTCGGGCTGGAGCGGATCCAGGACAGGTTCACCGCTGAAGGAGTCCGTGCCGCGCACGCCCAGCACCCGGTGGGCTCGCTGCTGTGGACCGTACGGCTGCTGACGTCCGTTCCCGGGCTCGCGCTCCTCGTCATGGTGGCCGCCTCCTCCGTCGCCGGCGAGTGGAGCCGGGGCAGCATCGTGCCGCTCCTCCTCCACGAGTCCCGCCTCAGCAGGCTGCTCGCCGCCAAGGCCCTGGCCATCTGGGTGTGGAGCGTGGTGCTGCTGTGCGTGTCGGCGGCCGTCACAGCCGCGTTCGGCCTTCTCCACGGCCGCAACGCCTACGCGCTGCCTTCGCCCGGCCCCCTCGGCACCGTCCTCGCCGACACCGCAATCGGCGTACTGACCGGGGCGGCCGTGCTGGCCGGGGCCGCGGCCGTCGCGGTCGCCCTCGGCGCACTGCTGCGCCGGCCGATGCGCACCTTCCTCGCCGGGATGCTGCTGCTCGTCCTGGTGGTCCGCACCTCCGCCGCCCCGGGGCTGGGCGCCTGGCTCCCCGGCGGTGTGCTGGCCGACCTGGTCGGCTTCGGTGCGGTGGACGGAGTCTGGGACCACTTCTGGATCTCCACCGACCCTTCCACGGCCCCCGTCCTGCTGCGCGTCCTGCCGACCCTGGCCCTCATCGGCCTGCTCTGGCTCGGGCTGGACCGCCTCGACCGGACCCGGGACCGCGCCTGATGGCCGGTACCCGGCGGCGGCCGGCGCGCGGGGAGGGCGCCGCCTGGCTCGGCGAGCTGCGGGCCCTGTGGACCGCTCCCGTCTGGGGAGCGACCGCGGCGGTGATGGTGCTGGCCCTGGCGCTCGTCGGCCGGCTCTGGATGGCGGGAGCCCCGTACGGGGCGCTCGACCCCTCGGTGTCGGCGCTCACCTCGCTCCCGTCCGCGCTGCGAGCGGCTGCATGGCAGTTCGCGACCCTGCTGGGCCTCGTCCTCACGGGAGTGGTCGTCGCCACGGGGCTCGGCCAGACCCTGGAAGGCGGCACCTGGAGCGCCCTGCGCCTGTTCGAGAACCGGGTCGGAGTGCTGTGGGCGCGCAAGGCCGGCGCCGCACTCGCCCTCTCGCTCGCCGGCCAGATCGTCACCGGCGTGCTGCTGTGGCTGAGCACCTCGGCATACGCCCGGCTGTGGCCGGTGCGGCCCCGCGCGGTGCCCCGCGCAGTGCCGCCCGGATTCGCCGACGGGGCCGCCGTCCATCCGTCGCCTCCCCTGCCCGTCGAGTCCGCGACCTGGGGCCAGGCCGCGGGCGCGATCGCCGCGGCCCTCCTCGTCCAACTCCTCTTCGTCTCCCTGGCCGCCCTCGCGGCGGCCCTGCTGCGCAGCGTCATCGGGACCCTCGCGCTCGGCATCGGTCCCCTGCTGGTGACCGCGCCGCTCGTGCTGCTTCCGGCGGCGCCGTTCCTGCCGCACCGCTGGATCTCCGATCTGCTGGACCTGCCCGCCGAGGCCCAGTACCAGCTCTACCTCTGGAACCAGGCCCCGTCCGATCCCGCACCCCTGACCGGCGGCCTCGCCCTCGCCGGGGCCGCGGCCCTGGCCGCCGTGGCCGCCTGGGCGGCACTGCGTTCCGAGCGCGCGCTGCGGCCCGTCGACTGACACCGCGGCCTTCCCGTTCTCCTTCCCCGGGCAGCTCGCCCCGCTCGCGGCCCACACCGGCCGCCTGCTGTCCGAACCGGCCGCCCGCGACCGCACCCGGCCGGTGATCGCGGCGTACGAGTCCGGAGTTGGAGTCGTACCGGCCTCCGACGGCGGCGGGCCGTCGCGGGCTCGGCAAGATCCGGAAGAGACGGCCTGGCGCCGGGTGGGCGGGCGGGCGGCCGGGTAGCCGCCGGGTGAGGGTGGGTTCCCATCGCCGCAAAAATACCCCCGGGGGTACCCGTGCTACGCTCGAAATATACCCCCGGGGGTAATTGCCCGGCCGAAAGGAGCAACCGCGTGTTCTTCATCGACACCATCGAGACCGAGGGCCTCGGAAACCGCAGCTACCTGGCGGGCGGCGCCGCCACCGCGGCCGTCGTCGACCCTCCCCGCGACATCGACCGGGTCATCGCGGCGGCCGCCGCCCGCGGGGTGCGGATCTCCCACGTCGTCGAGACCCACCTGCACAACGACTACGTCACCGGCGGCCTGGACCTGGCTCGCCTGACCGGCGCCGCGTACCTGGTACCGGCCGGTGCCCGCGTCTCCTTCGCCCGGACACCGGTGGCGGACGGCGACACGGTGGGCGTCGACGACGGCATCGCGCTGCGGGCGCTGGCCACCCCCGGCCACACCCCCCACCACACCTCCTACGTGCTGGAGGAGCAGGGCCGGGTGGCGGCGGTCTTCACCGGCGGTTCGCTGCTGATCGGCTCGGTGGGCCGCCCCGACCTCGTCGAACCACGCCTGACCGAGGAGCTGGCCCGCGCCCAGCACGCCTCCGCCCATCGCCTGGCCGCCGAGCTCCCCGACGAGACGGCCGTGCTGCCCACCCACGGCTTCGGCAGCTTCTGTTCCGCCTCCCCGTCCGGGGGCGGTGACGCCACCACCATCGGCAAGGAGAAGATCGTCAACGACGCCCTGGTCAAGGACGTCGACCGCTTCGTCTCCGACCTGCTGGCCGGCCTGGAAGACGTCCCCGCCTACTACGCCCACATGGGCCCGGCCAACGCCGCGGGTCCGGATCCGGTGGACCTGAGCACCCCGCCCCTGACCGATGCCGCCGACATCGCCGAGCGGCTGGCCGCCGGGGAATGGGTGGTCGACCTGCGCAACCGGATCGCGTTCGCCGAAGGACACGTCGCGGGCTCGTTCAACTTCGAGGCCGAGGGGAAGATCGCCACCTACCTCGCCTGGATGATCCCCTGGGGAAAGCCCGTCACCCTGCTCGCGGAATCGCCCGCCCAGCTCGCCGCCGCCCAGCGCGAACTGGTCCGCGTCGGCCTCGACCGGCCCGCGGCGGCGGCCACCGGCACGCCCCGCGACTGGATACCGGAAGGCCACGGACCGCGCTCCTTCCCCCGCGCCACCTTCGCCGACCTCGCCACCCACAGCGCCGGGGGCATCCGCGACACCGGCGACACCGGCGACACCGGCGACACCGGATCGCCGACGGTCGTCCTGGACGTGCGCCGCGACTCCGAGCGCGCCGAGGGGTGGATCGCCGGGTCCGTCCACATACCCGTCCACGACCTGCACCGGCGCCTGACCGAGGTCCCGCCCGGCACCGTGTGGGTGCACTGCGCCGGCGGGATGCGCGCGGCGATCGCCGCCTCCCTGCTGGACGCCGCCGGACGTGACGTCGTCGCCGTCGACGACTCCTTCGACGCCGCCTCCGAGGCCGGCCTGCCCCTCACCGACGGCGGCCGAGACCGCGTCCGGGACCGCTGAGCCCGCCCTCCTCCCGCCCCACCGACCCGGAAGGAAGACGGATGTTCCTCTTCCGCCGCGGCACCGCCCGCGTCACCCCCGCCCGCGTCACCCCCGCCCAGGCCCACCGGCGCATCACCGACGGCACCGCCGTACTGCTCGACGTGCGCGAGCGGGCCGAGTGGAACGCCGGACACGTCCCCGGCGCCGTCCACGCACCGCTCTCCCGCCTCCTCGCCGGCGCCGCCCTGCCCGCGACCGCCCACAACCGCCCGCTGGTGGTGATCTGCCGTTCCGGAAAGCGCTCCCGGCAGGCCGCCGAGCTGCTGACCGGCCGCGGAGGAGATGCCGTCGACGTCGAGGGCGGCATGAACGCCTGGGCCTGCGCCGGACTGCCGGTCACCGGCGAGCCCGGAAGCCGCGGCCGACCGGCGTGAGCACGCTCGTCCTCGCCCTCGCCGCCGGAGCCGTCGTCGGACTCGCCCTCGGGGCACTGGGCGGCGGCGGCAGTGTCCTGGCCGTGCCCGCGCTGATCTACCTCCTGGGCTTCACCCCGGCCGCCGCCACCACCGCGTCCCTGATCATCGTCACCGCCACGTCCGCCACCGCCCTCTACACCCACGCCACGTCCGGCAACGTCCGCTGGCGGACCGGCGCCCTGTTCGCGGCGGCCGGCATCCCGCCCGCCCTCGCCGCCGCCACCCTGGCCACCCGCGTCCCCGAACCGGTGCTGACCGCGGCGTTCGCCGCCGTGGCCGGCCTCGCCGCCCGGCGCATGTTCACCGCCCCCGCCCCCGGGCGCCGACCCCGGCCCGTCCGGGCCGTACGGGCCGCCGGGGCGGGCGCCGGACTCGGTTCGGTCACCGGTTTCCTCGGGGTCGGCGGCGGCTTCCTCGCCGTCCCCGCCCTGGTCTCCGTACTGGGCCTGCGCATGCGCGCCGCCGTCGGCACCAGCCTCCTGGTCATCACCGTCAACTCCCTGGCCGCGCTGGCCGCCCGCACCGGTACCCACACCCCGCTGCGCTGGGCGGTCATCGCCCCCTTCACCGCAGCGGCCGTCCTCGGAGCCTGGGACGGCAAGCGCCTGGCCGCCAAGGTCTCCGGCCCCGCCCTCCAGCGGGCCTTCGCGACCGTCCTGCTGGCCGTCGCCGCCCTCATGCTCACCGACGCCCTCCACTGACCCCGCAGCCCGCCCCCGCCCCCCGCCGCCCCTTCCGACAAGGACGGAACACAGGACCATGACCCACCCCCACCCCCACCCCCGCGCCCTCGACGCCGACCAGGCCCACAGCCGCCTGCCCGACCTGATCGTGCTGGACGTCCGCACTCCGGGCGAGTACGCCACCGGTCACCTCCCCGGCGCCCTCAACATCCCCCTCGACCACCTCGCCCGCGCCCTGCCCGACCTTCGCGAGGCCGCCGCCCGCCGCGACATCCTCGTCGTCTGCGCCTCCGGCAAGCGCGCCGAGGACGCCTGCACCACCCTTGCCGGCCACGGCATCACCGCCACCACGCTCACCGGCGGCACCGGAGCCTGGACGGACGGCGGCCACGCCCTCCACCGCCCCGACAGCGACCGGCGCACCACCTGGGGCATGGAACGCCAGGTCCGCTTCACCGCCGGCGCCGTCGTCCTGACCGGCCTCACCCTCGGCCGCCTGCGCCCGGCCTTCCGCCTCGCCTCCGCGGGCATCGCCGGCGGCCTGGTCTACTCGGCCCTCACCAACACCTGCGGCATGGCGGCCCTCCTCGCCAAGCTCCCCCACAACCGCCCCGGCCGGGGTGACCTCGAAGCCGCCCTCGCCGCGCTCCGCGCCCACTGACCAGATACCCCCTGGGGTACCATCGAGGGAGAGTACACAAGGCCAGGAGGCACCCGGTGAAAGTCGACGACGACGCAGTCAACGCAGTCCTCAACCGCCTGCGCCGCGCCCAGGGGCAGCTCGCGGGCGTCATCGCCATGATCGAAGCCGGCCGCGACTGCAAGGACGTCGTCACGCAGCTCGCCGCCGTCTCCAAGGCCCTGGACCGCGCGGGCTTCAAGATCGTGGCCAGCGGCATGCGCCAGTGCATGACCAACGCCGACGAGAACCAGGCCCCCATGACCGAGGAAGAACTCGAGAAGCTCTTCCTCGCCCTCGCCTGACCGGCACACCGAAACGGCCCGGCCCCTCCCCGGGGCCGGGCCGAAGTCGTCCCCCGGCCGCCGCACCCCGGACGCCGCACCCGGGGCGATCCGCGATCCGCGATCCGCGATCCGCCGTCAGCAGACGCCGGGAAGCGCGCGTTCCAGGGCGTCGAACGCACCGTTCACGCGCGCCCGGTGGTCCTCGGCCACATCGGCGGCACGCTCGCCCGCCAGCAGGCGCCGGGCCGTGGCGACGTAGACGGCCCGGTACGCGGCGACGGTCAGCGCTGCCGCGAGGCGGAGGCCGGGGTCGTCGCCCCCGGGGGCGGTCTCGGCCATCGCGTCCCCCAGCGCCCGCTCCACCTCCTCGACACCCTCGCGCGCCCGCGCCCGCAGGGCGGGCGAGTCCAGCACGATGCGCCAGAAGTACGGGAAGTCGTCGCTCACGGCCGCCAGCGGATGGCGCTGGTCCAGGAGTCGGAGCAGCAGAGCGCGCAGAGCCGCAGACGGGGGCTCGCCCGCCGGCCGGTTGCGTACCGCACCCGTGAAGAGCTCGACCGCCTCGGGGATCCGGTCCAGGAAGAGGTCTTCCTTGCGGGGGAAGTGGTTGAAGACCGTCATCGTGGAGACATGGGCCGCCTTGGCGACCTCCGCCACGGTCACCTGGTCGAAGCCGCGCGCCGCGAACAGCATCGTCGCCTCGTCGGAGATCCGCTGCCGGGTCTCGCGCTTCTTGCGCTCCCGCAAGCTCAACGCCCGGTCGGCCGCGCGCTCCACGGAGCCACGTCTCTCAGTTCCCTCGGTCACGGAGAACACTATAGCCACTCAAAAGTTTTAGTGACTAAAGTGAAATCCATGAACTCCATGAGCACGGACTTTGACGTGGTGGTGGCCGGGGGCGGCCCGGTCGGACTGATGCTCGCCTGCGAGCTCCGGCTCGGTGGCGCGAGCGTGGTGGTGGTCGAGCGGCGCACCGAAGTGGACGGCACCGTCAAGGCGGGGTCGATCAACACCTCGACCGCCGAAGCCTTCTACCGGCGCGGCATGCTGCCGGCGCTGGCCGAGGTCCAGCAGCGCTCCGTCGAGCGGTTCCAGGCGTTCTTGCGCGAACAGCGGGAGACCCCGGGGAACGGACGGCCTCCCCGCAAACCGGCCGCTTTCGCCGGGCACTTCGCCGGGATCATGCTGAGCGGGGAGCTGCTGGACACGACCGACCCGGATTTCGTGAACGCCGGTCCCGCTCAGGGCATCAACCTCGTGCCGCAGCAGGAGATCGAGCGCCTGCTCGCCGACCGCGCCCGTGAGCTCGGCGTCCCGGTGCGCGGCGGGACCGAGTTGACGGGGTTTCACGAGGTCGACGGCGGGGTCGAGGTGCGCGCGGCCCGGGTGGCCGACGGGTCCGGTGACGGGTCCGGCGACAGGTCCGGCGACGGGACGGGCGAGGTGATACGGGCGCGCTGGCTCGTGGGCTGCGACGGCGGCCGCAGCACGGTCCGCAAACTCGCCGGGTTCGCCTTCCCCGGTACGGATCCGCAGATCACCGGACACCAGGCGCTCGTCGAGATGACCGGGTCCGAAGCCCTCCGGCCCGGCTGGAACCACACGGACACCGGGATGTACGTGCACGGTCCGATGCCCGGCCGCATCCTCACCGTCGAGTTCGACGGGCCGCCCGCCGACCGGGAAGCGCCGGTCACCGCGGAGCAGTTGCAGGCGAGCCTGCGCCGTGTCTCCGGGGCCGAGGTAACGATCACCGCGGTACGCACGGCCACCCGCTTCACCGACAACGCGCGCCAGGCGGCCGGCTACCGGGCGGGCCGGGTCCTCCTGGCGGGCGACGCCGCGCACGTCCACTCACCGTTCGGCGGCCAGGGGCTGAACCTCGGGATCGGGGACGCGATGAACCTCGGCTGGAAACTCGCCGCGGTCGTACGCGGCCGGGCACCGGAAGGGCTGCTGGACTCGTACACGGCCGAACGGCACCCGATCGGGGCATGGGTGCTCGAGTGGACCAGGGCCCAGATCGCGTTGATGCGGCCGGAACCACAGGCCCGGGCCCTGCGCCGGGTCGTCGGCGAGCTGACCGGGTCCGTCGCCGGCACCACGTACTTCGCCAAGGGGCTCGCCGGAGTCTCGCACCGGTACGACCTTCCCGGCAGCCATCCGCTGGTCGGCCGCAGTGCCCCGGACCTCGCGCTCGCCGACGGGACGCGCCTCGCGGACCTGCTGCACGACGGGCGGGCCCTCCTGCTCGACCTCGCCGACGACGCGGGGCTCAGGGCGCGCGCACAGGGGTACGGCGAGCGCGTGCGGGTCGTCACCGCCGCCTGCCCGGACGGACCTCAGCCGGCCGGGCTGCTCGTACGCCCCGACGGGGTCGTCGCCTGGGCGGCGGGTACCGGGGACGAGCTCGCCGACGCACTGGCGCAGTGGTTCGGCCGGGGCGACGGCCGGGACCGGGGCCACGGATGAGAACCCGGCGCGGCCCCGGCCGCGGATTCCTGTGAGAAAGGTGTTATCCCCGCGCGCCCCACGGGTCTCCTTCAGTGTCAGGCCAGGTGGGCCGTCACCTTCGAGGAGATGCGATGCGGTATCACGACGATGAGTTCACGTACGGCGCGCAGGCGGACGCGGACGCGGACGCGCACGCCGACACGCCCGGTGCCGGTGCCGGTTCCCGGTCGGACCGGCGCGGGCGGGCGCGCGCCGCGGGCCGGGCGGCCGGCGGCCACCGCAAGAGCCGTCGCCGGACCCCCTTGATGGCGGCGGCCGCCGTGGTCCTGCTGGCCGGGGTCGGGAGCGGCTACGCCCTCATATCCGGCGAGGCCCCGCAGCGCACCGCGGCGGCGGGCTCCCCCTCCGCGCTCGCCGGCCGGCCGGACGCGGTGGACGGCCCGCCGACCGCCCCGGCCTCTGCGGCCGCCGCCGACCCCTCGGCGGCGGCCGACGGGACGGCGGGCCCGAGCGCCGCCGCGTCCGCACCCGCGTCGGCCTCAGCGTCCGCGCCCGCCGCGCAGGCGAAGGACGCGCAGCAGCGCTCCGGAGCGCCGGCCACGGACGCCGCGGAACGCGCCGCCAAGCCCACCGCACCGCCGACCCGCGGTACTTCGGGGAGCGGGCCGACGGGGCCGGACCCCAAGGTGCCCGGCCCCCGCACCTCGACGCAGGACGTCGCGACGGCCCAGTCGCTGTCCCTGCAGCTGCTCAACAACGAGCGGGCCGCCGTCGGCCGGCCTCCGCTCGCGCTCAAGCAGGACCTCAGCGACTTCGCCCGCAAGTGGGCCGAGCACATGAGCAAGAGCGGATTCGCCCATTCCTCGTCGGCGGACCGCGCCTACCTGAAGACGGGCTCGCGCACCTGGACCGGCGAGAACATCGTCTGGTTCAGCGATGCCTCGATGACCGCCCAGGAGGCCGCCGAGAAGTTCCAGTCGATGTGGCGCCACAGCTCCGGGCACTACAAGGCGCAGGTCAACCCGGACTTCACCGAGGTCGGCGTGGGCCTCTACCGCGACTCCTCGGGCTGGTGGGGCGTGCACAACTTCTCCGACGGCAAGTGACGCGGTCCCCGCGCACGGCTCCGGGAGCAGGGGACGGGCCAGGGCCGGGACGCCGACAGCCGGTCCTTCTGCCCGTCAGAAGGACTTCCTCTTGGACTTGGTGCGCGGCAGCGCGGACCCTGGTGCACGGGCATGCACCGCCCGCACCCGCCCGCCGTGAGCACCGACGCACAGGAGCCGACGAACATGCGCACACGCCTTCTGCTGGGCCTGGCCCTCCTCTCCACCGGACTCCTCGCCGGCGCGTTCGGCTACGGGGCGGCCAACCTCGTACCCACCTTCAACGCGGTACCGCTCGACATACGGCTGTCGTTCCACACCGAACTGATGAAGATGAACGGCATCACCATGCAGGCGGCGATGGGCGTGTCGATCGTCAGCTCGCTGGCCCTCACCGCCGTGAGCCGCGGCGGTACGCGGCTGCTCGCGGGCGGGGCCGGCCTGCTGGCCCTCACGGCCCTCCTGGTCACCCGGTTCGGCAACGTCCCGATCAACAGCCGGATCAAGGAGTGGGCGCACGGCTCGGCCCCGGCCGATCACACGGAGGTCCTGCGGCACTGGGAGGTCTTCAACGACATCCGCACCGCCGCCGCGGTCGTCGCGTTCGCGCTCCTGGTCTTCACCGCCCTGAGAACGCCGGTCCGCGACTGACCCCGTACCCGGCCGGGCGCCCGGGCCGCCGCCGCCTACGCGTCGGACCGCGCCGCGCGGACGATGGCCGCCGCGGCCTTGGCGGCGGCCAGTACCGGGTCGGTGCTCCGCGCGGCACGGCCGAGCATGAACGCGCCCTCCAGCAGGGCGATCACCGAGGTCGCGGTTTCGTGCGCGGCGGGCCCGGCGATACCGCCGGCGCGGTAGAAGGCGGCGAGGCCCTCCGTCCAGCTCGCGAAGACCTCGGCGGTGGCCAGGCGCAGCGGTTCATGGGTGCCGGCCACCTCCAGCGCGACGGTGGCGAGCGGGCAGGGATCGGTGAAGTCGAGTTCACGCAGGGTCCGCGCCGCGGCCGTGAACGCGTCGCGGGTGACGGCGGCCATGTCCGCGGCCTCCGCCGGGGGGAAGAGCTCGGCGATCAGGGCCAGGTAGGCCGCGCCCGACGTACGGATCACCTCCTCGCCGAGCTGCGACTTGCCGCCGGGGAAGAAGTGGTAGGCGGAACCGTACGGCGCGTCGGCCGCCGCGACGATCTGCTTCATGCCGCTGGCGGCGTAGCCCTGGCGCCGGAACAGCTCGGTCGCGGCGGTGACGATGCGCGCTCTGGTGTCGCCCGTGGTTCTCACGCTCGCTAGTCTCTCACTAGATCGGTCTATCTAGTCGGAGGTAGTCCCTTGCCCGAGATCGAACTGAGCGCAGGCGTCATCGACTTCACGGACACGGGCGGCGACGGCGAGGTCGTGGTGCTCGTCCACGGGCTCGGGTTCGACGAGTCGGTCTGGGACCGGGTGGTGAGCGAACTGCGTCCCGATTTCCGGGTGGTGGTGCCCGTGCTGCCGATCGGCAGCCACCGCAGGCCGATGCGGCCGGACGCGGACCTCTCGGCGCACGGGATCGCCGCCCTCCTGGCCGAGTTCCTGGAGCGCCTCGGCCTGCGCGACGTCACCCTGGTCCAGAACGACGCGGGCACGGCCCAGCTCCTGGTGGGCGTGCGCGACGAACGAGTCGGCCGCCTGGTGCTCACCTCGTGCGAGGCGCTGGAGAACTACCCGCCGGGCATCCAGGGCAGGACCCTGCACGCGGCCGCCCGCATCCCGGGCGGCCTGTTCCTGCTGCTGCAGTCCTTCCGCGTCCCCTTCCTCGTACGGATGAGGAGCTCGTTGGGCGGGATGGCGCACCGGCCGATCCCGTACGCGCTGGTCCGGCGCTGGTACCAGCCCCTGCTCGGCCGGCGCGCGATCCGTCGGGATCTCGCCAAGTTCTGCCGCAGCACCCGGAAGGACACCTACCTCGAGGCAGCGGAGAGGCTCGCGGAATTCGACCGGCCCGCGCTGGTCGCCTGGGGGGCCGAGGACCGCATGATGCCACCCGCCACGGGCCGCCGACTGGCCGAACTGCTGCCGCAGGGACGGTACGTGGAGATCCCCGGGGCGGCCACCCTCGTCCAGCTGGACAATCCGGGCGACCTCTGCGCGGAGTTGCGCCGCTTCATCCGGGAAACCGCCTGAAGCCCGTTCCGCGGCCGCCGTCCGACGGAGGGCTCAGCCGGCGGCCTTGAGCTCGGCGATCAGCGTCTCGTCGGCCGGGGTCGGCGTCGTCAGGGCGTACGAGGCCGGCCACATCGTGCCCTCGTCCAGACGGGCCGGATCGCTGGAACCGAGCGTGGGAGGGCGTCCACGTCCGCCGGCCGGGGGACGGTGAGCGAGAGCGCGAACCCGCGGAAGCCGGACGTCGGTGCTTCCGAGGCCCGCAGGCGGACCTGCCCGCCCGGAGCAAAGGCGGCATGAACATCACGCCAGGTGTGGGGCCGGGGCCGATGCTTCTCGGGTCCTGACCGGTTCGGCCGGTTCGGCCGGCGGTCGGGCGGTGCGTGCATACGCGTCGGGCGCCACGCCGACCAGCTCGGTGAAGCGGGCGTCGAAGATGCCCGGCGTCGGGCAGCCGACGGCGCGGCGGACCTCGCCGACGCCGAGGTCGCCACGGCGCAGCAGGGCCGTCGCACGCTCGATGCGGCGCGCCGTCAGGTAGGCGTACGGGGACGCGCCGTAGGCGAGCCGGAACCGGCGGCCGAGGTGCCCGGCCGCCATGTCCGCGGCGCGGGCGAGCTCCTCGACGTCCAGCGGACGCGCGTACTCCCGGTCGATCCGGTCCCGCACGCGGCGCAGCCGTGCCAGCTCCTTCAGGTGCGATGCCTCGATCAGTGCCCGTCTCCACGCGGGACGGCACATGGTGGACCCCCTTCGTCGGTGTGGGTGCCGGTCCTAGCGGAGCTCTTGGATGCGGATCAGGTTGCCCGCGGGGTCGCGGAAGGCGCAGTCGCGCACGCCGTACGGCTGCTCGGTCGGCTCCTGGACGACCTCGGCGTCGCCGGCCTGGATCTTCTCGAAGGTGCTGTCGAGGTTCTTGGTGGCGAGGAGGATCCAGCCGTAGGTGCCCTTCGCCATCATCTCGGCGATGGTGCGGCGCTCGGCCTCGGTGACACCGGGGTCCACGGCCGGCGGGGCGAGGAGGATGGAGGTGCCGGGCTGGCCGGCGGGGCCGACCGTGATCCAGCGCATCTTGCCCTGGCCGACGTCGCTGCGGACCTCGAAGCCGAGGATGTCGCGGTAGAAGGCCACGGCGGCGTCGGGGTCGTCCTGCGGGAGGGTGCTCATGTGAATGCTGATGTCCATGTCCGTCACCGTAACTGCGCCTGGAGCAGGGGTGCTTCTCGAATCCTGACCGATTCGGCCCCCCCTCCCTCGGCCCCTCCTTCGGCCCCTCCTTCGGCCCCGCACCGGGCCCGCACCGGGCCCGCCCCGGCCTCCCGCGGTCGGCCGTCCCGGCCGCCGCCGGGGTGGGCCGACCCGGGGTCCGTGATCACCACGGGCTGCGGCCGGGCGGGGGACCGGCGGGCGGGCCCGGGGCCGCCGTCGGCGCAGCTCAGGGCGGTGCCGTCACCCGGGCGGCCCGAAGCTCGGACGATCTTCCCGGTGTGCGGCGGCAGACCCGTCGGCATAGGTCTGTGTGCACGGGCGTCGTGGACGCCCCGTGCCCCACACGGGCACTCGTCGCTCCAGCACCCCTGGTGAGGAGTCACATGTCACGTATCAAGCGCCGATCCGCCCGCCGAGCTGCCCGCCGGGCCGCGATCTCCGTGCTCGCGGCCACCGCCGCCCTGGTCACCGCCGTCCCGGCGGCCGCGCACGACGGATCGGCCCGCCCCGAGGAGAAAGCGGCCCTCGGCGCCGAACACGCCCAGGAGCATACGAAGGTCCGCGAGCAGCTCCTCAAGCTGGGCGGGTACTCGCAGCTCGCCCGCATCGACAGCCTGAACTCACTGACCCGGTCCCAGGCGGACGTGAACGCCCGCTTCCACCCCAAGGCGTTCGGGCAGTTCGCCGAGTACTTCCAGTCCCCGGACTTCGCCGCCCACATCGCGATGCTCCCGACCGGCAAGGTGCTGCTCTTCTCCTTCGAGCGCATGGAGACCGACCCGACCGAGGAACCCGCGCCGACCAACACCCTGGGCAAGGCCAACGCCGGACGCGCCTTCCTGTGGGACCCGCGCCGCGGCACCGGGGCGGCCGCCTTCACGAAGGTCACCCCGCCCGAGCTGGTCGTGCCGGACGGCACGGGCGAGAAGCGCCCGGCGCCCTTCTTCTGCGCCGGACACGCCTTCCTGCCCAACGGCATGGTCGGCGTCTTCGGCGGCAACCTCGGTTACGGCGGCGGCGCCGGCGCCAAGCTGTCGCTGGTCTTCGACCCGTGGACCGAGAGCTGGTCCGTGAACAAGGACATGGAGGTCGGCCGCTGGTACCCGTCGGTGGCCGCCGCCCCCGACGGCCGCCTGCTGATCATGTCCGGCCACACCGACCAGGGCTGGGGCACCTCCACCTCCGTCATCGAGCGCTTCCCCGCCAAGAGCCACCCCGTCCCCTTCGAGAAGACCCTGATCCCGAAGGACGTCCCGACGGACACCCTGGCCGTGGACGCGCCCTTCGGTGCCGACAGCGACTACCCACACCTGTTCACCCTGCGCGACGGCAAGGTGTACGGCCTGGGCCGGCACGCCACCAAGCAGTGGGCCTTCGACCCGGTCGCGGAGACCCGTACGGACCTGCCCGCCCGCCCCGACGGCGTCCACCGCGGCTACGGATCCGCCGTGCCGCTGCCCGCCGGTCTGCGCGGCCCGGACTCCGTACTGGTCCTCGGCGGCGACCGGGACGACCCCAACACCTACCGGCTCACGAGCGGCGGCGACTGGGAGAAGCAGCAGCCCCGCGCCTTCGGCCGGACCCAGGACGACACGCTGCTGCTCCCGGACGCGAGCCTGCTGACCGTCAACGGCGCCTACGGCATCCGGGACTACGGCAACGGCGACTACAACCCCAAGTCCGATCTGAAGTACCGGCAGATCGAGACCCGCAACGCGCTGGGCGAGTGGAAGCTGGGACCGGCGCAGCGGCTGCCGCGCGGCTACCACTCCAACGCCGTCGTCCTCCCGGACGGCCGGGTCATGGTCACCGGTGACGAGCTGCAGCAGCTCGCCAACGACCCGAAGATCGACGACGACATGAACGGCAGCATCGAGATCTTCGAGCCGGCCTACCTCCACCAGGGCAGCCGCCCGGCCCTCGACCGCGCCCCCGACGGACCGCTGCGGTACAACAGCGCATTCAACGTGGGGACCTCCACGCCCGACCAGGTCAAGAAGGCCGTCCTGCTGGCCCCGACCACGGCGACGCACTCGCTCAACACCAGCCAGCGCCACCTGGAACTGGGCATCGTGAAGCGCCAGGGGAACACCCTGCGCCTGCAGGCACCGCCCTCGGCCAACGACGTCCCGCCCGGCTACTACATGCTCTTCCTGCTGGACGAGAACGGGGTGCCGAGCGCGGCCAAGTGGGTCTCCTTCCGCTGACCCACCGGGCCTCACGCCCCACACCGCAGCCCCGGGCGCCGTCCGCCCGGGGCTGCGGTGCGCCCGCCCGCGGGCGGCCGGCGGCCGTCAGCGGTGGCGCAGCGCGTTCTGGGCGTCGACGTACCTCAGCATGAGGCGGGCGAAGTCGAGGCGGTCGCGCTCGCTCCAGTCGGCCGTCACGTACTCGAAGGCAGCGCGCTGGTGCCGCCGGAAGCGGGCCATCATGTCCCGGCCCTCGGGGCTGAGGTGCAGGATCGTGCGGCGGCCGTCCTGCTGGGAGGCCGCGCGGACGAGGTAGCCGGCCGAGATGCTGTCGGACACCATGCGGCTGGCCACCGAGGGGTCGACGGCCAGGTACTCGGCCACGGCGCCGACGGTGATCTCGCGGCCGTCGCCCTGTTCGGCCTCCAGGACGATGTTGAGGACCAGGGTACGGCTGAGGTCCTTCTGCGAGATCGGGTTCTCGACCTCCAGGAGCGAGGAGCGCCGCAGCTTCCCGAACGCCGGGCCCACGGCGTCCAGCACTTCCTCGTCGGTCGCCGGCTCGTGCTTCGTCATGCCCCTCATCGTACATATGTGAACTCATGCAGGCATGTGTTGACGTGAAAACGTGTGCATGCAAGCATGCATATGCATCCTCGAACGAATGGAGCTCTCGTGACCATCCTCATCACCGGCGCGCGCGGCAAGGTCGGCCGGGCCGTCGTCGACCGCCTGCACTCCGCCGGCCACACCGTCCGGGCCGCCAGCGCCCGCCCCGCCGAACTGACCGTCCCGGCCGGCGTGGAGACGGCCGAGCTCGTCCTGGACCGGCCGGAGACCTTCGCCGCCGCGCTCCGCGGCGTCCGCCAGGTCTTCCTGTACCCGCAGCCCGCCGGCATCCACGACCTGATCAAGGCCGCCGAGGACGCCGGGGTCGAGCACGTCGTCCTGCTGTCCTCGTCCTCGGTGCTCGCCCCCGACGCCGATACCGACCCGCTCGCGAGCCACAGCCTGAAGGTCGAGCGCGCCCTCGCCGACTCCGGCCTGACCTGCACGTTCCTGCGCCCCGACGCCTTCGCCAGCAACTCGCTGGGCTGGGCCCGGCCCATCGGCCTGTCGATGCCGGTCCAGCTCGCCCACCCGGACGCGCAGATCGCGCCCATCCACCCCGAGGACATCGCGGACATCGCCGCCCTGGCCCTGACCGGGGACTCCCTCACCGGCCGCGCGCCCACCCTGACCGGCCCCGAGTCGCTCTCCTTCCGCGAGCAGCTCGCCGTTCTCTCGGAGGTCCTCGGCCGCGCCGTCCCGGTCGAGCACATCACCCGCGCCGAGGCGGAGGAGCAGATGGGCCGGTACATGCCCGCCCCGATGGTGTCCTCGCTGCTCGACCTGTGGGAGGCCGCCGAGCACGGCCCCGCCGCCCTCGGCGAGACCACCCGGACCCTGCTCGGCGTACCCGCCCGTACCTACCGGCAGTGGGCCCGCGAGAACGCCGACGCCTTCACCGGCCGCTGACCCGCCGGCCCGCTCGCCCACCGACCCTCCGAAGGAGCAGGACATGAAGCCCATCGGCTACTGGCTCAACCGCACGGACCAGGCCCTCACTGCCTCCATGGACGCGGCGCTGGCCGAGTTCGGCCTCACCCGGCTCGGCTGGCAGGTCGTCAACGCCGTCAAGGACGACCCACGGGCCACCGACACCACCGTCCTGACCGACCTGGCCGCGGGAGACGACCCCGCGGTGCTGACGTCGACCGTCGCATCGCTGCTCACCGGGGGCTGGGTGACCCGCCCGCAGCCGGACCGCCTCGCCCTGACCGACGGCGGTCGCGCCCGCCTCACCGAGGTCGCCCGCCGCGTGGCCGACTTCCGCGAGCTGTCGGCGCAGGGGATCACCCGCGAGGAGTACGTCACCGCCGTCAGCGTCCTGGAGCGCATGACCCGCAACCTCACCGGGCCGCGAGAGGGGTCCGCGGCTCGGCCGTGACCGGCAGCGGGGAGCCCTTCGGGCCGCGCAGGACGGTGGCCGCGACGGCAAGGGCGGCCAGGACCAGCACGGCGCCCACCGCGAAGGCCAGGTGGTAGCCGCCGGTCAGCGCCTCGGGGAGGGGCGCACCCGCCGCGGTGAGGGACTCGGTGCGGGAGGCGGCCAGGGTCGAGAGGACCGCGACGCCCAGCGCCATGCCGATCTGCTGGGTGGTGTTGAAGAGCCCGGAGGCCAGGCCCGCGTCGGCCTCCTTCGCGCCGGACATGGCCAGTGAGGTGAGCGCGGGGAGGGCGAGGCCGAAGCCGGCCGCCAGGAGCATCACGGGGAGCAGGTCGGTGAGGTAGTCCGCCTGCTCGGCCCGACCGGGTACGCGCGTCAGCAGACCGAGTACGCCGACCAGCAGGACCAGACCGGCCACCAGCACCCTGCGCTCGCCGAAGCGGGAGTTCAGCCGGGCCGAGACGGTGAGCGAGACCAGCCCGATCACGGCGGCGGCCGGCAGCATCGCGAGACCGGTCCCGGACGCCGAGTATCCGAGCACGTTCTGCATGTAGAGCGCGACGAGGATCTGGAAGGAGAACAGCGCGGCGACCATCAGCATCTGGACCAGGTTGGCGCCGAGGACGCTGCGCGGGCGCAGGACGCGCAGCGGCATGAGCGGGTTGCGCGCCGTGGCCTGGCGGACGAGGAAGCCGGCGAGCAGGGCGAGCGCGAGGACCCCGGACCCGATGGTGCGGGCCGAAGTCGCCCCGTACGTCTCGATCTCGACGACCGTGTGGATCCCGAGCATCAGTCCGGCGGTGACGAGCAGCGCACCGAGGACGTCCGCGCCCGCCCGCAGACCCGGGCCGCGGTCGCCGGGCAGGCCCCGGCGGGCGACGAGGAGCACGGCGATGCCGATGGGCAGGTTGATGAAGAAGATCCAGTTCCAGGTCAGCGCGTCGGTGAGGACACCGCCGAGGACCTGGCCGATCGAGGCGCCGGCCGCGCCGGTGAAGCTGAACACCCCGATGGCACCGGCCCGTTCGCGCGGCTCCGTGAAGAGGGTGACGAGGATGCCGAGGCTGACGGCGGAGGCCATCGCGCTGCCGGCGCCCTGGAGGAACCGGGCGGCGATCAGGACCTCGGGCGAGGTGGCGAGCCCGGCCGGCAGCGAGGCCGCGGTGAACACCGCGGTGCCCGCCAGGAACATCCGCTTGCGGCCGATCAGGTCGCCGAGGCGGCCGGCGAGCAGGAGCAGCGAACCGAAGGCGATGAGATAGGAGTTGACGACCCAGCTCAGCCCGACCGGGGTGAAGCCGAGACCGTCCTGGATGGCCGGCATCGCGACCGTGACGATGCTTCCGTCGAGGACGGTCATCAGCATTCCGGTGGCCAGGACACCCAGGGCGAGCCGTCGGGAACGCACGGGGGAGGCGGAAGGGGAGGGGGCGGCAGCGGTGGCGGGCACGGCGGTCTCTCCTGTTCGTTGGAGGCAACAGGAAGGACCGTAACAGATAGTTTTGTTGCAGACTATCTTTTACGGATCTACTGAGTGGGCACCTGCGTGGGCACCTGCGCCGGCTACCCCTTCTGCCGTGCCCGCCGGGCCGGCCGCGGGCCCTCGACGGGGGTCTCCAGATGCCCCGTGACCAGCCGGTTCAGCGCCCGGAGCAGCACCTCGCGCTCGTCTTCGGGCAGGGCGCCGAGCGCACCCCCGTGGACCTGGTCGACGATCTTCTGGCTCTCCTTCGCGACCTTCGCCCCTTCCTCGGTCACCGCGATGACCCGGGCCCGCCGGTCGGTGCCGGAGGGCCTGCGCTCGGCGAGACCGGCCTTCTCCAGCGCGTCGACGGTCACCACCATCGTGGTCTTGTCCATGTCGCCGATCTCGGCGAGCTGCGCCTGGGTGCGTTCCTCCTCCAGGGCGTGGACGAGCACGCAGTGCATCCGCGGGGTGAGTCCGATCTCGCCGAGCCGCGCGCTCATCTGCGTGCGCAGCACGTGACTGGTGTGGTCCAGGAGGAAGGACAGGTCCGGTTCGGTGCGCGCGGGTGCCATGGCTGTCATGTCCGCCAGCGTAACGAGAATCGATCCGTCGCGGATTATCGGCAACCGGACCACCACTGCCGCCCGGGCCACCGCTCAGGCCAGGATCTTCGCCTTGGCCCGGTCGAACTCCTCCTGGGTGATGTCGCCCTTGTCCTTGAGGGCGGAGAGTTTGTGCAGCTCGTCCGCCGAGCCCGAGCCCGTCCCGGCCGTCTGCTGCACGTACGCGCGGAAGGCCGCCTGCTGCTCCTCGGCCTGCTTGCGGTCCCGTTCGTGCATGCTGCGCCCGCGGGCGATCAGGTACACGAAGATGCCGATGAACGGCAGCACCAGCACGAGGATGAGCCAGCCCGCCTTCCCCCAGCCACCCAGGGTGTGGTCACGGAAGATGTCCGTGATGACCTTGAAGAGGAGGAAGAACCACATGACCCACACGAAGAACCACAGCATCGTCCAGAAGAAGTTGAGAAGCGGGTAGTCGTCCATACTCGACTCCGATCATGCACGTGGTCCTTCATTCATACAGGCGACCCCGGCGGTCCGCATGCGGAGGCCGGTCCGGTAGCGCGCCGGGCTCCGGGCCGTTCTCCTGAAGGCATGGAACGCAACGCAGCCGGCCGGCGCCGACGCGTCCTGCTGGGCCACCTCCTGCGCTCGGTGCTCTCGATCGCCCTGCTCACGGGGCTCTACTACGTGGCCCCCCTGGAGGGCGGGTTCGGGATCACCACCGTCCTGACGCTCGCCCTCGGCCTGGTGGTCTTCGGGCTGCTGACGGCCTGGCAGATCGCCGCCGTCTCCCGCGCGCAGTACCCGCGAATGCGCGCCCTGGAGGCGATGGCCACCGGCGTACCGCTGTTCCTGCTGCTGTTCTCCGCGACCTACTACCTGCTCGGCGCGCAGGACCCCGCGTCGTTCTCGGAGCCGCTGTCGCGCACCGACGCCCTCTACTTCACGATCACCACGTTCGCCACCGTGGGATTCGGGGACATCGTCGCGACCGAACAGGGCAGCCGGGTGCTGGTCACCGCCCAGATGGTCGCCGACCTCATCCTCATCGGCGTGATCGCCAAAGCACTCGTCGGCGCGGTCAAGATCGGCATGCACAGGCGCAGTTCGCAGACCGCCGAGGAGGACGACGAGCCCTGAGCGGCGAAGTGCGCCCCCGAGGTGGACCATCGAGGAAGCGGAAAGGAAGTGAGCCATGCCGCAGTCGCGCCCTCGATCGCAGCCGCCCCCCGGCGGCACGCAGCCGCAGGAGGCCGACGTCCTGAGGCAGACCCTCCGCAGCCCCGGATACCTCAAGCTGCTGATCTTCTGCGCCCTCATCAGCATCCCCGTGTCCCTCGCGTCGTTCTGGTTCCTCGCCGCGCTGCACAAGATGGAACACGCGATGTGGACGGACCTCCCCGAGGCCCTGGGCTGGGACGCCCCGCCCTGGTGGTGGCCGCTGCCCCTGCTGCTCGTCGCCGGTGTCGTGGTCGGCCTGGTCGTCCCGCACATGCGCGGCAACGGCGGTCACCTCCCCGCGGGCGGCCTGCACACCGGCGGGGCCTCGGCCGGCGCCCTGCCCGGCGTCATCATCGCGGCGGTCGCGAGTCTGCCGCTCGGCGCGGTACTGGGCCCGGAGGCCCCGCTGATCGCCCTCGGCGGCGGGCTGGCCCTGCTCTTCCGCAACCTCGCGCAGGCGCCGTCGACGCCGCAGGGCACCGCGCTCGTGGGCGCGGCGGGAGCCGCGGCGGCCATCGCCACCATCTTCGGGAATCCGCTGATCGCCGCGGTGCTGCTGATCGAGGTGGCGGGCGTGGGCGGGCCGCAGCTGTTCACGGTGATGCTGCCGTCCCTGCTGTCCGCCGGGGTCGGCGACCTGGTCTTCACGGGCCTCGGACGCTGGACCGGACTGCCGATCGGCAGCCTGAAGCTCGAACTGGGCGTACCCGTGCCCCACCTGGACGTGCCGGACGTGCTGTGGGCGGTGCTCATCGCGGCGGCCCTGGCCCTCGCCCTGCACCCGGTGCTGAACGGCGCCCGGGTGATCGCCGCGTACGTCCTCGAACGGCCCTTCCTGCGGACCGTCCAGTGCGCGCTGGCCGCCGCGGCCTGCGCCAGCCTCTACGCGCTCATCACCGGCCTCACGCCCGCCGACGTCACCGGGTCCGGCCAGGCGCTGATCGGCCGGCTGGCCGCCGACCCGCACGCCTGGGGCGTGGGCGCCCTGATCGGGATCCTCCTCTTCAAGGGCGTCGGCTACGCCATCTGCCTGGGCAGCCTGCGCGGCGGCCCGGTCTTCCCGGCACTGTGCCTCGGCGCCGTGGCGGGCGTCCTGCTCGGCCCGCTGCCCGGTCTCGGGATCGTGCCCGCGATGGGCGCGGGCATGGCGGCGACCGCCGCGAGCGCCCTGCGGCTGCCCGTGAGCAGCGTGGTGATGGTGGTCCTGATGCTCGGCGGCACCGCGATGATCCCGGTCGTGATCATCTCGGCCGTGGTCGCCTTCGTGGTCACCGAACTGCTGCCCGTGGGGCCCCCGATCCCCGACCTGCCCCCCGTACCCGCGAAGCCCGCCGCGCCCGCGGCACCCCCGGCGCCCGCGGCGAAGTAGTCCGGGCGCAGACCGGGGAGGACCCCGCCCGGCAGCCGGGCGGGGTCCTCCCCGTACGGGCGGCCGGTCTGCCTGTCAGCAGCGCAGGCCGGTGGTGGCGGCCGCGGCCGCCTGGTCCAGGCTCTCGATCTGCGGCTGCAACTGGGTGCGCGCGTCCTTGCCGGTCGTGTCGCCGGGCAGGTCCTGGTAGCTCTTCTTGAGGTTCTCGGCAGCCGACTGGACCGCGGCGCGCTCCGCGTCCTTCAGCTGGGACGCGTTCTCCTTGACGTTCGCCCAGTCCTTCTGGACGGCCTCGTAGGCGTCCTTGACCTGGTCCTTGGTCGCGTTGGCGGGGTCCAGGGCCTTCAGCTTGGCGTTGTCGGCCTTGAGGGCATTCAGGTCGGTGCAGAGGTCCGCCGCGGCCTTGGTGGCCTCCTCCGCGGGCGAGCTGCTGTCGTCGGAGCACGCGGAGAGACCGAGAATCGCGCCGACGCAGAGCACACCGATCACCGGGAAACGCTTCATGGGGGCCTTCCTCAATCTGACGAACCGGGTGTACCGGACTTTCCGGTACACCCGGCAAAAATATGCAGATGAGGGATGACTCCGCATCCGCACCGCCCCGCGCTCCCGCGCGCCGAACCGGCTCAGGGGGTGATGTTCTGGTTCAGGTGGAACAGGTTCCCCGGGTCGTAGGCGCGCTTGACCGCGACCAGACGGTCGTAGTTCCCCTTGTAGTTGGCGCGGATCCGGTCCTGGTCGTCGTCGGCCATGAAGTTGATGTAGCCGCCCTCCTCCGAGTGCGGGGCGGTCGCCTCGTAGTAGTCGCGCACCCAGGCGGTCGCGGACTCGTTGATGGCGGGGTCGGGCCACATGCCGGCGATCACCGTGGCGAACGAGGCGTCCCGGTAGGCGAAGGCCGTCGCGTCCGGCGCGACCCGGTGGCAGGCGCCGTTGATCGGGTAGATGTGGACCGTCGAGTTCACGGCCGGCAGCCCCGGTGCGTGCCGCAGGTGCGCTTCGATGGCGGAGTCGCTGAGCTCGGTGACGAAGTTGGCCTTCCAGTAGTGCTGGAGGCCGGGCGGCACGAGCGCGTCGAAGGCGCTGTTGAGCGCCGGGTAGGGCATCGGGCCCACGTGCTCGGCGACCACCGGCGCGAAGTCCCGGAAGGCCCCGACGGCACGCTCCCCCTCGTCGAGCGGCCCGGACCAGCACGCCACGATCAGCGCGAAGGTGTCACCGTGCCGGTCCTCCGGGATGAACGGGAGCGGCGGGGCTATCTGGAAGGCCGGGAAGCCGCCGAGTTCCTCCGGCGCGTCGGCGATGTGGTCGGCGAAGGAGCGCAGCACGGTGGGGGCGTCCTCCAGTTCGAAGAGCATCGGTCCGCCGTAGACGTCCTTGACCGGGCTCAGCCTGAACTCGAACGAGGTGACCGCGCCGAAGTTGCCGCCACCGCCGCGCAGCGCCCAGAAGAGGTCGGCGTTCTCCTCCTCGCTCGCCACCACCAGCCGGCCGTCCGCGGTCACCACATCCGCCGAGACCAGGTTGTCGCAGCTGAGGCCCAGTCCGCGGGCCAGGTAGCCGATGCCGCCGCCGAGGGTGAGGCCGCCGATGCCGGTGGTGGAGATGATCCCGCCGGTCGCGGCCAGTCCGAAGGCGTACGTGGCCGCGTTGAAGTCGCCCCAGGTGGCCCCGCCCTCCGCGCGGGCCGTGCGCCCCGCGGCGTCGACGCGGACGCCCCGCATCCCGGACAGGTCGGCCACCACGCCGTCGTCGCAGGTGCCGAATCCGGGCACGCTGTGCCCGCCGCCGCGCACGGCGAGGTCGAGCCCGTTCTCGCGGGCGAAGTCGACCGCGGCCATGACGTCCCCCGCGTTGGCGCAGTGCACGACGACCGCCGGCCTCCGGTCGATCATGGCGTTGTGGACCTTGCGCGCCTCGTCGTAGGACTCGTCGTCCGGGGTGACCACCGCCCCGCGTACCCGTTCTCGCAACTGGTCGGTCGAGAGCTTGCCCATGGCCATCGCTCCTCGTGCATCGCGTCGTTCCACGCTGCGTCGTACTACGGCTGCAGGTGGCTGAAGCCCACCTCGAAGCGTTCGACCGAGACGATCCGCTGGCCCTCGCGCTGCGCGGTCTGCTCACGGATCCGGGCGGCCTGTTCCTCGCTGTCCATCATGGTCCGTTCGTCGTCCCACAAGGTCAGCGTCTTGGCCGTGCCCGTGGCCCGGTCGACGAGGTAGTAGACACCCCGGAATCCGGGAACGTCCTGGACCTGCCTGACAATCGCCTCCGAATTCGCAGCCACGTCTCCCTCCGCGGGGACCGGTGATCCCTGGTAGGTGCTCAGCCTCGCGAACATCTGCGGCAGTCCTTCCTCGCAGGGCCGCCGGTCGGGGAACAGGCGGCTCCACGACCAGGGTGCTCCGGCGCGCCGGAGCCCGCATGCCGGAGCGGCGCGACAATGGTGGGGACGGACGCGTGCGCCGTCGCGCGCCCGTCGCCGTATCCGTTGCCGTCGCCGCAGCCGGCGCGACGGCCGAGAGGCGGGACGCCGAGGTGCCGTACATAGCTGTGACCGCCCTGAGTCATGTCGGGCTGGTGCGCGAGCACAACGAGGACAGCCTCGTCATCGGCCCGTGGACCCTGTGCGGGACCGTGACCCAGAATCCGCAGACGCTGGTCTTCCCCTTCGGCAGGCCGCTCGTCGTCGCCGTCGCCGACGGCCTCGGCGGCCAGCCCGCCGGCGAGATCGCCAGCGAGCTGGTGGTGCGCCAGCTCTCCTCGCTCGGGCCCACGCTGGACGGCCCGGAAGCCGTCGGTGACGCGCTGGGCATCTGCAATCGCGCCGTGTACTCGGCGACCGAGGGGCGCCCGGAACTGGCCACCATGGGGACCACGGTCGCGGGCGCCCTCGTTCTGGCGGACTCGCTGCTGATGTTCAACGTCGGCGACAGCAAGGTGTTCCACGCGGCGCAGGACGGGCTGCGCCAGGTCAGCGTGGACGACAGCCCGCCGCCGGCCCCCGGGCACCGCACCACCTCGGCGGTCACCCAGGTCCTCGGCGGCGCCCGCGGGTACAACGAGATCACCCCCCACATCGAGGCCTTCCCGGTGGCCGAGGGCGATCGCTACCTGGTGTGCAGCGACGGGCTGACCGACCCGGTGCCGACCGAGGAGATCGAGGGGCTGCTGCGGGTGCACGACGACGGCCGGGCCGCGTTCGAGCTGTGGCGGGCCGCCATCGACGCCGGCGGCCCCGACAACATCACGCTCGCGCTGCTGCGCATCGGCGCGTAACCGGCACCGGAACGTCCGCGGCCCCCGGGCGGTTCAAGGGGTCGCGACGCTCTTGGTGTAGGCCTCGCCCAGGTCCCGTACGTCCACGGAGGCGTGGACCTCCAGGCCTGCTGCCTTCGCCGTGTGACGCTCCACCAGCTCCAGCACCGCACGGGTCAGTCGGGACTTGGTCTGCGGCGTGCGGCCCCGGGCGATGGCCATCTCGACGTGAACGACCACCGCCCGGGCATCGGTGCCTTCGCCGACGACGGACTCCTCCAGGCGGTGAAAGCGCGTCTTGCAGTTGCCGATCGCGGTGTCGAGGATCTCGACCACCAGCGCGTGCAGTTCGAGCGCGAACGCCCGGCGGTCGAAGGCACCGGTCAGCGAGTCCGAGTAGTCGACGACTGCGTGGGGCACGGGGCACTCCCTGCTCTGCGGATGCGGGGCGGCGGGCCCCGGTACCGCGCCGGTCGGCGGGTACCCGAGCGACGGTAACCGAGCGCGCCCCGCCGGGGGCGGTGTACCGGCCATCGCCCTGCGGGCGGCGTCGCGGAGCCGGGCGGGAACACTTCCATGAAAAACATTCCGGCGCTCATATGATTTTCCGTTTCGAATTCATGCCCGGCGGGCGCGGAATCGAGAGCGGGGCACGCCGGAATTTCCCCGGCCGCCGACATCCGCTGTGCTACCGTGACGTTCGCTGCAGCAGTGGTTCCCAAAAACTTGCGAGTGCTCCCACCGGATTTCCGGTGGGCGCACTTTTTATTTCCGCACACAGTGCGGATCCGGGCACTGCCCCAAAGGAGAATCAATATGGCATCTGGCACCGTGAAGTGGTTCAACGCGGAAAAGGGCTTCGGCTTCATCGAGCAGGAGGGCGGCGGCGCCGACGTCTTCGCCCACTACTCGAACATCGCCTCTTCCGGCTTCCGTGAGCTTCAGGAAGGCCAGAAGGTCACCTTCGACGTCACCCAGGGCCAGAAGGGCCCGCAGGCCGAGAACATCGTTCCCGCCTGACGCCTGACGCCCGACCCCCGCGTCGGCGCGCAGACGCGGCCGGGGCCCGCACCCTGGGGTGCGGGCCCCGGCCGTCCGTTTCTCCCCGAGCGCGCCGAACAGGCCACTCCCCGGAAGCCCGGCCGGTGGGCGAGCACGCTTGCTAGAGTCCGTGCCCATGTCGATCCCTGACGACCTGCTCCTCGCCCTCGCCGCCATGGTCGAGTCGGAGCAGACCAATCAGATGTCCCTGACCGTCGTGGTCCACGGCGCCGTCATCACAGGCCGCCTCGCCCCCGAGAGCGTCTGGCGCCAGCGGGTGGCCGAGGTCCTGCGGGACTCCGACCAGCTGGGCCCGTTCGCCGAGATCTTCAGCTCTCCCGGACACGGCGACAGACAGCAGGCCGGGGCACCCGCGCACCTTCATTTCCACGTGGCACGCATCCTCCAAGGCACCCTGGGCATCCCCGAAACCGGCGGAATGTACCGGATCGCGGTCAAGGACGTCAGCGCCTGGACCGTCGGGGACTTCAGCTACTCCGACAAATAACCCATCACCCGTCCCTGCAGCACGGAGGACGGCCGCCGCAATTCGACTGCGGGGGCCGTCCCCGACGACCCGTGCCGGACACAATGGAATGGCAATACCGCCGACCGGGGCCGCACAATGTCGCCATGCGGATCTCGATGCTGGGGGCCCTGGACGTACGGGGCGAGGACGGAAGCGGCGTCGCGGTCGGGGGGACGCGCCTGCGGGCCCTGCTGATCCTGCTGGCACTCGAACCGGGGCGGGTGGTCGCCTCCGAGCTGCTGGTCGACCGGATCTGGCAGGACGCTCCACCGGTCGGCGCCGCCAACGCCCTTCAGGCACTGGTGTCGCGGCTGCGCCGGGCCCTGCCCGGCGTGGAGGTGGCGGCCCACCCGGCCGGATACCGCCTGGTCGTCGAGCCCGACGCGGTGGACGTGGTCCGCTTCGAACGGCTGGCCTCGGCGGGCCGCGGGGTACTGGCCCGGGACCCCGCCGCCGCGGCGTGGCTGCTCCGCGAGGCCCTGGAACTCTGGCGCGGCCCGGCCCTGCTGGACGTCGCGGCCTCCGCTTCCTTCCGGGCCCCGGTGACCCGGCTCTCGGAGCTGCGGACGGCGGTCCTGGAGGACCGGATCGAGGCGGACATACGAGTGGGACGCGGCCGGGAGCTGACCGGCGAGCTCACCTCCCTCGTCGCCGAACACCCCTTGCGGGAGCGGCTCGTCGGGGCGCTGATGCGGGCCCTCGTCGCGGCCGGACGGCCCGCCGAAGCGCTCACCGTCTACGGGAACGCGCGCGAGGCCCTCGCCGAGGAGCTCGGGACGGACCCCTCACCGGAGCTGTCCGCCCTGCACACCGCCGTACTGCGCGGACAGGTCGAGGTCCCCGCGGGGCCGCCGCCCGCGGCCGGCGGTCGGCCGCCGGGCCCCGACGCACCGTCACCGCCGTCACCGCCGTCACCGCCGACCAACCTCCGGGACCCACTGGCCAGTTTCGTGGGCCGGGACGAGGATCTCGGCCGGATCGAGTCCCTCATGGGCCGGTTCCGGCTCATAACGCTCATCGGACCCGGCGGCGCCGGAAAGACCCGGCTGGCCCTGCAGAGCGCCCGCCCCCTGCTCGCCCGGTTCCCCGACGGCGTCTGGCTGGTGGAACTCGGACCGCTGGGCGCGGCGGCCGACGTGGCGCCCGCCGTCCTGAACGCGCTGGCCCCGCGGGACCAGGCACCCGCCACGGGTGACCCGCTGGACCGGCTCACCGCGGCCCTGCGCACCCGCACCGCACTGCTGGTCCTCGACAACTGCGAGCACCTGGTCGAAGCCGCCGCCCGGGTGGCCGACCGGCTGCTCGGCGCCTGCCCGGGGCTGCGCATCCTGGCGACCGGCCGGGAGCCGCTCGGCCTCACCGGCGAGGCACTGTGGCCGGTGGGGCCGCTGGACCTCCCGCCCGAGGGCGCCGACGCGGCGCGGGCCATGTCGTACGCGGCGGTACGGCTGCTGAACGACCGGGCGGCGGCGGCCCGTTCCGGCTTCGCCGTCACCGACGAGAACGCCGCCGCCGTGACCCGGATCTGCCGGGCCCTGGACGGAATGCCGCTGGCCGTCGAACTGGCGGCGGCCCGGCTGCGCGCGATGAGCGCCGAGCAGCTCGCGGCCCGGCTCGACGACCGCTTCCGGCTGCTGACGGGCGGCGCGCGGACGGCTCCGCGCCAGCACCGGACCCTGCGCGCGGTGGTCGACTGGAGCTGGGAGCTGCTGACGGAGGCCGAGCGGGTCCTGCTGCGCAGGCTCGCCGCCTTCCCCGGCGGCGCCACGGTGGAGACGGCCGAGGCGGTCTGTGCGGGCGGGCCGGTCGAGGCGTACGACGTGCTCGACCTGATCACCTCGCTGACCGACAAGTCCCTGCTGGTGACGGCGGGCGACGGGCGCTACCGGATGCTGGAGACGATCCGCGCGTACGGGCTGGAACGGCTGGAGGAGGCCGGTGAGCGGGAGGCGGTCCGCCGCGCGCACGCCGCCTGCTTCACCGCTCTGGCCCGGGCCGCGGACCCGTACCTGCGGCGGGCGGAGCAGCTGGAGTGGCTCGGGCGGCTCGCCGAGGAGCACGACAACCTGGCCGCGGCGCTGCGCGGCGCGATCGCGGCGGGCGACGCGCGGTCGGCCGTACGGCTGGTGGCGGCGGCCGGGTGGTACTGGTGGCTCGGCGGACACAAGGCGGAAGGCGCCGAACTGGCGGCGCGGGCCCTCGCGTTGCCCGTTGCGGACGAGAAGGGTGACGACGGGGCGAACGGGGACGACGCGGCCCGTGCCGTGGCCTGCGCACTGGCGGTGCTCTTCGCGACGGCCGGACTCGGGGACGACCGGCGGACCGGTGAACTGCTCCGCGAGGGGATGCTGCTCGCCGGACGCAGCGGGAGCCGGCATCCGGTGGTCCGCTTTCTGGAGCCGCTGGAGCGGCTGCTGCCCGGTGCGGACGGGGAGAGGGCGGCCCCGCCGGACGCGTGGGCGGGGCTGCTGGCCGACGAGGACCCCTGGGTGCGGGCGCAGGCCGGGCTGGAGGGCGCCAAGACCCTGCTCGGGGCGGGCGGCCCGCCCGCGCGGGCGCAGGCCGCGATCGAGGCGGCCCTGGCCGGGTTCCGTGGGCTCGGGGAACGCTGGGGGATCTCCTTCGCGCTGACGCTGCTGGCCGATCTGGTGGCCCGGGGCGGCGACCACCGCGCGGCGATCGGCCACTACGAGGAGGCCGTGGCGGTGATCGGCGAGCTGGGTGTCGTCGAGGACCGGCTGTACGCCTGGGTCAGGCAGGCACAGCTGTGCCTGCTCGCCGGGGACCCGGCGGGCAGCGCGGCGGTGATGGCCCGGGCGGAGCGGGACGCGGTGGCGGCCGGCTGGCCCGAGGCGCTGGCCATGATGGCGCACGGCAAGGCGGACCTGGCGCGCTGGAACGGCGAGCCGGTGTCGGCACGGGCCGAACTGGCGCGGGCCGGGGAGGCGGTCCGCGAGGTCGCCGTGCACCCGGTGTTCGAGGCCGTGGTGCTCGACTCCCTCGGGTACCTGGACGCGGCGGACGGCGCGTTGGCCGCCGCCCGCGCCCACCGCTCCGAGGCGCTGGAGCTGGCCCTGGCCTGCGGGCACGCCCCGACGCTCGCCCAGGTGCTGGTGGGCGTCGCGGACCACGCGGTCCGGCTGGACCGGCCGCGGGAGGCGGCCCGGCTGCTTGCCGCGGCCCTCGCGGTGCGCGGCGGGCCGGACCACTCGCGCCCCGACGCGGCCCGGGTGGAGGGCGCGGCGCGCGCCGCGCTCGGCGATGCGTACGAGGAGTACGCGCGGTACGAGGAGTACGCGCGGTACGAGGACGCCGGCGGAGCCCCGGGGACGGCGGCCGTACGGGACCTCGTGCGGGTCACGCTGAGTGGTTGAACTCCCCGGGAAGCGCCCCGGACGGCGGCGGACCGTGAGGGTGCCGGGTTCGCTCGGTCCGGATTCCGCGGCGTGGATTCACACATATATTCGCTCGTATCAAAAACGATCGTAACGACAATGAGCGCATTACGCTTGCGCGCATGACGACGGAGAGCATGAAGGTACGGCGCGGGCTGCCCGAAGGGGCCGGCCGGGTGGCCGGCGTGACGGGCCACCAGTCGGCCGGGCGGTACGGGTGCGGCGCACGCCCTGGCTGCGGGACGTGCGGGGATTCGGGGGCGTGACGACGATGCACAAGGAGGTGGCGGCGCGATGAGCGGGATCCCCACGCGGATGGTGGTGCACGCGCTGGTCCGGGAGGACGGGACGGTCGCGGGCGAGGAGCTGTACGAGGTCGCAGCCCTGCTCGGGATGACCGACCAGCAGGTGCGGCTGTGCGTGAAGCGGCTGGAGACCGAGGGCCGGTTCACGGTGGAGGGGCGGGGCCGGCGGGCCGTGCTGCGCCTGGCGGGGACGCAGCCAGGGGCCGGGCCGGCGCTCGTACCGGAGGTGGAGTTCGTCCGGCACGCCTACCGCCAGGACCGGGGACTGGAGCCGTGGGACGGGCTCTGGCACGCCTTCGCCTTCGCCGTACCGGAATCCGCGCGGGCCGCGCGGGACTCCCTGCGAGACGCGCTGACCGGGCTCGGGGCCGCCCCGGTCCAGGGCGGTCTGTACGTCACGCCGAACGCGATCGGCCCGTACGTGCGGGCGCACGCGGCGGAGCTGGGCCTGTCGGAGGCGCTGACCTGCCTGAGCACCCGGGACCTGACAGTGGGCGGCACCTCGGACCCCCGCGCCCTGGCGGAGCGGCTGTGGCCGCTGCCGGAGATCGCGGCACGGTACGGGGAGCTGCGCGCGCTCGCCGAGCAGCCGGCCGGAGCCGACCGGGTCGCCGGGCTGGCGCACGCGGTGACGCTGGCCGCCGCCTTCTCCGCGGCGATGCTCCCCGATCCGCTGCTCCCGCCCGAGCTGCTGCCGCAGCCGTGGCCGGGCACGACGGCCCGGGCGGCGGCGTCCGACGCCTGGGCCGCGCTGGGGGCCACCGCCCCGGCCGCCGGGCCCCGGCTGTTCCGCCTGTACGGCGAGGCTCTGGCCTGACCCGGCCCCCCAGCACCCCGGGCCGATCCCCGGCCCGTCCACATCCTGGACAACTACGCTCGTTTCATGAACACAGAAGCCGATGCCCTCGCCGCCGTGAAAGACGCCGACCGGAAGCACGTCTTCCACTCCTGGTCGGCGCAGGACCTCATCGACCCGCTCGCCGTGGCCGGCGCCGAGGGTTCGTACTTCTGGGACTACCAGGGCAACCGCTTCCTCGACTTCTCCAGCGCCCTCGTCTACACCAACATCGGCTACCAGCACCCGAAGGTCACCGCGGCCATCCAGGAGCAGGCCGCCAAGCTGTGCACGGTCGCGCCCGGCTTCGCCGTCGACGTGCGCTCCGAGGCCGCCCGGCTGATCGCCGAGCGCACCCCCGGCGACCTCGACAAGATCTTCTTCACCAATGCCGGTGCCGAGGCCGTGGAGAACGCCGTCCGCATGGCCCGGCTGCACACCGGCCGGCCCAAGGTGCTGTCCGCGTACCGCTCGTACCACGGCGCCACCTCCACCGCGATCAACCTCACGGGCGACGCCCGCCGCTTCGGCAACGACTCCGCGACCGCCGGTGTCGTGCACTTCTGGGGGCCGTTCGCCTACCGCTCGCCCTTCTACGCGGCCACCCCCGCCGAGGAGTGCGAGCGGGCCCTGCGCCACCTGGAGGACACCATCGTCTTCGAGGGGCCGCAGTCCATCGCCGCGATCATCCTGGAGACCGTCGGCGGCGCCCCGGGCGTGCTCGTGCACCCGGACGGCTACCTGGCCGGCGTACGCGCGCTGTGCGACCGCTTCGGCATCGTCTTCGTCCTGGACGAGATCATGGTCGGCTTCGGGCGCACCGGTAAGTGGTTCGCCTCCGAGCACTGGGACGTGACCCCCGACCTGATCTGCTTCGCCAAGGGCGTGACCAGCGGATACCTCCCGCTCGGCGGGGTCGCCATCTCGGCCGCCATTGCCGAGACCTTCGCCCGCCGGCCCTACCCGGGCGGGCTGACGTACTCCGGGCACGTGCTGGCCTGCGCGGCCGCCGTCGCGACGATCGGCGTGATGGAGGAGGAGGGCATCGTCGAGCAGTCCGCCCGCACGGGCGCGGAGCTGCTCGGCCCCGGCCTGCGCGCGCTCGCCGAGCGGCACCCCTCGGTCGGGGAGGTCCGCGGGCTCGGCACCTTCTGGGCCCTGGAACTGGTGCGCAGCAAGGAGACCCGCGAGCCGCTGGTGCCGTACAACGCCTCCGGGGCGCAGAACGCCCCGATGGCCGAGTTCGGGGCGGCGTGCAAGAAGGGCGGGCTCTGGCCGCTGATCGCCGGGAACCGCATCCACATCGCGCCGCCGTGCAACATCTCGCCGCAGGACGTGGCCAAGGGGCTGGAGATCCTCGACGAGGCCCTCACGGTGGCGGATGCGCACACTGCCTGACCTGGGCTTCTGTGGGGTCGCCCAAGGCGTGGGTGCTGGTGTTCGGATGATTCGTACGGGGATCAACCCCCCGTGCGCGTGCTGCAATCCGTGCAGGCCGCAATACGCACAACAGGCCAAGCACCTACGAACCGGGATGCACGTCAGGCCCGGGGCGGTCCCTCGGCGAGGGGCCGAACGGCGGGGAGCGGGACGTCCTTGATCCGGGCGGGCGCTGGACGCCGGGCGTACGGGATCCAGACGACCGGACTCCGTGTTCCCGAGTACCCGAAGGAAGACAGCATGAGCAAGCACGTCCTGGCCCAGAACCAGTACGGCAAGGCCGAGAACCGCATCGTGAAGGTCACCCGCAAGGGCGGCGACGGTTCCTGGCACGAGATCCGCGACCTCAACGTCTCGGTCGCGCTCCGCGGTGAATTCCGCGATGTCCACCTCACCGGCGACAACGCCAACTGCCTGCCGACCGACACCACCAAGAACACCGTGTACGCCTTCGGCAAGGAGCACGGCATCGACTCCCCCGAGGCCTTCGGCATCCTGCTCGCCAAGCACTTCGTCTCCTCCCAGGAGCCGATCCGCGAGGCCCAGATCCGCATCGAGGAGTACGTGTGGGACCGCATCCCGGTCCCCACGCGCAAGGAGCAGCACTCCTTCGTCCGCAAGGGCCAGGAGGTGCGCACCGCGCAGATCACCTACAGCGAGACGACCGGCCTGCAGGTCATCTCGGGTCTGAAGGACCTGACGGTGATGAACTCGACCAACTCGGAGTTCCACGGCTACATCAAGGACAAGTACACGACCCTCAAGGAGGCGTACGACCGGATCCTGGCGACCAAGGTCACCGCGCGCTGGGCGCACTCGGCGCTGGCCGCCGACGACGCCGGGTACGACTGGGACCAGGCGTACAAGAAGGTCCGCAAGAACCTGCTGGAAGCCTTCGCGGAGACGTACTCGTACTCGCTGCAGCAGACCCTGAACCAGATGGCCGAGCGGGTGCTCGACAACTGCGCCAAGGTCAACGAGGTGCGTCTGAACCTCCCCAACAAGCACCACTTCCTCGTCGACCTGGAGCCCTTCGGCCTCAAGAACGACAACGAGGTCTACTTCGCGGCGGACCGGATGTACGGCCTGATCGAGGGCACCATCCACCGCGACGGCGTGCAGCCGGTGATCGCCACGTCCGACTGGATCGTCGCGTGACGCACGGGTGAACGCCCGTCGGCCCGGACCGCGTCGCGGGGTCCGGGCCGAACCGTTTCACCCCTGCGGCTGGTGCTCGTCCTGCTCCTGTCCGACCAGGAGGTTCCAGCGCCCCGCCCGCCCGGTGAGGGTGGTCACCGTCTCCGGCCGTACGTCGAGCCGCCAGAAGGCCGCCGCGGGCAGTTCCAGGGCGTGCACCACGGCCGCCCGGACGACGGCCTGCTCGACCGCCATCCGGTGCGTGCCCTGCGCCAGGCCCGCCAGCACCGCCCCGACGCGCGCGATCAGCGCGTCCACGGACTCACCGCCCGGTGGCGCGTACGCGGGATCCGACATCCAGGCGTGCACGGCCGCCGGGTCCCGGCCCGCCACCTCGTCCAGGGTGCGCCCGGCCCATTCACCCGTGGACAGACCGCGCAGCCCCTCGTGGCCCGGGCACGGCCGGGCGTGCCCGAAGCGGCCCTGGCGGGCGGCCGCGTCCAGGGGAAAGGTGATGAGCCGAACTCGTACCAACGGGGTCTTCATAAGGGGAGCGTAAGCGCGGTACGGTCACAAATGGTTCAATTGACTTACGACGGAACGACGGAAGCACGGTGAGAATCCGGCACGGTCGCGCCACTGTGAAACCTCCCGGAGGGGAGGAAAGTCAGACCCGCCACCGTCGCAGCGAGCACCACTGACCGGGACGCGTGTTCCCTCTGGAGGTTCTGCCATGGCCCACTCCGCCGTGCCCACGACGAACTCACCCGCCGTCGCCCCCATCTCGCTCTCCGCGCTGGCCCCCTGGGCCGTGTTCGTCGGCATCCTCATGCTCGTCCTGCTGTACTTCGTCGGCGCCGAGCAGGGCGCCACCTCGGTCTTCGAAGGGGAGACCATCCACGAGTGGCTGCACGACGGCCGCCACCTGCTCGGGTTCCCCTGCCACTGATTCCCCTGCCACCGACCGACGTCCCAGCAAGGGAAAGCAAGGGAACAGACCGATGACTTCCACTTCTCCGGGTGGGGTCTCCCCCCGCACCCTGCTCGTCCGCGGCATGCTCGCCGGCCTGCTGGCCGGCGTGGCCGCCTTCCTCGTCGCCTACCTCCTCGGCGAGTCCAAGGTGGACGCGGCGATCGCCATCGAGGAGGCCGCCGCGGCCGGTCACGACCACGGCGAGGACGCCCCGGTCGGCCGGGCCCTCCAGGCCACGGCCGGGCTCGGCACCGGCGTCCTGCTCTACGCGGTGGCACTCGGCGGCATCGCCGCGCTCGTCTTCTGCTTCGCCCTGGGCCGCATCGGCCGCTTCGGCCCGCGGGCCACGGCCGCACTGGTCACCGGGGGCCTCTACGTCACCGTGACCCTGGTGCCGTTCTTCAAGTACCCCGCGAATCCCCCCGCCGTGGGCGACCCCGGGACCGCCGCTCGCCGGACCGCCCTCTACCTCCTGATGATCGCCCTGAGCGTGCTGCTGTCGGCCGGCGCACTGATCCTCGGGCGACGGCTCGCGCCGAGGCTCGGCAACTGGAACGCGTCGGTGGTCGCCGGCGCGGCCTTCGTCCTGGCCATCGGCCTCTCGTTCGCCCTGCTGCCCGGTGTCGACGAGGTCCCACCGGGCTTCCCCGCCGCGCTGATCTGGGAGTTCCGGATCGCGTCCCTGGCCATCCAGACGGCCCTGTGGACGACTTTCGGCCTGGCTTTCGGTTTTCTAGCCGAACGAGCCCTTGTGTCCGCCTCCGCACCCAAGGAGGCTGTGCAGCCGATGAGTTGAGCACGAGGGGGCCGGTAGTACATGGCGACGGCGATCAGGCAGTGGCGGGGCTGGACGGGCGCGGCCCCGTTCTGGCTGAACTCGCTCCTGCTGCTCCTGGCCCCCTGCTGCGCGGTCACGCTCTTCGGCCAGATCGGGATCATCGCCGCACTGGCCGCACTGGGCGGCCTGGCCCGCCACCTCTGGTACGGCGACTACGGCCACCCGGCCATGCACCTGGCCGGGGCGCTGATGGGTGCGGGCGCGGCCGCCCTGGTCATGTGGGGCTAGGCCTCCCTTCCGGAGCCAGTCGGCGTCTCTCACCCGTTCGGGCGCACGGGTACCACCGTGGGCATCCGGTGGGCGGACCCTTCGCGAACTGCGAAGACTCCCCGATCGGGCGACGACACGCCCGTGACGCCATGTCAGTCCACCGTGTTGCACGGGGTACCGACGGGCAGAGGAGGTGTCCACTGCTCACATGACCCGGCCGCCAGGGCCGGACAGGAGGGATTCCCATGCCCCGCGCCAAGTGGGCCGTCGCTTCGCTGACGGTGGTTCTGCTGTCCACCGGCATCGTGGTGCTGCAACGGACCGAGGGTGCCCGGCCCGCGGCCGTGACCACCGACGACGCGCTGCCCTCCCGGGCGTTGGGGCTGTCGGGCCACCGCCGTCTGGTGCGGGAACTGGAGCAGTCCGGCGAGCACACCCCCGGTACGGGGGCCCGGTCGCCGGGGACCGCCCCCGGGCCGCTGCGGACGGTCACCGGACCCCTGCGGGCCGCGCGCCCCGTGCGGTTGCTCATTCCGAGCCTGGACGTGGACCTGCCGCTGACCGGCGGCCGCGCGGAGGTCGTCTGGGACACCGGGAGTCCGGCGCCGGGTGCGGCCGGGACCGCGGTGGTCACGGTGGAGGGGGTTCGCCTCGACGGGTTGCGGCGGGGCCGGACCATCGAGATCCCCCGTGCGGACAGCCGTACGGCCGTGTTCACCGTCGTACGGATCTCACCCGGCCGGGCCTCCGGCCACGAGGGCGCGTCGGGCCGGGCCCAACTGCGGCTGGTCGGTGGCGAGACCGCCGTGCTGGCCCGGCTGACCGGGCAGCGCCGCGCCCACTGAGACCACCGGATCGGGTGGCGGTCCGTCAGCCGAGGGGGGTGTCTTCGTCCCCCGGTCGGGGGCTTCTCGGGGTCCGACCGGGAGTCGTCCGGCGTGGCGGGGCAGACCCCTCGCATGAGCGGGAGGCACCACGCGCGTTCGGCACTGGCCAGGGCCCTGACCGTGGCCTGTGTCGTGCTGCTGTGCGTCTTCGGCGCCGGTCCGGCCGGAGCCGAGGCCGCCGAGTTCCGCCCCGCCTCCACCGCGCCCGCCGTGCCCGCCGCGCCGGGCGCCCCCGCCGAGTCCCCCGAGCCCGGCGAGGGCCAGTCCGATCCGGCTCCGGCCCCCGATCCCGAGGCGCGGGCGGCCGTACGGACGGTCACGCGCGGGCTGTCCGGCGTGCGGCGGGCACCGCTCGCGGTGTTTCACGTGGAACACGCGGCCGCCCCGGTGCGCGGGCCCGCCGCGGAGGCGGCCGAACCGGCCCTGTCCCGGCGGGCGGTGCGGAGTGTGGTGCTGCGCTGCTGAGCGGACCGAGGTCCGGACGCAGCCCCCCACCCCCCCCCTGAGCACCGTGAGGTTCCGCCATGCCCATCGACCCGTACGCCGCACTGAACGCCATGCTCCGCGCCGAGGTCAGCCGGATCTCCCCGCCGGTCCGCCGGACCGAGCCGGCCGCCGCCCCGAAGGCCACGGCCGCGGCAGCCGCCCCAGCCACCGCCACGGTCGCCGCGGCCGAGAGCGAACCGCAGCGGCCCGCCCCCGCCGATTCGGCCGCCTAGGACCGCGCGGACGCGCCGGGAGCGCCGGGGTTCCCGGCGCTCCCGGCGCGTCCCGGCCGGGCGGCCGCTTCAGTCCTCGTGCGTGTAGTAGCGGTAGAACGCCGCCAGACCGACGCCCGCGGCCACGGCGAGGCCCACCACCACGGCCTTGAGGATCGACTGGTCGGTCAGGCTGTGCAGATAGCCCACCGCGATGCCGCCGAAGGCTCCGTAGGCGGCGGCGTGGACCTCGCGCATCATCCGGGGGCCGACCCTGCCCAGGCCGAACATGACCGCCGCGAAGATCAAGCCGCACAGGATCCCGTAGAAGACGTTGGCCGTGGTCACCGGACCCGCCTGGCGCTCGATGAAAGCGGCCCAGAAGCCGTAGACGAGTCCGAGGAGCACGGGCCCCACGAACGCGCTCTTGTGCAGGTGGGTCTTGCTCGCCGTCTGCCGGCGCCGCCCGAGGGCGCTGGGTGCCGCATGTGCCATGACGGGCTCCTCTCTCCCATCATCCAGGGCACACCCGCCGCCCCCGGCGGGCAAGTGGATCAGCGCTCAGGGCGTGCGCACGGCCACGGCGTCGATCTCGAAGAGCATGTCGGGCAGGGCGAGTGCGGCGACGCCGATCAGGGTCTGGGCGGGCAGCTCGGTCCCCCAGGTGGCGTGCAGCTGCTTCAGCAGGATCTCCAGCTTCCGCTGGTCGTGGCCGACGATGCAGGTGCCGATGCGGACCACGTCAGAGGGGCCGAGGCCGACGGCCGCGAGGGCGGTACGGAGGTTGGCGAAGGCCCGCTCGACCTGGTCGGCGAAGTCCTCGGAGACGACGTGGCCGTCCTCGTCGGAGCCGTACTGGCCGGCTATGAACACCTGCTCCCCGGGTGCGGAGACGATGTGGCTGTAGCCGTAACCGGTCGGGGTGTGGAGTCCTGCCGGGTTGATGATGCTGCGCGTCATGCCGAGCTCCCTTTTCCGTTTCCGTACGTGTGGTGCGGTGTGCTCCGTGTGCTCCGTGGTGCTCCGTGTGCTCCGTGGCGCGGCTACCGCGTGGCGAGCCAGGCGCGGAGCCGCTCGGGGGCCTCGGGGGCCTGCCGTTCGGCCTGCTGCCGGATCTCGTCGAGGTTCTGGGCCGCCAGCGCCCGGCGCCACACCAGTTCGGCCCGGGTCATGGCGTGCGCGATGGCGCAGTCGGCGGCGTCCTTCTCGGGGGCGGTGTCCGCCCCTTCGCCGGCGCCGGGCCCCTGCTGCCGGATCTCCGCGCACCGGAAGGCCTCCTCGGGCCCCTCGACGGCGGCGACCACGTCCATGAGCGAGATGGCGTCGAGCGGGCGGGCCAGCCGGAAGCCTCCCCGGGGACCGGGGGTCGAGGTGACGATGCCCGCCCGGGCCAGTGCCTGGAGCTGCTTGTTGAGGTAGGCCGCGGGCAGGTCGTGCCACGCGGCGAGACGCGCCGCCGACACGGCGCGGTCCGGCCCGCTCCAGGCCAGGTTGACGCAGCTGTGCAGCGCCCACTCGACGCCCTCGCTCATCTTCATATTCTGGATATTAGATGTCCAGGATTAGCGGCGCAAGGGTGCCCCGCCGCCCGGGGGCCCGCCACCCGCCCGCAGCAACACCGCTCGCGCCCGGCCCCGCGTCCGCTTTCCCTGGTGACGTGCGCACCATCCTGTCGACGGTACTCATCGTGCTCGTGGCCCTCCTGGTGCCCGCGAGCGCCGTCGCGTACTGGGCCGACCGCGAGCTGGGCAACGCCGACCGGTACACCGCCGCCATGTCCCCCCTCGCCGAGAACCCCAAAGTGCAGGAGGTCGTCGTCACCCAGGTCACCCGGGCCCTCGCCGGCCAGATCGACGCGGGCCCCTTCCAGATCGGCTTGGACACCCTGCTCGGCGAGGCCCTGCACTCCTTCGCCGGCACCGCCGCCTACCGGACCGCCTGGGACGCGGCCAACCGCGCCGCCCACGCCGCGTTCCTCGAGGCGCTCACCACCGGCCACGGCGACGCCCTCACCATCGACCTCGCGCCCGTCATCGCCCAGGTCAGGGGCGACCTCGTCGCCGACGACGTGCCCTTCGCCGACCGCATCCCGGTGTCCCACCTGACCGTGAAGGTCATGGAGTACGACAACCTCGCCGCTCTCCGGAAGGGCTTCCACATGCTCCAGGCCGCCGGCGTCTGGCTCCCCGTACTGACCCTGGTCCTGGCCGCGACGGCCATCGCCGTCGCCGTCCACCGGCGGCGCGCCGTCATGGCCACCGGAGTGGGGCTGGCGGTCGGGGCCGGACTGCTGTGGCTCGCGGTGGACGTGTGCCGCCGGCTCACCCTGGACGATCTGCCCGCCGACATCGACCGGCCCGCCGCCGGAGCGGTGTACGACGCCCTCACCGCGTACCTGCGCACCACCGCCTGGGTGGTGCTGGCGATCGGGCTCGCCGCCGCACTTGCCGCATGGGTGATGGGCCGACTACGCCGCACCCCATAAGCTCGGAAGGTACCAACACGCACAGAACCACGTAGAAGATCACAGAAGAACCGATTCGCGAGCGGCGGGCACGGAAGCGGGAATGAGCACCGAACGCACCGAACACATATCGTCGCGGCGAGCCCGGCACCATCCGCTGGCTCCGCCCTCCTGGCTGCTCAACGGGCTGAAGCCCAGTGCCGCACCGATCCCGTGGGCCGCCGTGGCCCGGGCCTCGGTCGCGATGTCCGTCCCGCTCGCCGTCGGCTTCGCCCTCGACGAGCCCGAATACGGCGCACTCGCCTCCATGGGCGCCCTCGCCGGAGTCATCGGCGACACCGCCGACGCCTACCGGATGCGTGTCCTGAACATCGCCGTCCCCCAGCTCTTCGGCGCCGTCGGCGTGGCACTGGGCACCCTGGTCTACGGACACGGCTGGCTGGCCGTCGGAGCACTCACCCTCATCGCCCTCGTCTCCGGGATGATCTCCTCCATCGGCACGGTGGCCTCCGTGTCCGGACTGCTCCTCCTGCTCAACGCCGTGATCGGCGCCGGACTGCCGCTGCCCGAGCCCTGGTGGACGGCCCCGCTGCTGCTGAGCGCAGGCGGGCTGTTCGTCCTCGCGCTGAGCCTGCTGGGCTGGCCGCTGCGCCGCCGGCAGCCGGAACGCACCGCCGTGGCCGACACCTACCGGGCCCTGGCCGACGCCCTGGAGGCCGCCGGCGGACCCGGCGCCCGCTACGAGGAGTGCCGTCAGCAGGTCACCCAGGCCATCAACCACGCCTACGACCTCGTGCTCGGCCGCCGGGCCCGGGTGCACGGGCGCAGCCCCTCGCTGGTGCGGCTGCTGGCCCAGCTCAACGTGCTGATCCCGCTGGTCGAGGCCGCGCCGGCCGCGCACCTGCGCGGCCGGCCGCTGCCCCCCGAGATCCCGGCGGCCGTACGGGACCTGGCCGACGCCGTCGAGGAGGGCCGCACCGGAACCCCCGTACTGGACCTGCCCGCCGCGCACACCCCGGCCGAACGGGCCGTCGACGCGGCCCTGCGACACGCCGCGAAGATCGTGCACGTCGCCGAACCGGACCTGCACAACGTGGACGACCGCCTCGGCCGGCCCGCCGCACTGCGGGTACGGGCCCGGCGGGCGGTACGCGACATGGTGCTGTCGCGCGCCTCCTGGCGGTACGGGCTGCGGCTCGCGCTGTGCATCGGGATCGCGCAGTCCCTCGTATCGGTGATCGAGGTCGAGCGGTCCTACTGGATCGCGCTGACCGTCACCTTCGTCCTCAAGCCCGACTTCGGCTCGGTGTTCTCCCGGGCCGTCCTGCGCGCGCTCGGCACCGCGGGCGGGCTGGTCATCGCGGCCGCCGTGCTCGCCGAGGTGCCGCGCGGCTGGTGGGACGTCCCGGTGATGGTGGTGCTGGCCGGGCTGATCCCCGCCTTCTCCGTCAAGGGGTACGCCTTCCAGACCGCCGCGATCACCCCGGTGATCCTGCTCCTCTCGGACCTGCTCAACCACCAGGGCTTCGACCTGATCCGGCCCCGGCTGGTGGACAGCCTGATCGGCTGCGCCATCACCCTCGTCTTCGGGTACCTGCTGTGGCCCGAGAGCTGGCACACCCGGATCGGGGACCGGCTCGCCGACACCGTGGACGACGCCGCCCGCTACGCGGAACGGGCCTTCGCACCGGTCGCCGACGAGGCCGCGTTCGCCGTGGCGCGGACCACCCGCCTCCAGGCCCGGCGGCGCATCTACCGGGACCTGTCGGGCGTACGCAGCGAGTTCCAGCGGGCGCTGACCGAGCCGCCGCCGACCGGGGCGCGGGCCGCCGCCTGGTGGCCGCTGGTGGTCGCCGTCGAACGGATCGTGGACGCGACCACCGCCGCGCGGGTCCGGGTCAACCACGGCGCGGCCCCGCCACCCGCCGAGGAGGTGGAGTCGATCGCGCGGCAGCTGCGCGAGCTGGCCGTGCGGGTGCGCAGCAGCACCGTCCCCGTGCGGGTCGAAGCGGAACCGGAGGGCGAGGCGACGAGCGTGCTGGCCCCGGTCCACCAGGAGATCGCGGCGGCCCTGGCCATCGCCCGGCCGGAGTCCTGACCCCCGCCCGCCCCGCCCCGGGCCGGTGTCCCCCGAATGGGTCGCCTCCCGGGCCGGGCGGGGCCGGACGGGGCAGCATCGGAGCATGCGCCGCGTCCCTGCCGTGATGGTCCTCGCCGTACTCCTGGCGGGGTGCGCCGATGTCGAGGGACTGCAGAGCGAGGGCGACCTCGGCACGGTGCACGCCCCGAAGAGCCTGTGGAAGGACATCCGCCCCGCCCCGCCCGCCCCGGACCAGAAGCCGGGCACGGCCGCCGTGGTCCCCGGGCTCCCCAAGGTGACGGACCTGAGCATGCGCGGAGTGGATGCGCTGTCCGTCGTACGCGCCGACATCACCTCCGCCGCCGAGCAGGACGGCGGGACCGGCCGGCTCGTCGACCCGCGCGCCGTCCAGCGGCTCGGCCTCTGCACACAGGCTGTGGACGGCGGCCCCGACTGCCCGGTGCGCCCCGCGGTCCTGCACGACCTGACGGGCAACGGCCGGGAAGAGCTCATCACCGCCCTGGACGTCGACGGCCGGCTCAGCGAGCTGCGCGTCTACACCGTCCAGGACGACGGGAGCATCGCCCGGATCCTGTCCCTGCGCGCGGTGCTGGAGGGCGTGGAGGTGGCCGCCGAACACCTGGCGGTCCGCGAGCCGACGACCAACCCCGACCACGTCGCCGTCTCCGACTACGTGTGGGACCCCAAAGCCGGGATCATGAACCTCTCCCAGCTCACCCTCGACGACTGCCCGGGCGGCGTGCAGAGTCCGGCGAGCGGGGACGGGGCGCGATGCGCGCGCTGAGCAGCCTGCGCTGGAAGATCGCGCTGACCACGACCATGGTGTGCTGCATGGTCGCCGCCGCGCTGGGCATCCTGGTGCACAACGTGGTCGCCCGGCAGATGGTCGGGGAGGTCCGCAAGGCCGCCGTCACCGAGCTGGACCACGCCCTGGGCCACTACGAGTACGGCACCGCGCACGGCGACGTGAACGCCGTGTTCGACCCGCCCGACCTTCCCCGGCGCCTGCGCGAGCTCGTCGCGAGCGGGCAGACCGGCAGCATCGTCGGCGTGCAGGCGGGCAAGCCCGTCATGTGGGCGGCCGGACCCGCCGACGACAAGGCACTCGCGGTCTGGCTGCCCTTCGGGAGCACCCGCGCACGGCTGAGGGACATCGACACCGCGATCCTCGCCTCCGCGATCCTCGCAGCCGGTCTGGTGGCACTGGCCGGCCTGTTCCTCGCCGACCGGATCAGCCGGCGGCTCGCGACCACGGCCGCCGTGGCCCGCCGGATCAGCGCCGGGGACCTGGACGCCCGGGTGAACTTCCCGGCCGAGGGGGACGATCCGGGGCCGGGCCGCTCCCGCGACGAGGTCCGGGACGTGGCGCACGCGCTGGACTCGATGGCGAGCTCGCTCCAGGGCCGGCTGGAGGCCGAGAAGCGCTTCACGGCGGATGTCGCGCACGAGCTGCGCACCCCGCTCACCGGTTCGCTGGCCGCGGCGGCCCTGCTGCCCGAGGGCCGCCCCAAGGAGATGATCAACAACCGGCTGAAGGCCCTGCACCTGCTGACCGAGGACCTGCTGGAGATCTCCCGGCTGGACTCGGGCGTCGAACGGGCCGACCTCGCCCGGGTGGAGCTCGGCCGGGCGGTGCAGCGGGCGGTCGCGGCGGCCACGGCGGCCGCCGCCGGGGGCCCGGCCGTGCCGGAGGCCGTGCCGGCCGCTTCGGTACGGGTGCTCCAGGACACGGTGGTGGTCACCGACCGGCGGCGCCTCGACCGGATCCTGGCCAACCTGCTGGCCAACGCGGGCAAGCACGGCAGGCCACCGGTCGAGGTGACCGTGGACGGGCCGGTGGTGGTGGTCCGCGACCACGGTCCGGGCTACCCGCCCGAACTGATCGAGCAGGGCCCGCAGCGGTTCCGTACCGGGGATCCGGGCCGCGGGCGCGGCCACGGCCTGGGCCTCACCATCGTGATGGGGCAGGCGGCCGTGCTGGAGATCTCGGTGGGCTTCGCCAACGCGCCCGACGGGGGCGCGGTGACGACGCTCCGGCTCCCCGTCGGCAGGGTGCCGTAGGGGAATTGACCGACTTGAGCCGCTTGGACGCCCGAGGGGCATGTTTCACGTGAAACATGCCCCTCGGGTCAACTGGTCCGGTCAGACGCCGATGTTGCGGCCGTCCTTGCGCCAGACGGACACGACCGCCGGGCGGACGATCTTGCCGGGGCCGTCGGGCCACACCGACTGCGGCTTCTCGACGGACGCGCCGTCGATCTCGCCCGGGTGCTGGACGGAGACCAGGACGCGCTTGTCCTGGATGAGCGGGCCACAGGTCTCGGCGCCGCGCGGAACGGTCAGGAACTGCTTGAGCTCACCGCGGCGCTCACCGGCCGTCGCGACGCCGAACAGGCCGTCGTGGGAGCCGAGCTGGTTGCCGTCCGTGGAGATCCACAGGTTGCCGTGCGGGTCGAAGGCCACGTTGTCCGGGCAGGAGATCGGGCTGACCTTGTCCTTGGGGAAGCCCGCGAAGTAGGTCGCCGGGTCGTTCGGGTCACCGGCGACCAGGAAGAGCCGCCAGGCGAAACCGTCGCCCGCCGGGTCGTCGAAGTTCTCGGCGAGCTCCAGGATCTGGCCGTGCTTGTTCAGGTTGCGCGGGTTGGCCTCGGTGGCGCCTTCCTTGCCCGGCTTGCCGCGGTCGGTGTTGTTGGTCAGCGCGATGTAGACGCGACCGGTGCGCGGGGAGGGCTCGACGTCCTCGGGGCGGTCCATCTTCGTGGCGCCCACCTTGTCGGCGGCCTGGCGCGTGAAGACGTACACCTCCTCGGCGGTCATGCCCTCGACGTGCGAGACATTGCCGGTGGCCAGCTTGATCCACACGCCGGAGCCGTCGAACTCGCCGTCGGAGGGGAGCTTGCCGGTGCCGTCGAACTCGGCGGCCGGGGAGTCACCGGTGAGCTTGGCGACGTAGAGGGTGCCCTCGTCGAGCAGCGTGAGGTTGTGTTCCTTCGCGGCGCGCGAGTTGCCCTTCTTCATCTGCTTCGACGAGACGAACTTGTAGAAGTAGTCGAAGCGCTCGTCGTCGCCCATGTAGACGACCGGACGGCCGTCCTCGGTCAGGCGGGGCTGCGCGGCCTCGTGCTTGAAGCGGCCGAGCGCGGTGCGCTTGCGCGGGACCGAGTTCGGGTCGTACGGGTCCAGCTCGACGACCCAGCCGAAGCGGTGCGACTCGTTGGGCTCCTGCGCGACGTCGAAGCGCTTGTCGAACCGCTCCCACTTGCGCTCGGTGGCACCGGCGGTCACGCCGTAGCGCTTCAGGCGGGCGGCCTGGGTGGGGTCGGTGACCTGGCCGGCGTTGCCGAAGTACTGGTTGAAGTTCTCCTCGCCGTGGAGGGTGGTGCCCCACGGGGTGGTGCCGCCCGCGCAGTTGTTGAGCGTGCCGAGCACCTTGGTGCCGGTGGCGTCGACGGAGGTCTTCAGCAGGGCGCTGCCCGCGGCCGGGCCCGTCAGCCGGAACTCACTGGTGGCGGTCAGCCGGCGGTTGAGCTGGTGGCGGCTGATCGCGGTCAGCTTGCCGCTGCGGTGGTCCTCCTGGACCGCGACCACGGACAGGCCGTGCGCGGCCCAGGCGATCTCGACCTGCTCGCGGGTCGGGTTGGCCGGGTCGTACGCCTTGAACATGAGGTTCTCGTCCGTGTACTCGTGGTTGGCCACGAGCAGCTGCTGGCGCTCGTAGTCGCCGCCGAGCGGGAGGAGGCTCAGGAAGTCGTTGTTGTAGCCGAACTGACCGGCCTGCGCGGTGGCGGTCTGCTTGTCGGCGTTGAAGCCGGGGGCGCCCTTGATGATCGGGTCGCCCCAGCGGATGACCACGTTCTGCTCGTGGCCCTCGGGGACGGTGACCTTGTCGTCGGTGTTCGGCGCGACAGCCTTGAAGCGCAGGCCGCGGGCGGCCTCGCCGCTCTTGCCCGCACCGGCCGCGGCTGCATCGGCGGAGGGGACGGCGTTGGCGGTCTGCCCCGGGCCGCCGAACGCCACGGCGGAACCGGCCGCGGTGGCGACCGTCACGACGGCGGCGGAGCGCAGCATCGCGCGGCGGGAGTAGGCGCGGGCTATGACATCGCCGACGTACTCGTTGTCGCTGGTGTTCGGCACCTCGTGGAAGCAGGCGTCGCCACAGCGGTAACGACAGGTGAGAGCGGACCGGCCGCTCCCATGCGGGTTGCCGATGAACGGCAGAAGCTTGCGCACGAGTGTCCTCCGAGTAGCTGCGTGGGCGCCGACAACGCGTCGGTACGATCCAGCCGCGACGGTAGGGCCGGGTTGCGCCGAAGCGGCGGCGCGGGGATGAACGGTCGGTGAACCCGGCACGTCGGAGCGGCAGTTCACGGAGCGTGTGCGGGTGGGTGGGGGCCGGGCGCCACGAAGGGCGCCCCTGCCGAAGATCCACCCCAGCGGCCGATAACCTTACGTGTCCACTCTGGGCAGGGATCATCCGCGCAGCACGGACAAATGACGCACGCACACATGCGAAAGGCCTGGCCCATGGGTATTCGGAGCTTGTTGCGCAAGGTATTCGGACGGTCCGCGGAATCCGTTCCGGAGACTACGGACACCCCTTCGGCCGCTGTCCCGAACCAGGCGGAACGGACCCCCTTGGACGTCGCCGCCGATCTGGTGGCGGCGTCCTTCGACAACCCCACGGTTCCGCCGCAGTCCGCTCCGCGCGACCGTGAACCGGGCACGGTCCTGACGGCCCCCGCCCAAACGGCGGACCCCACGGTCCCCGAAGCCCGCCGCCCCTCGCCCCCGGCGTCCCAGCCGGCCGCTGTTGCCACGGAGCAGCCCGAAGCCGAGCCGGCTACCGCCGAGGCGGAGGCCGCACCCGCCGCCGAGACCCCCGCGCCGGAGGCGGACACCACCGCCGCCGTCGAGCCGGACCCCGAGGCCGCGCCTGCCGCAGAGACCGCCGCCGCGGAACAGGCCGAGGCGCAGGACGCTCCCGCGGAGGAGCCGGTCGCCACCGAGGCGGCCCCCGCCGCTGCGGAGCAGCCCGAGGCCGAAGCGCCGCAGGCGCAGGGCGAGCCCGAGGCCCCGGCCACCACGCCGGAGGCGGACACCACCGCCGCGGAGGCGGACCCCGAGACCGCGCCTGCCGCAGAGACCCCCGCCCCGGAGGCGGACACCGCCGCCGCGGAGCAGGCCGAGGCCGAAGCGCCGCAGGCGCAGGACGCTCCCGCGGAGGAGCCGGCCGCCGCCGCTGCGGAGCAGCCCGAGGTCACCGCCGAGGCGGAGCCCGAAGCCGAGCCGACCGCCGCCGAGACCCCCGCGCCGGAGGCGGACACCGCCGCCGCAGAGCAGGCCGAGGCCGAAGCGCCGCAGGCGCAGGACGCTCCCGCGGAAGAGCCGGTCGCCGCCGAAGCCACCACGCCGGAGGCGGACACCGCGGCTGCGGAGCAGCCCGAAGCCGAGCCTGCCGCCGCCGCCGAAACCGCCGTGCCGGAGGCACAGGACGCTCCTGCGGAGCAGCCCCAGGCCGAGGCCGCCACCGAGGCGGAGTCCGAGACCGCGCCCGAGGCGCAGGACGAGCCCGAGGCCGAGCCGGCCGCCGAGGCCACCGCGCCGGAGGCGGAGACGCCGGCCGGGGCCGCGCACGGGGCCGCCGCCGTGCGGCGGCGGGCTCCTGAGGTCGCCGGGGCGTACAAGGCCGCCGGGCAGGTGCTGCGGGGCAAGGGGAAGGCCGGGGCGCGGGCCAAGGTGTACCTCGTGCTGGACCGGTCCGGTTCGATGCGCGGGTTCTACAAGGACGGCAGCGCCCAGCACCTCGCCGACCACGCCCTCGCCCTCGCCGCGCACCTCGACGACGCGGCGACCGTGCACACCGTGTTCTTCTCCACGGACGTGGACGGCAGCGCCGACCTGACCCTCGACGGCTACGACGCCACCTGGGTCGAGACCCGCCACGCCGAGCTCGGCCGGATGGGCCGCACCAGCTACCACGTGGCCGTCGAGGCCGTCCTGGAGCGCTACCGCAAGGACGGCGGCGAGGGCCCGGCCCTGGTCGTCTTCCAGACCGACGGCGCCCCCGACAACCGCCAGCCCGCCCGCCAGGCACTGGCCGACGCCGCCACCACGGCTCCGGGCGTCCACTGGCAGTTCGTCGCCTTCGGCGACCACGACGCCAAGGCCTTCGACTTCCTGCGCAAGCTGGACGCCGAGAACGCGGGCTTCTTCCACGCCGGGCCCGCTCCCGCCGAGCTGACCTCCGCCGCCCTGGTCAAGGGCATCCTGGAGCGGTTCTAGTACGACGGGCGGAACACGAAGGCGGCGCCCCCCTCCGGCAAGGAGGGGGGCGCCGCCTTCGGCGTATCAGCGGGCCGGGAGTCAGCCCCGCGGGGAACCGGCGTCCGGGGCGACCGCGTCGGAGACCGGCCGCTGCGCCGCCTTCGTCTCGACCGGCTTGCGCAGCGCGATGTTCAGCTCGCGCAGACGGGCCTCCTCCAGCACCGTCGGCGCGCCCATCATCAGGTCCTGCGCGTTGCCGTTCAGCGGGAAGGCGATGGTCTCGCGGATGTTCGGCTCGTCGGCCAGCAGCATCACGATGCGGTCCACGCCCGGGGCGATGCCACCGTGCGGCGGGGCGCCCAGGCGGAACGCGCGCAGCATGCCCGCGAACTCGCGCTCGACCGTCTCGGCCTCGTAACCGGCGATCTCGAAGGCCTTCAGCATGACCTCGGGCTCGTGGTTGCGGATGGCGCCGGAGGACAGCTCGATGCCGTTGCAGACGATGTCGTACTGCCAGGCCAGGATGTCCAGCGGGTCCTTCTCCTCCAGGTCCTTCATCCCGCCCTGCGGCATGGAGAAGGGGTTGTGGGAGAAGTCGATCTTGCCGGTCTCCTCGTCCTTCTCGTACATCGGGAAGTCGACGATCCAGCAGAAGCGGAAGACGTTCTCCTCGAAGTGGCCCGCACGCTTGGCCGCCTCGACACGAACGCCGGACATGATCTTGGAGACCTCGTCGAACCCACCCGCGCCGAAGAACACGGCGTGGCCGGGGGCCAGGCCCAGGCGCTCGGTGAGGACCTTGACGTTCTCCTCGGTGAGGAACTTGGCGATCGGGCCGGTCAGGGCACCGTCCTCGCCGACGCGGACCCAGGCCAGGCCCTTGGCGCCCAGCGAGATCGCGTACTCGCCGAGGCCGTCGAAGAACTTGCGCGGCTGCGCGGCGGTGTCCGGGACGGCCAGGGCACGCACGTGCTTGCCGGCGAACGCCTTGAACTCCGAGCCCTCGAACACGTCGGTGATGTCGACGAGCTCCAGCTTGGCGCGCAGGTCGGGCTTGTCGTTGCCGTACTTGAGCATCGACTCGCGGAACGGGATCCGCGGGAACGGCGAGGTGACCTCGCGGCCGCCGCCGAACTCGGTGAAGAGCTCGGTCATCAGGCGCTCGATCGGCTGGAAGACGTCCTCCTGCTCGACGAAGGACATCTCCACGTCGAGCTGGTAGAACTCGCCCGGCGAGCGGTCGGCGCGGGCGTCCTCATCGCGGAAGCACGGCGCGATCTGGAAGTAGCGGTCGAAGCCGGAGATCATCAGCAGCTGCTTGAACTGCTGCGGCGCCTGCGGCAGGGCGTAGAACTTGCCCGGGTTCAGGCGGGACGGCACGACGAAGTCACGGGCGCCCTCGGGGGAGGTCGCGGTGAGGATCGGCGTCGCCATCTCGTTGAAGCCGAGGGCCACCATCTTCGAGCGGATCGACGCGATGACGGCCGAGCGCAGCATGATGTTGCGGTGCATGCGCTCGCGGCGCAGGTCGAGGAAGCGGTACTCCAGGCGCCGCTCCTCGTTCACCCCGTCGTCGGTGTTGATCGTGAACGGCAGCGGGGCGGCCGCGCCGAGCACCTCGACCGCGGAGACCTCGATCTCGATCTCGCCGGTGGGCAGCTCCGGGTTGACGTTGTCGGCGCCACGGGAGACGACCTTGCCGTCGATGCGGACGACGGTCTCCTTGGTGACGCTGCTCAGCGCCTCGTTCGCCGCGGTGCCGGGCCGGGCGACCAGCTGGGTGATGCCGTAGTGGTCGCGCAGATCGATGAAGAGGATGCCGCCCAGGTCTCGACGGTTGTGCAGCCAGCCGCTCAGCCGGACGTCGGCGGCGACGTCAGAAGCGCGGAGCTCGCCGCAGGTGTGGGACCTGTACCGATGCATCAGTCATCCAGTTCTACGCGATACCAGGGTGGATTCAACCGTCCCAAGGTTACCGTCCGGGAAGGTGACGGGTCGGGCACTCCCTCCAGCCTGCGCAAATGCGTCCGCCGGTCCGGGCGAACAGGCACGTAACGGATATGACCTGTAAAGATGGCCGGGTGCGCACCGAGGACGTTCTGGCCGCCATCGCGACCGGCCTGTGGCGATGGGACAACGCCTCCGGGACGGTCACCCTCGACGGCGAGGCCGCCCGGCTCCTCGGGCTGCCCGCCGAACCGGTGGTGCTGCCGGAGGTCGCCGTACGCTCCCGCTTCCACCCCGTGGACTGGAACGAGATCAACGGGATCGTGAACCTGGCCGTCGCCGAGGGCACCCTCGCCGAGGCCCGTCTGCGGATCATGGACGTCGACGGCCGGGTGCTGCGGACCGTGCGCAGCCGCTCCAAACCGGTGGCGAACCGGGCGCCCGACGGAGGCGCGGACTACGAGCTGATCGGCACCATCCAGGAGATCGCCGAGCCGCAGCCCGGCACCACGGCCGCCCACACCCCGATCACGGGTGACTGGCGGCGCTCCCGCGAGGCCTTCCTGCTGGACGCGGGGCGCGCGCTGGCGGAGGCGCGGTCCACGGCCGAGGTGCTGCGGGTCGCCGCCTCGCTGTCCATGCCCGGTTTCAGCCCGGACGGGCTGGCCGTCTTCGGCGTGGCCGGGGACCGGCTGTCGATCATCGGGCACCACGGGCACGATCCGGGGGACGAGGGCCCGTTCTCCGACATGCCGCTGGAGACGAACTATCCGGCCGCCGAGGTCGTCCGTACCGGCCGGGCGATCTACCTGCCCACCCCCGAGGACTACAAGCGGCGCTTCCCGGCCGCCTGGCCGCTCGCCCAGCGCTTCGACCGGGTCTCCTGGGCCTTCCTGCCGCTGATCGTGGCCGGGCGGACCATGGGCGCCTGGATGGCCGCCTTCAAGCACCCGGCGTCCTTCTCCCCCGACGAGCGGTCCGTCCTGACCACCGTGGCCCGGATGCTGGCCCAGGCGCTCCAGCGCGCCGTGGTGGCGGAGTCCGAGCGGGAGCTCACCACCGGCCTGCAGCGCTCGATGATGCCGCAGCTCGGCCCGGAGATCCCCGGCATGCGGATCGCGGCCCGCTACGTCCCGACGGGCGGCGGGCTCCAGGTCGGCGGCGACTGGTACGACATGATCCCGCTGCCGTCGGGCAGGTTCGCGCTGGTCATCGGCGATGTGCAGGGCCACGACGTGCGGGCGGCCGGGCTGATGGGCCAGCTGCGGATCGCCGTACGGGCGTACGCGTCCGAGGGCCACCGGCCGGACGCGGTGCTCTCGCGCGCCTCCCGCTTCCTGGCCGGGCTGTGCTCCTCGCCGGAGTCCGACCCGTACGCGGACGACGACGGCCGGGACTCCGACTTCCTGAGCCCGCGCTTCGCGACCTGCCTGTACGTGGAGTGCGATCCGCGGACCGGCCTGCTGGAGGTGGCCCGTGCCGGCCACCCCGATCCGGCGATCCGGATGGCCGACGGCACGGTCCTGATGCGCCCCACCGCGGGCGGGCTGCCCCTCGGGATCGTCCCCGACACCGACTACCCCACCACCCGGTTCACCCTGGAGCCCGGCGAGACGATGATGCTCTGCACCGACGGACTCATCGAGACCGGCGGACACGACCTCGACACCGGCTGGGCGCGGCTGCGGGCGGTCCTGGAGTCGGACGCGCACGAGAGCGCGCACGAGTCACCGGTCGCGGCAGCGGGAGCGGGCACCGGCGCGGCCGTCCCCGTCGCGCCCCCGCACCTCGAAAGACTGGCCGACCTGCTGGTCCAGGCCGTACACGGGCCGTCCTCGCACCACACCACCGGCCCGCTCGCCGACCGCCGCGAGGACGACATAGCCGTGGTGCTGCTGTGCCGCGAGAGCGCGGACCGGGGCCCCGGCACCGGGCCGGCGCACCCGGCCCGGCCCGTACGCCGCACCGTCCTGACCGTGGCCCAGGTGGAGCCCGAACGGATCGCGGGCGTGCGCCAGCAGATCCGCGAGCTGCTGCACGACTGGGCCGACCCCGACCAGGTCGACTCGGCGGTGCTGATGGTCTCCGAGATGGTGACGAACGTACTGACGCACACCGACGGCGACGCCCTGCTGGTCGCGGAGGCGGCCGGCGAGCTGGGCGCGCGCCGGCTGCGCGTCGAGGTCGCCGACGGCAGCGACGAGCTCCCGCACAAGCGGCAGCCGGGGGAGCTGTCCTCCAGCGGCCGCGGGGTGCTGCTGATGGAGATGCTGGCCGACGCGTGGGGCGTGGACCCGCGGGGCGAGGGCAAGTCGATCTGGTTCGAACTGCACGAGCAGTCGAAGACGGACGCCGACCCCGTGTTCTGACCCGGCGGGCGGCAGGGCGCGGCGGTGTGTGATGGGATGCAGCGGTGTCCGATCCCCTCCTGCCCGCACCCGTACGACGACTCGCCGCCTGGTGCGGCGTCGTCCTGCTCGTCACCGCCGTCCTCGCCGTCGGCGTATGGCTGTGCACCGTCTTCGACGACGTCGTGACGCCCGTGCTGCTGGCCGTGCTCGGTACGGCCCTGCTCGGGCCGATGCACCGGCGCCTGGTCCGCATGGGGATGAACCGCTCGCTGGCCGCGGCCCTGACCTGCCTCGCCGTGGTCGCCGTCGTCGGCGGGGCCACGTACATCGTCGTCCTCGCGCTGATCGAGACCGGCGGCGAGATCGTCGACGCGCTGCGCCGGGCCGGCGAGAGCGTCGCCGAGCACTTCGGGGCGGTGGGCACCTCGCTGCAGGACATCGCCGCGAACTCCAAGGACCTGCTCGCGAAGTTCGGCGGCACGGCCGCCTCGGGCGTGGTCGCCGGGCTCAGCGTGGTGGGCTCGATGATCGCGATGGTGCTGCTGGCGCTGGTGCTGATCTTCTTCTTCCTGCGCGACTCCGACCGGGCCGTGGGAACGCTGCGCTCCGTCGTCCCCAGCCGCTCGGGCGACCTGATGGAGGCCATGGGGCGGCGCGCCTTCGAGGCCGTCGAGGGGTTCATGCGCGGGACCACCTTCGTGGCCCTGGTGGACGCCGTGCTGATCGGCGCGGGTCTGCTGGTCCTCGACGTGCCGGGTGCGCTGGGGCTGGCCGCCCTGGTCTTCGTGACGGCCTACATCCCCTACCTCGGGGCCATCCTGTCGGGCGCCGTGGCCGTGCTCGTGGCCTTCGCCGACCGGGGCTGGATCATCGGCCTGTGGGCGCTGGGCCTGGTGCTGCTGGTCCAGATGATCGAGGGCTACGTGCTGCAGCCCGTGGTGCAGAGCCGCACCGTGCAGATGCACCCGGCCGTGGTGATGCTGGCCATCACCGCGGGCGCGAGCGTCGCCGGGATCCTCGGCATGCTGCTGGCGGTGCCGATGACCGCCGCCGTCTTCGGGGTGATCTCGGAACTGCGGGCCCGGTACGGCGAGGACCCGGTGTCCGGGCCGGTGAACGCCCCTAAGCCGGGTCCGGGTAGTAGCTGAGGATCACCAGGATCGCCGTGCACTCCGCAAGGAGCTGGACGGCGAGCGCCCACTGGCGGACCCGCAGTCGGGGCGCGGCCAGCGCGACGACGAACGCCACGGCCGCGGCGCCGGCGCTCCACAGGAACAGCCACCCGGGCAGCCCCCGGGTGCACTCCACCCCGTAGGTCACGCAGCCCGACACCCGCACGGACGACAGCAGCAGCACGATCGCGCCCACGAAGACCGCGGGGAAGAGCCCCGCGGACAGCCCGGCCCAGAAGCGGGTGTGGTCCCCGGTGCCCGCAGCAGCGGGAGCCGCAGGCGTCGGGATCGCAGAGGAAGAGGCGGTGTCCATGCTCCGATCCAACGCGGTTCCCGGATCCGGCACAGGCGTCCGGCTACTCATCTGCGCGTGCGCGGGTACTCAGACCCTCGGTTCGGGACCGGGACCGCTCCGTGCCGGAGCGGTCCCGTCGGGCCGCGCGGTCAGTCCTGCTCGGCCTCGCCCGTGCCGCGGTGGCCGAGGCCGGTGCGCGCGGTGGTGGGGATGCGGCCCAGCCGGCCCGCCTGGAAGTCGTCGAAGGCCTGCTGCAGCTCGTGCTTGCTGTTCATCACGAACGGCCCGTAGTGCGCCATCGGCTCGCGGATCGGACGTCCGCCGAGGAGCACGACCTCCAGGTCCGGGGCGTTGGAGTCCTGGGAGGCGTCCGCCCGCACCGTGAGCGAGCCGCCCTCGCCGAAGACGGCCGTCTGCCCGGTCTGCACGGGCCGGCGGTCCTCGCCGACGGACCCGCGCCCGGCCATGACGTACGCGAGCGCGTTGAAGTCCTCGCGCCACGGCAGGGTGATCTGCGCGCCCGGCGACACGGTCGCGTGGATCATCGTGATCGGGGTGTGCGTGATGCCCGGGCCCTGGTGACCGTCCAGCTCACCGGCGATGACGCGGAGCAGGGAGCCGCCGTCCGGGGTGGTCAGCAGCTGGACCTTGCCGCCACCGATGTCCTGGTAGCGCGGGGGCATCATCTTGTCGGAGGCCGGGAGGTTCACCCACAGCTGGAGGCCGTGGAACAGCCCGCCGGACACGACGAGCGACTCCGGCGGGGCCTCGATGTGCAGGAGGCCCGAACCGGCGGTCATCCACTGGGTGTCGCCGCCGTTGATGACTCCGCCGCCGCCGTTGCTGTCCTGGTGGACGAAGGTCCCGTCGATCAGGTACGTGACGGTCTCGAAGCCGCGGTGCGGGTGCCAGGGCGTGCCCTTGGGCTCTCCGGGCGCGTACTCCACCTCACCCATCTGGTCCATCATGATGAACGGGTCGAGGTACTGGTAGTTGATCCCGGCGAACGCGCGGCGCACCGGGAATCCCTCGCCCTCGAACCCACCGGGAGCGGAGACGACGGCCAGCACCTTGCGCGGAACGGCGGCCTGCGGCTGGGCCACGCGCGGAAGGGTCAACGGGTTCTCAACAGTCACTGCGGGCATGGTCAGGACCTCCTTCTGCGTCGAGTTTAGTTGAAACTCGAACTTTCTGCCACACCCACAGAACAGAGGGGCCCCGGAGGATATTTCCTCCGGGGCCCCTCCGGTCCTGACCTGCGGTTACGGCGAGACGACCACCGAGTTGATCGGCGTGAGGTCAACCGGCACCCACTGGTCGACGGGCATGTTGGTGCAGGTCCCACCGCCGTTCCAGCCCGTGCACAGCTTGAACTTCCAGTTGGCGGTCTGGTTGTTCAGGACCCAGTGCCATCCGAACTGGTTGCTCAGGTTGTAGGTGCCCGCCCGCGACCACTTCAGCGACGGGGTGACCGGCACCGCGTCCTGCGGGTAGATGCACGCGAAACCGGACGGGCACCCGGCCACCGTGTGGTCGGACGCCTGCGCGGATCCCGCCGCCAGGACCCCCGTACCCAACGCCATCACCCCCGCGGCCGCCACGGCCCCGAACTTCACGCGCAACGACATACGTGACATCGCAGTCTCCCTGTCCCTAGGAGCGGGTGTCCCCCCGCTGCACCGATACTCCGGGCGGACCGGGCCGGGCCGCGATCCTTTCGGGCAGGGCCGAAGCGTGGGTCAGCCGCCGCTGCGGAGCAGGTCCACGCCCAGGCCCGTCACCGAGTGCAGGACCGCCTTGCCGTCGCGCTCCGTCGTGATCAGCCCGGCCGCGCGCAGGGTACGGGCGTGCTCGGAGGCCGAGGGAAGGCTGATGTCGAGGTCCCGGGCCAGCTCGCTGGTCGTGCGCCGCTCGACCAGCGACTGCAGCACGGCCGCCCGGGTCCGGCCCAGAAGGGCGTCCAGCGCCCCTTGCGCGGGGGCGGCGTCGACCAGTGGCAGGGGCGTCAGCGCCGGATAGAGCAGCACGCACCTGCCCTCCGGGCCGTCCGGACCCTCCGCGAGCAGCGGCCGCCCCGTCCAGAACGGCGACGGCATCAGCAGCAGGCCGCGCCCGCCGAGCCGGACCTCGTAGTGCGGCGGCGCGTCCACCTCCAGGACCGTGCCCGACCAGGCGGCCAGCGGATGCGTGCTCGCCAGGCACGCCTTGATGCCGTGGGCGGCCAGCAGCCGGCTGCGCCAGGCCACGTCCGCCCGGAAGGACTCCCGGATCCGCGGCCAGTGCGGGGCGACGACCACCTCGTGGGCGGACCGGAGCGCACCGCCGAGCCGGTCCCACGCCTCGCGGTCCTGGGCCCACAGGGCACGCAGCCAGGACGCCGAGCCGGGGGCCCGGGCGGCGACGCGGTGCAGCTCGCCGGGGGTCAGGAGCGGGCCGGCGTCCCGTACGACGGCCAGCCCCTCCTCCAGCGTGCGCGCGTACGGCTCGACGAACTGAGGGTTGTCGCCGTCGGGACGCAGGAGGTCGAGCAGCGGGCGGGCACGGCCCGGTAACTCCCGGCCGACGCGGCTGCGCCAGCGGCCGAAGACCGCCTGCTCGTCGGTGCGCTGCCAGGCGACGATCGCCATGCCCAGCTCCACCAGCGGCAGCGGCTCGCTCGCGAAGGAGACGTTGAGCAGGTCCTCCGCCGTGAAATGCACCCGCAGCACGCTCCGCCCCCCGTCAGGCGCCGGCCTTGACGCCTCCGGCTAGCCGTACATCCGGCGCATCGCGAAGTCGACCATCTGCTCGACCGCCTTGGCGTCGAAGACCATCCGGTGGTCGCCCTCCATGTCGAGGACGAAGCCGTAGCCGGTGGGCAGCAGGTCGATCACCTCCGCGCCGGTGATCACGAAGTACTTGGACTCCTTGCCGGCGTACCGGCGCAGTTCCTTGAGCGTGGTGAACATGGGGATGACCGGGTGCTGCGTGTTGTGCAGCGCCAGGAACCCGGGGGTGTCGCCGCGCGGGCAGTAGACCTTCGAGGTGGCGAAGATCTGCTGGAAGTCCTCGGCGGACAGGGACCCCGTGGTGAAGGCCCGCACGGCGTCCGCGAGTGACGGCGGGGACGGCTCCGGGTACAGCGGCGGCGCCTGTTGCGCGTAGCCCTGCGGGGGCTGCTGCGCATACTGCTGCTGGGCACCCGGGTTCTGGTCGTAGCCGTACATGGGCCGAAGCCTACCGAGCGGCTGCGGCAGTACCGGCCGGTACCGGCCACCGATCCCCTGACCGCTCCCCTGCGGGGTGCGGTCAGCAGGCCCTGAGCGAAGCCACGAAGGGACCCCAGGCGGCGGCACTGACCACGACCACCCCACCGTCGGGCCGCTTGGAATCCCGCACGGGAACGACCCCGGCGAGGCCGTCGGCCACCTCGACGCAGTTGCCACCGTCGCCGCTGCTGTAGCTGCTCTTGCGCCAGATCACGGCACCGAACTCACTCCCGTTGCTTGCCATTCCGGTACTCCTCAGCAGCTTGCTCGATCATGGCGAGAGAGGCCTCAGGCGGCAGTGCGGCAGCCCTGAGCAGATGGTATGACGCTCGATACCTCTTCACGAGTGCCGGATCGTCCACGACCTGTCCGTGATACGGACCCTCTGTGTACGCGAGCGGCGGCTCGTCGTCGAACTCCATGAACATGAGCGGCAGCCCCAGAAAGGGCTGCATCGCAGAACTCCACAGCAAGACCTGTGGAACGATGCGGCGGCGCCTGGCCAGAGCGGCGATGCGCTCAAGTTGTTCGGCCATCTCGACAGGCGGCAACAGGGGCTGCGTCACAAGACATTCATGCAGAATCGTCCAGTACTCGGGGCTCTTCGGATCCTCGAACAGTGAGGCCCTCTGCATGCGGGCGCGGATCTTCGCGTCCACCTCCTCCGGCAGGTCCATCGGATGGGTGGAGTGAATGACCGCCCGCGCGTACGCCTCCGTCTGCAGCAGCCCGGGGATGAGCGCGTTGCTCCACTCCTCGATGGTCCGCGCCCGCCGCTCCGCCTCTACGACCGGGGCGAAGTACTCGGCGTGCGCGCCCCGCCTGGCCTTCCGTACGTCGTCACAGCGCCGCCAGAAGAACCCGTCAGTCTTCAGCACCTGATCGACATGGCGCGCGAGATCCCCCGGCATCCGCCGCTGTGCCCGTTCGATCTCGCTCAAGTAGCTGGCCCCGTAGAAGCTGCCTTCCACGGCCTGCTGAAGCGTGAGGCCTGCCGCCTCCCGCCGCCAGCGCAGCTCCTTGCCGTAAAACGCCGGCACGCTCGCCGAGCCGTCGATCTCCTTGCGTGGGGCCATCACAGGGCCTGCCTTCCACACTCCGTGCTGTGGACCGGAAACCCTTCCCACGGTAGGCAACCGGGCGCCAGCCTGTGAGGGCTTCGTCACACTCCGCCACGGAAGGGTTCGCCATGAGCGACCACGCCCCCGATCGCGAGGCAATCGCGGCCCTCACCGCGCTGCGCGCCGCGCTCACCGCGCACGGGATCACCCTGCCCTCGCTGGACCTGCACCTGCCCTCCTACGCCGGGCGGTCCGACACCCCACCCCTCATCAGCCTCGGCAACTGCGACGCCGCCACCGCTCAGCGGATCGCCACCGCGCCGGCGAAGCCGTGAACGACCTCACCGTCCGGCTGCGCGCCACCCCACAGGCGGCCCGGCTGCTGCGGCACGCCGTGCGCGAGCACCTCGGGCCGGAGGGTCACCCCGACGCGGAACTCTGCGTCACCGAGCTGCTGGCCAACGTCGTCCGCCACGTCGGCGAGGGCACCCCAGTCACCCTGCGGATCAGCGGAAGGGCAACCCGTACGCGGGTCGAGCTCACCGATCCAGCGCCGGGGGCCCGGCCCGTACCCCGGCAGGCGACCGACTCCGACGAGTCGGGGCGCGGGCTCGCCCTGCTCGACGCCCTGGCGCTGCGCTGGGGAGTCACCCAGGGGACCCGGACCAAGACGGTCTGGTGCGAGCTTTGACCCTGGTCACAGTCGGCGCGGAAGGGTTGCCGTTATTACCGGTGGGTAGCATCATGTTGTTACCGATTGGTATGTACGAGGAACCCTGTCTCCCCGAGCCTTAACGGAGCCGTCGCCATGGGGCACTACAAGTCGAATCTCCGCGACATCGAGTTCAACCTCTTCGAGGTGCTCGGCCGCGACCAGCAGTACGGCACCGGTCCGTTCGAGGAGATGGACACCGAGACCGCCAAGAGCGTCCTGTCCGAGATCGCCCGCCTCGCCGAGAACGAGCTGGCCGCCTCCTTCGAGGACGCCGACCGCAACCCGCCGGTCTTCGACCCGGCCACCAACACCGCGCCCGTCCCGGCCTCCTTCAAGAAGAGCTACGAAGCCTTCATGGAGTCGGAGTACTGGCGCCTGGGCCTGCCCGAGGAGATCGGCGGCACCACCTCGCCCCGCTCCCTCATCTGGGCCTACGCGGAGCTGCTGCTCGGCTCGAACCCGGCCATCTGGATGTACTCCTCCGGCCCGGCGTTCGCCGGCATCCTCTTCGAAGAGGGCAACGAGGCGCAGAAGAAGGTCGCGCAGATAGCCGTCGAGAAGCGCTGGGGCTCCACCATGGTCCTCACCGAGCCGGACGCCGGCTCGGACGTGGGCGCCGGCCGCACCAAGGCCATCCAGCAGGAGGACGGCTCCTGGCACATCGAGGGCGTGAAGCGCTTCATCACCTCCGGTGAGCACGACATGGAGGAGAACATCCTCCACTACGTCCTCGCGCGCCCCGAGGGCCACGGCCCGGGCACCAAGGGCCTGTCCCTCTTCCTCGTCCCGAAGTTCCACTTCGACTGGGAGACCGGCGAGCTGGGCGAGCGCAACGGCGTCTACGCCACCAACGTCGAGCACAAGATGGGCCTCAAGGCCTCCAACACGTGCGAGATGACCTTCGGCGACCAGCACCCCGCCAAGGGCTGGCTGATCGGCGACAAGCACGACGGCATCCGCCAGATGTTCATGATCATCGAGTTCGCCCGCATGATGGTCGGCACGAAGGCCATCGCCACCCTCTCCACCGGCTACCTGAACGCGCTGGAGTACGCCAAGGAGCGCGTGCAGGGCCCGGACCTGGCGAACTTCATGGACAAGACCGCGCCCAAGGTCACCATCACGCACCACCCCGACGTGCGCCGCTCGCTCATGACGCAGAAGGCCTACGCCGAGGGCATGCGCGCCCTCGTCCTCTACACGGCCTCCGTGCAGGACGAGATCCAGATGAAGCAGGCCGCGGGCGAGGACGCCTCCGCCGAGATCGGCCTGAACGACCTGCTCCTGCCGATCGTCAAGGGCTACGGCTCCGAGCGGTCCTACGAGCAGCTCGCGCAGTCCCTGCAGACCTTCGGCGGCTCCGGGTACCTGCAGGAGTACCCGATCGAGCAGTACATCCGCGACGCCAAGATCGACACCCTCTACGAGGGCACCACGGCCATCCAGGGCCAGGATTTCTTCTTCCGGAAGATCGTCCGCGACCAGGGCGCCTCCCTGAACGTCCTCTCCGAGACGATCAAGAAGTTCCTGGCCGGGGCCGAGGGCGGCGAGGAGCTGGCCGGCGCCCGCGACGCGCTCGCCAAGGCCGCCGTCGACCTGGAGGCCATCGTCGGCCAGATGATCGTCGACCTCACCGCCACCGGCGAGGACGTCAAGAACATCTACAAGGTCGGCCAGAACACCACCCGCCTGCTGATGGCCTCGGGTGACGTGGTCGTCGGTTACCTGCTGCTCAAGGGCGCCGCCGTGGCCGCCGAGAAGCTGGCGACCGCCGCCCCGAAGGACGTCCCCTTCTACACCGGCAAGATCGCCGCCGCGAAGTTCTTCGCGTCCCAGGTCCTGCCGAACGTCTCGGTCGCCCGCGCGCTGGCCGAGGCCGTCGACAACTCCCTCATGGAGCTCGACGAGGCCGCCTTCTAGGCCGGTCGCACCACCGTCGCACTCACGCCAGCGGCCGGGCCCCCCGCACAGGGGCCCGGCCGCTGGCGCGTACCCGGCCCCAGGCCCCTGTCCTGCGGCTTTCCCCCGATGTCAGTCGTTCATGGGACGCTCGTACACATGAGTCCACAGGATCAGCACGGCAGCAGGGGGTACTCCGTCCCCACCGGGCGTCCGTACGCCCTCAAGGAGCTGCAGGCGAGCCTGGGCAGCCTCGGCGACCACCTGCGCGAGCTGTACGACGGCGCCCACCCCGCCGAGTACGACACCATCGCCGACGCGCTGTACGTCGCCTTCCAGACGGCCACCGGACTGGCCCCCGCCAAGAGCTACACCGGCTGCCCCGAGCACCCCAACGGCGCCCTGGACCCCGAAGCACCCGAAGGCTGGGGCCGCTGCCTCATCTGCAACGACCGCCGCCGCCTCGGCCGGCGCCACCGCGGCGGCCCGCCCGCCGCCCCCGCCGGAGAACAGCGGCGCCTCGGCTACCCGGTGCCCGACCCCCCGTACACGCTCCAGCGGCTGCGCACCTACGTGCGCACCGTCGAGGACCAGCGGTTCCACCTGGGCCTGTCCTCGCCCGCGGACGACTTCGTCCGCATCGCCGACGACCTCCACCGCGCCTTCATCGTCGCCCGCGAACTCTCCCGGCCGCGCAACGCCTCGGGATGCGCCGAACATCCCGGCGCGCCGATCGACCCCGACGCTCCGCCCGGCGAGGCCTGTATCTTCTGCGCCGGACGCAAGAGACGCGCGCAGCGCTCCCCGCAGACCCCGGAGATGCTCCCGCGCATCCGCCGGGGCGAGCGCAGGCAGCTGCAACGCCGATTCGAGCGTCCGCCGGGCTGAAACCGACGGGACCGCGGAGGCAACGGGCTCGGAGCCGGATCTCCCGGCCGACGCACGATCCGGCCATGACGGACACGGACCCGACCCTCGTTAAGGTGAACCACTTGGCTTCCTCCCCTCCCTAGCCGGAGGGGATTCCCACACTCCCGAGTGGGGATTCCTGATTCGCCACGGACCGCCCCGACCGAGAGGAGGACTCCCGATGAGGTCTCACATCCGCTCCACAGGCAGCGGCCGCCAGCCCGGCGGCCAGAAGATTGACCGCGGCGTTCCCGTCCCGGTCGTGAGCGGTCCCGCAGCTCTCACAGGTCCACTCCCGGACGCTCAGGGGCAACGCGTCGGCGATCACCCCGCAAGCCGAGCACAGCTTGGAACTGGGGAACCACCGGTCGACAGCGATCAGCTCGCGGCCGTACCAGGCCGTCTTGTACTCCAGCATCGACCGCAGCTCACGCCAGGCGGCGTCGCTGATCGAACGTGCCAGTCGGCGGTTGCGCATCATGTTGGCGATCGTCAGATCCTCGATCACGAGCGTTTGGTTTTCACGCACGAGACGGGTCGTCAGCCGGTGCAGGAAGTCCCTGCGCCGGTCGGCGATCCGGGCATGGATCCGCGCCACACGGGTGCGGGCCTTGACCCGGTTCTTGCTGCCCTGCTCCTTCCGCGACAGCGCGCGCTGCGCGCGGGCCAGACGCTCACGGTCCTTCCTCTCATGACGGGGATTGGGGATCTTCTCGCCGGTGGACAGGGTGAGCAGGGCCGTCAGTCCCGCGTCGATGCCGACCGCGCTCGTGGTGGGCGGCAACGGAGCCGGGGTGTCCTCGCACAGCAGCGAGACATACCAGCGGCCGGCTCTGTCGCACGAGACCGTGATCGTGGACGGCGCCGCCCCTTCCGGCAATGGGCGGGACCACACGATGTCCAAGGGCTCGTCCATCTTCGCCAGCCGCACCCGGCCCTCCGCGTAGCGGAACCCACTGCGGGTGTACTCGGCGGAGGCCCGCGACTTCCGCTTCGACTTGAATCGCGGGTGCTCGGCCCGCTTCCCCCAGAACCCCACGAACGCCGACTGCAGGTGGCGCAACGCCTGCTGCAGCGGTACCGAGGACACCGCCGCCAGAAAGGCCAGTTCCTCGGTCTTCTTCCACGCGGTGAGCATGGCCGATGTCTGCCCGTAGCCCATCCGCTCGCCGCTCGCCCTCCAGGCCTCGGCACGGGCGGCGAGAGCCAGGTTGTAGACCTTCCGCACACACCCGAACGTCCGCGACAGTTCCACGGCCTGCGCGTCCGTCGGATAGAAACGGTACTTGAACGACCGCTTCACGGAAGGAAACCCCACACCGCGGAGACTACGGTCGGTCACGATCCGAACACAAGCACAGGTCACAGCCTCACGCTGCGGCACTCCGCCGCAGCCAGGTTCCGAGCCGGAACTGCGTTTCCTCACCCGGCTGAAGCCGGGGGCTTCCACACAAGGGAAATACGATGAGCTCTCCCGCCCGCTTCGACCGCGGCCACACCGACGATCTGATGACCTTCCTGACGGCCAGTCCGTCGCCGTACCACGCCGTGGCCAACGCGGCGGAGCGGCTGGAGAAGGCGGGCTTCAGGCAGTTGTCGGAAACGGACGCCTGGGATGCGGGCACCGGAGGCAAGTTCGTGCTCCGCGGCGGTGCGCTCATCGCCTGGTTCGTTCCCGAAGGCGCCTCCGCGCACACCCCGTTCAGGATCATCGGCGCGCACACCGACTCCCCGAACCTGCGGGTCAAGCCGCTGCCGGACACCGGCTCGCAGGGCTGGCGGCAGATCGCCGTCGAGATCTACGGCGGCACCCTGCTCAACACCTGGCTGGACCGCGACCTGGGACTGGCCGGCCGGCTGACCCTGCGCGACGGCACCGAGCGCCTGGTGAACGTGGACCGCGCACTGCTGCGCGTACCCCAACTCGCCGTGCATCTGGACCGGTCGGTCAACAGCGACGGCCTCAAGCTCGACAAGCAGCGGCACATGCAGCCGATCTGGGGGCTGGGCGACGTCCAGGAGGGCGACCTGATCGCCTTCCTGGAGGAGGAAGAGGGCCTGGACCAGGGGTCGGTGGCCGGCTGGGACCTGATGGTCCACTCCATCGAGCCGCCGTCGTACCTGGGCCGTGACCGCGAGCTGGTGGCCGGTCCGCGCATGGACAACCTGCTGTCCGTGCACGCGGGCGTCGCTGCCCTGGCCGCGGTCTCCGCCGCCGGCAAGCTGGACCACATCCCGGTGCTGGCGGCCTTCGACCACGAGGAGAACGGCTCGCAGTCCGACACGGGCGCGGACGGCCCCCTGCTGGGCAACGTGCTGGAACGTTCAGTCTTCGCCCGCGGGGGCTCGTACGAGGACCGCGCGCGGGCCTTCGCGGGCACCATCTGCCTGTCCTCGGACACCGGACACGCCGTGCACCCCAACTACGGCGAGCGGCACGACCCGACGCACCACCCGCGCGCCAACGGCGGACCGATCCTGAAGGTCAACGTCAACCAGCGGTACGCCACCGACGGCAGCGGCCGCGCGGTGTTCGCCGCCGCGTGCGAGCGGGCCGGCATCCCGTGGCAGACCTTCGTCTCCAACAACGCGATGCCGTGCGGCACGACGATCGGCCCGATCACCGCCGCCCGCCACGGAATCCAGACCGTGGACATCGGCGTCGCGATCCTCTCGATGCACAGCGCCCGCGAACTGTGCGGCGCGGACGACCCGTACCTCCTGGCGAACGCCCTGGTGGCCTTCCTGGAGGGCTGACGCCGCTCGCCCCACCCCAGAACCCCGCTTCGGACCCGTGTCCGAAGCGGGGTTCGCGCATGTCTGCGCAGATCAGCGGCCTGGATGACAACAGCCCTTGATAGCTCGCTAATTAACTGAGTAGCCTACTTAGTTATGGACTTCACCGTTATTGCGCACGCTGTCGAGGTGGACCACGGGATAAAGCGGCTGTCGATGCGCTTCATCAAGAAGTACGCAGACCCCGGCCGCGATCGTCTGAGCCGGGAATTCTGCGACCAGATCACGGCGGCTCTGGATGAATTGGGGCTCATCACGCTGCCCGTACGCCTGCCGACCTCCGAAAACGAGTTCGTCTTCGTCATCGAGAAGGACAGCTCCATCGGACAAGCCGTGCGAATGGCCTCATCCATCGCACAGCTGGAAAGAATGGATTCGAACCCTTTTCCGGTTCTGAACTCCCGCAATTACCCCGCCCTGCCGGACTACCTCCCCTGACCTGCATAAACCGACGGACTGTCAGCATAGATTCTCAATCAGCTTGTAGTACGGCCGAGTTGGGTTTAGCGTTGATTGGGCAGGGAAGGGCTCGCAGCCGTGACCCGCGGCCCGAGCTTTCACAGGCGAGGCTCCAGTGTGTTCGCAATTTGCTAACTGGAGTTGAAATGTCCACTTCTCCGACATCTCTTGCTCTCGCCGCCGGCGGCGAGAGCACGTTCAGCGCCACCCGATTCACTCTTGTCTCTCTCGGCCCTCTCGGCCTCCTGCCCGAGGCGGTCCACGTCGTGGTCCCGTCGGGAGACAGGACCGTCGGAACCGCCGGGTGCCTTGCGGTGAACTACGACGACGTACCCGCGGCAGCCAACAGGTGGATGAGCTTCCGGCACAACCTGCACAAGGACCGGTCGGTGTGCGTCCTGTGCAGCGACCGGCTCGACGCCAGCAAGCTGGCAGCGGGGAGCGGTCGGCCGCGCCGCACCTCGCGCCCCCTCAACCGGTCCGAAAAGCGGGCGTACCGGGCCGTTTTCATCCGAGGGCTGCAGGCTGTGGCCACGATGCCCAGCACCACCCCGCGCACCGCGTTCCGCCGCGACACCTCCTCCGCGGAGATGGCCGAGCTGTGCCTCAACCGGCTCCTGGAACGGCACAGCCGGACCGGCACTCCCGCCGTCGCGGTCGTGTCCGCGGGAGTCGTCAGGCCCTCGTGGGTGGCGGCCAACTCCTCTCGCGTGGAGGAGGGTTCCGCTCTCGCGAAGAGCCTCCTCTCGAACCCTTCCCTCGTCGGACTCCTCCTGGAGGCGGCGCAGTTCCCCGGGGTCGGCGCATTCCTGCACATGAAGCCGAACCCCGACCGAGGGCCCGCGTCGGAACTGCTCCCGACCCATCTGCCGCAGGCCGCGCCCCCTGTGCCGCTCCCCTGACCCACACCGGCGGGGCCGGGCCTCCGGGCCCGGCCCGGCCGCATCTCCCACCCGCCCTCACCACGGAGGCCTTCCACGATGCCGCTGAACCCACCCCGGTCCGCCACGATCCGCTGGGGGTCGGACACCGTCCTGGTCACCAACATCGAGCCCGACCTTCCGGGACAGGCCGAGAAGGCCGCCCACCGGAAGGCCGTCGCTGCCGGAACCGCCAACCCGGCGACCCGGCTGCCCGAAGCGGCATGGGAAGCGGTGGCCCGGACGACCATCGGACCCGACAACCTCGCCGTTCAGCTCCAGCCGACCGCTCAGGCGCCCTCCGGGCTCCTGATGGAGGAGAACGTCGAAGGCGCGACCTTGCGGTCGGTCGTCACCCGGGTCCAGCTGAACGAACTACTGCCCGGCATCCAGCCCCGTACGGGCATGGCGGCCATGGAAGTCCCCGATCCCCTGGTGCAGGGCATCACGGAGGGGGACCGGCCCTGCTCGATGGTGCGCTACCAGTACCGGGACCTCGACCACCTGCGCGAACACGTGTGGCAGACCATCCACGACACGCTGTCGCTCAACAGCTATGCGCCGTCCATCCTCGCCCGCAAGGTCACCCGCAACCTCATCACACACCCCGTCGAGATCGCCTTCGAGGACGGCACCGAGTCCTTCCACACCGTGGTCACACGTGACGGAATCACCCGGCTGGCCAGCGCCTGGGCCGTGCAGGCCGGTCCCGACGCCGATGCGGCCCAGGCGGCCACGATAGCGGTGGACGCGCTGTTCGCGAAGGTGCCCGCCAAGGCTCCCGGCGGAACCGGTGGTTCCCTGGGAGAGCGGCTGGCGGGAGCCCGGGAGCGGTGGCGCCACTCTCTCCGGGATGAGTTCGCCCGGGAGATGGCTGCGGCGGAGCCGGGACCCCGCGCGGTCCAGATCGCCCAGACGTACGTGCTGCCCGCGCAGATCGCCGTCGGAGTGGAAGAGCACCCCGGACGGCTGCTCGCGGCGGAGGACATCTTCGACGACGCGATCAGGTCGGTGCTGGCCAGCGTCCATGTCGAGTTCAAGCAGTGGGACAACGCCGCCCAGAACACGGAAGTCGCCACACGGGCGCTCAAGCGGGTCATCCAGCAAGGAGACTCCCTGGTCCCGCAGAACGATCTCCAAGCCGTCTACGGCCTGGCCGTCGGCCGGATACCGGTGGAGGACATTCCCGGACTCTTCGACGGCACGCCCCCCGGCACCGCGCTGTGGCGGAGCGTCTACCTCGTACACGCCCTGACCCGCCCGGAACTGCTGGAACGGCTGAAGGACCAGGCCAAAGCGATCAAGGGCGGCAAGCGGATGGGGCTGAAGGGGTTCGCCGAACTCCTGGGCCCGCTCATCGACGTACCGTGGCGCAGCCACAAGAAGCTGGTCACGACACAGGCACGCAACGCCTGGAACAACGGCGGCGTCCTCACCTCCGACGTCACGAAGGACTGGGACCCGGTCCCGACCGACGACTTCACCGAGCTCGTCGCACCCGCCCTCGCCGGTGACAGGGACGCCCGCTGCACACTCGCCGTGGCCGGCGGGGTGGCGCTCATCGCCGACAAACTGCTGACGCGCAACGTAGGTTCGGGGCTGACGGCCACCAAGACGAATGGCGGCGTCCCCTTCCGCGCCGATGTGAACCAGGTCATCGAGGACCTGTCGCGGCAGGACAACGAGCTGGGCCTGTGGACCCTTGCGCTGGTCGCGAACCGGTTCCGCAGCGACGCCCTGCCCACCAACGCGGTGACCATGCGCCAGCTCACCCTCAAGCAGACGTCCGACGACACCGACGACGCCTACGTGTACTTCAAGACCGACCTCGGAGAGGAGGACAGGATCGCCCGAGACGCGGACGGCGTCCCACAGCCCCTGCTCCAGTGGGACGTGGTCTGGGCGTCCAATCCGGAGCGGGCCCGCAAGCTTCACCCGGACCTGCCGCCCGTGACGACCGAAGCGACCGCGGACGTGACGGGAGCCGAGGCGCCGCACACCGAAGCCGGTATCGGCACGGATACGGACACCGGCGCCGACGAGTCGGCGGACTCCCGTCCCCCGAGCCAGAAGGCCGCCGACCAGCGGCATGTGCTCCGTCAGGGCGTCGCCACGGCCCGCGACGCGCTCGACCGGCTCCACCTGCTCGAACGCGAAGTCGGGTCGCACACGCCCGTCATCCCGCAGATGGTCCTCGACGAACTGCTGACCTCGCTGATCGGTCTGCAGACGGACATCGAGAACCTTCGCCGGAGGATCGCACCGGACGACGAGGCCGACCTAGAGGACGAGCTCGGGTGACCGGCAAGGGCCCGGACCGGCATACGGCCACCGGTCGGGCCCCGCTGCCGAGTGCCGCTACTCGTCGTCCATTCCCGCGAGGACGAGGGGGAGGCGGGCGGCGCCGTCCGTGGTGACGCGGACCGGGACGCCCCAGTCCTGCTGGTGGACGTGGCAGGCCGGGTACTCGTTGGCGGGGTCGTCGTCGCAGGACGCCGCCATCGCCGAGACGTGCAGGACTCCCTCGGTGACCTCCGGGTTCAGCGCGAGCTCCCGGAACAGGTCGGTCCCGGCGCCCTCGCCGTCCGCCAGCAGCTCGGGCGGGGTGGCGGACACGAGCAGCCGGGTCGAGGGCCCGTAGCGGGTGTCGAGCTTCTGCCCGGCCGGCGCCTGGAAGACCACGTCGAGGCGGAGCGTGCCGGGCGCCACCTCGGTGGCGGCCCGCTGCGTACGGTGGGCGACCGCGTCCACCCGGACCGCCTCCTCCGGGAGGCGCAGCCGGGTCAGCCGGTGCCGGGCCGACTCGACGACCACGATGTCCTCGCCCACCAGCACGGCGTCGCTGGGCTCGCGCAGGTCGGTCGCGAGGGTCGACACCTGGCCGGTGGCCGGGTCGTAGCGGCGCAGCGCGTGGTTGTACGTGTCGCACACGGCGACCGAGCCGTCGGGCAGGGCGGTCACGCCGAGCGGGTGCTGGAGCAGGGCCTGGGCGGCGTCGCCGTCCCGGTGGCCGAAGTCGAACAGGCCGGTGCCCACGGCCGACTTGATCACGTAACCCTCGTCACCGGCTTCCACGTACCGCAGGGCGCTGGTCTCGGAGTCGGCGATCCACAGCCGGTCCCCGGCGGCCGCGAGCCCCGAGGGCTGGGCGAACCAGGCCTCGGCGGCGGGTCCGTCGAGCAGCCCCTCGTTGGTCGTACCGGCCGCGACCCCGACCGTCCCGGCCGCCGGGTCCCAGGTCCACAGCTGGTGCACACCGGCCATGGCGATCCAGACCCGGCCCTGCCACCAGGCCACGTCCCACGGCGAGGACAGGTCCACCTCCAGCGCCGGCCCGGAGGTCGGCGAGCCCTGCCACCACTGCCGGCCGGTCCCGGCGACGGTCTCCACGTGCCCGGTGGCCGGGTCGTAGGTGCGCAGCGCGTGGTTGACGGTGTCGGCGACGACGACCTTGCCGTCGGGCAGCAGGGCGAGGCCCTGGGGCTCGCTGAAGCTGTCCCCGGCGAAGCCGCGCTCGCCGCTGCCGACACGGCGCACCACGCTCTCGCCGTCGGGGGCCAGCTCCACGAGCTGGTGCCGGGTGGAGTCGGAGACCAGCAGGTTCCCGGACGGCAGCAGCAGCGCCTTCCCGGGGAACCGCAGGGCGCCGGCCACCGGCTCGGGGGCCACGTACGGCCCGTCGCCGCGCCGCAGCGTGCCCTTGGCCTCGTGCTCGGCCTCCAGCTCCTCGACCAGGCGGGCGATGGCGTGCGCGTGACCCTCGCCGGCGTGCTGGGCGACGATGTACCCCTCGGGGTCGATCACGACGAGCGTGGGCCAGGCGCGTACGGCGTACTGCTTCCAGGTCGCCAGCTCGGGATCGTCCAGCACGGGGTGGTGCACCTGGTAGCGCTCGACGGCATCGACGACGGCGGCGTGCTCGGCCTCGTGCACGAACTTCGGGGAGTGCACGCCGATGATCACGACGGTGTCGCGGTGCTTCTCCTCCAGCTCGCGCAGCTCGTCGAGGACGTGCAGGCAGTTGATGCAGCAGAAGGTCCAGAAGTCGAGGATCGTGATGCGTCCTCGCAGGTCGGCGAGGGTCAGATCCTTGCCGCCGGTGTTCAGCCAGCCGCCCTTGCCGATCAGCTCGGGGGCACGGACACGGGCACGGCGGGGCGCGGGCGCGGGAGCGGGGGTGGGCTCCGGGGCAGCATCGTTCATCCTTCAAGCTTGCCATCCGGGTATGAACATCGGATCACGCGCATACGGCGGGGCACGGCCTGCGACGGGCCGTCCGGACGCGTACGGCCGCCACCGCGTGGAACACCCGGTACGGGGCGCCGCTGTACCTGCTGGTCGACCGGGTGGAGGGGACCGTTGCGCTGTTCGCGCTGCCCGGGCGGCTCGGGTACGCCAAGGTGGACGGGCCGCACCCGTTCGGGACGCCGGTGCGGCTGCCCGAGCCGTTCGGGATCGAGCTGGACACCAGCGGGCTGTAGCCCCGCCCGGTAGCGTGCGGGACGTGACTGTCAGCACGCCGCCGAGCGGGCGGATATTCGATGCCGTGAGTGCCACTGCGGTGCGGAGCACCGAGGGGTTGCGAGAGCTCTACGAGCAGCCCGGCGAGATGGCCCGTCGCAAGGCCGTGGACCGGATCCACGAGGCCGCGCGGGCGGTCATCGGGCGGTCGTCGCTGGTGTTCGTCGCCAGTGCCGGGGCCGACGGGACCTGTGATGTGACGCCGCGGGGCGGGCCGCCCGGATTCGTGTCCGTGCTGGACGAGTTCACGCTCGCGCTGCCCGACGCCACCGGCAACAAGCGGCTCGACACCGCGCACAACATCGTGGAGACGGGCCGGGCCGGGCTGATCTTCGTCATCCCCGGGCGGAACACCACCCTGCGGGTGAACGGGCGGGCCTGTGTGTCCGCCGATCCGCGGTTGCTGGAGCAGCTGACCCCCGTCGGCAAGCCGCCGCGCAGCGCCATCGTGGTGGAGGTCGAGGAGGCCTACCAGCACTGCCCGAAGGCGTTCCTGCGCAGCAACGCGTGGCAGCCGGAGCAGTGGCCCGCCGAGGACGCCGTTCCGAGCTCCGCCGAGATCACCCTCTCCCACCTGGATCTCCCCGGTCTGACGATCGAGGAGATCCGGCGGCAGGAACGCGAGTCCCTGCTCCACCGCTACGAGTAGTCGAAGAGGGCGCTCAGCCGGGGCAGTCGGGCCGCTATCTCGTCCGTGTCGTCGAAGTCGAAGTCCCAGGACGGGTCCAGGGCCGGGTAGCTGATGGTGAAGGAGTCCGCGGGGAGTTCCTTGCCGGTGCCGGCCTCGTAGGCGGTCCAGGCGATCGAGAGGGCGGACTCGTCCCACAGTTCCAGGCCCTGCTGTGCGGCCTCGCGGACCGCGGGGTGCGCGGCCAGGGAGTCGGGGTCGGCCAGGGCCGCCTCGAAGACCTCCCGGCCCTGGGTGAGGAGCCAGCCGCGGAAGTAGTCGAAGCCGTCGTCCGAGCAGCCTCCGTTGATCACGTAGGCCGCGGCCCAGAGCGGCGCCCGGTAGGACTCCGCCAGCAGGTCCCACAGCACCTGCTGGGACGCGGCTATCTCCGGCGCTGCCCGGTCCGCGAGGAGCTGTGCCGCGCGCGAGGCCACCTCCTCGGGTTCCGCGTCGGCGCGGGCCGTCTCGATCAGCTTCCAGAACGTCTGCTTGTCCATGGGGAAAGCCTGGCAGCCGGGTCTGACATCAGGCGGTGGTGCCGAGGAAGGTGTGGAGGGATCTTGTGAGCGCGCCGACGAAGGCGTCCTGTACCGGTGCCGGGACGAGGTCCAGGGACAAGTACGGGTTCAGGTCCTCCAGTTCGACGAGGAGCAGCTCGCCGGACGGCGCCCGGCAGGCGTCCACGCGCTGGATGCCGTGGTCGAGGGTGTTCCAGTCGACGAAGGACCGGGCGAAGGCCAGGTCGGCCGCGGTCGGGGTGTAGGGCGCGAGCTCCCAGCGGCGGGCCGGATCGGGGGCGTACAGCGCGTACTGGAAGGCGTCGTCGACGAAGTAGAAGGACACCTCGTACGTGAAGTCGATGCGCGGCTGGATGAGCACGGCCCCGGCCGGCCCGTCCGGTGTCGCGGTGAAGGTGAGGCCGATGGAGTCGGCGCCCTGCTTCGGTTTGACCGCGTAGGTGGGGACCTGCGGCAGCTCGGAGAGCCTCGCCGGGTCGTCCACCGTCGGGATGACCGGGTAGCCGGCGGCCGTCAGGTCGAGGAGGTACTGCTTGCCCGCCATGTCGGCGCGGCCGGTGAGCGGGTTGTAGACGCGGGCGCCGGCGGCGAGGGCGGCCGCGCGGAAGGAGTCGTAGGCCTCCTGGTAGTGCAGGACCGGGCCGCTGTTGCGGACGATCACCGCGTCGAAGCCGAGCGGCAGCATCGCTTCGGCGTCCGCGGGATGGCACAGGGCCAGGTCGAATGCGGCGCGCAGCCGGGACGTGAGGAATATGTCCTCGTCGCAGTAGCGGCGGCCGCGTGCGGGGTACGCCAGGTCGGTCACGTAGAGCAGGGGCATGGGGGCAACCTATCGCGGGCACTGATCAGCGCATGAAATACCTCGTACGGGACAAAATGCTGGCCATCGGGGACGACTACTGGATCGAGGACGAGGACGGCCGGCACGCCTTCCTCGTCGACGGGAAGGCGCTGCGCTTCCGGGACACGCTGGAGCTGAAGGATCCGGACGGGCTGATCCTGATCACCCTGCGGGAGAAGCTGTTCGCGCTGCGGGACGCGATGACCCTGGAGCGCGACGAGCGGCGGCTGGCGGTGATCCGCAGGAAGCGGCTCTCGCTGGTGCGGGGGCACTTCCGCGTGACGCTGGCCGAGGGCACGGAGCTCGATGTCAGCGGGCGGATCCTGGAGCGCGAGTTCAAGGTCGAGTACGACGGGGAGCTGCTCGCGCTGGTCTCGCGGCAGTGGTACCGGCTGCGCGAGACGTACGCGGTGGACGTGGTCCGGGAGGACGCGGACGCGGCGCTGCTGATCGCGGTCGCGGTGTGCGTGATCCGGATGGCGGAGAAGGAGCGGGAGGCCGGGGTCAGTCCCGATGGTGTTCCCGGGCCGTGAGCTGGCCCTGGACGTAGGCGTCGGTGTCCGGTGCGTACGGGCCTCCGTGGTCGAACAGGAGGTCGGTGATGCGCTGCCACTCGGCGGCCTCGGCGCGGGTGGCGGCGTCGGCGGACTCCAGGTCGTCGCCCGCGTGCGCCAGCACGGCCTCCAGGGCGGCCTGCGCCGTGTGGTGGGTCATCCCGGTGGCCCGCTCCCGGACCCGTCGGCGGACCTCGACCTCCGCGGCGGAGGGCTCGTGCGGGTCCAGCGCGGCCTCCAGCACGGCCTCTGCGTCTTCCGTCACGGTGCACCCGCCTCCTCGTCGTGGACCCGGCGGCCGGCGCCGCCCGTCCCCTTCGTCTGCCCGCGAACCCCGGCGCCAATCGGGGGCGCCGGGGTTCGCGGGCTTCCGGGGCCGCCGCGGACGCCGGGGTCCCGTCAGCGGCCCAGGCGGCGGTCCTTCAGGGCCGGGAACTGGGAGCGGGTGTCGGGGACCCTGGCCGGGTCCAGGTCGACGGTGAGGACCTCCTCGCCGGGGCCCGCCTCCGCCAGGACCTCGCCCCACGGGTCCACCACCAGGCTGTGCCCGGCCTGCTCCACGCCCGCGTGGGTGCCGGCGGTCCCGCACGCAAGGACGTAGGACTGGTCCTCCACGGCGCGCGCCCGGCTGAGCAGGGTCCAGTGCGCGCGGCGGCGGGCGGGCCAGCCCGCCGAGACGACCATCGTGGTGGCCCCGGCGTCGACCAGTCCGCGGAACAGCTCGGGGAAGCGCAGGTCGTAGCAGGTGGCGATGCCGAGGGTCTGCTCGGGCAGGGTCACCGTGGTCAGGGAGTCCCCGGCCGACATCAGCACCGCCTCGCCCTGGTCGAAGCCGAAGCGGTGGATCTTGCGGTAGGTGGCGGCTAGCTCGCCCGACGGGGAGAGGACGAGGGCGGTGTTGTAGAGGGAGCCGTCGCCGGCGCGCTCCACGACCGAACCCGCGTGCAGCCAGACGCCGGCGTCGCGTGCCGCCTCGGCCATGGCCTCGTAGGTCGGGCCGTCCAGCGGTTCGGCCTCGGTCTCGAACTGCTCGTAGGCGAACGCGCCGACCGGCCACAGCTCCGGCAGGACGACGAGATCGGAGCCCGCCTGCTCCCGTACGAGTTCGGCCACGCGGACACGTCGGGAAGACACCGACTCGCCCTCGTTCACTGCGATTTGGATCAGCGAGGCGCGCACACTACCACCGTCCTGGCGTTCAAGCCGTCAACTCGGGCCTACGATCGTCACACGAAAGCACTGCCGGGGTGCTCACCGGCAGCGTAGTTTTGGAAACTGAGTCCACCGCTTCCGAAACGCGCCATTGAACAGCACCGCGAGGGGTCCCGTTGACCGTCCAGCCGCATCCCGCCCTCCAGCCCTATGCCGACGCCTGGACACACTCCATCGAGGCGATATCCGAGTTGGTCCTCCCGCTGACGGAGGGCGAGTGGAACCGGGCGACTCCGTGTCCCGGCTGGTCGGTCCGCGATGTGGTCTCCCACATCATCGGGATCGAGACCGAGCAGCTCGGGGACCCGCGGCCGATCCACACCGTGGCGCGGGACCTGCGGCACGTGGTGGACGAGTTCAGCCGGTACATGGAGGTGCAGGTCGACGTGCGGCGTCACCACACCGCGCCGGAGATGACCTCGGAGCTGGAGTACACGGTGATCCGGCGTGCCCGGCAGCTGCGGAACGAGAAGCGGGATCCGGCCACGATGGTCCGCGGGCCGCTCGGTGACCAGGTGACGCTGGAGCAGGCGCTGCGGCTGCGGGCGTTCGACGTGTGGATCCACGAGCAGGACCTGCGGGCGGCACTGGGGGTACCGGGGAACTGGGACTCGCCGGGTGCGTACGTGGCGCGGGACCTCATGCTGGCCGGCCTGCCGAAGGTGGTGGCCAAGAAGGCGGGCGCGCCGGCGAACTCGGCGGTGGTCATCGACGTGCACGGGCAGCTGGAGTTCATGCGGACGGTACGGGTGGACGCGGACGGCCGCGGCACGGTGGACAAGTCGCCGTCGCTGGGCCCGGCGGTGACGCTGACGCTGGACTGGGAGACCTACGTCCGCCTGGCGGCGGGCCGGGTACGGGCGCACGCCGTCGCGGACCGGGTGAAGGTGGAGGGCGACCTGGACCTGGCGGACGCCATCCTCACGCAGTTCTCCGTGACCCCGTAGGACCTGCGGGGCCGCAGGACCTACGGGGTCGCAGGACCTACGGGGCCGCGCGGCCCGGTCGTGCGGCCCGGGCTGCCGTGCGGCGGAATTCGGTGGGGCTGATCGCGTACGCGTCCCGGAAGGCACGGCTGAAGGCCGCGGCATTGGTGAAGCACCAGCGGGCGCCGATCTCGTGGACGGGCCGTCCGGCCAGCTCGGGACGGGCCAGGTCGGTACGGCAGCGCTCCAGGCGGCGGCGCCGGACGACGGCCGCGACGCTCTCCGGGCCCTCGCGGAAGAGCAGGTGCAGGGCGCGTACGGAGATGCCGTGGGCGGCGGCGATCAGGCCCGGGGTGAGTGCCGGGTCCCCGAGGCCGTCCTCGATGAAGGTGTCGATCCGCTCGCGCAGCACGCGGGCGCGGACCTCGGCGGGCAGTTCCCCGTAGGCGTCTAGGCGTTCGGCGAGGCAGGCGGCGGCCAGCTCGATCACGGCCGTGCCGAGGCGGCGCAGCTCTTGCGGCCCGCAGTCGGAGCCGTGCCGTCCGAGCGAGGCGATGAACCCCGCCAGGACGGCCCCCAGACCGCTCTCCGCGCCGACGCGGCGGCCGAGCAGCGGATCGATCCGGCCGGCGCGCAGCGGCAGCACGGTCCTCGGCAGCTGGACGACCAGCGCCCGCAGGGTGCCGTTGCCCGGTCGGCAGTCGGCCTCGAAGGGGTGCGAGGTGTCCCAGAGGATCATGTCCCCGGGGGCGATCTCCGCGTCGCTGCCGCGCTGGGACATCCACATCCGGCCGCGGGTCAGCAGGGCCAGCTGGTACTGCTCCGGGTCGGCGCGGCGGATCAGCGCGGGGGTGCGCCGCGAGCGCACGTGGGAGTACTCGAAGGACGAGACCTGCAGGGCGCCCAGGTCCAGGACCGCCGCCTCCGCCTGGAAGTCGGCGGAGCGTTCGCTCCTGAGCGCGGTGGGCATCAGAGAGCTGGAGATGACGTCCGTGAACCAGTCGAACCGCTCCACGGTCGGCACGGCGCGTGCGGACAGTTTCGTCCACATCCTGGGCGGATCCCCCCTCCCGGCACCGCTCTCCCGGAGGGGCGGCGGACCTACGGCGCCTCGCGCCCCGCTGTTTCCGGGAGGGGACACGCACGGGACACCGGCTCCGGTTCCTGCTGCTGTTCCTGGTCCGAAGCCTGGCCCGGTGCCTGGCCCGGTGCCTGGCCCGGTGCCTGGCCCGGTGCCTGGCCCGGTGCCTGGCCCGGTGGCTGCGCGGGGACGGTGACGCGGCCCCGGGCGGCCTCACGGGCCAGGGCGCGGGGGCGCAGGCGCAGGATGCTGGTCACGCCCAGCGCTTCGAGGACGAAGACCGTCGAGAAGGCGACGCGATAGTTGTCGCCGGTGGCGTCCAGCAGGATGCCGACCGCCAGCAGGGTGGTCATGGACGCGATGAAGCCGCCCATGTTGGTGATGCCGGAGGCGGTGCCCTGGCGCTCCGCCGGGTTGGCCGGGCGGGCGAAGTCGAAGCCGATCATCGACGCCGGTCCGCAGCTGCCGAGCACCAGGCACAGGGCGACCAGCAGCCACATCGGCGCCCGGTCGCCCGGGTACACGAGGACCGAGGCCCACAGCAGGGCGGTGAGGCCGACCGTGCCCAGGGCGAGCGGGATCCGCGCGGACTGGCGGCGGCCGACGATCTGGCCGTAGACGAGGCCGAGCACCATGTTCGAGGCGACGACCAGCGTCAGCAGCCCGCCCGCGGTGGTCCGCGAGAGCCCCTGCGCCTCGACCAGGAAGGGCATGCCCCACAGCAGCAGGAAGACCATCGCGGGGAACTGCGTGGTGAAGTGCACCCACAGGCCGAGCCGGGTGCCCGGTTCGGCCCAGGACTCGCGGATCTGGCGGCGTACGAAGCCCCCGCGCGCCGCCGGAGCTCCCGGAGCCCCGGCGGCGCGCGGCGCGGGTCCGTACCCCTCCGGGTGGTCCCGCAGGAACAGCGTCAGCGGCACCAGGACCACCAGCCCCGCCACCGCGCTGCCCGCGAAGGCGGCGGTCCAGCCGACCCCGTGCAGGACCGGGGCGAGGACGAGGGTGGAGACGAGGTTGCCCGCCATGCCGACCAGCCCGGCCAGCTGGGCCATCAGCGGCCCGCGCCGGGCCGGGAACCAGCGGGTGCCGAGCCGCAGTACCGAGATGAAGGTCATCGCGTCGCCGCAGCCCAGCAGCGCCCGCGCGGCGAGCGCCATTTCGTACGAGGGCGACAGCGCGAAGCCGAGCTGGCCGGCGGTGAACAGCACCGCGCCCAGGGTCAGCACCTTCTTGGTGCCGAGCCGGTCGACCATCAGGCCCACCGGTATCTGCATGCCCGCGTAGACCAGCAGCTGGAGGAGGGAGAAGGTGGCCAGCGCCGAGGCGTTCACGTGGAAGCGGTCGGCGGCGTCCAGGCCGGCCACGCCCAGGCTGGTACGGAAGATCACCGCCACGAAGTAGACGGCGACGCCGATGCCCCACACGGCGACGGCCCTGCGGCCGCCCGGCGGGTCGGCGGGCAGGCCGCCGCCGGCGGGGCGGGCGTTCGCCGGTCCGCTCACCGCGCCGTTCACCGGGGAGTTCGCCGGTCCGCTCACCGGCCCGGTCCCCGGACCAGGGCCTCGACCCGGCCGATGTGTCCGCGGACCGCCGCGGCCGCCGTGTCCGCGTCCCCGGCGCGCAGCGCGTCCAGGATCTCCGCGTGCTCGGCGAGGGTGCGGTCCAGCCGTTCGGGGTGGGCGTGCAGCAGGGCCACGCCCATCCGCAGCTGCCGGTCGCGGAGTTGGTCGTAGAGCCGGCACAGGATCTGGTTCCCGGCGCTGCGCACGATCTCGGCGTGGAAGCCGCGGTCGGCGGCCATCATCGCGGCGAGGTCGCCGGTACCGGCGTGCCGGCGCTGTTCGTCGAGCAGGGCGGCGAGCCGGTCCAGCAGGCCCGGTGGGGCCGGTACCGCCCTGCGTACGGTGAACTCCTCGACCAGCAGCCGGGTTTCGAGGACATCGGTGATCTCCTGCGCGGAGACCTGGAGGACCAGGGCGCCCTTCTTCGGGTACAGCTTCAGCAGCCCCTCGGTCTCCAGCCGCAGCAGCGCCTCGCGGACGGGCGTACGGGACACCCCGACGGCGGCGGCCAGTTCGCCCTCGGTCAGCAGGGTGCCGCCTTCGTAGCGGCGGTCGAGCACCCCGTGCTTGACGTGCCGGTAGACGCGGTCGGCGGCGGTCACGGCAGCGGTGGGGGCGGGCATGCGCACAGGATAGATACAACAGGGGTGCACGTCGTGGCCCGGTCCGGAATGTGGACCCCGGCAGGATCTCGGCCTGTGGGAGGAGGCGGCCCCCGGTCCTCTCCGACCTCGTTCGCCGCCCGCTGCATCGAAGGATGTACCGCGCCTTCGTCCGCCCGCAGGACGTACGGGGCCCCGCGCGCCGGGACGCTGAAGTCATGGCCGACACCCTGCTCGCCCCGGCGGCACCCAAGACCGCCCGGCTCCCGCTCCTCGACGTCCTGCGCGGCGCCGCGATCCTCGGCACCCTCATGACCAATGTCTGGATCTTCACCTCGCCCGGCTCGGAGTGGGGGGTGTTCCAGGGCTCGATGAAGGTGCCGGACCCGCTCGCGGACCCCTCCGCCGCCCACCTCGCCGAGAGCGTCTTCCGCTTCCTCGCCGACGGCAAGTTCCTGGCCCTGCTGACGGTCCTGTTCGGGGTGGGCCTGGCCATCCAGTTCGACTCCGCCGCCCGTCGCGGCGACCCCTGGCCCGGCCGCTACCCGCGCCGCGCCGCCTTCCTCTTCGTCGAGGGCACCGTCCACTTCGTGCTCGTCTTCGCCTGGGACGTGCTCATGGGGTACGCCGTCACCGCCCTCCTCGTCGCCTGGCTGCTGGCCCGCTCCGAACGGGTGCGCAAGGCGGCGATGTGGACGGCCGGGGCGCTGCACCTGGCGCTGATCTCGCTGGCGACCCTCGACGCGCTGAGCCGGCCCGCCGGCGCCCCGAAGAGCCCGGACCCGGCCACCGTCGAGCTGTACGCCGACGGCGGCTATCCGGCCCAGGTCGTCTTCCGCCTGGAACACTTCCTCGCACTGCGCATCGAGCCGGTCTTCTCCTTCGGGCTGCTCGTGTTCCTCTTCCTGCTCGGTGTGCGGCTGCACCGCGCGGGCGCCTTCACCGCCACCGACGGAGGCCGCCGCATCCGCGGCCGGCTGGCCGCCTGGGGCCTGGGCCTCGGGCTGCCGCTGAACGCCGCGACCGCCCTCGGCGGCTCCGACTTCTACCTCCTGGGCCGCTACGGCGCCGCGCCGCTGCTCGCCCTCGGCTACATCGGCCTGATCGGCATCGCCCTCGACCGGCGGTGGGTCCCGGCCCCGGTGACCCGCGCGCTCGGCTCCGTCGGCCGCACGGCCCTGTCCTGCTACGTCGCCCAGAACCTGCTGTGCATGCTGCTCTGCTACGGCATCGGGCTGGGCCTCGCCGAACGGTTCGGCGGCAGCGGCCCCTGGTGGGTGATGGGCCTGTGGGCCGGCGTGAGCCTGGTCCTGGCCGCCGGATCGTGGCTGTGGCTTCGCCGCTTCGACCACGGTCCCCTGGAGGCCGTGCAGCGCACGGTCCTCAGGTCCCGCCGGTGACCGCCGCCACCTCCACGTCCAGGACGAACTCCTCGTAGGGCGCCTCGTCCGGGTAGGGCGGCCGGACCTGCGCGAAGCGGATCCGGGCCCGGCCCCCGCCCGGGGGGCGGGCCCGGACCACGTAGGTCCGCTCCACCGGGACCCCGGGCGTCGGGGCCGCCCCGGCGGCGGCCGGGGCCCCTGGGGCCTCCGCCACCGTCACCGCGTCCGCGTCCCCGGTGACCTGCCAGGTCCACACGTACCCGCGCGCGCCCCGCCCGGTGAGCCGCAGCTCGTACGACTCCTCCGGGCCCAGCACGACGCTCCGTACCTCCACGCCCGTCCGGTCCTCTCAGACGGGGCCGATCAGCGACCCCTCGTGCCAGCCCGCGCCGTCGCGCCAGTAGTGCTGGAGGCGGCGGTCGGTGCGCAGGACGACGACTTCCAGGTTGAACCCGAAACTGCCCTGGAGCATCCCGGTGACGGCGGCGACGTCGTGCCCGAAGACCGCGCTGCGCCGCCAGGCCGAGCCGCCCGCGTTGCCGCGCCACCAGTGCTCCACGCGGCCGCCGGCGACGGCCACGCACAGCTCGTAGTTCCCGGCGGTGTCCTCGTCGGCGGCCCCGAACTGCCCCTCGATCAGGCAGGGCGCGGAGACGGCCGCCGTACCGCTGCCGAAGATCTCCCCGGCCCGCCAGGCGAAGCCGTTCGGATCGTCGCGCCACCACAGCTGCATGCGGCCGTCGGTGAGGGCGGCGACGAGGTCGAGGTGGCGGCCGCGGGTCTGGACGAGGGCGGGCCCGTAGTGGGCGATGCCGGAGGCGAAGCGGCCCCCGTCGTTCCAGGTCCAGGGGGCGCCGTTGATCCGCCACCAGTGGTTGAGGCGGCCGTCGGCGGTCCGGACGACCGCCTCGAAGTTGCCCGGCTTGCCGTAGTCGCTCTGGATGAAGGCCGGGGTCGAACCGACGGCCGCGTCGCCCGGCCCGAAGACCCCGCCGTCGCGCCAGGCCCCGACGGACTGCTCGTAGTACCAGTGGCGCAGCCGGCCGCCGGTGGTCACGTGCAGGGACTCCATGTTGCGGTTGTAGGTGGTGCCGGTGAAGGCGGGCTGACCGGAGGCGTCGGTGGCGAAGGTGCCCGCGCGGGCCCAGGCGAACGGGGAGTCGCCCTCGCGCCACCAGTGCTGGAGGCGGTCGCCGGGGGCGGTGGCGAGCAGCTCGAAGTTGCGGTGGGCGCGGCCGTTGCCGCTCTCGTAGACGTTGCCGGTGTGCAGGCGGCGCTTGGTCCACGGGTCGGGGTTGGTGCCGCGCAGGCCGCACTTGGCCCAGTGGTCGATGCTGACCTCGCCGTAGGCGATCCGGCCGTAGCCGCCGACGTGGTAGCCCGTCCCCCAGGAGTTCTTGAACAGCCAGCAGCCGGCCGCGTCGTCGTAGCCGACGACCAACACGCAGTGGCCGCCCGCGAGATGGTCGCTCGTACGGTGGTACACGCCGGAGCCGAGGCCGAAGAAGTCGTCGTAGACGTCGAAGCAGGCGGTCAGTGGGCCGACCGTGTCCAGCCAGACCTTCTGCTGCTCCACGTCGCCGAGCCGGACGTAGTCGGTGATCCGGACGGTCCGGCCGGACCGGTCCCAGCTGGGCGTGTACTCGGCGCGCCAGGCGTCGCGGCGGGCGGCCGGCAGTCCCGCGGGCGGGGTGCTGTACGGCCAGCAGTCCGGGTCGGCGAGCCCGCCGTTCGCCTTGATCCAGTCGAGGGCGGTCTCCGGATTGCTGCCCTGGCCGCAGGTGAAGCGCAGGCCGTCGTGGACGTCCCCCTCGGAACGCTCCGCCCATACGTCGTGCTCGATGCGGGCCATGGACTCCACCAGGCCGGCGGCGCCGAAGGCCCAGCAGGAACCGCACGGGTTCTGGTCCTTCACCTTGGTGATCCACGGCCAGCCCCAGCGGCTGCGCCAGTCCACGGCGGCGGGCCGGGCCGGGGCGGCCGGCCCCCGGACCCCGGGCAGCAGCCCGTGGGCGGCACGGCGCCGGGTCAGATGCGGATTGCCGCTCGCGTGCCCGATGATTCCCGGCAGGTCGATCACCCCCGCTTCCTCGGCGGTGGTCAGATTCGCCCCGGGCTCAAGGCCGAGCGAAGGCCGCGGCACGGGCTCCTCGTCGGCGAGGTGCTCCAGCACCGACCAGCGCGCCCCCTGCGCGACGAGCTGCGCACGCAGCTCCCCCGCCGTCTGGACAGACTCCTCCGGCATAGCGGCCCCCCAGCTGCAACCGTTCGGATCCAAGACCCGGGAGCGTCTCCCCGGCGCCCGGGGGCGTCAAGGGGGTCCGCACGGTCGCGCGGTGGCACAAGGGGGCGTGCCGTCCCACACCGTCCGGCGGACGGGGCCGGATCCGCGCCCTCGCCGGGCTCGCCGGGCTCGCCGGCCGACGGGAGGATGCCCGATCGCGACCAGCAGACGAGTCGATCATCCATACGATACGGTTCATGATCGACTTATCCGTTGACGCCACCTCCCAGAGCTTCGCCGCAGGGCAGGCCACCGGAACCATCCTCGTCGCCGCAATCGCCCTCACGTTCCTCTGGCGCCTCACCAAGCCCTGGCGCAACGTGCTGGACAAGAGCGGCATCGCGCCCGCCGAACGCAAGCGCCTGCAGGGCCGGCGCAACCAAGTCGTCGTCCTGGTCACGGTCGTGATCACCGTCTTCGCGGCGATGCAGCTAGCGGGCCGGTTCGGCCGGGAAGCCGACGACACGGACAACAGCGGCGGCGGCACACGGCAGGGGCCCGTGGAGCCGTTCACGGTCCGGCCGGAGTGAAGCCGAGCTGCGGCCGCGTCAGCCGTCCAGGGAGATGGCGTTCTTGGCGCGCTCCATCGATTCCTCGGACGCGGGGCCGCCCGGGTTCTCGGTCGCCAGCGCCTGGTTGAGGTCGACGAAGGGCCGCATCCGCTCCTCGTAGCGGGCGTACGCGGCGAGGTGGTCGCCGGGTGCCTGGGCCAGGGAGTCGGCCAGCACGTGGGCGCCGACCAGGGCCAGGCTGGTGCCCTGTCCCGAGAGGGGGGAGGGGCAGTAGCCGGCGTCCCCGAGCAGGGCGACCCGGCCCCGCGACCACTGGTCCATGCGGATCTGGGCCATGGCGTCGCAGTAGAAGTCGGGCGCCTTGCGGGCCGCCCCGGCCAGGCGGGCGCCTTCCCACCGGACGGTCTCCAGCCGGTCGGCGACGGTGCGCCGCAGGGCTTCGCCGGTGCGCAGTTCCGGGGCGAGGGGGGCGGACTCGAAGCCGAAGGCGATGCGCAGTTCGGTGTTGTCGCGCACGGGCATGATGCCGAAGCCCATGTCCCCGTCCCGCAGCCACATCTGCCAGTCCTCCAGGCCGAGGAAGTTGTCCGCGCCGAACACCGAGAGGTAGCTGCCCAGGTGGTGGGCGTAGTCCTCTTCGGGGCCGAAGGCCAGGCGCCGTACGGTGGAGTGCAGGCCGTCCGCCCCGACGACGAGGTCGAAGGTGCGCGGCGCCTCGTGCGCGAACTCCACCCGCACTCCGCGCTCGTCCTCCTGCAGAGCGGTGACGGTGTCGCCGAAGAGGTACTCGACGTCCGCGCGGGTGTGCTCGTGGACCATCCGCACCAGGTCCTCGCGCAGCACCTCGATGTCCTCGCCGTCGAGCCGGCCGCTGCTCAAGGTCGCCTCGGTGGAGCGGCCGACCTCGCTGCCGTCGGGGCCGAGGATCGACATGCCGCGCATCCGGGTGCGCGCGCGGCGCGCCCGCTCCAGCAGCCCCACCCGCTCCACGACGTCGAGCGCGGCGCCGCGGATGTCCACGGCCTGCCCGCCGCCGCGCACGCCCGGGGCGCGTTCGACGACGGTGGGCGCGAAGCCGTGGCGGTGCAGGAGGTGGGCGAGGACGGGACCCGCGATGCCGCCGCCGGAGATGAGTACGGTCCGCATGAGAAGCTCCTTCAGTGGTTTGTACGCTGTACGCACACTGAATGTACGACGTACACACAGGCCTCTCAACAGGCAAAACAATGCATCTGCACTAGCTCAGATCGGCTCAGGAGCACGTCGTCGCTGCTACCCTCTGCACTAGTACAGGACAGGAAGGCGGCAGAACGTGACGCAGACCACAGGCACAGCGGGCGATCCGCCCTACCTGCGCATCGTCGCCGCGATCCGGCGGCGCATCGCGGACGGGGAGCTGGCCCCCGGGGACCGGGTCCCCTCCACCCGGCAGATCGCCGCGCACTGGGGCGTCGCGCTCGCCACCGCCACCAAGGCGCTGACCACCCTGCGCCTGGAGGGCCTGGTCGAGGCCCGCCCCCGGATCGGCACGGTCGTCGCCGGGAACACCCCGGCCCCCGCCGCCGCCCCGGCCCGCAGGCGCCCCTCGCCCGCCCCGGACGCCGAACCGGAGCTGACCCTCGACCGGATCGTCCGCGCCGCCATCGAGATCGCCGACGCCGAAGGGCTCGCCGCGCTCTCCATGCGCGGTGTCGCGGCCCGGCTCGGCGTCGCGGCGATGTCCACCTACCGGTACGTGCCGAGCAAGGAGGACCTGGTCCTGCTCATGGCCGACGCCGCGTTCGGCGAGGCCCACCCCGCCGATGCCGGTGCCGGCGCCCCCGAGGACTGGCGGGCTCGCCTCGAAGTGGGCGGCCGGACCCTGTGGCGGCTGTACCGCAAGCACCCGTGGCTGGCCCGGGTCGGCTCGCTCACCCGCCCGTTGCTGCTGCCCAACCTGCTGGTCCACGGCGAGTGGATGCTGAGCGCCCTGGACGGCCACGGGCTCGACCCGACCACCCTCTTCGACGTCCACCTCCTGCTCTACAGCCACGTGCACGGGCTGGCGGTCCACCTGGAGCTGGAGGCCGACGCCGAGGCGGCAACGGGCCAGTCGGAGGACCAGTGGATGGACAGCCGCGCCCCCGTCCTCCAGGAGCTGATGGACTCCGGCCGCTTCCCCACCTTCACCAAGGTGGTCGGATCCTTCGAGGACGGCTACGACCTGCGGCTCGACGCGCTGTTCGACCTCGGCCTGGGAGCCCTCCTGGACGGTCTGACCCCCCTCGTCGAAGGCCGAGGCCGCTGCCTCGGGCCCCGGCCGGGGCCCGTATAGGCTCGGGCCGTATGGGGACCTGGATCGCGCCGAGCGCCATCGAGAGAGAGCTGTACGAGGCCAAGACCGCCGGCGACTGGGCCGCGTACTTCGACGTACTGGCCCGTACGCCGCTGTACGTGGCGCAGTCCCGCGCGCGGTCCGACGAGCACCCCGACTCGGTGTTCTTCCACGCCACCCCCGACCGGATGCTCGTCGTCCACACCGCCGGCATGCTGCCCGCCCCCACCCCCGAGACGGTCTACGAGTCGCGCAGCCTGCGCTGGTTCGCCAAGGTCTGGGCCGCCGACGACCCCGCCTTCCTCGCCGTCAACCCGGGCTCCCCCTCCGAGGCCTACCTCACCACCACCCCCGCCGACCTGGCCCGCTGGCGCGCCCACGCGGAGGCCGCCCCGCACTACGGCCTGCCCGAGGGCAGGGTCCACGCCCTGTTCACCGGCGGCCCGCTGCACGGGCCCGTCGCCCACGGCCTCGCCGTCGGCGGCCATCTCGCCGTGACGAACGGCGAGTTCTGGAACTCCCTCGCCTACCACGGCAGCGGCTACCAGTACGAGCGCCGCCGCGTCGCGAAGAGCTGGAGCATCACCGACCGGCCCGACTGGCTCTCCACCCTGGAGACGCTGCTGGACCGCGGGATGGTCAGCCCCGTCTGGGAGTACGCGCTCCGCGTCCGCCGCGCCCTCGCCTCCGACTTCGCCGGACCGGTGGACATCGAGCACTGGCGGCACGCCGCCGAGGCGAACCTGCGCCGCAGCGCCGAACGCGCCGCCGAGCCGCAGCTCACCCCCGACGGGGTCACCGTCGCCCGGCCGCGGCCGGCCGCCGAGGTCGAGGGGGAGATAGCCGGGGTCAAACGCCTCATCGGCCGCATCACCCGCTACGAGCAGCGCTTCCGGGCCGACGGACTGCTCCCCGAGGACGGCTGGGTCCGCTCCGTGGAGGGCTGGGACATCGGCCGGGCCTCGCAGATGGCCCGCTGGGGCGTCGGCTGCCGCTACGGGACCGTCGCCGAGGCCGAGAAGGCCGTCCTGCGTGCCGGGGAGGCGGCGCGCGACACGTACCGCTCGTGGGCGGAGTTCTCCGCCGGGTACGTCCTGGGCCGGTGCCTGCACTTCGACGAGGAGGAATTCGGCACCTGGTACACGACCGCCCTCGCCGCCCACCTCGCGCTGACGACCGACCCGGCCAGTCCCTGGCTCAACATCCCCTGGAACTAGGGGGAGTCTCGGCCGTGGCGTCTTCACGGTGTCCCGACCTCGGGTAGTCGGCGGCCGCGGCCGGAATCCGGCGGCGGGCCACCGGCTCCCCGACTAGCCTCGCCGCCATGACTGTTGAGCTGAACGAGACCGTGCGAGGGCTGCTCGACGCACCGCACCCCGCCGTCCTGTCGACCATCAACCCCGACGGAAGTCCGCAGAGTTCGGTGATCTGGGTGACCCGCGACGGCGGCGACCTGCTGGTCTCCACCGAGCAGGGCCGCCGCAAGGAACGCAACATCGTCCGGGACGGGCGGGTCGGCATCACCGTCTTCGACCTGGCCAATCCCTTCCTCTACGCCGAGATCCGGGGCACGGCCACCGTCACCGAGGACATCGGCCGGGCGGTGGCCGTCCGGATCGCCGAGGAGTACATGGGCCCGGGCGCCGGCAAGGAGTACGCCGAGGCCCCGGCCGAGGACGTCCGGGTGGTCGTCCGCATCACCCCGACCAAGGTCCTCGGCAACGCGGCCCGGTAGCACCGACGGTGTGCGGTCCGGCCTAGGGAAGGCCGGGCCGGACCGCGGCCCAGGCGTCGACCGCCCGCGCCGAGGGGTCGGCGTCCGCGAGGTGGGGGCGTACGAGCACCAGCCACGGGATCAGGCTCTTGATCCGGCGCAGGTGCCGGATCCGGTGGTACGGGAGGTCCCGCCAGACCCGGCCCTGGGCCGCGGCCTGCTCCGGGGTCAGGTCCATCAGCGCCAGCAGCTCCCGGCACAGGACGGCCGGGTCACCGCCCTCGTCCGGGCCGAACTGCTGGATCAGGTAGACCTGTACGGAGGCCAGTTCGGGCGCCCGGAGCAGACCGGGCCCGCCCTCGGCCCGCGCGCAGCGGTGGGCGGCGGCCAGCGCGACCCGGCCCCAGCGCAGCCGGATCCCGTCCGGGAGCCGCTCGTCCCGCATCCGCACCCCGGCCAGGACGCGCAGGGTCCGCGGGTGCGGTTCGTCCCCCAGCGGCGGCTCGGTGGCCAGCCAGGCCTCCAGCTCCTCCAGCGAGTGCCCGTCGGGCGGCACCGAGGTCAGCACCTGCCCCCGGGTGAGCAGCGCGACCATGGCGCCGGCCAGGTGGACCTTCGCGATGTGCCCGGCGTCGAAGGAGGCGACGGCCCGCCCGTGGCGCTCGATGCGGCGCAGGCCGATCCTGGACTCCCCGACGGCGTAGACCTGCCCGGCCCGCGCCACCCCGCCGACGCAGCGGACCACGCACACGCCGCCCGTGACGTCGGCCTCCTCGACGGAGTACACCTGCAATTCGGCGATGGACACCCGCGCCCCCTTCCCCGGGCGGAGGTTACCTCCCGGGTCGGCCGGACACGTTCACGGGGAGGTCCGGCGGGAGGCCGGCGGCAGCCTTCTCCAGCCTCGCCGGCAGCTCGGGCAGGCCCGGATCGCCGACCGCCTCCGGGCCGGGAACGGCCCTTGGGTCGGCCGCCGTCTGCTCGTCACCCCTGCGGGCGGCCAGCAGGTGCACGTACGCCAGCGCGCGCAGGGTCTGCCGGCGGCAGAGCGTGTCGAGCAACGAGGTCCGGGAGCTGCGCAGCGCGAGCCGCACCGGCCGGTCGGCCACCCGGACGTCGTCGCCGAGCGCCCGCGGCTCCGCGGGCACCGGGGCCGCGAAGACCCGCCTCCGGCCGGGGTCGTAGGACTGCTCGGAGGTGTAGCCCGGCCGGTCGGGGCCGGGCTCGCGGGGGATGGCGACGCCCTTCAGGCCCCGGACGGTTCCTCCAGTACCAGCCGGATCTCGGTGACCTCGTAGCCGGCCCGGTCGAAGGCGGCGGCCATCGGGGTGTTGACGGTGTCCGTGGTCGCGGTGATGCGCTGGGCGCCCTCGGCCGCGTGGAAGCGGGTGATCTCGCCCAGGATCTCGTCGATCAGGCCCTGGCCGCGCTGCTCCGGTACGACGCCCAGGTAGCCGACGTTGCGGTGGTACGGGGTCGCCGACGGGACGGCCAGGCCCGCGAGGCGGCCGTCCGGGAGGTGGGCCAGGCGCCACCAGGAGCGCTCGCCGGGGCAGTCGAGGTAGAAGTCGAAGTCCTCGCGGGCCAGCTGCTCGGCGTCCATCAGCTCCAGTTCGTGCAGGGTGGCCAGGTCGAGGCTGCCGCGGGAGAGCCGGACGAACGTGTCCAGCATCTCCTCGTCGGTGCCCTCGCGGAAGACGAGCCGGCCGGTGGGCTCGGCCGTCCCCGCGTCCGGGGTCCACTCGTAGCGCAGGCGCTCGATCTCACGCGTCAGCCCGGCCCTGGCCGCGGCCTCCTGGCGCCAGGCGACGGCCGCGGCCAGCTCCGGCCGCGCCCGCCAGTCGCGGGGCAGCGACAGGTTGTAGCCCGGCCGCTTGCCGAAGGCGGCGTGCCCGGCCTCCAGCAGCCCGGCGGCGACCCCGGCCGGGTCGGCCGCGCAGGCCCGGACCTGGAGGCAGTCGAGCGCGACGGGCCGCTCGCTGTCGGCGCGCCCCCACCACAGCGCGCGGGCCAGGATCTCGCCGTCCTCGTCCTCGGCGAACCAGATCCACTCGGGCCGGATCCGGTTCTCCGCGAGCTCCTCACGGATCCGCTCGGCGGTCAGGGCGGCGACCGGGCCGTCGGCCGGGTGGGCCACGGCGCGGTCGAGGTCTGCGGGAGCCGCGGTGGCGGCACGGAAGATCATCCGGTGATGATCACACGGGGTCCGCCACCCGGCCAGGGGGTTTCCCCCGCGGCCGGGGCCCGCCGGGCCCGCCACGGCCGATGGCCGGTCTCCGCGGGGGAGACCGGCCATCGGGTGGGGCGTCGTGCGTGCCGCTACGACCAGGTGATCAGGCGGCGGGGGTGTTCCAGGACCGCCGCGATGTCGGCCAGGAAGCGGGAGCCGAGCTCGCCGTCGATGAGACGGTGGTCGAACGACAGCGCCAGGGTGGTGACGTGGCGGGGCTTCACCTTGCCCTTGTGGACCCACGGCTGGAGCTTGATCGCGCCGACCGCGAGGATCGCGGACTCGCCCGGGTTCAGGATCGGCGTACCGGTGTCGACGCCGAAGACGCCGACGTTGGTGATGGTGATGGTGCCGTTCTGCATGTCCGCCGGGGAGGTCTTGCCGTCGCGGGCCGTGGCGACCAGCGAGGACAGCGACTCCGACAGCTCGCCGAGGGTCTTGGCGTGCGCGTCCTTGATGTTCGGGACGATCAGCCCGCGCGGGGTGGCCGCCGCGATGCCCAGGTTGACGTAGTGCTTGAGCACGATCTCCTGGGCCGCCTCGTCCCAGGACGCGTTGACGTCCGGGTTGCGGCGGATGGCCACCAGCACGGCCTTGGCGATGAGCAGCAGCGGGTTGATCCGCAGCCCCGCGAGGTCCGGGTCGGCCTTGAGCTCCTGCACCAGCTTCATCGTGCGCGTCACGTCGAAGGTGATGAACTCGGTGACGTGCGGCGCGGTGAAGGCCGAGCCGACCATGGCCTGCGCGGTGACCTTGCGGACGCCCTTGACCGGGATACGGGTCTCCCGCGCCGAGGCGTCGGCCACGGGGGCCGCGGCCACCGCGACGGGCGCGGCCACGGGAGCCGGAGCTGCGGCCGGAGCAGCCGCGGGCACGGCGGCCTGCGGGGTGATCGCCGCGGCGGCCGCAGCGTGCACGTCCTCCCGGGTCACGACCCCGCCGTCACCGGTGGGGACCACCGAGGCCAGGTCGATGCCGAGGTCCTTGGCGAGCTTGCGCACCGGCGGCTTGGCCAGCGGCCGCTCGCCGCCCGGCTGCGCCGGGACCGCGGGCAGCGGTGCCGGGGCGGCCGGCGCCGCGGGGGCGGCCGCCGGGGCCGCCGTGCCGTTCTGCGCGGCCACGGCGGGCGCCGGGGCGGTCTTGCGCGGACGGCGCTTGGTGGAGGACTCGGAGACTCCGTAGCCGACCAGGACGGGCTGGCGGGCGGCCGGGGCGGCCTCCTCGGCGGCGGCCGGGGCCGCTTCCACCGCGGCGGCGGCAGGGGCGGGGGCCTCCGCCTCGCCCGTCTGCACCGAGATGATCACCTGGCCGACGTCGACCGTGGTGCCCTCCTCGAAGAGGAGCGCGTGCACGACACCGTCGAACGGGATCGGCAGCTCCACGGCGGCCTTGGCCGTCTCGACCTCGCAGACGACCTGGCCGTCGGTGACCGTGTCGCCGGGCTGGACGTACCACTTGAGGATCTCGGCCTCGGTGAGGCCCTCGCCCACGTCGGGCATCTTGAATTCGCGGATGGTCATGACGCGGGTCTCCTAGTACGCCAGCGAGCGGTCGACGGCGTCGAGCACCCGGTCCAGGCCGGGCAGGTACTCGTCCTCCAGGCGGGCCGGCGGGTACGGGGCGTGGAAACCGCCCACGCGCAGGACCGGCGCCTCCAGGTGGTAGAAGCACCGCTCCGTGATGCGGGCGGCGATCTCGGAGCCCACGCCGAGGAACACCGGCGCCTCGTGGACGATCACGAGCCGGCGGGTCTTCTCGACCGAGGCCTGGATCCCGTCGAAGTCGACCGGGGACATCGAGCGCAGGTCGAGGACCTCCACCGACTTGCCCTCCTCGGCGGCCGCGGCCGCGGCCTCCAGGCAGACCTTCACCATCGGGCCGTAGGCGGCCAGGGTGAGGTCGGCGCCCTCGCGCACCACGCGCGACTTGTGCAGCTCGCCGGGGATGGCCTCGGTGTCGACCTCGCCCTTGTCCCAGTAGCGGCGCTTCGGCTCGAAGAAGATCACCGGGTCGTCGCTGAGGATCGCCTGCTGGAGCATCCAGTAGGCGTCGGTGGCGTTCGACGGGGAGACCACCTTCAGGCCCGGGACGTGCGCGAACAGCGTCTCCGGGGACTCCGAGTGGTGCTCGACCGCGCCGATGGCGCCGCCGTACGGGATGCGCACGACGACGGGCATCTTGACCTTGCCCAGGGCGCGCGCGTGCATCTTCGCGAGCTGCGTGACGATCTGGTCGTACGCGGGGAAGACGAAACCGTCGAACTGGATCTCGACGACCGGCCGGTACCCGCGCAGGGCCAGGCCGATGGCGGTGCCGACGATGCCCGACTCGGCGAGCGGGGTGTCGATGACCCGCTCCTCGCCGAAGTCCTTCTGCAGGCCGTCGGTGATCCGGAAGACACCGCCCAGCTTGCCGACGTCCTCACCCATGATCAGGACCTTGGGGTCCTGCTCCAGGGCCTTGCGCAGCGACTCGTTGAGCGCCTTAGCGATCGACATCTTCTCGACAGCCATCAGTGACCCTCCTCGAAGGACGCGAGGTAGGCGGCGAACTGGGCGCGCTCCTCGTCGACGAGCGCGTGCCCGTCCGCGTAGACGTTCTCGAAGATCGCCATGGTGTCCGGGTCGGGCATGGCGCGCACGGCCTCGCGCACGCGCTTGCCCATGGCCTCGCTCTCCGCCTCCAGCTCCGTGAAGAACGCCTCGTCGGCGCCCCCGGTGGCCAGCAGGTGGGCCTTCAGGCGCAGGATCGGGTCCTTGGCCTCCCAGGCCGCCGTCTCCTCGTCCCGACGGTACTTCGTCGGGTCGTCGGAGGTGGTGTGCGCGCCCATGCGGTAGGTGAACGCCTCGACCAGGGTCGGGCCCTCGCCCCGGCGGGCCCGGTCCAGGGCCCAGCGGGTCACGGCCAGACAGGCCAGCACGTCGTTGCCGTCGACGCGCACGCCCGGGAAGCCGAAGCCCTGCGCGCGCTGGTAGAGCGGCACGCGCATCTGGCGCTCGGTGGGCTCGGAGATCGCCCACTGGTTGTTCTGGCAGAAGAACACCACGGGGGAGTTGTAGACGGCGGAGAAGGTGAACGCCTCCGCGACGTCACCCTGGCTGGACGCACCGTCACCGAAGTAGGCGATGACCGCGGAGTCCGCGCCGTCCTTGGCCACACCCATCGCGTAACCGGTCGCGTGCAGCGTCTGCGAGCCGATGACGATCGTGTAGAGGTGGAAGTTGTTGGTGTTCGGGTCCCAGCCGCCGTGGTTCACGCCGCGGAACATGCCGAGCAGGTTGGTCGGGTCGACCCCGCGGCACCAGGCCACGCCGTGCTCGCGGTACGTCGGGAAGACGTAGTCCTCGTCGTTCAGCGCCCGGCCGGAGCCGATCTGCGCGGCCTCCTGGCCCAGCAGCGAGGCCCACAGGCCCAGCTCGCCCTGACGCTGCAGGGCGGTCGCCTCACCGTCGAACCGACGGGTCATGACCATGTCGCGGTACAGCCCGCGCAGGTCCTCGGTGGTGATGTCGGCGACGAAGGGGGCGAACTCGGCGTTCTCCGCGTTGTCGACGCGGTCCCCTTCGGGCGTCAGCAGCTGTACGAGCTGAGGTACGGCGTCCTGCGTCTGCGCGGTGGCAGCGGCGGGCTTGGCGGCGGCGTTCGCCGCGCCTGCCGCCCGCTTGGTGCCGCTGCTGCGTCGCGGCTTGCGCGCGGCAGTGCTCTCCACGGTCACGTGTGCTCCTCCGTCGGTCCGGCACCCGGGTTCTCCGGGGTCCAGTGCGGCTCACCTGTATCCGTAACGAGCGCACGGGGTGGGTGCGCCTCGCGTACGGGGATTCAGGCGTGACAGGTGTCCCGGCGAGTGCCCTGCGCAATGCACGTTACCCAGTGCGCCGCATAACTGCGAAACCCCGTTTGACCTGCGTTTTTGCTTGGATTTCCTAGTAAAAACGTAGCAACGGGAACAACCACTGGTCACAGCCTTGCAGGGGCCGGGAACAACGGCACGTTATCCCGGGTAACTCCGGCAGGGAAGGGGTGAGTGTGTGAAACTGACTTCGTGCGCGAAGACGGAAAAATCAAGGTATTCCTCCTGGACGACCACGAAGTGGTGCGTCGGGGCGTCCACGAGCTCTTGTCGGTCGAAGAGGACATCGAGATCGTCGGCGAGGCGGGCACGGCCTCCGACGCACTGGTCCGCATTCCCGCCACCCGTCCCGACGTGGCCGTCCTCGACGTCCGGCTCCCGGACGGCAGCGGTGTGGAGGTCTGCCGCGAGGTGCGCTCCCAGGACGAGGACGTCAAATGCCTGATGCTGACCTCCTTCGCGGACGACGAGGCGCTGTTCGACGCGATCATGGCCGGCGCCTCCGGTTACGTGCTCAAGGCGATCCGCGGCAATGAGCTGCTGAGCGCCGTGCGCGACGTCGCCGCCGGCAGGTCGCTGCTGGATCCGGTCGCCACCGCCCGCGTGCTGGAGCGGCTGCGGGACGGCGGCAGGAACGGCCGGGGCGACGACCGCCTCGCCCACCTCACCGAGCAGGAGCGGAAGATCCTCGACCTGATCGGCGAGGGGCTGACCAACCGCGCCATCGGCGAGCGGCTGCACCTGGCCGAGAAGACCATCAAGAACTACGTCTCCAGCCTGCTCTCCAAGCTGGGCATGGAGCGCCGCTCCCAGGCCGCGGCCTACGTGGCCCGCCTGCAGGCCGAACGGCGCTGACCCCGGCCCGCCGTACGGTGGCGCCCCGTGACGGTACGGGTTTCCCCGGGACCCGGTGTGCCATTCGGGACCAACGTCCCCGGTCCCCGGGGCGGGCTGCTCTTCCCCCGCCGGGTGCCGGTGGCCGAGAGTGGACGTCATGTCCCCCGAGGAGCTCCACGCCGTCGAACTGCTGCGCCGGGTGCCGTACGGCCGCGTGGCCACCAGCATGCGCGCGCTGCCCTTCCTCGCGGTCGCCCGGCACATCGTGGTGGACGGCGGGGTGCTCCTGAGAATGCATTCCGGTTTCGCCTACCACCAGGCCTGCAACGGCAGTGTGGTGGCCTACGGGGCCGATAATTCCAATTCGCCCGACCCCGAGCTCTGGTCGGTGCAGTTCACCGGAACGGCGCAGGCCGTCGAACCCACCAACGCCGAGCTGGAGCTCTTTGGTCCGGTTCCGCATTTCATCGACGGCCAGGCGTTCGACCCCGTCTACATGCGGATCGAACCCCAGTTCGTCACCGTGCACTCACTCGCCCGGAATCCGGACCGGCAGTACCAGCACGCTCTCTGACCCGCGCTCACGCGGATACGGGAACGGGCCCGGCGGAATCAATTCGCCGGGCCCGTCCGCGTATGCGGTCCTACTCCTCCGGGCTGGTGCCGCCACCGCCTCCGGCGGGACCGCCGGCGCCACCGCCGCTCGTCTCCGTGGGCTTCGTCGACGGCGTCGTCGAGGGCTTCGTCGACGGCGTCGACGAGGGCTTCGCCGTCGAGGAGGCGGTCGGCGAGGCCGTACCCGTCGGCGAGTGCGTCGCGGTGGCCGTCGGCGTCGGGCTGAAGGTCTGCGACCGGGTGCGGGTCGGCAGGGGCGAATTGTCGTTGTTGGACGGGGTGTTGTCCTGGGTCTGCGGCGCCTGGGTGAGGTTCGGGGAAGGGGACTTGCTCGGCTGGTCGCCCGGGGTGCTCTGGGTCGTCTCCGGCTTCTTGTTGTCGGTCTTGCCCACGCTGTTGACGGCGTAGGCCACACCGCCCATGACCGCGACGATCGCGAGGACCGCGAACAGCCACCCCTTCCAGCGGCTGCCGCCGCCACCGCGGTCGTCGTAGCCGTCGTACCCGTCGTATCCGCCGTTGCCGGCCGGGCCGTGGACCCCGGGGAAGGCCGAGCCGTCGTCCGGGTTCAGCGAGGGCACCATCGGCTGCTGGAACTGCGAGGTCGAGGCGTGCGCCCCGTACTGCGGCTGGCCGCCGTTCCCGGGCAGGGGCATGGCCGTGGTGGCGGAGGCGCCGCCCCGGCCGTGCGGCAGGGCCATGGTGACCGGGCCGGTGCTCCAGGTGCCGGTGTTCGGCCCCTGGTCGTGCAGCATCTGGAGCGCGTACTGGACCAGCCCGCGCATCTCCTCGGCGCTCTGGAACCGGTCGTCCGGGTCCTTGGCGAGGGAGCGCATGACCAGACCGTCGAGCTCCTGCGGGAGATGACGCCCCTCCGGCAGCTGCGAAGGCGGCACCGGCGCGTCCTGGACGTGCTGGTAGACCACCGACAGCGGGGTCTCGCCGGTGAACGGGGGACGCAGCGCGAGCAGTTCGTAGAGCAGGCAGCCGGTCGCGTACAGGTCGGAGCGGTGGTCGACGGCCTTGCCGAGCGCCTGCTCGGGCGACAGGTACTGCGGGGTGCCCATGACCATGCCGGTCTGGGTCATCGTCGACTGGGCGCCGTGCAGGGCGCGGGCGATGCCGAAGTCCATCACCTTGACCGCGCCGGTCTCGGTGATGATGACGTTCGCGGGCTTGATGTCGCGGTGCACGATGCCGTGCTGGTGCGAGTACGCGAGGGCTTCGAGCACGCCCGAGGTGATGATGAGCGCCTGCTCGGGGCCCGGGGCCTCGGCGCTGAGCAGGAGGTCGCGGATGGTGCGGCCCTCGACGAGCTCCATGACGATGTACGGGACGGTGTTCGGGCCGACCTTGTCCTCGCCCGAGTCGTACACGGCGACGACGGCGTGGTGGTTGAGTCCGGCGACGGACTGCGCCTCGCGCGTGAAGCGGGCCTTGGACACCGGGTCCTCGGCGAGGTCGGCGCGCAGCAGCTTCACGGCGACGGTCCGGCCCAGCCGGACGTCCTCGGCCGCGAACACCTCGGCCATGCCGCCGCGGCCCAGCCGGTGCGTCATCCGGTAACGGCCGTCGCCCACCAGGCCGCCGGCGCCCCAGTGCTCAGGACCATCGGTCATCCCGGCGCCGTTTCCATCGGGTTCGGGTGCCATCAGTCCTCGCCGTCGTATCTCTCGGCCGCCGCTCAGCGGTCGTCCTCTTCGTCGGTGCTCCGGTGAACGCTACAGCCTCCGCACCGGTCACCGTTCGGACAAAGCCGCCTGTGCCCATGTGGTCACGGAACGGGTACCCGGCTTGACGTGTGCTTGCCCTCGGGCAGACTGGGCGCCAGATGCGCCCGGCCAGCGGCGTGGGGACACATCCCGAGGGGAAGCAACAGTCATGAGCCAGGACGGCACTCAGGGCCAGTACGCGGGCGGCTCTCTGGCCGGTGGCCGTTACCAGCTAAGGGACTTGCTGGGTGCGGGCGGCATGGCCTCCGTGTACCTGGCGTACGACTCTGCCCTCGACCGGCAGGTCGCCATCAAGACGCTGCACAGCGACCTCGGCCGCGAGCAGTCCTTCCGCGAACGGTTCCGCCGCGAGGCCCAGGCTGTAGCGAAACTGTCGCACACGAACATCGTCTCGGTGTTCGACACCGGCGAAGGCGAAGTGACGTTCGCCGGCTCCGCCGCGGGCGACGGCGCGGTGATGCCGTACATCGTCATGGAGTACGTGGAGGGCAAGCCGCTCGGCTCGGTGCTGGAGGAGGACATCCGGCAGTACGGGGCCATGCCCGCGGACAAGGCGCTGAAGGTGACGGCCGACGTGCTGGCCGCCCTGGAGACCAGCCACGAGATGGGGCTCGTCCACCGCGACATCAAGCCCGGCAACGTCATGGTGAACAAGCGCGGCGTGGTCAAGGTGATGGACTTCGGCATCGCCCGCGCCATGCAGTCGGGGGTCACCTCGATGACGCAGACCGGCATGGTCGTCGGCACCCCCCAGTACCTCTCGCCCGAACAGGCGCTGGGGCGCGGGGTCGACGCCCGTTCCGACCTCTACTCGGTCGGCATCATGCTGTTCCAGCTGCTGACCGGGCGGATCCCGTTCGACGCGGACTCGCCGCTGGCCATCGCCTACGCCCACGTGCAGGAGGAGCCGGTCGCCCCGTCCTCCGTCAACCGGTCGCTGACCCCGGCGATGGACGCGCTGGTGGCACGGGCCCTGAAGAAGAACCCGAACGAGCGTTTCCCCACGGCCGCGGCCATGGGCGACGAGGTCGCGCGGGTGCTGGGCTCCGGGCAGACCGGGGCACCGGTCATCGTCCAGGGCCACGGGCCCCTGAGCAGCGGCGCGGGCGTGGCCTCGGCCGTGTTCCCGCCGGTGGAGTCCGGGTACCAGGCGCCCCCGCAGTCGGTGCAGCAGCCGTACCAGGCACCGCACACCCCGACGCCGGCCCCGTACGCGCCGACGCCCGCCCCGCAGCAGCACGCGCAGGGCGGCTACGCGTACCCGCACACGCCCCCGCCGCAGCAGCAGTACGCGCCGCAGACCCCGCCGCCGTACACGATCTCCCCGGCGTCGGCGCCGCCCGCGGCGTCCGGTGACGGCAAGCGGAACAGGCCGGTGGTCATCGGGGCGATCGCGGTGGCCCTGCTGGCGGTGGGCGGTCTGATCGCGGCGATCTCGATGGACGGGGACGACAAGGACAAGGGGGGCACCACGGCGGACCCGGGGAGCTCCGCGTCCGCGCCGGCCTCCGCGAAGGCCGGGTATAAGGGGCCCGACCTGACGCGCACGATCGACAAGAAGAAGTGCACGGAGCCGGTGAAGCACTACAGCGAGGCCGGCAAGTACTCGGCGCCGGACCTCAAGTACAAGAACCTGCTCTCCGTGAAGGAGTGCATCCAGGCCTCGGGCGGCAAGTACAAGATCGATTACAAGGACGAGGCCGTGTACGGCAAGGACACGGTGCTGTTCCAGACCCCGGCCGCCGGCGAGAAGATCGACAAGGAAGGCACGGAGTACACGCTGACCGTGTCGACCGGCAACCCCGAATAGCGCGCCGGGCGGCGGGGCGGGCCTCGCAATCCGACACACCGGCATCCCGGGCACCCCCATGGGGCGTCCGGGATGCCGGTTTTGCCCCATTATGTAAATCTGGGCGCATATCTCTGACGCGCAGCGAGCAGCTCGTGGCTCGGGACGGGAGGGGCTCCCCGTGATCCAAAGCTTCCGCCCGCCGCACTGGCTGGCCTGCGCGGCCCTCGCCGCCGCCGCGCTCGCGCCCACCGCTTCCGCGTACGCCGGCCCCTTCCTCGCCCCCGCCCCGCAGTTCGCCGCTCCCGCCTCGCCCGACGACCCGTACCGGGAACTGGCCGGCAGCGCCGCCGGAGTCGGGCGCGAACACCCCGGACGGCCGGCCGGCGAGCCCGCCGACCCGGAGCTGACGGTGGCCTCCCGGCCGCTGCCGGTGCGCCCCCCGCGCGCCGAGCCCACCCCGCCACCAGCGCCGTCGCCGCGGGCGCCCCAGACCCCGCGGGCGCCGTGGGCGCCCCGGCCGACCTCGGCCGTCGCCGCCCCGAGCCCGCCGTCGTCGGTGGTCACCACCCTCGGCACCGCGCCCAACGACCGGGCCGCGGACCTGGCCGCGCACATACTGCCGCTCGGTACCGGATTCGCCCTGATGGGCCTCGGTCTCGGCTACCTCGGGGTGCGCCTGCGCCGGGGGATCTGAGCGACCTCGACCACCCCCTCCGGGCGGATGTCCCCCGTACGACGTACATCTCAGGATGGTTGCCGAGCGTGAACATACTCGGTATACATACCGAGTATGTCGATCCGTCACGGGCTACTCGCCCTGCTGGAACGGGGTCCTCGGTACGGCTCCCAGCTGCGCACCGAGTTCGAATCCCGCACCGGCTCCACCTGGCCGCTCAACGTCGGGCAGGTGTACACGACCCTGGCCCGCCTCGAACGGGACGGCCTCGTCGTCCCCGACGGCGAGGACGCCGCCGGCCACACCCTCTACGCCATCACCGACGCCGGACGCACCGAGCTGCTCCAGTGGTACGGGCGCCCCGTCGACCGGGCCAACCCGCCCCGCGACGAGCTGTCCATCAAGCTCGCCATGGCCGTGGGCGCCCCCGGCGTGGACATCCGAGCCGTCATCCAGTCCCAGCGGCACGCCACGATCAAGGCGATGCAGGACTACACCCGGCTCAAGGCCACGGCGCTCGCCGCGGTCGAGGGCGGCCGGTCCCGCGAACGGGACGACGTGGCCTGGCTGCTCGTCCTGGACCAGCTGATCTTCCAGACCGAGGCCGAGGCCCGCTGGCTCGACCACTGCGAAGCCCGGCTCGTCCGGCTCTCCCTGCCGGCCGACCGGAGAGCCGCGGAACCCGAACCGCCCCAGGCCGCCGCAGCCGAGACCCCGGCACCGACCACCGCCACCCCGCCCCGTACCTCTCGTACCCGCCGTGGCTGAACCACCGTTCCAGGGGGGACACTCCATGCCTGACCAGCCCCAGCCCCAGAAACCCGTACTGCAGTTGGACCGGCTCGTCCGCACGCACGGCAGCGGCGCCACCGAGGTGCACGCGCTGCGCGGGATCGACCTCTCCGTCTTCCCCGGCGAACTCGTCGCCGTGATGGGCCCCTCCGGCTCCGGCAAGTCCACGCTGCTCACCCTCGCGGGCGGCCTCGACACCCCGAGCAGCGGGCGGGTGATCGTCGAGGGCACCGACATCACCACGGCGAGCCGCAAGCAGCTGGCCGCCCTGCGCCGCCGCAGCATCGGCTACGTCTTCCAGGACTACAACCTGATACCGGCCCTCACCGCCGCCGAGAACGTGGCACTGCCCCTGGAACTCGACGGGACGTCCGCCCGCAAGGCCCGCGCCTCCGCGCTCACCGCGCTGGAGGAGATGGGCCTGGGCCAGCTCGCCAACCGCTTCCCCGACGAGATGTCCGGCGGCCAGCAGCAGCGCGTGGCCATCGCCCGCGCCCTCGTGGGCGACCGCCGGCTGGTCCTCGCCGACGAGCCGACCGGGGCCCTGGACTCGGAGACCGGGGAGTCCGTCCTGGCCCTGCTGCGCGCCCGCTGCGACGCGGGCGCCGCCGGGATCCTCGTCACGCACGAGCCGCGGTTCGCCGCCTGGGCCGACCGCGTGGTCTTCCTGCGCGACGGAACCGTGGTCGACGAGACCCTGCGCAGCCACGCCGACTCCCTCCTCTCCGGGCAGGCGGCCGGCCAGTGACCGCTCCTCTCCGAGGCTGGTACCACTCCTGGATCGCGGCCCTGCGCATAGCCCGCCGCGACGCCTGGCGCGCCAAGGGCCGCAGCTCCCTCGTCCTCGCGATGCTCGCCCTGCCGATCGTCGGAGTGAGCGCCGCCGACCTCACGCTGCGCAGCGCCGAGCTCTCCCCCGAGCAGACCCTCACCCGGCTGATCGGCACCGCCGACGCCCGTGTGAGCCACTCGCACCTGTCCGGGCCCATCCACCAGAGCCCCGACGGCACGAGGTCCGCGCCCGTCGGCGGCTACAACGACTACGACCCCACCAAGTACCCGCGGGAGAAGCCGGAGGCGGTGGAGACCCTGCTCCCGCCCGGGACCCAGGTCCTCAAGGACAGCAGCGGCTACGCGAAGGTCCGCACCACGCACGGGCTGCTCGACACCCAGCTGCGCGAACTCGACACGCGCAGCCCGCTGATGAAGGGCATGATCACGCTCGACCGCGGCCGGCTGCCCGAGGGTCCGGGCGACGTCATCGCCACCCGGGCCTTCCTGAAGGAGTCCGGCCTCTTCGTCGGCTCCTCGGTCACCCCGCGCGGCGCGACCTCCCCGTACAAGATCGTCGGCGCCTACGAGCTGCCGGACGAACTCGGACGCCCCGAGATCATCGCCCCGCCCGGGACGCTGATCGCCCCGCTGAACAAGGCGCTGACGGCGTCCGGCGGGCGCACGGTGAACGCCGACGACCACTACCTGGTCAAGGTCGGCGGCGCGGGTGTCACCTGGGACGCGGTCAAGGCGGCCAACACCAAGGGCCTGATCGTCGTCTCCCGTGCCGTCGTCCTCGACCCGCCCGCCGACTCCGAGATCCAGCTCTACAAGGACGAGCCGAAGGCGAAGTCCGAGCGGGACGGCAGCAACACGGTCCGGACGGCCATCGTGGCCACCGTCGTGGGCCTGGCCATGCTGGAGATCTGCCTGCTCGCCGGACCGGCCTTCGCGGTCGGCGCCCGCCGCTCGCGCCGCCAGCTGGGCCTGGTCGGCGCCAACGGCGGCGACCGGCGCCACATCCGCTCCATCGTGCTCTCCGGCGGCCTGGTCCTCGGTGCCGTCGCCGCCGTCATCGGTACGGTCGTCGGCGTCCTGCTCACCGTCGTGCTGCGGCCGGTGCTGGAGGAGGCGCTCGGCAACCGCTTCGGCGGCTTCGACTTCCGCCCGCTGGAGCTGGCCGGCATCGCCCTGCTCGCCGTGGTCACCGGCCTGCTGGCCGCGATCGTCCCGGCCGTCACCGCCTCCCGGCAGACCGTGCTGGCCTCGCTCACCGGCCGCCGCGGCGTCCGCCGCGCCAACCGGGTGCTGCCCGTCATCGGCCTGATCGCCGTCGCCGCGGGTGTCGCGATCGCCCTCTACGGCACCACCTCGGACCTGGGCAGCACCGTCGTGGCGGGCGGCAGCGCCCTCGCCGAACTCGGCATCGTCGCCCTCACCCCGGTCCTGGTCGGCCTGTTCGGCCGGCTCGGGCGGTGGCTGCCGCTGTCGCCGCGGCTCGCGCTGCGCGACGCCGTGCGCAACCGCGGGCGTACGGCCCCGGCCGTGGCCGCCGTGCTGGCCGCCGTCGCCGGAACCGTCGCCGTGGCGACGTACCAGCAGAGCTACGACACCCAGATGCGCCACGAGTACCGGGCCGAGCTGCCGCACGGAACGGGGCTGCTGGAGTCCACCGAGAACAGCGCGTACAAGGAGGTGCCCGCGCTGCGCGAGGCCCTCGCGCGGGAACTGCCGCTGGCCCAGCGGGCGGACGTCGACCGGCTGGTCGTCGGCAAGCCGGGCTGCGAGTCGTTCTCCCCGGACCCCGGCTGCGGCCGCGCCGAGGTCATCACGCCCAAGGACCAGCGCTGCCCGCTCTACGAGGACGTCAAGGGCAGCGAGGCCTTCTCCGAGGCGAAGCGCAAGGAACTGCGCCAGGACTGGCGCTGCCAGGAGTCCCCGTACGGCACGCAGCATTCCGTCCTCGTCGGCGACGAGAAGGTGCTGGGCGTGCTCGCCGTCACCGACCCGGGCTCCGTGGCCGCCCTCAAGGCCGGCCGGGCCGTCTCCTTCGACAAGCGCCAGGTCAAGGACGGCAAGCTCACCCTGCGGATCATCACCCAGCAGGGCGAGGACGACGTCATGCGCGGGCGCTACGACGAGACGCCCGGCGAGGACAAGGTCCTGCCCGTCCACCTGGCGCCCGACACGGCCCGGAGCTGGGGCGTCGAGCTGATCCTGCCGCCCGCGGCGGCCAAGGCCGCCGGGCTGGCCACCGCGCCCCTGGGCTCGTACTTCGGCCTCGACGGGACGGCGACCAGCGAGCAGCGCCAGCGCATGGACGGGGAGATCGACCGGATGGGCGTCGAGGCCCGCCTGCGCATCGAAGCGGGCTACCAGGGCGACGACAGCCTGGCCATGCTCGCCCTCGCCGTCTTCGCGGGACTCGTCACCATCGGCGCGGCCGGCATCGCCACCGGGCTGGCCCAGGCCGACGCCGAGGCCGACCTGAAGACGCTGGCCGCGGTGGGCGCCGCACCGCGGGTGCGGCGGACGCTGAGCGGCTTCCAGTGCGGGGTGGTCGCCCTGATGGGCGTCGTCCTGGGCTCGGCGGCCGGGATCCTGCCCGCCGTCGGCCTGCGCCTGACGGAGCAGCGGGAAGCGGACGCGCTCTACCGGGAGTCGATCGAGCAGGGCTTCTCCGCGATGACGGAAGCGGTGCCGTTCGTGCCGATCTCCGTGCCGTGGGAGACCCTCGGCGGGCTGGTCGTCGTGGTTCCGCTGGGCGCGGCCCTGCTGGCCGCCCTGGTCACCCGCTCCAGCGGCGCGCTGGCCCGCCGGGCCGCGGGTTAGGCCCATCCCGGGCTTGGTGCCCCCGTACAGGGTGGATCACGACTGTACGGGGGCACACCGTGTGAGGACGGAGGCGTGCGAGAGAATGACGGCATGGAGATGCCGAGGAGTGAACGGTCGCAGGACAGCCCCCCGCACGTTCTGATCGTGGGACAGGACGGGACGGCCGTCGGCGACGCCGATGACGAGTCCCGCGAGGTCCCGGTGACGGAAATGGTCGAACAGCCCGCCAAGGTCATGCGGATCGGCAGCATGATCAAGCAACTCCTGGAAGAGGTACGCGCCGCTCCTCTCGACGAGGCGAGCCGGGTCCGGCTCAAGGACATCCATGCCGCCTCGGTCAAGGAGCTGGAGGACGGCCTGGCCCCGGAGCTCGTGGAGGAACTGGAGCGCCTGTCGCTCCCGTTCACCGAGGAGGCCATTCCCTCCGAGGCGGAACTGCGGATCGCCCAGGCCCAGTTGGTGGGCTGGCTGGAGGGCCTCTTCCACGGCATCCAGACGGCCCTGTTCGCGCAGCAGATGGCGGCGCGGGCCCAGTTGGAACAGATGCGCCGTGCTCTCCCGCCGGGCGGGCCGCACGACGACGACGAGGACGGCGGCCACGGCGCGATCCGCTCCGGCCCCTACCTCTAGGCCGTTCCGGCCCCGCCGGTGATCGAGGCGCGGGGGGCCGGGGGCAGCGCCCCCGGCCACGGCGCCGGACCCGCCCGACCCGCCACATACTCGAGGACATGAGCTACGACGCGATCGTGCTGGCCGGCGGCGCCGCGCGGCGACTCGGCGGGGCCGACAAGCCCGCGCTGAGCGTCGGCGGCCGCACACTCCTCGACCGTGTCCTGGACGCCTGCCCGGATGCCCGGACCACCGTCGTGGTCGGCGCCCGCCGCGCCACCGCGCGCCCGGTCCGCTGGACCCGTGAGGACCCGCCCGGCGGCGGCCCCGTGGCCGCGCTGGACGCCGGGTTGCGCCGGACCCGCGCCGAGCTGGTCCTCGTGCTCTCCGCCGACCTGCCGTTCCTCGACCGGGAGACCGTACGGGCCCTGCTGGACGCCCCCGGCGCGGACGGGGCGATGCTGCGGGACCCCGACGGCCGGGACCAGCCGCTGGTCGCCGCCTACCGGGCCGAGCCCCTGCGCCGCGAGATCGCCCTGCTCGCCGCCGAGCACGGCACGCTCACCGGGCTCCCGCTCCGTGCGCTCACCGCCGAACTGGACCTCGCCCGCGTCACGTCCCGGCCACTCGCCTCCTTCGACTGCGACACCTGGGACGATCTCGCCGCCGCCCGCGCCCGGATCAGGGAGCATGGAAGCGTGCTGGAGCAATGGATCACCGCCGTCAAGAGTGAGCTGGGCATCGACCTCCCCGTCGACACCAAGACCCTGCTCGACCTCGCCCGGGACGCCGCCCACGGCGTCGCCCGGCCCGCCGCCCCGCTGACCACCTTCCTGGTCGGCTACGCGGCCGCGCAGGCCGCCGCAACCGGCGCCGACCCCGCCCGGGCCGTCGCCGAGGCCTCCCGCAGGGCGGCCGACCTGGCGCTGCGGTGGGCCGACGAGGCCCCGGCCGACACCACCGAACGGAACGGCTCCGGATGACCCCCACGAACTCCGCGGAGCAGGCCCTCGACGAGGCCCTGGCGCTGGTCAGCCGCACCCCCGAGGGCGGCGGCACGGGCAGCGCGGGCGGCGGCGCCGGCGGCCACCGCGCGTCCGGCTGGCAGCGTGCCCGGGACACCGCCGCGCACGCCGGGAGCAGCGTGCGGCCCCGTACCCACCGCGTGCCTCTCCCGGACGCCCTGGGCGAGGTCCTGGCCGCCCCCCTGGACGCGCTGACCGACCTGCCGTCCTTCGACACCTCCGCCATGGACGGCTGGGCCGTCGCGGGCCCCGGCCCCTGGAGCGTGCGCGCGGGCGGTGGCGTCCTGGCCGGCTCCGAGCGGCCGGAACCCCTCGCCGACGGCGAGGCCGTCCGGATCGCCACCGGCGCCCGGATCCCCGCCGACGCCACCGCCGTCATCCGCAGCGAGCACTGCCGCGAGGCCGGCAGCCAGCTCTTCGCCGACCGGCCCGTCCTCACGGGCCAGGACATCCGCCCGCGGGGCCAGGAATGCCGCTCCGGCGACCTGCTGCTGCCCGCCGGCTCGCTGGTCACCCCGGCCGTGCTGGGGCTCGCCGCGGCCGCCGGGTACGACGAGCTGACCACCCGGCCCCGCCCCCGTGTGGAGATCCTGGTGCTCGGTGACGAGCTCCTGACCGCGGGCCGTCCGCACGAGGGGCTGGTCCGCGACGCCCTCAGCCCCATGCTCGGGCCCTGGATCGACCGACTCGGCGCCGAGGTCATCGGCACGCGGCGGCTCGGCGACGACCCGGCGGGGGCCGAGGCCCTGCTGGAGGCCGTCACCACGAGCACCGCCGATGTCCTCGTCACCACGGGCGGCACCGCCTCCGGACCCGTCGACCACGTCCACCCCGTACTGCGCAAGGCCGGCGCCGAACTGCTGGTCGACGGGGTGGCGGTGCGCCCCGGGCACCCCATGCTGCTGGCCCGCACCGGGTCCGGAGCCGCCGACGAGCAGGACGGGAGCACGGTGCGGCATGTCGTCGGGCTGCCCGGCAACCCGCTCGCCGCCGTCTCCGGACTGCTGACCCTCGCCGAACCCCTGCTGCGCGCCCTCGCCGGACGCCGCAGGCGCCCCCGCTACACGGCGCCGGTACAGGGCGACGTACCGGGCCACCCGTACGACACCCGGCTGGTCCCGGTCGTGCTGAGCGAGGAGCACGCGGTGCCGCTGCGCTACCACGGGCCTGCGATGCTGCGGGGTGTGGCCGCCGCCGACGCGCTGGCCGTCGTACCGCCGAAGGGCGCGCGGTCCGGGCAGGAACTGGAGATTCTCGATCTGCCCTGGGCTTCCGGAGGATGTTTCACGTGAAACTGCACGGCCAGGACTCCATGGCCCGCGGCGCCGACGAGAAACTCGTCTCCCGGCGCATCAAGCTGCCCAAACGCGTCGTCGAGGCGCCGCTCAGGCAGGTCACCAAGCGCCTGCTGATGGCGATGTTCGTGCTCTTCCTGACGGTCTTCATCGTGTGGCTGGACCGCGACGGCTACCACGACAACGCCAATGAGCAGGTCGATCTCCTGGACTGCTTCTACTACGCCACGGTGACGCTGTCCACGACCGGCTACGGCGACATCGTGCCGTACAGCGACAGCGCACGGCTGATCAACATCCTGCTGATCACACCGCTGCGCGTGCTGTTCCTGATCATCCTGGTCGGTACCACCCTGGAAGTCCTGACGGAACGGACACGGGAAGAGTGGCGGCTGAAGAGCTGGAGGAAGAACTTGCGTGAGCACACGGTCGTCATCGGCTTCGGCACGAAGGGCCGCTCGGCCCTGCAGACGCTGCTGGCCACCGGCCTCTCCAAGGAGCAGGTCGTCATCGTCGATCCCAGCGCCAAGGTGATCGACACGGCCAACGCGGAGGGCTTCACGGGCGTGGTCGGCGACGCCACCCGCTCGGACGTCCTGCTCCGGGCCGAACTGCAGAAGGCCCGTCAGATCATCATCGCCACCCAGCGGGACGACACGGCGGTCCTGGTCACCCTGACCGCCCGGCAGCTCAACCGCGGGGCGAAGATCGTCGCGGCGGTGCGCGAGGAGGAGAACGCCCCGCTGCTGCGCCAGTCCGGCGCGGACGCGGTCATCACCAGTGCGAGCGCGGCCGGCCGGCTGCTGGGCCTCTCGGTGCTCAGCCCGAGCGCGGGCACCGTCATGGAGGACCTGATCCAGCAGGGCAGCGGCCTCGACCTCATCGAACGCCCCGCCCGCAAGGCCGAGGTCGGCAAGTCGGTACGGGACAGCGAGGACCTGGTGGTGAGCGTGCTGCGCGGGCACCGGCTGCTCCCGTACGACGACCCGCACGCGAGCCCCATCCAGCTGACGGACCGTCTCATCACCATCGTGCGGGCGACTCCGCCGACCTCGCCCCAGGTGAAGTTCGGACCTGCCGACTAGAGGCGACCGGCCCGCCGTGGCGTAGCCTCCGGGCCATGCATGCGATCACCATCGAGCAGCCCGGCGGCCCCGAGGCCCTGGTCTGGGCCGACGTACCCGATCCGGTGCCGGGCGAGGGCGAAGTCCTCGTCGAGGTCGCGGCGAGCGCCGTGAACCGCGCCGACGTACTCCAGCGACAGGGGTTCTACGATCCCCCGCCCGGCGCCTCGCGCCATCCGGGGCTGGAGTGCTCCGGGCGGATCGCCGCCATGGGGCCGGGGGTGTCCGGCTGGTCGGTGGGCGACGAGGTGTGCGCCCTGCTGGCGGGCGGCGGGTACGCCGAGCGGGTGGCGGTGCCGGCGGGGCAGCTGCTGCCGGTCCCGGCGGGCGTGGACCTGGTGACGGCGGCCGCGCTGCCCGAGGTCGTCACGACGGTGTGGTCGAACGTCTTCATGGTGGCCGGACTGCGCCCCGGCGAGACCCTGCTGGTGCACGGCGGGTCCAGCGGGATCGGGACCATGGCGATCCAGCTGGCGAAGGCGGTGGGCGCGACGGTCGCCGTGACGGCGGGCGGCCCCGAGAAGCTGGCGCGCTGCAAGGAGCTGGGCGCGGACATCCTGATCGACTACCGCGAGCAGGACTTCGTCGCCGAGCTGCGCGAGGCGACGGGCGGGGCCGGCGCGGACGTGATCCTGGACATCATGGGCGCGAAGTACCTCGCCCGGAACGTGGACGCCCTGGCCGTGAACGGGCGGCTCGCGGTGATCGGTCTGCAGGGCGGGGTGAAGGGCGAGCTGAACCTCGGCGCGCTGCTGGCCAAGCGGGCGGCGATCACCGCCACCTCGCTGCGCGCCCGCCCGCTGGAGGAGAAGGCGGCCATCGTCGCCGCCGTGCGCGAGCACGTGTGGCCGCTGGTGGCCGCGGGGCGGGTCCGCCCGGTGGTCCACGCGGCGTTCCCCATGCGGGATGCGGCCGAGGCCCACCGCGTGCTGGAGTCGAGCAGCCACGTGGGCAAGCTGCTGCTCACGGTGTGAGGCCGGGCGCGGCGCCACTGCGGGGGCTCCGCCCCCGCACCCCCGCGCCCCGCCCTTTCACCGTTTCCCGGGCTCTGCCCGGACCCGGTCCTCAGACTCCCCCGGCTACCGCTGGGAGGTGCCCCTGGACGGGCTGGAAAATCCAGCCCCGCCGGCGTTTGAGGCGCGGGGTCCGGGGCGGAGCCCCGGCAACGGCGCCGCACCCGCCCCGCGCCGCTACAGGCTGCGCAGCAGGACCGCCGGGGATTCCACGCAGTCGGCGACGTAGCGCAGGAAGCCGCCCGCCGTGCCCCCGTCGCACACCCGGTGGTCGAAGGTCAGCGACAGCTGGACGACCTTGCGGACCGCCAGCTGTCCCTCGTGGACCCACGGCTTGTCGATGATCCGGCCCACGCCCAGCATCGCCGCCTCGGGGTGGTTGATGATCGGCGTGGAGCCGTCGACCCCGAACACCCCGTAGTTGTTCAGGGTGAAGGTGCCGCCGGTCAGATCGGCCGGGGCCAGCTTCCCGGACCGGGCCAGCTCGGTCAGCCGGGCGAACTCCGCCGACAGGGACTCCGGGTTGCGGTGCTGCGCGTCCCGGACCACCGGGACCACCAGGCCCCGCTCGGTCTGCGCGGCGAAGCCCAGGTGGACCGACGTGAGCCGGACGATCTCCTTGGCCGCCAGGTCCACGGTGGAGTTGAGCTCCGGGTACCGGGCCAGGGCGGCCGTGCAGATCCGGGCCAGCAGCGCGAGCACCGAGATCTTGGGTCCGCCGACCGCGTTCATCGCGGCGCGGGCGGCCATCAGCTCGGTGGCGTCGGCGTCGACCCAGCAGGTGGCGTCCGGGATCTCCCGGCGGCTGCGCGACAGCTTCTCGGCCACCGCCCCGCGCACTCCCCTGAGCGGGATCCGCTCACCCTGTGCCGCCACCGCGGGCGCCGCCGCGGCGACCGGGGCCGGTTCGGGGGCCCGCAGCGCGGCCAGCGCCGCCTCGACGTCGGCCCGCAGGATCAGCCCCTCGGGTCCCGACCCCGTCAGCGCGCGCAGGTCGACCCCGCCGTCCTTGGCCAGCTTGCGCACCAGCGGCGAGATCACGGGCACCGGCCCGGCGACAGCCGCCGCAGCGGCCGGAGCGACCGGAGCGACCGGAACCACCGGAGCCACCGGAGCGGCGACGACCGGCGCCGACACCGCGGCGGTGACGGGTCGCACCCGTCGCCGACGCGCCGGGCGCGAGTGGTCCTCGCCGTAACCGATCAGCGGCCGGGGCACGTTGCCGGCGCCCTCGGCCTCGGCCGCCTGCGCGGCCGGGGCCTCGGGGAGCGACGACGCCCCCACCGCCACGGTGATCAGCGGTGCACCGACGGGAAGTTCCGTGCCCTCCTCCCCGAAGCGGGCGGTGACCACACCGCCGTAGGGGCACGGAACTTCCACCATCGCCTTGGCCGTCTCGACCTCGACCACCGGCTGGTCGATGGCGACGACATCGCCCACCGCGACCAGCCAGCGGACGATCTCGGCCTCGGTCAGGCCCTCCCCGAGATCGGGAAGCTTGAATTCCATTACCTGCGGCATCAGTTCTCCCACTGCAGGCGGGCCACGGTGTCCAGGATCCGGTCCACACCCGGCAGGTGGTGCTTCTCCAGCATCGGCGGCGGGTAGGGGATGTCGAAGCCCGTCACCCGCAGCACCGGCGCCTCCAGGTGGTGGAAGCACCGCTCGGTGACCCGGGCGGCGATCTCCGCGCCCGGTCCGCCGAAGCCGCCGGCCTCGTGGACCACCACCGCGCGCCCGGTGCGGCGTACGGACTCCACGACCGTGTCCTCGTCGAAGGGGACCAGCGAGCGCAGGTCCACGACCTCCAGGTCCCAGCCCTCCTCGCGCGCCGCCTCGGCCGCCTCCAGGCACACCGGCAGGGAGGGCCCGTAGGTGATCAGGGTCGCGCTCGTGCCGGTCCGCCGGACCAGTGCCTTCCCGATGCCCGGCACGGCCGCCGGCGCCTCGGGCCGCCAGTCGGCCTTCGACCAGTAGAGCCGCTTCGGCTCCAGGAAGACCACCGGGTCGTCGCTCGCGATCGACGCGCGCAGCAGCCCGTACGCGTCCTCGACCGTCGCCGGGGTCACCACGTGCAGGCCGGGCGTGGCCACGTAGTACGCCTCGGAGGAGTCGCAGTGGTGCTCGACGCCGCCGATCCCGCCGCCGTAGGGCACCCGGATGGTGATCGGCAGCGGCATCGCACCGCGGGTGCGGTTGCGCATCTTCGCCACGTGCGAGATCAGCTGCTCGAACGCCGGGTAGGCGAAGGCGTCGAACTGCATCTCCACCACCGGCCGCAGCCCGTACATGGCCATGCCGACCGCCGCGCCCAGGATTCCCGCCTCCGCGAGCGGGGTGTCCGTGCAGCGTTCCTCGCCGAACTCCTTCGCGAGCCCGTCCGTGATCCGGAAGACCCCGCCCAGCGTCCCGACGTCCTCGCCCATCACGTGGACCGTCGGGTCCTCGGCCATCGCGTCGCGCATCGCCCGGGTCAGGGCCTGCGCCATCGTCGCGGGCTTGGCCCCCGACTTCGCGGACTTCGCCGCCACCGTCGTCACGCCTGGTCCTCGGCTTCCAGCTCTGCGCGCAGCATGGCCGCCTGCTCCCGCAGCCGGTCCGTCTGCTCCGCGTACACGTGCGCGAACAAGTCCATCGGGTCCACCACCGGGTCCGCGTTCATCCCCTCGCGGAGCGCCGCGGCCATCGCCTCGGCGTCGTCGCGCACCGCCTGGATCGCCGCCTCGTCGATGATCCCGCGGGCGGTCAGCTCACGCTCCAGCAGGTCGACCGGGTCGTGCGCCTTCCAGGCCTCGACCTCGGCGTCACCGCGGTAGCGGGTCGCGTCGTCGGCGTTGGTGTGGGCCTCCATGCGGTACGTGACGGCCTCGATCAGGGTCGGGCCGCCACCGGCCCGGGCCCGGCGGACCGCCTCGGACAGCACCTCGTGCATGGCGGCGATGTCGTTGCCGTCGACCAGCCGGCCGGGCATCCCGTACCCCACGGCCTTGTGGGCGAGGGTCGGGGCGGCCGTCTGCTTGGCGAGCGGAACGGAGATCGCGAAGCCGTTGTTCTGCACGAGGAAGACCACGGGGGCCTGCCAGACGGCGGCGAAGTTCAGCGCCTCGTGGAAGTCGCCCTCGCTGGTGCCGCCGTCGCCGACCATGGCGAGGGCGACGACGTCGTCGCCGCGCAGCCGGGCCGCGTGCGCCAGGCCCACCGCGTGCGGCAGCTGGGTGGCGAGCGGGGTCGAGAGCGGGGCTATGCGGTGCTCGCGCGGGTCGTACCCGGTGTGCCAGTCGCCGCGCAGCAGGGTCAGGGCCTGTACGGGGTCCAGTCCGCGCGCCACGGCCGCCAGGGTGTCCCGGTAGCTCGGGAACAGCCAGTCCTGCTCCTCCAGGACCAGGGCGGCCGCGATCTCGCAGGCCTCCTGTCCGACGGTGGAGGGGTACACGGCGAGCCGGCCCTGCTTGGTGAGCGCCGTGGCCTGGGCGTTGTAGCGCCGGCCGCGCACCAGCTCGGCGTAGCAGCGGCGCATCAGCTCCGGGTCGAGCCGGTCCGCCGCCTCGGTGCCCAGCACCCGGTAGGGCTCGGGGTCCGGAAGCAGCGGCGCGGGATCCGTGCGGGGGCTCCAGGCGGGCGGCTGGGTGGAACGGTGGGACGCACCGGCACCGGGCAGCTCTTGGACCGTCATGGCGGCGTACACCTCCTCGTGGGAAGCGGGCAGGGGGTGCCCCGGGTGTGAGGCCCCTCACCTACCGATTGTTCGGTTGTCCGCGCAATTTGGCTACAGGCGGCTCCAGGCTGTGGACAAACGGGCGCCGGGGCCCTGGGATGGATGCAGGACGTCCAGGAGAGGGAGGCATCGGGCAATGCCGGATGAACAAATGGCCGGAACGGGTCCCGCACCGGCCGCGCCGGGGAACGCCCCGGGAGCCACATCGGGCCCGCCCGTCGCACCCCGCCCCCTGGATCCGATCGACCGGTCGATCATGCGGCTGCTCCAGGCGGACGGCCGCGCGTCTATACGGTCGGTGGCGGAGCAGGTGCACGTCTCGCGGGCGAACGCCTACGCCCGGATCAATCGGCTCATCGACGACGGGGTGATCCGCGGGTTCACGGCCCGCGTCAACCACGAACGCGCGGGTCAGGGCGCGTCCGCCTACATCACCCTGAAGATCGTCCAGAACTCCTGGCGCACGGTCCGCGAGCAGCTGCGCGAGCTCCCCGGCGCGGCGCACATCGCGCTGGTCAGCGGCGATTTCGACGTCCTGCTGCTGGTGCACACCCCGGACAACCGGACCCTTCGCGAGCTGGTCCTGACCCGGCTCCAGGCCATCCCGGAGGTCCTCTCGACGCGCACCCTGCTGGTGTTCGAGGAAACGGATCTCCTGGACACCGGCCCGGGCCCGGGCAGCGGCGGCCCGACGATCTCCGAGGAGTAGGGCCGCACGGGGCCGAAAGCGCTACGCCGGCCTGCGGGCCGCGGGCGCGAGGGGCCCGGCGGCCGGCGGCCACACGGGGTCCCCGCCCGGCCAGTCGACGTCCGTCAGAGTGACGAGCAGCCGCCCGTCGACGACCGCCTCGCGCAGGTCCGCGTCCCAGGACACGACCCCTTCGGCGAAGGCGGCGGGCTCGGTGCGGTCCAGCAGGAGGACGAAGTGCAGGGCGAAGGGGTCGGCCCATTCGTCCGGGTCCCCGTCCGCGTCGACCATGAAGTTGGCCCGCCAGGCGCCCCGGGCCAGGGTGGAGACGAAGACCCCGAGGAAGTCCGCGCCGAGCAGGCCGTCGGCGGCGTCGATGATCACGGCGACGTCCTGCTTGCCGTGCCCTGGGCCGTGCCAGTCGCCGAGGCAGTCGACCATCGCGTCCCAGTTGTGGCCGAAGTAGCCGATGAAGCCCAGCTCACGGGCGAAGGTCCGGTAGACGCAGGCCTCCGTGTCCAGTTCGCCGCCGGCGATCCGCAGCACCAGCCCGTCCCGCGCGAGCAGGTCGGCCTCCGACCGCGCCACCCAGGGGTCGTCGGCGCGGCTGAAGGTGACCCAGGGGGAGCGGCGCTCGGTGAGGGTGGGGAGGAAGGTGCTCATGCGGCATGCTCGCACCCCGGTCGGCCGGGGTGCGGCTCAGGTGGTCGGCGGGTGGGGGGTCGTGCGCAGGCCGTCGAAGGCGAGGTGGACCACCGCGTCGGCGAGCTGGGAGTGGCCGGCGCCCGGGTGCGGGCGGTACCACTCGACCAGGGAGTTGACCATGCCGAAGAGCAGCCGGGTGGCGAGGCGTATGTCCACGTCGGCCCGCAGGTCGCCCTCCGCCGCGGCGGCCCCCAGCAGGTCCGCGACCTGGTGGTCGAACTCGCGGCGGCGCTCCAGCGCCCAGCGCTCGGTGCGGGTGTTGCCGCGGACCCGCAGCAGCAGCGTCACGTACGGCAGCTCGCCGACGAGGACCTCGACCGTGCGGCGCGTGACGTACTCGACCCGTTCGACCGCCCGGCCGCGTACCGCGCCCGGCTCCTCCAGGATCCCGAAGAGCCCGTCGAGGGCCCGGCTCACGGCCCGCCGCAGCAGCTCCTCCTTGCCCGCGACGTGGTGGTAGATCGAGGACTTCGAGATGCCCGCGGCCTTGGAGAGGTGCTCCATCGACGTACCGTCGTAGCCGCGCTCGTTGAAGACCTGGACGGCGACCGAGAGCAGCGTCTCGGGGGTGTAGGTGTCCCGCTTGGCCGTCGTCATTCGTTCTCCCCCGTGTCGTCCCGGTCGCCCTCGTCGTCGGCCTCGCCGGAGTCCTCGTAGCCCAGTTTGAACAGGGCGAGGGAGGGCGCGTAACGGCCTCCGGGGACGCGTTCGTCGAGGTTGTGCAGCAGGTCGTAGGCCCAGTCCCGGCCGATCCGGTCGTGCCACTCGGACGGTCCCAGCGGGTAGTTGACACCCAGCCGCATCGCCGTGTCGATGTCCTCGGCGGTGGCGACCCCGCGGGCGACCGCGTCGGCCGTCAGGTCGATCAGCATCGCGACGGTCCGCGCGACGATCATGCCGGGGACGTCGCCGATCACGGAGACCTGCTTGCCCAGCTTCTGGAAGAGGCCGATCGCCTCGGCGAGGGTGCGCTCGCTGGTGTCCGCGCTCGCGGAGAGCGCGATCCGGGTGGCGCCCCGGTAGTCGAGGGCGAGGTCGAAGTAGACGACGTCCGCGAACTCCACCGAGGTCTTGCCGTCCGCGAGGACCAGCTGGCCCTCGCCGGGGAGCTGGATGTACGGGCCGCCCTGCGCGGTGGCCGCGACCGCGATCCCGGCCTCCTCCAGCAGGTCCACCAGGTCGGCGGCGGGGCCGAGGTCACCGACGACGGTGACCTTCGCCGGGGCCTCCTCGGGCGCGGCGGTGTGCGGGAGCGCGGGCTCGGCGTCCGGGCCGTACGGGTACCAGCCGTGTCCGGTCTTGCGGCCGAGGCGGCCCGACTGGACGAGGCGGCGCTGGGCGAGGGAGGGGGTGAACTTCGGGCTGCGGAAGAAGGACTCCCACACCGAGCGGGTCACGGCCTCGTTGACGTCCTGGCCGATCAGGTCGGTCAGCTGGAAGGGGCCCATCTTGAAGCCGCCGCTCTCGCGGAGCACGGCATCGATGGTGGCCGGGTCGGCGCCCCGCTCCTCGTACACCGCGAAGGCCTCGGCGTAGAAGGGACGGGCGATCCGGTTGACGATGAAGCCGGGGGTGTCGGCGCAGCGGACCGGCGTCTTCCCCCAGCCGAGGACGGTGCGGTACGCGCGCTCGGCGGCGGCCGGGTCGGTGGCGAAGCCGCTGACCACCTCGACGAGCGGGAGCAGCGGGGCCGGGTTGAAGAAGTGCAGGCCGAGGAAGCGGCCGGGGTGCGCGAGAGAGGCGGCGAGCTCGGTGACCGAGAGGGAGGAGGTGTTGGTGGCCAGCAGGGCGTCCGGCGCGACCACCTCTTCGAGGGCGGCGAAGAGCGTCTGCTTCACGGTGACGTTCTCGACCACCGCCTCGATGACGAGGGCGGCTCCGGCCAGGTCCGCGAGTTCGCCGGCCGACGCGATCCGGCCGATCGCCTCCTCGGCCTCGGCGCGGTCGAGGCGGCCCTTGGCGGCCATCCGGTCGACCCGGTCCTGGACGATACCGACGCCGTCGGCGGCGAGCGCGGCATTGATGTCGTAGATCAGCACGCGGTGACCTGCGAGAAGGGCGACCTGGGCGATGCCCTGTCCCATGGTGCCGGCGCCGACGACCGCCACAGTGCGGGACCGCTCGATTGCTGTCATGCCCTGCATCCTCCCGCACACACTTGTCCACAGGTCCGCCGGGCCCTCTTGTCCCGACCGATCGTTCGGTTACTCTAACTCCAGTCTGCTCTCCTTCGCCCGGCTCAACGAGGAGTTGGTCCCTGATGGCCGCCGAGCTCACCGTCCCCCAGCTGTCCGCCAAGCACCGGCCCACCCTGGACCAGGCCCTGTCGGCGATCCGCAGCCGTGCCTACTGGTCCCCGCATCCCGAACACCCCAAGGCGTACGGCGAGACCGCGCCCGCCGACGGGCTCGCCGCCTTCGAGGCCCTGCGCGGCACGCGGCTGGACCTGGGCCAGCCCGGCACCGACGGCTGGACGGGCGCCGAGGTGTCCCCGTTCGGCCCGGAGCTGGGTGTCGAGTACCCCCACGTGGACCCGGACGTGCTGCTGCCCGCGATGAAGGCCGGCATGGCTGCCTGGCGCGACGCGGGACCCGAGGCGCGCGCGCTGGTCTGCATCGAGATCCTGGCCCGCATCTCGGCCCGGACCCACGAGTTCGCGCACGCCGTCATGCACACCAGCGGCCAGGCCTTCATGATGGCGTTCCAGGCCGGCGGACCGCACGCGCAGGACCGTGGCCTGGAGGCCGTGGCCTACGCGTACGAGGAGCAGACCCGGGTCCCGGGCCAGGCGGACTGGTCGAAGCCGCAGGGCAAGAAGGACCCGCTGGAGCTCGGCAAGACCTTCACGGCCGTCCCGCGCGGTATCGCGCTCATGATCGGCTGCAACACCTTCCCGACCTGGAACGGCTACCCCGGCCTGTTCGCCTCCCTCGCCACCGGCAACGCGGTGCTGGTCAAGCCGCACCCGCGGGCCGTGCTGCCGCTCGCGCTGACCGTCCAGGTCGCGCGGGAGGTCCTGGCCGAGGCGGGCTTCGACCCGAACCTGGTGGCGCTCGCGGTCGAGCGCCCGGGCGAGGGCATCGCCAAGACCCTCGCGGTCCGCCCCGAGATCAAGCTGATCGACTACACCGGGTCCACGGAGTTCGGCGACTGGCTGGAGGCCAACGCCCGCCAGGCGCAGGTCTACACGGAGAAGGCAGGCGTCAACACCGTCGTCCTGGACTCCACCGACAACTACAAGGGCATGCTGTCCAACCTGGCGTTCTCGCTGTCCCTGTACAGCGGCCAGATGTGCACCACCCCGCAGAACCTGCTGATCCCGCGCGACGGCATCGCGACGGACGCCGGCCACAAGACCTACGACGAGGTCGTCGCCGACCTCGCGGCCTCGGTCGGCGGCCTGCTGGGCGACGACGCCCGGGCCAACGCGCTGCTCGGCGCCCTGGTCAACCCGGACGTCAAGGCCCGGCTGGAGGCCGCGACCGCCCTGGGCGAGGTCGCGCTGGCCTCCCGGGAGGTCGTGAACCCCGAGTTCCCGGACGCGGTGGTCCGCACCCCCGTCATGGTCAAGCTGGACGCCGCCAAGGCGGACCCCGAGGCGCCGTACCTCTCCGAGTGCTTCGGCCCGGTCTCCTTCGCGGTGGCCGTGGACACCACCGCCGACGCCCTGGACCTCCTGCGCCGCACGGTGCGGGAGAAGGGCGCCATGACCGTGGGCGCGTACACCACGTCCCCCGACACCGAGCGGGCCGTCGAGGAGGTCTGCCTGGAGGAGTCCGCGCAGCTCTCCCTGAACCTGACCGGCGGGGTGTTCGTCAACCAGACCGCCGCGTTCTCGGACTTCCACGGCTCCGGCGGCAACCCTGCGGCCAACGCGGCCCTGTGCGACGGCGCCTTCGTCGCGAACCGCTTCCGGGTGGTGGAGGTCCGCCGCCAGGCGTGAGTGCGTGACGCGGCGCCCCGGTCCGGGTGGACCGGGGCGCCGCGGCCTCCCCCACTACTGCGGCAGCCCCGGCGACCGGGGCGGCTCCTGAGCGAAGATGCGGGCTGAGGCGTCCGCCTGGGCCATCCTGCGCAGCGCCGCGAGCATCGCGTCGCCCACCACCGTGCCCACGACCACCGCCTCGATCAGGCCCTCGCGGTCCACCCGGCGAGCGGTGTAGTCCAGGTCCGCCCGGCCCACCCGCTCCGCCGCCCCGGCGTACTCGTCGAGCACTTCGGCGAAGGAGCCGTGACCCACCCGCCCGAGCGAGGCCAGGGCCGCCTCCAGCGCCTCGGCGGCCGGGTGATCGGCGGGCACGCGCCAGCCGCGCTCCTCGATCAGCCGCGCCACCCGCTCCCGGGCCAGCACCCGCTCGGCGCCGTCCCGGGGGCCGCCGTCGCCGTACTCGGGAACCAGCCGGTGGGCGGCGGTGCCGAGCAGTTCGTGCACCGGCCGCTCCTTGTCGTCGATGGCCGCCAGGACGTCCCCGATGGCCGCCACCGACAGCCCGCCGACCTCCAGCAGGGCCCGGACCAGTCGCAGCCGCCGCTCGTGCCCGTCGTCGTAGCTCGCCTGATTGGGGCTGCTCAGCTCGCCCGGCGGGAGCAGGCCCTCCCGTACGTAGTACTTGATCGTCGGTACCGGGACCCCGGTACGGCGGCTCAGCTCTCCGATGCGCATGGTCTGTTCACTCGATTCTTCTTGCCCCGTTCCCCGCCCATCATAGATAGTGCAACTATCAGATAGTGGCGAGCGTCGCTATCCATTGCTAGGGGGGCCCATGTCCGTGTTGTCCGCGTTACGAACTTGGCACCGTCCACTGACCCTCTTCGCCGCCATGATGGCGGTCTGGGCCGTCGGCTCGGCCGTGGGCCTCGCCGTCGACGACCGGATGCTGGTGGGCGCGCCGATCTGGGCCAAGCCCTTCAAGTTCGCCGTCTCGTTCGCCGGTTACTCCCTCAGCCTCGCCTGGATGATCTCGCTGGCGGTCGCGGCCCGTCCGGGCCTGCGCAGGACCGCCTGGTGGGCCGGGACGGTCGTCGTCGCGACCGGCCTGGTGGAGATGGTCCTGATCACAGGTCAGGTGATCCGCGGCCGGCAGAGCCACTTCAACCAGCGGACGCCCATCGACGAGCAGATCTACAGCGCGATGGGCAACACCGTCGTCGTGCTGTGGACGGCCACGCTCGTCATCGCCGTACTGCTCTTCCGCACCCGCGTGGTCGACCGGGCCACCACCTGGGCGATCCGGGCGGCCACCGTCCTCGCCCTCACCGGCGCCGGACTCGGCTTCCTGATGTCCGTGCCCACCGAGGCGCAGCTCGCGGTCGAGGGCGTACCCGTGGTGGGCGCGCACACCGTGGGAGTGCCGGACGGCGGCCCCGCCATGCCGCTCACCGGCTGGTCGACGACCGGCGGGGACCTGCGCATCCCGCACTTCTTCGGCATGCACGCGCTCCAGCTGCTGCCGCTGTTCGTCCTCGTCCTGGCCGCCCTCGCCGGCCGCTTCACCCTGCTGCGCGGGGAGCGGGTGCGGCTGCGGCTGACGCTGGTCGCGGCCGGGGTGCACGCGGCGGTACTCGCCCTGCTGACCTGGCAGGCGCTGCGCGGCCAGGCGCTGGTCCACCCGGACGGGGCGACGCTCGGCGCGGCCGCCGCGATCCTGGCCGGGGGAGCCCTAGGAGTCCTCGCCGCCCTGTTCGCGGGACGGGGGGCCGCCCCAGTGGAAGAGGGTCATGGCCACGCTGGTGGCGAGGTTGTAGCTGGAGACCTGGGGGCGCATCGGCAGGGAGACGAGGTGGTCCGCCCGGGCGCGCAGCTCCGGTGAGATCCCGTGGCGCTCCGAGCCGAAGGCGAGCAGGGCGTCGTCCGGGAGGGTGAGGGCGCGGATGTCCGCGCCCTCGGGGTCGAGCGCGTAGAGCGGCCCGGGCGGCAGCTCGTCCAGGGCGAGGCGCTCGACGGTGGTGGCGTAGTGCAGCCCGGCCCCGGCCCGGACCACGTTCGGGTGCCAGGGGTCGAGGTCGCCGCGGGTGACGACGCCGGTGGCGCCGAAGCCGGCGGCGAGCCGGACGACGGCTCCGACGTTGCCCAGATTGCGGGGGTTGTCGAGGACGACGACCGGCGCCGGCCGGGGCATCCGACCCAGCCCGGCGATCCCGGCGGCCCGGTCGGGCCGTACCGCGAGGGCCGCGACCCCGGTGGGGTGCACGCGCGGCAGCAGCTGCTTGAGCGCGGCCGGCCGCACCAGCCGAACCACGTCGGCCTCGACGTCCGGAGCCAGCTCCCGGGCCAGCACCCGTACGGCGGCGGGATCCTCGGCGATGACCATCCGCACGTCGGCCCCGAAGCGCAGGGCGTGCTTCAGCGCGTGGAACCCGTCGAGCAGCACGAGATCCCCCGCCCGCTCGGCCTCCCGCCATTCCCGCACCGTGTCGTCCATACCCCGACCCTACGGTCCGCCCGGACGCCGTCCGCCGCGCGGGTCCGGGGAGCCGCCCGGCCCTTCCGCCGTTGCCCGGGCCCTGCCCGGTCCCGCGCCTCGAACGCCGGCGGGGGCGGACCTCGCATCACGGCCCAGTCCCGCCAGGGAGCACCTCCCGACGGCACCAGGTGGGCGAGGCGCGGGGGCCGGGGCGGAGTCCCGGGAAACCAGCGCCGCAGCGAGCCGTCAGCGCGGCCCTGGCACAGGCACCGGCTCGGCGGTATCCGCCACCGGCTCCACCGCCCGCGCCCGCGAGCTCCGCACGGCGACCCGCGCCCCCAGCCACACCAGGAACCCGGTCGGCAGGAACACCGCGTCCGCGGCAATCATCGCCATGGAGAAGAACGGCAGCCCCAGCAGCACCGCGATCCCCGCGTGCTCCAGCATCATCAACGCCAGCAGGACGTTCTTGATCCGCCGGTTGAACAGCGTGAACGGGAACGCGACCTGCACCACCACCGTCCCGTACGACAGCAGCATCACCAGCGTCCCGCTCCCCGCCACCAGCGCCGACAGCGCCGGCCACGGGCTGAAGTAGTCCAGCCCCAGCGGGTAGTACAGGGCCGTCCCGTCCTGCCACCGGGAACCCTGGATCTTGTACCAGCCCGCCGTCGCGTAGATCAGGCAGACCTCCGCCATGATCACCAGCATGCCCGCGTTGTGCAGCAGGTTGGCCAGGACGTCCAGGACCGCCCGCCCCTCGCCCTCCGGCTCGTGGCGGTCGACCAGCCACCACAGCCCGCAGGCCACCCACACGGCCGCGAACGCCGCCAGCCAGCCGTGGCCGAACCCGCCGGTCACCGCACCGAAGGCGAACACCGCGCCCAGCACGCCCCACAGCACCGGCCCGGCCGCGCCGGCCGTCGCCGAGCCGCGCGTACGGGCCCTGCGCGCGTCCAGCGACCAGACCTGCGCGCACCGGGTCAGCACCAGGTAGATCGCCATCAGGTGGATGACGTTGTCCCCGCCGTCGCCCATGAACACGCTGCGGTTCTGCAGCGACAGCACGCCGACCATGAAGACCACGGACGTCGCCCTCGTCCGCCAGCCCAGCATCAGCCCCGCGCTCGCCAGTACAGACACCGCGTAGACGAGCTCGAACCACAGCGCCGAGTCCGACCACATCAGCACCGTGAAGGCGTGGTTGGACTCGATCAGCCGCTCCGCGAGGTGCCAGCTCCACGGTCCGTCCGGTCCGTACAGCTCGGCGCGGTTCGGGAATTCCCGCAGCAGGAAGAAGAGCCAGGTCGCGGCGAAGCCGATGCGGACCACGGCGCTCTGGTACGGGCCCAGCGCCTGCCCGGTGACCCGCGCGGCCGCCCGGGCCGCCGTCTCGCGGGCGCGCCTCACACCGTCCACCACGGCAGCTCCCGGTAGTAGGTCTGGGTGTCGGTGGTCTCGGTGCTCCACTGCGGCGCGGGCACCGCCGTGGTCGCCGAGCGCAGCTGGATCCGCAGGATGGTTCCGCCCGGCAGCTCGGGGGCGAGCCGGTACAGCGCGATTCGCCGGAGGTACTCCTCGGACAGCTGCCCGCGCTCGCCGTTCGGCTTGTTGTCCTCGTCGTGGGAGCCGGTGAAGAAGTCCCAGGCCCGGCGGAGCTCGTTCTGCCGGGTGTGGCTCGGCAGCAGGCTGTGCCGGATGGCCGCGCCGTCCTCAGCGCTCAGGTCGCGCCAGGGAGTGGTGACCAGCTCGCCGTCGCCCGCCCTGAACTCCGCGCGCACCTCCACGGCGATGTTCTGCTGCAGCGGGTTCGGGGCGAACAGCTTCCAGTTCTGTTCGAACTCGGGGTAGACCCACCAGTCGATCGTTTCCGCGTGCTGCTTGCTGAGGGTGTTGCTCGGGGCCACGTGCAGGAAGACGAGCGCGAGGTGCGTGCACGCGGCCACCGCGATCACCCCCAGGGCCAGGGCGGTCACGACCCGGTACGGGGCGGAGAGACCGGCGATTCCGGGCGTCCGCGGAGGTGGCGGAGCGGCCCCTTCGGCGGGCTCGTGCTCGTTCGAATCCATCCCCACCCGATCGTCCGGCATCCACAGGGTTGACCTCAGAGGTTGACACCCTACGGGCCTCCGTCTCACCATTGAAGCGAATGAACCGAACGATCGGTCGGTCGGGCGGACAGCGGACTCTGGCAGGGGGCCGGAATGGTGGCAGTGACCCCGGAGACGGGGCCGGACACGGCTCTCGGGACAGACAGGACGGACGGGACAGGCATGACTGCTGACCTGGGCGCACAGCTCGCGGCGGCATTCGACGCGGCCGTGGCGGCCGACGAGCGCGTGGAACCGCGCGACTGGATGCCGGACGAGTACCGCGCCTCCCTGGTGCGCCAGATGGCCCAGCACGCCCATTCCGAGATCATCGGAATGCAGCCCGAGGCCAACTGGATCACCCGCGCGCCCTCGCTGCGCCGCAAGGCGATCCTGATGGCCAAGGTCCAGGACGAGGCCGGCCACGGGCTGTACCTCTACAGCGCGGCCGAAACCCTCGGCACCAGCCGCGACGAACTGCTCGACAAGCTCCACTCGGGCAAGCAGAAGTACTCCTCGATCTTCAACTACCCGACCCTGACCTGGGCGGACGTCGGCGCCATCGGCTGGCTCGTGGACGGCGCGGCGATCACCAACCAGGTGCCGATCTGCCGCTGCTCCTACGGGCCCTACGCGCGCGCCATGGTCCGGATCTGCAAGGAGGAGTCCTTCCACCAGCGCCAGGGGTACGAGCTGCTCCTCGCCCTCTCGCAGGGCACCGAGGCCCAGCACGCGATGGCCCAGGACGCGGTGGACCGGTGGTGGTGGCCGTCGCTGATGATGTTCGGCCCGCCCGACGACGAGTCGGCGCACTCGGCCCAGTCGATGGCCTGGCGCATCAAGCGGCACTCGAACGACGAGCTGCGCCAGCGGTTCGTGGACATCGCCGTCCCGCAGGCCGAGTCCCTCGGCCTGACCCTGCCCGACCCGGACCTCAAGTGGAACGAGGAGCGCGGCCACCACGACTTCGGCGCCATCGACTGGGCCGAGTTCTGGAACGTGCTCAAGGGCAACGGCCCCTGCAACGAGCAGCGGATCGGCCAGCGGCGCAAGGCACACGAGGACGGCGCCTGGGTGCGCGACGCGGCCGCCGCGTACGCGCGCAAGAAAACGGCACAGCAGGTGGCACAGCAAGCGGCGAAGCACGCCGGACAGAACGAGGAGGCACGGGTATGACGCAGAACTGGCCCCTGTGGGAGGTCTTCGTGCGCTCGCGCCGCGGCCTCTCGCACACGCACGCGGGCAGCCTGCACGCCCCCGACGCGGAGATGGCCCTGCGCAACGCCCGCGATCTCTACACCCGGCGCAACGAGGGGATCTCGATCTGGGTGGTGCCCTCCACCGAGATCACCGCCTCCTCGCCGGACGAGCGGGACCCCTTCTTCGCGCCGTCCGCCGACAAGCCGTACCGGCACCCCACCTTCTACGACATCCCGGAGGGGGTGAGCCACCTGTGACCAGCACCGACACCACGCGCCTCACCGGCGCCGACGCCGCGGCGGCACTCGCGCTCGGCGACGACGCGCTGATCCTCTCCCACCGCCTCGGCGAATGGGCCGGACACGCCCCCGTGCTGGAGGAGGAGGTCGCCCTCGCCAACATCGCCCTCGACCTGCTCGGCCAGGCCCGGATCCTGCTGTCCATGGCCGGCGACGAGGACGAGCTGGCGTACCTGCGCGAGGAGCGGTCCTTCCGCAACCTCCAGCTGGTCGAGCAGCCGAACGGCGACTTCGCCCACACCATCGCCCGCCAGCTCTACTTCTCCCTCTACCAGCACGAGGTCTACGGGGAGCTCGCCCGCGGGGACGGCCCGTTCGCGGCGCTGGCGGCCAAGGCCGTCAAGGAGACCGCGTACCACCGCGACCACGCCGAGCAGTGGACCCTGCGGCTCGGGGACGGCACCGAGGAGAGCCGCAGCCGCATGCGGGCCGCCCTCGACGCGCTGTGGAAGTACACCGGCGAGATGTTCCAGCCGGTCGACGGCCTCGACGGCCCGGACCCGGCCGCCCTGGAGGAGCGCTGGCTGACCGCGCTGACCGGCGTACTGGACCAGGCCGGCCTCGACCTGCCCCAGGGACCGCGCACCGGCGCCTGGGCGGCCGGGGCCGGACGCCAGGGCCTGCACACCGAGTCCTTCGGCCGGATGCTCGCCGAGATGCAGCACCTGCACCGCAGCCACCCGGGGGCCTCATGGTGACCGCCGACGCCGGAACGACCCGCCTGGAAGCGGAACTGGCCGCGCTGGCCGGCTCCGTCCCGGACCCGGAGCTGCCCGTGCTCACCCTCGGTGAGCTCGGTGTCGTGCGCGGGGTCCGGATGCACGAGGACGGCCACGCCGAGGTCACCCTGACGCCGACGTACACCGGCTGCCCTGCCATCGAGGCCATGTCCGCCGACATCGAGCGGGCCCTCACCGGCCACGGCATCCCGCAGGTGCGGGTGACCACCGTGCTGGCCCCCGCCTGGTCGACCGACGACATCAGCGCCGAGGGCCGCCGCAAGCTCGCCGAGTTCGGCATCGCCCCGCCCCGGCCGCACGCGGCCGGCGGACCGGTCCCGCTGACCCTGTCGGTCCGCTGCCCGAACTGCGGATCGACCGACACCGAGCTGCTCAGCCGCTTCTCCTCCACCGCATGCAAGGCGCTGCGCCGCTGCACCGCCTGCCGCGAACCGTTCGACCACTTCAAGGAGCTCTAGATGGCCGCCCCCCGCCACGGCGCGTTCCACCCGCTGACGGTGGCGGCTGTCGACCGGCTCACCGACGACTCGGTCGCACTGACCCTGCGGGTTCCCGAGGAGCTGCGCGAGGACTACCGGCACGCCCCGGGCCAGCACCTGACGCTGCGCCGCACCGCGCCCGAGGGCGGCACCGAGGTCCGCCGCACCTACTCGATCTGCTCCCCGGCGCCGTCCGCGGACGGCCCGGGCCCGGAGCGGCTGCGGGTCGGGGTGCGGCTGGTGGAGGGCGGCGAGTTCTCCACCTTCGCCCACAAGGAGATCGCCGCCGGGGACGTCCTGGAGGTCATGGTCCCGGCCGGGCGCTTCGTGCTGGAGCCCGCCGCCGCCCCAGCCTCGGGGCACTACGCGGCGATCGTCGGCGGCAGTGGCATCACGCCCGTGCTGTCGATCGCGGCGAGCCTGCTGGCCGCCCGGCCCGACGCGCGCTTCTGCCTCGTGCGCAGCGACCGTACGGCGGCCTCGACGATGTTCCTGGAGGAGGTCGCCGACCTCAAGGACCGGTACCCGGCGCGGTTCCAGCTGGTGACGGTCCTCTCCCGGGAGGAGCAGGAGTCCGGGCTGCCCTCCGGGCGGCTGGACGAGGAGCGGCTGGCGGCCCTGCTGCCCGCGCTGCTGCCGGTGGCGGAGGTGACGGGCTGGTTCCTGTGCGGCCCGTACGGCCTGGTGCAGGGCGCGGAGCGGGCCCTGGGCGCGCTCGGCGTCGCCCGGACCCGCGTGCACGAGGAGATCTTCCACGTCGAGGACACCGCTCCGGCGGCCCGCCCCGCGGGTGCCGCGGCCCCCGCGCACGGGCGGGTGACCGCACGGCTCGACGGCCGTTCGGGCACCTGGCCGGTCCAGGACGGCGAGTCGTTGCTGGACGCGGTGCTCCGCAACCGCGCGGACGCCCCGTACGCCTGCAAGGGCGGCGTCTGCGGTACCTGCCGGGCGTTCGTGGTCTCGGGCGAGGTCCGGATGGAGCGCAACTTCGCGCTGGAGGCCGAGGAGACGGAGGCCGGATTCGTCCTGGCCTGCCAGTCGCACCCGGTCACGGAGGAAGTGGAGATCGACTTCGACCGCTGAGCGGAACGGTGTCCCTTCTGTCAGGCCCCTGTCCCCGGACAGGGGCCTGTCCATTTTCAAGAACCTGTTCTATCTTGACGCACCGTCAGACGTGACACCGTCGGACCCGACCGTGCGGGAGGACAGGCAGTGGACTTCACCTTCACCGAGGAGCAGCAGGCCGCCGTCGAGGCGGCCAGGGCCGTCTTCGCGGATGTCGCGCCCGACGGCGTGCCCAGCCCCGCGCTGACCCCGGGAGCCGTCGCCGACGACTTCGACCGCCCGCTGTGGGCCAAGCTCGCCCAATCAGATCTGCTGAGCCTGGTCCTCGCCGAGGAACACGGGGGAGCGGGCCTGGACGCCGTCGCCCTGTGCCTGGTGCTGCGCGAGGCGGCCAGGGTGCTGGCACGGGTCCCGCTGCTGGAGCACTGCGCCACCGCCATGGCCGTACAGGCCCACGGCAGTCCCGAACTGGCCTCCGCCCTGCTGCCCGGCGCGGGGCGCGGCACGCTCGTGCTCACCGCCGCCGCCCACGGCCGCTCCGGCCACGACCCCGCCGAACTCGCGGTCGTCGCACGCCGCGAGGGCGACGCGTGGATCCTGGAGGGCACGCAGACCGCGGTCCCCTGGGCGCACGGCGCGGACTGGATCGCCGTACCCGCGCACACCGGCGAGGGCGACGCCGTCCTCGCGCTCGTCCCGCGGGGCGCCGAAGGCCTGGCGCTCGCCGAACAGGTCTCCACGAACGGGGAGCGGCTCGCCGAACTCGCCCTCGACGGCGTACGGGTGGCCGGGACGCACCTCATCGAGACCCCGGGAGCATGGGAGCGGCTGCGCCAGCTCCTCGCCATCGGGACCTGCGCGCTGGCGCTCGGACTCGGCGAGAACGTCCTCACCATGACCAGCGGGTACACGGGCAAGCGCGAACAGTTCGGCTTCCCGGTGGCCACCTTCCAGGCCGTCGCCGTCCAGGCCGCCGACCGGTACATCGACCTGCGCGCCATGGAGGTCACCCTGTGGCAGGCCGCCTGGCGGCTCGATGCCGCGACCGGCGGCGCCGGTGGTCCCCTGCCGAGCTCGGGCGATGTCGCCGTCGCCAAGATCTGGGCCTCGGAGGGCGTACGCCGGGTCGTGCAGACCGCCCAGCACCTGCACGGCGGCTTCGGCGCCGACACCGACTACCCGCTGCACCGCTACCACGCCTGGGCCAAGCAGCTGGAGCTCCAGCTGGGCCCGGCCGCCGCGCACGAGGAGGCCCTGGGCGACCTGCTGGCCGCCCACCCCCTCGCCTGAGCCGGCCCCTCGTCAGAGGACGAAGGCCGGGTTCCCGTTGTCCGTCACCATCGGGCGCCCGGCACCGTCCCAGGCCTGCATCCCGCCGTCGACGTTCACCGCGTCGATCTCCTGGCGCACCAGGTACTGGGTGACCTGCGCGGAACGCCCGCCGACGCGGCACATCACGTACACCCGGCGGCCGTCCTCGACGGCCTCGGTCAGCTCGCCGAAGCGGGCCACGAAGTCGCTCATCGGGATGTGCAGAGCACCCTCGACGTGGCCGGCCGCCCATTCGTCGTCCTCACGGACGTCGAGGACAAAGCCTTCGGAGGGCACCGCGGTGGCATCCACCGAGGGGAGCGGCCCGAAGTTCATAGCTGTCGCCTTCTCTCTTCACGAATCTGCTGCCAACCTATCCGACCACCCGGTACGGGCGGACCGGGCTCACTCGGCGGCGAGCTCCGCCGCCAGCTCCGCCTCGCGCTCGGAGACCTGCGCGAGCAGCTGCTCCGCGATCTCCTCCAGCAGCCGGTCGGGGTCCTCGGGCGCCATCCGCAGCATCGACCCGATCGCGCTCTCCTCCAGCTCCTTGGCGACGAGCGACAGCAGTTCCTTGCGGCGGGCCAGCCACTCCAGCCGGGCGTACAGCTCGTCGCTCTCGCCCGGTACCGCCGTCTCGGGCGCCGGTCCGGCCGCCCACTCCTCGGCCAGCTCCCGCAGCAGCCCCTCGTCGCCACGCCCGTACGCCGCGTTGACCCGCGCGATGAACGCGTCGCGCCGCTCCCGCTCGCCCTCCTCCTGGGCGAGGTCGGGGTGGGCCTGCCGGACCAGCTCGCGGTAGAGGCGGCGCACCTCCTCCGAGGGCCGCACCCGCTCCGGCGGCCGCACGGGCCGGTCTGTCAGCATCGCGGAGGCGTCGTCGGAGATCCCGTCGGAGCCCAGCCAGTCGTGGAACAGCTCTTCCACCCCGGGCATCGGCATGACCAGCGAGCGCGCTTCCTGCGCCCGTCGCAGGTCCTCGGGATCCCCGCTGCGGGACGCCCTCGCCTCGGCGATCAGGGCGTCCAGTTCGTCGAGCCGCGTGTACATGGGGCCGAGCTTCTGGTGGTGCAGGCGGGAGAAGTTCTCCACCTCCACCCGGAAGGTCTCCACCGCGATCTCGAACTCGATCAGCGCCTGCTCGGCGGCCCGCACGGCCCGCTCCAGGCGCGCCTCCGGGCGCTCCTCACCGGTGACGGAGGAGTCACCGGGATCACCGGGGACTGTCTGCTCAGGCTGCTCGGTCTGCTCGCTCACCCGGCCAGCCTACGGCCCGTCCGCGCGGGCGGTGTTTCACGTGAAACACCGCCCGCGGCGACGGGGCCCGGCGACGCTGCCGCCGGACCGCTCAGACGCCGGTCTCCGCCGCGATCCGGCCGGACCGCACCGCCGCCACCAGGTCGGCGTGATCGGCCTCGGTCCGGTCGGCGTAGGCCACGGCGAAGGCGGCCATCGCCTCGTCCAGCTCGTCGTTCTTGCCGCAGTACCCGGCCAGCAGCCGCGGGTCGACGCTGTGCGCGTGCGCCCGGGCCAGCAGGGCGCCGGTCATCCGCCCGTAGTCGTCGATCTGCGGGGCGGCCAGCGCCGCCGGATCCACGCTGCCCTTGCGGTTGCGGAACTGGCGCACCTGGAAGGGCCGGCCCTCCACCGTGGTCCAGCCCAGCATGATGTCGGAGACCACCTGCATCCGCTTCTGCCCGGCCACCACCCGGTGGCCCTCGTGCTCCTCCGGCACCGGGGCGAAGCCGAGCCCGGTCAGGTGCGGCAGCAGCACCGAGGGCCGCGCCTCCTTCACCTGGAGCACCAGCGGCTCGCCGCGGTGGTCCAGCAGCAGGACCACGTACGAGCGGGTGCCGACGCTCCCGGTGCCCACCACGCGGAAGGCCACGTCCTGGATCGCGTACCGGGCCAGCAGCGGCAGCCGGTCGCCCTGGAGCGTCTGCAGGTAGGGACCGAGCGAGGCGGCCACGGCCGCCGCCTCCGCGTCCCCGACCCGGCGCAGCACGGGCAGCGCGTCGACGAAGCGGCGGGCGCCGTCCGGCCCTATCTCCGTGGACTTGGCCGCGAACCGCGCGGAGGTGTTGTTGCGGGCCTTCTCCGAGACCCGCTCCAGCGTGCCCAGCAGATCGCGGGCGTCGGCGTGCGAGACCAGCTCCTCGTCGGCGATGGCGTTCCACGCGTCGAGCGCGGGCAGCTTGGACAGGAGCCGCATGGTGCGCCGGTAGGCGCCGACCGCGTCGAGCGCGGCCGCCCGGCAGGTGTCCTCGTCCGCGCCGGCCACCCGGCCCGCCAGCACCAGCGAGGCCGCCAGCCGCTTCACGTCCCATTCCCACGGGCCGAACACGGTCTCGTCGAAGTCGTTGAGGTCGATGACGAGCCGCCCGCGGGCATCCCCGTAAAGACCGAAGTTCGCCGCGTGGGCGTCACCGCAGATCTGCGCGCCGACGCCGGTCACCGGGCCGCCGGACAGGTCGTGGGCCATCAGCCCGGCCGCCCCGCGCAGGAACGCGAAGGGGTTCGCGGCCATCCGGCCGACCCGTATCGGAGTCAGCTCGGCGACCCGCCCTGCGTTGGACTCCTCCACCGCGCGCACGGCGTCCGGCCGCCCGGCCGGTGCCGTGAAGGCGGCGTGCGCCGACCTCGGCACGCGGGCGCGCAGCGCCTTGCCCTCCTCCTTCGGCGAGCCGGCCGCCGCCCTCGGCGCGAAGCCCGCCACATCCGGAATCCGCTGACCCGTCATCGCCGCCATCGACGCCGCCCCCACCCGTTCACTTCAGTGATCTCTTTCTCGAACGGGCTGACCGTATCTACAGCCCGGCGTCCCTGGCCAGCAGCGCCGCCTGCACCCGGTTCTCGCAGTCCAGCTTCGCGAGGATCCGGCTGACGTACGTCTTCACGGTCGCCTCGCTCATGTGCAGCCGCCGGCCCGCCTCCGCGTTGGACAGCCCCTCGCCCAGCAGCGCCAGCACACCGCGCTCCCGCTCGCTGAGCTCCGCCACCCGGCGCCGGGCCGCCTCACCGCGCACGGCGGCCTTCCCGGACGCCAGCTGGTCCACCACGTGCCGGGTCGCCCCCGGCGAGAGGTAGGCGTCCCCGGCCGCGGCCGCCCGGACCGCCCCGATCAGCTCGCCCGGCGCCGAGTCCTTCAGCAGGAAGCCCGCGCCGCCCTCGCCCAGCGCCCGCAGCACGTTCTCCTTCTCTCCGAAGGTGGTCAGGATCAGCGCCCGCACCTGGGGCACGGTCCGCCGCAGTTCTCCCAGCGCCGTCAGCCCGTCCATCACCGGCATCTGGATGTCCAGCAGCACCACCTCGGGCCCGTGCGAGCGGGCCAGGTCCACCGCCTCCCTGCCGTTGGCCGCCTCCGCGACGACCTCGATGTCCGGTGCCGAGGTCAGGATCATCCTGATCCCGGCCCGGATCAGTGGCTCGTCGTCGGCGATCACCACTCTGATCACTTCGGCTGTCACCCCGTGCTCCTACTGCTTGACCTCGTACTCCTGCTTTTCCACGAGCTTGCCGTCCTGGAAGCAGAACCGGAAGATCCGGTCCGTTCCCACGGCGCTCGGCTGGTTCTCGGCCAGCAGGGCCAGACATTCCGAGCCCGCCGGCCTCGGCGGCCCCTTGCGGGCGGCCCCGGCGGTCATGAAGTTCTCCCCGGTCGGCAGCCGGTCGCGGACGGACTGCTCCGACTCGCCCACGTGCACGGCGTCGAACTCGTCCCGGTCGATCATCGCGTCACTGGCCGAGTCGAGCAGCAGCACCACTCCGGCGCCGAACACGATCACCAGCAGCACCACCGCCGCGAACGCGATCCCGCAGCCCACCGCGACGCCGCCGGAACGGCTGGACACGCGCACGGCCAGTTCCCGGTCCACCGCCCCCCAGTCCATCGGCTGCTCACCGCCGCGTCCCGGCGGCGGACCGCCCGCGTACGCGTGCGCCTGCTGACCGAAGTCGTCGGCCACGTCCACCACACCGGCCGGCTCCGCCCCGTACGGAAGGACCCCGGCCACCCGGAACCCACCGCCCTCGGCGGGGCCCGCGTGCACCATCCCGCCGACCAGCCGGGCCCGCTCGCGCAGTCCCGTCAGGCCCTGCCCGCCCGAGACCACCTCGTCGGCGGCCGGACCTGCCGACGGCCCGTTGGCGATCTCCACCACCAGCGAGTCGTCCTCGAACCGCAGCTCCACCTTGATCGACGCCCCCGGAGCGTGCTTGTAGGCGTTCGTCAGGGCCTCCTGCACGATCCGGTACGCGGCGTGGTCGCAGGCCGCGACCAGCGGCCTCGGCTGCCCCGACGTGGTCAGCCGTACATCGGTGCCCGAGCCCCGCGCCGCCTCCACGACCCCCGCGATGCCGGCCACCCCGCGCGCCGCGGGCTGGGCCTCCTCCACGGGCGCGGGCGCCTCGACCCCGTCGCGCAGGATGCCGACGACCTCGCGCAGCTCGTGCATCGCGGCCACCGAGGCCTGTCGCAGCACCCCCACCGCCTCGCGCTGACGGTCGGTGAGCTGCGGATCCACCTCCAGTGCCCCGGTGTGCACGGAGATCAGGGCCAGTTGGTGCCCCAGGCTGTCGTGCATGTCCTGGGCGATGCGCTGGCGCTCGCGCAGCCTCGCCTGGCCGGCGACCATGGCCCGCTCGCGCAGCAGCTGGCCGTTGCGTTCCTGGAGCGCGCGCAGCAGCGTGCGGCGCTGCGACCAGTACCGGCTGGCCAGACCCGGCATCACCGTCGTCGCCAGGAACATCAGCGTGGAGAACACGATCAGCAGCAGCGGCTGCATCTGCGCCCACTGGTCCATCACGCCGCAGCCGATCGCCGCCACGAAGGCAAGCGTGAAGGCGGCCAGGGCCCGGCCCACCCCGACGATCCGCCGCCCGGCCGACCAGCCCAGGAGGGGCAGGACGAAGAAGGCCCCGGGCAGGAAGTTGGCCACGCCCGAGGCGAACACCAGCGTGCTGGCCGGCAGCCTGCGGCGCAGCAGCGTCAGCAGCAGCACGACCACGGCGCCGAGCAGCATGCGCCGCCCGGAGGCGTTGCTGACCTCCTCGAGGCCCAGGCCGAGTATGGCCAGTACGCCGCCGAGCGCCAGGTCCCCCGCCAGCGTCCGCCGGGTCCACTGCTCCGGGCCCTTCAGCCAGTCCCAGCCGGCCCGTGTCTTCGCCTTCACATCCACGCGCCCGACCCTAGACACCAGCGCCGCGGACCGGCCGCCCTCTTTCGTCGCGCCCCGCACGACGAAAGTCGACCGGTGCCCCGTCCCCGCACCTGCCGGGGCCGGTCGTCACGGTCCCGGCCGGCCCGCGACGCGGGCGAAGACGAGCTCCAGCACGGCGACCCGGTCCAGCCGTGCCGGCCCGCCGGTCATCCCGTCCAGGAACACCACCCGACCGTTGTTGTGCGCGTAGAGCAGGTGTCCGCTGACCTCGGTGCCGCCGATGGCGCGACGGACCCACACCACGCCCTGGGTGTCCGGTCCGGTCTCCTGGGCCCGCGCGACCACCTCGTCCCAGCTCGCGCACCGGATCTCGTGCGCGGCGGGGAAGCAGCGGCGCAACAGCAGCTCCCACCAGCCGGGCGCCTCGTGCGCGGGCTGCCACGGCAGCGGCGACGAGGGGCCGCCCGCGATGGCGGCGGCCGTCGTGACCACACAGCCGCGTGCGTTCAGCCGCCTCGCCTGCGCCTGCGGGTCGCGCTCGACCGGATCGCGGGTGTACGCCGACGCGTCGCCCCACGGGTCGTTCGAGGCGGGGTGGAAGGGCTCCCCGTAGTCCTTGGGCACCACGAGCGACGCCGCGAGCATGGGCGTGCGCGGATGGCCCGGCTGCTCGGTGGTCCGGCAGGCGAACGGCCAGGTCCCGGCGTCCTCGGCGACCGGCTCGATGCCCGCCGGCTCGACGAGCCCGTCGTAGGTGGACAGCAGCCACTCCAGCGCGGTCTGCCACGGCTCGGCCTTGGAGGTCTTCGCCGTGCCGGCCCGCTCCCAGCCGCCGTGGCGCACGTGGGCGAGGTACTCGTCGAGAGGCAGGTGCGTCGGCGGGAAGTCCACCCGGGAGCCGTCCTTGGCCACGATCACCAGGGGGTTGAACGGACCCACCACGGGGTCCCCGGCGTCGGTGCCCTCCCGGGTCGTGTACCGGACGATCCAGGCCAGCTCGTGCTCCTGGGTGAGCTCCGGCAGCAGCACGATCGTCCACGGCTCCGAGGCGAACGCCTGACCGAGGCGGACCCGGGCCGCTTCGACGGCCTCGTCCAACGTGAGCATTTCCGATTCCTGACGACGGTGCCGACGAGTTCGGGTACGAGCCGGCGGCCGGGTGGGTCAGGTTGCACGGGTCCCCGCCGGCCGCTCCGGCTCGGCCACAACTGGTCTCGCGATTCCGACAGTTGGATCACCCTAACCAGGTCCCGCGAAAAGACCACAGCTCAGGGGCCCCGAGGAGGGACGTACGTCACACCCGCGCCCGGGGGGAAACACGAAACGGCCGCCACCGCTTTCGCAGTGACGACCGTCTCGTCGATGTGGGCGAGGGGGGATTTGAACCCCCACGTCCCGAAGGACACTGGCACCTGAAGCCAGCGCGTCTGCCGTTCCGCCACTCGCCCGAGCAGCGCCCCAGTGGATCTTCCCTTTCGGGCCTTTCCCCTGGCGACGTCGAAACATTAGCACGGAGAACGGGGTGGATTCACATCGCTTTCCCGGCACCCCCTCGCCCCGCCGCGGACGGCCCCTCCCGCACTCCGCTCCCGGTGCGGGACACTGTCCTGGGAGCGCCCCTACGATCCCTTGTGAGGACCAACACTCGTCCTCACAGGAACGATGGGGAACCACCCGAATCCGCCACGCGTGGATACGATCAGTAAGCAGTACAGGGCGACAGCGACGGAGGAGGTGCCCCATGGGAGTTCTGAAGCGGTTCGAGCAGCGACTCGAAGGTCTGGTGAACGGCACCTTCGCCAAGGTGTTCAAGTCCGAGGTCCAGCCGGTGGAGATCGCCGGAGCCCTCCAGCGGGAGTGCGACAACAACGCCACCATCTGGAACCGCGAGCGGACCGTCGTCCCCAACGACTTCATCGTCGAGCTCAGCGCCGGTGACTACGACCGCCTGAGCCCCTACTCCGGGCAGCTCGGCGACGAGCTCGCGGGCCTCGTCCGCGACTACGCCAAGCAGCAGCGCTACAGCTTCATGGGACCCATCAAGGTCCACCTGGAGAAGGCCGACGACCTCGACACCGGGCTCTACCGGGTCCGCAGCCGCACCCTCGCCTCCAGCACCTCCCAGCCGCAGGCAGGACCGCCCTCACCGCAGGGCGGCTACGGCTACCCGCCGGAGAACCAGCCGCAGGGCGGCTATGGCTATCCCCCGGTCGCGGCCCCGCCCATGCCCAGCGCCCCGCCCCCGGGCGGACCCGGCGCCCGCCGGCCCGCTCCGGGCGGACCCGGCGGACCGGCCCCCGCGGCCGGCCCGGGCGGCGCCCGGCGGCACTGGATCGAGATCAACGGCACCCGCCACCAGATCTCGCACGCCACGCTCGTACTCGGCCGAAGCACGGAAGCCGACGTGCGGATCGACGACCCCGGCGTATCCCGCCGGCACTGTGAGATCCGGACCGGAACGCCCTCGACGATCCAGGATCTCGGGTCCACCAACGGCATCGTGGTGGACGGGCAGCACACCACCCGCGCTACGCTCCGCGACGGCTCGCGGATCGTCGTGGGCAGCACCACCATCATTTACCGGCAAGCCGAAGGGTGAAGCGGGGGCAATGTCAGAGCTGACCCTGACGGTCATGCGGTTGGGTTTCCTGGCCGTTCTGTGGCTGTTCGTCATCGTGGCCGTCCAGGTCATCCGCAGCGATCTCTTCGGGACGCGCGTGACCCAGCGCGGCTCCCGTCGCGGCAGCGGAGGCGCCGGCGGCGCCCCGCAGCAGGCGGGCCGCCAGGCCGCGCCTCCGCAGCAGCGCCAGCGGCGCGGCGCGCCGACCAAGCTGGTCGTCTCCGAGGGCATCCTCACGGGAACCACGGTGGCCCTCGCCGGCCAGACGATCACGCTGGGCCGCGCGCACGATTCCACGATCGTGCTGGACGACGACTACGCGTCCAGCCGCCATGCCAGGATCTATCCCGACCGTGACGGCCAGTGGATCGTCGAGGATCTCGGGTCCACCAACGGCACGTATCTCGACCGGACCCGGCTGACCACCCCGACGCCCATTCCGCCGGGCGCACCGATCCGCATCGGCAAGACCGTCATCGAGCTGCGGAAGTAGTACGAGAATGAGCGAGCGGAGCGAGCGCGCGGCGGTGATCCGTCCCACCGAGGACACGGACCCGAGCGCGCTCCCGACCGGAGGGTGGGCAGTGTGGCTCGAGACCGGTTGTACCCGGAGGCAGCTTCGTCGACAGGGCAGGTGCGCATGAGTCTGTCCTTGCGGTTCGCCGCCGGATCACACAAGGGCATGATCCGCGAAGGGAACGAGGACTCCGGCTACGCCGGTCCCCGGCTCCTCGCGATCGCCGACGGCATGGGAGGCCAGGCCGCCGGCGAGGTCGCGAGCTCCGAGGTGATCTCCACCCTCGTGCAGCTCGACGACGACGTCCCGGGCTCCGACATCCTCACCTCGCTGGCCACGGCCGTGCAGCGCGCCAACGACCAGCTGCGCGTGATGGTCGAGGAGGACCCGCAGCTCGAGGGCATGGGCACCACGCTGACCGCCCTGCTGTGGACCGGCCAGCGCCTCGGCCTCGTCCACGTCGGCGACTCCCGCGCCTATCTGCTCCGCGACGGCGTCCTCACCCAGATCACCCAGGACCACACCTGGGTGCAGCGCCTCGTAGACGAGGGGCGCATCACCGAGGAAGAAGCCACCACACACCCGCAGCGCTCCCTCCTGATGCGCGCGCTCGGCAGCGGCGACATCGTCGAGCCCGACCTCTCCATCCGTGAGGTCCGGGCCGGTGACCGCTACCTGATCTGCTCCGACGGGCTCTCCGGCGTCGTCTCCCACCAGACCCTGGAGGAGACCCTCGCCGACTACCACGGTCCCCGCGAGACCGTGCAGTCCCTGATCCAGCTCGCGCTGCGCGGCGGCGGACCCGACAACATCACCTGCATCGTCGCCGACGTCCTCGACACCGACAGCGGCGACACCCTCGCCGCCCAGGTCAGCGACACCCCGGTGGTCGTCGGCGCGGTCGCCGAGAACCAGCACCAGCTCTTCGACAGCGGCAACGCCATGCAGACCCCGGCCGGCCGGGCCTCGGGCCTCGGCCGCCAGGGCCAGCCGCCCGCCGGCGCCTTCGGCCCCCCCGGCAGCGGTGACGCCCCCGGCTACGGGTACTCCGACCAGGGCCAGGCCCAGGGCGGCAACGGCTACGGCACCTTCGGCGAAGCCGACGCGTACACTGCCGACCCGGGCTACGAGGACACGTACAACCACCCCCGCAGGCGCCGCAGCAAAGGGCGCAAGTGGACCACCCGTACGCTGACCCTGCTCATCGTCGCCGGCGTCGTCGGCGGCGGCCTCTACGCGGGCTGGCGCTGGACGCAGACCCAGTTCTACGTGGGCGTGAAGGGCGAGCACGTCGCGCTCTTCCGCGGCATCAGCCCGAAGCTGGGGCCGCTGGAGCTCTCCAAGGTGGAGACCGACCGCCCCGACATCGAACTGAAGTACCTGCCGCCCTTCAAGCGGAAGCTGGTCGAGGCCACCATCAGCGAGAACAGCTTCGACGCGGCGCGCAAGAAGCTCGACGACCTCGGCGTCCAGGTGTCCGCCTGCAAGAAGGACGAGGAACGCCGGGGCGCCGAGGCAGGGAACAGCCAGACGCCCGCCCCCAGCCTGACTCCCGAGGAGCAGCAACTGGTCGGGCTGTGCGGCAAGTAGTAGACATACGCGGGCGCAGGGGGCCTGCCACACCATGAGCGTAGTCACCAATACGACCACCATCGGCGCCATCGAGCTGCCGAGCCGGCGGAACACCGAGCTCCTGCTGCTCGGCTTCGCCGTGCTCATCCCGATGTTCGCCTACGCCAACGTGGGCCTCGCGATCAACGGCACCCTGCCCCCCGGCATGGTGCTCTACGGCCTCGGCCTCGGCGCCCTCGCCGGGATCGCGCACCTCGTCGTGCGCCGGTACGCGAAGTACGCCGACCCGCTGCTGCTGCCGCTGGCGACCCTGCTCAACGGGCTGGGCCTGGTCCTGATCTGGCGCCTGGACCAGTCCGAGCGCCTGCAGAACCTCGCCAAGCGGGCCTTCGGCGGGTTCTCCCCCTCCGCCCCCCGCCAGATGATGTACACGGCGCTCGCCATCGCCCTGTTCGCCGCCGTCCTGCTGATCCTCAAGGACCACCGCGTCCTGCAGAGGTTCACGTACATCTCGATGGCCGGCGCCTTGGTCCTGCTGATCCTGCCCGTCGTCCCGGGCCTCGGCGCCGACGTCTTCGGCGCCAAGATCTGGATCAGCGTGGGCGGCTTCTCCATCCAGCCCGGTGAGTTCGCCAAGATCGTCATCGCGATCTTCTTCGCCGGCTACCTGATGGTCAAGCGCGACGCGCTCGCGCTGGCCAGCCGCCGCTTCATGGGGCTCTACCTGCCGCGCGGCCGCGACCTCGGCCCGATCCTGATGATCTGGGCGATGAGCCTGCTGGTCCTCGTCTTCGAGAACGACCTCGGCACCTCGCTGCTCTTCTTCGGCATGTTCGTGATCATGCTGTACGTGGCCACCGAGCGCACCAGCTGGATCGTCATCGGCCTGCTGATGTCGGTGGGCGGCGCCGTGGTCGTCGGCACCTTCGCCAGCCACGTCCAGGCCCGTGTCAACGCCTGGCTCGACCCCTTCGCCTGCTACACCACCTCGGGTGCCTGCGAGCAGGTGGGCCAGTCGATCATGAGCTTCGGTTCCGGTGGCGTCCTCGGCGCCGGCTGGGGCCAGGGCAACTCCGACCTGATCGGCTTCGCCGCCAACTCCGACTTCATCTTCTCCACCGTCGGCGAAGAGCTCGGCCTGGCCGGCGTGATGGCCTTCCTCCTGGTCTACGGGCTCATCATCGAGCGGGGTGTGCGCACCGCGCTCGCCGCCCGCGACCCCTTCGGCAAGCTCTTCGCCATCGGCCTCTCCGGCGCCTTCGCGCTCCAGATCTTCGTGGTCGCCGGCGGCGTCATGGGCCTCATCCCCCTCACCGGCATGACGATGCCCTTCCTCGCGTCCGGCGGTTCCTCCGTCCTCGCGAACTGGATCCTCATCGCCATCCTCATCCGGATCAGCGACACCGCACGCCGCCCCGCGCCGGCCCCCGCCCCGTCCCCCGACTCCGAGATGACCCAGGTGGTCCGTCCGTCATGAACAAGCCCCTGCGCCGCATCTCGCTGTTCTGCGGACTGCTCGTCCTCGCCCTGCTGATCCGCACCAACTGGCTGCAGTACGTGCAGGCCGAGGAGCTCAGCACCCGCAAGGAGAACCGCCGGGTCCAGATCGCCCAGTACGCGACCGAGCGCGGCAACATCATCGTCAAGGGCGAGCCGATCACCGGCTCCAAGGTGACCGACGGCAGCGACTACAAGTTCAAGCGGACCTACACCAACGGCGAGCTCTGGGCTCCCGTCACCGGGTACGCCTCGCAGGCCTTCGGCTCCACCCAGCTGGAATCCCTCGAGGACGGCATCCTCACCGGCAACGACGACCGTCTGTTCTTCGACCGCACCATCGGCATGTTCACCGGGGAGAAGAAGCAGGGCGGCAACGTCGTCACCACGCTGAACCCCGACGCGCAGAAGGCGGCCTTCGAGGCGCTGGGCACGAAGAAGGGCGCCGTCGCGGCCATCGACCCGCGCACCGGCGCGATCCTGGCCCTGGTCTCCACGCCCTCCTACGACCCCTCGCGCTTCGCGGGCAACTCCAAGGACGACGAGAAGGCCTGGGTCGAGCTGAAGGACAGCGAGGACAAGAACCTCGTGAACCGCGCCCTGCGCGAGACGTACCCGCCGGGCTCCACCTTCAAGGTGGTCACCGCGGCAGCCGCCCTCGAGCACGGCGTCGTCCAGGACATCAACGCCGCCACGGATACCCCCGAGCCGTACTTCCTGCCGGGCACCAAGACCGTGATGGTCAACCACGCGCAGGGCTGCGAGAAGGCCAGCCTGAACAAGGCCCTCGAGATCTCCTGCAACTCCGTCTTCGCGAACATGGGCGACAAGGTCACCCGCGACAAGATGGTGGAGACCTCGGAGAAGTTCGGCTTCAACAACGACAAGATCGACATCCCGGTCCGCGCGTTCGCCAGCATCTACGACAAGAAGATGGGCAAGGACGGCAACGCCCAGAGCTCCATCGGGCAGTTCAACACCGCCGCGACCCCGCTCCAGATGGCCATGGTCACCGCCGCGATCGCCAACGACGGCAAGCTGATGAAGCCGTACATGGTGGACAATCTCACGGCCCCCAACCTGGACATCATCGAGAAGCACGAGCCGCAGGAGATGAGCCGGCCTCTCTCCGCCGCCAACGCGGAGAAGGTGCAGCAGATGATGGTCAACGTCGTCGAGAACGGCACCGGCACCAAGGCCAAGATGAAGGGCGTCACGGTCGGCGGCAAGACCGGTACGGCGCAGCACGGCGAGGGCAACAAGAAGCGCCCCTACGCCTGGTTCATCTCCTACGCCGAGACCCCGGACAAGACTTCGCCCGTCGCCGTCGCCGTCGTGATCGAGGACAGCGAGGCGGACCGCGAGGACATCAGCGGTGGCGGTCTGGCCGCTCCCGTCGCCAAGGCGGTCATGCAGGCGGTGCTGAACAGCCAGGGGTGACCTAGGGACGACGGACCGGAATGCAGTGACTCACATCACAGAATTCCGCCGCGTCCACGCGTACGGTACCGGTCCAGTATCAGCCTGTGGCCACGAACCGATCACGGACGATCGGCCGGTAGCCTTTGCGCGAACAGCACACCGCCGGACCACACACAGGTGCGGTCGGGACTGACGGAGAGGGCTGGAACGTTATGGAAGAGCCGCGTCGCCTCGGCGGCCGGTACGAGCTGAGCCACGTGCTCGGCCGTGGTGGCATGGCCGAGGTCTACCTCGCTCACGACACCCGGCTCGGCCGTACCGTCGCCGTCAAGACCCTGCGCGCCGACCTCGCCCGTGACCCGTCCTTCCAGGCCCGGTTCCGGCGCGAGGCCCAGTCGGCCGCGTCGCTGAACCATCCGGCGATCGTCGCGGTCTACGACACCGGCGAGGACTACGTCGACAACATCTCCATCCCGTACATCGTGATGGAGTACGTCGACGGCTCCACGCTGCGCGAGCTGCTGCACTCGGGCCGCAAGCTGCTGCCCGAGCGCACGCTGGAGATGTGCATCGGCATCCTCCAGGCCCTCGAGTACTCGCACCGCGCAGGCATCGTGCACCGCGACATCAAGCCCGCCAACGTGATGCTGACCCGCACCGGCCAGGTCAAGGTCATGGACTTCGGCATCGCCCGCGCCATGGGCGACTCCGGCATGACCATGACGCAGACGGCCGCCGTCATCGGCACCGCCCAGTACCTCTCGCCCGAGCAGGCCAAGGGCGAGCAGGTCGACGCGCGTTCCGACCTCTACTCCGCGGGCTGCCTGCTCTACGAGCTGCTCAGCGTCCGGCCCCCGTTCGTCGGTGACTCCCCCGTGGCCGTCGCCTACCAGCACGTACGGGAAGAACCGCAGCCGCCGTCGAACTTCGATCCCGAGATCACGCCCGAGATGGACGCCATCGTCCTCAAGGCACTGGTCAAGGACCCCGATTACCGCTACCAGTCGGCCGACGAGATGCGTGCCGACATCGAGGCCTGCCTCGACGGCCAGCCGGTGGCCGCGGCCGCGGCCATGGGCGCGGCCGGCGGCTACGGCTACCCGGACCAGGGGCAGGGCTACGGGCACCAGGGCTACGACCAGCCCACCGCCGCCCTGCGCGCCACCGACCCCGGCGGCCAGACGGCGATGATGGCGCCCATGCCCCCGGGCGACGGCGGATACGGCTACGGCGACCAGGGCCACGGCGGCTACGACCAGGGCCCCAACCGCGGCCAGAAGAAGAGCAAGGCGTCCACCGTCCTGCTCGTCGCCGCGGGCATCCTCGTCCTGGTCGGCGCGATCCTCATCGGCCGTTCCCTCTTCGGCGAGGGCGCCGACAACCGGCCCTCCGTGCCCAAGCTCATCGGCCAGACCTTCGAACGGGCGCAGAAGAGCGGCGACGCCGTGGGCCTCAAGGTGGTCAAGGGCCCCGACGCACCCTGCGAGGACCAGCCCAAGGGCAACGTCTGCAAGCAGGAGCCCGCGGCCGACACCAAGGTCGAGGACGGCTCTTCCGTCACGGTGACGATCTCCACGGGCGCGCCCAAGGTGACGGTCCCCGACGTGGTCAACCTCAAGTTCGAGGACGCGGAGAAGGCGCTCAAGGAGAAGGGCCTGCAGGTCGACCGCAAGCCCCAGGAGTCCGACCGCACTGCCGGGACCGTCCTCGAACAGAGCCCGAAGGGCGGCGAGGCGGAGCGCAACAGCGTCGTCACGCTGACCGTCGCCAAGGAGATCTCCAAGGCCGACGTGCCGGAGCTCAGGGGCAAGAAGAAGGACGAGGCGGTCAAGGCCCTCACGGACGCCAAGCTCCGGCTCGGCAGCGTGACGGAGATCGATTCGCCCGGAGCCGTACCGGGCACGGTCGTCGACCAGCAGTTCGCGGCGGGCCAGCAGCTCGACGTGGGCAAGACGGTGAGCATCAGCATCGCCAAGGCCTCGGCGCAGACCACGGTGCCCAACTTCGCCGGCCGCACCGTGGACCAGTACAAGGACGATCTGCGGCGCGCCAACCTCCGGCTCGGCGTCGTCAGCGGCTCGACGGACGGCAACGCGGTCGTCGTGACCACCGACCCGCAGCCGGGCACCCCGGTCACCACGGGCCAGACCGTGAACGTCATCGCCTTCGGCGGTGGCGGCCAGCAGCAGGGCGGCAACAACAACGGCGGCATCATCGGCGGCCTGGGCGACGGCCGCTAGCGCCCGGCGCGACCGCCTGCACGGCGAAAAGGTCCGGCCCCCTTCCCGATTCACGGGGAGGGGGCCGGACCTTCGTGCGTCCGCCGCTGTACGACCGTCTGCGGCCGCGTCCGGGATGCGTGGGCCACGTGGGGCTCAGGAGGCGTCAGAGGCTCTCACAGGGGCCTTCTGGGGGCTTGGTGGCGCCGGGCTCGCCCCGATCCCGCGGGAGCTCAGCGCAGTTCGGCCGGCGGGGTCCGCTTCGCGTCCACCTTCTCCGTCCGGACCAGCTCGCCCCAGACGACGTACCGGTACTTCGAGGTGTAGACCGGCGTGCAGGTGGTGAGCGTGATGTACCGGCCGGGGGCGGTCTTCCCCGAGTCCTTGGGGACCGCGTTGATCACGTCGGTGTTGTACTTCGAGGTCTGGCGCAGCTCCGCGAAGACCTTGTAGACGTACCAGGTGTCGCGGGTCTCGAAGACGATCGCGTCGCCGCTCCGCACCTTGTCGATGTTGTGGAACTTCGCCCCGTGGCCGTCCCGGTGGGCGGCCAGCGCGAAGTTGCCCTTCTCGTCCCACGGCAGCGCCGACTTCACCGGCTGCGTGTAGTACCCGGCGACGCCGTCGTCGAGGATGTCCGGGTCGGTCCCCGGCTTGACGAGCACCTCGCCGTTCTTCATCGCCGGTACGTGCAGGAAGCCGGTCCCGCCCTGCGTGTCCAGTGCCCCCGGCCCCGCGGCCTGCGCGGGGGCCTGCCACTGCTGGCGGATCTCGTCGCCGCGCGCCGACGCCTGCCGGTCGGCGAGCACGTTCGTCCACCACAGCGAGTACGCCACGAACAGGCCCAGCACCAGGCCCACGGTGATCAGGACCTCGCCCAGCAGGCTCAGGAATCCGGCGAGCACACTGCGGCTGCCGGCGGGCGGGGCCGCGGCGCGGCGGCGGGCACGAGACACTGCTGATTCGTCCTTAGCTGGTCAGCGCGGGCGGCGGGCCCTGGCTGCGGGGGCGTTCCTCGGTCATCCTGCCCCATACGATCATCCGGTAGGTGCTGGTGAACTCCGGGGTGCAGGTGGTCAGCGTGATGTACCGGCCCGGGGATGTGAACCCGGACCCCTCCGGCACGGGCTTGATCACCGCCACGTTCGTCGGCGGTGTCTGCGCGAGCGACGAGGTCGTCTCGTACGTGTAGTAGGCGTCCCGGGTCTCGACGACGACGGGGTCCCCCGGCACCAGCCGGTTGATGTAGCGGAACGGCTCGCCGTGGGTGTTGCGGTGTCCGGCCACCGCGAAGTTGCCCTGCTTGTCGGCCGGCATCGCCGTCTTCAGCGCGCCCTCGCCGTAGTGCCCGACCATGCCCTTGTCGAGCACCTTCGGCTTGCTGATGCCCTCCGCGACCGGGACCTTCACGTCCAGCTTCGGAATGTGGAGGATCGCGAAGCCCTGGCCGGGCTCGAAGGCCGTCACCGGCGGTGCGGCGGCCCCGGAGCCCCCCGGATCCTTCTCCCAGGTCTGGCGCAGGGAGCCGGCGGCGCCGTTCGCCACCCGCTCGGCCAGCAGGTTCGTGTACCAGAGCTGGTAGGCGACGAACAGCAGCATCACCAGGCCCAGCGTGATGAACAGCTCTCCGCCCAGCCGGCTCGCGATGACCACCGGGCCGCCCGAGGCCGGCCGCTTGCGCCGTCGGCCGCCCCGTCTGCGGGTGCGCCGGGCGGCCTGTTTCGCGGCCTCCTGAGCGGCCCTGCGTCGCGCGGCCCGGCCCTGCGTGGGCGCGGACGGCGCGACCGCGGTCACGCGAGGGCCTTGCCCACCACCGGGGCCAGCCCCGCCGAACGCTCCACCGCGCCCGCGTCACCGCACCGCACCAGCCAGTTGGCGAGCATCCGGTGGCCCCATTCGGTGAGCACGGACTCGGGGTGGAACTGCACGCCCTCGACGTCGTGCTCCCGGTGGCGCAGGCCCATGATGATCCCGTCCTCGGTCCGCGCGGTGACCTCCAGCGCGTCCGGCAGGGTCGCGGGCTCGGCGGCGAGGGAGTGGTACCGGGTCGCGGTGAACGGCGAAGGCAGTCCTTCGAACACCCCGAGCCCCTCGTGGATCACGGGCGAGGTCTTGCCGTGCAGCAGCTCGGGCGCCCGGCCCACGACGCCTCCGTAGGCGACCGCCATCGACTGCATGCCGAGGCACACGCCGAAGACGGGGACGGCCGTGCGCGCGCAGTGGCGGACCATGTCGATGCAGACGCCCGCCTCCTCCGGCGTACCGGGGCCGGGGGACAGCAGTACGCCGTCGAAGCCGTCCTGCGCGTGCGAGAGCTCCACCTCGTCGTTGCGCAGCACCTCGCATTCGGCGCCGAGCTGGTAGAGGTACTGGACCAGGTTGAAGACAAAGCTGTCGTAGTTGTCCACAACCAGAATGCGCGCGCTCACGGAGTGGCTCCCGATCCCTCGTCCACCGTCACATCGCCGAACGGAAGCAGCGGCTCGGCCCACGGGAAGACGTACTGGAACAGCACGAAGACCACCGCGAGGACCAGTACGAGCGAGATCAGCGCGCGTACCCACGCGTTGCCCGGCAGGTGCCGCCAGATCCAGCCGTACATGCCGCCTGATTCCTTTTCGTCCACGTTCGTTCGACGCACCGCGGGGGCGGTACGCGAACAGACTAAAGGCAGCGGCCCGAAAGGGTGGGTCACCCGGACAAACCCTCCGGTCGCCCCTGGGACACGGGGAGGGTCCCGGTCAGCTCCGCCCAGACGACCAGCCGGTGGCTGTGACCCCATTCCGGATCGCAGGTCGTCAGCGTCAGATAGCGGCCGGGTGCCCGGAACGGTGACTTCTCCGGGACCGGGTCGACGACGGCGACATCGGTGGGCACGGTGCGCAGGGGCGCGGAGCGGAGCGTGTAGGTGTACCAGGTGCTCGCGTCCTTGAGGATCACCTCGTCGCCCGGGCGCAGCCGGGGGAAGTCCTTGAAGGGGTCCCCGTAGGTGCGCCGGTGGCCGGCCACCGAGAAGTTCCCGACGGCGCCGAGGGGGGCGGTGGCGGCGTAGTGGCCGAGCCCCTTCTTCAGCAGTCCGGGGTCGGTGCCCTCGAGGACGGGCTTGACCCAGTCCGGGCCGAAGCGCGGGACGTACATCTCGGCGAAGGCCCGCCCGGCCGGGTGGCGCTCGGGCTGTGCGGGGGGCGGCGGGGACACGGGCGGGGCCTTCGCCGGTTCCGGCTGCGGGGCCGCCGCCGGGTCCGGGGCGGCCGCCCAGCGGTCGCGCATCCGGTCCATCTCGCCGTCCATGGCGCGGTCGGCCTCGACCCCGGTCCACAGCAGGACGTAGGCGACGAAGAGCAGGACCACGGTGCCCGCCGTCAGGCACACCTCACTGAACGTACGTACCACCAGGCGCAGTACGACGTCAGGACGGATCCGATCACGGGGTGGGCGCCACCGGCTTCGCATAGTGGAGGTCCACTGTGCCGGAGTAGCCGGGAAGTGTCAGCGCCTTGTGCTCGTCCACTTTCCAGCCGAGCCCGTAGGCGTTCACGTACAGCTGGTAGTTCTGCAGGGCCGGAGAGGCGGCGAGGGCCTTCTTCAGCGCGCCCGGGTCGCCGACCGCCGAGATCTTGTAGGGCGGCGAGTAGACCCGGCCCTGGAGGATCAGGGTGTTGCCCACGCAGCGCACCGCGCTGGTGGAGATCAGCCGCTGGTCCATGACCTGGATGCCCTGGGCACCACCGTGCCAGAGGGCGTTGACCACGGCCTGCAGGTCCTGCTGGTGGATCACCAGGTCGTTGGGCTGCGGCTCGGGCACGTTGGGGATGCGGGCGGTGGCGTTCGGCGGGGCGTCGTTCAGGGTGACCGTCAGGCCCTTGCCGGTCAGCTCCTCGGTACCGGACGCGGCGCGCAGCGCGGCCAGCTTGGCGTCCTCGGCCTTGGTGCTGCCGTCGTCGCGCTCGGCGAGGGCGTCCACCCGGCCGCGTACGGCCGCGGTGCTCTGCTCCAGCGCCGCGTTGTCCTGGCTGCGCTCCTCGATCAGGTCCGACAGCCTCAGGAGCGAGGCGTCCGTCCGGATGTTCGTACCCTTGGAGGTGTTGAAACTGGTGACGAAGAGCAGCCCGGCCAGGGCGAAGACGGCGGCCGTCAGCAGCCGGACCGGCCTGGCCCGGCGACGGGTACCCGCGGAGGAGTCGTCTGAATTGCTCAACGTACCCTTCTCCTTCAACGCCACAGGTCCACTACGCTAACGGACGCCCGGGGCAGGCAAGGTCCCCAGCGCATCGACAGGAGAGCCCCTCGTGCCGAAGTCACGTATCCGCAAGAAGGACGACTACACGCCGCCGCCGACGCGGCAGCCGCAGAGCATCCGGCTCACGAATCGCAGCTGGGTCGCCCCGGTCATGCTGGCGTTCTTCCTGATCGGACTCGCGTGGATCGTCGTTTTCTACGTGACCGAGACCCAGCTGCCGATCGAGGCTCTGGGCAATTGGAACATTGTAGTCGGTTTCGGCTTTATCGCCGCTGGATTCGGCGTATCCACTCAGTGGAAGTAGCACTCGACAGCCCCTGACGGAAGCTCTCCCCATGAGTTATCCACAGCGTCATCCACACCTGAGGAAAAGACAGAAGATCTGTGGATAACTCTGTGGAGAGTTGACGCCGGTGTGATCAGGTGAGTTCCGCGGTGCGGATCAGGATCACCATCGCGGCCAGCAGGAGCACGGCCGCGCAGGTACCCCACTGGACGAGTGCGCGATGGCGGCCGGCGGACGGCATGAGCATGCCCAGACCCACCAGCGCTCCGGTGACCAGGCCGCCCACATGGGCCTGCCAGGACACCGTGAGCGTGCCCCCGAGCGGTACGAAGGTCAGCACCAGCATCAGCACGACCATGACGATCACCGGCCGCATCTCGTAGCGCAGCCGCTTCGCCAGCACGACGGTGGCGCCGAGCAGGCCGAAGACGGCGCCCGAGGCGCCGAGGGTCGGCACGTACGGCTCGCTCAGCAAATAGACGAGCGCGCTGCCGCCCAGGCCCGAGAGCAGGAAGACCGCGAGATAGCGCACCCGGCCGAGCGCCGCCTCCAGCGGGCCGCCGATCACCCACAGGGCGATCATGTTGCCGATGATGTGCCACCACTGGACGTGCAGGAACACCGAGGTCAGCAGCCGGTAGTACTCGCCCGTGGCGACCCCGTGGACCGGGCCGCCGAGGTACTCCCGGTACCGGCCGCCGATCAGCTCCAGCTGGACCGCGAGCGCCGGGGCGAAGAGCGCCGCCAGGAACACCAGGACGTTGATCCCGATGAGGATCTTGGTGACCAGGTGGGGATCGTCGGCGACCGCCCCGCCCGCGACGGTGCGCGGCGCGTTCGCGGCCGGGCGGTGCCCGGTGCCCGAGCCCGCGCGGACGCACTCGGGGCACTGGAAGCCGACCGAGGCGCTGATCATGCACTCGGGGCAGATGGGGCGCTCGCAGCGGGTGCAGCTGATCCCCGTGTCGCGGTCCGGGTGGCGGTAACAGCCCGGCAGACGGTCGGTGTCCATCGGTTCCCTCGGTCAGCGAGGCAGGGGGTGCGCCCCGCCGGTCCCGTACGTATGCAGTACGGACGGGCGGGGCCGAAAGGTTCCCGGCGTCAGCGCCGCTCGACGACCACGGACTGGATGATCACGTCGTCCAGGGGGCGCTCGGTGCGCGGGTTGGTGGCGCCGCCGGCGATGGCCTGCACCACCTTCTGGCTGGCCGGGTCGGTGACCTCGCCGAAGATGGTGTGCTTGCGCGTCAGCCAGGCCGTGGGCGCGACGGTGATGAAGAACTGCGAGCCGTTGGTGCCCGGGCCGGCGTTGGCCATGGCCAGCAGGAAGGGCTTGGTGAAGGCCAGGTCGGGGTGGAACTCGTCCGCGAACCGGTAGCCGGGACCGCCGGTGCCGTTGCCGAGCGGGTCGCCGCCCTGGATCATGAAGCCGCTGATGACACGGTGGAAGACGGTGCCGTCGTACAGCGGGTCCGTGGTCTTCTGGCCGTCGGTGGGGCGGGTCCATTCCCGGGCGCCCGTGGCGAGCTCGACGAAGTTCCGCACGGTCTTCGGAGCGAAGTTCTCCAGCAGCTCGATCTCGATGTCGCCGTGGGTCGTCTTCAGGGTGGCGTAGAGCTTCTCGGCCACGGATCTGCCTTCCATAGTCATCACTGTCGGTCCAGATGGTCGCACGGAGCGCTCCGCGGCACTGAAATCCTCCACCCGGATGCCCTGTCACGCATGCCCGTCAGTGATATGGCAGGCATGATCCGACAAAGGGTGGAAAGGTGAACTGTGTCCGCCACCGATGAGGAGGATCCCGTGACCGGCAAGGAGAGCATGCGCCTGGCAGCCGAGAGCGCCAGGGAGAGTGTGCGGCACGCGACGGAAGTGGTGGCACCGTACGCGGAATCCGCCAGGGAAGCCGCGGTGCACTACGCCCAGGAAGCTAACGAGCGGCTGGCGCCCAAGGTGTCGTACGCGGCGACCAGCGCCGCCCAGCACGCCCGTTCGACCTACGACTGCCATCTGCAACCCCGGCTCAAGGCGGCGCGGGCCCATGTGCCGCCCCCCGTCGACCGGGCGGCGACACAGGCGCGCCAGGCGGCGCGGCAGGCCGCCGATTACACCCAGCCGAAGATCGAGAGCGCGATCGCGGCCGCCACGCCGGTGGCCGAGGAGGCCGCGTCCCGGTCGACGGCGGCGCTCGCGGCGCTGCGCGGCCAGGTGACGGCCAAGGAAGTGCAGAAGCTCGTACGGCGCCGCGAGCGGCACGCGCGCAACGGGAAGATCCTGCGCGGTGTCGCGCTGGTCGGCGTGCTGGCGTGCGCCGCCTACGCGGTGTGGCGGTGGTGGGACCAGCAGTCGAATCCGGACTGGCTCGTCGAACCGCCTGCGGCCACCGAGCTGTCGGCGCGCGACGCGGCGCCGGCCGGCTTCGACGAGGAGCTGGCGGAGAAGGAGCGCGAGGCCGGGTCCGGCCCCGAGGACAAGCAGCTCTGAGCGGGCGCGTCGGAGCGGCGCGCGTGAAGGGGCCCGGATCCCGGTGACGGGATCCGGGCCCCTTCCGCGACCCGCGGGGGGGGTCAGCCGGGGAGGGTGAGGACCGTGCCCGGGCGGACGAGGTCGGGGTTGGAGCCGACGGCGCCCCGGTTCATCGCGTAGAGCTCGCGCCAGCGGGCCTCGTTGCCCAGCTCGTCACGGGCGATCCCGGGGAGCGTGTCGCCCGGCTTGACCGTGTACGTGCGCTGCTTTGCGGTGGCCCCGGGCCCCCGTGTCGGGGCCGCCGGTACCGCCTTGTGCGCGGCCGAGTGCGGGGTGGGCGTGTGCATGGCGCCCGGCGCCGCGGCGGAGGAGGCTCCGGGCTTCGGCATCACGGTCGGCCTGGGGGGCGCGGGCACGGCCTTGTGCGCGGCGGACGTGGGGGTCGGGGTCGCGGGGACGGGCCTGGGCGGCGCGGCCGCCGCCATGCGCTCGGCAGTGGCCCGGGTGGCCGAGGCGGCGTCGGCCGCCGAACCCGCGGGGGGCCTCCTGCCCTCGCCCGCCTGCTGCTCCACCTGCTCCGCCGCCTTCCCGGCGGCGTCGTGCGCCTTCTTCTTGTCGGACTTCAGGAAGTCGAAGAGTCCCATGTCTGTACGCCTCCGGCGTGATGCTGCCCCCCGGGATCGGTACCTCCTTCCACTGTCCTGCACCGGGCGCCCCGCGGCCCTGCGACGGGGCCGTCCGGGGGACACGCGCACCGGGTCGGGGCCCGGGAGGGAACGCGTCGGGAAGGGACCGGGAAGTCCCGGCGCCACCATCGTGGGACACGATGGAGGAGATTTCTGTGATCATCAGACAGTCCGCGGAGCGGGTAGTGCTGGTCAGGCCCGGCCCCGGGCTCGTGAGCGCCGCGATCGTGGCGGGCCTGGACGTCTGGGTGGTGTCCGATCCCGGACCCCGCCCACCGGACGCGCCGCTTCCCGCGGAACTGCCCCCGCAGCGGCTGCTGCGGGTGGACTTCGAGGACCCGGCCGCGCTGCGCGCCCTGCTGGCGGACACGGTCGCCGAACACGGGATCGGGCAGATCCTCCACCTCGCGAGCGATCTCGGGAAGGGTCTCGGCAGCGGGGCCGCGGCCGCCGCCGGGGAGGTGCTGCGGGAGCTGACCGACAGCTGCGGGAAGCCGGCCCGCGGACTGCCGGACGCGGTGGCGATCCGGCGGATCCTCAACGAGAGCCGGACCTCCGCGGTACGCGCCGAGGAGGCCCGGTCCATCACCGAGGCGTGCTCGCTGGCGGAGGACTTCCCCCTGCCCGTGGTAATCAAGTCGGCCGACAAATCCGGGTGTTGGTGGACCGTTGCGGTGCACGACCGGCCCGCGCTGGACCGGTGGGCCGAACAGGCGCTCATCGCGCGGCACTCGGCGCCCTTCCTCGTCGAAGAGCTCCTGACGGGAGCCAAGTTCAGGGTGGAGACGCTGACCGTCGACGGCATGCACCTGGTCGCCGACATCGCCCCCGAGGGAACGGCTGCGCCGCTCCACGACGCGGAGCAGGCCGGGATCCGCGCGACGGTGCGGGCCCTGCTGGATCTCGCCGGGTACGAATCGGGCACCACGCGGACGGATGTGCTGGTCAGCGCGCGGGGATCACGGATCGCGGCGGCCACGGAACCGGACCGGGAACAGGCCGGTAACGGCCGTTCCCGCAGTACCGCCGCGGGCGGTATCGAGAGGGGAACGGACCGGTAAGAGCTGCGGCCAGTCTGTGTCCTGTCGAGAGCGGCCACCGCAGCACACGGGAGCCGCACCGGGTACACACCAGGGGGTTCCACACATGCGCAGCAAGCTGGCTGGACTGATCGGGATCATCGCGGCGACCCTGGCGATCGGGGTCGGTGTGACGGTCAGCAGCCCGGTGGACACCGGCCGGCCCGCCGGCCACCAGGTCCTGGCGGACGACAAGGGTCCGGGGATCGCTCCCCCGTCCCCGTCCCCGACCTCGGTCCCGTCCCCCCGGTAGACCGGCCGCTCGCCCCGCACCACAGCGAAGTGCCCCGCACCCACGTCCGGTGCGGGGCACTTTCCCGTGCGCGCTCAGTACGTCCTGCGGTGCTCCGGCAGGCTCATGAAGGCGAATAACTCCTCGGCGGCCGCGCGGTGTCCGGCCGCGGCCGCGGCGTCCCCCAGCGCCTCGGCCGCACCGGCCATGCCCACCAGCGCGGACGCCTCCTCGGCACGGAAGCTCATCGGCTCCGCGATCTTGTGGGCGTGCGCGTGCAGGGCCAGGGCCACCTCGTGCTCCCCCCACAGCAGATGGAGGCGGCCGAGGACGTTCTCGACCTTCGCGAGCCGGATCGGCGCGCCGCTGGTGCGGCCGAGGATCAGGGACCGCTCGGCGAACACGCGCGCCTGCGGGCCGTCGCCCCTCTCGTGCGCGACCCGGGCGGACAGCGCGAGCAGCAGGGCGACGTCACCGGGCGACCTCGTCTCGTCGCACAGGTCGCGGGCGCGCTTGAGACTGGCGTCCGCGTCCGTGAACTCGCCGAGGCCCACCTGCGCGAAGGCCAGATCGGTCAGGGCCACGATCTCGTTGCCGCGGTAGCCGAGACCGCGGTCGATCTCGATCGCCCGGCGGGCGGCGGCGGCCGCCTCCGGATAGCGGCCCCACCGCTCGTACAGCGTGCTGAGGGTGGTCAGGCTCTCCGACTCCGCACGCAGATTGCCCAGTTCCCGGGCCACGGCCACCGACCGCTCCAGGAGCGGGAGGGCCTCCGCGTACCTCCCCAGCATCGACATCAGCAGCCCGAGGGTCGATTCGCTGTGTGCCTCGGTGTGCCGGTCCCCGGCACGGATCGCCGTGTCGCGCGCCTCCGCGGCCACCTCCAGCCCCTCCTCGAACCGGCCCAGCTTCCAGCAGGCCGCCCCCAGATTGGCCAGGCTGATGCCGAGGAGCGCCGGATCGTCGAGCCGGCGGGCGGCGGCCACCGCGAGGTGCCCGACGCTCCAGAACTCGTCGAGCTGTCCGTGCGTGTGCAGGTGGAAGCCCACGTTGCGGCTCAGGCAGGCCGCGTACCGGTCGTGGCCGCACCGCTCGGCGAGCGACACGGCCGCCAGCAGTCCCGCCTGCTCGCGGTCGAACCACCGCACGGCCTGCTCGGCGTCCCTGAGGGACGGCAGCTCGCCCTGGTACGGCGCGATCCCGGTGGGGCGGCGCTCCCGCCCCGGGAAGAGCACTTCACAGGCCTTGTCCGACGCCGTCAGGTAGTAGCCGAGCAGCCGCTCGACCGCCGCCGCGTCGTCGTCCGCCGTGGCCGGCCCCCGCAGGCTCTGGGCGAAACTGCGCACCAGGTCGTGGAAGGTGTAGAGGCCGATGTCGGGCTGCTGGACCAGATGGACGTCGAGCAGGAACTCCAGCGCGTCCTCGGCGTCCCGGACCGTCGTGCCGAGGAGCGCCGCCGCCGAATGGACGTCCGTCCCGGCGCACGGGTAGAGGCTGAGGATGCGGAACGCGGTCCGGTACTCCTCGTCCATCGCCAGGTACGACAGCCGCAGGGTCGCCGCGACGCTGCGCTCTCCCGAACTCAGCTCGTCCATCCGGCGTTTCTCGTCGCGCAACCGCTCGACCAGATAACGCACCGTCCAGCGGGGCCTGTTGCGCAGCCGGGCGGTCGCTATCCGCAGCGCCAGCGGCAGGTGCCCGCACAGTTCGGCCAGTTCGGCGGAGGCCGCCGGCTCGGCGGCCACCCGGGTGGTGCCGAGGGTCTCCGCCATCAGGCTGGTGCTGTCCTCGGGCTCCATCATCCCGATGGACACCCACTCGACGCCGTCGAGGTCCAGCAGCCGCCCGCGGCTGGTGATCAGGGCGAGACAGCCGGGCGAGGCCGGCAGCAGGGGCCTGATCTGCGCCGCGTCGACCGCGTTGTCGAACAGGAGCAGCATCCGCCGGCCGTCCAGTTTCGACCGCCACAGGGCGGTGCGCCCCTCCAGGTCCTCGGGAATCCGGTCGCCCGGGGTACCGAGGGTCCGCAGCAGTGCGTCGAGCGCGGCGGTGGGCGTCACCGGCTCCCTGCCCGGAGTGAATCCGTGCAGGTCGATGTGGAGCTGCCCGTCGGGATACCGGTCGGCCAGCCGGTGCGCGGCGCGCACGGCCAGGGTGGTCTTGCCCATCCCGCCCATGCCGTCGATGGCCACGATCCGGGCGTAGCGCTCGCCGCCCCCGCCCCGGCCCTCGTCCAGTACGAAGTCGAAGAGCTCGGCCAGCTCCTTGGCGCGGCCGGTGAAGTCCGGCAGGTCGTTCGGCAGGGTGCACGGCGCGTCGGCCGGCCCGGTGCGCGTTCCCGGCTCCCCTTCCCGGTCCGGTTCCGTGCGGGCCGGGGCCCGGGGCGGTGCGCCCCCGGACGCCTCGATCGCGGGCACGGCCGGTTCGGGCAGCGGCTCCACGGGGTCCGCCGGCCCGGACACCGGACGCGCGGGCGCCACGGTCACCGGCGCCGGCCGTTCGGGCGCGGCCAGCTCGGGGCTGTCCCGCAAGATCGCCTCGTACAGCCTGGCCAGCCGGGGGCCCGGGTCGATCCCGAGCTCGTCCACGAGCAGCTCGCGGACCTCCCCGTACTCCTTGAGCGCCTCGGCCTGCCGCCCGGAGCGGTACAGGGCGAGCATCAGCTGGCCGCGCAGCGTCTCCCGCAGCGGGTGCTGGGTGATCAGGGCACGCAGGCCCGCGATGAGCTCGCCGCTCTCGCCCAGGGCGAGGCACAGGTCGAAGAACTGCTCGGCAGCGGCCAGCCGGCGCTCGTCCAGCGCGGTCGCCGCGGCCTCGATCACCCGTCCGCCCGTGCCGGACAGGACCGGTCCCCGCCACAGCGCGAGGGCGGCCCGCAGTGCCTCGGCGGCCGCCGGCTGTCCGCCTTCCCGCAGTGCCCGGCCCGCCGCCGTGATCAGGGCGTCGAACTCCAGGAGGTCGACCTGGTCGTCCGTCACCACCACGCGGTATCCCGGCCCGTCGGTGGCGATCACCTCGGTACCGGTGGGTATGCGCCGCCGCAGGTCGGCGACGGCCTTGCGGACCTGGTGCGCCGCGGTCACCGGCGGATCCTTCTCCCAGGTCGCCTCGACGAGGCGAGCCACGGGCACCACCCGGCCGGCCTCGAGGAGCAGAACGCACAGGACCCGTTCCTGGATCGCTCCCCCCAGCCTCAGCCGTACTTCTCCGAACCATCCCTCGAGCGATCCGAGCACGTTGAAACGCAGCCTGCCCGCCGCAGGTTCCGCGCTTCGTCTCTCCCCGGACTCCGCATCCGCCCCCGGCATCGGACATCCACCCCCAAATGAACAAGACCCCTGGCCAGGCCATGTCAACCGGATCATAGGGGTTCCCCCTAGCAGGCGGTAAGCATCCGGTAGCAGATCAGGAAGGGCGACACGGACAGTTCATGGGCGGCCCGGAGCAGGCGGCACACGGAGCGAGTACCGAAGGAGCAGGCTGTGGGAAGACTGGAGAGACCGCTGGCCCCCGATGCCGGACCGGTCACCGCGTTCGCCCGGGAGTTGCGCAGGCTGCGGACCGCGGCCGGCAGTCCCGGCTACCGCGACATGGCCACCCGGGCCATGTTCTCCGCGTCCGTGCTCTCCGACGCGGCCGCCGGCTACCGCCTCCCGACGCTGCAGGTGGCCCTCGCCTTCGCCGAGGCCTGCGGCGGTGACCGCGCCACCTGGGAGCGCCGCTGGCACGAGGCGGCACGGGCCGACGGGGACGACGCAGGCGCACGTCCGGCGGTCAAGGCCGTGCAGCAGCACCAGGAGAACGAGCTGCGCGCCGCCGACGTGCGCGCCGTGCTGCCGCCCCCCTCGCAGCTGCCGATGGAGGCCCATCCCCTGGTGGGACGGCATGAGCTGCTCCAGCGGGCCCGGGCCCTGACGGCCCCCTCGTACGGCGAACAGCGCCCCGCGGCCCCCTTGGTGATCAGCGGTCAGGTCGGCGTGGGCAAGACGGCCTTCGCCCTGCGGCTCGCCCACGAACTCGCCGTGAACCTGCCCGACGGGCAGCTCTACGCGAACCTCGACCCGGCCGCCGACGGCCGCAAGGACGCCGCCGGGATCGCGGGCGGTTTCCTGGAGGCGCTCGGTATCCCCACCGACCGGATCCCGAACGATCCCGGTCAGAGAATTGGCCTGTACCGATCGCTCCTCAACCGGCGGCGGCTGCTCGTGGTGCTGGACGGCGTCCAGCACGAGCGGCAGATCCGGGAACTTCTCATCGCGGCGCCCGAGAGCCGCATCATCATCACCAGCCGATCGCGGCTACTGGGCCTCGACGGAATTGGCCGGATCCGGCTCCCCGCACTGGACCGCGACGAGTCGATGGAACTGCTCGCGCAGCTTCTCGGCGGCGACCGGGTGGGTACCGAGCCGCGCGCCTGCCTGCGTCTGGCGGACGCCTGCGGGGACCTGCCGCTGGCCCTCAACCTGGCCGGCCGGCGCATCGCGGCCCGCCCCGAATGGATGCTCCAGGACTCCGTGTCCGAGCTGCTCGGGGACGGGCCGGGCGGCCCGGGCGGGCGCGCCGGGCAGCGGGCACCCGGCCGCTTCCTGGCCCGGCTGCAGATCGGGGACGACGCGCTGAGCAACCGCCTCGACAGCGCCTACCGGCTGCTGACCCCGTGGGCGCGGCTGATGCTGCGCCAGTTCGCCGGCTCCGACAACCCGCCCTCCGTGGACAACGTGGTGTACGAGTCCGCGGACGCCCTCGCCATGCTGGTCGAGCGGTCCGCGCAACCGGTGGAGGACCTCCTCGAACGGCTCCTCGACGCGGGGCTGCTCGACCACTCCGACCTGCCGGGGCAGTACGGGCTGACGCCGATGGCCCGGGCGTACGCGCTGACCCAGCCCGACCCGACGGAGGAGGACCCGGCGAACGCGACCGCACCCGCGGGGGCGCGCGGCCAGGCGCACGTGCGGCAGCCGGGGTAGGCCGCGCCTCAGGCCGCGTGGGTGATCGTGACGTAGAGGTGCTCGTCGAGGACCTTGGCGAGGGACACCCCGGGCCGGCCGATCTCCGCGCACAGGGCCGCCTCGTCCGCACCGCCGCCCTGCTCCAGCACCGTACGCGCCCAGCTCCGGCCGAGCTCCAGGTGGCGGGCGAAGGCGGCCCCGTCCCGGACCCCGTGCAGCCGCTGCGCGATCGCCGCGTCCCACGGCATGACCGACTCGGGCCGCAGTGCGTACAGCGCCTTGGCCGCGGCGGTCGGGCCGAGGCTGCGGCGGCCGATGGGCAGCGCCGCCAGCTCCTCGTAGGCGGCGGCGAACCGGGAGATCTCCCGCGGGGTCAGGCGGGCCAGCGGTGCGTGCGCCAGGGTGTGCCGCCCCCACCATGCGGCGAGTCCCGCGCCGAAGGGGTCGGGCTCGCCGTCGCGCGGGTAACGGATGCGGCAGCCCCAGGAGTTCAGCCAGCGGTGCAGGGCGCTGCGGTGCGCGGCGAGCGAGAGGTCGAGGGCGCCGCCGGTCTCCTCGCGCAGCGCCTGCCAGCTCCGGTCCACACCGGCGAAGCCGTTGAACACCTCTGCCGAGGCCCGCAGTTCGGCCAGGGACGGCGCGGGCGGCAGCGGCGGCGCGGCCGGCGGGTCCAGGTGGGCACGGGCGACCTTGGCGGGTACCACCATCCGCCAGGCCTCGGTGACCAGTTCCGTCAGCTCGCGCTCGTCCAGGGCCGCCAGGCGGGCCTCGGCCCAGTGGAAGCGCAGATCGGACTCCCGGGGCAGGAAGAACTTCTCCGGCTCGGCCGCCACCAGCGCCGCCCGCTCCTCCTTGGGGAAGGCGAAGCCCAGTTCGCTCTCGTCCCGGGACAGGGCGAGATAGACGATCCTGCCGATCCGGAACTTCACCCGGTCCCGGATCAGGTGCTCCTCGGTCCTCGGCAGGCCCATCGCGAGCCGTCGTACGTCGTCCACCGTTGCCACGGCACGCTCCTCGCTCATCCGGCCGCCGCTCACAGTCCCGCGAGCTGCGGGGTGTGGACGTCCAGTGGTGGCCCGTCGAGCGCCCCGAGGCCGATCGGCGACGGACTCCTGCCGATCAGCCGGTCGGCCAGCGACCGCGCGATGAGCGGCGCGAACTTGAAGGATGTGCCACCACAGGCCGCGTACGCGAATCCCGCGCCGCCCAGGCCGACCAGCAGCGGGCCGCCCGTCGGCGAGAAGGCCGAGTAGTAGGCGTCCTTGGCCGCGGTGACCCAGGCCGGTCCGAAGCCGGGAAGGATGTCCCCGAACTCCTTCTCCAGCCTGCGCTGCCAGTACGGGTCGGTGGCGTGGTCGGTGATCGCGTCCACCACCCGGCAGGCGGTGGCCGAGGTCAGCTTGAGGGCCGTGCCCGCCACCGGCGGGATCAGCCAGGCTCCGCCCTCGGTGCCCAGGGCCGGTATGGCCGGAGTGGCCGCCCAGGCCTGCGACTGCTGCCGGGGCACCCGGCAGTAGAGGAGGGACTGGCGGTACAGGGTCAGCTGCTCGGCGATGCCCGGCGGCAGCAGGTCCCGGGACCAGGGGCCCACGGCCATCAGCACCGCGTCGCTGCGCAGCACCCGCCCGTCCACCAGCCGTACGCTGCCGCTCTCGCCGTCGACGGCGGTCACGGCGCGGTGCTCGATCAGCTCGATGCCCCGCTGCCACTTCAGCCAGCCGACGCAGGCGGCGAGGACCCGTTCGGCGAGCAGCACGCCCGCCTCGTCCTCCAGTACCGCGCCGAGGCCGCCGCCCACGTGCAGGTGCGGATAGCGGTCGGCCAGGCCGGCCGCCGTCAGTTCCCTGGCACGGCCGCCGGCGTCGGCGAGCATCGCCGCCGCGTCCGCCGCGGCCGCGGGCGGCAGGACGGTCAGCGAGCCGACCTGCTCGTAGAACCGCGTCAGGAACAGTTCCTCCAGTTCGACCCAGCGGCGGTGCGCACGCAGTGCGGCCGCCGTGGCCTGCGGGTCCGCCGGGTGCAGGGCCCGCAGGATCCGGTGCTGGTCGAAAGAGGTGGCTCTGCTGTGCGGGATGGGGCCCTGGTCCACGACCGTGACCCGGTGTCCGTCGAGCACGCACTCGACCGCCGTGAGCAGGGCGATCACTCCGCCGCCCACTACCGTCACCCTTGTCGACATCACACACCTCCCTTCAGTTTTCGTTGAGCCGACGGGTCAGCTGTCGAGGACGATCGTGGTCAGTGCGGCGGCCTTGGCGAGGGACTCCTCGCAGCTCAGGGGGTCGTCTCCGGCGCAGATCAGGTTGGCGTACCGGCTGAGGTAGCCCTCGGGCGGCAGCAGCAGCGTCGCCCCGGGCGCCACCATCACGTTCGTCTCCAGCAGCCCCGGTACGTCCGAGGGGGCGGGTACGTCGACCGAGCGGACCGTGCCGTTCTCCGGCGGGTACAGGAAGCGGATCCCGACGGTGCGGGACTCGGTCGGGGTCCACTCGGGGCGGACGCCGGCGGCCAGCTCCGCGGCCAGCTCCCCGGGCTCCACGCCGGTGGCGAGGCTGCCGAGGTAGGGGATGAGGTCGCCGCCGAGGCGGGCGTTCACCTCGATGATCACCGGGCCGCGGGTGGTGAGTTTGACCTCGGTGTGCGTGATCCCGTAGCCGATGCCCAGTTCCCGGTGGGCGTCCCGCAGGACGCCGAGCAGTTCCTCGTCGGCGAGCAGCGGGTCGGTGGCGCTGACCACGTGGCCGGTCTCCTCGAAGTAGGGCGCGAGGCCCACTTCCTTGTGCGCGAGGAAGAGCGGGGTCCAGGCGCCGTCGAAGACCGCTCCGTCGATGCTGATCTCGGGGCCCATGACGCACTCCTCGACCAGTGCCCCGCCCTCGTAGTCGCTGTTCCCGCCGCGGCCGGCGGCGTCGGCGACCTCGAAGGCGTCGCGCACCCCTTCCGGCCCGTCGACGCGGATGACGCCGATGCTCGCGCCCATGCCGCGGGGCTTGAGGACGACCGGGTAGCCGAAGGAGTCGGCCGCGGCGAGGGCCGCCCCGGCGTCGGTCACGTAGGCGAAGTGCGGCTGGGGCAGTCCGGCGGCGGACAGCAGCTGTCGGGTGTTGTGCTTGTTGCGGCAGTTGTCGGCGCCGCGGGAGGTCAGGCCCGGCAGTCCGAGCCGCTCGGCTATCAGGGCGGTGGTGACCACGAGGGTCTCGTCGTAGCTGAACACGCCGACCACGCGGTGCTCGGCGGCCACCGCCTCGGCGGCCTCGATCAGGCCCTGTGTGTCGGGCACCAGGCGGTCGCGGTCGAGCAGTTCCACCGTGGTGGAGCCGAGCACGTACTCCTGCTGCCAGGTCGGGTCGGCGGCGTCCAGGATCCAGATCGGGCGGCGCCGGGCGGCGCCGGCGAGCAGGTACTCGCGGTAGGCGCGCTGTCCGCTGCCGACCAGGATCACCACGCCGTCGTCGGTCGTCTTGGCGTCATCAGTCATCTTCGTCACCTCGCGGAGTGGGTCAGGACCCGGTCACCGGCCGTCGCGATCGCCGCGAGCTGCGGCTGGGCGATGGCCAGGTAGTCGGGGGTGGACAGGGCCACGGAGCGGTCCAGGCGGGCCGCGTTGAAATAGATCTCTTCGGTGAGGATCAGGCCCTCGTCGACGACGAGGTGCAGATCGGGGTGGAAGCTGAGCGGCATCACCGTGCCGCAGACGCTGCCGGCCAGGCGCTCGGCGATCTCGGGCGTGGCGAACGCCGTCCGTCCGCCGCCGAACAGTGCGCCGACCGCCTCCAGGTCGACCTGCCGGTCACCCGGAACCACGGCGAGCACGTACTTGCCGACCCGCTTGGTGATGCTCACGCGGACGACGATGCACTTGGCGGCCTGCTCCAGCGGGTGGCCGCGCAGGACGCTCGCCAGATCGGTCCGGCCCTCGGCCGGGTGGTCGATCAGCCGGTAGCGGGCCTGATTGCTGTCGAGGAGGCCGATCAGCCGCTGGTACATCAGAGCACCTCGCCGACGTAGTGCCAGTCCTCGGGGTTGATCAGTCCGAAGGGGTTGACCGGAGCGACGCCCTTCAGGTTGTTGGCCACTTCCAGCAGGCGGAAGGGGAAGTTGGGCATCCAGATCACCGGGACCTGCTGCGCGATGTAGTCCTGGTAGGCGTACAGGTCCGCCAGGTCGTCGCTGACCACGGTGCGGGCGATCAGCTCGTCCGCCTTCGGGTCGCTGTAGCTGCCGAAGTTCACCGAGGAGCCGGTCGAGTAGAGCGCCTCGCCGGTCGGGTAGAAGCCGGGTCCGTAGCCCCAGCCGCCGTTCCAGTCGCTGAACTCCCACAGGCAGGGGCTGTCGGGGCCCGGGGTGCAGGTGGTGTCCTCCAGGACCAGGACGCTCGCCTCGACCTCGCTCAGCACGATCTCGATGCCGGCCTCGGCGGCGTCGGCGGCGAACTTGCGCATGACCGCGGTCAGGGTCTCGTGCCCCTGGGCGTAGCGCATCGAGAACCGCAGCGGGGTGCCGGCCGCAATGCCCTCGCCCGCCTCCCCGGGTCCGGTGCCCTCGCGGACGCAGAGCGCCGGGGTGGTGCTGGTGTCCCAGCCGTTCTCGGTCAGGAAGGCGCGGGCCGCCGCCACGTCGAAGGGGTACGGGTCCTCGTGCGCGGCGGGTGAGAGCAGCGGGCTGTCCGGCAGGGCCGGGATGGGCCCGGTGGTCGGGTAGCCGTAGCCCTTGTAGACGTCGCGGATGGCGCCCCGGGAGTCGAGGCAGGACTGCAGTGCCTGGCGGAAGTAGAGCTGCTTGAAGATCTTTCCGGAGACGGTGGGGTTGTTGAAGTTGATCGGGAAGTAATGGATTTTGTAAGTGAGCTGGGGGACGAGGTCGTAGTGCTCGCCGAGCGGGTTGGGGCCGCCGACCAGCGGGTCCTCGGCCGGCTCGGTGACCTCGTCGAAGGGCAGGAAGCCGATCTGCACCCCGTCCTGTGCCCGGGGGCCGCGGCGGAGCATCTCGTACTGCTCGGTGTCCGAACCGGTGGGCACCAGGCGGAACTCGTCCAGATAGGGCTTGTTGGGTCCGGAGTAGCTCTCGTTGGGCACCAGGACACATTCGCCCGAGGTGCCGTCGATCGTGTAACTGCTCAGCTTCCAGGGTCCGTTGACAACGCTCCAGACGGGGCTGGTGTCCCAGCTCTTGCGCTCGTCGTTGCAGGCCCGCAGGTAGGCGTAGACCGCGGAGGCCTGGGCCGGGTCGTGGGTGGCGTCGGCCGGCCGGTCGTCCGCGGTGCGGTCCCAGGCCCTGGGCAGCGGGGTGATGGTGCTGAACTGGTTCATCAGCACCCAGTTGTGCGAGTAGGCGCGGTCGAAGGTGAAGCTGACCTTGTCCTCGGCGACCTTCTCGTAGCCGGTCAGGTTGTCGGGGAAGAAGCCCGGCGTGTAGCCGCCGAAGCTGTCCTTCTCGGCCTCCAGGAGGTGCATCCACAGCATCACGTTGTCGGCGTCGACCGTCTCGCCGTTCGACCACTTGTACGGCTTGACCGTGATCGTCGCCGTGCGGCCGTCCTCGCTCCACTCGGGGGGCTCGGCGAGGCTGCGCTCGTAGTCGACGGTCGGCTGGCCGCCGGTGCCGTACCAGTACAGCGGCCGGTACATCAGGGTCTGGAACTCGTGCAGGTTGGCCACCCCGTAGTACTCGCCCGGGGTGAAGGGGAAGATGAAGACCGGGCTGAAGCCGCTGGTGCAGGCCCAGGTCACGCTGCCCCCGCGGAGCGGGGTGGTGGGCGGGGTCATGTCCTTACCTCTTCCAGTGCGGATTCACCGCTGTCCGAGTGGGCTCCGTAGCGCTCCCAGCGCTCGTTGAGCCGGATCCGTCCGTCGTCCAGGAATTCGGGGGTGCTCCAGCACCGTCCGGCGACCACCTCGCCGTTCGCGAGGACCATCGTGTAGGCGAATTCGAGGTTGCCGTCGGGCTCCACGCGCCCGTTCAGCGAGCCCCTGCGGACCTCGCCCCCGTCGAAGTCGGCCCAGAGCAGGTCGCCGTCCTGGCGGTAGTGGCCGACGGGGGCGTCCTCGCCCGCCGGGTAACCGGTGTTGCGGAAACTCCTGCCGTCGTAATCGATCACGGGCGTCGTATCTCCTGAGTGATGCATTTGACCGCGCCACCTGCCTTCAGCAGTTCGGACATGTCCACTGCGTGCACCGCGAAGCCGCGTTCGCGCAGCTGGTCGATCAGGTGCGTGGCGGTCTCCGTCACCACCACGTTCAGTCCGTCGCTCACCGCGTTCAGGCCGAAGGCGTCGGCGTCCTCACGGGTGGCGAGGATCGCGTCGGGGTACAGCTCCCGCAGCACCTCCTGGCTCTCTTCGGAGAAGGCGGCGGGGTAGTACGCCACCAGGTCCTCGTCGAGGACGAACAGCGCGGTGTCCAGGTGGTAGAAGCGCGGGTCGGTCAGGGTCAGACCGACCACCGGCAGGCCGAAGAACTCACGGAGCTCCTCGTGCGCGCCGGGGTCGCTGCGGAATCCCGAGCCGGCCAGGATCCGCCGGCCGGCGGGGGCGAAGTCGCCCTCGCCCTCGTTGACGTACCGCGGGACGCGGATGTCGGTGTAGCCGCGGGCTTCGAACCAGGCCCGGTGGGCTTCGGCCTCGGCCGCGCGCTCCTGGTGGCGGAAGTTGGCGATGAGCACCTTGCCGTCGACCACCGTGGCGCCGTTGGCGGAGAACACCATGTCCGGCAGGCCCGGCACCGGGTCGATGCAGGAGACCTCGTGGCCGAAGCCGAGGTAGAGGTCCCGGATCCGCTCCCACTGGGCGAGCGCCAGTTCGGCGTCCATGGGCTTCTCGGGGTTCATCCACGGGTTGATCGCGTAGGTCACCTCGAAGTGGGTCGGCCGGCACATCAGGTAGTGCCGCTGGGTGGCCGTACGCCGCGGGGTCTCAGCCATGCTCCGGCCTCATCTCGGTGCGGATGCGGCCGGCCGCGACGTGCGCGGTGGTCAGCGCCTCCGTCAGGGAGGTGCCGGTGGCGCCGATGAAGCCGAGGATGTTGTTGCCCGCCGGCGGGCGCTTGATGACGGTCCCCGGCGTAGCCGTGATCTTGAGGAAGAACAGCGCGGGGTCCTCGGCGACCTCGGTCGGCACCTCGACGGACTCGACCGTTCCCGCCCCGCTGATCAGGCACATCGCGGCCGTGTGGACGCCGGTCGGCGCGTAGTGCGAGACATCGGGCCGGATGCCGCGGGCCACGTCCGACACGCAGCGGATGGGGTCGTGGCCGGCGCTGATCCGCGCCATGTGGTCGAGACCGCCGCCGCCGGGACGGATCGCTATCTCCAGGATGAAGGGCGCGCCCCGGTGGAACCTCACCTCGGCGTGCAGTACGGACCGGCGCAGTCCCTGGGCGTGGGCCGCGTCGCGGACCACCTCGTGGACCGCGGCGATCTGCTCGGGGGTCAGGGAGCTCGGCGCGTGGTGGACGTCGTCGTCGAAGGTCCCGCTCTCGACGGTGATCCGGTCCACGATGGAGCCGAGGTACACCTCGTCGTCCCAGGCCAGCGCCTCGATGAGGTGCTCGTGGCCGTCGAGGTAGCCCTCGACGATGATCCCGTTCGGGCCGAGGTCCAGTCCGTCGGCCTCCATCAGCGCCCACGTCATGGTCTCGATGCCCGAGGTGGCGTCCGCGAAGCGGGCCCGCATCTCCTCGGGGTCGTCGACCTTGAACACGAAGTTGCTGGCGGCGCCCAGGGTGGGCTTGAGGATCAGCGGATAGCCGAGCTCCTCACCGGCCGTCAGGGCGGCCTCGACGTCGGGGGCGTAGCGGAAGCCGGGGTGCGCGGCGGCGCCGCGCTCGTGGGCCTGGCGCATCAGCAGCTTGTTGCGGCTGGTCCGGGCGGCTTCGAAGCCGATGCTCGGCAGGCCGAGCGCCTCGGCGACGACCGCCACCGTGACGACCCCGGACTCCGAGAAGGTCAGGACCCCCTCGAACTCCTCCTCCGCGTGCCAGATCTTGGCGGCGGTGACGATGTCCTCGATCTGCTTGGAGCCTGCGATCCGGTAGCGCTCCGCGGGCCAGAAGTCCTCGGTGCCGATGCCGTTGAGTACGTGGACCTCGGCCCCGAGGGCCTCGATCTGCTGGTAGCGCGAGATGTAGTAGGTGGCGTTCTGGCTGGCTTCGATGGCGAGCAGCTTCATCTGTACTGCTCCTCTCAGACCTTGGCCGGGACGGGCTCGGCGGCTTCGGTGGCCTCGGCGGCGGGCGCGGACCCGGTCTCGGCGGCGGCAGCGGCCTCGGCGGCGGCGACCTCACGGTCGTGCTTGCGCAGCGAGAGGATCGTCAGGGAGGAGATGACGACGACCAGGGCGGAGAGGGCGTAGAAGCCGTTCTTCACGTCGGTGGAGTCGACCAGGAGCGAGATGAGGACGACGGCGGTGGTGCCGGCCGCGAGGCCGAAGGCGTTGGTGGCGCCGAAGACGAAGCCCGTCTTCTCCTCGGGAGCCGCGCTCATCAGGGCGGTGCGGGCCGAGATGCGGGCCACGCAGAAGGCGATGGCGGCGAAGGGGATGACGGCCATCATCGCATAGAGGTGGACGGACTCCAGGGACAGCAGCACCGCGAACGCGAGGTAGCCGATCAGGGCCGTCTTCAGCACCGTGGCCTTGGAGTTGATCTTCTTGAAGGCCCAGGCCGCGAACAGCGCACCGATGCCGAACAGGGCGTCGACGATGCCGAGGTAACCGGCGTTGGACTTGAAGCCGTCGATGACCAGGACCAGCATGATGCTGTTGCCGACGATGATGACGATGTTGCCGATGATGTAGAGCAGGGCGAGGCGGGCCAGCGGCGGACGGGAGCCGTCCTTGGCGGCCTTGGCAGCCGCGGCGGCCTTGGCAGCGGCCTCCGGGGCGCTGGTGCCCTGGCCGGCCGGACGGCGGCCGATGAAGAACAGCAGGGCGGCGGAGACCAGGAACGTGATCGCGTTGAAGTAGAAGAGCGACGTGGTGCCGACCCAGACGATCACCCAGCCGCCGAGGGCCGCCGAGGCGAGCGTGCCGGCCTGGATGGCGATCTCGGCGTTGCCGTTGAACTGGGCGAGCCGGGACTCCGGGATGCGCTCCTTGATCAGGGCGTTGCTGGCGGGGAAGAACAGGGCCGCGGAGATCGACAGGACGAAGCTGGCGACGTAGCTGACGGTCGAGGGGTTGCCGCCGAGGGCCAGCCAGACCGGCAGGGCGATGGCCGCGGCCGCGCTGGACAGGTCGGAGATCATCGCCAGGGTGCGGCGGTCGAAGCGGTCGGCGAGCTTGCCGAAGAAGAGGGACAGCGCCACCTGCGGGATGGTGACGGCGATCATCAGCCAGCTGACCGCGAGCATGGTGTTGGCCTCGGTGAAGACCAGGTAGGAGGCGGCGGTGAGCTGGATGCCGTTGCCCAGGTTGGTGATGAAGGTCGCGGGGATGAGCAGTCGTTCTGCCCGATTGGGACGGGGCGGGGCGATCGTGGACACAGTGCTCCTCGGAGGTCAGGCTCGGATGTCGGCCGGCTCGGCCACGGGCGCGAAGGCCCCGACCGCGGTCGACAGGAGGGGGAGTCGCAGCGGAGCGACGGGTTCGGCCGGGAAGGCTCCGGCCGGCAGGCTCAGATCGGCGCCGGCCCGTTCGGCCCGGGCCGCGAGGTCGACGAGCAGCGGAGCGGCGCACGCGGTCAGCGTCCGGACGGCGAGGACCAGGTCGCCGAGGTCGGTCGGGACGCCCGCCGCCACCCGGTCCGCCTGCTTCAGCAGCCGGTCGAGGTGCACGACGATCAGGTCCGCGGCCCGGTGGAGGCTGAAGCTCTCCAGCTCGTAGTGGGAGCGGAACCGCTCGACGACGATCCCCGCCTCCCGGGCACCGGTCTCGGACACCGGCAGCAGCGCGTCCGCCCCGACGCCCGCGAGGAGCGCGTCCAGCCGGCCCGCGAGGCTGTTCCACGGATCGACCAGCCGGGAGCCGGAGAGGCTGTCGAGCGCCTCACGGCTGAAGTTCGTCCGGGAGTGCTCCGGCGCGGTGAGCGCCAGGTAGAAGCGCACCAGGTCGCGCGGTACCTCGGCCACCAGATCGGCGGCCCAGACCACGTGGCCTTTGCTTGTCGAGAACTTCTGGTTCTCCAGTTCGTAGAACTCGTTCGACACGATGGCGTGGGGCTCGACGTACCGGTCGCCGTGCGCCATCAGCAGGGCCAGGTGCGTCATTCCCCAGAAGTAGACGTTGTCGAATCCGAGGAAGTACACGAGGTCGATGCCGTGCTCGGACAGCCAGTGCTCGTCGAAGCGGTCGGTGTGCTCACCGAGCTGCTCCGCCGCGTACCAGGTGCAGTACATCGAGGCGGCCATGCCCTCGGCCCAGGCGTTGAGGACCTGGCCCGGCGTCTCGGTGAACGGCGCCGGGATGCCCCACGCCGTCGGGTAGGTGATCGGGAAGTCAGGCAGCGGGCGGTCCAGCGCCTCCCGGACGAGCTGCGCGGTGTGCGGGCGCAGCACGTCCCGGTGCCGGACGTAGTAGTCGGCGAGCCGGTCGCGGTACTCCTCCATCGGCAGCACGAGGATCTGTGCCTCGCGGTGCGTGACCACGGCGTCCGGGTCGACCGTGGAACGCGGGCGCAGCAGTTCGTCGAAGTTGTTGGGGTGGCCGCAGGACTCGCACAGTCCGCCGCGGCTCTCCACGAGGCACACCGGGCAGTCGCCGGCGACCAGGCCCTCCATCAGGTACTCACCGGTGGCCTCGACGTACGGCAGCAGCACCGTCTTCAGCCGGAAGGCCCCCTCGCTGTGGAGGTCGGTGACGAAGTCGATGACGGTCTGGCGGTAGCCCTTGTCGAAGGGGGCGAAGCCGTCGACGGATATGCCGGCCGCCTCCAGGGTGGCGCGGATCTGGGTGGCGGAGCGCAGGGCCAGCTCCTCCGGGGTCAGACCGGCGCGGGCGGCGCTGGCCACCACGTAGGTCTGGCTGTCGTCGGTGCCGCTGGTGAAGATCACCGGCCGGTCCGACGCCCGCAGGTAGCGTGCGTACACGTCGCCCGCCAGGTAGGGGCCCGCCAGGTGCCCGGTGTGCAGGTCCCCGTTCGGGGTGGGCGGCGGCGCGATGATGACCGTACGGCGTGTCATGCCTGGGCTCCTTCGTGGCGAGCTGCGAACCGCTGTGTCATGTCGAGGTCCCACCAGACGCTGTACATCTCGAAGTCCTCGTCGGACTCGTTGATCACCCGGTGGTCGGAGCCCGGGGTGAAGTGGACGATGTCCCCGGTCGTGAAGGGCTTGCGGACGCCGCCCGACTCCAGGACGGCGGTGCCGGCGACGGCGATGAAGATCTCGTACTCGTGGTGGGCGTGGGCGGTCGACGCGGTGCCGGGGCGGATCACGCACCAGGACCCCTCGAACGGGGCGTTGAGCTCGGGCCAGGGCAGCAGCCGCTGCGCGTCGAGGCCGTTCTCGTGCGTCAGTCCTTCGCGGTCGAGTGGCTGGGTGAGCATGTGTTTCGGTCTCTCCTCGTCAGGCGGGTACGGCTCGTGAGGGGTGCGCGGGTCTCAGACCGCGCCGGCGAGAGCGAGCTCGCGCACGTCCGGGATCTCCACGGACCGGGTCCGGCGGTGGGCCAGGATGTCCTCGGTGATCTCGGCGGAGCGGCCCGCGAGCACGCTGAGCAGCGAGTCGGCGATGCCGTGGGTGGCCTCGTTGACGCCCTGCAGGTAGCAGGCGGCGGTCGCGGGGCGGCCGAGGTCGAGCCGGTAGTTGCGGCTCACGTTGATCTCCTCGACACCGATCGACTCCGCGAGGGCCTTGACCGCCCACGGCATCTCGCGGACGAAGCCGGTGCCCAGGAGCACCAGGTCCGTGCGCATCTCCCGCTCGGCGCCGGACTTGCGGTCGACGAGGGTCAGGACGACCTCGTCGCCGTCCATGCGGGCGCCGGTCACGTCCGTCATGGCGTGCATGCCCAGGCGCTCCTGGCCGGAACGGCGGTCCTGGTAGAACTGCCGGTACAGGCCGTCGAGGGTGGCGGGGGAGAGGCCGCCGTAGTTGGAGCGGTACATTTCGGCGAGGAGCTGCTGGCGGGCCTCGGGCGAGGAGCCGTAGAACTCGTCGATGAAGGACGTGTAGTAGAGCTCGTTGGTGAACTTGCTGCTCTCGTAGCCGTTCAGGCCGATGGAGCGCATGATCATCGTCGGCTTGCACTCGGGCAGGTCCCGCAGCGCGGCGCCGAACAGCTCGGCCGCGCTCTGCGCGCCGCCGATCACCGCGACGCGGTGCGGCAGGTCGGCCCGCACCCCGGCGATGCGCTGCGTGTACTGGGTGCTGTGGATGACGCGCTCGGCTGGCAGGCCGTCGAACACGGCGGGGACGTGGGCGTCACGGCCCGCACCGATCACGAGGTAGCGGCAGCCGATGGTGTCGCCGTCGGCGAGGGTGACCAGCCAGCCGGCGACCTCGCCGTCGGCGCCCGTCACCGCCTCGACGCCGGCGCATTCGCGGCCGTATTCGACCTGCACCGTCTCCAGTTCATTGGCGACCCATTGCAGGTACTCGGATATCTCGCTGCGGTAGGGGACGAAACTCGCCAGGTTGACGAAGGCGTCGAGACGTTCCTGCGAGTGAAGGAAATTGACGAAGGAAAATCTGCTGCACGGATTGCGCATGGTGACCAGGTCCTTGAGGAAGGACACCTGGCTGAGCGCGTCGGGCAGCAGCATCCCTCGCTGCCACACGATGTCCTGCTCGCGCTCGATCAGCAGGGTGTCACCGGCCAGCTCGGGTGCGAGCTCCTCGACGGCGACCGCCAGCGCCAGGTTCGCCGGGCCTGCGCCGACTGCGAGCAGTTCGACATTGCGATGCGCCATGGAAGTACCTCCAGATGGAACAGGTGGACAGGTTCGTACGGTCAGGCAGGACGGTTCGCGTCCTTGCGTTGCCTCCCGGGTGATGACCACATTCCATGGCAGCGGCCGATTGCCCGGAAGGCGTATCGGCCACGGACAATCAACTCGGCGGCGGCCCTCGCGGGCGGGTTGATTGGCCGGTGTCACCGATTACTTCCGGTCAACTCCGAGTGCCATTTCCATTGGTTCTCGTGATCAGTTGCGTCACACGCATCCGGCTGGCCGAACCATCCCTCGGGCAGCCGGGCTTCCATCGAAACCCCATGAGAAGGAGCCCTCGTGCCGCTCACCGAGCCCATCACCCCTGCCGGCGCGCTCTACCGTTCCGAGAGCCCCACACGGGTGGCCACGCGCCGACGTCTGCTGATGTGCCGGCCCCGGCACTACGACGTCACGTACTCGATCAACCCGTGGATGAACCCGCAGCACGCCACGGACAACGCGCTCGCCGTCAGCCAGTGGGAGGGCCTGCGTGACCTGTACCTCGAACTCGGCCACGTGGTCGAGGAGATAGACCCCATCGAGGGCCTGCCCGACATGGTGTTCGCGGCCAACGGCGCCACCGTCGTCGACGGCAAGGTCTACGGGGCCCGGTTCCGGCACGCGGAGCGCACCGCCGAGGGACCCGCCTACCTGCGGTGGCTGGAGGGCCGCGGTTACACCGACTCGCTGTGGCCCGAATTCGTCAACGAGGGCGAGGGTGACATCCTCACCGTCGGCCGCCGCCTGCTGGCCGGTACCGGATTCCGCACGGACCCGCGCTCCCACCTGGAGGCGCAGGAGTTCTTCGGCCTCCCGGTCACCTCGCTGACCCTGGTGAACCCGGAGTACTACCACCTGGACACGGCGCTGTCCGTGCTGTCCGAGGACGAGGTGATGTACTACCCGGCCGCCTTCTCCCAGGGCAGCCAGGCCGTACTGCGCGCCATGTTCCCCACGGCGATCCTGGCCACCGCCGAGGACGCGGCCGTCTTCGGCCTCAACGCCTTCTCCGACGGCCGCCACGTGCTGCTGCCGGCCGCGGCCACCGGTCTGCACGCCAAGCTGCGGGCGCGCGGCTTCGAGCCGATCGGGGTCGAGCTCTCCGAGCTGCTCAAGGCCGGCGGCAGCGTCAAGTGCTGCACGCTGGAGCTGCGCGATCGCTGACCGCGCAACCCTTTCGGCGGCGACGGTGTTCCTACCGTCGCCGCACGGCCCCGGCGGTGGGCCGGGTCGTGACGCGCGAAGATCATGACGAACGAAGGAGTCCCGCCATGCCGACCCCCGGTCCGCTCAGCGGCGCCAGCGCCACGGTGGCGATCCATCCCACGCCCTTGGGGCAGCTCGTGCTGGCGGCTACGGACGACGCCCTCGTGCTGTGCTGCTACGACACCACCGAAGAGGCCGCGGAGCGCCTCGGCCGGGCCGGACTGCGCCCGGCCGGACCGGGGGAGGCGGGCGCACCGGGACACAAGGTCCTGGACGAGGCCCGGGAGCAGATCGACGCCTACCTGGCCGGGACGCGCCGGGACTTCACCGTCGCGACGGACCTGCGGCTCGCCACCCCGTTCAGCCGGCGCACCAACCTGATGCTGAACGAGTTCGTCCCGTACGGGCACACCGCGACCTACGCAGAGCTCGCCCGGGCGCTGGACCGGCCCCGCGCCGCGCGTGCCGTCGGCACGGCGCTGGGAGCCAATCCGCTGTGCGTGGTGCTGCCCTGCCACCGGATCATCGGCTCCACCGGCAGTCTCAGCGGCTACGCGGGCGGGCTGGAGGCCAAGCGCCATCTGCTCGCCCTCGAAGCCTCGGCCGCGCCGGCCGCGTGAATCCGCCCTCCCCGCTGCAGAAAGCAGAGCATGTGAGCGCGTACGAGCCGTCCCAGCTCCCCGGCCTCGAACTGCCCGGCCCGGTCTTCGCGCCGGCCGCGCCAGGAACCCTCGACTGGACGCGGCTGACCGCGGAGCTGAACACCGAGGGGGTGGCGGTGACCCCGCCACTGCTGTCGCCCGAGCAGTGTGCGCAGCTGCGGGAGCTCTTCGACCACCCCACGGCCTTCCGCAGCACCGTGACCATGGCGCGGCACCGCTTCGGCGAGGGCCTCTACCGCTACTTCGCCTACCCGCTGCCGGAGCTCGTCCAGGACCTCAGGGAGCGGCTGTACCCGCCGCTCGCCCTGGTCGCCAACGAGTGGGCGCGGCGTCTGGGGCAGCCGGGCTTCGCCCCCGACCACGAGGGGCTGGTCGAGGCCTGCGCGGCCGCCGGGCAGCACCGGCCGACCCCGCTCCTGCTCCGTTACCAGCGGGGCGGCTACAACTGCCTGCACCAGGACGTCTACGGCGACCTGACCTTCCCGCTCCAGGTGGCGATCATGCTCGACCGTCCGGACGAGGACTTCACCGGCGGGGAGAGCGTCTTCGTCGAACAGCGCCCGCGCGCCCAGTCCCGCCCGCTCGTCAGACGGCCGGCCCAGGGTCAGGGCCTGATCTTCGCCGTCGACCACCGCCCGGTGCGCTCGGTCCGCGGCTGGAGCCGGGTGACGCTGCGGCACGGGGTGAGCGCCGTCCTCAGCGGGCAGCGCCACGTACTGGGCGTCATCTTCCACGACGCGCGCTAGGTCGTCCCTTCCGGATCGTGCCGGGCGTCGCGGGCCCGGCAGGATCCGGAAGAGACGGCCTGGGTCTTCTACGGAACGTCCATACCGGGAGGCGGTGGAATCAACCGGTCCGAGGACCCGGTTTCTGCCGCCCCGGTCCAGCGGACCGCCGCGGCGCGCGGTTCCCGCGGGTCAGCGCCCCGTGCGGCGCGCCCGCCCCCGGCAGAACCGCCGCTCGCGCTGGAGTTCCGCTGGAGTTCCGCCCCATGGGGCTTCCGTACGGTCGCCTTGCGACGGAGCGCCGATCTTGACGAACCGTCGTGCACCACGGCTGATCGGGCGGTCCAACGTGAGGAGCGGTGGCGAACATGCAGCACGTCCAGGGCGCACAGGTCACGACATCGGGGCACGATCCCGGACCCGACGGTCCGAGCCTGTCGCTCAACAGCTCTCAGCACCGGCTCATCACCGCGTCCCTGCAATCGCTGGCGCAGGAGATGAACGACATCGCCGAGCAGGCGTCCGCACTGCTCACGACACCGGCGGGCCGTACGTCCACCGACTCGGAGGTCTTCACCCGGATCGCCCGCCGAACCGTGCCCCGCTGGCACTTCGCGATGCTGAACGACACCGAGCGCAATGACGCCCTGGCCGGCGCCCTTGCCCGCGGCATCCCGTCCGGGGCGACCGTGCTGGACATCGGCTCGGGCAGCGGGCTGCTCGCCATGGCGGCGGCCCGGGCGGGCGCGGCGCGCGTCATCACCTGCGAGATGAATCCGCTGCTCGCGGAGGTGGCCCGGCAGGTGATCGACGCCCACGGCTTCGGGGACGTCATCACGGTGATCGGCAAGCCGTCGACCTCGCTGGAGATCGGCCGCGACCTCGACGGACCGGTGGACGTGCTGGTCTCGGAGATCGTCGACTGCGGGCTCATCGGCGAGGGCCTGCTGCCGTCGATCCGGCACGCGCGCCGGCACCTGCTGAAGCCCGGCGGGATCATGTTCCCCTCCGCGGCCCGCATCCTCGGCCGGCTGGTCAGCAGCGAGGACATCCTGCGGCTCAACCAGGTCTCCACGGCCTCCGGCTTCGACGTCTCGCTCATGAACACGCTGTCCACCCGGGGCCACCTCCCGGTGCGCCTGAGCACCTGGCCCCACCGGTTCCTGTCCGAGACCACCACGGTCGTCGGGTTCGACCTGGCCGAGGACCCCCTGGAGCCGGGCGAACGCCAGATCGACCTCACCGCGAGCACCGACGGGGAGGCGCACGCCCTGGTCGTCTGGTTCGAGCTGGACATGGCGGCCGACACCACGCTGACCAACTCCCCGGAGAACACCAGGTCGCACTGGATGCAGGGCTGGGTCCCGCTGGAGAAGTCCGTCCAGGTCAAGGCGGGCGAGTCCGTCCCGCTCCGGCTCCGGTGGAGCGACTTCTCCCTCAGCGTGCACGTCTGACCGACACCGCCGACGGGCCCACCCCGTACCGCCGGCCGTACCTCCTGCGCATCCGGACCAAGGAGAACGCAATGAGTCACGTACCGCAGCACGTCCCGTTCGAACTCAGCGGCACCGCACTGCGCGACGCCATCGTGCAGTACGCCACGAACCCGATCTTCCTCGACAACCTGGACTGGCAGAACGACGACAACCCCTACCGTCGCCAGCTGCGCCCGCAGGTCCTGCCGCACCTCGACTTCGACAAGGTGCCGGGCCGGGAGAACATCCTCGACTACACGAGCCTGGCCGTGCAGCGCCTGCTGACCTCGATCTACGAGGCGGACCTGGTGTTCTTCCCCAAGTCCGGACTGGAGGGCAAGGAGGACGACTTCCGCGCGTTCTACAGTCCGGCCAACCGGGCACTCGGGGAGCGAATACGCCCGGCCCTGGAGCGGTACGCCTTCGGTTTCCTCGACGACGAGGTCGAGACGTCCGGGAAATGGACGAAGGCGAGCCTGGACAGCTACCTCGACTCCCTCGACATGGGCGGCGGCGAGGAGCTGTCACCGATCGAGGCGGCCGTCACCGGCTCCACCGACCCCGAGCGCGCCGCCCGCATGTGGCTGGTCCAGTTCGCCCCGGACTTCCTGTCCGAGGCGTCGCCGATGATGCGCAACGTCCTCGGCTACTACGGGCCGGTCCAGTCCGAGTGGTTCAAGGTCGTCATCGACGAGTACGGCTACGGCGTGCACGACACCAAGCACAGCACCCTGTTCGAGCGGACGCTGGAGTCCGTCGGACTGAAGTCCGACCTCCACCGGTACTGGCAGTACTACCTCAACAGCAGCCTGCTGCTGAACAACTACTTCCACTACCTGGGCAAGAACCACGAGCTGTTCTTCCGCTACGTCGGCGCCCTGTTCTACACCGAGAGCTCGCTGGTCGACTTCTGCCGGCGGGCCGACCGCCTGCTGCACGGCGTCTTCGGCGACTCGGTCGACACCACCTACTTCACCGAGCACGTCCACATCGACCAGCACCACGGCCGGATGGCCCGCGAGAAGATCATCGCGCCGCTCATCGAGGCGCACGGCGAGGGGATCATCCCCGAGATCGTCCGGGGCATCGAGGAGTACCGGGTGCTCCTGGAGGTCGCCGACAAGGACTTCGTCGCGCAGATCTCCTGGATGGACGACCAGCCGGAGCTCAAGAAGCTGCACGGTCCCGTCTACGAGGCCATCAGGGAAGGCCGGGTCCAGGCGCCGGTGGCGCACCTGGTCGAGCCGTTCAACGAGCTGTCGAACACGCACTGCCACGAGGGCGACGAGCTCTGCCACATCGTCTCCGGCACCATGCGCTTCGAGAGCGGGCTCGGCTCGTCGCTGACGCTCGAGGCGGGCGAGGGGGTCGTCATCCGGCGCAACCGGCTGCACGGCGCCGACATCCTGTCCGAGGAGTGCGTCTACGAGATCCACTCGGTGGGGGACTACCGCAAATGCCTGTAGTGAGCTTCCCCGTCGCGGGGCGGGAGAACTGCGTGGTCGTCGCCGGGACGGCCTACGTGTACGCCACGGTCGGCGGCCGCGGCTTCGTGATGAACGCCCAGTGCCCCCACCGCGGCGGCCCGCTCCACCTGGCCGGCGTGACGCCGGACGCCGGCCGGCTGATCTGCCCCTGGCACGACCGCAAGACGTCCGCGGCGCGGCTGCGCAACGAGATCCCGGCCGTGCGGACCGGGGACCGGGTCACGGCGGTCTTCCCCGACCGTCCCGCCCGCGACCGGGCGGCCCCGGCCGACGTATGCGGCCGCACCAGCCGTGAGTACCGGCCATTGTCGGCGGAACTCGCCCGCCCGGGCGCGGCGGTCTGATCCCATCCCGTTGCACCCGGCGCCGGGTGCAACGGCCTGCACCGACCCGGTGTTCTACAGGTGGCGGCGCACCGGCCGAAGGCATCACGACGAACGAGGAGTGTGGACCATGGCGTGGGACGGCGAGAAGCCGCTTCTGCTGCTGATCGGGAGCAGCGGTCAGCGCAGCAGGGAGTTCATTCTGCGGACGGTGAGCACGCGTTACGCGTTATGGCTCCTCCAGCCCGCGCCGGTGAGCTGGGAAGAGCCCTACGTCGTGGGCTCCACGGTCGTGGACAACACCGACCCGGACGCGCTGACGGCGGCCGCGCGGCAGGTGGCGGCCGAGCACACCCTGGCCGGTGTGTTCTGCTACGACGAAGGACTCGTGACCCCCGCCGCGCACGTGGCACAGGCGCTCGGGCTGCCGGGCAACTCCCCCGAGACCGTCATCGCCTGCCGGGACAAGGCCGCCACCCGGTCCGCGCTGGAGACGGCCCGGGTGCCGCAGCCGGCCTCGATCGGCGTACGGTCCCTGGCCGAGGCCCGGGCGGCGGCGGAGAAGATCGGCTTCCCCGTGGTGCTGAAGCCGCGCGGGCTGGCCGGCGGGATGGGCGTGCGCAGGGCCGACGGCCCCGAGGACGTGGAGAACGCCTACCGGGCGGCGTCCGGCGCCTCCTACCCCGGTGTTCCCGTCTTCGACGTGTCGGTGCTCGTCGAGGAGTTCGCCGACGGCCCCGAGATCAGCGTCGACGCGGTCTTCTTCGACGGGGAGTGCGTTCCGCTCGTCGTCGCCCGCAAGCAGGTCGGCCTGGCGCCCTTCTTCGAGGAGACCGGCCACGAGGTCGACGGCGCCGACCCGCTGCTGACCGATCCGGAGCTGCTGGAGGCGCTGCGGGCCGCGCACGCCGCCCTGGACTTCCACACCGGCGTCAGCCACACCGAATTCCGCATCACCGCCGGCGGACTGCGCCTGATGGAGGTCAACGCCCGCCTCGGCGGGGACATGATCCCCTACCTCGGGGAGCTGGCCACCGGCGTCGACGTCGCGATGGCGGCGGCGGACACCGCGGCCGGGGTCCGCCCGGACACCGCGGTACGCCACCGCAAGGCCGCGGCCATAGCCTTCCTGTACCCGGACCAGGACATCGAGATCGATGCCGTGACCGTCCACGAGGACCGCTTCCCGGCCGGTGTCCACAGCGCCGACGCGATGGCCGGTCCCGGCGCGGTGCTGCGTCTGCCGCCGCGCGGCTACATCTCCCGCTACGCCCGCGTGATCGCCCTCGCCGACTCGGTCGAGCAGGCCCGCGCCGCCCTGCTGAGCGCCTCCGACATCGTGGAGCTCGACTCCCGCCCGGCGGAGGTACCCGCTCCGTGACGAACACCGGACACGACTCCCCGGAGGGCCGCAGGGCCGCCCGGCCGTCCGTCGTACAGACCCTGCGCGGGATCCCGGGACCGATCTGGCTGGTCCTGGTCGGCATGCTGATCAACCGGCTGGGCAATTTCCTCCAGATCTACCTGGTGCTCTACCTCACCGACAAGGGCTTCAGCACGTCCGAGGCCGCCCTCGCCCTCGGCGCGTACGGGGTCGGCTCGGTCGTCGGCGTCCTGGCGGGCGGCTCGATCTCCGACCGGGTCGGCTACGCGTGGACCATCGTCGGCTCCATGGCCCTGGCCGGCCTGCTCACCCTGAGTCTGGTCTTCCTCGACAGCATGCCGGCGGTGATCACGGTGGCCGCGGTGCTCGGCATCGCCGCCCAGGCCTACCGGCCCGCCTCCTCGGCACTCCTGGTGGAGGCCACCCCCGAGGAACACCACGTGATGGTGTTCGCGGTCTACCGCATGGCGTTCAACCTCGGCACCACCGCGGGCCCGCTCCTCGGCGCCCTGCTCATCAGCTACTCGTACGACCTGATGTTCTACATCGACGCGGTGACGTCGGTCGGCTTCGCCCTCTTCGCCCTGGTCCTGGTCCGCACCGGCCGGAGCGCCGCTCCCGCCGCCGGGGATCCGCAGGCCGACGGCGCGTCGTACCTGGCCGTGCTCCGCGACCGGCGCTACCTGCTGTTCCTGCTGGCGCTGTTCCTCAACGCCGTCGTCTACATCCAGCACACCTCCGCGCTGCCGCTCCAGCTCAAGGCCGACGGCCACGGACCGACCTTCTACTCCGCCCTGCTCTCGCTGAACGCGGCCATGGTCATCTGCCTGGAACTGCTGTTCACCAAGTACGTCCAGCACCTCCCGGGACGGTTCGCCGTCGCGCTGGGCGTCGGCCTCGTCGGCGTCGGCATGAACCTGTACGTGGCCGGTCCCGGCATGGCCATGTTCGTGATCGCCACGGTGGTGTGGACGGTCGGCGAGATGATCGGCACCCCGACCGCCTCCGCCTGGCCCGGCAAGGTCGCCCCCGCGCACCTGCGGGGCCGCTACATCGCCGCCTCCGCCTTCCCGATGCAGATCGGCTACGCGATCGGCCCGGTGATCGGCATCGCGGCCTGGCAGGCCTCGGCCGCCTCCGTGTGGTGGCTGTGCGGAGTGCTGACCGCCGTCGCCGTCGTCGTCACCCTGATCGGCATGGCCGAACCGTCCGCCGACCGGCAGCCGCGGACCGCGGACGCCGATCCGGCGGCCGCCCCGGCACCCGCCGAAACCCCCTGAGCCCCGTCCCCCGTGCCGCGGTTGCCCGGCACGCCGTGATCCGGAAGTGAGCGAAGCTGCCCATGGCCTACGCAGACGGCATCGAGAATTTCGTGAAGACGGTCGACGGCGCCCTGCCGCCGGACTTCTACACCTACCCCGTCGAACGACAGCGCGCCCTGTACGACGGGCTGACCGAGGTCCTCCCGATCCCGGTGCCCGAGGGCGTGACCCACCGGGACGCGAGCGTCACCCACGGCGGGCGCACCGCCCGGATCCGCATCTACGAGCCGGCCCGGCGCACCGGCGACGCCGTGCTGTTCTACATACGCGGTGGCGGCTTCGTCATCGGCTCCCTCCACAGCCACCACAGCCTGGTCGCCGAACTCGCCGACCGCACCGGCCTGGTGGCGATCGCCCTCGACTTCGGCATGGCCCCGGAGAACCCGCACCCCGGCCCGCTGGAGGACTGTTACGCCGGACTGTGCGGCACCCTGGCCGACCTGCCCGCCCTCGGGCTCGACTTCATCGACCCCGAGGGCGCGGTGCTCTGCGGCGAGAGCTCCGGGGCCAACATGGCCGTCGTCCTCTCGATGATCGCCCGCGACCGGGGCGGCCCCCGGCTGCGCGGCCAGGCGGTCATCAGTCCGGTGCTCGACTTCACCCGGTGGCGGCACGGCGGCGAGGACGCGCCCCTGCTCTCCGGCGGGGAGATGGAGTTCTACACCGCGTGCTACTGCCCGGAGCCCGGACAGGCGGAACTCCCGTACGTCTCGCCGCTGCTCACCGGCACCTTCCACGACCTGCCGCCCGCCTACGTCGTGGGCTGCGAGATGGACTCGCTGCGCGTGGACGCCGAGAAGTACACCGCCCGGCTGCGACAGAACGGCACGCCGGTGACGTACGTGATGGAGGAGGGGATGGTGCACGCCCCGGTGCGCGCCCGCCGGATCAGCGAACCGGCCGGGGCGTTCTTCGCCCGCTACTGCGACGCCGTGGCCGCCCTGGCGGCCGGAGAGGCGGCCGGCCGTGACGAGCGCTGAGCGGACCCCGGACGCACCGCAGGGCCCCTGCGTGATCGTCGACCCGTACTCCTCGGGGGCGCTGTTCGCACCGACGCTGGCCGACCACGGCGTCCCGGTGGTGGCGGTGGTCACCGGCCCCCGGCCGCCGGAGGCCTACGCCTCCTCCTACCAGCCGCAGGACTTCCCCGAGGTCATCGTGTACGAGGGCGACCTGGAGGCCGTCGCGCAGCGGCTGCGGGAGCTCGACCCGCGGTGCGTCGTGGCGGGCTGCGAGTCCGGGGTGGAGCTGGCCGAACGGCTCGCCCCGCTCGTGACGCCCGAACGGTGCAACGTCCCCGGGCTCGCCGATGCCCGCAGGGACAAGAGCGCCATGGCGGCCGCCGTCGCCGCGGCCGGTCTGCCGATCATCCCGCAGATCTGCACCGCCGACGCCGAGGAGGTGGCGGCCTGGCTGGAGCGCGAGGGCCTGGCCGGGGCGGACCTGGTCGTCAAGCCGCCCAAGAGCGCCAGCACCGACGGCGTGATCAAGCTGACCGGCGGGGAGGACTGGCGGAGCGTGTTCGCGCGCCAGCTCGGCCGGGTCAACCAGTTCGGCGAGGTCGACGACCGGCTCCTGGTCCAGAAGTTCGTCACCGGCACCGAGTACGTGATCGACACCTTCAGCCACGACGGCAAGCACGCCGTGGTCGACGTGTGCGCCTACCGCAAGGTCGACAACGGTCCGCACATGGCCGTCTACGACACCATGCGCTGGCTCCCCCCGGACGATCCGGCCCTGCCCGGCATCACGGAGTACGTCTTCGGCGTCCTGGACGCGGTGGGTCTGCGCTTCGGCTCGGCCCACGTCGAGGTGATGGGCACGGCGGAGGGTCCCCTGCTCATCGAGCTCGGTGCCCGGCCGCACGGCGGCGGCCAGCCGCGCTTCAACCGCAACGCCACCGGCGACAGCCAGATCGACCGGACCGTGCGCTGGCTGACCGGGGGCGAACTCCCGCAGGGCTACGAGCTGCTCGTCCACCAGATGTGCGTCTTCCACATCGCGCCCCGCTCCGGAACCGTCCGCGGCACGGCCGCCCTGGACGGCCTCCGCGACCTGCCCAGCCACCACTTCTCGGTCCAGAACCTGTCCGACGGCGACCACGTCCGCGCCACCCGGGACCTGGTCGACAGTCTCAACTTCGGATTCGTGATCCTCGCCCACCCCGACGCCGGGCAGATCCAGCGGGACTACGAGGCCATCAGGGCCGCGGAACGCCTGCTTTCCATCGAGGAGCAGCGATCAACACCGCCGCCTTCCTGATCAGTTCCCTGGTGGTGATCATGACGCCCGGCCCCGACCTCGTCATGATCACCAACCTGGTGCTGAACGGCTCCCTGCGAGTGGCCACCGCCGCCGCACTCGGCATGATCACCGCGGGGGCCGTCCAGGCCGGACTCGGCGCGGCCGGGCTGGCCGCGCTCCTCGCGGCGAGCCCCGGGCTGTTCGCGGCCTTCCGCTGGGCCGGCGCGGTCGTACTGCTCGGCTGGGCCGTGCTCGCCCTGCGGCGGGCCACCGGCCGGGCAGGCGCACCGGACCCGGCACCGGACCCGGCACCGGCGCCGTCGCCCCAGGCCGCGGTCACCGTCCCCGCGCACGCGCACGCGACGGGCGAACCGCCCGCCGGCCCCCCGCCGCCCGGACCAGGGGCCGGCGGCACCGGCCCCTCGGTGCGCCAGGCTTTCGGGCAGGGCCTGCTGTGCACCGGGTCCAATCCCAAGGTGGGCATCTTCCTGATGGCCTTCCTGCCCCAGTTCGTGCCCGCGGGCATGGCCCCCGAGATCGGGGTCCCCCTGCTGGCCGCCTGCTACCTGGCGCTGGGGCTGCTCTGGCTCCTCACCTGGATGAGGCTGGTCCACCGGCTCGCCCCGCACCTGCGGTCCCCACGGGTGCTGCGGATCACCGACGGCCTCACCGCCGTCGTGTTCGGGCTCTTCGCCGTCCGGCTGGCACTCGGCGGGTGACCCGGCCGCCCGCTCCCGCCCCGCTGCGGTCACACCGACCGCAGCGGGCACTGCGCGTCCTCGCGCAGCGCCAGTCTGCGCGCATAGCGCAGCAGCGGAGCGGGGAGGGAGAACCGGTTGGGCGCGCACTCCCGGAGCAGGCTCGCACCGACCAGCCGGCGCAGTGCGCGCGTCGCCTCCAGCGGACTCGTGCCCGCCAGGTCGGCCATGGCGTAGCCGCTGACGAGCCGTCCCTCGGTCCGCGCGAACAGCCGGAACCAGTGGCGCAGGGGCTCCGGGAGGGACACGTAGGAGAGTTCGAACGCCGCGTGGACCGCGGTGAACAGGTCGTCGGTCTCGACCGGCAGTTCCCGGAACGCCCCGGCCTCCTGCAGTTCCACGCAGAGCTGGGCGATCCCGACCCCGGGATGCTCCTCCAGCCGGGCCGCGAGCAGCCGGATCGCCAGCGGCAGACCTCCGCACTGCCGGTTCAGCGCCCGCGCGGCCAGCGGTTCGGCGTCCACCCGCCCGCTGCGCAGCAGCCGGGACAGCAGGGTCAGCGCCTCGTCCTCACCGAGCACGTCCAGGTCGAGCCGCGGCACACCGTCCCGGGCCACCAGCCCCGGCAGGGTGTCGCGGCCGGTGACGAGGACCGCGCAGCCGGCCGCGCCCGGGACGAGCGGCCGGACCTGGCTCTCCTCGCGCGCGTTGTCCAGCACGATCAGCATCCGCCGGTCCGACAGCAGGGTGCGGTACAGGTTCGCGGCCTCGTCGAGGGACCGGGGGAGCTCCCGGTCGGGGACGCCCAGGGCGCGCAGGAACGAGGCGAGGGCCTCCTGCGGGTGCAACGGCCGCCGGTCGGCGTACCCGTGCAGGTCGACGTACAACTGCCCGTCCGGGAACCGCTCGCGCACCCGGTGCGCCCAGCGCACGGCCAGCGCCGTCTTGCCCACCCCGGGAAACCCGGTGACCAGCACGGCCGGGACCTGCCCGGCCCGTTCGCCGGTGGGCAGGAGCAGCCGGTCCAGCCGTTTCAGTTCGGCGGCGCGGCCGACGAAGCCCGTGCTCGCGGCCGGTGTCTGGGACGGCCGGGGCCTCGGCGGGGGCGCGACGAGCCGGGGCGCGGGCGCGGCCGGCACGTCGAACGCGGCCCAGGCGGCCGCCGGTCCGGTCCGCGGCCACGGCAGCTCCTGGTGCAGGATCCGCAGGTGGGCGCGGCGCAGTTCGTCACCCGGCTGGACGCCGAGCTCCCGGTCGAGCCGGCGGGCCACCTCGGAGTAGATCCTCAAGGCCTCCCGTTGCTCGCCGCAGCTGGCCAGCACCAGCATCAGCCGCGCCTGGAGTCCCTCGTGCAGCGGTTCCTCCTCCGTGGCACCGCGCAGGGCCGCCAGCACCCGCTCGGGCCGCCTCACCTGCAAGGAGAGGTCCGTGTGGAGCAGCAGGCTCTCCACCCGCTGCCGGGCGGCCGCCATGGCCGCGGGGTGGTGCGGCAGCAGCGGCTCGCCCGCCAGCAGCGGGCCGCGCCAGCAGTTGTAGGCGCGTTCGGCCAGCTCGTGGGCGGCTTCCGCGTCCCCGGCGCCGTGCGCCTGCCGCGCCCGTGCCCACAGGTCCTGGAACTGGGTCAGGTCGACCTGGTCGCGCTCCAGTTCCAGCACGTAGCCGGTGTGCGTGCGGGCCAGGAACGAGGGGGCCGGGGTCTCCGCCCGGCCACCGGGGAGCAGCAGCACCCGGCGCGCCTGGCTGACGTAGGTGTGCACCAGGTTCTGGTACGAACGCGGCGGATCCTTCGGCCACAGCGTGTGGGTGATCTCGCCCAGGCCGGCCGCCTCGGGGTACCGCAGGGCGAGCAGGGCCAGCAGGCGCCGCACCTTGGCCGCGTGGACGTGGGCCTCGACACCGCGGTAGCGGACCGACAGCGGACCGAGGATGCCGATGTGGAGCCGCTCGTCCCCCGGGCGTACGGCCTCACGTGCGGGCGGCGCCAGGCGGCGCGCGGCGTCCGCGTCGAGGCCCAGCACGCGGGCCAGCAGCCGCACGGTCCGCGTCTGGGGCCGGTGCACCCGGCCGTGCTCGATGTCCCGCAGGACCCGCACGCTCACCCCGGCGCGTTCCGCCAGCTCGCGCTGCGTCAGTCCCTCCCGGCCCCGGAACGAGAGGAGCCGTTCACCGAACGACCAGCTGCCGCCGCTTAAGTCTTCGTCCGCGGTCGCGGTGCCGCGGACTGGGTTCCCCATCATGTCCGGAATGCGGGTACGGCCGAAAGGAATACGGAAAGGAAACGTCTTGTGAATCGTTTTTCCATTGCTGTGCGCAGAACGCTCGCCACCACGCCTCCCCCGAGACCTCGCCGGATCTTGAGCAGTCCGAACCGCGCGCGACCCAGCTGAGCGCCACAGCTCGTCCGCAACTCTAGCTTCGCGGTGCGACCACTGGTCAAGGGTCCCGCCCCCTTTGTTCCGAACCGGTCGCATCGCACCCCTTGCACCTCCGGCTTTCCGGATCCTTCGAATATCGGCCAGTTGGCGAGAAATAGACAGTCCTGCCGCGGCCCGCCGGAACACGATCTCCACGGGACCCGGGAAACCGCTCGGGCGCGTCCGATATGCGGATGACATAAAGGGAACCGGATATCGCATCGAATGCGAATGACAGGCGAAGGAAAAGAATTCTCGCGCGAGGTGCAACGTTCTCACGCGGGCCGGTGTTCACAAGGGGGATGGACGAGACGACCCTGCCGCTGACGGAACTGCTCGCGACCGACCTGGACGACGGGTTCACCGAACTCGTACGCACCCAGGCCGGCACCGTGCGTTCCGTCCTGCTGCGTCTGTCCGGCTCCGCGCGGGACGCCGACGACCTGGGCCAGGAAACGTTCCTGCGCGCCTACTCCGCCCTGCGCGACTACCCGCCCGAGCGCCGCGGGCAGCTCCAGCCGCGCGCCTGGCTGCTGACCATCGCCGCGAACGTGTGGCGCAACCACGTCCGCACCCTGAGCCGGCGGCCCGGCGTCGCCGACGGTGTCGAGGTGACGGCCATCGAACTCCCGGACTGCTCCCCCGGGCCGGAGCAGCTCGCGCTCGACGGCGCGCGCCGGGCCCGGCTGGTGGCCGCTCTGTCCGGGCTGCCGGACCACCACCGGCTGCCCGTGGTCCTGCGGCACATCGGCGAGCTGAGCTACCAGGAGGTGGCCGGGATCCTGGACTGCCCGGTCGGCACGGTCAAGGCCCAGGTGTCGCGGGGCCTGGCCGCCCTGCGCGCGGAGCCCGGCCTGGCCGCCGACCGCGGGACGCACGGAGCGGCCGGGCCGGGGACGGCGCCGGCTGAGACGAAGACGAAGACGGCGCACGAAGCGGCCCGGACGGAAAGGAAGGAGGCGACGGGATGAGACTGCCGGACGAATTGGACACGTTGCGCGAGGCGGCACCCGCGGGGTTCGCGGCACGCGTGCTGGACCGCGTCGGCGTTCCGGCACATCGCTACGACTGCTACGTGCGGGCGGACTCCCCGGTCGGCCCCCTCTACGTCGCCCACGGGCGGGGGGCGGTGACCGGCGCCGCCGCCACGGACTGGTACCCCGACGACCGGGCGTTCGAGGACGCCTACCGGGCCCGGACCCGGCGGTCGGCGCTCTCCGGGGTCAAGCCCCCGCCGGGTCTGGCACGGGCCCTGCGCGGCCGGGACCGGACCCTGCGCTACGAGTTCGGGCCGCTCGCCGACGAACAGCGCGCCGTCCTCCAGGCGACCCGGGCCATCCCGTTCGGGCAGCTCCGTCCGGCGGCCTGGCTGGCGCGCGAGGCCGGACTGCCGGGTCTGGCACCCGAGACGGTGCTGGCCGCGGTCCGGGCCAATCCCGTACCCGTACTGGTACCCGCGCACCGGCTGTGCACGGACGACGGACTCCCCGCGGACTGCGGACTGCCGGCCGGTTTCGAACGACGGCTGCGGGAGTGGGAGGGCGTGGACGCCGAGCGGGTGGAGCGGTTCGTGCGGGCGGGGGCCCGGTTCCTGGGCAGCGGTACCACGCGGATCTTCTGCTACCCGACCTGCGCGCACGCGCGCCGCATCACCGCCCGCCACGAGGTGCCCTTCACCTCGGCCGACGAAGCCTCCGCCGCCGGGTTCCGGGGATGCCTCAGCTGCCGGCCGGCCGTCGTCTGACCCTCGGCCCTCGCCCCTCCGCCCTCCGCCCTCCGCCCTCCGGACGACGCACGTTCAGCGGTCGGCGGCGATCAGGTCGAGCAGGCCGGGGAAGCGCTGGTCGAGATCCGCGCGGCGCAGCGTGGCCGCCCGGCTGTTGCCTCGGTCCACCTGCCGCACCAGGCCCGCCTCGCGCAGGATCCGGAAGTGGTGGGTGGTCGTCGACTTCGAGACCGGGAGGCCGAAGGAGGCGCAGGTGCGCTCCGCGCCCACCGGTTCCGCCAGCAGCTCGCGCACGACGGAGTAACGCAGCGGGTCGGAGAGCGCGTTCAGCACGGCCGGCAGGCTCATCTCCTCCGGCAAGGGGTGGCCGTCCTCGTCGGGCATCACGCCCTCCTCCCTTTAGGTACGTCTTGCATCATACCTACACCCTGTGTCAGCTTAAGGTTCGACTAAAACCGAACCTGGCCGCCATCGGGCCGGGCCCAGCCTGGAGTTGTGCCCATGAATACGCAGACCGCACCGTCGGCCGCACCGCCGTTACCCCCGGCGCCGACACCCACACCCGCCTCGCGCCCCCGCCGTGGGTGGTGAGCACCGCGTGACACACACCCAGGTCCTGGTCGTCGGGGGCGGGGCCGTCGGAATGCTCCTCGCCGCCGAGCTCGGGCACCACGGCGTCCGCACCGTCGTCCTCGAAGCCGAACCACGGACCGTCGACCGCCCCAAGGCCGGCACCCTCCACGCCCGCACCGCGCAGGGCCTGGCCCGGCGCGGCCATCTGGCCGTGCCCGTCGCGACCGAGGACCTGCTGGGCCGCGGCCGCGCCGAAGGGTTCCACTTCGCGGGCGCGCCGGGGCTCGTCATCACCGCCCCCGCCACCGAGCCCGCCCCCGTGCTCGGCCGCTCCCAGGCCGAACTGGAACGCGGCTTCGAGCGCCGGGCCCGCGAACGGGGCGTCGACGTGCTGCGGGAACACCGGGTGACCGACATCGTCCAGGGACCCGACGCCGTCCACGTGTCCGCCCAGGGGCCCGGCGGCGTACGCCAGTTCACGGCCGAGTACGTCGTCGGCGCGGACGGTGCCCGCAGCACGGTGCGCGAGCTGGTCGGCTTCCCCTCGGACAGCAGCCCGGCCACCGTGTCCGCCGGGCTCGGCCTGGTGCGGCTGCCCGACCCGGACAGCGTGCCGTACGGCTGGCACCGCACCCCGCGCGGCTGGACGATCGCGGGCGTCAACCCGTACGGGCACAGCCGGTTCATCACGATCGACTTCCGGGGCCCGCACCCCGACCGGCACTCCCCGCTCACCCTCGACGAGCTGCGCGGGGAGGCCGAACGCATCGTCGGCCACCGCGTACCCATGACCGACCCCCGGTTCCTGTCCCGTTTCAGCGATTTCGCCCGGCTGGTGCGCAACTACCGGCAGGGCCGGGTCCTCCTCGCGGGCGACGCCGCCCACATCCACTTCGCCGTGGGCGGGCAGGGCCTCAACCTGGGGCTGCAGGACGCGCTCAACCTGTCCTGGAAGCTCGCGCACACCCTCGCGGACACCGCGGGCAAGGGCCTGCTCGACACCTACGACGCCGAACGCCGGCCCGCCGCGCAGCGCGTCATCGACAACACCCGGGCCCAGCTCGCCCTGATGCGGCCGGACCCCGGGCTAGACCCCCTGCGCGACCTCGTCGCCGAGCTCCTGGAGATCGACTCGGTGAACACCCGTCTGGGCCACATGATCAGCGCCCAGGAGACGGTGTACCCCGCGCGCACCGGGCGCGGCTCCCGCTGGGAGGGCAGGTTCCTGCCGAACCTTCCGCTCACCACCGCCGACGGCCCGACCGATCTGACCCGGCTGCTGCTGCCCGGCCGTCCCCTCCTGCTCCTGCTCGGGGAGGCCGGCCGCGCCCACGGCGAGCAGGGCGCGGCCTGGGCCCACGTGGTGCGCACGGTGTCCGCGACCCCCGCCCGGCCGCTCCCCTGGGACGCCGTCCTCGTCCGGCCCGACGGGTACATCGCCTGGGCCCCGGACGGCGACTCCCTGGCCGGCACCCTGCGCGACTGGTTCGGCGAGCCCCTCCGACGGACATGAAAAATGCCCTCCGGGACTGCGTTTCCGCAGGTCGGAGGGCATTTGGATGTGGAGCCTAGGAGATTCGAACTCCTGACATCTGCCTTGCAAAGGCAGCGCTCTACCAACTGAGCTAAGGCCCCGTGGAAGTGGACGCACCTGTCCCGTGCGGGAGGTGAGGCCGTTCCGCAGAACAGAGTACCGGGTGTACCCCCTCATCTCGCAAAATGATAGGGACTCCCGCCGTGCGACCACTCTCCGTAAGATGCTCGCGAGGTTCGCACCAGCGAAGGGGAGTAGTAAGAGTGGACGCGGTACAACAAGAGGCCACGGCCAGAGCCAGAGAGCTTCAGCGCAGTTGGTACGGGGAGCCGCTGGGAGCGCTCTTCCGACGGCTCATAGATGACCTCGGCTTGAACCAGGCCCGCCTCGCTGCCGTCCTCGGACTGTCGGCGCCCATGCTGTCCCAGCTGATGAGCGGCCAGCGAGCCAAGATCGGGAACCCGGCCGTGGTCCAGCGCGTCCAGGCCCTCCAGGATCTCGCCGGCCAGGTGGCCGACGGAAGCGTCAGCGCCGGGGAGGCCACCGACCGGATGGACGAGATCAAGAAGACCCAGGGGGGCTCCGTCCTCAGCAACAGCGGTCAGACCACCACCAGTTCCGGCGCGCCCACGGTCAAGCGGGTCGTCCGCGAGATCCAGTCGCTGCTGCGCTCGGTCTCCGCCGCGGGCGACATCATCGACGCGGCGAACACCCTCGCCCCCAGCCACCCGGAACTGGCAGAGTTCCTCCGGGTGTACGGCGCGGGCCGGACCGCCGACGCGGTCGCCCACTACGAGGCCCACCAGAACTGACACGCGCGGGGCGGACGACGGGTGACGGGGGACGGGCGCAGCGATGGGTGAGGTCTTCGCCGGTCGGTACGAGCTGATCGATCCGATCGGACGCGGTGGCGCGGGTGCCGTATGGCGTGCCTGGGACCACCGCCGTCGCCGCTACGTGGCCGCGAAGGTCCTCCTGCAGAGCGATGCCCACACGCTCCTGCGGTTCGTACGGGAGCAGGCGCTGCGGATCGACCATCCGCACGTACTGGCTCCGGCCAGCTGGGCGGCCGACGACGACAAGGTCCTGTTCACCATGGACCTGGTCGGCGGCGGCTCGCTCGGCCATGTGATCGGGGACTACGGTCCCCTGCCGCCGCGGTTCGTGTGCGGCCTGCTCGACCAGCTCCTTTCGGGGCTCGCGGCGGTGCACGCGGAGGGCGTCGTGCACCGCGACATCAAACCGGCCAACATCCTGATGGAGGCCACCGGGACCGGGCGGCCGCACCTGCGGCTGTCCGACTTCGGCATCTCCATGCGCAAGGGCGAGCCCCGCCTCACCGAGACCGACGTCGTGGTCGGCACCCCGGGCTATTTCGCCCCCGAGCAACTCCTCGGCGCCGAACCCGACTTCCCTGCCGACCTCTTCGCCGTGGGACTGGTCTCCCTGTACCTGCTCCAGGGGCGCAAGCCCGATTCCCGCGCGCTGGTGGAACACTTCCTCGCGCACGGCACCCCGGGCGCCCCCGAAAGCGTTCCCGCACCGCTCTGGGACGTCATCGCCGGCCTCCTGCAGCCGGACCCCCGAAACCGCTTCCGGACGGCCACAGGGGCGCGCAAGGCCCTTGCCGAGGCCGTGGAGCTGCTGGCGCCGCCCGCCCCGGACGAGGATCCGGTGGAGGTGTTCGACCAACTCGGACCGCTGCCGCCCGGATTCGGCCCGCAGGGCCCCCCGAGCACCGCGGCCGGGGCCCCGCCCGCCCCCGCCGCCGGGGCGGCCCCTGCGCCCGGAGCCTCGGCCTCCGTGACGGTGCCCGCGGAGCCCGTCCGGACCGACCCTCGCGGTACGGCGCGGACCGCGCCGACGGCCCCGTATCCGGCCGCACCCGCCGCTCCTGCCCCCGCCGCCGCGGCCGTCCCCGGCTCCGCCGTCCTCCCGGCCCCGGTGCCCGCGTACGGGCCCTCGGAGACGGGCAGCTTCCACCTGCCGCCGCCGGCCGCACCGGCGGCCGCGGTCTCCCCCGTCCCCGCCGGGACGCCGGTCCGGGCGGGCGGCGGGATCTCCCCGCCCCCGGCGAAGGCGGTGGCCTCCCTGCTCGCCGCGGCGCTGCTCTGCTTCGCGGTGGGCGTCTGGGCCCTCACCCGGCTGTAGGACCGCGCCCCCGCCGCCCGAGCAGCGTCCAGCCGCCCAGCACCAGCAGCAGGACCGTCCCGGTGCCGAATCCGGCGCCCGCCACGATCCGCATCGCGGCGTGCCGCTCTGCGGCCTCGGCGGCCTCCGGGGCGGTGAGCCCCTCCCTGGCCGCGGCCCGGTCCCCGTCGCCCACCCCGAAGCCCCCGGCGGCCGGACTCTCCTTGTACGCGGGTGCCTTGGCCGGCGTACCGGTGACGTCCAGCCGCAGGGTCAGCGGCACGGGCGCCGCGTCCTCGGTGAAGTCGGCGACCTTCGCGCCCATGGTCACCGCGGCGTAGTACCAGCCCGCGACGGAGACGGGCTGCACCTTCGAATCACTCGCGAAGCGGTTCTCGTAGGCGACGGGCGGGGTCTTCTCCAGGGTGATCCCGGCCTGCTTGCCGTCGTACGAGGTGTCCTTGTCGGAGATCGGGCCCCGGTAGGGGCTGTAGAGGGAGACGGTGAGCCCGCCCGAGGCCGAACCGTAGTTCTTCGTCATCCTCGCGGCGGCCAGTTCGGCGCCGAACCCCAGCTGCTGCCCCCAGTCCAGCGGGACCCGGTAGAAACGGGTCTGCCCGGGCCGCATCTCGTCGCGCCACACCCCGGCGCCCAGGGCGCGGGCGTCGTTGAAGCCGGTGCCGCCGCTGCGGGGCACCGCCTCGGTGCCGGGCAGCACGGGGGCGCCCGAGGGCCAGCCGTCGGGCGCGGCGGTGGGGCCGCCCGGGCCGCGGCCGGGCTCCCGCTGGACCTTGATCTCCAGCGGCCAGGGGGTCTGGTCGTAGCCCTTGGCCGAGGTCCGCGTGATCTTGGCGTAGTACACGCCCGCGGGCGCGCAGTCCTCGTCCTCGGCTCCCCGGCGGACGCCCGCGGCGCTGATCGGGTAGGGGTCGTAGCCGAAGTTCGCCCGGCCGCCGCTGCGGGGGCAGGAGCGCCCGGCCGTGGTCATGATCTCCACGTGGATGCCGTCGCCGCCCGAGACCTTCGCGCCCGCCGCGGGGCGGACCACGGCGGAGACGTAGACGTCGGAGCCGTCCTGGTCGAGGACGAGCCGGTACATGCGCTCTCCCGGCCCGAGCGTGTCCCGGTAGACGCCGCCGGCCTCGATCTGCGGGGCGTCGGCCGTGGAGGGCTTGCCCTCGATCGCCCTGGCGCCGTCCGCGGCCCGGTAGGCCGGGAGGGGGCCGGGCGCGGCCCCGTCGGCGTACGCGACCCCCGGCGCTCCCGCCGCCAGGCCCAGGGCCACCGCCCACGCCGTCGTCCGTCCCCGCACCATCGCGCCCACCCCGAGTTTGCTTGCGCAAGCCAAATCTTTACATAACGGAATTTTTCGTCACAGAGCAGCACAAAGCCCCGGCCGCAGTGGCAGCCGGGGCTTCATGGGATCAGCCTTGGGTCTCACACACCGGAACCAGAGGGCACGGAGTCGGTTGCCTCCGTCCACAGGTCCTGCTCGGCGCGGTCCGCCTGGATCTGGCGGTACACGAGGAGCCCGCCGATGGCGGCCAGTGCGACCAGGAGCAGCTTCTTCACCGCGCGACCTCGTCTTTCGTTGACGTAGGGGACTTCTGGCGCCCAACAATACACACCGACCGATACCGATCGGTGACCTGGCGGTGCACCAACTGGCCCAACGACAAAGACCCCCAGGCCTTGGCCTGGGGGTCTTCGACACTGTGGGGCTAACAGGATTTGAACCTGTGGCCTCATCCTTATCAGGGATGCGCTCTAACCAACTGAGCTATAGCCCCATCCGCGCTGCGCGCTGACTCCTGAAGATTAGCGCACAGACCCGGTCAGGCCAAAATCCGTTGTCCGGGGGCGTCTGCGCAGGTCATCCGACCCGTCGCGGCCGCCCTGACGCAGGGCCTACTCGTCCTCGGCGAGGGTGAGCTCCACACCGCCGACGAAGCCCGCCGACAGGTTGTAGATGAACGCACCCAGCGTCGCCAGTGCCGTCGCCAGCACCACGTCGATCACCGCGATGACCGACGTGAAGATCAGAACGCGCGGCAGCGACAGGAACGACTGGAGGTCGAAGCCGTTGCCCTCGTTCGAACCGGTCGCCTCGCTGATCGTGCCGCCGACGGTCGAGAAGACGCCCATCGCGTCCATGACCATCCACAGCACGGCCGCCGCCACGATCGTGCAGATGCCGAGCGCGATCGACAGCAGGAAGCTGACCTTCATGACCGACCACGGGTCGGCCTTGGCCACCCGCAGTCGCGCCTTGCGCGTGCGGGGGGCCGTACGGACCCCCGTGCGCGGCTTGCGCTGCGCGCCCGCGGCCGGGCCGCCCTGCGCCGTCCCGGGGCCCGTGGGCGCCGGGTAGGCCTGCGGCGGGTGGTACGGCTGTGCGGGCTTGTCCTGGCCGGCGTCCGCGCCGACCGACGGCTTCGGACCTCGGGTGTCCGTCACGGTTCCCCCCTGGGAGTCCGCGGCAGGGCCACGGGCACCGTTCGCTCCAGTCTTGGCCGGTCCGGCGCCCGTGGCTCCACTCACGACTTACTCCTCGTGCTCCCCGGCCGAGGGCTGCGTGCCCTCGGCGGCCTCGGCGACCTGTCCATCGGCCACCTCGGTGTCGTTCTCGTCGGCCTCGACCTCGTCAGCTTCCTGACCGGCCTCGGCGTTTCGGGCGATGCCGACCACGGCATCGCGCTTGCCCAGGTTGATCAGCTGGACGCCCATGGTGTCACGGCCGGTCTCCCTGACTTCGTTGACGCGCGTGCGAATCACACCACCGCCGAGCGTGATGGCGAGAATCTCGTCGCTCTCGTCGACCACGAGCGCCCCGACGAGCGATCCGCGGTCCTCCACGATCTTGGCGGCCTTGATGCCCAGACCGCCACGGCCCTGGACGCGGTACTCGTCGACCGGCGTCCGCTTGGCGTAGCCGCCGTCGGTCGCGGTGAAGACGAACGTACCCGGCCTCACAACGTTCATGGAGAGCAGTTCGTCACCTTCACGGAAACTCATGCCCTTCACGCCCGAGGTGGCGCGGCCCATCGGGCGCAGCGCGTCGTCGGTCGCCGTGAAGCGGATCGACTGCGCCTTCTTGCTGATCAGCAGCAGGTCGTCCTCGGCGGACACCAGCTCGGCGCCGATCAGCTCATCGGCGGTGCCGTCGGCGCCGTCGGCGCCGGTCTCCCGGAGGTTGATCGCGATGACACCGCCGGAGCGCGGCGAGTCGTAGTCCTTGAGCGCCGTCTTCTTCACCAGGCCGCCCTTGGTGGCCAGGATCAGGTAGGGCGCCGCGTCGTAGTCGCGGATGGCGAGGATCTGGGCGATCTTCTCGTCCGGCTGGAAGGCCAGCAGGTTCGCCACGTGCTGCCCGCGGGCGTCGCGGCCGGCATCCGGCAGCTCGTACGCCTTGGACCGGTAGACCCGGCCCTTGTTCGTGAAGAAGAGCAGCCAGTGGTGCGTGGTGGAGACGAAGAAGTGGTCGACCAGGTCGTCCTGCTTCAGCTTGGTGCCGCGCACGCCCTTGCCGCCGCGCTTCTGCGACCGGTAGTCCTCGGTCTTGGTGCGCTTGACGTAGCCGCCGTGCGTGATCGTGACGACGATGTCCTCTTCGGCGATCAGGTCCTCGATGGACATGTCACCGTCGAAGGGCACCAGCTTGGAGCGCCGGTCGTCGCCGAACTTCTCGACGATCGCCGCCAGTTCCTCGCTGACGATGGAGCGCTGGCGCTCCTCCGAGGCCAGGATGGCGTTGTACTCGTTGATCTTGGCCTGGAGCTCGTCGTGCTCGGCGACGATCTTCTGCCGCTCCAGGGCCGCGAGGCGGCGGAGCTGCATCTCCAGGATCGCGTTCGCCTGGATCTCGTCGATCTCCAGGAGGCCCATCAGGCCCTCGCGCGCGATCTCGACCGTGTTGCTGCGCCGGATCAGGGCGATGACCTCGTCGATCGCGTCCAGCGCCTTGAGCAGACCGCGCAGGATGTGGGCGCGCTCCTCCGCCTTGCGCAGGCGGAACTTCGTGCGCCGGACGATGACCTCGATCTGGTGCGTCACCCAGTGGCGGATGAACGCGTCGATCGACAGCGTGCGCGGCACGCCGTCCACCAGCGCCAGCATGTTCGCGCCGAAGTTGGTCTGCAGATCGGTGTGCTTGTAGAGGTTGTTGAGCACGACCTTGGCGACGGCGTCGCGCTTGAGGACGATCACCAGGCGCTGGCCGGTCCGCGACGAGGTCTCGTCACGGACGTCGGCGATGCCGCCGACCTTGCCGTCCTTGACCAGGTCAGCGATCTTCTGCGCGAGGTTGTCGGGGTTGGTCTGGTACGGGAGCTCCGTGACCACCAGGCACTGGCGGTTCTGGATCTCCTCGACCTCCACCACCGCGCGCATCGTGATGGAGCCGCGACCGGTCCGGTACGCCTCCTCGATGCCCTTGCGGCCCACGACCAGGGCGCCGGTCGGGAAGTCCGGGCCCTTGATCCGCTCGATGAGCGCGTCCTGGAGCTCCTCGTGCGAGGCGTCCGGGTTGGCCAGGTACCACTGCGCGCCGTCCGCGACCTCGCGGAGGTTGTGCGGCGGGATGTTGGTGGCCATGCCGACCGCGATACCGGCGCTGCCGTTGATCAGCAGGTTCGGGAAGCGCGCCGGCAGGACGGTCGGCTCCTGGTTGCGGCCGTCGTAGTTGTCCTGGAAGTCGACGGTCTCCTCGTCGATGTCCCGGAGCATCTCCATGGCCAGCGGCATGAGCTTGCACTCGGTGTAGCGCATCGCGGCCGCCGGGTCGTTGCCCGGAGAGCCGAAGTTGCCGTTGGAGTCCACCAGCGGCATGCGCATCGACCACGGCTGGGCCAGGCGGACCAGGGCGTCGTAGATCGAGCTGTCACCGTGCGGGTGGTAGGTACCCATGACGTCGCCGACGACGCGGGCGCACTTGTAGAAGCCCTTCTCGGGCCGGTAGCCGCCGTCGTACATCGCGTACAGCACACGACGGTGGACGGGCTTGAGGCCGTCCCGTACGTCGGGCAGCGCACGCGAGACGATGACGGACATCGCGTAGTCGAGGTAGGAGCGCTGCATCTCCGTCTCGAGCCCGACGGGCTCGATGCGCAGCACGGGCTGCTCCTCCGCGGGATTCTCTGCGGTGGGGGTGGTTTCGTCGGCCATTGCTGGTCAGAAGTCCTTTCAGGCGGCGGTCAGCGGAGCCGACTCAGATGTCGAGGAAGCGGACGTCCTTGGCGTTGCGCTGGATGAAGGAACGTCGGGCCTCGACGTCCTCACCCATCAGCACCGAGAACAGGTCGTCGGCCTGCGCCGCGTCGTCGAGCGTGACCTGGCCGAGCACGCGGTGGTCCACGTCCATGGTGGTGACGCGCAGTTCCTCGGCGTTCATCTCGCCCAGACCCTTGAAGCGCTGGATCGAGTCTTCCTTGATCCGCTTGCCGTTCTGCTTGCCGAGCTCCACCAGCGCGTCCCGCTCGCGGTCCGAGTACGCGTACTCGAAGTCGTCCCGGCCCCACTTGATCTTGTAGAGCGGCGGGCGCGACAGGTACACGTGGCCGGCCTCGACCAGGGGCCGCATGAAGCGGAAGAGGAAGGTCAGCAGCAGGGTGTTGATGTGCTGGCCGTCGACGTCGGCGTCCGCCATCAGGATGATCTTGTGATAGCGGAGCTTCTCGATGTCGAAGTCCTCGTGCACACCGGTGCCGAAGGCGCTGATCAGCGCCTGGACCTCGGTGTTCTGGAGGATCTTGTCGATACGGGCCTTCTCGACGTTCAGGATCTTGCCGCGGATCGGCAGGATGGCCTGGTACATCGGGTTGCGGCCGGACTTCGCGGAACCACCGGCCGAGTCGCCCTCGACGATGAAGATCTCGCACTTGGTCGGGTCGTTCGACTGGCAGTCGGACAGCTTGCCCGGCAGCGAGGCGCTCTCCAGCAGACCCTTGCGACGGGTGAGGTCACGGGCCTTGCGGGCCGCGACGCGCGCCGTGGCCGCCTGGATCGACTTGCGGACGATGTCCGCGGCCTCGACCGGGTTGCGGTCGAACCAGTCGTTGAGGTGCTCGTGGACGACCTTCTGCACGAAGGTCTTGGCCTCCGTGTTGCCCAGCTTGGTCTTCGTCTGGCCCTCGAACTGGGGCTCGCCCAGCTTGACCGAGATGATCGCCGTCAGACCCTCGCGGATGTCCTCGCCGGCGAGGTTGTCGTCCTTCTCGCGCAGCAGCTTCTTGTCGCGCGCGTAACGGTTCACCAGACCCGTCAGGGCCGCACGGAAGCCCTCCTCGTGCGTACCGCCCTCGTGGGTGTGGATCGTGTTCGCGAAGGAGTAGACGCCCTCCGTGTACTGCGAGTTCCACTGCATCGCGATCTCGACCGAGAGCATGCGCTCCTTGTCCTCGGCCTCGACGTCGATGACGGTCGGGTGGATGAGCTCACCCTTGCGCGAGTTGAGGTACTTCACGAAGTCGACGATGCCGCCCTCGTAGTAGTACTTCACCGTGCGCGCCTGGGGCTCGGCCGTGTCCGCGTCCGGGTCGTCGGCGCCCGCGGTCGCCTTCGCCGACTCGCGCTCGTCGGTCAGCGACAGGGTCAGGCCCTTGTTGAGGAAGGCCATCTCCTGGAAGCGCCGCGACAGCGTCTCGAAGGAGTACTCGGTCGTCTCGAAGATGTCGCCGTCGGCCCAGAAGGTGACCGAGGTGCCGGTCTGGTCCGTCTCCTCGTTCTTGGCCAGCGGGGCCGTCGGCACGCCCAGCTTGTAGTCCTGCGTCCAGCGGTGGCCGTCCGTCTTGACCTCGACCGCGACCTTGGTCGACAGGGCGTTCACGACGGACACGCCGACGCCGTGCAGACCACCGGAAACGGCGTAGCCGCCGCCGCCGAACTTGCCGCCCGCGTGCAGGACCGTCAGGACGACCTCGACGGCCGGCTTGCCCTCGGACGGAACGATGCCGACCGGGATACCGCGACCGTTGTCGATCACGCGCACCCCACCGTCGGCGAGGATCGTCACGTCGATGGTGTCCGCGTGCCCGGCCAGCGCCTCGTCGACCGAGTTGTCGACGACCTCGTAGACGAGGTGGTGCAGACCACGCTCACCCGTCGAGCCGATGTACATACCCGGCCGCTTGCGGACCGCGTCCAGGCCCTCGAGGACCTGGATCGCACTGGCGTCGTAATTCTTCTCGTTGGAGTCGCCGGAATCGGCCACGAAGCGCCCTTTCTGGCACAGCACAGCCCGTACTCCGGACCAGCAAGTGCGCCGGCGGGAGCGGCCGCGTCGATCTGCGTTGTCTGCGTGATCCCGCGAACGGGCGGGATTTGCTTCAGTCTACCGGTACCACGGACATGAATGGGGGTTTGCCGGTACCTGAGTCCGCATGTGCCGCCCTGAACCTCCTCTCTCCGACTCCCCACATCCGGGGAGGGGCTCAAAGAGGCTCACACGGGCACCCAGCCCTTCGGGCTGTCAACCTCCGACTACCGTGAGGGACACCACCCGCCGAACCGGCTACTCACCCGTAGGTGTCGCCCGGTCCCTTGCTGCCCGGCGCCCGCCACGGCCCGTAGCCCTTCGGCCGTCCGCCGGGCCCGTGGACCTTGATCAGGCGTACGGTGCCCTGCCCCAGATCCGCGTTCAGCCGCGCGACCAGCTGCGGGGCCAGCAGCTTCAGCTGCGCCGCCCACGCCGAGGAATCGCACCGCACGACAAGCTCACGGTCCTCGTAGCGTTCCGGTTCACAGTGGGCCGCGATCTCCGGGCCGACGATCTCCGGCCAGCGCTCCATCACGCCCGCCACCGCCATCGGCATCTCCCAGCCGCGTTCGGTGCGCAGCCGGTCCAGCGCCGCCATGAGCGGCATCGGGTCCCGGCCGTCCGCGCGGGCGCCCGAGCGCAGCCCCGGCTGCTGGCGCTTCTTCCCGCCGGGCGCGTTGCCCCGGGCCCGTGCCTGCTCGCGCGCGGCCGCGAGGGCCTGGCGCGCGAGGTCCACCCCGGAGGCCTCCGGGGTCCTGCGACCCTCCTGCGGGTCCTTGGCGTGCTCGTTCACAGCCGGGTCACCTCACCGCCGGACACCCCGAAACGGGTTCCCACCAGCACCCCCGGGACGTCGTCGTCGACCGCCGCCGTCACCAGTACCTGCTCGCCGGGGGCCACCAGCTCGGCCAGCCGCTCCCGGCGCCGCGCGTCCAGCTCGGCGAACACGTCGTCGAGGATCAGCACCGGCTCGCTGCCCTCCGAGCGCAGCAGCTCGTAGGAGGCCAGCCGCAGCGCGAGCGCGTACGACCACGACTCCCCGTGGCTCGCGTACCCCTTCGCGGGCAGTTCCCCGAGCCGCAGCACCACGTCGTCGCGGTGCGGGCCGACCAGGGTGACACCGCGCTCGATCTCCTGCTTGCGCACCTCGGCCAGCGCGGCCAGCAGCACCTCGTAGAGGGCCTCGCGGGTGCGCGCCGCGCCGCTGTCCACCGGCTCGCCGGCCGACGACTTGTACGCCAGCCCCAGCGGGCCGCCGCCGGGCGCGAGCTGCTCGTAGGCCTTGTCCGCCAGTGGCAGCAGGGCCGCGATCAGATCCAGCCGCTGCGCGAGCAGCTCCGCGCCCACGCGCGCGAGGTGCTGGTCCCACACGTCGAGTGTGGAGAGGTCCAGGGAGCGGCCGCCGTGCCGGCGGGCCATCGCCGCCGACTTCAGCAGGGTGTTGCGCTGCTTGAGCACCCGCTCGTAGTCGGAGCGGACCGCGGCCATCCGCGGCGAGCGCGCCGTGACCAGCTCGTCCAGGAACCGCCGGCGCTCGCCCGGGTCGCCCTTGACCAGGGCCAGGTCCTCCGGCGCGAACAGCACCGTCCGTATGATCCCCAGCACGTCCCGCGGCCTGACCTGCGAGGAACGGTTGATGCGGGCCCGGTTCGCCCGGCCGGGATTGAGCTCCAGCTCCACCAGCTGCTGCCGCTCGCCCTGGGTGACGGCCGCGCGGATGATCGCCCGGTCCGCGCCCATCCGCACGAGCGGGGCGTCGGAGGAGACCCGGTGGCTGCCGAGGGTCGCGAGGTAGCCGATCGCCTCGACGAGGTTGGTCTTCCCCTGGCCGTTGGGACCCACGAAAGCGGTGACGCCCGGGTCGAGGGGAACCTCGGCCCGGGCGTACGAGCGGAAGTCGGCCAATGAGAGATGCGAAACGTGCATACGGCGCCGACCTCCCCCGGCTTCCAACTGCTCGCTGTGGTGCTGTGCTGCTGTACCGCTGCGGTGTTGTACCGCTGCGGTGTTGTACCGCTGCGGTGCGGAAGCGCTACTTCTTCTCGACCGCGTGGCCGCCGAACTGGTTGCGCAGCGCGGCGATCATCTTCATCTGCGGGGAGTCGTCCTGCCGCGAGGCGAATCGCGCGAAGAGCGACGCGGTGATCGCGGGCAGCGGCACGGCGTTGTCGATCGCCGCCTCCACCGTCCAGCGTCCCTCGCCGGAGTCCTGGGCGAAGCCGCGCAGCTGCTCCAGGTGCTCGTCCTCGTCGAGGGCGTTCACGGCCAGGTCCAGCAGCCAGGAGCGGATGACGGTGCCTTCCTGCCAGGAGCGGAAGACCTCGCGGACGTCGGTGACCGAGTCCACCTTCTCCAGGAGCTCCCAGCCCTCGGCGTAGGCCTGCATCATGGCGTACTCGATGCCGTTGTGGACCATCTTCGCGAAGTGGCCCGCGCCGACCTTGCCGGCGTGCACGGCGCCGAAGTCGCCCTCGGGCTTGAGGGCGTCGAAGACCGGCTGCACGCGGGCCACGTCCTCGGCCGCGCCGCCGTACATGAGCGCGTAGCCGTTCTCCAGGCCCCACACGCCGCCGGAGACACCGCAGTCGACGAAGCCGATGCCCTTGGCCTTCAGCTCCTCGGCGTGCTTCTCGTCGTCGGTCCAGCGGGAGTTCCCGCCGTCGACGACGATGTCGCCGGGCGACAGCAGCTCGGCGAGCTCGTCGACCGTGGACTGGGTGGCCGCACCGGCCGGGACCATGACCCACACGACGCGGGGGGCCTGCAGGCTGTCCACAAGTTCCTGCAGGCTGTGGACATCCGCGAGGTCCGGGTTGCGGTCGTATCCGATGACGGTGTGGCCTGCGCGGCGGATGCGCTCGCGCATGTTGCCGCCCATCTTGCCGAGACCGACGAGACCAAGCTCCATCAGGTGGTTCCTTAAGCGTTGTGGCCGTCTTTGCCGGGGCTTCCCCGGCCGTGTCCTCGCCGGACGCGCGGGGGGTCGCCCACCGGATCCGAGCCTACGCCGGGCCGTGGCGGCGGGCCGTGCGGGCGCTCCATGGGGGCCGGTCCGGCTTCACGGGTTTTCCCCGCGCCCTCCCCAACCTGTGGACGACGTCGGGCCCGGTCCCGCTGCGTGCGAGAACGGGCCCGACGTCGACAGGTGGAACGTCAGCCGGACAGGCGCACCGGCATGATCAGGTACTTGTAGGCCTCGTCCGCCTCCGCGTCGACCGCCGGGCGGCCGCTGAGCAGCGCGGGCTTGGTCGACGTGGTGAAGCTGAGCTGGGCCACCGGGGAGGCGATCGCGCTCAGGCCGTCCAGCAGGAAGGTCGGGTTGAAGGCGATCGAGATGTCGTCGCCGTCCAGCTGGGCGTCGACCCTTTCCACAGCCTGTGCGTCGTCGGAGGAGCCGGCCTCCAGGATCAGCACGCCCTGCTCGAAGCTCAGGCGGACCGGGGTGTTGCGCTCGGCCACCAGGGCCACGCGCTTGACGGCCTCGACGAACGGGGCGGTCTCGATCACGGCGACGGAGTTGAACTCGGTCGGGAAGAGCGTCCGGTACTTGGGCAGGTCGCCCTCGAGCAGCCGGGTGGTGGTGCGGCGGCCGGCGCCCTCGAAACCGATCAGGCCCTCGCCCGCACCGGAGCCGGACAGCGCCAGGGTGACGGTGTCACCGCTGGTCAGAGAGTTGGCGATCTCCTGGAGCGTCTTGGCGGGCACCAGAGCCACGGCCGACGCCTCCGGGTTCTCCGGCTTCCACAGGAACTCGCGGACCGCGAAGCGGTAGCGGTCGGTGGAGGCCAGGGTGACCCGGTCGCCCTCGATCTCGATGCGGACACCGGTCAGCACCGGCAGCGTGTCGTCGCGGCCGGCGGCCGTGGCGACCTGCTTGGCGGCGGCGGCGAAGACCTCGCCGGACACGGTGCCGGTCGCGGTCGGCATCTGCGGCAGCGCCGGGTACTCCTCCACAGGCAGGGTGTGGAGTGTGAATCGCGAGGAGCCGCAGACCACGGTCGCCCGTACACCGTCTGTGGAAATCTCCACCGGGCGGTTGGGGAGGGCGCGGCAGATGTCGGCCAGCAGCCGGCCGGAGACCAGGACGGTGCCGTCCTCCTCGACGTCCGCCTCGACCGAGACCCGCGCCGAGACCTCGTAGTCGAAGCCGGAGAGGCTCAGAGTGCCCTCCTCGGCCTTCAGCAGCAGGCCCGCGAGAACGGGCACCGGCGGCCGGGCCGGGAGGCTGCGGGCCGCCCAGGCCACCGCCTCCGCGAGTACGTCGCGCTCCACCCGGATCTTCACCGGAACCGCCTCCTGCTGTTGCTCGCTCGTCTGCCGGCCTTCGTCGTCGGCCCGTCGATGCCTCGACCGATGCCGGGGACCAGTCTGACGTACGGCGCCGACACTCGGTGCGGCCGGCGGTCAAGTCGGGAGCGAGGCGTCGGGGCGGGCGATCGACGAGTTGTGCACAGGACCCGCTTGAAAACCGAAACCGGCCTAACTCTCCATGGGGGTAGTAGTAGGGCCTGTGGAAACGGTGGATAAGCCCGTTCTCGCAGGTCAGCACCCGTTTTTTATCCACCGGCCCTGTGGGTGGCACCGGTGGACAACCCCGGGTCCCTGTGGAGAACGAAAAGTTCTGCACAGGCTGTCCCCAGGTGACCCCGATTACTCCACAGGTGCGTCCCCAGCTTTCCCCCGGTACTCCACAACCCAAACGTCTACATCCGTGTGACGCCTTTCACTCCGGGTGGTGAGAGGGGGTGGTGTGTTGCCGAACAGTGGACAAGGGTGTGGAGAAGCCCGCGCATCCTGTGCACAGGACGTGGAAACCTGTGGGCCGACGGTGGACAACGTCGTGGACAGGGCTGTGGACGAAAATTTTGTCCACAGCCTGTGGATGACGTTTGTGCACAATTCCACAGGGGTCTGACCAGCTCTGATGGAGCCTCACCCCGCACGCCTGTGGACAGATTGTGGGCGACGCGACCCGTCCCCAGGGTGTGGACGGAAGAAAGTCTCCCAATCTGTGGATGAGTTGCTCCACGGGGGGCGTATTCGAACAGGTCAGGGGCGCGCGAACGAAGAAGGGCGCCCCCGTTGTGGACCGGGAGCGCCCTCTGGATGCGTTTGAAGGGGCCCTGAAGCGGCCCCGAACCGGGTGTCGGGGGGCCGCGCTCAGGCGTTCTTGATGCGGTTGGTGAGCTCGGTGACCTGGTTGTAGATGGAGCGCCGCTCGGCCATCAGAGCGCGGATCTTGCGGTCCGCGTGCATGACGGTCGTGTGGTCGCGGCCGCCGAACTGCGCCCCGATCTTGGGCAGGGAGAGGTCGGTGAGCTCCCGGCACAGGTACATGGCGATCTGCCGGGCGGTGACCAGGACCCGGCTGCGCGAGGAGCCGCACAGGTCGTCCACGGTCAGGCCGAAGTAGTCGGCGGTGGCCGCCATGATGTCGGAGGCGGTGATCTCCGGCGCGCTGTCCTCGCCGCCCGGGATCAGGTTCTTCAGGACGTCCTCGGTGAGGCCCAGGTCGACCGGCTGCCGGTTCAGGCTCGCGAAGGCCGTGACCCGGATCAGGGCCCCCTCCAGCTCGCGGATGTTGCGCGAGATGCGGGAGGCGATGAACTCCAGTACCTCCGGCGGGGCGTTGAGCTGCTCCTGGACTGCCTTCTTGCGCAGGATCGCGATACGGGTCTCCAGCTCGGGCGGCTGGACGTCGGTGATCAGGCCCCACTCGAAGCGGTTGCGGAGCCGGTCCTCCAGGGTCACCAGCTGCTTGGGCGGCCGGTCGGAGGAGAGCACGATCTGCTTGTTGGCGTTGTGGAGCGTATTGAAGGTGTGGAAGAACTCCTCCTGCGTCGACTCCTTGCTCGCGAGGAACTGGATGTCGTCGACGAGGAGGATGTCCATCTCGCGGTAGCGCTTGCGGAACGCGTCGCCCTTGCCGTCGCGGATGGAGTTGATGAACTCGTTGGTGAACTCCTCGGAGCTCACGTACCGCACCCGGGTGCCGGGGTAGAGGCTCCGCGCGTAGTGCCCGATGGCGTGCAGCAGGTGGGTCTTGCCGAGGCCCGACTCCCCGTAGACGAAGAGGGGGTTGTACGCCTTCGCGGGCGCCTCGGCGACGGCCACCGCGGCGGCGTGCGCGAAGCGGTTGGAGGCGCCGATGACGAAGGTGTCGAAGAGGTACTTGGGGTTCAGCCGCGCGGTCGGCTCCAGCGGGCCCGAGGTCGAGCCGCCGGACGGGGACGGCGCCGCGGGCCGGCCGGGGGCCTGGCGCGGCGCCGGCTGCTCGTACTGCTGGGGCTCGTACGGCTGCTGCTCGTATTGATGGGGCTGGTGCTGCTGCTGGCCCTCGTACGGCGACTGCTCGTACTGCTGCTGCTCGTAGGCGCCCTGGTCGTAACCGGAGGGCTCGGGCTGCTGGAGGTAGCCGGGCTGCGGGGACGCGTAGGGGTCGCGCTCGGGGAAACCGCCGAGGCGCGGCTGCTGCCAGCCGTAGTCGTCCTGCTGGCCGCCGCGGGGCCAGGCGCCGGGCTCGGGGCGCTGCTGCTGGTAGTCGGGGTAGGCCGGCCGCGCGGTGGGGAGCTGGTCGTCGCCGGGGCGCTGGCCGCCGTACGGCTCGTACCCGCCCTGCTGCTGGACGGGCGGGGCGGGGGGCGCGGGCTCGCCGGCGGAGTCGTCCACGGTGATGGCGATCCGGATGGGGCGGCCGCACTCACGGCTGAGCGCGTCACTGATCAGCGGGGCGAGGCGTCCTTCGAGGACGCGCTTGCCCCACTCGTTGGGGACGGCCAGCAGTGCCGTGTCGGCGACGAGGGCCAGGGGCTGACACCGCTCGACCCACTGCTTGTCCTTGGGCTCGATTCCCGGCTGTCCCTCCCCGAGGAGCTTTTCGAGCACCCTTGGCCACACTGCGGCAAGATCGGCAGGTACGTCAGCCACAGAGCACGCTCTCTCACAGGGGTCCCACGAATGTGTGGTTCTTTGGGACGGTCGGGACGAAAAATCCGGGATCAGGCAACGGTAGTCAGGCCAGCGGGTACGGTTCAAGTCGTTGTCCACAGCCTGTGCACAGTGTGGGGCCGCGTAGGCTCGGTTTGACCGGATGGCGTAGCCGCGCGTACCGTAACCAGGTCGAGTTGTCGATGGCTGCTGCCGCCTGCCTACCGATGGGCGAAGGTCACTGATAGTGATCATTTAGCGGTGCCACTCGGGCGAACACGCGAGTTTCCTCGTGGGCGCACGGTGACAGCCAGGCGATGTCCCGCCACAACGATTCATTCTCTGGAGCCCCCGAGTGAGCAAGCGCACCTTCCAGCCGAACAACCGCCGTCGCGCCAAGACCCACGGCTTCCGCCTGCGGATGCGTACCCGTGCCGGTCGCGCGATCCTCGCGAACCGTCGTTCCAAGGGCCGCGCCGCCCTTTCCGCGTAACAACACGCAGGTCGTGACGTCGTGCTGTCTCCCGAAAATCGGCTGAGGCGGCGCGAGGACTTCGCGAGCGCGGTACGCCGAGGTCGCCGGGCCGGTCGCCCGCTCCTCGTCGTCCATCTACGTACATGCGGTGCAACGGACCCGCACGAGTCGGGGGAGATCGATCCCTCGTCGCGTGCGGGTTTCGTCGTCAGCAAGGCTGTCGGCAACGCCGTCATACGTAACCGGGTCAAGCGCCGACTGCGCCATCTGGTCCGCGAGCGGCTGTCCCAGCTGCCCGCCGGTAGCCTGGTGGTGGTACGCGCGTTGCCCGGAGCGGGTGATGCCGGCCCCGACGAGCTGGCCCGGGACCTGGATGCCGCTCTGGTGCGGCTCCTGGGAGGCGTGGCTCGATGAAGTACCCGCTGCTCGCTTTGATCAAGCTGTACCAGTGGACGATCAGTCCGCTGCTCGGGCCGGTGTGCCGCTACTACCCGTCGTGTTCGCACTACGGGTACACGGCCATCGACCGGCATGGTGCGGTGAAGGGGACGGCCCTGACCGCCTGGCGGATCCTGCGGTGCAATCCGTGGTCCCCCGGTGGCGTGGACCATGTCCCACCCCGTAAACGCCCGCGTTGGCACGAGCAGCTGCGCAGTGCGTTGCGTAGATCTCGCAATGCTCAAGGAGCCTGATTAGTGGACACGATTGCCAGTCTGTTCAGCTTTATCACTTACCCCGTCTCGTGGATCATCGTCCAGTTCCACTCGATGTACGGGGCGATCTTCGGTGAGTCGAGTGGGTGGGCCTGGGGCCTGTCCATCGTGTCCCTGGTGATCTTGATCCGTATCTGTCTGATCCCGCTCTTCGTGAAGCAGATCAAGGCGACGCGGGGTATGCAGGCGCTCCAGCCGAAGATGAAGGCGATCCAGGAGCGCTACAAGAACGACAAGCAGCGTCAGTCCGAAGAGATGATGAAGCTGTACAAGGAGACGGGTACCAACCCGCTCTCCTCGTGCCTTCCCATCCTGGCGCAGTCCCCGTTCTTCTTCGCGCTTTACCACGTGCTGTCGAACATCGCCGATGGCAAGGCCGTCGGCGCGATGGACCAGCAGCTGGTCGACAGCGCCCGTGCCGCCAAGATCTTCGGCGCGCCGATCGCCGCGAAGTTCATGGACAGCCCGGAGAAGGTCGCCGCCCTCGGCGCGACGCTGACGGACGTCCGGATCGTCACCGCCGTCATGATCATCATGATGTCGCTGTCGCAGTTCTACACCCAGCGTCAGCTGATGCAGAAGAACGTCGACCTCTCGGTCAAGACGCCGTTCATGCAGCAGCAGAAGATGCTGATGTACATCTTCCCGGTGATCTTCGCGGTCATGGGCATCAACTTCCCCGTCGGTGTTCTCGTCTACTGGCTGACCACGAACGTGTGGACCATGGGCCAGCAGATGTACGTGATCAACCAGAACCCGACGCCGGGCAGCAAGGCGCAGGACCAGTACCTGACCCGCCTGCTGAAGCAGATCACCTCGCACGGTGAGCTCAAGGGCCGGGGCAAGAAGCGTGTCGTCGCGGCGATCGTCGCCAAGGGCCCGGACCGCAACGACAACGAGCGCAAGTTCATCGCCGCCCTCACCAAGCAGGGCATGGCCGCGCAGGCCGACGGCTCCGTGATCAAGAGTGTCGAGGCCACGGCGGACTCCGACGCGGCGAGCGGCGGTGCCGCGAAGCGGCAGCAGCCGAAGCGCCAGTCGAAGGCGCAGCGTCAGACCCCCAGCAAGCCCGCTCCCAAGAAGTAAGAAGGAGTCCCTCCCGTGACGGAAGGCACCACCACCGCCGCCGCTGAGAGTGGCGACACCCTGACCCGCCTCGAGCAGGAGGGTGAGATCGCGGCCGACTACCTCGAGGGTCTGCTGGACATCGCCGACCTGGACGGCGACATCGACATGGACGTCGAGGCCGACCGGGCCGCGGTGTCGATCGTCAGTGACTCGGCCAGCCGGGATCTGCAGAAGCTCGTGGGCCGCGACGGTGAGGTTCTGGAGGCTCTGCAGGAGCTGACCCGCCTCGCCGTGCACCGGGAGACCGGGGACCGCAGCCGGCTGATGCTGGACATCGCCGGGTTCCGCGCGAAGAAGCGCGAGGAGCTGGCGGCGCTGGGCGCCCAGGCCGCGGCGGACGTGAAGGCGTCCGGCGAGCCGCTGAAGCTGGCTCCGATGACCCCGTTCGAGCGGAAGGTCGTCCACGACGCCGTGGCGGCCGCCGGTCTGCGGAGCGAGTCCGAGGGCGAGGAGCCGCAGCGCTTCGTCGTTGTGCTCCCCGCCTGATCGTCAGCACCGGTTGTTCGGCCCCGTCTGTGTCGCAGGCGGGGCCGATGTTTGTCAGCCTGGCCTGACAGGTGAACGACGCCTCAACTTGAAGACGTGGTTCTTTCAGAACCATGCGGTACGGAAGGACGGTCCCCGTGACGGAGGCAGCTGAGCTTCCCCCGGCGCCTGAAGAGGCGCGCGCGGTGTTCGGTGAGTTTTTCCCGGAAGCTGTGCGGTACGCGGAGCTGCTGGCGGACGCAGGAGTCAAGCGGGGCCTGATCGGGCCGCGTGAGGTGCCGCGCCTGTGGGAGCGGCACCTGCTGAACTGCGCTGTGCTGTCGGAGGTGGTGCCCCAGGGCGTCACCGTGTGCGACGTGGGCTCTGGCGCGGGTCTGCCGGGTATCCCGCTCGCTCTGGTGCGACGGGATCTCAAGATCACGCTGCTCGAACCACTGCTGCGGCGTACGACCTTCCTCCAGGAGGCCGTGGAGCTGCTTGGCCTGGACCACGTCACGGTGGTGCGCGGGCGGGCCGAGGAGGTCCTGGGCAAGCTGCAGCCGGTGCACGTGGTGACGGCGCGGGCGGTGGCTCCGCTGGACCGGCTGGCCGGCTGGGGTGTGCCCCTGCTGCGGCCGTACGGCGAGATGCTGGCGCTGAAGGGCGACACCGCGGACGAGGAGCTGGTGTCGGCGAAGACGGCGCTGGCGAAGCTGGGTGTGGTGAAGACCTCGGTGCTGCACGTGGGCGAGGGTCTGGTGGACCCGCTGTCGACGGTGGTGCGGGTCGAGGTCGGCGAGAGCCCCGGAGGGGTGAGGTTCGCGGCCAAGCGGGCTAAGGCGGCCCGGGTGGGACGCACCCGCCGGCGTCGCTGATTCTCCGCTGATTCGCTGGCGGTCGGGGCCCACACGGGAGATTTCGTCCGTGTTGGGCCCTATAGGTATGGATTTCGGAGTGTCGTAGCGGCCGGGAGTCTCCCTCCGGGCATCGTGTTTCACGTGAAACGTCGCTCTCTGCTGCACGGAATCATCAGCCGCGGTCGTGCGGCTTCCTCCCCCCGCGAGCGCAAGGACGCAAGGGGGACAGAGTTGTCCACATCGGTGGATTCATCCACAGGAGTACGGGCCCCGCTGGTTCGCGACCCGGGTGACATGGGAGGCTCTGTTCATCGCGAGCCTGATGTCGAGGAGAGTGACACCGTGCGGTCCGACGCCAACCTCGCGGGGCCCATGGCCGATCCGGTCCCCGGTCCCCGCTCTGAACCGGCGGGTGAGGATGTTTCACGTGAAACATTGCCTCCGCCTCTTGTGGACAACGACACCCCCATCGGCCGAGCCGCCCAGCAGGCGGTCGATGCAATGGGGCGCGCCGGCGAGAGGCTGCCCCGGCCGAATCAGACCCGGGTCATCGTGGTCGCCAACCAGAAGGGCGGCGTGGGCAAGACCACGACGACCGTGAACCTGGCGGCATCGCTCGCGCTGCACGGTGCACGGGTTCTGGTGATCGACCTCGACCCGCAGGGCAATGCGTCCACGGCGCTGGGCATCGACCATCACGCCGATGTGCCGTCCATCTACGACGTGCTCGTGGACAGCCGGCCGCTGCTGGAGGTCGTCCAGCCGGTGGTGGACGTGGAGGGCCTCTTCTGTGCCCCGGCCACGATCGACCTGGCGGGTGCGGAGATCGAGCTGGTGTCGCTCGTGGCGCGCGAGAGCCGCCTCCAGCGGGCGATCCAGGCGTACGAACAGCCCCTCGACTACATCTTGATCGACTGCCCGCCCTCGCTCGGCCTGCTGACGGTGAACGCTCTGGTGGCCGGCGCGGAAGTGCTGATCCCGATCCAGTGCGAGTACTACGCGCTGGAGGGCCTGGGTCAGCTGCTGCGCAATGTCGATCTGGTGCGGGCCCACCTCAATCCGGCGCTTCACGTGTCCACCATCCTGCTGACGATGTACGACGGCAGGACGCGGCTGGCCTCGCAGGTGGCGGAGGAGGTGCGCAGCCACTTCGGCAAGGAGGTGCTGCGGACGAGCATCCCCCGGTCGGTACGCATCTCCGAGGCGCCGAGCTACGGGCAGACGGTGCTCACGTACGACCCGGGTTCCAGCGGTTCCCTCTCCTATCTGGAGGCAGCGCGAGAGATCGCGTTTCGGGGGGTCGGCATTCAGTACGACGCTCGGCACGCCCATCTGGGCCCGGGCAGCAACAACACGCACAGTGTGGCGGAGGGGATCCAGTGAGTGAGCGACGTAGGGGTCTTGGGCGGGGGCTCGGTGCGCTGATCCCCGCGGCTCCGCAGGAGAAGACGCCGCCGGTGATCAGCGCCGGTTCGGCGTCCCCGTCGGCAGTGCCGACCCTGGCTTCGGAGCGGGGGGTCGCGGCAGCGAAGCTCGCTGCGCTCGTACAGGCCGATGTTTCACGTGAAACATCGCTCGCGGTCGTGCCGGTGGCCGAGCCCGAGCCCCGGCCGGAGCCCGAGCCCCGGCCGGAGCCCGAGACCGAGAGCGCTGCGGTGGCGGGGGCGACGTTCGCCGAGCTCCCGATGGACGCGATCACGCCGAACCCGCGTCAGCCGCGTGAGGTGTTCGACGAGGACGCGCTCGCCGAGCTGGTGACCTCCATCCAGGAGGTGGGCCTGCTCCAGCCGGTGGTGGTGCGGCAGTCGGCCCCCGGCCGCTATGAGCTGATCATGGGTGAGCGGCGCTGGCGTGCCTGCCGCGAGGCCGGGCTGGAGGCCATTCCGGCGATCATCCGGGCGACGGACGACGAGAAGCTGCTGCTGGACGCGCTGCTGGAGAACCTGCACCGGGCCCAGCTGAACCCGCTGGAAGAAGCCGCGGCCTACGACCAGCTGCTCAAGGACTTCAACTGCACCCATGACCAGCTGGCCGACCGGATCGGGCGCTCGCGTCCCCAGGTATCGAACACGCTGAGGCTGCTCAAGCTGTCCCCTTCGGTGCAGCGCAGGGTGGCTGCGGGGGTGCTGTCGGCCGGGCACGCGCGTGCGCTGCTCTCGGTGGAGGACTCCGAGGAGCAGGACAAGCTGGCGCACCGGATCGTGGCCGAAGGTCTGTCGGTGCGTGCGGTCGAGGAGATCGTGACGCTCATGGCCTCGGAGCCGACGAGCGCGGTGAAGCCGAAGGGTCCGCGTGCGGGTGCCCGGGTGGCTCCGGCGCTCAGCCAGCTGGCGACGCGGCTGTCGGACCGGTTCGAGACGCGGGTGAAGGTGGATCTGGGCCAGAAGAAGGGCAAGATCACCGTTGAGTTCGCCTCGATGGAGGACCTGGAGCGGATCCTGGGGACGCTGGCGCCGGGCGAGGGACGGGTACTGGATCAGGGACTTGCCGGGGAATGATCCCCGGGCCCGGGGGCGGATCGCAGCGGTGTGAACCGGTGCGATCCGCCCCTTCGCTTTGCTGTCGAAGAACGATGGACCAGTGGATACGATGCGGTCATGGGTCGTCGGCTGGTACCGCTCACGCTGGACAACCTCCAGGACCTGCCGCGTCGTTGCCGGTCCTGTGTGTTCTGGGAGCTGGATCCGGTCACCGGTGAGGCTGCCGTGAAGGCGGGTACGCCGGCGCAGGAGAAGGAGGCGTGGATCTCCGCCGTCCTGCTGGAGTGGGGGTCCTGCGGCCGAGTGGTCTATGTGGACGAGATTCCGGTGGGCTTCGTCCTCTACGCGCCGCCGGCGTACGTGCCGCGGGCCACTGCTTTTCCGACCAGCCCGGTCTCGCCGGATGCCGTGCAGCTGATTACCGCGTGGATCATGCCGGGGTACCAGGGCCAGGGGCTGGGACGGGTCATGGTCCAGACGGTGGCCAAGGATCTGCTGCGGCGGGGCTTCCGGGCGATCGAGGCCTTCGGGGACGCGCACTGGGAGGGCCCGGCCTGTCTGCTGCCGGCCGACCACCTGCTTGCGGTGGGCTTCAAGACGGTCCGCCCCCACCCGGTGCATCCGCGGTTGCGGCTGGAACTCCGCTCGACGCTGTCCTGGAAGGAGGACGTCGAGCTGGCGCTGGACCGGCTGCTGGGCGGGGCACGCAAGGAGCCGGTGCTGCGGCCGCTGTGAGCGCGAACGCGGAACGGGGCCGCCCCCGGGAGTGGCGGCCCCGTTTCACGTGAAACATCGACCGCGTCAGGCGGTCTTGACCTCGACGAACTCGGAGAGGTCGCGCAGGATGGCGGCCTTCGGCTTCGCGCCGACGATGGTCTTGGCGACCTCGCCGCTCTGGTAGACGTTCAGCGTCGGGATGGACATGACGCCGTACTTGGCGGCCGTGGCCGGGTTCTCGTCGATGTTGAGCTTGACGATCTCGATCTGGTCGCCGTACTCGGCGGCGATGGCCTCGAGCGACGGCGCGATCTGGCGGCACGGTCCGCACCAGGCGGCCCAGAAGTCCACCAGTACGGGCTTGTCGCTCTTGAGGACCTGCTCGTCGAAGTCAGCGTCGGTCACGTTCTTGAGGGTGCCGGCCACAGCGGCCTCCTTCTTCATTCCTGCGGGGTGTGGGGTGGGGCGGTGTGGGGGTCAGGCCGGTCAGACCGCTGCGTGGACCTTCTCGGCGTCCGCGAGCGCGGCGAGGAAGCGCTCGGCGTCGAGGGCGGCGGAGCAGCCGGTGCCCGCGGCGGTGATGGCCTGACGGTAGGTGTGGTCCACGACGTCACCGGCGCCGAACACGCCGGTGGCGCTGGTCCGGGTGGAGGGGGCCTCGACCTTGAGGTAGCCCTCCTCGTCGAGGTCGAGCTGGCCCTTGAAGAGCTCGGTGCGCGGGTCGTGGCCGACGGCGATGAAGAGGCCGGTCACGGGAAGCTCTGAGGTCTCACCGGTCTTGGTGTTGCGCAGGGTGAGGCCGGAGAGCTTCTGGTCGCCGCGGATCTCGGCGACCTCGCTGTCCCAGGCGAACTTGATCTTCGGGTCGGCGAAGGCGCGGTCCTGCATGGCCTTCGAGGCACGCAGGCTGTCACGACGGTGGACGATGGTGACGGACTTGGCGAAGCGCGAGAGGAAGGTGGCCTCCTCGATCGCGGTGTCGCCGCCGCCGACGACGGCGATGTCGTGGTCCTTGAAGAAGAACCCGTCGCAGGTGGCGCACCAGGAGACACCACGACCGGAGAGGGCGTCCTCGTTGGGCAGGCCGAGCTTGCGGTGCTGGGAGCCGGTGGTGACGATGACGGCCTTGGCGCGGTGCACGGTGCCGACGGTGTCGGTGACGGTCTTGATCTCACCGCTGAGGTCCACGGCCACGACGTCGTCCGCGACCAGCTCGGCACCGAAGCGCTCGGCCTGGGCACGCATGTTGTCCATCAGGTCGGGGCCCATGATGCCGTCCTGGAAGCCCGGGAAGTTCTCCACCTCGGTGGTGTTCATCAGGGCGCCACCCGCGGTGACGGCACCTTCGAAGACCAGCGGCTTGAGCGAAGCGCGTGCGGTGTACAGGGCGGCCGTGTAACCGGCCGGCCCGGAGCCGATGATGATCACGTTTCGGACGTCGCTCACGGGTTTCTTCCTCGTCTCTGCGGACTGCGTACTGCCTACCGGGGGCCGGTGCGGACTCTCACCCCACCCAACGGATCCTAAGGCGCATGCATTCCCCGCCCGCCCCACCACGGCCCCGAACGGCTCGGCTACCGCGGATAGGTACTCGTCAGGAGGACCTTTCCGGGGTCTGCCGAACCGGTCCGCTCGCACGCCGTGTCGACGAGGTAGGCGTCGACTCGGGCGGAGTCGGCCGGGTGCGGCAGGACGAGGAGGTACACGGGGGTGCCCTGGTAGCTGCCGCGCTCGGCGGCGACCGGGTTGTCGGACCGGCCGGTGGCCTGCAGCACACAGGCGGGGACGGCAGGTGCCGCCCGCTTGTCCCCGGGGGCGTTGTTCTCCAGCCCGAGGGTGTTGTTCTGCCCCTCGGGAACGTTCTTGGCGCCCTGACCGCCGCTGATGAGCTGCCTGACGCTGTCCTGGAGCCCCTGCGCGGTGTAGCTGCCTCCGCCGGCGGCGGCGGATGGCTGTGCCGCGGAGTCGGATGCCTCGCCACTGGCGGCGGTTTGGTGGGCGGGCGGGCCCGAGAAGTCGCCGAACAGGAAGACACCCAGGGCGCAGGCGGCCGCTGCGGCCAGACCGGCGAGGACGGCGATCCGGCGGCGTGCGCGGCGTCGCCCGGGGCCGGTTGGGCCGGTCGGGTGACCGGCGGGCCGGGGGTACCTCCCAGCGGTAGCCGGGGCCGTTCCACGTGAAACATCGCGCTCCGCCGTGCGGGGCCGGTCGGCCGGTACGGCCTGGGCCTTCGGCTGGGTGGAGTCGAGAAGGGCCTCCGCGGCGAGGGCCGCGTCGATGCGGCCGGCGATGTCGGCGGGCATCCGCGTCGGACCCGGCAGGGTGCCGAGGAGGGAGCGGATCTCTTCCAGGGAGTCGCGGACGTCGGCGCACAGGGCGCAGTCGTCGAGGTGGCGGCGGATTTCTGCGGTATGGGACGGCGAGAGGAGACCTTCGGTCAGGTCGGAGATCTCCGAGACGTCCGGGTGCCGGATCGCGCCGGTCGTGCCGGACATGCCAGTGGGCGGGGTCACGGTCGTCCACCTCCGCCCTTCACAGCGTCTGGGTCTGGATGCCTGGGTTCTGCCGCTGGTGGGACGGGTGGGCCCGGCGTCCGGTTCCTTCCCCGCTCGGTGGCCGTGTTATCCCCGGCATTCGTGCGCAGATGAGTGAGGAGCGGCGCGAGTTTCGCCCGGCCGCGTGCGCACCGGCTCTTCACGGTGCCGGTGGGGACGTCGAGGATCCGGGCGGCCTCGGCGACGGGGTATCCCTGCATGTCGACGAGGATCAGCGCGGCCCGCTGATCGGCCGGGAGGGTACCCAGAGCGGCCAGGAGCTGGCGATGGAGGTCCTGGCGCTCCGCGGGGGCCTCCGCGGACTCATGGGGCTCCAGGAGGCGCTCCAGGCGTTCCGTGTCGTCGAGAGGCGCGGTCCGGCGCGTGGCGGCCTTGCGGGCGCGGTCGAGACAGGCGTTGACGGTGATGCGGTGCAGCCAGGTGGTGACGGCCGATTCCCCGCGGAAGGTGTGCGCGGCCCGGTAGGCGGACACCAGGGCGTCCTGCACCGCGTCGGCGGCCTCCTCACGGTCCCCGAGGGTCCGCAGGGCCACGGCCCACAACCGGTCCCGGTGCCGCCGCACGATCTCCCCGAAAGCGTCGGGATCCCCGGCGACGTGCCGGGCGAGCAGGTCCCCGTCACTGGCCCCGCCGGTCGTTGCGTCGTGCATCACACCTCCCCTCCCGGAGGGAGCGTACGGGGTGGGTGGGACGAATACGAGGGTCCGCCGAGCCGGTGGCGCAGCGGACCCGGGACGTACCGATCAGGGAGCGGGCTGGTCGCCGGTGCCGAGGATCTCGATCTCGTTGATGCCGCCGCGGTAGCCGTCCCCGCCCCCCTCGGAGGGCAGCGCGGTGATGTGCACGAGCACGAAGCGGGTCTTGACCGGAGTGTCCCGCGCGGCCTCGAGCTTCTTCCCCGCGCTGCCCAGTTTCACGAGCTCCTGGGGGAAGTCGGAGATGCCGCGCGGCGAGGAGGTCTCGGGGGCGGCGGCGCGGACCTCGACCTTGTGCCCCGCGTTGCGCATCTCCACGTCGATGCCCGTCACCTCCTGGACGCTGCCGAGGTCGACGACGATGCCGCTGCCGTCGTCGTAGCTGTCCAGGTTGCCGAACTTTCCTTCGTAACCGTAGAAGATCTTGGTGACCCACGCGGTGTCGTGGTTCCCGTCGATGGCCTTGCCGGCGTCCTCGGCCTTTATCGGGTCCTTGCCGAAGACGGAGGCTCCGGCGAGTTTCAGCGGCTTGCTCTCCTTGGGCTTCTTCTCGTCCTCGTTCGTCTTGGGGGACTGCGAGGTGTTCGGGCTGCCGCTCTCGCCCTTGACGCGGTCCAGGAGCGTGTCGGCGAGCTGCCAGCTGCCCAGGCCGAGCGCGGCGATGAGCAGGGCGGCCACACCCCACTTCAGGACGCGGCCGGTGCGGCTCTGCAGCGGGGGCGGCGGCGGGACGGCCATGGGGTGGGTGACCGGCGCGCCGGGGTGCGTCGGCGGACGGCCGTAGCTGCCCTGCTGGTAGCTGGTGTGCTGGTACTCCGGCGGGGCCGTGAAGGCGGGCTCCGGCGGCCGGATGCGGGGCATCGCGGCCACGGCCTTGGCCAGCTCGTCAGGAGTGGTGCAGGCGGGTTCCTGACGGGAGGCTGTGGCCCCGTCGTTGGCCAGCGCGCGCATGGCGAGTTCGCCCAGGCCCCGGTGGACACCGGCGCGTACCTGGTCGGGGGCGATCAGGCCCACGCCCTTGGGCAGGCCGGTGAGGCCGTAGGCGTCGCTCTCGTACGGCCAGCGCTGGGTCAGGGCGGCGTACAGGAGCGCGCCGATGGCCTCGGTGTCGGCCCGCTGCGGGGTCTCGCTGGTGATGCCGCGCAGGGCGGCGTTCACGGCGAGGCCGCGGATGCGGTACTGGCCCGTGGAGGTGCGCAGTATCGCGCTGGGCGTCAGCCGCAGATGGGCGAGACCCTCACGGTGTGCGGCGGCCATGGCCTGGGAGACCTGGCTGACGAGCTGGTAGGCCTCGTGGGCCTCCAGCGGGCCCGCGGCGAGGAGCGCGGTGAGCTCGGTCGCGTCGGGCAGCCATTCGTGGACGACGTAGACGACATCGTTCTCCTCCACGGCGTCCAGGACCTGGACGAACCGTGGGTCGCCGAGCAGGGCGGAGGACCGGGCGGCGGCCAGGACGGAGCGGGCGCGCGCGTGGTCGGCGGGCATCAGATGCACGCCCACGGCCCGGCGCAGCTTCTCGTCCATCGCGCGCCAACTGCTGAATCCGTCCACACGGGTGACGCACTCTTCCAGCCGATAGCGTCTGGCGAGCTTGTGTCCGCTGTGCAGTTCGGGTGCGGCCGCAGGGGCCGCGTTGGTGCGTTCGCCGTCCTTGTCGGGCATGGGTCCGTCCGCGGCTCGTCCGTTCTGGGTGTCCACCCCGTCGGACGTGGCCTGTGCCGCCTGAGCGGTCAGCGGCTCATCGCCGCTGTTGTCGGCCACGTCGACGGCAGCCGTGCTACGTTCCGCCACCGTCGTTCCTGCCTCCCCATCCGTTGCGCGCTGTCAGCCAGTCTGCGAAGCCATGCCAATTGTGCCCACAGTCCGACGCTAAGCACGACACACGAAAGGGGGCGACGGTTGTGCGCATCAGCGCCCCAAACGTCCGCGGACCATTCCGACCATCGCGTTGAGCTCTTCGATCCGCATCCGCTTGGCGGCGATCAGGAACACCGCGGCCAGGGCGATTCCACCGGTGAGGAGGGCGGTGGCGGAGCCGGTGACTCCGCTGCCCAGCCACTGGGTGACCCCGTAGGCGACCGCGCCGGCCACGGCGGCTGCCGGGACGCAGGCGCCGGTGAGCCGGGCGTAGGTGCGCATGACGTGCGCCCCGTCGAGGTCGCCACCGAGCCGGGTGCGCAGGCGGCGCCAGGCGACGCCGACGCCGACGGCGTAGCCGAGCCCGTAGGCGGCGGCCATGCCGACCACCGCCCACCGGGCGGGGAGCACGAAGAACGACAGTGCGGAGGCCCCCGCGTTGACCGCGGCGACGATGACGGTGTTGTAGAAGGGCGTCCGGGTGTCCTCGTAGGCGTAGAAGCCGCGCAGGACCACGTACTGGATGGAGTACGGGATCAGGCCGAGGCCGAAGGCCATCAGGATGTAACCGATGTTCTGCGCGCCCGAACCCGAGCCGGCGTAGAGCAGGGTGGCCATCGGGACACCGAGGGCGAGGAAGGCGAAGGCGCAGGGCACGATCGCGACGGCCGAGGTGCGCAGCCCGTAGGAGATGTCGTCGCGGACCGCGGCGGCGTCGCCGTCGTGCGCGGAGCGGGAGATGCGGGGCAGGACGGCCGTCATGACGGAGACGGTGATGATCGCCTGCGGCATCTGCCACAGCAACAGCGCGTAGTTGTAGGCCGTGATGCCGGTGCCCGGGTGGCCCTGCTCCTCGGCGACGGCCCCGGCCCAGGTGGCGAGCTGGGTGACGACCACGAGCCCGACCTGGTTGGCGAGTACGAAGAAGAACGTCCACTTGGCCAGGCGGGCGGCCTTGCCGAGGCCGTGGCCCCGCCAGTCGAAGCGCAGGCGCGGCTTGAAGCCCGCGTCGCGCAGGTAGGGCAGCATCGCGAGGGCCTGGACGGTGAGGCCGAGCAGGGTGCCCAGGCCCAGCAGGCGCACGCCCTCGGGGGTGACGGTGGCGGCGTTGACGCCGGAGGTGGTGAAGCCCCCGAAGGCCCAGATGAAGGCGCCGAAGGTGGCGATGACCACGATGTTGTTGAGGACCGGGGTCCACATCATCGCGCCGAAGCGGCCGCGGGCGTTGAGGATCTGACCCAGGACCACGTGGACGCCCATGAAGAACATGGTGGGCAGGCAGTAGCGGGCGAAGGAGACCGCGACGTCCATCTGCTGGGGGTCGGAGGCGATCTTCGGCGACATCATCGTGATGAACACCGGTGCGGCCAGGACGCAGATGGTGGTGATGCCCGCCAGCAGGACCACGACGAGGGTGAGCAACCGGTTGGCGTACGCCTGCCCGCCGTCGTCGTCGTTCTTCATGGCCCGGACCAGCTGCGGGATGAAGACGGCGTTCAGGGCGCCACCGCCGACCAGCACGTAGATCATCGTGGGCAGGGTGTTGGCGATCTGGTACGTGTCGTTGAAGGTGCCGACGCCGATCGCTCCGGCGATGACCAGGGTCCGCAGGAAGCCGGTGATGCGGGAGACGATCGTGCCCGCGGCCATCAGCGCGCTGGACTTCAGCAGGCTGGAGGCCCGCCCGGCGGGCTTGCTCGGTGCCGGGGCGGCGACGGGCGCCTCCTCGGCAGGGGTACGGGGCGCCGCCTCCTGGTCCCGGTACAGGTGCGCGAAGGCATCGGGTCCGGACTGCTCGTCCGAGGCGTTGGTGACGAGGGCGTCCACGCCGACGAACTGGGTGGTGGTGGCGTGGTCGCCGTACGGCAGGTGGCGTGAGGGGCCGTCCGGCTCGGGCGGCGGGGTCTGGGCCCAGACGCGCGGGTCGGGGGAGTACGAGGGTGCGGTCGGCGCGGCGTAGAGCGGGCCGGGCTCCTGGTAGGTGCCGGGCGGCGGCGGCGGGTGGGAGGCGCGGTCGTAGAGCACCTCGGCGACGGGGTCCTGGGCCGACAGGTCCTGGGACCGGTAGGGGTCGTGGTCGTAGGCGTCCTGGACATACGGGTCACGTTCCGGCGCGGGCGCAGGTGCGGGAACCTGCCCGGGCACCGGGGTGCCCGGGGCAGCGCCCTGGGAGGGCGCAGGCCCACCAGTGCCCTGCGCGCGGTCACCGTCGTACGGCGCGTTCATCGAAACCCCACCTCATCGTCCCCAGGCCGACCGGCCACGGCGTCAATCAACGGTCCACTGTCTCACTCGTGCCGGACCCCTCGGTGCTTTGCACTCCGGTGTCAGAGGACTCGTCACTCGGCTGCGTGCTCTCCTCGGCGGCCGCTCGTGCTGCGACGCGCTTGCGACTGGCGTACATCTTGATGCCTGACAGCACCAGGAGGAGCACACCGCCGGCGATGACGAGCATCACGGTGGGCGTGATCTCGGTGGCCTCGACGGTGAACCTGCGTTCCTTGCCGTAGGGGACGCCGTCCTTGGTGAACAGCTGCGCCGTGACCTCGACGGGGCCGCTCGCCGTGGCGTTGGCGGTGAACTTGACCGTCTGGGTGTGGTCGCCCTGGACGGTGACCTGCTGCTCGTCCTGGCTGAACATCAAGCGGGTCTTGTTGGTCGACTTCACCCGCAGGACGAGGTCGTGGACGTCCTGGACCAGGCTGTTCTGGACGCTGACCGGGATGGTGGCGCTGTGTCCGGACAGGGTGGCGTCGGACTTGGGGACGACCTTGACCTTCTCGGTGAGACCGACGAGGTAGTCCTGCACCTGGTCCCGGTAGAGGCGCGACTCCTCGGGGCGCCCGCGCCAGGAGGTGGACATCTCACGGTTGGTGGTGTTGCCGAAGGGGATCTCCACGCGGTCGGGCGCGGCGAGGATCACCTTGAAGCGGTCGAGGGCGTTCTGCGTGGTGCGGATCTTCTCGAAGGCCGACACCGGCAGCTCCTGCTTGCGCAGTGCCTCGGGGTACTGGCCGGCGCCCGGCACCTGCGTGGTGGCTCCGGGGTCGGGCTTGGCGGTGGCCGCGGCCTCGAGGTCCGCGGGCTGGGTCCAGCGGCCCGCCTGGAGGCCGCGTACGGCTTCGGCCATCGACTGGACCTGGCTGACGCTGGGCGTCCGCTGCGGGGCGACGACGAAGCTGCGCGGCTCGTCGGTCTGCTGCAGGTTCAGGGCGAGGCTGTGGGCGAGGAACCGCTGCACGGCGAGCGTGGAGGTCCCGGCGTTCAGCATGTCGCCCTCGAAGGCGGTGGACAGGTCGGCGTCGGCCACGACGGCGGTGGTGCCGGCGCCGATGGGCCGGGCGGCCGAGGGCGTGTAGCCGAGGGCGCCGCTCTCCACGAGGCTGTCGCTGCGGGTGAGGACGTTGTGGGCACCGGCCGAGGTGGCGACGTTGACGATCGAGGGATCGATGGCGCCGTCCACGGGCCAGGAGAAGTCCGTGGACGCCGGGACGTGCAGGACCGTCTCGACGGCCTGCTTCGCCTTGTCGGTGGCGGGGCGCAGCTGGCCCAGGGTGCCCGAGACGTCCTTGCCGTGGTGGGCGAGCGAGGCGAGATCGGGGTCGGCGAACGGCAGGGCGACGACCTTCTTGCCCTGGACGGCCGCCTCCAGTGAGTTCAGCCACTGCTCGGCGACGGCCTTGCTCTTGCCCTGGACGGGCTTGCCGCCCGGGTTGCGGACGCGGTAGCCCTTGGTCATCGCGTCGACCGTGTAGAGCAGGTCGGGGTCGATCACCCAGGTGATCGGCAGGTCCTTGCCGAGGGTGACCATCTGTTCCAGGCGTCCGCCCGGCTTGAGCTCGTCGGCGAGGGAGTCGTCGAGGAAGACGGGGGTCTGGTTCTCGTCGGAGCCGGTCTCCGCCGTCACGCGGGTGGTGGAGACGAGCGGCCAGACGTAGGTGAGCTGGGAGCGCTTGCCGGCGGCCTCCGGCTGCCAGGGCAGGAAGGTCCGCTTGATGCCCATCACCTGCTCGGACGGCCGGCTGTCGGTCACCCCGGACAGGGAGACGCCGAGCTGGTAGACGCCGTCCTTGTCCAGCTCCAGCTTGTTCACCGGGACGGTGAGCGTGAATTCCTGGCTGACCTTCGAAGGCAGGGAGGCGATCTTCACCGCGAAGGCCGGGTCGATCTCACCCGGGTCGGCGCCGGCCCGGAAGCCGGTGCGCTCCGCCGCCTCGTCGATGGACGAGCGGTCCGCGAGCGCAGGTCCGACCCGCAGACCGACATGTGCGTCGTTGATCGTCTCGGCACCGGTGTTCAGCACGGTGCCGCGGATGGTGAGGGTGTCGCCCTTGACCGGTGCGGAGGGGGCCATGGAGGTCAGCTGGACGTCCACGGCGGAGGCCTGCGCGGCCTCGGCCCGGGGGGCAGGAGAGTAGATCAGCGCGGCCAGAACGGGCGTCCCGGCGAGCAGGACGATCGCCCGCCGCAGCCACCGGCGCCGGGCAGGAGCGGGGGACGCCCCCTGGTTGTCAGCCGCCTCGGCCACGCGCTAGCCCGTCCCTCGAAGTGTCAGTGGTCGTCTTTTCTGCGTCCACGCATGGTAACGAGGCCCGCTGTGTGCGAGTGCCGCGCCTTGCTCCACATGATCGGCTCAGGACCCCGGGGACCGCGTGCCGGGGTGGCCGCAAAACGGGGCGGTCCCCGGGGGGACGGGCACGTACCCTTTTCTGTTGTGCCGAACGCCAACGAAGACAACCCCAGTGCCCTGAGTCAGGTGCAGCGCCGCGCGGTCAGTGAACTGCTGCGGGTCGCTCCTGTCGCCGACGAGCTCGGCCGCCGTTTCCAGGAGGCGGGCTTCCGCCTCGCCCTGGTCGGTGGGTCCGTCCGCGACGCGCTGCTGGGGCGTCTCGGCAACGATCTCGACTTCACCACCGATGCCCGTCCCGAGGACGTTCTGAAGATCGTCCGGCCGTGGGCGGACTCGGTGTGGGACGTCGGTATCGCCTTCGGCACCGTCGGGGCCCAGAAGAGCGCCCGCGTCGGGGACGCCGTTCGGAACTTCCAGATCGAGGTGACGACGTACCGCTCGGAGGCCTACGACCGTACGTCGCGCAAGCCCGAGGTCTCCTACGGCGACTCGATCGACGAGGACCTGGTCCGGCGTGACTTCACGGTCAACGCCATGGCCCTGGCTCTGCCCGAGCAGGAGTTCATCGACCCGCACGGCGGTCTGGAGGACCTGGCCGCCGGCGTGCTGCGTACGCCCGGAACCCCGGAGGAGTCCTTCTCCGACGACCCGCTGCGGATGCTGCGGGCGGCCCGGTTCGCCGCGCAGCTGGACTTCGAGGTCGCCCCGGAGGTCATCGCGGCCATGAAGGCGATGGCGGAGCGGATCGAGATCGTTTCCGCTGAACGGGTCCAGGGCGAGCTGAACAAGCTGATCCTGTCCGCCCACCCGCGCAAGGGCCTGGGACTGCTGGTGGACACGGGGCTGGCCGACCGGGTGCTCCCCGAGCTGCCCGCGCTGCGGCTGGAGAGTGATGAGCACCACCGTCACAAGGACGTCTACGACCACTCGCTGATCGTGCTGGAGCAGGCGATCGCGCTGGAGGAGGACGGCCCGGACCTGGTCCTGCGGCTCGCGGCCCTGCTGCACGACATCGGCAAGCCCCGCACCCGCCGGTTCGAGAGCGACGGCCGGGTCTCCTTCCACCACCACGAGGTGGTGGGCGCGAAGATGACCAAGAAGCGCCTCACGGCCCTGAAGTACTCCAACGACATGATCAAGGACGTCTCCCGGCTGGTGGAGCTGCACCTGCGCTTCCACGGCTACGGCGACGGGGAGTGGACCGACTCCGCGGTCCGGCGCTACGTCCGCGACGCCGGTCCGCTGCTGGAGCGTCTGCACAAGCTGACCCGGTCCGACTGCACCACGCGCAACAAGCGCAAGGCCAATGCCCTCTCCCGGACCTACGACGGACTGGAGGAGCGCATCGCGCAGCTGCAGGAGCAGGAGGAGCTGGACGCGATCCGGCCCGACCTGGACGGCAACGAGATCATGCGGGTGCTCGACGTGGGCCCCGGTCCGGTGATCGGCAAGGCCTACGCGTTCCTGCTGGAGCTGCGGCTGGAGAACGGCCCGATGGACCGTGACGACGCTGTGGTCGCGCTGAAGGAGTGGTGGGCCGCACAGGCCTGACGCAGGGATGGCGGGGGCCGATGTTTCACGTGAAACATCGGCCCCCGCCGTACTTCAGAGCTGATGTTTCACGTGAAACGTCGCTCACCCCGGGCCAGGAACAGGGCGGTCGCGGCGTAGAGCGCGGACACGATGAGGACCAGGGCCGCGGAACGCCCGTCGGCGGGGAGCATCAGTGAGGCCACCGCCGCCGCGCCGACGAAGGCGACGTTGAACAGCACGTCGTAGACGGAGAAGACGCGGCCGCGGTAGTCGTCGTTCACCTGGGACTGCACTTCGGTGTCGGTGGCGATCTTCGCGCCCTGGGTGGCGAGGCCGAGTACGAACGCGGCGGCCAGCATCGGCCCCGGGGCGAAGAACAGACCGAGGGCCGGTACCAGGACGGCGGCACCCGCGGAGCACGCGGTGATCCAGCCGAGCGGGCCCAGCCGGCCCACCAGCCAGGGGGTCACCACGGCGGCGGCGAAGAATCCGGCCCCGGAGGCGCCGACGGCGATGCCCAGCAGCGCCAGCCCGTCGGACTCGTTGTCCGACCAGGAGTAGCGGCAGAGCATCAGCAGCATCACGAAGAGGGCCCCGTAGCAGAACCGCATCATGGTCATCGCGGCGAGCGCCCGGGCCGCCTCGCGCCGGGAGGCGAGGTGGCGCAGGCCCTCGGCCATCCCCCGCACCGTGAGGGCGACCCCCTCGGCGACCGAGGGATGGGCCCGGCCTGCGGGGTGGTCCGGTCCGAGGAGGCCGATGTCCAGTTGCAGGGAGACGAGAGCTGCGCACAGGTAGAGCCCGGCGCCCAGGAGCACCACGAGGGCGTTGGAATCGGAGGCCAGCAGCCGTACGAGGAAGGCCAGCCCGCCACCCGCCACCGCCGCGAGGGTGCCGGCGGTGGGGGAGAGCGCGTTCGCGGTGACCAGCTGATCGGGTCCGACGACGTGGGGCAGCGAGGCGGCGAGCCCGGACAGCACGAAGCGGTTGACGGCGGTCACGGACAGGGCCGAGGCGTAGAACAGCCAGTCGGGCACCTGCGCGACGATCAGCATCCCGGTGACGCAGGCGAGGAAGGCCCGCAGGAGATTGCCGTAGAGGAAGACCTGGCGGCGGCGCCAGCGGTCGAGCAGGACTCCGGCGAAGGGGCCGATCGCCGAATAGGGCAGCAGCAGTACCGCCATGGCGGAGGCGATGGCCGCCGGGGAGGTCTGCTTCTCCGGGGAGAAGATGACATAGGTGGCGAGCGCGACCTGGTAGACGCCGTCGGCGGCCTGGGAGAGCAGCCGAACGGCGAGCAGGTTGCGGAAATCCCTCAGGCGCAGGAGTACGCGCAGATCACGTACGACAGGCATGAGGGCAAGAGTCACATACGCGGAGGGTCCCCGGGCACATTGCCCGGGGACCCTCCGCGGAAGAACTGCCGAAGTCCAGGTGTCGTGACGACCCTTGGGCTCGGTTAGCGCTCGACCTCGCCCTTGATGAACTTCTCGACGTTGGCCAGGGCCTCGTCGTCGAAGTACTGCACCGGCGGGGACTTCATGAAGTAGCTGGACGCCGACAGGATCGGGCCACCGATGCCGCGGTCCTTGGCGATCTTCGCGGCGCGCAGGGCGTCGATGATGACACCGGCCGAGTTCGGGGAGTCCCACACCTCGAGCTTGTACTCGAGGTTCAGCGGGACGTCGCCGAAGGCGCGACCCTCGAGGCGGACGTAGGCCCACTTGCGGTCGTCGAGCCACGCGACGTAGTCGGACGGGCCGATGTGGACGTTCTTCTCGCCCAGCTCGCGGTCGGGGATCTGCGAGGTGACGGCCTGCGTCTTGGAGATCTTCTTCGACTCCAGGCGGTCGCGCTCCAGCATGTTCTTGAAGTCCATGTTGCCGCCGACGTTGAGCTGCATGGTGCGCTCGAGACGGACACCGCGGTCCTCGAACAGCTTCGCCATCACGCGGTGCGTGATGGTGGCGCCGACCTGCGACTTGATGTCGTCGCCGACGATCGGGACACCGGCCTCGGTGAACTTGTCCGCCCACTCCTTGGTGCCGGCGATGAAGACCGGGAGGGCGTTGACGAAGGCGACCTTGGCGTCGATGGCGCACTGGGCGTAGAACTTCGCCGCGTCCTCGGAACCGACGGGCAGGTAGCAGATCAGGACGTCGACCTCGCGGTCCTTGAGGACCTGGACCACGTCGACCGGGGCCTCGGCGGACTCCTCGATCGTCATGCGGTAGTACTTGCCCAGGCCGTCGTAGGTGTGGCCGCGCTGGACGGTCACACCGGCGTTCGGGACGTCGCAGATCTTGATGGTGTTGTTCTCGCTGGCGCCGATGGCGTCCGAAAGGTCGAGGCCGACCTTCTTCGCGTCGACGTCGAACGCGGCGACGAACTCGATGTCACGCACGTGGTAGTCGCCGAACTGGACGTGCATCAGACCGGGGACCTTGGCCGCCGGGTCGGCGTCCTTGTAGTACTCGACGCCCTGCACCAGCGAGGCGGCGCAGTTGCCCACGCCGACGATGGCTACGCGAACCGAACCCATTCCGGTTGCTCCCTGTTTGTTCTCGGACGAGGCCTGCGAGGTGCAGGTCTCATTTTTCAGTTTCGTCGGACGGGCCGGATCGTCTCCGATCCCGTCCCGCCCGCTCACTCTCGATGAGCTCGTTCAGCCAGCGCACTTCGCGCTCCACCGACTCCATGCCGTGCCGCTGCAGCTCCAGCGTGTAGTCGTCGAGGCGCTCCCGCGTCCGGGCGATCGAGGCGCGCATCTTCTCCAGACGCTCCTCCAGCCGGCTGCGGCGGCCCTCCAGCACCCGCATGCGGACGTCTCGTTCGGTCTGGCCGAAGAAGGCGAAACGGGCGGCGAAGGACTCGTCCTCCCAGGTATCGGGGCCCGTGTGGGAGAGCAATTCCTCGAAATGCTCCTTACCCGCGGCCGTCAACCGGTAGACGATCTTGGCGCGGCGCCCTGCGAGTGAAGCGGCGAGAGCGTCTTCCGGGGCGTTGCCCGGCTCCTCGATCAACCAGCCGTTGGCGACCAGCGTCTTGAGGCAGGGATAGAGCGTCCCGTAGCTGAAGGCTCTGAACACCCCCAGCGAGGTGTTGAGCCGCTTGCGCAGCTCATAGCCGTGCATGGGGGATTCGCGAAGCAGGCCGAGGACGGCGAATTCGAGGATGCCTGAGCGTCTGCTCATCCGCCTGCCTCCCCTCCGCCCCAGAGTCTTTATGTCGAGCTGATGTATCGGCTCGATACATCCAGACGATAGAACGGGGCGCTCTGATCGACAAGTGGAGACATGGTGACCGGTGTCACATCACCAATTCGCACCAGGCAGGTTGCCTGATTTGGGGTGAACTTCGGCAGTGAGCGCGTTTTGAGCGTGCGTAGTCTGTGCGCCATGACACCGGGGGGTACCGGAACTAATCTGCCGCTTCCAGGCCACTCGCCTGCCCGAGGAGTAGTCGTTCGATGAGCGAGCACCGTCGCAAACCGCCGCAGCCCGAAGGCGGTGGGCGCGCCTCAGCCCGCCGCGCCGCCCAGCCTCGCCCCGGAAGGGGCGGGGCCGGACGTGACGTCCCCACGGCGTCGCACAGCGGCCCGTACGCACCGCAGCCCGCCCAGGGCAGCCGTGCCGATGCCCGCAGGGGTGCCCAGAGAGGCAGCGGCCGCGGGAGAGGAGCCGGCGCCGCCACGCGCGACAAGCGGCTCATCAACTACCCGCGGTCCGACAGAGACGGCTGGAAGCGCTTCGTACCGTCCTGGAAGTTCGTCGCCGGCACGGCCCTGGGCTTCTTCGCGGTGATCACGGCCGGTACCGGCATCGGTATCGCCATGGTGAGCACGCCCGACCCGAACAAGGCGGCGCAGGCGCAGAACAACGTCTTCTACTGGGCCGACGGCAGCCAGATGGTCGCGACGGGCGGTTCGATGAACCGCCAGATCGTGCCCATCTCCAGCATCCCCCGGTCGATGAGGGACGCCGTGATCTCGGCGGAGAACGAGTCCTTCGAGACGGACAAGGGCGTGGACCCGATGGGTGTCGGCCGCGCCGTGTGGAACATGGCCACGGGCGGTTCCACCCAGGGCGGCTCGACGATCACCCAGCAGTACGTGAAGAACACCTACCTGGACTCCGACCAGACGCTCAAGCGGAAGGCCACCGAGCTCTTCATCGCGATAAGGCTGGGTGTCTCCGAGGAGAAGGACACCGTCCTCGCGGGCTACCTGAACACCGCCTACTACGGCCGGGACGCCTACGGGATCCAGGCCGCGGCCCGCGCCTACTTCGGCAAGGACAGCCAGGACCTGAACCCCTCCGAGTGCGCCTTCCTGGCCGCCGTGCTGAAGGGGCCCAACCTCTACAACCCGGACGGCGGCATCGGCGCCGCGGCCACCCCCGCCCTCAACGAGAAGCGGGCCCGGGAGCGCTGGAGCTGGGTCCTGGACCGCGAGGTCGAGGTCGGCCGGATGGACAAGGCCGCGCGGGCGAAGTTCACGGACGCGGACTTCCCCCCGCGGGTCGAGTCGGAGCAGGCCCGCGGCATGACCGGCCAGATCGGCTACCTGGTCGACACGGCCAAGGCCTACGTGATGAAGACCAAGGGCATCACCCCCGAACAGATGGCCCTGGGCGGCTACCGGATCAAGACCACCTTCCAGAAGCCGAGGGTGGACGCCATGGTCAAGGCGGTCGAGGACACCCGCAACGGGTTCATCGACGAGAAGGGCCGCCCCGAGACGGACACCTTCGTGCAGTTCGGCGCTGCCTCGGTGGACGTGAAGACCGGAGCGCTCGTCGCCCTGTACGGCGGCCCGGGCTGGGACCACAAGTACTTCAGCAACAACGCCAACTCCAGCGGTGTCCCGGTCGGTTCGACCTGGAAGCCATACGTGCTGGCGGCCGCGATGGAGTACGGCACCCAGAACTCCAAGGGCAAGGGCATCTCGGCCGACAGCAAGTACATGGCCAACGACCTCACCGTGATCAACAACCGTGAGGGCAAGCCCCTGCGCGACGCGTCGGGCGCGCCGTTCAAGCAGAAGAACGAGAGCCCCACCCCCTTCGGGTACGTGACCCTCAACGAGGCGATGGAGAAGTCCATCAACGTCCCGTTCGCCCAGCTCGTCTTCGACGTCGGCCACGACAAGGTCAGGGCCGTGGCCAAGTCCACGGGCATCCTGGAGGAGTCGGTCAACCCGAACAACGACGCCTCCTTCGCCCTCGGTACCTCCACCCCGAGCGCCATCCGCATGGCCGACTCGTACGCGACCTTCGCCGCGTCCGGCACGCACCGCGAGCCGTTCTCCGTGACCGAGGTCGAGAAGGACGGCGAGAAGCTGGCGGGCTTCGAGGCCCCCAAGGACCAGCGGGCCATGGACAGCGCCGTGGCCGACAACATCACCAAGGTGCTGGAGAACGTCGTCGAGAACGGCACCGGCAAGAAGGTCCAGAAGCTGGGCCGGCCCGCCGCGGGCAAGACCGGTACCACCGACGAGAACAAGTCGGCGTGGTTCGTCGGCTACACCCCGGAGCTGTCCACCTCGGTGGTCCTCTTCCGCACCGACCCCAACTCGCCGGACAAGAAGCTGATCTCCATGAAGGGTGTGGGCGACATCCCCTCCCTCCACGGTGGTGACATCCCGGCCGAGATCTGGACCGAGTACATGGGCGAAGCGCTCAAGGGCCTCCCGGTCAAGCAGTTCCCGGAGGCCGAGGACATCGGCGTGACCGCCGACTCCGCCGGCGCCCCCTCCCCCACGCCCTCGGTCGTCGTCCCGGCGTCCCCCTCCCCGTCGACGCAGCCGCCGAGCTCCCCGCCGGCGTCTCCCTCCCCGTCCAAGGGCGGTCGGCCGAGCTGCCCGCCGTGGAAGCTGTACTGCGACCCGGACACCACGCGCGGGAACACCAACGGCGGCGCCAACACCGGAACCAGCACCGGCACCAACTCCGGCAACACGTCCGGTACCAGCACCGGGGTGATCGGCGGGTCCTCCGGATCGCCCTCCCCGTCGCAGTCCGGCAGACCCGGCCGCCCGGGCGGCATCACCGGCGGGGTCAACGACTCCGTCCCCGAGTGACCCGTACCGCCGCTCCGTGAGCCGAGGAAGGCCGTCGCACACCGTGTGCGACGGCCTTCCCCCATGTCCGGTCCGGTACGGCAGGATGAGCCCATGACCAAGGTGCACGAGGACAGCCCCGTACTGCCGACGCAGCAGGACGAGGTCGCCGCAGCCGGCAGTGAGCTCATCGGCGGCCCGCTCGGCCGCTACGCCCGGCTCGGCGGGCACTGGCTGGGGCCGGTCCGGGTCGTGGCGCTGGTCGCCATCGGCATGTTCGCGCTCGGCATGGTCCAGAAGCTGCCCTGCTACGACTGGGCCTGGTTCCGGGGGGCGGGCTCGCAGTACACCCACGCCTGCTACTCCGACATCCCGCACCTGTACGCGGTACGCGGCTTCGCCGACAACCTGACGCCCTACTTCGACCGGCTCCCCGGCGACATGGAGTATCTGGAATATCCGGTGCTCACCGGGCTCTTCATGGAGATCGCCTCCTGGCTGACCCCCGGCAGCGGCTCCATGCAGCACCGCGAGCAGATGTACTGGATGGTCAACGCGGGCATGCTGATGGCCTGCGCGGCCGTCATCGCCGTGTGCGTCGCCCGCACCCACCGCCACCGCCCGTGGGACGCCCTGCTCTTCGCCCTGGCGCCCGCCTTCGCCCTGACGGCGACGATCAACTGGGACCTGCTGGCCATCGCCCTGACCGCCGCCGGCATGCTCATGTGGTCCCGCGGCCGGACGGTCCTCTTCGGCGTCCTCATCGGCCTGGCCACCGCGGCCAAGCTCTACCCCGTACTGCTGCTCGGGGCGCTGTTCGTGCTCTGCTGGCGGGCCGGGAAGTGGCGCGCCTTCGGCGCCGCCGTGCTCGGCGCGGCCGGGGCCTGGCTCGTGGTCAACCTGCCGGTCATGCTCTTCGCGTGGGACGGCTGGAAGAAGTTCTACACCTTCAGCCAGGAACGGCCCATCGACTACGGCTCGGTGTGGCTGCTGATCTCCCAGCGCTCGGGCAACTCGCTGGAAGGCGCCAACACGTACGCGACCGGACTGACGCTCCTGCTGTGCGGGGCCGTCGGCCTGCTCGCCCTGACCGCCCCGCGCCGGCCGCGCTTCGCACAGCTGGTCTTCCTCGTGGTCGCCGCCTTCATCCTGTGCAACAAGGTCTACTCGCCGCAGTACGTGCTGTGGCTCATCCCGCTCGCCGCACTGGCCCGGCCGCGCTGGCGGGACTTCCTGATCTGGCAGGCCGGCGAGGTCGTGTACTTCCTCGGGATCTGGTTCTACCTCGCCTACACGGCCAGCGGCGACAAGCACCAGGGCCTGCCCGTGGAGGGCTACCAGCTGGCGATCACCGCCCACCTGCTGACCACGCTGTACCTGTGCGCGGTCATCGTCCGGGACATCCTGATGCCCGAGCGGGACGTCGTACGCCGAGACGGCTCGGACGACCCCTCCGGTGGCGTCCTGGACGGCGCGGAGGACGTGTTCGTGCTGTCGGACGCGGCGAGGGCGCCGCAGTACGCGACGCCCTCGGATGGACAGCGGGTCGCCTGGGGCACGAGCTCCCAGGACTGACCGGTCGGACTCAGGCGTCGAGCACCCGGTCGAACTGCGTGGTGGTGTGTCGCAGGTGCGCCACCAGCTCGTCGCCGACCTTCGGCTCGGTCGCGTCCGAGGGCACGAACAGGATCGACACCTGCATGTGCGGCGGCTCCGCGAACCAGCGCTGCTTGCCCGCCCACACGAAAGGCGAAAGGTTCCGGTTGACCGTGGCCAGACCCGCCCGGGCGACGCCCTTGGCGCGCGGCATCACACCGTGGAGCGCCTTGGGGGCCTCCAGACCCACCCCGTGCGAGGTGCCGCCGGCGACCACGACGAGCCAGCCGTCGGAGGCCGCCTTCTGCTGCCGGTAGCCGAACCGGTCGCCCTTGGCCACGCGCGTGACGTCGAGGACCGCACCGCGGTACTCGGTGGCCTCGTGGTCGCCCAGCCACAGCCGGGTGCCGATCCGGGCCCGGAAGCGGGTCTGCGGGAACTGCTGCTGCAGCCGTGCGAGCTCCGCCGCCCGCAGGTGGCTGACGAACATGGTGTGCAGCGGCAGCCGGGCCGCGCGCAGCCGGTCCATCCAGCCGATGACCTCCTCGACGGCGTCCGAGCCGTCCGGGCGGTCCAGGGGCAGGTGCAGGGCGAAGCCCTCCAGCCGGACGTCCTCGATGGCGGCGTGCAGCTGGCCGAGGTCCTGCTCCGAGATGCCGTGGCGGCGCATCGAGCTCATGCACTCGATGACCACCCTGGCCCCCACCAGACCGCGCACCCCGTCCAGCGACGCGACCGAACGGATGACCCGGTCGGGCAGCGGCACCGGGTCCTCGCCCCGCCGGAACGGGGTGAGGACGAGCAGGTCGCCGCCGAACCAGTCCTTGATGCTGGAGGCCTCGTACGTCGTGCCCACGGCCAGGATGTCGGCGCCCATACGGGTCGCCTCCTCGCAGAGCCGCTCGTGGCCGAAGCCGTAGCCGTTGCCCTTGCAGACCGGGACCAGCCCGGGGAACTGGTCCTGGATCTGCTTCTGGTGCGCACGCCAGCGCGCGGTGTCGACGTAGAGCGTGAGCGCCATGCCCGTCCGGAACCTCTCCTGAGAAGCTGCCTGGTGCAGCGGTGCGGTGTGTACGTGTGGGGCGGGGTGGGGCCGGGTCAGCGTCGCGACATGTAGATGTCGAGGGCCTTGTGCAGCATCTTGTTGAGCGGGAAGTCCCACTCGCCGACGTACTCCACGGCCTCGCCGCCCGTACCGACCTTGAACTGGATCAGCCCGAACAGGTGATCGTTCTCGTCCAGCGTGTCAGAAATACCGCGCAAGTCGTACACGCTTGCGCCGAGCGCGTACGAGTCGCGCAGCATGCGCCACTGCATCGCGTTCGAGGGGCGGACCTCGCGCTTGTGGTTGGCGGAGGCGCCGTACGAGTACCAGACGTGCTGGCCGACGGTGAGCATCGTGGCGGCGGCCAGCGGCTCTCCCTCGTGCGTGGCGATGTAGAGCCGCATCCGGTTGGGGTCCTCGGAGTTGAGGGCCGTCCACTGGCGCTGGAAGTAGCTGAGCGGACGCGGGCGGAACTTGTCGCGCTCGGCCGTGATCTCGTACAGGTGCTGCCAGGTCGGCAGGTCGTCGTAGCCGCCCTGGACGACCTCGACACCGGCCTTCTCGGCCTTCTTGATGTTGCGGCGCCACAGCTGGTTGAAGCCCTTGAGGACGTCGTCCAGCGAGCGGTTGGCCAGCGGTACCTGGAAGACGTAGCGCGGCTGGACGTCACCGAAGCCGGCGCCGCCGTCCTCGGCCTGCTGCCAGCCCATGCGGCGCAGCTTGTCCGACACCTCGAAGGCGCGGGGCTCGATGACCGAGGCCTCCACGTCGCGCAGGCGCTTCACGTTCGGGTCCTGGATACCGGCCTTGATGGCGGCCGAGTTCCAGCGGCGGATGACGACGGGCGGGCCCATCTTCACGGTGAAGGCGCCCTGCTGCTTGAGGTGCGCCAGCATCGGCTGGAGCCACTCCTCCAGGTTCGGGGCGTACCAGTTGATGACCGGGCCCTCGGGCAGGTACGCGAGGTACCGCTTCACCTTGGGCAGCTGCCGGTACAGCACCAGGGCCGCTCCGACGAGTTCGTCGGACTCGTTGAACCATCCGAGGTTCTCGGAACGCCACTCGTTCTTCACGTCGGCCCACGCCGGGACCTGGCAGTGGCTCGCCGAGGGCAGGCTCTGGAGGTAACCCAGATGCTGCTCTCGGCTGATGGTCCTCAGGGACAGGCTCATGCGGGGCGTCTCCTCCGGCGGCTTCGCTGCTATGGCGCGAAGCCTACTGCGACAGGGGCGCCACCCTTCTGGGGGACGGGCCGTGGGCCCGGGCCGGTGCGTGGCCGGCGCCCTGCCGCGGAGGTGTCCCGGTCGGCCCGGTCAGCCCCCGAAGAGGCCGCCGTGGAACATGCCGAGGTAGAAGCCGATGGCAGACGCGCCAAGGCCGATGATCAGCGCGAAGCGCTCGCGTGTCGTGACGGAGACGAACTGTCCGTACGCGCCGGTCAGGATCCCGATCAGCCCGGCCCACGAGCTGATCAGGTGCAGGTTGTGGAAGAAGGCCGTGACGAACGCCACGGCGCCGAGGGTCAGAGTGACCGCCATCAGGGTGTCCTGCAGCGGGTGGGGCTTGCCGTCGGTGGAGAGCAGGGAGATCTGAGGGGGCCGCATTGCCTGTGCCATCGGAAGGGCACCTCCTGGCTGAAGCTGGCGGTGCTGCGGGCTGTCTCCGGCGAGGGGCCGGGGTCATAGCACCGAGCACACCCGATGGATACAGATTGTGGCCCTCTCCCGGCGGATTTCAACCGGAAGGACGCGAGCAGGTAGTCTGTACAGCTGCGCGGTGTCTGCTCTGCGGACGCCGTGCTCACGCATCACGACCCTCCTGCCACGGAACGACCGTGGCCGCTGAGTCCAAAGGAGGTGGGTTCCACATGCGTCACTACGAAGTGATGGTCATCCTCGACCCCGATCTCGAGGAGCGCGCTGTCTCCCCGCTGATCGAGAACTTCCTCTCCGTCGTCCGTGAGGGCAACGGAAAGGTCGAGAAGGTCGACACCTGGGGCCGTCGTCGTCTCGCTTACGAGATCAAGAAGAAGCCCGAGGGCATCTACTCGGTCATCGACCTTCAGGCCGAGCCTGCGGTCGTCAAGGAGCTTGACCGACAGATGAACCTGAACGAGTCGGTTCTCCGGACCAAGGTCCTTCGCCCCGAGACCCACTGAACTTCGGTTCAGCGGTAATCGGGATCGAGTAGCACAGCAGCCCAGCAGCAATCCCCGCCGAGAGGTTCATCCATGGCAGGCGAGACCGTCATCACGGTCGTCGGCAATCTCGTCGACGACCCCGAGCTGCGCTTCACCCCCTCGGGTGCGGCGGTCGCGAAGTTCCGTGTCGCGTCCACCCCCCGCACCTTCGACCGCCAGACCAATGAGTGGAAGGACGGCGAGAGCCTGTTCCTGACCTGCTCGGTGTGGCGGCAGGCGGCGGAGAACGTCGCCGAGTCCCTCCAGCGAGGCATGCGCGTCATCGTGCAGGGCCGGCTGAGGCAGCGGTCGTACGAGGACCGTGAGGGTGTCAAGCGCACGGTCTACGAGCTGGACGTCGAGGAAGTCGGCCCCAGCCTGAAGAACGCCACGGCCAAGGTCGCCAAGACCACCGGTCGCGGTGGCCAGGGTGGATACGGCGGCGGCGGTCAGCAGCAGGGTGGCGGCGGCGGTGGCTGGGGCGGAGCCCCCAGCGGCGGCCAGCAGGGCGGCGGAGCTCCCTCCGACGACCCGTGGGCGTCCAGCGCGCCGGCCGGTGGCCAGCAGCAGGGCGGCGGCGGGGGCGGCTGGGGCGGAAGCTCCGGCGGCTCCGGCGGTGGCTACTCGGACGAGCCGCCCTTCTAGGGCAGCTCCATCCAAACTTCTTGATCACACAGGAGAGACACAATGGCGAAGCCGCCTGTGCGCAAGCCTAAGAAGAAGGTCTGCGCATTCTGCAAGGACAAGACCGCGTACGTGGACTACAAGGACACGAACATGCTGCGGAAGTTCATTTCCGACCGCGGCAAGATCCGTGCCCGCCGCGTTACCGGCAACTGCACGCAGCACCAGCGTGACGTCGCCACGGCCGTGAAGAACAGCCGTGAGATGGCGCTGCTGCCCTACACGTCCACCGCGCGATAAGGAAAGGGTGACCGACTAATGAAGATCATCCTGACCCACGAGGTTTCTGGCCTCGGTGCCGCCGGCGATGTCGTCGACGTCAAGGACGGTTACGCTCGCAACTACCTGGTCCCGCGTGGTTTCGCGATCCGCTGGACCAAGGGTGGCGAGAAGGACGTGGCGCAGATCCGCCGCGCCCGCAAGATCCACGAGATCGCGACCATCGAGCAGGCCAACGAGGTCAAGGCCAAGCTCGAGGGTGTCAAGGTCCGTCTGGCCACCCGTGCGGGTGACGCCGGTCGTCTCTTCGGCTCCGTGACCCCGGCCGACATCGCCACGGCGATCGAGTCCTCGGGCGGCCCGAAGGTCGACAAGCGCCGCGTGGAGCTCGGCTCCCCGATCAAGACCCTCGGTTCGTACCAGGTCTCCGTGCGTCTGCACGCCGACGTGGCCGCGAACGTGGGCATCGAGGTCGTCGCCGCCTAAGGGCTGCGCTCGAAGGGCCGCACCCCGACGGGGTGCGGCCCTTCGTCGTTGCCGGGCGCTGTTTCACGTGAAACATGCCGGGTGCGGCCCGCGGTGTTTCACGTGAAACACGGCTCGGGTCAGGCCGTCCGCTAGCGAGTGGCTCCCGCGATCAGCCACCGGCCCGAACCGGCCCGCAGCCGAAGAGTGATCATCCGGACCACCATCATCAGCGTCATGGCCCACCAGAGCGCCGTGAGGCCGCCGCCCAGGATCGGCACGAGCAGTGCGGCGGGGGCGAAGGCGGCCAGCGTCAGGAGCATGGCCCGGGCCAGGTAGCGGCCGTCTCCGGCGCCCATCAGGACCCCGTCGAGCACGAAGACGATGCCGGAGACGGGCTGGGAGAGGGCCACGACCAGCAGGGCCGGCAGCAGGGCCGCCTCGACCGCCGGATCGCTGGTGAACAGCGGGACGAACACCGGGCGGGCCAGGACGACCAGCAGGCCGAGCACCACGCCCGAGGCGATCCCCCACTGGACCATGCGGCGGCAGACGGCCCTGGCGCCGTCGGTGTCGCTCGCGCCCAGGTAGCGGCCGATGATCGCCTGCCCGGCGATCGCTATGGCGTCCAGGGCGAAGGCGAGCAGGCTCCACAGGGAGAGCAGGATCTGGTGGGCGGCGATGTCGGCGTCGCCGAGCCGGGCGGCCACGGCGGTGGCGATCAGCAGGATCGCCCGCAGCGACAGGGTGCGGACCAGCAGCGGAGCGCCCGCCTGGGCACAGGCCCGGATACCCGCGGAGTCGGGGCGCAGCGAGGCGCCGTGGCGCCGGGCCCCGCGGACGACCACCACGAGGTAGGCGGCGGCCATGGCGCACTGGGCGATGACCGTTCCCCAGGCGGAGCCGGCGATGCCGAGCCCCGCACCGTAGACCAGGGCGGCGTTCAGGCCCGCGTTGAGGGCGAAGCCGCCGATGGCCACGTAGAGCGGCGTACGGGTGTCCTGGAGCCCGCGGATGACCCCGGTGGCGGCCAGGACCATGAGCATGGCCGGGATGCCGAGAGCGGAGATCCGCAGATAGGTGATCGCGTACGGGGCCACCGTGTCGGAGGCCCCGAAGAGCGAGACCAGTGAAGGGGTCGCGGGAACCACCACGGCGACGACGGCCGCGCCCAGCAGCAGGGCGAGCCAGATCCCGTCGATCCCCTGTCGGATCGCTGCCTGGAGGTCTCCTGCGCCGACGCGGCGGGAGACGGCCGCGGTGGTGGCGTAGGCGAGGAAGACGAAGACGCTCACGGCGGTGGTGAGCACCGCCGCGGCGATGCCGAGACCGGCCAGCTGAGGGGTGCCGAGGTGTCCCACGATGGCGCTGTCGGCCATCACGAAGAGGGGCTCGGCGACCAGTGCGCCGAAGGCGGGGAGAGCGAGTGCGAAGATCTCGCGGTCGTGCCGTCCCGGCCCTGCCTTGGGTGCTGCGACAGCCTGTGTCATGCGCTCAATCTAATCTTCCACAGGTAATGGATGCAACTGCCTTTGGATCCTTACTGGCGCGTTGACTTGGGCGTTCCTCACACCTCGTTGGAGGCGATCTTGGGGCAGTGTCCAAGAATTTTCTCCACTGCTGCGCCCGGAGGGGGAAACTGCAGGTCAGGTGGGGTAACTGGGTGGGCCGGGTGATTTTGTCCACAGCGTCGTCCCCCGGTCCGTACACAGCTTCCGGCGAGTTACCCACAGCATTGGCGCCGTCATCCACATGTCATCCACACAGCCTGTGGATAACAAGATTGGCTGACGCCGCTCTCGGGCCTACCGTGGTGCGTTGCCCGACCCGCCGACAGTGGATTCGGGTGCCCCAAATGTCAGAGCCGTGTCGTAGAAAGAGTGACACGGCGAGGTCCGCGTTGCGGACGGGAGGAGGCGGCCCGGTGAGCATGCCCGAGCCCATGGACGACCCCTGGGCCGACAGCGGTCCGGGTGACCGTCTGCCCGCCCGTCCGCGCCGTAACAGCGAAGGCCGCGGCCGCGGGGACGAACAGCACGACCGAGGGCGCGAGGGCGGCTCCTGGGACTCCGGCGGTGGCGGCGGCTTCGAGCGCGTCCCTCCCCAGGACCTCGACGCCGAGCAGTCGGTGCTCGGCGGCATGCTGCTGTCCAAGGACGCCATCGCGGATGTGGTCGAGGTCCTCAAGGGCCACGACTTCTACCGGCCCTCGCACGAGACGATCTACCAGGCCATCCTCGACCTGTACGCCAAGGGCGAGCCGGCCGACCCGATCACCATCGGCGCCGAGCTCACCCGGCGCGGCGAGATCAGCAAGGTGGGCGGGGCCTCGTACCTGCACACCCTGGTCCAGTCCGTGCCGACCGCGGCGAACGCCGAGTACTACGCGGAGATCGTCCACGAGCGGGCCGTGCTGCGCCGTCTGGTCGCCGCCGGCACGAAGATCACGCAGATGGGCTACGCGGCCGACGGTGACGTCGACGAGATCGTCAACAGCGCCCAGGCCGAGATCTACGCCGTCACCGAGCAGCGGACCTCCGAGGACTACCTGCCGCTCGGCGACATCATGGAGGGCGCCCTCGACGAGATCGAGGCGATCGGCTCCCGCAGCGGCCAGATGTCGGGTGTACCCACCGGCTTCACGGACCTCGACTCGCTGACCAACGGCCTGCACCCGGGCCAGATGATCGTCATCGCCGCCCGTCCCGCCATGGGCAAGTCCACCCTCGCCCTGGACTTCGCCCGGGCGTGCTCCATCAAGAGCAACCTGCCGAGCGTGATCTTCTCCCTCGAAATGGGGCGCAACGAGATCGCCATGCGCCTCCTCTCGGCGGAGGCCCGGGTCGCGCTCCACCACATGCGCTCGGGCACGATGACGGACGACGACTGGACCCGGCTCGCCCGCCGGATGCCGGACGTCTCCGCCGCCCCGCTCTACATCGACGACTCCCCCAACCTGTCGATGATGGAGATCCGGGCCAAGTGCCGCCGGCTCAAGCAGCGCAACGACCTCTCGCTCGTGGTCATCGACTACCTCCAGCTGATGCAGTCGGGCGGTTCGCGCCGCCCCGAGAGCCGTCAGCAGGAAGTTTCGGACATGTCCCGAAACCTCAAGCTGCTGGCCAAGGAGCTGGAGGTCCCCGTGATCGCCCTCTCCCAGCTGAACCGTGGTCCGGAACAGCGCACCGACAAGAAGCCGATGGTCTCCGACCTGCGTGAGTCGGGTTCCATCGAGCAGGACGCCGACATGGTGATCCTGCTGCACCGCGAGGACGCGTACGAGAAGGAGTCCCCCCGCGCGGGTGAGGCGGACCTGATCGTGGCGAAGCACCGTAACGGCCCCACGGCCACCATCACGGTGGCCTTCCAGGGCCACTACTCGCGCTTCGTGGACATGGCCAACACGTAGCATCCGATCATGGATGAGTCTGCTGAAGACCTGGAACTTCTCCCTGCCACCCGGCGCGCGCTGAGGCACCGGATCGCCGTCGCACAGAGCGAAGGGCGGGCTCCTTCCGTGGTGGCGGCCGTCCTGCGGGGCGGGGAGGTGGTCTGGGAGGGCTCCCGGACCTCGGTCGAGGGACACGGCCCGGACGGCGACGTCCAGTACCGGATCGGTTCGATCACCAAGACGTTCACGGCGGTCCTCGTGATGCGGCTGCGGGACGAGGGCCTCGTCTCGCTCGCCGATCCACTGGAGAAGCACCTGCCGGGGACCGGCGCCGGTCGGGCGACCATCGCCCAATTGCTCTCCCACACCGGCGGGTTGGCCGCGGAGACGCCCGGCGAGTGGTGGGAGCGCACGCCCGGTGAGCAGCGTCCCGAGCTGGGCGACGTCCTGGGGGAGGAGCCGTTCAAGCTGGTGCCGGGAACCAGGCACCACTACTCCAACCCCGGTTACACCCTGCTGGGTTCACTGGTGGAGGCGGTGCGCGGCAGGCCCTGGGAAGAGGTGCTGCGGACCGAAGTGCTGGAGCCGCTGGGGCTGGAGCGCACGAGCGGACACCCGCGGGCCCCGCACGCCGGCGGCTGGGCGGTGCATCCCTGGGCGGACGTGATGATGCCCGAACCGCTGGAGGACCTGGGGCTGATGGCCGCGGCCGGTCGGCTGTGGTCCACGACCCGGGACCTGGCCCGGTTCGCCGACTTCCTTCTGCGCGGTGACGAGCGCGTCCTGTGCGCCGAGTCCGTACGGGAGATGCGGACGGCGGCCGCGCCCCCGGAGCCCGGTCTCGCCGAGCTGGGCTACGGGCTGGGCATGCAGCTGATGGCCGTCGGCGCACGCAGGCTCGCGGGGCACAGCGGATCGCTGCCCGGCTTCGTGGCGGGGCTGTGGCTGAGCGAGGCGGACGACGTGGCGGCGGTGGTGCTGGCGAACTGCACCTCGGGACTTCCGGCCTCGGCCGTGGCCGCGGATCTCGTGGGGATCGTGGCGGACGCCGAACCGCGTTTCCCGCGGCCCTGGAGGCCGTTCCTGGAGTCGGACCACGTGCCGCTCGAACTGTGCGGCCCCTGGTACTGGGGCACTTCGGCCCACGTGGTGCGCCTGACCGCGGACGGTCTCCTGGAACTTGGGCCGGTGGGCGCGAGCGGGCGCACATCTCGCTTCCGGGCGGAGCCGGACGGCAGCTGGACCGGGCTCTTCGGCTACTACGCAGGTGAGACGCTGCGGGCGGTGCGCCGTGCGGACGGCTCGGTGAGCCATCTCGACCTGGCGTCCTTCGTGTTCACCCGGGAGCCCTACGACGCCGATGCCCCGGTGCCCGGCGGGGTGGACCCGCAGGGCTGGCGGGGCATCGGCTGACAGACCGGGTCCGGCTCCGTGCCGGATCAGGCGACGAGTTCCCGCTCCAGCGGAGTACGGAAGCGCGGGGTGATCCGGGCCTCTCCCACCCAGGCGGCGAGCCGCGCGGCTTCGGCGGTGATCGCCTGCTCGGCGGCTCGGCCGGGGCTGCCCAGCAGCCGCCAGACGATCTCGCCGTCGGAGCGCTGTGCCCAGCCTCCGACGATCTCGCCGTTCCACCACACGGTGGGGCCGATGTTGCCGGCGTAGTCGAACAGAGCGCTCCTGTGGGCAGGGTCGAGGTGGAAAGCACGGTCGGCCCAGCCCATGCCGGTGGGGTCGAGGCCGGGCAGCAGCGCCGCCCAGGGCTCCGGAGCCGGTTCGGGCCCGGTGTCCCCGGGGCTGACCAGGGCGTTGCTGCCGTCCTCCAGGCGGACCTGGTCGGAGCCCGCGGCGGCGAGTGCCTTGCGGACGTCCGTGAGGGTCCAGCCCGTCCACCACTTGAGGTCGGCCTCGGTGGCGGGACCGTACGCGCGCAGCCATCGGCGGGCGATCTCGGTGCGTGCCTCGGCGGCGGGTACGGCGGGCCAGGGCTCGGTGTGGACCCAGCGGTACTGGCTGGAGGTCCATGAGCCGCGTGGTCGGTCACGGCGGATCCGGCCGTCGGCGGCGAGCAGCCGGATGACCCGGGTGGCTACACCCTGCTCGGTCTCGTACTTCTTGCCGCGGCTGATGGTGATCTTCTGGCGCAGCGCGGGTACGGCCGCGGACAGCTGGCTGCCGGTGGAGGGGCCGTGGGCGTCGAGTGCGTCGAGTGCGGCGGCCTCCGCGTCGGCGAGCCACGTGGCGTCGAGCCCCTGTCCGTCCTCGTCGAGGTGCTTGAGGAGGGTGCGGCGCTCCTTCACGGCGATCGCGCGGGCGGTGGAGGCGTCGACGTGCGGGGCGAGTTCGGCGGAGACCGCGAAGAGCGTGTTGCGCATGCTGAGCAGGCGTACGAGGCTCACGTCCTCGTAGAGCGCCCGCTCGACCACGTCCGGGCCGCCTTCGGCGAGCCGGGCCCGCGCCGACAGGAAGACGGTCGCGGCGTCGGTGGCGTGCAGGGCGACGACGGAGTCCGCCGTCTGCGCGACGGTCGCGGCGCGGGCCGACGGAGCCAGACGGTGGCGTCGGCCGAGCCGGTGGCGTCGCTCGGCGGTGGTGACGAGAGGGAGGCTCATCCTCCCGATCGTAGGCCGGGCCGCCGACACGGCGACCCGGCGTGCCGGAACGCCCGTCAGAGCTGGAGCTTGAACCCGACGTGCGACGCGGTGAACCCGAGTCGTTCGTAGAACCGGTGCGCATCGGTGCGGGTCACGTCCGAAGTCAGCTGCACCAGAGCGCAGTTCTCGGCCCGGGACTTCTCGACGGCCCATTCGATGAACCGGGTGCCCAGACCGCCGCCGCGTTCGTCGGCGTGTACGCGGACGCCCTCGATGATGGAACGGGTGGCCCCCTTGCGGGAGAGTCCCGGGACGATCGTCAGCTGGAGGGTACCCACGACGCGGCCGGCGCGGACGGCGACGACCAGGTGCTGGTTCGGGTCGTCCGTGAGGCGCTTCAGGGCTGCGAGGTACGGAGCGAGGTCGTCCGGGGACTCGCGGGCGGCGCCGAGCGGGTCGTCGGCCAGCATGGCGACGATGGCGGGCACGTCGGCCTCGGTGGCAGGCCGGATCGTCAGTTCGGGGGTGTCGGTCATGGTGTGTTCTCCTCTCAGCCCGCGGCCACGGTGAGCGGCGCCCACCGGCGGGTCCAGTCTCCGGGCAGGCCGGGGATGCCCCGGGTCATGACGGCGTTGAAGGCCACTGAGGCAAGGCCCCGGTCCTTGAGCCAAACGAGGAGTTCCTCGTGCCGTACGTCGACATCGGTGCGCAGCACCCGGTCGGTGCTGAGCGCGAGCGCGGTGACCAGTGACTGGGCGGTCGCGGTGTCGTGGGCGATGAGCGGGCCGATGACCTGGGTGTGCATATTGGGCCAGGCTGCGGCGTAGCCGGTGAGTGCGCCGTCTTCGGAGCGGTCCTCGGCGACGACGAGCCGGTCGGCGAAGGCGGGCAGCCGGGTGATCATGTGCGTGCGGTCGGTGCCGAAGACCTCTGCGTCCAGCCGCAGGATGCGGGGGAGGTCCTCGGCGGTCGCCGGCCGGACTCGGGATGTGCCGTACGTGCGGGGGGTGTCCTCGTGCCGGAAGGTGCCCGTCAGCATTTCGGCGCGGCCGGTGGTCTCGAAGCCCAGCTCTTCGTAGAGGGGGCGCCCGTAGGGAGTGGCGTGCAGGGTGAGGGGGATGCCCTCGAGCACGTCGTCGCAGACATGCGTCATCAGGCGGCGGCCCAGGCCCTGGCGGGCGAAGCGGTCGGCCACGAGAACCATCCCGATGGCGGCGAGCTCCGGTCCGGCATGGGTGTCGCCGTAGTGGGTGACGACGCAGGCGGCCGCGAGCCCCCGGCCGTCCGGGGCATCGACGCCGTAGCCGTTTCCGGCGGCGAGGAGCAGACGCCACTTGTGGTCCTCGCGGAGCCATCCGCGATCTTCGGACAGGTCGGCGCAGCGGCGGAGATCGTCCACGGTCAGCGCCCGGATCGGTAGATCGGTGAGGTGTGGTGGTGTCACCTGGCCCAGACTGGATCATGGACTGGGAGCCGTCCAGAGGGTTTGGGGTCGGATGTTTCACGTGAAACACCAGGTCCCCCGGTACGGGCCGCCGGTCGATGTTTCACGTGAAACACGGTGTTTCACGTGAAACGGACCGACTAGCCTCGTTGGCCATGACCCTTCTGCACCTCTTCGACCTCGACGGAACGCTGATGTACGGATCGGCAGCGCCGGTCGAGATCTCCCGCCAACTCGGGCTGAGCGCCGAGATCGCCGAGCTGGAACGCGCCTTCGGCGCGCAGAAGATGGGGCCGCACCAGTTCTCCGTGGCCGCCCACGCCCTCTGGGCCGATCTGACGCCCGCGCACGTCCGGGCGGCATTCGACGGGGCTCCCTGGCTCGCGGGGATCCGGGACGTGTGGCAGGAGATCAGGGAACGCGGGGACTACTGCGCGGTGATCTCCCTGTCACCGTCGTTCTTCGTGGAACTGCTGCTGGAGTGGGGTGCGCATGCCGCGCACGGCTCGGTCTTCCCGGAGGTGCCGTTCACCCGTCCCGTGGAGGAGTCCGGGATCCTGACACCCGAGGGCAAGGTCGGGGTGGCGGACCGGCTCTGTGCGCAGTTCGGAGTCAGCCGGGCCGACTGCGTCGCGTACGGGGATTCGGTGACCGACGCGATGCTCTTCGAGGTGGTGCCGGTCTCGGTCGCGGTGAATGCGAGGCCCTATCTCGCGGAACGTGCCACCCATGTCTACGAGGGCCGGGACCTTCGGGACGCATACCAGCTCGTAGGGCTGACGCGCCCGGGAGTTGACGCATCTTAGGAGGAAAGGGGGTTCGAATCGCGGATTTTCTGCATTTCCCCGCAGGCCTCAGAGTCGGCTGGCACGCTGTGAAACCCGGAACCACGGATTCACTGGCCGTGGCGTGTGCAGACCGACCGAGATGCTCGAAGCGAGGCACCGCATGGACGCTCCGCCCACCAGATCGGACAGACGCGAATCGGCCCGGATATCCGGCGAGGGCAGTGCGATCGAGCCCTCACCGGATGCCGTACTCATCCGCCGGACCCTCGCGGAGATCGCCCCCGTCGCCGACAAGGTGACCTCGTACTTCTACGCTCTGGTGTTCACCGGGCATCCGGAAGTGCGCGGCATGTTCCCCGCCGCCATGGACGTACAGCGGGACCGGCTGCTGAAGGCACTGCTGACCGCCGCCGAGCACATCGACAATCCCGCCGTCCTCGTTCCCTATCTGCGCCGCTTGGGCGCCGGGCACCGCAAGTACGGCACGATGGCCGGTCATTATCCGGCGGTGGGTGAGGCCCTCGTCGGGGCACTGTCCCGGTACGCGCGGGACAGCTGGGGGCCCGGGACACAGGCCGCCTGGGTGCGGGCGTACACCGCGATCTCCCAGATCATGATCGACGCGGCGGCGGAGGAAGAGGCCAAGACCCCGCCGTGGTGGCACGCCGAAGTGGTCTCCCACGATCTGCGGACCCCGGACATCGCGGTACTGACGGTCCGCCCCGACCAGCCCTACGCCTTCGTCGCAGGCCAGTACGCGAGCCTGGAGACCCCGTGGTGGCCGCGGGTGTGGCGGCACTACTCCTTCGCCTCGGCGCCGCGGGCCGACGGGCTGCTGTCCTTCCACGTCAAGGCCGTCCCCGCGGGCTGGGTCTCCAACGCGCTGGTGCGCCACGCCCGCCCGGGGGACGTACTGCGCCTGGGACCGCCGGCCGGGTCGATGGTGGTGGACCACACCACGGACAACGGCATGCTGTGCCTGGGCGGGGGCACCGGGATCGCTCCCATCAAGGCACTGATCGAGGACGTGGCCGAGCACGGCGAGCGGCGCCCGGTCGAGGTGTTCTTCGGGGCCCGCAGCGACAGCGACCTCTACGACAAGGACACGCTGCTGGGGCTCCAGCGCTCACACCCGTGGCTGTCGGTGCGCCCGGTGGTCGGCGACGGGCTGGCCGGACAGCTGCCGCACGCGGTGGGCGAACACGGGCCGTGGAGGTCGTACGACGCCTTCATCTCCGGCCCGCCCGCGATGATCCGCAACGGAGTGGACGAGCTCCTGCGGATCGGCATCCCCGGCGAGCGGATCCGGCATGACGCCGTGGAGGAGCTGGCCGGCATCGCCGACTGAGACCGGAGGCAGCCCGCCGGTCTCAGCCCGGCCTCAGCCCAGGTCGGGAGCGTGCATGGCCCGGACACCCTCGATATTGCCGTCGAGATAGTGCCGCAGGGACAGCGGGACGAGATGGACGGCGGCGATGCCCACCCGGCTGAAGGGCACGCGGACGATCTCGTACTCGCCCTCGGGCTCGTCGACCTCGGGGCCGTGCCGGAGGTTCGGGTCCATCGATTCGAGGCGGCAGACGAAGAAGTGCTGCACCTTCACGCCGGTCACCCCCCTGTCGGCGATGTGCTCGACGGTGTCGACGAAGCAGGGCACCACATCGGTGATCTTCGCGCCGAGTTCTTCGTGGACTTCCCGGTGGAGGGCGTCGACGACGGTGGGGTCCGAGGGCTCCACTCCGCCGCCGGGGGTGAGCCAGTACGGATCGACGCCGGGCCTGGTGCGTTTGATGAGGATCAGGTCGTCACCGTCGAGCAGGATCGCGCGGGCGGTGCGTTTGACCACGGGACGTTCGGTCATGGGAGAAGAGTGGCCCGCCACTCCGCTTCTGAAACGCGCCACGGGCCGGAAAAGGGCGGGATCACCAGTGCACCGCGGCATCCAGCAGCCGGTCGTGCGCCCGGGCGAGATGGGCGAGGGCCAGGCTCCCGGTCCGTACGACCAGGAACCAGGTGCGCAGCGGCGGCACCGCGGGCTCCGCCAGGGCCACGATCCGACCGCTGTCGAGGGCGTCCTGGCACAGGTAGCGGGGCAGGACGGCAAGACCGGCGCCGGCCCGGACGCACTCCAGTACGGCCCGCAGGTCGGGTACGACCACGGTGGCGGCCAGGGACCTGGCGTCCGGCAGCGCATCGAAGACGGCGGCCCAGTACCGGGTGACGAGGGGCAGGCGCTCGTGGACCTCGACGAGCGGGATGCCGTCCAGCGCGGCGGTCCCCTCCTCGCGCAGCCGGTCCGTGTCGACGAGGGCGGCCCAGTAGGGCGCGGCGACCAGGACGTGTTCCTCGTCGCACAGTGCGGTGGCGGTGAAGAGCTCGCCCCGGGGGTGGGTGGTGGTGACGACGAGGTCGTGGTGGCCGGCGGCGAGACCGTCGAGGGTGGCCTCGGCATCGGTCTGCGGGGCGGCGCGCAGGGTGTGTCCCTGGCCGACCAGGAGGGCGAGGGCGGGGAGCACGCGCAGGCACAGGAATTCGGGAGGCCCGGCGACGTGGAGGGTGCGTAACGCGCCGGCGGCCTCCCGCCCGGCCTCGGCGATCCGCAGCAGGGCGTCGAGGTGCGGGGCGGCCTTGTGGGCCAGCTCGTCGCCGACGGCGGTGGGGGTGACGCCCCGGGCCCGGCGGTGGAACAGCGGGCGCCCCAACTGGCGTTCCAGGGTGCGGATCTGCGAGGTCACGGCGGGCTGGGACAGTCCGAGCAAGGTGGCCGCGCGCGTGAACGAGCCGGCCCGGTGGACGGCGACGAAGGTGCGCAGCAGGGTCAGGTCCATCGCTGCACCTCTCGGTGGGGGCCTTCAACTATAAATATGCAGATAGCTCCCTGTCGTTACCGTGATTGGACACTGACGCACGGTCAACTAGCCTTGTCGCGTGGTTCTTCGCGCGCGGAACCCGGGGCGGTCCGAGCCACCAGGGGGGAGGCTCGGACCGCTGTGCACGGCCACGCACGCTCCCGGTTCAGGCCTTGGCGCCCGCGTGGTCCAGGGCGCGCAGCACGTCCGCGACCAGGTCCTCGGTGTCCTCGGCGCCGGCGGAGAAGCGGATGAAGCCCTCCGGCACGGCGTCGCCGCCCCAGCGTCCGCGCCGCTCGGCGGTGGACCGTACCCCGCCGAAACTCGTGGCGTCCTCGACCAGGCGCAGGGCGGCCATGAACCGCTCCGCGTGCGCGCGGTCGGGCAGGGTGAAGGAGACCACCGACCCGAAGCCCCGCATCTGCCGGGCGGCCGTCTTGTGGGAGCGGTCCGTGGGAAGCCCCGGGTAGCGCAGCCCGCGCACGTCCGTCCGATGTGTCAGCGCCTCGGCGACGGCCAGCGCGTTGGTCCACTGCCGATGAGTGCGCAGCTGGATCGTGGCGAGGGAGCGGTGCGCGAGCCAGGCCTCCATGGGCCCCGGGATCGCTCCGACGATCTTGCGCCAGCGCCGGACGCGGGCGGCGAGCTCCGGATCGCGGCAGACGACGTACCCGAGCAGGACGTCGCCGTGGCCGGTGAGGCCCTTGGTGCCGCTCGCCACCGAGAAGTCCGCCCCCAGCTCCAGGGGCCGCTGCCCGAGCGGGGTGGCCAGGGTGTTGTCGACGGCGACCAGGGTCCGGCCGGCGTGTGCCGCGTCCACGAGGCGGCGTACGTCGCACACGTCGAGCCCGGGGTTCGAAGGGGTCTCGATCCACAGCAGCCGGGCCCCTTCGAGGGCCGCGAGCTGTGCGTCGTCGCCGGTCGGAGCGGTGCGTACGTGGATCCCGTACGCCTCCAGCTGCTCGCGCAGCAGGGGCAGGGCCTGGTAGCCGTCGTCGGGCAGGACCACGGTGTCGCCGGTGTGCGCCTGCGAGAGGAGGACGGCGGAGACCGCCGCCATGCCGGAGGCGAAGACGATCGTGTGCACCTCCTCGCCGGGGGCCTCCAGTTCCCCGATCGCCCGTTCCAGCAGCGTCCAGGTGGGGTTGGTGTCGCGCCCGTAGGCGTAGGGGCCTTCGACGTCGCCGGGGAGGTGGAAATGGGCCGCGAAGACCGGTCCGGGCAGCGGCGGTTCGTTCTTGACGGCCTCGGGCAGTCCGGCCCTCACGGCCCGGGTGCCGTCGCCGAGCGGGGCCGATCCGGCCTCCAGTGGGGCGTATTCGTTCACGCGGTGTGCTCCTTCACGGCGGCGCGTACGGCGTCCAGCAGGCCGGGGCTTGCGGCCTCGACCAGCTCCAGGCACTCCTCGAACCCGTCGAGCGGCCCGTAGTAAGGATCCGGCACGTCGGTCTCCGCGGCCGGGGCCGCCGGATCGTACGACCGCAGCAGCCGCACCTTGGCGGCGTCCTGCGCAGTGGGCGCCAGTGCCCGCAGGTCCCGCAGGTGCCCGGCGTCGAGTGCGATGACGAGGTCCAGGCGGGCGAACCAGGAGGAGCGGAACAGGCGGGCGCGGTGGTCCTGCTCGTAGCCGGCCGCCTCCAGGACGGCGATGGTGCGCGGATCGGCACCGTCCCCCTCGTGCCAGCCGCCGGTCCCCGCGCTGTCCACCTCGACCAGGGTGTCGAGGCCGGCGGCCGCCACGTGGGCACGGAAGACCGACTCGGCCATGGGGGAGCGGCATATGTTGCCCGTGCAGACGAAGCAGACGCGGTACATGGCAGGCCCGTTCAGTTCTTGTCGGGCAGGACCATGTTCATGGCCCAGGAGACGATGGAGATGATCAGGCCGCCGAGCAGCGCGGTCCAGAAGCCGTCGACGTGGAAACTGAGGTCGAGCTTCGAGGCCAGCCACGAGGTCAGCAGCAGCATCAGGGCGTTCACGACAAGGGTGAAAAGGCCGAGAGTGAGGATGAACAGCGGCAGCGAGAGCAGCTTCACCAACGGCTTGACGAGCAGGTTGACCAGGCCGAAGACCAGAGCGACCAGGATCAGGGTCAGCGCCCGTCGGCCCGTGCTGCTGCCGTCGTCGAGGGTGATGCCGGAAAGCAGCCAGATGGCGACGGCCAGGGCCGCCGCATTGGCGAGCGTCTTGACTACGAAATTCGTCATGTGTCTGATCGTGGCAGAGAAGATCCCGGTGGGACATCCGCAGATCAGCGGATGCAAGGGAACGATCGAGTACAAGGGGCACAACGACGATGAAAGCCTTCCGGCTTGACGAGCTCGAAGCGGAGCGGGCCGCGAACGACGGCGCCTATCTGCAGTTCCTGCGCGAGCGGAACATGTCGGTCGGGCTCTACGCGCTCGACGCCGGACAGACCGATCCGCAGCTGCCGCACCGGCAGGACGAGGTGTACTTCGTGGTCAGCGGCCGGGCCTCGATCACGGTCGGGGAGGAGACGACGACGGTGGCCCGCGGCAGCGTCGTCTACGTGCCGGCGGGTGTCGCGCACAAGTTCCACCACATCACCGAGGACCTCAAGGTGATGGTGGTGTTCTCCCCGCCGGAGGGATGAGGAGCCCGCCCGCAGCCCGCATGAGGGTCGCGGCCCCGATCCCCCTAAGGGGCGGATCAGGGGACTCCGAGGGCTCGCGGACCCCGATCCGGGGCCCTGGACTCCTAGCATCGAGAGCAGGAAGTAGCGGACGAAGTCACGGACGAGGAAGAGGTCGAGGACATGGACGGCATCCGGGAGATATTCGCAGGCATGCCCTGGTGGGTTAAGTGGGTCGCGGTTCCGCTGCTGGCCCTCTTCGTCTTCGGCGGGGTGATCACCAGCATCCTGGGCGCGCTGATCGGGTTCGTCTTCAAGCTGCTCCTCTTCGTCGGCCTCGTCGGCGGCCTGGTCTTCGTCGTGAAGAAGTTCAGCGGCGGCGGTTCGAAGACCTCTTCCGGCCAGTGGTAGCCAGGAGCGGTCCGGTCGGCTCCGGGATTGAGCCAGGCGAGGGAACATGACGCGCTGAACGGCTCACATCCCCGGAATCGGTGGATAGAGTGGCAATCTATGCCGTTCCCTGGACACCGAAAGCCGGTACCGCCGCTCCGATCCGCCGCCCTGACCTGCGGCGACGTGGACGAGCCGCCCGAGTACGACCCCCAGGATCCACGGCACGCGCGGGGGCGGCCCCCGCAGGGCGGGCCTCCCCGAAGGCCCGCCGCCACGCCTGGGGGTGAGCTTTGTCTCCGGTTCACAACGCCGGTGTGCCGACTCTGATCGGTTCCGTGCAGCGCGCGCTGAGGCTGCTCGAAGCGGCCGGGTCCCATAGCGGGGGAGCCCCGGCGAAACAGCTGGCGCGCGAGGCCGGGCTTCCGCTTCCCACCGCGTACCACCTGCTGCGCACACTGACGCACGAGGGTTATCTGCGCAGGGTGCGCGGTGTGTTCGTACTGGGGGAGGCCGCGGAGCGGCTCGCCCGTGGGGGACTCCAGCAGAAACGTCGCAGCATGATCCTCGACTCGCTCGCGTACTTCCGTGACACGGTCGGGGCCCCCGTCTACTTCGCGGTCTACCGTGAGGGTGAGATCGAGGTCGTGGGTGTCTCGGACACTCCGGCCAGCCCGGCCTGCGAGGAGTGGGCCGACTTCCGTGAGACCGGCCATGCGCACGCCATCGGGCAGTGCCTGCTCGGGCAACTCGACGAGAAGACGCGCAAGGACTACTACGACCGTCATCCGGTCGAGGCCATCACCCCCTACACCGTCCGCGATCTGCGGTCCCTGGAAAACCGGATCGGGGCGCTGGGGCGAATGCAGCCGGTGGTCGAACGTCAGGAATATGCCCTCGGCACGATCTGCGCCGCCATCCCCATTACGGCAGGCGATACGGTCGCGACCATGGCCATTTCTCTACCTCTCCACCAAGAGGAGAGATTGCTCTATGTAGTCGATCGGCTACGGAGTGAAGTAGGCGCGCTGTTGAGCACCCTCTCCTTCTCTATCAGTATCTGAAAACTCACTCCTTGTGATCTGCTACCGCTTCCACCACTCTTGTCAAGTGGGTCCTGGGGGATCATTCCTGGCCACTTCAACTACAGCGGGGTAGTCAATGCGCGAGTCGGTACAGGCAGAGGTCATGATGAGCTTCCTCGTTTCCGAGGAGCTCTCGTTCCGGATTCCGGTGGAACTCCGGTACGACGCACGCGACCCCTACGCGGTCCGCCTGACCTTCCACCTTCCTGGAGACGCGCCCGTGACCTGGGCGTTCGGCCGGGAGCTCCTCCTCGACGGCATCAACAAGCCATGCGGTGACGGCGATGTGCACATCGCCCCCACCCACCCGGAGGACCTGTCCGACGTCCACATCCGCCTGCAGGTCGGCGGCGACCGGGCCCTGTTCCGCGCCAGCGCGGCGCCGCTCGTCGCGTTCCTCGACCGCACCGACCGGATCGTTCCGCTCGGACAGGAGCGCAATCTGGGCGACTTCGAGGAGAACCTCGACGAGGCCCTCGGCAAGATCCTCGCCGAATCGCAGCAGAACGAACAGAACGCCGGCTGACCGTCGGGCGGCCGCTGTTCCGATCGGCCGGCCGCTGGTCCGGCCGAGCGCGCGGCCGGTCCGCCGCCCGCTCAGCGCTTGCGCCGCCGGCCCCGGCCGCGGACCGGCCCCGAGGCCGGGGCGCCGGCCGGGGATCCCGGCCGGTCGGCAGAAACCACCAGCGCGGCCAGCGCCGTTGTCACGGGGACCGAGGCCACCAGACCGATCGAGCCCACGAGGGTCCGTACGATCTCCTCCGCCACCAGCTCGCTGTTGGCCACCGAACCCATGCTGCTGTTCGCGATCGAGAACAACAGGAGCAGTGGCAGTGCGGCACCCGCGTAGGCCAGCACCAGCGTGTTGACCACCGACGCGATGTGGTCGCGGCCGATCCTGATGGCCGCGCGGTAGAGAGAGCGTGGCCCCATCGAGGGATCCGCGTGGTGCAGTTCCCACACCGCCGACGTCTGGGTGACCGTCACGTCGTCGAGCACGCCCAGCGACCCGATGATCACGCCTGCGAGCAGCAAACCGCTCATGTCGATGTCCGGGTACAGCCCGTGGATCAGCCCGGTGTTGTCGTCGGTGTTGCCGCTGAGGAACGCCCAGTCGATGAAGCCGGAGCCGAGCAGCCCGATCAGCAGCAGCGAGACGAGCGTGCCGAGTACGGCCACGGAGGTGCGGGCGGTCAGTCCGTGGCACATGTAGAGCGCGATCAGCATGATGGCGCTCGCCCCGACCACCGCGACGACCAGCGGATTCGAACCCTGCAGGATGGCCGGGAGGATGAAGAGGGTCAGCACGCCGAAGCTGACCACCAGCGCGACCAGCGCGAACAGCCCGCGCATCCGCCCGACGACGACGACCGCGACCGCGAAGATGCCGGCCAGCAGCGCCATCGGGAGCTTGCGGTTCACGTCGATCACCGAGTACTGGAGGTCGCGCGGGGCGTCCGGCGCGTACGCCACCACCACCTCCTGGCCGTCCTCCAACTGCCGTGGCGCGCCGGGCTGGACGACCTCCACGAAGGTGCGGCCCTTGTCCGGGCCGCTGGTGACCTCGACGGTGGCCTTCTTGCACTCACCGGTCTGCTCGGCCTGCGCCTGGCGGCCCTCGGGAGTGGAAGGAGCCGCGGTCGTCGGCACCTGGGAGGCGTTCACGGACTTGCAGTCGACCTGTTCGAGCGAGGTGACCACGCCCTGCTGCGTCTGCCGGTCGAAGCCCACCCCCGTGCGCTCGTGGCCGGGGGCGCCGCCCGGCCAGAGCACGGCCATCCCGACGAAGACGGCCACGGCGAAGGGGATCAGTACGGCGGCGATGACCTTGCGCAGGTGCTTCGAGACGGGGGCCGCCGGGCCGTGGCCATGGCTGTGGCCGTGGCCGTGGTTGTGGGGCGGACTCGGGGGGTGCCCGTCCGAGCTGCCCTTCGAGCCATCGTGGGAGTGCCCGTCGGAGTGTCTGTCGACGTGCCCGTCGGACGGTCCGGGGCCCGCATGCGCGTGGCCGTTGTGGCCATGGGGCTCTGTGTGCTCGATGGGGGGCTGCGGCGAGGGCGTCACCAGCAGATCATCGCAAGAGATGAGGGGGCCCACTGTTCAGCACGCCATGGATGACGCTAGCGTGGGGGCACCTTTGCACAACGCGGGAGCTCGGAGCACCGGGCTGAGAGGACGCTGATCACCGTACGGGCATCTCGGATGCCTGCGGGAAGAGGCTGCGTCGACCGCCGAACCTGTTACCGGGTAATGCCGGCGTAGGGAGATCAGGTCTCATGACCATTCAGGACGCACGCACGCCTGCCGTCAGCCAGGACGCCGACGGCTCGACCGAGCGCAAGCCGGGCTGGCACAAGGGATACCTGGCGGGCTCCCGCCCCGACCTCCGGGTGCCGGTCCGCCAGGTCCACCTCACCAACGGCAAGGACGTGACGCTCTACGACACGTCCGGTCCGTACACCGACCCCCAGATCGAGACCGACGTCCGCCGCGGCCTCGCGCCGCTGCGCGAGAACTGGATCATCAGCCGCGGGGACACCGAGGAGTACGCGGGCCGCCCCGTGCGCCCCGAGGACGACGGCATCAAGCACACCTCGCCGCGCGGTGGCCTCAAGAACCTCGACGCGGTCTTCCCGGGCCGCCCGCGCCAGCCCCGCCGCGGTCGTGGCGGCGCCGCCGTCACGCAGCTCGCGTACGCCCGCCGCGGCGAGATCACCCCGGAGATGGAGTACGTCGCGATCCGCGAGAACGTCTCCCCCGAGGTCGTCCGCGAGGAGATCGCCGCAGGTCGCGCCGTGCTGCCGGCGAACGTGAACCACCCCGAGATCGAGCCGATGATCATCGGCAAGCGGTTCCTGGTGAAGGTCAACGCCAACATCGGCAACTCCGCGGTCACCTCCTCCATCGAGGAGGAGGTCGACAAGATGACCTGGGCGACCAAGTGGGGCGCCGACACGGTCATGGACCTCTCGACCGGTCGCAACATCCACACCACCCGCGAGTGGGTGCTGCGCAACTCCCCCGTCCCGATCGGCACCGTCCCGCTCTACCAGGCGCTGGAGAAGGTCGACGGCAGGGCCGAGGACCTGACCTGGGAGATCTACAAGGACACGGTCATCGAGCAGGCCGAGCAGGGCGTCGACTACATGACGGTCCACGCCGGCGTGCTGCTGCCCTACGTGCCGCTGACCGCCCGCCGCAAGACCGGCATCGTCTCGCGCGGCGGCTCGATCATGGCCGCGTGGTGCCTGGCGCACCACAAGGAGAACTTCCTCTACACGAACTTCGAGGAGCTCTGCGAGATCCTCGCGACGTACGACGTCACCTACTCCCTCGGTGACGGCCTGCGCCCCGGCTCGATCGCGGACGCCAACGACGCGGCCCAGTTCGCCGAGCTCAAGACGCTGGGTGAGCTGAACACCATCGCCAAGCGGCACAACGTCCAGACGATGATCGAGGGCCCGGGCCACGTCCCGATGCACAAGATCAAGGAGAACATCGACCTCCAGCAGGAGATCTGCGAGGAGGCGCCGTTCTACACGCTCGGCCCGCTGACCACGGACGTCGCGCCCGCGTACGACCACATCACCTCGGGCATCGGCGCCGCGATGATCGCCTGGTGGGGCACCGCGATGCTCTGCTACGTCACTCCCAAGGAGCACCTGGGCCTGCCCAACCGTGACGACGTCAAGACCGGCGTCATCACGTACAAGATCGCGGCACACGCGGCGGACCTGGCCAAGGGGCACCCCGGCGCCCAGGAGTGGGACGACGCCCTGTCCGACGCGCGGTTCGAGTTCCGCTGGGAGGACCAGTTCAACCTGGCCCTCGACCCGGACACGGCCCGCGAGTTCCACGACGAGACCCTCCCCGCGGAGCCGGCCAAGACCGCGCACTTCTGCTCCATGTGCGGTCCGAAGTTCTGCTCGATGAAGATCTCGCAGGACATCCGCCGGGAGCACGGCGGCGACCTCAAGGCGGAGGAGATCCAGGCGGGCATGGCGGAGAAGTCCGCCGAGTTCGCCGCCTCGGGCAACCGCGTCTACCTGCCGCTGGCCGACTGACCCGTAGGAACGCGACTGCCCGACGGCGCCATGGCGGGAGCCGTCGGTCGGTCGCCGTCATCCGGGACCGCGCCGATGCCTCCGGGCTTGGAGGCATCGGCGCGGCGCGGCCAGCCAGGCAGTCGTTCAGCTTGCTCCAGGAAGCCGAAGGCCGACGTCGCGGTATCCCGAGCACCCGCGTCCGCGCCGTTGCCCCCGGGCTCGTAACGGAGCCGGGATCGTGCGCAGTTGATCGGGGCGGCGGGCATTGCTGCGGGCTGGCGGTGCGCCGCGGCCGGTACCGCGGGCGGGCTCCGTCGAGATGTACTGGTCCGGCTTCCTGATCGCGGACACGACGGACACCTACGGCACCGCGCGGAAGCCGCCGCGCTCGCCGCCTGGCGGCCGAGTCCGGCGGTATCCGGGCGGCCGGCAGATGCGAGGCGCCGAGGCCCCGCACCGGGCGTCACTCCGGGTCGTGTTCCGGACCGCCGAAGTCCGGGCTCGTGAAGTCCGGAGGCGTGTATCCGGGCCGGGGGCTCTCGGACGGGGATCCCGGACTGGTGAAGTCGGGCCGGCTGTACCCCAGGTTGGGGATGCGTCCGGCCGCCGGGGTGCGGGGGGTGGGAAAGCCCGGGCCGGCGCTCGGATCGGCCAGAGCGTCCCGCAGGAAGGGCATGATGCCGCGCTCCAGCAGGGCGTGCCGCCAGGCCTCGCGGGCCCGTGCGACCTCGTCGGGTATCGCCTCCGTCTCGTCCGCCACCACCTCGGTCGCGCTGTTGCGGACGGCCGTCACCAGCAGTCCGATCACGGCGAAGAGCAGGGCGGCCGCGGTGAGCCCGCCGAAGAGCCAACCCGCCGTCAGCATGGTTTCCGCGAAGGCCGGTTCGGGCTCGATCGTCTTCAGGATGTAGCCGATGAGCAGGAAGATCAGCATGGCGGTGCCCGCCAGGACCGGCGCGAGGACCGCGACCACGGCGCCGATGCCCGCGCCGTCACCGCTGCCCCGGGCGTCGTCCTCGTCCCCCGCCGTGCCGGGTGGGGCCAGCGCCTCGTCGCGCCGTTCCTCGCGGACCTTCACGTAGTGGACGTACTCGGCGGCGGCCGCCGCCGCGAGCAGCGTGCTGGCACCCTGCGCCATGGTGCGCAGCTGTTCGGCGTTCAGCCGTTCGCCGAGGGTGGCGAGTTCGGGCCGCTCGTGCGCGGCGCGCAGCGCCTCGTCGACGAGCCGATCGAACTCCGGTCGGTCTTCGGTCAGCAGGTGCGGAGCGCTGGTCATGTGCATCCCCCGATGCTCCGTAGAAGCCGGTATGCCCGCGTAGACCCGGGCGCCGGCACAAACGGAGGAGAGCCTGCTACGGATAGAGCGATGGTAGAGCGCCCACGCCACGCCGTGACAGGGGCTTTCCGGAAATACCCCTCTCCGTAAGCTCTCAGTCGCTCAGGGGGAGTTGTACGACAAGCAGTTTGCCCGCCATTGTCACGCCGCCGTCCATCGCGATGGCGAGCCCTTCCGCGTACACGTGCGGGCCGTCCACGGCCTCGGGGCCGCGCGACTCGTCGCCGTCCTCGGTGCCCACTTCGCCGAGCAGGTACGGGATGGGGCTGTGCCCGTGGACGACGCGGCTGCCGCCGTAGGTGTCGAGGAGTTCGCGTACGGCCGCCGGGCCGGTGCCCTCGTCGCGGAAGGCGAACCGCTTGGTGAACTTGCGGAAGAGGTCCCAGGTGATGTCGGCGTCGCCGCGGTTGAGCAGCTCGTGGATGGTGTCGTTGACGTCCTCGATGGAGTCGCCGTAGTCGAGGTAGGCCGTGGTGTCGGAGTGCAGCAGCAGATGGCCCTCCTCCAGGACGGCCGCGTCCAGGCGGGACATCCACTGCAGGTGGACGTCCTGCAGGCGCTCCATGTCGGTGCGCTGGCCTCCGTTGAGGAGCCAGGCCGCCTGGAAGGTGGCGGTGCCGGCACCGGAGACGACCGGCGTGTCGCCGAACCGCTTGGCGCCGATGAGCAGGAGTTCGTGATTGCCCATCAGGGCCTTGCAGTAGCCGCCCGCGGCGGCGGCCTCGGCGGACAGCCGCATGACGAGGTCGATCACGCCGATGCCGTCGGGGCCGCGGTCGGTGAAGTCGCCGAGGAACCAGAGCCGGGCGTTGCCGGCGGACCAGCGGCGCTCCGCGTCGATCAGACCCTGGGCGTGGAGTTCGGTGACGAGCTCGTCGAGGTAGCCGTGGACGTCGCCGACGACGTAGAGGGGGCCCGGGCCCGCGGCCTGCTCCTGGGGCACGTACTGGACCTGGACGGTGTCGCCGGGGCCGCCGAGTGCGCCGCGGCCGATGACGGGCAGGTCCCGGTAGGTCGGGGTGTAGCCCTCCGGGTCCTCTTCCTCGCGGCCCTGGGGCGTCGCCTGCGCCGGTTCGGCGGCGGGGTGCCCGTGGATGCGCGTGTCGGGGTACGGGGGCTGCTGCGCGGGCGGCTGCGGCGCGGCCGGCCGGTGCGCGGGCGCCTGCGGCGGGTAGCCCGGCTGCGGGGGCACGTTCGGCGTGGCGTCCTCGTAGTACGCCGGGTACTCGCCGTACACCGGGGGCTCGCCGGGCAGCCCGGTGGACGTGGCCGCGGCGTACAGGGCGGGTTCGGTGACGGGAACCCGGAAGTCCCGCAGCGTGTCCGTCCGCATCGCGGGTCCCTGACCGGCCCCCTGAGTCATCGACCCCTCCACCACCGTCGCGCTGCCGTACACCTGCGGACCCTCCTGACCTCCAGGGAGGAGGGTCCGTGATGTCGTGCGCCCATCATAGGAATGCGGCTCGCGCTCTGTGACGCACCAGGGGTGGTGAATCCTTTGCGGAGCCGATCGTTCCTACCGTTTTCTCCCGATATCGGCGTTGCGGAAATCCTCGGCCGGTCCTTGGTCGGTGCTCGGTCGGTCGTCGGATGTTCCTCGGACGGTCCTCGGGCGGCCCTTCGGCAGGCCGACCGGACGGTCTGTCGGTCAGTCCTGGGCCGGCGAACGGGGCGGGCTGACGGTCGTGCGGGGCTGCCTGCGCTGCGACGAGGTGCGGATGATGAGTTCCGTCGGGACGACCTGCTCGACGGGGCGTCCGGTGTTCACTCCCTCGATCGCGTCGATGAGCAGCTGCACGACGGCGGTGCCGATGCGGCGGGGTTTGAGGGACAGGGTGGTGATGGGCGGCTCGGTGTTGGCGTAGACGGTGGACTCGCTGCAGCACACGAGCAACAGGTCCTCGGGGACGCGCAGGCCGTAGCGGCGGGCGGCGGCGAGCAGATCGGTGCCGTTGGGGTCGAAGAGCCCGTAGACCGCGTCGGGCCGGTCGGGACGGGCGAGGAGCCGGTCGGCGGCCACCGCGCCCGCGCACGGGTCGTGGGCGGGGTAGGACTCGTAGACGGGGTCCTGGCCGACGCGCTCGCACCAGCTGAGGTAGGCGGTGGTGGAGAGCCGGGTGTAGGTGTCGGTGGTGGTCCCGGTCAGCAGGCCGATCCGGCGGGCGCCGGCGGCGGCGAGGTGGTCGAGCAGGCCGAGTACGGCGGCCTCGTGGTCGTTGTCGACCCAGGCGGTGACGGGGAGGGAGCCCGCGGGGCGGCCGTCGGAGACCACGGGCAGGCCTTGGCGGACCAGTTCGGTGACGACGGGATCGTGGTCGGAGGGGTCGATGACGACGGTGCCGTCGAGGGCGACGTTGGACCACACGTCGTGGCGGGAGGTGGCGGGGAGGATGACCAGGGCGTAGCCGCGGGCGAGCGCGGCGGAGGTGGCGGCCCTGGCCATCTCGGCGAAGTAGGCGAATTCGGTGAAGGTGAAAGGTTCATCCCCGTACGTCGTCACGGTCAGGCCGATGAGGCCGGACTTGCCGGTACGAAGGGTGCGGGCGGCGGCCGACGGGCGGTAGCCCAGTCTGTCGGCCACTTCGCGAACGTGGCGGCGGGTGGCGTCGGGCAGCCGTCCCTTGCCATTGAGCGCGTCGGAGACGGTCGTGATGGAGACGCCCGCCGCGGCGGCCACGTCCCTGATGCCGGCCCGGCCCTGTCGGCCGGCGGCCCGCCGGGTGGTCTCGGTCCGGCTCACCTGATGCTTCCCTGCTGCTGTCATGGCGAGCCGATAGTAGGGCTCGGTGGGGAGGGTGGTCTGGGTGCATATGCAGGCGTTGACAGGCACGTTTCTGCATGGTTCGCCACCCCCAATGACCTTGGAAATAAAGGTTTTTGGTCGCTGAGGGTGAGGGTGAAGCTTGTTGTCGGGCCCGAGCATGCCAAAACGATGCGATCTGGGGCCGTTCTCAACTCACCTGCACGAGGGATGCGCGCCACGGCGCGGGCCACCGGCGCGCGCATATATGCGTGCGCTCCCCCGCATTCCTGGCGCCCCCATTCTCGGAACGGCGGAATCCTCATAAGGTGAGCAGTATTGAGTCGACGGCGACGTCGTACGGGACGGTCGAGGAGGACCTGCGGTGAGCGAGAAGAGCCCGAAGCTGCGCGCCGAGCTGGACGGCATTCCGACATACAAGCCCGGCAAGCCGGCTGCCGCGGGAGGGCCTGTCGCGTACAAGCTGTCCTCGAACGAGAACCCGTACCCGCCGCTGTCGGGCGTGCTGGAGACCGCGGTGGCCGCGGCCGGGAACTTCAACCGGTACCCCGACATGGCCTGCACCGGCCTCGTGACCGAGCTCGCCGAGCGCTTCGGCGTGCCGGTCGAGCACATCGCCACGGGCACCGGTTCGGTCGGCGTGGCCCAGTCGCTGATCCAGTCGACCGCCGGCCCGGGCGACGAGGTGATCTACGCCTGGCGCTCCTTCGAGGCGTACCCGATCATCACGCAGATCTCGGGCGCGACCTCGGTGCGGGTTCCGCTCACCGACGGCGATGTGCACGACCTGGACGCGATGGCCGCGGCGATCACCGACCGGACCCGGCTGATCTTCGTTTGCAACCCGAACAACCCCACCGGTACGGCCGTGCGCCGCGCCGAGCTGGAGCGCTTCCTGGACCGGGTGCCGTCGGACATCCTGGTGGTCCTGGACGAGGCGTACCGCGAGTTCGTGCGGGACGCGGACGTGCCGGACGGCATCGAGCTCTACCGTGACCGCCCGAACGTCGCCGTGCTGCGCACGTTCTCCAAGGCGTACGGGCTGGCCGGGCTGCGGGTCGGCTTCGCGGTCGCGCACGAGCCGGTTGCCGCGGCGCTGCGCAAGACGGCGGTGCCCTTCGGGGTCAGCCAGCTCGCGCAGGACGCGGCGGTGGCTTCGCTGCGCGCCGAGGACGAGCTGATGGGCCGCGTCGGGGCGCTGGTGAGCGAGCGCGCGCGCGTGCACGAGACGCTGGTCGCCCAGGGCTGGACCGTTCCGGACACGCAGGCGAACTTCGTGTGGATGCGGCTGGGCGAGCGGACCGCCGAGTTCGCGGCGGCCTGCGAGAAGGCCGGTGTGGTGGTCCGGCCCTTCGCGGGCGAGGGCCTGCGGGTCACGATCGGTGAGACCGAGGCGAACGACCTCTTCCTGCACACGGCCGAGGCGTTCTTCAAGGAGCTCTAGGCGGTACGGCCGGGCTCAGACGAGTTCCACGCGGACGGGGTCGCCGTCGCGGACCGTGGACAGCAGGCGGGGGTCGCCGTCGAACGAGCCGAGCACGTTGCACGGGCTCGCGAGGCGGCTCTCGCCTCCGCGTGAGATGGGCGTGGGGCCGTAGGGCAGCGCGAGAGCGTCGCCCTCGGTCCAGAACGCGACGGTGCCGGGGGCGACGACCTGCTGGGCGTCGTCCTCCAGCGCGGCCGAGACCCCGGTGTCGAAGTAGACCTCCTCGCCCCAGGTGTTGGCGGAGGCGGAAATCGGAAGGGCCTCGGCCAGCGCCTTGCTGGTCGGGGTCTCGTCGAGGGTTGCGGTGAGCTGGCCCGCGGGCCAGGAGATTCGTATCTGCATGAGCCGAATTCAACAATCTGTTGAATCGATTGGCTAGAGGGGTACCCCGCCCGAAGGTGGCCGAGAGTGGTGCGACATAATGCTTGTGAATGTGAACGCGTTCACAAGCGTGTCCTGCTTCCTCCCGATATGGAAGGAACCCGCCAGGCAGACTGCGGCTGTGACCACGGCGACGACAAGGAGAAGACGACGTGGACCTAGCTTTGGCGCCGGAGACATTGGCGCGATGGCAGTTCGGCATTACGACCGTCTACCACTTCCTCTTCGTACCCCTGACGATCTCGCTCGCCGCTCTGACGGCGGGCTTGCAGACGGCGTGGGTGCGCACCGAGAAGGAGAAGTACCTCAGGGCCACGAAGTTCTGGGGAAAGCTCTTCTTGATCAATATCGCGATGGGTGTCGTCACCGGCATCGTCCAGGAGTTCCAGTTCGGCATGAACTGGTCCGACTACTCGCGATTCGTCGGCGACATCTTCGGGGCCCCCCTGGCCTTCGAGGCACTGATCGCCTTCTTCTTCGAGTCGACCTTCATCGGTCTGTGGATCTTCGGCTGGGACAAGCTGCCGAAGAAGATCCACCTGGCGTGCATCTGGATGGTGTCCATGGGCACCGTCCTGTCCGCCTATTTCATCCTGGCGGCCAATTCCTGGATGCAGCACCCGGTCGGGTACCGGATCAACGAGGAGCGGGGCCGGGCCGAGCTCACCGACTTCTGGCTCGTGCTGACCCAGAACACCGCGCTCACCCAGTTCTTCCACACCATCACGGCCGCCTTCCTGGTCGGCGGCGCGTTCATGGTCGGAATCTCCGCCTTCCACCTGGCGCGCAAGAAGCACGTCCCCGTGATGCGCAGCTCGCTGCGCCTCGGCCTGGTCGTCATGATCATCGCCGGTATGGGCACCGCGATCAGCGGTGACCTGCTCGGCAAGGTGATGTACAAGCAGCAGCCCATGAAGATGGCCGCCGCGGAAGCGCTGTGGGACGGCGAGGCGCCCGCGCCCTTCTCCGTCTTCGCCTACGGAGACGTCGACAAGGGCCACAACAAGGTGGCGATAGAGATCCCCGGCCTGCTGTCCTTCCTGGCCAACGACGACTTCACCTCCTTCGTCCCGGGCATCAACGACGTCAACAAGGCCGAGCAGGAGAAGTACGGCCCCGGCGACTACCGGCCCAACATCGCCGTCGCCTACTGGGGCTTCCGCTGGATGATCGGCTTCGGCATGGCTTCCCTCGGCATCGGAGTGCTGGGTCTGTGGCTGACCCGCAAGCGGTTCATGCTGCCGGCGCAGTTGCGGACCGGCGAGGACGAGGTTCCCCACCTGGTGTTGTTCAAGAAGCCGCTGAGCCCGAAGTTCACCAACCTGTACTGGATCGTCGCGCTCTGGACGATGGGCTTCCCGCTCATAGCCAACTCCTGGGGCTGGATCTTCACCGAGATGGGCCGCCAGCCCTGGGTCGTCTACGGAGTCCTGCGCACCAGGGACGCGGTCTCGCCGAACGTCTCCCAGGCCGAGGTGCTCACCTCGATGATCGGGTTCACGCTCCTGTACGCGGTGCTGGCCGTGATCGAGGTCAGGCTCCTCGTCAAGTACGTCAAGGCAGGGCCGCCCGAACTCACCGAGGCAGACCTCAACCCACCCACCAAGATCGGTGGGGACGACAAGAACCCCGACCGGCCGATGGCCTTCTCGTACTGAGGCCGAGGAGCGCACACCATGCAACTCCACGATGTCTGGTTCGTACTCATCGCCGTCCTGTGGACCGGCTACTTCTTCCTGGAGGGCTTCGACTTCGGAGTCGGCGTACTGACCAAGCTGCTCGCCCGTGACCGCACGGAGAAGCGGGTCCTGATCAATACGATCGGGCCCGTGTGGGACGGGAACGAGGTCTGGCTGCTCACCGCGGGCGGTGCCACCTTCGCCGCCTTCCCCGACTGGTACGCCACCCTCTTCTCGGGCTTCTACCTGCCGCTGCTGCTCATCCTGATCTGCCTCATCATCCGTGGCGTCGCCTTCGAGTACCGGCACAAGCGCCCCGAGGACCGGTGGCAGACCAACTGGGAACACGCGATCTTCTGGACCTCGCTGATCCCCGCGTTCCTGTGGGGCGTCGCCTTCGCCAACATCGTGCGCGGCGTCAAGATCGACGAGAACAAGGAATACGTCGGCACCTTCCTCGACCTGCTCAACGTCTACTCGATCCTCGGCGGACTGGTCACCCTCACGCTGTTCACCTTCCACGGCACGGTCTTCGTCTCGCTCAAGACGGTCGGTGACATCCGGGACCGCTCGCGGAAGCTGGCGACCCGGCTGGGTGTGGTCACCGCCGTGGTGGCCCTGGTCTTCCTGATCTGGACCCAGGTCTCGCGCGGTGACGGGCAGAGCCTGATCGCGATGATCGTCGCGGTGCTGGCGCTGGTGGGGGCCCTCGGCTGCAACCTGGCCGGCCGCGAGGGCTGGTCGTTCGCACTGTCCGGGGTCACCATCGCGGCGGCCGTCGCGATGCTCTTCCTCACGCTCTTCCCGAACGTCATGCCGTCTTCGTTGAACGAGGCCTGGAACCTCACGGTCACCAACTCCTCGTCCAGCGCGTACACCCTGAAGATCATGACCTGGTGTGCGGCCGTGGCCACCCCGCTCGTACTGCTCTACCAGGGCTGGACGTACTGGGTGTTCCGCAAGCGGATCGGGACGCAGCACATCGTCGATGTGCACTGAGTTCCGAACCGAGTCCCCGCGACGTATGACCCGCCCGTCCGGCTGACGACCTCCCCGAGGGGATGTTTCACGTGAAACCGATCGACCCGCGCCTGCTGCGGTACGCCCGTTCCACCCGCCTCTTCCTGGGGGCGGTGGTGGCCCTGGGTCTTGCCGGGGCGGGGCTGGTCGTCGGTCAGGCGATGCTGATCGCCGAGATCGTGGTCGGAGCCTTCGAAGGGGGCCTCGACGGCCAGGCGCTCCGGACGCCATTGCTGCTGCTCGCGGCGGTGGCGCTCGGGCGCGCTCTGACCGCCTGGCTCACCGAGCTGGCCGCACACCGGGCGGGCGCGGCGGTCAAGTCGGAGCTGCGGGGCAGGCTGCTGGACCGGGCGGCGGAGCTCGGGCCCGGATGGCTGGCCGGACAGCGCACCGGATCGCTGGTGTCACTGGCCACCCGGGGCGTGGACGCGCTCGACGACTACTTCTCCCGCTACCTTCCCCAGCTGGGGCTCGCGGTGGTCGTGCCGGTCGCCGTGCTGGCCCGCGTCGTCACCGAGGACTGGGTGTCGGCGGCCATCATCGTGGTGACGCTGCCCCTGATCCCCGTGTTCATGATCCTCATCGGCATGGCCACCCAGTCCCGGATGGACCGCCAGTGGCGGCTGCTGTCCCGGCTCTCCGGACACTTCCTCGACGTGGTGGCGGGACTTCCCACCCTGAAGGTCTTCGGCCGGGCCAAGGCGCAGGCCGAGTCGATCCGCAAGATCACCGATGACTACCGGCGCGCGACGATGCGGACCCTGCGCATCGCCTTCCTCTCCTCCTTCGCCCTGGAACTGCTGGCGACCCTGTCGGTGGCCCTGGTGGCCGTGACCATCGGCATGCGGCTGGTCCACGGCGAGCTGGACCTCTACACCGGGCTGGTCATCCTGATCCTGGCGCCCGAGGCGTACCTGCCGCTGCGACAGGTGGGGGCCCAGTACCACGCGGCCGCCGAAGGGCTGGCGGCCGCCGAGGAGATCTTCGAGGTCCTGGAGACCCCCGTCCCCGGTACGGGCGGTACGGCCGGGCTGCCGGTCGGCGCCCCCCTGCGGATCGAGATCGAGGGGATCGCCGTCCGCTACGAGGGCCGCGGCGCGGACTCGCCCCGGCCCGTCTCCCTCACCGTCGGACCGGGGGAGTGCGTGGCCCTCACCGGCCCGAGCGGAGCGGGGAAGTCCACACTGCTCCAGGTGCTGCTGGGCTTCGTGGCGCCGACCGCCGGGCGGGTCCGGGTCGCGGGCGTGGACCTGGCCGAGCTGGCGCCGGCGCAGTGGCGGCAGCAGATCGCCTGGGTGCCGCAGCGGCCGCACCTGTTCGCGGGCACGATCGCCGAGAACGTGCGGCTGGCCCGCGTGGGTGCCTCCGACGCCGATGTGGCCGAGGCATTGAAGGACGCCGGGGCCTGGGAGTTCGTGACCGCGCTGCCGCGCGGGGTGCAGACCCCGCTGGGCGAGGGCGGTGTGGGACTGTCCGCCGGCCAGCGGCAGCGGCTGGCCCTGGCACGCGCGTTCCTGGCGGACCGGCCCGTGCTGCTGCTGGACGAGCCGACGGCGGCGCTGGACGGCGAGACCGAGGCGGGGATCGTGGACGCGGTCCGGCGGCTGTCCGCGGGGCGGACCGTGCTGTTGGTCGTGCACCGGCCGGCGCTGCTGGCCGTCGCGGACCGGGTGGTCGCGATGGCGGCGGGCGACGGCCCCGGGGGGTCTGCGGCCGGGGGGACACTCCCCCGCCGCGCTGCTTCCCCGGTCGGCGCCGAACTGCTGTCCTCCGGGGCGGCCGGTGACCGCGGCGAGCACGTTCCGGACGCCGGGGAGTGGATCCTCGGTGCGGCGCGCGAGCGGGCGGCGACCACCGGCGACTCGGGCGCGGCCGGTTCGGGGGCGGTCGGTTCGGGTTCGGTCGGTTCGGGCCTGGCAGGTTCGGGTGAGGCCGGTTCGGGCCCGGCAGGTTCGGGTGGGGCCGGTGATCCGCTGCGCCGGGTGCGGGCGGTCGCCCGGGCATGGCAAGGGCGTTTCAGGCTCGGACTGTTGCTCGGAGCGCTGGCCGTCGGATGCAGCGTCGGCCTGATGGCCGTGTCGGGCTGGCTGATCTCGCGGGCTTCGCAGCAGCCGCCCGTGCTCTATCTGATGGTGGCCGTCACGGCCACCCGGGCCTTCGGAATGGGCCGCGCCGTCTTCCGGTACGCCGAGCGGCTCGTCTCGCACGACGCCGTGCTGCGGATGCTCGCCGACCTGCGGGTCTCCGTGTACCGCCGACTGGAGCGCATCGCTCCCGCCGGGCTGCGCGAGCACCGGCGGGGGGACCTGCTGGCCCGGCTGGTGGCCGACACCGACACCCTGCAGGACTACTGGCTGCGCTGGCTGCTGCCCGTCGGTACGGCCCTGCTCGTCGGAACGGGTTCGGTCGCCTTCACCGCGTGGCTGCTGCCCGCGGCCGGAGCCGTACTCGCCGTCGGACTGCTCGCCGCCGGTGTCGGGGTACCGCTGGTCAGCGGCGCCTGCGCCCGCCGTGCGGAGCGGAGGCTCGCGCCCGCCCGGGGCGAACTCGCCACCCGGGTGGCCGATCTGCTCACCGGGACCGCGGAGCTGACCGTGGCCGGTGCGCTGGAGGACCGCAAGGGCCGGACACGCGAGAGCGACGCCCTGCTGACGCGCATCGCCGCGCGGGGCTCGGCCGCGGCCGGGCTGGGCGGTGGGCTGTCGGCCCTGGTGTGCGGGCTCACCGTCGTGGCCGCCGCGGCCGTTGCCGCGGACGCCGTTCACGACGGACGGCTGTCCGGGGTGGCCATGGCCGTCGCGGTCCTGACACCACTGGCCGCCTTCGAAGCGGTGAACGGACTTCCGCTCGCCGTCCAGTACCGCCAGCGGGTGCGCCGTAGCGCCGAGCGGGTCTACGAGGTCATCGACGCGCCGGTCCCGGTCGCCGAGCCGGAGCAGCCCGCAGCGGTCCCCGCCTCGCCGTTTCCGCTGCGGCTGACGGGGCTCACCGCCCGCCACCCCGGCCAGGAGCGTGCGGCCCTGCGCGACGTGGACCTGACCCTGGAGGCAGGCCGGCGCATCGCCGTCGTGGGTCCGTCGGGGTCCGGCAAGACCACCCTGGCCCAGGTCCTCCTCCGGTTCCTGGACCCGGCCGAAGGTGCCTACAGCCTGGGTGGGAGCGACGCGCGCACGCTCGACGGTGACGACGTACGGGCCTTCGTGGGCCTGTGCGCCCAGGACGCGCACATCTTCGACAGCTCGGTACGGGAGAACCTGCGTCTGGCCCGGACCGGGGCGAGCGAGGAGCAGCTACGGCAGGCACTGGCCGGGGCCCGGCTGCTGGAGTGGGCCGACGGCCTTCCTGACGGGCTGGACACGCTGGTCGGCGAGCACGGCGAGCGGATCTCGGGCGGTCAGCGCCAGCGGCTGGCCCTGGCCCGGGCGCTGCTCGCGGACTTCCCCGTCCTGGTCCTGGACGAGCCGGCCGAGCATCTGGACCTGGCCACGGCGGACGCCCTGACGGCGGACCTGCTGGCCGCGACCGAGGGCCGGACCACCGTGCTGATCACGCACCGGCTGGCGGGCCTGGAGGCCGTCGACGAGGTGCTCGTGCTGGACCGCGGCGAGGTCGTGCAGCGCGGCCCGTACACGGAGCTGGCCACCGCCGAGGGACCGTTGCGTCGGCTGCTGGAACGCGAAAGGGCAACGGACGGAACTTTGGCCAACTTTCCCCGCCAATAGGGACTAACTACGCTCAGGACCATGTCAGCGCAGCAGTCGCAGGAATCGCCGGATTCCCCACCGGGTCCATCACCGGATCCCCTGGTGGCCGCCACCCGGGCCACCAGTAGTCTGCACGGCCTGTCCACCGAGCTCACGGCCCGCGTACCGCAACTGCTGGAGGCCATGAGATCGGTCGGGACCGGGCTCGAGCTGCACTCCACGCTGGACCGCATCTGTGAGACCGCGGCCGAGCTCGCGGACGCCCGCTACGCGGCGATCGGTGTCGTCGACACGGAGGGCCGCGGGCTCTCGGACTTCGTCACCCACGGGATCGGCTCCGCACAGGCCCGGAAGATCGGGCACCGTCCCGACGGGAAGCGGGGCCTGCTCGGAGCGCTGATCTCGCACTCCGACACGGTGCGGCTCGCCGATCTGACGAAGGACCCGCGCTCGGCCGGGTTCCCGCCGCACCACCCGCCCATGAAGACCTTCCTCGGAGTGCCGATCCGGGTGCAGGGGGAGATCTTCGGCAATCTCTACCTCGCCGAGAAGAACGGCGGCGGCGAGTTCAACGACTACGACGTCCACATGGTCCGGGTACTGGCCACCGAAGCGGGCATCGCCATCGGCAACGCCCGGCTGTACGAGGCCGCCACTCAGCGCGAACGCTGGATCGACGGCTCGGTGGCCGTCACCACCGCCCTCCTGTCCGGCGGGGACGCGGACGACGCGCTCGCGGTGGTCGCCGAACAGGCACGCCGGCTGGCCGACTCCGCCGCCGGGATCGTCATGCTGCCGGCCGAGGAGGGCGGCATGGAGATCGTCGCGGTCTCCTCCGAGAACCCGGCCACCTCGCTCGGTGTGGTGGTCCCGGCCGGGAGCCCGGTGGTGGACCGGCTGTTGGAGGGCGATCCGGTCTTCGTGGACGACGCCGCGTCCGACCCCCGCACGACCAGTGAGCTCACCCGCCCGTACGGCCCGTGCATGCTGCTGCCGCTGCAGAGCGGCGGGCGGGTGCTGGGCGCGCTGGTCACTCCCCGGCCCCGCGGCGGGCGTCCTTTCACCGAGGCCGAGCGGACCCTGGCCACCCAGTTCGCCTCGCAGGCCGCGCTCGCCCTGATGATGGCCGAAGCCCAGCGCGACCGGGAGCGGCTGGCGGTGTTCGAGGACCGCGACCGGATCGCCCGCGACCTGCACGACCTGGTCATCCAGCGGCTCTTCGCCACCGGGCTGATGCTGGAGGGCGCCCAGCGCCGGTCCATCGTGCCCGAGGTGCGCGACGGCGTGGGCAAGGCCGTGGACGAACTGGACGTGACGATCCAGGAGATCCGCACCGCGATCTTCGCCCTCCAACAGGGTCCGGCGGAGGCTCCGTCCGGGTTGCGCACCCGGGTGCTCCGGGAGATCAACATGGCCGCGGTGCCCCTGGGCTTCAAGCCCGCGCACCGCTTCCTCGGTCCGGTCGACACGGTCGTCGGTGAGCTGGTGGGCAAGAACCTGATCGCCGCGCTGCGCGAGGCCCTGTCGAACGCCTTCCGTCACGCCGAGGCGACGAGGATCGACGTGGTCATCGACTCCACCATCACGCTCGCCGACGGTCGGCCCGGGGTACGGCTCGAGGTCGCCGACGACGGGGTGGGCATCCCGGAGGGCGGCCGCCGCAGCGGTCTGCGGAACCTGCGCCGGCGGGCCGAGTCGCTGGGGGGCGCGAGCTCGTACGGCCCGGGCATCGGCGAGGACGGCGGAGGGACCACCGTGGTCTGGGAGGCCCCGCTCGAGCCGGTCTAGGGCCCGGCAGGATCCGAAAGAGACGGCCTAAGCCTCCTGCGCCGCGGTCCGGTCGGCCAGGATGCGCTCGATGACGAGGGCGACGCCGTCCTCGTTGTTGGCGACCGTACGGCCCGACGCGGCCGCGATCACGTCCGGGTGGGCGTTTCCCATGGCGTACGAGGTGCCCGCCCAGCTGAGCATTTCCACGTCGTTCGGCATGTCCCCGAAGGCGACGACCTCGGCGGGGGAAATGCCCCGCTCGGCGCAGCACAGAGCCAGGGTGCTCGCCTTGGACACGCCCGGCCCGCTCACCTCCAGCAGCGAGGTGGGGCTGGACCGGGTGATCGACGCGTACCCACCGGCGGCGGAGCGTGCCAGCGCCAGGAACTCGTCCGGGGCCAGCTCGGCATGGTGCGCCAGCAGCTTGAGCACGGGTTCGGAGTCTTCGTCCGTGTCCTCGTGCAGCAGTTTCTCGGCGGTGGCGACCCGGGCACCCGGGTCCTTGAAGAAGGGCGGGTACGTCGGCTCGTAATTGATGCCGGTGGTCAGCTCGACCGCGAAGGAAGTGCCGGGTGCCGCGGCCCGCAGGGCCTCGACAACGGCGAGCGCGGCCACCCGGGGAAGGGCCCTGACTTGAACGAATTCTCGTCCGGCGTGCAGGTCGACCACCGCCGCGCCATTGGCGCAGATCGCCAGGCCGTGGCCGTGGACATGGTCGCTGACCACGTCCATCCAGCGGGCCGGGCGGCCGGTGACGAAGAAGACCTCGATTCCGGCCTCCTCGGCGGCGGCGAGTGCGGCGACCGTGCGCGGCGAGACGGACTTGTCGTCGCGCAGCAGGGTGCCGTCGAGGTCGGTGGCGATCAGCCGGGGCGTGGGGGTTGGCCCGTCCGGGCACTGGGGAGCCGAGGTCACTGCTCCATCTTCGCCCATGGCCGAAGAGGTCCTGACCGTGGGTGGGAGGCTGTCACCTCGGGCGATGTTTCACGTGAAACGGCGCCGTTTCACGTGAAACATCGGCTCGCCGTAGGCTCGAAGCATGAGTCTGCGTCTGAGTACGGTGATCCTTCCGGTACGTCGATGGCACGAGGGAGGACGCGATCAGTGGCTCCGGGCCGAGCAGCTCGGGTTCCACACCGCCTACAGCTACGACCACCTGTCGTGGCGGACGTTCCGCGACGGCCCGTGGTTCGGCGCGGTGCCCACCCTGACCGCGGCGGCCGCCGCCACCGAGCGGCTGCGCCTGGGCACGCTCGTCACCTCGCCGAACTTCCGTCACCCGGTGACCCTCGCCAAGGACCTCATGAGCCTGGACGACATCTCCGGCGGGCGCATCACCCTCGGCATCGGCGCGGGCGGCAACGGCTTCGACGCGACCGCGCTGGGCCAGGAGGCCTGGTCCCCGCGTGAGCGCGCCGACCGCTTCGCCGAGTTCGTGCCACTGCTGGACCAGTTGCTGACCGAGGGATCGGTGAGCCACGAGGGGACCTTCTACTCCGCCGAGGAGGCCCGCAACATCCCCGGCTGCGTGCAGCGGCCCCGGCTGCCGTTCGCGGTCGCCGCGACCGGACCGCGCGGGATGCGACTCGCCGCCCGGCACGGCCAGGCCTGGGTGACCACGGGTGACCCGAAGCTCTTCGAGGAGGGCACGCCCGAGCAGTCGCGCGAGGCCCTGCGCGGACAGCTCGAACGGCTCGGTGCGGCCTGCCTGGAGATCGGGCGGGACCCGGAGCCGGTGGAGAAGATCCTCCTGACCGGCTTCACGCCGGAGGCCAACACCGTGCTGCAGTCCGTGGACGCGTTCGTCGACTTCGCCGGCCGGCACCGCGATCTGGGGTTCACCGAAGTGGTGATCCACGCCCCGATCCCGGACTCCGAGTTCGCCGCGGACGAGGCCGTGTTCGAGAAGATCGCCACCGAGGCCCTGGCCCAGCTCGACAGCTGACCCGTCGATCGTCGTCGCCCCTCGCAGGAGCGGCGACGACGATCAGTACGAAGGCGGCTAGTCCTCGTCGTTCAACTGGGCGAGCAGCCGTTCGGCGGACGGCAGGAGCCAGTCCGGCACGTCGTCCTCGGGCAGCGCCCGGGCCTCGCCGATCAGCGCGCGGACGCGCGCGGCGCCCGCGTCCGCGTCGCCCCGCTCCTGCTCGGTCCAGGCCGCGTTGTTCAGGCACTGGAACCGGTCCCGCAGATGGTCGGGGCCGAGGTCGGCGTAGACCCGGGCGGCCCGGTCCCACAGTTCGATCTCCTCCAGGCGCAGTCCGTCGATCTCGGCGGGGCTCAGGCCGGCCGCCGGCTCCGCCCCGGCGCCGGAGAGCTCCTGGTCCTCGTCCTCGTCGGTGGGCCCGTCGGGCTGCCCGTTCGTGTTGACGTGCCGGTCGAGCACCTGCGCCAGCTGGTGCCAGGTCTGGGCGAGTTCGGACCGCAGCACGGAGGCTGCCGGATCCCCGGCAAGGGCCGCCTCCAGCACCCCGGCGGCCTCCTCCATCCGCTTGCGGGCCTGCGACACCGTCGTGGCGGTGACCTCCTCACGCAGCCCCAGCCAGGCCAGGGAGCGCAGGATCCGGACCTCCGCGACGGGGACCCCGCCGGTCAGCCGGTGCAGCTCCAGGGCCCGCTCGTAGGCGGCGACCGCCTCCACGGCCAGTCCGGCGTCGTTCAGGGTGTCGGCGGCCGAATGCGCGAGGCCCGCCTGCGGGCGTGGATCCTCCCAGCCCTTGGTGACCTCCGCCGCCAGCAGGTACTGCTCGGCCGCCGGCCGGGGCTCGTTCAGCCGGCGCAGCAGATCACCCAGGAACTCCCGTACGGACACCGCCTGCTGGTCGCCGTGCTCCAGCAGGTCCGCCAGCGCCGACTGCAGGACCTCCACCGCCTCGGCGGTCCGGCCCTCCCCCGCGTAGGCCCGGGCCAGCAGCAGCCGGGCGTGCGCACCGCCGTCGGCCGTGAGCCCGGCCTGGTCGAACCAGTGGGCTGCGGCCAGCGCGTGCTCCGCGCTCTCCCCGGCCGCGCCGCCCCGCTGCAGCAGGATGTCCGCGAGGGTCAGCCGTACGACGCCCTGCGTCTCGGCGTCGGTCACCTCGGCGGCGTGCTCCAGCGCCGAGCGCGCCGCGACTTCGGCCTCGTCGGGCCGCTCCAGCGTCGTCAGTACCCCGGCCCGCAGCACCAGCGGGTCCACGGCCTGCCACGGCCGGCCCGACAGGGCGGCCCGCGCGGCGGACGACGCGAGCAGCGGTACGGCCCGTTCCGGGTCGCCCTGTGTCAGGGCCACCCGGCCCAGCATCTCCTCGGCCTCCGCCACCAGGTCCGCCAGGGTGCCCTCATGGGCGGCGACGAAGTCGGTCAGCTCGGCGGCCAGCTCCCCGTGGTGGTCGTGGTGGCCGTGCGCTTCCGGTGTTTCCACCGAGCGCAGGTACGACTCCATCCGGATCCCGGACAGTTCCACCAGCGCGATGCGCCGGGCCCGCAGCGGCTCGGTGGCGTCCAGTGCCTCGGCGGACCGGCGGGCGATGCGCAGCAGTGCCCGTACCTCCGTCGGCGCGGCTCCGGACTGTGCTGCCACACCGGCCAGCCGCAGCTCCGCGAGCACCGCACGCTCGGCGAGGCCGAGCGCCCGGTAGTCGTCCCGGACCGCGCTCAGCAGTGCCGTCGCCTCCTCGGCTCCACTGCGCCCGGCGGCCAGGGCCTGCTGGTCCGCGAGGTCGGCGCGGACCAGTGGATCGGCCCCGGGCTGTGCGTCCACCCGTACCGCCACCTCGGCCCACAGCGCGTCCGTACCCGGATGGCCCAGGTCCCGGGCGTGGCGGGCCCGCTCCACCAGTTCGGTGAAGGCGGCAGCCGTCCGGGCCGGCCCTGGCCCGGGAGGAGCGGGAGCGGGGGCCGGGGTGGTCTGCGGCAGCGCCGCACTGCGCACCCCCAGCGGCAGCTCGGCCAGCAGCGGCTCGCGGCCCATCTGCGCGAGGAACCGGTCCGAGACCCGGGTCGTGCCGTTGCGCGCGTCGAACTGCCGGGCGATGTCCAGGCAGCCCGCGTACAGCACCTCGTACAGCTCGTCGACGGTTCGGGGGACTCCTTCGTAGGGCACGGCGGGGGTCCGCCCGTGCCCCAGCTCCCGCAGGCGGCGCAGCAGCACGAGGATGCCGCCGTGGAAGTCCAGCCGGTCGTCGAGGTTGGCGAGCGGCGTCACATGGGCGGCGTGGTCGGCCAGGATCTCCAGGCCACGCGATTCGTTGCCGGTGAGCGCGCAGAACTCGATGTGCTTGCCGACCGACGGCAGCAGACTGTCGTTGCCGCGGGCCATGCGGTAGCCGCGCAGGTGGTGGGAGCGCGCCTGGTCGGCCCGGCCGAGCCGCAGCAGCGGCAGCAGTGAGGTGGCGAGCAGCCGGTGGGGCTCCTCGGCGCAGGTCAGGTCGCCGTCGAGCACCGGCTTCCACAGCTCCAGGGCCTCGGCGTCGTCGCCGTGCAGGACGGCGTACTGGCCCTGCCCGTTGAGTTCGCAGGCACGGCAGTCGCTCATGTCGTCGCGCTCGGCGGCCAGCCAGCGCCGGAAGGCGCGCTCGGCGCGCTCGTCCTCGCCGATCGCGTCGGCGAGCCACATCTCGGCCTCGCGGACGGGCCGCTCGCTGTACCCGGCGATCCGGTAGCGGCGTTCCATCTCGTCCAGCCAGCCGGTGGCCGACTCCAGCGGAATGCCGGGAGAGTCGGAGATGGCCGAGGCCACCCACTTGAACTGCCAGAACAGCGAATGCGTCTCCCAGTGGGAGAAGGCACCCGGGTCCTTGTCGTACTCCTGGAGCAGCCGGGCGAAAGGGACCAGCATCCTGGACGACTCGGAGCTGTACAGGTAGGAGTTGATCAGGTTGTCCAGCGCCTCGCGGAACAGGGCCGGGTCACCGCTCGTCTCCGCCGCCCCGGCCAGGGCTTCGGCGTGCGCGTTGCGTACGGTGCCGTTCGGCGATTCGCGGTTCTCCGCCAGCCCCCGCACGATCTCCTCGCGCGTCAGCGTCGTCACTTCCGGTCCTCCTGCGCGTCGCGGGAATCGGTGGGGTGGGTCGCCCATTCCAGGAGCCCGAGGAAGGCCCGGTTGAGCAGGGTGGTGTCGGCGGGGCGCAGCGGCCGCTGGGACATCAGCAGGGCCTGCCCGTAGAGCGACTCGACGGCCGTACCGGTCAGCGCCTCGTCGGGCAGCGCGGCGATCCGGCGGATCAGCGGGTTGTTGTGGTTGAGGACCAGACGGGCGCGGGGCGCGGAGCCGCGCAGGGCGCCGAGTATGCCGCTCCAGAGGGAGTCGGCGCTCTCCAGCGCGGCGGTGCGGTCGCGTTCCTGGCGGGCCTGCCGGTCGTCGAGGTAGAGCGCGGGTACGGAGACGGGCTGGAAGGCGCGCAGCACCACGTCGCAGCCCTGGGCTTCCAGGCGGGTGCGCGCGGTGGCCAGGAAGGGGGCGAGCGCCAGTTCGGTCGCGGTCGGCACCGGGTCCAGCCGCTCGGTGACGGCCCCGGCGTCGAGTTCGGTGACCTTGAGTTCCGGCCGTACGGCGGGCAGCAGGGCCAGCAGGTCCGCGTCGTAGGTGTATCCGGCGTTGATCACGCCGAGCCCGTGGGCCGCGGCGATCGGTGCGATCTGCCGGAACTCCTCGACGGTGCGGGTGAAGTGGATGTCCGTGTGGGCGGCCGCGAACTTCTGGAGGCTCATCGAGCCGTCGCTGGTCTCGAACGGCAGCCACGGCAGCATCAGCCCGAGCAGCTCGGGGTCGTGGCGGGCCATGGACTTCACGCCGAGGTGGTGGACCTGCAGGAAGGCGGCCAGGCGGTCCGGATCGCTTGCCGCGAGCTCGGCGAGCCAGCCGCGGACCCGGGCGCCGAGGGCGTCCCGTACGGCGGCGAGGGTCTCGTCGTCGTACAGGTTCTCGCGGGAGGCGGTGGGGCGCAGGGTGTCCGTGTCGAGGACGGCGCGGATGAAGAACGCCCAGTCGGGCAGCAGGTTGTCGGCCCGGTCGGTCAGCAGCATGCCCTTGAGGTGGACGCGGTGTCCGGCCCGGTGGGCGGGGCTGGTCGGCTCCGGGAGGACGTACGCCACTCCCCGTACGCCGGCGACCGGCAGGTCGAGGTCGATGCTGTCGAGCGGGGTGAAACCGAAGAGCTGTGCGCAGTGCCCGGCGAGCGCGACGCGACGGGCGGCCGGGGTGGGGAAGGGGCGGTCCCACACGGCGGGCCGGTCGGTGACGGGGCGCGGCTCGCCGCCCTCGCCGTCGTCGAAGGTGATCTCGTAGGGCAGCAGGGAGCCGTAGTCGCGGGCCAGTTCCTCGACCTTGGCCGGGGCGGCCCATTCCGCGGCGCCCGGGCGGGCCTCCAGTACCACGGTGGTGCCGGGCTCCGGCCGGGCCTCGTGGGGCAGCTCGCGGACGGTGTAGGAACCGTCGTCCGTGGCCAGCCATTCGACGGGCGTGGCGTGGGGGTCGCGGGCGGAGCGGGTGACGACCCGGATCTGGCGGGCCACGACGAAGCAGGCGAGCAGGCCGATGCCGAACTGGCCGAGGAATTCCTGGCGGGTCGCTTCCAGGCCCTGCTCGTTGAGATCGGCGCCGTCGCCACCGCGCTTGGAGCTGCGGCCGATGGTCGCGAGGAGGGAATGGGCCTCGTCGGCGGTCAGGCCGATGCCGCTGTCCTCGATGGTCACCCGGCCGCCGGAGGCCGAGAGCCGGATCCGGACCTGTGCCGCCGGGTCGAGGGCATGGCGCGCGGTGATCGCGTCCACGGCGTTCTGCAGGAGCTCGCGGACGTAGACGCGCGGACTGGAGTAGAGGTGGTGGGACAGGAGGTCCACCAGGCCGCGCAGATCGACCTGGAAGCTGTGGGGTGCCGACGGGGGCGTGGACGGGGACGTGGACGTGGACGTCATGGGGCGTCACCTCGCGTGCGTACGGGGATGGTTCGGTGATCGCGAGGTTCCCCCCCTCACGGATCCCGGAGTGGTTCACAGATTAGGGGGATGGTCGGACAATCTCTGCGGAAATTCCGGTGCCCCGGCGGCTCGGTGCCCCGGCGGCTCGGCTCCGCAGGCCTCGGCCGGACCTACTGGAAGCGGATGTACTGCGGCGGCACGGCGTCCACCAGCCACACCCCGTTGGCGCTGACCCGGAACACGTGCCCGGCCGCCCGCATCGCTCCGGCGTTCACGCCGAGCACGACGGGCCGGCCGCGCCGGGCGCCGACCCGGGTGGCGGTCTCCCGGTCGGGGGACAGGTGAACATGGTGGCGGGCCATGGGGCGCAGTCCCTCGGTGCGGATCGGGCCCAGGGCCGCGGCGACGGTGCCGTGGTAGAGGTACGCGGGCGGCTCGGCCTCCGGCAGGTCCAGGTCGACGGCGACGGTGTGGCCCTGGTTGGCCCGGATCCGGGTGCCGTCGACGGCGAACCGCTGCTTGTCGTTGGTGGCGACGACGTGGTCGAGATCGGCCCGGCTGATGCGGAAGCCGTGCGCGGCGGCCGCGCGCAGCAGGTCGTCGATCTCCACCCAGCCATGGGGGTCGAGCACCAGTCCGATCCGTTCCGGCTGGTGTCGCAGGTGTTTCGAGACGTACTTCGACACCTTCACGGTGCGTCTTTCATCCATGGCCCCAGCGTGCCCGGTCGTGCGGCCCCGCGGCAGGGATTTTTCCGGGGGCGGCCGGTGGTGACGGGTGGTGGACACCCTCTATCGCTCTTCCAAGATGCGGAATATATTTTCCGTTGCCACTTCTGCTCAGAGGGAGAAACCATGACAGCCCAACCCTCACTGTCACGCCGCGCCGCTGCTGAGCTGGTCGGCACCACGGGCCTGCTCGTGGTCGTGATCGGCTCCGGGCTCAAGGCCGCCGAGCTCAGCCGCGACACCGGTGTCGCCCTCATCGCCAACTCGTTCGCCTCGGCCATCGGCCTCGGGCTGATCATCACGATCTTCGGGCCGCTGTCCGGCGCCCACCTCAACCCGGTGATCACCCTCACCTCCTGGTGGTCCCGGCGGACCGGCGGCGAGGGCCTGGGCGGCCGCGAGGCGCTCGTCTACACGGCCGCGCAGAGCGCCGGGGCCATCGGCGGCGCACTCCTCGCGGACCTCATGTTCGGCCGGACCCCGGGCACCTTCGCCACCCAGGTGCGCGACGGCGGTCACCTGCTCATCGGTGAGGTGGTCGCCACCGCCGGCCTCGTCCTGCTGATCCAGGGCCTCGGCCGGATCGGTCGCTCCGGGCTCGTCCCGGCGGCGGTCGCGGCGTACATCGCGGCCGCGATCTGGTTCACCTCCTCCGGTTCCTTCGCCAATCCGGCGGGCACCATCGGGCGCAGCTTCAGCGACTCCTTCGCCGGCATAGCCCCCAGTTCGCTGCCCGGATTCGTCGGCGCCCAGCTGATCGGCGGGATCCTCGGCCTGGCCCTGGCCGCCCTCCTGTACGGGACCGGGCGAGGGACCGGGTCGGAGGCGGGGGCCGGGTACAGGCCCGGGTTCGGCCGGAGCGCGAAGGCGGCGCCGGCGGACGGAACGAGCCCCACCAAGGCGGCGTACGAGACCGTCGGGTGAGACGCCGGCTCAGTTGCCCACAGGAAAATGGGACTTGTCCACAGCCGTTTGGGCAGGTTTTGACGACAAACGCGTGATCCGCCCTGTGGAATCCGTGGAGTCTGTGGAACCGGTGGGACGCGGGGACCGGACCCGACCGGCCGCTTCGCCGCCGGCCACCCGCCCGGGCATCGTCACCGCTCGGCGCGGCGCGCGAGGTCGTTCATCGTCCGGGCCTGGAGCTCCCGCTCCGTCGCGGCCCGGACGAACTCCGCCACATGGCCGGCACCCACCAGATCCTGCACCGCCCGTACCGTCGCGGCCGGCAGCGCCACCGGCGAGGGACCCGTCGGTCCCGCTGCGCCGGCCGACCCCAGGTGCCGCTGGAGGTGCCGGGTGGCGAAGAGCCGCATCGCCCGCGCCAGCTCCGCGTCCACGGTCTGCTGGGCCAGCGGCCGCAGCCGCCGCACCATCGTCGCCGCCTCCGCCGCGTCCGCGTCCGTGGGCGGTACCTGCCCGAGGTAGCGCGCGAAGACGTGTTCGGTGGTGAACTCCAGGAACCGCGAGGCGATGTGTTCCACCTGTCCCCGCAGTTCCCGCAGGTGCCCGGTGATCGCCGGCAGGGGCACCCCGGCCGCGTACAGCTCGGCGGCCACCGCCAGCTCCTGCGGGGAGGGCACCAGGAACAGGTCCGGGCGCCCCGGGATCCGTTCCAGCACTCCGAGTTCGCACGCCTCGTCCACGGCATCGTCGTCCGGGCGGCCGCCGAACCGGTCGTTCAGCTCCTCCCGGCTGATCCGGGCCGCCTCCTCGTCGGTCCATGGCCCGTGCACCTCGGCGACCAGACCGAGTACGCCGCCCAGGCCGCGCCCCGCGTCCCAGGCCTCCAGAAGTTCCTTGATCGAGGCCAGGGTGTAGCCGCGGTCCAGCAGATCCGCGATCTGGCGCAGCCGCGCCAGATGCGTGTCCCGGTAGACGTTGGAACGGCCCCGCCGCTCCGGTTTCGGCAGCAGACCACGGTCCTGGTACGCCCGGATCGTGCGCACCGTCGCCCCGCTGTGGTGCGCCAGATCCTCGATCCGGTACTCGGCTACCGCCTGATCGGACAATCCCTGCTCCCTACGACATCGCGGCTCGGCCGACCGCGCCCGCCGCGGCGCGGGCGGCAGGTGAAGCCGCGAGGTGCTCGACCGCCCTGCGCAGCGAGCCCTCCTGCGAGGGATGGTACGACCGCCGGAAGTAGCGGGGTATGGCCATGCCGAGCTCTCTCCACGGAGGCAGCAGCCCCTTGGCCACCGCGCGGTTGTGCGCGCCGATCGGGTGCCGGGCGACCGGGTCCGCGGACCCGCTCACAGCCTCGGCTCCAGTCTCGCGATGCGCCGCAGGGCGCGCGGGGCGAAGCGGGACATCCACAGCGCGCCCTTGGACTCCGGAGTCACCGGCACGACGGCCTCGTTGCGCACCACCGCCCGCAGGATCGCGTCGGCGACCTTCTCCGGCGGGAAGTTGCGCAGCCCGTACAGCCGCGAGGAGCGTTCCTGGCGGCGCTTCTCCTCGGCCTCGTCCACCCCGGCGAAGCGCGAGGTGGCGGTGATGTTGGTGTTGACGATGCCGGGGCAGATCGCGGAGACGCCGATCGACTTCGAGGCCAGTTCCGCGCGCAGGCACTCCGACAGCATCAGCACCGCGGCCTTCGAGGTGCTGTAGGCGGGCAGGGTCCTGGACGGCAGGTAGGCGGCGGCGGAGGCGGTGTTGACGATGTGCCCGCCCTGGCCGCGCTCGGCCATCTGCTTCCCGAAGATCCGGCAGCCGTGTATGACGCCCCACAGATTGACGTCCAGGACCTTCTTCCAGTCCTCGGCCGTGGTGTCGAGGAAGGCACCGGACAGGCCGATCCCGGCGTTGTTGACCAGGACGTCGACGATTCCGTACTCGGCTGCGACCTTCGCCGCGAGCTTCTCCATCGCCTGCTCGTCGCTGACGTCGACGCACTCGGCCCAGGCCTCGGCGGCGCCGACGAGCCGTGCCATGTCCGCCGTGCGCGCCGCGCCTTCCGCGTCGCGGTCGACGGCGACCACCCGGGCCCCGGCCTCGGCGAAGGCGAAGGCGGTGGCCCGGCCGATGCCGCTGGCCGCGCCGGTCACCAGGACCAGCTGGCCCGCGAAGCGGTCGGCGTACCGGCCCGGGGCCTTCTGCTCCGGCGCCCGTGTCGCGGGCTCCTCCCGGGCGGTGACGAACTCGGTGATCCAGGCGGCCAGCTGGTCGGGGCGGGTCCGGGGCACCCAGTGCTTGGCGGGCAGGGTACGCCGCAGCAGGTCCGGGGCCCACCGCTCCAGACCGTCGTAGAGCCGCTCGGACAGGAAGGCGTCCCCGGTCGGTGTGATCAGCTGCACCGGTACGTGGGCGTATGCGTCGGGGCGCGGCCGGCGCATGCGCGGCCGCACGTTGTCGCGGTAGAGCCAGGCTCCGTGTGCCGCGTCCGAAGGCAGTGAGGCCGTCGGATAGGAGCCGGCCGGCACCTTCTCGATGCGCTGGAGCATCGCGGGCCACCGCTTGCCGAGCGGCCCGCGCCAGGCGAGCTCGGGCAGCACGGGGGTGTGCAGCATGTAGACGTACCAGGACTTGGCGCCCTGGCCGAGGAGCTGTGCCGCCGCCCGCGGGGTGGGCCGCGTCATCCGCTTCTTGATCCAGTGTCCGAAGTGGTCGAGGGAGGGCCCCGACATCGAGGTGAAGGAGGCGATCCTGCCCTCGGTGCGGGCGACCGTGGCGAACTCCCAGCCCTGTACGGAGCCCCAGTCGTGGCCGACCAGGTGCACGGGCCGGTCCGGGCTGACCGCGTCCGCGACCGCCAGGAAGTCGTCGGTCAGCTTCTCCAGGGTGAAGCCGCCGCGCAGCGGCCGCGGCGCGGTGGAGCGCCCGTGGCCGCGTACGTCGTAGAGCACCACGTGGAAGCGCGTCGCGAGCCGCTCGGCGACCTCCGACCAGACCTCCTTGCTGTCCGGGTAGCCGTGCACCAGCAGTACCGTCGGCCGGCCCGTCTCACCGAGCTCGACGACGCACAGCTCGATCCCACCGGTGCTCACCCGGCGCTCGCGCGCACCCGCCAGGCCCACCGCGCCCACTCCGTCCATGTCGCTCATGCTGCCTTCTCCTCGTCCCAGCGCCGCACGTGCGGCAGATCGTCGTCCAGCCAGAACGCGCTCTCCTCGGGGTCCCGGGAGTCGGTGACGACCAGGATCTCCTCGAACTTCGCGCCGGTTCCCCGGAATCCGAGGTGTGGTTCCACCGCCCACAGGCCGGGCTGCGGCGGATGGTCGGAGAAGTGGTACGGGCTCCACAGCGGGGACCAGCCCTCACGGTGGCCGCGCAGGGCGTCGCTCGCCAGCCCCTTGAGGGACTGCGTGCCGAAGCCGAAGGCGGTCGGCGACCAGCGCCGCTCCTCCACCCGGTCGATCTTGTGCGCGATCACGCCGAAGGGATAGGCCCGGTGCCGGTTGGCGTACCCCTGCCGGGTCATCAGCCGTTCGACGTTCTCGTAGATCTCGCGCAGGGAACGGCCCTCGCGCACCTGCTCCAGGATCAGTACGCGGTGTGCCTGGAGATCGGCCATGAGCCGGTCCTGCACCGGATTGAGCCCGAGGCTGCCCGAGTAGCCGATGTCCGCCGCGTACCCCCTGTAGACCGGTGCCATGTCGAGGATGAACGGCATCCCCGGCTCCAGCTTCCGGTTGGTGGGGAAGAACTGCAGCGGGATCCTGAAGTTCGCGAAGGCGGTACGGTCCCCGAACCAGGCGAAGGGCAAGTGGAACCAGTCCCGTACCCCGCGCTCCCGCAGCCACTCGCGCTGCATCCGCGCGGCCTCGCGCTCGGTCGTCCCGGGCCTCAGCCGGGCCGCGACGGCCTCGGCGCACTCGTACGCGAGGCGCTGCACCTCTCTGAAGCCGCTCAGGTCGGCGGAGCGTCGTCCGGAGAGTCGCGAGGTGCGTTGCTTGGTGCCCCCAGCCATGTCAGCCCGTCCATCCGTGTAGCCGTACGCGCCCGTAAGTTGACACTGATGAATGTGACAATGACCGGAGATCACGTCAAGGGTCGTGCACGCACCTGTGGACAAAGTTGTCGGGTCCACATCAGCCTCCAGTACGGGCATGTACGCCTGAAGGCTGAGACGGGATCCAGCTCCAGGTCTGACGTTTCACGAGAGCCGCGCCACTAACGTCGAAGCCGTGACTGTCATCGCGACCGAAAGCCTGAGCAAGCGGTACCCCCGAGTGACCGCCCTCGACCGGCTCTCCCTGGACATCGGGCCTGGTGTGACCGGCCTCGTTGGTGCCAACGGAGCCGGCAAGTCCACGCTGATCAAGATCCTGCTGGGACTGTCCCCCGCCACCGAGGGCAGCGCCGCCGTGCTCGGCCTCGACGTCCACACGCATGGCAGCGCCATCCGTGAACGCGTCGGCTACATGCCCGAGCACGACTGCCTGCCACCCGACGTCTCGGCCACCGAGTTCGTCGTCCACATGGCGCGCATGTCCGGGCTGCCGCCGACCGCGGCCCGCGAGCGCACCGCCGACACTCTGCGCCACGTCGGGCTGTACGAGGAGCGCTACCGCCCCATCGGCGGCTACTCCACCGGCATGAAGCAGCGCGTCAAGCTCGCCCAGGCCCTCGTCCACGACCCCCAGCTCGTGCTCCTCGACGAGCCGACCAACGGTCTGGACCCGGTCGGCCGCGACGAGATGCTCGGCCTGATCCGCCGCATCTACACCGACTTCGGCATCTCCGTCCTGGTCACCTCCCACCTCCTCGGCGAGCTGGAGCGGACCTGCGACCACGTCGTCGTCGTCGACGGCGGCAAACTGCTGCGCTCCAGCTCCACCAGCGACTTCACCCAGATCACCACGACCCTCGCGGTCGAGGTCACCGACTCCGACACCCACCCGGACGGCACGGCCGCCCTGCGCAAGGCGCTCGCCGAAGCCGGTGTCACCCTGCACGCCGGAGAGGAGCAGGGCCTGCCCGGAGCCGGCCACATCCTCCTCGTCGAGGCCACCGGCGAGCAGACGTACGACACCGTCCGCGACACCGTCGCCGAACTGGGCATCGGCCTGGTCCGCATGGAACAGCGCCGTCACCACATCGCGGAGGTCTTCCGCGACAACGACCAGCCCTCGTACTCCGTCCAGCAGAAGGGAGCCGGTTCCGATGGCGCCTGACACCTCGACCCAGATCCACAACATCGGCTACCGGTCCTACGACGGACCCCGGCTCGGCCGCGCCTACGCCCGCAAGTCGCTGTTCTCGCAGTCGCTGCGGGGCGCCTACGGACTCGGCCGCTCCGCCAAGTCCAAGGTCCTCCCGATGCTCCTGTTCGCGGTGATGTGCGTGCCCGCGCTGATCATCGTCGCGGTGGCCATCGCGGTCCCCGGCTCCACCGACCTGCCGATCAAGTACACGACGTACGCCCTCACCACCCAGGTGATCATCGGCCTCTTCCTCGCGTCCCAGGCGCCGCAGTCGGTCTCGCGGGACCTGCGCTTCAAGACGGTGCCGCTCTACTTCTCGCGGCCCATCGAGCGCGTCGACTACGTCGTGGCCAAGTACGCGGCCATGGCCTCGGCCCTGTTCGTCCTCACCGCGACCCCGCTGCTGATCATGTGGATCGGGTCGCTCCTGGCGAAGTTCGATTTCGCCCACCAGACCAAGGGATTCGGGCAGGGACTCGTGTCGGTTCTGCTGCTGTCGCTGCTCTTCGCGGGCCTCGGCCTGGTGATGGCCGCGCTCACCCCGCGCCGCGGATTCGGCGTCGCCGCGATCATCGCGGTGCTCCTGATCCCGTTCGGCGCGGTGACCGCGGTCCAGGGGATCTCCTACAGCACCGGCAACACCGGACCGATCGAGTGGATGGGCCTGTTCTCCCCGATCACCCTGATCGACGGAGTGCAGACCGCCTTCCTCGGAGCCACCTCCGCCTTCCCCGGCGGCGAGGGCCCCTCGGCCGGCGCCGGCGTCGTCTACCTGCTCGTCGCCCTCGGCCTCATCGTCGGCTCCTACGCCGCCCTGATGGCCCGCTACCGGAAGGCCGGGCTGTGACCACCATCCACATCGACCACACCTCCCGCTGGTTCGGGAACGTCGTCGCCGTCAACGACGTGACGATGAACATCGGACCCGGTGTCACCGGGCTCCTGGGTCCCAACGGCGCCGGAAAGTCCACCCTCATCAACATGATGGGCGGCTTCCTCGCCCCCTCCACGGGCACCGTCACCCTCGACGGCGCACCGATCTGGCAGAACGAGCAGGTCTACAAGCAGATCGGCGTCGTGCCCGAGCGCGAGGCCATGTACGACTTCCTCACGGGCCGGGAGTTCGTCGTCGCCAACGCCGAACTCCACGGCCTCGACGACGCGGCCGCCCAGCGGGCGCTCGCCACCGTCGAGATGGAGTACGCCCAGGACCGCAAGATCTCCACCTACTCCAAGGGCATGCGCCAGCGAGTGAAGATGGCCTCGGCCCTCGTCCACGACCCGGCCGTCCTGCTCCTCGACGAGCCCTTCAACGGCATGGACCCGCGCCAGCGCATGCAGCTCATGGACCTGCTGCGGCGGATGGGCGACGAGGGACGCACCGTCCTGTTCTCCTCCCACATCCTGGAGGAGGTCGAGCAGCTCGCCTCGCACATCGAGGTGGTCGTGGCCGGCCGGCACGCCGCCTCCGGCGACTTCCGCAAGATCCGCCGCCTGATGACGGACCGCCCGCACCGCTACGTCATCCGCTCCTCCGACGACCGGGCGCTCGCCGCGGCCCTGATCGCCGACCCCTCCACCGCCGGCATCGAGGTCGACCACAAGGAAGGCGCGCTGCGCATCCAGGCCGTCGACTTCGGCCGCTTCACCGAGCTGCTGCCCCGCGTGGCCCGGGCGCACGGCATCCGGCTGCTGACGGTCTCGCCCTCCGACGAGTCCCTCGAGTCGGTCTTCTCCTACCTCGTCGCGGCCTGAAAGGAGCTGGCACCCATGTACGTGTACGAACCCACCGTTGCCCGGCTCACCTACCGGGCCCTGCTCGGCCGGCGCCGCGCGCTGATCCTCTTCGCGCTGCCCGCCCTGCTGATCGTCATCGCCCTCGTCGTCCGTGCCTTCGTCGGAGTGGACGACAAGGTCGCGGCCGACCTCCTCGGGGGCTTCGCCCTCGCCACCATGGTTCCGCTGATCGGTGTCATCGCCGGCACCGGAGCCATCGGGCCCGAGATCGACGACGGCTCCATCGTCTACCTGCTGGCCAAGCCGGTGAAGCGCCCGAAGATCATCATGACCAAGCTGATCGTGGCGATCGCCGTCACGATGGTCTTCTCCGCGATCCCCACCCTGATCGCCGGCTTCATCCTCAACGGCAACGGCCAGCAGATCGCCGTCGCCTACACGATCGCCGCGCTCGTGGCCTCGATCGCCTACAGCGCGCTGTTCCTGCTGCTCGGCACCGTCAGCCGGCACGCGGTCGTCTTCGGTCTGGTCTACGCCCTGATCTGGGAGTCGCTCTTCGGCAGCCTGGTCTCCGGGGCCAAGACCCTCAGCGTCCAGCAGTGGGCCCTGTCCGTCGCCGAGAAGGTCGCCGGGGACGGATACGTCGATGCCACCGTCGGCCTTCCCACCGCCGTGATCCTGCTCTGCGCGGTCACCGTCGGCGCCACCGTCTATGCGGGCCAGAAGCTCCGCCGCCTCACCCTGGCCGGCGAGGAGTAGGTCCCGCCGCGGCGCACGTGAACCTGTGCCCCGCCCGGCCCATCGGCCGGGCGGGGCACAGGTTCACGCGGCATCATCGGTGCATGGTCGTGCACACCGAGCCGGAGCCGTCCAGGCCACTGCGGTCCTGGATACGCTCCTCGCCCGGAACGCACGTCTGGCTGCTGATCATCGCCGTCACCAGCATCATCGTCGCGATCGCACCCGACCGGGTCGACAGCGTCCTCCTCCACCGCAACAGCAGCAACATCAACCAGCTCGTCAAATACCCCGTCCGGGCACTCGTCAGCAGCGCCTTCTGGATCGCGAACCCGGCCTCCCTCGCCCTGTACGCCGTGCTCTTCGAGCTGTTCCACGCCCCCGTCGAACGCTGGCTCGGCACCCTTCGCTGGCTCCTGATCGTCGCGACCGCCCACATCGTCGCCACCCTGGTCAGCCAGAAGATCCTCCTGATGGCCATCCAGGACCACCGGGCCCCGCACAGCATGACCCACGTCGTCGACATCGGCGTCAGCTACGGGCTCGCGGCCTCCATCGGCGTCCTCACCTACCGGCTCCCCGGGCCCTGGAGATGGTTCTACCTGGCCGGAGCGGTCACCTTCTTCGGGGTGCCGCTCATCACCGGCGGCACCTTCACGGACCTCGGCCACGCCATCGCGCTCTCCGTCGGCCTGCTCGCCTGGCCGCTCACCCGCAACGTTGTTTCACGTGAAACATGACGAGGATCTAGCCCTCGGCCTCCGGATCCGCCGTGGCGATGCCGTGCTCCCAGGCCCAGGCCGCGATTCCCACCCGATTGCGGGACCCCAGTTTGGCCTGGACGTTCGCGATGTGTGTCTTGGCCGTTCCCGCGCTGATGAACAGTTCCGCGCCGATCTCGGCGTTGGTGAGCCCACGCGCCACCAGGCGCACGATGTCCACCTCCCGCTCCGTCAGCGGATGCGCCGCGGGCCGGGCGACCGGACCCGCCTGCGTGAGCCGGCCGAGCAGCCGCACCGTGATCTGCGGACTGATGAGCGTGTCCCCCGCCATCGCCGCCCGTACCCCCTCGATCAGCAGCGTCGGCCCGGACCGCTTCAACAGAAAGCCACAGGCCCCGTTGCGCAGCGCGGTGTGCACGTATTCGTCGAGATCGAAGGTGGTCACCACCACCACCCGCGTCTGCGGCGCCAGCAGCCGGGTCACCTCCAGCCCGTCGAGCCTCGGCATCCGGATGTCCGCCAGCACCACATCGGGCCGCAGTTCCCGCGCCAGTGCCACCGCGCTCTCCCCGTCCGCGGCCTCCCCCACCACGGTCATGTCCGGCTGTGAATCGAGGATGAGGCGGAAACCGCTGCGGATGTCCTCTTGGTCATCGGCTATCAGGATGCGTGTGGTCACGCCGCCATGATCACCCGAGGGTGTGCTCCCGCGCCGGGAAGACGGCGTGAACCCGCCACCCGCCATCGGCGCTCGCGCCGGCCCGCAGCGTCCCGCCCGCCGCCTCCACCCTGCCGCGCAGACCCGCCAGCCCGGTTCCGCTCCGCCGCCGCAGTCCCAGTCCGCGCAGTCCGCCCGCGCCCCGGGCCGGCGCGGAGTTGGCCACGCTCAGCTCGATCCCCTCCGTGACCCGGTGCAGGCGCACTCGTACGACCGCCGCTCCGGGCGCGTGCCGGCGTACGTTCGTCAGCGCTTCCACGGCCACCCGGTAGGCGGTGGTGTCCGCCTCCCGTGACAACTCCCGGGCCGCCGCCGGGTCGGCCTCCAGCACCCCGCCCTCGAACCGCTCCACCAGCTCCGGCAGCTCCGAGGTCCCCGGCACCGAGGCGGACCGCGCACCGGCCGCCTCCCGCAGCGCGTGGACCGTCCGGTCCATCGAGGCGAGTGCGCCGAGCCCCGCCGCCTCGATCCGCTCCAGCGCACGGACCGCCTGCTCGGGGTCCTTGTCCGCCACGAACCTGGCCGCCTGGGCCTGCACCACGATGGCGCTCACGTCGTGCGCCACGAAGTCGTGCAGATCCCGGGCCAGTTCCAGCTGCTGGTCGCGCCGGCTGTCCCGGACGGCCCGGCGCATCCGGCTCGCCTGACGACGCAGATATCCTCCGGCCGCCAGGGCCCCGAGCGCGGGCGCCGCCCAGAACGCCGCCGCCCCGCAGGCCTCCAGCCACGACGCCGTCCCCCACATCAGCGGTACCGGCCACACCGCGACGGCCGTCACGCCCAGCGAGGCCGCGACCGTCCCCGAACGTACCGGGGACCAGCGGGCGACCAGAGCCAGCAGCGGCAGCAGCAGTCCCACCCAGATCAGCAGCCAGGCCGGGGGCGCACCCAGGAACACCGCGAGGAGGCCGACGCCGCCGGCCAGGGCGAGCAACGGGGCGTACGCGGCACGAAGACTGACGGTCATGAACCGACCCTACGAGCGCACCCCGGAGTCCGGCCATCTGCCGATCGGCAGAGCGGCAGCGACGTGCCCCGACCACAGGCCTGCTGATCGGCGGATGGTTGCGAAGGTCTCGTCCGACCAGGCTTGAGCCATCAACCGGCAGCTCCCGAAGAGGACTTGGCAGATGACATCCAGCAGCGTCCCCCGCGCCTCGAACACCGTGCCCGGAGTCTCCCCGTGGCTTCGCCGGCTTGCGGGGCTGACCTCGCTGACCGTGCTTCCCAGTTGCCTGTGGCGGCTGGCGGTCGCGGTCGGCATTCCCATGGGCTGGGGTCCGGGCAGCGATCTGCACCACTCGTACTACCCGGGTTCCGGGTCGCTGGTCCTCGTCTTCGTCTGCGTCCTGCAGGAGTGCCTGGCCCTGCTGAGCCTCGGTATGGTCCAGCGCTGGGGCGAGCAGGTGCCCGGCTGGATCCCCGTGCTGGGCGGACGCCGGATCCACCCCCTGGTGGCGGTGGTTCCCGCCACGCTGGGCGCGATCGCGCTCACCGGCATCACGGTCCTGGGCGCGTGGACCTGGAGCGACGTCAACGCCGCGAATCCCGATGCGCCCACCGGGCTCGCCCTGCGGATCTTCGACCTGACCTACGCACCGCTGCTGCTCTGGGGTCCGCTGCTGGGCATCCTCACCGCCGCCTACTGGCGCCGCCGCCGGATCCACGGTTGATGCTCGGAAATTCGCTGGTAAGGGACCTGCGCCCGGTGCAGAGTGAGTCGTGCGGGGAGCAACAAAAAGGTCCGGGGCAGCCACTTCGAGCGCGCCTTGCGGCGCGGGCTGTCCCGGACCTCTCCTACGTCACACGCGCTATGCGGCGCCCAGCAGACGCTCCAGCACCACCGCGATGCCGTCCTCCTCGTTGGAGGTCGTCACCTCGTCGGCCACGGCCTTGAGCTCGGCATGGGCATTGGCCATCGCGACCCCGTGCGCGGCCCAGCCGAACATCGGGATGTCGTTGGGCATGTCACCAAAGGCGATCGTCTCCGCCGCCTTCGCTCCCAGCCGGCGCGCGGCCAGCGACAGGCCCGTGGCCTTGGTCAGCCCCAGCGGCAGGATCTCGACGATGCCGGGACCCGCCATGACGATGTCGACCAGGCTGCCCACGGTCTCCCGGGCCACCTTGACGAGCGCGTCGTCGTCCAGCTCCGGGTGCTGGATGTAGAGCTTGTTCAGCGGAGCCGCCCAGAGGGCCTTCGCGTCCTCCAGGTGGAGGGCCGGGAGACCTTCCTGTGCCCGGTACCCCGGCCCGAACAGGACCTCGCCGTCCACCCCGTCCCGGCTGGCCGCCAGGGCCAGCGGGCCGACCTCGGCCTCCAGCTTCGACAGCGCCAGACCGGCCAGCTGCCGGTCCAGCGTCACCGAGGTCAGCAGCCGGTGCGCACCGGCGTCGTAGACCTGCGCACCCTGCCCGCAGACCGCGATCCCCTTGTAGCCGAGATCGTCCAGTACGTGCCGGGTCCAGGGCACGGCCCGACCCGTGACGATGATGTGCGCCGCGCCCGCCGCGGTGGCCGCGACGAGCGCTTCACGGGTGCGTTCCGAGACGGTGTCGTCGCCACGCAGCAGCGTGCCGTCGAGATCCGTCGCGACGAGCTTGTACGGGAACGGGGCCGGGCTCACTTGGTGATCGGCTCCAGGACCTCGCGGCCGCCGAGGTAGGGACGGAGCACCTGGGGCACCCGTACCGAACCGTCGGCCTGCTGGTGGTTCTCGAGGATCGCGACGATCGTGCGCGGTACCGCGCACAGCGTGCCGTTCAGCGTCGACAGCGGCTGGGTCTTCTTGCCGTCGCGGTAGCGGATCGACAGGCGGCGGGCCTGGAAGCTGTCGCAGTTCGAGGCGGAGGTCAGCTCGCGGTACTTGCCCTGGGTGGGGATCCACGCCTCGCAGTCGAACTTGCGCGAGGCGGAGGCGCCCAGATCACCGGTGGCGACGTCGATCACCTGGAACGGCAGCTCCAGGCTGGTCAGCCACTGCTTCTCCCATTCCAGGAGCCGCTGGTGCTCGGCCTCGGCGTCCTCCGGTGCGACGTACGAGAACATCTCGACCTTGTCGAACTGGTGGACGCGGAAGATGCCCCGGGTGTCCTTGCCGTACGTACCGGCCTCGCGGCGGAAGCACGGGGAGAAGCCGGCGTACCGCAGCGGCAGCTTGTCGCCCTCGATGATCTCGTCCATGTGGTACGCGGCGAGGGGGACCTCGGAGGTGCCGACCAGGTAGTAGTCGTCCTTCTCCAGGTGGTACACGTTCTCGGCGGCCTGGCCGAGGAAGCCGGTGCCCTCCATGGCGCGCGGGCGGACCAGCGCGGGGGTCAGCATCGGGATGAAGCCGGCCTCGGTGGCCTGGGCGATGGCCGCGTTGACCAGTGCCAGCTCCAGCAGGGCGCCCACACCGGTCAGGTAGTAGAAGCGCGAGCCGGAGACCTTGGCGCCGCGCTCGACGTCGATGCCGCCCAGCAGTTCGCCGAGCTCCAGGTGGTCCTTGGGCTCGAAGCCCTCGGCGGCGAAGTCCCGGATGGTGCCGTGCGTCTCCAGGACGGTGAAGTCCTCCTCGCCGCCCACGGGTACGTCCTCGTGGACGATGTTGCCGAGCTGGAGGAGAAGCTGCTTGGCGGCTTCGTCGGCCTCGTTCTGCTCGGCCTCGGCGGCCTTGACGTCCTGCTTGAGCTGCTCGGCCTTCTTCAGCAGCTCGGCCCGCTCCTCGGGAGAGGCCTTGGGGATGAGCTTGCCGAGGGACTTCTGCTCATTGCGCAGTTCGTCGAAGCGCATGCCGGAGGACCTGCGGCGCTCGTCGGCGGAGAGCAGTGCGTCGACGAGTTCGACGTCCTCTCCACGGGCGCGCTGCGAGGCGCGGACACGGTCAGGGTCTTCACGGAGCAGCCGGAGGTCAATCACCCCTCCAGGCTACCGGGCTGGGCTTCCTGGGATCACACCGATATCACGCTGCGTGTCGCTATGTCCTAATTGCAACGAATGAATAAGTCTCGCCGACTGACCGGAAGTGACCCTTGCCGGGGTGTCAATAAAAGCGGTCCCATTCCCCGAAAAGGGGCAGAATGCCGGTCGGCGGGCGGGCGCTGAGCAGGGCCGGAGGGGCTTCTTGTCCACAGGAATTGCCGTGGCCGGCATCTTATCCACAGGCTGTGTGCCGTCTCTGTGGACACAGGAATAGATCATTCCTGATCGGTGGGCGGCCGGGGCGAATCAGGGTTCAAACCGCCCTCACACACTCATTCGGGTGGGAATGACTCGCCCCAAAGAGTTGATCGGCGATGCGGGGGTGACACCGTTCACCTCCCGCTCCCCAGAGCGAAACCTGAGACTCCCGGGCGATTTGTCGACCTTGTCGTGCCGTTCTGTCGACTTGTCCCCAGGTCCCCATCTCTGCCTGTGGATAACTCTGTGGACAGTGGACGACGCCCTACGCACGCCCGTCGAGGCAACGCCCCAGCCAGTCGGAGGCGGCCGTGAAGTCACTGTCGGAGGTCCCGGGCCGAGGAGCCCGGACATCACTCTGAGCGACACCGGCCCGTGGGTAGGACCCGAGGAAGCGGACCTGGGGGCAGGTCCGCTTGAGGCCCATGAGCGCCTCGCTGACGCGCCGGTCGGAGATGTGGCCCTCGGCATCGACGGCGAAGCAGTAGTTGCCGATCCCCTGTCCGGTGGGACGGGACTGGATCAGCATCAGGTTGACCCCGCGGACCGCGAACTCCTGGAGGAGTTCCAGCAGCGCACCCGGGTGGTCGTCGCCGAGCCACAGGACGACGGAGGTCTTGTCCGCCCCGGTCGGCGCGGCCGGCCGGGCGGGGCGTCCCACCAGGACGAACCGGGTCTCGGCGTTCTCCGCGTCGTGGATCTCGGTCACCAGCGGGACGAGCCCGTAGGTGGCGGCGGCGAACTCGCCGGCGAAGGCGGCGTCGAAGCGGCCCTCCTGGACCAGCCGGGCTCCGTCGGCGTTGGAGGCGGCCGACTCCCACACCGCGTCGGGCAGGTTCGCCCGCAGCCAGTTGCGCACCTGCGGCTGGGCGACCGGGTGCCCGGTGACGGTCTTGACGTCCGACAGGGCGGTCCCCGGTCGCACGAGCAGCGCGAAGGTGATGGGCAGCAGCACCTCGCGGTAGATCATCAGCGGTTCGCCCGAGGCCAGCTCGTCGAGGGTGGCGGTGACCCCGCCCTCCACCGAGTTCTCGATCGGGACGAGGGCAGCGGCCGCCTCGCCGTTGCGCACGGCGTCCAGGGCGGCCGGGACCGACACCATCGGGACGAGTTCCCGGGTCGCGGCTTCCGGCAGGGTGCGCAGGGCGGCCTCGGTGAAGGTGCCCTCGGGACCGAGATACGTGAAGCGGGTGGCTGACATGCGATCAGCCTAATGCCGGGGTGCTGCCCACCGGGTTGCTGTTCATCCTTCGAGCAGCCGCTGACCCACGTACTCGCCACTGCGGGGCCCGGGCGGAACCGCGTACAGGCCACTGGACTCGTGCCGGATGAACGCCGACAGTGCGTCGCCGCGGTCGAGCTTGCGCTGTACGGGTACGAATCCGCGCAACGGATCGGCCTGCCAGCAGACGAAGAGGAGCCCGGCGTCGGGAGCGCCGTCAGGGCCGATCCCGTCGTGGAAGGAGAAGGGCCGCCGCAGCATGGCGGCACCGCCGTTCTGCTCCGGGGCGGAGATCCGGGCGTGCGCGTTGGACGGGATGACGGGCTTGCCGTCGGCCCCGATCTTGTCGAGCTCCATCTCCGTGGTCTCGCCGCCGCCTGTCAGCGGGGCGCCGGTGGCCTTGGTCCGGCCGATGACCTGCTCCTGCTGGGCGAGCGACTGCTTGTCCCAGTCGTCGAGGAGCATGCGGATGCGCCGGACGACGGCGTACGAGCCCCCGGCCATCCAGGCGTGCTCGGCGGGTCCGGGGCCCGCGTCGGGCACGAAGATCCGCTTGTCGAAGTCGGGCTCCGAGGGCTTCGGGTTGCCGGTGCCGTCCACCTGGCCCATCAGGTTGCGGGCGGTCATCGGGGTCCTGGTGGCGCCGGGAGACCGGTTGAAACCGTTCATCTGCCAGCGGATGCGGGCGGCCTCCCCGGCGTCCTTCTGCAGCGCACGCAGGGCATGGAAGGCGACGAGGCCGTCGTCCGCGCCGATCTGGACCCACAGGTCGCCGTTGCTGCGCTGGGCGTCGAGCCGGTCCGAGGAGAAGTCCGGGAGCGGGTCGAGGGCGGCGGGGCGGCGGGCGGTGAGGCCGGTGCGCTCGAAGAAGGAGTGGCCGAAGCCGAAGGTGACCGTGAGGGAGGACGGACCGGCGTCCAGGGCGATCCCCGTGTCGGAGGCCGAGGACGGCTCGCCCGCCATCAGCCGCCGGGCGGTGTCGGACCAGCGCCGCAGCAGCGCGGCGGCCTCCGTGCGGCCCGCCCCGGCGGTGAGGTCGAAGGCGACGAGGTGTCCCTTCGCCTGCAGCGGGGTGGTGATGCCGGCCTGGTGGCCTCCGTGGAAGGCCACCTGGGTGGCGCCCAGGGAGGCCGGACCGCCGGCCGCGCCGGGGGAGGAGCCGTTTCCGGAGTCGTCCAGCGCGGAATGCGCCAGGGCGCCGCCCGTGGCTCCGAGGGCGATACCGACGGCGCCTGCGGCGCCGACGGTACCCAGCAGCCTGCGCCGGGAGATCTGGATGTCGGGGTTGCTCTCGGTCACGCTGGTCAGCCGATCTTCACGGTCTTCTGGACGGTGGTCTGGTCGATGTCGGAGGTACGGACGGTCACGTCGATGCGCCACTCACCGGCGAGCGGCAGCTGGACGCCGGAGGCGGTCCAGTGTCCGGGGGCCGCCTGCTCGGGGACGAGCGGCAGCGGGCCGATGTCCTTGGCGGGAAGGGTGAAGGCGACCTTGATCTCGGGGAGGTCGAAGGGGGCGCCGTCGGCGGAGTCCGCCCAGAGGTGCAGCGTGTTCGCCCCGACCCGTCCCGGGTCGAGTTCGAGCCGGACGGAGCCCTTGCCGTTCGGGCCGCCGGTGTCGAAGGGCAAGGTGATCTTGACAGCCCGGTCGGGGACGGCGGTGGCCGTGGAACCGCGGCCCGACTCCCGCTCCACGGTTCGCCCGGGCTCGGTGCTGGTGAGCACGGTGGTGACGGCGAGCAGGATCACGGCGATGGCCGCCTCGGCGAGGACGGAACGGCGCAGGCCGGCGCGGTCAGGGTCCGCGTCCCGCACGCGCTTCTCCAGCGCGCTCTCGCGTGCGGCACGCTGCCGGGCGAGCTGGGCGGCGCGCTGCGGATCCGCGGGAACGGGAGCGGGCACCGGCTCTGTTTCACGTGAAACACCAGTGTCTTCCGAGACGGTGCCGGAGCGCGTTTCACGTGAAACATCCTCCGGGGTCTGCCCGACGGAGCCGGCGACGGCTGCGGCGGTCGCGGACTCCGCGGAGGCATCGGCGAGCCGCGCGGTCCACTTGCGGGACACGTAGGCGATGCCGAGGAGGACGGCGACCAGGCCGACCTTCAGGAGCAGCAGCTGCCCGTAGTCGGTTCCGGTGAGGGCGGACCAGCTGCCGAGCTGGCGCCAGGACTGGTAGACACCGGTGACGGCGAGCACCACGACGCTGACGAAGGCGACCCGGGAGAAGCGCTGGACGGCCGCGCGCTCGATCCCGGGGACCTTGTGTAGGGCGACGAGCAGCGCGGCGAGACCGCCGAGCCAGGTCGCGACCGCCATCAGGTGCAGGATGTCGGCGGGCATGGCGATACCGGGCTGGATCCCGGTGGAGGCATGCTCCGAGAGGGCCCAGGTGGCGGCGATGCCGCCGGCCACGACGGCGCCGCCGATGGCCAGCCCGAAGGTGAGATCGCTGGTGTCGTCCGGAATCCCGGCCTGGCCGGACCCGTCCGCCTCCCCCTCGGCCCGGTCGGCGTCATCGGGTTCCAGGCCCGCCACACGGCGCGCGTAGACGCCGAAGAGGACCGCGACGAACAGGGCGGCCGCGCCCAGCAGGAGCAGCCTGGAGACGAGCGAGGCGCCGGTCTTGGTCTGCAGGACGGCCCGGAGCCCGTCGAGATCGAAGACGTCGGAGAAGTCGCCGGACCCCGTGTACGGGGTCCGCAGCACCAGCATGGCGAGGGTGGCGGCGGTCAGGGTGACCCAGGCGCGCACGACGAGCTTCTGGAACGGCCGTTCGGCGGCACCCCTGCGCCAGCACAGCAGGATGAAGGCGGCCCCGCCCACGAGGACGGTGAACCCGGCGTAGGCGGCGTAGCGGGCGATCCCGTACGCGATACCCACGGGCCCGCCGCCCGCCTGTGCGGTGGGCAGGGTGACATCGGTGGCCGAGGGCGCGCCGATGGAGAAGGTGAAGGCGCCGGAGATCGGATGGCTGTCGGCCGAGACGGCCTGCCAGGCGACGGTATAGGTGCCGTTCGGCAGTCCGGTGTGCAGTGCGGTGCCGTAGCGGACGGTGTTCCCGCTGCACATGTCGCGCAGTTCACCGGTGTCCACGCGTCTGCCCTGGGGGTCGAGCACGCGGACCGAGTCGTCCCCCATGGCGACCTGCTCCGAGAAGGAGAGCGTGACCTGGGCGGGCGCCGTGGCGACCACCGCCCCGTCCTTGGGGTCGCTCGCGGTGAGTGCGGCGTGCGCCGTGGCCGGTGAGGCCGCGGTGAACAGGGTTGCCAGCAGGGCTGCGAGGACCAGCGCGAGCCGCGGCAGCAATGCCGTGGCGCGAGCCGTGGAGGGGGCGGGGGCGGTGGCCGTCATGGCGGGTCAGCTCCTCGGTCCGTCAGTGGTGGTTGCCGGACGCAGCTGTCGGAGTCTGGGCGTTGTAGGTCCGGTCCTTCACGTCCAGCTCGACCTTGACCGGAGCGGCCTTCTCGAAACGGAGCTCGACGGTGACCTTCTCGCCGACCTTGGGAGTGCTCTTGAGCCCCATGAACATGATGTGGTTGCCGCCGCGCTCCAGCCGGAGCTCGCCGTTCGCCGGCACGTCCATCGACTGGACCTGCTGCATCTTCTGGTCCTTGGTCTCGTGGATCTGGAGATCGTCGGAGAGCGAGGAGGTGACGCCGGTGAGCTTGTCGGCGGTCCCGGAGCCGTTCTTGATGACCATGAACCCGCCGGCCATCTTGTCGTTCACGGGCTGGGGCATGAACGCGCCGCTCACGGTCATCTTCGGCTCGGCCTTCCCGGCACAGCCGGATATGGCGAGCGCTGCCGTCAGGGAGAGGGCGGCGGCGAGAGTGCGGGTGGTGCGGGCGTTCACGGGTTCTCCCCCTTGATGAGCTTCGGCAGGTCCTTGGTGTAGTCGTCGACGGTGGTGCTCTCGCCGTAGAGGACGTACCCCTCGTCGGTCTTGGGCGAGAACGCGATGACCTGCGCGCCGTGCATGGAGACGACCTTGCCGTCGGCCCCCTTCGTGGCGGCCTCGATGCCGATGCCGAGCGTGCGTGCGGCGGCCTGGATGGTCGCGAAGTCCCCGGTGAGTCCGATGAAGGACGGGTCCTGCGACTTGAGCCACGCGCCGAGGGACTCGGGAGTGTCCCTCTCGGGGTCGGTGGTGACGAAGACGACCCGGAGGTTGTCCTGGTCGGCCTTGGGGAGTGCCTTCTTGGCGACGGCGATGTTGCTCATCGTCAGCGGGCACACGTCGGGGCAGTTGGTGTACCCGAAGTAGATGAGGGTCGGCTTGCCCTTGGTCTGCTCACGCAGGTTCCACGGGTTGCCGGTGGTGTCCGTGAGGACGAGTTCCGGCTTGGTGAAGGGGCGGTCCAGGAGGGTCGAGGCCTTGGTGTTGTTCTGACCGCCGGAGATCTGGGTGACTCCGCCGGTCTTGGCGGGCTCGCCGCCGCAGGCGGTGAGGGTGAGTGCGGCCGCCGCGAGCAGCGCGGCGACCGTCACACGTGTGGTGCGCATGAAGAAATGTCCCTGGGATCGGGGATGCTACGGACGTTTGGGAACGACAGCGCCCATGGGCGCGGCGGATCAGGCGGAGCGGCGGCGCGAGGCGATGCCGAAGGCGACACCGCCGAGTCCGACGACGATGCCGGCGATGCCGAGGACGCGCGCGGTGGTGTCGGAGCCGTGCTCGGCGGCGGCCTCGTCGTGGCCGTGCTCGGCGGCCTTGTCGGCGTTCTTCGGCTCGTCGGCCTTCGCACCGCTGCCGTGGTGGTCGTCGCCCTTGGGGGCGGTCAGCTTCAGGACGGGCGCGGGGTTCTGCGGCTCCGCGGCGCCCTCCTTGGCCTCCTCGATCCAGCGGACGACCTCGCCGTTGTCGTACGTCTGGATGGACTTGAAGACCATCTGGTCGGCGCTCTCGGGCAGCTTGCCCACGGAGAGCGGGAACTGCTGGAACTTCCCGGGCTCGATCTTGCCGCCGGACCAGGTCACCTTGGTGACGGCCTTGGTGATCTGCTTGCCGTGCACGGTCAGCGGCGTGGCGAGGTCGCTCGTCTCGACCTTCACGGTCCAGCCGGGGACGTCCTGCGGCATCACGGAGCTGAGCGGCTGGTCGGTCGGGAAGTTGACCTCCAGCTGGGTGGTCGACGCGTTGTCCCGCTCGTTGGGGACCTTGAAGTTGATCGTCGCGTAGCCGCCCTTGGCCGCCTCGCCCGCGGGCTGCACGCCGACGTGGGCGAAGGCGGGGCCCGAGAGGACGAGGACGGAACCGGCGGCGATGGCGGCGGCGATGGAGACGCGAGAGGTCTTCATGGCAGGAACACTCCACGGAAGCAGTGGTGGCGGTGGCTCCGCGCACGGGCGCGCGCGGAGTTCGCGGCACCGGTATCCCGCTCTGTGTCCGGGAAGGAAGGGTGCCGCGTCAGGCTGCGAGGGCGAGTGCCACGGGTGGTCCGCGCCGGATCACCGTGTGCTGGAGTGCTTCCCGCCCTGTGCGGGGAGCGGGGTCGGAACCGGTCCGCGGGCCCTGCGGGGTACGGGTGGCCGAGCCCGGGAGCCCGGCGCCGAGGGCGCGTACGAAGGCCAGCGCGGCGCGCAGCGGACGGATCGGGGCGGCTTCGGCGGAGCGACGGGACAGCTCGACCAGCCGGAAGAGCGCGGCGTCGCCGCGGCCGAGCAGCCAGCCCGCGGCGAGTGCCGCCAGCAGGTGCCCGGCCAGCATGGCCGGGCTGAACAGGCCGGTCGCGGGCGCCGAGGTGACGGCCTGGGCCACGTGCGCGTGCGCGCCGTGCCCCTGAGCCACGACCTGACCGGCCTGTGACGCCTGCTCGGCCAGGGCGGCCGGGTCCAGGCCCGCGGCCTCCAGGATCCGCCGGGCGTCGGCCGGGCTGAGCGGTACGGAGTCGTCCCCGCACACCAGCCGCGCGGCGAGCTCGGAGAGCGAGGCGTCGGCGGAGCCGGCCGGTGCCTGCGCCGCCGCGGCGCTGTGCTGGCCGAGGCCGAACATCGCGTGCAGGCCGAGTTGTCCGGCGGCGAGCCCGGCGGCGATGCCGGGCAGTGACCGCCGACGGCCCGCGAGCGGGGCGGCGACCGCGAAGACGGCGAGGAAGCCGAGACAGAGGGACCACCAGGGCACGGTGGCGCAGGACGCCAGTGCGTGTCCGGTCGCGGACAGCACGACACAGACCGCGGTGAACACCGCGGCCCGGATCAGCCGGAGGCCGGCTCCGGCGTGCGTCGCATGGGGGTCAGACATGGCCGGGCCATCATCGCACTGCGCTTAGGCCCTTCATACGGCAGGTCCGGAAGGTCCGTATGAGTCCTCTGTGCGAGGACCGTCCGGACCCGCCCCGGACGGCCGCGTACACCGCTCCCCGGGCGGGCCGCATCGGCCGGACGGGCGTATTGAGGTCTCGGACGGCCGCAGGGCGCTTACGTCCCCTCGCGGGCGGCAATAGGTAACCGTATGAGCATCTGGTGGTCTCTCCACTTGAGGCGCGAAGCCGCGAGCGTGCCGCTCGCCAGGCGACTGCTGCTGGGGACGATGGAGACCGCGGGGGTGGACCCGGACATCTCCTTCGATCTCTCGGTGGCGCTGAGCGAGGCGTGTGCGAACGCGGTGGAGCACGGCGGGGGTGGCGAAATCCCGGACGATACCGAGGCGTACCACGTCACGGCCTATCTGGACGGGGACTGCTGCCGCATCGAGGTGACCGATTCCGGTCCCGGGTTCCCGCCCGCGACGGTGGGCCGCCGCAGACCCTCCCTGGCCGAACACGGCCGGGGCCTGCACCTGATCGCCGAACTCGCCGACCACGTCCGCTTCCGCAACCGGCCGGGCCGCGGCGCGGTGGTGAGCTTCGACAAGATCCTCAAGTGGCGCGACGACGCGCTGCTGAAGGTCTCCTAGGCGTTCCCGGGAACGCCGATGGGCGGGACCCCGTGCAAGGAATCCCGCCCACCGATACGCGACGTGCAGGCGTCAGCCCTTCAGGCGCGCCATCCAGGCCTCGACGTCGGCCGAGGCGCGTGGCAGCCCGGCGGACAGGTTCCGGTTGCCGTCCTCCGTGACGAGGATGTCGTCCTCGATCCGGACGCCGATGCCGCGGTATTCCTCGGGCACGGTCAGGTCGTCGGCCTGGAAGTACAGACCCGGCTCCACGGTCAGGCACATGCCCGGCTCCAGCGTGCCGTCGACGTAGGCCTCGGTGCGCGCGGCGGCGCAGTCGTGGACGTCCATGCCGAGCATGTGGCCGGTGCCGTGCAGGGTCCAGCGGCGCTGCAGGCCCAGCTCCAGGACGCGCTCGACCGGGCCCTCCAGCAGGCCCCACTCGACGAGCTTCTCGGCCAGCACGTGCTGGGAGGCGTCGTGGAAGTCGCGGAACTTCGCGCCCGGCTTCACCGCGGCGATGCCGGCTTCCTGGGACTCGTAAACCGCGTCGTAGATCTTGCGCTGGATGTCGGTGTACGTGCCGTTGATCGGCAGCGTGCGCGTGACGTCCGCGGTGTAGAGGGAGTGGGTCTCCACACCGGCGTCGAGCAGCAGCAGGTCGCCGGAGCGGACGTCGCCGTCGTTGCGGACCCAGTGCAGGGTGCAGGCGTGCGGGCCGGCGGCGCAGATGGAGCCGTAGCCGACGTCGTTGCCCTCGACCCGGGCGCGCAGGAAGAAGGTGCCCTCGATGTAGCGCTCGGACGTGGCCTCGGCCTTGTCCAGGACCTTCACGACGTCCTCGAAGCCGCGGACGGTGGAGTCGACGGCCTTCTGCAGCTCGCCGATCTCGAACGCGTCCTTCACGGCGCGGGCCTCGGAGAGGTAGACGCGCAGTTCCTCGTCGCGCTCCTTGGTCACCTTGTCGGTGAGGGCGGACTCGATCACCGCGTCGTGGCCGCGCACGGCGCGGACCGGGCCCTCGGCCTCGGTGAGGGACTCGGCGAGCTTGCGGACGTCCTGCGCGGGGATGCCCAGGAGCTGCTCGGCCTCGGCGAGGGAGTGCCGGCGGCCGACCCACAGCTCGCCCTGCCCGGACAGCCAGAACTCGCCGTTCTCCCGGTCGGAACGCGGCAGCAGGTAGATCGTCGCGGTGTGACCGGTCGCCCCGCTGGGTTCCAGGACCAGGACGCCGTTCTCGGTCTGGTCGCCGGTGAGGTACGCGTACTCGGTCGAGGCCCGGAAGGGGTACTCGGTGTCGTTCGAGCGGGTCTTCAGACGGCCCGCGGGGATGACGAGGCGCTCGCCCGGGAAGCGCCGGGACAGCGCGTCGCGGCGGGCGAGGGTGTGGGCGGCCTGGGCGATGGGCTCCAGACCGTGCAGCTCGGTGTCGGCCCAGCCGCCGCGCATGTTCTCCGCGAGTTCGTCGCTGACGCCCGGGTACAGACCGTTCTTGCGCTGCTTGTGCGTCTTCTTGGGCTGCTCTTCTTCCGGGGTCTCCGGGGTGAGCTCGTCAGCCACGTCTTCTCCTCAGCTACGACGGTACGGACCTGGGTGTGGACCGCATCCATCGTATGCGTGTGCGTAGAGAGCCGTTCCGAATCGTGGAATCCGTCACGATTCGGAACGGGCTCCGCGCCTCATTCGAACCGGGCCGCGAGCAGCACGATGTCCTCGGGGGCCTCGGTCGGCTCCCCGCCGGGCAGCACGGTCCGCAGGATGTGTTCGCAGAGGGCCGCCGGGTCCTCACGGACGCCGCGGGGGACCCCCGCGGCCGCGGCGTGCAGCCGGGCGTAGGCCCGGTCCATCGGGTCGCCGGTGTGGTGCAGCAGCCCGTCGGTGTAGAGAAGCACCGTTTCTCCGGGTGCAGGTTCGATCTCCACGCTCGGCGCCTCCCAGCAGGACAGCATGCCCAGGGGCGCGGAGAGCGAGGTTTCCACGTACTCGGTGCGGTCCTCGCCGATCAGCAGCGGCGGGGTGTGCCCGGCACCGGCCAGGATGATCTTGTTGCCCTGGCTGCCGGACTGCGGCCCCCCGGCGGGCTCGCAGTAGGCGAAGAGCGCGGTGGCGGCGCGGGCGGGCTCGGTGAGGCGCAGCAGCAGCTCCAGGTCGGAGAGGACCGCTACGGGGTCCTCGCCCTCCATGACGGCGTAGGCACGCAGCGAGGCGCGCAGCCGCCCCATCGCGGCGACGGCGCTCGGGCCGGATCCGGTGACGGAGCCGACGGCCAGCCCCAGGGCGCCCTCGGGCAGCGGCAGCGCGTCGTACCAGTCGCCCCCGCCGAGGGGCCCCGTGTGGTGGCGGGCCGCGAGCTGGACCCCGGGGATCCGGGGGAGCCGGCTCGGCAGCAGTTCCTCGGAGACGGTGGCCAGGTGCGAGCGGGAGCGCTCCACCTCCAGCATCCGGGCCAGGTGCTCGGCGGCGTGCCGCACGTACAGGCCGGCGAGGTCGCGCTGGCGGTCGCTCGGCTCGGCCTGCTCGTCGTAGAGCCAGACGGCCGCCCCGAGCCGGCCGGTGGCCTCGGCGGTGAGGGGGAGCGCGTAGCTCGCGGCGTAGCCGAGCCGGGCGGCGACCTCACGGTGGCGGGGGTCCACGGGGGCGGCGAAACCCCCGGCTCCGGCGGGCGCGCCCGGTTCGGGAAGGAAATCGGAACCGCCCTGGGCGTCGGGCAGACCGTCGAGGATCCGCCCGTAGGAGGTGGCGCTGCGCGGCACGGTCTCGATGTGGCCGAGCTCCGCGTGGCCGAGCCCGAGGCCGATCGTGCTGGTCGGGCCGAGTCCGTCGGAGGGTTCCAGGACGACCAGGCCGCGGCGGGCGCCGACCAGCGCGGCTCCGGCGCGCAGGAATTCGCGCAGCGAGGTGTCGAGGTCAGTGGCGCGGGCGATGCGCTCGGTGAGCTCGTGCAGGGTGGTGAGGTCCGAGACCATGCCCGCCAGCCGGTCCTGGATGACACTGCCCGTGCCGCCGGGCGGAGGGGCCGGTGCGGGGGTGGTCCGGGCGGGCGCGGGCGCCGCAGTGTGCGGCGACGCGGTTGCTGCTGGATCGATTCCAGCCACTTTCGGCAGATGCGGGGCGCTCATGGCGTCCGCCTTTCCACCTGGTGCGATTCGCCGAATAGCATCGCAAACCCCCAGATCGTGCTGCGCCGCCATCAAGGAATCCACATCTACACGCACACATGGATGCATGTCCAGCATTGCCCAGGTGGGAATCCTGGTGTCCGTGGGACCGCAACTCACTGTCGAGCCAAGGCTAGAACTTGGCCGGAAAAAGCTGGAAGCGATCGGTTTTTGCGATCGACTGAGCGGGCTCCGCAGGGGCCTCGGGTACGTACTCGGTGATGCACGAGGCCAGTTGGCGCCGCCGGGAACCACCCAGTGCGGGCCGTCGTCCTTAGCGGCGGCCGCCGGTCTCGGTGGCCGGCGCGGGTCGCACTCCACCCCCGCGGGACGTTTGATGGACCTGTAAGAAGACTGCACGAACCGTGCGAACCTGCCTCTGGCGGACAGTGACGCGAAACCTGTACGTGTGGTGAGACACCGGTTGCACGGTGTGATGTGGCCCTCGGCGTTCAACGGAAAGGAACGAGCGCACATGCGCGAGATCCTCGGAAGGCGTCTCCAGCGGCTCCGCGATCGCTTTCAATCCCTGCGCCCCGACCCGGAACAGAGCGGTGGCCCGGCAGCTCTCCTCGACGCGGCGCTCGTCTGCGCCACCACCTGGCAGTGGCCCGTCCTGCCCGGCGTCGGCCGGTCCGGCACCGACGGCAAGCGATGCGCCTGCCCCGACCCCGACTGCGCCGTCCCCGGCGCGCATCCCTTCGATCCCGGACTGCTCGCCGCCACGACCGACCCCCGGATGGTGACCTGGTGGTGGACCAACCGGCCCGCCGCCCCCGTCCTGATGGCCACCGGCGGGACCGCCCCGTGCGCGGTGAGCCTGCCGGCCGGCGCGGCCGCGCGCGCTCTCGTACGGCTGGACGCGCAAGGCATGCGGCTCGGTCCGGTCGTGGCCACGCCCACCCGCTGGGCGCTGCTGGTGGCGCCCTACTCGCTGGAGCGGCTCGGCGAACTCCTGTACGCGAAGGACCATGTGCCCTCCTCCCTGCGCTTCCACGGCGAGGGCGGATACCTGTTGCTGCCGCCGTCCGCCGCGTCCAGCGGTGGGCAGGTGCGCTGGGAACGGGAGCCCCGGGCGCAGTCGGCGGCGCAGCGGCCGCGGGCACGGTCGGCGCCTGCACAGGCGCAGTTGTCGCCTGTGCAGGCGCGGCCGGGAAACCTCTGGCTGCCCGAGATCGAGGCGGTCGTGGACGCGCTGGTCGAGGCCAGCAGCGGTGCGTCGGGCGGCGGCAGCAGGCTCGCGTACTGACCTGCCGGGCCTGTGAGGATCACTCGTACGGGTGTCTGCGGGACGAGTTTCCAAGGGAATTGGGCGCGGGGATCTCCGTGGCCCATTCCCTCCTCGCTATCTTCGGCGAATGAATCTCCGCCTGATCGGTATCGGCGCCGGTGTGTTGATCATCTTGTCGCTCCCGCTCGCCGGGGCGATCGCCGGGTCGGATTTTGCCGGTCAGGACGACGGGAAAGGCGGCGGCCTGTTCTCGGCGCTCGGGCTTTCGGGCTCCTCGCGCACAGCCCCCGCAGTGCCCGCGCGCTCGGCGCCGAAGGCCGGCCCGCAGCAGCCCGGCCCGGCCGAACAGCCCCGCACGGATTCCCGCTGCGGCCCCGAACTGTCCTCGCCGCACGGGGTGGAGGCGCAGACCTGCGTGCTGATCGGTGAAGGCCGGACATGGGGCCGGAGTTACTACCGGAACACCAGCGGTCGGGCACTGGACGCCGTGCTGACGTTGATGGGTCCGGCCGGGCGCACGGTCCAGATCCGTTGCGCGGTGGGCGCGGGCGACGAACCGGGTCTGTGCGAGACGCCGAAGGAGGCCTCGGCAGGCGATCCGGAGAGCTACTCGGCCGTAGCGGAGTTTGCAGTTCCGGATGATGAAGGGGAACTGCTCCTGAGGTCCGGGAGCAACTCACCGGTACCGGGTGACGGTTGATCGCACCCCGAAAAACAAGGGCCCGGTCGCTGGCGACGGGGGATGCACCAGCGACCGGGCTACAAGAACGGTAACAAGAGATCGCCTGTTCGCAAATTCGATCTCCGATATTCAGACACCGATTTGCAGACGATTAGCGGGAGTTGTGACTCCGGTCACCGGCTCTCCCGCGGGCGCTCGGTCAGCTGAGCGTCACCTGGCGGTTGGTGAGCCCGCCGCGGGCCCGGCGCTCCTCCGTGGTCAGCGGGGTGTCCGTGGCCAGAGCCCCGGCCAGCCGCTCGGCGAACTCCGCCGCGGGCTTCTCGACGTCGTCGGCCGTGACCCCGGTGGGCAGGTCCCAGACGGGAACCATCAGGCCGTGGGCGCGGAAGGAGCCGACGAGCTTCGTGCCCTCGCCGAGCGAGGACGTCCCGGCCGCGTGCAGCCGCGCGAGGGCGTCGAGCAACTTCTCCTCGGGGTGCGGCATGACCCAGCGCAGGTGGTTCTTGTCCGGCGTCTCGCACCAGTAGGCGGCGTCCACGCCGGTCAGCTTGACGGTGGGAATGGCGGCCGCGTTGGCGCGCTCCAGCGAGGCGGCGATCTCCGGCGAGGAGTTCTGAGCGCTCTCGGATTCCGGAATCCAGAATTCGAACCCGGTGTGCACAACCGGCTCGAAACCGCCGTCGGTGTCCAGGAGATCCTGAAGTCGGGGACCCTCGGCGGGAACCCGGCGGGCGGCGACCGGCGTACCGGGCTCCGCCACGAGGGCACGCTCCAGGGTGTCGGCCATGTCCCGGCCGAGGTCCCCGGAGGACGATTCGTTCTGCAGGCCGAGCAGGACGGACCCGTCCTCACGCCGCAGCGCCGGCCACGCCATGGGCAGTACGGTCACCAGCGTGACGGAGGGGACGCCCTCGGGCAGGCCGCCCTTGAGGGACAGCGGGACGGTGGCGGCGGGCACCAGTTCGCGCAGCGCGACCCAGTCGCACTCGCCCGGCAGTCCTTCGAAGGGGCGCCGCACGTGCTCGGTGACGGCGTGCGCGGCGGCTGCGCCGTGGCAGGCCTTGTAGCGGCGGCCGGATCCGCAGGGACAGGGCTCGCGGGCGCCCACGACGGGGATCTCACCGTTGTTGAGCTGCGGCTTTGCAGTCTTGGCTGCGGGGCGCTTCTTGGCCATCGTGCGTGTCTCCCGGTTGCGGCGGTACGGCGTCGTGTCTGGGCGCGAGCCTAGCCGTTCGTACCGCCGGAACCGGTTGGGTGCGGCCGGGAGCACGGTCGGCGTGCGCTCCCGGACGGCCGCCTGTGCGGATGACCGGTACTGCTGTGTGTCGTGCTGCCTTGCTCTCGTGTCGGTCGTGTCGGTCGTGTCGGTCAAGCGGTCGCGCGTCCGGGGATCCCCGGTTCAGGGATCGAGGTCGCCGAACGCCGTACTGAAGTCGATCGCCGGGGGCGCAACGCGCGTAGCGAAATCATCGTGCCGGGGCCCACAGGCAACGATCACCCACACGGTGACCTCACCCGCCGCTCCGTCCCGGACACCCCAGTCCTGGGCCAGGGCGCTGATGATGTTCAGCCCCCGGCCGCCCCGTGCGGTGACCGAGGGCGTGGCGGGAACCGGGCGGGTGGGCCCGCCTCCGTCCGTGACCTCGACCGTCAGTCGTCCCGCTCTGTCGACGCGCCATGCCGCGCGTATCTCCCCGTCCCCGACTTCCCGAGAGCTGAGCGGCCTGCCGTGTCGACAGGCGTTGCTGAGCAGTTCGGAAAGAATCAGTACGGCATCGTCCACGACCGATTCGGGCACCCCGCTGATGCGCAGTTGCTCGCGCATCCGGTGTCGCGCCTCGCCCACGCCCGCAGGACCATGGCGTACGTCCATGCACGACGACGTGGGCACTTCTTGTGCCACCACCAACGCCACCCCCGCAACCTCCTTAGCCCCACGCATGGTCTGGATGCCCCAATGGCCTGGACCGGAAACCGTCGAAGCGGCCCGAAGCGGGCCCCTCTGACGCATTCATACCGACCGAATGCGGAGCGGATGCGCCGGAGCACACCCTGTAACGAACGGGTTGGGGGTGGCGGGTGTGCAAAAAGGGACTTCAGCGCCCGAGTTGGGACAGAACTTGGCGTGGTCTGTTCGTGATGATTGCTTCCACGCCCAGATCAGCGCAGAGCTGAACGTCTTCGGGTTCGTTCACTGTCCATACGTGCACGGAGTGGCCCGCACCCTGGAGCTTGTGGATGAAGGCGGGATGGTTGCGCACGATCCGCATTCCGGGTCCGGCGATCGTCACGCCGGCGGGCAGTCGCCCGTCCCGCATCCGGGGCGAGATGAACTGCATCAGGTACACGGTCGGGATCGTCGGCGCGGCCGCCCGGATCCGGTGCAGGGAGCGCGCGGAGAAGCTCATGATGCGCACCGGGTGCGGTCCCTCGGCGGGCGGGGCGTCCAGGCCGAAGCGCCCCAGGAGGGCGAGGAGGCGCTCCTCCACCTGTCCGGCCCAGCGGGTCGGATGCTTCGTCTCGATGGCGAGCTGCACCGGCCGCCCGGCGTCGGAGACCAGCTCCAGCAGGCGCTCCAGGGTGAGGACGGAGGTGCGCTCGGGGTCCGCATCCCAGTCGGGGGACTCCTCACGGTCCTTCCAGGAGCCGAAGTCGAGGGCGGCGAGATCGGCCAGCTCCAGGGCGGAGACCGCGCCGCGGCCGTTCGAAGTGCGGTTCACGCGGCGGTCGTGGACCAGGACCAGATGGCCGTCCGCGGTCAGCCGGACATCGCACTCGAGGCCGTCGGCGCCGTCCTCGATGGCCTTGCGGTAGGCGGCCAGGGTGTGCTCGGGGGCATCCTCCGAGGCGCCGCGGTGAGCGACGACCTGGATGGTGCGCGGCATTGCGTGGGTCACCGGGTCATGGTGCCACCGAGAGGTGCCCGGGTGTCGGGGTCAGCCCCGAGAGTGCATCCGAAATGTCGGATATAAAGAATGGGGAGAGATGCACAGGTCCGGCTTACAGTGCTCTGACGGGTCATGGGAAAGGCTTTGCCCAGGAACTTGTGCGGCACGTCGAACGTTCAGTCGGACCGACATCGCCAGAGAATTGTCCGAAGCCGTGTGTGACGAGGAGAGAGCGCTGTGAGCACCGAGAACGAGGGCACCGCGGCCCCGAAACCTCCCGCGGCCCCGTCCGTACCCCCTGCTCCGGCCTCCGAGACGCAGGATGCGGCCCCCGCGCCCGCCGTCGGCGAGCCGGTGACCCAGCCGCTGCCGCCGACCCCGGCGCCCGGCACCGAGCCCACCCAGCAGATTCCGCCCGCGCAGGCGCCTCCGGCCTACGGTCAGGCTCCCGCACAGGCGCCCGAGGCCTATGGCCAGGGCCCCGCCCCGGCCGCGCACGGAGCCGAGGGCTGGCCGCCCCCGCCGCCCACGGTGCCGGCGTACGGAGCGGGCGGCCACGGCGGCGGCGTCTGGGGCGCCCCGCTGACCGCCGACGGGGCTCCCGCGCCCAAGCCGAAGGGCAGGGGCGGCCTGATCGCGGCCGTGCTCGTGGCGGCCCTCCTCGCGGGCGGCATCGGCGGCAGCGTCGGCTACTGGGCCGCCGAGCGCAGCAACAACGGCACCGGCTCCACCACGATCAGCGCCGCGAACACCCCCAAGGACATCAAGCGCGAGGCCGGCTCCATCGCCGGTCTGGCCGCGGGCGCCCTGCCCAGCGTGGTCACCATCGAGGCCTCGGCCGGCGACGGCGAGGGCGGCACCGGCACCGGGTTCGTCTATGACCAGCAGGGCCACATCCTCACCAACAACCACGTCGTGGCCTCCGCCGCGAACGGCGGCAAGCTCTTCGCGACGTTCTCCGACGGCAAGCGGTACGACGCCGAGGTCGTGGGCCGTGCCCAGGGCTACGACGTCGCCGTCCTCAAGCTGAAGACCCCGCCGGCCGGCCTCAAGCCGCTGCCCCTCGGCGACTCCGACAAGGTCGCGGTCGGCGACTCGACCATCGCGATCGGCGCCCCGTTCGGCCTGTCCAACACGGTCACCACCGGCATCGTGAGCGCCAAGAACCGCCCGGTCGCCTCCGGAGACGGCAGCGGCAGCAAGAACTCCTACATGAGCGCCCTCCAGACGGACGCCTCGATCAACCCGGGCAACTCGGGCGGTCCGCTGCTCGACGGCCGCGGCGCGGTCATCGGCATCAACTCCGCGATCCAGTCTGCGGGCAACGGCGGCTTCGGCGGCGGCCAGGCCGGTTCCATCGGCCTCGGCTTCGCCATCCCGATCAACCAGGCGAAGAACGTCGCGGAATCGCTGATCAAGACGGGCAAGCCGGTCTACCCGGTGATCTCGGTCTCGGTCGACCTCCAGGCCAAGTCCGAGGGCGCCAAGATCTCCGAGCAGGGCGCGGCCGCCAGCGAACTCGTCGACCCGAACGGCCCGGCCGGTAAGGCGGGCCTCAAGCCCGGGGACGTCATCACCGAGTTCGGTGGCAAGCCGGTCGACAGCGGCCCGACCCTGATCAGCATGATCTGGACGTACAAGCCCGGCGACACCGTGAAGCTGACCTACCTGCGCGGCGGCAAGCCGACCACGGTCGACATCACGCTCGGCTCGCGGATCGGCGACAAGTAGCAGCACCCGAGCACCACCGGCCGCGGCGGCGGCCAGATGTCGAGGGGCCGTAGGCGGGATTTCGCCTACGGCCCCTCCAATGTCCGCTTATGCTTCGCTGGTGTTCGATTCTCGGCACATACGGACCTTTCACACGGTGGTGGCCTCCGGGTCGTACTCCGCCGCCGCCCGCGAGCTCGGATACACCCAGCCCGCCATCACCCAGCAGATGAAGGCGCTCGAACGCGCCGTCGGCACCCCGCTGTTCACCCGCGTGGGCCGCAAGATGCAGCTGACCGAGGCCGGGGAGTCCCTGTCCAGGCACGCCGGGACCATCCTCGGCAACCTGTCCGCCGCCGAGGCCCAGCTGCGGGCGTACGCCCGGCTGCGCACCGGCCGGGTCAGGCTGTGCGGCTTCCCCAGCGCCAATGCCACCCTCGTCCCCGAGGCCCTCAGCGGCCTGGCCAAGGACCATCCGGGCATACAGGTGGAACTGCTGGAAGGCGAGCCCCCGGAGTCGCTGCGCCGACTGGAGCGCGGGGAGTGCGACATCACCCTGGCCTTCACCTATCCCGGCCTGCACGAGGAGATCCCGGAGGAGGTCGCCGAGGTCAGGCTGCTGGAGGACCAGCTGACGGTGCTGCTCCCGACCGGGCACCAGCTGGCCCGCCGACGTGCCGTGCACCTGGCCGACCTCGCCGAGGAACGGTGGATCGCAGGCTGCCCGCGCTGCCGGGCGAACCTGTTGCACGAGTGCGCGGAGCTGGGCTTCGTGCCCGACATCCGCTTCGCCACCGACGACAACCTGGTCGTGCAGAGCATGGTCGGACAGGGACTGGGCGTGGCCATGATGCCCGCGCTCGTGCTGCCCTCCCTCTCGCTGAGCCGGGTCTGCGGGCGGGCCCTCCAGCCCGCCGCGCGCCGGCACATCGCCGCGTACGTCTACCGCGACCATCTGCGGATCCCGGCGACGGCCGTGGTGCTCGACGCGCTGAAGCAGGCGGCGGCGAACCGCGTCGGCTGCTGAGCAATCCATAAGCGGTACTTGGGATTTCAGGTCATAACTGTCGTTGGACGTGATGGAAGGTCGGCAGCACGCTGCCGATATGACCACCACCACGCCGGCCCGTACCACCACGAGGATGGCCGCCCTCGTCAGTGAGATCCGCACCGTCGTGGAGCGGGGGCTGGCTCCCGACCTCACCGCCTACCTGGTGGGCGAACGGCTCGCCCCGCACCTGGGCGCCCCCGACCTGCTGACCGAGGCGCAGCGGGAAGGCGACCCGGAGCGGTACCGGCAGCACATCCTGCACGCCGAGTCCGACGGCAGCTTCTCCGTGGTGGCGCTGGTGTGGCTGCCCGGCCAGGAGACCTGCATCCACGACCACGTGTCCTGGTGCGTGGCCGGGGTGCACCAGGGCGAGGAGAGCGAACGCCGTTTCCGGCTCGCGCCGGGTACCGGTCCCGCCCGGCTGGTGGCCACCGAGGACGTGGTCAACGCCCAGGGTGACGTCTGCGGGTTCGCCCCGCCCGGCGACATCCACAAGGTGCGCAACTCCTGTACGGACAAGGCGATATCGGTGCACGTGTACGGCGCCGACGTCTCCCGGCTGGGCACCAGCATCCGTCGCGTCTACTCGCTCCCCGTCGACTGATGGCCCTCCTCCACCGCCCGCAGAGCACGGCGGCTCGGGATGTTTCACGTGAAACACCCACTCCATGGCCCGGGTTGGCGATGGCCGCGGGCGGCGCCCTGACCGCCTGGTGCATTCACCGCCTCGTGCCCGCCGTGCCGATGCTGACCGCTGCGGTGGTGCTGGGCATCGCGGTGGCGCACCTGCCCGTCCTGCGGACGTTCGTACGCGCGGCCGCACGGCCGGGACTCTCCCTGGCCGGCCGCCGGCTCATGCGGATGGGCATCGTCCTGCTGGGCCTCGGCCTGGGGCTGGACCAGGTGCTCCGGCTGGGCTGGGCCACGGTGGCCATGGTGGTGGGCGTGGTCGCGGCCACCTTCCTCGGCACCCTCTGGCTGGGCCGCCGGCTGGGCCTGCCGGGCGATCAGCCGCTGCTGATCGCCACCGGGTACTCGATCTGCGGTGCCTCTGCGATCGGCGCGGTGAGCGAGGTGTCCGGCAGCGAAGAGGAGGACGTGGCCGCCTCGGTGGCCCTGGTCACCCTCTGCGGGACGCTGGCCATAGGGATACTGCCGCTCCTCCAGGGGCCGTTGGGGCTCTCCGACCCCGCTTTCGGGAGGTGGGTCGGCGCCGGGGTCCACGACGTCGGCCAGGTCGTGGCCACCGCGCAGACCGCGGGCCCCGCCGCCCTGGGCGAGGCGGTACTGGTCAAGCTGATGCGCGTGGCGCTGCTCGCCCCGCTGGTGGCGGCCGTCGCCTTCTCGGTACGGGCCCGGCGCCGTGGGGTGCGCACCGCCTCGGGCCGCAGGCCGGCGCCGGTGCCGCTGTTCGTCCTCGGGTTCCTGGCCGCGGCCGCGCTGCGCGCCACCGGGGTACTGCCCGACGTAGCGCTGGAGTGGGCACACACGGCCCAGGAGGCCCTGCTGGCGGCGGCTCTGTTCGGCCTGGGAAGCGCGGTGCACCTGCCGACGCTGGCCAGGACCGGCGGGCGGGCCGCGGCGCTGGGGCTCGGGGCGTGGGTGGTCGTGGCAGGGGTTTCGTACGCGGGCGTGATGCTCACCGTATGACGGTGCAACGACGGGGAGTTGGCCATTTCCTGGCCGGAACCGACCGACCGTTCCGACTGCCCGCTGACATTGCGACGCACCCGTGTCACTCTGCCCGGTAATCCGCACGACGCACGACGTACGACGCACCACGAACCGCGCACAGCCGATCCGCACCGACCGCTCTTCACCCCCACCCTGCCCGGTTTTGCCACCCGGCCCGGGCACGGCAGAAGGAGTCATGCGTGAATCGTCATCGCACGGCCTTGTCCGTCCTGCTCGCGGCCGGCGCCCTGGTAGCGGGCGCCCTGACGGCGGCCCCTGCCTCGATCGCCGCGGACGCCCCCGCGTCCTTCCGGCAACAGCACACCGACGGTTTCTGGACCGCCGAGCGGATGCGCGCCGCCGCCCCGCTGGACGTGACGGCGGTCCCCGGCGCGGCCCGCACCCCGGTCGCCACGTCGGCGACCCCCACCACCATCGCCCCGACGGCGGCGGCGTCCCCCACGGCGTTCCCGCAGGCGGGCGGTGCCTGGACGGGCGGCGGCGCCGTGGTGAAGACCTCGGGGCGGGTCTTCTTCACGATGGGCGACCGGACCGCGTCCTGCTCCGGCGACTCGGTCACCAGCGCCAACGGCAGCACGGTCATCACGGCCGGCCACTGCGTGAAGTACCAGGGGGCCTGGCACACGAACTGGGTCTTCGTCCCCGCCTACAACAACGGCTCCGCCCCCTACGGCCAGTGGTCGGCCACCAAGACCTTCGCCACCGACCAGTGGGCCGCGAGCGAGGACATGAACATGGACGTCGGCCTCGCCGTCGTCGCACCGCTGAACGGCCAGACCCTCAGCCAGGCCGTCGGGGCCCAGAGCATCGCCTTCAACGGCGGATACAACAAGAAGATGTACTCCTTCGGCTTCCCCGCGGCGGCCCCGTACGACGGCACCAAGCTGGTCTACTGCAGCGGCAACAGCAGCAAGGACTTCCTGCTGACCAAGGACCACGGCCTGGGCTGCAACATGACCGGCGGCTCCAGCGGCGGCCCCTGGTTCCAGGACTTCAACGAGGCCACGGGCCTGGGCACCCAGGTCTCGGTGAACAGCTTCGGATACAACTTCCTGCCGAACCGGATGTACGGCCCGTACTTCGGCAACGAGGCGAAGGCGGCCTACGACAAGGCCCAGACGTCCTGACCCCTCGAGCCGCTCCCGCCACCCCCACCTGGCCGGTACTCTGTACCGGCCAGGTGGGTTGCCCGAGCGGCCTAAGGGAACGGTCTTGAAAACCGTCGTGGCGCGAGTCACCGTGGGTTCAAATCCCACACCCACCGCCAAGCGGGCCGAGGCCCGGTTCAGTAGGGGCGCCACCGATCCGGTGGTGCCCCTACTGGCATGCGAGGCCCGCCATCGAGCTCGGATCCGGCGCATTCACCCCTCGAACCAGACGACCAGGCGCACACCCTCGTCGCCGTGCAGGCCCGCCAGGGTCCTCATGACCGACCACACGGCACCCCAGTCGCGGTCGGGCACGGCGTGCTTCCGTCGGAGGCGTCCGACGCGGAAGAGGCGATCGCCGTCTGGCCACTCGGTGCCCTCGGGGTAGGTGCGGCCCGCCCGGTGGAGGGCGTGGGGATCGGTGGGGCCGGCGAGCTCGGCAAAGCGGTCGAGGCTGGTGTTCCGTCCGTGCAGCACCCAGGTCCCGTCCGGCCCGAGGCGGTACTCATGGACGCATTCATCCACCTCGTCGGCGACCTCATCCCAGTCCGTGGCGACCAGCTCCGCCCAGGTGATCCAGGACGCACTGGTCGAGTCCGGGCTCCAGGACTCGAAACCGGCGAGGGCCTCCGGCGACACGTCGGCGGGTAGGCCGCGCCAGTCGGCGAGCGGTCGGAAGGACGTGGTGTCGCGCACGCCGAACAGGGCCCCGAAGGCGACGTAGGAGCGCCCGTTGTAGAGGTGACCGAGGTCGATCGCCCCGTCCCAGCTGCGGTCGTCTTCGTCCAGCCAGCGATCCCAGCGGCACTCGATGAACCCGTGTATGTCTGTCCCCATGCCCGGCATTGTTCTCCGTCGGGGCAGAGGTGTGCGACGGGCTTTCCGGCCCGTGCCCGACGGCACTGGCACGTGTCACTTCGGCGCGGTCGCGACCGGACGCAGGGGTGTGCGGTCGAGGTTGCCCCGACCCCGTCGGACGTGATGATCATCACGCCGCCGTGGAGCCCAGGCGTACCAACGGCTTTGAGCCATATGGCCGGTTGACATCCATCGAACCGGTGCGGCAATCTCCGCAGTGATCATTTTCTGATGATCATCAATGCGTGAAAAGAAGGATGTTTGCAGTGCAGATCAAGCGCAGCATGAAGCTCGCGGTCGCCACCGGCGCCCTCGTCATCGCCGGTGCCGCTCCGGCCCTCGCGACCACCGCCTACGTCGGTGGCGGCGAGTGGAGCTACGGCGCGGGCACGGCCACCGTGTGGTCGGACTACTACCACGGCTCCAAGTGCCACGGCTCGACCTCCGTCGGTGCGTACATCGACAGCGACGAGGCCGCCAAGGGCTCCTGGTCCATCACCTCGGCCAAGGTGAAGCTGAGCGGCAACAAGTCGTACTACAACACCTCTTGCTGATCTGAGGCCGGGTCCGACGACCCGGCCTTGCAGCGATGAGCCGTCCGCGCCGTACGGCCGGACGGCTCGCCCCCCACGAATCGCGCTCCAGAAGTGCCCCTAGCTAGGCAATAGATGCTGCATCGAGGTATCAAGTTCGCCCACGCCGTCGTACTGGCGTTCTCCGCGACCCTCTCTTTCCTCTTCCTCCGGAGCCTCGATGAGGACTGGGCCCTCGGACACTCCGCCGTCGTCTGGGTGACGGACTCCGACGGCGCGGCCAGCGGCTCGCAGGTCGCCGGCGTGATCGCCGAATTCGCCGCGAAGAACCACGCGACGATCGCGCGCGAGGTCCCCGACCTCAAGGACCCCTCCAACCGCCGCCATCTCTACCTCGCACCGGGCGGCCCGCACTCCGACTGGTTGCGGGACGGCTATCCCGCGTTCAGCCGCGGCTACCACACCGAGGTGCACCCCGTCGCGGAGCTGGGGCAGCGCGACCCGCGCGGCTTCTACTACGTCTTCGGCCCCGACGCGGCCGCCGCCTCGCTGACCCGGACCCTCGACGGCCTCGGCCTCGTCGCCTCCGTCAACCAGCCCTTCTCCCTGGCACAGCTGACCACCGTCTACGCCGACAGCGCGCTCTACCGCTCGTTCTTCGTGGTCGCGCTCGCCGTCGTGACGATGACCGGCGCGAGCGTCCTGCTCAACGCCAAGGCCTACGGGGTGCAGCGGCTCCAGGGGAAGTCGTTCGGGCAGATCCTGCTGCGCGACATGCGGCAGCTCGGGGCCTTCTGGGCCGTCGCCTGCGCCGCGGTGTCCGCCGCGACCCTGCTGCTCCTCGGCCTCTACAACGGGCTGGCCTGGATCGGCCGGTTCGCCGCGATCGCCCTCGGGTGCACTGCCGCCCTCAGCCTCATCGCCCTCGTCACCCACTGCGCGATGCTCTGGCTGACGTTCCAGACCGACGTCCTGCGCGCCCTCAAGGGCGAGCTGCCCGCGCGCGCCGCGTCGGTGAGCGCCTACCTCGTACGGATACCCGCGCTCCTGCTCGCCCTCAGCATCGCGACGGCCGTCGTGCTGGGCGCCCAGGACGTCCTGGCCCGCCAGGAGAGCCGAGAGGCGTACGCGAAGATCGGCGACGCCACGTCGATCCGTTTCAACGGCAGCCTCGCGAGCGACACCGCCCTGCGCAGCCTGGACGAGAACGTGGGTCCCTGGCTGCGCCAGGCCGACCGGGACGGCCAGATCGTCGTCGCCGGGCACCGGGACCTCCGGCTGTCGGCGGGCATACCGGGCCTGACCAAGGGCGACCTGCTCGTCGTCAACGAGTCCTTCCTCGCCGAGCAGCCCGTCCTCGACCCGGCGGGGCGAAGGATCGAACCCACCGCCGCGGCACCCGACCAGATCAGGCTCCTGGTCCCCGAGGGCCTCGCACAGCACACCGGCCGCCTGAAGGAGCTCACTCCGACATGGCTGAGCCCGAGCGACCCCGGCAAGATCGCTCCCACCCAGGTGAAGACCCTGCCGTCGAAGGACGGACAGCGCGTCTTCACCTACAACCCGCGAGGCAAGTCGCACGCCGCGGACAACCCCGGAGCGGACGATTCCCTGGTGACGGACCCCGTCATCATCGTGTTCCCCAACGGAGCGCCCTTCCTGAGCGACAAGGGCTACACCAGCTACGCCTCACAGCGGAGCATCGTCTTCCACGACCCGGACGACGTCACGGCCGGCGTCGAGAAGCGCCACCTCGAGTCGTACGTGACCGCCATGACTCCCGTGGGACAGGACGCCGCGCTGGAACTGCGCAAGGTGGTCGGGGACTTCCGGCTCCAGGTGTTCAACCTGGCCGTGGCCGTGGCCGTCCTGCTCATCACCGGAGTGGGCGTCTGCATCGTCCACTCGCGCAAGAACGCGCAGGCGATCTTCGCCCGCCACATCAGCGGCTGGACCTTCACGGCCACCCACCGTCCCGTCCTGCTGGTCGAAGGCGTCCTCGCCGTGCTGCTCGCCGGATGGGTGCCCTTCCAGGTGTGGCAGCAGAACCAGGACATCGCCCGGTACGAAACCCTCGGGATCCCCGCGCCCCGCCCGACCGCCGAATTCACCGGGCTCGACCTCGGTGTCACCGGTGTGCTCGTCGCCGTAGAGGTCGCGGCCGTGCTCGTGGCCCTCGTCGTATTCCACCGCCGGATCGTCAAGGAAGGGGCGACCGAGTCGTGATCCCCCACCTTTCTGCAGGAGCTTCCACGTGATCGAGATCGAGAGCCTGTCCAAGTCCTTCGGCCCGCGAACCCTCTGGTCCGGTCTCTCCTTCACCGTGGAGCGCCGCCAGATGCTGGCGCTCACGGGCCCGAGCGGCTCCGGCAAGTCGACGCTGCTCAACTGCCTCGGCCTGCTCGACGCACCGAGCTCCGGGGCGATCCGGCACGAGGGCCGCGACATCACCGGCTTCGGCCCGCGCGCCACGCGGCACTACCGGCGTGACGTGCTCGGGTACCTCTTCCAGAACTACGCGCTGATCGAGAACGCGAGCGTCGCGGCCAACCTGGAGGTCGCCATGAAGCCGCGCAGAGCGAGGAAGGGCGCTCCGACCGTCGCCGAGGCCCTGGCGCGGGTCGGGCTGGCCGGACGCGAGAAGGAGCAGGTCCACCGGCTCAGCGGTGGCGAGCAGCAGCGGGTCGCGCTGGCCCGCCTCATCGTCAAGCAGCCCGCCCTCGTCCTGGCCGACGAACCGACGGGCGCCCTCGACCACGACAACACTTCTATGGTCGTCGAGATCCTCCGCACGATGTGCGAGGAGGGCTGCGCTGTCGTCATCGCCACCCACGACGACGCCGTCCGCGACCGCTGCGACGTGGTCCTGACCGTCGGCGACGCCACACACCCCGTACCCGTGAAAGAAAGGCAGCTCTCATGAACGCCCGCCTCGTCCGTCGTGCCGTGATCGGCGCCGTGCTCCTTGCCGGCATCGCGGTGCTGGCCGTCTACGGCACGCACGCCGGCACCATCCTCGGCCGGATCGGGCTCCGGATCTTCTGACGCTCCGCCCTTCTCCGTTCTCCCTTCTTCCTTCGCCCTTCTCCGCAGCAGGCCCGGGTCTCCGACCCGGGCCTGCTGCCGTCTCGCGTGCGTGCCTCCCGGTCCGTGATCCGCCGGGGCCGGGCAGGCGAGGAGATTCCCGGCTTGCCGGTCGGTCGGCCCCGTGCTGAAGCGAATGCGCAGGTCAGAGCAGGTTCAGGCGTAGGTTTTGCGGCGGTTTCGAGGACGGCGACCGGGGGTCTGCCGCACGTCCTTGCGCCGTCCGAGTGGTGTTTGTCGGAAGATCGGCGCGGGTCACGGGGACGGTGCGGTTGCGGCCACATCATGACGAATGTATTCAGATCCGCCCGTCCGAACATCGTGAATCGAGGCACCTCGTCATGACTCACCGCAGCATCCTCACGTCGATCTGGACCGTCGTCCTCACCGCCCTGATGGCCGTCCTCTCCGGCTTCGGCATCACGGGGAAGCCGGCTCCGGCCGTTGCCTCCGCCCCCGTCCCCGCCGCCCCTGCCGGCACCGCTGCCACCGCCGTACGCCGGCCGGCCGTCGCGGCCCGGCGGACCTGGCGGGCGATGATGCGGGGCGGTTCGCTGCCGCCGACCATCAAGCAGCGGATCCACGCCGAGGCGCACGGCAAGACCCCTTCCGTACGACGTTCCACCACCGCCGCGGCCATGGGTGCCGGTGCCGGAACCGCCTCCCCGGCGTCGACCTCGGCCGCAGCGCCCGCCGCAGCACGCACCGCGGAACGTACGTCGGTACCTGCCGCCGCCGTCGCGGCGTCCGCCCCCGAGTCCGCGGTACCCGCAGTCGCCGCCGGCGACGCCCGGGGCGCGCTCGCGCTCGCCGCGTAGTCCCCGCAGTCCCCGCAGTCCCTGTAGTTCCCGTAGTCCCGTACGTGCAGTGGCAAGAGGACCACCAGGAACAAGAGCAGCAGCAGGCCCGGTAACAGGCGCTGGAGCCCGGTCGGTCGTGACCGTGGATCGCGCCGCGCGGGTGCCCGTGGGCTGGGCACGGATGGATCACCCCGGCTTGCGCCGGGGCGCACAGGGGGCGTGAAGCTTGGCATTGCAGGGCCGCAGGCCCGGGAGACGGTGGGGTTCCCGGACGACGCGGCCCTTTTCGGCATGTCCGGGACGCGGCGGTCTGGCGGAACGCTTCATCCCTTGTGAGGCGTGGGATTCAGCTGCTTCCAGGGGGCTGACCTGGGGCTTCGAGGGCGCGAATGAGGTTTATCCGATGTTGGTCATACTTGCGGGGGAATCGGTCGCTCCGGGATGGTTCGCCGGGGATTCGGTGGGCAACTCTGGTCTCGCGACGTCGTCACCACACGGAACGAACGACCGAGGCGGTCGGCCAACTGCCTTGGAGCAAGTCCTACTTCGGTTCTCTGGAGGAATGAAGACATGGCAAGCATCCGTACCGCCCGCGTCATCGCGGCCGTCGCCGCGCTCCCCCTCGCCGTCGCTCTCTTCGGTGGGGTGGCGTCGGCGGACAACGACGGGTCGAATGCGAGCTTGGCCGGCGTCATCGGCAGCGGCGTGGGCGGCGACAACAACGGCAACTCGTCGACGTCGCAGCAGGTGGCCACCGGTGCCGGCGCATCCAACCAGAACAACACCGCTCAGGTGAACGGCTCGGCCCTCACCGCGATCGACCAGTCCAATACGAACGTCGCGGTCCACTTCGTCCCCTGGTGGTAGTCGCGGCCTGAGCCGCTCCGATTCCTGAGGGCGCCCGTGCGACCGGACCGGCTGGGGTCCGGTAGCGCGGGCGCCCTCGCGCATGTCCCTCCCGGCCTTGACATCACAGGCAAATCTGACGGACAGTCAGTTTCCCTCGATGATGTGATGCCGGGAGGCCAGCGCCGTGCACCTCGCCCCGACCGAAGGCCAGTTGCGGCTCCGCGCCGAACTGCGCGCGTACTTCAAGGACCTGCTGCCGGACGGCCTCCCCGATGATCCGGCCTGCCAGCGGGCACTCCTGCGCCGCATAGGCACCGACGGGCTCCTCGGCCTCGGCTGGCCCGTCGAGTACGGCGGCCGGGGACGGGGCGCCGACGAGCAGTTCGTCTTCTTCGACGAGGCCTACCGGGCCGGTGCCCCCGTCTCCATGGTCACGCTCAACACCGTCGGCCCGACCCTGATGAAGTACGGGACCGAGGAGCAGAAGGCCTATTTCCTCCCCCGGATCCTCGCGGGTGACCTCGTCTTCGCCATCGGCTACTCCGAACCCGAGGCCGGTACCGACCTCGCCGCCCTGCGCACGCGCGCGGTCCGCGACGGATCCGACTGGCTGATCGACGGGCAGAAGGTCTTCACCTCCAATGCCCAGCACGCGGACTGGATCTGGCTCGCCTGCCGCACGGACCCCGAGGCCCCCAAGCACAAGGGCATCTCGATCATCCTGGTGCCCACCGACACCCCGGGTTTCTCCTGGACCCCGATCGAAACCGTCGGCGGGCTCACCACCACGGCCACGTACTACGACCGCGTCCGCGTGCCCGCCGGCCATCTCGTCGGCCCCGAGAACGGCGGCTGGGGTCTGATCACCAACCAGCTCAACCACGAGCGCGTCGCCCTGGCCGCCATCGGCATGCAGGCCGAGGACTTCTACACGTACGCGCTCGACCACGCCCGCACACCCGACCCGGACACCGGCGACCGGCCCGCCGACCTCCCCTGGGTGCAGTCCCGGCTCGCCGAGGCGCACGCACGCCTGGCCGCCGTACGCCTCCTCAACTGGCGGCTCGTCCAGGACGTGGGCAGCGGCTCCCTGGCCCCCGGCGACGCCAGCGGAGTGAAGTTCCTCGGCACCGAGTCCACCGTCGAGGTGTACCGGATGTGCCAGGAGGTGGTGGGCGAGGAGGCCCTGATACGCGGGCCTGCGGCCTTCGCGGGCGGCGAGCTCGAACGGATGAACCGGGCCGCCCAGATCAACACGTTCGGCGGCGGGGTCAGCGAGGTCCAGCGGGAGATCGTCGCCATGATGCGGCTCGGCATGAAGGGGAGGAAGCGATGACGGCGGGCGCGGACGCGGACACGCAGGTGGACGACGTGGACGGCACGGTCGCGGCCGCGGCAACGGCGGCGGCCCGGTTCCACGCGATGCTGGCGGCCTTCGAGGGACAGCCGGCCGCCACCGCGGGCCGGGGCAAGGACGCGGTCAACGAGCCGATGATCCGACACTGGTGCGAGGCGATGGGCGATGCCAACCCCGCCTACACAGGCCCGGACGCCATCGCGCCGCCCACCATGCTCCAGGCCTGGACCATGGGCGGCCTCTCCGGCCACGCGGACCGCTCCTCCGCCTACGACGAGCTCCTCACGCTCCTCGACGGCGCCGGCTGCACCTCCGTGGTCGCCACCGACTGCGAGCAGGAGTACCACCACCCCCTGCGCCCCGGCGCCACGATCACCTTCGACGCCGTCATCGAGACAGTGTCGCCCCGCAAGACGACCAAACTGGGCACCGGCCACTTCGTGACCACCCGCATGGACGTCCGGGCGGACGGGGAGCTCGCCGGCACCCACCGCTTCCGCATCCTCAAGTACGCGCCCGCCGCCGGGCCGGTGGAGCGGCCCCCGGCACAGCGTCCCCCGTCGCAGCGTCCCCGCCCGGTGGTCAACCGCGACAACCAGGGATTCTGGGACGGGGTGCGCGACCACAAGCTGCTGATCCAGCGCTGCACCTCCTGCGCCACCCTCCGCTTCCCGTGGTTCCCCGGCTGCAACGCCTGCGCGAGCCCCGACTGGGACACGGTCGAGGCCTCCGGCGCCGGGACGGTCTTCAGCTACGTCGTCATGCACCATCCGCCCTTCCCGGCCTTCGACCCGCCCTACGCGGTCGCACTCGTCGAGCTCGCCGAAGGAGTCCGGATGATCAGCAACATCACCGGGGTGCCCTACGACAAGGTGCGCATCGGCCTCCCCGTGCGGCTGGAGTTCCTGCGCGTCGACGACGGCCTCGAACTCCCCGTCTTCCGCGGGAGCGAGGGCTGATGGACTTCCACCCCACCGAGGAGCAGGCCGCCGCGGCCTCTCTCGCCGCCCGGATCCTCTCCGACCTCGCCACCCACGAACGCCTCGCCGAAGCAGGCACCGGCAGTGACGCCGAGCTGTGGAAGGCCCTCACCACGGCCGGACTGACCAGCGCCGTCGAGGAGATCGGCCTGCTCGGGCTGGTCCTGCTGCTGGAGGAACAGGGCCGCACCACCGCACAGGTCCCGTACGCCGCCACCTGCGTGTACGGGATCCTCCCCGTGGCCGCGCACGGCAGCCCCGAGCAGCGCGACCGCCTGCTGCCCGCCCTCGGCACGGGCGAGGCGGTGGCCACCGGAGCGTTCCCGGCGCGCGGCCGGATCACCGCCGAGGGCGGCCGGCTCACCGGGACCGCCCCCGCCGTGCCATGGCTGCGCGACGCCACGCACGTACTGGTCCCGGACGCGGACCGGGCACTGTGGCTCGTACGGACCGATGCGCCCGGTGTGCGGACCTCACCGGTGGAGACCACCGCCCCGTGGTCGGCCGGCCGGCTGACGCTGACGGCGGCGGAGGGGGAACGCCTGGGCTCCGACGGCGCGTACGAGGCCACGCTCGCCGCTGCCCGCACCGCCTTCGCCGGGCTCCAGGCGGGCGTCTGCGCGGGCTCTCTCGCCCGCGCGGTGGAATACACCTCCGCCCGGGAGCAGTTCGGCAGGCCGCTCTCCACCAACCAGGGGGTCATGCTGCGCGCGGCCGACGCGTACATGGACACCGAGGCGATCCGGGTCACCACGTACGAGGCGGCCTGGCGCATCGACCAGGGCCTTCCGGCTCACGAACACGCGCTGACGGCAGCCTGGTGGGCCTCGGAGGCGGGCAAGCGGGTCGTGCACACGGGCCAGCACCTGCACGGCGGCATGGGCGCCGACCTGGACCACCCCGTCCACCGGCACTTCCTGTGGGGACGCCAGCTGGACGCCTACCTGGGCTGCGGCAGCGAACTGCTGGCCGAGCTCGGAGCTGCGATAGCCGAGGGAGAACGAGCCGAGGAGGAACCGGCATGAACGTCGGCGACACGCTGCCGCCACTGGAGATCCCGGTCACTCGCACCCTGATCATCGCGGGCGCCATCGCCTCCCGCGACTACCAGGACGTGCACCACGACGCTGCGCTCGCGCGGGAGAAGGGCTCCCCGGACATCTTCATGAACATCCTGACCACCAACGGCCTGGTCGGCCGCTACATCACCGACCACCTCGGGCCGCGCGCCGTCCTGCGCAAGGTCGCCATCCGCCTGGGCGCCCCCAACTATCCGGGGGACACCATGACCCTCACCGGCACCGTCACCGCCGTGCACGGCGACACCGTCGAGATCCGGGTCGTCGGTGCCAACGGTATCGGCCATCACGTCACGGGCACGGTCACCGCGGAGGTCCCGGCATGAGCGTCCGCACCCGCGACGAGCTCGGCGGCCGCGCCGCCATCGCCGGCATCGGAGCGACCGAGTTCTCCAAGGACTCCGGCCGCAGCGAGCTCAAACTCGCCGTCGAGGCGGTGCACGCCGCCCTCGACGACGCCGGACTCGCCCCCGCCGATGTCGACGGCATGGTCACCTTCACCATGGACACCAGCCCCGAGATCACCGTCGCCCAGGCGGCGGGCATCGGGGACCTGTCCTTCTTCTCCCGTATCCACTACGGCGGCGGCGCGGCCTGCGCCACCGTCCAGCAGGCAGCCCTCGCCGTCGCCACCGGGGTCGCGGAGGTCGTCGTCTGCTACCGCGCCTTCAACGAACGCTCCGGACGCCGCTTCGGGTCCGGGGTCCAGCAACGGGAGCCCTCGGCGGAGGGCGCGGCGCTCGGCTGGTCGCTGCCCTGGGGGCTGCTGACCCCCGCGTCCTGGGTGGCCATGGCCGCCCAGCGCTACCTGCACACCTACAACCTCACCCCCGAGGCGTTCGGGCACGTCGCGGTCACCGACCGCCGGCACGCCGCGAACAACCCCGCTGCCTACTTCCACGGCAAGCCCATCACCCTCGCCGACCACGCCGCCTCCCGCTGGATCGTGGAGCCGCTGCGGCTCCTGGACTGCTGCCAGGAGACGGACGGCGGCCAGGCCGTCGTCGTCACGACGACCGAGCGCGCCCGGGACCTGAGGCAGGCGCCCGCCGTGATCACCGCGGCCGCGCAGGGCGCCGGGCGCCGCCAGGAGGGCATGACCTCCTTCTACCGTGACGACCTCACCGGGCTGCCGGAGATGGACGTGGTCGCCCGCCAGCTGTGGCGGACCAGCGGGCTGCGGCCCTCGGACATCGACGTCGGCATCCTCTACGACCACTTCACCCCCTTCGTGCTGATGCAGCTGGAGGAATTCGGCTTCTGCGCGCCGGGCGAGGCAGCGGATTTCGTGGCGGCGGACGCGCTGCCGCTCAACACCCACGGCGGCCAGCTCGGAGAGGCGTACCTGCACGGGATGAACGGCATCGCCGAGGCCGTCCGCCAGCTGCGCGGCACCTCCGTCAACCAGGTCGCGGGGGCTGCGCACGCTCTCGTCACGGCCGGTACCGGGGTACCGACCTCCGGTCTCATCCTCGGCACCGACGGCTGAGACCCGGGACCCGTGGCCCCCGCCCCCTCCACCTTCAGGGGGTGGGGGAGGCCTCGTTCCTACAACCTGAGGTGGATCCACCTTCGGCACCTGCGGCCGATCCCACGGCGGGCGGGCGCTCCTAGCGTGGAGACATGACCACGCCTGTGTGCACGCTCGCCTCGAATCCGACGCCGTACCCGTCGTTCTCGGCGTACGTCCGGACCCGCGGCACGGTCCTGATGCGCACCGCGCGCTCCCTCACCGCCAACCCGTGCGATGCGGAGGACCTGCTCCAGACAGCCCTCGCGAAGACGTACGTGGCCTGGGACCGGATCGAGGACCACCGTGCCCTGGACGGCTACGTCCGTCGGACCCTCGTCAACACCCGTACCTCCCAGTGGCGCAAGCGCAAGGTCGACGAGTTCGCATGCGACGAGCTTCCGGAGACCGAGACGGTTCCGGCCGGCGACCCCGCCGAGGCGCAGGCGCTGCGCGACGCGATGTGGCGTGCGGTGACCCGGCTGCCCGACCGGCAGCGGGCCATGGTCGTCCTGCGGTACTACGAGGACCTGAGCGAGGTGCAGACGGCGGAACTGCTCGGGGTCTCGGTCGGCACGGTCAAGAGCGCCGTCTCCCGCGCACTGGGCAAGCTCCGCGAGGACCCGGAGCTCATGCCGGTCCGGTGACGGATGGTGTTTCACGTGAAACACGACGACGCCCGGGGATGTTTCACGTGAAACACGCCCTGGTTTCTACTCCTGGGTAGTGACAGACCGACCGGTACGTGCGCAGAATCGGCAGCATCCGTAGCCGCCGCAGCGCCGCAGCGCTCACCGGGAGGACGCTTTGCTCAGCACCATGCAGGACGTACCGCTCCTCGTCACCCGCATACTCCGACACGGGATGACGATCCACGGGAAGTCCCAGGTCACGACCTGGACCGGGGAGGCTGAGCCGCACCGCCGCAGCTTCGCCGAGATCGGCAGCCGCGCCACCCGTCTCGCCGGCGCCCTGCGTGACGAGCTCGGAGTGCAGCAGGACGAGCGGGTCGCCACCCTCATGTGCAACACCAGTTCCAAAACACTCGCGGTGTGACCTGCGGAAATACAGCGCCCCCGGACTGCGGACCGGGGGCGCTGCTATCTTGCCAGGCGTCTCCTGATCAACGGACCACTGGTCCTTGCCCCGCCCGCCAGTCGCTTATCCGCTTCCGGATGCTGGGGACCATGGGCAGATCGTCGGTAGCAGCCGGCGCGAACCACGCCACCTCGACGGACTCGTCCGAGGTTCGGAGCGTGCCGCCGATCGGACGGGCCAGAAGGCAGATCGAGAACTCCTGACGTACCTCTCCATCGTCGTAGGCGAACACGTGGCCGGGGTTGGTGTACGTCCCCACAACGCCTGTGATCTCTACGACGATGCCGGTTTCCTCCAGCGTCTCGCGAACCGCGCACTCCCCGATGGACTCGCCCAGATCCATCTTTCCGCCGGGCAGTGCCCACATGCCGTTGTCGGCACGCCGCTGCAACAGCACCCGGCCATCACTGGCCACGACAACGGCCGATGCTGCCGGTACCAGGCTGTTCGCCGCAGGGGCGTTCGGGTCGTCTTCGTAGTCACGCCTGGGCATTCTCAGCAGCCTCCCGGATGTCTCGTCCGCGTCCCCACAGCTCTTCGACGTGCGCAGCGAAACGGTCGAACATGCCGTCCGCCATGCACCTCCGTAGGTGCATCATCGGGGAGTCGTGGCCAACCCTGCGGGCGAGGTGCGGTGTGACGATCATGTCGTCATCGAAACGGAACACGGACAAGCTGACGTGCCCTGTCTCGAAGCGGCCTTCGATGGCCGGGACGTCCTGGAGCTTTTCCAACTCACCCAGGGTTACGGCGATCCGAGTTGAGAGGGTGAGGGCGACGCCCTCTTCTTCCTCCCGGGCCGCTGTAATGGGGCTGTCCGGATCGCCAATCAGGAAGCGGACTCGGCACCCCGTCTGCGCCTTTCGCCGCAACGCGCCGGCCAAATTGGCCTGTTCCAGCCACAGAAAGTAGTTGGTGTACCCGGCGAACGTCAGCTCGTTCTGAGCCTTCGTGATCAGGGAACGCCACAGGCTTGCCGGTGCCGCCGAGCGGTACGGGTAGACCTGGACGATTTCACGGTTCGGGCCTGTGGTGTGAACCGAACGGATCGCATTTGGCCACAAGGCTTGTTCCTCCTCACGTAATGCCTCACAGGCTGCCCAACGGTGCCGTGCGTGAGGGATGCGGGTCGGCTGTGCTATCCAGCGCCCCACCGTTTTGGCGTCAACGCCACAATGCTGCGCGAGCTGAGCTTCGGTCATGTTCGCATCGGCCATGGCCCGACGCAGAGCGTGATTCACGGTTCGCCTCCCAGGGACGTATGGCCCTTGGACGAACCGTAGCCAGGGAACGTCCCAAACGTCCTGCAAACGGGGTAGGAACGCGCCGCCCACCGTCGCAGGATCGTTCCGTGTCAACACGGACAGTCATTTAGCCGCGGGCTACCCGGAGGGCGGGATGAACATGGCGAAGCAGCTCCCGAAGCGCGTTCGGCGCGTGAGTGATCTGGACGCCGCCATAGCCCGGAGGGACTTTCACCGGCTCGGCCTCGATGACTCCCCGATGCCCGAATGGGTGCCGCCCGACGTCGCGCCGGTCCGGACGACTGCACGAGCAACCCCCGAGATCTTGCGAGCCCTGACGGCCGGGCTGGAAAGGCGGTTGAACGATGAGTAAGGCCAGCTCGCTCCTTGCGCTCCACTCCCCGGACCTGGAGCCCGTACCGGTGCCGGGGTGCATGATCTGCGGGGCCGCCGGGCGACACCGAGAGGCGGTCCGTCGGCTCGGTAGGACGGTCGGCGTTCAGGCCATGAACGTGATCATCGGTGCGCACCCCCACCGGGTGACCGACGGCGAGGACGTGTCGGCGTGAGCGCCCCCGAGGAGAGCGGCGAAGCCGCTTGGGTGCCGCACATCGGCGACCTGGTCAAGATCGAGTCCACGGGGACGCTCGGCCGGCTCATGGGCCGTGACTGGGGCCTGTGTCAGGTCCGTCCCGAGGGGGGCGGGGTCGAGGTGGACGTCGAGTCCGGCGACCTGGTGAAGCCGACCAACGAGGAACGCGTCAGCGCCGGTGTCCGGCACGCCAACGCGCGGAGCTGGGGGCACCTGTGAATCCGGAAGAGGTCTTCGCGTTCACGGCGGAGGAGCGCGCCGAGTTGGAAGCGGGTTGGGTCGACATGGTCGTCAAGCAGGAAGCCGCGGCGGTTTCGGCCGCCATAGAAGAGGCCGTGCCGCTGTTGATGCGTGCGGCGGCCGTGGCGCGCCGGCCCCGGAGCAGGACCAGGAAGGCGTACGACTTCGTGGCGCGGTTCGCGGGCCCGCTCTTCCTCGTGACCGTCGCGGGTACGACGGGGGCCGTCATCATCCTGGCCTTTGCGAGTGCCTGGTGATCCCGCCCGCGCCCGTGCGCATGTGCGGTGCCGTGGTCGTTCTCAGACCGGAGCACATCGCGGACGTTCGCAGGAAGCCCGTACGGGCGCCCGCGTGGACCGGCGCCGTGCGAGAGGTGGCCGTATGCGCACGGCAGTGGCACGGGTCGGGGCCCGGGTCGGGCTGGCACGAATGCGCGCTCCGACCTCTGCACTACCAGTACGGAGGGACGGCGGTCGGCATCCGCTGGCGAGCACACCAGGTGCACACCGTCCTCATGAAGTAGCAACCGGTCACCACCGAAAGGGACCCCTGTGAAGATCCACCCCGCTGCCGTGCTGGTCGTCGCGGCCGTCGCCGCGCACAGCGTGCTGACCATCCGGCAGAGCCGGAAGGAGGCGCACATGACCGTTGCGCAGATGCATCAACGTCTCCTGTCTGACGAGGAGAACAACGGCGAGTTGGCGGCCGTGTGGGCCGGGGTCTACGAGGACGAAGCGCCGGCCCGCTTCCGGCACATCAACCGGTGGATCAGCCTGTGGGGACTCTCCTACCGCGTGGGTGTGCTCTCCGCTGACGACGTGTCGTACTACGTGCGGAACGCGATGGACGGCGAGGCGTTCCGCGCGTTCTGGAACGTCGCTAGGCCCCTCCGCCTGAACAGCGCGCGCGACAAGACCGACCAGGAGTTCAACAAGGTCGTTGACGCCGCCTACCGCGCCGCTTGCCCCCGGGTCGCGGCCTAGGTTCGAAGACTCCGACTCCTGCCCGCTATCCGCCATGGCCGCGAGATACGCAGGGGGCGGGTTGAACGCTTCGGCTGTCCCCTTCCCACCGACACAGCCGAAGCCGCCGGGGGACCAAGCCCCACCCCTGGCGCCCCACCGCGGCCCCGCCCGTCCGCTCCAGCGAGCGGGGCCGCGCCCACGACGCGGCGCCCTGCGGCGCCGCCCCACGTCTCCGTCGTTGCCGGACGGAACCGAGATCGAGGCTCCCCTACCTGCCTTCGTCTCGGGATCCCGGCAGGGACGGTGCAAGCCCCCGCCCAGGGTGGGCGGGTGATGGATCAGGAGGTGTCGATGTCCGATCCGCGCGAGAACCAGGGGAAGCCCCCGCCGCCGGTCGTGGCGTAGCACGTCCGCTCGCCCTGCTGCGGGGCGGGAGCACCACCAGCTAGGTCATGCACCACCCATCGAGAGAAGGGCAAGGCACATGAACACGAGCACCGTGCAGAGCTGGGCAGTCGTCGCGGGAGACCCCGACAACACCGACATCGAGGACGGCGACGGCGGCGGCAGCAACCCGCCCCAGACCCCCGAAGCGGCCTAACCATCCGCGTGACCGGTGAGTGAAGACGGCCCCGCCCTGGGACACTGGGGCGGGGCTGTTCCACTGGGCGAGGAGAGGCGCAGATGGCAAGAGAGCTAACCGGCACGGGGAGAGTCACGCTGTTCCCACTGCTGCACATGTGGGAGCCCCAAGTCTGGGGCGTGGCCGCTTACACGTCATATGGGCACTTCGGCACGGTGGCGATCGTCGGGTATATCCCCATCCCTGAGGCGCCGGACATCCATTTCACGGACGTGGCGGCCCGGCACATTCCGTCGAACGCGGCAGCGTCGCAGCGAACCGACTGGATCTTGTGCACGGCCTGGTCCGCGCGGACGGTGCCCAAGTCGGGGTCCTTGGAAGTGGAGGATGCCGAGTGGGTCCTCGAATCTGAGGGGCGGTCCGTGCCCCACGGCAACGGGGGCAACATGTACGGCCATAGCGAGCTGCACATCGGACGACTCGCCCTGAAAGATGAGGTGTTGATGAAGCAGGCGCGAGAACTCCTACCGACCACCACGGGGTGGAGCAGGCCCTGAACGCAGAGAAGCGCCCCCCGTACGGCCCTGAGCGGCCGTACGGGGGGCGTTGGTGTTATCGGGCGGGCCCGGCCTGCCAGAGGGCGAGTAGGACGCCCAGGACGGCGACCAGGGCCGCGAGGGACGGGAGGGGCCAGCGGCCTCGTTCGAGGTTGTCGAGGCGGGCCTCGTGGTCGGCGATCTTGCTGTCGGTCTGGTCGCTTCGCTGCACGAGCAGGGCGAGGGAGCCGTCGATACGGGTCATGCCGACCTCGACGACCGCGCGGAGGCGTTCGAGTTCGAGGGCGACGCCGGGGGCGGTGTCGTCCGGGGCCGGCGGGGTCACTCTGCGGCCTCGGTGTCGACCAGGCCCAGGCCGACGCGGTCGAGGAGCGCCTCGACGGCCTGGAGCTGCATCACGCGGGCGAGGCCAGCGGCGACGGCCAGGGCGCCCGCGACGTACGGGAGGGTGGCCGGGATGCCGGACGCAGCGACGATGGCGGGCAGCGCGAGGGCGAGTGCGACGGCGGTCTGTAGGGCGGTGCGGACGGTGCGCTTGTTGGCGGGGGTCATGGGTACCTCTCGGGGTGGGTCCGGCCACCCGGGCGGCCGGATCGGTGGGTGGGGGTCAGACCTTCGGGACGCGGAGGGCGTCCCAGGTCTTCGGGCCCGGCCACCCGTCGGCGCCGGTTCCGGTGTGGCCCTGCTTGCGCTGGTAAGCGGCGTAGCTCTGGCGGTCGGCGTCGGTCCACTGCGGGCCGGGGCCGCTGCGGTACCGGCCGCACCCTTCGGCGACCAGGCGCCGGCCCATGGCGGTGACGATCGGCGAGCGGGGCGCGCTCTTGAACCACGCGGCCCCGGGGAACGGCTCGAACTTCGGGCCCGAGGTCGGGCCCGGGTCCGGGGTGCCGCCGGGGCGCGGTGCGCCGCGCTGGACCCACGCGTACAGCGGACCGCCGGGGCAGGCGGTCGGGTGCCCGTCCTTGTGGCCCTTGATCTCGTCTCCGGCGTTGCCGTCGGCGCGCAGCCATGCGACGGCGTCGAGGATGCCGTCGAGCTGGGCGGGGGTCGGCTCGGTGAGGCCGGAGTTTCCGACCATGGCGCACACGGCGTAGTGCGCCCGGTTCAGCGCGGACGTGCCGTTGGCGCCGGTCTGGTAGTGGGCGCCGCGGCCTTCGTAGACGTAGCCGTGCGGGCACACCATCGCCGAGTACGCGATATCCGAATAGTCCTCGTCGTCGTCGGCGAGGTGCTGCGCCTGGATGGCGCGTACGCGTCCGGCGCACTGGCCGTGCGCGTCGGGGTTGGCGAGGCTCGGGGGGACGTACGAGCCCTCGTAGTGGACCTTCACGCCCCGGGCGTCGGGTATGCGGGTGAGCTTGTAGCGGGAGGCGCGGGCGCCCCACTGGGTGCGGCTGATGAACTTCACGCGGGGCCCTTTCTGGGCATGGCTGTGGCCCCCGGCGCGGTGCGCGGCGGGGGTGCGGCGGGGAGGGGTGGTTACGCGGGGAGCAGTTCGCGCACGGCGCCGACGATGCGGCGCGAGAGGTAGAAGTGCCCGGCGTCCGTGGGGTGCACCAGGTCGGTGCCCACGTAGATGGGGGCGTTGCCGGTGGTGATCCACGGGCCGTGCGTGGCGACGGCCTGCCCGTTCGCGGCGTAGATCGTGCCGGTGACCGGGGAGACGAACGGCAGGGCGGCGGCTGCGGCGGCGGCCCTCAGGGTCTCGTCGGTGGCGACGATGCTGGGGGCCGGCGTGCCCGTCGGGGCCCAGCAGCCGAGTACGTACGTCTCACATGCGGGTAGGCCCTGCTTGATCTGGGCGTACAGGGCGTCGGCGGCGGCCCGGATGACGGCCTGGTCGTTCCCGGCGACGTCGTTGTACCCCCCGAAGATGATCAGCCGGTCGGGGGCCCATCCGATGATGTCGAGCGGGGCCCGGGTGCCGAAGGTGGCGAAGGTGCCCGGGTTGACGTACCCGGTACCGCCGCGCCCCGACTCCCACACGTCGGTGGTGCCGAGCAGGCGGGCGGCGCGCGCCACCCATGTGCCCTGGCCCCCGCCCGTGTTGTGGGCGCTCCCGTCGCTGATGGAGTCGCCCAGGACGGCCAGGCGCCCGCCCTGCAACGGGACGCGCCACAGACCAGCGGTCGGGGGGAGGTAGACCCCGCCGAACGGCATCGTGGTGCAGTCGAGCCGGATCGTCCGGGGGACGGCGCTGCCAAGGTCGATGGTGATCAGGTGGCCTGATCCGGCGTTGGTGCCGCCCGCCGGTTGGGTGGTGTCGCTGACCTTGCGCCCGTCGATGGTCAGGCGGAACTGAGACGCGGTGCTGATGTGCTTGTAACGGACCTGGATGTACCGGCTGTCGGTGCCGAACTCGACGCACCACACGGCCTGTCCGCTGGTGTAGAGGTTGGGGTACCTCGACGTCGGTAGTACGTACTGGTTGTCGGGGGTGCCGGTGCCGGCCAGGAACCCGCCTGCCCCTGCGAACGTGAACGCGCCCCGGACCTCGCTGCCGGTGAGGGCGACGGGGGCGGGCACGTGCCGGATGTATCCGGCGGTCGGGGTGGTGCCGAGCGTGGTCGTGATGACCGGGGCCGGTCCGGGGTACAGGGAATCCGCGGTGAAGAGGTCGGGTAGGTCGCGGCGGCGCCACTTCGTGTTCGACGGTCCGGGCGGGCCCTGGATGCCCTGGGGGCCGGTGGAGCCCTTCGGGCCGGTCGGTCCGGGGACGGCCAGATAGTTGGGCTTCGTCGGGTCGGTGGGCGCGATGTCGGCGAGGTCAACGTCGTCTTTCGCGGCGGGGATGAGGATGTTGTACGAGCGGTTCGTACCGACCCCGGCGAGCTGTTCGGTGACGACGTAGGACCAGCCGGTGGGCGTCATCCCGGGGGCGTCCGTCGCGGGCAGGGTGACCGATATTCGGCCCTGGGGGTCGAGCTGGGCGGTGACCGGGCCGCCGAGAATGACGTCGGCGGCGCCGAAGGTCAACATTGCTGGGGCCCGGAAGGACACGGACCCGGTGAGGGGCTGGCCGTTGGGGAATAGGAAGCGTCCCCGAACGGTGACGACGGGGATGGTGACGGGCAGAGTTATGGCGGGGCTCCTTCCTAAGGGGTTCGAATCGGGTCGGTGGGCTTTTCAGCCGCTGTGTATGTGTTCCGGCCGGTAGCGCAATAGAGGCGGGTCTCGATGTTGGACCCGGAGGTTTTGCAGCGGTGTTCTACCGTCCACGTCACGTATTCCATGTATTCGACGCCGTGCATGGGGACGGTGATTACGCGGGTGGTCCAGTCGGTGGCCGGGCAGTCGTATTCGGCTACGATCTGGGATCCGGCGGCGGACTCCTTAGTGACCTTGACCTGTCCCCCACCTGCGGCGGCGTAGGTCACGAGCGTGATCTCGGCGACGGCGTTGATGGCGGGGCCCCCGCCCCACCATGCGATTTCGTAACTGGTCTGGCCGGTGTCCTGTCGCTCAGTTGGGTGGAGCTGTAGCGGAATCCACGGGCGGCCCAGAAATCGGTCCGAGTAGAAGTCGTCCATAAAGAGCTGCCGGTTTTTCGCGCCCTCGTCCCGCGACTGAATGCGGATCATCTGACTGGTGGTGGACACGTCGTGTCCGACGGTCAGGGCAGGGGTGCCATTCTCGCGGGCGAGTTTGATACCCCAGTCCCCTTGGGGGGTCTGTCCGGACTCAAACACGACCTTTCCGGTTGGGGCCTGGGCGATCAGCCGGCCACCCTCGCCGATCCGGATGTCGCCGTGCATGATCTCGGTCAGGGCCGGACGCATCTGGGCGCGCCCGGCGAGTTCGCGGACGCGCCGTTCGAGGTCGCGGACGCGGTCGAGCAGGTCTTGCGGAACAGCGGCCATTAGGGCAACTCCAGAAAGAGGCGGGCGACTTCGGGGCGTCCGCGCTCCGGCGCGGTGATGGCGACTCCGACGACCCGGTACCGGGCGTCGAGGCCGTCGGGCCACATCAGGTCGTTGATCCGCAGGCGGACGGTCGCGCCGAGCAGGGCGGGGGTAAGGGGGGTGCGGGCGAGGGCGACCGTGACTTCGGGGATGGTGCGCGGGGTGCGCGCGGCGGCCCAGTCGCCTGCGGCGTGCCGGTTCAGGGTGGAGAGCTGTTCCACGGTGGTGTGGTCGCTGGAGCCGTCGAGGCGCGGCCACCCGGCGGCGTGCGCGGTGGTGTCGACCAGCTCGGCCGACATGAGCGGTACGGAATCCGCGGCGGCGTTCGTGTTGATGGCGGCGCCCCGGGACTGCCACACGGTGGCCTGCTTCGTCGCGTCGACAGGCCACGTGTACGAGAGGACCGGGCCCGGCCGGGTGAGGACGATGTCGTTCCGGCCGGTGCGGATGACCGGGTGTCCCAGCTGCAACCGCTTGATGCGGCGCCCGCTGACGGGGTCGCGGTGCGCGGCGATCCGCCATTCGAACCCGTTCTCGACCCCGGCGAGGCCGTCGAGCATTTCGCGGATGGTCTTGAGGTCGTAGCGCGAGTAGGTGCGGTCCCGCAGTACCCCGGAGGTGCGGGCGTCGTACTCGATGCCGATGTCTCCGCCGGTGGTGTCCTGGGCGTACTCGACCATGTACCGGGCCAGGTCGAATTGGTCCATGCCCTCGGCGACGCCGGACGTCATCAACAGCCGGTGGTCGAGGTAGCTTTCGAATGATCCGGCCTGGAGGCTCATGGATATCCGGCCGCGTTCGTCGCTTCGTATCTCGGTGGTCCAGATCAGACCGCCCCACCAGATGTCGCCGTCGCGCTCCAGCCATAGGGCCGTGCGGCCGGGGATGACGGACTCACGGACCCGGGCGGCGATCCGGGTGTTCGGTATGGGGATGGTGCCGGTACAGCTGCCGATCTTGCCTATGAAGGTGTCGAGGGAGACCCCGTGCAGCGGCAGTACGTCGAGCAGCTGATCGGAGCGGAGATCACAGATCAGGGCGCGGTACGCCCTGGTCATGGGCGCGCCCACGAGATCCCGTTCAGGTAGATGGCCCAGCACGTGGGGCCGGCCATGCTGAGGACGAACCCGGTACGGCCCACCAGGGCGCCGGTCGGGGCGGTGCTCCCTGCGAGGCCGCACGGCAGGTGCAGCCAGAAAGGCGCGGGGATGGTGCCGGGCAGGTTCACCACAACGGCGCCGTTGTTGATGTTGCCCCCGCCCGACTTGGCGATCTCCCCGCGCAGCCATACGCGGTCGTTGTGGATGGCGTACTGGGCAGGCGAGTGCGAGGGCGAGACCAGGCCGGCGGGCAGGGGAAGGGCCTGCCACTGGATCGGCTTGATCACGGGTTCCCACGCGGTCCCGCTCCAGCGCTCCAGCTCGGCCCCGTTGTCGCGGTACTGCCCGGGATACCCGCCGTTGAAGGAGAGGGAGTAGCCGCGCGGCACGATCCCGCCGTACGCGGAGGTGTACCGCCTGCGGTCCGTGAGCGCGGACGCCCAGCTGATCCCGCCCGTACCGGCGGACGTCCCGGCGGGTACAGCGATCTCCCACAGCCGGATGGACGAGTTGGGCAGGCCCGGCGCGCTCGGCGTTGCGCTCGGCGTGCCGGTGACGATCTCCAGCTGTACAGCGGTCTGCTGGCTCGTGTCGTACAGCGCGTCGTACAGCCGGATGGCGACGGCGTCGATGCGGGGGTGCTGGGCGTGCCCGTCCGGCACGGTCAGGGTGACCGGCGCGGTCACGGCGACCGGGTAAGCGCCCTGGGCGGTGGTGCCCTGGATGATGGCGCGGCCGGTGTTGATCTGCACTTGCATGGCGCCTACGCCGGTGGCGGCCAGTCCGCTGCCTCCGGCGATCAGTCCATCGCGGGTGGTCAGGGTGCCTTCGGGCGCCATGGTGCCCAGGGGGGCGAGGCGGGTGTCTTCGCGGGTCTGTCCGTTGGGCAGCAGCCATCCGGCGCGCACGGTCATAAGGGGGGTCCTCCTACCAGTAGGCGGCGCGGTAGCGCACGGTGACGGAAGCGGCGGGGTCGTCGCTGCCGGGGGCGGCCCGGAAGATCAGCGCGGTGGGGCCGGGCGGCAGGGTGTACGCCTCTTCGGCGGCGCTGCGCGAGGTGGCGGTATAGAGGCGGCTGGCCGTGCCGTTCAGGACGACGGTGCCGTCTGCGGTGTCGATGGTGAGCCGGTCCTCGGCGGCGAGGTCGAGGTCGTATTCGAGTACGGCGCCGGTGGTGATGTTGGTCAGGGACGGCATCGACACGGGGCCGCGGAAGGTGACGACGGGGTGGGTGTCCGCGTCGCCGTCGTTGACGGCGATCAGGGTTCCGGTGGACCCGGGCGTACCGAAGTCCAGCGGCTCGGCTAGGTGCTCCGGGCCGGGGTCGGTGTGCCAGTCGAGACCTTCCTCGGCCTGCGGCAGTCGGGCGGCGGCCTCTTGTTCGTGGATGCCGTACCGGCGGGCGTCGGTCGCCTCCCACTGGAGTGCGGCCCCGGTGATGACGCCCTGCTGGTATCCGGTCGTGACGGGGATGTGCCGCCGCAGGATCCTCGCGTGGACGAGCAGGGGCCCGCGCTCGTCGAGCCACGCGGCGAGGGGCTGCTCGTCGGCGGCGACGCCGGTAGCGGCGTTCAGCGCGCCTACGACCTCGCCGATTCGGTGGGACGGCGCCCGTATGAACAGCGGGTCGAGCGTGATGGTGCGGGCCTGGGCGAACAGACTGCCCGGGTAGGCGCCGTGCCCGCCGGCCCGCAGGACGGTGCCGGAGTCGAGCGGGGGAAGGGACTCCCACCCGGCCAGGGTCTTCCACCGGTACGGCGTTCCCGCGCCGAGCAGCAGGCCGCCGAACTGGACCTGCCCGGGGGAGGTGAGTTGATCACCAGCGGACATCAGCTCACCCCCGTGCCTTCGCGGCCCACGCGAGCGCGCGGGCGTTGTCGTCGGGTGTGCCGTTCTCGGCGGCGTGCCAGTGCTCGACGTGCACCATCGCGCCGCTTGCGCCCCCGGCCGTGCCGAACGGCGACGTCTGCCCGAACGGGCTGGCGCCCACGCTGGCGCCCGCGAACGCGAGGGCCGGCGCGGGCGGCGGGGTGACGAGCTGGCGCATGGTGCGGTCGACCGCGCCCTGTCCGGACTCGATGCCCTTGACCAGACCGGCCGGGATCCACCGGCCGACGTCCCGCGCCATGACGCGCGATGGGGAGTGGATCCCCAGAGCCTTGGCGATTGGCCCGGGGATCAGATCCTTCGCCCAACCCATCAAGGTGGAGCGGAGCCAGGACCCCATGGACTGGATGCCGTTCCACAGGCCGCGTACGACGTCGCGGCCCTTGTCGACCAGGAGCGAGCCCAGGTTCCCCAGGGCGGACGACAGCATGCCGGGCAGGCCGCGCATCCAGCTGACGGCCTCGTTCGCCTTGTTGACCACGCCGTTCTTGAAGTCCGACATGGCTTGCACCGCGCGGTCCCGCAGCTGGCCGGCCATGGGAGCGACGGCGGAGGCCGCGCGGCCGGGCAGGCCGCGCAGGAACTCGACGGCCTTGTCGATGCCCGCGCTGATCCACTCGCCCAACTTCCCGGCGATCTGTCCGATCAGCTGGCCCGCGTTGGACACGGCCTGCTTGGCGAGGTCCCACGCCTTCCCGAAGTCTCCGTTCAGCAGGGCCACGACGGCGCTGATGACGGGTACGACGACCTGCGAAATGACGGCGGCCAGGCCGTTTGCGAAGATGCCCGCGAGCTGTCCGATCAGCCCGATCAGCGGGGTGATCAGCGGCATCAGCGCGTTCAGTGCGCCGATGAGCAGCTGACCGATGGCGGGCAGCAGCGGGGCCAGGGCGACGAGGACCTGACCGAAGGCCGCGCCGACCGTCGCGAGCGACGGCGACAGAGCCAAGATCAGATCCGCGAGGATCGGCAGAATCGTTTCTGCCAGTTCCCCGATGACAGCCGCGAACGGTGTTACCAGGCCCGGGAGTTGGGCCAGGATCGGGGACAGTGCACCGGCCAGCGCCTCGACCAGGATCCCGACGGTGGGGCCCAGCTGTACGAGGACGTCGCCCAGCGCGTTGAGCAGGGGCGTTACGGCGGGCAGGACGGAGGCGACCAGCGCGCCGATGACCGGCAGGAGCGGCGAGACGGCGTCGATCAGCGTGCCGAACGCGCCCGCGACCGCGCCGAGTACGGGCCCGAGCGCGCCCACGATCGGCGCGAGGCCGTCGCCCAGGGCCGTCATCAGCCGCGCGAGCGGCGGGCCCAGGGAAGCCAGTGCGGGGGCGAGCGCGTCGAGCAGGGTCTCGACGAGCGGCGCGAGCGCCCCCATGAGGGCCGACAGCACCGGTCCGCCGGCCTCGGCCAGCGTCCCGATGAACCCGCCCAGTGCGGGCAGGATGATGGACAGGCCCTCGAAAAAACCCGACAGCCCCTCAGCCGCTCCGGCCGCGCCGGAACTGACCCCGTCGAAGAAGCCAGAGAGGCCGTCGCCGAGCAGGCCGAAGCCCTCGGACAAGGTTTCGACGACCGGCTGTGCCGCCTGGACGACGTTGACCAGGCCGGGCATGACGTTCTTGACCAGATCGCCGATGCCCGCGACGAGCGGCTGAACCATCGGGGCGACCCCGGCGAACAGCTCGCCCAGTCGGGGCGCGATGTCCTTGACGGTCTGGCCGATCTGCCCGGCCGCCTCGACGAACGGTTTGACGAGCGGCTGAGCGGCCTTCTGAACGGTGGCCTTGGCCGACTCGGCCATGTCCGAGAACGCGCTCTTTACCTGCTCGTTCTCGGCGAGCACCTTGGCGCCCAGCCCGATGATGGCGAGCGGGACGGCGGCGACCGCGCCGCCAGCGACCAAGGCGCTTCCGGCGAGAAGCTTGGTCGAGGTGGCGGCTGCGCCCAGCATCGGGCCGATGCCGGCCAGGCTGCGGCCCGCCCGGTCCGCGCCCGCCTCGAACCCTCCGGCGAGGCCCCCGCCCATCTCCGAGCCAGCGGCGACGAACCGCCCACGCATGTCCCTGAGGCGGCCGTCAGCATCGCGCTGGAGCCCTTCGAGAGCGGCCTCGGTCCGCTCGACACCGGCCTGTGCGCCGGAGTCGTCAAGGTCGATATAACCGGTCAGCTCACCGATGGTGAGGGCCAAGGGGAGATCACCCCCTCGGCCGCGCGGTTAGGCGGCTAACTCACTATTTACATAGGCATGCCGGTGAGAGCTGCGATCTCGGCCGGGTCGTTCACGGTGCGCGGTGTGCGCTGCCAGCGCTGCGCGAAACGGGACTCGGACGGCAGTCCGCCGAGCAGGACCAGGAAGCGGCGCACGGGCATCTGCGCAACCTGGTTCTCGCCGAGGTGGTACTCGCGGGCGAGGTCCGCCTCGACGGACGCCCAGTTAGTCAGGACCGCTTGCCAGAACTCCGCGGCTTGCCCTGCTTGCCCTTCGGGCGGGGGCGCGGCCGGGCTTTTCCCGCCGTGCCCTTGGCGGCCTCGCGGGCGTCGTGCGCCTCGGCGGCCTCGGCCATGGTCATGCTGCCGGGCGAGGTCATGTTCGACGTCGACCACAGCAGGACGATGCCGAAGGAGCGGTCGTCCATGCCGTTCTCGGCCCAGTGGTCGACGGCGTCCGGCCCGAACAGCGCGGCGAGCAGCCGGCGGATGTCGTCGGGGTGGGCGCTGTTGTGGACGCGGTGAAGCTGTAGCGCGAAGATCGTGGACAGCTGCGGCGGCAGGACGTAGTCACGCCCGTACAGGCGCAGCGGGACGCCCTTCGGGGCGGGCCGCGTCTGCTCGGCGAAGAACGCGTCGAAGTCGGCGACCTCGGCGACCTCGGCGGCCTGGTCGGTGTCGTCGTGGTTCTCGATCACGGGGCGACCGCCATGGTCGTGGCCGCGCCGCACCGGGTGAAGGTAGCCGACCACGACGTCTTGTCGTTGTTGCCGCCGCCCTGCTCGCCGGGGGAAACCGTAGCCTCCCAGACGCGCCACACGGTCTGTGTCTCGTGCCGGTACCGCAGGCGGTTGCGGGACTCGTAGCCGAGCCGTTCGGCCCAATCGTTGTCGATGTACGCCTGCCCGAGGTCACGGGCCTTGGTGGCCTTGCTGATGCGGTACTTCCCCTCAAGGGACAGGGACGCGCCGCGCTGCATGACGTCCTGCTCGTACTGCCCGGCGGAGTCGAACGCGACCGTTTCGGTCGTCTCCTCGTTCTCGGACGGGTTGTAGTTCCACGTGTCGATACCGGCGATCGGAAGCCAGACGTCCGGGTCCGAGTCGGTGTCCTCGACCTCGAAACGCCAGCCTCGGGCGTCGATGGGGCGGGTGTCCGCCATGGGGGGTGCTCCTTACAAGGTGGTGGGGGCGGCGAGGGCGAGGTCGAGGTTCACGACGTGCTCGTGCCTGCCGGATGAGTCGGGCCCCATGGGGGCGGGGAGGCCGCGCGCGGTCGCGAGGGTGAGCCAGATACCGCCGGGCAGTTCGACCCCGGCGAGGCCGTGCAGCGCGTCGTGCAGGGCCTCGCACCGGTCGCGGGAGACGCGCGGGTCGGCGGTGCCGCGCACCCGGATCTGTAGGCGGCGGTCCTGGTCGTCGTCGCGGGAGGTGTGCGCGCCCGCGTCGTACAGGGCGAGGGACACGGCCAGATCGGGGGCCGGCGGCATGGCCTCGATGAAGCAGTCGCCGGACACGCCCGCCGGGTCGTAGACGACCAAGGCGCGGGCGGCGAGGTACCGGGCGAGGGAGTCGAGCGGGCTAGCCACGCAGGGACCGGCGCAGCTGCGCGGCGATGATCGCGGCGGCCTGGTCGGCCTCGGTCGTCATCGGCCCTTCGAGGTACTTCGCGGTCCGTCCAGCGTCGTGCTGGTAGGACAGCTCCTCGTGCTGGCGGACCGCGTACACGGTGTCGTACGAGACGGCGGCCGTGAGCGAGGACTCGTCCACGGTGGCCGTACCGGAGCGTTCGAGGGTGGCCTCTTCGATCGGGACGCGCTTGCGGGACTCGGCGAGCACGTGCTCGGCGGCCAGGCGCAGGCCCCGGAGGGCCCCCGCGCGGGTGCCGCGCAGGACTGCGTCACCGTTGAGCCGTAGGCGGCTGCGCTGGGGGCTCATTCGCACATCACCTCCACGCAGTCGGGGACGGGCAGGCCGGGGGCGCTGTGGTCGGCGACCGACAGGGCGGTTGTGATCCGGCCGGACGGGAGGGTGATGCGGGACCCGGGCGGGCAGTCGAGGCCCGGGGCGGTGATGACCTGGGCGGTCGACACGGTTTCGCGGCCGTCGCTGGCCCGTCGGACCTGCCGGACGGTCGGAGCGACCATGGCCCGGATGCCGGGGACGGGCGGCCCGTAGGCGGGCCCGTAGGCGGTGTCCCCGAGGTACGGCTCGACGGTGACGCGCTGAGTCAGGAACACGGCGGGGATGATCACCCGATCACCCCCGGCAGCAGGCCAACCGCGCGCAGCGCCCGGTACGCGCGCGGGGCGAGGTCGACGCCGGAGGCGTCCCGCGGGCCGGGCCGGCGCCCGGTGAGGGCCACCGGCCCGATGCTGACGGAGTCCCACCGGGCACCGGCGCCGGTGCCGTCGTCGCCGGACGCGAGCCAGTATTCGACCTGCGCGCAGGAGGCGTTTGCCAGTGCGGTAACGATCTCCGGATCGGTGGGGTCTCCGTCTTCGTCGACGTCGTACACGGCGGTGAGTAGCGCGTCGTCGATGTCCGCGCTGGCCCGTGCCAGCAGGCGGGCCGCGTCGTCGTCCGGCATCCACATCGCGAGCTGTTCGGGCGTCGCGTAGACCCTGGCCAACGGCTACTCCTCCTTGCGCTTGGACGCAGAACGCCCCGCCGGCTTCTTGGCTGGCGGGGCGTCCGGGGGTGCGTCGTCCGGCTCGGTGTCGTCCGGGGGCTTGGGTGGCTGGTGGTGGCGGCGTAGCAGCATGCAGGATCGTTTCTCCGGGGTCAGGCCGCGGCGAGGGTGCCGACGCACACGCCCCGGTCGGCGAGCCGCTTCACGGCGTAGTGCATGGTCGTGGTCACGACGGTGGAGCGGGCGAGGATGTCGCGGTCGGATTCGACCAGCGGGCGCCGCTTGTAGAGCAGGCCAAGAGAACCGGTCTTGATGAGCAGGAACTTTCCGGCCGCGACTCGGTTGGTCACGAACACGGACACGCCACCGATTCGGCCGATGCTGCCGGAGGCCGCCGCGGATTCGCCGCTGCCCAGCTTGGACGCGTCGATGAACTGCGGGTCGGCCATGGCCTCGCCCAGCTGCACGCTGTTGAGATAGATCCCGGAGAAGTCCGACGGCTCCCACTCGTCGCCGAACGTGCCGATGGCGGGCACCATGGCGTCGAGCCACGAGAACTTGGTCTTTCCGGCGGCTGTGGTGATCTTGAGCGGGTTGCCCCCGCCCTGCGCGGTCTCGTCGGCCTGCGCCTGGGCGATCAGCGCGGCGTCGACCTTCCGGGCGGCGAGGATGCCGAACTGGCGGCGTGCCTCCGCCTCCGGGTCGCCGAGCGACACAAGACGCGCCCGGTCGGTGATCTCAACGGCCTTGCCGACCTCCTTGATGGTGGCCTCGGCGGAACTGGTCGACATCGGCGTGGGCGTCATCGGCGTGCCCTCGGCGAGGTCGTCCAGCTCGCCGAGCGCGCCCCACTTCGGGAACTCGATCGTCTGGCCCGGTGCGCCCTCAAGGGTGTTGTCCTCGACGACGGCGGAGGATCCGGCGACGCGCACCTTTCCGAGGAACGCGGCCTGCGCCATGTCGCCCCAGACCTCGGGGACGATCATCTGCGCGCTGGTGGTCTGCGGCATTGCTGCTCACTTTCTCCGGCGCGCGGGGGCGCCGGGCAGGGGCCCGGCGCGGTGCCGGGAGGTATCAGCCGGCGAGGCGCCGGTAGGTGCTGGGATCGGTCTGGAACAGCTCGGCGCGCTCGCGATAGCCCATGGCGGCGAACTGCTCGGCGGTGATGCCCTGGGGCGGGGCGCTGCCGAACTCGCGCCCTGCGAGGGGCGGGCCGGTGATCTTGGCGCCGAGTCGGGGGTTCGCCAGGACGGCGGCCTTGATCGCGGCGGTGACGGCGGCCGTGTCGGCCGGGTCGACGTCGGCGAGGGCGTCGGCGAACTGTCGGGAGTCGAGCAGGGCGTCAGGGTCGGCCCCGGCCGCCGTTGCGGTGCGGTACACGGCGAGCTGTACGGCGGTCTGCCGGGCCTGGTCCTGCGCGCTGGTGAGCTGCTGGGCAAGCTCCTCCGGCGTCGCCTCCTGACCCGCCTTGGACGGGTCGAGGATGCCGAGCAGCTGCGCGGTCAGCTCGGCGCGCGCGGTGTCGGCGGCGGCCTGCTTGGCGTTGATGCGGCCCTTACCGGCCTCGGCGCGGGCGGCGGCGAGGTCCGATTCCAGACGGGCGATCGTCGCGGCCTGGTCCTGCTCGCCGGGGGCCGGCGCGGCCGGGGGCGCGGCGGGCGTCGGCGCGGTGTTCGGGTCCTGCCCGGGGGCCGCGCTCGGGGTGCCCTGCTCGCCGGTCGGGCCGGGGGTGGGGGTGGGGGTGCTCATGGTGTCGCCCTCCTGGGGCTGGTCGGCCCGCTCCTGGCGGGCGCGTGGGCATACGGGAAAGGGCCCCCACCTGGCGGGCCCTTCGGGTGATCGGCACTGGGCGGTGCCCTGCCTTGGCGGGCCCCGGGATGGGGCAAGCTGGGGGCATGACTCATGGGGATGGAAGGCTCTGTGTGTCCGTAGCGGAATCGCGCGGACGGGTCACGATGACCGTGGCCGGGGAGCTGGACTACGACACTCGGCCGCTGCTGCGCGCGGCGCTACAGGCTGCGCTTACGGGCGGCGCGTACCGCCTCGACGTCGACATGCGGGGTGTGACGTTCTGCGACTGCTCGGGGCTGAGCATCCTTCTGGCGGCCCGTACGGACGCGCGGCGGGTTGGCTGCACGTTCGGGCTTCTGGGGCCGCTGACGTCCATCGTGGGGCGCCTGTTCCGCATGGTGGGCGAGGCCGGGGCGCTGCCGGTCCGGCCTGCTACTCCGGGCTCGGCTTCCCCGCCTGTCGTCGCCCCGCCGCGTACCCCTTGATCCACGCGGTGCGCAGGATGTCGTTACGGCCGTACGGGCACACGGTCGGCGAGGCGCCGGAGCGCCCGGCGGCGGTGCCCTTCTGGTGCGCCTCGACGATCTGCGCGCGTGTCCCCACGGGTCACCTCTTGTTCTGCTGGTCGGCTTCGTTCTTCTCGGCGCCCTCGGCCCAACGCTGGCGCTGCCCGGTGGCCTTCGTGATGAACTCGGCCTGCGTGAGTCGGCCGTTCGTCTTCCACCACTCTTTCAGCTCGTCGCTGGCGCGGCTGTAGGCGATCCGGGCCGGGCCGGAGAACAAGGCCCCCGGGTCGTGTCCGGCGGCCTGGGCGCGTTTGTTGAGCAGGTACCCGTTGCAGTCCTGTTCGGCGGCGAGGTACTGCCGGTAGACGTACTCGTCGTACATCTCGCGGGCCTGGCGGCGGGTAATCCGCGGTCCTACCTCGTGCTCTCCTTCCTCGGCTGCGGCCGGTGCGGGGGCTCCGTCCCCGGCGGCGACGGCGGCCCATACGGCGTCGTCCGCGAGGGCGCCCCAACCGTCGGGGTCGGGCGCGGGCGCGAGGGCCTGGGCGAGGGCCTGGCGGTCGGCGAGCAGGTCGTCGACGGCGTCGCCGGTGGTGGCCGGCTCCGGCATGTCGACCCCGTCGCGGGCGTCCATCTCCTCGGCGATCCGCAGCAACTCGGCGGGGTCCGCGTACGCCATGGCCCACGCGAGGGTGTCGTCGTCGACCTGGTCGAGGTCGGCGCGGAGCGTTCCGGCGGGGAAGGTGCGGGCGAGCAGGTCGCGGCGGGCTGCCTCAGCGGCGGTGGCCTCCTGGTCGTGGGGTGCGTCGCGGTAGCGGGCGGCGAGCTGGTCATCGGAGAGGTGCACCAGGTCCGCGCGCACGCCCGGCAGGTCCCCGGCGCGGTTGCGGCGGTGGACCTCGGCCATGACGCGCACGGTGTCGGCGTCGTCGAGGTGCGGCAGGATCCGCGCAAGCTCGTCATCGGACAGCGCGAGCAGGTCGTCGACCAGCCGGCCCCCGGGGCGCGCCCGGTCGAGCAGGGCGGCAAGGTCGCGGCGGTCGGCCTCGGCCTCGACCCGCGCGCGGGCGCGGGCGTCCAGCACGTTCGAGCGCATGGCGGCGGCGAGCTGGTCGTCGTTCATCTCGCGCGGGGTGCTCTCGTCTCCGGAGAACAGCCGGGCGGCCTCGACCTGCTCGGGCGTCGGCGCGGTGCGCGGCTCGGGCAGGTTCGACGCTCCGGGCTGCTCTCGCTGGCGCAACCGGCGTAGGTCGGGGTGCGCGGCGAGGTGGGTGCGCATGGCGCCCTGCCACTGCCGGAGCCGGATCCCGGCGGCGCGCTTCGCCTCGGGGGCGACGGCGGCGGCCTGCCTCCGCTTGTACTGGCGGATCTTCCGCTCGATGGCGCGCTGTCTCTGCCCGGCCTCGTACCCGTCGGGGTCGCTGGTGGCCTTCTCAACAACCGTGAGACCCGGGGTGTACGTGGATACGGAGTGACGACAGTTCGGGTGTTGCAGCCCTGCGAGGCGGGCCTCGTCCAGCGATCCGGCCACGCGGACGGGGGTCATGACGTCGTCCTCGGTGGCGTGCTCGACCTCGACCGTACGGGCGCCGGCCGGGCCGCTGATCGACAGCACCTTGCCCTCCCACGGGCGGCAGAGTGGGCACTCGCGCGGGGAGTCGGAGACCACGACCAGGTCGACCCCGTGCTCGGCGAGCGTGCGCATGTGGGCTTCGGTCGCGGCGCGCCCGGTCGCGGTCCGTACCGCCATCTCCGCGTAACTCGTGAGCTGCCAGCGGCGGCCGGACTTGTCGCGGAAGGACGTCACTCCCTCGTCGGCCCATCGGCGCATGGCGTCCTGTGTGGCCTGGCGGCGGGTGCCGGTGCCGAGTGCCACGGTGGCCGTGACCTCCGAGACGACGGCGCGGAAGCGGTCGACTATGGCGCGCAGGATTCCGCGGTGGGTCGAGGTGACCACGTCGACGGTTTCCTGTGCGAGGCGGTCGACGGCCTGCGCCTGCGGTAGCCGGTCGTCGATCAGCCGGCGCGCGTCGTCGGGCAGGGCGCCCAGCTCGGCGACGGCGGCGCGGTGGCCCCGGTTGTAGGACTCGGCGACCGCGTCGAACACGTCGAGGGTGACGGCCTGGTGCAGCTCGTCGACGACGGCCCCGGCGGCGCGGCGCATGGCCTGGACGGCGCCGAGCTTCTGCTCGGCCCAGCTGGGCGCGTCCAGACCCGCGGCGAGCTGGCGGGCGATGATGCCAAGTAGCCGGTCCTCAGCGGCGGCGTACAGGTCGCGGGTGCGCTCGGCGAGGGGTTCGACCATGCCCGGGTGAATCGGCACGCTCTCACCCCCTGCCGGTCACGCTGCGAGCGGGAAGTTCCCTACGGGGTCCGGGGCCACAGCTCCGGTCTCGGTGAGGATCGCCGTGACCTCGGCCCGTACGGCAGTGTCGTCCCACTCGGGGTGCAGGATGCGAACCTTGGTGCCGGTGGAGACGGCCCCGGCGCGGGCGAGCAGGTCGAGCGTTGTAGCGGTCTGCTGCTCCGACTCCGCGACCCCGTCGCCGAACTCGACGTTCGGGCGCTCGGGGGTGATCCGCGTGCCGAACTGAACGGCGTCGAGCCACAGCATGACGTGCAGCATGTCGGCGAGGCCGTGTCTCCAGAACCCGGCCTTCTTCCGCCGGGTCACGTTGCTGCGGCGGTCGCGGCTGTCGGACTCGGTTGCAGTGATCGCCTCGCCCTGGCCGTGCAGGCCGAACGACTGGGCGGAGTAGCCGGCCGACTGGGCGGCCTGCCTCATGATGGCCTCGGCGGTCTGCTGGTGCTCTGCGACGCGGATATCGAACTGGTTCAGCGTGATGCCCGTGCCCTCATTGGGCGGCATGTTCAGCTGCTCGTACACCTCGCGGTCCGCGTCGAAGGCTGCGCCCTTGCCCGGTCCCTCGCTGCGCAGATACCCGGTCGGGACGATCAGGCGCGCGCGGGCGAGGCGGATGTCCCGCATCCACGACGTCCACACCTCGTCGAGGTTTTCGAACAGGTCGTACAACGGCGCGGCGTAGTCCGAGCGGCCGATCGGGGATCCGCGGTGGCTTCTGTTGGGCCCGATGTTCGGCACGTAGGTACAGGTGAGCAGGGGGATACCGGTACTGATCGTCTGCCCGTCCCCGCCGGGGTCGAGAGAGCCGACCAGGTCGGCAGTCGCGGGATGCTCGGCGAGCGGGACCGGACGACCCACGTTGTTGGACGTCCCCCGGTACAGCGCGTGGATGACGCGGCCGGGCTCGTGCCGCTCGAAGTGCCGCCACACGGTGACGGTGTCGCCGCTGGGAAGCTCCTCCCAGAACGTGCACGCGCGCAGCATGCCGAACCGGTGCTCGGGGATCGCGGCGTCGGGCTGCACCACGGTGAGAAGCGGCCGGGCCGCAAGGGTCTTGTCCCACGTCACCCGCAGGAACACCCCGGACAGGGCGGCGGCCTGCTCGGCCGCGCCCGACACGATCTGCTGCACGCGGCCCTCGTCGAGCAGCTGCTCGATACGGGCCTGTGTCAGCTTGTCCGGGGTCCGGACGGCGGGCATGTCCGCGAACAACAAGTCAGCGGACACCGTCGCGATGTCGCCCGGCAGCGGGATGTGCAGCCGGTTGTCACGGCCCGCCGCCGGTTGGGAGCGGCGGCCCCACAACCGGCGGCGTCCGGGCTGCTCCTGGACGTCGCCGTGCAGACGTGCCAGACGCTTTGAGTCGCCGGAGTACCACGCGTCATCGATGCGGATCCGGTCGTAGATCGGGGCCCACTGCGGGGGCGGCCATGCGGCGCCGGTCTCAGGGAGTGCCACGGGTGGTCACCTCCTGGAACAGGGGTATGTGCACGGTGGCGGTGAGCGGCTGCTCGCCGTGGTGGATCCGCCGGCCCTCGCGGTCGAGGACGTACAGGCAGGCGTCGACCCCGTCGCGGGCGTGCATGCGGACGTCGTAGACCAGGGCCGGGGGCAGGCCCAGAGCGCGGCAGGCGGCGCGGCGCTGGTCGAGGGTGATCGCGGTCGGGATGGCGGTGGGGGCGCTCATGTGGGGGGATTCCTAGGGCGGTGCGGTGAGTAGGTGCCGCCACTCGTGGGCGGTCGAGTGGACGACGTAGCGGAGGGCGTCACAGGAGTGGTCGGCCTTCTTCACGGGCTTGTCCTCGCCCCGGGCGGCGGCGGCCTCGTCCCACACGTAACCAGGCAGCTCGTCGAGCAGGCCGGCGCACGAGCGGTGCACGCGCAGTAGGCCGGCGCCGAGCAGGGATGCCACGGACCGGATCCCGTCCACGACTTCGTTCGAGGCACGGGCGACGCCCTCGTACGAGTCGGCCCACAGCTGCGTGATGAAGCTCGCTGCGCTGGGGTCGCAGAACGTCCACTCGGGCCGTACGCCCAGCTCCGTGACCCACTTGCGCAGGGCGGCGCTGTACTGGGCGTCGGTCATCTGGCGGCGCGCCGTGCGGGAGTCGTAGCGCCACTCGGCGCACACGTACAGGACCCCGTCGACGCCCTCGCCAAGCAGGATCGCGCTGGTGGCGTTCACCGTGCCGTAGTCGATGCCAATCCAGTGACGGCGCATCTCCGGCAGGGTGTCGACAACGTGCTCGTCTTCATCCCACATGTCGTAGATGGCGCCCTCGGCCTGGACCCACAAGCCCAGGACGTTCCGCTTGTAGAACAAGCCGCGGTGGGTCGACTTGATGCGGGCTTTGTACTCGTCGTCCAATCCCGGGTTGTCGTCGAGCTGGAAGTGCCACGACCTGAGGCGGGCCTCGCGGGGCCGGAGTAGGTACTCCTTCCTCAGCCAGTGAGCGGGGTTGTCCGGGTTGGTCGTCCCGAAGATCTTGGATCCGGGGACGCTGCACCGGGCGGTGAGCTGGTCTACGAACGTCTTGGGGAGCGTAGTCAGCTCGTCGGCGTACGCGCCCGCGCACGTCAAGCCTCTGACCTTGGGTTCGGCCTGGGCGTCGTTGGCGCCCAGGGCGTGCACGGTGCGCCCCATGACGGTCGCTGTGGGGGCGCCGCTGGTGTAGTGGATGTCCTGGGCGATCTCGCCGAACACGTCCGGGTTCATCAGGGGCCCGAACACGTTGCGTGCGAGGCTGTCGCGGGTTCTGCCGACCATGACCAGTTCCCCGCCCGTGGGCGGGTCGGCGAGGTACCCCAGCCACCGGAGGAGACTGGCGATGGTCTTCCCGGAACGAACGCTGCCTTCCCACACGTTCAGGAAGGCCGTGGCCTCGACGATGCTGTCTATCTGCTTGGTCGACAGGGCAAGGTCAGTCGCCATCGTCGGCGGCCTCGGTGGTGTGGCGCTCGGCGTAGTTGCGGGCGAGTCCTGCCATGAGCTGGCCGATCACCGATCGGGACTGCTCGCCGGCCTCGTCGCGCGGCGGCGCCAACTTGAGGGAGCGGTCGAGGGCGGCCCCGGCGGTCGCCATCATCGTGCGGCGGTCGGCGGGGGTCGGCTCGGGCTGCCACTTCTCGTCGTACTCGTGGTCCTTGCCGCCCCACTCGAAGTACAGCTGCGGCTGTGTCATCCGGCCGACCTCGCGTTCGGCTGCGTCTTGCAGCGTGATGGCGAGTTCGGCACGGCGTGAGGCGAGGTCGGCGCGGCGGACGCGGGTGGCGGTCTCGACCTCGGCGGCGCGGTCGAAGCTGAGCGGGGGGTCGAACGCGGCGGCGATCTTCGACACGGTCGAGGCGCTGCGCCCGATGTTGCGGGCGATCTCGTTACGGGCCTTGCCCTGGGCGTGCAGGCGGCGAACCGCTGCGCGGTCCTGGTCGGTGATGGGGCGCGCCATGGGGCTCACCTCCTGCCCGGCCAGGGGCCCGCAGGGGGGCATACAAAAGCGCCCCGCCGGGGAGGGTGGCGGGGCGCTGGTGTGGAGCGACTGTTTCCGGGCATGCCGGGGTCGCCTCGAACTCTAGGTCACGGAAAGGTAACGGCGCAAGTCCCTGTCGGACAGGCGCGCATACAGGGCCGCGACCGGTCGGACGGGCGCGCCCCGCCGGTCGGACGACGGGGCGCGCGGGTCACGCGGCGACGTGCGCGCCGTACGGCGGTTCGGGCAGGTGCGGGCTGACGCCCGGGGCGGGCTGTCGGACGTCATACGCACTGGTCGCGGGCGGTGTCGTGGCCTGCCCGTACAGCTGGTAGGCGAGGATCCGCGGTGCCGTGTCCGACGGGCAAACACCGTGATGCCACGCGGTCCGGTAGATGTTGGCGAGCTGTCCGACGGCGGCCCGGATCGCGTCGGACGCGTTGACGCCGGGGCGCATCAGTATGGCGAGGTCGTCGGACAGGGCTTGATCGACGCGCACGGACGTGCGGGTACCGACGGCCGGCGCGGCCGTGCGGGGGGCGCCGGTAGGGTTGGGCGTAGCCATGGGGTGTCTCCCTTGGTGAGTCGGGCCCGGGACGGTTGTGGAAGATCCCCCGGGCCCGCGCTGTCCTTACAGGTCGTTGGGCTCGCAGATGAATGCCAGCGTGATCACGTTGCCTTCGAGGGCCTGCTCACGCCTGACGTTGTCCATCAGGTTCCGGTATATGTCTTGCCGGGTGGCCTCCGGCCGAACGAACGCAACGCCCTCAACGGTGGCAAGGCGACCAGTTTCGAGGGCCTGGACGGTCAAGACGTAGTGGTACGTACGGCCCTTCACCTGCAACTCCTCGGTAGGTGATGCTGACGTCAACGCTTGCCCTTCGCGCTGGCCTCGATCTCGCACTCGCCCCGGGTGTCGTCGGGGTCGTTCCCGTCCCCGGCGCGCCACACAAGCACGCGCGCGCCACGACGCGCGAGAGCGTCAGTGAGGTGCTGCCCCATGAGCTGATTGGCGAGGTCCTCGGCGGTCTCGGTGGTCTCGATCAAACCTGCCGTGACCTCCTCCCACTCCCCGTCGTCCGTGGCGCGGTGCAGAGCCCAGGACGCTTCCCAGGGGTAGTCCTTGATCACCTGATAGGCGTGGCGGTCGCTGCATGCGAGTTGCCGAGCGATCTGCCGTGCGCTCATACCGTCCACGTGGGCGTCAACGATCACCCCCGGCAACGACGCTTCAAGGGCTTTGGACAGTCGGCGGATGAGTCCGGCCTCGGGGAGGCTGAGCGATGCGCCGGCCTGCTCGGCGATGTCGTCGCACTCCTCGAACGTCTGGGCCCGCTCGTACCGATCGGCGACTCCCCGCAGACCGTGAGCGGCTTCCCGTCCGGCGCGGCTTACCTCGGCGGCCTCCTCGTACTCGGCGAGCAGGGCGAGCATCTTCCCGCGCAGCACTGCGGCGCTGGGCGGGTCGATCTCCAACCCGGCGCGTGCGAGCATGCGCCCGTTGTGGTCGCGCACGGCCTTAGCGACATCCGGCCCGGTCCAACTCCGGGCGGTGGCCAAGCCTTCGGCGGCTGCGCGTTGGTCGGCCTGGGTCGTGGGGTTCAGCTCCGGGTGCGCCCACCGGTAGGCGTCCTCCTTGAGGCGGTCGCGGAGGCGTACGGCTTGGTCGAACTCCGCCTCTTCGCCGCGCAGCTCGGCGAACCGGGCGTCGAGGGATTTGGCCCACTCGGTGAGGTCGCGGCCCTGCTGTTCTTCGCTCATGGTGTGTGCTGCTCCTGGTGGTGGTCGGGGCCCGCCCCACGGGCGCGGGGCGGGCGGTCGACGGGGGTCTACTCGGGTCGGACGGCGAACACGCACTGCGAGGACGGATACAAGCCCTCGACGGTCCACCCCCGTGTGGTCAGGCGGTACGAGAGGCAGTCCAGCGCGGCCCCGTGCCACCGGTCGTCGTGCCGGATCGTCCGGCCGCCTTCGAGCCAGTACACGGCCACGCGCCGGCCCTCGCGCGGCTCGACCATGTACCCGCGTACGGCCTGCTCCTCCTCGGCCGGCGCGCTCACGTCGTGCCGGTCGGTGAGCGTGGCGACGGCCAGACCGGACAGGGCCTCGCAGGCGGCGCGCACGTTCGGGTGCGGGGCGTGGCTGGGGGTGCTGCCCGCGCTGGTGCCGCTGTGCTCGACGATCACGCCCTCGACGACGCGGCGGGCGGGGGCCTGCTCGGGAGTCCCGTAGCGGGCGGCCTCGGCTGCGCGGCGGGCGTCCATCTCGCTGCGCCACGCGGCGCGGTCGGCGGCGGCCTTGGCCTTGACGCGCTCGACGTCGGCGGGTGCGAACCGTGCGCGGACGACCAGCTTCTCGGGCTGCTCGGCGGGCGCGGCGTCGCCGAAGAGTGCGCCCTGCTCGACGGGCCCCTCGATGGCGAACAGGACGTCGGCCGGCTGCTGCTCGCCGATCCACTCGCCCCGCCACGTGCCCGCGTCGGCCGCGGCTTCGGTGATCAGCGCGGCGGCCTGCTGCGCCTCGGCGTCTGCGGCGGAGGCCAGGGCCTCGCGGGCAATGGGGTCGGTCTGTCGAGCGGCTTCGAGGGCGGCGTCGAGTTCATTGAGCGCGGCCCGCCAATCCGGGTCGGTGGCGTCGGGGTTCGTACGTACCCGCGCGCCGGCTGCGTTCACGCGTGCGCGCGCTTCCTGGACGGTCAGCGGGCCGGCGGCCTCGATCTGCTGTTTCTGGGTGGCCTTGGCGTAGTACGTACGGGCGTGTCCGGCGCGGTCGACCCATGTTCGGGCGGCCGTGATCTCTGCCCGCGTGTAATCCCTGGCGTGCTCCAGGATGGTGTCGGCGTACCTGCTGATGACGTCGAGCACGGCAACGTTGCCAGGCCGGATCACCAGCGTGCGACCGCGTCCCCGGCGGGCGGCGGCGAGGGCTTCGCGAGTGGCTTTGCTGGCGGGGTCGTGGTCGTCATCGCCGGTGGCGAGGTTGGACCCGCTGAGGATGTCGGCCAGGGCGCCCGGGATGACGACGTCGGGGCGGCGGTCGGCGGGGGCCGGCGCGGCCTTGACGTGGGCGGCCTGCTCGGCGGCCTCGGCGGCGAGCTTCTTGCGGCATCCCTCGCAGTGCGGGCGCGGGGCCTGGAAGGGCCTATTGGTCTCGGCCCAGGTGAAGCGGGCGGCGGAGCGTGCGCGGATGTTGCTGCGGCACCGAGCGCTGTCGCTGTCCTCGGGGAACGCGTGCCACATGGCGAGGCTCTGCGTGGTGGCCCAGATTTCGGCGGTGGTGTCCATGGGGTGTCTCCCGTGGTGGTGGTGGTCCGGGGTGGAAGGCCCGGGGGTGTCGGGGTGGAAGCCCAACAAGATCGACCGTAACAGTAGTGAAGCCACTTCACAAGACGCTGTGAAGTGGCTTCAATGGGTGGGTCAGGTAGTCACCGGTCTGCGCCGCGCCTCGTGCAGCGCGACGGCCAACCCGGCCAACTCGGCCCCCCGCCATACCCGCCGGCCCCGGTCGAGGGCGGCGGGCGCCGGGCACCCCTCGTCGCCAGTCGAGCAGGCCACCGACGGCTCGCCCCCCGCCCGCGTACGGGCCGCGAGGTCGCCCCCGCACCACGGGCACGGCTCGGGTAGATCCGTGGTTCGCCCGTCCCTGCCGAGTGCCCGCTCGACCTTCCGGCGGGCATGGGAGACGACGGCGGCGGCCTCGTCGATGACGCGCGCCGGTACGGCCCGGAACAGCCCGGTGTCGACGTCCTCGCCGAGTAGCCGGCCCTCGACCCACACGGCGGCCCAGTGCAACCCGTGGGCGCGGCTGCCGGGGGCGACGGCGGCGGCCGGTCCGGCGTCACGGTGGTACGTGCACGTCCAGCGGGCGGGGTCGGCGGCGTCGGCCTCGTCGCGGACGAACCTGCCGTGCCGGTCGCGGCCGGTGCGCACGGGGCGCTGCGCCTGGGCGGCGAGCTGGTCGGCGAGGTCGAACAGCTCGCGTTCCACGTCGAGGGCGGCGTCGAGGGCGTCGAGGTTCACGGGCGCGGGGTGCTGGCGCAGGGTCAGGGGCGTGCGCCCGATGGCGGGCTCGTCGTCCTGGTGCTCGTCCTCGTCGGCCTGGTCGGCGAGGTGTCCGTCGATGTGCGCGCGGGAGTCGCGGGGCGGCCACTCGGCGGCCGGGCGGCGGGCGATGGCGGCGAGCAGGTCGCCCCACTGCTCTCGGATGGCGAGCAGGTCGGCGGCGGCGCGGTGGGCGGTGTGGGACGGGGCGCGCTCGGCGAGCGGGGCGTAAGCGGGCGTGGTCACGGTGGCGGTGCTCTCCTACTTGCGGCGGGTGCGGGCGGGCCCGTACGTGGAGCGCCACGCGGGGCGGGCTTGGCCGGCGGACGGGGCGGCCGGGGCCTGGTGGACGTGATCGAGGGCGGTGGCGAGGTGCTGCGCGGCGTCCCGTGCGAGGGGGGCGACGGCTGCGGCCCATGCGTCGAAGGCGGCGCGCAGTTCCGCGATGGCGGCGCGTGCGCGGTCGGGGTCGACGGGGGTCGGCTGCTCGGTCACGGAACCTGCACTTCACCGGGTTCATGAACCCGATCAGCGGTGAGACGCGCGACTTCCTGTTCGGCCTCGACGATGGCGGCCTCGGCGGCGCGGGTCCGCTCCTGGGCGCGCTGTACGGCGTTCTGCGCGCCTGCGACGGTGCGGCGTAGCTCGTCGGCCTCGGAGCATTCCGCGGTGACGTGGGCGCGCAGTAGGGCGGCCTCGTCGGGGGTCAGGGGGGCCCCTCGCTGCGCCCGGTCGAGCAGTACGAGCAGGGACTCGCGGCGGGCGTCGCGGTGGGCGGCGGCTCGGCGGCGGTCGGCCATGGTGCGGCGGCTCACTGGGCGGTCCCTTCGGCGCGGTGGGCGTGGGCGGTGCAGGTGGGGCACTGCCCGGGGTTGGTGCACTTGGTGCGGATGAGTCGCCACAGTTCGCGGTCGGCGCGGGCGCGGGCGGCGCGCTCCTGGCGGGCGAGGCGGGCACGGCGGCGGGGGGCGAGGCGTGCGGCCCAGACGACCAGCGGGGTCGCGGCGACGGCGGCGGCGAGGGCGAGGGCGGCGTCGTTGCTCATCGCTTCGCCCGGCGGCGGGTGAGGCGTCCCTCGACGCGGTCGAGCAGGTCGTCGACGCCCGTACGCGGGACGCTGTCGAGGCGGACGGCGTGGCTGCGGAGCATCGACACGAGGTGCCGGCCGACGGAGGGTTCGACGACGGGCGCGCCCTGGTCGAGGGCGGCGGCGAGCATGTTGGACAGCTCGCGGGTGTGGTGGGCGAGGACGTCGGCGGCGTGCCGGGCGGCGTCGGTTGGGTGGTGGGGGGTGGTGAGTCGCTGGGTGAGGATCGCGAGGGCTTCGCCGGGGTGCGCGGCGAGGGGCTGTTCGTCGGCCAGTTCGTCGGCGAGCTGGCGGAGGATGGCGGCGACGGTGGGGCGCGGGAGGTTCGAGCGGACGTCGGCCGGGCCGGTGTTGGGAAGGGTCAGGATCAGGCGGTGGGTGTCGAGCGATGCGACGGCGACGGCGTCGGGTATGTGGGTCACGGGGTCGGGCTCCTGGTCGGTTCGAGGTGCTGTTCCTGCGCGCACGGGAAGGGCCGCGACCGGTCGCGCGGACCGGTCGCGGCGAGGGCCTAGAACGGGGGCTCTGGGGTTCCCTGTGTGGCCCATGGGTTCGGGGTGCTCTGCTGCCCGTATCCGCCGTACTGGGGCTGTTGGCGGGCCTGGGGGCTGCTGCCGGTGGCGCCGGTCTTGGTGACCGTGGCGGTGGCGGTCTTGAGGCTGGGGCCGACCTCCTCGACGTCCAGCTCGAACACGGTCCGCTTGACGCCTTCGCGGTCCTCGTACGTGCGCGACTTCAATCGGCCGTAGACGAGGACGCGGGTTCCTCGCTGGAGGGATTCGGCGACGTTCTCGGCGGCCTGGCGCCAGACCGAGCAGGTCAGGAACAGGCTTTCGCCGTCCTTCCACGCGTTGGTCTGCTTGTCGAAGGTTCTGGGGGTGCTGGCTACGCGGAACTTGGCGACCGCCGCGCCGGAGGGGGTGAACTTCAACTCGGGCTCGTCGACAAGGTTGCCGACGACGGTCACAAGGGTCTCGCCTGACACGAAATGGCTCTCTTTCGGTCGTGATTGAAACGAGCGGTTTTCGGATCGTACGTGATCCGTGGTGGGTATGGGTGTGCGTTCTCGTCCGGGCTGAACGGGGGGCTAGCGGATCCCGCGTCCGTTGACCACGTGCCGGCCTCGGAGACGGCCGCGGTGGTCCGATGCGGTGGGCGCTTGCGTCATGAGTCGTGCGTACGGGCTCGGCTCGTCCTCGTCGGGGTCCTCGGCGGGCGGCGGCTGGGCGCGCTGGGCCCGGTTCACGCTGCGGCCTGCTGGGCGTTCTGCTGCGCGGTCGCGACGTCCACTCGGGACGGGTGGGGGGTTTCCCGCTCGTGCCGCTTCTTCCCGCCCCCTCGGCAGGGGTGTCCGGCGCGGGCTCGGCAGGTCTCGTACGGGCACGGGACGGTGAGCGGGTCGGGGAGCCCGTCCGTGGCGAGGCGTTCCCGCTCGGCGCGGCGGCGGCGGAGCGGGGCAAGCTGCGCTTTGACCGTGCGGGGCATGTACTCGCCGAGTGCGGCGAGGCGCGCGGCGGCGAACTCGTCCCGCTCCTCGCGGGTGCTGCCCCCGGTCAGCTCGCGGTACACGGTGGGCGCGGCCTGCCCGATGGCGACCGCTCGGCGCGTGCCGGCCAGGGCGGCCCGGTATGCCTCGGCGTCGTCGGGGTCGACCGCCGGGACGGGGTCGGTGTGCCGTCCCAGGGTGTCCTTCCGGAACGCGGCCCACTTGCTCCCGATGTCGCTCGGCTGGATGCGGTACGGGTTGGTGGCTATGTACTGCTTGACGACGTGTCCGGCGTGCCAGTGGCGGCCGTCGGGGTGCGGGGCGGTCGGCGGGACGTCGGCGAGCAGTTCGGCCCACTGGTCGAGCCGTTCATCGGCGGCGGCCTGGTCCTCGGGGGCGAGGCGGGGGTCGAGGCGGACGGCGTAGGCAAGCAGCGCGCCAACTTCGGTGCGGTTCATCGGTGGTGCTCCTGGGGGGTGATTCCGGCGGCGGTGGCGAACATGGCGGCTGCGTTGGCGGCCTTGCCCCTGCGGGGACCGGCGAGGGGGATCACGTCGGCCCCGGTGCGGGGCGGCGGGACGGTGCCGGCTGACGGCGCGGGCGGGAGGTTGAGCCATGCCCGCAGGAAGTAGCGGGCGTGGGACACGTCGCGCTTGTTGGCGGCCTTGACGGCGACGGCGGCGAGCATGTCGACCCCGGACCGCTTGAGCAGGGCGTCGACCTGGAACCACTCGCCCTGGGTGAGGTTCCACGCGGGGTAGACCTCGGCGGCGGTGATCTTGTCGACCAGGTCCCGGGCGAATGCGGGCGGCGTCGCCGTGGGCGCTCCCTCCCTCACTCCTTCATTCACTCCATCCATGGGTGAGTGATGGGGTAGCGATTTCCGACCACTAGCGGTCGCGTTCTCCGACCACAAGCCCTGTTCGGGGTCCTCGGCCACCGGTAGCGATTCCCGACCAGTAGCGGGGGCCGTAGTGGTCGCGTTCTCCGACCGGTAGCCGTTAGTGGTCGGAGTTTCCGACCGCTGCGCGGGGACCTCTTGCGGTCGGGATTCGCGACCAGTAGGGCGGCGGTATCCGACGGCCCCGGGGATCCGGTAGGTGGTCGCACGGCTGCCTGCGGCGGGCTTCTCGATCTTCAGCTCGCCCGAGTCGAGGGCGGCGTCGACAGCGGCCAGAACGGTCGTCTTGTGGGCGTTCACGCGCCTGACCATCTCGGTCGTGCCCATGCGCACGGTGGCCGTGGCGTCGGTCGTGGCGTCGGCCAGGGCGAGCATGACGACTCGGACGTTTCCGCGTGAGCGGCTGTGGTCCCACACCCATGCCTGAGCGTCGAGGGTCACGGGGTGTCGTTCTCCTTCGGGTGGTGCGCCCGGGGCGAGGGGCGCGGGCCGGCCTCGCCCCGGGGCGGCGCGGGACCTAGTAGGGGCGGGTGCGTGCGGGCTGGTGCTCGTCGCAGCGCCAACCGCACGGGTACGGGCGAACCGTTTCTGCGCCGCACTTGGGGTTCCCGTGTTCGCACGGGGTCGGCTTCTTGGCCCGGTTGTTGCAGGCGGAGCAGTACCGGCGGCCGTCGGCCCGGTGGCGGCCGTGTACGGCCTGGTCGTGGTCGCATGACGGGGCGCGGTGCTGCATGCCGGTGATGCTGGCGAGGGCGGCGCGGTCGCGCTGGCGGGTCGTCCGGTCGTCGACGTGTCCGGGCTCGCAGCACTCCGGGACGTCGCACGATGCCTTGACCTGCCCGACGGGGGCGCGGCCGGTGCGCAGGATGAACGCGGCCTGCCGGGCGGTGTACTGGACGGCCGCGTACTGGAAGCGGCCGATCCCGTGGCCGTTGACTCCGGCGGTCCACAACCGGTGTCCGTCCGCCGTGGTGCGGGTGCGGGCGGCGAAGGCTTCGGCCAGACCTGCGGGGGCGGCCGGCAGGGAGTCGAGCAGGGCGGCGGCGGTGGTCACGGGGTCGACTCCGTCTCGGGTGCGGTGAGCGCGGTCATGTATCGGGTGAGGGCGCCGGAGCGCCACGCTTCTCCGACGGCGGCCTTACCGGTGTCGGCCTTGCCGGTCTTCTTCCACAGAAGGGTGTGAGTCCGGGCACGGGTGGGCTTGATGAGTACGCCCGGTACGTCGTGCACCTCGCCCGTGTCCGTGTCGTGGATCTGCGCGGCCTGGGCGGCGTCCATCTGGGCGACCAGCTCGGCGAGCTTCCACGGCTTGACCTCGCGGATTACCCGGACGGTCGTCCACTGCTCGTCGGGGTAGGTCTTGTGCAGCCATCGGGCGAGGGCGTCCTCGTCGGTGACGACCGGGCCGGTTGCCCCTACCCGCAGTGAGATCGTGGCGACGGTCTCGCCGTTGGGCAGGGTGGCGGCGACCCGGTCGACTCCGTCGCGCTGGGCGGCGGCGTCCAAGGCTCCCTGCATGCGCTTGCGGACGTCCTTCTTGGCATCCGCGACGCGTCCGGCGAGCAGGTCGAGGGCGGCCTCTTCGATGGCGAGTTCGCGCAGGGACGGGGCGGGCGTCTCGGTGGCGGTGTCGGTCATCACGCGGCCTGCCGGGCGAGGTCGAGCAGGTCGTCGCGCATGGCGCGCAGCTGGTCGATGGTCGCGGTCTGCGGTGCGCACTGGTGGACGGACGCGAACGCCTGGTCGGTCTCGGCATGGTCGACGAGTCCGGCGTCACGGGCGGCGTCGTACATCTCGCCGAGCGCGGCGGCGCGCTCCTGGTCCTCGTCGGAATCCGCGGTGAGGGTGGGCGCGGCCGGGCGAGGCTCGTCGGGCTTCTTCGCGCCCGGCTTGGTGCCTCCGATGGTGGCGAGGCGGGCCAGGTGCTCGCGGTCGGCCCCGGCGATCTGCGCGGCGTCGTACAGCTTGCGGACGGCGGCGACGTCGTCCGCCCCGTGGGCTTCGAGGATGTCGTCGAGCTGGGAGAGGTACGGGCCGGGCGCGCCCTGCTGGCGGGCGGCGGCGACGATCGCGGCGAGGGCGGCCTCGTCGGCGGTGGCGGCGGCCTCGGCGAGGTAGTCGCGGGCGGGGCCGGCGGGCGTCTCCTGGGCGTTCTGCTGGAGCACCGTGGCCTGCTGCCGTACGGGCGTGGTGACCCGCTCGACGATGACGGGGTTGCCTTCCTGGTCGACGACCTCGCCCAGTTCCTCCGGGGTGTAGATGGCGCCGTGCAAGACCTCGGGGCACGCGGAGCGCACGGCCTCGGCTATGGCGCGGCTGCGGAGCATGGCGCGGGGGTACTTCTCCCACGGCTGAGGTTGGTTCTTCTGGTCGCGGGAGTACGGGCGGCCGTTGCGGAGTTCGCACAGTCCGGCGGTGACGGCGTCGTCGAGGGTCCACTCGATGACGGTCTCGTCGTCGGGGTCGTCGTGCCGCATGATGCGGACCTCGCACCGGTCGCGCTCCGACTTGATGCGGACGCGGTGACCGGCGGTGCGGGCACGGCCGAGCATCAGATCGGCGGACTGGGTCGGCTTGCCCTTGATCACGTGAATGGTGGTGATGGTGGTGACGACGTCGAGGCCGAGTGCCCGGCCGTACTCCATCGCCCACAGGACGGATGCCGGCTGCTTGCGGTAGGCGTCCGGGAGGAGCGGGGTAGCCGCCAGGGACTCGCAGAACTGCCACGCCTCGTACGGGCTCATGTGCGAGAGGGAGAGGGCCCCGCCGCGCTGGAACGGGACGAGCGCACCCGGGTTGGGGGCGTGGGCGGCGGGGAGAGTGGTCACGGTCATGCGCTGTACCTGTCCTTGGTGAGGCGGGAGAAAGCGGCGAGCTTGGTGACGCGGGTGGCGTACGTGATCGCGTCATCCGGGGTGAGCCGTACGTCGACCTGCGGGGCGCTGGGCAACTCGTCGAGCAGGGCCTCGCGGGTCGCGTCGGCCTGGGCGGCCCGGCTCTCGCGTTCGTGCTCCGACATGGCATTGCTGCACTCGGCGAAGTCGTGGCGCGCCACGTGGGCGGCGTGTGCGGCGAGCAGGTAGCCAATACCGATGGGGTCCACGGCGTAGGCGAGGGCGAGGTCGTCGAGCAGCGGGGCGAGGCGGTCGGCGATCGGCCAGCGAACGGCGGTGCCGTCTGCGGTGAGCTGCGGGGCGATCATCGGCAGGCTCGGGATAGCGTCTGGGGACACGTCTTTCTCCTGTGGTGGGCGTGTGTGGGGCCGTTCCGGGTCGAGTCCGGGGCGGCCCTCTTGCGGTTCAGGCGGCGGCGCGGTGCGGGGCGTTGGCCTGCTCGGCGGCGCGGGCGGCGGCCTGCTCGGCGGCTATCTCGCGCTCGATGCGGCGCAGTACCAGTTCCTTGGCGGGGTCGAGCAGACCGGCGGCGCGGGCGCGGTCGCGCCGCTCGCGGGCGGCGTCGAGGGCGCGGCGGGCGTTGATGTAGCACTGCTCGCGCGGGATCACCTGGCCGTTCATGCGGCGATCTCCTGGGCGATCAGGGCGTCGGAGGTGAGGCCGTAGGCGCGCTCGATCGCGGCGAGCCCGGCGGGGCTGGGGATGTTCCGGCCGGTCACCCACCGGTAGACGTTCAGGTACGGCACCTCCAGGTGCCGGGCGATCTCGGCCGGGCCGTGGTGCCCCCGGGCCTCCGCAGCGGCTATCAGAGCCTCAGATGCAAAAGACATGGCAAATTCCTCCCGTGACACGAACTGGCGTTCTGTGTTCGTTGACAGGAACCTAGCATGTTTCTGTCACTCGTGACATGAGTTGAGAGTGCAACAGTTCGGTTTCGAACAACGCGTTAGATCCGGACGTAACTGGTCAGTACGGCCCCGAACTGCTGCGCACCGTGAACTGACGATTACGCAGGTGACAGGGGGTGGGTGCGGCCGTACACTCGACTCGAAAGCCCGTTCGAACAGGAGTCGCAGCGAACCGCGCACGCGTCCAGGACCGGGGAGGGGGGCGGGCTATGCTCTTGCCGAGTTCAGGACACTTCTTTCTGTCACGCGCGATACATTTCACGTATGACAGAAGATCGCCACGCCCACACGCCGCAGACGTTCGCCGCATGGCTGCGCGAGATGATGGCCCGACGGGGTTACGTCGAGCGAGGTAGCCAGGGGAGATTTGCCCGCGACGCAGGGATGCCCGAAGGCAACCTGTCCCGGGTCCTTCGCGGACAGCCCGGGTTGCCAGACATCCGTACGACCCTCACGCCCATCGCCCTTGCCCTCGACGTCCCGCTTATCGAAGTTCTCGTACGCGCGTCAGTCCTGAGCGAGGACGACGTCGCCGCCCTCACGAACGCCCGACTAGAGCCCATGCCCATCACCACGGAACGGGCGGCGGCCGAACTCGGCATCAAGAGCCCCGAGGGCGTCGCCATGTTCGACCGCACGGTGCGCGGCCTGCTCGCCACCGAACCGCCCACACCTGCCAACAGCACCACGAGCGACCGCGCCAGCGGCTAGCACTCAGGAAGGACCATCACCGCCATGATGATCACTCGCGAACAGATGACCAACGCCACGGCCGGCGCCGTACTCCTGAGCAGCACCGCACTGGTCGTTCAGGGAGCCACCAGCAATCCGCGCACCGGGCGCGCATGCATGGCTATCCGGGTGGCCTTCGGTGCTCTGGCGCTCGTGACCATCGCCCGCAACTTCCGAGCACGCAAGCAGGCCGACGACACCGCCAACAGCGCCCTACGAGAGGGCTACTCGCTTGGACTCATCCACGCCACGAACGGGCTTGTGCTTATCCCCCGCGACGACAGCGACGGCCAGGGCGCCCCCGCACAGGACGCCACAGCCACCCTGTCCGCAGTCCCCCCGCAGAAGAGCGCAGAGGGACCCACCAACGGGAAGCCACAGTGACCCAGACCCCTATACCCGCAACATTCCGCGGTGCCCCAGACGACGAGGACGGCGAGCCCTGGCTCGCGTACATCCGCGTCAGCACGTGGAAAGAGGAGAAGATCAGTCCCGAACTCCAGCGGGACGCAATCAGCCAATGGGCGCGGCGCACAGGCCGGCGCATCATCGGATGGGTGGAAGACCTCGATGTCTCGGGGCGCCACTTCAAACGCAAGATCATGGCGTGCATCGAGCGCGTCGAGCACGGCGAAGCACGCGGCGTAGCCGTCTGGCGGTACAGCCGATTCGGCCGCGACCGCACCGGCAACGCGGTCAACTTGGCGAGGCTCCAGCAGGCCGGCGGGGAACTCGAATCCGCAACGGAACCCATCGACGCCACGACGGCGATCGGTCGTTTTCAGCGGGGCATGATCCTCGAATTTTCGGCGTTCGAGAGCGACCGCGCCGGGGAGCAGTGGCGCGAGACCCACGACCACCGCCGCTACAAGCTGCGGTTGCCGGCCCAGGGCCGCAAGCGGTTCGGGTACGTCTGGCACCGCCGTTATGACCCCGTCACCGGCACCCTGCAAGAGGAGAAGTACGAGCCTGACGAGACCGTCGGGCCCGTCGTCGCCGAGCTGTACCGCGCCTATGTCAATGGCGACGGATTCAGCAAGCTGTGCGGCCAACTCAACCGCGACGGCCACCGGACCACACTGGGCGCCATGTGGCAGGCGGACAGCCTCAAACGCTACATGGACAGCGGTTTCGCCGCCGGACTCCTAACCGTCCACGACCCCGAGTGCAGGTGCCGCAAGACCGACGGGACGTGCAAGAACCACATCTTCATCCAGGGCGCCCACGAGGAGCTGATCGAGTTCGACCTGTGGGAGGCATACCGACAGCGTCGCAAGCACGTGAAGGCGACCACGCCGCGATCCCGGGTCGGCATCTATCAACTCACCAGCCTTGTGAAGTGCTGCGGCTGCAAGCTCGGCACCAGCATGAACACCGGCCGCCGAGAAGGAAAGAACGTCCCAGGGTTCTCGTTCCGATGCAGCATTCGCGCCAAGTCGGGTGCGACGGCCTGCGAGGGCATCCTCATTGAGCGGAAGATAGTCGAGGAGGAGGTTAAGAACTGGCTCACCCGAGAAGTCTCGCCCGGCATCGACACCGCGCCGCCGACTCACACCCCCGCACAGCAACGTGACCCAGGGAGGGAGGCCGCGAAGAACGTGGCCGCGCGAGCCCGCGCACAGGCCGAAGTCGACAAGCAGCGCCAGGCCCTCGCGAGACTCCGAGCGGACCGCGCCGCGAATCCCGACGACTTTGGCCCCGGAGAGTACGAGGAGACCGCCGACCTGATTCGGAAGAAGCGAGCCGAGGCGCAGGCACTACTAGACAGCACCCCGAAAGCGGAGCCCCTCCCGGATCGGGCGAAGCTCATAACGATCGCCCGGGGTCTACTCAGTGAGTGGGACTCTTTCGACCCGGTCGACATCAACATGGTGTATCGCCAGGTGATTCGCCGCGTAGCCATCAAGCGCAACGGCCCCGGTCCGGAAAACCACGAGATCGAGATACACCCCTGGTGGGACCCCGACCCGTGGCCGGCCCCCGACAAGAGAGCTACCGCCAGGTAGTGACATACCGCGTGGTACGTGCGCAGAATCGTCCCACCGTCGCGAAGGAGCGACAGCGCCCACCGGGAGGACGCCGCGTGTACAGCACCATGCAAGAGGTACCGCTCAACATCAGCCGGATTCTGGAGCATGGCCGGAGGATCCACGGCAAGTCGACCGTGACCACGTGGACCGGTGAGGCAGAGCCCCACCGCCGGACATTCGCCGAGATCGGCGACCGCGCCGCACAGCTCGCCAACGCGCTACGCGATGAGCTGGGCGTCGAGCCCGGGAGTGTTTTGGCGACACTGATGTGGAACAACGCCGAGCACGTCGAGGCGTACTTCGCGATCCCCTCCATGGGCGCGGTCCTGCACACCCTCAACCTGCGGCTCCCCCCTGAGCAGCTGGTCTTCATCGTCAACCACGCCGCCGACCGGGTGGTGCTGGTCAACGGCACGCTGCTGCCCCTGCTCGCGCCGCTGCTGCCGCACCTGCCGACCATCGAGCACGTGGTGGTCAGCGGCATCGGCGACCGGTCCGCGCTCGACGGCCTGAACGTGCGCGTGCACGAGTACGAGGAGCTCCTCGCGGCCGGCTCCGACAGCTTCGACTGGCCCGAGCTGGACGAGCGCCAGGCGGCCGCCATGTGCTACACCTCCGGTACCACCGGGGAGCCCAAGGGAGTCCTCTTCTCCCACCGCTCGGTCTACCTGCACTCCATGCAGGTCAACATGGCCGAGTCGATGGGCCTGACGGACCGGGACACCACTCTCGTCGTGGTCCCGCAGTTCCACGTGAACGCCTGGGGACTGCCGCACGCCACCTTCATGACCGGTATCAACATGCTGATGCCGGACCGCTTCCTGCAGCCCGCCCCGCTCGCCGAGATGATCGAGAAGGAGAAGCCCACGCACGCCGCGGCCGTCCCCACCATCTGGCAGGGACTGCTGGCCGAGGTCACCGCCAACCCGCGCGACCTGAGCTCGATGAAGCAGGTCACCATCGGCGGCTCGGCCTGTCCGCCCGCCCTCATGGAGGCGTACGACAAGCTCGGCGTCCGCGTCTGCCACGCCTGGGGCATGACCGAGACCTCGCCGCTGGGCACGATGGCCCACCCGCCGGCCGGCCTGAGCGCAGAGGAGGAGTGGCCCTACCGGATCACCCAGGGCCGCTTCCCGGCGGGTGTCGAGGCCCGGCTGATCGGCCCGAACGGCGACCTCCTGCCCTGGGACGGGGAGTCGGCGGGTGAGCTGGAGGTGCGCGGCAACTGGATCGCGAGCGCCTACTACGGCGGCGCGTCCGGCGAACCCTTCCGGCCCGAGGACAAGTTCAGCGCCGACGGCTGGCTGAAGACCGGCGATGTCGGCGTGATCAGCGCCGACGGCTTCCTCACCCTCACCGACCGTGCCAAGGACGTCATCAAGTCCGGCGGCGAGTGGATCTCCAGCGTGGACCTGGAGAACGCGCTGATGGCGCACCCCGAGGTCGCCGAGGCCGCCGTCGTCGCCGTCCCCGACGAGAAGTGGGGAGAGCGCCCGCTGGCCACGGTCGTCCTCAAGGAGGGCGCGAGCGTGAACTACACCGGTCTGCGCGAGTTCCTCTCCCAGACCGTCGCCAAGTGGCAGCTGCCGGAGCGCTGGACGTTCATCGAGGCGGTGCCGAAGACCAGCGTCGGCAAGTTCGACAAGAAGGTGATCCGCAAGCAGTACGCGGACGGCGCGCTGGACGTCACCAAGCTGGACTGACGATCACGGCCTATCCCCGGGTCAGCCACGGCCGCAGCAGCCTGCTGACCGCAGGCATGGCCACGTAGGTCATCAGGGTGCTGAACACGATGGCGAAGACGGCCGTCCGCAGTACGAAGTGCAGATCCACCAGGTACGGCCCGAGCACCGCGTTGCCGATCAGCGAGATCGGGAAGATGGCCAGCCCCGAGCTGATCGCCATCTTCCACCGCGGCGGCGCGGGCCGGGTCGTACCCGGCTTGGCGAACCAGGTCTCCATGCCGTGCAGTTCCCGGCGGGCTATCTCCGTGTGGTGGTGGCCGAGGCAGTTGGCGAACCACTGGGCCCGCTCCGGGGAGTCCTGCCAGCGCTGGAACGCGGCCTGATTGCGGAAGCGGTGGACGAGGAACCACGGCCCGCCCTCCGCCGCCGGCCTGAAGAGCCCGTACCCGAGGTGGTCCGGGAAGCCCGCGGCCGTCTCCAGGATGCCGTGGGCCCAGGCCTCGAAGGTCTCCTCGTGGCCGGGCTCCACCTGCCGTGCGATGAGCAGGTTCACCTCGCCGTTGTCGGCGGGGACGGTGTGCTCGCTCGTGTTGATGATGGCCATCGGCCCAGGATCACTAGTTGGTGCCGATCTTGGCCAGCAGGTCCACGATGCGGCCCTGGACGTCCGCCGTCGTGGACCGTTCCGCGAGGAACAGGACGCTCTCCCCGGAGGCGAGCCGCGGCAGTTCGGCCGGGTCGATGCCGGTCGCGGTGTAGACGACCAGAGGGGTGCGGTTCAGCTGCCCGTTGGCGCGCAGCCAGTCCACGATCCCGGCCCGCCGGCGGCGCACCTGCATCAGGTCCATGACCACCAGGTTGGGCCGCATCCGCGTCGCCAGTTCCACGGCGTCGGTGTCGGCACCCGCCCGTGCGACCTGCATGCCGCGCCGCTCCAGGGCGGCGGTCAGCGCGGTCGCGATCTCGTCGCGCTCCTCGATCAGCAGCACCCGGGAGGGGTGCTGCTCGCTGTCACGCGGCGCCAGCGCCTTCAGCAGCACGGCCGGATCGGCGCCGTACGCCGCCTCGCGCGTGGCATGCCCCAGCCCGGCCGTGACCAGTACGGGGACCTCCGCGGCCACCGCCGCCTGGCGCAGGGACTGCAGGGCCGTCCGGGTGATCGGCCCGGTCAACGGGTCGACGAACAGCGCGGCGGGGAACGCGGCGATCTGCGCGTCCACCTCCTCGCGGGAGTTCACGATCACCGGCCGGTAGCCGCGGTCGCTCAGCGCCTGCTGGGTCTGCACGTCGGGCGCGGGCCACACCAGGAGCCGGCGCGGGTTGTCCAGGGGCTCCGGCGGCATCTCGTCGTCCACGGGCTGCGGTACGGGCCGGTTGACCACCTCGACGGCGCCTCCCGGGCCGTCCAGCGGCTCGGGGCCCTCGTCGGCGCCCGCCTCGGGCGCTCCTATCGCGAAGGCGCGGCCCTGCGGGGCGGGCTCGGCGAGCCGTCGACGACGGCCGGACCCGGAAGCCGCACCGGACCCGGAGGCCGGGCCGGAGCCGCCCGGGTCGACGGAGATGCCCTGACCGAGGGTGCCGAGGGCGCGCACGCTGATCGGCTGCGCGGCCTGGCCCTCCGCAGAGGTGTCCTGCGGCCGACGCGCACCGGGGAGCGCGACCTGGCCGGAGGCGTCGGCCTCGGGAGCGGTACGGGCCGCGGGAACCGGCCACGCCGGGGCACCGGCCAGCGCGCGGCGGCGTCCGGTCGGGTTCTCGGCGGTGGCGTCGGGCTGCGCCGCAGGGGTGGCAGCGGCGGTGCCGGCGGCCTCGGGCTCGGCGCCCGGGGCGCCCAGCACCCGGCGTCCACGCCGCCCGGCCGGTGCGTCGGCATCGGAGTCGGGCGCGGCGGGAGCCGGTGTCGGGCCGGCGGGCGTCGGGCCGGCGGGCAGTGCGAAGCCGCCCTCGGGGGCGATGGGCCGCGCGGGAACGGGCGCCGGCCCGAGCCCCGTCACGGGGACGGGTCCGCCGGGCTGCGCCGGACCGGCCGGACCCAGGGCCCGGCGTCGCCCGGCGGGATGCTCGGTCACCGGAACCGGGGGCACCGTGGGTACGGGCGGGAGCGCGGGCATGGCGGTGCCCTGCGGGGGCACGGGCCGCCCGGGCCCTTCGTGCCCGTCGGCGCCCTCGGCCTCGCCGCTGCCGTCACCGGCCCGGCCGCGCCTGCGACCGGTGCCGAGTCCCGCAGGGTTCACCGGGGACTGCGCGAGTTCGGGGCCCGTCTCGGGCGCGTCGCCGACCTCGCCCGCGCGACGCCGTCCGGAAGGCAGCGCCAGCGCGCCACCGGCCTGTGCGGCCTGCGCCGCCTCGGGGCCGGTGGGTCCGTCGTCCAGGAAGGCGTCCACCCCACGCCGGCCGCGCCGGCCGCCGGAGACCTTGCCGGGGGCCGCGCCCCCGGCCGTCCCCGCACCGTCCGTGGCCGGACCGGCCTGGGGCTCCTCCGCAGGCTCGGGCAGGGTCACCGTCCCGGCACCCGAGCCGAGCGGGAGCTCCAGCACGTAGGCCCCGCCGGGCGCGCCCGGAACCTCCACCGTCTGCAGCACGCCGCCGTGCGCGGCCACGATCCCGCGCACGATCGGCTCGTGGACCGGGCTACCGCCCTCGTACGGCCCGCGCACCTCGATCCGTACGACATCGCCGCGCTGCGCGGCGGCCACCACGATCGTCGAGTCGCTGTAGCCGCTGCCCTGGCGGGTCTTGCCGGTCGCGTCCACCCCGGCCACGTCCGCGACCAGGTGGGCGAGTGCGGTCGAGATCCGATCCGCGTCCACCTCGGCCTCGATGGTCGGCGCGTGGACGGCGAACTGCACGCGCCCCGGACCGATCAGCTCGACGGCCCCGTCGACGCCCGCCGTGACGACGGTGTTGATCAGGACCTTCTTCTTCGCGAGCCGGTCCCGGCCGGTGTCCAGGCGCTGGTAGCCGAGCACGTTGTCCACCAGCGCGGTCATCCGCGAATAGCCGGCGGCCAGGTGGTGCAGCAGCTGGTTGGCCTCGGGCCACAGCTGTCCGGCGTCGTCGGCGGCCAGCGTCGCCAGCTCGCCGCGCAGCTCGTCCAGCGGCCCCCGCAGGGATTCGCCGAGGACGGCCATCAGCTGTGCGTGCCGCGCGGCGAGGGCGTCGTAGGGCCGCCGGTCGGTGAAGGTCATCACGGCGCCGACGAGCTGCTCCCCGTCCCGTACGGGCGAGGTGGTCAGGTCGACGGCCACCGGCTGTCCGGCCTTGTTCCACAGCACCTGCCCGCGGACGCGGTGCTTGCGCCCGCTGCGCAGGGTGTCGGCGAGCGGGGACTCCTCGAAGGGGAAGGGAGAGCCGTCGGCACGGGAGTGCTGGATGAGGCCGTGCAGTTCGCGGTTGCCGAGGTCGGTGGCGCGGTAGCCGAGGATCTGGGCGGCGGCCGGGTTGACCAGGACCACCCGTCCGTCGGTGTCGGTGCCCACGACGCCCTCGGCGGCGGCGCGCAGGATCATCTCGGTCTGCCGCTGCGAGCGGGCCAGCTCGGCCTCGGTGTCCACGGTCTGCGAGAGGTCGCGGACCACGAGCATCAGCAGCTCGTCGCCCGTGTAGGCGGGTTGCGGCTCGCGGTAGGCGTCGCGTCCGTCGAGATGGGCGCTGGTGAGCTCGACGGGGAACTCGGAGCCGTCGGTGCGGCGCGCGATCATCCGCTTGGGTTTGGTGCGGCCGCCGTCGTCCTCGCCGGGCCGCCGCATGGAGCCGGGGATCAGCTTGGAGTCGAACTCGGGCAGGAGGTCGAGCACGCCCCGGCCGACGAGCCCGGTGCCGGGGCTCTCCATGATCTCGAGCGCGATCGAATTGGCGTTGACGACCGTGCCGTTGGCGTTGACGAGCAACAGCGCGTCCGGAAGGGCATCGAGTATTGCTGCGAGGCGAGCAGCGCCTCGGGATGGCCTGCTGCTCACGACGAGCTTCCTCCCTGACCAACAACTACCGGCAAGTCACGGGAGGAGTCTAAGGCCACAGGCCCGCGGTGAGGTGGCCGATGTGGGGTGGATACCGCCCATCCCGCGCATCCTCCCAGGTCAGGAACGCCCACTCGGAAGCAGAGGTTCCAACTCGTCCCAACGGCGGATTTCGCATCCGTTGGTCCGCCGGAACGTGGCGTCCACCTTGTAGCCGTTCCACGTTCCGGTGATCCGGGCGGTGGCGGGGCCTCCGTACTGCATGGAGCAGATCTGCCGCTGGGAGACGGGGGCGAAGGGGTCCTTCCCCTCGCGGGCGAACTGGTCCAGCCGGGCGCAGGCTCCTTCCGCCTCCGGGTGGTCGCCGCCGACGGGGCCGCATTCGAGCCGGTACTCCCGCTCCAGCCGGCGGTTTCCGGTGTCGGCCATGGCGATGGTGAGGCGGTCGGGCGTCGCCAGCAGCCGGCCCAGCGGGAGCGGGGGCAGCGGCCCGGCCACCGTGGCGGCCAGGGCGGAGGTGACGGCGAAGGCGGCGAGACTCAGCATGGGGCACTCCAGGTCGTCCGTACACGTCGTACGCCTGACCAACGACGCGGGCCCGCCGACGTTGCGTGCCGCGGCCGCTTTAAGGCTTTGCCCTCCGGCCGTCCCGCCTAGTACCGTGGGAGCGGATTGGTGAGGGGCCCTGCGCCTGTGTCATCATCTGCACGCACCTTCGTACGCGGGGGTGTGCTGGAGGCGTCGCCTAGTCCGGTCTATGGCGCCGCACTGCTAATGCGGTTTGGGTCTTACCGCCCATCGAGGGTTCAAATCCCTCCGCCTCCGCACCTCATCGAAGCCCCGGTCCTGACGGACCGGGGCTTCGATGCGTTTGGGCTTCGATGCGTTCCGGTCCGCTCCGCCTCCTGTCCTGTGCGAACCCCATCCGGATGATCTCCATCCAGGACGTTTTCGCAGGTCAGGAGTGGTTTGGGTAATGGATTTCGCGTCCCGGCGAGGTCCATGTATTGTTGTTCTCGCAAGGCCAACGGGGCGAAAAACCCCGGGAAGCCCAAGCACTCGTAGCTTAACGGATAGAGCATCTGACTACGGATCAGAAGGTTGCAGGTTCGAATCCTGCCGAGTGCACAGCAGGACAGAGGCCCTCAGGAGAAATCCTGAGGGCCTCTGTCGTATGTCCTGACGGTGCGGCGTCTCCTCCTTGATGGGGACGGGGTCCCCCGGAAGATGTCAGGGGTGGGATGGCTCCGGCGGGGGACGTGGACGAGGGGGCGTCCTCGGTACGGTTTTCGGAGATGGTTCGAAGCCGGGAATCCGGAGCCGGAAAACGGGGGGCACTCATGGGACTGTTCGGGAACGCGCACACGGTCGACCCCGTGTCGGCGCAGCGGGACTACGCGCGGCTGCTGGGGCAGGGGGAGCAGGTGCACGCCGCGTACCTGCTGATCCGGGACACGATCCTGTTCACCGACCGGCGGCTGGTGCTCGTCGACAAGCAGGGGATCACGGGGAAGAAGGTGGAGTACCACTCCATCCCGTACCGGAGCATCACGCACTTCTCCGTCGAGACCGCCGGGCACTTCGATCTCGACGCCGAGCTCAAGATATGGATATCCGGCGGCTCGGCGCCGATCGAGAAGACCTTCACCAAGGGTGTCGACATCTACGAGGTGCAGGCGATCCTGACCCAGTTCGTCGCGCGGTAGGCGGCCCGGTCCTCACAGGACCCGGGGCAGGCCGGTCACCGACATCACCAGGGAGTAGAGGGAGGTGGTGGCGGTGATGAAGAGGCGGTTGTTCTTGGCGCCGCCGAAGGCGATGTTCGAGACGGGTTCGGGGATGCGGAGCCGGCCGATCAGGGTGCCGTCCGCGGCGTAGCAGTGGACGCCGTTCTCCATCGCGGCCGCCCACAGGCGCCCCTCGTCGTCGAAGCGGATGTTGTCCACCCCGGGGCAGGTGGTGAAGACACGGTCGCCGGTGAGGGTGCCGTCGGCGGTGACCTTGAAGGCGCGGATGTGGCCGGCCCGGGTGTCCGCGGCGTACAGCTCGCTCTCGTCGGGCGAGAAGACCAGGCCGTTGGGGCCGAGGAAGCCGTCGGCGACCGTCCGGACCTCGCCCGTCGAGGGGTCGGCCCGGTAGAGGTTGCAGGCGCCGATCTCGCTGGGTGCGCGGTGGCCCTCGTAGTCGCTGGTGATGCCGAAGTCCGGGTCGGAGAACCAGACGGAGCCGTCCGAGCGGACGACGGCGTCGTTCGGGCTGTTGAGCCGCTTGCCGTCGACGCGGTCGGCGATGACGGTGAGGCTGCCGTCCGGTTCGGTGCGGGTGACGCGCCGGTTGCCCTGCTCACAGGTGATCAGGCGGCCTTCGCGGTCCAGGGTGTTGCCGTTGGAGTGGCTGGCCGGGGAGCGGAAGACGGAGACGGCGCCGGTCGCCTCGTCCCAGCGCAGCATCCGGTCGTTGGGGATGTCGCTCCACACCAGCTGCCGCCAGGCGGGCAGGTAGAGCGGGCCCTCCGCCCAGCGGCAGTCGCCGTAGAGCCGATCGAGCCGGGCGTCGCCGTTGGCGCAGTGGCCGGTCCGGAAGCGTTCGTCCAGAATCTCGTACAAGGTGAGGTCGGCTATGGCAGACATGATTCCCCCGGGAAAGGATTTTCTGAACTCTGTTCGGTCTGATGGTGAGATTGCAGGATCAGGTACTGTCTTCGCAAGGGTCGACAGGCCCATGAGAGGAAGATTGCGTGGACGACATCGACCGTGCGCTCGTCCTGCGCCTGCAGCAGGACGCCGGCCAGTCGTACGCCGCTCTCGGCACGGCCGTCGGGCTCTCGGCGGGGGCCACTCACGAGCGGGTACGGAAACTGCGCGAGCGCGGGGTGATCCGGCGGACCACCGTCGACGTCGACCCGGCGGCCGTCGGCAGCGGAGTCCTGGCCTACGTGATGGTCGACTCCAACGCCTGGATGGGAGAGTCCGGTGCCGACTTCGCCGCGATCCCCGAGATCCAGGAGGCGCACATCATCGCGGGCAGCGCGTCCGTGCTGGTGAAGGTGCGTACGGCGTCGACCGGACAGCTGCAGGACGTGCTGCGTCGGCTCTATGCCATCGAAGGCGTCAGCGGTACGCACGCCACCGTCGTGCTGGACACCTTCTTCGAGCGGCCGCTCCCGCTGTGACCTGGTGGTGCACCGGCATCCGGTGGAAGGACGGCCGCCCCGCCATCGGGTGGTACGGGGACGGGCGCGGCGAGCGGGTGAGCGAGCTCGCGTACGGGCAGCGGATCGCCTTCGCCGCGCGCGGGGAGCGCCACTGCCTCGGTGTGCGGCGGGCCGGGAAGCGGACGCCCTGCCCCACGGCGGACAGCGTGCCGGGCCGCGCCGGGAACGCGCAGTGCCCCGCGTGCGCCCGCCTCGACCGGTCGTTCTCCGTGGCGGCCGACACCAACGCCGCCGACCCGCGCACCTATCGGGTCTATCTGGCCTGGTTCGGTCCCGGCATGGTCAAGGTCGGGATCACCGCCGAGGAGCGCGGTTCGGCCCGGCTGCTGGAGCAGGGTGCGGTGGCATGGGCCTGGCTGGGGCGCGGTCCGCTCATGGCCACCCGGCGCACCGAGGAGCTGCTACGGGCGGCGCTCGGGGTGCCCGACCGGATCGCGTACGCCCGCAAGCGCGGCGTACGGGCCCACCTGCCGGCCGCGCCGGATTGGGCCCGGGAGGTCGCCGAACTGCACGCACGGGCGGCAGCGCTGGCCGGGTGGCCGGAGTCGCTGGAACGGCTGGAGTGCGAAGTGGCCGACCATGCCGTGGCGTTCGGGCTGGACGCCCTGCCGGGCCTGCCCGGGCCGGCGCGGGTGCTCACCGAGATGGTGTCCGGCGGGGCCGTCGTGGGCCGGCTGGCGGGCGCGGCCGGTCCCGATCTGCACCTCGCGGACGGACTCGTGGTGGACACCCGGCTGCTGGCGGGCTGGGAGCTCACGGCTCCCGGGGACGAGGCCGAGACCTCGGTCCCGACGGCGCCGGTCCCGTCCGCCGCCGTGGCTCCCGCCGAGCAGGACGGCCTGTTCTGACACCGGTGGACCGAGGCTCGGACCAGGCGCGGAGCACGGCTCGGATCATGGTGGGCAAGGTCAAAACTTGGATCCCTTTGGCCGTCCGGGGCCGATTCCGGTGGACATGCCGGGGGCTCTCCGCCGAGGGTGTTCGACATGAGCATTCAGCCGGTACAGGCGTTCGAACCGCCTTATGTCATGGCCGTTTTCAGCAACATCCGCACCGACGATGACAGCGGGTATCCCGAGACCCTCGCGCGGATGAAGGAGATCGTCGGGACCAACCCGGGATACCTCGGCTACGAGTCCGCCCGGACCCCCGGAGGCCTCGGTATCACCGTCGCCTACTTCCGCGACCACGATTCCCTCACCGCGTGGCGGAAGGACCTGGAGCACCAGGCGGCCATGAAGCAGGGCCGCGCAGACTGGTACGAGAGCTACACCCTGCACGTCGGGACCGTCGAGCGGAGCCACGGCTTTGTCCGCAACGGCTGAGGCCGTCCGCGCCTTCCGGGAGCGGCTCGGGCTGCCCGGACTGGTGGACGTCCACACCCACTTCATGCCCGAGCGGGTGCTCGACAAGGTGTGGGACTACTTCGACGCGGTCGGCCCGCTGACCGGCGTCGAGTGGCCCATCACCTACCGGCACGAGGAGGAGCAGCGCGTCGCGCTCCTGCGGGAGTTCGGGGTGCGGGCCTTCACCGCCATGCTCTACCCGCACAAACTGGCGATGGCCGCCTGGCTCAACGCCTGGTCCGCCGATTTCGCCGCCCGCACCCCCGACTGCCTGCACACCGCGACGTTCTTCCCGGAGGAGGGGGTGAGCGCGTACGTCCGCCGGGCCGTCGAGTCAGGAGCCCGGATCTTCAAGTCCCACCTCCAGGTCGGCGGCTACGACCCGAACGACGACCGGCTCGACCCCGTCTGGGGGCTGCTCGCCGAGGCCGGCCTCCCGATCGTGATCCACTGCGCCTCCGGCCCCGTCCCGGGCAAGCACACCGGACCCGAGCCGATCGCCCGGCTGCTGGCCCGTCACCCGAGGCTGCCGCTGGTCATCGCCCACATGGGCATGCCCGAGTACACCGACTTCCTCGATCTCGCCGACCGGTACGACGAGGTGCGCCTGGACACCACCATGGCCTTCACCGACTTCTCCGAGCGGATGCACGGCTTCCCGCCCGGGGATCTCGGACGCCTCGCGGACCTCGGCGACCGGATCCTCCTCGGTACCGACTTCCCGAACATCCCCTACCCCTACGAGCACCAGCTCGTCGCGCTCGAACGGCTCGGCCTCGGCGACGACTGGCTGCGGGCGGTCTGCCACGACAACGGCGCCCGGCTGTTCCGCCTGGACCACTGACGCCGCAGTCGCGTCCGTCCGGCACCGGCACCGGCACCCGCACCTGCACCCGCACCGGCGCCCCGCCCCTCCTCGCGGATGTCCTTTCTCAGGAAATTCACAGGAAGGCACAAGAACGCTCTCAGAGGCGCGGGACAGCGTGTTCGGTATGACTGCGACGACCACCTCCCATGCGTCCACGTCCACCAACCACCCCACGGCCCTGGTAGGGCCCGACGGCGGTCCCTGCCGGGTACTCGTCGTCGACGACGAGGCCTCGCTCTCCGAGCTGCTGTCCATGGCCCTGCGCTACGAAGGCTGCGAGGTCCGCAGCGCCGGCGACGGGGCGGGGGCGGTACGGGCGGCCCGGGAGTTCCGGCCCGACGTGGTCATCCTCGACATCATGCTTCCCGACATGGACGGCCTGGCCGTCCTCGGGCGCCTGCGCCGGGAGATCCCTCAGGTCCCCGTGCTGTTCCTGACCGCCAAGGACTCGCTGGAGGACCGGATCGCGGGCCTCACGGCGGGCGGCGACGACTACGTCACCAAGCCCTTCAGCCTGGAGGAGGTCGTCGCGCGGCTGCGCGGCCTGGTCCGCCGCTCCGGCGCCGCGCAGGCCGCACGCGGCGGTTCGGTGCTGTCCGTCGGCGATCTGCGGCTGGACGAGGACAGCCACGAGGTGGTGCGGGGCGACCAGGAGATCCACCTGACCGCCACCGAGTTCGAGCTGCTGCGCTACCTGATGCGCAATCCCCGGCGCGTGCTCAGCAAGGCGCAGATCCTGGACCGGGTGTGGTCCTACGACTTCGGCGGCCAGGCCAACGTCGTCGAGCTCTACATCTCCTACCTGCGCAGGAAGCTGGAGAGCGGCCCCGGGCTGCCCCGGATGATCCACACGCGCCGCGGCGCCGGTTACCTGATCAAGCCGGGCGAGTAGTGGCGCTCCGCAGGAACCGGCGACCACGCGGCCGCCGGCCCTGGTCGCTGTGCACCCGGCTCGTCGTCTCCGCCGTGGCGCTGATCGCCGTGGTGGGTGCGGCCATCGGGACCGTCACCACCTTCGCCCTGCGCTCGTACCTGGTCACCGAGCTCGACGACCAGCTGGAGGCTTCCGTGAGGATGGCCGTCCGGGCGCCCGGCGGGAAGCCGGCCCGGGAGAACGGCGCCGGCTTCGTCATGGCTCCCGGCAGCCCGCTGGACGCCGCCGGAATCCGGCTCGATCCCGCCGGGACCGTCCTCGGGACGGCCCGCAACGTCCGTGCCGAGGGATGGTCGGTGAGCCAGCCGCCGCCGCTGACCGAGGCCCAGGGCGAAGCCCTCGCCGAGGCCGCGCGGAAGTCCGCGCAGGGCAGGCCGGGGCCGGTGGACGCGGAGCTCCCGGGGCTCGGCAGCTACCGGGTGCTGACCTCCCACGAGGGGAGCCTCGCGCTCGGCTTCCCGCTGAGCGACGTCGACTCCACCGTGCGCACCCTGATCGGCGTGGAGCTCTGCGTCACGCTCGCCGGTCTGGTCGCGGCCTCCCTCGCCGGTCAGGCCCTGGTCGGCGTCGCCCTGCGCCCGCTGCGCCGGGTGGCCGCCACCGCCACCCGGGTCTCCGAACTTCCCCTGCACAAGGGCGAGCCCGCCCTCCACGAGCGGGTCCCGGACGCCGAGGCCGACCCCCGCACCGAAGTGGGCCAGGTCGGCGCGGCCCTCAACCGGATGCTGGGCCATGTCTCCTCGGCCCTCACCGCCCGCCAGCAGAGCGAGATGCAGGTCCGGCAGTTCGTCGCCGACGCCAGCCACGAGCTGCGCACGCCGCTGGCCTCCATCCGCGGCTACGCCGAACTGACCCGCCGGGGACGGGAGGAACCCGGCCCCGACACCCGGCACGCCCTGGGCCGGATCGAATCCGAGGCCACCCGGATGACCGGCCTCGTCGAGGACCTGCTGCTGCTGGCCCGGCTCGACGCGGGCCGCCCGCTGCCCACCGGCGACGCCGACACCGACCTGGCCCCGCTCGTGATCGACGCCGTCAGCGACGCCCGGGCCGCGGGCCCCGAGCACCACTGGCGCCTGAACCTGCCCGACGAGCCGGCACCGATCCGGGCCGACCCGGCCCGGATGCAGCAGGTCCTGGTGAACCTGCTCGCCAACGCCCGTACGCACACTCCTCCGGGGACCACCGTCACCGCGCACGTTTCACGTGAAACATCCGCCGTCCGGCTGCGGATCGAGGACGACGGGCCCGGCATCGCACCCGACCTGCTCCCCCGCGTCTTCGAGCGCTTCGCCCGCGGCGACGCCTCCCGCTCCCGCGCGGCGGGCTCCACCGGGCTCGGGCTGGCCATCGTCCAGGCCGTGGTCACCGCGCACGGCGGGCGGGTCGGCGTACGGAGCGAGCCCGGACGGACCTGCTTCGAGGTCCTGCTGCCGCACGCGCAGGCGGACCGCGGAGACTCACAGGCAGGGCACAGGCTCAGCACACAGCGGTGACAGGGCGCCCGGCGAATCTCGGAACATGCGAACCGACACCTCTCCCGGGGCCCTTCCGGCACGGGCGCCCCTCGCGCCCGTGCCCGGCGAGCCCGTCCTCGACGTGGTGATCCCTGTCTTCAACGAGGAGAAGGACCTCGGCCCGTGCGTCCGCAGATTGCACGAGCACCTCAGCCGGACCTTCCCCTATCCCTTCCGGATCACGGTCGCCGATAACGCGAGCACCGACCGCACCCCTGAGGTCGCACGAGGGCTCGTCGCCACGCTGGACGGCGTACGCAGCACCCGCCTGGAGGAGAAGGGCCGGGGCAGGGCCCTGCGCGAGGTGTGGTCCGGTTCCGAAGCCCCCGTCCTCGCCTACATGGACGTGGACCTCTCCACCGACCTCAACGCCCTGCTGCCGCTGGTCGCACCGCTGATCTCCGGCCACTCCGACCTCGCCATCGGCACCCGCCTGGCCCGGTCCTCACGGGTGGTGCGGGGCGCGAAGCGGGAGTTCATCTCGCGCGCCTACAACCTCCTCCTTCGGTCCTCCCTCGCCGCCCGGTTCAGCGACGCGCAGTGCGGATTCAAGGCGATCCGGCGCGAGGTCGCCGAGCGGCTGCTGCCGCTGGTGGAGGACACCGGCTGGTTCTTCGACACCGAACTGCTCGTACTCGCCGAACGGGCCGGGCTGCGGATCCACGAGGTGCCGGTGGACTGGGTCGACGACCCCGATTCCACCGTCCACATCGTCCGGACCGCCACCGAGGACCTCAAGGGCGTCTGGCGCGTGGGCCGGGCACTGGCGGTCGGCGCCCTCCCGCTGGACCGGCTCGCCCGCCCCTTCGGCGACGATCCGCGCGACCGCGCCGCGCTGCCCGGAGTGGAGGGCGGGCTCGCCCGCCAGCTGCTCGGCTTCTGCGCCGTCGGAGCGCTGTCCACCGTGCTCTACCTGTTCCTGTACTCCGCCTTCCGCGCCGGGACCGGCCCGCAGTTCGCCAACGGCGCCGCGCTGCTGCTCTCCGCGCTGGCCAACACCGCCGCCAACCGCCGGCTCACCTTCGGGGTGCGCGGCCCGGAACGGGCCGTGCGCCACCAGGCCCAGGGCCTCGTGGTGTTCGGCATCGGGCTGGCCCTCACCAGCGGCTCCCTCGCCGCGCTCGGGGCGGCCACCGCCGATCCCGCGCACAGCACCGAACTGGCCGTGCTGATCACCGCCAACCTCGCGGCCACCGTGCTGCGCTTCCTGCTCTTCCGCGCCTGGGTCTTCCCCGAGCGGCGCGACACTCCCGTGAAGGACGACATCCGATGACCACGGCAGCACCCTCGCTCTTCCCGGTCCCCGAGGCCCGCGCCGGCACCGGCAGCCGCGCGGCCACCGACCGCCCCCGCTGGGAGCTTCCCTCCCTGGCCGGGCTGCTGATCGCCACCGCCGTCCTGCTCCTGTGGGACCTCGGCTCCTCCGGCTACGCCAACTCCTTCTACTCGGCCGCCGTGCAGGCGGGCAGCGAGAGCTGGAAGGCCTTCTTCTTCGGCTCCTCCGACGCCGGTAACTCCATCACCGTCGACAAGCCCCCGGCGGCCCTGTGGCCGATGATGCTGTCCGTCCGGCTCTTCGGGCTCGGCTCCTGGCAGATCCTCGTACCGCAGGCCCTGATGGGCGTCGCGACCACCGGTGTGCTGTACGCCGCCGTGCGGCGCCAGTTCGGTCCCGGGGCCGGGCTGCTGAGCGGTGCCGCCTTCGCGCTGACGCCCGTCGCCGCGCTGATGTTCCGCTTCAACAACCCCGACGCGCTGCTGACCCTGCTGCTGACCGTCACCGTGTACTGCGTGCTGCGCGCCCTCGACGGGGCCCGCACCCGGTGGCTGGTCTGGGCCGGGGTGGCGGTCGGTTTCGCCTTCCTCACCAAGACCCTGCAGGCCTTCGTGATCCTGCCGCCGCTGGCCCTCCTGTACGCCGTCTGCGCACCCACCCGGCTGCGCAAGCGGCTCGGCCAGCTGCTGCTGGCGGGGCTCGCGATGGTGGTGGCCGGCGGCTGGTGGGTCGCGATCGTCGAGCTGTGGCCCGCCTCCTCCCGCCCGTACATCGGCGGCTCGCAGAACAACTCCTTCCTGGAGCTGACCCTCGGCTACAACGGCCTCGGCCGGATCAACGGCAACGAGACCGGCAGCGTCGGCGGCGGCGGCCGGGGCGGCGCCGGCGGCGGTGGCGGTGGCTGGGGCGAGACCGGCATCGACCGGCTCTTCGCGGGGAACATCGGCGGGCAGATCTCCTGGCTGCTGCCGGCGGCCCTGGTCCTGCTGGTGGCCGGTCTGGTGGTCACCTGGCGGGCCCGCCGGGCCACCGACTCCCTGGAGGGCATGGCCCGGGCGGCGTTCCTGGCCTGGGGCGGCTCGATGCTGATCACCGCGGTCGTCTTCAGCTACATGCAGGGCATCTTCCACGAGTACTACACCGTGGCGCTGGCGCCGTTCGTGGCGGCGCTGATCGGCATGGGGGCCGCCGTGCTGTGGGAGGAGCGGGGCGGCAAGGCCGCCGCGATCACCCTGTCCGGCACGATCGCGCTGACGGCGGTCTGGTCGTTCGTGCTGCTCGGCCGTGCCACCGGCTACCTGCCGTGGCTGCGCTGGGCGGTCCTGGTGGGCGGGCTGCTCGCCGCGGCCGCGCTGCCGTTCGCCGCGCGGGCCGGGCGCCGGGCGCTGCAGGCCACGGCGGCGCTGGGTGTGGCGGCGGTGCTGGCCGGGCCGTTCGCCTACTGCCTGACCACGGTGAGCACCGCGCACACCGGCTCCATCGTGACCGCCGGACCGGCGGTGGCGGGCGGCCGGGGCGGACCCGGGGGGATGATGGGCGGTCCTGGTGGACCGGGCGGCACGGGCCGGTTCGGCGAGATGCCCCAGGGCGGGATGCCGAACGGCGGGATGCCGAACGGCGGCCGACAGGGCGGCCGACAGCAGGGCGGTATGCCCCCGCAGGGCGCGATTCCGCAGGGCGCGATGCCGCAGGGCGGGATGGCCCCGGGCGGGATGCCGCAGGGTCAGGGCGGACGCGGCGGCGAGCGGTTCGGCGGCGGCGGCCAGGGTGGTCCGGGCGGCCTGCTGAACGGCGCCCGGGTGAGCGCGGAGGCCAAGAAGGCCCTCACCACCGGTGCGGACGCCTACACGTGGGCGGCGGCCGCGATCGGCTCCCAGAACGCGGCGAGCTACCAGCTGGCCTCCGGGGTGCCCGTCATGCCGATCGGCGGCTTCAACGGCAGCGACCCCTCGCCGACCCTGGAGCAGTTCCAGAAGTACGTGCGGGACGGGAAGATCCACTGGTTCATCGGCCAGAGCACCGGCGCCGGCGATGCCGAGGGCGGCATGCCCGGCGGCGGCCGGGGCGGCCCCGGCGGTCCGGGGGGCGGCACCAGCACGGAGATCGAGACCTGGATCAAGGCCAACTTCAAGGAGTCCACGGTCGGCGGGGCCACCTTCTACGACCTGACGGCCCCGACGACCTGATCCGGCGCGATCGGCAGGACACCCCCTAGCATCAAGAGGGCAGACCGGTCATTCCGGACTGATCCACCTGTCGTGAGGAGGGTGCCTGCATGGTGACCGCGGCCGATCCCGGCGAGATCCGGACCAGTGTGTGGCTGGCCGCCGGGCCCGCCGCACCCGCCAGACGCCGCAGCGAGGCACCCTCCGGGCTGGACCGGGACCGGATCACCGCCGCCAGCGTGCGGCTGCTCGATGCGGGCGGTCTGGCCCGGTTCTCGATGCGGCGGCTCGCCGCCGGGCTCGGGGTCACCGCGATGTCCCTGTACTGGTACGTGGACACCAAGCAGGATCTGCTCGAACTCGCCCTCGACCGCGCGCTCGGCGAGCTGAGGCCGCCGGCCGCGGTTGCGGAGGGGACGGCGGAAGGAACGGGGGAAGGAACGGCGGAGGGCGGCGGCGGGGCGGGCTGGCCGGGCCAGCTGCAGACGCTGGCCCGTGGCTACCGGCGGGTGGTGGCGGACCACCCGTGGGTGGCTCCGCTCGCCGCCGCGTTCCCGAACATCGGCCCGCACGCGCGGGCCTTCGACGCCGCCCTCCAGCGGCTGTTGGACGCCACCGGCCTGGTGGACGCCGCACGGACCGGCGCCCACCTGGCCGTCTCGCAGTTCCTGCACGGCTGCGGCGGGACGGTCCGGCGGGCGCCGGAGGGCGATTTCTGCCTCGCGCTCGACGTCCTGATCGCGGGCATCGAGGTCAAGGCGGGGGCCCGGCGGGTGCCGGCTAGGCCTTGACGGCGGTCTCGGCGGGGGCCGGCTCGTTCGACGCCGCGGCCGGGGCGTGGGCCGCCGGCTTCGACTTCAGGGCGACCTCCTTGATGAACACCACCAGGACCAGGCCGAGCAGCGCGAACGGGGCGGCGTAGAGGAAGACGTCGCCGACGCCGTGCCCGTACGCGGACTCGATGACCTCGCGGAACGGCGCGGGCAGCTTGTCCAGGTCGGGGATCCCGCCCCCGGCGGTGCCGCCGTGGCCCAGGGCCGCGGCCTTCGGTCCGAGGGCGGCGAGGCCGTCCTGGACGTAGTGGGTGACCCGGTTGGCCATGACCGCACCCAGCGCGGAGACGCCCACGGCGCCGCCGAGGGAGCGGAAGAAGGTGACGACCGAGCTGGCCGCGCCCAGGTCCTCGGGGGCCACCTGGTTCTGGGTGGCGAGGACCAGGTTCTGCATCATCATGCCGAGACCGAGGCCGGTCACCGCCATGTAGATCGCGATGTGCCAGTACGGGGTGTCGTACCGCAGGGTGCCCAGCAGCCCGAGGCCGGCCGTCAGCAGGACGCCGCCGGAGACGAGCCAGGCCTTCCACCGACCAGTCTTGGTGATCACCTGACCGGAAAGGGTGGAGGAGACGAAGAGGCCGCCGATCATCGGAATCGTGAGGATTCCGGACATCGTCGGCGACTCACCGCGGGCCAACTGGAAGAACTGGCTGAAAAACACGGTCCCCGAGAACATCGCGATGCCCACGAACAGGGAGGCCGCCGAGGCCAGGCTGATGGTCTTGTTGCGGAACAGCCGCAGCGGGATGATCGGGTCGCTCGCGCGGGACTCGACCAGGACGAACAGCAGGCCGAGCGCGACCGCGCCGCCCGTCATCGCCCAGGTCTGCCAGGAGATCCACTCGTAGGAGTCACCGGCCTGCGTGACCCAGATCAGCAACAGCGAGACGGCGCCGCTGATCAGGAAGGCACCCAGCCAGTCGACCTTGACGTCGCGGCGCACGACCGGGAGGTGCAGGGTGCGCTGGAGCACGATCAGGGCGATGACCGCGAACGGCACGCCGACGTAGAAGCACCAGCGCCAGCCCAGCCACTCGGTGTCGGTGATGACACCGCCCAGCAGCGGGCCGCCGACGGTGGCGACGGCGAAGACCGCGCCCAGGTAGCCGCTGTACCGGCCGCGCTCGCGCGGGGAGATCATCGCGGCCATCACGATCTGCGCCAGGGCGGAGAGGCCGCCGACGCCGATGCCCTGGACCACGCGGCAGGCGATCAGGGTGCCGGTGTTCTGGGACAGGCCCGCGACCACGGATCCGAGGACGTAGATCACGAGGGATATCTGGACCAGCAGCTTCTTGCTGAACAGGTCGGACAGCTTGCCCCACAGCGGGGTGGCCGCCGTCATCGACAGCAGGGCGGCGGTGACCACCCAGGTGTACGAGGACTGGGTGCCGCCGAGGTCGCTGATGATCTGGGGGAGGGCGTTGGAGACGATCGTGGACGACAGGATCGCCACGAACATGCCGAGCATCAGCCCGGACAGCGCCTTCATGATCTGCGGGTGGGTCATGGTCACGGAGGTGTCCGTGGCCGCGGGTGGGGTGCCTGTTGTCGTCTCCGACTGGGCCATGTCTTTCCTTACCTCTAGAAGCTCGATCGGAGTCGGGCCAGCAGGGTGTTGAGTACGTCGATGTCCTGGGGGGACCAGTCGTGGAGGGCTCTTTCCAGTGAGGCCGTGCAGCGGGCGCCGAGCTCGGCGAGCAGCGTCCGGCCGGCCGGGGTGAGCCGCAGGATCCGGCAGCGCGCGTCGCCCGGGTCGGTCTCGCGCTCGATCCAGCCGCGCTCGGCGATGTGCGTGACGTGCCGGCTGGTCACCGAGATGTCGACCCCCATGAACTCCGTCAGCCGGCTCAGCCGCATCTCCCCGTGCCGGTCGAGCAGGGTCAGGACGGCGGCGGCGCCGGGCGGGCAGTCCGGGGGCAGGCTGCGGGCGAGCTCGCGCTTGACCGCGCCGATTCCGGTCAGCTGACGGGCCAGCTCCGCGTAGGGAGCGGGCGGAGCGGGCGGAGCAAGTGGGGCGGGCGGGGCGGGTGGAGCGGTCGGGGTGTTCTGCTGGGTCGGAGCGGTCTGCACGGTCACCGGGGTCCCCCATCTTGTTGCTTCAGGCAACCATAGAAGCGCATGGTTGCTACAGGCAAATGAATCCGGGGGGTGGGGCGGTAAAGGAATCGGAAAACCGGCTAGGGTCCTGCTCCATGGCTGACAACCGCAACTCACAGGTCCCCGAGGGCAACTACGACCCCGCGGGCAGCACGCAGATGTTCAAGGCCTTCGTGGAGGAGGCCGCACCCGCCCGCCAGCCGGGTCCGGGCGCCCGTCAGCAGCGGCGCGCCGAGCAGCAGGCCGGGTCCTCGAACCCGACCGCGAAGATCGCACTGATCATCGCTCTCGTCCTCGTGATCGGCGCGGCCGCCTGGGTGGTCCTGCACTGACGGTGCCCGGCGGGGCCGTCGCGGGCCGGGGTTCCGTCATCAGCTCCAGGTCGCGGTGACCTCGCGGGTGTCCACGTGCATGCCCAGCGGCACCCGCCAGGCCTCCACGCACACCGTGTAGGTCTGCGTCTTCGAGGCTCCGCCCGCCAGCGGTACCGGCAGGGCCTGGCTCGTGGTGATCGTGGCCCAGTCGATGCCGAGGGCGCCGACGATGTGCGTCGCGAAGCCGACCGTGCCCGAGCGGGCCGGGGTGGTCCCGGTGTTGGTGAAGGTCACGGTGACCCGCTCGCACCAGCGGTCGGCCGCGGCCGCCCTGACCGGTGCGGACAGCGTCAGCCGGGCCGGCGTGGACGCGGGCGGGGCCGGCGATGTCGTCCCGGGCCGGCCGGGCGGGCTCGGCGGGGTGCCCGGCGAGGTCGGTGAGGTCGGCGCGGTGGGCGCCGTGGGTGTCGTCGGCGTGCCGGGTGTGCCGGGCGGCGGTGGGGTCCTGCCCGGCCCCGCGGAGGTGCCGGGGACGCCTGCGGAGCCGCCGGGTCCGGTGGTCGTGGCTCCGCCCGGGGCGGAGCCGCCAGAGGTCCCGGATCCCGCGGCGCCGGTCGACGTACCGGGGGCCGTGGCGGACTGCCCCGCTCCGCCCGCCGCGTCCGGGCCGGCGAGCTGCTGGAACTCCACCTGGCCCCGCGGTGCCACGTTCTCCCCCGCACCCCGTTCGGGGCCCGGGGCCGCGGCGCCCACGGCGGCGTAGCCGTCCCGTGCCGGGCCGCCGCAGCCGGTGAGGCCGGCGGCGGCCGTGCAGCACAGGGCGAGCAGGGCGGTGGCGGAGGTCGCTCGCGATCCCTTTCGCATCGCGCCAGTTTTCCTGACGGATCGTCAATTGGGAAGCGCGAGGCGCCGGGTCACTCCCCGATGAGGCCTACGCGCAGTTGCGCGAGCGTGCGGGTCAGCAGTCGGGAGACGTGCATCTGGGAGATGCCGACCTCCTCGCCGATCTGCGACTGCGTCATGTTCGCGAAGAAGCGCAGCATGATGATCTGCCGTTCCCGGGGCGGGAGTTTGGCCAGCAGCGGCTTCAGGGACTCGCGGTACTCGACGCCCTCCAGCGCGGTGTCCTCGTAGCCGAGGCGGTCCGCGAGGGAGCCCTCGCCGCCCTCGTCCTCGGGGGAGGGCGAGTCGAGCGAGGAGGCGGTGTAGGCGTTGCCGACGGCGAGGCCGTCGACGACGTCCTCCTCCGAGACCCCGAGCACGGCGGCGAGTTCCGGAACGGTCGGCGAGCGGTCCAGCTTCTGGGCGAGCTCGTCGCTGGCCTTGGTCAGCGCCAGGCGCAGTTCCTGGAGCCGGCGCGGGACGCGGACGGACCAGGAGGTGTCCCGGAAGAACCGCTTGATCTCGCCCACGACGGTCGGCATCGCGAACGTCGGGAATTCGACGCCGCGTTCGCAGTCGAAGCGGTCGATCGCCTTGATCAGACCGATCGTTCCGACCTGGACGATGTCTTCCATCGGCTCGTTGCGGCTGCGGAACCGGGCGGCCGCGTAGCGCACGAGCGGCAGGTTCAGCTCGATCAGGGTGTCGCGGACGTACACCCGTTCGGGACTGTCCGCATCCAGGGCGGCGAGCCGCAGGAAGAGGGAGCGGGAGAGGGTCCGGGTGTCGATGGCTTCCGAGCGGTCGGACGCTGCAGGTGCTGCGGGCGCCGGCGCGCTCTTGACGAGCGTGAGCACCTTGGAGCTGCCCTGGTCTACGGACATGCCACCCCCTTGAGGTCGCGGTCGGACGCGTACTGCGCGCCCGTCGGAGGAACGCAGCCTCCACCTGAATACCGGAGGCGGGGCTGCGGCAAACGCGGTTCACGCAGAATGTCACATGTCGGCAACGCGCTGTAGCGCCATGTCGACATATATCTCCAGCGACAGAGGAGGTCGGAGGGCGATTAGCCCTATCTGTCGGGAAACATGTGAATGATCTACACTCGTTCCGGTTACGCCTCGATCCTGTTTGCGGATCTCAATCGGGCGAAGCTCCGGGCGAGGAGTCGGGAGACGTGCATCTGGGAGACGCCGAGCTCCATGCTGATCTGTGACTGCGTCAGATTGTTGTAGTACCGCAGGAGCAGGATCCGTTGCTCGCGTTCGGGCAGCTGCACGAGGAGGTGGCGGACGAGGTCGCGGTGCTCGACCCCGGCCAGCTCGGGGTCCTCGTAGCCGAGGCGGTCGAGCAGCCCGGGCATGCCGTCGCCCTCCTGGGCGGCCTCCAGGGAGGTCGCGTGGTAGCTGCGCCCGGCCTCGATGCAGGACAGCACCTCGTCCTCGGTGATGCGCAGCCGCTCGGCGATCTCGGCGGTGGTCGGGGTGCGGCCGTGGAGGGTCGTGAGGTCCTCGGTGGCGGCGTTGACCTGGACCCAGAGCTCGTGGAGGCGGCGCGGCACGTGGACGGTGCGGACGTTGTCGCGGAAGTACCGTTTGATCTCGCCCACGACGGTCGGCATCGCGAAGGTCGGGAACTGCACGCCCCGGTCCGGATCGAACCGGTCGATGGCGTTGATCAGGCCGATGGTGCCGACCTGGACCACGTCCTCCATCGGCTCGTTGCGGCTGCGGAAGCGGGCGGCCGCGTACCGGACGAGCGGGAGGTTGGCCTCGATGAGGGCCCCGCGCACCCGGCTGTGCTCGCTGGTGCCCGGCTGCAGGCCCTTCAGCTGGCCGAAGAGGACCTGGGTGAGCGCCCGGGTGTCCGCGCCCCTGCTGGGCGGTCTCGGCGCGACCGGGGGCTCTTCGGGGGGCTCCTGGTGGGGCTCCTGGCGGTGTTCCCGGCGCTGCTCCCGCGGGGGCTCCGGCTGGGGCGGTACCTGGGGGTCCTGCTGGGGCGGCACTTGAGGCGCAGTACTGGCCGGCACGGTCACGCCACCCCTTCAGTCATCTCATCCATTAAAAGCGGTCATAGCATCACAAGAGATGTGCACTGTGTGCAAGCACCGTATATCGCCGTGTTGACGGCAAGTTGGGCATATCAGGGCAATACGCCCAGTGGTGGGTATACAAAAGCCCCCCACCCGTCGGAGTGGGGGGCCGGAAGTCCGGGAACCGCTTCAGCGTACGGGTCAGCGCACCAGTTCGGTCATGAACTCGCCGATGCCGGAGGCGGCATCCGATATCCCCTGGAAGCCTATTTCCACGATCTCGGCCGCTCGCTTCGGCTGGGTGATGATCACGAAGAGGGCGAACACGGTGAGGGCACCCGTGATGAGCTTCTTGGTGTCCACGTGCGGGCGGCCTCCCCAACCGGTCCGAGCAAGTCGGGTGAGTCTAACCGGTCAAGATTGGACACTCACCTGTCCTTTAAGGACCAATGGCCCGGTACTCCGGGTCCTTTGCCGTGGAGCGTGCGGTCGCGGCGGGCGCAGGATGGGGGTGAGCCCACCGGTTCTGGCAGGAAACCGGTGGGTGAGGGACAGGGCCTCACTGCGGGGTCAGGGCCGCGGGCTTCCCCCTGAGTGCGGCCCGGACCGGCAGGTCCGTCCTCGTCGGGGGAAGCGGCTTGTCCCCCGACGCCGCTTCCTCCGCGCCCCGCGTCGAAGGTCCCGACTCCGGTCGGGGCCTTCTTCGCGTTGCCCCCGTGGCGCCCGCACGGGCCTGCGAGGTCGCCGCGGGGCGTACGGGGGCTCTGGCGCGCCCGGGGGCGCACAGGGGGCGCGCGGGAGGCGCGGGGAGGCGGGACCGGCCCCCGTGGCTACTCCAGGCCGCCGGCCAGGTCCGTGAGGGGCTGTACGGGCGCGATGACGGGGGCGAGGTGGTCGGGCAGTTCCATCAGCGCGTTCAGCTGGTTCGCCCCGGCGCTGAGCTGCGACCCGATCTCCTGGACCGACGTGGGCTGGGCCCCGGCCGGCATTCCCGGGGCGGCCGCGGGCAGGTCCGGGAGGGTGAGGGGCGAGACCGGGGCGGCCGAGGCGGCGGGTGCGGCGAGGCCCGCGGCGGCCCCCGCGAGGGCGAGGGCGGCGAGCATGCGCTGGGTCTTGGTCATGCCGTGACAACGGCCGAAGGGGCGGGCGGTCACGCGGGTGTCCTCCGGAGAGGCGACCGGAGGGGCGATGGGGGCGCGATCGAGGAGCGATCGAGGAGCGATCGGAAAACGCCGAGAGCCCCGACCCTTGCGGGGCGGGGCTCTCGATCGAAGCGGTAGTGGAGGGATTTGAACCCCCGATGGGTTGCCCCATACTCGCTTTCGAGGCGAGCTCCTTCGGCCACTCGGACACACTACCGAGATGGATCCTAGCCTAAGGAACCCCATCCACTGAAATCGGTATGTCCGGGGGCGTCGCGACGGCCGTACGCAGGCCTTTTGCGGACCCGTCGGCTCAGAGGTCGCGGAAGAAGTCCGTCAGCTGCCGCGCGCACTCGTCGCCCAGGACCCCGCGGACCACCTCGGGACGGTGGTTGAGCCTGCGGTCGCGCACGAGGTCCCACAGGGACCCGGCGGCGCCCGCCTTCTCGTCGTCCGCGCCGTAGACGACCCGGGCGACGCGCGACTGGACGAGCGCGCCCGCGCACATGACGCACGGCTCCAGGGTCACCACGAGGGTGCACCCCGGAAGGCGCCATTCCCCGAGCTCGGCGGCCGCCCGGCGCAGTGCCACGACCTCGGCGTGCGCGGTGGGGTCGCCGGTCGCCTCGCGCTCGTTGTACCCGGTGGCGAGGATCCGCCCGTCCGGGCCCAGCACGACGGCGCCGACCGGCACATCGCCGGCCGGCACCGCCCGGGCGGCCTCCTGGAGCGCCAGGCGCATGGAGTCCCGCCACGGGTCCCGTACGGGATCGGGACCGTCGTCGTTCGCAGGGAGCACTAGCGGACGGCCTCCAGGACCTCGGTGGCGCCGAGGGAGTCGGCGATCTCCGAGAGGGCGTCCCCGTCCAGGGTCATCAGTTGTTTGTTGGTCACCCCGAGGTCGTCCAGCAGCCGGGGGTCGCCGAGCGGACCGGCCGGTACCGGCTCCGCACCGGTCCCGCCCGCCTCGTCCTCGTCGGCGTCATCGTCCGCGAACGCGGTGACGGCATCCTCCTCGCCGTCCTCGGTGCCGTCCAGGTCCAGGTCGTCGAGTTCGTCGTCCTCCTCGTCGCTGCCCAGCAGCTCTTTGGTCAGCATCGAGCCGTAGGAGCTGCGGGCGGCCGCGGAGGCGTTCGACACGAAGTACCGCGGGTCCTCCTCGCCGTCCACGCGGACGACGCCGAACCAGGCGTCCTCCTGCTCGATGAGGGCGACCACCGTGTCGTCGTCGACAGCGGCGGACCGGGCGAGATCGATCAGATCACTGAGGGACTCGACGTCGTCGAGTTCCATGTCGCTCGCTTCCCACCCGTCTTCGGTGCGCGCGAGCAGTGCGGCGAAATACACCGTGACTCTCCCACTGGTCTTAGGCGTGCCGGTTGGAGGTCCCCCCGGCCGGAGGTTGGGGCACAGCGGCCGTGCTGCTCGCCGTCCGTACCCCGCCCAATCGGCATCGTGGCAGAAACGGCGGCTTTGCGAGAGGTCTTCCGCGCTTGCGTCGTGCCGCGCCGTGCACCGGCAGGGGCTGTACGGGGCTGCGGCGCGGGGGCGGCGGGGTCGCGGGGAGGGGTGTGGGGCCGGTGGTGCGGCCCGGACGTGTCGCGGCGTGCCGGGGCCCGGATCACCAGCGGAAGGTGCGCATGCGCATCTGCTGGCGCATACGGGCCGCCCGGGCGCGGCGGGGCTGGACGCGATCGCGCAGCTCGCGCGCTTCCATCAGGTCGCGCAGGAACTGCGCGCGGCGTGCTCGGCGCTGTGCCGCGGTCTCCGGCACGTCGTCCTTCGGCTGCCTGTCGGGCATCGGCCACCACCTGGCTGGTCGGTCGTCCCCCCTGCACCCACCTTCCCCCGGACGGCGCGTTTGATGCCACCCCGCCGCAGGTCAGACGTTGTCCTTGAGGGTCGGGACCACCGCCACCGGTCCGTGCGCGTGGTGGAGCACCGCGTGGGCCACCGAGCCGATCGCCAGTGACATGGCGGTGCGCCGCGGGTGGTGGCGGCCCACCACGACCAGCGCCGCCGCCCGGGAGGCGATGACCAGCCGGCCCGCCGGGTCCCCGGGCACCGCGGCCTGCTCGACCGGGACGTCCGCGAACCGTTCGCGCAGCGGCGCCAGCCGCTCCGTCTGGGACCGCAGCATCTCCCGTTCGGCCGGTACGCCGTCCCCCTCGTCGGCCAGTCCCTCCGGCGGGATCACCGCGAAGGGGGTGTCGATCACCAGGTTCGGTGTGGGCGGGATGGCGTACGCGGAGACCACCTGGACGGTGGTCCCCCGCACGGCGGCCTCGGTGAACGCGAAGGTCAGTACGTCGTCGGGCGTCTCGGCGGCGTGCAGCCCGACCACCACCCGCCCGGCCGACTGCTCGGCGCCGGTATCGGAGTCGTCGGCGGAGTCGGCGGAGTCGGCGGCGGCGCCGCGTTCCGCGTGCGGGACCACGACCACCGGGCAGGCGGCGCTGCTCGCCACCGCCCGGCTGATGGAGCCGAGCAGCAGGCTGGCGAAGCCGCCGCGGCCCCGGGAGCCCATCACCAGCATCCGGGCCCGCGAGCCGATCACCCGCAGCGCCTCGGGCACGGAGCCCTCCAGGGCCTCGTACGCGACCCCCTCGGGCAGCCCGGGGCCGTCGGCGCCCAGCAGGGACCGGACCCAGTCGCGTACGGGGTCGGGGATCTCCTTCGGCCCGGAGGCGTCGTGCAGCGAGGCCCGGCGCCCGGCGTACAACTGGGCATGGTCGGGCAGTACATGGGCGACCAGCAGCCCGCAGTCGTGCCGGACGGCTTCCTTCCGTGCCCACTCCAGGGCCCGCAGGCTGTGTTCCGACCCGTCGACGGCCGCGATCACCGGTGCGTTGCTCATCCGTCCAGCCTGCTGGGCGCCCGCGCGGGTCGCATCCGCAGGGAAGCGGCGGGCCCGGCCGCCGCTTCGGACGCGAAGGGGCCGCGTCAGCGCGTAGCCTTTTGGGTGCAGGTCGCGTCGGGCGGCCGTTTTTGCAGGTCGCAGGCTGAGTTTTGGAGGATGTTGTGCGTTTGCAGGTCGTCGATCACCCCTTGGTGGCGCACAAACTCACCACCCTGCGCGACAAGCGCACCGACTCCGCCACTTTCCGGCGGCTCGCCGACGAGCTGGTGACCCTGCTCGCCTACGAGGCCACCCGGGACGTGCGCACGGAGCAGGCCGACATCGAGACCCCGGTCGCCCCGACCACGGGCGTGAAGCTCTCGGCCCCCCGGCCGCTGATCGTCCCGATCCTGCGGGCGGGCCTCGGCATGCTGGACGGCATGGTGCGTCTGCTGCCGACCGCCGAGGTGGGCTTCATGGGCATGGTCCGCAACGAGGAGACCCTGGAGGCCTCCACGTACGCGACGCGCATGCCGGAGGACCTCTCGGGACGCCAGGTCTACGTCGTCGACCCGATGCTCGCCACCGGCGGCACGCTGGTCGCGGCGATCCAGGAGCTGATCAAGCGCGGCGCCGACGATGTCACGGCCGTGGTGCTGCTGGCCGCGCCCGAGGGCGTCGAGATCATGGAGCGCGAGCTGGCGGGCACGCCGGTGACCGTGGTGACGGCCGCGGTGGACGAGCGGCTCAACGAGCACGGCTACATCGTGCCGGGCCTGGGTGACGCCGGCGACCGGATGTACGGCTCGGCGGAGTAGGACCGCGCGGCGGTCCGGTGCGCCGGAAGCGGTCCGGCGCACCGGACCGCCGGCGCGTCAGCAGTTCTTGGGCGCGGGCGCGGGGTTGGCCAGCAGGGCCAGCGCCTTGTCCGCGTCCTCCTTCGTGCTCAGCTCCTTGAAGGCGTCGCCCAGGATCAGGTCGACGTCCGCGGTCTCGCGGGTGTCGTTCTGCTGGGTGGTGCCGGCGAGCTGTGTGCCGAGTACGGCGAAGACCGCCTTGTCGGTCGTGGGGGAGCCCAGCAGTATCCCCGTGCCGGGGACCTTCTTGTCGAAGTCGGCGGGGGCGTTGCCCACCTTGCCGATGACGAAGCCGCGTTTGGCCAGCTCGTCACCGACGGCCTTGGCCAGGCCCGCGCGCGGGGTCGCGTTGTAGACGTTGACCGTGATCTCCCCGGGCGGGGGGAGCACGACCGCCGGTTTCGCGGCGGCCGGGGCGGTGGAGGCGGCGCCGGGGCCGCCCTTGGCGGCGGCGCCGGGAGGCGTCGTCGGGCAGTCCTTGGCACCCGCAGCCGTGTTCCGCTTGGGGCTGTCGCCCCGGAACACGTCGATGAGCTGCAGGGCCCCGTAGCCGACCAGGGCCAGCGCAAGGATCGAGCCGAGCACGGCGAGGACGATCCGGGTACGGCTCCGCTTACGACTCATACGGGGGTAGGCGGCTCCCGTGACGCGGTACTTTCCGCCCATGCCGGGGGGAGTGAGCATGCTCATGGGCGCAGCGTAGTGCGGCCCGGTGTCGATGCCTACTAAATGATCTGCTGATAGGTCGATGGTGACCCGAAAGGCGCAATCCGGGCGAAGCCGTCAGTCCATTTCGAGGACGCGCGCGTGCAGCACCTGGCGCTGCTGGAGGGCGGCGCGCACGGCGCGGTGCAGCCCGTCCTCCAGGTAGAGGTCGCCCCGCCACTTCACGACGTGGGCGAACAGGTCGCCGTAGAAGGTGGAGTCCTCGGCGAGCAGCGTTTCGAGGTCCAGCTGGCCCTTGGTCGTCACGAGCTGGTCGAGCCGGACCGGGCGCGGCGCGACGTCCGCCCACTGCCGGGTGGTTTCCCTGCCGTGGTCCGGGTAGGGCCGTCCGCTTCCGATGCGCTTGAAGATCACACGGAAAGCCTACCGGGCCGGTGCGTGCGGGCGCAGCCTCGTGACGGGGGTGCAAAAGTGACGGACAGTGCTATTTGGGGAGTGAATCATGAGCGAGAGCACCGACCCCGCCCCTCCGGCGGACCCGACGGACCCGGCGGGCCCGGCCGGGGAGATCGCCGCCGGGTACGCGTTCACCGGTCCCGCGCTCGACCTCGGGGCCCTCCTCTGGGACGGCGACTGCCTGCCCGACCGTCAGATCCGCATCCCCCTGGCGATGCTGAACCGCCACGGACTGGTCGCCGGTGCCACCGGAACCGGCAAGACCAAGACGCTCCAGCTCATCGCCGAACAGCTGTCGGCGGGCGGCGTCCCCGTCTTCCTCGCGGACATCAAGGGCGACCTGTCGGGGATCTCGGCGCCCGGGACGCCGGGCGAGCGGATCGGGGAACGGGCCCGGGACGTGGCCCAGTCGTGGGAGCCCACCGGATACCCCTGCGCGTTCTACTCGCTCGGCGGGATCGGCACCGGGATCCCGCTGCGGTCCACGGTCACCGGCTTCGGGCCGGTGCTGCTGTCGAAGGTGCTCCAGCTCAACCAGACGCAGGAGCAGTCCCTGGGGCTGATCTTCCACTACGCCGACTCCAAGGGCCTGGAGCTGATCGACCTCAAGGACCTGCGCGCGGTCGTCGCCTTCCTCGTCTCCGACCAGGGCAAACCCGAACTCAAGGGCATCGGCGGACTGTCCACGGTGACGGCCGGGGTGATCCTGCGGGCGCTCACCGCCTTCGAGCAGCAGGGCGCCTCGGAGTTCTTCGGCGAGCCCGAGTTCGACACGGGCGAGTTCCTGCGGACGGCCGCCGACGGGCGCGGACTGGTCTCCGTACTGGAACTCCCGGCGGTCCAGGACAAGCCGCAGCTCTTCTCCACCTTCCTGATGTGGCTGCTCGCCGACCTCTACAACGACCTGCCGGAAGTCGGTGACCTGGAGAAGCCCAAGCTCGTCTTCTTCTTCGACGAGGCGCACCTGCTCTTCAGCGGGGCCTCGAAGGCCTTCCTCGCGGCCATCACCCAGACGGTCCGGCTCATCCGCTCCAAGGGCGTCGGCGTCTTCTTCGTCACCCAGACCCCCAAGGACGTGCCGTCGGACGTCCTCGCCCAGCTCGGCAACCGGGTGCAGCACGCGCTGCGCGCCTTCACCCCCGACGACGCCAAGGCGCTGAGGGCGACCGTGAAGACCTTCCCCCGTTCCGCGTACGACCTGGAGGAGCTGCTCACCGGGCTGGGCACCGGCGAGGCGGTCGTCACCGTGCTCAGCGAGAACGGCGCCCCGACCCCGGTCGCGGCGACCCGGCTGCGCGCCCCGCAGTCGCTGATGGGACCGATCGCGGCGGCGGACCTGGAGCGGGCCGTGAAGTCCTCCCCGCTCTACTCGCGCTACGCGGAGCCGGTCGACCGCGAGTCGGCGTACGAGAAGATCAGCGCCGAGCAGGCCGCCGCGGAGGCGCGGGCGGAGGCCGCCGCGGCCGCCGCCGAGGCCGAGAAGCAGGCCGAGGAGGCGCAGAAGCAGGCCGCGCGGGCCGCGCGCAGCGCCCCGAAGCCGGATCCCTCGCTGGCCGAGCAGGTGGTGGGGAGCGGGCTGTTCCGCTCGCTGGCCCGGTCGATCGGGACACAGCTCGGCCGGGAGATCTCGCGCTCGATCTTCGGGACGGCGCGCAGGCGCCGGTGACGCGGTGACAGACTCGGTGCATGCGGACCGAACTCACCGACACCACGTCCAGCAAGGTCAACCGGGCCCTGCTGGCAGCCCGCCGGGCGATAGGCAGCCCGACCATGGGGCTGGTGCTGACCCTCGTCATCGCCACCGACGAGGAGAACGCCTACGACGCCGTACGCGCGGCCTCCGAGGCCTCGCGCGAACACCCCTGCCGCATCATCGCGGTGATCAGGCGGACCTCGCGCGGCCCGCACAAGCTGCGCGCGAACCGCGTCGACGCCGAACTGCGGGTCGGCTCCGACGCCGGGACCGGCGAGATCGTGCTGCTGCGCCTGCACGGAGCGCTGACCGAGCACGCCGGCTCGGTCGTCCTGCCGCTGCTCCTGCCGGACGCGCCGGTGGTGGCCTGGTGGCCGGCCGACGCGCCCGCCGACCTGGCGCGGGATCCGCTGGGCGCGCTCGCCCAGCGCCGGATCACGGACGCGGCCGCCGCCTTCGACCCGGTCGGCGTGCTCGACGAGCGGGCCGCCGGCTACCAGCCCGGCGACACCGACCTGGCCTGGACCCGCCTCACGCCGTGGCGCTCGCTGCTGGCCGCGGCCCTGGACCAGAAGCCGCTGGCGGTGACCGGCGCGGCGGTGGAGAGCGAGCCCGACAACGCCAGCGCGGAGCTGCTGGCGCGCTGGCTGGAGGACCGGCTGGGGGTGCCGGTGGCCCGGGTGGCGACCGGGGGCCCGGTGATCACCGGGGTCAGCCTGCAGACCGCGGGCGGGGAGGTCCGGGTGGACCGGCCCGCGGGTGTGCTGGCCACCTTGAGCCTGCCGGAGAGCCCCGACCGCAAGGTGGCCCTGAAGATCCGCAGCGGCGCCGAACTGATCGCGGAGGAACTGCGCCGCCTCGACGCGGACGTGGTCTACGGCTCCGCGCTGAGGCGGCGGCCGCTCCAGACGGGGCTCTCCGCGTAGTGGTTGTCGTAGGTCGCCGAGCTGTCCTTGATGTCCTGCATGGTGGCCTCGCCCGCGTTGACCCGGCCGAGGAGCCGGTAGTAGTCGAAGCGGCCCATGCCGGGGGTGAAGCCGACGAAGACGGCGGCGGTGTGGCCGGGCGCGGGTGCGAAGGCGTGCTTCACACCCGGCGGGACCGCGATGAAGTCGCCGGCGTCCAGGGTGTGGATCTCGTCGTCGACGAGGATGTCGAGCCGGCCGGCGGTGACGTGGAAGAACTCGGTGGCCTTGGTGTGGAAGTGCACCGGGGCGCCCGCCGCACCCTCTTCGAAGGTGGCGGTGTTGCAGGTGAGCTCGGCGGTGTCGGTGAGCAGGGTGATGAGGCTGCCGGGGGCGTCCTGGATGGCTTCGGCGGTGGCGGCGCGGGTCGCGATCTCTGTCATGTCCACCAATCTATGATCTTGAGCGACCGGAATCAGGGGTCAATCGAAGGCCTGTGCGGCCGGTCAATTCCATCGGCCGGGAGCACGGGAACGGCCGGGATCAGGAGCCGCCCGCGGCTTTCGAGGCCTTGGCGGCCTTCGCTGCGGCCTTCATCTCCTGCTTGTGCGCCCGCACCTTGGCCAGGGACTCCGGGCCCGTGATGTCGGCCGCCGAACGGTAGACGTTCGCCTGTCCGTACCCGCCCGCGGCCTCCCGCCAGCCCGTGGGCCGTACGCCGAACCGCTTGCCCAGCAGGGCGAGGAAGATCTGCGCCTTCTGCTCCCCGAAGCCCGGCAGCGCCTTGAGGCGCTTCAGCAGCTCCTGCCCCGTCGCGGCGTCGGCCCAGACCGCCTCGGCGTTCCCGCCGTAGTGCTCGACGAGGTAGGCGCACAGCTGCTGGACGCGCGTCGCCATCGACCCCGGGTACCGGTGGACGGCGGGCTTCTCCGAGAGCAGGGCGGCGAAGGCCTCCGGGTCGTACGCGGCGATGGTGTGCGCGTCGAGATCGTCGGCGCCCAGCCGCTGGGCGATCGTCCAGGGCCCCGAGAACGCCCACTCCATCGGGACCTGCTGGTCCAGCAGCATTCCGACGAGTGCGGCGAGCGGGCTCCGGCCGAGCAGCGCGTCGGCCTCCGGCTGCTGTGCCAGCCGGATGGTGATGTCCTTGTCCATGGCTCCAGCGTCCCGCCTGGGCGCTCTCCCCGCGCGGTCGCCGCACCGCGCGCCTAGCGTGAGTACGACCGTCCACGACGGCGGCAGGCACGAGACGAGGAGTCGATCGATCATGTCCGAGTTCCCCGAAGGCGCTCCCTGCTGGGTGGACGCGATGTTCGCCGACGTGGAGGGGGCCAAGACCTTCTACGCGGACGTGCTGGGCTGGACCTTCGGCGAGGCCAGCAGCGAGTACGGCAACTACACGCAGGCCTACTCCGGCGGCAAGGCCGTCGCCGCCGTGGTCCCGCCGATGCCGGGGGCCGACGCGCCCTCCCAGTGGTGCCTGTACTTCGCCTCGCCGGACGCGGCGGCCACCGCCGGGAAGGTGACGGCCAACGGCGGCGAGGTGCTGATGGGCCCGATGCAGGTGGGCGCCTTCGGCACGATGCTGATCGCGAAGGAGCCGAGCGGCGCGGTCTTCGGCGTCTGGCAGCCGGGCGAGCACAAGGGCTTCGAGAAGACGGGCGAGGCGGGCTCGTACGCGTGGGCGGAGGTCTTCACCCGGGACCCGGCCAAGGCGGACGCCTTCCTGGCGAAGGTCTTCCCCTACGCCGCCCAGCAGATGGACCCGGGCGAGGACCCCGAGATGGCCGGCATGGACTTCAAGGTCTTCAGCGTCGGCGGAGCCGGGAACCCGGTGCTGGGCCGGATGAAGATGGACGACGACTTCCCGCCGGACCTGCCGCCCTACATCCAGGTCTACTTCGGGGTCCCGGACTGCGACGAGGCGGTGGCGAAGACCCAGAAGCACGGCGGGAAGCTGCACTTCGGCCCGATGGACAGTCCGTTCGGCCGCTTCGCGGCGGTCACGGACCCGCAGGGCGCCGCCTTCGCAGTGATCGACATGTCGACAACGGTGGGTGAGATGCCGAGCTTCGGCTGAGCACGCGAAAGTTTTTCGCGCGGCCTGTCACATCGGTGCGGCGGGGCGGGTCAGAGGAGTGAAGCAGGCTGGAGACAGACCGGAGCGAGTCCGCACCGGCGCCCGCCCGATAGGGAGCTCGGATGTCCACCACCGCTGTTGTCTTCGCCCTGGTCGGCGCGTTCATGGTCGGATTCTCGGCGGCTTCGATGTTCCTCGGGGCGAAGTGGGTCGTGGAGCCGCTGACCGAGTACGGGGTGCCGCGTTCGTGGTGGACCGCGCTCGCCACCGCGAAGGCGGCCGGCGCGGTGGGCCTCGCGGTGGGGGTCTTCGTCCCCGCGATCGGCATCGCGGCGGCGATCGGGGTCGCCCTGTACTTCGCGGGCGCCGTGATCACGGTGCTGCGGGCGAAGTCCTACGCCCACGTGGCCTTCCCGGTGATCTACGCGGCCCCGGCGGTCGTGGCCCTGGCCCTCGGCTTCACCGGCTGAGCCGGGGCCGCGGCCTCCCCCGGCTCACGGGGTCACGTACGGCAGGTCGGCGGCGCGGACACGGTGCCGCGGGCCGGCCGCGCGCAGGACCACGTCCAGGACGGCCTCGGGCCGGGCGGCGTAACTGTTCGAGAACCACGGCATGTTGGCCTCGACCACGGCGTACCGGCCCGTCGCGCCGACGAGGCCGACGTCGACGGTGACGGCGCTCGGCAGGTCCCTGCCGGTCGCGGCGAGCAGCGCGGCCGCGAAGCCGCGTACGTCCGCCCCGCGCGGGTCCTCGTCGAGGGGGGCGGGGTCGAGGCGCCCGTGGACGGCGTACCGGCTCCCGGCGGCGATCTCTCCGTCGAGCAGGAACAGCCGGTACTCGGCGGCGAAGTCCACCACCTCCGAGACCAGCACGGGGGTGGCGGCGGGCAGGGACGGGGGCAGCGGCGAGCCGGGCCCGTACACGGCGGGCGGGAAGGACTTCTCGCGCGGCGGCTTCACGAACGCGGGCCGCCCGGAGCAGGTCAGCTCCCGCGCCGCCCGGCCCAGGGTGGTCAGCTCGATCCGGCGGCCCGTGAACCGCCCGGGCAGCCGCGTGAGCCAGTCGTCGGGCGGCTCCAGCAGCCCCAGCCCGAGCGGCCCGGCCACGCGCGCGGCGGCGTGCGGACCACCGCACCAGTGCACGGCCCGGCCGGCGAGTTCGCCGAAGTCCGGGCCGAGGGACCGGACGGCCATCCCCCGGCGGGCGGCCGCCTCGGCGAGCAGTCCGGCCGTGGCGGTCGGCCGGGCCGGTATCAGAAAGACCTCGTCCGTCATCCGGCCATTGTGTCGCGGGCGTCCCCGCCGTCCTGCGGGGCGAAGGGGCACCCCCACCCGGGCGCCGTCATCCGGCCGCTGTAGTGCCGGGCCTCGTCCCGGTACGTCAGGAGGCTCGGATTCGCCGAGCCGTTGAACGTCACGTCCCGCTGCCTGATCTTCTTGCGCATCCTGAAGAAGTTGCGGCCCATCGCGTTGAACTGGAGGTGCGAGTTGAACACCAGCGCGGGCAGCCGGAATCGGCGGCTCGGCCGGGACGCGCCGGGATGGAGGCCCACCACGAAGAAGGGGTGGCCCTGGACGGAGAAGGCGAACCGTGGGGACGCGGGATCCGAGTCGTACTGCTCGCTCCATCCGTGACGGAGGCTGTCCCGGTCGTGCATGCCCTGCAGATGGCCCCAGACCGCTTCCTCGAAGGCCTGCTCGGCCTGATCCGGCATGCTGTCGAACGTGGCGACGAAGGACGAGAAGCTCCGGTCGCCGGGTTCGAACGACTCCAGGAAATCGCCCAGGCCGGCCAGGCTGTCGAGCACGCCCGAAGGGCTGCCGAGCTCGCCGCAGTGCCGGTGGAAGACGCCGCCGCGCCGCAGGGCCGCCTTGGCTCCCAGGCAGATGAAGTCCTCCCGGCCGATGAGCTCCGCCAGCGCCTGATCCGGCGTCTGCCGTTCCTCGCCGGTCTCGGTCTCGGTCTCGGCCATGTCCACGTCCACGTCCGCGTCCTCCGGCGCCGGCCGACGGGACAGGACCTGGGCGGTGGACACCGTCACGGTGGCTCCGTCCCGGTCCGAGACCGTCACCTCCACCGAGACCAGACCCCCGCCCAGGGCCTCGCGCGCCTGGACCAGCCGGGCGGAAGCGGTCAGGACGTCGCCCTTCCGGATCGGGCGGACATGGCGGTAGTCCTGGGCGAGGTGGACGGCGGACGCGAAGTCGTACCCGAGGGGCCGCCGTGCGAGGACGGCCGCCTCCGCCTGCGCCGCCAGTCGCACGGCGAAGGTGGGCGGTGCGATCACATCCGGGTGCCCCCGTTCGCGGGCGGCCGCCGCGCTCCGGTACACGGGATGGGGATCCCCGATCGCGTCGGCGAACGCGGCGATGGACTCACCGGTCACCTCGACGGGGCCCACGGACCCGGTCGGCACGGACTCAGCGGGCGTGGACACGGACACCGCCGTCGCCGATCGCGTGCGCTCCGCCGTCGACGTGGAGGATCTCCCCCGTGGTCGCCGGGAACCAGTCCGAAAGCAGGGCCGTGCAGGCCTTCGCCACCGGTTCGAAGTCCGAGGCCCGCCAGCCGAGCGGCGCGCGCAGGTCCCACACCGCCTCGGCCTCGTCGGGATCGGTGCCCTCGTCGTAGGTGGCCCGCCCGGCCGGGGTCCGCAGGGGGCCCGCGGCCACCAGGTTGACCCGGATGCCCTGCTCCCCCAGGTACGCGGCCAGGTAGCGCGCGCATGCCTCCAGGCCCGCCTTGGCGACGCCCATCCAGTCGTAACCCGCCCATACCTGGCGGGAGTCGAAGTCCAGTCCCACCACCGAGGATCCCGGGCCCAGCAGCGGGAGCAGCGCGGCGGTCAGGGCTTGCAGGGAGACCGTGGAGACCTCGAACGCGGTCGTGGCGTCCTGCCGGGTCGTGCTGAGGAAGCCGCCGCCCAGCGCCCCGGGCGGCGCGTAGGCCACCGCGTGCAGGACCCCGTCGAGACGGTCGGTGTGCTCCCGGATCCGGCTCTCCAGCGTGGCCAGGTGCTCGTCGTCGGTGACGTCCAGTTCGATCACCGGGGCGGGCTCCGGCAGCCGCCGGGCGATCCGTTCGACCAGGGAGAGCCGGCCGTAGCCCGTGAGGACGACGCGTGCTCCCTCCTCCTGGGCCTTGCGCGCCACGTGGAATGCGATCGAGCGGTCGGTGAGAACGCCCGTGACCAGAACGGTCTTTCCTTCGAGCAGGCCGGTTCGTGCGGACAACGGGTCCACCTTTCTCAACGGATGCGGGTGCGCAGCTCGGACACGGCGAGCTCCGGCTCGTGCGCGGCGGCGGCGGCCACGGCCATGACGGCGTCGATCAGCGGCTCGGGGTCCGGCAGGACGCGGGTGTCGTAGGTGATGGTGGCCTCGACGGTGCCCGGCCGGTCCATGTAGTAGTTGATCCAGACCGCCGCGGTGGCCGGGCCGGCGGGCCGCTCCCCCTCCCACAGCGGAGCGAGGAAGTCCCGCGCCGCGGTCGTGGCCTTCGTGCCCGGTCCGAGGACGAGCGGGCGCGCGGGCGGCAGGACGTTCACCCCGACGTTGCGCGGCGCCAGCGGGGCCACCTCCCGGATGGACCGCCCGTAGGTGGGCGGCAGGGCTTCGTTGGCCCGGCAGTGCGCGGTGATCCAGTCACCCACGGTCCGGGGCTCGGGGCTCGGCGGAACCAGCACGCAGGGCTCCACGAGGGGGCCGATGACCAGGACGTCCTCCGGCTTCGCATGGCCGTGCCGCAGGCTGAGCAGGGCCTGCGCCCCGTCCGCCCACAGGCCCGCCGCGAGGGCGGTCGCGGCGAACAGCACCTCGGCGCGGCTCAGGCCGGTCCGGTTGGCCGCGCCCGTCAGGTCGGCGGCGAGCCGGTCGGGCAGCGCACCGTCGAAGGTCCCGTCGCCCATGAACTGCTCGGGCGCCGCGCCACCGCCGGGCAGCCGCAGGGCCGGACCGGGCAGCGGGTGCGGCCGGAGCAGATCGGTCCACCGGGCGAGGCTCTGCAGGCGTACGTGTTCCTCCGGCAGGTCGTCGAGGTACGCGGCGAACCCCCGGCCGCGTACCGAGTATTCGCCCGACCGGTAGGCACCGGCGACGGCCCGGGTCAGCAGCCCGAGCGCCCAGCCGTCGATCACGGAGTGGTCGAAGGAGAACGCGAGCAGCTGCTCCTGCCCGGTGTCGTCGCCGGCGGCCCGCAGGAGGCAGACCCGGCCGACGGGATCGCGGCGCAGGTCGGGCTTGCCGAAGAACACCGGTGCGAGGAAGGCGGTCGCCTCCGGGGAGAGCCGGCCGTCGGTGACGACGGCCGGGAGCTCCACGGTCTCCAGCTCCAGCGGAGCGGGCCGCTGCCGCTCCAGCCGCGGACCCTCCTGCGTCGCGCGCAGGCGCAGGTGCAGGACGTCCGTGGCCAGGGTGACCCGCTCCACGGCGGCGGCGAGGCGCGCCGCGTCGAGGGGGCCGCGGACCCGGAAGAGGTTCCACGCCATCTCCGCCGGGTTCCGGCGCAGATAGCCGTCGGAGTCGGTCTCGCCGTTCGCCAGGCCCCTTACCGGCATGCCGTACGCGGGCAGCGTCACGGCGGCGCCGTCGTCAGTGCTCATGCGGGGCCTCCCAGGCGCGCAGGACGAGAACGGCGTTGTGACCGCCGAAGCCGAACGAATTGCTCATCGCCACGTCGACCCGCCGCTCCCGCGCTTCGTGGGGTACGAAGTCCAGGTCCTCGTCGATCGGACGGTGGCAGTTGATCGTCGGCGGGACCACGGAGTGCCGGATCGCCAGACCGGCGACGATGGCCTCGACGGCACCCGCGGCACCGATCATGTGCCCGGTCATCGACTTGGTCGAGCTGATCGGTATGCGCTCGGCGTGGCTGCCGAAGACCGACCGGATCGCGTCCACCTCGGTCCGGTCGTTGGCCTGGGTGGAGGTGCCGTGCGCGTTGATGTAGTCCACGTCGGCCGGCCGCAGTCCGGCGTCGGCGAGGGCCTGCGCCATCGCGGTCCGGGCGCCGCGCCCCTCCGGGTGGGGCGCGGTCCAGTGGTGCGCGTCCGAGGTCGAGGCGTATCCGGCCACCTCGGCCAGGATGGTCGCACCGCGGGCCAGGGCGTGCTCCTCGGCCTCCAGGACCAGCACGCCGGCGCCCGCGCTCATGACGAAGCCGTCGCGGTCCTCGTCGAACGGGCGGGAGGCCCCGGCCGGGTCGCCGGTGCGCGTCGACAGCGCGTGGGCGTTGCCGCTGGTGGCCAGGTCGACCCGGGTGAGGATGTGCTCGGCGCCGCCCGCGACGGCGACGTCCACGGTGCCGTGCCGGATCCAGCCGGCCGCCTCGCCGATCGCGTCGGCCCCGGAGGCACAGGCCGTGCTCAGGGCCCTGGTCGGCCCGGTCGCCCCGTACTCGAAGCTGATCTCGCAGGCAGCGCTGTCCATGGCGCCGGTGATCTGGGCGAAGGGGCTGACCTTCCGGGGGCCGTGCTCCACCAGCGCCATCAGGTGCTTGGCGGTGGAGGTCACCGGCCCGTAGCCGCTGCCGATCAGCACTCCGGTCCGCTGCCCCGTGGTCTCGTCCAGGACGAGACCGGCCTGCCGCATCGCCTCGGCGGCGGCCGCGAAGGCGTACTGCGCGTACGGGTCGGTGCGCCGGGCCCGGCGGGTGTCGAGGTAGCGGGACGCGTCGAAGCCCTTGACCTCCCCGCCGAAGTCGGTGGCCAGGCCGGTGGTGTCGACGCCGGTCAGCGCGGTGATGCCGCTCTTCCCGGCCGTCAGCGCGTCCCAGGTCTCGTCGACGGACAGGCCGAGGGGGGTGACGGCCCCCCAGCCGGTGATCACGACCTTCCGGGAGGATCCGGTGCGGGCCGGTGCCGCGCTCTGCGCCTCACTCATCGCCCGCCGCCCCGATCTGGGGGAAGTCGCCGCCGGCCACGTCGGCGCCGAACATCGCGTCGGTCAGGCGCACCGGCACGTTGAGCACGACCACTTCACCGGCGGCGCACTTCTGCCAGGCCCGCGCCACCTCCGAGGCGAGGGACTCCTTGTCCGAGAGGGTCACCTGGTGCAGTCCGGGGAGCTGCGGGGCCTGGGCGCCCACGGCCTCCGGGTCGACGAACGCGTGGTCGCCCACCGGGTTCTCCCGCTGGTCGAGCTGGACCTGCAGCCACCCGTAGCCGCCGTTGCGCAGCACCACGTAGAGCAGGCCGCCGCCGTACTTCACCGCGGTGGGCAGGTCGACCCCGGCCATGGCGAACGCGCCGTCGCCGACGAACGCCACCACCGGCCGCTCGGGCGCGGCGAGTTTGACGCCGAGCGCGGCGGCCGCGCCGAAGCCCAGGCTCGTCTGCTCGGACGGGACGACGGATCCGGCCCCCGACGCGCAGGCGTACAGCGGGAACTTGTACGACCACATGTCCTGCAGACCGTTCTCCTGGACCAGGATCCGGTCGGCGGGCAGCTCCGCGTCCAGAGCCGCGAGGACCTCTGCGATGTGGAGTTCCGGGGAGCCCGCCAGCTCCGCGAGGAGTTCGCGGTGCGCGGCGTGCAGTTCGGTGTGCACGGCGCGCACGGCCGTGGTCCACTCGTCGTCCGCGTCCCGCGCGGGCAGGTGTGCCAGCCAGGAACGGACGGTGGCCCCGGCGGGAGCCAGCACCTTGGGTCCCCGGAAGGTGGTCGCGAAGTCCGCCGCCACCACGTTGACCTGGATGACGGGCACCTCGTCGCCGATGGCGGCGGGCCACTGGAAGGTGGCCGTCTCCTCCAGCCGGGTGCCCAGGGCCACCACGCAGTCGGTCTCCTGCCACAGCCGGGCCGCCTGCTCGGGCGTGTAGAGGCCGGCGAGACCGCAGAACAGTGGTGACGCCTCGTCCACGGCACCCCGGCCGGACGCCGTGCTGAACACCGCCGCGCCGAGTCGCTCGGCCAGGCGCTCCAGCTCGCGGCCGTGGTTCTCGTGGCGGGTGCCGCCGCCGACGAGGAGGACCGGGCGGCGGGCCGCGCGCAGGGCCCGCAGGGCCGCCGAGTCGGCCGGCGTGACGATCTCCTCCGGGGTCTCGGCCGGGTCCGGCGCCGCCGCGGACGCCGCGGTGAGGGCCGTGGCCTGCGCGAGCAGGTTCTCCGGCAGCTCCACGTACACGGGGCCCCGCTCGTGCCGGGCGACCAGGAGGGCGCGCCGGAGGGTGGGCACCAGCCGGTCGGGGTGGTCGACCCGGGCCGCGTACTTGACCAGGGGGGCGACGACGGCGAGCTGGTCGAGTTCCTGGAACGCCCCGCTGCCGCGGTGCTGGGCCCCGGTGCCGCCGCTGAGCAGCAGTACGGGGGCCGCGGAGGCGGCCGATTCGAGCAGCCCGGTGACGGTGTTGGTCACCGCGGGACCCTTGCCGACGACGGCGACGCCGACCTCTCCCGACTGGATCGCCCATCCGGTGGCCATGAACATCGCGTTGCGCTGGTCGCGGCACAGGACGAACCGGATCCCGGCCTCGTGGGCAGCCTCCAGCGCGTACATGTCGTCGCCGGGCAGCCCGAAGACCGTGCGGACGCCCGAGGCGGAGAGGACCGCGGCGGCGGTGGTCCAGGCGGCGGCCGCCGACGTGTTCGATTCGTTGCTCATGACTGTCCCGGGAGGTAGGAGGCGACGACCTTCGACAGCAGCAGCGGCTCCGTGTGCCGCTTGCGGCCGACGGAGACGTAGTTGGCGCGGATGCCCCGGCCGCCGAAGGGCTTGTTGCCGTTCTCGATCTCGATCAAGGTCTCGTCGACGCTCACCATGTGGCGCTCCCGCAGGGCCTCCACGGTGTCCGGCAGCGTTCCGAACACCGAGGCCGCCATGGCGCGTTCGGCGTAGTAGGGGTGGCGCAGCAGCTCGTTCAGCCACTCCTGCGAGGAGTAGGGCACCACGTTGAAGACGGGGGCGAACATCTCGGGGGGCAGGAACTGCGTGTCCGTCGGGTGGATGAGGACGGTGGGCCGGACGTGGCGGTCCACGAAGTCGATGCGGCCGCCGGCGGCGACGAACTCGCGCTTGCTGCGCAGGTAGTCCAGCGTCGATTCGAAGGCCTCGTCGTAGAACAGCGCGCTGTAGTCGGCCGTGGCGTCGCTGGGTGCGCCGTGGCGCAGTGCCTCGACCCGCCGCGTCAGCAGGTTGCAGAACTGGGCGCTCACCGAGGTGTGGACGAAGACGACGTCCGGGCCGAAGCAGTCCTGCCCGGAGTTGAGCATGCGGACCTTGATCAGGCCGTCGACGGCCCGGTTCAGGTGCGCGTCGGCGCCCACGATGTACGGGTTGATGCCCTGGCCGAAGAAGCAGAACACCGTCTCCTGGGGCAGCTGTTCGCGGATCGCCTCGGCGTTCTCGTACGAGCCGGTGAAGACGAGGACGTCGGACTTCTTGCCGACCTGCTCCATGAACTCGCGCTGGCCGCTGTCGTCGAGTACGAGCGGCAGGTCGTGGACCGTGCCGATCAGCTTGTGCAGGGCGCGGGTCTGGTCGCCGATCATCCGGGACGGGCGGAAGACGATCTTCTCGCTGTACAGGCTGGGGATGACGACGTAGAGGATGTAGCCGTAGAGCGGGATGTTCGACGGCATCAGCACGCTGGTCAGCCGGCTCGCCTGCGGGCCGTAGCGCGCCACCTCCGCGACCGCGCCTTCGAGCGCCTCGATGGAGGCGTCTATCTCGTCCGTGGCCGTGCGGTGGTTGCAGACCTCGGTGAGGATGCCGAGGATCTCGGTCCGGCGCTCGCTCAGCAGCCGGGCCACGTCCTGCAGGACCGTGATCCGGTCCGCGAAGGGAATGGCGGGACCGGTCTGCTTCGGGGCTTCGGTCTTCTGCTCGCGGTTGCGCAGGGCCGCCTGGGCCATGTAGCCCAGCGCGGTGAGGTTCGCCTTGCCGTTGGTGTGCTCCGGGAACTCCGGTACGACGAGCACCTTGTTCGGCTGCTCGAACTCGGCCACCAGATCGGCGAACACCCGGCGCCAGTGCGCGGCGGGCCGTGCTTCGGGGTCGGCGACGACGAAGACGAGGTCCGTGCCGTAGCGGCCGTTCTCCACGGGAACGACGCGTACGGGCCGGCCGCACTCGCTGGCCTTGGCGGTGATGGCGTCGGGGTAGAGCGTGTTGCCGAAGCGGTGCACGGCCGCCTTGCGGCCGAGGACCCGCAGATTGCCGTCCTCGTCGAGGAAGCCGAGGTCCTGCGTGCGGTGGACGGTGCGCTGGGTCTCGCGGACCCGGCCGCCCGGTTCCAGCATCCCCACCATCAGGTCGGGGGAGTGGACGATCACCTCGCCGATCTCTCCGGCCGGCACCGGGCGGTCCTCGTCGTCGACGACGGTCACGGTGATGCCGGGGAGGGGGCGGCCGCAGTGGACCGGGTTCCCGGGCGCGGCCAGTGCGATGTTGCCCGCCTCGGAACTGCCGTACCCGTCGAGCAGGGGCTTGCCCAGCTGCTCGGTGAAGCGGCGCAGGAGATCGTCCTGCAGCGGCTCGCCGCCGACGCACCACATGCGTACCGACTCCAGCAGCGTGGTGCTGGTGTGTCCGCGGTCGAGCAGGCGCAGCACGCCCTCGTACACGGCGGGAACGGAGTCCACGACGGTGACGCCCAGGTCGACGATGGCGTCGAGGGCCAGGTCCGTGCGCCGGCTCGGGAGCAGGACCAGGCGGGCCTTCGTCTGCCACCACAGCAGCAGGATCGAGAGACCGTACTGGTGCGTGAAGGGCAGCAGCGGCAGCAGCACGTCCGCCTCGGTGTACTGCATGCGGTCCTGCGTGCGCGACACGTTGGCCAGTACGGAGCTGCCGGAACGCACGATCCCCTTGGGCCGGCCCAGGCTGCCCGACGTCCAGACGATCAGGGCGTCGGAGCGCTGCGCCCACCGCTCGAACGAGAGCTCGGCCGGCTCGCCGTCACTGTGCTCCGCCGCCGTGGCGAGCGCCTGCAGGGGCACCCACCGGGCGTCGAGCTTCTCGAAGGCGGCCGCCGGCTCCTCGTGGTCGGAGACGAAGAAGTCCGCGTCGGCCTCCGCCACCAGACGTGCGAACTGGTTCGGGGTCACCCCGCGGTCGACCAGTCCGACGGAGACGCCGATCTCCATGAGCGCGAACGTGGCCAGAACCGAGGCCGCGGAATTGGCGGACGAGAGCAGAACCCGGTGGGATTCATCGACTCCGCGGGCCCGCAGCTCCTGTACGACACTCGCGCAGGCAGCCCGTACCTCTCGCCATGAACGGTCGCTTTCATTTCGGCTGATGAGCACCCGAGAACACATCCAATCTTCGAACGGAGTTGGCGACGGCGGCCATCAATCGGATCCGGATCGAATACAACTTCACCGGGAAGACGTTAGGAGCGGGTACTCAAGTACGAATCGAGCGGTTGTGTAGTGCGAATGTCGACGGGAGTCGACGACATGCCGATGCCGTCCGGGCGGTCGGGCTCGGACGGCATCGGCATCGGGAGTGGCGGCGGTCTTCCGCCCTTCACGGGGAAATCGGAACCCCGGCATACATTCCGGCGGATTCCATGGACCGGATCACCGCCTGATCGCGGTCCAGCTCGGCCTCCGTACCTGCGGTGAGGGAGACGAAACCGGGGGAGGTCGCCATGTCGACGGTCGCCGCCATCGCTGCGCCCGCGCGGACACCCGTGACCAGCCGGTCGAAGGTGGGCAGGGCGCGGAAGCGGTCGTGCCAGGCCGCCGAGGTGCCGGCATCCCCGTTGATCAGCCAGATGTTGCGGACGTAGCCGTCCCAGCGCACCGCCTGGTCCTGGAAGGCGTGGAACGCCGACGGGTCGGTGAGGGCGACGGCGAGCAGGTCGACGTGGGAGGTGCCCGAGTGCCGCTCGATCACGTCGGGCAGCATGGCGCCCATCAGCCGCGCCCCGGTCTCGATGAGCACCGGGCCGTCCGCGGTGAGCATCACCTCGCTGTGCGCGGCGCCGTCGGTGATTCCGAGCGCCGTGACGGCCGACACCACGTAGTCGACCAGCTCCCGGACGTGCGGCGCGGTCATCGGCAGGGGCTGCTGGTAGTCGTACAGGGGCGCACCGGCCGGGCCGTCGGTCTTCATCGAGAGCCAGACGTCGGAGACCTTCTGCACGCCGTCCACGGCCACCGTGTTGACGATGTACTCGGTACCGACGAGGAACTCCTGCACCACCGCCGACGGGTTCGGGTTGCCGAAGTAGTCGTTGCTGCGCATGACGGCCGCGCAGGCGGAGCGCACCTCCTGCGCGGTCGAGCAGATGTGCACGTTGTCCGTGCCGGCACTGGCGGCGGGCTTGACCACGACGGTGGTGCCCGCCGCGCGGAACCACTCCACGGCCGCGTCCGGGTCGGTGGTGCTGAACCCGACCGGTGCGGCGAGACCCGCGTCCGTGAGGCGGCCGGCCATCGCGTACTTGTCGCGCCTGGCCTCGACCCCGTCGAACGCGTTGCCGGGCAGGCCGAGCTCGTGCGCCAGCGTGTCGGCGAGCACCACCCCGCACTCGGTCCCGGCGACCACGCGGTCGACCCCCGCCTCCTTCAACGCGCGCACGGCATCGGCCGGGTCGGGGAAGTGGCCGAGATCGGCCGCGTAGTACTCCGGCACGAACGAGGGGAGCAGGCGTGCGGGCGGTACTTCCTGGCTGCGGACGTGGAGGCACTCCACGCCCCGTTCGATCAGCTTCTTCACCAGCAGGCTGCCGGTCGAGTAGCCGTCGACTATCGCGATCTTCACTGTGGGGCTCCCGAGGTCTCCAGCTGTCCGTCCCGTCCGGCGGACAGATCGTTCTGCTTGTTCCGCAACCGCAGGTCGCAGAGGTAGGCCAGGCCCGCGAGCGCCGCGGCGACCGCGCCGATGACGGCGAAGGAGACGGCGGGTCCGCCGAGCTCCAGGGCCGTGCCGGCCAGCGGCGACCCGATCACGTTGCCGATCAGCAGCGCGCTGGCGTACGACCCCATGGCCACGCCCTTGCTGTCGTCCGGCGCGAGCCCGCTCACGGCACTGGCACTCGCCGACAGCGCGGGGGCCACCAGCAGGTTGGCGGGAACGGCGATCAGGCACAGCCAGTACCACTCGGTCGCGAGCCCGATCGGCATGCACAGCAGGCCGAGCGCCGCGCCCACCACGAACACGGACGGCGGCTTGCGCATGGCTCCGTAGAGGAAGCCGCCCAGCACGGAGGCGATCCCGGCGAGCACCAGCAGCAGCCAGCTCCACATGAGCTGGTCGTACCGCTGGAGCGTGCCGATCGCCGCGACCTCGAACCCGATCACGGCGATCGAGGTGGCGACGGTGATGCTGAGCGCGCACAGCATGCGCCCGGTGAGCCAGCTGCGCAGGCCGGGCCTCGGACCCTCGGCGGGCCGGGCCCGCTTGAGCGGCGGGTCGAGCAGCAGATAGGCCGCGCCGACCGCCAGGAGCATCGCGCCCATCACGGTGAACGCGATCGTGGGCGAGGCCATCGAGGCGAGCAGGATGCCCATCGACGGGCCCGCCATGTAGGCGATGTCGGTGGTGATGGCCTCGACCGCGTAGGCGGTGTGACGGTTCTCCTCGGTGACCATGTTGGCCAGGGCGAGCCGGATCACCGTGAAGGCCGGGAGGGTGGTCAGGCCTCCGACGAACGCCGCGGCGAGCAGGGCCGGGTACGGCAGGAAGTGCGCCGTGCCCCAGAACAGGGCCTGGACGAGCACGAGCAGGCCGAAGACCCTGCGGAGTCCGTAGCGGTCGAGACCGCGGCCCTGCAGCGGGGCGCCGAGGCCGCCGCCGGCCGTCCAGAACGCGGCCACCAGGCTGCCCGCGCCGAATCCGAGATCCATGTTCCCCACCACGTGCAGGATGAGGACCGAGGAGATACCGAGGCCCGGCATTTTCGCCAGCAGGCCGATGACCATGAGGGGCCGGATTCCTGGTTCGGAAAACAGCCGCCGATAAGTGGAAAACACGAATAACGCCTCTCGCGTCGACAGTGAACGGGCCGCAACGGGCCCGGCGGGCCTAGTTCCCGTCCTCCCAGGCCCAGTCGACGTCACCGAGCAGGTCCATATCGGAAAGGAGCGAGCGCAGACCGCTGAAGTCACGCACGAGGTTCTTGCGATTCGCGTCGTGCTGGACCTCGGCAATCATCTCGTCCACGCGGGGCACCCCGTGCATCGTGAGGATCCGGTGCCAGGTCCCGTAGTCGTTGGCGACGAACGCCTCGAGGCCCGTGATCAGGGTGTCGACGAAGAACCGCTGCTGATCCCTGGAGAGGAAGTCGTAGACGGTCTTCGCGAGCTCCCCGGTGATGGACGCGTGGCAGATCTCGTCGCGGTTGTGCAGCGCCACCGTCGTCGAGTTGATGACCTGGATGTCCCGGTCGTTCGACAGCAGGTGCAGGTACGCACTGATCGAGGTCTCCGACACCGTCGCGAACGCCAGCGTCGTGAGCTTCTTCTCCCAGGACTCGCTGCAGCCGTCCCGCAGCTCCGCGAGCCGCTGGACCAGGTGCGGGGCCGGGAGCACCGTGTCGGGGAGGGTGATGTTCCGCTTCTGCCGGGTGATCGTGCTCGCGTTGAGGTGCATCAGCGTGTGGTACTGCTCGTCCACCATGGCCTGGGCGAGCGAGGTTTCGAGCGCGGGCCCCCCGAGCGAGGGGAACTCGCCCTCGATGAGGTAGGCGAAGGCCGGGTTGACCACCCGCTGCTCCGCGAGGACCGTGTGCTTGTTGTAGCCCAGCCAGGCCCAGCTCAGGATCCGGCTGCGGACCTCGGGGTCCAGTGCCTCCCACACCGGGTGCCCGACGAACGGGACGAGGTGTTCCGGGTAGTCGGGACGGTCGACCTCGAACAGGTCCTCCAGCTCGGGTTCCTTGCGCTTCACCGTCGCCCGGCGGTGCCAGTTGCCGGCCAAGCGCGTGATGACCGCGTTCTCCACCGGATGCGTGGGATCGAAGGGCGGGAACCCGGGTATTTCCGTCAGTACGTTGCTGTTCATGCGCGCTCCACGTCGTAGAAGCCCGGTCCGTCCAGGTAGCAGATCGCGTTGAAGTCGCGTTCGACGACCTCGGCCGAGGAGTGCGCGAAACCGACGGCGATGGTCTTGGTGGAGTCGTCGACGGTGCGCACGATGACCTCGCCCGGCCGGATGAAGGTCTCCACGTTGTTGAAGCTCTCCATGCCCTTGACCACGTCGAGCAGGGGGTAGCGGACGAGCCTGCCCTCCCGCGGCGCGGTCGGCCAGCACACGGACACGTGCCGTTCGAAGCGGTACGGGCGCCGGTACTCGGCGAGGAAGCGCTCGGGGCGCAGGTACGCCTCCACGGTCCAGCCGATCTGCGACTCCCCGGCGCCCAGCTCGGCGTAGTACGGGGTGTTCGCGCCCGCCATGCGCGCCCCGACCTCGACGAGGCACGGCCCGTCCTCGGTCACGATGATCTCCAGGTGCGCCGGACCGTGCAGGATCCCGAGCGCGTCCAGGACGTCGGACGCGTAGTCGACCAGGACGCGGCGGACCGGGGAGTCCTCGGGGACGAGGTGCCCGCCGGTGATGCGGTCGCGCACGCCGGGGACGGACATCTTGCTGTACTTCCAGACGTCCGTGACCCGGTGCCGGCCGTCCCGGCTCACCGTGTCCACGACGTACTCGCCGCCGACCAGGTACTCCTGGACCACGGCCGCCGTGTTGGTCTCCGAGAAGACCGTCGTGCGGCCCAGGATGCCGCGCAGTGCGGCCGCCGACTCCTCGGGGGTGTCGCAGACGGCCACGCCGTCGCTGGCGGCGCTGCGCAGGGGCTTCACCACGACCCGGCCGCCGACCTCGCGGTGCCAGTCGGCCAGGGTCCGCTCGTCCTCGACGAGCAGCTGCCGCGCCGCGCGCAGTCCGGCGGCCCTGATCGTCTCGATCATGATGAACTTGTTCCGCCGGGCGGGCGAGAGCCGGCGGCCGTTGGTCGGCAGGCCGAGCTCCTCGCTGAGTTCGTCGGCCAGCTCGACGCCGTACTCACCGGCGGCGATGACGGCCACGGGCCGGTGCTCGGCCACCGCCGCGGCGGTATCGGCGAGCACACCCCGGTGGACGATGTCGGCACTGAAGGCCGAGGTGTCGAAATCGCCCTGGTAGCACTTCGGTACGTCCACGGTGGACTGCACGCGTACGACGTCACAGCCCTCGTCCATGAACGCCTTGGCCAGCGCGAAGCTGGAGGGGTACGCGTCGACTAGCACGACGACGCTCTTGCCGGTGTTGTTCACGCTTGCCTCTCTGCTTGCGACCGGGCGGTCGGTCAAGCTGCTGCGGTGTCGGTCATGCGATGTGCCGCTGTCGTTCATGCCGCCTCGTCCAGGGCCTCGGCGAGCTGCGCCACGGTCGGGTGACGGAGGACCAGGACCGGCGGGACCCGGTGTCCGAGCCGTTCCCCCAGCCGCGCCGCGACCCGGGTGACGGCCAGCGAGTTGCCGCCGACCTCGAAGAATCCGGCGTCGGCGCCGAGGGGGCCCTCGATGCCGAGGACCTCCTGCCACACCTCGGCCACGAGCAGTTGCTCCTCGGTGAGGTCCTGGGCGGCCACCGGCTCGGCGGCCATCGGCTGCGGCGCCGGCAGGGCGCCCCGGTCGACCTTGCCGTTCGGGGTGAGCGGGATCCCGTCCACGGCCGTGTAGCTCTGCGGAACCATGTAGGACGGCAACTGCTCCGCCAGGTGGGCCCGCAGGTGCGCCGGTACGGGCGCGGGGTCCGCCGGCGCGGTGTCCGCCGGGACGACGTAGGCCGCCAGCTGCTCGACGCCCGTCGTCGTACGGCGTACGGCCACCGCACAGTCGGCGACCGCCGGATGCGTGCGCAGCACGGACTCGATCTCGCCGAGCTCGATGCGGAAGCCGCGCACCTTGACCTGGTGGTCGTCGCGGCCCAGGAAGACCAGGTTCCCGTCCGGCAGCAGCTGCACCACGTCTCCCGTGGCGTACATCCGCGCGCCCGCCTCCTCCGCGAACGGGTCGGGCAGGTAGGCCTGTGCGGTCCTGGCGGGCTGCCCCAGGTAACCGCGGCCCACGGCGATCCCGCCGACGTACAGCTGGCCCCGGCATCCCGGCACCACCGGCCGCAGCTGCGGATCCAGCACGTACAGCCGCGCGTTGTCGGTGGCCCGGCCGAACGGGACGCTCGGGCGGTGCGCGTGCCGGTCGAGGAGGTCCTCGGTGATGGGGCAGTACGCGGAGGTGACGGTCGCTTCGGTGGGGCCGTACTCGTTGAAGACCTCGCAGCCCTCCGCGGTCGCGGCCAGGATGCGGCGCGCGACGTCGTGCGGCACGGCCTCCGCACCGGTGAAGAGCAGCCTGACGGACGCGAGCCCCCCGGCGACGTCGTCGGCCGCCTCCAGCAGGATCCTCATCTGCGACGGGGTCGCGTTGAGGGTGGTGATCCCGCGCCCGGACAGCTCGCGCAGGAACGCCTGCGGGTCGTAGGCCGCCGTGGAGCTCGCGAGGTGCAGCTGCGCGCCCGACACCAGGCACTGGAAGATCTCCCACACCGAGTTGTCGAAGGCCACCGAGTGGTTCAGCAGCGCGCGGTCCCGTCCGGTGAGACGGCACACCCGCTGGTTCCATTCGAGGAACGCGGTGATGTTGGCGTGGGTGATGGCGACACCCTTCGGCTTGCCCGTCGAGCCGGACGTGTAGATCACGTACGCCAGGTGCTGCGGCTCGGCCCGCGGCCCGTCGGGGACGTCGTGCTCCGCCGGCAGACCGGCCCCCGCGGTGACGGGGACGAGAGCCACCGAGTCGGGCAGCAGGGCTGCCGAGCCGTGCCCGGGGTCCGCGATCACCAGGCGCACGCCCGAGTCGTCCAGCAGGTGCTGGATCCGGTCGGCCGGGTAGCCGGGGTCGAGCGGGACGTAGGCGCCGCCGGCCTTCAGCACGGCGAGCAGGGCGACCACCATCTCCACCGAGCGTTCCAGGCAGACACCCACCAGACGCTCCGGTCCCACCCCCTCGGACCGCAGGACCCGCGCCAGCGCGGCGGCCCGGCGGTCGACCTCGGTGAAGGTGAGGGACTCGCCGTCACCCACGAGGCACACCCCGTCGGGGGTCGCGCGCACCTGGGCCTCCCACAGGTGCACCAGGGTGCTCGGCTCGGGCAGCGCCGCGGCGCGCTCGCCGCGGGACAGGCTGCGCAGTTCCCGCGGGTCGAGGATCTCCAGCCGGGACAGCGGAGCCGCGCTGTCGCCCACCATCTGCTCCAGGACCCGTACGAAGTGGGCGCCCAGCCGCTGGACGAACGCGTGGTCGAACAGGGCGGTGGCGTACTCGATCGACACCGAGAGGTCCCCGCCCCGAGCGGCGTGGTCGGTGACGTCGAAGGCCAGGTCGAACCTCGCCGAACCGAGCCGTCCTTCGAGTTCCTTGCGGTCGAACACCTCGGTGAGGGCGCCGGCGGGGGCCTCCTCGTCCAGGGCGAACAGCACCTGGAAGAGCGGGTTGCGGCTGAGGTCGCGCTGCGGGCAGAGCTCCTCGACCAGCTTCTCGAACGGCAGCTCCTGGTGGGCGTACGCCTCCTTCGCGACCTCGCGGACCCGGCCGAGGAGCTCGCGCCAGGACGGGTCGCCGGAGAGGTCGGTGCGCAGCACCGCCGTGTTCACGAAGTACCCGACGGCGTCCGCGGTCTCCGCCCGCTGCCGGCCGCCGATCAGCGTGCCGACGGCCACGTCGGTCATGTCGGCGTACCGGCCCAGCAGCACCTGGAGCGGTGCGAGCAGCCCCATGAACAGCGTGACGCCTTCGGCCCTGCACAGTTCGCGCACCCGGTCGGCCAGGCGGGCGGGGACACGGAACAGCTCGCGCCGTCCGTGGTGCCCGGCGACCGCCGGGCGCGGCCGGTCGGTCGGCAGCTCCAGCGCGGGGACACCGGCCAGCTGCTCGCGCCAGTAGCCGAGCAGCCGTGCCAGCTCCGCCTCGTCCAGCCGCTCGCGCTGCCACTGGGCGAAGTCGGCGTACTGCACGGGCGGCGCCGGCTCGGCGGGGCGGCGCCCGGCGCGCAGGTCCGCGTAGTGCGCGCCCAGTTCCCGCACGACCAGGTCGAGCGAGGTGCCGTCGGAGGCGATGTGGTGGAGGGTGAGCAGCAGCAGGTCGCGCTGCGGGGTGTGCAGCAGGTCCGCGCGGAGCAGCGGTGCCTCGTCCAGGGCGAACGGGATGCGGATCCGCTCGGTGAGCAGCTCGTCCAGCGCCTCCTCGGAGGTCTCGATGCGGGTGACGCGGACCGGTGCGGCGGGCTGCACCTGCGGCTCGGCCAGGCCGTCCACCGCCCGCAGCGCGGTGCGCAGCACCTCGTGCCGGCGGACCACGGACGACAGGGCCTCCTGCAGTTCCGGCACGGCGGCGCGTCCGTCCGGGAAGGCCAGGACGAGCGGCAGGTGGTAGGCGGGGATCCCGCTGTTGAGCTGTTCGAAGATCCAGATCCGTTCCTGGCCGAAGGAGAGCTCGGCCCGGGTGGCCGGGCGGATCGGCTCCTCGGGCACCGCGGACATCGTGCCGAGGGCCTCTGCGAGCCCGGCGGGCGTCGGGTGGGCGAACACCGTCCGGGTGTCGACCGGTACGGCGAGCACCTCGCGCAGCCGGACCACCGCGCGGACGGCGGTGAGGGACTGCCCGCCCAGGGCGAAGAAGTCGTCATGGGGGGAGACGTCGGCCAGTCCGAGCACCTCGCCCCACACCTGGCGGATGACAGCGGTCTCCGGTCGCAGGGGGCCGTCCCCGGCCACGGGCCCGGACGAGCGGACCCGCTCGTACGCGACACCGGCGAGGGCGCCCCGGTCGGCCTTGCCGGCGGGGGTCCGGGGAAGGGACGCCAGCACGGCGTACCCCTGCGGCACCATGTAGGCCGGCAGGCTCCGGGCGACGTGGTCGCGGATCCGGGCCGGCAGGTCGTCCGGCGCGGTCCCCGCACCGATCACGTACGCCACCAGCCGGGCACCGCCCGCGGCCTCGTGGTCGACGACGACCACGGCGTCCGCGACGAGCGGGTGGCTGCGTACGGCCGCCTCGATCTCGCCGGTCTCGATGCGATGGCCGCGCACCTTGACCTGCTGGTCGTTCCTGCCGAGCACCTCCAGGTCGCCCTCGGCGGTCCACCGGGCGAGGTCACCGGTGCGGTACAGGCGCTCCCCGGTGCCGCCGAACGGGTCCGGGACGAAGCGTTCCGCCGTCAGCGCCGGACGGTTCAGGTAGCCGCGGGCGACCCCTTCACCGCCGATCCACAGCTCGCCGGTGACGCCCCGCGCGACCTCCGCGCCCTGCTCGTCGACCACGTGGACCCGGGTGTTGGACAGCGGGCTGCCGACCGTCACCCGGCGGTCCGCCGCGTCGACGCGGGCCGCGGTGGCCCAGACCGTCGCCTCGGTCGGGCCGTACAGGTTCCACACCGTGCCGCCGGTGGCGAGCAGGTCCGCGGCGAGCTGCGGGTCCAGGGCCTCGCCGCCCGAGAGCAGGACGCGCCCTTCGCCACCGGTCCAGCCGGACGCCACGAGCATGCGCCACGTGGTCGGCGTCGCCTGGACGACCGTCACCCGGGCGTCCTCGATGGTGGAGGCCAGGAGCTCCGGGTCGGTGTTGGCGGCCTGCGGCGCCATGACCACGGTCGCGCCGAGCGTCAGGGGCAGGAACAGTTCGAGGGTCGAGATGTCGAACGAGAGCGGGGTCAGCGCGAGGACGCGGTCCCCGGCGGTGAGTCCGGGGCGTTCGGCCACGCTCGTGAGGAAGGACGCGATCGACGCGTGGGAGATGCCCACGCCCTTGGGCAGCCCGGTGGATCCGGAGGTGTAGATGGCGTACGCCAGGTGGTCCGGCCGCACCGCACCGCAGGGGGCCGCCGGGGCGTGCGGGCGGCCCGCCGCCGTGACCTCCTCGACCAGTACGAGTTCCACCGCCCCGGCGGCGTCCTGCGCCGCCGAACGGGCCTGCTCGCGGTGGAGGGCGTCGCACAGCACGAGGGCCGCGCCGGAGTCCGCCCGCATGTACCGCAGCCGGTCGGCCGGGTAGCCGGGGTCCAGCGGCAGGTACGCGGCGCCCGACTTCAGAATGCCGAGCAGCGCCACCACCATGTCGACGGACCGGCCCAGGCAGACGCCGACCAGCGACTCCGGGCCGATGCCGCGTCCGCGCAGCTCGGCGGCGAGCACGGCGGCGCGCCGGTCGACTTCGGCATAGGTGGCGCGGTCCGGACCCGCGATGACAGCAACCGAGTCAGGGGTCTTCGCGACCCGCTGCTCCCACAGTGCGACCAAGGTGGTCGACGCCATGAACTGATCCTTTCTCAACCCCAGAGGGGGACGTCCGTCAACTCCAGGCGGGGGCGGTGTGCGCGATCGACTCCGCCAGCCGCTGCTGCGCGCCGCGCACGTAGAGGTGATCGCCCGGGAACATCCGCAGTTCGAACCCGCCCGTCGTGTGCTGGCGCCAGGCGGCCAGCTCCGCGGCGCGGACGGTCTCGTCCTCGGAGCCGCCGAGCACGGTGAACGGGCAGGGCAGCGGCACCTCGTACGAGGGCTCGTACGTCTCGCACACGGTCAGATCCGCGCGCACCATGGGGAGCAGCAGCTCCTGGAGCTCGGGATCGAGGCCGGCCAGCTCGGCACGCCCGAGCCGTGCCAGCAGGTCGGCGTCCGGCAGGGCGTGCAGCTCGTCCCGGTCCGGCACGTGCGGCGCGCGCATCGCGGACAGGAACAGCCGGGCGGGCAGCCGCGCCCCCGTCTCGCGCAGCCGGTGGGCCACCGCGAAGGCGAGCAGCGCGCCCATGCTGTGTCCGAAGAAGGCGAAGGGCAGCTCCGAGCACCCCGCGATCAGCGGTGCCAGCTCGTCCACCACGGCGTCCACGGAGAACAGGCACGGCTCGGCGAACCGGTTCTCCCGGCCGGGCAGCTGCACGGAGCACACCTCGACACGGTCCGGGAAGTGGTCGGCCAGCTGGTAGGCGGAGGCGCCGGCGCCGGCATGGGGGAACACGAACAGGCGGCGGTCCGCCGTCCGCTCCCGGCTGTCCAGGCCGCGCAGCCACAGCGGCGCGGCGACGGTCTGGGTGCTCATCGCGCCGGTACCCCTGCCCCGGACGGGGACGGCGCGACCCGCGCGGAGCGCGGCGTCAGGTCGGTCCACACCTCTTCGATGCGGGCGAGGCACTCCTGCCTGGTGCCCTCGCCGCCGACCGCCGTCCAGCCGGCGGGCAGGGCGCGGTCGGCGAACCAGATCGAGTACTGCTCCTCGTGGTTGACGACGGTCACGTAGCGCTCTTCGCGGCTGCTCATGATCAGGCCTCCACGCCGTCGAAGAAGCCGGCCGCACGGTAGCCCTTGCCGGCCGCGACCACCCGGTCGTGCACCCACTTGCCGACGGCGAGGTCCAGCACGCCGAGGCCGAACGGGGCGAAGACCGCGGGGCGTCCGGCCTCCTTGGCGGCCCGCCCGGTGAGCAGGTCGCCGATGGTTCCGTCGATGAAGTCGCGGTTGCCGGTCCGCTGCTCGGTCAGGTGCAGCGAGGTGCGCTCGCGCACGGCGTGGTCCACGTCGTCGGTGAAGTTCTGCGCGGCGAGGACCACTTCGGGGGCGAGGTCGCGCAGCGAGAGGTGGAGCACCACCGGCCCGTGTGCCACGAGCTGCGGATCGTGCAGGTGCGGCTCGCCCGCGACGGTGGTGAGCACGACCAGGTCGCAGTCGGTGAACGCGTCCTCGACGCGGTCGGCGATCTCCACCTCGGCCGTGGAGTCCTTCGCGATGACCCTGCCGTAGCGTTCGGCGGCGTCCCGGTCGAGGTCGAAGAGCCGGAAGGCGGCGATCTCCCAGCCCAGGTCCCGCAGGAACTTCCACACGTGCTGGGCGATCAGGCCGGTGCCGACGACGCCGACCCTGCGGGCCCGCCGTTCACCGAGCAGCGCCTCGGCGCCGAGCACCGCGGAGGCCGCGGTACGGGTGGCGGAGATGATCGAGGACTCCATGCAGGCGAACGGGAACCCGTTGGTGCAGTCGTTGAGGATCAGGGTGGCCGAGGCCCGCGGGATCCCGTGCCGGGTGTTGTCGGGGAAGCTGGCGATCCACTTGTTGCCCGCGACGTCGAACTCGCCACCGAGGTAGGCGGGCAGGGAGATGACGCGGGAGCGGTCCTGGTGGGGGAACCGGAGGAAGGAGCTGTGCGGATTGGAGCTCTGGCCGGCGTCGTGCGCCAGATAGGCGGCGCGGACCACTTCCAGGATCTCCGGACGGCTGCCCTCGACCTCCGCGGCGACGGAGGCCGCGTCGATCACCGTCATGGTCGGCGGGGTCATGGCGTGCATATGAGCTGTTCTCCTTCGGTGCTCGGCCGGTCCTGTGCGAGGGCGGAGTGCAGCGCATCCTCCGCGCGCAGTCGCTGGAGCCAGTCGTGGTCGTAAACGGTCTTGAGGTAGGCGTGCCCGCGGTCCGCGGCGAGGAAGGCCACGGTGGGGCGGTGCCCGGTGGGCCGGTTGCGTGCGAAGTAGCTCCGGATCGCGGCGTAGATGCTGCCCGTCGATCCGCCGGCGAACAGCCCGTAGCGGGCGAGCAGTTCATGGCAGCTCTCGGCGGCCCGGACCTCGGAGACGATCTCGACGTCGTCGATCAGTGCCTGCTCGCACAGCGGCGGCACGATGCTGGATCCGATGCCGGGGATGCTGCGCTTCCGGGGCGGCCCGCCGAAGATCACCGATCCTTCGGTGTCCACGGCCACCACGACGCACTGCGGGAACTCTTCCTTGACCCTGCGGGAGACCCCCGCGATGGTGCCACCGGTGCCCACACCGACGAACAGGTAGTCGATCACGCCGGCGTCCTTGACCAGCTCTCCGGCGGTGAAGCGGTAGTGCGCCTCGAGCGCGTCCGGGTTCGCGTACTGGTTGGGCCAGTACGCATGGGGAAGCTCGGTCAGCAGTTCCTGGACCCGGGACAGGCGGGTCTTCAGGTAACCGCCCGTGGCGTCCCGGTCGACCACCCTCTCCACCCGTCGGCACAGGGTGCGCAGGTGCTCTTCCGTGCCCGCGTTGCAGTTGGGGTCGATCACCGGGACGAACGGAATACCCAGCAGGCGGCAGTAGAAGGCCAGTGCCAGGGCGAAGTTTCCGGACGAGGATTCCACGACGGTGGTGCCGTGGAGGATTTCTCCGCGGACGATCGCCTGTTCCAGGATCCAAAGCGCCGAGCGATCCTTGGTGCTGCCGGTCGGATTACAGAACTCCAGCTTGGCAACAATATTCAGTTCGTCATCTTCGAGGGGAATCAGCGGGGTCCCCGCCAGGCCGTTGCGGAGCTGCTTGATTCGCTCGACCAGCGCCTTGTCGGCATGTCTTTGAACCATGATCCGACTCTGGCACGCCGAATTCCGGACGGGCTCAAGCGCGACTCAAGCACGACCCGCCGCGGCTCCGGTGACGCCCGGCCCGGCCCGGCCGCGGGCACGCCTCACTCGGCGGCGGCGTCCAGGTGGCCACGGCGTACGGCCTCGACACCGGCCTGGAAGCGGCTGCGCGCCTCCAGCTGGGTGAGCAGGCCCGACACGGTCCTTCGCACGGTCCGGGCCGAGACCCCGAGCTGGTGGGCGATCGCGTCGTCGGTGAGCCCGCGCGCCATCAGGCGCAGGACCTCGGCCTGGTGCGAGGTCAGTTCCTCCGGAGCCCGCTCGGGACTCACGCCCAGCGGCTGTGCCGACTGCCATACGGACTCGAAGAGCGCGGAGATCAGCGTGATCGTGCCCGCGTTCTCCACCATCACCGCGCCCGCTCCGGTGTTCTGGCTGTCCGTCGCGATGAGGGCGATGCGCTGGTCGACGAGGATGAGACGGTTGGGCAGGGAGGGAGCGGTACGGATCATGCCCCCGTGGGCGACCAGCCATTCGGCGTGGGCGACGGTGGGCGCATCACGCCGGATGCTGTCGAGGTAGACGGTGCGCATGCGGATCCCCTGCTCGAGCAGCCGCAGGTTGAGAGGGCGTGACGCGACCATGTTCTCCGGCGTCTGCGGCCCCCCGGGGGCGAACGTCAGGAACTCCTCGCGCACTTGGGTGGTGAGGATCTCTATCTGTTCCCTGATGGCGTCGACGCCCGCCACGTACTGGAATCCCGAGCCGGCGCCAGGAGCGTACTGATGGGCGAACTGGGCCATCGTCTCCGCGACCACCGCGCGGCTCGCCTCGACGCGTTGCTGGTGCGCGGCCAGCGCGGCCTGCTGCTGGGCGAGCAGGGCTTCCAGGCCGAGAAGGGGGTTTACCGGACGTACCTGGGTGTGGTCCTCTGTCGAGCGTCGGACGAGCGCGAGCCGACTCAACCGGTCGAGCGCATCACGCACCGCGTCGGCCGGCAGACCCAGGGAGTCCGCCCAATCGGCGACGCCTCCCTCCGGGCGGGACAGCATGGTCCGGTACACGACCTCCGCGACCGAATCGATGCCCAGGCCAGAAAGCATTGGGACTCCCCCGAAATGTCCGATCCCCTGCGTGCGAACCAGCCCGGAGATTACATGAAGGCCCAGGTACGAGCAGTGACGGGGGTTACGCGCGGTGCTACCGCGCCGGGCGCCGGAGCGACGGGGACCGTCGTGGTGAGCGCACCGAGAATGTCCATTTTCTTACCCTAGGCGAAATCTTGTACCTCGTTCACGTCTACCTGGCGCCGCACCCGGCCGGCACCGCGCTGCCCATGGAAGTGGCGGCGCTCATCACGGGTGCCGCGGCGAGGACCCCGGAGATCCTGCACGTCGCCGTGCACCCGGCGGACGGCCCGGGTCCGGTCATCGGCGTCTACCTCAAGTCCGCGGCACCGGAGCTCGCCGAGTCCGCGGCGCGCGTGGCCTGGTGGAGCGCCGTGGACGAGCGGCCGTGGCTGGGGGAGTGGTCCCTGCTGCGGGCGTCGGTCTCCCTGGCGCCGGACACCGCCCGGTGATCCCCCTGCGGGCTGATTCGTACCCATGCGTACCGAGCGGGCGACCCTCGGCCTGTCCACATGCGGACATGACCGCTCTGCCCCTCCCCGGAGCCCTTCTCTCCACCCTTGTGCACCGGCCATATTCGGTGTCGGGGCCGATCGGCATCCCGGAGAAAGTCGTACGAGGGGGAACAGAAAGATGATGACGGTTCGTCGAGTTGCAGGTTTCGTCGCCGTGGCCGCCGCTGTGCTGACGATGGCGGTGGGTGCGGCCGAGGCGGGTCAGGCGCCGTCGGCGCACCAGGTCCGGAGCCTGGCGGACGACGCGGGCTGGCAGTCGCCCACCCCCCGCACGATGGCCGCTTCCGTCCAGACGTTCCGCTACGACGCCGGCTGGCAGTGACCCGCGGACTGCCAGGAGTTCAACCCGAGTACCCGCACTCGTGCGGGATGGAGATTCAATGCGAGTCAATCTTCTGGGGTCGTTCGAGATCTATGCCGGAGAAAGCCCCGTCAACACCGCACCCGCAGCGCAGAAAATGCGTCAGATCCTCGCCGTCCTGACACTGAACGCGAACAGGGTGGTGCGGTCCCACCAACTCGTCGACGAACTGTGGGAAGACAATCCACCCGTCAGCGCCAGCACGGCACTGCAGACGTACATTTATCAGATCAGGAAGAAGTTCGATCTCGGAAGCCCGCGACGCGGCGGCTCCCGCACGAACGCCGAGACGCCTTCACTGAGCACGATCGACGGTGGGTACCAGCTGACCCTGGCCGGAGATCGCGTGGATGCGTTCCGCTTCGAACCCCTCGTCTCCCGGGGCCGCAGGGAATTCCAGGCGGGCGACTACCCGCGCGCCCGCGACTCGGCGTCCGCGGCCATGGCACTGTGGCGCGACTCGGCCCTGGTGGACGTACGCAAGGGCGCCATCCTGGAGGCCGAAGCACTGCGCCTCGCCGAGCTGTACGGCAGTGCCAAGAACCTGCGCATCGAGGCGGACCTCCACCTCGGCCGCCACCACGAGCTGCTGGGGGAGCTCACGTCCCTGGCGGCACTGGAACCCACCAACGAGGGCGTCCAGCGCAGCCTGATGACGGCGCTGTACCGGACGGACCGAAGGGCGGACGCGCTACGGGTGTTCCAGCGGGCCCGCACCTCGATCGCCGACGAACTCGGCCTCGACCCCTCACCCGAACTCCAGGCGCTGCACACGGCCATCCTCAACTCGGACGACTCCCTGCTGTCGGCACCCCGCCCGCCGCGCGCGGCCGCGGTCCTCTCCGCGCCCGCCGTCCAGGCGCCGTGCCACGTGCCCGCGCCGCAGGGCCGGCTCACCGGCCGGACGGGCCAGCTGGTCCGCATGGTCGGTGCCCTGACCCCCCGGCCGACGGCAGGAGAGAGGTCGCTCGTCGTCGCCGGTGGCGGTCCTTCGTCGGGCAAGAGCGAGCTCTGCCTCCACGCCGCCCAACAGGTCAGGGACCACTACCCCGACGGGCAGCTGTTCGCCCGGCTGCTCGACGACGACGGCCGGCCGGTCGGTCGTGCCGAGATCCTGCGTTCCTTCCTGCGCGGCCTCGGGGCCACCGGGGAGCAGCTCGAACTCGACGTCACCGATCTCGGCCTGCTCTACCGCACCTGGACCGCCGACCGCCGCGTCCTCGTCGTGCTGGACGACGTGACCCGGCCGGAGGACCTCGCCCCGCTCCTGCCCTCCGGCACGGGGTGCGGAGCACTGGTCAGCGGCCGCAGGCGGCTGTTCGTCCCGTCGGCCACCGAGCACATCACCCTCGACCGGCTCCCGCTCGACGACTGCCTGGAGATCCTGCTGACCGCCGTCCCGGAGCACCGGATCACGATGGACCCTGAGGGGGTCCGTGCCCTGGCCGAGCTCTGCCAGGGACTGCCCGGCGCGCTCTTCGCCGTGACGTCGAAGCTCCGGCTGCGGCCGCACTGGACCGCACGCCAGGCGATCAGCTGGATCACCGGCTCCTCGTACGCCCACGAGGACCCGCTGGGCACCCGGGCCGGGCTCGACCGCACGCTCGCGGCCGTGCCCACCGACGTCCGGGCGGCCTTCCACACCCTGGCCTCCCAGGGGGACCCGGCGCGCATCACCCCGGAAACCGCTGCCGTACTCCTCGGCACCGACGAGCACCATGCCGAATCCCTGCTCGAAGAACTCGTGGAGCTGTACCTCCTGAGCGCCTCCGCGCCCGCGCCGGACGGGCGGTTCTCCTACGCATGCGACTACTCCGGGCAGGTACCGCGGGAGGACCGCGTCCCCTGGGGACGCCGCGACGTCCGACCGGACCGCGTCCTGGCGCCCCCCGCGGCGGCCTGAACGGCCCCGCCGGCCGACCCGAACCACGACCTGTGCGTGCCCCACGCACCGGAGGAACCCTGTGAACACCAGACCCGTCGTACTCGTCGCCGACCCGCTCTCCCCCGCCGCACTGGAAGCCCTCGGTCCCGACGTCGAGGTCCGCCGCTGCGACGGCACGGACCGGCCCTCCCTGCTGGCCGCCGTCCGCGACGCGGACGCACTCCTCATCCGCAGCGCCACGACGGTGGACGCCGAGGTCATCGGGTGCGCCGAACGCCTCAGGTTCATCGGCCGGGCCGGCGTCGGCCTGGACAACGTCGATGTCCGGGAGGCCGGCCGCCGCGGCATCGCGGTGACCAACGCCCCCACCGCGAACGTGGTGTCCGCCGCCGAGCTGACCTGCGCGCTGATCATGGCGGCCGCGCGCAACATCGTCCCGGCCGGGACCGCGCTGAAGCGGGGCGACTGGTCCCGCGGTCGCCATACGGGCTTCGAACTGTCCGGCAAGACGCTCGGTGTCATCGGCCTCGGCCGCATCGGCACCCTCGTCGCCGAGCGGATGGCGGCCTTCGGCATGGACATCGTCGCCCACGATCCGTACCGGCGCGGCGCCGCCCCGGACGGGATCGAGCTCATGTCCCTGGACGACCTGCTGCACCGTGCCGACGTCGTCACCGTCCATCTGCCGAAGACCCCGGAGACCACCGGTCTCATCGGCGGGGCCGAGCTGGGGCGGATGAAGCCCACGGCACTCGTCGTCAACGTCGCCCGGGGCGGCATCGTCGACGAGGACGCGCTGCATGCCGCGCTGAGCTCGGGGCGCATCGCCGGCGCGGCCCTGGACGTCTTCAGCCGTGAACCGTGCACCGACTCCCCGCTGTTCGGCCTGGACAACGTCACGGTGACCCCGCACCTGGGCGCGGGCACCCGGGAAGCCCAGGACAGGGCGGGTACGACGGTCGCCCTCGCCGCCCTCGCGGCGCTCCTGCCCGAGCCGACGGCCACCGGGACGCCGGACGCAGCGTGAGGAGGGCGGCGCGGCGGCCGCCGCAAGAAATGCCGCACCGGTGTGCCGCGCCCTGCCCGGAATACGGATCGCCGCTGGAAACAAAGCGAAAGCCCCACCCGAATAACCGGGTGGGGCTTTCCATGTTTGATTCGGCGGCGTCCTACTCTCCCACAGGGTCCCCCCTGCAGTACCATCGGCGCTGAAAGGCTTAGCTTCCGGGTTCGGAATGTGACCGGGCGTTTCCCTAACGCTGTGACCACCGAAATGGTTCGACCGAATGCGCTTTCACGCTGTGGTCTGACGGACATGCTACACGTCCCGGTGCGGGCCCCGAGCGCCCCCGGACGGCCCGCCGTGCGCCCGTGACGTACCGCCGGGCTCCTCGGGTCCGCATCACGCCCGGAACGACGAAGGACCCGGCCGCGATGCGGTCGGGTCCTTCGGCTGCCCTGGCGGGCGAGTGCGGAGGATACGAGATTCGAACTCGTGAGGGGTTGCCCCCAACACGCTCAGAACTGCAACTACTGCTCGGCTACTTGCGGCCCTCCGGGCCGTACCACTGGACGGGCTGGCCGGTTACCGCGGCGATGCCGTCGAAGTCGTGGTCACAGTGCAGGAGGGTGAGCCCCTGCAACTCGGCAGTCGCTGCGACGACGAGGTCGACCGCACCTGCGCTGCGGTGCTTGCCCTGCTTGGTGAGGGCCTCCTGGACCTGCCAGGCGCGGTCGTAGGCGCGGTCGTCGACAGGAACCCAGCCGAAGAGCAGCCGCATGTCCTCAATGCCGCGCGCCCGGTCGGCTGCCGACCGGGCGCTGTAGAAGAACTCCAGCTCCGTGACGGGGCACGTGGCGATCAGGCCGGCGGCTGACGCCTGGTCCCAGCCGTACTGCTCCGCGTCGCCCCGCATGAAGCGGGCGAGGGCGCTGGTGTCGATCAGGTAGAGCGCTGCGTTCACCGTCGGTAGTTCCGCTTGTCCTCGAAGAGCGTCAGATCGAATGCGCCATCGTCGGCCGCGGCGCGCAGGCGGGTCAGGGCCAGCGCACGCCGCCTGCTCTCCAGCACCTCGCGCAGGGCGGTGTTGACCGTCTCCTTCTTGGTGCTGGTCCCCAGAGCCTTGGCCACGTCCGCGACCAGCTCGTCATCGAGGTCGATCACCGTACGACTCATGGCACACCTCTCATATATCAACTATGGAGACAAGTATACCTTCGATGGTTTATCGCTGTGCCGGGATCTCTCCCTGGTGGGTGGGGGGCTCGGTGCCGCAGCCCGCTCGGGATGGAGGGGCGAAGGGTCCGGGCGTCGTTGGCCAGGCCGGAGTGGCGCGAGCCGCGGTCGGCGACCCTCCTGCTCCTGCTCGGAGTCCCGAATGTGGTGGTCGACGCAGTCCTGAGACGGGAGCCCGGTGCATGCATGCGACCGGGCCCCTCCTCCAGCGGGCCGCCGGTCAGGCCGGGGAAGGCGCTCTGGGGGCACCGGCCGACCGAGACGGAAACCGGGACGGGAAAACGCCAGAGGCCCGGACCGCTTGCGCGGTCCGGGCCTCTGAGCTGGCGGAGGATACGAGATTCGAACTCGTGAGGGGTTGCCCCCAACACGCTTTCCAAGCGTGCGCCCTAGGCCACTAGGCGAATCCTCCGCGGCAAACAATACAAGACGTTGAGGGGTGCTCGCGAACGTGATCGTCGGGCGGAGGTCCGGCCGGGATCCGGTCGGGGTCCGGCTCGATTCCGGGGCCCTCCATCCGCTAGGGTGGGGCCAGCCCCTCACGTGGCGCTATCTCACCCAACTCCCCCAGGGCCGGAAGGCAGCAAGGGTAAGTGGGCTCTGGCGGGTGCGTGGGGGGCGCTTTGCGTTCCGGGGCGTCCTGCGGATGCCCTGCGGGGGCTTCGGCGGACCGCTGATGTCGGTGGGCCCGGATAACCTCGTATACGTGTCGTCCCTTGCGCTGTACCGCCGCTACCGCCCCGAGTCGTTCGCCGAGGTCATCGGGCAGGAGCATGTCACTGCCCCGCTGATGCAGGCCCTGCGGAACAACCGGGTCAATCACGCGTACCTGTTCAGCGGGCCGCGCGGCTGCGGCAAGACCACCAGTGCGCGCATCCTCGCCCGGTGCCTGAACTGTGAGCAGGGTCCCACCCCCACCCCCTGCGGGGAGTGCCAGTCCTGCCGCGACCTGGCCAGGAACGGGCCGGGGTCCATCGACGTCATCGAGATCGACGCCGCCTCGCACGGTGGCGTGGACGACGCCCGTGACCTGCGCGAGAAGGCGTTCTTCGGGCCGGCGTCCAGCCGCTACAAGATCTACATCATCGACGAGGCCCACATGGTCACCTCGGCGGGCTTCAACGCCCTGCTGAAGGTGGTCGAGGAGCCGCCGGAGCACCTCAAGTTCATCTTCGCCACCACGGAGCCGGAGAAGGTGATCGGGACCATCCGGTCCAGGACGCACCACTATCCCTTCCGGCTCGTGCCGCCCGGCACCCTGCGCGAGTACCTGGGCGAGGTCTGCGGGCGCGAGGGTGCCAAGGTCGAGGACGGCGTGCTGCCGCTGGTCGTGCGCGCCGGCGCGGGCTCCGTGCGTGACTCGATGTCCGTCATGGACCAGCTGCTCGCCGGCGCCGCCGACGACGGTGTGACATACGCCATGGCCACCTCGCTGCTCGGCTACACCGACGGCTCGCTGCTCGACTCGGTCGTCGACGCCTTCGCCGCCGGGGACGGGGCCGCCGCGTTCGAGGTCGTCGACCGGGTCGTCGAGGGCGGGAACGACCCGCGCCGGTTCGTCGCCGACCTGCTGGAGCGGCTGCGCGACCTGGTGATCCTGGCCGCCGTGCCGGACGCCGGGGAGAAGGGGCTGATCGACGCCCCCGCCGATGTCGTGGAGCGGATGCAGGCCCAGGCCTCCGTCTTCGGCGCCGCCGAGCTGTCGCGCGCCGCCGATCTGGTCAACGCAGGGCTCACCGAGATGCGGGGCGCGACCTCGCCGCGGCTGCAGCTGGAGCTGATCTGCGCCCGGGTGCTGCTGCCCGCCGCCTTCGACGACGAGCGGTCCTTCCAGGCCCGGCTCGACCGGCTGGAGCGCAGCGGCCCGCCCGCCGCCGCGGCCTTCGCCGCGCCGCCGGCCGCCGCGCCCGCCATGGGGTACGTGCCCGGGCCCGAGGCGCATGCCATGGCGCCCGCCGGTCCCGGTGGCGGCGCGGCCGCCGCGCGCGCCGCCGCCCCCGCACCCACTCAGGCCCCGGCTCCCGCACCCGCCCCGGTGCAGGCTCCCGAGCCGGTCCGGGCCGCTCCGGCCCCCGCTCCCGCCCCGGCCGCCCCCGCCCCGGCCGCCCCCGGCGCCTGGCCCGGCGCCGCGCAGCCCGGGAGCGGTGCGCCCGGTGCCTGGCCCGGCGCCGCGGCACCGGCCGCCGCGGGTGCCTGGCCCAGCGCGTCCGCCGCTCCCGCCCCCGCTCCCGCGCCCGCCGCCCCGGCCGCCGCTCCTGCCCCGGCCGCCGCGGCCCCCGCGCCCTCCCCCGGCATGGCCGCCGGAGCCGGGCAGGTCCAGGCGATGTGGCCCGGCGTGCTGGACGCCGTCAAGAACCGCCGCCGCTTCACCTGGATCCTGCTCAGCCAGAACGCCCAGGTCACCGGCTTCGACGGGACCACCCTCCAGCTGGGCTTCCCCAACGCCGGAGCCCGCGACAACTTCGCCAGCAGCGGCAGCGAGGACGTCCTGAAGGCGGTCCTGGCCGAGCAGTTCCAGGTCAACTGGAAGATCGAGGCCGTCGTCGGCGGCGGAGCCCCGGCCCCGGTCCAGCCCTCCTCGTACGGCTCCTCGTACGGGGCCCCGGCCGCCCCCGCCTACAGCCCGCCGCCGGCCCCGGCGCAGCCGCAGGCGCCCGCCCCGCAGGCTCCGGCCGCCCCGCCGTACGCGCCGCAGCAGCCCCAGCAGTCGGCCCCCGCTCCGCAGCCCCCCGTACAGCAGGCGCCCCCGCCGGTCGCCCCCGAGGACGACTTCGCGGAGGAGGACGACCCCGACCTCGTCGAGAGCGCCCTGACCGGGCACGACCTGATCGTGCGCGAGCTCGGAGCCACCGTTGTGGAGGAATACACGAACGAGTAGCCGGTCCTGATTGGGTGGCCGCACGAAGACGACCGCCCGGTCCCGGCTAGGCTGAGCAGCGTGAAGGTCCTCGTCATCGGCGGCGGCGCCCGCGAACACGCCCTGTGCCGCTCTCTGTCCCTCGACTCCGCCGTCTCCGCGCTGTACTGCGCTCCCGGCAACGCCGGCATCGCCGAGGTGGCCGAGCTCCGCCCGGTCGACGCCCTCGACGGCGGCGCCGTCGCCGCTCTCGCCACCGAACTCGAAGCCGAGCTGGTCGTCGTCGGCCCGGAGGCCCCGCTGGTCGCGGGCGTCGCCGACGCCGTGCGTGCCGCCGGGATCCCCGTCTTCGGCCCGTCCGCCGAGGCGGCGCAGCTCGAAGGCTCCAAGGCCTTCGCCAAGGACGTGATGGCCGCGGCCGGGGTCCCGACCGCGCGCAGCTACGTCTGCACCACCCCCGAAGAGGTGGACGAGGCCCTCGACGCCTTCGGCGCCCCGTACGTCGTCAAGGACGACGGCCTCGCCGCCGGCAAGGGCGTCGTGGTCACCGAGGACCTCGCCGCCGCCCGCGCGCACGCGCTCGCCTGCGACCGGGTGGTCATCGAGGAGTACCTCGACGGGCCCGAGGTATCGCTCTTCGCCATCACCGACGGCGTCACCGTGGTCCCGCTCCAGCCGGCGCAGGACTTCAAGCGCGCCCTGGACGGCGACGAGGGCCCCAACACCGGCGGCATGGGCGCGTACTCCCCGCTGCCCTGGGCCGACCCGAAGCTGGTCGACGAGGTCATGGAACTGGTCCTCCAGCCGACCGTCGACGAGCTCCGCCGCCGCGGCACGCCCTTCTCCGGGCTGCTCTACGCGGGCCTCGCGATCACCAGCCGCGGTACCCGCGTCATCGAGTTCAACGCGCGCTTCGGCGACCCCGAGACCCAGGTCGTCCTGGCCCGGCTGCGCACGCCGCTCGCCGGCGTGCTGCTGGGCGCGGCCAAGGGCACCCTGGACGCCGTACCCCCGCTGGTCTGGCGCGAGGACGCGGCCGTCACGGTGGTCATCGCCTCCCACAACTACCCCGGGACCCCCCGCACCGGGGACCCGATCGAGGGCCTGGCCGAGGTGGCCGCCGAGGACGGGCCGGACGCCTACGTGCTGCACGCCGGGACCCGGCACGAGGGCGACACGGTGGTCAGCGCCGGCGGCCGCGTGCTGTCGGTGACGGCGACCGGTTCCGACCTGGCGCAGGCGCGCGAGAAGGCGTATAAGGCGGTGGCGCGCATCCGTCTCGACGGCTCGCAGCACCGTACGGATATTGCGGCCAAGGCCGCCGAGGGCCGCTGACCAGCGGCTCCGCAGACCCGCGGGCCCGGTGCGCACCTCGTGCGCCCGGGCCCGCGGGCGTGTCCGCGTGCGACTGCATCCGGCCGCGTTCGAACGCAGCCAGCTTTACCCAAAGCCATTCCATCGGGTGATCGTCCACCGGTCTGCCTGACGCCCGCGCGTGCCCCAACTAGGGTGCGATGCCAAGCATTCCGGCACTTGGCCCACCGGCATTGCGATGTCAGTGGCGGGTGTCACAGTGGGGGAGTGAGCAACGTCGCCGCAGGGCAGAGGGGGTGAGGTCCGGCCGTGTCCGGAACCGGTTCGATCTTGGAAGCGGGCGTACCGTCCGCGCGTTCCCGAGCTCTGGCCGTGCTGCGCGTGCGCAGCAGGGCCTCGGCCGTCGGGCTGCTGCCCGCCGCCCTCGCGGTGGTCCTGGTGGCCGCCCGGGCGACGGGCCGGCTGGCCGGTGATCCCTGGCCCACGGTGACCCTCGTGGTGTGCGTGGTCGCCGTGATCGTGCTGCTCGTCGGCGGTGCCTTCGCCGCGGTGGTGCTGCGGGCGAGCCCTGCCGTGACACCGACGGTGCCCCTCTCGGAGGCCGCCGCGCCCGATCTGTACCGGCTGGTGCGGGACCTGGCCGACCGGATGGACGTGCCGCCGCCCTCCGCCATAGCCCTGACACCGGACTGCGACAGCTGGCTGGAGGACCGCAGCCACGCGGCCCACCGCCGCGGCGCCGCCCGCGTCCTCGGCGCCGGGCCCGGATCCGGCGGGCCGGAGTCCGAGCCGGGCGCGGCCCCGGTGCTGGTGATCGGCTCGCCCTTCCTGTGGTGGATGCGGGTCGCGGAGCTGCGGGCGGTCCTCGCGCCCGTCGTCGCCGGTACGGGCCCCTCCGCGCACCCGGACATAGCCGACGCGCGCGGCTTCGTGCGCGGCCTGGACGCCGCCGTGGACGTGGGCGGCAGGCGCGGCCTCGGCTGGATCGCCGCGCCGGCGCGGCTGCTGCTGCGGCTGTGCCGCACGGACGCCGCCGAGATGGAGCGGGGGGTGGCCGCGGCCGCCTCCGAGCGTGCACAGGGTGTGGACTACGGGCTGCGCATCGTCGCCCAGGAGCAGGTCGGCCTCGCCTACGCGGGCTGGGACCGGCTGCTGACCCGGGTCGCGCTGCCCGCCTGGCGGATGGGCCGATGGCCGGCGCACCTCGACGCCGGCGTGGTCTCCGCGCTGACCGAGCTGTCCCGGCGGGACCGGCTGGCCGAGGGGTTCACCTCGCGGCTGGGCGAGCGCCCCGCCTGCGACCTGCTGGAGCAGCCCGGGCTGATCGACGAGGCGACCTCGCTGCTGGCCGCGCGGCTGTTCCACGGAGGTCCGGCCGAGGCCGGGCCGGACTGGTCCCCGGTGGACTGGACGGCGTATCCGGAGGAGGTCGTGGACCGCAAGTGGCGGACGGAGGCGGCCCGCCTGCATGCGGCGCTGGACGCCCTGGCCGTCCCGGCGGGGCTGCCGGCGGGCCCTTCGGGCTCCCCCGCACCGGCCGCGGCGCCCCCTCCGGCCGCCCCCGCGGCCCGGCCGGGCTCCGCGAACTCCCCGGGCTCCCCGGGTGCGGCCGGAGCGGCGGGCCCCGCCACGCTCGCGGCCGCCGACTCGGCCCCGCCCACCGCGGACGCCTTCGCCGGGCCCACCCTGGAGCGTGTGCTGCGCTACCTCACCGACCTCGGCGGCGAGGGCGCGGCCGGTGAGGCGCTGGCCGGCCGGATCACCGGTGAGCTGGCCCGCGAGGAGCGGGCCGCCGGACCGGCCGCCGACGCCGGGAAGGCGCGCGGCGCGGACGCCGTCCCGCTGTTCCCGCTCCAGCCGCCGCGCAGCGGCCGGGACCTGCTGGCCGACCACGTCACGGCGATGGTGTGCTGCGCGGCCGTGGACTCGGCCGGGGCCGCCCCCGGGCTGGACTGGCTCGACGGGCCGGTCCTGCTGGTGGGCGGTGACCGCCGCTCCGATCTGGCGCCGCGCGTGCTGTCCCTGGTCGAGGAGGGGAACCCGGAGCCGCTGCGGGACTGGCTCTCGGCCCTCGGCGTCCGTCCGGAGAAGCCGGTCCGCCTGGTCTGAGGCCGGAGGCGCGTACGGGCAGCCGGACGGCAACGGATGCCGGTGTTCCGATCACGTCAATTCGCGACGAACAGTGACGGAGTGCGTGCGTTATGTGATGTGCTGGGACCGGTCGCGGCCGGCGGTTCAGAAGCGGGTACCGAGAAACACCGTTTCTGCTCGGCCGGGAGCCGCGTACCGAGGCGATGTACGCCCGTTCGGGGGGATCGAGGGAGGGGAACGGTCATGGGTGCCGACCAGATCCGGCGTTGGGAGTCAGGTGCGCTCGCGCACGCGGTGTCCGACCCCTTCGGGCAGGGCCCCCTGCCCTGGTTCCGGGGCAGCGAGCTCTACTTCGACGACACCGGCCAGGTCGTCCCCTGGTACGTGGACCCCGCCGCCGCGGCCGCCGGTACCGGCCAGATCCCCCGCGCCCGCGGCAACGGCGGCCCCCGCACCGCCGACGACGTGCACCGCCAGATCAAGGGCTTCGCCTCCACCGGCGGCGTCGCCCCCGGCGAGGCCATCGACTTCCACATCACCGTCGACCCGCCCCAGCAGTTCTCCGTCGACGTCTACCGGATCGGCCACTACGGCGGCGACGGAGCCTCCAAGATCACCACCAGCCCCCGGCTCTCCGGCATCGTCCAGCCGGCCCCGCTCGCCGCCGACCGCACCGTCTCCTGCCACCACTGGTGGCTGTCCTGGCGCCTGCAGGTCCCCTCGTACTGGAGCGTGGGCGCGTACGTCGCCGTTCTCACCACCGCCGACGGCTACCGCTCCCACATCCCCTTCACGGTCCGCGACGACCATCCCGCCGACCTCCTGCTCCTGCTCCCCGACATCACCTGGCAGGCCTACAACCTCTATCCGGAGGACGGCCGCAGCGGCGCCAGCCTCTACCACGCCTGGGACGAGGAGGGCCGGCTGCTCGGCGAGCAGGACGCCGCCATCACCGTGTCCTTCGACCGCCCCTACGCGGGCGCGGGCCTGCCCCTGCACGTCGGCCACGCCTACGACTTCATCCGCTGGGCCGAGCGCTACGGCTACGACATCGCCTACGCCGACACCCGCGACCTGCACGCCGGCCGCGTCGACCCCACCCGCTACCGCGGCCTGGTCTTCCCCGGCCACGACGAGTACTGGTCGGCCCCCATGCGCCGCACCGTCGAGCGCGCCCGCCGGCACGGCACCTCGCTCGTCTTCCTCTCCGCCAACACCATGTACTGGCAGGTCGAGCTCGGTCCGTCGCCCTCCGGGGTCGACGACCGGCTCCTCACCTGCCGAAAACGGCGCGGCCCGGGCCGCCCCAGCCTGTGGCGCGAGGTCGACCGCCCCGAGCAGCAGCTGCTCGGCATCCAGTACGCGGGCCGGGTCCCCGAACCCGCGCCGCTGATCGTGCGCAACGCCACCCACTGGCTCTGGGACTCCACCGGTGCGGGCGAGAACGACGAGCTGCCCGGCCTGGTCGCGGGTGAGGCCGACCGCTACTTCCCGCGCACCCAGCTCCCCGAGCACCAGGACCGGATCCTGCTGGCGCACTCCCCGTACCTCGACAGCGAGGGCCACCGCCGCCACCAGGAGACCTCCCTCTACCGGGCGCCCAGCGGGGCGCTGGTCTTCGCCTCCGGCACCTTCGCCTGGTCCCCGGCCCTCGACCGCCCCGGCCACGTCGACGAGCGCGTGCAGCGGGCCACGGCCAACCTCCTCGACCGGATCTGCAAGCACGACTGACCCACCGCCGGCCCACCGCCGACCGGCCACCGACCGGCCACCGACCCATCGCGGACCCGGGGGCCGGAACACCCCGGTCCGCCGGACCGGGCCCGGTGCGGGAGAATCGGGGTGCGCTCATACAGATCTACAGGGAGACCCCGTGTCCGGATTCGTCGAAAAGCCCGAGCCGGTTCAGGTTCCGGGCCTCGTCCACCTCCACACCGGCAAGGTGCGCGACCTCTACCGTGACGAGGACGGCCGCCTCGTCATGGTCGCCAGCGACCGCATGTCCGCCTTCGACTGGGTGCTGCCCACCGAGATCCCGGACAAGGGCCGTGTCCTGACGCAGCTCTCCCTGTGGTGGTTCGACCAGCTCGCGGACCTCGTCCCGAACCACGTGATCTCCACCGACCTGCCCGCCGGCGCCCCCGCCGACTGGGCCGGCCGCACCCTGATCTGCAAGAACCTCGACATGGTCCCGGTCGAGTGCGTGGCCCGCGGCTACCTCACCGGCTCCGGCCTCGTCGAGTACGACCGGACCCGCACCGTCTGCGGGCTGGCCCTCCCCGAGGGGCTCGTGGACGGCTCCGAGCTGCCCGCCCCGATCTTCACCCCGGCCGCGAAGGCCGAGGTCGGCGAGCACGACGAGAACGTCTCCTACGAGGAGGTCGCGCGCACCGCCGGCCCCGAGACGGCGGCACTGCTGCGCCAGACCACGCTCGCCGTGTACAGCCGCGCCCGGGAGATCGCGCGCGAGCGCGGGATCATCCTGGCGGACACCAAGTTCGAGTTCGGTTTCGACCCGAAGGACGGCACCCTGGTCGCCGCGGACGAGGTGCTGACCCCGGACTCCTCCCGCTTCTGGCCGGCCGACGCCTGGGAGCCGGGCCGTTCGCAGCCCTCCTTCGACAAGCAGTACGTCCGCGACTGGCTGGCCTCCCCGGCCTCCGGCTGGGACCGCAAGAGCGAGCTCCCGCCGCCGGCCCTGCCCGCGGAGGTCGTCGACCGGACCCGCGCCAAGTACATCGAGGCCTTCGAGCGCCTCACCGGCCAGTCCTGGTCGTAGGAAACGAGAGAAGCCCCCGGTCCGAGGACCGGGGGCTTCTTCGTTACAGAGCGGACAACGCGACTCGAACGCGCGACATCCACCTTGGCAAGGTGGTGCTCTACCAACTGAGCTATGTCCGCAGGTGCGCCGTAACGCGAGAACTACTATACCCAACCTCGCTCGCGGGCGAGACGCACTGCCGTGTGCCGGTTCTCCGCGCCCAGCTTCGTCGCCGCCGAGGACAGGTAGTTCCGTACCGTCCCCTGCGACAGCGAGGCCCGCTCCGCGATCTCCGCGATCGGTGCCCCGTCCGCCGCGAGTTCGAGCACCTCCGCCTCCCGGGCGGTCAGCGGCGAGTCCCCCGCGCTGATCGCGTCGGCCGCCAACTCCGGGTCCACATAACGGCCTCCGGCGTGCACGGTCCGGATCAGCTCGGCCAGCCGCTGCGCCGAAACGGTCTTCGGGGCGAAGGCCCGCACCCCCGCCGCCAGGGCCCTCTTCAGGTGCCCGGGACGGCCGTGACTGGTCACGATCATGGTCTTGCAGCCGGGCAGTTCGGCCCGCAGGGATGTGGCGACACTCACACCGTCTGCCCCCGGCATCTGCAGGTCCAGCACCGCCACGTCCGGCCGGTGCGCCCGCGCCATCGCCAGCGCCTCGGGGCCCGAGGCCGCCTCCGCGACGACCAGCAGGTCGTCCTCCAGCGCGAGCAGCGCGGCCAGCGCCCCGCGGATCAAGTGCTCGTCGTCGGCGAGCAGTACGCGTACGGGGCTCACGCCCGCACCTCCAGTTCTTGCTGTCGTCGGTCCGGGATCCGTGCCAGCAGCCGGAAGCGGCCGTCGCCGACCGGTCCCGCCTCCAAGGTCCCTTCCAGGGCCGCGAGCCGTTCCCGCAGCCCGGCCAGACCCGAGCCCGGCGGCCCGGCCGGGGCCTCGGGTGCCCCGTCGTTCTCCACCACCAGCGTCACGGAGCCCGCCTCCTCGGCGGTCAGCCGGATCAGGCAGCGGTGCGCGTCCCCGTGCCGCAGGATGTTCGTCGTCGCCTCCCGCACCACCCAGCCGAGGGCCGACTGGACCTCGGACGGCAGCTCCCTGCCCCGAGCGGCCCGGAAGTCCACGCGGCAGTCCATTCCGGCCGCGCTGAGCACCCCGCGCGCGCCCTCCAGTTCCACCGCGAGGTCGGCCTCCCGGTAGCCCCGCACCACGTCGCGTACCTCCCGCTGGGACTCCTGGGCGATCCGCTGAACCTCGATCATCTGCTCGACCGCCTCCGGACGTTCGCGCCGGGCCAGCTGTATCGCCAGCTCGCTCTTGAGCGCGATCACCGCGAGGTTGCGGCCCATCACGTCGTGCAGGTCGCGGCCGAAGCGCAGCCGCTCCTCCGCCACCGCGAGGCGTGCCTGGACCTCGCGGGCCTGGTCGAGCTCGTGCACGGTCCGCAGCAGCCAGGCCGAGAACCCGCTGGTGGCGGTGAAGAACAGGCAGCACAGCAGCACCCCGAGGAAGTAACCCAGAGCATGTGTGGCCGGCAGGCCCAGGGCGAGCACGGCCACCCCCGTCCCGGTCGCCGCGACCGGGGCGACGTAGCGCATGTTCCGCACCGATTGCATGCAGAGCACGAGCGATCCGGTCGTGAAACAGGTGAGCCCCAGCACCAGCATCGGAGCCAGCGCCGGCTCGTCGATCCTTCCGGCCGCCTTCAGGGCGAGGATGCCCAGGACGGCAGCGGCCGTCAGGGAGGCCGTGGTCGCGGCCAGCCGGGTGGGGCGTTCGCGCCGCCCCACCACCCAGGTGAGCGCCTCGGAGGAGAGCACCCCGCACAGCACCGCATGGACGCACAGCAGCATGAAGAGCGAGAGGGGCAGCGCCAGGTCGGAGGGGTCCTCGGCGGCGGCTCCCAACGCCGGCAGTCCGAACGACGTGATCTCGATGAGCACGAACAGGTGGAACGACCACCGCGTGTACAGCTCGACCTTCCCCGCACTGCTGCGGTTCTTCCACCACCCGGTCATCTTCGACACGGTTCCCGTCCCCCGACTCGTACTACCGGCGCGGTTCCCAGCGGAACCACCGCGGAACAGCAAACACGGAGTTGACCGTCCAGGCCAGCGTGACCAGACAGGCCCCCACCAGGTCCGCGTCCCCCGCACCGCTCCACCCGGCCCGTACGAGGGTCATCACCCCGCTCAGCGGCAGCAGTTCGCACAGCGAGGCCACGACGTCCGGGAGCGCGTCCGCCGGGAGGAACAGCCCCGAGCCGAGCGCGGTCGCCAGGAACAGCGGCAGCGTGGTGAGGCCCGCCGTCTCCACGGTGCGGGTGACGGAGCTGGTCAGCGCGGACAGTCCGGCCAGCACCACGATGCCGGCCAGGACGGCCACCACGAGCAGCAGGGGGTTGCGCGGCATGGGCACGTCCAGGACGGCCGCCCCGGCCACGGCGAGGACGACGATCTGCCCGAACGCCAGGACTGCGGCGGGCAGGGCGGTCCCGGCGAGGATCTCCAGGTCGTTCGCCTCGCCCGTCCGGAGCCGCTTGAGGACGAGCTCCTCGCGCCGGGCGACGTAGGCGGACACCAGGTTCATGTGGACGACGAGGATCAGCACCATGCCGATCCCGCCCGTCAGGGTCGCCACCCCGACCGCCTCGGCGCCCTCGGCCCCGCTCAGCGAGGAGCGCAGGACGAACACCATCAGCACGGGCATCAGGACGGCCAGGCTGAGCGCCGCCCGGTTGCGCACCAGGAGGGTGAGCTCCGAGCGGCCGAGCGCGGTGAGCCGGCCGGGGTTCAGGGTGAGCGTGGTCATCGGGTCCCCGCCTTCGTGTCGTCCTCGGTGCGGGTGCCGGCCGCGGTGCGGGTGCCGGCCGCGGTGCGGCGGTTCTCCGCGATTTCCAGGAAGGCCTCCTCCAGGGAGGCGGACCGGGCGTCGAGCCCGGCCAGTTCCACGCCGTTCTCCCGGGCCCAGCCGAGCAGTTCGGTCAGGTCCTCCTGGAGCCGTCCGGTGCGGATCTCCACGCGCTGCCCGGAGGCGGCCGCCCGCAACGACAGCGGCAGCCGCGCGGCGGGCACCCCGTCGGGCAGTGCGAAGCGGATCCGGGCCGGGCGGGTGGCGGTCACCTCGGCCGGGGTGCCGCAGAGGACGAGTTCCCCCTCGTGGAGGATGGCCAGGCGGTCCGCGAGCTCCTCGGCCTCCTCCAGGTAGTGCGTGGTCAGCAGCACCGTGGTGCCCTGCGCGCGCAGTTCCCGGACCAGCGCCCAGGTGTCCCGGCGCCCCTCCGGGTCCATGCCGGTGGTCGGTTCGTCCAGGAAGAGCACCTCGGGCCGGCCGAGCAGGGCCAGCGCCAGGTCCAGGCGCCGCCGCTCACCGCCGGAGAGCTGTTTGACGCGTACGGCGGACCGGGCGGCCAGGCCGACCAGTTCCAGCACCTCCGCCGCCGGGCGGGCGCCGGTGGTGACCCCGCTCCACATCCGGACGGTCTCGGTCACCGTCAGGTCGGAGGGGAAGCCGCCCTCCTGGAGCATGACCCCGGTTCGCGGGCGGACCTCGGCCCGCCGTGTGTGCGGATCGAGCCCGAAGACGCGTACCCGGCCCTCGCTCGGCGCGGCCAGCCCCTCCAGCAGTTCGACGGTGGAGGTCTTGCCCGCGCCGTTGGTGCCGAGCAGGGCGAAGATCTCGCCCCGGGCCACGGAGAAGGAGACGCCCCGTACGGCCTCGAACCCTCCGGTGTAGCCGCGGCGCAGGCCCTCGGCTTCGATCACGGTGTCAGTCATGATCCAAGCCTCGCGGCGCCGGCGCCGGGTCGGCAGTGCGTGCTGTCACCGCCGCCGATGACATTTGTCAGGGAGCCGCGGCGCCCCGGGCGTCGAGGTCGGGGAACACGAAGAAGGCCCCGATCGCAATGATCGGGGCCTTCTGCACACAGAGCGGACGACGCGACTCGAACGCGCGACATCCACCTTGGCAAGGTGGTGCTCTACCAACTGAGCTACGTCCGCATGCACTGCATTGCCGTGAGGCGATGCGTGCATCACTCTACCCGATCCACAACAGTGGTCCGGAAGTGATGCAGAGCGGGTGACAGGAATTGCACACTGCGCCTTCCCTCTGGAAGAGGGATGTTCTGCTACTGAACTACACCCGCACGACCTTCGGGGCTTTGACCTGCGGTCTGGCCCCTCGGCGTGATCCACACACTAGCCGATGGATGGGGGTGCATGGCAAATCGACGCTCAGTGGGCCGCGTTGTAGGCCTCGTAGATCTTCTTCGGGATGCGCCCGCGCGGCGGCACCTCGTACTGGTTCGACCGGGCCCAGGCGCGGACGACCGCCGGGTCCGGGGCGACGGCGGTGTGCTTGAAGGCCTTCCCCGAGCGCGACTGGCGCCGGCCGGCGGCCACGAAGGGGGCGAGGCCCTTACGCAGTTTCTTTGCGTTCGCCGCATTGAGGTCGATCTCGTAGGACTTTCCGTCCAGAGCGAACACGACCGTTTCCGCCGCTTCTCCGCCATCGATGTCGTCGGAGAGCGTGACTACTACGCGCTGCGCCACGGATATCGGTCCCTTCGTGCGACGTCGCCACCCGCTGACGTGCGGTGATGTCGCCTGTGTGGATGTTTCGGGGCAATGCAACTTTCATCCGGAATCCGGAGTGATTCCTTTGTACCGCGATTCCCATTGCAATGCGAAGCCCAGTTAATTCTCTCCGCGTGTCCCGCCGCAATGCCGGGTGCGTGGTTTTCCGGCGGATTTTGCGAAGCGTTGGTGAAGCCGAAACGACCCGGTGATCATGCCCCTGGGATATCTACCCGCGTAGAAATTTCGGCCGGGTACGCTGATGGAACCGCCTTCGCACCAACCACACACGGGAGTGCCCGATGGCACGCGTCGTAGTCGACGTCATGCTCAAGCCGGAGATCCTCGACCCCCAGGGCCAGGCGGTGCAGCGTGCACTGCCGCGCCTGGGCTTCGAAGGGATCGCCGACGTCCGCCAGGGGAAGCGCTTCGAGCTCGAGGTGGAGGGACCGGTCGACCAGGCCGCCCTCGACCGCATCCACAAGATGGCCGAAACGTTCCTCGCCAACACCGTCATCGAAGACTTCACCGTGAAGGTCGAGGCCTGACGGTGACCACTCGCATCGGAGTCGTCACGTTCCCCGGAACGCTCGACGACCGTGACTCGCTGCGCGCCGTCCGCCTCGCGGGGGCCGAGCCGGTCTCGCTGTGGCACCGCGACAAGGACCTGCACCAGGTCGACGCGGTCGTCCTCGCGGGCGGCTTCTCCTACGGGGACTACCTGCGCGCCGGAGCCATCTCCCGCTTCTCGCCGGTGATGGAGACCATCATCGAGCAGGCCAAGGGCGGCATGCCCGTCCTGGGCATCTGCAACGGCTTCCAGGTCCTCACCGAGGCCCACCTGCTGCCGGGGGCGATGCTCCGGAACAACCACCTGCACTTCATCTGCCGCGACCAGAAGCTGCGGGTGGAGAACGCGGAGACCGCGTGGACCGGCGACTACACCGCCGGCCAGGAGATCTCCGTACCGCTCAAGAACATGGACGGCCGCTACACCGCCGACGAGCGCACGCTCGACGAACTGGAGGCCGAAGGCCGAGTGGCCTTCCGGTACCTGGACGGCAACCCGAACGGCTCGCTGCGCGACATCGCCGGCATCACCAACGCCGCGGGCAACATCGTCGGCCTCATGCCGCACCCCGAGCACGCGGTCGAGCCGCTGATCGGGACGGGCCGCACCGACGGCCTCCCGTTCTTCACCTCGGTCCTGAAGAAGCTGGTCAGCGCATGAGCCTCGACACCGTCAAGAACGCCACCGAAACCCCGGACGCCTCCCAGCCCTGGAAGGAACTCGGCCTCAAGGAGGACGAGTACGCCCGGATCCGGGAGATCCTCGGCCGCCGCCCCACCGGCGCCGAGCTCGCCATGTACTCGGTCATGTGGTCCGAGCACTGCTCGTACAAGAGCAGCAAGGTCCACCTGAAGCAGTTCGGTGAGAAGGCCCCCCAGAACGACGCCATGCTCGTCGGCATCGGCGAGAACGCCGGCGTCGTCGACGTCGGCCAGGGCTACGCGGTCACCTTCAAGGTCGAGTCGCACAACCACCCGAGCTACATCGAGCCCTACCAGGGCGCGGCCACCGGCATCGGCGGCATCGTCCGCGACATCCTCGCGATGGGCGCCCGCCCGGTCGCGGTCGTGGACCCGCTGCGCTTCGGCGCCGCCGACCACCCCGACACCCGGCGCGTCCTGCCCGGCGTCGTCGCGGGCATCGGCGGCTACGGCAACTGCCTGGGCCTGCCCAACATCGGCGGCGAGGTCGTCTTCGACGCCTGCTACCAGGGCAACCCGCTGGTCAACGCCGGCTGCATCGGCGTGATGAAGCACGAGGACATCCACCTCGCCAAGGCCTCCGGCCCCGGCAACAAGGTCATCCTCTACGGCGCCCGCACCGGCGGCGACGGCATCGGCGGCGTCTCGGTCCTCGCGTCCGAGACCTTCGACGACACCAAGCCCACCAAGCGCCCCGCCGTGCAGGTCGGCGACCCCTTCCAGGAGAAGCTCCTCATCGAGTGCACCCTGGAGATCTTCAAGGAGAAGCTGGTCGCGGGCATCCAGGACCTCGGCGGCGCCGGGCTCTCCTGCGCGACCTCCGAGCTCGCCTCCGCCGGTTCCGGCGGCATGCGGGTCGAGCTGGACACCGTGCCGCTGCGCGACGCCACGCTCTCGCCCGAGGAAATCCTCATGAGCGAGTCGCAGGAGCGCATGTGCGCCATCGTCGAGCCGCAGCACGTCGACCGCTTCATGGAGATCTGCGAGAAGTGGGACGTCATCGCCACCGTCATCGGTGAGGTGACCGAGGGCGAGCGCCTGGAGATCTTCTGGCACGGCGAGCAGATCGTGGACGTGCCCCCGGGCACCGTCGCCCACGAGGGCCCCGTCTACAACCGCCCCTACGCGCGCCCCTCCTGGCAGGACGCGCTCCAGGCGGACGACGCCGGCAAGCTGCCCCGCCCGCAGACCTCCGAGGAGCTGCGCGCCCAGGTCCTGGCCCTGGTCTCCTCCCCGAACCAGGCCTCGAAGTCGTGGGTCACCGACCAGTACGACCGCTTCGTGCAGGGCAACACCGTGCTCTCGCAGCCCGAGGACGCGGGCATGGTGCGCATCGACGAGGAGTCCAACCTCGGCGTCGCCATGGCCACCGACGGCAACGGCCGCTACGCCAAGCTCGACCCGTACACGGGTGCGCAGCTGGCGCTGGCGGAGTCGTACCGCAACGTGGCGGCGACCGGCGCCAAGCCCCTGGCCATCTCCGACTGCCTGAACTTCGGCTCCCCCGAGGACCCGGACGTCATGTGGCAGTTCGCCGAGGCCACCCGCGGTCTCGCGGACGGCTGCCTGGAGCTGGGCACCCCGGTGACCGGCGGCAACGTCTCGCTCTACAACCAGACCGGCGACATCGCGATCCACCCGACCCCGGTCGTGGCGGTCCTCGGTGTGATCGACGACGTCAACCGCCGTACGCCGATGGCCTTCAAGGAGGCCGGCCAGCTGCTGTACCTGCTGGGCGACACGGCCGAGGAGTTCGGCGGCTCGGCCTGGTCCCAGGTCGTCCACGACCACCTCGGCGGCATGCCGCCGAAGGTGGACCTGGGCCGCGAGAAGCTGCTCGCGGAGATCCTGATCTCCGCCTCGCGCGACGGCATGATCGACGCCGCGCACGACCTGTCCGACGGCGGCGTGATCCAGGCGCTCACCGAGTCCTGCCTCAAGGGCGGAAACGGTGCCCGGATCGTGGTGCCCGAGGGCCTGGACGCCTTCACCTTCCTGTTCTCCGAGTCCGCGGGCCGCGCCATCGTGGCCGTCCCGCGCAGCGAGGAGCTCCGCTTCACCGACATGTGCGGTGCGCGCGGCCTGCCGGTCGCCCGCATCGGTGTGGTGGACGGCGAGGAGATCGAGATCCAGGGCGAGTTCACCCTCCCCCTGGCCGAGCTCCGCGAGGCCCACGAGGCGACCATCCCGGCGCTGCTGGCCTGATCCCCGGCGACAGCCCGCTCGAAGCCCCGCACGCAGTGCCGTGCGGGGCTTCGGCGTCGGGGCCCGCGGGGAAGCGGCCGTAGCGATTCCGTGGCCCGGCGGCCCTTCTGGCCTGCCGGGCGTCTCCGCATACTGACCGCGTGAGCATCGTCAAACACCTGCCGGACGCCGCGATACCCGAAGGCGGCGCCCCGGCCTGGCGGGTGGCGGACGCCCAGCGCTGGCTCGAAGCGCGCGTCCCCGCCGCCTTCGCCCCGATCGTCGTCGGCTGGGTCCTCGTACCGCTGGTGCTCCTCTCGATCGCCCTCGTCGCCCGGAACACCCCCGACACCCCGGGACACGGCACCACCTGGGCCGGATACGCCCCCGCGGTCCTGCTGCTGTCCCTCCCCGCCTGGTACCGGTTCCTGCCCGCCGCCACCCTCGTGTCCACCCCGGTGATCGCCGCGGACGCGCTCCGGAGCCTCCACGTCCTCGGTCCCGCCGACGGCGCGGCCCGGGTCGGCGGGGTGCTGATGCTCGTCCTGTGCGCCTGGGCGTTCGCCGGGTCCGTGCTCCGGCTGCGCTCGCGCCGGCGCGGGCGCGAGCTGTTCCTCGCCGCCGCCGGGGACGCCCGCGCGGCGATCCCCGAGAACCTGCCGGACGGCCACCGCCACCGCGGCCGGTGGCTGCTCGTCGCCGGCGCGGCGGCGTGCCCGGCCGCCGCCGCGCTCCTGGTGTGGGGCCTCGCGCAGGATCTCGGAGCGGGCCCGGAGCACCCGTACGACGCGACGGGCCAGCAGGTCCTGGCCATGCTGCTGCTCGTCCCGGGCGTCCCGCTGCTCGGCCGCGGCCTCACCGCGCGGCGCGCCGCCCGGCGGCTGCACGACGGGCCCCAGCCGGTGGTGCGCGTGGGCGTCCGCGAGCACCGGTCCGGGCCCTTCTGGCTGGTCGCGGACGCCGACACGCCGACCGCCCCGCCGCTGATCGCGTTCCGGGACCGCTTCGACGACGGCTACCGCAGCCGCGCCCCCGAGACCCTCCTCGGGGGCCCGGAGAGCCGGCTGCGGGCCGACCACCACGACATCGACCGCCGGGCCGAGCCCTACGAGGCGCTCCTGTACGGGGTGCCCTGCGAGGGGGCCGAGGTGATCCTGCGGTACGCCGTCTACCGCGGAGACAGCCGGATCGTCGACGCCGTCAGGGCGGTGCCGCTGCTGCCCTTCCTCCGGCGCCACCTGCGGTCGTCCTGGAGGCCGGCGGGCACTTCGTACACCCTCGTGCGGCGGGCCGAGGAGGAGAAGCGCAAGCAGCGCGCGGCGGATCGGCCGAGCGGCTCGGGGAGTTCCTGCGGCTCCTCCGGCGGCTGCGGCTCCAGCGGTTGTTCCAGCAGTTGCGGCAGCAGCTGCGGGGGCGGCTGCGGTGGCGGCGACTGATCCGGCAGACTCGCCGCATGGCATCCAGGACCCGCACCCGAACGTACGACCCCGCGAAGATCCGCGCGGCCGTCACCGCACAGTTCGCGCACGTCGTCGGGGCGGTGGCGGACCTCGGGCCGCAGCAGCTGGCACGGCCCAGCGGGCTCGGGGACTGGACCGTGGCCGAACTCGCCGGGCACATCGCCTGGATCGCGGACTCGCTGGCGGGGGGCCTGGCCCGGCCGCCCGCCGCCGTCGCCGAACTGTCGGCGGTCGAGTGGCCCTTCGCCACCGCCTCCCTCGCCGGGAAGATCTCCGAAGCGGCCCGGGAGACCCTGACCGGGGCCCCGCTGCCCGAGCTGTACGACCGGGCGGCCGCCCGGATGGCGCGGGCGCTCGAGGCGAACCCGGGCGAGCGGGTGCTGGACCTGTGGATCGGGGACATGACCCTGGCCGACTTCCTGGTCACCCGGACCGTCGAGCTGGTGGTCCACACCGACGACCTGAACCGGGCCGCCGGGCTGGACATCCCGATCGACCGGCAGGCCCTGGCCGCCTGCACCCGGCTGCTCGCCGACGCCCTCGCCCTCAAGGCGCCGGGCGGCGCCGTGGAGGTCCGCGTCCCGCCCTTCGCCGTGGTCCAGTGCGTCGAGGGCCCGCGGCACACCCGCGGCACCCCGCCGAACGTGGTGGAGACCGACCCGCTGACCTGGATCCGGCTCGCGACCGGCCGTACGGGATGGGCCGAGGCCCTCGACGCGGCGCAGGTACGGGCCAGTGGCGAGCGGGCCGACCTGTCGGCGCTGCTCCCGCTGATGGGCTGAGGGGAGCGATCACGGTGGAACCGTCGCGCCGCCCGCTCCGTCCCAGGGACATGCCCGGAATCCGGTACGTCCCCGCCTCCACGGCCCTGGCCCTCGCCCTCACGCTCGCCCTGGCCGGCTGCGGCCGGTCCGAGGACGGCCGCGGCGTCCGGCTGCCCGATCCCGTGGGCTCCTGGGCCGTCGAGTCCCTGACCACGGGCGGCCGCACCCTGCACGCGCCCGAGTCCGCCCACCTCGACATCGGCCGCGACCAGGTCAAGGGCAACTACGGCTGCAACGGCTTCACCGCGGCGGCGGCCTTCGACGGCTCCTCCGCGGTGACCGTGACACCCGGCGCCTCGACCACCATGGCCTGCGCGGACATGGAGTTCGAGACGGCCTTCGCCAAGCTGTTCCGGGGCAGGCTGGCGATCGACCGGGGACCCGATCGGCTCACCCTGAAGACCGCCGACGGGAGCACCATCGCCATGACCTCGGCGCCCGCGGTCACGGACGCCCCGCTCACCACGACCGAGTGGACCGTGGAGTCCCTGCTCAGCTCGGGGACCGCGGCCTCCCTGCCCACCGAGGCGGCCGGGAAGGCACGGTTCACGATCGCCCCGGACTTCACCGTGAGCGGCATCCTGGGCTGCAACCGGTTCAGCGCGAAGGCCACCGTGGAGGGCTCCACGATCACCTTCGGGCCGCTGACCTCGACCAAGATGGCCTGCGAGGGAGCGGTGGGCGAGGTCGAGCGGACACTGACCGAGCTGTTCGGCAGCGGCCCCCTCACCGCGAAGACCGAGGGCCGGACCCTCACCCTCACCGCCCCCGACGGCAAGGGCCTGACCGCGAAGGCGGCCTCCGCCGCCGAGTGAGGGCGGCGGCGGTCAGGCCGGGTACGGGAGGAGCTGGGCGTCCAGCTTTTCCCAGGCCGCGCGGAGCTGCGCCAGTCGGGCCGGTTCCGCGGCGGATCGGTCGGCCTGCTCGCGGACGTCCCCGGCCAGGTCGAACAGCTGGTCCTTCCCCGCCTTGCCGCGGTAGTACTTCCAGTCGCCGCGGCGCAGCGCCCGCTCGCCGCGGACCCGCCAGAACAGGTCCCGCTCGGCCGGCTTCTCGCCGCGCAGCAGGTATCCGGCGAGGCTCACCCCGTCCAGCGGGTGGGCCCGGTCGGGCCGGGCCCCGGCCAGTTCCAGCAGCGTCGCCGTCCAGTCCGGGCTGAACACCGGGACGTGGCTGACCTGCCCGCCGTCCAGCCGGGCGGGCCAGCGCGCGATGTTCGGCACCCGGATCCCGCCCTCCTGCAGGGAGGCCTTGTTGCCGGACAGCGGCCAGTTGTACGAGAAGCGCTCGCCGCCGTTGTCGCTGGAGAAGACGACGAGGGTGTCCTCCTCCTGGCCGGAGCGCTTGAGGGCCTTCAGCACCTCGCCGATCGAGCGGTCGAGGTCCTCGACCATCTCCTTGTACTTCTCGACCGAGCCGCCGTCCTGGTGCCACAGGGCGCGCCCGTCGCCCGCCTTGATCCGGCGGACGATCTCGGCGCTCTGCCCGGTGTCCCCGTCGGCGATCCACGGCCAGTGCGGGGTGGTGAAGTTGAGGTTCAGCAGCCACGGCTTGCCGTGGTGGTCGCGCGAGACGTACTCGCTCGCCCGCTCGGTGATGATCCGGGTGTAGTAGCGCAGGTCCTTGTACTCGGCGTCGCCCTCGTACAGGTCGTACTCACCGCCCAGGCCCAGCTTGGAGTAGTACTCCAGGGCGCCGCCGAAGTTGCCGAAGAACTCGTCCCAGCCGGACCTCGTCGGGCTGTAGTCGGGCAGGTAGCCCGCGTGCCACTTGCCGATCAGCGCGGTGGCGTAGCCGGCCGACTTCAGCAGCGAGGCCAGCGTCGGGTGCGTGGGGTCCAGGCCGACCGACTTGTCGGCGATCGGCTCGGCGAGTCCGCCCCTGGTGCGGCCCGGGTAGCGCCCGGTGTAGAGGCTGAACCGGGTCGGCGAGCAGGTCGCGGAGCCCGAGTAGGCATCGGTGAACCGGACGCCCTGGCGGGCGAGGCGGTCCAGGTTCGGGGTCTTGATGTGCGGGGAGCCGTACGAGGAGAGGTCGGCCCAGCCCAGGTCGTCACCGAGGATGAACAGGATGTTCGGCCGGCGGGACGGCCGGGGCCGCCCGGCCCGGAACTCCCGCTCCTGCGGCAGGTCCCGCCCGTCCCCGGCGGCCGGGGCGGAGGCCGGGGCGGCGGCCGCCGGGGAGGCGCCCAGCCCCACCGCCGCGGCGGCCGCGCTCACGCCGACCGCGCCGCCGAAGGCGCGCCGGGACAGGTTGGGTTCGTACGAGGTCACAGGTACTCCAAGGCATGGCCCGCCGGCCCGCCCCGGGCGGCGCGGGACGGCGCGCGGCACGGCAGGGCGGGCTCGGGCAGGGATCAGGAAAGGAAAAGAGCGGAAAGCGGCGTGTGACTACGCAGAACAGCGACAGATGGCGCTCGCGACACGGACGAGGTCCACGTGCCGGCGCTCGACGAGGGTGACGGTACGGTCACCGAGAGGCTGCATGGGGCGAGAGCCTGTACGAATGCCCATGCGCCTGTCAACAAGGGCATTCCGGATACCGAGACGGAATGGATCGGTCACCCTCTGTGCTGTGACATTTCCCGGCCGTCCCCAATTCGGACCAGTGGTCGATCTCGCCTACACTCGGGAGCGTGCCTCGTGGTGATGGACGACTCAACCACGACCTGCTCCCCGGCGAAAAGGGCCCCCAGGACGCTTGCGGCGTCTTCGGTGTCTGGGCTCCGGGTGAAGAGGTCGCCAAGCTCACCTACTTCGGACTGTATGCCCTGCAGCACCGTGGACAAGAGTCCGCGGGAATCGCTGTGAGCAACGGTTCCCAGATCCTCGTCTTCAAGGACATGGGCCTCGTTTCCCAAGTCTTCGACGAAACCTCTCTCGGCTCGCTCCAAGGTCATATCGCGGTCGGTCACGCCCGCTATTCGACCACCGGGGCCTCCGTCTGGGAGAACGCCCAGCCGACCTTCCGCGCGACCGCCCACGGCTCCATTGCCCTGGGCCACAACGGCAACCTGGTGAACACCGCCGAGCTTGCCGAGATGGTCGCCGACCTCCCCCGTCAGGACGGCCGTGCCACCCAGGTGGCCGCCACCAATGACACCGACCTCGTCACCGCCCTGCTCGCCGGTCAGACCGACGACGAGGGCAAGCCCCTGACCATCGAGGAGTCGGCCGCCAAGGTCCTGCCTCAGGTCAAGGGCGCCTTCTCCCTCGTCTTCATGGACGAGGGGACCCTCTACACCGCCCGTGACCCGCAGGGCATCCGCCCGCTGGTCCTCGGCCGCCTGGAGCGCGGCTGGGTGGTCGCGAGCGAGACCGCCGCCCTCGACATCTGCGGCGCCAGCTTCGTCCGCGAGGTCGAGCCGGGCGAGCTCATCGCGATCGACGAGAACGGTCTGCGCACCTCTCGATTCGCGGAAGCGAAGCCCAAGGGCTGTGTCTTCGAGTACGTCTACCTGGCGCGCCCGGACACCGACATCGCCGGCCGGAACGTCTACCTCTCGCGTGTCGAGATGGGCCGGCGCCTGGCCAAGGAAGCCCCGGTCGACGCCGATCTGGTGATAGCGACGCCGGAATCCGGCACGCCGGCCGCCGTCGGATACGCCGAAGCCAGCGGGATCCCGTACGGATCCGGCCTGGTCAAGAACGCCTACGTGGGCCGGACCTTCATCCAGCCCTCGCAGACGATCCGCCAGCTCGGCATCCGGCTCAAGCTCAACCCCCTCAAGGAAGTCATCCGGGGCAAGCGCCTGGTGGTCGTCGACGACTCGATCGTCCGCGGCAACACCCAGCGCGCCCTGGTCAAGATGCTCCGCGAGGCCGGCGCGGCGGAGGTCCACATCCGGATCTCCTCGCCCCCGGTGAAGTGGCCGTGCTTCTTCGGCATCGACTTCGCCACCCGGGCCGAGCTGATCGCCAACGGCATGACGGTCGACGAGATCGCCACCTCCCTGGGCGCGGACTCGCTCTCGTACATCTCGCTCGACGCGATGGTCGAGGCGACCACGATCCAGAAGCCCAACCTCTGCCGTGCCTGCTTCGACGGCGAGTACCCGATGGAGCTGCCCGACCCGCAGCTCCTGGGCAAGCAGCTGCTGGAGTCCGAGCTCGCGGGCGGCACGGACGCCGCCGACGCGCTCCGCCGCCCGTAGCCCTCGCTCAACCTGCGCCGGGCCCTGTCTTTGAGGCTTCTCCCAGGGCCCGGCACCACACGCAGTAACGACACGAAAGCTCTCTCCTGTCATGACAGAGAAGACCACCGGTGCCAGCTACGCAGCCGCAGGCGTGGACATCGAAGCGGGCGACCGCGCCGTCGAGCTGATGAAGGAGTGGGTGAAGAAGACGCAGCGCCCCGAGGTCCTCGGCGGCCTCGGCGGCTTCGCCGGCCTCTTCGACGCCTCCGCCCTCAAGCGCTACGAGCGCCCGCTGCTCGCCTCGGCCACCGACGGCGTCGGCACCAAGGTGGACATCGCCCGCCAGCTCGGCGTGTACGACACCATCGGCCACGACCTGGTCGCGATGGTCATGGACGACATCGTCGTCTGCGGCGCCGAGCCGCTCTTCATGACCGACTACATCTGCGTCGGCAAGGTGCACCCCGAGCGTGTCGCGGCGATCGTCAAGGGCATCGCCGAGGGCTGCGTCCTCGCCGGCTGCGCCCTGGTCGGCGGCGAGACCGCCGAGCACCCCGGCCTGCTGGGCCCGGACGACTTCGACGTGGCCGGTGCCGGCACCGGCGTGGTCGAGTACGACCGCCTGCTCGGCGCGGATCGCATCCGTACGGGTGACGCCGTCATCGCGATGGCTTCGTCCGGCCTTCACTCGAACGGGTACTCGCTGGTCCGCCACGTCCTCTTCGAGCGCGCCAAGATGTCGCTGGAGCAGCACGTGGAGGAGCTCGGCCGCACCCTCGGCGAGGAGCTCCTGGAGCCCACCAAGATCTACTCGCTGGACTGCATGGCCCTCACCCGTACCGCCGAGGTGCACGCGTACTCGCACATCACCGGCGGCGGCCTCGCGGCGAACCTGGCCCGGGTCATCCCGGACCACCTGCACGCCACGGTCGACCGTTCGACCTGGACCCCCGGCGCCATCTTCGACCTGGTCGGCAAGGCCGGTCAGGTGGAGCAGCTGGAGCTGGAGAAGACCCTGAACATGGGCGTCGGCATGATGGCCGTCGTTCCGCAGGAGTCGGTGGACGTGGCGCTGACCGCGCTGGCCGACCGGGGTGTCGACGCGTGGGTCGCGGGAGAGATCCTGGACCGCGGCGACCACACCGAGGGCGCGACCATGACCGGTTCCTACGCGAGCTGAGCAGCACTGAAACCCGGCCCGGGGCGATGCCCTGGACCGGGTTTCAGTCTTCTGTCTGTCGTGCAGACGCCTCAGGGCGTCAAGCGCCGCGACGCTGTGACGACGGCCCGGACTCCTCGTCCTCGTCGTCGTCATCCCTGTTGTAGAGGTCCGCGTACCGAGCGTACGGGTCGTCCTCGTCCAGTTCGTCGTCGTCTACCTCGACCGGCTCGCTGACAGGCAGCGGTTCTACGGTCGATGCGCCCAGCTCGTTGGCCAGACGCGAGAGGTCAGTCCCGCCGCTGCTGTACTTCAGCTGGCGGGCGACCTTCGTCTGCTTGGCCTTTGCCCGGCCGCGCCCCATGGCTCGACCCCCTCGGTGACGGGGCTCGACGGCCCCAGAGTCTGACACGCGTTCATGGTTCGGAGCGGGCTCTCCGTGGAGAGACCGTCCGTAGGGGTTTAACGGTACCTGCTTCCGCGGCCATACGGTACGCCGCCCGCATGACGCGCCCCGGTGCAGAACCAACAAGGCGCCCCGTCCTCGCTGGTCAGCTGCGATTTTAACCTTTTCCTGGCGGGCGACCCGCCGAAGTGCAGTGAGTTCCGTCTCGCCGCACCCCGGCGGGCGCACCCGAAGGCCCCGGGAGGGTCCTAGACGGTGCGCGCGGCGCGGCCGTCGGCCATCCGCTGCTCGGCGATGCGGTCGGCCGCCGCGGCCGGCGGAATGCCGTCCGACTTCGCACGAGCAAAGATCTCCAGCGTGGTGTCGAAGATCTTCGTGGCCTTGGCCTTGCAGCGGTCGAAGTCGAAGCCGCGCAGCTCGTCGGCGACCTGGATGACACCGCCCGCGTTGACCACGTAGTCGGGTGCGTAGAGGATCCCGCGGTCCGAGAGGTCCTTCTCGATGCCCGGGTGGGCGAGCTGGTTGTTCGCCGCGCCGCAGACGATCGTCGCGGTGAGCGCCGGGACGGTCTCGTCGTTCAGGGCGCCGCCGAGCGCGCACGGGGCGTAGATGTCCAGGCCCTCGGTGCGGATCAGCGCGTCCGTGTCGACGACGGCGGTGACCTTGCCCGGGTGCTTGTCCAGGATCCGGCGCACGGACTCTTCCCGAACGTCCGTGATCACGACCTCGGCGCCGTCCTCCAGCAGGTGCTCGACCAGGTAGTGGCCGACCTTGCCGACGCCGGCCACGCCGACCTTGCGGCCGCGCAGGGTCGGGTCGCCCCACAGGTGCTGGGCGCTGGCGCGCATGCCCTGGAAGACACCGAAGGCGGTGAGGACCGAGGAGTCGCCGGCGCCGCCGTTCTCGGGGGAGCGGCCGGTCGCCCAGCGGGTCTCGCGGGCCACGACGTCCATGTCGGCCACGTAGGTGCCGACGTCGCAGGCGGTCACGTAGCGGCCGCCGAGGGACTCCACGAACCGGCCGTAGGCCAGCAGCAGTTCCTCGGTCTTGATGACGTCGGGGTCGCCGATGATCACGGCCTTGCCGCCGCCGAGGTCGAGGCCGGCCATGGCGTTCTTGTAGGACATGCCGCGCGAGAGGTTCAGCGCGTCGAGGACGGCCTCCTCGTCGGAGGCGTACGCGTGGAAGCGCGTACCGCCGAGGGCGGGGCCCAGGGCGGTGGAGTGGATGGCGATGACGGCTTTCAGGCCGGTGGCGCGGTCCTGGCACAGCACGACTTGCTCGTGGCCGCCCTGCTCCGTACGGAACAGGGTGTGCAGGACGCCGTCGGTCATTTCGGTCACGGTGGTGACTCCCATGGAAGAGATGCGGCGGAAAGACGCCCGCCCTGCGGGTGGGGGAGGGCGTGCTGGGAGCAGAGTAAGACCTGAGGGCCGCCCGTAGGGGACCTGTCCGAGGATCGAAACACTCCCGTGGTGCGCGGGTGCGGGGGCGCCCCGGAGGTGAACCGGAGCGTGCGGAGGGGCAGTACGAGAGCGTGAGCGAATCCTCCGATCTCCCGCTGCCGTCCGCGCGCTCGGCGCCGACCGTCCCGTACGCCTCCTACCTGCGCGTCTACGAGCCCCTGGCGGCCTTCGCCGAGCCGGAGCGCACGCACTGGGCCGACTACGCCCGGCGCGGGCGGACCCCGACCGCCCAGGACGAACTGCGCCGGTCGCTGTCGGACTTGGTGCGGGTCCCGCTCGTGGGGGTGCCGGCCCACGAGAGCGGCGACGCCTTCACGGCCGTGGTCGACGGGGTGCTGCTGGTCTGCCCGTGGCGCACCCGGCTGCGCGGCTGGCTGGCCCTCCAGGAACTGGTCGAGTCGTTCCCGCGCCCGGTGCTGGACGCGGCGCTCCCGCCGGGAGCGCGCCGCAGGGCGGCCGAGGACTACGAGCGCTGGCGCGAGGGGAACCCGGACGCGCGCCCCTGGATCCGTACGGGGGTGTGGCAGGTGCCGCTGCGCTGGTTCGTGCTGGTGGCGGACGAGGAGCGGGAGCTCGTGCCGGGCGAGCGGCTGCGCTACCGCACGCCGATGGTGCAGGCCCGGCGGCGGCTCGCCCGCGCGCTGCGGACCCTGCGCGACGCGGAGGCGTACGGGATGCTGGCCGACGGGCTGGTGGAGGTGGGGAGCTGGCTGGAGGAGTTCCATCCGCGCTCGATGGTGGAGCTGGACTACGGGGGGCTGGTGCACGCGCTGCCGGCGGACCGGCTCGCGGCCGACCGCTCGGCCGGGGATATCGCGGCGGGAATCGCGGCCCTGCGGTCCGGGGACACGCGGGGCGCGACCGAGGTCTACGAAGAGCTGGCGGAGCGGTGGCGGGCGGTCCGGGAGCGGCTTTTTGCGAATTAGGCCGAAAGGAGCCTGTGTGGCCGGTTTCACCCGGGAGGGGTCAGTACGTATCGCCCGGTATCGGTCGATCGGTCAATACTGGCTGATCAGAGGCTTGATCATGGCATTTGGGACGTAGTGCCAGGACCTTCGTCCCGATACGGGCCATTGGCCCAAGCGTGACGGACCGCACTAACTACACCCTTGCGCCCTTCCCCTACCCTCGTGCCAAAATAGGACAAGGAGTCCGGGGAGGGTTCCTTCCGCCCAACTAAGGGCGGAATGCTCGGCATTGCACTCTACGGGGGGTCTGATGACTCCTGATCGCTCTGTGACTGATCGTCACAGTGGGGTGACTGTCCGTTATAGGGCGGTCCATCGGCTTCCGCCGCTGATGAACACCTCGGAGGGCAATTCCGTCGGTTTGGCCGTCGAGGCTGGACGGATGGTGTAGTTGTAGTGCCGAGGACAAGCCGTTCGTCCTATAACCGACTCGGCCCGCGTATGTCCATTTCGGGCAACGCGGGCCAAGGTGCAGAATTTAGAGGAAAGAACCGAGATGGTTCGGTTCTCCCGAGGAGGCCGCTCATGACCGCTCGCACCCCTGATGCCGAGCCGCTGCTGACCCCGGCTGAGGTTGCCACGATGTTCCGCGTGGACCCGAAGACGGTCACCCGCTGGGCCAAGGCTGGCAAGCTCACGTCCATCCGCACCCTGGGTGGACACCGCCGGTACCGCGAGGCCGAGGTTCGCGCACTGCTCGCGGGAATTCCGCAGCAGCGCAGCGAGGCCTGAGGTCGCGTAAACACCCCGCTTTAACGGGTTTATGTCGGGTCCCCCAATCCGATGAAACCCACATGGCTTCATGCGGCCGGGCCTGCCCCAACAGGTTCGCGGCCGTTCGATCGCGCTGGACTCCGCCGGGTCCAGCGCGATCTTTTTATGCCCAGGTCAGGGCGATCCAGAGCGCGCACCGGAGCGCCGGCGGAGTAGGTGCCATTGCACATATTCTATCGAGCGGGCGTATGGGTGCGATAAAAGTATGAGTCCCAAAAACTCATGCGGTGACTCCCGTCACAGATGATCACTCTTGTATATCCGGTAATCCACCCCGTAAAGGGGATGTGCATCGCCGGGCGCATCATGCGAACGGGGGATTCCGGGCGACGGCCGGTCAGGGGGCCGCGCCGAGGGGTCGTGCGGACCGCCCGCGCGCGGCCCGCACGTGGTTCCGAGAGGTCCGGAAGGGTCGGATGGGTCCGGGGAGGTCCGGGGAGGTCCTGAGAGGTCCGGGAAGGTCCGAGGGGCCCCGAGGTGCACTCACGGGCGGCGCGGGCGCTCCACGGGCCCCACGGCGGCTCCCGAGGCCGCCCGGGCGGTGCCGGCCGTCAATGCGTCAGGGCCCGTATCCCCAGAGGGATACGGGCCCTGACGTTTCTGCGAACCTGACGGGACTTGAACCCGCGACCTCCACCTTGACAGGGTGGCGAGCTAACCAACTGCTCCACAGGTCCTTGATTTGCGGCCGCTCGGCGGCTGCGAATCAGACTGTACCGCAGCTCAGGGGGTGCAGTCGAACCGGATCACGGCGCCGGTCACGGCGCCGCCGCATCCACCGCCTTCACGATCCGCTTGTCGGAGATCGGGTACGCCGTCCCGAGCGCGTGCGCGAAGTAACTGACGCGCAGTTCCTCGATCATCCAGCGGATGTCGGTGACCGCCGACGGGACCGGCCGCCCCTTCGGCAACTGCTCCAGCAGCCAGGCGTACTCGTCCTGCATCTCGTGGACCTTCTCCATGCGCGTGGTGTCGCGCTGGACGCCCGTGGGCATCTGCTGGAGCCGCCGGTCCACCGCCACCAGGTAGCGCATCAGGTCCGGCAGCCTGCGCAGCCCCGTGAGCGTCACGAAGCCGGCGGGCATGAGGGCCGCCAGCTGCGTCTTGACGTCCTGGACGTTCGCGACGAGTGCCAGGCTTCCCGTGGACTTCAGCCGGCGCTCACAGGCCTGCCAGGCGGCCAGCACCTGCTGCACCTGGCCCACCGTGCGCACGGTCGTGTCCACCAGGTCGGCGCGGACGGCCTCGTAGAGCCGCCGGAAGCCCGCCTCGTCCCACGCGGGGCCGCCGTGGTCGGCGATCAGCTTGTCGGCCGCCGCGGTCGCGCAGTCGTCGAAGAGCGCCTGGATGGAACCGTGCGGGTTCCTGGACAGGGCCAGCTTCTGCTGGTTGGTCAGGTGGTCCGAGGCGAACTTCGCCGGGTTCACCGGGATGTTCAGCAGGATGAGCCGCCGGGTGCCCAGCCACATCGCCTGCTGCTGCTCGGCCTCGGTGTCGAAGAGCCGTACGGACACGGTCGAGCCCGCGTCCACCAGCGCCGGGTACGCCTTCACCGGCTGCCCCGCCCGCCGGGTCTCGAAGACCTTGGTCAGCGTGCCGATCGTCCAGTCGGTCAGCCCGGTGCGCTCCACCGACTCCCCGCCCGCCCGCTCGGCGGTGGCCGCGGCGGCCTTGGAGAGGGCCTGGCGGGCCTTCGGCTTCAGCCGCAGGCGCAGGGCCTCCAGGTCCTTGTCCTCGGCGAGGTTCCTGCGGCGCTCGTCGACGATCCGGAAGGTGATCTTCAGGTGGTCCGGGATCCGGGCCAGGTCGAAGTCCTCGGCCGAGACCGGCACCCCGACCATCCGCTGGAGCTCGCGCGCCAGGGTGACCGGCAGCGGCTCCTGCAGCGGCACGGCCGTGTCCAGGAAGCGGCCCGCGTAGTTCGGCGCGGGCACGTAGTGCCGGCGGATCGGCTTGGGCAGCGAGCGGATCAGCTCGGTGACGACCTCCTCGCGCAGGCCCGGGATCTGCCAGTCGAAGCCCTCGTCGGTGACCTGGTTCAGCACCTGCAGCGGGATGTGGACGGTCACGCCGTCCGCGTCCGCGCCCGGCTCGAACTGGTAGGTCACCCGGAACTTCAGCTGCCCCTGCCGCCAGGAGTCCGGATAGTCGGCCTTGGTGACCCCGGCCGCCTTCTCCGTGAGCAGCATCTCGCGCTCGAAGTCGAGGAGTTCGGGCTCCTCGCGCTTCTTGTGCTTCCACCACGAGTCGAAGTGCGCCCCCGAGACCACGTGTGCGGGGATCTTCTGGTCGTAGAAGTCGAAGAGCGTCTCGTCGTCCACCACGATGTCGCGGCGCCGGGCCCGGTTCTCCAGCTCCTCCACCTCGGTGAGGAGCTTGCGGTTGTCGGCGTAGAACTTGTGGTGGGTGCGCCAGTCGCCCTCGACCAGCGCGTTGCGGATGAACAGCTCGCGCGAGACCTCGGCGTCGATCCGGCCGTAGTTGATCTTCCGCTGGGCCACGATCGGTACGCCGTACAGCGTGACCTTCTCGTACGCCATCACGGCCGCCTGGTCCTTCTCCCAGTGCGGCTCGCTGTACGTGCGCTTGACCAGGTGCTGCGCCAGCGGCTCCACCCACTCGGGCTCCACCTTGGCGTTCACCCGGGCCCACAGCCTCGAGGTCTCCACCAGCTCGGCCGACATCACGAACTTCGGCTGCTTCTTGAAGAGCGAGGATCCCGGGAAGATCGCGAACTTGGCGCTGCGCGCACCGAGGTACTCGTTCTTGTCGGTGTCCTTGAGCCCGATGTGCGAGAGCAGACCGGCCAGCAGCGAGACGTGGACGACCTGCTCCGGGGCGTCGGCCTCGTTGACGTGGATGCCCATGCCCTTGGCGACCGTGCGCAGCTGGGAGTAGATGTCCTGCCACTCGCGGATCCGCAGGAAGTTCAGGTACTCCTGCTTGCACATCCGGCGGAACGAGGACGAGCCGCGCTCCTTCTGCTGCTCGCGCACGTAGCGCCACATGTTCAGGAACGAGAGGAAGTCGCTGGTCTCGTCCTTGAAGCGGGCGTGGTTCTGGTCGGCCTGGGTCTGCTTGTCCGAGGGCCGCTCGCGCGGGTCCTGGATGGACAGGGCCGCCGCGATGACCATGACCTCGCGGACGCAGTTGTTCTTGTCGGCCTCGATGACCATGCGGGCGAGCCGGGGGTCCACCGGGAGCTGCGAGAGCTGGCGGCCCATCTGCGTCAGCCGCTTCTTCGGATCCTTCTCGGCCGGGTCCAGCGCGCCGAGCTCCTGGAGGAGCTGCACGCCGTCGCGGATGTTGCGGTGGTCCGGCGGGTCGATGAAGGGGAACTTCTCGATCTCGCCGAGGCCCGCCGCGGTCATCTGCAGGATGACGGAGGCCAGGTTCGTCCGCAGGATCTCGGCGTCGGTGAACTCGGGACGTGCGTCGAAGTCGTCCTCGGAGTACAGCCGGATGCAGATGCCGTCGCTGGTACGGCCGCAGCGGCCCTTGCGCTGGTTGGCGCTGGCCTGCGAGATCCGCTCGATCGGCAGGCGCTGGACCTTGGTGCGGTGGCTGTAGCGGGAGATCCGGGCGGTACCCGGGTCGATCACGTACTTGATGCCCGGGACGGTCAGCGAGGTCTCGGCTACGTTGGTCGCGAGGACGATCCGGCGCCCCGTGTGCTGCTGGAACACGCGGTGCTGCTCGGCGTGCGAGAGGCGCGCGTAGAGGGGGAGCACCTCGGTGAAGCGCAGGTTGCGCTTGTTGAGCGCGTCCGCGGTGTCGCGGATCTCCCGCTCGCCGGAGAGGAAGACCAGGATGTCGCCCGGCCCCTCGGACTGGAGCTCGTCCACGGCCTCGCAGATCGCGGTGATCTGGTCGCGGTCGCTGTCGTCGCCCTCTTCCTCCAGCAGCGGCCGGTAGCGGACCTCCACCGGGTACGTCCGGCCGCTGACCTCGACGATGGGCGCGTCGCCGAAGTGCCGGGAGAAGCGCTCGGGGTCGATGGTCGCCGAGGTGATGACGACCTTGAGGTCGGGCCGCTTCGGCAGCAGCGTGGCCAGATAGCCGAGCAGGAAGTCGATGTTGAGCGAGCGCTCGTGGGCCTCGTCGATGATGATCGTGTCGTAGGCGCGCAGCTCGCGGTCCGTCTGGATCTCCGCGAGCAGGATGCCGTCCGTCATCAGCTTCACGAAGGTCGCGTCCTGGTCCACCTGGTCGGTGAAGCGGACCTTCCAGCCGACGGTCTGCCCGATCTCGGACTTCAGCTCCTCGGCGATCCGCTCCGCGACCGTGCGGGCGGCGATCCGGCGGGGCTGGGTGTGCCCGATCATGCCCCGGACGCCGCGGCCCAGCTCCATGCAGATCTTGGGGATCTGCGTGGTCTTGCCGGACCCGGTCTCGCCCGCGACGATCACGACCTGGTGGTCGCGTATCGCCTCGGCGATCTCGTCCTTCTTCTGGCTGACGGGCAGGTTCTCGGGATACGTGACCTCCGGCATCCGCGAGGCACGGCCGGCCAGTCGCTCGGCGGCCTTGGCGGCCTCCGCGGCGATCTCGTCGAGCACGGCCTGCTTGGCCTCGGGCTTGCGGATACGGCGGGCGCCTTCGAGGCGGCGGCCGAGGCGGTGCGCGTCACGGAGGGAGATCTCACCGAGAAGCGTCTGCAGGGCGGCGAAGGAAGTAGACATACCTGGTCGAGGATCTCACCTGGGCCCTCCGGGTGGCGAACGCATTTGTGGGGCGGACCCGTACCATTTCGGGACGAGTCCGCCGGTCGTACGAGTGAGAGGCAGCCCACCTTGTCCCGCCCCCGCCACTTCGGCTGCGCCGTGCTCGCGGTACTGGCGGTACTCCTGGGCTGCGCGGCCCCGATGACGGCGGCCGCGGACGCGCCTCCGACGCGCCCGCCGACCCCGACTCCGGCTTCCGCCGCGGGTCCGGCTTCGGCCCCGGTCCTGGCTCCGGCCCCGGCACGGGCGCTGCTTCCGGCTCCTGCCCCGACCCCGGGTCCGGCTTCGGGTCCGGCTTTGGGCCCGGCTCCGGTTCCGGCTTCCGCCGCGGGTCTGGCTTCGGCCCCGGTCCTGGCTCCGGCCCCGGCGCGGGCGCGGGCGCTGGTTCCGGCTCCGGTCGGGGCCCCGGCCCCGGCCCTCAGTCCGGTTTCGGCTCCGGCCCTGGCTTCCGCCGCGGGGTCGGCTGCGGCGCCGGTCCTGACCCCGGCGCCGGTCACGGTCCTGGACCCTGTCCTGGACCTGGCTCCCGACCTGGCCACGGCGGCCGTCCCGGCTATGGCCGTGGGCTCGGCTTCGGCTTCGGCTCCCGCTCCAGGTCCGGCTCGCGCTCCGGCCTCGGGTTCGGTTCCCGCCTCGGGGCCGGCTTCCGCCGTGGGTCCGGCTTCGGCGCGGATCCCGGCTTCGGCAGCTGTGCCCGCTTCGGCCGCCGGGTGGCCCCGGGCGGTCGTGGTCGCCGGCGGCGGCGGGCCCGCCTGTGCCCCCGTGGCCCCCGAGCGCGGCGGTACGCCCGCCGTCCCCGCGCGCGCCTGGGGCGAGCACGCCCAGGTCCCGCCGGTGCGGGCGGCGCCCGAGGAGGCCGGTCCGGCCGCGGCCGTGCCCGTACGGGCCTCCGTGCGCGGCCCCGACCGCCCGGCCCCCGACCGGCTGGAGCTCTGCGTGATGCGGGTCTAGGCCGTCCCTTCCGGATCCTGCCGGTCACGCGACGCCCGGCACCGGACGCCGCGCGCTCGGCCGACAGGATCCGAAAGAGACGACCTGGACGGGACCGGTCCCACCGGTCCCGTCCCACCCGCCCTCACCCCAGCACCGGAGCACCCGCATGCCCTCTTCCAAGAAGTCCGCCTCCAAGAAGTCCTCCACGAAGCCCCTGCTGATCTCCGCCGGGGTGGCCCTCGCCGCGATCACCCTCGGCCTCGTCTCCTGGAAGGCCACCGCTCCCACCGGGACCGGTTCGGCCGGTGCCGGTTCCGGCGCCGTCGCCGCGCCCCGGACCGACCCCGCCGCCGAGCTCAAGGCGCTGGCCCGGCGCGAGTCCGGCGACAAGCTCGCCGTCGGCCGCGCCGACGCGCCCGTCGTGCTCATCGAGTACTCCGACTTCAAGTGCGGCTACTGCGGCAAGTTCGCCCGGGACACCGAGCCCGAACTGGTCAAGAAGTACGTCGCGGACGGCACCCTGCGCATCGAGTGGCGCAACTTCCCGATCTTCGGCGCCGAGTCCGAGGCCGCCGCCAAGGCCGCCTGGGCAGCCGGGCAGCAGGACCGCTTCGACGCCTTCCACGCCGCCGCCTACGCCGACGGCTCGAAGGAGAAGGGCTTCGCCGAGTCCCGGCTCGTGGAACTGGCCCGCGAGGCCGGGGTCCCCGACCTGGAGCGCTTCAAGGCGGACCTGGCGGGCGAGCAGGCCGCGGCGGCCCTGAAGAAGGACCAGGAGGAGGGCTACCGCATCGGCGTCACCTCCACCCCGTCCTTCCTGCTCAACGGCAAGCCCATCGCGGGCGCCCAGCCCCTCGGCACCTTCACGGCGGCCATCGCCCGGGCGAAGGCCGAGGCGGCGAAGCAGTGACCGACATCGGATACCTGGCCGCCCTGCTGGGCGGCCTCCTCGCGCTGCTCAGCCCCTGCAGCGCCCTGCTGTTGCCGGCCTTCTTCGCGTACTCCATCGACTCCACCTCGCGGCTCCTGGCGCGTACCGGGATCTTCTACGCGGGCCTCGCCAGCACCCTCGTACCGCTGGGGGCGGCCGGCTCGTACGCGGGGCGGTTCTTCCACAGCAACCGGGACCAGCTGGTGCTGGCGGGCGGCTGGCTGATCATCGCGCTCGGCCTCGCGCAGATCCTGGGCCTCGGCTTCGCCCCGAAGCGGATCTCGGAGCTCTCGGGCCGGATCCGGCCGACCACCGCCCTGTCGGTGTACGCGCTCGGGGCGGTCTACGGGCTGGCCGGGTTCTGCGCCGGCCCGATCCTGGGCAGCGTCCTGACCGTCGCGGCGGTCAGCGGCAGCCCCGTCTACGGCGGTCTGCTGCTCGCGGTCTACGCCCTGGGGATGGCCGTACCGCTGTTCGTACTGGCGCTGCTGTGGGAGCGGTTCGACCTGGGCAGGCGGCGCTGGCTGCGCGGGCGGGCCCTGCGCCTCGGCCGCTTCGAGCTGCACACCACCTCGCTGCTGTCCGGGCTGTTCTTCATCACCCTGGGCGCGCTGTTCCTCGCCTACGACGGGGCGAGCGCGCTTCCGGGGCTGCTGGACGTGGACGACTCGTTCGCCGTGGAGCAGCGGGTCCGCTCGCTGGCCGAGGCGGTGCCGGACGGGGCGCTGCTCGCCCTGGTCGCCGCCGGGGCGGTGGCCGTCGGTGTGGTGCAGTGGCGCCGCAGGGAGCGCGCGGCGTCGGCCGAGACCGAGGGGGAGTAACCACAGAAGGCCCCGTCCGATGGACGGGGCCTTCTTGATGGTGGCTGGGGCCGGGGTCGAACCGGCGACCTATCGCTTTTCAGGCGATCGCTCGTACCAACTGAGCTACCCAGCCACGAAACCGTTTCCGGCTTCAGCGATCCTGACGGGACTTGAACCCGCGACCTCCACCTTGACAGGGTGGCGAGCTAACCAACTGCTCCACAGGACCTTGCAGTGTGCGAGAACAAGTCTTGCACACGGTAATGCGTACCCCCAACGGGATTCGAACCCGTGCTACCGCCTTGAAAGGGCGGCGTCCTGGGCCACTAGACGATGAGGGCTAAAGGCCCGCCGGGCACTTCTCAGCGCGTCGGGGACGTGAGAAGCATATGGGATCCGGGGAGCTATCGCCAAAACGGTTTCCCCCGGAGCGACAATGGCCGGGTGCTGGAGATGACGCGCGAGGAGTTCGAGGAGCTCGTCGCAGAGGCCCTGGACCGGATCCCGCCGGAGCTGACGCGGCTGATGGACAACGTGGCGGTGTTCGTCGAGGACGAGCCGCCCGCCGACGATCCCGAGCTGCTCGGTCTGTACGAGGGGACTCCGCTGACGGACCGCGGCGAGTGGTACGCCGGGGTGCTGCCGGACCGGATCACCATCTACCGCAATCCCACGTTGCGCATGTGCGAGGACCGGGAGAGCGTGGTCGCGGAGACGGAGGTCACCGTGGTGCACGAGATCGCCCACCACTTCGGGATCGACGACGAGCGGCTGCACGCGCTGGGGTACGGGTGACCCGGCCGGTCCCGGTTCCCGGCGGCGGGGCGGAGCGGGCGGCGCGGGTGGCGGCGGAGGCGATCGATCCGGACGTCGACCTGCACGTACCCGCGCAGCGCGCCGAACCGCAGGGCCGGGTGCTCGCGGCGGTGGCGGCCGGCGGTGCGATCGGGGGCGCGGCGCGGTACGGGATCTCCCTGCTGTGGCCGGCCGGGCCCGGGGCCTTCCCGTGGGCGACCCTGTGGATCAACGCCTCCGGGAGCGCGCTGATCGGCGTACTCATGGTGCTGATCAGCGAGGGCGGCCGGACGGCCCCCCATCCGCTGCTGCGGCCCTTCGTCGGCGTCGGCGTGCTCGGCGGCTTCACCACCTTCTCCACCTACGCGGTGGACTTCTCGCGACTCCTGGACGAGGGGGAGACGCGGACCGCGCTGGCCTACGGCGGGCTCACGGTGGTGGCGGCGCTCGGCGCGGTGTGGGCGGCGGCCGCGGCGACCCGGCTCGCGGTCCGCGGGCGGGTTCCGCGGTGAACTGGCTGCTCGTGGTGGCGGGTGCGGCCGTCGGCGCGCCGCTGCGCTACCTGCTGGACCGTGCGGTGCAGGCGCGGCACGACTCCCTCTTCCCCTGGGGCACCTTCGTGGTCAACGCGGCCGCCTGCCTGGTGCTCGGGTCGCTGGCCGGGGCGGCGCTGGCGGGAGCCGCCTCCTCGCGGCTGCAGCTGCTGCTCGGGGCCGGTCTGTGCGGGGCGCTCAGCACGTACTCGACGTTCTCGTACGAGACGCTGCGGCTGGCCGAGCGCGGCCGGGGGTTCCTGGCCGCGGCGAACGTGGTGATGTCGGTCCTGGTCGGGCTGGGCGCGGTGCACCTCGGGTCGCAGGTGGCGCGGCAGCTCTTCGGCTGAGGGCGCGGCCCGGGGTTCGCCGGAGGGCGTGTCCCTTACGGGTCAAAGGGAGTTGGGCACATTGACCCGCTCATGCGGAAAGTTCACCCTCAGGCTCCGGAGGTGCCCCCGTGCGCCAGTTGTCCGCTTCCCTCCGACTGGCCGTCACCGCGCTCGCGGTCGCGGCGACGGCCGGCTGCATGAGTGTCGGTCAGGACGCGGCGAAGCCCGGGCCCTCCGCTCCGGGGGACCGCCGCAGCGGCGCCGAGGCGGGCGCGGGGACCGTCTCGGGACGGGGCTCCGGCGTCCGAGGCAACGGACACGGCACGAAGGAGGGGGCGGGGAGCCAGGACGGCAGGCCCAAGGAGGACGGCAAGGCCTCCGGCGCGACCGGGGCCTCGCCGAGCCCGGGTGCGCCGAGCGGCCGGCCGGGGGTGCCCGCGCCGACGGCGGGACCGGGCGGCGGCGCGGGCGGACAGGGTCCGCAGCAGCCCACCACGGGAGGGTCGGGCGGGTCGGGCGGTGGATCCGGCGGCCCGGGCGGTTCGGCCGGCGGGCAGCAGTCGGCGAGCCCGACCCCGGCGGCCCCCGCCACGACTCCCCCTGTGACGGAACCCACGCCGGCACCGCCGAGTCCGCAGCCGGAGCCGACCACCCAGCCGATCCCCGAGCTGTAGGCCCGGGGGGCGCCCGGCCGGGTCCGGCAGGGCCCGCTCCGGAACCGATGCCGGGGGCGTCTTCGCAGGTCAGGGACGTTTCTGCGGGAGCGACTTGCCAGACCCCGGGGAGGGTGCGTATGGTTATAGATCGTTTGATCCCATTGCCCGGCGCCGAATCCGAAGAGCGCCGTGTGGCGCGTACTCTCCCTAGCCGTGGCTGACCGCATTGAGGCGGTCGATTTGCGATTCACGGAGTTTGGGCGCGTGCCGAGACTCCGGAAGGTTTCGCATTTCGCATGTCCATTTCCAGCTCTGACCGTTCCGTCATGCCCGAGAACGACTCCAACGAGATGATCGACGCCGAGGCCCTCGTGGTCACCGAGGCGATCGAGGCCGCTGAGGCCAACGAGATCATCGAGGCTCTTGAGGCCGACGTGAACACCGACGGGTCCTTCGAGGACTCGACCACCGACTTCGACGACGACGACGCCGACGCGGAGCCCTCGATCACCTTCGGCGACCTCGGTCTCCCCGAGGGCGTCGTGCGCAAGCTCGCGCAGAACGGCGTCACCACCCCCTTCCCGATCCAGGCCGCGACCATCCCGGACGCCCTGGCCGGCAAGGACATCCTCGGCCGCGGCCGCACCGGCTCCGGCAAGACCCTCTCCTTCGGTCTGCCGACCCTGGCGCAGCTCGCCGGCGGCTTCACCGAGAAGAAGAAGCCCCGCGCCATCATCCTCACGCCGACGCGTGAGCTCGCGATGCAGGTCGCGGACGCCCTCCAGCCCTACGGCGACGTGCTCGGCCTGAAGATGAAGGTCGTCTGCGGCGGCACCTCCATGAGCAACCAGATCTACGCCCTGGAGCGCGGTGTCGACATCCTCGTCGCCACCCCGGGCCGTCTGCGCGACATCATCAACCGTGGCGCCTGCTCCCTGGAGAACGTCCAGGTCGCGGTTCTCGACGAGGCCGACCAGATGGCCGACCTGGGCTTCCTGCCCGAGGTCACCGAGCTGCTCGACCAGATCCCCGGCGGCGGCCAGCGCATGCTCTTCTCCGCCACCATGGAGAACGAGATCGGCACCCTGGTCAAGCGCTACCTGTCCAACCCCGTCACGCACGAGGTCGACAGCGCGCAGGGCAACGTCACGACCATGACGCACCACGTCCTCGTCGTGAAGCCGAAGGACAAGGCGCCGGTCACGGCCGCCATCGCCGCCCGCAAGGGCCGCACCATCATCTTCGTCCGCACCCAGCTGGGCGCCGACCGCATCGCCGAGCAGCTCGTCGAGGCCGGCGTGAAGGCCGACGCGCTGCACGGCGGCATGACGCAGGGTGCCCGTACCCGCGTCCTCGCCGACTTCAAGGACGGCTACGTCAACGCGCTCGTCGCCACCGACGTCGCCGCCCGCGGTATCCACGTCGACGGCATCGACCTGGTCCTGAACGTGGACCCGGCCGGCGACCACAAGGACTACCTGCACCGCTCGGGCCGTACCGCCCGCGCCGGCAAGTCCGGTGTCGTGGTCTCCCTCGCGCTGCCGCACCAGCGCCGCCAGATCTTCCGCCTGATGGAGGACGCGGGCGTCGACGCCTCGCGCCACATCGTCCAGGGCGCCGGCGCCTTCGAGCCCGAGGTCGCCGAGATCACCGGTGCCCGTTCGCTGACCGAGGTCCAGGCCGACTCCGCGAACAACGCCGCCAAGCAGGCCGAGCGCGAGGTCGCCGAGCTCACCAAGCAGCTCGAGCGCCTGTCGCGCCGCGCCGTGGAGCTGCGCGAGGAGGCCGACCGCCTCGTCGCCCGCTCCGCCCGTGAGCGCGGCGAGGACCCGGAGGCCGCTGTCGCCGAGGTGGCCGAGGCCGCCGAGGCCGAGGTCGCGGCCGCTGCCGCCGCCGCTGCCGCGGAGATCGCCGCGCAGGAGCGCCGCGAGGAGCACCGCGCCCAGCGTGACGACCGTGGCAACTTCGAGCGTCGCGACAACCGTGGCGGCGACCGCGGTGGCGACCGTGGTGGCTTCCGCCGGGACGACCGCGGTGACCGCGGTGGCCGTCCGTCGGGTGGCTTCAACCGTGACGACCGTGGTGGCGACCGTGGCGACCGTGGTGGCTTCCGCCGCGACGACCGTCCGTCGGGCGGCTTCCGCTCCGGTGGCGACCGTCCGTCCGGTGGTGGCTTCCGTCGTGACGACCGTCCGTCCGGTGGTTTCAACCGCGATGACCGTGGTGGCGAGCGTGGTGGCTTCCGCCGCGACGACCGTCCCTCCGGCGGCTTCCGCCGCGACGACCGTCCGTCGGGTGGCTTCCGCCGCGACGACCGTCCGTCCGGTGGTTTCAACCGCGATGACCGTGGTGGCGAGCGTGGTGGCTTCCGCCGCGACGACCGTCCCTCCGGCGGCTTCAACCGCGACGACCGCTCCTCCGGTGGCTTCCGCTCCGGTGGTGGCGACCGCCCGTTCAACCGCGACCGTCGTGACGACCGCCCGGCCGGCGGCTTCCGCTCCGGCGGCGGCGACCGCCCGTACGGCCGTCGTGACGACCACCGTCCGTCCGGCTCCGGTTCCACCGGCGGCTTCGGCGGCCGCCGCGACGACAAGCCGCGCTGGAAGCGCAACGGCTGATCGCAGCTGAGCTGAACCCCTGAGAAAGGGCCCGTACGACACCAAGGTGCCGTACGGGCCCTTTCCTCGCTTCCGGGAACTGATGGCGCGTAACCCCCCTTCGGGGGCGGCTCCGAGGCCCTGCGCGGCCCCACCGGACCGATGCCGACAGGCCGGTCGGCGGATACCCGATCGGCTGACCGGCGCGGTCCGGCTATGCTCTGGGGTGAGCACCTGGAGGGCCATTAGCTCAATTGGCAGAGCAGCGGACTTTTAATCCGTTGGTTGTCGGTTCGAGTCCGACATGGCCTACCGCTCGCGAGGCGGAGGAACCTTCCTCTGACCTGCGCCTTAGCGCCCCATCCGACTTTTTCGGGTGGGGCGCTTTGCTGTGCCCGGGGCGTCCTGTGGCCTGATGTGAGCCCGAGGTGAGCCCGGCGGTACGAACGGCCTGCCGCGGGACCAGCCTTACCGCGGCCTCGGCAGCCTTCCGCGCGACCTCGGGCAGGACGCTGGTGTACGTGTCCGAGGTGATGGTGATGGAGGAGTGGCCGAGCATCTCCTGTACGACCTTCATCTCGGCGCCGGCCGCAAGGGCGAGGGTTGCCGCGCCGTGGCGCAGGTCGTGCAGCCGGATCGGGGGCAGACCCGCCTCGGCAGCCAGCCGCCGGAACTGGTCGGTCACCCATGCCGGGTGGAGCCACTCGCCGTTTTCCTGCGTGAACACGCGGCCGGTGTCGACGTACGCCTCACCCCACGCGAGGCGCTCCCGCATCTGCCGCTTGCGGTGCTTCGCGAGCACCTTCACCGTCTCGGAGTCGAGGGCGACCACGCGCTCGCCGCTATCTGTCTTGGGCGCGGACTCCTCGACCTTCCAGCCGCGCTGTACGAGCTGAGTGGCGACGGTGAGCAGCCCGGCCCCGAGGTCGGTCTCGGTCCACTGCTGGCCGCATGCCTCGCCTCGGCGCAGGCCGCGGAAGGCGATCAGGTGGTACAGCGCGTAGAGGCGGTGCTTCGCCGCGCGGTCGAGGAACGCGCCCGTCTGCTCGGGCGTCCAGACCATGACGGGCGACGGCTTGTCTCCCGTCCGCTTCCACTGGGCGATGCGCTCCTCGGTCCAGACGAGTGCTTTGGGCCGCTTACCGGTCTCCAGTTCGACATGTGACGCCGGGTTGAAGGTGATGAGCTGCTGCGCGATGGCATCGTTCAGGGCCGCACGCAGGGTCGCCCGAACGCGCTGTCGGGTCGCTGGCCCGGTGACCTTCCGGAACGGCTTCATCTCGGCGAGCTTTGCGCGCTCTGCGGCGATCCGCTCGCGCTCGGCGGGGAGCGGTCGCCCCGGTGTGGTCGGTTTGCTCAGCGCGACCTGCGCCCGGCGGTTGGCGTTCTCGACGAGGATCTCCTCGTTGTGCTCCTCGATCGCGTCGAACAGCTCGACCAGGTGGCCCACGTTCAGCCGGTCGAGGCGGTGCTGCCCGATATGCGGCTTCAAGTGGACGCGGATGTGCGACTCGTATCCGTCGAGGGTGGAGTCGCGGCGCCGCTTGCCGGCGAGCCACTGGTCGAGCCAGTCGCCGACGGTCAGCCGGGCGGTGAGGGACTGGCCGGTGCGGAACCGGCGTTGCGTCTCCTCGTAGTCGGGTATGGCCTCCTTGTTGGAGGCGACGGTTTCGAGGAGGTCGCCGATCAGCAGGCGGCCGTCGGGGTCGTCGTCACCCGGGATACCGAGCAGCGCGCGCAGCCGGTCGAGGTCGCCTTGCGCCTCGTTCTTCGTGGCGTAGCCCGAGCGGCGGAAGGTGCGGCGCTTGCCGTCCTTGTCGTTCGGCAGCTCTTGCCGGACGTTCCACAGGCCGTGGCGCTTCTGTGTGAGCTTGGGGCACGACTGCCCGTACTGCTTGCCCGTTTCAGGGTTGCGGCAGGCGCACCGTTTGAAGGTCGAGCCGGTCAATCCTTCTCCTCCCCCTCGCCGAGCGGTTCGAGGAACGCCTCCTCGAACGCCCGACTTGCCTCTTCGTAGGACTGCTTCGTCTCGCGGAGCTGAGCGAGGGATTCCTCGTACTCGCGTTCTGCGGCTTCCTTGCGCCGGAGTGCTTCCTCGGTGCGGAGCCGAGTGCTCAGGTAGAGCGAGAACGACACCCGGTACGTCGATTCGATCAGCGACTGTTCCGGGCTGTCCGCCTGGTTGCCGAGCAGCTCGTTAACGGAGACGCCGAAGCACAGGGCCAGAGCGGCAGCCTCGTTGACGCGGACGGGGCGTGAACCGCCCTCCGTCTTCGCGACCGTTGTCTGACGCCAGGAGAAGCCGCTCCGGCTCATCATCGTCGCCACGTCTTCCTGCGACATGCCGCGTGCCGTGCGGAGTGAGCGCAGGGCTTCGCCCAGTGCCTTTTCAGGCTCGTAGCCGTAGCCCCACATGCGGTCTGCCTGCTGACCCTGTTCATTCTCCACGGGAATGGACGCTACACCCTGGGTGGGGTTGACACCAGCCGATCTAGGGGATCATGCTCAAGGGGAATGATGCATCCAACCCTCTGGAGGATGATTTGCGCTCGCTCGAAGATCAGAACGTGAAGGGGATGACAGCGGCCGAGTTGATGGCCCTGCCCGTCAGCTTCGACCTCGACACGGCGAACCGAGCCTTGGCCCTTGGCCGAACAACCGGGTACGCCCTGGCCAAGAACGGCGAGTATCCGGTGCGGGTCCTGCGCCTTGGGCGGCAGTACCGCGTCACTCGGTACGACCTGCTGCGCTTTCTCGGCTTTCAGAGCCAGGAGCCGACCGAGGCGGGTGCCGCGTGATTAGCCCGGTCATCACTCCTCGCCGCTCGGCAGCCCTGCCGACGATGAGCTACCGCCTGCCCGTTTCGCACGGGTGGGCGGTGCTTCCTGACGCCACCAGAGAGTTGGGCGGACTGACCCCGACACCCAACGGGTTCCGTGCGCGCCTCTTCATCGGAAGTGCGCGCGACATCGACGAGTACACCGCCCGGACGCTCGCCGCCGTACTGGCTCGCAGCGCGGGGTATCAGGTGCACGGCACCGACCCGGGCGGACTCGCCGTTGTCGTGGCCACCCTCGCCGCACTGCTGGGGCGGTGACGGTTTGACTACCCCGACCCCTGACCCGCTCCGCGTCGCCCTGTGGCTGGCCGCTCAGGGCTACGCGGTGCACCCGCTTGCCCCGGGTGCCAAGCTGCCCGTGCGCGGCTGCGACCGCTGCGCAGCCGGGACCAAGGAGCGTCCCAACCCTCACCACGTCCCGCACGATGGGCACGGCTGCGAGTGCATCGCCGCCGGCCGCCCCTGTCACGGCGTGCTCGCCGCGACCACCGACGCCGAGCGCATCGCCGCATGGTGGGCCCGGATGCCGTCCGCCGGCGTCGGCGTAGCCGCGGGGTCGTCCGGCCTGGTGATCCTCGATGTGGACTGCCATGGCGGACAGCCTCCCGAGGAGGAGTCCGAGCTGCTCCCGGGCGTCGACCTGCCCGGGGACGTCGCCCCCGGCAGCATCGCCGACGGCCGCGACACCCTCGCACTGCTCGTCGAGGCGCGACGTGCGACGCTGCCCGGCTGCGGGCCGCAGACACTGACCGTGCTCACCCCTTCCGGCGGGCTGCACTACTGGTTCCGTGCCCCGGCCGGTACGACATGGCGCCCGCTCGCCGGCGCACTGGGCTGGCAGCTCGACGTGCGCGCCGGTGCTTCGTACGCCGTGGCCCCGGGCACGGTCACCCGCGCCGGTACGTACACCGCGCTCGGTGACTGCCGCGCGGTCGCCGAGTTGCCCGTCTGGCTGGCGCGCGACCTCGACCGCACCGGGCACCGCGTACGCCCCGAGCGGCCCCGTACCGTGCTGCCTTGGCGCTCCCGCCCCATGGGCAGCGGGTACGCCGCGGCTGCCGTCGAGGCCGAGCTGCGGACTGTCGCCGAGGCGCAGCCCGGCACTCGGAACGCCACGCTCAACCGCGCTTCCTTCAACCTCGGCACCCTCTGCGTGGCCGGCCGACTCGACCGCGGGCAGCTCGTCGACGTACTGCTCGACGCGGCCCGGCACGGTGGGCTGTCCGACCGCGAGGCCGAGGCTGCGATTCGCTCCGGCCTCAGCGCAGGCGAGCGGAACCCGCGCACGCACACCGGGGCCGCCGCATGAGCACTCCGGCCTTTGACCCGATCGCCGCCGCCCGCTCCGTCGTCCCCTTTCCGCGGGCGGAGCAGGGCGGGGGGCAGCCGCGCAGCGCGAAGCAGGAGAAGCAGCCCCCGCAGGCCGAGGTACTGCGGGTCCTCGGGCAGAACCGGTTCCGGTACCTGCACCACAACGGCGCCCCGTACGCAGTCCCGTACGACGGTCCGGCCGTCGCCGTGCCGTTGCGCGCAGCAGCGCACACCGGAACCGGCAGCCTGCGGCAGCACCTCACCCGCATCTACGTCACCGAGCACGACCGCACCCCCTCGCAGACCGCACTCGCGGATGCCGTCGCCACGCTCGACGCCCTCGCCATGCGCGTGCCCGAGACCGAGCTGCACCTGCGCGTCGCTACGGACCCCGAGAACACGGCGGTGTCCTGGCTCGACCTCGGCCGCCCCGACGGGGAGTCGGTCCGCATCGCCCCGGACGGGTGGACCTTGACGTGCCCGGACCCCGAGGCGGGTCCGGTCTGGCGCCGCACCAAACTGGTTCGGCCACTGCCCCGCCCCGACCGCCCCGCCGGTGGCTGGCGCGAGGGCATCGGCGAACTCTCCGCCCTGCTGCCCTTCACCCCTGAGACGCTGCCGCTCGCGATCGGCTGGCTCTTGGCCGCACTGCGCCCCGGGATGCCCCGCCCCATCGCGTACCTGACCGGCGAGCAGGGCACGGGCAAGAGCACCTCGGGCCAGATGCTCACCGGGATCATCGAGGGCGCCCGCGCGCCCCTGCGGCAGGCGCCCGAGAACCTGCGCGACCTCGGCCCGACCACCGCGGCCGGATGGGTACTCGCTCTCGACAACCTTTCGGGACTGCCCGGCTGGCTGTCCGATGCCCTGTGCCGCATCGTCACCGGCGACGCGCAGGTGACCCGCGCTCTCTACACCGACGACGACGTGAACGTGCTCACCTACCAGCGGCCCGTACTGCTGACCGGCATCGACCTCGGGGCGCTCCGCAACGACCTTGCCGAGCGCATGATGCCGCTCGAACTCCAGCCGATCCGCCGAGACCAGCGCCGCACCGCGGGGGCCCTGTGGGCCGCGTACGAGCAGGCGCACCCTCGCATCCTCGGCGCCCTGCTCGACCTCGCCGCCGAGGTATGGGCCGACCTCCCCGATGCTGCCGCCGACCTCACCGAACGGCCTCGGCTCGCCGATTTCGCCGAGCTGCTGCACGCACTCGACAGGGTCACAGGCTGGCGCAGCCTCGATGCGTTCAACGGGGCGCAGGACGCCTTGAACGATGCCGTCCTCGACGGTCATCCGGTTGCCGGCGCGCTGCGCGACTGGACAGCCTCTCTTGCCTTCCCGCCCGGCGGATGGCAGGGGACCATGGGCGAGCTGCACCGGCAGCTCAGCAGCGACGGCCGAGGCTTCGCCGATGGCTGGCCCAAGACCCCGGCCGTGCTGAGCGCCCGCATCCGACAGGTGGCCCCGGCACTCCGCGCCCGCGGCATCTCCGTGGCGCGCACGTCGGGCAGCAACAAGAACGGCAAGGTCTACGCCGTCACCCGCGACCCCGTCTCATGACCCCGCCTCCGACGCGCGCCCCGGAACGGCAACCGTCACCCGGGACGCTTCCACGTGCGGGGGACGCACGGGGGACGACGGGTACGCCTCCTCGGTCGCGAGTCGTCCCCCTCCCAGCCGAGCGGGAACGGCACCTCGGACCAAGCGGGGGACGTGGGGGACGATTCCGCCCCCTCTCCCCTCTGTCTCACCCAGTGAAGGAAGAGGGAAAGGGAGAGCAGAGCGCGAAGATCGTCCCCCACGTCCCCCGCGTCCCCTTGGATCGCGGGACCTGCCTGTGCCGCGACCGGTCGCGCCTTGTGCGCGGGCGCGCGCGAATACCGCAGGGTACTGACAACCACCCCGGAAGCGTTGGCGCGCACCCGGTTCCCCCCTCCCTCGCGCGCATGGGCGGCGCGCCTGGTGGAAGGCTCCCGCGACCGGTCGCTGCGACTTACGCGCGCGGGATCAGCTCAGTGAAGGTCGAGCAGCATCACGTCGTGTAGGTCCGCGCCCGCCCATGGGCGGGCGTCGCCGATCTTGCGGTATCCCCATGCTCGGTACGCGGACACGGCCGCCTTGCTGTCCGGGTGGACGTTGAGCAGGACCCGCTCGGCCTCGGTGCCGGCGAGGACGGCATCGTGCAGGCGGCGGGCGATGCCCTGCCTGCGCCATGCGGCGCGCACGGCGAGTTCCATCAGGCCGAACGTTCGGCGGCCGTCCTCGCGCCGCATCTCGTCGGGCACGGGCACGGTCAGTTGGTCCCACCAGCCCGTCTGCGGCCCGAGGGGGTAGCCGTACGCCATGCCGACGGTCTCACCGTCCGAGGCGCTCGCCAGGGCGCCGCGAAAGGTGGCCTTGCGGGTCTGGGAACGGAAGCGGCGGAACGCGGCTGCGACGTCGGTCTCGGTCTCGTCGTAGGGCGGCTCGGCGAACGCCTCGGCGTAGACCAGACGGAACGCTTCCTCGGCCCTTGCGGCGGCCGGCCCGTCGAGCTGCTCGACGCTGGGCGGTGCTGGCTGACTCATCCGGCGGCCCTTTCACACGGTTTCGCGGATACGTGCCACGCATTCGCGGGCGGTTGGGCTGTCGACTACCCCGGCCGCCCGCTGGAAATCGTGCACCTTGCCCAGCAGCCGGGGCGAGGCGATGCCTCCCCAGGTATCCAGCACGCCGCCCACCTCGGCGCACGCCTCGTCGACCTCCCCCGCAGCGAGGAGAACACCGGCGAGCTTGACGCGGTACGAGGCACTGTTCCGGGCGAGCCCACCGCCAATCCCGCGCACGGCCGCCCGGAGGAACGGCACGGCGCGCTTGGGCTGGTCTGCTCGTACGTACATGTCCGCCGTGGCGTAGTCGACCTCGAACGGACCCACGAACTTGGCCCAGTTGGGCACGTCCGTATCGGCATCCGCGCGCCCCTGGTAGCTGACGGCACGGGACAGGGCACGGCGTGCGCCCGACAGGTCCCCGGCGTGCGTGGCGACGTTGGCATCGCGGAGCGCGATCACGAGGTGCACCGTCGCACCCGCCCCTGCCTGGGTTGCGAGGCGGTAGGCGTTCTCGACGGCGCTAGCGGCCTCCCAGGATCGGCCGGCCTTGACCGCGAGGAGTACGAGCGTCTCCAGCACGGAGACCTGTAGCAGCGGGTTGTCGACGAGCTGCGCCGCGGCGAGGGCTTCCATGCAGGCGGCGCGGCCCTCCGTGATGCGTCCGCCGTCGTAGCCGTACCAGGCCCGGTGTCCGTGCAGCTCGGCGAGCATCGTCTGTAGCTCACGGCCCACACCGGCGGTGTACGAGGCGCCGCTCAGGGCTCGCGTGATCTCCGCCTCGATGCGCTCAGCCTGCGTGCTCGCCGGCACGCTGCCCGCGGTGTGGTCTGTCTGGTAGAGCCCGTCGAGGCGCTCCCTCAGCCGCCCGAGATCCGCCGTGCCGATGCGTGGGCCCGGCGCGGCGGGCAGCAGAGCAGCGGCAGCGAGGGCGCCCGCGTCTGCGACGAACGTTCTCCTCTTCACCTCTCCAGCGTCGCTGATCGGTGCCGCAACCGTCACGCGATGACCGGGGACGTCGAACCCCATCTCGGCGAGGGGCATGCCGAACATGGCTTCAAGTACGGCTTGCTGGCCTGGGTGCGGCAGGGGCGGGGGCGTCTCGCTCTCCCACCGTCGCAGTTGGCGGACGCTCACCGCGGCGGCGACGCCGAGGCGGGCGGACTCCTGCCGGAACGCCTTGACGAGCGTCTCCTGAGTGTGGCCGGCAGCCCGCCGTAACTGTGCCAGCCCGCCCGACTCCTGTTCCGTCATGCGCTTCCCCCTCGCAGCTACGGGTCGTGCACCCACCGTAGTGATCTGGCCCCGGACTCGGGCGCGGAAATGTCCGCCCAAACGTCCGGTGCCCAGTCGCCCATGACGCCCTCTCAAGCGGTGCACTGGTGACACACCGAACCACAACGCCCCTGAGCAGCGGGAGTGCGCATGCCCATGACCATTCGTGTGTACGACGTCAACGGCCAGACGGGACAGGTCGTCCACGAGCGTGCCGAGGTGGTCGTCGGGCCCGGGGTCCGGGACAGCCCGCCCATGAACTCCCTCGCCTTCCCGCCCTGCCAGTGCACCCGCTGCCGGCCGAAGGACGAAGCCTGATGAGCGCGCCCCTCACCATCAGCTGCACGGGACCGAGCCCGCTCGGCGAGGACGGATACCGGACCGGGCTGGAGTGGAACACCAACAGCCGAGCCCGCGCCCGAGCGGCCGAGGTCATCGCCGAGCACCGGGCCGAGCGGACCGAGGTCGTGCTCGACGCGCACCTGCGCTCCGAGTGGGCCGCGCACGCGGTACGCGCCCCCGGACTGCTCGCCGCCGTGCAGGAGACGATCGGCGAGGCGGTCGCCGTCGAGAACACCTTTCTGATGATCAAGTGGCCCGGCCGCGAGTTCCGCGTGCCCTGGCACCAGGACGGCACCAACCGACGGATGGAGCTCGACCCCGCCCGCTCGGTCGCGGCCTGGCTCGCCATTACCGACGCGACCACCGCCAACGGCTGTTTGCAGGTCATCCCCGGCTCACACGCCAGCGGCTACCTCGGCAACAACCTTGAGGCGAGCAGCGCCCGCCGCGCCAGAGCCCTCGGAGTGCAGGGCATGCCCAACGGACCGCACGACCACGGCCTATGGCTGCCGCTCGACGCCGGGCAGGCATGCCTGATGGACGTCCGTCTCCTGCACCGTTCGGACAGCAACACGACCGCCGGCGCCCGGATCGGCCTGAACATCCGCTACGTCGCTCCCGGTGCCATCCGGTCGAGCGGCGCCCACAGCCCCAGCCTGTACCCGTTGACCGGGTCGAGCTGGTGATCACGCACCACCTGCAACGCACCATCGGCAACGAGAGGGGAACCACCGTGACCATCCTCGAAACCAGCGCTCCGCCGATCACCCGTGTCCGGGTGCTCACCGGCGAGGACGCCGACCCCGCCCGGCGCGGCAGCAAGAGCGTCGTGGCGTTCAGCGACTGCCGGTACTACTGCCCCGACGCCGCGACCGTCGAGCGGTGCATCGAGCACCTCCGCGCCAGCGACGAGCGGCTGCGCTCCCGCCCCGACGAGCAGATGCTCTGGGACTGGGAGTGCACGTACTTCGAGGCCGACCCGGACAACGAGAACGGCGGCGGGACGGTCCTGCTGGGCGTCGCCTGGTACGACCGCGCGTTCTTCGACGACCGTCGGGGCGCCTGGTTCGGCGCCATGCACACCCGCATTTACCAGCAGATCGGCGTCCCGTTCGAGAACGTGACCGTCGAGCACTGGCTCGCGCTCGACGCGGCCGAGTGGAAGCCGGAGGGCGTGGCTCGCTAGGGGCGAGCGCATACAGCCACGTGCCATAGAGAATCGCAGTCTCGGCCCCCATCGCAGTGCAGCCGGCGGGGGCCGAGATCCGTCGTGCCTGCTAGGGCGTGTATTGGGTTGTGATCAATGTGCGGGTTTCGCCCTCGCGGTCGCGCCTGATCCGATGGACCAGTGCAGGCCGACCTTCATGTCCAACCTCCCCGCGGGAGCTGGGTGGGTGGGGCGAGTGGGCTGAGCACCAACGGTCTTCAGCAGCATGGGGACAGTTACCGCCGCCCGTCCGCCGCACAAGGACGAGCCATTCAGGCACGCTGCCGATCGACCAAACGCCCTACATGCCATATCACTCGAACGAGCGGTGGCCGAACTGATCGATCGTCAATTGCATTCCGACCCGATCATGATGAGGCCATCAGCACAATTCTCCCCCGCACGACAGCCCGCCCGGCCCGACCGGGTCGCACTGGCGTGCGCAGATCCCTGAGGAGTGGCCGATGTCCGGACAGCAGGACAACCAGGCGGAGCAGTTCGACGGCAGGAACATCGCCGCTGATCCCCTGGGCTCCGAACCGATCATCCCCGTCCCGGTACAACAGCGGGATGATGAGTGGGAGTTTCCGAACGGCTTCGCCTGGATCTACTACGGCGAGGGCAGCACCGGCATCGAGCGGCCAGTCATCATGGCCGACGGCTTCAACCTGGGCCAAAGCGACCTCCAATGGCTCGCCCAGGGCCTGGAGAGCGGCGTCTCCGGCGACCCCGCACAGCCGTACAAGTTCCTGAGCACACTGCGCAAGCAGGGCCGCACCGTCATCCTGCTCGGCTTCCACGAGCGCGCCGCGAGCATCCAGGACAACGCCAAGGCCGCCATCGCCGCCATCCAGCGCACGATCGCGGAACAGCTGGACGACACGACGCTCACCGTCGGCGGCTTCAGCATGGGCGGCCTGGTCACTCGCTACGCGCTGCTCAAGCTGGAGAGGCTGCGGATGGACCACCGGGTCTCGCTGTACTTCTCCTACGACACCCCGCACCGCGGCGCCGTCATCCCGATCGGTCTGCAGGCCTTCGCGCACTTCATCCCGACCGCGAACGACTTCGCCCGGCAGATGAACAGCGACGCCGCGCGGCAGCTGCTCTGGCGCCACTACGACAGCGGCACCGACACGGTTCGGGTGGACCCGCTGCGCATCGCCTTCCTCAAGGAGCTTGAGGACATGGGCGGCTGGCCGATGCGTCCGCACAAGATCGCGGTCGCGAACGGCAGCGGCGACGGCACCGGCGTCAACGTGCCGCCCGGGGTCGTCGCGCTGAAGAGCACCGGCCAGATCGCTTTCCCCGGCACCACGTTCTTCAGCCAGGCCGCCGGCAACGACGTCACGGTCGCCGAACTGCGCCGCCTGCTTCCGTTCAAGACCAAGACGGTCAAGACCAGCGGCCTCCCGGAACTGGACGGTGCGCCCGGCGGCACGCTCGACTCGTACCGGATCGTCGCCGACGAGCTCACGGCGAAGGGCGGCGAGGCGGAGCTGAACCACCCGACCGTCTGCTTCGTGCCCACCGTCAGCGCGGTCGCGATCCGGGACATCGACCGGCAGGAGGACCTCTACGCGAAGGTCGACGCCATCGAGCCCAGTGAGAGCGAGCTGGACGAGTTCCGCTGCTCGTCCAACACCACCGGGCACACCATCATCACCGAGGAACTCTGCAGCTGGATCATCGAGCGCCTGCCGTCCTAGGAACCGTATTCGGTCGTGATCAAGGGATGGTCTTGGTGGGGTCCTTGATCCAGATCATCGCGGCGCGGAGGTGAAGGCCGGCGAGGTAGCTCTCGGGTGTCTTGTCGAACCGGGTGGCGATGCCCCGCCAGGCCTTGATCCTGTTGATCAGGCGCTCGACGGTGTTCCGCTCCTTGTAGAGCTCGGCGTCGTGGCCGATGGGTCGGCCGCCCCTGCTTCCCTTCTTCTTTCGGTTGGCGTCCTGGTCCCGTTTCTCCGGGATGACGGCTTTGATGTGCCGTTCGCGCAGGTGGGCGCGGTTGCCGCGGGAGGAGTAGGCCTTGTCTGCGGCGACCGCGTCGGGCCGGGTGCGGGGACGGCCGACGGGCCCGCGAACCCGGACCTTCGCCAGTACGGGAATGAACTGCGGGCTGTCGGCGGCCTGTCCCTCGGTCAGGACGAAGGCCAGCGGGCGGCACTTGCGGTCGCCGGCGATATGGACCTTGCGGGCCTGCCCGCCTCTGGACCTTCCGAGCAGGGCTGCCTTCAGACGGAGCTTTCGTCTGCGTCGGACACGTCGCCGCTGGCCTAGTCGATGGCGACGGCATCCCCGCGCTGACCCGACGGCACAGCCGGGGCCGGCTCGCGCCGCAGTCGACGGGCAACAAGCAGCGCGATGAGAGCTGAGAGCACGACCGTCCCGCCGCCCACGCCGAACGCAAGCCGTGGGGAGACATCAACGAGAAATGGCAGAACCAGCATTCCGGCCGTGCCGCCGGCCCGGATGATCGTCTGATCGACGGACATCAGGCGCAGCCGCTCCGCCGGGGCGAACGCGCCGAGGTGCGCGCGCAGGGTGACGCTCGTAGCCGGGGCGACGATGCCCGTCAGCAGGGCGAGCAGGAGCAGCGCGGGCAGGTCGAGCACCAGGCCCATACAGGCGGTCGCCGCGCCCTGTAGAGCCCACGCACCGCAGTAGACGGTCAGCCAGCCGCCCGAGCGCCGGTTGCTCGCGAGGGGATTACCGAGCAGCGCCCCGACGCCCACGGCCGCCGTGACGAGTCCGTACACCGCGGCGCCCGCCCCGTACCGGGTGGCGAGCAGGGCAGGCATACCGATGGCAGTCACGGCCGAGCAGAACAGCGCTACCCCGTGCAGGCCGATCGCCAGTCCGACCCGCGGGTGCTCACGCAGCACCGGCCCCGCCGGGACGGACGACCGTGCCCTGCCCCGAGGGCGCTCGGCGGCGCCGCCTGCCGGGGTCGCGTAGCGGCGAGCCAGCCAGCGCAGAGCCACGGCGGACACGGCGAACGTCGCGCCGTTCAGGGCGAAGAGCTGCACCTCGGAGACGAAGAGCAGCAGCAGGCCGATGCTGGCCGGGCCCGCGATACGGGCGATGCGGCCCGTGAGGTCGAGGAGACCCGTGATCTGCTGCACCCGCTCGGGCTCGACGAGATCGGGTACCAGGGCGCCGAGGTTGGGATCGAACAGCGCCCCGAGCGCGCCGAGGAGCAGCACACCGACGAGCAGCAGAGCGATGCCCCGCGCGTCGGGCGACCACAGGAACGGCAGCGCGACCGCGACCGCTGCCCGCGCCCCGTCGACCCATGCGAGTGCCCGGTACGAAGAGAAGCGGGAGACGATCCGCCGGCCCACGGTGCCGAGGGCGATGTACGGCAGCGACTCAGCCACGGCGACCAAGCCCATGAGTGACGCCGAGCCCGTCGCGGCGTAGACGACCCACATGACCGCGAGGGCATAGAGGCGGTCCCCAAGGACCGAGAGGCTCTGTGCGAGCCACAGCACCAGTACGGGCCGCCGTCGCAGCAGCCGCAGGTGTTCCATGCGTCCTCCGGGCCGAGCTGTGCCAGACCGGGCGCAGCAGCCCCGGCCGAATCGCGGCCCACCCTAGGCCCGATCGGAGCAACCGGCGCAGCGTTCTCCTACGCCTCACACGAATGCGGCACAGCCGGTAGCCGAGGTTGCGTAGAGATCGTCACGGACACCGGCGGAAGCAGCCAGACGGGCAGGTCAGAGGGTGTACGACGTGAGCCCGCTGTGAGCCCGGACGCCTACGGACGGGGTGTCACGGGCCGGTGGTCGGGTGGCCGGGGCACCCGTTCTGACCAGCCGGAACGGCATGGACAGGAACGGGGCCCCAGCCGACATCACTCGGGCTCCTCGACTTTTAATCCGTTGGTTGTCGGTTCGAGTCCGACATGGCCTACCGCTCACAGGGACGGGGAGACATCCTCCGACCTGCACGAGAGCGCCCCACCCGCTTCGGGTGGGGCGCTTTCTCGTACCCGCCAAATCCGGTGACCCCGTGGGCCGGTGAGGGTAGCGTCGCCGATCATGACGCCCGTACTCCGTACCGAACGCCTGCTCCTCGACCCGTACACCCCCGAGGACGAGGAAGGGTTCGTCGCGCTCTTCCAGGACACCCGGGTGTCCCGGTGGATGGGGGACGGTCCCGCCTCCGAGGCCGAGGACCGGGCGCTCTTCGGGCGGGTCTTCACCAAGGTCTACGCCGAGAACCTCTTCGACGTGTGGGCCGTGCGCCGGGACGGCCGGCTGGTCGGGCACGCCGAGATCAAGCGGACCGACGAGGTCGACGGCCACGAGATCATCTACGCCCTGGCCCCCGAGGCCTGGGGGGCGGGCCTCGGGTCCGAGATCGCCGGGGCGCTCGTCGCGTACGGCTTCGGCGCCCTCGGCCTGACCGAGGTGCACGCCACCGTGGCCGACGCGAACGCGGCCTCGCTGGTCCTGCTGGAGCGCATCGGCTTCACCCATGTCCGGGACGTGCGGGAGGACGACGGGAGCACCACCCGCGTGCTGACCCGCCGCCGGGATCGGGACTTCGACCTGCGGTGACGCGTGCCCGCGGGCGTGTCGGCGGTTAATTGGTCGGCAGCCCTCCCCGGATGGCGTAGAGTTGTGTTTACCGACGCGGGGTGGAGCAGCTCGGTAGCTCGCTGGGCTCATAACCCAGAGGTCGCAGGTTCAAATCCTGTCCCCGCTACTCAGTACGAAGGCCCGGTTCCTCCAGAGGAACCGGGCCTTCGTCGTGCTCCGGCCCCGCAGGCCCCTCTTCCCGTGCCCCGTCATCCGTCGTCATCCGTCCGGCCGCCGTCAGGTCGCCCGTGGATGCTCCTGCCGCCAGCCTTGAGGGGCGAGGAGGCTGCGGGCCCGGACCCGTGCGGCGGACCGGGCGGCAGGAGAGCAGCGTGGTGGGGCAGGGCCGGCAGGGCAACGGCGGGCGCGCGGGCGGGAGCGGTGCGACCCGTCGCGTGGTCCGGGTGCTGCCGGTCGCGCTGATCGCCCTGGGGATGGTCTTCGACGTGCTGACCCCGCCGAGCTTCACGGGATCCCCGTTCTTCACCGCGGCCCCGCTGATCGCCGCCCCGCTGTTCACCCTCTGGGCCACGGCGCTGACCGGCGCCCTGGCCGTGTGCGCGGTGTTCGTGCTGCACCTCCTCGACGGCACCGGCCGGCAGGTCGAGGCGCTGACCGAGCTGGTGACCGTACTGACCGTCGCCGGACTGGCACTCCTGATCAACCGCATGGTGCGGCGCAGCGGCGAGCGGCTCGCCTCGGCGCGCGGGATCGCCGAGGCCGCGCAGCGGGCGGTACTGCCGAAGCCCGCCGAGCGCATCGGGGGGCTGCACGTCTCCGCCTGGTACGAGGCCGCGCAGGCGGACGCCTTCATCGGCGGCGACCTGTACGCGGTCCAGGAGACCCCGTACGGCGTGCGGCTGGCGGTGGGCGACGTACGGGGCAAGGGGCTGGGGGCGGTGGAGGCCGTCGCGGTGGTCCTCGGGGCGTTCCGGGAGGCGGCGGACACCGAGCCCACGCTGGAGGCGCTGGCGCAGCGGCTGGAGCGGGCGCTGGCCCGGGAGGGCACCCGGCGCGACGGCCTGGACGCGGTGGAGGGGTTCACGACGTGCGTGCTCGGGGAGATCCCGCCGGGCGTGGGTGTGCTGCGGCTGCTCAACCGGGGCCACCCCGAGCCGCTGCTGCTGCACGGGAACGGTGAGCTGGCGGTCCTCGCCCCGGCCGAGCCGGCCCTGCCGCTCGGCATGGGCGAGCTGGGCGGCCGGCCGGACCTGGTGCAGGAGTGGGACTTCCCGGCGGGGACCACCCTGCTGCTCTACACGGACGGGCTGACCGAGGCCCGGGACGGGGCGGGGGAGTTCTACGATCCGGCGGACCGGCTGCGCGGGCGGATCTTCCCCGGGCCGCAGGCGCTGCTCAGCGCGCTCAGCAGCGATGTGCGCCGGCATACGGGCGGCGGTGCGACGGACGACATGGCGCTGCTCGCGGTGGGCCGGCCGGGGGAGCGCGAACCGGAGCGGCGGCGGACCGTGCCGGTGGTGCCGCGCGGCGATGCGATGTGACGCTCGGTAGCGGAGAGGGCGCTCTCCGCAAGGTATTTGATTGACCGTCATTTTCGGCCTGTGGCTGGAGAGGTGGGGGAGTCGCCTGCTTTTTGCACCGATTGGTGGGTTTTTGTTGGAGAAAGGGGTGGCCAAAGCTAGTCGGTGCGTGGCTGATTGGCCGGAACGATCAAGCGGAGCAGCTTGGAATCACTCCCCTACGTCTATTACCTTTCGATAACGCAGCGCGGTCGTCCCAGTCGTCGCAAGAGACGGCACCGTGCGCCCGCGCGTCCCCGCGCGTCGATGAGGAGCGTGCCCTGGTGGCCTCCAACTTGCCTGCCCCTGAAGGCACCGAGATCCAGGAGCCGCCCACCGCGGGTGCCTGGGGCGAGTGGAATCCCACCGAGGATTCGGTGCGGCCCGTCCGCGGCAAGCACCGGGTCGCCAAGCAGCGCGGGGGACTTGCCCGCAGCTCCACCGTGCTCGGCGTCGGTGTCATCGCGGCGGTCGGTGCCGGCGGCATCGCCACGGCGCAGGACCGGCCCCAGGTCGCCATATCCCTGCCGGCCATGCCCGCCCTGCCTGATCTGCCCGACCTGATGACCGGGGACAACGCCCGGCAGGAAGACGGCGGTTCCGGATCCGCGGCCCAGGCGAACGGCCGCACGGGAATCATCGAGCAGCAGTCCGCCCAGGGCGCGGACGCGGGCGAGGCGTTGCGCAACCGCATCCTCCAGCAGGCCGAGTCCCAGCAGGACGCCGCCGAGGCGAAGGTCCGGGCGGAAGCCGAGCAGGCCGCGCAGCAGGCTGCCGCCCAGGAGGCCAAGCAGAAGCTGGAGGAGGCCCGCAAGGCCGCCGAGGAGGCGAAGGCGCAGGCCGAGGCGAAGGCCAAGGAAGAAGCCGAGGCCAAGGCCGCGGCGGAGGCAGCGGAGGCGGCGGCCGCCAAGGCCGAGCAGGAGCGCCTCGCCAAGCCGTCCGGCAGCTACTCCCTGCCCACCTCCGCCTACACCCTCACCTCGCACTACGGGGACTCCGGCTCCATGTGGTCCTCCGGCCACCACACCGGCCTCGACTTCGCGGCCCCGACCGGGACCCCGGTCAAGGCCGTGGCCGCCGGAAAGATCACCTCGGCCGGCTGGTCAGGCGCGTACGGCTACCGGATCGTGCTGGAGCTCCCGGACGGTACGGAGATCTGGTACTGCCACCTCTCCTCGATGTCGGTGACCTCCGGCGCGGTCGGCGCCGGCGAGACCATCGGCCGCGTCGGCGCCACCGGCAACGTCACCGGACCTCATCTCCACCTGGAAGTACGCAAGGGCGGAGCGACGCAGGACCCGCTGGCGTGGCTGAACTCCAAGGGCCTGAACGTCTGAGACCCGCCTCCGGCGCGCCGCGGTCGAGGTCCGGCGCGCCGCGGTCGAGGTCCGGCGCGCCACGGTCGTGGTCCGTCCGCCGCGGCCCCGGTACGTCCGTCCTCGCGGCCGCCGGGTCCAGAGGGTCGAACCACGGCGGAACCAGCTCCTCCAGGACCGCCGCCCGGGCCAGCGCGGGACCCGCCGTCGCCCGGGACCGCCAGAGCCGGTGCAGCAACTCCTGCTCCCGGCCCGCGAAGTCCCGCTCCCGTACGGGGCCGCCGCGCCGCGCCCGGTTCCGCAGCAGGGCCAGGGCCGCCGCGTCCGCCTCGTAGCGGGCGACCGTGCGTCCGGCCGCCCGGCCCCCGCTGTGCCGGGCCAGGGCGCGGGCCAGTGACCGGGCCGGCATCGAAGCCAGGGCCGGGACCTCGGCCGGGCCGAGCCAGCCCGCGGCCGCGTACAGCGCGAGCTCGCCCTCGACGGCCCGCAGCCGGTCGCGCCTTATCCGCACCGCCAGCCACACCAGCAGCCCGAACACCGGCACCATCACGCAGCTGTAGACCACGTAGAACCCGTGATCCCCGAACTGCGAGGAACCGTTCCACAGCGCGTGCATGCCCATGGCCAGTGCCAGGCCGAGCAGCGGCGGGAAGATCCGGCGGGAGCGGCGGACACTGAGGGCGGCCACGCCGAAGCCCAGTCCGGTGAGCACGGTGAACAGCGGGTGCGCGAACGGCGACAGCACTATCCGCACGAAGAAGGTCGCCACCGTCACCGATTCCAGCACGCCGCTGCGGTCGGCAAGGTCCTCCACGAAGGCATTGCCCAGGTAGAGGATGTTCTCCGTGAAGGCGAAGCCGGTGGCGGTGAAGCCGGCCACCACGAACCCGTCGGCGGGGCCGCTGAAATGGCGTCTTCGGAACGTGAACACCAGCAGCAGGGCGGCCGCCTTGGCGCTCTCCTCCACCACCGGGGCGATGGCCACCGAACCGAGGTGATCGGCGGCGGAGGCGTCCGTGGTGGCCGCGGCTATCCACTCGGTGGCGAAGTTGTTGGCCAGTATCGCGATCAGCGCCGCGGTGCAGGCACCCCAGCCGAAGCAGAACAGCAGCTGGGACCAGGGCACGGGCGCGGCCCGGCCCAGCCACCGGAAGGCCGCCATGAGCGGTGCCACCGGCAGCAGGGCCAGACCGAGACCGACGAAGAAGCCTTCGGTGCCGGTCTGTTCCCGCACGAGTTCGAGGATGGCGATCCCGGTCGCGGCGAGCAGGGCGAGGAGCACGCACGTGCGGACCGTGCCGGACGGACGTGGGAGCACGAGTTGGAGCGCTCGGTACACACCATGACCCTAGCGATCCGCTCCGACACGCGCGGTGACCTTGTCAGTTCTCCGTGCGACGGAAGAGCAGATCGTGTACGAGGTGGCCCTTGTCGAGGCCCTGGCCCTCGAAGCGGGTCAGCGGCCGGAAGGCGGGCCGCGGGGAGAAGCCGCCGTCGGGCTGCGTGTTCTCGAAGTCCGGGTGCGCGGTGAGCACTTCGAGCATCTGCTCGGCGTACGGCTCCCAGTCGGTCGCGCAGTGCAGCACGGCGCCGGGCGCCAGGCGGGTGGCGGCCAGCGTGAGGAAGTCGGGCTGGATCAGCCGGCGCTTGTGGTGGCGGGCCTTGGGCCACGGGTCCGGGAAGTACACACGGATACCGGCCAGCGAGTCGGGCGGCAGCATCTCGCGCAGCAGGATGATGGCGTCGCCGTTGGCCACCCGGACGTTGGTCATCCCGCCCCGCTCGGCGAGCGCGAGCAGGTTGCCCTGCCCGGGGGTGTGGACGTCGGCCGCGAGGATCCCGGTGCCGGGGTCGTCGGCGGCCATCTGGGCCGTGGCTTCACCCATGCCGAAGCCGATCTCCAGGACGACCGGGAGGCCGCCGAAGAGCTCCTCGAGGTCGAGGACCCGGTGGCCGTCGATGTCCATGCCCCAGGTGCCCCACAGGCGCTTCAGGGCCTCGCCCTGGCCGGTGGTGACCCGGCTGCGCCGGGGCTGGAAGCTCCGGATCCGCCGCTCGTGGTGCGAGCCGGCCGGGTCCGGCGAGGGCCCGTCGGGGAAGCGGGGCTCGGTGCGCCACTTGGGCGGCACGTACGAGTTCGTCTCCGGCTCGGCGTCCTGGAGGCGGGGCGACTGGGGGTTCAGGGACTCAGACACAATGCGCTGATTCTACGACGGGGGGCGTGGGAGCCGCCGCGCGAGCGCCACTGCCGCCGGTGCCCGGCGAGGCCGCCCCGGGGGAAGGCCGGAGCGGCCCGCGGCCCGCAGCCGTCGCCCCGCCCCCGGGGACGGTCAGGACGAGCCGAGGGTCCGCAGGGCGCGGGTGGCGATCTCCCGGCCGATCGGGAGGGAGGCCGTCGCGGCCGGCGAGGGGGCGTTGAGGACGTGGACCGTGCGCGGGGCGTCGCGGATCAGGAAGTCGTCCACCAGGGTGCCGTCGCGCAGCACGGCCTGGGCGCGGACCCCGGCCTCGGCGGGCCGCAGGTCGGCGGCGGTGACGGCCGGCAGCAGGCGCCGTACCGCCCGGGTGAAGGCCTGCTTCGACAACGACCGGTGGATCTCTCCCGTCCCGTACCGCCAGTGCCGTGCCGCCATCCGCCAGGAGCCCGGCCAGGCGAGCTCGTCCGCGATGTCCCCGGGCCGCACCGTCGACCAGGCGTAGCCCTCGCGGGCCAGCGCGGGCACGGCATTGGGGCCGACGTGGACTCCGCCGCCGATGCCCCGGGTCAGGTGCACCCCGAGGAAGGGGAACGCCGGGTCGGGCACCGGGTACACCAGGCCCCGGACCAGGTCCGGCCGTGCCAGGTCGTAGTACTCGCCGCGGAAGGGGATGATCCGCATGCCCGGGTCGTCCCCGGCGAGGCGGGCGATCCGGTCGCACTGGAGGCCCGCGCAGTTCACCAGCACCCGCGCCCTGACCACCAGGCCGGACGTCGTGCGCACCGCCACGGCCGAGGCGCGCCGGGAGATCAGGTCCACGGCGCCGCCGTAGACGATCTCGGCGCCGGAGGACTCCGCGAGCTGGGCGCTCACCCGGCCGTAGTCGACGATCCCGGTGCTGCCGACATGGATCGCCGCCAGCCCCTGCACCTCGGGCTCGTACTCCGTGATCTGCGCCGGGCCGAGCTCGCGCACCGGGATGCCGTTCTCCCGGCCGCGCTGGACCAGGGCGTGCAGCCGGGGCAGCTCCTCCCGCTCCGTGGCGACGATGAGCTTGCCCGTCACCTCGTGCGGAATCCCGTGCTCCGCGCAGAACTTGACCATCTCCGCGGCCCCGCTCACCGCGAAGCGCGCCTTCAGGGAACCCGGGCGGTAGTAGATCCCGCTGTGGATCACCCCGCTGTTGCGGCCCGTCTGGTGCCGGGCCGGGCCCGACTCCTTCTCCAGGACCACGACCCTGGTCCCCGGAGCCAGGCGCGACAATGCATGCGCCGTCGACAGGCCGACGATCCCGCCGCCGATCACCAGCACATCGCAGTCCACGCCGCCACCCACGCTGACACCTCCCACCCCTGCATACTGCACCCCGGCACCGACAACGCGGCCACGCGGCCCCCCGGAAGACCGGACTCAGGCCGGCGCCACCAACAGCGGCCGGGCCCGCTCCCTCAGCTCTGCCACACGCGGCTCGTCCCCGTACGGTTCCAGGCGGTGCAGCAGGTCCCGTACGTATTCGGTCGTCCGCGCCGAGGAGATCCTGCCCGCCACCTCCACCGCCCGGGTGCCCGCCGCGCACGCCGCGTCGAGATTGCCCGATTCCAGCTCGGCGACCGCGCTCACCACCAGCCGCAGCCCGTGCGAGCGCACGTACTCCTCGGTGGGGCGGGACAGGGCCTGCTCGGTGAACCGCCGCACCTGCCGGGGGAGTTTCAGGTCCCGGTAGCATTCCGCGGCATCCGCCGCGAAACGGTCGTACGAGTAGAAACCCAGCCAAGTCGGATCCGGATCGCCTTCCCGGGACCGCTCCAGCCAGCCCTCCGCCGCCCGCAGCGCCGCCCCGGCGGCGGTCGAATCGCCGGCCTTCGCGTGCGCGCGCGCCTCGACCAGCCGGAAGAAGCTCATGGTGCGGGCGGTGGCGAGGCCCCGGTTGCGCTCGACGGCCGCCTGCGCGAGGTCCACGCCCTCGTCGGGGAAGTCCCGGTAGGTCGCCTGCAGGGACATCGAGGCCAGCACGTAGCCGCCGAGCGGTACGTCCGCGGCCGCGCGGGCGAGCCGCAGCGCCTGGATGTAGTAGCGCTGGGCCGCCTCCTGCTGGCCGGTGTCGAAGGCCATCCACCCGGCCAGCCGGGTCAGCTCGGCGGTCGCGCCGAACAGCGCGCGGCCCACCTCGTCGGTGTACGAGCCGAGCAGCAGCGGCGCCGCGTCCACCCGCAGGCACTCGGGAACCATCGACGAACGCCAGTCACCGCCGCCGTACTTGGAGTCCCAGCGGCGCGCGTCCTCGGCGGCCTCGCGCAGCTTCGACACGTCGCTGTGGCCCACGCGCTGGCCGTGGTCGCGCGGCGTTTCGGGTCCGGGCTGGGCGGGCACAACCGTGGACGGCGGGCCTGTCGACGGTCCCGTCATCGGGCCTGCCAGACCTGTCATCGGGCCGGTCGTGCGGCCGTCCGGGGAGGGCCGGGAAGCTGGTGCCGCCGTCGCTTCGCGCGCCGGCGCGCCGTGAGCCGAGGGGGTCGCCGATACGGGGCTCTGGACCATGGAGTGCTGCGCCGCGGGGTCGGGCGCGGCGGAGCCGGGTGCTGAGGCGGAGGCACCGGCCGTCGGCGCGCAGGCCGCCGCGTGGCCGGCTGCCGCGCTGCCGCCCGCCGCGTCGTCCGTCGCCGTCTCGTCCGGCGTCGGGGTGCCGGACGAGTGGTGCGGAGCGCGGCTGCCCGCCGGCTCCCGGGCCACCGAGCTGTCGGCCGGAGATATCAGCCAGCGCGAGGCGGGGGTCGCGTACGCCGCCACGGAGAAGGAACCCGCGAGCGACTGCCAGATCCCGCCACCGCCGCGCCGCCCGGCGAGGTCGAGCCGGTAGAGGTCGGTGGCCGAGCGCACCGCCGCGCCCACGTCGCGCGGGAAGGCCAGCCCGACCTCCGGCGCGGGGTCGGCGTCCGCCAGGCCGATCTCGTGCAGCGGCACAGGCCGCCCCAGCTTCGCGCCGATGGCGGCGGCGATCAGATGCGGGGCGGCGCCCTGGGGCACCATCCCCTTCGACACCCACCGGGCCACCGACGTCTTGTCGTACCGAAGCGTCAGGCCGCGCTGTGCGCCGAGGTCGTTGACCCGCCGGGCCAGCCCCGCGTTGCTGATGCCCGCGAGGGCGAGGACGGCGCCGAGCTTCTCATTGGGCTCGCGGAGCTCCCTGGACATGCGCCACCCCTCGTCACACGCGGAACGCAGACGCCGCCGGGGCATAGGCGCCCGGCATTTCGTAAACCCAGCGTAGTTCCCCGCCTCCCAAGCGTTAAGGCCCTTACTTCCGTATGGCGGGATTGTTGTCCGTTTGCACAGTCCGCCCCGACCCCGGAGCCGGGGCGCACGTGTCATCGCGTGCTCCGTCCGTGTGGCCGTGCGCCCGCCCGTGCGCTCTGGCCGGTCCCCGGACCCGGCGATTCGATGTGCGGTGCGTGGGTCGGCCCGCCGCCTGACCGGGCGGGTCGGGGGACGCCGCTGCCTCAATCCCCGCGGGTGGCGGAACGGTCCGGGGGGCGGATTGCGCCCCCCGGACCGCGCCCCCCGCGCCGGGCGCCGGCCGCCCGTGACGGCCCTTCCGGCGGCCGAAGAATGGCTGAAAGCGACCTGTGGGGCGGTGGGAACGGAACGTCAAATACCGAGTTGCCGGGGCGTGTTCGTTTGCGTGTGCGCCCCCTTTAACCCCTCTCGCACGCCTGTCCCGTGGCAGCATGGACCCCGAGCCACCCGGGGTCCCGCGGCCGCGCGCCCAGCGCTGTCCGTGCTGCCTGTGCCCCGGTCATGTGCCCACGGGCTGGGGAGGCGGCGGTGCGCTGGTTGGTGGGTTGGAGCAGTATCGCCGCGAGCTTCGGCACGGCCGGAAGGGTCTCCGGCCAGGGCGGCCACAACGGATACGGCGACGGCGGCGCGCCCCTGCGCGGCGGCCTCGCGGACGCCGCCCATCCGGACGACCCCGGCGCGGACGCGGAACGCACCGTCCACCCCGTCGGCGCGCAGCTGCTCTGGGGCGACCCCGACCCCCTCTGGGCCGTCGGCGACTGGCGCCCCGACGAGATCCGCACGCTCACCGCCGACCCCGCCGATCCCTTCACCCGGCTCGCCGTCCTCGGCTGCTGCGGCGCGACCGACGCCGAACTGCGCCGCGCCCTCTACGCCGCCCGCGGCGGCGCCCTGCGCCACCTCACCCAGTGGTCCGGCAGCTACACCGCCGTCGTCCAGGCCGGCCGCCGCATCACCGTCGTCGGTGACCTCGCGGGCGCCCGGCCCGTCTTCTACACCCCCTGGGCGAGCGGCACGGCGTACGCCACCGCCGCCCTCCCGCTCGCCGACCTCATCGAGGCCCAGCTCGACATCGGTCACCTCGCCGCCCTGCTGGCCTGCCCGGACAGCCCCGAGGCACTGGGCGACGGCACACCGTACGCCGGGGTCCGGCGCATCCCGCCCGGGCACGCGCTCATCCTGCGCGAGGGCTCCCGCGAGATCACCGGCTACGAGCAGGTCGCCTCGCTCGCCGTGGCCGCCCCCGAGGCCGATGCCGAGCGCGCGGTGGAGGGCGTACGGGAAGCGTTGGTGGACGCAGTGCGCGCCCGGCTCACGGCTCCGCGGCATGCTCCCGACGCGGCTCCGCCGTACGATCCCGGCCCCGTGCCCGGAATGGGCCCCGCCGACCGGCGCGCCGCCCGCGGCGCACCGGCCCCCGGGGTGGGCGCCGACCTCTCCGGCGGCAGCGCCTCCGCGACGCTGGCGCTGCTGGCGGCCGGTCTGCCGGGGGCGCCGGGCAGCCTGCTGAGCCCCGCCGGGGCGCGGCTGCTGGCCGTCACCTTCAACGACCTGGCCACCCCGCAGGGCCGCGAGGCCGAACTGGAACGGGCCAGGGCCATCGCGGCCGACCCGCGCCTGCACCACGTCGTGGTCGCCGCCGCCGCGGAAGCCCTCCCGTACGCCGAACTCGACGGCCCGCTCACCGACGAGCCCGGCCCCTCGCTGGTCTTCGCCGCCCGCGAGCGGCGCCGGCTGGCCGCCGGCTCGGCCGACCACTTCACCGGGCACGGCGCCCGCCAGGTCCTCGACGCCCACCCGGCCCGCATGGCCGACCTCCTGATGGACCGCCGGCGCCGGCACCTGCTGCGCCCGGTGGCGGCGCTGGCCCGTTCGGCCTCCGCCTCCGGAGCCTCCGGGGAGTCCCTGCTGGTCCCGCTCACCGTGTACTCGGCGGCCAGGAGACTTGCCCGTACGACGTACCGCGCGGGCATGGAGGCCGCCGCCGCCCGGCTCCGCGAGGGCGGGGTAACCGAGAGATCCTCCGGTCCGGTGGACGCTTCCCTCGCCGCCCTGACCTGGGCGCGCCCGGGACCGGCGGCGGGCTGGCTCACGGGGGAGGCACTGGCGGAAGTATCGATCCGTCTGATGGTCGCGGCCGGCCGGCCACCGGTGTCGCTGCGCCCGGGGGAGGCCCGCGCCCGCTCGCTGCTCGCCCGTCACGCCGCCGACCACCGGGTCTTCGAGCAGGCGGTGGAGGTCCGCAGCCAGCGGCTGCACGCCCCCTTCCTGGACAACCAGGTCGTACGGGCCGCCCGCGCCCTGCCCGAGTCGCTGCGGGTCCAGCCCGGCGCCCGGGCCGCGATCCTGCGCAGCGTCCTGTCCTCGGCGGGGGTCCGCGAGTTCCCGCCGGGATGGGGTGCCACGGACCGCGTGCCGAACGAGACGGCGACCCGGCTGGGGCTGCGCGCCGCCCTGAGCGGCCTGCTGGACCTGTTCGCGTCGCCGCTGCTCGCGGACGCCGGGCTGATCGAGGCCCGGGTCGTGCGCCAGGCCCTGCTCGACGCGGCGGACGGGCACCCGGTCCCGCTGGACGGGCTGGCGGAACTGGTCTCGATGGAGCTGTGGCTCGGCCGTCTGCTGGCCCGGCGCGGTACCTGCTGGACGGGTACCTCCACGGCGCGGCGCCGGGCGGTGCCGGAGGGGGTCCCCGTGCACCGGCCGGCGCTGTCCTGACGGCCCGGGCTCAGGCGGTGAGCACCAGGGCGGTCGCGATGGCCGGGCCGAAGGCCCCGCCCAGCTGGTAGCAGAGGGCGAACAGGCCGATGGCCGTGGGGCGCTGGGGATCGGGGGCGCTCGAAGCGGCGTGCATCGACAGCACGGCGTTGGCGCCGGTCGCCGCGAACATCCCGCCCAGGGTGGCGACCAGCAGCAGCGGACCCCAGCTCGCGAACACCGCGATCGCCGCGGCCGACGCCCCGACCCCGACGAGCACCGTGCGGACGGCCGCCCGGCTCATGCGCGCCGAGGCCGCGGCCAGCAGCCAGGAGAGCGCGGATCCGGCGAGCAGCGCCACGAGCTGGCCGGTGGCCGCGGTGGCGGTGTCCCAGCCCGCCCGGTCGGCGAGCAGCCGGGGTACGGAGAACAGCAGGGTGAAGTACGAGGCCGAGAGCGTGAGGGCGAGCAGCGCGGAGCCGAGGAAGAGGGGCCGCCGGACCAGCGCGGCCGGGACGAATCCGCCGGGGCGCCGGCGTACGTGGAGCGCGAGCAGTACGGCGGCGAGTGCGGCGGAACCGAGGGCCGCGGCCGGGGCGTGGGGCAGCAGGACCAGGGCGGTGGCGAGCGCCGTCAGCAGGGCCGCGCCGCGGGCGTCGAATGCGTCCCGAGGCAGGGCGGACGAGGCCGGTGCGGCCGCCGGGGTCGTCGCGTACCGGCTCACCATGGGTACCGCCAGGACCGCGATCACGGAGACGGACAGCGAGAGCCGCCACGAGAGTGCCTGTGAGAGCTGTGCGCCGAGGAGCGGGCCGGACGCGCCGAGGACGCCGAAGCCGGCGCTGATCACGCCCATCCGGCGGGCCGAGCCGGCCAGGCTCATGGCGATGGCCGCCAGGCCGGCGCCGCCGGCGGCCTGCGCGGCCCGCCCGGCGAGGGCGAGCGGCAGCCAGGGGGACGCGGCGACGAGGAGGGTGCCGCCGAGGAGGAGGGCGCCGGCCAGGTGGAGCGCCGCCCGCAGGCCGCGGCGGCGCAGCAGTCCGGCCAGCAGGGGGGTGCCGACGGCCATGGCCCAGGCGTAGGAGGCGACGAACCAGGTCGCGGCCCCGGCGCTCACCCCGAGGGAGCGGGCCATGTCCGGAAGGATCAGCACGGGGGCGTTGGCCCCGGCGGCCAGGGGGGTGGCCAGCAGCGCCAGCCACAGGACGGGGACGGGGCCCACCCGGAACGTGGCGCGGGCGGTGGCGGTGGCGGTTGTGGTCACGGGGGTGATGGCGGTGGTGGTCATGGGTGGCGCCCGCTCCGATTCATCTCAAGGCTGAGAATCTCAACGTTGAGATAAAAGCATGCGGTTCTCTCAACGTCAAATGTCTGAACGTTGAGATATCTTGGTGGGGTGCGGGGGCACGAGCGAAGGAGGAGCAGCGCATGAGCGACGCAGTGGACGCGATCGTCGGCCAGTGGGCGGCGGAGCGCCCGGATCTGGCCGACATCCTGTGGCCGGTGGAGGTGGTGGCCCGCATCCAGCGGATGAACCGCGTCATCGACAAGCACCTGAAGGCCTTCGCGACCGAGCACGAGCTGGAGGTGGGCGAGCTCGACATCCTCTTCACCCTCTGCCGCTCCGGCCCCCCGTACGCGCTGACCGCCGGTGCCCTGATCCCGGCCGCCATGGTCACCTCCGGCGCGATCACCAACCGCATCGACCGCATGGAGGCCAAGGGCCTGGTCGAGCGGGTGAGGGACGGCCAGGACCGCCGCACGGTGCGGATCCGGCTGACCGAACGGAGCCTCGCGCTGACGGAGACGCTGATCACCGAGCACCTGCGCGGCTACGCGGAGCTGCTCGCCCCGCTCGACCCCGCCACCCGCACCACGGTCGCCGAGGCCCTGCGCACGCTCCTGGAGGACAACGGGGACACCTCGCTCACCTAGGCCGTCTCTTTCGGATCTTGCCGGGCCCGCGCTGCCCGGCACCGCACCTCGCCGCGTTGTCGGGGCGCCCGGACGCCGCGGGATCGGCAGACAAGATCCGAAAGAGCCGGCCCGGGGGCTCAACGGGCCGGGCAGAATTGCCCGGTGCGGTATCTCATCCTGGGTGTCACCGAGGCGCGCGACGAGAGCGGCGCCCTTCTTCCCGTGGGCGGCGCCCGGTTGCGCGCGCTCCTCGCGGCCCTCGCCCTCCGGGCCGGCCGCCCGGCCTCGGTCGCCGAACTCGTCGACGACGTCTGGGGCGACGACCCGCCCCTGGACGCCCCCGCCGCCCTCCAGGCCCTCGTCTCCCGGCTCCGCCGCACCCTCGGCGGCCGCGACGCCGTCCACTCCGCCCCCACCGGGGGCTACCTCCTGGCCGCCGACCGCGACGACATCGACCTGCACCGTTTCGACCGGCTCGCGGTCCGGGGCGGCCAGGAACTCGCCACCGATCCGGCCGCCGCCTCCCGCACCCTGCGCGCCGCCCTCGCCCTCTGGCGCGGACCCGCCTTCGCCGACCTGCCCGAGCCCGCCCGCACCGCCCATGCGGCCGTCGCCGAGGCCCGCCGCACGGGCGCCCTCCGCCAGCGCATTGAGGCGGACCTGCGCAGCGGCGCCACCGCCCCGGCCGCGCTCCTGCCGGAGATCGAGACACTGGTCCACGAGTCCCCGTACGACGAAACGCTCCGCGCGCAGCAGCTCCGCGCCCTGCGGGCCGCCGGCCGCCCCGCCGAGGCCCTGGCCGCGTACGAGCGCACGCGCCGCGCCCTCGCCGACGGCCTCGGCACCGACCCGGGCCCCGAACTCGCCGCCCTGCACGCGGAACTCCTCCAGCCGCAGGCCCTGCCCCTGCCGCTCCCGAGGCCCCCGCAGCCCCGGCCGGAGGCGTCCGACACCCCGGGCACCCCGGACACCCTTGGCAGCTCCGACGTCCCCGATGCCCCCGGCGCCCCCCGCGGGAACCTCCGCCCCCGCCTGACCTCCTTCGTCGGCCGCGAACCCGAACTGGCCGCCCTCCGCAGCGATCTGGGCCGCCTGCGTCTCGTCACCCTCACCGGCCCCGGAGGTTCGGGCAAGACCCGCCTCGCCGAGCACGCCGCCGCGGCCCACCCCGAAGCCGGCTGGATCGTCGAACTCGCCCGCCTGGACCAGCCCGCCGCCGTTCCCGGCGCCGTCCTCAGCGCCCTCGGCCTGCGCGAGAGCTCCCTCGTCACCCGCGAGACCCCGAACCCGGCCGCCACCGACCCCACCACCCGACTCGTCGAACACTGCGCCCACCGCAGCCTGCTGCTCGTCCTCGACAACTGCGAGCACGTCATCGGCGCCGCCGCCGAGCTCGCCGAGCGGCTCCTCACGCACTGCCCCGGCGTGCGGATCCTGGCCACCAGCCGCGAACCCCTCGGTGTCCCGGGGGAAACGGTCCGCCCCGTCGAGCCGCTGCCGCCCGACCCCGCCCACCAGCTCTTCGCCGACCGCGGCGCCTCCGCCCGCCCCGGCTTCAGCCCCGCCGACGACCCGGCCGCCGTGGCCGAGATCTGCGCCCGCCTCGACGGTCTGCCGCTCGCGATCGAGCTGGCCGCCGCCCGGCTGCGGCTGCTCACCCCGCGCCAGATCGCCGACCGGCTCGACGACCGCTTCCGCCTCCTGACCAGCGGCTCCCGTACCGTCCTGCCCCGCCAGCAGACCCTGCGCGCCGTCGTCGACTGGTCCTGGGAGCTCCTCGACGAGGCCGAACGCACCGTCCTGCGCCGACTGTCCGTCTTCGCCGGCGGCTGCGACCTCGCCGCCGCCGAAGCCGTCTGCGCCGACCCCACCGATGACCACGACCCCGCCGACGTCCTCGGCTCCCTCGTCGACAAGTCCCTGGTCCTGGCCGAACCGGGCCAGGGCCCCGGCAGTGACGGCATGCGCTACCGGATGCTCGAAACCATCCACGAGTACGCCGCCGAGCGCGCCGCCGCCCACCCCGCCGACGCCCGGGCCACCGCCCGCCGCCACGCCGCCCACTACCTCGCCTTCGCCGAGGAGGCCGAACCCCTGATCCGCTCCGCCGCCCAGCTCCCCTGGATCCGGCGCGTCGAGACCGAGCTCGACAACCTCCGGGCCGCCCTCCACACCACCGTCGTGGAGAACGCCGACACCGAGGCCGGCGAGCGCCTCGTCTTCGCCCTCGGCTGGTTCTGGTGGCTGCGCAACTACCGCGCCGAGGGCGCCGAGTGGACCACCCGGACCCTCGCCCTCACCTCCGGGGTGCCCCCCGAGGGCACACCCGCGTACTGGCGTTTCATGCGCCTGCTCGTCCTCGACATGTTCCTGCTCGCGGAGAGCAATTCCGCCGAGAAGTTCCGTACCTCCGGCTACCGGGACCTCGCCACCCGCATCAAGGAAACCTTCCGGCAGGGCTCCCCGGAGACCACCCGCTTCCCCGGAATGCTCTGGCCCGCGACGACCTTCCTCACCGGCACCTCCCTCGACTTCCACGCCGACCTCGACCGGTCCGTCGCGAACTGCCGCGCCCACGCCGGGGAATGGGAACTGGGCGTGGTCCTCATGCTCCGCGCCCACGTCGCCATCGACGTCACCGGAGGCCTGGCCGACGTCGACGCCGACCTGGCCGAGCTGCACGAGCTCGCCGAGCGCGTCGGCGACCGCTGGACCCGTGCCCAGGTGGCGGGGGCGGCCGGGGAGGTCGCCCTCTCGCGCGGCCGGTACGCCGACGCCCGCATCGAGTACGAGGAGTGCCTGCGCCTCGCCCGCGAGGTCGGGGCCACCGTCGAGGCGCCCTTCGCCATCGCCCGGATCGCCGAGACCGCCTACTGCGCGGGGGACATCGACGACGCCGAGCGGCTGCTGGCCGAGGCCGACCGGGAATCCGACCGGTACGGCGGGGTGTACGACGTCAGCACCTTCGCCCGGCTCCTCTCCGCCCTCGTCGCCCTGGAGCGCGGCGACGACGCCCGGGCGCGCAAGGAGTGCGACCGGGCCCGTGCCGAAGCCGAACGGTTCACCGTGCCCGCCCAGCTCACCGCCGGGCTGGCCATCGTCGACGCCGTCCTCACCGGCCGCGAACAGGGCCCGGTGGCCGCTCTGACCAGGATCGGTCCGGCCATGGCCGCCGCCGTCGAGGCCCGGTGCGCCGAGCGAGTCCTGGCCGGCATGGCCGAGGCGGCGGCCCTGCTGCTGGCCGACGCCGACCGCCCTGCCGAGGCCGTACGCGCCTTCGCGGCGGCCACCACCTGGCGTGCGGGGCATCCGCGCCCGGTTCCGGAGAGCGTCGCCGTGGACGGCCTCCCGGAGCGGGCCCGCGCCCTGCTCGGCCCGGACCGCTACCGCCGCGAGGAGGAGGCCGGCGCCGGGCTCACCCCGGCGGCCGTCGCCGCGACGCTGACCGGGGCGTTCAGCGGCAGCTGAGCACGGAGTCGGCCCAGCTCGCCAGCGTCGGCAGGCCGCCCGGCCCGGCCTTCTCGACGACCAGCCGCAGCGACGTGCGCCCCGCGAGGGAGACCTGCACGGCCGCGGGCGGGTCCTCGTGCCCGAGGGCGGCGGACTGCCAGACCCGCTCCCCGTCGGCGTACACGGAGAACCGCACCGAGCCGTTCGTGAGCAGCGACAGGCCGTCCACCCCGGCCCACGCCGAGAAGCTCGTGCACTGCCGGTTGAGGGTGATCTCCACCGAGGACCGCGAGTTCACGGTGATGCCGTGCGCGAAGCGCCGGCCGCCCACCTCCAGCCCGCGGCGCTGCCACACCCAGCCGCTGCGCCAGGTCTGCAGCTCCGGACCGCTGTGGTCCCCGTACACGGAGTGGGCGAGCCCGGCCAGCTGGAACCCCTGCGGAGGTTTCGGGGCCGGCGGCGGTGTCGGCTTCGGGGAGGGACGTTCCGGGGACGGAGTGGGGGAGGCCTTCTCCCGGCCGGGGGAGGGCGACGGGGACGCGGAGGGCGCGGGTCCCGGAGCCGCGGAGGCCGAGGGCGTCGGTCCGGGCCGCGGAGCTACGGAGCCCTGCGCCGCCGGCGGTTCCGGCGCGGGCGGTTCCGGCTCGGCCGGGGCCGGAGCCTCCGGGGCCGCAGGGACGGAAGGCACCGACGGCACCGCCGGCGCCGCCACACTGGGCGCGGGCTTCGCCCGGACCCGCGGCTCGGTGTCGTCCCCGGACAGCGCGAACACCACCCCGGCGGCCGCGGCCACCGCGATCCCGGCGGCGATGGCGGCCTTGGCCGGCAGCCCGAGCCCTTCGGCGGCCACGGACCCCCCGGCCCCGCCACCCGCTCCGGCAGCCCCACCACCGGCACCGGCGGCACCCGCGGCCCCGCCCGCGGCCGAACCCCCGGCGGCGGCTGCGGCGGCCCCGCCCGCGGCGACGGCTCCACCGGCCAGCACCCCGGCGGCCTTGCCCGCGTACCCGGCGGCGAACCACCCGATGACCGCGACCGGAAGCAGCGCCGGAATGCCCGCGTTGACGTCCTGGAGCTCCCCGGCGGCCAGCCGGCACTTCACGCACTCCTCCAGGTGCCCCCGCAGCCCCCGCTCCGCCCGCATCCGCAGCCCGCCCCGCGCGTAGGCGCCCAGCCGGTCCGCGTAGCGCGCGCAGTCGCCGCCCTCGCTCAGCGCCGAACTCACATGGGCCTGCAGATAGGCCTGCTTGAGGCCTTCCCGGGCCCGACTGGCCAGCACGGCGGTCGCGTTGGCGCTCAGACCGAACAGCGGGGCGATCGCACTCGGCGACGCCTCCTCGACGGTGGTGTGCCACAGCACGGCCTGCCACCGCTCGGGCAGGCTGCGGAAGGCCTGCATGGCCAGCGACCGCTCGGCCTCGTGCATCGCCCGGACATCCGCGCCCAGTTCGAGCGTGTCGCCACCGGAGAGCCCGGAGAGCCCGGACAGAGCGGCCCCGCCCTCCGAACCCGTGGAGGCCTGCTCGGCGAAGACGGCGAAGTCCTCGACGAGTTGCTCGCGCCTGGCGGTCTTCGCCCAGGCCGCGGCGACCCTGCGCACGGTGGTCAGCAGGTAGGCCCGCACCGACTGGTCCGGCCCGGCCCCGCCCCGTACCGCCTGCAGGGTCCGCGCGAACACCTCGGCGGTCAGGTCGTCGGCGGTGTGCGCGTCCCGGCAGCAGGACCGGGCGTAGCGGCGCACCGAATCGGCGTGCCGGCGGAACAGCTCCTCGTACGCGCCGTCGTCACCGCCCCGCATCCGGGCGATCAAGTCCCCGTCGGACGGAGGCAGCTCGCCGCCGGTGCCTGCGGGGCCGGGTCCGGAAGAGCCCGAGGGGCGTGCGTGCCGCCCGCCCGGGTCGCGCTGCGCCGGCACCTGTCGGGCGGGCGGACTGCCCGCCTCCACCTCGCTGCCGCCGCCACCGCGTGGCTCTTCCCGACCGTCAACGCTCATCGCGGAGACTCCCGCACGACACTCTCAACCGGTACACCGGCCAAGCGTGTCACACGGGGGACGGGCACCGGACCCGTCTGCGCGCCTTCCACCCGTCCGGGCACATTCCGGCGAATCGCCCTACCGGGCCCCGCCCGTGCCCGTCCGGGTCACACGGTCCGCGACCGCAGCCCTTCGAGCAGGATGTCGAGCAGCCGCGTCGAGGCCGCCGCCTGCTGCGCCGGGTCGGGCAGCGCGGGCGCCGCCGTCGCTATGACCAGCAGCACATCGGCCACCGTGACATCGGCACGCAGCTCACCGGCCTCCCGCGCCCGGTGCACCAGCCGGCCGACGACCTCCAGCAGCGCACCCGCACCCGCGTCGTCCGAGGGCTCGTTCTCGACGGAGCTCCGCGTGCCCACGACCCGCAGGTCGGGAGCCCCGGCGGACGGCACGGCCTGCCGCTGCTGCGGCACCCGGGCGGCTTCCGCCTCCTCGGCCTCGTCCTCGGCGGCCGAGCCGACCCGCAGGACCTGCGGCGGCAGGAGCCGCCCCGCGCCCGAGGCCACGGAGGTGCGCAGGAAGCGCGACAGCGCCTGCCACGGCTCCTCCTCCTGGCCCAGCGCGGCCTTGGCCTGCTCGGTCAGTCGAGCGGTCTCCTCCTCGGCTATGCGCCGCACCAGGACGTCCTTGCTCGGGAAGCGCCGGTACACGGTGCCGACGCCGACCCGGGCGCGGCGAGCCACGTCCTCCATCGGAGCCCCGTAGCCCAGCTCGCCGAAGACCTCGCGGGCCGCCCGCAGAACGTGCTCCAGGTTGCGCTGGGCATCGACGCGCAGCGGCGTGGACCGGCCCACACCGTGCGTGGTGCCGCCCGCGATGCCGCGTCCGTTGCTCTCGACCGAGAGCGCGGTCGCAGAACCATGGAAATCGGAAATGTTCATATGTATCCCCCGGTAATCATTTGTCTCCCCCCGGAGACACTCCCCGCCTTCACGTCGAGGTGGCCACGGTCTCGGGCCCGGTCCTACTCCTCGACGAGATACGAACATAGTTGAGCCAGAGTCAATTCAGAAGAGGCAGCCCCGGACGGAGCACCGCCCGATCGGAGCATTCACCCCCACTTTTCCGATCCGTGCCTCCGGAATCTTGCATTCCGTATGCCTTGACCTGCAGATTTTCGCCACAAGCTGAGGTCCTCTTGCCCTCCGCCCCAGCACTCACTCCGGTCACACAATTTGCCGGGCCTGTGGACAAACTCCCAGCCACGTTGCGTCATGGGATGGTGAAGGCTGCTAACTCCCGGGGCACGGACCCCGGTACCCCGCCCCGTACGCGCATCCTGATCGTCGGCGGCGGCTACGTCGGCATGTATACGGCGCTCCGCCTCCAGCGAAAGCTGAGAGCCGGCGAAGCCGAGGTCACGGTGGTCAGCGCCGAGCCCTACATGACGTACCAGCCCTTCCTTCCCGAAGCGGCCGCGGGCGCCATCTCCCCACGGCACGTCGTGGTCCCGCTGCGCCGCGTCCTCGGCAAGTGCCGCATCGTCATCGGCGAGGCCCAGCGCATCGACCACGCCAAACGGACCGTGACCGTCAACACCCTCGCCACCGCCGACGAGGGCACCGGCCCCGTGGAGATGGAGTACGACGAACTCGTCCTCGCCCCCGGCTCCATCTCCCGCACCCTCCCCGTCCCGGGGCTCGCCGACTACGGCATCGGATTCAAAACGGTCGAAGAGGCCATCGGACTGCGCAACCACGTCATCGAGCAGATGGACATCGCCTCCTCCACCCGCGATCCCGCCCTCCGCGACGCAGCCCTCACCTTCGTCTTCGTCGGCGGCGGCTTCGCGGGCGTCGAGGCCCTCGGCGAGCTGGAGGACATGGCCCGCTACGCGGCGCGGTACTACCACAACATCAAGCCCGAGGACATGAAGTGGGTCCTCGTCGAGGCCAGCGACCGGATCCTCCCCGAGGTCGGCCCCGAGATGGGCGTCTACACCGTCCGCGAACTGCGCCGACGCAACATCGACGTACGCCTGGAGACCCGGCTCGAGTCCTGCGAGAACCGCGTCGCCGTCCTCAGCGACGGCGCCCGCTTCCCCACCCGCACCGTCGTGTGGACCGCCGGCGTCAAACCGCACCCCATCCTGGCCGCATCCGACCTCCCCAGGAACGAACACGGCCGCCTGGCCTGCACCTCCTTCCTCACCGTCGAAGGAGTCGAGCACGCCTGGGCCGCGGGCGACGCCGCGGCCGTCCCCGACATCACCGCCGGCGAGAAGGGCCGCGTCTGCGCCCCCAACGCCCAGCACGCCGTCCGCCAGGCCAAGGTCCTCGCAGACAACCTCCTCGCCGCCCTGCGCGACGAGGTCCTGACCGAGTACGCCCACAAGTACGCGGGCTCCGTCGCCTCGCTCGGCCTGCACCGGGGCGTCGCCCACATCTACGGCCGCAAGCTCAAGGCCTACCCGGCCTGGTTCATGCACCGCGCCTACCACCTCAGCCGCGTTCCGAGCTTCAACCGCAAAATGCGCGTACTTGCCGAATGGACCCTCTCCGGCCTCTTCAAGCGTGAGATCGTCTCCCTGGGTTCCCTCGAACACCCCAGGGCAGAATTCGAACTGGCCGCAGGCGGCGGCCCCAAGCCCCCTCCACCTCACCCCGCCCCCAACCCCCCGCAGAACGGCCAGGGCTGACGTTGTCAGTGCGGTCGGCCACACTGGACGTGTGACCATAGGTGCGCTCACCCCTGCACAGAGTGACATCGTCCAGTCAGCGACCGCCCACGAGCGACACAGCGACCACTCGCGACACCACGAGGCTTGAACGCAGTGAACTTCACGCGCTGGAGCGCCCGGTTCCCCGGAACGCAGCGCCGCGCCGCCGCCCGGTCCGAACACGCCGCCGCCCAGGCCAAGCGAGGTGAAGGCGCGGTCCCGGCAGCCCGCGGCGGCCGCGCCGACCCCGCGGCCGAGCGGTCCACGCCCGCCGACGGCCGGCCCGCCGACCCCACGGTCTCCGGGACCGGAAACGGCGGCACCGGCACCACGGGCACAGGCCCGGGCACGGGCACGGACACCGGCGCGCCCACGCCGACGTCCCCGGCCGCATCCCCGCCCCGGCACGCCGGCGTCCTCACCACCGTGCCCTCCCTCGACGAACTCTCCGTACGGGAGGTCCTCGGCCGGCTCCCGGCCCTGGTCGCCCTCGTCCACGGCCCCGAGCACCGTGTCGCCTACGTCAACGACGCCTACACCGCCGGCTTCGGTGCCCGCACCCCGGGCGCCCCGGCCCACGAGGCCCTCCCCGAACTCGGCGAGCTCGGCCTCCTCCCGCTCCTCGACCAGGTCCAGCGCAGCGGCAGGTCCCGGACCGCCAAGAACCGCACCGCACCGGGCGGCGGCAGCTCGTACACCGTCACCTGCACCCCCGTCGAGTTCCCCGAGTCCGACACCGACGGCGAGCCCGCACCCCACCACACCGGCGTCCTGATCCACCTCGCCGACGTCACCGACCACGCCGAAGCCGTCGAACGCCTCCGCGCCAGCGAACGCCGCCAGCGCGAGGCCGCCGTCACCCTCCAGCGCTCCCTCCTCCCCCAGGAGCTGGAACAGCCCGACGACCTGCGGATCGCCGCCACCTACCAGCCCGGCGGCACCGAGGCGGCCGTCGGCGGCGACTGGTACGACGTCATCACCCTCGGCGCCGGCCGCACCGCCCTCGTCATCGGCGACGTCATGGGCCGCGGCGTGCGCGCCGCCGCCGTCATGGGCCAGCTGCGCACCGCAGTCCGCGCCTACGCCCGCCTCGACCTGCCCCCGCACGAGGTGCTCCAGCTCCTCGACGGCCTCGCCGCCGAGATCGACGCCAGCCAGATCGCCACCTGCGTCTACGCCGTCCACGACCCCAACGAGGGCCTGCTCGCGTACGCCTCCGCCGGCCACCTCCCGATCCTGGTCCGCGACGAGGACGGCACCGTACGCAGAGCCGCCGACCCCACCGGCCCACCGCTCGGCACCGGCGGCTGGCTGCACACCTCGGGCACCATCGCGCTCGGCCCCGGCTCCACCGCCGTCCTCTACACCGACGGCCTGGTCGAACGCCGGGGCGAGGACATCGACGAGGGCGTCGCCGCCCTCGAACGCGCCCTCTCCGGAGCCCAGGGCACCCCGGCGGTCATCTGCGACCGCCTGATGCGCGCCCTCGGCGTGGACGCCGACCACGACGACGACGTCGCCGTGATGGTCCTCCAGCAGCCCGCCCGTACCGGATCGGACGCCGAGCTCTTCCACAACGCCGCCCTGGAACTCCTCGGCGGCATCGAGGCGGCCCCGCGCGCCCGCGCCTTCGCCCAGGGTGTCCTCGCCTCCTGGCGGTTCCCCGTAGAGCTCTGCGACCTCGGCGTCCTGGCCGCCAGCGAGCTCGTCGCGAACTCCCTCCAGCACGGCACCCCGCCCATGCGCCTGCGGCTGCGCCGCACCGACCGCCGACTGATCATCGAGGTCACCGACGGGGACGACCACCTCCCGCGCCGCCGCCGCGCCGAACCGGCCGACGAGACCGGCCGCGGCATCTCGATCATCGCGACCATCGCTTCCGCCTGGGGCTCGCGCCGCACCCCGGGCGGCGGCAAGGCCGTCTGGTGCGAGTTCGCCCTGCCGGACAAGTAGAAGCAGGAAGGCCCCGATCCACCCGGACCGGGGCCCTCCTGCTTCCCGCACATATATACGTACGTCCCTACGCGTGCACACGCTCCACGGCGACGTCCTCGGCGACGTCCACGGCAGTCACCTCGGCGGCGGGGCCACCCTGCGCCACGACCCTGCTCGCCACCCACGGGTTGTCCTGCACCGGACTCAGCCGCCTGCCGAGCCGCAGCGCGAGAGCGGCGATCCCGAGCGACACGAGCACGAAGACCCCGATGTAGAGCATCGGAACCCCCGCACCGAGCGGCACCCCGAGCGGCCCCAGCGCCAGTGCCATCTGCTTGACCAGCGCGAAGGCCGAGTTGTACTGCCCCACCGAGCCCTCGGGCGCCAGGTCGGCCACCAGCGGCGCCAGGGTCGGCGACAGCATGGCCTCGCCGATGCCGAAGAGCGCGTACGTGGTGATGAACGCGGCGGCGGCCATCATGGCGCTGCCGTGCCCCAGCCCCGAGAACCCGGCGATGAGCCACGCCACGGTCCAGACCAGCCCGACGAGCGCGATCACCCGCGACCGGCGGCGCTTCTCGACCAGCCGGAGCACGACGAACTGCGCGACGACGATCGCACCCGTGTTGGCCGCGAGCGCGAACCCGAGGGTGGAGGGAGAGATCCCGGCGGCCTCGGTACCGAAGGCGGCCAGACCCGACTCGAACTGTCCGTAGCAGGCGAAGAAGACCACGAAGCCCAGCACGCACAGCTGCACCATGGCCTTGTGCCGGAGCAGTCGCTTCCAGCCGCTGCCGCCCGCCTGGGACGGGTCCTTCGGCACGGCGTCCTTGATGCTCGGCGCCTGCGGCAGCCGCACGCTGAGGATGACGGCGGCCAGCACCAGGAACATGACGGCCTCGATGCCGAACAGCAGGGTGAAGCTGCCGGGCCGGCTCTCGTCGACGATCTGGCCACCGAGCAGACCGCCGATGCCCAGACCCAGGTTCTGCATGAAGAACTGCAGGGCGAAGGCGCGGGTCCGGGTGGACGGGGTGGAACACCACACGATCATCGTGGCCAGCGCCGGCTGCATCACGGCCTGCCCGGCGCCGAGCGCCAGGGCCGACAGGAGGATCGCCGCGATGTCGGTGGAGAGCCCGAGGGCGAGCGCACCGACGGAAGCGGTGACGGCCGCCCCGATGACCACGGGCACCGGACCACGTCGGTCGATGACCCGACCGGTGAAGGGCAGCGCGACCAGGGCGCCGAGGGCGAAGGCCACGAACGCGCACGTGGCGGCCATGGAACCCAGATCTCGCACCTGCGCCACGTAGATGTAGAGGAACGGAACCGTGAAGCCGATGCCGAACGCGGTCAGCGCGTTGCCGGCCTGGATCCGCCGCATCGCAGCGCCCATCACCTTGGTCACTTCTCACCTGCCTTTGAGACCTGAAGCCTGAAGACTTCATAGCTAAACTTCAAGCCTTAACACTACACATCGAAGGAGTTAGACGCCAACGAGCTCGTGCGATACTTCGACCCATGGGTGACACCCCCGACGGCACTGCGGCCGTCCACGAGCCGAGCCTCGACGAACAGATCGCCGTCTATCAGCGCGAGTTCCAGGACCTGGACCCCCAGGTCGAGAAGGTCGTCTCGGCACTGAGCCGCCTGAACCGCCGCATGAACGTCGCGTACGGCCGCCAGACGGCGGCCCTGGGCATCAGCAACGCGGAGTGGGAGGTCCTCAAGGCCCTCGTCATCTCCGGCGCCCCCTACCGGATGGGCCCGAGCGAACTGGCGAAGCAGCTGGGCCTCA